>NZ_CVPB01000001.1:0-752500 GCF_001049855.1 Streptomyces sp. Wb2n-11
GGACCGCGCCGTGTTCCGGAAGAGCGAGCGGCGCAGCCAGCGTCAGCTCCTCGACGTGATCGCAGCCGACCTCGTCACCGGCCCGGATCGCCAGCTTCCAGCAAAGCCGTGCCCGGCACCAAGGACCCGGCCATCACCGCATGATCGGCCAGCCACGGATGCGACTGCACCCCCAGACGACTGGTGAAAAGCAGCACACCGTCGTCCTCAGCCAGCTCCACCACACCATTCAGCAGAGGATGACCGCCGACACCAGCCCGACCGCCACCGCATCATCAGCACCACCCCGCAGACTCCGAGGCCAGAACACCTGACGCTCGAAGGCGTACGTCGGAACATCCCACCCGCGACGCCCCGGTCCCCGCGAAGAACCGCCCCAGTCCACCACCGCACCACACACCATGCAACTGGGACACAGCCGCGACAACCGACAACTCCTCAGGCCGATTCTTACGGAGGACGGGCACGGTGACGGCCTCGTCCGGTACCGACTTCGCGTGCCATGGCGGAGAGGACCCCGTCCGGACCCAGCTCCAGGAACGTCGTCACGCCCTGTTCCGCGAGGGTGCGGATGCCGTCGGCGAAGCGCACGGCCTCACGGACGTGACGCACCCAGTACCCGGCCGAGCACAGCTCCTCGGCCGACGCCACACCACCGGTCAGGTTCGGACCACCGGAATGACCGGCTCGGCGTACGACAGGCTCTCCGCGACCGCCCGGAACTCCTCCAGCATCGGATCCATCAACGGCGAATGGAACGCGTGCGAGACCCGCAGCCAGGTGGCCTTGCGGCTGTTCCTCCAGCCGCGCCGCGACCTCCAGGACCACGTCCTCGTGACCGGAGATCAACCACCGACGACGGGCCGTTGACCGCCGCGATCGAAACCTGGCCCTCCGCTCGACCAGCAGCGGCAGGACCTCGTCTCCGTCGCCTGCACCGCGACCATCGCTCCACCGGACGGCAACGCCTGCATCAACCGGCCCGCGCCACCACCAGACGGACCGCGTCCTCCAGCGAGAACACCCCGCCACATGCGCCGCCGCGATTTCACCGATGGAGTGTCCGGCCACGAAGTCGGGCCTGATCTCCCACGACTCCACCAGACGGAACAACGCCACCTCGATGGCGAACAACGCGGCTGGGTGAAACCCGTCTCGTTCAGCAGGTCGACGTCCTCGCCCCACATCACCTCACGCAGCGGGAGCCCCAGCAGCGGTCCAGTACAGCGAGTACCGAATCCAACGCCTCCGCGAACACCGGGAACCGGCCGTACAACTCCCGGCCCATCCCCAACCGCTGCGAACCTGACCCGAGAACAACACGCCGAACGGCCACCGACCACCACACCCGACACCACCGACGCATCGGCTCGCCGACCGCCAGTGCTGCCAGCGCGCGCATCGTCTCGGCACGCTCGCCGGTCGGTAACCACGCGCGGTGCTCGAACTTCGACCGGCCCGTCGCCAGCGAGTACCCGACATCCACCGGCCCAGCTCCGGCCGACCCTCCATCGAGGCCAGCAGCTTGGCGGCCTGGCCACGCAGCGCCTCCGGCGTCCTGCCGGACAGCACCCACGGCACCACACCAGCTCCACCGCAGGAGCCTCGGACCCCGTCACCACCGTTCCCTGGATGACGTTCGCCGGCTGCTCCAGGATGACGTGCGCGTTCGTACCGCTGATCCCGAACGACGACACACCCGCACGCCGGACACGACCGGCCTCCGGCCACGGCGTCGACTCGGTCAGCAGCTCCACCGCGCCCGCCGACCAGTCCACATGCGAGGACGGGGCGTCGACGTGCAGCGTCGTCTGCGGCAGCACACCGTGGCGCATCGCCATGACCATCTTGATGACACCCGCCACACCCGCGGCCGCCTGCGTGTGGCCGATGTTCGACTTCACCGAACCCAGCAGCAGCGGACGCTCCGGATCGCGATCGCGCCCATACGTCGCAGCAGCGCCTGCGCCTCGATCGGGTCACCGAGCGTGGTACCGGTGCCGTGCGCCTCGACCACGTCCACGTCCTCGGCCGACAGCCCGCCACTGGCCAGCGCCTGGCGGATCACCCGCTGCTGCGACGGGCCGTTGGGCGCCGTCAGACCATTGGACGCACCGTCCTGGTTGACCGCACTGCCCCGCACCACGGCCAGGATCTCGTGACCGTTGCGCAACGCGTCCGACCGCCGCTCCAGGAGGAGCATGCCGATGCCCTCGGACCAGCCGACGCCGTCGGCGGACTCGGAGAACGGCTTGGAGCGTCCGTCGGGGCCAGGCCCCGCTGACGGGAGAATTCCACGAAGGTGTCGGGGACCGACATCACGGTGACGCCGCCGGCCAGCGCCAGCGAGCACTCACCGCTGCGCAGGGCCTGCGCGGCCAGGTGCATCGCGACCAGCGACGACGAGCACGCGGTGTCCACCGTCACCGCCGGGCCTTCGAAACCGAAGGTGTACGAGACCCGGCCGGAGGCGACGCTCAGCGCGCTGCCCTGGCCCTGGAAGCCCTCGAATTCCTTGCCGCTCAAGTTGGTGTTGTAGCCGCCGTACATCACACCGGCGAACACGGCGGTCTGGCTCTCGCGCAGCGACACCGGGTCGATGCCCGCCCGCTCGATCGCCTCCCACGACGCTTCGAGCAGCAACCGCTGCTGCGAGTCCGTCGCCATCGCCTCACGCGGCGACATCCCGAAGAACTCCGGGTCGAACTCGCCCGCGTCGTGCAGGAATCCGCCCTGCCGCGTGTAGGACGTGCCCATGTGCTCGGGGTCGGGGTTGTAGAGCCGTCGACGTCCCAGCCGCGGTTGTCCGGGAAGTCCGTGACGACGTCGGCGCCTTCGGTGACCACGCGCCACAGATCTTCCGGCGAGCCGATGCCGCCGGGGAAGCGGCAGCTCATGCCCACGATGACCACCGGATCGTCGTCCAGCATGGCCTGGGAGAGCGCCGGTACGGCCGTCGTCGCGTCGGTGTCTGCGGCCTCCGGACCGACGAGTCCGTCGAGCAGGTGGTCCGCCAGTGCCTCGACGGTCGGGTAGTCGAAGACCATCGTCGCGGGCAGCCGCAGTCCGGTCGTCGTGTTCAGCCGGTTGCGCAGTTCCACCGCTGTCAGCGAGTCGAAGCCCAGGTCGCGGAAGGCCCGTTTCGGGTCGACCCGTCGCCGCTCGTGTGGCCGAGCACGAGGGCCGCCTGGTCCCGTACCAGGGTGAGCAGCGTCTCGTACCGTTCGGCACGCTCAAGCTTGCTGAGTCGCTCGGCGAGGCCCGCGTCCGTACGCGTTCCAGGACCCGGGACCGCCGTACGTCGCACGCCCGGCCGGACCAGGCCGCGCAGCAGCGGCGTGACGGCGCCCTGGGCGCGCAGTACGGACAGGTCCAGCCGTACGGGTGCAACCGCGGCCTGGCCGGTGGCCAGCGCGGCGTCGAACAGTGCGATGCCCTGGTCGACCGAGAGCAGGGGCATGCCCGCCTCGGCGGCCCGGCGAAGATCGGCTTCGCCGAGACCGCTCGTCATGCCGGCGCCCTGGTTCCAGGCGCCCCAGGCGAGCGAGACTCCCGGCAGGCCCTCGGCCTGCCGGTGGGCGGCGAGCGCGTCCAGGAAGGCGTTGCCCGCCGCGTAGTTGGCCTGCCCCGCGCCACCGATGACTCCGGAGACCGAGGAGTAGAGGACGAAGGCGGCGAGGTCGAGGTCCCGGGTCAGCTCGTGCAGGTTCCACGCAGCGTCCACCTTCGGACGCAACACCCCCGCCAACCGCTCCGCACTCAACGAACCGATCACACCGTCATCCAGCACACCCGCCGTATGCACCACCGCCGTCAACGGAAACTCAACCGGCACCGACGCCAACAAGCCGGCCAGCGCCTCACGATCAGCCACATCACACGCCGCCACCTCAACCCGCGCACCCAACGCCCGCAACTCATCCGCCAGCTCAACCGCCCCCGGCGCCTCCACCCCACGCCGACTGGTCAACACCAAATGCCGCACCCCACGCTCCGCCACCAAATGACGCGCCAGCACCCCACCCAGACCACCCGTACCACCCGTCACCAACACCGTGCCCCGCGCATCCCACACCCGCGGCATCGACAACACGATCTTGCCCACATGCCGCGCCAGACTCATGAACCGAAACGCCTCCCGCGCCCGGCGCACATCCCACACCCGCACCGGCAACGGCTCCAAAACCCCGCGCCCGAACCACTCCACCACCACAGCCAGCATCCGCTGGATCCCCACCGGATCCACCCAGCCCAAGTCGAACGCCCGGTACTCCACCCCCACCGGAACATCCCCCGCCGCCCGCACATCGGTCTTGCCCATCTCCAGGAAACGCCCACCCGCACCCACCAAACGCAACGACGCATCCACGAACTCACCCGCCAACGAGTTCAGGACAACATCCACACCCCCACCACTGACACCCCGGAACGCCGCCTCGAACTCCGTCGACCGCGACGACGCAATGTGATCGTCCGCCACCCCCAACGACCGCAGCACATCCCACTTGCCCTCACTCGCCGTCGCGAAGACCTCCGCACCCAGATGACGCGCCACCTGAACCGCCGCCATACCCACACCACCCGCACCGGCATGGATCAGCACCTTCTCCCCCGGCCGCACCCCACCCAACTCCACCAACGCGTGATACGCCGTCAAGAACACCAACGGCACCGACGCCGCAACCTCCCACGACCACCCCTCGGGCAGTCGGGCGAGCAGCCGGGCGTCGCCGACCACGAGGGAGCCGAAGCCACCGGACACCAGGCCCATGACCGAGTCGCCGGGCGTCAGCCCGGTCACCTCGGGGCCCACTTCGGTCACCACGCCCGCGGCCTCGCGCCCCATGCGCCCGGCGTCGCCGGGGTACATGTCGAGCGCCTTGAGGACGTCGCGGAAGTTGACACCGGCGGCGCGGACCTCGATCCGCACCTCGTGTCCGGTCAGCGGCTCAAGGACCTCGGGGAAGGGCGCCAGGGTCAGCCCGTCCAGGCTGCCCTTCGTCTCGCTGTCCAGCCGCCACGGCACTCCGGCCGGCGGCACGAGCCCTGTTCCGGACTCCAGCCGGGCGAGGCGGCCCGCTCGAATTCCGTTGTCGCGGATGACCAGTTGGGGCTCGTCGGCGGTCAGTGCCTGGGCCATTTGCACGAAGGCGTCCTCGGCGACACCGAGGTCCACCAAGCCGAAGCAGCCGGGGTTCTCCGTCTGCGCGGACCGCACGAGGCCCCAGACCGAAGCGGCGGCGACGTCCGTGACGTCCTCGTCGCCGGACGCCATCGCGCCACGGGTGACGAACACCAGCCGCGAGCCGACGAACCGCTCATCGGCAAGCCACTGCTGAGTGAACGTCAGGGCTTCGGAGGTCAGAGCGTGAGCCGACTCCACGACACCGTCCCGGACCGTGCCGGTGACGCTCACCAGTACGGTGCCCGGCACCGGGGCGTCACAGGCCGTCAGGGATGCCAGATCGGCGTACGTCTCGACGCTCGACCCCACTCCCGTGAGCCCGTCGGCCAGCCCGAACGGGTCGGGTCCCACCAGTGCGACGGCTTCGGGCACCTCGGCACCCGACTGCACGGAAACCCAGTCGAGGCCGAACAGCGCGTCCCTGGCCAGCGCGGCGTCCGCGCTCAGCTCTTCGTTCGACACCGCGCGTACGAGCAGGGAGTCGACCGAGGCAACCGGCGCCCCGGACAGGTCGGTCACAGAGATCGACACCGCGTCCCGGCCGTCGACCGGAGCGATCCGCACCCGCAGCGCGGCAGCACCCGACGCGACGAGCGACACGCCCTCCCACGAGAACGGCAGACCACCACCGCTTTCGCCGCTTGCCTCACCGGCGAGCAGAGAAGCGTGCAGTGCCGAGTCCAGCAGAGCCGGGTGCAGACCGAACGCGGCCGCATCCCCCTGCGCACTCTCCGGCAGACCCACCTCGGCGAAAACCTCGCCGTCGCGCCGCCAGACGGCCCGCAGACCCTGGAACACCGGACCATAAGCAAAGCCCAGCTCCGCGAACCGCTCATAGCAGCCCTCGACCTCCAGCGCCTCCGCGCCCGCAGGCGGCCACACCGTCGCATCGAAGTCATCAACGGACGCCCGGCCACCGGCCGTCAGCACACCCGAGGCATGCTGCGTCCACGGCTGCTCGTCGGCGCCGTCGAGCCGGGAGTGCACGGTGACCGGATGCCGGTCCGTGTCGTCCGAGGCCCCGATGCGCACCTGCACCTGGACCGCGCCGTCTTCCGGCAGCACCATGGGGGCCGCGAGCGTGAGCTCCTCGACCCGGTCGCAGCCGACCTCGTCACCGGCGCGGAACGCCAGCTCCAGCAGCGCGGTGCCCGGCACCAGGACCCGGCCCATGACCGCGTGATCGGCGAGCCAGGGGTGCGACTGGACGGACAGCCGTCCCGTCACCAACGCGCCCTCGCGCTCAGCGAGTTCGACGGTCGCTCCAAGCAAGGGGTGCCCGGCCGCTTCCAGCCCGGCGGCGCGTACGTCACCGGCGGCGTCGGCCTGCGAACCGGCCGGCCAGATCCACTGGTGCTGGAAGGGGTACGTGGGCAGGTCGACCCGCGACGCATCCGTTCCGGCGAACACGGCGAGCCAGTCCACGGGAACACCCCGGGTGTGCAGCTGAGCAAGGGCCGCGAGGGCTGCGGGCTCCTCGGCCCGGTCCTTGCGCAGTGCCGGTACGGT
Source organism: Streptomyces sp. Wb2n-11 (assembly GCF_001049855.1). NCBI lineage: Bacteria > Bacillati > Actinomycetota > Actinomycetes > Kitasatosporales > Streptomycetaceae > Streptomyces > Streptomyces sp. Wb2n-11. The sequence goes on from NZ_CVPB01000001.1 coordinate 6,695, forward strand.
CACGGCTCCCTCGGACACGGACTCCTGCGCCATGGCGGAGAGCACCCCGTCCGGACCCAGCTCCAGGAACGTCATCACGCCCCGGTCGGCGAGGGTCTGCACACCGTCGGCGAAGCGCACGGCCTCGCGGACGTGGCGCACCCAGTACTCGGCCGAGCACAGCTCCTCGGCCGACGCCACACCACCGGTCAGGTTCGACACCACCGGAATGACCGGCTCGGCGTACGACAGGCCCTCCGCGACCGTGCGGAACTCCTCCAGCATCGGATCCATCAACGGCGAATGGAAGGCGTGCGACACGCGCAGACGCGTCGTCTTACGGCCCAGCTCCACGAGCTGGGCAGCAACCTTCAAGACCGCCTGCTCGCCTCCGGAAACCACCACCGACGACGGCCCGTTGACGGCCGCGATCGACACACCGTCGACCAGCAGCGGCAGAACCTCGACCTCCGTCGCCTGCACCGCGACCATCGCTCCACCGGACGGCAACGCCTGCATCAACCGCGCCCGCGCCACCACCAGACGGACCGCATCCTCCAGCGAGAACACCCCCGCCACATGCGCCGCCGCGATCTCACCGATCGAATGACCCGCCACGAAGTCCGGGGACACACCCCACGACTCCACCAGCCGGAACAACGCCACCTCGATGGCGAACAACGCCGGCTGAGTGAAACCCGTCTCGTTCAGCAGCTCCGCGTCCCCGCCCCACATCACCTCACTCAACGGGCGCCCCAGCAGCGGATCCAGTACAGCGAGCACCGAATCCAGCGCCTCCGCGAACACCGGGAACCGGCCGTACAACTCCCGACCCATCCCCAACCGCTGCGAACCCTGACCCGAGAACAACACCGCCGAACGGCCACCGACCACCACACCCGACACCACCGACGCATCAGGAACACCGGACGCCAAGGCCGTCAGTGCGCGCACAGTGCCGGCGGAGTCACCCGCCAGGACCACCGCACGGTGGTCGAACAGCGACCGGCTCGTCACCAGCGAATACCCGACATCCACCGGGCGGGGCGCCGTCTCCCCGTCCACCACCGACAGCAGCCGCGCCGCCTGGGCCGCCAGCGCCTCCGACGTCCTGCCGGACAGCACCCACGGCACCATGCCCGCCTCGTGCACCGTGGGCGCGCCTTCGGTGACCACGGACCCGCGGATGACGTTCGGCGACTGCTCCAGGATGACGTGCGCGTTCGTACCGCTGATCCCGAACGACGACACACCCGCACGCCGGACACGACCGGCCTCCGGCCACGGCGTCGACTCGGTCAGCAGCTCCACCGCGCCCGCCGACCAGTCCACATGCGAGGACGGGGCGTCGACGTGCAGCGTCTGCGGCAGCACACCGTGGCGCATCGCCATGACCATCTTGATGACACCCGCCACACCGGCCGCAGCCTGCGTGTGGCCGATGTTCGACTTCACCGAACCCAGCAGCAACGGACGCTCCGGATCGCGATCGCGCCCATACGTCGCCAACAGCGCCTGCGCCTCGATCGGATCACCCAGCGTGGTACCGGTGCCGTGCGCCTCGACCACGTCCACGTCCTCGGCCGACAGCCCGCCACTGGCCAGCGCCTGGCGGATCACCCGCTGCTGCGACGGGCCGTTGGGCGCCGTCAGACCATTGGACGCACCGTCCTGGTTGACCGCACTGCCCCGCACCACGGCCAGGATCTCGTGGCCGTTGCGCCGTGCGTCGGAGAGGCGCTCCAGCACGATCATGCCGACGCCTTCCGACCAGGCGACGCCGTCGGCCGACTCGGAGAACGCCTTGGACCGGCCGTCGGGGGCCAGGCCGCGTGCGCGGGAGAACTCGACGAAGGTGCTCGGGGTGGACATGACGGTGACACCGCCGGCCAGGGCCAGCGAGCACTCACCGCTCCGCAGGGCCTGGGCGGCGAGGTGCATGCCGACCAGGGAGGAGGAGCACGCCGTGTCCACCGTCACCGCCGGACCCTCCAGGCCAAGGGTGTACGACACCCTGCCGGAGGCCACGCTCGGTGCGCTGCCGTTGCCCCGGAAGGCTTCGTACTCCTCGCCCGTGAGCAGCGGCCCGTAGTCGTTGTACATGACACCGGCGAATACGCCGGTGGCGCTGCCCTTGAGCGTGGCCGGGTCGATCCCGGCCCGCTCGATCGCCTCCCACGAGGTCTCCAGCAGCAGCCGCTGCTGGGAGTCCGTCGCCATCGCCTCGCGGGGCGACATTCCGAAGAACGCCGGGTCGAAGTCGCCCGCCGTGTGCAGGAATCCGCCTTCGCGGACGTGGGTCCGGCCGGGGTGGTCGGGGTCCGGGTCGTAGAGGCCGTCGAGGTCCCAGCCTCGGTTGGCGGGGAAGCCGGAGATGGCGTCGCCGCCCTCCGTGACGAGTCGCCAGAGGTCCTCGGGCGAGGTCACTCCGCCCGGGTAGCGGCAGGCCATCCCGACGATCGCGATCGGGTCGTCGCCGCCCGGGGGCAGGGCGACGGCAGTCGGCGCCGCCGGTGCCTCTTCCGCGGCGCCGAGCAGTTCGTCGCGCATGTGGTCGGCGAGGGCGCTCGGGGTCGGGTAGTCGAAGACCATGGTCGCGGGGAGCCGCAGGCCGGTCACGGTGTTGAGGCCGTTGCGCAGTTCGACGGCGGTCAGGGAGTCGAAGCCCAGGTCCTGGAACTGGCGGGACGCCTCGACGTCCGTCGCGTCGGCGTGTCCCAGTACCCGGGCGATCTGGCCACGGACCAGGTCGAGGAGGACGTCGCGGCGTTCGGCGGCGTTCAGTCCGGCGAGGCGCTCGGTGAGGCCGCCGGCGGTCTGGGAGATCTGGGCGGCGGCGCGGCGGCCCAGGGAGCGGATGAGACCGCGCAGCAGGGGCGGGATGTCGCCCTGGGCGCGCAGGACGGGCAGGTCGAGACGTACGGGTGCGAGGGCCGCGACGTCCGAGCCGAGGGCGGCGTCGAACAGCGCCAGGCCCTGAGGGACGGTCAGGGGCGGCATGCCGGAGCGCGCGATGCGCTCGACGTCGATGTCGGTGAGTGTGCCGGTCATGCCGACGCTCTGGGTCCAGGGGCCCCAGGCGAGGGAGTGGCCCGGCAGTCCGTGCTTCTGCCGGTGGGTGGCGAGGGCGTCCAGGAAGGCGTTGCCTGCCGCGTAGTTGGCCTGTCCGGGGCTGCCGAGGGTGGCCGCGACGGAGGAGAAGAGGACGAACGCGGCCAGGTCGAGGTCCCGCGTCAGTTCGTGGAGGTGCCATGCGGCGTCGGCCTTCGGGCGTAGCACACCGTCGAGCCGCTGCGGGGTGAGCGAGCCGATCACGCCGTCGTCGACGACTCCGGCGGTGTGTACCACGGCGGTGAGCGGGTGGTCGGCGGGGACGGTCTCGAGCAGGTCCGCGAGTGCGGTCCGGTCGGTGACGTCGCAGGGTGCGACGGTCACCCGGGCGCCCTGTGCGGTGAGTTCGGCCCGGAGTTCGTCGGCGCCTTCGGCGGCGAGGCCGCGGCGGCTGACGAGCAGCAGGTGGCGTACGCCGTGCTCGGTGACCAGGTGGCGGGCGAGTACGCCGCCGAGGCCGCCGGTGCCGCCGGTGATGAGGACGGTGCCGTCGGTGTCCCAGGCGGGCCGCCCGGTGGGGGCCTGGACGCGGGTCAGGCGGGCGGCGAGGAGCTGTGTGCCGCGTACCGCGAGGTCGGGCTCCTCGGCCGCGGCCGCGAGTGCGGAGCGCAGGAGGGCCGGCACGGCCTCCAGGGGGAGTGAGGCCGTGCCGGGGTCGATGTCCAGGAGGCCGAGGCGTCCCGGGTTCTCGGTCCTGGCGGTTCGTACGAGGCCGTGGACCGAGGCGGCTGCGAGGTCGTCGCCGGTGTGTGCGCCCCGGGTGACGAAGATCAGGCGGGCGTCGGCGAAGCGGTCCTCGTCGAGCCAGTGGTGGAGGTGTCCGAGGACGGTGGCGCCCAGGGTGTGGGTGGCCGCCACGACGCCGTCGTCCGTGGTGCCGGGTTCGCCGTTCGCGGCGATGAGGACCACGGCGGGGACGGGCTGGTCCGAGGCGGCGAGTTCGTCCAGGCCGGGGTGGGCCGTCACCGGGAGTCCCGCGGTGCGCAGGTGGGCGGCCAGGCCGAGGGGGTCGGGGCCGATCACGGCGACCGTGTCGGGTGCGGCGGTGGCCGGGTTCTTCGTCTCGGTCCAGTCCACGCGGAACAGTGAGTCGCGGTGGACGGGGCCGGTGTCGTCGAGGTCGGCGGTGGGGACCGTGCGGGAGACGAGGGAGTCCACGGACAGGACCGGGCCGCCCGCGGTGTCGTAGATCGCGATGGAGACGGTGTCGTCGCCCGCGGGGGCGAGGCGGGCGCGTACCGCCGTGGCGCCGGAGGCGGTCAGTGACACGCCCTCCCACGCGAACGGCAGGCCGCCGCGGCTGATGGCGCCGAGGTCGGTGAAGGCGGCCGCGTGCTGGGCGGCGTCGAGCAGGGCCGGGTGCAGGCCGAAGGCGCTCGCGTCGGTGCCGGAGTCCTCGGGGAGCGTGACGTCGGCGTACACCTCGTCGCCGAGCCGCCAGGCGGCGCGCAGTCCGCGGAAGGAGGGGCCGTAGTCGAAGCCGAGTGCGGCGAGCCGGTCGTAGCAGCCGTCGAGGTCGACGGGGTCGGCGCCGGGGGGCGGCCACACGGTGGCGTCGAAGCCGGGGCCGGGGGCCGGCGCGCCGGGTGCGACGAATCCGCTGGCGTGCTGGGACCAGGGGAGGTCGAAGCCGTCCTCGGCGCGGGAGTAGATGCCGAGCGGGCGGCGTCCGGCGGCGTCGGCCGCGCCCACGCGTACCTGGAGCTGGACGGCGCCGTGTTCGGGGAGGGCCAGGGGCGCGGCGAGGGCGAGTTCCTCGACGCGATCGCAGTCGACCTCGTCGCCGGCGCGGATGGCCAGTTCGACGAAGGCGGTGCCGGGCAGCAGGGCGCGGCCGCGTACGCCGTGGTCGGCGAGCCAGGGGTGGGTCCGCAGGGACAGCCTGCTGGTGAACAGCGCGCCCTCGCCGTCGGCGAGTTCGACGGCGGCGCCGAGCAGGGGGTGTCCGGCGGAGCCCAGGCCGGCGGCGCGCATGTCGCCGGAGGCGTCGAGGGCGGCGGCGGGCCAGAAGCGGCGGCGCTGGAACGGGTAGGTGGGCAGGTCGACGCGCTGGGCGCCGGAGCCTTCGTAGAGGCCGGACCAGCGGACGGTGGCGCCGCGTACGTGCACCCGTGCGAGGGCGGTGACCGCGGTGAGTTCCTCCGGGCGGTCCTTGCGCAGCAGCGGCACGATCTGCGCCTGCTCGGTCAGCGAGTCCTGGGCCATGGCGGAGAGCACTCCGTCGGGGCCCAGCTCCAGCAGGGTGGTGACGCCGCGTTCGGTGAGGGTGTGGACGCCGTCGGCGAACCGTACGGCTTCGCGCACGTGCCGTACCCAGTAGGCGGCGGAGCACAGTTCCTCGACGTCGGCGATCCGGCCGGTCACGTTCGACACGACGGGGATGCGGGGCTCGGCGTAGGCCAGGCTCTGCGCGACGGCGCGGAACTCGTCGAGCATCGGGTCCATGAGCGGCGAGTGGAAGGCGTGCGAGACGCGCAGGCGCGTCGTCTTGCGGCCCTGCGCCTCGAAGTGCGCGGCGATGTCCTGTACGGCGCTCTCGTCGCCGGAGATCACCACGGAGGTGGGTCCGTTGACGGCGGCGATGGAGACCCGCTCGGTGAGCAGCGGAGTGATCTCGTCCTCGGTGGCACGGACGGCGGTCATGACGCCGCCGGCGGGCAGGGCGGCCATCAGTGAGGCGCGGGCGGCGACGAGGCGGCAGGCGTCCTCCAGGGAGAAGACGCCCGCCACGTGGGCGGCGGCTATCTCGCCGATGGAGTGACCTCCGACGAAGTCGGGCGTGAGGCCGAGGGAGGTGACGAGGCGGTACAGGGCGACCTCGACGGCGAAGAGCGCGGGCTGGGTCCAGCCGGTCTCGTCGAGCGGTCCGGGGTCGGTTCCCCAGACGATGTCGCGCAGCGGGCGGTCGAGGTGGGGGTCGAGTGCGTCGGCTGCGGCGTCGAAGGCCTGGGCGAACACCGGGAATCTGGCGTGGAGTTCGTGTCCCATGCCCAGGCGCTGGGAGCCCTGGCCGGAGAACAGGACGGCGAGCAGGCCCTCGTCGGCCACGCCCTCGGCGATCTGCGTGGGTTCGGGGGCGCCGGGCAGCAGGACGGAGCGGTACTCGAAGGCGGAGCGGCCGGCGGCGAGGGAGTGACCGATGTCGACGGGCCGTACTCCGGGGTTGCGCTCGATGAAGGAGAGCAGCCGGGTGCGCTGCTCGGCCAGGGCGGCGGCGGACCGGCCCGAGAGGACCCAGGGGGTGACGGCGGGGGTGGCGGTGTCGTCGGCGGGGGCGGTCTCGGGGAGGGCCGGAGCCTGTTCGAGGATGACGTGGGCGTTGGTTCCGCTGACGCCGAACGAGGAGACGGCGGCGCGCCGGGCGCGGCCCGTCTCGGGCCACCGGACGGGCTGGTCGAGGAGTTCGACCGAGCCGGTCGTCCAGTCCACGTCGTGGGAGGGTTCGCCCGCGTGCAGACTGCGCGGCATCAGGCCGTGCCGCAACGCCATGATCATCTTGATGACGCCGGCGGCGCCGGAGGCGGCCATCGTGTGGCCGATGTTCGACTTGACCGATCCCAGCCGCAGGGGGTGCTCGCGGTCCTGTCCGTAGGTGGCCAGCAGCGCCTGGGCCTCGATGGGGTCGCCGAGCGTGGTGCCCGTACCGTGCGCCTCGACGAGGTCGACGTCGGCGGGTGTCAGCCGGGCGTTCTCCAGGGCCGCGCGAATGACGCGGCGCTGGGAGGGGCCGTGGGGTGCGGACAGGCCGTTGGAGGCGCCGTCCTGGTTGATCGAGCTGCCGCGCAGCACGGCCAGCACGGGGTGTCCGGCGCGCTGGGCGTCGGAGAGCCGCTCCAGTACGAGGACGGCCGCGCCCTCGCCCCAGCCGGTGCCGTCGGCGTCCTGGGAGAAGGACTTGCAACGGCCGTCGGCGGCCATTCCGCTCTGGGCGGTGAAGGAGACGAAGGGGCCGGGCGTCGCCATCACGGAGGCACCGCCCGCCAGGGCCATGCTGCATTCGCCGTTGCGCAGGGACTGCGCCGCCCAGTGCAGGGCGACCAGGGAGGAGGAGCAGGCGGTGTCGACGGTGACGGCGGGGCCCTCGGCCCCGAGGGTGTAGGAGAGCCGTCCCGAGATGACGCTCGCGGCGTGCCCGGTGGTCGAGAACTGCTCCGCGTCCTCGCTGGAGGCGTTGATGACCGCAGCGTAGTCCTGCCCGGCGGTGCCGACGAACACGCCGGCCCGGCTGCCGCGCAGGGTCAGCGGGTCGATGCCGGCGCGCTCCAGGGCCTCCCAGGCGACCTCCAGCAGCAGTCGCTGCTGGGGGTCCATGGCGACGGCCTCACGGGGTGAGATCCCGAAGAACCCGGGGTCGAAGTCCGCCATGTCGTAGAGGAAGGCGCCCTCGCGGGCGAGGCTGTGGCCGGGGCCGTCCCCGGCGAGGCGCTCCAGGTCCCAGCCCCGGTCGGCGGGGAAGTCCCCCATGACGTCGCGGCCCTCGGTGACCAGGTCCCACAGGTCCTCGGGGGAGGTCACACCGCCGGGGTAGCGGCAGCCGATTCCGACGACGGCGATGGGCTCCTCGGCGGCCGCCACCAGCTGCTGGTTCTGCTGACGGAGCCGCTCGATCTCCTTCAGCGACGACCGCAGGGCCTCGACGTACTTGTTGGGGGACGTGCTCATCGAACTCTCCAGGTCTCTTTCGGTTTGCAGATGCCGCACAGTCGGTGACGTCCGTCCGGCGCGGCCGGGCGGATGTCACCGGGGGGCCGCTACATGTCGGTGACGAGCCGCAGCAGGCTTTCGGCATCCATGTCGTCGAGGTCCTCGATCGGGTCCTCGCCGTCGAGAGGCCCGGTGGTCGCCTCGGCGGCGTCGGCGGTGGCGAGTTTGAGCACCATGTCCAGAAGTCCTGCTTTTCGGAGTCTGCTGATGGGAACGGAGGCGAGCACGTGGCGGATCTCGGCGTCGGGATCGTCGGCCCGGTCGTCGACGGTGTGCCCGGGGGCGGCGCCGAAGAGCAGGGAGCCGATGTGCCGGGCGAGGGCGGCCGGGGTGGGGTGGTCGAAGGCCAAGGCCGCCGGCAGCGGCAGGCCCAGGGCCGCCCGCAGCCGGTTGCGCAGCTCGACGGCCGTCACCGAGTCGAAGCCGACGTCGCGGAACGCTCGGGTGGCGGGGATGGCGTCGGTCGCGTCGTGACCCAGGGTCGCGGACGCTTCGGCGCGTACCGCCTCCAGCAGGGCCCGTTCGCGTTCGGCGGTGGGCAGGGCGTCGAGCCGCTTCCTGAGGGGCGGGGTGGCGGAGCCGTCGTCGGCGGGTGCTTCCTCGCCCGCCGACAGGGCCCGGCCGGCCTCGGGGATGCCGGCGAGCAGCGGGCTGGGCCGGGTCGCGGTGAAGCTGGGGGTGAAGCGTTCCCAGTCCATCAGCGTCACGGTGAGCGCCGTGTCGTCGTCCTCCAGCATCTGCTGGAGCGCCGCGATGGCCAGCGGCGGCTCCATCGGCATGACGCCCTGGCGCCGCAGCCGCTCGTGGACCTCGTCGGCCGTGGCCATGCCGACCGCGGCCCAGGTGCCCCAGGCGACGGAGGCGGCGGTCAGGCCCTCGGTCCTGCGGTGCTCGGCCAGGGCGTCGAGGAACGCGTTGGCCGCCGCGTAGCCGGGCTGGCCGCCACTGCCCCAGGTGGCCGCGCCCGACGAGAACAGCACGAACGCGTCCAGGTCGAGGTCGCGGGTCAGTTCGTGCAGGTGCAGGGCGGCGGTGAGCTTGGACCGCATCAGGGCGTCCAGCTGTTCCAGGGTCAGCGATTCCACGGAGGCGTCGCCGTCGGCGACGCCGGCGGCGTGGAAGACCGAGGCGAGGGGGAACTCGGCGGGGATCGCGGCCAGTACGCCGGTCAGCGCGTCGCGGTCGGCGGCGTCGCAGGCGGCGATGGTGACGCGGGCGCCGAGACCCTCCAGTTCGGCGCGGAGCGCGGCCGCGCCGGGCGCGTCCTCGCCGCGGCGGCTGGTCAGCACCACGTGTCCGGCGCCGCGCTCGATCATCCAGCGGGCGACCCGGCCGCCGATCCCGCCGGTGCCGCCGGTGATCAGGGCGGTGCCCCGGCCCTGCCAGCGGCGCTCAGGGCTGTCCGCGGTGGGCGCCGCGTGGGTGAGGCGGCGGCCGTAGATCCCGGTCGGGCGGACCGCGATCTGGTCCTCCCCGTCCAGGCCCGCCAGTACGGCGGTCAGCCGGGCTCCGGATCGGGCGTCCAGGGTCTCCGGGAGGTCGACGAGACCGCCCCAGCGGTCCGGGTGCTCCAGCGCGATCACCCGGCCCAGGCCCCACAGGGCGCCTTGCACGGGCCGGGTGAGACGGTCGTCCCTGCCCACGGACACCGCACCGCGGGTGGCGCACCACAGGGGGGCGCGCAGTTCCGCGTCGCCCAGGGCCTGGACGAGGGTGAGCGTCAGGGCCAGTCCCGCGGGTACGGACGTGTGGTTCGGGTGGCGCTCCTCGACGGGCGCAAGCAGGGACAGTACGCCGGTGAACTCCGTTCCGTCGGCGGTCAGTTCCTTGAGGCGCTTGGCCCAGGCGGCGCGGCCTGCGCCGTCGCTGCCCTCCGCCTCCAGCCGGACCGTGTCCGGGCCGAGCAGGGCCAGTACGGCGGTGATCCAGGCGCCGTCGGCCCGGTCCGCCGGTACCACGGCGAGCCAGCGGCCCGCGGGTGCGGTGGTGCCGGGCTCGTTCAGCCGGGTCCAGTCGACCCGGTAGCGCCAGGCGTTGACGGCCGAGCGCTCCCGCGACTTGGCGCGCCACGCCGACAGGGTGGGCAGTACGTCGCCGAGCGAGGAGCGTGCTCCGCCCTCGGCGACACCGAGTTCGTCGGCCAGGGACTCCAGGTCTTCGCTCTCGACGAGGTCCCAGAAGGCGCTGTCCGTGGCGCCGCCGTCACCGGGGGCCGCGGCGCCGGCCGTGGCCGCCGCGGGCTCGGGCCAGTACTTGCGGTGCTGGAAGGCGTAGGTCGGCAGGTCGACGGGGACGGCGGCGCCGGCCGGGAACGCCGTGCGCCAGTCCACGGCGGTGCCGTGCGCGTGGGCCTCGGCGAGGGAGGCCAGGAAGCGCCGGAGGTCGCCCTCGTCGCGGCGCAGGGTGCCCAGCACCACGGCGGAGTCGGCGACGGCCTCCTCCACCGTCTCCTGGGTCTCCTGGATCGGGGCGGCCAGCACCGGGTGCGGGCTCATCTCGATGAAGACGCGGTGTCCGTCCGCGAGGAGCGCGCGGGTGGCCTCCTCCATCCGTACGGTCGTGCGCAGGTTGGTGTACCAGTACGCGCCGTCGAAGGCGGCGTCCGTCAGCCGGGCGCCGGTGACCGTCGAGTAGAACGGAACGCGCGGGCTCGCGGAGACGACCGGAGCCAGGACGCGTGAGAGGTCGTCGCGCACGGCTTCGACGTGGGCGCTGTGCGAGGCGTAGTCCACGGACACCTTGCGGGCGCGGACGCCCTGCTGTCCGCAGGCGGCGAGCAGTTCGTCCAGCGCCCCGGCGTCGCCGGAGACGACGACCGACGAGGGCCCGTTGACGGCCGCCACGGACAGCAGCTCGCCCCAGGGCTCCAGCAGGGCGCTCACCCGCTCGACCGGCGCGGCCACCGACATCATGCCGCCGAGCCCGGAGAGGCGGGGCAGCGCCTGGCTGCGCAGGGCCACGACCGCGGCGGCGTCCGCCAGGGTCAGCGCGCCGGCCACGTACGCGGCGGCGATCTCGCCCTGCGAATGGCCGACGACGGCCGACGGCTCGACTCCGTACGAGCGCCAGAGCGCGCTCAGCGCCACCATCATGGAGAACAGCGCGGGCTGGACGACGTCCACCCGTTCGAGCAGCGTCGGGTCTCCTTCGCCGGCCAGTACCTCGTGCAGGGACCAGTCGATGTACGGGGCGAGCGCGTCGGCGCACTCGTCCACGGCGGTGCGGAACACCTCGGAGTGGGCGAGCAGTTCGCGGCCCATCCCCCACCACTGGGAGCCCTGGCCGGGGAAGACGAACACCGGTCCCCTGGCGCCCTCGCCGACGGCGCCCTGTACGACGCCTGCCGCGGCGCGTCCCGCGGCCAGTGCTTCGAGGGAGCGCAAGAAGTCGTCGCGGGTGCGGCCGATGACGACCGCCCGGTGGTCGAAGGACGCGCGGGTGGTCGCCAGCGACCAGCCCACTCGTGCGGGCGACAGGCCGGGGTCGGCGTCGGCGAGGGCGAGCAGCCGGGCCGCCTGGTCGCGCAGCGCCGCCCCGGACTTGGCGGAGACCGGCCACGGCACGACCTGCTCGTCCGCGGGGTCCTGCGCGGCGTCGGCGTCCGCCGTCCCGATTTCGGCGAGGGGCGCCTGCTCCAGGATCAGGTGGGCGTTGGTGCCGCTGATCCCGAAGGACGACACTCCGGCGCGCCTGGGCCGGTCGGTGTCCGGCCACGGGGTCTGACCGGTCAGTAGTTCCACCGCGCCGGACGTCCAGTCGACGTGCGTGGAGGGGGTGCCGGTGTGCAGGGTTCCGGGCAGGACGCCCTCGTGCATGGCCATGACCATCTTGATGACGCCGGCGACTCCGGCGGCGGCCTGGGTGTGACCGATGTTGGACTTCAGCGAGCCGAGCCACAGCGGGCGCTCGGGGTCGCGGCCCTGGCCGTACGTGGCGAGCACGGCCTGCGCCTCGATGGGGTCGCCGAGCCTGGTGCCGGTGCCGTGCGCCTCCACCGTGTCCACGTCCGCGCCGGTGATCGCCGCGTTGGCGAGGGCCTGGCGGATGACCTGCTGCTGGGCGGGCCCGTTGGGGGCGGTGAGCCCGTTGGACGCGCCGTCCTGGTTGATCGCCGAGCCGCGGATCACCGCGAGGACGCGGTGGCCGTTGCGCCGGGCGTCCGACAAACGCTCCAGCAGGACCAGACCGACGCCCTCCGCCAGGGTCATGCCGTCTGCGGCGTCGGAGAACGGCTTGCAGCGGCCGTCGAGCGCGAGCGCCCGCTGCCTGCTGAAGCCCACGAAGGCGTGCGGGGTGCCCATCACGGCCGCGCCGCCCGCCAGCGCGAGGGTGCTCTCGCCGCTGCGCAGCGACTGGCAGGCCAGGTGCATGGCGACCAGCGAGGACGAGCAGGCGGTGTCGACGGTGACGGCCGGGCCCTCGAACCCGTACAGGTACGACACGCGGCCGGACAGCACACTGGCCGCCGTGCCGGTGACCATGTGCACCTCGGAGCCCTCGGCGCCGTTGTGCGCGGTTGTCGCGTAGTCCTGGTGGCTGGCGCCGATGAAGGTGCCCGCAGTGGTGCCCCGCAGCGAGTCCAGGTCGATCCCGGCCCGCTCGAAGGCCTCCCAGGAGGTCTCCAGCAGCAGGCGCTGCTGCGGGTCCATCGACACGGCCTCACGCGGCGAGATGCCGAAGAACGCGGGGTCGAAGTCCGCGGCGTCGTGCAGGAATCCGCCCTGGGTGGAGTACGTCCGGCCCTGCCGGTCGGGGTCGGGGTCGTAGAGCCCCTGGGCGTCCCAGTTCCGGTCGGCGGGGAATTCGGAGATCACGTCCACGCCGTCCAGGGCGAGGCGGATCAGCTCCTCCGGGGTGTTCGCGCCGCCGGGGTAGCGGCAGCTCATGCCGATGATGGCGATCGGGTCGTCGTCGGCCCCCGCGGACGTGGTGCGGGCCGCCGAGGCGGGTTCGGGGCCGCTGCCCAGGGCCGCGCCCTTGAGGAACCTGGCGAGTGCGACGGGGTTGGGGAAGTCGAAGACCAGGGTCGAGGGCAGGGTGAGTCCGGTGGCCGCGACGATGCGGTTGCGCAGGTCGACGGCGGTGACCGAGTCGAAGCCGATGTCGCGGAAGGCGCGCCGCTCGGGGAAGGACTCCGCGGAGGCGTGGCCCAGGACGGCGGCCGCCTCGGTGCGCACGAGGGTGAGCAGCAGGCGTTCCTGTTCGGCGTCCGTCAGGTCGTGCAGCCGCGCGGCGAGGTCGCTCGCCGCGGGCAGGCCGGCGGCCTGCTGCGGGGCCGGGGCCAGCTGGCGGGCGACCTCGGGCACCTCGTCGAACAGGCGTGTGGGGCGGCCGGTGGTGAAGATGGGGTAGTACGTGTCCCAGTCGATGTCGGTGAGCCCGATGACGGTCTCGTCGTCGTCGAGGACCCTGCCCAGGGCGCTGAGCGCCTGCTGCGGGTCCAGGTAGGCCAGGCCGCTGCGGCGGATGTGGTGCGGGTCGGCGAGCTCGCGTTCGATGTCGTCGGGCCACTTGCCCCAGTGCACCGAGGTGGTGCGCAGACCGCGGGCGCGGCGGTTGACCGCGAGCGCCGAGAGGTAGGCGTTGCCCGCCACGTAGGCGGCGTGGTGGCCGCTGCCCCACATGCCGGCGGTGGACGAGTACAGGACGAAGTCGTCGAGCTCGTCGTGGTCGAGGAGTTCGTCGAGGTGCTGGGCGCCGGTGACCTTGGCGTGCACGACGTCGGAGAACGACTCCGTCGTGGTCTCGGCCAGGGTGTACAGCTCGATGACGGCCGCGGTGTGGATGACCGTGCGTACGGTGCGGCCCTCGGCCTTGAGGTCCGCGAGGAGCGCGGCGACGGCGTCGCGGTCGGTCACGTCGCAAGCGACGGCCTCGGCCTCGGTGCCCGAAGCGGTCAGTTCCGCGACCAGTTCGGCCGCGCCGGGGGCGTCCGCGCCCCGGCGGCTGGCGAGCACCACATGGCCGGCGCCCCGGCCGGCGAGCCAGCGGGCGAGGTCGGGGGCGAGGGTGCCGGAGCCGCCGGTGACCAGGGTCGTACCGCGTGGGGTCCACGTGCGGGAAGGGCCCTGTCCGCCGGACTTGGCGCGGACGATGCGGCGGGCGAAGACTCCGGAGGGGCGGACGGCGAGCTGGTCCTCGTCGCCGAGCGCGCCCGCGAGGGCGGAGACCACGTGTCCGGCCGCCCGCCGGTCCAGTGCCGGCGGCAGGTCGATGACGCCGCCCCAGCGGTGCGGGTGCTCCAGCGCCGTGGTCCAGCCGACGCCGGCGATCTGGGCCTGTACCGGGTGGGTCAGGGCGTCGGACCGGCCGGTGGACACGGCGTCCCGGGTGAGGAACCACAGGGGCGCGGTCACGCCGGCGTCGCCGAGGGCCTGGACGAGCGAGACGGTCAGGGCGAGGCCGAGGGTGAGGCCGGGGTGGCGCTCGCCGCGCTCCTCGGCGGCGGCGAGTGTGGAGACGATGCCGGTGAACTCGCCGGCGGAGGACAGCAGCTCGGCGAGGACCGCGCGGTCGGTGTGCGCGTCGTCGAGGACCAGCCGGGTCACTTCGGCGCCTGCCGCGGTCAGCAGGCCGGTGGTCTCGCTGTCGTCGGTGCCGTCGGCGGACACCACGAGCCAGGTGCCCGTCAGTGACCGCTGGGAGACCTTGGCCAGCGGCGTCCAGGTCACCCGGTAGCGCCAGGAGTCGGTCCTGGAGGATTCGTTGCGCGACTTGCGCCAGGAGGACAGGGCGGGCAGCACGGCGGCCAGCGCGTCCTCGTCCGTCCGCAGGGTCGAGGCCAGGGTGCTGAGGTCCTCCCCCTCGACGGCCGCCCAGAACTGGGCGTCGGCGGGGTCGGCCGTCGTATCGGCCCGGTCGCTCACGGCGGGGATGTTCCAGAAGCGTTCGTGCTGGAAGGCGTAGGTGGGCAGATCGACGCGTCGGGCGTCGGTGCCCGTGAAGAGCGCGGCCCAGTCGACGTCGACGCCGCGCACGTGGACCTCGGCGGCGGAGAGCAGGAAGCGCGCGAGTCCGCCGCGCCCGCGGCGCAGCGTGCCGGTGGCGACGGCCGGCTCGCCGTACGCCTCGGTCATGTCCTGTACCGACATGGTCAGGGTGGGGTGCGAGCTGACCTCGACAAACGCGCGGTGCCCGCCGGCGAGCAGGTCGCCGATCGCTGCGGCGAACCGCACGGTTTGCCGCAGGTTCGTGAACCAGTAGGCCGCGTCCATCGTTTCGGTGTCCAGCCAGTCGCCGGTCACCGTGGAGAAGAACGGGACGTCGCTGGTGCGCGGGGCGACCGGTGCGAGGACGTCGAGGAGTTCGTCGTGGAGGTTCTCGACCTGCGCGGAGTGCGAGGCGTAGTCCACCGCGACGCGCCGCACCCGGATGTCCTCGGCCGTCAGCAGCGCCGAGAGTTCGTCGAGCGCGCCGGGTTCGCCGGAGACGACGACCGAGCGCGGTCCGTTGACGGCGGCGACCGACACCCGGCCCTGCCAGTCTGTCAGCCGGCTCTCCACCTCGTCGACGGGGAGCGGTATCGACATCATCCCGCCGTGGCCGGCCAGGGTGCGGCCGATCGCGCGGCTGCGCAGGGCGACCACCCGGGCACCGTCTTCCAGGGAGAGCGCGCCGGAGACGACGGCCGCGGCGATCTCGCCCTGCGAGTGGCCGACGACCGCGTCGGGCTCCACCCCGTGGGCGCGCCACAGGGCGGCGAGGGAGACCATGACGGCGAAGGACGCGGGCTGTACGACGTCGACGCGCTCCAGGGACGGCGCTCCGTCGGCGCCGCGCAGCACATCCTCCAGGGACCAGTCCACGAACGCGCCGAGTGCCGTGGCGCATTCGGCGATCCGCTCGGCGAAGACCGGGGATTCGACCAGCAGTTGGGCTCCCATGCCCACCCACTGAGAGCCCTGGCCGGGGAAGACGAACACCGTCCTGCCCTCGACGTCGGCCACGCCACGGACGAGATCCGCCCAGGGCTGGCCGGTGCTCAGCGCGGTGGTTCCGGCGAGGAGTCCGTCGTGGTCGGCGCCGACCACGACGGCCCGGTTCTCCAGGAGCGCGCGCGAGGCGACCAGGGAGTGGCCGACGTCGGCCGGCCGGGCCGGCGGGGCGGTCTCCAGGTGCGCCACGAGGGCGGCCGCCTGGTCGCGTACCGCCGCCTCACCGCGGCCGGACAGGATCCAGGGCACCGCTGCGGCGGCGAAGGGCGCCGCGGCGGGCTCGTCCGTCTCGGCCGGTTCCGGGGCCTGCTCCAGCAGGGCGTGGGCGTTGGTGCCGCTGATGCCGAACGAGGACACCGCGCACCGGCGCGGCCTGTCCGACTCGGGCCAGGTCACGGAGTCGGTCAGAAGGCGTACCGCGCCCGAGGACCAGTCGACGTGCGAGGAGGGCGTCTGCGCGTGCAGGGTCGCGGGCAGCACGCCGTTGCGCATGGCCATGACCATCTTGATGACGCCGGCGACTCCGGCGGCGGCCTGGGTGTGACCGATGTTGGACTTCAGCGAGCCGAGCCACAGCGGGCGCTCGGGGTCGCGGTCCTGGCCGTACGTGGCCAGCAGGGCCTGCGCCTCGATGGGGTCGCCGAGCCTGGTGCCGGTGCCGTGCGCCTCCACGGCGTCGATGTCGGCGCCGGTGAGTCCTGCGGTGGCGAGGGCCTGGCGGACCACGCGTTCCTGGGAGGGGCCGTTGGGCGCGGTCAGCCCGTTGGACGCGCCGTCCTGGTTGACCGCCGAGCCGCGCAGCACGGCGAGGACCTGGTGTCCGTTGCGCCGGGCGTCCGAGAGGCGTTCCGCGACGAGTACGCCGACGCCCTCGCCCCAGCCCGTGCCGTCGGCCTCGTCGGAGAAGGCCTTGCAGCGGCCGTCGCCGGCCAGGCCGCCCTGCTTGCTGAACTCCACGAAGACCGAGGGTTCGCTGAGTATGGTGACGCCGCCGACGACGGCCAGCGAGGACTCGCCGTTGCGCAGCGACTGCGCCGCCACGTGCAGCGCGACCAGTGAGGAGGAGCAGGCGGTGTCGACGGTGATGGCGGGGCCTTCGAGCCCCAGGGTGTAGGCGATGCGTCCCGACAGCACGCTGGCGGCGGTGCCGGTCAGGGCGTGTCCCTGGAGTTCACCGGCGGCGGCCGCCGAGGGCGCGCCCCAGTGGTAGGCGCCGACGAACACCCCGGCCCGGCTGCCGCGCAGCGCGGTGGGGGCGATCCCCGACCGCTCCAGGGCCTCCCAGGTCACTTCCAGCAGCAGTCGCTGCTGGGGGTCCATGGCCAGCGCCTCGCGCGGGGAGATGCCGAAGAAACCGGCGTCGAACTCGGGTGCCTCGTAGAGGAATCCGCCTTCGTGGGTGGCGCTGTTTCCTTCGCCCGTCCCGGTGAGCCGGTCGAGATCCCAGCCGCGGCCCGCGGGGAATCCCGATATGGCGTCGCCGCCGGATTCGACGAGTTCCCACAGGGCTTCCGGGGAGCGGACTCCGCCGGGCAGCCTGCAGCTCATTCCGACAATGGCGATGGGCTCATTGTCCTTGAGTTCCAGTTCTCCGATGCGCTGACGCGCACGGCGGAGATCGGAAGTGACTCGCCTCAGGTAGTCGACGACTTTGTCCTGCTGATCTTCTGGCACCGGTCCGTCCTCATCATCGGGTCGCGAACGAAAGCAGCAATTCTTATGTGGTTTCGAACTCTTCATCGATGATGTCGAGCAGTCTGTCGACCGACACCGTGTCGATGTCCTCGCCCGAAGCACTCGGCGCGGAGGGTGTGGATTGCCGGAGGGTGGAGATGAGTTTCTCCAGACGGCCGGCGATCATTTGGCGTTCGGAACCGTCCGACGTCGCCTGGACGGCGGCCTCGAACCTGGCGATCTCGTCCTCGGCGGATCCCGTCGCCGGAGCGGCGGGTGCGGCGAGGACCGTGGCGAGACGCCCGGCGATCCGTGCGGGGGTCGGGAAGTTGAAGACGAGGGTGCTGGGCAGCGGCCGGCCGGCGAGTGCGCCGAGCCGGTCGCAGAGCTCGACGCCCGCGAGGGAGTCGAAGCCCATCTCCTTGAAGGCCTGGTGGGCGCCGATGGCGTCCGGGCTGCCGTGGCCGAGCACCGCGGCGGCCTCCGACCGTACGAGATCGAGCAGATGGCGCTCCCGCTTGGCCTCGGGCAGCCGCTCCAGCTGCTCGGACAGGCTGGGCGCCCGGTCGTCCCGCACGACCGGTCCGGCCGCGGGCGGCCGAGTCGTGCGGGTGGTGACGGAGTCCGCCGCCGCCATGGGCCGTGGGATGGGCGGGACGGGGGGAAACTCGTGGGCCGACAGCGGGCGGACCCGCAGGGTCTCGGCGGTGAGCACCGGGGCTCCGGAGAAGTCTGCGGCCGCGAGCCGCAGCTCGGTGCCCGGCCCGTCCTCGCAGGGGGCGATCCGCACCCGCAGTGCGGTGGCTCCGCCGGCGTGCAGGGACACTCCGCGCCAGCGCTCGGGAAGGCTGCCGTCCTCCGTCATGACGGCGTGCCGCGCCGCGTCCAGCAGGGCGGGGTGGAGCCCGTACGCGGCCGCGTCGGACGCCTCGGCGGGCAGGGCGACCTCGGCGAAGGTCTCCTCGCCCCGGCGCCACAGGGCGCGCAGCCCCCGGAAGACCGGGCCGTACTCGAAGCCCTGGTCGGCGAGGCGTTTGTAGTACCCCTCCAGCTCCACCGGCTCGGCGTCCCGCGGCGGCCAGACGTCCGTGCCGGAGCCGAGGTCCGCGCAGACCGGCGGTCCCTGGTGAGCGGGGACGAGGACGCCTGTCGCGTGCCGGGTCCACGGCTCGTCGACGGCGCCCTGTGGCCTGGAGTGGAGGGTGACGGCGCGCCGTCCGAGGCCGTCCGCCGCGCCGAGGCGCACTTGCAGGCGTACGGAGCCGTGCTCGGTCAGGACCAGCGGTGCGGTGGGGATCAGTTCCTCAACCCGGTCGCAGCCGGCCTCGTCGCCCGCCCGGATGACCAGCTCCAGCAGGGCCGTTCCCGCCAGGGCGATCCGTCCCGCGATGACGTGCTGGGCGAGCCAGGGGTGGGTGCGGGTGCAGAGCTCTCCGGTGAACACCAGGCCCTCGCCGTCGGCGAGTTCCAGGGTGCCGCCGAGCAGCGGGTGCCCGGTGGCGCCCGTCCCCTGGTTCCCGGCGCCCGCGGGCGGGGCCGGCCAGTAGCGCTCGTGCTGGAAGGCGTAGGTCGGCAGGTCGACCCGCCGGGCGGCCGTGTCCGCGAAGAAGGCCGTCCAGTCGACGGGGACCCCGACGGCGTGCAGCCGGCCCAGGGTGGCGACGAGGGCGTCCTCCTCGGGCCGGCCCTTGCGCAGCGCGGGGACGACGGCCATGGGGCGGGCGGTCCCGCCGAGGCTCTCCGTGGCCATGGCGCTCAGCGCGCTGCCGGGGCCCAGCTCCAGCAGGACGTCCATGTTCTCCTCGCCGAGCGCGGTGACGCCGTCGGCGAAGCGCACGGCCTGGCGCACATGGCCCACCCAGTAGTCGGGGGTGCACAGCAGTGCGCCGGCCGGTGCGCCGGTGAGGTTCGAGATGACCGGGACGGCCGGCTCGTGGAAGGTGAGCGTCTCCACGACGCCGCGGAAGTCCGCCAGCATCGGGTCCATCAGCGGCGAGTGGAAGGCATGGGACACCGGCAGCCGGCTGGTCTTGCGCCCCTGGTCCGCGAAGTGCGCGGCGATCTCCATGGCCGCGCTCTCCTCACCCGCGATCACCACGGACGCGGGTCCGTTGACCGCGGCGACCGAGACCCGGTCGGTGCGGCCGGCCAGCAGCGGCAGGACCTCGTCCTCGGCCGCCTGCACGGCGATCATCGCGCCGCCCGCGGGCAGGGCCTGCATCAGTGCGGCGCGGGCGGTGACCAGCCGGCAGGCGTCGGCCAGCGAGAGCACGCCCGCGACATGGGCCGCGGTGATCTCGCCGACCGAGTGGCCGCCCACCACGGCGGGGCGGACGCCCAGGGACTCCACCAGCCGGAACAGCGCCGTCTCGACGGCGAACAGCGCGGGCTGGGTCCAGCCCGTACGGTCCAGCTCCTTCGGGTCGTCGCCCCACATGACGTCGCGCAGCGGGCGCTCGAGGTGCCGGTCCAGTTCGTCCACCACCGCGTCCAGGGCGCGCGCGAAGGCCGGGAAGCGCGCGTGGAGTTCGCGTCCCATGCCCAGGCGCTGGCTGCCCTGGCCGGGGAAGAGGATCGCCACGGCGCCGTCGCCGGCCCCGTCGCGGGCGATCTCGGTCACGTCCTGTCCGTGGGCGAGCAGGACCGCCCGGTGCCGGAGCGCGGCGCGGCCCGTCGCCAGGGAATAGCCGATGTCGAGGGCGGTCGCACCGGGGGTGGCGGCCACGAAGTCGTCGAGCCGGGCCAGCTGGTCGGTCAGCGCCGCCTCGGTCCGGGCCGACACGAGCCAGGGCACCACCGCGGGCTCGGGAGCCGACGGGGGCTGCTCCGTCTCGTCCGGGGCCTGCTCGACGATGACGTGCGCGTTGGTGCCGCTGATGCCGAAGGACGACACACCGGCGCGCCGCGGCCGTCCTGCGGGGTGCCACGGGGTCTGTTCGGTCAGCAGCTCGACGGCGCCGTCCGTCCAGTCGACGTGGGAGGTGGGTTCGCCGACGTGCAGGGTCCGGGGCATCACTCCGTGGCGCAGGGCCATCACCGTCTTGATGAATCCCGCGATCCCGGCCGCCGCTTGGGCGTGCCCGATGTTCGACTTGAGGGAGCCCAGCCGCAGCGGGTGGCCGGGCGGCCGGTCCTGTCCGTACGTCGCCAGCAGTGCCTGCGCCTCGATCGGGTCGCCGAGCTTGGTGCCGGTGCCGTGGGCCTCGACCATGTCGACGTCGGCGGCGCGGAGTCCCGCGTCGGCCAGTGCCTGGCGGATCACCCGCTCCTGCGACCGGCCGCTCGGAGAGGTCAGGCCGTTGGAGGCGCCGTCCTGGTTGGTGGCGCTGCCGCGCAGGACGGCGAGCACCCGGTGGCCGCGGGCCCGCGCGTCGGAGAGCCGTTCCAGTACGACGATGCCGGCCCCCTCGGCCCAGGCCGTGCCGTCCGCGTCGTCGGAGAACGCCTTGCAGCGTCCGTCGGGGGCCAGCCCGCCCTGGCGGGAGTAGCCGACGAATCCCACGGGGGTGGACATCACCGTGACACCGCCGGCCAGCGCCATCGAGCACTCCCCCGCGCGCAGCGAGCGCGCCGCCCAGTGCAGGGCGACCAGCGAGGAGGAGGAAGCGGTGTCGACGGTGACCGCGGGACCTTCGAGGCCGAGGGTGTAGGCGAGCCGCCCGGAGGCGACGGCCGGTGACAGGCCGGTCATGGCGTGGCCCGCGAGGTCTTCCGGGGACCGCTGGGTGACGGCGGCGTAGTCCTGGCCGTTGGTGCCGACGAACACGCCGGTCCGGCTGCCGTTCAGGCCGTGGGGGTCGATCCCCGCGCGTTCGACGGCCTCCCACGCGGTTTCCAGCACCAGCCGCTGCTGCGGGTCGGTGGAGATCGCCTCGCGCGGCGACATGCCGAAGAACGCGGCGTCGAAGTCGGCCGCCCCGTGAAGGAACCCGCCTTCGCGCGTCACGCTGCGGTCCGGTCCTTCGCCGGCCAGCGCGTCCAGGTCCCAGCCGCGGTCCGCGGGGAAGCCGGATATCGCGTCACGGCCCGCGAGGACCAGGTCCCACAGCTCCTCGGGGGAGCGCACTCCCCCCGGATAGCGGCATGCCATCCCGACGACCACTACCGGGTCTTGGTCGGCTCCGATCGTCATGACGTTGCACACCCCTAGGAAGTCGGGCCCGGACACCTCTTCGTTCCAGATCGTAGGTGCGTCAACGCTGTACTTTTCCCTAAGGAATTCCGGGGCCCGGCACGGAAGACTAGGGATTCTCCGGAGCGTGGTGTGAGACCAAGTAACTGCTCCGCTTCAACGCGCGGCGCGGCCACCCGGCGACCGGCCGTGTGGGTACCTGTGGCGCCTGCCGTTGGGGCTGTCACTTCCGGAGGGTGTTGTCCATGGGCTCGATTCGGCGGCCTGTCCTGTTCGTCAGCTATGCCGAAAGCGGTCTCCTGAACCCGTTGCTCGTACTCGCGGAGGAATTGTCCCGCCGCGGTGTCGAGGACCTGTGGTTCGCGACCGACGAAAAAGGACGCTCGGATATCGACGCGGCCACCGTGAAAACGCCCGTGGAGTTTGCGTCGCTCGGTGATGTGGTGCCGCAGATGTCGGCCGTCACCTGGGACGACGAGACCTACCGCGAGGTGACGCAGCGCTCGCGTTTCAAGGCGCACCGCGCGGTCATCAAGCACTCCTTCGCACCGGCGTCGCGGGTGGACAAGTACAAGCGCCTCGAAGCCATTGTCGACGAGGTGCAGCCGGCCCTGATGGTCATCGAGTCCATGTGCCAGTTCGGGTACGAGCTGGCCATCACGAAGGGGATTCCCTTTGTGCTCGGCGTCCCGTTCGTGCCGAGCAATGTCCTGACGTCGCACGTCCCGTTCGCCAAGTCGTACACCCCGAGCGGCTTCCCGGTGCCGCACTCCGGGCTGCCGCTGGACATGACGTTCGCGCAGCGGGTGGAGAACCAGCTGTTCAGGCTGCGGACGCTGGGGATGTTCATGACCCCCTCGATGCGCAAGGTGGTCGAGGAGGACAACCGGATCCGCGGAGAGCTGGGGATCTCGCCCGAGGCGCGCCAGATGATGGCCAGGATCGATCACGCCGAGATGGTGCTGTGCTACTCGGTGCCCGAACTGGACTACCCCTTCCCGGTGCCGGAGAAGATGCGGCTGGTGGGCGCCATGGTGCCGCCGCTGCCGCAGGCCCCCGACGACGGCGGTCTCTCCGACTGGCTCGACGCCCAGCAGTCCGTGGTCTACATGGGTTTCGGCACGATCACCCGGCTGACGCGCGAGCAGGTCGGCGCGCTGGTGGATGTGGCACGGCGGCTGGCGGGCGGCCACTCCGTGCTGTGGAAACTCCCCAAGGAGCAGCAGGAGTTGCTGCCGCCGCGCGAGGAACTGCCGGACAACCTGCGGATCGAGAACTGGGTGCCCTCCCAGCTCGACGTCCTGGCCCATCCGAAGGTCGCCGTCTTCTTCACCCACGCGGGCGGCAACGGATACCACGAGGGCCTGTACTTCGGCAAGCCGCTGGTGGTGCGCCCCCTGTGGGTCGACTGCGACGACCAGGCGGTGCGGGGCCAGGACTTCGGGGTCAGCCTGACCCTCGACCACCCGCAGACCGTCGACGCCGACGACGTCGTCGACAAACTCACCCGGGTGCTCACGGACAGCACGTTCCGTGAGCGCGCCGAACACTTCTCGAAGCTGCTGCGCGCCGCGGGCGGCCGGGCCGCCGCCGCGGATCTCCTGCTCGGCCTTCCCGCCCTGTCCGAACCCGCTCTCGCCAACGACTGATCGAAGGATCCGATGTCATACACACAGCCCGTGTCCAAGCCCTGGCTCGGCGGGCGTGAACTCGAATACGTGACGGACGCCGTCAGCGGCGGCTGGATCTCTTCGCAGGGACCGTACGTCAAGAAGTTCGAGACCGCGTTCGCCGAGTACAACGGGAGCGCGCACGGTGTCGCGTGCTCCTCCGGGACGACGGCGCTGACCCTGGCGCTGCGCGCGCTCGGTGTCGGCCCCGGCGACGAGGTGATCGTCCCCGAGTTCACGATGATCGCCTCGGCCTGGGCGGTGTCCTACACGGGCGCCACCCCCGTCTTCGTGGACTGCGGGGACGATCTCAACATCGATGTCTCACGCATCGAGGAGAAGATCACCCCCCGCACCAAAGTGATCATGCCGGTGCACATCTACGGCCGCCGGTGCGACATGGACCCGATCATGGATCTGGCGCATCAGTACGGCCTGCGCGTGGTGGAGGACTCCGCCGAGGCGCACGGCGTGCGGCCGGTCGCCGACATCGCCTGTTTCTCGCTCTTCGCCAACAAGATCATCACCGCTGGGGAGGGCGGGATCTGTCTCACCGACGACCCGTACCTCGCCGAACAGATGGCCCATCTGCGGGCGATGGCGTTCACCAAGGACCACAGCTTCCTGCACAAGAAGCTGGCCTACAACTTCCGTATGACGAGCATGCAGGCGGCCGTCGCACTGGCGCAGACCGAGCAGCTCGACTCCATCCTGGCCACCCGCCGGGAGATAGAGCGCCGTTACGACGAGGGCCTGAGCGGCATCGACGGGATCACCCTGATGCCGCCGCGCGACGTGCTGTGGATGTACGACCTGCGCGCCGGCCGCCGCGACGAGCTGATGGACTTCCTCAAGGACGAGGGCGTCGAGACGCGGCTGTTCTTCAAGCCGATGAGCCGCCAGCCCGGATATCTCGACCCCGTCTGGCCCTCGCTCAACGCGAACCGCTTCAGCGAGGACGGCTTCTACCTGCCGACCCACACCGGACTGACCCCGGACGACCAGGAGTTCATCGTCGGGAGGGTCCGCAAGTTCTACGCCGCCTGAGCCGTGTCCGACCCCAGGGAAATTGAGAAGATGACAACTGTCGACAGGTGCCCGGTCGCCTTCCCGCTGCGGCAGCCCGGCCAGTCGTTCCCACCGCCCCAGTATCTGGAATTCCGTGAGCAGGAAGGGCTGGTGAGCACCACCCTGCCCTCCGGGGAGCTCGTGTGGCTGGTGACCCGGCACGAGGACGTCCGCGCGGTGCTCACCGATCCGCGGATCAGCTCCAACCCCTCGCACCCCGGCTTTCCCCGTGCGGCCAAGACCGGCGGTGTGCCGTCCCAGGACGAGGTGCCCGGCTGGTTCGTGGCCCTGGACCCGCCGGAGCACGGGCGGTTCCGCAAGACGCTGATCCCCGAGTTCACGGTCCGCAAGGTCAGGGAGATGCGGCCGGCCATCCAGCAGATCGTGGACGAGCGCATCGACGCGATGCTCGCTGCGGGTGACACCGCCGATCTGATCGCGGACTTCGCGTTGTCCGTGCCGTCCCTGGTGATCTCCAGTCTGCTCGGCGTGCCCAACGCCGACCGGGACTTCTTCGAGACCAGGACCCGGGTCCTGGTCACGCTCACCTCCACCGACGAACAGCGGCAGGCGGCCTCGAAGGCACTGCTGCGCTATCTCAACCGGCTCATCGCCGTCAAGCAGAAGCGGCCGGGCGACGATCTGATCAGCCAGCTGCTGGCCGACGGGACACTCAGCAAGCAGGAGCTGTCCGGCGTGTCGATGCTGCTGCTGATCGCCGGGCACGAGACGACGGCGAACAACATCGGGCTCGGGGTCGTCACCCTGCTGTCCAACCCGCAGTGGATCGGCGACGAGCGGGCGGTCGAGGAGCTGCTGCGCTACTACTCGGTGGCCGACCTGGTCGCCTTCCGGGTGGCCGTGGAGGATGTGGAGATCGGCGGGCAGCTGATCCGGGCCGGCGAGGGCATCATCCCGCTGGTCGCCGCCGCCAACCACGACGGGACCGTCTTCGAGCGCCCCGACGAGTTCGACCCCAGCCGCTCCGCCCGCTCGCACGTGGCGTTCGGGTACGGCGTGCACCAGTGCCTCGGCCAGAACCTCGTCAGGGTCGAGATGGACATCGCCTACCGGACGCTGTTCGAGCGGATCCCCACGCTGGAACTGGCCGTTCCGGTGACGGAGCTGCCGATCAAGTACGACGGGGTGCTGTACGGGCTGCACTCCCTGCCCGTCCGCTGGTAGACGCGCCACCGCAGCACGAGACGACCGGGCCGCCCGCGACGGGCGGCCCGGTCGCGACCGCAGGCAACCGACGGAGGAATGACAGTGCGCATCAGCGTGGACACCGATCGCTGTGTGGGGGCCGGACAGTGTGTCCTGTCGGCTCCCGACGTCTTCGACCAGGACGACATGGGCATCGTCCTGGTCCTGGCGGAGCCGGCGGACGAGCCGGCCCGGGAGGCGGCGCGGCAGGCGGGGGTGATCTGCCCGTCCCAGGCGATCACCGTGAGCGAGAGCTGACCGGCCGCCGCGCCGCAACGGGCCGTGCCCCCCACCAGCTTGAGTTCTAGTGGTGGGGGGCACAGCCCGTTGCGGCGCGGCGGGGGCGGCGCTACCAGGTGACCGGTACCTCGGTGAGCCCGGCCGAGAGCCTTCCGCCCAGCACCTGGAGCTCCTCGATGGGACGCGCGAGGCGCAGTCCGGGCAGCCGGGTGAAGAGCAGGGTGTACGCCGTCTGGAGCTGCATGCGCGCGAGCGGGGCGCCGATGCAGTGCCACATCCCGTGACCGAACGTCAGGTGGGTGTTGGGCGAGCGGGTGATGTCGAACACCTCGGGGTCGTCGAAGACCTGGGTGTCGAAGTTGGAGAGGGTGAAGTCGAGCAGCACCAGCTCCCCGAAGCGGATGGTGACGCCGCCGATCTCGACGTCCTCGGTGGCGTAGCGCGGCAGGACCGAGCCGCCGGCCTTCGCCGACCGCAGGATCTCCTCCACGGCGCCCGCCATCGCCTTCGGGTCCGCCATGGCCGCGGCGAGCTGCTCGGGGTGGAGCCCGAACAGCACCACGCCGAGGTCGATGTGGCTGGCGACGGCCTCCAGTCCGGCGAACAGCACCCCGGCCGCGATGGGCCCGATGCGCGCGTCCGAGGGCTCCTTCACGCACAGCCGTGAGATCACGTCGTCGCCGGGGTCGGCCCGCTTGCGGCCCGCGAGTTCCACCAGATAGCCGAAGAGGTCCTGCTGCCCGTCCTGGACGGTGTCCGGGTCGTCCAGTCCGCCCATCTGCGAGAGCAGGGTGACGAGCAGCTCGCGGTCCTCGGCGGGCACACCGATGAGCTCGCCGAGGACGGCCAGCGAGAACGGCATCGAGAAGCCGCCGTGCAGGTCCGCCGGAGGGCCCTGCGCGATGAAGTTCTCCAGCAGGGCTTCGGCGATGGCCTCGACCCTCGGCATCATGTTGAGCACGCGCCGGGCGGAGAAGTTCGGGGTGAGCATGGCGCGGGTCTCGCTGTGCAGCTTGTGCGCCACTTCGGCGTCGTCGCTGACGAGCATGTCCAGGAACGGGTTGTGGACGTAGCGCGGGGCGTTCGCCGGGTCGGGGTGCGCGCGGGCCAGCCGCTCGTCGCGGAGCAGCTCCTTGAGCTCGGCGTGGCGTGTCACCAGCCATCCCTCGTCACCGGCGGGGGTGCGCACCCGGCAGACGGAGCCGCTGGTCTGGAGCTCGCGCAGCAGCGGGCTCAGCCGCAGGACGGTGGGCGGCACTCCCTTGAGGGACGGCAGCTCCTGGGACGTGGTCATGGGGGGGGTTCTCCTCTGGACGGTGGTGCGGGTGTGCTCGTCGGTCCCGGCCGCGCGGGCGGGTGCGCCGGGAGCGGGCGGCGGGGTGTCCCGCCGCCCGCCCCCGGACTGGTCACGCCTCGGTGGCGGGCAGGCCGCCGAGCCACTCCTCGATGGTCCGCGCCGTCAGCGCGGAGTGCTCCTTGGCGAGGGACAGGTGGTCGGCGTCGATCTCACGGATGTCGTCCGCGGGCACGCCCGCGGTGTCGAACAGGAAGCCGTCCAGCGACTGCGTGCACCGCACGAGCATCGTCGGCGCGGTGGTGGGCACCGTCTCGATGTCGGTCATCGCCATGAACCAGTGCGCCATCGCGGAGAGCCTGGCGCTGTTCAGCGTCACCGACGGCGAGTCGATGTCGGCCAGGTAGTACCGGGTGGTCCGGTCGAGGTCCTTCCCCTCGCCCGGCTGGTAGCGGATGCTCGCGGTGTCCAGCAGGACGACCGCCTCGGGCTTGATGCCCCAGGTCGCCTCCAGCACGCCGGCGGCCAGATAGGCGAGCGAGCCGCCCGTCGAGTGCCCCACCAGGACGAAGGGCTCACCGTCGCTGGCGTGCAGGGCGCTCTCCGCCACGATGCGGGCCGCGGCCTCGCTGGTGGCCGGCAGCAGCTCGCCGGGGGCGAAGCCCATGAGCGGCAGCGCCGAGACGTGCCGCTTGCCGCGGAAGTGCGCCGCGATGCGCGCGTACTGGTGCACGCCACCGGTGGCGCCGGGGGCGCTGACGAAGACCAGCCGGGGGTTGGCCGGGCCGTCCGCGAGGACGACCGGGAGGGAGAGCTCCTCCAGGTCGGCGGGGGTCTCGAAGGTCGGCCGGGTGTTGGCGACGGCCTTGAGCATGCGCATGCCCTCCACCATCTTCCCGGCCTTGACCGCCGCGTAGAACAGCCCCTCCAGCGTCTCGTCCGTGTTCTGCGGCCGGCTCGCGGCGGCGGGCGTGGAGCCGCCGGGTGAGCCGGGGACGAGCTGACCGGCCAGTTCGCCGTGGAGCATCCGGGCGAGCTTCACCGGGGTCGCGTGGTCGAACACCACCGAGCTCGGCAGCCGCAGGCCCAGCGCCTCGCCGAGCTGGTTGCGCAGTCCGACGGAGACCAGTGAGTCGAACCCCAGCTCCAGGAAACCGCGTTCGGGGTCCACACCACTGGGGTCGGGGTGCCCGAGCAGCGCGGCGGAGTACCCCACGACCAGTTCGACGAGCAGGCTCTCCTGCTCGGCGGGCTTGAGGTGGCGCAGCCGTTCGCGCAGGGTGACCGGTGAGCGGCCGGCCGCGGCGGCGGAGCGGCGGGCGCGCGGGACCAGCTCCCGCCACAGCGCCGGCAGGGCCTGCTGCTCGCGCAGTCCGGTGACGTTGATCCGGGTGGGCACCACCGTGGCGCGGTCGCGGACGAGCGCGGCGTCGAAGAGCGCGAGGCCCTGGTCGATGGCCAGCGGCGGCATGCCGCCCCGGGCCATGCGCTCGAGGTCGGTGGCGCTGACATGACTGGTCATGCCGCTGCCCCGGCCCCAGGGGCCCCAGGCCAGGGAGACCGCGGGCAGGCCCTGGTCCCTGCGGTGCTGGGCGAGCGCGTCCAGGTAGGCGTTGGCCGCTGCGTAGTTGCCCTGTCCGGGGCCGCCCAGCACGCCGGAGACCGAGGAGTACAGAACGAACCCGGCGAGATCCAGCTCATGGGTGGCCTCGTGGAGATGCCAGGCCGCGTCCACCTTCGGCCGCAGGACGCGCTCCATCAGCTCCGGGGTGAGCGAGCCGGTCATCGCGTCACCGAGCACACCGGCGGTGTGGACGACGGCGGTCAGCGGATGCGCCGCGTCCACCCCGGCCAGCAGCGCGGTCACCGCGGCCCGGTCCGCCAGGTCGCAGGAGACCACGGTGGCCTCGGCGCCCAGCTCGGCCAGGGAGGCGACCAGCTCGCTCGCGCCGGGAGCCTGCGGTCCGCTCCTGCTGGCCAGCAGGAGGCGGCGTACGCCGTGCCCGGCGGCCAGGTGACGGGCCAGTTCGCCGCCGAGGCCGCCGGTTCCGCCGGTGATCAGTACGGTGCCCTCGGGGTCCCAGGCGCGTGCCGCGCCCCGGGTCTCGTGGGTCCCCTCGGTGTCGGGCAGCCGGATGAGGCGGCCGGCCCTGATCGAGTGGTCGCGCACCACCAGCTGCTGCTCGTCGAGGGTGAGCAGTCCGGGCAGGACGCCCACCGACAGGAAGGCGTCGTCCATGTCGACCAGCAGGAAGCTGCCGGGGTTCTCCGTCTGCGCCGACCGTACGAGGCCCCAGACCGCGGCGGCGGCCACGTCCCGGATCTCCTCGCCGTCGAGGGCGACGGCGCCGCGGGTGACGAACACCAGCCGCGCGCCGGCCAGTCGCGGCTCGTCCAGCCACTCCTGGAGCAGGCCCAGGACGCGGGAGGTGAGGGCGCGTACCGACTCGGGTCCGGGGACCTGCGGGTCGCCCACCACGGGCACCAGGAAGACGTCCGGGGCGACACCGCTGTCGCCGACCGCGCCGGTCAGGGACTCGGCGTAGGCGCTGACGGTCTCGTCGGCGCGGTGCATCGCGTAGCCCAGGTCGAGTTCGTCGTCGCCGACGACCGCCCAGCGGGTGCCGGTGGCGGCCTCCGGTGTGGCGACGGGCACCCAGTCGAGCGCGAGGAACGCGCCCTTCTCGATGCCGCCCGCCGCGGGCGTGGCCGCCGGGCGCTGTCCGCCGGGCGCGTCCAGGGTCAGCGTGTCGACGGAGAGCACCGGGGCGCCCGTCGCGTCGGCCGCGGTCAGTGCCACCTCGCCGGGGCCGGTCGCGGTGATCCGCACGCGCAGGGCGGAGGCCGCCGTGGCGTGCAGGGTCAGTCCGTTCCAGGACACGGGGACGACCGGGGCCGCGAGGCCGTCGGCGTCCAGGCAGCACGCCGCGCGGACCGCGGCGTCCAGCAGTGCGGGGTGAATCCCGTAAGCGTCGGCGTCCTCGGCGGACGTGGGCAGCGTCACCTCGGCGAAGATCTCGCCCTCGCGCCGCCAGACACCCGACAGCCCACGGAAAGCGGGCCCGTAGTCCAGTCCGGCGCCGGACAGGCGCTCGTAGAGGGTGTCGACGTCGACCGGTTCGGCGCCGCTCGGGGGCCAGTCGGCGGTGTCGAGTCCGCCGGGCTCACCGGCCGGTTCGCCGGTCGCCAGCACGCCTCGGGCGTGGGCCGTCCAGGGCTCGGTGTCCCCTTCGGCGGGACGCGAGTGCACGGTCAGCGTGCGGCGGCCCGCCTCGTCCGGCGATCCCACCCGCACCTGCACGGTGAGGCCTTCGCGCTCGGGCGGCGCGAGGGGGGCGAGCAGGGTCAGTTCCTCGACGCGGTCCTGGCCTGCCTGGTCTCCGGCGCGTACGGCGAGTTCCGCGAGGGCCGTGCCCGGCAGGACGATCCGGCCGTCGACCCGGTGGTCGGCGAGCCACGGGTGGGACTGCGCGGACAGTCTGCCGGTGAGCAGGATCTCGTCGGAGTCGGCGATCGTGACCGCGGCGCCGAGCAACGGGTGCCCGGCGGCGATCAGACCGAGGCCCGAGGCGTCACCGGTGGCGGCGCGGACGGTGGGCCAGTACCGGCGGCGCTGGAACGCGTACGTCGGAAGCTCGACGGGGCGCGCGCCCGTACCGGCGAACAGCGCGGCCCAGTCGACGGCGACTCCGCGCGTGAACAGTCCGGCGAGGGCGGTAACGGCCGAGGTCTCCTCGGAGGCGTCCTTGCGCAGGACGGGCAGCGCCGCCACGGCCGGGTCCTGGACGGACTCCGGTACGAGGGCGGAGAGCACCGCGTCCGGGCCCAGCTCGAGGAACGTGCGCACGCCGCGGTCGGCCAGGGTCCGCACCCCGTCGCCGAACCGTACGGCCTCGCGGACGTGGCGCACCCAGTAGCCGGCGTCGGTCAGCGCACCGGCAGCGGCCACTTCCCCGGTGAGGTTGGACACCACGGGGACGGACGGCTCACCGTACGTCAGGGTCTCGGCCACGGCGCGGAACGCGTCGAGCACGGGCTCCATGAGCGGCGAGTGGAAGGCGTGGCTGACCGCGAGCCGGGTGGTCCTGCGCCCCTGCGACGCCAGCCGGTCCGCGAGGGCGAGCACCGCGGCCTCGTCGCCGGAGACGACGACGGCGTCCGGGCCGTTGACCGCGGCGACGGACACCCCGTCGGTCAGCAGCGGCAGGACCTCGTCCTCGGTGGCACGTACGGCGGCCATCGCGCCGCCGACGGGCAGCTCGCGCATCAGGCGGGCCCGCGCGGCGACCAGCCGGCAGGCGTCCTCCAGCGAGAACACCCCGGCCACGTGCGCGGCCGTGATCTCGCCGACGGAGTGCCCGGCCAGGAAGTCCGGCCTGACGCCCCAGGAGCGGACCAGCCTGTACAGCGCGACCTCGACGGCGAACAGGGCGGGCTGGGCGAATCCGGTGTCGTTCAGCGCGTCCGGGTCCGTACCCCACATGACCTCGCGCAGCGGACGGTCCAGCTCCTTGTCCAGACGCTCCAGTACGTCGTCCAGGGCCTCGGCGAAGACGGGGAAGCGCGCGTGCAGTTCGCGGCCCATGCCGATGCGCTGGGAGCCCTGGCCGGAGAACAGCACGGCCACGGCGCCCTTGCCGGACACTCCGCGGGCCGCCTCGACCAGTGCGCCGTCCTCGTCCGTGAAGGCCAGGAGCACGGCACGGTGCTCGAACGCGGAGCGGGTGGTGGCGAGGGAGAAGCCGATGCCGAGCGGGTCGTGGCCCGGTACCCCGGCCAGCGCGCGGACCTGCTCCAGCTGGGCGTCGAGCGCGGCCTCGCCGCGGCCCGACACGGGCCAGGGCACGGTCCTGGGCGTGAGCTCCGGCGCCGGGGCGGGCTCGTCGGCGTCCTCGGCGGGCGGGGCCTGCTCCAGCAGCACATGCGCGTTGGTGCCGCTGATGCCGAACGACGACACTCCCGCGCGGCGCACCCGCTCGCCCTGCGGCCACGGGACCGGCTCGGTCAGCAGCCGTACGTCACCGGCCGACCAGTCGACGTGCGAGGACGGCGCGTCCACGTGCAGGGTCTGGGGCAGCACCCCTTCGCGCAGCGCGAGCACCATTTTCATTACGCCCGCGACGCCCGCGGCCGCCTGGGTGTGGCCGATGTTGGACTTGACCGTGCCGAGCCACAACGGGCGCTGCTCCTCGCGGTCCTGGCCGTAGGTGGCCAGCAGGGCGCCCGCCTCGATGGGGTCGCCCAGGGTGGTGCCCGTGCCGTGCGCCTCGACGGCGTCGACATCGGCCGGGGAGAGGCCCGCGCCGGCCAGGGCCTGGCGGATGACGCGTTGCTGGGAGGGCCCGTTGGGTGCGCTCAGGCCGTTGGACGCGCCGTCCTGGTTGACCGCGCTGCCGCGCAGCACCGCCAGGACCGGGTGTCCGTTGCGCCGGGCGTCGGACAGCCGCTCGACGAGCAGCATGCCTGCGCCCTCGGACCAGGCGGTGCCGTCCGCCGAGTCGGAGAACGCCTTGCAGCGTCCGTCGGCGGCAAGCCCGCCCTGGACACTGAATCCGACGAAGCTGGAGGAGGTCGCCATCACGGTGACGCCGCCGGCCAGCGCCAGCGAGCATTCGCCGTTGCGGACGGCCTGCGCGGCGAGGTGCAGGGTCACCAGCGAGGACGAGCAGGCCGTGTCGAGGGTGACCGCCGGGCCCTCCAGGCCCAGGACGAAGGACAGCCGGCCCGACATGACGCTGGCCGCCAGTCCGTTGCCCGCGTAGCCGCCCATGTCGTCGCGCGAGGCGAGCACCAGGTGGGCGTAGTCCTGGGAGTTGGTTCCGACGAAGACGCCGGTCCTGCTGCCGCGCAGCGTGCCCGGGTCGATGCCCGAACGCTCGATGGCCTCCCAGGACACCTCCAGGAGCAGCCGCTGCTGCGGGTCCATGGCGAGGGCCTCGCGCGGGGATATCCCGAAGAAGTCGGGGTCGAAGCGCGACGCCTCATGCAGGAAGCCGCCCTCCTGGGTGGCGCTGCGCCCCTCGCCGTCGCCGGCGAGGGCGTCCAGGTCCCAGCCCCGGTCGTCCGGGAACCCGGAGGTCGCGCTCCGGCCGGAGGAGAGCAGCTCCCAGAAGTCCTCGGGAGACCGGACCCCGCCGGGGAACCTGCACCCCATTCCGACGATCGCCACCGGTTCGTGACGGCCGGATTCGGCTTCCTGGAGCCGCTGGCGGGTCTGGTGCAGATCCGTCGTGACCCACTTCAGGTATTCGACGAGTTTCTTTTCGTCCGGCATCGTCCGTGAACCTTCCTCAGATGTTGGCATGCGCGGGGAGTGGGCCCCTGTCAGGAGTCCGTTGACCGGCCGAGTTCGTTGTCGATGAAGGCGAGGATCTCGTCGGCGCTGGCGGCCTCGATCCGTTCGGTGACGACGGCCCCGCCGGTCTCGGGGGCGGACTCGTCCCACCTCGCGAGCAGGCGGCGCAGCCTCCCGGCGACTCCGGTCCTGGTGACCTCGTCGATCTCGCCCTCGGTGAGCGCCGCCTCCAGCCGGCCGAGCGCGGTCAGCGGCGAGGCGTCCTCGCCGGGGGTGTCCGCGCCGAACAGGGCCGAGGCGAGGTGCCGGGCGACGGCGAGCGGCGTGGGGTGGTCGAACACGAGGGTGGAGGGGAGCCGTACGCCGGTGGACGCGGCCAGCCTGGTGCGCAGCTCCACCGCCATCAGCGAGTCGAAGCCCAGCCGGCTGAAGTCCCGGTCGGCAGGGACGGCGTCCGGGGAGGGGTGTCCCAGCACGGCGGCGGTGTCGGCCCGTACCAGCTCGACCAGCGCCGTCTCCCGGTCCTGCTCGTCCAGTGCGTTCAGACGATCGGCCAGGGAGGTGGCGCGGACGTGGGGCGCGGACGTGCGGCGGCCCGTGGTCATCAGTCCGCGCAGGATCGCGGGGACCTGGGCCGGCCGCGCCGCTCCGGCGGCCATCCGCACCGGGACGACCAGTGCCTCGTCGCGTGCCATGGCCGCGTCGAACAGGGCGAGGCCCTGCTCGGCCGAGAGCGCGGCGTGCTCCGAACGGGACATCCGCCGCAGGTCGGTTTCGCTCAGCGTGCTGGTCATGCCGCTGTCCTGCGCCCAGGGGCCCCAGGCCAGTGAGGCGGCGGGCAGGCCGAGCGCGGCGCGGTGCGCGGCCAGCGCGTCCAGGAACGCGTTGGCGGCGGCGTAGTTGCCCTGGCCCGGTCCCCCGGTGACCCCGGCGACCGAGGAGTACAGGACGAACGCGGCCGGCTCGTGGCCGAGGCTCAGTGTCGCCTCGTGCAGCCACCAGGCCGCGTCCGCCTTGGGGCGCAGGATCCGGTCCACCAGGTCGGGGGTGAGCGAGCCGATCGTGGCGTCGCCCAGCACGCCGGCGGTGTGCACCACCGCGGTGAGCGGGTGTTCGGCCGGCAGGCCGGACAGCAGTGCGTAGAGCTCCGTACGGTCGCCGACGTCGCAGGCCGCGACGGTCACCTCGGCG
Organism: Streptomyces sp. Wb2n-11; assembly: GCF_001049855.1. Lineage (NCBI taxonomy): Bacteria > Bacillati > Actinomycetota > Actinomycetes > Kitasatosporales > Streptomycetaceae > Streptomyces > Streptomyces sp. Wb2n-11. Next base: position 41,193 of record NZ_CVPB01000001.1, read on the forward strand.
CCCAGGCCGGTCAGTTCGGCCCTCAGTTCCCGCGCGCCGGGTGCGTCGGGGCCGCGCCGGCCGGCCAGCAGCAGGTGCTTGATGCCGTGCGCGGTCACCAGGTGCCTGGCGAGCGCGCTGCCGAGGCCGCCGGTGCCGCCGGTGATCAGTACGGTGCCGTCGCGGTCCCAGGAGCCGATCCCGTCCGAGGCCGGGGCGGCGCCGCCGCCGGGCAGCCGGGACAGGCGGGCCACCCGTACGACGCCGTCGCGCACCGCGGCCTGGGACTCGCCGGCGTCCAGCAGGCCCGGCAGGGCGGTGAGGGCCGCGGTGAGCGCGTCGGGGTCGTCGAGGTCGAGCAGGAAAAAGCTGTCGGGCTCCTCCAGCTGGGCGGAGCGCACGAGTCCCCACACGGGGGCGGCGGTCAGGTCCCGCAGGTGCTCGGTGCCGACGGCGACCGCGCCCCGGGTGACGAACACCAGCCGCGCCGCGTCGGTCCGGGGGTCGGCGGACCAGGCGCGCAGCAGGTCGAGGGCGGCGACGGTCGTGGTCCGCAGCGCGTCCGGGACGCTCCCGGCGTCGCTCTGGTCCCCGGTGAGGGGGGCCAGTACGACCTCGGGGAACGGCCCTTCGGCCTCCAGCAGCGCGGCCAGTGATCCGGCGCGTGCGGCGGACGCCCCGTCCACCGGGTCCAGCGCGGCCGTCAGGCCCGCCGGGTCCGCGCCGACGACCGCCCAGCGCAGGGCGGCCGGGGAGGCGGGCGCCGGCCGTGCGGCCGGTGCCTCCCACACGACGCCGAGCAGCGGGGCGGGCTCCGTGACCGGTGCGGCCGTCGGTGCGGCGGCGACCGGGCGGACGGTCAGGCGTGCGGAGAGCACCGGTGCGCCCTGCACGTCGACGGCCGTCAGTGACACGGTGTCCTCGCCGGTGGCGGTCAGCCGGACCCGCAGCGCCGTGGCGGCGCCCGCGTGCAGGGTCAGTCCGTGCCAGGCGACGGCTTCGACTCCCCCGGCCCGTGCGTCGGCGTCCAGCAGTGCGGCCGCGCGGACAGCGGTGTCCAGCAGCGTCGGGTGCATCGTGAACGTCCCGTCGCCGCTTGCCTGCTCGGTGAGCGAGACCTCCGCGTACACCGCGCCGTCCAGCCGCCAGGCGGCCCCGGTCCCGGTCCGCTCGTCGGCGTCGTCGTGGCTGAACGGGACGGCTTCGGCGCCCGCGGGCGGCCAGACGGTGGTGTCGAACGGCGTGCCGGGCGTCCCCGCCGGGTCACCGGCGCTCAGCACTCCGGTGGCGTGGCGGGTCCAGGGCAGGGCCTCGGCGGACTCGGGGCGGGCGTGCACGTCCAGGGGACGGCGGCCCGTCTCGTCGGCGGCGCCCACCCGCACCTGGAGGTGCACCGCACCCTCGTCCGGTACGAACAGCCCGCTGTGCACGGTCAGTTCCTCGACCAGCGCGCAGCCGGCCTCGTCACCGGCGCGTACGGCCAGTTCGGCGAGGGCCGCCGCGGGCAGCGGCACGTGGCCTTCCGCGATCCGGTGGGCCGCCAGCCAGGGCAGCGCCGGGAGCGACAGCCGGCCGGTGAGGACCACGTCGTCGGAGCCGGCCACCGTCGTCGCGGCGCCCAGCAGCGGGTGTCCGGCGGACACCAGGCCGAGGCCGGAGGCGTCACCCCGCGCGGCCACCGACGCCCTGGGCCAGTAGCGCTCGCGCTGGAACGCGTAGGTCGGCAGTTCGGTCCGCCGTGCGCCGGTGCCGGAGAAGACCCCGGCCCAGTCGGCGGCGACGCCGTGGGTGTGGAGCTGGGCCAGTGCGGTGAGGGCGGTCGCCTCCTCGGGCCTGTCCTTGCGCAGGACGGGCACCGCCACGCTCTCGTCGGGAGCGCAGGCGCGGACCAGAGCGGACAGCACTCCGTCGGGGCCCAGCTCCAGGAAGGTGCCGACGCCCTCGCCGGTGAGGGCACGGACGCCGTCCGCGAAGCGGACCGCCTCGCGGACGTGCCGTACCCAGTAGTCGGCGGTGCCCAGTCGGCCGTCCGTGACCGGCGCGCCGGTCAGGTTCGACACGAGCGCGATGCGCGGCGGGTGGTAGGTGAGCGTCTCGGCGACCGCCCGGAACTCCGCCAGCATCGGGTCCATCAGGGGCGAGTGGAACGCGTGGCTCACCGGGAGTCGGCTCGTCCTGCGTCCCTGGGCCGTCAGTCGCTCGGCGGCCTTCAGCACCCGGTCCTCGTCGCCGGAGATCACCACGGCCGTGGGGCCATTGACGGCGGCGATCGCGACCCGGTCGCAGAGCAGCGGCGCGACCTCGTCCTCGGTCGCCTCGACGGCGACCATGGCGCCGCCCTCGGGCAGCGCGTCCATCAGCCGGGCGCGGGCGGCGACCAGGCGGGCCGCGTCCTCCAGCGAGAACATCCCGGCCACGTGCGCGGCGGCGATCTCACCGATGGAGTGTCCGGCCACGAAGTCCGGGGTCACACCCCACGACTCGACCAGCCGGAACAGCGCCACCTCGACCGCGAACAGGGCGGGCTGGGTGTACGCGGTGCGGTTGAGCAGTTTGGCGTCGTCGCCCCAGATCACCTCGCGCAGCGGGCGGGCCGACTCCGCGTCCAGGTGGGCCAGGGCGGAGTCGAGGGCGTCGGCGAACACCGGGAAGCGTGCGTACAGTTCGCGGCCCATGCCCAGCCGCTGGCTGCCCTGGCCGGAGAAGAGGACGGCCGTCGGGCGTTCCACGGCCACTCCCCTGGCCACGACCGGCGCGGACGCGTCCGCGCCGGTGGCCGGGGCCAGCAGCACGGCCCGGTGCTCGAAGGCCGACCGGCCCTCGAGCAGCGACAGTCCGATGTCGGCCGGGGACAGTTCGGGGCGGGCCGCCACGAAGGACCGCAGCCGCTCCAGCTGTGCGTCGAGCGCCTCTTCGCTCTTGGCCGCCACGAGCCAGGGGACGACCGTGGGCTCGGCCTCGGGAGCGGGCGGGGCCACCGCCGGTTCGGCGGGCGGGGCCACCGCCGGTTCGGCGGGCGGGGCCACCGCCGGTTCGGCGGGCGGGGCCACCGCCGGTTCGGCGGGCGGGGCCACCGCCGGTTCGGCGGGCGGGGCCTGCTCCAGGATGACGTGCGCGTTGGTGCCGCTGATGCCGAAGGACGACACACCGGCCCGGCGCGCGCGACCGGTCTGCGGCCACTCGCGCGGCTCGGTCAGCAGCTCGACGGCGCCCGAGGCCCAGTCGACCCGGGTCGAGGGCTCACTGACGTGCAGCGTCCGGGGCAGTGTGCCGTGCCGCAGCGCCAGCACTGTCTTCAGTACGCCGGCGACACCGGCGGCGGCCTGCGTGTGTCCGAGGTTGGACTTCACGGACCCGAGCAGCAGGGGCCGCTCGGCGTCCCGGCCGCGCCCGTAGGTGGCGAGGAGGGCTCCTGCCTCGATGGGGTCGCCCAGCGTGGTGCCGGTGCCGTGGGCCTCGACGGCGTCCACGTCGGCCGGGGTGAGGCCGCCTGCGGCCAGGGCTTGGCGGATCACCCGCTGCTGGGAGGGGCCGTTGGGGGCGGTGAGTCCGTTCGACGCGCCGTCCTGGTTGACGGCGGAGCCCCGCAGGACGGCCAGGATCTCGTGGCCGTTGCGCCGGGCGTCGGACATCCGCTCGACGACGATCACACCGACGCCCTCCGACCATCCGGTGCCGTCGGCCGAGTCGGAGAACGCCTTGCAGCGCCCGTCCGGGGCGAGTCCGCCCTGCCGGGTGAACCCGGCGAAGCTCGTCGCGGTCGACATCACGGTGACGCCGCCGACCAGCGCCATGGAGCACTCGTCGGCGCGCAGCGCCTGGGCGGCCCAGTGCAGCGCGACCAGCGAGGAGGAGCAGGCGGTGTCCACGGTGACGGCGGGGCCCTCGAATCCGAAGGCGTAGGAGAGCCTGCCGGAGATGACGCTGGCGGCCAGACCGGTCCCGGCGTGGCCCTCCACGTCCTCGTTCGCCCGGAGGATCAGGTTGGCGTAGTCCTGGCCGTTGGTGCCGACGAACACTCCCGTCCGGCTGCCGCGCAGCGCTGCGGGATCGGTCCCGGTCCGCTCGAACGCCTCCCAGGCGGTCTCCAGCAGCAGCCGTTGCTGGGGGTCCATGGCGAGGGCCTCACGCGGGGAGATGTCGAAGAAGCCGGGGTCGAAGTCGGCGGCCCCGTAGAGGAATCCGCCCTCACGTGTGGCGCTGCGGCCTTGGCCGGCGCCCGCGAGGACGTCGAGGTTCCAGCCGCGGTCCGTGGGGAACTCGGCGATCCCGTCGCGGCCCTCGGTGAGCAGCTGCCACAGGTCCTCGGGTGACTGCACCCCGCCGGGGAAGCGGCAGGCCATGCCGACGACCACGACCGGGTCGTCGGTGACGGCGGTGGGGGCGGTGTCGGTCGTGGCGGACGCCGGGTCGCTGTCGTCGCCGAGCAGTTCGGCGACGAGGTGGGCGGTCAGCGCGTGCGCCGTCGGGTAGTCGAACACCAGGCCGGCGGGGAGCGCCAGGCCGGTCGTCCGGGCGAGCCGGTTGCTCAGTTCGACGGCGGTCAGCGAGTCGAAGCCGAGGTCGCGGAAGGCCTTGTCACCCTTGATCGCTTCGGCTCCGGTGTGGCCGAGTGCCGCGGCGGCCTGGGTGCGGACGAGGTCGAGCAGTACGGCGGCCCGCTTGGCTCCGGTGGCCTCGCGCAGCTGCTCGCGCAGCCCGGAAGCGGCCGTCGCGCCCTCGCGGCGCGCCTCGTGCACTGCCGTCAGCGCCTTGCGCGCCTCGGGCAGGTCGGCGAGCAGCGGGCTGGGGCGCAGGCTGAGCAGGGCGTTCAGCAGCTGCGGTTGTTGCAGGTCGGCGATGACGACGGTCGGCTCGGGTTCCACGACGACGCGCAGCAGAGCCGAGACGGCCAGCTCGGGGTCGAGCGCGCCGGGGCCCTCCGCGGGGGTGGCGTGGCCGGGGCGGGCCGCCTGGCCCGCCATGCCGCCGCCGCCCCAGGCGCCCCAGGCGATCGAGGTCGCGGGCAGGCCGAGGGTGCGACGCCGCTCGGCCAGGGCGTCGAGAACGGCGTTGGCCGCCGCGTAGTTGGCCTGGCCGGGGTTGCCGACGGAGCCCGCCACGGAGGAGAACAGGGCGAACACCGACAGGTCGAGATCACGGGTCAGTTCGTCGAGCAGCAGGGCGGAGGCGACCTTGGAGCGGAACACCGTGTCGAACCGCTCGTCCGTCAGGCCGGCCAGCACCCCGTCGTCCAGTACGCCCGCCGTGTGCACCACACCGGTCAGCGGGTGGTCATCGGGGACGGCCGCCAGCACCCCGGTCAGGTCGCCGCGGTCGGCCGCGTCACCGGCGGTGAGGGTGACCCGGGCGCCGAGGGCGGTCAGTTCGTCGCGCAGTTCCCCGGCGCCGGGCGCGTCCGGGCCGCGACGGCTCAGCAGCACGAGATGCGGTACGCCCTCGCTCGCCAGCCGCCGCGCGACATGGGCGCCGAGTGCGCCCGTGCCACCGGTGACGAGCACCGTGCCGGAGGGCCGCCACCGCTCTTCGGCGTGGTCCGCACCCCCACCCCGCGGGGTGGGCGCGGCGACCATCCTGCGGCCGAACACGCCCGAGGCGCGGACCGCGACCTGGTCCTCGCCGTCCTGGCCGGTCAGTACGGCGAGGAAGCGGCGTACCGTCCGCTCGTCGAGTTCTTCGGGCAGGTCGACCAGTCCGCCCCAGCGCTGGGGCTGTTCGAGGGCCGCGACGCGGCCGAGGCCCCAGACCGCGGCCTGCGCCGGGCCGGTGAGCGGCTCGGAGCGGACGGTGGAGACGGCGCCGCGGGTGACGGCCCACAGGGGGGCCGTGATGCCCGCGTCACCGAGTGCCCGGGTGAGGGCGGCGGTGGCGATCAGGCCCGCCGGTACGCCGGAGGGGCCGGCCGACTCGTCGAGGGCGAGCAGCGACACCACTCCGGTGATCCTGTCCGGGGCGTCCGCGGCGGCCTCGGTGAGCCGCTCGACGAGACCGGTCGCGGCGGCGTCCACGCGTACGGCGGCCGGGCCGAGCGCGCTGATGAGCGAGGTCACCCACGCGTCGGCGATCGCGGTCTCGGGGGCCAGGACCAGCCAGGTCCCCGGCAGGGGTCCGGCGCCGCCGACCGTCAGCGGCTTCCAGCTCTGCCGGTAGCGCCACGCGTCCACGGCGGAGCGGGCCTTGCGGCGCGTGCGCCACGACGACAGGGCGGGCAGTACGGCGCCGAGTGAGGCTCCGTCCACGTCGAGCCCGGCCGCGAGGGACTCCAGGTCCTCCCGCTCCACCGCCGCCCAGAACTCCGCGTCGACCGGGTCCGTGCCGTCGGCGGGGGCCGCCGCGACGAGTTCGGGCCAGAACCGCTCGCGCTGGAAGGCGTAGGTCGGCAGGTCGGTCCGCCGGGCACCGGTGCCTGTGAAGAGCCCGGCCCAGTCGATGGCGCCGCCCGCGACGTGGAGCTGCGCCAGCGCGGTGACCAGTGCGGTTTCCTCGCCGCGGTCCTTGCGCAGCGCCGGGATCACCACGGCGGTGGCGGGCACGGACTCGCGGGTCATCGCGGAGAGCACGCCGTCGGGGCCCAGTTCCAGGAACGTGGTCACGCCCCGGTCGGCGAGTGCGCGGACGCCGTCGGCGAAGCGCACGGCCTCGCGGACATGACGTACCCAGTACGCGGCCGAGCACAGTTCGCCGGCGGCTGCCACGTCCCCGGTCAGGTTCGACACCACGGGGATGGTGGGCTCGGTGTACGACAGGCTCTCCGCGACCGTGCGGAACTCCTCCAGCATCGGGTCCGTCAGCGGCGAGTGGAAGGCGTGCGAGACCCGCAGCCAGGTGGCCTTGCGGCCGTCCCCCTCCAGTCGCGCCGCGACCTCCATGACCTCGTCCTCGTGGCCGGAGATCACCACCGACGAGGGGCCGTTGACCGCGGCGATGGACACCCCGCCGGCCAGCAGCGGCAAAACCTCGTCCTCCGTCGCCCGGACCGAGACCATCGCGCCGCCGGCCGGCAGTGCCTGCATCAGGCGCGCCCGCGCGGCCACCAGCGTGCAGGCGTCCTCCAGCGGGAACACTCCGGCCACGTGCGCGGCGGCGATCTCACCGATGGAGTGCCCGGCCACGAAGTCCGGGGTCACACCCCACGACTCGACCAGCCGGAACAGCGCCACCTCGACCGCGAACAGCGCGGGCTGGGTGAAGCCCGTCTCGTTGAGCAGATCGGCGTCGTCACCCCACATCACCGCCCCCAGCGGGCGGCCCGTCTCGCCTTCCAGCAGGTCGAGTACGGAGTCCAGCGCCTCGGCGAACACCGGGAAGCGGCCGTACAGCTCCCGGCCCATCCCCAGCCGCTGCGAACCCTGGCCCGAGAACAGCACCGCCGTCGTCTGCTCGGTGGCCAGGCCGCGGGCGATCTCCGGGATGCCCTCTCCGGTCGCCAGCAGCACCGCTCGGTGCTCGAAGAGGGAGCGGGCGGCCGCCAGCGAGTGGCCGACGTCGACCGCGGACCGCTGGGAGTGCTCCCGCGCGAAGTCCCGCAGCCGGCCGATCTGTCCGTCCAGCGCCGCCTCGCTCTTGGCCGATACGAGCCACGGCACGGCGTCAGGGGCGGCTTCGGGGGCCGCCGGTGCGTCGGTGTCCGGCTCTGGGTCCGCCTGTTCCAGGACGACGTGCGCGTTCGTTCCGCTGATGCCGAAGGACGAGACGCCGGCCCGGCGGGCGCGTCCGGTCTGCGGCCACGCGGTGTTGTCGGCCAACAGCTCCACGGCGCCCGCCGACCAGTCGACGTGCGTCGAGGGCTCGGTCAGGTGCAGCGTCCTCGGGAGCGTCCCGTGCCGCAGCGCCATCACCATCTTGACCAGACCCGCGGCGCCCGCCGCGGCCTGGGTGTGGCCGATGTTGGATTTCACGGAGCCCAGCAGCAGCGGCAGTTCCTGGTCGCGGTCCTGGCCGTAGGTGGCCAGCAGCGCCTGCGCCTCGATCGGGTCGCCGAGCGGTGTTCCGGTGCCGTGCGCCTCCACGGCGTCGACGTCGGCCGCAGACAGTCCGGCGTTGGCGAGCGCCTGACGGATCACGCGCTGCTGCGCGGGGCCGTTGGGCGCCGTCAGGCCGTTCGACGCGCCGTCCTGGTTGACGGCGCTGCCGCGTACGACCGCCAGCACCTTGTGCCCGTTGCGCCGTGCGTCCGACAGCCGCTCCAGGACCAGCACGGCCGCGCCCTCGGACCAGCCCGTGCCGTCGGCGGAGTCGGAGAAGGCCTTGCACCGGCCGTCGCCGGCCAGGCCGCCCATCCGGGAGAAGCCGGCGAAGTTCGCGGAGGTGGCCATCACCGTCACGCCGCCCGCGAGGGCGAGCGAGCACTCGCCGCTGCGCAGGGCCTGGGCCGCGAGGTGCAGGGAGACGAGGGACGACGAGCACGCGGTGTCGACCGACATGGCCGGGCCCTCCAGGCCCAGCGCGTAGGCCAGCCGGCCGGAGACGACGCTGACCGCGAGTCCGGTGGTGGCGTGGCCCGCCATGTCGTCCTTGGCCCGCATGACGAGGCCGACGTAGTCCTGGCCGCTGACGCCGACGAAGACGCCGGTCCGGCTGCCGCGCAGGGTGGCCGGGTCGATGCCGGCGCGTTCGGCGGCCTCCCAGGAGACTTCGAGCAGGACGCGCTGCTGCGGGTCCATGGCGACGGCCTCGCGCGGGGAGATGCCGAAGAATCCGGCGTCGAAGTCCGCGACGTCGCGGAGGAATCCGCCCTGGCCCTCGGTCGCGCCGATGGTGGTGTCGGCCTGCCAGCCACGGTCCTCGGGGAAGCCGGAGATGGCGTCGCCGCCGGAGAGCACCAGGTCCCAGAGCCCTTCGGGCGATTCCACGCCGCCGGGGAAGCGGCAGCCCATGCCGACGATCGCGATGGGATCGTCGGCGGCGTCGGAGGGGGCGCGCGATTCGCGTACGGCGGCCGTCGCGGCGGTGTCGTCGCCTGCCAGCTCGTCGAGCAGGTACGCGGCGAGCCGCGCCGGTGTGGGGTAGTCGAAGATCAGGGTGGCGGGCAGGGTGAGTCCGGTGACGCCGGCCAGCCGGTTGCGCAGTTCGACGGCGGTCAGCGAGTCGAAGCCCAGCTGGCGGAACTCGCGTTCCACGGCGATGGCCTCGGGCGAGGAGTGCGCGAGCACGACCGCCGCCTCGGCGCGGACGAGGTCGGTGAGCAGCCGGGGCCGCTCCTCCTCGCGCAGCGCGGCGAGCCGCTCGACGAGTCCCGCGCGGGACACCGCGGAGGCCCCGCCCTTGGCGGCGCGGCGGCCACTGCGCACAAGGCCCCGCAGGAGCGCGGGGACGCCGGCCGCGGCCGGGATCGTACCGCCGGAGACGGCCAGCGGGACGATCAGGGCCTCGTCGCTCGTGGCCGCGGCGTCGAACAGCGCGAGGCCCCGTTCCACCGCGATCAGCGGCATTCCGGAGTCGTTGCTGACGCGGCGCAGGTCGTGGTCGTCCAGCGCGGCGGTCATGCCCACGCCCTGTTCCCAGGCGCCCCAGGCCAGTGAGAGGCCGGGCAGATCCAGGGCGCGGCGGTGGGCGGCCAGGGCGTCGAGGAAGGTGTTGCCCGCGGCGTAGTTGGCCTGTCCGGGGCTGCCCATGACGCCTGCGGTGGACGAGTAGAGGACGAAGGCGGCGAGGTCGAGGTCCCGGGTCAGCTCGTGCAGGTTCCACGCAGCGTCCACCTTCGGACGCAACACCCCCGCCAACCGCTCCGCACTCAACGAACCGATCACACCGTCATCCAGCACACCCGCCGTATGCACCACCGCCGTCAACGGAAACTCAACCGGCACCGACGCCAACAAGCCGGCCAGCGCCTCACGATCAGCCACATCACACGCCGCCACCTCAACCCGCGCACCCAACGCCCGCAACTCATCCGCCAGCTCAACCGCCCCGGCGCCTCCACCCCACGCCGACTGGTCAACACCAAATGCCGCACCCCACGCTCCGCCACCAAATGACGCGCCAGCACCCCACCCAGACCACCCGTACCACCCGTCACCAACACCGTGCCCGCGCATCCCACACCCGCGGCATCGACAACACGATCTTGCCCACATGCCGCGCCAGACTCATGAACCGAAACGCCTCCCGCGCCCGGCGCACATCCCACACCCGCACCGGCAACGGCTCCAAAACCCCGCGCCCGAACCACTCCACCACCACAGCCAGCATCCGCTGGATCCCCACCGGATCCACCCAGCCCAAGTCGAACGCCCGGTACTCCACCCCCACCGGAACATCCCCCGCCGCCCGCACATCGGTCTTGCCCATCTCCAGGAAACGCCCACCCGCACCCACCAAACGCAACGACGCATCCACGAACTCACCCGCCAACGAGTTCAGGACAACATCCACACCCCCACCACTGACACCCCGGAACGCCGCCTCGAACTCCGTCGACCGCGACGACGCAATGTGATCGTCCGCCACCCCCAACGACCGCAGCACATCCCACTTGCCCTCACTCGCCGTCGCGAAGACCTCCGCACCCAGATGACGCGCCACCTGAACCGCCGCCATACCCACACCACCCGCACCGGCATGGATCAGCACCTTCTCCCCGGCCGCACCCCACCCAACTCCACCAACGCGTGATACGCCGTCAAGAACACCAACGGCACCGACGCCGCAACCTCCCACGACCACCCCTCGGGGACGGGGGTCATCATGCGTTCGTCGCCCACCACATGGGTGCCGAAGCCGCCGAAGAGCATGCCCATGACCCGGTCGCCGACGTTGAGTCCGGTGACGTCGGGTCCGGTCTCGACCACGACGCCGGCCGCCTCGGAGCCGAACAGTCCGGCCTCGCCGGGGTACATGCCGAGGGCGTTGAGGACGTCGCGGAAGTTGACACCGGCGGCGCGGACCTCGATCCGCACCTGGTGACCGGTCAGCGGCTCAAGAACTTCGGGGAAGGGCGCCAGGGTCAGCCCGTCCAGGCTGCCCTTGGCACGGCTGTCCAGCCGCCAGGGTCCGCCCGCCGGGGGCACCAGGCCCGTGCCGGACTCCAGTCGGGCGAGCCGGCCCACCCGCAGCGCGCCCTCGCGCACCACGGCCTGCGGCTCGTCGGCGTCCACCAGGCCGGGCAGGCCGGGGAGTACGGACGCCGACTCGTCGGCGTCGTCGGCGTCCACGAGCAGGAACCGCCCGGGGTTCTCCGCCTGCGCGGAGCGCACCAGGCCCCACACCGAGGAGGCGGCCACGTCCGTGACGCCCCCGTGGGCGTCCTCGACGGCACCACGGGTGACGAACACCAGCCGTGATCCGGCGAACCGCTCATCGGCCAGCCACTCCTGCACCAACGTCAGGGTGTGGAGGGCGAGTTCGTTGGCCGACTGCGCGCCGCGCGCGTTGTCGCCCCGGAGGGGGCGACCACGATGGCGGGCATCGGCGCGTTCTCGCGGGCAGCCAGTTCGGCGAGGGTGGCCGCCGGGGCGCCGAGGCTGACGGTGCCGGTCGAGGTGAGGGCGGCGCCCAGACCCAGTTCGTCCGTGCCGAGCACCACCCAGGTGGTGTCCGCGGACACCTTCTCCGGAGTGCCGGGCACCCAGTCGACGCGGAAGAGCGAGTTCAGTTCGTCACGACGGCCGGTGTCGGCGGGCTGAGGTCCGGCTGCCCGCAGGACCAGCGAGTCCACGGAGATCACCGGTTCGCCCTGTACGTCGACCGCGGCGAGCTGCACGGAGTCCTGGCCGTTGCTGGTCACCCGGACGCGCAGGGTGGAGGCACCGGAGGCGTGCAGGGACACCCCGTTCCAGGCGAAGGGCAGAAGGCTGCGGTCGTCGCCGTCCGCGCTGGCGAAGACCGTGCTGTGCAGGACGGAGTCGAGCAGCGCCGGGTGCACGCCGAAATCTCCGGCGTCGCTGACCGCGCGGTCGAGGGCGACCTCGGCGAAGATCTCCGCACCCCGGCGCCAGACCGCGCGCAGACCGCGGAAGACCGGGCCGTAGTCGAGTCCGTTGCTCGCGTAGCGGTCGTAGAGCCCTTCGATGTCCACCACGGTCGCGCCCTTGGGCGGCCACACGGCTCCGTCGAAGTCGAGCACCTGCTCGCCGTTGCCGATCCGCCCGGAGGCGTGCAGTGTCCACTCGTCGTCGCGCGCGTCGGCGGGGCGGGTGTAGAAGCGCAGTTCGCGACGGCCCTCCTCGTCCGCGCCTCCGATGGAGATCTGCACCTGGACGGCGCCCGTGCGCGGCAGGATGAGGGGGGCGGCCAGCATCAGTTCTTCGACGCGGTCGCAGCCGGCCTGGTCGGCGGCCCTGATGGCGAGTTCGAGGAAGCCCGTGCCGGGGAAGAAGACCATCCCACTGACGACGTGGTCGGCCAGCCAGGGGTGGGTGGCCAGCGAGAGGGTGCCCGTCAGCAGAAGCTCGTCGGAGCCGGCCACGGACATGGCGGCGCCGAGCAGCGGGTGGTTGGCGGAGGTGAGTCCGAGTCCGGTCGCGTCGGCCGGCTGGAAGGTCATCTTCGGCCAGAAGCGCTCGTGCTGGAAGGCGTACGTCGGCAGGTCCACCGGCTGGGCGCCGGTGCCCGCGAAGAACGCGGCCCACTCCACCCGCACGCCGTGGACGTGCAGTTGGGCGAGTGCGGTGACGAGCGTGACCTCCTCGTCACGCCCCCTGCGCAGTGCCGGTACGGTCACGGCTCCCTCGGACACGGACTCCTGCGCCATGGCGGAGAGCACCCCGTCCGGACCCAGCTCCAGGAACGTCATCACGCCCCGGTCGGCGAGGGTCTGCACACCGTCGGCGAAGCGCACGGCCTCACGGACGTGGCGCACCCAGTACCCGGCCGAGCACAGCTCCTCGGCCGACGCCACACCACCGGTCAGGTTGGAGACCACCGGAATGACCGGCTCGGCGTACGACAGGCCCTCCGCGACCGCCCGGAACTCCTCCAGCATCGGATCCATCAACGGCGAATGGAACGCGTGCGACACCCGCAGACGCGTCGTCTTACGGCCCAGCTCCGCCAGCCGCACCGCGACCTCCAGGACCGCCTGCTCGTCACCGGAAACCACCACCGACGACGGCCCGTTGACCGCCGCGATCGACACACCGTCGACCAGCAGCGGCAGAACCTCGACCTCCGTCGCCTGCACCGCGACCATCGCTCCACCGGACGGCAACGCCTGCATCAACCGCGCCCGCGCCGCCACCAGACGGACCGCGTCCTCCAGCGAGAACACCCCCGCCACATGCGCGGCGGCGATCTCACCGATCGAATGACCCGCCACGAAGTCCGGGGACACACCCCACGACTCCACCAGACGGAACAACGCCACCTCGATGGCGAACAACGCCGGCTGAGTGAAACCCGTCTCGTTCAGCAGGTCGACGTCCCCGCCCCACATCACCTCACGCAACGAACGGCCCAACTCACCGTCCAGCAAAGCGAGCACCGAATCCAGCGCCTCCGCGAACACCGGGAACCGGCCGTACAACTCCCGGCCCATCCCCAACCGCTGCGAACCCTGACCCGAGAACAACACCGCACTCTTCGTGCGTCCCGAGACCAGGCCCTCCACCGCGCCGGGAGCCGTGCCGTTCTTGAGCCAGGCCGCCAGTGCCGCGCGCCCTGAGCCGCTGTCCTCGTCCGCGACGACCGCGAAACGGTGCTCCAGGCTCGCCCTGGACGTCGCCAGGGAGAGCGCGGTGTCCACCGCGCGCAGTCCGGGCTCGCGCTCCAGCCTGCTCAGGAGCGCGGCCGCCTGGTCGCGCAGCGCTTCGGCGGTCCGGCCCGAGACGACCCACGGCACCGCGCTCGCGCGGCGCGCGGGAGCGGTCTCCTCCGTCGCCTTGGCGGGGGGCGCGTCGGCGCTGGGCGCCTGCTCGACGATCACATGGGCGTTGGTGCCGCTGACCCCGAACGAGGAGACGCCGGAGCGGCGCGGGCGACCGGAGTCCGGCCACTCGCGGGCCTCGGTGAGCAGTTCGACCTTGCCCGCGGACCAGTCGACGTGCGTGGACGGCTCGTCCGCGTGCAGGGTCTTCGGCACGACGCCGTGCCGCATCGCCATGACCATCTTGATGATGCCGGCGACGCCGGAAGCGGCCTGTGTGTGGCCGATGTTGGACTTCACGGAACCGAGCAGCAGCGGGCGTTCCCGGTCCTGGCCGTAGCCCGCGAGCAGGCTCTGCGCCTCGATGGGGTCGCCCAGCGGCGTACCGGTGCCGTGGGCCTCCACGGCGTCCACGTCGGCCGGGCCGAGGTTGGCGTTGGCGAGCGCCTGGCGGATCACCCGCTGCTGCGAGGGACCGTTGGGCGCGGTGAAGCCGTTGGAGGCGCCGTCCTGGTTGACCGCGGAGCCCCGGATCACGGCGAGGACGGGGTGTCCGTTGCGCTGCGCGTCGGACAGGCGCTCCAGCATCAGGACGCCCGCGCCCTCGGACCAGCCGGTGCCGTCGGCGGACTCGGAGAACGCCTTGCAGCGGCCGTCCCTGGCGAGACCGCCCTGCCGGCTGAACTCGATGAGCGAGCCGGGGTGGACATCACGTTGACGCCACCGGCGAGCGCCAGTCCGCATTCGCCGTTGCGCAGCGACTGCACGGCCAGGTGGAGCGCGACGAGGGAGGACGAGCACGCGGTGTCGACGGTGATGGCCGGGCCCTCGAGGCCGAGCGCGTACGACAGGCGGCCGGAGACGGCGCTGGCGGCGATGCCGGTGCCGACGTCGCCGGTCGCGTCGTCCAGCGACCTGACCAGGAGGTAGGCGTAGTCCTGCCCGTTGGTGCCGATGAAGGCGCCGGTACGGGTGCCGCGCAGCCGGGTGGCATCCATACCGGACCGCTCGATGGCCTCCCAGGTGGTCTCCAGCAGCAGCCGCTGCTGGGGGTCCATGGTGACGGCCTCGCGGGGCGAGATGCCGAAGAAGCCCGGGTCGAAGTCGGGTACGCAGCTGAGGAATCCGCCCTGCTGGCTGACGGAGGTGTCGCGCTCGTCGGTGGTGCTGTCGCGCAGGGCGTCCAGGTCCCATCCACGGTCGGTGGGGAAACCGGAGATGGCGTCGGTGCCGGAGGCGACGAGCTCCCAGAGGTCCTCCGGGGAGTAGACCTCACCGGGGAACCGGCAGCTCATTCCCACGATGGCGATGGGTTCCCGGGCCGCGGCGACGAACATTCTGTTCTGTCGCCGCAGTCGCTCGGACTCCTTCATCGCGGCGCGGAGTGCTTCCACGACGCCGGCGGCGGGTGCGTTCTCGGTAGGGGCGTTCATCGTCTGCTCCATCACTCTCGCGCTACAGGTCGGACTGGCCGTTGAGCGCGGCCCGTACCAGGTCTGCCACTGCCATCGAGTCGATGGACTCGTCGGACGTGTCGTCTTCCGCCGGGGCGCTTTCGCCCCGTCCTGCCAGCTGGAGCAACGGTTCCAGCACACCGATGTCCCGCAGTTGTGCCAGCGGCACCGAGGCCAGCAGGGCCCGGATCTCCGCTTCTTCGCTGTCGGTCCCCGCCGCGTTCTCGGGCATCAGCTGTCCGAGCACGTGTTCGGCGAGGGAGCTGGGGGTGGGGTGGTCGAAAACGAGCGTCGCGGAGAGGCTCAGGCCGGTGGCCTTGTTGAGCTGGTTGCGCAGCTCGACTGCTCCGAGTGAGTCGACTCCGAGGTCCCGGAAGGACTTCTCGGCGCCGACGGCGTCCGTGTCCGGGTAGCTGAGCACCTGAGCGGCCTGGGTGCGGACCAGGTCCACGACGGTTTCGAGGCGCCGGTTCGCCGAGAGGGCGGCGAGCCGGTACCGCAGCCCGGTCTCGGCCGCGCTGTCCACGGGCGCCGCCGTGGCGGCGACCATGCTGTCGTATCCGGGGAACTCCCGGAGCAGGGCGCTGGGCCTGGCCGTGCCGAAGGCCGCGACGAAGCGGTCCAGCGCGACCTCCGCGACGACCGCGGTCGGCTCGGGTTCCATGACCAGCCTGAGCATGGTCTCGCAGGCCAGTTCCGGGTCCATTGCGCCGACTCCGGCGCGCTTGGCGGCCTCGTCGGCCCCGGCTCCTTCTGCCATTCCGCCACCTCCCCAGGCTCCCCAGGCGACCGAGGTCGCCGGGAGGCCCTGTGTCCTGCGCCGTTCGGCGAGGGCGTCCAGGACCGAGTTGGCCGCCGCGTAGTTGGCCTGGCCGAGGTTGCCCACGGCCGCCGAGGCGGATGAGAAGAGCACGAACGCCGTGAGGTCCGATCCACGGGTCAGTTCGTCGAGCAGGAGGGCCGAGGTGACCTTCGAGCGGAAGACCGCCTCGAACCGCTCCGGGGTGAGCCGGTCGAGCACTCCGTCGTCCAGCACACCGGCGGCGTGGATCACTCCGGTGAGCGGGTGCTCGGCCGGGATGTCCGCGAGTACGGCGGCCAGTTGGGCGCGGTCCGCGACATCGCAGGCCGCGACGGTGACCGTGGTGCCGAGCCCGTCGAGCTGGGCCCGCAGTGCGTCGGCGCCCGGCGCCGCAGGGCCGCTGCGGCTGAGCAGTACCAGGTGCTGGACGCCGTCCTTGGCGAGCCGGAGGGCGACCTGCGCGCCGAGGGCTCCGGTGCCTCCGGTGATCAGCACGGTGCCGTTCGGGTCCCAGGTGCGGACGGGCCGCTTGCCGGGGGCCTGTACGAGGCGCCGGGCGAGGACCGCGGAGGTGCGTACCGCGAGCTGGTCCTCGCCGTCGAGGCCCGCCAGTGCTCCGGCGAAGCCCGCCGCGGCCCGCTCGTCGAGAGTCTCCGGGAGGTCGACCAGACCGCCCCAGCGCTCGGGGTACTCCAGCGCGGCGACCCGGCCGAGCCCCCATACGGCGGCCTGGAGCGGGTGGTTCACGCTGTCCGTGCGGTTCACGGACACCGCGCCCCGGGTGGCGCACCACAGCGGCGCCCCGATGGCGGCGTCGCCGAGCGCCTGGAGCAGCACGGCGGTGAGGGCGACTCCCTCGGGGACGCTGCCCGCCGTGGTCTCCCGCAGGGCCAGGAGCGAGAGGACACCGGCGAAGCGTGTGCCGTTCCCGGTGCGCGACCGCAGCTCCCCGGCCAGCGCGGCCCGGTCGGGGCCGGCCACTGCCAGCCGTACGACCTGGGTGCCCAGCGCGTCGAGTACGGCGTTCACCCAGGGGTCCTCGGCGAACTCGGCGGGGATCACGGCGAGCCAGGTCCCCGTCAGGGCCTTGCGGTTCGCGGTGGCTCCGCCGGTCAGCGCCTTCCAGACGATCCGGTGGCGCCAGCCCTCCATGACCGTTTCGTCGTTCTGCTGCCGGCGCCAGTCGAACAGGGCCGGCAGCACCTTCGAGAGGGCGTCGCCCTCGACGTCCAAGGTGGCCTCCAGCGAAGCGAAGTCCTCCTGTTCCACGGCGTCCCAGAACGCGCGGTCCGTCGTCCGGGTGTCCTGCGCGTCGCCGCCCGTGGGGGTGACGCCCGGCATGACGTCCGGCCAGAAACGGCCGCGCTGGAAGGCGTACGTCGGCAGGTCGAGCCACTGGGCTCCGGTGCCGGTGAAGAACGCGGACCAGCGGGGGCCCGCTCCGTGGACGTGGAGCCGGGCGAGCGCGCCGACGAGGGTGGTCTCCTCGTCGCGGTTCTTGCGCAGGACCGGTACGACGACGGCGCCCTGCGGTGCCGTCTCCTGGGCCATGGCGGCGAGGACGCCGTCCGGACCCAGCTCCAGGAACGTCATCACGCCCCGGTCGGCGAGGGTCTGCACACCGTCGGAGAAGCGCACGGCCTCGCGGACGTGACGCACCCAGTACCCGGCCGAGCACAGCTCCTCGGCCGACGCCACACCACCGGTCAGGTTCGACACCACCGGAATGACCGGCTCGGCGTACGACAGGCCCTCCGCGACCGCCCGGAACTCCTCCAGCATCGGATCCATCAACGGCGAATGGAACGCGTGCGACACCCGCAGACGCGTCGTCTTACGGCCCAGCTCCGCCAGCCGCACCGCGACCTCCAGGACCTCCTGCTCGTCACCGGAAACCACCACCGACGACGGCCCGTTGACCGCCGCGATCGACACACCGTCGACCAGCAGCGGCAGAACCTCGACCTCCGTCGCCTGCACCGCGACCATCGCTCCACCGGACGGCAACGCCTGCATCAACCGCGCCCGCGCCACCACCAGACGGACCGCGTCCTCCAGCGAGAACACCCCCGCCACATGCGCCGCCGCGATCTCACCGATCGAATGACCCGCCACGAAGTCCGGGGACACACCCCACGACTCCACCAGACGGAACAACGCCACCTCGATGGCGAACAACGCCGGCTGAGTGAAACCCGTCTCGTTCAGCAGGTCGACATCCCCGCCCCACATCACCTCACGCAACGGGCGCCCCAGCAGCGGATCCAGTACAGCGAGCACCGAATCCAGCGCCTCCGCGAACACCGGGAACCGGCCGTACAACTCCCGACCCATCCCCAACCGCTGCGAACCCTGACCCGAGAAGAGGAACGCGCGCTTTCCGACCCGCTCCACCTGGTGCTCGACCAGCTCGGGCGCCGTACGTCCCTCCGCCAGGGCGGTGAGCCCCGCCAGCAGACCTGCACGGTCGGTGGTCGTCAGGGCGGCCCGGTGGTCGAAGGCCGTGCGGGTCGTCGCCAGGGAGAACGCCAGGTCGGTCAGGGCGGCGTCCGGTCGTACGGTCACCTGGGTGAGCAGCCTGCGGGCCTGGGCGCGCAGCGCGTTCTCGGACTTGCCTGAGAGCAGCACCGGCAGCGCCCCGGGCTCGCGGGCCGGTCCGTGCGGGGTGGTGACCGTGGGGTCGGTCCCGGCGGGCGGCGCCTGTTCCAGGATGACGTGGGCGTTCGTGCCGCTCGCGCCGAACGAGGAGACCGCGGCGCGGCGCGGGCGGTCGGAATCGGGCCAGGCGACCGGCTCGGTGAGCAGCCGGGCGGCGCCCGCCGTCCAGTCGACCTGGGTGGTCGGCGTCTCGGCGTAGAGCGACCTCGGCAGGGTGCCGTGTCGCATCGCCATCACCATCTTGATCACGCCGGCGACGCCGGAGGCGGCCTGGCTGTGACCGATGTTGCTCTTCAGCGAGCCCAGCAGCACCGGGCGCTCGGGGTCGCGGCCCTGGCCGTAGGTGGCCAGCAGCGCCTGCGCCTCGATCGGGTCTCCGAGCTTGGTGCCGGTGCCGTGGGCCTCGACCGCGTCGACCTCGGCGGTCGTCAGACCGGAGTTGGCGAGGGCCTGGCGGATGACCCGCTGCTGGGCGGGTCCGCTGGGCGCCGTCAGTCCGTTGGAGGCGCCGTCCTGGTTGATGGCGGAGCCGCGCAGGACCGCCAGGATGTGGTGGCCGTTGCGCTGGGCGTCGGAGAGCCGCTCGACGACGAGCATGCCCACGCCCTCGGACCAGCCGGTGCCGTCGGCCGAGTCGGAGAAGGCCTTGCAGCGGCCGTCGTCGGACAGGGCGCCCTGGGCGCTGAATTCGACGAAGCCCGCCGGGGTGGCCATGACGGTCACACCGCCGGCCAGGGCGATGGAGCACTCGCCCGAGCGCAGGGCCTGGGCCGCGAGGTGCAGGGCGACCAGCGACGAGGAGCACGCCGTGTCGACGGAGACCGTGGGCCCCTGGAGTCCGAAGGAGTACGCGATGCGGCCGGACAGGAGGCTGGCCGACTGGGCCGTCTCCCACTGTCCCGCCTCGGCCGGCGGCCGGTAGTCGCCGCTGCCGCCTCCGACGTAGACGCCGGTGGTGCTCCCCCGCAGGGTCGCCGCGTCGATGCCCGCCCGCTCCAGTGCCTCCCATGCGGCTTCGAGCACGATGCGCTGCTGCGGGTCCATCACGATGGCCTCGCGCGGCGAGATGCCGAACACGGCGGGGTCGAAGTCGGCGGCGTCGTAGAGGAAGCCGCCGTTCCCGGTGGTGCTGCGGCCGCGGCCGCCCTCCGGCGGGCCGCCGAGCAGGGTGTCGAGGTCCCAGCCGCGGTCGGTGGGGAACTCGCCCACGGCGTCGGTCTCGTCGAGTACGAGCTGCCACAGGTCCTCGGGCGAGCCGACGCCGCCGGGGTAGCGGCAGGCCATGCCGACGATGACGACGGGGTCGTCCCCGGTGTGCGCCGAGGCCACGACGGGGGCCGTGGTGTCCGGCAGTGCGCCGAGCAGCAGGCTGCGCAGGTGCAGGGCGAGTTCGGCCGGGGTCGGGTGGTCGAAGACCAGGGTGGCGGGCAGGGTGACGCCGGTGGCGGCCGTGAGCTGGTTGCGCAGGTCGACGGCGGTCAGCGAGTCGAAGCCGAGGTCCCGGAAGGGCAGGTCGGATTCGACGGCGTCGGTGTTCGAGTGGCCCAGGACCACGGCGACCTTGTCGGTGACCAGGGCCAGCAGGGCGTCGTCGCGCTCCGCCTCGGGCAGCGCGAGCAGGTCGCGCCGGTAGGCGCCGTCCGCCGAGAGCTCGTCGCCGCGGTCGGCGTCGGCGGCGGCGATGGCGGTGCGGGCTTCGGGCAGACCGGCCAGCAGGGCGGTGCGGCG
This sequence comes from Streptomyces sp. Wb2n-11, assembly GCF_001049855.1. Lineage (NCBI taxonomy): Bacteria > Bacillati > Actinomycetota > Actinomycetes > Kitasatosporales > Streptomycetaceae > Streptomyces > Streptomyces sp. Wb2n-11. The sequence continues at coordinate 61,618 of NZ_CVPB01000001.1, forward strand.
GCTTTCGGTGAAGGCCGGCGCGAAGGTCTCCCAGCGCACGTCGGCGACGGTGACGGCCGGTTCGCCGTCGGCGACGGCCCGGCCGAGCGCGGCGAGCGCCGCGTCGGGGTCGAGTACGGGCAGGCCGCTCAGCCGCAGGTGCGCGGCCATGGAGGGCTCGACCAGGTCCGACCAGGCGCTCCAGGAGACGGTGAGCGCGGTGGCGCCGCGGTCGCGGCGCTGCCGGGCGAGGGCGTCGAGGTACGCGCCGTGCGCGGCCTGCGCGGCCTGGCCCCGGACGCCCCAGACTCCGGCGATCGTGCCGAAGAGGACGAACGCGTCCAGCGGCCGGTCGCCGAGTACGGCGTCGAGCTGGAGCGCGCCGGCGACGGCGGCGGTGAGCCCCGCCTCCCCGGCGCCGATGCCGTCGGTGTCCGCCTCCGCGTGGATCATCGCGGTCAGCGGCAGGTCCTCGGGGAGCGCGGCCAGCAGGGCGGTCAGCGCGTCGTGGTCGGACACGTCGCAGACGGCGAAGGTGACCGTGGCTCCGAGCTGTTCCAGTTCGGTTTCGAGCTCCTCGGTCCCGGCGAGGTCGTCCGCGTGACGGCCGGTCAGGACGAGGTGCCGGGCGCCGTCGCGGGCCAGCCTGCGGGCGGCCCTGCCGCCCATCGCCGCGGTGCCGCCGGTGATGAGCACGGTGCCGGTGGGCCGCCAGGAGTCGCCGGCCGGGTTGGCCGTCGTGGCGGTCGTACGGACCAGGCGGCGTCCGAGGGTCGCGGTGGCGCGGACCGCGATCTGGTCCTCGCCGTCGCGGTGGCTCAGGGCCGCCGCGAGGGCGGTGCCCGTGCGGTCGTCGAGCGTGGCGGGGAGGTCGATGAGCCCGCCCCAGCGGTCGGAGTGTTCCAGTGCGGCGACCCGGCCGAGCCCCCATACGGCGGCCTGTCCGGCGCTCAGCAGCGGCTCGGCGGAGGAGACCGACACCGCGCCCCGGGTGACGCACCACAGCGGCGCGTCGATGCCCGCTTCGCCCAGGGCCGTCAGCAGCGCCTCGGGCCAGGCCGTCTCCGGCGGCAGGCCGGTGGCGTCCGTGGTGCCGGTGGCGAGCAGGGAGACGACACCGGCGAAGCCCGCTGCGTCGCGGTCCTCGCGGGCCGAGGTGAGCAGACGCGTCAGGTCCGCGGCGGTGGGCCCGGCGTTCACCCGTACGACGTCCGCGCCCAGCGCCTCGACGACGGCGTCCGTCCACGGGGACGGGTCGCCGGCGGGCAGGAGCACGAGCCAGGTGCCGGGCGGTGCGGCGGCGGTCCGCGCGGGCAGCGGGATCCAGGTCTCGCGGTAGCGCCAGTCGGCGCCGGTGGACTGCTCGCCGCGGCGGCGGCGCCACGCGGAGAGCGCGGGCAGCATCGTGGTGACGGTGTCGCCGTCCAGGTCGAGCGAGGCGGCCAGCGACTCGACGTCCTGGCGCTCCACGGCCGACCAGAACGCGGCGTCCACCGGGTCGGGCACGCCGACGGCCGCGATGGCGGCGGGCTCCGGCCAGTACCGCTCGCGCTGGAAGGCGTACGTCGGCAGTTCGACCCGGCGTGCCCCAAGCCCCTCGAAGAACGCGGACCAGCGCGGTCCCGTCCCGTGGGTGTGCAGGGCGGCCAGTGCGGCGACGACCGCCGCTTCCTCGCTCTGGTCCTTGCGCAGGAACGGCACGACCAGCGGCGTCGGCTGGGCGCCGTCCAGGCTCTGCTGGGCCATCGCGGAGAGCACCCCGTCCGGGCCCAGCTCGACGAAGGCGCCGACTCCGGCGTCCCGCAGGGTCCGTACCCCGTCGGCGAACCGCACGGCTTCGCGCACGTGCCGCACCCAGTAGGCCGGGGAGCGCAGTTCGTCGGCGGTCGCCAGGGCGCCGGTGAGGTTGGAGACCACCGGGATGCGGGGCTCGTCGAAGGTCAGGCCATCGGTGACCCGGGCGAAGTCCGCGAGCATCGCGTCCATCAGCGGCGAGTGGAAGGCGTGCGAGACCCGCAGCCGCCTGGTGCGGCGGCCGTCGGCGGCGAACACCTCGGCGACCAGCAGGACGGCGTCCTCGGCGCCGGCAACGACCAGCGAGCGGGGGCCGTTGACCGCGGCGATCGACACGTTCGCGTCGAGCAGCGGAGCGACCTCGTCCTCGGTGGCCTCGATGGCGACCATCGCGCCGCCCTGTGGGAGCGCCTGCATCAGGGTGGCGCGGGCCGCGACCAGGCGGCAGGCGTCGGCCAGGGAGAACACGCCCGCCACATGGGCGGCGGTGATCTCGCCGATGGAGTGTCCGGCGACGAAGTCCGGGGTGATGCCCCACGACTCGGCGAGCCGGAACAGGGCGACCTCGACAGCGAACAAGGCGGGCTGGGTCCAGCCGGTCTCGTCGAGGAGTTCCGACTCGAAGGTGCCCGGGAGGGCGAACAGCACTTCCCTCAGCGGGAATTCGAGCTCCGTGTCCAGGTGGGCGAGGACCGCGTCCAGCGCCTCGGCGAAGACGGGGAACCGCTCGTACAGCTCGCGGCCCATGGCGGCGCGCTGGCTGCCCTGGCCGGAGAAGAGGAACGCCGTCTTGCCCGGGGCGCGGCTCGCGACTCCGCGTGCGCTCTCGCGCACACCGCCGGGGCCGGCCAGCAACACCGCGCGGTGCGGGAAGACCGTGCGGTCGGTGGCGAGCGAGCGGCCGATGTCCAGCGGGGACAGCCCGGTGTTCAGCGCGGCGAAGCCGGTGATCCGCTCGATCTGGGCCTGAAGGGCCTCACGCGTCCGGCCGGAGACGATCCACGGCACGACGGCGGGGGCTGCGGCCGGCTCGGCGGGCTGTGCCTGCGGCGCTTCGAGCGCCGGCGCCTGCTCGACGATGACGTGCGCGTTCGTACCGCTGACACCGAACGCCGAGACTCCGGCGCGGCGCGGGCGGCCGGTCTCGGGCCAGGCGGTCTGCTCGGTCAGCAGCTCCACCGCGCCCGCCGACCAGTCCACGTGCGCGGACGGGGTACCGATGTGCAGGGTCTTGGGCAGCGTGCCGTGGCGCATCGCCATCAGCATCTTGATGACGCCCGCGACGCCGGCGGCGGCCTGGGTGTGGCCGATGTTGGACTTGACGGTGCCGAGCAGCAGCGGGCGCTCCCGGTCCTGTCCGTAGGCGGTGAGCAGCGCCTGGGCCTCGATCGGGTCGCCCAGGGTGGTGCCGGTGCCGTGGGCCTCGACGGCGTCGATGTGGCCGGGGGCCAGTCCGGCGTCGGCCAGCGCCTGCTGGATGACCCGTTGCTGGGAGGGGCCGTTGGGGGCGGTCAGGCCGTTGGACGCGCCGTCCTGGTTGACGGCGGTCGAGCGGATGATGCCGCGGACCTCGTGTCCGTTGCGTACGGCGTCGGAGAGCCGCTCCAGGACCAGGATGCCGACGCCCTCGGACCAGGCGGTGCCGTCGGCGCTGTCGGAGAACGCCTTGCACCGGCCGTCGGGGGCCAGTCCGCCCTGCCGGGAGAACTCGACGAAGGAGTCGGGGCTCGACATCACCGAGACGCCGCCCGCGATCACCAGGGAGCACTCGCCGGCGCTCAGTGCCTTGCCGGCCCAGTGCATCGCGACCAGCGAGGAGGAGCAGGCGGTGTCGACGGTGACGGCCGGGCCCTCCAGGCCGAGCGCGTAGGAGAGCCGGCCCGACATGACGCTGGCGGTGTTGCCGGTGGCGACGTAGCCCTGTACGTCGGACAGTGACCGGCGCAGCAGGTTGGGGTAGTCCTGGCCGTTGGTGCCGACGAAGACGCCGGTGCTGGAGCCGCGCAGGGCCGAGGGGTCGATGCCCGCCCGCTCCAGCGCCTCCCAGGTGGCCTCCAGCAGCAGGCGCTGCTGCGGGTCCATGGCGAGCGCCTCACGCGGCGAGATGCCGAAGAAGCGCGCGTCGAAGTCGGCGACCTGGGTGAGGAATCCGCCTTCGAGGGTGTCCGACGCGCCCGCTCCGAGCGCCTCGATGTCCCAGCCGCGGTCGTCGGGGAACCGGGTGATGCCGTCCCCGCCCTCTTCGAGCAGTTGCCACAGTTCCTCGGGCGAGGTGACGCCGCCGGGGAAGCGGCAGCTCATGCCGACGACGGCGATCGGGTCGTCGTGGACGGGCTTGCCGCTCGCCACCGGGGCGGCGGCGCGCTCGGGCAGCGAGCCGAGGATCTCGGCGAGCAGGAAGTCCGCCATCTCGCGCGGGGTCGGCCGGTCGTAGACCAGGGACACCGGGAGGCTGAGCCCGGTGACGGCGGCCAGGGTGTTGCGCAGTTCGAGCGTGGTCAGCGAGTCGAAGCCCAGGTCGCGGAAGGCCCGGTCGTCCTCGATGGCGCCGGGGTCGCTGTGGCCGAGCACGGCGGCGACCTGGGTGCGCAGCAGGTCGAGCACGAACGCGCCGCGCTCGGCGTCCGGGAGTTCCACGAGGCGCTGTCGCAGCAGCGTGTCGTCGCCGGTGGCGCCGGCCGGGGCGGTGGCCGACTGCCGTACCTCCGGCAGGTCGCCGACGAGCGGCAGCGGGCGGGTCGAGGCGAACGCCGGGACGAAGCGGGCCCAGTCGATGTCGGCGAGCGCGAGGGCGGTGTCGTCCTGCTCGATGGCGCGGAGCAGGGCGCGTACGGCGGGTTCCGGCGCGAGGGGTTCGAAACCGCCGCGCCGGACGCGCCGCTCGATCTCCGCCTCGTCGGCGACCATGCCCGATCCGGCCCAGGGGCCCCAGGCGACGGAGAGCGCGGTGCGGCCGTGTGCCCGCCGGTACTCGGCGAGGGCGTCCAGATAGGCGTTGGCCGCGGCGTAGTTGCCCTGTCCCGCGGCGCCGAAGACACCGGCGGTGGAGGAGAAGAGGACGAACGCGGACAGCGGGAGGTGGGCGGTCAGCTCGTGCAGGTTGAGCGCGGAGGCGACCTTGGCCTCCAGTACGGTCCGGAAGCTGTCCTGGGTCAGGGTGTCCACCACGCCGTCCTGGACGACACCGGCCGTGTGGATCACCGCGTTGAGCGGGGCGTCGTCGGGCACGGAGTCGAGCAGGGCGGCCAGGGCGTCGCGGTCGGCGACGTCGCAGGCGGTGATGGTGACCCGGGCGCCCAGGCCCGCCAGTTCGGCGCGCAGCGCGTCGGCGCCGGGGGCGTCCTCGCCGCGACGGCTGACGAGCAGCAGATGTTCCGCGCCGGCGCGGGCCAGGCCGCGGGCGACGTGGCCGCCGAGTCCGCCGGTGCCGCCGGTGATCAGGGTGGTGCCCGTCGGGTCGAAGGTGTCCGCGGTGGTCTGCGCCGCGGGGCCGTGGGCGAGGCGGCGTACGAACACGCCGGAGGCGCGTACGGCCGCTTCGCTCTCCCCGGCGGTCCCGGCCAGGACGCCGCGCAGCCTGCGCGCGCTGTGGGTGTCGAGCTGCTCGGGCAGGTCGACGCAGCCGCCCCAGCGGTCCGGCTGTTCGAGGGCGACGACGCGGCCCAGGCCCCATACGGCGGCCTGGTCGAGTCCGACGACCGGCTCGGAGCGGCCCACGGAGACGGCGCCGCGGGTGACGGTCCACAGGGGGGCGTCGATGTCCGCGTCGCCGAGCGCCTGTACGGCGACGGCGGTCAGGAGCAGGGAGTCGGGCACCCGGGTGCGGGCGAGGCCGCCGCAGCCGGCGAGGCCGAGCAGCGACAGGACGCCGGCGAACTCGCCGTGTTCGGCGCGCAGTGCGGCCAGCCGTTCGGCGAGCGCGGCCCGGTCGGGGCCGACGCCCTCGCACAGGACGGTCTGTGTCGCGAGGGCGGCGACGACGTCGGCGGACCATTCGGCCTCGTCGGTGCCGGGGGGTGTGAGGACCAGCCAGCGTCCGGTGAGCGTGGTGGGGGCGGTGGATCCGGTCTGCGGCTTCCAGGTGACCCGGTAGCGCCAGGCGTCCACCTCGGACTGCTCGTCGCGGCGGCGGCGCCAGGCGGTGAGCGCCGGGACCATCGCGGTGACGGTCGCGTCGTCGAGGCCCAGTGAGGCGACGAGTGAACCGACGTCGTCGCGCTCGACCGCCGACCAGAACTCTGCGTCGGCGGCGCTGCCGGTGCTCAGGGGTCCGGCGGCGGGGGCGGCGAGGGTGTCGGGCCAGTACCGCTCGCGCTGGAATGCGTAGGTGGGCAGCGCGATCCGGCCGGCGCCGCTGTCCGCGAAGTACGCGGTCCAGTCGACGTCCACGCCGTTGGCGTGGGCGCCGGCCAGCGCGGTGGTGACGGTCTGCTCCTCGGGCCGGCCGCTCCGCAGCAGCGGCAGCAGCGCGGTGCGCGGCTCGTCGGTGAGGCTGTCGCGGGCCATGCCGCAGAGCACGCCGTCGGGGCCGATCTCCAGGAAGGTGCGGACCTGGCCCTGTGCGGAGAGCCAGTTGACGCCGTCGGCGAAGCGGACGGCCCGGCGCACGTGCTGGACCCAGTACTCCGGGTCGGTCATCTGGTCCTCGGCGGCGAGGCCGCCGGTGACGTTGGAGACGAGGGGGATCACCGGCGGCTGGTAGGCGACGCCCCGCGCGACGCGGGCGAAGTCGTCGAGCATGCCGTCCATGAGGGGCGAGTGGAAGGCGTGGCTCACCCGCAGCCGCTTGGTCCTGCGGCCGCGTTCGCCCAGGGTGGCGGCGATGCCGAGGACGATGTCCTCGACGCCGGCGATGACGAGCGACGCCGGGCCGTTGACGGCGGCGACGGACACCTCGTCCTCGTGACCCTCCAGCAGCGGCAAGACCTCGTCCTCGGCGGCCTCCAGGGAGATCATCGCGCCGCCCTCGGGCAGCGCCTGCATCAGCCGTCCGCGCGCCGCCACCAGGGCGCACGCGTCCGGCAGGGTGAGCACGCCCGCGACGTGCGCGGCGGCGAGCTCCCCGACGGAGTGCCCGGCGAGGTAGTCGGGGGTGATGCCCCACGACTCGGTGAGCCGGAACAGGGCCACCTCGACGGCGAACAGCGCGGGCTGCGCGTACTCGGTGCGGTCGAGGAGGGCCGCCTCGGGCGAGCCGTCGGCGGAGAACAGGATCTCGCGCAGCGGCCGGTCGAGGGCACCGTCCATCCGGGCCAGTACGGCGTCGAGCGCGTCGGCGAAGACGGGGAACCGCTCGTACAGCTCGCGGCCCATGCCGGGCCGCTGGCTGCCCTGGCCGGTGAACAGGAACGCCGTGCGGCCGCGGGCCGTGCCGCCCTGCACCACGCCGGGTCCGGGCAGTCCGTCGCGCAGCGCCAGCAGGCATCGCAGCAGTTCGTCGCGCTCCCCCGCCACCACGGCGGCGCGGTGCTCCAAACCGGCCCTGGAGGTGGCCAGGGAGAAGGCGAGGTCGGTCAGGGGGGTGTCGGGACGCTCCTCGACCAGGGCGAGCAGCCGTCCGGCCTGGGCGCGCAGGGCGGTTTCGCTGCGGGCGGAGACCACCAGCGGCAGAGCGCCGGGGCGGGGCCGGCCGGCGGAGGCCGGCCGGTCGGCGGGCTCCTCGGCGGGCGCCTGTTCGAGGATCGCGTGCACGTTGGTGCCGCTGAGGCCGAACGAGGAGACGGCGCCGCGGCGCGGGCGGCCGGTCTCGGGCCAGTCGGTGCGCTCGGTGAGCAGGTCGATGGCGCCGGAGGACCAGTCCACGTGCGAGGACGGGGTGTCGATGTGGAGGGTCTTCGGTACGACGCCCTCCTGGAGGGCGTGCACCATCTTGATCACGCTGGCGACGCCGGAGGCCATCTGGGTGTGGCCGATGTTGGTCTTGACCGAGCCGAGCAGCAGGGGCCGTTCGCCGTCCCGGTCCTGGCCGTAGGTGGTGAGCAGGGCCTGGGCCTCGATGGGGTCGCCCAGGGCGGTCCCGGTGCCGTGGCCCTCGATGACGTCGACCTCGCGGGACCGCAGGCCGGCGTTGGCCAGGGCCTGGCGGATGACGCGCTGCTGGGAGGGGCCGTTGGGGGCGGTGAGCCCGTTGGACGCGCCGTCCTGGTTGACGGCGGAGCCGCGTACGACGGCGAGCACGGTGTGGCCGTTGCGGCGGGCGTCGGAGAGGCGCTCCAGCAGGACCAGGCCGACGCCCTCGGCGAGGGTCATGCCGTCGGCGGCCTCGGCGTACGCCTTGCAGCGGCCGTCGGTGGCGAGGGCCCGCTGGCGGCTGAAGCCGACGAAGGCGCTGGGGGTGGACATGATGCTGACGCCGCCCGCGAGCGCCAGGGTGCTCTCGCCGTTGCGCAGGGACTGGCAGGCCAGGTGGAGCGCGACCAGGGACGACGAGCAGGCGGTGTCGAGGGTGACGGCCGGTCCCTCGAAGCCGAACAGGTAGTTGACCCGGCCGGACAGCACGCTGGAGAGCGTGCCGGTGATCATGTGGCCTTCGGAGCCCTCGGAGGAGTTGGCCACGCTGGACGCGTAGTCCTGGTAGCTGGCGCCGATGAAGGTGCCGGTGAGGCTGGAGCGCTGGGAGACGATGTCGATCCCGGCGTGCTCGAAGGCTTCCCAGGCCGTCTCCAGCAGGAGGCGCTGCTGCGGGTCCATCGACATCGCCTCGCGCGGCGAGATCCCGAAGAAGCCGGGGTCGAACTCCGCGACGTCCTGGAGGAATCCGCCCTGGACCGAGTAGGTCTTGCCGGACCGGTCGGGGTCGGGGTCGTAGAGTCCCTCGGCGTCCCAGCCCCGGTCGGCCGGGAAGGCGGAGACGGCGTCGATGCCGTCCAGGGTGAGCTTCCACAGCTCATCGGGCGAGGTGACCCCGCCGGGGTAGCGGCAGCCCATGCCGACGATGACGATGGGGTCGTCGTCGGTCGCGGCGGCGGACGCGGTGGCCGCGGGCGTTCCGGCGCTCTGGGCGCCGGCCAGCTCGGTGCGGAGGAATCCGGCCAGTGCGGTCGGGTTCGGGTAGTCGAAGACCATGGTCGTCGGCAGCGTCAGTCCGGTGACGGACGCGAGGCGGTTGCGCAGTCCGACGGCGGTGAGCGAGTCGAAGCCCACGTCACGGAAGGCACGCTGGTCCGGCAGGGCGTCGGGGGACGAGAGCCCCAGCACGGCCATGGCCTCGGTGCGGACGACCTCCAGCACCAGCCGCTCCTGCTCGGCGGCGGACAGGACCCGCAGCCGGGCGGTGAACTCGCCCTCCACCACGGTGCCGGTGCTCTGCTCGGCGGCCTCGGTCAGGGCCCGGACCTCGGGGATCTCGGCGAAGAGGTTCGTGGGGCGGCTGGAGGTGTAGACGGGGTGGTACGTCGCCCAGTCGACGTCGGCGACCGCGACCGCCGTCTCGTCGTCGTCCAGGGCCCGCTTCAGTCCGCTCAGCGCCAGCTGCGGGTCCATGAACTCCAGGCCGCTGCGGCGGATCATCTGCGGGTCGACGCGGCCGGCCTTGATGTCGTCGGCCCAGATGCCCCAGGAGAGCGAGGTGGCGCGCAGGCCGCGGGCGCGGCGGTGGGCGGCGAGCGCCGCGAGGTAGGCGTTGCCTGCCACGTAGGCGGCGTGCGCCCCGCTGCCCCACATGCCGGCGGTGGACGAGTAGAGGATCAGGTCGTCCAGGTCCTCGTGGTCGAGGAGTTCGTCCAGGACCCGGGCGCCGGTCACCTTGGCGTCCAGGACGCGGGAGAAGGCGTCCATGGTGGTCTCGGCCAGCGAGTACAGCTCGATGAGCGCGGCGGTGTGCACGACCGTGCGCACGGTGCGGCCCTCCGCCTTGAGCTGGGCGAGGAGAGCGGCGACGGCGTCGCGGTCGGTGACGTCGCACGCGACGGCCTCGGCCTCGGTGCCCGACGCGGTGAGTTCCGCGACGAGTTCGGCCACGCCCGGGGCGTCCGCGCCCCGGCGGCTCATCAGCACCAGGTGCTCGGCGCCCCGCCCGGCCAGCCAGCGGGCCAGGTGCGGGGCGAGCGTGCCCGAGCCGCCGGTGATCAGGGTGGTGCCGCGCGGCGTCCAGTCGCGGGCCGGGCCCTGCCCGCCGCCGGCCGCGGCGCGGACGATGCGCCGGGTGAAGACCCCGGAGGCGCGGACGGCGAGCTGGTCCTCGTCGCCCAGTGCGCCGGACAGAGCGGACGCAAGCCGTCCGGCGGCGCGCTGGTCGAGTTCGCGCGGCAGGTCGACGACGCCGCCCCAGCGCTGCGGGTGCTCCAGTGCGGTGGTCCAGCCGACGCCGGTGACCAGGGCCTGGGTGGGGGACGTGATCTCGTCGGAGCGGCCGGTGGAGACCGCGCCCCGGGTGAGGAACCACAGCGGTGCCTCGATTCCGGCGTCGCCCAGGGCCTGGACCAGGGAGACGGTCAGGGCCAGGCCGAGCGGCAGCACGGGGGTGCGCTCGTCCGGCTCCTCGGCGGGGGCGAGCGTGGAGACGACACCGGTGATCTCCCCGGCGCCGGCCAGCCGTTCGGCGAGCACCGCGCGGTCCACGCACGTCCCGTCCAGGACGAGGCGGGTGACCGCGGCGCCCTGGCCGCTCAGTGCGTCGGCGACCTCGTCCGTGTCGCGGTCGTGGCCTTCGGCGCCGACCAGCAGCCAGGTGCCGGACAGCGACCGCTGCGGGACGGTGCCGACGGGGCTCCAGGACACCCGGTAGCGCCAGGAGTCGACAGTGGAGCGGTCCTTGCGGGACCTGCGCCACGTCGAGAGGGCCGGCAGGACCGCGGCCACGGAGTTCTCGTCCGTGCCCAGGGCGGAGGTGAGCGCGGAGACGTCCTCCTGCTCCACGGCGGCCCAGAACTCGGCGTCGGCGGGGTCGGTGGCCACCGCCGGCTCGGCGACGGGAGGGATGGCCCAGAGCTGTTCGTGCTGGAACGCGTAGGTGGGAAGGTCGACCCGGCGGGCTCCGGAGTCCTCGAAGATCCCTGCCCAGTCGACGTCGACGCCGCGGACGAAGACCTCGGCCGCCGAGAGCAGGAAGCGGGACACGCTGCCCTGGTCCCGGCGCAGCGTGCCGGTGGCGACGCCCGGTTCGGCCGACTCGTCGATCATGTCCTGCACGGCCATGGTCAGTACGGGGTGCGAGCTGACCTCGATGAAGGCGCGGTGCCCGGCCTCCAGCAGATCGTGCACGGCGTCGGCGAACAGGACCCTCTGGCGCAGGTTGCGGAACCAGTAGCCCGCGTCCATTCCCGCGGTGTCCAGCCAGTCGCCGGTCGTCGTGGAGAAGAACGGGACGTCGCCGGTGCGCGGGGCGATCGGCGCGAGTACGTCGAGGAGTTCGCCGTGGAGGTTCTCGACCTGCGCGGAGTGCGAGGCGTAGTCCACGGCGATCCGCCGCACGCGTACCTCGTCGGCGGTCAGCTCGTCCGACAGCCCGTCCAGCGCCTCGGGTTCGCCGGAGACGACGACCGAGCGCGGTCCGTTGACGGCGGCGACGGACACCCGGCCCTGCCAGGCGTCGAGACGGCTCTCCAGCTGCTCCACCGGTAGCGCCACCGATATCATCCCGCCATGGCCGGCCAGGGTGCGGCCGATGGCCTGGCTGCGCAGGGTCACGACCCGGGCGCCGTCCTGGAGGGACAGCGCGCCGGAGACGACGGCCGCGGCGATCTCGCCCTGCGAGTGGCCGACGACGGCGGCGGGCTCGACGCCGCGGGAGCGCCACAGGGCGGCCAGCGACACCATGACCGCGAACGAGGCGGGCTGTACGACGTCGACGCGCTCCAGGGTGGGCGCGCCCTCCTTGCCCTGGAGCACGTCGATGAGCGACCAGTCCACGAACTCGCCGATGGCCGCGGCGCATTCGGCGATCCGCTCGGCGAAGACCGGTGACTCGGTCAGCAGTTGGGCTCCCATGCCCACCCACTGAGAGCCCTGGCCGGGGAAGACGAAGACGGTCCTGCCCTCGACGTCGGCGGTCCCGCGGGCCACCACGGCGGACGGTCCGTCGGCCGCGACGGCGCGCAGGGCGTCCATCGGGTCGGTGTCCTCGGCGGGGACCATCACCGCGCGGTGTTCGAAGACCGCGCGGAAGGAGACGAGCGAGTATCCGACGTCGAGCGGGCGCGGCGAGGGGCTCGCGGTCTCCAGGTGCGACACGAGCCGGGCCGCCTGCGCGCGCAGCGCGGCTGCGGTCTTCGCCGAGACGGTCCACGGTACGACGCCGCCGGCCACCGGCATGGGCTCGGCGGCGGGGGACGCCTCGGGCTCGTCGGCGGGGGGCGCCTGCTCGATCAGGGTGTGGGCGTTGGTGCCGCTGATGCCGAACGAGGAGACCGCGGCACGGCGGGGCCGGCCGGTCTCGGGCCACTCCACGGCCTCGTGCAGCAGCCGCACGGAGCCGGAGTCCCAGTCCACGTGCGAGGACGGGTTGTCGGCGTGCAGGGTCCTGGGCAGCAGGCCGTGGCGCAGCGCCATGACCATCTTGATGACGCCGGCGACACCGGCGGCGGACTGGGTGTGGCCGATGTTCGACTTGACCGAGCCGAGCAGCAGCGAGCGCTCCGGGTCGCGGTCGCGCCCGTACGTCGCCAGCAGGGCCTGCGCCTCGATCGGGTCGCCCAGGGGCGTACCGGTTCCGTGCGCCTCCACGACGTCGATGTCCGAGGGGGCCAGGCGGGCGTTGGCCAGGGCCTGGCGCATCACCCGCTGCTGGGCGGGCCCGTTGGGGGCGGTGAGTCCGTTGGACGCGCCGTCCTGGTTGATCGCCGAGCCGCGGATCACCGCGAGGACGGGGTGTCCGTTGCGCCGGGCGTCGGAGAGCCGTTCGACCAGCAGGATGCCGACGCCCTCGGCGAGGGTCATGCCGTCCGCCTCGTCGGAGAACGCCTTGCAGCGGCCGTCCTGGGCGAGGGCCCGCTGGCGGCTGAAGGCGATGAAGGGGGCGGGGGTGGTCATGATCGTGGCGCCGCCCGCGACGGCGAGCGTGGACTCCCCGTTGCGCAGCGACTGGCAGGCCAGGTGCAGCGCGACCAGGGACGAGGAGCAGGCGGTGTCGACGGTGACGGCGGGGCCTTCGAGGCCCATGACGTAGGAGATGCGTCCGGACAGGACGCTGGGGATGCTGCCGGTGACCATGTGGCCCTCGGCGCCGTCGCCGGCGCCCAGCCCGTAGTCCTGGTAGCTGGAGCCGATGAAGGTGCCGGTGAGGCTTCCGCGGGCTGCGGCGGGGTCGATCCCGGCGCGCTCGAAGGTCTCCCAGGTGGTCTCCAGCAGCAGCCGCTGCTGGGGGTCCATCACCAGTGCCTCGCGCGGGGAGATGCCGAAGAACGTCGGGTCGAACGCGTCGGCCTCGTGCAGGAAGCCGCCGAGGGTGGAGTAGGTCTTGCCCTGCCGGTCCGGGTCCGGGTCGAAGAGGCCCTCGGTGTCCCAGCCGCGGTTGACGGGGAAGTCCGACACGGCGTCCGCGCCGTCGGTGAGCAGGTCCCACAGCTGCTCGGGCGAGTCGGCTCCGCCGGGGAAGCGGCAGCCCATCCCGATGATGGCGATGGGTTCGTCGTCGGCGGCGCCGGTGGCGACCGGCCCGGCCACGTCGAGGACGGCGCCGAGGATCTCGGCCAGGAGGTACTGCGCCAGCTCCAGCGGAGTCGGGTAGTCGAAGACCATGGTGCTGGGCAGGGTGAGGCCGGTGGTGGCGGCCAGGCGCTTGCGCAGTTCGACGGCGGTCAGTGAGTCGAAGCCGATGTCCCGGAAGGCGCGTCCCTCGGGGACGCTGTCCGCGGAGCCGTGGCCGAGGACGACGGCGGCCTCGCTGCGTACGAGGTCGGACAGGAGCCGGGTCTGCTCGGGCTCGGAGAGGGCGCGTACCCGTGTGACGAACTCGGAGGTGTCGCCGGTGTCGGCGGCGCCTGCCGCGTCGGCCAGTGCCCGGACCTCCGGCAGGCCGTCGAGCAGCGCGCTGGGGCGGGCCGAGGTGAACACCGGTGCGTAGCGGTCCCAGTCGACGTCGGCGACGGTGACGGTGGTGTCGCCCTGGACGACGGCGCGCCGCAGTTCGGCCACCGCGAGGGCCGGCTCCAGGAGGCCGAGTCCCTGGCGCTGCAGGGCGCCGGAGACCGCCTCGTCGGTGGCCATGCCCGCTTCGGCCCAGGGGCCCCAGGCGACGGAGGTGGCGGCCAGTCCGCGGGCGCGCCGGTGCTCGGCGAGGGCGTCGAGGTAGGCGTTGGCGGCGCCGTAGGCGCTCTGGCCGCCGCTGCCCCAGACGCCGGCGATGGAGCCGAAGAGGACGAACAGGTCGAGTTCGCGGTCCCCGAGCAACTCGTCGAGGTGTGCGGCGCCCGCGAGCTTCGCGGAGGTGAGTTCGGCGAACTCGGCGGGGGTCAGCCCGTCGAGGGGGCCGTACTGGCCGACGCCCGCGGTGTGCACCACGCCGGTCAGGGGCAGTTCGTCCGGGACGGCGGCCAGCACGGCGGCCAGCGCGTCCCGGTCGGCGGCGTCGCAGGCGACGATCCCGACGCGGGCGCCCAGCTCCTCCAGTTCGGCGCGCAGGGCGTCGGCGCCGGGGGCGTCCGGGCCGCGGCGGCTGGTGAGGATGAGGTTCTCGGCGCCGGAGCGGGCCAGCCAGCGGCCGACCTCCGCGCCGAGGCCACCGGTGCCGCCGGTCACCAGCACGGTGCCGCGGGCGGTGAACTCATCGGTGGCGGAAAGGGTTTCGGCGGCGTGCCGGACGAGACGGCGGCCCAGGGCCCCGCCCGCGCGGAGCGCCACCTGGTCCTCGCCGTCGGGGGCGTGCTTGACGGCGAGGACGCCGGCGAGGCGCTGCGCGGTCCGCTCGCCGAGCGTCTCGGGCAGGTCGACGAGCCCGCCCCAGAGCCGCGGGTGCTCCAGGGCCGCGGTCCGCCCGAGCCCCCAGGCCGCGGCCTGCGCGGGGTGGGTGAGGGGATCGGCGGGCCCGGTGGACACGGCGCCGCAGGTGGCCGTCCACAGCCGTCCGTGGGATCCCGTGTCGTGGAGTGCCTGGACGAGTGCGAGCGTCAGGGTGAGGCCGTGGCTGAGCGGCGCGTACGCGCCGGAGGGGCGCTCGTCCAGCGGGAGCAGGGAGAGCACGTTGGCCGCGCTGTCGAAGCCTTCGGTGGCTTCGAGCCGGGCGGCGAGCACCCGCCGGTCGGCACACGCGGCGTCCAGGGCGAGGCGGTGCACCCGCGCGCCGTGCGCGCTCAGGGTGTTCGCCAGCTGCTCGACGAGCTCGCCGGCGCCCCCGGCGTCCTCGGCGCCACCGGTGACGAGCAGCCAGGTGCCGTCGAGGACCGGGGCGGCGGGCTTGTTGAGCTGCGCCCATTCGACACGGTAGCGCAGCGCGTCCAGCCGGGACTTCTCCTGCTTGCCGCGCCACCAGGAGGTCAGCGCGGGCAGCAGGGAGCCGAGGGAGTCGTGCTCCTGCTCGCCCAGGCCGAGGATGGCGGCCAGCTCGTCGGCGTCGCCGCGCTCGACGGCGGCCCACAGCCGCTGGTCGGCGGGGTCGGCGCCGTTCGGGGCGGCGGCTGCGGCGGGCAGTTGCGGCCAGTAGAACTCGTGCTGGAAGGCGTAGGTGGGCAGGTCGACGCGGCGGGCGCCGCTGTCGGCGAAGTAGGCCGTCCAGTCCACCGTGACGCCTTGGACCTGGAGCCGGGCGAGCGCGGTGGTGACGGCCAGTTCCTCGCCGCGGTCGGCGCGGCAGAGCGGGACGAGTTCGGCGTCGTACGTGTCGCCGAGGGTGTCCTGGGCCATGGCGGACAGCGGGCCGTCGGGGCCCAGTTCCAGGAAGGTGGTCGTGCCGGCGTCGCGCAGGGTGCGGACGCAGTCGGCGAAGCGGACGGTGTCGCGGACGTGGGTGACCCAGTACTCGGCCGAGCACACCTGCTCGTCGGTGGCCAGGGCGCCGGTCAGGTTGGAGACCAACGGGATGCGCGGTGCGTGGAAGGTGAGTCCTTCGACAACGGTGCGGAACGCGTCGAGCATTGCGGCCATGCGCGGCGAGTGGAAGGCATGGCTCACCCGCAGGCGCTTGGTCTTGCGCCCGAGCTCGTCGAACGCGGCGGCGATCCCCAGGACGGCGTCCTCGTCGCCGGAGACGACGACGGAGTCGGGTCCGTTGACGGCGGCGATCGCCACGGCGTCCTCGCGGCCGGCCAGCAGCGGGGTGACCTCGTCCTCGGTGGCCTGGACGGCGACCATCGCGCCGCCCGTGGGCAGCGCCTGCATCAGCTTGGCGCGGGCGGCGACCAGGGTGCAGGCGTCCGTGAGCGACAGGACGCCGGCGGCGTGGGCCGCCGCGAGCTCGCCGATGGAGTGGCCGGCGACGAAGTCCGGCTTGATGCCCCAGGACCGTACGAGACGGAACAGCGCGACCTCGACGGCGAACAGCGCGGGCTGGGTCCAGCCGGTCGTGTCCAGCAGGGCGGCCTCGTCCGTGCCGTCGGCCGCGAACAGCACCTCGCGCAGGGGGCGGTCGAGCAGCGGGTCGAGGTCGGCGAAGACCGCGTCGAGGGCCTCGGCGAACATCGGGAAGCGCTCGTAGAGTTCGCGCCCCATGGCGGCGCGCTGGCTGCCCTGGCCGGTGAAGAGCATCGCGGTCCGGCCGCGCCGGGTCGCCTCGCCCTCGATCACCCCGGCGTCGGGGCGGTCGGTGGCCAGTGCGGTGAGGGAACGCAGCAGCCCGGCGCGGTCCCCGGCGAGCACGGCGGCCCGCTGGTCGAACCGGGTGCGGGTGGTGGCGAGGGAGAACGCCCCGTCCAACAGGTCGAGTTCGGGGTGCGCCTGCACGTAGGAGAGCAGGCGTGACGCCTGGCCGCGCAGGGCGGCGCGGGTCCGGCCCGAGATCAGCCACGGCGTGGTCGCGGGGGCGTGGCCCGGGGTGGTGCGCTCCGGGGCGGTGGCGGCCGGGGCCTGTTCGACGATGGTGTGGACGTTGGTGCCGCTGATGCCGAAGGAGGAGACGCCGGCGCGGCGGGGGCGGCCGGTCTCGGGCCAGGGGGTCGGCTCGGTCAGCAGCTCGACCGCGCCCGCCGTCCAGTCCACGTGCGAGGACGGGGCGTCGACGTGCAGCGTCTGCGGCAGCACACCGTGGCGCATTGCCATGATCATCTTGATGACACCCGCCACACCGGCCGCAGCCTGTGTGTGGCCGATGTTCGACTTCACCGAACCCAGCAGCAGCGGACGCTCCGGGTCGCGGTCGCGCCCGTACGTCGCCAGCAGCGCCTGCGCCTCGATCGGGTCACCCAGCGACGTGCCGGTGCCGTGCGCCTCGACCACGTCCACGTCCTCGGCCGACAGCCCGCCACTGGCCAGCGCCTGGCGGATCACCCGCTGCTGCGACGGGCCGTTGGGCGCGGTCAGGCCGTTGGACGCACCGTCCTGGTTGACCGCGCTGCCGCGCACCACGGCCATGATCTCGTGTCCGTTGCGCAACGCGTCCGACTGCCGCTCCAGCACCAGCATGCCCACGCCCTCGGACCAGCCGACACCGTCGGCCGACTCGGAGAACGCCTTGCACCGGCCGTCGGCCGAAAGACCGCGCTGCCGGGAGAAGTCCACGAACACCGTCGGCGTCGACATCACGGTCACGCCGCCGGCCAGCGCCAGCGAGCACTCCCCGCTGCGCAGGGCCTGCATCGCCCAGTGCATCGCCACCAGCGACGACGAGCACGCCGTGTCCACCGTCACCGCCGGCCCCTCGAGACCGAGGGTGTACGACACCCGGCCCGACGCCAGACTCGCCGAGCTGCCGCTGCCGCGGAAGCCCTCGA
Source organism: Streptomyces sp. Wb2n-11 (assembly GCF_001049855.1). NCBI lineage: Bacteria > Bacillati > Actinomycetota > Actinomycetes > Kitasatosporales > Streptomycetaceae > Streptomyces > Streptomyces sp. Wb2n-11. Next base: position 79,188 of record NZ_CVPB01000001.1, read on the forward strand.
ACTCGGGGGCGGCCAGCACCGCGCCGTAGTCGCTGTACATCACACCGGCGAACACGCCGGTCGCACTGCCCTTGAGCGTCACCGGGTCCATGCCGGCCCGCTCGATCGCCTCCCACGACGCTTCGAGCAGCAACCGCTGCTGCGAGTCCGTCGCCAGCGCCTCGCGCGGGCTCATCCCGAAGAACGCGGGATCGAACTCACCCGCGTCGTGCAGGAAGCCGCCCGAGCGCGTGTACGCCGTACCGGCGTGGTCCGGGTCTGGGTGGTAGAGCGACTCGATGTCCCAACCGCGGTTGGTCGGGAAGCCGGATATGACGTCCGCGCCCTCGGTGACCAGTCGCCACAGGTCCTCGGGCGAGGTCACGCCGCCCGGATAGCGGCAGCTCATCCCCACGACCACGATCGGGTCGTCCGCCTCCGCGGCGCCGCGTCCGGCCGCGGGCAGCGCCACGGCCACCTCGGCACCGAGCAGTTCTTCGAGGATGTATCCGACCAGGCTCCGCACGGTCGGGTAGTCGAAGACCAGCGTGGCGGGCAGCCGCAGCCCGGTCACGGTGTTGAGCCGGTTGCGGAGCTCGACCGCGGTGAGCGAGTCGAAGCCCAGCTCACGGAAGGCACGCCCGGGGTCGATGTCCTCGCCGCCCGCGTGGCCCAGGACGAGGGCGGTCTGGCCGCGCACGAGGTCGAGCAGCAGGTCGAGACGCTCCTCCGTCTCCAGCCGGTTCAGCTTCTGCACGAGGCCACTGGCCGTGCTCGATCCGGCGACGGAGGCACGGCGGGTACGGGTGCGGATCAACGAGCGCAGCAGCGGCGGGACTTCGCCCCGCGCGCGCAATGTCGGGAGGTCCAGCCGCACGGGTACGACGACGGGCTCCGAAGTGGACTGCGCCACGTCGAAGAGCGCCACGCCCTGCTCGGGCGTCAGCGCCCGCACGCCGGAGCGGGCGTGCCGGTCCGCCTCGGTCTCGGCCAGGGTGCCCGTCATGCCGCCGGTGCGGTCCCACGGGCCCCAGGCCAGGGACAGGCCCGGCAGTCCCTCGGCCCTGCGGCGCTCCATCAGCGCGTCCAGGAAGGCGTTTCCTGCCGCGTAGTTGCCCTGACCCCCGCTGCCGATGACGCCGGCGACGGAGGAGAAGACCACGAACGCGGTAAGGGCGTGGTCCTGTGTCAGTTCGTGCAGGTTCCACGCCGCGTCGGCCTTGGGCCGCAGGACCGCGTCCAGCCGCTCCGGCGTCAGCGAGCCCAGCACACCGTCGTCCAGCACACCGGCGGTGTGGATCACCGCGGAGACGGTGTGACGTGCCAGCAGGTCGGCCAGCGCGTCCCGGTCGGCGACGTCGCACGCCTCGACCGAGACCTCCGCGCCCAGCTCCGTCAACTCGCCCACCAGGGCTTCGGCGCCGTCGGCGTCCGCACCCCGGCGGCTCACCAGCAGCAGACGGCGCGCACCGTGCTCCGTGACCAGGTGGCGGGCCATCACCGCGCCGAGACCACCCGTACCACCCGTGATCAGGACACTGCCGTCGCCGTCCCACACCGGGTCGGCGGCGATCTCGCCCAGCGCCCTGCGCACCAGCCGCCCGGCCAGGACGCCGCCGTCGCGCACGATCGTCTGCGGCTCGTCCAGGTCCAGCGCCGGCAACGGCAGGACGACCGGCCCCACCGGATCGAGGTCCACCAGGCCGAAGCAGCCCGGATTCTCCGACTGCGCCGACCGCACCAGGCCCCACACCGCGGCCGCGGCCACGTCGGTGCCACCGACCGCGCCGCGCGTCACGAACACCAGCCGTGACGCGGCGAACCGCTCGTCGGCGAGCCAGGACTGCGCGGATGCCAGGGCTTCGGCCGTCAGTGTGTGGGCGGACCGCGCCACGTCGGCGCCGGTCCTGCCGTCGAGGGTCACCAGGACGACGGCGGGCACGGGCCCGTCGGCCGCCGCCAGCTCCGTCAGATCCCGGTACGCGGCGGCGGTGAGCGCCCCGTGCCCGACGAGTCCGAACGCGTCGGGGCCGACCAGGGCGACGGACTCGGGAGCGGTCGCCCCCTGCCGTACGGACACCCAGTCCAGGCCGAACAGCGCGTCACGCGCGGCCGTGGCGGCGGAGTCGAGCTGCTGGGCGGCGACCGCCCGCAGCACCAGCGACTCCACGGAGACCACGGGCGCGCCGGAGGCGTCGGCGACCTGGATCGCGATCGAGTCCTCGCCGGCCGGAGTCAGCCGCACCCGCAGTGCGGTGGCTCCGGTGGCGTGCAGGGACACGCCCTCCCAGGAGAAGGGCAGCCCGCCGCGGCTGTCCGCGCCGAGCTCGACGAAGGACGCGGCGTGCAGCGCGGCGTCCAGCAGTGCGGGGTGCAGTCCGAACGTGTCCGCTCCGGTGTCGCCGCCCTCGGGCAGTGCGACCTCGGCGTAGACGTCGCCGTCGTGCCGCCAGACGGCCCGCAGACCCTGGAAGACCGGGCCGTAGGCGAAGCCCTCCTCGGCCAGCCGGTCGTAGACGCCCTCGACGGACACGGGCCGGGCCCCGGCGGGGGGCCACTGCGCGGCGTCGAATCCGGCGCCGTGCCCGGCGGTCTGCTCGTCGACGGCCAGTACGCCGGTGGCGTGCCGGGTCCAGGCGTTCTCGTCGCTCTCCTCGGGCCGGGAGTAGATGTCGACCGTGCGGCGGCCCGAGTCGTCGGGGTTGCCGATCCACAGCTGGACCTGGATGCCGCCCTGCTCGGGCAGGACCAGGGGCGCGGCCAGGGTCAGCTCCTCGACCCGGTCGCAGCCGACCTCGTCACCCGCGCGGACGGCGAGTTCGAGGAAGGCGGTGCCGGGGAGCAGCGTGATGCCGCGCACGGCGTGGTCGGCGAGCCACGGGTGGGACTGGAGCGAGAGGCGGCCGGTGAGCAGCACGCCCTCGGAGTCGGCGAGCGAGACGGCGGCGGCGAGCAGCGGGTGGTGCGCGGCGCCGAGCCCGGCCGCGCGCAGGTCGGCCGACTGGCTCTGGGCGCCGCCCTTGGGCCAGTACCTGCGGCGCTGGAAGGCGTAGGTGGGCAGGTCGTGGCGGCGGGCGCCGGTGCCGGCGAAGTACTCCGTCCAGCGGACGGCGGTGCCGCGTACGTACAGCCCGGCCAGCGCGGTGGTGAGGGCGTGGGTCTCGGAGCGGCCGGCGCGAAGGGTGGGGAGCGCGGTGGATCCGTCGGCTGCGGCGGCATCCAGGCAGTCCTGGGTCATCGCGGACAGGACGCTGTCGGGGCCGAGTTCGAGGAAGGTGGTGACGCCGTGGCCGGTGAGCCAGCCGATGCCGTCGGCGAACCGGACGGCCCGGCGGACGTGGTCCACCCAGTAGTCGGCGGAGGTGACCTGCGCGACGGTGGCGGGCTCGCCGGTGAGGTTGGAGACGAACGGCAGCAGCGGGGCCTGGAGGGACAGCCCCGACACGACCGCGCGGAACTCGTCGAGCATCGGCTCCATGAGCGGTGAGTGGAAGGCGTGCGAGACGGCGAGGCGTTTGGTTCTGCGGCCCTCGGCCTCCAGGCGGGCGGCGATCTCGGCGACCGCGTCCTCCTCGCCCGCGAGGACGAGCGAGCGGGGGCCGTTGACCGCGGCGACGGACACGGTGTCCCGGTGGCCGGCCAGCAGCGGGGCGACCTCGCCCTCGGTGGCCTGTACGGCGATCATCGCGCCGCCCGCCGGCAGTGCCTGCATCAGGCGGCCTCGGGCGGTGACGAGCACGGCCGCGTCGCTCAGGGAGAGCACTCCGGCGACGTGGGCGGCGGTGATCTCACCGATGGAGTGGCCGGTCAGGTAGTCGGGCTTGACGCCCCAGGACTCCACCAGGCGGTACAGCGCGACCTCGACGGCGAACAGCGCGGGCTGCGCGTACTCGGTACGGTTCAGCGCCTCGGCGTCCTCGCCCCAGAGCACCTCGTGCAGGGGGCGGTCCAGCAGCGGGTCCAGGGCGGCGAAGGCGGCGTCCAGCGCGTCGGCGAAGACCGGGAAGGCGGCGTGCAGTTCACGGCCGGCGCCCAGGCGCTGGGAGCCCTGGCCGGTGAAGAGGAACGCCAGCTTCCCCTCGCCCTGGGCGGCGCCGCGCACCTGGTCGGCGGCTTCGCGGTCCTCGGCCAGCGCGGTCAGTCCGGCGAGTGCCGTGTCGCGGTCGGCGGCCATGAGTACGGCGCGGTGCTCGAAGCCCGCGCGGGTGGTGGCCAGCGAGTAGGCGACGTCCAGGGGGGTCGCGGCGGGCCCGGACTCCAGCGCGGCCGCCAGCGAGGCGGCCTGGGCGCGCAACGCCTCGCGGGTCCGTCCGGAGACCAGCAGCGGCACCGGGCCCCGGTGCGTGACCGTGTCGTCGTCCTCGCTCACGGGGGCGGGCGGGGCCTGCTCGACGATGGTGTGCGCGTTGGTGCCGCTGATGCCGAACGAGGAGACGCCGGCCCGCCGGGGCGCGCCGGTCTCGGGCCACGGGCGGTTCTCGTCGAGGATGCGGACCGCACCCTGCGACCAGTCGACGTGCGACGAGGGCTCGTCGGCCAGCAGGGTCCGCGGCAGCACTCCGTGCCGCATGGCCATGACCATCTTGATGACACCGGCGACACCGGCCGCGGCCTGGGTGTGGCTGATGTTGGACTTGACGGAGCCGAGCAGCAGCGGCCGGTCCTCTTCGCGTCCCTGGCCGTAGGTCGCGAGCAGGGCCTGTGCCTCGACCGGGTCACCGAGTGTGGTGCCGGTGCCGTGCGCCTCGACGGCGTCGACCTCGGACGCGGAGAGCCGGGAGTTGACCAGGGCCTGCCGGATGACCTCCTGCTGGGAGGGGCCGTTGGGGGCGGTGAGTCCGTTGGACGCGCCGTCCTGGTTGACGGCGGTGCCGCGTACGACGGCGAGGACCTCGTGGCCGTTGCGCCTGGCGTCGGAGAGCCGTTCGAGCACGAGGACGCCCACGCCCTCGGCCCAGCCGGTGCCGTCGGCGGTGTCGCCGAAGGAGCGGCAGCGTCCGTCGGCGGAGAGGCCGCCCTGGCGGCCCATCTCGATGAAGGTGCCGGGGCTGGACATGACGGTGACGCCGCCGGCCAGTGCGAGGGTGCACTCCCCCGCGCGCAGCGCCTGGGTGGCGAGGTGGACGGCCACCAGGGAGGAGGAGCAGGCGGTGTCGACGGTGACGGCGGGGCCGACCGTGCCGAAGGTGTAGGAGATGCGTCCTGACAGCACGCTGCCGGTGTTGCCGGTGAGCTGGAACCCCTCCGCGCCGTCGGCGGGGCCGACCCGGTAGTCCTGGGCCATCGCGCCCATGAACACACCGGTCTGGCTGCCCTTGACCGAGGTCGGATCGATACCCGCGCGCTCGAAGGCCTCCCAGGCCGATTCGAGCGCGACCCGCTGCTGGGGATCCATGGCGACGGCTTCGCGCGGCGAGATGCCGAAGAAGTCGGCGTCGAAGTCGGGGGCGTCGTGGAGGAAGCCGCCGGACCGGGTACTGGACGCGGAGAGCGCCTCGGTGTCCCAGCCGCGGTCGGCGGGGAAGTCGGAGATGCCGTTCTCACCGGCTTCGACCAGGCGCCAGAGGTCTTCCGGGCTGCTGACGCCGCCGGGGTAGCGGCACGTCATGCCGATGATGGCGATCGGCTCCTGGGCCGCCGACTCCAGCTCGTTGACGCGCTGCCGCGTCCGCCGGAGGTCCGCAGTAGCAAGCTTGAGGTAGTCCCGGAGCTTCTGTTCGTTGTCCATCTCAACTCAACCCATCTCGACAGCCAGTGGCCGAACATGAATCACGCGGGGGCATCTCGCGCTCGCCGTGCAATACGAAAAAATTGGAAATCCACATGGCTTCGCAGCCGTTCAGCAGGAAGCCATGTGGCGAGTGTCGTACGAACCGCGACGGGAATTCCCTAGTCCTTTGCGGCCCTTCGGACGGCTACCAGTTGGAGGCCAGCAGAAGGTCCCCGTATTCGTGTTCCCGGGAGACCTGATTCAGGTCGGAATCGACCATCATGCACATCAGCTCGGGGAAGTCGACGGTGGGCTTCCAGCCGAGCTGGGCGCGGGCGTGCCCGCTGTCGGCGCAGAGGACCTCCACCTCGGCCGGGCGCACCAACGCCGGGTCGATGACGACGTAGTCCTGCCAGTCCAGGCCCACGTGGTCGAAGGCGATGCGTACCGCGTCGCGCACGGAGTGCATGGTGCCGCTGCCGATCACGTAGTCGTCCGGCTCGTCGGGCCGGAGCATGAGGTGCATCGCGCGGACGTAGTCGCCGGCGAAGCCCCAGTCGCGTACCGCGTCGATGTTCCCCAGGTGCAGCTTCTCCTGGAAGCCGAGCTTGATGCGGGCGACAGCCAGGGATATCTTCCGGGTCACGAATTCCGAGCCGCGGCGCGGGGACTCGTGGTTGAAGAGCATGCCGGAGACGGCGTACATCCCGAAGGACTCACGGTAGTTGCGGGTGATGAAGTGCCCGTACGCCTTGGCGGCGCCGTACGGGCTGCGCGGGTGGAACAGCGTCGACTCGCGCTGCGGAGTCTCGGCGGCCTTGCCGAACATCTCCGAGGACGACGCCTGGTAGAAACGGATCTGGCCGCCCGAGGTGGTGCGCGAGCCGTTCAGGCCGCTCACCATCCGGATGGCCTCCAGGACACGCAGCACACCCATGCCGTTGACCTCGGTCACCAGCTCGGCCTGCTGCCACGACATCGGCACGAACGAGATCGCGCCGAGATTGTAGACCTCGTCGGGCTGCACGGTGTCGACGGCGGAGACCAGGCTGCCCTGGTCCATCAGGTCGCCGTCCACGAACGAGAGCTCGGAGACGAGCCGGCTGACCCTCGACTTGCGCGGGTTGGCCTGACCTCGGTTCAGCCCCCAGACCTCATAACCCTCGGCCAGGAGATGCTCGGCCAGATAAGAACCATCCTGGCCGGTAATACCGGTGATCAGTGCACGCTTGGTCATACGAACCCCTTCTCGACCACGGAGAGACCGCCCAAACGCACAGCTCGGTCGACGACCCAGCATCGAATACGCTTCATGTCCGGACGATAGACATCGGCACGCTCGCAAGCCGCCGGCCACGGTGTCAAGAAATCCCGGGCTTACTAGGGAATTTCCGAGTCGGGGCCCCGCGCGGAAGGCCGGAAGGGGCAGAACACTAGTAATTTTCGACTCCGCGATGGGGTGCACTGTGTGCGTCGGCGTTCGGGCCGGCTCTGCCAACCGGAGCGTCTTTCCGTGCTGCTGAGACTTCTGCGTACCCATGTGCGCCCGTACCGGCGCGCCGTCGCGCTGCTGATCCTTCTGCAACTGGTCCAGATCCTCGGGACGCTGCTGCTGCCGACGCTGGGCGCGGCTCTGATCGACAACGGCGTGGTCGCCCGCGACAACGGCTACATCGCCCGGCTCGGCGGCCTGATGGTCGCGGTGGCCTTCGTCCAGGTCCTCGCGGCGGTCGGCGCGGTGTCCCTGGCCGCCCGCACCGCGATGGCGATGGGACGCGACATCCGGTCCGTCGTCTTCCGCCGGGTGCTGGACTTCTCCGCCCGTGAGGTGGGCCGCTTCGGAACGCCGTCGCTGCTGACCCGCACGGTCAACGACGTCCAGCAGGTGCAGACGCTGGCCCAGTCGGGCTTCGGCATCGTGGTGGCCGCGCCCCTGATGTGTCTAGGCAGCGTCGTGCTGGCGCTCCGCCAGGACGTCCCGCTGGCGCTGATCCTGGTGCTGCTGGTGCTGGTCGTCGGCGTGGCGTTCGGTCTGCTTCTGGCCCGTATGGGCGCCCTCTACGCCCGCATGCAGACCGGTCTGGACCGGCTCGGCCGGATGCTGCGCGAGCAGATCACCGGGGTGCGCGTGGTGCGCTCCTTCGTCCGGGACGGCTACGAGCGCGAGCGGTTCGCCCGTACCAGCACGGAGCTGTTCGATGTCTCGCAGCGGGTCGGCCGCCTCATCGCGTCGATGCTGCCCGTGGTACTGCTCCTCATGAACGCCTTCACGGTCGCGATCCTCTGGGCGGGCGCCCACCGGATCGACGGCGGGGCGATGCGCATCGGCGCGCTCAGCGCGTTCCTGATGTATCTCTCACTGATCCTGATGTCGGTCGTGATGGTCGCGTTCGTGTTCCTCTCGGTGCCCCGCGCGCGGGTGTCCGCCGCGCGCGTCCAGGAGGTCGTGGGGACGTCGCCGAGCGTCGTCCGGCCGTCCCTGCCGGTGCCTGCCGCGTCGGACGCGGCGGGCCATGTAGAGCTGCGCGGCGCGGAGTTCCGCTACCCGGGCGCCGAGAAGCCGGTGCTCCAGGGGATCGGTCTGAGCGCCGGTCCCGGGGAGAACGTGGCGATCCTCGGCTCCACGGGCAGCGGCAAGACGACACTGCTCAACCTCGTGCTGCGGCTGTTCGACGCCACCGAGGGCTCGGTGCGGGTCAACGGCGTCGACGTCCGGGAGCTGAATCCCGAGGACCTGGGCCGGACCGTGGGCTTCGTCCCGCAGCGCCCGTATCTCTTCTCCGGGACCGTCGCGACCAATCTGCGCTTCGGCGACCCGGACGCCACCGACGACGAGTTGTGGCGGGTCCTGCGGATCGCCCAGGCCGATACGTTCGTCGCGAACATGCCCGACGGGCTCGACACCGAGATCTCCCAGGGCGGCACGAACGTCTCGGGCGGCCAGCGCCAGCGGCTCGCCATCGCGCGCACCCTGCTGCGGCGGCCCGCCGTCTACCTCTTCGACGACTGCTTCTCCGCGCTCGACCACGCCACGGACGCCGCGCTGCGGACCGCCCTGACGCCGGAGACCGCCGGGGCGACCGTGATCACGGTCGCCCAGCGGATCGCCCAGGTCCAGTACGCCGACCGCATCGTGATCCTCGACGCCGGCCGGGTCGTCGGCACGGGTACCCACGACGAACTGCTGCGCGACAACGCCACCTACCGCGAAATCGCCCTCTCCCAGCTCACCGAGGAGGAGACCGTTCATGGTCTCGCCGGACGGCCGTAGGGCCTGCCTGAGAAGTCACCCCCGGCCGGCGGCGCCCGGTGCGCACCCGCGCCACGCCGTCGCCCCGTCCGCGCTCGCGCGGGACACGGCGGACGCCGTCTCCCGCGCGCTCGCGCACCGGGCGCCGCGCACCACGTCCCGCGGGCGAACGGCGGGCCGGTGAAGACACTCCCCGAGCAACCCGAGAAGCGCGGCACGGGCCGCCGCCTGCTCGGCCTGCTGCGCCCGCACCGCCCCCGCATCGCCGTCGCGCTCCTCGTGGGAATCGTCGGGATCGTACTCAACGCGTTCGGTCCGCTCCTGCTCGGCAGGGCCACCGACCTGGTCTTCGACTCCCTCCTTGACGGGTCGGACATCGACTTCGACGCGGTCGGGCAGCTGCTGCTGATCCTGCTCGCGCTGTACGGCGCGGCCTCGCTGTTCATGCTGGCGCAGGGCCGGCTGGTCGCGGCCGTCGTCCAGCGGGTGGTCTTCGACCTGCGGCAGAGGGCCCAGGACAAGCTCGGGCGGCTGCCGCTGCGCCACTTCGACCGCAATCCCGCGGGCGAGGTGCTGAGCCGCACCACCAACGACGTCGACAATCTCCAGCAGACCCTCCAGCAGACCCTGGCCGAGCTGATCACCTCGGTCTTCTCCATCATCACCATGCTCGTCCTGATGCTGGTCGTCTCGCCGTCGCTCGCTCTGGTCATGCTCGCCGGCGTGCCGGTCTCCGGGGTGCTCGCCGCGTGGATCAGCAAGCGCGCCCAGCCCCGCTTCACGGACCAGTGGGACGCCAACGGCTCGATGAACGCGCAAGTGGAAGAGGTCTACACGGGCCATTCCCTGATCAAGGGGTTCGGCAGGCGCGAGCAGGCCGAGGAGCGGTTCGACAAGCTCAACGACGTCCTCTTCCGGGCCGGCGCCAAGGCCCAGTTCGCCTCGGGCACCATCGAGCCCGCCATGATGTTCATCGCCAACCTCGGCTACGTGGCCGTGGCCGTGGTGGGCGCCTGGAAAGTGGTCAGCGGCGAGCTGACCCTCGGGGACGTACAGGCGTTCATCCTGTACTCCCGGCAGTTCAGCCAGCCGATCGTGCAGGTCGCCGCGGTGGCCGGCCGTCTCCAGTCCGGGATCGCCTCGGGCGCCCGGGTCTTCACCCTGCTCGACGCCGAGGAGCAGAGCCCCGACCCTTCGCGTCCGGCGCGCGCCCAGGCGGCGGCCGGGCGGGTGGAGTTCGAGGGGGTGTCGTTCCGCTACTCCCCCGACAGACCGCTGATCGAGGACCTCTCGCTGACGGTCGAACCCGGCAGCACGGTGGCGATCGTCGGCCCGACCGGGGCCGGCAAGACCACGCTCGGCAATCTCCTGCTGCGCTTCTACGAGGTCGACGGGGCCGGATCCTGCTCGACGGCACGGACATCGCGACGATGACCCGCGACGGCCTGCGCGCGCAGTTCGGTCTGGTGCTCCAGGACACCTGGCTGTTCGGCGGCTCGATCGCCGAGAACATCGCCTACGGCCGCGCCGGGGCGACGCGTGAGGAGATCGTGGCCGCGGCGAGCGCCACCTGCGCCGACCGTTTCATCCGTACGCTGCCGGACGGCTACGACACCGTGCTGGACGACGAGTCCGCCGGGGTGAGCGCGGGCGAGAAACAGCTGATCACCGTGGCCAGGGCCTTCCTCGCGAAGCCCGCGGTGCTGGTGCTCGACGAGGCCACGAGCTCCGTCGACACCCGCACCGAGGTGCTGATCCAGCGCGCGATGAACACCCTGCGTGAGGGCAGGACCAGCTTCGTCATCGCGCACCGCCTCTCCACCATCCGCGACGCGGATGTCATTGTGGTCATGGAATCGGGCAGGATCGTCGAACGCGGCACTCACGACGAGCTGATCCGTGAACAGGGCGCCTACGCCCGCCTGTACGACGCCCGCACCCAGGGCCCCGCCCGGCCCGCCGGGAACGACGGGCAGCCGGTGGCGGGCGCCCTGCCGGCGGGATCGGCGCACCAACCCGACCCTGTGTGAGCGAGCCCGACCGATGAGCGATAAGGACCGTACTGTGCCTGCCGGAAAACTCCTCGCCGTGAGCGATCTCCATGTCGTGTACGACGACAACCGCACGCTGGTCGAGAAACTGCGCCCGGCCTCGGACGACGACTGGCTGATCGTCGCGGGCGACGTCGCCGAGAAGTTCGCCGACGTCGAGTGGGCGATGCGGCTGCTCAGCGGCCGGTTCTCCCGGGTGATCTGGGCTCCGGGCAACCACGAGCTGTGGACCCACCCGCAGGACCCGTGCGAGCTGCGCGGCGAGGAGCGTTATCTGCGGCTGGTCCGGCTCTGCCGGGAACTGGGCATATCCACCCCCGAGGACCCCTACCCCGTATGGAGGGGCGACGGCGGGCCGGTGGTGGTCGCGCCGCTGTTCGTCCTCTACGACTACTCGTTCCTGGCTCCCGGAGCCACGACGAAGGAGGAGTCGCTGCGGCTCGCCCACGAGTCGGGCGTGGTCTGCTCCGACGAGTACTTCCTGCACCCCGACCCCTACCCCAGCAGGGACGCCTGGTGCCGGTCCCGGGTCGAGGAGACCGAGCGCCGGCTGTCGGCCGTCGATCCGTCGCTGTCCACGGTCCTGGTCAGTCACTATCCGCTGGTCCGCGACCCCACCCGCGTACTGCACTACCCGCAGTTCGCACAGTGGTGCGGCACGGAGCTGACCGCCGACTGGCATGTGCGCTTCCGCGCCGCCGCCGTCGTCTACGGCCACCTCCACATCCCCCGGGTCACCCGCCACGACGGGGTGCGCTTCGAGGAGGTGTCGGTCGGTTATCCGCGTGAGTGGCGGGCGCGCCCGCCACGGACACCGCTGCGCCAGATCCTGCCGGAACCGGCCAGACAGGCCGCCCGGTGATCGGCTCGGTGCTGCCCGCCGAGGTGGCGGCCGAGGTGGCGTACGACGACGCGCGCGCACCGGACGACAAGCTGTTCCCGCAGGAGATGGCGCTGATCGAGCGCTCGGTGCCCAAGCGGCAGCAGGAGTTCACGACCGTACGGTTCCTGGCCAGGCGTGCGCTGCGCAGCCTGGGACAGCAGCCCGTGCCGCTGCTGCCCAACCGGCGCGGGGCGCCCCAGTGGCCGCAGGGCATCGTGGGCAGCATGACGCACTGCGACGGCTACCGCGCGGCGGTCGTGGCGCGGTCCGACACGACCGCCGCGCTCGGCATCGACGCGGAGCCGGACGCTCCGCTGCCCGACGGCGTGCTCGACACCATCGCGCTGCCGCACGAGATCGCCCTGATCGGCTCGCTGACCGCCCGGCACCCCGGCATCAGCTGGGACCGGCTCGTCTTCAGCGCCAAGGAGAGCGTCTTCAAGGTGTGGTACCCGCTCACCGGACGCGAACTCGACTTCTCCGAGGCGCAGATCGACATCAGCCCGGTCGAGCGGACCTTCCGGGCGCGGCTTCTGGTGCCGGGACCGCTCGTGGCGGGCGTCCGCGTCGGTGAATTCCACGGCCGGTGGACCGCCGGGCGCGGCCTGGTGGCAACGGCCATCCATCTGACCCACGCCGCACCGCAGACCCGCGTCACGGCGGCCCGCACGGACAGGCGTGACGAGGGGACGGCCGCCACCGCGCTCCAGGTCCCGCCGGACCGGAGTGACGACAGGGTGTAGTCACGCGCGGGCAGCGCCCGGAAATCCCCCGGCCACGAGCTTCGCAGGATTCACTCCGCCGCCTCGATTCATGAGTCGATCCCTGGGAACCCAGCTCATGGATGTCTCGGTGGGATCCGCGCGGTGACCACGGCTCCGCCGTCCGTGTGCATCAGCGCGTTGGTCATCAGCTCGTCGGCGGCCAGCTCGATCTCGTCCGCACGTTCCTGGGCGCCCCAGGCCCCCACCGCCGCGCGGATCATGTGCCGCGCCGAGCTCAGCGCCTCCGGATCACTCTGCGCGACAGGCGCTGTCGCGTTGGCTGACCGGGTGGGATGACCTTCGGGTCGATCATGGTGGAGGGGTTGTCCGTGGGCAGCGCGTCGCCGTCGTACAAGGGGCACCGCTGCCCGGTCGAGGCCATCTCCCGCTGCGTGTGGCTGTACTTCCGCTTTCCGCTGTCGTTTCGCGAGGTGGAGGAGCTGATGCTCCAGCGCGCGTCATCCTCTCCTGCGAGACCGTGCGCCGCTGGTGCGCCAAGTCCGGGCAGGCCTGCGCGGCCGCCGGCCCCGGCCCGGGGACAGATGGCATGTGGACGAGGTGCTCATCAAGGTCAACGGCGAGCTGAAGTATCTATGGCGAGCCGCCGACGCCGGCGGCAACGTCCCCGGCATCCCCGTGCGGAACCGGCGGGACAAGGCCGCCGCCAGGCGGTTCTTCCGCCACCTGACGATGAAGACGCGTGCAGTGCCGCGGGGGGCCGTCACCGACAAACTGCGCTCCCACAGCGCCGTGTCAACGGCGAGGTCATGCCTTCCGTCGAGCACCGCGCGGGACTGACACGAAGACGACCCCCTCATCGGGGTGGTTCAGGCGGTGATCGGTTCGAAGCGGATGGTCAGTCCGAGGCTGTTGGCCTCCTTGATCATGCGGTGCATGGCGCGTTCGGGATCTCGGCGGGTGAAGTGGTCGGCGCCGGGTTCTCGGTAGGGCGCGTGGTCATGCAGGACGTGCCAGATGGCGATGGCGAGTTTGTGCATCACGGCGACCAGGGCGCGTTTGCCTCCTCGTCTGGCCGCGGTCCTTCGGAAGAAGACACCGAGGTAGGAGTCCTTCTTCCTGATGGCGGCCATCGCGGCGATCCCGAGCAGACGTCTGAGGTTCTTGTTCCCGGGGCGGGTGCGTCCGGAGCGGTTCACTCCGGCCGACTCGTTCTGTCCGGGGCAGACCCCGATCCAGGACACGAGGTGAGGTTCCCCCGCTGCGCGGGAGGTGTTGATCAGCTGGTCAAGTGAGGTTTGCGGGGTTTCGGGCCTTGACCCAAGGCCCCATCCCCGCCTCCGGCTTGGAAGTCCGTGCCTGCTGGACGTCCAGGCTGGTCTACCCAACGCAGACCGTGACCAATCGGGCGATCCACCACTTCGCCGAAACCCTGCCCCGAGAAGACCATCGTGCCCACCTACGAGACCTTCCACCGCTTCACCGCCGGCCTCCGCCACCTCACCCCCGCCCAGCCGCCGGCGCTCCCGCTGCGCGGTCCTGAACGCCTTCGTGCCCGACCTTCGCCCCGGCACCACCAGTTCCGTCCCGGGTTACGGAAAGCGCGCGAGTTCCCGGGATCCCGGAGCCGGAGAACGTCGAAGCCGGACGCCAGTTCCCTGCCTCCGGGGGCTGCCATGCGGGTTCGGCCTCCATTCCTGGGCCAGAGGAGTGCCCGTGCCTATCCGGGCGTACTCCCACTCATCCGGTGCGCCGGTGTCGACTGACGTTGTTTTTCGCTTCGTTGCCACGGTTCTTCTCCCGCGTCCCAGCAGGTGTCCTGCCGTGCCGGCTGGCGGTTCGGCACGGCAGGACGTGTTGCTGGTGCTCAGGCGTGTCAGGGGTTGGGACAGGGACCCGGTGTGGGAGTGAGTGAGGCCCTGGTGCCGCTGACGATGATGTGTACACCGGTCAGCAGTTTGACGTGCAGGGCGTTGACGACGATGCCCTTGCCGTTGCCGTACGGCTTCTGTTCGTTGAGGATCACGGAGCCGACGAGAGGGATGGTGATGCCGGTGTTCGGGGCGGGATGCGCTGTGATCGTGATGCCGGCCACCTTCGTGTCGGTCAGGACGGAGCTGCCGCTTGTGGATACCGGCCCGATACCGTCAGGCGTCACACTGCCGGTGGCAGTGGCGGTGGCGGTGACTTCCTTCGCGGAGATCGTCCCGCCCAGCAGGTTCACTTGCGCGGTTGTGGCTTTCGCCGTGGCGGTACGGGCACCGTTCGTGCCGACAGCTCCCTTTGCCGATGTCTGGATGACGCCGAGGGAGCCGAGCGAGCCCAGTGAGGCGTTGAGCAGATCGGCGTCGTCGGTCCCCGGTTCCTGCGTGCAGGTGACGTCGGACGGCGCGATGGGCGGCACCGCGTCGATAACAGCGTCGACCTTAGCGCTGTATGCGTGCGCGTCCATCAGCAGAGAACCGAAGGTGACAGTGGCGCAACCCGGCGCTTTGAGGCCGACACGCTCGGTGGTGGCTGCCGCGCAGAGGGTGTACGAGGCGCCGCGGGCCGAGGTCACTTCGACCTGGACGGTGCAAGCGTCCTGCCCGTCCGCGAGGTTTCCGGTGGCGGTGAGCCTGTCGTTGTCCGGGGAGATGGTGACGGTGCCGGCACCGCAGGTGGTCGTGGCGGTGGATGGGTCGGACACGACCAGGCCGGGGGGCAGTTGCTCGGTGAACGACCAGCCGTTCTTGGCTGCCTTCTCGCTGGTGTTGGTGACTGTGAGAGTGAGCGTGCTGCCTGCCCCGGCGGGCAGGGATGTGGGGCTGAAGGCGATGTCGAGCTGGGGGGTGGCGTCCAGGAGTCGGACGTTGTCGAAGGCGCCGTCGTTGCCTATGCCACTGGCCTGTGCGTTGATCAGTCGGATACCGGCTGAGGGGCCGGAGAACAGCACGGCGTTGTTGCCGGCGTATGTGCCCACGGAGGTTCCGTTGATGACCTGGTCCGGGTCGGTGCAGGGGTTGATCGGCGTGGTGAACGTCGGGATCGCGGTGCTGCCGTCGAGCAGGTAGAACTCCAGCAGTGGGTGAGCGGCGAAGCAGTTGCGTGCGGCCGCGTCGACCGAGAAGGTCAGGAACCGGTTCTCCCCCTCGAGCGGGATGGGCTTCACCGTCTCCAGCTCGACCTTGCCGGCCCCCGGATTGCCTTCGGTATAAGCAGCGACGGCATGGTTGGTGGCCGGGTCATCACCGGACCACTGTCCGAGCGCGCTTGCCATGGACTCCAGCGGCCCCCAGAACGGGCCGCAACCGCTGCCGGGCGGGCCGCTGTCGGGATTGAGGGGAGAGACGATCCACCCGTTGCATCCGGTCAGCCACGCCGGGTCGGCGGTGTACGTCTGGGAAAGCGGGGGTGTTCCGGTGTAATGGGTGATCAACCGAGGGACGGCGTCCTGCTCGTACTCGAAGTCTTCTTCGAACACCACGGCGGGCGCTTGCGGGACACCAGGACTGCCCGGCGCCATCTCCCGCGCCTGGGCAACGGTGGCCGGGCCAGTGAGAACCACTCCCATGGCCAAGGCCATGACGGTCATGAAACCGGTGCCGTGCATTGCGCGTCCGCGCGCCCCGCTTCCTGTCGCAGCTCTTCTTGACGGTAATCGCCTGTACATCTGTGTGTCCCTTCGTCGCGTGGCCGGCTGTCTCCACGACCGGCGGATGCCGTGTCCTGTCGATGCCGGGCAGGTGAGTACCCGAATACCCGGCGGATGCCGCCACCAGGAAGATGCCGGATCCATGATCTGCCTGGAATCGGGCACACTTTCGCCATCGGTGTACCGGAGTATGCCTGTGGTCGGGACAGTCTGGAGCTGTTCAAGCACCGCCGCAGGGGCGCACGCACAAGCGCAGGGTGCACATCCGGCGCGCGAACGTTCACGCTCCGGCGCGCCCCTCAGCATCGCTGGTTTGGCCGGTTTCACCGGTTCACCCGGTTCAGCCGGGTGTGTAGCGTCATGATGCAAGAGGTGGGCCCTGGCCGACCGAATTCATGTCACTGGGCTGATCGTGCGCTGCGACGTGCGGTGGCGGGCCGAAAGGTGCAAACCGGCCGGACAGCAGAGATCACCGACCAGAAGGAGGCCCACCATGTCCTGGATCACCACCGGCCTTCGTGCGTTCAGCGGTGAGAGGCGCGCACGCTGGCACGGGTACTTCGTCGGATACGGGCAGCAGGACTGACGCAAAGCGCTGCGCTACAGGAGGACAACAGTGGCGTGGGTCACAAGGTGTGTTCAGGTGCTCATCGGTGGGACGCGCGCTCGCCACGACGCATACGGCGACAGCCCCGGACGCAAAACCTAGACATCCCGCCGTACGGGAAGGGGTGCGTAGCCGGAGCCGCGCGTCCCTTCCCTCGGATTGCGGAGGACTTCGTGTTCCTGGACAGGCAGAGCCTTTGGCATCACCTTCGAAGGTGGGAGAGCCTGGCGGCGGACGCCGACGGCCCGTTCAGGCTCCGCTTCGGGACCCTGTTCGTCGCCGATGCGGAAACGGCCCGGGACGTGCTGGTCGATTTAGCTGACAAGTACGTGCCGCAGTCCGGGTTCTTCCGTCTGGGACCGGCGCCTCTGCCCCAGCCGCTACGGGCCGGGGCGTCACACGAACTGCTCAAGATCCTGGCCCGTCACGATCTCCGCTCGTCGTTCGACGTCGACTCCGCCCTCCACGAGGCAGGTGACAGGTGCGGCCGCCTGCGGCACCAGCGCTGGGGAGTGCAAGTAGTCCGGCGGTACTTCGCACCGGTGATAGCACACCAGCGGCACAGCGAAATCAACTCGCTCGTCGATGCTTACCTGACCTCGAGCATCGTCGCCGACGACATCGTCGGTCACGCGGTGAGGCGTTCCCACCGCTCCGTACCCGTCATCCGGGCCGGATTCACCGAGCAGCTGGCACGGCTGCCCGCACAGAGCGCCGACGCCCAGGACCTCGTCGACATGGTGATGCGCCTGCCCGGGCAACTCTCCCTCGCGGATCGCGCGCAGTTGCTGCAGCGGCTCGTCCTTGCCACCGTCGGCTTCACCGGCGTAACCCTCGAATGGGTGGTGCTGCTCGGCATTCAGCACGGGTACAACGATCCAGCGTTACGACTGGAACATGTCCGATCGCTGGTCAAAGAGGCGTTACGTCTCTGTCCGACGGCATGGCGGCTGGCCAGGGTGGCCGCCATTGATCACGAGATAGCTGGCGCTCCGGTGCGGGCAGGCGAACACATCCTGATCGGCACCCACGCGCTCCACCGGTCGGCGACCGTGTGGGACCAGCCACTGGACTTCCGTCCCACGCGCTGGGAGAAACCGACCCGCGATCAGAAGCGGTCCTACCTTCCCTTCGGGAAGGGGGAGGAGATGTGCCCAGCAAACGGATTTGCGGCCCAGGCTCTCGAGCACCTCAGCTACCTCGCCCTTCGTCACTACCAAGGGACCGTACGGCTCCGGAGGCGAAAGCCTCACGCCCGCACGCTCCTGGCTCCACCGGCGGGCTGGACCCGCCTCACCAGAAGAGCACAGGCGGAACGGCAGGACTGAGCCAAAGGGTTCCCGCGGGCCTACTCAGTGACCATAAAAGGATCATTCGGGAAGATGCCTCCCCCTACCTTCTTGGTGGCCCCGCAATGGAGCGCCCGGCCTTCGGAGTTGGCATGACTTTCTCCCCCTGTCGAACGCATGGCCTGGGGGGTGGTGTCATCGGCTCCGGAGGCATCGACAGACCGCTGATCAGGGGCGTGACCACCGGCTTCTTCGCAGGTCGGGAGGCTCTTCGCAAGGTGGGTATGGCGATCGGTGCCGTGGGACGGCCGGGTGAGGACGACCGGAGGACGCACATGATCGACATCAGCGACATCGGCGCCTTCCTCGGCCTGGACGTGGGCAAGGGCGAGCACCACGCCACCGCCGTCACGCCGACCGGGAAGAAGGCCTTCTGCAAGCGGCTGCCCAACAGCGAGCCCAAGCTCCGCGAGGTCTTCCGCAAGCTGCAGGCCAAGCACGGGACCGTGCTCGTCGTGGTCGACCAGCCGGCCTCGATCGGGGCCCTGCCTCCGGCGGTGGCCCGGGACATGGGCTGCCCGGTCGCTTATCTGCCGGGCCTGACGATGCGGCGGATCGCCGATCTCTATCCAGGTGAGGCCAGGACCGACGCCCGCGACGCCTTCGTCATCACGGACGCTGCCCGCGTCATACCCCACACACTCCGCTCGGTCGAACTCGAAGACGAGACCACCGCCGAGCTGGGGATGCTCGTCGGGTTCGACGACGACCTGACCAGTGAGGCGACGAGGACCAGCAACCGGCTACAGGGCCTGCTCACCCAGATCCACCCCTCTCTGGAACGCGTCCTGGGCCCGCGCATCCAGCACCCGGCCGTACTCACACTCCTCGACCAGTTCGGCTCCCCCGCACAGACCCGCAAGGCCGGACGCCGCCGGCTGGTGACCCTGCTGCGGCCGAACGGCTGGCCCAGAACATCTTCACTGCCCTGGACGAACAGACCGTCGCCGCCCCGGGAACCGACGCGGCCACACTGATCGCCCCCAGCCTCGCCGCTTCCCTGACCGCAGTCCTTGACCAGCGAAAACTCCTGGCCGGACGGATCGAGGAACTGCTGGATGCCCACCCTCTTTCCAAGGTCCTGACCTCGATGCCCGGCGTCGGAATCAGGACTGCGGCCCGCATCCTCATCGACGTCGGCGACGGCAGCGGCTTCGCCACCGCCGGCCACCTCGCCGCCTACGCCGGCCTCGCGCCCGTGACCCGGAACTCCGGATCCTCCATCCGCGGCGAACACCCCTCCCGCCGAGGCAACAAACAGCTCAAAAGAGCCTTCTACCTCGCCGCGTTCGCCTCGCTCTCACAACCCGAGTCACGCGCCTACTACGACCGCAAACGCCGCGAGGGCAAACATCACATCGCCGCCCTCATCGCACTCGCCCGACGCCGCATCGACGTCCTCTTCGCCATGCTCCGCGACGGCACCTTCTACCAGCCATCCACACCGGCTACGGCTTGACGAAGACCATAGAGGCACCTTTTGCCGGGCCCGCTCCTGGTCGGCGGCGGCTTCCTCAAGGGCGTCCATGACCTCCTTGCCGATGCACATCCCGGCGGCGTCATGGCGGGCCCGGCGGTCGTGGAGTCCACACCGACCAGGGACAAGTCCTTCTTCCCCTGTCGGACGGCCTCAGCGATCACGCCTTCCAGCAGCGCGGTGAACACGCCGGCGTCCCTCCAGACCCGGAAACGGCCGTAGACCGTCGACCACGGGCCGAACTCGCCAGGCATCTCCCGCCACTGGCTGCTGGTGCAAAACCGCCGGATCACCCCCTCGAACTGCTCCCGCAGCCGCTCGGGGTACGGGCCATGCTCGCCTATCGGCAGGAACGGCTCGATCAACTCGCATCGCTCATCGGTGAGTTGTCTACGCGTCACGATCGCCTTCCTACCGGATCCGCCTTCCAGACGGATCCGGATCGGCAGGATTGATCACGACATCACACAGGCCCTAACGCCGTGACCGGCCCCCGGGCCTTTCAAGGCCCGGGGAGGGCGGTCGATGCGTATTCCGTCTGCGGTTACCAGCCGGCCTTCACCTTGTTGTATGCGGTGCGGCATTCCACGTCCGGGGCTTCGGCTGCGAGCTTCGTCATGGCGCCCTGCCAGACCTTCTTGGCCAGGACTTCCAACTTGCGGGTTTCGGTGGGGATGGTGGGCGCGTACTTCTTGACCGAGCCCATCGTGGCGACGGCCCACTTGTTGCATGCCGGCGCAGCCGCGTTCTGCCAACGGGTGTCGAGGTCCTTGGCCACGACGGCGCCGTTGGCTGTGGCCCAGCTGTTCCACGCCGCGCAGGCACTCTCGGTGAGCTCCGCCTGTTCGGCTTCGGTCAGGTTGACCACCTCGCTCAGCAGGGCGTTCCAGGGCTCGTCGGGGACGGTGTAGCGGGTGGTGGGAAACTTCTCCTTGGTCTTGAAAATGGCCTCCGAGCATGCCGGAGGCAGGGGGGCGGCCTGCATCTGAACGCCCCCATTCAGCATCTGCGGAGCGGCGGTCAGAGATCGGGAGGCCGGGGCAGGCGGCTGGGCAGGAGCGGTGAGCGCGGGTGCCGAGGCAGCCAGGACTGCAGCGGAGGCCACCGCGGTCGTCAGAACGGTGCGCTTCGTGCGGCGAGAGGTCATGTTGATGCTCCCTTGCTTGAACGGGGTGGTTCGGGACGGACTGCCGCCCGATGACAAAGCGGACGCAGGCCGATATGGCACATGAGTGCTTCCTCGGCACATGGGTGGGTGATGTCGGGGCTCGGGGCAACCTGCTCCATGATGCTGGCCAGCGAGCACAGCAAGAAGACCTGCTGTTTCGGCATCCGTTTCGAGGGGACAGAGCCGACGTGCACTCGCCGGGCGATTAGCCGAGGCACCGGCGAGCACCCGGCTGGTTCGGGTCACCGGGCCATCTGGATCGCACACCCTGCGCGGAGGGTGAGTGTCTGGCCGACTCGCGGACAGTCGTCCTGGACTTGGGGACGCGTCCGGTCTCGCTGAAGGTCAACGCCACCCGTTAACCCGGTTACTGGAGGTGATGCCCCCCTTCGCCGGGAAAAGCGGAGACGCACGCGCGCAACGCGGGATCGGTGTACGTCGTGATTCGCCCGGCCCGCCTCCTGCCCGGCGTACCCGAGGGCGCGCTCACGGGCGTGTCCAGCCCCACGGTGAGCGTGTCGGCGCCGACCAGCGCGCCGAGCGATATGAGGAGCGTGCGCATGAGTCCCCTCTGGTGGTCACCAACGTCGCGTGACGCCTCGTCAAAACACTAGAGGCTCACGGCTGCCTGGGGGCGGTGTGTCCCCCGTGTGAGGGACGGCGCTTCGAGGCTCTGCGGGGCGCGTTCGAGCCGCTCTGCCGTCGGGCGCGCTGCCCTGGCTCCGGCGAACAGTCACAGCGACCTGACGGAGCAACCGAAGTCGGTGCGATACCGTGTCGGGAGTAGCCGGAACCGCCACGTCAGCCGACGGTACGAGTCGGCCGAATGCCTAGCAGGGCGCCCAAGCCACTACAGTTTCCGGGGACATGGCTACTGTGGGCGCTATCCGGCCGGCGGATGCCCGTTCCCGACCCCTCGCAGCGGCGCCACGCCCACCGATCGTACCTTTCCGGGCCGGGGGGCCTCGCGCTCCCCGGGCCCCGGGCGACCCGGACCGGACCCGCAGCAAACCACTCGCCGCCGCCCGACCGCGACGGAAGGGCCCACACCACAGCCGGGGAAACGAGAAGATGGAACAGAGCACCCGTATGCCGCTCGCGGACTCCATGATGGTTTCCTCGCAGGAGCGGCATGCCGCGCCCGCTACCCTGGCGGCGCTGTTGGGGCTGTCCGGCCCACCGTTGCACCTGCGCGAACTGACGGAACGGGTGGAACGGGCCTGGGGCGTGGTGCCCCGGCTGTGGCTGCGACCGCACACCGACTACCGGGGGCGGCCGCTCCGACCGTACCGCTGGCTGGCCCCGGCCACGCCCCTTCCGCCCGCACCGGTCGCGCAGGAGCGGCTGGACCCCGGTGACCGTCTGGAGCACGTCGTCTCCCGGTTGATGAACCGGTGCTTCCCCCTCGTACC
The DNA here is from genome assembly GCF_001049855.1 of Streptomyces sp. Wb2n-11. Taxonomy (NCBI): domain Bacteria; kingdom Bacillati; phylum Actinomycetota; class Actinomycetes; order Kitasatosporales; family Streptomycetaceae; genus Streptomyces; species Streptomyces sp. Wb2n-11. The sequence continues at coordinate 101,430 of NZ_CVPB01000001.1, forward strand.
AGGAGGACTGCTGTGGGACGTACATCTCCTACACGACACCGCGGCGCGGCGGCAGACCGTGGTACTCAGCGTCCACCACGCGTTGCTCGACGGTCAGTCCCTGGGGGTGCTGATGCGGCTGCTGTGCCAGGGCCCCGGAGCCCTGACCCCTGCCACGGCCCATGGTGTCACCGTGCCGTTCACCCATCGGTACCCGTCGGGCGGCGTTCGGGCGACAGCGAGCGTCCTGACCAACGTGGCCCTCCCCGCGCCACGGCATGACTGTGTCCGCGCGGCCGGAAACCAGCCGGCCGTCGACTGGAGCACGGTGCCCCGGCAGCTGGTGGCCACGGCCCGAAGGGCTCTGCCGGACATGCCGGTGACGGTCAACGACGTGGTGCTCGCGGCGTTCGCCGGGGCGTTGCGGGCAGAGCCCGGTACACTCGGCGACCGGCCCGTGCCGACGGGCGTCCACAGTGCCGTCCCGGTCAGCATGCGACAGGCCATGGCCGCCGAGCACCACCTGGGGAACCTCGCGGCCGCGGTACGGGTGCGCCTGCCGCTGGAAGTGGACGACCCCGTACGGCGGCTGCACCATGTGCACCGGGTCATGACCGACCACAAACGGCGGCGCACGGCGATGGGCGCGGCCCGGATCATGGCCGTCCTGGCCCGGCCGGAACCGGTGGTGGTGGATCTCCTGGGCGAACTGACGCTGGCCAACCCGTGGATGAGGGCCGTCTCGTGCTCCAACGTCCGGTTGTGCGACACGCCCCTGCGGTTGGAGGGCCGCCCGGTGGAGGAGTTCCTCACGTTCTCCTGCCTGCCGCCCCGCATGAGCGTGCTGACCATGTTCACCACCTACGAGGACACCCACACCCTGGCGTTGACCGCGCGCCATGCTCTCGGCCCAGGACTGCCGCGGCTGGCGTCCGCCTTCCTCCGGGAGGTGGAGACCCTCGCCGACCGGGCGGTCTCCCCGGGCCACCGTCCTCCGCCGGCGGTCGTCCGCTCGTCGTTCGCCGCCTGCCTACGGGCTGGAGTGGACGCCGTGGGCCGGGGGTACCGTGCTCGTGGGCACCGGTGAGAGCGGTCACGTCCACCGGCCCCGGGAGGCCGACCGCGGCAGACGTATGAGGAGCCTCTCCGGTGTCACGCGCCGGCGCACTCCTCGGCAGACGCCTCGGCGAGGTCCCCGGCATGCCCCGCACAGACTGTCAGCCCCCGCGAGCTCCGCGGTCGCACCGGCAACGGCCAAGAGTCGATGTGTACGGTTCCTCGCCCGTCGGAGCCTACGGTCGGTGAGCGTCCTGTCGACGGCCGGAATGAACAGCGCCTTCCCGGCCCGGCCAACGCGTACGGCTTCACGGGTCCTCCGTGCCGGGACCCGCGTCCGGCCGGCGCCAGCCGGGAGGGCGCGCTGGCGGCGGATCCGTCGGACGCGGTTCACGAGGGGGGCTGGCTACCGGTTCGCGCGGGGCCACGCAGGGCCGACCGGGTCCGCCGGTGGAAGATGAGCAGGCCTACGAGGGCGCTGCCGGTGAACCAGGCCAGTTGCGCGACCAGGGGTCCGAGCGGCGGCGGGGCGGCGGAGAAACCGGCGGCCGCGCCGATCTGCATGGCACCGTACGAGGGCAGCCGGCTCACGATGCCGCTGTCCGCCCCATTGGTGAGCAGGGGATTCTGCAGGGCCACGTCGACGACGCTGATCATCACGATGGCGAACATGCCTTCCACCTCCCGGCGCAGCAAGGTGCCGAGTACGACGCCCAGCGTGCCGTAGGTCATCGCGGCACCGAAGAACGACACGGCCAGCAGGAGGGGGTGGTGGGGCGACCAGTAACAGCAGATGACGGCGGTGGCGTAGGCGGCGACCACCAGACTGCTCACCAGCAGACAGGCGACCCTCGCCAGTCCCAGCGGAACCCTGGGGTATCCGGCCATGACCAGGCGCTGATCGAACGCCGTGCCGCTGAAGGCGGTCGCGAACATCATGAAGCCGATGATCAGCGTAACCGCGTTCAGTCCGCCGGTGATCTGGGTGAGCCGGTTGCCGTCGGCGACCAGGACCTCGCCGGTGGCGTCCAGCCGGAAGCGGACCGGCGCGTCCGAGACGGCCAGACCGACCAGGGCCACCGCGGCGGGCACGAAGAGGGCCACCAGCAGCATGGCGAGCCGGTTGCGCGCCTGCTCGACGAGCACGAAACGGGTGGCCAGCGCGAGCAGCCGCGGGGAACCCTTCATCCGGCGCCCTCCTCCCTGCCGTGCAGCACACCGTCCCGCAGCCGCCACACCTGGTCGAGCCGGTCCGTGTCGTACGCCAGGTGCGAGACGACCAGGACGGACCGGCCGGCGGCCCGGAACCGTACGGCCAGGTCCCAGAAACGCAGGTATGTCTCCCAGTCGAAGCCCTGGTAGGGCTCGTCCAGCAGCAGGACCTGCGGATCGTGCATCACCGCCAGGGTCAGGTTCAGTTTCTGCCGGGTGCCGCCGCTGAGTACACCGGCGCGTTCGTCGGCGTACTCGGCGAAGCCCAGGACCTCGACGACCTCCTCGGCCCTCCGCAGGTCCGGGATCCCGTAGGCCGCCGCGAAGAACCGCAGATGCTGCCGCACGGTGAACGCGTCGTTGAGGACCACCCGCTGCGGGCAGTATCCGAACCGGCCACCGTGCCTGACCACGCCCCGGCTTGGTCGCATCTGACCGGAGAGGATCTTCAGCAGTGTCGTCTTGCCCGCGCCGTTCTCCCCCACGATCCCCACCAGCGCCCCCGCGGGCAGCTTCACGTCGATGCCGCGCAGCACGGCCCGCCCGCCGTAGGAGTGGTGGACGCCTTCCGCCTCCAACAGCTCTCCTCTTCCCTGGTGTTCACGGTCGCACCGGTTACCCATCTCCAACGAACCGGCGTCTTCGGGGAAACGGCGCACCGGGGGAAGCAGAGGCTCTCCGCGGGCCGTCGGCCGTTCGCGCGTCGTCGGAGCGCGCGCCCGGACACGCTGACGAGCGAGCAGACACACAGAGACAAAGTTACCCGAACGGGTGAATTTCGAATGGATCACCCATGTGGCGTAACTCTTTCGATGGTGGGGCGTTGCTCCGTACGTGGAGCCGCGATCCGAGGAATCTATGTACCAGATGCTGGCCGAGCTGCTCACCGACGAGTTCGGCGTAGAAGCCGAGTGGGTCACTCCCCGGGCGACCTTCCACGAGTTGGAGCTCGACTCGCTCTGCCTGACGGAGCTGGCGGTGATCGTCGCCCAGCGCACCGGTCTGGTAATCCAGGGCATCAGCCCCCAGTCCACGCTGGCGGAGGCCATCGGCCATCTGGCCGGCATCGCCTCCGCCCCGCCGTGAGCGCAGGGGCCCCGGCCACCCGGTCCGGTGGCCAGCCCCCCTGCGTTCACCGGCCGCTCCCCCCGGACGAAGGACTCCACAGTGCCGCGAATCCGTGAAGCCGCCGTCACCGGCCTGGGGATGCTGACCCCGGCCGGCACCCGGCCCGAGGACACCTGGGCCGCCCTGTGCCGGGGTCGGGGACTGGCCCGTCACCTGCCCCATCTCGCCGGGCTCCCCGTCGAGTTCGGTTGTGCCGTGCCCGCCCTCGACGCCCACGCGGAACTCGGCCGGCCCCTCGCCCGGCGCTTGGACCGCTTCACCCACCTCGCCATCGCGGCGGCCCGGCGCGCGGTCGGTGACGCCGGTCTCGCACCCGGCTCCTGGAACCCCGACCGGGTCGCGGTCGTCCTGGGGGTGGGGAGCAACAGCCTGACCACCTACGACCGGGAGTTCGGCCTCCTGGCCCAGGACCGCCCGACGTTCGTCTCCCCCATGGCCCTGCCCCGCAGTCTGCCCAACATGGTGGCCGCGGAAGTGGCCATCGACCTGGGAGTCCGGGGACCGGTGTTCAGCGTCTCCAGCGCCTGCGCGTCCGGTGCCACGGCCCTGGGCATCGCGCGCGATCTGGTGACCTCCGGCACCTGCGACATCGCCCTGGCCGGGGGCAGCGAGTCGGCCCTGTCGCGCATGGCCGCCACCTGCTTCGCCCAGATGCAGGCGCTCTCCCGTCGCGCCGGTGATCCCGCCGGTGCCTGCCGGCCCTTCGACACCCGACGCGACGGCCTGGTACTCGCCGAGGCCGCGGCCGTCCTGGTGCTGGAACGTCCCGACCACGCCGCCCGCCGCAGTGCCCCCGTCCGTGCCCTCTTCCGCGGTTTCGGATCCACCGCAGACGCCCATCACCCCGTCGCTCCCCACCCGGAAGGGTCCGGTGCCCGGCGTGCCGTGCTCGCCGCTCTCACCGACGCCGTCCTCACGCCCTCGGACATCGACCACGTCAACGCACACGGCACCGCCACTCCGGCCGGTGACGCGGCCGAGGCACAGGCGCTGCTCCAGGTGTTCGACGGCGACCCGCCGCCCGTCACCGCCTCCAAAAGCGTGCTCGGCCACAGCATGGGGGCCGCCGCGGCCGTGGAGGCAGCGGTCACCGTCCTCACGCTGGAGCACCAGCTCATCCCCCCGACCGCCAACCTCATCGGCCAGGACCCCGGCCGGGAGCTCGACGTCGTCCACACCGTTCCCCGCCCCCATCCCATGGCCACCGGCCTGTCCTCCTCCTTCGGCTTCGGCGGGCACAACGTCGTGTTGGTCTTCACCACCCCCTGACCCGGCGCGCACGCTCTTCCGGAGGACAGGTCACCCCACGGCCGGATCGGTTACGCCGAGCCCCAGGGCCGCAGGGTTCCACTGCTCGGCCCCCGGTCCGTGCGGGGCGGCCAGCAGTAGTTCGTCGGCGAGTCCGCCATACCGCCCACGCAGAAGCGCCCCGGTCCGTACGTGCGCATCCGGGACCGCGGCGAAGATGCCCAGAGTCTCGTCATCGATCAGGTCCGCGGCCCGGCGCCGGCGATCGGGGTCGTCCGTGAGCAACAGCCGTGACACCTCGTCGGCCAGACCGCCTCGCTGGTACAGCTCGAAGACGGGACGGTAGGCGCGGGTGCCGCAGAAGAGCGTGAGGAGCAGGCGGACGCGAGTATGTTCGTTCGCCCGTTCCTCGCACGTGCGGCCGGTCGCCACCAGGGGCGGACAGATCACGGTGACGTCCTGCCGGGTGCGCCCGGAGCGGTCGAGTCCCCGGTCGAGGGCGGGCAGCAGGACGTCCGAGAAGAGCAGGGGGGGAGCGTAGGGCGGGGCGATGAGCCCGTCCGCCAGTTCTCCGGCCAGTTCGGCCGTCCGCGGGCCCGTGGCGGCGAGGAGGACCCGCGGCGGGCCGTGGGGGGAAGGAGGCGGGGTGAAGAACGGGCTGGTCAGCACATGGGTGTAGTACTGCCCGCGGAAGTCCATGGGCGCACCGGTGTTCCAGCTGTGCCAGATGGCGCGCAGGGCCTGGAGGAACTCCCGCAGGCGGGCCACGCGGTGGCCGCCCGGCATGCTGTAGCGGTGGGTGAGGTTAGCTCCGACCTGTGATCCGATTCCCAGGGTGAGGCGCCCCCCGCTGTGCGTTTGCAGGTCGTGCGCCGCGTGGGCGAGGGTCATCGGGCTGCGCGCGAGGGCGACGACGGCTGCCGTGCCGAGGGGCAAGGTGGTGTGCGGAGCGGCCCGGGTGAGGGCGAGCAACGGGTCATGACGTTGCTCGGCCGCCCAGAAGCCACCGTATCCGGCGGCCTCGCACGCCACGGCGGCTCCCGCGAAGTCGGGGGCGTGGCCGTCGTGGACGAAGGTGATCGGTGCGGCGAGACCGCTGATGCGCACGGGTGGCGTCCGGTCGGGGACGGACGGCCCGGGAGGAGGCCCCGGCTGCGGCTCCCGGACGTGCCGTGGCCGGCTGTCGACGGCGGGCGTCGCCCTCCTCACCGGGAGGGCGAGGTGGGAGACGAGCCCGTCGAAGAAGTCCTCGGTCCAGGGAGCGGGCTTCACGTCTCGTACGGCGAGCGCCGCCCAGGTCGCGTCGGTGCCCAGTCGCGGCATCCGCTGGGTGGGACAGCTGGGCAGGACGGGACGGCTGATGTGCCGCAGGGCGGCCATCGGCCGTACGTCGGGGTTGCCGACGTGCTCTTCCAACTCCCGCCACCATCGGTCGGGCGGCATCTCGCTCAGCCGGTGTCCGGCCCGCCGCAGTGCGGCGGTGAGTTCGGAGAGGCACAGGGGGGCGGGGGACACGAGGTGGTAGGAACGCCCTGTTTCCGCCGGGTGGTGCAGTAGAGCGGCGATGCACCGCGCCACGATGTCCACCCGTTCACCGGGCACGTACAGGCCGCCGCCGGGGGCCGCGCCCAGCGCGGCGACGGCGCGCAGGAGGGGGATCAGGGGGTCGGTCGGCGGTGTGCGGCCGCTGACGGAGTGGCCGGTGATGACGCCCGGTCGATGGATGACGACGGGGAGGCCGTGCACGGCCTCCGCGCGGCGCAGCAGCATTTCAGCGTCGGCCTTGCTGCGCGGGTAGCCGTGGGGCCCGCAGGTGGTGTGCGAGACCGGTGTGTTCTCGTCGGCCTCCTCCATGCCCGCTGCGCGGGCGGCGAGGAAGACGGCCAGGGTGGAGACGTGGTGGACGACCGGGGGGTGACCGGTCAGGACCGTCCGGCGGTGTGCCAGGGAGACCAAGTGGGCGACGGCGTCGAGGTTCGCCGGGACCAGGTCGTGGTAGTCGGCGGCGAGGTTGACCTCCGCGGCGCAGTGGACGATGGCGTCGACGCTCTGCGCGAGGCTGTCGTACGCGCCGTGACTCAGGCCAAGGCCGGGAGCGGCCAGGTCACCGGGTACGGCGACGAGCCGGTGCGCGGTGTGCCGTGGCGGCTCGTCGAGGCCGGCGAGGCGCCGGTCCAGCCGGTCCTGGGCGGATGCGGTGTCCTGTGCCCTGATGAGGCAGTGGACTGTGGTGGCGCCGTCCTGGAGGAGCGCCGCGCACACATGGCCGCCGAGGCTGCCGGTGGCTCCGGTGAGGAGCACCGACCGGGGCGGGTGGGGAACGGTCACGTCGCCCCGCCGGGGGTGCCGGAGGCGAGTTCCGTGGCGAGAGCGCGTAGACCTGTGGCTTTGAGGAGGTGGGGCACCGTGATCTCACGGTGGTGCTCGCGCCGCAGGCGGGTGGTGAGTTCGGCGGCCAGAAGGGAGTCGATGCCCAGCCGGTTGAGGGGCTGTGTCGGGTCCACTTCATCAACGGGCATGTCCAGAACACGGGCGACCTGTGCGACCAGCCAGCGTTCCAGGTCCGACGCGGTGGGCGACGGCTCGGCCGAGTGCCGCGGCGGGGACGGTGGCGCGTCCTCGCGCCGCTTCGCCGGACCGTCCACGGGAAGGGACGGCTCCGGTACACGTGGAAGGGCGGAGGTGGACGGGTCCGGGTGCCGCGGGTCCGCTGTGCGCGCCGGTTCCGTGTCAGTGGCCGTATCAGCGGTGGCGGCGGCTACCCCGTCGGCAGCCATGACCGTGTCGGTGGAGCCGGAGGAACGGGCGGCTGAAGGGGGCGGGGAGCCGGCGCCGAGGTGGGTACGGCCGGTCCGGCCGGACGAGGGAAGCGTAGCCGCGCCGTCGAGGAGCTCTTCCAGGATCGGGTCGGTGGTGTCCTGCGGCGCGGAGGCCACGTAGGCGTGCCAGTCGGCGGGTACGCAGCACAGGTCGCCGTCCGCGGCGAGCACGGCGGTGAACAGCTCTGGTGCCTGCGCCGGCTCGATGGGCAGGAGGCCGGCCGGCAGTACCGACCGGCCGTCGCGTTCGCCGAGCCGGTGGGCCATGCCGGTCCCGGCCCAATACCCCCAGTTCACGACCGTCGCGGGAGCGCCTGCCGCGCGCCGGTGGGTGCCGAGCGCGTCGAGAAAGGCGTTGGCGGCGGCGTAGGAACCGAGCTGGCTGCTCAGACGCAGGCCGCTGAGGGGTGAGACGGCTGAAGAGAACAGGACGAAGAAGTCCAGGCCGTCGCCCGGGAAGAGGCGGTGGAGCGTCCAGCCGCCCGCCACCTTCGGACGCAGCGTACGGTCGATCTCCTCCTCGGTCGTGTCCCGCAGCGGGGTGGGGTCGAGGGCCAGAGCGCTGTGCACCACTCCGGCCACCCCCGGCAGCCCTCGGTGGGCGCGCTCGCGCAGCAGCGCGCTCATCGCCGACTCGTCGGCGACGTCGACGGCCGCGTACTGCACCTGGAGGTCCGGACGGTTGCCGAGGCGGGCCAGCAGTCGCGCGCGGGGGTCGGCTGGCGCCATGGTGGACAGATCGGTGCGGCCGGTGATGAGCAGGTGCCGGGCGCCGTTGTCCGCCAGCCATTCGGCGAACAGCCCCCCGATGCCGCTGAGGCCGCCGACGACAAGGTAGGTGGCGTCGGGGCGCAGCGGTGTGCGCGGCCTGCTGGGCGGGGGGAAGTGGAGGGCCAGCTTGCCGATGTGCTCGGCCTGAGCCATCAGGCGCATGGCCTGTGCCGCCCGCTCTGCTTCGAAGACCCTGACGCGGGGTGGACGCAGTTCGCCGCGGGAGAGCAGGCCGGTGACCTCCCGCAGGGTGGTTTCCAGAGTGACGGGGTCGTGCGCGTGCAGGGCGGCCAGATTCATGGCGTGGTACGAGCGGCCCGGCGCGAAGAGGCGGACGGGGAGGGACTGTCCGTCGTGCAACTCGTTGCAGGCGGTCTCCACGTAGTGGCCGAAGGGTGCGAGGAGTTCGAAGTTCGCCTGCCGGGCCTCCGCGCCCCTCAGGGTGTTCAGGATGACGTCGACGCCCGTGCCGTCGGGGTCGAGCAGCCGGCGGGCGAAGTCCGGGGAGCGGGAGTCGGCGACCTTCTCGGCGCCCATCCGCAGCAGCAGGTCGCGCTTGGCCTCGGTGCCCGCCGTGGCGTAGACCCTGGCTCCGCGCCAGCGGGCCACCTCCATGGCGGCCATTCCCATGCCGCCGCTCGCGGAGTGGATGAGGACCTTCTGGCCGGGCTGGAGGCGGGCCATGTCGATCAGTCCGCGATAGGCCGACACGTAGGCGACGGGGAAGGAGGCCGCCTCGGCCGGTGTGAGCCGGTGGGGACGCGGAACGGCGCAGGCGGCCGGTGTGATGGTGTAGGAGGCGGGGGCCGAGAAGGTGAAGGCGCACACCTGGTCACCGACGGCGAAGTCGGTGACGCCCTCCCCCACGGCCACCACGGTGCCGGCGCACTCGCAGCTCAGGAGGGTCTCCTCCTCCCCGGCCAGCATGCCTAGGGCGCGGAGGACGTCGTGGTAGTTCAGGGCGGTGTGGGTGACCTCGATGGCGATCCGGCCCGGTCCCGGTGGGGGGTTGCCCTTCGCGGGGGTGAGGCTGATGCCTCCGATACCGCCGGTGGTGGTGAGGACGGCTCCGAGCGACTGCGGTGCCGGGCCTGGCGGGGAGGGGACCAGCCGCGGTACGTGGGCGGTTCCGCCGCGCAGGGCGATGCGGTCCTCGGAGCCCGCCGTGTACAGGTGGGCAGCCAGCTGTCCGGCCTCGTCACGCGGCTCCCGGGAGTCGGATCCACGGGCGTCGAGGTCGACGAGGACGGACGGGCACCGCGGTGTCTCGAGCCTCAGGACTCGCACGAGCGGCCACAGGGCCGCCTGCCAGGGGGCAGGCACCTCGTCGTCGTCCAGGGCCGCCTGGGCACCGCGGGTGATCACGAACAGCGTCGGCGGCGGGGAGGACGGCAGCCCGGCCAGGGCGTGGGACACCGGCAGGAGACCGGCGCACAGGTCCGTCGTCACCCACTGCACCTCGCGCGGTGAGGCGTCCGGTCCGGTGGCTCCGGCCAGGGCTCCCAGATGGACGACGCCGGTCAGGGGTGTCTCGCGGGTGGCCTCCTTCAGTACGAGCGCCAGGTCGTCGGCCGACGTGAGGTCTGCCTGGTAGCGGCCGGGACCGTGGGCCCGGTAGCCGTTCCCGGGTCGCACGGTGTGGACGGTGCCACCGTTCTCGGTCAGTACGGCGTCCAGGGCGCGGTCCAGTGGAGAACCGCCGCTCAGCAGGAGCCAGTTGCCGCCCCGGCCGGATCGTGCGGGCGGCGGCAGCTGACGCCAGCGCACTCGGAGGATCCGGTCGGTCCGGCGAGAGGCCGGCCGCGGGATCGGGGCGGGCGTCAGGCTTCTGCCCCGTACACCCGTGATCTCGGAGACGACGGTGCCGTGCCGGTCCGCCACCACGAGGTCGACGCGAATGCCGTCCTCCGGGCCCGGCTCCCGCAGGGAGGCGTGTACCCACAGCTCTTCCTCGTCCGGCCGGCGGTACAGGCTCAGGCGGTCCACCGCCGTCAGTACGAATCCGCGCCCGGCGGGGTCGGCGGGGCCGGCCACGGCGAGGGCCGCCTGCAGGCATCCGTCGAGGGTGCCGGGGTGGATCCGGTGTCCGTCACGCGCCACGGGCCGCAGGCGCACCAGCGCCTCCTCCGTCCCGTGGTGGATCTCGGCCACACAACGGAACGGTCCCCGCCAGTCGTTGCCCCCGGCGGCACGATCCCGGTAGAAGTGTTCGCCGGCCTGCCAGTCGGCGCAGCGTCCGCGCACGTCGTCCAGGGCGACGGGCGGGGGTGGCTGTGTGGTGTCACCGGTGAGGCGCAGGGTCGCGTGGTGCTGCCGGGTGGCGGTCCCACTCCGGCGGCTGGTGAGACTCAGGCGTCGGGCGTCCTCGGCGCTCGCGCGGACGCCCACCCTCAGGTCCCACGGTTCGTCGTCGTCGAGCAGCAGCAGTTCGTCGAAGGTGACGTCCCGCACCTCGCTTCCCAGCCCGGCCTCCGCGGCGGCGGCGAGGGCCAGTTCGAGGTAGAAGGTGCCGGGGACCACTGGCCGTTCGGCGACGCGGTGGCCCAGCAGATAGGCGTGCCGGTCCCTGTCGAGCGCGCCCTCCCAGGAGGGAGTCCCCGTCCCGTCCTCCGCCGCGGGGGTGAGGACGGGATGCGGGGACTCCGCGCGGTCCTCCGCCGCGGGAGTGAGGACGGGATGCGGGGACTCCGCGCGGTCCTCCGCCGCGGGAGTGAGGACGGGATGCGGGGACTCCGAAGGGCGCGGAACGGGAGTGCCGGACACCGGGATCGCCTCCGAGGATGTGGATCGAACAGGGGGCCAGGGGAAAGCGCGTGCCTGTTGCCAGTACGAGAAGCGCTGCCACGGGTAGCCCGGCAGGGGCACATGAGTGGCGGGCCTGCCGAGGACCTTTGGCCAGTCGGGATCGCAGCCGGCCGTGTACAGGGCGCCCAGCGAACGCCGGAGGGTGGCCGGCTCGTCGTAGTCGCGGCGCAGGCTCTCCAGCGCCAGGGCGCCCTCGCGGCTCAGGGCCGTGGTGAGCACGGGGTGCGGGGAGACCTGGAGGAACACCGTGCGTCGCTCGTCGGTCAGCTGGGTGCGCACGGCGGTGTCCAACAGCACCGGTTCGCGCAGGTTGCGCCACCAGTAGTCGCCGTCCAACGCGGTGCCCGGCAGTTCCACCCCGGTGACGGTGGAGACGAACGGCACGCTCGTCCCGCGCGGGCGCAGACCGGCGAGCCGCCGCGTCAGGGGGCGGCGTACCGGATCGACACTGGGGCTGTGCGCGGCGTAGGCGACCGGTACGCGTATGCAGGAGACGCCCCGTCGCTCGCAGCCCTCCTCGATGCGGTCGACCGCCTCCGGCGTACCCGCGAGCACGGTGGAGGTGGGGCTCTCCTCCACCGCGATCCCGGCCACCACGCCCAGTTCCTCCACGAGGGTCGCCGCCTGTCCGGGCGGCACCTCCACCCAGCACAGAGCGCCGGGTCCGGCGAGTTCGTCGATGAGTGCGGCGCGCAGACAGCTGATGCGTCCGGCTTCCTCCAGGGTGAGGGCACCCGCCACCTGGGCAGCGGCGATCTCGCCCTGGCTGTGTCCCAGGACGGCATCGGGTTCGATGCCCCACGAGCGCCACAGAGCGGCCAGGGACACGCCCATGGCCCACAGCGCGGGCTGGATGGTGGAGGTCCGCCGCAGTCGGCTGTCGTCCCCGCTCCCGAGGAGCTCGCACAACGACCAGCCACCGTGCTCGCGGATGACGGCGTCGCAGCGTTGCAGCGTGTCGGTGAAGACCGGTTCCCGTCCCAGCAGCCGCCGTCCCATGCCAGCCCACTGGGAGCCCTGGCCGGGGAACACGAACACCACGCGCGGCGCGGACCACACCGCGCCGTCCGACGCCGACACGCCCCGCCGCTCCTCCCCCGCCAGGTGGGCGCGCAAGGCTCCGGCCAAGGCGCCGGGAGTGTCGGCGGATGCCGCGAGCCGGTGCTCGTGGTGGTCGCGTCCCGTAGCGGCGGACGCGCATACAGCGGCCGGGGTAGGAGCAGAGGGCGACTCCAGCAGGTTCGCGTAGCGTTCGGCGAGTTCCCTCAAGGCGGTGGAGGAACGGGCGGACAGGGGCAGCAGCAGGGGACCCGTCCCGGGTCGCTCCTCCGGTGCGGGCGGCCGGTCGGCGGGTGCGGCCGACAGGACCAGGTGCGCTCCGACGCCCGAAGCTCCGAAGGAGGTCACGCCCGCCACGAGAGGGCGCCCGTCGTCCGACAGCGCGGTGGGCCGCCGGGCGAGGCTCAGCGGTGCGGTATCCCAGTCGACGGCCGGGGTGGGGGTGCGCAGCCGCGCGTCTCCGGGGACGAGGCGGTGTTCCAGGCACAGTACGGTCCTGATGATCCCGGCCACCCCGGCGGCCGCCTCGGTGTGGCCGATGCTCGTCTTGACGGACCCCACCACACAGCGCTCGCGGTCACCACCCCGCGGGCCGAGCACCCGGGCCAGGGCCTTCAGTTCCACCGGGTCACCCGCGGCGGTGCCGGGGCCGTGCGCCTCGACGAACCGCGTGTCACGAGGGTCGACGCCCGCGGACTCGTAGGCCAGGCGCAGGATCTCCTCCTGGCCGCGCACGGTCGGCGCGATCATCCCCTGTCCGGTGAAACCGCCGCTGCCCACGGCCCCGCCGAGGATCACCGCTCGTACCCGGTCGCCGTCGGCCAGCGCCCGCGTGAGGGGCTTGAGCAGCAACATGCCGACCGCCTCGGACTGGACGTACCCGTCGGCGGAGGCGTCACCGAACTTGCACCGGCCGTCCGGCCCCAGCGCCCCGGCCCGCGCCAGCGACACCGAGGCGTAGGGGGCAAGCAGTACGTGGCAACCGCCCGCCAGGGCGTAGTCGCACTCGCCCAGCCGCAGGGACTGGCAGGCGGCGTGCACCGACACCAGTGACGACGAGCAGGCGGTGTCGATCGTCATGGCGGGGCCCCGTAGGTTCAGCGCGTACGCGATCCGGCCGTGGAGAGCGCTGTGGGTGCCGCCCTGGAGGGCGAACAGGTCGAGTTCGTCCAGGTCCCCGATCTGCCGCAGCCAGTAGTCGTTGCCGAAGGCACCGAGGAACACGCCCGTGCGGGCCCGGCTCAGCTCCCGGACCGGTACCGATGCGTCCTCGGCGGCCTCGACGGACGTCTCCAGCAGGAGTCTCTGCTGGGGGTCCATGCGCCGGGCCTCGCGGGGGGAGATGCCGAAGAACCCCGCGTCGAAGAGGTCGAGCCCGGGGAGGAACCCACCACGGACCGTCGGCAGCCTCCCCGGGGCGCCCGGCTCGGCGGCGTACAGCTCGCGCAGCCAAGCCCGTTCGGGAGGGGCTTCGGTGATGCCGTCCCGGCCGGACGTCAACAGGCCCCACAGTTCACGGACTCCCCCTGCTCCCGGGAAGCGGCCACTCATCCCGAGGACGGCGACCGCCCGGTCCGGGGCGGTCGAATTCCCTTGCTCCTCCATGAACCGAACCCCTTTTGCCTTCCGGTGATGAACGTGGCCCGGACCGTCCTTCCGGTTCGCCCGCTCCACGACGTTCGGTCGGTGCGGAGAACCCGAGGAACGGCCTCGCATCTTCCGCCGCCGTACACACATGCGGCCGAGCCCCTCGCGAAGAGGATCTCCGATACCGGGAATTCTGTTTCCGTATGTCCTGCGGGAGTTGGCGGGCCCCTGGTCCCGTACTCCGCTGCCATTCATTCCCGGGAAACAACCGGCGAATCCCCCCCGTACAACAGGACGGGAGTTCGATGCCGCTTCCCCTGCAGGGGGAGTTCCTACGGGCCGCTTGCGACGTATCCGGATCGCGTGCTCCTATTGCTGGCGGCCGAGCAGCCACTCGGCCGCCAGGGCATGAGGCGCCCAACGGACCGCGGCCCGAACGCGTTTCGCCCCTGCCCGTACCGTCCGGGCGCAAGCGGTCCGTACACCACACGGACGGAACCAGTCCTTCGTGGCGCGCCCGGCCGCACGTGGGCCCGAGAGGAAGGGAAAGTCCCGTTCACCCCGCGCGGCATCCACCCGCCGACGACGAAGGGCCCTTGATGGACGACGCGCACACGGCCGGGCCGTCCCACCGGATGGCACCGCTGGACCAGGTGTTCTGGAAACTCCAGCGTCACGCCCCCCACCAGGCGACCTTGGCGGTCCTCGCCCACCTGGAGGGTGCCGTGGGCTCCTCCGAGCTGATCGAGTGGCACCACGGCCTGATTGCCGCGTGGCCCCGTCTGGCCTGCCGGGTCGCCGACGGCCGGCGGCCTCGGTGGGAACCGGACCCCCACTTCCGGGTAGAACGGCATGTGAGCCACGTGGCCGTGCCGTACCCGCCGGACGATCCGCGCCTGGACCACCTGGTGCACAATCTGGTCAACACCTCCTTCCCGCCCGACACGGCCCCGTGGCAGGCCTACCTCATCGACGGTCCCGACGGGAACAGCGCCTACCTGCTGAAGATCGCACACGCCCTGACCGACGGCCTGCGCATGGTGGACCTGGTACGCGGTCGACCCTCCCACATCGACGCCCCCGCCCCCCGGAAGCACGACACTCACCTTGCGCATGACGGCCGACTGCGACGGGCCCTCCGGTGGCGCCGGCCGGCGGCGTTGCTCCTGTCCCCGGACCACCGCCCCGCTGTCCGGGCCAGCGCGGCACGCCAGTACGCCTCCTTCGCCTTCCCCCTGGAACAGGTACGCAGAACGGCCCTCCGGACCCCTGCCGGAAGCGTCAACGACGTACTGATGCACGCGATCGCCCACGGGCTGGCGCGGTACCGGGCCCGATACGCGGGCGAATCCCCGCGGCCTCTCTCGGTCTTGACGCTGGTGGGCCGCTGGCCCCTGTCGGCACCCGGCGTCGGCAATGACCTCACCTTCGCCAGCTTCCGCCTCTCCGGCCGACACGACGGCATCGACTCCGCGCTGCGGGAGACACGGGCGGCGGTCACCGGAGCGGGTGGCGGTCACCCTCCCGACGTGGCGGCCCTCGCTGCCAGGATCTCGCCCTTCGTACCCGGAAGGACGCTGGTGGCCTCCCTCAACCGCTTGGGCCGACGCCATGACTTCATGATCACTAACGTTCCGGCCGGCCGTCGTCCCTTCTCGATCGCGGGGGCGCCCGTCACCGCCGTCTACGGAATACCTCCGCTGCTCGGCACGGAGATGGTCACGGCTGTCGTCCCCTACCGGGAAACCTGCCACCTCTCCGTGGTCACCGATCCGGCACGGATCACCGACATCGGCGCCCTGGTCACCTGCATGCGCGACGCACTGGCGGAGACGACGGCCTGACGAACCACTCCGCCGTACGGCGTGCCGGCACCGACACGCCGTACGGTTGCTGGTCGGTGCGGCCCGCCGGCGGCACGGGCACCGGCCGAGGGGGCGGGCCTCCGGTTCAGCGGAGACGTCCCGGCGGCATTCCCCGCCGGTCTCCCGTATCCGGTTCCACGGACGGGCGGGGGCCCGGGACCGGAAGACCCGGAGAGCGGGGAGCGGCGGGCGCGGCATCGCGCAGTCGGCGCCTGCCCGCTCGGCGTTCACGGGCGAGGGCCCGCCGGATGGTTCGGCAGTCGACCTCGATCCCGTGGCGGTAGCTGTGTGAGTAGATCCTGTCGTGGCGTCGACGTTCGCGCCGGTTCGCCCGGGCCATGTCCACCGGCGGGGGCGGGAGCGCCGAGCCGTCGATCAGGTCGGCGATCCATTCCGCCTGCTCCTCCAGCAAGGGGAAGGCCGCTCCGGAAGGTTGCGCCAACCCCATGAAGTACAGTCCGGCGCGGTCGACGGGGACGGTGCGCAGATAGAGGTCCGTCCGGCCGTCCTCGGCGGAGAAGACCGAAGGGCTGAGGAAGGGGAACGACAGTTTGTATCCCGTCGCGTACACGACGGCATCCACCTGCTCCCGCGACCCGTCGGTGAAGACCGCATGGTCGCGGGAGAACTTGGCGACTCCCGGTTTTGCCGTGATCGCCCCGCGCACCAGTTGGACGAACAGCTCGTCCGAGCACGTCGGATGCGCGGACAGGAGCCTGTGATCCGGTTCCGGGAGGCCGTAGTCGGTCACCCTTCCGCGGCTGAGCCGGAGGGCCAGGTTCAGCACGGGGCGTTTCACGAAGAGGGGCAGTCCGGTCAGCGGACTCGCGGCGAGGCGGTCGGCGGGCCGACCCAGGATCACCCTGGGGATCACATGAGCGCCGCTACGGGTGGACAGGAAGGTCCGCGCCGCCGTACGTGAGATCTCGGCGGAGATCTCGCACGCGGAATTCCCCATACCGACGACCAGCACCCGTTTGTTCGCATACGGACGTGGGGTGCGATAGTCATGCGAGTGCACCATGGGCCCCTCGAACGTGTCGGCGCCCGCGATGGGGGGACCTGGGAACCGGGGATCCCAGTGGTGCCCGTTGGCGACGATGACCGCCGTGTGACGGCGAGTCTCCTCCTGCGGTTCGCCGCGCCTCTGGTGGACGACCTCCCAGTCACCGTCGGGACGGGGCCGCGCCGCGGTCACTTCCGTACGGAATCTCATGTGCCGGTACAGGGAGTACGTACGCGCGTAACTCTCCAGATAGGCCAGCACCTGACGGTGGTGTGGAAAGATTGGATAGTCGTCCGGCATGGGCAGGGAGTCGAAGGCCATGCCCTCCCGGGAAATGTTGGTGTGCAAGGACTCATAGATCCCGGACATGCCGTTGTCGTTGCCGAAACGCCAGAGTCCGCCGATCCCCGATCCGGCCTCGTAGCAGTCGAAATGGATGCCTCGTGATGCCAGCACTTTGCTCGCAGCCAGACCAGAAGGGCCGGCTCCGATCACGCAAACGGTGTTCGCTCGCACGTTCCTCCCTCTGACCGGGCGTCGGACCACATTTCCGCAGAGACATTCACCGCGGAAGAGGCGGCCGGAAAACACCGTCCATGACGGTAGTCCGCCTCCGATCTGACGGGTACCCGAGTGATTTTCCGATTCCTGTGCGATACTGACTTCGGCGCTTCAAGGTGACGTTGGGGCGTTGAGGGTGAGGCCGGTGCCGGCTATGAATCCGTCGAGGGTGTGGGGCCGGTACTGAAGGCGTTTGAGGCGATTGCGGACGAGGGCTTCGAGGTGGTCGAGGGCCATGACGGCAAGGTTGGCGAGGCTGTGTTTGACGTGGGCCCACACCCACTCGACCGGGTTGAGGTCGGGTGAGTAGGCGGGCAGCAGGAACACCGTCAGCCATTCACGCTCGGCGACGAGGTCCCGCATTTTGCGGGAGACGTGGGTGTTCAGCCGGTCCCAGACCAGCACGATCGGCGCCCTGACCAGCTGATGGACGCCGTCGATCAACGCGATGAAGTCCCGCTCGCCCATACTGCGACGCTTGCCTTTGCCTGCGGGATGGCTCCGCAGACGGTGGCACAGCCGGGTCCGGGAACCCGGCCGCATCGCGATCAGGCCGGCCACCGACAGCCGCCCCGAACGTCGTCCGCTCACGGTCACGAGGGGGGTGCGTCCTCGCCGGCCCCAGGTCCGTCCCCGGGGCGGTCTGCGGGTGAAGCCGGCTTCGTCCTCGAAACAGATGTAGCCCCCGCAGGCCGCCCGGGTCCTTTTACCTCCGTCCAGGTCACCTCCTTCCACACGCTCACGGCGCTCTCGTCGCGCTCGGCGACCCGCCGCGCGGGCACCTGCGGGGAGAAGCCGAGCCGGTGCATCAACCGGGTGGCGCCCGAGACGCTGTAGGAGATGTGGAATTTCCGGCCGATCAGCGTGGCCACCCTTGATGCGGTCCACACCTGGTCCTCCACCCACCCGTGCGCGGCCGGACCCTGCTCCAGATATGCGGCCAGCTTCTCCAGAGACCGTGGGGACAGGCGGCACCGTGAGCCGCTCGGACCGCGGGAGGCCAAGGCCTGAACGCCACCGTCCCGCCACAACTGGTGCCACTGGTAGGCCGACTTCACACTCACCCGCAACTGCCGTGCAACCTCCGACGGCTTGACCCGCTGCTCGAACAGTTCAGCCGCCTGCATCCGTACCGACTCCCGACGCCGACGTCCCGTAGGAGTCAGTCCGCCCCCATCCGCATATCTCACACACCACGGATACAACCACCCACCCACGCTCATCAGGAGCTTCACAACGATTCACCCCAACGAGCTGAAGTCAGTAACGGTCCCGGAGCCAGCGGCGGTCACTCATGGCACGGCCTGATGAGACGCGTCGGCGCGCTCGCATCCACGTCAAGGACCGGTCCCGCAAGGGGGCCGGGTTGGCGCATCGGCTGGTCGCTAATACTCCAGCTGTAGATCGTGATCTTCATGTCTAGGATGCGGCTTGCCGCCGGTAGTGACTCGTGCGTGATCGTGCCTGGTGACGGCGGCGCCAGTCGGACCAGGCGAGCCGGTGGGTCGCGTCGCGGACGGGCCGGACAACGAGCGCGATGAACAGGCGGCAGATCTCGTTGCAGGACAGCGGGATCAGGTAGTCCGGCGTGGGTCGTTGTGCGTGTTCGTCGGCGCGGACGACGGCGAGGAAGGCGCGGGCCAGCATCGCGAGGGTGACCCAGCGGGCCCAGGAGGGGTAGCGGCGGACCTGGTGCTCGTCCAGCCCGGCCAGTCCCTTCTCCATTTGGAAGGTCTCCTCCACCCGCCATCTGGAACCTGCGACCTTGACCAGGGTGGCCAGGGATGTCGGCGTGGTGGAGTGGCAGCGGTAGTAGGCGAGTTCACCGGTGGTGCGGTTTCGGCGGATCAGCAGCTGGTGGTGGCCCGGGGCCGGCTCGGCGAGGTCGATGACGGCCCAGTCGTAGAACCGCTGCCCCTTCGCGCCGCGTCCGGCCGAGAGCTTCTGCCAGGCCCGCTTCGGCACCCTCTTCACCAGGGCATCGGCGCGGAACTTGCCTGCTCCGGTGGGTACTTCGGCCGAGCAGACCACCGCCAGGACGTAGCCGATGCCGCGTTCCTCCAGAGCCGTACGGAGTCTTGGGTTGCCGCCGTAGACCTCGTCCCCGGTGACCCAGCCGGCGTCGTGTCCGGCATCCAGGAACCGTTCGATCATCGTGCGGGCCAGTTCCGGCTTGGTCGCGAAGTCGGTGTCCTCGCCGAGCCCGGCTGCCCGGCAGCGGTCCGGGTCGCACGTCCAGGAGCGCGGGATGTACAGCTCCCGGTCCACCGCCGCGTGCCCGCGCTCGCCGGCGTAGACCAGGTAGACCGCGACCTGGGAGTTCTCGATCCGCCCGGCCGTTCCGGTGTACTGGCGCTGGACCCCGACCGTGTGGGTGCCCTTCTTCACGTCGCCGGTCTCGTCGACCACCAGGACCGCGGCATCGTCATAGAGGTGCTCGACGACGTACTCGCACACGTCGTCACGGACGCCGTCGGCATCCCAGACGGCTCGGCAGCTGAGCCAGCGCGAGTTGAGTGGCTTCGATGTGGTCGGCGGCGGTGTTGGAGCCGGCGTTCCCAGGGCGCAGCAGGCCCGCGACCGGCTCACCGGAGCCGGGGCGTCCATGGTCGGCGAACGCCATCAGCGGGTGGTGGCCATAGGTCTTCTTCCAGGTCGCGGCGGCGTCCTGCTTGTCGGAGTGGGGCAGCACCAGCACCCCGTCGATGTCCACGATCACCTGCCCGGAGGCGTCCAGGGCCGCCTACTTGGCCAGGCGCCAAACTCGGTTCCGCACTTCGGATCGGGCGGTGCGGATCGCCGTCAGGGCCTTCGGGCCGGCCGCCGCCAGAGTATCGAGCAAGCGGGAGACTGTCGGATCCGAGGCGACGGGGCCGAACACCGCCGGCTCGGCCCGCAGCATGCCGACGTCGGCCAGGCAGTCCCCGCCCAGGGCCACCGCCAAGGCCACATCCAGCAGGACCTTGCCCGGATCGTGCACCGCCCGCGGCTTGCGCCACGGCGCCAACGCCACTGAAAGCGCCTGATCCAGCCCGGTCTTGCGGGCCGTCTCCACCAGCAGTACGCCTCCCGCCTGGGAGACCACCAACCGGCCGCCGCCCTCGACGCGGACACGTGGATAGGACCCGATACGCTTCTTCACCTGGGAAGTGCCTCCGGGGGGAGCCCGCGATGGATGCGAGATAGCGGGGTCGGCCGTCGTGGGCTGTCCATGGCAGTAGGCGTGGCCTCGGGGCGCTCATCGCCGCGTCCCGCGCTCGATCGCTTCCGCCAGGGCATGGGCGACGGGTTGCGGTCCGCAGGGCCCGGGATCTGCCGTACGGATGCGTCGGATGTGCTGCCGCATCGCGTCGGCCTCGGCGTCCAGGCCTCGATCGGTGTAGATCGCGGCGGCCTCTCGCCGACAGGCGAGGGCCTCGTCCGTGCGCCCGAGGGCGTCCAATGACGTGGCGAGGACCGCCAAGGGCCAGGCCAGTGTCTCGTCGTGGCTGCCGATGGACCTGCGACCGAGGTCGACGGCGCGCCGGCACAGGACGACAGCCCTGTCATGGTCGCCGATGCCCTGCATGCCCCTGGCGATGGCCGAGAGGGCGCATGCCTCACCGTCCTTGTCGCCGAGCCGACGGCGCAGTCGAGCGCTTCGGATGCCGTGCTCGATGGTGAGGCGGGGGTTGCCGAGGTCAGCGTGGAGTACGGCGATGTTGCCTTCCGCCACCGCTTCCCATCGCCCGGTGTCGAAGCCCCGGCTGAGCACGAGCGCCTCGTCGAAGTGGCGCAGCGCCTCGACGAGGCGGGTCTGTCGGCGCAGCAGCTGGCCGAGTTCGGTGCGGGCGGCGATCTGGATGTGGTTGTTGCCGACGTCCTTGGCCAGGGCGCAGGCGCGGATGAGATCCCGCTCCGCGTCCGGATGCTGGAGGTGTGCCAACGCCTCCCCACGAGCGAGCAGGACGTTGGCTTCGTGATCGATCCGGCCGGAGCGCCGCGCCGCGTGCAGGGCCGCGGTGGCGGTGTCGACGCGCTCCTGCCAGCCGCCCATGAGCACCAGGAAGCCGAGAGCGTCGACGAGGTGCAGCGCGTACCGGTCCATGGCGGTGTCGACAGCGTGGTGCAGGGCGGCGACGAGGTTGGCCCGTTCCGCGGTGAACCACGCCCAGGCGTCGTCACGGCCGGCCAGGAGGTGTGGATGGGCTGACTCGGTGGGGTTCGTCACCACACGGGTGCAGGTGGGGTAGAGCAGGCGGTCGGCGGTGTGCGCGGTGTGGGCGTACCACATGAGCATCGCGTCGAGAGCGTGTCCCCGTTCGGTCTCGGAGTCGTGCGCACCGGCCAGTTCGCCGGCGTAGGCGCGCAGTAGATCGTGAAAGCGGTATCGGTCGTGCGCGACCGGTTCGATGAGGTGCGCGTCTGCCAGCGCCCGCAGCAGTCGCCGTGTCGTGTATGGGGGCAGGCACGCGAGGGCCGCGGCGGCGGGTGTGGAGATGTCCGGGCCGGGATGCAGGCCGAGGCGCCGGAACAGGCTCGCCTGCGCTGCCGGTAGCTGTGCGTAGGACCACTGGAGTACGTTGCGGACCGCGGCGTAGGGATCCTGGCCCCAGCTCAGTGCGTCGAGTTTGGAGTCCTCGTCGGCGAGCTCGTCGGCGATGTCGGCGACGGCGACATGTTCGTACGCGGCGGCACGCCCGGCGGCGATCCGCAGCGCGAGCGGCAATCGCGCACACAGCCGGATGAGGCTCTCCACCGCGGCCGGCTCCGCCTGGGCGCGAGCGGGGCCGATGATGCCCACGACCAGGGACGAGGCCTCGTCCGGAGACAGCACGTCGAGGGTGATCCGGTACGCGGCTTCGGTGACCACCAGCCCGGTCAGGCTGTCGCGGCTGGTCACCAGCACCATGCACCCGGGCGCTCCCGGCAGCAGCGGCCGGACCTGCTCCGCGCTGTTGGCGTTGTCCAGCACGATCAGCATGCGTCGCCCCGTCGCCAGCGTGCGAAACAGTCCCGAACGGGCGCCGGTCCCGACCGGCACCGCCGCCGGATGTACGCCGAGCGCGACCAGGAAATCGTCGAGGACCTCGTCCGGGGTCGCGGGCCTGCCGGGCCCGTAACCGTGCAAGTTGGTGTGCAGTGTGCCGTCCGGGAACCGGTCCTGGACGCGGTGGGCCCAGTGCACGGCGAGCGTCGTCTTGCCCACTCCGCCGGATCCGTCGAGGGCGGAGATCACCACGGCCTGACCGCCGGCGGGCGGTAACAGCGCGTCGAGTGCCGCCACGTGATCGGCACGGCCGGTGAAGTCGCGAATCGCCTGCGGCAGCTGACGGGGCACCCGTGGCGTGACGGACTGGGGTGGCCTCGGGGCGGGCAGCGTGCCGACCGCCCCGGCGCGATCGTCCCGCGGTATCCGGTCGGCCCGGCGGGCCCCGGATTCACCGCGCAGGATCCGCTCGTGCAGCCGCTGGGTGCAGGGGCCGGGGCCGACCCCCAGTTCCTCGGCGAGGCGGGTTCTGAGGCGGTGGAAAACACCCAGCGCGTCAGCTCGTCGGCCACAGTGGTCCAGCGCCGCCATCAGCTGGGCGTGCAGGCCCTCGTGCAGGGGATGGTCGTGCACGAGATCCGCCAGATCGTGCACGACCTCGTGGTGCTCGCCGAGTTCTATCCGCCACTTGGCGCACTGCTCCAGCGCGCTGAGCCGCTGCTCGTCCAGCCGCGCGGCGGATCTGGCCAAGGCCGCCGTGCCCAGCCCGTCGAGTGCGGGCCCACGCCACAGGCCCAGCGCCGGCCGGATCAGCTGGACCGCCCGCTCGAGTCTCCCCTCGGCGGCGTGGCTGCGGCCCTCGGCCACTCCGGCGGCGAAGCGGAGCGAGTCGAGCCGGGCGGCGTCGAGGCGGATGCGGTAGCCGGGCTCCTCGGTGAGGATGAGCCGCCGGTCGGTGTCGCCCAGGCATTCCCGCAGCGCCGAGACAGAGTTCCGCAGCTGTTTGGTGGCGGTGGGGGGTGGCTCGTCGTCCCAGGTCATCTCGATGAGCTTGGACAGCGACACCACCGTGTTGGGCGCCAACAGCAGGGCTGCCAGAAGCCGTTGGCGACGCGCCCCGGGCACCGGCACCCGCTCACAGCCTGTCCGGACGTCCAGCGCACCGAGAATGCGAAAGTCCATCCTCCCGGCCTCTCCCCCCTTGCCACCAGTAAGAAAATCAAAGCACAGCGTTCGTGGCAACGCCCACCCACCGGCCGTTGGTGACGGCGTGAGGACGGCGTGAGGACGGCGTGCGAGAGGTTGTGGACGTCTCGAGGCAACCCGGGACCAGAACCACCGATACGCCGAACTCAAGGGGATAAGACATGGAAAACAAGAAGAATCTCGCACGTCTCGCCGGCGCCGGGGCGGCGCTGGCCATGGGATCGACGCTGCTGGCCGGCGCCCCGGCTTCGGCGCAGGCGGCGGCGGTGCCGATCTACCAGGTGATCAACGGAAACAGCAGCAACTCCTGCCTGCAGGTGGCGAACATCGCGTCAGGCAAGGGAAACGTGGTCCTCGGCAACTGTGACCGCAGGGCGAGCCAGGTGTGGACCGTCATCGACGGCGTCTTCAGGAATCCCCAGTACGACCAGTGCCTCGACGGAAACGGCGCGGACGTCTACACGGGATTGTGCAACGGCGGCGAATATCAGGACTGGAGGACCACCTCCGGCAGCCCGAAGTCCATCTTGCATTACGAGAGCCAAAAGTGGCTGCACGCGAGCGGAGCAGTCGGGGCCGAGGTCGTCTTCCGGGACACCAAGGAGACGGCGTCCCGCTGGGTGATCGACCAGGTGGGATGGATCAACCCGTGAGTGCGGGGGCCGGCCTCACTGACGGCTCACGCTGACGGCTCGCACTTTCGGCTCGCGCTGAGGGTTCGCGCTGACGGCTTGCGCTCTTGGCAAGCGGTACGCGGACACCGCGGTCCCGCCGCCTCGGCACTTGGGCGCCTGCGCGGTGACGTCACGGTGGGGCAGTCTCGGGGGACGGACCGGCCGGTCCGTCCCCCGAGACGTCGAGGCGAGCACCGCGTAGCTCCGCGACCGTGAGTGCATCGTGCAGCGCCTCGTACAGTCGCGCCACCAGAAAGTGCAGTTCGACGGTGGACAGCTCCGGCTCGGTACGCATCGCCCGGGCGTGAGCGAGCACTGTCCGGTCCGACCGCAACGGACTGGCCTCCGTGACCGCCGCGATTCGGGCGACACCGGCCTCGGCGAATGCGAGGTAGCACGGTCGGCCGTCGTCGGTCGTCCACGGCAGCAGGCGTGGTCTCGGGGCGTTCATCGTTGCGTCCCGCGATCGATCGCGTCCGCCAGGGCGTGGGCGACGGGGGGTGAGATTTTCCCGAGGTCGATGAGACCGTACACCGGTTCGCCGTTCTCCTCCCGGACCCGTACGACCAGGGGCGGGAAGAAGACGCCCGCCTTCTGGAGCGCGGAGGCCAGCGCCGTGCGCGCCTCCACCTGCTTCAGTCTGCTGCTCCCGCTTTCCTCCGTCATGGTCAGGCCACCTCGATTCCGTGGATCCGGCGGGGCCCCACGTCCACGCCGTGAAGGACCAGCCACAGCGTGATGCGACGCATCCATTGCTTCCATACGTCGTGTCGTTCACTTGTTCCCGTCATGGCATCCACATCCCGTGTTACGCAGTACGCCTCCCGCCTGGGGGACCACCGACCGGACGCCGTCCTCGACGCGGACACGTGGATAGGACCCGATGCGCTTCTTCACCTGGGAAGTGCCTCCGACGGTGGCAGGAACAAGGACCTGAAAAATCTTCATTCTTGCTGGTCAGAGGCACTTTCTGCTTACGTGATCACCAGTCGGGCAGTCCGCGACGTGAAAGCGCGAGGCTAATGGGTTTCCTACTGGATCGTGTAGCGGACGTGCCGGGCGGCGAAGTATCCGCAGATGATGCGGGGCTGCTTCTGGCGTCGGCGCAGGAAGCGCCGGGTCTCGTGGGCGAGGTCGTCGGCGGAAGAAGTGGCGCGGGCCGCGTGGACATGGTGCTTCAGGTCGGCGTTCAGGAGTTCGTCGGGGTTGAGCTCGGGGCTGTAGCCGGGCATCAGGTGTAGTTCGACTCGTTCGGTGTTGTCAGCGAGCCAGGCACGGGCGGCCTTGCTGCGGTGGACCGGATGCCGGTCGACGATCACGTGGACCTTCCGCCCGGCCTGGCGGGCGAGGCGGTCAAGGAAGACGCAGAACACCTTCGCGGTGAACTTGCCGGGGAAGACGGTGAACCACAGCGCGCCCCTGGAGGCGACCGCTGACATGATGTTGACCTTGAAGCGACGTCCGTTCACCCGCACCACTGGGGCCTGCCCGGCCGGCGCCCACGGGCGTCCCGGCGGGGCCGTTTCGGAGCGCAGTCCGCACTGATCGGCCCAGACGAGCTCGGCTTTCTCCCCGCTCGCCCGGGCCCGGATCGCGGAATACTCCTCCTGAATCCACCTGCTGACCTGGTCGTCCTGCTGCCGGTAGGAACGGCGGTCGGGCCGCTGCGGGGTGAAGCCGTGCCGGCGCAGCCACTTGCCCACACCCCGTTCGGTCATCGACACCCCGCACACCATCTTGATCAGCGCCCTGACCGAGCCACGCGTCCACATCACCCCGCTCTGCCCCAGGTCGGCCGGGGTGTGGTCGCACATTGCCCGCAGGACTGCTCCACGCGCTGACTCATCGACCAGCTCACCCTTGCCCGCACGGGATTCACGAACTGCCGCGAGCAGTGCCTGCCTCCCGCCGGTCCGACTGGCCCGCCACCAAGTGCCTACCGACCGCTCGGAGACCTCGAACATCTCCGCCGCCTGGCTGTACGTCCGAACCCGCCCCGACTCCAGCGCACTCACCACCCGCAACCGCAGATCCTCCTGCGCAGCAGGCGACAGACGCCGCATGTCCCCACCCTCGATCACACCTCATCAACGAGCAGGCAACCCATCAGTTCCGGTTCAATGGTTGCCGGTGAAGCCGTACTCCTTGACCAGCCGTTCGTGAATGACCGTCGCCTTCATCAGGATTTCGGCCCGCAGCATCGAGTCGATCAGCGGCGCGAACTCGTCCACCACCTGCCCGCGGTGCTGTCCGTTCGACGTCCGTCGCGGCGGGGCCGCCGGACCCTCAGCGGAGAGGTACTTACGGACCGTTTTGCGGTCCAGCCCGGTCTCCCTGGCGATCTCCGACAGGATCATCGCCCCTGACTCCAGCAGGCCACGGAAGCGCCGCAGTTCCAACCAGCGATGCGGATCCAAGACCATCTTCAGCCGCCCTTCTGCCGCCCCATATCGATCAGCAGCAGCGTGCCGAGCACCCGTCCTCAGCGCGTCAAGAACTGGCCGCGTTCATTCGTACGTGGGTGGGGACGTTCATGGCTCTGGCAAGATTTTCGTAGCCGGAGATCACCTCGGTGACACGGTCGGCCGGTCCGAATACCGGGCAGCCTATGCCTGTGCTCTGTTGAACTGGCAAGACTGTTACCGCAGTTGTCCAATGTGCTGGTGGTCTCGGTCGATGTCTCCGATGCTGTCGTTGTGGTCCGCGCCCGCACGAGATCCGGTGTTCCAGCGGAATGTACCGGATGCGGCGAGCCAAGCGCGTGGGTCCACAGCCGCTATGTACGGCGCCTCGCCGACATCGCTCTCGGAGGCCGGCCTCTGCGCATCGACTTGTCTGTATGCCGCCTGTACTGCGAAAACCCGACTTGCCCGAAAGTGACCTTCGCCGGGCAGGTGCCAGGGCTGACCGTGCGTTACCAGCGCCGCACACCGCAGTTGCAGCGCCTGGTGGAGGCCGTCGGTGTGATCCTGGCCGGCCGGGACGGCGCCCGGATGCTGCGGATCTTGAACGTCACGCTCTCGCGGTGCACGGTTCTGTCTCAGCTGATGCGGATGCCGCTTCCGCCACTGGAGACACCCCGGGTGCTGGGGGTGGACGACTTCGCGCTCTACCGCGACACCTACGGCACCCTCCTGGTCGACGCCACCACCCGGCTCCCGCTCACGCTCTGGGAGGGACGCGACGCTGAACGGCTCGGCCGCTGGCTCCGCGATCATCCTGGTGTCGAGGTGGCTTGCCGCGACGGCTCGCTCGCCTACCGGCAGGGCATCACCACTGGTGCCCCTGACGCAGTGCAGGTCAGCGACCGTTTCCATCTCTGGCAGGGCCTCTCCCGCCGGGTCCAGGACATCGCCTCCACGCACCGCGGCTGCCTGCCCGCAGCACTTCCCGCTGTCAGCGAGATCGATTCAGCCCCGATCGAGGAGGCTGCCGAGGACGCCGCGGCGGACACCCGGGCCGGGCGCCATGCCCGCAGGTTGTTCGAGGCCGTGCACGCTCTGACGCACACCGGCCGCAGCCACAGTTCCGTGGCCCGGGAGCTCGGCCCGGACCGCCGCACCGTGCGCAAGTACGCGCGGGCCCGCACCTGGCAGGAAGTGATGCGTCGCCCGCCCCGCAAGCCCTCCAGCCTGGACCCCTACCTCGACTACTTGCAGCAACGCTGGGACGAGGGACAGCACAGCGCGAAGATCCTGCACGAGGAGCTCCAGGCCAAGGGCTACCTCGGCCACTACCAACGGGTGA
This sequence comes from Streptomyces sp. Wb2n-11, assembly GCF_001049855.1. NCBI lineage: Bacteria > Bacillati > Actinomycetota > Actinomycetes > Kitasatosporales > Streptomycetaceae > Streptomyces > Streptomyces sp. Wb2n-11. Next base: position 129,122 of record NZ_CVPB01000001.1, read on the forward strand.
AAATGGCCGTCGCACCCCTACGACGGGGCCTGCCCGTGGACGCGCCTCGCGAGCGGCCGCCGTCCCCGCGTGAAACCGCCCGCTGGATCACCACCCATCCGGCCCGCCGCAGCCTGCACATCAACGACCGCCCGCCCCGGCTCCTCGATCATTGCCCTGGCTCAAAACCGCCCACGACTTGGTCCGCCGGTTCGCCGGCATGCTCGAAAACCGCGACGCCACACTCCTCCCCGGCTGGCTCGACGACCTCGCGAAGAGCGGACTGGCCCCTCTCGCCGGCCTCGCCGGAGCCCTGCGCGAAGACCGGCATGCCGTCGCCCAGGGCATCGCCACCCCCTACAACTCCGGGGTGGACGAAGGCCGCATCACCGATGTCAAGCTGCAGAAACGCCTCATGGCTGGCCGCGCCGGCGTTCCACTCCTCCGCCAGCGCGTCGTCCTGATCGCCCACCTCCGCCGACAATACGCAGACCGGCCGACCGGGTTACCGACATGATCTCCGGCTACGAAAATCTTGCCAGAGCCACGTTCATGCGTACGCCGACACGGGAGCTGCCGCTGCCCCGGCCCTCGGCGTCGTACTTCTCGTATCCGAGGCGATCGGTGATCTCGCCCCTCCGGGGCGGACTCAGGACCCCCTGGCCAGCTGCTGCAACAGCCCGCCCTCCCCGGTCAGCTGCAGACCCTCACTCGCGGGCCCGGTCGACCAGCATCGCGACCAACTGCTCGTCACTCACCGGCACGACCACCGCCACCTGGCCGCTGTCCGCTATCCGCTCGATGGTGGTGTCGCTCATCTGGCGTCTCCTTGATCATCGAATCCGCCGATCATTGAACACTCCCGGCCGTGGCTGCGAGGCGCGTGCCGCGAGGAGGAGGAATAGTCCGCAGGCCGCCACAAGCAGCCATCCCGGGCGCGACGCGGAGGCGAGGCCGATGGGGCCGGCGCTCGCGACCAGACCCCCGGCGACGGCGATACCGACCGCCGCACCGGCCTGGCGCGCGGTGGAGGTAATCGCTCCTGCTACGCCGGCCTGGGACGGCGGCAGACCGCTGACCGCGGTATTGGTCAGGGGGGCGTTGGCGAAGCCGAAGCCGACTCCGATCAGTAGGTAGGCGAGGAGGATCAGCGGCATGCTCGTGTCCTGGCGCAGGTTCGTCAGGCACAGACCGCCGGCCGCGGTGAAGACACCCGCGAGGATCAGCGGACGCCGCGGTCCGAGGCGTCCCACCAGAGTGCCGGCCAATGGCGCGCACAGGGTGGCCCCGAGTGCCATGGGCAGGGTCGCGGCGCCGGTCGCAAGCGGTGTCCAGCCACGGGAGTGCTGGAGGTAGAAGGTATTGAGCAGCAGGCTGACGTTCAGTGCGACGAACACGGCCATGGCGCCGAGTACCGCCGTTGCGAACGGCGGTCGGCGGAAGAGGCTGAGGTCCATCAGAGGTTCGCTGCGGCGCAGTTCGACCAGGACGAACCCGGCCGTCGCCGCCGTGACCAGGGCGTAGCCGACGAGGGCTGTGGGCGAGGCCCAGCCGATGCGGGGTCCTTCGATGAGGACGCCGACGAAGAGGCAGAGAGCCACGGTGAGGAGCACCTGACCGGGCAGGTCAAGGCGCCGGGCGCGTTCTGCTCGGGACTCCGGCACGAACACGGCGACTAGGACGAGGGCAGCAACGACGACCGGCGCGTTGATCCAGAACACCGAACGCCAGCCGAACACGGCGATGAGCGCTCCTCCGGCAACTGGGCCCGCCGCCATGCTGAGCCCGAAGACCGACGCCCACACGCCGATCGCCCGGGCCCGCTCCCGTGGGTCGGGCATCGCGTTCACCACGATCGCCAGGGCCACGGGGCTCAGCATGGAGGCTCCGGCCCCCTGGGCGGCCCGGGCGGCGACGAGCACGCCGAGTGACGGGGCGAGGGCGCACGCGAGGGAGGCCAGGCCGAAGACGAGCAGTCCGCACTGGAAGATGCGGCGGCGTCCGAAGCGGTCCGCGAGCGCGCCGGAGACGATGAGGAGGCTGGCCAGGACCACGGTGTAGGCGTTGACGACCCACTCGAGACTACGAGTGCCCACGCCAAGGCCGTGCCCGACCTCGGGCAGGCCCACATTGACGATGGTGGTGTCTACCCCCACCAGGAACATGCTGAGCGCGCAGACTGTCAGCACCATCCAACGCCGGCGCGCGCTCAGCGGGGAGGGTGGAGCGGCCAGGGATGTCGTGAGCACGGGAAGTCCCCCTTCTGCGGGATCGGTTGCCGCCCAGACTCGGGTCGGGGCAGGGCCCAGGCCCAGGAAATTTGCGAAGGCTGCAAAATAGCCGCATGGACGCCGAACTCGCGGAACTCCTCGACAGCATCGGGCCACGGCTGCGCGCTCTGCGGCGCGATCGCGGCCTCACCCTCGAGACCCTCGCACAGGACACCGGGATCTCCGTGAGTACGCTGTCGCGCCTGGAGTCGGGCCGACGGCGTCCGACGCTCGACCTTCTCATTCCGCTCGCCCGGGCCCACCGCGTCGCACTGGACCAACTGGTGACGGCTCCGGCCACTGGTGATCCACGGGTTCATCTGAAGCCGCGGCGCCGGGAGCGTGGAAGCGTCCTCGTCCCGCTGACGCAGTACCCGGGCCGGGTCCAGGTCTTCAAGCAAGTGCTCGCGCACCGCGAACCGAGACTGGTAAGCCACTCCGGCTACGAATGGCTTTATGTACTCGCCGGCGAGCTCCGCCTCATCCTCGGGGAACGCGAGATCACTCTCAGGCCGGGCCAGGTGGCGGAGTTCGACACCAGTGAACCTCACTGGTTCGGCCCCGCGGACGCCGAAGCGGTGGAAATCCTGCACCTGTTCGGTCCCCACGGCGACCAGGCGGTCGTCCGCACCGGCCCGACGGCAAACGGCTGAGGGCGTTCCTCACTGGCAGGCGGGCTGAGCCGAAGCGGCGCTGTGCGGACGGTATGCGCGGCAGACGGAGAGCCAAGCTGACCCTCGACTGCCCGGTGCCAGCCCAGCGAGAGCTTCGGGGCAGCCTCTGTTGAGGACTGACAAGTGAACAGGAATTTACTTGAAACAGAAAGTGACAATGGCCGAGGTGCGTGAGGCCGGCGGCGTCATCGAGGATCCGGCTTCGTCTTCGAAGAGAGCCGGGCCCCGAGCGCCGCCGCGGTCGTTCCACGTCGGGCCACACGTCCTTCACCCAGTCGGCCACGGCCGCCTCGTCCCGCTCGAGAGCGCGTCGAGCGGGGACCTGATGACTCCAGCCGTCGCGTCGCAGCATCTGGGAAATGCCGGACAGGGTCGTGCTCTTGTGGAACCTGCGGCCGATGAACGTCTTGATCCGTGTCGGAGTCCACCTCTGGTCCGGCCATCCGCGCGTCACCGGCCCCCTGGCCGGTTCCTCCTCCAACACCGTGGACAAAGACCCGCTCAACTTCGGCGGGGAGGCCGGGCCACATGAGCGCAAGGCTCCCTGCCCCGTATCGCGCCAGGCCCGCCGCTGAACCGACCGAACGCTGAAACCCGTCGCCCGACGTCCTGGAGGGATCGACTCGTGTCGTCGGTCATCCGGCCGGGACGGTCGAGGCCAACGGGATCGCTGGTAGGCGCGGTACTGCTTGCGCTGCACCGGCAAACGCCCTGCCCGAGCCCCAGCAGTGCCTCGTCGACCACCTCTGCGAGGGCCTCCGGGCACTGACCTGTCCGAAGAGGTCCGGGTTCCGGCAGCGCTTGTCCAGCACTTCGGACAGCGCTCGTGGCGGTGAGAATCGAACGAGGCCGTCGATGTGCATGTCGTCACGGTTCGCCAGGGGCGCGCGCCCGACGGCTGGGCGGATGACCCGGGTCAGGCGATCTGCTTCTGGGGGTGCAGGTCGAACGCGATACGGGGGGCGAGCGCCCGCAGGAGGTCAGGGGCATCGAAGATCTCGCCGGCAGAGGTGACGCCCACAGCCTTGGTGCGGCCGGTGAGGACGCGGTCGAGGGCTTCGACGACGAGGGGCGCGGTGATGGCGTAGATGTCCTGGCCGGCGGCTGTGGCCCGGCGTTCGGCGCCACCTGAGCGGACGACAACGTCAACGAGGAAGGTCTGGTCGGAGCGTCCGCTTTCGTCGGCGGCGGTCGGAGCCGGTGTGTCAGGGGCGGCGACGTCGCGGACCGCCTCGGCGTTCATGTAGGTGGTCACGTCGGGAATGGGCAGGTGCTGGGGGACGGTCACGACGTCCGCCATGGTGAACTCCGCGACCACGGGCCGGCGCCCCACCGGCTCCGGGAAGGTCCACTCGGCAGTGGGCGCGGCATCGGTGCGGTGCTCCCACCGTCCGCCGCGGTAGCGCAGGCGGAAGTTGCCGCGCCGCTTGCGGGAGACCGCGCCCGACAGCCGGGTGCCGGCGGTGGGATGCCAGTTGCTGAGCGCATAGGCGATGTGGGCCTCGTCGGCCGAGGTCCAGTCGCCCATGGCCGCAGTGGCCAGCAGGTCGCCGAGGCCGCCGAAGAAAGCCATGGCCGGGACGATCACCGCTCCCATGTCCCGGGCCCGCTCGCGGAAGTGCGCGAAGGTGTCGAGGTTGGCCTCGATCTCGGCGGCCACATCCAGGTACGAAATCCTGGCCCGGAGCGCGGCTTCGATCACCGGGCCGGTGGTCGAAGCAAACGGGCCGGCACAGTTGATGACCGCCACCGCACCGGCCAGGGCCCGATCCAGCGAGGCCGGGTCGTCGACCGACGCCACCCGGGCCTCCAGCCCGTGTTCGCCGGCCAGTTCGCCCAGCGCCTGCGCGTTGCGTCCGGACAGCACCGGAACGAACCCGCGCGCGGCGAGCTCCGCGACCACGAACTGTCCGGTGTGACCGTACGCGCCGAACACCGCCACCAGTCGGCCTGACTCCATGAGACTGCTCCCGTGTACTCGATTGCCCGCTGCGATGTCGATCACCGGCGGCCTGACACCCCCATCCTGTCCCTCCGGCGGAACCTCGCACCATCGTCGGAAACGACATGCCACGTACACTTTCGGACATGCATCGCATCGCGCTGGCCATCACCGACGGCATGCTCCATTACGAACTGTCCGTGGCCCTCGAGATTTTCGGAGCCGACCTGACCCACGTCGTGGACCCCTGGTACGACTTCGCCCTCTGCGGACCCGGACCGGTGCGCATCAACCGCTTCCGCCTGGAGCCCGACCACGGACTCGACCACCTCCCGCAGGCAGACACCGTGCTCGTGCCCGGCTGGGCCGACACCGACCGCGAACCTCCGGCGGAACTGGTCGACGCGGTGCGCGCGGCCCACGCGGCAGGCGCCCGGGTGGCCTCACTGTGCACCGGCGCCTTCGTCCTGGGTGCCGCCGGTCTGCTCGACGGGAGGCGCGCCACCACGCACTGGGCCCACACCAGGGAGCTGGCCCGGCGGTACCCGGCCGCCACCATCGATCCGGACGTCCTCTACGTCGACAACGGCGACGTCCTCACCTCGGCGGGCAAGGCCGCCGCCATGGACCTGTGCCTGCACCTGGTCCGCCTCGACCACGGCTCGGCCGACGCCAACAAAATCGCTCGCCGCCTGGTCGTCCCCCGCACCGCGACGGCGGCCAGGCCCAGTTCATCACCACCCCCGTCCCCGAGCCGGGCAACCACCCCCTCGGCGAGCTCTTCCCCTGGGTTCTCCAACGCCTCGACCAGCCCCTCACCGTCGAGGACCTCGCCCGCCGGGCCGGTCTGAGCTCACGCCACCTGGCCCGCCACTTCAAGCACCTCACCGGCACCACGCCCCTGCAGTGGCTCCACACCCAACGCATCCGCCACGCCCAGGAGTTGCTGGAGACCACCGACGCCACCGTCGACACCGTCGCCGAGGCCGCCGGAATGGGCACCGCCACCACCCTGCGACGCCACTTCCAGCGCACTGTCGGTGTCCCGCCCGACACCTACCGCCGCACCTTCCGCCCCTGAAGGAGCAGTTCCAAGGAACCGGCGGCCCATCGAACGGCACCAAGGCACAGCGCTGTCCGAAGGGCTGAACAAACGCTGCCCCAACTCGGGTTCCGGCTCAGGTCCTGTGCCCGGTAAGGCCGGGTTGTCCGACTGGAGACCGAGCAGTGGGGCTTCCTGAGACAACGGCTCGGATGCGAGGACAGATCGAATGCGGCTGACGCTCTGCCGCCGCTTCGGGCCATCGGGTGTTTCGTCCCAGAGCCCGGCCAAGCAGTGTTTGAGGTGTGCAGACCCAGTCCGCCCAATCCGCCGGCCGCACATCCTTGTGGCCATGACCAACCAGTCTCCGGAGCCTTCTCCGTGCCCTGTTCCATCAGGCGAGCCTCCCGGGAACTCGGGCCTTGGTCCCGGATGTTGAACACGTCTATGCGGCTCGGGTCAGGGTAGTTGCTGCTGGTTCGAGGTCGTTCTCGTGGGCGGTCGGAGACCGCTGGCCGAGGCGGGAGTGCCGGCGGCGGGTGTTGTATCGGGTCAGCCGGCGGAAGGCGTCGGGTCTGGCCTCGCGCTCGCTCGACCAGGCCTTCCGGCCTTTGAGCGTCTCCCTCTTGAAGGCGGCGTTGAAGCTTTCCGTAGCGGCGTTGTCGACGCTGGAGCCGACCGCGCCCATGCTCTGTCGGCCCTCTGCTGACCTGCGGATTTCCGCGAAGTCTCTGCTCGTGTATTGCGATCCGTGGTCGGTGTACATGATCGCTCCGGCCAAGTTTTTACGGGTTCGCTCGGCGGCCGCCAGGGCGTCGGTGACGAGTTCTGTCCGCATGCGGCCGGCGATCGCCCACCCGGCCAGTCGGGCGAGGTGAGCTTGTTCCGCTTTGACGGACACCATCGGTGTGGTGGTCAGGCTGCGAGTGCGGTCTCGTATTCGGCGGGACTGCGATAGCCGAGGCTGCTGTGCAGACGGTGCAAGTTGTACCAGCCCTCGATGAAATCGAAGATCGAGGTGCGGGCGGCGGCCCGGCTGGGCCAGGAGATGGCGTCGAGCAACTCCCTCTTGATGGTGGCGAAGAACGACTCGGCGAGTGCGTTGTCCCAGCACTGTCCGGTGCGGCCGACCGACAGGCGCACCTCCAACTGGTCTGCCAGTGCGGCAAATTGCTGGCTGGTGTACTGACAGCCACGATCCGAGTGAAAGATCACCGGCCGAGTGGGACGGCGCTTCCGACAGGCGGCGGTGAGGGCATCGGCGACCAGATCGGTCCGCAGGTGGTCGGCGGTGGCCCAGCCGACCACGCGACGGGAGGCGATGTCGATGACGGTGGCCAGATAGAGCCAGCCCTCCTCCGTGGCGATGTAGGTGATGTCGCCGCACCAGCGGGCATCCAGGCCGGCGGGGTCGGGCTGGAAGTCCCGGACGACGAGATCGGGCCGCAGGGCAGCTCGTGGATCGGGGATCGTCGTCAGGTGCCGTCGTCTGCGGTGTCGGCCCTGCAGGCCGGCAGCCCGCATCAGCCGCGCGACACGTCGGCGGCCACATCCGGCGCCTGCTCGCTTGAGCACGGCATGGACGCGCGGGGCGCCGTAGGTTCCCCGCGATCTTGTGTGGACGTCGGCGATCTGTTCCGCCAGCTCGGCGTCACGGACCGCGCGGGGACCAGGCTTGGCAGCGCGGCGGGCGTAGAAGGCGGTCCGGGAGACCTTCAGCAGCTCACACGCTCGTTTGAGGCTGTGACCTGCGCGCTTCTCCGCCTCGATGAACGGGTGCACCGTCACCGGGTCTCCTTTGCGAAGAAAGCCGTGGCCCGCTTGAGGATGCCGACGTCCTCACGCAGACGGCGGTTCTCCCGCCGCAGTGCGGCCACTTCCTCGCGTTCGCTGCTGGTCAGGCCGTCCCGCTCGCCCGCATCGACCTCGGCTTGCTTCACCCGGTCACGCACCGCGGTCTCGGTCAGATCGAAGTCCTTGGCGATCTGACCGACCGAGCGGTCACCACGTCGGCACAGCTCGACGGTCTCCGCCTTGAACTCCGGCCTGAACGAGCGACGAGGGCGAGGCTTCTTCTTCCCCATGCCCCCATGATGGACATCCTCCCGGGGCTGAACCCCTGATCTCGGATGTCCGTCACAGCGGATCAAGCCCAATTTTCCGTTACCACCGAATGTGAGACAGAGCCCATCAGCGGATACTTTCGTTGTCTGTCCCCGTACCAATCGCAGGCGCTGGGTACTCTGATGTCCCGGTGCAAGCCCCGACGGCCTGGCGCCATAGGCCAGGAATCGATGCGGCGCGAGGCAACGCATCATCGTGAACGAGACCACACCGGACGACGCCCGCGGCGCGGACGAACGAGATGTACGCCAGCCGTCCGCCGTAAAGATCGCAGATCAGAGATGCGGCTCTCACCGGCCTGTCCAGGCAGGTGAAGTCATGAGGCAGGGTGATGCTGCTGGCGAACATCGGAGCCGCTGTCTCACCGATCCCCGCGCCGGCGACACGGTGACCCCACGCTGTGGGAAGAAGTCGCAGCGCAAGTCGGGAGGCGTCGCGGACCCGGTGAGTACGTAGGGCCCGGGTCTGCCCGTGGACGTGGCGGACGGCCTGCTCCAGGTCGGCAAGGTGGCAGGGAAGGACTACTCGGTGAGCAGTGGTGAACGAGCCGGCCGCGAACCGTTCGTGTTCTTGGCGGAAGGACATCGGTACCAGGACGGGTAGCTCCGGGACCGGATGCGGGGTCCGGGACAGGGTGCGATGCCAACGTCCGAGCGCACCCGCCAGTCCGGCCAGGCACACGTCGTTGACGGTGACACTGTGCCGTCTCGCCAGCTCGCTGAGATGCGACTCAGGTGCGTCCGCGTAGGTCCAATGCGTTTGCTGCGTCGGCGCGGAGCGCAGCTCGGTCCAGCCCTTTCCCGGGCGCAGCGCGGCCAGGGAGGACTGGCCGGCGAGCAGGGATCCCACCGCGGTGGGGAGTGCGGCAGGGTGCGGTCGCGGTCCTGGAGTCGGCCGGTCGGACAGGAGCGCGAGGACGGCGTGCGCTGCCCCTACCCCGTCCTGAAGGGCGTGATGGACACGGTAGACGATACGGAAGCGGTGCCCGCCCGGGGCGTGCAGCAGCCACAGGTCCCATGGGGGGTGCGGGGGTTCGGGCAGTTGCTGGCCCAGCAAAGTGGTGATGGCCGCTGTCATCGCGTCCTCGGTGTCGGAACAGACCACGTGGTGCACGTGCACGTCCTCGCGGAGTGGCTTTTGCCTTAGGGTCCATCGGTACCGACCGGGCGGAGGCGGCAGCGAGCGGAGCGGCGTGTTCGAAGCCGCCCGTCGGAGGACACGCTGCGTGAGAGCTTTGAAGGTGGGGGCTGGCCCTTCGAAGTCCAGCACATACCCGCAGGCGATGCCGTTCCGGAGAAAGAAGCGGTCCACCGGTCCGGTGACGTGCGACTGCTGTGGCGTCATGTGTGCCTGTCGTCGAAAGGAGCACTGGTTGGCTGAGGCCGGGCCGGTAACTGCCGCATCGGGGTGGATCTACCGGGCGTGACGAGGTGGCCGGAGACACCGGCGAGCCGATCGTGCCGGTGATGGCTCGCGGCGGTGTGTGGCAGTGGCTGGATGGTGATGGCATGGGCCGCACCGGGGGAGACGTATGGACGGTGGGTGGCCATGAGAACCGGACGTGTGGCGGCCATTCGTTCCAAGGTACGCAGCACGTGTTGCTCGCCTGCCGGGTCCAGCTGTGACGTCGCCTCGTCCAGCAGGAAGAGGTCGGCATCGGTGAGCAGCGCACGAGCCAGGGACAGGCCTTGGCGCTGCCCGCCGGACAGGAGGCGTTCGCCGCCCAGTGGGATGTCGAGACCCTGGGCAGCCGCTCGATGGTTTCGCCGAGCGCAACCGCATCCAGCGCATCCCGCAGCGCGTCGTCGCCTGCGCCGTGGCCGCACCCCATGCGCAGGTTCTCACCGACCGCGCCCTCCCACAGGGTGCCTTGTTGCTCTACGTAGACGATGCGACGACGTAGCCGTGAGAGTTGCCACGCGCTGATGTCCTCGTCCAGGACGTGGATCTCCCTGTGGTCGGCGTGCAACAGCCGGGTGATCAGCGCGAGCACCGTGGACTTGCCGGAGCCGGACGAGCCGATTAGGGCGGTCAGGCCGGTAGAGGAAACGGTGAAGGACAGATCGAACAGCGCTGGGGTGGACTTCGGGTGGGAGAAGGTGACACGGCGGAACGTCACGGCCCCGCCGGCCCTGCCACGGGCCCGGAACGCAGGCTGGGACGGTGGCACGGACGGCGTCTCCGCCTCGGCCGGGAAGGCGAGCGGACGTTCGAGTCGGGTGCGGGCGGCCAGCCCTGCTCTTCGGTGTCCCCTGCCCAGCGCGACGACGGTGATCGGCGAGGCAAGACAGAGAAGGAGGAAGAACGTACTGAAGACCGTCAGGGGCAGGGTTTCCGAGCCGATGCGGTGGACGGCCGTCACGGTGACGGCCACCAGGGTCAGTTGCCGGGCCAGGCCGACCGGAGGGCCGATGAGGGAGTGCAGTCGTGTGGCCGCTGTCGAGACCACACTGAAGGATGCCGAGGCCTGCTCAAGCGTTCCGGAGGCCGTCGTCTCGTAACGGTATATCTTGACGGCCGTCAGCATCTCCAGACATGTGTGAAGGCGTTGGTTCAGGCGGGCCGTGGCCTCCTGCTGCGCGGCGGCCACGCGTCGGGTACGAACGAGCACCCCGGCCAGCGGTCCGCCGACAAGGGCGAAGGCCCCGACGGCCAGAAGGGTGAGCTGCGGGTCCAGGTAGGCCATGGCCGTCAGGACGCCGTGACACCGGACGCCACCGCCGGAAGGTGGACAAGGCCGCTCTCCGCCGCCATACGTATCAGAGCGGTGTCGTGGGTGATCCGGGCAGTGAGGTCACCCACTCCGTGCGCCCGGACATCGGGCAGCGGCAGACGCAGTACGTGTCGAATGACCTGTTTACGCACGTTCTTCACCAGTTTCCCCCTGGCGCGGCCAGCAACCGGCCGCAGGCGGCCTGGGATTCGAAGGCGGCCAGCGTCACAACGGTCGACAAGACGACAGGGCCAGCCACCGGCTTGCCACGGACGAGCGAGGTCAGGACCTCACTGACCGTCCAGGGCAGGGCGAGTCCGGTTCCGGTCGAGCACCACGCCAGCGCGGCGGCGCAGGCAAATAGGACACGGTTGGGGCGCACAAGGGCGGTCAGACGCACACCGTTGCCGGGCACGAGGCGCCTGCGGGACTGGTGCGTCAGGTCTTCGGCAGCCCGGTGGCCCCCGCGTGCGTCACGCGGATACATCGGCGGCACCGGTGCGCCTCCCCTCCCCCAGAGCAACCATCTCGGTGATCTCCGCGGCACGCGCCGCTTCCTCGGCTGCGAACCGTTCCGCATCCAGCGCTTCGGCGATCTCGTCGTCCTGACGCATCAGATGGTCCAGATCGCTCCCTCGCGCGTCTCCGTCGCACAGGTCGGTGAACGCCTCCTGGACCTCAGGGCTCCACAGCCCGATGTCCTTCACGCAGGGCGCGATCCGGGAGAACAGGGTTCGGCGGAAGGCTCTGAGGTAGCTGCTCTCCTCGGCGATGCGGACGGCCGCGGCGCGCGGCACCCCGAAGTTCTCCAGTACCTCGGTGCCGCGCAGGCGGTTCCGCATCAGGTGGCAGCCCTCGATGACGAACTCCTCGCGCTCGGCCAGTTCGGTCGCGCTCAGTTCACGGTAGTGGTCGCGCAGGGCCATGCGGCCGAATGCCACGTGGCGGGCCTCGTCCTGCATGACGTAGGCCAGTAGGTGCCGCGGGAGAGGCTTGCTGGTGGTGTCCCTGAGCAGTCCGAATGCAGCCAGTGCCAGTCCCTCGACGAGGACCTGCATGCCGAGGTAGGGCATGTCCCAGCGGGAGTCACGCAGCGTGTCGTCCAGCAGGGTGCGCAGGCTGTCGTTGATCGGGTAACTGAGCTCGATCTTCTCCCGCAGGAAACGGGAGAAGATCTCCACGTGTCGGGCCTCGTCCACGGTTTGAGTCGCCGCGAAGAACTTGGCGTCGAGGTCGGGTGCGCTCTCCACGATGCGGGCCGAGCAGACCATGGCGCCCTGCTCGCCGTGCAGGAACTGACTGAACTGCCAGGCGGCGAAGTGCTGGCGCAGTTCGCTTTGTCGCTCGGTTCCCAAGCGGTCCCAGTAGGGGGTGCCGTGCAGGGGCAGCGCCTCGTCAGGTGTGCCCAGCGGATCAGCTGGGTCCACGTCGAGGTCCCAGTCGATCCTGCGCACGGCGTCCCACTGCTTGTCCTTACCGCGCTGGTAGAGCGCGAGCAGGCGTTCGCGTCCGTCGTCGTAAGCCCACGAGAAGGTGCTCGCCGCGCCGGCGGGCACCGTCCAGTGGCCGGCCGCGGGCTCGGGGCGGGCAGGCATCGTCACGGCTGTCCTCCTGGCCGCTAGAGCGGCTGATCGACGTGGTCGGGGGTGTACCGGACGGACTCGGCGTAAGCGTCCAGCAGTCCCTGCAGGGGCTGTTCGGGGAGACCGGGCTTCCACAGCTCGACGGCCATCTCGCCGTGGTAGAGCATCGGCCAGCGCACGAACCGCCGTCGATCCGAAGCGTCGTTGACGGCACGTGAGCGGGCTACGGTGTCGGCTGCCACATCGGCCACCAGATCGGTGCCGCAGCCGAAACCGTACGGGTACAGCTCACGGTTGGGAGGCACGGACTCGATCACCGTGTCGTCGGCGCAGCTGACGCCCACGTGTGCGTGCACGCCGCCGCGGATGAGCGGGGCGGTGCGTTCTCCGTCGGGATCCAGCACCCAGTGACCGCCCGCCGACCGGCTCAGACGGACGGTGGGAACAGCGGAGAGGAGGGCGCACACCTCCCATGCCTCCACCGACGGCCCTTTGGGGTCGACACCTTCCGGGGCGAGGACGCGCAGGCGGCCGCCGTGGGGGTGCGGGTGGAGGACGGTGACCTCGTCCTCGCGCAGTGCGCGCTTGTCGACGTCCCAGCTTCCGGAGGCGGTGACCACTACGGCGTCGAGTCCAGGGTCGTAGAGGAACAGCATGCCCTCGCTGAGACGCTTCCAACCGAGGTACTCGCGGTACATCGAGGCGAGCGCATCGGAGACGTAGCGGTCGATGCGTACCGGCTCGGGGAGCAGGTCGAGTTCACCCATCCGCCGCCCGGCATCGGTCAGGTGGCCGGGGGCCGGGGAGTTGGCCCAGGCAGTAGGGGGCAGGGCGTCGTGGACTACGTCGTAGCGGTCGCCGACATCCCGTGCGCAGGCGGCGGTGACCAGCCGGTCGCGGATCCGGTCGGCCAGGTCCCCGGTCTCGGTGGGGTGGCCCCCTTCCATGGTGAAAAGAGTGGCCTCGCGCCTATCACGGTTGACCAGGACCACGCGGGGGGCGGCGGTCCGCGCCATGACGGTGCGCCCGATCTCGACCACCTGGGTGTGCCGCAGGTCGGCCAGGTGTTCGGGAACTTGGGCGATCACCACGGTCCGGCGCGAGCCCACGCGCAGCCCCAGCTCAGCGCACGTCCGGGCGCTCAGTGGGGGACTCTGTTCGGGTACGCGCTCGCACAGCGGTCCGGGCCCGTTGGGGATGTGTGTGACGATCAGCAGCAGGTCGACATCGCCGTGTGAGGACTCGACCACGGTATGGCCCTGCTCTTCGAAGGCCGCGCCAAGCTGCCGGACGAAGACACCCAGTGCGCTGTCCTCCGGGTGCGCCTGTCCGGCTACCTGCACCACCAGGGGACGCCACCAGGGCAGTTCGTCGAGTTTCACCGTTGGGCGGTCCGGTACGCCGGTCATCGGGCGCCTCCGGTCACCATGGGCAGGACGCGGCGTGCGAGATCGTCGAGACAGCTCGCCGCGATCAACTCCAGGGCGGGAATGTTGCATCCAAGCATGCGGTCCACGTGGACGGACAGTTCGACGACCATGAGCGAGTCGAGTCCCAGCTGGTCCAGCTTGCGGGTGCGATCGACACGCTCGGGCGAAGTCTGCAGAACCCCGGCCACCAGTGTCGCCAACTCTGCGGAGATCGTCTCCACCGCCTCGTCGTCCGCCATCGCGGCGAGCCTGGACCGCAGCGCCTCGGTATGGCTGACGCCCGCCCGGCCGGTGGCCCGGACGCAGGCGGCGAAGGCGGGCCGGTTCAGCCCGGAGAGCAGTTGTCCCATCCGTTCCCAGTCCATGCGGCCGAACACCGCTACGTCCGGTCCGTGGGTGAGTTGCCGCTCGAACGCCTGCCAGATCTCCGCCGGGGCGACCGAACCGAAACCCATACGCTGCAGGGTCTGTTCGAAGCCGGTCCGCACGACGAAGCCGGTCTCGGCGACGCCTCCCAAGATCTGGGCGGTCCCGACCCGGCCTTGGGAGCGCCGCTGGCGCACCAGGGCTTCGAGGTAGGCGTTGGCGGCGACGTAGGCGCTCTGCAACTGGTTGCCGCCCAGGGTGGTCACCGAAGAACACACCTGGAAGAAGTCCAGCTCGCGGTCCGCGGTCAGTTCGGACAGAACGACGGCTCCACGCACCTTCGGATGCAGGACGGCGTCGAAGCGCTCAGCCGTCAGCTGCGCGAGCGGGGCATCATCGAGAACCATGGCCGCATGCAGGACGCCCCGCACTGGGTGCCCTGCGTCGTCCGTGTCGCTGATCGCCTTTCGCATCGCCTCGTGGTCGGCCACGTCCGCGGCAACCACCGTCACCTCTGCTCCGGCCTCCGCGAGCCGCGCCAGCAAGGCCGGCGCCTCGGGGGAGCCGGCGCCGCGCCGGCCGACCAGAACCAGGTGCTGGGCGCCCCGCTGCACCAGGTTCTCCGCCAGCGCCGCGCCGAGCCCGCTCAGACCTCCGGTGACCACGTAGCTCCCGGTGGGGTCGGGTTCCATGGGCGGCACCGGTTGTTCGACCGCGACCGGCTCGCCCAAATCGATGACGATCTTGCCGAGGTGCTTGGAGTGGCGCAGGGAGCGGAACGCGTCGGCCACCGCGTCGGCGGCATACACCTGATGCGGCAGTGGCCGGTAGCGGCCATCGGTGACGCGGCGGCACAGCTCGGTGAACTCACTGGCCGCGACCTCGGGAAGCTGTTCGGGAAGAGTGGCCACGTCGACCCCGAAGTAGGCGATGTTGCGCCGGAACGGTCCGAGGAGCATGGGGGTGTTGGCGTAGAGGTCGCGTTTGCCCAGCTCGACGAACCGGCCGCCGGGGCGCAGGCACTCCAGCCCGCGGGCGATGGCCTCGCCGGCCAGCGAGTTCAGCACCACGTCGACGCCCTGGCCGTCGGTCAGCTCCCGGACGTCCTCGGCGAAGCCCAGGTCCCGCGAGTTCAGGACGTGCCGGACACCGAGCATGCGCAGCAGGTCGCGTTTGCCCGGCGTGCCGGCGGTCGCGATGACCTCGGCGCCCACTGACCTTGCGTACTGCAGGGCGGCCAGCCCCACACCGCCGGCCGCTCCGTGGACCAGTACCCGTTCCCCCGCTCGTAGGCGGGCCAGGTTCTCCAGCCCGTACTGAACGGTGAGGAAGACCGCGGGCAGGGTGGCCGCCTCGGTGAAGGACATTCCTTGCGGAATGCGGCCCAGCTGTTCGGTTCGCAGAGTGACGTGGGAGGAGAACCAGCCGACGCCGGTGCCGAAGACCCGGTCCCCGGGGACGAGCCCGTTGACTCCCGCCCCAACGGCGACCACCTCTCCGGCGCCTTCCAGGCCCAAGGAGGTTTCTTGGCGGCCGGGGACCGGCTGGTCGTCCGGGATCAGGCCGGTGGCCAGCATGACGTCGCGGTAGTTCAGGGCTGCGGCCCGCACAGCGACCAGTACCTCGCCGGCCCCCGGACTCGGGACGGCCTGTGGTTCCCAGACCAGGCGGTGGGACATGCCGGGGTCACGCAGGCTCAGCCGGTAGCCGTCGCTCCGCCGGCGAAGCGGTGATGCTGCCGTGGTGAAGCGGGGGACGAACCGGCCACCGCGGGTCAGCACGATCTCGGCTTCGGAGTCGGGCTCGCGTAGTTCGGTGAGCAGGCGGGCCGCATCCCGATGAGCATCGTCGGAACGCTCCAGAGAAATTAGTCGCACCTTGATGGCCGGGTATTCGCTGGCGACCGTGCGGCCGAGCGCCCACAGCGCTGCCGCCTCGGGCGTCTGCGGACGCTCGGGAGCGGGAAAGATGCCGGTCGGAGGCAGGATCAGCCAGAGCGCGGCGTCCTGTCGGGTGCTGAGTCCGGCCATCACCTCACGGATGCGGCAGGCCGCGCTGGTGATGTCGGCGGCCGGGTCGGACCCCGGGCCGGGCACGTCCAGGAGCAGGACCATGCGTACAGCGCAGTCCGGCTCGGACGGCATCTTCGCCGCCCAGTCCAGCTCCTCCAGCGCCAGAGGCCGGGTGCCGAGTTCGTCGGCGAGCCGACCGGGCAGGTCTCCGGGTACGTCCGCCGCCACCAGCCACCTACCGGCCGGGGTTGGCGTGGTGGCGGGCGGACGGCAGGAGGGGAGGGTTGCCGCCGTGCGGCGGGCCAGGATCACCGAGTCGCTCGCACATGTCATGTCCGGTGCTTCGCCGGTGCAGGCTACGGCGTCAAATCCGTGCGCGGTGAGCAGGCTCTTCCACTGCTCACGCTGGAGGAGGGGCGAATCCTTGCGGAGGTCGGTGTCCGTGTAGTCCCAGTAGTCGTCCAGCGCGCCGAAGAAGGTGGACACCCAGTCACTGTCGTGGCTTTCCAGCGCGAGCAGCATCCCCCCGTCGGCGAGCAGTGCCCCGATCCGGTCGACAGCCGCGCCCAAATCCTTCGCGGTGTGCAACGCGTTGGCGGCAACTACCAGATCGAAGTGGTTCTCGAGCACACCCTGTTCGCGGGGATCGCCATCGATGTCGAACGTGCTGTACTCGACGAAGTCGTACGCGGCGAAACGAGCCTTCGCCCTGGCCAGGAAGCCGGCCGAGCGATCGGTGAACTGGTAACGGGTGCGTTCGGGGGGAAGCAAGGGCAGCAGCGCGGCAGTCATGCCGCCGGTTCCGGCGCCGACCTCGAGGATGCGCAACGGCCGGTCGCCGGGCCAGTGCTCGACCATCGCGCCGAGCAGCTGACCGGCATAGGCGTTGTGCAGGCGCAGGTGCGGCGCGTTGCCGTAGAGCTGAGTGAGGAAGTGCTGGTCCGCCTCGCCGAAGAGGACCTCCCGAGGATCGTTCTCTCCCCGCAGCAACCGGGGCAGACGCAGCCCGCAGCGCAGACCCGGCAGCGCCAGCGTCAGCGCCTCGGGCAGGTCGGCAATCAGGGCACGGGCCAGCTGCCTCGGGTCTGCGGCGGCGGATGCCTCGGTGAGCCGCCAGCGGCCTTCGGCCACGGGCTCGGCCACACCGAACGCGCACATGGTGCCGGCCAGCCGGTGAAGGTAGGGCCGGAACTTTGGCAGCGCACCCCCCGTGCACAGGTCGTCGACCGAGAATTCGGACTGGCCCGGGAGAAGCGCGTCGACCGCCTGCCGGGCGAAGAGCGCCGCGACCTGCCCGGTGCGGGCCGTCACCTGGTCGTAGCGGTCGTCGCTACGGTTGCGCAGGCACTCCCGTGCGGAAGCAGTGCGCGTCAGCAGTTCGGCGGGAGCCGGCAGCCGCACAGGCGCTGCGGCGTCCCGCGGGGCGGCGCGGAGCACGAGTTCCTGCAATGCGGCCGGGTCACCGGCGTGCTGGTCGAAGCGGCGCAGCCGGCAACCCTCCAACTGCACGCAGACCCTGCCGTCCCGATCGGTCAGCGCGACATCCCAGACGGCCTCCCGGCTGCTCGCCCTGACGAGCCGCAGATGCAAGTAGCCCTCAGAAGCCGGTGGCTGCCACAGCCGTACGGCCGTCAGCTGGACGGGCAGGAAGAGCGCGTCCCCCGTAAGCGCGGCAAGAAGCGGGGCGCCGGCCTGCAGGGCGCCGTCGGTTACCACCGGGTGGGTGAGGTAGCCATCCGTGTTCTGGTCGGTGCGGTAGGAGGCGAGCAGCTCCCCCTCGCCGAGCCAGAACTCGGTCAGTACCTGGAAGGCCGGGCCGTGCGTGATGCCGCTGGCGCTCAGGCCCCGGTAGTGCGCGTCCGCGGGCAGTGGGTCGGGGCGGAGCCGGCCTCGCAGAGCGGTCAGGTCGAGCAGGGCGGGCGCCGGGCGCAGGAGGCGGCGTACCCGCCCTTGGGCATGGTGCTGCCAGGCCCCGTCCGGTCCGGTACGGCTGGAGATCGTGACGGTACCGGTCCGCGGTTCGACTCCGGTCTGCAGGAGCAGGTCGTCCGTGCTGTCCTGCCCGGGCAGGACGCAGGCGCTGGTGACGGCGAGGTCGGTGATCTCAAGCTCGGTCGTGTTGAGGAGCTGCTGACCGGCCGCGAGCGCGGTTTCGAGATATCCGGTGGCCGGGAGGACAGTGGTAGGGCCGACCCTGTGATCGGACAGCCACGGGGTGCGCACAGTGCTCAGTACGCCGTGCCAGGCGGGCTCGGCCGTGACGGCGCGCTGGCCGAGAAGAGGGTGCAGCGCCATTCCATCGCTGACGATCCCCGACCACCAGTTGGGTTCCGCGAGCCAGTGCCGCTCCCGTTGCCAAGGGTAGGCGGGCAGCTCAACGGGCGCGGTGGGTTCGGGGAAGTGCTCCGCGGTGGCGACCGCAGCGCCGGCGGCCAGCAGGTGGGCCACCGTGCCCCTGAAGGCGGCCGGACCGTCGGCACGCCGGGAGCCGGTTTTCACCACCTCGCAGGGCGAGGAGCCGCCCTGCGCCAGACGGCGCAGGTAGGGACCGAGAACGGCATGCGGGCCGATCTCCACGAAGACGTCGAAACCCTCGGCGGCCAGCGTCTCGACGGCCGGGGCGAACTGCACGGGTTCGCGGACGTTGCGCCACCAGTACTCGGCGTCCAACTGCCGGGAGCCGGCCAGGACGCCCCCGGTCACGGTGGAGGCGAACAGCAGATACGGCTCGGCAGACGAGAGACCGGCCAGTGCACGCTTCAGGGGCTTTTCGATCGGGTCCATGGCGGAGCTGTGGAAGGCGTAGTCAAGGTCGAGCTCGCGCGCGAACACACCACGCTCCTGCAACCGTTCCCTCAGGAGCGCCACATCGGCGGCCGGTCCGGCAACCGTGCTGTCCGTACGGCTGTTGACACCGGCCAATTCCACTCGCAGGGCGAACCGCGCGAGTTCCGAGCGCAGCTCCTCCTCGCGCAACCCGACGGCCGCCATACGTCCCCTGCCGGCCGTGGCCTCCTGTTCCCGGCTCCTTGCGGCGACCACCTGCGCGGCGGCCGCCAGATCGAGCGCTCCGGCCACGCAAGCTGCGGCGATCTCCCCGACACTGTGGCCGACGACCCCCTCCGGCCGCACACCGCGGGCACGCAGCACCTCGACGACACCGAGCTGATACGCGAACAGCAGCGGCTGCGCGACCTGGGTCGACTTCAGACGTTCCGCATCGCCCACCGCCATCGCGTCGACCACCGACCAGCCCAGCAGCGGATCCAAAGCCTGAGCGACGCGCTGTACGGCCCGCCGGAAAACCGGCTCCGTACGGAGCAGCTCCGCACCCATGCCCGGCCACTGCGACCCGTTGCCGGAGAACGCGAACGCCACACGGCCGCGCTCGACGGCCCTGGCCGTGGCCGCACCCGGTGCCGGACGCTCGCCACGGGCGGCCCCCAGCAGTGCGGACGCGGCCTCCTGGGCGGTCTCGGCCACAACCACGGTGCGGTGGTCGTGGCGGGCCCGACGGTGAACGGTGGTATGCGCGATGCCGTAGAAGGCGCTCGTATCGGCGTGTTCCAGTCTCTCGGCCAGCCGGCCACACGCCTCGGCCAGAGCCCCCTGGCCGCGGGCGGTGACCATCACCGGCAGCGGGCCCTTGCCCGTCGGCCGCGGGCCGGAGCCGCAGGGAGCCGGTCCAACCAACACATGGGCGTTGGCACCGCCGAAGCCGAAGGAGTTGACCCCGACCACGGCGGCAGGAGACACCTCCACGTGGTGCGGCCGGACGGTGGGGCTGAGGTTGAGCTCCTGGAAGCCGATGCGCGGGTTCAGCGGCTCCGCGTGCAGCGTGGGCGGCACCATGCCGTGCCGCAGCACCAGGATCGCCTTCAGTAGTCCGGGGACTCCGGAGGCCGGCTCCAGATGCCCGAGGTTGGTCTTCACCGAGCCGACGGGCAGCGGGCCGACCGAACGCCGCGTTCCCAGTGCGCGGCCAATTGCCTCGCACTCGATCGGGTCGCCGATCGCGGTGCCCGTACCGTGGGCCTCCAAGTAGACGAGGCGGTCCGGATGCACGGACGCCTCGGCATAGGTGGACGTCAGAAGGTGCTGCTGTGCCTGCCCGTTCGGCAGGGCGATGCCCGAGGTACGGCCATCGTTGTTGGCGCCACTGCCGAGGATGACCGCATGGACACGGTCACCGTCGGTCATGGCATCCTGCAGCCGCTTCAGCAGCAGCAGGCCACCGCCCTCGGAGCGGACATAGCCGTCCGCGTCGGTCGAGAAGGCGCGGCACCGGCCCGTCGGCGAGAGCATCGACGCGGCGGAGAACCCGGCGAACACGCGTGGGTCGAGGAGAATGTTGACGCCGCCGGCCAGCGCCAGCCGTGTACGGCCCGCACGCAGGTGTTCGTAGGCCCGGTGGACTGCGGTCAGCGCCGAGGAGCAGGCCGTGTCGAGGGCAAAGCTCTCCCCGTGCCAGTCCAGTAGGTGTGAGATGCGGTTGGCCGTGTTGGCGAGGGCGGTACCGGACATCGAGTAGACGTCGCTCACCTCGGGCCTGCCCTGGGCCAGGCGACCGAAGTCGTGACTGGAGCAGCCGACGAAGACGGCGCCGTCGGACCCGGCACAGGCCGCCGGGTCCACGCCCGCGTCGTCGAGCGCCTCAATGGCGAGCTCCAGCAGCAGCCTCTGCTGCGGATCCATGTGCAGCGCTTCACGTGGGGAGATGCCTCGGAAGAACTCGCAGTCGAAGCCCTGGATGTCCGGTAGGAAGCCGCCGGCCACGGTGTAGGACCGACCGGGTCGGCGCCGACCGCCGTCCAGGAAGTCCGCCCTGTCGAACCGGTCCGGCGGAACCTCCCCGACCAGATCCTCGCCCTTGACCAATGCGGTCCACAGCCCGCCCAGGTCGCTGATGCCACCCGGCAGTCGGCAGGCGGTACCGATCACGGCGACGGCGTGGTCGAGCTCGGCCATGGGGCTCCTCATGATGAGTAATCCGGAGATAGGAAGAAGATCACTGCGAGTCTTCAACGGCCGCCGGGCATATCACGACGTCCTTCACTCGAATGGTCCCCTCCGTCACCCCTTCGTGTGACTTTTCGGCCTGGTCACCGGCTGGCGATCCCCCTGCCTCCGCTCGGGCAGCCGCGCAGGCAGACCGCGTCCGCCGAGGGGTGCTGGTGTCCACCAGTTCGCCCGGCCCGCCAGCTGCATCACTGCAGGAACCAGGACACCCCGGACGACGGTGGCATCGAGAATCACGATGGCGGCCATGGTCGCCCCGAGTACCACCAGAAGGCTGACCTCCGACACCATCAGCGCGCCCATGCTGACAGCCACCACCAGCGCGGCGGCGGTGAACAGCCGGCCGGTGTGTTCGATGCCGAACACGATGGATGCGGTGTTCCGGCGCGTACGCCGCCACTCCTCCGCCATCCGGGAGACGAGGAAGACCTCGTAGTCCACACAGAGCCCGAACGCCAGGGCAGCGGCCAGCAGCGGCATGGTGATCTCCAGCGCGCCCTCGCCCCCTCCGGCGGGAGGCCCGAGGAGCTGCCACCGTTGGAAAAGCAGCACCATCAGCCCGAGCGCCGCTCCAATGCTGAGCCCGCCGAGGGCCGCGGCCTTCAAAGCGACCAACAGGCTCCGGGTGAAGACCAGCAGCATGACGAACACACCGCTGAGCATCAGTGCCGCCCACCAGCCAAGCGCGTCGGTCACAGCCTTCTTGGTATCGGCGAGCTGCACAGCGGTCCCCGCCACCAGGGCAGGCCCTGGGGCGGGAGCGCCGCGTACGGCATCGACCAGCCCGGCGGTATCGCGGGACTGCGCGGGCCCCCGCGCGAACACCACCACCAGTGTGCCGCGCTTGGCGGCCCCTTCGGCGTGCCGGGCTTCGACGAGCCTTCCGTCGGCATACTCTCCCGCGATGGTGCTCACTCGGGCTGTGCCACGCAGCGCCGACACGTACCGGGCATAGGCGTCCAATTCTGCCGCCTGGGCCACCGGATCCGTGCGCGGCAGCACCACCGTCAGTTGCCGGTCGGGCGAATAGGGGAAGTCACCGCGGATGGCTCCCGCGACAGCTCGCGCCTCGGCGCGAGGCGGCAGGATGGTCTCGTCCATCAAAGCCGGGCGCAGCCCTATGACGGGCATCGCCAGCCCGACAAGCAGCACGGAGCCCGCCACCCCCCACAGCAAGGGCCGTTTGGTCACGGTGACGGCGACGCGTCGCCAGGCCGGGCTGACCGACAACTCGGTGACGGCCCGCCAGCGGCGCAGACGTCGGGACGCGGCCCGTCCGTCGATCCACGCGCCCAGGACGGCCACCATGGCAGGGAGCAGGAACAGGGTGCCCAGGGCACAGAGTGCGACGACGACCAGCGATGCGATCGCCAGCGAGCGGATCAGCCCCAAAGGGAAGACCAGCAACGCCGCCATGCACCACGCCATGGTCAGCGCGCAGCAGACCACCGCCCGGCCGGTGGTCGACATCGCCCGCCCCACCGCCTCCTCGGTGCCCAGTCCACGGGCGCGCTCCTCCCGATACCGGGAGAGGGTGAACAACGCGTAGTCGACGGCCAGACCGAATCCCAGGGCACAACCGAGGTTGACGGCGAAGACCGACACCGGCGCAAGCCGGGTCACGACCGTCAGCACGGCCAGGGCCCCCGACGCGGCAGTTGCCCCGATCACCATGGGCACAAGCGAGGCACCCAGGGAGCCGAAGGCCAGCACCAGGACCACGAGAACCAAAGGGAGGTTGAACAGCTCCGAGCGCAACAGGTCTCGCTGCGCCTGATCGGTAGCGGTGACGTTGACCCAGGCCGGGCCGCTCGCTGCGAGATTCAGCCCGGGAGCGGCGGCTTGCAGAGACGGAACCAGGTCACGGGCCGTGCGGGCCGCTTCGGAGTCGTCACCCTTGAGATCGATCCGCAGCAGCGCGCCGCGCCCGTCGGCGGAACGCAACGGGCCCAGCTCGGCACTCCAGTACGACAGTGCGACCCCGACACCGGGTGACCGGGCGGCCAGTTCGGTCACCCGTCGGCCCTGCTCCGCCACGTCAGGCACGTCGACCGACCGGCCGGGCCGGGCATACAGGATGAGATCGGGCGTACTCGCTGCGAACGGTCGAGCCGCGGTCTCGGCTCGCCAAGCGGCCGTACCCTCCGCGACGTAGCCGCCATTGGACCACCGGCCGCCCGTGCTCAGGCCCACCACGGCGCACAGCGTGAGCAGGCAGGCCGTCGAACCGAGCACCCACCAGCAATGCCGGTACGACCACCGTGCCACCGCGTCGAGCAGGCCGGCCCGCCGCTCGACGGCAGCGGTACGCGTTGTCGAGTTCACGCTCTCCTGGAGCGTGGCGACTTCCATGGATCTGTCGGACATCGGGGACGCTGTCCCTTCAGGGGGCCAGTACGTGAAGGGGCTCTCCTGTCGCCCCCGGGTCCCCTGCTCAACGTCCGACCGAGGTGGCGGACACGTTTTCTCACCCGTGCGTGTGGCGTGGCGGGAAATCCTGCGCCACTTCCGGAGAGCAAGTCTCCTCACGACAAGGATGGATGGGCAAGGCGCGGACCACATCCCGCCTCACCTCCCAGAGAGGCATACCATGCCGACTGCGCTCGTCACAGGTGCCAGCACCGGGATCGGCCGGGCGCTGGCCCACGCTCTCGCCGACCGCGGCTATCACCTCATCCTCGTCTCTCGAGACGCCGCACGGCTTGAAGCACTGGCAGTTGCCCTGCCCTCCCCCGGTGCCTCCCACGAGGTGCTGGCCGCGGACCTCGCGACAACGAACGGTTGCCGTACGGTCGAACGACGACTGCAGGACAAGGGGCATCCAGTCGATCTGCTCGTCAACAACGCGGGGATCGCACCCCCACTGCCTTTCCCTGGCAATCCGGTCGAGGTCGAGGAAGCGGTTCTCGACCTCAACGTACGGGCAGTGCTACGCCTCACCCACGCCGTGCTGCCCGGCATGGTGGCCAGGCGGTCGGGAAGCGTGCTGAACGTGGCATCCGTGGCGGCGCTCGGGCCTGGCTGGCTGGCCAGCACCTACCCTCCGAGCAAATCGTGGATCCTGGCCTTCACGGAGTCCGTCGGCCGATCACAGTACGTTCGGCGAGCCGGTGTACGGATGACCGCCGTGCTGCCCGGTTACACGAGGACGGACTTCCACGCACGTGCACGCATCGCCACAGAGAACTTCCCCTCCTGGATGTGGCTCTCCCCCGACCGGGTCGCCGAAACCGCGCTACGCGACCTGGAGCGTGGCCGGACGGTAAGCGTCCCCACCGCCCGTTACCGGCTCCTCTGCCGGGCTTTGAGACATCTGCCGCGCCCTTTGGTGCTGCCTTGGTGCTGGGACCCCAGCGGTGCGGCAGAACCCGACCCGGATGCGCCAGCCGACTATGACGACCAACGGCCGGTGAGCATGCAGAGGTAGTCGTCCTTGGTGGTACAGGCGCCCATCTTCGCTAGTGGCTCGGCTTGTACCGTCATCTTGGAGGTGGCCGTGGGCGGAAGCCTTTGAGTTGGTTGAAGCAGCGTTCGACGGTGTTGCGGCGGCGGTAGATCTCAAGGTCGAAGCCCGCGGGCCGACCGCCTTGTCCACCGCGGTTGCGGCGGTTCTGCTTCTGGTCGTTCTTCTCCGGGATCGTGTGTCCGATGCCGCGTTTGCGCAGGTAGACGCGGGATCCTCGTGAGCTGTAGGCCTTGTCGGCGATGACGTGGTCCGGTCGGCAGCGGAGCCGGCCCAGGCCAGCGCGGGGCACCGGGATGCGTTCGGGCAAAGGCCGTGCGCAGATGCCGTCGTGCCGTTGACCGGGAGTCACCAGTACGGCCGGAGGGCCGGCCGCGGCCGTCGCAGGTGAGATGGATTTTGGTGGTCAGGCCTCCGCGGGATCGGCCGAGGGCGTGATCGTCCGGTTCGTCCGTGCGGTGCTTCCCCTTTTTCGCCCCGTGGCGGCGGCATGCTGGTGGACGCGGACGAGGGTGGAGTCGATCTGGACCCGCCAGTCGATGTCACCCGCCGCATCGGCCTGGGCCTGGATCTGCTGCAAGGACCGGGGGGAACACTCCGTCGATGGCATAGCGGCGGAAGCGGGTGCAGACCGGCTTCCACGAGCCGTAACGTTCCGGCGGGTCACGCCAGGAAACCCCGGTCCGGATCTTGTGGACCATCCTGTTGACGACCCTGCGGTCCTTCGCGCGAGGCCGGCCTCTGCCGGCACTCGGTACCAGCGGAGTCGGCAACGCCCACTCGGCATCCGGCAGTTCATGGCGACGAATCACGACACCATGATCCTCCAACGAACGATCACTTGAAGACGGACCCTAGGTACCCGGCTTACGCAGAAATCACGGATGTGCGGACCTGTGGCCGCATGGGAACTTCGAGTCAACGGCCGCCAGCGGGCGCCGCGACCGACACGGACACCGGAGTTTCCCATGACGAACCACGGCATCACCTACACCGGCCTCGACGCTCTGCTCACCCCCGAGAATTCGGTTCTGCTGCTGATCGACCACCAGGGCGCCCAGTTCGCGGGAATGGGCAGCACGGACACCAACCTGGTGGTCAACAACGTGACGGCCCTGGCGAAGGGCGCCAAGCTATTCGACGTCCCGACCGTCCTGACCACCGTGGTGGAGGACCGAGGCGGTCGGATCATCCGCCAGTTGCAGGAAGTCTTCCCCGAGCAGACCCCGATCGACCGCACCGCGATCAACACCTGGGAGGACCAGCGCGTCGTGGACGCCGTGGCCGCGACCGGGCGCAGGGACCTCGTCATAGCGGGCCTGTGGACGGACATCTGCCTGGCCTGGCCTGCCATTCACGCCCTCGCCGACGGCTACCGGGTCTTTGCTGTGACGGACGCCTCGGGCGCTACCACCACCGAGGCTCACGAGCGCGGCATCCAGCGCATGATCCAGGCTGGTGTCATCCCCACCTGCGCCGGCACCGTCATATCGGAGTGGCAGCGGGACTGGGCCCGGGAGGAGACGGTCCCCGGCATCACCGACATCATGCTGCAGCACGGCGGCAGCTTCGGTACGAGCCTCGCCTGGGAACTGCAGCTCCTCGGGCTCGACAAGGGATGACGTCTCTTGTGTCTTCGGGCTCCGGTCGGGCCCCAGCACTCCTCGGCCCGGCCGGAGCCCGAAGGCCCGGGTCCCGGTACTCGTTCCATGGCTGACCGGAACGGGTCCAAAGGGCAGGGCCGTCCGCATGGGCGGGCGGTCCCGACGGCGATCAGGTACTCCATTTCGCCTGGCGGTCTCCGTTGCCACGACGTCTTGCGTACTGCACCGGGCGGAGCAGCGCGGCCGCCGCGGTCCGGACGTCCTTTCCTGCCCCGATCTTTCCTGCCCCGATTCGGCCCCGCCGGGAAGCCGAGTCCTGTTCCCAGCCCCCACCCCGTACAACAGGAGTAACCATTACCACCATCGACAACATCGGGCCACCGCCCCCCTTCGACCCCGAACTGGCCGATGCGCTGGGCCTGTTGTCCGAGATCATGCCGACGGCCGTCCTGCCCGGCATGATCCCGGGCATACGCCGGACCATGCGCGCCATGCGCCCCTCCGACGAGGAACTGTGCCGGGATGGGGCCCTCGTGGTCGAGGAGTTCCGGGTGCCGGGCCCGGCCGGCGCGCCAGCGGTCCCTCTACTGATCTGCCGCCCGGCCGAAGTCTCGGGCCCCCTGCCCGCGGTCTATTTCACCCACGGCGGCGGGATGGTCTTCGGGGACAACCGGAGTCTCCTCGCGGAGATGCTGGACTGGGTGCGGGAACTGCACCTCGTACTCGTCTCGGTCGAGTACCGGCTGGCCCCCGAGCATCCGTACCCCGCCGCTCTGGAAGACGTCCACGCGGGCCTGCGGTGGACCGCTGCCCACACCGGCGAACTCGGCATCGACCCCGGTCGCCTCGTCGTCGCGGGGGCCAGCGCGGGCGGCGGTCTCACCGCCGCGCTCACGCTGCTCGTGCGGGACCGGGGCGAACCAGCACCGGCGGGGCAGATGCTCGTCTGCCCCATGCTGGACGACCGCGACACCACGGTCTCCGGCCACCAGATGGCCGGGCTCGGCGTGTGGGACCGGACGTCGAACAACACCGGTTGGAGCGCGCTGCTGGGAGACCTGCGAGGTGGGCCCGACGTCTCCTCCTATGCCGCACCGGCGCGTGCGGCGGACCTGTCCGGGTTGCCTCCGCTCCTTATCGACGTGGGCTCCGCCGAAACGTTCCGGGACGAGGCCGTCACCTATGCGACGCGCGTCTGGCAGGCCGGTGGAGAGGCGGAGATGCACGTCTGGCCCGGTGGTTTCCACGGATTCGACGCCTTCGCGCCCGACGCGACGCTGTCCAGGGACGCGAGGGCGGCGCGGGTGCGCTGGCTCCGCCGGACTCTGCACCTGTAACGGCCGGCCAGGCCTCCACGCCTGCTGTCGTCTCACGCCGCAGGCGCCGGCCCCGGCACGACCACCTCATCCGCTGAACCCGCACCAAGAAGGAGACTCATCATGCGAGCCCTTGCCGCCGCCGCGTACGGACCGCTGGAAGACCTGGAGTTCATCGACCTGCCCAGACCCGTCCCCGGGCCGGGACAGGTGCTCGTCCGGACGGAGGCGGCCGCCCTCAACGCCATTGACAAGGCCCTGGTCACCGGGGCGATGCGGCACGTGTTGCCGGTGCGGCACCCGTTCGTGCCCGGTGTCGACGTCAGTGGGGTGATCGAGGCCGTCGGCGTCGACGTCACCCGCTTCACCGCCGGCGAGGCGATCATGGCCTGGAACGACGTCTCCTCGGGAGCACTGGCGGAGTACGTACTGGTGGAAGCCACCGCCGCAGCCGCCGTACGGCCCGCCGGACTGACCCCGGCGCAGGCAGCCGCGCTCCCGACCGCTGCACTGACCGCAGCGGCGCTGCTCGACATCTCGGGAACGAGCCCGGGCGACACCGTGCTCGTGGTGGGTGCGGGCGGTGGCGTGGGCTCCTACCTCGTGCAGCTCGCCGTCCGGGCGGGTCTCGTCGTGTTCGCGACCGGCCGCACCGGCGACCAAGAGTTCCTGGACGGTCTCGGAGCGCTGCACACCATCGACTACCAGCACGTGGACATCACCGAGGAGGCTCTCCGGCTCGTACCAGGCGGAGTTGACGTCGTATTCGACCTCGCGAACACCGGTCCCGCCCTGGCACGGACCGCCGGCGCGGCCCGCAGCGGCGGCCGCCTCGTCTCGCCCCTGGGCGGGCCGGCGTCCTTCGAGCGCGGCGTCAGCGCCGTGTACGGAGGAACCACCACTCCAGACGGGCGGCTTGCGGCCCTTGCCGCGCAGGCAGCCACGGGTGAACTGCATATCGCGATCGGGGCCGACTACGCGTTCACCGAAGCGCGGCGCGCACTCGTCGACTTCGCCCACAAGCACATCCGCGGAAAGGTGACCATCACGTTCTGAGCCGTCACGCCGCGAGCGGGGCGAGCGCACGGTACCCGGCGGTGCCCGATCTTCCCCGATGCGGCCACCGTCACCGGCGTACCGCTCGTAGCCGGATCTCCGTCCAGCGTTTCGTTGACGCGCCGAACGGCCATGCCATACGCTCCCGGCCAGGGGGTATAACCGCTGCTCAGAGACTGTGCCGCGTGGCTTCGACGGTCGTCCCGGGCAGGTCCGACGCCCCCGCTCCCGGTGCCGCCCACCGAGGTGTCACGGCGGCGGAGGCCCCATGCCGGCAAGCCACTTCGCTCCCCGACGTCCAGTGCTCCCCGGTCGGCGTCACGAGTCGGACGTGCTCGATCAGCTCCTCCACCGGACACAGGCAGGACGGGGCGGCGCCCTCGTCATCCGCGGGGAAGCGGGTATCGGCAAGACCGCCCTGCTGGAGTACATGAGGACGGCGCCCGGAATACGCACCTTAAGAGTGTCCGGAGCCGAGTTCGAGAGCGAGCTCGCGTTCGCCGCGCTGCACCAACTCTGCGGGCCGATGCTGAGTGTTCTGCAGCGCCTGCCGAACCCTCAACGCGGCGCGGTGGAGGCGGCCTTCGGGCTGAGCAGCGGTACGCCCGACCGTTTTCACCTCGGCCTGGCGGTGCTCAACCTTTTGTCGGAGGCGGCAGGCAGGCAGCCTTTGCTCTGCCTGGTCGACGATGCCCAGTGGCTCGACCGGGCCTCGGCACAGGCCCTCTCCTTCGTCGCACGGAGGCTTCACGACGAGCCGGTGGCGGTCGTCTTCGCGGTGCGGGCACCCTTGGGCAGTGCAGAACTGACGGACCTTCCTGAACTGCGCCTCGAAGGTCTGGCCGACGCCGATGCCCGCGGGCTGCTCGCCTCCCAGTTCCGGGCGCCGATGGACCGTCAGGTACGTGAACGGATCATCGCCGAGGCGCGGGGCAACCCGCTCGCCCTGCTGGAGCTGCCGCGGACGGCCGAACTGGCGGGTGGCTTCGCCGTTCCCGAGGCGGCGCCCGCGCCGGGAAGTGTCGAGGCCAGCTTCCGCAGCCGCTTGGAAGGACTGCCCGCCGACACCCGGCTCCTGCTGCTGACGGCGGCGGCGGAGCCGATCGGGGAGCCGTCGCTCCTGCGGCGGGCAGCGGAACTTCTCGGCGTCGATCCGGCGGCCGCGACGCCGGCCGAGGACGCCGGGCTGCTGACCGTCAGCGCCTGGGTCCGGTTCCGGCACCCGCTGGTGCGTTCCGCCGTCTACCGCGCCGCCTCCCCGGAAGACCGCCGCGCGGTGCACCGGGCGCTCGCCGAGGTGACGGACGCCGATGCCCAACCCGACCGGAGGGCCTGGCACCGTTCCATGGCGGCCGCCGGCCCCGACGAGGGCGTCGCCGCAGCACTCGAGCACTCCGCCGGCCGCGCACGGGCACGCGGTGGCATCGCGGCGGCCGCCGCCTTTCTCGAACGAGCGGCGACCCTCACACCGGATCACGACCGCCGTGCCGTACGCGCGCTGGCCGCGGCCCGAGCCAAGCGCGACACAGGCGCCGCGGAAGCGGCTCTGACGCTGGTGTCGATGGCGGAGACGAACCTGGGACCGGGCGACGAGCCCCGACGGGCGGAGGTGGCCGCCCTGCGCGCCCGGGTCTCCTTCGACAGGAAGCGCGACGACGAAGCGGTGGTCAGACTCCTGCGAGCCGCGAAGCTCACCACGCGTTGCGATGCAGCCGGTGCCCGGGAGCTGCTGCTCGACGCCTTTGCAGCGGCCGTGTTCGTCGGCCGGTTCGCCAAGGGGCCGCGCCTGCTCGAGGTGGCAGAGGCGGCACATGCCATGCCACCCGTCGAAGCCCCCCCGCGCCTGCTGGACATACTTCTCGGAGGACTGGCCACTCAGGTGAGTGAGGGGTACACCGCGGCCGTTCCGCAGCTGCGCCGCGCCGTCGACCTCCACCGTCGTGCCGACGACGGCAGCGAGTACGGCCTTGGCGAGGTGTGGATGGCCTGCAACGCCGCAATGGACCTGTGGGACGACGCCGCCTGGAGAGTTCTGGCCGACCGCCAGATCTCCCTGTGCCGGCAGCACGGTGCCCTGGCGTCTCTTCCCGTACTCCTGAGTTTCCGCGCCCTCGCTCACATCCACGCAGGGGAGTTCGGTGACGCGGCGGCACTCGTCGACGAGACCCACTCGATCGCGGTCGACGTCGGCGCCCCGCCCGTGGTGTACGTCGATGTCTCCCTCGCCGCATGGCGGGGGGACGAGGCCACGACGGCCGCCCTGGCCGATGTCGCGATGCGCGCCGCCCACGAGCGGGGAGAGGGCAGGCTCGCCAATGTCACCGAGTACGCCCGCGCCGTGCTGCACAACGGTCTCGGCCAGTACGAGGAGGCTCTGCAGGCGGCCCGTCCCGCGTGCGATCTTGACGAACCGGGCTTCCACTCCTGGATCCCGGTGGAATTCGTGGAGGCGGCGGCGCGAACCGGGCGACGAGATCTCGCCCTCCCGGTGATGAAGCGCCTCTCCGAACGCACCGGGGCCAGCCGCACCCCCTGGGCGGTGGGGGTCGAGCTGAGGTCCCGGGCGCTCCTCACGGACGGCCCGGCAGCCGACGAGCTCTACCAGGAGGCGATCGTTCAGCTCGGTCGCAGCGAAGGCACCGTCCACCTCGCGCGCGCCCGGCTCCTGCACGGTGAGTGGCTGCGACGTGAGGGGCGCCTCTCCGAGGCCCGTACCCAACTGCGTGCCGCGTACGAGCAGCTCTCGTCGATCGGAGCGGAAGCGTTCGCCGCACGCGCCGCACGTGAACTGGCGGCCGGTGGCGAGCAGGTGCGGAAGCCGAAGACGGAGGCACAGCACCGGCTCACGCCGCAGGAGTTCCAGATCGCGCGACTTGTCGCCACGGGTGCCACCTCCAGGGAGGTGGCCACCCAGTTGTTCCTGAGTCCGCGCACGGTCGACACCCATCTGCGCAACATCTTCAAAAAGCTCGACATCACCTCACGCCGCCAGCTGCGCGGCCTTCCCCTGGTCGTGGCCCAGACCACGTGAGCTGCCGGTGCCGCCGCTGCCAGACGGGGTCTCCGGGCGGCGTGCCTTGCCCATCCTCACAGTCGGGGATCTTGGTCTCGCCGTGGTCAACTGCTGGCTGATCGCCGGGACGGGTCTTGACCCAAGGCCGGGTAGTCAGCGTTTTCGCAGGTCACGCAAGGAGGGCTGGGCTCCAAGCTGTGGCGCCGTAGAGGCCGGGTCCGAGTTTGTGGATGAGGCCGGTCTCGGCCCATCTGGAGAGCTGTCTGTACATGGTCCCCATGGTGATGTCGCCGAAGTGGGAGGCGATGTCACGGGGCGCCAGAGGCGGTCGGGGGCCTTTTCGAGCAGGGCCAGGATTCGGTGGCGGCGGCGCTCGGCGGGGGCGGTGTGCCGGTCGTCGCGGGAGGCGGCGGGGAGCTGAGAGCGGGATTCCGGAGGCTCGGGGACGTTGATGTCGAGGCTGGTGACGGTGCGACTGTTGTCGGGCCCGCCGTCCTCGTGGCGGGTGCTGTAGCGGGACATCGGTGACTTGACCTTGCGGGTGCTGACCCGTCGGCGGCGGGGCGGGAGGAGGCGGGTCAGGATCCGGTGGCCGACCAGTCCCAGGCGTCCGGTGCCGGCAGGGTCGGTGATGACCGCGGCGGCCCGGACGACTTGGTCGCGAGCGGTCTGGAGGGCGACGGTGAAGCAGCAGCGGCCGGGCCGGTGCCCGGCAGCGACTCCGCGGCCTCGACCATCACGGCCCGCAGGACCTGGTAGGGAGTGAGCAGGGCCCACGTCTCCTGCTCGGCGCCGGCCGGGTCGCCCGAAGGCAGGACGTGTCCGTTCATGATCGTGTGGCGGAGTGCGTAGTACGCCGATTCGTGTTCCCACCGCTGGTGGTAGAGACCCACCAGCACGGCCGCCGGGTGGCGGCGGGCGTCAGTCAGGGTAGTGACCAGCCGGTAGGAGCCGGTGAAGACGGTCCCGTCAGCGCAGGTCACCATGATGGTCGCGCCGATGACACGGATCTTCTCCGTACCGATCACCGACGGTGATGCGTTTGCCGACCGGCTCCCGCTGGACTTCGAAGCCCTGAGCGACGGCCGTCACGGTCTCCAGCCCGGCCGCCCCACCCGTGCGGAGTCCACGGCTCGTGCGACCGGCAGCACCGGATCGGGGTCCCACACCACCACCTCGACCATGTCGCCGGCGATCCGCAGATCCGTCAGCACCGGGCCGGGCGCGTACTTGCGGGCGCTGGTGACCAGCTCGCTGACCACCAGCTGGGGCAGGTCCACAGCGCGCTGCGAGACGGGCAGGCCCTGTTCCATCATGGCCGCTTTCACTACCCCGTTCACACCCCCGCACGTACCCGCGCCCGCGCGGTACACGCTCCACTCTCCTGCGCCGGCTCCCCCACCGGAACAGCATCGCCCGGACGTGCGGGGCAGCGCTTTCGGGCCGAAGGTCTTGGCGTGCAAGTATCACCGAACGGCTGAAGAACGAGTGACGGACGCCGGACAAGCCGAACAGGTCGGCGGGCTGTCGGTCGTGGCCACCGCCACGGACGGCATCCGCGTGCTGACCCTGGGCGGGGAGATCGGCCACCACACCGGCGACCAACTGGGCGACGCCCTGGACATCACCGGCACCGCCCGGCCCCGCATCGTGATCGATATGCGCCAGGTGACCTCCATGGACTCCAGCGGCATCAACATCCTCATCGCCGCCTACCGGGGCGTCACCGAGGCCGGCGGCTGGCTCCGCCTGGCCGCACCCACCGACTCCGTCCTGCGGGTGCTGCAGATCGTCGGCGTCCACGACATCATCGAATGCCACCCCACCCTCCACGAAGCCCTCGTTCCCTGACCCGCTCATACACCTCTTCACCGCCACCCAGCACCTGGGTGGCTCACGGGCCGCGGGGAAGACATCCAGGCATGTCCTGGACGCTGCCCGAGCCGACATGGGACGGCTACCGCGCCCAGCTCGCCGTCCACGCGGACGAGCGGGTGCTGCTGCACTACCGGCAGGGAACAGACATGACGGCATCGTTTCCCGAGAGCCGGGCGGCTGCCCTTGCGCGGCTGCCGCCGGACACCGGGCTGGACGGCGGTATGTGACCTGTGGGGGTGTCTCAGCCCCGAGGTGTCTCAGGAGGCACAGCTTCCATAGACGAGACGTGACGGGCGTCGCGGTCACGTGCCGCAGCGGCCGCTCAGAGGTGGCCGTCCAGGAACTTCCGTAGCTCGGCGATGGTCATAGGCCCCGTGCTGTGCGCCACCGCCTCCCCCTCCTTCAGCAGGACGCAGGACGGGGCTCCGGTGATCCCGTACCGCTCGGTTGCGGCCGGACAACGCGTGATGTCGGCGCGGACGGCCGTCAGGCGGCCCGTGTAGTCGTCGGCGATGCCACCCACGACGAGGTCCATCACCCGGCAGGGCTCGATTGCCCTGGGCCATGTCCCGGTGAAATATGCGAGGACCGGAACTCCGCTCATCCCGAGGATGAAATTGAACTCCGCGTCCTCACGGGGTCGGTGAACCCGCTTCGTCATGGAAGCTCCTGACCTCACGTCCGTTGTTCCATCCCCATCATCCCTCGCGCGGTGCGCCAGGCCGGCCCGGTCGGTCGTCCGGTCGTCCGGTCGACCTGTCGGAGGGGAGGCACGGGGCTGTCGCAGAACCACGGTGGCCCCCGGCGCGAGCGGCCCGGCCCCCGCCCCTGGTGGCCCGGTCCGGCCGCCCCGCCGGTCACCCCGTTGCAGCCCGCCGCGCGCCCGTGGGTCAGCTCGTGCCAGAACAGCGCCCTCCACGACGACATGAAAGCCGGTCTCCAGGGCAGAGCGTGCCAGATCACCGACCAGATGCTCGATGAGCGCGTCGACGAGCGGGCCGGTGCACATCGTTCACCCGAGCCAGTCGAGCCGTATCCGCCACCGCGTTTCTCAGAGACACCGCCCCCGACGGGCTTGCCGAGGCCTTGTCCGGTCTTCACATCACCCCCCGGTCCCAGCTGGCTGGTACCGCTCTCCCCCGGGCCGCATGAGCCGGCTGATGACACCGAGAACGAGGCGGTACTCGTCAGCTGACCTGAAGACCGACCGCCAGCGTCAGTTCAAGGGCCCGGTGTGGCGATGCGAGATCCGGAAACAGCTCCCGCAGCTGCGTCATCCGGTACCGGACTGTCTGGGGATGGACGAACAACGCCGCCGCCACCTCGTCCCGCCTGCCCTGGTGCAGCAGCCACGCCCGCAACGTCTCCTCCAGCCGCCGTGCGGTCGCGACAGGCAAGGTCCGCAACGGTGCGAGGGCTCGGGCACGCAGGTCTGCGAACGCGTCCGCGTCGGCGCTCAGCACCAGCTCGGGCAGGTGGTCCTCGGTGTCGCGGATATCAGGGGAGAGGGAGCGTGCGCGTAGGGCTCGTGCGTACGAGGCGGACGCACGAGTCCATGGCCGGGCCGGGCCGACCACGGCGGTGCGGTCGGTCAGTTGCCGCAAGAGATGTGATCGGTCGGCGTCGGGGACGAGCAGCACACCGATGGCGTCCGGCAGATCGTCGAGGACGAGGGTGCCCGGGTCGAGCGTGCGGTAGGCAGGCCGGGCCTGGAGGGCGGGCAGCAGGACCGCGGTCAGCGAAGCCGGAGGCTGCCACCCGGCCCGTTGAGCAGAGGCCAGCAGCACGTCCGGGCTCGCGTCGGCGAGGAGGTCGCGGGCCAGGTGTTCCAGGTGGCGCTCGTGGGCCCTGCCCCGGGCGGCCAGTTCGTCGGCGTGGCCCGCGGCGCTCGCGGCGGAGAGTTCGTCGATGTAGGCGAAGGTCAGCTCGGCGAAGTTGGCGACCTCGGCGGCGGGCAGGCCTACGGGTACGGCACCCGCTGCCAGGCATCGCCAGGCCACGCGGGCGCCGACGCGGTAGGCGCTGAGCAAAGCGTCCATCGAACGGCCGTCGCGCACCTCGCCGCGGCCCAGCTCGTAGGCTGCGTCACCGGCGTCGCCGCCTGTGGCGTTGCCGCTCGCGAGGTCCAGGTAGTGCCCCAGGGCGGTGCGGACGGCTCGGCGGATGGTGCCGCCCATGCGGCCCGAAAGGGCGTTGGCGTAGGAAGGGACCTCGTCGATGATCGCCTGGACGACCTCGTCGGCGGTGGTCTTCAGCGCGGCCCGAAGTGCGGTGACCGTCGTCTCATCCAGGGCCAGTTCGCTGGCCCTCCGGATTGCATGGCTCACGTTTTGTTCCCTGCGAACAATTCTGCTGATCAGATTTACGTCCTGTGGTCAGGACTTTACGCCTTGAGGCGCAGCAAGCTGGAGTCATGACGAGTACAGCCCTCCGCAGCAGGGCGTGGAAACTGCTGGAGATGGTCACGACGCCGCTGCTGCCGTCGGACTACCTCGACCTGGTCAGCCCGCTGCGTGCGGGCGCTGACCTGCGTGGGCGCATCGAGGCCGTGCACCCCGAGACGGGTGACGCCGCGACTGTCGTGATCAGGCCGGGGCGGGGCTGGCGCGGCCACACAGCCGGTCAGTACGTGCGGATCGGGGTCGACGTCGACGGGGTGCGCCTGTGGCGTGCCTACTCCATCACCTCGCCGACAAACCGCCAGGACGGCCGCGTCACGATCACCGTGAAGGCGATCCCGGACGGCAAGGTCAGCAACCACCTGGTCCGCAGGGCGAAACCGGGCACGCTGATCCAGCTCGACCAGCCGACCGGTGATTTCGTGCTGCCGCAGGCCAAGCCCGCCAAGGTGCTCTACCTGACGGCCGGCAGCGGCATCACGCCCGTGATGGGCATGCTGCGCGACACCGAGTTCGACGACGTCGTCATGGTCCACTGCGCGCCACAGCCGCAAGACGTGATCTTCCGCAACGAACTGCACGACCTGGTCGCGGAGAAGAAGCTGCGGCTCACCGAGGTGCACACCAACACAGACGGCATGCTCGACGTCGCCCGTCTCGACGAACTCGTGCCCGACTGGGCCGAGCGCGAGACCTGGGCCTGCGGGCCCGCGGGTCTGCTCGACGCCGCCGAAAAGCACTGGACCGAGCACGGCGTGCAAGAGCGCCTGCACACCGAACGCTTCCGCCCCAGCATCGTCGTCGCCGGCGACGGCGGCGAGGTCACGTTCAGCGCCACCGGCAAGACCGTCGACGCGGACGGCGCCACGCCGTTGCTGGACATCGGCGAGGAGGCCGGCGTGCTCATGCCCTCCGGGTGCCGCATGGGCATCTGCTTCGGCTGCGTCACGCCGCTCAAGGCGGGCGCCGTCCGCGACCTGCGCACCGGCGAGATCACCGAGGCCGAGCCGGGCGTCCTCATCCAGACCTGCGTGTCCGCCGCGGCGGGCCCTTGCGACATCGAACGGTAGGAGCACCTTGACCGCCATCGACCCCACCGCCCACCTGACCGCGGAGCAGATCGAGGAGCTTGGCCGCGAGCTGGACGCAATCCGCGACGAGGTGATCGCCGACCGCGGCGAGAAAGACGCCGCCTACATCCGTAAAGTCATCTCGGCGCAGCGCAAGCTCGAGCTGGTCAGCAGGGGCGTGCTGCTGTTCTCGATCTTCCCGCCCGCGTGGCTGCTCGGCACCGCCGGTCTGTCCGTGGCGAAGATCATGGACAACATGGAGATCGGCCACAACATCCTGCACGGCCAGTGGGACTGGATGCGAGACCCGAAGATTCACTCCACCACCTGGGAGTGGGATCACGTCTCACCGTCCGACCAGTGGAAGCACTCGCACAACGAGCTGCACCACACGTACACCAACGTGATCGGCAAGGACAACGATCTCGGCTACGGCATCATGCGCGTCGACGAGGACCAGAAGTGGCACCCGTTCCACCTCGGCCAGCCGCTGTGGAACTTCATCAACGCCTGCTTCTTCGAGTACGGCATCGCAGCGTACGACCTGGAGCTCGGCAAGAACCTGCACAAGCGCCGCCGCAAGAACCCGGAGTTCCGCGCACGGGCCAAGGCTGTGGGCCGCAAGATCCGCAAGCAGGTGCTCAAGGACTACGTGATCCACCCGCTGCTGTCGGGCCCGTCCTTCCTCACCACGCTCGCCGCCACGTTCACCGCGAACCTGGTCCGCAACCTCTGGACTCACTCGGTGATCATGTGCGGGCACTTCCCCGAGGGCGTGCAGGTCTTCGAGCGCCGGTCGATCAGGGGCGAGACGCGTGGCCAGTGGTACCTGCGCCAGATGATGGGCTCGGCGAACATCAGCGGCAGCAGGGCCATGCACTTCATGACCGGCAACCTGTCGCACCAGATCGAGCACCACCTGTTCCCGGACCTGCCGAGCAACCGGTACGCCGAGGTCGCGGTGAAGGTGCGCGCGCTGTTCGAGAAGTACGAGCTGGAGTACGTCACCGGGCCGCTGCCCAAGCAGGTGTTCTCCGCGTGGCGCAAGGTCTTCCGGCTCTCGCTGCCGAACAAGAAGCCCAAGGTCAAGACGCCGGACCGCGAGCAGGAGCTCGTCGCGGCCTGATTCCCGGTATTGGTTCAGATCTTTCGGCCGTACCGGCGGCACCGCCGGGTTCGGTGAGATCCGTTGCGGACGGTAGGCGACCGCGACATCGGACCGTACGACACGGGATCCGGAGCAGCTCAGTGTCCGGCTGCGCTGCCCGGACGTGCGCCAGGAGCCCAGCACACAGCCCCCGGCGAGGTGTTGTAGTGCGCTGACCTGCCGTGGTCGGGCCGGTAGTCGGGGGCGTACGCGCACTCGGTTTACCGACGGGCGGGCTGGGTGGAAGGCATGGGCTGTGACGTGGACACTGCCGGAACCGATGTTCGCCGCCCCTGTGTCCGACCCTGCGCTGCCGCCGGGGTGGGCGGTGAGCCGAAATGGGACGGCTACCGTGCTCAGTTCGCCGTGTACGCGAGCGGGCGGGTGCTGCTGCGCTCACCGCGCGGCACGGACATGACGGCCGCGTTCCCCGAGATCCGGGCGGCGGCCCTGGTGCGGGTCTGTCCAGTAAACGGCCCTGTCTCACATTCGGTGGTAACGGAATGTGATGGAAAGAATGCCTGGTCGAGTCGCGTGAACGCCCACTCCATACTTCTTGGCCCTACCTGCAGCGGACTCAGAGCCGGGATATCAAGCTGCGGCTGACCTGCACCAAACGCTATATGTAACGAGAGTAGCTGTCCGTTACCACCGAATGTGAGACAGAGCCCAGTAAACGGGTCTTCCAAAATTTTCGTAGGCGTTGATCGGTTGCGTGGTTTCGGCCTGGCCGGATAGCTCGGTGCGGCAGGGTGGTGGCGTGTGATGTCGAGCTGACGGACCTGCTGCCGCACCTGTCGTCGGTGCTGGTCGAGACGGTGGAGACAGGTGGAGCCCTGGTCAGGATCACGGTCCGTACCCAGGACGGGGTGCCGGTGGACTGTCCCGGCTGCGGGCGATCCTCGGACTGGGACCACAGTCGTTATG
This sequence comes from Streptomyces sp. Wb2n-11, assembly GCF_001049855.1. NCBI lineage: Bacteria > Bacillati > Actinomycetota > Actinomycetes > Kitasatosporales > Streptomycetaceae > Streptomyces > Streptomyces sp. Wb2n-11. Next base: position 168,149 of record NZ_CVPB01000001.1, read on the forward strand.
TTCGGCGGGTCGCTGACGAGGCGGTCGGCGGCAGACCGGTGCTGATCGAAATCTCGGTGCGGCGTCTGTACTGCGAGAACCGCGACTGCGCGAAGGCCACGTTCGTCGAGCAGGCCGCCGGGCTGACCGAGCGCTACCAGCGCAGAACCCCGGGACTGCGGCGGATCGTCGAGGCACTCGCGGTGGTGCTGGCCGGCTCCGCCGCGGCCCGACTGCTGACAATGCTGCACCACACGCTGTCCTCGGCGACGATGCTGAACGCTCTGATGCGCATCCCGCTGCCCGACCGGCCCACACCGACGGTGGCCGGGATCGACGAGTTTGCCCTGCTCAAGGGCCAGAACTACGCCACGATCATCATCGATGCCGACAGCGGACGGCGCATTGACGTGCTGCCCGACCGGAAAGCCGCGACGGTGACCGCCTGGCTGCGTGAGCATCCCGGTATCTGCATCATGTGCCGGGACGGCTCCGGAGGCTTCGCCCAGGCCACCACCGACGCCGACCCGGAAATCATCCAGGTCAGCGACCGCTGGCACCTCTGGCACGGTCTGGTCGAGACCGTCCGTAAGGAAGTGGACGCGCACACGTCGTGCTGGAGGAAGTTCGGCCCACCTCTGCCCGAAAGCAGACGCGCGGCCACCACCCGGGAACGCTGGCAGCAGGTCCACCACCTCCTCGGCCAAGACGTCGGCCTGCTCGCCTGCGCCCGCCGCCTGGGCATCTCGCTCAACACCGTCAAACGCTACGCCCGCGCCACCGAGCCGGAGCGGATGATCCGTGCTCCCGTCTACCGTTCCTGCCTCGTCGACCCCTACCGCGACCACCTGCGCAGGCGTCGCACCGACGACCCGGCTGCCCCGGTCACCCACCTGCTCGCAGAAATCCGTGAGCAGGGCTGCACCGGCAGCGCCGACCTCCTGGTCCGCTACATCAATCAAGGCCGCGTCGAGGCCGACCACGCCGCCCTCCCACCCCGTAAGGTCACCGGCCTCCTCACCCGCCACCCCGACCGCCTCGACGACAGGCACCGCGCACTGTGCGGCCAGCTCGCCGGTGCCTGCCCCGAGATGACCGCACCGGCCGACCAGATCCGCACCTTTGCCGGCCTCCTTGTCCCCTCCGCGGGCAACGACGAGCAGTCGACGGCCTGGATCACCCGGACCCGTGCTGCTGACCTGCCCTTCCTGCACCCCTTCGCCACCGGCCTGGAACGCGACCGCACCGCCGTCGACGCCGCCCTCACCCTGCCCCACCACAACGGCCGCACCGAAGGCGTCAACTGCAAGATCAAGCTCCTCAAGCGCCAACGGTACGGCCGCGCCGGCCACCCCCTCCTGCGCCAGCCCATCCTGCTCAACTGACCGACAGCGGCACCGATCAACGCCTACGAAAATCTTGGAAGACCCGTTCTTCGTACAGTCCCGGAAAACGTGCCGGGTGCGCACGAAGTGAATGAGCGGCATCGTCACCGGCGATGCCGCTCATTCCCGCATGGTGCAGTGCACCCCCATCCAGTGCCGGTACGAAGGGTTTGGACGTATGTGCCAAGGGTGACAGTCACCCGTTTGGCCGGTCAGGGCCCTCTCGCGCTGCCAGACTCCCGGGAGACAACACGCCGGTGGGGCGTGAGCGAGGCAAGGGCGGTGAGACGGGGGTGGGCCTGACCGAGCGCGGTACGGCCGGTCGTACCGCTCCGGACGGGACGGGTCCGGGCGTGAGGGACCACGGCGTCCCACGCGCACGAGCGGCGACGGAGGACCGGCCGGGCCAGCGACAGCGCGACGACGGGCCCGGCGAGCCGCAGCCGGGCGACGGGTCGGGCTGGGAACGGCGAAGCAAAGGGCTCGGCGAGCAGCGGCGGGATGACGGGCCGGCGCGTGCGGTGCCGCAGCACGTGGCCTGCGTGATGGACGGCAACGGCCGCTGGGCGCAGCGGCGTTCGCTTCCCCGCACGGCGGGTCACCGGGCCGCGGAGACGGCCGTTATCGACATCATCGAGGTGGCCCGGGCAGCGGGCGTCGAGTGGCTGAGCCTGTACGCCTTCTCCACCGAGAACTGGAATCGTCCTGGCACCGAGGTCGACTACCTGATGCGCCTGGTCCGCCGGGTTGTGCGCAAACACGCGCCGCTGCTGCTCGCCCGCGGCATCCGCTGCCGCTTCCTCGGAGTCACCGACCCGCGCATCCCCCGTGAACTGACCCGGGACTTCGACGACCTGGCGACGCTGACCGCCGACAACCAAGGAATGACGCTGACCGTCGCCTTCGACCACGGCGGGCGCCGGGACATCGTCGAGGCCGCACGATCGCTGATCCGCAGTGGGACGCCCGCCGGTGAGGTGACCGAGCGGCTCTTCGCGGACCACCTGCCGTTTCCCGACACCCCCGACGTGGACCTCGTCATCCGCACCTCCGGCGAGCAGCGCATCTCCAACTTCATGCTCTGGCAGGTCGCCTATGCCGAGTGGGTCTTCCCCGAGGCGCTCTGGCCGGACTTCCGGGCCCCCGACTTCCTCGCCTGCCTGCACACCTATCGGGGCCGCGATCGCCGCTTCGGCGGTGTGCCGCCCCGGACGAACGGAGACCCATCATGACGACCGGAACCACGGGAACGGCCGACGAGGCGCCTCTGTTCGGCCCGGAATCGCAGTTCAGCGCCTTCTTCGACGACCCGCGCTGGGCGCTGGCCATGATCCGCGCCACCGTGCTGGAGGCGGCTCACCCGCAGATCGGCGCCGCCCTCGTCGACAACTCCACCTTCGTCGCCCACCCCTGGCGCCGACTTCGCAACACCTTCCTCAGCATGCGGCGCATGTTCGGCGCCGACTTGGCGGTACGTGAACGGGAGGCCGCCCGGCTCAACCGGCTGCACGCCCGCATGAGCGGCTCCGACTCCCGGGGTCGCGCCTACGACGCGATGGACCGGGCAGCCCGGGCGTGGGTGGTCGCCACCCTCTTCGAGAGCGCCGTCACCATGTGCCGGCTGAGCGGCCAGCCGCTCGACCAGGACACGATGGAGCGGATGTACGCCGAGTACCGCACGTTCCTCGCCGTGCTCGACGGCGACGCCGCAGAACTCCCCGAGGACCTGAACGACTTCTGGCGATACTTCGACCGGGTCGTCGAAAGCGAGCTGGAGAACACCGAGGCGGCCCGCGTCATCCTCTACCGACTCTTCGACCACCTGCCCGCCCCGGCACTGCTCGACGGCGCGCCGACACTGTGGGCGGCCGGCCGGGCCGTCGTCGGCCCGCTCCTGGGCGCGATCACCGTCGCCTCGCTCCCCGAGCCGTACCGGCGCCGGGCCGGCCTGCCGGAGATGCCCGGCGCTCCCACCCTCATGCAGGGCACCTACCTCGCCGCCGGTCTCGCCCGCTTCCTGCCCAAGGGCTGGATCAACGCCGAAAGCATCATCGAAGTCCTCTCCCTCTCACCTGGCAGCGACGACCCCCGCGCCCGGACCATGGCCGCTTTGCGCGCCCGCATGAAGCGTGCGTCGGCCCTGCTCCGCCTCCTCACCCCGCTGGGCGGCGACACCGATCCCGCCCCGGGCCCGGCACCTTCGGCGGGCACAGGGGAGGGCCGGCGCTCGGCGGAGGAGTTCTTTCGCCAGGTGCTGGACCAGACCGGCGACGGCCATCTCGACTGGCCCGACCTCGCCGCCATGGCCCGCGAACTCTCCACCCGCCTCGACTTGGACGAGCCCGAGGAGACCCGGCTCTACGACGCCTTCGCCGCCTGGTGGCGCGAGCTCCAGGCCGCCCTCGACACGGACGGCGACGGCCGCGTCAGCGCCGACGAGTACGCCGCCGCCGTCCCTCCCTCGCCGGCCCCGCGCTCATCCGCGTCGCCGAGGTGCTTTTCGACGCCACCGACAAGGACGGCAGTGGAACCATCGACCCCGACGAGTACCGGGCCCTCTTCCGCACCGCCTTCCACCGCGACCTCACCACCACCGACGGCACCTGCGGTCAAAGCGCATTTGTGGGCGACTTCCTTTCCTTCATGTCGGGCCGCCGCACGAGCACCCCGTACGACCCCCTCCTCGCCGACGCCTAGTTGTTCTGTCCACGGAGGTTGGTGACAGCGATCACTGAAGAGTGAACTTGAACGAGTGAGGGCCTTCCGGGTTCGGTGTGGATTGCGACATCTGCACCGAACGACGAAAGGCCCTCATGCCCCACCGTAATGCACCCCTGACCGAGACCGGACGACTGCGCCTGGCCCGCTGCGTGGTCGAGGACGGCTGGCCCCTGCGCCGGGCCGCCGAGCGCTTCCAGGTCTCACCGACCACCGCTCAGCGCTGGGCCGACCGCTACCGGACGTTCGGCGAAGCAGGCATGAGTGACCGCTCCAGTCGCCCGCGCACCAGCCCGCGCAGGACCCCGACCCGCACCGAGCGGCGCATCATCAAGGTCCGTGTCCTGCGCCGCTGGGGGCCGGCCCGCATCGCACACTTGCTGCGGCTGGTGCCCTCGACCGTGCACCGTGTGCTGACCCGCTACGGCCTGGCCCGCCTCACGCACCTGGACCGGGCCACCGGCCGCGTCATACGCCGCTACGAACGCGAGAAGCCCGGCGAACTGGTCCACGTCGACATCAAGAAGCTCGGCAACATCCCCGACGGCGGCGGACACAAGGTCCTGGGCCGCCAAGCAGGCCGCAAGACCCGCAAGAACGCCGGCTACAGCTACCTGCACACCGCCGTCGACGACCACTCCCGCCTCGCCTACAGCGAGATCCTCACCGACGAGAAGAAAGAGACCGCCACCGGCTTCTGGACCCGTGCCCAGGCGTTCTTCACACAGGCCGGGATCACCGTCGAGCGGGTGCTGACCGACAACGGCTCCTGCTACCGCTCACGCGACTGGCGCGATGCTCTCGCGGCAGCCGGGATCGCCCACAAGCGAACCCGGCCCTACCGGCCGCAGACCAACGGCAAGGTCGAACGCTTCAACCGCACCCTGCTCGACGAGTGGGCCTACGCAAAGCCCTACCGCTCAGAACAGGAACGACGCGACGCCTTCCCCGCCTGGCTGCACACCTACAATCACCACCGCGGACACACCGCGCTCAAAGGCCAACCACCCACCAGCCGCGTCCCCAACCTCACAGGGCAATACACCTAGTGCTGGATTCCTCAAAGGATGTACAGATATCGACGGCGTAAGCGCCTGGTGGGTGGTGCAGGTCTGCCCCATATCCAGGGCCGGGCCCGGGCATTGAGCTGGGATGTTGCCAGACGGGTGGCTTGCTCGATCTCGGGTGGCCCGGCGAATGACTGTCCTGCGAGGGCGGCCTTGCGGAAGATGCGCCACCAGCCTTCCTGGAGGTTGAGCCAGCAGGCGCCGACGGGGATGAAAGCGTGCCGGATCCTTGGGTGATCCTCCAGCCAGGTGCGGGTGGACAGGCTGTCGGTGACGACGTAGATGTCCCCTGTCCAGGCCCACACGGTTGAAGCGGTGCAACCAGCGGCGGACCGTCTTGGCGCTGCGCCTCAACTCATCCGCGATGACCGGGACACGCTGTCCGGACCAGCTCAGGTCGACCATCCATGCCCGCAACACCAGATCACGCGGTGCTTTGCGCGCTCGCGACAGTCGACGCACGACCCGTTCCTCATTCTCGTCACGGCTCAGCCGTGCCCGTAACACCATCGCCCAGCACCCGCCCCCCGAGCACTAGGCACTGTTTCTCGGATCTCCCGACGTGGGTGGGGGGGTTGGGGCCGGGCTGGCTGTACGGGCCGTGGAGATCTGACGAATGCGGAGTGGGACCGGCTGGAGTCGTTCCTGCCTCCTGGTGGTGCGCGTGGTGGTCGGTGGAGTGACCACCGCCGGGTGATCAACGGGGTTCTCTACCGGGTGCGGACCGGTGTGCAGTGGCGGGATCTGCCCGAGCGGTTCGGGCCGTGGGAGACGGTCCACAAGCGACATCGTCGCTGGTCGGCCGATGGAACGTGGCAGATGCTGCTGTCCCGCATCCAGGCAGCCGAGGATGCGGCGGGCGGGATCGACTGGGACGTGTCGGCGGACTCGACAGCAGTACGAGCCCGCCGGCACGCCGCCGGCGCGAGGAAAGCGCTCCCGGCCACCGACCCTCAAAAGGGGGGGCGAGCGGGGGACGAACCAGGTCGATCCGGTACTGCGGAAACTCGTCGCCCGGTTGGAGGAGGTGGTCGGATCGGCGAGTGTCCGGGACGTTCCCGCGGCGGATTCACCACCAAGATCCACCTCGTTGCCGAGGGGCGATGCCGGCCCCTCGCGTTCGTCCTGACACCCGGACACTACGGTGATGGGCCCCAGCTCGAGCGGGTCCCGGAGCAGGTGTCGGTGCCCTGAACCGGAGTCGGCCGATCTTGCGCCCGGCCCGGCCAGGTCCTGGCCGGCAAGGCCTGCACGTCCCGCAGAAACCGCCGCCACCCGCGACGACGCGGCATCGCGCACACGATCCCCGAACGCCTCGACCAGCAAAGACACCGCAAGAACCGAGGCTCCCGAGACGGCCGGCCCGCCGGCTTCGACAGCGAGCGCCACAAGAAACACAACACCGTCGAACTCGCCATCAACCGCCTCAAGGGCTTCCGGGCCGTCGCCACCCGCTACGAGAAACGCGCCTACATCCACCTCGGCACCGTCACACTCGCAGCCCTCATCATCTGGCCCAGAACACGATCCGGGAAACAGCGCCTAAATCACCCGCTACAAGGACATATGCCCAGAGAAAGAGGAATCCAGCACTAGCATGGCCTCACGCCCCATGCCAGCCAGGCCGGAGTCACCTGCGGACTCCCCTGCCCCGCCACTTCTTCCGGCTCGCCCACATTCGTCCCGCCCCTCTTTCGACGACCTTCTGTCCAGGACCGCAACGTAATCGGCCACCACGTCTCCCTCGGACCCCGCCGCGGGACCGGGGCGGGGTCATCGACCGCTCTGGCCCGTCCCTACCTCCGCCGCGAGACCGAGGGCGATGCGCTCTGGTCTCTCGGTAACCTTTCCACCGTCAAGGCCGCGGGAGCCCAGACCCGTGGTCGGCTGACCCTCGCGGAATTCCTCAATCCTCCCGGCTTGGCCCCGCCACTCCCCTCCATCTCGAAGAGGACGAGCTCTTCTACGTGCTGTCCGGCACCGTCCGCCTCCACTGCGACGGCGACACCTTCACCGCCGGCCCCGGCGACTTCGTCCATCTGCCGGTGGGGCTGTCGCACACCTTCGCCGTCGGGCCGGACGAGCCGCTGCGCGCCTGCAGATCACCACACCGTCCGGCTTCGAGCACTTCGCGGCTGCAGTGGGTGAGCCTGCCGGGGAGCGGCGGCTCCCGGATCCGGCGCCGCTCGACCCGGCCGCCCTCGGTCACGCCGCCGCCCGACACCACCTGGAATTCCTCGGTCCGCCTCCGGCCGCGGCACCCCACTGAAACGGACCCCGGTGCGCTGCCGGACCCCGGGGCGCTGCCGGGCCCCGGGGCGCACCGCATCCGAGGAGCTCGGCGTTGGCAAGGTGGCCGTCGCCCCTCGTGGCCGCCGTGTTCGCGGTGCTCCTGCTGGCCTTCGCCGGTATCCCGCTGACGTCGGGCTCCTCGGGGAAGTTCGCGGTCTTCAAGGACGCGGTCGAGGGCGTCACGGTGACGCTGGTGCTCGGTCTCGCACCGCAGTACTTCCTGGACCTGGCCGGCCAGGCGGGGGCTTCGTCCGCTGACCCGACGGCGCTTCGCAGGGTCCGGTCTCCCGGAAGGGGTACCGGGCCCTGCTCGCGCGTGTCATCGTGGCCGGGAATTGGTCTGAACCTTTCGGAAGGGAACAGGACGATGCGCGGCACCACCGTCTTACCCGGCACGCCCTGCACCGCACCCGCGGAGGGCGTACTGCCCATGCACCGCCTCGAAGTGCCCATGCCCAACGCGCTGCCGTTCGCGAGCGGCAGCTTCGACACCATCGGCCCGATGTCCCGTGCCGCCTTCCCGCACCGGCACACCTTCTACGAGATCGTCCACGTCACCGCCGGGACCGGCACACACGTGCTGGACCTGGCCCGCTGGGAGCTGCGCCCGCCCCACCTGTGCGTCATCTCGCCGGGCCAGGTCCACCACTGGGAGGACGCGGAAGGGCTCGACGGCACGGTGGTGCTGTTCACCGAGGACTTCCTGCTCGACCACCCCGGCGACCGGGACGTGCTGCGGGGCTTCGCCGGACACCCCTGGCTCACGCTCGACCGGCCCGAGCACGAGCGGACCGGTCGCCTGCTGGCCGACCTCCAGGAGGAGTACCGGCGTGGCGCCGACGGGTTCGAGAGCGTCCTGCGCGCCCTGCTGCACATCCTCGTCGTGCGCGCCGCCCGGCTGCCCGCCCCGGCGCCGCCACCGCCCAGGCGCCGCCCGGCACCACCCGGCCGGGTGCCGTCGCGGAGGTGTTCGCCCGGCTGCTGGCCCGTACCGATCCGGACCTGTGGTCGGTACGCGCCTGCGCCGCGCACATCGGTGTGACGACCGGCTACCTCACCGAGGCCGTCAAGGCCGCCACCGGCCGGACCCCGGGCCAGCTGGTCCGGGAGGCCCGCACCCACGAGGCCAAGCGGCTCCTCGCGCACACCGGACTGACGGTGCGCCAGGTGGCGGCGCGCGTCGGGATGGCCGATCCGGCGTACTTCTGCCGCTTCTTCCGGCGGGAGACCGGACTGAGCCCCGGCGCGTTCCGCCGGGGCGGCGAGGCACACGGCGACGGTATTCACCACGACCACCGGATCGAGTCCATCGCCCGCCCGGAGCCGGCTGCGTAGGTTCGGTGTCGATCCCCGACCGCCCCCCATGAGGAGCAGGCATGGACGGACACCTCAGCCGAAAGACCGTGCTGCGCGCCGCGCTCGCCGCGGGCGTCACCACACCCGCCGCGCTGATGGGCGTGCCGGCGCTGGCCCGCACGGTCACCGCGAGCGGCACGACGAACGGCCCGGCGCCCGAGCTGACCCCCACCTGCGACGACGGTGACGACCCCACCCGCCGCAGATGGAAGGGCCCTACTTCAAGCCGAACTCGCCCCGGCGCACCTCGCTGCTGGAGTCCGGCACCCCCGGTGTGCGCCTCACCGTCACCGGGTACGTCTTCGGGCTCGCCTGCCGCCCGCTCGGCGGGGTGCTGCTGGACTTCTGGCAGGCGGACGTCAACGGCGCGTACGACAACGCGGGCTTCCGGTTCCGCGGCCACCAGTTCACCGGCGAGGGAGGGGCGTTCACGCTGACCACCATCGTGCCGGGGCTGTACCCGGGCCGCACCCGGCACCTGCACGTCAAAGTGCAGGCTCCCGGCCGCCCGGTGCTCACGACGCAGCTCTACTTCCCCGGCGAGCCCCGCAACAACACCGACGCGCTGTTCGACCCCCGGCTCCTGATGACGGTGCGGGGCGCGGGCGGCGCCAGGGAGGCGGCGTTCGACTTCGTGCTCGACGTACCGCAGACGCCGGGTCCCGGGCCCACCCCGCCACCCGGCGGTACCACCTGGAAGGTGGGCACCGCCTACCGGCCGGGCGACCGCGTCACGTACGGGGGAGCGACGTACGCCTGCCTCCAGGGCCACACGGCGCAGCCGGGCTGGGAGCCCCCGAGCGCGCCGGCCCTGTGGCGGGCCGGCTGACCGGTCGGTCCCCGGTGCCGGAAGACCCCACTGGTCGAGGAGCACTAAGAGCGGCCGGGCAGGTGATCCGGGCCCTGATGGCCGAGGCCGCCGGGGCGGGTGCGCGGCTGGTGCAGTTCCCTGAGGGGCGGTCACCTACCCGAGCAAGCACATGATGGCGGCGGGCCCGGCCGGCGAGCCGGTGCCGACTGACTGGAGCCGTGCCGCGTGGGATGTCCTGCGCGAGGAAGCGGAGTCGATCACCGCGCTGGCGGGAAGGCTCGGCCTGTGGACGGTGTTCGGATCGATCCACCCGCTCACACCGCCGAACCGACCGCACAACAGCCTCTCTGCGTCACGAAGCGCAGTGCCTTATCGCCCGCGCAGCGGGCAGAAATTGGAGGAATGAGCCTTTTCCATCTTGATCAGGTGGCGAGTTCGAGGGCAACGACGGCACGGACAGCGGCTGTGATCCGGGTGGTGCTGCAGCGGAGTTTCCGCAGGAGCCGCCAAGACTTGAGGATGGCCATGGCGCGTTCGCCGAGGCTACGTATCTTGGCGTGACCGTGATTGTGGCGTCGGCGCCAGCCGCACAGGTGCTTGCCACGGATCGGGACACGGATCGCAGGGCCGGCGCCCTGGTACGCCTTGCCGGCCCAGCACTTGATGTCGTCCGCGGCGAGGGCGGCGGGTGTGCCGTGGGTCCGGGCCGCGGTCAGGTCGTGTGTGGCTCCTGGCAGTGCGTCCGAGGCCCAGATCAGGCGTCCGGCGGGATCGGCGAGGACTTGCACGTTCATCCCGTGGTGTTTCTTCTTCCCGGAGTAGTACGGCCGGTCGGCGGCGATGCGGTCGATCGGTAGCACGGTGCCGTCGAGGATCACGTACGCCTTCTTCCGGACGGTCGTCATGGCCTGCTCCAGCGTGGGCGCGCGGGCGGCCAGCAGGTCGACGGCCTCGCGTATGCAGCGGTAGGCCGTGGCGATCCCGATGCGGAAGCCCGCGGCAAGGCGAGCGTAGGTGTCGCCGCAGCGCAGGTGGGCCAGGACGAGCAGGGCCTGCCGGCCGCAGGTCAGGCGACACCAGCGTGAACCGATCCGACGACGGTGACCTGCGAGAAGACCGGAGAGATGCCCCGGAGTGCGGCTGGACGGATCGATGCCGGACGGGTGGACAAGCACGCGAAAGCTCCTGGCGGACTGGTGATCTTGGTCGTGAACCCGTCTACCAGGAGCTTTCTTCATGCCCGCCGCCGGGGCTGCCAGCCCAACCACCCCTGAGGTTGGAAGAGGTTCACTGGAGAGCCCAATGCATTGAAAGATGCCCGTTGGGTTCGGCGGGAGGCTGCGCGGAAAAGGCCCGGAACATCGGGACCTCGCCGCGCAGCCCACCCAGCGCATCGTCTCCGACCACAGCCAGTTGGTCACACGGTACGACAGGCGGTCCTGTCGCACACCGAGGTGACCTTCCTGTACGCCCCTGGGCATCAGCCGCTCGTCGTCGAGGTGGACGGCATCCGGTTCGGCTTCGCGCTGTGCATCGAAGCCAATCGTTCAACGGGGCGGCCCGGCGGAGGGCACGCTGTGGACCGCCGGCCTTGCGCCATCCAGGCAACGCACCGGGTCCGGCCCCCTTCGACAACCGCAGGAGCGGCTCCCGCGCGCTGAGGGACGTGGCGAGTGGCTTCACCGCCACCCGCCCGCTTCCCTGGAGCACCACCACACGGCCCCGCACCTGCTGTGATCAGGTGATCCCGGAAGGGGAACAAGTCGGCCATGCACACAACAGGACGACAGCGGTACACGGTCCGCTGGGACAAGGCGGCCGGGCACCGGGTACGGAGCCTGCACACGGGCGGGGACCACACCCAGGGGCCCCAGGTGGTCATGGTCCCCGGGCTCGGGGCTCCGGGTTACCTGCTGGACGCCCTGGAGGGGTGCGGTGCGTGGGCGGAGTCGTTCCTCCTGGACGTCCCCGGGTTCGGCCATCGGCAGCCCCGCGCCTGCCCCGCACGTATTCCCGCGCTGGCCGGGTTGGTCTCCGCCTGGCTGGCCTCGGTCCCCCGGGAACCGGTCGTGCTTGCGGGACACTCCACCGGTGCCCAGATCGCGCTCCGGGTAGCCGCGGGCCATCCCGAGAGGGTGCGGTCACTGGTCCTGATGGGCCCCACCTTTCCGCCCGCACTGCGCCGCGTCTCCGGCCTGTTCGGGGCCCTCGTCCGCACCCTGACGCATGAATCGGTCGGCGAGCTGGGTGTCACCGTGCCGTACTACATCCGCGGCGGGGTGGGCGAACTGTTCCGGTACGTACGCTCCGCACTGCATGACGCGCCCGAGCGGGTCATCGGCCGGGTGGCCTGCCCGACACTGATCCTGCGCGGCGCACATGACGCGTTCGCCCCGCGGGCGTGGGTGCACCGGCTGGCGGCCACCGCCCCGCACGGACGGTCGATGACGGTCCCCGGAGCACACAATTTCCCCTACCGGCACGGCGGGCTCGCCTCCGCCCTGGTCGCCGAGGCCGCCCGGCACCGGTGACCGGACCGCCGTGGGCCTCACCTGGTCCGGCACGGCCGGCGGACCGCACACGCGCCGTCACCGGGCCGGGCCTGCCCCGCCGCCTCCTGTCCGACCGGCCGTGGGCCCCCTCCCCCACCTCGGGGGCACTCGACCACGGCCAGGCCCGCGTTTATGGTGCGGGACTCCTCGGTGAGGGTTCCGGTCGCGATCCGCCGGCAGGTACGCGGCCAGCCCTCCGATGGCACCGTCGGTCCCGCGGGCCGGTGGGTACGCGGATCGAGCAGGGTGCCAGTCAGGTCGTGCCGGGCGGCTGGCCGTGCCGGCCGGCGCCTGCGCGGCCGGGGCGGCCGAGTTGTCGACGGGGACGGAGGCCCGCGGCGCGTCCTCTTCCGCCTGCCGGACCGGGCGCTCGGCGGGACGGGGATGTTCCACACGGGCGCGGCTCGGCGCGGGAGTCAGGGCGTAGTGCTCTTGTCGAGGACCAGGTCCGGGACTGCCCGCAGACCGCCCGCGGTGAGGGCGGCCCGCTGCCGGCCCGCTCCCGTGCCGTGCTGCGGGAGCCGGCGGACCAGCCCCGACACCTCCCGGACGCCGCCGTGGGTGTCGAGTCCGGGGGATGCACCGCAGGAGATGGCGGAGCACACCGTCGGCGCGGCAGCGAGCGCCGCCGGGATCGATCAGGGTGTCGCTCAGGCCGTGGCGGGCCGCGGGCCGGCCTGGAGCAGTCCGGATGCGCAGTCCCGTACGGGGGCGCCTGCGGCCCTTTCGGCAAGGGCGGTGTCGGCAAGGGCCCCGACGATGCCGGCGAACATCACCGCGTCGTCGGCACGCGCCTGAACGTCGAAGCACCGTCCCTCGACGGTGGGGCGCCTCTCGGGCGGGCGGGCCTGCCAATACAGCCGGCCGGTGTCCGCGACCGTCCGTACTCCAGCAAGTGCTGCACACGCCGGTCATAGCCCGCTGCGCCCTCGAAGGGCGGGGCGGGCCGCTGATCGGCCAGCGGTTGAAGATCACCCCGCGTCAGCCGGCGAAGCCTGTGTCGTGGCCTTCCGGGGCGGGGAGTTCGCCGACATCGCCGGCAGCCACATCCGAATCCGGTTCAGTACCTGCACGCCCGCCTCCCGGCCGGGCACGGCCACGTGGACGTGCATGCCGTTGACCAGTTGTTCTGTCACCAGTTGGGGTGCGTGCGCGAGCATCGTCCGGTAGCGGACCCGGCCGGTGGCGGCCACAGGCTGCGCATCACGCAGCGGCGGTGTCGCGCAGGCCGCGACGCGGCAGCCGTAGACTTCGGCGGCCACCCCCACGGTGTGCCGCAGCCGTAGCAGGTGTCCCGCGACCTGCGCCAGTGTGCCGTACACGGATGGCCACCTCGATCCGCACCTGCAGCATTTCGCACCGCACCTTCCTGGTCACCCGTGAGATGCGCCAGGCCGGCCGTGAGGACCTCCTCCGCCTGCGGCACCGGAAGGCCCGTAACCGGGTCCGTGAGGCGCCGGTCCGGCGCCTGCCGCACGCCGTGGTCGCCGGGGCCGGATGCGCCACCTCCGATTGATCTGAGTGCCGCGGTGGGCCCAAACCGGCACAGCCACACCTGACGGCAAGGTTTCCGCGGATTGGCCGGCCCGGACGCCGATTGCTAAAATCTGCTGGACCCCATGGAAAGTGGACAGGCAATGCCCTATGTGTTTCCCTGCAGCCATCGAGGGTATCCCGCTTTTCTCCGCCCTTAAACAGGATGCCTCATCTGGCCATGCGTCGACCGACGGCTTAGCATCGAAACTGAGATCTCGAACGGGATCTCCCGGCGGGTACCTGCGGCCCCTGTGGTGCTTACAAGGAAAGGCCCCCCGGACCGGACTGCTATCCGCCGCACGCGCAGAAAAACGGATCGCCCGAGGTGCACGCAGTGGTCTGCACAGCGATAGCGAGGTGCGTTCCATGGACACACAGGTCATGGCGGTTCCCACGGTCGAGGACGGGGCTGCGGTATGGCGCATCGCCCGTGATTCCCGGGTACTCGACGTAAATTCTTCCTACAGCTATCTGCTGTGGTTCAGGGACTTCGCACGCACCTCCGCAGTGGCCCTGGGAGCCGGTGGCGTAGCGGTCGGATTCATCACGGGATTCCGCCGCCCCGAGCAGCCCGACACCCTTGTCGTCTGGCAGATCGCCGTCGACCAGGGACAGCGGGGACGCGGCGTTGCCAGCGCCATGCTGGACCACCTCACCGCCCGGCTGACCACAGACGGTGTCCTGCGGTACCTGGAGACGACCATCGGTGCGGACAACACCGCGTCGCACAAACTCTTCCGGTCGTTCGCCGAGCGGCATGCGGCACCACTCGAAAGGGAAGCGCTGTTTCCGGCAGAACTCTTCCCCGACGTCCATGGCACCGAGTTCCTGTACCGCATCGGGCCCCTGTGTCGATGACCCGGGAGCCGTCGGCACAGTTGAAATCCCTATTCGTTTCTTCTCCATGAGGAGCGAGTCATCATGGTAATGCCGCAGCCCGGTTCAGACGTCTTCGAAACACTCGAGTCCGAAGTGCGCAGTTATTGCCGCGGCTGGCCCACAGTTTTCGACCACGCCCACGGCAGCCAACTGTACGACGAGAAAAACCGCCCCTATCTCGACTTTTTCTCCGGCGCCGGATCCCTGAACTACGGACATAACAACCCGGTACTCAAACGGGCGCTTCTCGACTACCTCGAACGGGACGGCGTCACCCACGCCCTCGACATGTCGACGGTCGCCAAGCGGGATTTCCTGGAGACTTTCCAGGAGATCGCACTCAAGCCGCGTGCGCTGCCCTACAAGGTCATGTTTCCGGGACCCGCCGGCACCAACGCCGTCGAGGCCGCGCTGAAGCTGGCCCGCAAGGTGAAGGGCAGGGAAGCCGTCGTCTTCTTCACCAATGCCTTCCACGGCATGTCGCTGGGCTCCCTCGCCGTCACCGGCAACGCCTTCAAGCGGGCAGGTGCGGGCGTTCCGCTGGCGCACGCCACCCCCATGCCCTTCGACGACCACTGGGACGGCCGGGCGCCCGGCTTCCCCTGGCTCGAGCGGTTGCTGACGAGTGCGGGCTCCGGCCTGGACACCCCGGCGGCCGTGATCGTGGAGACCGTTCAGGGCGAGGGCGGTATCAACGTGGCGCGGGCCGAGTGGCTGCACGGTCTCGCCGAACTGTGCCGGCGCAGGGACATGCTGCTGATCGTCGACGACATCCAGATGGGCTGCGGCCGCACCGGCGCGTTCTTCTCCTTCGAGGAGGCCGGCATCACGCCGGACATCGTGACGCTGTCGAAGTCCGTCAGCGGATACGGACTGCCGATGGCCCTGACCCTGTTCCGTCCCGAGCTGGACATCTGGCAGCCCGGCGAACACAACGGCACCTTCCGCGGCTTCAATCCGGCCTTCGTGACGGCCACCGCCGCGCTGGAGGAATACTGGCGCGACGGCCGGCTGGAGAAGCAGACCCTGACCCGTGCGGACCAGGTCGAGCAGGCACTGAACGCCGTCGCCGCCGACGAGGCGGCCTCCGACGTGCGCGGGCGCGGTCTGGCGTGGGGTGTGGAGTTCACCGACCCCTCGCGCGCCGCCGCTGTGTGCGCCCGTGCTTTCGAACTGGGCCTGCTCCTGGAAACGTCCGGTCCCGAGGGTGAGGTCGTCAAGCTGCTCCCACCGTTGACCATCAGCGACGAGGAGCTGGAGGAAGGGCTCTCGCTGTTCGGGTGCG
Source organism: Streptomyces sp. Wb2n-11 (assembly GCF_001049855.1). NCBI lineage: Bacteria > Bacillati > Actinomycetota > Actinomycetes > Kitasatosporales > Streptomycetaceae > Streptomyces > Streptomyces sp. Wb2n-11. The sequence continues at coordinate 184,009 of NZ_CVPB01000001.1, forward strand.
CGGTGCGGGAAACCGAGGGTCCGCCGGGACCTGCCGGCCGCTGACGCACCAGCAGTACCGGCGGTCGTGCGAGCGAGCATCCGCACCTGCGGAAGAAAGGTGAGAACTCACCATGATCGTCCGTTCCTTGAGGGACATCGAAAGTACCGACCGGCACGTCAAGAGCGCGTCCGGCGCCTGGGAGAGCAAGCGGATCGTACTGGCCAGGGAGCGAGTCGGTTTCTCCCTGCACGAAACGATGCTCTACGCCGGCACGGAGACCACGATGTGGTACGCCCATCACATCGAGGCCGTGCTCTGCGTGGAGGGTGAGGCCGAGCTGACCAATGAGGAGAACGATGAGAAGCATTGGATCACGCCGGGAACGATGTACCTGCTGGACGGCCACGAGCGCCACACCCTGCGGCCGAAGACCGACTTCCGCTGCGTGTGCGTCTTCAATCCGCCCGTGACCGGTCTGGAGGATCACGACGAGAGCGGCGCCTACCCGCTGCTGACGGAATCCGAGATCGACGAAGCCTGAGGACACCATGACAACGCTGTACAACCACCGTCGGACCACCGACCTGTACCCGACCCGTGGCAGGACCGAGGCGATGGTGCCGCGTCGGGATCCTGTGGTGTGGTCTGCGCCCGACACGCCGGGTCCCCTGGAGCGAGCCAAGCTGCTGGACTTCGAGCACACCGGTTTCACGACCGTGGACGCACTGCTGGACTCGGACGAGGTGGCCCTCTACCGCGCCGAGCTGGACCGACTGGTCCGGGACCCGGTGGTCCGCGCCGACGAGCGCGCCGTCGTCGAGCCCAAATCGCGGGACATCCGCTCGGTGTTTGAAGTCCACCGGATCAGCGAGGTGTTCGCTTCGCTCGTGCGCGACGAGCGCGTGGTGGGAGCGGCCCGCCAGATCCTCGGCTCGGATGTGTACGTCCACCAGTCCCGCATCAACGTGAAACCCGGCTTCGGGGCGAGCGGCTTCTACTGGCACTCGGACTTCGAGACCTGGCATGCGGAAGATGGTCTGCCACATATGCGGGCCGTGTCGGTGTCGATCTCGCTCACCGACAACCACACCACGAATGGCAGCCTCATGATCATACCCGGCTCGCACAGGACCTTCCTGAGCTGTGCGGGCGAGACGCCGGAGGACAACTACAAGAAGTCACTGAGGATGCAGGAGACGGGGACACCGTCGAACGAGGCGATAACCGCGCTGTCCGACCCGAACGGCATCCGGTTGATCACGGGGCGGGCCGGCTCCGCGACCTGGTTCGACTGCAACTGCATGCACGGCTCGGGTGACAACATCACGCCGTACCCGCGCAGCAACGTGTTCATCGTGTTCAACAGCGCGGAGAACGCGGCGGTGGAGCCCTTCGCGGCGCCGGCCCGGCGGCCCGCGTTCGTCGCAGCGCGAGATTTCACGCCGGTGAGGTGATACCCGCACACGGCAGACGTCTGTGGGTGGCCGGCGATCGCTGCCGAGGGCCACCGCGGGTGCCAGGGAGCGAGCCGCACCGTACCAAGGCATCGGAGCCACGGATCCGGACCCGCTTCAGTCCTCGTGGCCGACAGCACCAAGGATCGGCACTCCTCGGGCAGCGTGCCGGTGCCACGCTGCGTGAAAGGTTCGAGCCAGTCGGAGGCACCCATGGCAGACGTTCGACACGGCGGGGAGTCCACGCCCGGTGGACATGCGCCGACCGACCTGCTGTACGTACCCGTCCGGTCAGCCCGCCGCTGCTACGTGACCTGCTTCTTCCGCACTCCCGGCGGGCGCCGTACGGCCGTCGCTTTCACTACCTCCGCACAACTGCGGACGGCCCTCGGCCAGGATCACCGCTGGATCAGGATTTCCGCCGCTGCGCTGGACTCCCTCACCTCACCTCTCGGGTGCACTGTTCTCACTGTCGACCCTCGGTCGTCCGCCCCACCGGGCAGCGCCCTCCTCAGAGTCCGTTCGGACACCGGTGAAGAACGGCCCGGTGTGCGGCCGAACCGGTAACGGCCTGACCGCGTGCGGCATCGACGAGTGGATCACTGCCCGAGATCACCGCGGCGGTCTCGCACGGTCCGGGCCGGCTGCCGCTCTGCAGGGGCCCGCCGAAGGCCTGTCCGGTGTCGCTTTACCGGACAGCAGTGGTTCTGGCCGACTTCTGTCGACGATCAAGTTTTTCCCCAGGTTGGGCGGTTTGAGCGTCATGTAATTCCCCATCCCGAATTCTCCTAATTGGCCATGGGTAGCGCGGAGGTCGGGATCGAGGGACCTGGTCGTCGCGGAGTTGGTCAAGTTCCTCGTCCCGTGGTTCGGATGGCCGATGGGCAGCCCGGATGGCGAGGAGAACGTTCGTCGTGGTCGACATCACCGAGATCTACGTCCACTGGTACGCGGGCCGCTCGAAGAGCGAGCTGGCTGCGTCGCTGGGGGTGGACCACAAGACGGTCAGGAAGTACCTGGCGCCGGCGGAAGCGTCCGGGATCAGCCCGGGCGGCCCGCCGATGAGCGAGTCCGACTGGTCGAAGCTGATCAAGGAGTGGTTCCCGGGGCTCATCGACAGAAGGCTGAGGCAGGTGACCTGGCCGGACATCGACCAGCACCGCGACTACATCAAGAGCCTGCTCGGGACGGTGACCGTCTCGACGATCCACCAGCGCCTGCGTGACGAACACAAATTGCAGGTGTCGATCTCCTCGTTCCGTCGATGGGTGCACGCGACGCTTCCGGACGAGGTAGCGAAGTCGCGGGTCACAGTGTTGCGCGACGACATCGAGCCCGGTTCGGAGGCTCAGATCGACTACGGCTTCCTCGGGCCGTGGATCGATCCGCGGACCGGGAAACGCCACCGGGTCTGGGCGTTCGTGATGGTGCTGCCGTGCTCGCGGCACATGTTTGTCCGGCCGGTGCTGCACCTGGACCAGCACGCGTGGACGGAAGCGCACGTCGCGGCCTTCCGCTACTTCGGCGGCGTCCCGCGCCGGCTCGTCCCGGACAACCTCAAGACCGGCGTCGACAAGCCCGACCTCTACGACCCGAAGATCAACAAGGCGTATGCCGAACTCGCAACGCACTACGGAGCGTTGGTCGATCCGGCCCGGGCGGCGAAGCCGAAGGACAAGCCGCGGGTCGAGCGGCCGATGCCCTATGTCCGCGACTCGTTCTGGCGAGGCCGGGAGTTCACCTCGATCGAGCACATGCAGGCCGAGGCCGTGACCTGGAGCCAGCAGGTCGCCGGGCGGCGGAAGTGCCGGCCGCTGGGCGGGGCCGCCCCGATGACCGTGTTCGACGCGTTGGAGGCGGCCGAACTGCTGCCTCTGCCGCCGACTCCGTTCGTGCTGGCCCGCTGGTCGATGGCCACGGTCGGCCCGGACATCCACATCAAGGTCGGCCGCACCCTCTACTCGGTTCCGTGGAAGCTGATCGGCCGCCGCGTCGACGTCCGCTCGACCGCCACGATGGTCCAGGTCTTCCACGACGCCCAGCTCGTCAAGACCCACGCAGCCCTTGACCAGGGCAAACGCACCGACAAGAGCGACTATCCGCCAGAGAAGATCGCCTTTCAGATGCGGACGCCGGTCTGGTGCCGCAGCCAGGCGTCCGAGGTCGGCGACGCCTGCCGCGAAGTCGTCGACCAGCTGCTGGAAGTCAACGTCCTCTATAGGCTCCGCGCTGCCCAGGGGGTCCTCGGGCTGCGGAAGAAGTACGGCGACACACGTCTGGAGGCCGCCTGCGCGAGGGCCATCGCGGTTGGCGACCCGTCCTACCGCACCATCAAGGGCATCCTCATCGCCGGCACCGAGACCGACCCCGAGCCCGAGACCAGCGGTGATGCCGGGGCCGCGGCCTTCCTGCACGGCCCCGCCCAGCTCTTCGCCACCGTCGCGACCCCCGACACGACGGATGACGACCACGACGACCAGGTCCACGACGAAGCCGAGGTGGAAGCCCGATGACTGTGATGGACGCCGCCCTGCGGGAGTCGCTCAAGGCCCTGCGACTGTCCGGCATGCTGGAAACCCTGGACGCCCGCCTCGCCCAGGCCCATGGCGGCGAGCTCGGCCACCTCGACTTCCTCCAGGTCCTCTGCCAGGACGAGATCACCCGCCGGGAGACCGTAGCGTTCCAACGGCGCTTGCAGCGGGCCAAGTTCGAGCAGCAGGTCACCCTGGAGGAGTTCGACTTCACGGCCTCCTCGAAACTGCCCGCCGCCCAGATCCGCGACCTGGGAGCCCTGCGCTGGCTCCACGCCGGCGAATCGGTCATCCTCTTCGGCCCCGTTGGCGTCGGCAAGACCCACATCGCCCAGGCCCTCGGCCACCTCGCCGTCCGCCAGGGCGCCCACGTCCGCTTCGCCAAGACCAGCCGCGTCCTCGCCGACCTCGCCGGCGGCCACGCGGACCGCACCTGGGAGAAACGCGTCCGCGAACTCGTTCGCCCCGACGTCCTCATCCTCGACGACTTCGCCATGCGTCAGCTGTCCGCGGCCCAGGCCGATGACCTCTACGAGCTCGTCTCCGAGCGGCAGGGACGGTCTCTGATCATCACCAGCAACAGGGCGCCCAGCGACTGGTATCCCCTCTTCCCCAACCCCGTCGTCGCCGAGTCCCTCCTGGATCGGCTCATCAACACGAGCCACCAGGTGATCATGAACGGGCCCAGCTACCGCCCGAACAAGCGGCCCAGGAACCCCACCGACAAGACCAAGTAGGAAAAACCGGTGGACGTCGTCGGGATACGTGGCAGTAGAGGCGGTCGCTGGCGGTCCTTCATCCGGACGCGGCGTTTCGGCAATCAGTTTGGATGGCTGTGCCTAAAGCGCTCCGCAGTGAACGCGCGCTTGCCGACCGCGGTCCCCATCGTGGCCGATGGGGCGCCGGTGGAGTGGGGACCTGCGTCGGTGCGGCGTGCCGCGGTTTCCCACGAAATCCGGTGGAGTCTCAGCGGCCGGAAGTGGTTGGGTCCTGCTCAATGCTTCGCTGACACGGCCCGGCACAGTGCGAGGCGCAAGGTCCGAATCGCAGGCGCGGTCTAGCCCGCGTGTCGTCGAGTGATGGAGGTTATCGCGGTGGCTGGTTATGGGGCGCTTTCCGACGTATACGAGTGGCTGATCGGGGACGACAGGTTGACCCCCGCCAAGGCAGCCGCGGTTTACTACAGCGATGTCGTGGGCTCTCTGCCGCCCAACGCGCGCGTCCTCGACTGCGCGTGTGGAACCGGCCAGCTCGCCGTCGGTCTCGCGAGTCTTGGCCTTGACGTGGTCGCCGCAGACGCCAGCAATGGGATGGTTCGCCGGACCGAGAAGGCCGCCGACGAGCAGGGTGTCTCGCTTCGAGCCCTCCGCGCGAGCTGGGACGAGCTGCCCGACCACCTGGAGGACTCCACGTTCGATCTGGTGTTCTGCGTCGGCAACTCGCTCGGGCACGCCGAGGGCGCAGCCGGGCGCCTGACCGCACTGGAAGCGATGTCGCGGCTGCTGAATCCGGGCGGACGCCTCGTGCTCACGTCACGTAACTGGGAGCTCGTGCGCTCCGCCGGCTCACGGGTAGACGTCCGCGATCGACTCATCCGCCGCAACGACCGCGATGCGGTCGTCAGCTACTACTGGCAGATCGAGCAGCGTTGGGAGCAGGAACACTTCCTCGAGATCGTGGTCGCCCAGATCGAGCCGGATGGGGCAGTGCGAGCCTGCTCGGAGCGGTTGTCCATCTGGCCCTACCGGTACGAGGACCTCGTGGCGCAGTTGCGGAGCGTTGGGCTCACGGTGCAGTCCACCACCTTCGAGCCCGAGAGCGATGGATACCTGGTGGTCGCCAGCCGTGACCAGGCGCGAGGCACATCTGAGCCGGCGCGCTGATCCGCCTTTCGTCGTCGTCGTTGCCGACCTGCCAGCTCGCGACCGCCTGCAGCGCTTCGCGAAGCGTTCAGCGCTTGAAGCAGTTGCTGCGGGTGCGGTCCTCACCCTGCATCTGACCTGCTCAAGCTGAGGTTGGAAACAGCTCACGATCTGCCTCACCACCAGCTCACGTCAGTAGCTGGGGAATTACGTGAACTTCCGCCTGGGGAATTTCGCGATCGTCCACAACTTCCGTGGTGCAAGGAGGCGGGGCCTCCACCCGGCCCCTATCGGTGTGGCCAACCTGCCGCCGGACGTCGGACACGCCGTCGTTCCGGGGTTGTTGTGACAGCCCGCTCCACAGAAGTCGAGCCAGATGGGGGGCGACCGCCCGCAGGGCCGTGGTGGCGGAATCCGCATCGCCCGGCCACAAGGCTGCCGTAGGGCTTCCCGGCGCGGGCCGGACACGTGCCGGCAGCGGTGAATGCCACCACCCCGCCGATGGTGGGCCCCCGCCACAACGGAGCCTCCGGGCCCCGGGCGTCCAAAGTTCCTGCTGTCCGGCAGTGACACCATTCCTCCAGCCGTACAGCACCACCGCCCAGAGTCATGGCTGCGGCATGGCCTCAGGCGGACCCTCAACACTCCGGTGCGGTTTCGTGCACACAACGCAGTGCCGGCACGCTCGGCGTCCTCACCTCTCCTGACACCGGAAACAGCCGCTCCTGGCTGCGGCTCAGCAGCCTGGGCCAGCCTCGGCACTCCTCATCCGCGACGTTGTGTTCCAGCCAGAACCACCGCTGTTCTCGCCGCCTTTACGACCGGCCAGCGCAGCACACTGCCGGTCGTTGGCGGAGCGCAATCGCAGAGTTCATGCGCGGCAGCCGGGAGTGCCGGAGGCGGTGGGGACGGGACTGAACGCCGTGCGCCGGTCCCGGCCGGCGCGCCCGACCACCCATGTCGGCCGGGCAGGAGCATCGGACGAAAAACCCCGGTCAGCTCGGCGGAGGGCTGACACCCCACCGGTCTCACTCCGTGGTCTCCATACGCCTGCCCACTTGATCGGCCAGCCTTTCCAGAGCCTGGTGCAGACCTCGCTCGAATGCAGGACCGTTCCTGTCCCACGCAGCGCTGTGCACGGACAGGCACACCGTGACCTCGCTGGTCAAAGAGGTCACCTCAGTCACCTGGAGCCAGCCCTCGCAGCGGCCGTCCCCCACAGCCCACCGCAGCCGCATGTCATCCCGATGCACATGGACTTCCGCCTGCTCGGCGAAATCGCCCGCACTGCCGGCGACCATCACCGTGGGCGGGTCACCCCCTTCTACGCGAAGGCCGTTCGGCAGCCACCGACAGACATTTCGCAGGTCACATGCCTCATCGAACACGTGCTCCGCCATAGCGGGCATGACTGCCGATGCCTGACAGTCGCTCATGTCGTCCGCTTCCTCTCGGTCTGGTCCCAGCGTGCGCAGTCGGCCCCAACGACTACCCGTGGCGCACACATACAGTCCACGGGGTGTCGTGCCATGTCAGACGCAGAACACGTGGACCACGACGTCGCGCGGCACACCGACCGGCAGCGGTTGCCGCGCGCCTCGGTCGGCTCCCGACTGGCCGCAGCCGGTTACGGGCAGGCCACCCGTCGTCCCCGTCCCCGCTCCGAGGAGGCCCGGTCGTACCGGGAGCCGGATGGAACGGGCGGCCATGCGGTGAGTCGCCGCAAAGACGACCGGACGGGGCACGAACTGCACGAACTGCACGAGCGCCTCAGTTCCGGGCAGCACACCCACGTCGGGGAAGCCGTCGGTCGGGACCCGAGGCGGACGACGGCATCCGCCTCGCCGAGCAGGCCTGTCCCCCGGACCCATGACAGGACCGCGCCCAGCGAGAGGTGTACGAGCATGCCGGGGCTGTCTCCCTGTGCTGGCGCGGCAGGCCGGGACCAGGACTCCGAGGAGATCACGATGCCGGCGGGGAGCTCACGGACACGCGTACACCCGCACAAGACGGGCGCTTTCCGGGCGGTACGCGCGGACGCCGAGGGGTAGCCGGGAACAGGGGTGAAGGTGAAGCCGCAGATTTTGGTGCGGGCAGGGCGCCTCCCCGCGTCCCGGCAGGACGTCGGCGGGGTCGGCCCCAGCGTTCCGCACGCCGGTGAGAGACGGAGGCGATCATGCCGGGTACATGGTTGATCGGTGCGCGTCCCGAAGGGACGGCCCGCACGGGAGGCTCGCACGGACGGCAGTGGCGTGCCGTCGTTCTCGGGCTCTCGGAGCGTGAGGGTTCCGGGCCCGCAAGGACGGACTCCCTGGACGAGCTGGAGCGGCTGGCCGCGACCGACGGAATCGACGTGGTGGACCGGCTCGTGCAGGTGCGTGACCGTCCGGACCCGGCGACGTATCTCGGCTCGGGCAAGGTCCAAGAACTCGCGGAACTGGTCGACGCCAGGCACGCGGATCTCGTGATCGCGGAGGGCGAGCTGACCCCCGCCCAGGTGCGCGGTCTGGAGGACGGCAGCGGGGTACGGGTGGTGGACCGCACGAGGCTGATCCTGGACATCTTCGGCGAGCATGCCCGCAGCTCCGAGGGCAAGGCACAGGTGGAGCTGGCACAGCTCGCATACGAGCTGCCGCGCCTGCGCGGCCGGGCCATGAGCTGTCGCGCATCGGTGGCGGCCGTGTGGCCGGTGGTGCGGGTATGGGTGTACGCGGTCGTGGCGAGATGCGGCTGGAGATCCAGCGGCGTCATCTGCGTCGGCGTATGCGTGCACTGCGTGAGCAGGTACGCCGCACAGCCCGCCGACGGGAGGTGACCCGGCGCCGCCGGGCGCGAGACCGCATTCCGTCCGTGGCGATCACTGGTTACACCAATGCCGGGAAGTCGGCATTGCTCAACCGGCTGGCGGGCGCGGACGCCGATGTCGCCGACGTCCTGTTCGCCACCCTCGACCCGCTCGTCCGTCAGGTCCGCACCTCTGACGGGCTGACCTATACGCTCACCGATACCGTCGGTTTCGTCCGCCGCCTTCCCCACCAGCTGGTCGACGCCTTCCGGTCGACGCTGGAGGAGGTCACTCAGGCGGACCTGGCCCTGCACGTCGTCGACGCCTCCTCTCCTGAGGCGACGGAGCACATCGCCACCGTCCGCGGTGTCCTGCGCGACATCGGTGCCGACGGCGTGCCGGAACTGCTGGTGCTGAACAAGGCGGACCTTGCGGAGCCCGAACACATAGCCGTGCTGCGGCAGCACCATCCCGGTGCCGTCGTGGTGTCCGCCCGGACGGGCGAAGGGCTGGACGACCTGCGGGAGGCCATACGGGGACACGTGCAAGCACCGCCCCCGCATCCCCTGACCGGCACTCGCCCCGGCACGGAACAAACCGCCTAGCCTTCTGAGCCAGGAATTCCGTTCAGACAACTGGCGAGGCGTTCGAGGACCTCGTCCGCGGTCTTCGTCCACATGCAGGGCTTCGGATCGGCCTTCCAGGCCGCGATCCAGATGCGGATGTCCTTCTTCAGTGCCTGGATGCTTTTGTGGCCGCCTCGTCGTATCTGCTTGTTGATCAGCTCGGCGAACCAGCGTTCCACCAAGGTGCCCTCCCTGAGCGAGCTCCGCGACTCCGGCGCCCTGGAGGACAACGTCGACCTCGTCCTCCTCATCCACCGTGAAGAGATGTACGACTGGGCCTCCCCCGGGCCGGTGAAGCCGACCTCATCGTCGCCAAACACCGCTACGGGCCCACCACGACCCTCACAGTCGCCCGCCAAGGGCACCACGGGCGCTTCGTCGACATGGCCGTCCCCCAGGTCGACACGCTGTGGAGTCCCAAATTTCGTGTCGGAATCTCGCGACTGGTGCCGGATGGAAGTCGGATCCGACGTGGCGCTGGGACATGCAAGTCGCGCCTGTACCTCGTTCGCGTGGAAACGCCGACGCCTGGAAGGCCAAGCTCCGGGAACAGCCGGCCCGGCCGGCGCGGTTGCACCGACCGAGGGACCGGCGCCGCACGGGCGGGGGACACGGAGACCACAAGGTCGTCCGTCCCACCAGGATCCGGTCCCCGGGATCGCGGCACACCCGCCGCGCACTCGGACCAAGACGCATTTCCGCAGGAGGACTGTCTCATGACTGACCGGCCCTTGACGCTCATGGCAGTACACGCCCATCCCGACGACGAGGCCACCGGAACCGGAGGGGTCCTCGCGCGGTACGCGGCGGAAGGCATCCGCACGGTTCTCGTGACGTGTACCGACGGCGGTTGCGGTGACGGGCCGGGGGCGTCAAACCGGGTGACCCCGGGCATGATCCGGCGGCGGTCGCCTTGATGCGCCGTCAAGAGCTCGAGGTGAGCTGTGACGTCCTGAAGATCAGCGATCTGGAAATGCTGGACTATGCCGACTCCGGGATGACGGGCTGGCCGAGCAACGACGCTCCCGGATCCTTCTGGCGGACCCCCGTGCAGGAAGGCGCGGCCCGACTCGCGGAACTCATGCGGCGCTACCGACCCGATGTGGTCGTCACCTACGACGAGAACGGCTTCTACGGCCACCCCGACCACATCCAGGCCCACCGCATCACGATGGCGGCGCTGGAGATGACCGCGCTGACACCGAAGGTGTACTGGACCACGATGCCCCGCTCGATGATGCAGCGGTTCGGCGAGATCATGCGCGAGTTCCATGAGGACATGCCGGAGCCGGATCCGGCCGAGGCCGCCGCGATGGCCGAGATCGGCCTCCCCGACGATGAGATCACCACGTGGGTGGACACCACCGCGTTCAGCGGTCAGAAGTTCGACGCATTGGCCGCGCACGCCAGTCAGGGCGAGAACATCTTCTTCCTCAAGATGGGCAAGGAGAGGTTCGGTGAGTTGATGGGCATGGAGACCTTCGTACGTGTCCAAGACGCCACCGGCGCGGCCGTACCCGAGAACGATCTCTTCGCCGGACTGCGCTGATCCGCCCGTCCGACCGGTCGGGGAAATCTCCTCGACCGCACGGCACGATCGAGCGGGTTGCATCCCCGGAGGCCTGAGGGCGACGGCTTCGGTGAAGGCGGCTGAGAGGCTCACGTTTCAGCGCGAGCCGGGACGGGAAATCAGCGGGTCCACGAATTGCGCTGCCGGTTGCATCTGCACCCCCGAGATGCAGCGTGGGTGACAGATTCCCCGGTTCGGCCTCTGACTTACGCTACGCGAGCGAGGTCAGACGTTGAGGGCCTCCACCCACGGGTGGAGGCCCTCAGTCTTTGTGCCGTACGACGGGTGTGTCCAGTGGACGGCTGATCCAGTTTTTGTGGGGGTCAGTTGGCGGCCGGGGTGAGTCGGTCTTCGAAGGCGATCCGGAAGGCGTTCAGGGGTGCCTTCCAGTGCATGGTCCACCGTTTGCGGCCCTTGCCGGTGGGGCCCAGGCTCATCAGTGCCCTGTAGGCGCGTACTCGCCCACGCCGGACAGGCGCCGCTGCCGCTCCTTGACGACGGCCGACTCGAACGTGCCCGCCACGCCCCGGGGAACCTTCACCTCGACGGGACCGGCACCGCTCAGCACCGTCTTCGCCCGCGTCCCGTTGCGGGAGCTGCCGCTGCCGCTGCCGCTGCCCCGGCCCTCGGCGTCGTGCTTCTCGTATCCGAGGCGATCGGTGATCTCGCCCTCCGGGCGGACTCAGGACCCCCTGGTCAGCTGCTGCAACAGCCCGCCCTCCCCGGTCAGCTGCAGACCCTCACTCGCGGGCCCGGTCCACCAGCATCGCGACCAACTGCTCGTCACTCACCGGCACGACCACCGCCACCTGGCCGCTGTCCGCTATCCGCTCGATGGTGGTGTCGCTCATCTGGCGTCTCCTTGATCATCGAATCCGCCGATCATTGAACACTCCCACCCGTGAAGGCCGTCGCCGCCTGGGCGGCCCGAGGCGACTTCCTGACCGTCTTCGCCGCCCGGGACGACGGCAAACCTTTCCCCGAGCCCGACCGGCGCCGTGTCGGCGCGGGCAGTGCTGGGGCAACGCGCCGGCCGAGCCCTTCACCACCGACAAGCGTGAATCGCTCGGAACCGCCGCCTGTCCCCCGGTCCGCACAGCGGGCCTTATCCTGCGTGTCCGGTCGCGGCAGACCCAACTCCGGCCACGAGTACCGTTCCCCTGCCTGGCCTCCTCCGGTGTCGTGGCGGCGCAGGACCGGCGGTCCTTCAGATCACCCGTCCACACCGGGCTCATCGAGCTTGCGGACCGCCGCAGTGGTCTCGAAGCCGTCCTCGTGCAGCAGATGACGCATTCGGGAGACGTCGATGTAAGAGCCGTCGAGGGGATGCATGGCCAGACGCGAGAGTGCGGTGCCGTACTTGGCCATCGAGCTCTTGCCCGGAACGAACACCGCCAGTTCATCCCGGGCCTCGAAGGTTTGCACCTCCATGTCACCGGATAGGGCTGTGATTGCTTTCCCGGCCGTCGTGACGGGGACTTTCACCAGCCAGCACGGCCCTTCGGCGGAAAGGCTCCGCCGTCTCTGTTCCTCGGTCTCATCAGCCATGGTCCGCCAAGGGGTGCCTGACACAACGGCTCCGTACGATTCCACGGTCGTGGTCACCTCCTGAGCCACAGCGGCGACGGCGGCATCGACTTCGCCCCAGTCGTACGGGTCGCGTCCGGCCGACGGACCGGCGGGCACCGGCTTCGACACCACGGTCATCGTGGGCACGTGACACAGCCTCACTTCCGGCCATGAACCGAAAAGCGCCCGCGCGTCACTGATCGCCTCGTCCTGGACCTGTCGCAGGCGCTGCACTTCCGCACTGTGCTGCTGCAACAGGGCGGGAGCCGCGTCCGGCTCGTCAAGGACACGCCGGACCAGCCGGACGCTCATCCCCGCACTTCGCAGGGCAGTGATCAACACGGCCTGTTCGACCTGCTCGAACCTGTACGAGCGGTAGCCGGTCCGTTCGCTGACGTCGGCCGGAACGAGCAGGCCCTCGGAGTGGTAGAACCGCAGCGTCTGCGGGGACAGATGACACATCTCGCTGAACTCACCGATGGACAACATGGCACCATGCTCACCCTTGTGGCAACTGCAAGGTCAACGCGCCGAGGGAACAGGGACCACAGAAGGAACGGCTCCGCCCCGGATCCGGTGGCATTGAAGCCCTGGTCGCAGCAGCTCACCGTGGCCTCCGCGGGGTCCAGGTGGCGGGCGGGTTTCTGGGGCGCATGATGTCCACGGGCTTCGTCCGCCCGTACAGCGCAGTCGGCTCCCGTCCCCAGTGGGGTTCCGTGCGACGCAGGCCCTCCCTCGGCGAGACGGTCCGGGCCTGCAACGACTGCTCGGGACCGGGCTCGAACTGACCGGCCCGCCAGTGTCCGGCCCGCCTGAGTCCCTACGGCCGCAGGAACTCAGAGAGAGGCGAGGCTGATGAACCAGTGGGTCCACCCGCGGTACGCGGACCTGGTGAACCGCCACCAGCGTCGAAGTCTGCGGCCGGACCGCGGCCGAAGCGCAGCCGTGGTTGGTCAAGGCAGCCCTACGGTCACCCGTTCGTCCTCGTGATCGACACGACCAGCCGGACTCCGTACACCGCCAGCCGCTGAAACCACCCCGAGTGCCCGTCTCCCCGAGGCGATCGCCCAGGGTCTTCACTGCCGTATAGGTCGACGAGCTGGGCACCGATCGCGTCGGAGATACGGATGAGAGTGTCCAACGGCCCACCCCAGTTCGCGGCAAGCACTTGGTGTTGGCGCGTCGTAGGCGGAGCATTCGGTCGGGCCAACCCCGCTCACGCGGGGATGGACCTGAGTGCCACCATCTGCGCAACCGCTTTCCGGTTGCTAGATTGGTGGCATGACCGTGATGACGCTGCGCATTCCCGATGATCTCGATCCGTCGATCCGCGCCGGTGCGGAGGCGGCAGGGCTCTCCCTCAACGCGTACATCGTCCGCGCCGCACGCCGCCAGGCCGTCCTCGACGCTGCACAGCATCTCGCCCAGCTCGGTCTCGGCGACGAGCTGGGCGGCGAGGGCGACACCCTGTGAAGCGTGGGGAAATCTGGACGCTCACTGACGGCCGGAGTGTGCTCGTCATCTCACTCGACGGCCTGGAGCAGGCGTATGGCGCGGTGCTCGCGATCGTGCTGCACCCCTTCGGCCGCTTCCCGGACACCCTGATGTCCGTAGTCCTCGAAGAGCCGATGGCGTGCACCGCGGTCGCCGTCAACATCCAGCAGCTACGCACCGCCCGCTTCGACGACGCGAAACTGATCGGTACTGTCGGCACGGACGCGATGAGGCGGGTCAGCCAGTCCCTGCAGGCAGTGCTGGACCTGTAGGCGACTCCTCCCTCCGGATAAATCCGGAAGGCTTCTCCTGTCGGCGGCCAGGCCACGTCGGGAAGGACCAGCCGGCTCTGACAGCGACATGGAGTGCGCCGGCCTGGTCGGCGTTGGCGGTGCGTCCGCACCGGGTGCACTCGGTCCCGACGCGCCCGCCGGCACGTTCACCGGTGCGTGCCGGGCGGTGGAAGACCTGACCAGGGTTACATTCCGCACGGCCAGGGCGAGGACACGGAAAGCACACGCCCGCTGGTCCTCGGCCCGGTGTACGAGCTGGATGACTGGCTCGACGAGCATCCTGTGGCCCCGCCCTCGGTGCGCGCGGCCGGGACCGCGGATCTCATGGTCCGGCGAGTCGTGAGCGACCGGCGCGGACGCCCGCCGGAGGTCACCGATCTGATCATCACCACCGGATCGGGGAGTCTGAACTGCCGCTTCGCCCGACGGCGAGGTGAGGGGGTTCGGCGGGGTGTCACGCGCCCGTACGTATCCCCCTCTCCACCACACCGCTCCCGGCGTGCGGCAGGGGCGCTCGACCGGAAGGCGCCGGGAGGCCGGAAGGCGGTGCGGCTCTCAGGCGGTGGGGCAGAGGTGCGGGCCGAGCACCCGGTTCCCCTGGGTCCCGTAGCCGGGAAAAGTCGCGGAGTCCCCGGGGGAGAGGTTCCTGCACGGCACGTCCGTGCCGTCGGCGTAGCGGACCGTCAGGTACTGGGGTGAGTCGCAGCCGTTGGTGACGAAGGTGTAGCGCCAGCCGGCGGACACCTTTACGCAATCGGGGGCCTCGGGAGCGGGATCGCCGTCGGAGGCGGCGACCGGAGCGGCGAGAGCCGCGGAGGACAGCAGCCCGATGGCGGCCGGCCAGAGGAGTGAGCGTGTTCTCAGCACGGCGGGTCCTTCCGTCAGGGGCGGACAGCGCGGCCGGTGAGCCGCGGAAAAGGTCCGGGACGGGACATGACGTTAGGCCCGAGGAGTTGGGACTGAAATATATTTCGCCATCTTGCGCAAGAAGGTCTTGCATGAGGAACCTCGGAATCCGGTGAGGACGTCACCCGCCGCTCTCAGCTCCGAAAGGGCTTCCTCGCACCAAGGAGCATTGCCGGCCGCCTGTTCTGAAAGTAGGTGGAAGCACTCCGCTTCACCCTCCGTCCTCATCGCGCCCGGTGACGGCGGCCGGAGAACACTCGTTGACACTGTTTCGGCCCCGATCGCTCGTTTGGCTGAAAATTCTTGCAATCTGCTCCCGGTCCGGCTGCCCGCGCGCCCCCTTCCCGCGCGGGCAGCCGGACCGGATTCGGGCCAGCCGACGAAGAAGGTTCCCGGCGCAGCGGCCGACGCCCCCGGCGCCTCTTACGCGACATGGTGACCGGGTTCGGCCAGCGCACCGAAGCGCTCGGCGACCGAATCGGTGCCCGGGCGCAGCCCCTGCGCAAGCTCGTTCAACATGACCGTGCGCTCGTCCATCCGCCAGCCTCCCGAGCCGGCTGAGGCCAGTAGCCCCGAGGGCCATCGGACCAGATCGCGACGTTTCACTGGAGTACTGGGCGGAGCTGGGTGTCGGCGGCGATGACCAGCCAGGTCCAGCGGTCGGCGGTGGCCGGCTCGCGGAGTTCGGGAGTCGTCCAGCCCAGCGTCTGCTTGAGCATCCTGAAGGTGTGTTCCAGGTCGAATCTGCGCGGGAAGGCTTGCCAGAGCCGGTCCACGTCCCCGGCGGTGGCATCGGCGGCCGACCGCCACAGCCAGGCCGGCCGGGGTCGCGGTCGCCGCGGCAGCACTTGAGCGCGGTGATAACCACGCCGTGGGGCTCGTCTTTCCGGCACCGGTCGCGGAGACCACCGTTGCCTGGGGACCAGGTAAATCACGGTGCACCAGCGCTCTGATGCGTGCGTTCGAACCCGCCCGTATCCCCACGGCGTGGCCTTCCTCCTTGCCCCGCCCGCAAGAACGGTTCATCTCGCGCTGCTGAAGGGCCATGCCTCGATGTCGCGGTAGTGGATCGGCCCGGGGCCGCGGCCGAAGTTGCTGCCGACCAGGTGCAGACGCTCGGCCTGCCACGTGCGGCCGGTGAACTCGGAAAGCCCCGCGGCGGCCTGTACCACGCTGGAAGCATCGCCGCGGCGCGAACGGGCGAGCGTCAGGTGGGGGTTCAGCGGCCGGTCCATGAAGGTGACACCATGTTCCCCGACCAGCGCCCGCACCTCCCCGGCGAGCAGCCGCAGTCCTTCGAGGTCCCCGCCGATCCCGCTCCACAGCACACGCTCGTCGAAGTGCCCGCCGCCGCACAAGGCCAGGTGCAGGGGGTGGCGCCTCGCTGCGAATTCCGCGAGCGGCGGCCGCAGGAGCGAAACGGCTGACCTCGGCAGCTCACCGAGGAACGCCAGGGTAATGTGCCAGTCCTCGATGCGGTTCCACCGCATGCGCGGGTAGGCGTCATAGGCGGGGCGCAGCGCCTGCGCCAGCTCCTCCTTGGCGTCGTCGGGCGGAGCAAGGGCTATGAAGACGCGGACGGTCGCGGCCTGGATCTGTTCGTTCACGAAGGACTTCGTACACCATCGACGCCGGCCGCTGCTGTGCGTGGTGGGCTGTCGTTCAGCGAGACGGAACTCATCGTTGTTCACGCCGCCGGCCGCCGCGGTCGGCGGCCCGGGACCACGACCGCGAAGCCGGGCTCGCTGACGTGCTGCGCGTCGGTCTGTTCCCCCACCTGAGCGGCCGCCGACGACGGCCGTCCGCTCGACATCGACACGTTGCCCGATCCTCCGGGCCTGACAGCCGATGCCGGCTCAAACCATCCAGGCCGGACGGAAGCTGGCCCTGGCCCGGGCCAAGCCGCTCCTGGCCCTGTTTGATCCCCAAAGCCCGCAAGTGATCCACGTCGGGCCGCGCAACTTGCAGCACGGGGAGAGGAGGCAGCCGGTAGAACCCGATGGCCCGGCCGAAGAGCGTCCGGTACCAGCGGAGATCGACCTGGCCGGGCGCGACTCGGTGACCGTCGACAACGTCAGGATGCCTCTGGCCCTCAGCCAGTACGGCGCCCGCGGCCGACTTCGCTCCGAGCCTGTTGACCATGCGGTGCATGACCTGGACATCGAGTCCGAACACGGCGAGTTCAGGTGCGCCGTGAGTGTGCGCGAGGCCGATCGTGTAGGCGAATCCAGGACCGATCTCGTCCTCGGGAACCATCACGACGTGACATCCGTGCTGCTGCACATTCTCGATGATCGTCAGATCCGCGCGGTCCGCTTCGTCTCGGTCACCGTAGTCATGGCAGAGAACACAGCGCCACTGGAACGGCTCATCAGCCATGTGCGGAGGCTACGAGGTGAGCGTACAAGTCGGGCAGCCGGAGTTCGTGACCAGCCGTTCAATCGAACGGCATCGTCGGTCCGGGAACGTCGGCTGGGAGCGGACCAGGAGTCCTGGCTGCGATCGAGGGGCGGGCCCCGGCCACCACGAGAAGTGGCGGGTGAGGTCACCGCGCGAATGATTCGTTTCGCGGGGTTCATGGCCGCCGGCACCCCGGCCGCCGGCCATCGGTCCGGGCTGGGGCTCAGGCCCGCTACCGGGGTGCCCGCCGTTTCTGGACCACGGGCGCCGATGCGTGTTGTTGCCGGCGCGTGCCTCTGTCCGGGGCCGCGAGTGAAGGGTGCACGGGAGTGGTGTCGCGGTCGGCCGGCCTCTCCGCCCGGCCTTGGTCCCGGGCGGAGAGGCCGGATAGCAGAAGGCCTCAGACTGCGACGGAGAGCAGGTCCACCACGAAGACGAGTGTCGAGCCCGCCGGGATCAACGGCGAGGGGGACCGGTTGCCGTAACCGAGGCGCGGGGGAACGATGATCTCGCGCCGGCCGCCGACCTTCATCCCCCTGACTCCGCGGTCCCAGCCCTTGATGACCTTGCCACCGCCCACGGCGAACTTGAACGTCTGTCCCCGGTCCCAGGAGGTGTCGAATTCCCTTCCGGACTCGAAGGTGACCCCGACGTAGTGAACCTGGACGACCCTGCCCGGCTTCGCCTCAAGCCCGTCCCCGACGACGAGGTCGCGGATTGTCAGCTCGGTGGGAGCGTCACCCTCCGGAAGGTCGATCCCGGGCTTCGTCAGTTCACTCATCGCAGTCTCATTCGCTCGCCGCTGGAAGCCCTCATACAGACAGCCGGGCACATGGTCACTCTACGCAGTAGCTCGTCATGCTGCCGTGAACGCTGATCTCCTGGAGTGCGTCAGGCCCAACGGAGCATGATGCTCAGCGTGACCGGGCGTGCTACGTCATCGGTACGCTGCGCCTGTACTCGATGATGGCGAGGCCCTGCTCCCCGTGTCCGCGGGTATGGCCCCTGGGCGTCGCCTGTGGTGCGTGGTCCGCTGCGCGGAAGGTCCTTCAGCCTGCGCTGGTAGCGGTCGTGGACTCGGTCCGAGAAGCGCCCGCGGCCCGGACACGCCGCCCGGGCCGCGCGGCCTCTCGCCACCACCTCGACCGTGCCGAACGCAGCCGTAACCGCCTCGACATCCACCTCGTCGATCCCGTCGAACACCAGCGAGTCCCAGAATGGTGCACCGGTCCGCACGACCAGCACCATCACCGCTCGCAACCGGCCGCAGCAGCGGTCAGCGGAGACCAGAGGGTGCGTCAATTCCGGATGTGAGGCGACAAGGCGTACGCCGTCTCAGCGGAGGTGGGCGATCAGGACGGCGCGGTGGCGGAGAAGGGAGACGCCGGCGCGTCGGCCCATGAGGTGTTTCTGCAGCTTGACGTCGGCCATAAGGCCCTCGTTGAACTCGGAGTTGTAAGGGGTGGCGATTCCCTGGGCGACGGCGTGTCGGTCTTCGCGCAAGGCTCCGGCAGGGCCGGTCAGCGAAGCCGGCCCGGTGTTCGCGAGGTCCTCCAGCCATTCCGGCCAGGATGTCGCGTCGCGGTTGTCGGACATGGCGGCGAATCGGCGGACCAGGTCGCAGGTGGTCTTGAGTTCAGGGCAGTGCTCGAGGAGCCGGGGCAGGCGGTCGTTGATATGCGGGCTGCGGCAGTGCGGGCGGGTGGTGATCCCTCGGGCGGCTTCACGCGGTGAGGGCGGTCGCTCTCGTGGCTGGTTCACCGGAAATCTCCTTCGCTTATTTTCTCGCACGAGGGGTCGCGAGGTCCACGAACAGCGGGATGGTGAACGCGAGCGACGCTGTCTGGGCAGACGGCTCGGCTCGGAGTCCCAGCGCAGACACCAGCCGCAGAGTAGGTGCGTCGGGGGCTGCGCGGGCCTGGCTGTGCCGGGAGGGGCGCTGGCGTGTCCTGCCGGGTCGGCGATGCGGCGTCGTCACTCCATCGCGGTGCGACGGGCGTAGGCGCGGGCGGCGCGGGCGCGGTCGCCGCAGCGGGTGGAGCACCACTGGCGACGGCCGTGCTTGAGCAGGAAGCGGTTGCAGGGAGGGGAGGCACAGGCGGTCAGACGGGTGGCGTCGGTGGAGGTGAGCAGGTCGGCGGCGTCGGCGGCGATGACCGCCAGGGCGTGTTCGACGATCGCGGTGGTGGGGTGGGGTGTGGCGCGGTAGGGGCCGGTGTTCTCGTCCCACAGCAGCAGGGACGCGGTCGGGACGCGGGTCATCGCGTCGTTGACCGCCGTGACGGCGGCGGGCAGGGCGGGCTGCCCGGCGACACGGGAGGCCAGGAGCGACCTGACCTGTTCGCGCAACGAGCGCAGCTGTGTCGCGCATACCTCCGCCAAGCCGGCGCCGGCCGGGGCGAGGTCGCGCCGCGCCAGCCACTGCTCGGCCTGCGCCGGAGTGCCGAGGAGGTCGGCAGTGTGCCCGCCGGGCAGTGCGACGGCGCTGTTGGCCAGGGCCAGGGCGGGGCGCTCCGCCTCGCCCGGCGCCGACGGGAGGGCTGCTTCGTCCGTCACGAACTCTTCCATGCTTCTCATGGTACGGGTTGCATTCATCCATGAGGCGTGCGTACAGTCGGCTCACGGTTAACACGCAATCTATCCGTGAGGAACTCCTTTCGTGTCTTCCCCCACCCTGCAGACCGCCCCGTTCCCCGTCCGGGTCTTCGGCGGCCCGACCGCCCTCTTCGAGTACGGCGGCCTGCGCTTTCTCACCGACCCGACCTTCGACGGCCCCGGTGACCACCCGGCACCGGCCGTCGTGCTGACCAAGACGGCGGCGGCTGACGGCAGCCCGGCCGATCTCGGCCGCGTCGACGTGGTCCTGCTCTCGCACGACGAGCACGCCGACAACCTCGACTCTTCCGGCCGGGCCCTGCTCGCCGACGTCCCGCTGACGCTCACCACCCCCGGCGGTGGGGAGCGTCTCGGGGAGGCGGCCACCGGCCTCGCCGACTGGCAGTCGATCGAGCTTGAGCGCCGGGACGGCGGGCCCGGCACGGTCACCGTGACCGGCGTGCCCGCCATCCACGGCCCCGGCAAGCGCGAGGAGGTCGAGCCGATCTGCGGCGAGGTCGTCGGATTCGTTCTGACCGGCGAGGGCCTGCCCAGCGTCTACGTCAGCGGCGACAACGCCTCCCTCGACGCCGTCAGGGAGATCGCCGAGCGCTTCGCCCCGGTGGACACGGCCCTCCTCTTCGCCGGAGCGCCCCGCTTCACCGAGGTCTTCGACGGCGGGCTGATCGTCCTGGACAGCGCCCAGGCCGCCCAGGCCGCGAAGCTCCTCGACGCCGGCCGCGTGATCCCCGTCCACTACGACAGCTGGGCCCACTTCACCGAGGGCCGCGACGAGCTGGAAGCCGCCTTCACCGCAGCCGGTATCGCCGACCGCGTCGACTTCGGCGTCCGCGGCTGACCCCTCGTACATCGGGCTCGTACGCCGGACACAGCCGGGCGCCGGCCGACAGAGACCCGCCGCGACTGTCGGCCGGCGCCCGGCGCCTCCCACCTCCCCGCACGCCGCACACCTCGAAACCGAAGGACCGCACGAGCATGACCGATCCCATCCGCGGCACCCGCCATGGCTCCGCGCCCGCCGCCCTGTCCGTACTGGACTCCGCCATGACCGGCACCGGCCAGACCGCCGCGGAGGCGCTGGCCGGCAGCATCGAACTCGCCCGGCTCGCCGACCGGCGCGGCTTCACCCGCTACTGGACGAACGAGCACCACGCCATGCCCGGTGTCTCCACCTCCAGCCCGCCCGTCCTGCTGTCCCGGCTCACCGCGGAGACCAGCAGGCTGCGACTCGGCGCGGGCGGGATCATGCTGCCCAACCATCCGCCGCTGGTCGTCGCCGAACAGTTCGGCATGCTGGACGCCCTCGCCCCCGGCCGCATCGACCTGGGCCTGGGCCGCGCCCCGGGTACCGATCACGCCACGGCCGCCGCCCTGCGCCGCGGCGCGAGCGGCGCCGAGGACTTCCCCCAGCAGGTCCTCGAGCTACTGCACTTCCTCGGCGACGATTTCCCCGCAGAGCACCCCTACGCCGACCGCGTGTACGCCGTGCCGGGGCCTGCCCAGGACCGGTTCAACGGCGTCACTCCGCCCACCGGCCGCCTGCCGGTGTGGCTGCTCGGCTCGTCCGGCTACTCGGCGCAGCTCGCCGCCCGGCTCGGCCTGCCGTTCGCCTTCGCCGCGCACTTCAACCCGCGCGATGTCGTGGCCGCCCTGCGTCTGTACCGCGAGCGGTTCACTCCGTCCGAGGCCCTGGCCGAGCCGTACGCGCTGGTCAGCTTCACCGTCGCGGCATCCGACGACGAGCGTGAGGCCCGCCGCCAGGCCGGCACCCTCGCGCACGCCATGCTCCGCATGTTCCAGCGCAAGTCCTACCTGCTGCCGTCCCCCGAGGAAGTGGACGCCTACACCTACGACGCCCAGGAACGCCAGGCCGTCGACAGCTGGCTGGACCACGTACCGCACGGCACCCCCGAGCAGGTCACCGCCCACCTGAACCAGGTCCAGCGGGACTCCGGCGCCGACGAGCTCATGATCGGCAGCGTCGGCCACTCCGTCCAGGCCCGGCTGCGCTCCACCGAGCTGATCGCCGACGCCTACGGCATGCCGGACAGCCCGCGCTGACGCGGGACGGGCGGGCTTCCGTCCACCACCCTTCACCGCCAAGGCCCGCTGATTCCGCAGGAGTTCCCGTGGCCACCGTCCTCGCCCTGCTCGGCAGTCCGTCCCGTACCGCCCTCCTGGCCGAGCACACCGCCGCAATCACGTACGCGCCCTGCGCGACCTGCCAGCGGCACCACCGCTCACCGCGGACACCCCCGATCCTCCCTCACCCCGCGCCGTGAGCCTGGTTGCCGAGGCCGACGCCCTCGTCGTTGCCACCCCCATCGACAAGGCCGCCTGCTCCGGCCTGCTCAAGACCTTCCTCGGCTGCTGTCCCAGCACGCGTTTACCGGGAACCCGGTGCTCCCCTGGCCACTGGCGGCAGCCCGGCTCACGCCCTCGCCCTCGCCTACACCCTGTGCCCGGTCCTCGCCGCGCTCGGTGCCCAGGTCCGTCAGGGCCGGTCCGTCCTGGATCGGCACATCCCGGCCACCCCGGACGGCGCGATGACCCTCGCCCACGACGACGAGCGGCAACTGGCTCACATCAACGCCCGGTTCGCCCGCACTCACCCGCCCGGCGCACACCTGACCGCCGCCTGATGACCACCGGACCGTCCCGCCCGGTAACCCGCCGCCCCGGCCTCCCGGCAACCTGAAAGTACGAACCACATGGGCTACCTGCCCCTCAATCCCACCCGCACCCCGCCCACCGCCGCTCCCGCCCCCTCCATATCCGCGGTGCAGAAGCGCACCCTGACCGTGCTGCTCGTCTCCCAGATCCTCAGCGGTGTCGGCCTCGCCGCCGGTGTCACCGTCGCCGGGTTGCTGGCCGGGCAGATGCTCCACAACACCTCGCTGACCGGACTGCCCGTCGCCCTGCTCACCGCGGGCTCCGCCGTCGCCGCCGTCGTCATCGGACGCGTCTCCCAGCGCCTCGGCCGCCGCCCCGGACTGGCCGCCGGATACCTCACCGGCGCCCTCGGCGGTACCGGTGTCGTCGTCGCGGCCGCACTCGGCAGCCCCGCGCTGTTGTTCGTCTCCCTGTTCCTGTACGGCGCCGGCACCACGTCCAACCTCCAGGCCCGATACGCGGGAGCCGACCTCGCCGCACCTCATCAGCGCGCCCGCGCCACCTCCACCGTCATCGTCGCCACCACCGCCGGCGGCATCGCCGGACCACTGCTCGCCACCCCCGCCGGGCACCTCGCGACCGCCCTCCGACTGCCCGAGCTGACCGGCCTGTTCCTCCTCTCCACGGTCGCGTTCACGCTGGCCGCACTCACCCTCCTCCTATGGCTACGGCCCGACCCGCTGCTGCTCGCCCGCACCCTGCCCGCGACCCCGGCTGAGGGTGCAGCCGGGGGTTCCCCCTCCCGGTCAGGGCCCGGGCTGATCGTCGGCGTCGCGGTCCTGGTCCTCAGTCAGCTCGTCATGGTCGCCGTGATGACCATGACCCCCATCCACATGCACGCCCACGGCTTCGGCACCGCCGCATCCGGCCTGGTCATCGCCCTGCACACGGGTTCCATGTATCTGCCGTCGCCGCTGGCCGGCCGCCTCGTCGACCGCTTTGGTGCCACTGCGATGAGCGTGGTGACGGCCGGCACGCTGCTCGCCGCGGGAGTGGTCGCCGCCCTCGCTCCCGGCCATTCCTTCACCCTGATCACCCTCGCCCTCGTCCTGCTCGGCGTCGGCTGGAGCTTCGGCTTGGTCACCGGCACCGCGATCGTTACCCACAGCACGCCCCTGGCCACCCGCGCCAAGGTCCAGGGACTGGCAGACGTCGCCATCGCCGTCGCGGGCGCGGTCGGCGGCCTGGCCTCCGGCCTCGTCGTCGCCTTCGCCAGCTACCCGATCCTCGCCGTTCTGTGCGGCGTCCTCGCCTTCGTGGCTGCGCCTGCAGCCATCGTCGCGGCCCGTAAGAGCTCCGCGCGCGCCTGGCCGACGTAGTCGGGGCAGGACCGGCCGGAACGCGGGGACTGACACGAAGACGACCTCCTGATCGGGGTGGTTCAGGCGGTGATCGGTTCGAAGCGGATGGTCAGTCCGAGGCTGTTGGCCTCCTTGATCATGCGGTGCATGGCGCGTTCGGGATCTCGGCGGGTGAAGTGGTCGGCGCCGGGTTCTCGGTAGGGCGCGTGGTCATGCAGGACGTGCCAGATGGCGATGGCGAGTTTGTGCACTACGGCGACCAGGGCGCGTTTGCCTCCTCGTCTGGCCGCGGTCCTTCGGAAGAAGACACCGAGGGAGGAGTCCTTTTTCCTGATGGCGGCCATCGCGGCGATCCCGAGCAGACGTCTGAGGTTCTTGTTCCCGGGGCGGGTGCGTCCGGAGCGGTTCACTCCGGCCGACTCGTTCTGTCCGGGGCAGACCCCGATCCAGGACACGAGGCGGTGGGCCGAGGCGAACTGGGCCATGTCACCGCCGGTCCCGGCGATAACGATCCCCGCGGCGAGGCGGCCAAGGCCAGGAAGGGTGACCAGATTCGCCAGGTCGCTCCCCCGTTCCGTCAGCAGGGCAGCGATGCGCGTGTCGAAGGCCGTGATGATGCTCTTCCCGCGGTCGATCTCGTCCAGATAGTGCCGGACCATGAACGCGTGATGGCTGGTGAACTCCCCGTCCAGAACTTCGAGGAGTTGCGGGATCTTGTTCCTGGCCCGGCCGATCGCGAGGTCGGCAAGCCGGACCGGATCCCGTTCCCCGCAGATCAGAGCTTCCAAGATGGCCCGGCCCGCCGCGCCGGCCACGTCGCTGAGAACCGAGGAGAGTTTCATCCCCGTGTCCTCATTCAACGAGCTAGAGGCGGGGCGGTCGAAGCTTCCAGGACGCGGCCGACGAAAGCACACCGCGGCCGCCCGCCTCAGCGGGACGGACTCCGGCGGCTCCGTCCTGCCGGCCTCCGCTGTCGTGTCCTCGTACCCCGGTGGGGCCCTGCGGGATCGTTTCACCGCGGAGGGGACATGACGGAGCTGACGGGGCCCGACGCCATCTCTCCGGGTGGCCGGCTCGTCGGTGCCAGGGTCCGGGGCTAGGATTCCGATCCGGTCCCGGGCCGCTCGCCGAACGCGGCGAACGCCCTCCTCCCCCAGCTCTCCAACGGTGGGGAGCCCGTACCGGCGAAGTCCAGGACCTGGCTCGCCCGTAACCGCGTCTGCTCGGTCGCCTCACGCGAGGCGGCCAGGACGTCCCCGAACTCCTTCACCAGGTCCTGGTAGATCGGCGGATCCTCAACTGTGCCCAGAGTGTTCATGGTCCAGATCCTCTCCCACCCACCCACGATCTGTCAGCGGAAGTTTTCATCCGTGACCTGGTGACCACACCGGCCCGGCGCGTTCAGGGCGAGGCGGGAAACAGCTCCGCGAGCCGCTCACGCTGGCGAGGCCCGAGTCCCGCGACACGGCGCCCCTCGGGTATCTCCAGTTCCTCCATGAGCTGTCCGGCCCGTACGGCGCCAATGCCCGGAAGGCTCTTCAGCAGCCTCTCCACCGGCGTCCGGGTGGTCACGGTGTCCTCACGGGCCAGCACGTCCTTCAAGGAGACCTTCCCGTCCTTGAGTTCAGCCAGGAGAGCAGAGCGTTCCTTGCGGACCGCGGCCGCCTTCTGCAGAGCCTCGGCTCGCTGGGCCGGGGACAGTTTGGGCAGAGCCATGGGTAGCGCACCTCTCGTGTCACCGCGCACGGACCACCCGTACGCGATCTGTCCCCTACCCCGGTATCACCTCTCGATCCGCTGCACAGGAGATTTGTCGCTCTCGGTGGCCGACCGTTGCATTGCCGGTCACGGTGGCCGCCGCCTCCCGCGCAGTCCACACCCATAGGGGCACGTACCGGTCCGTCGGGCTGCGGCGGCGGTACGGCCCGTCCGGTCAGTTCTTCTTGAAGACGGTCACCGCCGGGCTCCCGGCGGTGTTGCCCGTGGCGCTGACCGCCCCGGTGGTATCGAGCACCATGGTTCAAGAGCCGGCCGGCAGGTTCACGTCGTACGTGGAGCCGGTGGGGTTGTGGACCACAACGGTGTCGTGGTCGGCGGTTCTCCCCCCACAGCGCGGCCGACTCCTGACGTTCGCTGCTGGTCAGTTCGAGGAACTCCCCCGGATCGATCCGGCCACGCGCACCCTCAGTCCCCAGGGACCCCAGCTGGTGGGCGAGGCCGTCGGCGAACTCGGTGACCGGACAGACACCGAGCTGACCCGCTACCAGGTCGAACTGCGCACCGATCCGCACACATGCCTGAAGGAAGCTGCCGACCAGATCCGTTCCACGCGAACGGCGGCCGCCCGCGCCGCCGCCCGCCTCGGCCTGCGCATCGCCTGCACCGGCACCCCCGTACTCGGCCAGGCGGCCCCTGTCCCGATCACACCTGGTACTCGCTACGCAGGAAGCGCCGCCCACTTCCGCGCTCCGGACGACGAGCGGACCGCGTGCGCCTGCCACCTCCACGTCGGCCTGCCCGACCCCCGCGACACCGTGCACGTCAGCAACCACCTGCGGCCCTGGTTGCCCACTCTGACCGCCACCGCCCTCACCGCCGTCCAAGCCGGAGAACCGGCCCCGCGGCCGGCACCGGAGATACTGCGTGCAGCCTGCCGGCACGCGACGGACTGGCCGGCCATGGCATCGCCCCGCTCACCGGCCGCCTGGTGGCCCGGACCACACTGGTCGAACAGCTGCTGCACACCATCGCGCCGGCACTCCGGCACTCCGGCGGCACGAAGACCTCGACCTGGTACGCGAGCAGTGGCGGCGTCTGCGCGCCGAAAGAACCGGCACCGGCCGCCTACCGACAACACTCCAGTACGCACGACATCGTCGACTACGTCATCTCCGCCACCTGCGCCACCTGCGCCACCTGCGCCACCTGCGCCCAGTAAGGCAGCGGCGGTGGAAGACCCCGAGCGTCCACGGGTCCGACACCGGGCAGACTCCGGCCGCTCTGCCCGGTCCGGCGACAGTGGCTTCGTTCGCTCGTCCTGCAGCGATGGTTCAGCTCGTCGTGGGGACAGGCGCCGCGATGCTGTGAGCGCTCGTCCGCACACGGCCGGTGTCATCGAACGCGTAGCCGGCCTTCTTCCGCTTCCGTCACTCGACAGGCTGGACGCTTCCGGGCCTTCGTCGGCTGACGGTGCGGCCGGGGCAGCATCCTGAAGATCCCGTGTTCCGGCGTTCCTCCCGGGCGGCTGGACCGCTGAACGGAGGCTGGGAAGGGGCCGGCCGAGGGTGAGGAGAGCTGCTGGGGCGCGTTCGGCGTGTTGATCACCGACCAGGGCTTGCCTGGTCGGGTCCCCTCCCAAGATCCGGGCCAT
Source organism: Streptomyces sp. Wb2n-11 (assembly GCF_001049855.1). Taxonomy (NCBI): domain Bacteria; kingdom Bacillati; phylum Actinomycetota; class Actinomycetes; order Kitasatosporales; family Streptomycetaceae; genus Streptomyces; species Streptomyces sp. Wb2n-11. The sequence goes on from NZ_CVPB01000001.1 coordinate 211,441, forward strand.
ACCCGGGCCAATTCCTGCCCGTATCCCTCCAGACAGCGCATTTGTGCTGGCCAGAGCCATGCGGACGGTGTACCACCAGGAGACGAAGAACCTGCTCGTGAGTTTTCCCCGAAGAAGATGGGGCTCTTCCGAACGCGCACGAAGGGCGTCCGGCCTGGGCATGTGCCTGCCGGACGCCCTTCATGGGGTGCGCTCAGCGGATCGGCGTCACCCCGCAGGGCAGGCCGTTCAGCCTGAAGACCCGGGGGTCGTTCACTTGGCCGGCCGACTTCCCGTTGAAGCCGAAGCGCACGGTTCCACCGGGAGGCAGGCTCGCGTTCCAGCCCAGCGCCTTGGCCACGACCCGAGGGCCGGTCTGGGAAACGGTGGTCCCCCATGTGTCGGTCACCCGCTGCGTGTCGGCGAACGACCACGCGAGCTGCCAGGGGCTGAGCGCCCGGGTGCCCGTGTTCTTCAGCACGACCTGGGTGGTGAAGCCACCGTCCCACCGCTGTGAGGTGTAAGCGACCTCGCAGGTCGCCGCCCGGTTCTCACCGCCGCCCAGGTCGTCGGCGTAACCGGCGATCCAGGCCAGTGGGGCGTTCCAGTTGATGGTGACCTCGTTGGTCGCCCACGATTCGATGTGGTCGATGTAGCACATCGCCGGGGCGCACCCCTTCAGCTTGCTCTGCGCCACCGGGTCCTGGATCGCGTCGTTCGGTCCGCCGGCGAGGGAGCCGGGCGCGGGATTCGGCAGGGACGGATCGAGCTGGTGGGCCCAGAACCGGTGGTGCTGGTTGCGCGCGTCCCGCTCGCCGTAGCCGGTGACGTACGACGTGTTGAGCGGGTTGCGGCCCAGGAGGTAGTCCAGCCCGCGCAGCACGGCGTCCCGGTAGGCGGCCTTGCCCGTCAGGTCGTGCGCTGTGCCCAGGACCACCATGTTGTTGGCGACCTGGCCGTTCGAACCCCACACGTAGTGGCCGTCGGAGGGGGCGTACGGAATGCCGTACGCGGCCTTGCCGGAGTCGGCCGCGTAACCGTCCGCCGCTTGCGTCACCGTGCCGCGCACCGCCTTGAGCTGGTCGGCGGAGAGCCGGTTGGGCACGGTCGCCAGGTCCAGGGCGCCCAGGCCCGCCGTCGATCCCCACGACATACCGCCACGCGGGAAGACGGCTTCGGTGACGCCGTGCAGCGGCGAGCCGAGGACTTCCTGACGGTAGACGTCCTGTCCGGTGGTGATGAACAGCTCCGCCGCCGCCCAGTAGAACTCGTCCCGTACATCGGTGTCGGGGTACGCGCCGCCGCCCGTACCGTCGTCGGGGTCGGCCAGGATGTCCGGGTGGGCCTTCGCCGCGTTCCAGGCGGTGCGGGCGGCCTGTCCGCAGCGGGACGCGAAAGCGGCGTCGTACGGGACGAAGAGGCGGGCGCACTGGGCGGCTGTGGCCGCCAGGTTGAGGGTGGCCGCGGTGGACGGCGGATGCAGTTCGCGGGGCTGGGGGTCACGGTCAGGCCGGGTCGGCAGCCCGGTCCATGCCTTGTCGTGGAGCTTGTGGTGCGCCATGCCGGCCAACGGCTCGCCCGCCGGGACCTGCATGCGCATGAGGAAGTCCATCTCCCAGCGGGCCTCGTCGAGGATGTCGGGGGTGGCGTTGCCGTGCTCCGGCAGCGGAAGTTCGCCGTCGCCCAGCGGTGCGGCGTCGGCGCTCTCCTCGGTCAGGGTCCGTTCGAAGGCGGACATCAACTGGGCTACGGAGATGCCCCCGTTGACGACGTACTTGCCGTGGTCACCGGCGTCGTACCAACCGCCGGCCGCGTCGAGGCGGTAGTCGCACACGCCGGGCTGGCACGGCACGTCGTTGTCACCCTGGTTGGGGCTCACATTGACGTGGCCGGCCGGGCGAGCATACTCCTCCCCGACAAGGTCCGCGTCGATCTCGATGCCGCTGCGGTTGTGGTAGAAGTACGCGAGCGCGTCGGTGCGCAGCGACGCGTAGAGGTCGTCGCCGATGGCGAACGGCTCGCTCCTGTCCCCCGCGACCGTGACGGTGTAGCCCTGCCCGGCGGTGGTGAACGCGCCGAAGTCGAAGGTGTGGACGTTCTGCCGTGAGGTGGTGTCAATGCCCGCCGGGGTGGTCGTGCCACTGGCCCGCCGGGTCCCGTCGACGGCGTTCAGCGTCCAGGGAAGTGGTTCGGTTGCCTCGGTGACGTACGTGCCGTTCTTCGGGCCGTGCGTCAGGTAGCCGACCTGGTTGACGCGGACAGGAGAACCGGTGTCCGGTTCGTACGGGGGCGGTGCGGTGCCGCCGCGCAGCGAAACGTCGTCGACGCAGAAGGTGAACGCCTTTTCGCTTCCGCCGAGTTGGAAGGCGAGCTGGGCGGCGTCGTGGTCGGCCGCCGCCGTGAAGGTATGGCTGACGCGCTCGGCGCTCTCCCCGACCTGCTGCGTCGCGGAGAGCTCCGTGGTCCAGGGGTCGACCCCCAGCTGCACGTTGGTACGGATGGTGAGTGGCACCGTCGAGGTCGCCGTGTAGCTGAGCGTGTACCCCTCACCGGCGGCGAGAGTGAGCGCGTTCTGCCCGATGATGGCGTCCCACGGGTTCGCTGTGCCTGCCGGGACATCCGCGCACAGGCGCCCGTCCACGACCGCGGCGGGACTGTTGTCGGTCCACCACCAGGGGGCGGTGCCTTCGGAGAAGCCGCCGTTGGCAATGAGCTCGGGCGCTTCGTCGGCCGGTTCGACGGCGGGGGCGGGGGCGGGTAAGGCCACGGCGGGTGAGGCGGCGGCGGGTGAGGTGACCACCGTGCCGGCCAGCAGGCCGGCGAGAGCGGCCAGGGTGGCAGCCCCCGGCGCCAAGCGTATGCGGCGCCGAGTCGTACGGGAATGGGGAGGCTGGTGTTGCGACACGCCGGGTCCTCCAGCGGGGAGTAGGGGGTGCGCGGGCCTAAAACATGGGGAGTTGCGCGTGCGGTGGGAGTGAAATTGGGAGCGCTCCCAATGTCCGAGGTCGCGGATGCCGCGTCAAGACGTCGGACGAGGACCGTCGTTTTCACCTACAGCCACGCGACGGATTACGTGCTCGATGTCATGAATGCGTCAGCCCAGACCATTCCCGACTCACCAGTAACAGGCTACGCTGCATGCCCAGTTGTCACTTCCGACCGCAGCCGCCGCGCTGATTCGCCCTGGCCGGAACCCCATGTCTGGCTCAATCTCCCTGCGCAGCGTTTCCAAGACTGCGATCTCCCGGTCCGGTGTCAGTGGTGGAGTTCTCCTCGCCTTGTCCGGATGCGCTGGTCAGCGAACCGGCGGTCGGTTCTGCCGCAGATTCCGCCACTGTCACGAGGTGAGATCTCGGGGGTGCCGGCACTGTCACGGGGCGGATTCACGCAGGTCGCGTACTGAACGCTTCTCATCCTGAGCGCCAGGCGGTCCCGATGGCGTGAACGGCGGCGACCGTGCGGCCGATGCGGTTGGTGCTGCAGCGGGCCTTGCGGAGGATCCGCCATTGTTCGAGGCACGCGAAGGCACGTTCGTCCGGCGCCCGTAGCCGGGCGTGGTCCCGGTTGGACCGGCGTGGTCCCGGTTGAACCGGGCGTACTTCCCGGGAAGGTCGCGACCGTAGCAGGGGGTGCGGACAGTGGCTCCGGCTCCGCGGTGGGCCCGGTCGGCAAGGACGAGGAGTCGACGGGTGAGATCTCGATGCCCTTGTGGGCGACGCGGTAGGTAATGCCATGCTCGCTCAGTCCAGCTGCAGTTCGTGATGATCCGTGGGACAGGGTGGGGGCATGACTACGTACGAGACGATGCCGTTCCACCTTGAGACCGAGCGGCTGATACTGCGGCCGTGGGCCGAGTCGGACGCCGCCGAGTTCTGCGCCCTCCTCTCCGAACGCGGCAAGGGGACCCCCACGGTTGAGCACATCCGGACGTCCGTCGCGGAGCTGCTCACCGCGACGGCGTCTACGGGGATCGCCCTGTTGCCCATCCAGCGTCGCGACGAAGGCGACTTCATCGGCTACTGCGGGCTGATCATCGGCCGCTCCACCCTGGAGGAGCCTGAAGTCGCGTATGAGCTGTTCCAGCGCGCGCATGGGCGTGGCTACGCCACCGAGGCGGCCGGCGCGGTACTCGATGCCGCTGTCGCGACCGGGCGGAAACGGCTCTGGTCGACCGTCGGCGCGTGGAACACACCGTCGCTCCGTGTCCTTGAGAAGCTCGGGTTCGAGCGGGATCACGTTTCCACCGATCTCCAGTCCGTATGGCCACGTTGGGGGCGACGCTGCCCCGTCCCCGCCACGAGCGGTGGGGACGGGGCGAGTGACCGGCTCAGGCGTGGCTGGCGGTGGGGCGGACGATGATCTCGCTGACATCGACCTCGACGGGCTGGTCGATGGCGAACGCGATGGCCGCGCCGATGGACGAGGCCGGGATGGCGACACTGCGGTAGGTACGCATCTCCTCGCGGCCCACCGGGTCTGAGATGGACTCCGCCAGTTCGGATGCGGTGACGCCCGGGCAGATGGTGGTGACGCGGATATCGCCGCCGACCTCCTGCCGCAGCCCCTCCGAGATGGCCCATACGGCGTACTTGGTTGCGCAGTAGACGGCCGCGGTCGGGGAGACCTGATGAGCGCCGATGGAGGCGACGTTGATGAACTGGCCGTGGTGCTGGGCCTGCATGACCGGCAGTGCGGCCGCGATGCCGTGCAGCACGCCTCGGATGTTCACGTCGATCATGCGGTTCCACTCGTTGAGCCGGAGTGCCTCCAGCTTGGACAGCGGCATCACACCGGCGTTGTTGACCAGGACATCGACGCGGCCGTGCCTGTTGTGGGCGGCGTCGACGAAGACCCGTACCTGTTCGGCGTCGGTCACGTCCAGAGGGTGGTACTCGGTGCTGCCTCCGGTCGCCTGGATTTCCTCGGTGAGTGCTTTGAGCCGTTCGGTGCGGCGGGCACCGAGAACGACATGGTGGCCTCGTCCGGCGAGCAGCCTGGCGGTTGCCTCGCCTATGCCGCTACTGGCGCCGGTGACGAGGACGACCTTCTGGCCGGTAGAGCCGGTAGAAGTGGTCATGGATGAAAAACTCCTTCATGGTGCAGCAGCCGACGCGGTGAGTGGTTCTCCGAACTGCTTCGGCTGCAAGGGGCGGAGCGACGATGCGTTGTCGTTCGAGGGGTTACTTACGGCTGTCGAGCCCGGTCTGCAGGATTCCGGTGATCATGGCTACGGTCGTGTCCTCGTCCGTACCGTCCGGCTCGAACACGGCGTCCCAGGTGACCAGAGCACCGATGGAATCCGGGTTCTCGTGCAGGACGAGGGCTTCGCAGTCCTGTACGGGGAGGACCGTTCGCCGGCCTTCCCGTTCGACAGGCTGCTCGACCGCTGTGCTGCCGTCGAGCGGCGGGTGTTCGCGCGTTTGGTGGTGGCGGCTCAGGTCATCTGCAGCTGGATCTTGGTCATGGCCGGGCTCCCCGCCGGGCGCGCGGGTCGTCCTCGCGGTAGAGCACGAGGTGCTCGTGGAAGAGAACACCGTCGCGGACGTCGCCGGTGGCGGTGAAGCCGGTGTCGTCGACGTAGTCGAGGTGGCTGCCGGTGACGGTGTAGCGGCCTGTGTAAGCGCTCCGGCGGTTGCCCCGGGCCTCGTCGTAGCGGCCGTTCGGCAACAGTTCCTGACGGATGCAGCCGTCCTCGGTCACCCACATCCCGACGTACGCGTGTGAATCGCGGGGCGTATCGTTGCTGGTCATGGCCCTACCCTCGGCCCTGCGGCGGGACGCTACCAGGCCGCCGTTCCCCCAGGTGAGGGCTTCCTGGGTGCCGCGCACCCACCGACGCGAGCGGCAGGGCCGTACGGCAGCGGCGCGGCGGACGGACGCGGCCGGCGGAGCCCGCATCACCAGACGCCCCGCCAATGTCGTGATCCGACCACCTGTCTTCCCACGCGGCCCCTCCGTGATCAAGGTGTCGCGACAGCCGGTTGAAGGCGCTACGGCCCTTCGGCTTCGACGTTGATCCCCACATCGGCGTGGCGGCCGTCCACGCTCCCGCCAGTTGCCAGGGGCGTGAAGGTGGCGGGAGCGCCGGTCATGTCCCCACCCTCGACGAGGCGCGGGAGGAGACCGCGTCCGTCCTGGGAGCACTGGGGCCAGGCTCCCGGCCGCCGGGGAGCCTAGCCTGGCCGACATGACAACCTCGAGACTGGGCGACTACCTGCGGAGCCGACGCGCGCAGGTGACGCCGTCCGACGTCGGTCTGCCCCAGGACGGGCGGCGACGCGTCCCCGGCCTGCGCCGCGAAGAAGTCGCGATGCTGGCCCGCATCAGTGTCGACTACTACCTGCGACTGGAGCAGGGCCGTGAGCGGCGCCCGTCGACGCAGGTCCTGGATGCGCTGAGCGACGCGCTGCTGCTGGACAACGACGGCCGGCTGCACCTGTACCGGGTCGCGGGGACGACCCCGCTCCCGCGCAACGAGAGCAGCGTCGAGCGAGCCGACCCCCAGCTGCTGACGCTGGCCGAGCTGTGGGACCGCACGCCGGCCCTGCTCCTGGGACGGGCTTACGACGTCCTGGCTGCGAACACGTTGGGGCGCGCGGTCTTCCCCCACCTCCCACCCGGCGCGAACGTGCTGCTCACGATGTTCCTCGACCCGTCGGTCCGCTCGTTCCACGCGGACTGGGAGAAGGCAGCGGCCAACGCGGTCGCGGGATTCCGTTTCCTGGAGGGCGCCCGGCCGAACGACCCCCGGATTCACGAGGTGCTGCAGACGGTCTCGGAGAGCAGCCGCGAGTTCGCCGACCTCTGGCAGAGGCGAGACGCACGGGGCAAGAGTGACGCCGCGAAGGTCCTGCTGCATCCCGATGCCGGCGAACTCACTCTGCGCATGCAGACCTTGGACGTACGCTCTGCCCCGGGTCAGCAGCTGATCGTCTACCACGCCCAGGAGGGCACCGGGACCGCGGACGCGCTCCGCCTGCTCGGCTCGCTGGCGGCGACCACTCACTCCGGCCACCAGGACGACTCGCCGAGGCGGGCCACGTGAGGGCCCGCTCCGAGACCATGGTCGGCGTCACGTGCGTCGCCGCCCTCATCGCGGGAGGGCTCGCCGCGTGCGCTGCGGCATCGGACAGCAGGAGGCCCCCGGGTTCCGACGGGACCGCGCAGCGCAGTCGGCAGCAGCAGCCCCCGTCCACCGCGACGCCATCGCCCATACCGACACCTCGGCCGCGCCCAGCCGAGGCCACGGATGCCTCGCCGCACCCGTACGTCGGAATGCGGATGACGGCCGACGGGCGCATCCGCCAGGAGCTGCTCGCAAACGGCCGCTACGACGAGGCCCGCGGAGACCGAGAGAGCGCCTGCACGGGTTTCTACCAGGTCTCCGGGACTCGGATCGGATACGTCGACGACACCGGGTTCAGCGCGGACGGGACGTTCGACGGAGACGTACTGCGTCACGCGGGCTACATCTTCCACCGCGAGAGCGGCGACGCGCACCAACAAGCCAGGGAGGAGCGACAGTGGCAAACGGCAGCTCAGCGCAGAGCCGGCGCGCATTCGTGACGGCAGGGATCACGGGCGGGCTGACGATGCTGAGCGGAATTTGCCATCGCCCCGGCGGGAACTCGTGAGGACGTGACCGCGACGCGGTCCGGCCGGCCGTCCCGGGAACGTCGTAACAGGGCGGCGGCGGTGCGGGCCTTCGAACGGCAGGAGGCCCGCGGCGGCATCTTCGAGATCCTTCACGACGAGGTCGCATGGACGATCGACAACGGACGCACCCATACGTCCCAGGCCGGCTTCCTCGCGAAGGGAGCGGCGCCGGTCATGGGCCGTCTGGCATCGACGCTCGTGATGACGATCCGGGCTCTGTGGACTGACGGCGACACCATGATCATCCGCTTCGACGGCGACGTGGCAGCGATCGACGGTGCGGAGTACCACAACGAGTACTGCCGGGTCTGGCGGCCGCACGGCGGCCGCGTCGCACGCAGCCACGCCTCCATGGACATCATCGCCGTACAGGAGCTCATCGATCACGTCGAGCCGGGCTGACCCGTTCCCGCCCCTCGGCGGTGCGGGGCAGGTGCGAGGGGCATGGTGAGGACAGGCACATCCACCGGGTCGTGGTGGATGCGGGCCGCGGGCATTCCGTCGTGCAGCAGGATCCGGGCTGCTTCTGTGACCATGGCGGGCGGGCCGCACAGGAATGCCTCGTGCTGCCCCCAGGGGCCGAACTCGTGCAGGACCTGCGGCAGAGTGCCTTCCTGGCCGGCGATGTGCTGGTGGGATACGGCTGCGCGTACGGAGAGCCAGTGGTGGCGTTGCGCCATCCTCAGCATGTCGTCCAGGCCGTAGAACTCTTCCCCGGTACGAGCCCCGACGAACAGATCGACGTGGTGCCGCATGTCCCGCCGGGCCGCTTCCTCCAGCAGGGCACGGATCGGTGCGAGGCCGGTTCCGCCTGCCACGCACACCAGGTCCCGGTCGCACGCTGCCTGCAGGGTCATGTCCCCCTGCGGTGGTCCCAGCTGCACGACGTCACCCACCGCCGCGTGGTGGACCAGGGCATTACTGACCTGTCCGCGGGCCACGGCGCGTACATGAAAGGTGAGGGTGTGGTCCGGACGCGGAGCGTGGGCGGGAGAGTAATGGCGCCAGGCTCTGGGAAACCAGGGGGTCTCCATGCTCACGTACTGACCCGCGGTGTAGTGGTACGGGGTCTCTGGCCGGACGGTGATCTCGGCGATGCCGTGCCCGTGGTGTACGTGCCGAACGATCTGCGCGGGCCATGTGGCGGGACGCAGCCGGGCGTCGTCGTCGGCAGCCAGGATCATGACCCGCGATGCGGTGGCGTAAGCGCGCGTCCAGGCGGCGGCTGCCTCCGCCGTCCAGGCGGTGCCGGCAAAGCGGGCCAGGGAAGCCAAGAGGCATTCGCCCACCGCCGGATAATGGGCTTCGAGCGCCCCGAACTTGCGGTGGCCGCGTCCCAGCAGGGAGCAGAACCGCACGAGGTTCTCCGGATCGTCGGCCAGGTCGACTATGCGCAGCAGCCCCCGCAGCAACCGATCGCGTTGGACGTCCATGTTGTCGGGGAAGAGCTGCCTGACTTGCGGGTGGCGAGCGAACAAAATGGCATAGAAGTACACCGTCATCTCAGCTGTCTGCGACTCCACCACCCCCAGGCTCGTACGGACCAGCGAAATCTCGCGAGGAGTCAGCGGCGCAGGCGCCCTCCCGGCCGTCGATGGGCCCGCAGGGGGTGGCGCGGACGGGCGCTGCGGCGCCTTCGGTCGGAAAACAGAGATGAAGGCGTCGAAGGCAGGCACGGAGCAGCGTCGCAATCGCAGTAGGGGGGCTCACTCGGGAGTGGAGCTGATGGAGAGTGTCCGAAATGACGGACGGCAAACACAGGGGCCTCCGTACGTACCGTGCAGCGGCGGGCGCAGCGATCCATGACCTGGCAGTCGGCCTGCAGGGCAGTCCGGCCGTTCAGTTCGCCGAGTGCTGGTCATGGTCTCACCCGGTCGGCACACGGCGGGGAACGGGGCGACCGGTCCGGCCTGACGGGCCGGTGCAGCGAGCCGACTGCGCCTCTGCCGGACGAGGCGCATCGGGGGAGCGCTTGCCGGCCGCTCCGCACCGCCGCGCATGCACCCCGGCCACCGGGGCAGGCGGCAACACACACACCTCACCCAAGGAGCCCTCCATGATGATTATCGGTATTGTCGCCGTCTGTGTAGTTCTCGCTGTCCTTGCTTTCTTCGTGCCCCGCCTGTCCCGCCATCCCGAACGCGGTACGCAGCGGACGCTGGGAGCCGGAACACGCGTCGGCGGAAAAGCCCCCGGGGTCCTGGGCCGGATTTTCAGCAAGCCCTTCCGCAGCAGCTCCAACGCCGTGGGCCGCAGCGGCTCCGCCGGCCGACGAGCCCGCGGCCGCATGCCGTTCTAGTGATCCGAGTCAGAAATTCGACGTTGGTCGGGCATGAGTCGTCCGGGTGCGAAGATTCCGCCATTGTCGGTCACTGATGCCCAGCGGGCTGTGCTGGAGGGTTGGTCACGTCGCCGCACGACGGCCCAGACTCTGGCCCAGCGGTCGCGGATCGTGCTGGAGTGCGCCGAGGGCCACTCGATCCTGGCCGATGGCCACTCGATCATCGAAGTGCCCCGCCGGCTGCGAATCGCTCCGGACACGGTCCGCACCCGGCGGCGCCGCTTCATCGAGCGGGGACTGTACGGCTTGTGTGACGACCCGCGGCCCGGCGTCCCCGGAAGATCACTGACGCCGACGTCGAACGGGTCATCGTCAAGGCACTCGAGGAGACCCCCTTCACGCCGACCAGCGCGTCCTGACTGAACCTGGTGAAGCGGTGGTTCGCCGAACTGACGCGGAAAAGGCTCAAGCGCGGAGTCCACCGCTCCGCCCAGGCCCTCGAGCGCGGCATCCGGTCCTGGCTCGCCGACTGGAACGAGCACCCCGGACCGTTCGTCTGGACGAAGACCGCCGACGAGATCCCCGACAAATCACCGTCTGCTGCCGAAGAATCTCTGACTCAGGTCACCCTATGGCGGACAGCAGCCCGACCGGGGCAGCGCGGACGTTCTCGCCCTCCAGGTCACTTTCCCTGTCAAGTCCTGCGTGGTGAAGCCAGGGAGTGTTTCGAAGCGCGGTGAGGACCGTGCAGCCGCAAGATCGGTATGAACATCACGGGCGGCGCGTCGACCGGGTCCAGGAGCCGAGGCGTTGGCCGAGTTCATTCTCGCGAACCGCCCTGCGGGCTCGAGGCGTTGGTGTCGGTCTCGTTCGGTGGAGTACGTTGTGGGGATGACTACCGGGACGGCATTGCGCCACACACGGATTGGTGACCCGGTGCTCTCCTGAGCGCCGTACGGGCCGGTGCGGGCCCGCTGCCCGATCGCGGATCTTGCGCTGCTGCGCGGGCTCCGCCTCCGTCGTGTTGATCACAGGATCGACCCATCAACCACGACAGGAGGATTCATGCCCACCAAGACGTTGCAGATTCCCACCGCGGACGGCCAGGCCGATGCGTTCGCCGCCTTCCCCGACCGCGGCGAGCGGCACCCGGGGGTGCTGATGTACGCGGACGGCTTCGGCATCCGGCCCGTGCTGCGGGAGATGGCCCGCGAACTGGCCAGGCACGGGTAACTACGTGCTCGTCCCCAACCTCTTCTACCGACACGGCCCGGCACCAGCGGTCGAGCTTCCCGAGCACATCGGAGAAGAGGCCCGGCCCGCGATCTTCGCCCAGCTGATGCCCTTGATCGAGGCGCACACCACCGAACGTGTCCTGAGCGACGCCGACGCCTACCTCAGGTTCCTCACCACCCAGCCCGAGGTCGGCGCCGGTCCGGTCGCGGTGACCGGCTACTGCATAGGCGGCCTCCTGGCGATGCGCACCGCCGCGGCCCGCCCCGCCCAGGTGGCCGCCGCCGCCGCGTTCCACGGCCCCGTGGGCGCCGACGGGCCCGACCTCTTCTCCGGGCTCACCGCCCAGGTCCACCTCGGCCACGCCGAAGGCGACCTGACACCCGAGGCCCTCGCCGAGCTCAACCAGGCCCTGGACGCCGCGGGTGTCGACTACACCTCCGAGATCTACCCCGGCACCGTCCACGGCTTCACCATGGCCGACACCGACGCTTTCAGCGCCTCCGGGCTGAAGCGCCACTGGAACCACCTGCTCCCCCTCCTGGACCGCACCCTGGCCAACAGTTGAGGCTCCGGCCCGGAAACCAAGCCTGAAGTACACGGCTCCGCGGTCCTGGGAGTGTTTCGGAACTGGTGTGAGGGCAGTGGGATGTGCCGCCGCCCGTCACCCATGTGCGGCGCCTCCGCCCGGCCGCCGTGCCGCTGGAACCGCCCATCCTGCCGGGCGGCGTCGGCAGTCGGGCACAGCGGCCGCACTCAAAGGCCGGTTTGGTCTAGACCAAGCAGGGTAAGCTCCCATCGCCCCACCTGACCGTCTCCGCGGTCACGCAAGCGCTATTTGACATGCTCATGGCCGCCTTGCCCTCGGGCGGGCACGCACCCCCACACAGGAGTTGTCATGAAGAGCAAGAAGACGCTGGCCGCCGTCATCGGTGCGGGGATCGCCCCGCTCCTGGCCGTGAGCCTGCCGGCCGGCAGCGCGAGCGCCCACGGCTACATATCCTCACCCCCCAGCCGGCAGGCCCAGTGTGCCGCCGGCCTGGTCTCCTGCGGTTCCATCAAGTACGAACCGCAGAGCGTCGAGGGACCCAAGGGCCTGATGAGCTGCAGCGGAGGAAACGCCGCCTTCGCCGAGCTCGACAACGACAGCAAGGGCTGGAAGGTCACCCCGGTCAGCCGGACGACGAACTTCAACTGGCGGCTGACCGCACGGCACGCGACCAGCACCTGGCAGTACTACGCGGGTGGCCGGAAGATCGCGGAGTTCAACGACGGTGGCGCCCGGCCGGGCGCCACCGTCACCCACCAGGTGAACTTCGGCAGCCTGACCGGCAAGCAGAAGGTGCTGGCCGTGTGGAACGTCGCCGACACCGCCAACGCCTTCTACGCCTGCGTGGACGTGAACGTGAGCTGACGCGGTGCCGCACCATCCGGCCCTGCCGGGGCCGGATGGTGTCCCGGTGCCCGGAGCGGACAGTGCGCCGTCCGCTCCGGGCATCGGGTGCCTCCTCCTCTCCCGGCCGCCTGTCGGCCAAGGAGCCTTCGGACGACCGCGTGCGAGCACGTGCGAAAGGGTGGGTACGGCGGTGAAGAGAGTCGACGAGCGAAGCCTGTGCCCTCCTCGGGGGCGCGCCCCCGAGGAAACCGGGGGCGGCGGACGGGCCATCCGGGTAGCCCGGTCCCTGGCCGGCCGGGTCCAGCGGCGCGGCCCGGAGCTCCTCAGGGTCTGCGTGGGCACGGTGTTCCTCTGGTTCGGCGTCCTCAAGTTCTTCCCCGCGGCGAGCCCCGCCGAAGGGGCCGCCGTCCGGGCCGCGACGAAGCTCACCTTCGGCCTGCTGCCGCCGGACGTGGTGCTACCGGTTCTGGCGACGGCCGAGACGGCCATCGGCCTCGGCCTCGTCACGTCGGTGCTGCTCCGCGTGGCTCTGGTGGGGTTCTTCGCCCACATGGCCGGCGTCTTCTCAGCGCTCCTGCTGCTCCCCGGGGAGATGTGGCAGGGGGACGCGCCGGTCCCCACCCTGGAGGGCCAGTACATCATCAAAAACATCGTCCTGGTCGCGGCCTGTCTCGTGGTGGCGGCCGACGAGTGGGGCCGAACGGGGCCACCGTGAGAACGTCCGGTGCACCAGGGCGCGCCGGACGCCGCGCGGTGGTCCGTCCCGGATATCCCGCGGTCCCTCCGTTCGGGCGGGGCGGTCACGGGGATGCCACCGTCATGACCGCACGCCGGACCCCCGACAGCCCCTCGCCGACAGGTCGACCCACCGGTTTCCACATCGAGATGAGGTTCCATGAACCGACACGGAGCCACCGCCCGCGCGGTCGCCTTGATCCTGCTCGCCACCGGCCTCGCCGCCACCCCGGCAGCCGCCCCCGCCGGGGCGAAGGCCCGCGTCGGCGCCGACTGGGCGACTCAGTCGATCGTCTTCACCGCCGCCGCGGGACAGGCCAACGACCTCCACGTGATTCCCATGGATCTCGGCGCCGGGGCCCGGCGGATCGGCTTCCGCGACGCAGTCCCGCTCGAACCCGGCGACCACTGTGCGTATCTTGAACCTGGGGACGAGACCTTCGTCGTTTGCGAACTCCCCACCGGCAGCCCCCGACCGGACAGGATCGACATCTTCCTCGGCGACCGCGACGACACGATCGTCACCAGCGACCCCGCGGTCGCCACCGTCCGCGGCGGCTCCGGAAACGACGAACTGCACGCTCACACCGCGCACACGGTGCGGGGCGACGCGGGGGACGACATGGTCATGGGGCGCGCGGTCCTGGACGGCGGCGACGGCATGGACCACCTGATGGGCGACGACAGCAGCCAGCGGCTGTGGGGTGGCCGGGGCGGCGACATGATCGAGGCGTACGGCGGCGCGGACATCGTGTACGCCGGCCCGGGCGACGACTACGCCATGGGTGGAGACGGCCACGACATCGTCCTCGGCGGCCCCGGCGACGACACACTGCACGGCGAGGACGGCGACGACCTGGTCAACGGAGGCCCCGGGAAGGACACCGTCGAAGGCAGCCCGGGCCGCGACGTCGTCCTCCCGTAGGTGTCCCCCAAGCCCGGAGGCCCTGTCCCGCCAGTGCGATGCGCCAGAAATAACGGGGCTAAGTCTGTTTCAGGGTTCAGCAGTCGACGAGGGAGTTGAGGGCCTCGTCGGTGGTCATGATCCAGGTGTGACAGCTCGGCAAGCGCATCCCGCGGGACGCCGTGGTGCAGCAGACTCATAGCCACGGCCCTCATGTTGCTCCCCTGCCTCTGTGACGGAGCACAGGATCAGGCGAAGGCCGCCTTTGCGTCCGGAACTCAGGCGAGCCCATCAGCGAGTTCCAGACCGTGTTCAACGGCAGGCCACGAACGCCAAGCTCAGGTCGGTGCTGTTGCTGTTCGTATCGACCACGCACCGCACCCTCGTGGCCGGGTACGCCGACGGGGTGACCCGAAGTCCACTCTGTCCGGTTGATCGCATCTTCCCTCTCGGGTTCCAGGAGAGAGGGTTGTGAGAAAGGGCTACTCCTCGTCGGCCTGCCTCCGCGCGGCCGCCCGGCCTCAGGGCGTCGGGGCGCTTCCTGCGGCTGTGGCCGGGGTCGCGGCTCGACGGCGGCGGGAACGGCCGCGCGTCCGCTCCAGTCCGACTCGGCGATCCCCCACAGGGCCAACAGCCGTCCGTTCGGTTCGTCGGCGACCCGGCACAGTTCCTGTACGGCCTGCCGGGGAGGCAGGCTCTTGCCGTTGAGGTAGCGCTCCCACGAGGACTTGCTGTACGCCGTGCGTTCCGACAACGCCGCCAGGCTCAGCCCCGTACGGGCCCGTAACTCCCGCAGTGCCACGTCCAGCCGGGTGTGTTCCGCGGTCACTTCGGCGCCGCCTCCTCCCGCAGGGCCTTCCAGGTGTGCGGGCCGATGACGCCGTCGATGTCTCCCGGCGGGATGCCCGTCCGGCGCAACAGGTACTGCGCCTCGGCCACTTCCGGCCTCATATGGGTGTACGCCAGGACGGTGTCCGTGGTGCGGCTCAGGCCCGCGTACCAACGGCCGTCACGCCGCTCCAGCCGGCACGTGTACGGGATCGGCACCAAGGACTCCGCCACGATGGCCGGGGTCGCCCCGACCGTACCGGCGCGTTCGTCCGCGAGCTCGGCGCGGGCATCGGTGAGCCGCACGGCCAGCAGGAGCGCCGCGGAGACGGACAGTGCCAGGGCCACCGCTCCCGCCGCGACCAGGGCGCGCGGGCAGCGCACGTACGACTGCCGCTCCGCGGGTGTGTGCGCCGGCGTCGGCGGGGCGCTCTCCGAAGCACCGGCGATGGCCACGCGGCCGTCCGCCCAGCGTTCGGCGGCGATCTCGTGCAGCACCAGCAACCGGATCGGATCGTCGCCGCAGATGCGGGCCATCGCCTCGACGGCCTTCCTCGGCGGCAGTGACCTGCCGTTCAGATACCGCTGCCACGACCTCGCGCTGTACCCGCTCTTCGCCGCCAGTTGTCGCGTGCTCAGTTCGCTGCGGTCCTTCATTCCGCGCAATCGCACGATCAACCGGTGTACGTGTGGATGCAGGCCCGCAGGCAGCGCCTTCCAACGCGGCGTGTCTCCCCCACCTGCGTCAGGGCACGCCGGTCCGGCCCTGCGCGTCCCGGCCTCATTCTGCATCAGCCGTCACCACGCTCACCGGACGGCGACCCGCCCTGGTGCGGAAACGGCCACCCCCCGCTCGCGGTCGTCCCGCCGTACCGACCCGTTGGGCGACGTCCCCGCAGGTCGGCGCCTGGGACGTCCCGCGCCGACGCCACTTCCCCCTCAACTGTGGCCGGACATCGCACCGTGCCCGCAGTCTCGTTGCGGAGCCGGCCGGTGCGGTCGGCTCCGCCCATGCCACCTCACCAGGAGCGTTCCCATGAAACTGACCAGAAAGCTGGAGGTGACCCTGCTCACCTCCGCCGGACTGGCCGCGGCCCTCACCCCGCTGACAGCCTCGCCCGTCGCAGCCGCCAGCATGCACGGCTGCTCATACCCGCGTGTGTGCGTGTACGACGGCTCCTATTCCAGCGGCACCCTCATCGGCTGGTTCCAGGACACCTACTACCAGAACATGCCGGCCGAGATCAGGAACAAACCGGATGCGGTCGTCAACACCCGCAATGACGACTCCGTATGGCTGATCGACACGGGCGCCACCCCGGACAGGTACATCTGCATCCCGGCGAACACCGCCGTGAACCTCGGCAACTACGCACACCCCAACGGCACCACCTGGGCGAATGACGTCGACACGATCAAAATCTTCGGCGATCCCGACGATGGGAAGTGCAGCGGCACCAACCAGGTGCGGCAGGGCACCGTCCCCGCCAACTGGCCGTAACAAACGCGGTCGTCCCCCGGCCCCGGCCCCGGGGACGGCCGTTTACTCCACAGCGAGACGCTCACGATCCGGCGCCCTCCACTACGTGTTGATGCGGGGCCCACCAAGCATGCGGCAGCGTCGAAGCGCCGACGCGAGCGAGACGTTGCCGTCCAGGACAGCGCCCTTGATCTGCTCCAGCCCGCAGACATCAGGAGTCATTTCTCGCCCCCCGGCACGGGGCCGAGGAGAACGTCCGCCGATCGCATGCGGCGTCGGGACTGCCAACGGTCACCATGCCGTCTCGTCGTACACCACCGCCCACGGGCGGGGTGGCCCCTCCGGCAGGGGCGCGCCGTCGTCGCGGCGCAGGGTCGCCGTGCGGTCGCGGGTGAGCACGTCGGCCGCGAGCTCGGCGAAGTGAGGGGCGGCCGGGTGGGCGGACCGGCCGGCGGGCCAGGCGCCGGTGATCCGCTGGGTGAGGGGGCGGCCTGCCAGCGGCCGCCAGACGACGCGGGGCTCCTTGCGGGCCACCGGCCCCTGGTCGAAGGCGATGCCGTGGCCCGCGTGGACGAGGGCCAGCAGGAACTCGGGATGGGAGGCGTGCCGGAGCCGGGTGGGCACGAAGCCCCCGGCCCGGCAGGTGTCGATGATCCGGTCGTACCAGCCGGGGGCCTGCGCACGTGGAAGGAGCACGAGGTCGTGGCCGGACAGCTCGGCGAGCGCGACCTCCGGAAGCCGGGCCAGTGGTGAGACGCGGGGCAGGACGACGCCGAGTTCCACGCACACCTCCGGGCCGAGGCGGAGTCCGGTGGTGTCCACGGGCTGGTGGACGAGGCCGACGTCGAGCCCGCCGGAGGCGAGCAGCCGCAGCTGCTCGTCGGTGGTGATCTCCTGGAGATCGACGGACATGCCCGGGTAGTGCTCCGCGCAGGCGCCGAGCAGCAGGGACAGCGTGGCAACCGTCGTGTCGGAAGGTACGCCCGCGCGCAGGGTGCCCAGATCGCCTTCCCCGGCGCGGCGGGCCAGCGTCCGCAACCGCTCCTCACGGGCCAGCAGTTCACGGGCTTCGTCCAGCAACACCGTTCCTGCGGGCGTCAGTTCGACCTGCCGGTGCGACCGGTCGAACAGTTCGGCGCCGAGGTCCTTCTCCAGTCTGCGCACCGCCTGGCTGAGGGGTGGTTGGGCCATGCCAAGCTGGTCGGCGGCCCGGCTGAAATGCAGCTCGTCGGCGACGGCGACAAAGATGCGCAGGTGGCGCAAGAGATCCACAGCCGGAAACCTTACGTGAGGGGCGAACCGATGGTCGAGGAACGGATCCGCGAGGTCTTCGCGGGGGTGGGTGCCGAGGGGTTGCTGCACGCGGTTCCCATCGGCGGGGAGTCGGGCCGTGAGGGGGTGACCGTCGGCATGCGTTCGGGAACCGACGAGGAGGCCGTCGGCATGCGTTCGGGAACCGACGAGGAGGCCGTCGGCACGCGTTCGGCAGCCGACGAGGTGGCCGTCGACGCTGATGAGCCCGTCGTGATCGCCTCGATCTTCAAGGTGCTGCTGGTCCTGGAGTTCGCGCGCCAGGTCGCCGCCGGCCAGCTCGACCCCCGTGAGCGGGTTCGGGTCACGGCGGCCGACCGGCTCGGGGGCTGGGGCACGGCCGGCTGTGCGGACGACGTCGAGCTGTCCCTGCGCGACCTGGCCTTCTTCGCGATCTCGGTGAGCGACAACTCGGCAGCGGACCTGCTGCTGGCACAGGTCGGCCTGGATACGGTGCGGCTCCTGGCCGAGGAACTCCGCCTCGACGGAACCAGGATCGTGGGCGGTCCTCGCGACGTACTGCAGTCGATGCTCACCGAGGTCGGCGCACGCGACGAAAGGGAGTTCGCCCTCCACTACCCGGCTCTCCCGGACGAGCGCAAGAGACGCATGAGCGTGCTGGACCCCTCGCGCACCAACGCCAGCACGCCCCGCGAGATCACCCGGCTGCTGCGCCTCGTCTGGCGTGACGAGGCGGGCCCACCGGACGCCTGCGCACAGGTGCGGGAACTGATGGCCCGCCAGGTGTTCCGGCACCGGCTGGTGTCGGGGTTCCCGGACGAGGTGACGATCGCGGCGAAGACCGGGACCCTGCCCGGCCTGCACATGGAGGCGGGGGTCGTCCGGTATCCCGACGGCAGCCGCTACGCGGTCTCCGTCTTCGCCCGCACGCGGGAGCTTGCCGCCTCGCGTCCGGCCGTGGACGCGGCGATCGGCGCAGCGGCTCGGATCGCCGTCGACTTTCTACGCCGCCACGGCACCTGACCTGGTCTCATATGCTTCTGCATATTGGACCGCAGAAATTTTGATCTTGGACGGCGGCGGGTACCTCCTGATCTCCTGACCTCATGAACGACGACACAGACGCACAGCGCCCCAAGCGGCGCATCCAGGGTTTCGGCCGACGTACGGTGCTGCGCGGCGCCGCGTTCGGCGCGGCCGCTCCGTTCCTCCCCTCCCCCGCCCCCGCCGCCGCGACGACGGCGACGACGACGCACAGGAGCTCGCCGGCCGGTTCTGCGTCCTTCCGCTGGCTGGGCACGTCCGGCTGGCGCATCGACGTCGAGGGGCGGACCGTACTCTTCGACCCGTACATCACCCGGTTCAAGACCGGCCTGTTCGACGGGAGTTTCAAGCCGGGTACGAAGCTGAGGTCCGATCCCGAACAGGTACGGAAGCACATCGGCCGCCCCGAGATCGTCCTGGTCAGTCACTCCCACTGGGACCACATCGCCGACGTACCCCACATCGCCATGACCACCGGCGCCCGGGTCGTCGGCACCGAGACCACGTTCCACCTGCTGGTCGCGTTCGGTGTCGACCCTGAGCAGATCTCGGTCGTGAAAGGCGGCGAGGTGTTGGATTTCGACGGACTCACGGTCGAGGTCGTGTCGAGCCTGCACAGCCGCAACAAGCGGCATACCTATTTCGCCCCGGGCACGCTCAACGCGCCACCGTCGGCAGCCCCCCGTACCATCTCCGACCTGCCGGAGGGCGACACGCTCGCTTTCCAGGTGACGGCCGGGAGCGGCGGACCCTCGGCCTTCCTGATGGGCGCCAGCGATTTCTCCGAGCGGGCGGTCCAAGGGCTGAGCCCCGATCTCGCGATGATCGCGGTGCCGTCCAGCGCCTCGACGTCCCGCTACGTGCCCCGGCTGCTACGAGCGCTCGGGCAGCCCGGCGTCGTCGTACCCGTCCACTGGGACAACTTCGAAGAGTCCTTGAGCGAACCACCGCGCCGCGACCCGGCGATGGACCTGGACGCGTTCGTCGCGCTGGTCCACCAGGAGTCCCCGGCGAGCCGGATCGTCGTCCCGGACTACCGCACCACCTACGGCGGAGACATGCGGCCGAAGAGCCCTGCCTTGTAGCGAAGAGCGGGGATCCTCCGCTGCCGTAGGGCGCCTTCCGGCCGGCTGTGCGGTCCGAGGCGGCCAGTCAGGGTCAGGGGTCCTCGTCGGGGAGCCGGTCCAGGCACAACCTGGATGAACATCGGCCGGCTCTCCAGCACGGCCGACACGTGGTCCGGACGCGTCCCCGGGAGACGGGCAGGGCGCCCAGCAGCCACTCCCGCAGCCCGCCCGGCCCATCACCGGTGATCGTCCGAATGACGCGGTCGCCCGCCTGCACCCGGTTCGCGGCCAGGACGGTGTTGCGGTTCTCCGTGAAGTACTCGATGGGTTCGGCGGTGGGCGCAGTGGTGGTCATGGTGTTGTCCCCCGAGTGCTCTCGCCGTTCGGTACGGATCGAGTGAGAGGTACGTCAAGCAGGGCCGTCAGCTCATCGGTGAACGCGCGTCCGCGGGGCGTCGAGGCCGCCGAGCGACTCCAGCAACTGCTGGAGCCGTTCCTGGACCACCGCGATGGCCTGCCGCGCGATGGCCTGGTCCTGCTCGGTGAGGGCGAGCTGTACGGCGCGCGGGTCGCGGGGATCGGCCGAGGGGTTCGCGGATTCCTTGAGGCGTCTGCGCGTGAACCCTGGAACAACACCTCCCCAGCAGGGGCGAAGCCCCTCAGGTTCGTGTGAGGTCAGCGGGCGTCCAAGGCCGGGGAGATCAGGGCGAAGGTCCGGTCGATCAGTCCGGTGGGGTCCTCGGCGCTGTCGCTGTCGCTCCACCGTTGCAGCACGGTGTTGAAGGCGGTCAGCGCCATCCCGGCGGCCATCTGCGGGTACAGATCGGTGTCGGGGGCGGATCCCGGGCGGCGTGCCAGCTCCGCCGTCAGGTCGTCGTGCCACTGCGCCTGGCGTTCAAGGAAACGCGCGTGCAGTGCGGGCGTACGCAGAATCAATTGAACAACGCGCAGCGCTCTGTCGGCGTGGTCGACGCAGGCGGCGATGGGGACAGACACGGCGGCCTTCAGCGCCACGGAGGGCCGTTCCTCGCCGGGGCGTGCCGCCAGCTCCGCGTGGATGCCGGTGCCCATCTCGGTCAGGAACTGGACGACCACGTCCTCCTTGGACGCGAAGTACCGGAAGAAGGTCCGCTTGGACACGCCCGCGGTGCTCACGATCTCGTCGACGGTCACCGCGTCGAACCCCTTCAGGGCCAGCAACCGCAGTGCCGCTTCGGTCAGTTCGTTCGAGACGAGCTGACGCTTGCGCTGGGCCAGGCTGCTTTCAGGGCGGCTGCTCACCGGCCATGGTAACTCCATGCCGACCATGGCACTAAGTAGCACTTCGACGCTTGATGCCATGAGAGGCAACGTGTGTCACATGGCGCAGCAGCAGCGCTGGACCGCCGCGCAGATTCCGGACCAGACCAAGCGGGTGTTCGTTGTCACCGGAGCCGACAGCGGTCTCGGTCCGGCGACCACCAGTGCGCTCGCCCGCCGGGGCGGGCACGTCATCCTCGTGGTACGCGACGAGGGCAAGGGTCACCGGGCGGTCGCCGAGATCACCGCCGGGCAGCCGGACGCCCGCCTTGAGGTGCGCCCTCTCGACCTGGCCGATCTCAACTCGGTCCGCGCCTTCGCCCACCGGCTGCACGCCGGCCGTCACGGCTGGACGTGCTCGTCAACAACGCCGGTGTGATGGCACCGCCTCGAACGCTGAGCGCGCAGGGTCACGAGTTGCGGTTCGCCTGCAACCACCTCGGCCATTTCGCGCTCACCGCATTGCTGCTCGGTCTGCTGGAGGACGGCAATGAACCCCATGTGGTAACGGTGAGTTCGCCCAACCACCGGCAGGGGCGCCTCTTCTTCGACGACCTCACCGGCGAGCGCACGTACTCCCCCATGGCCTTCTACAACCAGTCGAAGCTCGCCAACGCCGTCTTCGGACAGGAACTGCACCGGCGGCTGGCCCAAGCCGGCAGCCCGGTACGCAGCGTGCTCGCCCATCCCGGCTATACCGCCACCAACCTGCGGACCAGCGCGCCAGTCGGCATGGTCAAGCTGCTGTTCGGCCGCATTCTCACCCCGCTCGCCCAGTCCCCGGATCAAGGTGCGCTGTCACAGCTGTACGCCGCCACGGACCCGGGTGTGGAGGGCGGTCAGTTCATCGGCCAGACGGCCTGGCCGAACTGCGCGGCGGACCGACACGGGTACAGCTGCTCCCGCAGCGACCGACGCCGAGACCGGCCGCCGCCTGTGGGAGTTGTCGGAACGATTGACCGATGCGCGGTTCACGTTCCGATCCGGAACGCCTGGGCAGATCAGGCCGCCTTCAACGCCAGGCAGTACGGGCTGACGTCGCGCAGCGCGGCGGCACGGTCCCCGCAGCGCCGCGTCACCGGCCGAATTCGGGAAACCGTGGACTGTCGGACCTGGAGCGGGTCGGTCTTCTTGCCGGAGTGGGAGGCGGCGACGTATCTCGTCGCGGTCGCGCTCCAGACGCCGAAGGCACGCACGAGGCGGACGGGGTCAGCGGTTTCCCGGGCCTCGCCGAAGGGCCGGTCCTGCCGGAGCTCGTCCGACCTGGTGCCCGCCCGCTGGAACGGGATCCTGATGACGTCCCGGCCGACCTGCGAGTGCGGGTCCTCGACCGCGGTCTGTCTGCTGACGACCAGGTAGGGGTCGGTGCGGTCCGGCCAGCGCTCGACGCGCTCGACGATCCAGGCGGTTGTCAGGTCCGTGGTGAGTTCGTCGAGGCAGACGACGTGATCCAGGCAGCCGGGGCGCCGGCCGCCCCACCACGGCCGGAAAACACGCCCGGAACACGGGCCGGCCCACTACCCCCGACACACCAACAGACAATCACTCACCCCACAACACTCTCCTGGCCCCTGGCACCTCCCAGTGGTCCGCGCAAAGAAGCGCCAGGTGGACTGGTGACCCCGGCTCGACCTGCCTAGCGTCAGCCGTGGTCAACGCCCCGCCGTCCGTCGTACCGCGGGACGTCCGGCCTTCGCCACGTAACCGGGGGGGTACGTCAGGATGTCTGCCATCGGAAATTCCGGGCTCTTGGGGAGCCGGTTCGATGCACTTGCGAGCAACACGATCGATTACTGGATGCTGCCGGACGATCCGTCCCTGACCAACCACGGCGTCCTCGACGCCGTATCGGCGGCGCCCGTTCTGCCCGACGCTTCCCTGCAGCTCTACATCCATGTACCGATATGCGCGCAGAACTGCACCTTCTGTGCGTTCACCGGCGCGAACAGCATCAGCTACAAGATGGCGGAACGCTATTCGAAGCTGGTGATGTGGCAGCTGACGGACCTCATGGACCGCGTCCAGGTGAACGGCCACCCCATCGGCTCCGTGCACATCGGCGGAGGCAGTCCGGACCTCCTCGGGTCCCATGTCGGCAGAATCCTGGAAGGCGTCAGGGCACTGCCGGGCTGCACCGACACCACCGAGTTCTCCGTCGAGATGACGCTGAGCACCACCCAGCCCGACTTCATCGAGGAACTGGTCCTCCACGACGTGACGAAGGCGTCGTTCGGAATCCAGACGCTCGACCCGGACCTCCGTGCGCACATGCGCCAGCCGCGCTCGCTCACGCACCTGTCGAAGGTGCTCGACATGATCGACGGGCGCATTCCCGTCGTCAACGCCGACCTCATCACGTGCCTGCCGGGCCAGTCCCTCGCCATGGCCCTCGACGATCTGCAAGCCCTCATCGAGCACCCCTCGATCAACGCGATCAGTTCCTACCTGCTGACGTCCGGCGCCTCGCCGTCCCTGATCGGCGGGCTGCTCTCCGGCGCCCTGCCGCAGCAGGCGTCCCCGCACGACCGCGCGCTCATGCGCCTCAACACCTACGGCACCCTGCTGCGCCAGGGCTGGGTGCGTCGCGGCACCAACACGTACATCGACCCGTCCGCCGTGCCCGCGGCCACACTCGACAAGATCAGCGGCAACGAGTGCCTGGGACAGAGCCACCATGCAGCGTTCCTGCTGGGCGTCGGCGCCAGTGCGATCTCCAGCATGCCCGGCGTCCGACTGGAGCAGGTGAGCTCCCTGGGCCAGTGGATGGCCGCCGCGGAGCGGAAGGAGCACCCGCTGCACCTGCCCAAGTGCGCCACCGTCCCGCAGGCCGACACCGCCCTGTGGGTCTTCCCCCTCCGCCACGAGGGGCTGCCGCAGCACCGATACGACTGGATGCTCGCGAACGGCGCGCTCGACGACGAGCAGGTACGAACCCTCCGGGCCCTCTGCGACGAGGGTCTCGTACGGCACACGGCCGCGGGCTACGAACTCACCGTCCTCGGCGAGGTCTTCATGGGCCACCTGGTACGCCTGCTGAAGAAGGAGGCCAACCGCAAGGCCGTCGACGACTACATCAGCGAGGGCCTCGCCCTGGGCAACGCGATCGCCGCCGGCGAGCTCAAGGACCGCCGTAACGTGAACAACCGCCAGGTCGCCGACCTCCACCTGAGCGGGACCGGCGCCGCGTCGACGCCCTGACCTCAGCAGCACCGGGGTGAACCACCCTCACCGCCTCACGACGGCCCGCCGACTTCCCCGGCGGGCCGTCTCGGCCTGGTCGAGGACGCCACCACCACCGTGCTCGCGGCCGCCGGGCTGCCCCGGCCGAGGCACTGCGTGTAGGGGCCCTGGTGCACGAGCAGCCGGACGACACCCGGGGCGCGGGCGGCTCCGTCGTCCGGTACTCCGGCCTGGTGGCGCTGGCCGATGTGTGAGGTGGCCTACATCGCGCGGTGGACGGTCGGGGGGCGCAAGGTCTCCGACCCGAAGGTGCAGTCCGCCGGGGAAGTGATCTTCGCGCTGGTGGCCGCCACGGTCTGCGACGTGAACTCCTCCATCCTCGCCGGGCACGGCTTCATCGGTCCTCCGTTCGCCCTCGGCCACGAATGCGTGGCCCGGGTCACCGACGTCGGTGACCACGTGACCGGCATGCCCCTGGCGACCTGGTCATAGTGCCCTGGTCCATCAACTGCGGCACCTGCACGCACTGCCGGGCGGGCCTGACCGCCCATTGCGCCTCGGCCCCGGCCCGGCCCCAGCTGACCCACTCCACTTCGGCTGCGTATGCGGCCACCCGTCGAGAAGCCCGATGAACTCGCCTCTGCCAAACCGCTCCGCTCATAGAAGAGGCAGGACGATCCCCCGCATGCGCGGGGAGCAGGCTCGGCGGTTCGCTGACCGGTTGTGACTGAAGCTGCTCCCCGCGCGTGTAGGGGATGGCCGCCCGGCCGGGACCGTGTCGTCCACGTCCGCTCCATGGCACCGGGATGAGCACGGCTTGAGCCGTGCGAAATCGGCAGTGGGGGTATGCCTGAGTCCCCTGCGGGCAAACCTGGCGCCCTCATCGGGCAGGGGCGGCGCCTGCCGACAAGAGCCACCCCTACCGCGATCTACAGCTGCCTTTTGTCCTGGCTCGTGCGCTCACGACTGCCCCGCCCCAGAAGAGGGCGGTCATGGCGAGAACAGTCAGTCCACCAGCGATCATGCCCATGATCAGCAGCGCGGCTGAGAGTGTGACGGCGAGCACGCCAGAGACGTGAGTGGTGATCAACAATCGCTTGGCGAGCGCTTGACGCCGGAGTGATACTCCGACCTGACGCATCCTGTGTCTCCTCTCACCGCCATCGGTGCTGTGCCGATGGACAACTGGTCCAGTCAAGGGACATTTGCGCCTTCTGGCTGTCCGCCCAGCCAGAAGGCCCCGGCGGCGGCCGGGATCACCGCTGCCTTCGTAGGGACCCTGCGGCCGCGCAGGAACGGGACCCCGCCCGGGAACACCTCGCCCCAGCGGGCGATCAGGCCGATCGCGGCGAACGCTAAAATCTCTGACATTACCGACAGAAGGAGAATGTACGCCCGCTCGCCGACCCCGATCCCGCCGCCGAACGCGGCCGGAAGCCGCCAAATACTCGAGGGCAGGACGGCCAACGGCATGGCGTAGGCCACGAGTTGCAGCCGCCGAGACACTCCGGCAACGGGTTCGTGGGCCACCCGCCATACGGCGCGCAGTCGCCCGAAGCGGGCGGCAGTGAGTTCTTCGACGCGCAGAAGCGGCTGCATACGCGGTCCTCGACTTCGGTGGTCCGGCGGTCGGCCCGTTCACTCATGAAAATTCCAGCCATGAGTGCCACCGAGGATCGCTCTACGGGCTGAACTCGGCTCCGCCTGAAGGCCGGCACAGCCATACGACCGAAGAACGACGGCAGGTGGCGCCCGGCAACCGGAGGAATGACGGTGTGTTCCACGCGCGACGGTCGACCAGAGCCGTTTCCGCCCGGTCGCGGCAGCGGCATCGAGCACCGCGCCGAGGCCGATCACCAGATACCGGTTACCACCGGCCCGGCCGCCGGGGACCACGGGGAATCAGTCGTACTGTGCCAAAGCGGGAGGGCTGTCACCAATGGCCGTTGCTGACCTCCGCCTTCGGCGCGGCGAGGCACGGCAGTTGTCACCGGCTCGGCGTGCCGGTTGTCACCAGCAGCACGAGAAGCAGTGTTGTCGTCCCCGGCTCCGGCGCTCCATCGGCCACATGAGCTGTACGGCGTCCTTGTCCCGCGGCCCTGTGCGACCTGCTCCGCAGGCCGCTTACCAGGATCACCGCCGAGGGGGGCATCGTCACGCGCGTCCGTCGCGCTCGGCGCCGAGCCCCCGGAGACCGAGTCCCGGACCGTCCGCCACAGCGGCTCTTGACCTGGAGCGCGCTCCAGATCCGAGGATGGGCGGCATGAACACCACTGACCCCCAGGTCGTCCTCGGCACGATGGACTTCGGCACCCGCGTCGGCCCCGATCGGGCATTCGCGATCCTCGATTCCTTCGTCGCCGGCGGCGGTGTCTGGCTGGACACCGCGAACTGCTACTCCTTCTGGGCCGACCCCAGTGGCGTCGGCGGCGCCAGCGAGCGCCTCATCGGCGCGTGGCTCCGGGCCCGTCCGGGCGCGCGCGACGTGGTGCGGATCGCGACGAAGGTCCGGCAGAACCCGCTCGTTCCGCACTCCTGGCCGGAGAGCGCCGAAGGACTCTCCGCGCGTGCCGTCCACGCCGGTGTGGAGGAGAGTCTGGGACGTCTGGGAGTCGATCACGTCGATCTGCTCTGGGCCCACGCCGAGGACCGTGCCGTGCCACTGGAGGAGACGGTCGGCGCCTTCGGCGAGCTGGTCGCGAAGGGAGTGGCCCTGCGGGTCGGGGCTGCGAACCATGCCGCCTGGCGCGTAGAGCGTGCCCGGTCGCTCGCGCGGGAGCAGCGCGTGGAACCGTGGACGGCCCTGCAACTGCGCCACTCACTCGTCCAGCCGCGCCCGCTCACTCCCCTCGCGGAGGCCGGCCACCGCATGCTCAACGCCGAGGACCTGGACCTCGCACGGTCGGAAGGACTTGCCGTGTGGTCGTACAGCTCACTGATGTGGGGTTCCTACGAGCGCGCGGACAAGCCGCTTCCGCGAACCTATGATCACCCTGGAACGCCCCGGGTGCTCGCGGTCCTGGACGACGTCGCCGACGAACTCTCGGCCACGAGGAACCAGGTCGTTCTCGCATGGCTGATGCGGCAGGGGATCGATCCCATCGTCGGCGCGAGCCGGGTGGAGCAGATCGAGCAGGCACTCGCCGCACTCCGTGTGCGGCTCAGTGACGAGCACCTGGCGCGCTTCACCGAAGCACGATAGCGCGGTCGCACAAGGAGCCCCCATGACCACCCTCACCCCGGCCGCGGCCGCCGACCGCACCGGCGTCTCCATCGACACGCTGCGCTACTACGAGCGCGAAGGGCTCATCGGCCCGATCCAGCGTTCCACCGGCGGGCGCAGGGAGTACACCGAGGGCGATGTCTTCTGGATCGGCCTGGTCACGTGCTTCCGCGAGGCCGGTCTCGGCATCGCGGACCTGCGGGAGTTCGTCGCCCTCCTGCGCGCCGAGCGCCCTCCGCAGGACCGGGTCGCCTTCCTCCGCGAGCGTCGTGCCGCTCTGGAGCAGCGGGCGGCGGCACTGTGCCGGGCCATGGAGGTCCTGGACGAGAAGATCGCCCACTACAGCTGAGCGATCCGAGCCCGGACCCGCTCAGCTCGCGCCCGACCACCGCGCGTCGCACAGGATCCCGAACTCCTCGCCGTCCGGCTCCGGCACAGCGCAACGTCTGCCACCGGCTGATGAACCCGCTGGGCAACGCCCAGGAGCGGCGGGGCCGCAACCGCGGTCGCTGAGAACACCGCGCGGCGCCCTGCACCTCCTGGAGTGCCGCGACTGCCCCGATCAGCGGGCCCTGCCGCGCCGGTTCCGCCTGGACGTGGTCCGCGCACACCCGGAGCAGACCGAGCGGCACGGGTGATGCCGCAGGCAGCCGTACGCCCGCGAGCTGGAGCCCATGCCCGGTGTTCACCGGTTCGATCTGGAGTGCGGCGGTTCTCCGGACACTTGAAGTTGTCTCTCCCCGGGTGATACTTCGGCATCCCTCAGCACGCCTCCGGCTCACAGCGGAAGACTGGACCTTGCCGGATGAGTGACGCAGGCCCGTCACAGCCTGTCGAGCTCCCGCGTCGTGCGCCCGAGATAGGTGACGGGTCCCGCGTCCGGCACCTCGATCTCATGGAAACCCAGGCGGTCGTAGAAGGCCCTGGCCGGAGTGTTGGCCGTCACCATGGACAGATGGACAGCCGGCACACCGCGGTCCTGGAGAGCTTGCAACAACGCCCGCATCAGCTCACGGCCGTGGCCGCGTCCCTGCCACTCGGGAAGCAGATCGATGTGCAGGTGAGCCGGATACGCGGCGACCTCGCCGACTACCATCCGCTCGGGGTGATGCAGCAGTTGGACGATCGCCTCGTCCGGCGTGCTCGGCGCCCCGGGGGGCTCCGGACGGCGATCCGCGACCAGGGGCAGCCACTGCGTCCGGAAGTCCTCGGCGAAGCGGGGAGTGTCCGCGGTGCCGAGGACGTATCCGACCGCCTGCCCCCGCCCGTCATCCAGCACGAAGGCCAGCTCCGGCTCCAGATGGACGTACGGAGCCGCGAAGATCACCGGAAAGATTCCGGGGTCCGTGTAGACCGGTCGGCTGTCCTGCCCGTTGTGCGCAGTGCGGATGCAGATGTCATCGAGGGCTTCTCGGTCCTCGGAGCGGTACGGACGTATGGCGGGAGAGGAGGTCACCACAGCATCCTGCACCGTGGGGTCCTCCGCGTGCACCCGATATCAGGACTCGTCCCGCCCTCGCTCGACCGGTCCGGCCGAGGAACGTCACGGCATCCGGGTGGCCGCGCTCGTGCGGGCCTTCGTCGACGCGGCGCTCACCACGCATTCGGCCTCGCCGCAGCCATCCGCTGCTGCAAACCGCTCCTCGGACTCACCACATGGGACAGGGTCTTTGGCTGCAGCGTTACCGTCGGGGCTTGTCTGCGAAGACCCACCGGTTGCCCGCCAGAGCGTCGTTCTGCTCGGGCAGCGGGCCGCGTCCGTGATGGCGGGTGAAGTCGAAGGGGGTGCGGACCGATGTGGACCAGCCCAGGCTCGCGAGATCACCCGCGGAGTCGGGCCGCGGCTCCCTGTCGAACAGGTTGAGCAGGTCGATGCCGAGCTGGTGTTTCGTCGAGGTGTAGAGCGGGCTGTCGCGGTACTCCAGCAAGTCCTTTTCGAGCTTGACCTCGAAGGCCAGAGCGCTCCCTTCCGCGCTCAGCCGGTCCACCGTGTCGATGAGGTACGTCTCGACGGCAGGCGGCAGGTAGAACAGCAATCCCTCGGCCAGCCAGACGCTCGGTGCGGCCGTGTCGAAGCCGGCGTCGGCGAGCACTCCGGCCCAGTCGGCGCGCAGATCGACCGGAAGGGGTACGCGCGCTGCCTTGGGGGTCGCCGACAGCCTGTTGAGTACCGTGTGCTTGAACGCCAGCACTCCTTCCCTGTCGATCTCGAAGATCACGCAGCCGGGAGGCCAGTCGAGCCGGAACGCTCGCGAATCCAGCCCTGCCCCGAGCAGCACCACTTGGCGGGCGCTTCCCGTGTGCACCGACCGGAGGAGAAAGTCGTCGAGGACCCTCGTCCGCAGACCGAAGTAGCGCGCGAATCGTCCCCACAGCGGGTTCGCGTCCCCGTCCGGGACCTGTTGCATGCGGACCGGCCAGCCGGCGGACGCCGGTGCGGCGTGCACGAAGTGCTCCGCGTGGACGTCCCGTGCCAGGGCATCGTGGCGATGGGTCTCGATCGCCCGCGCCGCGGGTCCGGGTGGACGTCTGGGAAGCCGAGATCAAGAACTTCTACGCCCCCGACAAGGGCGGTATCCCTGCGGACCTGCTGGCGACTTCTCCGGCAGCCTGATCCAGCCCGGCCCGCTCCGGTGCGCATCTCGTGGCCGGCATCCTCAATACGCATCAGGGTGCGCTGAGCGGCCGCCTGTGACGCGCAGGAGGTCGAGCTTTCCCGCATCGCTGCTTCCGGCCGCTGCCGTGTAGGTGACCATGCGCAGGTCCGCGCCCGGAACGATCAGGACGTCGCAGTCGAGCAGTATGTCACCGATCTCGGGATGCCCAATCGTCTTGCGGTCGGTGGTGTGCTGGGCGGCGGCTGTCCGCGTGGCCCAGTGACGGGCGAAGGCATCGGATTGTTCCCGGAGACCGTGCACGAGACGACCGAGCTGGGCGTCGGCGGGGTAGCGGGAGGCGGCGTCCTTGAGGTCGGCGACGATTGACGCCTCGAAGGCGTCCTGTCCGCGCTCGGACCGAACGGGAAGCATTGAGACATGAGCGGGACCGTTGCCGAAAAGGGCGCGCGCGAGGTTCCGTTCGGCTTTCGCGAGGACGGCGGGGTCGCCGTGCAGGGCGCTCCACATGGTGTTCCACCACACCAGGGTCCAGTCGGCGGTGAACACCCCGATCGGGACGTCGCCCAGGCGCGCGGTGAGCCGCTGGATGCCCGGGGGCACATGGGTGCTGATTGTGCCGTCCTGCGGTGGAAGGAGCCCGGCGCTGCGGTACAGCTGGTCGCGCTCGGTCCGGGAGAGCTGAAGGGCCCGGGCAAGGGCGCCGACGACCTGGGCCGAGGGGTTCTTCGCGCGTGACTGCTCCAGGCGCAGGACGTAGTCGACCGAGAGCCCGGCCAGCTGCGCGAGCTCCTCGCGGCGCAGGCCCGGGGCGCGGCGGCCGGCCGTCGCGGTGAGGCCGGCGTCGGCCGGGGAGAGGCGGTCGCGCCAGGCGCGCAGGAGTGCACCGAAGGTGGAACGGGAGGCGGTCATGGCTCCATTCTCACCGCCCGGCGCCCGGCGAGCCTGGGTACTGCCGGTCCTGGTGACGGGGACGGCACTGGTTGACGGTGGCGCAAGCGGCGAACGTTGGTAATGCGTCCGATCGGGCGCACACCGGCTGACCAGTCAAGGAGCCCTCCATGCGGCACACCGTTGTGATGACCGGCGCGAGTCGCGGGATCGGCCGCGTCGCCGCGGAGCACATCCTGCGCCAGTCGCCCGACGTGCACCTCCTCGTCGTCGCCCGCGGATCCTCCGGGGCACGTCTGGCCGTGGACCTGAGTGCGGACGGGCACACGGTCTCGCACGTCTCGGCGGACCTCGGCTCGCTGGACAGCGTCCGCTCGGCCGCCGCCGAGATCCGCGACCGGCTGGAGTGCGGTGACCTGCCGACGCTGCGCGGCTTCGTGGGCAACGCGGGCATCCAGTACACGAACGCGCTGACCAAGGGGCCTGACGGGTTCGAGTCCACCTTCGCGATCAACGTGCTCGCCAACCACCTGTTCGTCCGCCTGCTCCAGGACCGATTCGCGGCTCCCGCCCGGATCGTGATCACCGCCAGCGACACCCATTTCGGCGACTTCAAGCACAACATGGGCATGGTGCCCGGTCCAGCATGGAAGTCCCCGGACGTCCTCGCCCGTCCGGGCGCCTTTGCCGAGCCGGACACTGCGGTCGGCGGGCGTACCGCGTACTCCACGAGCAAACTGGCCGCGATCTATCTGGTTCACGAGTACGCACGCCGGCTGCCGGCCGGGATCGACGCCGTCGCCTACAACCCGGGGTTCGTCCCCGGCACCGGCCTCGCCCGCAACGCAGGACCCCTCTCCCGGTTCATGATGCGCCGCATTCTGCCGGTCATGACCCTCACCCCGTTCGCGACCAGCCGCAATGCCGCCGGGCGCTACCTCGCCGATGTCGTCCTCGGTACGACCGAGGCGCCGACCGGGTCCTACGTGGACCGCGCCCGTGCGGCCCGGTCGTCCGAGGAGTCCTACGACCCTCGGCGCGAAGGCGAGCTCTGGGACACCGTCGAACGGTTCACCGCGGCGTACGCTGCCTGAACTGTGGAGCTCCGGGCCCGGCCCGGAGCAGGAAACCTGCGCCTGCCGTCGGCGTGAGCACCGCCATGACGACGGCCGTCACCACACCGAACGCGGCCAGTCAGAACAGTCTCATCGCGACTTCCCTGGAGCAATGCCCGGTAGTTTCACCAGGCGCTTCGGGCTGGTGTTTCGCATACGACTCCAGCAGCACCGCGGACATCGGACTTGTCGGATGCGCTTCACAGCAGGCTGAAATAATCGCCGGATTGATCGAATGTTTCGCTGTGATATCACAGCAGCCAGCTCCACCAGTAAAGGCCGAAGCGGAAATTCTGCGACAGGCTCAGTGCGCCACTCGCTACGGACTGAGGCTGTCGCGTACGGCCAGCATGCGCTTGACCTGCAAGGAAGATTCAATACCCGAGAGAGGGCGCGGCCGAGTGGGCGGCGTACCGGCATCCCCGACGGGCGAAACAATTTCGATATACCGACCGAATGACGCAAGGGGGTTGACGCACCCCAGGTGCTGCCCACGATCCTTAGTGGCCGAGCAACCGAAGCGTGTTCGAAATAACGAACACATGGGTCGTCAAGACTCATCCCTCCCCTCCGGCCCCCGACGCCACAAGGAGCACTGCATATGTCATGGACTCGTCATTCTGTGGATCGCCGTGCCGTCCTCGCGACGGGCACCGGCCTGCTGGCGGGAGGCGTGCTGCCCGCCGCGACGGCCGGGCAGGCGTCCGCCGCGCGGCTTGCGGCGCCTTCCTCGGCCCTGGTCGCCACCTACACCAACCCCGTCCTCTGGCAGGACTTCGCGGACCTTGACATCATCCGCGTGGGCGACACGTACTACTGCTCGGCCTCGAGCATGCACTACTCGCCCGGCGCGCCGATCCTGCGCTCGTACGACCTGGTGAACTGGGAGTTAGCCGGCCACTCGGTACCGGTGCTGGACTTCGGCTCCAAGTACGACCTCAACGGCGCCCGCGGATACGTCCGGGGCGTCTGGGCATCGTCACTGGCGTACCGCCCGTCCAACAGGACGTTCTACTGGGTAGGCCAGATCGATTTCGCCAAGACCTACCTGTACACGGCCCCGTCCGTCGAAGGGCCTTGGAGTCGGCTGACCACGATCGGCACCGCCTACTACGACGCGGGCATGCTCGTCGACACCGACGACACCCTGTACGTGGCGTACGGCAACACCACCATCCACGTGGCGCAGCTCTCCGCGGACGGCCGCACCCAGGTCCGTACCCAGCAGGTGTTCAGCACACCGTCCAGCATCGGGACCCTGGAGGGTTCCCGTTTCTACAAGATCAACGGCAGTTACTACATCTTCCTGACCCGCCCCGCCAACGGCCAGTACATCCTGAAGTCGACGAGCGGACCCTTCGGGCCCTACAAGCTCCGGCAGGTGCTGCTCGACCTGCCCGGCCCGGTCAGCGGCGGAGGGGTACCCCACCAGGGCGGAATCGTCCAGACCTCATACGGGGCGTGGTACTACATGGCGTTCGTCGACGCCTACCCCGGCGGCCGCATCCCCGTCCTGGCCCCGGTCACCTGGACCTCCGACGGCTGGCCCGTCGTCCAGCTCGTCAACAACGCGTGGGGCGGCTCGTATCCGGCCCCCGCCGTCCCCACTCCGCCCCGCGCGGTCGAGCCCATGACGGGGGTCGACTACTTCACCCGGCCGTCCCTGGCCCCGAAATGGGAGTGGAACCACAACCCTGACAACAGCAAGTGGTCGGTGGGCAACGGTCTTACGCTGAGCACCGCGACCGTCACCAATGACCTGTACTGGGCCCGCAACACCCTCACCCACCGCATTCCGGGGCCCACGTCCACTGCGACGGCACTGCTGGAGTGCGCGGGAATGCGGGACGGGGACCGGGCGGGCCTGGCCCTGCTGCGTGACTCCTCCGCCTGCATCGGTCTCATGCGCGACAGCAGCGGCACCCGCGTGGTCATGGTCGACGGTCTGACCATGGACACCCACTGGAAAACCACCGGCACCGGCACCGTGCGGGCGAGCGCCGGTGTCTCGGGCAGCCGGATCTGGCTTCGCGTGAACGCCGACATCACCCCCGGCGCCAACCGTACCGCCAGGTTCTCCTACAGCACCGACGGCACCAACTTCATCATGTTCGGGCCCGCGTTCACCCTGAACAACGCCTGGCAGTTCTTCATGGGCTACCGCTACGCCCTCTTCAACTTCACCACCGGGGCTCTCGGCGGCTCCATCCGGGTCACGCAGTTCAAGGTAACCGCTCCCTGACCACCTTCTCGTCCCCGCACCCGCCTCGTGCCGCGAGGCGGCAGAACCACTAATCCAGGAGAGGACACACGGCTACAGGCAGGAAGAAAAGCGAAGGCGTGCTGTGGCGCCGGCGACGAAGCACGGTCGGGATCACGGTGACGGCGCTGCTCGCCGACCTGCGCCTCGCCCTCACCACGACGTCGGCGTCGACGGCCTCGGCCGACACCAGCGCCTGGTACGTGCTGGTCAACCGCAACAGCGGCAAAGCACTGGACGTCACCAACCGGGACCCGCGCTCCGGCGGCGACTACTCGCGACTTTCCTGCCGCAGGGGACTGCTCACCCGGGCCAACTCCACCTGCTGACCCGAACGGACGGCAGGAACGGCTGCCGCACCGGCCAGGAGCACACCTCCGCCGGTGCGGCACCGGGCCGTCGCCATCCGGTCACCGGCCCTCTGCGACCGTCCCGGCCGCAGGTCACGTCACTCTCCTTGCCACCAGCCCAGAACATCCGGAAGAAGATGAGACCCGGACGCGAACACACACGCCCACCCCGGCGGAACACGTGCACGCCGCCGTTCCCACTTGTTCGCCGGAGCGGCTGCGCTGTTCCCCGGCGAGAACGAGAACCACCGGGGCCCAGAGAGCTTCGCCAACGGCATGCACTCCGCCATCGTCCGCCCCGTCATGCCCGCAACTGCCCTCAGCACTGCCCCCGCGTCATCCGCGGAAGCGACCTGCTGCCACGGTTGCCCCGGCAGCAGCCCCGGCGGTCCGGCTGCCGCCGGGGCTTCACCTGAACCGGCAGAACCACCACACCTGTCGCACCTGCCAGGACCCGTCTTCGAAGGCCATCGGGCGGTGGAACAGGGTGCTGGGACTCAGAACCCGAAAGGCGCGGCGTTCTGACCCGAATTGCTCACCGCGCCCAGCCCTCGTGCGAAATCCTGTCCGGCAGCGCCGCGCTCCACTGCCCCGCGCTCTCCCGTGCCGCCCCTGCGCCACAGTGCAACCCAGCACGCCCCGATCACAGCTGTGGACACAACCAGCACGGAAACAATGACGCTCATGCGCTCCCCGCTCATCTGACGGAACCGTCCTGTGGCCCCTTCTCGATCTGCACATTCTGCGGAACCGCCGGCGCAAGGACAACGGGCGTCCCCAGTGCCATGCTCGGCATCACCGCCCCACGACCTGGCACTCACGGGAGGAATCGCGCCCATACGGGACAGCCTCCGAACGTCGGGAGCACCCGGTTCAGTATCAGGACTGCGCCCTGTGCACGCCTCCGTCTGCTCGGCCGGCGCCCACCGTGCCGGGCACCTCGTCCGCGACGGCCCCCGACGGCGGAGCCGACGCGGACGGCGGCGGTCATTCGGCCCTGATGTTGTCCACGTACACGACACCCTTGGCCGGGGCGCCGCCGCCGTGGCCGAGGTACATGTTGAACGTCGTCACCCTGGCGAGGTGGGCCGCATCCAGCACCTCCCCGGCGTGCGCGGTGTCCCAGGGGGCGGGCCTGAACTCGCTGAACGGCGCCCGGATCTCGCGTCCGTCGGTGTCGGACAGCGGAATCCCGTACTCGAAGTAGGCGCCCCCGGACACGATCTGGAGCGTCGCGCCGTTCGCCGAACCGTCGCCCTGCAGCCACAGCACCAGCGACGAGAAAGCGGTCCAGTCCGCGTCG
Organism: Streptomyces sp. Wb2n-11; assembly: GCF_001049855.1. NCBI lineage: Bacteria > Bacillati > Actinomycetota > Actinomycetes > Kitasatosporales > Streptomycetaceae > Streptomyces > Streptomyces sp. Wb2n-11. The sequence continues at coordinate 247,552 of NZ_CVPB01000001.1, forward strand.
ACCGACTTGCCGATGCCGGTGTACCCGGCGCTGCTGAAGTCGTACGAGTAGGCCAGGCCGTACGAGCCCGAGGCCTTGTGGCCGGCCGACAGGGTCGTGGTGTTGGTGTTGATGTGGCTGTAGGCCTCGCTGAGGGTGGCGTCGTCCCCGGCGTACCCCTCGAAGTCGTCGATCCATCCGGTGGGCAGGGGGGCGACCTCGCCGAGGAGGACCAGGGCCGAGTCGGTGAGGGTCCTGCCGTTCACCCGGGCGTCCACCGAGAGGGTCACCGACCGGTTGTCCAGCCAGGCCGGGTCGATCGACCAGTCAGCGGAGTAGAAGCCGTCGGCGTCGAGTCGGAGCCGTCGGGCGCGGCCGCCGTTCACCGAGTAGGTGACCCGGCTCGCCGTCGCGTGCGTGACCCGCACCCGGACGGTGCTCTCGGGGCTCGTCAGGCGCTTCCGGTCCGTGGGGGTCACGAGGTGCATGAAGGGGGCGTTCCGGATGGCGGTGGTGCGCGCGGCGTACACGCCTCGCAGGTCACCGGCGAACACGGTGTAGGGGTCCTGGGCGTACTGGACGAAGTCCGCGTGCAAGGCGTGGCCCGGGGTCGGCACGTAGGACCGGGTGCTGCCCCCGAAGTTCGCCCAGGTCTGCATGTAGGTCACCCGGCGGGCCAGCGGGTCCGCCTTGATGGCGCCCAGCAGCTTGGTGAACCACTGCGGGTTCCGGCCCTCTTCCCCGCTCTCGCCGAACTCGGTGTAGGCCGGGACCTTGCCCTTCTCCTCGGCCAGGCGGACCACCATCGCCAGGTCCTTCACCAGGCTCTCCAGCCAGGCGTCCGACCCGGCGGAGTTGTCGTAGGCGTCGTAGCCCAGGACGTCGACGTAACCGTCGCCCGGATAGGTCTTGAGGTAGCCCGTCGGGTCACCGCCGAAGCCGGAGTTGGGCGAGTACGAGTAGAGCAGGTTACGGACGCCCTTGGTGTCCCGCAGGTACTCGACCGTGTAGCGGAATATTTCGATGTACTCCGCCGGGGTGGTGTGGCCGGCGCCCCACCAGAACCAGCCGCCGTTGTTCTCGTGGAAGGGCCGGAAGATGACCGGGATCAGGGTGCCGTCCGGCCGCCGTGCGCCCTTGACCGCCTTCGCGATGCGGTCGAGGAAGGCGTTGAACCGCGCGTGCTTCGTGCCTCCGGGGAGGATCTGGCTGACGACACGGCCCGATGTGTCGTAGAAGTCCTTGCCGGTGACGAAGTTCGGCATGTGCGCACTGAGCGTGTTGATCCCCCCGCAGGCGTCCGCCTGCCGGATGCACCGGCTGAGCGCGGCGATGTTCCCGGCCTCGGTCGCGTCCTTGCTGCCGGGACGCTCGTCACCGTCGAGGATCAGGGTGTCCCAGCCGAACAGCGCGGGGTGGTCGCCCACCGCCGCCTTGGTGTCGGACGCCTTGCCGTCCTGCGTGGTGAAGGTGAAGCCGTAGGACAGGGCGTGCTGGTGGCCGAAGAGGGTGCCTTTGCCCTGCTGCCGCATCAGGTACGCGAACAGCGCGCGCGTGGCACTCGTCGCCTTGTCGTCGACGATCCGGACGGGCATCGGCGCACCGGCCGGCGCCACGGTGGGGGTCGCCGCCGAGGCCATGTGCATCCCGGCGCCCGCCGCCGCCATGGCGGTCGTGGCGCCGAGGAGGACGAACGAACGGCGGTTCACGGCAGAGTTGTGCATGGCTGTCTCCTTGGACGTGGCCGGCTCTCACAATGAAGGGGAGGTTCTCGCCGCAGGCTCGGGGCCGGAACGCGAACCACGCACCGACGATCCGTTCGTCGGCCTCCCGGCGTGCCCGTTCCCGTGGCCTGTGCGGCCGTGGTGCCGACTGTGCCGGATGACGACAACGTTGTCTATCCCGATACGACAGTTAAGTGACCGGTTTAGTGGATTGCCGCGAGAGTGCTCCTTGCACTGCCGGGGATGCCTTCGCCGCCGCGGCGAAGGGCACGGTCGGTGTCCCGGGCATCACACTGTCGGGGTTGCCCAGGGCGGGTCTGGAGGGTCTCCCGGTCGTAGTGTCCGTACTGTCCGTAGCGCCACCGGATGGGCCCCGAGGGGCCATGTCGCTCGGGCGGGTGGAGGTGGTGACATCGGCGCCGCCGACCGGAGTTCCGGCAGCATCGAGGGTGTCGCGAACCGCATCGAGAAGATCAAGAGGCAGCTCTGCGGGCGAGCCGGATTCGAGCTGCTCCGCAAGGTGATGCCGTGTCAGCAACCCTCCATGGCCGCTTCCCGAGTCCGTGGCAGAGCGGAGAAAGACGTCGCTCGCGTGTTGACGGCCCTGCCATGATCGGCGACATGAAGGTACTCGTGACCGGAGCGACAGGAAGGATCGGCAGTGCTGTCGCCAGTGCGCTAGAGGCTTCCCATCAGGTGGCCAAAGGATCCCGCAGAGGGCCGGTGAAGGTGGACATGGAGGACCCGTCTTCTTTGGACGCGCTCTTCGACGAGATACTGGATCCCGATGCCGTGGTGTGCTGCGCCGCCAGCGGCCCGTTGGTGGACCTGGAAGCACGGCGGACAAGTCACCGACGCGCACAGTCACGTACAGATCCCCGGGCGCGCCACCGTGCTTACCGGGGGCCGAGTTCGCGCATCCGGGCAGGTGTGCTGTTCGCGGACGATCCGACCCTCCCCCTCACCCGTGGTACAGGCCCGCGCCGTCTTCTCGCCCTCCCCGGTAGCGCAGGCGGGACGGACTGCGTGGGAGGTGAACCGCACGGGGATGATCGCACCGTCTGCGGCTTCTGCCCGGCTGACCGACATGCCGTGCGCGAAGTCCGGGCCCCGGCCCGAAATGATCACTTGGCCAGCGTAAGTGCCGACCGGGGAGGTACCGGACGCGTAGGGGGCGAGTGTGCTGGGCTTGAGACGATGCGATGTAGAAAACAGTGGCCAGGGAGGCTCACGTGCCTGAGGACTCACACACGTCAACGCCCCAGCATGACCGTGATGCGGCGCAACGGCCGCCCTCCGAGACAGACTCCCTGGCACAGCGGGCGCGGCCGGAATTATCACCTTTACGGGACCGCGCGCATTGGGCCACGCTCGTAATCCTGCCGCTGCTCGGGGCCGTTGCCTTCTGGGCGGTCCAAGGATTGTGGGGATGAATACGGGACAGAACCGCCGGTCCACCAGGACTGAACGCGTACACACCAGGACCCGTCAACTGTGCGCCCGCCAGTCTCGACCTCGCGCTGCAGACGAAGACCGACCAAGCCATTGCGGTCACCGGAGCCGGACCAAAGCCCTCTCCAGCAAGTCCTTTCCCGAAGAAGGGGAAATGTCTCATCCGGCACCCTGCGGGGGCCTCGCACCCATTCCTGCGTTCGATGTAGACCCGGCGCAGTCTCCTGCTCCTGTGAAGCCAACAGCCAAGAACCCCAAGCCTGACCGGACAGGCTTCCCCTTCGTTCTTTCCGCCGACAGTCCGGAACGACCGCGCCCCGGACTCCACCCCGGCGAACGGGACGTCCGGTTCTCGCTCACGGTCGGGTGGCCGACGGAGAATGCGGCAGTGTGACACTCGACAACGGTGACGGCCGACGCAAGGGGTCCGGCTACCACGTAACCGGGTGAAGCAAGTGCACTGCGCTAAGGCCTGTCCCGTAACTGCTGGTCACGGGTGAGATGATCTTGGTGTGGCTGGTGTGATCACGGCGTCGGAGCCGTCTTGGATAGCCCCGTTCACCGGGCTGAGCCCGCGCTGTTTCGGGAAGCTGGTGACCGTGCTGCGACGCGAGGGTGCGGATGCGGTCCGCAAGGGCCGGCCGTGGAGCCTTCCGCTGGAGGACCGGGCCCTGCTGGTCGCGGCGTACTGGCGCACCAACCTGACCATGCGCCAGCTCGCCCCGCTGTTCGGGGTCTCCAAGTCGGCGGCCGACCGCATCATCGACCACCTCGGGCCGATGCTCGCGCTCCAGCCCCGCAAGCGGTTCGCCAAGGACACCGTGCTGATCGTGGACGGCACTCTGGTCCCGACCCGGGACCACGCCATCGCCGCGCAGTCGAAGAACTACCGGTACTCCACCAACCATCAGGTCGTCATCGACGCCGACACCCGCCTGGTCGTCGCGGTGGGAAGACCGCTTGCCGGAAACCGCAACGACTGCAAAGCCTGGGAGGAATCCGGCGCCAAGGCGGCCGTCGGCAAGACCCTCACGATCGCCGACGGTGGCTACCCCGGCACCGGACTCGTCATGCCACACCGCCGGCGCAAAGGCGAAGAACTACCGGAGTGGAAGCAGGCGCACAACAAGTCCCACAAGCAGGTCCGCGCCCGCGTCGAGCACGTCTTCGCCCGCATGAAGACCTGGAAGATCCTCCGCGACTGCCGCCTCAAAGGCGACGGAGTCCACCACGCCATGCTCGGCATCGCCCGCCTGCACAACCTCGCTCTCGCCGGGTAGGCCAACGGACCGCACAGCGACCAGCCCTACCCAAGACGACTCGAAGATCATTTACGGGACAACCCTTAGGCGGTGCTGTCAAAAGGTTTGCGACCGCCGGGTTGGTGAGGGAATTGCGGCCTGGTGAGCGAAACTCACGTGCCGGCGCTGTTGCGCCTGGGCGATGATTCACCGATGTTGAACGTTACCGACGTGGACGATGCCAAAAGCGCGGCTCTCCTGCTGACCACGATGCACCGGCTGCACAAGCAGCTGGACGATTTCACAGCTCAGCTCTACATCACCTACGCCTTCGGAGCTGAGTCCGGGCTGGTACCGGCCGTCTGGATCGAAAAGCACGCTGCGGGACCTGAGCTGCGGCTCCACCACCGCTTCGGCTTCTTCGCGGAAGGTGATACGGAGGTCAGCGAGCTACGGTTCTCCGCAGGTGTGACCATCACCTCGACCGGGTGCACCGCTGAAGCCATGGTGGATGTCGACCTTGAACAGCCCCGGGGAGAGTTCGGCGCCGGCGTCCACACCCTCCACCTTGAGCGGGTCGGCCGACTTTCCCTCATGGACGCCCTGAGCCGTTTGGAGGAACAGGTCGCGGTGCTCTGCACAATGGGCGATGTCCCGAACCGTCTGGGTTTCCCTACGCGTTGATCCCGGTCTCCTCCTCGGCGGCGCCGAGGAGAAACACAGGAGGATCACGCCCGCAGGAAGAATACAGCGGGGTGACAGCTGCTTCGTAGGACTCAGTGGTTTGGTCGTGGCGGGTGGCGACGCCTCACCACTGTTTGAGATGAACCGGTATACCTCGCTCACCGATCGCCGTCCCCCGCGAAGAAGGCTGCCGCTTTTTCAGGATCCCGATCGCCTTCTCCTGCTGGGCGCTCCCCCGGGCAGCGGCTTCAGCCCCTCGTGCTCCGCGCTGGTCAGCTCGCCCGACGTTGCCCCATCGCGGTCGGTACGGTCACGCTTGCCCCGGCCCCGCAGGCTCTCGGGACTCCCCCTGGATCCCGCGCGACCTCCGTGATCGTCTTCTCTGAGTACCGGGCCAATGCGATCGCGTCCCGCTTGAACTCCTCCGAACACCACTGGGAGCACTGACTACTCACCTGGCACTGCTTCCTCTGGAACCTCATGTCCCCGTCTCCAGTCGTCCAGTCACGAGGGAACGCTTCACTGCCCGGTTCCGCCACAGCGCCGGCTCGGCATACGAAGACCGCAATACCTCCAAGGAGTGATACCGGCTGTCGAACGTCCGGCAGAGCCCGCATCGCAGTGGCCCCTTGGCCTTCACCGGTCACTGGAACATGCGTTCATGATCTGCCTCTGATTTACCCGTTACGGGTCCCCATCAGGGCCGTTCTTAGAGCACCAGTACGCCCGGCCCCCCCTCACGCCCTCACCTGGAGGACGCCATGAATCCTGTGCCCGCTCGTGTGAACGGCCCTGCCGTGTTCGAGCAGCAGTGCCTCGCCGCCTCGCCCCGGATGCTGTACGGGCGCCGTGTTGACGCCCCCGTGGCCCGTGCCGGCCGTTCCTCACACCCGGATACGAGGTGGGGGGCATGAGTGGGGAAAACGCTGCGAAGGCGGAGTCCGGGCAGGAGGTTTCGCAGTCCGAGCGGCTGCTGTTCGGCGGCGAGCTGGCGTACGACATCGGGTGGAGCCGGCACCAGGGGGCATGGCTGGCCCTGGACCTGTGGGCGATGGCCCGCACGCTGCCGAAGCTGGTGGGTGTCGCGGTCCGGCTGGCACACCAGGCCGACGCGCGGGCCCTGCGCGTCGTGTGGCTCGCGGAGCTGGGCCGGGGTATCGCGCAGGCGGTCGGGCTGGTCGCGGTCAACTCGGTCCTGGGGCATCTGCTGGTAGGCGGTTCGACGGTCGAGCGGCTGGAGCGGGCGACGCCCGCGCTCATGGCCGTCACCGTCACCGCGCTGCTGGGCTCCCTCCTGCGGTCGGCGTCGACGTCGGCCACCGGGGCACTGGAGCCGAAGGTGCAGCGGGTGGCGACGGAGCGGTACCTGTCGCTCGTCGCCCGGGTGGAGCTGTCGGCGATCGAGGACGACGAGTTCCACCGGCTGCTGGACTCCGCCGGCTACGGGGCGGATTCCGCCCGACGGATGGTCAAGTACTGCACCTCGGTTCTCAATTCACTGATCTCGTTGGTCGCCGCGGCCGGCGTACTGACCGTCCTGCACCCCGCGCTTTTGCCGTTGCTGATCGCGATGACGCTGCCGAGCGCGTGGAGTTCGCTGACGATCGCCAAGATGCGCTACATCTCCTTTCACCAGTTCGTTCAGCATGCCCGTGCCGGGCAGCTGCTGGGCCGGCTGCTGATCGACCAGCAGGCCGCCGCCGAGGTCCGCGTCCACGACGTCGGCCCGTTCCTGCTCACCCACTTTCGCGGCATGGCGCAGACCAGTGAGCGGGAACAGACCCGTATGGCGAGCGAGGCTGCGCGCAAGGGGCTGATCGCCGACGGCGCCACCGGGCTGGCCACGGTCATCACCTACGGGGTGCTGGGCGTGCTGCTGTGGACCGGGAGGATGGACCTGGCGGTGGCCGGCACCGCGGTGCTGGCCATCCGCACCGGCTCGGGCAGTCTCGACCAGCTCGTTCTGCAGGTCACCGAGCTGCACCAGGAAGCCCTGTTCGTCGCCGACTTCGAGAAGCTGTGCCGGGAGGCCGCCGAGCGGGCCATCCCCGCCACTGGAGTAGACCTGCCCGAGCAGGTGGACGAGATCCGCTTCGAGAAGGTCACCTTCACCTACCCCGGCAGCACCACGCCGGAGCCCTCCCTGCGCGAGGTCGACGTCACCATTCCCACCGGAAGGATCGTCGCCCTGGTGGGCAACAACGGCAGCGGCAAGTCGACCCTGGTGAAGCTGTTGTGCGGCCTGTACCGACCGGACGCGGGGTGTGGCCGCATCCTGTGGGGCGGCGTCGACACGGCCACGGTGAACCGGGACCAGATCTTCGGGCGGGTGGCCATGGTGGCCCAGGACTTCTACCGGTGGCCGTTCACCGCCCGGGTCAACATCGGCATCGGCCGCTCCAGCGGCCCGATGGACGACACCGCGGTCGAGGCGGCGGCCGCCTACGCCGGTGCGGACGAGGTCCTGGCGAAGCTGCCGCGGGGCCTGTCCACGCTGCTGGCCCGCGGCTACAAGGGCGGGCACCAGATCTCCGGCGGCCAGTGGCAGAGGATCGGAATCGCGCGGGCGCGGTTTCGCGGTGCCCAGGTGCTGATCGTGGACGAACCGACCAGCGCCCTGGACGCGGCCGCCGAGCAGCGGGTGTTCGACCAGATCCGCACCCTCGCCGCCGAGGGCCAGACGATCATCCTGATCACCCACCGGCTGCACTCGGTGCGTCACGCGGACCTGATCTACGTCCTCGACCAGGGCCGGATCGCCGAAGCCGGCACATTCGAGGAGCTCATGGACCCGGTTACGGGCACGGGCGCGTTCCGGGATGCCTACCTGCTGCAATCGCGTGCCTACGACCACACGATCCCCGCTCAGCGCGACAAGACGGGGGATGACGAGCCGGCTGGGGAGCACGCATGAGAGCGGAGCCACAGACCGGAAACACCCTCGCCGCAGCCTCGCCGGCCGAGGAGGTGCCGCGTGACGTGTTGTGCTGACCATGTGCTCGGGCTCGGCCACGGCGCTCCGGGCAGATGCGACGGGGCATCGGTGCGCGCAACAGGCTCGGTGCGCGCAACAGGCTCTGTGGCCGACCGCCGGGCGGGCTGTCGGGTACCGGGCCGGGGTTTACCCGCAGGCTCCGCGTACGCCCGGCCCGGCGGGGCGGCGGACCCGTGGTGAACCTGCCCGGCCCCCGCACCGCCCCTGCTGCCGATGGCGGGAAGGCGCCCCTGCGAGGCCGCCGTACGTTCACCGTCCGCCTGCCGGGAGAGGCGGCCTGCCTGTTCGGCACCTCGGTGCGCGCAGTCGCGCTGCCCGCCCTGGCCGTACTCGAGCCGAAGGCCGGCCCGGAACAGGTCGCGGCCCTCCTGGCCCGAGCACGCGGGTGTCGGGAAGAGGCCCTGACCTGGTGGAAGGCTCTGCGCCTGAATGACCGGGCCCCGGCCCCGAACGGACCGCTGACCGGTCGGGCAACGCCGAAGGGCCCGCGGGTCTCGGTGCTGCTGGAAGAGGCCGGACTGTGGTCGGCCTGCCGCCGCCCCGGCTGGTGGACCGCCACCCGTCCCAGCCTGTTGTCCGCCTTCGCATCCCACCTCAAGGAGCCTGAGATGCCTCTGCCCAACGACCCGCGGGGGACTGCTGCACTGCTGGTCGACTCCCGTGGCCGCTACCTGCTGCACCTGCGCGACGCCAACAAGAAGATCTGCGACCCGGGAACGTGGAGCGTCCCGGGCGGCGACCGCGAAGGAACGGAGTCCTCACGTGATGCGGTGGAGCGGGAACTGCTGGAGGAGACCGGCCTGGTGGTTCCGCTGACAGAGTTCACGGTCGTCGACTCCCTCGGCCCCGAGGGGGTCAGAGGCCAGATTCGCGTCTACCTCGGGACCTGGGACGGCAACGCCGATGAACTGCCGTGCCCCGAGGGCATCATGTTCCGCCATTTCGACGCCGCCACCGTCCCGTACCTGACGATGTGCCCGTGGACGAAGGATGTCATCGACCTCCACCAGGCCCGGGCCCCCGCCCGGCCCTCCGTTCCGGCGCAGGCCCGCCCCGGCGGCCGGGCACGCCCGAACGCCGTCGGCGTGCACCTCTACCTCGAACAGGACGGCAAGGTACTGCTCGGCCTCCGGCACCCCGACGCCGCCTTCGCGGCCTCCACCCACCGCTTCCTGGCCGGCCACTGCGAACAGGAATCCGCCCTCGCCTGCCTGGTCCGCGAGGCACAGGAGGAAGCCGGCATCACGATCGATCCCACAGACGTGGAGTTGGTCCACGTCGTGCACCTCGTGGACCACCCCGGCGGGCAGCCCCGCACGGGACTGGTCTTCCGCGCCCGGAAGTGGACGGGTACGCCGGAGGTGCGCGAGCCCGACCGCTGCGTGTCCTGGGACTGGTGGCCCTCCGACGCCCTGCCCGACAAGACCGTCCCTTACACCCGCGCCGCGATCGACGGCATCCGGGCAGGCCGCCTCTACACGGAGATGGGCTGGTGACCGTGGTCTCTGCCCCAAATCCCTCAGTGGACGCGGGCCCGCAGCGGCTCGGCAGCCACCCGGTGCCGCCGGGAGCGTCGCGATGAGCGCAGAGTCCGACGTGATGGTCGTGACAGACATCTTGCCGCTCCTCTACCGGATCGTCCCCACCTCGGTCGTCGACGGCCAGAGGGGAGCAGCGACCCGCAACTACCTGGCCGAGGACAGCGATGGCCGCCGACGGTTCATCAAGTCCTGTCCAGCGGGAGCGGATCTGCCGGCCGAGCCGGAGGCGCTGGAGTCGGGCGAGTTCGCTCGCATCGGCGGGGTCCCGGTGCCAGCGGTACAGCGGTCGTCGGCGAACGATCTCATCGTGACTGCGGGCGGGACGGCGGTGTCCGTCATGGAGTGCGTCGATGGCGCGCAGACCGCTGAAGGCAGCCTGCACGGCGACCGGTGGGCGGCGGCCGGAGAGGCAGTGGGATGTCTGCACCGGGTCCTGGCCCGCCATCCGGCCGGGCCGCCGGGGCAGATTCCCGTACGAGAGGTCTGCGACGTCGCGCGGGCGGGACAGCATCTGGAGAAGCTGCTCACGCGCTACGCGAACGGGACCACCCGCGGGGAGTTCGCCGGGCGGGCGGGCCAGGCCGTCGAGCAGCGTTCCGGCGCGTTGCCCCAGGTGGCGGCCATATTCAAGGCCCTGCCCCCGACGTTGACGGCTCAGACGGTGCACGGGGACCTGGCCTCGCCCGACGTGCTGCTGCGCGAGCAGGGGGTGGCGGGCCCGACCGACTTCCGGCCGCCCCGTCACCGCAGCGCTGCGTGGGAGCCGGGCCGGATCGTCCTCGATCCGCGCACGGTGCCGGCCGGCCCGGACTGGCCTGCGGATCTGGCCGAGGCGATCGCGGCCTACCGCGAGGCGAACCCCGGGCTGCCGGTGGAGGACCTGCTGTCCGTACCCCGGGGAGCGGCCGGCTACATGGCCTGTTCGGTCTACCCGTTGTCCGACCCCGTCGACAATCCGGCCGCGGTCACCCCGGAGCCGGAGAGGTACGGGCGGACCCGGCACGCTGCCATCGGCGTGCTCACCGACCGCCTGGAGGAGGCCGAGGGGGTGCTCCGTGACTGCCTGTCCTGACTCCCCCACCGCGCCCGCGTCGTTGTGGCGGCACCATGACTTCCGGCGCTACATGACTGGTCAGGCAGCCAGCGTGACCGGCAGCTCGATCAGCTCCATGGTCATCCCCGTGCTGGCGGTACTCGAACTGGACGCCACCGCCGCCGAGGTCGCCTGGTTGTCATTCCTGGGCCAACTGCCGCCCGCTCTCCTGGCCTTGCACGCCGGGGCGCTCGCCGATCGCCACTCCAAGCGGAAGCAGATGATCATCGGTGATCTGATCAGCGCCGGCACGCTGGCCAGCGTGCCGGTGGCGGCCGTACTGGACAAGCTGTCCCTGGCCCAGCTGATGGTGGTCGCGGCGGTGCAGGGCGCGGCGGGCGTGCTGCACGATGCCGCCGCGCTCAGTCTCCTGCCCAGCCTGGTCGACCGGTCGCTGATCCACCGGAGCAACAGCCGCATCGGCGGGCTCTTCGCCGTCGCCGCCACCGCGGGCAGCAACCTCGGCGCCGCCCTGACCGCGCTCCTCGGACCGGCCCGGGCACTCCTCGGCGATGTCGTCTCCTACCTCATCAGCGCCTGGTGCACCGCCCGCATCCAGGCACCCGAGGGCCCCCGGGCGCTGGCGAATTCCAGGGGCCGTCGGCTGCACACCGAGATCGGTGAGGGCCTGCGGTACGTGCACCGCGACCACCGGCTGCGCACGCTGACCCTGGTCAACGCCACGACGTCGGCCGCCCTGGCACTGCTCAACACCCTGTGGACGCTGTACCTGCTCCGGTCCCTCGCGATGAGCGCGACCGCCTTAGGCGTGGTCCTGGGACTCGGAGCCCTGGGCGCGGCGGCCGGGGCTCTGGCCGCCCCGGTACTCGCGGAGCGGTACGGGCCCGGGCCGCTGATGCTCGTCGCTCTCGCGATCACCCCGCTCACCCAGATCCCTCTGCTGCTCGCCTCCCCGGGCCTCGCCTGGCAGTTCGCCATCGGGGCTGCCCTGTTCCTTCAGCTGGCCTGCGCCGCTGCCGTGGGAACGACCCAGCGCTCCATTCGGCAGGTCATCACCGCCGACGGCATGCAAGCCCGCATGCAGGCCGTGAGCACCTGGCTCACCTCCGGTGCGCGGCCGGTGGCCGCGCTGCTCGCCGGCGGACTCGGCACCTGGATCGGGGTGCGCCCCACCCTGATCGTCGGCACCTGCCTGCTCGTCGTCCCCCTCGTGGTCCTCTACCGCTCCCCGTTGCGCGGCCTGCTGCAGATGCCTGGCGTGCTTCCTGTGCCTCCCTCTTCGGCAGACGCCCTCGTGCAACCGGCGCCGGCACCGTTGGGGCCGGCTGTGCCCAATCCCGCGGCCGCCGGGGATGTACGGCACGACCGCTCCGCGGAAGGGAGCCCGTGAGCACGGAACCGAACATGGCCGACGCCCCGAAGCGGGCCTCACAAGGTGGTCTGTCCAGTGCGCCGAACACGCCGGTACCGGTAACGCCCAAGTGCGCCCCGCCTGGAACCGCGATCGCGTGACCATCGCCGTCGCCGACGACGGGAAGGGCTCTCGTACGGCGTCGACCGCGTCCCCGGGGCCGAGTGCGTCCACAGTGCCGGACCGCCCCCAGCCCACGTTGCAGCAGCGGCAGCGCGGGCTCCACCACTGACTGCAGGGTGCCGAGGGCGAGTGCCAGGATGCCGAGGGCACTGATCGGCAGCCACCCGAGACGGACCGGGGAGACCACGGCTTCGGATATGGGCGTCCTTTCCACTGCCGTGGCCGACTGGGGTTTGGCGGCGAAGCCGGTGTTCTCCGGCACCGCCGCCGCACGGCATCGCGCCCCGCCCCCGATCCAGAAGCGCGGCGGGTAAAACTCCCGGTCGATCAGCCCGTGTGCGCAGCCCTCTTCGCACCGGCCCCTGCCAGCGTGATCACGACCTGCGGCTGGAGTACTGGTCAGCTCGACCGCCTTCGAACAGCGATCAGTTACGCGGTTACGCGGTTACGCCCTGAGGAGCACGTCCGGCGGACGACGAGAAGTGTGTCGCAGCGGAAAGGGCGGTTTCGAGGCCAGCGTCTCGAAACCGCCCCCAGGAGAAGTGTCCATCTCTGGGCAGCCTCTCAGCAGACCCGAACTCCGTCGATCATGGTGTCCCAGGGGGTGTTCTGGAGGTCGGCCTCCTCGTAGGAAACGGCCCAGAGCTGATTCGGCGATCCGGATGACGTTCTGCCGCAGCCACTCCGCAAGCCATGCCGACGACACCGGGAGTATGCCGACGAGCGGCAGCCGACCCAGTTGGCCGATCTGCCATGCGGCTGGCCAGAAGCCCACAAAACCGCTCATGAGTCCGGCTTACGAAAGCTGTGCGACAGGTTCGGTGGCGCTGGTCGTGTCGGCGGCGACGGTGAAGAGCGCGTAGGTGCCGCTGACTTCCAGGAGTCTGGTCACCTGCGGGGCGAGAGGGCCTGCGAGGACCAGGTGCTGGCGGTGGTGGGCTTGGATCAGGGTGTTGAGCATGGAGGAGTCGGCGAAGGAGACACCGGCAAGGTCGACAACGGTCCGCGTGACGCCGTCGCTATGCGCCGTTTCCAGCGCCTGGCGCAGAACTGCCTGGGAGTCCATGTCGAACTCCCCCTCACAGACGATGACGCGCGTGCCGTCCCTGCCGGGCAGCACCAGGACGCGAGTCGTGGGTCCCGTCGTCTTGCTCACGTTTCCACCTTCATCACCTGGGAACCCGCTTCTGCGCACGCGCCAGCGGGCTCGTCTCCACGCCAGACACACCACCTGACCGGCATTCCGCAGGAAAGAATATCTTCCTGAGCCACATAAGCAAAAGTGCAGTGATTGAGACAGATATAGAGGGTTGTCGGCTGGGAATCGTGTGCATGCCCCCGCCACCGGGAGACGCGGCCGTTCCGACAGCAGCGCGCGGAGTGGACCTCGCGGGTCGAAGGCCGCTCATGCCGACACCGACCCGATGGCCCCTCAGCAACGAGCTTCTGAGGTCACAACACTGGTGGAAGGAGAGCCTGCACAGGCACCCTCTGCCTGGCGAGCGGCTCGCCGGGACATCACTGAGTGCCGGACGGTGGCTGTTCTCCTCGCGGCTTTTGCCTGGACAGACTCCTCACCAGCCGATGACAGGTAGGTAGGCCCGAGTGCAGGCGGTCGCACGGCAGCCGGGGAGAGAACTGCTGGTTCTCTCCCCGCTTTGCCACCGGTCTGAGCCATTTCCCTGTGCGCGCGTCCGGCTGTCTGCTCCGTGACGCGCGCGAGGTTTTCGGTGCGGGCAGTGACCGTGACGGCCTGCGGTCTTCGTTCCGCTGACGCGAGTACATATCCGTCCCCGCGGACCCGCGTTGTGAGGGACCTGCACACCAGGGCCCTCACTCCTCCCCCAGGCCGCTACGGCATGTCACGCCGTAGCCCGCTCGTACGGGGCGACCGCCCGTGTTCCACCCGCTGGGAATCATTCATCCCCGTGCCCGGGCCGGGCGCGCCGACCGGCTGCCCGACGCGGACGACCGGTGCCCAACGATCGGAGCACCGCCCATGACACCACCCTGCACCGGGCCCAGGGCCGGTCCCGGTATCCGCGCCGACCGGAGCGAAGCAGGTGTCGTTCCTCTTCCGCTGCCGGGCGCTGTGGCGCTCCCGCAGAGCAGCACGTGCTTGTTCGGTGTCGAGCAGGAGGGAGAACCCCTCGCACGGGAGGCGCTGCACATCGATGGTCGTGGCCGGGCGGCGTTCCTCGCTGCGGGTCCGGGCCGACTCCGCCGCGTACGGCGCGAGAAACTCCTTCTGCCGGGCGTAACCGAGTTCCGATCCGTTCTTTCAGCGCGGACAGCACCCGGCGCCACAGCCCTTTGACCAGACGCCCGGCCGCATCACCCAGAGAACCACTATGCATCCCCCCATCCTGCTCCCCCACCACAGATAATCATCCTGCCCCCTCACCACGGATGATCCCGGGCCCTTCGTGTAAGCCGTACGGTATGCCCCCGCACCCGGAACTCGAACCTTTGCGCCATTTCGACGTGTTCAAGAAACCAGCCCCGGCGTTCGACACCCCGCAGGACCTGCGCGAGGCGTAACCAGTGCCGCATCAGGCTCGCGCCGCCTGCGAGGAGTTCATCCCGACGCTGCCGAGGTCGACGGAGCCGAGGCCCAACGCGCCGAGGCCGAGCAGCCGCAGGCCTTGTTGCTGGAACTGAGTGCCACGGTCACCACGCACCCCTACTGGGCCACGGCGGACAAGGACAAGGCGGTGGAGGTGCGGACGGCGCTCAAGCACGCCCCCGAAACCTCCGACGACAGCCCGGCCGCGCAGCCACCGGCTCCGGGCGCCCGCCGGGCAGGCCGTTCCTGGAGACGGCCTGCCCGGGGTGGTGCGTGCGTGGGGCCGGGCGGAGGCGGTCTCCAGCTCGGGAGAGTGAGGACAGACGTTCTTTGCCTGGTCTTCGAGGCGTAGTTCGGCGCCGGGGCCCGAGGCCGCCTCGCCGCCGTGCCCGATGCCGGCCCCATGGTTGGGGGTGGTGCTTATCGGACGCGGCCCGCTCCCGCCCCCCGCGCCACGTCGCGGTCCGCTCGCACCGCGCTGTCGACTGGGCCGTGCAGGGAGGGCTTCCAGCCGACGTCGCCGGTCAGGTCGCGTTCGCTGCCGGAGTTGTAGGCGTTGTGGATCGCCAGCAGGTCGACCGGGAAGCCGTTGAAGGAAGTCCCGCTCTGGTGCAGGGCGGTACCGTTCCAGCTCTTCACCAGATCCGCCGCCTCGACGTGGCCCGGCGTGGTGAAGGAGTTGTTCTCTGCGTGGATCGCCGACTCGGTGGAGACTCCGATCGAGTACCGGTAGTCGTGGGCGTCGGCCGGAACGACGTACCGGTTGTTGTACAGATGCACTTGGCCGTAGCGGACGCGCGGGGCGCGCTGTACGACGCCTTGGAACTCGTTGTGGTGCAGGGTGACGCGCAGTCTGCCGCGGTCACCGGCCGCGGAGTCGCTGTTGCCGATCAGCATGGCCTTGTCGTGGTCGGCGAACCGGCTCCAGGAGACGGTCACCAGGTCCGATCCCTGGGTAATGTCCAACAGGCCGTCGTGGCGCAGGTAGTTGCGTCCGAAGTACGTCGGCTCGTCCTCATCGGGGTGGCCCTTGTCGCTGGCGGTGATGTGGTCGATCCACACATGGGAGGCGCCGCGCAGCCAGATGGTGTCGTACGCGGCCTTCCAGTCGCCGAGGCCCCCGGTGTTGGGCTGCCAGACGGGGAAGCAGTCGAAGGCGTCACGCAGTTCGAGGTTGCGCACGATGACGTTGGCCGCGTTTTCGATCTGCAGGCTGGCTCCCTTGAGTACGGCGCCGGAACCGAGTCCGACGATCGTGGTGTTGGAGCCGACCGGGAGCTCCACCCGCTCGGCCTGCCGCGCGGCCGACGCCTTCCGGGCCTCCTCCTGCGGACCGGCCGGCTTGGCGGAGCCCCAGGTGCGCGGGTCGTAAGCGGCCAGGTACTCCTTCAGGTCGTAGCCGCCGGTGGCGTAGTCGGTGCAGTCCAGGCGGCGGCCCTCGGCGTCGGTGTTGGCGTCGACGGCCCCGACGACTTTGATGATCTTCGGGGTGCTGCTGCCGCCGTCCAGGGCACGGACCAGCTCCGCCCGGTTGCGCACGGTGAACACATGGTCCTCGTCGGCCGCAGCGCCCCCGCTGGTGCCACCCTGCGCAGCCGCCCAGCCGTCGTTGGGCGCGAGCGTCTCGCGGCTGATGTCACGGGTCTCGGCGGAGGCGGTGGCGCCGGTGCCGCCGCCGACCAACAGGGCTCCCACCGCGGCGAGGCGGAGCGCTGTACAGAGCGTGGGCACGGACGTCATCTACGCCTCCCGGATCGCGTATCGCGTCTCATATACGACGCGTGAAGTACGACGCCATGAAGTTAGGGAGACGCCAAGTATTTCGTCAACTCCTCTGACAAATTAATTTCATTCAAGCCGGTCGTCCGGATCGGACGGGAACGGTCCGGCCCAGCACCCCACCATGCACCGCTGATCACAACCGTGTACGCGTGGGCAGACCTGGGCAGATCCTCATAGTTCCGCCTGCCTCATGCGGACAGCTGTCTCCCGAGTTCGGCTGCTTCGCGCCCTGCGGCAGGGTGCACCCTCCGCAAAGGAGGCAGAACCACACCCACCTGTTCCTGCGCACAGCCGTCCCCACTCGCCCGCCGCATCGGGGCGCTCCGCGACCGGGAGGGCCGGCAGGCGCCTGCCGGCCTCAAGGCCGGAGCCGGAGCAGGGGCTTCATCGAGCCTCGATGCCGCTTGCGGCCGTTGCCGTCCGTGTCCGGAAGCGGCGCCGGTACTCGGTCGGTGTCGTGTCGAGTCTGCGGCGGAAGGCCCTGACCAGGGTGTCGACGGTGCCGAACCCGCAGGCGGAGGCGACCCGTTCCAGGGTGACGTCGGTGGATTCGAGCTGGTGACGCGCCACTTCGACGCGGGCCGACTCGATGTAGGCGTGCGGGGTCATGCCGAGCTCGGTCTTGAAGATCCGGGTGAGCTGCCGGTCGCTGACGTGGGCGCATGCGGCGAGGTCCGCGACCGTGAGGGGTTCAGTGATGTTACGCATGATGTGGTGGCGGAGATCCTCGATGCGGCGCGTCGTGGCGACCTGCTCCAAGGGAACGCTGAACTGACTCTGCCCGCTCGGCCGCTTCAGGTACATCACGAGTTGCCGGGCGACGCGCAGCGCGACGGCCTCACCCAGGTCGTCGGCGATGAGGGCGAGTGAGAGGTCGAGGCAGGCGCTGATCCCGGCGCCGGTCCAGACATCGCCTTCGCGGATGAAGATGGGGTCGGCGTCGACCTCGACGGCCGGGTGGTCCGCGGCGAGTTGCCGCGCCGTCGACCAGTGGGTGGTGGCGCGCTTGCCGTCGAGGAGTCCGGCGGCCGCGAGGATGTGCGCTCCGACGCAGACAGATGTGACCCTCCGGGTCCGGCCGGCGAGTTGTTTCACCCGCTCCACCACGGCGGGGTCGGTGAGCGGGTGCACGCGGCGCTGATCGTCCACCTCGACCGCGCCCGGAACGATCAGCGTGTCGATGCCCTTCGCGGACGGTTCGGACAGCTTGTCGAAGGTGACGTCGGGCAGGACCCGGACCCCGGCGCCGGTGGTGACCGGGTCCATGGTCTCGGCGGCGAGGACCACGTCGTAGGCCGCCGCTTCGTCCGTCTCGCGCCGTGCGAGGGAGAACACCTCCGGTGGCCCGGTCACGTCGAGCAGGTCGACGCCTTCGAAGAGGACGATGACGATCAGTCGTCCGACGGTGCTCAATTGACCCCCCGCGTTCAGCAACAGCCATGTCGGTATCTGCATGTTAGTTGACATTGCCGACGCCCGGTGGTGAGCCATAGCGTCATGGGCACAGGACACCGCACCGGTGAACTGCTCCCCTCGACACGCGAATCCAGGCGGTTCCCCATGCCCAGAACGACACTGCGTCAGCTCAACGGCTTCGACGACACCCCGGCGAAGCTCGCCAACTCCACCCTGATCCTCATCGACTACCAGAACACCTACACGACCGGTGTCATGGAACTGGACGGCTGGCAGGCCGCGCTCGACGCCACCGCCCAACTGCTGGCACGGGCCCGCCAGGAGGGCACGAAGGTCATTCACGTCATCAACGACGGCGGCGAGGGCACCCCGTACGACATCCGGGCCGAGATCGGCCAGATCCACCCGAGTGTCGCGCCGGTCGACGGTGAGCCCGTCGTCGTCAAGAAGGTGCCGAACGCCTTCGTCGACACGGACCTGGACGAGCACGTCGACGCCGCGGGCAACAGCGACCTCGTCATCGCCGGCTTCATGACGCACATGTGCGTGGCGTTCACCGCCCAGGGCGCCTTCCTGCGCGGCAACCGCCCCACCGTCGTGGCCGATGCCAGCGCCACCCGCGCGCTGCCGGTCGCGGGCACCGAACTGGACGCCCGCCAGGTGCACTACAGCGCCCTCGCCACCATCGCCGACCTGTACGGGGTCGTCGTTCCGTCCCAGAAGGAGATCTCCTGATGAAGCTGTTCCGCCCGGCCGTCGCCCTCGCCACCGCCGCCGTCCTCTCGGCCACCGTCACCGCGTGCGGCGGGAGTTCCGAGGCCGCCGCCTCCAAGGACGAACCGTCGGCCTCCGCCCCTGCCACCGCCGGGAAGAACGTCGCGAAGGACACGACGACGCTGCGGAAGCTCAACGGCTTCGACGAGACCCCGGCCACGCTCTCCGACGCGACGCTCATCCTCGTCGACTACCAGAACACCTACACCGAGGGTGTGATGGAACTCGACGGGTGGAAGCCGGCGGTGGACAACGCCGAAGCCCTGCTGAAGCGGGCCCGTAAGGCGGGTACGCCGGTCATCCACATCGTCGACAAGGGCTACGACCTGAAGTCGAAGGCGGGCCGGATCATCCCGGCACTCAAGCCGGCCAAGGACGAGCCCGTCGTCGAGAAGAGCGTCCCGAACGGCTTCCACGACACCGATCTCGCCGAGAAGGTCAAGAAGGCCGGGAACGAGAACGTCATCATCGCCGGGTTCATGACGAACATGTGCACCCTGTTCACGACCCAGGGCGCGTTCCTCAACGGCAACAAGCCGACCGTGGTGGCCGATGCCTCCGCGACCCGGCCGCTGCCGCTGAAGGGCGACCCGGACGGCGTCCCCGCCCAGCAGGTCCATCAAGCCGCGCTCGCCACGGTCCAGGACCTCTACGGAGTCGTGGTCCCGTCACAGAAGTCCCTGACCTGAGACCACCTGACCCCCACCCCTGACCCCCACTCCGAAGTCCCCCCACCTTGATCTCCCCCCACGCCGTTCCCCCCACATCACCCAAGAGCACTTTCATTCACCACAGAAAGCAGAAGACGGGGCATGGCAACACGTAGAGGATTTCTGGGTACCGCGTCGGCCGTCGGGGCGGCAACGCTCTTCACTGGCCAGTCGGCCTCCACCGCCTCGGCGGCGACCGCGGGGACCACCGCGACCGACGAGAAAGCGGCACGCGACGCGATACGCGCCGTCAACGCGAAAATGCGCGCGAACTACGCCACCCTCAAGAGCGAACTGAAGACGCAGCTCAGTCCAGTCGTCGTCGTCTCGAACAACGCGGTCGGCGGACGCTTCACTCTCATCAACGGCGGTATACAGGTCGAGACCGTCGACCCGGTCCCGGCGTACTTCGAACTGGCCAAGTCGATCGCCCACGTTCCCCTGGGGATCTACTCGGTGATCGCCGCCTATCTCAGCGAGCAGGTCCCCAACATCCCCAACGCGGACCGCATCGACCCGCACGACCTGGCCATGGTCGTCACCAAGGCACCGGGCGACATCGGCTGGATCACCCCGCTGAACGACTTCAGGACCACGCTGCAGGCGGCACGAACCAAGCTCCCCACCGCGAACCTCCCTCTCGACCTCGAGAGTTCCTGCGACAAGATCCTCGGCGAGGGCGTCAAGTTCATCGACGCCTCCGTCGCGGCCAAGTCGTTCGACATGGTGTCGTTCAACCAGTTCGCCGCCACCGTCTACCCGTCCATCCGCGTCAACATGACCTTCGCCGCCACCGCGCAGATCACCGGCATCGAAGGACTCATGAAGCGGTGGCGCACGCTGATCGGCGAGAAGGCGTGGAGCGACCTCTACGTCACGGTGCTGTCGATCTGGACCACGGCCGAGCTGAACCAGGCGTCCATCATCATCCGCCGCACCATGAACCAGGCGAAGGTGGACACCCATCTGATCGACCTGCCGACCGTGGAGACCCCTTCGGACTCGATTGCCGTGGCCCTGGACAACCTGGCACGCATCGTCCAGGACAACGTCGCCGCCGAGATGGTCTTCAACACCGACCTCAAGGTCGCCGACGCCCTCAAGGGCAAGGAAGACCTGCTCTCCGACGAGATCCTCCAGCAGATCGGCGGGACGGCGCCCACCGCCAGGACCGCCGCCTTCGGTGCGGCGGCAGCGACCGGCGCCTGCCCGATCACCGGACACACCGCAGCGGTGTGATCACCGGGCATCCCCCGCTCCCGGCGCGGGGGATGCCCCTTCGGGGCGCTCTGCACCGCCCTTGCACTCGAACCACACCGTCCTGCCGCCCCCAGGGCCGGGCTGCACGCCCCACTTGTCCACCGCGCGCAGCAGCACCAGCCCCCGCCCGCCTTCGGTGTCGTCACACACCTTGCCGGCCACAACCGGAGGTCGTGGGCTGCCGTCCGCCTGCCGCAGCAGCATGCAACGGGCGGTTCGGGGCGTACCGTACGACGTTGGCCGACAGCTCGGTCACGCCCGGTTCCACGGCGTCGGCCGGCTCGGTGAGGTCTCCACTCGCTCAAGCACGAGCCGTTCGGCCGGTGGGCCGGGGCGAGCATGCGTCGGGGCGGCAATCCCTACGACGAGGTCCCTACGGCGAGACCCTCACGGCGTCGTGGCCCTCACCGGTTCCGCGGTCGTGACCCTCACCGGTTCGGTGTCGGGTGCGCTGTGCCGCTCGGCCCAGTTCTCCAGGGCTGTGCGGCAGGCGTGGTCGAGGTGGTGCAGTCCGGACAGGTCCACCTCGATCGGCCGGTCCTGCGGAAGGGCCTCCAGGCTGTCGAGTATTTTCGGCAGCCGCAGGAACGTCGCGTTGCCCGACAGGTACACCTGGATCGGCCCGGCGCCCTTGTCTATGACCTCTGTCTTCAGGTGCGACGCCTCCCAGGCGGTCTTGATCACCGCCAGGGCCAGACCGATGAGCATGCCCTCGAACATGTTCACGGCGACGATCGACACGGCCGTGACCACCAAAATCAACACCTCCCCCTTGTGATCCCGCCACAGCCCGGCGATCTGACGGAACGGGATCAGCTTCCAGCCCGCGTGCACCAGGATGCCCGCGAGTGCGGGCAGCGGGATCAGTGCCAGCACGGAGGGCAGCGCGGCGGCGAACAGCAGCAGCCACACGCCGTGCAGCACACGCGACGCCTTGGTCTTCGCGCCCGCGCTGACGTTGGCGGAGCTGCGCACGATCACCGCGGTCATCGGCAGCGCGCCGAGCAGACCGCACACCGCGTTGCCCCCGCCCTGGGCGATCATCTCCTTGTCGTACTGGGTGCGCGGACCGTCGTGCAGCCGGTCCACCGCGGCCGCACTGAACAGCGACTCGGCGGAGGCGATCAGCGCGAACGCGATGATCGTGCCCCAGATGGCAGGGCCGGCGAGCTCACCGAAGGCGTCGAGGCCGGGCGGCTGGATGACGCCGAGCAGCCCCTCCACCTCGACGGTGGCGACCGGCAGGCCGAAGGCCAGCGAGGTGACCGTGGCCAGTAATACCGCAGTGAGGGCGCCGGGCACGGCCTGCGCCTTCTTCGGC
Source organism: Streptomyces sp. Wb2n-11 (assembly GCF_001049855.1). NCBI lineage: Bacteria > Bacillati > Actinomycetota > Actinomycetes > Kitasatosporales > Streptomycetaceae > Streptomyces > Streptomyces sp. Wb2n-11. The sequence continues at coordinate 269,585 of NZ_CVPB01000001.1, forward strand.
GTCTTCTTCCACAGCACGATGACGGCGATGGTGCCCGCGCCGATCGCGAGCGAGGCGAGCGCCTCGGTGCTGCCGAGCGCGTCGGCGAACACCCCGGGCAGGCCGACGATCTTGCCGATGCCGGTCTCCGGGGCTTTCATGCCTGCCGCCGCGTAGATCTGCCCTGCGATGATCACCAGGCCGATGCCGCAGAGCATGCCTTCGACGACGGAGACGGATATCGCCCGGAACCAGCGGCCGATCCGGAGGAAGCCCATGGCGAGCTGGAGCAGTCCGGCCATCAGTACGATCACGCCGAGCGTGGCTACTCCGAACTCGCTGACCGCTTCGAAGACCAGGACGGTCAGGCCCGCGGCCGGCCCCGAAACCTGAAGACTGCTGCCGGGCAGGAAGCCGGTGACCAGGCCGCCCACGATGCCGGTGACCAGGCCCAGCTCCGCGGGGACTCCGGAGGCGACCGCCACGCCGACGCACAGCGGCACGGCGACCAGGAAGACGACGATGGAGGCGGCGAAGTCCTGCCGCAGGTGAGGGAACTTCGACATCGCGGTCAGTCCCTTCACAGCGCCTCGAACGTGTCGGACTCCGCACGGTGTGCGTGTACGGCCCCGGTATGCACCTCGTAGTACCAGCCGTGCAGCTGGAGTCGGTCCGCCTGCAGGCGCTGCTCGACGCACGGGTAGGAGCGCAGCCGCAGCAGCTGTGTCAGGACGTGGTTCTGCACGGCCTCGGCGACCGTCGGGTCGGCGGGGTCGGAGCACTTGGGTTCGTCGGCGGCGTGCGTGAGCCAGTCACGCACGGCGGGTACGGCGCTCAGGTCGTCGCCGCGCACCAGCGCGCCGACGGCGCCGCAGTGGGAGTGACCGCAGACCACGATGTGCTGGACGCCGAGCACCTCGACGGCGTACTCGATGGTGGCCGCCTCGCTGGTGGGGTGCTCGGAGGCGTACGGCGGGACGATGTTGCCCGCGGTGCGCAGCTCGAAGAGCTGGCCGGGGCGGGCGCCGGTGATCAGGGCCGGGACCACCCGGGAGTCGGCGCAGGTGATGAACAGGACTTCTGGCGTCTGGCCTTGGGCGAGGCCGGCGAACTTCTCAGGGCGCTGCCCGAACGTGCGGGCGTTGTCGATGAGGGGTTGCATGTGTGGTGACTCCTCCTGGCGCGCCGTGGGGGCGCGTCGGACTACAGGACAGGTGGGGGCTCTGCTCTGCTGCTCAGCTGCGGAGCATCTGAAGTACCGCCGGAAAGTGGGCTGTCGGGGGTATCGACGTGCGGTGGTGTGCGGCGCGGGGTGTCGCCCCGGCTCGCCCGGCTTCGGGACCTTCCGCCTCAGGTGCGGGTGGTCGGGTGCGGAGGCTGCGGTGGTGCGATGCCGGTGCGCCGGGGACTGCTCGGGTCCCCGGGGTGGCCGGTGTCCCGACAGGTGACGCTCCCGTCGCGCAGCGCCTTCTCGGAGGGCTTGACTCCAGCCCGAACCTTGGCCAAAGCATGACGGGTTGTGTATGCAGGCGCAAAGGATGTGACGGGCACGAAAATTTGGCGACCGGCCAGGACGGCTGCGGGAATCGGCAACACGGTCCAAGACGTCGCACCTCGGGGCCCCCTTCCAGGCAGTTGGCAGCTTCTAGAACACGCCAAAGCTTGGTCAACGTTCGACCAAGAAACACAATAACCCTGCAAAATCATTTGCAGGGTCGGCTTTGCGTTCCGACACCGAAGAGAGTCTGAAAGTGTGTCGTGGGTGACGTGAATCGACCCTCGATGTACTGGAGCTCGTCTGCCTGGGGCCTGAGCACGTGCTCGACGGATCACTGGGCGTCTCCGGCAGGCGCCGCGAGCAGGAGATGGCCCGGATGCCCTCCTGGTTGTCGCAGGCCGGCACCTTCTGACAGGAAGTCCGGGCCCGGGGCTGAGGAACGCCCAGCGGCCGGACGCCGGCACCCGGTCGGCCCGAAGACTGCGTGCACGGCAACAGGCGCCGGCTCCCCGGCCACATGCACGTCGTCTTCCGGGGCGACGCCGACGACACTCGTCCGCGCGGGCCGGGGAGGCCGCTCCACAGCGCTCGCCGCACGGCGTCCGGGCAGACGCTGGACACCGTGCGCCCCGTGGCGGAGAGTCTGCGGGGCCGACCCTGCCGCACTGGGCCACGGCGAGCGCGGCGAGGAATACGTTCGTCGTACGCCCCGGCCACGGGTGAGAATGAGCGCCGCTTCCCCCTCGACCAGAAGGTTCATGCACAAGCGCCTGCCCGTGCTCGCCCTGTGCCTGACGCTGGCCTTCCTCGGCACCTCGGCGTGCGACGACTCCGGCGACAACCGCTCCCGCGTCCCGGCCCCCTCGGCATCTGCTGCCGACGCGCCCTCGGAAGCCTCCCGGGAAGGCACTCCGGCGGGCTCCTCCGAGGGCCCCGCCGGGCCGCGCCGGTTGACGGGCGTTCTGGCCGAGCTCTATCTCAAGACCATCCGGGACAACTATCCCGACATGACGAGCATCAGTGACGAAGCGCTGCTCATCCACGGCAACGCCTTCTGCGCCGCCCAGGGCGTGGCGCTCGCCGACCGGGCGAAGAAGACGATGAAGGAACTCGGCACTACCTCGAAGCAGACCGCCCAGATCATGATCAGCGCACACGGGTACTGCCGCTGGCTGTACTGCCCCGTAGCGTTGTCGGGTCCGAGGGCGGGGCGAATCCTCACCACACGCTCGACGGGGAAGCCCGGGGCACGAACCCCGGGCTTCCCCGCCACCGGACCGGTTACGGCACGCGCGTCGGTGCTCCCATCAGTCGGACGATGAGGTCGTCGAGGCTGATCAATCCGGTCAGCCGGCCCTCCGTGTCACGCACGACGGCGAGTGAAGCCCTGCGGTGCTGTAGCTGCTCGACCGCGTGGGCGACGGTGTGGCTCGGGGCCAGTTCCGGAACGGGGCGGGCCAGTTCACGGGCCGTCGGGGTCCTGCCCTGGGCACGGGCGACCAGGGCATCGCGGGCGTGCACCGAGCCGAGGACTGTTTCGCCGTCTCTTACGAGCAGCCGGGTGTGGTTGGCCGCGGTCGCGGTGGCCAGGATCGTTTCGGTGCCGGCGTCGGCTTCGACGTAACTGATCTGTGCGGCGGGTACCTGGAGTCGCGCCACCGGGGCCTGCGGTTCGCTCAGGGAGCGGGTGATCAGGCCGGAGTCGGTCTCACTGATCAGGCCGAGGCGCTCGGACTCCTCGACGAGGTGGGTGAGCTGCTCGCGGTTGTGTACGGAGGCGAGTTCGTCGCGCGGGGTGACGCGGCACAGCCGTACGAGCGCGTTGCTGACCTTGTTGAGCATCCAGATCAGCGGGCGTACGAGACGGATCAGGGCCCGGAACGGCGGGGTGAGCAGCATGGCGGAGCGCTCGGGGTGGGCGATGGCCCAGGACTTGGGCGCCATCTCACCCAGCACCATGTGCAGAAAGACGACCACGGTCATGGCTACGGCGAAGGCGATCCCGTAGCTCAGCCCGCTGGGCAGGCCGAGCTTCTCCAGGAGCGGGTCGAGCTCGTGGGAGATGGCGGGCTTGGAGATCGAGCCCAGGCCCAGGGTGCAGATGGTGATGCCGAGCTGGGCGCCGGCGAGCATCAGGGACAGCTCGCGCATCCCCGCGAGAGCCGACTTGGCGCCGCGCCGGCCCTGGGCGGCGGCGCGTTCCATGCGGTGGCGCTTGGCGGCGACCAGGGCGAATTCGGCCGCGACGAAGAAACCGCTGCCGATCAGCAGGAGGAGGGTGATGAAGAGGGCCAGGGGAAGCTCATCGGGTCGTCGGCTCCTCATCGGCCGGAGCGGCATGCGCATCCGCGTCCGGGGTGGTGTCCGGCAGGCGCTCCAGACGGATGCGGTCGGGGACGTGGCGGTCGAGGGTGCGGACCTCGATGAGGACGGTGCCGACGGTGAGGCGGTCTCCGATGGCCGGGAAGCGGCCGAGCCGGTCCACGATCAGGCCGGCGGCGGTGTCGTAGTCCTCTTCTTCGGGGAGTTCGATGCCGGTGGCTTCGGCGATCTCGTCCAGGCGGCGGCCGGCGTCGACCAGCCACCCGTTTCCGTCGGCGGCCGCGATCTCGACCACCTGGTCGGACTCGTCGGTGATCTCGCCGACCAGCTCCTCGGCGATGTCCTCGAAGGTGACGATCCCGGCGAAGCCGCCGTGCTCGTCCAGGACGACCGCGAATTCCTGCTTGTGCTCCTGCATCTGCTCGACGGCGCCGGGCAGCGGCAGCGTGTCGGGCAGCAGCAGCGGGCGCCGGGCCAGCTCACCGGCGGTGATGCGCTCGAAGCGGGCGGCCGGCAGCCGCATCAGTTCGCGTACGCCGATGACGCCCTTGATGTCGTCGTGGCGCTCGCCCGTGACCGGGTAGTTGGAGTGGCCGTGCTTGGCGATCAGCCGCACGACTTCGGTCGCGGGCGCGCCGGCGCGTACGTACGCGACATCGACGCTCGGCACCATGACCTCGTCCAGGGTGCGCTCGGAGAATTCCAGGGCGTGGTCCAGGAGCTCGGCGTTGGCGCGGGGCAGCTGGCCCTGTTCGTGGGACTCGCCGATCAGATGGCTGAGCTCCTCCAGGGTCGCGCCGTGGTGCAGCTCCTCGACCGGCTCGATGCCGACCCTGCGCAGCAGCTTGTTGGCCGCGGCGTCGAAGAGGTGGACTACCGGGCCGACGACCTTGAGGTACGCCAGGGTGGAGGCCGACAGCGATTTGGCGAGCCGCTCGGGAACGGCCAGCGCGAGGTTCTTGGGGGCCAGCTCACCCAGCACCATCTGCACGACGGTGGCCATCACGAAGGCGAGCGTCACCGAGACGGCGGAGACCGCGCCCTCGGGGAGGCCGGTGCCGGTCAGCGCGGGCCGCAGCAGCGCGGAGACGGACGGTTCGGCGAGGAAGCCGACGACCAGGCCGGTCACGGTGATGCCCAGCTGGGCGCCCGAGAGCATGAAGGAGAGCCGTTCGAGTACCTTCACGGCGCGCGCCGCGCGTTTGTCACCCGCTTCGGCCTCACGGGCGAGCGCAAGCCGGTCGGCGGCGACGTACGCGAATTCCTGCGCGACGAAGTATCCGGTGCCTGCCGTCAGGACGAGGACGGCCAGCAGGCCGAGTACGGCGTTCATCGGACACCCCGGGGACTGGGCCCCGGACCGTCGGGGTCCGTCGGACTGGCGGACAAGACGTGCTCCTTCAAAGGGTGTGGACGAGGACTAAGGGTCGGTGGGGACCGGAGTCCCCCGGCCCGAGTATCAGTGGATCTGTGACGGGTCGCGCGGCCCGTCAGGCGGCCGGGCCGACCAGTTCTTCCAGTACGTCTTCCATGGTGACGAAGCCGAGGACCGTGCCCTTGTCTCCGGTGACCGCCGCGAGGTGGCTGCCGGCGGCCCGCAGCGCGGTGAGGGTGTCGTCCAGCGGCGTGTCGATCCTGACGCGGGTCACCGCGTGCAGGGCCGTGCGGGGGAAGGGCTTGTCCCGGTCGACGATGCCCAGGGTGTCCTTGATGTGGAGGTAGCCCAGGACGGCGCCGGTGGGACCGGTGACGGGGAAGCGGGAGAACCCGGCCGCAGCGGCGGTGCGCTCCAGCTGGGCCGGGGTGATCGTGTGGTCGACGGTGATCATCCTCGGCGCGGGGACGAAGATCTCGCCGACCGGCCGTGTGCCCAGCTCCAGTGCGTCGCGCAGCCGCTCGCTGTCCGCCTCGGAGAGCAGGCCGGCGTCGCTGGAGTCGCGGACCATACGGGCGAGCTCGTCGTCGGTGAAGACGGACGCGACCTCGTCCCTCGGTTCGACCCTCAGCAGCTTCAGCAGGGTGTTGGCGAAGGCGTTGATGGAGAAGATGACCGGCCGCAGGGCGCGGGTGAGGGCGACCAGCGGCGGTCCGAGCAGCAGCGCGGTCTTCACCGGGGCGGCGAGCGCGATGTTCTTGGGCACCATCTCGCCGATCAGCATGTGCAGATACGTCGCCAGGGTCAGCGCGATCACGAAGGCGATCGGGTGGACCAGACCGTGCGGGACGTGGGCCGCTTCGAAGCCGGGCTCCAGCAGGTGGGCGATCGCGGGCTCGGCGACCGCGCCCAGGACCAGCGAGGAGACGGTGATGCCGAGCTGGGCCGTGGCCATCATCGCGGAGATGTGCTGCAACCCCCACAGGGTGAGGCGGGCGCGCTTGTGGCCCGCGCGGGCCTGCGGCTCGATCTGGCTGCGGCGTACGGAGACCAGGGAGAACTCGGCGCCGACGAAGAAGGCGTTGGTCAACAGCGTCAGGGCGCCGATGGCCAGCTGGAGGACGGTCATCGGGCCATCTCCTTGGCACCCTGCTGCGGGACGGCCACGGATTCGGGTTCGGTGATGTGCACGCGGTCCGCCCGGTGGTGCTCGACGTCGAGGACGTCCAGCCGCCAGCCGTCGATGACGACCGTGTCGCCCTCGACGGGGATGCGCGCGAGACGGGTGGCGATCAGTCCGGCCACGGTCTCGTACGGCCCCTCGGGGGCGGTCAGGCCGATGCGGGCGAGTTCGTCGATCCGTACGCCGCCGTCGGCCTCCCAGCCGGCGCGGCCGTCCGCGGTGGGCGGGGCGGGCAGCAGGTCGGGGACCTCGGCCGGGTCGTGCTCGTCGCGGACCTCGCCGACGACTTCCTCGACGATGTCCTCCACGGTCGCGACGCCGGCCGTGCCGCCGTACTCGTCGACGACCACCGCCATCGTGCGGTGCGCACGCATCCGCTCCAGCAGGCGGTCGGCGGGCAGGGAGTCGGGGACCAGCAGCGGCGGCGTCGCCAGCTCGGTGACCGGCGTGACCGGTCGCTTGTCGGGGTCGAGGGCGAGTACGTCGCGGATGTGGACGGTGCCGATGACCTCGTCCAGGCCGTCGCGGTAGACCGGAAAGCGGGAGAGCCCGGTGGCGTACGTCAGATTCGCCGCGTCGGCCGCGGTGGCGTGGGCCTCCAGCGCGCGCACGTCGACGCGCGGGGTCATGACGTTCTGGGCGGTCAGCTCACTCAGGTGCAGCGTGCGTACGAACAGCTCGGCGGAGTCGGCCTCGATCGCGCCCTCGGCGGCCGAGTGCCGGGCCAGCGAGGCCAGCTCGGCCGGGGTGCGGACGGAGGCCAGCTCCTCGGCAGGCTCCAGGCCGAAGCGTCGTACGAACCGGTTCGCGGTGCTGTTCAGGTGGTGGATGAAGGGTCCGAAGGCGGCGGTGAAACCGCGCTGCGGGCCGGCCACCACCTTGGCGACGGCCAGCGGACGGGAGATCGCCCAGTTCTTGGGCACCAGCTCGCCGACGACCATCAGCACGACGGTGGAGACCACGACGCCCAGGACCGTGGCCACCGACGACGCGGCCGCGCCGAGCCCCATGGCTTCGAGCGGACCGCGCAGCAGGGCCGCGAGCGACGGCTCGGCGAGCATGCCGATCACCAGTGAGGTGACGGTGATGCCGAGCTGGGCGCCGGACAGCTGGAACGTCAGCTTGCGGACCGCCTTGAGCGCGCTCTCGGCGCCCCGCTCTTCCGCCTCGGCGGCCCGCTCCAGCTCGCCGCGTTCGACGGTGGTCAGCGAGAACTCGGCCGCGACGAACAGCGCACAGGCGAGGGTGAGGGCAAGGGCGAGAAGCAGCAGGAGCACTTCGGTCACCGTGCCACCCCCGCTTCCTGGCTCAGATGGTGCGCGCAGGCGGTGGCACGGTTCGTACTGGGAGGCTCACCCATGACGGGTCGCTCACTCCTTCTCTGCATCGGTCCGACGAAACTGCTGGGGCCAGTGTCCCCAACCCCATGGTAAAGAGATAGTAAATCCCAATGCCGGACGGGTCCACATCTGAGCCGTTCCCGCGCCTCCTGAGTCTCACACCCTCCGCCCGCGCCGCCGGGACGAGCCGCCGGGCCGGTCTCCATGCTGTCCAGGGGCCTGTGGGCTGCGGCGAGCCGCCGCAGGGCCTCTGCCGGGCCGTCCGCCCAGGGCTGCCGCCCGGGCACGGGCACTCCCGTTCCTTCTCCGGCTCCGCGCTTCCTCCGGTGAATCGATCGCAACCCCGGCAGGGAGCGCGGAAGAAGCCCTTGGGGCGGTCGGCGAGGGCGGCTGCCCGCAGCAGCACCTCGGCGGTGGAGGCGACGGCGAGGAGGAGATGCTCCGCCGCCTCGAGGGCGGCGTGCCATCGCGGTACGGCGCCGCTGTACGTCTCGGTGCCCGGCACGCGCTCTGAGCCGAGGCGGCCCCCGATCACCACGTACAGGCGAAGAAGAAGCCGGCCGAGGCCCGCGCCGTCATCCGGACCGGCATCGTCATCGGCGTGCCGGGACGGCTCTTCCTCCCGGGCCGGCAGCACATCGGCGTCCTGTGGACGATCCTCGTCGGTACCGCCGCGGCCTTCGTGGGCGCCGCGATCGCGGCTGCCCCGGGTGTCGCGGACTCCACGGGCATCGACTGGATCGAATCGCTGAGCCAGGTCGCTCCCGCCGCCGGAGGAGCTGCCGCCCCCCGAACGCGTCAAGTCCCGGCGCTGACACCCCCCACGGGGTGTGAAGGACACGGTGGGCCTGTGGCACTCAGCCGCAGGCCCACCGGCGTTCCCCGTGCCAGTCGGTCAGCGTCAGCGGATGCCGTTGAAGTCCGCACCCACGACGAGGGTGACGGCGCCGGCCACCGCGCTCGCGTCCTGCTTCGCCGTGACACCGGGCAGCCGGGATCCGCATCCCGGCCACAGTTTCGGACAGGCCCGCACCGCCTTCGTCCGCGTCGTCAACCAGCACGGTGGCACCGAACCCGCCCACTGCGGCCTGAGCGAGGACGCCGTCTCCGAGACCGCCATGATCTTCGGCGACCTCTATCGCAACGGCACGGAGGGGAAGTTCCGCGTGGTGGGCCAGGGCTACGCCGGCGGACTGACCGGCATTGCCAACGACTTCGGCGTCAACGTCCTGCACCTGTGCGAACGGGGTGCGGGCGAGACCCGCACCCCGAGCCCGGCTCGTCCACCACAGCCGACGTCGAGGACGCCGGGCCCGGGGATGCCGCAGGCGGTGCGGCGGACAGTCTTGCCCAAGTCCGCCTTCGGCGAGGTGGGGTCCCAGGTCCCGGGCAGGAACAGCCGCCAGTTGACCGCCGTCGGGACATGACCGGACGCCAGGTGCAGTGAAACCCCACCCGGCAGTCGGTGACCTCGCCCGGGGCGCGGGTGTACTGCCGGGACACGCACCCCGAGCTGTTGCCGTCCTTGAGGAACCCGGTGTCATCGAAGACCAGCGCACTCGGCCGGATCGCCACTTCCGCCTTCCGGACCGGCCGGGCCCGCACATGCGCCGGATCCCACGGGCTGGTTCCGACCAACGGCACAGCCGCTCGTCCGGACAGGCCACCAGAGACCGAACCTGACCAAGCCCTGCTAGAAGCCGTCCACGGCCAGTTCGGTGATGCCTGCGTAGAGCCGGCTCCACAACATGCCGCCGGGCGTGTTCGGGAGGAACAGGCCCAGTTGCCGTCAGGTCCTTCGTGGGGAAGTGGCCCCGCGAACCCGGGGGGAGTGGGTTCGCGGGGCCGTTTTGGCCTCAGACGGCGGGGGCTCCGTCCGGGCCGGGGGGGGACCGTTGGTCCTGGTGCCCCGCGGGCGCGAACTCATGCACGGATGCGTGCGCTGCGGCGAGGGGTTTCCTCGCCGGCTCGGCGAAGCGGTATGCCCTGTGTCGTCGAACCTTGATTATCGCCATCGAACCGTGGTGATCTTAGGTTTGTGCCACCAAAATCCGAGTGGCACGGGGTGCCCGTGTGCCGGGGGTGGCGTGGGGAAGCTCGCGGGTGCGGCTGTCGGGGCGTTTGGCCATGGCTCCTTCGAAGGCAGCGTCCGGATGCGACGCGCGTGCCGCCGATGCCGCAGGACGTCAGAAAGTGAGTAGACAGATGCAACCGACGTTCGTACTGGTTCACGGAGCCTTTTCGAACTCCTTCTCCTTCGCGCCGCTCCAGGCCGAACTCGGCCTCCTCGGGCACCGTTCGGTCGCCGTCGACCTGCCCGGCCACGGTTTCGAGGCGACCTACACGCGCGCCTACCAGGCGCCACAAGATCTCGAAGGCCTCGCCACTGCACCCGGCTCGATCAAGGGCGTCACGCTCGCCGACAATGCCGCGCACCTGATCGGAATCCTCGAAAGGGCCAAGCAGAACGGGCCGGTGATCCTCGTCTCCCACAGCCGCGGCGGCATGACGGCCACCGCGGCAGCCAACGTACGGCCGGATCTGATCGACCGCATCGTCTACGTCTCGGCTTGGTGCCCTGTCGATCTCGACGTGAACGACTACTACGCCGAGCCGGAGATGGCCACGGTTGACGCCGCTTCCCTGGGGCTGGCGCTGGCCGGGAACCCGGCCGAACTCGGCCTGCTGCGCGTCAACTTCCGCACCGCGAACCCGGACGCCCTCGCGGCCTTCAAGGCGGCCTTCCTCGCCGACGGCACCGACGAGGAGTTCCTGACCTTCCTGAACACCTTCCAGCCCGACGAGAACCTGGACGCCGGTACCTCCGCCGACCGGGCACAGGCCGAGACCTGGGGCCGCATCCCGAAGACCTACGTCCGCTTGGCCGGCGACACGAGCCTGCCGCTCGCCATACAGGACCGCCTGATCCGCGAGGGCAACGTGCTGACGCCGGACAACCCGTACCGACGTCCGCACCCTTGAGGGCAGCCACCTGAAGTGGCTGGTCCACCCGGCACCAGCGGCCCGGGTCCTGGGCGAACTCGCAGCACTGGCGGGATAGCCGGGAGTCCGCCGCCCCAGCCTCCAGGAGCAAGGCCGGCAGCCTCGCGCAGTGGGTGCGTCGGGAGGACGCCAACCGGCCGGCGCCAAAAACACCGTCAGAAAATTACGGTCGGCGGCGAGGGCGAGGCAATGGTCGTGAGGCGGGCACGTGAGTCTCGAGCACCGAATCGAGGCGTGAAGAGCTCACTGACGACCGGCTCGCCTCCCTTGCCGAATCGGGCGTCGACCGGGTGGGAGCAGCACCGGCGCCGGGCCCAGGCCGGCTCCGGCCCGGCGCACGGGCAAAGGGCGTGCAGGGTGCCGGTGGCGGCCGGGTAGCTGCAAACGCAGCCAGGAACGACCGCGCTCGCCGAGTGCCTGCGGGACACCGCGCCGCAGGTCCGGGCCGCCGCGCTCGACGTGCTGCGCGCACTGCGGCTGGGCGACGCCGGGGTGCACACCGCCGCGCTCGCCGACACCGACATCGAGGTCCGCATCACCGCCGTCCGGGCCCTGGTATCGGTGGACGCGGTCACGGAACTCTCGGTGGCCGCCGCCGACCCGGCCCGCGAGGTCCGGGTCGCGGTGGCACGCGGCCTCGCGGCTGTGCACGCTCCGGTCCCGGCACCGCTCGACCCGCTGCTGGACGACGCCGACTCGCTCGTCCGGGGCGCCGCGCTGGCCACCACCGGCCGCCCTCCCCGCTACGCCGCGTCGGCCGAGGACGCCCTCGACGATCCCGCCTGGCAGGTCCGGGCCGGCGCCGCGACCGCCCTCCGGGCGGCGCCGCCCGCCCAGGCCGTCCCCGCTCCCGCCAAGGCCCTGACCGATCCCCGCGCGGATGTCCGCAAGGCCGCCGTCCTCTTCCTCCTCCCCCACCACGCCGACGCCGAAGCCCGCACCGCCCTCGCAACGGCCACCACCGATCCCGACGCCGACATCCGCGCCTACGCGTCCCGCGCGGCCTCCTGACCACCGCGCCGACGGCGACCGCCGACGCCACTTCCACCACGCGGGTCAGGGCATGCGGAGCCCGGCCCAGCGGCCACGGGGGCTATACCGGATCCGACGCCCGGCTCATGCCGGCAGCGGAAGCGAATCCGGCACCGGCACTCCCCACACCCCGGGCGTCCCGACGGATGGGGCCGTGGGACACACGCCGGTCAGCCCCGCTCGGCGCGGGGCTTCACATACCCTGCGCCTTGCGGACCTTGCGTATCTCGAAGCCCGTCGCGCCTCTTGAGCCGGGGGCGACGACCACCAGGCCCTGTTTCTCGGCTCATGTGCGGAGCCGGATCGCGAGGGCTGCGAGGGTGACGGTCCCGAAGTAGATGTGGGCACCTTTCTCGCAGCGGGTGGCGACGGCCCGGAAGCCTTTGAGGCGGTTGACGACTCGTTCGACGGTGTTGCGTTTCTTGTAGCGCTCGCGGTCGAAGCCGGTGGGCCGGCCGCTTCGGGAACCTCGGCTCTGCCGGTGTCTGCGCCGGCCGAGACGTTCGGGGATGGTGTGGCCGGATTCCGCGTCGCCGCAGGTAACGACAGCTCCTCCGGGCCGTGTGGGCCATGCCCGCCAGGACATGGCCCACAGGACCTTCGCGCACAGGTTCCGGGACCCGCGCCGGACAAGGGCCGCCTTCAGGCCGGCCGAAGCCTCCGTCGTCCCCTTGTGCGGCAAACCGCTCCGCGGGAGGCCCTGGAGCGGGCCGGAGGAACGACGTCGGCGCACCCTACTTGTTCGGGTCCCGGAAACGGCCGAATGCCTTCGTGAGGGCGTTCAGCGGTGAGCCGCCCGCCTTGACCGCATCCGGTGAGGGCGGCCGGGGTACACCGTCGCCACCGGTCGCCTCGGCCAGCGCGGCATGCGCCGCCTCGGCCGCCTCCCGGTAGAGGTCACAGGACTTCGTCATGGCGTCGAGCGCCTCGGCGTACTTGACGGCCATGCCCTGGGCATGTTCCAGCTCCTCGTCCGGGGTCAGCAGGTGCCAGCCTCGGCGCAGCCGCGTCAGGGCCCGCTCGGCTTCGTCGGACAGCGGCCGAGGCAGCGCGGCGAACTCCTTGATGACGTCGAGGAGTTCCGTCGGTTCCGAGCCGTCCAGGAAGACGGTTCGCACCGTGAAACGCTCCGCGTCGTAATCCGGGCTCCGCGGCTCCGCGGGCAGGACGACGGCGCCACCGCGCGGCATCCGCACGTTCAACTCCCGTTTCATCGCGAAGTCGGCGATCTGCGCCTGTTCCGGTGTGCCCCGGTGCTCGACCACCCGGTGCCGCAGGCTCGGCGGCAGGAACGTGGAGACCGGCTGCTGCCCCCTCGCGTCCGGCGTCATCGCCTCGTGCACCACGACATGGACGAACCAGCTCTTACGGGAGCAGTCCCGCAACAGGTGGCGCAGCTCGTCGTCGTCCTTCGGCAGGTGGTTCGCCGCCCGCAGGCGTACGCCCGGCACCGTGTCGTGGTCCCAGGCAACCCGCCCGCTGTCGGGCCAGAACATAGTGGCGGGCGAGGGCCACCGCGGGTCCCACGTCAGCTCCGCCTCGGCGGCGAGGACCCAGGTGACGCCCTCGTTCTCCTTGCGGCGGGTCTCGGAGTCGTACGTGGTCAACTGCGCACGCACCGTGACGCCGTCGGCCACGCGCCAGCGGGCCTCGAAGAGGCGACGGGCCGACGGACCGGGGTCGGCGGACTCGTCCCGCGGGTGCAGGACGGTGGAGCGGGCGGCCTCGACGGGGTCGAGGTCCAGGAAGTCGTCGAGCACCCCGGCCGCCTTGAGGGCGATCAGGTTGCGCCGGACGTCCTGCTCGGGCTCGGGCCCGAGGTGGCGCCCGCGTCCCAGCCACGCGGTGTCGGGGGCGATGGTCGAAGAGCTGCTGTTCTTGGCCATGGAATCGTTCTGTGGAGGATCGGGGCCCGACCAGTATGACCCTAGGTCGCGTATCGAGTCGTGATCAGTTCTGGGATCCGTCCTCGCTGCGAGGGCGGATCCCAGCAGCTCGCAGCGCATGACGCGTGCGCGACTGACGGACGGGGGCTGGGAATACGTCGGGCCGTACTCGCCGATCCGCGTGTACGGCCCGTATCCCGAGCGGCTGCGGCAGCAGTTCCAGGGCGTGACCCGGCGGTTTCGGACAAGCGGGCAGTGACGGGAGATGCCGGCGGAGTCCGGTGTCTGGCCGACCGTGCACAACCGCTTCCGGAAGTGGGGGGCGCCGGCGTTTTCGAAGCTCCGCCGAGGGGGTGATGGCGCAGGCCGTGCGGCGAGGGCAAGGGGGTTTGTCCCTGGTCAGCGTGGACTCCACCACCGCCCGGGTCCACCACGACGCCGCTGGGATGCACCTGGCTCCGGACCTGCTCGCCGCCTTGGAGAAGGATGCGGTCGAGGAAGAGAAGGCCCGGTGAAAAGGGGCACGCCGGAAGGACAAGACGGACAGGGCACCGGACCCGCCCCCGCAGGGGAGAGCGACGTCGCGTCCGGCGCCGTCCCCGCGCCCGGCCGGGTGCGGTCGCCGCAGACAAGGCTTGCTCGTCCCGTGGCAACCGTGCCTATCTGCGCAAGCGCCAGATCAGGGCAGTCGTCCCGGAGAAGAAGGACCAGGCTGCCAACCGGAGGAAGAAGGGCGGCAAGGACGGGCGGCCCGTCGGGCACGACGGCGACCTCCACCGAGGAGAGGAACACCGCCGAGCGCCTGTCCAACAGGCCGAAGGCCCGGCGGGGCATCGCCACCCGCTATGACCATCCTCCCGGGAGAGCCACCTCGTCGGACTCCGTCTCCGTGCCTCCATGATCTGGATCAAGAACCTCGCACGAACCAGTCATTGATCACGACTTGATGCGCACCCTAGGCCCTGACGCGCCGAACAGAGATCGAAGTGGTGCGGCATCTCGTGCAACCTTTCGAGTCTGCCGCAGGTCCTGTGTTCACTGTGCGCCATGCGCCCCGGCGCGTGAACCGGCCCGGGGCGAGTGCCTGCTCGCCTCATCGATCACCGGAGGATGCCGGTCCGGTGTCCTTTCCTGCAGCAGGAGAATTCGCCTTGCAACAACACCTGCGTACCGTCCTCGCGACGGCCGTCGCGGCTGCCCTGACGGGCGGGCTGCTCACCATGGCCGCAGGCCCCGTCTCGGCGGCGCCGTCCGAACTCGCCGACGACTTCAACGGTGACGGGTACCGCGACCCGGCCGTCGGCATGTCCGAGAAGACGATCAACGGCCACAAGCGTGCCGGGGCCGTCCTGATCACCTTCGGGTCTTCCGCCTGGCTGACGAGCAAGCGGGTCTACGTCAGCCAGAACACTTCCGGAGTCCCCGGGGCAGCCGAGACGGACGACTTCTTCGGCTCCGAGGTCCGTCTTGCCGACTTCAACCGCAACGGCAAAGCGGACCTCGCGGTCTCCGCACCGTACGAGAACCCCTACAACAACGCCGGCAGCGGAGCCATCCGGCAGCTCCACGGCACGAGTAATGGGCTGGCGGCCAACGGCGCGGACGTCCTCAACCCGGGGGACTACGGCATCGCGGCAGGTTCCGGCCTCGGCGACGTCCTCAACGACTGACGAACCGCAAAGCCGCGGTCGCCCACGGCCCGGATCGGTCGCACAGGTCAGCGCCCCCTGTCCCGCGCCGCCGCCCCGGCCGCACTGCGCGGCGGCCTACACGCTCCCCAGCGGGGACCAGGCGCGAGAATCACACCATAGAGAGACGATTCTGCAGGCGAGTTGGAGCGGGCCGAGGTGGAGGCCAGCGCGTATCTCGTAGCGGATCCGGAGCCGTTTGAACTGCTGGAACCGGGCGAAGGTCCGTCCGGCGACCCAACGGGTCCCGCTCAGGCCGGAACCATCGAGTCGCACTTCGTGCGTTCAGCCGTCCACGGCGTCGCCTGCCCGGAGAAGGGATCGAGGGGCCTGAGGCCGGCCGGCATCGTGAAGGCGACCGCCTCGGCCGGCGCCACCCTACGGCGCGGATGCCCCGGAACCGGTACGGGGACGTGCTCGGGCATCAGAGGCGGGGCGCATCTGCCAGGCGGCGGTCACGCCCGGTCCGGGACACCATCAACGTCGGCCTCACCTGGCCTGCTTGTACATCCCCATCCACCGGCCGCGGCGGAAGGGGTGGCGATCGGCCTGCTGCACGGCCGTCCCCATCGAGGCGCGGGCGTGAGCGAAGAACAGCGGTGAGCGGAGGTGGCCCGCCGTCTCCTGCAGGTTGCGGTTGTTCCAGGCAGGACCGGTCTCGCGGGCAATGGCCGGCGTACGCGCGTCGGAGCCGTACCGGACGATACCGAAGCCGTGTTCGTCGGCGGTCCCGGCACCCGCCCGCGAGTGCGGGCTCCGGCCGATCAGACAGTGGGCGGGCTTGCACGGAATGCCGCCGAGCGGGACAGGGGTTCCGGAGTGGGCGCGCCATCGGCACGTCGGAGCCCCCTTTCCCGCTCGGCGTCCTGCGACAGCGGCATGCCCCTGCGGACACCCCGCCCAATACGGGCAAAAAAGGCGAAACGGTCGATAAAAGCGACCGCCGCGTCACCATGACCGAAAGGAGCGTTCCACCACTGCGCGTGAGGCGGCTCAGGTGCCGGGCTTGCGGCCGTAGACGAAGACGTCGTCGCCCTTGCGGAGCATGCTCCAGTACTTCGAAGCGTCGGTTTTGGTCATGTTGACGCACCCGTGCGAGCCGGGCGGGGCCCAGACGCTGATGCCGGCCGAGTGGAACGCCTGACCACCGTCGAAGAACTGGCTGTACGGCATCGGCACGTGGTACAGGCTGGAGACGTGGTCGATGTTGCGCCAGTAGACCTTCTTCAGGCCGGTGCGGGTCTCGTACCCGTTGCGTCCGGTGCGCACCGGGACCGGTCCGTACGCCAGCTCCTTGCCGTCCTGGACCCAGCTGAGCTGGAGCGTCAGGTCGACGCAGGCGATACGGCCCTTGTTCGTCGGGCACCTGCCCGCCCTGTTCGGGTTCTTCCCCACGGCCTTCTGCCGGTTCATCAGGTCCATGACGCCCCAGGTGATCGGACCAGCCAGTCCGGCATTGGGGCTGATGGAGTGCTTTGTCTGAAATGCCTTGATCGCCTTGCAGTCGGCGGCCGACTGCCTTCCGTCCACCGGGCGTCCGAGGAACTTCTCGACCTGCTTCTGGTAGGCCCCGGTCTGCGTGGTGCACGACGCGGCCTGGGCCGGCGTACTCCCCACGGCTGCAGTGAGCGGGGCCATCAGCGCGGTAATTCCGGCTGCGACGACTCCTCGTCGGGTTATGTTCCTCACCGTTGTCCCTTCCTCATGCGCACGTGATTCACGTTTTGCTTAATAGACGGCGGGCGGGAGACGAGAGTTGTACGGAGGAAAGCGACAGTTACGTAACTACGCCCGTACCCGCCGGGCGGTGAATGCCGTCTTCTTCGCGACCGGGTGTGCCTTCGCCGACTGGGCCGCGCGGGTACCGGTCGTCCGGGAGGGACTGGGTTGTCCCCTCCCCGGCCGGCCCTGCGGCAACCGTTGCCGGATCCGCAGGGAGAAGGGCGTCCGCTGGGGCGGCAGGCCCCTCCACGTCGCAGTCCGACCCAGCCCGGCCCAGCCCGGCGAACTCCGTGCGGTCACAGCACTATGGGGTCACAGCACTGGCTTCGGCTGCGCATCATCGACATCAGCAGCCCGTGGGTTTCGTCGGCGGCGGCCACAAGCCCACGCCCTGCCTCATCAAGCGGGGCACCGTCGATCCCGGTGACAACGCAGCCGGCGGCCCGGCACAAAGCGATGCCGGTCGCGAAGTGCACGCTGCTGGAGAGGTCTCCGCCATCGGTGACATACGCGGCGCGCCTGCCGGCAGCGACCCAGCCAGCGCCAGCGTCGTGGACACGACCCGAGGCCGGAAACGTTCGACGAAACCAGGGTGGGCCGGCAGATCCACGGCCCGGAATCCGGGCGCACCCGGGAACGGCGGATCCAGGTTGACGTCCACCAGTCGAGTAGCGGGCGAGGGCGTCAGCAGTGCGTCCTCGGCCCCGCCACACCGTACCCGGGCGACCGTCCCGTCAGTGACGAAAACCTCGCCACTGAGCGGATCGACCACCGCCGCCGCCCCATACGCAGCGCCACGTTGACGGCCACCAGCATGGTACCGACGGCGCAGTTCAGTGTGCCGCACAGGGGATGCACCAGCCACTGACGCAGAGCTCCGGCGGCGCCCTGCTGCCCGCCTTCCTCCCCGAGTACCGCGTCATCAGGCCGTGCGGTGCGGATGGCGTCGAGGATCGCCTTCTCGGCCTCCACATCGGCGGCGGTGGCGAAGTCCCCGGCGCCCTTGTCGATCCGGTCGAGCCGCCGGCCGTACATGTCGCGGACCACGTCCGCGCCGGCCCGCACCCCGGTTATCGCGACTGCAGCATCGTCGGAACTCACATATGAGTGGATCACGCCGTGCAGACTGTCGATGGGAGGCAGGCCGGAAGGAGACAGCGGGCAAGAACGAAGACGAGGTGGCACGGGCGGTAGCCCGGGGCCCGGCTCAGCACGAAGCGACTCCGACAGCTGGGTGACCCCTATGCCGGTCCTGCCTTGCTCGAAGCTCCGAAGAACGAGCGGACCCGAGACGCCGGAGGAGAACGTATGCCGCACCATGCAGCGGAGATCACACATCGGTTGGTTTCCTCGCCGGGAGGCCGGATTCATCTCGCGGAGCAGGGAACCGGACCGCTGGTGCTGCTCGTACACGGCTTCCCGGAATCCTGGTACTCCTGGCGCCATCAGCTGCCGGCCCTCGCGGCGGCGGGATACCGCGCGGTCGCCGTTGATGTCCGCGGCTACGGCCGCTCCTCCAAGCCGGCCGCGACGGATGCGTACCGGATGCTCGATCTGGTGGAGGACAACGTCGCGGTGGTGCACGCCCTGGGCGAGGAGTCGGCGACGGTCGTCGGCCACGACTGGGGCGCGGCCATCGCCGCGAACTCAGCCCTCCTCAGACCGGAGGTCTTCCGGGCGGTGGGGCTGCTGAGCGTCCCCTACACCCCGCGCGGCGGGCCCCGTCCCAGCGAGGTCTTCGCCCGGATGGGCGGGGACGAGGAGTTCTACGTCTCGTACTTCCAGGAACCGGGCCGCGCTGAGGCCGAGATCGAACCCGATGTACGGAGCTGGCTCGCGGGCTTCTACGCCGCCCTGTCCGCCGACACGATGCCCGCACCCGGTGCTCCCGATCCGCACTTCGTCACCGGGGCCGGGACGCTGCGCGACCGGTTCCCCTCCGGCAGGCTGCCCGCCTGGCTCAGCGAGAGGGACCTCGACGTCTACGCCGAGGAATTCGAACGCACCGGCTTTACCGGAGCGCTCAACCGCTACCGGAACATGGACCGCGACTGGGAGGACCTCGCCGACTTCGACGGCGCTCCCCTCACTCAGCCGTCCCTGTTCATCGGCGGCGGCCTGGACGCTTCCACGGCCTGGCTCGCCGACGCGATCGAGGCGTACCCGGTCACGCTGCCGGGGCTGGTCTCCTCCCACATCCTCGACGGCTGCGGCCACTGGATCCAGCAAGAACGTCCCGCCGAAGTCAGCCGTCTCCTGACCGACTGGATTGCCGCCCTGCCGGCCTGACACACTCGCGCGCCGCCCAGTGCTGTCGCACCACGGGAACATCCGCGCCGCCCGAGAAGACTTCCGGGGAACGGCCGAAATGATCCTCTGGCTGCAAGCCGCCGCAAAACCGATGGTCGGCCGCTCCGCCGGGGAACGACACCGCTGCGGCTTCGCGTCGGGCTGGAGCGTCCGGGCGTACGAGGACTCGCTCACCGCCTTCCGCGGAACTCCGGCGCCCCGGCGACGATGTGCGGCAGACCTCCCGCCCCGGCTCCTGACCGGCCTCCCTACCCGCTGATGGTTGCCGGGGGCGGAGTCCAGCGGCTTTTGGGCGGGATGGTGCTGCTGACTCCGAAGTCGTTCTTGAGCTGCTCGGGAATGGCGTAGTGCATGACGCGGCCGCGGGTGAGAGAGCTGAGTTCGAAGAGGGTGGTGAAGTGGCCCAGACGGTCCAGGGCCCAGGCTCCGAGTGGGGAGTTGTCCTCGACCGTCTCGAAGACATTGAGCAGGGCGGGGGCGGCTTTGACCGCCGTGTCCCAGGGGGTGCGGGGTACTTGGAGCCAGTCGGCGCAGGTGTCGCCGATGAGGGCGCCGACGACGGGGTCGAAGAAGGTACCGGGGACGACTTCCTCGTAGAGGTCGATGAGCTGGCGGGTGAGCTGGGCGCCCTCCTCGGACGGGCCCATGTGCCGGGTCATGTACAGGTCGGAGAACTCCCGGGCTGCCCTGAGGTCCTTGGGCACGTGGTTCTGGTCGACGCCGAGCATGGCGCCTACGACCCGCCAGGCGTAGTAGTAGGCGTCGGCGCCTTCGGTGCTCATGTGGATGCCCAGGCGGTGCAGGGCGTCCAGGACCTGGATGGAGAACATCATCTGCCCGCCGATCATGTCCTCCTGACAGATCGGTGTACCGAGGCCGGCGATGTCCCAGTGGTCCTCGCGCCTGAGATGGTGGCGGATGGAGGCGTGCAGCAGGCGGACCTTCTGGGCGGCCGGGATGAAGCGGCTGCCGGCCTCGAACGCGTCGGGCTGCATGAGATAGACGGTGAACTGCCCGGTCTCCGCCATCCGTTTGGACGGGTACTTCAGTGAATGGGTGGCCGACAGCAGCTTCGCCACGTGCGGCAGGACGTAGCAGGCGGGCATGGAGGCGAAGGACAGGGCGGTGGAGATGTGCACGTTGTTGTCGATGAAGAACAGCCGGGCCCTTTCCATCTCACTCCAGTCCACCCAGGCGGGCGGCGTGCTGGTCTCGTGCAGGTACTGGTGGGCCACGTCCGGCAGGCCCTCGGGCAGTTCCTGGCCGACGGTGGAGACGTACCGCATGAGGGTGTTGAACTTGCCCACCTCGCCGCGCTCGAGCAGTGTCGCCACGGTCGCGTCGGCCAGTTCGTCGCCGGCCGGCCGCAGGGCGTCCATGGATGCTTGGGTGTAGGTCATCGGTGCTGCTCCCGGGGGTGCGGCGGTCAGTGGTGGCGAGCGGCGGCGAATGTCGCCAGGCCGGACAGGGCGTGGTGGGCTTCGGCGGTCAGGCCGGCGTCGGCCAGAGCCTCGCGGGCTGCACGCAGCCGGGCGGTGATCATGTCTTCGACGCGGGTGACGGCTCCGGTGCGGCGAGCGATCTCCCGTACCCGCTCCACCTGCCGCTCGCTCGGTTTTCCCTGTCCCAGCAGGTGGTGGAGTTCGCGGCGCTCCCCCGGGGCGGCGGACCGCAGGGTGTGGGCCATCAGGGCGGTGGGCCGGTTGCCGATCAGGTCGTCGGCCGGGTTCTTTCCGGTTCGTGCGGGGTCGCCGAACAGGCCCAACAGGTCATCGCGCAGCTGGAACGCCTCGCCCAGCGGCAGGCCGTAGTCGCTGTACGCTTCGAGCAGCCGCGGCGGGGCGCCGGCCAGGAGGCCGCCGATGTGCAGGGGGTGTTCGACGGTGTACTTGGCGGTCTTGTAGCGGACGACTTTCACCGAGGCGTCCGGGTCCGGCTCGGCGCCGGTGCGCAGGATCTCCAGGCACTCCCCCGCCACCAGCTCACGGGCCAGCACCCCCCACAGTGGCCGGGCTCTGTTCAGATAGGCCCCGGGCAGGCCGCAGGTGGTGAACAGCTGGCCGGCCAGCGACATCAGCAGGTTGCCTGTCAGCATGGCCAGGGCCCGGGCACCGGCTTTCGGCCGCGCATGATCGGTGAGCGCCTCGCGCAGGGCGATGTGCGCGGTGGGGCGGCCGTGTCGGGTACGGCTGCGGTCGATCAGGTCGTCGTGGACGACGGCGGCCGCGTGGACCAGCTCAATCGCGCCGGCGGCGCGTACCAGCGCCTCGCTGTCGGGCTGGCCGGCCCCGCGCCAGCCCCAGTAGCAAAACGCCGCCCGGAGTCGTTTCCCGTGCTCCGTCGCCGCATGCATCTGCTCGGCGACCATCCCCAGAGAGGCGTCGATGTCGGCCAGCGCCTGCGCTTCCGCGGTGACGAACTCGTCGAGGACTTGGTCGACGCGGCTTTTCAGCAAGGCGTGCTCGTCCAGTTCACTCACTGCCGCTCTCCGTCTGGATGCGAGTGGTGACGGTACGGGCGAGGACCTCCAGGTGAGCCGGCGGCGTGGCCGCATACCGGTCCAGGACCAGGCGGCCGCGCGCCTTGGTCTCCTCCCGGCCGTCAGCCAACAGCTCGCCGAGGTCGGCGCGGCGCAGCAGACCGCTGACACCGCCCAACGCGCTGCTCAGACCGCAGACCGCCAGATCGGCCAGCCCCGCCGCCAGAGCAACGGCGTCCCCGGCCAGACCTGGCCCGCGGCCGTCGTGATGTGTCACGGCATGTCCCCCTGCAAGGCAGTGTTTTCCCCGGCTCCGGCCGTTCGGCAAAGAGCGAGTTCAGACGGTGTTCGGCACAATGCGCTTCGAGTGTGACCGTCGATCACCTCTCCGTGGGACCCATATGCACTATCGAGTGATCTTTCTATAAAGAACCCCGTCCTTGGTACGCGGTTGAGACCATGCGGCACCTCACGGGTCAGGGCGGTGCCCAGCGCCTGCCCCTTCAGGCGCGCGGCAGTTCTCCGGGGAGGAACGCCCTCCGTCCGCCGGAATCCGACCACTGGCCAACTCCCTTACCGCCGTGGCTGGTTGGGGTTTACCCGTCGGCCCACTACGGGGGGGGCCGCACTGCCGCAGAACGACGCACGCCCGTCGGGTGCCGAGCGGGAGAAGAGAGCTCCTCGTACGCCACCCGCCGCACGTCTCCGGTGGCCGGCCTGTGGCCTTCGGCCCGCGCCCAGGCCGGCTCCGCCGCGCCCGGCACGAGAAGCTCCTCGCGCTCAGCGGTCGACGCTCGCAGCCCTTCGGAGGCCGACATGAGAGTCCGGACCATGCCGTGAGGTGTCCAGCGATCCGGGGCTGCGCGGCCAAGGCCGGCGCCGCCGTACTACGCCGGGAACGTCCACTCCCCACCAGTCGACGCCCGTCCGGTCACGCCGGCATGACCTGCCGCCACCTTCGGCGTCTTCCGCGCAGGTGGCGGCCAGGTCGTCGAGCAACAGGGGCGGGGCGGAGATCAGGGCCGTCCCGGCGAAGAAGGCCGGGGCCGGGACTCGGCCGGCCCCGGCCCTGCGGAGGTTTTCGGCAGATACCCGGCTGCCGCTGCCCCGCCGACCATGCCGCGGTCACCGCGGACCTCGCGGCGCAAGGCCTTGAAGCGCTCTTCACGTTGCCGCCCTTGCGGCCTCAGGAACTCCCACCACGCCTGTGATACTAATACCGGTATAAGTATTGGAAGCGTCGCATCTCAAGGAGTCACGACACATGGTGGAGATCAAGACCGACACGGCACTGGAGACGATGCGCGAAGCCGGACGCGTCGTGGCCCACGCACTTGCGGCCGCCCGCGCGGCGGCAACCGTGGGAGTCCGTCTGCGCGAGCTCGATGAAGCCGCCCGTACCGTTCTGGCCAAGGCCGGAGCACGCTCTCCGTTCCTGGGCTACCAGCCCGCCTTCGCCCCGCTCCCTTTCCCCGCCGTGATCTGCGCCTCCGTGAACGATGCCGTCGCGCACGGCATCCCCGGCGACTACCGCCTGCGCGACGGCGACCTGGTCAGCATCGACTGTGGAGCCGAACTCGACGGCTGGACCGGCGATGCCGCGATCAGCTTCACCGTCGGCACCCCTCGTCCCGCCGACCTCGAACTCATCGCCGCCACCCAACAGGCCCTGGAAGCCGGCATCGCCGCCGCCGCCGTCGGCCATCGGATCGGCGACATCTCCCATGCCATCAGCACGGTAGCCCGCAAAGCCGCCTGCGGCATGCCGGCGGACTTCGGCGGCCACGGTATCGGCCGCCAGATGCACGAAGACCCCCACGTCCCCAACCACGGACGACCCGGCCGCGGCTTCCCCCTGCGCCACGGTCTCACCCTCGCCATCGAACCCATGCTCATGGCAGGAGGGCGCAACGACTACCGCACCGACCCCGACGGATGGACCCTGCGCACGATCGACGGCAGCCGAGCCGCCCACATCGAACACACCATCGCCATCACCGAGGACGGCCCCCGCATCCTCACCCTGCCCTGATCTCCAACCCGCTCTCACCCGGCAGCCGGGCGCATCGGCCACTCCCGGAAGCACCACCGGTGAAACGGGTCCTGCCGGCACCGGGTCCTGCTGGGCAGTACAGGCAACCTTGAACACGGAGCGGACGGCGCGTGGGCGCAGGGTGGCCGATCGCCCCGAACCATCCCCGGGGCCGGCCGTTTCCCTTCCGTGCCCGTGGTCCAGGCCGTGTCGCCCACCTTGACCGCTTCCGAGTGCCATCGCCTCAAGAAGGCTGTCTGCGGTCGCAAGCCCCCGCATCGGGCCCGGCAGCGGGCAACTACCGTACTGCCGGCTGCCCGGAGGTGCTCCCGTACCGGGACAACCGCGCAGACGCTGCTGCACGTGGCCACGGGCAGCAGACCGGCGGCGCCGAGCACGGAGCCGAGGAGCACGACGGCGCGCGGGCCGCGTCGGCCGAGAATGCGCCCGACGTGGATCCCGGCGAGGGCGGAGACGACGAGGCCGAGTGGGAACGCCGCGGTGGTCGCTCCGGCCGGCGGTCGTGGCGGTGAACTGCGGGCCGAGGACGGCGGAGGCGCGGCAGACGATGCCCCGGCTCACGGCCTGCGTGGCGCAGGGGCGGGCGGGGTGGGTGCGGGGCCGCGACCGGTCCCCTGCTCCGGTCGCGGCCCCACGCACAGGGCCGCCCAGGCCGGTCACGAGCCGCAGCAACCACCCGCCGGGGCCTCCTCGGCAGCCGCCCCGACCGCGGCGGGGACACCGAGCTGGACGAGCTGCGGCGTGGGCGCGCAGCAGCCGCCGTCGGCCTGGGCGGCCTCCGGGGCGTCGAAGAGGCCGGCACCACCGCAGACTCCGGTCTCGGGCAGGGTGAGTTCGACGCGGTCGGCCGCGTCGAGGTCACCGGCGATCGCGGCGGCGACGGAGCGGACCTGCTCGTAGCCGGTCATGGCGAGGAAGGTCGGGGCGCGGCCGTAGGACTTCGTGCCGACCAGGTATACGCCGGGTTCGGGGTGGGAGAGCTCGCGGTGGCCGTGGGGGTAGACGGTGCCGCAGGAGTGCTGGTTGGGGTCGATCAGCGGCGCGAGTCCGACCGGTGCCTGGAGGCGCTCGTCGAGGTCCAGGCGCAGCTCGTCCAGGAAGGTGAGGTCGGGGCGGAAGCCGGTCAGTACGATCACTTCGTCGACCGCGTCCAGGCGGCGCCCGTCCTCGCCGGCGAGGACCAGGCGGCCGCCGGCGTCGCGCTCGATCGCCTCGGTGCGGAAGCCGGTGACCGCGTCCGCGTATCCCTCGTCGACGGCGGTCTTCGCGGCCAGCCCGAGGGCTCCGCGGGCCGGGAGCTGGTCGGCCTCGCCGCCGCCGAAGGTGGAACCGGAGATGCCCCGGCGCAGGATCCACACCGCCTTCGTTCCCGCGCCGTCGTCGGACTTCGCGAGATCGGCGAGGTGGGCGAGGGCGGTGAAGGCGGAGGCGCCGGAGCCGATGACGGCGGTGCGCTTGCCCGCGTACCGAACGCGGACGGCGGGGTCCTTCAGGTCGGGGATGCGGTAGGTCACCCGGTCCGTAGCGGCCTTCTCGCCAAGGGCGGGCAGACCGCTGCCGCCGGCCGGGGACGGGGTGGCCCAGGTGCCGGAGGCGTCGATGACCGCGCGGGCGAAGAGCCGCTCCTCGCGACCGTCGGCATGGGTGGTGTGCACGACGAACGGCTGCTTGTCCCGGTCGGCGTCCACGATCCGGTCCCGCCCGGCCCGGGAGACACCGGTGACGGTGGCGCCGAGACGGACGCGGTCACCGAGGACGTCGGCCAGCGGCTGCAGGTAGAGCTCGGCCCAGTCGCCGCCGGAGGGGTAGGTGGCCGGGTCGGGGCGCGTCCACCCGGTCGGGGCGAGAAGCTTTTCGGCGGCCGGGTCGACGACCTCGCTCCAGGTGGAGAACAGGCGCACGTGCGACCAGTCGCGCACCGCGGCGCCGGCAGTGGGCCCGGCCTCCAGAACCAGGGGCTCGATGCCCCGGTCGACCAGGTGGGCGGCGGCGGCCAGACCGGTGGGGCCGGCTCCGATCACGACGACGGGCAGCTCGGTGGTGGCGGGCGCGTTCACGGCGACTCCTTGCTTGTTTTGACATCCGTCGATGGCTTGCGTGACCCACCATGGCACTTGCATTGACGTCCGTCAACATAGACGGACATCGAAATCGTAAGGGTTGCCGATGGAGCACATCGACGTCGTCGTGATCGGCGGTGGCCGGTCCGGACTTGCCCCCCGCCCACGCCCTGCTGCGGGCCGCGGCCCATGGCGCTGGAGGCACCCGACCGCGCGGCCGGGTCGTGGCCGCGCTACTACGACAGCCTCACGCTGTTCTCATCCGCCCGGTACAGCTCCCCGCCGGGGCGCCGTTCCCCGGCGGTGGTCCGGACCGCCATTCGCACCACGACGAGGCCGTTGCCCGGCCCACGGCCCATGCCGACCGCCTGGACACCGAGGTCCAAGACCTCGGCGGCGGGAGGGTATCGCGGCCGGGGTGTCGGGGCCGGCGTTCGCCGGGCTGGAGTGGCGGCGCAGCCTGCCGTCGAAACCGCTGGGCGGGGTGGGCCAGGACGCGGGCCACCCCGCCCGGCGCCCGGACGTCCGCCTCGTGCGCCGGTGACGGGGCCTCCCCGCGCTGGTTCGACGTATGTCAACATAGAAGCATGTCGAATGCGAAGGTGCTGCCGCTGCTCGAGCCGGCCGGCGACCAGGGTGTGGCGCCGTGCTGCCCGCCGCTGACCGAGCGCCCGATGACCGCCGATGAGGCCGAGACGGCCGCGCGGATGTTCAAGGCGCTCGGTGACCCGGTGCGCCTGCGGTTGTTCTCCTCAGTGGCCTCTCACGAGGGCGGGGAAGCGTGCGTGTGCGACATCTCCGACGTCGGCGTCTCCCAGCCCACGGTGTCCCACCACCTGAAGAAGCTGAAGGAGGCCGGTCTGCTGACCTCCGAGCGGCGCGGCACCTGGGTGTACTACCGGGTCGAGCCGTCGGTCCTCGCCGCGATGGGCAAGCTGCTGGCCATGCCGACCGCATTCTGACGCCCGGACGGACAAAGGGGGAAGCAGTGGCGAGTGGGACGTGGAGCGCGGTGGTCGTGCCGCTGACGGCGGTTCACGCCGAGCAGGTCCTGACGGTCTATCAGGCAGGGATCGACGAGGGCAACGCCACCTTCGAGACCAGCCCGCCGTCCTGGGAGGCGTTCGACGCCGCGAAGCTGCCCGAGCACCGCTTCGCCGCCCTCGACGAGCAGGGGACAGTGCTGGGCTGGGCCGCCGTGAGCCGGGTCTCGGACCGGTGCGCGTACGCGGGCGTGGTCGAGCACTCCGTCTATGTCCACCCCGCTGCGCGCGATCGCGGCGTCGCAGCCGCCTTGTTGAAGGCACTGGTCGACTCCGCGGAAGCGGCCGGGATCTGGACCATCCAATCCGGGATCTTCCCCGAGAACACCGCGAGCCTGGCACTCCACGAGCGGGCCGGATTCCGGATCATCGGCACGCGGGAGCGGATCGGACGCCATCACGGTGTCTGGCGCGACGTCGTCCTTGTCGAGCGCCGCAGCCCTGCCTGGCCGCCGCCGGCCACCTCCACATCCACGTACTGCGTCACGGGGCCGTGGTCAGGGGTGCGGGACCGAACTTCTTGCGCCAGGCAAGCGCGACGTAGACCAGCCCGATCAGCACCGGGACTTCGATGAGCGGTCCGACGACGCCGGACAGGGCCTGGCCGGAGGTGACGCCGAAGGTGGCGATGGCGACGGCGATGGCCAGTTCGAAGTTGTTGCCCGCGGCGGTGAACGCCAGGGTCGTGGTGCGGTCGTAGGCCAGACCCAGGCCCTTGCCGAGCAGGAACGTGCCGAAGAACATGATCGCGAAGTAGACCAGCAGCGGCAGCGCGATGCGGGCGACGTCCAGCGGCTGGGAGGTGATGGTCCTGCCCTGGAGGGCGAAGAGGATGACGATCGTGAACAGCAGCCCGTACAGCGCCCACGGACCGATCTTCGGCAGGAAGCGCTGCTCGTAGCCTTCGCGGCCCATCTTCTTCTCACCGACGCGGCGGGTGAGGAAGCCGGCCAGCAGCGGGACGCCGAGGAAGATGACCACGTTCAGGGCGATCTCCCCCATCGAGATGTCCAGGTGCTCGCCGTCGCCCAGGCCGAGCCAACCGGGAAGCAGGTCGAGGTAGAACCAGCCCAGCAGGCCGAACGCGACGACCTGGAAGACGCTGTTGAGCGCCACCAGGACGGCCGCGGCCTCCCGGTCGCCGCAAGCGAGGTCGTTCCAGATGATGACCATGGCGATGCAGCGGGCCAGGCCGACGATGATCAACCCGGTGCGGTACTCGGGCAGGTCCGGCAGGAAGATCCAGGCCAGCGCGAACATCACCGCGGGCCCGAGGACCCAGTTGACGACCAGGGAAGAGATCATCAGCTTGCGGTCGCCGGTGACGGCGTCGAGCTTGTCGTAACGGACCTTCGCCAGGACCGGATACATCATGATCAGCAGACCGAGGGCGATCGGCAGGGAGATCCCGCCGATCTCCACCTTCGCCAGCGCGTCGCCCAGTCCGGGGATCATCCGCCCGAGCCCGAGGCCGACGGCCATGGCGATGAGGATCCACACGGCGAGGTAGCGGTCGAGAGTGGAGAGCTTCTTGACGACCGAGTCGTCCCCGCCGGCCGGACCGGGGGCGGCGGTGATGGGCTCGGTGGAGGTCACGGGCAGGCCCTCTTGTTCTCGGCAGCGGTACGGGCGGAGGCGGCCAGCTCGGCGAACTGCTCCGACAGGCCGGCCAGGACCTCCGGCTTGAGCCTGTAGTACGTGAAGCGGCCGCACGGCTCGGTCTCCACCAGACCCGCCTCGCGCAGCACCTTCAGGTGGTTGGACAGGTTGGTCTGCTTGGCTCCGGTCTCCTCGACCAGGTGCGTCGTGCAGAGCGTCTCGCGCGCCAGCAGGGTCACGATCTTCAGGCGGAGCGGATCGCCCAGCACCCGGATCACGTCAGGTTCGACTGAAGTCAGCATGCGCTGATACTGTCACATCATCAACCGTTGATACCAGCGGGGGCCGAAGTCATGGGCGGCCGGGTTCCGCCATGCGACGAGAGAGAACGATCACCATGGCCGACAAGCCGTCCGTCCTGTTCGTCTGCGTCCACAACGCCGGCCGCTCCCAGATGGCCGCCGCGTGGCTGACCCACCTGGCCGGCGACCGCGTCGAGGTCCGCTCGGCCGGCTCCGACCCGGGCACTGCCGTCAATCCGGCCGCCGTCGAAGCCATGGCCGAGGTCGGCATCGACATCTCCGGGGAGAGGCCGAAGATCCTCACCGTGGACGCGGTGAAGGAGTCCGACGTCTGCATCACCATGGGCTGCGGCGACACCTGCCCGGTCTTCCCCGGCAAGCGCTACCTGGACTGGAAGCTCGAGGACCCGGCCGGCCAGGGCGTCGAGGCCGTACGTCCGATCCGCGACGAGATCAAGACCCTGGTCGAGGACCTGATCGCCGGGATCGCCCCGGAGAAGACGGGGTGAGCGGGATACGCGAGGTCTCGTCATCGGCTCCGGCCCCGCCGGACACACCGGCGCCCCCTCCACCGCCCGTGAGGAGGGAACCGCTCCACCGTGCGGGTCGGCACCGGAGCAAGGGGAGCACCCAGACGCGGGAAGGCGTCCCGGCGTGACCTGCGGGTGACGGCCTTGGCGCAGGCCGGCCGCCGCGCCAGGCCCGGCGCGCTTCGGCATCCGCGCCTGCCCCATTCCCATAAGAAATTTTATGGGGCAGTCTGCGCTGCTGAACTATTCCTCATCGATGCTGGTGTTGTCCCGGCACCGCGGTCTACCGCCGCGAAGCTCACGGCGCCGAGCGCCGCACCTTCCCGTTCAGGAGGAAAACTCATGCCGAAGGTCTTGATGGTCGTATCGGGCGCGAACAGCCTGGTACTGGCCGACGGATCCGCCCACCCCACCGGTTACTGGGCAGAGGAGGTCGCCGCCTCCCATGAGGTCCTCACCAACTCCGGAACCGACGTGGTGATCGCGACGCCGGGCGGTGTGCCGCCGACCGTCGACGCGCTCAGCCTCGACGAGCGCGGCGGCGTCTCCCCGAGCGACGCGCAGCGGTTTCGCACCTACCTCGACGGCATCGCCGACCAGCTCGGTACTCCGCTGTCCCTGGCGAAGGTACGGGCAGGCGACTACGACGCGATCTACATCCCCGGCGGGCACGCCCCGATGGCCGACCTCGCGCACGACGCCGACCTCGGTCGGCTGCTGAACGACGCCGACGCGCAGGGCCGGACCGTGGCGGCCCTGTGCCACGGAGTCGCCGCCCTGCTGAGCGCCACCGGGCCGGACGGTTCCTTCACGTTCGCCGGACGCGCTCTGACGTCCTTCACCGACGAAGAAGAGCGCCAGGGCGGCCTGGGCGACAACACCCCGTACTTCGTGGAGAGCCGGCTGCGCGAGCGGAAGGCCGTCGTCGAGACCGGTGCCGCGTGGAGCGACACGGTCGTCGCGGACGGCAACCTGATAACCGGCCAGAACCCGCAGTCCAGCACCTCCACCGCCCAGAGGGTCCTCAAGGTCCTCGCGAACCGCTGAAGGCCCCGGGCACCATCACCGCGAGGGGCGCGTGGCTGCATGCGCCCCTCGCCGCGCGGCTCCTGCACGGTGTCTCTTTCTGCCGCGTCTCTTTTCTACCGCTGACCGCGACACCCCGAACCAGAGGAAGCCCCGCCGCGGGACTGTCGTAAGCAGGCCGTGCGACCACTGACCGGGTGGTCGGACAACACCGGATCAGGAAACCGCCTGCCGGCCCGACAGCCGCTCCCGCGCGTGCGTGGCCAGACGTGGCATCGGGCCCACGGGATGCGACAGGCCACCGGCGGGCGCCCCGGACAACGCCCGTCGGCAACCGGTACCGGCCTGGGCCGGTCATCTGACGCTCGTAGCACAGGGCGTGGTGCTGCTGTTGTCCACCGCGTGGTTTTCTTTGCGAGTGATCAACGAGAAACGCTTCAGTGCGCCGAGACTTGATCTGTTGCTGACGTTCCTGGAGGTCTACCGGGCAGGGTCCCTGTCAGCGGCGGCTCAGCGCCTGGGGGTGACCCAGCCGGCTGTCAGCGGTCAGCTCGCGCGACTGGAGGGCCAGCTCGGAGAGCCGCTCTTCGTGCGCAGCTCGAAAGGGGTGACGCCAACGGCACGGGCAGCGGTGCTCGCCTCGCGCGTCGGCGTGCACGTGGACGGACTGCGCGAAGCGGTGACCTCCGGAGACGCACAACCGCTCCTGACGGGCACAGTGCGGATCGGCGGAGCCGCCGAGCTGATGACTCTGCGGGTGATGCCGGCACTGGCCCATCTGACCAGGCGGGGGTCCGGGTTGATGTCACCCTTGGGCTGGCCGACGACCTGCTGTCCGCACTGGCCGCCGACCGCCTGGACGTCGTCGTCTCGGCCGTCAGACCCAAGCTCGCGACTGTCGTGGCACAGACACTCGTCGACGAGGAATTCGTCCTGATCGCCTGCCCCGCGCTCGCTCACACCATCGGTGCCGAACGGCTGCGGACCGACCCGGTAGCCGCCCTGGCGCACCTCCCCGTGGTGGCGTACAACTCGGATCTGCCCATAGTGCGCCGATACTGGCGCAGCGAATTCGGGCGACGCCCGCCGAACCCCGTGGCGATGACCGTCACCGACCTGCGAGCCGTCCTCGAAGCAGTGATCGCGGGCGCCGGGTTGTCGGTCCTGCCGCACTACATCGCCGCCTCCGCACTGGAAACGGGGAAGGTGGTGCAATTGCACCACCCCCAGGCCGCGCCGCTGAACACTCTGTACCTGGCCGTCCGCCGCGGCGTTCCGGGGAATCCGGCTGTCACCGTCCTGCGTGATCAACTCCAGCAGGCAGCTCGCAGCTGGAACAGCCTGTGACCGCGTCCCCCACCCCGCCGGGATGCCGCGGCGGATGTCCTGCCCTGATCACCGCGGCTCGCTGCCGCCGCGACGCAGGCCACCGCATGTCCACATGCGGCCGCGATCTACGGCACCCGCTGAGTTGACGACGACCGCAGCCTGCGGTGTGGAGTCCCGCCAGGCAGACGGTTGCGGTCTTCTCGTAGCGGGAGAGAAGAGCGGTTCCGCCCAGGACGCGTTACTGCGGCTGCAGGACATCGGCCGGCGGCTGTTCGAACGTAACCCGGTGCTCCTCCAGCTCGGAAGCACCCGAGCCGGCGCCGACACCGTCCTGGCCCGGCATGCGCCCGGCTGATCGAGAAGGGCAAGGCGTCAGGCGAGTTCGCCCCCGCGGCGCCAGTCACCCGGCTGGTGGCCGCAGTCACCGTTCTCGGCCACGCAGCAGGCGACGAAGCCGGGGCGGGACCGCATGTCAGTGGAAGAGGCGGCAACATGGCTGCGGACCGCCACACTGGCCCTCCCGAGCATCAGGCCGAGCAACTCGGCATCCTGGGCCGCTTCGTCCGCCCAGGACGAAAAGGGTCTGTGCCGGCCGGACACGGATTCGCCGCCGGGGACGGTCTGCCGCCGCGCTGCCGGCTCTCACACCAGCTCCGGGGACCCGGGCTTTCTCAACGGTGCGTGCGGACGCTTCTCACTCCATGGCAGCAGAAGCCCGGGCCGGCCCCGTCCGCCCCGGCATCGGTACGAGACGGCGCCAGGGCAACGAAGCGGGAGTCGGCAGCCGGGCAGAGGCTGTCCCGCCGACGCGTACCTCCTCTGTCCGGAGTACAGCGGAAGCGGGCCGGCGCTGTACCTGACGCGGTGCGCCGACCGCCTCCAGGCACATGCCGGCCAGGCACCCGGCGGAGAAGGGCTATGAGGACCTCGGCGGGCGCGTGCCCTCGGCGCCTTCCGCTCCCGGGTCCACGTCGCCCTTCCTCTCGGACGCACGGCTTCTCCGGCCGGACTCCGATGCCCGGCGCTCCTCCTCCGGTGTCATGTCCTTTTCGCCGGTGACCTGCTCCAGAGGTGATTCGCCGCTCTTTTCCCGCTTGTCGGGCTCGTTCATCGTCACTCCTCGCTGGTAGCGCGTCCCGGCAGCATGGCGATCCCCGGGAGGCTCTTCACGCTCATCTTGCTCCCGCACCCCTCGGCCCGCACTCGGTGAGACTCTCAAAGGCGCTCGCCGGCCGGGCGCCGGCGCACCGGCCGCAGCGCCCGTTCGTACGGCTTCGACCACAGCCTCATGCAGGCGCCGGCTGTCGCCCCCGGTCGCGCACCGTACGGGACTGCCCGGCATCGTCAACCAGTCGGCAGCGCCTCCGACCGAAGCGCAGCCCGGCCTCGCCGCCGGCCCACGCGGTGTGCCTGCCCTGGGAGGAAAGCGCCTGCCGGCCGGCATCTCCGAGGCAGTCTGCGACCCCGTCGGCACCAGGGAGGAACGCACCACCGTCCCCCGGAGAGGGTCGCGCTCCGGCCGGGCCACACCGGAGCCGGCGCGCACAACACCCGTGCCGCTCGGCCGGCCTGCGCCGATGCCTCCTTCGACCACACGCGCCCGCCAGTCGGCAGCAATGGGTCCGTCTCCCACTGACCGGCTGACTCTCCGTTGTCCGCTGGTGCGCCCCTTCGCCGGGGCGCACCAGCGCCCG
Source organism: Streptomyces sp. Wb2n-11 (assembly GCF_001049855.1). NCBI lineage: Bacteria > Bacillati > Actinomycetota > Actinomycetes > Kitasatosporales > Streptomycetaceae > Streptomyces > Streptomyces sp. Wb2n-11. The sequence continues at coordinate 303,038 of NZ_CVPB01000001.1, forward strand.
GTCCTCGCGCGCGAAGGTCGTGGTGCCTGGTCCTCCGTCGAAGACCGCCCCTGTCGGGAACCTGCGCCGTACCGAGGGCGACAGACCCCGGGGCGCCGGGCCGTCCTGAGGGCGGCCACCGGGCTGAACAGGCAGGAACGTACCTTGAGGGGAAGGGGGCACCTGATGCCCGGTGCTCGGTGGGGTGTCCCGGGGGCCTCCCGGCACCCTTCAGCCGGGCAGGTCGCCGTTGCCGCCCAGGTTCGCGACCATCCGACGCAGGACGTTGATCGTCGTCACGAAGTCGGCAGCATCAATGCCTTCGTGCATCTGCTCGTGAACACGCAGGTTACGTTCCCTGGCCCGCAGGCGGCCGGCCTCTCCGGCCTCCGTCAACGTCATGGCCCCCGCCTCCTCCGTCATCCAGCCACGAGCGACCAGGTCGTCGAAAACGCTGTCGAAGTCGATGCCCAGGTCGTCGTACGACGCCAGCCGCTCCGTCAGCGGGGCACGCGTCCATGCCCCAGGTTCCCCGGCCACATGGTTGAGCGTCCACCAATGCGGCTGCGTCAGGTCCTCCACCGCCAACTGGCCACGGAGGGCCCCGACCACCTGCCGGTATGCCTCGCCACTCCACGCTCCGATGGGTTGAGCGGCCAGTTCCTCGTGCGAGTACACCTTGATCGCCATGCTCATGCGCCTCCTTCAGGAATCGCTGGAACATGATCACCGTAAGACCTCAAGTCAGCTTGACATCAAGGAAGTTGCCAGGCGGTCCTGACGCCGAACACCTTCACGCAGACCTGGGCCGGGTCATTTGGTCATGGACGACAACCCGTCCTGCGGGCCCAGGTTGCCGACGAACGAGCCGAAGCCGCCTTGCTCGCCACCCGGTTCCCCACCTGCACCGGGGCCGTCAACCACTGCGTGTTCGACGCTCCGCAGACTGAGTGCCAGAACGGGCTGCCGGTCGACCAGCGGGGCCAGGCACCTCTGATGGGCGCCTGCCGGCCCGGCCGCTGCCGCAAATCCGTGATCACGCGAGGGCACGCTCCCGTCTCGATCGCCGAGTTCCGCAAACAGCCACGAGAGGCGAAGTCCGAGATCACAGAACCGGACGACAGGCTCGACACCCTCGCGACGGTGACCGTAGACCTCGGTGATCGTGGACCTCTGCCACGAGAACCAGGCCCTGGAGAAGCGCGTCGGCGACCGGAAGCCCACCGCCCTGCCCACCGCAAAGGGCCGCGGCTGCCGCTCGCGCTCCCGCAGTACTGGAGGCACCGCTTCGGGAGGACTGGTGACCTTCACCAGCCCTCCCGAAGCGGCCGAGCCTGTCCCGTCGTCTCGTAAAGTGACCGCCATAGCATGCCGAATCAGTGAACTGGTCATCGACGCAGCGGACCCCGACCGACTGGCCGCATTCTGGAGCGACGTCCTCGGTTACGTCGAACTCGGCCGGGAGAGCGACGGAAGCATCGAGATCGGCCCGCCCGACGTCGGTTTCGGCGGCCCGCAGCCCACCCTCGTCTTCAGCCCGACCAGTGCTCCCCGGGCGGAAAAGCTCCGACTGCACATCGATGTCAACGCCACCGACCGCGACCAGGATGCCGAGCTGGAACGACTCCTCGCTCTCGGCGCAAGGCCCGTCGACGTCGGCCAGACCGGCGCCGAAAACTGGCACGTCCTGGCCGACCCCGAGGGCAACGAGTTCTGCCTCCTGCACACCCGGCTCAAGCCCTTCTGACAGGGGTGTCCGTCCTCAGGCACTTCCTCCGTAGGGCACAGCGACGGCTCACGCAGGAACAGGAATGCACAGGACAACCAACAGGTGGGAGAGCGCCGGCGCGATCCGCCCGACCACCTCGTCCCCGGCCCCGGATCCGGCCCCGAATCCGGTCCCGCACACTCGACCACCCACCCGGCCCTCACCGCACGAGACCCGTTCTCAAGAAACCCACCACACCCCAGCCCGCACACCGCCCAACGCACCGACTGCCCACCTCACCACCGGCAGCTCGCCGGCCTTCGGACTGCTCTTTTCCCGTCAAGGGCGCCTACGGCTTCGCTACGTGACGGGCTTCACCGCCCGTGACCGGGGTGCCCCGAGTACGCAGGAAGCCCGTACCGGAGCAACTGTCGCGGCGCCGGCCCAGATTCCCGGTCCCGCTCGATTGCGGCGTGGATCATGCGCCCCGGAGGAAGTCTGTCGACCAGTGAGGCCGCTCGTCTCGACGAGGTCCCCATTGCCTGCCCATGCATCACCGGAGCCCGCAACCTCGCGCGTGCCTTCACCGGTCCGGTGCGGCATCACCGCAGGACGATGCTCGGACTACGGATCCAAGAGGCCGAGCAGTCCACGATCGGACCTGTCCGACCGTTCGGCGGCTTCCTGCGGCAGGTCTTCGACGCAGTGACGGCTGGTCCGCCCCCGGCCCACAGCTTCAGGCGTCGTCGGAGGTCACGTCTGCCGCGTGGAACTGCTGAAGAGAAGCAGGCGCGGACGCGCGACGTTCGCCCTGCTGCGAGCGCGTATTCTCGCGAGGCCCTGAGTCCGGACCCGGGCTCAGGCCGGGCCCACCGCCTTTCCAGACCTGCGGACCGGCGGGTCAAGAACCTTGTCGACCTCCGTGGACGCGATGTCGAGGAGTTCCCCACCGAACAGGCGGAGGGACTCTTCCCAAGGGTGGCCGAAGCTGCCGAAGCGGAAGTCCTCCGCGATGAAGATGCAGCAGTCCCCGCCGGGGTACGGGCTCAGTGGCCAAACCCGTTGCCCAAGGCCGCCGACCTCCTGCGGTGCGAAGCGATACGACGTGTGCTGCCAGTCGAGGGCGAACAGCGTGTCCGTCGGGCCCCCGCAGGAGGACAGCCCCTGCTCGACCACCGCAACCAGGCGGTCCAGACGCTCGTAGCTCGGATCGTCGTCAAGCGCAGCAAGGCTCCAGGTCACCGATGCGACGGGCTCCTCGATGGCCGGCCACGTGAACGAACTCATACTCGGCCGGAAGAGGAAATCCTCGTAGCAGCGGTCCCCTACGCGTTGGTACTCAGCCTCTGCCGGTGCGGCCACGGGAACTTCCATCATGTCGCGATCCCGTCGATTCGCCCGACGGACACTGAGGAATCGTTCCCGGAAGCACGGACCGAACCCGATTCACACAGCCCCTCAGGCCTTCGCGCCGAGACGCCAGGCGGCCCGGCCGACAGTCCGGGGCGGGCTGTCGGCCGGGCCGGGGAACCGTGCGTGTGGCATCTGCCTGCCGGGGGCAGCCCTCGGGAGGCGCCGCGAAGGTCAGGTGTCGATGCCGGTCACCGCGGTCGGGCCCAGTGGGGCATCGTCCTCGGTAATGCCGGCCTCGCGCAGAGCGGTGATGGCCACTTGCTTGGCGTGCTGCTCCGCGCTGTGGCTGTCATCGGCTTCCACCTCCAGGCGGATGCTGAACGTGCCGTTGTCATTGACGGTGAGGATGTCCAGGTCTTCCGACTGGCCCAGCACGGTGTGCTGGGGATCGGACGGACGCAAATGCCGCACGACAGCAGTCCGTTGGGACTCGGTGACTTCGTGCAGAAACGTGCCCGGGATGGAGATGACGTAGGTGGTCATGCAGACTCCCTTTTCTCGTGCCAAGCCGTCCGGTGCTCCCACAGAGCACCCCCGGGCCTGTCGGGGATCGAGCAGGAGCGAGAACTCCTCGAACGCGATCCGCTGTACGCCCCCGGCGGTCGGTCTGCGGTCTTCGGTACGGGCCCAGGCCAGTTCCGCCGCCCCGGCGTGAGAAGCTCCTCGCGCTCGGCGTCGCCGGGGGCCGGGCCGGTCGGTGCGGACAAGACCTGACGCCACACTCCTTCCGGACGCCCCGCCGCACCATTTCGAGGACCACAACCCGTCTCCACCTCCTGCCCCACCACGGCGGATACACCCGGCGTTTCCTGTCACCTCAGCCGAACGAACCAACACCGCCCGGCGGGTGACGGATGACCGGCGGTATGCCCTAGCCGGCCGCGGGCCCGGTGGGGACTCGGGCCTTGACACGCTTGCCGGAGGGCTCACGCTGTGCCGCGAAGTCCTCGCACACCGCGGTGACGATCTCCAGGCCGTGCCCACCGACCCGGGCCGGATCGGCGGGCAGGACGAGCGGCAGGACCGGGCTGGTGTCGGACACCGTGATCTCCAGGACCGGACCGGACAGCTCCACCTCGACGGCACAGGGACCCGGCGCGTACTTGCGCGCGTTGGTCACCAGCTCGCTGACGACCAGCTGGGCGATCTCCGTCAGCCGGGGCGAGACCTCGATCCAGCCGTCCCTGTGCAGCTGGGCCAGGAAACCGGTGACGAACCGCCGGGCGTCCCCGATCACCCCGGGCGTCACGTCGAACGCCTCACCGGCCCACACGCACCGGCCCGCGAGCACCGGCCGGCCCGGCACCGCACCGCCCACGGCGCCCGGGAAGTCCCGGCGAGCGGGCGAAGCGGCAGCACCGGCGCCGGCCGGCTCCCCCGTCGCCCGGTCGCTGTCAGCTCGCCGGGCCTGCGGACGGTGGAGGTTCTGGTCGCCGTTCATACCTGAGCACGTGCCCCGTCCGCCGCCCGTCAACCAAGGAAAGAAAACCTCGTTGAGTACCCCCCACGCCCTCATGTAGTCACCCGGAAAACGGAGAACCGGACGCGGAACAGCACCCGCAGGACCGACGCGGCCCACACGGCTCGCGGACCACACCGGCCACGCCGTGGACAGCGACCCGGTTCTGCTTCCCGCAGGGTCTGCGCGAGGCGCAGCCGGCGCCGTACCAGCCCGGAGAGCCCCGACTGCACCGAGGAGCAGCACGCCGAAGCCAAACGGCTGCGAGCGCTGGAGCTGAGTGCCGCCGTCGCCACGCCCCCTACTGGACCACGGTGGAGAAGGACGAGCTGGTGGAGGTGCGGGTGACGCCCATGCACGCCCACGAACCCCGTGGGAGAGGGTGGCGTGATGGCACGGAATCAAGGGGCACGGGGCGAGGTGGCGGCGTCTCGCCGCAGCACATCTCACCGAGTCGTACGTGATAACCCCTGACCTGCGCGGACACGGCCACTCGGCCATGGAACCGCCCTGGGACCTCGAGCGTCAGGTCGCGGACGTGCTGGCCGTGCCGGCCGGCCGGGGGCTCACGCGGGTCGACGTAATGGGCCATTCGTACGGCGCCCGGGTCGCCACGCGCCTGTCCCGGACAACTCCGGAGCGTATCGACCGGCTCGCCCTCCTCGACCCGTCGGTCCAGCTCCCGGCGCAGCCAGTGGGGGAACAGGCCCGCAGGGGCATGTCCCTCCCCCCTTACGACACGCCCGAGCACGCACGAGCCGAGCGTGCCGCCGCATGGCCCTTCGCGTCCGGACAGACGCTGGACGACGAAGTGGAAGAACAACTGGAACAAGGGCCCGGCGGCCGGTGGTGTCGGCGCCTCGAAGCAGCGGCTGTGGCCACCGCGTGCTCCGGGATGGCCCGCCCGCAGATCCTTCCTTCACCCACGGCGGACACGCTCTTGATGATCGTGCGGCGATCGGCTTCCTACGCTCCGAGTACGTCGCCGACTGCCGCGGCGTACTCGGCGGCAAACCGACCGTCACCGAGGTGGACCCGGACCCCATGCTGTACCCCGAGAACGACCCGACCCGACCTGGTCGGGCCGCTGCTGCACCGGTTCCTCACCCGGCGTGACGCACCGCCTGTTCCGGGCGGAAGTGGCCGGGTCACAGAACCGGCCCCGGCCGGCTCTCCCGCCTTCCCAAGGCTGCCCTGAAGCGGGCCGTCGAGTCGCACCTCGGGCGGTCAGCCGGCCTTGGCGGTTTCCTCAGCTCGTGCCCGGGCGGAGGTGGGCCGGCCGGAGCCGGTGCCGGTCTCGATGATCGTGCCGTTGAAGGTGAGGCGGTCGGCGGTGGCCGCGCAGAGCCGGGGGTCGCTGAACGCCTTTGTCCACCCGTCGAAACGTACTGCCGTCGTCGTCCGGCCGGACCGCAGACCTGACCGCTGGAGTCCGTCCCGGACACCGCGGTTTCCTCGGGTCACTCCTCCACAGTCCGGACCCCGCCTCGGTGCGCGGTCGGCAGGTGCACCACCACCAGCGTGAACGCGGCCAGTGCGACGTTGCGTGCCGCGGCGTCCAGGCCGTTCCAGTCGGACGACTGCCACATGGCGAACCATTCCCCGCCGATGGCCATGAAGCCGAGTCCGAACAGCAGCAGCACCATGACGAGGCCGAGCGTACTCACCCGACGCGCACGCTCGTACGCTCCACGGCGCAGCCCCACGCCCCAGAGCCAGGTGGCGAGAAGAAGAAGCACCGCGGCCAGGCTTTCCCAAACGATGATGACGACGTAAGCCACGTCCTGCACGACCGGTGACTCGATCGCACGCCACATCAGGTCCGGGTCCTTGAAGGTCGTGTCCATCGCGAGGACGTGCCGGACGAACTGCTGATTGGTCCCGAAGTCAGTGATGTTGCCGAAGGCAACCAGGGTCATGTAAAGCGCCATGGTGCCCGTCAGTGCCGTCGCCGCCACGGGCAGCGTGCCGAGTCGGCCCGCCTTGTCGAGTCCCGCCCGCCACGATCCGGTGCTTTTCTCGCTGCCTGTCATGTGCCCTCCCCGTCAGTCCAGCGGCACATCCTCGGCCGCGCGGATTCACTCAAGACGAGTATGCCGCTCGACCGGGCCCGATCCGGTTGAACCGGTGCCCGAACCGCCCGCGCACAGCCGCCGGTTCGACCGTCCACAGCCTGACACCGGCAAGGGCCCCGCCCATGGCCGTACCACCGAACGGCCTGGCCGTCCGTCACGCAAAGAACCGTTGCAGTACTAGGCCGTGTATCGAAAGTGCTGCCATGCACCTGAGCTGTGTGCGCGAAGGCTGAGCGCAACTCGGTGGCGCCTGGAAGTGGAAGTGAGGAAGGATCGCACACATGGTTTCGGTATTGCAGAACGTGGCGATTGACTGTGCGGATGCCTACGAGCTGGCCCGGTTCTGGAGCAGAGTGACTGACCGTCCACTGCATCCGGAGGACAAACCGGGTGACCGGGAGACTCAGGTGCTGCTGACGGGAGGCCCAGTGCTGTACTTCAACCAGGTGCCCGAGTCTAAGAAGACCAAGAACCGGATCCATCTGTGTTTGCGCCCTGAGACATCGCGTGAGCAGGAGGTGGAACGGCTACTCGGCCTCGGTGCCACCCTTGTCACCGATCACCGGAATCCCGATGGCTCTGGGTGGGCAGTCCTTGCTGACCCCTAAGGCAACGAATTCTGCGTTCTCCGCAGCAAGTCCGACCGAATCGCGATGAGTTCCTGACGGCCACGCGCCATCCTGGCCGTTTCGTATGACTGCTGGTCACAGCCACTCGTTGATGGCCGCTACGAGGACGGTAGCTTCGTAGCGGACCGCGAGCTTGTCGTACCTTGTGGCCACGGCGCGGTGCCTTTTGATGCGGTTGATGCCGCACTCGACCGCGTGGCGGGCCTTGTAATCCTCCGGGTCGAACTTCGGCGGACGGCCGCCGCGGGAACCGAGCTTCTTGCGGTTGCGAGCCTGGTCGGCCTTGTCCGGGATGGTGCAGCGGATTCCCCGGCGGCGCAGGTAGGCGCGGTTCTTGCGGGAGGCGTACGCCTTGTCGGCCCGCACGCGGTCGGGGCGGATGCGTGGCCGGCCCGGTCCGGTGCGGGGCACGCGGATCTTCTCCAGTACGGGTTCGAACTGCGGCGAGTCGCCGCGCTGTCCTGCCGTGACCACGATCGACATGGGCTTCTGACCTTGCTCGACGGCCAGGTGCAGCTTGGTGGTGAACCCGCCGCGGGAGCGTCCGAGTCCGTGATCGCGGGGCTCGTCAAAGACGCCGCCCGGTGGTTCCTTTTGCAGGTCGCCCTGCTTGCGGGCCCCGGCTGCATGCTGATGGGCGCGGCAGACCGTGGAGTCGACGCTCAGGTCCCACGTGATCGCACCCTTCGCGTCGGTCAGGGACTGGAGGCGGGTGAGGATCCGGTGCCAGGTGCCGTTCCGCTGCCAGCGACGGAACAGGTCGTAGATCCGGCCCCATGGCCCGTACTCGACGGGCACGTCCCGCCACGGAACACCGGTGCGGACCCGGAACCGTATGCCGTCGATCAGCTGCCGTCGAGGCCAGACGGGAGGCCGCCCTGCCTTCGTAGCCTTCGGCAACAACGGCTCCAACACTACCCACTGCTCGTCCGTGAGATTTCCCCGACCCATGAACCGTGATCATCCACAGCTCAAAATCCGCTTTCGATACACGGCCTAAGGGTTGTCCCGTAAATGATCTTCGAGTCGTCTTGGGTAGGGCTGGTCGCTGTGCGGTCCGTTGGCCTACCCGGCGAGAGCGAGGTTGTGCAGGCGGGCGATGCCGAGCATGGCGTGGTGGACTCCGTCGCCTTTGAGGCGGCAGTCGCGGAGGATCTTCCAGGTCTTCATGCGGGCGAAGACGTGCTCGACGCGGGCGCGGACCTGCTTGTGGGACTTGTTGTGCGCCTGCTTCCACTCCGGTAGTTCTTCGCCTTTGCGCCGGCGGTGTGGCATGACGAGTCCGGTGCCGGGGTAGCCACCGTCGGCGATCGTGAGGGTCTTGCCGACGGCCGCCTTGGCGCCGGATTCCTCCCAGGCTTTGCAGTCGTTGCGGTTTCCGGCAAGCGGTCTTCCCACCGCGACGACCAGGCGGGTGTCGGCGTCGATGACGACCTGATGGTTGGTGGAGTACCGGTAGTTCTTCGACTGCGCGGCGATGGCGTGGTCCCGGGTCGGGACCAGAGTGCCGTCCACGATCAGCACGGTGTCCTTGGCGAACCGCTTGCGGGGCTGGAGCGCGAGCATCGGCCCGAGGTGGTCGATGATGCGGTCGGCCGCCGACTTGGAGACCCCGAACAGCGGGGCGAGCTGGCGCATGGTCAGGTTGGTGCGCCAGTACGCCGCGACCAGCAGGGCCCGGTCCTCCAGCGGAAGGCTCCACGGCCGGCCCTTGCGGACCGCATCCGCACCCTCGCGTCGCAGCACGGTCACCAGCTTCCCGAAACAGCGCGGGCTCAGCCCGGTGAACGGGGCTATCCAAGACGGCTCCGACGCCGTGATCACACCAGCCACACCAAGATCATCTCACCCGTGACCAGCAGTTACGGGACAGGCCTTAGGAGGCGTTCGATGCGTCGCGCTCGGACCTGGAGGAGACCAGGACGCCGACCTTGTCGATGCGGTGCTCGGGGTTACCGCGGTCGTCGCGCCAGAAGTTGCCGGCGGCGTCGTCCTCGGGCGTCGCACAGGTGGAGATCGTGATCATCGCCTTGGTGGGCTTCTTCCCCGGCTCGCCCGGGACCGCGGCCCGCTGCTCGGCCAGGGAGCGCTCCGACCGGAAGGAGGTCTTCCTGGTCTCCGTGATCCGGTACTCGTGCACCATGCCGTCTGCCGCGACGAGGACGGAGTCACCGGTGTCCAGGGCCGGAAGATCGCGCAGCGGCCCGCCTGCGGAGAGCCGGTGCGCCGTGACCAGGTAGTTGCCGACCTCTCCGGGGCCGACGCCGCCCTTGTCCCCGTGCGGGCTGGCCGCGAGGCCCTTGTCCTGGATCCGCGTGCCGGCCCAGTCGTCGGTGGTGCCCTCGTACGGGACGACGCGCAGGTTCTCCAGGCCGATCTCGGGGATGGCGAGCACGGCGGACCGGATGCGCGCGTCGCTCTTCGGAGGCGCAGGCTCGGGCGACGGCGTGACGGCGCCGGCGGACGCGGCGACCGAAGCCGTGGCGGCGCCCGGGGCCGGGGACACTGCGGTCGGGGCGGTCGCCGCGTTCGCGGAGGGGACCTCGGCGGACGCGGCCGCAAACCTGTCGTCGCCGCTCGCCGCGTCGGCCCCGGTGGAGCAGCCGAGCAGCGCGACCATGACGGCGGCGAGTGTCGCGGGGACGGTTCGGTGACTCAGCATGGCATTCCAGGGTGATGGCCAGGCGGTCACACCACGGCGGGCGGCGGAACCTATCGGGCAAAACGACGATAGTCGATCGAATGTTTCCATAACAGGGTTCCCGCACGCGAGAACGGCCATTCACAGAGCACGGGATTGCACGGAATGCGGCAGCAAAAACACCCTGAGTGACGGAAGCCCCCTGGACGAAAGGAGCGGAGGAGCCCGTTGACTCAGGAGGGGGCCTGAGTGGCGAGCGTGACCGGCGCCGTTCGCCGCCTTTCAGGCGCGTACGGGGACCGCGGCACGAAGACCGAGGAGCTGCCGCGTATGCCCGGGTACGTGGTTCTCGGCGAGGCCATTGATAAGGCCCGCCAGCGGAATCGGCTGGTCCAGCACGAGTACATCGTTGGACAGCAGGAGCGACGGCACCAGGACCGAGGCGGCTTCGCCGTGGAGCCGATCGGCGATGTCGCACAGGACGGCGGCCTGGCTCCGGACATGATCAATCAGGTCCGCCCGGCCCGAGTGCTCGGCGATGATCCGGTCAAGATTCCAGGCGTCGAGGCAGATGCGGTTGTCGAAGGCGGGCCGCGAGCCGGCGACGACACCCAGAGCGACCGCTGCGATCGAGGCGTCAACGCTGAGGATGTGAGCCAATACCTGGTCGGCGTTCCAGCCTCCGTCGTCCGTGTCGCCGAGGCCGGGGGTGGCCGCCGCATCGAGCAACCTGTCGTAGGCGGTGCGAAGTACTGCCGTGTCCATGGTGCACTTCCTTCAGTCGGGGCGTTCCGAACCCGCATCCCGCTCGGCTGCCTCAGCGACACGCCTGATGTTCGCCAACCGCCGGTCCCAGTCGGCCGCGAGCGAGGCCATCCACCGCGCCGTCGCATCCAGCGCCGCGGGCCGCACCGAGTACCTCACCTCGCGCCCGACCCGGCTTCCGGAAACCAGGCCGGCGGCGTCCAGGACGGCTAGGTGCTTGACCACCGCCTGCCGCGAGACGGGAAGTCGCCCGGCGAGCGTCGTGGCAGTGGCCTCGCCCTGCGCGGCGAGCAGATCAAGCAGCTGACGTCGCGTCGGATCCGCCAGCGCGCCGAGGACGCTGTCGACGGCCTCGGCGGCGGGACGTTCTTCCGTCACGCGGAGGGCTGTTCGGCACGCGCTTTGAGCGCGTCGAGCTCCAGCGGCCAGCCTTCACTGTGGTCCTTGAGGTTCTGGCTGCGCAGCTCCTCGGATCCGGCCAGCCCCGTGAAGCCACTCTCGATGACACGGAGTCGCGTCCGGTCGCCTTCCCGGGTCAACGTGAACTCCACAAGGGTGCTGTTGTCCTCCCGCAGCTCTTCACCGGGAAAAGCGCTGGTCCAGCGGTAGGCCAGGTACGTCGGCGGCTCGACCTTCTCCACGCGCACCGGGAAGTCGCCGTGCTCGGCGTTCTTCAGCACCATCGACTCCCCCTCCTTGGCCACGGTGCCGGGCAGGCTCGCCTTGTCGGCCACCCAGAACCCGGGCTGCGCCACCAGCGACCAGACCCGCTCCAGGGATGCCGCGATCAGGGTTTCGCGCTCGATCCGGTCCTCGCTCATGAGGGACTCCTTCACCTTCACCATCGGATGCAACTCCAGGGTTGCACATTGGCTTCTGATGCGCAACCCAGGGGTTGCACTACCTGGCGGAGTGTCGCTTCAACCGGGGCGCCCGGGCGGTGCCCGACGGGTCGGGTGACTCCCTGCGGGCAGAACCTTCCGATCGCTGTGGGGCGGGGGGTACGGACGGCGCCCCTGGGCGCGACCGCCATGCCCGTGCCGCCGGTCGTCACCTCGCTGGTCGACACCCGGCCACAGCGGATCAACCCCTCGACGCACGAGGAGCCACGCTCATGAGCAGTACGGCTGACGCAGTCCGCCGCCCGCTCACACTCTTCGGCCCTCGCGGCCGCGCCGCGGACGAACGCTGCGGCTCCCCGCCACGGCCACCACCGTGCGGGCCGCCCAGGTGGCCGTGCGAGGGCCGGTGACCAGGTCCGGCTGCCGCGCGGGCCCGGCATCCTGCGGGGGGTGCCGTCCGGCCGGCGAGGATCCTCAGCCGGTCCCCGGAGGTGGTGCCCGGCTCGGCGGTGCAGCAGACCAGTTCGTACACCGCCCGGCCGGACAGCGGCAGGTCAACGGGGTGGTGGGCCAACTCCGGGCGGCCGACCTCGGGATGCCGCAGCCGCCTACCCCCTCATGGCGGCTGCGTACGTCGTGCGCGGCCCACGTGGTGCGGAACTCGGGGCTGAGCATGGAGAGTCCACCGACGAGTTCGCGCAGCGCCCGGTCGTGAGGCTCTCGGTCCGCCTCGGCACGCAGCAGGGCGACGGTGGCCTTGGCCGCAGCGTCCCGGTCGACGAAGAAATGGTGGGCGCCCGGGGCGAGGGAGTGATGGCGGGCGATGGGGGGCGGCCGTACTGGTCGTGGCGCTGCTGTCGAACAGCGGCGTCTGCAGGGCTCTGGCCGATGCGTTGCGGGCAATGACGTCCATGCGTCCGTTGCGCACGAACGCGGAGGACATCGTGGTGGAGTCGATCAGCTGCTGCACGCCGGGCGGGACCTCGACGTCATTGCGGTGCGACGCCGTGCGGTGGACGGGCCGGGCCGCCCGGGCGAGACCGAAGAAGCAGGTGCGCCCACCCTCGGAAAGCCGCAGTGCCTGGGCGACCGCGGCGAGGACGTCTTCCGACACCCCGCCGACATGGCCCTTCTCCAGGCGTGTGTACCACTCGGTGCCCATCCCGCGAGTACGGCGGCCTCCTGGCGGCGCAGCTCCGGCACCCGGCGCCGGCCACCGGTGGGCACAGCACCACCCGACAGCGGGGCGCTTCGCGGCGCGCTTCCCTGGGAACAGCATCAGGCGGCAGACTCACCCCCCTGCGGCCTCCGTCGTGGTCACGCCCGCCTTGGCCGGAGCACACGATCAGACGAAGGCCGCCCCGACGGTCGGCGAAGGCCCGGGTGAGCGAACCGGTTCATGACGCCGTTCGAGGCCCGAGGCCAAGAAATGAGATCAGGTCGAAGACACCTGTTCAGCCGGTTGACCGGAGGGGCGAGGGCGCCGGGGGCTTGACGCAGATCACGATGCCGATACCCGGACCTTGCCCAGGGGAGCACCAGGCTGCCGTTGTCCGGCCAGCTCACTGTCGCCGTCCTCGGCACAGGGATCACGGGGCCGCGAGGGCCCGCAACCTCGCCCGGGCCGGACACACCGTCCGCGCCTGGAACCGTACCCGTGACAAGGCCGGACCCCTCGCCGCCGACGGCGTGGAGATCACCGGCGCCCCCGCTGAGGCCGTCACGGGCGCCGATGTCGTCCTGACCATGCTGTACGACGGTTCCCGCCGCCCTGGATGTCATGGAGCGGACCGCCGAAGCCCTGCGTCCCGGCACGGCCTGGGTGCAGTCGACCGCCGCCGGCACCGAGGCGGTCGGTCACCTGGCCGGATTCGCCCGCGAACACCGGCTGGTCTTCTTCGACGCCCCGCCCCCGGCACCCGGCAGCCCGCCGAGGCCGGGCAGCTGGCCGTTCCGGCCGCCGGCCCGAGCGAGCACCGCCACGCCGTGGCCCCCGTCTTGGACGCGGCCGGCGAGGTCCTCGCCCTGCCGAAGGCCCTCGGAGTCGACCCGCAGAGCTTCTTCGACACCATCGCGGGCGGCGGGCTCGGCATGCCGTACCTGCGCGCCAAGGCCGGATTCGTCCTGAACGAGACCGGCTGTCCCCGGCGCGGTCCGCCATGGCCACCGCCGCCAAGGACGCCCGCCTGCACCGTCGGGCTGGAGAGGGGTCACGGTCTTGCCGGATCACCCGAGGGGCAGCAACTCGGCGTCGACCGGTAGCTGTTCCTCCTGCCGGCTGTGGACGACTGCCAGCTCGTAGGCGTGGCGGCGGCCCGGCTGCCACTGCCCTGCGGCCAGCCGCACAGCAGCGACGTTGGGAACGGGGCCGGAAGTCCAGTCCAGGGGGCCTGCGATGGTTTCCAGGCGCGTCCTTGCGAGTGCGGCTGCGACCGATGCGGGATCCGCCGGCTCGGCTGCGGTCGCAAGGGCGTGCGCGGCCACTTCGAACAGTGCGTATGCCAGGCCGAGGGGCTGGAGCCACTGCCTGCCCGTCTTCTGCTCGTACGCCTCGGCCAGTCGGGCCGCGCTCATTCCGTCGACGGACGACCGGTACGGATGATTCGGCGTCCAGTACACAAGAGTCGCCACGTTCGCCTGGGCCGGCTCCTCGCCGGCCGAAGGGACGGGCGGGTAGGCCAGCCACCTCGAACACGTGATCAACCGGGGCAGTGCACCCAGTTCCATGGCCTGCCTGCGGAACAGCGCCAGGTCCCTGCCGGTCGCCGCGCTCGTGACGACATCCACCTCCTGGTCCCGGAACGCCGCGAAGTGCCCGCCGAAACCGGCGGCCGGTTCGCGGTAACCGGCCGGGTCGACAAGGCGGTGCCCCCGCGCGCGGGCCGCCGGCAGGAACCCGAGCCCGGCGTGGCGCGACCAGTCGCCCTGCGGACCGTCGTTCCACAGACACCCCACGGCCCGCCCGCTCCCGCCCACCATGTCCCACAGGTCGGCGAAGGTTTCGGCGATGTCGTCGAGGCCCCAGCAGAAGTGGTACGTCCAGCGGAACGGCCTGTCCGCCGACGCTCCGCGCCCGTAGTAGTACACCTGCCACGGGAACGTACTCGACACGCAGGGGACGCTCGCCTCCTCGCACGCGTCGGCGACAGCCGGCAGCACTTCCGTACCCGCCAGCGTCAGCACGATCCCGGCGCCCTCCGCTCCCACCAGTTCCCGCACCGCCTGCCGTGCGCCCTCGGCCGTAGAGCGACTGTCCCGGCTCACCAGGCGCACCTCGTAACCGCGTTCGCCGTTCACGAGTCGTCGCAGCTTCGGCTCCAGCAGCTGCATGACGAACGTCAACGGGTCACCGAGACGAGCGAGCCTGCCCGTACGCGCGATCACCACGCCCACGGTCAGGACCCGGCCCCCGCTTGTACCACTTGTCTCCACCATGACCAGACCCGCGCTTCCCTCGACTGGGACACCCCCGCCGGACATCCCGGCTGAACAACTCATCCGCGCGCCGAACGTCACGCTGCCCCCGCTGCTCCCCCGGCACATGACCCGGACCAGGGCAGCAAGAGCCCGGAACCCTCCCGCCACGCGCCGGGAACCCGCACCGCCGGCGATCCGGTCGGGGAAGGCCGGACGGCCGTCCGGTGCCGCATCCGAGCGGTTTCCGCCTTTCACTGCCGGACGGGAACGCCGAAGTCAACCGGCGCGGAACACAAGATCAGATCGGAGTACCCGATCAATCGCTTAAGTAATGATTTCACCCCTGCGGGTCCACAACGGCGAGTGGCCCAACCATTGCTCTCTGCAATGATGTTGGACGTAGTCAGGACATCGGTTGCTGTGAAAGGAATGAGAAATATGAGTACATTGCAGCGTATTGCCGTGGTGATGGGGGCGACGGGTCTGATTCTGGCGACCCCTCTCGGCGTAGCGGCGGCCCATACCGGTGACGGCGACGCCGGTACGGGCGGTGTGCTGTCGAACCTGTCCGGCAGGAACTCCTCGGGGCACGCCAACCTCTGTGGCACCGGCAAGGTGGCGCTCTTCAAGGAGCGCACCTGCGTGGCTCACGACGGGAACAAGGCCGGCGGCGGGGATTACGCGGGCCCCAGCGGGGGCGTTCTTTCCAACCTGCTGTTCGCCCGCAATGCTTCGGGCCACAGCAACAACTGCGGCAACGAGACGGTCTCGGCCTTCAGCAGGACCACCTGCGTCACCGTCGACCGGTGAGGGCCGGCCAAGCAACAGAGCCGGCGTTCCGGAAGTAATCGGACGGTGTTCCTTGGCCGCGTGAACCGCGCGAGGAACACCGCCCCGTTCCAGCGCAGGAACCGTCGCTGCCCACTTGTTCAAGGGGGCGGATCCGATGGTGTCGGCCTGCACCCGGATCAGCTCGGTCGGAGCTGCGACGAAGGGCTGGGCGGCACTGCCGTCGGACATCGTGGCGGCGGCCTGCTCAAGACACTCGTACGCGGCGGGCAACCTGCAAAATGCCGGGCACGCCGACGTCCTGGGGTTGCCGCAACAACCCACTCCACAGAAGTCGCGCCAGAACCGACTCGGGTTCCGGCGCGACTTCTGTGGTCGGTGACAGTGAGTACCGACGCAGGGGTCCAGGTGCAGGGACGGATACAAGCGAACGCCGGGATCCGGTCGCGGGGAATCCCGGGGCTGGTTCCCGGCGTGCTCGCGCATGCGCGAGAATGCTTGACATGACTATGTGAAGAGCACCGGGCGAGCGTCGATGCTGGCTGAAGGTGAGCACCTGGGACACGGTCGCCGATGGGGATCGGAGAGTCTGTGCCGCCTGCGGGACAACTGTTCGTGCGTACCAGTACCGCTTCCATCCTCCCGAGTCCCCCCTGTTCGAGCGATGCATCGGGTTCACGTGGTGTGCCGGCTGCCGGATTTACTCCGGCGCGATGGTTCATGTTTCCCGGGATCGGCTTCTCGTCGATGTTTTGGCATCTCTGCCCCGGCACCGGCGGGAGAGGCTGGAGCGTGGCGAAGCGGCCCTGGTCGCGTACGTGGACAGCCGGCTCTCGGGGGGTTCGGGACCGCTCGGCTCTTGATGCCCTGCCGGTTCCGCTGTACGACGAGTGGGAGTTGGCCCCGACGAGCCGGCCGACTGCGCATCGACACCACGCCACGGCCTGGGGCGTTTCCGGACATCTTGTGCGGGGACACCGGACCGTGAGCGCGTACCGGCGAAACTTGAGTGGCGCGAGTCACTTCGGCCGTCCGCCCAGGCATCCGTCGTCTTTCCCGCCTGGCCGCCGAGGGCTAGTGTGCGGGTGCAGCCAGTGACCCATGAGGAGCCAAGACATGCCCGGTCGTCCGAGCGCGCGTTGACGTTGCAGGCCGTGATCGGCCTGTCATCGCGTGCTGCCTTGATGGTGCGGCACAGCGAGCCCTCCCCTGCCTGAATCGCAGGCGCACCTGGTGTGCGCCGGGTGACGGGCCTCGTCGTCGGCAATCCAAGGGATCTTCGTGCCGCCCACTTCCTCCGCCGCACCCGATTCCAGTCGGTCTTTTCCGCCACGTCTGTGGCGGGGTCGCGACTTCCGCAGACTCTGGGTGGGTCAGACGGCCTCCCAACTCGGCGAACACACCACCCTGATCGTTCTTCCGCTCTTCGCCGTCCTGACGCTCAACACCGGCGCCGGCCAGTTGGGTCTCCTCCGCGCGGTGGGGCAGGCACCGCTCCTGTTGCTCCCGCTCTTCGTCGGCGCGTGGGTGGACCGGTGGCGGACCCGCACGGTGATGGTGGTGACGGACGCAGGCCGGGCCCTGACACTGGGCGCCGCTGCCGTGGCCGGTCTCCTCGGCTGGCTCGGTCCGCCCGCGCTGCTCGTGGTCGCCTTCGTCGTCGGGGCACTGTCCGTGTTCTTCGACGTGGCTTATCAGGCTTCTCTCGTACGGCTGGTGGGACGCGGCCGGTTGCTGCAGGGCAACAGCGCGCTCGAGGCCAGCCGGTCCGCGGCGCAGATCGGCGGGCCCGCCCTCGGCGGCGCGTTGGTGTCACTGCTGTCGGCACCGATCGCAGCTGCCTCCAGTGCGTTGCTCTTCGCCTTGTCGTTCCTGTCGATCCGGCGGATCCGGCGGACCGAATCGATCCCGGAACGCTCGGAACGTCCTCCGCGGGTATGGCGGCGGATCCGTGAGGGCCTCCGCTTTGTGGTCGGTGATACCTCGCTGCGGACCGTGTGCCTCGCCTCGGCCGCCTTCCAGTTCTCCCTCGCGGCCATGATGACCGTCTATCTGCTCTTCCTGACGCGGGAACTGCACTTGTCCGGCACCACCGTCGGGCTGGCGCTCGCGGCGACGGGGCCGGGCGCGCTGCTGGCCGCTCGTATGCCGAGCCGGTTCGGTTACGGCCCGGTGCTCGTGTCCGCGGCGGCACTCGGCGACGGCGTGTTCCTGTGCGTGCCCGCGCTGCACGGCTCCTCCGCGGTGACGGTTCCCGCGCTCCTGGTGATCAACTTCGTGTTCGGAACCGCCGGCCAGTTGGTGAATGTCACGGTCATGGCGGTGCGGCAGGCCGCCACTCCGGACGGCATGCAAGGCCGCGCGGCCGCGACGATCACGTTTGTCGGCATGGGGACGGCTCCGCTCGGCTCCCTGCTAGGCGGGTTTCTCGCGATGGAGTGGGGGCTGCGCACCAGCCTCCTGGTGACGGCCGCGGGCATGATGTCGTCCCCGGTGGTGATGGCCTTGTCCCCGCTCGCCCGCCTGGGACGGGTCCTTCCGGCTCTCGCGGGACGCGCCGGCGGCCCACGGTCTTCCTGACTCCCCCGAGGCCGGCCGCCGTGACACCGGTGCACCCTCCGTCGGCCCAGTGGACGCGCGTCACTCGGGTTCGCCGGACTCGGCTGCGTGGGGTTCTCGGGCGAAGGTGACGGCCAGAGCGTCTGCCGAGCGGCCGCTGACGGCCGCCAAGCGGTCCAGGTGGGGCCTGTTGCGTTCTTGTGCGATCGATGGCCGGTCCCCGGGGACCCGAACCGCATGGCCGAGTCCGGTTCGGAAGACCGACGGGCTTCGGCCCCGCGCTGCTGTGCAGTGCGGGGCCGAAGGGGCGCCGTCCGAGACCGCGGTCGCGTCGTCGGTGAGCAGCGCCACCAGCCGTTCGGTGCGCCCCGACGCGGCGGCGGCGAGGAACTCCTCGACGACCCGGCGCGCTGACGTGGGATCGGCCTCGCCGCCGCGGCGGCGCTCGGCGGCGACCCGGCGCCGGGCCCGGTGGACATGCTGCTGGCTCGCGGACTCGGTGATGTCGAGGATCCCGGCGATCTCGGCGCGGCTGTACGAGAAGGCCTCGCGCAGGACGTAGACGGCCCGCTCGACCGGCGAGAGGCGCTCCATGAGGATCAGTACGGCCAAGGCCACCGATTCGCGCTGCTCGAAGGTGTCGGCAGGGCCGAGCACCGGATCGCCCTCGAGGAGTGGCTCGGGCAGCCAGTCACCGGCAGCTCGCTCGTGGCGCGCCTGTGCCGAGCGGAGCCGGTCGAGACGGAGATTGGTGACGCCTTTGGTCAGCCACGCTTCCGGCACCTCGAGCCGTTCCCGGTCTGCGGCCTGCCAGCGCAGGAACGTGTCCTGCACGGCGTCCTCGGCGTCGGTGGCCGGGCCGAGAAGACGGTACGCGAGTGAGGCCAGCCGACCGGCCGGCCTCGAACCGACCAATGGCTGCACTGTCCATGCGGAACAGCCTGTGCGGCGGCCCCGCACCGGCCAGGTCAGGCGCGGTGGCCGGGCGGCGCTTGCGCTTCGGCATGCCGAAGGCCGGGTGGGCGACGCCCCACCCGGTCCCCTTGAGCACGCCCGACTTGAGCCGCGCGGCGGTCCGGCCGCCCAGGTAACGGGACTTCGGCCGGGCGCCCCGTCCACCGTCTGAAAGACCGCGCCCCGCCGCCCGAGGCCGATGTGGTTGCCGTGGTGGTACTTCAGCCCGGTGGCCGGGACCTCGCCGCCCGTCAGGCGCGCGTTGACCGCGGCGGTCGCCCGCGGGGCGGTGAAGCCGGCCGAGGCGATGGGTCCCGAGCTGCTGGAGCGGATCACCGCGCGGCGCGCGGAACTGGACGAACTCGAAGAACAGCCGGCCAAGCAGCCGGCGGAGGTGCGGGCCGAGCGAGACGGACTCGCTGTCTCCGAAGGGGTCCTTGAGCGGGTGAGCGAACGGACCGCTGACGAGCGCGTTCCGGCCTCGTCGGTGCCCGCACAGGTGAGTGGACGGGTTGTACTGCTGATCCCGCACCGCACGCCGGACGTAGAGGAGACCGTGCTCCCGCCGGGCTGCCAGCGCATTCTCGCCGTCGTGCAGCAGGCCGCCGGATCGGTCACGGTCCGGCAGGTCGGCGAGACGCTGGGAGTGGAGACCTCCGGGCGGGTCAAGCCGGAACTGCTGCACGGGAAGCTGGTCGGACTCGTCGACCGTGGCCGGCTGTGGAAGCCACCCGAGGGCCGGTTCACCATCCGCCTGTGACCGGCTGCCGCCGGTCACGTAGTTCCCCACACAAGTTCAAACCCGTCGACGCCTCAGGCAAGGGACGGGCTGCCCTGCTGCCCTGGCCGACGGATCGATGCCAGCGGATGAGGAGTTGCTCGGCCCTCCTGCTGGAATGCGCGGTAGAAGCCGCCCATCACCGCGGCGACCGGCGCGTAACGGGCAAGGAGTGCCGCGACCGACGCCGGCACCGCCTCGGGCGACACTCCTTGGGCGCAGGTGTGCACGAACGCTTTACGTTCTTCCGGCTCGTATCCGTACAGAGCCACGGCCAGCCAGTTCACCAGGTGCGTGATGGTGTGGCACTGGTCGTAGGTACGGTGCTGGTCGAAGAAGTCGGCCTCATCTTGTGTGAGTTCGAAGCGGGTGGAGAACGCGAGGCCGTAGTCGGCGAAGAAGAGCTGCCGGCCGTCGGTCAGGATGTTCTCGAAGTGGGCGTCGAAGTGAAGCAGCCTGCGGGCGTTCATGAACGAGATGCCGGCTTCCAGCTCGCTGTCCACCAGGGCGCAGGCCCGCTCGGCGGCCTCGTCACCGGATCCGATATGGACACCCAACCGGTCGTGCGGGTTCTGCGGGATGTACCCCAGGAACAGCATGAGGCTCGCCGTGGACTGCTGGAGAGCTTCGATCCGACGGCGTATCCCGGATCCGCCTCCCCAGTAGGCGACAGCCCGGTCCATATCGGCCAGTTCCTCGGGAAGTGGTCGGCCGGAGTCTGGTGTCGTCCGCCAGTGGTACATCAGGGGAAAGCCCCCGTAGCCTCCCGCGACCACCCAGTTCGTCGTCATGGTGTGCACGGCCAGCTCCCGCCGGGCGCCGAATCCCGGGCTGCCGACGGTGCCGATGCCGTAGTGGCAGAAGACGGGAGCCCGAACAGATTCGCGGTGGAGTGAACATGCTCCGGTCGTCGCTCCAGATCGGTCAGCCGTACCTGCTTGACGAAGACCGGGGTTTCCTCGACCTTCAGCAGGACCGCCTTCCCGCCGATACCCGACCCGAGCGGTGTGCCTGCGTCCACGAATTCGCGCAGCTCGTGGACGCCGCGCGGCGCCGGCGATGTGGAAACGGCGCCGCGGGCGGCCAGACGAGCACCGCGGGACATGTCAGGGCTCTTCACCCGTGCCTCCAGCCGTGCCCCGCCTCTTGTGCGACGGCTTCAGCACACCGGACGGGAGCTTGAAACCACCCTCCCACGTCGGAGCCGGTGCGGTGTGGCGTAACCGAAGTCCTCCGGCGGCAGTCGAAGCCGTGTGACGATGACCGAAGAGTACGCCGAGGACTCCCGCGCGCTTGTTCACCCGTGCCGTCTGCCGCTGTCCACGGGCGCTGTCCACCACCTCGCCGGTCTGCTGCGACGGTATCCATGGCATCAGCGGTAAGACGAACACGTACCACGCCATGGAATAGGCCGCGTGCGGGTGACGCGCCCGCGCAGCCCGCGCAGCCCCCGCAGCCGGAGCGACTGCCGATGCGGGAGCACCACGGCGAGTGCGACAAGATGCTGTACGAGGGAAGCACCTGCACCTCATCGAACGGCTGGGGGCGCCATCGGAGCGGGAGAATCCCCTCCTGGGACGACCTCCCGCCCCTCCCCCGCTGCGGATCGCGCACGGCAGCATCCCGAGCCGATGACGCCATCCACGGCGGAAACGGGTGGTGGGGCCTGTTCCGTACCCTGGTGGCATGCGCATGCGCCCCACTCTGAACTGGACCCCCGCCGAGGACCTGCCGCCGGCCACCACGGATCTGGAGCCGGTCGCCGATGCGCTGAGCACCGGCGGTGTGCTGGTGCTCAGCGGTGCGGGCATCTCCACGGAGTCGGGCATCCCCGACTACCGGGGCGAGGGCGGGAGCCTGAGCCGGCACACCCCGATGACCTACCAGGACTTCACCACCAGCGCCCGGGCCCGGCGCCGGTACTGGGCGCGCAGCCACCTCGGATGGCGCACCTTCGGCCGCGCCCGGCCCAACGCCGGGCACCGCGCCGTGGCCGCGTTCGGGCGGCACGGCTTGCTCTCGGGTGTGATCACCCAGAACGTCGACGGCCTGCACCAGGCTGCCGGCAGTGAGGGCGCCGTAGAACTCCACGGAAGCCTTGACCGGGTCGTCTGCCTTTCCTGCGGCGCCTTCAGTCCGCGCCGTGACCTCGCCCGGCGGCTGGAGGAGGCCAATGCGGGCTTCGCGCCGGCGGCCGCCGGAATCAACCCGGACGGTGACGCCGACCTCACCGACGAACAGGTCGGGGACTTCCGCGTGGTGCCCTGCACGCTCTGCGGCGGCATCCTCAAACCGGACGTGGTGTTCTTCGGCGAAGCCGTTCCGCCGCGGCGGGTCGAGCACTGCCGCGAGCTGGTCCGTGAGGCGGCCTCGCTGCTGGTCCTGGGCTCCTCGCTGACGGTCATGTCCGGGCTCCGGTTCGTCCGCCAGGCGGCCCAGGCCGGAAAGCCGGTGCTGATCATCAACCGGGACCCCACACGGGGCGACCAGCACGCCCTCACCCGCATCGCGCTCCCCCTGGGAACAGCCCTCACCACCGTGGCCGGCCGACTGGACATCCCCACCGACGGCCGGGCGAGGGCCTGAGCGAGTCGCAACGGTGGGCGGCGCCGGCATTAACGGCTGCGGCGGCGCCAGCTCGTACCAGGTGACCAGGTGACCAGGTGACCAGGTGACCAGGGCCCGCCAGTACGGCGCGGCAGCGGTCGTACGGCTCGTAAGCAGTTCGGCGGCCGTCGATCCGGAGGGCGTCGAGGGCGAGGAGGAAACCCGTCTTCTGCTGCGCTTCGCCGCTCTGCGCGAGCTGGTGATGGCCGCGGAGGGGGAAATCCCAGGTGATCGGCGCCGAGCGGCAGGACCGGCGGCGTGGCACGGGCCGGCGTGCCGGTTCGGCGTACTACGCCGAGGCCGGAACGCCGACAGCGCCACGTCACGCGGTCGCCCTGGACAAGCCCTTGGCCCTGCTCCGGCTCCCGGTCCCGGCGCCCGGTCGCGTCTCAGCTCACCGCCCGAGTCACTCAGGCGCGGCCGGACAGGACCAGCAGGAGCACGCCGGTCCACGCGAGACGCACCCCCTCCGCGCTCAGAGCGCCGAGCCGGTCGAACACCAGCGTGGCCACCAGCTACGGCGCGGCAGCCGGGGCGGCAGACCGCCGCCTATGACCGCGAGGCATACAAGCAGCGCAACACGGCCGAGCGCTGCATCAATAGACTCAAGCAGTGGCTCGGCCTGGCCACTCACTACGACAAGACCGTCGTCATCTACCTGGCCGCACACCATCTCGCGGGCGTCTTCGTCTGGTCTGCACGCTGCCTCGAAGCCACCTTTGGCACAGAATGCTCGCGTGCTTCCTCCTCGACTGCTGTGGTGCGATCCTCGGCCCATCCCCCGGTTCAACCGTCAGGAACCGATGGCACTGATCGTCCGGGACTCCGGTCTCTACGAGTCGACTGACGAGGACGACTGCACAGTGTTCTCGTACTTCTGCCAGGCGCATGACCGCTTCTACCAGCGCGAGGCTTGCGGGGAAGGGCCGCACCTCGTGGCTCTGCACTGTGAAGAGCACGGGCCCGAAAGCATGTGGCCACAACCACTGATGCTGATGTTCCCAGAAGGGTTCGACCCCCCGCTGAGCGACGCGCAGCTGGCCTGGGTGCGGGCGGAGGACGACGCTGTCTAGGCATGATCCGGAAAAGACGCCTCAGTTCCGCGAGACCTCGCACCTTCACCGGACCGTGCCCGGTTTGCCCCCGAACTCCGTTCTCGTAATCCCTCGCACCATTGCGTTCACACAAATCCCCGCGCGACAGGTCGTGAGTGTTCCGGATGGTGGGTTCCGGATGGTGCGAACCGCCCGGAACCCTCACGATGCCAGAGCAGCAGCGGGCTTACCTGGCGAGTTCCACCAGTTCATCGAGCCGTGTCAGCTTCCGCGGGTTCCTCATCAGGTAGATCCGGGTGACCCGCCCGTTCTCCACCACGAGGCTCAGTGCGGTCGGCTCGCCGTCGATCTCGAACCGGCCCGCAGGCGCGCCGTTGAGCCACACGGCCGCCGTCTCGAACGGGGCCGCCACCCGGTTCGCGTGCGCGAGCACCGTCGCCACCAGTTCGGCCCCGTGGAGCGGAGCCAGAGCTGCGGCCGCAAGCCCGCCGCCATCGGCGATCAGGACCACGTCCGGCGCCATGACCTCCAGCAGCTCCTGCAACTGCCCGGTTCGCAACGCGGCCAGGAACCGCTCTATCACGGCCCGTTGCTCCATCCGGCTCACTTGCACCCGCGGCCGCCGAGCCGCCACATGCCCGCGTGCCCGCCGCGCGATCTGCCGCACTGTGGCCGCGGACTTCCCGACGGCCTCGGTGATCTCGCCGTACGGCATCTCGAACACCTCGCGGAGCACGAACACCGCCCGCTCGGTGGGCCCGAGCGTTTCGAGGACGGTCAGCATCGCGATCGAGACGCTCTCCGCGAGTTCGACGTCCTCGGCGACATCAGGGCTGGTCAGCAGCGGCTCCGGCAGCCACTCGCCGACGTACTCCTCGCGGCTGCGCGACAACGTGCGCAGGCGGTTGAGCGCTTGCCGTGTGACGACCCGGACGAGGTACGCCCGCGGGTCGCTCACTTGCGACTGGTCGACGTCGGCCCACCGCAGCCAGGAATCCTGCAGCACGTCCTCCGCGTCGGCCGCCGACCCGAGCATCTCGTGGGCGACCGTGAACAGAAGGCTGCGATGGGCGACGAACGGATCCTCGGTCATGCCGTCGACGCTGCCCGGGACGTCTCAGGGCGTGTGGCCAGTGGGATCTCGCAGGCATCGGAGAAACCCTGCGACGTGATTCCGTTCGCGTTGTTGTTCCTGGTCGCCATGTTGACGAAGGCGATGTACGCGGTGAGCTCGACCATCGCCGCCGGGCCGAGCCGGTCGAGCAGGCTCGCGTACAGCTCGTCGGTGACGGTCGGCGGCGTGTTCGTCATGGCCTCGGCGTACTCCATCGCGTCCCGCTCCAGCGGGGTGAACACCTCCGACTCCCGCCAGCGCGGCACCTGGCTCGCCTTGGCCAGGTCCAGGTTCTCGTTCTGCGCCTGGAAGTAGCCGACGTCGAGGCACCAGCTGCAGCCGACCTGCACCGCGACGGCCATGTGCGCGAACGACTTGAGGCTCGCGTCGGTCACATCCCATTCAGCCAGCTTGGCCGAAAACTCCAGGCTGGACGTGGCGACCTTGGGGTTGTGCCACACCACCTCGACGGGCTCGGGCACGGCACCGAGCTGCTTGATCATGTTTTCCCTCACCGCGGCGGGGAGCTCCGCCTTCGGAATGCGCGGTGTCATGGTGTCTCCTTGTCCAGTGGGCTGTTGGCCTGTTCGACATGAAGACACCGCCGGACCCACGAATGTGACAACCGCCGCCACGCCTGGTTTCGAGGGGGGTACGGCGTCGACCCGATAGCCCGCCTCTCATTCCGTCACCTCAAGGCTCGCATTTCGTCGGTTCCCCTCCGGAGCCGGAGGCACGCCGCCTTCGGCCCACCACCGCGAGGCGAAGGAGCGGTTGCGGCTACGCCGCCCTTCTCGAAGGTCCCCGAAGTGTGCTGTTTCAGAAGGAATGCATGCGTTGACGCCTGCCGTATGGCTCCTGAGCAGCGGCGACGCCCACACCCTTTTCCAGCGGAACGCCCCCTGAAGCTTCGCGACTCACTGATCAGAAAGAACATCGGCGCTCAACTGGCCAACTCGGACGCTCACTGGCCGGACGAAGCGTTCAGACATGACGTGCCGAGGTACGGTAGCGGTCACTCCTTCACCGGAGCGGAGCGCTTCGTTCCATGGTGACAGCGAGCCTGCCCTCGTGAACGCCGGGCGGACCGCCGTAGCCGGAGGTCAGTCCGCGTACACGAAGACCAGGCACAGAGCCGCGAACGGCACGACGGACGCGCCGAGCAGCGCCAGCACCGCCGGGACCGCCGCCGTCAGTCGCTCCCTGCCCTTGCGCTGGCCCGCGCGGAATACCGCGCGGGCCAGGACGAGCGGCAGCGTCACGAGGGCGAGGAAGACCACTGGCGCCGAGAGCCGGCTGAACGTGGTGGCGTCGGTGACCAGGTGCCAGGCTGTCGTGCCGAAGACCACTGCCGGGCCGGCCAGCAGGCCGAACGAGAGGACCGATGCCACGGCGACGGTCAGTCCTTCGGTCGCCCGCTCGGCACGCGTACGCTTCCGGCGCACTTCCGTCATCCCGCTGTACCCCATGCCCGTTCCCCCAGGTGCCTCAGTCCGGTGTCACCGGTGCTCCGGTCGAGTCGCGCAGCCCCCAGCCAGCAAGAGACGACAGCTCCACGGTCCCCGGGCGGTGGACACGATGATCTCATGGGCCCACCGGCCCGTCGGTGTCCCGCCGCTTCCTGCGCGGATCCGGCCAAGCCGGCCTCGTGAACCTCGACGACGGCCTCACCCGGGGCGCCTTCCCCTGCTCTTCACCGACCACGGGATGGGCCTGGCCGCCGGCGGACTCGATCCGGGCACCGCCATGGTCCGCCCTCATCCTCTCCATCTCCAGTCAGGCCCATCGAGCCCGCCGGCGTCAGGCAGGAGCCGGCCGGAGTGCGCATTCGTCTTCACCGACCGGCTACCGGCCACGCTCGCGCATCCGCGGACCCGCCTTGCCCGCGAGGCCCTCGGGGCACCCTGCGAGGTGGGGTCCTCCAGGATCGGCCGGGCCGTCGCCGGGATCCGCCCGCGGTCGATGAGTCGTCCGAGTCGGCGTGGTGAGCACGGCGAGGCAGCCGACGACCAGGGCGATGCCGGCCCACCCCGGAAGGGGCAGACGTTCACCGACGACGAGTACGGCCAGTACGGCCGCGACAGCGGGTTCCAGCAGGGAGAGGGTGGTCGCGGTGCTCGCCGGAACGTGCGCCAAGCCCCAGCCGAACAGGACGTAGCCGACGAACATGGGCACCAGGGCCATGTAGATGCCGACGGCCGCGTTGGACCAGGAGTAAAGGAGCGGGGCGCCGGTGGCCAGCAGCACCGGCATCAGCAGCAGCCCGCCCAGCCCGAAGACGGTTCCCATGGCCGCGCCGGAGGTCACACCGCGGCTGATCAGACGGTGGGCCGCCCATGAGTACAGGGCGTAGGTCAGCCCGGCCACGAGGCCCAGTCCCACGCCGAGCACGGTCTCCCCTGCGGAGTGGGTCCCGGGGCCGGAGTGCGCGCCGGCGGCTTCGGCCGTGCAGAGCAGCACCGTTCCGGACAGCCCCAGGGCAGCGCCGGTCATCCAGCGGCGCGTGAGGCGGCGCCCGTCGACGACGCGCTCGATCAGGGCCGAGGCGAGCGGGGCCGAGCCGATCGACACCACGGTGCCGGCGGCGACCCCGGCCAGGTGCATGGAGGTGTAGAACGCCAGAGGGTAGGTCCCGACTGCGATCGCGCCGAGCAGCACCACCCCCTTGTGCGCACGCAGTCGAGGTCCTTCCCGGCGGATGCGGGGGCGGCGACGAGCGCCTGGAGCAGTCCGCCCAGGCCCATGGCGACGGCCCCGATCGCGAGCGGCCCCACCGCGGGGGCGAACGTCGCGGCGGTGCCCGTGGTGCCCCACAGCACCGACGCCGTCAGCACGCACACCGCCCCCACGCCGACCGGGCCGGCCGCGTGTCCGGCGGGCCGCGTCACAGCCGGTCCAGCAGGTCGGCCGCCATCGTCCGTGCGTGTTCCAGGCGCGTACCCGCGCCTTCCAGCCCGGCCCGTGCCATGGCGCCTTCCAGCAGGAACGACAGGTGCTCCGCCACCGTGCGCGCTTCCTCGGGCCGCCCGGGCAGCAGCTCCTCGAGATGCCCGGCGAGCAGATCCTCGACCTCCTCCTTGTGCCGGCGCACCACGGCCCGGCCCTCGTCCCCAGCGGGCAGTTCGGCGGCCGCGTTCAGCAGCCCACAGCCCCGGAAGCCGTGCTCGTAGGCGAAGGCGGCGTGGTCGGCGTACGCGCCGAAGACGGCCAGCACGCCGCCGCGACCGCCTTGGGCTTCCTCCAGCCTGCGCCGGTACAGGCCCAGCCACTCCTCATGCCGTGCGTCGAGGTAGGCCATCACCAGATCGGCCTTGGAGGAGAAGTTGTTGTACAGGCTCATCTTCGCCACGCCCGCCTCAGCGGTGATCGTGTCGACACCCGTCGCCGCCACACCGTCCGCGTAGAAGCGGCGCGCCGCAGCGGCGAGCAGCCGCTCACGCGCGGCCCCCCGCTGCCTGCCGGGGCGCGCTGCCGCCGTTCCGGTCTCACTCATCGTCTTCCCTCTCCGCTACTAGGTAGGTCAGTCTACCTAGTAGCGAGAGGGTGCCCATTCCGGCCTGAAGCGAAGGCGGGCGGTGCAGCGGCGCTCGACCCGGGAAGCGCTCGGGGAACGCCGCTCCCCGGGAGGGACGCCGCGGAAGCCGGGTGAGGGCCGCGTCGAGCACGTAGAGCATCGAAGCTCCGTACCTCACGCGCGATCCGACGTCGTGCGGCAGCGTTGTGGGGCGAGGACAGCAGCGTTCCGGCGGCGGCCCCCCGGAAGAACAGGATCGCGGTCCGCGGGACCACCGCGGCCTTGAGGAACGTGCCGCCCCACCGCTGGGCCGTCGTATGCCCGCTCGTGGAAGTGGCCCTCTCGTCTGCCGTGTGCGGCGGTCACGTGGTGCGCCCGGCGCTGTGGCGCTCGACTGGATGTGCGCCGGTCCTCAGCCGGTGAAGGACTCGGGGCCGAAACGGCCCCACGCGACGAAGAGGGCCAGGGCAAGGTAGATCAGGTCGCCGGTGATCGTGGCCTTCTCGCCACGGCGCAGCCGCATGGTGAGCGCGCAGGCGAACAGCACAGCGAGTCCGGTGGCGGCCGAGGGCACCAGGACCGGCGCGACGTCGAGCAGCGCGGGCAGAATCAGACCGGCCGCAGCCAGCAGCTCGACGGCGCCGATGGCCCTGAGGGCGCCGGGGCCGAAGTCCAGGACCCACTGCGCGGAGGAGCCCATCGCGGCCATCTTCTCCCGCGGCACGAACATCTTGGCGCTGCCCACCAGACAGACAGCGGCCAGTACTCCGGTGGTGATCCACAGCGCGACGTTCATCGTCAACTCCCTGATCGAGGACTTCCGTACCCGGGACGAGGCGGCTGCTCGGCCTGTGACATCCCCACCCCCGGACAGCGGGGAGACGCAGGTCACACCGCGGTCACACCACGCCGTGTCACAGGCGGGAGGGCCATCTCGTCTCGGGGGTGGAGGCATCGACGAACATGGAGGAGCACACGATGGACGCGCGACTGAACTACCTCGCCAGCCCGACCGCCGGCAAGGCCCTCAAGTACTTCATGGGAGCCGGCCGGGAGCTGAAGGAGTCGCCGCTGCCGGCCGCGACGCAGGAGCTGGTGGCGCTGCGGGTGAGCCAGGTCAACGGGTGCGCGGTCTGTATCGACATGCACACCAAGGAAGCCGCCGCTGCCGGCGAGAGTCCGGTGCGGCTGAACCTGATCGCGGCGTGGCGGGAGGCCACGGTCTTCACCGGGGCCGAACGGGCCGCGCTGGAACTGGCGGAGCAGGGGACCCGGGTCGCGGACGCGGCCACCGGGGTCAGCGACGAGGTGTGGGCGCGCGCCACCGAGCACTACGACGAGGAGCAGCTCACCGCCCTCGTACTGCTGGTCTCGTTCATGAACACGGTGAACCGGCTGAACATCATCGCCCAGCAGCCGGCCGGTGACTACCGGGTCGGCCAGTTCCACTGAACCGCCGCCACGTCTTGCCCCCGGGACAGGCGCCGTGCCCCGGGCACGGTGGTCACGAGGTGGAGCACGGTCGCGGTACGAGCGTCGTCCGCCCCGCCCACCCATCGGATGATCTTCGAAGGGTGTCCGGCCGGCCCCGGACCGGCCGGACACAGGGACCGCAAGGGGGAGACAACATGGGCGAGGTCGGGGAGTTCGAGGAGCTGCGGCCGCTGCTGTTCTCGATCGCGTACCGGATCCTGGGCAGCGTGGGCGAGGCGGAGGACGCGGTGCAGGAGACCTGGCTCCGCTACGACGCCTCGACCACCCGGCCCGTGTCGGCCAAGGCGTTCCTGTCGGCCACGGTCACCCGGATCGCGATCGACGTGCTGCGCTCCGCCCGGGTGCGGCGGGAGGAGTACGTCGGACCGTGGCTGCCCGAGCCGCTGCTGGACGATCCGTACGAGGACCCGGCCCGCGCGGCGGAGCTGGCCGAATCCGTGTCGATGGCGGCGCTGCTGCTCCTGGAACGGCTCAGCCCGCTGGAGCGGTCGGTGTTCGTGCTGCGGGACGTGTTCGCCTTCGGCTTCGACGAGATCGCCGCCGCGGTGGGGCGCTCGGAGGCGGCGTGCCGGCAGCTGCTCGTACGGGCGCGCCGCCACATGCACGAGGGACGGCCCCGGTTCGAAGCGGACCGCCGGGAGCGGCAGGAACTGGCACGGCGGTTCTTCGAGGCACTGGCGCAGGGTGACCTGGAGGGGCTGCGGAGCCTGCTGTCCGCCGACGTCCAGCTCGTCGGGGACGGCGGTGGCAAGGCCCCGCAGCTGGCCAGGGCCGTCTCCGGTGCCGAGAACGTGGCCCGGCTGCTCGCCAGCGTCTACCCGCTGATGGCCCGGGCCGACATCACGTTCGAACCGCACGAGGTCAACGGCCAGCCGGGCGCGCTCTTCCGCGACCGCGACGACAAGGTCCTCCACATCCTCGCCCTCGACGTGCTCGACGGGCAGATCCAGACCATTCGCTCGGTCATCAACCCCGACAAGCTCGGCCACCTCGGCACGGTCGCCGATGCCTGGGCCGTCGACCAGGAAGTGAAGCGGGTCCGCAAGCGGACGCGGTGACCTCCCCTTCAACCCGGTGGGGGACCGGACGTTTCGGAGCGGTTGCGGGTCGGCGCCGACCACATGTCGGCGCCGGCCCGCGCCTGGGCCAGCTCGGTCAGCGCGTCGACGAACGGCTGAGCAGGCGTACCCGGCGACAGCGCGGCGGCGGCCTGCTTCAGACGTTCGTGCGCGACCGGGAAGATCTCCTTGGCCCACGCGTCTGTTCCTTGGTCCGCCGAGTGCCCGCCTCGAAGTTGATCTGCGTGATGGTCCACCGCGGGCAGGCGGAAGCCGCAGAGCACGGCCGGGTTCGGCAAGCCCCCGGTAAAGGGCTTGCATCCGGCAGGCGCACCGGGCCGGCTCCGAGCCCGGGGCGACGTCGAGGACATGACCGTGAGCATCAGCGGTGAGACGGAGCCAAGGAGCGGGGGCCGCGGTCTCCCCCGCATGAACGATCCTCCCGTACTTCGACCGCACAGGTTCGCCGGGACGGGTGGCCAAGGCAGTGAAGACGAGCGATCTGCCTTCCCGTCAATCGCCTTATTCACTAAGGAACTTGGCGTGTCCGCATCGTCGGCACGGCACTGGACTGAGACGGTGACCTCTCTGCCGGAAGACCCACCGTCACTGATCAGCGAAGACGACCGCGACACGGCCGTGCAGCGCCTGCAGGAGGCGTACGCCGAAGGGCACATCTCACACGAGGAGTTGGACGAAGCCCTCGCCCAGGTCCTCACCGCCAGGACAGGCAGCGAGCTCCTGTCGCCTCTGGCCTCGTTCCCGGAGAAGAACGCCGGCACCACGTCCACGATTGCCGCCGCCGGCGGGCGGATCCGGCGGCGCGGCGCATGGCGGGTACCTCGGATCCTCAAGGTCGAGTCCGCATTCGGAGGAGTGCACCTCGACATGTCCCGAGCCGTCATCGAACACCCAACAGCCGACATCGAGTTGCAACTCGGCACCGGCAGGGCCAGGATCACGGTGCCTCGCGACGCGATCGTCGACACCGAAGGCCTGCACACCGGGTGGAAGGACACGCTCTGCAAGGTCCGGCGGAGCTCCCGCCACGGCGGGCCGAGAATCCGGATCTCCGCGGTCATGGGGTTCGGACGGCTGAAGATCCGCCACGCGTGGCGTTGAGGCCCCGTCCGGTACCAGGACCGCCTGTCCGGCTCTTCTTCGCCCCCACTCGACTTGCTGGTCCTGTGGCCTCATCGGGTCGCCGGCCGGCTCAGGCTGCGGTCTTGGGGGACCTCCGCACCAGCGGATGCGTTTCTCGCCGCGGATGCGGGCGCGTTCTCGGCGTTCGGCGGCCAGGACGTCGCGGTGCCGGGCGTTCGCGTTACGCCGACGCAGGCAGGCACGGAGGGTCCGGGTCTGGACGGTGTGGTCGGGACGGCTGGAGCTGGTGACGGTGGGCTGTCGCAGTGGTCCGAAGCGGGCTTCGGCCAACCATGGCGCTGAACCGCCGCGCACCCGCCGTCGTGCTCGCGCGACGCTCCGGCCCCTTCCCGGGGCGCGTGTTGCGCGCCGGTTTCACAGGGGGTGGCGGGGGCGGGTACGGGCGGGCGTGACGGTGGAGGTCCGGGGGCCGGCCGGGCGGAGCATCTGTCCGGCGGCCAGTTCGCGGTAGGCGGGGCTGCTGGTGAGCAGTTCCTCGTGGCGTCCGCAGGCGGCGGTGTGGCCGTCGTCCAGTACGACGATCCGGTCGGCGTGCTGCACCGTGGAGAGCCGGTGTGCGATCACCAGCACGGAGCACTCCCGGGTGACGTCCCTCATCACTGTGGTGAGCGCCGTTTCGTTGACGGTGTCGAGGTGGGAGGTGGGCTCGTCGAGCAGGAGGAGCGCGGGGCGGGCAAGCAGGGCGCGGGCCAGGGCGACACGCTGGCGTTCTCCCGCCGAGAGGGTGCCGCCGCGTTCGCCGAGCACTCCTGACAGGCCGCCCGGCAGTCGCCGTACGACACCTTCGAGCCGGGCGAGTTCGACGACGCGCCGTACCTCGGCCTCGGTGGCGTCGGGCACGGCGTAGGTGATGTTGTCGCGCAGCGTGCCGTGGACGACGTGGGTGTTCTGGTCGACGACGGCGATGCGTTCCCGGCATGCGGCGCGGCTCAGTCCGGTGGCGGGCAGGCCGTCGAACAGCAGGACTCCGGAATCCGGTTCGTAGAACCTGGACACCAGGGCGAAGACCGTGCTCTTTCCGGCACCCGACTGGCCGACCAGGGCGACCTGCTGCCGGTGCGCGACGCTGAAGGACAGACCCCGCAGCACCGGCCGGTCCGGGACGTAGCCGAAGCCGATGTCCCGCAGGGTGAGGACGGGTTCCTCGCGCGGGGCGGTCTGCCGGACCGGTTCGCGCGTACGTACCCGGACAGGCGGTGTCTCCCGCTGCGAGGGCTCCGCGGGCAGGGACAGCGCCTGCTCGATGCGCTGGTGGGCGCCCATGCCTCGCTGGATGAGGCCGACCGCGCGGAAGACCGACGACAACGGCAGCACCAGGTAGGAGGCGTACAGCAGGAAGGCGACCAGGTCGCCGAGGGAGTTCGTGCGGCCGTCGACCCGCAGGCCGCCGATCACCAGGACGGTCAAGAAGGAACCCTGGACGGCGAGTTCGACCGCCGGGCTCATCACCGACGCGAGCTTCGCGGTCCGTACGCCCGCGGCGTGGGCCGCTTCGACGCGTACCCCGATGCGGGCCGCCTCGCGGTCCTCGCCGCGGTGGACCCGGACCATCGGGAGGGCCCCGAGCGCGCGTTCCAGGTCGGCGGCGATCGCGCCGACGGAGTCCTGCATACGTTCGGACGCCGCCCGGATGCCCTTCAGCAGCGAAACGACGACCGCGGCGGCGGCGGCCACCGTGAGGGCGACCAGGAGCAGCAGCAGCGGGTCGATCCACACCATGAGGACGATGGCGCCCGCCGCGACGAGGGCCCCCGTCACCAGGTCGACCAGTGCCTGGGACACGACCTCCCTCAGCAGGGTGGTGTCGGCGGTGACCCGGGAGATGAGGTCGCCGCTGCGGTGCCGGCCGTACTCCCTCATCTCCAGCCGGAGCAGCCGCGCCACCAGACTGTGGCGCAGCCCCCGCACGACGCCTTCGCCCATGCGCTCCAGGACGAAGCGGCCCACCGCGCCCGTCGCCGCTTCGGTGACGAACAGCGCGGCCAGGAGCAGCAGCAGCGGCCACAGCACCTGTCCCCGCCCGCTCGCGTCCACGGCGTGTTTGGCGACGAGCGGCTGGGCGAGTCCCAGGGCGGAGCCGACCAGGGTGAGCGCGGTGGCGGCGGCGACGGAGGCCCGGTGCCCGGTGGTCAACCGGTACATGGTGGCGACCGCGGCCCGGGTGGAGCGGTCGTCCCCGGCCCCCGGCCGGGCACGGTCCGGGCCGGTGCCGGTCATCGGTCCGGTCGGATCGCGGGGGCGACCGTCACCAGCCGGGTGAAATAGTCGTCGGGTACGCCCTCGCCCACGGGCCGGCCGTCCGCCTCGATCCAGGCGTGTGCCGTGAACGGCGGCACCATGCTCACCCCCGTGCACCAGGCCGGCCAGGTCCCCGAGAGGCGGCACAGGAGCGCCGCGCCCAGGGAACGCGGCAGGCAGCCCTTCGGACCGGCGCAGCGCAGACTCACCGCGCACATCGCGTCCCGGGCGTTCTTGGCCTGTGCGGCGGTGGCCGGCGCGGCCCCCCGGCGGACGAGGCCGAGTACGGCACGGATCCGGCGGGGCGGCAGGAGGGAGAGCGCGACGGCGGGGAGCAGGACGGCACGGGCGGTCAGCCGCCGCGCGAAGGGGACCCCGGAGGGCCTGTCCAGTGCGCTGGGTGTCGTCATCGGGCCAGCCCCGAGGTCCGCAGTTGCTGGACGAGGGCGTCGACGTCCTGTCTCGCCCGCTCGGGGGTGATGTCGAACGCGTCGGTGAGCGCGGCGACCGCGTCGGCTTCGTCGCCGCCCGCCATCAGCGTGTCGACCACCAGGGTGGCGGTGGGGTTCAGCTCCCAGTACTCCCCGGCGCGTTCGTCCAGGAGAACCGTGCCGTAGTCGGTCTCGGCAGTGGAGACGTCGACGCCGAACTTCAGTGCCATGCGTGTGCCCTTCCGCTGGGAGCTGTGGTCATGAGGACGTGGGCGTCCTGCGCCCGGCCGTCCGGTCGAGGCCGCGCAGCCACACTTCGGCGGCGATGGTCGAGTAGAGGATCGCGTCGCGCAGTCCGGGTGTGCCCGGCCGCTGGGCCAGCCGGCGCAGGGCCGCGCCGTCGACCAGTCCGAGCTGTTCCAGCCGCGAGCCCTCCCAGAGCGCCAGCAGGTCGGCGCGGTGTTCGCGCAGTCCGTTGGCGGCGTCCATGGACGCGGCGGCCTTGTTGGTGCGCCGCAGGCACGCGTCCGGCACGATCCCGCTCATGGCGGCGGTCAGGAGGGGCTTGTACCGCCAGGGCGTGACGCGCTCGCTCGGGCGGACCGCGAGGCATGCCTCGATCACCCGGTCGTCGAGGAACGGCGATGCCATCGGCACCCCGGCCCGGGCCGCCATCCGGTCCCACTGGCGGAGGACGCGGGTGCAGGAAAGGATCTGTTCGAGGTCGGTGTGCAGGCCGCGGTCCGGGTGGAGCGGGACCGCGTGCGCGGCGGCCTCGCGCAGCGCCCGCCGGGCCGCCCGTTCGGCGTCGGGGGTGACCCAGTCGAAGAGGCGAGGTGGCATGCCCCAGCCGAGACCGGTGCTGACGGTGGCGGGCGCGGGGTCCCGCAGGCGACCGCCGGAGTCGGCCAGCCACTTCCCGTACGGCCGCGAATCGGCCAGCGCACGTGCCGTGTCCGCGAGCGGCCACTGCCACAGGGCCCGGAAGCCGCGCAGCTGGCGGACGGCGAACAGCGGGCGGGTACGCAGCAGCCGGTGGTAGTACGCCTCGGAGCACCAGGCCACGTGGTCGCCCCCGATGCCGGTCAGGTGCAGCCGGCTGCCGCGCTCGGCCAGGGCGGGCAGGTGGTGCAGGACCCGCGAGCGGTCCATGACGCCGATGGTCGGTTCGTCCAGCAGGTCGTCGATGCCGAGCAGGTTGTCGTAGACCAGCGGCGAGGCGCCGGCGTCCCAGACGACGTGCTCGACGTCCGGCAGGGACCGGGCGGCCTGTTCCGCCCAGTACAGATCCGTGTCGGCGGGATCGCGCCCCGGCCAGGTGCTCGCCACCACGCGGGCCGGTGACCGCGCGGCCAGAAAACAGACGGAGGTGGAGTCGAGACCGCCGGACAGGTCGCAGCTGACCACGCCCCCCTGGCGCGTACGGGCGTCGACGGCTTCGGCGAGGACTTCACGGACGAGGGGCGCGCCGTCGGCGAGCGTGCGCACCGGCTCCGGCGGTGTCCACCAGCGCGAGTGGCGTACGGTCCGCCCGTCCGCCGCGACGATCAGCGCGTCGTGCGGGGAGACCGCGGTGATGTCCCGCCACATGGGCGCCTCGGCGAGCGGATGGGGAACCGGCCACAGCAGTCGGACGGCCAGCTGCTCCTCGTCCGGGCCGGTGCCGAGAGCGGCGGCGAGTACGTCGGCGCGGGTGGCGGCCACCTGCGTTCCGCCGACGCGGGCGTGGAAGACCAGCCGGAGACCGGACGCGGTGCCCTGCACCCTGAGCCGCCCGTCGAGCGCGGCGACGAGGTGGAAGCTCCCGGGAAGGGAACGGGCCAGTGCGTCGAGTCCGGCGAGATCGCGCAGTCGCGCCGCATGCCGTTCGAGCTCCGCGGCGTCGATCGGGCAGCAGCCGATGACGGCGAGGGCCGTGTGGCCGGCGCGCGCGGTGACGATCTCCTGGTCGTGCCACTGCCCCACCAGCCAGGGCCGGCCCGAGGCGTGCTTCAGGATCCGTGTTCCGGGGAGGGAGAGGGAGCGGGCCACGACGGCCGCGTCCTCACGGTCGGTGAAGACCGTGAAGTGCGCGTCGCCGGGGTCCGCCCCCGCACTCTCGTGCGACTCAGTCATGACGTCGGATCAGGGTCTCGGCCGTCAGTTCTTGCTCAGGATCAGCCGGTCGTTGCCGGAGCGCTGCAGCAGTCCGGTCTTCTTCCGGAACGTCCCGAGCCGGGCGAGTGTCGGTGCTTCGTAAGCCTTCTTCATGACTTCTCCTCACCTACAGGTGTCACGGCCGTCTCCCCGGCCGGCTGCGCACCGGAAGCCGGTCCGCAACCGCCCTGTCCAGGGCTCATCGGAAGCCCGGAACGAAGGAGCGGGCGTATGCAATAGCTACCGGTACACATCGATGCCGCGACAAGGCCATCAGAGAAAATAGGATCTAATGCAAATTCGGAAGTGGTCGGGCGCATGTGCTGCGTCCCATGAAGTCCGTCAAGAAGGAGACGTGGGACGAGCGGGCTGCGTACGAGAACGCAGAAACGTTTCTACCTGGCATCGCAAAGCACGCAACAAACATGGCGGCAAAGATGCGCCGAGGGGGAGGAACGGAGCCGCCGGGGCGCACTCAGCTCTTGTCGCCGCGCTTCCCTCCTTGCTCCGAACGAGGAGATGCAGCCCCCGCTCGAACAAGTCGCTGCGGGACCGGCCCCGGTGGTACGGCGGTTCGCCGAGCGTCCGGCCGAGGCGATCACGCCTGAGACGCGGGTGTGCGCCCAATCGCGATCATGGCGGCGTCGTCGCCCAGCTGTCCGCCGACGTGGTCGAGCAGATCACGCTGGAGGCGACGCAGGAACGCGTCGGGGTCGCTCCCGGTCCAGCCCGCGATTCGCTCGGTGAGTGGATAGAAGGCGCCAGTGGAGTCACGGGCCTCGACGACCCCGTCCGTGTACAGCAGCAGGAGGTCTCCCACCTCGAACTTGAACGCGTCGACGTGGTAGCGACGGCGCACCAGTTCGCCCAGACCCAGCGGGGGCGCGGGCTGGTAGGCGTCGATCGTCATGGCACGGCCGTTGCGCAGCAGAACAGGCGGTGGGTGCCCGCAGTCGATCATGTCGACCCTGCTGTCCTGATCGGGGATGTCCAGGATGACCGCGGTGATGAAGGTCTCCCCGGTCTCGTTCGTCTCCCCGGGTTCGGCCAGGTCCCAGCACACGCTTCCGTCGAGATAGGTGACCAGTTCGGCCAGGGTCGCCTGGCGGTGGGCTGCGGCCCGGAACGCGCCGAGCAGCAGGGCGGCGTCACCGACCGCGGTCATGCCTTTGCCCCGTACGTCGCCGACCATCAGCCGGGTGCCGGAACCGGTGCGTGCCGCCGCATACAGGTCGCCGCCGATCTCGGCCTCGGCCTCGGCGGCGAGATAGAGGGAGGCGACTCGCAGCGGTCCGATCCGTTTGGGCAGCGGCCGCAGGACGACGCGCTGGGCGGTCTCGGACACGTACCTCACCTGCGTCAGTTCTCTGGCGCGGCGCTCCCGCAGTACGCAGAAGATCACAAGGCTCGATCCGACCAGGACCAGGGCGGCGATCTGTGCCTGGTGGTTCGCCGAGAACAACTCGTCGTGGTCGCGCAGCACCGCGATGATCGCCTGAGTGACCACTGCGAGGGCGCCGACCAGCCCCGTCAGCCGGGGGCCTGCGAACGACGCGGTGATCGCCGGGGCCGCGACCAGCAGAGGACCCAGGTGGATATCGGGCGGTGCGAGAACGTCGATCACGGCAACCGCCACCATCAGCGCGATCGGGATGGCCACCATCGCGTAACCCGCTCGCGCCGACCGGCGAAGACCGACGAACCGCTGCAGCACACCTCCTCTCTACACCTGCCCTG
Organism: Streptomyces sp. Wb2n-11; assembly: GCF_001049855.1. Classification (NCBI taxonomy): domain Bacteria; kingdom Bacillati; phylum Actinomycetota; class Actinomycetes; order Kitasatosporales; family Streptomycetaceae; genus Streptomyces; species Streptomyces sp. Wb2n-11. The sequence continues at coordinate 341,594 of NZ_CVPB01000001.1, forward strand.
CCGGGCACGCACCACCTGGCAGCGACAGACGAAGGGCCGTGGGGGACGTTGCCGGGTCCGGAGCCGGCCGCGGACGGGCGCCGGACCGGCGGGCTCTGTGCGGGATCCGGTTCGTACTGGACACCGGGACCCAGCGGGAGCCGAACTCCTCTTCCAGGTGCTGACCGGAGGCGGGAAGAAGAACAGCGTCGCCATCGCCTCCAACGAGTCCTTCGACCAGCGAGCCCTTCGACGGCCGGACCAAGACCTTCACCGGTCCCCCGGCTTCACGGAGCCACGGTCGGCCGTCTCACGTTCAACGGCACCATCATCGAGACCGGTACCGATTCCCACCGCCTCGCCGGCACCCGGGCGCGAGCCGAAGCACCCGCCACGGGCAGCCGGCCCCCGCGGGTGCCGTCTCGACGGCTCGCCACCCTCACCGGGCGCGTGCCGTCCCCTGCACTGTCGCCGGGGCCTTCGCGCGGCCTCTCCACGTTCTCCGGTCGAGTATCAGACCAGCCGTCGCAGCCACGATTCGAGAGCCGCATAGTCGCTGTCGACCAGACCACGGCGGGGATCGACACGATGGAGCAGGGCGTGCTCCTGGTGGTGGGCAGCGCCCCGGACCCGGTCGGTGTCGGTGACCTCGTCGTCGACCCAGACGAACGGGCGCCCCGCCGCCCATTCGACAAGCGCGCGGGTCTTCCGGTGCAGTCCGTTCCGCTCGTCCTGGTCATCGGTGTCGGACGGCTCCGGCCAGACCACCACCGCCAACCGCAGCGGACCGATGCGGGGGGCGACGCACTCGTTCGCGTCAGCCATCCATGTCGTCGCCCAGGCCATCTCGCGCGAAAGCGCCGCCAGCCGGGGCCCGTGCTCGGGACTGATCCTGGTCAGGAGCGGGTTCGCCTCGGCGCCAAGCGGATCAGGACCCGTCGCCCAGTTCGGATACCGCTGGGGCATCGCACCGAACGGGATGAGCGGCCCGTCGACATCGAGGAACAGCAGCGGGCGCTGCGCAGAACCAGTCACAGGAGCACGGTAACGGCATGCCCCACCGGGGCCGCCTCGATGACCAAGGCCCTGCGACCGCCCCGCCTGCTGCTGTTTCTCGTGAGCATCCACCGGGCCCAGGATCCGCAACCGCTGCCAGAAGTGGACGAAGCCAGTGGCGGCCTGGCGGGTGGCAGGCACGTAGCGCTGGTCCGGCTCCGAGGTCCCCGCCCCCGAAGAGAGACCGCTCCGGTACCGGGCGCGCCCTGGTCACGCGTCCGGGTGCGGGACCTCGCAGATGCCGTCCGGCCCGCACACGGCCCCGGACGGTGCGGCCGGGGCGAGGGGGCGCTCGGACCACGCGGTGCTCAGGACCTGGGCGAATGCCTCGGCAGGCCGGCCCCCGGAGAGGGCGAAGCGGCGGTCGATGACGAAGAAGGGGACACCGGTGGCTCCGAGCCGGGCGGCTTCCCGCTCATCGGCGCGTACCGCGTCGAGGTAGGCGTCCGGGTCGTCGAGAACGCCGCGTGCGTCGTTCTGGTCCAGTCCGGCGCGGGTGGCGAGGTGGAGGAGGGCGTCATGGGTGAAGAGGGTCCGGGCCTGGGCGAAGTAGGTCTCGAACATCAGGGACAGCAGTGGGTGCTGGCGACCGTGCGCCTTGGCGAGGTGCAGGAGGCGGTGGGCGTCCAGGGTGCTGCCGACCTGGCGGTCGGTGCGGTAGGCGAGCCCTTCGCCGGCCGCTGTTCTCGCGACCTGCTGGTCCATGCCGGGGCCCCGGGGGCCGAACTTGTCGGCCAGCATTTTGTGCACCGGTTCGACGTGCGCCTTGTCGTGTCCGGGGTCGAGTTCGAACGAGCGGTGGATGACTTCGACCTGGTCGCGGTGGTCGAAGCCGGCCAGGGCCTTTTCGAAGCGGGTGGTGCCGATGTAGCACCAGGGACAGACGACGTCGCCCCAGATCTCTACGCGCATGGTCGTGTTGTTCCTTGCGTCTGTGCGGGTGGCGGGGGTGTTGCGCTGTGCGGCGGGTGTCAGGCCGCAAGGGCCTGGGTGACGGCGGTGGACAGCGGTGTGGTCGGCCGCCCCAGGAGTCCGCTCAGGTCGGTGGTGACACCGGCCAGTGCGCCCTGGGAGACCTGCACGTCGGCGTCGACGATCAGGTCGGTGACGAAGCCGGGCAGACCGGCCCCGGTGAGGATCTGCCGGTACTGCTCGGCGGGCAGGTCCGCGTAGGCGACCGGCTTGCCGGACTGCGCGGCGCTCTCGGCGGCCAGCTCCGGCAGCGACCAGGCAGCGTCACCGGTGAGGTCGTAGACCTTTCCGGCCTGGTCGTCACGGGTGAGAACCACGGCGGCGGCTTCGGCGAAGTCCGCGCGGGTGGCGGAGGCGATCCGGCCCTGGCCCGCGCTGCCCGCGATGGCGCCGCGCGCGACGGCGTCGGGGAGGGTCGCGGTGTAGTTCTCGGTGTACCAGCCGTTGCGCAGCAGCACCGCGGGCAGGCCGGAGTCGTCAATGGCCTGCTCGGTGTCGCGGTGCACTCGCGCCAGACCCAGCGGGTTGGTGGGGGCTCCGGTGACCGAGGTGTAGGCGATCAGGCCGACGCCGGTCTTGGCCGCGGCGTCGACGGCCGCGCGGTGCTGGACGATGCGGGTGTCGTCCGGGCCGGTCGAGGAAACGAGCAGGAGCTTGTCGGCACCGGCGAAGGCGGTCAGGAGGGTCTCGGGCCTCTCGTAGTCGGCGAGGCGGATGTCGACGCCCAGGGCGGCGAGGTCCGCCGCCTTGGCGGGGGTGCGCACCGCCGCGGCGATCTGGCCGGCGGGCACACCGCGCTGGAGCAGGTGCTCGATGACCTGGCGGCCGAACTGTCCTGTGGCACCGGTGACAACGATCATGACGGATTCCTTCGCGTACTGGGGGCGAGGCCGGGTGGCATCCCGGCGGCTCCACCGACAGTACACTAACTAAAAGTTAGTGCAAACTTTTACACCGTGCTGTGTTCGGGGTAACGTGAAGGTGAAGGAGGCATTCATGAACGAGTTGTCCACCGAGGACGAGCGTCGGGCAGCTGCGCTGGAGTTCGACGTCTTCGCCAAGCACTGCCCCTCCCGTCAGGTACTGGACCACCTCACGGGCCGCTGGGGCGTCCTGGTCCTCGCGGGCCTGCGCAAGGGGCCCGCGCGCTTCAACGCCCTGCGCCGGCGCGTCGACGGGGTCAGCGAGAAAATGCTCGCCCAGACACTCCAGGCCCTGGAACGCGACGGCTTCGTCAGCCGCGAGGTTCTCACCGCCATGCCCCCGAGCGTCAACTACTCCCTCACGCCCCTGGGTGAGACCACGGCCGATCACCTCATGGCCTTCATCGGCCATATCGAAGCCAACATGTCCGCAGTCCTCGCATCCCAGGAAAAGCACACCCCCGCAAACCCGGCGTGACCCGGCCGCCCGGCTCGCGGTCGGGTCCGCCCGCACACCGACGAGCCAAGGCCGTGTCTCCCTGAGGTCCGGGACGGCTTGGAGCGCGTAGCGCGGTCACGGGCGGGTTTTCCGAGGCACCGCCAGCAGATGAGGCTGCGGGTGAGGGAGACGAAGGCGCCGTGGAGCGCGGGACGGCGCTCCCCGCGGACGGCGAGACGCTTGAAGTGGTGGAGCAGGGCAGCGGGGCGCTTTCGTGGTGGCCGCCGCGCTGATCAGCGCGAGCGTGTCACTTCGTGCTGAACTTCAGTACGGCGCCGTCCTCATTGACGGCGACGGCTTTGACGGTGACCTTGCCGCCGCCCGCTTCGCCGAATGACCCGGTTCCGCCGGCGCCCAGCCCGACCTCCCCCACGCCCCCCTTGGGCCCGCTATTGCGCACTGTGGCCTTGGTCTTCGTCAACGACACACGCAACTTCCATACGCCGACCACGACGTCCACCTGCTTCGTCACCAGGATCCCGCAGGCCCCGTCCTTGCAGGCGCCGGCGTCCGTGCCGTCTGCGGCTCCGGGCAGCGGCTCGGGCGGGGCGCACTTGGGCGCGGCGCGGTAGGCGGCCGAGAGCTTCGGCTCCTTGGCGGCCACGGTCGGCAGGCCGGGTTTGGGCATCTTCAAGGACTCGATCAGCCTGCCGACACGTTCGGCCCGATCGACCGAGTCCTCCGCGGGACTGGTGAACGCGCTGGAGCCGGTCAGCTCGGCGACCTTCGGCTGGATCCTCCCGATCTCCTTGGCCAGGCTGTCGTGCAGCCGGTCCGCGGCGGCGATGCCCGACGGCCGCACGTTGGCGAGTGCCTGCGTGACCTCGTCGGGGGAGGACGATGCGCCCTGCAGGTAGCCCACGGCGATGAACTCGGGTGCGATCAGCGCGTCCTCGGGTGGGTCTGTGATTTCCTTGACCTCGCCGGCGCTGTCCGTCTTCATCGTCTCGAAGAGCTGGGTGGCCTCGCACATCCGATCGGCCCATTTCACCAGCGCCCGGTCCGGCGCGGTGGACCTCGGCGCGGCTGACCTCGAAGCGCTCGCTGCGGGTCCCGCCGAACCGTCACCGTCCCGCGTGTCCGACGAACATCCGCCGACGGCGAGGGCGACCCCGACCGTCAGCACGGCGACGCGCCCCACCCCTGCCTTCATCGGCACAGCATTCCCTTCTTCCCGACGCTTCAGTCCCAGCCGCCCGCCATCGGCTGCGGCTCCCCCGTCAGGCACCCCGCCAGAGTGACGGAGGCGGTGCCGGCCCGGCTTCTGCGTCCTGGGTCCTCTGCCGCTCAGACCTGACGCCATGTCAGCGTGTAGCGCCAGAACAGCCGGCGGCGCAGCCGTGCACCGGGCAGTGCGTGTCGGGTTGTGGTGACGATGTCGGGAAAGGTCATGGCTGGTGGACGGGTTGGTGCGGTCATCGAGACCGGCCGGGGTGCTGTTCGGCCCTTGTTCTTGATCCAGCCCGTGGCGGCATTCAGCGGGATGGCGATGGTGCCGAGCAGATGGTCGACGGGGGTCTGCGCACGCCAGAGGCCGACGACGACCAGAGTCCCTCCGGGTGCCAGGTGCCGACGGAAGTGGGTGAGAGCCTCGGTGAACGGAAGGTGGTGGATGGTGGCGACGCAGGTGATGACGTCGTAGGAATCAGCGGGGATTCCGGTCAGCGCGTCTGCGGCAGTGAAGGTCACCGGGGCGGCCGCAGGGGTCAACTCCTGTGCCCGGGCTGCGATTGCGGGATCGGAGTCGATTCCATGCACCGCCTTGGCGCGTGCGGCCAGGAGCCTGGCCAGGTCACCGCTGCCGGAGCCGATGTCCAGGGCCTTGTCGAAGCGCCCGGGAAGCTGACGCAGGATCCACCGGTGGTAATGGGCGTTGTGGTCCCAGGGGTGAGCGGCGTTGAACCGGTCGAGCGCGTGCAGGAGGCGGCGTGGCAGTGTCGTCATGCGTCAAGTCCATCAGGCCCTCTGTCCTGCCGTACCCCTCCCCACCGGGGAAGTGCCGCCTGAGCCAGAACCTGCTTTCGGGTACTGAGCCGGTGGAGGGGAGCAAGGCGGTGGAGAAGGGCAAGGCGGTGGAGGCGCTGCGGGAGGAGATCGGGTGTGACGACGGAGCAGTTGGCAAATCAGCACGCTGGTCGGCAAGCATCAAGGAGGGCGCCCGCAGAAAGACTGCGGCCGAGCGCCGCAGCCGACCCGGGAGCGTTCTGGTCGGTCGCGCTGAATGCCGTTGCCGTCCTGGAGTGGTGCGAGGCGCGGCCGGCTTCGGTGTCAGTGGTCCCGCGTACGGTCTGTGCATGGTTGATCAGAACCCTCCCTCGCCCTCGGTGTACGACTTCGCGACCTGGGAGCCCGTACTGCGGCTTCTGCGGGACAGCGGGGCGATGGAGCGGGCCGCCCCGTGCATCCGCGTGGCGGGACGCGTCGGCCGAGGGGGCTGGAGTCTGCCTCTGCGGCGACGGATGCCACCGCCCGGCCGGGCCGCCCAGGTCGAGGACATGCGGGACGAGATGGAGGCGGTGGAGCGGGTGCAGAGCGCGCTCGCGGACGCCGCTGTCGGCGACATCTCGTTCACAGCGGAGATATCGCCGGACGGGAAGACCGTGCTCCGCCTGCTCGGGCAAAGCCCCGCCGTGGAGTCCGGCATCGGCACCCCGCACCCTGGGGCGCTCATCCTGGTCGAGGGCGCCGTTCCGCAGCCCTGGCGCTGTCTTCCCGATCCGGTGCCCGATGCAGTGCCGGCTCCGTCGGCGGATCCGGCGTTGCTGAAGCGGGTGCTCTCTGAGCGGTTGCCCGATGCCATCGGCGCGACGGAGGCGGAGATCGCCGCGACCGCCGTCGCGTAATGCGGCCTCGCAGCAGGGGGACGAGTGATCATCTGTGCTCGGAATGGTGACCATCGGCGTCCACGGCCTCGGCGGCGATCCCCTCTCGCGACGACTGCGACACGCAGACGTCCGCCTGCTGCTCGACGTACGTCAGCGCCCCGGTGCCCGCAGGCCCGAGTACGTCTGGGCGAACTGCACACCGGCCGGGAGAACCGGCATCGGCATCGGCGTGCAGGACGACACCGGAACGTGCGACCGCATCGCGTGGGCGGGCATCATCTTTGGCCCGCACACAGGTGTGACATGGCACGATGTGCCGCGTCAGGGGGCGGGTCGCTCCGGGGGTACGGCCTGGCGCCGCCTGCGGGACTGGACCACCCACCTCTGCAACGGTTCCTTGCGCCGCGATCGCCATGCTCCGGCCGCGCCCTTCGAGCGCGGAGACCGCAGTGGATGCGGACTCCGCTCAGGGGGGCGGGGTACCGCACCCGATCGCCGGCCTTGCTCGCGGCAGCACTCATCATGCGGTCGGTGCCCCGCGATGGCGGGGTGGGGGTGAGATCTGGCGGTTGAGTGGGACCGTTCGCCGGGCCATTTCGCCGCGCTTTCGCCGGGAGCGCGCTTCTTGGGCCACCCGCGGCTGCCGACGCAGCGTGAGGCCGTTCCTGCGCCGGTGTGGTGGAACAGGTGAGCCATGAACTGCGCAGTTCCGCGCAGTTCATGCCGAACTCGTCGAAGACGGCCTCATGTCCGGGGGCCGAGCGACTTCCCACATCGGCAAGGGTACGGTCATGCCCGTGAGCGCGACCCGCCGGCCTATGGCCAACTGCGCTACCTGCACAGCGAGTAGGAGAATTTGATGACCTCTGACGACGTTGAGTTCCGCAAGCAGATACGGTCGGACATACCGCATTCCGCGCGGGTGTGGAACGCGTGGCTGGGCGGGAAGGACAACTACCCGGTGGACCGGGAGCTGGCCGACGCGGTCACGGCCGCCTACCCGCAGATGGCCGGCATCGCGCAGGCATCGCGTGCGTTCCAGGCCCGGGCGGTGCGCCACCTCACCACCCTGGGAGTGCACCAGTTCCTGGACGTGGGAACAGGGCTTCCGGTGGAGAACAGCACCCACGAGGTCGCACAGGCCGTTGCGCCGCATGCCCGGATCGTCTACGTGGACAACGACCCCATCGTCCTGGTTCACGCCGCAGCGCTGCTGACCAGCGCCCCGGAGGGCAGGACGGCCTACGTGGATGCGGACCTGTCCGACACGGACGTGGTGGTCGACGAGGCGGCGAAGACGCTGGACCTGTCCGAGCCGGTGGCGGTGCTCCTGCTGTCGACCCTGGGGCACCTGCCCCCGGCCGACGGGATCAAGGTGGTCCAGCAGTACATGGCCCGGATGCCGTCGGGGAGCTACCTGGTGCTCTGCGACACGGTGAAGACGCCGCAGACACTGGCTGCGCAGGAGGCGTACGACTCGGGAGACAACCCGCCCTACCTGGTACGGGAACCAGAAGAGATCACAGGGTGCGCCGAGGGCCTGGAGCTGATCGAACCGGGCTTCGTGTCCATCGCGTTCTGGCGCCCGACGCAGGAGCACCCGACAGCCGTCGATCAGTGGGGGCTCGTCGCCCGTAAGCCCTGAAGGGCAGGGCGGGCAGGTTGCTGATCCTGTTCCGGGCCGGGGTGTCCACGGTGCCGCGTCGCGTCCATGAGGCAGAGGCCGTCGAGGTCATGCGTGGTGCCGGGGTTGAACCGCTGGAGCCCCGGCCCGTGGCAGGTACAGGGGGCCGGCAGGAGCCTCACGGTCATGGCCCGCCGGGTCGGGAACCAGCAGCGGCGCCGACGAGGCCGATCCCGACCGGCCCGGACGCGGCCGGCCCGGCTGCTCGGAGACGTACGAGCGCGTCTTCCAGGCGGAGGCGGAGCAGCAACACCGGGGCGAGGGCGGGCACCTGGACGAGGCGTGCCGCCGCACCGGTCTGCCGCAGGACGAAGCCCGCGCTCCGCTCCACGGCCCGGCCGCTCCCCACGGCCTCGTGAGCGAGCCGGGGGCCGCGGACTCCCCCGACCTCGGCCCCGCTACGGGATGAAGCCCGGGCGCTGGTCCGGCGCGGGCATCTCATACGTCAGGGCCGCCGCAGATGGGCCATACGCGTGCATCTGCGGGACGGCTCCGCAGGGCGGCCTGCCTGCCGGGGAGGACGTCGGCATGGCTGGAATCGAGCTCAGGAGTGCCGCTTTCAACGACGGCTCCTTCATCCCGCGCCGATGTGCGAAGGAGGGCGACAACGTCTCACCGACCTGATCTGGTCGGGCGTGCCCGACGGCGCCGCCGAACTGGTACTGCTGTGTGAGGACCCGGACGCTCCGACGGGAACCTTCGTCCACTGGCTCGTCACCGGCATCGATCCCGCGAGCGGCGGCGTGGAGGCCGGCCAGACACCCCCCGGCGGCCAGGAGCGGCGCAACGGCTACGGGGACCCCGGCTGGGGAGGACCCAACCCTCCGGCCGGCGATCAAGCGCACAAGTACCTCTTCCGCATCTACGCGCTTCCCGAGCCGGTCCCCCTGCCCGACAACGCGACGGCGGACGACGTGCACGCGGCCGTGGACAAGCGCCGGCCGGCCGGCGGCACGCTCATGGGGCTGTACCACCGCTGAACGGTCATTGATCCGACTGACGGCCGGGGCGGCCGGCGCAGCCACTGCTACGCCGGCCGCCCCGGCCGTACTCCTGAGGGGTCACGCGTGCCGTCGGGCCCACAGGGGGGTGACGAAGGCGATGAGGACCGCTGCGATACCGATCTGGAAGATGTGGCGGATCCAGTCGATACCGCCGGTGTCGCGCACACCGAAGGCGGTGGCGAGTGCGTTGCCGCCGACGGCGCCGACGACGCCGAGGAGGACTGTCAGCCACAGGGGGATGGGCTGACGTCCGGGAACGACCAGTTTCGCCAGCAGACCGATGATGAGCCCCGCAATGATGGCCCAGAGGAACGACACGGCAACTCCTTCCGTTCACTGCCCCGACCCTCGGGTACCAAGTCCGCGTGCCCGCCGGAGACGGCCATAAGCCTCGTTCGCCCCGGGGATCTCCGTGCAGCCACCGGGCCGGCACCATGCTGCGGCTGTCCTCGGGTGGCGGGGGGTGTGGAAACCTCCAGACGTCCGGGTCAACGCGGCATGCCTCAACGGCCCGCGGAGGAAGGAGGATTCCTCGCGGCCGCGGCCCCGGCACCGTGGCTACGACTTGTTGCCGGGCTCACACCGCCTGCTTCCGGACTCCGCGTCCATGGGGCCACGGGGAGATGTGGACACTGCCTCATGGGGTGCTCCACCATCGCAAGGCTTCTGCCGCTACGTCAGCGGGCACGTCGTGGCCACCGGCGAACTCGCGGTAGGTGACCGGACAGTCGTCGTCGCGGAGCGTACGGACGACTTCACGGCCGCACCGGTCGATCGGCAGCACCCGGTCCTCCGTGCCGTGGGAGACGAAGATGCGGGGCCGGCCATGACGGAGCATGGGCGCCATGAACCCGGGAGAGAAGGCGGGCACCGCGCCCAAGAGATCGCCGTTGGTCAGTCCCGGGGAAAGGGCGTAGGAGGCGCCGTCGGAGAAGCCGGCGATCGCCACGTCCGCCGCCCCGACCGGAAACCTCCGGAACACACCGGCCAGCGCGGTGTCGATCCGGACCACGTCCGGGCCGTATCCGCCGACGATCAGATCCCAGGTGGAGCCGGAGGACCGAGGCGCGAGGAGCAGGAGGTCGTCGGCTCCGGTCTGCGGACGCAGCCATTCCAGGGCCTGCTCGGCTGGCCCTCCGGCCCCGTGGAGCACGAGAGCCAGCCGATACGGCGGCGGGGCCGGGGGCACGCGCAGGAAGGCCTGCCTGTCCGTCCGGTACGTGCCCGGCTGCTGCGGCTTCGCTTCCACAGCGCGCGGACGCGCAGTGAGCCTGCCGTGGCGTGCGCCTTCCTGGACCGACCGGTGGGGAGCACCATTTTCGGGTATCGGCATTTCGAGCGCCGCCTCCCTTCACCAGGTCCTGGAAATCCTGGATCCTTCGGTCTCGTCATGGCGTCGGTCCGGTACCCCTGAGGCCCGGTGTACCGATGGTGGGGCTCAATGGGCGGTGGCCGCGTCCCGGCGGCGTGCCGGTCGGCAGTGCGCGCCGTTTCCCACAGGCTTGACGGTCCGACTGCATGAACCGCTCACTCGGCGTCTTGGCGGCACGCTCCGGCGCAGCCGGTTCGTCCCGCCTGCCACGGCCCCCGCAGCCGGCGCCCGCCACTCCGCGGGGTTCGGGCGCGGCTGGGCACGTGGAACGTGTTCACCGTCGCCCGCGCACGATCAGCGGGAGAGCCAAGAGCTGTCGGTCACAGGGTCCAGACGTGAATGGCGTTCTCCGTCGGGGAGGCCGTGTACCAGGTGCCGTCACCGGGGGCCTGGGGAAGTCCGGCTACCGGGAAGGGGTACGTGAGCTGTGCGGCCACACTCATCCGGTGAGATCGATCAGCCAGTGCCGGCCGGCGCCGAATTCCTCGTCGCTTTCGGCCGTGCCGACCACAGCCGTGTCCTCGTTGAGGAATCCTCCCTCGTAGTCGAAGAAGACCTCGGCGTCATCGCTGTCAGGCTCTGCCTCCGGGTGCCCGGGAACCGCGTCAGCACTCAGTTCGGCTTCCACCGAGCCATCGGTGGCCCGGTGCACGGCGAGGACGCCCTGGTCGTGCGTGACGGTCAGCAGTCGACCGCCGGACGGGCTCACCGCCGTCAATATGCGGTCTTCGTCTCCGAAGCAGTCGACCGACAGCGTCTGGCCGTCCCACCGTCCCCATCTCAGTGGGGAGCCGTCCTGGCCTTCACCGATGGTCAGACCCATCTGGTGCGGATCAGGGTGCGGCACATGGACCGACCCGGCAGCCGCTGTCCGCATATCGGCGCGTGCGAGCACCTTCCCGTCGGCAGCATCTATGACCAGCCATTCCTCCGCCCGGGCGTCGCGGGCGGGCGGATGCTGCGCGAGCGGGCCCCTGGTATGGGCCCACACCAAGGAGCCGTCCGCCGAGAAGCCGGCCGATCCGCTGCCCGCGTACCGATGATCCCGGTCGTCCGCGTACTCGTCGAAAGCGGCATGGCCCGCGCAGCCGGCCCAGCAGCGGTGTTGAAGCTCCCACCGCACCGCTCCCGTCCGGTCCACCGCCCGCAGCGCGTGCAACCCTGCGAAGACAACCAGGTCCCCGGCCGGCGCCACCGCGCATCCGCCGAACCGGCGCGTCCAAGGCGCGGGGAAGCGGACCTCTGGACCTCCTTCCGAGGCAGCGTCCGTCCGGCCCACCTCCCGCACGACCACGTCCGTGTCACCACGCTGCACCATCCGCCGTCCGCTGGGCCGGGACTCCAGATACGGAGCATCGTCCGCGCGAGAGAAGGAAAACGGGGCGGAAAAGGTGGCGACAAGGCGAGCGGACGCGGTCACAAGGCCTCCGGAACGAGGAAGGTCATCTACTCTACGGCCGGACACTGACAGCACCGCCCCATGGGCCCTGTGGGCCGGTCCCGGCCCGGACGGCGAACGGGTCCAGCCGGCCGGGCATCGGGAGCCGGCACCCCGAGGCCGGCAGGAACCCCGGCGTTGCCTCGTTGTTCCCGCCGGCCCGCGGCACCGACAGGTCCACCGGGCCTCGTGAAGACATCGGTTGCACGCCCCTCCTCCGGGCAACGCCCAGCCGCAGGACCACGTCCTTCCGGGCGTGACTGAACTCATCGACTCCTCCGGCCCTGACCGCTGCGAAGAGAATGTGCGGCCTGGCCCGCTATGGCGTCATGCCTCGTGGGTGGTGGGCATCACGGTCCTCGGGGTGGGCCTGGGCTGGGCGAGCGCCTTGTTCCGTACAGGGCCCGAGGAATACGGGCTGCCGTCCGTCGCTCCGGGGGCGGTCTGGCCGTATCTGGCCGTCTGGACTGCGACCGGCCTGGCTGCGGCGGTCGCGCTGCGGGTTGCCGCAGCCAGGACGCCGGTCTACGCCGTGGGGCGGGTCGCAGCCGTACTCACCGCCCTGGGCACCCGACTCTCGCTGGGCTGGCGGCCGGAGGCACTGGCGCTGGGGGCGATGGTTGCGGCTGTCCTGACGGCGGCGGTCCTGTGGTGCGCTCCTGCGCTGCGTTCCGGCGCTCGTGACAACCGCGGCGGGCGGCTCACGTCCGGCAGTTGACCCGCTTGTTGAACCTGCCCGGTGGGCCGTGCCAGGAGCACGGGAACCTCACCTCCACCACCGTGAGCACGACCGAGCCCGCCTTCGACCCGGGCAGCCGCTACTTGTGCCGCGAGTGGGCCGGCGTGTGACATCAGCGGCGGGACAAGGGGGCGGGGTGCGTGACGGCGAACATCGCTTCTCGGGGGCAACCGTGTGGCGCGAGGCGAGCGGGGACCGATTCGTGCAGCTCAGCGCCGCCGTAAGCGGCAGTTGTAAGGGGCACTGTCGCGTGCGGGACATGTGGCGCCACTGTCGCTTCGAGCAGTCACCAGTGGAACCTGCCCGATAATCAGTCGTCAGCGTCAGGAACGCTCTAGTGTCCTCGCCTGTGACTGAACTTTCCTCGTATCACCGTGCGACAGCCGATGCCTACGATGCCGTCGCCGTTCGCTATGCCGAATTGCCCCGCGACGACCTCGACACTCTTCCGCTGGACCGCGCGGTGCTCGCCGCGTTCGCCGAGACTGTGCGGGCCGCCGGATCCGGGCCCGTCGCCGAGCTGGGATGCGGTCCCGGGCCTGTCACAGCACACCTGCGGGATCTGGGACTGGACGTCTTCGGCGTCGACCTGTCGCCGGTGATGATCGGTCTCGCCCGCGAGACATACCCCGACCTGCGGTTCGAGGTCGGTTCCATGGACGCCCTGGACTTGGCCGATGGCCGGCTGCAGGGCATCGTGTCCTGGTATTCGGTCATTCACGTCCCACCGCGGGACGTGTCTTCGTACTTCGCCGAGTTCCGTCGGGTACTCGCGCCCGACGGAACTCTTCTGCTCGCCTTCTTCGAGTCGGAAGGTGAGCCGACCACGGCGTTCGATCACAAGGTGGCGACAGCCTACCGATGGCCGGTCGACGACCTCGCGGGGCTGGCCGGTGGGGCCGGCTTCACCGAGGTCGGCCGGATGCTGCGTGAGCCATGCGAAGGGGAACGGTTCCGTCGGGGGCATCTGCTGATGCGCGCAGGGAAGTAGCTTCGTCCCGTTGCCCGGCCGAACGGCGTCACGCGGGCGGGACGCGGTGGCAGACGCCGAACCACGCCGCCAGCGGTTTCCACAGCAGCAGCTCGGTCTCCTGCCACCGGCCGGGGGCGGGCTCCCAGTCCCCCGGCGCGCCGGGGGTCACCTGGGCCTCGCTCACGCCGTCGACGCCCCGCAGCGCCGGCTCATCCCACATCCACCGGGACGGGCAGGCCGCCGTTCGAGAACGGCCTGCTCCGGGGTGCCTTGGGTACCTCGGGGTCGTGTCCGAGTGGTGAGTGGAGCTTGAGAGACTGGTGGGTATGAGTATCGATCGTAGGAACAACGTCACCGTCATCGGCAACCCGCAGGGGCCGGCGGTCGTGCTGGCTCACGGGTTCGGCTGTGATCAGAACATGTGGCGGCTGACGGTGCCTGCCCTGGTCGAGGACTACCGGGTGGTGCTGTTCGACTACGTGGGTTCGGGCCGCTCGGATCTGTCCGCGTTCTCGGCGGACCGCTATGCCTCCCTGGACGGTTACGCCCAGGACGCAGTGGAGGTGTGCGAGGCCCTCGACCTGCGCGATGCGGTGTTCGTGGGGCACTCGGTCAGCGCGATGATCGGGGTACTGGCCGCGGGCATGGCTCCGGAGCGCATCGGGGCGCTGGTCATGGTCGCCCCCTCTCCGCGGTACATCGACGACGACGGCTACCGGGGCGGGTTCAGCGCGCAGGACATCGACGAGCTGATGGAGTCCCTGGAGTCCAACTTCCTGGGCTGGTCGGCGGTGATGGCACCGGTGATCATGGGGAACGCGGAGCAGCCCGAGCTCGGTGAGGAGCTGAGGAACAGCTTCTGCGCGACCGATCCGGACATGGCGCGCGTCTTCGCCCGCACCACGTTCCTGTCCGACTCCAGGGAGGATCTGAAAAAGGTGAAAGTGCCGACGCTGGTACTGGAATGCGCCCAGGACGTCATCGCTCCCCGGGAGGTCGGCGCCTACGTTCACCAGGCGGTGCCCGGCTCACAACTGGTCACTCTCGATGCGACCGGGCACTGCCCGCACCTGTCCGCGCCCGAGGTCACCAATGAGGCGATCACCGGTTTCCTGGCGGGCCTGCGGTGATGTGCCGTACCGGCCAGCAACCCGACCCCCACAACGCCGACGACGGGAAAACGTCGGATGCGGTGTTCGCCGCGCTGCTGGAGGACAGCGTCGACGAGCTGTACGAGAGCGCGCCGTGCGGGTATCTGTCCACGTTGATGGACGGCACCATCGCGAAGGTCAACACCACGCTGCTGAGCTGGCTCGGTCTGGAGCGGGAGGCGGTGGTGGGCCGGATGCGGTTCACCGACCTGCTGACCGTGGGCGGCAAGCTGTACCACGAGACGCACTTCGCGCCGCTGCTGCGGATGCAGGGCGAGATCGGCGGCATAGCCCTGGAAATCAAGCAGGCCGGCGGCGGCCGGATACCGGTACTGGTCTCCTCGGTGGTCAAGTACGGCAGTACCGGCGAGCCACTGCTGGTCCGCACCACTGTCTTCGACGCCCGGGACCGCCGCGCCTACGAGGAGGAACTCCTGCGCGGCCGGAGAGTGGCCGAAGAAGCCCGCAAACAGGCGGAAGCCGACCGCGCCAGGTTGCAGGACGCCCTGGCCGTGCTCCAGCAGTCACTGCTGCCCGCCATCCTGCCGCCGGTGCCCGGGATGGAGGCGGCTGCCCACTACCACACCGCCTCCCCCGACCGGATCGGCGGCGACTTCTACGACGTCTTCCCCGTCGACGGCGAACGCTTCGCCTTCTTCCTCGGTGACGTGTGCGGCAAAGGCCCCCAAGCAGCTGCGGTCACCTCACTGACGCGCTACACCCTGCGCGCCGCCGCCCTGCACGATCCAGACCCCGTTTCCGCTCTGTCCACCCTCAACAAAGTGCTCCACGAGCGCTACAGCGGCAGCGGCGACCCGCGTTACTGCACCACCGTCTTCGGCACCCTCGAACCCGACCCCGCGACCGGGCAGGTCGCCGTCCGCCTCGCTGCGGGAGGCCACCCCCCGGCCCTCGTCCTGCGCGCCGACGGTACGGCCGCCTTCCTGCCCACTCCCGGCGGCCTCCTCGTCGGCATCCTGCCCGACGCGCACTTCGCCACCGCCGCCACCGTTCTCGCCCCCGGCGACACCCTCCTGCTCTACACCGACGGCCTCACCGAAGCCCGCACCGGTGAAGACCGCGCCACCCTGTACGGGGACGAGGCCCTGCTCACCTTCGCCGCCGGCCACGCCGGCAAGTCCCCCCATGCCGTCATCCAGGCCCTGACCGGCCTGCTGGACGACTTCGGCGACGGCCTCGACGACGACACCGCCCTCCTCGCCCTCGGCGTCCCCGCCCCCGGCCCGGCAACGAAGACCCCACGATGAACCCGCTGAAGATCACCACCCGAGACGCTGCGACCGGTCCCATTCTGGCGATCACCGGCGAACTCGACTACACGAACGCCACCACACTGCGTGAACTGCTCGGCACGCTCACCCTCCAGCCCGGCCAGCGCCTCATCCTGGACCTGGGCAGCATGAAATTCTGCGACTCCAGTGGCATCACCGCCCTGATCGCTGCCCGCAACCATGCCCACGGCGCCCGCGCGGACATCGCGCTCGCCGCCGTACCCGCCCGTACGCTGCGCATCCTGCGCATCGTCGGCCTCGACCAGATCTTCCCCCTCCACCCCGACAGCGACAGCGCCGCCGGGTCCTGACCCGCGACGACCTGCTCACGCAGCGACAGAGGCGTCGAGCGTCTACCGCTCCCGGCTCGACGGCGCCCGAACGAGAGGTCACGGCCTGGCCCGTACCGCGCCCGGCATCCCCTGGCCCTTCGTCACCGCGCTCCAGGCCCCGGGGCGCGGTGACGCGGAGCGGTTCTTCATACCTGCCCCCGCCCAGGAAGTGCTGGACATGCTCACCGCCAATGCCCCGGTCGTGCAGCGGGGCGGGGCAGGGCAGCGGCCTCCCGTCGGTGGCCGCCTGGAAGAGGGGGATCACGGTCTGCGGGGCGATCGCGGCCTTCAGGAGTGTGAGACTGTGCCGCTCGGTCGTCGTCCGCCCGGCCGTGGTGTGGTCCTCCCGTCCGGCGTGTGACGGCGGGCGGGTGGTGATCCGGTGATCCGGCGTGCTCATCGCAGGGTGAGCGGGGTCTCGGTCTCGACACGGGTGAGTTTCTCCGGGTTGCGGACGTAATAGACGCCCGTGATGCGGCCGTCCTCGACACGCAGCCCCATGACGCCGTCGATTTCGGCGTCCAGGCTCAGGACCAGTGCCGGATTGCCGTTGACCACGGCGGGTGAACAAGTGATCGTGGCCTCGAGCTTGCTGGAGCCGCCGAGGTAGAAGCGGACCAGCTTCTCGGCGCCGATGATCGGCCGCAGCGCGGCCCCCTTCACGCCGCCGCCGTCGCTCACGAGGACGACGTCCGGGGCGAGCACGTCCAGGAGGCCCTGCGGGTCCCGGGTTTCGAGAGCGCGCCGGAACGACTCGACAGCCGCCCGGGCAGCGCTCGGGGAGACTGCCTTCCGGGGGCGTCGGGCGTCGACGTGGCGGCGGGCGCGGTGCGCGATCTGGCGGACGGCCGCAGGGCTCTTGTCCACCGCGGCCGCGATCTCGTCGTAGCCGACGTCGAAGACCTCGCGCAACACGAAGACGGCCCGTTCGGTCGGCGACAGCGTCTCCAGGACGATCATCAGCGCCATCGACACGCTCTCGGCGAGCTCGATGTCCTCGGCCACGTCCGGCGCGGTGAGCAGCGGCTCGGGCAGCCACTGGCCGACGTACGCCTCCCTGCGTCGCTTCATGGCGCGCAGCCGGTTGAGCGACTGCCGGGTCGTGATCCGGACCAGGTACGCCCGCTGGTCGTCCACCTGCCCCAGGTCCACCTTGACCCACCGCAGCCAGGTCTCCTGGAGGACGTCCTCGGCGTCGGCCGCCGATCCCAGCATCTCGTAGGCGACCGTGAAGAGCAGACTGCGGTGGGCCACGAACGCCTCGGTCGCCGGGTCGGTGGAGTGGTCGGTCATGTCTCGGCCCCTCTTCCTCGCATGCCTGGTCAAGCTGCCGGTTCGGTGGTGAGCGGCGTTTCACCCCGCTCGGCCCGCAGTATCCCCCGGCGCTTGTCGCCCTTGGGCCAGGTGTGCGAACCGGGCTTGCGCGCCTCGTTCACCAGATGCTTGACACTGAACTGGCAGGAGAGCTCCTTGAGCTTCGCGCCGGCGCGGCCGCCGACGTAGAGCCTCATCGCGGTGTCGTCCTTGTGCGCGAACTGGAAGACGCCGGCGCGACGCCCCAGGCTGACGCACATGGCGGGGAACGACAGGCTGACGGGCTCGGGCCGCTTGCCCGCGATGCGGCTGAGGACCGTGTCCGCGGCATGGGCGCCCAGGCAGCCCGCGGCATAGGCGCTCATCCGGAACGGCAGGTCGGACGGTGCCGCCGAGTCCCCGGCGGCGACGATGCGCTTGTCGGCCGTGCTGGTAAGCGTCTCGTCCGTGAGCAGGCGCCCCATCGCGTCGGTGCTCAGCCCGCTGCGCGCGGCCAGATCCGGCACACCGAAGCCGGCGGTCCAGACGGTGACCTCGCTCGGCAGCTCACGGCCGTCACCGAGGTGCACGGCGTGGCGCGTCACCGCCGTGACCTTCGTGTCGGGACCGTCGAGCACGGTCACCCCGAGCCGGGCGAGCCGCTTGGCGACCGTGCGTCGGGCCCGAGGGTGCAGGTACGGACCGAGCACGCCTCCGCAGACCAGGGTCACCCGGCGGCCCCGTTCCGCCAGCTCGGCGGCGGTCTCGATGCCCGTCGGACCGGCACCGACAACCGTCAGGGCGGCCGTCGTGTGCGCGGCGTCGACGACCGACCGCAGCCGCTGCGCGGCCTCCAGGGTGGCGACCGGGTGAGCGAATTCGGCCGCCCCGGGAACGCGCAGGCCGGTGCTGCCACTGCCCGCCGCGTAGATCAGGTAGTCATAGCCGACCGTGCCGCCGCTCGCCAGTGCCACGCCGCGCTCGGCCGTGTCGATCCGGGTCACGGTGTCGACGGTCAGCCGGACGCCCTCGGCCAGGATCTGGCGGTAGTCGACGACCGCGTCGTGGGACCCGCCCACCAGTTGGTGCAGGCGCAGGCGCGGGACGAAGACCGAGCGCGGGTTGATCAGGGTCACGGTCACGTCGTCGCGCTGCGTCAGGCGATTGGCCGCCATGACACCGGCGTATCCGCCGCCGATCACGACGACATCGATGTTCTCGGTCACGGTGTCTCCTCTGCATCAAGGGGTTCGGCCTCAAGACACCGCGTGACGGACAGCTGTGACAGCATGTGATGCAGATCACTCAATCCCAGGACTTCGATCACTCGGCTGATCAGCGACCCGGCCGCGTCGAGGCGCTCGTCGCAGGCGGACTGCCGGGGCGGGTGGCGGAACAAGTCCCCGACTGCCCCCTCCCTCAACTGCCGGATTGATCGCGAGTACCCCCCGGACCGCCCCCTCGGGCGAAGTCCCCCTCCGGCCCTCTTCTCCGGCCCGCACGGGACAGGCCGGGCGGCTCCGGTGCCAGTCGTCGGCGACATGAAGCACTTGCCGGGCTGAAGTCGCCGGACGCGCGAGACGGCGCATGACGGCGGCAGCACGGCCTGAGATACGAGTTTCAGTCATGACCCTGTTGTCTGGCTGAATCCAGTGCAATGCTGTGACGGCGGTGATCCTCTCGCCTCCCAGGCGAAGGCCCCCGTCCCCCGACCCCGCCCTGTGTACTGCCACACGGGCGGAGCCGCGCCGTCCCTCCCGGCCCCTCCCCACGGGAGGGCCGACGGCTGCGCAGACGCACAGCCCGCCCTGCGGCTTCACGGGCAGCCGTTCCGACCACGCACAACCCACCGTAAAGCGCTCGATCATTCCGCCGCTCGCGTACGCAGAGGGGTGGAACCCAAATGTGCCTGTGCCGACCGCAACGCAACCCGGGTGGCCGATCCCGGGGCGTGCCCGAGGCAGGTGGGCGACCGCGGGGCCGCCCCTCGTTCCGGTGGGTGTTCCACCGCGGCTGCGCATCCCGGGCCGAAGTGTCGGCGGTCAGCCCTTCGCCGGCGAAGAGGTCAGCCAGGGCGCGGAAGGTGTAGTCGGCGTGGCAGGCGCCTTCGAGGCGTCGCAGGGCGATGTCATAGCCCGACCGGCCGCCGCGGGAGACGTACAGCGGTTCGACGGAACGGAAGCGGATGAGCAGCCGCGTCAAGGCGGCGCTGAGGGCGTCCTGTTCGGCAGTGTGGGCAGGCGTGCCCACGCGGGCGCGGTGTCGGCCCCGGAGCCACCGGCGAACGATTCGGCGATCCGCATCGCCGTCTGGATCATCGACAGTGTTTCGGAATCGACGTGGCACAGGCAGTCGGCGACCGGGGCCAGGGCGGGGAGCAGGGACCCGCCGGCCGCCGGGATGCCGATGCCGGCGAAACGCACCGGTGGTGAGGCGGTGCGGTTGTGCCGGCGCATCCAGCGCAGCGGCTCCAGGCCGTCGAGCGGCGCCGCGGGATCGAGGTGGGCGAGCGGGACCGCGTGGGCGTGAAGCCAGTCGGTGAACAGGTCGTGGTGGGAGGGAGCAGACATGCCGGCAGCTCGATTCTCGGTGCTGGAATGTGAGGGGATCGCCGCATACAGGGCGTCCACCGGCGTTCGGTGACACGGCGGTGAACCCGCTCGGCCTCACCGCACGTAGCGCTTCCCCGGGAGGAGCCCGGCCTTCGCGGGGCCGGTCGGCCTCTGCCAGGACCGTTCAACGGGCCGGCGGCGGGTCCTGACGTGCCTCTGCAGCCTGTGCGGCCGCCGCGTCCTCCAGGTCGTCGATGCTGCCGGACATGATCGTGCGGACGTGTTCGGTGATGTGCCGGAGCGGCCAGTCCCACCAGGCCAGGGCCAGGAGGCGGTTGACGTCCGCGTCGCTGTAGCGGCGGCGGACGAGCCTGGCGGGGTTGCCGCCGACGATGCCGTAGTCGGGAACGTCGTCGACGACGACGGAACCGGAAGCGACGACCGCTCCGTGGCCGATACGGACGCCGGGCATCACCATGGCCCGGTACCCGAACCAGACGTCGTTGCCGACCACGGTGTCGCCCCGGCCGGGCAGGCCGGTGATCAGATCGAAGTGCTCGGCCCAGGAACCGCCCATGATCGGGAAGGGGAACGTCGAGGGGCCGTCCATGCGGTGGTTGGCGCCGTTCATGACGAACCGCACGCCTTCGCCCAGCGCGCAGAACTTACCGATGACCAGCTTCTCCGGACCGTAGTGATACAGCACGTTCCGGGTCTCGAAGGCCGTTGGATCGTCCGGATCGTCGTAGTAGGAGAACTCCCCGACCTCGATCAGCGGCGAGGTGACCAGTGGCTTCAGCAGCACCACTCGCGGCTGCTCGGGCATCGGACGGAGCACGGTCGGGTCGGCGGGAACAGGTGGCATGACGTATCGCTTCCTCTGTGACGGGTGCGAAGGGGGAAGGGGGTTCAGGAAGCCCGCGGGACCGGGCTGGAAGGTCTCAGCACGCGGTGGCGGACGTCGACGTCGCGCGCATGGCCAGGCGGGCGCCCCACCAGCGCCGGCGCAGTCGGCGGTCATGGCTGACGATCACGAGGGCGCCGTCGTACCCCATCAGGGCGGTCTCCAGCTCCTCGACGAGAGCGGGGGACAGATGGTTGGTGGGTTCGTCGAGCAGCAGGACGTCCGACGGCTCGCTGAGCAGTCGCGCCAAGGCGAGGCGCTGCCGCTGTCCGGTGGACAGTCGGCCGACCGGCACCGTGAACCGGTCGCGGTCGAACAGACCGAGGGACAGCAGCTGTTCGGCGTGGTCAGCGCTCTCTCCCGCCCGCCTGCGGGCGAAGGCGGCCAGTACGGTCTCGTCCGGTTTTCCCGGGCGCGGCTCTTGGGGGAGGTGGCCGATCCTGCCGCGGCGGGTGACACTCCCGCTGTCGGGGGCGACTCGTGCGGCCAGGACGCCGAGCAGGGTGCTCTTGCCCGATCCGTTCGGCCCCGTGATCAACAGGTGTTCGCCCGCCGTGACGGTGAGGTTCGTGCGGTCGAGCCGGCCGGTGACGGCGACGTCCGCGACGTCGAGTACGGCGCCCTGCGGGCGACGGGCGCGCAGTACCGGGGTGAAGCGCAGCGGCTCCGGCGGGGGCGGGACCGGGTCGGCGAGCAGGCGGCGCAGCCGTTCCTCGGCGTTGCGCACCCGGCCGGCCAGCGACTGCTGCACTCGTCCGCCCGCCCGGTCGTAAGCCATCTTGTTGCCGTCCTTCATCGCACGGCCCGGGGCCACCTGACGGGCGGTGGTCGCGGCGGCCTCGCGCAGCCGGTCGACGTCCGTCCGCCACTGGTCGTACGCCTGAGCCCAGCGCTGCCGGGCAGCCGTCTTCTCGGCGAGGTAGCCGGCGTAGCCGTTGCCGTAGCGGACGACGCGGCGCCGGTCGGTGTCCACCTCCAGCAGGCTGGTGGCGACGCGCTCGAGGAAGGCGCGGTCGTGGGAGACCGTCACCGTCGTGCCCCGCCGGGTGCGCAGATGGTCTTCCAACCAGGTCAAGGCCGTGCCGTCGAGGTGGTTGGTCGGCTCGTCCAGCAGCAGCACCTCCGGCGCCGCCGCAAGCACGGCCGCCAGCCGCAACCTGACCTGTTCTCCGCCGGACAGCGTGCCCACGGTGCGGTCACGGCTCACCAGCCCCAGGCCGAGGCCGTACAGGGCACGTTCCACCCGGGCATCGGCGTCATAGCCGCCGCGCAGCTCGAAGACGGTCATCAGATCGCCGTACTCGGCCGTGCCGGACTCGTCGCCGTCGGCCATCGCGGCCTCCAGGCGGCGCATGCGCCGCTCGACGGCGCGTAGATCGCTCAGGGTCCGGTCGATGATCTGTTGAACGGTCGCCTGCGGGGCCAGCCGCTCGTCCTGGGCGAGGTAGCCGACGCCGCCGGCGGCCCGGACGACGACCTCGCCCTGGTCGGGCCGTTCATGCCCGGCGAACAGCCGCAGCAGCGTGGTCTTGCCGGATCCGTTCTCGCCGATGATCCCGGTGCGCTCGCCGGCGGCGAGCGAGCAGGTCACCGAGTCAAGGACGAGCCTGCCGTTGTAGGACTTGCTGACGGCGAGCGCGGTGATCTGTGTAGGCATGCGGGGACTCCAAAGCATTCGAGGACGAGGCGGCAGACATGGGCCGCGGGACCGGGCGAACGCTTCGGAAGAGCATTGATCACTCCACTAGTGCGACAACTGATGCGTTAAGATGTTGCCACAACGCCGTCCCCGGAGCAACGGATCACCAGCGATGACTTTCGAAGCCCCAGAACCGGAGAGCACCCGGCCGCCTCCGACGCGGCGCCCCGGGGGCCGCACCGCCCGTATCCGTGCGCAGGTCCTCGACGCGGTCCTCGCGGAGCTCGGCGAACACGGCTACGACGGACTCGGCATTGACACCGTCGCCGCCCGCGCGGGCGTGCATCGCACCACGGTGTACCGGCGGTGGGGAGACGTCGGCGGTCTGCTCGCCGACGTCCTCGACGCGGCGAGCGACGACGGCTGGCAGCCACCGGACACCGGTTCACTGGAGAGCGACCTGGCAGCACTGAATCAGGAGATTCATGAAGCCCTGAGTGCACAGCCGCCGGTCGTCGCAGCGCTGATCGCCGCCTCGTTCCGCTCCGAGAAGGCCGCCCGTGCCCAGCAGCGGCTCTGGGAGGACCGGTACGCCCGCTGCGAGATCTGTGTCAGCCGGGCGGTCCGGCGCGGCGAACTCCCGCCGCGCACCGACGCCCGGCGACTGCTCGTCGCCGCCACCGCGCCGCTGTACCACTCGCTGGTACTCCTGCGTACGCCCCCCGACCCGCGGCTGCCCGGCCATGCGGCCAGGACCGCCGTTCTCGCCGCAGTCGCCGGCGCCTTCGCCGAGCCCTCGTCAGCAAGCGGCACCTGACCGGGACTCCGCCGGTTCCCGCGCCCCTTCGGAGGCTCGCACGGTACGCGTCACAGGCGGCCGGAGAGGGAGACCGAGGTGCGGGGGGCGGGGTGCAGGGGGCGGGGGCAGAGCGCCGGGGGCGGCTGCGCAACACCGCCCCGCCCGCGCGCCCCCTTATTTCAGCGACCCCGCCATCACGCCCTGCACGAAGTGCCGCTGGAAGGCGAAGAAGACGACCAGCGGAACCACCAGCGACAGGAACGCCCCCGGCGCCAGCACCCCGATGTTGCTGCCGAACTGCCGCATCTGGGACTGGAGCTCCACCGTCAGCGGCTGGGACTCGCTGTCCGCGAAGAGCAGCGCGACCAACATGTCGTTCCACACCCACAGGAACTGGAAGATCGCAAGGCTCGCGATGGCCGGGCGGCCGAGCGGGAGGACGAGGCGGGAGAAGATCCGCCACTCCGAGCCGCCGTCCATCCGTGCGGCTTCCAGCATCTCCCTCGGGATCTCGGCGAAGTAGTTCCGCAGCAGGAAGACGGCGAACGGCAGCCCGTACGCGACGTGGAAGAGGACGACGCCCGCGACCGTGCCGAACAGTCCTACCGCGCCGAAGAGTTTGGCGACCGGCAGCAGTCCGATCTGGACGGGCACGACCAGCAGGCCGACGACTATCAGGAAGATCACGTCGCGGCCGGGGAAGTCCAGCCAGGCGAAGGCGTATCCGGCGAGCGCCGCGATACCGACGACCAGCAGGGTCGTGGGGACGGAGATCAGGACCGTGTTCCAGAAGGCCTCGCCGATGCCGGAGTCCCGGAAGAGCGCGGTGTAGTTGTCCAGGGACAGCTGTGAGGGGTCGGTCAGCGCCGTCCACCAGCCGTCGGACGCGTTGTCCCGCTCGGAGCGCAGGGAGGAGAGGAACAGGCCCGCCAGCGGTGTGATCCAGATGAGCGCGACCACGATCAGTACGGCCTGGACGGCGCCGTTGCCGAGCCATGCGCCGAGCCGGCTCTTTCGCCGGGGTCGCGCGGGCGGCGCGAGGGGGACGGGGTGGACGGGGGCGGGCCGTTCGGCCGGCCGGCGCTCGACGGTGGTGCGGCCACTCATGATCGGCTCCTTCGGAAGCGCCGGACGTTGAAGATCATGGCCGGGACGACCAGCAGGAGCAGCAGGACGCTCAGTGCGCTGCCGAGCCCCTGGTCGTTGCCGCCGCCGAAGGACACCAGCCACATCCGGGTGGCCAGGACGTCGGCCTCTTCCTGGACCGGCCCCGGCGCGATGATGTAGACGAGGTCGAAGACCTTCATCACGTTGATGACCAGCGTCACGAAGACGACGGTGAGCACGGGCGCCAGCAGCGGCACGGTGATCTTGCGGAAGATCTGGCCCTCGGTCGCGCCGTCCATCCGGGCCGCCTCCAGCACGTCACGCGGGACGGCGGCGAGTCCGGCGCCGATGAGCACCATCGCGAAGCCGGTCCACACCCACAGGTAGGCGCCGATGACGGCCGGTGTGACGAGGGCGGGGCCGAGCCAGTTCACGCCCTGGTAGGGCGCGGTGAAGTTCGAGGCGGGCAGCCGGACGGTGTACTCGCCGTCCGCGAGGCCCTCGAACCGGAAGGAGCCGTCGGCCGTGGTCGTCGTGCTCGCGGCCACCCTGCCGTCGCGCACGGCTTCGACGGTCATGCCGGGCAGGCCCTTCTCCGCCGGATCGACCTTGCCCTGGGTGCCGCCGCCGCCCGGTGCGAAGTCGAGGTAGGCGACGCCGCCGATCCCGTCCGCGCCGGGGTCCGGGACGGTGGCGGTCTTCGCCCCGGGCGGCATCGCGCCGGGTGCCACGCCGACGAAGCCGAGGGTGACCGGCGTGCCGGGGCGGACGGCCTCTGTGGTGGTGTACGGGCCGCCGGCCGCTCCCCCGAGGCCCTGGTCCTCGCGGGCGCGGGCCGTCGGGTAGGCGGCCGGGTCCTCGAAGGCGTCGTGCGCCGCGACGACCGCCGCGTTGATCACACCGCGGTCGGGGTCCTGCTCGTAGGCGAGCCGGAAGACGATGCCCGCGGCGAGGAAGGAGACCGCCATGGGCAGGAAGAGCACCAGCTTGAAGGCGGTCGCCCAGCGCACCTTTTCGGTGAGGACGGCCAGCATCAGGCCGAGGCCGGTCAGCAGGGCCGGCGCGACGACGACCCAGATGGTGCTGTTGCGGACGGCTTTGAGGGTGGCGGGGTCCTGGAAGATCTCGGTGTAGTTCGCCGCGCCGACGAACTGCTCCCCGCTCGCGTCGAACAGGCTGCGTCCGACGGAGAAGACGACGGGGTAGACGACGAGCGCCCCGAGGAGCAGCAGGGCCGGCAGGACGAAGAGGACCGCGACGCGGCGTTTCCTGCGCTGGGCCCGGCGCCGCGGGTCGGGCGCGGCGCCGGTCTGGGGGGTGCGGGCGCTCGGGGCCCGCTCCTTGAGGATGTCGGCCATGGTGGTCGGCCTCAGTTCCCGTACGCCTTGGCGGCGGCGGCCTCGAGCTTCGCGGCGGTCGCCTTCGGGTCGGACGGGTCGCGCAGGAAGTCCTGGAGGAGTTTCCACTCGCCCGCGCCCTTGGTGCCGCCGAACGCCGCGGGCGCCTGGTCGGACATGTCGAAGCGGACGGAGTCGCCGGCTTCGACGAGGGACTTGGCGGTGGAGCGCGTGGTGTCGTCGCCGTACGCGTCGAGGCTGACGTTCTTGTTGGGCGACAGGAACCCGCCGGCGCCGGCCCAGATCTCGGCCGCCTCGGGCGTGGCGAGGAACTCGATGAGCTTCATGCCGGCCTCGCTGTTCGCGCCGTCCCTGAGGACCACGGCGGCGTCGCCGCCGCTGACCACGGGGGCCTCGCCACCGTCGACGGTGGGGAACGGGAAGAAGTCGGCGTCCTCGCCGAGCTCCCGGCCGAACTCGTCCTTGGCCATGCCGCCGATGAAGTCGCCTTCGTAGACCATGCCCGCCTTGGGCTCAGGGCCGAAGACCTGCTCGACGGAGGCCGGGAAGTCGGTCTGCAGCGCGGCCTTGGCGCCGCCCGCGACGAGCTGGGGGTCCTTGAACACTTCGCCGAGCGTGGTCAGCGCTTCGACGACGCTCTCGTCCGTCCACTTGAGTTCGTGCTGGGCGAGCCGGTCGTACTTCTCGGGTCCGGCCTGGGAGAGGTAGATGTTCTCGAACCAGTCGGTGAGGGTCCAGCCGTCCTCGCCGGCGATCGCGAAGGCGGGGCGGCCGGAGTCGGCGAGTGTGCGGCCCGCCTTCAGGAGGTCGTCGTAGGTCTTGGGCGCGCTGACGCCGGCCTGGGTGAAGGCCTCGGGGCTGTACCAGACGGTGGACTTGTGGGCGGCCTTGAAGTAGAGGCCGTAGTACGTGCCGTCGACGGCCCCGTAGTTCTTCCACACGGGGGCGAGCCCGGCGGTGGCCGTCTTGGCGGTTTCGTCGGACAGCGGCTTGAGCCAGCCCTCCTTCGCGAACTGCTGGAGGACACCGACCTGGGGCACCATCACGACATCGGGCGCGTTGCCTCCCTCGATCTTGCTGCCGACGAACGTGGAGACGTTGTCGCCGGAGGGGACGAACACGGTCTTGGCGCCGGTCTTCTCGCTGAAGGCGTCGAGCACCTTCTTGAAGTTCTTCTGCTCGCTGCCGGTCCATACGCCGGCGACGGTCACGGTCCTGCCGCTGAGCTCGCCGCCGCTCGCGGGGCCGGTCGTGTCGCCGCAGGCGGTGGCGCCGAGGGTGAGACCGAGTACGGCGGAGGCCGTGGCGGCCGTGCGCAGGGCGGTCGCCCTGGTGGTCGTTCTGACGGTTCGTCGCATGGTGAGGGTCCTTCCGGGGATGAGGGTCATGAGGCGGAGTGGTCGCCGGTCCACCAGGCGGCGGTGGCTCCGGGGAGCACACCGTCGGGGCAGGGGCCGCTGGAGAGCAGTGGGGTCCCGGTCACGGGTGCGGGGACCGGCTCCGTACCGAAGTTGACGGTGCAGATCAGCCCGTCGCCGCGGGCCATGGCCAGGACCTGCGGGGGCGCGTCGAGCCAGCGCAGGGTTCCTTCGCCCAACTGCGGCAGGCTGCACCGCAGTTGCAGGCCGTCGCGGTACAGGTGCCAGAAGGAGCGGGTGTCGGCCAGGGCCCGGTCGGTGGCGTGGTCCGCGAACCACTCGGGCTGCGGGAGCCACGGCCGGGCCCCGGCCGCGCCCTGGCTGAAGCCGAACGGGGAAGCGTGGCCGGACCAGGGCAGCGGGACGCGGCAGCCGTCGCGGATGCGCTTGCGGCTGCCGGTGCGGTGGAAGATCGGGTCGGTGAGCACCTCGTCCGGCAGGTCGAGGACCTCGGGCAGCCCGAGCTCCTCTCCCTGGTAGACGTACGCGGCGCCGGGCAGGGCGAGCATGAGGAGGGCCGCCGCGCGGGCGCGGGCGGCGCCGAGGCCGCTGCCCTCCACGCCGGGCTCGCCCGCGTACCGGGTGACGGTGCGGACCTGGTCGTGGTTGTTGAGGACCCAGGTGACGGTCGAACCGGTGCCGGCGATGTCGCGTATCGCCTCGTCGATGGTCGAGCGGAAGGCGTCCGCGTCCCAGGGGGCGGAGAGCAGGTCGAAGAAGAACGCCTGGTGCAGTTCGTCGGCTCGGACGTACTCGGCGTGTTCACGGGCGGTCGGTACGGAGACCTCGCCGACGAGCAGCCGGTCCTTGCCGTCGCGGGCCGCGTACTCGTCGCAGACCGAGCGCCAGCGGCGCCACACTCCGTGGACCTCGGGCTGGTTCCAGGCCAGCTGGTTGACCGAGTCGCGGGCCCGCTCGTCGGCGTACGGGTCGTCGGAGTCGGGGAGCTCCGGGTGCTTGAAGAGTCCTGCGGCGACGTCGATGCGGAAACCGTCGACGCCGCGGTCCAGCCAGAAGCGCAGTACCCGCTCGAAGTCGTCGCCGACGGCCGGGTCACGCCAGTTGAGGTCGGGCTGCTCCGGGGTGAAGAGGTGGAGGTACCACTCTCCCGGAGTGCCGTCGGGCTCGGTGACGCGGCTCCAGGCGGGGCCGCCGAACATGGCGCGCCAGTTGTTGGGCGGCTCGTCCCCGCCGGGGCCGCGGCCCGGCGCGAAGTGGAAGCGGGAGCGGGCGGCGCCGCCGGGACCCGCGGCGAGCGCCCCGTGGAACCAGGGGTGCGCGCTGGAGCAGTGGTTGGGGACGATGTCGAGCAGCAGCCTGAGTCCGAGGCGGCGTGCGTCGGACACCAGCAGGTCGAACTCGGCGAGGTCGCCGTAGACGGGATCGACGCCGGTGTAGTCGGTGACGTCGTAGCCGTGGTCGTGCTGCGGGGACGGGTAGAAGGGGCTGAGCCAGATGCCGTCGACGCCGAGCTTCCTGAGGTAGGGCAGCCCGGCGCGTACGCCGGCCAGGTCGCCGATGCCGTCCCCGGTGCTGTCGAGGAAGCTGCGGACGTAGACCTGGTAAATCACCGCGTCGCGCCACCAGGGATCAGGGGTGGCAGCGGTGCGGGCGGGGTGGCCGGTGCCGGCCGGAAGCGTGCTGAGCATCTCGCGTCGACCTGTTTCTGCTGGATGCGAGTGCGCCCCGGATCGGGTACGCCGTTATGCATGCATGTTAAGTAGCAGCGACTCGAAGGTGTCAACGACGTATCCAGAAACAGCTGAAAGCTGGGGTGGTTTGCCGCAGAATGAAGGGAATAAGAAAAAGGGGCTGCTACCTAACAGGTAGCTAGCGGCCTCTTGAGTCGACGGAGCGGCGGCGTCAGTCCTCGCGGGAGATCGCGGCAAGCTCGCGCGCGAGCCGCTCCACTGCTTCCCCGGGCGTCTGCCGCAGTGCCATGACGTCCTGCGCCACCGCCTGGACGGCCAGGCTCACCTGGTCGTAGCGCGGGCTCTTGGGCCGCGGGACCGCCGACAGCACGCTCTTGCGCAACGTCGGCAGATACGGATGGGCCTCGATCAGCTCCGGGTCCTCGTACAGCGCGGCGCGGACCGGCGGCAGCGAACCCTCGGTGAGCACCTGGCGCTGGACCCGCTCACTGGTGAGGTACGCGATCAGGTCCGCGGCCGACGCCGGATGGCGGGAGTGGCTGCTGACGGCGAGGTTGGAGCCGCCCAGCACGCTCGTCCCCGGTCCGGCCGGCCCTGGCAGCGGCACCACGCCGAACTTCCCCGCGACCTTCGAGTCTCCGGCACTCGCGTCGGTGTAGACGTACGGCCAGTTGCGGAGGAAGAGCAGCCTGCCGTCCTGGAACGCCTGGCGGGACTCCTCCTCCTTGTACCGGAGCGCCTCGCGGGGGATCCAGCCCTCCCGCACCCCGTCCGCCAGGAACGTCAGCGCCTCCCGGGCGGCGGCGGAGTCCACGGTGACGCGGTCGCCGTCGTCCCGCAGGATCGACCCGCCGGACGAGTGCACGGCCTCCGTGACGTTGGCGGTCAGCCCTTCGTAGGGCAGGAACTGGCCCGCGTAACCGTCCAGGCCGTGCCCGGGGGCGACCGTGCGGGCCTGGCGGGACAGTTCGGCCCAGGTGCGGGGCGGCTTCTCGCCCTCCCGCTCGAGGATGTCCTTGCGGTAGTAGAGCAGTCCGGCGTTGGTGACGTACGGGACCGCGTACAGCCGTCCGTCGAAGGTGGCGGTGTCGACGACCGGCCGCAGGAAGCTCTTCAGCGGGAAGCGGTCACGGTGCAGCGGGGAGATCCAGCCCGCCGCGGCGAACTCGGACGTCCACGCCACATCGATGTTCAGCACGTCGAAGCGGTCGCTGCCGGAGCGCAGTTCGCTGATCATCTGCGCCCGGGTCTCGTCGGCCGAGTCCGGCAGCTCGACCAGGGTCACCCGCTCGTCGGGGCGGGCCCTGTTCCAGTCGTCGAGCAACGGCGCGAGATAGTCGGTGAGATCGCCCGCCGTCACCAGTGCCATGGGCCCGCGGCCCTCGGGGCCCGCCGACTGGGCCCGGACGCCGGAACCGGCATGACCGGTCAGCAGTACCGCCGCGACCAGGAGCCCTCTACCCGCGGCACGCATCCACCGCATAGGCCCCTCCCCGTGCACGATCCGGCTGCGCCGCCGGCCATCGCGGCCTATATATACCCGTTAGGCATGGGCGATACTAGACGTCCAGGCAGACGGGGTGAGTGCCACCGGCCACACGGCCGCTGCCGGAACAACAGGAAACCATGTCAGCGGGAGGGAGGGAGAGCGCGTGCGGCTGCCGCTCCTGGCACTCCTCACCCGTGGCCCGGCGCACGGTTACGAGTTGAAGCAGCACCTTGAACAGCTCCTCGGCGCCGCGTACCCTCAGCCGAACATCGGCCAGGTCTACGTCACCCTGGGCCGGCTGGAGAAGAGCGGTCTGATCGACGGCGAGGACGTCGAGCAGTCGGGCCGGCCCAACAAGCGCACGTACCGGCTCACCGACGCCGGACGTGAGGCGGTGCAGGCCTGGTTCGAGGAGACCACGGACGAGCCGAGGGTGCGGGACGAGTTCTTCATGAAGCTCGCGCTCGCCCCGGAATCGGGACTCGCCGACCCGATCGCCCTGATCAACAAACAGCGGCGGCAGTACCTCAACACCATGCGGAACCTGTCGAAACTGGCCGCCGCCGAGGACCGGGACAACAGGATCTCCCAGCTGCTGATCGAGGGGGCCATGCTGCATCTGCAGGCCGACCTCGACTGGCTGGAGCGCTGCCAGGAGGAACTGGAGTGAGCGACACCACAGCGCCTTCGGGCGGAGCCGCCGCGCCCATCGTGCGCGCCGAGGGGCTGACCAAGACGCACCGCGGCGAAGGCGCACCGGTGCACGCCGTGCGCGGTGTGGACCTGACCGTCCGGCCCGGCGAGTTCGTCGCGGTCACCGGGCCCTCGGGTGCCGGGAAATCCACGCTGCTGCATCTGATCGGCGGTCTCCAGCGGCCCGACAGCGGAAAGCTGTGGCTCGACGGGCAGCGGGTCGACACGTACCGCGAAGCCCGCTGGGCGGTGCTGCGGCGGCGCAGCATCGGCGTCGTCTTCCAGTTCTTCAACCTGGTCTCCAACCTCACCGTCGCCGACAACGTCGAACTGCCCGCACTGCTCGCGGGCGCCTCCCCCAGAGCCGCCCGCGCGTCCCGCGCCGAACTCCTCGCCGAGCTCGGCCTCGAAGGCCGCGAGAAGTCCATGCCCGGCGAGCTCTCCGGAGGGGAGCAGCAGCGGGTCGCGCTCGCCCGCGCCCTGGTCAACCACCCCGCCCTGCTGCTCGCCGACGAACCGGCCGGCAGCCTCGACAGCAAGGGGACCCGGGAGGTACTGCGGCTGCTCTCCCGCTTCCACCAGCGCGGCCAGACGATCCTGATGGTCACCCATGACGCCCGGATGGCCAGCGCCGCCGACCGTGTCATCAGCTTCTTCGACGGACGCATCGCGGACGACGCCGAACTCGGCGCCGGGCGGAGCGGCCCGGGCGGCGGGGTGTCCAGCGTGCTCGAACTGAAGGGGTGACCGTGCGGGCCACCCTGCGCTGGGCGCACGCCGACTTCCGCGCACACCGCGGCGAGGCACTCTTCGTCGTCCTCGCCAGCGCGGGGATCATCGCCTCGCTGCTGTTGGCGGGCGCGCTGTTCAGCTACGCCGCCAACCCGTGGCAGCGGACCTTCAATCAGTCGCAGGGCGCGCACATCTGGCTGCAGACCAGGGCGGGCGCCGATACGGCCGCCCTGTCCGGGCTCGACGGCGTCGCCGCGCTCTCCGGCCCCTACCGGACCGCTGCCACCACCGTCGAGACGCAGGGCGCGCGGGCCGCGGTCGCGCTGCGCGCCGCACAGACCCGGCCGCCCGAGGTGGGGCGCCCGCTGGTGACCTCCGGCAACTGGCTCGCCCCGTCCGGCGGCGGCCCGGCGGCCGGTACCGTCGTACTGGAGAGCTCGGTCGCCCGGGCGCTGTGGGCCGAACCCGGCGACACCGTACGGGTCACCGGGCAGGACGGCGCCGCGAGCGCCCTGCGCGTGACCGGCGTCGCGGAGGCGGCGGAGCCCCGCTACCGGCCGGACGGCGGGCCCGGCATCGGCTGGGTGCTGCCCGGCACGCTCGACACCCTCGCCCCCGACGACACCGGACAGAGCGTGGGGCTGCGGCTGGAGAACGCCGGTGACACCGACTTCATGGTCCAGCGGGCGGTGACCGTGCTCGGCGCCGACCGGGTCGCCCAGGTCACCAAGTGGCAGCAGGCGCGGGCGGAGGCCGGCGGCGACGACCGGCTGTTCGGCCAGCTCTTCGCCGTCTTCGGTCTCGGCGCGCTGCTCGCGGCCGCGTTCGCCGCGTCCGGGGCGATCGGCGCCCGCGTGCGCGGGCAGTTGCGGGACATCGCCGTGCTCAAGGCCGTGGGCTTCACGCCGGGGCAGGTCGTACGCGGTTTCCTTGTGCAGCATCTGGCGTTCGCCCTGCTCGGCGTCGCCCTCGGGACGGCCGCGATCGCCGTCCTGGGCGAGCGGATACCGGGCCCGATCGGCGACGCGGCCGCCCTGTGGCAGGACCTGCCCGGATACGCGGCGCTCATGACCGGCGTGCCGTGCGGCGCGATCCTGCTGATCGCTGCGGCGACCGGGTTCGCGGCCTGGCGTGCCGGGCGGGTCCCGCCGGTCCCGGTGGCCCGCGCCGCCCAGCCGTCGGCCGCGCCGATGACCGCACTCGGGCGGCGGGCGCTCGGGCTCCGGGTGCCGCCGGCGCTGGTCCTCGGCTGGCGCTCGGCCTTCCCGCGCCGGGGCCGTACGGCCGTCGCCGTGGGGCGCCTCGCACTGCCGCTGGTGCTGATCACGGTCGCGCTGGTGGCCTGGTCCACACTCGACCGGTTCCGCAGCCGGCCGGCTGAGATGGGGATGCCCGCGGCGCTGACGGTACGGGCACAGCAGCCCGGCGGGCCCACGGAGGAGGAGCTGCTGCGGACCCTGGCCGAGATCCCCGAAGTCGCCGCCGTCCATCCGGGCGCCGAGATGGCGGCCCTCGTACCCGGGCAGACCGGCACCATCACGCTGCGCGGGCTCGGCACCGCCGGACGGCCGTACCCGTCGGCCGTCGCCGAGGGCCGGGCGGCCCGTGGTCCCGACGAGGCGGTCGCGGGGCAGGGGCTGCTCGACCTCCTCGGCGTACGGATCGGCGACTGGGTGCGGATGACGGTCGAGGGCCGGCCGCAGATCCTGCACATCGTGGGCCGCAGCATCGAACCGGAATCGGGCGGACGGGTCGTTTCCACGACCCTCGACACGCTGGGGGACCGCGATCCGCGGTTGCGGCCCGACTTCCACGCGCTGGTGCTGGCCGACGGCGCCGACCCGAGGGCCGTACGGGCCGCGCTCGACGAGGCGGTGGGCGGCACCCTGGAGATCCGCGAGACACCCAATCCCGCCGACCGGCTGGAACCGGCGCGCGGGGTGATCGCGGCCCTGATCGCCGTACTGGCCCTGATCGGGCTGACCGAGCTGCTGACGCTGATCGGCACCGGGGTGCGCGACCGGGGCCGGGACCTGCTCGCGCTGAAGGCGATCGGGTTGACGCCCCGGCAGATCGGCTCGGTGATCGTGATCGCCGCCGGCCTGACGGCGCTGGTGGCGGCCGTGGCCGGGGCAGCGCTCGGTGCGCTGTCGGGTGCGTGGCTGGTGGACGCCCAGGGCAGTTCGAGCGGGATGGGTGCGGGCATCGCCCGTCTGCCGCCGTGGCCCGTGCTGGTGACCGTCGTGACCGGCGCGGTGGTGGGGGCGGTGGCGGCGGCGACGCTGCCGGCGACGCGGGCGGCGCGGCGGCGGCTGGCGGACTCACTGAGCGAGACGCTCTGAACGCGGCCCGGTGGCGTGCGGAGCCCCGCACGCCACCGGGCCCGTGGGGGAGGAGGAGGTGACTGCGGCTCAGTTGCCGTCGAAACCGCCCTGGTTCCGGCCGCGCTGGTCTTGGCCGTCTTGGCCCTGGTCTCCCTGGCCTGGCCTCCGTCGTCCGCGCCGATCTGTGCGCCGACCGCCGCCAGTGCCGTCGTCACCGGCTGGAAGAACGTCTCGCCTCCCGACGTGCAGTCGCCACTGCCGGCCGAGGTGAGGCCGATCGCGCTACCGTCACGGGTGAACAGGGCACCACCGCTGTCGTCCGGCTCCGTGCACACATTGGTCCGGATCAGCCCGGTGACGGTGCCCTCCGGGTGGTTCACGGTGGCGTTCAGCCCGGCGACCTGGCCGCTGTTCAGGCCGGTGGTGATGCCCGTACGGACACGCGAACCGGCCCGACTGGCCGCTTCGCAGCGAGGTGCGGACTCGTCTCGAGCAGATGACGCCGCGGGCGAGTCGGAACCGGGCGAAGGGGCGCCAGAGTTGTCCGACGGGCCCCGAGGAGGCCGCGGTGTCTGCCGAAGTCGTAGCGCCGGCCGGCGGGCAACCGCTTGGCGGTCACGAGGGCGCCTACGCGGGCAGCGTGCCGCTCTGGGCCGCCTTGCGGTGCCGCGCGGACAGGCGGGAGCCGGACTCGCGGCGGGCGGCGCGGCGCAGGAGGGGGACCGCGAGGAGGAACCCGAGGACCGCCCAGGCGGTCAGGACCAGGGCGACCATGGGCAGTTCCCAGGAGCCGGCCGCCTCGGCGGCCCGTGCCGTGTCGGGGAGCAGCGCCGAACGCAGGCCCTGTGCCATCCACTTGAGCGGGAAGACCGAGGCCACCTGCTGAACCGGCACCGGCAGCGAGGTGATCGGGAAGACCGTTCCGGAGGTGAACAGGAGCCCCATCGTCGGCAGCATGACCAACGCCAGTGCCTCGCGGGGGTTGGGCAGTACCGCTCCTATGGCCGCGCCCAGCGGTACGACGGAGAGCAGCCCGAGCGTGGTGACCCACAGCAGCGTCAGCCAGTCGCCCGGGCCGTGCGGCAGCGGCCCGTCCACCAGCAGCGCCGCGGCCGCCAGGAGCAGGGCCAGGGTGCCGACCGCCATGACGACCACCAGCACGCACTTGGCGACGAGGTAGGCCGGTATCCCGCCGGGTGTGGTGCGCATCCGCAGCAGGACCCCCTCCTCCCGCTCGGTCACGAGTATCTGTGGGAGGTTGATCAGTCCGATCTGGAACAGCAGGTAGGCGGCGAAGCCCGCCAGCATCAGATGGGCCATCGGGATCCGGGTGCCGGGCACGTCGTCGCTGACGTAGGCGGCGACGAGTAGCGCGACGACCACGTTGGTCAGGTGGCCGGACATCTCCTTGCCGTTGCGCAGGAGGTGCCGCAGCTCGATGCCGCCGCGCTGGAGCCCGGCACGCCAGCCGTTCGCCATGGGTGTCTTCCTCATGCGGCCTGTACTCCCTTGTCCGCGTTCCCGTCCGTGCTGTCGGCCTCCCGGTGCACCATGTGCAGATAGGTGTCCTCCAGCGTCGGGCGGCGGACCTCCAGGCCGGCGATCGGGCCGTCCGCGTGCCGGTGGAGTTCCCAGACCAGCCGTGAGGGGTCCTCGGTGCGTTCGCGGCGGATCGTCCCGTCGTCCGCCGTCCAGCGGACCTCGGCCCGGGCGGCGGCCCGCCGGGCCAGTTCCGCGGGCGTGCCGCAGACCCGGATCCGGCCGCCGACCAGCATGGCGATCCGGTCGGCGAGCCGCTCGGCCTCCACCAGGTCGTGGGTGGTGAGCAGGACGGTGACACCCTCGTCGCGGGC
The DNA here is from genome assembly GCF_001049855.1 of Streptomyces sp. Wb2n-11. Lineage (NCBI taxonomy): Bacteria > Bacillati > Actinomycetota > Actinomycetes > Kitasatosporales > Streptomycetaceae > Streptomyces > Streptomyces sp. Wb2n-11. Next base: position 377,646 of record NZ_CVPB01000001.1, read on the forward strand.
CAGCCGTTCGACCAGTACGTGGAACTCGTGCCGCGCCTCCGGGTCGAAGCCGGTGGTCGGCTCGTCCAGGAAAAGGAGTTCGGGGCGGCCGACGATGCCGAGCGCGACGTCCAGCCGCCGGCGCTGGCCGCCGGACAGCCGGTCCACCTGCCGGCCGCCCTGGTCGGCGAGGCCGACCAGGGCCAGCAGTTCGGCCGGGTCGCGCGGGTCGGGGTAGTACGTGGCGAAGTGCGTCAGCAGCTCGGCGACCCGCCAGCGGCGGTGGTCGCGCCAGGACTGCAGGACCAGTCCGATCCGGCCGCGCCACGCGTCGTCGCCCCGCTCCGGATCCGTGCCGAGGACGCTCACCTCGCCGGCGGAACGCCGCCGGAAGCCCTCCAGGATTTCGACAGTGGTGGTCTTCCCGGCACCGTTGGGTCCGAGCAGCGCGAAGACCTCACCGCGGTGGATGTCCAGGTCGACGCCGTGGAGGACGTCGATGCCGCCGTACGTCATCGTCACGTCGCGCGCGTGGACGACGGGCTGGTCGGGTGTGCGCTTCGGCGTCAACGTCCTGCCTCCGAAGGGTGTCGCTGTCGTGGTGGTGTTTCGGCCGCCGCCGGGGAACCGGCGCCCTCGACGATCGCCCGGAGTGCCGCGACGTGGCCCTCGAAGGCGGTGCGGCCGCGGCCCGTCAGCCGTACCGTGGTGCGCCGCTTGCGGCCGCCGCCCTCCTTGCGGAGCTCCAGATATCCGGCCTCCTCCAGGGTGTGCAGCTGTTTGGAGAGCGCGGAGTCGCTGAGCGAGAGGCTGTCGCGGACGAACGCGAAGTCCGCCCATTCGGTGGCGGCGAGCAGCGCGACCACCGACAGCCGGGTGGCGGGATGGATCAGCTCGTCGAAGCCGGCGGGGACGCTCATCGGTCTGCCCCCGTGTCCGTCGCTCCGGTGCCCGCCGCCTGTGGGCCGCGGCCCCGCGCCGACCCGGCCGCCCAGCGGCCCGCCGGCCCGACGAACAGCACGAACACCGTCGCCGAGACCGTTGCCTGGATCAGACTGGCCGGCATCGGTTCCAGCGAATCGACCAGACGGCCGGTCAGCAGGACCGTCCCGCCGGTCACCACCGCCCCCGCGACAAAGGTGCCGAACATCCGCGGGGTGCACCGGGTGTGGTGCAGGCGCACCCGGCTCCGGCGGTTGTCGAGCACGGCCAGCACGCCCAGCAGCGCGACGTACGCGGCGAGGACCAGCCCCACGCCCCACCCGGGCAGGTCCAGGCCCAGACCGGCCAGGAAGAGCCACATGAGCGCGGCCGTGGCCCAGGTGGTGCCCGAGCCGCCCGCAGCGGACCGCTCGACCTCGTCGTACACCCGCTCCTGCGGCACCCTGATGCGCTGCAGATCCCGCCATGCCTGTTCGGCGTCCAACGGCGTGCCCACGGCCCTCGCCCTCCCGTCCCCGCGTTACTTTCCTACAAGGAAAGTTATCTTTGACTTTCCCGATAGGCAAGCAGGCGGTTCGCCGGCACCCCGCACCGCACCCCGGGCGGCGCCGTGCCGGTCACGCCCGCCCCGGCCGGCCGCGCCAGGGCCGGCGAGCGGGACAAGGGGCCGAACGGACCGCGGATGCACGCCGTCGCCGGCGGACAGCGCCCAATCCCCTGCCCCGAGCCGTGAACGAGAAGGCCGCCGAGCGCGTGCGGGGCGTACAGACCCTCCTCATCGAGGTCGACACCCGGCTTCGCGAGACCGCGCCGGACCGGCTCGTCGAGCGGGACCTGCCGCGCCGGGAGAGCGAAAGGACGCTGGGCCCCTTCAGCACGACGGCCACGCGGGCCGCAGCCGCCGTCACCAACCGAGCAGGCGCCGTCGACCCCGACTCCCAATGTGCTCCCCCGTGCTCGGTCCCGACCGAAGAGAGACTCGAACCATGGGTAGTTTGTCTGTTTCTGCGGGCATTGTTCACCGGCTTCACCGTGTGGGTACGTTCCCGTCATGCGTACACGACGACTGCTCCCCCTCGCCCTGGCCGCGCTCCTGCTGGGCGCCACCGCTCCGGCGGCCACGGCCGCCCCCGCAGCCGATCCCTGTGGGTATTTCACCCGCAACCACCTGGCCTTCTACAACCACTGCACCCACGACGGCTCCCGCATCAAGATCAAGATCGACCGGATCAACTGGCCGGACACCACCCACTGCGTCGACCCCGGCACCACTCAGCTCGGAACCACGCAGCAGATCCGCAACGCCTGGTACACCGGCCAGCTCTGCTGAACCGGGCCGTGGTTTCCGGGCTTCGGGCAAACTTTTCGCGAACAGCACCTCCTGGTAAGGATTTACGAAGCGACTGCCCGGACGGCTTCCCCTCGCCTGGCAGCCGCCCGGGAAAACACGCAGCTTGCTTGACGGCGCCCTTCGAGAAAGCCCGCGACCTGTCGGGGCTGATGCGCCGATCGGCGTACTGCCGTCCCGCAAAGACCCCGAGCTGCATGTCCTGGACGTGAGGTGGTGCGAGCCCGCCTGCCGCGTGCACCCGGTACCGACTCGCTGTGCGCCCCCGACGCCTACCGGTCAGCGCCGATGGCGCAGCGGCGGAAGCGGGTGCAGACCGTCTTCCACGGGCCGTAACGTTGACGGGGAGCGCACGCCGGCTCAGCTCCTTGCCTGTGGATGTGTCGAGGATGAGGAGCCACGCCGAGTGGAAACCGTGGTAACCGCCGCAGGTCACGACGACGCGGGTGGTGCCTCCGGCAGCGGAGGCCGTGACGGGTTCGCATTCGGCGTCCTCCCCCTCCCCCGTGCCGGCGACGGCGGGCTTCATGGTCCAGCGCGCCGCGCCGTCGGTCAGCCGGTACCGGCGCTGAGCAAACCGCCGCCACCACGGCCGTAGACCGGCACAGTCCCGCTGATGTTGCGCTCCCACACCGTGCGTCCGCTGCGTACGTCGACGCCCCACACGAAGTCGCACGGCTTCTCGTGCCCTGCGAAGGCGACGATGCCGATGCCGTCGACGACCTGGTCGCTCATCGCGCACACCGATTCGCGCACGGGCGCCCGCAGGACCCAACTACGGTTCCCGGTGCTGGACTCGTAAGCGATCAACGCGTCGGTCCGGGCGCGAACGACCGTGTCGGCTCCGTCGCCCACGGTCCAGGCACCGACGCCGCGCACGGACGAGGGCCGGTCTGTGCCGACCTGCCGGACAGGGTCGAGCACCGGCCCGCGCATCCATAGGCAGGCCTGCCAACCGGGCCGCAGCGCGATCATCACGCCCGCCGCGGCGAGCACACCGGGCACCACTTTTCCGGGACGCACGTGTCCGAAGGAGGCGATGGCCGCAGTGAGCCCGACGGCGCCCGCAAAGGCGAACAGGAAGGCCGGCACAAGCGTCGGCGTTGTGCCTTCCGGACAGGGCCGGTACCTGCTGCCGCAGCGATTTCCGGGGATGGATGACCCTCCCGGCAGATGGAACTCCACCGCGAGCCCGGCCAGTACGCCCGCTCCGACCATCAGCCCGGCCGCACGCGCCGGCGCACGGCGCCCGGCCGGCCTGCTGCCAGCCATCGTTCCCCCACCACATGCTGTTCCACGGCGCTCCCCAGCACCGGCCGGCTCACGTCGTGGAGCGGCGTTGAATCGTAACCCTCCTGTAGCGAGCACATCAGTCCGCAAAAGGGGGTCATGTCGGTCCTTCACCGGTCGACCGGGCCCGTCCCGGCTCCAAGCATCACCTGATCGTCGACCGCCACGGGACTCCGCCCGCTGTCACGCTCACCGGCGGCAACCGCCACGACGCCACCCGGTTCCTGCCCCTGCTGGACGCGAACCCGCCGATTCGAGGGCTTCGGGGCGGCCCTGCCGCAAGCCTCGGCGTCTGTACGCCGACCGGGGCTACGACTTCGACACATACCGCCGCCTGCTGCGGAGGGGCGGAATCAAGTCGGTGATCCCGACGCGGTGTCGCGCACGGTTCCGGGCCGGGCAAGGTGCGGTGGGTGGCAGAGCGCACCTTCACCTGGCTGCACCACTTCGAACGGTTCCGCATCCGCTACGGGCGACGCGTCGGCGACTGGGGCGGTAGCGGAGGTGGGCCTTGGCCCCGCTGACACGCAGCATGCATTTCTTGAAGACGTGCAACGGAGGCTGCCGGACGTCTACGGAGCCAGTCCGAGCTCCGGGATGACCGCCGTCGCTCTCCCCGCCTTCGGCGGGCAGGACACACCGCGCGTCGGCTCACGGGGCCCGTAAGCCGGACCGGCGACTCGGCGGAATGGCTGCACGAGAACGGTGCACTGAACCTGCCGAATATTTCCGGTCACAGCTCACAGCACCAGCGGGGGTCCTTGCGCATGCACCACGTGCGGGGTCCGTTGTCGGGGAGCAAGACCTCAGCGGTGACCTCGAAGCCGAGGCGTTCGTAGAATTTCACGTTCCGCTCACTGGAGGTCTCCAGGAACGCCGGGTACCCGGCGCGTGCGGCCGCCTCGACGCCGGGAACCAGCACCGCGCCGCCCAGGCCCTGCCCCTGGGCCTCCGGGGCGACCCCCACCGTGTTGAGGAACCACGCCGGCTCGTGCGGCCGGTACGGAGCGAGGGCCTGCTCCGCGGACTCGTAGGCAGCCGCCCGGTCACCCATGAGGTCACCGAGCAGCGGGCCGACCTCGGCAAAGGCGGGCGTGGGGTCCTGGTCAGGTGTGGCCCATACAGCGACAGCGCGGCCCCTGCCGGCAACCCACGCACGGCCGTACACCACCCCGATGCGGGTCAGGCAGAGCTCCTGGAAGCGCCGGATCCGGTCCTCGTGGTCGTCTGCGGCGACCACGTGCCGGGTGTAGGGGTAGTCGGCGAAGGCCCGGGCGAGGGTCTCGGCAGCGGTAGGGATGTCGGCGTCGGTGATGGGGCGTACGGCAGGGGTGTCCGGGTGGTGCGGCATGCCGGTTGAACGATCTTGCCGGAAGGCGAGTTCCCAGGAGCGTCGTGCTGGGCCATGTGTCACCAGCCGGGGACGTCGACCGGCTGGTACCGGTCGGACCCACGGCCGTGCGGGCCCCGCCAGCACGCCGCCGGGGCCCGGAAAGAGGGTTCCGCAGCCCGGCACTGGGCCGGTCCAGAGGCGGGCCGACCAGCAGGGCCTCTCTGCCCGCGAAGCCGTCGGCCGCCCGCTCGGCTCCGGCATGACCAGCGGGAGGATCAACGACTGCACCCGTTTCACCGCTACCCCGCGGTGGCCACCCACCACAGTGCGACGGGCTCGTCGTCCGCCACGGGGCGGCCGTGTCGATCGCAGCCCCCAGCGAACGGCTCCGGCCGGCTACCAGCCTTCCGGCCGTCGTCTCATCGACGGAGAGCCCGGGAACCGGGCATGACCGGTTCCCGGGCTCGCTGCCCGGTGGGGCTCAGCCGAGCCGGAGCGTCACCCGCTCCGTGCCCGCCGCGGCGGGCAGCAGCGTGCCCAGGTCCGTGCGCTCGGCGCCCGCGGACAGTTCCGCCGGCGCGTCGCCGGTGAGCAGCACCCGCCACGGGCCGGGCGCGCCCTCGGCCTCGACCGTCAGCACACCGCCGTCGCGCCGGGTGCGGAACACCGCGGCCGTCGAGCCGTCCGGCGCCGGGATCTCGGTGACGACCGTGACCCCCTCGGCCGGGGCGCCGACCCGGAGCGTGACGCCGTCGGCCCAGTCGTACACGGCCTCGTCGTCCTCCGCGCCGAACGGGATGACGGAGCCGGGCCGGGCCAGCAGCGGCAGGGTGTCGTAGCCGTGCGTCTCCTGGCGCCAGCACGGGCCCTGGACGCGCTCGCCGGTGAGCAGGTGGGTCCAGGTCCCCTCCGGCACGTAGTACTCCACCGTCCCGTCCCCGGAGAAGACCGGTGCGACGAGGATGTCCCCGCCGAGCATGTACTGCCGGTCCAGGGGGTGGCAGGACGGGTCGTCCGGGAACTCCAGGACCATCGCCCGCATCACCGGGGTGCCCTGCCGGGCGGCCTGCCGGGACGCCTCGTACAGGTACGGCATCAGCCGGTGCTTGAGGCGGGTGAAGTCGCGGGTGACCGCGACGGCCTCCTCGTCGTAGTCCCACGGCACCCGGTAGCTCCTGCTGCCGTGCAGCCGGCTGTGCGAGGAGAGCAGCCCGAACTGCGTCCACCGCTTGAAGACCGCAGGGGTCGGGGTCCCTTCGAAGCCGCCGATGTCGTGGCTCCAGAAGCCGAAGCCGGACAGCCCCAGCGACAGCCCGCCGCGCAGCGACTCGGCCATCGCGTTGAACGTCGACTCGCAGTCGCCGCCCCAGTGCACCGGGAACTGCTGGCCGCCCGCCGTCGCCGACCGGGCGAAGAGGACAGCCTCGTTCGCGCCGCGTTCCCGGGCCAGCACCTCGAACACGGTCTCGTTGTAGAGCTGGGTGTAGTAGTTGTGCATCAGCTCGGGGTCCGAGCCGTCGTGCCAGACCACATCGGTCGGGACGCGCTCGCCGAAGTCCGTCTTGAAGCAGTCCACGCCCTGCCGGACGAGGCCGCGCAGCTTCTCCGCGTACCAGCTCCTGGCGCCGGGGCGGGAGAAGTCCACCAGGCCCATGCCGGCCTGCCACAGGTCCCACTGCCAGACGTCGCCGTTCGGTCTGCGCACCAGGAAGCCCTGGGCGCGCGCCTCCTCGAACAGCGGGGACTTCTGCGCGATGTACGGGTTGATCCACACCGAGATCCGCAGGCCCCGCTCCTTCAGCCGGGCCAGCATTCCCTCCGGGTCCGGGAAGACGTCCGGGTCCCAGGTGAAGTCGCACCACTGGTACTGACGCATCCAGAAGCAGTCGAAGTGGAACACCCCGAGCGGGATGTCGCGTTCCGCCATGCCGTTGACGAACCGGTTCACCGTCTCTTCGTCGTAGGAGGTGGTGAAGGACGTCGACAGCCACAGCCCGAGCGACCACGCCGGCGGCAGCGCGGGGCGGCCGGTGAGCGCCGTGTAGCGGTCCAGGATCTCCTTGGGCGTCGGCCCGTGGACGACGAAGTACTCGACCGACTGGCCTTCGACGCTGAACTGCGTCTGCCCGACCGACTCGGAGCCGATCTCGTACGACACCTTGCCCGGGTGGTTGACGAAGACGCCGTAACCCCGGTTCGTCAGGTGGAACGGGACGTTCTTGTACGCCTGCTCGCTTGCCGTGCCGCCGTCGGCCTGCCAGATGTCGACCGTCTGGCCGTTCCTGGTGAACGGGGTGAACCGCTCCCCCAGCCCGTAGACCAGCTCGCCGACGCCCAGGGACAGCTGGGCGATGGTGTGGTGGCGGCCGTCGCCCGTGGTCGCGAAGCCCGTGCCGCGGCTCCCCACCGAGGTCAGGGTCCGGCCGTCGGCGGCGAACTCCAGCCGCCACGGTGCGTCGGTGTCCACGCGCAGCGACAGCTTGCCGCTGGTCAGCTCGGCCACCGGGCCGTCCCAGGAGATCTCCGGGGCGTGGCCGGGCTCTGTGTTCAGTGCGAAGTGCGGGCCGCGGTCCACGCCGCCGCCGTGGTGGGTGGAGCGGACGCCGATCACGCCCTCGGCGGGCGACCAGCACTCCACGGTGATCAGCGGACTGTTGAGGGTGTGTCCCCGGGTCTTCACGTGGCGGACCGGGGCGTAGAGGGTGAGCCGGCCGTCCTCGGCACGGGCGTCGGAGACCTCGGTGGCGTACGAGGCCCGGACGCCTTCGCGCATGAGCCAGTAGCCGTCGGTGAATTTCATCGGTGGGGCTGCTCCTGCGCAGGGGTACGGTCGCGGTGGTCGGTGATCAGGTCCCGGTACCAGCGGTAGCTGTCCTTCGGAGTGCGCTCCAGGGTGTCGTAGTCGACCCGGACGATCCCGAACCGCTTGCTGTAGCCGCGGGCCCACTCGAAGTTGTCCAGCAGCGACCAGACGTAGTAGCCGCGCACGTCCACGCCCTGCTCCATGGCGTCGGCGAGCGCCGCGAGGTGGTCGCGCAGATACGCCACCCGGTCGGCGTCGCGGATCTGCCCGTCGCCGTCCGCCCGGTCGTCCTCGGCGCTGCCGTTCTCGGTGATCAGCAGCGGGGGCAGGCCGGGGTAGCGTCGGCGCAGGCCGGTCAGCAGGTCCGTGAAGGCGCCCGGGACCACGGGCCAGCCCATCGTGGTCCGCCGTACGCCGTCGCACCACGACTCCTCGGCACGGATGTCCACGGCGGTGCGCGTGGCCGGGTCGGGGTCCCGGAACGGCACGTCGGAGACGGTGATCGGCCGGTAGTAGTTGATGCCGACGAAGTCCAGCGGCGCGCCGATCAGTTCCAGGTCGCCGTCGCGCCGGTACGAGCCGTCGGCGAGTCCGCCCCAGGTCTCCCGCTCGTGCTCCGGGTAGTGCCCGGCCAGCAGCGGGTCGAGGAAGACGTCGTTGTGCACGGTCTGCGCGCGGCGCACCGCGTCCCGGTCGGCGTCGCTGTCCGTGGCGGGCAGCAGCACGTCCGGGTTGAGGGTGATGCCGACGTCCGGGGCGCCCGCCTCGCGCAGCACCCGTACGGCCAGCCCGTGACCCACCAACAGGTGGTGCGCTGCGGCGAGCGCGCCCCGGCCCTCGCGGGCGCCGGGGGCGTGGCTGCCGGAGCCGTAGCCGGCGAAGGAGCTGCAGAACGGCTCGTTCAGGGTGATCCAGCGGCCGATCCGATCGCCGAGCCGGTCCGCCAGGATCCGGGTGTAGTCGGCGAACCGCCCCGCCGTCTCCCGTACCCGCCAGCCGCCCCTGTCCTCCAGCGTCTGCGGCAGGTCCCAGTGGTAGAGGGTCGCGGCGGGGGCGATGCCGGCGGCCAGCAGCTCGTCCGTCAGCCGGTCGTAGAAGTCCAGGCCCTTGGGGTTGCCGGGGCCGGTACCGTCCGGCTGCACCCGCGGCCAGGCGATCGAGAAGCGGTAGGTGTCCACGCCCAGGTCGCGCAGCAGGACGACGTCCTCGCGGTAGCGGTGGTAGTGGTCGCAGGCGACGTCGCCGGTGGCGCCGTCGGCCACCCGGCCGGGCTCGCGGCAGTACGTGTCCCAGACGGAGGGGGTGCGCCCGTCCTCGTCGTGGGCGCCCTCGATCTGGTAGGCGGCCGTGGCGGCGCCGAAGAGGAAACCGTCCGGGAAGCGGGGGAACCCGGGGCCGTCGGCGGGGGGACTCATCAGGATCGCTTGCCTTCTTCTCCGGTCGGCGGTCACTACTTGACGGACCCGCCGGCGATGCCGGCGGCGATGTACTTCTGGGCGACGACGAGCAGGATCGCCGCGGGCACGGCCGACAGCACGGCGGTGGCCATCACGGCACCCCAGTCGCTGACGTGTGCCCCGACGAACTGGTAGATGCCGAGGGTGACCGGCTTGACGTCGTCGGTCGTGTTGAGGGTCAGGGCGAACATGAAGTCCGACCAGGCGAAGAGGAAGGTGAACAGCCCGGCCGTGATCAGCGCGTTGCGGCTCATCGGCAGCACGATCCGGATGAACGCCGTGAACCGGTTGGCGCCGTCGACCAGCGCCGCCTCGATCACCTCACCGGGGACGGCCACCATGAACGCCCGCAGCAGCACGATGGAGAACGGCAGCCCCAGCGAGGCGTCCGCCAGGATCAGTCCCAGATAGGAGTTGACCAGGCCCAGCTCCGCGTACGCGCTGTAGAGGGCGTTGGCGATGACGATGCCCGGCACCATCTGGGTGATCAGGGTGGTGAAGACGATGGTCTGCCCGCCCTTGAGCCCGAACTGCGCCAGCCCGTACGCGGCCGGAGCGGCCAGTGCCAGGCAGACGACGACCGAACCGAGGGCCACGGTCAGGCTCGTCAGCAGCGACTTGCCCTGGCTGCTGAGCGCCGCGTCGAAGTTGGACAGGCTCGGCGAGGCCGGGAACCAGTCGGTGGCGGCGGTGCTGGTGTCGGGCTGCAGCGCGGTGTTGAGCATCCAGTACACCGGGAACAGCAGGAGGACGAGGATGAGCAGCGCGGCGGTGGTGTTCCAGGGACCGCGCAGGGACGACGGCTTCCTCGGTATCACTGGTATCACTTCCCCGTTCCGAAGTCGGCCCGGTTGGCCCGCAGGTAGAGCACGGCGAAGACCGCGCTGATGAGGATGAGGACGTTGCCGACAACCGCACCCTGGCCGAAGTCGAGCTGGAGGAAGGACAGTTGGTAGGTCACGGTGCCCAGGGTCTGGGTGGAGTCGGCGGGGCCGCCCGAGGTGAGTGCCAGGATCAGGTCCAGGATCTTCACCGTGGACATGAAGCCCAGCACCAGCACCACGGTGATCACCGGGCGGAGCAGCGGCAGCGTGATGCTGCGGAAGGTCCGCCACGGGTCGGCACCGTCCAGTGACGCCGCCTCGTACAACTCGCGGGGGATCTCCTGGAGTCCGCCGTAGAGGATCACCATGTTGAACGGGATGCCGATCCAGATGTTGACCAGGATCGCCGACAGCAGCGCCACGCCCGGGCTGCTCAGCCACGGCACGCCGCTGTCGGTCAGACCGAGCGCCTGGAGCGCGCTGTTGAGGATGCCGTGGTCCTGGTCGAGGATGCGCCGCCAGACGACGGCGGACACCACCATGGGAACCAGCCAGGGCAGCAGCAGCACCGCGCGTATCGTCCCGGAGAGCCGGAACCGGCGGGAGAAGAACACGGCCAGCGCCAGACCGAGGGTGAACTGGCCGGCCAGCGAGCCTATGGTGAAGACCGCGGTGTGCCACAGTGAGTGGGCGAACAGTTCGTCGGAGAAGACGGCGCGCCAGTTGTCGAGCCCGTTGAAGGGTGCCTCACCGGTGAAGTACGTCTTCGGCGTGTAGTGCTGAAAACTCATCAGGACGTTGCGGACGAGCGGGTAGCCGAAGAACAGCGCCATGTAGACCAGCGCGGGCAGGACGAACAAGTGGCGCAGTACGGAGCGCCGGCCGCGCAGGGAGGCGGGCTTCGGCGCAGGAGCGGCGGTCCTCGCCGTTGCGGTGGCGGAGGAGTGAGCGGTACTCATGGGCGTCCTCACTTCTCCCCGTCCGCGGCCTGCGACTGCGCCCGCTCCAACGCCGCCCCGGGCTCGGAGCGGCCCGTCAGCACCGACTGGAAGGAGCCCGCGAGCGCGTCCTGGATCACCGGCCAGCGGGTGCCGACCTGTGCGGTACGGGAGCGGGCCGTCGCGACCAGGTTCACGAAGGGGGCCAGTTCGGGGTTCTCTGCGGCGTACCGGTCGGCGGCGATCGCGCGGGTGGGCACGTTGTTCACGCGTTCGCCCCACGCGAGCTGGTTCTCCTCCTCGTTCAGGCAGTTGAGGATCTTCACCGCGTTCCGTTCGCGTTCGGGTCCGTCCTCGTTCTTCGGTACGGCCATCACCGTGCCGCCGATCGGCGGCACCGCGTCCTGTCCGGCCTCGGGCACCGGGATCGTGGCGACGGCCCAGTCCACCTCGTCCTGCTCACTGAGGACAGGCACCTGCCACGGCCCGTTGATCATCATGGCGGCACGGCCCGCGACGAACTGGTCGTTGACGTCCTGCTGGTTCCAGTTGACGACTGAGGCCGACACGGACTTGTCGTCCAGCATGTTCTTCCAGAGCTTCAGCGCCGCTTCGCCCCTGCCGTTGTCCAGCTGTGCCTCGTCACCGCCGCCGGACCAGAAGAACGGCAGGAACTGGTACACGCCGTCGGCGTTGGGGCTCGCGCTGAACGCCATGCCGTAGGTGTCGCCGCTGGTCAGTTTCTTCGCGGTTTCCCGCAGCTCGTCCCAGGTGGCGGGCGGCTCGACCCCGGCCTCGCGCAGCATGTCCTTGTTGTAGAGCAGCGCGAGGGAGTTCACCGAACGGGCGACCCCGTACTGCTCGCCGTCATGGCTGCCGAGCGAGGTGGCACTGTCGGAGAAGCCCGAGGTGTTCAGGCCGATCTCCTTCAGCGGGCGCAGTCCGCCCGTCCCCGCGAACTGCGGCAGCTCCGAGCCGTCGAGTTCGAGGATGTCGGTGAGCGAGTCGGACGAGGCCATCCGCAGGGCCTTCGACGCGACGGTGTCGGCGGGCACGCTGATCTGCTCGATCCTCAGACCCAGCGGCTTCGCGCAGCGGTCGAGGAACTCCTGGTTGGCGTCGTGCTCGGCCGCGTCGGTGGCCGAGTTGAGGACGGTGACGGTGCCGGGGTCGGGGGTGGTGGCACACCCCGTGAGGCCCAGCGCCGACAGGGCGGTGGCGGCGGTGGACGCCGCGATCAGCCTTGTGCGCCTGGCAGGGCGTTGCATGGTGATGGTTCTCCGTTCACGAAGACGGCTCCGAGGGAGGACCGATCACGCACCCGGTCGCCATCCGGGGGGAGATCAGCCGGCGTGGTGGGTGTTCCCCCGCCGTGTCCGAGGTGTCGGCGCCGATGGCTCCGATGGCGAGCCGGACCACGGAGGCGGACATCTCCGCGACGGGAAGTTCGATACGGGGCAGCCGCCGGCCGCCCAGGTCGTCCGGGATGCTGCCGACCAGTACGAGCGCCAGGTCCTCCGGTACCCGCAGGCCGAGCGCGGTGATCTCGTCCAGCAGGTGCGGCAGGAGGATCAGGTGCTGAACGACGAGTGCGGTCGGGGCGGGGCGGACGGAGAGCACCTCGCGCAGCCGGCGGCCCAGCTCCTCGGGTTCGCCGCTGGAGGGCACGGTCCGCAGCTCCGCGGTGGTCCCCGCGGCGGCCAGCCGGGCGCCGCGGAGACCGTGCAGCGCGTAGCCGCGCCGGGAGTCGATCTCGTGGTCGGCGGAGGACAGGAACACGATCCGCCGGTGGCCGGCCGCCACGGTCTCCCGCAGGGCCAGGGCGACGGCAGCCTCCCAGTCGAGGTCCACCCACGGCATGCCGGGATCGCTCTCGCTGCGGCCGAGCAGCGCGGCCGGGAACTCCAGCTCGCGGAGCGCGGCGATGCGCGGATCCTCTTCTTCCACTGCCATCAGCACCGCGGCGTCCGCCATGCCGCTGCCGGCGACCCGGCGCATCCCGGCGACGCCGTCGAGGTCGGTGATCAGCACCACGTCGTGGCCGTGAGCGCGGGCGGCGTCGCTGATGTCGATGGCGAACGTGCCGTCCGCGCCCCGGGACTTGCCGGGGACGCGGGGGACGGCCAGTGCCAGTACGCGGGTGCGGGCGCTGCGCAGGCTGCGGGCGGAGGCGCGGGGGTGGTAACCCAGCTCCTCGACGGCGGCGCGGACGGCACGGCGGGTCTCGTCGGAGATCTTCCGGGAGCCGCTGAGCACGTACGAGACAGTGCTGGGGGCCACACCGGCCCGCTCGGCCACGTCCTTGATCGTTGCCACGCCGCTCCTTCGCTGGCTGGTCGAATCGATTCGTCGAATCGATTCGATTCAACATGGCCGCAATGCTAGGCAGTTGGGAGATCGCGGACAAGAGTCCGGAGCGAAGTAATCCGGGGCGGCCGGGAGATGGGCCGGCGCGGCCGGAGCACGGGCTCGTGGCGTGCAGGACGGTGCGCTCCCCCCACCGCCTCGAACGCGGCGGCGCGAAGCGCGGCCGCAGCCGGGCCGTCGGTGCTTTCCTTCGGCCCGGCCCGGGAGTGGGTTCCGCAGCCCCGGGCTCCGCACCTCGTCGGTCCGTCGCCGGGTCACCAGGCCGTCAGGCCACCAGGCCACCGGGCGGGTCTCCGCGACGATGTCGGTGGCGGCCACGGCCTGGCCGGCCCGGCGCACGGCGAAGCCGGGGGCGCGCAGCCGCTCGACATCACGCCGTACCGTGCGCGGCGTGGCCCCGAGCCGGCCGGCGGGCTCGGGGTCGACCGGACCCGGCGCTGCTGCGACAGCCCGACCAGGGTGAGCACTCGCTCCGTCGTACCCCGCTCGTCACCGCTTGCCACGCCCATGTCACCCACCCGGCCGAAGAAGCGGACCGATCCTGTCCGCAAGAGGTGTCAGGGTGACTCCATGGACGCAGACGGACTCGGCTCGGACCGGACGCTGCGCGACCTCTGCCCGCACACGGAACCCGCTACGAACGGAGCAACCCGATGAGCCGCCACATCCAGGTCACCTTCGACGCCCACGACCCGCGGGCGCTGTCGTCCTTCTGGCGCGACGTACTGGACTACGTCCACCCCGGCCCACCCGGAGTCGACCTGCCCGAGGGCGCCGACCCGCTGGCCGCGTGGGACGGCTTCCTCGCGCGGATCGGCGTACCGGAAGAGCAGCGCAACACGAGATCGGCCATCGAGGACCCGGACGGGCACGGCCCACGCGTGTTCTTCCAGCAGGTGCCGGAGGACAAGGCCGCCAAGAACCGCGTCCACCTCGACGTCCGTGCGGCTCCCGGGCTGCAGGGAGAGGAGCGGATGGCAGCGCTTGAAGCCGAGTGCGACCGGCTCGTCGCACTGGGAGCGACGCGGGTACGCCGCTACGAGCCCGCTCCCCCGATGAGCGCCGGCTTCATCGTGATGACCGATCCGGAGGGCAACGAGTTCTGCCTGGACTGACGCGACTCGTCCGCGGTCGCGGAAGCCGCGGCGGTCTTGCGGCCGAGGCGGCCGGTGGTGACGAGGTGCCCCAGCAGCGGGGCGGGCGCGAAGCCTGGCTCGCGGACCTGGCCGACGGGCAGTGCGCGACGCCGTCGCTCGAAGACCGGGGGCGGGCCGGGCGGCTGCGGGGCGGACGAGGCCGACGGAGGGCGGGCAGGAGTCTGCCGACGTGGCCGGACGGTCAGGTCAGGACAGGTCTGGGCGCGCCTGGGCGAGGGCGCTCCAGCAGGCGCGTTCTTCCTGGTGGGAACCGGTCTTCGTCGTTTCGGCGACGGCCGCTCCCGCTTCTGTGGCCGCCGCGTCGACACGGCCTTCGCGGGTGAGAAGGGTGAGTGGCCGGAGGGGTTCGCGGGGTTCGGCGCCGTCGAAGGGGTGCCAGTCCCACGGGCCGTCGAAGCGCCGGGCGCGGCCTGCCGCGTCGGCGATCTCGTCTCCGGGCTCCAGAAAGGCGTAGGGGCGGAGGACCAGGCCGAAGGTGACCGGAATGTCGTCGTCTGGATCGAGGCTTCCGCCCTGCTCCTCCAGGCGTGAGTCGTACGAGCGGCCCGCGAACAGGACGACTGTTTCCCGTCGGGGGCGTGGCAGGCGGCCGGTCTCCTTGGGCGGGTCGTAGTGGGCGACGGCGATGACGTGTACGAGGGTCGGTGGGATGCCGACGTGGCATGTGTCGCCGGCGGTGAGCCGGTCGGGCGCCGGATCGGTGCGGAACAGCCCGTGATGCCCGTCGTCCAGCCCTGGATCGCCGTCGGCGACTACCCTGCCGTTCCAGTGGATCCAGTCGCAGTCCGGGTCGGCCGACCACCACGGCCACTCGACCACGATCTGGCCGCCGTACTTCTGCTTCCCGGTGACCTGGGCCTCCGTGAACGGACAGGGGATCCTGACGACGTCGCCCACCCGGAAATCCATCACACGCCCCCGGCCCTTCGCGCCTGATGCCACGGGCGCGACAGTACCGCTCCGGTACGACAGCCACCGCGGAGGCGGCCGAGGGAGCGGGGCCCATCGGGCAGGCCGGCGGGCTCACCTGCCCGGCGGAAGCGGGTCCGTGTCGGAGCCGCACGTGCCACAGCCGCACGTGCCGGAGCCGGCAAGGGGCGGCATCAGCCGCTCATTACCCCCGGGGTAATCGACCGCTCTCCCCTCCCCCGGCAGGATCGAGCACATCGACGGGAACCCCCACCAGGACCCGCCCGCAGCCCCGAGGAGAGCGCCATGACCGTCAAGTCCCCCGCCACCACGCCGATTCCGGTCACCACCGCGAGCTCCGTCACCGAGGCCACCCGGGCCGTCGTGCAGGATTTCGTCGCCGCCCGGGTGGCCGGGGACACCGAGCGGCTCGTCACGCTCTTCGCCGACGAGGTCGACTGGCTGCTCGCCGAGAACCCCGCCGTCCCGTGGATCCGCCCGCGGTCCACCGCCGCCGACTGCGCCGCCCAGTTCACGGAGTTGATGGAGCACACCGTGCCCGAGGACGCGCGTGCCTCCGTCGACGCCTTCCTCGTCGACGGCACCGACGCCGTCCTGACGGGGCACCTGTCGGGGACCGTACGCGCGACGGGAAAGTCCTTCGAGGGCCCGTTCGCGCTGCGCCTCACCGTCGAGGACGGCCGGATCACCCGGCACCACCTCTACGAGAACAGCCTGTCGATCGCCGAGGCCTGCACTCCGTAAGGTCACCGGCGCCGCGGGCGGGACCGCGATCAGGAGCGCCGGCAGGTGGTGCGCGGCGGAGCCGTGGATCTCGTGGCGGAGCCCGTACGGCTCAGAAGCCGGGGCCCGTCCCGCAACCGGACCGATGCCCCGTTCACCGGCGTCGGGACTGGTGGGCTCGCATGTTGAGGTGTCGCGTATTCCTCGTTGAGGCCGTGCCTGGTGTCACCGTGTGTGGTCGCCGGAGGCGTATCGGCTCCAGGTTCCATTGGCTTCAGTGACCAGGTGGGTGGGACGAGTTGGCGGATCGCGGAGATTCTGTCGCGCTGTGGCGGGACGCCGATCTCCCGCAAGTGGGCTTGGAAACTGCCCGGATCGCTGGGGGCGGAATCGGCGATTGTGCTCCCCTGCCGTCCCCATCGCAGTCATTGACGTTCCGTCGCTGCTGGAGGCGCTGGCCGAACGCGCGGCTGCCCGCGCGGAGCGGCACCTTCATCTCGATGCTCCTGGCCCGCTCCTGCCACATCTCCGTCCCCTCCCTGGAGCGGAACGCCCGCCCCGGCGTCGACGCGGTCGCCCGGCAAGTCGCCCAGCCCGGCCCCACCGCCCGACGGAAGCGCTGACGCCTCAAGATCATTACATTGCCGGGCGTGTCTGTGCCCGTCACAGCGTCATCCACCTGACGGGTGCAGGGCTCGACGCGCCACGAGTCGCACTGACACAGATCGTCAACTGATTGATTCTCACGGGTCTGGTCGCTGTCCGGGTCCTGCGTAGGGTTTCAGGAAGACGGCAGTGCGGCATTTGCGCACTCGATCTGTTGCCGCGCCGAGTGTTCAGGCGTACCCACGAGAGAAGGAAACACATCCCTTATGCGCGCCCTTGTGGTCGATCACAGTGAGGCCGGACCCGTCCGGTTCGCCGATGTCGATGAGCCCGTACCGTCCGCCGGTGAGGCGCTGGTGGAGATACGGCACATCGGTCTCAACTTCGGAGAGCTGAATTACGTGGACCAGTGGCCGGCCGGCGCTGTGCACGGTCACGACGCGGCCGGCATCGTGGTGCGCGCCGCATCCGACGGCTCGGGGCCGCCCGAAGGTACGCGCGTCGCGGTGGGAATGGCTCCCCACGCGTGGGCGGAGCGGGTGGCAGTCAGTCCCGCCTCGCTCGGCACCGTCCCAAAGAGCGTGGATCTGGCCGACGCCGCCGCGCTGGGGATCGCCGGCGTCACCCCGTTCCGGGTGCTGCGCACGCGTTCCCTGTTGGCGCGCAACGTGCTGATCACCGGCGCCAGCGGGGGCGTGGGGCACTTCGCCGTCCAACTGGCAGCGCTGGCGGGCGCCCGGGTGACGGCACTCGTCGGTTCGCCGGAGAGGGCCGCCGGACTCCGCGAACTCGGCGCCGACAAGGTCCTGACCGACCTGGCCGAGACCGGGGACCGGTTCGACCTCGTCCTGGACACGGTCGGCGGACCACTGGTGGCCCAGGCGTGGAGTTCCCTCGCCGAGGGCGGCATCCTCCACCTGGTCGGTTACTCCTCGGGACAGGAGACCACGTTCCCGTCAGGTGCCTTGTTCGGCTTCGGCGAACCCCGCAGCATCGCCACCTACGGCGACATGACACCGACCGGCGAGGAGCTGACGGACCTGCTGGGCCTCATGGCCGCCGGGAGGCTCTCGGCGCCGGTCGGACTGCGAGGCCACTGGCACGAGGTGGGCGACGCCGTCCAGGCGCTGTTCGCGCGGAAGGTGCACGGAAAGGTCATTCTTGACGTGGCCTGACGCTGTGGACCAGGACACATGCGCCGTCGCCCGCCGGGGCGGCTCGCGGCGGTGGACGAGAATGGACCCATGGATGTACTGGCGGAGGTCTTGCGTGTTTCGGGTGCGCGTGGGGCGCTCGGGGTCATGCTGAAGGCTGGAGGAACCTGGGGCCTGTGGCTGGACTCCTATCCGGGAGCGGCACTGCACGTGGTGTCCCGCGGCACTATGTGGCTCCACGTCACGGGCGAGAAACCTCTTCAGGTGCAGGCCGGGGACGCCGTCCTGGTGCCGCCGGGCACCGCACACGGGATAGCCGGCGGCGCCGGCGTGACGATGGGCTCCTGCGACCGCGAAGAGGCGGCCCGGGCTTTTGACGATGGCCGAGCCCTGAGGCTGGGCTCGGCGCCGGTGCAGACGGAAGTGATCGTCCTGCACTACGAGCAGGACCCGGAGGTGCGCACACCGGTGCTTACCTCCTTCGCTCGGCCGATGCACGTCACAGCCCGGGAGAACGCGCAGCTCAGAAGGACCGTCGAACTTCTCGCTGCTGAGCTCGCGCAGCCGCAGTTCGGCACCACCGCCGCCATCAACAGCATCGTCGACCTTCTGCTCGTCCAGTTCGTACGCGCCTGGCTTGCCCGCCATCCGCAGGAGCAGTCCGGCTCATGGCTGGGAGCGATGCGTGATCCGGTCGTGCGCGACGCTCTCGCGTGTGTCCACGCCCAACCGGGACACCCCTGGACCACGGAGACCCTGGCCGCCGCGACGAGCGTCTCCCGGGCGACGCTGTCCAGGCGTTTCCGGTCCGCCCTCGGACAGACGCCGGGCGCGTACGTGACGCAGTGGCGCATCGACCTGGCGTCCGTCCGGCTCCGAGATACCGATGAGCCGGTCGAGTCGATCTCCGGCGCGGTCGGATACGGCTCTCCGCACGCTTTCAGCCGTGCCTTCAGACGTGTCCGAGGCACGGCCCCGGGCGAGTACCGTTCTCGACTTCGCAAGTGACCGGCCTCGGGGCTGGTGGGCTCGCATGTTGAGGTGCCGCGTATTCGTCAGCGGAGACCAATTCTCGCCCTCAGGGCGTGACAGACAGTGATCGCCGGGAAGTCTCGCCTCCGCTGGGTGCCTCGTGATCGCGATTCGCCGCTTACTCCAGGTAGAGAGCTGCCAAGCGTGGCAGGTGGCGAGTCATTTCGCTGTGGTCGTCGAAGTCGAAGTCCCAGGTGGGGTCCAGCTCCGGGTAGCGGATGGTGAATGCGTCGTCCGGGAGTTGCTTGCCGGTCGCCATGACGTGTGCGTTCCAGACGATACTCAGCGTCTCCTCGCACTCGAGGTCGATTCCGTCGGCTGCTGCAGCTCGCACGATGGGCACTTCTGCGAGGGCATCGGGGTCAGCGACTATGCGCTCGAAGACCTCGCGTCCCTGCGCGATCAGCCAGCCGCGAAAGTAGTCGAAGCCGTCGTCGGAGCATCCGCCGTTGATCACGTAGGCAGCGGCCCACAGAGGATTCGTGTAAGAGTCGGCCATCAGGTCCCACAAAACCTGCTGAGCGGCGACGATCTCCTCGGCCGGGTGCGTGGCCAGTTGCGAGGCTGCCCGGCGGGCGACAACTTCTCCGTCGTTCGGGTTGGACGCCTGGTTGTGGGCTACCTCGATGAGCTGCCAGAACTGCTCTTTGTTCATGGCGGCAGAGCATGCCACCTGGTACTGACATCATGCCGGTCCCGGGAAGTTGGCCCGCCAGAGTAACCATGTCGCCCCCGTCAGCGTGTGTGGTCGCCGGGGGCGTATCGGCTCCAGGTTCCGCCGGCTTCGGTGACTAGCCGGGTGGCGGTCTTGTCGTGGTAGCCAAGGGCTTTCGCGATGACGGGAGCCGGTGCCTGGAGGACGAGTTGACGGATCGCGGAGGTCCTGCCGCGTTGCGGTGGGACGCCGATCTTCCGCAGGTGGACTTGGAGGCTGACCGGATTCATAGGCTGTCCGGGCTGGCGGCCCGGGAAAAGCCACTGTGAGCTTCTGCTGCTGGCGTAGGGCAGGTGCTGGCGGGACTGGACGTATGCCCGCATGAGGTCAGCGACGGGCTCTGGAAGCGGGGACGGCGGGTCTCCCAGCCGGACGGTGACGGTGGCCCCGTCGTCGATGACGTCGTTGACAGTGAGGCGGACGATGCGGGTGACGGGTTGCGCGTAGAGGAGAACGAGCGCGGCGGCGACCCGGGCCCGCAGGGACAGGGAGTCGTCGTTGAGGGTCCGCCGGAGAATGGCGAGTCGGCGGTGCTGGTGCAGCGGCGCTTGGTCCTGGTTGATGACCTGGGGTGGCAGGGTGAGGCGGGGCATCCGGCTCGTCTTCATGCACCAGCGCAGGAACGTCTGGGCCGGGCGCCGGGTGGCCAGCTTCGCGGTGTGCCAGGCGTCGAGGTCGGCCTGCTGGCAGTGTTCGAGGGCGCGGCCTCGGTCGGCGAGCCAGACGAGGAAGGCGCCTGCCTGGGTGATCTCCTGTTTCGCCTGGCTGGTCTGGGAGCGTCCCAGAGGCCCCTTCTCGGCCTTGCTCCGCAGGCGCCGCATCTGGTGCCAGGTGGCGAAGTGCTGAAGAAGCCGACAGTGTTCGGGGTCCTCAATGACGGCGAGTCGTTCGGTCAGCCAGCGCTGATAGAGCATGAGCTGCCGGTCGACGCGTGGCAGGACGCCGCTGTCCATCAGCAGGTCACGCAGGTGGGCGACGGTTCGCCAGGGTGCTTCCTGGTGCAGTCCGTCGTGGGTGAGCGGGATGGTGCCGGTGGCCAGGCCCCGGAGGAGGCGGACGACGTTGGGGTTGCGGAGCCAGATGAGTCGGCTCTTGGGCCGGTCCATCTTCAGCAGGGTGGTGACCAGTGGTTGCAGCGGAAGCGCGACGTGCCCGGTGCCGTCGTCGAGGAGGCGGGCGAGGGCGTCGGCGAGAGTGCAGCGTTCGCAGAGACGCCCGCCGAGTAGGAGCCCTTCGAAGCCGCAACGGTCGCAGAAGAAGTCGCGGGTGATGCCCGCGCAGTCGCGGCAGATTGAATTACCGGCGGTGTCCAGACCGGGTAGTAGCCGGTCGGTTCGGCAGTTGAGGCAGGAGCCGCGGACGCGCATCGCGCGGTCATAGCAGGTCCGGCAAATTGGGCCGTCCGACCATTCCGCCGACTTCGCCGCCCGACGGCCGCAGCGTGCACAGTTTCGGACATGCCAACGCTCGTACTCTTCCGGCGTCATCGCTCAGCTCTCGGGAGTCAGCCGGACCCGCGTGGGTCGTCGGGCAGCGAGGTTGATCGGTACCTCTTCGCCGGCGGCGCGACGGGCTGGGAGGTTCTGGGCCGAGGTGGCGATCAGATCGGCGGGTGTGCAGTCGAGGATGTCGCAGAGGGTGGCCAGCACCGGCAGGGACAGCCGTTCCGGGGTGCCGGAGACCAGGCGGTGGACCTGGGAGGAGGACAGTGTGATGCCGCGTTCGGTCAGGTGCGGCATGAGCTCGGCGACGGTGAACATGCCGCGGGCGGCCATCAGCTCGCGCAGGCGCCACCGGTAGCTGATCTGGCGTGGCATCAGGAGGTCCTTCCCGGCCGCAGAGCGGCCTCGATGGTGGCGTCCAGGACGCGACGCAGGGAGCGGGTGCGGAAGTCGGAGGAGACGCAGGTGTAGATCGCGGTAGTGGAAGCGTGGTCGTGGCCGACCTGCTGTTGGACGAACAGCGGGTCGTGGCCGTCCTCGATCAGGTGGGTGATGTAGGACCTGCGCAGCGAGTGGAACTCCAGCGCGGGGTCCAAGCCGGCGGCATCCCGGTAGGAGGCGAAGCGGGAGTCCAGCCGCTGGACCCCGATCCGCGGGCCTCTCTCGGACGGCCAGAGGGCTCTGCTGGTCGAATGCCGCATCCCAGGCCGGACCTCGCTGATCCACTCCTCGATCGTGCCGGGTGTCCAGTGCCAGACAGTCAGCACGCTGCGACGCTTGGGCGGTGAGCCCTTCTTGGCCTTGCCGTAGCGGACCAGCAGGGTGCCGTACTCGCCGAACTCCCGGCCTTCCGGATTGCGGCCGAAGTCGGTGAGATCCAGCATCCGGGTCTCGTTGCGGCGCAGGCCGTAGGCGTACGCAACCTTGAACAGGACGGCATCGCGGAAGGCCGGCAACCAGCCCTTGCGGCCCTTGCCGCGAACGCGCACCACCTCCTCGTCGGCATGGTCGAAGAACGCCTCCAGCTCGGGCCGGGTGAAGGCCCGTCGTTCCGGCTCGCCTTCGGCCTCGTCGGCGTGCGCCGCGGCGTTCCAGTCGTAGACCACCTGGACCGGGTGGGTGCCGAAGTGCCGCAGGCACTCGTCGGTCCAGCCGTAGGCGGGGTTGGTCAGGAAGTCGCAGAACTGGCGTACGGAGCCCTGGTAGTTGCGCAGGGTGGAGCGGACGCAGCCGTGCACGGCCCGCAGATCGGCCGACCACTCGTCGACGTGCTGCGGCGTCCACTGCCACGGCATCGCATCGGCGTGCCGGGTGAAGGCCCGGACTGTGCGTTCCTGGTCACCGACGTATCCCATCGACAGGTTCCGGGCGAGTTGCTGGTTGCGCCAGCCTTTGATCATCGCCTCGAAGACCTGCTCGTCCGGCCGCAACAACGGCAGCCCGTCCACCAAGTGCAGCCGAGCAGCCCCTGGAACAAGGCCGTCTCCACCCATCCGCCATCACTGTCCGTCTATCGCATCTGACGCGAGAATTTCGCATCAGATGCGACCGGGGGACGTCTTCGCAGTTCAATCGCTCGATGGAGTGAGACTCGCAGGCGTCCGCCGAGGAGACCGCTACCGTGGTTCCGAGGTCAGCGTCCCTGGTGAGACCACTTCCATGCGGTCGTGGGCCAATCTCCAGGACGGGTGTCGCCTATTCGCATCCGATGCAATTGGCGCCGGTAGGACCAACGGAACAGTGGTTAGCGGTAGCGACAGTTCCGCTTCCGGTCATCGCGCTCGGCGACCTCTACGACTACGTGGAGGTCGCAGGGGTGGCACAGAAGGACCACCCCTAGCACCGGGTTTCGACCAAGGTGAGTTCACCGCACACACGCTAGCGACCAAAGATCATCGTCCACACGACCCCTGCCACCAGGAGTGCAAAGCCCATCACACACCCGATGGCCGATACCCGCTCGGACCTCTGCCGACGCTCTGGGCCTTCAGTCATAGCTCCCTCTGCCCGGTATGCCGCAGAACGTGACGTTCTGCGGCAAGTGCGGCCTGATCGGTCGTGAGATCCATCCGGAAAGTCTCCCAGAAGTGCCTCGCACAACGTGCGGGTTTTGGGGGCTGAGGAACATCCCTGTCAGATCGTGCGCTAGCCTCCGTCGATCCTTGATGGGGGAGGCCGGAGGGTGTCGGCCGTCGGGCCGGCTGTGTGCGGCCCCAATCTCCCGCGCTGCGTCCGACGGAACCGCCACGGCCACCCTGACGGCTACGGTCCAATACTCCTCATGCCTTATCGACGCCGTCAGCAACTGCACCGGGTTGCCCGCCGCGCCACACAGCCCGGCCGACCTAATCCGATCGGGCGCCACCTGAGCACCGCGCCGTTACCGTCGCCCTCACCGGCCGCCGCCCGACCGGTCCCCCCGCGTGCACCCCGCGCCGACGCCGTCGGCGAACCGGAACGGGACGGTGCCACCTCGTCCCGCCAAGGGCTGGACTGGGCCCGCCGCACCGAACTGATCGCCGTCGTGCTAGGCGTTCTCCTCTCGCCCCTCATCGCGGCAGCCGGCATCTGGTACTCCAACAACCAGGTCCGCGACCAGCTCAAAATCAGCAGCCAGGAGCTCAACGTCACCCAGGAAGGACAGATCACCGACCGGTACACCAAGGCCGTGGAAAGCCTCGACAAGAAGGCTATGGATGTCCGCCTGGGCGGCATCTACGCCCTGCAGCGCATCATGGAGGACTCCCCCCGCGATCATCCCACCATCGCCAACGTCCTGGCCACCTACATCCGCACCCACACGGACAAAGCCTCCAAGGACGGAGAGGTGTCTGCCGACGTACACGCCGCCCTCACCGTCCTCGCCTACCGCGACACCACCCGCGACAAGTTCTTCTACCTCGACTTGCGACACACCCACCTGTCCGGCATCGAACTCCAGCCCCGTTTCCGTGACGTGAAGCCCAAGGAGACCATCGGGGTCCTGAGCCGGGAGCCGATCGGTGCGAAACTGACCAACGCGAACCTGACCAAAGCGGACCTGACCGACGCGCACCTGCCCTACGCGGAGCTGTCCGGCGCGAACCTCATTGACGCGGACCTGATCGGTGCGAAGCTCATTGGCGCGGACCTGATCGGTGCGAAGCTCATTGGCGCGGACCTGATCGGTGCGGACCTCACCCACGCGCGGGGTCTGCAAGTGCGTGAGGTCATTTCTGCTGTGATCGACTCAACGACCAAGCTTCCCTCCGCCCTAGCCAAAGACCCCGCCGTCACAGCACGGATTGCCGAGGTGGAAAGCAATTAGCCGAAGGTCGGAGGTAAGGCAGTCACCTTGAGCGCGGTTCAAGCGACTCAGGAAATACAAGCCATCCCATCAGGCTCGGGAGGGCTTAGCGCACGTCCTGACGTTGTTGTTCCTCAACCCCCGTTTTGAGAGGGCTTTCGCGAGTGGCGACCTGCGGAAACGTGATCACCCGGGTGTCATTCTCAGATTTCTCACAGATGGTCGTATCTGCGAGAGCCACAAGCGGAACTGCCGCTACCGCTAACCGCTGTTCCGTTGGTCCCCGACGCCGGTTCAGGCACGTACGGCATGTTCGTTACGTCGACACGGCACGCCGACTTTGGTTCGGGCGAACCGAAGTGTGGTGTCGGGGAATCTGCCCACGGGGCCCGTTCACGTACGGGTGACACAACACATTTCCACGCAGCGGCGGGGGCATACGTCGGGCGACTCATTCGCCATACATGAAAGGCCCACCCATGCGCCGTATCGGTGCCCTCATCCTCGGGACCGGAGCACTCCTCATGCTCACCACCACCACCGCAACAGCCGCACCCACCGACTCCCTCGGCGACCTCATCCGCGTCGCTGGCAGCGCCGACACCCCCCTCTCCGACGTCCTCGACAACATCCCCATCCTGGCCGGCGATCTCTCCGAATCTTGAGCTGACGGCAAGGGCATGGCCTCGCACACGCGCGGCCATGCCAGCCTCGGGGCCACCGTCATCTGTCCGCGTTCGAACCCAGAGCGATGTCCTCCAAGCCAGCGGGTACCGTCCGCCCTCGCTGAACGGGTGTCTAGGAAGTGTTTCGACCGAAATACTTCCTGGACACGTTGCCGAGCTTTGAACATCCGTCGCGGAAACGGTTCGCCTAAGAGGACGTCTCATTTGGATTGATTCGGTAATCTGGTGCCGTGGGGATTGTGGAGCGGTTGGTTCCGGATGAGTTGTGGGTGTTGTTCGAGCGGGTGGTGCCGCCTTCTCCGTCGCGGCCGCAGGGTGGTGGCCGTCGGCGGTACGGGGACCGTGAGGTGCTGGCGGCGATCGTCTTCGTGGCCACGTCGGGGTGTACGTGGCGGCAGCTGCCGCCGTCGTTCGGGCCCTCGGGGCCGACCGCTCACCGGCGGTTCACCGAGTGGAGCAAGGCCCGGGTGTGGGCCAAGCTCCACCGTCTGGTGCTGGATGAACTCGGCGCACGCGGGGAGTTGGACTGGTCGAGGTGCGCGATCGACTCGGTGAGCATGCGGGCCCTGAAAGGGGGGATCTGACGGGTCCGAATCCTGTGGACCGAGGCAAGTCTGGGTCGAAGATCCACTTGATCACCGAACGTTCCGGTCTGCCCATCTCCATCGGCATCTCGGGCGCGAACCTGCACGACAGCCAGGCCCTGGAGCCCATGGTGCGGGGTATCCCGCCCATCCGCTCCCGTCGCGGACCCCGCCGCAGGCGGCCGGCCAAGCTCCACGCCGACAAGGCCTACGACAACCGTCACCCGCGCGGATGGCTCCGATCCCGCGGCATCACCCACCGCATCGCCCGCAAAGGCATCGAGCCCTCGAAGCGTCTTGGCCGCCACCGCTGGACCATCGAGCGCACCATGGCCTGACTCGGAGGGTGCCGCCGCCTCCACCGCCGCTACGAACGCAAAGCCGACCACTTCCTGGCCTTCACCAGCATCGCCTGCACCCTCATCTGCTACCGCAGACTCGCCAAATGAGACGACCTCTTAACCGCCCTCGGCGTCACGAGCGCGGCCCCGAGGCCGTCGTGCTCCATTGTCTGCGACACGATCTGACCAGGCCGGACAGCCCGACGTCTGTCCGGGGCAGCGAAAGTATTGCAGCCACGTGATTCACACCAGCAAGGTTCGAGTGTCAGTCGAGAGATGTGTGATTCGTAATCCGAAATCTCTCGCAAAGGTCATCCAACCAACGAGGAGATACCCGAAGTGAGTTACATAAAGCGGATTACTCTGGGCACGCTTGCGGCCGGTGCTGCTGTCGCCATGTCCGTCGCGCCGTCACACGCTTCCGGCGAAACGCAGACCGTTCCGCGCTCCGCCTCAACCTCGGATGTGTCCATCATGGCCATCCCGTCGGGGTGCAGTGGCTGGATCGACTGGTACGCCGGCCGTGGTCGAGGACACCTCAACTGCGTGGGGAGCGGGCGAGACGTGCGGGTGACCGTCGCATGTGGAAACGGAAGCATCAAACGCAGTGCCACCGGCTACCAGTACGCCAAGGCTGAGTGCCCCACCGGGCTCGGCGCCGTTGGACTGAGCGGCGCCTACATCTGACAGAGAAGCCGGGCCCAAAAGGCCCAGAAGCTGCCACAGCGACAGCTTCTGGGCCTGCGGGAACATCCAAGGCCGTGATCAGCCGACTCGGCGGCGGCGATCCTGCCCGGCGGCCTTCGCAGGCCCCCCTTCACCGCCACGGCAGCGTGCTGGTGAGGTGGTCGAGTCGACGTTCACCTCCCAGGTGATCATGCCTTTCGCGTCCGCCTCGACCTGGAGTTGCGTAAGGAGGTCTGCTGACAGTCACCTGTCCGGCAGATCGCCCCCGTGGAGGACAAGCCTCATCCCGACACGGGACAGCCACGACGGCCCAGCTTCTTCTTCCTCCAGGTACCAGCAGACACCTCCGATGCGTGGAACCACCACATCCACGGGCGACGGAGACGACGCAGGCCCCACACCATCGCCTGCCGGTTCCTCCCACTTTCCCGGCCTCGCGCCGCCCTTCGTCCGGTGGAAGCTGGGAATCATCACACCACCGTACGACGGAGCGGGAGACATCCGGCGGTGTCTCCCCCGAAGCTCTCCGCGACGCGCATCGTAGTTGCCTGTAACTGACGTGACGCAGGGGCATTCTCACAAATGAACAGATGTGAGAGTTCTGCGAGAGACCCGGAAGCGATCACATTTCCGCAGGTCGCCGTTCGCAAAAGTCCTCTCAAAACCCGCATGTTGTGCGAGGCACTTCTGAGAGAATCCCGGCATGGATCTCGCGCCTGATCAGGCCGCATTGGCGGTAGAACATCACAATTGCCCGAACTGTGGCGCACCCGCCGGCAGCGCCTGCCGCACTCGGGGCGGGAAGACCGCCGCGAAGTACCACACCCCGCGCTTCCTCCTCGTCCCCGCACTCCGCGAGGAACTGGAGATCCCGGTGCCCGCAGACCGCGGCCCCGGCCGGGCGTGGAAGCAGGGACCGGCGCTCGCCGTTGTACCCGCGCCCCGTACCGAGCGTCCGGTGAGAATCGGGTACGCCCGTACGTCGACCGCCCGGCAGGAACTGGCGAGCCAGCTCGAAGCCCTCCACCGGGCGGAGTGCCACAAGATCTTCAAGGAGCAGATCAGCACCCGCGTCAAGGTCCGACCTGAGCTGGAGAAGGCGCTCGCGCTGGCCCACCAGTTCAAGGAGGCCGCGCCCGAGACACCGGTCATCGTCACGGTGCACGAGCTCAAGCGCCTCGCGCGCAACGCCGCCGAGCTGATGACGCTGTCCGCCGAGCTCCAAGCCGGCGGCATCCAGCTCGAACTCCTCACCGGCCCGCTCACCGGGATCTACGACCCCAACGGCATGGGTGCCATGTTCTTCGCCGTGCTCGCCGTCGCCGGGCAGATCGAGCGCAACTACATCCGGGAGAAGACCCTCGAAGGCCAGGTCACCGCGGCGTCCAAGGGCAACCACGGCGGACGCCCGAAGGTCATCGACGACGACATGCTCACCTTCGCCGTCGCCCTGAAGGACAAGGGCGTCCCCGTCGCCGAGATCGCCAAGAAGCTCACCATCAAGACCGGGAAGAACGCGGGCAAGTCTCCCTCGGTCGCCTCGCTCTACCGGGCCCTCGCGGAAGCCGAGGGCGCCGCGGTGGACGACGGATTGACGCTCCGGCCCAAGCCCGTACGCATCCGCCGAACCGAGGACCCGCTCACCCCCGAGGAGATCGACCTCCGCGAACGGCTCCAGGCCCAGCCCCACCCGAACGCGGAGACCCGGTAGCGGCCGCCAGTTGTTGTTCGCGAGCACTGTGCTCCCGCAGGGCTGACCTGCGGCTGCCCCGCCACGGCAGAGGACCCCGGCAGCACCGCCGGGGTCCTCTCATTGTTCAAGATCAATCTCACCGATACTGGCTGTTCCGTTGGTCCCCAAGGCCGTTCACGTCCTGCGTGTGCGGGGCTCCCGGTGTGCGGGGAGTTGCCCGCGCAGGACGGTCAGCCGGTGGGAGTGCTCGACGGCACGCGTCCCGTCGAGTGTGGTGAGGGCGGACACCGTCGTGTCATGACGACGGCAGTCCTGACGCTCTGGCTCACTCCGTTACGGGCAGGCACTCGGCGAGCAGGCCGACGACGTCGCGCCAGGCTCGCTGCGCGTGCTGCGGGTGGTAGCCGACACCGGGGACCACGGGGTGGCCGACCGGCGGGTGGTGGAAGGCGTGCAGGGCTCCGCCGTAGACCGCGAGGCGCCAGTCGACGCCCGCGGCCTGCATCTCCGCGGCGAAGGCGTCCCGTTGCGCGGGCGGCATGATCGGGTCTTCCGACCCGACCCCGGCCCAGACCGGGCAGCGGATGCGCGCCGCCTCGCCCGGTCGGCCCGTGGTAGTTGCGTTGACCGTCCCGATCGCGCGCAGGTCGACGCCGTCGCGCCCGAGTTCCAGCCCGACGGCGCCCCCGGTGCCGTAGCCGACGGCGGCGATCCGGTCGGGGTCGGTCCGCGGTTCGGTGCGCAGCACGTCGAGCGCCGCATGGCCGATGCCCCGCATCCGGTCGGGATCGGCGAGCAGCGGCAGGCAACGGGCCAGCATCTCCTCGGGGTCGCCCAAATAGCGCCCGCCGTGAAGATCGAAGGCCAGCGCTACATATCCCAGTTCGGCGAGAGCATCGGCCCGGTGGCGCTCGACGTCGCTGAGCCCCATGCCCTCTGGTCCGAGCAGCACCGCGGGCCGGCGGTCGACCCCGGCCGGGAGCGCGAGGTGTCCGATCATCGTCAGACCGTCGGCCGGGTACTCGACCGTACGCGTCGTAATCGTCGTCATGCGACTGGACTGTAGTGATCGTCGAGCCCGGTCCGGCCGCTCTTCACCGTCGGCGGAACAGCGCGGACGCGGGCCCGCGGGTGGGCGCGGTGGAAGGCCCTGGTTCCGGCGGAGCACACCGACGCCGATGCGCACCGGTCCGCCGGCCATGCCATGCCATGCCATGCCATTGAGGGAGCCCTGCCCGACCGCACTCACTCCGCCTGTGGCGGCCGTGCCGGTCGCAGGTGGAGGAAACGGCACGTCCTCGAGGCAGTACCCCGGCGGCACGACCTGGGACAACCACCCGAAGGGCGGCGGCACATCGCCCTGGGCCAGGGCGAACCCGGCGTGCTCACGGACGGCTTCCAGGAGGCCGAGCGGTTCGACGCGGCGGGCCCGGCGGTGCTGATGCCGCGCGTTCCGGGCGGCATCAGCACCGCCGGGGAGAAAAACGACCGAACCAGCAGGCGGTGTCGGGCTCCGTGGCGGTCGTCACCACTGCGTCCGGGCAGGTGCTCCTGGGCTGCTCCGCCCGGGGCAGGCGGGAGCAACCCGCGGTTCCGGACGCCCGGGTGCAGCGGCACAGGACCTGCGTACTGGACGAGCACCGCTTCGAGGCCGGGGACACACCGCCGCCGCGGGGCACACCCTGAACCCCCTGACCCGATCCGTCGATACACCGACACACCGATCCTGGAGACGCAATGCCCTCAGCACGCCCTCCGCGCCCCCCCCTGCCCGAGTACGACTGTGTCGTGGTCGGCGGCGGAACAGCCGGTGCCGTCGTCGCCGCGCGGCTGACCGAGGACCCGGACGTCACCGTCTGCGTGGTGGAAGCCGGGCCGTCGGACGTCGGTGACGACAGCATCCTGCGGCTGGACCGCTGGATGGCCCTGCTGAAGTCCGGTTACGACTGGGACTATCCGGTGGAGCCCCGGGAGAACGGCAACAGCTTCATGCGGCACGCCCGGGCCAAGGTGCTCGGCGGCTGTTCCTCGCACAACTCGTGCATCGCCTTCTGGGCACCCGCCGAGGACCTCGACGAGTGGGGCGCGCTGGGCTGTACGGGCTGGAGCGCCGCCGCCTGCTTCCCCCTCCACCGGCGCCTGGAGAGCAACGACGCGCCCGGGGACCACCACGGCCGCTCGGGTCCCGTGACGATCCGCACCGTCCCGCCCGAGGACCCGTGCGGCACGGCTCTGCTCGAAGCGTGCGTCGCCGCCGGTATCCCCGCCACGCCGTTCAACACCGGTACCACGGTCGTGCGCGGCGCCCACTGGTTCCAAATCAACTCCCGCCCGGACGGCATCCGCTCCTCCGCGCCGGTCCCGTACCTCCACCCGGTGCTCGGCAAGCGGCCGAATCTGGAGGTACGTACCGGCCTCATGGCGAGACGGCTGTTGTTCGACGACGGCCCCGACGGCGGCACGGGCAGCGCTGCGGGCGGCACGGGCAGCGCTGCGGGCGGCGCTGCCACCGGGCGGTGCCGCACGGGCGTCGAGTACCTGGAGCCCGACACCGTTCACACCGGGGCGGTAGCTCCCCGGCGCGAGGTGATCGTGGCCTGCGGCGCCATCGATTCGCCGAAGCTGCTGGCCGGACCTGATGTTCCACTACGGCTCGGTGCCGTTCGACCTGAACACGTACCGGCACGGCTGCCCGACGACGGACAACGCCTTCTGTCTCACGCCGAACGTCACACGGGCCCGCTCCACGGGAACGGTCCGGCTGCGCACCGGGGACTACCGCGACAAGCCGAAGGTCGATCCGCGCTACTTCACGCACGAGCACGACATCCGCGTGATGACGTACGGCCCGCGGCTCGCCCGCGAGATCGTCGCGCGGGCCCCGATGGCCGACTGGGCCGGCGCCGAGCTGGCACCCGGACCGGAGGCCACGACCGACGACGAGCTGTTCGCGTACATCCGCGACACCCACAACACCGTCTGCCACCCGGCGGGCACCGTGCGCATGGGCGCGGTGGACGACGCCGGCTCGCCGCTCGATCCCCAGCCGCGGGTCAAGGGGTCACGGGGCTGCGGGTGGCCGACGTGTCCGTGATGCCGCTCCTGACGACGGCCAACCCGTGCATCACCACGATGGTGATCGGTGAGAAGTGCGCCGGTCTGATCAGGACGGCCTGAACGGCCGGGCAGCGGGCGGTGCGGGAACGGCCCATCCCGGCCACAGCGCCGCTTCCACCACCGCCCGGCACGGCCGGACACGGCGGCAGCGCGCTCTCACCGTTGCGCGCGGTGCCGCCGTGTCGTCTCCCGTGGGCGCGGTGCGGCCCGTGAGGGCCGACGGGTCACTCGTTGATGTCAGTCGTTGATGTTCTTGTTGAAGTCCCGCTCGCACGCCTCGCGTTCGCTCTGCGTCCCGGCCTGCTGGACACAGTCGTCGAAGTTCTTGAACTCCTCGGAGTTGAGGACCGACGCGCCGATCGCGATGATCACGACGGACGCGATCAGCCCGAGTGCGCCGAGCACCGCGCCGATGATCGCCATCTTGCCGTGGGGCGCCCGGCTCCCGCGTGCCTTGCGCGCGCCGATGATTCCGAGAATCACCGCCAGCAGACCCAGCAGGATCCCGCCGAAGACGGTCCAGAAGAGGAGGATCGCCACGACGCCGAGAACCAGCGCGGCGATCGCCGGGCCGTTGCTCCGCTTCACGCCCGTGTCCGGGGAAGTCTGCCGGTAGTCGTCCGGCGTCTGAGGGTGGTGGGAGAAGGACACGTCATCACACTCATCTCTGCTTCCGTGCCAACGAGTTGCCGTACGTGCCCCCTTGTGCCCCGGCTCCGCCAACGAATGCGCCCCTGACCGTCCCCTCGGCCGTCACGCGGCACGAGACCCGCCGGACACGCCCCTGCGTGTGCTGTCGAAGGGCGGACCGGGGCCGGCAGGGCCAGGATGGGATATGTGGAGTGCCCTCGCGCCCGTGCTGCCGCTGGAACACTCCACCGCCGAAAACTCGTACTCCCGGCCGTTCGAGAGGGGGCGGGTTGCGGATGGACGAGCAGACCCGGATCGGGGAGCTGATCAGCGGGGCGGCCCAGGACGCCGGTGGGTGGCTGGGCGCCCTGGACATCGCGCAGGTGGCCACCGGCGCCGACGGGACGATCGTGCGGTGGAACCACGTCGCACAGGAGCTGCTCGGTTACGCTCCGCCCGAGGTGGTGGGACGGCACATCGCCGAGCTCCTGCACCCCGGGGCCGACCGCAGCCTCGGGCGGTCCCTGTGGGAGACGGCCGCCACCGGGCGGGGCGTGATGGGCACGGTGACCGCCTGGCACCGTGAGGGGCACCCGATGGAGCTGGAGATCTGGGCCTGTCCGGTGCACAGTGGGCGGCTCGGAGCCTCGGCGGTGCTGGTCTTCGCGGCCGAGGCCCATGCGGCACGCCGCATCAGGGGGTCGTCGGCGGTGTGGGACGGGCTGTTCTCCCGCTCACCCGTCGGTATCGCCGTACTCGACACACATCTGCGGTTTCTGCAGGTCAACCCAGCGCTGGAAGCGATGAACGGGCTCCCTGAGTCCGCGCACGTGGGCCGTCGCCTCGCCGAGTTGCTGCCGGAGGTGAACGCGGAGGAGATGGAGGAGGCGATGCGGCAGGTGCTGGACACCGGGGAACCGGTCCTCGACCGGCGCCGCGTCGGGCGGACCCCGCCGATCCGGAGCACGACCGGGTGTGGTCCTGCTCGTACGTACGGGTGGAGGATCCCGGCGGCCGGCCGATCGGTGTGATCGCCTCGCTGCTCGACATCACCGAGCAGCAGCGGGCCCACATCGAGGCCGAGGCGGGCCGGCACAGGCTCGCCCTGCTCAGCGAGGCCAGCGTCCGCATGGGCGCCAGCCTGGAGCTGGAGCGTACCGCCCAGGAGCTGGCCGACCTGGCCGCCCCCGGCCTCGCCGACGCCGTCACCGTCGACATACTGGACACCCTCGCCCACGGCGACGAGCCCGGCACGGGCCTCGGCGGCGGCGTCGCACTGCGGCGCCTGGGCAAGGCTCCGCTGACCGGGTCGGCCATCACCGACATCCTGGCCCCGCTCGGCAGGACCCTCACCTTCCCCGCGGCGGCCCCGTACACCCAGGCGCTCGCCGCCCGTCAGCCGTTCCTGGTCGCCCGCCTCGACGAGCGGGCCATCGCCCCCGCGGCCCGTCACTCCACCGCACCGGCCCAGTTGCTCAGGGCGGGCGTGCACTCGTTCATGATGGTTCCGCTCGTCGCCCGGGACCTGGTGCTCGGCGTCGCCACCTTCCACCGCACCCGGCCCGTCGGCCCCTTCGGATCCGACGACGTCACCCTCGCCGGCGAACTCGCGGCCCGGGCCGCCGTCAGCATCGACAACGCGCGCCTCTACCACCGGGAACACGAGACCGCGGTCGTCCTCCAGCGCAGCATGCTGCCGCAGCACATCACCCCGCCGCCCGGCATCGAAGTGGCCCACCGCTACCTGCCCGCCAGCGACGTCAACGAAGTCGGCGGCGACTGGTACGACGTACTGCACCTCCCCGACGGCAAGACGGCCCTCCTCATCGGCGACGTCATGGGGCACGGCATCGCCGCGGCCGCAGTCATGGGACGGCTGTCCGCCACCGTCCGGGCCCTCGCCCGCCTCGACATGCCCCCGGCCGAACTGCTGCACCAGCTGGAGGCCACCCTCGCCGACCTCTCCGAGCCGATGCTCGCCACCTTCCTGTACGCCGTCTGCGACCCCGCCACAGGCCGTTGCACCCTCACCCGCGCCGGACACCCGCCGCCCGCAGCGGCGGCGCCCGACGGAACCGTCCGCCTGCTCAAGACCCCGCCCGGCGCGCCCCTGGGCGTCGGCGGCATCGACTTCTCCACGACCGACATCGTCCTGCCCCGGGCAGCGTCCTCGTGCTGTACACCGACGGCCTGATCGAGGCCCGCGGCCGCGACATCGACGAACGCCTCGCCGACCTCACCCAGCTGCTCACCGAGCCTCAGCAGCCGCTCGGCCGTCTGTGCGACTCGCTGATCACCCGCCTGGTTCCGGCCTCCGCCGACGACGACATCGCCCTGCTGGCCGCCCGCATCGGCGCCACGCCCCGGCCGGATCCGGCCGACCGCCCCGGTTGACGGGCCGCGGGCGGGCGCCCCCGAGTGGGGCCGTACCGGTGAGGCCGTACTGGCGGGTCGGCGTGCGCGGCGGCTCCCTCATGGGCGACGGTGTACTCGCCCTGGTGTTCGCCGTCGCACCGTAAGGTCCTCGGCTTCACCGGGGTGATCCGTTCGGCAAGACCCGCTGGCGTTCCGGAGGATTTTTCTTATGAACTGGACACTCGAGGTCATTCCGGTCCCTGTCACCGACATGGACCGTGCGAAGGAGTTCTACGCCGACAAGGCAGGTTTCAAGGTGGACCTCGACGACGAGGTCGCCCCCGGTATGCGCATCATCCAGATGACACCGCCCGGCTCCCGGTGTTCGATCGCGATGCTCCACGGGATGCCCACGGCCCCCGGTACAAAGGAGATGGAACCGGGAACGCTTCAGGGCCTTCAGCTCTGCGTGACGGACATCGAGGCGGCCCGCGAGGAGTTGCTGGGCCGGGGCGTGGACGTCTCCCCGGTCCGCCACGTCGGCGCGACGGGCTGGGAGGACGGCAAGGGCGACACCTGGAACTCGTTCATGTCCTTCGAGGACCCGGACGGCAACGGCTGGGTGGTCCAGGAGGCCCCGTCGGAGCTGTCGGAGCGCTGAGCGGCAAGGGCGGGGCGGGAGCCGGCTGTCCGGCTCCCGCCCCGTCTGCCGGCCGCCCTCGGCGCACTCCCCCGAAGCAGGCCCGTCCCGGCGGCCGGCCGGGTGGGTGCCACAGTGGGAGAGGCCAGGACGCCATGCGGGCCTTCGCGTCATGGGGGCGTGCCCGAGAGCCGGCCACCGGCGGCGACCCTTCGGACAGACTCCGCTCCCGGAGCAGGTGGAGCAGCTGCCAAGCTGTGGACCAGTTGGGGTCGCCCGGGTGGCAGCGGCCGCAGAACCTCCCAGGGGCAGCCAGTCGCCGGCTTGGCGTTCAGTGACCATCTTCGGTGGGGTGGGCCAGGGCGCGCCGGACTCGGGTCCGGGCGCGGAAGGTCTCCCTGTCCTTGAGGACGAGCGCCCCCGGCAGCGGACTGCCGCTGTGCAGCCGGTTGCCCAGGTGCGTCCGCAGGGCACCGGCGCCGTCCTGGACGAGGGCACACGGGCCGGCGCCCGCGCACAGCTGAGGAATCGGGGCGGCGGCCCGTCGTCGGCGACGGAGCGGACTCCGGAGGCCGCCTCCACCATGCCGCCGCTTTCACACGACCTCACCGATGAGGGATACTGGGAACTCACTCGGCAGGTGCCCCGGGGGACGGCGTGGACAGTTCAGGGAAGGCGAATGCGCTGCCGGCATCGCCGGCCCGGGCCACGAGCGCTTTGCGCGTACGCCCGTTGGCGGACCGGCCGGGCTGGCAAGCGGCCGGCGAGATCAGTCTGACGACACGCCCGGCCTGGGAACAGACGTTGTACCAGTTTGCCATGAGCGACGAAGAGGTGTTCCACTTGGAGCTTTCCGCGGTCACCTTCGTCGACGTCGCTGGTGTCTCGGCTTTGGCGGTGACCGCCCAGGACCTTCCGGAGGGGCGACGCATCGTGCTCGAAGAGCCGCCCGCCGCCTTGCGGCGCGTGCTGGACATGTTCTGGCCGAACCTGCCCACCGTCGAGGTGGTGGCGTGATGACCGCCCCGGCCATAGAGCCGTTCGTTCATCCCGCCTTGTTCTACCGGGGCGAGAAGGAATACCTGCACGGCACGGTGCCCTTCATCCGCGACGGCCTGAAGGCCGGAGAGCCGGTGGCGGTTGCCGTTCCCGGGCCGAATCTGGCGATCCTCAAGACGGCTTTGGGCGAGGATGCCGCAGACGTGCAGTTCCTCGACATGACCGAGGCGGGGCGCAACCCAGGACGGATCATCCCCAGGGTGCTGCGCGCCTTCGCGGACGCCCACCGGGAGACGCGGGTACGGATCATCGGTGAGCCGATCTGGGCCGGCCGCAGCAGCCTGGAGTACCCGGCGTGCGTCCAGCACGAGGCGCTGATCAACCCGGCGTTCCAAGGCCGGGAAGTCACCATCCTCTGCCCGTACGACGCCGGCCGCCTCGACGAGCAGATACTCACCGACGCTTACGCGACCCACCCCGTGGTCATCTCCGGCGGCCGGGAGCGGCGCAGCCCCGCCTACGCCCCCGAGCATGTGATCGCCCACTACAACCAGCCCCTGGCACACACGGTGACCACCGAGGAACTCGTCTTCGACGCCGACGGCCTGCCGGGCGCCCGGCACTTCGCGGTCGAGCAGGCCGCGCGGTTCGGTCTGTCCGGTATCCGGCTGGAGGACGTGGCCCTGATCGCGGCCGAGCTGACCACCAACAGCGTGGTGCACGGCGGGGGTTCGGGCACCGTACGCATGTGGACCGCCGACGGCCAGGTGGTGTGCGAGGTCCGCGACCGTGGGCACCTGAGCGATCCGCTCGCAGGCCGTCGCCCACCCGCACGGGACCAGCAGGGCGGCCGGGGCCTGCTGCTGGTGCACTACCTCGCCGATCTCGTACGCATCCACACCGGACCCGACGGTACGGCCATCCGCTGCTACCTCGACCGCGGCTGATCCTGCCTCAGCGACTCGGGGCTTCCGCCGTACGGGCCGGTCCTCGAGGGACCCGCTCAGCGGCTCGGGGGCGGACGGCGATGACGTGGTCCCCGGGCCGGGGACCCGGAGACCGCCAGGCAGCCCGGGTCGCCGAGCGAGGCCGCCTCCCCTGCCGTGAAGTTTCCTCGTGTCCAGGCGCACAAAGAAACTCCGACCGTGCCGTCGAAGCCTTCATGAACGAGATCGAAGCCTTCGACGCCCTCCCCCAGGACACCTCAAGCCCCCGCGCCACGGGCTCCGTCCGGCCGTCGTCCAGCGTCGGGTTCACGGCTTCGCCGTGACCTTCCCGACACCGTCTAAGCTTCCTCCGTGAACACCACCGCACATGGCATACGGATCAGGCCGGGCAACCTGGCCGACGCACCAGCCGTGCTGGACATGCTCGACTCCGCGGTGGCCTGGATGAACGATCGCGGCAATACCGAGCAGTGGGGCACGACACCGTATTCGCAGAAGCCCGGCGGAGTGGCGCGGGTCGAGCGGTACATGACCGAGAACGCCCCACACATCGCGGAGCTGGCCGGAACACCCGTCGGAGCCCTCGTACTGGACTCTGGGCCCAGCCCCAGACGCCGATCGCGCCGGCCGAGGAACCTGAGCGCTACGTCCGGCTGCTGGTCTCCGACCGGCGGTACGCCGGCCGGGGCATCGGGGCGACGCTGCTGGCCCATGCCGTCGAGGAGACCCGAGAGGCCGGCGTGGAACTGCTGCGGGTGGACTGCTACGCGGGCGGCGGGGGCGAGCTCGTCGCGTTCTACGAGCGCAGCGGTTTCCTCCCCACCGATCGTTTCCTGTCCGGGACCTGGCCGGGACAGGTGCTGGCCCGACGGGTTCGCTGACGGCGGGGGCAGGACACCCAGCGACGAGGACATCCATCGGGCCCGGAACGGTTTCCCACCGATCGGTTCCGGCGCGGGCCCCTACCCCACTGCCAGGTCGTCCCGGCCCTGGGGGTACCAGCGCCTCCCCCCATCCCGTGATCATCGCAAGCAGCACTGACAGCGCCACCGGAACGCACGGCCGCTGCCACGCTGTTCAGTAACGCGACCCGATGCCCCTCGTGAAGCCACGGGGACGCCGCGACAGGGCGAATCCCTGCGGGAAGCGGGTCAGAAAGGGACCCGGGCTGCAGTGAGGGCCGCCGCCGCCTCCGTGTCGCCCTCGAACACCAGCTCACCGAGGGGCGGACGACCCGAGAGGTGACGGGCGAAAGCGATGGCATCGGCCCGTAGCGTGACCACCGGAGGACCGCTGCCGAGGCGGTAGTGGCCACCGACCGACCCCGAGAGGTCCAGAAGGCAGGAGGGGCCGGCCCAGCCGAGCGCCAGATCCAGCAGCACCTGGTTCATGATCTCGCGATCGTGCGCGTCCAGGACCAGCTCGGTACCGGTGGCATCGCTGATGTCGATGCGGTGCATCCAGGTGTCGCGAGCCAGAAGCACGTTGTTCACGTACTCCATGGAGTCCTCGGGCAGTGCCTTCGCCTCCGGGAAGATCATGCTCGTGCGCGTCCGACGCCGTACCGGAGCCGGCATACGAGCCAATGAGCGGGCTCCCTTCGGGGCGATGCGAGCGAACTCCTCCATCAGCCGCTCTCCCGGCACTTCTCCGCGATCCTCGACCTGGCTCGCGTTGTGGCCGTCGAGTGCGCCCAGCTCGGGGCGTGTACGCCGGGCTCGACGGATGCGCGTGATCATGAGCCAGGGTTTGGGCAGCTCTTCGAACTGGCCCACCTCGTGGGCGACCATGTCCCGGACGGTCCACCCGGTACACGCGGTCGGCCTCGACCACTCCTCGGCGTCCAACGAGCTCATCGTCTCGAGCGAAGCGCGTATCTCGGCCTCGTTGACCGTGCGCGCCCGAGCCGGAGCAGTCCGGGGAATGGCCTCCGCAGAGACACTGGGTCTGGCCATACGGCACCTCCTCGCCCCCTGGATCCGAGGCTAACTCGCTGGGCACCTCCTGCTCAGGGGCGCAGCAGGACGCCTGTGCGGAACATGGGCGACAGCGAGCTGCCCGCCTTCGCCCCCGCGCCACGCCGCACCGCCACGCGCGAGGCCCCCCACACACATCCCGCAGTGGCCTCCGTACGTTTCCGGCCAGCGCCGGCGCGGGGTGCGGACAGCGCGTCGCCCCGGCCGGCCGGCGGTACGGCGCGCGGCAGGCGTCACGGGGTGGGCGACTCCGAGCCGCCGGTCACAGACATCGCACCCACCGGGGATCACCCGGCAGCCTTAGGGGTCGCCGACGTCCGCCCCTTCGAGGAACACCACCGGGTTGTGGTCGCTGCGGGCGGTGCCGGGGGTCTCGTCCCGGCCGTGCGCGTACACGGTGCCCCCTGCGGCCACCGGTGCGGGACGGCCGGTGGCCGGTGATCGACGCGCTCTCACACCCCGGCGCGCTCCTGGCGAGACCGTGCGGCGAGCCGGCTGCGCGCTCAGTCCGCCGTGGGCCGGGTGCGGCGGGCGTAGGCGCGGGCCGCGCGGGCGCGGTCGCCGCAGCGGGTG
This sequence comes from Streptomyces sp. Wb2n-11, assembly GCF_001049855.1. Taxonomy (NCBI): domain Bacteria; kingdom Bacillati; phylum Actinomycetota; class Actinomycetes; order Kitasatosporales; family Streptomycetaceae; genus Streptomyces; species Streptomyces sp. Wb2n-11. The sequence goes on from NZ_CVPB01000001.1 coordinate 417,200, forward strand.
GAGCACCAGTGGCGGCGGCCGTGCCGCAGCAGGTAGCGGTTGCAGGGAGTGGAGCCGCAGGCGGTGAGGCGTCCGGCGTCGGGAGAGGTGAGCAGGTCGGCCGCGTCGGCGGCGAGGGTCGCCAGAGCGTGGCCGACGATCTCGGTGGTGGGATGCGGCGCCACGCGGTAAGGGCCGTTCTTCTCGTCCCACCGCAGCAGCGGGGCCGTGGGAACCCTGGTCAGGGCGTCGTTGACGGCGGACAGGGCGGCGGGGAGAGCGGGAAGCCCGGCGACGCGCGAGGCGAACAGGGCCCTGATCTGCTCACGCAGCGAGCGCAGCTGTGTCGCGCACACCTCCCGCATGCCGACGTCCACCGGAGCGAGGCCTCGCTCGGTCAGCCACTGATTCGCCCCTGCGGGGGTCCCGAGGAAGTCGACGAAGTGCCCGCCGGGCAGCGCGACGACGCTGTTGGCGAGGGCCAGAGAGGGGTACTGCTCCGCGCCCGGCGCGGGCGGCGGGCCGGGCGCGGCACTCACGGTCTCACTCATGAACCTCATGGTACGGGTTGCGTGCATCCATGAGGAGCACCCATGGTCGCATCACGAACAACACCCTACTCATCCGTGAGGTAATCCTTCATGTCTTCCGCCGCCGAAGAGGGACACGCCGGCTTCCCCAGGGGTGAGGCGTGCGCGCGTCCCGGTCAGGAACTGCTGCACGTCGCGGCCGAGTCCGTGCTTCGCACGTAACGCTCACGTTCCCTGCGCGGGGTCCGCGTGGGGCCGAACGGCTCACCGCGCTCAGCGCCTCGACACCGGAGTACGCGGCGGACCCGAACCGGCCGACATCGCCCCCAGAACTCCGGCGTAGAAATTCCCGAGGCGCAGGAGGCGCCGGTTCACGGCAATACGCGCTTGAGTGTCCAGCGGCTGGAAGGTCCATGATCTCGCCATGGACGACGAACGCCCCGACGTGCTCACCATCGGCCGGCTCGCGCACCGCACCGGACTTCCGGTGCGCACCCTGCGCTTCTGGTCGGACAGGGGAGCAGTGCCGCCCGTGGCCCGCTCCGCGAGCGGCTACCGGCTGTACGACACCGAGTCCGTGGCCCGCGTCGAGCTGGTCCGCACCCTGCGGGAGCTCGGCCTCGGGCTCGACGACGTGTGCCGCGTCCTGAGCGGCCGCACCACGGTTGCCGAGGTCGCCGACGCACACGTGGCCGCGCTCGACGCGCAGATCCGTTCCCTCAAGGTGAGCCGGGCCGTTCTGTCCACCGTATCGAAACGTGGTTCGACCGCTGAGGAGACAGCACTGATGAACCGGTTGGCACGGCTTTCCGCCGCTGAACGCAAGCAGATCATCGACGAGTTCAAGGAGGAGGTGTTCGGCGGTCTCGACATCGACCCGCGCCTGCACGACCGCATGCGCGCCTTCAGCATCGAACTGCCCGACGACCCCTCGCCCGAGCAGGTCGACGCCTGGATCGAACTGGCCGAGCTGGTCCAGGACCCCGGCTTCCGCGCCCGGATGCGCACCGTGCTGGAGCTGAGCTCCCCGACCCCGGGGCGGAGCCGTCCCCCCGGGGCGTCCATCTGGTGGGCCAGGCAGGTCGTGCAGACCGTCGCGGAGGTCAGGGAACGCGGGATCGCTCCGGAGGGACGGGCAGCGGCCGAAGTGTTGTCCGAGCTGTTCGGCGATGCCGATCGGGCCGCCGTGCTGGTGTGCCTGGAAGCCGGGATCGAGGCAGGGATGGAGCACTACCGCGGGCTCGTCGCCCGCGTACGCGGACAGTACTCGGCTCCCGACGCGACCGGGGAGCTGGAGTGGCTGGCGCGAGCCCTGCGTACTGTGGAGCAGGCCTGACCGGCCGTACCTCCCCCGCCTCGCATGACTGGGTGCCCTTATGTGACCTGTGCGGGCCCGTCTCAGCCGGTCGGTGTCCCACGCAGCGAGGTGCGGGCAGGAGGTTTCCGCTCACTCGTACACGCGGCCCCGACCGGGTCCCCCGTTCCCTGGCCGCCCGGTCGATCAGCAGCCACATTGCCCTCGCGGCCCTGACCGCCGTGCGGGGTCCGCCGGCCCCTGTCACCGGCCCCCGCACCGCGATCGCGGTCGCCGGCGTCCTCCTCCTGGCCACCCCGCCGCTGCTTCCGCGCCGCGAGAACGCGCCCCAGAACGCGAGGGAACAGGGCGCAAGTCTCACCTGACACACCGCGGGGCGCACCGCCATACCGCCTCCGGCCGCCTCGGCGATGCGCGCCGCCGGCCCGTGGCCGGACGGCGCGAGAGCGGGCCCGTGCCGCGTTGCACGGGGCCGCTGTGAGGCGTTGCCACTCCTTTGGGGCCGGTCGGCGCGCGATGGCGTCGAAGCAGTCGGGCGGAGCTGTCGGTGATCATGTCCCCGTCGGTCGTGCCGGCGAAGACGGAGCCGGCTGGGGACTGATGAGGAGCAGGGCGATGTCGTCGGCGGGAGTGGGGGCGTGCCGGATGAGGGTGTCGGCCATGGCGTCGAGGTCGTCCGGGTCCGCGTGTTCGAGGAGTCCGGCGAGGGCTGCGGTGGCGTCGTCGAGGTCGACTCCGGGTGCTTCGATGAGCCCGTCGGTGTAGAGGGCGAGGACGCAGCCGGGCGGCAGGGGAAAGTCCAGTGTGGGGTAGTCGGCATCCGGGTCGATGCCGAGGAGGAGGCCGGGTGGGACGTGGAGGAGCTCGGTGTGCCCGTCCGTGTGGCGCAGCAGGGGCGGTGGGTGGCCGGCGGTGGCGAGACGGGCGCGGTGCTGGGCCAGGTCGAGGTGGGCGTAGAGGCAGCTGGTGAACAGGCCGGGGTCGAGGTCGGTGAGCAGGCGGTTGGTGGCGGCCAGGACGTGGTCCGGGGACGCTCCCCCGGTGGCATGGGCATGGACGGCGGTACGGACCTGTCCCATGAGTGCGGCGGCGTCGACGTTGTGGCCTTGTACGTCGCCGATGGTGGCGGCCGCGGTCTGTTCGTCGAGGCGGATGAGGTCGTAGAAGTCGCCGCCGACGCCCAGTCCCCGGGCGGCCGGAAGGTAGCGGGCGGCGACCTTCAGGCTGGGGAGATCGGGGAGGCTGTGGGGCAGGAGGCTGGCCTGCAGTCGGTGGGCGAAGTGTTGTTTCGTGTCGTAGAGACGGGCGCGGTCCAGGGCCTGGCCGACGAGACCGGCCAGTGAGGTGAGTACGGCGCGTTCGCTGGGCGGGAAGACGTGGGGCCGGTCGTAGGCGAGTACGAGGCAGCCGATGGGACGGCCGGAGGCGATCAGGGGCAGGAACGCCCATGCGGCCATCTGGTCCTGGCGTACGGCGGCAGGGTAGGTGTCCTGGAAGTCGGCGAAGGTGGCGAAGAAGCTCGGGTCGCCCGTGGACAGGACCCTGGCGCCGGGGGTGTCCGAGTTCAAGGGGACGGCGTCGAAGCGGCGCATGAGTGCGGCGCTGTAACCGCGGTGTCCGAGGATCTTCAGCCGGCCGTCCTCGGCGGCCATCAGCGCCATGGCCTTGGCACCGAGGGCCGGCAGGAGCTGGTCGGCGGTCTGCTCGACCACGTCCTTGACTCCGACGGCTTCGGTGAGCGTGGACGCCAGATGCATCAGGTGATAGAGCACGGTGGCGCGGCCGGGGCCGGCGGCGGTCACCGGCTTCGGGACATGAGCGCCCTCGGACGGGGTGCTGGGAGTGATGCGGACGCTGATGCCGGAGGAGTCGGGGTAGAGGTCGAAGGACAGCCACGTGTCCGGCGGGCGCAGGACCGTGAAGGACTGGGGTCGGCGGCTGACCAGTGCGGCCCGGTAGCGGTCCTCGACGTGGGGGACGTCCATCCACGGCAGTGCCTCCCAGGGCAGGGCGCCGAGCAGGCCGGCCTGGTCGGCGCCGACGAGTTCGGCCGCCGACGGGGTGATGAAGGTGATGCGGCCGTGCAGGTCCAGGCCGCAGGACCCTTCCGGCAGGCGGTCGAGGAACGCCGCTATCGCTGTCGCCTCGGCGGGTGAGGGCGTGCGCCCGGCCGGTGGGGGCAGGGTCCGCGGCCGGCCGGCGGGCAGCAGCGGATCACCGCGGTCGGCGGCCTGTTGCAGGAGCCTGCCCAGGCGGCGGCAGCCTGCCTCGACGACGGCGTGCTCTTCAGGGCTGAGCTGCGGTGGGTGGGTACCCGGCCACAGGAGCACCAGCCCGCCCCGGACCGTTGCGCCGCTGGTGACCGGGGCGGCCGCCAGCGCGAAGTCGTAGGGCAGCGCAAGCGCCGGACGCGGGTAGCGGCGCGCCATCTCCTCCTGCCCGCTGATCCATACCGGGCGCCGCTCGCGGACGGCGTCCGCCACCGGCACCGGGTCGGTCAGCGCCACCCGCCGCCACAGAGCGGTGATCTCATGCGGGACCCCGGTCACCAGGACCAGCCACAGAGCGTTCCCGTCCGGCGGCAGCACGTACAGCAGCCCCCCGAAGGCGCGGCTCCCGCGCACCACATCGGCCATTGCGGCGTCCATCAGTTGCTCGCCTCGACCCGTGTCAGCAGGGAGGCCGTGCCGGCCGGCACCATCTGCCGGCGTGCGTCGGCCGCGACCTGCGGGCGGCGCCGCGCCCACCGGGCCGCCTGGCGGTGAGCCTGACGGCGGTATCGGCGGCTACGGTCCGCCGACTCCGGCAGGGCCGCACCACACCAGCCATACCCAACACCGCGCATAAATGGACAATACGGCCATTCTGTCGTGGCGGCGCCCCGCCGGCACCGAGAGGGCGGGACCGCACCGAAAGGACCAGGCGACTCATCGAGCGGCATTCGGTGGATTCCACCGCGCCGGCGAGCCACCGGAAGGCAGGTACGGCACGCGATCAGCCGCGGCCGCGATCAGCCCCGGCCAGGGCGGACCGCGGCGCTTCGCCGCGGATCAGCTCTTCCCCACCCCGATCGAGCAGGGCCGGACGCCGGGGCCGCCTCCCCCGCAGGGGACCGGCGGCAGGAGGCCGACTGCGGCCCTGGGGGCCGGCATCGGCGTACAGGGTGACCTTCCGGTCAGAAGGCACCCGTACCGAGTTGATGGTGTCGTCGCCCGCGCGAGTGCGGGCAACGAGGAGGCGGGGCCTCGTTGCGTGACGTGGCGGCTCAGGCGGTACGGGTCAGTCGCCACACGTTGTCCGCCCGCGTGCCGGGCTTGCCGTCGGGCGAGGACGAGGGCCGTTCCACGGCCTCCAGAGTCTCCACCCGCCAGGCGCGCGGCAGAGCAAGCATCGCGAGCAGGCCCTGGAGCGTGGGGAAGACGACATCGAACGGGTGCTCGTGTTCTTCCATCCAGGACGGCCATCCGGCGTGCATGACGACCAGGAGGGTGCCACCCGGCGCGACCGCTTCGGCAGCACGTTTGAGCACGCCGTCCTGGTCCAGCGCGACAGGCGACTGAAGGAACTGGGCGCTGACCAGATCGAAGCTTCCCTCGGGGAAGGTCACTCCGAGTTCGTGCTGTTCGAACGCCACCTGCTCGGCGAGACCGGCCTCCGCGGCACGGGTCGCCGCCCGCTCCAGCGCTGTGGCGGAGATGTCCACGCCGGTCACCCGCCATCCGCGCGAGGCCAGCCACAGGGCGTCACCGCCTTCACCACAGCCCAGATCCAGAGCATCGCCCGACTCCAGGGCGTCGGCCTCACGCACGAGCAGTGGGTTCGGGTCACCGCTCCAGACCCGTTCGCTGGTGCGGTAGCGCTCTTCCCAGAACTGCGCCGGGGCATTGGGCTGCGGTGTCGACATCGGGGCTCCTTCGGGACGACTGCGCGGCGCCGGCGGGCACCTGGGCCCAGGGTGGCCGAACGGAAAGAAGCACGTCAAACATAGTTGCCGGTTCGGCAAAAAGAGGCACAGCGCAGGACCGGATCGTCCGCATCCCGAGCGAACCGATGGGAAAAGACCTCTGAGCCGGCCGATTCCGGAGGCGTTCACCGGAGGCCTCCGCCGGAGGCATTCAACAGGGAGGTGGGAAACGACGGGCGGCGCCGGTTCCCCGGCCCGCCGGCCGGAAGCCGCCAGCCAGAAGCCACCGTCCGGGCCGGGGGCGATACCGTCCGGGCGCCTGAACTCCCGGCGGCGAAGCGGGAAACAACGCCACGGCTTCCCATAGGGCAGCTCCGACCACGCGCCCGACAGACCACGCGTCCGATAGGAGCAAATTTAACGTTTATGCACCTCCTCAAGCCTTTTGGGTAGAGCATGGCCTCGGATCGAGACAGCGACGAAGCACGGCCTCCCAAGCGCCGGCAGCGTGACCGGCACGAACAGCGTGAGCGGGACGGGCGTCCGCAGCGGCTTTCGGCGCCCCGAGCCATGCGTTCGGCGACGCAGCAGCTGAGGGACTTGCCGGGAAAGACGCCGGAGTCCGTCTCCGCGGTACGGCCCACCGATGGCGGGTGGGAGGCCGAGGTGGAAGTGCTGGAGCTGGAGCGCATCCCCGAGACGACGAGCGTCATGGCCAGTTACCGGGCGAAGCTCGACGCCGAAGGCGAGTTCATGGCGTACGAGCGGATCCGCCGGTACACACGCGGCCAGATCGACCGGCGCTCCTGAGGGCGTGCCCCGGCTCGGCCGGGATCTGCGCCGCCACTGACAGCTGGACACCGTGGAGACAGCAGCCGGACCGGGGCGACGCGCCTGCGGTGTCGCCCACGAAGGGAGGCGCCATGACCGTGGTGCCGCGAAGTGGCGGAGGCGGCGTAGCCCAGGGCGGTGGCGGCTCGGGCTCGCTGTACGGCGTCCTGGAACTGATCCTGGACCGCGGACTGGTCATCGACGTATTCGTCCGCCTCTCGCTGGCCGGTATCGAGATCCTGAAAATCGACGCCCGTGTCGTGGTGGCCAGCGTCGACACCTACCTGCGGTTCGCCGAAGCCTGCAACCGGCTCGGCCTCGAGGCGGGCCGCAAGGCGCCGAGCCAGTTGACCGACGTCGTCGGCGAGGTCATACAGGGCGGAGCCAAGGACAAGGACAAGGGCGCTCTCACGGGCGCGGTGGAGGCGTTCACGGACTCGCTCCACCAGGGCCCCGAGGAAGAGCCCGAGCCGGCAGAGGAGCGGGAGAGGTCCCGGCCGTCACGCCGCCCTTCCCGGCACCGGGAAGAGTGAGCCATGGCGGTCGATGTCTACGCGATCACAGCCGCGGCCCACCCTCGGCGCCTGGACGGCGTCAACGGTGCGGGAGACCCGCCGGAGCGGCTGCGCGCGGTCGACGGCCGGTCACTGGTCGCCGTGGTCAGCGACGTGCCCGAAGGGCTCAAGGCCAAGCGGCGCGACGTACTGGCGCACCAGTCGGTGCTGGAGCTGACGGCCGACGGCAGCGTGCTGCCGCTGCGTTTCGGGGCGCTGGCGCCCGACGACGGGGCGGTGCGGCAAGTGCTGGACGAGAGACGATGAGTACCGCGAGCGGCTGGCGGCGCTCGACGGCTGTGTGGAGTTCCACCTGAAGGCGTCGTGCGCGGGGGAAGCGCTGCTCCGCGACATCCTGCTCCAGTCCGAAGAGGCGCGCAGGCTCAACGAGGAGATCCGCAGCGACCGCGGTGGCCAGGACCTGCGCATCGCGCTCAAAGAGCTGGTCGCCGCGGAAGTCCAGCGGCGGCACGGGTCCCTCGCGGCGGAGACCGTGGAAGCGCTGCGGCCGCGGGCCCGCGACATACGCGCCTCGGACCCGACGGGCGACGACTTCGTCAGCGCCTCGTTCCTGGTGGAGCAGTCCCGGCGGAACGAGTTCATGACCACGGAGAAGGACCTCGCCGACCGGCGCGGTGAGGACTTCGCCTTCCGCCTCCACGGGCCGCTTCCGCCGTACAGCTTCGTCTGGACACCTCAATCGCTCCGGAGGTGCGGTCATGGGTTTGTCCACCCAGCTCCTCACCCTTCCGCTCGCCCCTGTGCGGGGCGTCGGGTGGGTGGTGCAGCAGGTGGTACGGACCGCCGAGGACCAGTACTACGACCCCGGCCCCGTAATGAGGAAACTCGCCGAGCTGGAAAAGGCGTTGGAGTCCGGCCAGATCGACGAGGAGACGTTCGACCGGCGTGAGGACGAGCTGCTGGACCGGCTGGAGGAGATCCGCAGCTTCAGGGAAAACCCACGGGTTGGACGGCTTGGAGGACTCCAGACAGGCGGGCAGACCCGCCGCGTCGGCCTTGGCCAGCCCCGAGCGCAGCAGAGCGGCCCCGTGTCCCCGGCCCTGCCCGGCCGGGTCGGCCCCGATCACCGCGAGGTACCAGTGCGGTTCCTGGGGCGCGTGCTCGGCGGCCATCTCGGCAGCGCCCCTCAACAGTGGAGCCCGGTCGCCGAGGATGTTCCGGAGCTCCTGGATGGTCACCGGGCCGGGAACGGCCTTGGCCTGGGCCTCCGGCGGTACCCAGAAGGCGGCCGCCGCCTCGGTGTACTCACACACCCCGTGGTGGACGTACTGCCGGGTGAAGATCGTGGTGAAGCAACGGCCCAGTCCTGCCTCACGAGAGGCATCACCGGGGAAGAACCAGCGCATCATCGGGTCGCCGTCGAAGGCACGGGCCAAGGCGCGACTGATCGACGGAGCGTCGTCGACCGTTGCTGTCTTCGGCGTGTTCGTTATCGGCATATAGATCATTCTGCACTCCTGTGATCCTCGGTGTCGTGGTGGGTCCTGGCCCGCTCCCGGAGCCGAAGGAGCATTCTCCTGACGGGAGTTGGCGCATGGGATGGCGAAAGGACCGGCCGGCAGGAGGGCCGGGAGGAGAGACGGAGTGCGCATGTCATCGACTCCCGGAGCGTCAAGGCCTCCACCACCGTCCCCGCCATGGAGCAGGGCGTCGACACGGACAAGAAGACCGTCCGCCGCGACCCCACCACCAAGGGGTGTGCGGCCCTCTGGCCCCCTCCCCCAGCGACCTCTGACACCCGGCCGGAGGCACACGCCCGCCGGAGCAGTCCATCGCGGAGCGGCACCGCGCGCCCGGGACCGGGCAGCTGGCCGGGCAAGCATGCGGAGCGGCCGGCCACGGCCTGGGACGCGGCCGACACCCCGTTCAAGAAGTACCTTGCCGCGCCCCGGGTGTACTACGAGCGGAACTGCTCGTGCGCGGCGGCCCCGGGGTGTCATGGCAGATCCCAGAGGGCTCAGCAGTGCTGTGTCCCGGTCGCAGGTCTTTCTTTCCCCTGCCCCCGTTTCACCATCGCTCTCCCCGGCAACCCATGAACAGCGATCAACCGGGCGAGACCCGGAAACCACTGAGGAAAGGCATGCCATGGGACACGACGGCGCCGGCACCCCCGACAGCGGCAGTGACATGAGGGCGATGACGTACTCGGCCTTCGGCGGTCCGGAAGTCCTCGCGGAGACACGGCAACCGCGCCCCAAGGTCGCGCCCGGCGAGATCCGCGTGCGCGTGCGGTGCGCGGCGGTCAACCCGGTCGACTGGAAGATCATGGCCGGGGGCCTGAAGGACCTGATGGACACGGTCTTCCCCGTGGTCCCCGGCTGGGACGTCGCCGGAGTGGTCGAGCAAGTGGGTATCGACGCGCCCGAGTTCGCGGTGGGCGACGAGGTTGTCGCCTACGCGCGCAAGGACTACGTGCACGGTGGCACCTTCGCCGAGTTCGTCACCGTCCCCGTGCGGGCCCTCGCCCGCCGGCCCGCGTCACTGACCTGGGAACAGGCCGCGGGTCTGCCGCTGGCCGGTCTCACGGCGTACCAGGTGCTGACGCGCCTGGGCACCGGTCCGGGTGACACCGTACTCATCCATGGCGCCGCCGGCGGAGTGGGGTCCCTCGGGGTGCAGATCGCACGTGCCCTCGGCGCCCGGGTCATCGGTACCGCCTCCCCCGCCAATCACGACCGGCTCCGTGAACTCGGCGCGGAGCCCGCGGCGTACGGCGAGGGAACCGTCGAGCGCGTCCGGGCGCTCGCGCCGGACGGAGTCGACGTCGTCGCGGACTTCGTCGGCGGGGTCCTGGACACGACGCTGGCCGTCCTGCGCGAAGGCGGCCGGCACGCGTCGATCGCGGACAACTCCGTCATCGACGCCGGCGGGCAGTGGATGTGGGTACGGCCGAACGGCGCCGACCTGGCCGAGCTGGGGTCTCTCGCCGACGCGGGGAAGCTGACCGTGCCGGTGGCACGGACCTTCCCCCTGGAGGAGCTGGCGGACGCCTTCGCGTTGAGCCAGTCCGGGCATGTGCACGGGAAGATCGTCGTGACCGTCTGACCTCGCGCCGACAGGGGAGCGCGGCTGACCCGGGAAGCGGTGAACCGTACACCGGCCCATGAATGGCCGCACTTAGGTCCGGATCAGGGCGGTTCCGAGACGGCCTCCGCCTCCGCCATGAACGGCGGAGCACCGGTCGAGGCCACAGGAGAACCGATCCTGAATGGAGGGGCTCCGGCAAGCGCCGGAACCCCTCCGCTGCGGGCTCTGGAAGTGGACCAGGCAGACCAGGCAGTCCGGAGGGAAGCGGATCTCCTCCGGCACGGGGCGCGAGGAGACCCGGCCGATCCCCGGCAGGCGTTCCGACGCCGTCAGGCTGCGGCGGGAGGATGTGACGAGTTGGCAGCCCGGCGGTATTCGGCGTTGATGCGCTGGGCTTCCTCGAGTTGGTCCTCGAGGATGACGATGCGGCAGGCGGCGTCGATGGGGGTGCCCCGGTCAACGAGTTCACGGGCCCGGGCGGCGACACGGAGCTGGTAGCGGGAGTAGCGGCGGTGGCCGCCCTCGGAGCGCAGGGGTGTGATCAGACGGGCTTCGCCGACGGCGCGGAGGAAGCCGGGGGTGGTGCCGATCATTTCGGCGGCGCGGCCCATGGTGTAGGCGGGGTAGTCGTCGTCGTCGAGACGGTCGAAGGAGTTGTCTGCTGTCATTTCACCTCGCTGGTGAGTGCAGGGAGCAAAAACGAGTGGAGGGGCCTTGGTGCCGTACGGCACCAAGGCCCCGAAGGAATTTCAACACCATCTGCCGGCCCTAGCGCTGCGCCGGCCTTCTGTGTCCGCATGCCTGCCCGAGAAGCTGGTGGGCGGGGGTGCGGGGATCGCGGTGCGTGACCGGAGACCACCTGCCTGTCCGAGGTCTTGCGGCACCCGGGTCGTGCTGTCGCCCGGGCGATCCTGATGGCGCTCGACTCCTCCGTTCTTCCCTCTGGGAATCAACTGCATTTCATGCCGGTACTGCTTACTGCGTTACCACTCGTGGCGGCCCCTGATCACTGCGGGCCCCCCGGTCCGGCCGTCAGTCCCGTCGCCGTCCTGCGAAAATCCTGGCTTCGGAACTCCACCACCGAACCGTCCTGCGAACTGCGTACCACTGCCCGGCAGTTCATCTCTGCCAGGCCCTGCTCGATCTCGACTACGAGAGAAACCATAACCACACCACCATCGAATGTCTACTGCCACCACCATAGATTTGCGCACGGGGAAGGCAGGAGAAGCCTGCGCTCACCGGCATCGGTCGCGGCCCCCGTACATCCCCCTGGGGATCGCGGCGCTGTACTCACCCACCGAACCGGCCGCCGGCACCTGACGGCGACCGCCGGAGCGGCGCCCCGTACCGTCAATCTCCGCTCTGTCCCGCGTCGCGCCGTCGTCCGTTTCGTGTCACAGCGGCGACCACGGCGGGAACGGCGGCGGTCACGACGAGGCTCCCCACCGCGACCATCACCACGCCGACCGCGAAAAGGCCGCTGCCGTCGTCCGGCCAGTCGTAAGAGGCGGCAACGGTCAGGCCGGCCGTGGTGCCGAGCACAGCGGCTGCGACGTAGCGCCGGGACGCCGCCCAGTACAGCGGTGCCGGCAGAGTCAGCACCAGCCCGATCACCTGCCACGCCTCGTACGGGCCGGTCGACGTCCCGTCAGGCTGTACGTCGCGATGCTGGTCCCAGCCGAGCCAGGAAGCCCACGCCGCTGACGTCACCACGGCCAGCACGAGGACCGGCAACAGCTGGAGAGCAAGTCTCAGTAGTTTCTGGCGCATGGCCCAAGCGCTCCGGCTCGCCCCCCCCTCACCGGCCAGAGGGCAAGCACTCGCCTCTGTCCGAGTACGTCAGCCACGGGCAGATCGTGATCTCTTCGGTGATCCCGCCGCTGTCGCCTCCGCGGGCCGGATCGTCCTACCGACGGGTGGCCGGCAGAGCTTCTGCGGGCGCCTGCGCGCAGGACCGTGCACGGGGCCGGTCGACGGAGCACATGTGGCAGAGCCGGATCTGGTGGTGGAGGTCGCGGCCCGCGACGACCGGACCGCGTTCCGGGCAGCGGCTCAGGGAGTGTCGCCGGACCAGTCGAAGCGGCGCGGGTCGCCGGGGCGCGGGTCGTACACCGTCCGGCCGCCGGCGCCGAACCGGCCGAGCTCTGTCTGGAGGACGACGCCGGCGGCTGTCTCGTCAGCCGTCCAGCCCGTGACGTCCAGCAGCAGGCCGTCCAGCGGCCCGCCGACCAGTTCGACGTATTCCTGTCCCGGCCGCGGGCCCGGATGGGGGTTGTCGTGGTCCTGGCCGTAGACCCGGCCGCGCAGCAGTTCCTCGTCCCTGTCCATGCGTCCCAGCCTCCCAGCCACCACTGACAACGCGGGCTCGCCCGGGGTTGACGGCGATATCCGACGCGGGGCGGCGCCATCGGCCCGCCGGAAAAGTGGAGCGAATCGTACTGGGACACAGGAGTGCTCCGCACATGCCCGCGATCTGCTGCTCGCCGCGGTCGCCCTTCCGCCGGGGCGCGAGACCCATGAAGGGTTCGCCACGGTGCCACCTCCCTCAAGTCCGGCGTCGTCCTGCTCACCTCCGCGCCCGGGTGGACGCGGGCACGCCGTGCGTGAGCGGTCCTGAACGCGGCTCCATCGGGCTCGTGCGACCGCTGGTCGGTACTGGTCGCGCATCTCGTTCTCCCTGTCGATACAGCACCGGCGAGTTCTTTCACGGAATGTGTGCGCCAGAGCCAGAACCACACCCCGCAGACAAGGGACAAGCGGACAAAGAGACGAACCGGGAAAACCGTGCTGCCGGCACCGGGATCAGTCGGCGAGCCGGCCGGTCTCACAGACCCGGCGGGCGACCTCGCGCAGCTTGGTGTTCGTTTCCTGGGAGTACTTGCGCAGAACGTCGAAAGCCTGCTCCTCCTCCAGGCCGTGGCGCCCCATCAGGATGCCCATGGCTTCGCCGATGACGTGCCGGGTGGTGAGTGCCTCGCGCATCTGGGCTTCGGCCCGGGCGCTGGAGAAGGCGACCGCAGCGTGGGAGGACAGCAGCCATCCGGCGGCCTCGCTGGCCTCGGTGAAGGCGCCGGGCTTGCGGGAGTAGAGGTCCAGCGCGCCCAGCTCTTCCTCATCGGTGTAGAGCAGGAAACCCATCATGCTGCCCAGTCCCAGCCCCCGGGCCCGGGGCACATAGTCGGGCCAGCGGTCGGCATGCTGGGTGAAGTCGTGAACGCGCATGATCCGCTCGTGCCCGGCGCGGCGGGCCACGTCGAAGCACGGGCCCTGCCTCAGACGCTCCTGCAACCGGTCGCTGTCGATGACCATCTGCTCGGTCGGCGCCAGGGACTGCACCCGGTCGCCGTGGACCAGGAGGATGCCGGCCGCCTCGCAGCCCTCCACAAGTTCCACCGCGCCGCTGGTGATCCGCTCCAGCGTGGCATCCACGCTTTCCTGCGCCAGCAGGTCCCGGGCCATGAAGGCCATCTGCTGCGCGAACGCCTGCCAGTCCATCCCGTCCTCCTCCGCACCACGCCCCGCCCCTCATCAGCAGAACACACCTGTTCCCGATCGCACCGGTACGGCATGCACCCCGCGGGGAACGCCCACCCGCCCAGGGGCGACCGTCGGCAGCCGGGACGGGTCGGCCGGCGAACGCGCAGCCGGCAGTCATGCTGTCCGCGACCGAGCACGGAAAGGGGCCGGCGCCCGGCAGCCTGGCGCAGGGCGTGGCGCGTGCCCTGGTACGCACCGGTCGTTCCGCTTCCAGTCGGAAACCCTGGGTCCGGTCAACGGCGCCACCCGGTGGGTGAATCCGGTGCCGCCGTGCTCCGCCCCACCGGACCCGCGATCCGTTCGGGCCCCGCCTCGGCTCACATGTCAGCACGCTGCGAGCGCCATCACCCGAACGGAGGACAGAGCGGCGAACTTCGAAATCGCCGACGGGGGAACACGGCAGCACATGATCGAGCCCTACGCACTGTCCGCCGATGCCCGCGAGTTTCACTGCCTGCCGCCGACAGCCCGAGCCCATCGGTGCGCCCTGTGCGGCGAAATCCGCCTCCACGAACCCGCAGCCGGCTTCGACGCGTGGAAGGACCACGCCGCCCACTGCCCGGACGATCCCGCTACCGCCCCCGCCCCCACGGACAGCGAAGCCCGGGCCGGCCGGCCCGTTCCCAGCTGATGATCCGGGCGTGCCCCTGGTGAAGCGGGGACAGGGCCCCGCGTCTGAGATTCCTTGGGAATCCCCGTGAGCATCCGGCCGGATCGAAATCCGCCCGGCTCCCGCTTCGCCCGGTCTCAAAACGCCCGAGGCCCGAGGCCGACGGTTACCGACCGGCCGGAGAACTTCCGACTCGGGGCACCGGCCCGTCGGAAGCCGGTCCCGGCGGAGTTCGGCCCGCCCGGCCCCGGCGCTCCGGGGCCGGGCGGATGCGACGGCGCCCTGTCGTCAGGGCCGGGCGAGGCCGGCCAGCACCGCGGCGAAGCTCAGGACAACGGCAAGGACAGCGAGGGTCAGCAGCAGGAGCTGCAGATACTTCAGGGCAATCGCCACCCTGCCCTTTTTGTTCACCGGCGTTTCGGGATGGCGGGTGTGTCCTGGCCAGTTGTTGACTGACTCGACGGGGTCCGTGGCGTCATCTTGATTCATTGTCTGAAAACGTGCCGACAGCGGCAGGGGAACGGCGGCACGGGGCACTGTCACGGAATCAGTACGAGAGACGGTGGGGCATGACTACGCACCGCAGTACGTTGCCTTGCCGGAAAGAGATCTCCTGCGTGCGGCGTTCGGTTCCTCTTCAGCCTCTGCCGACAAGGAAGTCGCCGAGCGGGGCGTACCGGCCGCAGGCGAGGGCCGGTGTACGCGGCAGGAGGGTTTCACCGGTTTTCCTTTTATGTCTTTTGCCGGCCCTGAGGGTTCAGTCGGCGCAGCTTACGTAACCTGGCATGTGTCGATGCGTTATGCGGATGCTATCGCGCGCTTGATGGGCGACCACTTCACGGAAGCCCGACTCGTTTGCCGCCACGGGTTGGTGGCGGAACAGGGATTCTCATGGCGGACACCGTGCTGTGGATCACTATTGCCTCCGCTTTGGCATGCACCGTGCTGTGGTCGGTCGTCCCGTCGTCGGCCGGCCGGACGCGACACGTCGACGCCATCGAACTGCGGCGCCACCGCGAGTTCGGAGCGGCCCTGACCGGACCCCGGCCGACAGGCCGGCCATCCGGGCAGACGGCACCGGAAAGCGATCCTCCCGCACCGGCCGCGGCCCACCACCACGACGCTCCCGGCGAACACGGCTGAGCCCTCCGTCCCGGTGCCGGGGAAGCGCGCCGGTCGCCGCGAGCAGACACCGAACATCGGCGCGCGTGATCTTCCCCCGCCGCCCGCACCAGGAGGCGCCCGTATACCTCAGCGCCTGCAGAACCGATAAAACACCAGGCTGAATTACTCCATATGCGACAAGGCGGCCACCCGTTTGCCGCACATCCTGTCCAATCCGCGCAGCGTTGGGCCGGGTATGACGAAAGCGAGTCCGCTCCTTGCCCCAGGTGTGCGCCTGAGGGGTGCACAGAACACCACACCTGCCGTCCGGGCAGGAGACCGGGGGTTTCCCCCGGTTGCCGGTCATGCCCTCTGGGGGCCGACCGCGACCCCGCAGCCTGTTCATGGGTGAGTCCCGCGGCCGCCACAGCCGCGTCGGTCCGCCCTCCCCCTCCCATTCCCCCGGCGGCTGGTCCCACCCGACCGACGGTCAGCCGCAGGCCGGGGTCTGGGGCCGTCCCGCGCCCCTGGCCGACCAGCTGGACGTGTGCTGGGATCCGGCGGAGGAACTTGCCCGCCTCCTGCACGAAGCCGTCCGTACCCAAAGGGCCGCCGGGCCGCCGTCCGCGGAGATCGGTGACCTGCCGGCCGTCGATGAGCCCCCGGCCGCCGAGGGTGCCGGTGCCCCTCTCGCGGGCCTGGCCGAGATCACGGCCGAGCTGCCGCCCCTGCGCCCAGCTCCCTCCCGGCGCCGCCGCGCTCCCTCCCGGGAGAAGCGCGCGGCGGGGAAGCTGCAGACGACGAGTTTCTTCCTCGCCGCGCTCGCCGCCGTCGTGGTGTCCATGGTGTGTGTCTTCGGCGGCATGGTCGCCTACGACCCCCTGCGCCGCCTCGCCCAGTACCGCGCGTCCGGCGGGACGGTCAGGTGGTGGCCCCTGCTGGTGTACGGGCCGTGGATGGCCGCCTCGTTGTCGATCCTGCGCGCCGCCCTGCACCGGCGCCGGGCCGTCCACTCCTGGGCCGTTGTGCTGCTGTTCTCCACCGTCTCGATGCTCCTGTGCGTAGCCCAGGCACCCCGAACGCCGGTCGACACGGCAGCCGCGGCGCTTCCCTCGCTGGCCGCTTTGGCCTGCTTCCAGCAGCTGGTCCGGCAGATCACCCTCACCCGGCCGCCCCGTCAGACCACTCCACGCCACCGCACCCGGCAGTCACCGCAGCGGTACCCGGCCGACCGGGCCCGGACCACGACCTGACCGGGCCGCCTTCGGGCCACGTCGGTCACGGCGTTCCCTCGTGCCGGACGAGCGGTGCGGATCAGGTGGCGGTCGGCCGCCGCAGGTTGCGTTCGACAACCGAACCGACGGCGGTCATGCAGGAGGAGCAGTAACGTTCCTCGGCTGCTTCTCCCTTGGGCGGGGCAGCCGGGGCCGACGGCGCCAGAAGGCGTCCGCACAGGGCGCTGGTCCTCGTCTCCTTGCTGATCACATGCCAGACCAGTCCGTCCTGGCCCGGTGTCGGCTCCGCGTGCATCTCGTACATTGGTCGCCCTCCAGCGATCGCAACCAGCCGGGGGCCCACTCACCCCCGCTTCCGATGAGAAGCCACCAAGCCCGGACAGGCGAATCGGCATAGGCCGGCAGAAGGAAAACAGGGCGCCACGGGCTTGCCGGACGCCCCGCCCGTCCGTGCGCGGCCGGCTCGCCGGATCTTCGGCAGGCCGGAGCACGATGCTCGTGGCGGTGGCCGACAAGCACCGTCCTGACCAAGGCCGCCTGGACGGACGCGGGCTCAGAGGCGTCCACCATGCGATCACCCTGCGCCGGGGCACCGAAGAGGGGGTTCGGCCGAGCCGGCCCAGGGAACGGGAACCTGTGCGCCCAAACGGACGCTGTCACTCCCCTGCCACACCGCCGGACGGCGCGGTACTCCTGGGAACAGCTCTCCCGCCGTCGGCGGCGGGAGAGCACGGGGACCTGGTCGGTCTGCGCACACCGGTCGAAGCACGCGTGGCTCTGCGCACCGGTTGCGGTTCTGGCCCGCCTCCTGCGGGGTGGGCTGCTGTGAAGTCCCCGGGCGGCCACTTCCCCGACGAGCAGGCCGTACTGAAACGCCTCCGCACGGCGGTCGTCTCCTGGCGGCCCGCCAGTGATCCCAACCATCCAGACGGAAGCCCGCAGGCGGGAGCGCGGAGTCCGGGTTACGAGCTCCCGCACCGAGAGCGGACCACGTTCAGCGTCGCAGGACCCACCGCTGCACCGACTCCACAGGGCCGTACGGGAAGCGCCGTAGCCACAGTGTGGCGCCCACCATCAGCACCACACACACCGCGGCCCACAGCCCCACCACCCACCACGGGTGGGCCGCACCGGTGAACCGGGTCGCGAGGCCCAGTCCGAAGCCGTACGAAACCACACCGCACAGCACGTTCTGCAGCACATAGCCGGACAGGGCCGTCCGGCCGACCGAGGTGAGGCCGGTGGTCAGCGGGCCGGCACGCCGCACCCGGTCCACCACCGCACCGATCAGCCCGATGTAGCCGACCGCGACCAGCGGCGCGGCGCAGTAGCGGCCCAGCAGGAACCAGTCCTGGCCCGCCATCGCGAAGGCCGCGGTGAGAGGGATTCCCAGCCCCAGCCCCCAGCGGAGCATGCGGGTGCGGAGCCGTCGCCCCGTTTCGTCCGCGCCGAACGCGCCTGCCCGCAGCAGCCGCACCCCGAGCAGGAAGAGAAAGACCAGCAGCCCGAAGGAAAGGACCGGCTCCAGCCGCAGCACGACTGCGTTCTCCAACCGGAAGGACACCTGGTCCAGGTAACCACCGTGCGCGTACAGGTCCACGACCTCACGCGAGACACCGCCCCCGCTCTCCTGGCCGGCGCCGGCCGACACCAGCGCGGCCGTGAGCAGGCCCATGACGGCCAGGTGCAGTCCGGCCGCCCACCACATGGCCCGTAGCCGCGCCCGCTCCGACCGGGTCAGCAGCCATGCCACGAGCAGGGCGGTGACCGCGTACCCCATGAGTACGTCCCACGCGAAGACGAGAACGAAGTGCAGAGTCCCCTCGGCGAACAGGAACAGCGCCCGCCGGCGGTAGCGGCCCGGCCAGGGCAGGCCGCGCCGTGCCGCGGAGTCGAACTGGATCGCCAGTCCCACTCCGAACAGCATCGTCAGCATCGACAGGAACTTCCCGTCCGCCGCGACGCGGAACAGCCTCTCGACGACTGCCGGTATGGTTCCCCGGCCGCTTCCGCCGGTCCCGCTCTGCAGGATTCCCCACTCGGCGCCGGGAGCCGTGAAGATCCACACGTTGGTCATCAGCGTGCCCAGGACCGCGGCTCCGCGCAGTACGTCGAGCAGGGCGAGGCGACCGCCGCCGACGTCGGGCGTCGGGACGGGTAAGGGGAGAGTTTCGGTCATGTCCCCATGGTCGGGGCCTCTCGCCCGGCCCTCGTCGTGAGCAAGGACGAATCCGGGCTACATCGAAAGATGCACCGGGCCGTGCGCGGAACACTTCCCCGGCGGGGCGCGGACCGGACGCCTCTGGGCCTGTGGCCCCCTCCACACGGCGACGGCCGCCGGCCCGCCCGGTCCCGCCGCGAACTCTCCGACCGCCGGGCCGGCCACCACGCATGACTCCCCGTTCACGGGGCACCAGCACCGTGGTCCCCCGATCGGACGGCTCCCCCCGCCGTCCGGACCCGAGACGGCCCCGCGAACCCGCCCCCAGGTCGCGGGGCCGTCCCCTTCCCCCGCCACTTCCGAAGAACCTCACCGGCCGGGGCCTCGAACCGGGCATATGTGTGCCCACAACGCAAACGGGTCGAGCGACCGGATACTTTTTGGCCGGCGACGCGCCCATCAGGAAATTCGCCTTTTTCGCGCCCTGCCCGCGCACACCGACCTTCCGTGGGTTCCACCAGGCCGGAAAGGGCTCATTGCGTGTATTCCCAAGCGTCTTCCCACTGTGCTCCCCGGCCCTCCTCCTTGGGAAAGCCCGGCAGCGAGCGGCCGATATGGCTCGTCCTGTCTCAGCAACTTGAAGCCGCCTGCCATACCTAGGATGATCAGCCATTCCAACGTCCCTGGTGGACACGGGAGTTCGGACATCACCCCATCAGTGGGCCGATTTCCGGATTGCTCTCCGCCGGAGTCCGGTGGAACCCCCGGGTGCTTTCTCCCGCTCACCTCGCACTGCTGCCCTGCTTCGCCTCGCCCCCCGTTCATGAGGAACTGATGACACAACACATACTGGAGGCGGTGATCTGGTGCCTCGCGGCCATCGTGCTCGCGGGCTTGGTCCTGCTGGTACGCCAACGCCGGCTCACCGCCTCCCTGCGCCGACGCCTGACGGCGCTGGAAGCCGACCTGCGCGCTCGTGACGAGGAGGCCCGGCATCTGGTCGAGGTCCGTCTTCCCGTGTTGGCGGAGGCTCCTCATCAGCCCGTACCCGTGCCCGGTCTGCTCGACCCGCAACTGGGTCCGACGGCGTACGGACAGAGCCTGCAGCGGATCGAGGAACTGTTCACCGGAGTCGCCGACACGGCACGGTCCCGGGCCGACCAGTCGGCGAGAGCGACGCTCAAGGCGGCGATGCGCGCGCTCCAGGCCCTGGCGAACGAACAGCAGCTGTCGATCTCGGACATGCAGGACCGGCACGACAGTCCGGAGGTGCTCCAGGACCTGCTGGAGATCGACCATGCGAATTCACAGTTCGGCCGGAGGGCCCAGGCCATCGCCGTACTCTGTGGGTCGTGGCCGGGCCGGCAGCGGGTCGCCTCACCGCTGATCGACGTCGTACGCGGCGCGACGTCCCGGATCCGGGACTACCGGCGCGTCGAGATCCATTCGCGGGTCGACATGGAAGTGGTGAGCCGGGCGGTCGAGCCAGTGGTGCTCGCGGTCGCCGAACTGCTGGACAACGCGGCGCGGCACTCGCAGCCCAACACCAAGGTCGAGGTCAGTATCCAGCCCGCGCACAACGGCGTCTGTGTGGTCATCGACGATGCCGGAGTCGGCATGGACGCACGCGAGACCGAGGAAGCGGGCCGGCGCCTGACGGGCCGCCAGGACATCGACATCAACCGGCTCGGCGATCCGCCCCAGTTCGGCTTCGCCGCCATTGGGGTGCTGGCCGCCCGGTACGGGTTCACCGTCTCGGTCGACACCCGGTCGCCCTACGGGGGCGTACGCGCCGTGGTGTTCCTCCCCCACGCACTCCTCAATCGCGTACGCACCGCCAAGGCGGCGGTCGCGCAGGAGGCAGAGCAGGTCCCCGTGACACCGTCCGCCCCGATCACCCCGGCCGCGGCCTCCCGGTCCGGCTCCACCTCCGATGCCCCGCAGGCCCTGCCGAGCCGTGCGGAGTCCGCGCCCGCGGCTCCGGCGCCCGCGGAGCAGGCACTGCCTTCCGCAGCCGCAGATGCCCCTCGGACCTCCACGGCAGGCGGCCTCCCCAAGCGCCGGCGCCGGTCCGCCCAGGACCAGGCAGTGGGACAGCAGGCGTCCGCCACACCGTCCGGCGACGGGCACACCCCGGTCCGCCCGGCCGCCGAGACCGCGTTCCGCATGGGTGCGTTCGCCCGCGGCACCCGCTTCGGGCGTGCCGCCTCTCAAGACGACGAAGGGAACACGCAGGAATGAACGACCACATGGCCAACGAACTGGGCTGGATGCTCGACGAGGTCCTCAGGGTCCCGAAGCCCGCCATGCGATCCTGCTGTCCGCGGACGGCATGCTCCGGGCGCACTCCCAGGGGATCGGGCGCGACGAGGCGGAGCGGCAGGCCGCCGCACTGTCCGGTCTCCAGTCGATCAGCCGCAGCACCGCCGAGTTCTGTGCCGAGGAGTCCTCCCCCTGGCAGCAGACACTGGTCGAATTCGTCGACGGGTACGTCTTCCTGGTAGCCGCCGGCGCCGGGGCCTACCTGGCCGTCTCCGCCACCCAGAACGTGGACATGGAGGCGGTCACCTACGGCATGCACAAGCTCGTCGACCGGCTGGGCAAGGAACTGACCAGTCCGCCCCGGCAGGACGCCGTACCTGCCCGGCCGGGCATCAGCCGTCCGGCATGAGCCCACCCCACAGGCGCGAACGGGGCCTGGTGCGCCCCTATGTCGTGACGGACGGCCGCGCCCACCCGACCCGCAACACGCTCGACCTGGTGACGCTCGTGGTGGCCGTGGGCAGCCTGCCGCTCAGTGGCCTGAGTCCGGAGAAGCGCCGCGTCATGGAGCTCTGCCGAGGAGGAGCGCTGTCGGTCGCCGAAGTGGCAGGGCACCTGGCACTGGCGATCAGCGTCACCAAGGTCCTGCTCAGCGATCTGATCGACAGCGGTCACATCACCGCCCGGCCCCCCGTCCCCAGGGCTCAGCTCCCCGACGACCAGCTTCTCCAGGAGGTGCTTGATGGACTCCGCGCCCGGCTCTGACCAGGTCTACGTCCCGGACACGGTCAGAACCGCGGTCAAAATTCTGGTCGTGGGTCACTTCGCGGTCGGCAAGACCACGTTCGTCGGCACCCTGTCCGAGATCCGGCCGCTGCGTACCGAAGAGACCATGACGCAGGCCAGTGAACTGATCGACGACCTGGCCGGGAGCCCGGACAAGACGACGACCACCGTGGCCATGGACTTCGGCCGTCTCACGCTCAGCGAGCGACTGGTGCTGTACCTGTTCGGCGCTCCCGGCCAGAAGCGCTTCACCAAGCTCTGGGAGGACATGCTGAACGGGGCGCTGGGAGCTCTGGTGCTGGCGGACACCCGGCGGCTCGACCAGTCCTTCGACATCATGGGCCTGCTGGAGGAGCACGGCATGCCGTACGCGGTCGCCGTCAACCAGTTCGACGACGCACCGGTGTTTCCCGAAGCGGAGATACGCGAAGCACTCGACCTCCTCCCGGAAACCCCCCTCGTGCTCTGCGACGCACGCAGCACCGCGTCCTCCACCGAGGCGCTGATCTCCCTTGTCGCGTACCTCCAGACCCGTACCTCCCAGGAGCTTCGATGACCACCCTCCAGCCCGGCTCGGACGCGGTACCGCCACCCGGCTGTCCGGCACACGCCGGACACAGGGAAGGCCCGGCCGGCCCGGCCCTTCGTACGGCCGAGTCCCTGTACGGGCCGGAGTTCGCCGCCGATCCGGCCGCGGTCTACGCACGGCTGCGTAGGTACGGCTCCATCGCGCCGGTGGAGATAGCCCCCGGCGTCCACGCGTCCCTCGTCACCGGCTACGAGACCGCTCTCGAGGTGCTGCGCAGCCCGGAGCGGTTCTCCAAGGACCCGCGCCGGTGGCGGGGCCTCGCGGACGGGACGGTCCCCGCGGACAGCCCCGTCGTTCCGATGATGATGTACCGGCCGAACGCCCTGTGGACCGACGGTGACGAGCACGCGCGGCTGCGCGGTGCGATCACCGACAGTCTGAGCCGCGTGGACCCGAACGCGCTGCGCGGTTACGTCGAGCACGGCGCCGACACCCTCATCGACCGGTTCGGCCCCAAGGGGCGGGCCGATCTTCTCGGCGAGTACGGGGCGATCCTGCCGCTGCTCGTCTTCAACCAGCTCTTCGGCTGCCCGCCGGAGACCGGGGACAAGCTGGTCGAGGGCATGTCGGGAATCTTCGATGCCAACGCCGACTCCGAGAAGGCCAACGCGGTCCTCGCCGAGGGCGTGGCCGAGCTGGTGGCTCTCAAGCGGGAGCGGCCCGGGGCGGATGTGACCTCCTGGCTGATGGCCCATCCCGCGCGGCTCACCGACGAGGAGATGATGCACCAGCTCGTGGTCCTCATGGGCGCGGGCACCGAGCCCCAGCAGAACCTCATCTGCAACGGTCTGCGGCTGCTGCTGTCCGACGACCGGTTCGGCGGCGATCTCGCGGGGGGCAGCCTGCCCGTCGAGGACGCGCTCGACGAGGTGCTGTGGACGGACCCGCCGATGGCGAACTACGCCGTCCACTACCCGCTCCACGACCTGGAGCTCGACGGAACCCTGCTGCGCGAGGGCGAGCCCATCCTGGTCAGCCTGGCCGCCGCGAACACCGACCCCGCCCTGGCGGGCGACCGGCGCGGCGGCAACCGCGCGCACCTGGCGTGGAGCGCCGGCGCGCACACCTGCCCGGCGAAGTCCCCTGCCCGGCTGATCGCCGCCGTTGCCGTGGAGAAACTCCTCGACCGGCTCCCGGATACCGAACTGGCGGTCGGGGTAGGCCGGTTGGAATGGCGACAGGGTCCCTTCCACCGGGCTCTGGTCGCTCTGCCTGTGCGTTTCCCTCCCATCACCGTGCCGGTCGCTACGGACGAACCCTCTGGAGCCAGTACATGGAACACGAACCCCGCCCCCTCGTCATCGACGTCTCCGGCGCAGACATCCACGGAGAGGGAGCCCGCGTACGGGAACGGGGGCCGGCAGCGCTGGTGGAACTCCCTGGCCAGGTGGTGGCGTGGGCAGTAAGTGACCACGCGCTCCTCAAGGAACTGCTCACCGACGCCCGCGTGTCCAAGGACCCCCGCCGGCACTGGCCCGCGTGGATCAACGGGGAGATCACCCCGGAGTGGCCGTTGTTCACGTGGGTCGCCGTGACGAACATGTTCACCGCCTACGGAAGCGACCACAGGCGCCTGCGCAAGCTCGTCTCCACGGCGTTCTCCGCGCGCGCCACGGAGACCCTGCGCCCGCGTATCGAGCGTATGACCGCCGATCTGCTCGACGGTCTCGCCGCCACCCCTCAGGGGCAGGTGGTGGACCTGCGTGAGGAGTACTGCTACCCGATCCCCATCCAGGTGATCTGCGAACTGTTCGGTGTGAACGACGAGGGCACGCGCAAGGAACTGCGCCGCCTGGTGGACAGCATCTTCAACACCGCTGCCGCCCCCGAGGAGGTCGCGGCCACCTTCCAGGGCATGCACACCGTCCTGTCCGACCTCGTCGCGCTCAAGCGGCGGGAGCCGGGCGACGACATGACCAGCGTCCTGATCGCGGCCCGGGAGGAGGACGGCACGCGACTCACGGAAGCGGAACTGGTCGACACCCTGCTCCTGGTGATCAGCGCCGGGCACGAG
Source organism: Streptomyces sp. Wb2n-11 (assembly GCF_001049855.1). Taxonomy (NCBI): domain Bacteria; kingdom Bacillati; phylum Actinomycetota; class Actinomycetes; order Kitasatosporales; family Streptomycetaceae; genus Streptomyces; species Streptomyces sp. Wb2n-11. The sequence goes on from NZ_CVPB01000001.1 coordinate 441,662, forward strand.
ACCACGGTCAACCTGCTGGACAACGCGATCCACGCCCTGCTGACCCGTCCGGACCAGCTCGAACTGGTCCGGACGGGCAGGGCCTCCTGGAACGACGTGATCGAGGAAACCCTGCGCGTCCAGGCGCCGGTGGCGAATCTTCCCCTGCGCTACGCCGTGGAGGACATCGAGACCACGGGGGTGACCATCAGGAAGGGCGACGCGATCCTCGCCGCCTACGCCGCCGCCGGGCGCAACCCCGCGCTCCACGGCGAGGACGCGGACCGCTTCGACGTCACCCGGATGAACAAAGAACACCTCGCGTTCGGACACGGCGTCCACTTCTGCCTCGGAGCGCCGTTGGCCCGGATGGAGGCCGCGATCGCCCTGCCCGCCCTCTTCGAGCGCTTCCCGGACCTGAAGCCGGCCGTCCCGGCGTCCGGTCTGCGGCCCGTGGAGTCGTTCATCTCCAACGGCCACCGCAGCCTGCCCGCCCGCCTGTCCGGCGGGACACAGCCGACGGGCTGATCTCTCCGCAGGTGGCACAGGACCGTGGAGGAGGGACGGCGTACGAAGCGGCCCTCCTCCCACCGAGGGCCGGCGGGACCCGGACGTCCCTTCAGCCTCCCGCGCGGCCAGGGCCTACCCGGACGTCACGTTTTCCCTTCTTCCCGGACGGCAACGCCCGCCTCGCCCTGCTCGCCCCCGCCCATGTCCTGGAACCGCAGGGGTCCGGCTCGACCGAGCCGGACCCCTGCGGACCACGCGCTGCGCGGACGACCTGGCGGTCCTGGTCGCGGTCCCCATCCGCACAGCCCGTCACCGGGCCGCCGCACACCACTGCCGACAGCGCGAACGGCGAGGCCCTCACACGGCTGTGGCCGGCCGCCCGCAGCCAGGCCGGCACCGCCTGCGGCGTACGGACCCGGCCAGCCGGCTCACCGGGCGTCCCCGCAGGCGGCGTCTCGCCCGGCGAGCATCTCCGTCTACGCGGAAGGAGCACGCTGATGCGCAGCGTTTACGTCATCACTCACCCGGAGGCGACGCACCACGTCGAGGGGGTGGTCGGCGGGTGGCACGCTTCTCGGCTCACGTCCGCCGGCAGGCGCGCGGCGGCCTCCGTGGCCCGGGCGCAGCGGGCCCGGATCCCTGACGGCACAGAGGTGGAGCTGTTCTCCTCGGATCTGCGGCGCGCCCGGCGGACGGCCGAGGAGGCAGCCGTGCTGTTCGGCGTGAAGCCGGTCCTGGATCGCAGACTGCGGGAGAAGTCCTACGGAGAGGCGGAGGGAGGACCGCAGGAGTGGCTGGACCGGCGGTTCGTCCCGCCGCCGGCTGTCGGGGAGCGGCTGGAACACGACGAGGGCGTGGAGGGTGCCGAGACCAGGGCGGCGTGGGCGCAGCGCGTCTACGCCGCCCTGGAGGAGGTCCTGCGGCGCTCGTGCGAACACCAGATCATCGTGACGCACGGCGGCTCTCCGGCGCTCGTCGTGGCGGCCTGGATCAGGATGCCGGTCGAGTCGGTCGGCCATGCCTGTTTCCGGGCGCCTTCCGGCAGCATCACCACGCTGCGCGAAGACGGCTCCTTCCACAACCGCCAGGTCGTCAGCCTGGGTGACACCCGCCACCTCGACTCGTGACCAGGTTGCGGCACGCCCCTGTCCGAGCCCTCGTCTGCGCCCGCACGGACGGGGGCGGGCACGGCGGACGACAGGGGCTCCACGGGGCGCGGGCCGGGCGGACAATGAACGTATGGACGTGCACGCACCAGCCGTCTTCCGCCTGCGCGAGCGACTCGGCGAGAGCCTGTTCACCCGGGTCGCGGGGCCTTCCGGTGCCCGGACGCGGGCCCGTATCCACGGCACGCCGGGGCCTCGCTGGTTCGGTCCGGACAGTGCGATACGGATCGTCCACGGCGACGCCTCGATGTTCATCGGCGGCCTCCGGGCCCTGCTGCTCCAGTCACTGCACCCGTTGGCCATGGCCGCCGTGGCGGCCCACTCCGGGTACCGGGGCGACCCGTGGGGACGGCTCCAGCGCACCAGCACGTTCCTCGCCGTGACGACGTACGGCACCGCCGAGGACGCCCAGGAGGCGGTCGACCGGGTCCGGGCCGTGCACGAGCGGGTGAGGGGGACCACCGCGGCCGGCGAGAGCTATCACGCCGCCGACCCCCACCTGCTGTCCTGGGTGCACGTCGCCGAGGTCGGCAGCTTCCTGTACGCGCACCAGGTGTACGGGGCGCGCCCCCTCGACGGCGACGGGTGCGACGCGTACATCGCCGACACGGCGCGCGTGGCCGCCGCGCTGGGTGTACCCGACCCACCGCGCGACCGGGCCGGGCTGGCGGAACAGACGGACGCCTACCGGAGTGAGCTGCGTGCCACCCGGGAGGCGCGCGAGGCCGCGCGTTTCATCCTGCTCCACCCGCCCCTGCCGCGGGCCGCCCGCGCCCCCTACGCCGTTCTCGCGGCCAATGCCGTCGCGGCGCTGCCGCCCTGGGCCCGCGAGCCGCTCGGCCTGCCGCACCTGCCCCGGATCGAGCGGCACTGCGTACGGTGGACCGGCCACGCGCTGACCGGGACGATCCGCTGGGCCATGGCGCCTCCCCCGCCCACCGCGTCCGGCGACTGACCCGCGCCCGTGCCCGGGGCGGCCGGGGGCCGTCCCCGGCCGCATGGACGTCACGGCCTCGTGCGGTGCCCTCCGGCAGCCGGTGCGGTCCCGGAAGCGAGCTCCTCCAGCCGGGCCGCCAGGACGGCGCCGACCTCGGCGAGGGGGCCGGGCCGCGGACTCCGGCAGCCGCACCAGGTGCGCCGCCATCCGCTCGACCGCCGTCGCCTCGAAGAGGTCGCTGTCGTACTCGAAGTACGCGCGTACGGCACCTGCCTCTTCGACGAAGCTGAGCATGACGTCGAAGGCCGCCGTGGGGTTGGGCAGCGGACGGCGGTCCATGGTGAGGCCGCCCGACACGGTGCCTCCGGGGCGGTGTTCCCAGTGGTTGACCACCATCTGGAACAACGGATGGCGATCCGTGGCCCGCGGCGGGTTCAGCTCGCGCACCGGCCGGCCGAAGGAGGTGCCCTGGTTGCGCAGGGACTTCAGGAGCTTCCCGCGTACCTGCTGGACCAGTTCGCCGAAGGACGTTCCGGTGGTGACGCGCGCCCGTACCGGCATCGTGTTCACCAGGAGACCGGCGACCTCGTCGGTACCCGGTGCCAGACGGCTGGACAGCGGTACGCCCAGGACGAGATCTGTTTCCGAGGTGTAGCGGTGCAGCAGCGCGAACGCGCCCGCCGCCAGGGTCACGAACACCGTCGTGGAGTGGTCCTGGGCGGGCTGCCTCAGCAGCGTGACGAGGTGCGCCGGCAGGTCCTGGCGGCGGGTGACCGCTCGGCGGTCGCGGGCGGGAGGCGGTGTCCGCACGAACGGGAGCCGCAACGGCTCGGGGGGTGAACGGAATTCCTCGGTCCAGTACTCCGGTGCCCGTTGCGCGCCTCCCGGCGGCACGCTCGCGCTCCTGCTCTATGTACTGCGCGTAACCCAGGCTCGGAGCGGGCACGGAAGCCGCGTCGGCGCCGGCCTCGTACAGGACGCCGAGGTCGCGCGCCGGAAGGTCGCAGGACGCGCCGTCCGAGACGATGTGGTGCATCACGAAGAGGAGTACGTGCCGCCGCTCGGCCAGCCGGAGGAGCGTCACGCGGAACAGCGGCCCCTCGTCGAGCCGGAACGGCTTCTCCTGTTCCGCCGTGATCCACCGGTCCAGCGTCTCGTCCTCGGCCCCGGCGGCAGGTCCGGCGGCAATGCCGACCTCGGTGAGGTACGGGGTCACCGACGGGGCGACGAGCTGGACGGGGATGCCGGACTCCGCCACCACCCGGCACGGCAGAGCGGCATGACGGCCTACCAGCTCCCGCAGCGCCCCCGACAGGCGTGACCGGTCCAGGGGCCCCCGAGGTCCAGGGCGAAGGACACGTTGTGGGCGCTGGGCCGTCCGCCTTCGACGAACCACAGGCCCTCCTGCGCGGGCAGCAACGGCAGCCGCTCCTCGCCGGCGTCCGCGGCGTCGCCCGGTTCCGGATACGGGAAACGACAGATGAGCCGTTCCGCCGGCACCTTGCACCTCGGAGGCCGAACCGGTCCGGCTCGCACACTCACGGGGCACTCGAATGGCCATTTCTGCGCTGACAGGCACGGGCAGCATCAGTGGTACGGGCGTCCCGGCCACCGGGAACACGGCTTCGGTCTCCCTGAGCAGGGCGCCCCGGTCTCCGCAGGCCGGATCCCACCGGGGAACCACGGGGAGGTACAGCCCAGCGGGCACCGGAAGGAATTCCGGTGCCCGCTGCGGGTTCGGTTCGGTGCTGTGGTCAGGCGTGGTGACGCTTGCCCGCGACCGCCCGGTAGATCACGAGCAGGATGAGCGAGCCGATGATCGCCGACAGCCAGGAGGAGATCTCGAAGAAACCGTCCATCGGGTCGACGTCGAAGAGTGCCTGGGCGAGGAAGCCGCCCAGCAGCGCGCCCAGGACACCGAGAATCATGGTGATGAGGATGCCGCCCGGGTCGCGGCCGGGCAGCAGGAACTTCGCGATCGCACCGGCCAGCAGACCCAGGATGATCCAGGAAATGATTCCCATGCGTACGCACTCCAAAAATCAGGACCACGGCCTCGGTTACGGCCGCGGCATCAGGTTGTGAATTTCCGTTTGCCCCCGTCCGACGGTGACAAACAATCGTTCGCGCGCACCGGTTCCGGCGGAGTTCGGCCCGCGGCAGCCCGGTGGCCCGGTTATGTGCCGAACTATGTTCCGAACGCGCATAACAGCGCTGACGCGGGGCACCGGATTGTCAGAACCGCAATGTGAGGAGAGCGTGATGAGTGCTGCTGACAAGGCTGAGAACACCGCCGACAAGCTCAAGGGCCAGGCCAAGGAAACCGCGGGCAAGGCCGTCGGCAACGAGCGTCTCCAGGGCGAGGGCAAGGCAGAGCAGGCCAAGAGCGACGTGAAGCAGGCCGGCGAGCACGCCAAGGACGCCTTCAAGCACTGAGTTCCCTCCCGGGCCGATGCCGTTACAGGGGGGTGGGCCGCAACGTGTGGTTGCGGCCCACCCCCCTTTCCACTTGCGGAATCCGGAATGGGACAGCAAGACATCGGCGGTCTTCCCGTGAGGAAAACGCTGTCGTCGGGGAGGCCGAGCCGGTGCCGGTGCCGGCGGAGCTGGGCATGGGTCCCGGGCACCGAGGTGAGGCGGGGCGAGCCCGCCCACCGGCAGGTGGTGCCGGGCGCCTACGGTCACAGGAGGCCGGAGGGCTGCTCCCCGGTCACGGCCAGAGGGTTTCCGTGGAGGCCGGATAGGCCAGTCCCCGCTCCCGCCAGAGCCGGCCGTGGCGGGCGACGTGGTCCCGGTGGTCCTTCCATTCCGGTGCCCGGCCGGTCCACGCGGTCTCCGCGACGGACGCAAGGCGTGGCAGCAGCAGCGTGGTCAGGTCGTCGAGCCCTTCGACCGACTCGCCGAAGAGCGTCGCCTCGATTCCGGCGATCCGCGCCTCGGAGATTCCGTGGGAGGCCGGCTCCCACGCGGCGGTGTGACGGACACCGCGGGGCCGGTAGGTGGCGAACCCCAGGTGGGTGGCGTTCGCGGCCCGGCCGGGTGGCATCACGTCTGGGGCATAGGGGCGGTCCAGGTGGAGGTGGGACTGCGGGGACAGCAGGACGCGTCCGCCCCCGTCGACGATGCGGACGACGTCATGGCAGGCGGGGGCGAAGAACGTCTTGAGGGCCCTGATGAGTTCGGGGGTGTGACCGGCCGCGAGCAGCTCGGGCCGGCGGGCGAGTTCCTCCTCCGTGTCGGGCAGGTCCATCATCGGTACGTCCACCCAGAACTGGGCGATGTCCTCCTGGGTGATCCCGGCGCGCGAGGACTCCTGCCAGGCCAGTGGCCGCTTGCCCGACGCCCGTACGAGGACGCGCAGTTCGCGTATCGCCAGGATGAAGCTGTCCTCGGTCGTCCCGACGGTCTCGTCCCCGCCGATGTGCACGAAGGGGCCGGCGGTCAGCCGGCACACGTCGGCGAGGACCGAGGCGACGGTGTCCCGTGTGGCCGGGTCGGCGAGGTCGAGTGGAGGTACGAACGGGAAACGCCCCGCCAGACCCTCCGGCGCGGATGCGGCCGGCAGTCCCGGCAGGGCCTCGCGCAGGGCGGCGCAGTGGCCCGGCAGGTCGATCTCGGGGACGACGGTCACGAAGCGCTCGGCCGCGTACTCCTGGAGGGCGCGGTAGTCCTCGGTGGTGTAGAACTCCCGCGGCGTGCCGTCCTCCCCGGCCGCGGTCAGCTCGGGAGTGGCCGGCAATTGCAGCCGCCAGCCCTCGTTGTCCGTCAGGTGCAGGTGCAGCACGTTCAGTTTGCAGAGCGACGCGAGGTCGACGACGCGACGCACTTCGTCCGGAGTGAGCCAACCGCGCGCCGGGTCGATCATCAGGCCGCGCCACGCGTAGTGCGGGGCGTCCGCCAGCTCCTGGCAGGAGAGCCGGGCAGCGGATGCCGTGATCAGCTGGACCGCCGTGGTGGCGGCGCGGAACACGCCCTCGGCGGTGGCGGCCCGGCAGGTGATGCCGTGCTCGGTGACCGCCCCGAACAGCACCCGGGCGAGCGCGCCCCCGCCGGCCTGGCCGAGCAGCCAGCCCTCGACCAGGGCGGGCACCGCCGCCTGCCAGGGGGCGGTCCGCACCACACCACCGTTGGAGAGCACCACGCACACCCGTGGATTGGCGGCCCGGACCCGCTCCAGCAGGCGCAGTTGTACGGCCGGCAGGTCGATGGGGTCGCGGTCGAAGCCCTCCGACTCGTCCTGGGCCGCGAGCCCGAGGAACAGCACCACGGTGTCGCTCGCGGACGCGAGCCGTACGGCTTCGTCGGCCAGCGCCTCTTCCGGGTCCGCCGGCGTGGTGTCCGGGAGCGCGTAGCCCGCGGCGAAGTCCACGCGGGCTCCGTCGGCGAGCTCGCGCAGGCTGTCCAGAGGGATGTCGAGTCGGGTCGGTGTCACCTGGGAGCTGCCCGCTCCCTGGTAGCGCGGGGTGCGGGCCAGTTCGCCGATGACCGCCACCGTGCCGGAGGCGGGGTCGAGGGGCAGCAGCTCCGAGTCGTTCTTCAGGACCTCGGTCTCGTACCGGTCCGGTCGGGAACCGTCACCTTCGCCGGAGAACGCATCGATCAGGCGGGCGTCGCCCGCCGCCGCGGGCTGAACCGCGACCTCCAGGTCATCTTCCAGGATCCCTACACCTCCCTGAACCCCTCCCTCACCATCGGGGACACCCTGGCCGAACCCCTGCTCGGCCACGGCGTCAGCGCCAGGGAGGCACGCGGCAGGGTCGGCGACCTGCTCGCCCGCGTCCGCCTTCCCTCCGACGCCGCGGCCCGCCTGCCCCGCGAGTTCTCCGGCGACCAGCGCCAACGCGTCGCCATCGCCCGCGCGCTGGCCCTGCGGCCCCGGCTCGTCATCTGCGACGAGCCGGTGTCCGCGCTCGACCTCACCACTCAGCGGACCGTCCTCGACCTCCTCCTGGAGATCCAGGAGGAGACCGGTGTCTCCTACCTCTTCGTCACGCACGACCTGTCGGTCGTACGTTTCATGAGCCACCGGGTGGCGGTGATCCGCCACGGGAACATCGTCGAGACGGGCGACGCCCGCACGGTCACGACCGGGCCGCGGCACCCCTGCACCCGGGCTCTGATGCTCTCCGCACCCGTGGCGGACATCGCCGAGCAGCGCCGTCGCGGGGAGATCGCGCAACGCCTCGGCCGGGAGGACCGTTCAGCCGCTGGAGACGGGTGAGTGACACGCGCATCCGGCCGGCGCCGGGCCGGTACAAGGCCGGTACGGGGAGAACCTGGCCGGCACCTCGGTCAGGTGGGGTGCCGGCCAGGGGCTTCAGGGGGTCAGGCGGCCGCGCCGCCGCCCTGCGTGATGCGGGTGATCGCTTCCAGGGTGAGGGCCCGGTCGTGGGGTTCGGTCTCCAGGGCACGGTGGATGGACAGGCCCTCGATGAGCGCGTCGAGCTGACGGGCCGTCGCCGGGTCGAAGTGCCACCTCAGGGCACGGCGGCTGCGGCTCATCCATTCCCGGGTCAGCTCGCGGTAGGCGGGTTTGCGGGCGGCGAGGGTGTACAGCTCGTGGGTGAGCACCAGTTCGCGCTGGTTGCCGCTGGACAGGTGGTGGACCAGGTCGGCGATCGCCTCACGGGCCTCGTTGGGTGTCGTGGCGGCCCCGAGACGCTCCTCGAAGACGGCGACGATGCTGCTGGAGAAGCGGGTGAACGCCTCGCGCAGCAGCTCGTCCATGCTGCCGAAGTGGTACGTCATCGATCCGAGCGGTACTCCGGCGCGGGCGGCGACCTTGCGGTGCGAGGTGCCGGCGACCCCTTCTTCGGCGATCAGGTCGAGCGCGGCGGTGATGATGCGCTCCCGCCGCTCGGGGTCGTTCTGTCCGGTCGCCACGGTGTGCTCCTCCACTGGAACCTGTACTAGATCGAACGGATCACCCGGGCCGGATTGCCCACAGCGACCACATTGGCGGGTACGTCCCTGGTGACGACGGCTCCGGCGCCGATGACGCTGTTGTCCCCGATGGTCACCCCGGCCAGGACGATCGCCCCGCCGCCGAGCCAGACATTGTCGCCGATCACGATCGGCTCGGCCGCCTCCAGCTTGTCCCGGCGCGGTTCCGGATCCACGGGGTGGGTGGGGGTGAGCAGCTGCACGTTCGGGCCGATCTGGCAGTCGCGGCCGATGGTGATGGGGGCCACGTCCAGAGCGGTGAGGCTGTAGTTGATGAACGTGTCCTCGCCGACCGTGATGTACGTGCCGTAGTCGACGAAGAGCGGCGGCCGGATGTGGGCGCCGGCGCCGAGACCGCCGAGGAGCTCGGTGAGGACGGGCCGGGCGGCGTCGGCGTCCTCGGCGTACGCCGCCTGGTACCGGGAGGTCAGGCGCACGGCGCGCTGCTGGGCCTCGGCGATGTCGGGGTCGTCGGCGATGTAGAGGTCTCCGGCGAGCATCCGCTCCTGGTTGGTGCGGGGGTCTCCCGCGAAGTGGTCCGTCATGCGTACGATCGTACACTCCAAGGCGTACGATCGTACGCTCCTGGTCCCCTATTCGTCTGCCGAGGCCCCGACGCCATGGATTCCGCCACCCGCCGCCGGCGTGCCGGCCTGTTCCTCTTCATGCTGGCCGCCGGCACCGGCATGGCCTCCTGGGTGGCCCGCACCCCCGCGGTCCGGGACGTGCTGGACGCGTCCACCGGCACGATGGGGCTGGTGCTGTTCGGGCTCTCCACCGGTTCGATGGCCGGGGTCACGGCCTCCGGTCCCCTGGTGCGCCGTTACGGGTGCAAAGTGACGATCGGCGCGGGTGCGGCGCTGATCGTCACCGGTCTCCTGGTCACCGCCGTCGGCACGAGTCTGTCGCTGGCGAGCGGCGTCTTCTGCGGGCTGGCTCTCTTCGGTTCCGGAATGGGGCTGGCCGAGGTCGCGTCCAACATCGAGGGCGCGGCCGTCGAGAGCATCGCCGGCCGCCCCGTCCTGCCGGTACTGCACGGCTGCTTCAGCCTGGGCACGGTGGCCGGGGCGCTGCTGGGCATGGGGCTGACCGCGGCGCGGTTCCCCGTCGGCCCGCACCTGTCGGCCGTCGCGGTGCTCGTCGCCGCCGCCGGCGTCCGGGCCGTGCTGTCCCTTCCGCACGGCGTGGGGAGGGAAGCGGCCGACACCGTGGGCGATACGCCCGGACACGGCGGCCTGCGCGGGCAGATACGGGTGTGGCGGGACCGGCGGCTGGTGTTCATCGGAGTGATCGTCCTGGCCATGGCCTTCGCGGAAGGAGCCGCCAACGACTGGCTGCCCCTGCTCATGGTCGACGGCTACCACGTGAGCGCCACCGCCGGTTCGCTGACCTTCCTGGCCTTCGCCTCGTCGATGACGCTCGGCCGGTTCGCCGGTGGCCCTCTCCTGGAACGCTTCGGCCGGGTCCGTGTCGTGCGGTTCGGCGCGGTGACCGCCGCGGCCGGGCTGCTGCTGGTGATCGTCTCGCCCAGTCCGCTCGTGGCGGGGGGAGCCACCGTGCTGTGGGGGCTGGGCGCCTCGCTCGGGTTCCCGGTCACCCTCTCCGCGGCGGGCGACCATCCGCACGACGCGGCGGCACGGGTCGGCGCCGTCGCCACCGCGGGCTACGTCGCCTTCCTCGTCGGCCCGCCCGCCCTGGGGTTCCTCGCCGACCACATCGGCCTCCGGCTCACGATGACCGTCGTCCTCGCCCTGCTGATCGCCGCCACCGCGCTCGCCGGAGCGCTCGGCACCCCGGACCGGTGCCCGGAGAAGCCGCGCGAACGTGCCCGGCCGTGAAACCTGCCGGGAATCCGTGACCCCGGAGTCCGGCTGAAGCCGGCACCGGAGAAGCCGTCCGGCAGGCAAGCGTGGGACGCGTGGTGCCGGTGCCGTCCATCGACACGGCGTGCCGGCAGCGGACCGGCGGGCCATGGGCTCCTGGGCGCACCGCCCCGTCACAGCCCGGTTGCGCGCGGCACCTCCCGTCCATCCGTGCCGACACCCGTATTCCGGTTCTGTTCGCACCTGGCAACATGAGCCTTCGCCGCGCTCGGTCGCCTGTCCGGTCCCGCCGCGCGACGCACCACCATTGCGAAGAACGAACAGACAGAGGGGGAATGGGCTGTGCCTGCTCCACGGATGCGTACGACACCGCTGCCCGGAATCGGGGTCCAGTACGACCTCACCACCCGCGAACACTGCCACCTGTCGGTGATAGCGCACCGGGACGGCACCCGGACGGTGAACGTCTACCGGGCCGACGATCCGGATGCGTGTGCACAGTCTCTGCATCTGACGGGTGCGGAGACGGCGTCGCTGATCGACGCGTTGACGCCGGCCCATCACAGCCCGAACCTGCTGCACACCACCGACCTGGGCCTGGTCGCCGAGCGGATCGAGCTGTCCGCGCACTCCCACTGGAACGGCCGGGTGCTGGGTGAGACCCGGATGCGCACCGAGACCGGTGTATCGGTGGTGGCGGTCCTGCGCCGTGCGGAGGCACGCCCCTCACCCGCTCCGGACTTCCGCCTCGCCGGCGGGGACACCCTCATCGTGATCGGCACCCGCGAGGGCGTCGACGCGGCCGCCGCGATACTGGGACGGGAGTGATCGCCTGTGCACTCCGCAGTCTTCCTGATCGAGTTCGGCGCGATCATCCTGGGCCTGGGCCTGCTGGGCCGGGTCGCGGGCCGCTTTCACTTCTCCCCCATACCTCTCTACCTGCTGGCCGGACTCGCCTTCGGCACCGGCGGCTTCGTTCCGCTCGGCGCGAGTGAGGAGTTCGTCGCGATCGGCGCCGAGATCGGCGTCATCCTCCTGCTGCTGATGCTCGGGCTGGAGTACACCGCCAGCGACCTCGTCTCCAACCTCAAGACCCAGTACTCCGCCGGGCTGGTCGACTTCGCCCTCAACGCCGTACCCGGCGCCCTGGCCGCGCTGCTGATGGGCTGGGGCCCGGTCGCCGCGGTCGTGCTGGCCGGAGTCACCTGGATCTCCTCGTCCGGCGTCATCGCCAAGGTGATGGGAGACCTGGGCCGGCTCGGCAACCGCGAGACCCCGGTGATCCTCAGCATCCTGGTCCTCGAAGACCTGGCCATGGCCGTGTACCTGCCCATCATCACCGCCCTGCTGGCCGGGGTGAGCCTGGCCGCCGGCAGCGTGACGCTGGCCATCGCCCTGGGCGTCGCCGGCGCGGTGCTGTTCGTCGCCGTCCGCTACGGCCGGCTGATCTCGCGCTTCGTCTCCAGCGACGACCCGGAGAAGCTGCTGCTGGTCGTCCTCGGCCTGACCCTGCTGGTCGCCGGGATCGCGCAGCAGCTCCAGGTGTCGGCCGCGGTCGGTGCGTTCCTGGTGGGCATCGCCCTGTCCGGCGAGGTCGCCGAAGGCGCCCATACGCTGCTGAGTCCGCTGCGGGACCTGTTCGCGGCGGTGTTCTTCGTCTTCTTCGGCCTGCACACCGACCCCGCGAGCATCCCGCCGGTGCTGCTGCCCGCGCTCGCGCTCGCGGTGGTGACCGCGTGCACGAAGATCGCCACCGGTTACTGGGCGGCGAAGCGGGCCGGCGTCGGGGCCAAGGGGCGCTGGCGCGCGGGCGGCACGCTGGTCGCCCGCGGTGAGTTCTCCATCGTCATCGCCGGCCTCGCGGTGACCGCCGGGATCGAGCCCGCCATGGGACCGCTGGCCACCGCCTACGTCCTCATCCTGGTCGTGATCGGTCCGCTCACCGCCCGCTACACCGAACCCCTGGCAGGCTGGGTCACCCGTCGCCGCACCCCGGAAAAGCCCCGCCTGTCCGGGGTGCCGTTGCCGACGAGGTCCCCGGAGGCGGTCCAGGACCAGGACCCGGCCGGCCGCGCGTGACCGAGGACGCCGGGGCGGCGCGCAGCGGCACGGCGTGCGTGCCGGTGAGCGCCGCCCCGACCGTCCGTCCCGGCGGTGCCACCGGCTCCGCCCGCGGCCTGCGCGCTGCCCGATGTCGCCCCTGGCCGTCACCGACTGCGGGCCCGCCGGCACGACCCACGACTCGTCACCCTGGCCGCGGAGCAGTGCCGCCGTACCCGAACTGCGCTTCCCCACAAGCACAGTGAAGCGCTGTGCCGTCCCGCCGGTCCGGCGCATGGACAGGGATTCGGGCGCGCCGAGCCGGGGACGCCCCCACGCGGTCGGGCCCGGTCCGGAAATTTGAACGCGGACTGAACAATCCGCTGCCGGACATCTTGACTGCCCGTCACTCCGGTCACATATTACGTGCCAGTACAACTGACCAGTAACTGCGCGCAGTGCCCTCACACCTTCGACGGCAGGCGAACGGGACCGCCTTGCCGCCGGTCTCGTACGCCTTCCGGCCCTTCCCGGCGGCAGAAGGCGTCCACTCCTTCTCTTCGCCATGAGAGGCAGCGCCATGCGATCAGTTTCACCGAGCCGCCGCACCCGCACCCTTCTCGCCGCCACCGCAGCCGTCCTGGCCACCACGACGGCCCTCGGCGCGAGCCCCGCCCTCGCCGCGGAAACCCCGGTCGACCGCTATGTCGCTCTGGGGGACTCCTACGCCTCGGGAGCCGGTGTTCCGGACCAGGTCGACTCCACCTGCACACGCTCCCACCGCAACTATCCCGCCCTGGTCAACGCCGCGCTCGCTCCCACCGCCCACAAGGACGTCACCTGCGGAGGCGCCACCACCGTGCACATGACCTCGGCGCAGAACAGTTCCGCGCCACCGCAGTTCGACGCGCTGAGCGCCGACACCGGCCTGGTCACCCTGACCATAGGCGGCAACGACATCGGCTTCGCCAGCATCATCCTGCGCTGCGTGAGCCTCGGAGTGTTCAATCCCGTCGGCTCGCCCTGCAAGAACAGCTACACCTGGACCGGCACCGACCAGCTCGCCACCACCATCAACGCCACCGCGCCCAAGGTCGCCGCCGCCATCGACGGCATCCGCCAGCGCGCCCCCCAAGCCAGGATCCTGGTCACCGGCTACCCCGCGATCCTTCCCGACGACGGCAGCAACTGCCCCTCGGTCGTCTCGATAGCCAGGGGCGACGCCCCCTGGCTGAGAGACACCCACAAGCGTCTCAACACCATGATCGCCACTCAGGCCGCCGCGCACGGCGCCCAGTACGTCGACACCTACACCAGGTCCGTCGGCCACGACATCTGCAAGCCGGCCGGAACCCGCTGGATGGAGCCTCTCTTCACCAGCGCCGCCGCACCGTTCCACCCCAACGCGGCCGGTGAGCAGGCGATGGCCGACGCCGTCCTCACCGCCGCCCGCTGATCGGCTCTCACCTCCACGCCCCGGTGCGGCGACCCAGGACGACGCGCCGTACCGGGCCACGGCCGCACCGGCCGCCGGTGCCACTGAGCCGGTCCGCGCGCCCTGGTGACGGAGCGGCACACCTCCCCGCACCGAGGGACCGCACCCGGGGAAGTGAGGACCGCACCCCCACCTGATCAGAGGTCACCACCAGTAGGCGGGATACCTCGGCGCCGTGCGGCGGATGCGGGAGGCGGCGTATTCCGTCAGGACGAGAAGGACGGTGGCCCCGAGCAGGAGGGGGACGAACCGGGCGGGCGCGGGAGTCTGGAGCACGATGACGACGGCAGTGGCACAGGCGGGTGAGTGCGGGGTACGGGCGGCCATCATCAGGGCCAGCGTGACACCGGCCGCCACGGCGGCGGCCCATGCGCTGCTGCCCGCTGCGGCCAGGACGCCGTAGCCGACGGCGGCGCCGAGCAGGTGGCCGACGACCACGCTGCGGGGCTGGGCCAGCGGCAGGGTGGGGGCACTGTGCACGAGGGCCGCGCTGGCGGCCAGCGGCGGTATCAGGACCGGTTCGTGGATCATCGCGCCGATCGCGACGAGTCCCAGCAGGACGGCTGTCGCGGCGCTGACGCTGTGGAAGGCGGCCGCAGGGGTGGGCCGGGCCGGGGCCCGTCCGGCCGCCTTGCGCCGACGGGGCGCCTCGATGGCGGCTTGGGCTGCTTCGGGGGCGGCTCGGACGGGTTCGGGACGCGGGGCGGTGTCGATGCTCATGTGAGGTGTTTCCGGGAGAGGCGGCCGAGGGCCGGGCAGGGGCGGAGCGGAGGACGGGGAAGACGGGCTGTGCGGAGTGCTGTGACCGACAGTCGGCCCGCCTCTGCGCCCGCGTCCTGGTTCGGCCGGCGCAACCGCACAAGACCTTATCGCTCAGGTTTGCGACGGAATGATTCGGGTCGGCCGAGCCGGTTGCCGGAGCAGTGCGCGGCGCTCGCCGATGCCGGGCCGGACGGGGCTCCCGGCACCGCTCGCGCCCGGGGCGCCCGAGGCGGCGTCCGTACCACCCCGGCCACCATGCTCGTCGCCGTCGGGGCGGCGTCCCGGCCGTGCCCCGCGGACGCCGCACCACGCCTGGCCGGCGCGACGGCCACTGAGCTTCTCCAGGTGCGGCGGTGGCGCTCTTCGTCTTCGAGTAGGTTCGGCGCATGGACCACGTCCCGGGCTCCGGAGTCCGCGCCGACACCGGGGGCCGCGCCGGCGCCGGGCCGCTGCGCGGACATCTCGCCGCGGGCGGTGAGACGTCCGGGCTCCGTCTGCGGTTCGGCCGGGGCGCCGACGGGATCGAGCGGCTGGCCGCCTCCATGGCCGGCGACGCCTTCTCTCCGCACCGCCACGACACCTATGCGATCGGCATGACCCTCACGGGCGTACAGACGTTTCACTACCGCGGTGAGCAGCGGCACTGCCTGCCCGGTGAGTGGCACGTCCTCCACCCCGACGAGCTCCATGACGGGGCGGCGGGCACCGACGAGGGGTTCGGCTACCGGATCCTCTACGTCGATCCCTGCCTGGTCCAGGAGGCACTGGGCGGCGCGCCGCTGCCCTTCGTCGCCGACCCGGTGATCGCACGGCACGACGTGGACCCGGCCCTGATCGCCTGGCTGGCGTACATGGACGAGCCACTGGGCGACTTCGAGCGGATCGAGGTCACGCTCGCCGTCGCGAGGCTGCTCTCGCGGCACGGGGCTGTACGGCCCGGGCAGCGCGGCGCGCTCGCCGTGGACGCGCTGGCCAGGGTCAGGGACCTCATCGCGGACGATCCGACGGTGCGGCACCCGGTCGCGGAGTTCGAGCGGATCTCGGGCCTGGACCGCTGGACGGTCGCGCGCCAGTTCCGAGCCGCGTTCGGCACCAGCCCGACGCGTTTTCGCACGATGCGGCAGCTCGACCGGGTGCGGCTGATGCTGCGGGCCGGCGTGCCGCCCTGCGATGCCGCCGTCGTGGCCGGCTTCGCGGACCAGAGCCACATGACGCGCATGTTCGGGCGGGCGTACGGTTTCACCCCCGCCTGCTGGTCGGCCGCGCTCCGCGCGTCGCCGTGGGACGGCAGCCGGCCGCTACAGGCCGCCGGTGACGGCCAGCACGGTGCCGGTGACGTACGAGGAGCGTTCCGACACGAGCCATGAGACGGCCTCGGCGATCTCCTCCGGCCGGCCGGGACGCCCCAGCGGGATGCGTGAGGCGACACGCTCCGCCCGCCCCGGGTCTCCGCCCCGCGCGTGGATGGTGGTGTCGATGGTGCCCGGGGACACGGCGTTGACGTGGATGCCGTCCGGTGCGAGTTCCTTGGCGAGCCCGATGGTCAGGGCTTCGAGGGCCGCCTTCGTCGCGGCGTAGGAGACGTACTCGTGCGGAGAGCCGGTGCGGGCGGCGACCGACGAGATGTTGACGATCGTCGAGCGCGTCGTACGCCCCGCCCACCGCCGGGCGGCCTCCCGGCACCACCGGACCGGCGCCACCAGGTTCACGTCGACGACGCGCCGCAGCACGTCGTCCGACAGCTCCACGAGGGGGGCGATGCCGCCGGTGATGCCCGCGTTGTTCACCAGGCCCACGACGGTACCGAGGCTCTCGGCCACGTCGAACACCCGGCCCGGCGCGTCGTCGGCCGTGACGTCGGCCCGCACGGCGCGGGCGATGCGGCCCGAACGCCCGAGGTCTCCCTCCACCGCACCGGCCTCGTCGTCGGAACCGGAGTGGGTGAAGACCACGCCGTACCCGTCCGCGCACAACCGTTCCACGATGCTTTTTCCGATGCCGCGGCTTCCGCCCGTGACGATCACGATCGGCGGACGGGACGACTGGGGCTGTGTGTTCATGCCGGTCCAGGTCTCCTTGCCAGGTGGGGCTCAGCGGTGAGCCGGCCCCGGAGGGATGCCTTCCGTACGGGCCTCGATCGCCCGGAGAACAGCGGCCATGTCCGACCGGGCGTGCCCCAGGGCCGACGTCTCGCCGTAGAGAGCGTGACAGACGTCCAGCAGGGGGGAGGCCAGGTCCGCCGTCCGGGCGGCCTCGGCGATCAGCCCGCTGTTCTTGAGTACGTCGCGGATCGACGCCTGCACGTCGAAGTCTCCGGCCGTCAGCTTGGCCGCCTTCACCCGTGAGACGCCGCTCGCCATCGGGCCGGCGTCGAGGACGTCCCGGAACTGCCGCAGGTCCAGACCGTGGCGTTCGGCGAAGTGGAACGCCTCCGCGAGCCCCGTCACCATGGTGATCAGGAACAGGTTGACCGCGAGCTTCGTCACGAGCGCTGCGGGCACCCGTCCGCAGACAACCGTTTCATGGCACATGGGACGAAGCAACGGCCGCACTCTCGCGACGGCATCGGTCCCGCCGGCCAGCATCGCCACGAGCCGCCCCGCCTCGGCCGGTCCCCGTGACCCGGATACGGGGGCCTCGACGTAGCTGCCGCCCGCCGCCAGCACGTCGGCCTCGAGGCCGCGGGAGTGGTCGGGTGCGTTCGTTCCCATGGGGACGAGGGTGTGCTGCGCGACGCGTGCCTCGAAGTCCGGCGTGCCGCGGCCGAGCACAGCGTCCGTCGAGGAGTCGTCGGCCTGCATGAGGATGACGACGCGCGCCCGGGCGAAGACCTCGGCGGGATCCGCCGCCACCTGCGCGCCCGCGGCCCGCAGCGGTTCGCACCTGCCGGGTGAGCGGTTCCAGACCACGAGCGGAGTGCCCGCCCGCGCCAGGTTGAGCGCCATGGGCTGCCCCATGACGCCCAGGCCGATGAATCCCACGGCCGTATCCATTTCCGCGCTCCCTTCCCGCTCCGGCGCACGGCGCCGGCTTCTCCGGCGGCTTCCGGACCTCCACCGTTGTAGGCGCCGGCGCGCGGGACGGTCTTGAACGATTGTGCGTACCACGCCCGGTGGTGGCCGGCCGGGAAATCCGGTCGACGGGCGGGCCCGCGGCGCACTGTGATGGTCCCGACTGCCCGCCGCACGGAGCGGGCCTGCCGCAGGAGTTCCTCCTGGCAACCGTGAGAACCGGGGCCGCGCGCGGGTCGGGACGGGGCCGCGCGCGGAGCGCCTGGCGAAGCCCGTGCGCAGATCCGTACCCCCACCGCCCACCGGCGGTGCTCCCCCGGCGTGGCGCAGCGGGTGCACGCCCCGGGCCGCCGCGTCGCACGGCAGCACGGTGACCAGGTCGCGACGGTCGCCCCCCGGGACAAGAAACCGCGGCGACTTCGTGGAGCGCGCTGCCCGGTTCGGTGTCGCTGAGCGAGCCGGACGTGTCGATGGCCACGGAGACCCGGGGCGGCGGCCCGCGCCGCGGGCTCGGCAGGACCGCGCCGGGCGCCCGGCCGTGGGCGACGGCCGGCCGTGGGCGTAGTCCTCGCCCGCGCCGGCGCCGGAGACCGCCGCTCCCCGCAACTCGCGTCAGGGCTGCGGCGGGTGGAACGCCTCCTGCGCCCACCTCTGCCACTCCTTCGCGACCGTGCCCGCAAGCGGAATCCTCTTCGAGGACGGCCCCAGGGCACGGTCGCGGTCAGGCCGGGCAAGCGTCAACCAGGTTGGTCGCTGTCCTTCAAGGTGCCCCATCCGTGCCAGCGGTCGATCTCGATCCACGCGCTGACCCGGCGGCGGTCCCGCTGCGCGTAGGGCTTGCCGAGGTAGTGCTGGGACAACCGGTCGGCGTCGGCCAGCCCCTCGTCCTCGCTGAGTTCGGTGACGCGCCCGACGATGCTGATGTGCGTGTACCAGTTGCCCTCGTCGAGCACGGTGAGCGACACCCGCGGGTCGTTGCGCACATACTCCAGGCGCTTGCGTCCCTGGTCCATGTTGACCAGTACCCGGCCGTCCTCCCAGAGGTACCAGGTGGCCGTGGACACCGGCTGGCCGTCCGGGCGCAGAGTCGTGACAACGGCCGGATTGGCCTTCGCCAACATCGCGACTGCCTCTTCGGGAAGCGGTGGTTTCGACATGGGACATCCTCCGTCATGTGCTGCTGCAAGCCGTGGCCACCCTCGCATGCGCAACGGATCGAGCGCTTCGGCGCAGTGTCGTTGCGGGGCCGCCCACCCGGTTGGGGGAAAGGGTCCACCGGTACGCGTACTTCTGGAAAGACATGGCCGGACAATGCGGACGAGGTCCACAACGGCTGCCCGAACGGATCGCACGAGCTGTCGCGCGATGTCTGCCGGATGTCCCCGTGGATGCCCCCGGCCGTTTCGTCGAACCGGTGGGCAAGGCCGGGATCGTCGTGGGTGCCCATCCGACGGCGGCTTTCCTGGAGTTCCTTTCCGAGCCGCCGAAGACAGTACCGAGCACCCGAGCGGCACACGCCATCAGCCTGCCCGGCGGTTTCGCCGCAATGTCATGCCGTCGCCGCACGACGGCGTGGTGATGGGCTGCGTGGTGATGGGCTCCTCCATCTCCGGCCAGTGACGCCGATCCCGTGCCCGACCCGGTTCCGCCAGGGGATCGGACGTCATCCCTGGGCGGTCTCCGAAAAACCCTCCTCCGTGGAAATCTCTTCCGAGACTCCCTGGAAGAAGCCCTCCACCAGCTCGTCCAGCTTCACCTCGGTGGCTCCGGCCGGAGCCGTGGCCTTTTCGCCCTTGCCCACCCGCAGCACGAGCGCGAACTTCCTGACGTTCGCGTTTTCCGCCAGCTCGGCCAGGTCCACGGACACCTCGGTCAACGCCCCGTTCCTGAGCGTGAAGTCGGCTGTGACCTTCTTGTCCGGCGCCTCCTTGAGGTCCTCGGCCGTAGGGAGCCCGGCACCCGGCGGCAGTTCTTCCGCCAGCGGGCGGATCTCGTCGAACAGCTCGGTCAGCAAAGTGCGGAAGGGGGTGGTGGCCATGACGTGCTCGGTGCCGCCCTCCCCCTCGGAGGTCTTGAAGTCGACCTCCCGGGCGATGACCTCCCGGAGCGCCTTCATGAGCTTCTTCTGCGCCTTCGCGTCGGGCGTGGGCTCCGCCGAGGGCTTCCCGCCTTCCGGCGCCCGCATCTCCTCCATCTCGTCGCGGGTCTTCTTCAGTTCCTCCGTCGCGACCTTGACCCACTCGCCGTCGATCATCTTCTTGAACGCACCGGCGCTCTCGGGCAGTTCACCGGCGGACGGCAGGGGGACTCCCGTCGTCTTCGCGAAGGCGTCCACATCGGCACGGAAGTAGGTGTACTCGCCGACCACCCGGTACTCGAACAAGTCACCGCCGGGGCCGCTGAACTTGACGGCCATGCCGGTGAAGTCCTTGTCGTCGGAGTCGTCGAACGGCTTCTTGGACTGCATGGAGACGGAGAGCCGCGCGCCGCTGAACAACTCGGCTGCCCCGTCCGGCATTTCCTCACCGGTCCCCGCCTCGGCGTCAAGCGCCTTCAGCGTCTTCGCGTCGGTGTCCAGGTCCAGCTCGAAGGAGAGCGAGTGCTCCTTGCCGAGCTTGCCGAAGGCCCGGTCGAGCTTCTGCCCGGCGGACAGGTTCTCCACCGCGCCGCAGGCGGCGGAGCCCGCCAGGACCACGGTGGCGACGGCGGTGGCGAGCAGGGGCTTGCGTATCACGGAAATGACGGTCTCCTCATAGGTGCGACCACGTGGGCGGTCACGGGGAAGACCGGTGAAGTCCTCATAAGGTTGCACGTCATACGTGGCTGTCGCGGGGACCGGCAGCCGGGCGCCGCCGGTTCAGCGGCACGGGCCGGCGAATTCCCGCAAGGTCTGCTCGTACCGGCCGCCGAAGCCCACTCGGGTGATGTCCTTGAAACGGAACTTCGTCGCGTCGGTGGACCATCGCGCCCCTGGGTCGACTTCTCGCAACCGCAGCGATCTGGGCCGCAGGCCCGTCACCGCGCCGATCCAGCAGGCGTCCGGTGCGTGCCGTTCGGCATGCAGCGAAATGAGGCCGAAGTCGCGGCAGGCGGCCTCCACCAGAGCGGGCAGGCCGTCCAGCGGGACCGCGTGAGCGGGCATACGCACCGGCCACTGCCCCCGGCGGCGCAGTGCTCTGGCGGTCAGGCTTGTTCCGTCACCCCGCCGGCAGACCTTGGTGATGCCCGGGGTCCGGACCGCCGCCCAGCCGTCGAGCTGAACGTCCGTACAGGGCGCCAGCAGGGTCCAGGCGGGGGTCGTACCGACGACGAAGCCATCGATCCGGTCCGCGGAACGGGTCGACCGGTGGACGCGCACCAGATCACCCCTGCCGGCTGCCCGGTCGAGCCGGCGCAGGACGCGGTCGTTGTCCGCGGCGTCCTGCTGTGTCGCCTCCACGTTCTGCTTCTGCGTCATACCCGGATCCTGCACGGTCGGCAGGCCGGGTCATCCGGGTTTCTCCCGCACCGCCATGGGCCCGGGGTGCGCGGCGCGGGGCGGACCGTGCCTGCCGGGCCACGCCTGTCACACGGGCTGTGGCGCGAAGGGCAGCAGCTCGTCCTCACCCGGCTGGACGGCGATGCAGCTGTTCTCGGGAAGTTCGTTCCAGACCCCCGGAAGATCGCCCAGCGGCTCGGAGACGATGAGGCGGGTCTCGTCGGAGACCCCTTGCAGGAAAGCCAGGTCGGGGTGGAGAGCCCGCACGGCCTCCACCCTGCTGCTGACGAACAGCGACCGCGACGCCTTCTGGCTCGAGTACCGGAAAGCCCACAGCCGCTCACTGTCGGTCACCGCGATGGTCATCTGGAGCGGGAACTCCACTCCGTGCTCAAGAGCCAGCGTTTCCACCAGCCCGGCCATCCGGGCAACGGCACCCGGGGCGTCCTGGTCCAGGCCCAGGGTGACCGCCAGGTAGAACATCACTTCCGAATCCGTCGACCCCTCCAGCGAGGAGAACAGCGCGGGATCGATGGCCATGCAGAGGTCGCGCCTGATCCGGTGGAAGTCGGTGATCGCACCGTTGTGCATCCACATCCACCGGCCGTGTCGGAAGGGGTGGCAGTTCGACTGCTGCACGGCCGTGCCGGTCGAGGCGCGGACGTGGGCGAAGAACAGCGATGAGCGGACATGGTCCGCGATCTCCTGCAGGTTGCGGTTGTTCCAGGCAGGGCCGGTGTCCCGGACGATGGCCGGCGTGGCCGCGTCGGGTCCGTACCAGCCGATGCCGAACCCGTCGCCGTTGGTCGTCTCGACCCCCATCCGCGAATGGAGACTCTGGTCGATCAGGGAGTGGGCGGGCTTGTACAGGATGTCGCCGAGCAGGGCAGGGGTCCCGGAGTAGGCGAGCCATCGGCACATGAAGAGCAGTCCCTTCCCGGTCGGCACCCGAGCGGTCCCCGTCGGCCGTGGAGCCTGTCGCACGGCGCCGGACAGGTGTCCCGACCGGCTTGACGGCATGCTGCCGGTCGAGGCAGCTTCCCCGGTCGGGTGCCCCGCCTCACCGGCCGGAAACAGCCGGCCGGATCGCCCGCCGACGGTGACACCCCGGGCGCGGTACGCCGTCGCGCGGTGCCGCCGAGGTCTGGAACAGAAACATAGGAAGCTCAACCAATCGCTCATGGTGTCGGTAAGCTTCTGCCGCTCATCAGCACTATTGAGGGGGGACCTCTCTTGCGTAAGCACCCTGTCATCGCCGTGTCCATAGCGGCCGGTGCACTGGCCGTCCTTGCCGCCACCCCGGCCCAGGCCGCCGAGTACTCTTCGGCGCTGAAGGTCCGCGGAGTCCAGTACGACGCACCCGGCCGGGACTCCAACAGCTGTTCCTCCGGCAACACCGACGAGGAATACCTGACGGTCAAGAACTACTCGTCCTCGGCGACGGTGAATCTCAAGGGTTACGTCGTCAAGGACGCCACCGGCAACCGCTTCGCGTTCACGGCCAACCACTACCTGCAGCCCGGCGACTACGTAAAGCTCCGGGGTGGCAACGGCACCGACTCCGACGCCAACAACGTCGTCTACCGCGACAACTGCAACTTCCTGTGGAACAACGACCGCGACACGATCTACCTGTACAAGCCCTCCGGCAGCCGCGCGGACGTCCACTCCTACAGCAAGAGCGGCAACGACCGCGACGGCAACGGCTACATCACCTTCCACTGACCGATCCCGATGCGTACGGGCCCCGTCTCCCCGGTGGGGGAGACGGGGCCCGCCCGTGACAAGCACCACGACGAAACGCGCAGTTCCGCCCGCCGGCCGGCCGGAGCGCTCACCGGAGAACACTGCGGCTCCCCCGGGACCGCCAGGCCATGTGTGTGCGGCCGGTGTCGTCGGCTGCCTTGCGTCCCGTATCCCGGACGACGGTCGAGCGGTACGCGGTCAGAGCGTCCGGCGGACGTGATCTCACGCCATGTCTTCTGTTCCAGCTGCCGCTCAGGTGCTGGCCGTTCTCCCTTGCCCCGCAGGCCAGGCCGACCCCGTGCCGGCTGCGGCGATCAACCGTGATGTCCGGCTGCCCCGGTCGACGACGTACCACCTGCTCGACACCCTCGCGCGCGAGGGGTTCGTTGTGCACCTGCCGGAGGAACGGCGCTACGGCCTGAGGGTCAGCGCTTTCGAACTGGTGTCCGGCTACAGCCGTCAGGCACCGTTCCAGCGCCTCGCGCGGGTGCCGTTGGTGAAACTCGTCGACAGCACGGGGCACAACGCCCCTCTCGCCGTGCTGCACGGCCGGGAGGTCATCTACGCCATCGGGGAACGGGCGCCGGGACGGGCGCCCCTGGTGACAGAGGTCGGTGTCCGGCTGTCGGCGCACCTGACCGCCAGCGGCCGGGCGGTGCTGGCGCGCCTGCCGCAGGCACAGGTACGAGCGCTGTTCCTGGACTCTTCGGCCTTCGTGCTGCGCAACGAGGCCGGACCGGGATCGTTGACCGCGCTCCGTCATCTCCTTCTGGAGGTACGCCGGCGCGGGTACGCCACGGAGGACGGCGAGGTGACGGCGGGCTTCTCGTCCGTGGCGGTCGCTGTTCTCAGTCACACCGCACACCCGGTCGCCGGCGTGGCGGTCACCTTCCCGGCCCAGGACGCCGGGCCCGAGCAGCAGCAGCGGATCGCCGCGCAAGTGACCCGTACCGCGAATCAGCTGAGCCGTCGTATCGGCGGAGTGGCCGACACACCGCACGGTACGGGCGCAGGGGCCCGGGCGTCGTAGGGCCCGAGGAGCCGGCGCCGCGTTCCGGCGCGGCGGCTGTGCGGGGCGCCCGGAGCGGACGGCCCTCCGCCGCCGGCCGGGGCCGGCGGCGGAAAGCGGGAAAGGGCCGGGACCGGGTTCTCAGCGAAGCGGTCCGGTGACGCCTTCAGCGGCTGCGAGAGCCTGGCCACGGGCCACGTACTGCACGGCTGCCTCGATCTCGGGAGCGAGGTACCTGTCGGGGCCCGGCGCGTGGCGGCGCAGGCAGGCCAGGACGGCCGCCGTCGCGGGGTCGGGTTCGAGAGGTGCGCGCAGGCCGAGGGCGCGGGTGGCCGCGCGGCGTTACTGTCTGGGATCCCAGACACTCGCCCGGCCGCTCGCGGTGGCCATGAACGACGGCGTCGCCGGCGGCGCTGTGGAGGTGTTCCCGGAGCTGCCGGAAATGAGTGCGCCGGCTCCGCGGCCCGGGACCGCTGCATGCGCATCCCCCTGGCCGAGGGGAACCCGAGTGAGCGGCGGCACCACTTCGCCCCAGCGGACGCACCAGGCCCCCGGAGCATGCGCTCCGGGGGCCTGGTGCACCTGATGCCGGATCAGGCGAGGGTGATGTTCTCCGCCTGCGGGCCCTTCTGGCCCTGCGTGACGTCGAAGGTGACCGTCTGGCCTTCCTGGAGCTCACGGAAGCCGGAGGAATTGATGTTGGAGTAGTGCGCGAAGACGTCCGGTCCGCCGCCGTCCTGGGAGATGAAGCCGAAGCCCTTTTCGGAGTTGAACCACTTGACGGTTCCGCTGGCCATGCTGGTGCCTCTCAGTCGATATCGGATCCGCACCGCGCGGACCCGGAGGTGATCGCCCTGGTCCTCAGGCACTGCACAGCGAAACGCCCACGCCGGAGCGCGGGCAGGTACTGCGAACCACGACATCTGACAGCAACGCTACACGGCGGAACTGCCCCTCACCAGAGAGCAACGGCCAATTGGTGCTCTTCGACATCGTCTCCCTGCCCGATGCACCCGAATACCCGAATACCGGCCGGGGAGCCCCGGCTCTGCCGCGCGCGTGGCGCTGCCGGGGAGTCGGGCTCCGGGCAGGAGGCGTGCGGTCACCGGTGCGTGTCCGCCGGGCGAGGGCGTTGGGCGCATCCGGCGAGGTGGCCCACGGGATCAGCGCATCGCCAGTGGTACGGGGGGTGTTGAGCCGGGCACCGGCCGGTTTCCCGGTGAACACGCTGGTGCGGCTCGGCCGGGCGGCGACTGCCGGGGCGGCGCTGATGCGAGGGGCGCGGTTCAGGGCCGCGAGGTCGTCGCGCAGCGGCATCCCTGCCTCCCGGTGGAGCTCCGTCACCTCCTTGTGCACCGAGGACCGGCGGAGCACGGCCGAGTAGCCGACTCCGGCGTTCCACGACGGATCACCGCCCACGCGGCTCTCCACCTCCCGCCGCCAGGCGAAGGCCGCGGTCCGCCGCAGTCCGGCGGCCGCCGTGTACCGGTTGGCCCGCCGGGCTTCCCGGTCGGCCGGTTCCGGTTTCGGCTGCGAGGTGTCATTGCGTCCCGGAATGTCGCGGAGCGCCGCAGCGGGCGCGGCCCCGGGTGTCCGCTGGGCGTCGTCGGCCTTCGCCGCCAGGGTGTTCGCGGCGGTCCGCGCCGCCGCCCCGTCCCCGAAGCCGGTGCGTTCGATGCCCGGGCCCGGGGCCGGCGGGGTCCGGAACGCGAAGACCGTGTCGGAAGTGCTGTTCCGGCCGGCCGCGCCGCCTTGCACGAGACCGCGCATCGACAGCGAGCCGTCGATCCGCTCCGGGTGAGGCTCGGCGGTCCCGGTCGTGGCGAGTCCTCCGTACGTCACGCCTTCGTGGACGGCCGGGCCCACCGCCCCGAAGGGCTTATGCGGGGAAGTGATGCCCGGTGAGCAGCGAGTCGAGGATTTCGCGGACTGTCTCCTCGGTGATGTCCGGGTGGAGGAAGGCGGGGCGGGCCACTGTTTCGCCTTCCCAGACGCTTGGAGCGATGAAGGCGGTGCCCGCCGCCAGGAGCCTCTTCGACCAGGCGTAGTAGTCGGACGGCTGCCGGCCTGTCCGGCGGATCAGGACCACGGTCAGTTCCGGCTCGCGGAGGAGTTCCAGCCCCTCCGTCCGCTCTGCCGGACGGGCCGCTCGGTAGGCCATGGCCGCGCCCTTGGCCACGGCGTCGCGGCAGACGTCGGCGCCGTGCACGGCGAGGGAGAACCACAGGGGCAGCCGGCTGCGGAACCGGGTTGCCCCAGGGGACGTTCACACCCCGGGCCTCCCCCGTATCGTGGGCGTGCGACGACCTCGTGGTCGCTCCGGACAGAGAGGCCCACCGCGTGCACCCACCCGTCGACGACCCGACGGCCCCCTCGATGGTCCATGTCCCCGGTGGCGCCGTGGACCTCCGGGACGATCGGCGCGGCACCCGCTGGCAGGCCGAGATCGCTCCTTTCCTGCTCGGCCGGTATCCCGTCACGGCGGACTTCCACCGGGCCGTCACGGGGGTGGATCTCCCTCCCTCCGCAAGCGGAGCCTCGCCCGTGACGAACATCAGCTGGCTCGACGCGATCGACGTGTGCAACCGGATCTCGGTCCGGTCCGGGCTGGACCAGGCGTACTCCCGCGACGCACGGAACGGGGAAGTGACCTGCGACTGGGCGTCCGACGGCTATCGCCTGCCGACCGAGGCGGAGTGGCAGTACGCCTGCAAGGCGGGTACCAGCGGGTACCGGTACGGGGAGATCGACGACATCGCCTGGTACGCGGACAACTCCGGAGGCAGGGTCCACGACGTCGGCGGCAAGGCACCCAATCCGTGGGGACTGCACGACATGCTGGGCAACGTCTGGGAGTGGTGCTGGGATCTCTACGACGAGGAGGTCTACGGTTCCTACCGCATCTTCCGCGGTGGGGGCTGGGCCGAGTCGACGCGGGGCTGCGGTGCCTCCGTACGCCGCCGCAGTCACCCCTCGTTCGCAATCGACGACCTCGGCTTCCGGCTCGCCCGGACCGTGTCCTGAGGCCCGGCGGCCCCGCCCGGACCTGCCGTGGGCCTGGAACCGTTCCGTCGTGATGTCACGAGCCGTCGCGGCGGGAGGTTCTACCGAACGGTCGACCACTCGTTGTCCCTGCTCGGACAGCTTCCAGACATCCGTTGACCGCGATGCACGGGCTTCTCTCCGCACGGCTGGAGAAGCGCACGGAGAGGCATGTCATGAGTCTGATCAACGTGTTCGAGACCGTAGCCGCGCTGCCGGACGCCTGGCGCTCCCGTCCGCTGGGCCGGGTGGGGGCGGCCTGCCTGCGTGAAGGTCCTGCGCATGGACGAGCTGCCGGTCGCGGAGGAGACGCACGGCAGCGCCGAGCTGCTGTTCGCGCTCAACGGCCGGCTGGAGCTGGTCGTTGACGGCATCGTGGTGCCGGTGGGGCCGGGCGGGATGTACCTGGTGCCGGCAGGTGCCCGGAGTGCTGTCGGGCCGGGAGCCTGGGCGCCCTGGTGATCGTGGAAGAACCCGAAGGATGAGGTCCGCCCGGGCTGCAGGAACTGCCAAGGCTGCCAGAGCTGGACATCAGGTCCGGCGTCCGGTGACGGAAGCGGCCCGGGCGGGTGCGTCGACCACGACCGTCCCACAGGCCCGAACCGGGCCTGCCCCCGGCCGGCATCAGCCCGAACCACCCGCCGTCGCGTTCGGTTGGCCGGACAGGTGACGACGGGGCGGCCTGTTCATGCCGTGCACACCGGAACGCCTCCTTCCCATGTCCTGCGGTCAAGCTGGCCATTTGATGCTCACGCTGCGCTTGCCATGTTCTCGACATTGACATTGAGAGGCTCTTCGTGACCAGACACCCCGCCCTCCGCTCGACCGCTCTCGCACTGAGCACCACCCTGGCAGCGCTCGCCCTGGCCGCACCCGCCGAGGCGCACGGAC
Organism: Streptomyces sp. Wb2n-11; assembly: GCF_001049855.1. NCBI lineage: Bacteria > Bacillati > Actinomycetota > Actinomycetes > Kitasatosporales > Streptomycetaceae > Streptomyces > Streptomyces sp. Wb2n-11. Next base: position 469,494 of record NZ_CVPB01000001.1, read on the forward strand.
CTGCGGCCGACCCGCTGCCCGCCGTCACCCCCAGTGCCGAGACTCCGGCGCTTTACGACGACGAGGCGGGCGGCAACGCCGACGCGGACGACCCGGCGATCTGGCGCAACGCGAGCGACCCCGACCGCAGCCTGGTCATCGCCACCGCCAAGGAGGCCGGCCTGCGGGTGTACGACCTCGACGCACGCCAGGTGCAGGCGATCCAGCCCCCCTCGTCGGCCGATCCGGACGACGCTCCGGGCCGATTCAACAACGTCGACCTCGTGACCGGCCTTCGCCTGTCCTCCGGGCGCGCCGACGTCGCCGTCACCAGCGACCGCGGCAACGACCGGCTGCGGATCTACCGCATCGACCGCGACCGCCCCGGCGGCCCGCTCACCGACATCACCGACCCGGCCGCCGCTCCGGTCTTCTCCAGCGGGCAGGACGAGATCAACGACCAGCAGACGGCGTACGGTCTGGCCACCTGGACCGACCGCACGACCGGGCGCTCCTACGCACTGGTCAGCCGTCGTGAACGCACCAGCATCGCCCTGCTGGAGCTCACCGCCACCACGGGCGGCAAGGTCGGCTACCGCAAGGTCCGCACACTCGACCTGCCGTCCGCCTTCCGCCTCCCGAACGGCGCCACCTGGTCCCCCTGCGGCGAGCCGGGCGAACTCCCCAGGTCGAGGGCATGGTCGTCGACCCGGTCAACGGCATGCTGTACGCCGGTCAGGAGGACGTCGGCATCTGGCGCCTGCGCGCCGACCTCACGGCCGCCCCGCAACTCGTCGACAAGGTCCGCGAGTACGGCGTCCCGGGCGTGTACGACGAGGAGACCGAGGAGTGCGCAGCAGGCGCCGACCCCGGCTTCGGCGGCTCCCGGATCTCGGCCGACGTGGAGGGCCTGACGCTGCTGACCGAGTCCGACGGTGACGGATACGTCCTCTCGTCGAGCCAGGGGGACAGCACCTTCGCCCTGTACGACCGTGAACTCGAGGACGACAACGAGTACGAGGGCGGCTTCCGCGTCACCTCCGCCTCGCAGTCCCTCGACGGCTCGGAGGAGTGCGACGGCGCGGCCGTACTCAACACCCCGCTCGGCACCAAGTACCCGCGCGGCCTTCTCGTCGTGCAGGACGGCCACAACACCTCGGCCGACGGCGAGGGCGACCGGGAGTCCACCGGCTTCAAGTTCGTGGACCTCGGCGGGCTGATGGACCGTATCGACGACTGACCACGTCCTCACTGCCCACGGGGTGCGCCGGGTGCGGGAACCGCCCGGCGCACCCCGCGGTCGTCCACCGGTGGACGCGGGTCGCGATCACGGGCCGGGACGGTCCTCAGGCGGCAGGCCCCAGCGCCGGGGCACCGGCCACCGGCCACCGGCCACCGGCCACCGGTGCGGCGTACAGCAGGGGAAACGGGATGCGGGAGTACCGGCGCGCCCGGACCACGGTGACGACGGCCCCGGCGAAGTACAGCACCAGGCCGGTCCCTGCCAGGAGGCCGACGGCCGGTACGAAAAGGCCGGCCGGCAGACCCGCGGCCCCTGCGGCCTTTGCCGTACCGGCCCAGGTCCACCAGGAGCGGGGGACGCTGTAGTCGGCCACCGGCCGCACGGCCCACTTGGCGCGGAAGAAGACGGAAGCGGCCGAGAAGCCCGTCAGGGCGGCGGCCAGGAGGGGGACGACGACGTAAGCGGTGGACCTCGGTGGCGCTCCTCATCGGGTGGACGCCGGAGCGGCTCGCTCCGGCCGGGTGCGACGAGTCCGTCACCGCGTTGACGCCGCGCGGCGAGCAAGTGGGACAGGAGCGGCCTTCGGCGTCATGGACGCGGGCATACGGAACGGGCAGGCGGCACAGAGCTACGGCCACGACGAGCCTTCCGTGCACTTGTACGCGCCCGAAGTCCTGGGTCCTGCGGTCGGCTTCCCTCTTTCGGGAGCCCACTCCTGCGGCGAGGTTGCCGCAGGAGAGATGCGGGGGCAGGCCGTGATCCCCCTCCCCGCCCCCGTCGGCCACCGGGTGCGCCCCTGCCGGTCGCCGGCTGGCGGCAAGCCGTCCTCTTCCGTCCGGAGGACGGTGGGGCATCGGGCGCCGTCGCCGTTGCCTGATCGCCCGGACGGCGGGCATGCCGTCGCGGGGAGGCCCACGACGCTGCGGTCGGCCGTCCGCACAAGGCGCCGGCCGACTCCCCCGGCGCGCCACCCGGGCTGGTGCCGCACACGGAGAACGGGCCGTATCCCACACCTCGCACCCACGCCCACCCCCACACAGACTGTCGCAATGAACTCGCAGCCTGGGGAACAAGCCGCCGAGCCGTATGGTTGCTATATGCATGTAAAGCTTTCGCCGCACGGCCGTCACCGCACGGCCGTCACCGCACGGCAGCCGCCGCCGGGCCCGGCGAGAGCGGTCACACCCCCTAGTGAGGAGCCATGGTGCACTCCACCGTCGAACAGCCCGCAGATGTCGTCACCCGGCTGCGCGCCACCTTCCAGACCGGACGCACCAAGCCTCTCGCCTGGCGTACGGAGCAGCTGCGCGGTCTGCGGACCATGCTGACCGAGCACGGTCGCGAACTCGCCGCCGCGCTCCACTCCGACCTGGGCAAGAGTGAGCGCGAGGCCTTCCGTACGGAGATCGACTTCACCGTGCGCGAGATCGACCACACCCTGGAGCGGCTGGAGGACTGGCTGCGGCCCGAGCCCGTCGACGTCCCGCCGCACCTCGGCGGAGCGACGGCGTGGACGGTGCAGGACCCGCTGGGCGTCGTCCTCGTCATCGCACCGTGGAACTATCCGGCGCAGCTGCTGCTCGCCCCGGTGGTCGGCGCGCTCGCCGCGGGCAACTGCGTCGTCGCGAAGCCGAGCGAGCTGGCACCTGCCACCTCGCGCGCCGTCGCCGAACTGCTGCCGCGGTACGTCGACAGCGACGCGGTGGCCGTGGTCGAAGGCGCCGTACCGGAGACCACCGCCCTGCTGGAGCAGCGTTTCGACCACATCTTCTACACGGGCAACGGCACCGTGGGCCGCATCGTGATGCGTGCGGCCGCCGAGCACCTCACACCCGTGACCCTGGAACTCGGCGGAAAGTCCCCGGCGTTCGTCGACCGGGGCACGGACCTGCGGACGGTGGCCTCCCGGCTCGTGGCCACGAAGTTCCTCAACGCCGGGCAGACCTGCGTCGCCCCGGACTACGTGCTCACCGACCCGCAGACCGCGCGCGAACTCGAAGGCGCGCTGGAGAAGGCCGTACGGGCGGCGTACGGAACCGATGCGGCCGACTCGCCCGACTACGGCAGGATCGTCAACGAACGGCACTTCGACCGGCTGACCGGCCTGCTCGGCTCGGGCCGCCCGGTCGTCGGGGCGAGCACGACCGTACGCGCCGCTACCTCGCTCCGACGGTACTGGCCGAGGTATCCCCGGACTCCCCGGTCATGGCAGAGGAGATCTTCGGTCCGATTCTGCCGATCGTGGAGGTGGAAGACCTCGACCGGGCCATCGCGTTCATCAACGACCGGGAGAAGCCGCTGGCGCTGTACGCGTTCACGGAATCCGGAACGACGCGTGACCGGCTGGTGTCGGAGACCTCTTCGGGCGGCGTCGGCTTCGGTCTTCCGGTGGCTCACCTCACCGTGTCCGACCTGCCCTTCGGAGGCGTCGGCGAGAGCGGTATGGGTCGTTACCACGGCCACTACTCGCTGGAGACGTTCAGCCACCGCAAGGCCGTACTGGACAAGCCGCTCGGCTGATCCGTGCGCGGGCCGCCGCCTCGGTGACGGGCGGCGGCCCGTGGTGGTGGGCGGCCCTCCACCGGCGGGAAATCCCGGTGATCACACTGGCCGGACTGTATGTACGGCCGGGTCAAGGCGGCGGCGTACGAATCATCCTCGGAGGGTGGCCGGTCACCCGGTCGCCGGACACCCGGCCCCGAGCCGGGGTCGTTGACGGGAAGTGACTCCACCCAAGCCGTATCCCCCGTATGGGGGCCGTGCCGACGGCGCCGGCCCTTCAGCGTGTTCGTCCGGCACCGAAGGGGAACACCCAGCGCGCGACAGTCAGGAACGGGGGACCGGGGAGCCCCGGCCGTACCTCTTCTCAGACCTGCTCGAAGAGTTCCTCCACAGGCTGGAACGGATTCAGACCGACTTTCACCACCGCTCCCGGCCCGTCGGCAATCGCACGGAACCCCGGCCTCCCGAGCTGCCGCCCGTCGCTTCCGGTACGACAGAGAGCCTGCGGGGGCGGACACGCCATGTATGACCGGCCGAATCCGATCGATGCCCGCCCCACCCCCTCCGGCTCACCAGTGCACCCCCACGGCCCCGGCCTGCCACCGGCAGCCAACCGGGCGATGGACGTGCAGGAAGCTTTCTCCCCGCCCGTCCCGGTCGTGGAACAGACATTCGACTGGGACGAAGAACTCACCCATCTGCTGCAGACCTCCGCACCGCACACCGCATCGGCGTTCCCGCGCCCCCGCTCCCACAACCGCCGCAAACCCGGGCGGGCCACTCCTCTCAGGGGCTGGTCGTGGGTGCGGGTGGTCAGCCTCAGCATGGCGGCACTGACCGCCTTCATCGTGACAACGGTCGGCGTGCTCGGTGCGATGGTCTCCTACGACCCGCTCACACACCTGGCCGCCGCCGGTGTGGCACCCGGCCTGGTGCACGGCTGGCCACTGCTCGTCTTCGGCCCCTGGGTCGTGGCCTGCCTCAGCGTCCTGCGCGCCGCCCTGCACCGTCGCCGCGCCCTCCACGCCTGGACGGTCGTGGTGCTTTTCACCGCCATCGCCGTCGCCCTCTCCGTCACCCAGGCTCCCCGAACCCTGCCCGGCATCGCGGTCACCGCCCTGCCCCCCGCCGCGGCCTTGGCCTGTTTCCACCAATTCATTCGCCAGATCACTCTCGCCCGCCCCCGCCACGCTCTCGCACGCGCCGCCGCACACCGCGCCGGCACCCGTGGCCGGCCCTGACCGCGCCCGGCCGGCACGGCCATGGCGCCATCCGGCCCGGTACCTCCTCCGCACCACCGCGTCTCTGCCGGCCGTGGGCGGTGACCGGTGGCGGCGCCTGGAAGCGTGCTTCCCGGCGGGTTTCCGCGCGGCCGGACGACGGACCAATCCGCTCCGCGGCCGGTACCGAATAGCGGGCATGAAGATCTCCCGCAGGAACATGGCCCGTGGCGGGCTCGCCGCACTCAGCGGCCTGCTCTCCGGCTTCGCGGCGCTCGCCGTTGCCGAGCTTGTCTCGGCGGCCGTACGAGCCGGGTCCGGGCCCGTCGCCGCGGTGGGCGGCGCAGCGATCGACCGCACTCCGGCGCCCGTGAAGGACTGGGCGATCCGTAACTTCGGCGAGAGCGACAAGCTCGTTCTGCAACTCGGTATTCTGGCGGCACTCGCCGTCCTGGCACTCGCACTGGGCGTGGTCGCGCTGCACCACCGGCGCACCGGTTCCGCCGGTGTGCTGATCTTCGGTGCGGTGGGGGCGGCAGCGGCAGTGAGCCGCCCGGACGCGACCGGACTCGCGGACGGACTGCCTTCACTGGCCGGCGCCGTGGCCGGTGCCGGTGTGCTCTGTGTACTGACCGGCAGGCTCACCGCACGGCGACGCGCGGACGCTCCGTCGAGCGTCGACAGCGGGTGGGACCGGCGGGGATTCCTGATCGCCGCCTCGGCGGCGGCGGTCGCGTCCGGCGGTGCCGGTGTGCTGGGTCGCACGCTGAACGGCAGTCGCGGCCGGGACGCGATCGCCTCGCGTGCCGGGGTGGTGCTCCCGCCGCCCGCTTCACCGGCGGCTCCCGTGCCCTCCGGCGCGCAGCTGCGGATTCCGGGCGTCAGCTCCCTCACCACGCCGAACAAGACCTTCTACCGCGTCGACACCGCTCTCGTGGTGCCGAAGGTCGATGCCACCGGCTGGCGGCTGCGCGTCCACGGCAAAGGTGTCGAGCACCCGACGACCGTCACCTTCCAGGGCCTGCTGGACCGGGAGCTGATCGAGCGGGACATCACACTCACCTGTGTCTCCAACGGGGTCGGCGGCCCGTATGTGGGCAACGCCCGCTGGATCGGCGTACGACTGGCGGACCTGCTGCGCGAGGCCGGGGTGAGGCCGCCGTCCAGAGGTGGCCCCGCCGACCAGCTGGTGGCCCGCTCGGTGGACGGCATGACGCTCGGCACGCCGGTGGAGGACGTCATGGACGGCCGCGACGCGATGCTCGCGGTCGGAATGAACGGTGAGCCGCTGCCCTTCGCACACGGCTTCCCCGTCCGGATGATCGTCCCGGGACTGTACGGATACGTCTCCGCCTGCAAGTGGATCGAAGACATCGAACTGACCACGTTCGACGACTACGACCCGTACTGGGTCAAGCGCGAGTGGGCCCGCAGGGCCCCGGTCAAGACGCAGTCCCGCATCGACACACCCAAGCCCTTCGCCCGGCCCGAGGCGGGAACCGTCATGGTCGCCGGCGTGGCGTGGGCCCAGCACCGCGGCATCGACAAGGTCGAAATCCGTGTCGACGACGGGCCCTGGCGGCCCGCCGACCTCGCCGCGCAGGACACCGTCGACACATGGCGGCAGTGGTCCTTCCCCTGGCAGGCCACCCCCGGCGGCCACACCCTCACCGTGCGCGCCACCGACCGTACGGGCGAAGTCCAGACCGGGAAACGCACCCGGACCGTCCCCGACGGCGCGAGCGGCCGGCATTCGGTGGTCGTCACCGTCGGCTGACCGGGTCTTGCCCTGCGCCTGACGCAGACCTTCTTCATTCCTCGGCCCCCGGGAAGGGCGTCGGCGGCGTACGGATCGTGCGGGAAGCCACCGAACCCCGGCTCCGTGTGCTGACCATTCTTTTCCCGGTGGTCAGCGGACCGGCCGGCCCGGACGGCCGTTGCCGGTCAGATGCGGAGTTCGGGCGGGAAGCCTGTCCAGCACAGCTCTGCGGGCAAGTGCCGCATGTCGTTGTACAGGAGCACACTGGACGGCCTGCCGGGCGCATACCGGATGACCGTGAGAGCCGCGTTGCCGTGGTTGAGTCCCATCCAGCGCCATTCGGGCGCGTCATGGGCGGCTCGGACCAGCCATCCGATGAGGAAGTTATGGGTGACGACCAGCTCATGACGAGGCCGTCCGCCCTCGACCGGCCCTGTGAACTCCGCAAGGGCTTCCCGGGCCAGTGCGGGGCCCCGTTCACGGTCGTCCGCCGGAAGCCGGGCCAGGAAGTCGAGCAGGAGACCGGCCGAATCCGGCGGCAGTTCCCGCTTCTGCGGCAGGTGGGGGACGTAGTCCCCAGCCGGCTCCGACGAATGGAGCGGGACACCGTCGAGCTGTTCACCGATCAGCCGGGCCGTGTGCTCCGCCCGGGGCAGCGGACCATGGTAGATCGCCGACAGGGGGGCGCCACGGAGCCGTTCACCGAGGAGAACGGCTTGGCGGCGACCGCCTTCGGTCAGAGCCGTCCCGTCCGCTGACGCCTCGCCGTGCCGAGTGAGGTAGAGGTATCGAGTGGCCATGTCCTTCACGCCCGGGGTCCCCTGCCAGCATCGTTGATCTTGCGTATTGAGCAGGTGGACGCGGGAACCCTGCCTCTCGGTTCCCTCCGGAAAGGCCCTGGGGCCGGCTCCGGCCCCGACGCTCCGAGATGCCGATACCCGATGCCAATGCCGAAGACACCGCACGGGCGTCCTGGGGTTCCTGGACTTCAAGCGAGGCTGGCCGGGCGACGCGACGCCAGTTCTTCGGCTTCAGGCTTCAGGCTTCAGGCTTCAGGCTTCAGGCTTCAGGCGAGAACGATGTTCACCGCATGCGGGGCCTTGGGTCCCTGCCTGATCTCGAAGGCCACCTCCTGGCCTTCGAGCAGCCCGAGAAGACTCCGGTCGGCGATGTATGAGAAGTGGGCGAACACGTCAGCGCCACCGTCTGTCTGCTCGATGAAGCCGAAACCCTTGGCCGCGTCAAACCACTTCACGATTCCGGTAACCATGCCGTACCTCCTTGTGAGCGGTTTCAAGGCCTGCGCCGTGCGATCCTCGCGTCGCCGCATGAGTCGCCCCGCCCGAAAGTGCACCATGGACGAAAAAGAGAATTCAGCTAACCATTACCGCAAGGCTACCCAACAGTAGCACGGCATAAGCAACCGGGAGCCCGACGCAATATCGCCCCGACTGTCGGACCATAAACCTTCGTCGCGCATCGCGTGATTTTCTGTGCCCACAAGGGGACATATTCGACTTCGCCGAGCATCCGTATTCCGAATTGCGACGTCCGCGGCCGGACGGGGGTCCGGGAGCGCGGTGCGCTCCGGGCGGGGCACAGGGGTCCCGCACCTCCGGCCCGGAGAGGCACCCGCCTCGTCGGCGTCCGCAAGTCGGCCTACCGGCGCGAGGTTCAACGGTAGTAAAATCACCTGCCATGTCGAACCCTGATGATCTGCTCGTTGACGTCGCCGCGACGGTGGAGTCCGAGCACTGTAATCAGATGTCACTCACCGTGGTCGCCGGTGGAGCTGTCATCACTGGACGGTTGGCCCCCGAGGCGGTGTGGCGGGAGCGGGTTGCCGAGGTACTGAAGGATTCAGATCGGCTGGGTCCGTTCGCCGGCATCTTCATGGCCGCCGACGCAGACCTCCGTCCGAAGCAGGACAAGCCCCCCACCCATCTGCATTTCCATGTCGCGAGGATCCTCCAGGGCAGTCTCGGAATTCCCGAAACCGGCGGGATGTACCGCATCGCCATCGAGGACGTAAGCGCATGGACGATAGGGGACTTCAGCTACTCGGACCGCTGAACTCCCACCCCCCGCCCGGCCCTCCGTCACCGGCTCGTGCGGGGCGGGACCACAGAGCACGGCGTGGCTGCACCGTTCGCGGAACGGTGACAGCACACGGACCGGACCCGCGACAACACAACGGGGCTGGGGCCCGCACCTTTGGGTGCGGGCCCCAGCCCCGTTGTACGCCTCGGCGTCAGGCGGGAACGATGTTCTCGGCCTGCGGGCCCTTCTGGCCCTGCGTGACGTCGAAGTTCACCTTCTGGCCCTCCTGGAGCTCACGGAAGCCCTGGGCGGCGATGTTCGAGTAGTGGGCGAAGACGTCGGGGCCGCCACCCTCCTGCTCGATGAAGCCGAAGCCCTTTTCCGCGTTGAACCACTTCACGGTGCCAGTAGCCATGTCATATCTCCTTCGGGGCAATGCCCAAGGGCCCGCACTGTGCGGGCGCCCGAGTCGCCGCAATGATTGTCCCGCCCGGAAAACAACACCGGCAATACAAGAGCGCGCTCACCGGCACAGGAGCCAGCAAGAGCACTTGAAGTCTTTGGGAACCACAACTGCAACTGAGATCAACATAGCACAGTGCAAGCGGTGGGGTGCGGCAAGTAATATCACTCCGCCCGGCACGTCATAAACTCTCACCGCCTATTGCACGGATTTCTGTCGCCGTGGCAATAGATATCCGCGGATGCGGGGCGCAGGGGCCGGCCGGCAGGACAGCCCTGGTTCGCGGGTCCAGAGCTCACTGCCTACGAGGCTGGCTGAAGCGCAGCATGTTGCCCGAGGGATCGCGGAAGGCGCAGTCACGGACGCCGTACGGCTGGTCGACCGGCTCCTGCAGCACCTCGCCGCCCGCCATGCTGATGCGCTCGAAGGTCGCGTCGCAGTCGTCGGTCGAGAAGATGAGGCCGCGCAGCAGGCCCTTCGCCATGAGTTCCGCCATGGCCCGCCTGTCGGCGGGCGATGCGTTCGGGTCCGCCACGGGCGGTTCCAGGACGATGTTCACGTCCGGCTGCGAGGGCGACCCGACGGTCACCCAGCGCATCCCCTCGAACCCGACGTCGTTGCGCACCTCCAGGCCGAGAATGTCCCGGTAGAAGGCGAGCGCCCTGTCGTGGTCGTCGACAGCGATGAAGCACTGCGAAAGCTTGATGTCCATGCGTTTCACGCTAGGGGCCGGGGTGGGGTTTCGCTTCTCCGTTCCTGACCGGTCGCGTGTGGATCTTGGCGACGCAGGCCGGGACGGCGGCACCCTCGTCATGGCGGCGGGCCCGGTACGAGCTCGGACTCTCGCCGACCAGCTCGGTGAATCGCGAGCTGAATGACCCCAGCGACGTACAGCCGACCTCGAAGCAGACCTCCGTCACCGTCAGGTCTCCCCGTCGCAGCAGCGCCTTCGCCCGCTCGATCCGGCGCGTCATCAGGTAGCTGTACGGCGTCTCCCCGAAGGCGGCGCGAAAGCTGCGGGAGAAATGGCCCGGCGACATGAGGGCGACGCGCGCCAGCGCCGGAACGTCGAGCGGCTTCGCGTATTCACGGTCCATCAGGTCACGGGTCCGGCGCAGCCGGACGAGATCCTCCAACGTCACGCGACCACCATCCCACAGCGCCGGGCATCACCGGTGCCGGCGCAGGGTGACGGCATGGCCGGCGGTCGCGTCCTCGACGGCGCCGACCACGGTCCCGCACGGAGCAGGGCAGGACATCGCCGGGCATCCCTCCGGCTTCGACGGCCCCGCGGCCTTCCGCGTCGGCAAGGCCGTGGAGGAGCTGCTGCCCCGGGTGTGCGCGCCGGAGCGCCGGCCCGCCCTGCGGAGGCTCCGCGAAAGGCACCGGAGGAGCGCGCGGGCCGTCTCACCCCTCCACGGGGACGGGGCGGCCCGGTTCCATCGCCACGTACTCGACGCTGCGCCCCTCGGCGTCCAGGAGCCGCCCCATCCGTTTCACCCCGGTGAAGGTGGTGCAGCGGTCCAGCACGCGGGCGGCCGGGAAGCGCCGGGCGAGCTGGGCCTCGTAGCGCGAGAGGTCGCTGAGACCGTGCAGCCAGATCTGCGCCAGCAGGTTGCCCTCTCCGGCCGTCGAGCACACCATGCGGGTCTCCCGCGTCGCGGCCAGTCCGTCGGCGGTGGATTCGAGTTCCGCCGGCGGCACCGCCAGCCACAGCGTCGCCGTGACCCGCCAGCCGGCCGGCAGGTGCGCCGTCTCGCAGCGCACCACCGCCCGTCCGCTGCCCAGCGCCGCGGCGAGCAGCCGCCGTACCGTGCTCTCCGGGCGGTCCAGCAGCTCGCCGAGGCGTGCGCAGAACAGGCGTCCGCCGGCTGCCAGCGCGGTGACCGGACGCCGTTCCTCGACGCTCGCGGGGCCCGGGGCGGTGCGGTCCCCGCCGGAGCGCCGGAGGTCGCGCTGCTGGTGCTGGTCGAGGGCGTCCATGCGCCACCGGCCCGCCTCCCGGTGGATGCGCCGGGCGAGGTGAGTGCGGGTGGCCGTGACGCCCGGCATCCGGCCCAGTCGGCTCAGGACGTACCGCCCCATCATCGGCAGGTTCGGCGTCGCCACCGTGACGAGCAGGTCGTACGTGCCGGTGACGATCTCCACGCTCAGCGCGTGAACGTCGCGCGCGAGCCTGCCCGCGGCCTCCTCCCAGGCGCCCGGCGCGCACGCCACCTGGACGAGTGCGAACGCCCCGTACTCGACCTGGGAAGCACCGGGGCAACAGGGCACCCAGGCGTTGCCGCTCTCCCTCAGCCGTGCCCAGCGGCGCGACAGAGTGGCGGGGTCCGCCCCCAGCGGGCCGGCGAGCCGGCTCCACGGCGCGCGCGGATCGAACTGGAGGGCGTTGATCAGAGCGAGATCGAGCTCGTCCAGCGTGGCGGTTCCGTGCATGAGGCGGCAACTCTCCTGCGGATTCCTGCAATTCGCCGGTGCGCGGCCGGACAGTGCTGATTCTTGCCGCCCACCGGGTCCCCCTTCGTTCCGGGAGTTGCGCAGTGCCACGTCCCCGACTCACCGCAAGCGCCGTTCCGGCCGTCTCCACGGCGCTCGTCACCTCCGCGTGCGCTATCTCGTCCAGTACGCCCGGGAAGGGCGGCACTTCGGCGAGGGCCCGGTGGTGATGCTCCGCGCGGACATGGACGCGTTGCCCGTCACCGAGGAGACCGGACTTCCGTACGCCTCGACCGTGCCGGGCGTGATGCACGCCTGCGGCCACGACGTGCACATGACGTGCCTGGTGGGAGCCGCGGAGGCGCTGGTGCGCGGCAGGGACGCCTGGGGCGGCACGCTGCTGGTCGTCGGGCAGCCCGGCGAGGAGGGCGCGCTGGACATGCTCGGTGACGGGCTGTTCACCCGCTTCCCGCGGCCCGGCGTCATCCTCGGTCAGCACGTGGGGCCGGCCCCCGTGGGTACGGTCGGCCACCGCGCCGGGCCGCTGATGTCCGCGGCGACGGACGTCGGCATCCGCATCTTCGGCAGGGGCGGTCACGGCTCCTCCCCCGAGCACTGCGTCGACCCGGTGGTCACCGCCGCCTATCTGGTGACCCGGTTGCAGACGGTCGTCTCGCGGGAAGCGCCCGCCAGGGACGCCGTGGTACTGACGGTGGGAAGGATCCGGGCCGGCACCAAGGCGAACATCATTCCGGAGGAGGCCCGGATCAACCTCAACATCCGTACGCGGGACACGGACGTACGCACGCGGGTCCTGGAAGCGGTACGGCGCATCGGTCATCTACCTGGCGGGACTCCAGGACATCCCGGCGGAGCTGTACGAAGCCGCCAAGGTGGACGGGGCCGGTCCCTGGCAGCGTTTCCGCCACGTGACCGTGCCGGGGCTGCGACCGGTGGCCCTGTTCGTGGTCAACTCCACGCTCCTGGCGTCGGCGAACATGTTCGGCCAGTCCTATCTGATCACCACGGGCGCGCCGGCGGACGAGACGAAGACCGCCATCTTCCTCATCGCGGAGACCGGCCTGCGCCGCTTCGACATGGGCACCGCCTCGGCGATGAGCTTCCTGCTCGCCCTCACCCTCATGGTCACCAGCGCGGTCGTCTTCCGCGTCTTCCGTGACCGGCAGGAGACGTCATGACCCTCGCACCGCCGCGCTCCGACGCCACGAACCGGCCGCCGGCCGGGCGCCGGGTGCGCCTCTCGCTGCTCCACCTGGTCCTGGGGGTGGTCGCCGCCCTGTATCTGAGCCCGCTGTTCCACATGCTCGTCACGTCGTTCAAGGACCGGGAGTCGGCCGGGGCGAGCGCCCCGGAGTGGATCCCCGGCCCCGCGACCCTCGACGCGTATCAGGAGATCTTCAGCGCGACCGACAGCCCGGTCCTGCGGTGGCTGGTCAACAGTCTGCTCGTGGCCACCGCGCACGCCGTCCTGGTGCTCGCCACGGCCACCCCGGCGGCGTACGCGCTGGCCCGGCTGGAGTTCCGCGGTCGGGGCGCCGTCTTCACCTGCGTGGTGGCCACCCTCTTCGTGCCGCCGGTGATCCTGCTGGTGCCCAACTTCCTGCTGGTCAACGAGCTGGCCTGGATCGACACGCTGCCCGCGGTGATCGTGCCGGGAGCGGCGAGCGCGTTCGGCGTCTTCTTCCTGCGGCAGTTCTTCCTCTCGCTGCCCGGCGAACTGGAGGAAGCCGCGGAGATCGACGGGTGCAACCGCTGGCAGATCTTCGTACGGGTCGTCCTGCCGCTGTCCCGCCCGGCGCTGACGACGCTGGCCCTGCTGGCCTTCCTCGCCAGCTGGAACGACTTCCTGTGGCCGCTGTACGTCCTCCTCAGCCCGGAGTCGCTCACGCTGCCCGTGGGTCTGGCCAACTTCCAGGGGCCAACAACATCCGGTACGACCTGCTGATGGCCGGGGCGGTCGTCGCGAGCCTGCCGGTGCTGCTGCTGTACGTGGTGGCCCAGCGGTGGGTGATCGAGGGCGTGTCCCGCTCGGGGCTCAAGGGCTGAACGAAGCCCGGGGGCCGGGGTGGGTCCGGGGGTCTCGCGCAGGTGGGACCAAGGCGCCCGGACCGCACTCCGGGCGTCGACCGGGTCGGTGACGTCCAGGGCGGTGGCCGGCAGGCCGTCCTGCCGGCCACCGCCGGCCTGTCCGGCTGCGGGCCGGATCCGCGGGCCGGATCCGCGGGTCAAGGCCGATGGCCAGAACCGTCAGGCGATCTCGATGGCGTCCAGTTCCGCCCAGTGGTCGCCCTTGGCGAGACGGACGGTGTTCCACCCTTCGTTCAGGATGATCCCTTTGTCGACGTGACGCCAGTTGTCCCGGCCCGTGTGCGGATAACCCACCGGGCCCGCCGCGTCGCCGTTGACGCTCAGCCCGTGCGAGGAGGTGACGGGCGAGCCGCCGCTGGAGGAGCCGTTGCCGTAGCGCACGGTCAGGGTGTGCCGTCCGGCGGAGGCCGCGAAGACGGTGAACTCCACGAAGCTGTCGGCGTGGTCGGTGTGGCCGACCGCCCGGCCGTCCAGGGCGCCCGCCGCGTCGCGCACCACCGCGTTGTTCACCCGGGCGTTCTCGGCCTGGTAGATCACCTTGCTGCCGCGCACGACGGGATGGTCGTTCGCCCAGCCGAGATCGGCCGCGTACACCGCGCGCCTGGAGTGGTCGCCGCTCCAGCCGTGGAAGACGATCCGGTCACGCCCGTCCGGCCCCGTCACCACATCCTGTCCGCCCGGCCCGCGCAAGGAGCCGGCGAAGGTGTCCGTCGTCATCAGCGGGGACGGGGCCTTGGTGTACGGGCCGTTCAGCGAGGTCGCCGTGGCGTAGCCGGTCTTGTAGGAGGCGTCGCCGTAGCGGTTGGCCGAGTAGAACAGCACGTAACGGCCGCCGTGCTTGACGGGCGTCGGCGCCTCGACGAGCGCGCCCTCCCAGGAGCGGTCCTGCTTGATCAGTCCGGTGGCGGCTCCGGTCGTGCGCGTACCGTCCCAGGAGAGGGGCTGGAGGTAGAGCCAGGTGTCCTGGCCGCAGCAGTTGCCGTCGTTCTTCCACAGCATGTACCGCCGGCCGTTCTCGGTGTACGAGGACGTGTCGATCGCTCCGCCCCGGTCCCCCGGGCACACCAGCGGCCCGCCTCCCGCCGGCCGGGGAGAGGCGGCGGGCCGCCGACCCGGAACCGGACGGGAGCGAGGATCAATCCCGTCGACGACGCCGCTCCGCGCCGCCTACGCTCGGCCCCATGAGCGACAACGGCACGGCACGGCGCCCCCTGGTCGCCGTCCTCAGCGGAGCGGGGATCTCCACGGACTCCGGCATCCCCGACTACCGGGGGCCCAATGGCCTGTGGCGGCGCGACCCGGAAGCCGAGAAGCTCGTCACGTACGACTTCTACATGTCCGACCCCGACATCCGGCGTCGCGCCTGGCGCATGCGTCTGGACAGTCCCGCGCTGCGTGCCCGGCCCAACGGAGCCCACCGGGCGATCGCCGAACTGGAACGCTCGGGGATCCCGGTCCGGGTCCTCACCCAGAACGTCGACGGGCTGCACCAGATGGCCGGGCTGCCCGCCCGCAAGGTGCTCGAACTCCACGGGAGCGCCCGGTCGTCGGTGTGCACCGGCTGCCATGCCCGCGCCCCGATGGAGGAGGCGCTGGCACGGGTGGAGGCGGGCGAGGAGGACCCGCCGTGCCGCGCGTGCGGAGGCATCCTCAAATCGGCCACCGTGATGTTCGGGCAGCGGCTCGACCCTGTGGTGATGAGCCAGGCGTTGTCGATCGCCAAGGCCAGCGATGTGTTCGTGGCCGTCGGCACCAGTCTCAAGGTGCAGCCGGCGGCCTCGCTCGCGGGGATCGCGGCGGAGTACGGCGCGCGGCTCGTCGTCGTCAACGCCGAGCCGACCCCTTACGACGAAGTGGCCGACGAGGTCGTGCGCGAGCCGATCGGGACGGCGCTGCCGACCCTGCTGAAGCAGCTGGCGGCCTGAGGCCGGGGCCCGCAGGGCCCGGGCCGTACGGGCCCCGGCCCTGCGGAAGCCCTTCAGTGGATGCGGTGCGCCGGCGCCCGCATCCCCGGCTGATGCCGTCCGGGCGCGCAGACCGGCCCGGACGGCACGGACGCCGCCCCACCGGTCCCGCCGGCCACTGCGTGAGCACTTCCCGGCCCCAGCCGACGTGGGCCACGCGCCCGGCGCGCCGCCCGCCGGCGCGGCCGGGTCCTCCGGGCGGGCCCGGCGGCGCCCGCCGAGGCCGACAGCCGGACACCCGACGAGGTCCACCCCTTCGAGGAAGGCGGCCCGCCCCGCCGCCTGTGGCGCGTCACCCGGACCCGGTGAGGTAGAACTCGGGTGCGAACGCCCCACTGACCAAGGACCACAGGAGTCGGCGCATGTCACGTCCCGTCACCATCGTCACAGGCGGCAGCAGAGGTACAGGCGCTGCGACGTGTGTCCGGCTGGCAACCGACGGACACGACCTGGCCCTGGCGTACGTCAGCAACAGCGCGGCCGCCGAGGAGACGGCGGCCGCCGTGCGCGCGGCGGGGGGGGGGACGCTGCGTCACGGTGCGGGCCGACACCTCCGTCGAGGCGGACGTGGAGCGGCTGTTCGACACGGTCGCGGCCGAACTCGGGCAGGTGACCGGACTGGTCAACAACGCCGGCGTGACCGGCCCGCTCGACAGGCTCACCGACGCCCGCACCGAGGATCTGCGACGGGTGGTGGAGGTGAACCTCCTGGGCTAACTGCTGTGCTGCCGCCGTGCCGCCCAGGACATGGCGGGTGCGGGTTCCGGCGCCGTCGTCAACATCTCCTCGGCGGCAGCCACCCTCGGCAGCCCCGGCGACTACGTCCACTACGCCGCGACCAAGGCGGCCACCGACGCCCTGACCATCGGCCTCGCCAAGGAACTCGGTCCGGACGGCATCAGGGTCAACGCCGTCGCCCCCGGCATCATCGACACCGAGATGCACGCCGCCATGGGCGACCCCGACCGCCCGGCCAAGGCGGCTGCCGGGATCCCGCTCGGACGGCCCGGCGAGCCCTCGGAGATCGCCGCCGCCGTCGCCTGGCTCCTGTCGGCCGACGCCTCCTACACCACCGGTACGGTCCTGAGGGTCTCCGGGGGCCGGTAAAGCACTCCGGGCACAACGACGGCGCGTTGTGCCCGGAGAATCCCGCCGCGCAGCGGCCGCACCCGCTCACTGCCCCTGGAAGGGAGGCTGCTGGGGGTACGGGCTCTGCCGGGGCTGCGGGTTGGGGTTGTACGGGGGCTGGTTCGGCGGAGCCGGGGGGTACGCCTGGCCCTGCGGCATCGGGTACTGCGGGGGCTGGGGCGGGTACCCCCCTGGAAGGGTGCCGCGCCGCCGCCATTGCGGTTGCGCCGGCTCAGGACCGCTACGACGACGATGCCGACGACTACTACGCCTACGATGCCCGCGCCGATGACGATCAGCATTCCCATGGGCTGTTTCCATCCTGAAGTTGCCGGCCGGAAGGGTGGTGCGGT
Organism: Streptomyces sp. Wb2n-11; assembly: GCF_001049855.1. NCBI lineage: Bacteria > Bacillati > Actinomycetota > Actinomycetes > Kitasatosporales > Streptomycetaceae > Streptomyces > Streptomyces sp. Wb2n-11. The sequence goes on from NZ_CVPB01000001.1 coordinate 486,690, forward strand.
GCCGGTCCGGTGTGATCGTGCCGCCCGGCGCCCGGTTCAGGGTATGTGATCGCCCACCCCGGCGGATGGGGGCTTTCCCCGGTCGGCGCCGGCCGGACCGGCCAGGGGCTGGTGATCCATCGCAGGACGGCGCCGATGGTGATGTCGTCGAGCGCGCTGAGGACGTGGACGGCTTCGAGGTCGCCGGGGAGCGGCGCGATCCCGCTGGCGGTCAGGGCGGCGTGAAGGTCCAGGCGGCGCTTGTCGGCCGCGCTCGGGATGAGGAGCGGTCGCCGCCGGAGGTCCGGGGCGGGCAGGAAGCGGCCCTCGGCCCCGTCGACGGCTCCTGCGGTGCCCCGCCGGTCGAGGTCCCGCAGACCGGGAAAGCGGTATGGGTCGAGTGCCCGCTGCGGCGTCCTGACCGGAACTGCGGAAGCCTCTGCGCCCTTGCCGTCCATCGGAACCTCCTGGGTGTCGTCACTGACCGACAGGACTCCCGCGGGGCGGCGCCCGGTTGCGCGCGGGGCCGCCTGCCACCCGGATGCCGCCAATGGCATCTCGTCACCGTGCAGGACAAGCAGCCCCGTGCGGAACCCGGCCCGGACGAGGCTTTACATTCTTTCCAAGATGCGGAATATATTTTCCGTTGCACTGCACCCGGGGGAGGAATCGCACCATGGACATCGAGAAGGCACTGCCACGCCGGGCGGCCGCCGAACTGGTGGGAACCGCCGCCCTGGTGACCGTCGTCATCGGTTCCGGCATCCAGGCCACCGGGCTCAGCCAGGACGCCGGAGTCCGGCTCCTGGCCAACGCACTGGCCTCGGCGATCGGACTCGGCCTGCTGATCCTCCTGTTCAGCCCGGTCTCCGGGGCTCACCTCAACCCGGTGGTCACGCTGTTCACGTGGTGGTCCCGGCGGCGCGACAGGTCCGGCTTCAACGGCCGGGAGGCCGGCGTCTACATCACCGCGCAGCTCACCGGGGCCGTCGCGGGGGCTCTCCTCGCCGAAGCGATGTTCGGCAGGCCCCCCGGCGTCTGGTCCACCCAAGTGCGGTCCGCCGGCCACTTGCTGCTCGGCGAAACGGTCGCCACGGCCGGGCTGGTGCTGCTGGTGTACGGACTGGACCGCACAGGCCGCGCGCGGCTCGCCCCGGTGGCAGTCGCCTCGTACATCGCCGCAGCGATCTGGTTCACCTCGTCGGGGTCCTTCGCGAATCCCGCGGCGACGGTCGGCCGCTCGCTCACGGACTCCCTCACCGGCATCGCCCCCGCGTCACTCCCCGGCTTCATCGGCGCACAGCTCCTCGGCGGCCTCCTCGGCGCCGTCCTGGCGACTGTTCTGTACGGGCCGTCCCCAGCTCCCCCGCTGCCCTCCGGGCTGGTGCTGAGCGACGGCTCGCGAGGCCGGATCTTCTCCCGCCGTGTGTGACGCGCCCCGACGGACCGCCCGGTCGCGAGCGGACACGGCGCCGACCGGCACGCCCGTACTGACGCGGCGGCCCGTCAGCCGTCCCCGAGCGCCTCCTCCCGGCACGTGAACGCCTCGTCACTGTGCGACAGCCTCAAGAGGCGGGCCAGGAAGTCCGGCACTGCGGACAGGGTCAGGTCGGCGTCGTCCGCCCTGGCCGTACGGGCTGCGCTCAGCAGCGCGCTCAGTCCGGCGCAGTCACAGAACCGCAGGGCCGACAGGTCCACGGTCACGTTCCTGTACGCGGCCAGCGCACCGTGCAGGGCGTCACGGACCTCCGGGGCGGTCTCGACATCGAGGTCTCCGGCCACGGTCACCCGGCAGCTGCCGGGCCCGGCGGGACGGACCACAACGTTGATCATTTCGAGCACTGGGCGCTCCCTCGCGTGGTGATGCGCCTGCACTTCCAAGGGAACGCCCGAGCGAACGCGCTGTCCACCATTGGCGGAGCAACCGTCCGGGTCCGGTCTCGTCGAGCGGGCAGGGCGGGTGCTCCTGTGCGTTCCCCGGCGGTGACCGGTGGTGAAGGGATGGGCCCGGCTCAGCCGGTGACAGAACCCCGGCGGGCGGCTCAGCGCCGCGCCACCGGGGTCGTACGGACCTCGAGCGTGCTGACCGGTGGCGGTGTGGCGGGAGCACGACGCCGGGGAGTGGCCGGAGAGCGCGGCCGGGCTGTCGCAGGACTTGGACACCCTCGACGTACCGCACGCCCCGTGGCCGCCGTCCGGCCACCACGGGGGCGTGAGCCGCGGTGGCGCGAGAGCCGGGAAGTGCGGGTCGCCTTCACCGAGCTGCGACGGCTGGTGCGGTGGGTGCCCTCGCTCCAGCAGCCGATCGACGAACTGCCCGCCCGGGCACCGGGATTCACCTTCGCCCACCGCGAGCCGCGGGGGACGGGGATGGCCGTGCTGACGCTCCCCTCGTTCGCTGCGGAATGGCCCGCCTGGACCGTGGTCCAGGCGGCGGTGATGGACCTGCTGTACGCCCGGTGCGGCTTCGACCTGCGTACGCGCGGGGCCGGCCGGCGGCCGGCGTACAACCTCCCCGGGCAGGCCGGGACGCGGCGCCTGGTATGCGGCACGTGCTGCGACGGCGGACGCGCGGAACTGGAGCGCCTGGGCGCCGGAGGGACCGGCGGACGGCCCCTCGAAGGGGCCTGGGAGCGGCCTGCCGGCCCACGGCGTTCCGTCACGCGCATGAGTGCCGGACACCGGCTCGGGGGCCAGCAGGATCTGCGGGAAACCGTCGGCAGGCAGTCGTCCACCGACGTGGCTAGGGTGGAAATGTGAACGGCTACGCTGCGGTATTCGAGGTCGCCATCACCGCTCAACGGTCCCTCGGCGGTATGGGCGCAGTGGAAGACATCGGCATCCTGCACGCTGCCGAGACCGACGCGAGCGGCCGGGCACCGGAGCGGCAGACTCTGTGCGGCCTGGACACCACGAACATGCAGCCGGCGCCGCTCGACCAGCCGGCCACTCCGTGGGACACCTGGATGCCGCCTCTCCCCGGCCCCGCGGAGGCCTGCCGGGAATGCGACCGGCTGGCCTCCGCGCCGCGCCCCTGAGACCCGGCCCGCCGGTGTCCGCCCTGCGTGTGTCCGCGTATTCGAAAACTCGCCCGAGGGCTACGCGCTCGGACGAGAACATCGTGCGAGACGAGGAGATACCCATGGGCATCATCGCCTGGATCGTCATCGGACTGCTCGCCGGCCTCATCGCCAAGGCACTGCTGCCGGGCAAGGACCCCGGGGGCTTCATCATCACCATGCTCATCGGCATAGCCGGCGGGCTGCTGGGCGGCTGGCTCGGCAAGGTGATCTTCGGCGTCGACTCCATCGACGGCTTCTTCGAGCTGTCGACGTGGATCGCGGCCATCGTCGGATCGCTCATCCTCCTGGTGCTGTACCGCTTGGTCACAGGGGGCCGGAACCGGTCGCGCGCCTGACCCCTCACGCGCCCGATCCGTCCGGTCCGCCCGGCCCGGAGGAGCTCCACCGCCGAACCTCTCCGGCTACAGCGTGTCGTCGTCTTCCGGGGGGTCGATGTGCATCGCGGCTTCCTCGGCCGGTCCCGCGGCGCCGTCCATGCCGGCGTCCTGACCCGGTACGCCGATGTCGTACTGCGGCGCCGCCCCCTCCAACGGCTCGCCCTCGCCCCCGGGCAGGTCACCGATCCGGTCGCCCACCGGCGGCTGCACGTCGGGCACTTCCTCCGCCAGCCGTTGGTCGAGGGTTTCGCCCTCGCGCTGCTCCTCGCCCGTGGTGCCGTGCTTGGTGGCTGCCATCGGCCGGTCGGGCGGGGAGTACCCCTCGACCTGCATCTCGTCGACCTCCCGCTCCCCGAGAGCGTTCTCCATGTCGAGATCGTCGGTCGGCCGGTCGTCCGCACCTGAATTCGCGGGCTGGTAGACGTCGTCACCTCGTGCTGTTTCGTCGGACATGCGTCGTTTCCTCTCTTGTGGAAGCGTTCCCGGAAAAGCCGGCACACAGGGCAGCGGGTCAAGCACCCCTCGGAGCCGACGTGTTTCTCCGCGTACCCGGCCGGATACACAACACACCGCATTTCTCGCATTTCTCACCGAGCGGCGCTCAAAGCCCGGCGCTCTCCTGCGCCGGCGGTCACCCCACGTATTTCCGCGCGGTGGAGGCCCGCTGCGCTTCCTCCAGCGTCCACAGCCGCGCTTCCAGCTCGGGGAGCACCGGATCGCGTTGTCCGAGGACCCACGGCAGGCCCGCGACGGCGTGGGCGAAAGCCCGCAGGGACGCCACGTCACGCGGGACTGTCCGCAGCAGGTAGCCGGTGCGGCGCAGGGCCGGGCCCAACGGACGGCGCAACCAGGTGAACCACAGCGTGTTGCGCAGCCCCACGATCCGCCGCGCCGTACTGTCCCGCGCCGTGGACGCGGCATGGTGGGTCGTGAGCGCCGGGACGTAACTCAGCCACCAGCCCCGCCGCAACAGGTCGGTGGCCAGCAGTTCCTCCTCGCCGCCGAACCACAGGCCCGGGTGGAACCCGCCCACCGCGCCGAAGGCGTCCGTACGTATCACGGTCGCGGCGGCGAGGAACGAGCCCAGGGCGGGCCCCGGCAGCCATTCGGGGCCGGACAGCGGTGAATCGCGCAGTTCGGCGACGATGGGGTCTTCCTCACCCGACGGCTCGACGACGATCCCGGCCGTGACCGCGGCCAGGAGCGGCTGTGCGTCGAGGACGTCCGCCGCGTGCCGCAGCGATCCCGGTTCCCACCACGTGTCGTCGTCGCAGAAGGCGACATAGGGAGTACGCACGTGTCGCACCGCCAGATTGCGGCCCAGCGCGCCCGGATTGCGCCCCGGCCGCAGCAGCACGACTTCGGGGAACCGCCGGGCGACGGCTTCGGCCGTGCCGTCGCCCGACGCGTTGTCCGTGACGATCACCAGCGGCCGTTCCGGCAGGTCGCGCAGCATCCCCAGTGTCCGGAGCAGCTCGGCGCGGCGGTCCTTGGTGATCACCACGACGGTGGTACGGCCGTCCGGGGCACTCTGGACCGCCCGGTCCGGAGCGGGCGTCTCGAGAGGAGGTTCCGGCATCCCTGCTGCTCCCTTGCTCCTCCGGGCGCCTCGGCGGCGGCCGTGGTGGTGGGCGGACGTTGTCCGCGGCCGGTCAGCTGATGACGTGCGGCAGATGCGGGGCGGGGCCACGGCTTCCGGAGCAGCCGGAGCCGCTCCGGGACTGCCCGTCCGTACCGGGTGCCGCCCCGGTCCAGCTGGTCGGCCATGCCCCGTCCGGCCCGTACGGTGTGCGGTTGTCCCATGGCCCGGCGGCCCGGTCCTTGAGCTCCATCGTCCGTCCGCTCCCCGGTTCTCGCACCGGATCTCGCAGTGAAGTACCGGTGTCCCGTTCCCCTGCTGCCCGGAGCCATGCGGATCGCATCGTGGCCCGGGGCCCGCCCGTTCGCCCGCCCCGCCGCGTCGACGTGGTGACCGCTCACTCGGGGCGATCGGCGACTGCTGCCCCGGCTCCCGGCTGTGGAAGATCCCTGCCCTGGCCAACCAACATCACCGTACTTACGGTCGAGAAATGAACCTTCGCACAGCTGCGGCCGCCCTGGTACTGGCTGTCGCCGCCTCCGTACAGCTGTCCGGCGTTTCGCAGGCGCAGGTCGACCTCGACTGTCGCGATTTCGCTTTCCAGGAAGAGGCACAGGCCGAGTTCGACCGGGACCCGAGTGATCCGAACCGCCTGGACGAGGACCAGGGGCCGGACGACGGCATAGCCTGCGAGGCCCTGCCCAGCAGGGACAGCGTCGGCACGGCCACCGCCGCGCCCCTTCCTCCCACGGCGCCCGGGCGGACGACCACGATGCCCGGGCGGACGACCGCGGTCCCGACCCCGACCCGTGGGGTCGACGCCGGCACCGGCGGTGCCGCGGGTGGCAGCGGCGGCGCCGAGACCGCGTACGGCCTCGGCCTGGCAGCCGGAGCCGCCGCTCTGACCGCGGCCTGCGTAGTGGCCAGGCGCCGCAGGCACGCCAAGCGGCCGGCGGAGTAGCCGCCACCGGCCCGCCGTCATGGACGACGGCGGGCCCGCCGTCCATGGTCCCGTCCGGGCCCGGCGCGGCCCGGACGGCGGAACGGAGCAGTTCGGCCCGCGGCCGCCCCTCCCGTGAGGGCCGCCCGTTCCGGCCCGGGAACGCCCATGCCCGTCCGGCGAGCAGCGACATGGCGGCCGGCAGCAGTACGCCTCGTACGACGGTCACGTCGACGAGGGCGGCCACGGCCATTCCCGTACCCGGCATCTTGTACTCGACTCCCGCTGGGCGCTTCGCGGCCGACGGCCCCATCACGTGACCGGCCGGTGGCCTCGCGCACGCCTGGAGCGTGGGGGCAGCCACCGGCCGGTGTTCACGCAAGGGCGCTACTGCGGAGGGGAGATGTCCCCGTCGCCCATGCTGCTCGCCTGCTCGCTCTGTTCCTTGAGGCGGCGGGCCTTGTCCTTCAGCCGCTGACGCTGCTCCGGGTCAGTGGCACGCTCCGCGGCCTGCTCCACTTCCTGCGCCATCTGGCGCAGCTGCTGGGCACGACCGCCGGACTCACCTGCAACGCTCATGATCACTCCTCGGGTGAAGGGAAGAGCGGGCGGCACTAGCGAAGCAGGACGCGCGCACCGGCGCATTCCGAACGGTCACCCACCGCTATCCGCGCAGGCCAGAGGCCTGGAACTCCCAAGGAGCCCGATGAGGAGAGCCGCGCCGGCACGTCCGTGCGCCGCGGGCGGGGGAGGGGCTTCCGTGGCCCACGTCCAAAATCCCGTGGGCCACGTACCGGTGGCAGGGGCGGCAGGGGTCGAACCTGCGGCATCCGGTTTTGGAGACCGGCGCTCTGGCCTCTGAGCTACGCCCCTTCGACGCGCATCAGCTTCGCACTGCCGAGGCGAGGGAGGCGAGTCATTTTCCCGTGTCCCGCGCTCTTCTTGACGGACGGCCACCCGATCGCAGGAAGCCGGCCGGCGTCCGCGCCGGGGACGGCCGACGCGCCTACGGTGGTGTACGTGCGCCTGCTGCTGACCTCCGACACCCATCTGCCCACACGCGCCCGGGAGCTGCCCGCCGAGCTCCTCGCGCGGGCGCAGGAAGCCGACGTCGTGATCCATGCCGGCGACTGGGTGGACACGGCCGCCCTCGACCTGCTCGACGCGCACGCACGGCTTCTCATCGGGGTGTACGGCAACAACGACGGTCCCGAGCTGCGGGCACGGTTGCCCGAAGTGGCGCGGGCCGAGCTCGGCGGGCTGCGCTTCGGCGTCGTGCACGAGACCGGAGCCGCCCGGGGGAGGGAGCTCAGGTGCGCGGAACGCTTCCCCGATCTGGACGTCCTGGTCTTCGGCCACAGCCACATTCCGTGGGACACGACCGCTCCCGGCGGGCTGCGGCTGCTGAACCCGGGTTCACCGACCGACCGGCGGCGACAGCCCTACTGCACCTGTATGACCGCCGTCGCCGAGGACGGACGGCTGAGCGAGGTCCGCCTGCACCGTCTCCCCCGCCGCCGCTGACGTCCCGAGCTGCGTCGTGGTCGCCGCCACCGCGTCCGCCGCCACCGGACCGTCCGGCCACCCCCTTCCGCGGGCGTGGCGCTCGCGGGCACAGGCGTTTCCTGCCGTTACGTTCCTTCCGGCAGGCGGGATGAAGCCTGGAACACCACACCGGACGAGAGACGCGATGAAACTCCGTGCCACTGCCAGTCGGCGACTGGCCCTTCTGCTGACACTGGTCGCCGGGCTGGGAGTCACCCGGGCTCCGGCACCCGCGGCACACGAGCCACCCGAGCCGTGCGCGGCTTCCGTGCCCTACCGGTCGGGGGCGTCCGGATACCACACCTTCCGCATCCCGGCCGCGCTCCACGTGCCCGGCGGTGCGCTGCTCGCCTTCGCCGAGGGCCGGCGGAACTCCTCCGCCGACGACGGCGACATCGATCTGGTCCTGCGTCGCTCACTCGACGGCGGATGCACCTGGCAGCCGATGCAGTTGGTCGCCGACGCCGGGAAGGACACGGTCGGCAACCCCGTTCCGGTGATCGACCCCCGTACCGGAGACATCGTGCTGCTGACCTGCCGGACGATCGGCGGTGCCACGAAGCGGCAGGTGATGTCCGGGAAGGCCGCCGCCTCCGTGCGCCGCGTGTACGTCCAACGGAGTACCGACGGCGGCAGGACCTGGTCCGCGCAGCGGGACATCACCGGATCGGTCAAGTCCGCGGACTGGCGCTGGTACGCCGTCGGCCCCGGCCATGCGGTCGCCCTGCGGCACGGAAGCCACCGGGGCCGGCTGCTGGTGCCCGCGAACCACAGTTCGGGCACGACAGGACTCAGCGGCGCGCACTCGCTCTACAGCGACGACGGCGGGCACACCTGGCACATCGGGTACGTGAGCGGGTCGGTCGGTGGCCCGCTCTCGCTCAACGAGAGCACGCTGGCCGAGCTCCCGGACGGCACGGTCTACATCAACGCCCGCGACCACGACCGGACGGCCGAGGGAACCCGCGCGGACGCCTACAGCGCCGACGGCGGCCTCACCCTGTCCGTTCCCTTCCGCCCGCAGCCCCTGCTGACGGGACCGACGGTCCAGGGCAGCGTGCTTCAGGTCTCCGGCCGGCCGTGGAAGAAGGGGCCGTTGCTGTACTCCGGGCCCTCCCACCCGGACAGGCGGCTCCGGATGCAGGTGCGTGCCAGCGACGACGGCGGCCGGTCGTGGCGGCCGGTGTGGTCGGTCTCGAAGGACCCGGCCGGCTACTCGGACCTGGTGCAGACGGGCGCTTCCGTCGTCGGCCTGCTCTACGAGACGGGACCGCTGTCCTCCCACGACACCATCCGCTTCACACCGCTGCCCTCGGAACACACCGTCGCGTGGCGTGACGGCGGACGGTCGTCCGGAGGGTGAAAGGACGGAGGCGCGGGAGCCGGTGACCCGGATCCCGTCATGCGTGGGACAGCGCGAAGGACACCAGGAACCCGCTGACCGTGATCAGTCCGATCGCCAGATGGGCGTCCTCGAATGCCTCCGGGATCATGGTGTCGGCGATCATCGCCAGGATCGCGCCGGCCGCCACTGCCGTCACCGCCGCCACCACGCCGGTCGGCAGCCCGCCGACCACGGCGTAGCCGAGCACCGCGGAGACCGTGCTGGCGGCGGCGATCGCGCCCCAGATGCCGAAGACGTACTTCTTGCCGCGGCCGGCCTTGCGCATCCCCGCAGAACTCGAAAGGCCCTCGGGCACGTTGCTGATGAACACCGCTGCCACCGTCACCACGCTGACGGCCCCGCCGTCGACCAGGCTGACGCCGATCACCGCCGACTCCGGCACACCGTCCAGCAGGGCGCCCAGCGCCAGGGCCAGGCCGGAACCGGCCTGCTGGGACTCCGACGGCTGGGACCGCCGGTGCCCGGACCGCTTGCGGTGCCGGGCACCCCGGCGCGCCAGCCACACGTTTCCCGCCGTATAGGCCACCGCCCCGCCCACCGTCCCGAGCGCCGCCGGGACCAGCCCCGCCTGGTCGTACGCCTCCTGGACCAGCTCGAAGGACACCGCGGACAGAAGCACTCCCGCGCCGAACGCCATGACCGACGCCATCACCCACTGCGGGACCCGCACCCCGTACCCGAACACCGCTCCGAGCAGAAGAGCCGACCCGGCCACCAGCCCCCACATTCCTGCCTGCACCACTTCGCCCATGCCCCCCATGTACCCCACACGTCCACCTGGACAGCCCGACCGCGGTGCCGCGCACACCAACGGACCCGCCCGGGGGCCGGCCTTTCCCGTTGCCCCTCCCGTTGGCGTCGCACCGCCCCGGCACGCAGACTTGACGGCATGTCGGGCAAGCGAAGCGCGGGGCTCCTCCTGTTCCGGTCCTCGGGAACGGGGGTCGAGGTGCTCATCGGCCACATGGGCGGCCCGTTCTGGAGCGGCCGTGACACCGGGGCCTGGTCGATCCCCAAAGGCGAGTACGAACCGGACGAGACGCCCGAGGCGGCCGCTCGCCGGGAGTTCACGGAGGAGCTCGGCCTACCGGTGCCCGACGGTGAACTGGTGCCTCTCGGAGAGTCCCGCCAGGCGAGCGGCAAGATCGTCACGGTCTGGGCGATCGAGGCGGATCTCGACCCCGCCCTGGCGGTCTTCGGCACGTTCGCCATGGAGTGGCCGAGGGGGTCCGGTGTCCGGCGCGAGTTCCCCGAGATCGACCGGGCCGCATGGTGCACACCCGAGAGCGCCCACGACCGGCTCGTGACCGGCCAGCGCGTCTTCCTCGACCGGCTCGCCCAGTACCTGCGGAACAGCCGTCCGCCGTCACCGCCGGGCCGTTGACCGCGCCGGCGCCGACTGCGCTGACCGGCCCCGGTCACCGGCCTCCGCCGGGCGGGAGCCCCGGTCCGCGAGGCCCGCGCCGCCGTCCTGTCCAAGGCGTGGTGCGACCGCGCGGGTCCGCGGGTCGGGGCATCAGGGCGCGTACGCCTCCCTCCCGCCGATCCGGACGGCGGGCCGGCCCGTGCCGGCGGTGCCCGTCAGGCTCAAGTGGCGGGGCCGGACACCCGCCGGGAGCGCGACGGTGACGGAGTTCCGGTCACCGGGCCGACCGGGTCCCGGGCCGGTGCGCGTGCGGGACCGCCTCGCCCCACTGGGCGCGTGCCCCGTCGAGCGCGGAGCGGTAGGCGGCGTAGCCGTCCTCGTACACCGCGCGTGACGCCCGGCGCGGCTCCACGGTGCGAAACGGCTGCGGCTTCGCCTCCTGGCCTTCGCCGAGGAAGCGGCGTGCCACCCGTACGGCGCCGAGCGCGCCCACCTCGTTCTCCTGCGGGATGCGGACCGGACACCCCAGGATGTCGGCGAAGAGCCGCGCCCACGGGCCGGAGCGGGTGCCGCCGCCGCAGGCCGCGAGGGTGCCGGTGAGACCGGCGGCCTCCAGGCAGTGGCGGGCGGCGTAACCGATGGCCTCGCACATGGCACGTACGGCGTCGGCGCGGGTGTGCGCGAGCGTGAGCCCGTCGAAGCGGCCCCGGGCCGCCGGGTCCACGAAGGGGGCGCGCTCGCCCGCGTCGGAGAGGAACGGCAGCGCGGTGACGCCCTTCGCGCCCGGCGGGCTGTCGGCGAGCAGTCGGTCGAGGTCGGCCGTGGTGGCGCCGGTGAGGCGAGGAACCATTCGAGGGCGGCGGTGCCGACCATCGCGGGCATCGCCCGCAGCCAGCGGCCGGGATCCGGGGTGCACAGCCACATGCCGGCCGGTTCGGCGGAGCCGTCCGTCCGGACGCGGTCGGTGAGGACCTGGCAGGCGAGGGTGGTGCCGACGATCAGCAGTCCGTCGCCCACGTCGCGTACGCCGCTGCCTATCGCGCAGGCCGGCAGGTCGTACGGTCCCGCGGTGAGCGGCAGCCCGGTGGGCAGCCCCAGCAGGCCGGCGCCGTGGGCGTCCAGGGCCAGGACGGTTCCGGGCTCGGCGGGGCGGGCAGCAGGTGCGCCTGGTCCTCCAGTCCGCAGGCGGCGAGCGCCTTGGGCGCGTACGTGCGGCTCACCGGGTCGAGGAAGGGCAGGGTCGCGTCGGAGGCGTCCACGCTGACGCGGCCGGTGAGGCGCTGGGCGACGGCGTCCACGCAGTAACCGGCGGTGGCCGCGCGGCGGAGGGTCTGCGGCTCGTGTTCCCGGAGGTGGGCGAGGAGCGGGGCGTGGCAGCCGGGGAACATGCCGGAGCCGGTGCGCCCGTACACCTCCTGGACCGTGCCGTTCTCCAGCCAGCGCGCGACGAGGTCCGAGGCGCGGCCGTCCATCCAGGAGATGGCGGGCCGGACCGCGCGGCCGTCCGCGTCGCGCAGCCACAGCCCGTCGCCCTGGCCGGTGAGGGCGAGCGCGGCGGGTGGTCCGGCGAGCGCGGCGGCGGTTTCCCGTACGACTTCGGCGACCGTACGGACGACGTCGTCGAGGTCCTGCTCGACGCGGCCGCCGGACAGGCGCACCACGCTGCTGCGGCGGGCGGCCGAGGCCAGGGGGGTGTTCTCGCTGTCGAAGGCGACGGCTTTGGTGACGGACGTGCCGATGTCGACACCGATGATCACGCTCATGGGCGCGCGGCCTCCTGGACCTCGGGATTGGCCGGGTGGGCGAGGTTCTCTCCGCGCACGAAGCGGCCGGCCTCGGCGGCGGTGATGGCGGCGGCGCGGTGCGCGGTCTGCCGGGTGGCGCCGGCCAGGTGCGGGGCGGTGACGACGTTCGGGGCGTCGTGCAACGGCCAGTCGGCGGGCGGCGGTTCGATGTCGTAGACGTCGAGGGCGAGAGCGCCGAGGCGGCCGCTCCTCAGCAGCTCCGGCAGTGGGGCGTAGTCGAGGAGGCCGCCGCGGGCGGAGTTGACCAGTACCGCGCCTTCGGGGAGCAGGCCGAGCTTGGCGGCGTCGATGAGGTGGTGGGTCTCGGGGGTGAGGCGGGCGTGCAGGCTCACCACGCCGCTGCGGCGCAGGAGTTCGTCGAGATCGACCGGTTCCACGCCCTCCGCGCGGGCGGCCGCCGGGTCGGTGTAGGGGTCGGCGACCAGGACGTGGGAGCCGAAGGCGCGCAGGACGCGGGCGACGATGCGGCCGATGGCGCCGTAGCCGACGAGCCCGACGGTGGCGCCGTCGAGTTCGATGCCCCCCTCGTCGTACGCGTAGAAGTCGCCGCGCCACTTTCCGCGCTTGAGTTCGGCGTCGGCGGTGGCGATGCGGCGCATGGCGGTGAGCATCAGGCCGATGGCGAACTCGGCGGCGGCGGGGGCGTTGCGGCCGGGGGCGAAGGAGACGGCGACGCCGTGGCGGGTGGCGGCGGCGAGGTCGACGTTGACCGGGCCGCCGCGGGAGACGGCGACCATGCGCAGGTCCGGGCAGGCCGTGAAGACCTTCTCGGTGAAGGGCGCCATCTGGGTCACGCAGATCTCGGCGCCGTCCAGCGCCTCGGCCATCTGTTCCTCCGTGCCGCTCGCCTCCTGGACGTCCCCGACCGGGCCGAAGGGTTCGTGCGGCCAGGGCAGGGTGAGTTCGGTGATCTCCGGGGCGGATCCGAGCTCCTCGCGCAGGGCGGCGCACAGGAGGTCGGGGCGTACGAAATGATCGCCGGCGGCGAGGATGCGCATGGGGCGGGCCCTTCTCGGGGGTCGCGGTGGCGCCGGGCTCCAGCAGTGCCGCAGCGTCACTAACACTGACGCTGATAGATTTAACATCATTGCTTTGAAGAAGCAATGCACCACCGGCACGGCCCCGGTCCGCGCCGGCCGCTCGCGAGGGAGAGATTCCGATGACGTCCCGACTGCTGCTCGTACGGCACGGAGAGACCGAATGGCACGCGGAGAACCGGTACGCCGGCATCTCCGACGTCGCGCTGACCGAGAAGGGGCTGCGGCAGGCGGAGGGGCTCGGGAACTGGGCGAAACGGCGCGGCGTCGACGCCGTGGCCTGCTCGCCGGTCAGCCGCGCCCGGCTGACCGCCCGGCCGGCCGCCGAGGTTCTCGGCGTGGAGCCGGAGGTCGTCGAGGGGCTGCGCGAAGTGGACTTCGGCTGGGGGAGGGCCGCACCATCGCGGAGATGGCGGCCGAGGACCCCGAGGCCGTACGGCGCTTCCTCGAGGACGCCGAGCTCGGCGCCTTCGCCGGATCGGAGCCGCCGTCCGAGGCCGCGGCCCGCGCCTCGGTCGCGCTGCGCGGCCTCGCGCGCAAGCACCCGGGCGGCACGGTCCTGGTGGTGGCGCACAACACGCTGCTGCGCATGGCGCTGTGCACGATGCTCTCCATCCCGGTCGGCCGCTACCGCCTGGTGTTCCCCCGACTGGACAACGCGGCCGTGACCGAGATCGAGGTGACGGACACCCACACCGCCCTGCGGTCGCTCAACGTCCCCACCTGGGCGCCCCTGCCCGGCGGTACGCGAAACTTGGGCACATGACGACGACCGGCGCGGAAGCCCGCAGGCAGATCATCACCGAGCACGTACTGGAACACGGGACGGCGAGCGGGGCCGAGCTCGCGGAGCTCACCCGCGTGAGCCTGATGACGGTCCACCGGGACCTGGACGAGCTGGCCAGGCGCGGGGTGCTGCGCCGCTTCCGGGGCGGGGTCTCCGCGCTGCCGTCGACGGTCTTCGAGTCGAATCTCGACTACCGGCTCGGCGTCAACACGGCCGAGAAGGAGGCCATCGCGAGGACCGCCGCCGATCTGGTCGAGCCGGGCATGTCGGTGATGCTGGACGACTCCACGACCGCGCTCGCGCTGGCCCGGCTGCTGGTCGACCACGCCCCGCTGACCGTGGTGACCAATGCCCGGCGGGTCATCGACCTGTTCGTCGGCCGGGAGGACATACGCCTGATCTCGCTGGGCGGGGAGTACTCGCACCCCCACGACTCCTTCCTGGGCGTGCCCTGCCTGGAGGCCATAGAGGCGCTCTCGGTGGACATGGTGCTGGTCTCCACCTCGGCGATGGACGCCCGGATGACGTACCACCAGGAGCAGGACGTGGTGCTGGTCAAGCGGGCGATGCTGGCCTCGGGCACCCGCAGGGTGCTGCTGATGGACCGTACGAAGCTGGCCAGGACCGCGCTGCACCGACTCGGCCCGCTCGACGACTTCCACCACCTGGTGGTGGACGACGGGGTGGACGGGGACCTGCTGGCCGCACTGAGGGAACGTACGGACGTCCGAGTCGCGCCCACCGGCTGACGACAAGGCTTCTTAAAGTATTGCGTGTTAATTTCACAGAGGTCATGATGCATTCCCGTCGCGGCTGTACGTCCGCGGGCCCATCGGCACCTCACTGTGGAGGCACGAGCAATGAGCAGCACCGCCGCATCCGCCGGACGCACCCCGCCCACTGGACGCACCCCGCCCGCCGTACGGCGCACGGAGACGGTCTGGGACCGCATCGGCATCCCCCGGCCTCTCCTCTTCGGCTTCGTCGGTGTCCTGATCTTCATGATCGGCGACGGGGTCGAATCCGGCTTCATCGCACCGTTCATCCAGGGCAACGGCGCCGACAGCGAGGTCCGGGCGAGTTATGTGATCACGGCGTACGGCGTCACGGTCATGCTCGCCTCCTGGCTGTCGGGCGCCCTGTCCGAACTATGGGGCCCGCGGCGGGTGATGCAGCTGGGACTCGCCATCTGGATCGTCTTCGACATCCTCTTCCTCGCCCTCGGCGCCGCCCAGGACAACTACGCGCTGATGCTGGTCTTCTACGGGCTGCGCGGCTTCGGCTATCCGCTCTTCGCGTTCTCGTTCCTCGTGTGGGTCACGGCCACCGCCCCGGTGGCCCGGCTCGGCGCGGCCGTCGGCTGGTTCTACTTCGCCTTCACCGGCGGACTGCCCACACTCGGCTCGCTCACCGCGTCCGTCACCAACCCGCTCTTCGGGAAGTTCGGCACGCTGTGGGTCGCGCTCGCCCTGATCGCTATCGGCGGCGCCTTCTGCCTCCTCGGCGTACGCGAAAGGACCGGGTACTCCCGGCTCGCGCCGCCCGGGGTGAAGCCGGTCCAGTCGCTGGCCCGCAGCCTGTCCATCGCCTGGACCAACCCGAAGGTCGCCGTCGGCTGCGTCGTGCGCGTCATCAACACCGCCCCGCAGTTCGGCCTCTGGGTGATCCTCCCGGCGTTCTTCACCGACGAGATGGGCTTCACCGACGGCGACTGGCTGCGCCTGCTGTCGATCATGTTCGCCACCAACATCTTCTTCAACCTGCTCTTCGGAGTGGTCAGCGACCGGATCGGCTGGCGCACCACCATCGGCTGGTTCGGCGCGGTCGGCTGCGCGCTGAGCGTCCTCGCCCTGTACTTCGTGCCCAAGATGCTGACCGACAACTACTGGGTCGCGGTCGGTGTCGGCATGGTGTACGGCGCCACGCTCGCCGGGTTCGTACCGATCTCCGCGCTGATGCCGTCCCTGGCCCCCGAGAACAAGGGCGGCGCGATGGCACTCCTCAACCTCGGCGCGGGTGGCGCGGCCTTCGTGGGGCCCGCGATCGTCTCGCTGTTCCTCGGCCCGCTGGGCCGGGACGGCGTCGTGCTGATCTTCGCCGGCCTGTACGTCGTCGCCGCCGTGTTGACGCTCTTCCTGAAGCTGCCGAGGGCGTCGGAGGAGGCCATCGTGCAGGGCAAGTCACTCCAGGAGGCCGCCGCCGAACCGGTCGCCGCCCGCGCCACCACCTGACCCCGCATCCGCGTACGCCCATGCACCCGTACCCGAAAGGACCGGCCCGCCCATGAGCAGCACCGCCGACGCACCCCGCTCCCCCGCCCCCGTCGTGGCCGGCATCGATGTGGCCACCGCCGCGGTGAGAGTGGTGTGTGCCGACGCCCGGGGGCGGGTCCTCGCCGAGGGGCGGGCTCCGCTGCCCCAGCCGGTACGCGGTGCGGGCGGCCACAGCGAGCAGGACGCCCGCGCCTGGTGGCCCGCGACCGCCGCCGCCCTGCGGCAGGCCACGGCCGCGCTGCCCGGCGGCGGCCGGGAGGTCCTGGCGGTCGCCGTGTCCGCCACCTCCGGGACGCTGGTCCTGGCGGACGCGGACGGGGAGCCCGTGGGCCCGGCCCTGATGTACGACGACCGGCGGGCCGCCGGCCTCAACGCCAAGGCGCAGGGGCTGGGCGCGCCGCGGTGGCGGGCCCTGGGCCTGACCGTCGGCCCGACGGCCGCGCTCGGAAAGCTCGTCTGGTACGCGAACCGCTCCCGCCCCGGCCGGCTCCTCCTGCACACCCCGGACCTGCTCGGCCACCGGCTGACCGGGCACCCGGTGGCCACCGACTGGAGTCACGCGCTCAAGACCGGCTACGACCCGCGCGCGGGCGAGTGGGCCACCGAGGTGTTCGACGCCTTCGACGTCCCCTCCGGCCTCCTGCCCGCCGTCCGGGCCCCCGGCACGGAGGCCGGCACGGTCTCGGCGCGGGCGGCGGCCGAGACCGGTCTGCCCGTCGGCTGCCGGGTCCGCCTGGGCATGACGGACGGGTGCGCGGGCCAGATCGCCACGGGCGCCGTGGAGCCGGGACAGTTCGTGGGCGTACTGGGGACGACGTACGTCCTCAAGGGCGTCACCCGGGAACTGGTCACCGACCCGTCGGGCGCCCTCTACAGCCACCGCCACCCCGACGGCTGGTGGCTGCCGGGCGGCGCCTCGAACACCGGTGGCGAGGCTCTCGCCGCGGTGGACCCGGCCCGCCTGCCCGGCCTGGACGCGGCGGCGGACGCCCGTGGTCCGGCTTCGTACCTGGAGTACCCGCTGCGCCGTGAGGGCGAGCGGTTCCCGTTCGTCTGCGGCGAGGCGCGCGGTTTTCGCACCGGTACGCCGCAGGACGAGGCGGACCGGCACCGGGCGGCACTGGAGGGCGTGGCCTTCCTGGAGCGCCTCGCCCTGGAACACGTCCAGGCGCTGGGCGTCGAGGTGCGGGGCCCCCTGCACGCGGCGGGCGGCGGCAGCCGCAGCGACCTGTGGACCCGGATCCGCGCCACGGTCCTGGGCAGACCGCTGCGCGTCGCCGAACGGGCCGAAACCGCGTTCGGGGCGGCCCTGCTCGCCGCCGCCGGCACCCTCCACCCGGACCTCTCCGCGAGCGCGGCGGCGATGACGGCGGCGGGGCGGCCGGTCGATCCGGTGGAGCGGGAGCGGGCGGCGCTGGACGAGTCGTACGAGGGATTCGTCGCGCAACTGCGCGCACGGGGCTGGCTGCCCCCGCGCCGGGACCACGCAGATGCGGACCACGCGGGGCACGGAGACCCTGGAGGGGTGGGGGTCACACAGCGAGGAGGCTGACCCATGTCGATGATGGACAAGCTCAAGCAGAAGCTGAAGGGCCACGAGGCCCAGACAGGAAAGGGCATCGACAAGGCGGGCGACGCCGTCGACGACAGGACCCAGGGCAAGTACAGCGGCCACGTCGACACCGCCCAGAAAAAGCTCAGGGACGAGTTCGGCGGAGACCCGGGCCGCGGCCAGGACCGGCCGCCCCAGCCCTGAGTGCGCGAGGGTGTCAGGCGGGGCGGCAGCGCTGCCGTCCCGCCCGCCGGTCCGCGGTCAGAACGGCCGGTCGCCCGCGATCGCGACACGCTCGGCGACCCGGCGGTGCGGACCGTAGTCGTTCTCGTACGAACGGTCCGCCCATCCTTCCGGCACCCGCCGCAAGTCACGGGGGCCTTCGTACATGCCGTGGGCGGGGATGCGGTGCTCGCGCAGTACGGAGGGGGCGGGGCCGGATGCTGCGGCTGTCGTGGCTGTCGCGGAGGTGATGGTCATGGGTCTCCTCTGGAAGCCGGGCCGACAGGAGTGCGGACCGCCGCCGGCAACGACGGCAGGCACAACGGGCGGGGTGAAGAGCACGAAGAACGCGAAGAAAGACGACGACGGAGAGGCGGACAGGCGCGAAGCGGGCCGGCGTCAGACGGGGCAACGGCGCTCAGCGACAGAAACGGACCGGCGGGGACCCCACCCGGCCGCGGCGGCGCGGAAAGCTCTGGCCGCGGGGCGCGCACTCACCGCGGGGACCGCTGTGGCGGAGCTCCCCGGTACGGCGGTTCGAGTACGTTCCCACGCCGGGCACCGTAGCCCGGCCGAGCGACCGCTGTCCGGCAGGTGATTCACGGCATGCCAAGTCCTCGGCGCGCGCGAGGAGTCCGGCTCGTGCACGAGCGGTCTCGTCCTGAGGGTACGGCGTAGACGATCTACGCCCAACGCATCACCGTGCGTCACACGTGAAGCGCAACATGCGGCTGGTCGTACAACTCGCACACCGTCCGGCCCGTCAACCTGGTGCATTCACAGCCTCAACAACCGTCACTCCATCGGGTACTTCATGTCCGACAGCGGGCAGCTTGCCCAGACCGGCATCGGCACGGTCGTCATCGGCGGCACCGCCTACTACATAGGCGGCTGGATGGTTCTCGCCGCGGCCGTACTCGTCATCACGGGCGTGGTCCTGCTCCGCCTGAAGTTCCGGCCCGGGCGCGGTATGGGCGAGAGGTGACCGGCCGCCGCCGCAGAACGCCGGTGCTGGCTGCCCGCCAGCACCGGTCGGGCACCATTTTCATGGCCATCATCGTGCTGGCCGTGGCCGCCGTCTGGACCGCGCACCACACGCTCGTCGCGTCCGCGTACGACTCCACCACCACCGGCCGCCTGTCGCTCGTGTGGACCGCTCTGTTCGTCGTGTTCATGGTGCAGACGCTCATGTACCACCTGGAACACCCCCGCCGGCTCTCCGCCCGCGGCGCACGGCAGCTCTCGGGCCTGCACGTCGCGATCCTCATGCCCGTCCACAACGAGGACCCCGGCTGCCTCAAGCTCGGTCTGGAGTCCTTCCTCACCCAGACCCGCAGGCCCGACTCCGTGCACATCGTCGACGACGGCAGTACCTCCCCGGACTACGCGGAGGTCCGCGCCTGGTGGAACCGGGCAGCGCCCGAGGCCGGCGTCGCCTTCACACCTGGCAGCGGGTTCCCAACGCCGGGAAACGCCACGCGCAGGCGCACGGCGTGCGGGTGAGCCCCGAGGCGGACGGCTGCATCACCGTCGACTCCGACTCGTGCCTCGCGCCGAACGCCGTCGAGGAAGTGCTGATCCCGTTCTCCCGGCCCCGTGTCCAGTCCGTCGCCGGGATCGTGATCGCCACCAACAACCGGGCGAACCTGCTCACCCGCGTCACCGACCTGTGGTTCGTGACCAGCCAGCTGGTCGACCGCTCGGGCCAGTCCGCTGCCGGCGCCGTCATGGTCAACTCCGGTCCGTTGGCCGCCTGCCGGGCACCGGTGATCCGCGACAACCTCGACAGCTACCTGAACGAGACGTTCATGGGCCGTCCCGTGATGTTCTCCGACGATTCCCTGATGACGCTGTACGCGCAGGAACGCGGGCTGACGGTGCAACAGCCGTCGGCGATCGTGTTCACCGCCATGCCCGAGAAGTGGAGTCATTTCTCCCGCATGTATTTGCGGTGGATGCGGGGCTCCACCATCCGGTCGGTGTGGCGTATGCGCTACCTGTCGATGGCCCGTCCCGCGTTCTGGCTCCATCTGCTGCGCTGGTTCCAGATGTTCCTCACGCAGATGGTGACCGTCTGGCTGCTGGTCGTCGAGCCGGTCGCTTTCGACAACCTGCCGCCGGCCACGATGCTGTGGGTGCCGTTCATCATCGGCTGGGCCCAGGGGCTGCGCTACCTGGGCGTGATCCGCAGCGACGAGCGCATCCGCTCGCGCGCGCTGACATACATGGCTGATGATGCCCGCGGCGATCGTGCTGGCTTGGACGGCGCTGCGCTGGATGCGCTGGTACGGCATCGCCACGTGTGCCGCACCGGCTGGGGCACGCGGCAGAACGGCGCCGAGGTCTCCCTCGGCGGAGCGGGTGCCGCCGCCCCCGTGCCGCCGGCCCCGGCCCCGTCGTGGGGCCTGCGGTGCCCGCCGGACGCCACGCCCGCAGCGCGCCCCTCGCGCAGCTCCTCGCCCCGGAGAACGAGCAGACGTCGCGGATCGCACTGCACCGCAGGTAGCGGCGGCCGCGCCCGCCTCTCGGCCACACGGGTGAGACGACGCACCAGGTCATGGACCGGCCCCGCCCGGCCCGCTGGACCACCCGCTGGACCAGCGGCGGTGGCCGGGCCCCTTCCGCGTGGTGGCACTGCGGCCACGCTCACCGTTCCGGCCCCCTGCCGGCCTTCCAGCCCTCCCTCACGCCGGGCGAGGCGCTGGTCGGCGTTGCTCTCGGAATCCCGGTGCACGGCGACCGCGTACGCACCGGACTGCGGCCGGCCCCGGAGGGGGTCGGCACGGTGACGGGCACCTGGGGCATGCTGCTCCTGCCCAGGGGCGACACGGCGGACCGGGGCGCTTCCGTCACGTGACGGTTCCGGCGGCCACCGGTGGGCCGGCAGTTCCGGATCCGGGCCCGGAACCCCTCTTCGGCCCTTCCCGAATGGCGCAATAGCCCGAAATGCCTATTGGATGGAGCGAAGCGTGCGCCCTGATGGCGCACGACAACCGGAACGGTGTGTGCCACCGGAAGTTCGGCGAACGGAGCCGCGCCATGACAACCGACCCGACAATTCCCTCTACCGCGGACGACGACGACCGCTCGAAGCCGCCCGACGCAGTCGCCGCGTACATGGCCTCCGCCTACGCGGCCGCCGCGGAGGCCGGAACACCGGAATCGGCCCAGGAGGCGGGCGACGAGCCCATACGCACCCTGCTCTGGACGGCAGCCACACACCGGCCGCTGGACGAGGTCGCCGCGCTGGTGAGTCTGCTCCATCAGACCGGAGCGGTTCCCAGCCCCGGGGACGAGGCGCTGCGCGCAGCCGCCGTGGCCCGCCCCCTGGACGAAGTCCGGCAGCTGGTCGCCCTGTTGAACGAGCATCCGCACGAGGTCGACGAGGCCGGCACAACGCTGCGCGCCGCGGCCGTCGGCAGGCCGATCGAGGACGTGGCGCAGCTGGTGAGCATCCTCGGCGCCGACGACGGCGACCACCGGCACCCGGCCGGTGCGGCCACCGTCCACGAGAACCGGACCGCTCCCGGCGGCGAGAGGACACCGGACGGCCGCACCACCGGCGACCAGACCGCCGCGCCGCCCGTCGAACGACCGGACAGCAGTCCGGGGTGGCCCACGAACGCTCCTCAGAGCGCCGTCCCGGTCGTCGGCGACGTGCTCACCACCGGACAACAGCACGACGACACCTCGTCGGTCCTCCGTTCCGTACTGCGGTGGTCTGCGGCCCTCGCGCTGTTCGCCTGCGGCCTCATCCACCTGCCGACGGACTTCGCCCATCTGCGCTCCGGCGGATACGCGGACGCGCTGTCCGTCGCCGTCACCGTGTTCTGCCTGGTGCTCGGCATGTGGCTGGCCGTCCGGGACACGGCGCGCGTCTGGGCGGCAAGCGCCGCGACCGCGATCGGCATCGTCGCCCTGCACGTGCTGGCGAACATCGGGACCATGGACCTGCTGGAGAGCAGTCTGGGCGAGTCCTTCGCATGGGCGGACGCCGCGGCGGTGTCCTTCGCCGCGTTCGGCGCGGTCATCTCCTCTTCGGCTCTGCTGCGCCGCCAGAGGAAGCCCGACGCGACCAACAGCACCTGACGGACGGGCCCGGCCGGACCACCGGCCGGACCGTACCCGCCGGCCGCGGAGGACCGCGGCCGGCGGGTACGGGTGACCGCACCGCTCGGATGCGGTGGTCAAGAAAACCGCAGAACGAGCACATGACGCCCCTCCCATGAAGAGTCATCAGCTGTGAAGAGCCGTCAGCCCGGGCTGCGCACCGCCGTCCGGCACACCCTCCGCCGTTTCCTCACCCCCACCGCTGCCGCCGTCGCACTTGCCTCCGCCACTGATCTGCCGGTCCGGGCGCGGTGAACGTCGCCGGGCTGGACGCCGGAAAGGTCACGGAGAATCCGTTCCTACCGGGCGTCGTCTCCGGGGACCCGCTGCCCGGCAGCTGGGGATCGCCAGGAGCGGGAGCGCCACGGCTACCGCACGGCGCACAAGCACCCGGCCGGTGAGGATCTGGACCCGGTCGTCCACCTCGGTGAGCACCTCTACGAGTACGCCGTCGGCAGTGCGGTCGGCGCCCGCGGCCGCACCGACCGCCGGCGGGACGCTCGCCACAGCCGCCTCGTTCGCCGCCGAAGTCGGCGCACCCGGGCCCACCCCGGTCCGGACCGGCCTTCACCGGCACCCGTGCGGCGTTATCGCGTCCACCACGGGGGTACCCCTAACCACCGGCGGCCCCACAGAACAGAACCGGCCGTCGACACCGAGAAGTGAGGTGTACGCGATGAGCGAGAAGGAATCCCGGAATCCGGACCGTGAGGACCAGCCACGCAGGGACCTGGGGCCGGGCGCCCACTCCGGTGCGGAGCGCCAGGCGCAGGAGCGGATCGTACCCGGAACGGCGAGCGCGCACGAGGGCTATCCCGCGAAGGGCGGAACAGCCGACGGCGAACCCCTCGAGGGCGTGGAATCGTCCGGTGAGGAGGGCGTGCAGCGCTCCGCGGAGGGCAGCGCCACCGACACCCCCGCCGACCGCAAGCGCCCCAGGTGACCTCGGAAAACCGGAAAGGCGGTCTTTGTGATCACTGAGGAACACGTCCGGGATCTCCTGCGCCCGCGTGCGGACGACCCGACACTGGTCGTTCTCCAGGGCCGGGCACAGGTGGTCCCCGCGGCCGAACTGGGCACCGACCGCTACCGGGGCGCCCTGGAGGTGGCATCGGCCGGCGATCTCGCCCGGCGCATCGGTTCCCGTACGCCGTCCGACCAGGACATCGCCGCGCTGGCGAGCACGCTGGACGCGACCGTCACGGAACTCGGGGGCTGAGCGGCTCCCGCCCGTCCTCCGCTCCTGCTTTCCCTCCTGTCCCCCTCCCGTCCTGCCGTTCCCGTGCGGCTCGTTCCGGTGTGCACGCGGCCGCTCCGCACTCCCTCGCGTCCCTCGTCACCCGCGTGGCGTACCTGAGACGGCCGTCGGCCCGCCACCGCGTTCCACTGGAGACGACAGCGCAGGCACCGGGACGTGTGAAACCGGTTCACAGTGCATGGAGTGGAATGACAATGGTCCAAGTTTCGATCGTCGTGCCGTGCTTCAACGAGAGCGAGGTGCTCGAGGTCTTTCACGAGACCCTGGTCACCGCTCTCGAACCGGTCGGAGCGACCTTCGAGATCTGCTACGTCGACGACGGCAGCACGGACCGGACCACGGTGCTGCTGAGAGAGCTCGCGGGAGCGGATTCCCGGGTGCGTTACACCTCCTTCAGCCGGAACTTCGGCAAGGAATCCGCCATGCTCGCCGGTATGCGCATGTCCCGGGGCGCCGCGGTCGTCCTCATGGACGCCGATCTCCAGCACCCTCCCGAGTTCGTCCCCCGCATGCTGGAACTCCACCAGCACGGCTACGACCAGGTCATCGCCCAGCGCGACCGTACGCACGAAGGGGCCCTGCGGACCGCGCTCTGCCGCGCCTACTACCGCCTCGTACGGCGCTGCATGAACGTCGAGATCGTGAACGGGGCGGGCGACTTCAGGCTCCTGTCGCGCCGTGCGGTCGATTCCCTCCTGTCGCTCCCCGAAAGCAATCGCTTCTCCAAGGGGCTCTTCTCCTGGATCGGTTTCGACACGGTCAGCTTCACGTACGAGAACGTCCAGCGGGCCGCCGGGCAGTCCAAGTGGAGCGGCCGGCATCTGTTGAACTACGGCATCGACGGGCTGCTCTCCTTCAACAGCCGTCCGCTGCGTCTGGCGATCCACACCGGGCTCTGGCTCTTTCTGTCCGCGCTCGTCTACGCGCTGTGGATCATCGCGAACGCCGTACTGGACGGTGTCGAAACGCCCGGTTACGCGACGCTGATCACCGCGGTCGTCGCACTCAGCGGAGTCCAGCTGGCCACTCTCGGCGTCATCGGGGAGTACGTGGGGCGCATCTACGACGAGACGAAGCACCGACCGCACTACGTGGTCCGTGAAACGGACGAGTCCTCCGCAGCGCTTCCCTCCGGCCTCTCACTGGAGCCCGCGGGACGGACGCGGCTGGAGACATGACCGCTCCGGCGCTGCGTCAGTTCGCCTCCTTCGCCGCGATCGGCCTCGTCAACACGGCCGTCTACTACGCCGTGTACGCCTCGCTGAACATCTGGCTGCCCTACCTGGTCGCCCATGGTGTGGGCTACGCGGTGAGCATCGTCGGATCGTTCTTGCTCAACTCGTACGTCACCCTTCGTACGAGACCGACCTGGCGTGCCTTCGTCCGTTATCCCCTGTCGGGTGTGGCCAATGTCGTGGGCAGCGGAATCCTGCTGTACGTCGCCGTGAGCAAGCTGGGCATGGACGAGAACATCTCGGCCGTCGCCGCCGGTGTCCTCGTCACCCCGCTGTCGTTCCTGCTCGCCCGCTGGGCCATCACCTCCGGCGCTGCCGCCACCCGGTCCTCCGGGCCGCAGGCGCGGCGGGAGCCGCCGGGGCCGAAGGTCAGGGAAGCCGATTCGAGTAAGTGACCCGGTCCAGGTGGTAGTAGTCGGCGACGCACCCGGCCGGCCAGACGTTGCGTCCCTGACCGCCGAACGGCTCCAGCATCCCGCCGACGGACAGCGGCGTGTACGGCAGCACCTTCGCGCCCTTCGCCGCCCCGGCGCGCAGGTACTGGTCCTGGCGGTCCCACTTCTGCGCCCGTACGCGCATGTCGTGGCCCAGGTGGTGGAGCGGGGCGGCCAGCCCCAGGACGGACGCGGCGCACACCACCGCGGCGACGGCCGCCGCCGCGCGCGTGCGCCGCGTCCGCATGCGCAGGGCACGTCCCAGGAAGGCTCCGGCGCCCACGAGGAGCAGGACGTACAGCAGGAGGTAGTCGTTCCAGGTCCGTTGGGCGGTCATCACGCGTGCGCCGAAGACGGGGTAGGTGATGACGGTGCAGAGGTAGCCCGAGACAAGAAGGACGAGCGCTCCGAAGAACGTCCACAGGAGCGGCCTGCACGGCAGCAGGACCGGTGAAGGCCCCCGGCGGCCGCGCGCCAACAGACCCAGCAGCACTCCGGCCGCAAGCGCTCCGACGTACTGCCAGGTCGTGAAGACGGTCTCCAGGATGTGTACGTACCCGCGCAGCGACGCGATCAGCGACTCCGGGGCGAGCATGGAGGCACTCTCCAGACCGAACCGCTCGCGCCGTCGGCGCCCTCCCGGGGACACCGTCAGCACGATCGTGCCGATGACGGTTCCGGCCATGCCGGCCAGGGCCCAGTAGCGGGCGGCGGCCCTGGCCCGCTCGGTGAAGATCCATCGGCCGAGCAGCACGACGCCCGAGAGCACCACCAGGCAGACCACCGACGTCTCTTCGGAGAGCGTGCCCATGAAGACCCCGGCCAGCAGCACGACGACCAGGGCGGCGATCCTGCCCCGGCGGCTGCGCGCCCGCAGCAGCGGGATGGCCGCCGCGCAGGCCAGCACGGGGGCGATGGTGTGCGAAACGGAGGCGGCGGGCCAGTAGAACGTCTTGTACGTATTGGGGGTGGCGAAGAGGAAGACCGCCGTGACCATGGCCGCCACGAACAGGGGCACGCCGCGGGGAACCGTCTGGTCGGCCCTGCGCAACACCTGGACCGTCAGGGCCCACAGCAGGGTCAGCATGAGGACGCCGCTGATCAGGCCGAACCACTGGTGGCCGGCGACCGGGAACTTCGCGTACGCCCCGACGAGCAGGCCGTTGCCGATCCGGCCGTTGTCGGTGAGGTAGAACTTCTCGACCATCCCCCAGACACCGAGGTCGCGCACTTTGGGCAGGAAGCACCACTCGTCGGCGCTGGGACGGACGTAACGGCCCAACCACGAGGCCGCCGTGAGCAGCCCGAGCGGCAGCAGGGAAAGCCCCGCCACCCATGTGGCCGTCGACAGCCGGAGGAGGCTCCGGCCCCTCCCCCGCTCCGGACCGCCTCCGCCCGGTACCGGTTCGCGCGGGGTGGCGACACCCGGTGCAGCCGTCACAAGTTCTCCTGCCCTCCGCCTGGACCTGGAGGTGAAGTCCTCCACCGCACGGCATCGTGACCGGCCGCTGTTCATCCGCGCACAGGACCACGCCGCCGCGCGTCCGTTTGCCGTCCAATGGAGCAATCGGGGCGGTCCGGCGTGGGCTTCCGGTCCGTCCCCCCGGCCGCCGGCGACCGTGCGACGTACATGTGTGCGGTGAAGGGCCGGTCGGCGAAGATGTGGCTGTCACGTGTCACCCGTCAGAGCGAGGAGCGTCCGCGCAGATGCCCACTTCCGGTTCCGGTACACGGCCGCCGACGATCGCCGATGTCGCCAAGGCCGCCGCAGTGTCGCGGACGACCGTCTCGCACGCCCTGAACGGGCTCGGGAAGGTCGACCCGAGGACCCGCGAGCGCATCAAGAAGATCGCCGCCGACCTTGGTTACCGACCGAACCTGCGGGCGCAGCGGCTGCGGAGGGGGCAGGCGAAAGCCATCGCGCTCGCCTCGTCGATGCCCTTCGCGGTGGCCGGGGGGCCGTCCCGGCTCGGCTTCTACATGGAGGTCGCCGCCGCGGCCGCCGAGCGGGCGCTCCTGCACGACTACGCACTCGTGCTCGTACCGCCCGTGCAGTCGGGTTCGGCGCTGTACTCCCTGGACATCGACGGCGCCATCGTCGTGGAGCCCGACGAGAACGACATGGCCGTGGCGCAGTTGCGGGAGCGCCACCTGCCGTACGTCGCGCTCGGCCGGCCCGTGTCGCCCGAGGACGACGCCCCGTACGTCGATCTGCGCGGCGGATTCGTCGCCGAGCTGCTTCTGACGCACCTCCGGGAACAGGGGGCGCGCCGTCCGGCACTGATCATCGGCGCCGGTGCCCGCCACTCCGCGGTCGACGCCCGCGCCGCGTTCGAGCGCTTCGCCGCCGAACACGGGTGGGACCCGCTCGTCGCGACGGCTCCCGAGGAGGGCGGTGAGCAGGCCGGGTACGACCGCTGCGCCGCCCTGCTGGCCGCCCACCCCGGGATCGACTCCGTCTGCGCGCTGGTGGACGCCTTCGCGGTGGGCGCCGTCCGGGCGATCCGGGACAGCGGCCGCAGGATCCCGGACGACGTCATGGTCGTCACCCGGTACGACGGTCTGCGGGCCCGGACCTGCGAACCCCCGCTGACCGCCGTCGACCTGCACCTGGACCGGGCCGCCGCGGACGCGGTGGAGCTGCTGCTCGGCCGGCTGGGCGGCGCGGCGGCGGACACGGCGCCCGCGGTGGCGGTGCCCGCGCCGCGCGTGGTCCCCCGGGCCTCGTCGCTGCGCGTCACGGCGCCAGCATGAGCACCGCCCCGGAGACGAGGGCGAAGACCAGCACGAACAGGCGCATCCTCCGGGCGTCGAAGCGGTGGTGCACCAGCCGGCTCAGCCAGGCCCCCGCCGCGAGCGCGGGCAACAGCAGTACCGTCCAACCCAGTTGGGCCGGGCTGCCTTGTCCGGTCGCGAACAGCAGCGCGAGCGAGGCGACTTCGCCGACGAGGAAGCACGCAGCGACCGTGGACCGCAGCTCCGCCGGCGGGCGGTGCTGGTAGACCAGAGCGAGAGGCGGGCCGCCGACCCCCGTCGCGGTCTCCGTGAGTCCGGTGACGGCCCCGGCGGCGACGTACGCCCGCCGGCCGGGCGTGAACGCCGGAGCGGCGAGGCTGACCACCGCCGCCAGCACGGTCGACGCTCCGACGAACAGGCCGAGACTGCGGTCCGGGACGACCCACAGCAGCATGAGCCCGCCCGGTGTGGCCGCCAGCCGCGCGGCGGTGATCCAGCCGGCTCCGCGCAGGTCGAGGGAGGCCCGTTCGCGCCACGCGACGTACAGGTTGAGCGGGATCATCGACGCGAGTACGAATACCGGGACCAGACCGGGATCGAGCAGCCCTGCCACCGGTGCGACGATCAGTGCGAAGCCCAGACCGCTGCTCCCCTGGACGAACGCCGCGACGGCCACCGTCACCGCGAGGATCGCCGCCGTCTCCGTACTCACTGTGCCGCGCTCCGCTCCGCGCGGGCTCGGCGTGCGCGCGTGGAAGTGGGGTGGACGCGGATCACGGGGGCCCGCTCCACCACCTTTCGGCTCAATTCGGCGGCCCGCCGCACCAGCGCGGGACCGTCCCAGTCGGTCGGCTGCCCTCGCCACAGACGCAGCCGGCCGGCGACGAAGACCGCGGTGATCTGGTCGCGGTTGCCGCGCCGTACCAGCTCCCACGGCAGATCCCAGGACAGCCGCATCTCCGGTCCGCTCACGTCGACGAGCAGGAAGTCGGCGGCGGCGCCTTCGGCTGCTCGGCCGGTACGGGCGCCGAGCCCGACGGCGTCGGCGCCTCCCCGGCCCGCGTGCTCCAGCCAGGTCCAGCCCGCACCGCAGGAGGAGTCCCCGGTGGCCAGGCCGTAGGCGATGCGCTGCGCGAACTCGGCGGCCTCGGCCAGGCGGAACGCGTCCCCGCGGGTTCCGTCCGTGCCCAGCCCGAACCGGATCCCCCGCTCGGCCATGGTGGTCGCCGGGGCCACGGCGTTGCCCTTCCAGGCACTGGCGACGGGGTTGTAGCTCACCGCGGCACCGGATTCGGCGAGCAGGGTCAGTTCGCGCGGGGTGAGCAGGGTGGCGTGCGCGGCCAGCAACTGCGGTCCGAGCGCGCCGGCTTCGTGGAGGTACTCCAGCGGGCGCAGCCCGTGCTGCACGAGGGAGCGTTCCACGGCGGCGAGATGCTCGTTGACGTGGATCTGGACGACGGCTCCCGCGTCGGCGGCCATGCGGGCGGTGGCGTGCAGGGTGCGGGCCGTCGCGGCCTCCGGGACGGAGACGGCGAGGGACGGGTGGATCAGCTCCTCCGCGGCGTAACGGGCGAGGTGCTTCTCGGCGCTCGCGAGCACCGCCGAGGGGTCGCCGCCCGCGTCGGTGTCGTTGCAGACGAGGCCAAGCACGCAGCGGATCCCGGCGTCCCGGGCGGCCGCGGCCACGAGCTCCACGTCCACCGGCGCCCGGGTGCCGGCTTCGGCGACGGTGGTGAATCCGCCGCGCAGCGATTCCAGCGCGGCGAGTTTCGCCGCGACGTACACCGCTTCCTCGTCGAGGGCGCCTTCGAGGGGCACCCACAACCGCCGGAAGATCTCCGAGGGTTCACCGAAGGCCAGTGCCGCGCCAAAGGTCTGGGTGAGGTGGTGGTGGGCGTCGACGAAGCCGGGCATCAGGATGTGGCCGGGCAACCGGACGGGCGTCAGGTGCGGGTGGGTCCGCTCCAGTCGTCCGGCCGGTCCGACCGCGAGGAAGGCGCCTTCGGCGACGACGGCCGCGTAGTGGTCCATCGGCCCTTCGGGTGTCAGCAGCACGTCGGGCACCAGGAGCAGCGCGTCGTCGGCGCGCAGGCGGTCGGGGGCCGGGCCGGGCAGGGGCGACAGGTCTGGCAGGTCGGTCATCTGGCTCTTTCCGGTACGGGTCAGGAGTGCTGGACGGGGGTGGCGGGGCGGCTTTCGCCGGCCTGCGCGGGGACGGCGGCGGGCACTCGCTTCCGCGCGAGCCGCGGCCTTACGTGGTGGAAGAGGATGTTGAGTACGGCGGCGACGAAGGCCCCGACGGCGACGCCGCTTTCGAGGAGGATCCGGACGCCGGGCGCGAAGCCGCCGTACACGCCGGGGACGAGGATGGGCAGCAGCCCGAGGGCGATGGCGACGGCGCAGACGAAGGTGTGGGTGTGCCGGTCGAGGTCCGCGCGTCCCAGCATCTGCACGCCGAGCACCGTGATCACGGCGAAGACGACCATGGCGGTGCCCCCCACGACGGCCGACGGGATGACGCTGATCGCGCGGGTGACGGGCGCGAGGAAGCCGATGACGATGAGGACCACGCCGGCGGCGGCGGTGACGTACCGGCTGCGCACGCCGGTGACGCGGACGATGCCGATGTTCTCGCCGCTGGTCACCATCAGCGGCAGGCCGAAGAAGCCGCCGAGGAGGGACGTGACCGCGTCTCCGCGGATGGTCTTGGGGACGTCCGTACGCTTGTCGATCTCCTTGCCCACGGCCTCCGCGTTGATGACGGTCTGTCCGGTGGCCTCCGCCATGGAGGCGAGGCTGTAGAGCATCAGGGGCAGCGCGGCGATCAGGTTGAACTGGGGCGAGCCGAACGGCAGCAGCTGAGGGACGTTCAGGAGTCCGCCCCCGGCGGCGGGGCCGGTGTCCACGCTGCCGAGGGCGAAGGCTAGGGCCGTACCGGCGATCAGGCCGAGCATGACGGCGAGCTGCCGCAGCACCCCGGTGAACAGCCAGTAGAAGGCGACGGTGAAGCCGATCGTCGCGAGGCCGAGCAGGAGGTTGGTGGTGTCGGCGAAACCCGGCTGTCCGGGGCGGCCGGTGACGAGCAGCGCGCCGACCTTCACCAGGTTGACGCCGACGATGACGATCATCGTGCCGATGACGAGGGCGGGGAAGAACGCCAGCAGCCGGGAGAAGACGGGCAGCACGACGAAATAGAAGACGGCGGTGATGATCACCGCGCCGCTCGCGGTCGGCAGGCCGTGCTGTTCGGCGATGGCCAGGAAGAGGATGAGCGGGGCGCCGCCGGGCAGCATGACGAACGGCAGCCGGGGACCGCACTTCCACGGCCCCAGCGACTGGACGAGGGTTCCGACTCCGGAGAGCAGGAAGGCCGCCGAGAGCAGGTCGACGGTCAGACCGGGGTCCAGACGGAGTGTCGCGCTCATCAGGAAGATCGCCGAGATGGGGGTCGCGGCCATGACGAGGACGTGCTGGACACCGAAGAGCAGGATCCTGCCGATCGGGCGGGATTCGTCCACGGGGTGCGGCGTGGGAGAACCCGTGGGAAGGGACTGGGGGCGGGAGTCGGGAAAGGACGCGGGGCGGGGACTGGACACGTTCGAGCTCCGTTCGGCTCGCTCCGGCTTCGACCATGATCCGGCCCGGGACGGGGGCCAAATCGATTTGGCCAAATCGATTTGGCCGTCAGTATGTAAGGGCTCCTGGGGCGCGTCAAGGGATCCGGCGCGGCTCCGGAACCGCCCCGCGTCCACCGGGCGGGCGCCCGGGCGGCGGGACCGGCGAACGGGTGGTTCTGTGGTCGCGCGGCTTCATGTCCGGCAGGCCGGGCATCCGTTCGTCGAACGGTTTCGAGCCGAGGAACGGTGTGGTGATGACTGAGTACGAACGTTCGCGCACAATGCCGGCGCTGCCCGAGCACATCTTCGACCAGGCGGCCAATGTCGATCAGCTGGACCAGTGGTTGCCGGAGGCACTGCATGTGCGGGCCGAGGAACTGCCCGCCGTCACCGTCCACGAGGACCGCACCGACGAGGACACCTCGGCGCTGCTGCGCGCGCAGAAGGACCAGATGCGGCTGGAGTGGGGGACAAGGGACCAGGGAAGCTACACCGGGTGGCTCCAAGTGGCCGGTCTGGGCAGCGGAGCCTCCGAGGTGACGGTGCATCTTTCGTTCTTCGACGAGGACCACGACCCCGGCGGGAAAGCCGTGAACGACGCTCTCGACCACAGCCTTGAACGCCTGGAGCGTCAGGTACGGCTGCGCGTCGACAACACGGCCGGCTGAGGGATCCGGCCCCGTCCGCCGCTCTCCGCCGCCAGCTGCCGGGCTCGTCACCGGTGAGGGTGGTACGGCTATCGAGCTCGTAATGGGTACACGGAGGCGGTGCGACGACGAAAACGTCCAGCGCCCGGTTCGGCCCCGCCGGCTCGCCCATCGCCTTCCGCCGCCCCTGCGGGCCGCTCCACGGGGCCCGTCCGGGCGCCCCTTGTCCGTCGGATCGCCGGATCGCAGGAACGCCGCCGAGCGCCGAAAATGGCGTGTGAACGACCGAGAGGGCCGAATGATCCCCCGCTTCCACGACTACTGGGCACTTCGCCAGTGAGGACCACCCCGATGAGTGATCAGACACCTTCCCAGGCAGAGGGCGAACGCGAAGACGAGGAGCGCGAGAACGTGCGCCAGACGACCCCTTCCCAGGCAGAGGGCGAGCGGGACGAGAGCGAGGGGCAGGGGCCGGAGGGCGGCGCCGCTTCCGAGTGATTCCCTCTCCGCCCTTCTGCGTGCGGGAAGCCCGCGTGCCGGACTCGGCAGGAAAGGGCCGCGGTGGAGGAGGGCTCGGGATGTCCGACGGTCGCCCCGCACGGGCGCAGCGCATGGAGTCCGAGCGCGCCGCCCGCGGCTGGAGCCCGCTGGACGTGGCCCGCGCGATGGTCGCCCACTCCCCCGATCCGCTTCCGGAGCCGCAGGCGCTGGCCCGGGAGTGGTGTCGGTGGGAGTCCGGCGCGACCGAACCCGGGGACCACAAGGCGCTGATCTCACAGGTGTTCGGTGCGCCGACCCTCGCCTTCTTCCCTGCGGAGCGCCTCCGTGGCAGCCGGCCCGGGGCGCGGGCCGGCGCAGCGGCGAACACCGCTGAGGTCATCGCGCGGCTGGACGCGAATGACGTGGACCGGACCACACTCGAGGCCCTTGCCCTCACGGTCGACCGGCTGTGCTCGGAGTACGCCCGCCTGCCGGGCGAACACCTGCTGGCGGAGAGCCGTTCCTGGTCGCGCCGGCTCTCCGGAGCACTGCGGTCGCGGCGACTGGCCGCGTCCGAGCGCCGGGAGGTTCTGGTGCAGGCGGGATGCTGGCGCTGCTGACCGGCTGCGTGGAGTACGACTCGGGCTCCTGGCACGGCGCCGAAGCCGCCCGGCGGTCCGCGCTGTCCTTGGCGGGCGAGGCGGGCCACCCCCGGATCGCCGGATGGGGGCACGAGATGCGTGCCTGGTTCGCGTTGACCCGGGGAGACCTGCGTGAGGTGATCGCTGCCTCGGAGGAGGGCATCGCGGTCGCGCCGCACACGGACGTCGAGGTGCAGCTGTGGGCGCAGGAGGCCAAGGCGTGGGCGCGGATCGGCGACCGGCGCCAGGTGGAGACCGCTCTTGACCGCGGCCGCCGTCTCCTTGAGGAGCTGGGCCTGCCGGAGAACCCGGGGAACCACTTCGCCGCCGACCCCGCGAAGGGGGACTTCCACTCGATGGACTGCTACCGCAAGCTCGGCGAGGACCGGCTTGCCGAGAATTTCGCCCGTCAGGTGCTGCGGGCCGGCGTGGATCACGACGGTACGGACCGCTCACCGATGCGGAACGCGGAGGCGCGGATCACCCTGGGTGTCGTCGCCGCCCGGCAGGGCGCGTTCGACGAGACGGTCGCCTTCGGCATGAAGGCTCTCGGCGGCGAACGCCGTTCCCTGCCGTCCCTGTCCATGGTCGCCGAAGACCTCGGCAGCGTCCTGGCCCGGCAGGATCCGGGCCGCCCCGGCGTACGCGACTTCCTCGACCACCTGCGGATGCCGCCGCGCGCCTGAGTACGGGAACGCCGCCGCGTCCGGGGCCCCGGCCCCCGGCCCCCGGCACTCGCGACGGCCGTCCCGCACCGCGCGGTGCGGCTCGCCGCGGGCTCAGCGTCCGGCCGCCCGCGCCTTGATCAGGTCCTCCAGCGACGTGTCGTGCGGGAGCTGGCCTCCCGGCGTCAGCTTGTCCACCACCTCCGGCAGGACCTGGGCGAGCTGATCGGCAGCCTCGTCCGGGGACACTCCCGCCTCCTGGGCCACCTTCTGGAGGGTGCCCGGCGGCAGCGCCTCTGCGAGCTGCGCGCCGTCGATCGGCTCGTTGTCACCCGCTCCGACCCACGTGTGGGCCTTGTGCCCCAGTCCTTGCTCACCGAACACCGCCAGCAGCCGGTCCAGCGGGTTGCCGCTCCCTGCCGTGCTCCCGCTGAGCGAGCCGAGCAGGGAGCCGAGGAGGTCCGCCCTTCCGTCGCCTTTCCCCAGCAGCCCTTCGAGCAGTCGCCCCAGGTCTTCTCCCGCCACGGTCAGCCCTTTCCTCGCCAGTGGAACCGGTGGCGTACAGCGCGCCACCGCGGATGTGCCACCCGTCTACCCACATGGCTCTGCGCTACCCGGAAAGTCACCCGTCCACCGTGCGGGGCGCCCCCGCGTGCACGCGGTCTACGGCAGCTCGACCGTCTCTATGCCCGGGTTCATCTTGTGCAGCTCGGCGGGCCGGTCGGTGATGACGGGCCAGCCCGGACGCCGCAGGGCGAGGTGGGCGGCGTGGGCGGTGGCGAGATCGACCTGGGCCATGGTCGCCAGGTCGGCGACGGCCAGGGCCGCGGGCCGGTCGAGGTCGTGGAACTCGAAGACCGGCGCGGCCAGCGCCAGGTCGACCTGCTCACGGCGGCGGGGCGAGATGTCGTGGCCGATCAGTCCGGCCGCCAGGACCGTCGTGGGGACGTAGAGCACCTGGATCTGCTCGACCGAGACCACGACCCGGGCCACCATGAAGGGACGGCCGAGGACTAGCTGACGGATCGCACCGGCGTCGAGGATGTACCCGCCGATCACGCGGCCGCGCCCGCGTTGTTGCCGCGCCGGTCCGAGGTCTGGGCCCACTCCAGGGCTCTCGCCCACTCCTTGGGGCTGGTCCGCTCGACCTCGGCCGCCCAGCCCTCGATGATGCGCCGGGCGCGCTCCTCGCGTCCCAGGCGCTCTTCGACCGCTTCGGTCACGTACGCCGACACGGACTCGATGCGCTTCTCCTGGGCGAGCTTCCTCAGCATGGCCGCGCTGTCCGCCGGGATCGTGATGGTGACACGTTCCTTCTCCGTCATACGGCCAGCGTACGACCGTATGCGTCGGCGCGGCAGGGGTCCGAAAGAGGCATCCCCGGCGGACGGGCCCGGCTCTCAGGCCGCCGGCGCCAGTTCGGCGCGGCCGAAAAGGAGGGCGTAACCCCTGGGGAGGAGGGCGGTGATCCGCCGGGTGAGGTCGTCCCCCGCACAGTCCGCGACGACGCTGAGCACGGAGCCCACCCCCAGCGGGCGGCCGGGGGCGTGAGGTCGCCGAGTCTGGCGGCGACGGCATCGACGAACTGGGGTGCGGTCAGAGCCTGGGCAGCCGGGGTCTGGCGGGCGAGGATGCAGGCGGCTTCCACCGGCAGGCACCGCGTCAGCGCACGTCGTTCGTCGCCGGTGATGTGCGCGCCCAGCACAGTCAGCACGGTGCGCAGGACGCGCTCCGCCTCGGGGTCGGTGGCGTACTGCCCCGAGACGCGTACCTGCTGTATGAGTTCGTTCCACCGCATGGCTGTGGCTACCTTCTCTCTGCTGTTTTATTTGATGAACACAAGAACCGAAGAGCGCGAATGGTCCTAATGGCGCGAGTCCGAAACGAATGTCCGGATTCAGAATGCCTCCTCGCCAGGGCCGCGGCACCTTGTGCGCGGTCCCGGCCGGACCGCCGGGCCGGCGCCGCCGGACGCACCGGTGCTCATGTGACCTCGGGGCGGCCGAAGAGGAGGTCGTAACCGGGGGGAAGCTGGAGCAGCACACGGCGCATCAGTTCGTCGTCCGCGGCGTCGGCCACGACGCTGAGGACGGCGCTGACGTCCCACTTGGCGGTCTCTTCCGTGGCCCCCTCGATCCACGCCGCTGTCGCCCGTACGAACCGCTCCGGCCCGAGCGGTTCGGCGGCCGGGAGCGGATTGAGCAGCAGGAGCGCGCATGTTTCCGGCAGCCGGGCGGCGAGTTCGGCCCGCTCCGAGCCCACGACGTGCGCACCCAGGAGAGCGATCACCACACGGGTGGCCCGCTCGGCCTCCTGGCGCGAGGGGTACTGGCCCCGCTCCTGGACGGCGGCCAAGAACGCGTCCCACTTGATCACCATGCCGGCCCTCTCTCGTGCGTGTCGGTGTCGAGGTGCGCCCGCTCGCGGGGCGGGCCCGGGCCGGAGTTCACGGTCCGGGCCCGCCCCGCCGGGTTCAGCCGCTGATCTGCCTCTGCGAGCTTCCGCCGCTAATGGCGATCTTGCGCGGCTTGGCCTGCTCGGCGACCGGAATGGTCAGGCGCAGCACTCCGGCGTCGTAGGAGGCGTCGATGCGCTCGGTGTCCAGCGTCTCACCGAGGAACATCTGGCGGCTGAAGGAACCCGTCGGCCGTTCCGTGATCAGGACTTCCGCGTCTTCGCCCGCGTGGGAGCGGCGCTCGGCCTTCACGGTCAGCACGTTCCGTTCGACGTCCAGGTCGATCGAATCGGGGTCCACCCCGGGCAGGTCCATTTCGACGACGAAGGTGTCACCTTCCCGGAAGGCGTCCATCGGCATGGCCGTCGGCTGCGCAGCGGTGCCCATCAGCTGCTGGGTCAGCCGGTCGAGTTCACGGAAGGGGTCGGTCCGCATGAGCATCATCGGTCACTCCTTTCCCGGATACGGGATGCACATGGCGACACCACCTATATAACTCCCAGCAGCAAAGTTGACAAGCCTCCGCTCAATCCCGGCGCGGTCGATTTTCGGCGTACGGCCGGAGACACGACGACGGCCCTGGCGCCGGGCGGGCGCCAGAGCCGTCACCGTGCGGTGACCTGCGGGAATCCTGAACAGCTGGGGCAGCCGTCAGCCGCCGGGCGTGATACGGCCGCGCCAGGCGCCGGTCTCGCCGCCCTTGTGCTCGATGTAGTCCTTGAAGCGACGCATGTCGCCCTTGACGCGCCGGTCGATCATCCCGGTCATGTCGGCGGCCTTCTCCGCGGCCCCGCTCGCCTCGACGTCCATCACGAGCTCGACCCGTGTGTGCGTGTCGTCGAGGCGCTCGAACCTGACCAGGCCCTTCTGCTGCGTGTCGCCGCTCGTCGTACGCCAGGCGATCCGGTCGTCCGGGAGCTGGTCGATGATCTCGGTGTCGAACTCCCGCTCGACTCCCGCGATCTTCGTGATCCAGTGGTTGTGGCGGTCGTCGATCTGCCTGACTTCCTCCACCCCCTCCATGAAGTTCGGGAACTCCTCGAACTGCGTCCACTGGTTGTAGGCGGTGCGAACGGGGACCTCGACCTCTACCGTCTCCTTCACCGTGCTCATCTGCGCCTCCTCTTCGGTGACGCGCGGCAGCGTGCCCGCCGCGCGGATCTTGGCACGTCGCATCGGGTACCCGGTGATCGCCCGCCTAGTCGGGGGTGCGGAAGAAGAGCCGCTGTTTTCCTCCATGAGGCCGCATCCGGAGGCCGTACTCGCCCGGGGCCATGCTCCGCGGACCGGGCGGTCAGATCTCCTCGGGCCGTTCGTCCGGCCGGCCGGCACGCACCCTGCCCCGGAGCCTGGCCACCAGCGGGTACTTCTCCCGCTGCTCACGGGACTGCCGGTCCAGCTCCTCCACCAGCCTCATCGAGCGTTTCTCCACGTCCAGCTCGTCCAGGATCCGGTCGACCTCGGCCAGCAGCGCTCCGTGCAGCTGCCACTGGCGCGGATGTTCCCGCACGCCGGCGAGGAGCATGTGCGCGACGATCTCGCGGCTGTCGCGGCTGGCCGCGAGCTCCTTCACCAGCCGTTCCTCCGCCTCCTCCGCGTTGACGGTGACCTGCGTGGTGATCAGTACGGCGAAGCTCTCGACGGCGCGGGCCATGTGCGTGAACAGTTCCCGCAGGGCGTCGGCGATGTCCGGGGGAAAGAGCGACTCCTCCGTCCGCGCCTTGGCGAGATCGGTCATCGTGCGGCACACCGTGCGGAGCACCACCGCGCAGATCTCCAGGGTGTCCAGACCGGTGCGCAGCACGACGCGGAAGAGCAGGCCCTCCTTGACGCGGGGGTTGAGCCGGAGACTGTCCTCCGCCTGCCGCAGGGACGCGTCCACCTCGACGATGTCATGGTCCAGCCGGCGCGCCTCGTGCAGCAGGGCGGCGGCCTCCGCCACGGGGGTGTGGCCGCACACCTCGTCGCCGAGGCACATCAGCAGCCCGCGCATACGGCCCGCGAGACCTTCGATGGCCGCGCTGGCGGGCTGCACCCACACCGGCGGCACGAACAGGATGTTGAAAAGCAGTCCGACGACCGCCCCGATCAGTGTCTCCAGCACCCGGTCCCAGGCCGATTCGGCGACCCGCGTGGTGACGCCCAGCACCAGCATGGCGCTGATCGCCACCTCGGGGACGAACTCACCGGCCCGTACGAAACGGCCGATCACCAGTGAGGCGAGGATGATCAGTCCCAGGCTCCACCAGGACAGACCCACCAGGGAACTGAAGCCGATGGCGATGACCACGCCCACCACCACCGAGTTCACTCGGCGCATGCTGGTGGTGAGGGTGGCGTACAGGGTGACCTGGACGACGAGCAGCGCGGTCAGCGGCGCGGTCAGCGGCGCCGGCTCGCTGCTCAGCATCAGGGCGACGACGTAGGAGATCACTGCGGCTACGGTGGACCGGACCGTCTGCACGACCACGGGTTCTTTGTGCCGCCGGACGAGATTCAGCAAAGGGTCGGTAACTTCAGGCACTCTTAGCCTCTTCCCCGTCTTTGCCACCACAGGCCACATCAGTGGTCAATCACACGTGCGCTCGCCCTGCCCGGGGGCGGGAGCGGGAACGACAGCGGCTCCGCCCGTCGAGCGGGCGGAGCCGGCCGGCATGGGCTCAGTCGTCGAGGCTGATGCGCAGCTTGGCGTAGTCGTCGTCGATGACGACCTCGGCCTGTCCCTCGGCCTCCGCGTACGTGCCGGTGCCGCCGGTGACCGCCGCGTCGCCGCCGTACGGGCCGGGGCCGAACATGTCCATGCTGCCGCTCAGGGTGATGCTGCCGTGGTCGGTACGCAGCACGCTCTGGCACTGTGCGACGACACCGTGGGGCGTCACTTCGACAGCGCTGCAGTGGGCCGTGGTGTCACCGATCCTCTTGCCGGCTTGCCCGCCTTGAACTCGTACAGGTGCGCGTAAACGGTCCAGTCGGAACCCTCGCGTACCGAGCGCGGCATGGTGTCCGATTGCTTGTGCGCCAGCCAGTTGAGCACCTTGGCCTTGGCCGCGGTCTCGGGCAGGGGGCCGGTGCCGCCTGGCGGTGAAGGTGAGGCACCGGTGGCGGCCATCGCCATGGCGGCGTGGTCACGACGGCGGACAGCTGCCGGGCACGGGAGCGGAGCATGAAACCTCCAGAAGACGAGAGTGGGATCGCCCGCTCCATGGAGGCGACGGGCGAAAGCGAGCCCACCTCAAACGCGCTGAAACCGCTTCGGGCGATCGCCACGAGCGAAGAGTCACCCGCCTGGTTGCGCGCCTTCACCCCTTCGGCCTTCAGGAGGCCCTCCTCGCCGAGCGGTCGCGGCGCTCCGTCAGGCGTCGGTGTACCTGCGTCCGGAGCGCCCGGAACTGCCGGGGCAGTTGCCCGGCGGCGGGAAGCGGTGTCCCTTCACGTCCGTGCTCCAGTGACGCGCCGGCCGCGGTCGCACTCGTGACCCCGCTCCGGGCACCGCCTCGCCCGGATGGAAAGACTCCTTCCGCTCGCTCACGGCCCTCCCTGTCCACGACGCGTCGGCCGATCCCCGACTCGTTGCCGGCCTCCCGGGGCGGGCCCGTGTCACAGGGACGGGCGCGTGTCAGGGGCTGGACGGGGCGGCCGCCCCGACGGCGGCGTGGCACCGCTCGACCACCGGCCGCGGATCGCGTGCGTAACCACCGTACCGAAGAGCTCGAAGGTCATGTACCCCCGTACCGCCGGCGGTCGAGGGCGGCCAGGTACTCGGCCAGGGGCAGCTCCCCGTCGCCCCACGCAGGTGCCCCGCGGGCGGCCGTCGATGAGGTGGACGTGCCGGATGCGGTCGCCGAGTGCGTCGAAGGCGTCGTCCACGGTCTCCCCGGCGACAGCCATGGCGACCGTGTCGAGCACGGCGCCGAGGTTCGCCGCGCCGATTCGTCGGTCATCGCCGCGAGGGTGCGGTAGTCGTTCACGAGGTTCGACTCACGCGCTGGAGCGGTTCGAGTACGCACTCCACCCCCAGGGTGTCCGCGTAGGCGGCGATGTCGCCGACCGCTTCGACGGAGCGGCGCCACGCGACGTCCGCCGGTTCGCTCTCGTCACCGCGCCGGGGCACCAGGAGCAGTTCCGCGCCGATTTCCGCGCACAGCTGCGCCGCGCGGCGGAACATGCGGATGCTCTCGGTGCGCAGCCAGGGGACCGGCGAGGCCACGTTGACCGGGTACATCACCTGCTCGGGGTGAGGCAGTGCGTCCGAAGGCCGCGTGCCGCGGCGAGGCGCCGGACGCTCCGCGCGTCGGCGTCGGTCAGCCGCGGGATGTGGAAGTGGGGCGCGATGCCCCACAGTTCGAGCTTCTCACGGCCGAGGTCGGCCATGTCGTCGAGGAACCGCTCGAACGGCAGGTGCTGGTAGGCGAAGTTGGATCCGGTGATCTGCCGGGTGGAGAGGGCCATCGGGGCTCCTTCGTAGCTGGCGCGCGGTCACTTTCCGATGCCGTCGGCGAGGCCCTTGACGATGTAGCGCTGCCCGAAGAAGAAGAGCAGCACCACCGGTACCGCAGCGATCGCCATGCCGGCGAAGACGACGGGGAAGTCGGTGCCGTGCTTGCTCATCAGGCTCGTCAGGCCCACCGGAAGGGTCTGTACGTCGCTGCCGTTGGTGAAGACCATGGCGAAGAGGTACTCGTTCCAGGCGAAGAGGACGTGCAGCAGCACCGTGGAGGTGATGATCGGCTTGCACATCGGCAGGATGATCCGCCAGAACGCGGTCCAGCGGCCGGCGCCGTCGATCTCGGCCGCCTCGTCGACCTCGCGCGGCAGGTCGATCATGTAGGCGCGGATCAGGAAGGTCGTGAAGGGGACGCGGAAGGCCGTGTACAGGATGAGCAGTGCCCAGAAGCTGTTGTAGAGGCCCATCGCCTGGAACATCCGCACCAGGGGCACGAGCGCCACGGTCGGGGTGAGCATGAGCCCGCCGAGAATGACGGCGGTGAGCACCTTGTTGAGCGGGATGTTCACGCGGGTCAGTCCGTACGCCGCCCAGGCGCTGATGAACACGGTCGCGACCGTGGAGACCACCGTGACCAGCACACTGGCCATGAGGTAGTCGCTCACCCCGCGGTTCCACGCCTTCTGGTAGTTCGCGAAACTCCAGTCGACGGGGAGCGCGAACGGGTCGTCGAAGAGTTCGGCGTTGGTCTTGAACCCGTTGAGCACCATCCACAGCAGCGGGTAGAGCACGACCACTGCGAGGCCGAGCAGGAAGGCCCACATGAAGATGCGCGCGATCGCGCCGAGGAAGCCGAGGCGGCTCACCATTCCACCCTTCTCTTACGGGTGATCCACAGCTGCGCCACGGCGATGGCGAGGGTGATCACGAAGATCACCGTGCCGATCGCCGCCGCGTAGCCGAAGTCGTTGCGTACGAAACCGTTGCGGTACAACCAAGTGCCGAGCACCTGGGTCGAGTTGTTGGGGCCGCCGCTGGTCATCACCATGACCTCGTTGAACACCTGGAACGCGCCCGAGACGGTCACCATCATCATGAGCCCGGTCATCTCGCGCACCAGCGGGAGCGTGACGTGGAAGAAGCGGCGGACCGGCCCGACGCCGTCGAGGGAGGCCGCCTCGTACAGCTCGGAGGGGATGCGCTGGATCGCGATGGCGAACAGCAGGGTGCAGTACCCGAAACCCTGCCACTGGCTCATCGCGATGACGGCGAACATCGCGGTGCTTTCCTGTCCCAGCCACGCCTGGCCGAACCGGCCGAGTCCCACCGCTTCGAGCACGTGGTTGAGCAGCCCCAGCCTGGGCTCGTAGACGAAGTAGAAGAGCAGGCCCGCGACGGTGAGGGAGATCGCCGAGGGGATGAAG
Source organism: Streptomyces sp. Wb2n-11 (assembly GCF_001049855.1). Taxonomy (NCBI): domain Bacteria; kingdom Bacillati; phylum Actinomycetota; class Actinomycetes; order Kitasatosporales; family Streptomycetaceae; genus Streptomyces; species Streptomyces sp. Wb2n-11. Next base: position 528,786 of record NZ_CVPB01000001.1, read on the forward strand.
TAGACCGCCCGGAGAGCGCGTGCCCAGCGAGGGCTGCGGATGCTTTCGACGAGTGCGGCGAGCAGCAGGGCGCCGCACACCTGGAACACGATCGACAGCACCGCGTACCAGAGGTTGTTGGCGAACGACGACCAGAAGACCGGGTCGTCGAACAGTGCGCGGTAGTTCTCCAGGCCGACGTACTCCTGGCTTCCGCTGTAGATGTCCCACGTCAGCGTGGAGAACCCGAAGTTCTGCACGAGCGGCAGGTAGACGAACACCCCGAGCAGGACGAGGGCCGGAATGACCCAGGCCAGCCCGAGCGCTCTTCGGTACATGGTGCGCACCGGCATGTCTCCCTTCGGCCGTGCGGCTACTTGGCCGACTTGGAGGCCCGGCGCACGCTCTCGAGCACTTCCTCGGGAGACATGCCGCCGCTGATCAGCGCCTCGCCGCCGGCCAGCCAGGCGTCGGCGACCTCGGGTGCCGTCACCATGTCCAGCCAGCCGGCCAGGCGCGGGGCCTTGTTGACCGTCTCGATGCCCTGGAAGACGGCCCGGCTGGAGGTCTCGGGGGTGACCGCGCCGACGACCGTGCTGGGCTGGCCGTAAGGGGGCGAGGAGAGCGTCTTCGCGTTGCGGCGCTCCGTCACGAACTTCATGAAGTCGACGGCGAGTGCCGCTCGCGGCGACCTGGCGTTGACGAGGTACCCCTCCGGCGCCCCCTCGATCGCCTCGGGGTCGCCCTTCGCGCCTTCGGGTACGGGCAGCGGGCGGACGGCCAGGTTCTGGGACTTGAGAGCCCGGGGTCCGGATCCCGCGCCGGCCGCGGTCGCGTTGTCGAACTCCAGGATCTCCTGGTAGTACATCGCCGCCTTGCCGCGGGAGAACGCCTCCTGCGCCGAGGTGTAGAGCACGCCGTTGGTGCCGCCGCGGGTGTCGGTGCAGGTGCTGACCAGGGTCTTGAACTGCTTGAGCGCGGTGAGGTAGCCGGCGTCGTCGAGCGCTGCCGTCCCGGGGTGGTGGTCCGCTTCGCGGATCTCGCGCGGCACGTGGTAGGCGAAGAGCTGCTGCAGGTAGTGCAGGGCGGGCCAGCCGTCCTTGTTGCCGAAGGCGATGGGCTCGTATCCGGCCTTGCGCAGGTGCGGGCAGGTGTCGACGAGTTCCTCGAAGGTGGTGGGCACCTCGACACCGGCCTCGGCGAAGGCGGCCTTGTTGTAGCCCATGAACTTGCCGTTGTTGTACAGGGGTATCCCGTAGTACCGGCCGTCGTGGGCGAAGGCGGACAGGGACGCCTTGCTGAAGGTCCGGCCCCACTCGGTGTCGGGGCCGATCACCTCGGTGAGGTCCGACGCACGGCCGCCGCGTACGAAGTTCTCGGCCCAGTTGCCCGTCCACGTGAAGTAGAGGTCGGGAAGGGCGTCGGACGCGGTGAGCGTCTTCGTCTTGTCCTTGATGCTCTGGTCGGTCTCCTGGATGAGTTCGACCTTCACCCCGGGATGCTTCCGCTCGTACGCGGCGGCGAGGTCCTCGAAGTACGGACTGAGGGGATCGCCCGCGAACTTGGTGAGGATGCTGAGGGTGCCGGAGAACTCCGGCTTTGCGGTGACGTCGGCCGCCGGCGCTTTCGCCGGCCCGGCGAAACAGCCGGTGAGGACGAGCACCGAGGCCCCGAAGAGTGCCGCGTACCTCGTCAGTGCACGAGCGCGCATGGGCTTCCTTTCTGACACGGATCTGACACGAACCGCTGGTGTGCGGCGACTGTACAGAGATTCTGATACCGGTACCAGACATGGAATGAAGATCTTCTTTTCAACCGGCCGGAGCCGATCGGCGGGCGCGCGGACCGATGTGCCCATGCCTTGAAGACTTGCTGTTGGGAGCCGGGTTAGGTCTCCCGTCAGAAGATCTGCGCCGCTTCGGTGTTGACGGTGTGCGTCCACTGTGTCAGCGTGACCTTCGCGTGATACCGGTATCAGGTCGCTCAGCGCCGCCGGCCGCACCCTTTCCTGAAAGGACGCGAAGATGCTCGGATTCAACGAGCCGGAATTCCTCTCCCAGCTGGCGAGCACGGTGGCGTTGCGCCACCCGATCGAGGAGCTCGCCGACCGCCTCGTGGACGAGGGGTTCGACAACCTCCTCCTCGTCGGCGCCGGCGGCACGTACGCCCAGATGTGGCCCTACGAACAGCTCGCCCGGCGCATCTCGACGCTCCCCGTACGGGCCGTGGTCGCCGCCGAACTGGCCGTCGCGGGCGATGCCACGCTCGGCGAGCGCTCGGTGGCCGTCTTCACCTCCGTGTCGGGCACGACGGAGGACAGCCTCCGCGCCGTCGAGTTCTGCAAGTCGAAGGGCGCCCGGACGGTCGGTTTCACCGGGTACGCCGATTCGCCCATCGCCCGGAGCGTCGACGTCGCGCTCGTGTCGGAGCCGAAGGCCTGGCCGTTCGACCCGCAGATGCTGCTGCTCATGGGCCGGCTGTTCGCACGCCGGGGCGAGTTCGAGGGGTACGAGAAGCTCGCCGACGAGCTCGCGGACATCCCGCGCGTCCTCCTCGACGTGGCCAGGCAGGCCGATGCTCCGGCGGCCGCCTTCGCCGAGGCCCACAAGGACACCGACTACCACTTCCTCGTCGGCGGCGGAAACCTGTGGGGCTTCACGTACCTCTACTCCATGTGCATCCTCGAGGAGATGCAGTGGCTGCGCACCACCCGGGTGCACAGCGCCGAGTTCTTCCACGGCTCCCTGGAGCTGCTGGAGAAGGACACCAGCGTGATCGTCTTCCAGGGGGAGGACGAGACGCGCGCCCTCACCGACCGCGCCGAGGCCTTCGCGAAGCGCGTCTCCCACGACGTCACCGTCTTCGACACCCGCGATTACGCGCTGGAGGGCATCAGCCCCCGATTCCGCGGTCTGCTCGCGCCGCTCGTGCTCGACACGGTGATGGGCCGGGTCAGCAAGCACCTGGAACGCGTACGCGACCACTCGCTCGACCTGCGCCGCTACTACCGGGTCATGGACTACTGAGCGGCGGGCCCGCCGCCCGCGCCCGGCGAACGGCCGGGCGCGGGCGGCAGGTTCCGCACACACCCCCTCGGACACGCCGGTGCCCTGCCCGCACCGCGCCCCACTCGGCCCCGCGCCCCTGGCTCACCGGGCCCGCGCACAGGAGAACCCCTATGAGAGTCCTCGGCTTCGGCGACAACATCGTCGACCGCTTCGTCGACCGCGGCATCGACTACCCGGGTGGCAACAGCGTGAACGTGGCCGTCTACGCCCGGCGCCTCGGCCTGGAGGCCGCCTACCTCGGCGTCTTCGGCGACGACGATCTCGGCCGCTTCCTGCGCGAGTCCGTCACCGCGCAGCGGGTCGCCGTGGACCACTGTGTCGTACGGACCGGTGAGACCGGCCTCTCCACCCTGCGCGTCGACGACGGCGACCGCGTCTTCCTCGGCTGGAACGGCGGCGGCGTCACGGTGCGGGAGCCGCTCGTACTCGACGGCGAACTGCTGTCGTACGCCGCCTCCTTCGACCTCGTGCACTCCAGCGTGTACTCCCGCAGCGAGAGCGAACTGCCCAAACTCGCCGGGCTGGGACCGCTCGTGACCTTCGACCTGTCGAGCGACGACGAGTTCCGCGCCCCCTCCTACCTGGACCGCGTCTGCCCGCACGCCGACCTGGTCCTGCTGTCCTGCTCGCACCTCGACGAGCCCGCCACGCGCGCGCTCCTGGCCGAGGCCGTGGGCCGGGGGGCCAAACTGGCGCTCGCCACCCGGGGGGTTGACGGAGCGATCGCCCACGACGGCCGCACGACCGTCGCGGCGCCGGCGCGCCGGGTGGAGGGAGCGGGATCCCTCGTCGACACGATGGGCTGCGGCGACGCCTTCCTCACCGGCTTCGCGGTCTCCCTGCTGCGGAGCGGCTGGACCGCGGACGCCCCGCCCGATCGGCGCATGATCGAGCGCGCACTCCACGACGGAGCCGGCACCGCCCATGAGCAGTGCTTCGTCGAAGGAGCCTTCGGTCACGGGCGGCCCGCCGGGCAACCGGCCGTGTCTAGCATGTGGCAAGTCTTCGACCGAGAGAATTGAGGTACGGATCCATGCCAGCAGACCGGGGCCGCGCGTCGGGATCACCGACGATCTCCGAGGTGGCCGCCGAGGCCGGTGTCGGCCGGGCGACCGCGGCCCGGACGCTCGGCGGGTACGGATACGTCAGCCCCGAACTGAAGGAGCGGGTGCTCGCGGCGGCCGAGAAGCTCGGCTACCGCGCGAACGCGCTGGCGCGCAGCATGTCGACCGGTGTCAGCCACACCCTCGGGGTCATCGTCGCGGACATCGGCAACCCCTTCTTCGCCGGTGTGGTGCGCGGGATCTGCGACACCTCCCGGGCCCGGGGCTTCGACACCATCGTGCTGAGCACGTACGAGAACCTCGCCGAGGAGGTCGCGGCGACGAACGTACTCATCGACAAGCGCGTGGACGGTGTCATCATCGCGTCGGCCGCCGTCGGCCGCGGTGAAGACGCCCACATCAGGGCGGCGTTGGAACGGGGCGTCCCGGTCGTACTCGTCGACCGGGCGATCCCGTCGCTCGATCTCGACGCCGTCGTCATCGACAACCGGGAGGCGGCGCGCGAGGCGGTCGAGATGCTGATCGCGGCCGGGCACCGCCGTATCGGATTCGTGTGGGGGCCGCCCGTGGCGCAGGCGCCGGCGACCCGGCGCGAACTGCTCGCCGGGGCCTCGCGCAACCTGTGGACCGACGGGGAGCGCCTGCGCGGCTACCTCGACGCGCTCGACGACGCGCACATCCCCTTCGACCCGGAGCTGGTGATGGTCGGGCCCAAGACGGAGGAGCGGGCCACCGAGGAGGTCGTCCGCATGCTGACCCTTCCCCGGCGGATCACCGCGCTGTTCTGCACCGAGACCGACGCGGTGACAGGAGCGCTGCGGGCGGTGCGCAGGCAGAAGCTGTCCTACCCCCGCGACCTGTCCCTGATCGGCTTCGACGACAGCGCCTGGGCGGCGGTCATGGACCCGCCGCTGACGATGATCGAGCAGCCCGTGCACCGGCTCGGCGCGAAAGCGGCCGAGGTACTCCTCGATCCTCTCGAAGGAGCCGAGCCACTCCGCGAGATGCACACCCTGCGCACGCGCCTGATCGTGCGCTCCTCGGTCGCTCCGCCGCGGTCCTCCTGAGAGCAGCGGTTCATGGCGAGGTGCCGCGCTCCAGCAGGTCCTCCGCGCGCCGTCGGCGAACCGGCCGTCGTCCACGACCCGGATCGGGCCGGTGTCTCGCCACCGGCCCGCACCGCGAGTCCGGGCTCCTCCTCGTCGAGGAGCCGCTGGACGGGGACGATCTCCACGCCCGTGCCCGCTTCCCGGAGCGCCTGACGGCGCCGGTCTGCCTGGACGAGTCGGTCCGCTGCGCACGTGGCACGGCCGTCGCCGGCGCGATGGGCGCGGCGCGGGTCGTGGCGTCGAGCCGGCCCGGACGCCCTGCGGCACTTCACGCGCGTCCGGCACACGCTCCGGGGCGGGTGACGCCGCAGGCCCGGCCGGCCGGCCGGCGCCCGGTCGGCGCTCAGTCGACCTGGATGGCGAGCAGGCAGGCGTCGTCGTCGTGAACCGTGCGCGTGTAGTCGGCGATGATCCGCTCGACCGTCTCTCCTGGCGAGAGTCCCGCGTTCCCCGACAGGTGCCGGCTGAGGTTGGTGATGCCTTCGGTGATGTCCTCGCCCCGGCGTTCGACCACGCCGTCGGTGTACAGGAGCAGGAGGTCGCCGCTGTGCAGCGGAACCGACGCGGTCTCGTACGCGTACCCGGGCAGCAGGCCGAGCAGCGGGCCCAGGTGCTCCGACGGCAGAGGGGCCACTTCGTTCCCCCGCCGCAGCAGTGGAGGCGGATGGCCCGCGCACGCCCAGCGCAGGACGTGGTCGTGGTCGATGTGTCCGGTGACCATGGTCGCGGTCATCGCCGAGGGGTCGCCGCACACCAGCTCGTTCAGCCAGGTCGTCATCTCGCCTGCCGACGCGCCCGTCTGGGCGAGTCCGGCCAGGGCGTGGCGCTGCTGGGCCATCCGGGCCACGGCCTCGAGCCCGTGGCCGACCGCGTCACCGATGGCGACGAGTACCCGCCCGTCCGACAGGCGCCTGCACTTGTACCAGTCGCCGCCGACGGCCGCGTCCGCCTCGGCCGGCAGGTAGGCGGCGGCCACCGTCAGGCCCAGCTCGGCGAGTTCCGCGGTGTGCGTCGGCAGGAGCGCCTCACGCATGACCGAGGCGATGCGCTGTTCCGCCGCGGCCTGCTGACGCAGCCGCTCCGTCTCGCGCTGGGTCTCCGCCAGACGGCGCCGGCCGCGCATCTGGGGTGTCAGGTCACGTGCCACGAGGTGCACGGCCCACGGGCGCCCGTCGGTTCCCGCGACGGGCCTGCCGAGCAGGTCCAGGGTGCGTACTTCGCCGAAGACACGGAAGCGGATGCGCGTCCAGGAGGGTTCCTCGCCGGCGAGGACGGAGGTGATCAGCTCGGCGAGCGCCGGCACTTCGCCGGGGAGCACCGCGTCGCAGAGTTCCGTCAGCGACCACGGCATCTGCGGATCGGTGCGGAAGATGCGGTGCAGCCCCTCCGACCAGTCGACGGCGCCGGAGAGCAGATCCCAGTGCCCCCATCCCATCGAGGCGATGTGCTGAGCGTCGAGGGTCAGGATCTCCGTATGACTGCGGGCGGGGACCCAGGTGATCAGCATCTGGTTGCCGCAGGCAGCGGCGTGGTACAGGAGCGGGGCGCGGAACAGCCGGCCGTGCCGCTCCTCCGTGTAGTCCACGGTCAGTCCCTTGAGGGCGCGCCCCGAGGTGAACACCGCGGTCAGCGCCGCCATCAGTCCGCTCGCCACGGCCCCGGGGCGGACCGCCAGAAACCGCTGCCCCACCTGGCTGTCCGGCGCTTCGAGCCATTCCGCCGAGCGGACGTGGTTACCGGCGCGAATGACGAAGTCCGTGATCTCGCCGGTCTCGTCCTGGACGGGAGCCAGCAGCGCCGCCGAGACGGGGATGGCCGACAGGCCGGCGTGCAGGCCGGCCCAGGGGTCATTGCCGGGCATGTCGTACGGGCGGCCGTCACCGTCGTCACCGTCCGGGGCGTCGCCCTGCCCGGGCCGGTGGGCGGCCGGCGGCTCGGGGCTCCCGGAGATGAAGCTCTCCAGGGACCGGTCGCCGGGGGACGGCGCGTGGGCGGAGGACCTCGCGAGGGCCTGGGGCTCCTGCACCCTGCGCCGTACGTCCGCCCGCAACGCGGCGATCTCGCGTTCGATGAGTGCCTTCAGGCTCTCCACGTCGTCCGGCAGGTCCGGCAGGCCGGGCAGGGGGAAGCTCACAAGACCGTCACCGCCCTGCCGCGCCGGACGTTCACGATGATGGCCTCCCGGCGTCGCAGGTCAAGATCCGTCTTCCTCGATCGTAGGTCCCCCCTCGGACACGCGCGAACGCTCACCGCCGCCCCCCGGGGTCATGGGCCCCGGGCCCCGGGGGTGACGAAGGCCCCGGCCGGAGGGGACTTTCGCCCCGTGTCACGCATATTTCCGACGGAAACACCCAAACCGGGAAAATGACGCCCCGCACCGCGCCGGACGGCCCGGCCGCCACTCCCCCGGCCCCCGGAGCCGCCGTACGGCAGCTCCCCCCTTGCGGGAGAACCACTGTTCTCCTAAGCTGCCGCGGACAGGAGAGAACGACCGTTCTCTCAATGGCGAAAGAGAGAGCCATGACGGACAAGAGGCCGCCGTTCCCGCCGTTCACATCCGAGACCGCCCAGCAGAAAGTCAGGGCGGCCGAGGACGCGTGGAACAGCCGGGATCCCGAGCGGGTGTCCCTCGCTTACACCGAGGACTCCGAGTGGCGCAACCGCGACACGTTCCTCCGGGGACGCGCGGAGATCGTGGAATTCCTGCGCGACAAGTGGGAGCGCGAGCAGGACTACCGTCTGCGCAAGGAGCTGTGGGCCTTCACGGACAACCGCATAGCCGTCCGCTTCGAGTACGAGTGGCACGACGGCGAGGGCCAGTGGTTCCGCAGTTACGGCAACGAGAACTGGGAGTTCGACGAGAACGGCCTGATGCGACGCCGCTACGCGAGCGTCAACGACCTCCCCGTCTCCGCGGACGAACGGCGTATCGCCCTCTGACCGAGCGGGCGCCCCCGGCCGGGCGGGAGGGATCAGCCGGGCCACGTTCCGGTCAGGCGCCGCACGACGGTGGCGCCACCGCGGTCGACCATCGCCTTGACCGCGGCGAAGACCGCGCCCTGCAGGGTGGCGGCGATCACGATTTCCCGCCAGCCGCGCTCCTCGTCGGTGGCGTCGGGGGCGTCCTCGTCGTGGCCGACGACTTTCCACACCTGCTTGAAGACCGTGCCGGCGATGACACCGCTCACGGCGCCCAGGACCAGGCCGACCGGCTTGTAGGCGACCTTGGAGGCTTTCATCAGCACCTCCTGCCGCGTCGCACGGCGATGATCACGGCGAGCGCGGCCACACCGACACCGGCGAGCACGAGCAGGTTGCGGGTGGCATGCGTGCCCGCGCCCTCCGTCCGGCCTTCGCCCTCCGGCCGGCCTTCTCGCGCACCGGCCTGCGGGGTCTTGTCGTGGATCTTTCGCCCCAGGGTGTGGGTGGTTTCGGTCAACTGCTCATTGGCGTGGGCGGCCTTGCCCTGCACCAAGCCCTTGACCTTCGCCGCCTTCTGCTGCGCCTGCGCTTTCACGTCGGCCTTGGCGGCCAGCGCTTCGATCGTCCGGCCGAGCTCCTCCCGGGTCTGCTCCACCTGGGCCCGCAGTTCGTCGGGGTCGGGCGTGGAGCCGTGGTGCCGTGCCTTGTCCGTCATCGCCGTACCCTCTCCTTGATCTCGGCCATGTCGGCCTTGACACTGTGGATGGCCTGCTCGGGAGCGGCCGGCGTGGCCCGGCCGACCTGTTTCTTGCCGACGGCGGCGAGTACGGCCGTCACCACGAGCAGGAGGCCGGTGACGACCAGGGCGGCGAGCCACAACGGCCAGACCAGGTCCAGGGCCACGATCGCGGTGGCCGCCATCGCCTGCAGGGCGACGAAACCGACCACGCCGGCTCCGCCCAGCAGGCCGCCACCGAGCCCGAACCGCTTGCCCTTCTGCTGCATTTCGGCCTGCGCCAGCCGCAACTCCTGCCGCATCAGCCGGGAGATCTGTTCCGATGCGTGTTTCACCAGCTCACCGACCGATTCTTCGGCTTCCCCGGGGGGCGGGTAGTCAGCTGACGTGCTCATCGTCGTGCCTGCCTTTCGCTGCTCGGCCCTCCGGGGCCTGTTCACACAAGTGGTAGTCCTTACCGCGCCCGCCCGCCAGCCGACAGCCGGCCCGGCGGTCAGACGCGCGCCCGTGTCGTCGACTCGTCGACGCACTACGACAAGGCGCGCAGCAGGCGCGGCGCATGAGGTACCAGGACGGCACCACCCACACCGACGGCCGCGCCGACCGCGGCGTCACTGGGGTGATGAGCGCCGGTGTGGACGCGTTCCAGGGCCATCATCACGGTGGGAACCGAGGCAGCCGCCCCAGCCACGGCGAGGTGAGGCCACCGCGGCGGTGAAGCCCACGACGGCCGCGGTGCGCCCGGACGGGAAGGAAGAGCTGTCCGGCCGGTCCTCGACACCGTCGTGCGGGATCATCTCCACAGGGGGCCTGCGCCGCTCGTACGGCTGCTTGCACACCGCGTCCACGTCAGCTGCGCGGTCAGCACGCCGGCCACTCCCCGGCCGCGGCTCTGCGCTCCACGCGCCCCCTGCGGCGGCCAGGGCCGCGCCCCGCCGCAGTGCGGTCCTCTCGGCCGCGGACTCCGCGGCCGGCAGTGCCCACCGCGCCCGGAGCGAGTCCCGGGAGGCGGTCCGGTTGGTCAGCCGCCGGTCGACGCGACGCGCGTCGGGGAGGAGGCGCACGAACGCCCGCCGGGGCCGTGCGGTACGGACTTCCCGGTTCGCCTGCTCCGACACGGTCATTCGCTGCCCGTCCGCTTGCGGTCCTGGTCGCTCCACTTGCGCGTGTCCCGCGGTTCGACGTAGGGCTCGTCATCGGCGGGGTGGCCACCGATGATGGCGCGCTGACGGGTCATCTCCGCGTCGAACTCCAGACCGAGCAGGATCGCCAGGTTCGTGATCCACAGCCAGACCAGGAAGATGATCACTCCGGCGAGGGTGCCGTACGTCTTGTTGTACGAACCGAAGTTCGCCACGTACAGGGCGAAACCCGCCGAGGCGATCATCCAGATCACGAGGGCGAGGAAACTGCCGGGGGTGACCCACTTGAAACCGCGGCCCCTGGCGTTCGGCGACGCCCAGTACAGGAGCGCGATCATGATGGTGACCAGGAGGACCAGAACCGGCCACTTGGCGATCGACCAGACGGTCAGGGCGGTGTCCCCGACCCCCAGGGCCCTGCCCAACTGCCGGGCGAGACCGCCGGTGAACACCACGATCAGCGCGCTGACACACGCCAGGAGCATCAGCACCAGCGTCAGGGCCAGTCGCAACGGCGTGACCTTCCACGCCGGGCGGCCCTCGGGAATGTCGTAGACGGCGTTGGACGTCCGGATGAAGGCGGCCACATAGCCGGAGGCCGACCACAGCGCGCCCACAAGACCGACGATCGCCAGGATGGAACCGGTGCCACCGCTGGCCTGCAGTTGCTCGACCGCGTTGGTGATGATGTCCCGGGCCGGGCCGGGCGTGAACTTCGTGAGGTTGTCCAGGATGCTCTTCGTCGCCGACTCGCCCACGATTCCCAGCAGCGAGACCAGCACCAGCAGCGCGGGGAACAGCGCCAGGACCCCGTAGTAGGTCAGCGCCGCGGCACGGTCGGCCAGCTCGTCGTCCTTGAACTCCGCCACCGTGCGACGCAGCACCGACCCCCACGACTTCTTGTCCATCTCGGTGGGCCCGTCCGGAGCCTCGCGTTCCACCCGGGAGTCCGGTCCGGCACGGTCACCGGGCTCCTCGTCCCCTCCGGCACCTGTCGGCCGGTGCCGGTCGTCTCCATGCGTGGGTTGCCACTTCGATGCCATGATCTACGAGTAACCCCAAAGCTCCCGTTATGCACCTGGAGCTAAGCGCGTTATCAACATATTTATCCAGAATTACCCGTCATTGAGGTGTTTTTCCACTCCTGCTCCGGTTACCCGGGCCACTGACCCCAGAGGAAGCAGGAGGCCCGAGATGATTACCCGAGAGCAGATTCCCGCGGTGCTGGACCACCCGGTCTACGACGCACAGGGAAGGAAGATCGGCGACGCCAAGCACGTGTTCCTCGACGATGCCACCCACCAGCCGGACTGGGTCAGCGTCAGGACCGGCCTGTTCGGCACCAGTGAGTCGTTCGTCCCCATCCATGACGCCACCATGGTCGAGGACCATCTGGAGGTCCCGTATCCCAAGGACAGGGTGAAGGACGCCCCCAACGTCGATGTCGACGCCGGCGGCCACCTGTCGGAGGCCGAGGAGCATCGCCTGTACGAGCACTACGGCATCGCGTGGGACGAGGCGTGGCAGCAGGCCAACCAGCCCGGACAGGGTGGATGGGCCCACACCGGCACAGACACCGGCACGCGCACCGGCGCAGACACCGGCACCGGCGGGTACGTCGACACCGGAGCGGCCGGCGGTGGCGCCCGCGCCCGGTCGTCCGGCGACGAGGCCATGACGCGTTCCGAAGAGGAGATGCACGTCGGCGTCGAACGCCGCGAAACGGGGCGGGCACGGCTCCGTAAGTACGTGGTGACCGAAGAACAGCAGCAGACCGTCCCCGTGCGTCACGAGGAGGTCCGCGTGGAACGGGAGCCGATCACCGAAGCCGACCGGGACCGGGCTCTGTCCGGGCCGGACATCTCCGAGTCCGAACACGAAGTCACCCTGCACGAGGAGCGACCTGTCGTGGAGACCGAGGCGGTACCGGTCGAGCGGGTCCGCCTCACGTCCGAAGAGCACACGGACCAGGAAACGGTCGCGGGCGAGGTACGCAAGGAACGGATCGAGACCGAAGGCGTCGACGAGGACGACCGCCGGCTCTGACCGCCGCGACCGCACTCCGCACCTCCCCGGGTGCCCCGTCAGGTCCGTTCGGCACCACGCGTTGCCGCTCGTACTCCACGAGGAGCCGTGCGAGCGGCAATGCCGCCGGAGACTTCCGGAAGCACCGCGGCGCAGGCCCTGCCGACAGCTGCGAACACTGCCGGGACAGCGAGAACGTGCGGAAGGAAACCCTTTTGACTTCACCCTGTTTCATGATGACGATCCGGTCATGTCACGCACTTTCGACGACCTTGTGTCCGAGGCGGAAGCCGTCTCGGTGGAGGGCTGGGACTTCTCCTGGCTGGAGGGCCGGGCCACCGAGCAGCGTCCCTCATGGGGATATCAGCGCACGATGAGTGAGCACTTGGCCCGCGCGTCCGCCGCCCTCGACATTCAGACCGGCGGCGGGGAAGTCCTCGCCGGAGCACCGAAACTGCCACCGACGATGGTGGCCACGGAGTCCTGGCCGCCCAACCTCTCCAAGGCCACCAAGCTGCTGCACCCACGCGGCGCGGTCGTCATGGCCGACGACGACGAACCGCCGCTGCCCTTCGCCGACGCCGCCTTCGACCTGGTGACCAGCCGTCACCCGGCAACGGTGTGGTGGCAGGAGATCGCCCGCGTTCTCCAGGGCGGTGGCACGTACCTGGCCCAGCACGTCGGCCACTCCAGCGTCTTCGAACTGGTCGAATACTTCCTCGGGCCGCAGTCCGAGGAAGTCCGCCGCGGCCGCCACCCGGACGACGAACGCCGGGACGCCGAGGCCGCCTGCCTGGAAATTGCCGACCTGCGGTTCGAGCGGCTGCGGACCGAGTTCTTCGACGTCGGCGCAGTGATCTACTTCCTCCGGAAGGTGATCTGGATGGTTCCCGGCTTCGCCGTCGACCAGTACCGCGACCGGTTGCGGGAGCTGCACGACAAGATCGGGAGCGAGGGGCCGTTCGTGGCCCACTCAACCCGTTTCCTCATCAAGGCCCGTAAGCCCGTCTGATGCGTCTGGTGTGTCTGGTGTGTCTGGTGTGTCTGGTGCGGCGTACGGGCGGCATCCGGACCGGCGAGCGGACAGCCGGCACGGGACGCTTCTGCCACTCTTGCCGCCTCTGTCAGCGGCCGAACACACCGGCGCTGTGCAGATAGAGGGCGACCATCCCGGCCACGCAGGCAAGGACCACCCAGGAGGTGAAGCCCGTGTGTCCCCCTCTCGGCCGCGGCTTGCCGGACCGTCCGGACCGTCTCGGCCGTCCGGACCGTCCGGGGCGACCAGCGCTTGACGGATCCGGCACTCGCACCGTCGCGTCGGCGGCGGTCTCGGCGAGCAGGCGACGGCAGGTCGCGGCGAGTTCGCCCGTCCCGGCGGCAAGGGGCACGATCGCCTCCGAACGCGCCGGGGCCGTGGTGCCGCCGTCGAGGAGGCGGCCCGCGCGGACGAGGACCTCGCCCCGGCCCCCCGCGGGAGCGAGGCTGATCCAGCGTCCCACGTGTTCGCCCCGGATCACCACGCCCCCGGCCCGGTCCCGGTACACGGTGCGTTCCCGCCACAGCACCTCGGCCAACTCGTCGGCTATGTCCTTCAGTTGCCCACTCATTCCTCCCCCTTCGCCGTGCGGCACTCGATCGAGCACCGCACTCTAGCGACAGGTACGCACCAAGTCCGCCGTCGGGGGCCCGCTCGGGCATGGTGGTAACGGGGTTCGGGGGCCGAGCCTTCGCGGCCCGGGCAACAGCAGCAGGCACGCACCGTGCAGGAACGGCCTGCCGGCCGGCCCGTGGCCGCCCGTCGCACGGAACGGGACGGCCGTGCGGTCACCCGGACCGGAAGGAGCGAGACGTGAAACCGCTCAGGGGTGCATTCGCGCACCCTTGAGGACCTTGTCCACCGCGTTGCGCGGCCCGTAAACGGCCATCCCCACCAGATCGAGCCCGTCCTTCCCCACAGCCCGTACAGCCGCCCGGTTGTCCCGGTCGTTGCCCGTGCCGAACAGGTCCGACGTGAACACGGCCCTCGGCAGCGACCGGGACAGCGCACGCGCGTGCGCGGCGGTCAGCGTCTCCTTCGCTCCCTCGAAGACCAGCACGGGCTGGCGGAACATCGGCAGATACGCGGTGTCGTCGGCGTCCGCGTACGGCTCGCCGATCACCTCGGGTGATGCCGTGCCGAGCCCACTGACCAAGAAGGCGGTCACATTCAGCCGCTGCCAGGACTCGAGGTCGTCGCGCAGCAGGACGGCGATCTTGGTGTCGAAGCGGACCGGCACGTCCTCAGGCTTTGCGACGGTCTCCGTCCCGGCGCCGACTTCAGTCTCGTTCTCGTTCTCGGTTCTCATGCTTCGAGACTCCACGGTGCGCGCCTTCTCCGTCTTGTACGTTCTTTGCATGGTGCCCCGGCAGGAGATCTCCGCCTGGCGCCCGCAGGCCGCGGGTGTCGTAGAGGTATTCCACGCCCACTTCACCGAGCACGCGTACCCCATGCACGTCCACGACGCCTGGACGCTGCTGATCGTCGACGACGGCGCGGTCCGCTACGATCTGGACCGCTACGAGCGCGGCACCCCGAGCGACACCGTGAGCCTGCTCCCGCCGCAGGTCCCGCACAACGGCTCACCCGCCACCCCTCACGGTTTCCACAAGCGCGTGCTCTACCTCGACATGACGCAGCTGGACGAGAGCTTCATCGGGCCGGCGGTGGACGGCCCGGACCTCACCGATCCCGTCCTGCGCAGACGCGTCGGGCAGTTGCACACGGCCCTCGCGAACCGGGGCGACGCGTTCGAGGCGGAGAGCCGTCTGGCCCTCATCAGCGAGCGGCTGCGCGAGCATCTGCGCCCCAGGGCGGCCTTCGGCAGCGCGGAGCCCGACCGCGGCGTCGCCCAGAGCCTGCGCGACCTCCTCGACGAGCGACTGCTCGAAGGCATCGCCCTGGAAGAGGCCGCGCGCCTGGTGCACGCCCACCCCACCCATCTCGTACGTGCCTTCAGTGGTGCCTTCGGCATCGCCCCGCACCAGTACGTGATGTCCCGCCGCGTCGACCTGGCCCGCCGTCTGCTGCTCGGCGGGCAGCCGCCGGGCGAGGTGGCGACCGCCGCCGGCTTCTACGACCAGTCCCATCTCACCCGGCACTTCAAGCGGGTCGTGGGCATCACCCCGGGCCGGTACGCCCGTACCGGAAGCGCCAACTGAGCCCGGACCGCCCGCGCTCGCCGCCGCTCCCCTCTCCGGTTCCGGTCACACGTCGGCCTCCTCCTGTCGGCAGGGCGGGCCGTGGCCGACGTCCCCGGGGATCTCGCTCGGCGGCTCCTTCGGACTCGCTCGAAGCATTCCGGCGGCGCCCCGGAGAGCGGTGGCGGCCAGGGACAGGTGGGGCCAGTGGGCGACATCGCGGCGCAGCTGCCGGTCGTGGGAGGCCATCACCACGGCGGCGGACGTGGCCTCCAGGGCATGGGTGAGTTCGTCGACCAGGGCGATGGACAGGTGGTTGGTCGGTTCGTCCAGCAGCAGGACGTGCGGCCTGGAGGCCAGCGCCAGGGCCAGGTCCAGGCGGCGCTGTTGCCCCAGGGACAGCCGGCGCACCGGTTTGTCCAGGTCACGGCGGGCCAGCAGCCCCAGTTCGTCAAGCGCCACCGTCCGGCTCTCGTCGAGCTGTCCGTCCGAGACGAGGGCCGCGAGGCGGGCCTCGTAGACCTCTCCCGCGCGGCGGTGGACAGGATGCGCCGACTCCTGGCCCAGCAGTGCGACCCGGGCGTTGCGGGCGTGGTGCACCCGCCCCGCGTCCGGCTCCAGCCGTTTGGCCAGCACGGCGAGCAGGGTGGACTTGCCCGCGCCGTTGGGTCCGGAGATCACCAGCCGGGAGCCGGACTCCAGCGTCACATCGGCCGACTGGCGCAGGCGGCCGGTGACGGTGACGTTCTCGGCGCGCACAAGGGCGACCCCGGCGCGGGCGGGCAGCTCGGGCATGTCCAGGCTCAACGGCGGCTCGGGCAGGGACACCTCATGCCGGGACAGCTCGTCCTGGCGCTGGTGCACCGAGCGCACCAGCCCCGCGGCCCGGGTGGCGCGCTGGTGCTTCCCGGTCCCTTTGCCGGGACGCCAGCCGGTCACCAACCGGCTCTGCGCCGCGGCGAGGCTGTCGGCCAGATGCGCGTGTTCGGCCTGCTGTTGGGCGTACTCCGCCTCCCAGCGCCGGCGGCTCGCGCGACGGCCGGCCAGATATCCCTCGTAGCCGTCGCCGTATACGGCCGGGCGGCCGTCCTGGCTGGGGTCGAGATCGAGAATCGTGGTGGCGACGTCCCTCAGCAGGGCGCGGTCATGACTGACCACCACCACGCCGCCGTCCCACTCCCGCAGGCGGCCGGTCAGGTAGTCCAGGCCGGCCTGGTCGAGGTGGTTGGTCGGTTCGTCGAGCAGCAGGAAGTCGTAGGCGGCGCCGAGCAGGCACGCCAGGCGCACCCGGTAGCGCTGCCCGACGGACAGGTGTGCCAGCAGCCGGCTCCGGTCGGTCACCGCGCCGAGGGCTTCGAGGGCGACATCGACACGCCGGTCGGCGTCCCATGCCTCCAGCGCCTCGGCCGCCTCCAGTGCCGCCTGGTACGACGCCTCCGCGCCGGGGCGTTCCTCGGCGAGCGCGGCCGCGCCGGTGTCGAGGGCGGCCAGCGCGGTGCGGGCGTCGGCGAGGTGGGCATCGACGACATCGCCGACCGTACGGTCCTCGTCGGCCGCCACCTCCTGCTCCGCACTGCCCAGGGTTCCCGTTCGCCGCACCGAGCCGGCATCGGGGGCCAGCGTTTGGGCGAGCACGTGGACCAGCGTGGATTTGCCGCGGCCGTTCTCCCCGACCACGCCCCAGCGCGAACCGGGAGTAACGGTCATCTCGACGCCCGTGAGGACCGGGCGGCCTCCTCGGGCGAGGTGGACATCAGAAGCGACGAGCTGTGCGCGGGCACGAGCCGGGACGGTAAGAGGGGTGTTCATGACGCTCCGAACGGAGACACACTCCACCCGTGAAGCGGGGAGTGGATCTTCCTTGAACTGACGGGCGGCGGCCGGAAGCGGCCGATGGGCGCGACGAGCAACCCACTGCCTCGGCTTCATCACGAGAGGCGGGTCGCGGCGTGCTCCGTCACAGGAAGCAGAAAGAACGCATGCACCTACTGTACCACGCGACGAACCGGACCGTCTCGCATGCGCCGGTTTCGGGTGGGAGCCGGTGAACGGGTTCGGGAGGAGCGGACGCCGGCCGGCAAGGGAGTGAGGGCGGGGTTCAGAAGTGATCGGGGCACCACGGCGCGAGGGAAGCGCGGAAGAGCGCGTCGGCGGTGGCCGCGGCTCCGGGACGCAGCTCCTCGACCAGCCCTGCCCCCTTGAGCCGAGCGGCCGTCTCACCGCCCAGACAGAGCATGGCAAGGGTGGTCGCGTCCAGTGCCAGGTGGGCCGGGCCGTCGGTGGTGGTGACGTGCCCGGAGCCGTCGGCCGCCACGTGCAACTGCCAGCGGCCGTCGACATGTCCGTCCGGGTCGGCCACTTCGAGAACGAGGCGGCCTTCCGTGGCGTAGGTGCGGGCGGCGAGAGCGACGGGAAGGTCCAGCAGGCGCAGCCGCAGGCAGTCGGCAGGATGGGGAAGAGGGCGTACGGCACGGGCATCGGCCAGCAGAAGGGGCGCCGGGTCGTCGGGGGCCGCGTCGGGAACGTCGATCGTGTGCACCCAGTCCAGGGAGAGCAGATGCCGCCACAGAGCACGCAGTGCTTCGGGCGTGGTGGTGATCAGATCGGTGACGGTCAGGGTGCTGTCGGGTACGCCGTCGGTCCACTTGCCGTCGACCCGGTAGGTCACCAGTCCGCTCACCTGCCCGTGGACATCGCGGTACACGACGGCCGTGGGCTCGGTCCATGTCTCTCCGGGGCGGACCGACTCTCCGGTCCGCGCCTGCCAGTTCCAGTCCGGGCGGCTGACCGCTCCGGCCCGTGAGCGGCGGACCCGGTCGAAGAGGGCGGGCCCGAACCTTCGCACGTCCTCCATGGTGGCGGGCTGGAGGATTCCGGTGCCGGCGGGGCCGGGGCGCAGGCCACGGCCGGCACGTACGTCGACGGTGAAGCCGCCGTGCCGGGTGGCCGGCGCGAATCCGTAACGGCCGTAGACACCGTACTCAGCGGAGTGCAGGACCGCGGCTGCCTCGCCGCGCGCCACCGCCGAGCGCAGGCCCTGAGCCATCATCGCCTTCAGCAGGCCGCGCCGGCGGTGAGTGGGAACGACAGAGATGCTGCTGATGCCGACCACCGGAAGCATCGCTCCGCCCGGCACGCTCAGGTCGAAGGAGATGCCACGGAACGTCCCCACACATCGCCGACCCTCATAGGCTCCCAGCCAGGGGGCGGCTGCTCTCCGGGCGCGGTGCGGGACGGTGGGCGCGGGCCTCGTCCAGGAGCAGTGCGAGGCTCACCCGCTGCCAGAGGATCTCGTCGGGGCCGTCGGCCGGCAGCAGCCGGTCCATGGCTTCGCGCACGGCGGGCGATTCACCATGGCGCCCCACCAGCCCCGGCCGGAGTTTGCTGAGGTACGCGCGCTCGTAGGGGTCGTCGACGACCTCCACGAACTGGACGGGGTCGAGGACGGAACTGGTGATCGCCGCCTGCTCCCACGGGTCTTCCGTCTGCCGCGTCAGCAGACCGAGGCGCCGGCCCCGCCAGTTGCGGGCACGGCGGTCCTCACCCGCGTCGAGCAGGGCACGCATCCTCTGCGGCGACCTGCCGGTCAGCAGAGCGGGCTCGCGGTCGGCGAATTCCTTCAGTTCTTCGGCGAGGTACAGCCAGACGACCGCCCGGTAGCGATTCAGGTAGAACGTGACGGGAGCGATGTATCCGGTGCGGGCGAGCTTGCCGAACCGGACGGGGCTGGTACCCATCAACCGCGCACCCTCGGTGGCGCCTACGGTCCGTAGCCGCTCACGCAGCGTTTCCTGATTCCGGCCCGCCGCCCGGAGCCTGTCGATCTCCTCACGGGCGACCCGGCGGTGGCTGCCGTCCGCGTCAACCGTGGTGCGGATGTGACCCAGCAGGGCACCAAGGTCCAACTCGCTTCGCTTCAAGCCGAGTTCCCGGGCGGCCCGGGACGCGGACAGCGGCCCGCCGGCCTGGGTCACAGCAGCGGTGCGGTGCGCTTCTCGTACGGCCATGATCGTCTCCCCGTGAGATGCGGATACTCCCGGTGACGACCGTAGTCCGGACGGCGCGTTGCCCGCCCAGCCTGTGGACAACTTCCGGGCCGGGCGAGTACGCGCAGGTCAGAGCTCGGTGTCTCTGGCGAGACCCGGCTGCCTCGCGGCAACCCCGAGGTGTTCGCCGACCCGGTTGACGAGCAGCGTCATCTCGTACGCGACCTGTCCGATGTCGGCTTCGGCGGCACTCAGCACGCACAGGCAGCTGCCGTCTCCCGCCGCGGTGACGAAGAGAACCCCCTCGTCGAACTCGACCATCGTCTGACGGACCTTGCCCGCCCGGAAGTGCCGGCCCGACCCCTTGGCGAGGCTGTGCAGTCCCGACGACACTGCGGCCAGGTGCTCGGCGTCCTCCCGCGCCAGGCCCGCACTCGCCCCGGTCACCAGGCCGTCGTTGGACAGCACCAGCGCGTGCCGCACATGCTCGACCCTGTTTGCCAGGTCGTCCAGAAGCCAGTCAAGTCCTTTGTCCAGCGCCATGTTTCGGCCCTCCCCGTTCATCCGTTCCCCGTCGCCCCTGGTCGAGCACCAGCCTTCCCCACTGACGTCATCGCGGCAAGCACGGGTTCCTTCGGGTGCCGCGGACAGGGGAAACGCGGGACGGTTCAGCCCACCGTGTCGAGCAGCCGGGCCGTGTGCGTCCTTCCGGCGTACTCGACGAAGCGCATCGTCCAGATACCGGCGCTGATGGCGGTGCCGACGGCGATGGCGGACGCGGCAGTGGTCAGCCAGTTGCGGCGGGAGCCCCCGCTCGCGTCCAGCGCCCGTACGGTGCGGTGCGAGGGCGGCGCCGGCTGAGGTCATCGCGTACGAGAGGGCGGGGGCCGGCCGGAGGCGGCGTGGTCCAGGTGTCCCATGACCCGGGGGCGCCGGTCCCGCAAGGAACGCACGCGGGGAGCGCTTTTCGAAAGCTGCCGGGATGTGGCAGAGATACGTTCCGGAAGGACCGGCCCACACTCGGACATGCCCGCCGCACCTGCGGGGGAGCCGCCGGAGTTCCGGGGAACTGAGGGCGATGGGGGACGATGTGCGTATGGCCGACGACCACACGCACGTCCAGGAGTTCTTCACGGCCCGGGCCGCGGACTGGGACGCCCGGTTCCCGGACGACGGACCGGCCTACGCCGCCGCGGTGGCCCGCCTCGGACTGCGGGCCGGTGACGCCGTGCTCGACGCCGGCTGCGGCACGGGGCGCGCACTGCCGTTCCTGCGCGACGCCGTGGGCCCCGTGGGTTCGGTGCTGGGCGCCGATGTGACACCGGCGATGCTGGAGGCGGCGGTCCACGCGGGCCGCAGTCGCGGCGCGCGGCTGCTGCTCGCCGATGTCGCACGGCTGCCCGTACGGACGGCGGCTCTGGACGCCGTCTTCGCGGCCGGGCTGATCGCGCACCTCCCCCGCCCCTCGGAGAATCTGCGCGAGCTGGCCAGGGTGGTGCGGCCCGGCGGCCTGCTGGCGCTGTTCCACCCCATCGGCCGGGCGGCCCTCGCGGCGCGCCAGGGGTGGCAGATCACCCCGGACGACCTGCGGGCCGAGCCCAACCTCCGGGCACTGCTGAAGCGTTCCGGGTGGCGGCTGGCGTCGTACACCGACGAGAGCGACCGTTTCCTTGCGCTGGCCGTCCGCCGGGACTGAGCAAGCAACCACACCGCGCCGGCCGGGTCACTCGGCGGCGGCAGCCGGGCGCTCGATGTGCGGAACCGGGCAGCCGCCCGTGCCGGGCGTCGGGAAAGTCCCCAGGTTCGCGACCGTGTAGCCGCCGGGATAGCTCTTGATCTCGGGGTTCTGCCGGGCGTAGTGCGGTGTGCTGCGCGGTGGCATCAGACGGACGGCGCGGGCGCGCAGCCGGAGGGCCCCCCTGACCAGCGCTCGCGCGGCGGGCGACGGGGTGTCGTAACGGAAGGTCCGCAGGAGCGTGTCGTCGAGGAGGGCGAGGCTCGCGCCGCGCACCAGCGGCGCGAGGGGGCGCGGATACCAGGACGCCATGAGGGCGAGGGTCGCGTCCGAGACCCTGCGTGCCCCCTCGTCCCAGCCGAAGTGCTGCGCCTCGTAGGTGTCGAGGCAGCGTTCGAACTCCTCGTAGGACTGCGGGATGTCCTTGATGCCCATGTGCCTGCCGAGCGTGCGGTAGTAGGCGGCGGACGCCCGGAGCTCGTGGTCGGACAGCCGGCGCCAGCCGTAGGAGTCGATCCAGCGCTTCGGCACGACGACGAACGTGCACAGCACGTAGCGCATGTCGTCGTTGCTGATGGCGTAGCTGCGGTGCATCTGGTTGATGCGGCGAATGGCGGTGCGGCCGTCCTCGGTGTCGAAGCCGTGCTCCACGACGGTGTCCAGGAGCAGCGCGGTGTCGTCGTAGCGCTTCTGCGAACGGTCGGTGAGCTCTGCCGTCTCGGCGAGGAGACGGCCGATGCCGGGGACCGCGTAGGTGCGGTAGAGGGCCAGCTCCAGGGCGCGTGTGTGGTCCCAGGGGAACTCGTACGTCGCGGTGAGCCGGTAGATCTCCAGGAAGTCCTTCTCCGGATCGAGTCGCCGGATCTCCCGCAGCCGGTCGTAACGGTTCAACGCACCGTCCCCCTTATGTCGCCCGGGCTCCAACTCTACGTTGGAAGGGCACGCATGGACGGTTCGTGATCGAACCCCTCAAGAAGAAGGTGGTCCGGGTGCGGGACAGACTCCGGAAGCTCTTCGGGCCGCGTCGGGGCGGTGCGCCGCGGGCGCGCCCGGAAACGCGGCAGCACAACATCTTCGAGGCCGCTGCGGCCTATGTGTCCGCGTGCGCGGACGACGACGAGCCCCGCAGCGAGGAGGCGGCGGGCTGGGTCTCGCCGGAGGCACTCTCCTTCGGCGTCAACGAACTGGCCTGCCGTGCGGTCATCGCGCTCGCGCGGGAACGCGGCGAATCACCGCACACCGTGGCGCGTACGCTTCTCGGCCTCCCGGCGGCCTGACTGGGGCGCTGTTCGCCGCGGGGCTTCGACGGCGAGGTTACTCACTGGTCAGGGTGCGCCGCTTCGTGCTGCTGGACGACGAGCCGGGTGAAGTCGTCCCGGTCGGCCGGGGGCCCGGACTGCCCGGTCTGCTGGAGACGCTCGACGAGATGGCCGTGCGACCCGCCTGACGGCTGCCCCACCGGTCGGCGGGCGTTCCCCGGACCGGCGAGGAGCGCTTCCACAGACGTGCCGGAGTCCGGGCGCTCGCACAGGAGGAGTGAGGCGTCGAGGGCCACCCCGCGCGGCCGGGACGGCCGGAAGACCATCGGCGGGCCGAGCGGCGGGCGACGGTTTTCGTGGACGGCACCCATGCCGCGGCCCCGCGCCGTGTGGGCCGGGCCCATGGCCCTACCGGGTGGGACGACAGCACCATGTGGCGCTGCGCCCGTCTTTTTTCCCCACGAGACCGGAGGCTTCCCATGCGCCCGTCCAGAGGTGTCCCACTCGTCGCCGCACTTCTCATGGTGCTGACCACCGTGGGCTCCGCCGGCGCCGCACCCCGTGCCTCTGGCACCGATCCCTGTGCGCGGCAGAACCGGCCTGCCGTTCCGGGGGCGGAACATCAACGGGTGGCCTGTCTGCCCGACTTGACCACCGCGGGACTGGCCGGCACGGCGTACACCGACACCGCCGACCAGGTGGGGTTGTCCGCGAAGGGCACGAAGAACCCCTCCGGTGTGCCGGGCGTCCAGATCGACGGTTACTTCCCCGACGATTCGCGCTTCAACGCCACCCACGGGTGGCGGCACGACGCGCAGTTCGTCATCCGGATGCCCGAGCGCTGGAACGGCGGCCTGGTCGTCACGGGAGCGCCCGGGACGCGCAAGCAGTACGCGACCGACGCGCTCATCTCCGACCAGGTGCTGGCGCAGGGCTATGCGTACGCGGCGACCGACAAGGGCAACAGCGGTCCCGACTTCTTCACGGACGGCAGGAGGCCCGGTGACGCGGTGGCGGAGTGGAACCGGCGCACCACGGAGCTGACGCGCGCGGCCCGCAGGACCGTCGCGCGGTGGTACGGGCACGCACCGCGACGCACGTACATGACGGGCATCTCCAACGGCGGCTACCTGACCCGCTGGCAGCTCGAGAACCATCCCGGGCTCTACGACGGCGGGGTGGACTGGGAGGGCGCCCTGTGGACCGCCGACGGCGGCGGTCTCCTCGGTTCCCTGCCGGTCACCGTGGCGCGGAGCCTCGGCCGGGCCACGGACGAGGATCTCCTGGGGGCCGGTTTCGCGCCGGGCTCACAGTTCCTGTGGCCGTACCACGAGAAGGCGTACTGGGGGCTGACGCAGAAGATCTACCGCGCGGAGTTCGACCCGGCGTACGACCCCGCCTGTCCCGGTTCCTCGGCGGGTACGACGCTGCCGGAGATCCTTGCGCCCTGTGCGTCGGACGCGGAGTACGACTACGCCGCGCGCCCCGGGTCCGTACACCGCGCGGTGCAGCGGGTCGCGCTGACGGGACGGATCGGCAAACCGTTGATCACGCTGCACGGCGACCTCGACACGCTGCTGCCGATCGCCACCGGCTCCGACGTGTACGAGCGGATGGTGACGGGGCAGGGCCGGTCCCGGCTGCACCGCTACTACACCGTCGAGGGCGGCACCCATGTCGACTCGCTCCACGACACGTATCCCGAGCGGCTGCGGCCGGTCCTGCCCTGCTACCGCTCCGCTTTCACGGCGCTCGCCGCGTGGGTGGAGGACGGCAGCGCTCCGCCCGCGGACCGGACGATCGCCAGGCCCGCGGGCGGTGACGTGGTCAACTCCTGTGCGCTGGACTGAGCCGGGCCGCGGCTCAGACACACTCCAGGGGACGGTGCGGCTCCGCCGGCAGTACGGCCTCGATCCGGTCGCCGGGCCGCACCACCCCGCCCGTCCTGACGACGCTCATGATCCCGGCCTTGCGCATGACGTTGCCCTCCGCGTCCCGGCCGACGACCTGTTTCAGGAGGCCGTCCTGGAAGGTGTCGATCTGCAGGCAGGGGTTGCGCAGGCCGGTGATCTCGACGACCGCTTCCTCACCGATGTGCAGCAGGGTGCCCCGCGGGAGCCCCAGAAGACCGATTCCGCTGGTGGTGATGTTCTCGCCGAGCCGGCCGGGCCCGACCGTGAAGCCTTCCCGGAGCAGCTCGGCGAAGAGCTCCTCGTGGATGAGGTGCACTTGGCGCAGATTGGGCCGGGTGGGGTCCTGAGCGACCCGGGAACGGTGTTTCACCGTCGTCCCCGCGTGCACATCGCCTTCCACACCGAGCCCGGCCAGCAGCGTGACGCTGTCGCGGTTCGGCTTGGTGAACGTGTACTCGCCGTTGCTGCTGACCGCCCTGACTGTGCCGCCCATGGTGCGGAACTCCCCTCTTCCGTGCCGGTACTCGGCCCTTCCGGGACCCTGGCCCGGCACGGTCCTGGGCCGGGTCAGCGGCCGATCTCCTTGCGTGAGACCCGGCGCAACCTACGGCGCTGCGAGTTGTCCAGCATCAGATACGCCGCAACGGGTACGCCGATCATGACCAGCAGAGCGGGCCAGAACCCGATCAGCCAGATCAGGGCGACTCCCACCACCACGCCACCGGCGGCGACCTTCGCGCTCTTCGACATCTTCGACGCCTCCTTCGCGGCTGTTGCCGCTTCATGTTCCGGTAACGTGCGCGTCCGCGCCACAGTTCCGCCGTACGGCCGCTAAACAGCGCCGCCGGCCTTGTCGGTCCTGTCGGTCCTGAGGGGCTCGCCGACCTCGTGCATGTGCGTCAGCGCCTGCCGGTACGAGTCGATCAGTCCTGTCTCCGTGTACGGCATACCCAGCGCCCGGCAGTGCGCACGCACCAGCGGCTGGACGAGCCGCAGATTCGGACGCGCCATGCTCGGGAAGAGGTGGTGCTCTATCTGGTAGTTCAGGCCGCCCAGGAACCAGTCGGTGAGTATCCCGCCGCGCACGTTGCGCGAGGTGACCACCTGCCGGCGCAGGTGGCCCCAGCGCTCGCCGTCGGGGTCGGGCATTTCCATCCCCTTGTGGTTGGGCGCGAAGGCCATGCCCAGGTGGAGACCGAACAGCGCGTGGTGCACCAGCGCGAAAACCACCGCCTTGCCCGGCGACATGACGGTGAGCAGAAGCGCGAAGTAACCGACGAGGTGGGCCACGAGCAGCAGGCCCTCCAGCAGGCGCTCGCGCACCGGCTGGCGGCGCAGGTACTGAAAACCGTAGATCTTCAGCGCGATGCCTTCGAGCAGCAGCATCGGGAAGAACAGGCGCGCCTGGTTGCGGGTGAGCCAGCGGGCGAAACCTTCGCGCTGCGCTGCCTGCTTCTGGGTCCAGACAAGCGCCCCCACGCCGACGTCCGGGTCCTTGTCGATGTGGTTCGGGTTGGCGTGGTGGCGTACGTGCTTGTCGTTCCACCACGCCTGGTTCATACCGAGCAGCAGATTGCTGTGGACAAGGCTGATCACCAGGCTCACCCTGCGGTTGCCGGTTATCTGGGCGTGTCCCGCGTCGTGACCGACGAAGGCGGTACGGGCCCACAGCACGGTCAGGGGCAGGGCGAGCGGAAGCGCCCACCAGGAATCGCCGACGAGCACGAGGCCGGTGACGACAGCGGCCAGGGCGAGCAGGTTGGCCGCGATCCCCAGCGCGTACCAGTCGGCGCGGCGCTCCAGGAGCCCTGTTCCCTGGCTGTTCGCAGGAGCGGGGCGAAATCGCTCCCGGAAGTGCCTGTCGTGGGTTCCGCGACGGCGGCGGCCTGGGGCATGGGGGTCTCCGGTCTGCAGGACCTGGCTCTGACCTCATGAAACTATGCGCCGGGTCCCTCGACGACCATGGTGTGAACCCCCCTGTTCCGCTGGTGCAGGCCCCAGCCCGCGGCAGTGGGGCCGGGTACACCGTCGGGGGCGGATGCAGTATCCTCGGCGACTTCGGGCCCAACTAGTCAAATTTGAGGGATTCGGCATCGCTGTGCACCGGCCTCCTGCGGCAACGCTCTCCGGGATCTCCGAACTCATCCGCTGCTCCGCGGTCTTCCTGCCTGCGGACCCGGCACGCACCGGCAAGGTCGCCTTCTGGCGCTCCGACGGCAGCGGGCCTCCCTCCCTCCCCGGCGCCGTCGAGGAACTGACCGTCGTCACGGACGGCGTCACCGCACGGACCGTACGGGCCCTTGTGCTGCCGGTACGGGACGCTCTGCCGGTACTGACCCGGGCGCGCGCGTCCGCGCACGCCGCCCCTGCCGCCGCCTTCTGGGGTGCGGCTGCCCTCGTCGCGCTCCAGCTCGTCGCCCACGGGCGGCTGCTGCCGGGCCTGAGCGCCACCGATCACGACGCCTGGCGGGCCGGACCGCTCACCGCCGAGGACCGGGAACGGGTGCGCGAACTGGCGGCTTCGATGCCGCCCTGCGCGCACGCAGTACCGCTGGACGCCGCGCAGCGGCCGCTCCGGCTGCCCGCCCCCGAGCGGCTGCTGCGCTCGTTCCTCGACGCGGTCGCGGACGGGCTGCCGCGCACACCCGCCGCGGCGACGGCCGCCGCCGGCCCGGCGTTCGCCGGCGCCGGGCCGCAGCGGCTGCCCGAGCAGCGCGCCTGGGCCGCCGATGTCGCCGCCGGTCACGACGCGGGCGTACGGATCTCCCTGAGGGTCGAGCTGCCGGGGCTCGCGGCCGCTCGCGCGCGGGACGGTGCGCAGGACGGGGCCGAGGAGGGGGCCGGGCCCGCCTTCCGTGTCGTTCTCCAGATGCACAGTGTCAGCGACCCTCACTGGTCGCGGACGCCGCCGAGGTATGGGCCGGAACGGGGCACGCGGGTACGGCGTTCGGGCCGCGCGCCCGCATGGACGCGCTGCTGGCTCTGCGCCGCGCCGTCCGCGCGTGGCCGCCGCTGGCACCGCTGCTGTCGGCCGCCGTGCCCGACGCGATCGAGCCGGCGGACGAGGAGGTCACCGAACTGCTCGGCCGGGCCGCCCGGGAGCTCGCCGCCACCGGGGTCCAGGTGCACTGGCCGAAGGAGCTGGCCCGCACCCTGACGGCACACGCTGTCGTGGGGCCGCCCGACGACGGCAAGGGACCGGGGAAGACGTCGTCCGGCATGCCCTCCTTCCTGTCGGCCGACGCACTGCTCGCTTTCGACTGGCGGTTCACGCTGGGCGGTCAGCAGCTCTCCAGGGCGGAGCTCGACCGGCTCGCGGAGGCGACCAGACCCGTCGTTCGTCTGCGTGACCAGTGGGTGCTGATCGACCCGGAGGAGGCCCGGCGCGCGCGGGAGGGCCAGGACCGCAAGGTCACCCCGATCGACGCCCTCGGTGCCGCGCTGACGGGCCGCACGGAGCTGAACGGCCGGCAGGTCGACGTACAGGCATCGGGATGGCTGGCACAGCTGAAGGAACGGATCGCCGATCCGGAGGGCGCGGACGACCACGCGATCGCTCAGCCGGCCGCGCTCGCGGCGACCTTGCGCGACTACCAGCTGCGCGGACTGAACTGGCTGCACCGCATGACGTCCCTGGGACTCGGCGGCTGTCTCGCCGACGACATGGGCCTCGGCAAGACCATCACCCTCATCGCCCTCCACCTGCACCGGCAGACGGACGAGCGGACCGCGGGACCCACCCTGGTGGTCTGTCCCACCTCCCTGATGGGCAACTGGCAGCGCGAGATCGAGAAGTTCGCACCCGGGACCCCGGTACGCCGTTTCCACGGCGCGGCGCGCAGCCTGGACGCTCTGGCGGCACGGGAGTTCGTCCTCACGACGTACGGCACGATGCGGCTCGACGCGGCGCGGCTGGCCGGTCCCGCGCCGTGGGGCATGGTCGTCGTCGACGAGGCGCAGCACGTCAAGAACCCGTACTCGGCGACCGCCGGGCAACTGCGGACCATCGACGCCCGCGCGCGCGTGGCGCTCACCGGCACACCGGTGGAGAACAACCTCTCGGAGCTGTGGGCCGTCCTCGACTGGACGACGCCCGGGCTGCTCGGCCGGCTCGGAACGTTCCGCAAGCACTACGCGCAGCCGGTCGAGGGCGGAAGCGATCCCGCGGCCGCCGAGCGGCTCTCCAGGCTGGTGGGTCCGTTCCTGCTGCGGCGCCGGAAGTCCGATCCCGGGATCGCCCCGGAGCTGCCGCCGAAGACCGAGACCGACCACGCCGTGCCGCTCACGGCGGAACAGGCCCGTCTGTACGAAGCCGTGGTCCGCGAGACGCTCGCCGCCATCGCGGAGGCCGAGGGGTTCGCACGGCGCGGACTCGTGGTGAAGCTGCTCACCGCGCTGAAGCAGATCTGCAACCACCCGGCGCAGTACACGAAGGAGGAGCGGCCCGTCATCGCGGGCCGCTCCGGGAAGCTGGAGCTGCTGGACGAGCTGCTCGACACCGTCCTGGCCGAGGAAGCGAGCGTGCTGGTGTTCACGCAGTACGTGCAGATGGCGCGGCTGCTGGAGAAGCATCTCGCGGCGCGCGGCACGCGCACCCAGTTCCTGCACGGCGGTACGCCGGTGCCGGAACGGGAGGCGATGGTGCGGCGGTTCCAGGACGGCGAGGTCCCGGTCTTCCTGCTGTCCCTGAAGGCGGCGGGCACCGGGCTCAACCTCACCAGGGCCGCCCATGTCGTGCACTACGACCGCTGGTGGAACCCGGCGGTCGAAGCGCAGGCCACGGACCGCGCGTACCGCATCGGGCAGACCCAGCCGGTGCAGGTGCACCGGCTGATCGCCGAGGGGACCGTCGAGGACCGGATCGCCGGAATGCTCGTGCGCAAGAAGGAGCTGGCGGACTCCGTTCTCGGGAACGGCGAGTCCGCGCTGACCGAACTGACCGATGCCGAGCTGGCCGATCTGGTGAAGCTGCGAGGGGGCACGCGATGAGCGACCGGGACAGAGCAGGGGAACGGGAAACGGAGCGCACCTTCGACGCGCTGCCTCCCGCGCGGGGACGCGGTTTCGCGGGGACCTGGTGGGGCCGGGCCTGGACGAAGGCGCTGGAGGACACCGCGCTCGACGGTGAACAGCTCAGAAAGGGCCGCAGGTACGCGCGCGAGGGCGCGGTCGGCGCCGTGTCGGTGCGGCCCGGCCGGATCACGGCGGTGGTACGGGAGAAGGACGGTTCGGCGTACCGCAGTGACGTGCTGTTGCAGCGGTTGAGCGGTGAGGAGTGGGACCGCTTCCTCGCCATGGCGGTCGAACGCGCCGGGCACATCGCGGCGCTCCTGGACCGGGAGATGCCGCCCCACCTGGTGGAGGACGCGGCGGAGGCCGGACTCGAACTGCTGCCGGGCATCGGCGACCTCGAACCGGAGTGCTCGTGCGACACCTGGGACCACTGTCCGCACACCGCGGCGCTCTGCTACCAGATGGCGCGGCTGCTGGACCAGGACCCCTTCGTACTGCTGCTGATGCGCGGACGCGGCGAGCGGGAGCTGCTCGACGAACTGCAGGTGCGCAGCGCCGCCCGGGCCGTGCCCCGGGAGGCACCGGGGACCTGCGAGGACGAGCGCGCGCCGGAGGGTGTGCGGGCCGACGAGGCGTTCGCGGCGCGCGACGCGCTGCCGCCCCTGCCCGCCCCTCCGCCGCTCCCGGACGAGCCGGGCCGGCCGCCGGCCCTCGACACGGAGACGGGGCCCGCGCCGGGAATCGACGCGGCGGCACTGGAGTTCCTGGCGGCGGACGCGGCCGGACGTGCGCACCGTCTGCTGGCCGAGGCGCTGTCGGCCGGGCACGAACAGCAGCCGGTGGACGGGGAACCCACCGTGGAGCAGGACGCGGTGAGGCTGGCCTCCGGCGGTCCCGGACCGTGGATCGCCGCGCGGCTCGCGGCGGGCTCCGGGCGGGACCGGGCCGGTCTGGCCCTGGCCGTACGGGCCTGGGAGTACGGGGGGCGTGCCGCGCTCGCCGTACTCGAGGAGGAGTGGTCGCCGGAGCCGGGGGCGCTCGCGCGCGCCCGTACGCAGCTGGCCGAGGCGTGGGACGAGGACGGGCGCCCGCAGCTGCGTGCCCGGCACAACCGGTGGACCGTCGTCGGCACGGACGCGCAGCTGAGGTGCGGTCGGGACGGGCGCTGGTGGCCGTACCGCAAGGAGCACGGGCGGTGGACGCCGGCCGGTCCGGCCGGTCCGGATCCGGCCGCGGCACTCGCCGTCGCACTCGACGAGCACCGCTCCCCGGCCGCGGACGCCGCTCCTCCCCGTTCTCGCTCCGCTCCCGCCCCCGTCCAGCCGCCGGCCGCCCGGCTCCCGCGAGCCCGGTGAGCCGGGCGGCGCTTTCCGGTCTCCGGTCCACGGGTCCTCACCGGAGGCGTCCGCTCAGGACGCGCGGCTGCGGTCCACCGGCCTCTCCGGCGGCTGTCCGGCCGCGGCCAGGGCGATGTTGCGGGCCATGCCGCCGAAGACGACCGCGTGGAAGGGCGAGACGCTCCACCAGTACGCGTGGCCGAGCAGGCCGCGGGGGTGGAACAGGGCCCGCTGCCGGTAGCGGGTACGGCCGGCGTCGTCCTCGTCGGCGTACATCTCCAGCCAGGCCAGGCCCGGCAGCCGCATCTCCGCGCGCAACCGCAGCAGACGGCCGCGCTCGATCTCCTCGACGCGCCAGAAGTCCAGCGAGTCGCCGACCCGCAGCCGGTGCGCGTCCCGGCGGCCGCGCCGCAACCCCACCCCGCCGGCCAGGCGGTCCGCCCAGCCGCGCACAGCCCATGCGAGGGGGAAGGAGTACCAGCCGTTCTCGCCCCCGATGCCCTCGATCACCGTCCACAGGGCCTGCGGGGTGGCGTCGACGGTCCGTTCCCGCAGGTCGCTGTAGAGGCTGCCGCCGGCCCAGTCGGGGTCGGTGGGCAGGGGGTCGCTGGGCGCGCCGGGCACCGACGCGGAGGACCAGCGGGTGGTGACCTGGGCGTCCCGGACCCGCTGGAGCGCCAGGGCGAGCGCCTTGTCGACGCCGATCGGGGAACCCGGCGGGTCGGGTACGTACGCGGCGATGTCGTGTTCGTGGCAGACGACCTCGTGGCGCAGCGACTCGGCGAGCGGCCGAGCGATCGAGTGCGGTACCGGCGTGACCAGGCCGACCCAGTGGCTCGAGAGCCCGGGGGTCAGGACCGGCACGGGGACGATGAGGCGCCGGGGCAGTCCGGCCACCGCCGCGTACCTGCGCATCATGTCGCGGTACGTGACGACGTCGGCGCCGCCGATGTCGAAGGCGCGGTTCACGTCGGCGGGCATGGAGGCGCTGCCGACGAGATAGCGCAGGACGTCGCGGACGGCGATGGGCTGGATGCGGGTGCGCACCCAGCTGGGCGTGATCATGACCGGCAGCCGCTCGGTGAGGTAACGGAGCATTTCGAAGGAGGCGGATCCGGAGCCGATGATGACGGCGGCGCGCAGCACGGTCGTCGCCACCCCGGAGTTCAGCAGGATCTCCCCCACCTCGGCGCGCGAGCGCAGATGGGGCGACAGCTCCCGTTCCGGCACGTTCCGCGGTGTCAGCCCGCCGAGGTAGACGACGCGGCGGACGCCTGCGGCGCGGGCCTGCTCTCCGAAGATCCCGGCGGCCCGGCGGTCGGTGCGCTCGAAGCCGGATCCCGTGTCGAGCGCGTGGACCAGGTAGTACGCGACGTCGATGTCCCTCATCGCCTCGCGCACCGACTCCTCGTCGGTGACGTCACCGCGCACCACCTCGGCACGGCCGGCCCAGGGGTGGTCGCGCAGTTTCCCCGGCGTACGGGCCAGACAGCGCACCTGGTGCCCGGCGGCGAGCAGTTCGGGGACCAGTCGGCCGCCGATGTAGCCGGTGGCCCCGGTGACCAGGCACCGAAGGGCGGGTGCGTCGTTCCCGTGTGTCATTGTCTTCCGCCTGTTCAGTGGTCCGTGGATGTGCCGTCGGGCTTCTATAGGCTGTTCGTGTGGCCAGTACAGATGAGCGGGAATCCGGTGACGGTGGCATTGCCCCCGGCGGTCCGGCGGCGGATCTTCAGGCGTTCGCGGTTCAGCTGCGCCGCATGAACGGCGAGATCAGCCGTCTTGTCCACGGTTTCGCACTCGGCCAGGGACTGCACGCCACGGACATCCAGGCGCTGGCGGTGATCCTCGACAGCGCGGAGCCGGTGACGCCGGGCCTGCTGCGCGAACACCTGGGCCTGACCTCGGGGGCCGTCACCGCCTGCCTGGACCGGCTGGAGCGGGCCGGGCATGTCAGGCGCTCGCGCGAGAGCGCGGACCGCAGAGTGGTTCATGTCCATTATGTGGAGGGAGCGCGGGCGGCGGCGCGTTCGTACTTCATGCCGCTCGCCACGGCTGCCGACCGTGCTCGCCGGCGCTTCAGCGAGGAGGAGTTGTCGGTGGCCCTGAGGTTCCTCACCGCCATGAACGAGGAACTGGGCGGGTTGCGCGTACCGCGCCGCTGAAAAATCTCCGGACGACGTGGGCCCGAAGGGCCTGTCGGCTTGCTTGTGGCTCTCCTTTATCTCAATCATTAAGATTGTTTCTGTTGAGATACTTTCCACGTCCCAGTTCCAGGAGTTCCCATGTCCACCACCGCACGGCGGATCCGCTGGCTCGTCCCCGCCGTTCTGCTCGTCGCCTGGCTGGCCGTCGGCGGCATGCTCGGCCCGTACGCCGGGAAGCTCGGTGAAGTCGCCACCAACGACCAGGCCTCTTTCCTTCCCCGCAGCGCGGAATCGACGAAGGTCGTCGACGCCCAGAAGGCCTTCCGTCAGGGCGGGACGCTCCCGGCGATCGTCGTGTGGACCTCGGACGACGCGGGCGGGCGGCTGAGCCGGGAGCAACAGGGCGCCGCGACCCGGGCCCTGGCCACGCTCGCCGACAGCGCCGGGGTGGCGGGCGGGGTGTCCCCCGCCGTTCCGTCCCGGGACGGCCAGGCCCTGCAAGGGGTCGTACAGCTGGAGGCCGGTCTCGGCGAGGAGCTGCCCGGCGCACTGGAACGGGTCACCGAGGCAGCCGAGTCCGTACCCGGCACCGCTGTGCAGCTCGCCGGCCCCGCGGCGAGCCAGGCGGACCTCTCCGACGCCTTCGCGGGCATCGACGGCCTGCTGCTCGGCGTGGCCCTGGTGACCGTGCTGCTGATCCTGCTGCTCGTCTACCGCAGCGTGCTCCTTCCGCTGGTGATCATTGCGGGAGCGGTCTTCTCGCTGGGCCTGGCATGCGCCGTCGTGTACGTCCTCGCCGACCACGACGTGGTCCGGGTCGACGGCCAGGTGCAGGGCATCCTGTCGATCCTCGTGATCGGCGCCGCCACCGACTACGCGCTGCTGCTCACCGCCCGCTTCCGTGAGGAACTGGCCGCGGGCTCCGACCGGATCGCGGCCATGCGCGCCGCGCTGCGGCAGTCCTTCGGTCCGATCACGGCGAGTGCCGCCACCGTCGCGCTCGGCCTGCTCGCCCTGCTCCTGAGCGACCTGACCAACAACCGGGCCCTGGGGCCGGTCGGCGCGATCGGCATCGTCTGCGCCGTACTCAGCGCCCTGACGTTCCTGCCCGCCGCCCTGGTGGTCCTCGGCCGCGCCGCCTACTGGCCGGCGAAGCCCCGGCCCGCCGGGGACGGGAGCGGCGGTCACGGCGTCTGGACGCGGATCGCGGCCCTGGTGGACCGCGCGCCGCGCAAGGTGTGGGCGGTCACCCTCGCGGCCCTGCTCGCCTGCGCCGCCCTCGCTCCGACCCTGAACGCCAAGGGCGTGCCCCTGGAGGAGATCTTCGTCAACGACGCCCCGTCCGTCGCCGCCCAGGAGACGCTGGGCAAGCACTTTCCCGGCGGGTCCGGGAACCCGGCCGTCGTCATCGCCGACGCCGGGGCCCTCCGGCAGGTGACGGCCGCCGTCGAAGGCACCGAGGGTGTGGCCTCGGCCGCCCCGGCGACGGCCTCCGGGCGCCCGGGAGGCGGCGAGCCGCTCGTCGTCGACGGCAGGGTACGCATCGACGCCGTCCTCGCGGACGCGGCGGACACCGAAGCCGCCAAGGAGACCGTCGCGCGGCTGCGCGACGCCGTACGCGCCGTGCCGGACTCCGACGCCCTGGTCGGCGGCTACACCGCCCAGCGGTACGACACCCAGCGCACGGCGGAGCACGACCGCTCCCTCATCGTGCCGGTGGTGCTCGCGATCATCCTGGTCATCCTGGTCGGCCTGCTGCGGTCGCTGCTGATGCCCGTCCTGCTCGTCGCGACGGTGGCCCTGAACTTCCTTGCCACCCTGGGCGTTTCCTCGCTGGTCTTCCAGCAGCTGCTCGGTTTCGGCGGCACCGACTCCTCCGTTCCGCTCTACGGGTTCGTGTTC
Organism: Streptomyces sp. Wb2n-11; assembly: GCF_001049855.1. NCBI lineage: Bacteria > Bacillati > Actinomycetota > Actinomycetes > Kitasatosporales > Streptomycetaceae > Streptomyces > Streptomyces sp. Wb2n-11. The sequence continues at coordinate 563,297 of NZ_CVPB01000001.1, forward strand.
CTGGTGGCCCTGGGGGTGGACTACAACATCTTCCTGATGTCCCGGGTCCGCGAGGAATCGCTGCGGCACGGCACCCGCGAAGGTGTTCTGCGCGGTCTGACCGCCACCGGTGGCGTCATCACCTCCGCGGGCGTCGTCCTCGCGGCCACCTTCGCCGCGCTCGGCGTCATCCCCCTGGCCTTCCTGCTGCAGATCGCCTTCATCGTCGCCTTCGGCGTCCTGCTCGACACCCTCGTCGTCCGCTCCCTGCTCGTTCCGGCCCTGGTCCGCGACATCGGCCGCACCTCCTGGTGGCCGGGGGCGCTCAGCCGCAGGCCCGACTAGGACCCGGTGACGTGTGGGCGGCGGTCAGGGCCTGAGACCACCGACCACTTCGGCGGTGGCGGCGATCCCGTTCTGGATGGTCGGCCCCACGCTCGTACCGGCCAGGAAGAAGCCGAGCAGGGCGCAGACCAGGGCGTGCGAGACCTTCAGTCCCCCGTTGCGCAGGAAGATCACCGCGAGAATCAGCAGAAACAGCACCAACGAGATCGAAATGGCCATGGCCAACCTCCTCCGCCGCGCCTGAATTGCGGCATTCGGCCGTCAGTCTGGCGCAGCGGAGGGTCCATTCGGGCGGAAGACACGTCCGCCGTACGGGTGTTGACTGGCGGTGATGGCCGACTACGCGTCGTACGTGCGGAGGAAACGCTCCAGGCCCGCGAGGTCGTCGGTGTTGACGTGGTCCACGTCGGCGGCGAGCAGTTCGCTCCAGACGGCGTCCCGCGCCGGCCCCGGCAGGTCGGGTGTGGCCCAGAAGCGGACGCGCTGCCCGCGCCGGTGGGCGGTGGAGACGACGGCGTGCAGCTTCGCGCGTTCGGCCGCGGGGAACGGGCCGGTGCCCTGCCAGGTGAAGCTGTGCGTCCAGTTGCTGCTGATCAGCGGGATGAAGGAGGCGGGAGCCGGGCCCGCGACATCGGGGCCGTTCAGGTCGTCGAGGCGTCCGTCGTAGAAGGCGTGGCGCACGCGCTGCGCCTCCATCGGAGCGCGGGCCGCACGGTGGCCGGAGACGACGGGGGTCACCGCGCCGAGGCGGACGCGGCCGTACGCGTACGTGCTCAGCATCCGGCGGTACCGGCGCAGCAGACGGTGGAGTTCGGGATAGGCGGCGGCCCCGTCGGTCTTGATGTCGATCAGCAGTTGCACGGGACGGCGGTATCCGCGGTACACGGAGCCGTGGTTGGCCCCGACCCTGGCCGCCAGGGGGCCAGGTAGAGCGATTCGAGGGTGCGCGACGGGTCGAGGTCGATCGGGTCATGGGCGACGAGGAGCTGTCCGTCGACGAGGTGGATGTCCGCCTCCACGCTCGTGAAGCCGTGGGAAAGGGCGTCCAGGAGGGGGCGCGGGTGCTCGTAGTCGTTGTGCGCGTGCGCGCGGCGCAGGGGCCCGCGGCCGGGCTTCTGCTCGGCCGCTCGGGCGTACGAGGGTACGGCGACGGCTCCCGCGAGGGCGGCGGTGAAGGTGGTGACGACTCTGCGGCGGGTGGGCGTGACGACGGCCATGGTGCCTCCGGAGGTGTACGGGGCGTCGGTGACTCCGGCGAGTATCCGCCCCGTACAGCCTCAATGGGCAGGCCCGCTCCAGGAGTTCGGCCGATCGTCGCTCCCGGTTCAGACCACCGCGGCGACGTCCTCCCAGCGGACCGTGCGGTCGCACCAGCGCTCCAGGAGGACGCGGTCGTGGCCGACGGCCAGCAGGCCGGCGCCGTGTTCGCGCCGGTACTGCTCGACCACCGCGACCAGGGCCGCCGTCGTCGACGCGTCCAGCATCGCCGTCATCTCGTCGCAGACCAGCCAGCGCGGGCGCAGCACCAGGGCGCGGGCCAGACAGGCACGTTGCAGCTGGCCGTCACTCACCTCGTGCGGGCGCCGGGTGAGGAGGTCGTCACCGAGCCCCACGGCCTGGGCCAATTCACCGACGGCGGTGGCCGCTTCGTCGCGCCGCCCGGTGGCGCGCAGCGGTTCCGCGATCAGGTCGCGCAGGCGCAGGCGGGGGTCGGCGGACAGCCGGGGCTGCTGGAAGACCACGCCGATCGCCGTGCGCTGTGCGCGCGGGGCGCGGTGGCGCCAGCCGGTGACCGTACGGCCGTCGAGGGTGACGGTGCCGGCGTCGGGGCGGTGGAGCAGGGCGGCGACCCGGGCGAGCGTCGACTTGCCGCAACCGCTCGGCCCGAGCAGGCCGACCGCTTCGCCGGGTCCGACGGTGAGGTGGGCGTCCCGTACGACGGGCTTCCCGCGCTCGTAGCCTGCGGTGATCGCTTCGAGTTCAAGCACGGGCACTCTCCTGGACCGGCGGGTGGTGGCAGGCGACGCCGTCCGCGAAGTCCGGCCGCAGGGCGCAGGCTTCGGTGGCGTGCGTGCAGCGGGCGGCGAAGGCGCACCCCGGGGGCAGGTCTCCGAGCTCGGGCGGCATGCCGGGGATCGGCGTGAACGCGCGCTCCGGAAGGGCGTTCAGCAGGCCCCGGGCGTACGGGTGCCGGGGGCCGGCCCCCCGGAAGAACCGCGCGGCGTCGGCGAGTTCCACGATGCGTCCCGCGTACATCACGGCGACGCGGTCGGCGACGCGCTCGGCGGCCGCGAGGTCATGGGTGATCATCAGCAGCGCGTGGCCGTCGTCGACGTGCCGGCGGAGTTCGTCGACGGTGCGGTCGACGAGGTCCCGGTCGAGGCCGGTGGTCGGCTCGTCCGCGAGCAGCAGGGGCGCGTCGCCGACGAGGGCGAGGGCGGTCGCGGCGCGCTGCGCGAGTCCGCCGGACAGTTCGTGCGGGTAGCGGTCGAGGTGGTCCGCCGGGAACGCGGCCCGCCCGGCCGCCGCGCGGGCCGCCGCGCGCACGTCCTGCTTCCGCGTGCCGGTCAGCTCGCGCAGCGTCTCTTCGAGCTGCGCTCCGACGGTCCGTACGGGCGTGAGGTGCGCGGCGGGACTCTGCGGTACGAGTCCGACCCGGCGTCCCCGCACCGTACGCGCCAGGGTGCGTTCGTCGGCGGTGAGCAGGTCGACGTCTCCCAGGAGCGCGGATCCCGCGGTCTGGGCGTTGCCGGGGAGCAGTCCGAGCAGCGCGGAGGCGAGCACGGACTTGCCGCAGCCGCTCTCACCGACGAGGGCCAGGCACTCCCCCTGCGCGAGGTCGAAGTCGGCGTCGGCGACGGCGGCGATGTGCCGCCCTCCACGCATCCGGAACCGCACGGAGAGCCCCCGCACGGACAGCAGGGGCGTCCGGCGCCGCGCGGGACGGCCCGCCTCCGCGTCGCTTCCCGTGCCGGTGCCCGAGGCGGAACGGTCCGCGTCGCGGACGTTCCCCGCGACAGCGTGGTGAACATTCCCCGGAACAGAGGGGGGCGCCGCAGGGGAACGTTCCGAAACCGCTTCGGCGCCGTGCGGGCCGGCCACGGCCGGGGTCTGCGCGGCCGTGGGAACCGGCTTCGCGTTCTGGGGCGGTGTCACAGCATCAGCTCCGATCGGCGACGCGGGTTGATCCGTTCCCGCCAGGAGCCGGCCAGGCCCGCGATGGCGAGGGTCGGGATGATCAGGAGGAGACCGGGAAAGAGTGTCGGCCACCAGTCACCGGCCAGCAGCGAACTGCGGGCCGACTGGACCAGGTTGCCCAGGCTCGCCTGGTGCGTCGGCAGGCCGAGGCCCAGGAACGAGAGCGCCGACTCGTGCCACATCGCGTGCGGGACCATCAGGACCGCCGCGAGCCCCGCCTGCGGCAGTACGCCCGGCAGCAGGTGCCGCACCGCGACCCGCCACCGCGACGCGCCGCCCGAGACCGCCGCGTCGATGTACGGGCGCGAGCGCAGCGAGAGCACTTCGGAGCGGACGATGCGGGCCGTGGACAGCCAGTGCGTCAGGGCCACCGACACGATCACCGGCCACACCCCCGGCCGGAACATCGCGACGATGAAGATGCCCAGCAGCAGGTGCGGGATGGAGGAGAAGGTGTCGACGAGCCGCATCACCACACGGTCCGTCCAGCCGCCGAACGCCGCGGCCGCCGCTCCCACCGCCGTACCGATGAACGTGGCGACGAGCGCCGCGACCAGGCCGACCATGAGGGAGACGCGCAGTCCGTACACGCAGCGCAGCAGCAGGTCGCGCCCTACGTCGTCCGTCCCGAAGGGATGGGCCAGGGACGGCGGCTGGAGCTTCATCGACAAGTCGACGGCCTGCTGGTCGAGATCGGCCAGCGGCGGTACGACGAGAACGGCGAGCACCACCGCCACCACGATCACGGCGGAGGTGCGGACCCGGGCCGTGCGCGTCGAGCGGCGGGTGCGCCCGTGCGAGCGCCACACCGCGGGCTCGGAAACGGGACCGGAAGCGAGCTCAGCCATCGAAACCCACCCTCGGGTCCGCGAGTCCGTACAGCAGGTCGGAGAGCAGGTTCCCGGCCAGCACCGCCGCCGTGGCGAGCACCGTCAGCGCCGCCAGCAGCGGGAAGTCCACCGAGGTCGCCGCCTGCACGGTCGCCGCCGCGATGCCCGGCCAGCTGAAGACCGTCTCGACGAGCAGCGCACCGGTGATGAGTTCGGGCACGCGCGAGCCGATGAGGGTGAGCGTCGGCAGCATGCCGGAGCGCAGGGCGTGTCCGAGCAGCACGGTGCGGTCACTGAGCCCGCGCGCGCGGGCCCCGCGTACGGGGTCCTCTTCCAGCGCGTCGGCGACGCCCTGGCGTACGTAGAGGAAGAACCAGGGAAGCTGCGAAACACCGAGAACGGCCGCCGGCAGCACCAGGTGCGTGACGACCTGCCCCAACGTGATCACGTCGCTGTCGGTGTCGGTCAGGCCGCCGGCCGGCAGCACGCCCAGCCTGAGCGCGAAGAACCACATGGCGAGCAGGCCCAGCCAGAAGGCGGGCGCCGCTTCCAGGGTGTACGCCGCCGAGCTGACGGCCCGGTCCAGCCAGCCGCCCTGCCTCCGCGCGGCCAGCACGCCCAGCGACGTGCCGAGCAGGATCGCGACGAGGAACGCGGTGACGGCGAGCAGCACCGACCAGCCGAGGCGTTCGGTGATGACGTCGGTGACGGGCTGGCGCATCACGCTGGAGTCGCCGAGGTCCCCGGTGGCCGCCGAGGTCAGCCAGTGCCACCAGCGTTCGACGAGCGGCTGGTCGACGCCGAGGTTGGCGCGGAGCTGGTCGAGGTTCTCCTGCGAGGCGGTGAGGCCCGCGGTGCCCGCGTATGCCTTGACGGGGTCGAAGGGCGAGGCGGCGGCGACGGCGAAGACGCCGAAGGTCACCACCAGCAGGATGGGGGCGGCGAACAGGAGTCGCCGCCCCGCCATCCTCACCATCGGCCCCCAGGGGAGCTTCCGGCTCGGGTGTGTCACTTCTTCGGCTTCCAGTCCTCGACGTTCCACCACGGTCCGGAGGCCAGGCCGTGGTCGTGCGGCTCGATCTGCGTCGTCAGCCCGGACCACTTGTCGTCCACGACGTACAGGTGGTCGATGTGGGTGAGGAAGGTGTAGCCGGGGTTCTTCACGAGCTCGCGCTGGATGGTGTCGTACGCGGCCTTGCGGTCGGCCTTCTCGCCGCTCTCGCGGCCGGTCTTGAGCGCCTTGTCGACGGCCGGGTTGTCGTACCGGGCCATGTTGTTGAAGGCGTCGCCCGCCAGCGAGGACTGGAGGAGCGTGTACTGGTCGAAGTCGGGGTCGCCGGGCGAGCCGCCGCCCGCGAGCACCGCGTCGTGCTTCATGCGCGGCATGATGACCTCCCAGGTGCCGGCCTGGGTCTTGATGTCGATGCCGGCCTTCTTCGCGTCGGACGCGTAGGCGAGGGCGTGGTCCTGGCGGAGCTTGTCGCCGGACAGGTACCAGAGCGGGAACTGGGCGCGTACGCCGTCCTTGACGCGGATGCCGTCGGCGCCGGGCTTCCAGCCCGCCTCGTCGAGGATCTTCTTCGCCTTCGCGAGGTCGTGGGTGCGCTCGGTGCCCTTGGCGAACCAGGGGCTGTCCGTCGGGACGGGGCCGTAGGCCGGCTTGCCCGCGCCTTCGAGGATCTTGTCGACCATGGCCTGGCGGTCGACGGCCACGTCGAGGGCCCGCCGTACGTCGGTGTCGCCCGTGACCTTGTTGTGGGTCGGCAGGGTCACGGTGCGGTAGTCGAAGGACTTGGCGGCGTACGTCGTCCTGCCGGCCTCGTCCTTGAAGGTCTTGGCGAGGTTGGGCGGCAGGATGGCGCCGTCGAGGTCGCCGGTGCGCAGCCGCGTGGCGCGCACGTCGTCGTCCTTGATGATCGCCATGGTGAACTTCTTCACCTTCGGCGCGCCGCCCCAGTAACCGGGGTTGGCCTTGAAGCTGAGCTTCTCGCCCTTGGACCAGCCGGTGAGGACGTACGGTCCCGTGCCGACCGGCTTCGTCGTGAAGGATCCGCTGTTGACGTCCTGCCGGCCCGCGACGTGCTCGGGAGCGATCGGGAGGACGGTGCGCTCGGCGAACGGCGCGTACGGGTACTTGAGCGTGAAGACGACCTTGTGGTCACCGTCGGCCCGGACGTCCTCGACCGCGTCGAGTTCGGTCTTGGAGGCGTTGTTGGTCTTCTTGTCGAGGATGGTCTTGTAGGTGAAGACCACGTCCTTCGACGTGAAGGGCTTGCCGTCGCTGAACTTCACGCCCTGGCGCAGGGTGTACGTGTACGTGCGGCCGTCGTCGGCGACTTCGGGCAGCTCGGCGGCGAGCGCCGGCCGGAGCTTCATCTCGTCGTCGAAGGTGAGCAGCCCGTCGAAGATCTTGGAGTTGCCGTCCTTGCCGTAGCCGAGGAGCGGACTGAGCGTCTCGGGCTCGTACGCGATGCCGACGACCGCGGAGTCCTTGGAACCGCCGGATCCGGATCCGGTCCCGGACTCGCCCGGCTTCGAGCAGGCCGCCGCGGTGATGGCCAGTGTTCCGGCCAGCGTCGCGGCGGCCGCCCCACGTATCGATCGGGACAGCATGGCTCTCCACACCCCTAATAAAGATCAACAGTTATTGCGAACCGATCGCAATTAAACCGTATGTAAAGGGGTGTGGGATCCACTGCCCCTTACCGGGGCAGGGCCCGCGCTACTCGGGCGCGGGCAGGCCGACGAGCTGCGCCATCGCCTCCGTGTGCCGGCCGGGCGTGCCCAGCGCGATCGAGTCCGCCTTGGCCCGCTTGAGGTACAGATGCGCGGGGTGCTCCCAGGTCATGCCGATACCGCCGTGCAACTGTACGCACTCCTCGGCCGCGTGCACCGCGACCCGCGAGCAGTACGTCTGCGCGACCGCCACCGCGAGGGGCGCGTCCGCGCTGCCGGTGGCCAGGGCGTCGGCGGCGTTGCGGGCGGCGGCCCGCGCCGAGACGACCTCGAGCCACAGCTGCGCCATGCGGTGCTTGAGCGCCTGGAAGGAACCGACCGGGCGGTTGAACTGCTTGCGGTCGCGCGTGTAGCGGACGGCCTCCTCCAGACACCACTCGGCGAGCCCCAGCTGCTCGGAGGCGAGCAGCCCGGCCCCGGCGAGCAGCCCGCGCCGCACCGGAGCATCGGCCGATCCGGCGAGGCGGCGGCCGCGGGCCCCGTCGAGGGTGACGGTGGCGAGCGGCCGGGTCAGGTCGAGCGGGGTCAACGTCTCGACGGTGACGCCGGGCGCCCCCGTCTCCACCGCGTACAGCCCGTCCTCGGCCGGTACGAGCAGGACCGCGGCGGCGGCCGCGTCCGCGACGCCGGTGATGCGTCCGCCGAGCGAGCCGTCACCGTCCGCCCGCACCGTGCCGGAGAGTCCGCTCCCGGGAGCGGCGGACAGCGGGACGGCGAGTGCGACGACCGTACCGCCGCCGGCGAGTGCGCCGAGGAGCTCCCCGACCGCCCCGTCCTCGGTGTCGCACCCCAGCAGGGTCTCGGCGGCGATGACCGCTCCGGTGAGGTACGGCGTCGGGGCGACGCTGCGGCCCAGCTCCTCCAGCACCACCGCGGCCTCGCGGTGGGTGGCACCCTGGCCGCCGAGCTTCTCGGGTACGAGGAGCCCCGCCAGGCCCATTTCGGTGGCCAGCGATCCCCACAGCCGCGGGTCGTACGGCGTGTCCGACTCCGCGCGGGTGAGGACGGTCGCGTGGTCGCAGCGGTCGGCGAGGAGGGAGCGTACGGCGGCGCGCAGGTCGTCCTCCGCCTCGGAGTACAGCAGGTCAGTCATCGGGCCAGGTCCTTCCAGGCGATGTCCTTGTCGCTGCGCGGCTCGGACGGCAGGCCGAGTACGCGTTCCGCGACGATGTTGAGCAGTACCTCGCTCGTACCGCCTTCGATGCTGTTGCCCTTGGAGCGCAGGTAGCGGTAGCCGGCCTCGCGGCCGGTGAAGTCGACGAGTTCGGGACGGCGCATGGTCCAGTCGTCGTACAGCAGCCCCTCCTCGCCGCGCAGTTCCACCTCCAGGCCGCTGATCTCCTGGTTGAGGCGGGCGAAGGCCAGCTTCATGGCCGAGCCCTCGGGGCCCGGCTGGCCCGCGACGAGCTGCTGGCGCAGCCGCTCGCCGGCCAGGCGTGCGACCTCGGCCTCGACCCAGAGGCCGAGCAGGCGCTGGTGCAGGTCGTGGGTGCGCAGTTCGGGACGCTCGCGCCAGGTCCTGGCGATCGGGCCGATCATGCCGCCCTCGCGCGGGATGCGGGAGCCGCCGATCGAGACGCGCTCGTTCATGAGGGTGGTCTGCGCGACCTTCCAGCCCTCGCCGACGGCGCCGAGGCGCCGGCTGTCGGGAATGCGTACGCCGGTGAGGAAGACCTCGTTGAACTCCGCCTCGCCGGTGATCTGGCGCAGCGGCCTGACCTCGACCCCGGGATCGGTCATGTCGCACACGAAGTACGTGATGCCCTGGTGCTTGGGCAGGTCCGGGTCCGTACGGGCGATGAGGATCGCCCAGCGGGCCACGTGGGCGCTGGACGTCCACACCTTCTGCCCGTCGACGACCCATTCGTCGGCGTCCCGCACCGCGCGCGTGCCCAGCGCCGCGAGGTCGGAGCCCGCGCCCGGCTCGCTGAACATCTGGCACCACACCTCCTCGCCGACCCACAGGGGCCGCAGCAGGCTCTGCTTCTGCTCGTCCGTACCGAAGCGCAGGATGGTCGGCGCGGCCATGCCGAGGCCGATGCCGATGCGCCGCGGGTCGTTGTCGGGCGCGCCGGCCGCCGCCAGCTCCGCGTCCACGACGGCCTGGAGGGAGCGGGGCGCGCCGAGTCCGCCGAGGCCCACGGGGTAGTGCACCCAGGCGAGTCCGGCGTCGAAGCGGGCTTTGAGGAAGTCCGTGCGGTCCGTGGTGGCCGGCGGGTGCGCGGCGAGCAGTTGCCGGGTCAGGTTCCGCACTTCGGCTGCGTCGGTCATCGGGCCGTTCCCTCCGGTACGACGACCACGCGTCCCGTGGTCGTGCCGTCCGCGACGCGCTGGACCGCGTCCGCCGCGTCCTTCATGGCCACGCGCTCGCTGACCAGGGGCCTGATGGCGCCCTCGGCGGCCAGCTCGGTGAGCTCCTGGTGGCAGGCGAGGACCGCGGCCGGGTCCATGGTGTTGTAGAGGCCCCAGTGCAGGCCGACGATCGAGTAGTTCTTCACCAGGGCGTGGTTGAGCCCCGGCGAGGGGATCGAGCCGCTCGCGAAGCCGACCACGACGATGCGGCCCTCGAAGGCGACGCACTTCACCGACTTGGCGTACGCGTCGCCGCCCACCGGGTCGTAGACGACGTCGGCGCCGCGCCCGCCGGTGGCTTCCTTGACCTTGGCGACGATGTCCTCGCCGTGCCGGTCGATGACCAGGTCGCAGCCCAGCTCCCGGGCGGTACGGGCCTTCTCGGGGCCGCCGACGACACCGATGACGGTGGCTCCGGCCGCCTTGCCGAGCTGTACGGCGGCGCTGCCGACGCCGCCCGCCGCCGCGTGCACCAGCAGGGTCTCCCCCGCCTCGAGGTGCGCCCGGCGGTGCAGCCCGAACCAGCCCGTCTGGTAACCGATGTGCAGGGCGGCCGCCTCGGCGTCGTCCAGCGCTTCGGGTGCGGGCAGCACGCCGGCCGCGTCGACGACGACGTACTCGGCGAAACCGCCGTGCGGCAGCGCCGGAGTGGCGATCACGCGGCGGCCGTCCTCCGTCTCGCCGCAGATCTCGACGCCCGGGGTGAAGGGCAGGGGCGGCCGCACCTGGTACTGGCCGCGGCAGAGCAGGGCGTCGGGGAAGTTGATGTTCGCGGCGCGCACCTTCAGCAGGAGCTGCCCTTCGCCCGGCGTGGGTGTGCCGACCTCGTCGAGGCGCATCACCTCGCCCGGCTCGCCGTTCTCGTGCACTCGCCATGCCCGCATCCGAGATCCTCCACAACACCGTAGGCAGTATCGCGCTCGGCGCATACTAAGCGGTCGCTTGCCCCGATGGGAACAGCTGCGGCGCCATCACCCCTACTTCGGCCTGGCCCGCACGTGCATCCGCTCCCCCTGGGGGCCGAAGAGGCTCAGGACCTCCACGGGCCCCTCTCCCGCCGGGCCGAACCAGTGCGGCACCCGCGTGTCGAACTCCACCGCCTCGCCGGGGCCGATCTCCAGATCGTGCGGACCCAGCACCACCCGCAGCCTGCCCGACAGGACGTACAGCCACTCATAGCCCTCGTGGATGCGCGGCTCGGGGTCCTTGCGCCCCTGCCGGTAGACCACCTTGAACGCCTGGAGGCCGCCGGGCTGCCGGGTCAGCGGCAGATACGTCTGCCCGTCCCGCTCGATCGGCTTCGTCCGCACCCGGGGGTCCCCGACCGGAGGCGCGCCCACCAGCTCGTCGAGCGGCACCTGGTGGGCCCGGGCGATCGGCAGCAGCAGTTCCAGGCTCGGTTTCCGGCCGCCGGACTCCAGCCGGGACAAGGTGCTCACCGAGATCCCGGTCGCCTCGGAGAGCGCGGTCAGGGTGGCTCCGCGCTCCTTGCGCAGTTTGCGCAGGCGCGCGCCCACACCGTTCAGTACGCCGTCCAGGTCCTTCTCTTCATCCATGAGGACATTGCAGGATCGGCAAACCGCTTTGTCAAGCGGAGACGGCGCCGCCCACTGTCGCGGGACCGACGAGCTCTTCCAGTACGTCCTCCATGGTGACGAAACCGATCACGGCGCCCTCGCCCTCGCCGCCGACGACGGCGGCGGCGGCGGCGAGGTGCGTACCCGCGGCCCGCACGGCGGTCGGTCATGGTGTCGTCGAGCGGCGTGTCGGTCCCGACCCCGATCACCGGGTGCAGCGCGGTGTCCAGCCCCCAAGAGCAAGGGGGATGGCAAAGCAACGCAAAGAGGCAGCGGTCACAGCCACCGGACGGGCAGACACGACGCGGCCCCCGGCCGGCTGCCCGGGGGCCGCGTCACCACCGTGTTCCCTACCGCACGATCACCTCGGCGACCTGCGGCGTGCTCCCGCCCCCGCCCCAGAGCAGGCGTACGGCCGAGATCCGTTCGTAGCCCGCGGGGAACTCCTCGTAACCGCCGTCGACCCGGCCGACCGTGCGCCAGGCGCCGTCGGCCTCGCGTACCTGCACAGCGGCCTGCGCGGAGTTGCCCTCCGGCTGGAGGACGGTCACGGACGTCGCCGTCCGCGTCCCGCCCAGGTCCACCTGGAGCGCCTCGCCCGGCTCGGGTGCGCGCGCAGCGCGGTAGACGCTGCCGACGTCTCCGTCGGCCGCCGCACGCAGGCTGCTGCCGGCCGCCGCCGGCGGTCCGCCGGTCACGGCCGCGTCCTCGGTCTCCACGGCGAACTCCCGTACGACGAGCCAGTTCGTCTGCCCCGCCGTGGCCCGCGCCCGCACGTAACGGGCCTCGGTGCCGGCCGGGGCCGTCGCCGTCACGGCCGGCCGGCCGGAGAACGCCGTGAGCTGTTTCCAGGAAGTGCCGTCGGACGAGTACTCCAGCACTCCTTGGCGCATGTAGTCGTTCGCGCTGCCCGGCTTGCCCATGGCGAGCGAGACGCGGCCGATCTCGCGTTCCTTGCGCAGGTCGACCGTCACCTGGTCACCGGCGGCGGTGGCGCGGCTGCTCCAGAAGAACGTGCTGTCGTCGCCGTCGACCATCCGGGCGATCACGTTGCCCTGGTAGGCGGGCAGGTTGGTCAGCCCCCTGGTGCCGCCGGTGACACCGAGCAGCCGGTCGTGCTCGGCGGCCGCGTCCTCGGCGAACTTGTCGAGCACTCCTTCGCCCACGACCACCGGGATCTTGCGCCCTTCCAGATCGGTGTACGTGAAGGACTTCGCCGCGGCGACGAGCCCGGGCAGCCGCTGCCGCTGTTCCCAGGCGCGCTCGCCGTCTCCGTCCCGGGCCAGTGCGACCAGCCGCAGCGCGGCGCGCGTCGCGACGCCCCACGCCTCGGCGGCGTCGAGCCACGATTCGCTGTCGTCGATGAACTCCTGCTCGGGGAGGCGGTCGCGCAGGACGTCCGGTGACTTCTGGAGGTCCGCCAGCGCGCCGTCCAGTCCGCGCTCGTCCCCGGTCTCCCAGAACCGCTCGATCGCGGCGGCCAGGTCGGGGGCCTGCTGGGCGTTGATGCGGGAGCTGTAGTTGACGTCGGAGAAGACCCGCAGGGCCTTCGCCGTCTTCGCGTCGCCGCCCGCGTACTCGGAGATCGCCGTCCTCCACGAATCTCGCGGATCGTAGGCCGCGTCGTTCCACATGTAGTCGGCGACGGTGATCAGCGGGATCTTCGAGGCGTACGCCTGGTTCATCGGGTTGGCGGTGATGCCGGAGCCGAGCTCCGCGGGCATCCCCTCCTCCCGGCCGTTGTAGGGGCCGAGCAGCAGCCGGTTGGTGACGTAGTCGTTCACCGGGTAGTTGTCCCAGAGCAGGATCGGGTGCGCGAAGACGTCACGCGCGGCCCTCGCCTGCGCCACCGTGATCACCGGCGCGATGACGCCGACGCCGGTCCACTCGACCACCACGTCGTCGTCGAGCTGCTCGGCGAGCGCCTTCTTGTACGGGGAGGGAGTGATGTTGTAGTACTCCGTCGGCACCATCTGGAGCGGCGCGGCGCCCGGGTGGGCGGCGATGAAGTCCTGGTTGACCCGGTTGAGGAGGTACGCCTGGGCGGCGCCCGCGGCGGCCGCTCCCGTCCCCCACTTGTCCTGGTCCGCCTGGCAGTTCCACCTGGTGTAGCTGATGTCGTCGAGCGGCACGGCGTAGGTGCGGACACCGAGGTCCCAGACCGTCTCGAACTTGTCGGTCAGCGCCTTGATGTCGGCCTCGGAGCTGTAGCAGACGCTCAGCCCGGGCGACAGCGCGTAGGTGAACTCCACGTGCCGGGCGCGGGCCCGGTCGACGAGCTCCTCGATCTTCGCGAGCTGGGTGGCGGGGTAGGGTTCGCGCCACCTCTCGCGCAGGTACGGGTCGTCCTTGGGCGAGTAGACGTAGATGTTCATCTTGTGCTCGCCGTAGAAGTCGAGCTGGTCGAGACGGGCGGCGTGGGTCCACGGGATGCCGTAGAAGCCCTCGATGACGCCGCGGACGGCGGTGGTGGGCCAGTCCCGGACCTCGACACCCGCGACCTTCGCGCCGGGTCCGCCGCGCTCGGGGAGCAGCAGGCGCAGCGACTGGGCGGCGTAGTACGTACCGGCCGCGTCCTTGCCGGAGAGCGCGATACGGCGCTCCCCGATGCCCAGGACGTACCCCTCCGCGGGGAGGTCGTCGGGGCCCTCGATACCGAGGTCGGCGAGCGCCTCGGCGGTCCGCGGGGTCTCCCCCGGACCGCCGACGTAGACGGTGAGCCTGCTCTTGACGGGGCGTTCGCCTCGTACGACCTGGTGCGCACCGGCGTCGAGGAGCGCCTGCCGGATCACTTCCAGCGCGGCGGCGTCGGCCTTGGCGCCCGCGACAACCGTCACCGTCGGAGTGATGGTGGCCCGGTCGTCGCGCTCCTGGAGGTCCTGCGGTGTCGGGGTGATGACGGGGGCGGTTCTTCGGGCGCTGCCGCCCGGCGGTTCGGTGGCCGAGGGGGTGGCGGCTGCCGGTTCGGCGGCCGCCCCGACGGCCGGAACTCCGGCCACCAGGGCGAGAGCGGCAGCGAGCATGGCGAGCGGGCGCAGGCGGAGCGTCACACGTCCTCCAGGGGTCCCGGCGAAAACTGCGGGCAATCACGCATCACAACCCCACAGAATCGTCCCGGAGCCTGACAGACTGTCAATGGCGCGCACGTCTCATCCAGACGATTTCGCAAGTCGCCCGTGACCGTTCATCTTTGAGCCGGATAGCGGTATCGGTCCCGCAACGCCGCCGCCCGGCACGCCCGAGGCCGGCGCGGTGCCCGCAGCCGCCTTCCCGGCGTACGCCCCGCCGGGACTCAGCGGCTGAAGACCTCGAAGGTGACCGCGGGCTTCCCTCCGAAGCGTTCCGCCGCGCGCTGCGCGTTCCGGGTGAGGAACGTGCGGCAGTACGTCTCGGGGTCCTCGTCCGTCAACGCCTCGATGTAAGCCCGGTGTTCGAGCAGGGACAGCACGGAGCGCTCCAGTCCGGGCTCCGCGTCCACGGCGTGGGTGGGCGTCGCCGAACCCGCGACGGCGACCCACCGCACCCCGTCCCAGGGCGCGAGCCCCGGGCGGTGAGCTCGGGAAAGATCCAGCGGTTCCCGGCGTCGCCCGCCGCGTCCAGAGTGGCCCGGCCCACCGCCCGGTGGTCGGGCGTGTTCCAGGCGACGCCGCCCCAGGTGTCGCGGTGGTTGAGGGTGATGACGAGTTCGGGGCGGTGCCTGCGGATGGCGGCGGCGATGTCCCGGCGCAGTCCGGTCCCGTACTCGATCACGCCGTCCGCGTAATCCAGGAACTCCACCGTGGCGACCCCCACCACCGCCGCACTGGCCCGCTGCTCCCGCTCCCGCAGCGGGCCGCACCTGTCCGGCTCCAGGGTGTCGATCCCGGCCTCGCCCCGGGTGGCGAGCAGGTACGTCACTTCGCGGCCGCCGTCGGTCCACCCCGCCACGGCTCCGGCGCACCCGTACTCGAGATCGTCCGGATGCGCCACGACGGCGAGGGCACGCTGCCAGTCGGAAGGCATCGGCTGAAGCTGCTGGGGCTGTCGGGGCTGTTGTGTCGGCTCGGTGGTCATGCGCGGAGAATAAGTGGCGAACCGCCAGTTCCGGTTCGCCCCGGGCCGTTGCGGTGCCAGGTGTCGTCGCACGCCGGGCGAGCGGCTTCTCGCACGAAGGCTCGACGCGCTCCCCGGCAGTCGGGAAACCGGCGCGGGCACACCCTTGACCGCGGTCGCACACACCCCTAGGTTGCGGCGGGGAAAGCGCTTACCGAGGAGCTTCCGTGGTGACCGGATACGAAGGACTTCCCGGCGGTGTCGGTGTCTCACTGCTGCGGGTGTACGACTGGCCGGCCGCCGACGGGTTGCGCGGCGGCACCCCTCACCTTCACCTCACCTGCTCCGAGGGTTACCTGGTGACCGGCGGCCGGGGCTCGGTGCAGACGCTCACCGCGTCCGGCTTCCGGCAGACACCCCTCACCGAGGGGGCGCTCGTGTGGTTCACGCCCGGCACCGTCCACCGGCTCGTCAACGACGGCGGCCTGACCATCGTCGTACTCATGCAGAACCGGGGCCTGCCCGAGGCGGGCGACGCGGTGCTCACCCTCCCCCCGAGGCTGCTGGCCGACCCTGCGGCGTACCGGGCCGCCGCAACGCTGCCCGCGCACGGCACCGAGGAAGAGCTGGCACGCGCGGCCCGGGTACGCCGTGACCTGGCCGTCGAGGGGTTCGCGGCGCTCCGCGAGGCGGCCGGCGGCGGCGACCCCGGGCCGCTCGCCGCGTTCCACCGGGCGGCGGCCGCGCTGGTCGGACCGCTGACCGGGGACTGGCGCGAGCGGTGGCAGAACGGCGCCGCGGCCGCGGCCGACGCCACGAGGGTCCAGCTCGGCCGGCTGGACGACGGCGACTGCGGGTACCTCGCGCAGGCGGTCGTACGCGCCGAAGGCCCCGCGGCCCGCGGAAGGTTCGGGATGTGCGGCCGACTGGACGTCTACCACGCCGACGGTTGACCCGCGGCCGCGCAGCGGCCACGGGGAGGGCTGCCGGCCGGGAACGCGCGCCGGCCCGGGACCGGGCAGTGGAGTGATCCTTGGCGCCGCAGGGCATGTCGGCGCGGCTTGACGGCTGGAGGTGCCGGTATGGACTTCGAGTCCAGCCGCGTGAAGCCCGGCGTCTCACGCCACCGATGGGGCCGGACCGGGGCCGCCCCGTGCGCCGTCGCCGCCTCGGCGGTACTGATGAGCGGGTGCGGGGACGACGACGGCGGTGGAGGGGAGCCCTCCCCCGGCGCCACTACCGGGAACACGAAGGCGCCGAGTCCGGCGCGGAGGAACAGCCCGTCGGACACCGGGGGGCTCACCGAGGACCAGGCCGAGCGCAAGGCCCTGCTCCCGTCCGCCAGGATCAGCTACGACAAGGCTGCCCGTACGGCGGTGGGAGAGGTTCGGGGAGGCAAGCTGACCGGGATCGAGCTGAAGGACGGCCCGCAATGGATGGCCGAGGTCGCCGCGGAGGACGGCACCGCCCACCGCGTCCGCGTCGACGCCGTCCCGGGCAGGGTGACCCAGTCCGGTGCGGAGGCCGACCAGGACGCCGACGACAAGCGCGAACCGGCCCATCGGCTGGCCGGGGCCGAGCAGAGCTGGGAGCAGGCGGCCAGAACCGCCACGGAGAAGAGGAGCGGCACGGTCGGCTCCGTCAAGCTTGACGACAACGACAGCGGGGCCCTCATCTGGTCCGTCGATGTGGTGACCACCGACGACTGGAACAAGACCACGTTCGACATCGACGCGGCGGCCGGCACGATCGTGCGCGAGCATGTCGACCGCGGCTGAGGCGGCAACCGGTGCCTCGCGGCTCTCCTTCGCCGGCCGAACCGAACCCCCGCAGATCCGCCGGCCCGGCCGAACCGGGCTACGACCGACGGCGAGGTTTGCCGCGCTTGCCGCCCTTGGACCCCCTGGGACCGCTCCGCGGGTTCTTCCCGGCCGTCTTGCCTGTCGTCCTGCCGGCCGCCTTGCCTGCTGCGGGCTTCCGCTGTGCGCCGCCCGCCTCGGGGCTCTTGCCCTTCGACTGTGCCGGGGCCGGGGGGCGGCCTCGTGAACTGTTGACGGTCCGCCCCCGGACGATTCCGATGAACTGCTCCACCAGTTCGGTGGTCTCGTCCTGCGGCCACGACAACGCGATGCGTGACTCGGGGACGTCCGAGACCGGCCGGTACGTGAGGTCCCTGCGGTGGTGCAGGCGGGCGAGGGACTGCGGGACGACGAGCAGACCCACTCCTGCCGCCACCAGTTCGACGGCGTCCTCCGTCGTGGCGGGGCGCTCGTTCGCGGGCTGTCCCGGCGGGTGCTCCCATTCGAGGGTGTCGTCGAGGGGGTGCAGCACGATCTCGTCGGCCAGGTCCTCGGCGGACACCTCGTCGACCGCCGCCACGACGTGGTCCTTCGGGATCACGACCACCGTCGTCTCGGTGTAGAGGGGGATCGCGCTGAGATCCGTCCGGTCGACCGGCAGCCGCAGGAAACCCGCGTCGGCACCGCCGTCACGCAACGCGTCGGGCGCTTCGGCGGCGGACACCGCGACGAGGGTCAGCGGAACTCCGGGCAGCCGCTCGTTCCAGATCCGCACCCACTTCGTGGGCGTCACCCCGGGGACGTAGGCGAGCCGAAACGAAGGAGGTACTTCCGAGCCTGTCACTCCCCCAGGTTACCGGCCGTGGTCGGAGGTAGCGCACATGCTCGATACCCTTGACACCATGACGTCGCACCAGAACACCCAGACAATGAAGCCCGCGACCGCGGCGAAGAAGCTGGGTGTGTACCTCGAGGCCACCCCCGCCGAGTTCCAGGAGGGTGTCGTCTCACGCACCGAGTTGAACGCGCTCCAGACCGATCCGCCCGAGTGGCTGCTGGAGCTGCGCCGCAACGGCCCGCACCCCCGGCCGGTGGTCGCGGCGAAGCTGGGCGTCTCCATCTCGGGTCTCGCACGTGGCGGAGTCACGGAAGCCCTCACCACGGAGCAGATCGACGCGTTGAAGAAGGACCGCCCCGAGTGGCTGGAGCGGGAACGCGCCACCCAGGCCGAGGTCCGGAAAGAAGCGGTGCGTATCAAGGAGAAGAACGCAGAGTAAGGCGCCTCCCGAAGCGGAGCGCCGGGGGCACGAACCATAATCTGCATACGTGCGTTCGACTCGGATCTCCCGTCGTGTGAGTGCCCCCGTCCGGCTGCCTACCGGGCGCTTCTCGATGCAGCCGCGATCGCGAAGTGGAGAGTTCCACCGGGCGTGAGCAGCCACGTGTATGAGTTCGATGCCCGTGAAGGCGGCTCGTTCCGAATCTCGCTCACGTACGACGCGCCGGACGGAACCGGAAAGTCGGCGGCGCAAACCGACACGTGCTACGGCCGCTTCGTGAAGCTCGTACCGGACGAGCAAGCGGTCGAGGTGTCCGAGTTCGAGACGGCAGATCCGAACTCGGCGGTGAGATGACGCTGACCACAACGCTTACCTCGGCAGACGGCGGCACCGACGCCCTCATCGTGCGCGGAGGAACTCCCGACAGCATTCCGGCCGCCGACAACGAGACCGGTACGCGGATGGCACCGGCGAATCTCGCCGGGCTCGTCGAGACCGGCCGGCGTTCTCCCACAACCGCTCGTTGACGGCCGCGGCCGGCCCGGTTGCCCCCACAGGCCCGATTCGCGCGGAAACCGTACGCCTGCGTCACCGGTGGGAGCGGGTGGTACCTTCCGAAGCCATGAACGACAGCGTGTACGTGGGCAATGCGGGCAAGGACGCGCCACTGGACCGGGGATGGCTGCTCGGGCACTTCAAGGACGCCTCCGACCCTCGGCACAGCGAGGCCGTCGAGATCAAATGGGGTGTCCACCCGCAGGGCGACGAACGGGCGCAGTGGGTGACCGGTGAGGAACGTACGGCTCTGCTGGTCCTCATCAGCGGCCGCTTCCGTGTGGAACTTCCTGGGCGCAGTGTTGTGCTGGCCGAGCAGGGGGACTACGTCGTGTGGGGCCGGGGCGTCGACCACTCCTGGTACGCGGAGGAAGAATCCGTCGTACTGACGGTCCGCTGGCCCTCTGTCCCCGGCTACAAAGTGACCTCTGAAGAGGACCGTGCCGGAGTGCTTGCCTGACACCGTGGTGCGTGCCGGTCACAGCCACGCGCGCGTGGCTGGCGACTGCCGGGCCGGGTCCGGTCGTCGGGACGGGAAAGCACGCGAGGAGGATCAGTGACAGGCGGGCACCGCCCCCTCCCACGCCCCTTCCGTGGCCGCCGTCCGAGCGGATGACACCGGTCCGATGCCTCCCGGACCGCGCGCGGACGTTCGCGTACGCACCGCACGGCCCGGTGGAGCGCAGGCTTCCCCGCTGCGTACGCCTGTCCTGGCGGCCCGCGGTGCCCGGGACCCGACCGTGCCGCACACTTGGGCCGGGGAAGTCACCGGCTGCTCCCGCAGGGCCGGCCGACGGAATCACCTGGCGCCGGACACGCGCTGAACCACTGCGCGCCGCAGGAGCCGGCCCGGTGGCGCCGGGGCTGTTCCGGATCAATGAGGAGGTGCCGGTGCAGGAACCCCCGAACAGCGCGGGATTGGACATGGCCGTACTCGTCGGACTGCAGGCTTCGGGAAAGTCCACCTTCTACGAGCAACGCCTCGCCGGCCGTTACGCGCTGGTGAGCAAGGACCTGTTTCCGCGCGCCGCGCGGAACAAGCAGCAGCGGCAGATGCGTCTGGCGGAAGAGGCGCTGACCGCCGGGGAACCGGTGGCGGTCGACAACACCAACCCGTCGCCGCAGGAGTGGCAGCCCTTGGTGGCCCTGGGCCATGCCCTGGGTGCGACGGTGACGGCGTACTGGTTCCCTCCGGACGTCCCGGGCTCGCTCCGGCGCAACGCGGCGCGGGAGGGACGAGACCGCGTCCCCGACGTGGGCGTCCACGCCACGCTCAAGCGGTTGCGCAAGCCGTCGCTGTCGGACGGGTTCGACACCGTGCTGGAGGTGCGGTTCGACGGCCACGGCGGGTTCGAGGTGCGGCGGGACCTCGACGCCGGATGACCGGGCTGCCCCGGAGCCGGACTCGCCGGGATGGCCGCATCCCGGCGAGGTTCCATGCGGTTGTCCGGGTTCGGCTGTCCGTCTTGATCTTCTTCATGGTGAGGTGGGAGGTCAGGCGCAGGACGGCGGGCAGACCACTGAGCCTGCCGGCCAGGAGGGCTTCACAGGCGGCGTGGTCGGCGACGCGGATGAAGTAGTCGGGGCGGCCGTAGGCCGTACATGCGGCGGAACCCGGCGACCTCCCCGTAGGAGGCCACGGTGGCCTCGAACCCGAACGGCGGCCCGGTCCTGTCCCGGGTCGGCTTCGGCATCCTCGGCCGTCTCGCCCTCGACGAGTGCGAGACCCGACCGTCCGCCCCCTTGCAGCCCTCGCGGTGGACGTACGGCGCCGAATGTCGTCGGCGTCCATCCGCCCCTCGGGCGTATCGGCGGGGACCAGGCCGAGTTCGTGGACGCCGTGCACCTGGCCGACGGAGAGAAGGGCACATGTGCGAGCTGGTCGTGACGGTCCGCCACCGCCCTGCCGGAGCCGTTCGTGCCCTCTGTGCGCGGACCGCGGCCGAAGCGGTCCGGGCCGGCCCCCTCTGCACCGGGACCGTCTGGGACTGACAGCACGCCGGGCCGGGCGCCCGAATCGGCGCCCGGCCCGGCCGCTCCGGGTACCCACGGGGTGAGCACCCGGAGCGCAAGGGGATCACCCTTGTCACTTGATATGCGGCCTGCCGCGCTTCTGTGCGCCTACTGCGCCGTCGTCCCCGGCAAGCCCGCTCCGCTATTCCGGAACGATGTTCTCCGCCTGCGGGCCCTTCTGGCCCTGCGTGACGTCGAAGGACACCCGCTGCCCCTCCTGGAGCTCACGAAAGCCCTGGGCGGCAATGTTCGAATAGTGGGCGAAGACGTCGGGCCCGCCGCCGTCCTGCTCGATGAAGCCGAAACCCTTCTCACTGTTGAACCACTTCACGGTGCCCGTAGCCATACCGGTCTCCTGGAATCAAAGGGGCGGATACCGCACAGCACGGCACCCGGAGGTGATCGCCGGGCCCATGAAGACTCTGAACAGCACAAAATACTGTGATCGCCGATCACAGGCGAACAGGGTTCGGAACCACGACTGCTATGACACCGACCGTACCCGAGCAGTGCCCGCTCCGCTATGCACCGCGACGCGGAATCCCCACCTGCACCGTAATGGGGTAAGGGTCTGAATTCAGAGTGGTGAACGAGTAACCGATCGTTCACTTGGGCGGCATCATCAGCAGCAGCACCAGTAATGGATTGCACATGAATGCGATCACCATGAAAGCCGTCACCACCTCCGGGGCGGCCGGGGCGGACGGCCGCCGACCGCCCCGGCAATGGACACCCGCCGGCCGCTCCCTCGGGGGCGGTCGGCGAATACGCCCGCAGACCTTCTCTTCGCCGGCAGTCCGGACGGTCAGTGTGCGTCGCTCTGCATCGCCGAGCCGAACGCGGCCATACAGGGGTCGCAGTAGCGTTCGGCGATCGCCTCGCTGTGCGTGGCGGCGCGGGGTGGAGCGAGACGGCTTCCGCAAAGAGTGCTGGCGGGCGCGTCCTTGGCAATGACATGCCAGACCAATTCGCCTCTGTCCACGGTGGGCTCGGCGCGCATCTCGTACATCGGCGTGCCCTTCTTCATGGTGGGGAGGGGGACCGGTCCGTTGTCCATCAGAGCCCCTGACGGCCGAAAGGGCCACCGGGCGTAGGCCAACAGGAGGAACACGAGGCACCGGAGGTTTACCGGCGCGCGGGCGGAGCCGTCCGGCATCCCGGCAAAGGGCATGGAAGGCGACGCCGGATCACAGTCGGCGGCCACCGGAGGCAGCGGCGCGAAGAGGTGGCGGCCAGGCGCAGGACCCCGGGCCCGAAGGCCCCGGCCTCACTCCGCCTCCGGGCCCTCGGCTCGGTACGTCTTGGTCCAGGCGGCTCCGCACCGGCAACCGAACCGCTCGACCAGTTCACCCTCTTCCGAGACCTCCATGCCCCGATTGAGACGGACGTGTACATGCTGCTTGCTCATAGGGACCACTCTTCGCTGTAGGCGGATTCCCGGCGGGATCGTTCCCATAGTGGGCATATGCCGCCGTTGCACCAATGACCCAGGTCACACTTTCCTTTCGTCACCTCGTAGGGGAAGGGCGCCAGAAAGGAGAAAACCCTGAGATATGAAGAATTCCCGGCATACGTGCGGGAGTGCGGTGAGCACCCCATCCAGGGCGAGGCCGTGCAGGTCACCGCCATCGCACTGCGGGTTCTCGCTCACCGCATCGCACGTGGCGAGGCCAAGACCCCGGCTTTCCCGGCCCTCCTGATACGCGGGCCCGTTCAGAAAATCCGACCCCGGCGGCCAAATCCGTTTGTAGGCCTTTAACGGCTCGGTGACAGCGCGATTGCGGAACGGTCCCCGGGCACTTCCGGTGGCCGGGCCGGGCGTTGGAACGAGCATGGAGCTTTTCAGGAGCAAGCCGGTCACGGCGCCCGATCCTCCGCCGCGCGGCGCGTACCGGCCCGACTCGCCGCTGCACGCACGGGAAAACTGCGCGCAGTGTGCGCGGATGCGTAAGGCCGAAAGCCGGAACGCGCGCGTCACCGGGGCAGCCGGGCCGCGTACGTCCGGGTTGCCCGCCCGCCGCGCGGCGCCGGGCGCGTGGCCGAAGTCCGCGGCCGGCCGGCTGGCGGGGCCGGCGCGGACCGTGATACTCGCCGTCGCCGTGTGCACGGTCCTCTCGGCGGTGCTCGCTTTCTCCCTGACGTGACACCGCTCGCAGGGCGCCGCACCCCTGCGCCCCGGATGAGGACCGCGAGTGATGCCCATGGCCGACCCGGGACCCCGTACGGGTCCGGCGGCGGACCGGAGACAGGGCGGCACCAAACACACGGCGCCCGGCGCCCGCGGCCGGCCTCCCTCCCGGCTGTCCCCGGCCTTCCTCGCTTCCGGCAGCCCGTTCGGACCACCTGCAGTGGTGGCGGACGGCGCCCTGACCGCACGGTGAGTCAAGGGTCGCGCACCGGCGACATCCGGAGCACTTCGAAGGAGCCGTCCCATGTCGGAACGCAACACCGTCCTGCGCAGCCTTCACGATGTGGGCCTGGCAGCCTGGTTCGGCGGTGCGCTCATGGGAGCGGTCGGGTTGAACGGCGCGGCCCGGGACGAGGGCGGCACCGAAGCGACCACCGCCCGCATCGCCAGTTCCGGCTGGTCGAAATGGACGCCCGTCAACGCAGCCGCGATCGCCGTGCACCTGGTCGGCGGCAGTGGCCTGCTGTCGGCCAACGCCGCCCGGGTCGCCGGTCAACAAGGGGTGGCAGCCTCCACTCTGGCCAAGACCGTCCTCACCGGCGCGGCTCTGGCCGCCACCGCCTACGCCCGTATGCTGGGTAAAAAGGTGGAGTCGGCATCCTCGCCCCAGCCCGAAACCGAAGACGGGCACAGGATCTCCAGGCACCCGGCCGACATGGAGAAGGTGAATCACCGGTTGATGTGCATGCAGTGGGCGGTACCCGCCCTGACCGGCGGTCTGATCGTTCTCAACGCGCTGCACGGTGAGCAGCAGCGCCCGGAGCAGCAGGCGGAGGGCATGTGGCACCGTGCCGTGGCCCCGCTGCCCTGGCGCTGCTGAGCGAACGAGCGGCAGTCCCGAACGGGCCGGACCGGTGGCACCGGTTTCCTCGAAGAGCAGCGAAGGCGAGCCGCGATGAGCAGCCACACGCAACGGACGGCGACGAACGACAGGGGCGAACCCCGGCCCTGGCCATGGGTCGTCGCCCGCTGGGTGGCCGAGCTGCGGAAGGGGCCGGCGCTTCACCCTCACGGAGTGACGGGCGCCGCAACCCTGGAAGTGCACGCGAATGAACAGTGGTGGGGCGAGCCGTGGCTCGACCGGCCGGGCCGGTATCCGGCGCTGGTGCGGTGGTCACGGGCCGCCGGGCTCCCCGGACGGTTGCCGGACGGCCTGGGTCTCGCCGTCCGCGTCGTCGATGCCGGCGGACCGGGCCGTCCGCTGGATCTGCTGTTCACCACCAGCGGTGGCGGCCGGTGGATGCGGCACGTGCCGCTGCCCAGGCGCCACGCGCTGGCCGGTCCTTACTCCACGCTCCTCGCCTACCAGGTCGGCGACCGCCCGCGTGTGCTGGCAGCCGCCCCCTCCGCCGACGCGCCCGCCGTACGCAGCGACCTCGACGCACTGCGCACCGCCCTGCGGCACACTCCCCTCTCGTTCGAGCTGTGCGCCGCGGGGCCCCGCGAACCCTGGCGGCGCTTCGCGACGCTGACGACCCACTCGACGCAGGGCACTCCACCGGAAGCAGTCCCGGCCTACGATCCGTACCTCAACCACTTGCCGCGTCTGCACCCCACACCACGCCTGAGCGGGCTGAGGGAAGCGGCCTACCGGGGCTCGCGCACGGGGCGCGGGGCCCGGCCGCACCGCTGACCGGTCCACAGCCGTGGCCGGTCGGCCGCCGGGTTCCGGTTGCCCCGCACCGGGACGGGGCCGGTCAGTCGTCCGTGACGGCCAGCCGTGCACGGGCCACAGCCAGTGCCTGGTCGGGGTGGCGCGTTCCGGTGATGACACACAGCGTGTAGGCCGCGTCCTCCAGCCGGCGTTTCAGCTCAGCCGTGGCGGGCGATCCCTCCGTGGCAGTACGCAGGGCTTCGTATCGCGACACCAGCTCGTGGAGGACTGTTGAGTGGGCCATCAGCATGAACGTTTCCGCCTTCCCGCTCGCCAACGGATGGTGGGAGGGCGGTTCGACCTCCCTGAGGCCGGGGTCCACCGACCCCGGTCCGGGACCGCCCGTCCCGAAGTAGGTGTGCCCCGCGGTCGGCCGCGCACACACCACCGTGATGCAACCGTGACGCGGTTCGCGATCCGCCCCGGAGGAACCCGCAGGAACGCGGAGCACCTCGCGGCCTCCGGGCCGCTTCTCCCCCTGGTTCGTGGGGGTGGTGGGGGTAGTCACGGAACATGATCACTGTGGGTGTCGAGGAGGAGTATCTGCTGCTCGATCCGGGGTCGGGGCTGCCGGTGCCGCTGGCCGAGGAGGTGCGTGGGTCGTCGGGGCTGGAGCCGGTGGTGGACCGGCGGGAGGTGCAGGCCGAGCTGTTGCAGGCGCAGGTGGAGGTCGCCACTCCGGTGTGTACGGACCTGGAGGAGGTGGGGGGTCATCTGCTGCGGCTGCGGCATGCGGTCGGTGCTGCGGCCGAGGAGTTCGGGTGCCGGCTGGCGACCTGTGCGACGGCGCCGTTCCGGCGGGCGGCGCCGGTTCCGGTGAGCCGTCAGCCGCGTTATCTGGCGATGGAGTCCCAGGCGCCGCAGCTGGTCGCGGAGCAGCTGATCAACGGGATGCACGTGCATGCGGCGGTGCCCGATCCGCAGACCGGGGTGGCGGTGCTGAACCGGATCCGGGTGTGGCTGCCGGTGCTGGTGGCGATGGCGGCGAACTCGCCGCTGTGGGACGGTCGCGACACCGGGTTCGCGAGCTGGCGCACCCTGATCTTCGGGCGGTGGCCGGTGAGCGGGCCGCCGCCGTACTTCGACGATCTCGCCGATCACGAGCGGCGTGTGCAGGAGCTGCTGACGTCGGGGATCATCACCGACACCGGGCAGCTCTACTGGCAGGCGCGGCTGTCCGGCCGGTATCCCACCGTCGAGGTGCGGTGCATGGACGTGCAGCTGCGGGCCGACGACGCGGTGATGTTCGCCGGGATCGTCCGTGGGCTGGTGGCGACCGCGATCCGTGACGAGAAGGCCGGTGCGCCGGTGCCCCGGTGCGCGCCGGAGCTGCTGCACGGCGCGAACTGGCACGCCGCCCGGCACGGCATCAGCGCGTCCCTGGTCGCCCCCGACGGCACCCTGCGCAGCGCGGGCGACGTGGTGCACCTGCTGATGGAGCACATCGCCCCCGCTCTGGAGGAGGCCGGAGACGCCCGGGAGGTCGGCTCCCTGGTCCATCGCCTGCTGCGGCAGGGCACCCCCGCCGACCAGCAGCGCCGCGCACTCGCCGAAGGGGGCTTTCGGGCGCTGACCGACCTGGTGACCGCCCAGGGCACCATGCCGTGACCGGCCACGCCGCGCGGGAGCGGCCGGGCCGTGACCGGCCGCGCCTTTTGGGCGGTCGGGCCCGCGGGGCCGCGCGGGCGGGGCCGGTGCCGGGCCACCGCGGCCGCGCGGGCCCGATGCGCACCCGCCGCACCCCGGTGAGAAGTGCGCCAGCGGGGCGCGGGAGGGCGCGGGCAGGCCCACCGCCGTCGTCAGCGACTGCGCCAGATCCTCGACCGTGCCGGTGCGCAGCGGCCACGGCGCGTGCTCCACAGGGGTCTCCCAGACCAGCCCAGACCAGCCCGGCACGGTACGTGAAAGTACGCCACCGGGTGGAGTTCGGCGGCGCTCCGGCCGGGCCTGAACCGCTCAGCCGTTGAGGTGGCGTTCCATCCAGTCGGCGGCGGCGCGGCGGAACAGCCGTCGGTTGTCCGCCCGCAGGAAATCGTGCCCCTCGTTCCTCAACAGCAGCAGTTCCGAGGGGACGCCGTGCTCGCGTGCCGCTCGTACCACCTGCTCCGACTCACCGGGCGGGACGTTCGTGTCGTGCTCACCGTGGACCGCCAGCAGCGGAACCCGCAGCGCGTCGATGCGGCTCATGGGGGACAGTGCGTGCAGGAGTTCCCGGTCGTGTTCGGGATGGCCGTACTTGGCAGCGGCCGACTCCGCGATCCACGGCTCGGTCCCGGCGAAGAAGGTCGCGAAGTCCGACATGCCGCAGACAGCGACGCCGGTACGGAACAGGTCCGGGTGCCACACCAGGGACGCGAGCACCAGGTAGCCGCCGTACGAACGTCCCATCACGGCCAGCCGTGTGGGATCGGCAAGGCCGACCGCGACGATGTGCGCGGCGCAGTCGGCGACGTCGTCGATCGCCGCGAACCGCCCGGTGCCCAGGTCCGCGTCCACGAAGGAGCGGCCCCAGCCCGACGAACCCCGGACATCGGGCGCGAAGACGTCCAGCCCGCGGCCGAGCAGCTCGTGGTAGAGCGGATTGAAGACCGGCCGCTCCTGCTCCTCCGGCCCGCCGTGCAGGTGGATCACGCAGGGTGCCGGCCCGCCGGTGTCGCGGTCCGCCGCCCGGTAGTACCAGCCGCCGAGCGGCAGGCCGTCGCGGGCGCGCAGGCGCACCGGCCGGGGACGCACCGGCGGGCGGCCCGGTGGTACGGCGTCCTCGTCACGCGCCGACCAGCCCGTGCGCACAGGGGACGCGCCGTCGGGAAGCCGCCACACCCCCGGCCGGCGCTGGGAGCCGGAGAGGGCGAGAAACATGCCGCTCGGCCCGCTGGAGGAGATGCGCGTCACCACCTCGTGCGGCAGCGGTACGGCGACGGCCTGCGGCGGGGACGCGTCGCTGCCCTGCCCCGCGGCGGGGAGGGTGATCACTTCCAGCTCGCTCGCGCCGTGCACGTTCCAGGCGAGGACGGCCGACCCTCCGTCGTCGGAGACGGTCAGCAGCTCAAGGCCCGCGGCGTCCCGCTCGGCCACCACACCGAGGCCGAGACGCTCGCCCCCGGCTCCCAGCATGACGGTCATGAGGGCCGGGAACTCGCGGTCGGCGTCGCTGCGCAGCCACAGGGTGCGCCGGTCGGGCGAGAACCGCCCGATCCACGGATCGCCGTCGGCCACCGGTACCACGCACGTCGTCCGCGCGTCGGTGGTGCGCACCACCATCGCCTCACGCCGTCCTCGTGGGCCACGGCGCAGGAGCGCGAGACGGCCGTCGGCGCTGATGTCGCACACCCGCAGGGTGGCGGCGCCGGCCTCGGTGGCCAGCAGGACGGGCGAGCCCACTCCCAAGGGATCGACGAGGTACGCGGCCAGCCCGCCGCTCGTCACCTCGCCGCCCGCAGGGTGCCCGACGGCCGGCTCGGCCGTCCCCGGATGCGGACCGGGCCCCGCGTGGTCCCGATTCCCACCGCCGAGCAGGGTGGCTTGGCCGTCCCGGTCGGCCCAGCCCGCGGGCAGTGCCGCGAGCTGCGCGTCGGCGCGGAATTCGCCGTGTGTGTGACCGGCCGTGCCGGGCTCCGCGGCCACGGCGGCCACCGCGTCCACGGCGGCCGGTTCGGCGACGGTGACGGCCAGAGCCGAGCCGTCGCGTGCCCAGCAGCCCAGCTGGGCGAACTGGCCCTGCTCGGCGCCGGCGAGCACCCGGCGGCCGGTGCCGTCGGGGCGTACGCACAGCACCCGGGTGTGCTCACCGCCTCCCGGAGCGGTGGTGTACGCGATCCAGTGACCGTCGGGTGACCAGGAGACCTCCGTGACCGGGTCCGGATCGGCGTCCAGGAGGTGGGCGGCGCTGCCGTCGGCGGCCGCGGCCCACAGCTGCGGTACACCGGTCCGGTCGCAGATGAAGGCCACCTGCCCGCCCGTCGGGTCCACCGACGGATACCAGCAGCCGTGGACCGCCAGGGGTGTCGGGGTGTCCCGGGTGCCCGGTGCGTCCGGCAGGGGCACCGCAGCGGGGGCCGGAGCGGCGGCCGGAGCGCGGCCCGGCGAAAACCGGCCCGGCGTGCCCGGGAACGTGGTCGCGAAGGGGGCGGACGAAGGTGGGGCCTTCTCCGGTTCCCGCAGCCGCCGCTCGCCGATCACCTGATTCCGTGCGTCTGCAGCCATATCTCCAGCAAAGCTACCTGCCACAGGGCGTTGGCTCCGCGCTTGGTCCGGTGCTCGTCGGGCGCTGCCAGAAGTTCGGCGACGTACGACTCGCGGAAGACGCCTCTCTGCCGGGCTTCGGGAGCGGACAGGGCTTCACGCACACGTTCGAGTACCGGCCCGGCCATGTGCCGGATCGCCGGGACCGGGAAGTACCCCTTGGGGCGGTCGACGACTTCGCGGGGCAGCACCTGACGGCCGGCGTCCTTCAGCACTCCCTTGCCCCCCTGCGCGAGCTTCAGCTCCGGCGGGCACGCGGCGGCCAGTTCGACCAGTTCGTGGTCGAGGAACGGCACCCGGGCCTCCAGGCCCCAGTCCATGGTCATGTTGTCCACACGCTTGACCGGGTCGTCGACCATCATGACGTGGACGTCCAGCCGGAGCGCCGCGTCGAGTGCGGTCTCGGCGCCGTCGACCGCCATGTGGGTCCGGACGAAGCCGCCGGAGGCGTCGTGGTCCACCAGCATGTGCGGCTGGAGCATCCGGGCCAGGTCGGCGTGCGGCCGGTCGAAGTACACGTCGGCGTACGTCCCGGGCTCCTGCTCGCGCCCGACGGCGGCCAGCGCCGGATACCAGTGGTAGCCGGCGAAGACCTCGTCCGCGCCCTGTCCGCTCTGGACGACGCTGAGTTCTTTGGCGACCTGCTCCGACAGCATGTGGAAGGCGACCGTGTCGTGGCTGACCATGGGCTCGCTCATGGCCTCTATCGCTCCGTCCAGCCCGTTCGACACCCGGTCGGAGGGGATCATGAGCTGGTGGTGGTCCGTGGCGAACCGCTTCGCCACGAGGTCCGAGTAGCTGAACTCGTCGCCCTCCTCACCGTTCTCCGACTCGAATCCCACGCTGAAGGTCGACAGGCCGGTCTGCCCCTCTTCGGCCAGCAGGGCCACGATCAGGCTCGAGTCCAGGCCGCCCGACAGCAGTACGCCCACCGGCACGTCCGCGACCATCCGGCGGCGCACGGCCGTGCGGAGCGCGTCAAGCACCGCGTCCCGCCAGTCGGCCGCGTCCATGCCGGCGTACGCGGACCTGCGGGTGTACGACGGCTGCCAGTAGCAGTGCTGCCGGTACCGGCCGTCCCGCTCCACGACCCGCACGGTGGCCGGGGGGAGCTTGCGCACGCCGGCGAGCACGGTCCGCGGCGCGGCCACCGTGGCGTGCCAGCTCAGGTACTGGTGCACCGCCACCGGGTCGAGGGAGGTGTCCACCGCGCCGCCCGCGAGCAGCGCCGGCAGGGACGAGGCGAATCGCAGGCGGTCCGCCCCCTCGGTCAGGTACAGCGGCTTGATGCCCAGGCGGTCGCGGGCCAGCACCAGGCGGCCGGTGTCGTGCTCGGCGATGGCGAAAGCGAACATTCCGAAGAGGTGCTCGACGCAGTCGGTGCCCCACTGCCGGTAGGCCTTGAGCAGCACTTCGGTGTCCGAGGTGGAGAAGAAACGGTGCCCGAGGCCCTCCAGTTCCTTCCGGAGTTCCTGGTAGTTGTAGATGCAGCCGTTGAAGACGCCGGTGAGCCCGCTCTGCGTGTCGGTCATGGGCTGGGACCCGCGCTCGGACAGGTCGATGATCTTCAGTCGGCGGTGCCCCAGGGCCACCGCGCCCTGCGACCACATCCCCCGCCCGTCGGGACCGCGCGCCGCCAGCCGGTCGGTCATGCGCTCGACCGCGGCGACGTCGGGCCGCCCGCCGTCGAACCTGATCTCTCCGCTCAGTCCGCACATACGGCACCGCCGCGGTTGCCGGCCGGGTGCCGCGAATCCGCGGTGACGGCCGTCGGCCGGCCGGCCGCAGGGACTCCCGGCAGCAGGATCCCCCTCTTCGGTTCGGCGGTGTCGAGTTCCTCCGCCCCTGCAGTGACGCTCACGGTCTCTCCTCACAGACAGTTCCGTCGGACCCACTGCCGCGCTGCGCTGTCGCGGTACCGATGGGCCACCCTGGTCTGCGGGTTCCCCGCGCAGTACCACATATGCCCCACAGGACTCATCCGCCCATGTGGTGGGCCGGTGGCGTGGGGTGGGCCCGTTGGGCCCTGCCGTCACGGCGGGGCCGGACGCAGAAGGAACAGGGCCGTGTCGTCCCTGCGGTCGCCCGACGGCCGTGCGTGCCGCACGAGGCCGTCGGCGAGGGCTTCGAGGTCGTGGTCACCGGCACTGAGGACTTCGGCGAGGTCCGCGGTCGCGTCCTCGATGTCGGTGCCCGGTGTCTCGACCAGACCGTCGGTGAACAGGGCCAGGACGGCGCCGGGCGGCAGGGCGACATCGACCGCCTGGTAGTCCGCCGCGGAATCGATGCCCAGGAGGAGCCCGGGCGGCAGGGCGGGGCTTTCGATGCGCCCTCCCGGGTGGCGCAGGAGCGGCAGCGGATGGCCCGCGGTCGCGAGGCACGCACGCCGACGGGCGAGGTCGAGCTGGACGTACAGGCAACTGGTGAACAGCCCCGGGTTCAGGTCGGTGAGAAGGCGGTTGGTCCGCGCGAGAACGTCGTCGGGGGACGCACCGGCGATGGCGTGGGCCCGCACGGCGGTACGGACCTGTCCCATCAGGGCGGCGGCGGTGACGCTGTGCCCCTGGACGTCTCCGATGACCGCGGCGGCCGTGGTGTCGTCGAGGCGGATCAGGTCGTAGAAGTCTCCCCCGACGTCCATGCCGCGGGTGGCGGGCAGGTAACGGGCCGCCGCCTGCAGGCCGGGGAACACCGGCAGTGTCTGGGGCAGCAGGCTCGCCTGCAGGCTGCGGGCGAGTCCGCTCTTGGTGTCGTACAGATGGGCGCGGTCCAGCGCCTGGGCGGCCAGCCCGCCGAACGCCGTCAGCAGGGCGCGTTCGTCGTGCCCGAAGACGTGAGGACGCGCGTAGGCCAGTACGCAGCAGCCGATCGGGCGCCCCGAGGCGAGGAGGGGCAGAAAGGCCCAGGCGTTGTTGCCGTCGTCGGCCATGGAGCCGGGAAAGGCGTCGCCGAGTTCGCGGCGGGAGGCGAAGAAGGCCGGCTCACCCGTCGCCACCACGCGTCCGCCGGGGCTGTCCGGCGTCAGCGGCGCTCCGTCGAAATGCGCCACCTCCTGCGAGCTGTAGCCGTGATGACCGCGTACGCGGAGCCTTCCCGCCTGTGCGGCGAGCAGTACGACGGCCTGGGCACCGAAGCTGGGTGCGATCTGGCCGACCACCAGCCGGATCACATCGGGCACGCTGAGCGCCTCGGTCAGCGCGGCGGCGAGATGGGCCAGTTGGTACAGCACCCCCGCGCGGGTCGGCCCCGTCTCCGTCCGCGGGGTCGCGGTCGGTGCCGGCGTGGGAACCTGCGCGCCCGCGGCGACACCGGAGCGGGCGATACGGACGCTGATGCCCCGGGCGTCGGGGTAGAGCTCGAAGGACAGCCACAGGCCGTCCGGACGCCGGACGGTGAAGGACGTGGGATGACGGCTCATCACCGCCGATCGGTAGCGGTCCTCGAACACGGGGTCGTCCAGCCATGGCAGGGTCTCCCAGGGGCGTGCCCCCAGCAGGGTCAGGACGTCACTGCCGACCAGCGCCGCGCCGACAGGGGTGATGAACGTGATCCTGCCGTCGAGATCGAGCGCGCAGCCGCCCTCCGGGAGCCGCTCGGCGAAATCCACCGCCGCCGTCGCCTCGGCCTGGGTGACCGTTCGCCGCCGCGGCACCGGCATGATCCGCGGCTCGGTCCCCGGCAGGACCGGACGGCCGCTTTCGGCGGCGCGGCGCAGAGCCGCGCCGACATATCCGCAGGCCCTCTGGATCGCCCGTTGCCGCTCCCGCTCGATCACCGGAGGGTGGGATCCCGGCCACAGCAGCAGCAGTCCGCCCCAGATCTGCTGCGCGCTGAGTGCCGGAGCGGCCGCGAGGGCGAACGAGTACGGCAGCGCGAGGCCGAGGCGGGGGTAGCGGCGGGCCAGCTCCCCCTCGGCCCCGACCCACACCAGCCGGCCTTCCCGCACCGCTTCGGCCAGTGGGCCCGAGGCCGATATCCCGATCCTGGCCCAGGGCATCGCCAGGTTGGACGGCACTCCGGCGAGCACAGCGGCGGAGAGCACCTGGCCGTCCGCCGACCGCACGTAGACCCCGCCGCCGTACGCCCCGGTCTCGCGCAGCGCCCGGGAGAGCAGTCGGTCCAGCACTTCCGGCGCCCCGGCCTCCTCCTCCGGCGAAGCCATGTCCTACTCCCCTGTTTCCCCTGTTCGGCTGCCCGGCCACACGCGATCACGGCTCCTGCGGGCATGCCGCGCAGCCTCATGCCTCATGAGTCCGCCCTTTCAACATGCGAAAAATAACACCGTATAAGGACATTACGCCCACCGCGTGGTGGTGCGCCCGCTTGAGTTCCCGGAGGCCGCGCTCCGCAGCCTTCCCCCCCGCACGCACGAGACCGACGGCCCCGCCCGCACACGGCTTCCGGCGCCTCACGAACCGTTCCGTACGGCTGCCGTCGGCCCGGCAGTGGACAACGGGCCGCGTCCGCCCGGACCACCGTCAGCGATACGCCATCGTCCTCGCCCCTGGCCGGTGCCCCGGCCGGCACCCCGACCGGGCCACCGCATTCAACGGAGCCGTCCGGCCGCGCCCGGGCTCCACCGTCCGGGCCCCGCGCACGACGGCCGGTTACGAGGACGCGGTACGCGCCGCGACCGGCCCCGGCGGTGGCACGGACACCGTCGCCGCGGTCACCGGCGGCCTCGCCGGCGCGTACTGCGGGCTGGACGCGATTCCCACCCGCCGGGCCGGGCGTCCGCACGTCCCCCTGCCGGGATCCGGCGGACGGGTGCCGCGTCCGCCGGACCTGCTCGACCTCGCACACCGCCTCAAAACCCGATCCCGCTCGCGGGGAACCGGCAAGGGGCGGACTCCGGGGGCCGAGGGGCACCGGCCGCTCCGGAGCCCGGGGTACGGGCGTGCCGTCCGCCGCGTCCGTGCGCCGGTCGCCGCCGGTGCGGGCCGGTGTCACATATCGGCGCGGCGTACCGCGGTGATGCGGAAGCCGCTGCGCGGGCGGGTCGGGACGCGGCGCAGGGGAATGGTCAGGTCCTGGGGCGGTACGTCGTACTCCAGGCGGGCCAGCCGGACGCTGAGGGCTTCCAGCAGGGCGATCGTAACGCCCTCACCGGGGCACCTGTGCCCGGTCGACGGGTCGCCGCCGCCCTGGGGGATCAGTTCGTCGCGTTCCACGGGGCGTTCCAGGAAGCGTTCGGGGCGGAAGGTGTACGGGTCGCCCCACAGTTGGGGGTCGTGGTTCTGCCCGTACAGGTCGAGCAGGACGAGCCCTCCGGCGGGGACGGTTTCGCCCCGCCAGGTCAGGTCGGCGGCCGCCCGGCCCCCCGTGAACGGCGCGAAGGGGTAGAAGCGGCGCACTTCGTGGACGAACGCCGCCGCGAAGGCCGCGTCGTCGGCCTGCAGCCGTTTCCGGTTGTCGGGCCAGCGGTGCAGGGCGTGCGCGGCGAAGGCGACGAACCAGGCGACCGCCGCGGTGGGCCGGACGACGTTGAGCAACTCCACCGCGGCCGTACGCGCGTCGAGGAGCCGGCCGTCGGCATCGCGGTGCTGCGCCACCGCGTCGACGACCGAGCCCTCGGGAACGGTGGCGGCGCCGGTGCGCACGTCGTCCACCAGGCCCGCCAGCCAGGTCTCGCACCGGCCGCGGGCGCTGCGGGCACGCCAGTGGCGCGGTCCCGGGGTGGCGAAGCCGTCGACCATCGCCACCAGGTCCCGGGCCACGGGCTCCGCCCCCGGCCCGTCCAGCGGTACGCCGGCCCAGCGGCACACCCCGGCGGTGAGGACTTTCGCCGCCTCGTCGAACAGCACCACGTTCGGCCGGTCGCTCCAGGACGCCACCGCCTCGTCCCACACCGCGGTGACCTGTTCGGCCAGGTCGGCGACACGGGCGGGGGGCGTGAGGAGCGACAGGAACATCGCCTTGCGGACGCGGTGCGCCTCACCGTCCAGCGTGTGGACCGCCCCATGGCCGAAGAGGGTGCTGAGCACCGGCTCCGGGATGGCCTGGTGGCGGTGTACGTGGTGTTCGTCGTAGAAGAACCGCACCGCCTCCGGACCGCGCAGAGCCACCGCGTGCCGCCCGAGCACGCGGGCGCGGACGACGGGGCCCGCGGCACGCCGCATCCGGTCCGGAAGCCAGGCGTATCCCTTCAGCAGCAGCAGTGCGGTGCGGTCGGCGAGGGGGCGGCGGTAGGAGCGCATGGATGCCCAGTGCCCGTGGCGCCGGGAGCGAAACCGTGAGTCATCCGCTCGGCCGAGCTACGCCGCAGATCGGGTTTAGGCGGCATATATGAGGAAAAGCGGCTGGTGTGCCGCGGTGTCGGCTTCTTGTCGTGAGGGAGCCGGGGACAGAAGCGTGACCGGCCGCACGGCCCGCTGCGGCAACCTGACGCCCAGAGAGGAAATGGCCCATGACTGTGCCCGAGGAGAACCGGCCGAAGACGGAGTCGACCGACGAAGTCGTCAAGGACACCAGCAAGGCCGGACCGGAGTCGGAGGGCGGTACCGGCCGCACGATTCAGGAGGCCCTGGAAGAGGCGGGTGTGAGCCGGGACGACTTCGAGGAGAAGTAGTTCCCTCTCGGGCCATGCCACTGATGCGGCATGGCCCGCGGCTTCCCGCCGGTGGGCTTGGCGGACGCCGGGAGGCACGGCCGGAGCCGCCGGGACGGCGGCTCCGGCCGCGACGCGTCGGCGCCGCCGCGTATCAGCGCTTCCGCCGTACCGACACGCCCACGAGCCACACGGCGAGAAGTGCCGCGATCGCCGCTGCGGCCCTCCGGCCGCGGAACGCCCGGGTACCGGCGGGCAGCAGGTCGCGGGCGCGGTCGAACGCGCTCAGGGGGACCCCGGCCAGGGCGTTGCCGGGCGGCCGGCGCGGCACCGCCGGATGCGGGTGGGTGGGAGCGGTGCGGCGGACGGTCTCCCAGGCCGAGCCCAGGCGGCGCAGGCGCGCGGGGTCGTGGCCCAGGGCCTCCTGCAGTCGCGGCAGGAGCAGGTCCTCCTCGTCCCGGATGTCCTGCTGGATCAGGGCGAAGACCCGGCCGGTCAAGTGGTCGTGGCGGGCATCGTCCGGGTCCGTGCGCTCGATGTCGGCCACGAGGTCGTTGATCTCCTGGTGTTCCTTCTCGACCCTTGAGGTCAGCTCCTCGCCGTCGGGTGCGAGCCGCCGCAGGGCGGGCCACAGCACGGTCTCCTCGGCGAAGGCGTGGCTGAAGGTCAGCTGGATGATGTCCTTCAGTGTCTGCTGCCGCTCCTCCCGTGGCCGGCCGCCGGAGGTGTAGAGGTTCATGAGGCGGTCGAGTTCGGCGTGGTCACGGCGCTGTCGCGCCAGGATGCTGGCCTGGCCGCCGAGCTGCTCGACGCTTTGCTGAGCGATGGAGAGAGACATGCGACCGTCCTAACGCGTGGCGCCGGTGTGTGTGCGGCGGGTGAGCAGGACGCCGAGAGCGATCATGCCCAGGCCCAGGGCGAAGTGCAGCCAGTTGTCCGCCGTGTTGAGGGGGACGAAGTTGGCGGCGCTGTCGTGGTCGATGAACAGGCCGTACAGCCACAGCACCAGGTAGACGGCACCGCCGCCGATGAGGAACGTGCGGGCGGTGGACGCGGCGCGGGCCATGGCCAGACCGGCCACGCCGAACAGCAGGTGCACGATGTTGTGCAGGATCGACACCTGGAACACGCCCAGGAGCTTGGCCTCGGAGTGGTGCTCGGCGAACTTCATCGTGTCGTAGTCGGTGGTGATCCCGGGGATGAAGCCGAGGATGCCCACCAGCAGGAAGACCGCGCCCACCAGCAGCGCGGCCTGCTGCACAGGGGTCCGGGCGGTCGGCGCCGTGCGGTACTGAGCAGTCATGAACGCTCCCTTTCCTTCTCACGGGGGACGGCCTCGCGGGCCGCCCGATCGGGCCCCCATCGCGCCGGTTACCCCGCATTCACGGCATTAGGCCGACCGCCCCCGAATCACCTGACCACTGACCACTGACCGCCGACCCACCGCGCCCTCGGAGGAGTGCTCTGTCGCCGCCGCTGGGCCTTGCCCCCTGCAGGGGGCAAGGCCCAGCGGTCCGGTGATCAGGCCGCGGACGGCAACTCCTGCCGTACGGTGATCGCGTTGAGGCGGATGGTGTACCGCGCGGTGTCCCCGACGGTCAGGGACCGGGCCTGCTCCGGGCCCAGCGCGACCGTCACGTCGACGCAGAAGGCGATGGTGTGGAGCGCGTCCCCCGTCTCCTCGTCCTGGAGGGCGAACAGCAGGTTGTAGTAGTAGCTCGTACGGTCCGCCTCCTCCCGATGGAAGGAGAGGTGCGTGCCCTCTTGCCGGCCCAGGTCCACGAAGGCTCCGGTGAGGGCCCGCTCGGCCTTGTCCCAGAACGCGGAGTTGGCGGACGGGAACGGAAGGGCCTGGCGTACGGCCTCCTTGAGGGAGAGGACCATGACGCTGACGGGAGCGGTCTCCTGCAGGCCCCAGCCCCGGATGATCTTCACGGTCGAGCAGTCGGGGATACCGCTCGCCGCCCGGCTGATCTCACCGAAGTCGAAGTCCACGGTCGCCGGGGCGATCGCGTACTGGAACCCGGCCTCGACGCTCCGTGCCCGGCCCATGGAAGACGGACCCACCTCGAAGACCGTCTTGAAGGTCGTCTTCTCGGTGGCGATCCGGTCGGCCATTGCTGCTCCTAGCATGTCGGAAGTGATCGCGCCCGGTCGGCAAGTATGCCGTCCCCCCTTCCGCCTCCCGCACGGGGCACGGTCCGTCCCGGTGTCCGTCACAACGGGTCGTCGGGCAGCCAGGACAGGTCGTCCAGATCCGGCTCCGGTGCGGACTGCCGGCCGTCGGTCAGAGGCTGCTCGGTCCACATGACCTTGCCGGTCGGCGTGTATCTCGTTCCCCACCGGCCCGCGAACTGGGAGACGAGGAACAGGCCGCGTCCGCCCTCGTCCGTCGTGGCCGCACGCCGTAGGTGCGGGGCGGTGCTGCTGCCGTCGGACACTTCGCAGATCAGACCGCGCTCGTACATCAGCCGTACGTGGATCGGCGCGGAACCGTAACGGATCGCGTTGGTGATCAGCTCGCTCAGCATGAGCTCGGTCGTGAACCCGATCTCCCCGAGCCCCCATGTCTCCAGCTGGCGGCCGCACGCGGCGCGGACGGGGGCGACGGCCGCGGGGTCGGGAGGGACGTCCCAGTCCGCGACCCGCGCCGGGTCCAGCAGACGGGTGCGGGCCACCAGCAGCGCGATGTCGTCCCGGCGGTGCGGGGGCAGCATCGCGCTGAACACGGCCTGGCAGGTCTCCTCCGGCGTCGCGTCCGCGTGGTCGGCCAGGGTCTGGCGCAGGAGGCGCAGGCCGGTGTCGATGTCCCGCTCGCGGTGTTCGATGAGGCCGTCGGTGTAGAGGACGAGCCGGCTGCCCTCGGGCAGCCGCACTTCGGAGGTCTCGAAAGGCAGACCGTGGAGGCCCAGGGGCGGAAAGACCGGCACGTCGAGAAAGTCCACCGTGCCGTCGGGACGGACCAGCCCGGGGGCGAAATGCCCCGCCGTGGCCATGGTGCACAGGCCGGAGACCGGATCGTAGATGGCGTACAGGCAGGTGGCTCCCGTGATGCTGTCGCCTTCGCCGTCCCCCTCTTCCTCGTCGATGCGGGAGACCAGCTCGTCCAGGTGGCCCAGCAGTTCGTCCGGCGACAGGTCGAGTGCGGAGAAGTTGTGGACCGCGGTGCGCAGTCGGCCCATGGTGGCGGCGGCGTGCAGGCCGTGCCCGACGACGTCGCCGACGACCAGGGCGACCCGCGCCCCCGGCAGCGGGATGGCGTCGAACCAGTCGCCGCCCACCCCGGCCTGCGCGGGCAGGTAGCGGTACGCGACCTCCAGGGCGTCCTGCTCGGGCAGGACGCGGGGCAGCAGACTGCGCTGGAGGGTTACGGCCATGGCGTGTTCGCGGGTGAAGCGGCGGGCGTTGTCGATGGCGACCGCGGCGCGGGCGGCGAGCTCCTCCGCGAACGCCAGATCCTCCTCCTCGAAACACCCGGTGGACTGCGAGCGCCAGAAATTGACCATGCCCAGGACGACGCCACGTGCCCGCAACGGCACCGACACCAGGGAGTGGATGCCGTAGGCGAGGGCGTTGCCGGCTCCCACGGGGTCCTGGGCCCGCCAGCCGTGGGCAACCCTCAGGTCGGCTTCGAGCACCGCATGGCCGCTCGCCAGAGCCGCCGCCATCGGCGTGGTGGGGACGACGAACCTGACCAGGTCGCCCACCGGCTGGAAGGGGCGGTCCTCGCCGACACCGTTCACGGCCGCGCGGCGCATTTCGGTGTGCGCACCGGTGGGCTCCTCGCCGCGCAGTACGGGATCCAGCAGCTCCACCGTGACGAAGTCCGCGAACCGGGGAACCGCCACCTCCGAGAGCTCCTCGGCGGTACGCACCACGTCCAGCGTGGTCCCGATCCGCACTCCGGCCTCGTACAGCAGCTTCAGGCGCTCCCGGGCGACCTCGGCCGCGCCGGACAGCGCCCTCAGCTCGGTGGTGTCCCGGAGCGTCGCGGCAGTGCCGGGGGGACCCCCGTACGGGGCGGTGGGCCGTGTGTTGACGGCCAGCAGCCGGTCACCGGCCAGGTGGATCTCGTCGGTCACCGTGCGGCCCGAGACCAGCAGCCCGGTGATGGGGGCATCGAGGCCCAGGTCGGTGACGTGCCGTCCCTCCGCGCCGGCGGGCAGCTCCAGGAGCCTGCGCGCCTCGTCGTTCACCAGCGTCAGCCGGCCGTCATCCCCGATGATGAGCACGCCCTCCCGGACGGCGTGCAGAACCGCGTCGTGGTGCTCGTACATCCGAGTCATCTCGGCGGGGCCGAGGCCGTGCGTCTGCCGTCGCAGCCTCCTGCTCACGAGTACGGCGCTGCCTGCGGCCAGGGCGAACACCCCGACGGCGGAGGCGAGGAGCGCCGGCAGGTGGCGGTTCACCGCGTCCCCGACGTTCTCGACCGTGACGCCCGCGGTGACCAGGCCGACGACGGAGCCGTCGACGTCGGTGACGGGGACGACGGCCCGGGCCGCGTCGTTCGGGGCACCCTTGAAGACCTCCGTGAAGGCCGTTCCGGCAGTGGCGCGTTCCACGCCCTCGGTGCGCTCGCCGACCAGCGCCGGATCGGTGTCGGTGTACCGGGTGCCGTCCGGCGCCGTCACCGCCATGAAGTCCACACCCGATCCCCGCTGGGC
Source organism: Streptomyces sp. Wb2n-11 (assembly GCF_001049855.1). Classification (NCBI taxonomy): domain Bacteria; kingdom Bacillati; phylum Actinomycetota; class Actinomycetes; order Kitasatosporales; family Streptomycetaceae; genus Streptomyces; species Streptomyces sp. Wb2n-11. The sequence goes on from NZ_CVPB01000001.1 coordinate 603,288, forward strand.
CGCGTCCGTGTGGGTCCGCAGCGCGGCGGCCGGATCACGGGACCGCAACGCCTCCACGGTGCCCGGGGCCTCCGCGAAGGACTCCGCGGCGGCGAGGGACCGGTTCCGGGCGTCCCGCTCGCTGTCCTGGCGCGTCTGGAACGCGAGCGCGACCACCGCGGCCGCGATCAGCAGTACGGCGACCATGATCTGGAGGAGGAGCACCTGACCCGCGGCGCTGCGCACCTCCAGCAGGGAACGCACACCTGGCCGCGACGCGCCTCCGAGACGTCCAGTCATGCACCATTTTTAGCATCAAGTTACTTTTCGGGCGCAGGCCCCGCAGCTCGCAGCCGGGGCGGAAGCGGCGGAGCGGTCCTCGACGCGGCCCCCGGTCCCCGGCCCGCTCGCGAGCCCCTCCGGAGCGACGCCGTCGCCGGCCGTTCCGCGTACGGACGGCCTGCGCGGCCGGGGTCCCGTTCCGCCCGGCCGGAAGGTCCCCGCTGCCGGAGGGTCCGCGCTGCCGCCGCGCTGCGGCGCGAAGGCCGCCCCTTCGCGCCGCACGCGGCCGGGATCACTTCGTGGCGCCCTGCGCGAAACCGTTGTAGATCCAGCGCTGGAGGCAGAGGAAGACGATCAGGGTGGGGACGATCACGAGGATGGCGCCTGCCGAGATGTTCTCCCAGTGCGCCCCGAAAGGCCCCTTGAAGCGGAACAGGGCGGTGGAGATGGTGCCGAGCTCCTCGGACGGCATGTAGAGGAAGGGAATGTAGAAGTCGTTGTAGACGGTGATTCCCTTGATGATCACGACCGTCGCCACAGCCGGTTTCAGGAGCGGGAAAATGATCTTCCGGTAGATGGTGAAGGCGTTCGCCCCGTCCAGGCGCGCGGCTTCGTCCAGGGACGTCGGGATGGACCGGATGAACTGCAGGAAGATGTAGATCGAGACGATGTCCGTGCCCATGTACAGCAGGATCGGGGCCCAGCGGGTGTCGAACAGGCCGAAGCCGTTGACGACCTGGAAGGTCGCGACCTGCGTGGTGACACCCGGTACGAGCGTGGCGACGAGGAACAGCGCCATGACGAGCTTCTTGGCGCGGAAGTCGAACCGGTCGATCGCGTAGGCGGTCATCGAGCCGATGACGACGGTCCCGCCTATGGAGAAGAACAGGATGAAGGCCGTGTTGCCGAAGGCGGTGAGCATTTTGCCGTCGGTGAACGCGGTGGCGTAGTTGCTGAAGTTGAGCCAGTTGCCCGGCAGCGAGAGCGCGCCCCCGTCGGTGGCTTCCTCCGACGTCTTGAGCGACGTCAGGAAGACGACGGCGAGCGGCAGGAGGACCGCCAGGCACGCGACGATCAGTGACAGGTAGGTCAGGGCCGGTCCGAGCCGGCGGCGTCCGCTGCGTCGGGCGGGCAGGGCCGTGGTCATACGAGGTCCACCTTCTCATCGGGCACGAGACGGCGCTGGATCCAGGTGATCAGGAGAATGATCAGGAGCAGCACGACCGCGGCCGCCGAGGCCAGGCCGGTCTTGTTGAACTGGAAGGCGAGCTTGACCGTCTGGATGACGAAGGTCGAGGTACCGGTCGCGCCGCCCGTCATGATGTACGGGATCTCGAACACGGCGAGGGAGCCGGAGATCGCCAGGATGACACTGAGGCTGAGCACGGGCTTGATGCTCGGGGCGATGATGTACCGGAACTGCTGCCACTTGCCGGCGCCGTCCAGTTCGGCGGCTTCGTACAGCTCTCCGGGGATGGACTGGATCGCGCCCAGGAACAGCACGAAGTTCAGCCCGGTGTACCGCCAGACGGAGACTCCGGCCAGCGACGTGTTCGCGGAGGTGGGGTCGCCGAGCCAGGCGTGGTCGGTGTCCGCGCCCAACCAGGAGAGCACGGAGTCGAGCGTGCCGCCGTCCTGGAAGAAGTAGAGGAAGACGAAGCCGATGGCGACGCCGTTGACGAGGTAGGGGAAGAAGAGGATCCCCTTGAAGAAGTTGCGGAACCTGAGGTCGAAGCTCAGTACGGCCGCGAAGTACAGTGCGACGGCGATCTGGACGGCGGACGCGGCGAGATAGTAGCCGCTCACGAAGAAGACCCGGAAGAGTTCCGGCCGGGTGAAGATCTGGGTGTAGTTGTCGACGCCCGTGAAGTTGCGGTCCGGGCTGATGCCGTCCCAGTCGGTGAAGCTGTAGAAGACCATGTTCGCCACGGGGACGTAGGTGAACGTGATCAGCAGGGCCAGCGGGATCGCCAGGAACAGCCACGGCGTGATCTGCCGGAGAGGACTGCTTCGCCAGGAACGGCCCGGAGGGTCGCCGGGCGCGCCCCGCCGCGCGGATCCGCGGCCCGTCCTGCGCGCCACGGGAGCCGCTCCTGCGGGAGACTGCGCGGGCGCGGTGTCGGTTGTTTCGGTCATGTCGGCCTTTCTGTCCACTGGTGCCGTACGACAGGGGCCCCGGCCGGTGTCGTGCGGCCGGGGCCCGCCTCCGCCGTCCGTCAGGAGCCGGCGGTCTTCGCCGCCTCGTTCCACTTCTCGTCCAGGTCGGCGAAGAAGTCCTGGAGACTGCCCTTCTGGCGCCGCGCGCCGTGTCGATCAGCTTCTGGCGGTAGTCGGGCTTGGCCAGACCGATCTCGGCGGCGTTGTCGATCACGTTGACCTTCTCGGTCTCCGCCTCGGAGCGCTCCACCAGCTTGACATCGTTGTCAACGTAATCCTTGAGCGTGCTCGGCATGGGGGCCGACTTCACCACGGGGACCGCGCCCTCCTTCTGCGAGTAACCGGACTTCTCGGTGAACCAGTCGATCCAGGCCGGGCGGCCGCCTTGTTCTCGGAGTGGATGCTGACGGCCTGCTGGTAGTCGGAGACGACGGTGGCGCAGAACGCGCCGTTCTTTTGCGCGGGGAAGGGCATGAAGCCGATGTCGTCCGGATCGGTGCCCGCCTTCCTCGCGGCGTCCCGCATCTGCGTAATCGCCCAGGAACCGAGCTGCATGGTCGCGATCTCGCCCTTGGCGATCAGGGTCTTGGAGCTTTCCCAGTTCGTGGTGGTGGGGTCCTTCTCGGCCAGCCCGTCGTGGACGATGTCGTACAGGAGCGAGTCGATGACGTTCAGCTCGCTGCCCTGCTTCCACGGGGAGACGGGGCCGGCGAGCCGGTCGCTGGCCTTCGCGTCACAGGTGACCGAGCCGACGCTGTTGCTCCAGGCGGTGAGCGGCCAGCCGTCCTTGAAGTTGGTGTAGTAGGGGACCGCGCCGGTCTTGTCCCCGACCGCCTTCAGAGCGGCCGTGAACTGCTCGGGGGTGGTCGGCCACCGCGTGACGCCGGCCTTCTTCCAGACGGCCTTGTTGTAGACGAAGCCGTTGGCCGTGCCGAACTGGGCGATGCCGTAGACCTTGCCCCGACGTCCGTCTTGTCGCTGAAGCGGTACTTGTCCGCGAGCTCGGAGGTGGCTCCCAGGGGGGCGAAGAACTTCGGGTAGTCGCCCTTGGCGACCGCGCCGGGGATCATCAGCACGTCGCCGTACGCCTTGGTGTTCATCCGGATCCTGACCTCCCCCTCGTAGTCGGTGAGAGGCTCGAACTTGACCTTCACCTTGGGGTAGGTCTTGCCGAACTCGGCGGCGTAGGCCTTCATCGCCCCGTTCTGGACGAGGTCCGTGCGCGGCGTCAGGACCTTGATCTCGCCCGAGACGTCACTCGGGTCCGCGGGGGCGGCCGCCGTCTCGTTGGAGGCGGCACCTCCTCCGCCGCACCCGGTCACGGTCAGCATCGCGACGGTCAGTAGCGCGCCCGTGAGCGTCTTCGTCTTCCCCATGTGCCAGCTCCTTCAGGGTTGCGGCTCGGGTCCGCGGTGGGATGTCGGCACTATGTCAGTCGGATGTGAACCGGTAAAGCTCTGATTTCCGGCACGATGCCCAATCGTTACCGGAGATGGTTGATTCATCGACGAGATAAGCCAGTTGGTGACACTGCGTTACATCAATGTGTCTGAACCGAGCTTTACCGGTTTATGGACAGGGGGTCGGAGCCGGGTTAGGTTGTGCGGCGTCGTACATCCACCTGGCCCGAGCCAGGCGATTGGAGCCGCACCATGAAGGACGTCACCCAGCTGACCGAGGGCTGGAGCCTGCGCCACGAGGAGGCACTGCTTCCGGCGCGGGTTCCCGGCTGCGTCCACACCGATCTGCTGGCCGCCCAGCTCATCCCCGACCCGTTCATCGGCCGCAACGAGGCCGAGATCGCCTGGGTCGGCAGGCGGGCGTGGTCCTACGTCACGGACCTGTCGCACGACAGCGCCCACGAGCGTACCGACCTGGTTTTCGACGGGCTGGACACCGCTGCGGAGATCACCCTCGCCGGCGAGGTCCTCGGTACGACGCGCAACATGCACCGCGGTTACCGGTTCGACGTCACCGGGCGCACCGGAGCGCTGGAGGTCGGCTTCGCCTCCGCCTACGACGAGGCGGCGGCGGTCCGGAGCGTGACCGGGGAGCGGCCCAACGTCTACCCGAGCCCTTCCAGTACATCCGCAAGATGGCCTCCAGCTTCGGCTGGGACTGGGGCCCCACCGTGGTGACCGCGGGCATGTGGCGCCCCGCGCGGCTGGAGCACTGGTCGACCGCCAGGATCGCGCAGGTGCGCCCCCTCGTCACGGTCGGTGAGGACGGCACGGGTCGCGTGGAGCTGCACCTGCGGGTGGAGCGTACGGAGCGGGGGGCCGGGCGCCGGCTCACCGCCCGCGTCCGCGTGGCGGGGGCGTGGGCCGAGGTCTCCTTCGACGGCGAGGAGACCGTGCTCGGCCTGGAGGTGCCCGAGCCCCGGCTCTGGTGGCCCCGCGGCTACGGCGAACAGCCCCTCTACGACCTCGACCTGACCCTGCTCGACGGGGCCGGCGACCTCGACACCTGGCACCGCCGGGTCGGTTTCCGCACGGTCGAGCTGGACCGCTCCGCCGACGAGCACGGGACCGGCTGCACGTTCGTCGTCAACGGCGTACGGATCTTCGCCCGCGGGGTCAACTGGATCCCGGACGACGTCCTGCCGAGCCGCGTCACCCCCGAGCGCTACCGGACCCGCCTGACGCAGGCCGCCGAGGCCAACGTCGACCTCGTCCGGATCTGGGGCGGCGGCATCTACGAGGACGACGCCTTCTACGACGTCTGCGACGAGCTGGGCCTGATGGTCTGGCAGGACTTCCTCTTCGCCTGCGCCGCCTACCCCGAGGAGCAGCCGCTGCGCGGAGAGGTCGAGGCCGAGGCTCGTGACAACGTTGTCCGCCTGATGCCGCACCCGAGCCTGGTCCTCTGGAACGGCAACAACGAGAACCTGTGGGGCTTCAGGGACTGGGAGTGGGAGCCGGCCCTGGCGGGCGACTCGTGGGGGGAGGGGTACTACCTCGGCCTGCTGCCGCGGGTCGTCGCCGAACTCGACCCCACCCGCCCCTACACGGCGGGGAGCCCGTGGTCCGGCTCCTGGGACCACCATCCCAACGACACGCGCCACGGCACCCACCACTCCTGGGAGGTGTGGAACCGGCAGGACTACGCGGAGTACCGGGCGAGCGTGCCCCGGTTCGTCGCCGAGTTCGGCTGGCAGGCCCCTCCGGCGATGGCGACCCTGCGCAGGGCCCTGCCCGGTGAGGACCTCGCCCCCGACTCCCCCGGCATGCTGCACCACCAGAAGGCCGAGGACGGCAACGGCAAGCTCGACCGGGGCGTGGCGCGTCACTTCGCCCTGCCCGAGAACGACTTCGACCGGTGGCACTACCTCACCCAGGTCGTCCAGGCGCGCGCCGTCGCGGCCGGCATCGAGCACTGGCGGGCGAACTGGCCGGTCTGCGCCGGCACGGTGGTCTGGCAGCTGAACGACTGCTGGCCGGTCAGCTCCTGGGCCGCGATCGACGGCGACGGCCGGCTGAAGCCGCTGTACCACGAGCTGCGCCGGGTGTACGCGGACCGGCTGCTGACCCTTCAGCCGGACACCGGAGGACTCGTGCTCGCCGTCGTCAACCAGTCGGGCGACCGGTGGCGGACGGCTGTCGCGCTCCGGCGCCTGGAGGCGGACGGTGCCGTGGCGGGTGAGGCCGTCCTCGACGTCGTGGCCGAGCCCCGGTCGGTGGTGCGCCTGGCGGTCCCGGCGGGCCTGGTGCCGGCGGAGCGGTCGCCCAAGGAGTTCCTGGTCGCCGACGCGGACGGGCTGCGTGCGGTCCATTTTCCCGTACCGGACAAGGAGTTCGCATATCCGGAGCCGCGTTTCGACGTCCGGCTGGAGCCCGTGCCCGGACAGAGCGATAGAGTCGACGTCGTGGTGACGGCACAGACCTTGGTGAGGGACCTCCTCCTGCAGGCCGACCGTCTCGGCCCCGAGGCGAGTGCGGACTGCGGCCTGCGGACGCTGCTGCCAGGCGAAGAGGCCCGTATCCGGGTCAGCGGCTGCGGCGGCGTGGACGCCGATGCCGTCCGGGCCGCCCTGTTCAGTGTGGATGTGGTGTGAAACCGTCTTCCGGACGCGTCACGATCAACGACGTCGCAGCGCGGGCAGGAGTGTCCAAGGGCGCGGTCTCCATGGCCTTCAACAACAGGCCGGGAGTCTCATCGACCACCCGGGAGCGCATTTTCGAGGCCGCCCGCGACCTCGGCTGGGCTCCCCACCAGACCGCTCGCAGCCTCTCCAGCCAGCGCATCGACATCGTCGGTCTGGCGATCTGCCGGCCGGCCCGGCTGCTCGGCCTCGAGCCCTTCTACATGGAGTTCATCTCCGGCATCGAAAGCGTCCTGGCGCAGCGGTCGTGCTCGCTCCTGCTGCGCCTGGTGCGTGACCTCGACGAGGAGATCGCCCTGTACGAGAGCTGGTGGCGCAGCAAGATGATCGGCGGTGCCATCCTCGTGGACTTCCACCAGGACGATCCGCGGGTTCCGGCGCTGCAGGCCGTCGGGCTTCGGGCGGTGGCCGTCGGGCACCCGTCCCTGACGGGATCGTTCCCGTCGGTCTGGACCGACGACGCCACGGCCGCGGCCGAGGCCGTCCGCTACCTGGCCGCCCTGGGCCACCGGCGCATCGCGCGCGTCGGCGGCCCGGCGGGGCTCGGGCACAGCGGCATCCGGGCCGCCGCGTTCGAGTCCACGGCGCGTGAACTCGGCCTGGAGGGGCACCGTCAGGTGTCCACCGGATTCGCCGGTGAGGAGGGCGCCCGGGCGACCCGCAGTCTGCTGCTGTCGCCCGACCGACCGACGGCGATCGTGTACGACAACGACATCATGGCCGTCGCGGGCGCCGCGGTGGCGGCCGAAATGGGGCTCGCCGTACCGGACGACCTGTCCCTGCTCGCGTGGGACGACTCGCAATTGTGCCGTCTGACGCACCCGACGCTGTCGGCCATGAGCCACGACGTGCACCACTTCGGCGAGGAGGTCGCCCGTACCCTGTTCGGTGTGATCACCGGTTCCCAGGGGGGTTCGCTCCAGGTGCCGACGCCTTCACTCACCCCGCGGGGCTCCACCGGGCCGCCGCCGCGCGGATAGCCGGAACGGCTCGGGGCCGTGCCTCCTTCACCGGGGCACGGCCCCAGCCGTTTCTCCACCGGACCGCTACCGGGCCGTCGGCGCCAGGCCGAGCTCGCGCAGCCGGCGCAGGTGTTCCGGAGCGGTGGCTCCCCGGCCTCCGGCGTGGTCGGCGAAGGGCCAGACCTTGATGGCCTTGGCGGCCGCGTAGGCGTGGTACGCCGCGTACACGGTGGACGGCGGACAGACCGGGTCCATCAGCCCCACGCTGAAGAGCGCCGGGGCCAGGGCCCGTCGTGCGAAGTGGACGCCGTCGAAGTGGCCGAGGGTCTCGAAGGCCCGCTCGGGGTCGTCCCTGGTGTGGTGGCGCAGGTAGTCGACGAGTTCGGTGTACGGCCCTTCGGCGGCGGTCTCGGCCCCGCGCCTGAAGTGGCAGAGGAACGGCACGTCGGGCAGGGCCGCCGCGATGTCCCGGCCGGCCAGGCCGGCGACCGCGAGTGCGAGACCGCCGCCCTGGCTGGCTCCCTGGACGACGATCCGGTCCGTGTCGACGTGTGGGAGGCAGCGCGCCGCGTCCACGGCGCGGACGCAGTCGGTGATGAGGCGGCGGTAGTAGTGGTCGCGCGGGTCGTGGATGCCGCGGGTCATGAAGCCGTGGACCCACTGGGGGCCGTCGCTCTCGTCGTGGTCCGGTGTGTCGTGGCCCTGCCCGCGGCTGTCGACGACGAGGTGGGCGTAGCCGGCCGACGCGTAGAGGAGGTGGTCGGTCGGCAGGCCCCGTCCGCCGCTGTAGCCGATGTAGGTGATCACGGTGGGCAGGGGGCCGTCGGCTTCGGACGGGAGGATGAACCAGGCGGCGACGGGCTGACCGCGCCAGCCGGAGAACCGCAGGTCGTAGACGTCGACGGTGGACAGCAGTGTGTCCTTGACGGGCGTGAGGCGCGGCTCGTCTCCGGCCTCGCGGGACAGCCGCAGGCTTTCGTCCCAGAAGGCGTCGAAGCCCTTGGGCTCCGGTATCTGCTCGCGGAGGGCGTCCAGTTGGTCGGGGGGCAGGTCGGTGAACGGCATGGAGCCGACTCCTCAAGGGTTCTCCGGCCGGTACGGTTCGCGCCGTCCTTGCCGTGCCGGGTGGGTTCTGACATGGCGCGACGGTCTCCCACCGGCCGGGACAGCACCGGGGGGAGACCGCCCCACACCCCGTGGCGGGGTGCGGCTGTGGTCAACTCTTCGCGCAGGTTACGCCGTTGAGGGTGAAATCGGCAGGGATGCCGTTCGCGCCGGTGGAGGAGCCGTTCAGGCCGAAGCTCACCGATCCGCCGGCCGGAATGGTCTCGGTCCACGACTCGTTCGTCGCGCGCAGTCGTGTCCCCTGCTGGACCACCTTCGCGTTCCACGAGGAGTTGAGGGTCTGGCTGCCGGGGAAGGCGAAGTCGAGCTGCCAGCCCTTGATCTCCTGGGTGCCGGTGTTGCGGACGGTCACGTCGGCGTTGAACACGCTCCCCCAGTCGCTGAGGCGGTAGGTGACCGCGCACTTCCCGGCGGACGGGCCGCTCGCGGTGGTGACGTTCACCGTGGCGGAGCGCGGCGAGCGGTTGCCGGCCGCGTCGCGGGCGTAGACGGCGAAGGTGTAGGCGGTGGAGGCCGTCAGGCCACTGACGGTGGCGCTGTTGGTGGCCGTGGTGGTGACCTGCGTTTCCTGGGTGCCGTTGACCCGGACGACGTCGTAGGCGGTGACCGCGGTGTTGTCCGTGGCCGCCGCCCAGGACAGGCGGACGCCGCTGGAGGTCACCGCGGACGCGGCCGGGGCGCCGGGCGCGGTGGGCGCCTGGGTGTCGCCGCCGGTGCCGAAGACGCTTGCCTCACGGGCGGTCCGCTTGATGCCGTCGGGGCCGTCGAAGAGGCGCTTCCCCCAGGCGGTCAGCCGGCTCGCGTCGAAGCCGGTGGCCATGTCGAGGTACTCGACGCCGCCTCCGTTGCCGCTCCAGGACCACCCCAGGTAGCCGAGACCGAACTCCTCGGCGGTGGCCATGATGGCGTCCTCGTCCGGGTTGCCGTCCGAATGCGCGTCACCGAACTCGCCGACGACGAGGGGCAGTCCACGGGACACGAACCGGTTCAGGTAGTCCCGCACTTCGGCCGCGGTGTCATAGACGCCGTACATGTGAATCGAGAAGACGGTGTTTTTCCGCGGGTCCGCGGCGAAGACACCGGGGGCGTTGTCGCGCATGGTGAACGACCAGTCCTGGCCCCAGTTCGGCGCGTCCGCCATGAGTGTGTGATCGAATCCGGCGGTACGCATGCGGCTGATCGCGTTCGACGTGTCGGCCGTCCAGGCGGTGTATCCGGAGTTGCCGTGCGGCTCGTTCCCGAGGTTCAGGATGACGTACTTCTCCTGCCCCTTCACCGCTTCCTGGACCTCGATCCAGTAGTCGACCGCGCGGGAGAGCGAGACGGCGCCGCCCTGTTCCCCGTAGCCGGTGGTGTCATGGGCTTCGAGAACGCAGACCAGCCGGTTCGCCCTGCACTGCTCGACGACGGCCGCGACGTCCGCCGTGCCGTTCTTCGTCCAGCGGTCGCCGGTGCTGAGGACGACGCGCACGGAGTTGGCCCCCAGCGCCTTGATGTCGGCCAGCGCCCGACCGGTTCTGTCCGGGTACCAGGCGTGTGCGTGGTTGACGCCTCTGAGGACGAAGTCGTTGCCGTTCGCGTCCAGCAGCCGGCCGTCCTCGACGTGGAACCCGGGCGCCGGATCCGCCGCCTGTGCGGCGGTCGGAGCGGCGAACACCGAGGCGGCCATGGCCAGCAGCGCTCCCGCCGCGGTGGCCAGTTTCCTTCTCATCCCTTGCTCCCAACTCGGTGCGCGCACGCGGCCGGACCGGGAGTCACGGGCGTGCGGCATTTCCGTTTCATGGCGGATGTGGTGATCCCGGATCCACGGGGCTTCATTCTCAAAGCGACGTGAAAGCCGGACCGGCTGCCCCTGTCCGATCGCGGAACGCGACTCACGTCGGGCAGGTGGAAATCGCTCTCACCGAAACTTCAATCGCGCGGACCTTCACTCAACGGATGAGAACATCAAGCCAGTTGGCTCATCCGTCCGGCGACCGAGAGAGAGATTATGGGCTCTCCCTTCCTCACACAATGCTCCGGACCGAACCGGTTAAGTTCAGTCGCGGTTTTGTTCGACGGAGGGACCGGCAGGTCCCGCGAGGGCGTCCGCTCCCGCCGCCACGGTGGCGCGGAAGACCGCGCCGTCGCCGGTCACGGTGACGCGCTCCCGTGCGGGGACGTAGACAGCACGGCCCGGTCGCAGGACCAATGCCCCTCCCTCTCCCCCGATACGGACCTCGCCCCGGGTGCACAGGAGGATCTGCGGGGCACCGCCGCCCAGCGTCCGCGCCTCGTCCCGCGCGTGCAGGAGCAGCCGGGAGAGACGGAAGTCGTCGACCGGCGCGGGATAGACGTGTTCACCGCCCCGGTCGTCGGCCGTGGGGCGCAGCACGCGCGTCGGCGGCGCGGCGAAGCGGACGACCTTCAGCAACTCGGTGGAGTCGATGTGTTTGGGCGTCAGCCCGCAGCGCAGCACGTTGTCGGAGCTCGCCATGATCTCCACGCCCAGGCCGGAGAGGTAGGCGTGCGGGATCCCCGCGCCGAGGAACAGCGCCTCACCGGGCACGAGCCGGACGTACGCGAGCATCAGGGCCGGCAGCAGGCCCTGGTCGCCGGGGTGGGAGCGGGCGATCGCGGCGTATGCCTCGAAGTCGTCACGGTAGGGGCCGTCGCGGTCCGCCTCCCGTACGAGCGCGTCGGTGACGGCGCCGAGAAGGTGTGGGCCGGGGGCGAGGAAGGCGGTGAACACCTCGCGCAGCGCCGCTTCGTCCGGACGGGTCCGCAGCGTCCGGACGAAGGGGGCGAGGGCGTCCACGCGCAGGGCGTCCAGGAGCTCCGCGCACCGGCCCGGCGGCCGAAAGCCGCAGAGGCCGTCGAACGGGGTGAGCGCGACGATCATCTCGGGCTTGTGGTGGCTGTCCCGGTAGTTGCGGCGCGGAGAGTCCAGTGGGATCCCGAGGGCGTTCTCGGCTTCGTATCCGGCCGCCGCCTGTGCCAGGTCGGGATGCACCTGGATGGAGAGAGGGGCGTCGGCCGCGAGCAGCTTGAGCAGGAACGGCAGCCGGGGCCCGAAGCGGCGCAGTACGGAGTGGCCCAGTTCGTTCACCGGGTCGGCGGCGACGGCGCGGTCCAGCGGGACGGGGCCGCCGACCCGGTCCACACGCGAGGGAGCCGCCGGGTGGGCGCCCATCCACAGCTCCGCCTGCGGTGTGCCGGTGGGGCGGGCCCCCATGAGCTGCGGCAGGGCGGTGACGGAACCCCACGCATAGGGCTGGATCGTGTTGGTCAGAAGGTCCACGACAGGTGATTTCCAGGTGACGTCGAAGCGGCTGGGACGGACCTACGGGCGGGACACGGGAACACGGGCGCGGCCGGCCCGGGAGAGTCCCGCTTCCGCGGCCCCCGCGGCGGCCGCGCCGATCAGTCCGGCGTCCAGGGCGAGACCCGCCGGAACGATCGGTACATTCCGGGTGAAATCGAGCACCGCGTACTCCTCCATGCGGCGGCGCAGCGGCCCGAAGAGCGTCTCTCCGGCCTGGGCCACGCCTCCGCCGATCACCACCACGTCGAGTTCCACGAGCGCGATGGTCGCGGCGATGCCGGCGGCGAGGGCCCGCCCGGCCCGGTCGTAGGCCGCCAGGGCGCGCTCGTCCCCGCCGCGCGCCGCCACCTCGACCGCCGCCGCGGTCGGCGCCTCCCCCGGAGGGGGCGTCCAGCCCGAGGCCAGTGCGTGGGCGGCGATCGCGGTGCCGCTGGCGAACCCCTCCACACAGCCTCGCGCACCGCACGGACAGAGCGGACCGTTCATGTCCACGGAGATGTGCCCGATGTGCCCCGCGTTCCCGGAGATGCCCGCGTGCAGGCTGCCGTTGAGGATCAGCCCGCCGCCCACACCGGTGGAGACCACCATGCAGAGTGCGTTGTCGACGCCCCTGGCGGCGCCCGTCCAGTGCTCGGCGGCGGTCATCGCCACCGCGTCCCCGACCAGCACCGGTCTCACGCCGACGGGCATGCGGGGGTGGGAGCGCACCTTCTCCACTAGCGGATAGCCGCGCCAGCCGGGGATGTTGACGGGGCTCACCGTCCCGGCGACGGTGTCGACCGGGCCCGCGCTTCCGATCCCCATACAGGAGAGGTCCGCCCACTGCGCGTGCCGCGACAGGTCGTCAAGCACCGCGCTGACGGCTCCCATCAGCGCGTTCGCCGACTCGCGGGCCGGGGTGGCTCGCTGCGCCCGGGCCACGAGCCGGCCGTCCGCGTCCACGAGCGCCCCGGCGATTTTCGTCCCGCCGATGTCGAGTGCTCCGTACACCATCGCGTTCAGCCCTTCCGTCAGCGCAGGGATATGCGTTTCGCAGACACTCTGCACTTCTTTGACAACGTTGTCTAGTAAACAAGTTTAGTTCAGTTAAAGGTTTAGTCAAGCGTTTTTCGACGCCATTCATCCCCGCGAGGGAGGCACTGCCGCCCTCGCGCGCGAGGCGCCAACAAGCCATCAGGCGTGGCGCTTTCCGGGGGCACCGGCAAGTGAAGGTAGTGGAATATTAAACTTCCAGGGTTGGTTGAGGCTGCCGCACGGCCCCGCTCCGGAGGCCGACCGCCGAGCAGGAGGGTCCCGATGACCGGGCAGACGAATCTGAACGACGCCCACTACAGCCGCGGCACTACCGCCGACCGCTGGGCGCGCGCGCAGCTCTTCTTCGAAGCCAGGGAGTACGACAAGGCTGCCCGCGTCCTCACCGGCCTGGTCGACGAAGTTCCCGAGCAGCTCGCTCCGCGTCTGCTGCTCGCCCGCTCGTACTACCACTCCGCCCAGCTGGGCAAAGCGGAGACCGAGCTGCGCTCCGTACTGGAGCGCAGCCCGGTCGAGCACTACGCGCAGCTGATGCTCGGCCGCACGCTGGAGCGCCAGGGCCGGAGCGGCGAGGCGGCGCCGCATCTGCGGATGGCCGCCGCGCTGTCCGGGGACTTCCCCGGCTAGGCGGGCACGGGAACGGACGGCGCGACCGGCTCCCGGGCGGGGGCCGGCGCGGGGGCGGGGGCGGGGGCCGGCGCGGGGGCGGGGGCGGGCGCGGGGGCGGGCGCGGAGGCCGGGAACTCCTTCGCGTCACCCACGCCCGGAAGCGGCGTGCGCGGCAGCAGCGGGCTGTTGCGCGCGTCCTCCACGCGCCGCGTGAACCACACGACCTTGCCGTCTGCGGTACCGCAGGTGCCCCAGCTGTCGCACAGGGCCGCGACAATGGCCAGACCGCCTCCACCGGCGGACACCAGGCGCGGCATCGGGGGGCCGTTGTCGGCCACCGAAGCCGTCAGGTGCCTGCCGGTCCAGCGCAGTTCGACCACGCACCGGCTGTCGTCGCCGACATGCCGATGGACGTTGGCCAGAAGTTCCTCGACACCCCTGCACACGGGCTGGATGTGCAGCTCGAGATTCCAGTACCGCAGGTGTGCGGCAACGATGCGCCGGATCTGCGAGACGCGCTCCGCCGATACGTGCAGTTCGACCGCGTAATACCGGTCGGTGGAAAGTGTCATGGCCGTGGCTCCTTACCGCGAGGCTCACATGCTTCACCTCGTTGCAGCAACGACCCCCGAACACGAAGAGTGAGCGATAGTCACCTTTGGGTCAGGGCCATCCTGTCCCCCGGAAGCGGGAACCGCAACCGGTGCGGCCCGGCGCCGCCGACTTGCGGAACAGTCGCAAGTGGGGTTGTTTCGAAGGAAATGGATGTGGTTTCCGTCTCCCCTGGTTCGGGGGTGAACCACCGTGCTGTTCACCGACCGCGTCGACGCGGGGCGGCGTCTCGCCCTGGCCCTGCGGCATCTGAAGGCGGAAGGACCCGTCGTACTGGGCCTGCCCCGGGGCGGAGTTCCGGTGGCCTTCGAAGTGGCGCGGGCGCTCGGCGCACCCCTCGATGTGGTCGTCGTACGCAAACTCGGGGTCCCGTACCACCGGGAGCTGGGTTTCGGCGCCATCGGCGAGGGCGGGGCCCGGGTCATCAGCGACGACATCGTCCGCCGCAGCGGCCTCCGGGAGGAGGCCCTCGTGGCGGTCGAACGCGCCGAGGAGGCGGAACTCGAACGGCGGGCACGGCGGTTCCGCGGCGACCGGCCGCGGCTGGCGCTCGGCGGGCGGACGACCGTCGTGGTGGACGACGGGATCGCAACCGGTGCCACGGCGGCGGCCGCCTGCGAGGTCGTACGGGCGCAGGGCGCGGCCCGCGTGGTACTGGCCGCGCCGGTGGCGGCGCCCGACGCGGTCGCCCGGCTGAGCACCGAGGCGGACGACGTCGTGTGCCTGTCCGTGCCGCAGATGTTCCGTGCTGTCGGAGAGTGGTATGAGAACTTCACCCAGACCTCCGACGAAGAGGTCGTCGCACTGCTGGCGCAGGCGGCGCGGGCCGGGGGAAAGGCCGCGGAGGAGGTCGAGGTGGGCGCCGGCGGGGTCCGGCTGGCCGGGGACCTCGCTCTGCCGGAGGGTGCCGGGGCAGTCGTGATGTTCGCCCACGGCTCCGGCAGCAGCCGCCACAGCCCGCGCAACCGGTCGGTGGCGGCGGCCTTGAACCGGGCGGGCCTGGGCACCCTGCTGTTCGACCTGCTCACGCCCGCGGAGGAAGCCGACCGGGCGAACGTCTTCGACATCGAAACCCTGGCCGGCAGACTCGGGGACGCCACCCGCTGGCTGCACCGCCGCGTGTCCCTCCCGATCGGCTACTTCGGGGCGAGCACCGGGGCCGCGGCAGCACTGCGTGCCGCCGCGTCCGCCGGCACGGAGGTCGGCGCCGTGGTCTCACGCGGCGGCCGGCCCGACCTCGCGGGGCCGCGACTGGGTGACGTACGGGCGCCCACCCTGCTCATCGTGGGCAGCCGGGACACCCTGGTACTCGATCTCAACCAGCGGGCCCAGGCGGAGCTGCGCTGCGAGAACCGCCTGGAGATCGTCCCGGGCGCCACGCATCTCTTCGAGGAACCGGGAGCACTGGACAAGGTCGCCGACCTGGCCCGGGACTGGTTCACCCGGAAGCTGGGGCCGTCGGCGCGCGCCGAGTAGCCGGAGGCCACCGCGTCGCCGGGCGGCGCCGCGCACCGGTCCGTCCTGCGCCGAGCCCGCCGGGCGGGCCGGTGGCGATCGCCGTGCCGGACACCGGCACGGCGGCCGTGCGCCTCATGGAGCAGCTCGGCCCGACACCCCCGTCCGGGGCCGCGCGGATGCGCACGGGACCGGTCCCGCAGACCGACCGCTCCGGGTTGTTCGGCGTCACGAGCCTCGGACTGGGCCGACGGCGCGCGGAGGGACCGTACGGCCGGTTCTCCGCGGACAGCTTCCGTCAGGCGGCTCCCGCCGTCATGAACGGCGGCTTCCGTCCCGGCGGGTACGGCGGCTCCCGCCCGGGCGGGCACCGCCGGCCCGTGTGGTGGCCCCTTCCGCCGCGGCCGCCGCGTGGCAGGCGCCGCGGCCGTCGGCGCGCGCCACGATCCGGCCTCCTGCGACACGGACGGCGGCCTCGGTGCCGTCGCTGACGGCCGGTACCCCGGCCGCCTCGGCGAGGACGCCCGACACGTCGTGCACCACCTGGAGCCGCGGCCACGCCGACGGCGGGAACGCCTGCCGCAGGCAGCCGCACAGCCCGGCGACGGCCCACCGTGCCAGGGGCGTCAGTTCGGCCGGCTCGCCGGTGACCAGGACGGCGGTGACCGTGGCCCCGGGCGGTGCGGCCCGTACCGCTTCCTCGGCGGCTTCGAGCCGGTGCAGCCCGAGAATCACCACCACGCCGTCGTCCGCCAGCCGCGCCGGCCCGCCGCGTACGGCGTCCATCGCGGGCGGCGGGGACCACGGCTCGTCGGCCGGGCGTGCCTGTGGGATGTAGGGGAGGTGCGGCGGAGGCCACGTGTCGTCGAGAGCGAGGTCCGCCAGCCGCTCACAGGCGCTGACGATGTTGAAGGGCTCGATGAAACCGGGGGCCGCGTCGGCCATCTGACTCGCGCCGTGCAGCGTCGTGAGGACGGCCTCCGCGACGCGCACCAGGCGGCCGGGCGGTGCGTCGGGCCGCCGCAGTCCCTCCAGAGCCAGCCCGAGCAGGACCGCGTCCAGCTTCATCAGCTGGGCGAACGGCCGCCGGATCCGCTCCTCGGAGAGGATCTCGGGCATCAGGTGCCTGCCCAGCCGGGGCGATTCGTGCCGGTCGCCGGTGCCTGTGCCGGTGCCGGTGAGCGGCAGTCCGGCGACCCAGGCGCGGGCGAGTGCGCCGAGCGCCTCGGGGCGGGTACGGCCCGGCGCGGGGTGCGGGGGCTCGGGCACGTGTTCGGCGAGGTCGGCCAGGACCGCGAAGTACAGCGCCCGCTTGCCGGGGAAGTTGGAGTACACCGCGCCACGGGTCAGCCCGGCGCGCTCGGCGATGGCGTCCACTTTGGCTCCCGGGAAGCCCTGTTCGGCGAACTCGTTCCTGGCCGCTTCGAGCACCCTGGCGCGGTTGTGCTCCTGCAGCTCCGCCCTGCTGAGCCGGCCCATGGTCCTCACTTGCCTGCGCGTTGCCGTCCGTGTCGGTTCAAGATACCGTCACCATCCAGATGGTGACGTCATATGGTTTCAGCATTCGACGAGAGCGAGGGATGTTTCCGAGTGGCACGCATCGGTGACAGCGGCGACCTGCTGAAGTGCACGTTCTGCGGGAAGAGCCAGAAGCAGGTCAACAAGCTCATCGCGGGCCCCGGCGGCATCTGCATCTGCGACGAATGCGTCGGCCTCTGCAACGAACTCATCGCGGAGGACCTGGACGGGGCGGCCGGAGGCGGTGGGACGGAAGAGCTGCCGACGCCCCGGGAGATCCACGCCTTCCTCGACCAGTACGTCGTCGGGCAGAACGACGCCAAGAAGGCGCTCGCGGTGGCGGTCCACAACCACTACAAGCGCATCGGCGCGGCGGCCGGCGGACCGGAGGAGACCGAACTCGGCAAGTCCAACATCCTGCTGATCGGCCCGACCGGATGCGGCAAGACGTACCTCGTCCAGACCCTCGCCCGGATGCTCGACGTCCCGTTCGCGATCGCCGACGCGACGGCGCTGACGGAGGCCGGGTACGTCGGTGAGGACGTCGAGAACATCCTGCTGAAGCTGATCCGGGCCGCCGACTTCGACGTCAGGAAGGCCGAGACCGGGATCATCTACATCGACGAGATCGACAAGATCGCCCGGAAGGGCGAGAACCCGTCGATCACGCGCGACGTGAGCGGTGAGGGCGTACAGCAGGCGCTCCTGAAGATCCTGGAGGGCACGGTCGCGAGCGTGCCGCCGCAGGGCGGCCGCAAACATCCGCAGCAGGAGTTCATCTCCTTCGACACGAGCAACGTGCTGTTCATCGTCGGCGGCGCGTTCGCCGGTCTGGAGCGGATCATCGAGCAGCGGGCCGGCCACCGGGGCATCGGGTTCGGCTTCCCGGTCCCTGCCACCGGGAAGGACCGGGAGGGGGAGGACCCCTTCGCCGGCGTCATGCCCCAGGACCTGCTGGAGTTCGGGCTGATCCCGGAGATCGTCGGCCGGCTCCCGATGGTGTCGGTCGTGCAGCCGCTGGACCGGGCGGCGTTGGTACGGATCCTCACCGAGCCGCGCCACGCGCTGATCCAGCAGTACCGGCGGCTGTTCGAAATCGACGGCGTGGAGCTGGAGTTCACCGAGGACGCTCTGGGCGCGATCGCCGACCAGGCACTGCTCCGCCGTACCGGCGCCCGGGCGGCGCGCACCATCCTCGAAGAGGTCCTGCTCAACGTGATGTACGAGGTGCCGAGCCGGGACGACGTGGCCCGTGTCGTGGTGGACCGCGACACCGTACTCGGCCATGTCGCCCCGGTGCTGGTGCCTCGCGCGCGGCCCGGCCACGAGCCGGGCCGGGAACCGGACCGCCGCGACCGGACCGCCTGACCGCCTGCTTGCCGGCCCGTTGGCCCCGCTCCCCGTTGGCCTGTCGGTCGGCTGGTCGGCTGGTCGGCTGGTCCATGCGGATGAAACCGGATCCCCGCGAATGCGATGGCTGAAGCGCCGTGGAGGCGATCGGCAAGGGTGGCTGATGCTCCGTCGACACCCCGCGGCAAACCTCCAGAGAGGCAGGGCGCCCCCACGATGCTCAGCACCGACTTCGTCACCGGATCCCCCAACTGGCTCGACCTCGGCAGCCCCGACACCTCGGCAGCCGCCACGTTCTACGGCCAGGTCTTCGGATGGGACTTCCGGTCGGCCGGCCCCGACGCCGGCGGGTACGGCTTCTTCCAGCAGGACGGCAGGACGGTGGCCGCCCTCGGGCCGCTGACGGAGGAGGGGGCGGGTTCCGCCTGGACGGTGTACTTCCGGACACCCGACGCCGATGCCACGGTCCGGGCGGCCGAACAGGGCGGCGGGACCGTCCGCGTGGAGCCCTTCGACGTCATGGACGCCGGGCGGATGGCCTGTCTGACCGACCCGGGCGGCGCGGAGTTCGCCGTATGGCAGTCGGCCGCCGTCGAAGGGCTGGAGAAGGTCTCCGACGACACCAGCCTGTGCTGGGCCGAGCTGCACATCGGTGATCCGGCGGCCGCCCTCGGCTTCTACGGCTCGCTGTTCGGCTGGCGGTCGCAGGAGTTGGAGGCGCCTGGCATGACGTACACCGTGCTCTCCACCGCCGAAGGCGACCAGCAGGAAACCTCGTTCGGCGGCGTCGCCCCGCTCCAGAGCGAGTCCGGGGAGGCGCGCTGGATTCCGTACTTCGCCGTGGAGGACGTGGACGAGACCGTCACCAGGTGCCGGGCGAGTGGCGGGTCGGTCGTCATGCCCGCCGCGGACGTCCCGGACGTGGGCAGGATCGCCTGGCTCGCCGACCCCTTCGGCGCGACCTTCGCCGTCCTCAAGCCCGCGCCCCCGGCCTGACGTCCGGGTCCCGTCCCGGGGCGTCGCGACCGGCTACCGGGCCCGCCGGTAGCTGCTGCCGTCCCTGGGGCGGTCCAGCAGGCCCGCCACGACCAGGTGGCGGCGCAGCGCCGAACAGTCTTCGTGCACCGTGAGCAGCGCCTCGTTGACCTCGCGCTCGCTGTACGCCCGGTCCCGCTCGAACAGCGTCTGCGCCAGGTGTACGAGCAACTGCTCGCGGCGGGCCGCCTTCCGCGGGATCGCCGTCAGCCGCCCCCTGGAGAAGAGGGCGGCCACCCCGGCCGCTCCGGCCACCGCCTGCGAACCGCTGGTTCTGTTGTCGGACATGACCGGCAGCCTCCCAGCCGGCCGATCACCGGGCAACCCGTTTTCACGACGGGTGCCCGGTCCCACGTGCCGACCGGCGGGACTGCGGCGTCGAAGGCCGGCACGTCGTCGTGGCCCGCCCGCGCGGAGGAGGCGGGCCGGGCCCGCGGCCCGCCCGCTCGAACCCGGACCCGCGTACTCAGCCCCGGTACGTCTCCAGAAGCCGCAGCCACACCTCGCTGATCGTCGGATACGCCGGGACCGCGTGCCACAGGCGGGCGATCGGGACCTCCCCCGCCACCGCCACCGTGGCCGAGTGCAGCAGCTCGGCCACCCCCGGGCCCACGAAGGTGGCGCCGAGTACGGTCTCGCGGTCCAGGTCGACGACCATGCGGGCGCGGCCCCGGTAGCCGTCGGCGTACAGGCCGGCGCCCGATACCGACGCCATGTCGTAGTCGACGGCCCGCACCCGGCGCCCCTCCGCCTCCGCCTGGGCGAGCGTGAGGCCGACCGCCGCCGCCTCGGGGTCGGTGAAGACGACCTGGGGTACGGCGGCGTGGTCGGCGGTGGCGGAGTGGGCGCCCCAGCGTGCGGTGTCCAGGGGCTTGCCGTGGGCCCTGGCGGCGATGGCGTCGCCCGCGACGCGTGCCTGGTACTTGCCCTCGTGGGTCATCAGCGCCCGGTGGTTGACGTCCCCCACGGCGTACAGCCAGTCACTGCCCTCCACCCGGCAGCTGTCGTCGACCGTCAGCCAGGAGCCGGGCTTCAGTCCGACCGTGTCCAGGCCGATGTCTTCGGTGCGCGGGGCGCGGCCGGTGGCGAAGAGGATCTCGTCGGCCTCGATCCGCTCGCCGTCGTCGAGTACGGCGGTGACCGGGCCGTGGCCGCCGTCGCGCTCGACGGCGGCGACGGAGGTCCCGGTCCGTACGGTCGCACCCGCTTCCGTCAGCGCCTCGGCGACCAGCTCGCCCGCGAAGGGCTCCATGTTCGCCAGCAGGCCCTTTCCACGTACGAGCACGGTGACCCGGGAACCGAGCGCCTGCCAGACCGTGGCCATCTCCACGGCGACCACTCCCCCACCGACGATCACGAGCCGGCCGGGCACCTTGCCGGCGCTGGTCGCCTCGCGGCTGGTCCAGGGGTTCGCACCGGCCAGTCCCGGCAGGTCGGGGACGAGGGCCCGGCTTCCGGTACACACCGCCACCGCGTGCCGCGCCGTGAGGGTGTACCGCTCGCCCGAGGGCGCCTCGACGGTCACCCGCCGGGGGCCCGCGAGCCGGCCCCTGCCGCGGTGGATGTCCGCTCCGACCGACTCCAGCCAGCCCACCTGGCCGTCGTCCTTCCAGTTCGACGCGTAGTAGTCGCGGTGGGCGAGCACCTCGGCGACGTCGAGGGGGCCCTGCACCGCCTGGCGCAACCCCGGGACGCGGCGCGCGTCGGCGCGTGCGGTCACCGGGCGCAGCAGCGCCTTGCTGGGCATGCACGCCCAGTAGGAGCATTCGCCGCCGATCAGTTCGTTCTCCACCACCGCTGTGCTCAGCCCGGCCGCCCGGGCACGGTCCGCGACGTTCTCGCCGACGGGTCCGGCTCCGACCACCACGACGTCGTACTCCGCTGCATTCGTCATAGGCGCAGTCTGGTGCGAGGTGTGCGCCGTGGCCAGCCGGGCAGGCGGAATACGGCGAACCCGCATGCCGTTGTGCGGGACGGCTTCGCCCGCTACGCCAGGAAGAGGAGCACACCATGTCCACCGTCGAGCTCACCAAGGAAAACTTCGACCAGGTCGTGAGCGAGAACGACTTCATCCTCATCGACTTCTGGGCTTCCTGGTGCGGTCCCTGCCGGCAGTTCGCGCCCGTCTTCGAGAGGGCGTCCGAGCGCCACGAGGACCTCGTCTTCGCCAAGGTCGACACGGAGGCCCAGCAGGAGCTGGCCGCGGCCTTCGAGATCCGCTCGATCCCGACCCTGATGATCGTGCGCGAGAACGTGGCGGTGTTCGCCCAGCCCGGCGCGCTGCCCGAGGCGGCGCTCGAGGACGTGATCGGCCAGGCCCGCAAGCTCGACATGGACGAGGTCCGCAAGTCCGTCGAGGACGCGAAGCAGGCGCAGGGCGCGCAGGAAGCGGGCTGAGGCGCGGCAGAGCGCGGAGAAGGGCCCGGCCGGAACGTGCGGCCGGGCCCTTCTCCGCGCGGGTGCGGGGCGGGGTCCTCCTGGAAGCGGGGTGCCCCCGGAAGCGGGGTGCTCCTGGAAGGGGTGGCCTAGAAGGGGTGGTCCGCCGGTTCGCGGCGCACCGTCGTCCAGCGCAGTTCGGTGAAGGCCTCCAGGTTCGCCTCGCCGCCGAAGCGCGCCCCCGTGCCGGACGCCGCGACGCCGCCGAAGGGCGCGACCGCCTCGTCGTTCACCGTCTGGTCGTTGATGTGGACGATCCCGGTGGGGATACGGTCCGCGAGCCGCACCCCGAGTGCGGTGTCGCGGGTGACGATGCCCAGGGAGAGACCGTACGGGCTCGCCGACGCCAGGGCCGCGGCCTCGTCGAGGGTGGTGAAGGAGCGGACCGGTGCGACCGGGCCGAACACCTCCTCGGCGTACGCGGGGGTGTCGTCGCCGACGCCCGCCAGCACGGTGGGCCGGTAGAAGAGGTCGCGGTGCGTGCCGCCCGCCGCGAGCTTCGCGCCGCTCGCCGTGCTGGCCTCCACCAGGCCGTGGATCTTGTCGAGTTGGCCCTGGTCGATGATCGGGCCCAGGTGCACCTTCTCCTGGTGCGGGTCACCGACGGCCAGGGACTCGGCCTTGGCGGCGAGCCGTTCGACGTACTCGTCGTAGAGCGAGGCGTGCACGAGGTGGCGGCCCGTGGTCATGCAGATCTGGCCCTGGTGGAAGAAGGAGCCCCAGGACGCCTGGGCGACGGCGCCTTCGAGGTCGGCGTCCTCCAGGACGACGAGGGCGGAGTTGCCGCCCAGTTCCAGGTGTGCGCGCTTGAGCGCGCGCCCCGCGGCCTCCCCGACCGCGCGGCCCGCTCCCGTGGATCCGGTGAAGGAGACGACCGGTACGCCCGGGTCGGCGACGAGCGCCCGGCCGGCCTCGGCGCCGCCGGGCAGGACGTGCAGCAGGCCCTCGGGCAGTCCCGCCTCGGCGAACACGGCGGCCAGAGCGAGGCCGCCGCAGACCGCGGTGCGGGGGTCGGGCTTGAGCAGAACGGCGTTGCCCAGCGCGAGAGCGGGGGCGACGGAACGTATGGAGAGGATCAGCGGGGCGTTGAAGGGGGCGATGACGCCCACCACCCCGGCCGGAACCCGCTGGGTGTACGACAGCCGGGGCGCCTCGCTGGGCAGCACCTGGCCGGTCGGGCGGGAGGCCAGGGCGGCGGCCTCGTAGCACTCCTGGGCGGCGACGTGGAGTTCGAAGTCGGCCTTGCCGGGTATGGACCCGGATTCCCGTACGAGCCATTCTCGCAGCTCGTCGGCGTGCGCGGCGAAGAGGTCGCCGGCGCGGCGGAGCACGGCGGCCCGCTGGAGGTGCGGTGTGCGGGACCAGGCCGCCTGTACGGCCCCGGCGGTCCGGGCGGCCGTACCGACGTCCTCCGCGGTGGCGAGCGTGACGCGGCCGAGCGTTCCGCCCGTGGCGGGCTCGACGACGTCCGACTCACCGCCCGAGAGCCGGACGGGCTGCCAGGTCTTGGGGTCGAGCAGGGGCATGCGGATCTCCAGTCGCTCAGTCGCTCAGTCACTCAGTCGTGCGGTCGCTCAGTCGAGGGGAAGTCCCGTGTAGTTCGCGGCCAGCTCCGCGGCGGCGGGCCGGGAGGCAGCGAGGCGGTGCAGCCTTGCGAGATGCACTCGGCCGTCGAACGCACTCTCGTTTGGTTGACTGTGCAACATCGTAGTCATGTCGTACGAGAAACGGGTGGCCTGCCATACCCGCCGCAGGCACAAGTCGGAGTAGGAATCGAGGAGTTCGTCCGATCCGGTGCGGTGGTGGTGGGTGAAGGCACGCGCCAGGACCTGCACGTCGGAGACCGCCAGGTTGAGCCCCTTGGCACCGGTGGGCGGCACGATGTGCGCCGCGTCCCCGGCCAGGAAGACCCGTCCGTACCGCATGGGCTCGGTGACGTGACTGCGCATCGGGGTCACCGACTTCGAGGTGATCGGGCCGCGCGCCAGGCTCCAGTCCCCGTCGACCGCGAAGCGCCGGTCGAGCTCGTCCCAGATCCGCTCGTCGGACCAGTCGGCGGGGTCGGTGCCGTTGGGGACCTGGAGGTAGAGACGGGAGACGTCGGGCGAGCGCATGCTGTGGAGGGCGAAGCCGCCCTCGCCGCGTGCGTAGATCAACTCGTCGCAGGACGGCGGGACATCGGCGAGGACGCCCAGCCAGGAGTACGGGTACGTGCGCTCGTACGTACGCCGGACCGCGTCCGGGACCGCCGCGCGAGCGATGCCGTGGAAGCCGTCGCAACCGACGACGTAGTCGCACTCCAGGGTCTGCTCGCGGCCGTCGTGCGCGAAGCGGACGACCGGCCGGCCGGATTCCGGCTTCTCGACGGCGAGGGCCTCGGCCTCGAAGAACAGCGGGGGCCCTTCGGCCAGTTGGAGCGCGACGAGGTCCTTGACGACCTCGGTCTGGGCGTACACCGTCACCGACCGCCCGCCGGTCAGTTCGGGGAAGTCGACGCGGTGGCTCCGCCGGTCGAAGCGGAGCTCGATGCCGTGGTGCACGAGTCCTTCGGCGTCCATGCGGGCGCCGGCGCCGCAGGCGCGCAGGGCGTCGACGGTGCCCTGTTCGAGGATCCCGGCGCGCTGGCGCTGTTCGACGTACGCGCGGGTCCTGTTCTCCAGGACGACGCAGTCGATGCCGGCGTTGTGCAGCAGCCGGGCGAGGAGCAGCCCGGCCGGGCCGGCGCCGATGATTCCTACGGTGGTGCGGAGGGTGGAGGACATCGGTTCAGCGCTCCAGTACGAGGGCGAGGCCCTGGCCGACGCCGATGCACAGCGCGGCGAGGCCGGTGCCCGAGCCCGCGGCGGCGAGCTGGTGGGCGACGGATCCGGCGAGGCGGGCGCCGGAGGCGCCGAGCGGGTGGCCGATGGCGATGGCACCGCCGCGCGGGTTGACGACGGCGGGGTCGAGGTCCGGCCATTCGGCGAGGCAGCCGAGCGACTGGGCGGCGAAGGCCTCGTTCAGCTCGAAGGTGGTGAGGCCGGTGAAGGACCGGCCCGCCTTGGCGAGCGCCCGCTGGACCGCCTCGACCGGGCCGAGGCCGAAGAGCTGCGGCTCGATGCCGGTGACGGCGGAGGCGCGGATGCGGGCGAGCGGCTCGCGGCCGGTGGCGCGCAGGCCCTCCTCGTCGACGATCAGGAGGGCGGCGGCGCCGTCGTTGAGGGGCGAGGCGTTGCCCGCCGTGACGCTGCCGGTCTTGCGGAAGACGGGCTTCAGCCTCGCCAGCGCCTCCATGGTCGAACCCTCGCGGATGCACTCGTCCCGGGTGAGGTCCACGCCGTCGTACGGGACGACCTCTCCGTCGTACAGCCCCTCCGCCCACGCCTCGGCCGCCTTCTGGTGGCTGGCCAGCGCGAAGGCGTCCTGCTGCTCGCGGGTGATGCCGTGCTTGTCGGCGATGAGCTCGGCGCCCTCGCCGAGCGGGACGGTCCACTCGTCGGGCATGCGGGGGTTGGTCATGCGCCAGCCGAGCGTGGTCGAGTGCAGCTCCTGGTGGCCGGCGGGGAAGGCGCGCTCGGGCTTCTGGAGCACCCAGGGGGCGCGGGACATGGACTCGACGCCGCCGGCGATGGCGACGGAGGCGTCGCCGAGCGCGACGGCGCGGGCCGCCTGGATGACGGCTTCGAGGCCGGAGCCGCAGAGGCGGTTGACGGTGACGCCGGGGACGGAGACGGGGAGACCGGCCAGCAGCACGGCCATCCGGGCGACGTCCCGGTTGTCCTCACCCGCGCCGTTGGCGTCGCCGAAGTAGACGTCGTCGATCCTGGCCGGGTCGAGACCGGGCGCGCGGGCGACGAGCGACTTGACGACGTGCGCGGCGAGGTCGTCGGGGCGTACGGAGGAGAGGGCGCCCCCGAACTTGCCGATCGGGGTACGGACGGCGTCGACGATGTAGACGTCGCGGATGCTCATCGGGTCTCCGGAGTCGTAGGGTGATCACTGCGCGAGTGTTCGCAGAATGAACTATCGTTCACATCTGACCTCGCCCGAGTCTCTGCGGAGCGTCGTCCGCTGTCAACGGTCTGCCAGGAGGAATCCCATGCCGAGTGCCACGCCGAGCGTCACGCCTGGTGCCACGCCGGGTGCGGCGTCGCGCTCCGCCGCGAGTGCCGTGGAGCCCTTCGAGCCCTTCGAGCCCGTGGAGCCCGTCGAACCGGTCGGTCCGCTGGAGCGCGGGCTCACCGTGCTGCGCGCCCTGTCCGCGCCCGGTGCCGATGACCGGATGCGGCACAGCGACCTCGTACGGTCGACGGGCCTGGCCCGCTCCACGGTCGACCGGGTCGTGTCCACCCTCGACCGGCTCGGCCTGGCGCGCAGCGACGGACGCGAGGTGGCACTGGCGCCCCGGCTGATGGAGCTTCCCGGCGCGTACCTGACGGCCTGCGGGATCCCGGCGGCGCTCGGACCCGCGGCGGAGCGGCTCGCGGACGAGTTCGACGAGTCGGTGTCGGTGGCGGTGCCGGACGACGGGGTCGCGGGGGTGCGGTTCGTGCTCCAGACGACACGGCAGCGCACCATGTCGCTCGCCTTCCGGATCGGCGATCTGCTGCCCGCCGAGCGGTGCGCGCCGGGTGCGCTGTTCGCGGCGGAGTGGGACGCGCGGCAATGGCGGGTGTGGCGCGGGCGGCTGGCCGCGGACCCGTTGGACGCGGGGTTCGCGGCGGTGCCGCCGCGTGGCGCGGCACGGGACGCGGACGCGGACGCGGAGGCCTTCGAGCGGCGGGCGGCGCGGGCGGGCGTGGACGGCTGGGCGGGCGACGACCAGCTGATCGAGCCGGGTCTGGTCGCGGTCGCCGTGCCCGTACGCGACGGGGCCGGGCGCACGGTGTGCGCGGTGAGCGTGGTCAGCCACACCAGCCGGCACACCCTGGACTCGCTGCGCGAGACCGTACTGCCCCGGCTGCGCGCGGTGCGCGGAGAACTGGAGACGGCGCTGGCGGCGCCGCGTCCCGCGCCGGAGACCGCGCCCGTGCGGGACACCTCGCTGGAGGCGAAGCGCGAACTCGGGCCGGGTTTCCTGCAGTCCCTGGCGCGCGGCCTCGCCGTCCTCGGCTCGCTCGGTGCCGACCGGGGCGACGGGATGGCGCTGACGGCGGTCGCCGGGGCGACCGGACTGGCGCGGGCGACGGCACGGCGCTCGCTGCTCACACTGGAGCAGCTGGGGTACGTCGCCTCGGACGGGCGCCAGTGGCGGCTGCTGCCGCGCGTGCTCGAACTGGGCTGCGCCCGCCTCTCCGAACGGGGACTCGCGGACATCGCCCGGCCCCATCTCGTGGCGCTGGTGCGGCGCGTGCACGAGTCCGCGTCACTGGCGGTGCTCGACGGCGCCGACATCCGGTACGTGGCGCGCGTCCCCACGGTGCGCATCATGAGCGTCAACATCACGGTGGGCACGCGTTTTCCGGCGTACGCGACATCGATGGGGCGGGTGCTGCTGGCGGGACTGGCGACCGGCGAGCGGCCGTCGCTGCCGGAGGCACTGCCGGCGCTGACCCGGCACACCGTGACCTCGCCGGTCGAGCTGGGCCGCGTCGTCGAGCGGGCGGCGGCCGACGAGTACGCCCTGGTGGACGAGGAGCTGGAGGAAGGTCTGCGCTCGCTGGCGGTGCCGGTGCGGGACGGGCAAGGGCGTGTGGTCGCCGCGGTGAACGTGGCCCGGCACGCGGGGAACGGCACGCCGGAGGAGATGCGGGAGGCATTGCTGCCGGCGTTGCGGGAGGCGGCCGCGCTGATCGAAGCGGACCTGCGGGCCCTGGGCACGGCGGGCCGGGCCGCACCGCCGCTCTGACCCCGGCGCCCCCGCGGGGCCGTTCCCCGCCCGTCTCCTTCCCACACCGCGAGAGAGCGGCCCGGCCCGTACGTACCCGCGCCCGTACGTACCCGCGTACGCCGCCTCAGCCGCCCGTCGGCACCTGCAGGTGTCCGGCGACGCCACGCGCGGCCCGGCAGGTCCACGCCGCGCACCGGGCCGTCCAGGTCCTGGCCTCACCCGGGTGGCGGCTTCTACGGCTGGAGGCCGGCCCCGGTCACGGCCCCGGACTCCGTCGTGCGCCCGGCGAAGACCGTGCGGAAGGCGCCCCGCACGGATGCCTCGCGCGTGCGGTCCAGCACCCCGAAGACCACCTCGTCGAAGTGGCCGGAGAAACGTCCTTCTCCGGTGAGGTGCGCGTGGAACGCGCCCGCCACGGCAGCGGGATCGTTCCTGAAGACACCGCAGCCCCAGGCGCCCAGCACCAGCCGCCGGTAGCCGCACGCGGCGGCCGTCTCCAGGACCCGCCCGGCACGGGACGCGAGCGCGGCCGGGATGCGGTGCGCCAGGTCGGGTTCGCGGCTGCGGATCACTCCCGCGTTGGGCGCGGGCGAGGTGAGGAACCCCGCGGTGTACGGCGCGGCGACCAGTGCGCCGCGGTCGTCGCGGAAGACCGGGACGCCGGGCGAGTGGATGACCCGGTCGGTGTAGAACGGGCTGCGGTCGGCGCGGTGGTGGGCGTAGAACCCGGGGGCGCGCAGCAGGGTCGCGTACAGCGCGGAACCCCGGCACAGCGCCTCCTCCTGCGCCTGGGCGCCGTTCAGGTAACCACCGCCCGGATTGCGCGCGGAGGCGAAGTTGAGCACGGCGACCGGGCCGGGCGCCGCCCCGGCCAGCCTGCGCGCCGCCTCCAGACTGCTCTCCCCCGTGACTTCGAAGACCGTCGTACGGTCCGTGTCCGGCGTGACGGGGACCGGGCCGGGACCGTACGTCCTGGTCCCCGCCAGGGCAGCGGCCAGTGCGTCGCCGATCGGCACGCCGTGGCCGTCCGGAGCGGTGTACCGGCCCGCCCGGACGATCTCTTCGGTCTCTTTCGCGATGCCCCGCAGTCGTGCGCTCACAAGCCAGATCGTCGGTGACCACCGCCCGTCGGCGCAACGGGGTTTCCGCGCCCGCCGGGGCACCCTTGTGCGAGTCGGCGTCTATGGCTTAGGTGGGGGCCGATGCCCGTCCCGGCCCGTCCGGGGCGGGCTCAGGCACGATCCCGTCCATCCGGCCATTCGGCAAGGGGGAACAGTCCATGCCCACAAGCGACTTCGCGCAAGAGGGCCCACCGGTCACCGAGAACGACGCCGAGGCGCTGCTGCGCGGCATCTGTTTCAAGACAGGTCCGCCGCGCACCGTCGGCGTCGAACTCGAATGGTTCGTCCACGAGCTCCACCTCCCCGAGCTCCCCGTGGAACCCGCCCGTATCGAAGCGGCGACGACCGCTCTGCGGGCCCTGCCCCTGCTCTCGGCGCTCACCGTCGAGCCAGGCGGCCAGCTGGAACTCAGCTCACTCCCGGCCCCGTCCCTGGCCGAATGCATCGACTCCGTCTCCGCCGATCTGGACGCCGTACGCGCCGTTCTGCGCTCCCGGGACCTCAGCCTCACCGGTATCGGTACGGACCCCTGGCACCCCCCGAAACGTGTTCTGCGCGAACCCCGTTACGACGCGATGGAGGCGTACCTCGACCGGGCGGGTCCCGCGGGCCGGACCATGATGTGCTCGTCGGCCTCCGTCCAGGTCTGTCTGGACGCGGGACACGAGGAGCCGGGCACGCTCGGCCACGGGCGGCGCTGGCTGCTCGCCCACCTCCTGGGCGCCGTACTGTCGGCGGCGTTCGCCAACTCGCCCTTCCACCACCGGCGCCGTACCGGCTGGCGGTCCACGCGCCAGGCCCTGTGGACGGAGATCGAGCCCGGCCGCTCCGCCGCTCCGCCGCTCGACGCGGAGCCGCGCGGCGCGTGGGCGGACCGCGCGCTGGACGCTCCCGTCATGTGCGTCAGGGGTCCGGACGACCGGCCGTGGGACGTACCGGAAGGGATGTCCTTCCGTTCCTGGATACGTTCCGGGGTGCCCCGGCCGCCGACCCGCGCGGACCTCGACTACCACCTGACCACCCTCTTTCCGCCGGTGCGTCCGCGCGGCCATCTCGAACTGCGCATGATCGACGCGCAGCCGGGCGAGGACGGCTGGATCGTTCCGCTCGCCGTGGCCACGGCGCTCTTCGACGACCCGGCGGCCTCGGAGATCGCGTACCGGACCGTCAAGCCCCTCGCGGAGACGGCCGGTTCGCTGCCCGCACCGCGCAATCCGCTGTGGATCAACGCCGCCCGGTACGGGCTGGCCGACGCCGAACTGCGGGCGGCCGCCGAGGTCTGCTTCGACGCGGCGCTCGACGCGCTGCCCCGGCTCGGCGCGTCCAACGCCGTGCAGTGCGCCGTCGCCGCGTTCACCGAGCGGTACGTCGTGCACGGGCGGTGCCCCGCCGACGATCTGATCGACCCCGCTCACGGGAAGGACGTCCGCGCATGAGCGACCCCATCGAGACCACCGGTCACACCACCGATCCGGAACCGCTGCGCGCACGCGCCGTCGACGCGCTGCTCAGAGCGCGCGAGCGCACCGCCGCGCTCACCGACTGCGTGGACGACGGCGAACTGACCGCCCAGCACTCCCCTCTGATGTCGCCGCTGGTCTGGGACCTGGCGCACATAGGCAACCAGGAGGAGCTGTGGCTGCTGCGGGCGGTCGCGGAGCGCGACGCGATGCGGCCCGGGATCGACTCGCTGTACGACGCCTTCGAGCATCCGCGCGCCGCGCGCCCCTCACTGCCACTGCTCGCCCCCGCCGAGGCCCGGGGATACGCCGCGGAGGTGCGCGGCCGGGTCCTCGACGTACTGGAACGCAGTCCCCTGCGCGGCACCCCGCTGCTGGACGCGGCCTTCGCCTTCGGGATGGTCGCCCAGCACGAGCAGCAGCACGACGAGACCATGCTGATCACCCATCAGTTGCGGCGCGGCCCCGTCGCGCTCACCGCTCCCCCGCCGCCCCGTCCGACGGCCGCGACGACCGCCGGCGTCCCGGACGAGGTCCTCGTCCCCGGCGGACCGTTCACCATGGGCACGTCCACCGAACCGTGGGCGCTCGACAACGAGCGGCCCGCGCACCACCGTTTCGTCCCGGCGTTCTTCATCGACACGGTGCCGGTGAGCAACGGCGCGTACCTGCGCTTCATGGAGGACGGCGGATACACCGACGAGCGCTGGTGGGCGGCCGAGGGCTGGGCGCAGATCCGCAAGCACGGCCTGCGCGCACCCCTGTTCTGGCGCCGTGAGGGCGGCCAGTGGCTGCGCCGGCGCTTCGGGGCCGTGGAGCCCGTACCGGAGGACGAGCCGGTCCTGCACGTGAGCTGGTACGAGGCGGACGCCTACGCACGGTGGGCGGGGCGGCGACTGCCCTCGGAGGCCGAGTGGGAGAAGGCGGCCCGCCACGACCCGGCGGCGGGCCGCTCGCTGCGCTACCCGTGGGGCGACGCCGACCCCACCCCGGAGCGGGCCAACCTCGGCCAGCGCCACCTGCGGCCGGCGCCGGTGGGGGCGTACGCCGCCGGGGAGTCCCCGCTCGGCGTACGACAGCTGATCGGCGACGTGTGGGAGTGGACGTCGAGTGACTTCCTGCCCTATCCCGGCTTCGCGGCCTTCCCGTACCGCGAGTACTCCGAGGTCTTCTTCGGCAGCGCGCACAAGGTGCTGCGCGGCGGTTCCTTCGCCGTCGACGCGGTGGCCTGCCGGGGCACGTTCCGCAACTGGGACCTGCCGGTGCGCCGCCAGATCTTCGCCGGGTTCCGTACGGCGCGGGACGCGCCGGACACCCGGGACGTGCCGCCGGGCACACCGGGCACGGTGGTGTCCTGATGTGTCGTCACTTCGCCTGCCTGGGGCCCGAGGTGCCCCTCGGCGACCTTCTGGTGAAACCCGCGCACGGCCTGTACCGCCAGGCGTGGGCGCCGCGCCGCCAGCGGTACGGGACCGTCAACGCGGACGGGTTCGGGGTCGGCTGGTACGCCGAGGGCGACCCGGTTCCGGCCCGCTACCGGCGCTCGGGGCCGATGTGGGCCGACGCCTCCTTCGCCGACCTGGCCCGCGTCGTACGCTCCGGGGCCGTGCTCGCGGCGGTCCGCGACGCCACGGAGGCGGGCGCGGACGGGGAGGCGGCGGCGGCTCCGTTCGCCGCCGGTCCCTGGCTGTTCAGCCACAACGGCGCGCTCAGGGGCTGGCCCCGGTCGGTCGCGCCGCTCGCCGGCGCGCTGCCCGCGGCCGAACTGCTCGCCCTGGAGGCGCGGTGCGACTCGGCGCTGGTCTGGGCGCTCGTACTGCACCGGCTGCATGACGGCGACGAACTGGGGCAGGCGCTGGCGGACACCGTCCTGGAACTGGTGGAGGCCGCCCCCGGCTCCCGGCTGAACCTGCTGCTCACGGACGGCGAGACGGTCGCCGCGACCGCCTGGGGCGACACCCTCTGGTACTACGCGGAGCCGGGCCGCCGCACGGTCGTGGCCTCCGAACCGTACGACGACGATCCCCACTGGCGCGAGGTCCCGGACCGTACCCTCCTCTCCGCCACCCGCACCGATGTCCTGCTGACCCCGCTCAAGGAGCCCACTGCGTGAGCCCGTTCCTGCTGACCCGCACCCTGCCCGAGGACGCGACGGACGCCGACCTGCGCGCCGACGTGCTGCACGGACTGACCCGCACCTCCAAGGCGCTGCCGCCGAAGTGGTTCTACGACGCGCGCGGCAGCGAGCTGTTCGAGGAGATCACCCGGCTGCCCGAGTACTACCCGACGCGCGCGGAGCGGGAGATCCTGATCGCGCGCTCCCCCGAGATCGCGGCCGCCACGCGGGCCCGCACGCTGGTGGAGCTGGGCTCGGGCTCCTCGGAGAAGACCCGCCACCTGCTGGACGCCCTCCTGCCCGAGCTGCACAGCTACGTCCCGGTCGACGTCAGCGAGAGCGCGCTGACCGCCGCCGCGACGGCGCTCCTCGACGAACGGCCCGCCCTGACCGTGCACGCGCTGATCGCGGACTTCACGCGCGGCCTCGCCCTGCCCGGGACGCCGGGTCCGCGCCTGGTCGCCTTCCTGGGCGGCACGATCGGCAACCTGCTGCCCGACGAGCGCGCGACGTTCCTCAGGTCGGTGCGGTCACTGCTGGCCCCCGGGGACGCGCTGCTGCTCGGCACGGACCTGGTGAAGGACGAGGAGACGCTCGTCGCGGCGTACGACGACGCGCGGGGCGTCACCGCCGCGTTCAACAAGAACGTCCTGTCGGTCATCGACCGGGAGCTGGGCGCGGACTTCGACCCGGACGACTTCGGCCATGTCGCGGTGTGGGACCGCGGGCACGAGTGGATCGAGATGCGGCTGCGGGCGCGTACCGCGCTGACGGTGAAGATCCGCGAGCTGGACCTCGTGGTGTCGTTCGAGGAGGGCGAGGAGATACGCACCGAGGTCTCGGCGAAGTTCCGGCGGGAGAAGGTACGCCGGGAACTCGCCGGGGCGGGGCTGGACCTGCGGGAGTGGTGGACCGACGCCGGCGAGCGCTTCGCGCTGTCGCTGGCGGTGGCGGTGTAGGGGCCCGTCGGCACCCGCGACGGACCGGTCCCGGGCCCGAGGGGCGGGAGGGGTACCGCGATCCGCTCCAGCCCCTCGGGCCCCCGGACGAAGTCCGGGGGGTAGGGAACCACCCCCCGGGGCACCCGCACAGTGCCAGAAGCCGAACATGCGCCCCGGCGACTGCTGGGGCACGGTGGGAGAAGCGCGCCGGGACGCCCCGCGCCGCCAGGAACAGAGAGGGAGCCCCCATGTCCGACCACACGTACCGCGTCACCGAGATCGTCGGCACCTCGACGGAGGGTCTGGACCAGGCGATCCGCAACGGCATCGACCGTGCCTCGCAGACGCTGCGCGGCCTCGACTGGTTCGAGATGACACAGGTGCGTGGCCACATCGTCGACGGCCGGATCGAGCACTACCAGGTGGGCCTCAAGGTCGGCTTCCGTCTCGAGGACACGGAGTGACCCCGTAGCCGGGAGCGCGTCGGGCCGGGCGGGAACGCGTCAGGTACGGCCCTCGCGCTCCTGCGCGTCCCTGAGCGCCGCCGACGTGGCCGCCCAGCGGGCGCGCACGACCCGGAACCCGGCCTGCTCCGCCGCGACGCAGACCAGCTCGTCGTCGTCCACGAGCATCCGGATCTCCCGGCCCTGCGCCGCCAGCCGTTTCAGGATCTCCAGCTTGGTGTGGCGGGCGGGCCGCCGGTCGTTGTCGCGGCGCATCCAGATCCGCCCCTCGGGCAGGTCCCGCGCGGCGAGCCAGGCGAGCGTGTCGCGCCGGCACCGCTCGGGGCGGCCGGTGAGGTAGGCGACCTCGCACTCCCGCGCGCTCTCCAGGACCATCCGCACCCCCTCGGGCAGCGGCGGGTCCTGGGGCGCCGCGCCGAAGAAGGCGTTCCAGTCCCGCGGCCTGCGCTCCAGGAAGTGCTGGCGGTGCGCCGTGTCGGCGAGAGTCCCGTCCAGGTCGAACACGGCCAGTGGTCTGCTGCTGTGCGTCATTGAGGCACCTTAGGGCGTACCCGGCCGGTCTTTCCGCGCCGGCCGGGAATCCCCGCGCGGGACAGGCGTTGAAGTGAGGGTGAGCTCAGTGATCGCGCAGACCCGGTTCTCCGTACTCGACCGTTCCCGTACGCGCGAGGCGCACGACGCACCGCAGGCACTGCGGGACACCGTGGACCTCGCCCGGCGGATCGAGGCGCTGGGCTATCACCGGTTCTGGGTGTCGGAGCACCACAGCGTGCCCGGCGTGGCCGGTTCCGCGCCGACCGTGCTCGCCGCCGCCGTCGCCGCCGCGACGTCCACCGTCCGGGTGGGCACGGGCGGTGTGATGCTGCCGAATCATCAGCCCCTGGTCGTCGCGGAACAGTTCGGCGTACTGGAGTCGCTCTTCCCCGGCCGGATCGACATGGGCCTCGGCCGCTCCGTCGGGTTCACCGACGGGATACGCAGGGCACTGGGCCGGGACAAGAAGGACGCCGGGGGCTTCGCCGCCCAGCTGGGCGAGTTGCTGGGTTACTTCACCGGCGACCAGAGCGCGCACCCGCAGGTCCACGCCCACCCCGCGGAGGGGCTGCGGATCCCCGCGTTCGTGCTGGCCACGGGCGCCGGGGCCCAGGTCGCGGCGACGGCCGGGCTGCCGCTGGTGATCGCGGCGGCACGCGGCGAGGACGAGATGCTGCGCGCGATCGACGGGTACCGGGAGGCGTTCCGGCCCTCCCCGTGGGGCGAGCGGCCGTACGTCGTGCTGTCGGGCACGGTGGCCGTGGCCGGGACCTCCGAGGAGGCCGCGCGGCTGCTGGTGCCGGAGGCCTGGGCATCGGCGTACTCCCGCACCCGCGGGGCGTTCCCGCCGCTCGCGCCCGCCGACGAGATCCTGGCCCGGCCGATGAGCGACCGCGAGCGGGAGCTCTTCGACGACGCCCGGCGCGGGCACATCCACGGCACCGGGGACGAGGTCGCGGACGCCCTGGAGAAGGTCCTCGGCCGCAGCGGCGCGGACGAGTACCTGGTCACGACGAGTACGTACGACCGCGGGGCGCTGCTCGACTCGTACCGGCGGCTGGCCCGCCTGGTGGGGCTGACCGGCACGGACGCCGCCTAGAATCGAGCCGTTCGTCGCACCAGTCCCCGCGTACGGAGCCCCCGATGCACAGTGCCCACGACCCGTACGTGCGCGTGCGCGGCGCCGACGAGCACAATCTCCGGCACGTCGACGTCGACATCCCCCGTGACGCGCTCGTCGTCTTCACCGGCGTCTCGGGTTCCGGGAAGTCCTCACTCGCCTTCGGGACGATCTACGCCGAGGCCCAGCGCCGCTACTTCGAGTCCGTCGCGCCGTACGCCCGCCGCCTGATCCACCAGGCCGGCGCGCCCAAGGTCGGTGAGATCAGCGGTCTGCCGCCCGCCGTGTCGCTGGAACAGCGCAGGTCGGCGCCGACCTCGCGGTCCTCGGTCGGGACGGTCACCGCCCTCTCCAACTCGCTGCGGATGCTGTTCTCGCGCGCGGGCACGTACCCGCCCGGCGCGGCCCGCCTCGACTCGGACGCGTTCTCGCCGAACACGGCGGCCGGTGCGTGCCCCGAATGCCACGGCCTCGGCCGCGTCCACCGCACCAGCGAGGAGCTGCTCGTACCCGACCCGTCGCTCTCCGTCCGGGAAGGCGCGATCGCGGCCTGGCCGGGCGCCTGGCAGGGCAAGAACCTGCGCGACGTGCTGGACGCGCTCGGGTACGACGTGGACCGGCCCTGGCGCGAGCTGGAGCAGCGGGACCGCGACTGGATCCTCTCCACCGACGAGCAGCCGGTCGTCACCGTGCACCCGGTGCGCGAGGCCGGCCGCATCCAGCGCCCGTACCAGGGCACGTACATGAGCGCCCGGCGCTACGTCATGCACACCTTCGCCGACTCCAGGAGCCAGACCCTGCGGGCGAGGGCCGAGCGCTTCCTGACCGCCGAGCCGTGTCCGGTGTGCGGCGGCAGCAGGCTGCGCCCCGAGGCGCTCGCGGTCACGTTCGGCGGCCGGACGATCGCCGAGCTGGCCGGGCTGCCGTTGTCGGCGCTCGCACGCGTGCTGGACTCCGCGGCGTCGGCACCGGACGGGCCCGACGGGAGCGAGGCGGCGCGCGTCCTGACGGGCGACCTGCTGGCGCGGATCGCGGTCGTCACCGAGCTGGGGCTCGGCTATCTGAGCCTCGACCGTACGACGCCGACGCTCTCCTCCGGCGAACTCCAGCGCCTGCGCCTGGCGACACAGCTGCGCTCGGGGCTCTTCGGCGTCGTGTACGTACTGGACGAGCCGTCGGCCGGGCTGCACCCGGCCGACACCGAGGCCCTGCTGGTCGTCCTCGGCCGGCTGAAGGCGGCGGGCAACTCGGTCTTCGTCGTGGAACACCACCTGGACGTGATGCGCAGCGCGGACTGGCTCGTCGACGTCGGTCCGCAGGCGGGCGAGCACGGCGGCCGGGTGCTGCACAGCGGCCCGCCCGCCGGTCTGGCCGGGGTCGCCGAATCGGCGACCCGCCGCTTCCTCTTCGGCCGCGGGCCCGCCGCGCCGCGCGAGGTCCGCACGCCCTCGGGCCTGCTGCGGCTGAACGGTGTCGAGCGGCACAACGTGCGCGGCGTGGACGCCGAGTTCCCGCTCGGGGTCTTCACCGCCGTGACGGGTGTGTCGGGTTCCGGGAAGTCGACCCTGGTCGGGCAGGTGCTCGCGGGCGTCCTGGCGGACCGGACGAACAGGGGGGCGGAGCCGGGGGCGGGGTGCGCCTCGGCCGAAGGGCTGGAGGCCGTGGAGCGGCTGGTCCAGGTCGACCAGCGCCCGATCGGACGTACGCCCCGCTCCAACCTGGCGACGTACACCGGACTCTTCGACGTCGTGCGCAAGCTCTTCACCGGCACGGAGGAGGCACGGGCGCGCGGGTACAA
The DNA here is from genome assembly GCF_001049855.1 of Streptomyces sp. Wb2n-11. Taxonomy (NCBI): domain Bacteria; kingdom Bacillati; phylum Actinomycetota; class Actinomycetes; order Kitasatosporales; family Streptomycetaceae; genus Streptomyces; species Streptomyces sp. Wb2n-11. The sequence goes on from NZ_CVPB01000001.1 coordinate 640,609, forward strand.
GGCGGGGCGGTTCTCCTTCAACGTGGCCGGCGGACGGTGCGAGACGTGCCAGGGCGAGGGGTTCGTCTCGGTGGAGCTGCTCTTCCTGCCGAGTACGTACACCCCGTGCCCGGACTGCCACGGCGCGCGCTACAACCCGGAGACCCTGGAGGTCACGTTCCAGGGGCTCAGCATCGCCGGGGTGCTCGACCTGACCGTCGAGGCCGCGGCCGGGTTCTTCGCGGACACCCCCGCCGCCGTACGCAGCCTCCGGGCGCTCCTCGACGTCGGACTCGGCTATCTGCGGCTCGGACAGCCCGCGACGGAGCTGTCGGGCGGCGAGGCGCAGCGCATCAAACTGGCGAGCGAGCTCCAGCGCACCCGCCGGGGCCACACCGTCTACCTCCTCGACGAGCCGACGACCGGGCTGCACCCGGCCGATGTCGAGGTGCTGATGCGGCAGTTGCACGGCTTGGTGGACCAGGGCCACACGGTGATCGTGGTCGAGCACGACATGGCGGTGGTGGCGGGCGCCGACTGGGTGATCGACCTCGGCCCCGGCGGCGGTGACGAGGGCGGTCGGATCGTCGCGGCCGGGCCGCCGGCCGAGGTGGCAAAGGCGCCGGGCAGCCGTACGGCCCCGTACCTGGCCCGGGAGCTGCGGCCCGCGGTCTGAACGCCGGTCAGCGGCCCCGGGGCGCGGCTGGTGCGGCGCAGCCCGATCAGCTCGGCCACGGACTCCAGCCAGCGGGCGGTGGTCTCGTCGCCGACGACCGGACGGGCCACGGTCCCGGCCGGCTCCAGCCACAGCCGGACGGTGTCCGTGGCGGCCTGGCCCGGAAGCAGTTCGGGGAGCCGGGACGCGTACCGCACACCGCCACTGCGCACGACCTCGGCGAGGAACGCCACGGACCGCGGCAGGACACCGAGCCGGTCGAGTACGACCGCGGCCCCGATGGCACCGTCTCCGAACAGGGCGGTGCGGTGCGGGCCTTCGGCGGGGATGCCGTAGCGCAGCATCGTTGCGGTGTCGAGGCGGGCGCAGTCGTCGTCGGTCCTGGTGGGGCGGGGGGCGGGGTCCATGGGGGCCTCGGATCGGGTCATCGGACGGTGACGGTGTAGACGAAGTACTCGCGGTCGTGCTCGCCGGGGGAGCCACTCGCGACGGGGAACGGCGACTCCGAGGGCGAGGGCGACGGCGCGGGGTCACCGAAACCGGCATTGCATCTGCCGAGCCGGCAGTACAGCAGCTTGATCTTCGTGGTGCCCGGCTCGACCGCCCGGAAGGTGAAGGACTGCGTTCCGCCGCCGCCGACGTTCCCGTCGTCGCCCTCGTACTCCTCGTCCTGGCCCTGGAGCCGGACGACATCACGGTCGGGACGCGGGTCGGCCACGTACCAGTTCTCGCCCGTCGAAGGGCCGGCCGGCAGGGACAGCGGGAACTCGTCACCCGCGTCCACCTCGACGGTCCTCTCGTCGACCTCGTAGGTCTCGGGACCGGGGAGCCCGCAGCCGGCCAGGGCCAGGGCGGACAGCGGCAGGGCGAGGGCGGCTGCGAGTCGATTGCGCATGAAGGAGTTCCTCACTCGGCGGGAAGGTGGACGGCGTAGGCGTCGGGCAGGCCCTTGAGGGCGATCTGCCCGACCCGTTCCTGGACGTCCCGCGCCGCCTCCGCCTGCTGGGCGTACCGCTTCGCGATGTCGTCGAGCGTGCTGGGCGAGCCGACGGGCGCCGAGACGTTCAGGGCGTTCTGGACGGCCTCGATGAGGGTGTTCTTGTCGTCGGCGCCGGCGATGGCCCGGTGGTGGCCGACGAGCTTCTCCCGGCGGTCGGTGGTGGATTAGCCTGCGGCGGGCATGGCTTCGCGGCCTGCGGTATTCGGTTCGGAGCAGTCGACGGGGAGCAGCGGGCGGAGGCGGCGCTCAGCCGAAGTCGGCGAGGCCGACCGGGGGCGAACCCGGAGGAGGCGGTCCGGGAGCCGGCATGGTGCGCATGCCGGGTGCGGGCCCGGCATGCGCCGGCGCCGGCATGGTCGTCATTCCGCCACCGCTCGCCTGGAGCTCGTCCATGGTCCTGAGGTCGGCGCCGTGGTAGTTCGCCTTGGAGATACGGACCTTGTCGGCCAGCTCGTGCAGCGCGCTCTCCAGCACCTCGGCCTCGGCCTGCCACGCCTGGGAGAAGTCGTTGAACGCCGGGCCGGAGTCCGAGCCGCCGAGGGCGTCCGGCGTGTAGCAGAGCTGCTCCTGGAGAGCGGCGCCGATGTCACCGGCGTCGTCGCCCGCCTGGTCGAGCTTGTCGGCCTCGGCGTCCATCCCGCTCCTCTGGACGCGGTAGCCACCCTGGTGCGCCTGCCCGGCCATCTTCCCCCGCTTGCCAGCCGTTCCCGACCTCGCGGGGGAAGATTAACAGCAGCTGGTGACATGCCCACAACCACCAAACCGTCGGGTCAGCGGCGCGATGCCTTCCTGGTCGCCCGCAGCCACTCCTTGTTCATCGCCGCGATGGACGGCAGCGGAATGCCCTTCGGGCAGGCGGTGGCGCACTCGCCGGCCAGGGTGCAGCCGCCGAAGCCCTCCTCGTCCATGGCCGAGACCATGTCGAGGACCCGGGTCTCGCGTTCGGGTGCCCCCTGCGGGAGTACGTTCAGGTGGTTGACCTTGGCCGAGGTGAAGAGCATCGCCGAGCCGTTGGGGCAGGCCGCGACGCACGCGCCGCAGCCGATGCACTCGGCGTGCTCGAACGCGAAGTCGGCGTCGGCCTTGGGCACGGGCGTGGCGTGCGCTTCGGGGGCGGCGCCGGTCGGGACGCTGATGTAGCCGCCCGCGCCGATGATCCGGTCGAACGCCGACCGGTCCACCACCAGGTCCTTGACCACCGGGAAGGCGCCCGCCCGCCACGGCTCGACGTCGACGGTGTCGCCGTCCTCGAAGTGCCGCATGTGCAGCTGGCAGGTGGTGGTGCGCTCCGGGCCGTGCGCGTCGCCGTTGATGACGACGCCGCACGCGCCGCAGATGCCCTCGCGGCAGTCGTGGTCGAAGGCGACCGGCTCGTCGCCGCTCAGGATCAGCTTCTCGTTGAGCGTGTCGAGCATCTCCAGGAACGACATGTCCTCGGAGATGCCGTCCAGGTCGTACGTGACCATGGCGCCGGGTTCCTCGGCATTGCGCTGGCGCCAGACGCGCAGGGTGAGCCTCATGCGTAACTCCGCTGGGTGGGGTGGACGTAGGCGAATTCGAGGGCTTCCTTGTGCAGTACGGGGGCCCGGCCCGTACCCGCGAACTCCCAGGCGGCGGCGTACGAGAACTCCTCGTCCCTGCGGGCCGCCTCACCGCCCTCGGTCTGGCTCTCCTCGCGGAAGTGGCCGCCGCAGGACTCGGTGCGGTGCAGGGCGTCGAGGCAGAGCAGCTCGGCCAGCTCCAGGTAGTCGACGACGCGGTTCGCCTTCTCCAGCGACTGGTTGAGCTCCTCGCCCGTGCCCGGCACCTTGATCCGCCGCCAGAACTCCTCGCGGATCTCCGGGATGCGGCCGAGCGCCTTGCGCAGGCCCTCCTCCGTGCGCGCCATTCCGCAGTACTCCCACAGGAGTTCGCCGATCTCCTTGTGGAAGGAGTCGGGGGTGCGGTCGCCGTCGACGGCGAGCAGCCGCTCCAGGCGGTCGTTGGTCTCCGCGACCGCGCGCACCGCCTCCGGATGGCTCCCGTCGACGTCGTCGTGGTGGGGGTTGCGGGCCAGGTAGTCGTTGATGGTGGACGGCAGGACGAAGTAGCCGTCGGCCAGGCCCTGCATGAGCGCGGACGCGCCCAGGCGGTTCGCGCCGTGGTCGGAGAAGTTGGCCTCACCGATGGCGAAGAGGCCGGGGACGGTGGTCTGGAGGTCGTAGTCGACCCACAGGCCGCCCATCGTGTAGTGGATCGCCGGGTAGATGCGCATGGGCACCTCGTACGGGTTCTCGGCGGTGATCCGCTCGTACATCTCGAAGAGGTTGCCGTACTTCTCCTCGACGGCCCCCCGGCCCAGGCGCCGGATCGCGTCGGCGAAGTCGAGGTAGACGCCCTGCCCGCCGGGGCCGACCCCGCGCCCCTCGTCGCAGACGTTCTTCGCGGCGCGCGAGGCGATGTCGCGCGGGACGAGGTTGCCGAAGGACGGGTAGATCCGCTCCAGGTAGTAGTCGCGCTCGTCCTCGGGGATGTCGGCGGGCGGGCGGGTGTCGCCCTGCGCCTTGGGGACCCAGATGCGGCCGTCGTTGCGCAGCGACTCGCTCATCAGGGTGAGCTTGGACTGGTGGTCGCCGGAGCGCGGGATGCAGGTGGGGTGGATCTGGGTGAAGCAGGGGTTGGCGAAGTACGCGCCGCGCCGGTGCGCCCGCCAGATCGCCGTCGCGTTGGAGTTCTTGGCGTTGGTGGAGAGGTAGAAGACGTTGCCGTACCCGCCGCTCGCGAGCACCACGGCGTCCGCGAAGTACGTGCCGACGCGGCCGGTGATCAGGTCGCGGGCCACGATGCCGCGCGCCCGCCCGTCGACGACGATCAGGTCGAGCATCTCGGTGCGCGCGTGCATCTCGACGTTCCCGGCCGCGATCTGCCGCGACAGCGCCTGGTAGGCGCCGAGGAGGAGCTGCTGCCCCGTCTGGCCCCGGGCGTAGAAGGTCCTGGACACCTGTACGCCGCCGAAGGAGCGGGTGTCGAGCAGGCCGCCGTACTCACGCGCGAACGGTACGCCCTGCGCGACGCACTGGTCGATGATCTCGACGGAGATCTGGGCGAGGCGGTGGACGTTGGACTCGCGGGCGCGGAAGTCGCCGCCCTTGACCGTGTCGTAGAACAGGCGGTGGACGGAGTCCCCGTCGTTGCGGTAGTTCTTGGCAGCGTTGATGCCGCCCTGCGCGGCGATGGAGTGGGCGCGGCGCGGGGAGTCCTGGTAGCAGAACTGGACGACGTGGTAGCCCTGCTCGGCGAGCGTGGCGCCGGCGGCACCGCCCGCCAGGCCCGTCCCGACGACGATGACGGTGTGCTTGCGGCGGTTGGCCGGATTGACCAGCCTGGCCTCGAAGCGGCGGGTGTCCCAGCGCTCGGCGACCGGGCCGGAGGGAGCCTTGGTGTCGGCGACCGGCGCACCGGTCGTGTAGGCCGTGTAGCCGGCGTACCGCGTGTACTCACTCATGTCAGCCCACCACTCCAGTCATGACGGCGACCGGTACGGAGACGAATCCGGCGGTCAGCACCAGTGCGAGGCCGTTGGCCACGGTCTTGAGGATCCGGTCGCGCCGCGCGTTCCCCACGCCCAGCGTCTGCGCGGCGCTCCAGAAGCCGTGCCGCACGTGCAGTCCGACGGCGAGCATCGCCACGAGGTAGATGACGTTGCCGTACCAGGTGGAGAAGGTCGCGACGACGTTCTCGTACGCGCGCCCCGGCTGCGCGTTCTCGTTCACCGTCAGCGTCGTCAGGTCCAGCAGGTGCCACACGATGAACAGCGCGAGGATGATCCCGCCCCAGCGCATGGTGCGCGTCGCGTAGCTCGCCCGTCGCCGCTTGTGCACGTACTTGCTCGGCCGCGCGGCGATGTCGCGCCTGCTGAGCTGGTACGCCGCGACGCCGTGCAGCACCACCGCCGCGAGCAGCACCACGCGCACGGCCCACAGCGCCCACTCGTAGTGCAGGAGGGGCTCGCCCATGGTCCGCAGCCAGTGCGCGTAGGCGTTGAACTCGCCGGAACCGAAGAAGATCTTGAGGTTGCCGAGCATGTGGGCGACCAGGTACATCAGCATGATCAGGCCGCTCACGGCCATCACCGTCTTCTTGCCGACGGTCGATCCCCAGAAGGAGCGCGTGAGAGACGGTTGCCGTTCCGTCCGCGTAGCCAGTGCCATGCCGCTGACGCTAAGGCCCGGAGGCATCAGAGGTCCAAGACATGGTTCGGCTCATATCCATAGGCTTGGCCTATCGCGGCTAGGGTGGTGCCATGCAGTTCCAGCAGCTCCTCTACTTCGTGACCGTCGCCGAGACCCTGCACTTCACGCACGCCGCCGAGCAGGTCCACGTCTCCCAGCCGTCCCTCTCCCAGCAGATCCGCGCGTTGGAGAAGGAACTGGGCGCGGACCTCTTCACCCGCGCCCGCGGCAACATCGCCCTCACCGACGCCGGCGAGGCCCTGCTGCCGCTGGCCCGGCGCATCCTCGCCGACGCCGACACCGCCCGCCACGAGGTCCAGGAGCTGGCCCAGCTGCGGCGCGGCAGGGTGCGGCTCGGCGCGACGCCGAGCCTGTGCACGGGGCTGCTCCCCGACGTCCTGCGCACCTTCCACGACCTGCATCCCGGCATCCAGCTGCTGATCGAGGAGAGCGGCTCGCACGATCTCGTACGGGAACTGGCGCGCGGCGCGCTCGACCTCGCCCTGGTCGTACTGCCGCTGCCGACGCCGTCCCCCGCCCTGACCACCGTCGAGCTGCTGCACGAGGACCTGGTGGTGGTCTCCGCCGCGTCGGTCCCCCGTCCCGGACACGGCAGGTCCGTACGCGTCGCCGACCTGGAGGGCGAGCCGATGGTGATGTTCCGGCACGGCTACGACCTGCGCGAGCTGACCGTCGCCGCCTGCCGGGCCGAGGGCTTCGAGCCGTCGTTCACGGTGGAGGGCGGCGAGATGGACGCCGTGCTCGGCTTCGTACGGGCCGGGCTCGGGCTCGCGGTCGTGCCCCGCATGGTGGCCGCGCGGGCGGGGCGCGACCTGCGGGTCACGCCCCTCGCCCGGCCCGGCCTGAGCCGTACGATCGCCCTCGCGCACCGCAGCGACGTGGACCCGCCGCGCGCGGCCCGCGAGCTGCAGAACGTCCTCCTCGCTTCCCGAGTCCGTCAGACGGCGTCGGCCAGCAGCAAGGTGTGAATGCGGTCGGGCGCCCCGGGCCTGGCGTAGTACCAGCCCTGCGCGGTGTCGCAGCCCAGCGCGCGCAGCTGCGCGGCCTGTGCGCCCGTCTCCACGCCCTCCACCGTCACGTCCAGGTCCAGGCTGTGTGCCAGTGCCACGATGCCCTCGACGATCTTCAGGTCGACGGTGTCGGCCGGATGCTGCTGCATGGACCGGGTGAAGGAACGGTCCAGCTTGAGCACGCTCACCGGCAGCCTGCGCAGATTGGCGAGGTTGGAGTAGCCGGTGCCGAAGTCGTCGAGCGCGATGTCCACGCCCATCTCGGCGAGCCGGCGCAACGGCTTGAGCAGGTCGTCGTCGGCGCCGATCAGCGCCGACTCGGTGACCTCCAGGCACAGCGCACTCGGCTCAAGCCCCGCCCGCTCCAGCACGTCCACCGTGTCGGAGACCAGACCGGGGTGGCGCAGCTGCATCGGTGAGAGGTTCACGTTGATGCGCAGCGGACCACCGTCGGAGTGGCGCTTCTGCCAGAACCTGGCCTGGCGTACGGACTCTTCGAGCACCCAGCGGCCGAGCGGCACGATCAGCCCGGTGTGCTCGGCGAGCGGTATGAACCGGTCGGGGCCGAGGACGCCGTGCTGCGGGTGGCACCAGCGCACCAGTGCCTCCGCGCCGTGCACACTGCCGTCGCCGAGATGCACCAGCGGCTGGTACTCGATGAAGAACTCGCCCCGCTCCAGCGCGGCGGGCAGGGCGTTGGTGAGTCCGTGCCGGGTGATGGCGCGGGCGTCCGCCTCCGCGTCGGCCGTCTCGAAGCGGTTGCCGCCCGCCGACTTGGCGCGGTACATGGTGATGTCGGCGCTCCGCAGCACCTCGGCGGGACCGCGTTCGCCCGCCGGGCCCTCGACGATGCCGATGCTGCCGCGTACGGTCAGGTCACGGCCCTCGATGCGGATCGGGGCCGACAGCGCGGTCAGGATGCGGGTGGCGAGCTCGTCCACCTCCCGGCGGGTGTCGGGGCCCGTGGTCAGCGCCACGAACTCGTCACCGCCGAGCCTGGCCACCATCTCGCCGGGCGCCGTCGCGCAGCTCTGCAGCCGGTCGGCGACCTCCACGAGGAGCCGGTCGCCCGCCGAGTGGCCGAGGCTGTCGTTGACCGCCTTGAAGCCGTCGAGATCGAGGTAGCACAGGCCGAAGCGCATGCCGTCGCCCGCGGACAGCGCCTTCTCCAGGCGCTCGAAGAACAGCGTGCGGTTGGGCAGACCCGTCAGCGCGTCGTGGGTGGCCTCGTAGCGGAGCCGCAGATTGAGCAGCCGCCGCTCGGTGGTGTCTTCCATGAGCGCCAGCTGGTACTGCGGCTTCCCGTCGGCGTCGCGCAGCAGCGAGACCGTCAGATTGGTCCACAGGACGGTGCCGTCGGTGCGGTAGTACGGTTTCTCGACGCGGTAGTTCTCGCGTTCGCCCCGCACCAGTTCGCCGTACAGCCGCCATACGTGGGGCGTGTCCTCGGGGTGGACCCACTCGCTCACCTTCTTGCCGCGCACGTGGTGACCGAGCCCGCCGAACATCCGCATGAGCGCGTCGTTGACCTCCAGGATGTTGCCGTCGAGGTCGGCGATGCCGATGCCGATCGCCGCGCCCTCGAAGACCGCGCGTAACCGGGTCTCGGTGGCGTGCAGTGCCTTCTGCGCCTCGGTGCTCGCCAGGAGCGACGACCGTGCGAGGGCCTCCTGCTCGGCGAGGGTCCGCTCACGGAGGGCCTGCGCGAAACCGGCGGCGACGGCGTGCTGGAGCCGGGCGCAGCGGGCCCGCTGCTCCTCGGTCCCGACGGGCGAGTCGTCCTCCCCGGCGCAGTACAGCACCAGGTAGGAGTCGACCACTCCGAGCGTACGGACGAGGGCGTCCGGGTCGGTGCAGTGCGCGGCGACCAGGGCGGCGCCGACCTCGTACGCGGGCGTGGTGTCGAAGGGCCGCCGGTGCAGAGCCTCGCTCAGCTTCCGGGCGAGCGGCAGCAGGTGCCGTTCGACCTCGGGGCGGGTCATGGAGGTGGCGGTGACGGGGAAGACGGCCCGGCTCCAGATCGTCGCGAACCGGCCGAGCCTGTCGTCGAGTCTGTCGCCGGGTCCGTCGTCGGGGCCGCCCGCGGCTCCCTGCTCGGCGTCCGTCCCGGATCCGGGCCCCGGCGCCTGTGCTGGCACGCTCACTGCTTGCGTCCCACCCCTGCATAGCCCGAGTAGGCGTACGGATCCTCCTGCGCGGCCGGGATCTCGGGCCGCCAGTCCGGCATCGGGACGAGTCCGGGCTCGACCATCGCGTACCCCTCGAAGAACCGTGCGACCTCCTCGCGCGAGCGCATGACCAGCGGGTTCTTGATGTCCTTGTAGACCCCGACCGTGCCGCCCGCCTGCTCCTCGGGGATCGGGATCCCCTCGTAGGAGGCGTGGGTCAGGATCACGACGCTTCCCGGCGCGAGGGCGTCGCGCAGGGTGGCGACGGCGGCCTGCGGATCGTCGGCGTCCTCGACGAAGTGGAGTACGGCGACGAGCAGCAGCGCCACCGGCCGGTCCAGGTCGATGAGTTCGCCGACCACGGGGTCGTTCAGGATCTCCTGCGGCTTGCGCAGATCGGCCGCGATTATGCCGGCCCGGTCGTTGCCCGCGAGCACGGCCCGGCTGTGCGCGACGGCGACCGGGTCGTGGTCGACGTATACCACGCGGGCCTCGGGGTCGGCGGCCTGGGCGACCTCGTGGGCATTGCCGAAGGTCGGTATGCCGGATCCGATGTCGAGGAACTGGGTGATGCCCTCGCCGACCGCGAAGCGCACCGCGCGGCGCATGAACGCCCGGTTCGCCTGCATGACCTTCGGGAGGCCCGGCATGAACTCCATGGCCTTGCGGGCCGCCTCCCTGTCGACCTCGAAGTTGTGCGAACCGCCCAGGTAGAAGTCGTAGATCCGGGACACGCTCGGCACCGAGAGGTCGATGCCCTGAGGTGCCCAGGCGGGTCGCTCCATCAATGTCTCCAACTCGTCGCCACGGGACGTCCGGTCATGGCCAAGACCGGCGTTCGAGCCGAGGCTACTGATCGGCAGGCATCAGAGCGAGCAAAAACGGAAATTGGCGGTCCGTTCTGGGTCACACTCCACAGGCATGTGCGACACATACGACCGGCCCGCCCACCGCACGAAGCGGAAGGACGGGCCGGCCCCGGCCGGGCACCACAGCGTGGGGAAGCCGTCGGAACTAAGCGGGCGCGCCGACCAGCTTGCCCTCGGGCGAGACCGCGTACCAAGTGCCCCCGACCCCCTGGCCGTTGGTGTCACCCGGCTTCACGTCGCCCGAGAAGGTGTAGACGGGCCAGCAGTCGATCGTCTGCTGCTGGACACCGTCGGGGCGGTCGAAGACGACGAAGCCCTTCTTGAGGATGCCGTCGGTGTCGTTCTTCCCGACCGGCGGGACGACCGGCCACTTGTCCAGGCAGGCGCCGGTGCAGGCCGTCCTCATCGGCCAGGCCGAGTCCTTCTTGAACCGGTAGACCGTCATCCCCTTGGAATCGACCACGACGTCGCCGAGGTCGGGGTCCTCGCGTACGGACATGCCCGCGAGGCCGGAGGGGTTCTCGGCGGCGTCGTCCCGCGTGCCGTCCGCCGCGCCCGGTGCGGCCTTCTTCCCGTCGGGGGCGGAGGCGAACCATGTGCCGCCGACGCCCTGGCCCTTGGCGTCGCCGGGTCCGGTGTCCTTGGCGAAGCGGTACATGGGCCGGCCGCCGATGGTGAGCTGCTTGGCGCCGTCGGCCCTGACCACCTCGCCGAGCGCCGAGGCATCGGTGCCGGGGGCGGCCGTGGCATCACCCGCGGGCACGACCGGCCAGGCCTTCGCACAGTCGCCGTCGCAATTCGACTTCGGCGGACTGGCGGTGTCCTTGTCGAACCGGTACAGCGTGAAACCCCTGCTGTCGGTGACGACCTTGCCGAGCTTCTCGCTGTCCCAGACGGCGAGCCGGCCCGCGGCCCTGGGTGCGGCGGCCTGTCCACCGGGTGCGTCGGTGTAGCCGTTGCCCGAGCCGTAGCCGTTCCCCGCGGGCTGTCGCGCGGGGTTGGCATTGCCCACGGACTGGCCGTTGGGAGACTCGGTCGCCCTGTCCTGACCGCACGCCGCCGTCAGCACCATCACAGTTGCCGCCGTCACCGCGAGCGAGACGTTCCGCCAGGTCTTCATGTCGACTCCTGTGCACCGGGGTTGAGTCGCGACGCTGCAGTGCGTCGCTCATGGCCCTAGGTACGGGCGAAGGGCACCCGGGTGTTCAAAGCGTTCGCGAAATTCCCCAGGATCTCCGATGCACAGGCAGGGCGATCACGAACGCAAAACCGTGAAAGTCCCATCCATCAGGGGAATCAGGAGCAGTTACGGCGCGCTGGAGGCGCACTCCGACCATGATTCCCGACGTGCACTCTCCGCCTCTGGGACGCCTGTTGGCCGCCACCACCCTGACCTGGCTGCTGCTGAGCCCTGTTCCGTCCGCGGCCGACAGTTGTGCGTACGCCTCCATTTCGCCGAACGGTGAGGCGTCGTCGGGCTCGGCGGTCGCCGTGGCAGGAAGTGGGACCTGCACGGCGGGCCCGAAACCGAAGCCTCCACCGCCACCGCCGCCCTGCCCGAAGCCACCACCACCGCCGCCCTGCCCGAAGCCACCACCACCGCCGCCCTCCCCGGAGCCACCGCCACCGCCGCCCTCCCCGAAGCCTCCACCACCGCCGCCCTCCCCGGAGCCACCGCCACCGCCGCCCTCCCCGGAGCCGCCGCCACCGCCGCCCTCCCCGGAGCCGCCGCCACCGCCGCCACCTCCGCCCGCCGAACCGGCACCCGCGCCCCCTCCTCCGCCGCCACCGCCTCCCCCACCCGTCGCACCAACACCGCCCGCCCCCAAGCCCTCCCTCGTGCCCACCCCCAACCCCGCCCCCACTCCGACGCCCACTCCGTCCGCCCGGCCGAAACCTGCCACCACCCCGGTCGCCCTTCCCGTGTACCGGAAGGCCACCCGCAAGGAGCCCGACACCGGACCGTCCCTGGTCTCCCTCACCCTCCTGGTCACGGCCCCTGCGGTATTCGCCGCCGCCGTACTGCGCCCCCGCTCCCGCTAGCCGACGGAGAACCCCATGTCGGAATGGCTCGTTCTGAGCATCGCGATGGCGGCCGCCTGCGCGGTCGTCCTCACCATCACGGTCATCAACAACCGCCGCGTCGGCGATGACGACGACCCGTCCGAGACGCCCGACGTCATCGAGTACATGACGATGATGATCGGCGTGGTCTACGCGATCGTCCTGGGCCTCGCCATCGCCGGCGTCTGGGAGGGCCGCAGCGCCGCCCAGGAGTCGGTACGCCAGGAGGCCCAGGCCCTGCGCGAGATCAGTGCCCGCTCGGAGGTCTACCCCGCCGAGGTCCGCGACCGCATCCGCGACGACGTCGACGCGTACGTGACGTACGTCGTCCACACCGAATGGCGCCACATGGCCGACCACGGCAGCCTCTCGGAGCGCGGCACCGAACTCCTCGACCAAGTGCGCCGTGACGTCACCGACTATGTGCCGAAGACCGATCACGAAGGCCAGGCCTATCAGCCCCTGGTCGACCAGGTGGCCGCGGTCGACGACGCCAGGAGCGTCCGGGGCCAGGGCGCGGAGGCCACCATGCCCGGCGTGGTCTGGTTCGGTCTGATCATCGGAGCCCTGGTGGCGGTCGGCCTGATCTTCGCCCTCCAGATCCGCCGCACCCCGCGCGAACTCCTCCTGGCCGGCCTCTACAGCGCCCTGATCGCCTTCCTGCTCTTCCTCATCTGGGACTTCGACGCCCCCTTCGGCCGCGGCCTCTCGGCCACCGCCTCACCGCTCCTCGACCTGCTCCCGAACGCGTCCGGGTGACCCCGCCGGCGTGACACCGTACGGCCGCCCGCCACCGACGGTGACCGCGTCCTCAGTTCGCCCGCCACGTCGCGTCGGCGGATTCCAGGAAGCCGGTGAAGGACTTCCACTGGGTCCAGGTGAACACGACCGTGTGCGGGTTTCCCGCGATCCTCCCGGCCGGCCGGGAGGCGGAGTCCCGCAGCCGGCCGGGGCCGGCATCCGTCGCGAGGAAGACGTAACCGCTCACGAGGAGCGTCGGTTCCCTGCTGAGGATCTTCACCACGTCGGTGAGCGCCACCGTGGCGCCCCTGTTCCCGCCGGGCTTCCCAGACGGCTGCGCCGGATCTCGACACGGTCCTGGTGGAGTGTCGCCGTGGCCGCGCGGCCCTTGAACGTCAGGGGCTGCCGGGGCGGCGGCCGCAGGGCCGGATCTTCGCTGAAGCGGGGCACCTCCCCAGGGTGACGGGTCCCGGCGGTACGCCGGCCGGCCCGCCCCGATGCCCCATTTGCGCGACTGTGATCGCGCGCCGCCACCGTCGCTCCTAGCGTGTGGGGTATCGAGGAGCATTTCCTGCCATGTGTGGATAAAGATTCCGCCGCTGCCCCTCGAGGACCCGGAGGATTGTCCATGCGCGCGATACGTCTCGCATCGGCCGCCGCGCTCGGCCTCGCCGCTCTCTCGTTCACCACCCCGGCCGCCACGGCCGTGGACGGCAAGGCGCCTGTGGTGTCCGGCACCGCCACCCCTTCCACCATCGCCCCGGGCGGCCAGGTCACTCTGGCCGTCACGGGCTGCAACGGTGACGCGATCGCGTCTTCCGCGGTGTTCGACCCCACCAGGATCCCCATGGGAGGAACGGCGACAGCCACGGTCGACTGGGATGCCAGACGCGGTGCCGTCTACCTCGTGACGTACGCCTGCAACGGTGAGACGGACACGTCGGACCTCACCATCACCGGCGGCTCCAGCCCGACGGCCAGCCCCACCCGCACGCCCACCGCCACTGCCACCACCGCCGTGCCCACCAGCGCGACCACCACCCCGGCCGGCCCGGCCAGGGGCGGTGTGGGCGGCAGCGTCGGCGGGATGAACGCGGGGGAGATCGCCGCGGGCGCCACACTGGTCGCCGCGGCCGTGGGCGGCGCGGTCTTCGTGCTGCGCCGCCGCCGCAGCAGCAGCAACCGACAGCACTGACCGCCGGCCGTGCGGCGGCCGGCCGCCCCACGCGCCCGTCGCCCCGCGTCCTGACGAGGACACGGGGCGACGGGCGTTCACACACATACGGACTCGCCGGCAGCCGGGCAGCGCTCAGATCCCGGCGTGGTTGAGGCGGCGCCTGCGCACGATGAAGAGGCCGCCGCCGATGGCCGCCGCGGCGACAAGACCGGCCCCGACCTTCATCTCCGTGTCGGAGGGTCCGAGGGACCCGCCGATGCCGCCCTGCGCGCCGCGGCCCTCGAGAACGGTGAACGGGTGGGTCGCCACCCTCGGGTTGTCGTTGCACTTGACGGCCAGGTTGTAGTGGCCCGGAGTGGCGTTGTGCTTGATCTTGGCGGTGGCGTACGACGTGGTGTCGCTGGCCGGAAGGCGGGCGGGCTTCTTGAAGGCGTTGGACGTGACGGTACCGCCGTGACCGCACCCCGAGGCGCTGATCGTCATCACGGCGCCCTGGTGGACCGAGTACGGATTGACGTTGACGTTGCGCGGGCCGTTGGTGGCGGCAGCGGTGGGGGCGACGAGTCCGACCGCCGCGCAGGCCGTCACGGTCACCAGGCAGGCGCGTGGAACACGCATCGTAGAACCTCCATGGGCGGCGCCCCGGAGCGGTGCTCCGGGAAGGTCGACGAGAACGCCTCCCATGACGAACACTCACCTCGGTCCACAAATCCTGCATTTCGGGACTGGTCCACCCCGGTGAGGCGACACGCCGGTGCGGCACGTCCGGAACTGACGGAGTCGCAGGTCACACACCGTCAGATATCTTGTACGACGAGTTACACGGATGCGCCACGGATGGACCACCCGGGTCGCCGCGCCACCCGTTCGCCCCTCACGCCTCGCCGCCCCCACCCCCCGCACTTAGCGTCCGTACAGACGCGTCGAAGGGAGCACCATGGGCCAGGAGTACAACGGCTCGGAGCCGAGAAAACGCTCACCGTGGGGAGTCCTGGCCCTCGTCATGCTCACCGGCCTCGCGCTGATGCGCAACGGCGTCGACGTCTCGCTCGGGCCCCCGCAGCCCGCGTCGGCCGCCGCCCTGGACACTCCCCGCCCCGACACCGCCGGGGCCACGACCCTCACTCCCTCCCTCCGGCCCCTGCCGTACGCCCCGGCCTCCCGGATCCGCCTTCCCGACATCCGCGTCGACGCGCCCATCGTGGACGTGGGGCTCGATGCGGAGGGCTGGATCGACGCGCCGCCGCCGGAGGACCCCAACCTCGCGGGCTGGTACCAGAACGGTGTCTCCCCAGGCCAGCGGGGCACCTCGGTGATCGTCGGCCATGTCGACAACGCCGCCGGGCCCGCGGTCTTCTTCAACCTGGGCTCGCTCAAGAAGGGCCACCGCATCGAGGTGACCCGCTACGACGGCCACGTCGCGGTCTTCAAGATCTACGGCGTCGAGGTCTTCTCGAAGGAGAACTTCCCCGGCCCCCGGGTGTACGGCGACACGGGCCGGCCGGAGCTGCGCGTGATCACCTGCGGCGGCGGCTACTCGAAGACGGACGGCTACACCGGCAACGTCGTCGCCTTCGCCCACCTGGTCGCCACCCGCTGACGGGTGACGACCAGGCGGAGATCCGGGGACAGCGGTCAGGAAGGCACCCGGAAGGCACTCACGCCCGGGGCGCGGTGCTGGGGACCGTGATGCGGTAGCCCGCGTCGAGCAGCTGCGGCAGGTACGTCCGCAGCGCCGCCACGCTCTGCTGCCGGTCGCCCCCCGCGTCGTGCGAGAGCACCACCACGCCGGGGCCCGCGCCGTCGCGCACCCGGCGGACGATGGCCCTGGCGCCCGGCTCGCGCCAGTCCAGCGTGTCGACGGTCCAGCCGAGCGGTTCCATGCCCAGCTCCGCGCCGATCTCGAAGGAGCGGCGGTTCCAGGCGCCGTACGGCGCGCGATACCAGTCGGGGGCGTCCCCGACGGTCCGCTCGACGATCTCGCTCGTCCGCCCCAGCTCGGAGCGGATGCCGTCCGGTGACAGCCGCGGGATCAACGGGTGGGACCAGGAGTGGTTGCCGACGACGTGCCCGTCGTCGGCCATCTCCCGCAGCAGGTCCCGGTTCTGGACGGCCATCTCCCCGCACACGAAGAACATCGCGCGTACGTCGTAGCGCCGCAGCGTGCGCAGGATGGCCGGGGTGTAGCGCGGGTCCGGTCCGTCGTCGAAGGTCAGCACCATGGAGCGGCCGATCCCCGCCATCCGCAGGAAGGGCCGCCGGCGCACCGGCGGGCGCACGAGCACGGAACTGGGCGGTGCGTACGCCGTCATGGGCCGCAACCGGTACGCCGAGGCCCTGACCGGCGGGGCCGCCTGCGGCCCCGCCGCAGGCGGCGGCCCCGACGGGAAGCGGCTCGGTGCCTCGGCCCGGTCCGGGCCCAGGAACCGCACGACGGTGGCGGCTCCCAGGCAGGCGGCGAGGCGGAGCATCGCCCGGCGCCCCGGATTAATCTGATCATTTTTCATGACTTATAGCTCGCACGGCCGCAGGCCCCGCGGCCCGGCCCACACCGGCGGCGGCGGCCGAAGCACCCGATGGGACGAGCCCGCCGGTGCCGGATAACCTCCCTGCTGTGACAGAGCAGCAGCGCCACCGGTTCGAACGCGGGACCGACGGCCCCAAGGTGATCGTCGCGGGTTTGGACGGATCCGACTCCTCGCTCCGCGCGGCCGCGTACGCGGCGGGCCTCGCCCGCCGGCAGAACGCGCTGCTGGCTCTGGTCTACGTACAGCCGCTGATGCCGGCCGGGGCCGCGCTCGGGGTCGGGGTGCCGCTCGCGGACACGGCCGAGGAGATCGCGCAGGACCTGATGGCGGAGGTCCGCACCGCGGCGGAGCGGGCGAAGGGCACCTTCGAGGTGCGCTGGGAGTTCCACACCTTCCGCGGCGACCCGTACAACGGCCTGGTGGCGGCGGCCGACGAGCTCAAGGCGGACGCCGTGGTCGTCGGGGCCTCGGAGTCGGCGGGCCACCGGTTCATCGGCTCGGTGGCGCTGCGGCTGGTGAAGGCGGGGCGCTGGCCCGTCACCGTCGTACCGTAACCGCGGCGGACCAGGACTCCACTTGGCGTACGCCGCCTTTCGCCCCGGCCTCCCCCGGGTCATCATGAGCCCGCCATCAGCCGACAGTCGCCTGCGGAGGGATCACTCATGGCCGGACTCCGGACGGGACGGGGCGTACTGCGCCGCAAGCCGATCGAACAGATCGAGGAGGAGGGGCCGGGCGACGCCGGGGAGCGACTCACCAGGACCCTGGGCCTCTGGCAGCTCACCGCGATCGGCGTGGGCGGCATCATCGGCGCGGGCATCTTCACCCTCGCCGGTACGGTCGCGAACGGCACGGCGGGCCCGGCGGTGCTCATCTCCTTCCTGATCGCGGGTGTGGCGAGCGCGGCCGCGGCCTTCTCCTACGCCGAGTTCGCGGGAATGATCCCGAAGGCGGGCTCGGCGTACACCTACGGCTACGCGGTCCTCGGTGAGCTCGCGGGCTGGTTCATCGGCTGGGACCTGCTGCTGGAGTACACGGCGATCGTGGCGGTGGTCGCGATCGGCATCTCCGGCTACTTCAACTTCCTGATCGAGGACATGGGAGCCGAACTGCCCGTCTGGATGCTGGGCGCGCCCGGCACCGGCGCAGGCCACAAGGTCGACCTGTTCGCGGCGGTGCTGTGCCTGTTCATCGCGTACCTGCTGACGCTGGGCATCAAGAGCGCCGCGCGCTTCGAGACGATCGTGGTGGTGCTGAAGGTCCTGGTCGTGCTGCTCGTGATCGTCGTCGGTTTCTTCCACGTCAGCACCGGCAACTACAGTCCCTTCTTCCCGTTCGGGGTCGGCGGGGCCTTCACCGGTGCGGCGACGGTGTTCTTCGCCGTCTTCGGGTACGACGCCATGTCGACGGCGGCCGAGGAGTCCAAGGACGCGCAGCGCCACATGCCGAAGGCGATCCTGTACTCGCTCGCGATCTCGATGGTGCTGTACGTCCTGGCCACCCTGGTGCTCACCGGCATGCAGAACTACACGGAGATCGACCCGGAGAGCGGCTTCTCGACCGCGTTCCAGTCGGTGGGGCTCGGTGCGCTCGCGGACGTGATCGCGGTGGGCGCCATCATCGGCATCCTCACGGTGATGTTCACCTTCATGCTGGGTGTCACCCGGGTGTGGTTCTCGATGAGCCGCGACGGGCTGCTGCCCCGCTGGTTCGCCAAGACGCACCCGACGCGGCACGTGCCGGTCCGGGTGACCTGGATCGTGGGGGTCGCCTCGGCGCTGATCGCCGGGTTCCTGCCGATCGGCGAGGCGGCCGAACTGACCAACATCGGGATCCTGCTGGCGTTCGCCGTGGTGTGCACCGCGGTGATCGTGCTGCGCTACCGGCAGCCGGACCTGCCGCGCGGCTTCCGCACTCCCGGCATGCCGTTCGTGCCGGCGATCGGGGTGGTGTTCTCGCTCTGGCTGATCACGTTCCTGGCCTGGGAGACCTGGCTCCGCTTCGCCGCGTGGTTCGCGCTCGGCCTGGTCGTCTACTTCGCCTACTCGTACCGGAAGTCGGCGATGGCGAAGACACCGCCCGCGGTGGAGACGCGCGGCGAGGAGTAGCGGCTCCGGCTACTTCCCCATCCTCAGGCCGTCCTCGGCCGCGTCCCGGCCGAGGACGATCCGGCGGATCCGGTCGCGTACCTCCGTGTGGTCCGCGCCGCCCGCGACCGCCGTGCTGAGGTTCACCGCCCGCCCCTCCTGCGTGTCGAACCACTGCGGGATGAACTCCGCCTTGCGCACGTCCCAGCGCTGCCCCGGCCGTGCGGGCGGGGCGAAGGTGAAGCGGCCGATGGTGCCCTGGTTGCCGCGCGGGTCGTACGCGCCCGAGTGGTCGACCATCGCCCCGGCGACCTGGTCGCCCATGCCGTAGACGATCCAGGTGCCGTTGACCTTCTCGTACGCCTGCGGGACGTGCGCGTGCGTACCGAGGATCAGGTCGATGTCGGGGCGGTCGCCGGTCTTCGACGCGGTGAGCGCCCTGCCGAGCTCCAGTTGCTGCTCGTCGGGGTCGTCCTGCCACTCCGTGCCCCAGTGCAGCGAGACGACGACCACGTCGGCGCCCGCCTTCCTGGCCGCCCGCGCGTCGGCGACGATCCTCTCCCGGTCGATCAGGTTCACCGCCCACGGCCGCTCCTCGGGCAGCGGATAGCCGTTCGTGCCGTAGGTGTACGCGAGCTGGGCGACCTTGGCGGTGCCGCCCTTCAGCCAGGCGGGCTTCCGGGCCTCGGCCGCCGTCCGCGCCGAGCCCGTGTGCTTGATGCCGGCTTTGTCGAGCGCGCCGAGGGTCCTGTCGATGCCCTCGGCGCCCGCGTCCAGGGTGTGGTTGGAGGCGGTGGAGCAGGAATCGTAGCCGGTGGCGCGCAGCCCCTCGGCCACCTCGGGCGGCGACTGGAAGTTCGGATAGCCGGTGTACGGGCCGCCGTCGGGGCCGTACACCGTCTCCATGTGGCAGATCGCCAGGTCGGCCTCGGAGACGACGGGTTTCACGCCGGTGAACATCGGCGCGAAGTCGTAGCCGTCGCCGCCCGCGTCGGCGCGGGCCTGCCGGATGATCGACGCGTGCGGGAGCACGTCGCCCGACGCGACGAGGGTGAAGCCCCGCTGCTGGCGGCCCGCGCCGCCCGCCAGCTCTCCCTCCGGGGCGGGCACGCGCGCCGTCGGCGGGCCGCCGGCGCATCCGGTGGACGCGGTGACGCCCAGGATCAGCAGCGCGGCCGTGGCCGCCACCCCTCGCAGCTTTCTCTTCGCCATCGGACCGACTTCCGTTTTATATGACTATAGGACGAATGAATCCATAGCCCGGCCCCTGGCGTGTCAAGCGACACGGCCGCTCCCGTCACCGGAACAGACGCGCGATTGCGACCGTTCGTCGTGCCATTCGTCGCACCGTTCGACCGCTCACCGCACGGCCCCTGCCGCCCGTTCGGCCGCCGCTTCCCGCACCGCCGCGCATCCGCCGGGCGGCGGATATCTTCGCCGCCGTCCGGCCAACGGCCACCCGGTCTCCCGAAGGGACGTCAACGGTGCCCTCCCCCCTCGAACAGCACACCCACGAACGAGCCATCGCCGACCTCCAGCGCGAGCACGGAAGCGCGCTGTTCGGCTTTCTGCTGGGCCTCACGTACGGGGACCGCCAGCGCGCCGAGGATCTCCTCCAGGAGACCCTGGTACGGGCCTGGCAGCATCCGGAGGCACTGGCGAGCGACCACGGCTCGATGCGCCCCTGGCTCTTCACGGTGGGCCGCAGGCTCGCGATCGACGCCAGGCGGGCGAGGCGGGCGAGGCCGCACGAGGTCGGGTGCGACGTACTCGAACAGTCCGCGCTCCCCGACGACCACGTGGAGCGCTCGGTGACGGCTCTCGATGTGCGCGAGGCCGTCAAGGCGCTGCGGTGCGAGCACCGCCAGGTGCTGACGCAGGTCTACTTCCGCGGCCGGTCCGTGGCGGAGGCCTCCGAAGCGCTCGGCATACCGGCCGGCACGGTCAAGTCCCGTACCTACTACGCCCTGCGCGCCCTGCGTAAGGTGCTTCCCGGATACGGTCGCGACGCCGCCTGAGGCACCTTCGTCCCGCCCGCACCGCTGGACACGTCCTCACCCTCCCGTACCCGTGCAGAGCAGGCCGATTTCGAAACGACAGCGTCAAGTTGAGCAAAGACGGCACGCTGTGCGTCTTCGAGAGTGAAAGCTCGGCGGTACCCCAGGAAACACAGAACAGATTCAGTGCGGGAGAAGGTGGAGTGCTGTGCTGCCCGAGAGTACGAATGGCACCAGCGGAGAGAAGATCGCGGTACCGATGGCCTGGCTGTACGCCGAGTACATCGCCGACGAGCTGCTGCGGACGGGCCGTCTGGTCCCGCCCGGCACGCTGGAGTTCAGAGCCGGCCGGGAGACCCTGGCGCTCACCGTCTACCTCTCCGACAGTTCGGACGAGCTGTCCGGCATCCGCGTCGTCTCCAGCCTCGACGAGTGGCTCTCGCTCACCACGTACGGCCACCCCTGGGAGTCATGGGTGCGGGAGCGGTTCGCCGACCGCACCGCCGGGGCCCGCCCCGGGGAAGTGGCGGTGGTCAGCCCCGATCTGGAACTGGCCCTGGCGTCATGGCGGTGGCTCGGCGAGACGGAGCTCCTCGCCGCCGACCTCGGCGGCGCGCTCCCCTCGCGCCGGGCGGCGGACCTCTGCGTGGACGAGAGCGAGCAGGTGTGGACCCCGGCCTGGCAGCTGGGGCTGCCGCTCGGTCACCTCGCCATCCACCTCTTCTGATCACGGTCGCGTCCGGCGGGCGCCGCCGGGTGCACCCCCGCGCGGTACTTGGGAAACCGCAGCGTGATCTTCATACCCGCGCCCACCCCCGTCTCGATCACGAGACCGTAGTCGTCCCCGTACACCTGGCGCAGCCTCTCGTCGACGTTGGACAGGCCGATGCCGGACGAGGTGGTGTGCTCGCCCGCGAGGATCCGCCGCAGCCGCTCCGGGTCCATGCCGACGCCGTTGTCCTCGATGACCACCACGGCCTCGGCGCCCGCGTCCCGGGCGGCGATGGTGACCTTGAACTCGTCCCTGGAGTCCTCCAGACCGTGCTTGACGGCGTTCTCGACGAGCGGCTGGAGACAGAGGAAGGGCAGCGCGACCGGCAGCACCTCGGGGGCCACCTGGAGCGTCACTCTGAGACGGTCGCCGAAGCGGGCACCGGCCAGCGCCAGGTACTGCTCGATGGAGCGCAGCTCGTCGGCGAGGTGGGTGAAGTCGCCGTGCCGGCGGAAGGAGTAGCGGGTGAAGTCCGCGAATTCCAGGAGCAGCTCGCGGGCGCGCTCGGGGTCGGTGCGGACGAACGAGGCGATGGCGGCGAGCGAGTTGAAGATGAAGTGCGGCGATATCTGGGCGCGCAGGGCGCGGATCTCCGCCTCGACGATCCGGGTGCGTGAGCGGTCGAGCTCGGCCAGTTCCAGCTGGACGGACACCCAGCGGGCCACCTCGGTGGCGGCTCTCACCAGGACGGCCGACTCCCGCGACCCGTACGCGACGAGCGCGCCCAGCACCCCTTCCTCACCGGTCAGCGGCGCGATCACCACCCACCGCAGCGGGCACTGGGGGTCGTCGCAGTCGCTGCGCAGGCTCTGGCTCCGCCCGGAGTCGAGCATCTCCCGCACCCGCCGCATCACCAGCTCTCTGTGGTGATCGCCGCCGGGCCCGTCCCACGCGAGCACGGACTCGCGGTCGGCGAGGCACAGCGCCTCGGTGCCCAGCAGGGAACGCAGCCGGCGGGCGGCCTTGCGGGCGGTGTCCTCGGTGAGGCCGGCGCGCAGCGGGGGCGCGGCGAGCGAGGCGGTGTGCAGGGTGTGGAAGGTGGCGCGCTCGACGGGCGTACCGAGGTCGAGGTCCTCGCCGCGCCCGCGGCCGGCGGTGACCCGGCCGAGAACGACGCCCGCGGCGAGGAGTACGGCACCGGCGGCGGCCAGCGACGCGATGTCGATTCCGGTCATCGCCGCCCGCCCGCTCCCGTGTCGGCCTTCGTCATCAGGTCCTCCGGCAGGTGGAGTCTGGCCAGGGTCGCGGCGGTCCCGGCAGGTATGCGGTCACGGGTCGCCAGCGACACCAGCACCATCGTCAGGAAACCGAGCGGCACCGACCAGACGGCGGGCCAGGCCAGCAGCGAGTGCGGCCAGCCGTCCGCCGGGAGCCCCATCCTGGTCGCCATGACGGCGGTCAGCGCGGCCCCGCCGCCGACGACGAGACCGGCCACGGCGCCCGGCGGGGTGAGCCCACGCCACCAGATGCCGAGGACGAGGAGCGGGCAGAAGGAGGACGCGGACACGGCGAAGGCCAGGCCCACGGCGTCGGCGACCGGCACGTTGACCGTCACGATGCTCAGGCCGAACGGCACCGCCATGGCGATGACGGTGGCGAGCCTGAAGTGCCGTACGCCGCGGGACGGCAGGACGTCCTGGGTCAGGACGCCCGCGACCGACATGGTCAGCCCCGACGCGGTGGACAAGAACGCCGCGAACGCCCCGCCCGCGAGCAGCGCCCCGAGCAGGTCTCCGCCGACGCCGCCGACGATCCGGTCGGGCAGGACGAGGACGGCGGCGTCCGCCTCCCCGGTGAGGGACAGCTCGGGGGCGTAGATCCGGCCGAGCGCGCCGTACACCGGGGGCAGCAGGTAGAAGACGCCGACCAGGCCGAGGACGACGAGGGTGGTGCGGCGCGCGGCGGTGCCGTTGGGGCTGGTGTAGAAGCGCACGGCCACGTGCGGCAGCCCCATGGTGCCGAGGAAGGTGGCGAGGATCAGCCCGTACGTCGCGTACAGCGGATGGTCCTCGCGGCTGCCGGCCGGCGGCTGCGACCAGCTGGACGCGCCCGTCCGCTCGGCGCCCGCCTTCCGGGGGACCTGGGCGTGCGCGGGAAAGCCCAGTTCCGTACCCGCGCCGATGCGGTGGACGCCCGCGTCGAGGGCGAGGGACGCGCCGTCGTGGCGCCGGCCGTCGACGGTGCCGGTCGCGGTGACGCGCAGCGGCCGGACGAGGTCGATGCGTACGGTGTCGTCGATCCGTACCTCCGTGTACGCGCGGAAGGTCGCGGGCTCCGCGAACCGGGCACGCGGGGCGTCGTCACCCAGCCACGCGACGGTGAGGAAGAGCGCGGGGACGAGCAGTGCGGTGAGCTTGAGCCAGTACTGGAAGGCCTGCACGAAGGTGATGCTGCGCATCCCGCCGGCCGCCACCGCCCCGGTCACCACGAGCGCCACGACGAGGCCGCCGACCCAGTCGGGCGCCCCGGTGAGTATCTCCAGGGTCAGGCCGGCGCCCTGGAGCTGGGGCAGCAGGTAGAGCCACCCGATGCCGACGACGAAGAGGCTGGCGAGTTTGCGGACCTGCGGGGACTCGAGGCGGGCCTCGGCGAAGTCGGAGAGGGTGTACGCCCCGGAGCGGCGCAGCGGGGCCGCGACGAGGACGAGGAGGACGAGGTACCCGGCGGTGTAACCGACCGGGTACCAGAGCATTTCGGGGCCCTGGAGGAGGACCAGGCCCGCGACGCCGAGGAAGGAGGCGGCGGAGAGGTACTCGCCGCTGATGGCGGCGGCGTTCAGGCCGGGCTTGACGCTGCGGGACGCGACGTAGAAGTCCGAGGTGGTGCGGGATATGCGCAGGCCGAGCGCGCCGATGAGCACGGTGGCGAGCACGACGACGGCGACGGCGGCCACCGCGTACGCCTGGTTCACTCAGCGCCCTTCGACGAGCCTGCTGAACGCGCGCTCGTTGCGCTCCGCGCGCCGGACGTACCAGCGGGCGATCAGCCACATGACCGGGTAGACCCCCACGCCGAGCGTCGCCCAGACGAAGGGAGCGGGCGACGGCAGGTCGGAAGCGGTGAAGACCTCCGGCAGCGCGAAGAGCAGGGGCAGCGAGCCGACGAGGAGTGTGAGCGCGCCCAGCGAGGTCAGTGCCGTCCGCAGCTGGCTGCGCATCAGGGAGCGTACGTACGTCGCTCCCAGGGTGGTCTGCTCGGTGATCTCGGACCGCGCCGGGGCGTGCCCGGGCGGCCGGCGGGCGCTGCGGGGCACTCCGGTGACGGTTTCGCGGCGGGGCTGCGGGCGGTCTGGGGACGGCTGGTCTGCGGACATCGGCGCGAGTCTACGCAGCGGTGATTACGGTGGGTAGGGTCAGCGGCCGAGCTGGTGGCGGCCGGTCTTCCGGACGCAGTCGCGCAGCGCGAATTCCAGCTCGACGTACGACTCCTCGGCCCTGCGGAAGGCGACCTCCAGGGCGGCGGCGGTGCGCGGCCCGGCGATGCTCCGCGCGGACTCCTGCACCTCGTACAGCACATCGGCCCAGCGGCCCGCCGCGCTCTTGACCCCGGTCAGCAGCGCTTCGAGGTCGCGCGCGTCGGACGGCCGGGTCGGCGGCAGGCCGCGGAGCTCCTCCAGCAGCGCGTCGAGTTCGGACATCGGGCTCCTCGGGACGGTGGCCCGACCGAGCGTAGGCGACGCGCGGGGCGGCGCGGGACGTCGGCGGGTCCGGGTCGGCGGGCGGCGGTTGTACGGCGGTGAACGGCGGCCCGGGGAGGGCCGGCGGTCAGCCGCGCGCGCGGCGCATCAGCAGGTCGCGGAGCTCGCGCGCGTGGCGACGGCTCACCGAGAGTTCGGCGTCGCCGACGCGTACGGTCGTCGCCCCGGCGTCCAGCCGCAGTTCGTCGATGCGGCCCAGGGCGACGAGGTGGCGCCGGTGGATCCGGACGAAGCCGCGGGCGGCCCAGCGCTCCTCCAGGGTGGAGAGCGGGATGCGGACGAGGTGGCTGCCGGCGTGCGTGTGGAGGCGGGCGTAGTCGCCCTGCGCCTCGACGTACGCGATGTCGCCGATCGGGATGAAGCGGGTGACACCGCCCAGTTCCACGGGGATCTCGTCGGGGGCGGTCTGCGGCAGGACGGCGGGCGGGGCCGCCGCGGGGGCGGGGCTCGCGTCGACCTGGTCGCAGACGCGGCGCACGGCCTCGGCGAGGCGCTCCCTGCGGACCGGCTTGAGCACGTAGTCGACGGCCTTGAGGTCGAAGGCCTGGACGGCGAAGCCCTCGTGGGCGGTGACGAAGACGATGAGCGGGGGGCGGGCGAACCCGGCGAGGAGCCGTGCGACGTCGAGGCCGGTGAGCCCGGCCATGTGGATGTCGAGGAAGACGACGTCGATGGCGTCGTCGCCGTCGGGCCCCGCGTCGAGTGCGCGGTTGATCCGGCGGAGGGTCTCGGTGGCGTCGGTGGCTCCTTCGGCGCTGCGGACCCGGGGGTCGGCACGCAGCAGGTAGAGGAGTTCCTCCAGTGCCGGTCGTTCGTCGTCGACAGCCAGTGCGCGCAACATGGTCCGGAGTGTAGGAGCAGGCCGGGTGGCCCGGACATACGGGTCCGGCCACGGGCGGGTCCGGCCGGACCGCCTCCCCGCGTGAGCACAACCCCCGCGGATTCCGTACCTGAGGACGACCTGTCGGCCCGGCTGCCTGCTGAGCGAACCACGAACCGCGAACCGCGCGAGATCTCCGAGGAACTGCCCCATGAGCCCGAACCAGCGGCACCGGGACGTCGGCGCGTACGCGCTCGGCGTCCTCGGTCCAGCGGATTCGTTCCGCTTCGGGGAGCACCTGGTCGGCTGCGCGACGTGCGCCGTGCGGCTCGGTGGGTTCGCCGGGATCGAACCGGTGCCGGCCGCGTACGCCTGCCCCGGCGGGAGCGCCGGCGTACTCCTGCCCCAGCGGCCGTCGCCCGGTCTGCTGGACCGGCTGCTCGACCGGGTCGAGGCCGGGCGCCGACGCGGCGGCAGGCGGCGCGTGGGGGTGGTCGCCGCGGCGGCGGCGCTGATCGTCGCCGGGCCCGTGGCGGTGGTGGGCCTCCCGGCGCAGGGCACAGGCGGCGGTGGCGACGCGGTCCAGCGGTACGCCGCCACCGACCCGGCCTCCGGGGTCTCGGCGTCCGTGGCGCTTCGGGAGCGGGACTGGGGGACGGGGTCGGCCTCGAACCGGCCCGGGTCCAGGGGCCGCTGGCCTGCGCACTGGTCGCCGTCGGCAAGGACGGCGCGGAGCAGACGGTCACCACCTGGGCCGTGCCCGCGGGCGGCTACGGGATCCCGGGCGCCGAGGGACACGAGGAGCCGCTGCGCACGCGGGGCGGCGCCGCGCTGCGCGAGGACGAGATCGACCGCTTCGAGGTCCGCACCCCGGCCGGGAACCGCCTGGTCACGGTCGAGGTGTGAACCGGCTCCCCGCCGGCGGCGCGCCTCAGCCCGTGGCGGCCCGCAGGAGGGCCGCCAGCTCGTCGGTCATGCTCCCGGCCAGCCGGTCCAGGTCGGGCACCGCCTTGGCGTCCGCGACGAGACCGACGTGCACCCGGCCGCCGTACGTCGAAAGGGCGACGGCCAGGGACTGGCCGCGGGCCAGCGGCGCCATCGGGTAGATCGCGCACAGCGGGCTGCCGCCCAGCGAGAGCGTGGAGCGGGGCAGCGGCACGCTCGTGACGAGTACGTCGAAGAGCATCCGGGCCGCGCTGCCCGCGATCGGTGCGCCGAACCGGTGGGCGAGCGGCGGGAGGTGGTCGGCCAGCACGGCGACCGCTCCGGCGCCGCGTCCCGGCCCTTCCGCCTTGTTCCTGTCCATGGCCCGGCGCACCGCCGTGAGCCGCGTCCAGGCGTCCGGCTCGGAGACGGGCAGGCCGAGGAGGTACGCCGAGAGTCTGTTGCCGGAGGCCGCGGGGCCGCCCGGACGCCGTCGCGATACCGGCACCAGGGCGCGCGGGTCCGCGCCGGGCAGCGGTTCGCCGCGCTCCAGCATCCAGCGGCGCAGGGCGCCGGCGACGACGGCGAGCAGCACGTCGTTCGCCGTGCCGCCCGCCACCCGGCGGATCTTCAGTACGTCGTCGAGCCCCAGCACGGCGGTACCGAGCCGTCGCGTGCCGCTGGAGCCCGCCGCGAAGGCGCTGTCGCCCCACAGGTCGAACCTGCTGGCCCGCATCACGGACGCGCCGATGCCGACAGCCCGGCCCACCTCCTCCAGTCGGTCGCGGGCGAAGCCGACGACCTGGTGCGGGCCGGGCAGCCACGACCGGGGCGGCACGCCGCGCTCCCGCCGGGCGCCCGCCGCGCCCGCTCCCGCGATCTGGTCGAAGATGCCGGCGCCGATGGCGACGGCGCGCATGCCGTCGGCCAGGGCGTGGTGCAGCTTCACGAGTACGGCGAACGCGCCGGGCTCCGCGCCGGTCAGGACGTACATCTCCCAGGGCGGCAGTCCGCGTTCGAGCGGCTGCTCCATCAGCTCGCCGGCGAGGTGGGTGGCGTCGGCCGCGAAGTCGCCGCCGGGCAGCCGAACGTGCCGGACGTGCCGGCGTACGTCGAAGTCCTTGGCCGTGGACCAGGCCGCGCCGCCGATGGGCAGCAGGACGCCGCGTACGCGCATTCTCAGCCGGGGGATCGCTGCGGCGCGCTCGGCGAGCAGTTCCACGATGGAACCGGCGTCGTTGCCGCCGTCGCCCTCGAAGAGGGCGAGCGCGCCGAGGTGCATGGGGTGTTCGGTGGATTCGAGGTGCCAGAACGCCAGGTCAAGAGGTGCCAGAAGCTCGGTGCTCAAGTAGCCCTCACGTCATCGGAGGCAGGTAGGGGAGCGCAGTCAATCCCGAACGATCGGTTACGGTCAAGTATGACTTGACCACGCATCGTTACCGAACGGTACGGTCAGGAGCGCTCAAAGCCGGTCGGGTACGACAAATTCACACCAGACGCACTTGCCGCTCCCCCGCGACTCCACGCCCCACACGTCCGCCAGCCGGTCGACCAGCATCAGTCCCCGCCCCGACACGCCCGCCTCGCCCGCCTCGCGGCGGCGCGGCAGCGCACTGGAGCGGTCCTCCACCTCGATCCGCAGCCTGCGCTGCGCCCCGGCCAGCACCCGGGCGGTGACGACGGCCCCGCCGTCGGTGTGCAGCAGCGCGTTGGTCATCAGCTCGTCGGCGGCCAGCTCGATCTCGTCCGAACGCTCCCGGGCGCCCCAGGCCCGTACCGCCGCACGGATCATGTGCCGTGCCGAACTGAGGGCCTCGGGGTCGTTCTGCGCGACATGCTGCTGGAGGCGTCCGCCCGTCTGCGGTATGTCGACGCCCCTGCGGCGCAGGAGCAGCAGCGCCACATCGTCCTCGCCGCCCCGTTCGTCGACCACTTCGCACAGCGCGTCGGCCAGCTCCTGGAGGTCGTGGGGGCCGGTGCGGACCAGGGCGGACAGCATCTGCATGCCGTCGTCGAGGTCCGTGCCCGGCAGCTCCACGAGACCGTCGGTGCACAGCACCAAGGTCTGCCCGGGGTCCAGTTCGACGGTGGTGACCGGGTATTCGAGCTGCCCGAACTCCGCGGAGAGGCCGAGCGGCATGCCGCCGGCGACGGGCAGTCTGCGGCACGCTCCGTCGGCGTGGCGCAGCAGCGGGTCGAGGTGCCCGGCCCGGACGACCTGCACCACTCCGGTGGTCAGGTCGGTCTCGGCGTACGTACAGGTGGCGAAGCGGTCGGTGTCCAGCTCGTCGAGGAAGACGGAGGCGCGGGCCATCACCGTCGCGGGGGTGTGCCCCTCGGCGGCGTACGCGCGCAGCACGATGCGCAGCTGCCCCATGACGGCGGCGGCGTGGGTGTCATGGCCCTGTACGTCGCCGATGACCGCGCCGACGCGTCCGTTCGGCAGCGGGATCACGTCGTACCAGTCGCCGCCGACGTCGCGGCCGAGACGGGCCGAACGGTAGCGGACCGCGATCTGGGCGCCGGGCACGGAGGGGATGCGGCGCGGCAGCATGGCCTGCTGCAGACCTTCGGCCAGGTCCTTGTCCTGCTCGAAGAGCATGGCCCGCTGGAGGCTCTGCGCGATGCTGCTGCCCAGCGCGATCAGGACGTTGCGCTCGTCGGAGGTGAACCCGATCCGGTCGCTGTAGAGCAGGCCGAGCGCGCCGACCGGACGGGCCTGGGCGATCAGCGGCAGGTAGGCGGCGGAGGTGATGCCGAGGCCCCTGATGTGCGGCCACAGGACGGGGTAGGAGGTGGCGAACTCCTCCGGCGACTCGATGAAGCGGGGCGCGAGGGTGCGGACCACCTCGCTCATCGGGTACTGCTCGTCGACGCGGGTGTAGCGGGTGCCGGGCACGAAGGAGCCGTCCGGGCCGTCGGCGACGAGGTGGATGCGCCCCGCCTCGACGAGCCCCATCACCAGGCTGGTGGCCCCGAGGTTCTCCAGGCCCTGGGAGTCGTTGAGTACGTCGATGACGTCCTTCACGGTGCGCGCGTGGGCCAGGGCGGCCGTGGTGCCCTGCACCAGGCTGGTCTTGCGGCGCCTCTCCGCGTCGTGTTCGAGCCGGTCGGTGGAGTCGGCGAGTTCCCGGGTGGCGTCGCGGACCACGCCGATGATGCGGCGCGGCCTGCCGGTGGCGTCGCGGCGCACGCAGCCCTGGGTGTGGGTCCAGCGCAGGCTCCCGTCCCGGCAGCGGATGCGGAAGTAGGCGCCGTACGTGGCGCTGCCGTTCTTCAGCGCCTGGGAGACGTGGGCGTCGAGGCGGGCCGCCTCGGTGGGCGGCACGCGCGCCGAGAGCTCCTCCGGGCGGCCGGAGTACTCGCCGGGGCGCAGGTCGAACACGGCGAGGGCCGAATCGTCCATGCGCATGAATCCGTTGTCGAGGTCCCAGTCGAATCCGCCCAGGCCGAGCGCGAGCCCGTACGTCTCGAAGAAGCAGCACGTCACGCCGGATTCCCGCTCCTGGCAGGAGCACGTCCCCGCCGCCTCCTCATCACCCCCTGCGCCCGCGTCCATGCGCCCACGCTAGGCGCAGCCCGGGGCGCGCGCATGCGGGACGGCGGCCTCCGAGCGGCCGGGGAGCACCCGCCGAATCCGCTCCGGCCGCTCCGGCCCCCGCGCTCAGTGCACCCGGCGGTCCTCCAGCGGCGCGGCCCTCAGCACTCCGTCGGACTCCCGCGGCAGGTGCGGGGTGTGGTTGACCAGCCGGGCCGAGTTCCCGACCACCGCGATGCTGCTGGTGTTGTGCAGCAGGGCCGCGAGGACGGGGTTCATCGATCCCCCGGCGCCGGCGAGGAGGCCGAGCAGGTTGACGCCGATGGCCAGGCCGTAGTTCTGGCGTACGACGCGCAGGGTGTGGCGGCTGAGTTCGACGACGGCGGCGACCTGGCGCAGGTCGTTGCCGGCGAGAGCGATGTCGGCGGTCTCCAGCGCCACGTGCGAGGAGTGCTCCCCCATGGTGATCCCGATGTCGGCCAGGGCGAGGGCCGGGGCGTCGTTGGTGCCGTCGCCGACCATCGCCACCGTGTGGCCCTCGGCCTGGAGGTCCCGGATCAGCTGGAGCTTGCCCTCCGGAAGCGCGTGGGCGTGCACCTCGGTGATGCCGAGCACGTCGGCGACGACCTGCGCGGTCTCCGGCGCGTCGCCGGTGAGCAGTACGAGGCGGGAGACACCGAGGTCCCTCAGCTGCCCGACCACGGTCCCGGCCCCCGCCCGTACGGCGTCGGAGACCCCCAGCATGCCGATCAGGTCCTCGTCGCGCGCCAGGCAGATGACGGTCTCGCCCCCGCCGCGCAGCCGCTGCGTCCAGTCCTGGGCCTCCTCCGTCAGCTCGACGCCGTGGCGGCGCAGCAGGGCCGGGCTGCCGACCAGCAGGCGCGTACCGTCCAGTTCGGCGCGCATGCCCATGCCGAGGACCACTTCGCACGCCTGGTGGATGGGAACGTGCAGGTGCTGTTCCTCGGTACGGGCGACGATGGCCTGGGCGAGCGGATGCCGGGCGTGCAGTTCCCCGGACGCGGCCAGGCTCAGCACCTGGTCGGCGGTGAACCTGTCGCCGAGGGTGACCACGCTGGTGACCAGGGGCCGCCCGAAGGTCAGGGTGCCGGTCTTGTCGAACACGACGGCCGTGACCCGTCCGACGCCCTCCAGGTGGGTTCCGCCCTTGATGAGGGTGCCGCGGCGCGCTCCGTTGCCGATGGCGGCGCTGATGGCGGTGGGGGTGGCCAGTCCCGCCGCGCACGGGCAGGCGATCAGCAGCATGGTCATCGCGCGTCGGGCGTCGCGCGTGAGGAGATAGGTCAGCGCGGCCAGCGCGAAGGAGACGGGGACGAAGCGCTGGGTGAAGCGGGTGGCCACGGTCTGGATCGGCGCCCGGTCCGCCTGGGCCTCCTCGACCCGGCCGATGATCCGTCCCACGGTGGTGTCCCGGCCGACCGAGGTGGCCCGGACCTGAAGCGATCCGGACGTGACGACGGTGCCCGCGTAGACGTGGGAGCCGGCCCGGGCGTAGACCGGCAGGGCCTCACCGGTGACCGCCGCCTGGTCCACCAGGGCCTCGCCGGACACCGCGTGCCCGTCGACCGGGATCCGGTGGTGCTCGTACACGGCGACCACGTCCTGCGGCTCGACGTCCTCGATCGCCACCTCGGTCTCGGTCCCGTCGCGTACGAGCCAGACGCGTTCCTCACCGATGGTGAGCAGTTCCTCGATGGCACGCCGGGTGCGGCGCAGGGTCAGGGTCTGGAGGAACTCGCCGATGTTCAGCAGCCACAGCACGGTGAGGGCCACGACGTTCTCGCGCAGCACCAGCGAGATGACCGTCGCCGCGGTGACCAGGGTGTCCGTCCCCGGAGAACTCCGGCCGCGCAGCCCGCGCAGGGCCCCCCGGAAGAAAGGCAGACCGGTGAAGACCGTGACCGCGCCGAGGAGGCCGGAGGAGCCGAGGGTCAGGCGTGGCCGGCGTAGCAGGCGGCGCAGCGCCACGAGCGCGAGGACCGCGCCCCCGACCACCAGCCGGGCGACTTCGCCGGTGGAGGAGTCGGGGCCGCAGCGGGTGGGCGCGGTCGGCGCGGAAGCGGGCGGAGGTTCTTCGAGCGCGGCCACCAGGCGGTCCACGTCCAGCCGGTCGGGCGCCATCCAGATCACGACACTGCCGGTACGCGGGAAGATCCGCAGCGCGCGGAACCCCTCGATGCCGGTCAGGCGCTCGTCGGCCAGCCCCGCGCTGCCGGGGCGGGCCCGTACCCAGGGGACGGTCAGCCGCGCCCGGCCCGCGGCGACGGAACACACGACCACGCCGGTCATGATCAGTGCTCGTGTCCGTGATCGTGGTCCTCGACGCGGACCGCGGAGGGGGGCGGTACCTCCTCGCCCAGGCTGGTCCGGGCCTCCGCGAGCATGTCCCCCGCCTTGAGGCGGGCCTCTTCGGCGGTCGAGGCGACCCACCGCCCGGCGACGATGCCGTTCGCGATGCCACCGATCAGGGCTTTGCGGGCGACGGGTTTCGCGTCGGGAAGGCGCTTCGAGGCTCCCCGGATGATCAGGCCACCGACCACTCCGGAGACCGCGTAGTGCGCGAGACGGCCGGCTGCCGCACCGGCCAGAGCCACGGGGTGCATGAGCGTCTCCTTCCGCCCGGGCCAAAGGGGCCACGGCTCGAAGGCTCGACGGGCTTCCTCTCAAGTGTGCGCCCGGTCACTGGGGCGGTGCGAGCCGGATCCTGGGGCTTGAACGTGTTCAAAAAGTGCCGTACGGTCACCCCGGGAAGCGAATTGAACATGTTCAAATCTGGGGGTTCCGCGATGTCCGTGCTGGTCGGCCTGATCGTGATGCTCGGCATGCTGGTCGTCGTCCCCCTGGGCCTGCGCCTCGTCGGCTCGCCCGCGCTCCACCGCATCCGACGGCTGTGGCCGCTGCTCGCGGCACCCGGGGCCGTCGCCCTGTGGCTGCCGCGCGGCGGAACCGCGACCGCGCTCGCCGCGGTGTACGCCCTCGGCACGCTCGCCCTCGCGCTGCACGCCCCGGCGCGGCTCCTGCGCACGCGCTCCCTCGCCCCGGCCGAGGTCGCCGTGCTCACCGCGCTCGCGGCGCCCTCGGTCGCCGGGCTCGCGCTGGTCGCCGAGCGCGGCGGACACGAGCTCTTCGGGTTCGACCTCGAAATCCTGGCGCTCACCGTCCCGCACTTCCACTTCGCCGGCTTCGCCGCCGCACTGGTGGCGGGACTCGTCTGCCGGGCCGCCGGCCGGCGGCCCGCCGGCCGGTTCGCGGCGCTGAGCGTGCCGCTCGGCACACTGCTGGTCCTCACCGGGTACTTCGTCGACGACTGGGCCGAGCTCGCCGGAGCCGTCGTACTCACCGCCGGCATGTGGACGGTGGCGCTGCTGACCTGGCAGGACGTACGCGACGACCGGCAGGACCGGACGACCCGCGCTCTGCTCGCCGTCTCGGCCGCCGTCCTGGTCGCGACGATGCTGCTCGCCCTCAGCTGGGCGCTCGGCGAGGCGACCGGCATCCCGCACCCCAGCCTGACCTGGATGGCCGCCACCCACGGCCTCGGCAACGCGCTGGGCTTCGCGCTCTGCGCGGTGCTGGCCTGGCGACGAATCCAACGACTCGAACGACTCGATGAGGGGACCACCGCATGAGCACCTTCACCTACCCCGAGGTCGGCGCCACCCGGCAGGACGCCCTGCCCCCCGGCTACCACCATCTCCGCCACCGCATGCCCGTCGGCACGGGCCGCGCCGCCTTCGACGCGGCGGGCGCCGCGGTGACCACCTGGCGGCTGCACCGGAAGTCGGGCGTACGGGTACGGACGGACGCGGCGCGGGCCGAGCCCGGCGCGGCCGTCGAGTGCGCGATCGGCGTCGGACCGCTGCGGGTGGCCGCGCCGTGCGAGGTGGTCTGGACGGCATACGAGAAGGACAGGACCGGTTTCGCGTACGGCACGACCGGCCGGCACCCGGAGTGCGGCGAGGAGTCGTTCGTCGTGGAGCTGGCGGACGACGGGACCGTGTGGTTCGCCGTCACCGCCTTCAGCCGCCCGGCCCGCTGGTACACCCGGCTCGCCGGGCCCGTCGTGCCCGTCTGCCAGCTCTGGTACGCCCGCCACCTCGGCAGGACCCTCCGGCGGATCGCCACCGGGGCGCGCCCGCGCCGACAATGGGTGTGATGGAGTGGTTCACCGCACCCGACTACTGGCTGAGCCGACTGGTCTTCCAGCGGGCTCTGGCCGCCGTCTACCTGGTCGCCTTCCTCGGGGCGGCGCTGCAGTTCCGTGCGCTGATCGGCTCCCGCGGCATGCTGCCGGTGCCCGCGTACCTGCGGCGCGTACCGTGGCGTCACTCGCCCACCCTCTTCCGGCTCCACTACTCGGACCGCTTCTTCGCGGGGTGCGCCTGGGCGGGCGCCGCGCTCGCGGCGGCGCTGGCCGCGGGCGCCGCCGACCGGCTGCCGCTGTGGGCCGCGATGCTGATGTGGGCGGCGCTGTGGGTGCTGTACCTGTCGATCGTCAACGTCGGGCAGATCTGGTACGGCTTCGGCTGGGAGTCCCTGCTCCTGGAGGCCGGTTTCCTCGCGGTCTTCCTCGGCAACGAGCGCACCGCCCCGCCCGTGCTGGTGCTGTGGCTGCTGCGCTGGGTGCTCTTCCGGGTGGAGTTCGGCGCCGGGCTGATCAAACTCCGCGGCGACCTGTGCTGGCGGAAGCTGACCTGCCTGGACTTCCACCACGAGACGCAGCCGATGCCGGGCCCGCTGAGCTGGTTCTTCCACCACCTCCCGAAGCCGCTGCACCGGGTGGAGGTGGCGGCCAACCACGTGACCCAGCTCCTGGTTCCCGTGCTGCTCCTCACCCCGCAGCCGGTCGCGGGCGCGGCCGCCGGCGTGATGGTCCTGACCCAGCTGTGGCTGGTGCTCTCCGGCAATTTCGCCTGGCTGAACTGGCTGACGATCGCCCTCGCGCTGTCGGTGATCGACTTCTCGCCCTGGGTCACCGCGCCCGCCCTGCCCGCTCCCCCGCTCTGGTACGAGGTGCTGGTCGTCGCCGTCACCGCGCTGCTGCTGGCCCTCAGCTACCGGCCCGCGCGCAACCTGTTCTCACGGCGCCAGGCGATGAACCGTTCGTACGACCCGCTCCATCTGGTCAACGCGTACGGCGCGTTCGGGAGCATCAGCCGCGTCCGCCAGGAGATCGTCGTCGAGGGGACGGACGAACCCGTGGTGCACCGGGGCACGGTGTGGCGCGCGTACGAGTTCAAGGGCAAGCCCGGTGACCCGCGGAGACTGCCGCGCCAGTTCGCGCCGTACCACCTGCGCCTCGACTGGATGATGTGGTTCGCGGCGCTCTCCCCCGCCTACGCGCGCGCCTGGTTCGACCCGTTCGTCGAGCGGCTGCTCACCGGCGACCCGGCGACGCTGCGGCTGCTGCGCGTCAATCCCTTCCCCGACGCCCCGCCCATCCACGTCCGGGCCCGCGTCTACCGCTACCGCTTCACCACCTGGCGCGAACTGCGGGCCACGCACGCCTGGTGGCACCGTACGCTCGTGCGCGACTTCCGGCCGCCGACGGCCCTCGCCCGCAGAGCCTCGCCCTGACAGAATCGGCCGTCCGGAATGCTGGACGGCGGAGGGCGGGGACGATGGCGGTGGGAACGTTCGAGGCGGCCACCGGTGACGGGCCCGCACCGGCCGGGCCGGACGGGCGGCGGGCCGCCGAGGTACGGGTCGCGTTCGAGGGACTGATGCAGATCAGGCGCCTGACGAACACGGAGGCCGACGATCCCGGGGCCGCCCCCGCCGCCTGGGAGGTCAACCAGGCCGTGCGGTCGGTGGCCCTGGCCCTGGAGGCGGCGGGCATCGCCCCCTCCGCCGTCGACGAGGCCGGTGCGCGCACCGCGACCGGCTACCGCGTCGGCCCCGGCGAGCGTCCGGGGACGGTCCGGGTGGAATGGCTCGGCCCGCCGGGCAGCGGCGCCGCCCAGGAGGAGCAGGAGGCACTGACCGGGTGCGCCGCCGAGCTCGGCCGCCTCGGCTGGACGGCCCTGCTGTACCGGGGGCCGCGGCGGCGGCGCTTCCTCGAGGTCGAGCCCCCGGCCGCCGGCCGCCCGCGCTGAGCCGCCCGGCCGACGGCCGGAGCGGGCAGAGCAGCGGGGGAACACGTGATCATCCGGGGGAACGGCGACTTCGGGAACGGAACGACGACGTTCGACGGCGAGCTGCCCTCATGACAGCCGACCGACGAGGTGCCGGCGCACGTCGCCGGTGCGGGGTCCGCGCGCCGACAACCGCCGTACCCCTGCCGGGCCGGCTTGGGCCCGGCAGGGGGACGGCGTACCGCTCAGTCGATTCCCGGGAGGATGTGCGGCTCCGCCAGGTCCTCCTCGTACCCCGCCAGCCTGATCGGGGCCGACCGGGACCACACTTCGAGGCTGCCGAGTTCGTCGGGCCGGCGGCGTCGGACCTGACCGGCCCCTTCGCCACGTTCGTGCAGACGTTTTTCCTGCTTTGTCATCTCTGGTGTCACCGCGCACTCCTTTGTGTCGCGTAACCCGTCGGACGTAGTGCCACGGCCTCGGCCGGGCGGCTACCGGTGACGACCGGACGCCCGACGGGTCAGGAAAATTGGGGCAGTTCGGTCGCGGTGGCGCCGGTTGTTCACACTGGAGTGGCCTTGGTGGGGCTGTCCGTGACCAACAGAGTACCCATATGAGCGCGCTTCCGCTCGATGGATTCCGCCACCTTTGGGCCTGTCGCCCCGCCGCACGGGCGGGCCGGGGCCG
This sequence comes from Streptomyces sp. Wb2n-11, assembly GCF_001049855.1. Taxonomy (NCBI): domain Bacteria; kingdom Bacillati; phylum Actinomycetota; class Actinomycetes; order Kitasatosporales; family Streptomycetaceae; genus Streptomyces; species Streptomyces sp. Wb2n-11. Next base: position 677,670 of record NZ_CVPB01000001.1, read on the forward strand.
GCGGCCGGTACCGGAGAAGGCGGCCCCGACGCGGAAGTCCGGTGGGCGAAGGCGCACATGACGCGCCATCACCCACCGGACCTCCGGGCACCGGGCCGCTGCCCGCTTCCTACCAGTTGGCGGGGGCGTAGTCCTTGAGGAAGACGCCGAAGAGGTCTTCGCGGTCCTCGCCCCGTACGATCGGGTCGTAGACGCGGGCCGCGCCGTCGATCAGGTCGAGCGGGGCGTGGAAGCCCTCCTGGGCGAGCCGCATCTTGTCCGGGTGCGGGCGCTCGTCGGTGATCCAGCCGGTGTCGACGGCGGTCATCAGGATGCCGTCGGCCTCCAGCATCTCCTGGGCGCTGGTGCGGGTGAGCATGTTCAGCGCGGCCTTGGCCATGTTGGTGTGCGGGTGGCCGGCACCCTTGTAGCCGCGGCTGAAGACGCCCTCCATCGCGGAGACGTTCACGACGTACTTGCGCCGGGCGGCGGACGCGGCCATCGCCGGGCGCAGCCGGCTGATCAGGATGAACGGCGCCGTCGAGTTGCACAGCTGCACTTCGAGCAGCTCGACCGGGTCGACCTCGGAAACTGTCTGGATCCAGCTGTTGGTGTCGTCCAGGTCGGGTACGAGCCCGCCCGCGTCGATCGCCGTGCCCGCCTCGATCCGGGCGAGGGACGTCGAGCCCGTGACCAGCGCCAGGTCGGTGACCTGCTGGGCCGTGAGCCCCTCGGGGCGGGCCGTGGGCAGGGAGAGCTGGGCACCGGAGCCGAAGGCGCCGATGACCTGGGAGGCGGGCAGCTCACCGGCGGGCAGCGGGGCGGACTCGGCGCCGATCAGCTCGCTGTACGCGCGCGGGGAGCGGCGTACCGTCTGCGCGGCGTTGTTGATCAGGATGTCGAGCGGGCCCTCGGCCGCGACCGAGTCGGCGAGCGCCACGACCTGGGCCGGGTCGCGCAGGTCGATGCCGACGATCTTGAGGCGGTGGATCCACTCGTCGCTGTCCGGCATCGCCTTGAAGCGGCGGATCGCGTCGTTGGGGAAGCGCGTGGTGATGGTGGTGTGCGCGCCGTCGCGCAGCAGCCGCAGCGCGATGTACATGCCGATCTTGGCGCGGCCGCCGGTGAGCAGGGCGCGCCGCCCGGTCAGGTCGGTGCGGGCGTCGCGGCGGGCGCGGTTCTCGGCGGCGCACTTCTGGCACAGCTGGTGGTAGAAGGCGTCGACCTCGACGTACCGGGTCTTGCAGATGTAGCAGGACCTGGGGCGCTGGAGTATGCCCGCGATCTCGGCGGTGGCCGAGGAGGACGGCAGGAGCCCCTGCGTCTCGTCGTCGATGCGCTCGGCGGAGCCGGTGGCGGTGGCGTGGGTGACGGCCCGGTCGTGGGCGGTCTTGGCGGCGCGGCGCTCCTGGCGGCGGCGCTGCTTCACGGTCCGGTAGATGCCGGCGGTGGCGCGGCGTACCGCGATGGCGTCGGGGTGGTCGACGTCCAGCTTGTCGAGCTCGTCGAGCACGCTCAGACAGACGGCCATACGGTCCGGGTCGATGCCGGGGCCGAACACCGGGCTGTCCTGGTCGCCGTCCGGGGTGTCGCCGAACGCCGCCGGACTGTCCTCTGTCACCGTCATCGCCGCTGCTGTCCTCGTGTCGCTCGTGCTGGGAAGTACAAAATCCGAACTTTACGTAAGCGCGGTGCCCGGCGCCAAACCCTCCGCCCCCGCAGAGGGCGCGCAGCGACGTATCTCACACACCGGGGGCGGGGGCGGAGAGGAGGGGCGCGGGGGGCCGGTCCGGCTACGACACCGCCTGTCCCTTGCCGAGCGCGATGACGCCGTTCCTGGAGACGGTGTAGAGCTGCTGGTCACGCTCGGGGTTGACGCCGATCGTCGCCCCGGGCGGCACGTCGACGTTCTTGTCGAGTATCGCGCCCCTGACAACCGCTCCCCGGCCGACGCGGACGTTGTCGTGCAGCACGGAGCCCTGCACCACGGCACCCTCCTCCACCACCACGCCCGGCGACAGCACGGAGCGGGTGACCTGGCCGCGGATGAGGCACCCCGCGCTGACGATCGACTCGCCCGCTATGCCGCCGGCCACGAAGCGGGCGGGCGGCAGCTGGCCGGGGTGGGTGTAGACGGGCCAGCGGCGGTTGTGCAGGCTGAACTGCGGCTGCTCCGAGATGAGGTCCATGTGGGCGTCGTAGTACGTGTCGAGAGTGCCGACGTCACGCCAGTAGCCGTGCTCGTGCGGCGTCTCCCCGGGAACGTGGTTGTCGTCGAAGTCGTACACCTGGGCCACGCCGCGCTCGGTGAGCATGGGCACGATGGATCCGCCCATGTCGTGCACCGAGCTTTCGTCCTCGGCGTCCCGGTGCAGGGCGTCGACGAGCACCTTGGCGGTGAACATGTAGTTGCCCATGGAAGCGAAGACACGGCCCGGGTCGCCCGGCAGGCCGGGCGGGTCGGCGGGCTTCTCCAGGAACCGTTCGATCCTGGTCCCGTCGGACGCGGGCGTGATGACGCCGAAGGACGACGCCTGGCCGCGCGGTACGCGGATCCCCGCGACGGTGACGCCCGCGCCGCTCTCGATATGGTGCTGCAGCATCTGCCGGGGGTCCATGCGGTAGACGTGGTCGGCCCCGAACACCGCGATGTAGTCGGGCTGTTCGTCGTGCACGAGGTTGAGCGACTGGAGGATCGCGTCGGCGCTCCCCAGGTACCAGCGCGGACCGAGCCGCTGCTGGGCGGGGACCGGGGTGACGTAGTTGCCGAGGAGGCTGGACATCCGCCAGGTGGTGGTCACATGCCGGTCCAACGAGTGCGACTTGTACTGCGTCAGGACGCAGTTGCGCAGGATGTCGCCGTTCACCAGGTTCGACAGGACGAAGTCGACGAGCCGGTACGTGCCGCCGAACGTCACCGCCGGTTTGGCCCGGTCGGCGGTCAGCGGCATCAGCCGTTTGCCCTCCCCGCCCGCCAGGACGATCCCGAGCACCGAAGGTCCACCACGCATCTGCCGCCTCCTGCTCGCCGCTATCCGGACTTGAGAATCTCCTCGTACACCTCGGCCGTGCGACGTGCCACGGCCTCCCAGCCGAACTCCCTCACGGCCCGCCGGCGGCCCTCCTCACCCATCCGCAGCGCTGTCCGCCGCTCGCCGGTCAGCCGGTTGATGCCGTCGGCCAGGCCCGCCTCGAAGGCCTCGGGGTCCGGCTCCGCGTACGGGACGAGAAGCCCGGTGCCGCCGTCCTCGACGACCTCGGGGATGCCGCCGACCGCCGAGGCGACGACGGGTGTGCCGCACGCCATCGCCTCCAGGTTGACGATGCCCAGCGGCTCGTACACCGAGGGGCAGACGAACACCGCGGCATGGGTGAGGAGTTGGACCACGTCCGGGCGCGGCAGCATCTCGGGGATCCAGTGCACGCCGTCGCGGGTGCGGCGCAGCTCGTCGACGAGCTCGCGGAACTCCCGCTCGATCTCCGGGGTGTCGGGGGCTCCGGCGCACAGGACGAGCTGTGTCGACGGATCCAGGAGCCGGGCCGCGCGCAGCAGGTGCGGGACGCCCTTCTGGCGGGTGATGCGGCCGACGAAGAGGACGTACGGGCGCTGCCGGTCGATCCCGGTGCGCCGCAGTACGTCCGTGGCGGGGTCGGGGCGGTAGAGCGAGGTGTCGATGCCGTTGTGCACGACCCGTACGCGGGCCGGGTCGAGCGCCGGATAGCTGCGGAGGATGTCGGCGCGCATGCCGTGCGAGACGGCGACGACGGCGTCGGCCGACTCGATCGCGGTGCGCTCGGCCCAGCCGGACAGGGCGTAGCCGCCGCCCAGCTGCTCGGCCTTCCAGGGGCGCAGGGGCTCCAGCGAGTGCGCGGTCATGACGTGCGGGATGCCGTGCAGCAGCTTCCCGAAGTGGCCCGCGAGGTTGGCGTACCAGGTGTGGGAGTGGACCAGGTCGCACCCTTCCAGGGCCGCCGCCATCGACAGGTCGACGGAGAAGGTGCGCAGTGCGTCGTTCGCACGGTCCAGGGCGGGGTCGGGGCGGTGGCGCAGTACGCCGTCGTCTTCCGCGGTGCCGGTGCCGGTGCCTGTACCTGTACCGGTGCTTGTGCCCCAGCAGTGCACTTCCACGTCGACGAGGGACCGTAACTCGCGGGCCAGGAACTCCACATGGACCCCGGCTCCGCCGTAGACGTCCGGCGGATACTCACGGGTGAGCAGTCCCACCTTCACCGCGGCCCCCCGTCCTCGCCCTCCCCGATGGTCACTCGGGTGCCCTCGATGGTCACTCAGAAACGAGCCGTGCGGAAGACCGCCTCGGAGGGCGGTCGAACACGCAGTCGCCGCACAGGCCGCCGGACGGGCAGCGGTAGTAGAGGCAGCAGCTGCGGCGGCGGAAGGACGCGTCGTCCCGGGACAGGGCGCCGGCGGTCCGCAGGCCGGGGTGGCGGAAGAGCTCGGCGGTCAGCGCCAGGGCCCGCTCCCCCGCTTCGGGGCGCCCGTTCTTCCGCGCCCAGGCGTGGAGTTCGCGGGCGGCACCGGCCAGCGCCGATCCCGCGTTGCCCCACAGCAGCGGGGACGAGATGCTGCCGCCTCGGCGCAGCGCGGCCGCGAGCGGTACGAGATGTCCGTACTGGACCACCTCGCGGATGCGGTCGGCGGTGGCGGGCAGCATGCGCGGCGGCTCCGCCAGCCACAGGTCGTCCGGCGACGACAGGCCGGCGTCCCACCGCAGTGCGTCCGGCGGGAGGTCGGGGAACTCGCCGTACAGCGCGGCCGGGCCCAGGGCGAGCGACCACAGCCGGGCGGCGAGGCCGAGGTGCGCGATCGAGGCGGCGACTCTGCGCTCGGGGGCGCGCAGCCGCGCGGCGACCCTGTCGACGCGGAACGTCAGCGGGGCCGCCTCGCCCGCGTAGATCCGCGCGAGCGGGACGTGGCCGCCGCCGTCCGGTGCCCGGGTGCGCAACGCGAAGAACCCTCCTATCGACGCCACTTCCGCAAGATCCATGTCCCCGCTCCTGTGTGTTCGTACGGATGGACGGCTTCCACCCCGCGGCATGCCGGACACCCCCGGGAGGAGGACCTTGGGCGTACGCCCGTACTACGTGAGCAGTACGTACGAATGCCTGCTCAAGGACGACGACACGAACGCTCCGGGAAGACATCGTGGAGTCCATGAGTGCTCTCGCGCTGTCCGTGCTCCTGGCGCTGGTCTCCGCTGTCGCCTATGCGGCAGGGGCCATTGTCCAGGAACGCGTCGCGTCCACGGCCCCGGCCCGTCCGTACGCCCCGCTGCGCCACGGCGGGTGGTGGGCCGCCGTGGCGCTCAACGGGCTCGGCGCGCTGCTGCACGTGGGGGCGCTGGCGTACGGGCCGCTGAGCCTGGTCCAGCCGCTGGGCGCGCTGACCATCGTCTTCGCGCTGCCGATGGCGGCCGTGTTCGTGGGACGCCGGGCGGGCGCCGTCGCCTGGCGCGGCGCGATCATGGCGTCGGCCGGTCTGGCGGGGCTCCTGTCGCTGACCGGCACGGCCGACGCGCAGTCGCTGGACGGCGGCGAACGGCTGATGACGGCGCTGGTGACGTTCGGCGGGGTGGTGGTGGTGTTCCTCGTCGCACAGCGGGTGCACCATGCGGTCGTGCGCAGCGTCCTGCTGGCGACGGCGGCGGGCACCGCGTTCGGTATCGCCTCGGTGTTCACCAAGACGGTGGCCGTCGACTGGACGGCATCGGACGGACTGGACGGACTGGACGGACTGCTGCCGAGCCTGCTGGCCGTCGCGGGGCTCGCGGCCGCGGGCATGCTGCTCTCCCAGGCCGCCTACCGGGGCGCCGGGCTGGCCGCCCCGCTCGCCACGGTCACCGTGGTCAACCCGGTGGTCTCGGCCGCGGTGGGCATCGCGCTCTTCGGCGAGCACTTCAGGTACGGTGCGACCGGCACCGCCCTGGCGCTGGGCTGCGGGGTCGTCGCGGCGGGCGGGCTGATACTGCTGACGACGGAGCGGCTCGGGGGCCGCACCGGCACGACACACGGGCGCCCGCCGGCCGCAGGGCCGCAGGTACGTGTTCCGAGGCAGCGGTCGCGGACCCGGGAGGCGGCTCAGACGGTGACACCGCCCGCCCTGAGGTAGGCCAGCGGGTCGATGTCCGAGCCGTAGCCCGGCCCGGTACGCACCTCGAAGTGGAGGTGCGGGCCCGTGCTGTTGCCGGTGGAACCGGAGCGGCCGATGCGCTGGCCGACGCCCACCTTCTGGCCCTCGCGCACGGTGAGCGCCGAGAGGTGCCCGTACTGGCTGTACTTGCCGTCGGTGTGCTGGACGACGACCTGGTAGCCGTACGCACCGCCCCAGCCGGCCGAGACGACCCTGCCGGAAGCGACGGACTTCACGGCGGTGCCGGTGGGCACCGGGAAGTCGACCCCGGTGTGGTAGCCCTTGGACCAGGAGGAACCGGCCGCGCGGTAGGGCGTACTGGGGCCGGTGTCCACCGGGGCGGAGAGCCCCGATGTCCTGCCGGCCCTGCTCACCTTGCTGTCCTTCTTCTCCTGGCCGGCCTTGCTGTCCCGCTTGGGTGGTGCGGTGGCCGGGGCGCGCTCGGCTTCGGCCCGTCCGCCGGTTCCCGTGCCCGTGCCCGGCGCGGCTTTCTGCGCACCGCGCAGGACCAGCCGCTGCCCCGGATGGATCAGGTCGGGGTCGCTGCCGACGACCTTGCGGTTCGCGGCGTACAGACCCTCCCAACCGCCCTTGACGTTCTCGGTGTCCGCGATGGTCGAGAGGGTGTCACCGTGGTCGACGGTGTACGTCCTGTCCTTCGCCGAGCCCTTCGTTTCGGGCGCGTTGGGGGCCGACGTCTTCCTGGCCTCCGTCCTGGACCGCTCGGGCTTTTCCGTCTTCGGCCCCGTGCTGATGTCCGGCGCGCCGCCGCCGCGGGTCAGGCCCGCCCGCACCGAGCACAGCGGCCAGGCCGTCGGCCCCTGCCCCTTGAGCACCTTCTCCGCGACGGCGATCTGCTGGTCCTTGGTCGCGAGGTCGGCGCGCGGGGCGTAGGCCGTACCGCCGTACGCCTGCCAGGTGGACTGCTTGAACTGAAGCCCGCCGTAATAGCCGTTGCCCGTGTTGATCTTCCAGTTGTCGGTCGACTCGCAGGCCGCGACCTTCTCCCAGACGTCCACCGACGCCGCCTCCGCCGATGCCGGTGCGACCAGCGGCAGGGCTATCCCGGCTCCGCCGGCCGTGACCGTCAGCGACGCACGGTTGATACGGCTCGGCTGGTACCGGCGGTGTCGACCGGATGCGGCCATGGCTCAGTTCCCCCCACTCACACGACGGACACGTGGCAATCGGCAAAAGTACGGCCCCCCGTGGGCCGTGACAAGGGCCAGTAAGCCGAACTCTCCCCTGCCGGTGGCATATTGACCACCCCTCTGCCGGTCTGCCGCCAGCTTCCCACCACGCCGGGCAGGAGCGGGCCGGAATCCGGAAACCGCCGCGCGGCTCGAAGAACCGCGGACAGCCGCGTCTGCCGATACGTACATACCTCCACGGACGCGGACGCAGGCGTTCCAGGAGCTCGCGCAGGAGTGGAAGGCCCAGGCCGGTGCAACGGGGCTGGCGGCCGACGGGCACGGGGGGCGTGGTCCGGCGAGCACGGCACGCGCAGCATGGCTCACACGGGTCACCGCCGGGCCCGGTAGAGGCCGGGAGTGTTTCAGGGAAGCCACAGCGTTTGACCGGTACCACCTGTCGCAGGTCGGGTCGTCGGCGAACGCGACGAGGAGTTCGACGCCTTCGGCGCGGTGTCTGTCCAGCTCCGCCAGGGCACGGGCGGCTACGACACGGGCGTCCCCCGGCGGGGCGGGGTCTGCGGCGAACGCAGTGGGGAGGGCCGCCGAGCCTCGCTCTCCGGGTTTGGCCAGGGCCGCGGCCGCCGGCGTCCGGACCCAGCCGTCCACGGGGGTGTCGTCGGCGAAGGGGACGAGGAGGGCGATGCCCTCCTCACGGTGCCCGTCCAGCGAGGCCGGCTCCTGAGCGGCTTCCACACGATGGTTCGTGTCCATGGTGGTGTCCGCCGCCAGTGCGGTGAGCGTCTCGACGGCCTCGTCCCGGCGCGCGGCGGAGCGTGCCAGGGCTGTCAGCGCGCGCACGCGGTCGTCACCTCCGAAGCCGCCGGTGAGGGCGGCGGGCAGGACATGTTGCCGTTCGCCGGCCTGACCGAGATCCCGACTGACCCGGTCGGCACCGGCGTTGGAGCGGTAAGCGGCGCTCCTGTCCCGTTGTCCGCACCTGCCGGGTTCCGGCACCGGCCGGGTCCGGGCTGGTACGCCACCACGACCAGTCCCGCCACCGGGCCGAGCACCACTCCGGCCGTCGCCCGCACGGTGAACAGACCCGCCCATGGCCTTCGTCCCCCCTCTCTCGTCCCTCGTCGCTCGCTCCACCTGTGCGACGAGCACGAAGACGGAGAGGTCCAGTCGCAGGGCGCGCTGTGCCGAACCGTACGAAGGAGCCGGGCTTCGTTTGTCACAGCGTCGTGACGAGGGTGTCTTGATCAGGTCCATGATCGAACCTGTCGGCGGAGCGAGCCGTCGTACTGGTGGAGAACGCGCAACCGCAGAACACGCTGCGGTCCGCTCACCGACCGGGAGGAACACCCGTCATGAACCGCCGCCTGCGCACCGCCCTCGCCGTCTCCGCCGCCCTGAGCGCCGGACTGTTCATGACCGCCTGCGGAGGCGGTTCGACCGAGGCCGCCGACAAGACCGGGACGGCCTCCTCCGGCACTCCCGCAGCCACGGCCACCGCTGCCACGAGCACGCCGAGCGCCGCACAGGACGGCGGCAACGGCGACAAGGACAACAGCGCCGCGAGGACCAGCCTGTCGACGGCCGGCAACGGCGGCAGGACCAAGGACAAGTCCTCGTCGTCCGCGGGCGGCTCCGGCACCGGCGACAAGTCCGGCTACGGCCAGAGCTGCGGCACCAACGACCTCCAGTGGTCCGCCAAGCCCATGACCCAGGCCGGCGGCTACTACCAGGTCAGCGTCAAGGCCAAGTCCGGCATCACCTGTGTGCTGCCCGCCGGTCTGCCCGTCTTCGCCTTCGGCTCCGGCGGCACCCAGGCCGGCCCCGCCGAGCAGGTCGCGGGCGAGGAGATCACCCTCACCGGCGGCAAGACGGTGTACGCGGGTGTCACACCGAAGAGCACCAACAGCGACACCGGCACGGAGTACGGCACGATCATCGCCTCCGTCAGCGAGGCCGACCCCAACCCCATCTCTCTGAAGGTCGGCAGCATCCTCGTCGACAAGCCCCTCACGACCAACTGGCACACCAACCCGGCCGACGCCGTCCCGTTCACCTCCTGAACCGTGACGGCACCGATGCCCGCCCTGCACACGATGCGGGCGGGCGGGCAGGCGGCAAGGAGAGACCGTGGACAACGACAGGCACTCCGGGGAGCCGGTGACCGAGGCGTACGGCCTCCGCGGGAAGCACCGGCGGGGGCAGGCGCTGCGTGACTGCTCGCCGCGGCTGCCGGCCGGCCGGACATGCGGGCCGACCGGCCCGAACGGCTCTCACTGTCACCCTCGGCCGGGTACCGGGCCCCAGTGGTGACAACGGCCGTGGAGCCGCCCGGCCGAAACGGGCGGCCGAACGGGCCGAGAACAGCGCGTCGTCGCGCAGGACGTCGGGCCGGTGCAGGTCGTGCAGCGCCTGGCGCACGGTCTCGTCGCACTCCTCCCGGTCGATCTCCTTGAAGTACGGCTCCATCGGCCCGTAGCGCTTGAGGTGGGTGAGCGCCCTGATCGCGCCCACCGTCTCCGCCTCGGGGCGGACTTGGCGCGTTCGAGCAGGCAGTGGCCGGTGCGGACGTGCACGCACTCGTCGTGGTCCAGGACCTCACCGACCCGACCGTGCGGGGACGGGCCCTGCCTTCCGTACTGGCTGAACGGCGGCTCCCGCAGCCACTCGCACATCCCGGCGGCCCGGTCGTCGCCTACCACTTCGCCCAGCAGGATCTCGGTCGTCGTCAGGGCGCGGGACACGGTCTCCAGGACCGACCGACGGCCCTGGGGGCAGTTCACCGACGAGCGCGGTGAGCGGGGTGGCGATCACGTCGGGGCCGGGTACCCACTGCGCGGTGTCCGGCGAACCCGGTGGTTCGGCGGAGGCCGCCAGGTTCAGGGCGAGCGAGTGGGACGCGCGCGGCGATCCGGGGGAGAGAGCTCGCCGTCGGCGAGCAGCGTGAAGACCTGGGCCGGGCCGGCGTGCGGCCCGGCGCGGAAGGCGTCGAGTGCATTGATCACGGCGCCCGTGTCCCTCGTCGTGGTGGACGCGGGTGTGGGGTGCGCGGGCCGTCGGGGGCCGGCGTACCCGACCGGGCCGGGCACAGGATGTCGGGTCCGGCAGGGTGGGTCCTTCCTAGCGTGAGTGACCGGGAGGGAAGGAGGCCGGGGTGCTGGAGCGGCTGAACCAGGCCATGGAGCACATCGAGTGCCACCTTGATCAGCGGATCGAGGTGGCCGACCTGGCGCGGATCGCGGTGACGTCGGAGTACCACTTCCGGCGGCTGTTCTCCGCGCTGGCGGGGATCCCGCTCTCGGAGTACGTCCGGCGCAGGCGGCTGACGGTCGCGGGTGCCGAGGTGCTGGGCGGGGAGCGGACGCTGCTGGAGGTCGCGGTGCGTTACGGCTACACCTCGGGGGAGGCGTTCGCGCGTGCGTTCCGCGTCATGCACGGCGTCGGTCCCGGCGAGGCCAGGCGGACCGGTGCGCGCCTGCAGTCCCAGCCACGGATGTCCTTCCGCCTCATCGTCGAAGGGAGCAGCAGCATGCAGTACAAGATCGTGGAGAAGGACGAGTTCCGTGTGGTCGGCAGGAAGGCGCGTGTCCCGCTCGTGCATGAGGGGGCGAACCCTGCCATCGCCGCCTTCATCCGGGGGATCGGCCAGGAGACGCTGCGGCGCATCGAGAGTCTGTCCGACCAGGAGCCGGAGGGGATCATCTCGGTGAGCGACGACCTGGACGAGAGCCGCGCCGAGGGAACCGAACTCGACTACTACCACGGCGTGGTGACGCGCGCCGCGGTGCCCGAGGACATGGACGCGCTCACCGTCCCGGCCGGGACGTGGGCCGTCTTCGAAAGCTCCGGGCCGTTTCCGCGGACGCTCCAGTACCTGTGGCGGGACGTGTTCACGCAGTGGTTCCCGTCCAATCCCTACCGGAGCCGGCCGGGGCCCGAGATCCTGCGGACCCGGCTGTCGCGGGACGGGACACAGGCGGACGCGGAGCTGTGGATCCCCGTGGAGCGGACAGCGGCCTGAGCCACGGCGCACGGCGGTCCTGGGCCGCCACGTACTGGAGACGCCGATCGGACTGGCGCGCGGACCGCGTCGTCCGGGCGGTGTCCCCGACCGGATCAGGGCCGCGTACGACGCCGGACCCGGCCCGCCGAGCCTGCTCTCCGACCAGGGGTTCACCGAGGGGACCGGTGCCGCGCAGGGCGGCCGGCGCGTGGTGGCGGCGCGCCCGCCGGGTGTGCCGGCGCGGGGCTTCCCGGCGGCCCCGGCGTACTACGACGCGCTGCGCGCGGAGCGGCTGCCCGCGGCCCTCACCCAGGGGCAGTGCGACTTCTCCGGCGCGCACGCCTGCCGGCGCACCGACCGCGAGGGTTCGTTCCACACCCTCAGGACCCTCGGGGACGGTGTCCGGCCGGAAGCGCCCGCCCGCTGATCAGACCCCCGTGGGTCCCGGGGCCGGCTCGGGATCGGGTACGGGCTCGGGCCCCGGGGGCTTCGGGATCGGATCGGGCCCCGGCTCCGGCGGAACCGGCACCGGGCCGGGTCCCGGGCCCGGCAGGGGGCCCGGATCGGGGCCGGGCGGGCCGGGGGAAGGGATCGGCGACGGCGGTACGGGGTCCGGGTACGGATGGGTCATGGCTGGCCTCCTGCCTGTCGTGCGACGGGGTCAAGACCCACTTTCTCCCTGTGCGGCTGCCCCCGCCCGCCGGGGTCACACATCCGGGTACGGGCAAACCGGAGTAACTGGTACCGGCGGGCGCCGTCACCCCTGCCGGACGGTCGCCGCCGCCGCGCGCAGGCCGGGCCCCGGGCTGGAGAGCACGGGCACGGCGGTGCGGCCGTCGCGGGTGCGGGCGGCCGCGTCCGCCATGGACGCCTGGGCCAGCACCACCACGTCCACCCCGGTGACCGCGTCGACGGCCCGGGCGACGAGGTCCAGGTAGCCGTCCCGGTCGCCGTCCTCGAAGCGCTTCCACGCGCCTTCGGCCCGCACGGTACGGATGTCGGCCCGCCGCTCCGCCGCGTCCGCCTCCTCCCTGATCAGGTCGCACGTGGGACCGAAAGTACTGTCCACCGAGGCGACCACCGCTATGCGGACCGTGTCGCGCTCCGGCGCGGCGGCGACGGCGGCGGCCGCCATCGGGCGGTCCACCCGCAGCACGGGGACGCCGAGCCGCGCACCGTACGCCTCCGCCGTCGCGCCGATGGTGGAGCACGTGCAGAGTACGGCCGTGGTCCTGCCCTCACCGACGGCCGCGGCGAGCACCGCGGCGATCGCGGAGTCAGCGGCGCCGGGCCCGCCGGAGCGGGCCTTCGCCAGCAGTTCCTCGTGCACCACGTGGCGCATTTCGAGGCCGGGGTGTTCACGGTCGCGCAACGCGTCGAAGACGGGGACGTGGACGGGCGAGGTGTGCAGCAGTGTGAGCATGCTCGTGATGCTAGGGCGTGACCAGGACGTTTCCCCGGCTCGGAGCGGTCTGCGGGCCCGTACGCATGCCGGGTTCGACGGCCGCGCCCTGACCCAGGTGCTCCTCGAGGAGGCGATCCCGTATCAGGACCTGCCGATGCGGGAGGAGCGCGGGGGGCCGGACGGCTTCTTCTCCACCGGCGTACCGGACCTCTCGGACGGCGAACTCCCCTTCCAGGAGCGGGTCGTCGCCGCCCACCCGGATCTGGAGGAGCTGAGGCGTCGGCCGCCGCCCGGTGCGGGCGTGCCCGCACGACCGAGCGCGTGCAGGCGGACGAGGCCGGCAAGGAGTGGCCGCGGGACTGCCACCTCGCCAGCACCGAATCGCCTGCACCGAAGGGAATCCCGCCGTGCTCAAGGGACCTGACGATCCGTTGCTGGAGCCTCTGGACGCCTGCCTCGACTCCCCGCTCCCCTCCCCGTGACTGCCCAGTCCTTCCGGGTTGATCGCCGCGGCGGACCTGCGGCTGCTGCCGAGCGACGGCTTCGCCGCACTCGGGGAGCATCTGGCCGCCGACAGCGGCCGGGCACCGGGCTGGGTGCGGCACCCCCGCGCGCTCGGCGCCGCACCTGTTGGAGGGACGCGTCAAGGCGTGGACCGGCTGGAAGCCGGTCCACTTCGAGGCGGCGGCAGCCGAACTGGGCGAGTCGGAGCCGGTGTTGCGCACGGACCGCCGCGTCTCCCCGTCCAGACGTCGAGGCGTCGAGGCATCAGGGCGTCGAGGCGTCGAGGCATCAGGGCGTCGACGCCCGGCCCGCTGCCCCCGGCCGGGGAAGCCGGTCGGCATACATCTGGCGACGGTGCCCTCCGGCCCACCGCCCACGCTTTCCCGCGTACACGGGAGGGCCGTAACGGCTGGAGCCGACCGGAAAGGGCCTCGAACCTCCGCATTTCCATATCGGACTAAATACCCCCATGACATGCCATGTCGTATGCATGCAGAGGCGGTTGCGTGCCCGCTCCTGACCGGCGGTGCATCCCAAGTGATATGAGTCACGGCCCTCGACGGCATGATCGAAGCGGCGGAGGGCACAGTTCCGGCCCACAGAAAGAAAGTTGAGTTCTCACTCAAGGCGCGCGACGGAATTTCCTCCGTCCGGAACCGCGACATGGATCTTGCGGAGCAATTTCAGAGCTTGTTCCGCCCGGCCTCTCTCGCTTACGGTCACCGTCAATCCGGGTGGACCGCCGAATCCTGCCGCCGTCCGGAAACCACACCTACTCACGTACGGCAGGAGCGGGGGACCCAGGTAAGCCGCCGATCCGGAATTCCGGAACGGCTTGGGGTGAAGTCGCATTCACATGCGGCCGGGCATCTCCAGCCCGAACCCGACAGCTCACCTCGCAGGCGACGGAGAGGAAATCACCATGCCCGCAAAGGGTAAGCACCGTCGTTCCAGGTACGGCTCACTCACTCGGGGCTTCATCGCCGCGGGTACGGGAGGCGCCGCACTCGTCCTCCCGCTCATCGGCGCGACCTCCGCCGGCGCGGCGCCGCAGGCCGCCGCTGCCGAGAAGGCCGACTCCGTCATCTACGCCGTGATGTCGGGCGACTCGCTCTCCAAGATCGCCGGTGACCACTCCGTGGCCGGCGGCTGGAAGAAGCTGTACCAGGACAACCGGGAGGCCGTCGGCGCCAACCCCTCGCTGATCCGTCCCGGCCTCGAGCTGACGATCGCCAGGGGGGCCGAGGCCAAGACCGAGGCCGAGGCCGAGACGCCGGCGTCCTCCGAGCGGGCCGACCGTTCCGAGCGGAAGACCGCACCGGCCGCCGAAAGCGACGCCCCCGCCGTGGAAACCGCGTCCTATTCCAACGACCTCGACGGCTGGATCAAGGAATCGCTGGCCGTCATGGCCAAGCACGGTATTCCCGGCACGTATGAGGGAATTCACAGGAACATCATGCGTGAGTCCTCGGGCAACCCGCGGGCCATCAACAACTGGGACTCCAACGCTGTCGCCGGCACTCCGTCCAAGGGCCTTCTCCAGGTGATCCAGCCGACGTTCCAGGCCTATCACGTGCCCGGTACGTCGACGGACAGTTACGACCCGGTCGCCAATATCACCGCCGCGTGCAACTACGCCGCCGACCGGTACGGCTCGATCGACAATGTGAACGGCCCCTACTAGAAGGCCCGCGTCCTCGGCCCCGCTCCCCCAGCCGTTCAGGCGGCGGAGCGGGGCCGTCGGCGTTGTCCGTCCGGGCCCGTGAGCCGGGAGGTTCCCGTCGAGCGGCCGCAGCGGCCGCGCACGGGCCTTCTACGCCGCGTTCCCGACCTCGCGGTCCCCCTCCCCTCGCAGGGCGGCCCTCCGCCTCGGTGAACGACATCTCCGGCGGCGGGTCTCGGGGCATGGCGGAACATGCGGGTGAGGTGGACCACACCGAGCCCCAGCCGGACGAGGCCCAGGGTGAACGCCTCGCCGCCGAGGCCGTACAGCGGGCAAGGATCCGCCACCGCACCGGTCCCGGATGCGACGACGTACGACAGCGGGCCCGGGCCGCCTCCGTCGCGGCGCCGGCGCGCGCAGGTGACGGGGGACCGCGACATTGACGAACGTGAAGGCGACGGTCCACCCCGGAGCGGCACGCCGGGGAACCGTGCCTGCGGGTACGCCCCACCGATGAGCCGGATGGTCATCGGGAGGAAGAGGTAGCCGAGCCGGGGCGCCGTGACAGATCGCGAGTCCGGTCCGCCCGGTGCCGCGGACGTCGAAGACCACGAACCGGCCCCTCGGGCCGTAGGACTCGCTGGGCAGCCGCTTTCCCGTCCTTCCCCGCCGTGTCATGCGCCTCAGGACTTCCGCTCACGTCCCGGTCACCGCGACCGTGGCGCGGCCGCCGCCCGCTGCCCGCGGGGGGCGGCCGCTGTGCGCCGGCCGCTCCCCGGCGGCCGGCGGCCGGTCAGCCGATCCGGCCGGTACCCGCGCCCGCCGTCACCGAGGCGACGACGGAGGAGGCCGGCTCCGCCGTGTAGCTGTACGGCGGGTTCGTGAAGGAGCCCGTACGGGATATCTCAGTCGCGGCGCCTCCGAGGTCGTTGCCGCGCAGCACCGCGTACCCGTCGACGTCACTGCTGCGGCTGGTGGTCACGGCGAGCTTCGTCGTACGGAAGACGTTGTTCTCGACGAGCATCTGCGCGCCCATGCGGGAGTGCACGGCGGTGTCGGCGCCCTGTACGTAGTTGTCGTAGAAGTGGCCGGTGCCGAAGCGCAGACTGGGGATGCGCGAGAAGACGTTGCTGAAGTGGTTGTGGTGGTACGTCACACGCAAGTGCCCGGTGTCCTCGGCCGCGTTGTTGTCGCTGTGGCCGACGAGGCTGCCCTTGAAGTGGTCCTTGAAGGTGTTCCAGGACACGGTGACGGAGTCGGACGCGTGCGTGATGTCCAGAAGTCCGTCGTAGTAGTCCTTGTCGCCCTGGTTGCGGTCGGCGGAGAAGGCGTTGTGGTCGATCCACACCTTCGTGGACTTCTGGACGGTGATGCCGTCGGCGGGGGCCACGGGCTTGCTGATGTTCAGGTTGCGGACGACGACATTCGTCTTCTCCTTGATCCGCAGCCCGCCACCGGTGAAGCCGGAGGACGAACCGACGCCCAGGACGGTGGTGTTGGATCCGATGTCGACCTGTCCGGACAGCGGGATGAGCCCGGACACCTTCACGACCTTGGCCGAATCGCTCGCGACGGCGGTCTTGAAGGCGGCGAGCGTGGAGACGGTGGTGGCAGGTGCGTTGCCACCGCCCGTGGTGCCGGCGCCGAAGCCGATGGGCGCGGCTTCGGCGGCGCCCGCCGAGTCGGGGGCCAGCGTGGTGAGAGCGAAGGCGGCCGCGCAGCCGGCGGCGAGTGCGGCGAGACGCCGCGGGGTGGTGAGGGTACGGAGATCGCTCATGAGGGGGGTCCTTCCCTGGGTGGGGGGATGAGCGGGTGACGTGAGCCGGGCTCGCGGAGGACCGCGCGTCCCGGTCCCCGGTGTCCGTGCGTGGTGTTGCCGTCGATCTGCCGTCAGTACGCGGTGGGCCAGCCGCCGTTCCAGCTCAGCAGGTTGAGGCCGAGCTTGGGCGCGCCGGCGTCATTGCCGTCGTAGTAGTGGTAGACGAGCAGGTCGCCGTCGGAGTCGGGCATGATGTCCTGCCCGCCGGGGCCGATCACGGATCCTTGTGACGCCATGACCACGGTGCCGCCGTCGTTGTTCATGGGGACGCCGTTGCGGTCGTAGTACGGCCCGGTGGGGCTGGTGGCCCGGCCGACCTTGATCTTGTACGTGGAGGCGGTGCCGCTGCAGCAGGTGTCGTACGAGGCGAAGAGGTAGTAGTACCCGTTCCGCTTGACCACGGTCGGGCCCTCCACCGCCCTCGCCCCCGTGGGGCGCGAGGCGAGCGAGTGGCGGGTGGTGTCCCCCGCGTACTGCTTGCCGGTCCCGGGGTCGAGGCGGATCATCTTGATCCCGCTCCAGTGGGAGCCGAAGGCCAGCCACCACTTGCCGTCGCCGTCGACGAACAGGTCCGGGTCGATGGCGTTGTAGTCACTGCTGGAGGTGGAGGAGTAGACGATGCCCTGATCGCTCCAGCTGCCCGGCAGGCCGGTCGAGGAGGTGGCGAGGCCGATGGCGGAGGTGTTGGAGCCGAAGCTCGAAACGGAGTAGTACATCAGGTACCGGCCGCCGTGGTACGAGATGTCGGGTGCCCACGGGTCGTTCGCGGACGAGTAGCGCGACCACCAACCGGGCGGTGAGGAAAGGGCGTTGCCGTTGCGGCTGAAGGCGGTGCGGTCGGTGGAGGTACGGGACTCCAGGTAGCCGTGGGTGGAGTAGAGCAGGTACCGGCCGTCCGACTTGCGGAGCATGGTCGGGTCGTGGACGACCACGTCCCCCGTAACCCTTCCGGGTCCGGGATAGGCGGAGGCGCTCGACGGCATCAGGGCCAGCATGACGGCGGCGGGCAGGGCGAGGAACGAAGATCTGCGCAGAGTGCGGCTCACACGCTTCTCCTTCAACTCGGTGGTTCACATGACGCATTGTTCGAAATGTCGAACAATGATCGCGACTTCGGACGTGATACTGAACGGGAAAAACGGGGGCCGCGCACCGGACAGCGATGGTGCGAACGGGAGCGGGGCGACCACTCGGCGCCCTGGAACCGGACGCCGGCAACGGACTCGCGGCGGGGCCCCCCGGGCCGAGAGTGGCACGCCCCCCACCCCCGGGGCAATACCCTTGCACTCCTTCCAGAGTTCACCCGTTCAGACAAAGTTCATGAATAAAAACAATCCTTCCCCCGGCCCGACCCCCCTTCCGGTGCGCACCTTCCCCCTTCCGGGCCTGCTCGCACAGCCCGCACGCCCAGCAGAACCGGAGGCAACAGGGGGTGGTGCGGAGGTGGCCCGCCAGAAACGTCATGTCCACCTGATTGACATGAACCCGTCCTCTCTCTAGTTTCTCGGCAACCGACCGAGTTCATGAACATGAACACGGCGGGCTGTGACTCATCAAGGAGGAGCACCATGGCCCTACGCGACAAAAACCGGCGAGCCATGCCGACATCCCGCGTTCTCCTGTCCGCCCTGGCTCTCGCCCTGCCGGCCGTACTGATCGGCAGCGGTCCCGCCGCGGCGGCCGCCTGGCCCACGCCGGCCGGGCAGAAGGCCGTCCCCACCACGATCAAGGTGAGCGGGGTCGTGGACGGCAAGATGGTCCGTCACTACGGCAGCGGAGACCTCGGTTCCGGCGGTCAGGACGAGGGCCAGGGACCGCTCTTCGAGCTGGCCGACGGCGCCACGCTCAAGAACGTGATCCTCGGCTCCCCGGCCGCCGACGGCATCCACTGCAAGGGCACCTGCACGCTCCAGAACGTCTGGTGGGAGGACGTCGGCGAGGACGCCGCCACCTTCAAGGGCACCTCCGCGTCCCAGACCATGACCATCGACGGCGGCGGCGCCCGCAAGGCGTCCGACAAGGTCTTCCAGCACAACGGCCCCGGCACGATGGTCATCAAGAACTTCCAGGTCAACGACTTCGGGAAGCTCTACCGTTCGTGCGGCAACTGCAGCAAGCAGTACCAGCGCCACGTGGTGATCCAGAACGTGACCGTCACCGCTCCCGGCAAGTCCCTCGCCGGCATCAACTCCAACTACGGCGACACCGCCCGGCTCTCGGCCGTCACCATCGTCGGCGACAGCAGCCGCAACATCGTCCCCTGCGAACGCTACAAGGGCGTCACCAGCGGCGAACCCACCAAGCTCGGCAGCGGACCGGACCCCACGCACTGTCTGTACAGCGCCTCCAGCATCACCTACAAGTAGCCGGCGCCCCCCACACCGAACTCTCCGAGCAGAGGAACCCCCCATGGCAGAACTCCCTCTCCGCAAGAGAAAACCCGGACTTCGCGGCGGCACCGGCCCGGCCGGCAGCAAGGTGGAGCCCCTCGACGCCGGTGGTGCCGCCTGGGACCCCCGCCGGGGAAACACCGGCGGGAACGCCCACTCCTTCGCGCGGACGAGCAGCACGTCCAGCGTGAACCCGGACACGGACGGCTTCCCGCGGGCCCTCGGACGGCGCGGCGAGGCGAGTCCCTCCACGTACCGGTCCAGCGTGCGGGCGGGTGCTGAGGTCTTCACCCGCAAGGGCCGGCCGGACACGAGTTCGTACGCCGCCACCGCCGGGTAGCGCGTCCGCCAGAAGCGGCACGGACACCGGGCCGGCTCCGCCCCCACGGGCGGCGCCGGCCTCGGTGCGTGGCAGGGTGCGGCCGGTCAGCGGGCGTACACCGCCGGCCTCGGCGGAGTCGGCATCCTGTCGCCGATGAAGAAACTCGGGTGGGGCGGCTGGTTGTAGGCCGTGTTCTGCCAGGCGACGGCCTCGCGGTACTGGACGTCGTGCATCAGCGTGGTGATGCGCGTGGTGGTGACCGCGGTCGTGGTGTACACGCGCAGCGCGCTGCTGTCGGTGGTGCGCCAGACGACTTCCTCGCGCCAGTCGCCGAAGAGGTCACCGCTGAGGGCGGGGGTCGCCTTGGTGCCGTTGTTGGAGGCCACCCCGCTGCCGGTCAGCAGACGCGTCTCCCCGCCGGTGCCGTACTTGTCGACGCGGGTGCCGTCGAGCAGTTCCCGTACGGGATCGGCGTCCCACCAGGCCAGGAAGTTCGTCGAGGACGGCTTGCGGCCCACGATCCGCCCGGCCGGGTCGCGTACGCCGTCGCCCCCGGTCGAGGACCAGGACTCGGCGCCCGCGCTGCCCGCCCAGATGTCGGCGGACACTCCTCGGCCGTTGTCGCCGCCCGCCGGGGTCGACCACAGGATCTGACCGGTGCGCGCGTCCGCCATCCAGGAACTCGGCTTGGTGCTGTCCTCGTCGACCTTGAACACCTCCAGGCCGCTCCGGGAGGGGGCGAGGTCGCCGACGTGCAGGGCGTCCCCGTGGCCGTTGCGGGTGTTCCACAGCCCGCGGCCCGTGTCGTCGACGGCCATGGAGCCGTAGACGATCTCGTCGCGGCCGTCGGCGTCCACGTCCGCGACGGAGAGGTTGTGGTTTCCCTGGCCGGCGTACGCGCTGTTGCCGGACGCGCTGGAGTCGAAGGTCCAGCGCTTGGTCAGCCTGCCGTCGCGGAAGTCCCAGGCCGCGATGACACTGCGCGTGTAGTAACCGCGCGCCATGACGATGCTCGGCCGCTGTCCGTCGAGGTAGGCGGTGGCGGCGAGGAAGCGGTCCACGCGGTTGCCGTACGAGTCGCCCCACGAGGAGACGGTCCCGCGGGGCGGGTCGTAGTCGACGGTGGAGAGCGCCGCACCCGTCCGGCCGCTGAACACCGTGAGGAACTCGGGGCCGGTGAGGATGTAGCCCCCGGAGTTGCGGTGATCGGCACCGGCGTTGCCGATGACCGTGCCCCGGCCGTCGCGGGTGCCGTCGGCCGTCTTCATGGCGATCTCGGCGGACCCGTCCCCGTCGTAGTCGTACACCTGGAACTGCGTGTAGTGGGCGCCCGCCCTGATGTTGCGTCCCAGGTCGATGCGCCACAACCGGGTGCCGTCGAGCCGGTAGGCGTCCATCAGGACGTTCCCGGTGTACCCGGACTGGGAGTTGTCCTTGGCGTTGGACGGATCCCACTTCACCACGAACTCGTAGCGCCCGTCGCCGTCGAGGTCGCCGACGCTGACGTCATTGGCGCTGTACGTGAAGCCGTCACCGGCCGGTGGGACCTGGAGCGGCACGTCGCGGTAACCGCTGCCGAAGGCCAGCGCCGGGGCGGACGGCGCCTGCTCCACTCCCCCGACGACGGCGCGCACCGTGTACGTGCTGCCCGCAGCGGCTCCGGAGTCGTAGTGGTTCGTCGACCCGGTGATCGGGGAGGCGTTGACCCTGACCGAGCCCCGGTAGAGGTTGAACGCCACGGTGTCGGGGTCGGTGGCGAGCCAGCGCCAGCTGACGAAGTTCCCGGTGCCCGAGCGGACGCTGACCAGGCCGCGGTCCAGGTCCTCCACCTGCCGCGCGGCGGCCGCCGCGGGCTGCGCCGCTCGCGGGGCGGCGGACTCGGGAAGTACCTGCGCGCCGGCCGTCCGGGAGGCCGCGGGGATCGCGGACGCATGGGTCGCCGCGCCGGCGCCGGACAGGAGCGCCAGCGCCGCACCGGCGCACAACAGCCTCCGGGCCCTGGGGATTCTTTGTGAGACGTGCGGTGTCATCTGGGGGGTCCCTTCTTCGTCGGAGCGGCCCGGTGGTGACGCCGACCAGCTTTAAAACGATTCAAAAGCGGACCGTGCGGGACGCGCGCCGGAATCGGTGTGGGAGCGCTCCCAAGGTCCCTGCTGGAGGACTGCCCGTCAAGATCTGGCGCAGAACTTTCCGTACTCCGTACCGCCCCGGGCCGGCCGGGCCGCGCGCCCGGCACGACACCCGGCGTGGCAGTCGTGTCAGCCGTCGAGGACGGCAAGGACGGCGAGGCCGAGCCTGCGGGGGCGGTCCGGGTCCACGATCACGAGACCGGCGGGGTGGTGTGCGCGGCAGGCACCCCGGGGGGCGCTCAACGGCTCTCCGCATCCGGCCGCGCCGCTGTCCGGCGAGGGCACCGGGGTGAAGCGATTCCTGAAGGAGGCCGCGCCGGCTGCCCCCCTACTCCTCGGTCTGGGCGGCTTCCGCCTGCTCCTTGCTGCGCTTGCCGAGGACCACGGCCGCCGCGAGCGCGCTGCCGGCGAAGGCCAGCGCCACGGTCCATGGCTGGTCGAACCGGTGCCCCGTCGCGTGGTCCACCGAGTAACGGCCCGCTCCGGTGATGCCGATGGCGGCCGCGGTGAAGCCGAGGAACCCGGGGTACTCGTAGCCGCCCGCCTGGGCGAAGAACCCGGCGGGCGCGTGTACGGCGACGGCCCCGGCCATGGCTCCGGCGGCCGCCGCGCCCGCCGCGGGCGTGGCGAGCCCGAGGGCCAGCAGCAGTCCGCCGCCCGCCTCTCCGAGCCCGGCTGCGACGGCGCTCTGCCGGCCGGGCTTGAAGCCCATGTGTTCCATGGCCGTCGCGGTCGCCTCCACTCCTCCGCCACCGAACCAGCCCAGCAGCTTCTGCGTGCCGTGCGCCGCCAGTACCGCGCCGGTGCCCGTACGCAGTACGAGCAGGCCGAGGTCGCGCCGGTTGATGGATGCCATGGAGGTCTCTCCCGTTCGACAAGGGGACGTGTCTACTGGTCCACCTTCGTCAGGAAACCCTCCGTGCGCACCTCGGAGCCGCCGTCGGGGCCGAGGCCACGGCCGTCGGTCTGTCAGCGCAGCAGCAGCTGAAGGCCGCCCAGTACGGTCGCTCCGATCACCAGCTGTTCGAAGAGCCGCTGGTTGATCCGGTCCACGCATACGCGGCCGAGGTAGGCGCCCGGGACGACGAAGAGCACCAGGGCCGCGTCCAGCAGCAGGGACCGCAGGTCGATCAGGCCGAGGCCGACGCTGAACGGCACCTTCGAGGTGTTGACGATCAGGAAGAACCACGCCGACGTCCCCAGGAAGCCGAGCTTCCGGAAGCCGGCGGAGAGCAGGTAGAGCGACATGACGGGGCCGCCCGCGTTGGCGACCATCGTGGTGAACCCGCCGAGCACACCGTACGAGCGGGCCTTGAGCCGGCCACCGCCCGATGCCGTGTCCGTCGCCGGCGTCGCGGCCGTCGCCGTCGAGGGATCCGCCTCCGGTTCCGGGACTGCGCGGCGGCGCCACAGTGTCACCCCCGCCATCAGCAGCAGGATGGCGCCGATCGACATGCGTACGGCGTCGTCGTCGGCCCACAGCATGAACACCGCGCCGACCACCACACCCGCCGCGACCGCCGGGAACAACCGCAGCAGGGTCGGCCAGTGGGCGTGCCGACGGTAGACGAGGACCGCGATCAGGTCTCCGGCGATCAGGATGGGCAGCAGTACCCCGGTCGATTCCCGGGCCGGCAGCACGGCGGCGAAGACCGCGAGGCTGATCGTGTTGGCCCCGCTGACGGCGGTCTTCGAGAAGCCCACCAGGGCCGAAGCGGCGGCCAGTGCCGCGAATTGCCAAAACGTGATGGTGTCCATGCCAGGACTGACGCTACAGCCCGGCCGGTCCGGACCCTCCCCCGTCCCCGGGCATCTCAGTCCGTGGAACCCGGTCGGCGTGCGTGTACGGCGACCGGTCCGGCCACGGGCGCGGACGACGGGAGCCGGGCGGGTTCGGCTCCGCGCGGGCGTAGTCGGCGAGGGCCGGTTCGAGCAGTCCGAACGCGCGGGTGGCCTCCTCTGCGAGGACCGCGGCGATCTCGGGGTGGGTACGGCCGGCGAGGGTGCGCTCCTGAATGCGGCGGAACAGGACGCGATGCACTCCTCCGAGCAGGGCCGCGGCCGTGCGCGGGGTGATGTCGTCGCCAGGGGCGCCGGTGGCCCCGGCGAGGACGTCGGCCAGGGCATTCTCGCGTGGGTCGTGCAGTCCGCGCAGGCACGCCGAGAGGGGGCCCTCGGTGATCACGCGGGTGAACTCCGGGCCGGTGAAGCCGACGGGCCCTGCGCGGTCGCGGTGCAGGACATCGAGCACGTGGAGGATGTGCCCGGTACCGCGCACCAGGCGGAACACCTCGGAGAGGTGCACAGCGTCGCCCGGCCGCGCGTACCCGAGCAGCTCGCCGGACTTCGGCCGCTCCAGCGGGTGAAGGCGGCCGGAGGTCCCGGCCTGCTCCCCGAAGACGGCCGGGGCCTCGATCCCGGCCTCGTCCAGCACCAGGTTCTGGCGGTCGGCCGACCTGGTCGGCCGACACCCGCTGGCAGACCAGGTCGGCCGTGCCGCTCCCCGTTGTGGTGGTCGCATTCGACGCCGGCCGTCAGCAAACCCTGTTGTCAACCGTCATCGGATCTGATGGGATCTGCGCCGCCGACAGGCCCCGGAAATCCCGGGTTCATCGGATACCCGCCGCGCCTGTCTTCATTCGTTCCTTTGACGATGTCAAAGACGCGTAGACCGAAGACCGGCGGATCCAGTTGGGCGGGGCCGGGTCGGACGGTCCGGGCACAGACGGACCTGCCGCCGGGCGTCGCGGCAGCGAATGGGACAAGAGTTCACCGATCCGTACCCATTCTGTGCTCGTCTCCTCGGTCGGGTCGCCAGACGAAGCGACCAGATGCCCCCTGGCAGTGAGCGCGATGGCGCCGGTCGCCTCACCGGATCTTCCCCCTTTTCCCGAGCGCGGAAAAACATCGCCGGCATCCAAGGGCGGGCTCGCCATAAGGCAGGCGGGCATCGGGAGCGCGATCAGCGATATACGGAACGGCGGAATGCATGGTACGCCATACGGTCAACCGTCATGGATTCAGCCGTAGGGCCATGGCTCACCCAGTAAGTCAAGGCTTATCTTCCGGGAACTTTGACCGTATGGTGTGGCCCGAATCGAAGGAGCCCCCTGTTGTCGAAAATCAATGATCCCGCTGTACGTGCGGTTGAATTGGAGCGGGATTATGTGTCCTCCTTATATGAGTTGCTCACCGAGCGGCTTTCCGAGGCGCGAGCACACCGAGCGAGTGTGCTGAAGGCTCCGGCGGAAAGCGCCGGTGAGGCATATGAGAGAGAAATCGCCGCCGAGCGTCTGGCCAAGGAAATCGGCCGGCTGGAGGGCGCCGAAAAGGGGCTGGTCTTCGGGCGCATCGACTGGACGGATGGCGCGGCCCTGCGCATCGGGCGGATCGGACTGCATACGGAGGAGGACGACCTGCCTCTGCTCGTGGACTGGCGCGCGAACGCGGCACGGCCCTTCTACGAGGCGACACCGGTCCACCCGATGGACCTGCGGCGGCGCCGGCACCTGCGCCTCGAGGAGCGCACGGTCATCTCGGTGAGCGACGAACTGCTGGACGGGACCGCCCCGACCGAAGAGGACGTCGTGGGGGACGGCCCGTTGACCGAGGCCCTGTCGGCACGGCGTACGGGCAGGATGCACGCGGCTGTCGCGACGCTGCAGGCCGAGCAGGACGAGATCGTCCGCTCCGCCCACCGCGGGGTGACCGTGGTGCAGGGCGGGCCCGGCACCGGCAAGACGGTGGTCGCCCTGCACCGGGCGGCCTACGTCCTGTACGCGTTCCCGCGCGCCGCGGAGGAGGGCGTCCTGGTGGTGGGCCCGAACGCCCGGTTCCTCGACTACGTCTCCCAGGTCCTTCCCTCGCTCGGAGAGAACGACGTCGTTCTGGCGACCTGCCGGGAACTGGCCGGAGTGTCCACGGACACGGTGGACCCGTTCGACACGGCCCGTCTCAAGGGCAGCTCCGACCTCGCCGACGCCTTGGCCGGCCTGCTGCGCGCCCACCAGGCCCCCGCCGGTGACTTCGCCGTGCGGGTCGGACGGGAACTGGTCCACCTGTCCGGGGCGGAAGTCGCCACGGCACGCGACGCCGCCGTGGCAGCCGTACCGGGGCACAACCCCGCGCGCCAGGTGCTCAAAGAGCTCTTGGTCGACGCCGTCACCGGCGCGATGCAACGAGACATGGGCGACCTGCTGGAGCAGATCGACACCGATGCCGAAAGGATGACGGGCATGAACCTCGACCGGTTCACGGGAGCCGCCCAGCACCGTGCCGAAGGTGCGGCCGACCCGGGTCCGGCCCACGAGCTGGACCTGGACGCCGTCCGAGCCGAACTCCTCGACGACGCCGGCGTCGACCGAGCGGTCGAGGTGGTGTGGCCGCGGCTGGTACCCGGTGATCTCGTGAAGGCGCTCCTGACGAACGCCGGCGCTCTCGCCGAGCACCTGCCCCGCCTGACCGCGCAGGAGCGGTCCCTGCTGCTGCGCGGTCCGGACGACCCGTGGACCGATGCCGATGCGCCGTTGCTGGACGAGGCGGCGAGCCTGGTCGACGGCCCCCCTGAGCGGACGTACGGGCACGTCGTCGTCGACGAGGCGCAGGAACTGACCGCCATGCAGTGGCGGATGATCGTCCGCCGCTGCCCGGCAAGGGCGATGACGCTGGTGGGCGACTTCGCCCAGGCAGGCCCGGTCGCGACGGCACGCGACTGGAAGGAGGCACTGAGCCCCCACGTCGGACCGCGGTTCAGACTGCACGACCTGACCGTCGGCTACCGCACCACGCAGGAGATCCTGGAGAGCGTCCGGGACCTGCTCACGCGGATCGCTCCGGACCAGAAGCCCGCACGGTCCCTGCGAAGCGGTGAGAGCCCCCGCACCGTGACCACACCTCCGGACGGGTTGGTCACCGCCGTCGTCCGGGAACTCCGCGCCCAGAGCACCGCGCACCCGGGCGAGCTTCTGGGAGTGATCTGCGCGGACACCAGGGTGGGCGAGCTGACGGCCCGAGGCATCGCTCACCACGCGCGCATCGTGCCGGCGTCCGAAGCACGCGGCCTGGAATTCGACGGGGTCGTCGTCATGAACCCCGAGGAGATCATCACGGCCCGCCCCGGTGGGGAGAGGGACTTGTACGTAGCCCTGACCCGGGCCACCAAGCGCCTCTGCACCATCACCGTCCAGCCCGCCTGACGACTCGGCGCCCGCGTCGTCGTCGCGGGCGCACCCGGCGCGGTACAGACACCCTCGGAGCGGTGTGCCTTGAGTGAGGGATGCCGGATC
The DNA here is from genome assembly GCF_001049855.1 of Streptomyces sp. Wb2n-11. NCBI lineage: Bacteria > Bacillati > Actinomycetota > Actinomycetes > Kitasatosporales > Streptomycetaceae > Streptomyces > Streptomyces sp. Wb2n-11. The sequence goes on from NZ_CVPB01000001.1 coordinate 704,465, forward strand.
CCGGCCCTCTGGATCAGCCAGAAGGCCCCGAAGCCCGGCTGGTGCGGGGAACGCAACCGCACACCTGGCTCGGCACGACCCCCGCGGGCGCCCGCCGCACCGCGTGGGCGGGCCCGGGAACAGCTCTGGTTGCCGCTCCGGCGGGTCAGGTGCCCGCCGTGCGGTCGCGGCGCGGTGTTCCCGGCACCAGGGCGCCGCCCCGCCCCTCCCCGGCCCCCTCACGGGGGTGACAAGGGTTTTCCCCGTATCGGGTTCATCCCGCCGTTCCCTACTGTCTGCCGAACCAGCGCATCCCGTTCCCCGACTCTTGCCTGTCAGGTGCATGTAAAGGGTGGGGTACGCCGGGGACGGCCTTGACCCAGGGTCGTAGCGCCGGCGGCGGCGCACGGGCTCACCCGGCCCAGGAACCGCGCACCCGTGGCCCCCACGTCACGCGTGGCTCCCGCGCCGCCCGCCAGGCGCTCCGCACGTACGTCATGAAAGGGAACACCTTGAACGGTTCCAGGCGGAGACTCATATCCGTCGTGGCCGCGACCGCCACGATCGCCGGCGTCGTTGCCACCTCCACCGTGGCGTCCGCCGCCGCCGCGGGCCCCTCCCCGAAGCCCGCCCCGGCTTCGCAGGCCGTGACCGGACTGCCGGCCGCCCCGGTCGAGAAGGTCATCGTCACCTACAAGTCGGAGGCAGCCGAGGCCGGCTCCAACGCCGCTGCCAGGAACGACGCGGCCGCCAAGGGCAAGAAGACCGGTGAGAGCCTGTCGTTCGAACGCCGCCTCGCCGGCGGAGCCGCCCTGGTCGACCTGGGCGGCGAGGCCTCCGAGAAGGGCCTCACCGAGGTCATGGACGCCTTCCGCGCCGACTCCTCCGTCGCGTCCGTGGAGCCCGACATCCGCGCCTACGCGATGGCGGCCACCCCCAACGACACCGACTACGCCAAGCAGTGGGACCTGTTCGAGGCCACCGGCGGCATGAACGTACCCGGCGCCTGGGACAAGACCACCGGCAGCGGCGTCACCGTCGCCGTCATCGACACCGGTTACGCCGCCCACACCGACCTGGCCGGCAATGTCGTCTCCGGTTACGACTTCATCTCCTCGTCCGCCGACGCCCGCGACGGCAACGGCCGTGACAACGACGCCAGGGACGAGGGCGACTGGAACGCCACCGACGGCGAGTGCGGCACCGGCTCCAGGGCGAGCAGTTCCTCCTGGCACGGCACGCACGTGGCCGGCACCATCGGCGCCACGACCAACAACACCAAGGGCATCGCGGGCATCGCGTACGGCGCGAAGATCCAGCCCGTGCGCGTGCTCGGCAAGTGCGGCGGCTCCTCCTCCGACATCGCCGACGCCATCACCTGGGCGTCCGGCGGTACGGTCCCGGGCGCCCCGGCCAACCCGACCCCGGCCAAGGTCGTCAACCTGAGCCTCGGCGGCGCCAGTTCCACCTGCCCCAGCGTCTACCAGACCGCCATCAACGGTGCCGTGTCGCGCGGCACCACCGTGGTCGTCGCGGCGGGCAACAGCAACGCCAACGCCTCCGGCTTCACGCCCGCCAACTGCTCCGGCGTCATCAACGTGGCGTCGACCAGCCGCGAGGGCAACCGTTCGTACTACTCGAACTACGGCGCCGGCATCGACGTCTCGGCGCCCGGCGGCGAGACCCGCCGCGCCACCGACACGCCCGGCACCGTCACCACCCCGAGAACGGCATCCTCTCCACGCTGAACTCCGGCACCACCACCCAGTCCACCGAGAACTACAAGCCCTACCAGGGCACTTCGATGGCCGCCCCGCACATCGCCGGGCTCGCCGCGCTGCTGAAGTCCGTCAAGAGCACGCTCACCCCGGCCGACATCGAGTCCGCGATCAAGAGCAACGCCCGTCCGCTGCCCGGCACCTGCACCGGCGGCTGCGGCACCGGCATCGCCGACGCGGCGAAGACCGTGAACGCCGTCACCGGCATCACGCCCGGCGGGACGGTCTTCACCAACGCGGCGAACGTCACGGTCAACGACAACGCGACGGTCACCTCCTCGATCGCCGTGACCGGCCGCACCGGCAACGCCCCCGCCGCCCTCAAGGTCGACGTGGACATCAAGCACACCTGGCGCGGCGACCTGGTCGTCGACCTCGTCGCTCCGGACGGCACCGTGCGCAACCTGAAGACCTCGTCGTCCTCCGACGGCGCCGACAACGTCCTCGCGACGTACACGGTCGACGCGTCGAGCGAGGTCGCCAACGGGACCTGGAAGCTCCAGGTCCGCGACGTGGCATCGGGTGACACCGGCTACATCGACAGCTGGAGTCTCACCTTCTGAGACATCGGAAGTACAGCATCAACGCTGTTCAGGGGCGTGTCCGCAGCGTGCTGCGGACACGCCCCTCCTCAGGTCTGTCCGTATGCCGGACACCGGATCTGGACGGTGGCGGCCGACTCCGTATTCTCTGCTCGCACGGGCAGAGGGCCCGCGCGCACCGGAAGGCGGGGGTGGGTACGTGACGACGTCGGCGGTGTACCGGCCCGCGCCGGTCGGGCGGACCGAACTCCTCGCGCGGCTCGAACGAGTCCTGGAGACCCGCGGACGCGCCCTGCTCACGGGCCCTGCCGGAGTCGGCAAGACGGAGCTCGCCCTGGCCGCCGCCGCGCGCGCCGAGTCCCGGGGCGAGACCGTGCTCTGGCTCGCCACGCTCCCCGCCGACCGGAACATACCGGGTGCGTCCGCCGCCGCCCTCGTGGCGTCCGTGTCGGCCTGCGCGTCCTGGCCCGGTCCCGGGACCGCCCACAGCGGTCCGGGCGGGGCCGACGGATCCCACGGCCCGGACCGCCCGGGCGGAGCCGGCGGGCCCGGGACGTACGACGTCCTCGAAGGGCTGCCCGGCCCGCAGCGGACCGCCGTCGCCATGCTGTGCCGCGAGGCACCCGTCCCGGCCGACGGCTGGGACCCCATCGCCCTGCGGCTCGCCCTCGCCCAGATCCTGCGGACCCTCACCGCCGCGCGCGGCCCCGTCCTGCTGGTCGTCGACGGCGTCCAGCGCATCGACGACACCAGCGCCGACCTCCTGCGTTTCGCCCTCCACCTGGCCCCGTCCGCACTGCGGGTGGTCAGCGTGGAGACCCCCGCGGCGTACGCCCCGGACACACTCCGCGGCGGCATGCCGGGGCCGGGCGGGGCCGGCCCCGAGCCCCTGTGGGTACCGTCCGAGGCCGACGTCCTGGCCGTACCGCCGTTGCAGGCCGACCAGATCGCCGAACTCCTCATCCACCACCGGCTGCCGTCCCGGATGGCCGGCCGCATCCACCGGGCCAGCGGCGGCAACCCGCGTCTCGCGCTCGCCGTCGGCCGGTCCCTCGCCGACGCGCGGACCCCCGTGCACCACGCCGAGGCGCTGTCCCTGTCCGGGCGCGCCCGCGACCTCGCCCGCCAGCTCCTGGGCGCCGCCTCGCCCGCCGTGCGCTCCACGCTCCTGCTGGCGGCGCTGGCACTGCGTCCGACGGCGTCGCTGATCCGCCGCGCGGGCCGCCCCACCGCCGAGGCCGACCTCGCCGCCGCCGAGCGGGCGAACCTGATCTCCCTCGGCGAGGACGGGACGGTCGGCTTCACGGCCGGCGTCCTGCCGTCGACGCTCGTGCACGACTCCTGCTGGACCGAGCGCAGCGCCGGTCACGCGGCGCTCGCGCGGGTCGTGGACGATCCCGTCGAGGCGGTACGCCACCGGGCGCTGGCCACGGACGTCCCCGACGGGAAGCTGGCCGCGGAGGTCGCGGCGTCCGCCGACGCCGCGCGGCGCCGGGGGAACAGCGCCCTGGCCGCGGAACTGGCCCTGCTGGCCGCCGAGTCCACGCCCGTGCGGCACGGCTCGCAGCGGATCGCCCGGCTGGTGGACGCCGCCGAGGAGGCGGCCCGCGCCGCCCGCGCCGACCTGGCCATGCGTGCGGCCACCGATCTGCTGGCCCGGGACGCCGCACCGGCCGACCGCGTCCGCGCGCGGCTCGCGGTGCTGGACACTGCGGGCCAGGGGCTGAGCGACCTCGACGAGATCTACGTCCACGCCATGGAGGACTCCGAGGGCGACACGGCGCTGCGGGCGGCCGTCCAGCTCCGGCTGGCGGTGAAGTACGTCCTGGCCGACGGCGATCCCGTGCGCTCGCGGGCCGCCGCCGTCGAATCCGCCGCGCTCGCCGGCTCGGTGGGCGACCGCAGGACCGCCGCGAAAGCGCTGACCGTACAGGCGCGCATGGACCGCGTCCTCGGCTCGCCGGACGCGGAGCGGGTGCTGGCCGAGGCTCGGGCCCTGGAAGTCTTCGAGCGTCCGCTCGGTGTCCGCAACGCCGCACAGATACTGACGATCCGCCACGCGTTGTTCGACGACCGGCTCACCGACGCCCGCGACCAGCTCGGCGCCCTGCTGCCGCTGGTCGAGCGCCGCGGCCCGGTGGAGGACGCCATCGAACTGCTCCGTACGCTCGCGGAGACCGAGGCCCGGCAGGGGCAGTGCGCGGCGGCGCTCGCGCACGCCGGCCGCTCGCTCGCCCTCACGCTGGAGGCCGGACTCTCCCCCGGCCCCGCCTGGTACGCGCTGGCCCTCGCGGAGACCGCCGGCGGCAGCTTCGCGCGGGCCACGAGCTACGCCCGGCGCAGTGTGCGGGCCTCCGAGGAGGAGGGCGACCACGTCTTCCTCTCCCGCAGCCTGTACGCGCTGGGCCGGGTCCAGCTGATCGACGGGGACGTGGCGACGGCCCTGGAGACCCTGCGCCGGGTCAAGGCCGGCGAACGCGCCCAGTCGACCGTCGACCCCTCCATGCTGCGCTGGCACGAGGAACTGGCCGAGGCGCTGCTGGCGAACGACGCCCCCGAGGAGGCCGCGGCCCTGCTCGCCGGCGTGCGTCCGGTCGCGGAGCGTCTCGGCCGCACGACGGTGCTGCTCGGCTGCGACCGGGCGTACGCCCTGTACCTGGCGGCGAGCGGCAGACCGGACGAGGCCGTGGAGCTGCTGTCGCACACCGCCGGGCGGTTCGCCGCGGCGGGTCTGCCGCTGGAGCACGGCCGGGCGCTGATCGCGCTCGCCCGCGTGGAGCGCCGCCGCCGCAGACGGTCGGCCGCCCAGAGCGCGCTGCAGGCCGCGGCCGCGGTCTTCGAACGGGCCGGGGCCCTGCCGTGGCTCGGGCTGACCAGGGAGACGTCTTCCCGTACGGCCGAACCGGCGCCGTCCCGTGGAAGCACCACCCTGTCGTCCCTCACGGACGCGGAGCTGCGGCTCGCGCTGATGGTCGGCCAGGGGGCCAGCAACCAGGAGGCGGCGGCGAAGCTGTACCTGAGCGTGAAGACGGTCGAGGCCCGTCTGACCCGTATTTACCAGAAGCTGGACGTCCGGTCGCGCGCCCAGCTGGCGGCCGCCCTGACCGCCCTGCCGGGCCACCGGCCGACGGCGGCCGCCACGGAAAACCCGGCCGCGGGCTGACCGCGCCACGCGCGGCGCACGGTCCGCGAAGATGCGCGCCACCGCAGCCGGGGAGCATCCTGGCTGTGTGACCTGGTACGACGCGGCCGGGCACGCCCCGCCGGGCGAAAGCGGGGCGACGACCGGGAGACCGAACAGCAACGGCCGAGTTCCGGACGAACTGGTCCTGGTGCTCGCCCAAGCCGCAGTAAACGCGATCGAGTCTGCCGGCGGATACGCCGGCGGCATCTATTTGCGTTCCCGGAGGCCGGGACTGCTGCGACTGGCCGTGCTCTCCGGGCTGCCGGGACGGCTGTTCCGGCCCTGGTGGAACATGCACGTGAACCGTCCGTTCCCGGTGGCGGAGGCCCACCGCTCGGGCCGGGCCGTCCACCTCGCCGACGCCGAGGAGGCCATGCGGCTGTTCCCGCAGCTCATGGCGGGACTGCCGTTCCCGTTCGGTTCGATGTACGTGCCCGTCGCCAGCGACCGCGAGAAGTTCGGGGTGCTGGTGGTACTGCGCGCGGCCACGCCCGGGGTCCCGGTCGGCCACACCGACCGCCGCCGGGTGGAGCACGCCGCGGACCGGCTCGCCGCCGCACTCGGCGGGCTGAGCGCGAACGGGGAGCCCGTCGCGTGGGAGGGCGAGCCGGTATGCGTCCAGCTGCCCTCGGTCACCACACCGCCCGTGCGGATCGGGTACTTCGACTGGGACCTCGACGACGGCGCCGTGAACGCCGACGCGGAGCTGTGCGCCATCCTCGGCACCTCCCCCGCGGACTTCCCCGGCACCGTCGACGCGCTGGTGGCGGGGCTGGCGCCGGAGGACGTGTACGGGCTGTGGACGGTGGCCCGGCAGACGGCGGCCTCGGGCGGTCCGGTCGCGCGCAGGATGCGGCTGCGCGGGCCGGACGGGCGGGCGCACCTGCTCGAACTCTCCGCCCGCCCCCACCCGCCCGGAGGCGGCTCGGCGGGCCACCTGACCGGCTTTCTGCTGGACTTCGGATCCGGGCCGGTCGCCGCGGAGACCACCGACCGGCTCCCGGACGCCGTCTTCTCGCTCGACCGGCTCGGGCGGATCACCTATCTGAACCACAGCGCGGAGAGCCTGCTCGGTCACGCGCGGTCCGAACTGGTCGGCAATGTCCTGTGGGAGGTCCTTCCGTGGTTCGGGCACCCCGCGCACGAGGAGTACTTCCGGGCCGCGCTGATGTCCGACGAGGCCGTCCACTTCCTGGCCCGGCGCGAGTCCGCACCGGACGAGTGGCTCTCGGTCTCCCTCCATCCGGGCCACGACGGCCTGACCGCCACGCTGACCCCGGCGCCGCAGCCCGCGTACGCGCCCGGATCGGTCGCCAGGCCGGGCGCCGGACTCGGCTCCCCGGCCGACCGCGCGTCGGCGCTGTACCGCCCGGTCGCCCTGGCCATCGCGCTGACGGAGGCCGTCACGGCGCGCCAGGTGTCCGCCGTGGTCACGGACGAGCTGCTGCCCGCCTTCGGCGGCCGTCAGCTGGCGATCTACCTGCTGACGGAGGGCCATCTCTACCTGGCCTGGGAGACCGGCTTCCCGCAGGGCTTCCTCGACCGCTTCGAGGGGATCGGCCTCAACGCCCGGCTGCCCGGTGTGGAGACGCTGGTCTCCGGCCGCCCCATCTTCTTCGAGTCCATGGAGCACCTGGCCGCCGCCTACCCCGGCATCCCCCTCGACACCGATGTCGGCGCCCGGGCCTTCCTGCCGCTCATCGCCTCCGGGCGGCCCGTCGGCTCCTGCATCCTCGGCTTCGACCAGCCGCGCGGCTTCAGCCCCGAGGAGCGCACGGTCCTCACCGCCCTGGCCGGGCTCATCGCGCAGGCGCTCCAGAGGGCGCAGCGTTACGACACCGAGGCCGCCCTCGCCCGCGGCCTGCAGAACGCGCTGCTGCCGCACCGGCTGCCCGCGGTCGAGAACGTCGACACCGTCGCGCGGTACCTGCCCGGCACCCAGGGCATGGATGTGGGAGGCGACTGGTACGACGTCGTCGACACCGGACGGGGACTGGCCCTGGTGGTGGGCGACGTACAGGGCCACGGCGTCGCCGCCGCCGCCACCATGGGCCAGCTGCGCAGCGCCGTACGCGCCTTCGCACTCGCCGGGCAGAACCCGCAGGAGGTCATGTGCGACACCAACCGGCTGCTCATCGACATCGACCCCGGTCAGTTCGCCACCTGCTGCTACATCGTTCTGGACCCGGCGTCCGGCTCCGCGCAGGCCGTGCGGGCCGGGCACCCGCAACCGCTGCTGCGCCACCCCGACGGCTCGACGGAAGTCCTGGACCTGGACGGCGGCATCGTACTGGGCGTCGACAGCGAGGCGACGTACCCCGTCACCGAACTGCGGCTCGCGCCGGGCGCCGTCCTGGCCCTGTTCACCGACGGTCTGGTGGAGCAGCCGGGCGTCGACATCGACCTGGGCGTCGAGCGGCTGCGCGGCACACTGGCGGACGTCGGCTCGTCCCCCCTCGCCGAGACGGCGGACCGTCTGATCCGCGAGGCCCGGCAGACCGTCGACCGGCCCGACGACATTGCGCTTCTGCTCGCCGCCCGCTGGGCGGAACCGACAAGGCAGGTGACATGAGCGCGGTAAACGCAGCCGGGGACGCCGACTTCCGCGGCCCCCTCGACGTCTCCAGAGCGGCCACGGCCGTGCTGGACACCGACGGCACGGTCGTCGGCTGGAGCCCCGCGGCGCAGACGCTGCTGGGATACCCGCCGCACGAGGTGCTCGGGCGTCCGGTCGCCACCTTCGTCGTGGGCGGGACGGACGGGACGGACGGGGCCCGGGCGGCCACGCACCTGCCGGACACGGAACGCTTCCAGCGCCAGGTCCTCCGCATGCGTCACCGCGACGGCCACGTCGTCCGCGTGGTCACGGCCATGCTCGCGCTCTCCCCCGCGGGCACGGGCCCCGCCCGGCTCCTGACGGTGGCCGACGCCGAGGAGACGGAGCAGTGGGAGGTCCTGCAGGCGATGCTCCGGGGACTCGCCACGCAGTCCCCGGTGGGTCTGGCCATCTACGACACGGACCTGCGGGTGGTGTGGACGAACGCCGCCCTCTTCCAGGAGATGGGGACCATGCAGTACGCCGGTCTCGGCCCGGACGAGATGGTGGCCGACGGCAAGGTGCTGTCCGAGCGGTACCCGCCGACCCTGGAGGAGACGATGCGGCAGGTGCTCGTCACCGGCGAGCCCGTGATCGAGCTCCAGTACAGCGGCCGCCCGCCCTCGGACCCGGAGCGCGACCACATCTGGTCGTGTTCCTACTACTGGCTGCGTGACGCCGCGGGAGTCTCGCTGGGAGTGTGCGAGGAGACGTTCGACGTCACCGACCGCTACCTCGCACAGCAGCGGCTGGATCTCCTGGTGCGGGCCGGCGGACATGTGGGTACGACCCTGGACATGGCCCGCACCGCCCAGGAGCTCTGCACGGTCACCGTCCCGCAGTTCGCCGACGAGGTCACCGTCGACCTTCTGGAAGCCGTACTGGAAGGCGAGCAGCCCGTCCCCGGGACCGCGTCCGCCGGCCATGTGGTCCGGGTGTGGGGAGGGGCGGGGGACGGGGCCGCGGCCCCGTCGGAAGGCCGGCCCGCGGGGCGGCGGATCGACTACCCACCGGATTCGCCCCAGGCACGCAGCCTGGCCTCGGGCCGCTCGGTGCGGGAGCGCCCGGACCGAGCGGGAGCGGACGACACGGCCGGGCCGCCGCGCGCGCGGCTGGTGGTGCCCCTGCGCGCCGAAGGCGTCACGCTGGGCGTGGTCACGTTCGCGTGGGACCGCCGCCGCGACCCGTTCGACGCCGGCGAGCTGGCGGTGGCGGACGAACTGGTCGCACGGACGGCCGTATCCATCGACAACGCCCGCCGCTACACCCGTGAGCACACCGCGGCCCTCATGCTCCAGCACAGCCTGCTCCCCCGGGGGCTCCCCCGGCTGACCGCCGTCGAGCTGGCGTACCGCTACCTGCCGACGGACAACAAGGCCGGTGTCGGCGGCGACTGGTTCGACGTCATCGCCCTGTCGGGCACGCGGGTGGGCCTGGTCGTGGGTGATGTGGTCGGTCACGGTCTGCGCGCGTCCGCCACCATGGGCCGGCTGCGCACGAGCGTGCGCGCGCTCGCCCGGCTGGACTTCGCGCCCGACGAACTCCTCGCCCGACTGGACGACCTGGTCACGCAGGCGGCCAACGAGGGAGCGGCCCTCCCCGCCGAAGGCCAGGAGACGCCCTACGACGAAGCGCTGGGCGTGACGTGCCTGTACGCCGTGTACGACCCGGTGTCCGGCCTGTGCGGAATGGCGCGGGCCGGCCACCCTCCCCCCGCGCTGGTCGACCCCGCGACCGGCTCCGTCACCTTCCCCGACCTCCCGGCGGGCCCGCCGCTCGGCCTGGGGGGCCTGCCCTTCGAGACCACGGAGCTTGCACTCCCGGAAGGCACCATCGTCGCCCTGTTCACCGACGGCCTCGTCCGGAACCGCGACCGGGACCTCGACGACCAGCTCGACGGACTCGGCGGCGTCCTCACCGAGCACCACCGCCCCCTGGACGAGCTGTGCGACCGGGCGGTCGCGAAGTTGCTGTCCGGCCCCGTGGACGACGACGCCGCGCTGCTCCTCGTACGTACGCACAAGCTGGGCGGGCATCAGGTGGCCGTGTGGGACCTGACCGCCGATCCGGAGGCGGTCGGTCTCGCCCGCACCGTGGCTGCCCGGCAGGTCGGGGAGTGGGGACTGGACGAACTGGTCTTCACCACCGAACTGGTGGTGAGCGAACTCGTCACCAACGCGATCCGCCACGCCGCCGCCGGCCCGATCCAGCTGCGGCTCATCCGCGACCGGAACCTGATCTGCGAGGTCTCCGACACCGGCCACACCTCGCCCCATCTGCGCCATGCCGGCAGCGACGACGAAGGGGGCCGGGGCCTCTTCCTCGTCGCGCAGATGACCCAGCAGTGGGGAACGCGCTACACGTCCACCGGCAAGACGATCTGGGCCGAGCAGGCGCTCGTACGGGGCGGAGGGGGCGAGGAGGACACCGAGGGGTGACGACGGGCCTCACACCCGGGGCCGGGACCCGGGCACGCTCCCCGGTCCCGGCGCGGACGACCGGTCCGGCCTTCGCGGCGGGCGTTTCGCCGTCCGCATGGCCGCCGGCCCCCGCACCGGGTCCGGGCAGTGCTTCCGCAGCCCGGCACGCTCACCGGCCGAGCTGGCGCGTGGAACCTCGGCGACGTCCTGACCGGCAGGGAAGACGTCCTCGTGCTCAGCTCCACCGAGAACGCCCTCAGCCCTCCCCGCCCGGTACTCGCTCCCCTGACGGGGCGCGGACGTTCCGACGCGGAGCTGCTGACGCGGCCGGCCGCCGTGATCGACGACCACCGGGCGGCAGCCGCCCCCGGTCCGCTCACCGACCGGATCGCTGCCGTCGAGACGGCCGTCCACCGCGCCGGGAAGTGCGGCGCGGTGGACGCAAAGGTGAGCGGGCCCGTACACACCAAGGCGCGAAGTGTGTACGGGCCCGCTCGGGAGCCGGGCCGCGGTGCGGTCAGACGGTGGTCTTCACCGGCTCCTGGCCTTCGTCGGCGTCGCCGCTCTCGCCGGCCTTGCGGGCACGGACGAACTCCAGGAAGGAGTCCAGTTCGCGCTTGACGACCGGGGCGAGCAGGTACAGGCCGATGATGTTGATGACGGCGAGCGTGAAGAGCACGGCGTCGGCCATGTCGATCAGGGTCTGCAGCGTCAGCAGCGAGCCCGCGACGGCGAACAGGGTGTAGATCACCTTGTAGGTCAGTTCGCTGGTCCTGCTGCGGCCGAAGAGGTACGTCCACGCCTTGAGGCCGTAGTAGCCCCAGGTGAGCACGGTGGAGATGGCGAAGAGCGTCACCGCGACGGTGAGGACGTACGGGAACCAGGGCATGACCGTGGCGAAGGCGTCGGACGTGATCGTGACGCCGACGGGGGACCCGTCCCTACGCGCTTCGGCCCAGCTGGCGGGGTTGGCGATGACGATGGTCAGCGCGGTCATCGTGCAGATGACGACGGTGTCGATGAACGGCTCCAGCAGGGCGACCAGGCCCTCGCTGGCGGGGTGCTTGGTCTTGACCGCGGAGTGGGCGATCGGCGCGGAGCCGAGGCCGGCCTCGTTGGAGAACGCCGCCCGCTTGAAGCCGACGATCAGCGCGCCGAGCACACCTCCGGCGACACCCTGCGGGTTGAAGGCACGTTCGACGATCTCGCCGATCGCGGCCGGGACTGCGGTGACGTTGACCAGGATGACGACCAGGCAGCCGGCGATGTAGAGACCCGCCATGGCCGGGACGAGCCTGCTGGTGACCGAGGCGATGGAGCGGATACCGCCCAGGAGCACGACGCCGACGAGCGCGGCGACCAGGATGCCGAAGAACAGCGCACCCGTGGAGGAGCCCATGAGGCCCTCCTCGCCGCCGGTGACGGAGACGAGCTGCGCGTAGCTCTGGTTGACCTGGAAGAGGTTGCCGCCGAAGAGGCCGAAGAAGAGGATCATGGCGGAGGCGAGGACCGCGAGGACCTTGCCGAAGGTCTTGCCCCGGGCGCCGAAGCGGTCGGCGAGGCCCTTGGGCAGGTAGTACATGGGACCGCCGGAGACGGTGCCGTCGGCGTGCACCTCGCGGTACTTCACACCGAGGGTGACCTCGACGAACTTGGTGGCCATGCCGAGCAGGCCGCACAGGATCATCCAGAAGGTGGCGCCCGCGCCACCGATGGAGACGGCTACGGCGACACCCGCGATGTTGCCGAGGCCGACCGTGCCGGAGACGGCCGCGGTCAGGGCCTGGAAGTGGTTGACCTCTCCGGCCGACCCCTCCTCGTCGTACTTCCCGCGCACCACGTCCACGGCGAGGCGGAACTTGCGCAACTGGACGAATCCGAACCAGCCGGTGAACACCAGACCGGCGACCACGAGCCAGACGACGATGAGGGGCAGATCGGTGCCGCCGACGGGGAGGGCGTAGAAGACGACTTCCCCGAGCCAGCTGGCTATGGGCTCGAAGAAGCCGCTGACGGCTTCGTCGACGGACTTGGTGATGGAGTCGAGTGACACGGTGGCTACCTCGATGGCGCAGGGCCGGGCACGGGATGAGTGCGCCGGTGGGGTGCGGGCTTTGAGCGAACGCCGTTGTCCGATCGGCGACCCTGGGTGGGACGTCCGTGGACTTCGGACGGTGATCACCCTGGTCGTACTGCCGGTGCGTGCCGGCACTCCGCATCGCGGCGAGGGGTGGGGCCACCTGCGAAGTTGCGTAGTTCTACCATGCCTTTACGAAAATTTTAGTGATTCACGTCACACAACGGTCAGTGACATGGGAAAGTCCCAGCGAACGAAACAAGACCGTTATCCGAAAATGAGCCTCCGTTGAGCGAACAGGCCGCTTCCGCGCCGACGTGACGCGGGTGTGCCGGGAAGCCTGGTCGACGCCCAAGGGTCGCGCGCCCGGAAGCCGGTGCTCCAAAGGCCCCTTGTCCCATGGCCGGTGCCCCGCGCGACCGTTCCGCCTCCCCCGGCCTGCCCCCCTGCCGGAACACACGGCGGTCACCGCCACCCTGCGGACAGAGACAGCCGGCGGGCTCGCACTGCTCGCCGCCGCCCTGGTCGCCCTGGTCTGGGCGAACACCCCGTGGAGCGACGCCTGCGAGCACATACGCCACCTCCCTTTCGGCATCCCCTCTCCCGGACCGGACCTTTCCCTCCAGCACTGGACGGCGGACGGACCGCTCACCCTCGCCGTCGTCGACGGCCTCGGCGCCGTCCCGATCATCGCCGTCTCCTCCACCGGCGATCTCCACCTCGCGGCACCCGCCGGAGCCTTCGCGGGGCTGCCCGTCCTCTCCCTGCTCCAGCGATACCCCGTCACCCGCTGGTGGTGGAACGGCCGTTACCGGGGGCGCCCGTCCGGCGAGTGGGCGGGGAACGTTCAAGCCGCCCGATCCGGGGTGGGAGACGTAGTGGGCGAGTCGCCGGAGGGCCCGCCCGAACCCTCCGGAGTCCACCGGCGCCCGCGCCGGACCCGCCTGCGTGCGGAAGGGGTGCGAACCGGATCACCCCACCACTTCAGGAGCACTGGTGCACCCGCCTCTGCTCCGCACCGGTGAAAAGACCCGGCAGGCTGCGCGCGGCCGCCCGGCCGAATCGGTTCGGACTGATTGCCTGAACGCTTCCGCACTGCCGGACACCACGCTAGGAGTGCCACCATGCCGTCACAGCATCCGGACATCTCGTACACCGTGCCGGGGATGAGCACACAGGAAAGCGGGCAGATCATCGCGTTGCTGCAGATGCGCCTGCACTCCCTCAACGATCTCGCCCTCACCCTCAAGCACGTTCACTGGAACGTCGTCGGCCCGCACTTCATCGCCGTGCACGAAATGATCGACCCGCAGGTCGAACAGGTCCGCTCCATGACCGACGACCTGGCCGAGCGGATCTCCACCCTCGGTGGCGAACCGAACGGCACACCGGGCGCGTTGGTCGACGCACGCACCTGGAACGACTACTCGATCGGCCGGGCCGAAGCCATCGAGCACCTCGGCGCCCTCGACCTCGTCTACACCTCGATCATCAAGGACCACCGCCAGGCCATGCAGGCCACCGAGGAGAGCGACCCGGTCACGCAGGACATGCTCATCGAGCAACTGCGCGGCCTGGAGCTCTTCCAGTGGTTCGTCCGTGCCCACCTCGAGTCCAGTGGCGGCAAACTCAGCACTCGGGGCGCCACAACCGAGACCGGCGCCGCCGGCCAGGCCGCCGACCAGGCACGCAACCAGCCCTGACCGACGCGAGCGGAAAGCCTGGCCCCGGCCGGGGGCGCCGAATGCCATGGGCAAGCGGCGCCCGGTATGCCGGGGGCCGGGCGCCGGAAGCGGCGCGTGCTCGAAGCGGACAGCAGCGGCGATCCGACCGCGCACGTCCGTACCGGCTCCGCGAGCGGCCCGGCCCGCACAGCGGCCGTCCGAACGCGACCGGAGAGCCGGCGCTCGCGGCCGCCCGGCCAGGCCGCGGCCCGGAGATCAGGCTCTCGCGCCCCGGTACCCCCGGGACGCGGGCGTCCGCCGGGAAGGGGCCGCTTTCAGCGGACGGTGCCGTTGACGTACTCGTTCAGCGCCTGGCCCGGACGCAGCGTGGGACGGGAGTCCTCCAGGTGGAAATCGCCGAACCCGATCACGGTGACCGTCTCACCACGCTTGAGCCCTTCGGCGATCGCGCCGGCGGACTCCACGGTGCCGAACAGCGCGTCGATCACCCGCTCCACCTCCTCCGACGCCAGCTGCGTGCCCGTCTCAGCCGTCTTTCGCACGGCCGCTTCCACCAGCGCGGTCTTGTTCATGATGATCCTTCCGGTCTCCGCTGCCCGAATACGGCGGCCGCCTCGCGTCCACCGCGGTCGCGACCCGTAATGACACCTCGCCCGCCCCACACCTGCGGGGCGGGCGAGCGAGAGAGGACCGAAGTCGCCGGAACCACCCCGCCACGGCGCACCCGGCTCGTTGCAGCAGTGTCGCGAGCCCGGCATGAGACGCAGGTGCCCACAGATATAGCAGGCAAATAGTCGCAAAGCGGCCACTTTTCAACGTGTCTCAGCACGCGGTCATCCGGAATCAGCGGTGTGAGTCGCCCGCCGTTCACCACTCACCACTCACCGGCAGGTGGCCACGTGGCCGGGGAGCCTTCCCGCCGCCCGGCCCAGGTCTCCCGCGATCGGCTGGCCGCAGGCGCTCAGCAGGTGTCCGACTGCCGCGGGGAGGCGGCGGTCCGCAGCCGGTCGAGCCTGGCCACCACCGGTCCCGCCGTGACACCGTGCAGCACGACCGAGGCCAGCACGGTGAAGGTCACCACCGCCCACAGTTCCCGCGCCGGCACCGGGAAGTCGTGCTGTCCCAGCGCGTAGGCGAGGTAGTACAAGGAGCCGATGCCCCGGATGCCGTAGGCCGCGACCACCCAGCGCTCCCGGCCCCGCAGGCGGCTCCCGAGCAGCCCGGCCCATCCGGACAGCGGCCGGACGACCAGCAGCACCACCAGTGCGGTGACGGCGCCCTGCCAGGTCAGAGGGGCGAGGCCACCCAGCGCGATGAAGGCGCCCAGCAGAAACAGCACCGCCGCGGTGAGCAGGCGCTCGATCTGCTCTATGAAGTCGTGCAGGACGTTGTGGAAGCCGTGGGCGTGCTCGGCCGCCCGGATCGTGCACGCGGTGGTGAACACCGCGAGGAAGCCGTAGCCCCCAGCAGTTCGGTCACCCCGTACGACAGGAACGTGGCGCCCAGCGCGACGAAGCCCTCCCGGTGTTCGGAGAGCCGCAGCACCGACGAGCGGGGCCGGAAGAACAACCAGCCCAGCACCCGGCCTGCCAACAGCCCGCTCAGCACCCCGACGGTGCACTTGAACACGACGTCCTCCACCGCCCACGCGCCGGTCCAGTCGGCCGACCAGCCACTGCCCGCGGCGACGGCCAGCGCCACAGCCGCGTACGTCAGGGGGAAGGCGAGCCCGTCGTTGAGGCCCGCCTCGCTGGTGAGAGCGAACCGCACCTCGTCCTCGTCGTGCTCGTCCTCGGTGGGCTCCCCCACCCGCACCTCCGAGGCGAGCACCGGATCGGTCGGCGCGAGAACGGCGGCCAGCAGCAGAGCGACGGCCGGAGGCCAGTCCAGCAGCCACCACGCCACGAGGGCCGTGACCACGACGGTCAACGGCATCGTGAGGCCCAGCAACCGCCAGGTCGTGGCCCATCGGCGACGGCCGACGGGCCGATTGAGCGCCAGCCCGGCGCCCATCAGCGCGATGATCACGACGATCTCGGTGATGTGCTCCGTCAGCAGCCGGTCGTTCACCGGATCGATCTCCGGCAGCGGCAGGGGCAGCAGGTACACCCCGATACCGCCCACCAGGAAGACCAGTGGCAGCGAAAGCGGCCGTCCGGCCACCACTCGGGGCAGCACTGCCGCGAGCAGCGCTCCCACTCCCAACCACGCGAACACCGCATCGGCGATCGTCACTGCGCTGTGCCTGTCCTTCCACCCCGCCGCCGAGCGGTCCGCACGCCGGCCGCACGCAACTGCGGCAGGCTGTCTCCGGAGAGCCACATGCCCGCAGGTGGTCGACGCGGGCGAGTGCGGCCGGTTCGGTCGGCTGCTCCGTCATGGTTGTGGCGCTCTCCGCATTCCAGGAATGCCCGAGTGCCCCGTTCGAGTGAATTCATGCGGGCCCGAAGGCGTGGCGCTCCGTGCCCACGGGGCTCGGCGGGGGGAAAGGTTCCTGCCCCGCGGCCTGCCCGGCCGTCAAAGTACCGGCTCCCAGGCGCTGTTCCTTCTGGCCGCAGCCGGAGGAGACGTCCGGGATCTCGTGTTGCGGTGCGATGCGGCGGCTGTCAGGGAGTCCGCGTCGGCTGACCCGCTTCCCGGCCTGGCCATGCCTGGTCCCGGACGGCCGGGGCCGCCTTCACGCCTCGGTCGGCACGCCATCGGGCGGACCGTTCGATCATGGTCTTCTGCCGCTCGAGGTGCTGCCCGAGTCTTTCGCGGCTGCTCTCCCCTTCGCCCGTCAGGTCGGTGCGCTCGAACACCCGCAGCGATCGAAGAAGCGGCTGAAGGATTTCAGTGACCAGTACGTTCCGGTCGAGGATGCCGGAGACGGCGATGCTTCGGGCCGCCGACCGCAGGGTGGGAGCGCTGTGCCCCGGCATCCGGAAGGAACGGACCACGTCCCTCATGGCGTGCATGGTCCGGTCCGGATACCGGTCGAAGGCCGCGGCCAGGAGGTCGCGGTAGAACACCATGTGGAGGTTCTCGTCCGCCGCGATCCGTGACAGCAGCCGCTCGCACACCGGGTCGCCGCTGATCCTTCCGGTGTTGCGGTGCGCCACCCGGGTGGCCTGTTCCTGCACCATGACATAGGCGATGCCATGGATGACCGACCCCGGGTACTCGCGGGTGTAGCCGGTGCGCATGTGCTGCATCCTGTGGCGCTCCAGGGCCACTGGGTCCACTGCACGTGTGACGTGCAGGTAATCCCGCAGGGCGGTGCTGTGCCGGTCTTCCTCGGCCGTCCATTGACGGGTCCATTCGCCCCAGGCTCCGTCGCGGCCGAGCTCGGTGATCAGTTCCGTGTGGTAGCTCGGCAGGTTGTCTTCCGTGAGCAGGCTGAGAACGAGGGCGGAACGTGCGTGCGCAGGCAGTGCCGACTGCTCGGGCTCCCAGGGCCGGCCCTGCAGCGGTCCGTCGAAGTCCTGACCGCGGCTCCACGGCACGTACTGGTGGGGAAACCACTCCTGGGCCATCGAAAGGTGCCGGTCCAGGTGGGTGGCGACGACGGACTCGAGCTCCCGGAGTACGGACTCGTCGTCCTGTGAAGGGTCACCAACGGGACGTTGCATGGATTCTCCTGGTGGGGACGGCGTGTGGCAGAGACCACGGGCCCGAAGTGACGGGGCGTCGACGGGTGGCCCGCGGGAGCGGTGCGGTGCGGGAGCGGGCCGTGCATCTACGCATGCCGGCTCCCGGCCGGCACGAGGGGGGCGGTCCGCCGGCGGGCGGCAGCACCTCGCAGGATCTCCGCGGCGGCGCTGTCCCTGACCGTTTCGCAGCTCCCCCCGAAGACGCTCAGGACCCGGACGTCCCGCAGCGCCGGGAGCAGACTGCTCCCGGCGCCCGCGGCGCTGAAAGCGTCGGGACCGATGAGCCGGGCGCATCCGTTGACGACCCGCTGGGCGAGCCGTGCGCTCATGGTCTTGGCGAGGTCCGCATCGAGACGGTCGCCCGCGCCGTCGTCGAAGCGCTCTACGGCAGCGTCCAGAAACGCTTCTGCGGCCTCCACCTCCACGAGCCATCCGGCGAGTTCGGCACGGGCTCGTTGTGAGGTGGCCACCGCCGAAAGCGCGGCAGTACGCTCCACACAGCACCGTGCGCACTCCAGCACACCGGCGGAGATCGCGAGCCGCTCCTCCCCGAGGACCTGAGCCAGGTACGCCATGGCCAGGCCGGGCCGGCCGAGCACGGCTTCCGCCGGCAGTTCGCAGCCTGTGAACCGGATGCGGCCGGTGCGTGAACTGCGCAGCCCCACGGTTCCCAGCTGCTGCACCTGAACACCGGGGAGATCGGCCGGCACCAGGAAGAACGTCATTCCGAGAGCGCCGGCTCCGGCGTCGGTGCGAGCCAGCACGAACAGGCAGTCGGCGAGCGGCGCGTTGGTGATGAAGGTCTTCTCGCCGTCGAGAAGCCATCCCCGGCCAGTGGGAACCGCCCGGGTGGCTGTGCTGTTGACAAGGTCCGACCCTCCGGTGGGCTCGGTGATCGCCACAGCGGTGATCACACGGCCCCTCAGGACCGGTTGCAGCCAGGTCTGCTTCTGTTCCTCGCTGCCGTGCCCCAGCAGCAGGGGCACGGTGACGTGCGTCTGCACGCACAAACTCGTGCAGACCCCGCCGGCGGCGTAGCGGCTGACGGCCCGGATGAAGGCGATGCCGTGCGCGAGCCCCAGACCCAGACCACCGTCGCGGACCGGAACGGGTACGCCGAACACCCCGGCGCGACCGGCGACGTCGAACAGCCGGCGGGTGGCCCCGCCGTTCGTCTCCCAATCCATCAGGTGCGGCGCGAGGTGGTGCCTCACCAGAGTGCGCGCCGAGGCGTGGAACGCGGCCATCGAGTCTGCACGGAGCGAGGGGACGGTCATTCGGCGGCCGCTTCCACGGTGACGGGGAAGGGCAGTCCGGCGGCCCGTTCCAGCCGATCCAGGCCGCCCAGCAGGACGGGAGCGAAAACGGAGTCCTGGTAGGCCCGGGCGATCCACTGCTCTTCGAGGAAGCCGTAGCCTCCGTGGAGCTGGCAGGAGGCCTCCACGGCCTGCGGGACGGCAAGTGCCACGTAGGCCGCCGCGCGCAGTGCGGCGTCGCGGGAGGACCATGCGGCCGGCGCCGCCGGCTCCCCCTCCGTCCAGGGTTCTCGCTGTGCCGAGGTCGTACGCGAGCGGGTGCCGACCCGTGCCAGGTATGCCTCGCACATCCTCACCCGCGCCGTCGCCTCCACCAGAGCGTGGCGCACCACCTGCTTGTCCACGAGATGAGCGCCGCCGAACGGCCGTCGGACCACGTGGTCGATGAGCGCCTCGACAGCGTCCGCGGCGAGTTCGGTGACCAAGTGCGCCAACCTCAGCCGGGTCGCGGCGACCGTCTCGTACAGCATGTGCACATCGGCGGGGCCCAGTCGGACGACGGCCGTGGCCGGGACGGACACCGAGTCCAGCCGCACGGAACCGAATGACGCCCCGGGGAGCGGGGACGGCCGGTGCTCGCCGCGCTCGGCCCCCCAGGCGTCGGCCGGCAGCAGAACGAGCACCGTGTCACCTCTCGCACCGGTGGCCTCCACCAGCGTTCCGTCGGCCTCCGGCAGTCCGAGTACATGGTCGGCACGGCCATCGGCGAGCCATCCACCGGGCGCTCTCCGGAGGTCGATCTCGCATCGGGTGCCCAGCAGACCGTCGCTGGTGGAGTGCCGTAGCGCCGTGCACAGGCGGGCGTGGTCCGCAGACGGGGGCAGCAGACGGGCGAGCACCGACGTCAGTCCCTCGGCCACGGCCCCGGCCACCTGCTCGCCCAGGCGGCGCTTCGGTGGCCCGGCTCGGTCCGGGCCGGAAGAGGAGTTCCTTCTGTCCGGTCCGCACGTGCCGTCCGGGACGGCCTGGGGGGTCAGCATCCCGCCCGCCCGCGGCCACCGTCGTCGAACATCGCCGCGAGGCCGGCCTCCAGCCGCACCGCAGAGGTGAAACCGAGCTCGCGGGCCGCCTTGTCCGTGGAACAGGTCCACCCCGGACAACGCCCCTCCACCGCCTTGTCCCGGTTGGCGGCCGGGAACGCCCCGGGGCCGCGCAGCCGGGCGGCCGTCTCCAGCAGCCAGGCCACACCGTGTACGGCCGGGGCCGGGACCGGCACCACCAGCGGGGGCCTGCGGCCCATCGCACGGGCCACTGCGGCACACAGGCCGCCCCACGAATGTTCCACCCCGTCGGAGACCGTGTACACGCCGGCCGCCGGATCATCCCGGGACAGGGTCCCGCCGCGTTCCATCACCGCCTCCAGCGCGGCACACACGTCGTCGACGTGTACGAGGGAGTACCGGCAGGTGCCCCTGCCCGGACGAGGTGCGACGCCCGCCCGGACCATCGCCGCCAGCGCGGGGACGAAGGCCGGGTCGCCCGGCCCGTAGACGATCGGCGGGCGGATGACGACGGTCCCCAGGTCCGGCGCCAGCTCCCGGAGAGCCTGCTCCCCGGCGAGCTTGCTGCGGCCGTACCGGGAGACGGGGGCCGGAGGGTCCTCCTCCCGCCGGGGCCGGCCCGGAGCCGACGGGCCGGCGGCGGCGAGCGAGGAACACAGGATCATGCGGGGCGGGGAGGAGAGCGCGGCGAGGTGCTCACCGAGCCGACGGGTACCCGTCGCGTTGACCCGGTCGAAACCCTCCGCGCGCGGTGCCTTGACCACTCCGGCCAAGTGCAGCACGCACTCCGCGTCCCTGGCTGCCTCAGCCAGGCCCTTTCCGTCGGCCAGGTCTCCTTGCACCAGGCGCACCTTCCGCGGGAGGACGCCGAGACAGGAGGTGGAGCGCACGATCGCCGTCACCTCGTGGTCGCGCGCCACGAGACGGCGGGCGAGCCGTCGGCCGATGAATCCCGTGGCGCCGGTGACCAGAACACGCATGGGCCGTCCTCAGTGGTTTCGCAGGGCTTGCTCGTACGATCCGTGCCGCAGCTCGCGCCGGTAGATCCGGTACGTCTTGGTGCGGCGGCAGCCGGCCGCCCGCAGCGATCGGAGCGCCGGCTTGTTGCTGTCCAGGACCCAGGAGATCTCGACAGCCTCGTAGCCCAGGCGGCGGGCGGCCCGCTCGGTCTCCGCCAGGAGCACGGGAAGCACTCCTGAGTTCCGGAACTCCTCGACGACGCCCAGCGCCATCAGCCGGCCGCGCCGGACCTGGCGCGACGCGCGCAGCATCCGGGCCAGCCCCGTGGGCACGCCCCACCGGTGCAGACGTCCTCCGGCGGCCCGGAAGGCCGGGGCCAGGTCCGGGAGGGTGAGGGAGAAACCCGCCGGCTCGCCCGCGACCTCGGCGACGAGAGCCAGTTCGGGGCGCAGCGCCGGACGCAACTGGTCCGCCAGGTGCTGGAACTCACGGCCCGTCATGGGGACGAAGCCCCAGTTGTCCTGCCAGGCGCGGTGGTAGAGGTCGCGGATCCGCCGCATTTCGGCCGCGTAGTCGAGGACGTCGACGGTCCGGACGGTGATGTCGCCCCTCCGTACCGCCGCCGCCGCGACACGGCCGAGTGCCTCGGGCTGTTCGGGCACGCATGCCCACTCCCAGGCGTGAAGGTCCTGGACGGCCGTGAAACCGCAGCTCTCGATCAACACGGGGGTGAACGGCGGGTTCCACGGCATGAGCAGGGCCGCCGGCAGGTCGAACCCGTCGACGAGGGCCCCGCACTCGTAGTTCGTCGAGAAGTTCACCGGACCCACCATCGAGGTCATGTTCCGCCCGATGAGCCAGGAGCCGGCTGCCTGGAACAGCCGGCGGGCGACGTCGGGGTCGTCGACGCAGGCGAAGAGGCCGAAGAATCCGTCACGGGTTCCGTGGTGCCGGTTGAAGCGGGGGTCGTGCACGGCGGCGATGCGCCCCACCACCTTGCCGCCGCGGCGGGCGAGGTACAGCGCCACCTCGCCGAACGACAGGAACGGGTTCCGGGTGCGGGACAGCAGTCGGTACCGGTCCCGGCGCAGTGGTGGGACCCAGCAGGCGTCCGCGCGGTGCAACGCGTACTCGCACTCGACGAAGGCCTTCCGTTGCGCCCGGTTGCGCACCGGAGACACCGTCACAATATCCACGAAACTGGACAATAGCAGACATAAGCCTGGCTAAATGGGTGCTCAGTCCGGACGCTCCCCGTCACGGTCGCCGACGTCGATCCCCCTCGCACCCGAGCGTGAAGAGGTCACACCATGCCCGACATCGACAGCCTCCCTCACAGCACCCTGATCGAGGCGGTGTACGCCCACGCCCGCGACGGGATCGCCGGCGAGTTGTGCGCGGCAGACCATGGCGCGCACGCCGGGGAAGTGATCGACTACCGGACTTTCTGGTACCGGGCGGTGGCATGCGCCCTCGGTCTGCGACAGCGCGGGGTGCGCACCGGTGACCACGTCGCGCTGGTCATGCACACCACGCTCGAAACCATGATCGCGACCGTGGGTGTCCAGGCCGCGGGAGGTGTGCTGGTGCCGCTGCGCGCCGTCGCACGTCCACGGCCCGGCAGCCAGCACGCCCTCCGGGCCCGCGACGCCATGGCCCTGGGCAGGGCGCGCTGGTGCCTGACTCCGCCCGGTGGTACGGACGCGTACGCCGGCCTGGCCCGCGACGCGGGACTGCCCACCACCGCCCTTCCCGTGGGCGAGTTCGTCCCGGCCGCCCCGACACCCGTCTCCGCACCCGTGCCTCCGCCGCCGGTAGCGCTCGACCCGAACGGCGCCGCGCTGCTCCAGTTCAGCTCCGGGAGCACCTCCGCCCCCAAGGGCATCCTGCTCACGCACCGCAATCTCGCCGTCAACCTCACCGCGTTGAACGACAGGGTGGGGTACCACTGCGGGCGCGGGGTGTTCTGGCTTCCCCTGTCGCACGACATGGGCCTGATCGGCTGCTTCGCCAGCAGTCTGTTCTCGGGATCGTCGGTCCGGGCGCTGCCGCCGGAATCCTTCGTCCGTGACCCGCTGCGCTGGATCACGGAGCTGTCCGACTTCCGCGCCACGCACACCGCGGGCCCCCCGTTCGGCTACGAACTGGCGGGACGCAGGGCGAGGGAGCGGTTCACCCGCCCCTCCGCCCTCGACCTGTCGGCCCTTGAGGTGGCCCTCATCGGCGCGGAGCGAATCACCCCCGCCCTGTGCGCGGAATTCGAACGGGCGCTGGCCCCGCAGGGACTCAAGCCCCATGTACTGCTCCCCGCCTACGGCCTCGCCGAGAACTGCGTCGCGGTGGCCGCCCGCAGACCGCTCACTCCCACCACCGTACGGGTCTTCGACCGCCGAGCCCT
The DNA here is from genome assembly GCF_001049855.1 of Streptomyces sp. Wb2n-11. Lineage (NCBI taxonomy): Bacteria > Bacillati > Actinomycetota > Actinomycetes > Kitasatosporales > Streptomycetaceae > Streptomyces > Streptomyces sp. Wb2n-11. The sequence continues at coordinate 728,033 of NZ_CVPB01000001.1, forward strand.
GGGGGAAGGCCGGCTGGTCGCCTCCGAGGCCCCGCACGGCGCCGCAGGCTCCCCTCCGGTCGGCACCCAGTCGTTGGTGGGCCACGGCACTGCCGTCACGGGGACACGGGTACGCGTCACGGCCCTCGACGGACGGCGCGATGCGCTTCCGGACGGCTGTGTGGGCGAGATCCATGTCGGCGGGGAGGCCGCCACGGCCCGGATGGTGACCGGCGGCCGATGGGAGCCCGTCCATCCCGACGGCTTCGTCCCCACCGGAGACCTCGGGGCGTATGCCGAGGGCGAGCTCTTCGTCGTCGGCAGACTGAAGGAGACGTTCAAGCACGCCGGCATGGTGTACGCGCCCGGTGACCTGGAGGCGGTCGCCCTGGCGGCGTGCCCTCCCTCGGTAACGGCTGCGGTGGTCGTCCCGGTCACGCCGGAGGACGAAGCCGCCGAGAGCGTCGTCCTGTTCCTCGAGATCAGCGGCTCCCCGGTCTCCGCCGCGAGGGGCGCGGGAGACGCGGAGTCCGGCGAGGACACGCCGGGCATCGCCGACACGGTACGCCTTGCCGTGCTGAGGGAATTCGGCATGCCGGTCCGTGATGTCTTCGTCGTCGCCCGGGGCCTGCTGCCACGGACCGCGAGCGGCAAGGTGCAGCGCACACGACTCGCCGCCGCGTACGTCTCGCACGGGGCCGACGGAGTGCCCGGCAGGCGGCAACCGGATTCCCGCGATGTGGCCACATAGCCACGTCACCACTTTCGACGGTCGCCGTGCGTAATATGACGGCCACTCAGAATGAGCCGACGGCGGATCGGCGTACCGTGACCGAGAAACGCACAGGGAGCCCAGCCGTGACGGATGTGCAGCCACTCTCGTCCGCCCTGCAGCCCTCACCTGCCGCGCGCCTCAGCCCGGAAGACCTGGGCGAAGCGATCAAGAACGTCCTCGCGACCAGGATCCGTGTGGCCCCCGACCGGCTGCCGGACTCCCTCACCCTCGAAGACCTGGGGCTGGACTCATTGCTCCTGGCCGAGTCGCTGGTCGCTCTCGAGACCCGGTTCGGGGTCGTCATCGATCCGCTTCGCTTCGCGGAGCGGCTGACGCCCGGCCTGCCCCTCGGCGAGTTGGTCGCCGAACTGGCCGGACACATTGGAGCAGCTCGTTGACCAGTACGGACATGGACTTCGGCCCCGCCCTCAACAGTGTGCTCGACACCGTGGACCGCTGGCAGGAACAGGGGCACTACCCACTGTTCCCCGTCATTTCCGAGCCCCGCGGCACCCGTGCCCGACTGGCCGACGGCCGCATGGTCACGGTCTTCGGCTCATGCGACTACCTGGGGCTCAGCGGACATCCCGCCGTCGTCGGTGCCGCCGTGGACGCCCTCCACCGGTTCGGTACGCACTGCTACGGCACGCAGCCCGTCGGCGGATACACCGAACTTCACCGCAGCCTGGAGCACGCCCTTGCGGAGTTCTTCGGCAAACCCTCTGCGGCACTGTTTCCGACCGGCATGCAGGCCAACATCGGGGTGCTGACGACATTCGCGGGTCCCGGGGACGCGATTCTCTCGGACCAGCTCAACCACGGATCGATCACCATGGGCGGCCGTCTGTCCGGGGCTCAGTTGATGACTTTCCGCCACAACGACCTGGACGACCTGGCGGCAAAACTCGTCGAGGCCACCGGCGCGCGCCGCCGGATCATCGTCGTCGACGGGCTCTTCAGCGCCGACGGCGACTTCGCCCCGCTGGCCGGCATCGCGGATCTCGCGGACCGCCACGAAGCCCTGCTGATCGTCGACGAGGCGCACGCCGGTGGAGCGGTGGGACCACGCGGCCGCGGCGCTGCCGAACTCCTCGGAGTGCTGGACCGTGTCGACGTCATCACCGGAACCATGAGCAAGGCGTTCGCGAGTACAGGGGGATTCGCCTGTGGCAGCGACCGGGCGATGCGCCTCGTACGCCACACGGCCGGGGCGTACCTGCTCTCACTCGGCCTGGCCCCGGCCACGGTCGGCGCCTCCCTCGCGGCGGTGCGGGTGGCCGCGGCGGAAGGCCTCGCCCTGCGTACCCGGAACGCCGCCAACGCGAAGGCGCTGCGCGAACGCCTCCAAGACGCCGGTGTGAACATCGGGGCCTCCAGTGCGCATGTGGTGCTCGTCCACATCGGGCGCGTCGACGACACCGCACGCATCGCCACCCGTCTGCTCGAACAGGGCCTCCTGGTGAACCCCTTGTTCCCCCCTGCCGTACCGATCGGGGGAGCACGTCTGAGGATCGGCGTGACCAGCGCCCACAGCGAGGACGAGATCGCGAAAGCGGCGGAGGCCATCGTCGGCGCGCTGGCCTGCTGACAGGTTCACACCGTGTCGGCCCGGCACGTTTCCCTCGCGGGAGAGGTCAGCAACGAGGCGGCGGCATCGGACGGCTTCGTCACGGCGCCGTCAGGAGAAGCACGGCGTTCTGGCCGCCGAAGCCGAATGCGTTGACGACAGCTGTCCCCACTGGCAGGCGGCGATGCCGCCCCGTCGGAATATCGAGTTCACGACCCGCCTCCTGCTCCGCCAGATTGGCCGTGGGAGGAACGGCCTGGTGTTCCATGGCCAGCAGGGTGAACGCGGTGGCGAGCGCGCCGGCGGCACCCATGGCATGCCCGACAACGCTCTTGGCCGCCGTGACCACCGGTGGCGTGCCGAAGACACGGAGAAGGACGTCGGCCTCCACGGCGTCGCCTCTCCGTGTACCGGTGCCATGCGCACTGACGTGGTCCACGTCGGCGGGCGCGCAACCGGCGTCCGCCAGTGCGCTCCGCAGCGCCTGTTCCGCGCCGCGCCCACCCGGATGAGGCGCGATCGGATGGTACGCATCGGCCGAGGCGCCGTATCCGCGCACGAACGCGCGTACCCGTGCCCCGCGGGCCCGGGCGTGGGCGGCCGACTCCAGGGCGAGGACGGCTGCCCCCTCGCCCAGCACCAGGCCGCCCCGGTCGACGTCGAAGGGCCGCGAGGCCGAGCCGGGGCCCGCGGGGCACTCCCGCGAGAGCGCCTTCATCTGCGTGAGGCACGCCACGTTCATCGGTGCCCGCGGGGACTCGCCGCCACCGGTGAGAACGATGTCGCAAGTACCCGCCCGGATCAGGTCACGAGCCACGCCGATGGCCGTCATGCTGGAGGCACAGGCGCTGGTGGTCACGAAATTGGGACCTCGCGCACCCAGGTCGATGGCCACCTCACCGGCCAGCTGACTGGGGATGCTGCGGGCCAGGGCGAGGGGTGACACGGCGCTCGGGCGGCCCCCGCCGAGTTGCGAGAATTCCTGGGCGTACGTCTGCAGACTGTTGCTGCTCACACCGAGCACCACGCCGACGCGTTCCGCGGCCCACTCGTGCGGAGCGAGGCCGGCATCGCGCACCGCCCGTCGGGCAGCTGCCAGTCCCAGATGTGCGAATCTGTCCAGGCGCCGGCTCATCCGGACGCCCAGTTCCGTGACGGCGTCGAATCCGCTCACCTGGCAGGAGAAGTCGACGGACAGGCCGGCAAGGGCAGGGTCACGGGCTGCCAGCGAACGGCCGGCGCACAGGGTTTCCCAGACTGCCTGCGGGCTGTCGCCCGCGGGGGTCACGAGTCCGAGCCCGGTCACGGCCACTCGCTGATCACTCAACCCGGGCTCCCCCGGGCTGGATCGCCGCATCGGCGCGGGGCACGGCCCGGCCCTCGTGCGGAACCCGTCCATCGGGAAGCACGGCGCCCTCGCCGATCCGCTTGACCGCGTCGGCGATTTCGCTGATCGTCGCGTCGGGGCCGATTCCCACCAGGTCGTCGGGGATTCGGATTCCGGTCTCGCCTTCGATGACGACCACGAGTTCCATCAAGGCGAGGGAGTCCATCTCCAGTTCCTCGAAGGTGGTGTCCGGACGCAGCCTGTCGACGTCGATGTCGAAGTGGTACGACACCAATTCGACGAGAGACCGGCAGGAGAGGTCATGCATGGTGGTGTTCCCTTTCGCCCATGGACAGCGCGCTGTTCTCAAGCGTTGGTGCCGGGACGAGTCTTCTCGTCAATGTGCTGCCATCGCAGGAATACCAGATCTGTCCTCCCGCATCCCGAAGGATGCTGCGCGCCATTCGGATGGCGCTCACCGCGGTGGTCCTTCCGACGCCGCGTCGAGTGCTGGAACCGCTGTTCTCCAAGACCCTGTGGATACTCACCGGAGCGGGCATTCAGGTGCCCCGGGTTCCATGGCCGTTGTACGGCCCGGTGAAACGGCCTTTCGCCATCGGCGCCGCGCCGCAGCCGTACTCCGCCGAGCGGCGTGTCCCAGGAGTACCAGCGCCACGGCCAGCACACAGTCCGCCCAGAAGTGATTGGCTGTCACCACGACCACCGCGAGGGTGACCGCGGCATGGGCCACTCCCAGCCACCGCCAGCGACTTCTGCTGATCCGGACTGCGGCAGCCGCGACCAGCACACACCAAGCGACGTGCATCGACGGCATCGCGGCGAACTCGTTCACGACGACCCCGGCGACGGGTCGTCCGAAGATCGACTGGTCGTACTGCGCCGCGACGTCCACGAAACCGTTCTGCGGCAGTATCCGCGGCGGTGCCACGGGAACGAACTGCACGAGCAGGCAGACCGCGGTCACCAGAGCCACCGTGTTCCGCACCCGGCCGTAGTGCGGCCGGTGCCGGAGGAATACCCAGAGGAGCATGCCGGCCATCGCGGCAACGTGCATCACGGCGTAGTAATAGTTGGCTGTTGCCAACAGCCGTGGGTGCGGCAGCACCGTGCGCTGCACCATCGCCTCGTCGGGCAGCCCGAAGTCGCTTTCGGTTCGGTGGATCCAAAGGGCGCGGTCCAGGGCGCGGTGGGCGCTCGTCATCGACTGGTGGCCCGCCAGCTGCCACAACCCGAACAGGGTCAGCAGCACCGCCGCCTCGGTCAGGGCCGCGACGACCGGCCCCCGGCGGTCCCACCGCCTTGCCGTCATGTCCGCACCTCGGAGGGTCGGGGCCGATGAGAGCCAGACCATAGAGTGCCGGAACGGTCCCGGTGGCGCGGCACGGCCGTCGCCAGGACTGTTCGGGTGGTGGCCGAGGGCTCGGTCCTGGCTGACGCCACCCGCTGGGACGAGGTGTCACCAAGCCCGGGTACGGGCACCCGCACCCCGACGTGCACGAGATCACCGTCGTCGGCGCCGCCCTCTCCGCGCCCCTCGGCGTGGTGCGCACCCCGCGCTCCCTGCCGAGCCCGATCGTGGCCGCCCGCTGACGCGGTCGAGCCGGTTGCTCCCCGGCCGGTCCCCGGGAACGGCCAAGGGGCCGTTTCAGATTGCTCTGAAACGGCCCCTTGATCTGCGACTCTCTCGAGTCGGGACGACAGGATTTGAACCTGCGACCCCTTGACCCCCAGTCAAGTGCGCTACCAAGCTGCGCCACGTCCCGTTGCCCGCCTGACCTGGGGTTTACCCTGGCTGAGCGCGCAACAGAACAATACCTCACTCCATGAGTGGTCCCGAATCCACTGCCCGTCGCGGTGGCCCCGGACCTCCAACGCCTCTCCGGAGCGTTCGAGTTCGCGGCCGTCCCGGAGCCGTCTGCGCACGGCACTCCGGAACCGGAGCGGGTGACAATGGGCGGATGGACGACACGGAGCAGAGCAGGAGGGACCGCGACCCCGAGGGACGGGCGCGCAACGCGCGGCCGCGCGACGGACTCGGGCGGCCGCTGCCGTACGGGGCGCAGGGCGTGGCCAGACAGCCCGAGGGAGTGGTGCGCACCGGGGACGACACGGTGCGCGAGGCGCAGCGGCTGCTCGACGCCGGAATGCCGTTCCACGCCCACGAGGTCTTCGAGGACGCCTGGAAGTCGGGTCCCGAAGCGGAACGCCCGCTGTGGCGCGGCCTCGCCCAGCTCGCGGTCGGTCTCACCCACGCCGCCCGGGGCAACAGGAGCGGCGGTTCGACGCTGCTGCGGCGCGGGGCCGCCGGAATCGCCGCGTACGGCGACGCACGCCCCTACGGGCTCGGCATCCGCGAGCTCGGCGCCTGGGCCGAGGCGCTGGCGGACCGTGTCGAGCGGGAAGCGGAGCCCGTACCGGCCGCCGGGACCGCTCCGCGCCTGCGCGGGCGACCGGACGGGCCCGATGCGGCAGACTCCGTGCGGTGAGAAAGATCTATGTCATAGGAATCGGCGCGGGCGACCCGGACCATCTGACGATCCAGGCCGTCAAAGCGCTCAACGCGGTGGATGTCTTCTTCCTCCTCGACAAGGGCGAGGAGAAGTCGGACCTGATCCGGCTGCGGCACGACATCCTCGACGCGCACATCGCGGCGGACCGGGAGTACCGGCTGGTCGCGGGGCGTGACCCGGACCGCGACCGCCGGGCCGGCGGCGCCGACTACTCCCCCGCGGTCGGCGACTGGCGCAGCCGCCGGGCCGACATATTCGAGCGGATGATCACCGAAGAGCTGGCGGACGACCAGACCGGCGCGTTCCTGGTGTGGGGCGATCCGGCGCTGTACGACAGCACGCTCGGCATCCTGGAGGAGATCCTGGAGCGCGGGACGGTGACCTTCGACCACGAGGTCGTACCCGGCGTCAGCAGCGTGTCAGCGCTGGTCGCACGCCATCGCACCGGGCTGAACCGGGTGGCGAAGCCGGTCCAGATCACGACGGGCCGCCGGCTCGCGGAGGGCTGGCCCGAGGGCGCGGACGACGTGGTGGTGATGCTCGACGCACACCAGGTGTTCCAGCGCTACGCCGAGGACGATCCGTACATCTACTGGGGCGCCTACGTCGGGACCGCGGACGAGATCCTCGTCTCCGGCCGGCTCTCGGAGGTCTCGGACCGGATCCTCGCGCTGCGCGCCGAGGCCCGCGCCCGCAAGGGCTGGATCATGGACACCTATCTGCTGCGCCGCGACTGAGGCACCCCAGCCGCTCCAGCTCCGCCACCGCCCCGGCCACGTCGGGGGCGGTGCGCACCCCCGGCGGCGGGAGCGGACGGCGTACGACGACGACCGGCAGGTCCAGCTCGCGGGCCGCGGTGAGCTTCGCGGCGGTGGCGGGGCCGCCGCTGTCCTTGGTGACGAGGACGTCGGCGGCGTACGTCCGGAGCAGTTCCCGCTCGCCCTCGACGGTGTACGGGCCGCGGTCGAGCAGGAGCCGTGTGTGGCGCGGCAGCGGCGGCTGAGGGGGCTCCACGGACCGTACGAGGAAGTGGAGCGCGTCCAGGCCGGCGAAGGCGGCCAGACCGAGCCTGCCGGTGGTGAGGAACACCCGGCGGCCGAGCGCCGGCAGCCGCGCCGCCGCGTCCTGGAGGCTGTCGGCGAAATGCCAGCGGTCACCGGGCCCCGGCTGCCAGCCCGGGCGGCGCAGCGCGACCAGCGGGACGCCCGCGGCGGTCGTCGCCTCGGCCGCGTTCGCGCTGATCACGGCGGCGAAGGGGTGTGTGGCGTCGATCACTGCGGCGACCCGGTGCTCGCTCAGCCAGGCAGCCATCGGCCCCGGGCCGCCGAAGCCTCCGACGCGAATCTCGCCATCAGGCATCCTTGGTTGTGTCACCCGTCCTGCAAGCGAGGTCGTCACCCGCAGGAGGGGGCACGGGGCCAGCGTCCGCGCGAGCTGCCTGGCTTCCGTCGTACCGCCGAGTATCAGTACGTGGCCGGTGCCGGTGATCATGGCATCACGCTACCGGAGCAGTCCTGACGGGGGTGTTTGAGGAAAGTGGTTCAGGTCACTCGATTCAAGGCGTAACGAAATGGCGAGAGCGTGCGATGAACCCACAGGTGTCGTCGCGCCGTCCATTACGTCATGCGACCTCGCCTCGTCATCATTTTTGCTACGAGAGGCTCCTCGTGTCGGTCAGTCCGTCCCGCCCGTTCCCACAGGAGATTGCGGAATCCCCTTCCCTCGTCGCGCTCATCGAGCGCGGCAAGGAGCAGGGTCACATCAACGGCGACGACGTACGCCACGCCTTCGAGGCGGACAGCATCCCCGCGGACCAGCTGAAGCGGGTGCTGCGCAGCCTCAACCAGGTCCTCGACGAAGAGGGCGTGACGCTGATGGTGACCGCGCCCAAGGCTCCGGCCAAGGCGCCCGCCAAGCGTGCGCGCAAGACCGCCGCGAGGGACGAGGAGAAGCGTCCGGTCAAGAGGACCGCCGTCAAGAAAATCGTCAAGAAGACCGCTTCGGCGGCCTCGCCGGCGGCTCCCCCGTCAATATCGGTAATGGGCTCCGCCGCTGACGAAGAGGCCCCCGCGGCCCCGGCGAAGCGCGCCGCCAAAAAGACGACCGCGAAGAAGACCGCGGCCAAGAAGGCCGCGGCCTCTCCCGACGAGCCGCAGCCCGACGCCTGGTCCGAGGACGCGGTCGCCGGTGACGACGCGGACGAGAAGCCCACGAAGCAGCCGCAGCAGGGTGACGGTTACGTCCTGTCCGACGAGGACGAGGACGACGCGCCCGCGCAGCAGGTCATGGTCGCCGGCGCCACCGCCGACCCGGTCAAGGACTACCTGAAGCTGATCGGCAAGGTGCCGCTGCTCAACGCCGAGCAGGAGGTGGAGCTCGCCAAGCGCATCGAGGCGGGTCTCTTCTCCGAGCACAAGCTGGAGGAGGAGGACGAGCAGGACCCGGTCTTCCGGCGTGAGCTGGAGATCCTCGTCGAGGACGGCCGCCGCGCCAAGAACCACCTGCTGGAGGCCAACCTCCGCCTCGTGGTCTCGCTGGCCAAGCGCTACACGGGCCGAGGCATGCTCTTCCTGGACCTGATCCAGGAGGGCAACGTCGGTCTGATCCGCGCGGTGGAGAAGTTCGACTACACCAAGGGCTTCAAGTTCTCGACGTACGCCACCTGGTGGATCCGGCAGGCGATCACCCGCGCGATGGCCGACCAGGCCCGCACCATCCGCATCCCGGTGCACATGGTCGAGGTCATCAACAAGCTCGCCCGCGTGCAGCGCCAGATGCTCCAGGACCTGGGCCGCGAGCCCACCCCGGAGGAGCTGGCCAAGGAACTCGACATGACCCCCGAGAAGGTCATCGAGGTCCAGAAGTACGGCCGTGAGCCCATCTCGCTGCACACCCCGCTGGGTGAGGAGGGCGACAGCGAGTTCGGTGACCTCATCGAGGACTCCGAGGCGGTCGTCCCGGCCGACGCGGTCTCCTTCACCTTCCTGCAGGAGCAGCTGCACTCGGTCCTGGACACCCTCTCGGAGCGCGAGGCGGGCGTCGTGTCCATGCGCTTCGGTCTGGCCGACGGCCAGCCCAAGACGCTGGACGAGATCGGCAAGGTCTACGGCGTGACGCGTGAGCGGATCCGCCAGATCGAGTCCAAGACCATGTCGAAGCTGCGCCACCCGTCGCGCTCGCAGGTCCTGCGCGACTACCTCGACTAAGAGGTCCCGGGGCCTTCAGGCCCTGAAAACCGGCTTCGGCGCCTCGGGCGGATCATCTCCCGTGGCGCCGAGCCGCGTTCGGGCCCGTGGCCGGCCCGCGCGGGCGTCCACGGCCTTGCGCTCCCGCACGGCCGGCTCCCCGGCGCCCGATCCGATCGCCGCCAGGGTGCCGAAGCCGTACTGCCTCACCCGCCCCCACGGCTCGGTGGCCCCGGTCGGCGCGAGACCTCCGTGAGGAAAACGTTGTCGGGCGTGCCGTCGCGAACCACGCCCGGTGTGCGGGTGACGGGCGTACGGTCGGCCGGAGGGCACCGGTCGCCTGCTCCGGGCCGGTGGCGTGCCGGTCCCGCAAGGCGTCCGGCTTCGCGGCGGGCAGGGGGGACGAGAAGGGGCGCAGCGGCCCGCCCCGGACGGACGAGAGCGGGAGAGCTGAGCGCGAGGGCGCCGGCGGGGGAGTGGGTTACGGCTGCCATGCGGCCTCCCGTGCGGTGGAGTGTGCGCGGTCCTGGCCCTGATCGGTTCCAGGAGCCGGACTCAGGGTCTTGACGATGAGTCGTCAAGATCACCCATGCCCGCCGCTGCCGCCCCGGACGCACCGCCGGAAGGGTGCGCGGAGGCGACCGGTCACGGAATCAAGAACACGTCCGCCGCGACCGCCCCCGCCAGGCCCGCCACCAGCAGCCAGGTGCCCAGGCGCGTACGCCCACGCCGGCTGAGCTCGATCACGCCCCCGCACAGGATCAGCGCCAGCCCGTACACCCCGACGACCAGGACCGACGACCGGCTCGCCAGCCGCACCACCAGCACCGCCGCCACCGCGACCATCAGGACCGAGGCCGCGGCGACGCGCATCCGCCTGGCCTGACGCGGCGCGAGGCCGCCGGTCCGTACGGGCGGGGGGCCGTCCTCGCCCTGTTCCCGGGCCCGTTCCTGGTCAGCAGCGCTCATGAGTTCGGATCGTAATCGCTCTTGCGGGACGCCGCTGCGCCGCCCCACAACCCGTCCGGCCGCTCCGGCAGCCCGTGCGATAGGTTTTGCCTCTCCTCGACCACGAACGACTTCACCTGCGGAGACTGGGACCAATGGAAGACATCGTCAACGGACTTGGCCGTTCCGCCGCCTACGGCGCCGTGGGTGTGGTGCTGCTGACCCTCGGCATATTCCTGGTGGACGCCCTGACGCCGGGCAAGCTCGGCCGGCAGATCTGGGAGGAGCGCAACCGCAACGCGGCGCTTCTGCTCAGCTCGGCCCTGCTGGGCATCGGCGGGGTCGTGTTCACCTCGATCTGGACGACGTACGACGACTTCGGCAAGGGGCTCGTGTCGACGGCCGCGTTCGGGGTGCTGGGACTCGTGATGATGGCGATGGCGTTCCTGGTCGTCGACCTGGTGACGCCGGGGAAGCTGGGCGAAACACTGGTCCAGAACGAGCCGCACCCGGCGGTGTGGGTGACGGCGTCGTGCAACATCGCGGTGGCGGCGATCATTTCGGCGTCCATCGCCTGACCCGTGGGGCGGGGCTTCCCCCGCCCTCCCCATCCTCTCTCCGCCCCGTCCCGCCTCTCCCCTTCTCTCCTTCTCCCCTCACCTTCCACCCGTACGCCGAAGGCCGCCCCCGCCACCGCGGGGGCGGCCTTCGGCGTACACAGGTCCATCCATCACCCGTTCGGTTACTCCTTGCTCACCACTGCGAGCCCAGTGTGCAAAATTGGCGAGTCTAAACCGTCGGCAAGGCCCGTGCAGAGGGTTGCGTGAATATGCCGTCGCACTGATCCGGTCTGACTAAGCTCACTCGAAGCGCGCCGAGTTGATATGAAATCACGCACTTGTTCGCAAGTGTCTTGATAGTTCGAATACATCCCCGCATCGACCGCCAGAGGGTTTACATGGTTCGTGTTGAATCACCTCCGACTGACCGAGAGTCCCCCTTCTTCCGCGCGCTTGTGCCACCCGCCCTCCTGATGGCCGCGGCCACCGTCGCCGCCTTCTTCCTCGTACCGGAGCCCGCCCGGATACCGGTCGTCTGGTTCGGTGCCCTGGCGACCGTGGTGGTGACGGCGACCGCAGCCGAAGCCGTCCGCCGCGGCCGGGCCGTGCGCGCGGAGTACGGGAAACGCCTCGCCTTCCTCGAACAGCGCGTCACCGGACACGACGAGGAGACCCTGCGGCTCAGCAAGGAGCTGCTGCCGAACGCCATCCACCTCCTCCGCCAGGGCCAGTCGCCCGCCGAGGTGATCCGGATGGCGGTGGACGGGGACCCGGCCTACCGCGACCTGCGCGATCCGCAGCGTGCCCTGGTGCGCTCCGTCCTGGAGATCGTCGACACCGAGGAGGCGATGCGCGACTCCGCGCAGCGCGCCTTCGTCAACATCGCGCGCCGCGTACAGGCCATCGTCCACCAGCAGTCCAGTGAACTGCGGATGATGGAGGAGGACCACGGGCGCAACCCCCAGGTCTTCGACGACCTGCTCCGCCTCGACCACGGCACCTCGCTGATCGGCCGGCTCGCCGACTCCATCGCCGTACTCGGCGGCGGTCGCCCCGGGCGCCAGTGGCCCAACCCCGTGCCGCTGTTCAGCGTGTTGCGCGGCGCGATGTCCCGCATCCTGGAGTACCAGCGGGTCGACCTGCACTCGATCGCCAAGGTCGCCGTCATCGGCACGGCCGTCGAACCGCTCATCCACGCCTGCGCCGAGCTCCTCGACAACGCCACGCGCTACTCGCCGCCGCAGACCCGGGTGCACGTCACCGCGGTGGAGGTGCAGACCGGCATCGCCATCGAGATCGAGGACGGTGGCGTCAGCCTCAGCGAGGAGGCCCGGGGCCGGGCCGAACGGATGCTGGCCCAGGCCCAGGCCGGCATCGACCTCAACGACCTCGGAGAGACGCCTCGGCTCGGCATGGCCGTGGTCGGCCGCCTCTCCCAGATGTACGACCTGAAGGTCTCGCTGCGCCAGTCCGCGTACGGCGGGGTACGCGCGGTGCTCATCGTGCCGCGCGACGTGATCACCACCGGCCCCGCCCCCGGCATCGCCCACGGCATCGGCGCCACCGCGGTCCCCCGGCAGGGCCCGTCCGGCCTGTCGAGCGCGGAAGAGGCACGCATCCCCAGGCGCAAGCTGCGGCCGGCCGCCCGGCCCGAACGCCCGGTACCCGCCCCCTCCCCCGCCCCTGTCCCCGTCGCCAGGCAGGAGGACGTCCCTGAGGTGACCGAATGGACGGCGAACGGGCTTCCGCAGCGCCGCAGCCGGGGCCGCGCACCGCTCGGCTCCCACATGGTGCCGGCCGAGTCGCAGCCCCTGACGCCGCTCAACGGCCAGGCCAACGGCGCGGCCAAGGAACCGGAGCCGGGCCTCTGGCTCGAAGCCTTCACCAAGGGGTTCAACGGGACACCGTCGGACCCGTCGGCCGATGACGAACCTGACGATGCGTTGGACAAGGGAGATCTCAAGTGATCCAGCAGCGGGCGAATTTCGACTGGATGCTCAAGGAGCTGGCCGACGGGGTGCCGCAGGTCCAGCAGATCGTGGTCCTGTCCGCGGACGGACTGCGCATCGCCCGGCACGGCGGCGACCCCGACGTCGCCGACCGGCTCGCGGCAGCATGCGCGGGGCTCCAGAGCCTCGCCGCGGCCGTCGCCGCCGAGATCCCGCACAGCGAGGGCAAGATGCGGCTCGTCGTCATCGAAGTCGACGGCGGTCTCTTCTACTTGATGGCAGCCGGAACCGGGGCGTACCTCGCGGTACTCGCCGACGAGACGGTGGACGCGGGTCTCATGGGGGCCCGCATGCGGGACTTGGTCATCCGTATCGGAGCCCACCTGACGAGCCCTCCGCGCCATGACGGGCAGACCGTATGAGTCCGCCCCAACGAGAACGGCGACCCCGCGAAACGGGGGACCCGGAACGGCTGTACGTCCTCACCGGCGGCCCGGACGGCACGGAACGGGCCCCTCTCGACCTGGTCACGATGGTCGTCGCCCGCACCGAGCCGACACCGACGGTCCAGCCGGAGCAGGCCGCCATCCTGCGGCTGTGCCGGGCGCCGTTGTCCGTCGCCGAGATCTCCGCGTACCTCAGTCTGCCCTTCAGCGTGGTGACCGTGTTGCTGACCGACCTCCTCGCCACCGAACTGGTCGAGTCGCGGGCGCCCATCGTCCGCGCCGCTCTGCCGGACCGGTCCCTTCTCGAAGCGGTGATGCATGGACTTCAGAAACTCTGAGACGATCACCGGCCCACGCCGCGAGGACGTCCTCCCCACCACGGCCACGGCCGCGGTGAAGGTCGTGATCGTGGGCGGATTCGGGGTCGGCAAGACCACGATGGTGGGTTCAGTGAGCGAAATCCGCCCGCTGACCACCGAAGAGACCATGACGCAGGCCGGGGTCGGCGTCGACGACAACCTGGAGGGCAAGACCGCCACCACGGTGGCCATGGACTTCGGCCGGATCAGCATCAGCGACGAACTGATCCTCTACCTCTTCGGCACACCGGGCCAGGAGCGCTTCTGGTTCCTGTGGAACGGCCTCTTCGAGGGCGCTCTCGGCGCGGTGGTGCTGATCGACACCCGCCGGCTCGAAGTCAGCTTCGACGTGATCGGCCGCCTGGAGGAGCGCGGTGTGCCGTTCGTCGTCGCCATCAACACCTTTCCCGACGCACCCCGCCACCCCGTCGAGGCGTTGCGGACCGCCCTCGACCTGCCCCCCGAAGTGCCGATAGTGGACTGCGACGCGCGAGGGCGCGCTTCCTGCCGCGACGTCCTCCTGACGCTGATGCGCTATCTGCACTCCTTGTCCCTGTAACCGCCGGCCTGATCGCCCGATACCTGGAGTGACCGTGACCACCCCTTTCCACCATCTACCCGGAGCGGACGACGGGGCACTTCCGCCCCCGGGATGCCCGGCCCACGCCACCGTCGGCAGGGGCCCGGGCGGCCTGCGCAGGCTGTACGGGCCCGAACACGAGAACGACCCGATGGGCCTGTACGAGAAGCTGCGCGCCGAGCACGGCCCGGTGGCGCCCGTGCTGCTGAACGACGACGTACCGGCCTGGCTGGTCCTCGGCCACACCGAGAACCAGCACATGACCCGCACCCCGTCACAGTTCTCCCGTGACTCGCGCCACTGGCGTCTCGTCAAGGACGGCACCGTACCCCCCGACCATCCGCTGGCCCCCATCTTCACGTGGCAGCCCCTCTGCGTCTTCGCGGACGGCGCGGAACACGAGCGGCTGCGCGGCGCGGTCACCGACAGCATCGGACGCATCGACCACCGGGGCGTACGCCGCCACATCAACCGTTTCAGCAACCGGCTGGTCAACGAGTTCTGCCAGGACGGCCGGGCCGATCTGGTGAGCCGGTTCGCCGAGCACCTGCCGATGATGGTGATGTGCCAGATCCTCGGCATGGCGGAGGAGTACAACGAGCGGATGGTGCAGTGCGCCCGCGACATGATCAAGGGCACGGCGACGGCGAACTCCAGCAACGCCTATGTGATGGACGTGCTGAGGAAGCATGTGGCCCGGCGCAGGATCACGCCCGAGGAGGACTTCACCACCTGGCTCGTCGAGCACCCGGCCGGGCTCACCGACGACGAGGTGAGCCAGCACCTGCGGCTGGTGCTGATCGCGGCGTACGAGACCACCGCGAATCTGATCGCCAACGTACTGCGCATGGTGCTCACCGACCCGCGCTTCCGCGCCCAGCTCAGCGGCGGCCACATGACGCTGCCCGAGGCGGTCGAGCAGACCCTGTGGGACGAGCCGCCCTTCACCACGATCTTCGGCCGCTGGGCCGTCGGTGACACGGAGTTCGGCGGTCAGCAGATCAAGAAGGGCGACGCCCTCATCGTCGGGCTGGCCGCCGCCAATGTCGACCCGGTGGTACGGCCCGATCCGCACGCCTCGATGCAGGGCAACCGCGCCCACCTGGCCTTCAGCAGCGGACCGCACGAATGCCCGGGGCAGGACATCGGGCGCGCCATCGCCGACACCGGCATCGACGCGCTGCTGATGCGTCTTCCCGACCTTCAGCTCGCCGTGGAGGAGCACGAACTGCGGTGGCGCAGTTCGCTCCTCTCCAGGCATCTGATCGCGCTCCCGGCCAAGTTCGCCGCGCGTCCGCCGCAGGATGTCGTCAGTTCCCCGGGGGCGATGACGCGCGTGACACCGCTCCCGGACTGGCAGGTGGAATCGCCGCCCAGGGCGAGCGCGCCGCAGCCGGAACCGGAGCCGGTGCCCCGGTCCGCCCCGATGCCGGCCCCCGCCGCCTCGTCGTCCTCGGCGGCGCAGACGCAAGCCGTGATTCCGGCTCAGCGCAGACCGGCGGCACCGAAGCGGATGTGGCAGTCGGTCACCCGCTGGTGGCGCGGCTACTGACCGCCAGCTGGTCCCACCACCAGGAGATCGTCGGGAGGGGAAGCGGCTCGAAGCTGTCGTCGGCCGGACGCTGCTTCCACCACCCGTCCGGCTTGCCCTCCGAGGCCGAGGGAACGCTGTAGCGGGGACAGACGGAGGCCCAGTCGAGGTGCCCCCGGATGAACTGGCCGAGCCCCTGTACGTACCGGCGCAGCTCACTGCCCGCGTCCTCGAGCACCTGGTCGCGCAGCCGGAGGAAGAGCACCATCACGCGGTCCCGCATGGCCACGGCCTCCTGAAGGGCGTGGTGCGGATCGCAGCCGAGTTCCTGGCACAGGACGTCGATCAGATTGAGGTCGTCGTTGGCCCGCAGCAGCTCCTTGTTGCGGGAGTAGAGATCGTTGTCCCAGCTGACCAGCGTCCAGGTGATCTCGGTGAGTGCCCGGACACGCGGGTCCTCGAGATCGTCGTCGGGTACGGAATATCCGGCGACGATCTCGATCATCGCGGTGGAGGGAGCCATTCCTATGGCCCTCATCCACAGCGTGACGTAGTCGTCGAGCGAGGGCAGTTCCGGTTTGCGGCGCCAGGCCGCCTCCCACACCAGCCCCGAGGTGTAGACGCGCATGGCGTCGGTCCAGCGGCGGATCTGCTGCCGGGACGCGTACCGTTCCAGCTCCAGCTCCAGCCGGAGTGAACACAGTGCCGCCGCGTGCGGCGACTCGTCCGGGCGGTGGGCGGTCGGGGCCTCTACGGCCCGTACGATCCGGGCCGTCTCCTGGGCGAGGGAATCCGCGGTGGCATAGGCCTCGTCGCACACACCGTCGTCGAACGAGAAGAGTACGGCGTGGAACCTGGCCATCAGGGCGAGCGGGCCGGGCTGCCCGTACGGCATGGTCGAAGCCGTCAGACCGCCGAAGTCGCAGAGTGCGAGTCGCCCGCGCTGATGATCGTCCGCGTCGAGGTTCTGCTGGAGCATCCACCGGACGGTCAGGTCGTTGAGCGCCTGGGCCGACGGGTGGATGACGGACGGGACCGGGCAGTAGAAGGGCATGGTCGGTAATGGCTGACCCAGTCGACGTGGCGAGATTACGGTCATGCTCGGCCTCCTGTTGAGTACCTGCGTACGCTGGAGCGCATATGCTCATGTTCAACCGTCAATAACAATGCAACTGGCCTTTGAGTGAAGCAAGTTGACCATCTGCTGACCAGAGTTGCAGAAGTTTGCTTCCACTGCTGCGCCGGATGGGTTTTCACGGTCCATACAGGTGACTGATGCGCCAGTCAGCATCTCGGCAATGGGATTAAATCCTTACGGTGTGCGGGTGTGCCTGATCCACGCGTTGTGATGCTCTCAACACACGGGTACGGTGGCCGACCATGCAGCCAGAGCCAGGAGTACGAGTCGGTGACTGTGGCGGCGAGGTCGCCGAGCGAGTGCGTCAGGTGATCGGCGCCGCCGGCGTGAGCCAGCGCGAGTTCGCCCGGCGGATCGTCATGGACCCCTCCAAGCTCTCGCGTTCACTCAGTGGAGTCCGCCGGTTCACCGTGGCTGAATTGGCCCGTATCGCCGACACCGCCGACGTGGACGCGGGCTGGCTGCTCGGATCCCGCCCCGAGGCCCCCGCCAAGCCCTCCGCCGCACCGCGCGACCGCACCGCGGCCGTCGCCGCGCCCCGGGGCGGCAGGCCGCTCCAAATCGTGCGGGAGACCGTACGGCTGATCGCGGAGCGCGGCTTCCATGCCGTACGGGTCTCCGACATCGCCGAGGCCTGCGCCACCAGCACCGCCGCCATCCACTACCACTTCCCCGGCCGGGACGAGCTGCTGGAAGCGGCCGTGCGCTGGTGCATGGACGAGGACACCGCCCGCCACGCGGCCCGTATCGCCGATGCCGGAGACACCGGTGACGCCGCGGACGAACTGCGGCAACTGATCGAGCTCCAGACGCCGTACACCGAGCAGCAGCGGTGGCAGTGGAGCGTCTGGCTCGACCTGTGGGCGGAGGCGGCCCGCTCCACCGCCGTGGGCCGGCTGCACGTCGCGTACTACCGGCAGTGGCGTGCGACGGTCGCCGACGTCCTGCGGCGCGGCATCGACCAGGGCGTCTTCCGCCCCACCGACCCGGACGCCGCCGCGCTGCGGCTGACCGCGCTGATCGACGGCCTGGCCACCCAGGTGCTCGCCGCCGCACCGGTCACGGAAGCGGGCGCCGCACCGGTCGCGGGCACCAGCCCCGAGGACATGCAGGCGGCGTTGCTCGCCTACGTGGAAGCCACCCTGTCCGCCCCCGACCACCGCGGCTGAACCGAACCCCTTACATCCCCCCACCCATCGCCCCCCACTCCCGAAGGAGGGGCTTCCGCATGCCATGAACCAGGAAGTCATCATCACCTGCGCCGGTGACACCGTCCGCAAGAGCCCGCACGTGCCGGTCTCCCCGAGCAGATAGCCCGCTCCGCCGTCGAGGCCGCCGGGGCCGGCGCCACCGTCGTGCACATCCACGTCCGCGACCCCGGGACCGGCGCCCGTCCCGCGACCCGCGGCTCTACCGCGAGGTCGTCGAGCGGATCAAGGAGACCGGCACCGACGTCGTCATCAACCTCACCGCCGGCATGGGCGCGACCTGGTCGTCGACCCCGAAGAGCCGCTCAGGCACCTCCCCGGCACCGACCTGGTGGGCGGCCTCGACCGGTTGCCGCACGTCGAGGACCTGCTGCCCGACATCTGCACGCTCGGCTGCGGCTCGCTCAACTTCGGCGACGGCAGCAACCTGTACGTCTCCACCCCCGACATGCTGCGTACGGGCGCCAGCCGCATCCAGGAGCTCGGCGTGCGGCCCGAGCTGGAGATCTTCGACACCGGGCGGTTGTGGTTCGCCAAGCAGCTGCTCGCCGAGGGGCTCCTGGACGACCCGACCGCCTTCCAGCTGTGCATGGGCATTCCGTGGGGCGTCCCCGCCGACCCGGGCGTACTCCAGTCGATGGTCAACATGCTGCCCGATGGCGCCCAGTGGGCGAGCTTCTCGCTCGGCCGGACGCAGATGCCGTGGGTCGCCCAGTCGATCCTGCTCGGCGGGCACGTACGGGTCGGCCTGGAGGACAACCTCTACCTCGGCAAGGGCAGCAAGGCCACCAACGCCCAGCTGGTGGAGCGCGCCGTGACGATCACCGAGTCGCTGGGAGCGCGCGTCGCGCCCCCCGACGAGGCCCGCCAGAAGCTCGGCCCGAAGCCCCGCGCGTAAGCCGGAGGACCGAGAAGGACCGAGAGGATCCCGACATGACTGCCACCACACCCCCGCCCCCTGCGCCCCCGAGGGCGTACGCCGAGTCGCCTGCGTCGGCGCCGGAGTGATCGGCGGCGGCTGGGCCGCCCACTGACTGGCCCACGGCTACGACGTCACGACCTGGGACCCGGCCCCCGACGCCGGGCCGAGGCTGCGCCGCCTGGTGGACACCGCCTGGCCCACGCTGGAGCAGCTGGGCCCGGCCGACGGTGCGTCGCCCGACCGGCTGACGGTCACCGCGACACTCGAAGAGGCCGTGGCCGGGGCCCAGTTCGTACAGGAGAGCGCGCCCGAGAAGCTGGAACTCAAGCGCGACCTGCTGGCTCGGCTGGACGCGGCGGCGCCCCAGGAGTCGTCATCGCCTCGTCCACGTCCGGCTACCCGGTGACCGACATGCAGACGGACGCCGCCGACCCCGGCCGCCTGGTCGTCGGGCACCCCTTCAATCCGCCGTACCTCATCCCGCCCGTCGAGGTCGTCGGCGGCGAGCGGACCGCCGCGCACGCCGTCGCCTGGGCGTCGCCTTATGCGAGGTGGTGGGCAAGCCCGTCATCACCGTGAAGCGCGAAGTCCCCGGTTTCATAGCCAACCGCCTCCAGGAGGCGCTGTGGCGCGAGGCCCTGCACATGGTCGCCAACGGCGAGGCCACCGTACGCGAGATCGACGACTCGATCACCGAAGGGTCCGGCCTGCGCTGGGCGCGCATGGGCCCCATGCTCACTTTCGCGCTCGCGGGCGGCGACGGTGGCATGGCGCACATGCTGGACCACTTCGGCCCGTCGTTGAAGTCACCGTGGACCCGGCTCGAAGCGCCGGAGCTGGACAAGGAGCTGTACGACGCGGTGGTCCCCGGCTGCGACGAGGCGGCCGGCGGCCGCACCATCACGGACCTGGTGGCACAGCGGGACCAGGGCGTCATCGACGTACTGCGGGCGACCGGCCGGCTGGAGAAGTGAGATGAGCGAGGCTTTCTACGTCCTGGTCTTCGGGTACGCGACGGACGCCATGATGATCGAGACCGGCTTGCACTCCTCGTACCGGGAAAGCACCGGCTGCTCCCTCTACACGGTCGAGGCGCACATCCGCTATCTGCGTGACGTCGCGGAAGGCGCCCACCTCGCCGTCCGCACCCGGATCCTGGACGCGGACGCGAAGAAGGCACGTTTCGCCCATGAGCTGTACGTGATCGGCACGGCGGGCGCGGCCCCCGCCCCGGACGCCGCGCCCGTGGCGACGACCGAACTGCTCGGCGTCCACGTCGACCAGAAGGCGGGCCGCGCGGCCCCGTTCCCCGACGCCGTCCGCGAGCGGCTGACGGCACTGGCCGAGGATCCTCCCGCGTGGGCGGGGCGCTCCATCGCGGCGGTCCCTTCCCGGCCGCCCGCGTGACGGGCGGTCAGTCCCGGGTGTGCTCGCGGCAGACGTCGCGTTCACCGTCCAAGCCGACGGCCGGCACCGTGCACAGCGGACCGAGCTGGTCGTCGGCCGGGTGGATGTACTCCCAGCCCGGTGCGTCACCGAGGCCGCCGACGCGCTCGTGGCGGGCCTCGGTGCCGGAGCCCAGCACCCGCACCCGCACCCGCACCCGCACCGACCGCACCTGATCACGTACGCCGCGCAGTACGACGCACTCATGGGGCCGGTCGAAGATGAAGAGGTACAGCGTGCGGGGTCGGCCGACAGGGTGGACGGGCCGTAGAAATGACCGTGCGGAAGGCCGCGGCCCGTGCCGTACACCGCCTGCTCGTGGCGGCCGGCCCAGTCCCCCAGCGCTTCGAGGCGCCGCGCCTGTTCGGGCGGGACCGTGCCGTCCTCCTTCGGCCCGACGTCGAGCAGTAGATTGCCTCCGCCGCCGATGGCCTCCGCGAAAATCCGCACCAGCTGCCGCGGTGACGTGTGGCGGGGGTCCTGCGGCCGGTGCCCCCACGAATCGTTGACGGTGAGGACAGCTCCCGCAGCCCGGCCGGCGGCTCGATCGGCACGCCCTGTTCCGGCGTGGCGTAGCCGCCGCGCTCGGTCGGGCGCCCGTTGACGACGGTGTGCGAGGGCAGGGCACACAGCTCGTCGGCCGGCTCGGCCCTGCCCCACTGCTCGGGCGTACGCTCCCACTCACCGTCGAACCACAGCAGACCGGGTCTGAAGCGTTCCGGCAGCTCGCGGATCCGGACCCGGCGGAAGGCGAGAAAGGCCTACCGCGTTCCGGCGCCTCCTGGTCGGCCGGGTCCTGGTCCGGCGGCCGGACCGTGGCGTAGTCGGGGTGCGGCCAGTCCAGGTGGGAGTAGTAGAGGCCGACCTTGATGTCCCGGCGGTGCAGGGCGTCGACGTACGGAGTGATCACCTCGTGCGCCGCCGGAGTCCGTTCGGCCACCGACAGGTCACCGGCCCCGATGTCCCACGGGGCGACGCCGTCGTGGTGCTTCGCGGTGAGGACGGCGTACCGGGCTCCGGCGCGGACGAACAGCTTCGCCCACGCGTCGGGGTCGTAGCGGGATGCGGTGAACCCGCCGAGCTGGGCCGTGTACGTGTCGTAGGGAATCTGCCCCTGGAAGAAGGACCGCGACTCGGGGCCCCCGTCCACGCTGCAGACACCCCAGTGGACGAAGGTCCCGAGCTTGGCGTCGGTGAACCGGGGCGGAATCGTCGGCAGTTCTCCTCGTCGTGGTACCAGCAGCGAACCCACTGGCCACGCGAGGGGCGGCGGGGCCGGTGCGCGGGCAAAACCATCCTCGTGCCCGCGAGGGCGCGCCGCGCCGTCCGGTGTCACCTCCCCGTCGAACGCTCCTCAGGCCCCCGGTCCGGGGTCGGGCCTGACCGGTTCGAGGATGCCGGCGCGGGCCGCTTCGAGCTGGGCGGCGAAGGCGAGGCCCAGGAAGAGCGCGATGCCCGTGAGGTTCGCCCAGAGCATCAGGGCGACGAAGGCGGTGAGCGGCCCGTAGACGGCCCCGAAGGAGCCGCTCTTGGCGACGTACAGGGCCAGCAGCCAGGTCGCCACCACCCACAGCGTCAGGTGTACGGCGGACCCGACGGCGAGCCAGGTGTAACCGGGCTGGTCACGCCGGGGCGCCCAGCGGAAGATCACCGCCGACGCCAGCAACGCCAGCAGGACACCGACCGGGGCCTTCAGCGCCCCCCACACGTCGAGCAGGGACGCGGGCCACCCGAGCGCCTCGACCAGCGATTCCCCCACCGCTTCACCGGCGACGAGGGACAGAAATCCCAGCACCATCGGTATACCGGCGCCCAAAGCCAGCAGCAGGCTCCGTCCGTACTTCATGAGGAAAGGACGGTCCCTCTCGATCCCGTAGATACGGTTGCTGCCGCGCTCGATCTGTCCCATGGCCGAGGTCAGGTTCAGTATGGCGAAGCCGAGCCCGAGCCACATCGCGACCGCGATCGACGTACTGCCGCCGGCGCTGCGCCGGGTGTCCGCGAGGGCCTCTTCGACCAGTTCGTTGCTGGCACCCGGCACGATGTGCCCGAGCGTCAGCTCCACGACCCGCCCCACACTGTCGGTGTGCACGGACGCGGCGACGCCCACGAGGGCGATGGCGAACGGCACGATACCCAGTACTACCTGGAAAGCCAGCGACCGCGCGTGGCTGAACCCGTCCGCGTACCGGAAACGGGAAAAGGCATCGAGGAACAGCTTGCGGCCTCCGTAATGCCGCAGAGCCATCAGGGCCTCGTCACCGGAGAGTTCCTCTCCGATCATGTCCCGAGTCTGGGGGACATGCACCACAGTTCCCATCGGACGCCTGCTCTCACTCAAATTTGCTGTTCGGACCAGCTCCGGTCCCGAGAATACGATCCCTGAACGCAAAAAGCCCCGGTCCCTGGACATAAGTCCAGGGACCGGGGCATAAAATTTGTTCGGCGGTGTCCTACTCTCCCACAGGGTCCCCCCTGCAGTACCATCGGCGCTGAAAGGCTTAGCTTCCGGGTTCGGAATGTAACCGGGCGTTTCCCTAACGCTATGACCACCGAAACACTGTGAAGTTGAACCAACCGGACATGGGCACGGTTCGTTACTTCAGAACAAACACAGTGGACGCGAGCAACTGAGGACAAGCCCTCGGCCTATTAGTACCAGTCAGCTCCACCCGTTGCCGGGCTTCCACATCTGGCCTATCAACCCAGTCGTCTACTGGGAGCCTTAACCCCTCGAAGGGGGTGGGAACACTCATCTCGAAGCAGGCTTCCCGCTTAGATGCTTTCAGCGGTTATCCTTTCCGAACGTAGCCAACCAGCCATGCCCTTGGCAGGACAACTGGCACACCAGAGGTTCGTCCGTCCCGGTCCTCTCGTACTAGGGACAGCCCTTCTCAATATTCCTACGCGCGCAGAGGATAGGGACCGAACTGTCTCACGACGTTCTAAACCCAGCTCGCGTACCGCTTTAATGGGCGAACAGCCCAACCCTTGGGACCGACTCCAGCCCCAGGATGCGACGAGCCGACATCGAGGTGCCAAACCATCCCGTCGATATGGACTCTTGGGGAAGATCAGCCTGTTATCCCCGGGGTACCTTTTATCCGTTGAGCGACAGCGCTTCCACAAGCCACTGCCGGATCACTAGTCCCGACTTTCGTCCCTGCTCGACCCGTCGGTCTCACAGTCAAGCTCCCTTGTGCACTTACACTCAACACCTGATTGCCAACCAGGCTGAGGGAACCTTTGGGCGCCTCCGTTACTCTTTAGGAGGCAACCGCCCCAGTTAAACTACCCATCAGACACTGTCCCTGATCCGGATCACGGACCGAGGTTAGACATCCAGCACGACCAGAGTGGTATTTCAAGATTGACTCCACACACACTGGCGTGCATGCTTCAAAGTCTCCCACCTATCCTACACAAGCCGAACCGAACACCAATATCAAACTGTAGTAAAGGTCCCGGGGTCTTTCCGTCCTTCTGCGCGAAACGAGCATCTTTACTCGTAGTGCAATTTCACCGGGCCTATGGTTGAGACAGTCGAGAAGTCGTTACGCCATTCGTGCAGGTCGGAACTTACCCGACAAGGAATTTCGCTACCTTAGGATGGTTATAGTTACCACCGCCGTTTACTGGCGCTTAAGTTCTCAGCTTCGCAACCCCGAAAGGTCACTAACCGGTCCCCTTAACGTTCCAGCACCGGGCAGGCGTCAGTCCGTATACATCGCCTTACGGCTTCGCACGGACCTGTGTTTTTAGTAAACAGTCGCTTCTCGCTGGTCTCTGCGGCCACCCCCAGCTCGGAGTGCAAGACTCGTCACCGGTGATGGCCCCCCTTCTCCCGAAGTTACGGGGGCATTTTGCCGAGTTCCTTAACCATAGTTCACCCGAACGCCTCGGTATTCTCTACCTGACCACCTGAGTCGGTTTAGGGTACGGGCCGCCATGAAACTCGCTAGAGGCTTTTCTCGACAGCATAGGATCATCCACTTCACCACAATCGGCTCGGCATCA
>NZ_CVPB01000001.1:757500-1805000 GCF_001049855.1 Streptomyces sp. Wb2n-11
GCAGCGCGGGGTGGGAGGCGGTCATGCCGTTGATGAAGACACCGCCCGCCTCCAGGTCCTGCACGAACCGCTCGACCTCCCCGTCGTCGCGCGTCCACACATTCGAGCTCAGACCGAAGGGCGAGTCGTTGGCGAGGGTTACCGCCTCGTCGAGGTCCGATACGCGGTAGACCGTGGCCACCGGGCCGAAGGCCTCTTCGCGGTGGATTCGCATGGCGTCGGTGACGCCGGTGAGGACGGTGGGCTCGTAGAACCATCCCTTGTCCTGCTTCTCGGGACGTTGCGCTCCGCACTGCACCGTGGCGCCGAGGCGCAGGGCGTCGTCGACGAGCTCTTCGAGATCGGTACGCCCCTGTTCGCTGGCGAGCGGTCCGACGTCGGTGGATTCCCGCATCGGGTCGCCGACGGTCAGTTCCCGCATTCCGGCGGTGAAGCGCTCACAGAAGGCGTCGTAGACGTCGCTGTGGACGATGAAGCGCTTGGCCGCGATGCAGGACTGGCCGTTGTTCTGCACCCTGGCCGTCACCGCTGTACGGGCAGCCCGTTCGATGTCGGCCGACGGCATGACGACGAAGGGGTCGCTGCCGCCGAGTTCCAGAACGGTCCGCTTCACCTCGTCGCCCGCGACGGCTGCGACGGAGCGTCCGGCCGGTTCGCTTCCGGTGAGCGTCGCGGCGGCCACCCTTCGGTCGCGCAGGATGCCCTCGATCGCGCCGGATCCGACGAGCAGTGTCTGGAAGCACCCGTCGGGGAAGCCTGCGCGGCGGAACAGGTCCTCGATGTAGAGGGCGGTCTGCGGGACGTTCGAGGCGTGCTTGAGCAGGCCCACGTTGCCGGCCATGAGCGCGGGGGCGGCGAAGCGTACGACCTGCCAGAGCGGGAAGTTCCACGGCATCACGGCCAGGACGACACCGAGCGGGCGGTAGCGGACGCTCGCCCAGGAGGCACCGGAGTCCGTCACGTCGGCGGCGGAGGGGTGCTCGTCCGCCAGGAGCTGCCGCGCGTTCTCGGCGTACCAGCGCATCGCCTTCGCGCATTTCGCCGCCTCGGCGCGGGCGGCCACGATCGGCTTGCCCATTTCGGTGGTCATGGTGCGGGCGATGTCCTGCTGCTCCTGGTCCAGCAGGTCCGCGGCGCGGTTCAGGAGTTCCGCACGCCGGTCGAATCCGGTGGTGCGGTGGAGCGTGAAGGCGGTCGCGGCGCGTGCCAGGCGGCGCTCGATCTCTTCGGCTCCGAACGCGTCGAACGTCTTGAGCGTCTCTCCGGTGGCGGGGTTCACCGTGGCGATGGGCATGCTGCCGTCCTCCTCGGACTCGGTGCTTCGAGATTTGCGCGGTACGGGCGCTCCCGCAACGCGGCGGGGGCCTCGTCTGCTTCACCTGTCAGGTGGAAGTCCGCCCGGACAAGGAGCGTGGGAGACCGGTCCGGGGAACGCTTCCGGGACTCCTCGGACCGTTCCCGGAGCCGAGGGCGGGAGGTGGTTCCTGCGATGCGCGCTGTGGGCGTGGGTCTGTTCGCGGTCCTGGCATGTCTGGCTCTCTCGGGCTGTTCCTCTCTGGGCGGTCGGGAGGAGGCCGCGGCAGCGGCGGCTCTGCGTTTCGAGGAGAACCTGCGCCGGGCGCAGGCCCTGCCGGGGTGCGACGGCCTGGCTCCCGGTACCCGCGAGGAGCTGGAGGAAACAGCCGGTTCTCCGTGCCCCGCGGCTCTGGCGGCACTGGAGCTGCCGTCGGCGAGCGGGGTGCGCCGGGTGGACGTGTACGGGCACCAGGCCCGTGTCGTCCTCGACGCCGACACGCTTTTCCTCTCGGCCTTCCGCGACGGGTGGAAGGTCGTCGCGGCGGGCTGTTCGGCGCGGCCCGGGCTTCCGTACCAGTGCGATCTGAAGGGCGGGTGAGACAGTGCGGCTGATGTTCGGGCTCTGCCTTTTCGTCGTGTTCGGCGGCCTGGCCTACGCGATCGTGGTGGGGGTGATGCACTGGTGAGCGCATTGCCGCGCTTCTTCCGGGACAACGGCCTGTCCCTGGCGTTCGGCGGCGCTTTTCTGCTCAGCCTGGCCGGTCAGGCCGTCGCGGGCCACGCCGATTTCAACAACCGGCTGATCACGGAGGGCCTGCAGCCCGTCACTTTCCCGGGTTATCTCCGCACGTCCGATTTCGCGGTGGACGTGACGGAGAACTGGCAGTCGGAGTTCTTGCAGTTCTTCCTCTACATCTTCGGCACCGTGTGGCTGCTGCAGCGCGGCTCACCGGAGTCGAAGCGCATGGGCGAGGCGGGCCTGGAGTCCGACGAGAAGCAGAAGACGGGTCGCTACGCGAGGGAGGACTCTCCCCGGTGGGCGGCCGCGGGCGGGTTCCGTCAGTCGCTCTACTCGCGCTCCCTGGGCCTCGTCATGGGCCTCGTCTTCCTGCTTTCCTGGCTGGCCCAGTCGGTCACGGGAAACGTCGCCCACAACGAGGAGCACCTGCGCGATCTCCAGGCACCGGTCAGCTGGGGCGCGTACCTGCTCTCCGCCGACTTCTGGAACCGCACGCTGCAGAACTGGCAGTCGGAACTGCTCGCGGTGGCCTCGATGGTCATTCTCTCGGTCTATCTGCGTCAGCGTGGTTCGCCCGAGTCCAAGCCGGTCGGCGCACCCCACCGGGCCACGGACGTCGAGGGCTGAGGCGCGCCACCGTCAACGCGTCACCGTTAACCGGAACGCAAAAGGGGAAGCCGAGAACCATGGCTGCAGAACGCCGGACTGTGGACGAGTCGTACTGGATGGCCACGGCCCCCGGGACCCGCTGTCCGCCTCCGGACTCCGATCTGACCGCGGATGTCGCCGTGATCGGTGGCGGCATCGCCGGCCTGTGCACCGCTTGGGAACTGGTCCGGGCCGGCCTGGACGTCGTACTCCTGGAGGCGGACAGGATCGCCGCCGGAGTGAGCGGGTACACCACGGCGAAGCTGACGGCGCTGCACGGTCTGGTGTACGCGAGGCTGGAGGCGAGGTACGGCCCCGACGGCGCCGCGCTGTACGCCCTCTCGCAGCAGGACGCTGTCGAGCGGACAGCGGCGCTGTGCGACGAGCTGGACATCGACGCCGATCTGGAGCGGACGGCCGCCTGTACGTATCTGGAGGATCCGCGGCGGACGGAAGAGCTCAGGGCCGAGGCCGAGGCCGCCCGGCGGGCCGGGCTCGACGCGTCGTTCGTGACCGGGACGGAACTGCCGTTCCCGGTGGCCGGGGCGGTGCGGGTGGAGGGGCAGTTCCAGTTCCACCCGCGCAAGTTCCTGCTGGCCCTGGCCGAGCGGATCACCGCTGCGGGCGGGCGCGTCCACGAGCGCACGCGCGTCACCGGGCTCCACGACGGTGTGCGCTGCCGTCTGTCGACCGAGGGCGGGCTCACGGTCGAGGCGCGTGACACCGTCGTCGCGACGCATTACCCCGTCTTCGACCGCACACTGCTGTTCACCCGCCTGAAGCCGAGGCGGGAGCTGGTGATCGCGGCTCCGGTGCCTTCCGGTGCCGCGCCGACGGGCATGTACCTGAGTCCGGAGGACGGGGTGCGTTCGGTGCGCAGCGCGCCGTACGACGACGGACGGCGGCTGCTGATCGTCACGGGCGAGACGTTCGAGCCGGGCGCCGGGGACGTACGGGAACGGTTCGCGCGCCTGGACGGGTGGGCGCGGGAGCGGATGCCGGGCTTCGCCGAGGCGGAGCGGGCCTACCGCTGGTCGGCGCAGGACAACGACTCGAGCGACCATCTGCCCTACGTCGGGCACGCGCATCCGGGCACCCAGCACGTCTACGTGGCGACGGGCTTCGGCGGCTGGGGCATGAGCAACGGCGTGATGTCCGGCCGTCTGCTCGCGGCCCACATCGCGGGTGGCCCCCGGCCCGCGTGGACCGATCTGTACGACCCGCGGCGACTGCCCCAGGTGCGCGAGACGGCGGAGCTGGCGAGGTTCCAGAGCGCTGTCGCCCGGCACTTCCTGGGCGACCGCCTGCACACCGGGCACGTCGACTCGGTGGACGAGATCCCACCGGGCAGCGGCGCGGTCGTCCGTCTGGAGGGCAAGCGCTGCGCCGTGTACCGCGACGAATCGGGCGAGACCTCCGCCGTTTCGGCGCGGTGTACGCACCTGGGCTGTCTGGTGCACTTCAACGATGCCGAGAAGGTCTGGGAGTGTCCTTGCCACGGCTCGCGCTTCGGGACGGACGGCACGGTCCTCCACGGCCCGGCCACGCGCCCGCTGGAGCCGCGTGGCCGCCCGGCCGGTTGAAGCCTTCCGGCACTTCTGACGCTTCTGACGCTTCTGACGCTTCTGACGAGAGGCTCTCGTCGCTCAGGATTCTTTGAGGGAGCGCTGGAGCTCGGACTTGTTCATCGACGAGCGTCCGTGGATGTTGCGGCGCTTCGCCTCCGCGTACAACTGGTCGTACGTCTGCCCCTCCGAGCCGCTGTGGGACCGCTTCCCGCCTCGCTTCGAGGGCGACTCGCCCTGCGTGGAGCTCTTGCTCGCCGTCTTGGACTCGCCGGAGCGCGCGCGCTCCTTGTTGACGGTGCGCGAAGCGATTTCCTTGGCCCTCTTGTTGCTCTCGCCTCGTTCTTCTGCGCCTTCCTTGATGTGTTCGTACTGGCGTTCCCTCTTGGAACTCGAACCCTTGGGCATTTCTCCTCCTCCGAGCATCGAATCAGTGGGCCGCTTCCTTCTGGTCAGCAGCTTCCGCCCACCCTGCGTCCGGTGTCTCCTCTCCGCAAACGCAGCTTCCATTCATTCCCACCGCTGGGATTGCGAGCCCGTTTCCGGCATTCGGCGCGACCACCGGCAGACCATCCGGAGCGCGTAAAGGAGCGTCACAGTCCAAGTGAGCGCGAAGGCCGAGACGAGCATCGGTGCGGATGTCCTGACCGCCGGTACCAACAGGAACGCGGAAATCGCCACCAGGGAGCAGAGGAAAACGCCGCGCCGCCGGTCCCTCAACCCCTTGAGAAACTGGACCGCGGGCGCCGGCCGACGTCGCATCGTCCGCAGTTTGAGCTCCAGCACGGCGTCGCTCCGGCGCACCGAATGCTCGATCCCGGCCAGGATCCGCCGTTCGTCATCCGTGAGACCGGCTCCGTCCATCTGCGAACCCTCCTCACGGCTTTTCGGTCACCCCGGGTCACCACTCCGGGGCACCGTGCGCGCATCACGGCTGGATCAATGAACGGCGAGTACCCTCCGAGCACAGGACCAGACCCTCAATTCCATGATCAGCCGCCTGCTCCGGGCGTTCATGTGGCTCGCCACCATGAGAGCCCGGGGGCAGGATGGAATACGAAACCGGCCCTACACGCTCCCATTCGACCAGGACACAGTGCGATGGAAATGGAAACGACGGCCGCAGGCACCACATCGAGCCACGAGGTATTCGGCGCTCCGTGCTGGATCACCCTGATGGCGCGCGCTCTGGAGCCCGCCCAGGCCTTCTACGGAGCGGTTCTGGGCTGGGAATTCCGGCAGGCCGGACTCGGTCGCGGATTCAGCATCGCTCTGCTCGACGGGGCACCCGTCGCCGGAATCGGCGTACTCGACACCGCCTTGCAGGCGCCTGTCACCTGGACGCCCTACTTCGCTGTCGCCAGCGTGGACGAAACCGCGAGCCGGATCCGTGAGCGAAGCGCCACCGTCGCCGTGGGGCCTCTGCGGTTCGCCACCGGCCGCGGGGCCATCGCGGCGGACCGGGACGGCGCCGTCTTCGGCATCTGGGAGGGAGAGCTCTTCTCCGACTGGCACGTGTGGCGCAAGAACGCACCCGTCTGGCTGCGCCTGCGGACCCGGGACGCGTTCGATGCGGCGATCTTCTACGGCCAGGTCCTCGAATGGGCGAGCGGTCGCCCCGGCTGCTGCGAGGTCGAGTACCAGGAGGACGAGGTCGTACTGCTCCAGGACGGACACATCCTGGCGCGGCTGAGTTCCGGTGCGGTCGACACGGCGCCCGATCCGCTGATCCAGCCCCGGTGGCACGCCCACTTCCCCGTTCCCGACGTGGAGGCCACCGTGCAGGCGGCGCTCCGGCACGGCGGCTCCGTCCTCGGGCAGGGTCCCACCCCCTACGGCACGGAAACGACGCTGCGCGATCCGAACGGCGCGCTTTTCACCGTCACCAGCGCAGCGCCCGGATAAGCCGACGAGGAAGGTGCACCCGTGCGCGGTTACTCACAAGACGCCTCCCAGCCCGGCGACCGGGCCGGTCCGGCCGGTCCGGCCGGTCTGGGACTGACCGCGGGAAGCCCTGCGGACAGCGGCCCCGCCGGGGCGCACGGCGGTACCTGGCCGCACGGCGGTGCCCGGCCGCTGCCGCCGGACCGCACACAGGCCATCCTGGAGGCCACCAAGCACGTGGCTGCCAGGCTCAAGAGCGGTGGGTACCCGTTCGCCCTGGTCGGGAGCGTCGCCGCCTACGCGCACGGCGTGCCGGCCAGCCTCCAGCACGACGCCGACTTCTGCATCCTGCGTGAGGACGCGGAAGCCGTGACCGCGTCTCTCGAGGCCGCCGGGATCGAGGTGCGTGTCCCGCCGGAGGACTGGCTGATCAAAGCACGGAGTCACGGCGAGGAGATCGACCTGATCTTCGAACTGGCCCGGCAGCCGGTGACCAGAGAACTGCTGAGCCGGGCCCAGATCCTTCCGGTGGACTCGGTGCACATGCCGGTGCTGTCGCCCACCGACCTCATGGGCAGCCAGCTCGATGCCTTCTCGGAGCACCACTGCGACTTCGGGGCCGTACTCCCCATCGCCCGGACGCTGCGGGAGAGGATCGACTGGAGCCGCCTGCGCCGCGAGCACCAGGACTCACCGATGCCGGACGCGTTTCTCTACCTTCTCGAACGTCTGGACGTCATCGAACCACGGGAGGCAGCACCGTGAACGACACATGCGCCGCCGAGTACCGCATCGCCCACCTGCGGGAGCATCTGGCCGGCGGCGATTTCGCCGAAATGGGCGTACGGATCGAGCTGCGCGGAAACAGTGTCCTGATCGCCGGCACCGTCTCCAGCACCGCCTGCCGGGACGAGATCCTCCGTATGGCCGAGGACGAGCTGGCCGGGCTTCCGCTGCACGAGGACCTGGTCGTGGTCTCCGCCACCGCCCCCGACCGCCCCGAGGAGCTCGCGTGATCCGGATCGCGGCCGTCGGCGACATCCATCTGGGGCCGGACAGCGCGGGGGTGCTCCGGCCCGCGTTCGAAACCGTGAGCGACCGCGCGGACCTTCTGCTGCTCGCCGGAGACCTGACGCGGCACGGCACGGCCGGGGAGGCGGCCGTGGTCGCCCAGGAGGTGGCCGGGCTCGGTGTGCCCGTGGTGGCCGTCCTGGGCAACCACGACTACCACAGTGACCAGCAGGCCGAGGTGACCGCGGTGCTCGACGAGGCGGGCGTGACCGTTCTGGAGGGCCGGGGCACCGTGCTGGACATCGGCGGGGTGCTGGTCGGCGTCGCCGGGACCAAGGGCTTCGGCGGCGGATTCGCCGGCCGCAGCGGCGGCGAGTTCGGCGAACCGGAGATGAAGGAGTTCATCCGGTACACCCGGCGGTGTGCGGAGGGACTGCGCCGCTCCCTGGACGAGCTGAAGGAGCGAGGTTGCGCCGTACGCATCGCGTTGACGCACTTCGCTCCCGTCCCGGACACCCTGGCGGGCGAGCCGCCGGAGATCTTCCCCTTTCTGGGCAGCTACCTGCTGGCCGAGGCGGTGGACGAGTCCGGGGCCGACCTCGCGGTGCACGGCCACGCGCACCTGGGCACCGAACACGGGATGACCAGCGGCGGGGTGCGTGTGCGCAATGTCGCCCAGCCGGTGATCGGCCGTGCCTTCGCCGTCTACCACCTGCCGGTCCGCGTCGCGGCGGACAGCACGACGGACGGCATTCCTGTCGCGGCCGAATGATCCTGCTCCCGAGGCCGAAGAACATCGGCAGCCTCCGCCCGCACCTCCCGGACGGCGCTCCGCCCGGGCCGACCACCCTGTTCCGGTCCGGCATCAGCCCGTACGGAACCTTCCGTGACCTTTCGTACGGACATGGGCGCCCGGCTCACCGCGGTGGCGACCGGAGTGCGGCGGAAAGGGGCCGCGGCCGGATGCGGCCGCGGGCCAACGGCCCCTCACTCCGCCGTCGGGCCGCAATGCCCGGGAGCAGGTGTCGCCCCAAGGCGTAGGGCGGGAGGAGGTTGCCCGGATCCGTGTCGCCGTTGCCCCCTGGGCGGCGGCTCGGCTGTGCGTCCGGGGCGGGTGGCGGTGAGGGCGGCCGCGTGTCCCTGGCCCTGTTCCGCCTGCGAGCCGCGGGTCAGTACGACTAACTGTCGGCTGGCGGCGTGGCGTGCCGGGTTCTTCCCGGTGATCGGCACGATGAGGCGGGCAGCCCGGCGCCGGTTCGGCGAATCCATGCCGGGCGTGTGTTCGGGACGAGAGGTTCGGAGGACGCAATGGTGGTCACTCGGCGAAAGGTCCTGTGGCGCGGAGCGCAGGCCGTGGGCCTGGCCGGTGCAGGCTGGATGACCGAGGGTGTTGCTCGGGCCACGTCTGCGCGGCCCGAGCCCACCGGGGGAGGCAGCCTGCCGGCCTCGGCGTGGCGAGAGCTCGAACGGGCGCTGAGCAGCGGAGCGGGGCCCTACCGGCCGGGCGGCGACGCGTATGAGAAGTTGGTGCTGCCGGACAACCGGCGCTACGCGGCGGTGCGGCCGGCGGGCATCGTGGCGTGCGCCACGGAGAAGGACGTGCGAGCGGCTGTGGGCTGGGCGGCCGATCACGGGATGCCGTTCGCCATCCGTTCGGGTGGCCACAACTACGCCGGCTACTCGACCACCACGGGGCTGTTGATCAGCCTGCGCCGCATGCGCAGTGTGGTACCCGGCGGCCGCCGGCTGGTCCTGGGCGGAGGGGCCACCAACTCCGACGTCTATGAGGCGAGAGCGGCGAATCTGTACTTCCCCGGCGGCCGTTGCCCCGGTGTGGGAGTGGCCGGGCTGGCCCTGGGCGGCGGCTTGGGTTTCAACGACCGCAAGTGGGGCCTGACGTGTGACCGGCTGGTGGAGACCCGCCTGGTGCTGGCCGACGGATCCCTGGTGCGGGCCAGCGAGCGGGAGAACGCGGATCTGTTCTGGGCCTGCCGGGGTGGGGCCGGCGGGAACTTCGGCATCAACACCGGTTTCACCTTCGAGGCTGTCGATGTATCCGCCCAGCGCGCCACCGTGTTCGACCTGGTCTTTCCCGCCCGGCGGGGGGGCGAGGTGATGGACGCCGTACAGGATGCCCTGGCCGCAGACGAACACAACGCTTTCGACGTGCGTATCGGCTTCAAGAACGAAGGCATCGGCAGGGGTGGCACGCTGTGGCTGCTGGGCCAGCGCCTGGGTGACGAGGACGGGCTGCGCCGGGCGCTCGCGCCCGTACTGGCTCTGCGTCCGCAGAAGGCATTCGTGCAGGAGAGGCACTTCTGGGACGCCCAGGACTACTTGATGGAACTCCCCGGTCGGCCTGCGGCCAGCGCCTCCAAGTCACTGGTGCCGGACGACCGCATCGGCCGACCCGCCGTCGAGGACATCATCGGCTGGATCGAAGACTGGCAGCCCGGGCAGAAGGGCAACGCCGGCTACGTCACGCTGTTCGCGATGGGCGGCTCCAGCGCCCAGCCCGCGCCTGGCGACACCGCCTACCCGCACCGTCAGGGGACGTTCGTCATCGATGTCGGCAGTCACTGGCACGCCGACACCCCCCAGCAGACCGTCGGCCGCCTTCTCGCTCAACTGCGGACCATGCACCACACCCTGCGAGGCAGGCTGGAGACCTCCGCCGCATACGTCAACTTCCCCGACCCCGACCTGCGCGACTGGCAGCACGCCTACTACGGCGCCAACTACAAACGTCTCCTCGACGTCAAGCGCCACTACGACCCAACCCGCCTGTTCCGCTACGGCCAGGGCATCGGCGTCACCGATACCACGGCGTCGCACCCCTGACCCGGCCCTGGTCTCGGCCGGCCCGAAGACCGGCGGAGCGCGGGAGGTGGGCTTCATCCACACCACCGTTGACGCCGGGCACAGCGTCGGATACCAGCGAGTCGAACTCCGCGATGCGACGGTTACAGCCACTATGTGCTGGCACCTCGCTCGGCTTGGCGGCAGGGAACCGCGCCGAACCGAACAAACAGCCACCTGGCCGACGTTGTCCTCCACCGCGATCGGAGCGAAATTCCTCATGAGCGGTGGAGGCCGTCAGGGTATGTGTAATCAGTACTTGAGTGTCGAAGTCTCCCCGTGATGCTGGACACTCGACGCTTACGCCGCGAGGCCGTGTTCTGGCTCGTGCCGCTGCCGGGTCTCCAGCGGGATGAGATGGCCCCAGAGTCGATGCCTCCGTAGCCGCTTGCGGTGATAGAAGGTTTCGATGAAGGTGAAGATCTCAGCGCGGGCAGTGGTCCGGCCGGGCCGGCGGCGGGCGCCGGTCCCCGCTTTCAGCAGCGCGAAGGAACTCCCGGCGGCGGGCGGCGCGGGCCTGCTCGCCGGCCATCCAGCCGTAGAAGGAGGAGCGGGCCACCTTCAGCAGCCGGCACAACAGAGCGACTGGGTGGGTGGTCTTCCCCGCCTCGATGAACGCATACACGGCGTTCATCGACCGCTCTCCTTCGCGAAGAAGACCGCCGCTTTTCACAGCACCTCGATCGTCTCGGCCTGCTCACGGTTCTGTCGCCGCAGCCGACGCAACTCCTCCCGCTCCGCGCTCGTGAGCTCGCCGGCACCCCCTGTCCGCGGTCGATCGTGTCCTGCCTGACCCAGTTCCGCAGCCCCTCGCCACTGACCCCGACCCCCGGGCCGCTGAAATTTCCCCGTGCAGGTGGGCACACGGTTATTGATTACGCGACGAGCGTGAATTCAACGCTGCGGGGTCGGCGTTCGTATTCGTCGAGCCGAGGTGTTCGTTGGCGGAGTGCCGACGGCGGATGTTGTAACGGATCAGCCAGGCGAAGACCTTCTCTCTGCAGGCGGTGGCGCCACCGCACTGCCGTACCGGTAGTCACCGGACGGGAACGCCCACGTCCAGAGACACGCCCCCACACGTGTCCAGACAATCGGTTGGCTCTATTCACCAGTAGTGCCGTCGGCTGTTCGCGGGTTTGGGAGGCACCCAGATTCACGGTCGGGTGATGTTCACGAGTTTTGACAGCACTGTCGTTTGGAGAGTCAGACCGTCGGATGGTGCCATCACCCATCCTCACTGTCGTTTGGCGGCTGGACCAAGGCCTTCACCGGCCCATGCCTCTGCGCGGCCATCGTTGACCGCCTCACCTTCAACGGCACGATCGTCGAGACCGGCACCGACTCCTACCGACTCGCCGACACGCGCGCACGCACTGAACATGCCGAGGTCGGCTGATCCCGTTCCGAATTCGCCGCCCGTCCCGATGCCCCGGGTGAGAATCAAGGCCCAGGACCACTGACGAGGGTGAGAAGGCCGTGAGGCACGCACTGAACCTATGGCGTCAAGAACTCGGAGAAGTACCCGACTCGGTCTGGCAACAGACCGAACTCCGCGTGCTGATCCTTGCCGACAACGGGCTCACGGCCCTCCCACCGGAGATCGAACGACTGCACCGGCTGAGGACCCTGGACCTGGGCCACAACACGCTCACGTCGATTCCCGACGAGCTGGGCAGGCTGACGGAGCTCAGCGACTGCCTCTACTTGCACGACAACCAGCTGTCACGGATTCCGGAGGCCGTGGGAAAGCTGGCCAGGCTGCGATACCTCAACATCGGCGAGAACTCCCTCACGACCCTCCCCGAGGCCATCGGGAGGATGACCAGCCTCATCGAGTTCAGGGCACAGCACAACCAGCTGACCACGTTGCCCGACTCCATCGGCCGGCTCCGCAACCTGCGTGAGCTCTGGCTCCGGGGAAACACGATCGAGCACTTGCCGCCGTCGACAGCCGAACTGCACGAACTTCGTCACCTGGACCTGCGCGAGAACTCCGTGGCGGAGCTGCCGCCGTCACTGGCCGGCCTGCCGCGGCTGCGCCAGATCGACCTGCGAAGCAACCGCCTCAGCCACTTGCCGGGCTGGCTCACACTGCTCCCATCGCTGGAGAAGCTCGATCTGCGATGGAACGACATCGATCCTTCCCTGCCGCTGCTGACCGAACTCGAGCGACGGGGATGCGTCGTCTTGACGTGAGTGAGACGACACGCGATCTCTCCCAGCAGTGCCGTCATTTTCTCCTGAACATCTACGAGCAAGTTGATCATTAAATGCCGCTGAAACTCGCCGGCAAACGCTGCTGCTGAAGATGAACGAAGCCAATCGGTGGACGAAGCCGCTACACCGTGCCGCCTGGCAGACCTGCCACGCGTGTGCACTCGGAAACTGCTGTCCTCCACATGATCACAACAGTTTCTTCGGTCATGGCGCTGTCGGAGCAAGCCGTCCGCACAGGGTGTGGCTGTGGGCGGATCCCTTACCGGTGGTGTGCTGCACACCAGCCGACCGGATCCTGTCGCACCCACCGGCCGCAGGAGCACCGCGCCGGGCCCCGGCCCACAGTGCGCGGCTGGATCGGGCGTGGGGCGACGGGTGGATCGCAGCCGGGGACGCCGCTGCCGCCTTCGACCCCCTGTCCTCCCAGGGCATCCTGACCGCCCTCACCACAGGACTGGCCGCCGCCCAGGCGCTCGACGCCCACCTGCGCGGCGACCCCGCCACCCTCACCCGGTACGGGCAGCAGGTGGACGCCGCCTACCTGCACAACCACCGCATCGCCTACCGGCAGGAGACCCGCTGGGCCGGCCACCCCTTCTGGGCCCGCCGCCACCCGGTCGGCCGCCTGACCGACCGTCCGAACAAGCAACCCCTCCAAGGAGTACCGGCATGACCACCACGTCCCAGACCCACACCGGATCCGGCAAGGACCGGCACGGCCACCGTTTCCTGCTCATCGGCGAGAAGACGGTTTCGCCTTCCAGATGATCGCCAAGTTCGGCCTGGACGCGAAACTGCGAGAGCAGTAACTCAAGGACCTCGAAGCCCACCGGAACGAGCGGGTGCACTACTCGCTGTTCTCCGAGGGCCACTGGCCGCTCAAGGAAATCGTCGACGGCACCCGCACCTCCCTGCCCGTCGAGCTCGAACGGGTAAATGTCTACACCAACGGCAACCGCACCTTCACCACCCTCCTCGCCGCGACCACCGCGACCTGCCGCGCGGAGGACGTCGCGCACTACCAGTCGCTCGCCGCCACCACCTACCCCGACTACCTCACCTGCCCGGCCTTCGGTGAGGGAGACGAGGTCCACTTCGCCCATCAGTTCGCCGCCCCCAAGAACTGGGACGAAGTCATCACCACCACCCAACCTCAGAGCTTCCAGCAGACCGACCTCACTCACGCGAAGGCCGTCACCATCCCCGCCATCAAGGACTCCAAGGGCGTGCTCGACAAAAGCCTCCTGACAACGGGCCAGAAATACGAGGGCACGATCGACAGCCGCAAGGTCTCCTTCACCGCCGGCCGACAGGGCTGGCGGAACCACACCAGCCTCAACAAGCAGTAAAGGATTACCTGCTGGCCCACCGCATCACGCTACGGGCCCACCAGCGCACGAAGGGACTCATTCACCTCCGATGGGATGAAAGCTCTGAAAGCAGGGCAGAAGGCAAGGTCCGCATATGGTGACTGATCTTGATAAAAGATCTCTCAGCGCGTTCTCGCAGGCAGGAGCGGGAGCCGGGTGACCAAAGCGATGGCTGCGCGCGCAAGACATCAACACCACCAACTGGATCTGGACCGTCCGGCGCCAGACCACCCCCGCTCCCGGCGCCTCACCGACAAGGGGACGAAGGGGCAAGCGAGCCCGCCAGGTCCCCGTCATCGATGGGGATCCACCCCTCGTCGCGCAGCGCATCCCGGCCGCCGGCCCCGGTCCCGACGCGCGCGTGTTCACCGGACCCCGGGGCGACCGCATCTCCACCGCGGTCCTGCGCGACGCGACCCACTGGGACGGCGTCGTCACGAAACTCGGCTACGAGCACCTTCGCCGCCACGGCCTGCGGCACACAGGACTCACATGGTTCGCCGACGCCGGGTCCAGGGGCACGTCCCACACAAGATCGCCGGGCACGGCTCTCCGGCCACCACGCAGCGTCACCTGTACCCCGACGTGCACAAGATCACCGCCGCCGGCGCCGCCCTCTCGGCTCACCTCAGCGCGCTCCGCGCACCCCGGTTCCCGCCGAGCCCCATCATGGTCACCCACCGGCACGGTCAAGACGGGTTGGTCCCAACCGGTCCCCAAAAACGATCAAGGGCCGGTTTCAGATTCCTCTGAAACCGGCCCTGACCTGCGACTCTTTCGAGTCGGGACGACAGGATTTGAACCTGCGACCCCTTGACCCCCAGTCAAGTGCGCTACCAAGCTGCGCCACGTCCCGATGCCCGTCTGGCCTGGAGTTTCCCCTGGCTGAACGTGCTTGAGAACAATACCGCACTTCGACCGGTGATCACGAACCCCATTTCGCGCCCCGCGGGGGAGGCGAAGCGAGGCGCACGTCAGACGCGCTTGTCGAGCCAGGCGGTCAGGTCGTCCTGGACCTCGTCCCGGTTGGTCTCGTTGAGGATCTCGTGGCGGGCGCCCTCGTACCCCTTCCAGGCGAGGTCCTCGGTGCCGAGGTAGCGGAAGTCCTCCAGGAGCTCGTACACGAGGGTCATCTTCTGGTTGCAGGGGTCCTCCGTGCCCACGGCGATGTGGACGGGCAGGTCGGCGGGGACGCGGGCGAGACTGCGCGGGTCGTTGATCTTGCGGATCGCGCGCACCCAGTCCAGGGCGAGGCCCGCGCTGAAGGCGAAGCCGCAGCGCTCGTCCGCCGCGTACACGTCGACCTCGGCCTCGTCGCGGGAGAGCCACTCGAAGCCCGTGCGGCGCGGATACGGGTCGTTGAAGGAGGAGAAGAGGGTGGGGATGTACGAGGAGAGGGCCGTGCGGCCGCGCTCCGCGACCTCCGCCTCCAGGCCGGCGATCGACTCCTGGAGTTCGGCCCCCGGAAGCGTACGGAAAGTGCCGGACAGGATGATGCCGGCCAGGCCGTCCGGGTACTCCTGGGCGTAGTCGCGGGCCAGCATCGAGCCGAGGCTGTGGCCGAGCAGCACGACGGGCAGGCCCGGGTGCAGCGCCCTGGCCTGGTCGCCGACCGCCTTGAGGTCGTCGACCATCGCGCGCCAGCCGTTCTCTCCGGCCACGCCGTAGCCGCCGGTGGTGGCGGCGGTCGCGCCGTGGCCGCGGTGGTCGGAGGCGATCACGCCGTAGCCGTGGGAGACCAGGTGCTGTGCGAACCGGTCGTAGCGCAGGGCGTGCTCGGCCGCGCCGTGGGCGATCTGGACGAGGGCGCGGGGCCGCCCGCTGTCCGGAAGCCAGATGTACGCGGCGATCTGTGTGCCGTCGGCGGCGGTCGCCGTTCCCGTGCGGTGCGGAGTGCTCATCGGGCACGCCTCCTGGTGTCTGTGGTTCCGGGTGCTGAGTGTGCTGAGGCTGACTCTCCCCAGGGCCGGACGCCTCACACCAGGCTCCTGCCGACCCATTGACCCCTTCGTGGGCGGGAACCTACTCTGAGCGACGCACTCCAGAAAGCGCTTTCTAGCCCCGTTAGCCGCCTCACCAGCACCGGGAGCGCCCATGAGTCGTCCCGCGCGAAGATTCCTTCTGTCCTTCACCGCCGTCGGAGCCCTGCTGGCACTGATCCTGGGACTCGGGATGGCCTCGCCTCCCCGCGCCGAGGCAGCGCCTTTCCGCGTTCTGGTCTTCTCCAAGGTCACGAATTTCGCCCACGACTCGATTCCGGCGGGGATCGAGGCGGTCGAGAAGCTCGGCCGTGAGAACGGTTTCGAGGTCGAGGCCACCGAGGACGCCGCCGCCTTCACCGACACCAACCTCGCCCGCTTCCAGGCGATCGTCTTCAACAACACCAACTCCACTCCGGAGAAGGGCGACCTGCTGGACGCCGGGCAGCGGGCAGCCCTGCAGAAGTTCGTACGCTCCGGGGGCGGCTGGGTCGGTCTGCACGCCGCGTCGGCCAGTGAGCGCGACTGGGGCTGGTACGAGGGCCTGGTCGGCGCGATCTTCGACAAGCACCCCGCCGTACAGACGGGGCGGGTGAAGGTCCTGGACCGGGCGCACCCGTCCACCAAGGGGCTGCCGGAGCTCTGGGAGCGTACGGAGGAGTGGTACAACTGGCGCACCAATCCGACCGGGAAGGTGCACACCCTCGCACAGATCAAGGTGCGCGACGGCATCGCCGGCCTGGACGAAGGCGTCGACCACCCGTGGTCCTGGTGCCAGAACTACGACGGCGGAAGGTCCTGGTTCACCGCGGGCGGCCACGACAAGGCGGCGTTCCAGGAGGAGGACTTCCTCCAGCACGTCCTCGGCGGCATCCAGTGGGCCGCGGGCAGCAAGCCGGGCGACTGCACGGCGACGAAGACCGGCTCCTTCCAGCGCACCGCGCTGGCCACGAACGACCTGGCCGACCCGTTCGAACTGGCCGTCGCGCCCGACCGGCGGGTCTTCTTCATCCAGCGCACCGGCAAGCTGAAGGTCATCGACCAGACGACGCTCAGGGTCTCGACCGCGCTGGACTTCGCGTACACACCGGAGATGACGAGCCAGTCCGACGGTCTGCTCGGGCTCGCCCTCGACCCGGGGTTCGAGAAGAACAGGTGGCTGTACCTGCTGCACTCCGACAAGACCGAGAAACGGCTCAACCTGTCCCGCTTCACCGTGAGCGGTACGGGGGGCGGCACCACGGTCGACCCCGCCTCCGAGAAGCGGCTGCTGACCATCCCCACGCTGCGCGGCGAGGGCCGGGCCAACTCCCACATGGCCGGGTCGATCGCCTTCGACACGTCGGGCAGCCTGTACGTCGCCACCGGTGACAACACCGACCCGTTCGCGTCCGACGGCTTCGCACCGATCGACGAGCGCGAGGGGCGCCGCGCCTGGGACGCGCAGGGCACCTCGGGCAACACGAACGACCTGCGCGGCAAGGTGCTGCGCATCACCCCGCGGGACGACGGCACGTACACCGTCCCGGCCGGGAACCTCTTCGCGCCGGGGACGGAGAAGACGCGGCCCGAGATCTACGCGATGGGCATGCGCAATCCGTTCCGGATCACCACCGACCCGCGGAGCGGTGCGCTGATGGTCGCCGACTACGGGCCGGACGCCCGCCAGGCGAAGGCCGACCGCGGTCCCGAGGGGACCGTGGAGTACACCCGCATCACGAAGGCGGGCAACTTCGGCTGGCCGTACTGCATCGGCGACAACACCCCTTTCCACGACTACGACTTCGCCACGAAGACCTCGGGCGGGAAGTTCGACTGCGGATCGCTGGTCAACGATTCCCCGAACAACACCGGACTGCGTGAGCTGCCGCCCGCCC
Organism: Streptomyces sp. Wb2n-11; assembly: GCF_001049855.1. Lineage (NCBI taxonomy): Bacteria > Bacillati > Actinomycetota > Actinomycetes > Kitasatosporales > Streptomycetaceae > Streptomyces > Streptomyces sp. Wb2n-11. The sequence goes on from NZ_CVPB01000001.1 coordinate 774,946, forward strand.
AGCCCGCCTCGGTCTGGTACGCGTACTCGGCGTCGCCCGAGTTCCCCGAGGTCGGCACCGGGGGCGGCGGGCCGATGAGCGGTCCGGTCTACGACTACGACGAGGCCAACCCGTATCCGACGAAGTTCCCCGAGTACTTCGAGGGGAAGTGGTTCACCTACGAGCTGACCCGGCAGTGGTTCAAGACCTTCTCCGTGCAGGAGGAGGACCAGACTTTCACCGACCCCCGCTTCGCGCCCGTCAGGGCGGGCGATCTCCAGTCGATCAACCCCGTCTTCGGCGACATGAAGTGGAACCAGCCCTTCGACGCCGACTTCGGGCCCGACGGAGCGATGTACGTCATCGACTTCGGCCTCGGCAGCGGCACGGGACGCGGTGGCAGCAACGACGGTGCGGGCATCTACCGCATCGACTACGTCGCCGACGGGCAGCTGCCCGCCGCCAGGGCGACCGCGAGTCCGGACAGCGGTCCCGCGCCGCTGACCGTGGAGTTCTCCAGCGCCGGGTCGGGGCTGGAGGGCGGTGAACCCGTGACGTACGCCTGGGACTTCGACGGGAACGGCACGACGGATTCCACGGAGGCGAACCCCACCCACACCTACCGGACCAAGGGCCGCTTCACCGCCCGCCTCACGGTCGGTGCGCCCAAGGGCCTGACGGGACTCGCCGTGCAGGAGATCACCGTCGGGAACAGCCGGCCGGAAGTGACCCTCCAGCAGCCGCCGGACGGCGGGATGTTCAGCTTCGGCGACACCATCCCCTTCACCGTCAAGGTCAAGGACCGGGAGGACGGGCGGCCCGTCGACTGCTCGCGGGTGGTCGTCCAGTCCCAGCTCGGCCACGACAGCCATCTGCATCCACTGGACAATTACACCGGGTGTACGGGTGAGATCGTGACCGATGCCGGGGACAGTCACGGCCCCGGCCAGAACCTGTACTACGGGATCACCGCGCAGTACGAGGACAAGGGCGGCCCGGACGGCGTCCCGGCCCTCACCGGCTCCGCGTCGCTGACGCTGCGCCCGGCGCTGCGCGAGGCCGAGCACTTCACGGCGACGGGCGGCGCTCACGACGGCGCCGTGGTCGCGAGCCGTGCGGACGCCTCGGGCGGGAAGCGGCTGACCGAGATCGAGGACGGCGACTGGATCTCCTTCGACCCGGTGCACCTCAAGGGCATCGACTCGGTGACGGTCGGCGCGGCGTCCGGCGGCATCGGCGGTGACATCGAGTTCCGCACGGGATCGCCGGCCGGTCCGCTGCTCGGAAAGGTGAGCGTGGCGAACACGGGCGGCTGGGGCAACGTCGTCTCGCCGACCGCCGAACTGGCGGACCCGTCCCCGGGCGGCACGATGAAGCTGTACGCCGTGTTCACCAACCCGCAGTGGTCGGCGGACAAGCCGGACCTCTTCGCCGTCGACTGGCTGCACTTCAACGGCCGCGGCGTCGAGGGGAAGCCGGGCACGAAGGTCTCCGTGACCGCGGTTCCGGCCGGGGGCGGCGCACCGCTGGCGGTGAAGCTCACCGGCGAGGTGAAGCCGCTGCCGGGCCGCACCATCGCCTCGTACCACTGGGACTTCGGCGACAACGCGAAGCCCGCGCCGGGCACGGAGGGCCCCGCGGCGGAGCACACGTACGCCAGGAAGGGGACGTACACCGCGCATCTGACCGTCACCGACGACAAGGGTGACACGACTTCCGGAGCAGTCCGGATCGACGTGAGTTGAGGTGGGCCGGACATGAACAGCAGCACACGGCGCTCGTTCCTCGGTACGGCCGTCGGGATCGCCGCGGCGGCCGGGATGGCGGGCGGCACGGTGGCGGCGGAGGCGGCGGAGGCCGTCGGTCCGCGGCGGCGCATCCCGCCGTCCGGCATCGGGATGCACCTCTACACCATGCGCACCCCCCTGGCGAAGGACTTCAGGGGGACGCTCGCCCGCCTCGCGGAGATGGGCTACGCGACCGTCGGGGTCAGCGGCAGACACGGGAACAGCGCGGCGGACATCCGGCGGATGCTCGACGGGGCCCGGCTCAGGGCGGTGCTCGAACACGTCGCGTACACCACCGTTTCGGGCAGCGGCCTGCCGCAGGCCGTCGACGATGTCGTCACGCTCGGCGGGAAGTGGATCGTCGTGCCGAGCCTGCCGGGTGCGATGCACAGCCCGGCCGGCTTCCGGGAAGCCGCACGGCAGTTCAACAAGGCGGGGCTCGCGGCCCGTGAGAAGGGCCTGAAGGTGCTCTTCCACAACCACGGCGGCGACCATGTGGTCAGCGGAGGCGAGAACCTCTACGACATCCTGCTCACCGAGACCGATCCGGAGCTGGTGGGCTTCGAGCTGGACGTGTACTGGGCGGCCAGGGGCGGCGCCGACCCGGCGCGGCTCTTCGTCGAACACCCGCGGCGCTTCCCCGCCCTGCACGTCAAGGACATGGCGCCGGACGGGGACTTCGCGGACGTGGGCTCCGGGGTGCTCGACTTCCCGGCGATGTTCGACAGGGCGCGACGGGGCGGCGTGAAGCAGTGGCTGGTGGAGCACGACGCACCGGCCGACCCCTTCGCGACCGCGCTGAACAGCTACGGGTATCTGTCCCGGCTGCGGTACTGAGTACGCGGCCGGGGCTGCGGCACCGAGGGCGGCCGTCGGCCCCGGACGTTCAGGTGCGTCCGGGGCCGGCGACGGGCGCGGTCCTGCGGGTGCTCGCCGGAGCGACGGCGGATGCCTCCGCGGGGCCGGCCGTACGGCAGACGGCCGACTGGGCGGAGTCCGACGCGGCCGTCGCCGGCTGGAGGCCGGGTACATCGAGTATGCCGAGTGCCCCGAGGACGGCCGGGAGGCGGACGCCGAAGCGGCCCCGGCTCCGGCCGCGCTCACGTGGCGCAGGTGCACGGCGCGGCCGGTCCGCGAGTCGCGGGCCGGTTCGCGGGCATGGGGCATGACGGCGCGACGCTCCTCACCGTCCGGGCGGACACGCCGCAGGACGCCTTCGCACCGGGGTGGGCGCCGGATCCGGCCGGTGCGTCAGTCGCCCGCGGCGGCCGTTCCCAGGAGCTCCCGGATGTGCGTCGTGGCGTCCCGGAACTCGGGCCGCCCCATGGTCTGCGCGTAGTCCCGCTCCGCGCCCATCCCGACCTCGACGATCTCCGTGATCGTGCCGGGCCTGGGGCTCATCACCACCACCCGGTCCGCGAGGTAGACCGCTTCCGAGATGGAGTGGGTGACGAGCAGGACGGTGGTGCCGGTCTCGCGCCAGATGCGGTTGAGCTCCATGTTCATCTGCTCGCGGGTGAGCGCGTCCAGCGCGCCGAACGGCTCGTCCATGAGCAGTACGGGCGGCTCGTGCAGCAGCGCACGGCACAGTGCGACCCGCTGCTGCATGCCGCCGGACAGCTCGTGCGGGTAGGCGTCCTCGAAGCCGCCGAGCCCGGTCATCGCGATCAGTTCGGCGGCGCGCTCACGGGCCCGCGCGGCCGGCATCCTGCGCATCTCGGCCTGGAGGAGGATGTTGCGCCGGGCCGAGCGCCACTCCAGGAGTGCGGCGCGCTGGAAGACGTAACCGATGTCGTGGCGCGGCTCCTTCACCTGCTCGTCGCGGAGCCGGACCTGGCCCGAGGACGGCTTCAGCAGGCCGGCGACCAGCTTGAGGAGCGTCGACTTGCCGCAGCCCGAAGGGCCGACGATCGCCACGAACTCGCCCGTCGCGACGTCGAGGCAGACGTCGCGCAGCGCGGTGACGTCCCTGTTCTTCGTGCGGAAGCGGACGGCCACGTCGTCGATGCCGACCGCCGCGGACGTCGCCGCGCGGAGCGTTGCGTTCCTGGCCATCGTCATCCCTTCGGCGCCGTACCGGCGTCCCAGTACTCCGACACGTCCTTCGGGCTCCTGACCATCCCGGCCTCGGCGAAGACGTCGACGGTCTGCTTCCAGTCGGCCTCGGTGTTGACGCCGGGCGCCTTGCCCTCGGTCGCGTCGGTGTGTAGCAGCGTCAGCGTCGTCCTGAACTGCTCCGACAGCACGTCCTCGGGCGGGAGTTGCTCCGATGCCCCGTCCATCGAGGCGATCGCAGGCCCGGGCGCCTTCTCGGCCTCCGCCCAGGATTCGCTGACGGCCTGGACCATGCGCTTGGCGACGTCCGCCCTGGGGCCGGCCAGACTCTTCGGTCCGGCGATCAGGCCGTTGGAGTAGAAGTTCAGGCCGTGCTCGGAGAAGCGCAGGTAACCGACGTCCTTCTTCGCCTTGTTCCGCATGGCCGGGCCCTGGTCGCTCGCGTAGCCGAGCAGCGCGTCGGTCTTGCCGGAGATCACCGCGGCGATCTTGCCCGCCGGGTCGGTGTTCTGGACCTTGACGTCGGACTCCGCCAGGCCGTTCTTCTCGAGGAAGATCGGGAAGGTCTTGGAGAGGGCGTCGCCCGCCGTGCCCGCGATCGTCCTGCCCTTGAGGTCCGCGGGCGTCTCGATGCCCTGCGCGTCGAAGAACTGCACGGACGCGGGCGTGGTCTGGAGGAAGACGCCGAGGCTCTTGACCTTCACGCCCTGGTCGACTCCGGCGAGCAGGGCGGGGGTGTCGGCCCAGCCGAAGTCGGTCTGGCCTGCGGCCGTCGCCTGGACGGTCTTCTGCGATCCCTGACCGGCCCTGATCGTCAGGTCGATGCCGTGCTTCTCGAAGACCTTCTTCTGCTTGCCGTAGTAGAAGGGGGCGTGTTCGCCGTACGGGTACCAGTTGAGCGTCAGCGTGACCTTGTCGAGCTTCTTGCCGGAGTCGCTCGTGCTGGTGGCGGAGCCGTCCTCGCCGCAGGCGGCCGTGGCGACCAGCATCAGAGGTACGAGTCCGATCAGAAGTCTGCGCGCATGCATGGGGCCGGCCCTCTCGGAGTCAGTACGCGATGAGTACGCGTCGGTACGCGGTCAGTACGTGGTGGTGACGGACGCGTCCCGGCGGCTCGCGTGCCACGGGAGCAGCAGCTTCTCGGCGATCTCGACGAGGACGAAGAGGACGACGCCGATCAGTGACATGACGAGCAGTCCGGCGAAGAGCATCGGGGTGTCGAGGTTCCCGTTGGCCTGGAGGATCACGTAGCCGAGCCCTTCGTTGGCGCCGACGAACTCGCCGACGACGGCGCCGGTCACGGCGAGCGTGACGGCCACCTTGAGTCCGGAGAAGAGGTGCGGGAGGGAGGCGGGGAAGCGGATCTTGACGAAGGTCTGCCAGGGGCTCGCCCCCATGGTCGCCGACAGTTGCAGCATTTCGGGGTCGACCGCCTTGAGGCCGGTCACCATGGAGATCACGACGGGGAAGAAGGCGATCAGCACGGCGATGAGGATCTTCGGCGCGATGCCGAATCCGAGCCAGACGACGAACAGCGGCGCGATGGCGATCTTCGGTACGACCTGGGCGAAGAGCAGGACCGGGTAGAGCGTCCTCTCGACCGTCGACGAGTAGACCATCACCACCGCCGCGAACACGCCGACCACGGCCGCGATCAGGAAACCGAGCAGTGTCTCGTAGATGGTCACCCAGCTGTGCTGCGTGAGGTAACCCGTCTTCTGCGTCAGTACGTCGAGCGTCGCGCCGGGTGAGGGGACGAGGTACGCCTCGACCAGCTCGGCCGCGGCGACCGTCCACCAGGCGGCGAGCAGGGCCATCAGGAGGGCGGCCGGGCGCCAGCTCTTCTCCGCCGCACCGAGGAACCGTTCGCGGGCGCCCGGCTTCTCCCGCACGGCGACTCCGTCGGCCGGGGCCGCTCCGCCCGCCGTTTTCCCGGCCGCCGTCGTTGACGTTCCCGGCGCTCCCGGCGCTCCCGGCATGACGTGCTGGCTCACGGTGAACTCCTCAGGAATACGGAGGCAGTTGCGAAGAGCTGGGTGGCTAGGAACCGGAAAACACTTTCAGAAAGCGCTTTCTGACGAGGTGTCGCCACGCTAGTGACCGGCCGTACGCACGGTCAATAGGCCGTCCCGAAGTTTCGGAACCCTGCCGCCACCGCCCCCCACGGGATCGGGTCGAGTGCACGGGAATCACCGGCCCAGGTGACGCTGGAGGCCGTCGCCCGCCGCGCGGGGGCCTCCCCGGCCACGGCGTTCCGAACGCTCAACGGCACCACCCGGGCCCGCGAAGACCTGCGGGTGCGCGTGCGCCGCCGCCGACGCGCTCGGCCGCCTCCCCGACGCCCATGCCCAGGCGCTCGCCGACGCCCCGACAACACCGTCGGAGTCGCCCGCCACGACGTCGGCGCCCCCTGCTTCGCCGCGATCGCCGGCGGAGTCGTGCGGGCGGCCGCCGAACGGGGCCTGCTCGTCATGCCGGCCTCCACCTTCCGGAAGCCGGGCCGGGAGACCGCGTACGTCTCCCTGCTGCGTGCGCAGTGCGCCCGCGCGATCCTGCCGATCGGCCCCGGCTTCGTGTCCTCAGTCGCCGGAGGGGCTCCATCGGAGCCTGTCCGGCGACTGAGGACACGCCCGAAGGGCGCCCGGGGGCCTGGCGCCTGCCCCGGGTTCGGGAAGGGGCGAGCAGGGGAACAAGCCCGCCGCAAGCACCCCGCCCCGCCCACTCCCCATTCCGAGGAGCCCCCGCGATGCCCGCCCCCTACCTGCGACTCCCCCCGACCGACGGCCTGCGGTCCCCCCGCACCGGATGGACCCGCGCCCACTGGGAAGCCATGGCCGACCACCTCCTGGCCTCCCTTGTCCCGTACGCGACACCGTGCTTCGCCCAGTACCGGCTCCCCGGACGAGGCAGCTGGTCGGGAGTGGTCTCGGACGGCCTCGAAGGCTACGCACGCTCATTCCTGCTGGCCTCCTTCCGGATCGCCGGATCGGGCGGTGACGTCGGTCCGCGCCTGATCGAAAGGTACGCGCAGGGTCTGACAACGGGCACCGACCCGGACCCGGGCTCCGGAGAGGCCTGGCCGCGCCTCACCGACTGCTCCCAGCAGATGGTCGAGGCCGCCTCGATCGCCGTCGGCCTGCACGAGACCCGCCCCTGGATCTGGGACCGTCTCGACACCCGTGTCCAGGAGCGGGTGGCCGACTGGCTCTCCGGCTTCGTCGGCGGCCGCACCTGGGACAACAACTGGCGGCTCTTCCAGGTCGTGTCCGAGCAGTTCCTGGCCTCCGTCGGCGCGCCGCACAGCCGCTCCGACATCGAGGGCGGCCTGGATCGTATCGAGGACTGGTACGCCGGCGACGGCTGGTACACCGACGGCGACGGCCGGAACTTCGACTACTACATCGGCTGGGCGATGCACCTCTACCCGCTGCTGTGGTCCCGAATGGCAGGCGACGACGACGGCGGCCGCACCCCCGTCTACCGGGACCGCCTCTCCCGGTTCCTCGCCACCTACCCGCACTTCTTCGGCGGCGACGGCTCCCCCGTCCACCAGGGCCGTTCCCTCACCTACCGCTTCGCATCCGTCGCCCCCGTATGGATGGGCGCGCTCGCCGACTGCACCCCGCTGGAGCCGGGCCTCACCAGGCGCCTCGCCTCCGGTGCGCTCCGGCACTTCGCGGAGCGCGGCGTCCCCGACGAGCGGGGGCTGCTGCCCCTGGGCTGGTACGACACCTTCCTCCCCACGACCCAGTCCTACTCGGGTCCGGCGTCCCCCTACTGGGCGAGCAAGGGCTTTCTCGGCCTTCTCCTGCCCGTCGGCCACCCCACGTGGACCTCGCGCGAACTGCCGCTCCCCGTCGAGGAGTCCGACCAGTACACCGCGCTTCCGGCCCCCGGCTGGCTGCTCCACGGCACCCGCCACGACGGCATCGTGCGCCTCGTCAACCACGGCAGCGACCACAATCCGCTCACCGGCGACGCCGAGGACGATCCGCACTACGCGAAGTTCGCCTACTCCACGGCGACGGCGCCCGACGCCGCCGCGCACGCCTGGGCGCGCGCCGTCGACAACCACCTCGCGCTCCTCGCACCCGACGGCACCCCTTCACGCCGCCGCCGGATCAACCCCGGCGACTGCGCGGGACGCACCGCCTCCTCCTGGCACGTCGCGCACCTTCCCGGCGACGAGCGGGAGTTCCGTATCGACACGACCAGCGTGCTGTACGGGCCGTGGGAGGTACGGGTCCACCGGGTGGAGGCCCCGGAGGGAGCGGGCGTGCGCGAGGGCGGCCACGCGGTGGCGGGGTCCGAGCGCCCCTGGGCGGAGACGGGCCCCGGCTGGGCCCTGGCCCGTACGGCCGAGGGCCTGACCAGCACGGTCGTCGCGCTGTGCGGCTGGGACGCGGAGGAGGCCGCGGTCTCGCGCGACGTCCAGGCCAATGCGTACGGTCCGCACTCCGCGACACCGTTTCTGCGGCTCGGCGCCCATCCGGGCGGGCACAGCGTCCAGGTGTCCCTGATCGCGCTGTCCCGGGACACGGTCCACCCCCAGACGCTGCGCGAGGCCGTCACGGTCGAGGTCTCGGCCGGATCGGTCCGGCTGTCCTTCCCCGACGGAACGGTCGCGGACGTATGACGACACCGCACGACGGGTGCGGTGTGCGGGCCCGTGTCAGAGCCAGATCCCGCCGTCCTCCCGGCGCCGGATCAGTTCGGCCAGCTCCGTGGCCATCGCCTTGATCGTCTCCAGTCCCGCCCGCCCCCACCGGCGCGGCTCGGTGTCGACGACACAGACCGTGCCGAGCAGGATGTCCGTACGGTCGATGACGGGCGCACCCATGTACGACCGGATGCCGATCTCGTCGACGACCGGGTTGCCCGCGAACCGCGGGTAGTCGCAGACGTCCTCCAGAACGAGCGCCTTGCGCCGCGCGACGACATGCGGGCAGTAGCCGTGGTCGCGGGCGAGGAACCGGCCGATACGGCTCGTCGCGGCCACCGCGCCCAGGTCGGTGCCGCTGTGCGTGCCGGTCGGGGTGTGCAGTCCGGCGAAGAACTGCCGGTTCTCGTCGATGAAGTTGACCATGGAGTACGGCGCGCCGGTCATCTCCGCGAGCCGGTCGGCGAACGCGTCGAACGCGGGCACGGCCCGGTCGCCCAGCCCGAGCTGGTGGAGTCGCTGCACACGGGCGGGCGCCTGGGGGTCGGCGGGGGGAAGCAGCAGGGAGCCGATCCTGTGGCGGGTCATGCGGGTGCTCCGTAACTCGGCGGGGCCGGGGTGAGGGTGAGGAGGTGCCGGACGAGGGTGACCAGCGTGCTGATCCCCGAGCCGGCGACACGGGCGTCGCACAGCACGACGGGGGTCTTGTGATCGAGGTCGAGCGCGGCCCGCACTTCCTCCGGTTCGTAGCGGTGGGCGCCGTCGAACTCGTTGACGGCCACGACGAACTCGATGCCGCGCCGCTCGAAGAAGTCGAGGGCAGCGAAGCAGTCCTGGAGGCGTCGGGTGTCGGCGAGCACGACGGCGCCGAGGGCGCCCTTGGAGAGTTCGTCCCACATGAACCAGAAGCGCTCCTGGCCGGGGGTGCCGAAGAGGTACAGCACGTGCCGGTCGTCGAGAGTCAGCCGGCCGAAGTCCATGGCGACGGTCGTCGTGGCCTTGTCCTCGACACCTTCCAGGCGGTCGGTCCCGACGCTCATCCGGGTGAGCAGTTCTTCCGTACTCAGCGGTGCGATCTCGCTGACCGCTCCCACAAAGGTCGTCTTGCCGACCCCGAACCCGCCCGCGACGAGGATCTTGAGTGCGGTGGGAAACAGGTCAGAGCCGTCGTCGTAGACCATCGAGCACTGCCTCCAGCAGGGATAGGTCGGTGGGCTGGTCGTCGAAGCGGGGCGCGTGGGTGGTGAGCGCTCCGCAGCCGACCAGGTCGGACAGCAGCACCTTGGTGATGACCGCGGGAAGCCGCAGATACGCCGCGATCTCCGCCACCGAGGTGGGACGTGCGCACAGCCCGAGCGCCTGGGCATGCTCGGGACCGAGGTGCATCAGCGGCTCCGCCCCGGTGGCCCGCACCATGGACAGCAGGTCGAGGGCGGTCGTGGGGCGGGTGCGGCCGTCACTCACCGCGTACGGGCGGACGAGCCGGCCGGCCGCGTCGTCGAGCCACGGCCCGTCCTGCGGGGGCGGCACCCTCAGAATCCCGTGGCGCTCTGTGCGCCCGCCCTCTGCCTGGCCGGTGTCACCAGGTACGGCCGGACGCTCTTGACGAGCATCGCCATCTCGTAGCCCAGCACCGCCGCGTCCGCCTCGCGGCCCGCGAGTACCGCGAGACAGGTGCCGGAGCCGGCGGTGGAGACGAAGAGGAGGGTGGAGTCGAGCTCCACGACGATCTGGCGGACCTCTCCGGCGTCACCGAAGCGGGCGCCCGCGCTGCGGCCGAGCGAGTACAGGCCGGAGGCGAGGGCGGCCATGTGGTCGGCGCTGTCGTTGTCGAGGCCGTGGACCGACTTGACCAGGCCGTCGGAGGAGAGCAGAACCGCGTTGCGCGTGAAGGGAACACGCTGGACCAGGCCGCTCAACAGCCAGTCGAGGTCGGGCACTCGGCCGGTCGGCGCATCACTCGCCATGGTGCATCTACTCCTTGGGGTACCGCGGGTCGGAAGGGTGGGGAGAACGACGGGAGCGGTCAGCCCGCGCCGCCCTCCCGCGGGTGGTACGGCTGCGGCTGCTGTTCCGGGGCCGGCACCCAGTCCGGTGCCTGGTCCGGTTGTGGAAAGGGGTGCGGGTCCGCCTGGGCCTCCGCCAGGCCGATGCCCCGCTGGAAGGCCGCCATCAGACCCGGGTCGTGGAGGGCGGGGTACTCGTCCTCCCGGCGTGCGGCGGGGGCTTCTCTGAGCTCGGGCACCAGGTTCTCCTGGCTGCGGCGCCTGGGCAGCCGGGGGCGGCTCACCGCGCCGCTCGTGTATCCGTCCGCGGGCGGTTGCGGTTGCGGTTGCGGTTGCGGTTGCGGTTGCGCGGGGACCGGTTCGGCGGGGAAACCGGGCACGGTGGAGCGGTTGACGCCCGGGTGGGCGGCGGCCGGGACGGACCGGTCCTCCCGGCTACCGCGTACCGGGAGCGGTGCGTTGCCGTGGACGCCGGCCATGTGAGCGTGGGCCCGGGGAACGGCGTGTGCGGGTACGGGCGTGAGTGGGGGGGCGCCCGGCGCCGGCGCGGAAGCCGGGATTCCCTGCCACGTCCCGGCGGTCGCCGTCCGTGCGGGACCGTCCTGGTCGTCCCCGCCCAGCAGCCCCTGCGGCAGGACCAGTACGGCCTGGACACCGCCGTAGATGTTGGCCTGGAGCCGGACGGTGACGCCGTGCCTGCGAGCCAGCGCGGACACCACGAAGAGGCCGATGCGCCCGTCCCTGAGAAGGTGGCCGACGTCGACGTTGTCCGGGTCGTGGAGCAGAGCGTTCATCTTGTTCTGCTCGGTGGCGGGCATGCCCAGGCCCCGGTCCTCGACCTCGATGGCCAGGCCCGCCGTGACGTACTGGGCGCGGAGCAGCACGGTGGTGCGCGGGGCGGAGAACACCGTGGCGTTCTCGACGAGTTCGGCGAGGAGGTGGATGACGTCGGCGACGGCGTGGCCGCGCAGGGTGCCGTCGATCGGCGGCACCAGCTTGACCCGTGAGTACTGCTCGACTTCGGCGATCGAGGAGCGCAGTACCTCCGTCATGGTCACCGGATTGCTCCACTGGCGCCGGGAGACCGCGCCGCCGAGAACGGCGAGGTTCTCCGCGTGCCTGCGGATGCGGGTGGCCAGGTGGTCGACGTGGAAGAGTCCCTTGAGCAGGTCGGGGTCCTCGACGTCGTTCTCGAGCTCGTCGAGCAGCTGGATCTCGCGGTGCACGAGCGACTGGAGACGGCGGGCCAGATTGACGAAGACCTCGACCTTCTGGTCCGTGTCAGCGCTGATGGAGAGCTGGGCGGCCTGCACGACGGCGCCCACGGCGGCCTCGTGCGCCCGTCCGAGCTCCAGTTCCAGCAGGTCGAACTCGTCGCCGTCCGGCGCACCGGGCGGCGGCGTGCGCCGGACGGGCGGCCCCTCGCCGCGCCGCAGCCGCTCGACGACCGCACGCAGGTCGGCCTGCCCCCGGGCGCTGGACCTGCGCAGCGCGTTGCAGCGGTCGAGCACGGTCTTCGCGGCCCGGTCGGCGCCCACGACGGCCGCCGCCAGCGCGACGACGGCGAGGGCCGCGGCCCCGGCGAGCGCGGCCCATAAGTCGCGCGTCGACTCGGCGGCGCCGACGCGGAGGGTGAACAGCACGGCAGCGGCGCCGCTGAGGGTGACGGCGACGGCCGGAAGTACGGCAGCACGCAGAAGCTGAGGACGCAGGTGGGCGTCGGGCATCGGCTGTGCGGGGTGGGAGCGTGCGCCCGGCCGTCCGTGCCGCCCGCCCTCACGGCGGTCTGCGCGCGCGGCGGGTGCGCGGAGTTGAGACATCAGTGTCCTTGGTACGTGGGCCCCAGGGGTCGACGCACTACGTCTGCTCGACTGTTCGACCACTGCCGGTCTGGGCTGTTCGACCAGGGCGTCGTGGCCCCGTGTCGATCACCGGACACACACAGTAGTCGGCAGCCTTTCATGATCGGCGGACAGTTGCCAAACTTGCCCGCGCAGCTCCCCACTCTGGTATGAGACCCCGTACGCCAGGCCGAAAAGCCCACGCCGCCGGCAGCCCGGGACGGCCTGGACCGCCTCCGCCTCCGCACCCGGGGCCCCGCCGGGACGGCACGCGGGCCGGGCCGGGCCGGGGCGAATTCATTCAGCGCCCCCCGGAATGAAAACGGGCACATAACAGCAGATGACATAAAGCCCGGCAGGGAAGGCCATTAGTTTGTCACCGCCGGGCTCCGGAGCACCGCCGTACGGTTAATGGCGCTCCGCTCTTTTCCGGCGAGCGGCCACGTCACCCGCTCCCCCTCGGAGCTGACTTCCGGAGAGCAAACCCGCCCCATTTGAGCGTTACGTCCCGCTTGAGTGGCAGACGGTCCGTAACTTCGGGCAAGACATCAGGTGACTGGCTCTCGCCATGCCGAGTAGGCTATTTTCCACAAACAGGAAAGGGACTACTTCGATGGTTCAGCGCACCGTAACGATCTATACCGACGATCTCACCGGAACCGAGGGCGAGGACATCGCCACTCATGCCTTTAGCGTGGACGGTGTCCACTACGAGATCGACCTGGGACCGGACAACTACCAGAAGCTGCTGGACGTCCTGGGGCCCTTTATGGGCGCGGGCCGCAAGGTCAACGGTGGTGGTGCCCGCCGGACCGCCAAGCGCGCGCAGTCCGGTGGAACAGATGCAGCCAAGGTTCGCGAGTGGGCCCAGAGCCAGGGCATTGAGGTGAACAGCCGCGGCCGTATCCCGGCCGACTTGATGGAGAAGTACCAGGCGGCCCATTGACGTATTCGGCCTCGAAGGAAGCAAAGTCCCCAACCGCGCGAGCGGCAGGGGACTTCGTGTTTTCCGCCGATGTGCCGGCCGCTGACCACGGGCGGTTTTCACGCACACCGAGGAAGCGCCGAAACGCAGTTCCCGGGGCCTCCACCACCGGGCCGGCGCCGCCGTAATCGACATCCGGCGGGTCGGGCCGCGGCAAGGCGTGAAGCCGTCGTGAACCCGCCGGCCGTCCTGTGAATGGCGTCGTTCCGGCCGAAACCCCGGGAGCGTCCCGTCCCGGCCCGGCCCGCGAACCGGCCGCCGCGGCACTCGCGGCCCGCCCCGCACCGTGTCGGCAGCACCGCCGCCGCGGATCACCGGCACTCAGTCGACGACGAGGTCCAACTGGGCCGATTCCACCGGCGGCCAGGCGGGCCAGCCGCCCTCGACGGGTCCGGCCACCGAACGCCACCACGGGGTCACCGCCGGCCTGTCGGCCGGCTGGAACGGCTCCCCCGGCCGAGGCGCGGCAGTGGCGACACCGGCCCGGCGGGCGGCGAACATGGTCCGTTCGGCCGGCTCCGCCCACGGGTGGAAAGCCAGGTTGAACGTACCCCAGTGGATCGGCAGCATCACCCCGAGCGGCTGCCCGCCCTGCAGATCGAGATGGGTACGAATCCCCTGCTCAGGGGTCATGTGGATGTCCGGCCAGTGGTCACTGTAAGCACCGATCTGGATCATGGTCGCGTCGAACGGACCGTGCTCGGCGCCGATGTCCCCGAAGCCTTCGAAGTAGCCGGTGTCGCCGCTGTGGTAGATCCGGTGCTCCGGTCCCGCGACGGCCCAGGAAGCCCAGAGGGTGTGCTGCTGGTTGCGCAGGCCGCGGCCGCAGAAGTGGCGGGCGGGGGTGGCGGTCAGGGCGAGTCCGGCGACCTTCGCCGTCTCGTTCCAGTCGAGTTCGCGCATCCGGTCGGCGGGCACGCCCCAGTGTTCCAGGTGGGCGCCGACGCCGAGCGGCACCGCGAAGACCGTGCCGGTGCCCGCGAGGGCGCGGATGGTGGGCATGTCCAGATGGTCGTAGTGGTCGTGGGAGATCACCACGGCGTCGACGGGGCCGAGCGAGGCCAACGGCACGGGGACGGGATGCAGCCGCTTGGGCCCCGCGAAGGCGAAGGGGGAGCAGCGCTGCCCCCACACCGGGTCGAAGAGCACGCGCCGCCCGTCGATCTCGGCGAGCACGCTCGAATGGCCCATCCAGGTGAGGCGCAGCCCGGTGGCCGGCGGCTGGGCCAGATCGGCGAGGGTCGTGGCGTGGAGGGGCACCGGCCCGGCAGGAGACCTGCGGAGCCGCTCTTCCTTGCGGAAGTAGAGCTTCGCGAGTTCGAAGGTCGACGCGGAGGTCCTCGTCCCCGCACCCACCGGGTTCTGGAAGACCCCGTCGGCGAAGTGGGGCGAGCGGCGGATGCGCTCCATCCGCTCCCCCGCCGGATCCGCGCCGAAAGCGGCGGTCCGCAGCGCGCGCAGCCGGGAGCGCAGCGGCGGCAGGGCGTCAGCACCGGTCACAGGACCTCCAGGGGCTCGGTCTCTTTTCCATTATGTGCGCCGGGTCCGACAGGGCGGGGGCGGGACCGTCGCGGAAGCGGGTGCGGAACGGGTCGCACAGCCTGGCTTGAACTGATCGTTGGTTCAGTAACGGATCTCGTTGACAGGGGTCCGCCCGGCTCCAAATACTGACTGACTGTTCAGTTAATCTGCCGTGGAGACACCGTCGTGCCTGAAGGCACCCATGTCCGACCTCCCTACCGAGCTCGCTCCGCTCACCGCGGAGCAGCGCGACACCGTCGAACTCATCCGCGCCTTCGCGCGTGAGGAGATCAGGCCCCGGGCGCGCGCCGTGGACGAGGCGGACACCGAGACGCCCCGGGACCCGTGGCGCAGGGCCGCCGAGGTCGGCATCACCGGATTCACGCTCCCCGAGGAGTACGGGGCGGTGGTTTCACCGACGTCTTCACGCAGTGCCTCGTCCAAGAAGAGCTGTACGTCTCCCGAGGAGATCACCGCATGAGCGCCCCCGCCCCCCTGATCTCGCTGAGCTGGACCGACCACGTCACAGGGCGCCGGGGTTTCCTGGTCGTCGACCGGCTCGTGCGCGGCGTGTCCAGCGGTGGTCTGCGCATGCGCGAGGGCTGCACGCTCGACGAGGTCGAGGGGCTGGCCCGCGGCATGACGATGAAGGAGGTCCTCCACTACAACCCCGAGAGCCGTTACGTCCCGCTCGGCGGCGCCAAGGGCGGCATCGACTGCGATCCCCGGGACCCGGAGGCGTACGGCGTCCTGGTGCGCTACCTGCGCGCCGTGCGTCCGTACATCGAGAGCTTCTGGACCACGGGCGAGGACCTCGGCCTGACCCAGGACACCGTCGACAGGGCCGCCGCCGAGGCCGGTCTCGTCTCCTCCGTCCAGGCCGTCTACCCGCTGCTCGACGACGAGAGCGCGGCACGCCGTCGGCTCGCCGGCGCGTTCGCCGTGGAGGTCGACGGCATCGGGCTCGACGAACTCGTCGGCGGCTGCGGGGTCGCCGAGTCGGTGCTCGCGGCGCTCGACCGCGCCGGGGTCGCGTACGAGGGCACGCGCGTCTCCGTGCAGGGCCTCGGAACGATGGGCGGTGCGACCGCCCGCTTCCTGTCCCGCGCGGGACTGAAGATCGTCGCCGTGGCCGACGTGAAAGGCACGGTCGCCAACCCGGACGGTCTGGACGTCGAAGCGCTGCTCGGCGCCCGCGACGCGTACGGCGCCGTGCACCGGAGTCTCCTGCGCCCCGGCGACCGGGAACTGCCGGGCGACGCCTGGCTGTCCGCGGAGGCGGAGGTGCTGGTCCCGGCGGCCGTCTCGTACGCCGTGGACGCCGCCAACCAGGAACGCGTCAGCACCACCGTCCGCTGGATCGTCGAGGCGGCCAACATGCCGGTGCTGCCCGACGCCGAGGTGCTGCTGGCGGAGCGGGGGGTGAGCGTCCTGCCGGACGTCGTCGTCAACTCCGGTACGAACGCCTGGTGGTGGTGGACCCTCTTCGGCGACATCGGTGCCGACGCGGACGAGGCGTTCGCGTACACGCGGCGCTCGATGCGCGCGCTGGTCGACCAGATGCTGGCACGGGCCGAGGCGGACGGCACGACGCCGCGCGCGGCGGCCCACGCGATCGTCGCCGACCGCCTGCCGGTCGTCGCGGAGCGGTTCGGGTGGTACAGGTGACCCGCACCGGACGCACCGGCCTGGACGCCTCCTCGACCCCCCGGTCCGTCGCCGTCGTCGGCGCCTCCGGCAACCCGGAGAAGTGGGGCCACTGGCTGGCCGCCGGGGCCCTCGAAGGGCGCGACCGCCGTACGGTCCACCTGGTGAACCGGCGCGGCGGCGAACCGCACGGCGTACGGTTCCTGCCCGGTCCGGACGGTCTGCCCGACCCGCCGGAGCACGTGGTCGTCGCCGTACCGCCGCGGCAGGTCAGGCCCCTGGTGGTCCAGGGGCTCGCGGCGGGTGCCCGCTGCTTCACGGTCATCACGTCGGGCGGTACGAGCGCGAGCTCGCCTCCCTGGTCACCGCGGGCGGGGCGCGGCTGCTCGGCCCCAACTGCACGGGCGTGGTCGACACGACGAGCGAACTGCGCCTGAGCTGGAGTGATCTCCCGGCCGGAGCGGTGGGCCTCGTCTCGCGGAGCGGCAACCTGGCGCTGGAGATCGGCAGACTGCTCTCGCGCGCGGGGCAGGGATTTTCGCGCTTCGTCCCGCTCGGCAACCAGCGCGACATCGACGCGGCGGACGCGCTGGACGCGCTGCTCGCGCACGACCCGACGCGGATCGTCGCCGCGTACGTCGAGGACTTCCGCGACGGCCGCCGCCTGGCCCGCACCCTGACCGCGACCCACGCGGCGGGCAGACCGGTGCTCCTGCTGACGGTGCTCCTGCTGACGGTGGGCCGCAGCGAAGCCTCGGGCCGCGCCGCGGCCTCGCACACGGGAGCCCTGGTCAGCGCACGCGCGACGGTGGAGGCGGTGTGCCGCGACGCGGGCGCGCTGCTGCTGGACACGGCGGAGATCGCGGACACGTCGCTGTTCCTGCTGGGCGAGCGGGCGTCGTACCTGACGGGCGAGTGCCCGAGGCTGGACGGCGGGCAGCGGCTCGGCAAGCAGGCGTACGGGCGGACCTCGGCCGCCACCGTGTAACACGTATCCGGCGGAGCCTCCCCCGCCCCGCTCCTCAGCACCCACCGCAGGGTCCGGCAGCGGTTCGCCGGACCGTGGTCCTCGGACTGCCGTCCCCAAACCGTGCTCCTGAGAGCGTGCTCCTCAGACCGTGGTCCTCGCGGTCACCAGCCGGTGTCCGCCCAGCACCTCGGAGAGCTCCGCCAGGAACGGCCCTGCCGGCGGCGGCCAGTTCCACAGCACCAGCCCCAGGTGGGCGACCGCGACCGGCGGATCCATCTGCCACGCCAGGAAGTCGGCCCACTCACCGCAGCGCACACAGGCCCCGCCGTCCGGGCCCGTACCGCCGAACCATGCGTACAGGGCGTCGAGCAGCGGGGCCCACGCGTGCGTCCACATGTCGGGGCCGCTGTCCGAGTGCTCGGTCCCGGCACCGCAGTGCGGGCAGGTGGCCGTCCAGGGGTCGGCGCACGCGTACACACGGCGCTCGATCTCCATGACCACGCCGCACGCCGCGCCCGCCGCCACCGCGTCCTCGGTGACGGCGTACGCGGCGCACGGTCCCGGTGGCCTGCCGAGTCCGTCGCCGGGCAGGCAGTTCGTCAGCTCGCTCCGGACGATGCCCCGGTGCTCCAGCCACTCCATGACCCGGCCGGCGAGCACGGCGGCTTCCTCCGGCCGGGCGTCCAGGTCGGCCACCCACACGTACGCGTCTCCCATGCCGCGCACGCTATCCCGTCGCCGGATCGCTCATCCCTCGGAGCGCCGCGTCTTCGCGCCCAGCGCGTAGAAGACCAGCCCGATCACCAGGAACCGCAGCAGCGGCACGACCTGGCTGAGCGTGTACTGGAGCCGTTCGCCCGAGAACGCCTCGGGCAGCGAGGCGGCGGCCGACCCCTCGGTGCCGAACCAGCCGACGCCGAAGCCCGGCCAGATCAGCACGACGACGGTGAAGGCCACGAACCCGGTCGCGAGCACGGTCACCAGCCATGTCCCGGCGCGGCCGTCGGGGACGGCGTACGGGCGCGTGACGTCCGGGTACTTGCGGCGCAGGGTGAGGGTGACCGTGCCGTCGGCGGCGATCGAACCCCCGTAGACGGTGAAGGCGGCCTTGCAGGCGTCGGTGAAGCCGCCGAGGCTGCCGATGTCCTGGCTGGGGAGGACGAAGAGGATGCCGGGGATGGGGCCGCCGTACAGGACGAGCGAGGCGAGACCGGAGCGGAGGATGGACAGGGGGATGTCGCGGCGCGGGTTCTTCATCTCCTCGGCGGCGGAGCTGGGGAGTTCGAAACCGGCGAAGTTGAAGATCAGGACGGGGGCGAGGGCGACGAAGCCGACGTAGGTGGGGGCGAATTCCCCGGTCGGCAGGGTGTGCACACCGTGCCGCGCGGCGAAGACGACGACGGAGACGAGGAAGAAGCCGAGCAGTACGATCCGCGCGACCGCACCGGCGATCGGCACCCACTTGCCGATGCGCACGGACTGCACGACGGCGAGCGCCCCGCCCCGGATGAGGACGAGTCCGGCGGCGTACTTCCAGCCGCCGGGCAGCGGGGTGAGGAACTCCTCCCAGGTGGTGAGGACGGTGATGCACAGACTGCCGCCCATCCAGGCGGGGTTGGAGATCCAGTAGGGGATCTGGTTGAGCCCGGCGGTGAGCCGCCCGAGGGCGAGCCGCGTCCAGACGTACGGACCGCCCTGCGCCGGGAAGGCGGAACCGAGTCCGGCGACGAGCAGCCCGTACGGGAGGAAGAAGGCGATCGCGAGGATCGCCATCCAGGTCAGGCCCTGGGGGCCCTGCGCCGCCACCGAGCCGATGGTGTCGAGGCCGACCAGTATGCATATGAGGAAGAAGAGGACGTCGAGGCGGCGCAGGCCCTTGTGGAGCCTGCCGCGCTGTTCGCCCCAGCCCCCGGAGAGGTCGGGCGCTTCGGCGGCGGTCCCTGCTGCTGTCCCTGTCGCTGCTGCTGACCGGGAGGGAGGTGCTTGGGCCACGGGGCTGACTCCTACGGCGGTACGAGGAGTGCGTACAGGCGCGGCACTTCGAACTGACTGAATGGACAGCCAGTAGAGGTGACTGCGGCCTGCGCCACAGCGCGCTGTCAAGGGTTCGGCGGCACCCCGGTGACCGGCCTGGTCAGGCGGTCCGTGTGTAGGGTTGTCGCGTGGCAAGAGTCCGGTTGAGCGTGGAGGAACGGCACGAAGAGATACTGCGCGCCGCGGTCGAACAGATCGAGGCACGGGGTGTGAGCGCCGTCCGCATCGCCGATGTCGCCTCGGCCCTCTCGGTGAGCAACGCGCTGGTCCTCTACCACTTCTCGACCAAGGAGAAGCTTGTCGCGGCCGCTTTCACGTACGCCGCCGAGAGCGATCTCGCACAGCTGCGCAAGCTGCTCGGCCGTCGTACCAGCGCGGTCCGCAGACTGCGCGCCGCGGTCCGCTGGTACGCGCCGACCGGGCAGGCCAAAGGGTGGAAGCTGTGGATCGAGGGCTGGGCGGCCTCGCTGCGCGAGCCGGCGCTCCGCCAGGTGGCCCGTGACCTCGACCAGCAGTGGAAGGCGGCGCTGGCCGAGGTCATCACGGAGGGCGCCCGGGCCGGTGAGTTCCGGTGCGAGGACCCCGCGTCCGCTGCCTGGCGGCTGACGGCCCTGCTGGACGGCCTCGCCGTTCAGACGACGTCGTACGCGGGGCCCCTGTCCCGCAGCACCATGCTGGAGTGGACCGACGACGCGCTGGCGCACGAGCTGGGCATCGACCGCGCGGCGCTGACGGCCGCCGCCCGCTGAGGTACCGGGCCGCTGAAGTACCGGGCCACTGAAGTACTGAACCACTGAAGTACCGGGCCGCTGAAGTACCGGACGCGTCACTCCAGTTCGTACACCGCGGTGACGGTCACCTCTTCCTGGACCTCACCGGGTGCCACCGGCACTTTGCCCTCACTGAACGCCGCGACGGGCATGTCCAGCGGGCGGTGCGTCCCGCCTTCCGTCTCCGCCAGCGAGACGAGCCGCCCCAGCCTGTGGCCGCTGAGCCGCGCGTACTGCTCGGCCTTCGACCGCGCTTCGGCGTGCGCGGCCTCGCGGGCCCTGGCGCGCAGGACTGACGGGTCGGCCACGTCGAAGGCGACGCCGTTGATCCGGCCCGCGTCACCCGTCGCGTCGGTCACGGCCTCCATGACCGCGCCGGTCCTGCCGATGTCCCGGATCTTGATGGAGAAGGACTGGCCCGCCTGGTAGCCGATCAGTTTCGAGGCCCGGTCGGTGTGCTCGTGGACGGCGTTCAGGGAGAGGCTCTCGGTCCGCACGTCGCTGTCGTCGATGCCCTGCGCGCGTACGGCGGCGAGCAGTGCGCCGGCGGCCTTGGACTGGGCGGCCAGCGCCCGCTTCGCGGTGGGCTCCGTCGCCTCGACCCCGGCGGTGAGGACAACCGTGTCGGGGGCGGCCGAGGCTCTGCCTTCACCGCTCACGGAGACGGTGGTGGCGGCAGCGGGCGCGGCTGCCGGGAGGGCTGTTCCGGGGACGGACGGCGGCGCCGCCAGGGCGGGTGTGGCGCCGCCGATCAGCAGTCCGCCGGTGAGCACGGCGGCGGTGAGGGCTCGGGCCGCGGCCGACGGGAGGAACGGCGGGAGCGAGGGGGACGAGGGCGCCGTGCATGCCGTGGGTGTCGTACGTACGGGCATGGAGATGGTCCTTCCAGAGGTAGGAGGGCCATCCCAGCACCGGCCGCCACCGGACCGATCGCGCCACTCCAGCCCTGTCACCTCTCCGTACCAGCCATACTGTGTCCAACCGGCCGGAAGGGGTTGCGGTGTCGGAACAGCAGTCTGAACGCGTGCGGTACGACGTCCTGGTGGTCGGCGGCAGCGGTGTGGACACCGTGGTCCGCGTCGACTCGCTGCCCGTGCCGCTCGCCGACTCGCTCGGCGTGCCACCCGTCCGCGAGTGGCCGGGCCACACCGGAGGCAATGTCGCGCTGGGCTGCCGGGCTCTCGGCCTCGAGGTGAAGTTCATCGACTTCATCGGCGACGACTGGGCCGGCGGGCAGGTCAGGGAGCGGCTCGCCAAGGGCGGTGTCGATTTCGAACCGCTGATCTCACCTGCGGGCACCCGCCGGGCGGTGAACCTCGTCGACAGCACGACGGGCCGCCGGATGTCCTTCTACGACGCCCGCGACCCCGAAGGCCTGCGGATGCCCCGCGACTTCTACCTGCCCCACCTGCGGCGGACCGGGCACGTCCACCTGTCCGTCATGAACTTCGCCCGACACCTGCTCGACGACATCCAGGAGCTCGGTGTCCCGGTCTCGACCGACCTGCACGACTGGGACGGACTCGCCGACCACCACAGGGAGTTCGCCCTCCGCTGTGATCTGGTGTTCCTCAGCGCGGCGGGCGCCGGCGAACGGTTCGCCTCCGTGATGCGGGACATCCTGCGTGAGGGCCGCGCCCAGGCCGTGGTGGCCACGGCCGGCGCGGACGGCTCGTACCTGCTGACGCGGGACGGCAGCCGCACCCCGCACCCCATCCCCGCGACCGTGCCGCCCGGCCCGGTGGTGGACTCCAACGGCGCCGGGGACGCGTACGTCAGCGGATTCCTGTACGGGCGCCTCACCGGCCGGGGCCTGGAGGAATGCGCCCGTCTGGGCGCCCGGGCGGGCGCCCACGCCTGCACGACGGAGGGCAACACGGGCCTGATCGGTCCGGGCGACCTCCTCTCCCCCTAGGTCTCCTGGCCCCCTGAAGCCCTTGGAACCCATGGAACTTCAGGAACCCTTGGAGATTCAGGAGCCCGCCTGGGCTTTTCTCAGGTCTGACGCACCGGTTCGTACGCCTCCTGGCCGAGACCGAACGTCCAGGCCACCCCTTCCTTCGCCGTCCTCGTCCTGGGCGGCACGCGCAGCCAGTACGTACGGTGCGTGCCGTCCGGCTCGGGGGTGGAGTTGACCACCTCGACCATCACCACGTCCTCGTCGCCCTGGAGGGCTATGCGCCAGAGGACGCCGGTCTCGTCGCGGTGGACGGGCTGGGCGTCCGACTCGGTGAGGTAGCGGTCGTAGCCGTAGTGCTCCAGCATCACGCGCCGCAGCTCGGCGTTCTCCTCGGCCCGGATGCGCGCGGGCGTCAACGACGTCAACTCGTCGAGGAACGCCGCCGGTACGGGCATACCGCGCCAGGCGTACAGCGCGAACCCGTCGGGAAAGGCCAGGGCGGGGCCGTCGCCCCGGTCGAGCCGTCCGGCCTCGTCACGGTGGAGCTCCACCGGCCGTTCGCTGATCACCACGGCGCTCTCGTACGGCCACCACCAGCCCGCGTGCCTGGCCACCTGCGCCAGCCCCGCGAGCCGGTCGCCCCGGCCGTCGAACGCCGCTAGCCAGGCGGCGTCGTGCTGGCCGAGCACCGCGTCGAGCAGGGCCAGCCGTACGTCGGACTCGTCCTCCGGCCGCTCCGTGAGCTCGGCGACGACTGCGGCCCGTATCCGCTCGGCCAGTTCCCTGGTGGTGTCCCACAGCTGGGCACCGGTGGCGGACCACAGTCCGGCCCAGCCCGTCGGCCCCAACTCGTCGTGCAGGCGGCGCCGCTCCTCGGCCCACGGCCCGGTGCGCACCTCGTCGCGCACCGAACGTCCCGCACCGGTGAGCCGTTCGACGGCCTCGACCGCCGCCTTGGGCGAGGCGGCCCAGACGATCCGCTCCGGCTCCGCCAGTCCCGCCGTGCGGTAGGCGAGCCGCACGCCCTCCTCCGCGGCCGCGCGGTCCGCCGCGCCGGTCGCCGCCGCGACGGCCCGCCAAGTGTTCACATGCTGCATCGAATTCCCTGTCCCCTGATCCCTGGCCCGTGGTCCCGTGTCCCTGGTCCGCGGCGCTCAGTCCGCGACGATGCGGACCGATCCCGGTACGTACTCGCGCTGGCGCACCACCCGGTACCAGCCCTTGGGCAGCGGTATCGCCGCGTGCTCCTCGTGCACGACCCGTCCGCCCTCGGGCAGATGGAGCAGCATCGGGTCGAGGGGACCCGCCTCCCGCAGCAGCCTGCCGGGTCCCTGCACCGCGTGCGCGTGCCCGGTGACTTCGCCCAGCGCGAGCACCAGACGGCCACGCGCGTCGCGCCGTTCGCCGGTGGCCTCCGCCAGGTGTGCCGGCACCGCCGACTCGTCCAACGGCACGGTCAGTACGTCCCCTTGCCGGTACATGGCTGTCTCCCCCTCCCGGGCCGCACACCCTGTGCCGGCCACGTGGAAAACGTTACGGTCCGGGTCTGACAATCGTTGCTGACCTGCGAAAACGGACCCGCTCGCGGGATTGTCAGTGCCGCTTGATAAACCTTTCGCACGTCAGTCGCTCGCACAGTGTCAACAGCGTCAGGAGACCAGGGCCATGTCCGGTGTGGACCATCTGCAGGAACTGCTCGGCCTCCCGGCCGTCGACTTCCGGCCCGGCCTCCCGGCGCCGTTGCCCGCCGCGGACGCCGCGGCGTGGCGCATCTCCGTGGACCCCTTCGGGGACGAGGACGAGCCGTGGGAGGAAAGGTTCGGCGAGTTCCTGAAGACCGTCGATCCCACGGGGGTACGCGCACTGATCATCGGTCAGTGGGGCGAGACGTACGAGGAGGATTCGAGCTACCCCGTCAACCTGGTCATCACCGCGGCCGACCGGCTCACCTCCCTGGAGGCCGTCTTCGTCGGTGACCTGACCCAGGAGGAGGCCGAGATCTCCTGGATCGAACAGTCCGATGTTACGGGCCTGCTGAGCGCCTTCCCCCGTCTGCTGGAACTCGGCGTGCGCGGCGGCCAGGGCCTCCGTTTCCCGCCGGTGCGGCACGAGCGGCTGCGCTCGCTCGTCTTCGAGTCGGGCGGTCTGCCGGCGCAGGTCGTGCGCGGCGTCACCGAGAGCGAACTGCCCTCGCTGGACCATCTGGATCTGTGGCTCGGCGTCTCCGAGTACGGCGGTGACACCGAGATCACCGACCTCGCGCCGCTGCTCTCCGGCACCCTCTTCCCGGGGTTGCGCCATTTCGGGCTGCGCAACAGCGAGATCCAGAACGAGATCGCCGCGGCTGTCGCGTCGGCCCCCGTCGTCGCCCGGCTGGACACCCTCGACCTGTCGAACGGAACCCTCGGTGACGAGGGCGCCGCCGCGCTGCTCGAAGGCCAGCCGCTCACCCACCTCGAACACCTCGATCTGCACCACCACTTCCTCTCCGAGGAAATGGCGCAGCGGGTGGCCGGGGCCCTGGAGCCCCACGGCGTGAGTGTCGACCTGTCGGACCGTCTGGAGCCGTGGGACAACCGCGGTGCCGAGGGCCGCTACACCGCCGTGGCGGAGTGACCGGGCATGACCGGCATCGAACACCCCGAAAACTTCCACGGGCTCCCCGTCTTCACGCTCCCCGGGCCCGGTGGCCGGCAGGCCCCGCCCCTTCCGCCCGCGGACTCCGTGGCCTGGCGTCTGGACTGTCTGTGGGACGAGGACCATCCTTTCGCCGAGCTGTGGCCCCGCTTCCTCGACTCCGTCGACTCGACGCGGGTCCGCGCCCTGGTGATCGGCCCGTGGTGGCACGACGAGTACGAGCCCCTGCGTCCCGCCCTGGACCGGATCCTCGCGGACGCGGACCGCTTCCCTGCGCTTCGCGGCCTCTTCCTCGCCGACGCCACGAGCGAGGAGTGCGAGGTGTCCTGGCTGGAGCTGACCGACGTCACCCCGTGTCTTGAGGCGTTCCCGCGGCTCGAGGAGCTGGTGGTGCGCGGCTGCGGTGAGTCGCTCTCCGACACGGACGTGCTGGCTCTGCGGCCGGTCCGCCACGATGCGCTGAAGGCGCTGCGCTTCGAATCCGGCGGCCTGCCCGGCTCCGTCGTCCGGGCCGTCGGCGCCTCCCGCCTGCCGGCTCTGGAGCGCCTGGAGCTGTGGCTGGGTGTCACGCATTACGGCGGCGACGCGACGGTCGCCGACCTCGCGCCCCTGCTGTCCGGCGGCGCCCTTCCGCGCCTGCGCCACCTGGGCGTACAGAACAGCGAGATCCAGGACGAGATCACGGCGGCCGTGGCGGCCGCGCCCGTCGTCGCCCGGCTGGACTCACTGGCCCTGTCGATGGGCACCCTCGGCGACACCGGCGCGCAGGCCCTGCTCGACGGCCAGCCGCTCACACACCTGAGCGAACTGGACCTGCACCACCACTACATCACCGAGCCCCTCCAGCAGCGCCTGCGCAAGACGCTCGAACCGCACGGCGTGCTGCTGAACCTCGACGGGCCCGACCACTGGGACCCCGAGGACGACGAATTCCGCTATGTCGCCGTCGACGAGTGACGGAAACAGCCGCCGGCCGCGCTTCGCGGTCGTCGGCAACCCCGCCAACCGCCGCGTCGCGCTCTTCCAGGAGGCCGTGACCGCCGCCGGACTCCCCGCCGCACGCGTCGTCCCCTGGCTGGCCGTGCTCACGAACGGAGCCGCGTTCCGTCCGGGCGAGACCGTACGGATCGACTCGCCCGGCGAGGACCTCGAGGTCGAGCGGCTGCTGCGGGGTGTCGGCGACGGCACCCGGGTGGAGGGATCGGCTCGCTGGTACGAGCGGTTCACCGGGGCCGTACGGGAAGTGGGCCGGGCTGCGGCGGACTGCACCCTGCTCGACGACCCCGACGAGCTGGCGGTGCTGTTCGACAAGCGGCTGTGTCATGCCGTGCTGCACGGCGCGGGCGTTCCCGTGCCGCCTTCGCCCACCTCCGGGGCCACGGCACCGGGCGTACGCGGCTGGCCGGACGTACGCGAGCTGCTGCGCGCGCACCGTATGCCGCGTGCCTTCGTCAAGCTCGCGCACGGCTCGTCGGCCTCCGGTGTGCTGGCCGTCGAGACGGCGGGCCCCGGCCGGGTGCGGGCCACCACCTCCGTGGAACGCGATCCGCGGGGACGGCTCTTCAACTCCCTGCGGGTACGCCGCTGTACGGCCGAAGGCGAGATCGCGGCGATCGTGGACGCGCTCGCACCGGACGGCCTCCACATCGAACGCTGGATGCCCAAGGCCGCCCAGCGGGGCCGGGCCGCCGACCTGCGGGTCGTCGTGGTCGGCGGCAGGGCCACGCACGCCGTCGTACGGACCAGCCGCTCCCCCATGACCAACCTCCATCTCGGCGGCGCGCGCGGGGACCTCGACGAGGCCCGGGCCGCCATGGCCGCGGCGGGCGGCAGCTGGGAGGAGGCCGTGGAGGTGTGCGAGCGCGCGGCGGCCTGCTTCCCGCGCACCCTCTGTGTGGGTGTCGATCTGCTGCCCGCCGTCGGCTGGCGCCGCTTCGCCGTCGGCGAGGTCAACGCGTTCGGCGATCTGCTGCCGCGCCTCACCGGGCTGCCCGGCAGCGACGCCGAGGGCCTGGACACCTACGCGGCGCAGGTCGCCGCCGTACAACGCGCTGCGCAAAGCGCAGCACAACGCGCCGTACCTCCCCTCGTACGGCGCACGACAAGGAACCACCATGCGATCGCCTGACATGAACAAGATCGTCGGCAGCCACGATCTGCTGCTCGTCACCCTCGACACCCTCCGCCACGACGTCGCCGCCGAGCTCGCCGCCGCCGGCCGCATACCGAACCTGGCCGCCCATCTGCCCGGCGGCGCGTGGGAGAAACGGCACGCGCCCGGCAGCTTCACCTACGCCTCGCACCAGGCGATCTTCGCGGGCTTCCTGCCCACGCCCGCCGCGCCGGGGCCCCACCCCCGGCTGTTCGCCGCGCGTTTCGCGGGCAGCGAGACCACCGCGGAGCGCACCTTCGTCTTCGACGCCCCCGACCTCGTCTCCGGTCTCGCGGACGCCGGCTACCGCACGGTGTGCATCGGCGGTGTCGGCTTCTTCGACCGGCAGGGACCGCTCGGCTCGGTGCTGCCGGGGATGTTCCAGGAGAGCCACTGGGAGCCGGAGTTCGGGGTGGCGTCGTCCACGTCCTTCGAGGATCAGGTCGGCCGGGCCGAGCGGGTCGTCGCCGGGCTCCCGGCGGACCAGCGGCTGTTCCTGTTCGTCAACGTCTCCGCGCTGCACCAGCCGAACTGGTTCCACCTGCCCGGCGCCACCCGCGAGGCGGGTGACTCGCGCGCCACCCACGCGGCGGCCCTGGAGTACGTCGACCGGCACATCGGCCGTCTGTTCGCCGCCGCGAGCAGCCGCCGCCCCTGCTTCGCCATCGTCTGTTCCGACCACGGAACGGCGTACGGCGACGACGGCTACACCGGCCACCGCCTCGGCCACGAGGCCGTCTGGACCGTCCCCTACGCCCACTTCACCCTCGACCAAGGGGCCACCCGATGAGCACCACAACGCCCCGCCCCTACCAGGATTACGTCTACGCCTACCCGCACAAGACGGCGTACCGCGGGCTGGAGAACCGCCCCTCCCTCCGCGGCCTCTGGGCGGACGAACCCAAGAACGCCCTTTCCCTCTACCTCCACATACCGTTCTGCGAGGTCCGCTGCGGCTTCTGCAACCTCTTCACCCGGATCGGCGCCCCCGGTGAACTGACCGGCCGCTACCTCGACGCGCTCGATCGGCAGGCGACCGCCGTCCGCGACGCCCTCGGTGACGGCGGCGTCCACTTCGCCGCCGCGGCCTTCGGCGGCGGCACCCCCACCTTCCTCGACCCCGGTGAGCTCGAACGGCTCTGCGACATCGCCGAGAAGCGGATGGGCGCGGACCTCGGCGCCGTGCCCCTGTCCGTCGAGGCCTCCCCGGCCACCGCGACCCCCGACCGCCTCACTGTTCTCGCCGCCCGCGGCACGACCCGCCTCAGCCTCGGCGTCCAGAGCTTCGTGGATTCCGAAGCCCGCGCGGCCGTGCGCCCCCAGCGCCGCGCGGACGTCGAGACGGCCCTCGCCGCCGTCCGCGACGCCCGCATCCCGGTCCTCAACATCGACCTCATCTACGGCATCGAGGGCCAGACCGCCGAGACCTGGCGCACGTCGCTCGACGCGGCGCTCGCCTGGCGGCCCGAGGAGCTCTACCTCTACCCCCTGTACGTACGCCCGCTCACCGGCCTCGGCCGGCTCGGCGCCGAGGCCGACGCCGCCTGGGACACCCAGCGCCTGCGCCTCTACCGCCAGGGCCGGGACCACCTCCTCGCCCACGGCTACGAGCAGGTCTCGATGCGCATGTTCCGCCGCGCGGACGCTCCGGAGCAGGCGGCCGACGACTACGCCTGCCAGACCGACGGCATGATCGGCCTCGGCTGCGGAGCCCGTTCGTACACCTCCGCGCTCCACTACTCCTTCGACTACGCCGTCGACATGCGCGAGGTCCGCAAGATCATCGACGACTACACCGCCACCGGGGACTTCTCCCGTGCCGAGGTGGGCCGGTACGTCGACGCCGACGAGGCACGCCGCCGCCATCTGCTCCAGTCGCTCCTCCAGGCCGGGGGCATGCGCCTGACGGACTACGCCGAGCGGTTCGGCACGGCGCCGGCCGACGACTTCCCCGCCGAACTCGGCCGCTTCGCCGCCCGCGGCTGGCTCGACGACGGCGCGCCGAAGGACCTGCTCCGGCTGTCCGCCGACGGCCTCGCGTACTCCGACGCGCTCGGCCCGGAACTCTTCTCCGACTCCGTACGGGCCGCCATGGCCGCGTACGAACCGAAGTGAGCCCGGCCATGGAGCCGAAGGACCTGCTCCGGCTGTCCGCCGACGGCCTCGCGTACTCCGACGCGCTCGGCCCGGAACTCTTCTCCGACTCCGTACGGGCCGCCATGGCCGCGTACGAACCGAAGTGAGCCCGGCCATGGACCTGACGATCCTCTACCGCGGCCCGCTCGCCTCCTGCGACTACGACTGTCCGTACTGCCCGTTCGCCAAGCGCCGCGACAGCCGCGAGCAGTTGCGCGCCGACCGCGCCGCGCTGGAGCGCTTCACCGAGTGGGCCGCCGCGCAGACGAACGGCGACCGCCTCTCGGTGCTCCTCACCCCGTGGGGCGAGGGCCTGGTCCGCTCCTGGTACCGCCGCGCCCTCACCGAGCTGTCCCGCATGCCGCACGTCCGGCGCGTCGCCATCCAGACCAACCTCAGCTGCCGCACCGACTGGCTCACCGAAGCAGGCGCCGACCTCGGCACGCTCGCGCTGTGGTGCACGTACCACCCGGGGCAGACACCGTACGGCCGTTTCCTCGCCAAGTGCCGCGAACTGACCGTCCGCGGCGTGCGGTTCAGCGTCGGCGTGGTCGGCTTCCCCGAGCACCTCGAAGAGGCGCGCAGGCTGCGCGCCGCGCTCCCCTCCGAGGTCTACCTGTGGGTCAACGCGGCCGAGGGCCGCACCTACACGGACGAGGAGGCCGGACACTGGACGGCTCTGGACCCCCTCTTCCCGTACAGCCGCCACCCGCACCGCTCCGCCGGTCTGCCCTGCCGGACCGGCGAATCGGTGATCTCGGTGGACGGCGAGGGCACGGTGCGCCGCTGCCACTTCGTGCGCGCCGAGCTCGGCAACCTCTACGACGGCTCGTACCGGCAGGCACTGCGTCCGCGTGCCTGCCCCCTCGCCGTCTGCGACTGCCACATCGGCTACGTCCACCTGGAGACGCTGCCGCTGTACGACGTGTTCGCGGGCGGCGTCCTGGAACGCGTCCCCGGCGCACCTGCCGCCCTCTCACAAGGGCAGCAGGTCGGGCCGCTTCGCCTCGACGTGGTCACCTGAGGACTCCCCGCGCAGCCGGCGCCCGATCCACGGCACCAGGTGCTCCCGCGCCCACTGGATGTTGTCCCGGCGCACCTCCAGCACGCCGCGCGGCGCCATCGGCGGCCACGCCTGGTCCGGGTCGGCCGGGACGTCGAGCCCGAGCACCTGCGCGGCGCGCAGCGCCACCCGGGTGTGGCCCTCGGGCGAGAGGTGCAGCCGGTCGCCGTCCCAGGCGCGCCGGTCCTGGATGGACTTGAGCGACCACAGGTCGAGCACCGGGCAGCCGTACCGGTCGGCGACCGCCCGTACGTGCGCCGTGTACGTCGCGATCTTGCCGCGCAGATGACGCAGCACGGGCATGGTGCGCGTGTCGAAGCCGGTGGTCACCATCACGGTGCCCACGGCGCCGGCGAGGTCGGCCACGGCCCGCTCGAAGCGCTCGGCGACGTCGTCGGGGTCGCTGCCGGGCCGGAGGATGTCGTTGCCGCCGGCGCAGAAGCTCACCAGGTCGGGTGCGAGCGCCTTCGCGCGCGGGACCTGCTCCGCCACGATCTGGTCGAGGAGACGGCCGCGTACGGCGAGGTTGGCGTAGCGGAACGTGTGCTCGGGTACGCGGTCGTCGAGGAGTACGGCGAGCCGGTCGGCCCAGCCGATGAACGCACCGTCGGGTCCGGGATCTCCGACGCCTTCGGTGAAGCTGTCGCCGATCGCCGCGTACGACCCGATGGTGCCTGCGCTGAATGATCTCGAATCGTCTGCCACGTCGGCACATCCTTCACCGGAATGAGTGACCTACGCCACCGTAGGGAGGGGTTGACGTGGGGTGATATAGGACACCGGTCAAGCTTTGTCCAACCCGGAATAGACCAAAAAATGCGCATACGCCCCCTTCCGCCGCCCGGTGCGGGCGGCGGAAGGGGGCGTACAGGAGCGTTCAGGCCGACCCGGGAGGGATCAGACGGTGACGCCGTGGCCGCGCAGGTAGGCCAGCGGGTCGACGTCCGAGCCGTAGCTCGGGCCGGTCCGGATCTCGAAGTGCAGGTGCGGGCCGGTCGAGTTGCCCGTGGAGCCGGAGAGGCCTATCTGTGTGCCGCCGCCGACGCTCTGGCCGGAGGAGACGGACAGCGAGGACAGGTGGGCGTACTGCGAGTACCGGCCGTCGTCGTGCTTGATGACGACCTCGTTGCCGTACGAGCCGCTCCAGCCCGCGGAGACGACGGTGCCGGCACCGACGGCCTTGACCGGGGTGCCGCTGGCCGCGGCGAAGTCGACGCCCGTGTGGTAGCCACTGGACCAGCTGCCGCCGGCGGCGCGGTACGGGGTGGTGACGCTCGCGGAGACCGGGGCGGTGAAGCCGGATCCGGTGCTCTGGGCGGCGGAGGCGGAGTTCACGGAAGTGGACTCCTCGGCCTTGGCCTCGGTCTTGGCCTCGGCCTTGGGAGCGGCGGCCTCGGCCTTGGGCGCGGCAGGAGCCTCGGCCGCAGGCTTCGCCTGCTTCGCCGGGGCCTGCTTCGCCGGGGCCTGCTTCGCGGGCGCCGACGCCTTGGCGCCGATGGTCAGCTCCATGCCCGGCAGGATCAGCGAGGGGTTGCCGCCGACGACCTCACGGTTGTCCTCGTACAGCTTCTGCCAGCCACCGCGCACGTTCTGCTCTTCGGCGATCTTCGACAGGTAGTCCCCGGAGACCACGGAGTAGATCTTGGTGCTGGTCTTCTTCTGCGGCGTCGCCTTCTCGGACACCGCGGCGGCGGACGCGGCGGCCGGGGCTGCGGCCTTCTCCGCGGCGTTCGCACCGGTGGCGGTGATCAGGGGAAGTGCGAGTACGGCTCCGCCCGCTCCCGCGGCGACAATTCCGCGAGTGATCGAGTTGGACCTCGGGCGGCGGTGCTTACCCTTTGCGGGCATGGAACATTCCTCTCCGGCGCCTACGAGGTGAGCTGTCGGGTTCGGGCTGGAGATGCCCGGCCGCGCTGCTGCGCGACTTCACCCCAAGCCGGTCCGGACGCACGAGACGTCCGGATCACCGGCGTACTTACCTGGGTCCCCCGCTCCTGCCAACGCGTGAGTGAGTGAGTGCGGATTCCGGGAGGTGGCAGGATTCGGCGGTCCACCCGGATTGCGGTGACCGTAAGCCGACGGGGGTCCCCCGTACAAGCCAGTCCATTCACACGGGCATTGCCTGACGGGAATTCACCACGGAATTCCCGTCACCCTCCGTGGATTACGGATCTTTACGCACCGCCCGTGAACCGGCATTTGCACCCGGAGCTTCGCCACGCACTGTCACGAATATGATCCTGCTCACCAGCGGCCTCTGCCATTTCCCGGCCCTACAAGGGAAGTTGCCCCAGAATCGTCCGTTTCACCCCAAATGCAACCCATCTCCCCGACCGTGGACCGCAAGGGTCGGGAAGGGGAAGCGGGAAGGGCGCGGGAAGAACATGGAGGAGCGGGGAGGAACAGGGCTCAGACCCTCCTCAGCCGGAAGACCGCGGCATCGAGGTCACCGCGCAGCGCGGTGCGCAGTCCCCGGTGGAGCAGTACGGAACCCCGGTGCACGGCCGAGGTGTCGAGGCAGGCGTACGCCGCGTCCGGGTCGAGCCCGCGCAGGCGCAGCGGAGGCTGCTGCTCGCCGTAGTGCTGGGCCTGGAGCCAGGCGAGGACGACGGTGTCGTCCCCGCGTACGTACTGGACCGCGCTGAGCCCGCCCTCGGGCGCCCGCAGCCGGTACAGCTCGCCGTGCTGCACGACCGGCCGGATCTCCTTGTACAGGTCCACCCACTCGCGCGCCTCGGCGATCTCGTCCTCGCTCCACCCGGCCAGGTCGCCGCCGATGCCGAGCACCCCCGCCATCGCGCTCACGAAGCGGAAGCGCAGCGAGCTGACCCGCCCGTTGAGCTGCGTGTTGGGGCTGTCGGTGACCCAGGCGGCCATCGCCCGCGCCGGGTGCAGCTGGCTGAAGCCGTGCTGGATGGCGAGCCGGTCCAGCGGGTCGGTGTTGTCGGAGGTCCACACCTGGTCGGTACGGGAGAGAATCCCGAGGTCGATCCGGCCGCCGCCCCCGAACAGGACTCGAAGGCGACGTCCGGATGCGCGGCCCGCAGCCGGTCGAGGAGCGCGTACAGCGCGTGCACATGCTCGGTCCACAGCTTCTGCGGGTACGGTTCGCCCGGCCAGCCCGCGTCGGTGAAGCAGCGGTTGAAGTCCCACTTCACGTAGTCGACGGGAGCGCTCGACAGCAGCCCGTGGAGCTGGTCCCAGAGGTACGCCTGGACGTCGCCGCGCGCGAGGTTGAGGACGAGCTGGTTGCGGAACTCGGTACGGGTGCGGCCGGGATGGTGCTGCACCCAGTCGGGGTGCGCCCGGTACAGGTCACTGTCCGCGTTCACCATCTCCGGCTCGACCCAGATCCCGAACCGCATGCCCAGGCCGTGCACTTCGTCCGCGAGCGGCCCCAGCCCGCCGGGGAAGCGGTCCGGGTTCGGCGTCCAGTCGCCGAGCCCGGCGCGGTCACTGGTCCGGGCGCCGAACCAGGCGTCGTCCACGACGAACAGCTCCACGCCGATGTCGGCGGCCCGCCGCGCGAGGACGCGCTGCTGTTCCTCGGAGATGTCGAAGCCGGTCGCCTCCCAGGAGTTGTAGAGGACGGGCCGCTCGCGGTCCGCGCCGGGGACGACGTGCGCGAGCTGCCAGGCGTGCCAGGCACGGCTCGCGCCGCCGAACCCGCCCTCGCTCCACAGCCCCGCGAAGACGGGTGTGGTGTACGTTCCGCCGGGCGCCAGCCGCAGCAGACCCGATTCGTCGTGCCCGGCCCCGCCGGTGATCTGCACGGTGCCGTCGGGCAGTTGCTGTACGGCGATGCGCCACGACCCGGACCAGCCGAGCGCGCAGCCGTACACCTCGCCGCTCTCCTCGGCCGCGCCCTCCGCGTCGAGCGCGACCCACGGCAGGTGCTGGTGCCCGGTGTGGCCGCGGCGACTGCCCAGGATCTTCTCGCCGGGGGTGAGCGCGGAGCGTACGAGCCGGGACTCGGCCGCCCACCGGCCGTGCAGCTGGCTCAGCCGCCACCGCTCGCGCCGGGGCAGCGTCCAGGCGGCGGCGTCGGCCCGCAGCAGCTCCAGGGCGGGGGCGCCGGCCGGCCCCTCGTGTGCGACGGTGGCCCACCGCTCGACGACGTCGGAGTCCTCGCGCATCCGGTAGTGCAGGGTGAGGCCGAGGTGGTGCACGGGGTCGGTGAAGCGCAGCCGCAGTTCGTCGCCCGCCGCGCTGGAGCCGTCGTAGAGCCACTCGGTGCCGCGCACCTCGGGCGTACGCACGGACAGGGCGGGGCGCACGAAGCGGGGCCCGCCCTCGACGGGGTACTCCTCGCGCCCGTCGAGCTGCGACTCGAACGGCCAGTAGGGCGGTGGAGGTTCGGCGGCGAGGGACTCGGCGTCGGCGAGGGAGATGCGTGGCCCCCAGTGCAGATGGACCAGTTCGTCCCGGTCCGTGAGGTGCAGCGCGTAGCTGCCGGCCGCTCCGGAGAGCAGCCAGGTACGGCCGTTGCCGCCGGTCTCGATCATGCAGTCCCCTCGGATCGGCACAGGTGCGAACATCTTGGCCGTCCTGCCGCCCCGGGGCAACGCCCGCACGGCGACGGCCGAGATGCTTGCCCCAGGTACCCATGTCGTATCGTCGAAACGCGCCGAAGTCGGCGAGCAGCGCCGACGGCAGACTTCAGGAGCCCACGTGACACAGCAGCTGCCGCAGGTCCCGTCGACAGAGCCCGAGCCCGAGCTTGCCGCGGTGCGCAACTTCCGTGACGTGGGCGGTCTGCCGACCGTGGACGGGCGGCGGGTCCGGCACGGAGTGCTTTTCCGCAGCGGCCACCTGGCACACGCCACCGCCGCCGACGCGGCGTTCCTCGGTTCGCTGGGCCTCCACACGGTCTTCGACTTCCGCAACGAGGCGGACCAGAAGCTGGAGGGCCCGGACATCGAGCTGCCGGGTGTGCGCAATGTGAATCTGCCGCTGACGGACCCGGCCGACGGCGCCGTGTTCTGGAAGATGGTCCGCGACGGGAACCTCGACGAGCTGCGCGAGATCCTCTCGGACGACAAGGGCGCCGACCGGATGTCGGCGACGTACCGGGAGATCGTCAGGGGGCGTACGGCCGAGCACAGCCGGGTGCTGCACGCTCTCGCCGAGGACAGCGTCCCCGCGCTGATGCACTGCGCGGCGGGCAAGGACCGCGCGGGCCTGTCGATAGCCGTGACCCTGCTCGCGGTCGGTGTCGAGCGCGACGCCATCGAGGCCGACTACCTGAAGTCGAACGACCCGCACCGCCGCTACAAGGTGCACCGCAGCGACAACTCGCCCGCCGGGATGTCCTCCGAGGTGATGGAGCTGCTCAACCCGCTCTTCGAGGCCCGCGCGGAGTACCTGGCCGCGGCCTTCGAGACGATCGAGGAGACCTGGGGCACCACCGACCGCTACCTCGCGGAGGGGCTGAACGTCACCCCCGGGATCCGCGAGCGGCTGCGGGTGCGCCTGCTCGACGAGAGCTGAGCGCAGCCGGTGTCAGCGTGAGCCGCCGAGCGTGAAGAGCAGGTAGACGAAGGCCGCGAAGAGGTGGCCCGCGACGACGTACACGAAGACGCGGATCGCCAGGCCTCTGGGGATCCTGTCCTCCACGAAGCGGCGGGCTGTGGTCTTGTCTTCCGGCATCTCAGGTCTCCTGGGGGAGGCACAGCGCGGCGGTGGCGCTCTGCAGCAAGGTGTGGACGAACAGCAGGTCGGCCCCGTCCGGGGAGGCGGCCGCGATGCGGTGCGGGGTCAGCGAGTCGAAGTGCGCGCTGTCTCCGGCATCGAGCCGGTGGACGCTCTCGCCGAGCACCAGGCGCAGGGGCCCCGACAGCACGTACAGCCACTCCTCACCGGGGTGGACCCTCACCAGGTCCCCCTGCGCGCCGTACGGCACGTGCACCCGCAGCGCCTGCATGGCCCGCCCCGGGCCGCCGGCCCGGTGGTACGTCCAGCCGTCGGCCTCCCGCGGCTGCGCCTCGTCCGCGCGCAGTACGGCGTCCCACTCGCCCGGCGTCTCGCCGAGGAGCGCGGACACCGTCGTACCGTAGACACGGGCCAGCGTGAGCAGCATCGGCAGCGAGGGCTGGCGCTGTCCCGTCTCCAGACGGGACAGGTGGGCGGGTGAGAGAGCGGCGCGGCGCGCGGCCGCCTCCAGGGTGAGGCCGCTGCGGCGGCGCAGGTCGCGCAGGCGTGGTGCGACCGAAGGCAGTCCTTCGGCCGTCTCTTCGGGCCGGGGGGTCATGCCTCCATTGGGCCAGAGGTATTGCCTCAGAGGCAAACATTTTGCCTCAGAGGCAAAATTACCGGTTGGCCACGGCCTGCTTCACGAGCGTCCTGCCGAAGTCCCACATCAGGCCGCCGCCGCTGTGGGCGTCGTCCATCACCGCGGTGAACGCGCCGACGAAGCGGTCCACCTCCTTCTCCCCCACGATCAGCGGCGGAATCAGCTTGATCACTTCGAGGTGGTCGCCGGAGACCTGGGTGAGGATGCGGTGCTTCTGGAGCAGCGGCACGACGACCATCTGCGCGAAGAGTCCTTTGCGGGCGGCCTGGAGCACGGTCCAGCGGCTGCGCAGTTTCAGCGAGCCGGGCCGGCCGAACTCGATGCCGATCATGAGGCCGCGTCCGCGCACGTCGTGCAGCAGCTCGTAGCGGCCGACGAGCGCGGTCAGCCGCTCGCGCAGCAGGTCGCCCGAGCGCCGGGCGTTCGCGACGATCTCCTCGTCCTCCATCACCGTGAGAACGGCGAGGCCCGCCGCCATGGCCTGGGCGTTGGATCCGAAACTGGCCGAGTGGACCAGGACCCGGTCCATGGAGGAGTAGACGCGTTTGAAGATCCAGTCCTTGCCGAGGGTCGCACCGACCGGGACGTAGCCGCCCGAGAGCGCCTTCGCGACGCACAGCAGATCCGGCTCCACCCCCTCCTCGTGCTGGTACGCGTAGAAGTCTCCGGTCCGGCCCAGGCCCGTCTGCACCTCGTCGGCGATCAGCAGCGCCTTG
The DNA here is from genome assembly GCF_001049855.1 of Streptomyces sp. Wb2n-11. Taxonomy (NCBI): domain Bacteria; kingdom Bacillati; phylum Actinomycetota; class Actinomycetes; order Kitasatosporales; family Streptomycetaceae; genus Streptomyces; species Streptomyces sp. Wb2n-11. The sequence goes on from NZ_CVPB01000001.1 coordinate 812,097, forward strand.
TGACGGTGGAGCAGCTCCTGCGCGGCGCGCAGGAACCCCGGCGGGGACTCGTGCACGCCCTTTCCCTGGATCGGCTCGACGACGAAGCCGGCCACGTCGCCCCGCTTCAGCTCCCGCTCCAGGGCGTCCAGGTCGCCGAGCCCGATCGCGGTGTCGGGCAGCAGCGGAGCGAATCCGTCCCGGAAGCCCGCCTCGCCGTTCACCGACAGCGAGCCCGTGGTCAGGCCGTGGAAGGCGTGGGCGCAGTACAGGATCCTGGGCCTGCCCGTCGCGTACCGGGCGAACTTCAGCGCGGTCTCGACGGCCTCCGTGCCGCTGTTGCCGAAGAACACCCGGTCCAGGTGCGGGCTGTGGGTGAGCAGCTTCTCGGCGAGCAGTCCGGGGAGCGGCTGGCAGTCGAAGCGTGTCAGGTCGGCGAGCGAGGCGTCGAGGACGTCGTGCAGCGCCTTGCGTACGACGGGATGGTGCCGGCCGAGGCCCATCACGCCGAAGCCCGCGAGCATGTCGAGGTAGTCGTTGCCTTCCGCGTCCCAGAAGTAGGCGCCCTCGGCGCGCTCGTAGACCTTGTCGAAGCCGATGGTGCGCAGCATGCGCGGCAGCTGGTGGTTCAGGTGCCTGGCGTGCAGCTCGTAGCGCTCGGCCCCGCGTTCGGCGAGGAGCCCCGCCAGGTCGAATCCCTTCGGCTCGCCGTCCGTCATCGCGCGCTCTCCTCAAGCTTTCGCCGGCGGGGCCGGACTTCCCGGCCACCGGGACGGGGGTGGTCCGCCTCCGGTGCGGGCCGGGGTGCCGGTGGCGGAGACCGCCTCCGCGGTCTCCGTCCCCTCGTCGTCGTCCTGCTCACCGGCGCCCGGGCCTCCCCGGACCACCGGCGCTCTTCACGTCACCCGCGGGTTCCCGAGACGGTCTCGCGGGCCGCGCGCAGCGACTCCTTGAGCGAACCCATGGTGGCGAGCACGGCCGTCGGTTCGTAGCCGCAGTGCGCCATGCAGTTGGCGCACCTCGGGTCCTTGCCCCGCCCGTACTTGTCCCAGTCGGTGTCCTCGATGAGCTCCCGGTACGTCGGAACGTACCCGTCGCTCATCAGGTAACAGGGCCGCTGCCACCCGAAGAGCGAGTAGTTGGGAATCGCCCACGCCGTGCACGGGAAGTCCGCCTTGCCCTCCAGGAAGTCCAGGAAGAGCGGCGAGTGGTTCAGCCGCCAGCGCCGCCGGTTGCCGCCGGAGAACGCCTTCCGGAACAGTTCCCTGGTCTGCTCGACACCGAGGAAGTGCTCCTGGTCGGGGGCCTTCTCGTACGCGTAGGCGGGCGAGATCATCATCTCGTCCACCTTCAGGTCGTCATTGAGGTAGTTGAGCACCTCGACGATCGTCTGCGGGGTGTCGGTGTTGAAGAAGGTGGAGTTGGTGGTGACCCGGAAGCCGCGCTTCTTGGCCTCCTTGATCGCTTCCACCGCTTCGTCGAACACGCCTTCCTTGGCCACCGATTCGTCGTGCCGCTCGCGCAGTCCGTCGATGTGCACGGCGAAGGCGAAGTACGGCGAAGGCGTGAACTTCTCGATCTTCTTGCGCAGCAGCATCGCGTTGGTGCAGAGGAACACGTACTTCCTCCTCGCCACCAGCTGCCGCACGATCTCATCGATCTGTGGGTGCATCAGCGGTTCGCCGCCCGCGATGGAGACCATCGGAGCGCCCGATTCGAGTACCGCGCCCACGGCCTGGGCCACGGGCATGCGCTGCTTCAGAACCCCTGCCGGGTGCTGGATCTTGCCACAGCCCTCGCATGCGAGGTTGCAGGCGTAGAGGGGTTCCAGCTCGACGATGAGCGGAAACTTCTCACGCTTGCGGAGCTTCTGTTCTACGAGGTACGTCCCGACCCTGATGGTCTGACGGAGTGGCATGGCCATCTAGCTCACCTCCTGGGGAGCAGCAAAGAACGGTGCCATTCGAAGAAAGCCGGAAGGACTGCGCGAAGAACACGGAAGGCCGATATTCCACCCCGGACCGTCCCCATGCGCACGAGCTCATGTTCCGGAGCGTCCACGACCACTCGTACGGCCGCAACCGGACGCGGCCCCGCCCGCAGCGCGCTCCAGAGCGTGGCGGCGGATTCCATGTCCACCGCGATGGCCCCGGTGGCCCGCAGCCCGGCCCGCTCGTGACCGCGCACGACGTGGTCGGAGCCGGTCAGCGGGCCGGTGTGGACGGTGCGCCCGGGCACCGCCCTGGCCAGCGCCCCGGCCAGCAGCTCCACGCCCGTGCAGGCCGTGCTGCCGCGGGGGCCTCGGGTCTCGTCGGCGACGACCAGGTCCCCGGGGTGCATGCCGGGGGCGAGTCCGGCGCAGAAGCCGGAGGCGATGACGGCGGCGGCCCCGGCCGGGCGGCCGGGGCCGAGCGCCCTGCTGACGGCCGCCTCGGCCGCCCTGGGACCCATGCCCGTACGGAGTACGGTCACGGGCCCCGGGGCCCCCTCCCGGTCGCCGCCGCGCAGCGCGAACCGCTCGATGCCGAGCGCGCAGGCGATCAGCAGCGGCACGGACCCCGGGAGCACCGGGGACCGGCTCATCAGATCCCCTGCCGAAGGCCCGCGAAGCTGGGCTCCCCGTGGACGTACCGCCCGAGAGCGGTGAGCGGGAAGACCTGGCGGTAGAGGTTGTAGTTGATGGAGAAGTCCCAGGGGAACCCGGTGCCCGTGAAGTACGGCTCGTCCCAGGAGCCGTCCTCCCGCTGGGTCCCGGCGAGCCAGGCGACCCCCCGCTCGACGGACCTGCGCTCCCGCTCCCCCGCGGCGAGCAGGGCCAGCAGCGCCCAGGCGGTCTGCGAGGCGGTCGAGACACCGTGCCCGGCCCACCGGGCCTCCCGGTACGACCGCAGGTCCTCGCCCCAGCCGCCGTCGTCGTTCTGGACGGACTCGAGCCAGCCGACGGCACGGCGGATCGCCGGGTGGGCGGCGGGCAGTCCGGCCGCGGTCAGCGCCGGCACCACCGATCCCGTTCCGTACACGTAGTTGACGCCCCAGCGGCCGAACCAGGCGCCGCCGGGTTCCTGTTGCGCCAGCAGCCACTCGATGCCGCGCCGGGTCCGCGCGTCGTACGCCTTGCCCTCGACCGCCAGCATCTCCACCACGTGCGCGGTGACGTCGGCGGACGGCGGGTCGATGACCTCACCGAAGTCGCAGAAGGGCAACCGGTTGGGGAAGGGGCTGGTGTTGTCGGCGTCGAACGCCGCCCAGGCACCGTTCTTCGACTGCATTCCGAGGTTCCAGCGGACGGCGCGCTCGACGGTTGCTTCTATGCGCCCGCGGTCCGGGTGCGCGACGCGACGGAGCGCCAGGACGACCTCGGCGGTGTCGTCGATGTCCGGGTAGTTGTCGTTGTGGAACTCGAACGCCCAGCCGCCCGGCTCCAGTCCGGGCCGGCGTACGGCCCAGTCGCCCGGCCGCACGATCTGCTCCCGCATCATCCAGTCGGCCGCCTTGACGAGCGCCGGGTCGTCGGGGCGCACCCCCGCGTCGGCCAGGGCGATGGTGGCGAGGCAGGTGTCCCAGACCGGCGACTGGCAGGCCTCGATCATGCGGGAGCCGTCCTCGCGCCACACCGTGAACCGGTCGAGCGATGCGAGTCCGGCGCGCATCACCGGATGGTCCAGGTCGTATCCGAGCAGGTGGAGCGCGATCAGGGAGTACACGGCGGGCGGCTGGATGCCGCCCCAGCAGCCGTCGTTCTCCTGCCGCTCGATGATCCAGCGCGCCGCGCTCTTCATCGCGGCGTCGCGCAGTCTGGCGGGCGCGACCTTGCGGTAAACGTGCAGGGCCTTGTCGAGCAGCTGGAAAACACCCTCCCAGCCGGTCGGCGCGGCGAACCCCCTGGGCGGGTTCGGCACCCGCGGGTCGGTGTGCAGCTCGTCGAGCGCGAACGGGGCGGGGCGCACGGGCCGCTTCGCCGAGACCACGGTCAGCGGCACGATGGTCTGCCGGGCCCAGCAGCCGAAGTCGTAGATGTTGAGCGGGAACCACGAGGGGAGGAAGATCAGCTCGGGTGGCAGCTCGGGCAGGTCGTCCCACTTCCACCAGCCGAAGAGCGCGAGCCAGATGCGGGTGAAGACGCGGCTCGCGGCGATGCCGCCGTGGTCCCTGATCCAGGCCGCGGCGCGCGCCATGTGCGGGTCGCCCGGCAGGTCTCCGGCGAGCCGCAGGGCGGCGTACGCCTCGATGGTGGTGGAGAGGTCGCCGGGGCCGCCGTAGAAGGTGGCCCAGGTGCCGTCGTCGCGCTGCTCGCCGCGGATGAAGAGCGCGGCGGCCCGGAGGGTCCTGTCGTCCTCGGTGTCCAGGAAGTGGCGGAGCAGCAGGTCCTCGGCGTCCATGGTCACATTGGTCTCGAGGTCGCCCTTCCACCAGCCCTGGGCGTCCTGCTGGGCGAGCAGGTGCGCGACCGCGCGGTCCGTGGCCCGCCGTGCCGCGTCCAGGACGCCGGACGGGCCGGGGCCGGCACCGGCCCCGGCCCCGGCGGTGTTGTCGGTGAGTTCGCTGGCCGCGGCTGCGCGGGGCTCCACGGCCCCGGTGCTTCCGTCGGTCGTCGCTGTCATGGTTTCCCCTTCGTGCAGTTGGTTTCTCTGCTGTGCTGGGGTCCGACGTCGGCCGGCGCCCGGTTTCCCTGACACCGGCCGGCGACTGCGAGTCATATGAGGCGGATACTGATCATCTCTTCCGTACGACGACGAAGTCCGCGAGCGCGGTGAGCTGCGCACGCACCTGCGGGGGCATGTCGACGCCGTCCAGCGCCTCGATGGCGACGGCGTGCTGCCTGCGGGCTTCCCGCGCCGTCCACTCGCGGCCGCCCGCCTCCTCGATCAGAGCCGCCCTGGTGGCGAACTCCTCCTCGGAGAAGCTGTCGAATTCGTTGCTCTTGGCGTCGGCGGAGAGCAGTTCGCCGAGCCGCTCGGAGGCGGCGCCGCCCGCGGCGAGCGCCGCGACGACGGGCAGGGACTTCTTGCGCTGGCGCAGGTCGCTCCAGGTCTGCTTGCCGGTGGCGTCGGGGTCGCCCCAGATGCCGAGCAGGTCGTCGACGGCCTGGAAGGCGAGACCGAGGTGGTAGCCGTACGCCTCCAGCGTGTCGGCCGTACGGTCGTCCGCCCCGCCGAGCACCGCGCCGATGGAGACGGCGCAGGCGAGCAGCGCGCCCGTCTTGTTGCCCTCCATCTTCAGGCACTCCTCGACGGTGACCCGCTCGCGGTGCTCGAAGGAGATGTCCTGCGCCTGGCCGTCGATGAGCTTGCGGCTCGCGGTGGTGAGCCGGCGCGTGGCGCGCCCCGCCTCGACGGTGCCGAGCTCCAGCAGCACCTCGTTGGCGAGCGCGAAGAGCGCGTCACCGACGAGGATCGCCTGCGCGGGGCCGTGCACCTTCCACACGGTGTCGCGGTGGCGGCGCTGTTCGTCACCGTCCATCAGGTCGTCGTGGAGCAGGGAGAAGTTGTGCACGAGTTCCACGGCGACGGCGCCGGGGACACCGACCTCGGGCGATGCGCCCGCCGCCTCGGCGGACAGCAGCGCGAGCGCCGGGCGCACGGCCTTGCCGCCGTCGCCGTCGGCGGGCCGCCCCTGTGCGTCGATCCACCCGAAGTGGTAGGCCGCGACGGTGTCCATGGGCGGCGCGAGCCGGCCCACGGCGGCCTTCAGCACCGGCGTGGACAGGGTGCGGCCGCGCTCCAGAAGCGCGGCGATGTCCACCGTGGTGTTGTCCACCGGATTCACCGGGGTCACAGGTTCTCCTCTTGTATCAATGCCAGTGCTCATACCGCCTCCTGCAACGGATGTTCATGGGCGCGGCCGAGTTCGCGGAGCGCCGCGCCGGCGGCGGTGATGCCGCTGCGCACGGCACCCTCCATGGTCGCGGGCCATCCGGTGGCGGTCCACGCGCCGGCCAGGTACAGGCCGGGCGCGTGCGTACGGGCGCCGGGGCGCAGCCGTCCGACGCCGGGGGTGGGGGCGAACGTCGCTGTCCGCTCCCGGGTGACGAAGAAGTCGCGCACGCCCGCGCCGCGGGCGGCGGGCAACAGCCGCTCCAGCTCCGGGAGATAGCGCGCGCGCAGCTCGGCCACGGGCGCGTCGATCTCGTCCTGGCAGGCCGACTGGGAGACGGCGAGGTACTGCCCGCCGCCCTTCAGCCCCGAGGACTCCGTACGGTCGAAGACCCACTGGACGGGGGTGCCGAGCGCGGCGAAGAAGGGTCGGCGCAGTACCTTGCGGTCGTACACGACATGGACGTTGAGGATCGGCGCGGTGCCGATGTCCAGCAGCCGGTCGGGGTCGTCGATGACACCTCCGGGCAGCAGGGCGTGCGTCTCGCTCTGGGGCACGGCGAGCACGACGGTGTCGGCCCCGATGCGCTCCCCCGCCGTGTTCACCTCCCAACCCCCGGTCGCCGCACGGGAGATGGCGGTGACCTTGGTCCGCAGCTCTGTCCGCACGCCCGCCGAGTCCAGTGCCTTGCGGGCGAGCGTGTCGTGCAGATCGCCGAGCGGTACGTGTGCCCAGCCGATGTCGGCCGCGCCGGGATCGGAGAGCAGGCCGGTCTTGAAGACCATCGCGGCGAGGCCGAGCGAGGCGTCCGACGCGGTCGCGTTGAGCGTCGCGACGCCGACGAGGTCCCACAGCGCCTCGATGGTGCGCCCGGACTGCCCGTGGCGGCCCAGCCAGGTCGCGAAGTCCACACCGTCCAGGGCGGGATCGGCCGGGTCGAGCTTCTTGAGGGCGAGCGCGGCCCGTCCGACGCCCGCACGCTCGGCGAGGGACAGGTGCGGGTACGCCGCCAGGCCGGCCGCGAGGTGCAGCGGTACGGGCAGCCCGGTGCGGCGCAGCCGTCCGAGCCGGGGCCCGGCACCGCGGCCGACGTCGAGCACGGGTACGTCGAGGCGGCTCTGCAGCGGCGCGAGCCCGGCGCCCCCCACCCGGTCGAGGAACCACCGGTAGGCGGTGCAGCAGCGCAGATAGACGTGCTGGCCGTTGTCGACGGTGAGGTCGCCGCGGCGGAACGAGAACGCGAGGCCGCCCAGGCGCGGGCGCCCTTCGAGCAGCGTCACCCGCATACCGGCGTCGGCCAGCCGGAGCGCGGCCGTGACGCCGGCCAGTCCTCCTCCGACGACGACCGCGTGCGCGGACGGCCCCGCGGGCGCGGGGAGACGGAGCCCGTCGTGCCGCGTGTCATGCGCTCTTCCCCCGGGCCTCGCCGACGGTGTACGGACCGCGGGCCGTTGCGGTCAGGGACGCGCCGGCCCGCCGGGGGGTTGCGCCTTCCTTGTGCGTGTCCGTCCCGCCGACCGCGACGGGCCGCATCAGACACGCCTCCTGGTGTGGAGCCGGGAGACGGTACGGGCGTCGAACCCCGAGAGACCGCGCACGGCGACGTACGCCTTCTCGTGTCCGGGCAGCGAGACCCGGCCGCGCAGCACGGCCCCGGGGTCGCGCTCGATGCGGTCGAGGAGCCGGCGATAGATGCCGGCCATGGCGGCGACGCAGGCGCCGGAACGCCGGTCGAGCAGGGGAAGCAGCCGGTAGCCCTCGGCGAACAGGGCGCGGGCGCGGCGCACTTCGTAGTGGACGAGGCCCGTGAAGTCGGACCCGTCGGGCGGGGTCGCGCCGTGGAAACCGGCCGAGCAGCCGAACTTGGCGAGGTCGTCGGCGGGCAGGTACGTACGGCCGTTCCCGGCGTCCTCGCGGACGTCGCGGAGGATGTTCGTGAGCTGGAGGGCGAGGCCGAGCGTATCGGCGTACTCGGAGGCGCGTTCCGTGGAGAGCGTGCCGGCCTGGGTGCCGAACACACCCAGGGAGAGCCGTCCGATGGCGCCCGCGACGCACCGGCAGTAGGCCTTGAGGTCGTCCCAGGTCTCGTAGGTCTCGCCACGCACGTCCATGAGGACGCCGTCGATGAGTTCGTCGAGACCTTCGAGCGGGATCGGGAAGCGGCGCGCCGTGTCCGCGAGCGCCACGGCGACCGGGTCGGTGTCGTCGTCGACGACGGTGCCCGCCCGGACGCGGTCGAGCAGCGCGCGGGTCTCTTCGAGCCGCACCTGCTTGACCTCGGGCGCGAGCACTCCGTCACCGATGTCGTCCACGCGCCGCGAGAACGCGTACAGCGCGGACATGGCGTTGCGCTTGTCGGTCGGCAGCAGCCTGATGCCGTACGCGAAATTGCGCGCCTGTGCTCCGGTCACTGCCTCGCAGTAGCTGTACGCGGCGAGTACCGGTGCGGACATCTGCGTGAGTCCCTCCACGGGCCGGCTCACCCCTCTCTCCGGTCTCGTCGCAAGACGGCTCCCACTGCGCGCAGCAGACTCAGTCTGGTGGGTTTGGGCGGTCCGGGAAGTACGTCGTAGCCGGCGGCCGAGACCGCCGTGAGGGCGGCGCGTCCACCGCCGACGAAACCGGCGAGCAGCAGCTTGAGCCTGCCGTGGACGCTGCCCACGAGCGGGGCGCCTTCGTCGAGCAGGCACCCGGCGCGTTCCGCTTCGTAGGCGATCAGCGCGCGCACCGAGGCGTTCGCGGACGGTGCCGCCAGGTCGGCCTCCTCGACGTGGAAGCGCGCCATGTCGTCGGCGGGCAGGTAGATCCGGTCGCGGCCGAGGTCCTCGCCGACGTCCTGGAGGTGTTCGACGATCTGCAGGGCGGTGCAGACCGCGTCCGAGCGGCGGATCCGCTCGGGGCTGGCGGTGCCGGTGATCTCCAGGACCAGACGGCCGACGGGGTTGGCGGACAGCTCGCAGTACGCGAGGAGGTCGTCGTACGTCTTGTAGCGCCGTACGAGCTGGTCCTGCCGGTTGGCCTCGACGAGCCCGAGGAAGGGCTCGGGGGTGAGCGAGCGGCGGCGCACGACGGGGGCCAGCGCCCGCAGGATCGGGTGGCGCGGGCCGTCCCCCGAGGCATCGAAGACGCGGCGCAGGTCGGCCTCGAAGGCGTCGAGCACGGCCAGGCGGTCGTCGGCCAGGGCGGGGTCGAGGCCGAGGAGGCGGGCGTCGGCGCCACCGGGGGCGAGGTCGCCGTCACCGATGTCGTCGACGAGACGGGCATAGCCGTAGACGGCCATCAGGTCGTCCCGCCAGGCGCGCGGCAGAAAGAAGGGAGCCACCGGGAAATTCTCGTCGGCGGCCTTGTCGAGGGTGGTGCGCGTGTGGGCGTCGGGGCGCACGTGCCGGGTGCCGGTCATCGCGGACGGCCCGGTGCGGGAACGGCGGAAGCATCTCGGAGCCGGAGAGTTCCCGTAGCCATTGCCGTCACATCTCCCGTTCTACACTGCTGACCCAATACATCCCATTTCGGACACGCCGCCGGTCCGCCGGAGCGATGGACCGTCCACGGGCGAAATCCCGAGGCAGTATCGCCCCACTTGCCGCGAATCAGCACCGGTACAGCTTACGTTGCACAACGCCCGGCCCCGCGCCGGGGTGTGGCACGCATTACAGTAACGCATCAATTCACCCCAACCTCCCCGAAAGTTACGGAAGTTGACGATTCCGGCGTGTTCGCGGAGTACCGCCGCGCCGGGGCGCGTCGACCCTTCCCCGGTACGTCCGCGCACCCGGAGCCCCCGCCGGATTCGGCCGGCGGGGGCTCCGGGTGCGCGGGGAACAGGCAGGCAGGCGGCCTAGCGGCCGGTCTCCTTCTCGTACGCCTTGAGGACCTCGTCCGTGGGACCGTCCATCAGCAGCTCGCCCTTCTCCAGCCACAGGACGCGGTCGCAGGTGTCCCTGATCGACTTGTTGCTGTGGCTGACCAGGAAGACCGTACCGGCCTCCTTGCGCAGCTCACGGATGCGCTGCTCCGAGCGGATCTGGAACTTCCGGTCGCCGGTGGCGAGCGCCTCGTCGATCATGAGTACGTCGTGGTCCTTGGCGGCGGCGATGGAGAAGCGCAGGCGGGCCGCCATGCCGGAGGAGTACGTGCGCATCGGCAGCGTGATGAAGTCGCCCTTCTCGTTGATGCCCGAGAAGTCGACGATCTGCTGGTAGCGCTCGCGGATCTCCTCGCGCGTCATGCCCATCGCCAGGCCGCCGAGGATGACGTTCCGCTCGCCGGTCAGGTCGTTCATCAGCGCGGCGTTCACACCGAGGAGCGAGGGCTGGCCGTCCGTGTAGACCTTGCCCTGCTCGGTCGGCAGGAGACCGGCGATGGCACGGAGCAGGGTCGACTTGCCCGAGCCGTTCGTACCGATCAGGCCGATCGCCTCGCCCCGGTAGGACGTGAAGGAGACACCCTTCACGGCGTGCACCTTGCGTACGCCGGGCGAGTCGCCCTTGCCGCGCTTCATGATGCGGCTCAGTGCGGCGGTGGCACTGCCGCGCCCGCCCGCGCCCGCGTTGACGCGGTACACGATGTGCACGTCGTCGGCGATGACGGTGGGGACGCGCCCCTGGTTCTTGTCCTCAGCCACGGCCGTACCGCTCCTCAGCCTTCCAGAAGTACACGAAGCCCGCGCCGCCGATCAGCAGCGCCCAGCCGAGGGCGACCGCCCAGACGTGCGGGGGCAGGTTCCGGGAGCCGTAGTCCTCGATCAGCGCGAAGCGGACGAGGTCCATGTAGACGGCGGCCGGGTTCCACTGGAGCACGTCCGTGACCCAGGCGGGCAGGTCCTTGTCCTTCAGCATCTCCGGGATGGAGAACATCACGCCGGAGGCGTACATCCACGTACGCATCACGAAGGGCATCAGCTGGGCGAGGTCGGGCGTCCTGCTGCCGAGCCGGGCCATGATCAGCGCCAGGCCGATGTTGAAGACGAACTGGAGGACCAGCGCCGGGAGGACCAGGAGCCAGGAGAGCGCGGGGAGGCTGCCGAAGGCCATTGCGATGATCACCAGCACGATCATCGAGAACATCAGCTGCTGGAGCTGCTGGAGCGCGAAGGAGATCGGCAGTGAGGCGCGTGGGAAGTGCAGCGCTCTCACCAGGCCCAGGTTGCCGGAGATGGACCGGACACCGGCCATCACCGAGCTCTGGGTGAAGGTGAAGACGAACACGCCCGTGACCAGGAACGGGACGTATTCGTCCGGCTCCATGCCCCTGTTGGCCTCCAGGATCAGGCCGAAGATGAGGAAGTACACGAGCGCGTTCAGCAGCGGAGTCGCCACCTGCCACAGCTGGCCGAGCTTGGCCTGGCTGTACTGGGCGGTCAGCTTCGCCTGCGAGAACGCGAGGATGAAGTGGCGCCGGCCCCACAGCTGCCGGACGTACTCGATCAGCCCCGGCCGGGCACCGCTCACCGACAGGCCGTACTTGGCGGCGAGCTCCGCCGGGGTAAGTCCGTCGTCGGGAGATGGCGGGGCGCTCGTCGCGACCGCACCGTCATGGGTTGTGTCACTCACAAGTTGAAACTTTCGTGTTCAAGATGCGCAGGCAGTAAGGCGCAGGATCGGGCTCAGGTCCCGCGTGCACCCGATGCTTTCAGACCCGAGCTTGTCAGATGACAGGAGGTCGGCCCAGCCGGGTCAGGCGCCAGACGGTACGCCATCTCATGGGACGGCGCGGACCCGCGGAGGTCGTCCACCCCTCCTTGAAGCCGCCGAACCATGCCTTGAGCGCGGGTACGGAGGGGCGCCGCGCCAGCGTGAGCAGCAGCCACACGCCGAGGTAGACGGGCACCAGGGGGGCCGGCAGGTTGCGGCGTGCCAGCCACACCCGGTTCCTGGCCACCATGCGGTGGTAGACGGCGTGCCGGGAAGGAGCGGTCGTCGGGTGGTACAGGACCATGTCCGAGCGGTAGTCGATCATCCAGCCGGCGTCGAGCGCCCGCCAGGCCAGATCGGTCTCCTCGTGGGCGTAGAAGAACTCGTCGGGCAGCCCGCCGACCTCGGCGAAGACCTTGGTGCGTACGGCGTTGGCGCCGCCGAGGAAGGTCGTCACGCGCGAGGAGCGCATCGGGTCGGCGGCGCGCAGCCGCGGGACGTGGCGGCGCGCGGTCTCGCCCGTTGCGGGGTCCGCGATCCGGAAGCTGATGATGCCGAGCTTCGGGTCGGCGGCGAAGGCCCGGCGGCACAGCTCGGCCGTGTCGTGGTGGGCCAGCAGACCGTCGTCGTCGAGGAAGAGCAGGATGTCCACCTCGGCGCCGCCGGGGCCGAACGCCTCGATGCCGGCGTTGCGGCCCCCCGGGATGCCGAGGTTCTCGGGCAGCTCGACGGTCCGTACGCCCTCGGGGACGCCGGTGACCGGGGAGCCGTTGCCGACGACCACCACCTCGACCCGGTCGCCGTCCTGCTTGGCGACCGAGTCGAGGAGGGCGCGCAGCTCCTCCGGGCGGTTGCCCATCGTGATGATGACGGCACCCACCTTCATCCCCGCGCCCGCGGCCGTCACTTCAGCCTGCTCGAAGCGAGGATGGACACGAGGTGCAGGAAGGTCTGCACGATCGCGATCCCGGCCAGTACGGCGATCCCCAGGCGGCTGAAGAACAGGTCGCCCTGGACGAAGTCGGCGATCGCGACGACCAGGATGAACAGGCTCGCCTCGATGCCGCCGACGAGGCGGTGGAACTTCAGCGCGGCGGCCAGCCTGCGGGCCAGTGCCAGACCGGAGGAGCGCGGCACGGAGGCCTCGTCCTTCACCGCGGGCAGACCGCTGCGCTGGCGCGCCACGTCGACCAGGTCGGTCTCCGCCTTGATCAGGATCGCCCCGAGCGCGGCGAGCGTTCCGAGGAACGCCCACAGCCACTCGGGCCGCCCGGCGCCGAAGAGGTCCGCGCCGCGCAGCCCGAAGCCCACCAGCAGGGCCGCCTCGCACAGGTAGTGCCCGATGCGGTCCAGGTAGACACCGGTGATCGAGGTCTGCCCCCGCCAGCGGGCGACCTCGCCGTCGACGCAGTCGAGCAGCAGGTAGATCTGGAACAGGACCACCGCGAGGATCGCACCGGTCAGCCCGGGGATCAGCAGGGCCGCGCCGCCCAGGACGCCCACGACGACCATGAGGTACGTGAGCTGGTTGGGCGTGATCCTGGTGTTCACCAGGTACGGGTCGATGTGCAGCGAGATCTCCCGCATGTACATGCGCCCGGCCCAGTGCTCACCGCTGCGCCGGTCCTTCACTCCGTCGGGGTGAACGACCGGACGGAGTTCAGCTACTGATGGTCTTGACATAGTCGGCGTAAGCGTCCCTGATCTGGTCTGCGGACAGGTCGAGGTGCTCCAGGATCGTGAAGCGTCCCGGTCGGGTCTGTGGTGCGTACGTAACGGCCTCGACGAACTCGTCCACACTGAAGCCGATCTCGCCGGGGAGCACCGGCAGGCCGTGCCTGCGCAGTACGTCGGCGAAGAGGCCGGCTTCCTCGGTCGCCCCGCGCAGGTGCATCGCGAAGGCGGCGCCGAGGCCGACCTGCTCGCCGTGCAGCGCGGAGCGCTTGGGGTAGAGCAGGTCGAAGGCGTGGCTGATCTCGTGGCAGGCACCGGACGAGGGGCGGGTGTCTCCGCTGATCGACATGGCGATGCCGGACAGGACGAGGGCCTCGGAGAGGACCGTGAGGAACTCGTCGGTGCCGACGCCGCCGGGGTGGCGCAGTACGGACTCTCCCGCCGTGCGGGCCATCGCGGCGGCGAGGCCGTCGACCTGCTCGCCGTTGACGCGGTGGGACAGCTCCCAGTCCGCGATCGCCGAGATGTTGGAGATCACGTCACCGATGCCGGACCGGACGAAGCGCACCGGTGCGTCGCGGATCACATCGAGGTCGATGACCATGGCGATGGGAGTCGGGACACCGTAGGAGCCGCGGCCGTTGTCGTTGTCCAGGATGGACACCGGCGAGCAGATGCCGTCGTGCGAGAGGTTCGTCGCGACGGCGACCATCGGCAGGCCGACCCGCGCCGCCGCGTACTTCGCGACGTCGATGATCTTGCCACCGCCGAGGCCGACCACGGCGTCGTACCGCTTGCCCTTGATGCCGTCGGCCAGCCGGACCGCCGAATCTATGGTCCCGTCGGCGACGGCGTACCAGTCGGCGCCCGGGAGGACCGGCGCGAGCTTGTCGCGCAGGGCCAGTCCCGAACCGCCACTGGTCGCTATCGCGAGCTTGCCGGAGGCGGAGATCCGCTGGTCGGCCAGGAGGCCGGCCAGATCGCCCATGGCGCCGCAGCTGATGTCGACGACGACCGGGGACGGGATGAGACGTGTCAGTACTGGCACGCGATCTCACGGCCCTTCGCGAGGTCGTCGTGGTTGTCGATCTCGACCCACGTCACTTCCCCGATGGGAGCCACGTCGACGGTGAAGCCACGGTTGACGAGCTCCTGGTAGCCGTCCTCGTAGTACAGGTCGGGGTCGCGCTCGAAGGTCGCCTTCAGCGCGTCGGCGAGCTCCTCGGCGGCCTCGGGCTCGATGAGCGTGACACCGATGTACTCACCGGTGGCCGTCGACGGGTCCATCAGCTTGGTGATCCGCTGGACGCCCTTGCCGTCCTGCGTGATGACCTTCATCTCCTCGTCGGCGAGGTTCTTCACCGTGTCGAGGGCGAGGATTATCTTCTGGCCCTTGCCGCGGGCGTCGAGCAGGGTCTTCTCGACGGAGACCGGGTGGACGGTGTCGCCGTTGGCGAGGATCACACCCTGCTTGAGGACCTCACGCGCACACCACAGGGAGTAGGCGTTGTTCCATTCCTCGGCCTTGTCGTTGTCGACGAGCGTGATCTTGAGCCCGTACTTCGCCTCGAGGGCGTCCTTGCGCGCGTAGACGGCCTCCTTGCGGTAGCCGACGACGATCGCGACCTCGGTCAGGCCGATCTCGGCGAAGTTGCCGAGCGTCAGGTCCAGGATGGTGGTCTCGCCGTCCACGGGCACGAGGGCCTTGGGGAGGGTGTCTGTGTAGGGACGCAGACGCCGTCCGGCGCCGGCTGCCAGTACGAGGCCGATCATGCGGGTTCTCCTTCGTCATGTACTGCGGGTGCTCCGGAGGACACCCAGAAGCGGATGGACTCCACGAGCACCACGAGCGCCACGGCCACAGCGAAGGCCGTGAGCGCCAAGGTGAGGTTTGTGTGCTGCGTCGACGCCGACAGGATGGTGGTGGCTGCCGCCACCACCAGCGTCCGGCCTTCGTGCCCGCCGATCGTCCGCACCAGCCACTGGGGCGGCGCGCCTGTGCCGCCGCGGATGCGGTACACCGTGTCGTAGTGATGGTAGGCGACCGCTCCGACCAGCCCGAAGGCGGCGGGGAGGGCACCGCTCGCGTCGGAGCGGGCGGCGAGGATCAGGATCGTGCCGTACTCGGCGACCCGGAAGAAGGGGGGCACGAGCCAGTCGAGGGAGCCCTTGAGGGGGCGGCCGACCGCGAGGCCCGACGTCACGGCGTACAGCAGGGCCGCGGCCACGGGCCACGGGCCGCCGTAGGGCGCGAAGGCCGCGGTGGCGAGGACGGCCGCACCGCCGAGCAGGGCTGTCGCCGGCGGTACGAACTGCGGGAGGCGGCGTACGGCGTTCTTGGTCACCGCGGCCACGGCCCGGGCCGGCGGCCCGCTGTCGGCGAGGTCGGCGAGGGCCTGGGCCGCCCGGTCGGTGCGCCGCGCCCTGCGGGTCAGCGAGCGCAGGACGCGCCCCGCGGTGGTGTAGAGGGCGGCGAGCGCGCAGCCGGCGAGAAGGGCGTAGAAGACGATCCGCGGGGTGGTGACGGCGGTCAGGACCGCGATCATGGCCCACCGCTCGCCGATCGGCAGGACGATCATCCGCCGCGCCCAGACCGTCCAGCCGACGCTGTCGAGCTTGTCGGAGAGGGCGGCGGTGGGACTGGTGTTGGACTCGGCGTCGTGGTTCGCCTCGTTGAAGGAGAAGTCCACGACATGGCGGCAGGTCTGGAGGACCATCGCGCCGAGCGCCAGCGCCCACACGTCGTCACCGCCCCGGGCGGCGCCGAGGGCGAGGCCCGCGTAGTAGGCGTACTCCTTGGCGCGGTCGAAGGTGGCGTCCAGCCAGGCGCCCATCGTCGAGTACTGCAGCGAGTAGCGGGCCAGCTGCCCGTCGGTGCAGTCCAGGACGAAGGAGAGGAGCAGCAGCGCGCCGGCCGCGACGTAGCCGCCGCGGGTTCCGGTCGCCGCGCAGCCGGCCGCCACCAGCGCGGTGATCAGCGAGGCGGTGGTGACCTGGTTCGGGGTGAAACCGCGGCGGGCGCACCAGCGTGCGATGTAGCGCGAGTACGGGCTGATGAAGAAGGTGGTGAAGAAACCGTCGCGGGACTTCACGGCCGTACGCAGCCGCACGGCCTCCTCGTCGACGGAGGCCACGGCGGAACGGGCCCGCGCTCGCTCGGCCTCGTCCGTGGCGACGACGGCGACCAGCGAGCCGAGCTCGGGCCGCTGCACAGCGGTGCCGCCCGCGTCGAGCGCGGCGGCGACGGCGTCGGGACCGGCCGGTGCGGTGCGCACGGCGTCGGCGAGCACGGCGCGGGCCTCGGGCTGCGCGGTGAGCGCGCCGGGGGCCGCCGCGACCGGGAAGCGCGGGTCCGTCAGCGCGAGCCGCAGGGAGTGGACGTGACCGACGAAACGCGGGTCGACGAGTGCGACCCGCTCACCGGCGGGCGTCGCGTCGAGGATCCGGGCGATCTCGGCGGTGTCGGCGGCACCGGCGGACCGTACGTCGAATCCCAGCGACCGCAGATCGCCCTCGAGCGACGATCCGGGTACCGGCGGACCGGTGAGGATGGCGGTCGACAGACGAACTCACTCCTTGGAGCTGACATGGCTGGCAGGGCCGGCCCGGCGGGCCTCGCGTGACATGCGTCATTCCGGCCCGGCACGGGCAGGTGGGCATGTCGGCAGAGGCTATCGGATGTACGGAAGCAGGAGTTCACGGCCCGTTCACGTGCCGATAAGACCGGTCCGGAACGCGGGCGTCCCGCCGCGATCATCTTGGTCGATCAACGCCCCGCCCCACAAACCGCCCCCGGGGGACCGGGGTGCCCGGCCGGTCTCCGCGGGAGCAAGGGAGCAAAGACCGGCCGGGCACCCCCTAGGCTGGCGGCATGACGTGGCTGATCACAGGTGGGACGGGTTACATCGGCGCGCATGTGGCGCGGACCATGGCGGCGGCGGGTGAGCGGGTGGTCGTGCTGGACGACGTCTCGTCCGGCGTCCCCCGCCGGCTGCCCCCGGAGATCGCGCTCGTGCGCGGCTCCGTTCTCGACCGGGAACTGCTCGACCGCACGCTCGCCGACCACGGCGTCACAGGTGTGGTGCATCTCGCGGCGAAGAAGCAGGTCGGGGAGTCGGTCGAGAAGCCGCTGCTCTACTACCGGGAGAACATGTACGGGCTGACGGTGCTCCTCGAGGCCGTCGCCGCGGCGGGGGTGCGGCAGTTCCTCTTCTCCTCCTCGGCCGCCGTGTACGGGGTGCCCGAGGCGGAGCTCATCTCCGAGGACACCCCCTGCGCGCCGATCAACCCGTACGGCGAGACCAAGCTGGCCGGCGAGTGGCTCGTGCGGGCGGCGGGCCGGGCGCACGGCATCTCGACCGCGTGCCTGCGCTACTTCAATGTGGCGGGTGCGGCGGAGCCGGGGCTGGCCGACACCGGAGTGTTCAACATCATCCCGATGTTCTTCGACCGGATCACGCGCGGCGAGGCCCCGCGGATCTTCGGGGACGACTATCCGACGCCCGACGGCACCTGCATCCGTGACTACATCCACGTCGCCGATCTCGCCGACGCCCACCTGTCGGTCGCGCGGGCGCTGGCCGCCCGGGACGAGGTGACGGACCTGACCTTCAACATCGGCCGCGGCGAGGGGGTCTCCGTGCGTGAGCTCGCCGACCTGGTGGCCGAGATCACCGGCCGCGCGCTCGCCCCGGTGACCGAACCGCGCCGTCCGGGCGACGCCGCGAAGGCCGTCGCCTCGTCCGAGCTGATCGCCAAGGAGCTGGGCTGGACGGCCGGGCGAGGGGTGCGCGAGATGGTCGCCTCGGCGTGGGAGGGCTGGTTGCTCCAGCACCCGGAGGCTGCTCGGGGTTGATCTTGTCAACGCTCTGACCTGCGGTCATTTCCGCAGGTCAGAGCAGATGACAACGGTGTTCAGTCCCGTGTTGCGGATACCCCCCGCCCGTAGTTCACTGTCACCTCGGCCAGATCATTCGCACCACCGGGGAGGCGTCCTTCATGGGGGCTGGGCACGATCACGGGCACACGCACGGCGGGCCGCCGCCCACCGGCACGGCGGCCGCCGCGTACAAGGGGCGGCTGCGTATCGCGCTCGGCATCACCCTGACCGTCATGACGGTCGAGATCGTCGGCGGGCTGCTCGCCAATTCGCTGGCGCTGATCGCGGACGCGGCCCACATGGCGACGGACGCCCTCGGGCTCACCATGGCGCTCCTGGCGATCCACTTCGCCAACCGCCCGGCCACGGCGAAAGCCACCTACGGCTACGCCAGGGCCGAGATCCTCGCCGCGCTCGCCAACTGCCTGCTGCTGCTCGGCGTCGGCGGGTTCCTGCTCTTCGAGGCCGTCGACCGCTTCATCACCCCGGCCGAGACCCGGAGCGGTACGGCGATCGTCTTCGCCCTCGTCGGCCTCGTCGCCAACATGATCTCGCTGTCCCTGCTGATGAAGGGGCAGAAGGACAGCGTCAACGTGCGGGGCGCCTTCCTGGAGGTCCTCGCGGACACCCTGGGCTCGGTCGCCGTGCTGATCTCGGCGGGCGTCATCATGGCGACCGGCTGGCAGGCCGCCGACCCCATCGCGTCCCTGGTGATCGGCCTGATGATCGTGCCGCGCACCTGGAAGCTGCTGCGGGAGACGCTGAGCGTGCTCCTGGAGACCGCCCCCAAGGGCGTGGACATGGCGGAGGTGCGGGAGCACATACTCGATCTGCCCGGCGTCGACGACGTGCACGATCTGCACGCCTGGACGATCACCTCGGGGATGCCGGTGCTGTCCGCGCACGTCGTGGTCAGCCAGGACGCCCTCGACTCGGTCGGGCACGAGAAGATGCTGCACGTCCTCCAGGACTGCCTCGGCGACCACTTCGACGTCGAACACTGCACGTTCCAGCTGGAGCCCGGCGGTCACGCGGCGCACGAAGCGAAGCTCTGTCACTGAGCGACCGGAGCTGTTAGGGTCTCCCCGAGACATTCACGTCTCGGGGACACGATGAGGGGAGCTGAGGTTGATGACCGTCACGGTCGACGCTGCTGCGAGCAGTGTCCGTTCCTTCCTCCGCTCCCGGGCTCTCGGCTGACCCCCTTTTCCGCGTTTCTCGCGTTCTTCGCACGCGTCGGCCGAAGCCCTCACATCAAAGGGTTTCCCACGTTGACCGACAACGCCGTGTTCGAAGCTTTCATGTCCCTGCACCGCGGGCTTCCCCGCCAGGGCCCCGGCTCCGACGCCACCACCCGCCATCTGTTCTCCCTCGCCGGACCGCTGCCGCGCCGTCCGCGCGTGCTCGACCTGGGCTGCGGTCCCGGCCGGGCCTCGCTGCTGCTGGCGGCGGAGTACGACGCCGAGGTGACGGCCGTCGATCTGTACGGGCCGTTCCTCGCCGAGCTGCGGAGCGCCGCCGAAGCGCGCGGGCTGGGCGACTCGGTCCGTGCCGTCGAGGCCGACATGGGTCGGCTCTCCTTCCCCGACGGGTCGTTCGACCTCGTCTGGGCGGAGAGTTCCGCCTACAGCATCGGCTTCGACACCGCGCTGCGTGACTGGCGGCGCCTGATCGCACCCGGCGGCGCCCTCGTGGTCACCGAGTGCGAGTGGACGGTGCGGGAGCCGTCGGCCGGGGCGCGCGCGTTCTGGGACCAGCACTACGCGTTGCGCGGGCGGTCCGGGAACACGGCCGCGGCCGTCGCGGCCGGCTACGACGTCCTCGGGGTGTACGGCCAGCCCGAGAGCGACTGGGACGAGTACTACGTCCCGCTCGGCGCGCGCGCCGACGCGGCGGATCCCGCCGCGCCCGGCATGGACCAGGCCCTCGCCGCGACCCGCGAGGAGATCGCGGTGCGCGCGGAGCACGGCACGGAGTACGGCTACACCGGCTACGTACTGCGGCCGGTCGCCGGCCTGAGCTGACGCGCCGCCCGCTCCCGCCGCCCCCGGGCGGCGGAAGCGGACATGCGGCCGGTCCCGTGAAGTACGGACAAGCCGCTTTTGTACGGCAGACTTGTGAGCCGGGAACCGAAGCGAAGGATGGTCATGCCGAGCACACCAGTCACCGCGGCGAGCAGTTCGTCGAACGGCACAGCGGAAGAGATCCTGCTCGAGCTGGTCGACGAGGACGGCAATACCATCGGCACCGCGGAGAAGCTCTCCGCGCATCAGGCTCCCGGCCGGCTGCACCGCGCCTTCTCGGTGTTCCTCTTCGACGAGTCGGGACGGCTGCTGCTCCAGCGGCGCGCGCTCGGCAAGTACCACTCCCCCGGCGTCTGGTCCAACACCTGCTGCGGGCACCCCTACCCCGGGGAGTCGCCGTTCGCCGCGGCCGCCCGGCGTACGCACGAAGAGCTGGGGATCTCCCCGTCGCTGCTCGCCGAGGCCGGAACCGTCCGCTACAACCACCCGGACCCCGACTCCGGCCTGGTCGAGCAGGAGTACAACCACCTCTTCGTCGGAATGGTGCAGTCCGCGCTGCGCCCCGATCCGGAGGAGGTCGGCGAGACGTCCTTCGTCACTTCGGACGAGCTGGCCGGGCAGCACGCGAAGGCGCCGTTCTCAGCCTGGTTCCTGACGGTGCTGGACGCGGCCCGCCCGGCGATCAGAGAGCTGACGGGCCCGGCCGCGGGCTGGTGAGGGGCGGCCCCGCCAACGGCAGGGCGACCCGGACGACCTTTCCGCCGCTCGTGGTGTGCTCGACGTCGCACACTCCGCCGGCCTCCGCGGTGATCTCCCGCACCAGCAGCAGGCCGCGCCCGCCGGTCCGCGCGTAGTTCCGCTCCAGGGCCTTGGGCCGGTAGGGGTGGTTGTCCTCCACGGAGACCCTGATCCACTCCTTGCCGATCGCCACTTCGACGGCCAGCTCGGGAGAGAGCAGCGCCGCGTGCCGTACGACGTTGGTGACCAGCTCGGAGACGATGAGCAGGAGCCCCTGCGCCAGGTCGTCGTGGACCGGTACGCCCTGCCGTTCGAGCAGATCACGGACGGCGTGCCGGGCCTGCGGTACGGAGGCGTCCGAGGCTGGGGCGGTGAAGCGCCAGACTCCTTCGTACTCTGCCGGGGCGTCCTCTCTCGTCACCACGCTCCGAGTGTTGAGAACGAGTGGGTCCGGGCCCGCCCACTGAACAGAAGTGAGCCATAATCGGCTCCTTCTGATCGCTTTGCCTATAACAGCGTCAGTTGTGCGACTGTTCCTGGTCTTCCGGCGGCGGCGCGACCAGGTCGACCATCTGACGGCCGCCCATGCCGATCGCGATCAGGCCGAGTCCGTCGAAGAGCAGCGCGAGCGAGAAGAAGCAGCCCAGGACGTACAGGCTGCTGTGCGGCCAGTCGAAGAGGACGAGAAGGCCGAGCAGCACGCCGAAGGCGCCCTGCACGAGCGTCCAGCCGAACTGCGGGCCGCGCACCACCACACTGCCGACCAGGCGGAAGACTCCGCCGGTCAGGAAGAGCAGCGCGGCGAACATCGTCAGTGCCTCCGCGGTGCCGACAGGGTTGCGGATGACCACGACTCCGGCCGCCAGGTTCAGCGCGGCGACCACCACACCGAGCCAGAAGAAGTTCGAGCCGCGCGACTGGACCGCCTGGAGCAGGCCGACGAGGCCACCGACCAGCAGCAGCCAGCCGAAGAGGATCATCGAGGTGAGGGTGGCGACGCCGGTGTAGACCAGACCGACGATTCCTCCCAGCACGAGAACCGCGCCGAGGAAGGTCAGCCAGCCGAAACCGCGACGGAGCTTCCTGCTCTCGGGTGTGCCTACGGGACCGGTCATGAACGACTCCTCACGTGGCAGCGTCCGCTTCTCGGCCCCTTCTTGATCATAGGTTCGCACGGTCCGGATAGCATCCGGCGCATGGAGCCGCAGCTTGAGCACGCCGTCGCGGACGGGGTCGCCACCATCGTCATCAGCAACCCCGCCAAGCACAATGCCATGACCGCCGGGATGTGGCGCGCGCTGCCGGGGCTGCTGGGGCGGCTGGCCGCGGACCGGGACGTACGGGCGCTGGTACTGACCGGGGCGGGGGGCACCTTCTGCGCGGGGGCGGACATCTCGTCACTGCTGGAGCCGGGCGAGGAGCCGCAGGGGCTCGCCGTGCGGGCCGAGGAGGCGCTGGCCGCGTTCCCGAAGCCGACGCTCGCCGCCGTGCGCGGGTACTGCGTCGGCGGCGGCAGCCAGCTGGCCGCCGCCTGTGATCTGCGGTTCGCGGAGGAGGGCGCGTCCTTCGGAGTCACGCCCGCGAAGCTCGGGGTCGTCTATCCCTCGTCGTCGACCCGGCGGCTGGCCTCCCTGGTGGGGCCTGCGACGGCCAAGTACCTGCTGTTCTCGGGCGAGTTGATCGACACGCAGCGGGCGCTCGGCACCGGTCTCGTGGACGAGGTGCTGCCGCGCGGCGAACTGGACGAGCGGGTGGCCGGGTTCACCCGGGTGCTGGTGTCGCGCTCGCAGCTGACGCAGGCCGCGGCGAAGGAGTTCGCCGACGGCCGGGAGGACCGGGACGCGCACTGGGCCGCGCAGGCGCGCGGCAGCGGCGACACCGCCGAGGGGGTCGCCGCCTTCCTGGAGCGCCGCACGCCCCGTTTCACGTGGACGCCGGGACCTACCGGAGGATGAACCGGCTCCTGCCGCGGAACTCCTCGACGAGCGCGGCCGGCGCCTTCTGCGGCGAGCCGGCGTCGTACGGCGGCCGGGGGTCGTACTCCGTCAGCAGCTGCACGGCCTGCGCGTGGTCGTCGCCCGCGATCCGGCCGACCAGGGTGAGGCCCATGTCGATGCCCGACGAGACGCCCGCGGCGGTGACGTACTTGCCGTCGGTGACCACACGCTCGCCCGTGGGGTCCGCGCCGAAGGTCTTCAGCGAGTCCAGGGCCAGCCAGTGCGAGGTGGCGCGGCGGCCGTCGAGGAGCCCGGCCGCGGCGAGGAGCAGCGAGCCGGTGCAGACGGAGGCCGTCCAGGTCGTGGCGGCGTCGACGGTACGCAGCCAGGCCAGGAGCGCCTCGTTCTCCATCTGGGCGGCCTGACCGGGGCCGCCCGGCACGAGCACGACGTCGGGGTTCACGACGTCGGCGAAGGTCTTGCCGGCGACGAGGGTCAGCTCGTCCCGGTCGTTGACCACGGGCCCGGTGCGCTCGGCGACGAAGACCGTCTCGG
Source organism: Streptomyces sp. Wb2n-11 (assembly GCF_001049855.1). Lineage (NCBI taxonomy): Bacteria > Bacillati > Actinomycetota > Actinomycetes > Kitasatosporales > Streptomycetaceae > Streptomyces > Streptomyces sp. Wb2n-11. Next base: position 835,330 of record NZ_CVPB01000001.1, read on the forward strand.
CGCCCGGCAGGCGGCAGAGCATCTCGTACGGGCCGACCGCGTCGAGTGCGGTGAAGCGGTCGAAGAGGGCGATGGCGATCTGCGTCATGGTGTCCGCGTCCCTTTCGTGGGCGGTACTGCGACGGTGGTGGTGCTCAGGAGTGGCCCGCGGGTGCTCGGCGTCCGCCCTGCGGCGCGTCGAGGGGCCGGAAGCGGCGGCGGTACTCGGCGGGGGCCGCGCCGAGGCTCTTCACGAAGGCGCGGCGCATCGCCTCGGGGGTGCCGTAGCCGCAGGTCCGGGAGATCTCCTCGACGCCGTCCGCCGAGTCCTCCAGGAGCCGCCGCGCGTGTTCGAGGCGGACGCGTTCGACGTACCTGCCGGGGGTCGTGCCCGTCTCGGACCGGAAGGCGCGGGCGAAGTGGCGCGGCGACAGGCGGGCGCGGCCGGCCAGCGCCTCGACCGACAGGTCGGCCCCCGGGTTTTCCGTGATCCACTGCTGGACCTCCCGGAGGGGTTCGCGCCGCGCGGTCTGGGCGGCGAGCTGGGCGCTGAACTGCGCCTGGTTCCCCGGACGGCGGAGGAAGACGACGAGGTGTCGGGCGACGGTGAGCGCCGTGTCCCTGCCCAGGTCCTCCTCGACGAGGGCGAGCGCCAGGTCGATGCCCGCCGTGACGCCGGCCGAGGTCGCCACGTTCCCGTCGCGTATGTAGATGGGGTCCGGGTCGACCTCGACGGCCGGGTGGGAGCGGGCCATGTGGTCGGTGAGCGCCCAGTGCGTGGTGGCCCGGCGGCCGTCGAGCAGCCCGGCCCCGGCGAGCAGGAGCGCCCCCGTGCAGACGGAGACCAGGCGCTCGGCGCGCGGGGCGTTCTCGCGCAGCCAGTCGGTCAGGCGCGGGTCGGGGGCGCGGGTGCCCCGGCCGCCGGGGACGAGGAGGGTGTGGGGCGCGGGCTCACCGGCGAGGGCGGCGTCGGGGACGAGCGTGAGCCCGCTGGAGGTGCGGACGGGAGCGCCGTCGAGCGAGGCGGTACGGATGCGGTACGCCCCGGGGTCGCCCGCCTGCACGGCCGCGCCGGCGAAGACCTCGACGGGGCCGGTCACATCGAGGCTCTGGACCTCGTCGAACAGGACGACGAGTACGGATCGCTGCGTCATGCGCCCATCCTTCGGGCCCCCGCGACTGTCCGCAATGACGAGAACCCCACTTTTGCTGCCATGGGGCCCTGGCCTTCCAGACGTACTGACCAGTCGGTAGCGTACGGTCATGACCTCTCTCCCCGCACGCGTCGGCCGCCGTTGCCACAACGCCCTCAATCCGCTGCACTCGACCGTCTACTTTTCCCCCGACTTCACGAAGGAGCTGGCGGGGGTGGGCGTCGAGGACAGCAGCGCCGCCTACTTCGCGGGCCGGGGCGCCGCCCTGGGCGCGGTCGGGGCCGGTGTGATCACCGCCGCGTTCTACAACTTCAATCACGACCTCGTCGCCCGTCACGTGCCCGAGGTGTGGCGCACGGCGTCGCCCGAGGTTGTGCTCGCCGCGCGGCTGCGCGCCGTGGACTCCACGCTGCGCCGGCTGCTCGGGGCGGAGGCCGTCGCCTCCGACGAGATGACGGAGGCCGCCGGGCTCGCGCTGCGCGCCGCCGAGGCGTGCACCCGGCACGCCCGTCCGCTGTACGCCGCCCACGCCGATCTGCCCGTGCCCGAGCAGCCCCACCTCGCGTACTGGCATGCCGCGACGCTGCTGCGCGAGCACCGCGGCGACGGTCACCTGGCCGCGCTGCTCGCCGCGGGGCTCGACCCGGTGGAGGCACTGGTCAGCCACGCGGCGACCGGCAAGGGCATGTCGCCGCGCTGGGCTCTGGCGACCCGCGGCTGGAGCCGTACGGACTGGGAAGCGGCCGCGGGACGGCTGCGGGAGCGCGGACTCCTGGGCGGCGAGGGCCAGTTGACCGAGGCGGGCACGGCGCTGCGCGCCGAGCTGGAGGACACCACGGACCGGTTCGACGCGGCGCCGTACGAACACCTGGGCGCCGAGGGCACCGAGCGGCTCACCGAGCTCGGCCGCGGCTTCCTGGGAGTGGCGCTGGGAGCGGGCGCGTTCCCCTCCGATCTCACCGGCGCGTGACATTGCCCGCCGCGCGGGGCGTTTGCGCCACGTGATGACGGACACTCGAGTTGCGTCGGACACCGGGATGTGTGTCGGACTCCGATACAGCAGGAGGTACAACGTGTTGCGTGCGATTGCAGATGGACTCCGGATGATCGGCTCGGCCGTCGCGACAGTGGTCACCCTGCCCTTCCGACTGGTAGCCAAGCTCTTCGGAGGCGCGTCGAGCACCGCGTCCCGCGGCGGTGGCCGCGCGCGCCGCGCCTGACCGTCCGGCCGGGGCGCGCGCGACACGGCACCCGACGACCCTGCACAATGCAGGCTCAAGCACAGCCCGCAGGAGAAGGCGAGTCGGGAACATCGTGACGACGTCCATCGAAGGCAGGATCGCCGAGGAGCTCGGCGTAAAAGAGCGGCAGGTCCGGGCCGCCGTCGAATTGCTCGACGGCGGCTCGACCGTGCCGTTCATCGCTCGCTACCGCAAGGAAGCGACCGAGATGCTCGACGACGCGCAGCTGCGCACGCTGGAGGAGCGGCTGCGGTATCTGCGGGAGCTGGAGGAGCGGCGGACCGCGGTCCTGGAGTCCGTACGCGAACAGGGCAAGCTGGACACTGCTCTTGAGGCGCGGATCCGGGCCGCCGACACCAAGGCCCGGCTGGAAGACATCTACCTGCCGTTCAAGCCCAAGCGCCGGACGAAGGCGCAGATCGCGCGCGAGGCGGGGCTCGAACCGCTGGCCCGGGGGCTGCTGGCCGACCCGTCGGTGGAGCCGCTCGCGGCCGCAGCCGCGTTCGTGGACGCGGAGAAGGGCGTGGCCGACGCGCAGGCCGCCCTGGACGGTGCGCGGTCGATCCTCACCGAGAACTTCTCGGAGGACGCCGACCTGATCGGTGAGGTGCGGGAGCGCATGTGGTCGCGCGGGCGGCTGGTCGCGAAGGTGCGGGAGGGCAAGGAGGAGGCCGGCGCCAAGTTCGCCGACTACTTCGACTTCTCCGAGCCCTTCACCGCGCTGCCCTCGCACCGGGTGCTCGCCATGCTCCGGGGCGAGAAGGAAGACGTACTGGACCTGGTGCTGGAGCCCGAGGACCCCTCGGAGGCGGCCGCGCCCGGGCCTTCCGCGTACGAGAACATGATCGCCCGGCGCTTCGGCATCTCCGACCGGGGCCGCCCCGGCGACAAATGGCTCGGCGACACCGTGCGCTGGGCGTGGCGGACCCGCATCCTGGTGCACCTGGGGATCGATCTGCGGCTGCGGCTGCGGACCGCCGCGGAGGACGAGGCGGTGCGCGTCTTCGCGGCGAACCTGCGTGACCTGCTGCTGGCGGCGCCGGCCGGGACGCGGTCGACCCTCGGGCTCGACCCCGGTTTCCGTACGGGCGTGAAGGTCGCCGTCGTGGACGCGACCGGCAAGGTCGTCGCGACCGATGTGATCTACCCGCACGTGCCCCGGAACAAGTGGGACGAGTCGCTGGCGACGCTGGCGCGGCTCGCCGAGGAGCACCGCGTCGAGCTCGTCGCCATCGGCAACGGCACGGCGTCCCGGGAGACCGACAAACTCGCCGGTGAGCTGTGCGACAGGCACCCCGAGCTGAAGCTGACGAAGGTCATGGTGTCGGAGGCGGGCGCGTCGGTGTACTCGGCGTCCGCCTTCGCCTCGCAGGAGCTTCCGGACCTGGATGTGTCGCTGCGCGGCGCCGTGTCGATCGCGCGGCGGCTCCAGGATCCGCTCGCGGAACTCGTGAAGATCGACCCGAAGTCGATCGGGGTCGGGCAGTACCAGCACGACCTGGCGGAAGTGAAGCTGTCGCGCTCGCTCGACGCGGTGGTCGAGGACTGCGTCAACGGTGTGGGCGTCGACGTCAACACCGCTTCCGCGCCGCTCCTTTCGCGGGTCTCCGGCATCAGCTCGGGGCTCGCGGAGAACATCGTGGCGCACCGGGACGCGAACGGCCCGTTCCGGTCCCGGAAGGGGCTCAAGGACGTGGCGCGGCTCGGCCCGAAGGCGTACGAGCAGTGTGCGGGCTTCCTGCGCATCCAGGGCGGCGACGATCCGCTGGACGCGTCGAGCGTGCACCCCGAGGCGTACCCGGTGGTGCGGGCGATGGTGAAGGAGACGGGTGGCGGTGTCGGGACGCTCATCGGGAACACGGCGGTGCTGCGGTCGCTGCGGCCCGCCGACTACGTGAACGACACGTTCGGTCTGCCGACCGTGTCGGACATCCTGAAGGAGCTGGAGAAGCCGGGGCGCGACCCGCGGCCCGCGTTCAGGACGGCGACCTTCAAGGAAGGCGTCGAGAAGCTCGGCGACCTGGAGCCCGGGATGGTCCTGGAGGGTGTGGTGACGAACGTCGCCGCGTTCGGCGCCTTCGTGGACGTGGGCGTCCACCAGGACGGGCTCGTGCACGTGTCGGCGCTGTCGAAGACCTTCGTCAAGGACCCGCGGGACGTGGTGAAGCCCGGCGACGTGGTGAAGGTGAAGGTGCTGGAGGTCGACATCGCGCGCAAGCGGATCGCGCTGACGCTCCGGCTCGACGACGAGGCGGCGCCGCGGGCCGGCGGCGGCCGGGGCGAGGGCGGCGGGCGCCGTGACCGTGAGCGCGGTTCCGGCGGCAGGCCCCCGCAGCAGCGGCAGGGCCGGCCGCAGCGGGGCGGCGGCAAGGGCCAGGTCCCGCCGCCGGCGAACAGCGCGATGGCGGACGCGCTGCGCCGTGCGGGACTGACGGACCCCGGAAGCAAGGGGCGGAGCTAGGACGCGGCCGGCGGTACCCGGCGCGGCGGGTACCGCCAAAGCCCGCGGGGCTCGCCGCCGGGCCCGCCGCGCCGGGTCCACCGCGGCCCGGCGCGGGCCCGCACACGCGGGCTAAGGCGTGATGTTCTGGTTCAGGTGGAACAGGTTCTCCGGGTCGTACGCCTTCTTGACCTCGACGAGGCGGTCGTAGTTGCCCCGGTAGTTGGCCCTGATCCGGTCCTGGTCGTCCCCGGCCATGAAGTTGATGTATCCGCCCTCCTCCGAGTGCGGCGCGGTCGCCCGGTAGTAGTCGCGCACCCAGGCGGTGTTGGCCTCGTTGTCGGCGGGGTCGGGCCACATCCCGGCGATGACGGTGGCGAACGAGGCGTCCCGGTAGGCGAAGGCCGTTTCGTGCGGTGCCACCCGGTGGCAGGCGCCGTTGACGGGATAGATGTGGACCGTCGAGTTCACGGCGGGCACCCGTGGCCCGTACTCCAGGTGCGCTTCGATCGCGGCGTCGCTGAGCTCGGTCACGAAGTTGGCCTTCCAGTAGTGCTGGAGGCCGGGCGGCACCAGCGCGTCGAAGGCGCTGTTGAGTGCCGGGTACGGCATGGGACCGACGTGCTCGGCGACCACCGGCGCCAGGTCGTGGAACGGCTGGAGGGCGCGCTGTCCCTGGTCGAGCGGCCCGGCCCAGCACGTCACGAGAAGGATGAAGGTGTCGCCGTGCCGGTTCTCCGGGATGAACGGGAGCGGCGGGGCGATCTGGAAGGCCGGGAACACCCCGAGTTCCTCGGGCGCTTCGGCGATGAGTTCGCGGAAGCCTCTCAGGACGGTGGCGGCGTCTTCCAGTTCGTAGAGGATCGGCCCGCCGTAGATGTCCCCGACGGGAGCGAGCCGGAACTCGAAGGAGGTCACCGCGCCGAAGTTGCCGCCGCCACCGCGCAGGGCCCAGAAGAGGTCGCCGTGCTCCTCCTCGCTCACGACGAGCAGCCGGCCGTCCGCGGTCACCACATCGGCCGAGACCAGGTTGTCGCAGCTCAGGCCGAGCCCGCGGGCCAGGTATCCGATACCGCCGCCGAGGGTGAGCCCTCCGACGCCGGTGGTGGAGATGATCCCGCCGGTCGTGGCCAGACCGAAAGCGTGTGCCGCCGCGTTGAAGTCGCCCCAGGTGGCTCCGCCCTCCGCCCGCGCCGTCCGCCGCACGGGGTCGACGCGGACGCCGTGCATCCGGGACAGGTCGGCCACCACCCCGCCGTCGCAGGTGCCGAAGCCGGGCACGCTGTGCCCGCCGCCCCGCACCGCCAGGTCGAGCTCGTTCTCCTGTGCGAAGCCGACCGCGACCATGACGTCGCCCGCGTTGGCGCAGCGCACGACGGCGGCCGGCCGTTTGTCGATCATGGCGTTGTTGACCCTGCGTGCCTCGTCGTACCCCTCGTCCTCAGGAGTGACGACCGTCCCCCGTACATGTTCGCGCAACTGGTCGGTCGCGTACTTGCCCATGACCATCGCTCCTCGTGCCCTCGCTCATGCTCGGAAGGCGCGGCGCTTCGGGCAGCGGCGTGGAGGCGCGACGGCGTGAGAAGGTACGGCGGTCTCCCCGGGGAGCTCTCCCGCTCGCCTGCCGCAGGACCGGCCTGTTTCCACGCTACGCCGATGAGGTGAAGCCTCAACCCGGGGCCGTGCGGACCGTCCCGGCACGGGAGGCGGCGTCAGAGTTCGGTGACCTTGCCGTCCGCGACCTCGATACGCCGTGTCGTGCTGACCGCGTCCAGCATGCGGCGGTCATGGGTGACCAGCAGCAGCGTGCCCTCGTACGAGGCGAGAGCGGACTCCAGCTGCTCGATCGCGGTCAGGTCGAGGTGGTTCGTCGGCTCGTCGAGGACGAGGAGATTCACGCCCCGGCCCTGGAGCAGGGCGAGTGCCGCGCGGGTGCGTTCCCCCGGGGAGAGCGTGGTGGCGGGGCGCAGGACGTGGTCGGCGCGCAGGCCGAACTTGGCCAGGAGGGTGCGCACCTCCGCCGGCTCCGTGTCGGGGACGGCCGCGCAGAAGGCTTCGAGCAGGGACTCGGAGCCGTAGAACAGGCCGCGGGCCTGGTCGACCTCGCCGACGACGACACCCGGGCCGAGCGCCGCGTACCCCTCGTCCAGCGGGAGGCGGCCGAGGAGGGCGGCGAGCAGCGTGGACTTGCCGGCGCCGTTGGCTCCGGTGATCGCGACGCGGTCGGCCCAGTCGATCTGGAGCGACGCCGGGCCGAAGGAGAAGTCACCACGCCGGACCGTCGCGTCGCGCAGGGTCGCGACGACCGCGCCGGAGCGCGGGGCCGCGGCGATCTCCATGCGCAGCTCCCACTCCTTGCGGGGTTCCTCGACGACGTCGAGGCGCTCGATCATGCGCTGCGTCTGGCGCGCCTTGGCGGCCTGCTTCTCGCTCGCCTCGCTGCGGAGGTTGCGGCCGAGCTTGTCGCTGTCGGTGGCCTTGCGGCGGGCGTTCCTGACGCCCTTGTCCATCCAGCCGCGCTGCATCTGGGCGCGGCCTTCGAGGGCGGCCTTCTTGTCGGCGTACTCGTCGAAGTCCTCGCGGGCGTGGCGGCGCGCCCTCTCGCGCTCCTCCAGGTAGGCCGCGTAGCCGCCGCCGTAGAGCGTGATCTGCTGCTGGGCGAGGTCCAGCTCCAGGACCTTGGTGACCGTGCGGGTGAGGAACTCGCGGTCGTGGCTGATGACGACCGTGCCGGCGCGCAGACCGGAGACGAAGCGTTCGAGGCGCTCCAGGCCGTCCAGGTCAAGGTCGTTCGTGGGCTCGTCGAGGAGGAAGACGTCGTACCGGGAGAGGAGGAGGGAGGCGAGGCCCGCGCGGGCGGCCTGGCCGCCGGAGAGGCCCGTCATGGGGTGGTCGAGGCCGACCGCCAGGCCCAGGGTCGCCGCCACCTCCTCCGCGCGCTCGTCCAGGTCGGCGCCGCCGAGGTCGAGCCAGCGCTCCAGGCTGTCCGAGTACGCGTCGTCCGCGCCCGGGGTCTCGTCGACGAGCGCCTGGGTGGCCTCGTCGAGGGCGCGCTGGGCGGCGGCCACTCCGGTGCGCCGGGCCAGGAAGTCCCGTACCGTCTCGCCCTCGCGGCGCTCGGGCTCCTGCGGGAGGTGTCCGACGGTGGCGGTGGGCGGCGAGAGCCGCAGCTCGCCCTGTTCCGGGGTGTCGAGCCCGGCGAGCAGACGCAGCAGCGTGGACTTGCCCGCGCCGTTGACACCGACGAGACCGATCACGTCGCCGGGCGCGACGACGAGGTCGAGCCCGGAGAAGAGCGGGCGGTCGCCGTGGCCCGCGGCGAGATCTTTGGCGACGAGAGTTGCAGTCATCAGGCCTCAGATCCTACCGAGCGTCCGGAGCGGGCCGACGTGCGCCGGTGGGAGGGCGTGCGGGTGCGGTGCTGCTGTCAGCGGATCACCCGGGCTGCCAGTACGCCCCCCTCGTGCGCGCCACGATGAACGACCGGCCCTTCACCGCCCGCCCCTCCAGCGGGATCCGGTGCTCCCCCGGCTCCAGCACGCCGTCGAAGACCTCGTGGGTGTGCGTCCGGCGCAGCCGGTCCAGGCGGTACGCGATCAGCTGTACCCGGCAGGTGGACGTCACCTCGACCCCCGCCTCGCCCTCCACCGCCACCAGCCGCGTGAGGCGGCGCTGCTCCGGCGGGCTGCGGTCCAGGGCGGCCTCTGTCCGGGCGACCAGCAGGGGGATGATCGGGGCCAGGCCGTCCACGTGGACGACGTCCGCTCCGGCCCGGCCGAACGCCGCCCGGACAGCGGCGCGCCCGCTCTCGTCGACGGCCCTGCCGAAGGTCACCGCTCCGTACGCCCGCAGCTCCTCGGGCGGGATGCCGGCCGCGTCGCGGGTGATGTCCGCACCGATGTCGACCGTGCGCAGGGCCGCGGCGAGCTTCGCCAGTACGTCGACGCGCGCGCCGATCAGCAGGACGCGGCGGCGGGGCGGCGGCTCCTGGCCACCGTCGGCCGGCGGCCGTTCCAGGGCGGTGCGGTACTCCTGGCCACGGAAGCGGAACGGGCCTATCCCGTGGTGGCCGTTCAGGTCCGGGTCCGCGGCCCCGGTCGTCCGCCAGGCGAAGTCCCGCCGGACGAAGTCGTCCCCCGCCCGCTCGGTGACGGCGGTGACCGCGCCGCACTCCAGGCTTTCGCACTCGGGGCAGCCGTAGATGACGTACCGGCCGTCCTCCAGGAGCGCGTCCTCTTCGAGGAGCAGGCCGGGTGCCTGGGCGGTGAAGACGGCGGGCGGTACGTCGGAGGCGAGCGGCGAGACGGCGTCGAGGTCGGAGAGCCGGTGGAGGAGCGGGCGGCCGTCGACGACGAAGTCCGTGAAGTCGCGGTGCGCTCGGTGGTCACCGTTGACGAGAACACCACCCGCGCGCATGGCCGGAGCCAGTCCGAAGGACGCGTAGTCGGCAGACATGCCCTGCGTATTCCCGGCCGCGACGCGATGTGAGCACGCGTCGCGCGTTCCGTCGGCGGGGTGCTGTACTGCCGCCCCTGTGGGGGCGGTGACGTGCCGGGGTGTCCCCTCGGGTGCCGGACGTCCGGGTACGGGGGCCTCCTTCGGGGTGGCCGCGTTCGGCACCCTGCGGGGAGCGCCCCGGTACGCCCCTTGCTACCGCGGCGTGCGAGGCGGGGACGGGTGCGTCCTGCCCCGCGCCGTCGCGGTCAGGGGCGGTTGTCGCGGTCGTCCCGTTCGCCCGTACCGGTCCGGGGGCCGTCGCCGGCCTCGGGTCCCGGGCCGATGCGGATCTCGAACTCGCCGGCGTACTTCTCGTGGCCCGCGATCACGGCGCTCTCCACCGCCTCCTCGGCGATCTCACCGCGGACGATCAGCGGGTCCTGGCGCAGGTCGCGCATGAGGGACAGGCACATGCCCACCATGACCAGCACGAAGGGGGCCGCGACGAGGATGGTGAGGTTCTGGAGCCCGGCGAGCGCGTTGCCCTTGCCGTGGCCGACCAGCAGCATCACGGCCGCCACGGCTCCGGTCACCACGCCCCAGAAGACGACGACGAGCCGGGCCGGTTCGAAGGTGCCCCGCTGGGAGAGCGTGCCCATCACGATCGAGGCGGCGTCGGCCCCGGAGATGAAGAAGATGCCGACCAGGATCATCACCAGCAGGCTCATCACGCCGGCGATCGGGAACTGCTGGAGTACGGCGAAGAGCTGGCCCTCGGGCGTCGGCTCGTCCCCGAGCTGTCCGCGTTCCTGGAGCTTCATCGCCGTACCGCCGAAGACGGCGAACCAGACCAGGCTGACGGTGCTGGGGACGAGGATGACGCCGCCCACGAACTGGCGGATCGTACGTCCGCGGCTGATGCGGGCGATGAACATGCCGACGAACGGCGTCCAGGAGATCCACCAGGCCCAGTAGAAGACCGTCCAGCTGCTCAGCCAGTCGGCGACGTCGCCGCCGCCGGTCGCCGCCTCGGTACGGCCGGCCAGCTGCGGCAGCTCGTCGGCGTAGGAGGCGAGCGAGGTGGGCAGCAGGTCGAGGACGATGATGGTCGGGCCTGCGACGAAGACGAAGACCGTGAGGACCACGGCGAGGACCATGTTGGTGTTGGACAGCCACTGGATGCCCTTCTCGACGCCGGAGACGGCCGAGAAGACGAAGGCGACGGTGAGGACTCCGATGATGGAGATCAGGAGTCCGGTGCCGGCCCTCTCCATCCAGCCCAGCTCGCGGAATCCGCTGCCGATCTGGAGGGCGCCCAGGCCGAGGGAGGTCGCGGAGCCGAAGAGGGTGGCGAAGATGGCGAGGATGTCGATCACCCGGCCGGGGATGCCGTCGGCGCGCTTCTTGCCGATCAGCGGCTCGAAGACGGCGCTGATGGTCTGTCGCCTGCGGCGCCGGAAGGTGCTGTACGCGATGGCGAGCCCGACCACCGCGTAGATCGCCCAGGGGTGGAGGGTCCAGTGGAAGAGGGTGGTGGCCAGGGCCGTCTGCATGGCGTCCGCCGAGTCGGCGGGGACGGTGCCGGGCGGCGGGGTGGTGTAGTGCGCGAGCGGCTCGCTGACGCCGTAGAACATCAGGCCGATGCCCATGCCCGCGCTGAACATCATCGCGACCCAGGAGACCGTACTGAATTCGGGCCCTTCGTGCTCCTGGCCGAGCGGGATCCTGCCGTAGCGGCTGACGGCGAGCCAGAGAGCGAAGACGACGAATCCGGAGGCGGCCAGGACGAAGGCCCAGCCGCCGTTGTGGATCAGGCCGCTCAGCATCTTGTCGGAGACGGTCTCCAGCGTCTTGGTGAAGACAGAGCCCCAGACCACGAAGGCGAGGGTGAGAACGGCCGTCACACCGAACACCACCCGGTCGGTCCGGGGCGTCTCGTCCTCGTGCGGATGGCGGCCGGGGAGAGCCGCCCTGACCGGCAGCCGCAGCCGTTGAGCCGGTTTCTGTTCGTGCGACACAAGCGGCACCTTTCAGGGATTCACGGAGCCTTTTTTCGCTCTCCCGTACCCCCTACCACATGTGTCGCACGTCACAGCCGCCTAACAGGTGGTGTCGGGCCGCCCGGCGGTGAGGTGGTAGGCCGCCCGCTCGTCGAGCAGGAGGACGGCCAGGTCCCGCCGGGACTGGCGGAGGGGCACGTACGCCCCCTCGTCGTCCGGCCGGGACACGACCCCGTGCAGGGACAGCTCATCCCTCACGTCCGCGTACTGCGCCGCGGAGAGGCGGTAGCCGCAGGGCGGGTCCTGGATGGTCTCGGCGGGCTCGGCCGGATCGTTGTCGGCGCCGCCCAGATGAACGGGGCCCCGGTCCGCGAAGCCCGCGAGACGCGCCTGGGCGGTGGCTGCCCCGATGCGGCCGCGCCGCTCGTGCGCATAGGCGAACGCGCTGTCCAGAGCCGCCAGTTGGGTGCCGACGCGGCGCTTGTTGTTGTGTGCGGGGTCCTTCTTCTCCGCTTCGGTGAGGGGGTCGACGCGGGTCTCCACCAGGAGCCCCACGGAGTGCTTGACGCCCGCCGTGTTGCGCAGGATGCGCTCCTGGCCGTCGCCCGCCACCTGCTTGACGGGCTCGCCCGTCACCGGGTCGGTCCAGATGCCGTAGACGCCGCTGCTGAATCCGGCGTCCTCGGTACCGGGGCGCACGTACGACTCGGAGAGGGTGCGCGCTTCGGCGTGCACCCGGCCGGCCGTGTTGAGGTTGCGGGGCCAGAGTGCGAGCAGGTCCTTGTCGTAGTACGGCGGGGTGGCGCCGTACTCGTGCAGGTCGTAGACGATGTCGGGTCGGTGGTCGCGGATGACGGCGGCCATCGCCCGGCCCTCGGCGGTCCTGAGGGCGATGTGGTCGCGGTTGATGTCGACACGGTCGGAGTTGCCCCGGGTGCCGGCGGCGCGGCCGTCGGGGTTGGCGGTGGGGATGACGAGGACCGTGGTGCGGGCGAGGAAGTCGAGGGTCTTCCTGTCCTTGGCGTACGCGAGGTCCCGGACGGTGGTCAGGCAGGCTTCCCGTCCCGACGGTTCGTCACCGTGCTGGGAGCAGATCAGCAGCACGGTGTTCTCGGTGCGCTGCCGCTCCGCGATGCGTACGAGCTGGAGCGGGCGGCCCTGCTTCGTGGTGCCGATGCCGGACATCGTGACGCGCTCGCTGCCCCGGTCGACGGCGGCCAGCAGGGCTTGCTCCTCGGGCTGGGTGGTCCAGCGCGCGCCGCCGGACACCTCGAAGCCGGTACGGGGCGGAGCCGACGCCGCCCGGGCGGGCGCCGTGAGGACGACGGGAGCGGCCAGGGTCGCCGCTGCGGCACCGAGTGCGAGTGCGCGGACATGTGCGTGCATCAGCGGGTGCCTCCTGGGACCGGGCGGATGGGGCGCGGCTCGGCCACCCCGTCGAGGCGGGCGCCCGACGGGGCGGACCAGCGGGAGCCCGCGGTGGCGGTGGCGAACGCCTTGGCGCCGCCGACCACGGGCAGCTCGGCGTTCGTACGGGGCAGGTCGACCCTGAGGGTGGGGGTGGTGGAGGGCGGGTCGATGAGGCCCGCGTCGGTGCCGCCGACGATCAGCGCGAGACGGTGTCCGGCGGGGACGACGTGGTCGCTCGCGTGGAGGTCGAGGGTGATCGTGTACCGCTTGCCCGGCGTGAGCGGGCGGCCGCGGTCGGCGTCGGCATACGTGCCGAGGTCGGCCCAGCCCCGGCTGAAGACGGTGTAGTCGACGTTCGCGGTACGGGCCTTGGTCTCCTTGAAGCAGGAACTGTCACCGGTGGTGCTCGGGCCCCAGCAGGTGCGGTCGGTGAGGGTGGTGATGCCTTCGCCGGACGCGGTGTAGTCGCGGATCGTGTCGGGGCCGAGGTCCACGAGGACCGCGGAGAGGTGCGCGGTGGAGGTGGAAGGCGTCGCGGTGACGGTCACCCGGGAGGAGCCGGACAGGCGCAGGTCGCGGGTGAGCGGCTTGGTGGTGAAGCCGGCCTTGGCGGGGGTGGACGTGTCGATCCGCGCGGCCCAGTCGGTCTCGCTGAGCCCGGGGTCGTCCGTGAAGGTCTCGGTGGCGCCGCGGGCGGCGGGCTTCAGGGAGAGCGTGCCGACGCCGGGTGCGGAGCCCTTGCCGGGGCGCAGGGTGGTGGCGTCGGTGGAGCGGGGCGGCCAGACCTTGTCCGTGGACCACTGGCCGGGGGCGCGCTCGATGTCGGCCATCGGCTCGCGGTCGATGCCGTTGTCGTAGCCGAGGAGCTCGTGGTCGAACCAGCGGTGCAGGGTCTTGACCCAGTCGGCCCGGCGGAAGTCGAACGGATCGACGTGGCCGGTCTGCGAGAGCCAGATCTTGCGGTCCACACCGGCGTCGGCGAGGGCGTCCCACCACTGGCCGAAGTGCTTGGCTCGGACGTTGAGGTCCTGCATGCCGTGTATGGCGAAGACGCTGGCCCTGACCTTGTCCGCGTCCGGTACGTAGTCGCGCTCGGCCCACAGGCGGGTGAAGTCGCCGTTGCGCGGGGCCTCGTCGACGAGGCGCTTCTGGACGGCCTGGCAGCGGGCGCGGGCTTCGGGGCTCTCGACGTAGTCGGAGAGCCACTCGGGGCCGCTGTCGTAGAGCGGAGCGCCCTGGGCGAAGTAGTAGTCGTACCAGGAGGAGATGGCGCCGATCGGGACGATGGTCCTGAGGCCCTCGACACCGGTGGCCGCGACGCCGTTGGCGACGGTGCCGTCGTAGCTCTTGCCGATCATGCCGGTGTTGCCGGTGGACCAGTCCGCCTTGGCGCGCTCACCGCCGGTACGGCTGGTGTACGCCTTGCCGCGGCCGTTCAGCCAGTCGACGACCGCCTTGGCCGACTGGACGTCGGAGCGGCCTCCCACGTCGACACAGCCGTCGGAGCGGTTGGTTCCGGCGAGGTCGACGGCGACGAAGGCATAGCCGCGGGGCACGAAGTAGTTGTCGTAATAGAGGGGGAACTGGACGGGGTCGCCGTCCGCGTCGTACGTCTTCTTCTGGCTCTCGTTGCCGCGCCCGCAACAGGAGTAGTACGGGCTGGCGTCCATGACGACGGGTATCTTCCGGCCCTGCCGGGCGGGCTCCCGGGGGCGGACGATGTCGACGGCGACCCGGTCGGTCCTGCCGTCCGCGTCGCCGTCGATCCTGGTGTCCACCCATACGGCTTCGCGGATCGCGTCGTCGTAGGAGTAGACGGGTCTGCTCTCCTCGGGGCCGGCCGCCGCGGACTGGGCGCCCGTCGGGGTCAGCACGACCGCCATCAGGGCGGCCGCGGCCGCCGGTACGAACCTTCGCCACTTCACGTGGGGTCTCCGCGCAGGTATCGGCATGGGCCGGAAGGTACCCCGGCCAACTCCTGCGCAAAAGGGGGCCGCAGCGCGCAGTTGTGAGCAGCATGATGGCCGGATGTCAGTCGCGTGACAGCAGCGACCATGGACATGACTGGTGGCACAGGGGCTGAATAGGCTTCAAGCGATCCTTCGGACTGACCATTTGGAGCATCCGTGCACCGCAGATTCATCGCCCCCGGCGTACTGACGGCCTCACTCCTGCTGGCGATCCCGGCATCGGCCGCGGACTTCTCGCCGGGCGCCCCGGGCATCGGCGACCCCTACTACCCGGCCAGCGGCAACGGCGGATACGACGTGTCGCACTACGACCTCCGCCTCAAGTACCAGTCCAGGACGGACCTGCTGGAGGGCACGGCGACGATCCTCGCCACCACCACACAGAACCTCTCGCGCTTCAACCTCGACTTCGGTCTGGGGGTGAGCGAGGTGCGGGTCGACGGGAAGAAGGCGAAGTTCGCCAAGGAGGGGGACCAGGAGCTCGTCGTCACCCCCGCGGCCCCGCTGGAGAAGGGCCGGGCCGCCTCGGTCGTCGTCCGGTACGCCGGAAAGCCGTCCGAGCTGAAGATCGGCGGCTACACCGCCTGGCACCGTACCCCGGACGGCGGTGTAGCCGCCCAGGAGCCCGATTCGGCCGTCTGGTGGTTCCCGAGCAACGACCACCCGCTGGACAAGGCGACGTACGACGTCTCCGTCTCGGTGCCGGACGGCACCCAGGCCATCAGCAACGGCGTGCTCCAGTCACAGAGCTCGAAGCTCGGGTGGACCCGCTACAACTGGCGTTCGAACAAGCCGCAGGCCAGTTATCTCGCCACGCTCGCGGTCGGCAGGTTCGACATCACGACCGGCAGGACGGCGGACGGCCTGCCGGTGCTCAACGCGTACAGCAAGGACCTCGGCGACAACGCCGGGGCGGCGCGCGCCAGCATCGAGCGGACCACCGAGGTCGCCGAGTACCTGACCGGGATCTTCGGCCCGTACCCCTTCGACGCGCTCGGCGGTTACGTCCCGAACGTGACCAGCGGGTACGCGCTGGAGACGCAGACCCGGCCGTTCTACAGCCCGCGGCAGTTCGCCAACGGCGCGAACGTCTCGGTCGTCGTCCACGAGCTGGCCCACCAGTGGTACGGCGACAGCGTCGCCGTCAAGGGCTGGAAGGACATCTGGATCAACGAGGGCTTCGCCCGTTACAGCCAGTGGCTGTGGTCCGAGAAGGAGGGCGAGGGCACGGCGCAGGAGCTCGCCGACTACGTGTACGAGACGCGCGCGGCCGACGACCCCTTCTGGACGGTCGAGCCGGGCGACCCGGGGCCGGACGACCAGTTCCACATCGCCGTGTACGACCGTGGCGCGCTCGCCGTGCAGGCGCTGCGCAACGAGGTCGGCGACGAGGACTTCTTCAGGATCCTGAAGGGGTGGCCGGCCAAGTTCGCGCACGGGAACGCGAGCGTGGGCGACTTCGTGGAGTACGCCGAGAGGATTTCGGGCAAGCCGCTCGCCGAGCTCTTCGACACCTGGCTGTACGAGCCGTCGAAGCCGGGTGCCCCGGCCGCGGCCGAGTCCCGTATCGCACGTTCGCACACCGGTGGAAGCGGTGAGCCCGTGCAACCCACGTCGTGGAAGAAGATCGCCGCGACGAACACGGTCCACGAGCACGGGCACCGCTGACCGGCGGTACTCCGCGCCGCCGCCCCGCGCGAGGGGGCGGCGGTGTCTCGGGCGAACGGCTGGAAGCGCTCTCACGGGGAGGCGGCGGCGGATACCCTCCCTCCCAGGAGCCCTTTCCCCCGACCCGTCGAGGAGCGCCCGCCTTGCTCGAACAGCCCGCCGGTTCCCGCCCCACGCTGGAAGCCGTCGCGGCCCGCGCCGGAGTCTCCCGGGCCACGGCCTCCCGGGTCGTCAACGGCGGCGCGGGCGTGCGGCAGCCGCTGGCCGACAAGGTCCGGGAAGCGGTCGAGGAGCTGGGGTACGTCCCGAACCAGGCGGCCAGGTCCCTCGTCACGCGGCAGAGCGGCGCGGTCGCCGTGATCATCGCCGAGCCCGAGTTCAGGGTCTTTTCCGACCCCTTCTTCGAGCAGCAGGTGCGCGGCATCGGCAGGGAACTGACGGCGCACGACTCCCAGTTGGTGCTGCTGTGGGTGGAGGGGCCCGGCGACCACGACCGGATCGCCCGCTACCTCGGAGGCGGCCACATCGACGGCGCACTCGCCTTCTCGCTGCACCACGACGACGGGCTGCCCGCCCTCATCCGCGGTTCCAGGGTCCCGGCGGTCTTCGGCGGCCGGCCCGGGGCCGGGGCCGGAACGGTCCCGTACGTCGACTGCGACAACCGGGGCGGCGCCCGCAGCGCCGTACGCCATCTCGCCGGCCTGGGGCGGGAGCGCATCGCGCACATCGCGGGACCCCGCGACCAGACCTCCGCCGCCGACCGCGCCGACGGTTACCGCGACGTGCTCTTCGACGCCGATCCCGCCCTGACCGCCCAGGGCGGCTTCACCGTGGACAGCGGTGCTCGCGCGATGGCGGAACTGCTGGACCGCCGGCCGGACCTGGACGCCGTCTTCGCCGCCAACGACCTGATGGCCGCCGGTGCGCTGCGGGTCCTGCGGGAGAGGGGGCGCCGGGTGCCGGAGGATGTCGCGCTCGTCGGGTTCGACGATGTGGCGGGCGTCGCCGAGGCGGTCGATCCCCCGCTGACGACGGTCCGCCAGGACATCGAGGGGATGGGCCGGCTGATGGTCAGGCTGCTGATGCGCGTCCTGAGCGAGGGCGACGGCCGGGAAGCGGGTGCTCCGGCCTCGGTGATCATGCCGACCGAACTGGTGCGGCGGGCCTCGGCCTGAGCGGCCGGGGCCCGCCGTGTGGAGGGTGCGTGCCGGTCACTGGAAGGGAATCACCAGGACCGAGTCCGCCGTGCCGGTGCGGAGTTTCGCCGTGCCGTTGCCGATGGCGCTCCACACTTCGAGGCGTACGGTGCCGCCCCTGAGATCACCGGGCGTGCCGGTGGCCGAGGCGAGGCCGCGGGCCTGGGTGTACTCCTCCCAGCCGGTCACCGGGTCGGTCGCGAAGTACCGGTACGTCTCCGTCCGGTCGTACGTGCCGTCACCGGTCAGGTCGTAGCTGACGCGCGCCTGCTGGCCGAGGCCGACCGTCGTGCCCGCGTCGACCTGGAGGCGGAAGGCCGTCGGCGTACCGGGCTTGAGCGTGCCGTTGACGCCCTTGGCCGTGTACGTCAGCGGCTGGTGCGGGGTGCCGTCGTGGTTGGCGCCGCCCGCCGAGGCGATGGTGTCGGTGGCGGCCGCGGTGCCGGTGGCGGTGGTGAGGGCGCCCCCGGTGCGGAGCTGGAAGGTGTTGCCGGTGGGCGGTTCGGGGTCGGGGTCGGGGCCTCCGGTGCCGGTGCCGGTCGCGGTCGAGCGGGCGGGGACGGTGAGTTTCGCGCCGTCCGAGAAGGTCACGGTGCGGGTGGTGGCGGAGTGGTTGTGGGCGGCGTACGTCCGTACCGTGCCCTTGGTGAAGACCGCGGACGTCGGGATGTCGCCGCTCACGGTCGCGTCGGGGGCGCCGAGCGTGTCGAGCGTGCTGATCCAGTGGTACGTGTGCGCCTTCGACTCGCCCTGCTCGGGGGTGTAGGCGGCGTGGCCCGCGTCCCACTTGGCCTTGGCGGCGGCCGGGTCGGCCAGCGACTGGAACTCCCAGAGGATGTCGCGCCATTCGACGGCCGGTCCGCCGTTCTCGCGTTCCATCTCGGCGAGGTTGCGACGGACGGCGGCCTTCTCGCCGCCCAGGTGCAGTGAACCGCCGGTGACCGGAAGGACGTTGATGCCGTGGATCTCCTCCGGGTTGGCCGTCCACCAGGTGGCGTACGCGCCGCCGCTCCCCCACACCATGCCGACCGTGTCGTGGCCGAAGGAGGACGGGAAGACCTGCTCGTCGGCGTCGAACCAGTACTGCGCGATCGCCTCGGACTCGGTGGTCAGCAGATACGTGCCGAGATCGCGCAGGGCGGTGTCGCCGGTCGCCGCGCCCCACAGGACGAGACCGGCGCTGAGGTTGGTGGACTCCGACGAGGACTCCTGGTTGTTGCCGGCCGCGAATCCCTGGTGGCCCGACGCCCAGCTGTGTCCGGCGTACACGTCGAAGCCGCGCAGGAAGGGGAAGGCGGTGTCGGTGCGGCTGGGGTTGGCGGCGTCCCGTACGAGCGTTTTGACCATGCCGCCCACGCGGAGTCGGCGGCCCAGGCCGGGTCGTACTGGGCGACGATCGCGGCGGCGTAGACGTAGTAGCTGTAGTGGAAGTGGTGGTCGTTGAGCTCGGTGTCGCTTCCGTACGACGCCGGGTAACCGGTCAGCGTCTTCCAGGACTTGTCGTACGAGAACTCGTTGGCGCCGCCGGCCGTGAACCAGTCCTGGAGGCGGCCCTTCATCAGGCCGAGCAGTTTGTCGCGGACGGCGGTCTCGCCGATCTGGTCGGCGACGGGCACGAGCTGGGCGAGGCGGCCCAGCGCCTTGCCGGTCCAGTAGGTGTCGGTGGCGCCCGAGAAGGGGTCGGAGGCGTTCGCGGCCTCGTTCAGATAGCCCCTGAGCCTCGCCTTGTCGACGCCGGCCGACTGCGGCAGCGCGGGCAGCACGGCGGAGGCCCGCTGGCTGGTGGTGAAGGACGCGCCCTCGCGGACCTTCATCGTGCCGCGCGGCGAGACGTAGGTGTACGGGGTGAGCGGGTCGGAGGTGTGCAGCCACTGGTGGCGGTAGAGGGCCTGGAGCGTGCCCGTCTCGCCGCCCTCCTTCGCCTCGGTGGTGAGGGCGTACGTCGCCTTCACCGTGCCGCCGGTGGAGCTCCAGCTCGCCTTCGATCCGGTGACGAAGCTGTACGCGTACTTCTTGTACGTCGCGAGGGCGTCGGTGGAGGGCAGTACGGCGAGCGAGAAGTAGTCCTTGGCGCCGAGGCCGGCGGTGAGGGTGGATCCGGCGATGTTCCAGTCGCTGCCGGTCGGCGCGAAGAGGGCGTAGTGGTGGCCGGCGACGGTGATGCCGAGGACGTTGCCCTGGTCGGCGAAGACGGTGGGCGCGGCGGCGGTGGTGATCTGGGCGCTGCCGCCCGAGCCCTTGGCGTACACGAAGGGCAGGCCGTGGCCGATGGTGGTGCGCAGGGTGCGGGCGCCGTCGGACCAGTAGGGGGTGACGGTCCAGTCGGACCAGTCGTCGGCCTTGGTGTCGGGCGAGTTGAGACCGGTCAGGCCGAGCGTGAGGTCGCGCTTGTGGGCGTACTCGTACTGGCGGCCGTCGCCGACGACGGCGGGGGTCGTCGGGTAGCCGACTTCGAGGCCGGCGGCGGTGGCCTGGTAGGTGAGCGGGTGCCCGTACATGGGAGTGGAGTGCGGGTTGTCGCCGTACCGCTGGAAGGCGAGGGAGGACCACCAGTCGTTGGTGGGGAGCGGCCGGTCCTTCGCGGCCGGGGTGAGCTTGGGGGTGACGGGCGTGCCGGTGTTGGTGGTGGGGCCGGAGGTTCCGGCGGGGCGTACGTCGGAGTAACTGCCCGAGCCGACGGGGATGGTGGCCGCGGCCGCCGGGGCGGCGGCGGTGCCGAGGCCGAGGGCGGTCAGGGCGGAGACGAGGATCAGCGCGGACGCGGATCTGGCGAACTTGGGAGATCTGGGGGATTTGGCGGATCTGAACGGGGGAGCTGACATGGACGGCACCTCGAAGTCGTGGGGGAAGGGCGTCCGAGAGCGCTCTCAGATGTCAGGGAACGTAAAACTTCTGAAATGCAAGTGTCAATACGTGTGACACAGACGGCAGTTGGAGATGCGGCGGGTCACCACGCGTTCAACTGTTGACGGGACGGACAGGCGGGTGGCGCGGCACAGGTGCGCGGGCTTCCACGTTGACAGGCGACCGCCGGGTACGTGTAATGGAGCCGGTGTCGCGTGACTCCGGCCAAAGAGCAGTGGGCCGGCCGGTGACCGGGCGAACACCCTTCCCCGAGGGGCCCGCCATGAGTTCATACTCCGCGCCCTGCACATGACGTAGCGCAGCCGCACGTCGTCTTCCGTCTTTCACTTCGCGCGCCTCCCGGCACCGCCACGCGTGCCGTGTGCCGTGTGCCGTGCGGTCGCCCCGCCCTGCGCGCATCACCATCGGCCACTCCCGCAGCCACTGCGGGCACCTGCATATCCGGAGACACAGAACCGTATGCCCACGCCTTTCGACCAGTCCGTCATCGAGGAGTTCCGCGCCAACGGGGGGAAGGTCGGCGGCCCCTTCGCGGGCGAGGACCTGCTCCTGCTGACCACCACCGACGCGAAGTCGGGGAAGGAGACCACCACTCCCCTCGGTTACGTCCGCCACGGCGATTCGCTGGTGATCGTCGGGTCCCGTCCCGGCGCCCCGCGCCATCCCGGCTGGTACCACAACCTGCTCGCCCACCCCGTGGTACGGGTGGAGACCGGCACCCGGACCTTCGAGGCCCTGGCGGTTCCCGCCGAGGGGACGCGGCGCGAGGAACTGTTCGAGCACGTCGTGCGCGTGGCGCCCGGATACGGCGACCACCAGGCCCGGACCACCCGGCCCCTGCCGGTCGTCGTGCTGGAGCGCGCCGAGCCCGACGGCTGGGAGGAGCCCGTCGAGGTCAGGAGCCTCGCCGACAAGCTCATGGAGGTCCACACCTGGCTGCGGGGCCAGTTGCGCCAGGTGAGGGCGGAGGTCGACGCCCACTTCGCCGCACGCGCGGCCCACCACGGCCCCGGTGAGCCGCCGGCCCCGGGTCTCGGGCTGCAGATCCGGCAGCGCTGCCTGGCGTTCTGCCAGGCCCTGGAGTTCCACCACACCAGTGAGGACGCGCACCTGCTCCCCGGAATCGCCCGTTACCACCCGCACTTGACCGACACCTTCGACCGGCTCCGCGACGAGCACCGCACGGTCGCGCGCGTCCAGGGCGAGCTGGTGACCCTGCTGGCCGGCATCGGCATCGCCGACCCCCGGCGTTTCCGCTCCGAACTGGACCGGATGTCGACGGAGCTGAACGCGCACCTCGACTACGAGGAGGAGTCGCTTCTCCCCCTCCTGGCCGGGGTTCCGTGGCCTCCGGCTCCTCCCGTGGGCACGGCCGGGAACAGCAGCGGCTGACCGGGGCGCGCGGGGCTGCGACGGTCCGGCCCGGTTCCTCCGGCGTCACAGCCCCCGCGGCTCGCCCGGCCGGAACTTCCGGGAGCGCTCTCAGCGGCCGCGGGCGGCGGCGCGGTGCCGCGCCCGGGCCTCCCGCGCCAGGGGCAGACAGCGCAGCCGCTCGGGCAGCAGCGGAACCAGGGTGCGTACGACGCGGCTGAACCGGCGCAGCCTGCGCTCCTGCGCGTCGCTCCACTCCAGCCCGAGGGCCCGGCGCGCGTCCGGCGGCAGGTAACCGACGGTGAGGAACACCCTGAAGCGGGCCAGCGGCGGCAGCAGGACCGGCCACAGGGCGCGCAGGGCGAGGCGTACCGGCAGCGGGCCGCGGTCGGGGGCGGGGATCCGGGCGTCGGTGGCGAACAGCTCGCACACCACCGCGGTCGCTTCCAGTTCGTCGGCCAGCATCTTGCGGTAGTACGGCCAGAACTCCTCGACGGTCTGCGGCATGTCCCGGTCGTCGATGCCGAGAACCCGGCCGACCTGGAGCCACTCCGCGTACAGCTGCCGCTCCTCGGCCCCGGTCAGCGGCCGGAAGAGGTAGCGCAGTGCGTGCTGGTAGCACGGGAAGCCGGTGGCGTGGACCCAGGAGTAGTGCGCGGGGTCCAGGGCGTGGTAGCGGCGGCCGTGCGCGTCGGTCCCCCGGATCGTCTTGTGGAGCCGCCGGAGCCTGCGGCCCTCCTCGGCGGCCGCCTCTCCCCCGTACACCCACAGCTGCACGGAGCGCAGCGACCGCTCGCCGCGCCCCCACGGGTCCGTGCGGAAGACGGAGTGCTGGTCGACGCCCGCGCCGACGGCCGGGTGCGCGACCTGGAGGGTGAGCGCGGCGGGCAGCATGAGCAGCGTGCGTACGTCCCCGGCGACCGACCACAGGATGCCGCCGGGCGGGGGTGGCACGGGGTCCTGCCTGCCCTTCCTCACTCCTCCAGTATGCGATCCCGGCCCCGTCCCGGGTGGCACGGGGTGCGGGCGGTTGCGGTACGCACGGCAAGGAGCGGTCCTGCCGTCCTGGAAGCGCTCTCAGGCACACCGCACGGAGGGGTCGCCGAGGCCGTCACGGCCGGGAGGGGCATGCCGTACGACGGGCGCACCGGCACCGCCGGCAACGGAAGTTGGCCAGATCGTGCGCAACCGTCCGGCCATTCGCCGCCAAATGGCTACCGATAAGTAACTCCGGCTGATTTGATGTGCGGCGCTGATCGTCACCCCCACCCGAAACGGGAGTTCCAGTGCCGCACTCCGTGCTCCGCCGTACCCCTGGCGCAGCCCTGGCCACCGCACTCGCGGCCGCCGCACTTGCCGCGACCGCCCCGTCCGCCTCCGCCGCCCCGAGGGTTCCGGCGGCCCCGGCGGCTCCGGCCGCCACCGAGGTGCCGTCGCTGAAGGTGCTGTCGTACAACGCCTTCCTCTTCAGCAAGAACCTCTACCCCAACTGGGGCCAGGACCACCGGGCGAAGGCCATCCCGGCGGCCTCCTTCTTCCAGGGCAACGACGTCGTCGTCGTCCAGGAGGCCTTCGACAACGGCGCCTCGGACGCGCTGAAGAGCAACGCCGCCGCACAGTACCCGTACCAGACACCGGTGATGGGCCGCAGCAAGGACGGCTGGGACGCGACCGGCGGGTCCTACTCCGCCACGACTCCGGAGGACGGCGGGGTCGCGGTGCTCAGCAAGTGGCCGGTCGTGCGCAAGGAGCAGTACGTCTACAAGGACGCGTGCGGCGCCGACTGGTACTCCAACAAGGGCTTCGTGTACGCCGTGCTGAACGTGAACGGCGCGTCGGTCCACGTCGTCGGCACGCACGCCCAGTCGACCGACCCGGGCTGCGGCGCGGGCGAGGCCGCCCTGATGCGCAGCCGGCAGTTCAAGGCGATCGACGCCTTCCTCGACGGCAAGAACATCCCCGCGTCCGAGCAGGTGATCGTGGCGGGCGACTTCAACGTCGACTCGCACAGCCCCGAGTACGCCACGATGCTCGCCGACGGCGGCCTGAGCGACTCCGACGCGCGCACCGGGCACCCGTACTCCTTCGACACCGCCGACAACTCGATCGCGTCCGAGCGCTACCCGGACGACCCGCGCGAGGACCTCGACCACGTCCTGCACCGCGCCGGACACGCCAGGCCGCAGGGCTGGACGAACGAGGTGATCAAGGAACGGAGCACGCCCTGGACCGTCTCCAGCTGGGGCAAGCAGTACACGTACACCAATCTGAGCGACCACTACCCGGTCGTGGCGGGCAGCCGCTGACCGCACCCCTGCGGCCACGTCCCCGCGGGCCGATGTCACATTCCGCGCCGTCCCGTCCGTCCCGGTGAGCAGAGGACCGGAACGGACGGGACGAAGGAGAAGGACATGCCCGGGGACGGAAAGGTGACCGTGATCGGCGGCGGAGTGGCGGGGCTGGTCTCCGCCGTCGCCTGCGCCGAGGCGGGCGTGCGCGTGGACCTGTACGAGGCACACGGATCGCTCGGCGGGCGAGGGAGGGCCACGCCCGCGCCGTACGTCGCCCATGAGGGCCCGCACGTCTTCTACAGCGATCTGCCGCACTGGAAGTGGCTCACCGGTCGCGGTCTGACCGGGCCGGTCGTGCTGCCGCCGCTGCGGCGGGTCAAGGCCGGATTCGTGCGCGACGGACGGCTGCGGCTCGTGCCGCCCGCCGGGCTGGCGCGGATGGTGCTGCCGGGCCGCCCGCGCACCGCGCCGGTCGACGAGACCTTCCACGACTGGGCGTCCCGGCGGTACGGCGAGAGCACCGCGCGGACGGCGGCCAACGCGCTCGGCGTGGTGACGTACGACGCCGGCACCGGGCGGCTGTCGGCCGCCTTCGTGTGGGAGCTGTTCCGGCGGGTGTACGCGCCGACGGTGCCGACCGTGCGGTGGGTGGCCGGCGGCTGGCAGGGCGTCGTCGACCGCATGGAGGCGCGGGCGCGGGATCTCGGCGTACGGATCCGTACGGGGGCACGGCTGACCGGGCTGCCGGGCGGGGGGCCGGTGATCGTCGCCACGGAACTCTCCTCGGCGCGCCGGCTGCTGGGCGACGAGTCGCTGCGCTGGGAGAGCGGGCACTGCGTGATGCGTGATCTGGCGGTGCGCAGCGACCGGCGGGACCGGCTGGTGGCGGTCGACCTCGACGCGGGCGGCTTCCACGAGTCGTACTCGATGCAGGACGCGTCGATCGCGCCGCGCGGGGAGTCCCTGTTCCAGCTGGACATGCCGGTACGGGCGGACGAGAGCACCGGCGCGGCACGGGAGCGGCTCGACGCGTTCACCGATCTGACGGTGCCGGGGTGGCGGGAGCGGACGACCTGGCAGCGTACGGCCACGGCGAAGGGCCGGACCGGGGCGCTCGACCTGCCGGGGGCGACCTGGCGGGACCGTCCGGCGATCGACCGGGGCGACGGGGTGTTCCTGGCGGGGGACATGGTGGCCGCGCCCGGTATGCGCGGGGAGATCGCGATCCTCAGCGGGATCCGGGCGGCGGAGGGCGCGGTACGGGCGGTGCGGACGGCCCGCGCGGCGCGTTCCGGAGCGGCGTAGTCGCGAGGGGTTCGCACCTGGTCACGGGCGGTTGTTCGGCAGTGGCTGCAAGGGAATCGGTGTGCCACTGTGAGGTGCATGACGGGTCACGGACACGGACACGGACACCATCATCACCATGGCCATCAGGACCGGGTCGACTCCGCGCTCGAAGGGTCGTCGGCCGGGCTGCGGACCCTCTGGTTCTCCTTCGCCGTGCTCGCGGCGACCACCGTCGCCCAGGCCGTGGTCGCCGCCCTCTCGGGGTCGGTCGCGCTGCTCGGCGACACCGTCCACAACGCCACCGACGCCCTGACCGCCGTGCCCCTCGCCGTCGCCTTCCTGCTGGGGCGGCGTGCGGCGACCCGCCGCTACACCTACGGCTTCGGGCGGGCCGAGGACCTGGCGGGCGTGTTCGTGGTGCTGGTGATCGCGGCCTCCGCGGTGTTCGCCGGGTACGAGGCGGTGCGGCGCCTCCTCGAACCGCAGGAGGTCGGCCACCTCCCCGCCGTCGCCGCGGCCGGTCTGATCGGCTTCGCGGGCAACGAGTGGGTGGCGCGGGCCCGTATCCGTACCGGCAGGAGGATCGGCTCCGCCGCGCTGGTCGCCGACGGGATGCACGCCCGCACCGACGGGTTCACCTCCCTCGCCGTACTGCTGGGCGCGGGCTGTTCGGCTCTCGGCTGGCGCTACGCCGACCCGTTGATCGGGCTTGTGATCATGGTCGCGATCGTGCTGGTGCTGCGGGGTACGGCCCGGGAGATCTGGCACCGGCTGATGGACGCGGTCGATCCGGCGCTGGTGGACGGGGCCGAGCACGCGCTCTCCCATGTCGGGGGCGTACGCGCGGTGGGGGCCGTCCGCATGCGGTGGCTCGGCCACAGCCTGCGCGCCGAGACGTCCGTGGTGGTCGATCCGGACCTGACGGTGGTCCAGGCGCACGCGGTGGCGGTGGCCGCGGAACACGCGCTGCTGCACGCGGTGGAGCGGCTGGCCTGCGCCACGGTGCACGTGGACCACGCCCCGCAGGCTGCGGCTCCCGACCCGCACGCCGCCCTGGCCCACCATTTCGCCCCGGCCGTGCCCTCCCGGTGACGCGTGCGGCGGCAAACGCGCCCGTGCGGCTCCGTCACCCACGGAGCCGAGGACGGACAGCGGCGCCCGGAACGGCAACAGCGGCGGCGGTGTACGGATCGCGCCGGGGTCGGACGGCGGGCGCCCCCCTCTTGAAGCGCCCTTCTGCTAGGTCGGGCGGCAGAGCAGCGGCTTCGCCAGTTCGGAGCAGGGCCGGTGCCCGTGGGAGCGGAGGACGTCCTTGCCGACCTCGTTGGCCAGGTAGCGCAGGAACCCGGCGGCGATGGAGTCGGCGGGCGGCTCTCCGTAGGTGTACGCGAACTCGGTCTGCCAGTACGGGTACGCGCCCTCGTCGGCGCCTTCCAGCGTGGCCGAATACCCGTCGATACGTACCTGCCGGAGGCCGTCGTGCGTGAGCGCGGCGCCGACCTCGCTGTGACCGAGGGCTCCGGGGGTCGTGGACACGGTGTTCAGGAGGGTGCGGGTGTCGTCGACCTCGCAGCGGCCCGGCCTGTTCTCCTCCATGGCCGCGCAGTCGCCCTCGGTGACCTTCATCGGTTCCTCGCCGTCCAGGACCTGTTGGACGAGCGTGGCCCGGGTGCCGGAGCCGGGGTTGCGGCTGACGAGGTGGATGGGGAGGGGGTTGCCGTTCACCTGGCTCCAGTTGGTGATCTTCCCGGCGTAGATCTGCCGGACCTGCTTCAGGGACAGGTCCTGGATTCCGGCGTCCTTGTTGACGACCAGGGTGAACAGGGACAACGCGACGGGTCTGGGCAGCAGTTGCGGGCGGCGGTCACTCTTGGCCCCGTCGGTGAACGCCAGCCGGTCGGGGAGCCCGTGGCCGCCCGGGTCCTTCGCGTCCTTGCCCGCGGTGGCGAGCGCGTCGAGTCCGGCGACACTGCCCTTGAACGAGTTCTCCGTAATGGGGATACGGGCGTCCGGACACGTCTTCTCGTACTGCTTCGCGGCCTGCCGGAGCACGGGCTCGAAAGCGGTGGAGCCGGCGAGTGTCAATGTGCCCTTGGCGCAGTCCAGAGGGGCGGCCTGGACGTTTCCCCTGGTGAACGTGGTGAAGGACTGGGCGGCTGCCACGAGGACCAGGAGTGCGATGAACACCATGACCGGCTTCGAGGCGAACGTGTGGCTCGCGGTCCTCTTGATCCTCCCGCCGCGCACCCCGCCCTTGACGCCCGCCACGATCACCGGGTCGGGGAACTCCTGCCCCGCAGCGGACGCCGGGTCGCGTTCCAGGACGGCGAGGACCTTGTAGTGGGCGCCGCGGTTGAGGGGAACCCTGGGCAGCTCGATGAGGCCGTCGCTGGTCCGCAGGCCGGCGGCTCCCTCGAAGCAGGGGCCCAGGTA
Organism: Streptomyces sp. Wb2n-11; assembly: GCF_001049855.1. NCBI lineage: Bacteria > Bacillati > Actinomycetota > Actinomycetes > Kitasatosporales > Streptomycetaceae > Streptomyces > Streptomyces sp. Wb2n-11. The sequence goes on from NZ_CVPB01000001.1 coordinate 863,072, forward strand.
GTCGTGGCTGAGTTCGGTCACGACCATGCCGACGACGCGGCGGCCCGGGAAACTGGCCCGTACGCCGACCTGGTCGTCGTCGCGTACGACGTAGTCGCCCGCGTCGATCAGGGTCCAGCCGCTGTTCTGGATGCGCAGCAGCACGAACGACGGGTCGAGCAGCGGGGTGTCGTTCCGCCGCATCTGCTGCAGCACTCCGGCGTACGGGGAGTTGGCCGCGTCCGTCGCGGTGGTGTCCATCTGCACCCGGTAACCGAGCCTCTTGCGGCCGACGAGCGCGAACTCCCACGTGGCCGCGAGCACGGGGATCGCCAGGCCGAGGACGGCGATCGCTGACTCCCAGGGGAAACCGTCCACCGCCGACTCCCGATGATTCGATGCCTGATGGCTGAACGCTTTGGTGCGGAGTGGTCAAAGTTACGAGTGCGGTCGTGAGGCGGCCAGGCGTACCGAGGTCCTCCAGAGCAAGTTCACCGAGGTGTCATCCGGGGAGGCGGCCGTTCGCCCGCTGTTGGCCCGTCCGTGGTTGTGGGCGTGCGCACGTGGGGACGTGCGTGGCTGCGGGCGCCCGCAGGTGTGGGCGTACACGGCTGTGGGCGTACACGGCTGCGGGCGCCCGAAGTCGGGGCGTGCGCGCCCGGACCCCGTCGGGCAGGGCGGGGAACGCCACGGGCATCCAGCCTCGGCGCGCACCGCGGCCGTCGGCCGGCCGGGCGACGGCCGCGCAGGCTTCCGGCACCACGCGCGGACAGCCGTACTGCCCGACCGGCGCGCCGTCGTGGCCGGACCCCGGCGCACCGGACCCGCCGTACGGCGTCCGGCCGGGGCCCCGGCCACCCCCTCGGGCCGCTCAGTCGTGGTCGTAGACCGTGACCACGATGCCCCGCCCCACCAGCCGCTCCTCTATCAGCGGTTCGATCCGCGACCACTTCCCGCCCGCCAGGCCGCAGCCGATGCGCGGCATGTGGACCGAGGCGCCCAGCTCGGCCGCCTTGACCGCCACCGCCTCCAGCGCCGTGTCGATCGCGTCGTAGCGGACCGGCACCCCCTTGCTGCCGGTCCGCATGCCGCGCTGGCCGACCATGTTGGCCACCCAGGTGTACGGCGGCTCGGCCTGCACGAACTGCACCGCGCCCAGGCCGAAGTCGTTGGCGGCCCGCTCCCGGTGCCAGCGCCGGTACGCCGCCTCCGGCTCGGACCAGCGGCGGGACACCGCCACCACGAAACCCTTGCCCCAGCCGCCCAGGTCGTTGCAGACATGCGCGATGATCTTGACGCCCTTGCCCTGCGGCGCGGTGGCGTCCCCCCGTACGTAACAGATCCCGGACATGGCACCACCGTACGGGCCACCACTGACAGTCGGGCCGCAAAGCTTTCACAACACTGGTGAGACAGCAATACTGTTGCACCGCATCACCGCACGGCAGTGGGACGGGAAGCGAGGCGCAGACATGACGACGGACACCGAGGAGCCGACGCTCACGGTAGACGAACTGGCCGCACGGGCCGGCGTCACGGTGCGCACGGTCCGCTTCTACAGCACGCGCGGCCTGCTCCCGCCGCCCGTGATCGGTCCGCGCCGCGTCGGCCGTTACGGGCCCGCCCACCTGTCCCGGCTGGCGCTCATCGAGGAGCTCCAGCACCACGGCATGACGCTCGCCGCGATCGAGCGCTACCTGGAGCAGCTGCCGCCCGGCCTGAGCGCGCACGACCTCGCGATCCACCGCGCGCTGGTGGCGACCTGGGCGCCCGACTCGGCGGAGGACGCCACCCGCGCGGAGCTGGACCGCCGCGCGGGCCGCTCCCTGACGGAGGAGGACATCGACCGGCTCGCCGCGATGAACGTCCTGGAACGCACGGACACGCCCGGCACCTTCCGCGTCGATCCGGGGCTGCTGGCGCTCGGCATACAACTGCTCGACGTACCGATAGCGCACGAGACGATACTCGCCGCCCGCACGGTCCTGATGGAGCACACCCGCTCGGCGGCGCACGCGCTGGCGCGGCTCTTCAAAGACGAGGTGTGGAGCCCGTACCGCGAGCGCGAGTCGGATCCGGAGCACGTGAGGGCGATGAAGTCGCTGTCGGCGCACATGCAGCCGATGGTGGTGCAGGCGCTGGTCACGACGTTCCAGCGGTCGCTGAAGGAGGAGTTGCGGGCGGCGTTCGACGCGGAGTGACCGGGGCACGGGGCCCCGCGAGGGGACCCCGGCACCCGCAGGCGGTCACGCGTCGCCGAACGTCTCCCCCCGTTCCGCCTTCTCGACCAGCAGCGCCGGCGGCGTGAAGCGCTCGCCGTACGTGGCCGCCAGCTCGCGCGCGCGGGCCACGAAGCCGGGCAGGCCGCCCTCGTACCCGTTGATGTACTGGATCGCGCCGCCCGTCCAGGCCGGGAAGCCGATGCCCATGATGGAGCCGATGTTGGCGTCCGCGACCGACGTCAGCACGCCTTCCTCGAAGCAGCGGACCGTGTCCAGCGCCTCGGAGAAGAGCATCCGCTCCTTCATGTCGGTGAAGGGGATCCCGGCGCCCGGCTTCGTGAAGTGCTCGCGCAGGCCCGGCCACAGGCGGGTGCGCTTTCCGTCCTCGCCGTACTCGTAGAAGCCCGCCCCGCCGCTGCGGCCCGTACGCCCGAACTCGTCGACCATGCGGTCGATCACCGCGTCCGACGGGTGCCCCGGCCAGGTGCCGCCCGCCTCCTCGACCGCCCGCTTCGTCTCGCGCCGGATCTTGCGCGGGAGGGTGAGGGTCAGTTCGTCCATCAGGGAGAGGACCTTCGCCGGATAACCGGCCTGGGCCGCCGCCTGCTCGACGGACGCGGGCTCGATGCCCTCGCCGACCATCGCGACGCCCTCGTTGATGAACTGGCCGATGACGCGCGAGGTGAAGAAGCCGCGCGAGTCGTTGACGACGATCGGGGTCTTCTTGATCCGGCGTACGAGGTCGAAGGCGCGCGCCAGCGCCTCGTCGCCGGTCCGTTCCCCCTTGATGATCTCGACCAGCGGCATCTTGTCGACCGGTGAGAAGAAGTGCAGACCGATGAAGTCGGCGGGACGCGCGACACCCTGGGCGAGACCGGTGATGGGAAGCGTCGAGGTGTTGGAGCAGAGCAGCGCGTCCGGCTCGACGATGTCCTGGATCTCCTGGAACACCTTGTGCTTGAGCGAGGTGTCCTCGAAGACCGCCTCGATCACGGCGTCGCAGCCCGCCAGGCCGGCCGAGTCGGCGGTCGGCGTGATGCGGGCGAGGAGCGCGTCCCGCTCGGCCTCGGTCGTACGGCCGCGCGAGAGCGCCTTGGCGAGCAGTTTCTCGGAGTACGCCTTGCCCTTGGCGGCGGCTTCGGGCGTCACGTCCTTGAGGACGACCTCGATGCCGGCCCTGGCACAGGAGTACGCGATGCCCGCGCCCATCATCCCGGCGCCGAGGACCGCGACCTTGCGGACGGGGCGGGGCTCGACGCCCTTCGGGCGGTTGGCGCCGGAGTTGACGGCCTGGAGGTCGAAGAAGAACGCCTGGATCATGTTCTTGGCGATCTGCCCGGTGACCAGCTCGGTGAAGTACCGGGCCTCGATGGTCAGTGCGGTCTCGAAGTCGACCTGCGCGCCTTCCACGGCCGCCGCGAGGATGTTGCGCGGGGCGGGGTAGGAGGCGCCCGCCGTCTGCTTCTTGAGGTTGGCGGGGAAGGCGGGGAGGTTCGCGGCGAAGCGCGGGTTGGACGGCGTGCCGCCGGGGATCTTGTAGCCCTTGACGTCCCAGGGCTGTTGGGACTCGGGGTTGGCGTCGATGAAGGCGCGGGCCTTGGCGAGCATCTCGTCGGGCGTGGCGGCGAGTTCGTGGATCAGGCCGTTCTCCAGAGCGCGCCGCGGGCTGTACTGGGTGCCCTGGAGGAGCACCTTCAGCAGCGCGTCGGCGATGCCCATCAGCCGCACGGTACGGGTGACGCCGCCGCTCGCCGGGAGGAGACCGAGCGTGACCTCGGGCAGGCCGATCTTGGAGCCGGGCGCGTCGAGGGCGACGCGGTGGTGGCAGGCGAGCGCGATCTCGTAACCGCCGCCGAGGGCCGCTCCGTTGATGGCGGCGACGACGGGCTTGCCGAGGGTCTCGATGCGGCGCAGGGACGCCTTGATCGCCATACCGGCGTCGAATGCCTGCTGGGCGTTCTCCGGACCGACCTTGATCATGTCCTTGAGGTCGCCGCCCGCGAAGAAGGTCTTCTTGGCGGAGGTGAAGATGATGCCCCTGATCGAGTCCTTCTCGGCCTCCGCGCGGTCGGCGATGGCCGCGACGGAGGACTTGAAGGCCGCGTTCATGGTGTTCGCGGACTGGTTCGGATCGTCGAGGACGAGGGTGACGACACCGGTCTCGTCCTGTTCCCAGCGGATGGTGGTGCTCTCGCTCATGAGTTTTCTTCTCCGTAAGGGGTGGGACGGGACGGTCAGAGGCGCTCGACGACGGTGGCGATGCCCATGCCGCCGCCGACGCACAGCGTGGCCAGGCCGTACCGCTGGTCACGGCGTTCCAGCTCGTCGATGAGCGTGCCGAGGATCATCGCGCCGGTGGCACCCAGGGGGTGGCCCATGGCGATGGCGCCGCCGTTGACGTTGACCTTGTCGAGGGAGAGGCCCATGTCCTTGACGAAGCGCAGCACGACGCCCGCGAAGGCCTCGTTGATCTCGACCAGGTCGATGTCGTCGATGGTCAGGCCCGCCTTGGCGAGTGCCTTGCGGGTGGCGGGCGCGGGGCCGGTCAGCATGATCGTCGGCTCGGAGCCGGAGACGGCCGCCGAGACGATACGGGCGCGGGGGGTGAGGCCGTAGCGCTCGCCGACCGCCTGCGAGCCGATGGCGACGAGAGCCGCGCCGTCCACGATGCCGGACGAGTTGCCCGCGTGGTGCACGTGGTCGATCTCCTCGACCCAGTGGTACTTCTGCAGCGCGACGGCGTCGAAGCCGCCGTGCTCGCCGATCGTCGCGAAGGACGGCTTGAGCGCGCCGAGCGACTCGGCGGTGGTACCGGGGCGCATGTGCTCGTCGTGGTCGAGGACGACCAGGCCGTTGCGGTCCAGGACGGGGACGACGGAACGCCCGAAGCGGCCGTCCTTCCACGCCTCGGCGGCCCGCTCCTGCGACAGCGCGGCGTACGAGTCGACGTCGTGGCGCGTGAAGCCCTCGATGGTGGCGATGAGGTCGGCGCCGATGCCCTGGGGCGCGAAGCCGGTGTCCCAGTTGGTCATCGGGTCCATGGCCCAGGCACCGCCGTCGGAGCCCATGGGGACGCGTGACATCGACTCGACACCGCCCGCCAGCACGAGGTCCTCCCAGCCGGAACGGACCTTCGCCGCCGCCATGTTGACGGCTTCCAGACCCGAGGCGCAGAAGCGGTTCTCCTGTACGCCGGCGACGGTGTCGGGCAGCCCGGCCGCGACGGCCGCGGTGCGTGCGATGTCGGAGCCCTGGTCGCCGAGGGGGCTGACGACGCCGAGGACGATGTCGTCGACCGCGGCCGGGTCGAGGCCGGGGAAGCGGCGGCGGACTTCGTGGATGAGGCCGACGACGAGGTCGATCGGCTTGGTGCCGTGCAGGGCGCCATTGGCCTTGCCGCGCCCGCGCGGGGTGCGGATCGCGTCGTACACAAACGCTTCGGTACTCAAGACAGCAGCCTTTCGAGGGGTACGTGACAGAAGCCGGCCGGACGAGAACCGGGCGGGGTCAGGCGAGGAGCGAGCGGCCGATGATCTCCTTCATGATTTCGGTCGTGCCGCCGTAGATCGTCTGGATGCGGCCGTCGGTGAAGGCCCGGGCGACGCGGTACTCGGTCATGTAGCCGTAGCCGCCGTGCAGTTGCAGGCAGCGGTCGGCGACGCGCTTCTGGAGTTCGGTGGCCCACCACTTGGCCATCGACGCGTGGACGGCGTCGAGTTCGCCGTTCGAGTGATCGACGATGCAGCGGTCGAGGAAGGTGCGGGTGACGGCGCACTCGGTGGCCATCTCCGCGATCTCGAAGCGGATGTGCTGGAGCTTGGACAGCGGCCGTCCGAACGCCTCGCGCTCCTTGACGTACGCCGTGGTGATCTCCAGCAGGTACTCGGCTGCGGCGATCCCGGCGACCGCGATGCCCATGCGCTCCTGCGCCAGGTTGGTCATCAGGTGGACGAAGGCTCCGTCGAGGTCCCCGAGCAGGTTCTCCTTGGGGACGCGTACACCGTCGAAGAAGAGCTCGGCGGTGTCCTGGGACTTCTGGCCGATCTTGTCGAGGTTGCGTCCGCGCCCGAAGCCCTCCGCGCCGCGCTCCACGACGAGCAGGGACAGGCCCTTGGCGCCGCCCTCGGGAGACGTCTTCGCGACGACGACCACCAGGTCGGCGAGGATGCCGTTGGAGATGAAGGTCTTCGAGCCGTTGAGCACCCAGTGGTCGCCCCGGTCCTCGGCCGTCGTGCGGATGCCCTGGAGGTCGGAGCCCGCGCCCGGCTCGGTCATCGCGATGGCGGTGATCGTCTCACCGGTGCAGAAGCCGGGCAGCCAGCGCCGCTTCTGCTCGTCGGTGGCGAGCCCGGTGAGGTACGGGCCGATGATGTCGTTGTGCAGGCCGAGCGCGAGCCCGGACGCGCCGGCCCGGGTGAACTCCTCGGCGAGTACGGCGCTGTAGCGGAAGTCGGGGTTCCCGCCGCCCCCGTACTCCTCCGGTACGGCGAGACCGAGCAGGCCCTGCCTTCCGGCCGCCAGCCACGCCTCCCGGCTGACGATGCCGTCCTTCTCCCACTGCTCGTAGTACGGCGTCACCTCCTTCGCCAGGAAGGTGCGTACGGTCTTCCGGAAGGCTTCGTGCTCCGCGGTGAAGATCTGACGCTTCAACTGTGCCTCCTACGGCCGGCCCTTGAGTGTTTTGAGGGCCTTGAGGATTTCGATCGGCCCGGCCGGCCCGGGACCGGCGGGAACGACGTGGAGGACCGCGCGGCTCAGCGGTACGCGGCGCCCCATCAGGCGCCGCCGTCCCCGGTGAGCTCCGGCAGGTCCCAGTCCCGCGCCACCTCGGCGGCGCCGGCCCCGGGCCGGGCGGGGCCCCGCCGTACGGACCCGGGCGTGGCGGAGAACCGGGGCGCGGGGGCCGGCTGGGTGATCCCGCCGTGGTCGGTGAACGTGGAGCGCGCGGCCAGGTGCGGGTGGGCGGGTGCCTCGCGCAGCGAGAGGACGGGCGCGACGCAGGCGTCCGAGCCCTCGAAGACGGCGGTCCACTCGTCGCGGGTCTTCGCCTTGAAGCGGGTGGCGATCGCTTCGCGCAGCTCGCCCCAGCGGGCCATGTCGTCGCGGGCCCGCGCCTCCTCCGCCCCCAGGCCGAGGAGCTCGGTGAACTCGGCGTAGAACTGCTGCTCCAGCGCGCCGACCGCCATGTACCGGCCGTCGGAGGTCTCGTAGGTGCCGTAGAAGGGGCAGCCGCCGTCGAGCAGGTTGGCCGACCGCCGGTCCTGCCAGCCGCCGGCCGCCAGCATGCCGTGGATCATCGTGGCGAGGTGGGCGGCGCCGTCGACGATCGCGGCGTCGACGACCTGCCCGGTGCCGCCCTCCGTGCGGGCGTGCTGAAGCGCGGCGAGGACGCCGATGACGAGGTAGAGCGAGCCGCCCGCGTAGTCGCCGACGAGGTTCGCGGGGACGGTGGGCGGCTCGTCCGCCCTGCCGGACATGCCGAGGGTGCCGGTGAGGGCGATGTACGCGATGTCGTGCCCGGCGCGCCGCGCGAGCGGGCCCTCCTGGCCCCAGCCCGTCATCCGCCCGTACACGAGCCGCGGGTTGCGGGCCAGACAGGCGTCGGGGCCGACGCCGAGACGTTCGGCGACGCCGGGGCGGTAGCCCTCGATGAGGACGTCGGCGCGCTCGGCCAGACCGAGGACCCGGGCCGGTCCCGCGGCGGACTTGAGGTCGACGATCACCGAACGCTTGTTGCGGTTGGTGAGGTCGTACGCCGGGTCGACGCCCAGCCCCGCACCGCCGGGGCGGTCCACGCGGACCACGTCGGCGCCGAGGTCCGCGAGGAACATGGCGGCGAACGGGCCGGGGCCGATTCCCGCCAGTTCCACCACGCGCACCCCGTCCAGGGGTCCGCGCGGGCCGTTCCCTGTGCCTGCCATCAAGCCCCCAGCCCTGTGACACAACTGATGTAACATCAATGATGCTAAGAACGCGTTCCACTCAGCACAAGCCTCTGAGGCAAGCAAGCGCTTAGTTCTTTTTACTCCCCGTTGCCGCTAGCCTCTGCCCCCATGAGCGAAACAGTGCCAGGCAGTGACAGCACGGGGCGCGCGTACGACATCGTGCTCTTCGGGGCGACGGGCTTCGTCGGGGAGCTCACCGCGCGGTACCTCGCCGTCCACGCGCCCGCCGGCTGCCGCTGGGCCGTCGCCGGGCGTGACCGCGCGAAGCTGGAGAAGCTGCGCGAGCGGCTCGTGGCGGTCGATCCGGCCTGTGCGACGCTCCCCCTCCTGCACGCCGACGCGTCCGATCCCGCCTCGCTGCGCGAACTCGCCGCGAGCACCCGGGTCCTGGCCACGACGGTGGGCCCCTACATCCAGCACGGCGAGGAGCTCGTCGCCGCCTGCGCGGACGCGGGCACGGACTACGCGGACCTGACGGGCGAGCCGGAGTTCGCCGACCGGATGTACCTCCGGTACGACGCGCGGGCCCGCAGGAGCGGGGCACGGATCGTGCACGCCTGCGGGTTCGATTCGGTCCCGCACGACCTCGGGGTGTACTTCACCGTCAAGCAGCTGCCCGAGGGCGTACCGCTGCGCGTCGACGGATTCGTCCGCTCCCGCGCGATGTTCTCGGGCGGCACCTTCGCCTCCGCGATCACCGCACTGGGGCGGGGACGGCAGACGCTGCGGGCCGCGAAGGAGCGGCGGCTGTCCGAGCCGGGGCCCGTGGGGCGGCGGGCGCGGTCTCCGCTCGGCGGGCCGCGGCGCAGCCGCGAGACGGGGACCTGGGCGCTGCCGCTGGCGACCATCGACCCGCAGGTGGTGGTCCGTTCGGCGGCCGCGCTGGAGCGGTACGGACCGGATTTCCGCTACCGGCACTACGCGTCGGTGAAGTGGCTGCCGGTCGCGGCCGGCTCGGTGGCCGCGGTGGGGGCCGTCCTCACGCTCGCCCAGTTCCCGGCGGCGCGCGCGTGGCTCATGGGCCGGTACGCGGCGGGCTCGGGCCCCGACGAGGAGCGCAGGGCCAGAAGCTGGTTCACCGTGCGCTTCGTGGGTGAGGGCGGCGGGCGCCGGGTGTTCACCGAGGTGTCGGGCGGTGACCCGGGCTACGACGAGACGGCGAAGATGCTGGCCGAGTCGGTGCTGTGCCTGGCCTTCGACGAGCTCCCCCCGACGTTGGGGCAGGTGACGACGGCGGTGGCGATGGGTGACGCGCTGCTGGAGCGGCTGACGGCGGCCGGGCTGGGGTTCCGGGTCGCGGACGTGCGGGAAACCGCCGGGGTCACTGGCCGGTGACCCAGCCCGCGATGGTGTAGATCATCCCGCCGGTCCAGCCCAGCGCGGCCAGGCCGCCGAGCAGAATGCCCACGTTCGTACGGCGTCCCGCGCGGTGCAGCGTCACGGACTCGGCCGACCGGGGAGGCCGGGGGTACGTGGGGTGTTCCGGGTGCGCGTGCGGATGCGGGTGCCCCTCGGGGCTCGGGCTCGGGCTCGGGTTCGGGTAGGGGCTCATACGATCACCCTGTCCCATCGCCGCGGTTCAAACATCCGTACAGGTACTCAGTCACGCGCTTGTTCCGAAACCGGCACCGACCGCCTCGCGCAGGGCCCGGCGGCACAGGGCGTCCGCCCTGCGGGTCGACTCCGGGAGCCGGAAGCCGGGTGCCAGGCGCAGCGTGTGCGCGCAGGCGTTGTCCAGGCTCACCCGGTGGCCGACGGAGACGAAGACCGGCTTCACACCGTCCTGGGTACGCACCGCACGGCCCACCTCCTCGCCCGCCCCGTCCAGCAGCGGGGACATGGCGCCACGGTGGGGGCCCGGCTGCTCGTACGTGAAGGTGAAGGGATTCTTGGCGACGCCGACGGCCGCGAGCCCCGTCACGACGCCGAGGTGACTGGCGAGGCCGAAGCGGCGCGGGTGGGCCCGCCCGTACCCGTCGCAGACCACGAGCCCCGGGTCCGCCGACAGCGACGCGAGGGCGGCGAGCACCGTGGGCAGTTCCCGGAACGCGAGCAGGCCGGGGACGTACGGAAAGGCGACGCGGCCCACCGCCGTGGCCTCCTCCACCACGGCGAGCGTCGCGGCGTCGAGGACGACGGCCGCCGCGGCGACGATGTCGCGCGCGTCGTCGTACGCCACGTCGACGCCCGTCACCAGGCCGGTGCCGGGGGGCGGCCCCGGCTCGTCGAGCACCACGCGGGCGCGCAGTTCGTCCTGGATCGCTCGGGCTTCGGCTTCGTCGGCGGGGGAACTCGGGCTCTTCATAGTGATCAGAAGGGTACGGGTAGCCTGACGATCATGTTTGTACTGGAGCTGACCTACACCGCCCCCGTCGAGCGCGCCGACGAACTGCTCGAAGCGCACATGGCCTGGCTGGACGCGCAGTACGAGGCGGGGGTGTTCGTCGCCTCGGGGCGCAAGGTGCCGCGTGACGGCGGGGTGATCCTCGCCGTCGGGGACGACCGGGCGCGGATCGAGAAGATCGCGGCGGCCGACCCGTTCACGGCGGCGGGGGTGTGCGTGTACCGGATCACCGAGTTCGTGGTGACGAAGGCGGCGCCGGGGCTCGCGCCGTACCGGGAGCAGCCGCCCGCGTAGGGGGCAGCCGCTCCCGGCCGTCAGAACTCCAGGCGCGCCACGCGGCCCTTCTCGCCCGACGCCCAGCAGCCGAAGTCCGGCGCGCAGTCGACCGTGTCGTACGAACCGGTGTCGACCGTCCGCCAGTTGCGGCCGCCGTCCAGCGTGAGGTCCGTGCCCGTGGGGCCGACCGCCAGCGCGCCGGACCTGGTGTGCGGCAGCCAGGCCACGCCCGAGCGGTACGCCGGCGACGGGGTCTTCGACCCCTGCCAGCTACGGCCGCCGTCGCCGGTGACCGCCGCCGCCCGCGGCGACGCCTCACCGGCGCGGTAGTCGCCGCCGACCGCGATGCCGTGGTCGCGGTCGCGGAAGGCGAGGCCGAAGACGCCCCGCGCCGGATCGCCCGCCGGGATCGCCGTCTCGGCCGCGGTCCAGGTCAGGCCGCGGTCCGCGGAGTGCAGCACCCGGCCGGCCGCTCCGCCTCCCGTGGCGAGCCATACGTCCCGCGGACCGGAGCTGACCAGGCACTGGCCGCTCGCCGCGAAGCCCGCCTCGCCACTCTGCGCCGCGGGCATGCCCGCGCTCGGCAGGACCTTCCACGACGTGCCGCCGTCGCCGGTGGACAGGATGCGGTACTTGCCGTCGACCGGGTCGCTCATCGCGAGGCCGTTGCGGCTGTCGAAGAAGGTGACGCAGTCGTAGAACGCCTTGGGGTCGGTGTTGCGGAAGCTCTCGGTCCAGCTCGCGCCGCCGTCCCCGGTGCGGAAGATCCGGGACGCCTCGCCCTCGCCGATGGCCAGCACCACCGCGCGCCGGCCGTCGAAGGCCTCGATGTCGCGGAACTCCATCTCCCCCGCGCCCGGCGGCGAGACGTCGCGCCAGCTCCGGCCGCCGTCGGCCGTGCGCAGCACCGTGCCCTTGGACCCGGCGACCCACGCGGTCCTCCGGCTGACCGCCGCCAGGCCCCGCAGCCGCACGTCCTCGCCGGTGTCCTTCAGCTGCCAGCCGGGACCGCTCCACGGTGACCGCGCCTGTACGTCCGCCTGCGCCGGGGCGGCCAGGGCGGCGGCCAGCGCCGTCCCGCACAGCCCCACCGACACCATCCGCCTCGTCTTCCCCGTACCCCTCATGGCGGTGGAAGCTAGTCCACGCCACCGGCGCCGTCCAGGGCGCGTCTCCCGCCCACGCCCCGGAGGGGAGCTGGTGACGCAGGTCACATCCCCGCCGCATGCACGGAATCGCGTGTTCCTACGTCTGTCCCTGTGACAGGACACATCGACCGAACCGTGAGAGGGGGCAGGCCTTGTCTCCCGTGATCGAGCAAGCCGTACAGGCCCGTCTGATCTCGTCCGCGCCCCGGATGGAGACGGTCCCCGCGACCTTGCGGTACGACCGCGCGGAGCCCTTCGCCGTACGCATGGCCTTCCCGCCGCCCGCGACCCTGGAGGGTGTCGAGGTGTCCTGGATGTTCGCCCGCGATCTCCTGGCCACCGGCGTGGACACGCGGGCCGGTCTGGGCGACGTACGGGTGCGGCCGTACGGCTACGGGCGGACCGTACTGGAATTCCACGCCGCCGAGGGCACCGCGATGATCCACGTCCGCACCGCCGACCTGCACCGCTTCCTCCGGCGCACGCACGCACTCGTGCCCGTGGGCGACGAGCACCTGCACCTGGACGTCGACCACGACCTGGCCGAACTGCTGCGCGACGCGCTGTGACGAGAGAGCCGGATTAATCGGTTGGCGCCTTCGGAGCCATGACGTACTTTGGTTGTGGCCCTGTCGTCGTCGATCGGAGTGGACGTTGCTCGCCTGAGGTTCTGAGACACCGTGCCGCACGGCTTCTGCCGGTGCGTGCCGCGTGCGACCTCGGCACTTGAGCCGTCCCTTCCCGGACCGGGCCTTTTTGCAGTTCTGCGTTCTGCGTTCTGCGTTCTGCGTTCTGCGCGAAGATCCCTCGCTCCTTTCCGGCCGTACGTCGCCCACGCCCCGGTGTCTCCACCCGTCGCCCCTGCTCGTTTCCAGCAACCGGGAGGCACTCTTGTCCACCTTCCCCGCTCATCTCACCTGTTCCGCGCTCTCCTTCGGCTGGCCGGACGGGAGTCCCGTGTTCGACGACTTCCAGCTGGCGGTCGGCCCCGGGAGGACTGGTCTGATCGGTCTCAACGGATCAGGGAAGTCAACCCTGTTGCGGCTGATGGCCGGTGAGCTCGCCCCCACCCGCGGGAAGGTCCGGGTGGCCGGCGAGATCGGCTACCTCCCGCAGAACCTGGTCCTCGACACCACGCTGCGCGTGGACGAGGCCCTCGGCATCGCCGGGACGCGCACCGCCCTGCACGCGATCGAGGCGGGCGAGGCGACCGGGGAGAACTTCACGGCCGTCGGTGACGACTGGGACGTCGAGGAGCGCGCCCGCGCCACCCTCGACCAGCTCGGGCTCGTCCGGATCGGCCTCGACCGGACCATCGGCGAGGTGTCGGGCGGCGAGTCGGTGCTGCTGCGGCTGGCCGCGCTGCTGCTGCGCCGCCCCGCCGTCCTCCTCCTCGACGAGCCGACGAACAACCTGGACCGGCGGGCTCGCGAACACCTGTACACCGCGGTCGAGGCCTGGTCCGGCGTGATGGTCGTGGTCAGCCACGACCGTGAACTGCTGGAGCGCGTCGACCAGATCGCCGAGCTGCGCGAGGGCGAAGTCCGCTGGTACGGCGGGAACTTCTCGGCGTACGAGGAAGCGCTCGCCGTCGAGCAGGAGGCGGCCGAACGCATGGTGCGGGTCGCCGAGGCCGATGTGCACCGGCAGAAGAAGGAGCTGGCCGACGCACAGGTGAAACTGGCCCGCCGGAAGCGGTACGGGCAGAAGATGTACGACAGCAAGCGCGAGCCGAAGATCGTCATGAACGCCCGCAAGCGCGCCGCGCAGGAGTCGGCGGGCAGGCACCGCATCATGCACACCGAGAAGCTGGCGGAGGCGAAGGAGCGGCTGAGCGGGGCGGTGGAGGCGGTGCGCGACGACGACGAGATCAACGTCGTACTGCCGCACACGACCGTGCATCCGGGGCTCAGGGTGCTGACGCTGCGCGATCTCCACCTGCGGTACGGGGCGCGGATCGGCGGCGAGTTCGAGGTGCGCGGTCCCGAGCGGATCGCGCTGACCGGGCGCAACGGTGCGGGCAAGACGACGCTGCTGCGCACGGTCACCGGAGAGCTGGAGCCGGTCTCGGGCGAGGCGGTCGCGCACGTGCCGCTGCGTTTCCTGCCCCAGCGGCTCGACGTACTGGACGACGGGCTGACGGTGGCCGAGAACGTGGCGAAGTTCGCGCCCTCGGCGACCAACAACGCCATCAGGGCGCGGCTGGCGCGCTTCCTGTTCAAGGGGTCGCGGGCGGACCAGCGGGCGGGGACGCTGTCCGGCGGAGAGCGGTTCCGGGCGACGCTGGCGGCGCTGCTGCTGGCGGAGCCGGCGCCGCAGTTGCTGCTGCTGGACGAGCCGACGAACAACCTGGACATGGCGAGCGTGCGCCGGCTGGTCCAGGCTCTGGAGTCGTACGGGGGGCGCGCTGGTCGTGTCGAGCCACGACGAGCCGTTCCTGGAGTCGATCGGGATCACCCGGCGGCTGGAACTGGGACGGGAGCCCGGGCCGGACGGCGACTCCTGAGGGGCGCTGCCCGCTGGGCCGGGGGCCGCCGAGTCGTCCGCAGGACCGGGGCGCGAACCGGTTCTGGTTGAAACCGGAGAGTACGGGAATCCGGGAGGTGACATGCCTCCTGGTACACCCGCCTGACCTGTGCACATAACTGACTGTAACGGGACATCGCACACCAAGACTTGGCTCAGCTCTTACGACCCCCTTAACCTACGGTCACGTAACCTACGAAGCCGTAGGTACTTCTCCCCTCGTCCCCGTCCCCAGGAGCACCCGTGACGATCACCTCTCCCCAACTCGGCAGTTCGGACGCGTGGACCGACGCCCGGCTGCTGTACGCGCTGGAAGAGGTGGTGGAAAAGGAACTGAACCGCCATCTCAAGGTCGCCAAGGACTGGATGCCGCACGAGTACGTCCCGTTCTCCGACGGCCGTAACTTCCCCGGCATCTTCGACGACGGCCAGGCCTGGGAGCCCGGGCAGTCGAAGGTCACCGACATCGGCAAGATCGCGCTCGTCGTGAACCTGCTGACCGAGGACAACCTCCCCAGCTACCACCACGAGATCGCCTCCCTCTTCGGCCGCGACGGCGCCTGGGGCACCTGGGTGCACCGCTGGACCGCGGAGGAGGGCCGGCACGGCATCGTGATGCGCGACTACCTGCTCACCTCGCGCGCCGTCGACCCGGACAAGCTCGAGGCGTTCCGCATGCAGCACATGTCGGAGGGCTTCGAGTCCGACAACCGCCACTCGATGCTGCACTCCGTGGCGTACGTGGCCTTCCAGGAGCTCGCGACGCGCGTCTCGCACCGCAACACCGGACACCAGTCGGGCGACCCCGTCTGCGACCGCATGCTGGCGCGGATCGCGACCGACGAGAACCTGCACATGGTCTTCTACCGCAACCTGCTGGGTGCGGCCTTCGAGATCGCACCCGACCTGACGATGCAGTCGGTGCGCGACGTCGTCGTGAACTTCCGGATGCCCGGACACGGCATGCCGGGCTTCGAGCGGGCCGCCGCGCAGATGGCGATCGGCGAGATCTACAACATGCGCATCCACCACGACGACGTGCTCCAGCCGGTCCTGCGCTACCTGAAGGTCCTGGAGATCGACGGGCTCGGCCCCGAGGGGCTCAAGGCGCAGGAGGAGCTCGGCCTGTACATGAACGGGCTGGACTCCGAAGCCAGCAAGTTCGACGAGAAGCTGGCCACGCGCAAGGCCCGGATGGCTGCCCGCGCCGCCTCCTGACCACCCCCGGTCACCAGCCGTACGCCGCCACCACGGCACAGGCCGCGTCACGGACGCCCTGTACCGGGTGGCGGCGCGGCCGTTCCAGCAGGTCGCGCCGGGGCCCGGCCCGGTCGGTGCGCCCGCCTCCGCGCCACGGGACGCTGCCCGCACGCGCCGCGTCCGGGCAGGGCCCGGGACCCTGACGTCCGCGGGCCCTACTTCCGCGCGTCCTCACGGATCAGCTCCGCGGCCTTCTCCGCTATCGCCACCGTGGGGGCCTGCGTGTTTCCCCGGGTGATCCGGGGCATCACCGAGGCGTCCACCACCCGGAGCCCCCGCACCCCTCTGACCCGCAGCCGCGGATCGGTCACCGACGCGTCGTCGGCGCCCATGCGGCAGGTGCCCACCGGGTGGTAGAGCGTCTCGGAGGAGTCACGGACCGCCCGGGCCAGGGCCTCGTCGTCGACGACGCCCGGGTACGGAGCCATCGGGCCCGCCGTGTACGGCGCGAACGCGGGGTCGGCGAAGAGGGCTTCGGCCCGGCGGACGCCCGCCGCCAGGCGGCGCAGGTCGGACTCGTCCGTCAGGTAGCCCGGATCGATGCGCGGCGCCGAGGTGGCCCGGTCGTCGGTGAGGGTGATGCGGCCCTCGCTCGCCGGCTGGAGCAGGATCACGCCGATCGTGACGCCGTGCTCGGTGGGCGGCGTCAGGCCGTGCTCGACGAACGGCACCGGGGCGTAGATCAATTCGATGTCCGGGGCGGCCAGTTCCGGTGTACTGCGGACGAAGGCGACGGCCTCGCCGACGTTCGAGGTGAGCGGTCCGCGCCCGGCGAGGAGGAAGCGGCCGATGTTGGCGAGCGTGTCCGCGCCGGTCAGGGTGACCGGGAGCGGGCAGCGCATCGTGACCACCGCGGACAGGTGGTCCTGGAGGTGGCGGCCCACGTCGGGGGAGGCCGCCCGCAGGTCTATGCCGGTCTCGCGCAGGTGGTCCGGGTCGCCGATGCCCGAGAGCATGAGCAGCTGCGGGGACCCGACGGCGCCCGCGCTGAGGATCACCTCGCGGCGGGCGCGCAGCACCTTCCCCGCGTCCGCCACCACCCCCGTCGCGCGCGTGCCCTCGAAGGACAGCCGACGCACCCGGGCATCCGTGACGACGTCCAGGTTCCGGCGGCGCGCCGCCGGCTTGAGGTACCCGTCGGCGGTGCTCCAGCGGCGGCCGGCCCGCTGGTTGACCGGGGTCAGGGAGAAGCCGCTGGGGTCGGGGACGTTCAGTTCGGGGAGTTCGGCCAGCCCCGCTGCGCGGCAGGCCTCCAGGAAGGCCGCCGTGGTCGGGTTGGGGTCGCGCGGCGGCGAGATGGCCAGCGGCCCCCGGGTCCCGTACACCGAGCGGCCCGCCGTGCTGCCCGTCCACCGCTCCGCCCGCCGGAAGTACGGCACGATCGCGTCGTACGACCACTCGGAGCCCGCCGCCTCGCCCCAGGCGTCGTAGTCGTCGCGGTGACCGCGCACCCACATCATCGCGTTGACCGAGGAACAGCCGCCCAGTGTGTGACCGCGCGGCCAGTACAGCTCGCGGCCGCCCAGTCCGGGCTGCTCGGCGGTGCTGAAGTTCCAGTCGTACGGCGTCTTGAAGAGTTTGGGGAAGGCCGCGGGGATCCGTATCTCGGCCTTGCGGTCCCGGCCGCCCGACTCGACGAGCGCGACCCGCACCGTCGGGTCCTCCGACAGCCGGGCGGCGAGCACACAGCCCGCCGAACCCGCTCCCACGATGACGTAGTCGTACTCGGCCGTTGCCTGCCTGCTGCTCAACACGTCCCCCCGGGCGGTTCGCCGATGGTGCGGAGCTCAGCATGGCGGGTGGGGGACACCCGTGCCAGAGGGCGTGCGGAAGCAGCGCGTCAGCGTGGTCCGCGCCTGAGGCGGAGCCTTTCCTTCTCGGAGAGTCCGCCCCAGACGCCGAACCGCTCGTCGTTCGAGAGGGCGTACTCCAGGCAGGCCACCCGCCCTTCGCAGGCGCCGCAGAGCTGCTTGGCCTCGCGGGTGGAGCTGCCGGGGGCCGGGAAGAAGAACTCGGGTCCGGCCTGGGCGCACAGCGCTGTCTCCTGCCAGGAGAGTTCACGTTCAGTGGTGGTGTTGATCGGCATGCGGCACATCCTGCCCCGGAAGAATCAACATCCGCTGAACGTCCCGTCAACGCGGTCCGCCCGCCGGTCAGTGGGCGTGCTCCGCCGGATGGTGCGGCTCGTACCCGGGGATCGTGCCGTCGGCCTTGGCCACCAGGAAGAGCCCGGCCATCCCCATGTCGGAGTGGCTCTGGACGTGGCAGTGGTACATCCAGGCGCCCGCGCCGACGTGTTCGCCCGCGATGATCTGGAAGCCGAAGGAGTCCGCCGGGCCCGTGATCTTGTTGTCGACGATGCGGCTGGGGTCGTCGGGGCCGGTCAGCAGGCCGGTCCTGTTGTCGGCCCAGCGGTGACCGTGGATGTGGAACGTGTGGTAGAACTCGCCGTGCGTGATCATGACGATCTCCACACGATCGCCCACCGTGGCCTCGAAATCGGGGCTCTGGTGTCCCGGCCTGTTGTTGATGGTCA
Source organism: Streptomyces sp. Wb2n-11 (assembly GCF_001049855.1). NCBI lineage: Bacteria > Bacillati > Actinomycetota > Actinomycetes > Kitasatosporales > Streptomycetaceae > Streptomyces > Streptomyces sp. Wb2n-11. Next base: position 881,308 of record NZ_CVPB01000001.1, read on the forward strand.
TGTCGTTGAAGACGATGGTGAAGGTCTTGTCCGGGAGGATGTCGCCCTTGCGGCGTACGATCACGCCGCCGTAGAGGCCCTTGCGGATGCCGCCCGTGCCGTGGTCCGTGCCCACCACGTGGTCGTGGTAGTGCCAGTAACCCGCGCTGCCGGACCGCCAGGTGCCGTCCTTGCGCCGGCCGGGGACGTGTGTGCGCCAGGTGTACGTCCGGGTCCCGCCGGGCTCGACGTGGCTCTTGCTGAGCTTGGTGCCGTCGCTCCCGATCTCGTAGTCCACGCCGTGCACATGGAGGCTGACCGGCACGTCCAGGGTGTTCTCGAACTCGATGTGGACGGTGTCGCCCTCGATCAGTTCGATCAGCGGGCCCGGCACCGACGCCTTGCCCCTCTCGAAGCCGTAGCCCAGCTGCCCGTCGGGCAGTTTCTCGGCGTACATCTTCAGCCGATGGATCCGGCCGCCGGCCGGAGCGGTCCTCGGCGGGCTCTCGGCCGAGGGAGCCGCCGCGGCGGGGGGCGCGGACTCCGCCGCGAGTGACAACGATGTCGCCCCGGTCGCCGCGACCGCCCCGCCCGCCAGGATCCGTCGGTTGAAGCTACGTCGGTCCATGCCCAACTCCCCACTCGGTACGGAGATTGACGGCCACACCGTAGCGGGGACGACCGAGTTCATCCACACCAAGGACAAAGTTCGCGGTATTCCGGTCATACCTCTTGGCGTATGGCGAAAAGAGGTCTAGCTTCATCGGCTGTTCCTGTGACCACTGAGGGATGGGTGAATACATGCATCGCACACCACATCACCGGTCAAGACGCCGACGCGGACTGGCAGCCGCTCTGACAGCCGGAGTTGTCGCATCCGGCCTGCTCGGCGGCGCCGCGGCCTCCGCCCGGCCGTACCCAGAACCTCCGCCCACGACAACGTTGTCCCTCCCCTCGCTGCCGTCTCCGCCCGGCGGCGCGAACGTCCGCGTGCTCGTCTTCCACGGCTCGGCGGGCGCCGACGAGTCGCCGACCGTCAACGCCGGCATCGAGGCTATCGAGAAGATCGGCCAGTCCGGCCCCGCAGCCCAGCGCTTCCGCGTGGAGGCCACGGACGACGCCTCCGTCTTCACCACGGCAAGGCTCGGCAGGTTCAACGCCGTCGTCTTCCTGACCGGTGGCGGCGATGTGCTGGACCCGGAGCAGGAGGCGGGCCTGGAGGCGTACATGGAAGCCGGCGGCGGCTTCCTCGGCATCCACGACGCGGCACGCACCGAGCCGTACTCCGACTGGTTCGGCGGCCTGATCGGCGCCCGGCCCGCCGCGGGCGGACCCACGAACGTACAGCGCGCGACCGTGGAGGTCGGCGACCGGGGGCACCCGGCCACCAAGAACCTGCCGCTCCAGTGGAAGCGGCCCGACAAGTGGCTCAACTGGACGAAGAACCCGTCCGGTGACGTGCACACCGTGGCGCGGGTACGGGAAGCCACGTACAAGCCGGGAGCGAGCGCCAACGGCTGGGACCACCCGGTCTCCTGGTGCCGCGACTACGACGGCGGCCGGTCCTTCTACACCGGCATGGGCGGCACGGCCGACTCCTTCCGGGAGACGGACTTCCGCGACCACCTGCGGGGCGCCCTCCAGTGGACGACGCGCATCGCGCGCGCCGACTGCAAGGCGAGCATCGACGCCCACTACACGGCCGAGCGGATCACCGCGCCCAACCAGCCGGGCCAGTCCGACCAGATCGGCGAACCGCACGGCCTGGTGACCGCGGAGGACGGCCGGGTCATCTACATCGGCCGGGGCGGTGGCGACGGCAACGCGCCCGTGATCACCGACTGGAACAACCCGGACATCGGCAAGGGCCAGGGCCAGATCCACGTCTACGACCCGAAGACGAAGAAGGTGACGCTCGCGGGCGCGCTGGCGGTCTTCGGCAACAAGGGCGGCGGCGACGAGCTGGTCAAGAACGAGGAGGGCCTCCTCGGCGTCGAGACCGACCCGGACTTCCTCACCAACGGGTGGGTGTACCTGCACTACACGCCCCACTCGGAGATCGACCGGGACACGCACATGGCCGAGCGCCGCGTCTCCCGCTTCACCCTCGACCTCGCCACCAACAGGCTGGACCTCGCCTCCGAGAAGGTCCTGCTCACGTGGCCGGTCCAGATCCACAGCTGCTGCCACGCGGGCGGCGGCATGGCCTGGGACTCCGAGCAGAACCTGTACATCGCGACGGGTGACAACAACTCCTCGGGATTCAGCGGGGGTTACTCCGGCAACAACCCGGAGCCGAACTTCAAGGGCGTGTCCTTCGCGGACGCCCGCCGCACCGCGGGCAACACCAACAACCTCAACGGCAAGATCCTGCGGATCCACCCCGAGGACGACGGTACGTACACCCTGCCCGAAGGCAACCTCTTCACCGGCGAGGAGCCGGACGAGGGCGGCGGCAAGACGCGCGGCGAGATCTACGTGATGGGCGTGCGCAACCCGGCCCGCATCGCCGTCGACCCGAAGACCGACACCCTGTACGCCGGATGGGTCGGCCCCGACGCGGGGGCGCCGAGCACCACCTGGGGTCCGGCGAAGTACGACACGTTCGCCGCGATCACCAAGCCGGGCAACCACGGCTGGCCGTACTGCATGGGCAACAACCAGCCCTACCGCGACCGCAATCTGCCCGACCCGAGCAAGCCGCTCGGCTGGTACGACTGCGACGCGCCGAAGAACGAGTCGCCCCACAACGACGGCCTGGTGAACCTGCCGCCCGTCACGCCCAACACCATCTGGTACTCGCCGCAGGGCGGCGGCGTGGACTACCCGCGCGACGCGAACGGCGTGCCCAGCTACAAGCAGGAGGAGCAGAAGCTGCTGCTGCCGTGGCTCAGGGGCGGCGGCCAGGCGACCATGAACGGCCCGGTCTACCGCTACGACGAGGCGAACGGCAGCAAGGACAAGTGGCCCGCGTACTGGGACGGCAAGTGGTTCGTCGGTGACTTCTACGACGGCGACCAGCCCCGCCACGCGGTGCTGACCGACCCGAAGACCGTCGGCAACGGCGGACTGCCCACGCACGCCGAGTCCCTCAAGAAGATCATCCCGGTGGGCGCGAACGGCATCCGCAACCTCATGGACTGGAAGTTCGCGCCGGACGGCTCGCTCTACGTCCTCGACTACGGGCGCGGTTTCTTCACCTCGGACTCCAAGTCGGCGCTGTGGCGCGTGGCGTACAAGGGCGGCGGGCCGACACCGGCCGCCGGGGACCTGGCCAGGAAGGCGGAGTAGGCAGTGAAGCTGAAACGGAGAACTCCCCAGCTGTGGACGGCGCTGGCGGCCGCCCTGCTGATGGTCCTCGGACTGACGTCGACGGCGGCGTACGGTCGCGAGGACGACGGGGCGGGGACAGCGGCCGCCCCCGTCCAGACGCTCACCTGGACCGCCGGCGACCCGATCGACCGCTACCTGGCGTTCCCGAAGACGGCGGTGGCGGGCGAGACGACGATCGTCTTCGAGAACAGCGCGGCGACCGGCAACACGACCGGGATGCCGCACACGCTGACGTTCGGCGTGTCCGACCCCGAGTACAACGACGACGTACAGCTGAACATCCTCGCCAACCCCAACGACGACCAGGGCGGCAGGCACACCGCCACGGTCACCCTCACGCCCGGCCGGTACTTCTACCACTGCACCATCCCCGGCCACGGCTCCATGCAGGGCACCCTGACCGTCACCGAGGCAGGCGGCGAGGACACCACCGCGCCGGAGACCTCGGCGAAGGCCGAGGGCGAGAAGAACGCCGACGGCGCGTACATCGGGTACGCCTCGGTGACCGTCGAGGCCACCGACGCGGGCTCGGGCGTCGAGCGGATCGAGTACGCGATCGGGGCGGACGGCACCTGGACCCCGTACACCGCGCCCCTCATGGTCCACGAGGTCGGCACGCACACGATCCGCTACCGGGCCACCGACAAGGCGGGCAACACCTCCGCCGAGAAGGCCGTCGACTTCACGGTCGTCGCACCACCGACGGACGACAAGGCCCCGCCGGAGACCTCGGCGACGGTGAGCGGCGAGAGGAACGCCGAGGGCCAGTACCTGGACATGGCGACGGTCACGGTGACCGCCTCCGACACCGGCTCGGGCGTCAACACCATCGAGTACGCGATCGGGGCGACCGGCGCCTGGACGGCGTACGCGGGACCGGTCATGGTCCACGAGACCGGCACGCACACGGTCCGCTACCGGGCCACCGACCGGGCCGGGAACACCTCCGCCGAGAAGGCCGTCGACTTCACGGTCGTCGCACCGCCGGCCGGGGACACCACCCCGCCGGAGACCACCGCGACCGTCAGCGGCGACAGGAACGCCGACGGCGCGTACATCACCAGCGCCAAGGTGACGCTGACCGCGACGGACACGGGCGGCTCGGGTGTCGACAAGATCGAGTACTCGCTCGACGGCGGCCCCTACCTGGCGTACACCACACCGGTGATCGTCGACCGGGTGGGCCGGCACACCGTCGACCACCGCGCCACCGACAAGGCGGGCAACACCTCCGCCGCCCGGCAGGTGGTGATCCAGGTCGCGGAGGGCGGCGGCGTCCCCGCGCCGAACTGCCCCGAGCACGACGAGCGGCTGACGGTCATCGTCGGCACGGTCGACACCGGCGTGCCGAACCGCGTCACGAACAGCCGCTGCACCATCAACGAGCTGATCGAGGACGAGCGGGAGTGGACCTCCCAGGCGCTCTTCCTCAAGCACGTCGACAAGGTCCTCGACAAGCTGCTGTACGACGGGGTCATCGACGACCGCGAGCACCGGAAGATCTACCGCGCGGCCAGGCAGTCCGGGATCGGCAGGCCGGGCCAGACGGCCGGCTACCGCAACCTGTTCGACGGTACGCAGTCCTCCTTCGCCAAGTGGCAGCAGGTGGGCGGCGGTTCGTTCGGCCTGAACGCGGACGGCTCGATGACCAGCTCCACCACGGCGCCGGGCATGGGCATGCTGTGGTTCCCGGAGCGGAAGTACGAGGACTTCTCGCTCAAGCTCCAGTGGCGCGACGACGCACCGGGCACGGGCAACGCCAACGCCGGTGTCTTCGTGCGCTTCCCGCAGGTCCACGACCACCCGGAGGAGACGCGCCCGGAGTGGGTCGCCATCAAGTACGGGCACGAGGTGCAGATCCTGGACCGCCCGGACGGCGACATGTACAAGACGGGCTCGGTCTACGGCTTCGACCGCGTGGGCCTGGGCGGTGCGGGCGTCACGCCCAAGGGCACCTGGAACGACTACGAGATCCGGGTGGAGGGCCAGCACTACTCGGTCTTCCGCAACGGTGTCCTGGTCAACGAGTTCGACAACAACGGCGGGCAGGACTTCTACCCGCCGCGCGGTGACGACCCGGGGACGGACGGCCGGCGGTACGCCTCCGGCTACATCGGCCTCCAGGTCCACGGGACCACCGATGTGATCTCGTACCGCGACATCCGCATCAAGCAGCTGTAGCGGGATCCGGTCCGGCCGGTCTCAGGCCCCGGCGGGTGCGGCCGCGTGCGCAGGCGCGCGGCCGCGTCCGCCGGGGTGGCGGTGCCGGTACACCCAGAAGACCGCGCAGGAGACGAGCGCCCAGGCGGCCAGCACCAGGAAGGGGAAGAGGTGCTGGTGGCCCTCGAAGTAGACGGCCGTGTGCTGGGCGTTGACCGAGGCGCCCGGGGGCAGCCACTGGCCGACGTGGCCGAGTACGGACGGCAGCAGCGGCCAGGACACCGCGCCGCCCGACGACGGGTTGCCGAGGAGCACCATCAGGCCCCAGGTGGGGAGCATCGCCCAGCGGCCCATGAGGGTGTTGAACATCGTGAAGACCATGCCCGAGGTGAACATCGTCAGCGCCAGGATCAGCCACGACTCGGTGAACGGCAGGTCGAGCGCGCCGAGCAGCCAGTCCACGACGGCGGCGATGGCGAACGCGCCCAGGAGCGAGTAGGCGACGGTGAAGGCGATCCGCTCGGCGGGGTTGAGCCCGCGGGCGTGGATGCTCAGCTGGATGGCGCCGACGAAGCCGATGATGACGGCGGCGAGCGAGATGTAGAAGAGGGCGAGCCCGCGTGGATCGCCCTCCTGGAGCGGCTCGATGTCCCTGACCACGACCGGCACGCCGGTCCGCGCACCGACCTGCGCGGCGGTCTCGGCGAGCACCTGCGCGACCGAGGCGCCCGACGCGCCCGCCACGTCGAGTTCCACGCCGTCGCCCCTGATCCGCACGATCGCGAACTCCTCCTGCTCGTTCACGGCCTCGCGCGCCTCGGCGGCGGTGTCGTAAGGGGTCAGGACGAGCGAGGCGTTGAGTGCCTCCTCCATGCCGGTGACGAACGTCCGCGCGGGCGGCGCCCCGGTGCCGCCGACCACGGCGACGGGGACCCGGCGCGGGGTGGGGTCGGCCATCGTGTACGTGTAGGAGCCGGCGAAGAGCCCGGCCGCGAGGGCCAGGATGAACACCAGCACGAGGGCGGGCAGGAACGGCGAGTCCTTGAAGGCCGCCCATTTCTCGGCGGCCGTCGGCGGCCTGCCGTGCGCGCCGTGCGAGGGTCGCTCCTCGCCGGCGTCCTGCGTGTCCCGCGCTCCCGGTCCCTCGGTCATACGGCGCTCACACGCCCTCGTGCTTCGCCCGGTCCGGCGGGTACGGCAGGTCTTCCGGGCCGTGGTCGTGATCGTCCATGTCCGTCACGCTAAGCCGGTCGGACCCGGGCCGCACACCGGACCGGCCCGGGCGCGCCGCCGGGGACAGCCGCCGGACCGGCCCCCGGGCCCGCCGGTGATGCCGGGCGCGGGACCGTGAGCGCGGTCCCGCGCGTGCGCGGACCCTACGCCCAGTCGGAGGAGCGGGTGGGCCGCGGCCCCGCGGGCGTCCTCGGGGCTCGGTGATCGTCAGGGCGCGGTGATCTTCTCCCACTTCCTGCGGTCGGGGCTCACCCCGCTCGGTACGTAGTCGGGGTGAGCCGCCAGCCAGGCCGCCACCCTCGCCCTGATCTCCGGGGCTCCGTACGCCTCGGCCGGGAACGCCGCGAGGTGCCGGACCCTGGCGCGCGCCCGCATCACCTCCGGGTCCTCCCGGGCGCACTCGAAGAGCGCCGCCATCTGCCGGGCGGGGCCGGTCGTGAACTCCCGGGCGATGAAGCGTTCGCCGATCGCGCGGTCGGTCACGACCTGGAAGTCGAACCAGGGCCTGAGGGTCCGCAGCGCCCAGGCGTAGTGCTCGGCGACGAAGTCCGGCGAACCCGGGGCGGGGCGCGGGCCCTGGCGCGGCCCCTGGTCCCGGTCCGTCTCCTGGGCGATCCGGCGGGCCGCCCACAGGGCGAGCGACATGCCCTGCCCGATGGTCGGGTTGGTGTGGGTGACGGCGTCCCCGACACCGACCATGCCCGTGACGACGGGCCCCTGCTCGTCGACGAGCGCGCTCCAGCGGTTGTCGAGTGCGGCGGTCGCGAGAACCGGGGAGAGGGGCCGCGCCCCCAGCTCCAGCCACGCCTCCCCCGGCGGGAACGTGCGGGCCGCCGCCTCGAAGACGGCCGGGTCGCGCAGCGCGCCGCGCGTCGGGTCATCGGTGTGGACGAAGAGCGTGACCGCGAACAGCCCGTTGTCGGCGGGGAAGACGGCGCAGCCGGCGAAGGTTCCGCCGGACACGGTCCAGGGCCGGGCGGGGCCGTCGAGACGCCCGTCCGGCAACCGGTACCAGCGGCAGAAGTACGCGATGCCGGTACGGTGCCGCTCCACCACCGGGGGGCGGCAGCCGGCCCCGGTCAGCCACTCCCCCGACGCGCACCGGCGGCCGCCCGCGTCGATCACCAGTTCGGCTTCGTACGCTCCCCGTTCCGTCCGCACGCCGTGGACCCGGGGCGGGGCCGCCGACGGGTCGACGAGGAGTCCGGTGACGGGCTCGCCGTAGCGCAGGGCTGCTCGCGGCTCGGCCCGCAGCGCCTCGGTGAGCGCCGTCTCGACGACGATGCGCCGGGCCTGGACCGTCACCAGGTCCTCGTCGCCGGGCCGGACCGGGGGCCGTTCCTCGAACCAGTCCAGCTCGTGCCGTTCGCGGGCGCCGAGCCGGATGACCGCCTCGTAGACGTCGGGCGCCTCGGCGCGGAGCACCGCGCGGGCGGCACCGAGCATGAGGTGGGGCTGGGCGGCCTGCGGTACGCCGGGCCGCCGCCGGCCGAAGAAGTCCTCGTCGAGGCTGGAGGCGGAACCGCCCGGGGCACGGGGGTCGCGCTCGAAGACCGTCACCCGGTGGCCGCGCCGGGTGGCGAAGAGCGCTGTTGCCAGCCCGCCTATTCCGCCGCCGATCACCGCGAAGTCCGCCATGCCGTCCCCCTCAGCCCACAGTGCCCGTCGCTGGATTCTGCCCAGTGCGGGGCGGCCCGACCCGGGCGGCGGGCCCCGCGGGGCGGCCGCTACGGCGTACGGACGTCACCGCATGCGCGGCGCCCGCGCCGGTGTGAGGGTGCAAGGGTGACCACCACCCGCGAGACCAGCCCGGCCACGGCCCCGACCCCGCGCGGGCACCCTCCGCGCCGCCCGTGCTCGACAGACGGCAGCGGAACATCGTCTTCGGGACGATCATGCTCGGCATGCTGCTGGCCGCTCTGGACCAGACGATCGTCGGCACCGCCCTGCCGACGATCGTCTCGGAGCTCGGCGGCGCCGAGCACATGTCGTGGGTGGTCACGGCCTACCTCCTGGCCGAGACCGTCGCCACCGTCCTCGTCGGCAAGTTCGGTGACCTCTTCGGCCGCAAGCTGGTCTTCCAGGTCTCGGCGGTCGTCTTCATCACCGGCTCGTTCCTGTGCGGCCTGTCGGCCAACATGACGCTGCTGATCGCCTGGCGCGCGCTCCAGGGCATCGGCGCAGGCGGCCTGATGGTCACCTCGATGGCGCTGATCGCCGACGTCATCCCGTTGCGCGAGCGCGGCAAGTACCAGGGCGCCATCGGGGCGGTCTTCGGTGTCGCCACCGTGATCGGCCCGCTGCTCGGCGGCCTCTTCACGGACCACCTGACCTGGCGCTGGGCGTTCTACGTCAACGTCCCGCTCGCGATCTTCGTGGTCCTCGCCGCCGCCCGCACCATCCCCTCCGTACGCTCCGCGGGCCGCCCCGTCATCGACTACCTCGGCATCGCGCTCGTCACGGTCGGCGCGAGCGCGCTGATCCTGGGGACGAGCTGGGGCGGCAACGAGTACGCCTGGGGCTCGGGCGTCATCATCGGGCTCTTCGCGAGCGGTCTGATCGCGCTCGCGCTGTTCTGTTACGCCGAGACGCGCGCCGTCGAGCCGATGCTCCCGATGCGGCTGTTCTCCAATCCCGTCTTCACCGTCTGCTCGATCCTCAGTTTCGTCGTCGGTTTCGCGATGCTCGGCGCGATGATCTTCCTGCCGACGTACCTCCAGTACGTCGACGGGGACTCCGCGACGGTCTCGGGCGTGCGGACGCTCCCGATGATCGTGGGCCTGCTCATCGCGTCCGTCTTCAGCGGCAGCGTCGTCAGCAGGACGGGCAGGTACCGGATCTTCCCGGTCGTCGGCTCACTGGTGATGGGCGTCGGCCTGTTCCTGCTCTCCCTGATGGGGACGGGGACCAGCGCCTGGCCGGAGTCGCTCTACATGTTCGTGCTCGGTACCGGCATCGGCCTGTGCATGCAGGTCCTGACGATCGCCGTGCAGAACACCGTGGAGTACGCCGACCTCGGCACGTCCACCTCCGGTGTCACCTTCTTCCGTACGCTCGGCATGTCGTTCGGCACGGCGGTCTTCGGCACCATCTACGCCAACTCGCTGCGTCCCAACCTCGCCTCGGGCATCGCCGAGGCCGCCCGCGGCGGGGCGGACCCCGCGACCCTGACGCGGGTGGCGCAGAGTCCGGAGGGCCTGCACACGCTGCCGCCCGCGCAGGCCGAGCCGATCGTCCAGGCGTACGCGGACTCGCTGCACACGGTGTTCCTGTGGACGGTCCCGGTCGCGGTCGTGGGCTTCCTGGTGTCGCTGTTCCTCAAGCAGGTCAAGCTGCGCGACACCGCCCGCGCGGGCTCGACCGACATGGGCGAGGGGTTCGCGTCCCCCGGCATCGGTGACTCGGCCGGCCTGCTCGAACTGTCCGTCGCGCAGATCCTCCGGACCAAGGGCCCCGACACGGCACGGTGGATCGTCAGCGGCTCCGACACCCGTCTCGACATCGCGGGCGCCTGGGCGGTCATGCAGGTCGCGCTGCTCACCCGCCTCGTCGGACATGCCAGCCTCGGGCTGATCGCCGCCCGCCGCAACGTCCCGCCGGAGGTGCTGCTGCCGGTCTTCGACCGGATGGTGGACGAGGGCTACCTCACCCGCGACGGCAGCCTGCTCTCCCACACCCCGGCGGGCGCGCGCGAGGCCGAAGTGATCACCGCGGCGTGGGCGCGGTGGCTCGGCGACCAGCTGGAGATGGACGGCGGGCGGCCGGACAGCGAGGAACTGCGGGCCGCCGTCGACGCGATCGCCAAGCGGCTGCTCGCCGAGGACCTGGCACAGGGCGAACTCCTGCCGGCCGGCCGCCGCTGAGCGTCGTGAGGCCGGCCGGTCACAGGGTCACGTCGATGAACCGGCCTCGGCGTCCACCGCTTCCCGGGGTGGCGCAGCCGGTGCGTCCGGCGTCTTCTCCGGAGCCGCCCGCGCCGTCCGCACCAGCCGGGCCGCGGCGAGCCAGAAGGTGGTCGGCAGGAACACCAGGTCGCCGACGATCGTGACGGCGGAGAACATCGGCAGGGCCATCAGGACGCCGATGCCGACGTGCGTGCCGAGCATGAGGACGAGGATGCAGTACTTGAGCCGCCGGTTGAACACCAGTGCGGGGAACAGCATCTGCGAGAACACGGTGACGTACGCCATGAGCGCCGCGAAGGTTCCGTGGCCCGCGACCCAGGCCGAGAGTTCGGGCCAGGTCGAGAAGTCGTCGTACATCATCGAGTAATAGAGGGCCGTGCCGTTGCGCCACGACTCGCCCTGGATCTTGTACATGGCCGCGGAACCGTAGATGACCATGACCTGGAGCGCGATCATCGCCATGCCGGCGTTGTGCAGGACGGTGACCAGGCGCCGGCGGAGTTCTTCCGTCTCCGCACCCCGGAAGACCGGCTTCGGCGACGTCGCGCCGCCCGCCTGCGCCCTGCGGGCGCGGCGGCGCGCGTCGAGCGACCAGTGACGGCCCGACGCGACGAAGAGCAGGTAATTGGCGAACAGCAGACTCAGCAGCGCCCAGCCGCTGTTGGCCATGGATCCGCGCAGGTAGAAGGCCACCACGAGGAACCAGAAGACCACGGCCGTGGCGCGGGTGCGCCAGCCGAGCATCAGCAGCGCGCTGGCCACGATCGCGAGCCCGTACCAGGCCCAGAAGACGAGCACGCTGTCGGTGGCGAGGAGCGAGTACCACCAGGAGAAGGCGCCGTCCAGGCCGCGGGCCTTCAGGGTCTGGTCGAAGAGGTCGGGGGTGAACGGTGAGCCCGGCCCCCAGATGCGGTCGGCGCGCACCGACTCGCGGAGCAGGTGGATCAGGTACAGGCCGCCGAGGCCGATGCGTATCGCGGCCGCGCTGTAGGGGGCGAGCGGTTGGAGGGTCAGCTTCCGGGCCGCGCCCGCGACGCGGCGGCCGAGGCCGTCGGCGGAGTCCAGGCCCAGGGCGAGCGCCGCGCGTACGGTCATGAGCGGACCTTCCAGTATCCGAGGGTCTGATACTGCGGCCGCGTCACGACGGCGCCGGGCCGGGAGCCGGGCGCCGGTATGCGGGTGCTCTTCAGGCGGAGTTGCACGGCCTGTCCCGGTTCCTCCCCCATGTCGTCGAGCCTGACCAGAACCACGTTGAGCAGGTAACGCGCCGAACGGCCGGTGGCCGCGGTGGCGTTCTCGCGCGCCGCGTTCGTCCGGTACTGCGACACGGCCCGGCGCAGTACCAGCTGGTCCTCGATACTGGGGAGCAGCTCGCCCCGGTACGCCGCGTTGTCGTGCGCGGTGAGGTCGACCCACGGGCCGAACTTCCCGTCGGTGTTCGCCCGCACCTCGAGGTGCTGGTTGAACTTGGAGGGTTCCGGCGCGAAGATGCTCCAGTCCTGCGGGAAGAGCGGCCGCATCCACTCGTTGACCTGCTCCCGGTAGCTCTTGGAGAGCGGGAAGTCCGTGGCGACGTAGAGCAGCAGCATGCTGGAGTGGACCAGGGCCATGAACGCGACGAAAGCGGCGAACCATCGGACGATCGCGCGCCGCGACGCTCCGAGGGGCGTGCCGCTGGGAGCCAGCGGGTCGGGCGGCGGTATGACGGACTCGGCCACGCTTGTTCTCCTCATGGTGCCCTGCATCACAACGGCGCCCAGGGTATCCACCCGCCGCGTCAGATCCCCTTGGCGGGCCATTCCAGCAGCCGTGCGCCGATCACCGCGGTCTGGAGCGTGTAGCGGTGCATCGGGTCGGCCGGGTCGGATCCGGTGAGCTGGTGGATGCGCCGCAGCCGGTAGGTCAGCGCCCGTACGCTCAGGCTGAGCCGCCGGGCGGCCTCCGCCGACACGCAGCCGGCGTCGAAGTACACGCTCAGCGTCTCCAGCAGCGGCTCGGCGCCGCCGCGGGCCTGTCTGAGCGGGCCCAGCGCGCTGAGCACCAGGTCGGCCATCGCCTGGCGGTCGCGGGTGAGGACGGGGAAGACCAGCAGTTCGGCGGCGTGCAGCACGGGAGCGTCGAGTGCCATGCGGTCGGCCAGTTCGAGGGCGCTGAGGGCTTCTTCGTACGAGTGGACCACACCGCCCGCGCCCGGGTGCGCGCGGCCGATCGCCACGCGGCCGCCGTCCGTGGCGGCGTGCGCCTGCTTGGCGAAGTGGGTGAGCACCTCGGTCTGGTCCCCGGGCACGATGCAGATCAGCCGGCCGTCCTTGGTGGCGAGCAGGATGCGGCGGTCGCCGAAGCGGCCGATGAGTTCGTGGTCCACCCGGCGGGTGACGTGGTCGGTGTCCTCGTACGTCTCGGCACCCTCGGCCACCGCGACGGCGTGGGCCTGGGAGAGCCGCAGGCCGAAGCGCTCGGCGCGGGCGGCGAGCCGGCCCAGGTTGCTGCGCCCGTGGAGGAGGTCGTCGATGAACTCGCGCCGGGCCGCCTCCTCCTGGCGTACGGCCAGCCGCTGGGCCCGCTCGTACCCCTCGGCGAAGGCGTCGACGGCCTGTTCCACGGCGGCCAGGACCCGGTCCGGCGCCGCGGACGTGCCGGGCCAGGCGGCGCGGGTGGCCGCCAGGTGGAGGCCGACGAGGGCGCGCAGGCCGTGCCCCGCCTCGGCCGCCTGTTCTCCGAGCGCGCGGCGCGAGTCCAGTTCGTCCCGCGTGAGGCGGCGTCCGGTGGCGGAGACTTCCACCAGGATCCGGGCATAGCCATCCAGATAGTCCTCGGACATCTCGCGCTCTGTCACGCACTTCCCCGGATTCCCGGCGCTTCCTGACGCGCCGTCGACGACTCCTTGACGTGGCCCTCGGGCACGGACAGAGCATAAAGATTGCCGGAACACGGCAATACACCGGGAGTTGCCCGCCTGGAACGATGGGCGGGCCCGGAGTTGCCGTACAGGGGGCGGCAGCTCCGGGACGTCAGGTCGTATGCTGGGCTGCCATGGGAGACGACACTCCGCACGGAGCCGGCACGTGGCGCCAGGGACGCAACCCGCGGCGACGGAAGATCGGGGTGCTCGGCTGGGCGCTGCTGGTCCTGCTCGTCGTCGCGCTGTTCGTCCTGGGGCCGCGCTGACGCCTCAGCCCGCCGACGCGTCGGTGCGCGACGCGGGCGTACGGCCGAGGAGTTCGGCGAGGCCGCGGCGGGTGGCCGCGAGGACCACGCGGTCGTCGGAGCGCAGTACGTAGCCGGGGTGCAGGTCCCAGACCAGGCGGGGCGGGCGCCCCGCGCCCCTGCCGCGGCCGGCGCCGTCATCGTCGGCCCGGGTCGCGCTCAGGTCGCTGCGGCGGTCCTCGGTGGCGGTGTCCAGGGCGAGGAGGCGCCACGCGCCGGAGCTGAAGGCCTCGGCGACGGTACGCCCTTCGAGCTGCGGCAGGCCCGCCACCTGGACGGCGGCGAAGAGCAGCACCGTGCGCTCGACCGGTATGGCGCCCAGGATCTGCCGTCCCATCATCGCCCCGGCGAAGGCGGGCGCGGCGAGGTGGGAGACGCTGCGGCTGCGGGTCAGGGCGCGGGGGTGGGCGGCGCGCAGGGTGCGGTAGACGGCGGTGGCGAAGTCGTCGTCGTACAGGCGCAGGGCCACGCGCAGGTCCGGCTTGATCGAGCGGCCGTACAGGGCGGCTTCGAGGTTGGTGGTGTCGGCGCTGGTGAGGGCGAGCATGGCGTGCGCGCGGTGGATCTTGGCGGCTTCGAGTACGCCTTCCTGTGTCACGTCGCCGATCACGGTCGGTACGCGCAGGCGGCGGGCGAGCGGGATGCCGCGCGCCTCGGGGTCCTCCTCCACGCACACCACGGGGATGTCGAGTTCGCGCAGCCGGGCCAGTACGCGTGTGCCGATCTTGCCGAGACCGAGCAGCACGACGTGGCCGGAGAGGCCGCGCGGCGGACGGCGCAGTCCGGAGGCGCTGCGCAGGGCGCCGAGGGCCTGGAGCACGGCGGCGACGAGCACGGGAAGCAGCAGCATCCCGGCGAGTCCCGCGAGGAGTTGGAGGATCTGACGCTCGATCGACGCGTCGACCGCGGGGTCGTTGATCGCGAAGAGGTCGAGCAGGGTGACGTAGGCGGCGTGCAGCGGGGGGTCGTCGGTGGTGACCCAGGTCGCGACCGCGAGACCGAGCACGGCGGTCGCGATGCCGGCGATCGCCCACCGCAGGCGGCGGGAGAAGAGCTCGGCGAGCGGCAGGCCGCGGCCCGCGAGCCGGCCGGGCGGCGGCGCCGTACCCGTGTGGGAGATCGCTTCGAGCACGATGGTGCCCCGGCCGGTGGCTTCGGCGACGCTGCGGTCGTCGGGCAGCAGGCGCGGCGCTTCCGCGCCTCCGCGGTCCGAGCCCTCGGCGCCGGCCGGGTTGCTGGTGGTGGAGGAGAGCAGCGCGAGCGTGCAGAGTCCGGAGTCGGCGACCTCGCCGTCGGCGGGCGGGGTGCGTTCGACGGCGCGCAGCAGCAGCCCGTCGGCCTGGACGACCTTGCTGGTGCCCGCGACGGCGGTGGCGGCCAGGGCGGGAGCGGCGGTGTCGGCGTCCGAGAGCACGGTGGTCGACGCGTCCAGGACGGCGGGGTCGAGTCCGGGGGAGGCGAGGGCGGCGGCCTGGTCGAGGAGCTCTTCGAGGTGGAGGCCGAGCTTGCGGTTGTAGAGGCGGATGACCAGCCGCAGACGGGGGTTGAGCCGGCGGGCGGTCAGCGCGGCGCGGATGTTGGCCTCGTCGTCGTCGTGCACGAGGGCGAGCGCGGCGGCCCGCTCCACGCCCGCCTGGGCCAGGGCGAGGTCGTCGAGTTCCCAGGCCTCCACGACGCGCACGGTGTCGGCGGGCCGGCCGTCGGCGCCCGGGGCGGGGGTGCCCGCGGGCGTGGCGGCGGTGCGGTTCATGACGGCGGACACCCGCCCGAAGAGCGCGGACGCCCTGCCGGGGCCGCGGCCCGCGAGGGGCTCGGGAGGGCGGCGCGATTCGTGGGCGGGTGGCACGACGAGGGTCACCTCCTCCCCGTACACCTCGCGCAGTTCGGCGGCCAGCCGGTGGGCGAGTGCGTCGTCGCCACTGACGATCATGTGGTGCTCGCGGGGGCCGTGCCGACCCTGGTGGGGAAGTGAGGTCACGCCCTTAGGGTGCCTTGCCGGCTCCGGCCCCGGCGTCCGGCCTCAGGAGGACGTGGCGGGGAGGCCGTGGGACGGCGCCCGGCCCCCGCACGCGTCACGGACCTTCGGCGGAGCCGGGCCACCGTTCGGGCGGCGGGCCCGGGCGCCCTGCCGCGCGAGGGGCGCCGCCCCCGCCCGACCGGCCCTGAGAGGCGGCGCCCCTGATGATCTACAGTGCGTGCGGCGGGCACAGGCCCGTCGCGCACATTCACCATTATTTCAGGGGTGGGGATTGAACACTTCGGTATCCGCCGTTCCTTCGGAGCGGCACAGGCCTTCGGCTCTGCGGCGCGCGGCCGCCGTCGCGACGGCCGGGGGCATAGCGCTCGCGGGCGTGGGACTCACGGCGCCGGCCGCGCACGCGGCCGACAGTGACATCACGTTCTCGAACGTCGTGTTCAACAAGGGCAATCCCATCGTCGTCGGCATCAGCGCCGAGGTCGAGGCTCCTTTGACGTACACGGTCAAGAGCAACGTGGCGCTCGACAGCTGGTGGGTCGACGCGTACCGGGGCACCTACGGGACCAACGAGTACAAGCTCTCGGGCCTCACGACCCGATGGGGCTGCGGCCAGTCCTCCGCGGGCGGCTACACGTTCCGCGACTGCAACGAGACGATCACCGTGGACCCCGACAACATGCCGGGCGGAAACGGCAACAACCTCGTCAACAGCGACGCCACCGCCTGGAAGACCTTCGGCACGGCCATCAAGAAGGGCGGCGGCTACGACGACGACCTGCTCTCCGTGACGGTCCGCCTCCAGCGCGCCTCGCGCATCGTGAAGATGAACGCCTCCCCGGAGCCCGTCGCCAAGGGCAAGCCGATCACCGTCACCGGCACCGTGCAGCGCGCCAACTGGAGCCTGCACCGCTACGACAACTACGGCGGCCGACTGGTGAAGCTGCAGTTCAAGCCCGCGGGATCCAGCACGTACACCACGGTCAAGAAGGTCACCGCGAGCAGTACCGGTTACCTGAAGACCACGGTGACCGCCTCCCGGGACGGTTCGTGGCGCTGGCGCTACAGCGGCAACACCACATCGGGCCCCAGCAACTCCTCCGGTGACTACGTAGACGTGAACTAAGGGGTCGCTTTTGCCACCCGTGCCGTGTTTTCCGCGTGTGTTTGTGATGCGGGACCGCGGTGCGGGTGGGGCTGAGGCAACGAGTACGGAGGCCGAGCGTGCCGACCGGAGCATCCCGGCCGGCACGCTCGGCCTGCTGCTTCCCGTCCTGGCCGCCGCGGCCGGTGTCCAGGACGGGGAATCGGTGAACGCGGTGAACACGGTGAACGGACGGCGAGTGGTGTCGGCGCCGACGGCGGCCCTGGTGGTGTCCACGGGGCCGCCGAATAATCCCGCGCCATGCCCTCGGCGGAGGTGCAGACTCGCTCCATGGCGGACATGCGGGCGTTCCTGGACGAGGTGAATGGCTGGGCGGCCGGTGGTCCCGGCGGGCCGGCGGGTGATCTGGCCGTGCGGCTGGGGGTGCGGACAGCGGTGCTGCTGGAAGGGCCGAGCGACCTCGCCGCCGTTGAGGCGCTGGCCGCACGGCGTGGCCGGGACCTGGCCGCCGAGGGGGTGTGCGTCGTGTCGATGGGCGGGGCGATGAGCGTCGGCCGCTACACCGAGCTCCTCGGACCGCCCGGCCTCGGACTGCACCTGGCAGGACTGTGCGACGAGGGCGAGCAGCGCTTCTACTACCGCGGCCTGGAGCGGGCACGGGCGTCGCGCCGGGGCTTCTTCGTGTGCGTGACGGACCTGGAGGACGAGCTCATCCGCGCGCTGGGCACAGCAAGGGTCGAGGAGATCGTCCGGACCGGGGGCGACCTCCGTGCCTGGCAGACCTTCCTGCACCAGCCCGCACACCACGGCCGGCCCCGGCAGCAGCAGCTACGGCGCTTCCTCGGCACGAAGAAGGGCCGCAAGATCCGCTACGGCCGCCTCCTCGTCGAAGCCCTCGGCCCCGGGCAGACACCGGCCCCGCTCGACGGCCTCCTCACGTGCCTGTGACGTGGTGGACGAGGAGGGTGTGGTGACGGCAGTGGCCGAGCGCGGGGGCGTCAATGGGTTGACCGGGCGGCGCCGTCTGGGCAGGCTCCGGCTCTGACCTGGACGAAAGCTTTCCCGCTGGTGGAGCGCCCTGCCCGATCGGCGGGCCGGGACCGGCCGGGTGGTGATGGCCGGTCCCGGCGGCCACGAGTGCTGTGTACTGACCCCCGGTGACGCGAGCGGTCCGGAGGCGAGGACCCTCCTCACGACGGGGCGGGCCGTGGCCGTTCGGCTCACCCGCGTTGCTGAGAACGCCGGGCGCCGGGCCCGGGGTTCCGAACCCCGGAAGGGCCACGAAGGCCCCCTCGGCCCGGCATCCGCCACGACGGGACCGTACAGATCGTTTGACGGTCTGACGGCAGGCCCTAGGGGCCGCCCCGCTTCTTCTGCTCCCGTACGGCGTCGCGGTCTCCCGCCGCGCCACCCGTCGGCGGATCGACCTCCACCGGGGGGTGCCACGGCCCGCGCTCGACCCGCTCCCCGGGCTGGATGCCCTCGACGGGCCCCTCGGCGATCTCGGGCTGCTGCACGTCGCTGCCCGCGACGGCGTCCGTTTCGCCCTTGCCGATCCGGGGCCGCGGTCCGCGCCGTTCCTCGCGGGCGTCGTCGTCGCGTTCCTGGCGTCTCATCGCTGCGCTCCTCTCCTGCGGCTCCGCCCGTGCGGACCACCGGCCTGGAGGTTCTCGTCTGCGTGCCGGCCGGGTACGCCGCTGTCCTCGGCCGCCTTCCGCAGCCGGGCCCGCCGGGTGGCGTACTTCCCGCCGCCTGGCCGGGGCCCGTACTCACCTCTCCCGTAGGTCCCCGGACTCGTCCCGTACCCCGCGCGCCTCGGCCGTAACAGCGCGCCCGCTGCGGGCTCAGCCGGTGTGCCCCTCCCCCGAGACGTCCCGCGGTCCGTCCCGCAGCGCGTCCGCGCCGCGCCGGTCGAGTGAGACCCGTACCAGCGCCGCCGCCAGCGGGGCGTGCTCTCCCTCGCCGACGAGCCGGGACAGCTCGGCCGGGTCGGCCGGGAGGCCGAGGCGTTCCGCGCCCTGGAGGGCCTTCCCGTCCAGGTACGGCGCGACCTGGGGCCACACCGCCTGCGCTTCGCGCAGAAAGATGTCCGCGCCGGCGGGCCCGATCCCCGGCACCTCCCGCAGCAGGCTTCGCAGCGCCTCCGTGTCGCCGCCGGCGGCCTCGCGCATGCGGCGCAGGTCGCCGCCGTACCTGTCGAGCACCAGCCGGGCCCCTTCACCGAGCTGGGTGGCGGTCCGTTCGTCGTAGCGGCGGTAGCCGCCCGCGCCGAGGGCGTCGACGCGCTGCTGCCACGTGGCGGTCTCCATGCGGCGCGCGTCGCGCAGCCCCGCGTCGTGGAGCGCGCGGGCGGCCGCCACGGCGGTGGAGGCCCGGATCCGGGCGCTCAGCAGGCAGGACAGGACGAGGAGGCGGTAGAGCGGCTGCGGGGTGTCGCGCAGCCGGATGCCCGCCTCGGCGGCGTACGTCCGTCCGTACGCGTCGAGGAGTGCCCGCACCGTGCGTTCGTCCTGGGAACGGTCGCGGGTCCGGGCCCCGGAGGTCATGCCGGCTTGAGCGGGTCGTGTCCCAGCCGCATCAGCCGGTACCGCCAGGCCTGATCACCGGCCGTCGGCTCCAGATCCTCGCGCCGCTGCGCGGTGACGGTGTCCACCACCTGCCGCATGACCGCGATGTCGGCGTCGGTCAGGTCCGTGCGCCGCTTGCTCAGGATCGAGAGCACGTGCCGTCCCGCCTCGGTCCCGGCGTGCTCGGGCAGCGGCTCGGCGTCCTCGTCCGCGTCGCTGGTCCGGAGCCAGGTGGCCAATTCCTGTGACGTCATGTTCACCACACGGTGGAATGCGTCCCAGAGCGTTTCGAGTTCCGGCTCGGTGAGGTCGTCCATGGTGTGCCTTCCGGGCGGTTCGGGGGCGGTTGCCGTGTACGTCGGATGTGGATCGGGCGGCATGGTCCCGAGCCCCGCGATCCCGTCCGCAGTACCCCGCCCGCCGCGACACGAAACAGCACGTGAGGGGAGGAACCGGGCGCCTCTGCGTGGTCTCAGCGCGTGAAGACCGCGTCCAGGTAGGCCCACGCGCCCTCGTGACGGGCGAAGCGGCTCTGCTCGTGAAGGTCGCCCGGCTCGCCCCGGTGGATGTAGTGGGCGCGGAAGGTGACCGTTCCCGTGGTGTGGAAGGCGCTGCCTTCCGTGGTCGCCAGGATGTCCAGGCCCTGCCAGCGCATGTCCGCGTCGAGGTCGAGGGTCCGCGGCCTGGTGCCGGGATGCCACGAGCGCAGCAGGTACGCCGCGTCCTGGACGGCGAAGGCGCTGTAGCGGGAGCGCATGAGGAGCTCGGCGGTGGGCGCGGCGGCCGCGGCGGAGTGGAAGCGTCCGCAGCACGCGCCGTAGGCGGCGGGGAGGCCGCAGGGGCAGGGCGATGCGGCGGAGAGGGGCCCGGGAAGGGACCGGCTCCGGGGACGGCGGCTCGTAGCGCGTGAACTGCGTCGGGACATGTCCCCATTGTGCCTGCGCCCGGCGGGGCCCTTTCGCGCTGCTGATGCGGGGTGCCGGACGGCCGGTGCGGGGCGCCGGTCAGGGCGGGCCGCCGGGTGAGCCCCGGTCGTGCGCGGCGATCAGGTCGCGCAGCCGGACCAGGGTCTCCGGCTCCACGTCGCGCAACTGGTGCCCGTTCATCCAGTCCAGCATCGGACGGACGACGGCAGCGAACCACCCGCTCACCCGGTACGACGCGCCGGTCCGAATCCAGAGAGCCAGGACACGGTCGAAGGCGCGCCGCCCCAGGAGGGCTTCGACAGCCAGCTCCCAGTGGGCCCGGAGATCGTCGCCGTCCTCGCCGGTGGCACCCGACTCCAGTGCCGCCGACGCGGACCGCACCACCAGTTCCAGCATGGAGGGGTCGAGGATCTCCAGGGTCAGCGCGTCCAGCACGCTCTTCACCACGGACGCCGGCAACCGGGTGGCGTCCTGGGCCAGTTGCCCCAGGAGCAGCCGGGCCGCGCGGTCCCGGGTGTCGTGATCGAGACGGGAGAACGGCTCCAGGAACGCCGCGCAGTGCTCGTACAGGGCGGCCAGGTCGCCGTCCGGGGCTCCGAGACCGCCGGCCAGCCACAGGTCCGCCAGACTGTGCGCGACCGAAGTGGCGCTGCCCCCGGGCGTACCGAAGAACGTGGTCACGGCGGACCCCATCCGGCGGAAGACCGGGTCCACCGCGTGCAGGACGACCGCGTCGTTGGTCCCGCCGGACACCGCCATCTTGTGCCGGATCTGGTCCGGGTACGGGCGGGACCAGCAGACCCGGCCGGCGCGGTCCGAGTGGCCCGGCGGACGGCCGTACAGCCAGTACGCGTCGACCGGTTCGGGAACGGGGACATCCTCCGCCGGCCGGATGGCCAGGTCGCGCCGGTCGCCGTTCCAGATGTGGCTGAGGTCGAGGGCGATCGCGAAGTCCGTCCACTCCGGTTCGGTGAGGGCCGACCGCCACAACAGCACGTGCCGGTGCCAGGTCCCGGCCGGGTCGGCGTCGCCGGGGAACGCTTCGCTCGCCTTGACTCCGTCCCTGACCAGCACCGTCAGCATCATGAGGTTCGCGCCGTAGAGGCCGTGCCGTGACGAGGTCGCGCGGACGGCCGGCCGGTACCCGGGGAACCGGTGCTCGGTGCGGTTGCGGTGGTCGGCCATCACGGTGAAGAGGAGTTCGCCGAGCCGCTCACGGTCCTGTGGGGCGATGTGGCGGATCCGGGCGCCGACGAAGCGCAGCATCTGGCGTGACGACAGCGGCGCGTACGACAGCAGGACGTACAGCAGGTCGTCGTCCGTGCCCGCCCTGCCGAGGGAGAGCGCCGGGCGCTGGTCGAGCAGGCCCGCGAGCAGCTGTACGGCGAGGCGGGCGGCCAGGTACTCACCGAAGGTGGCGTGCAGGAACTCGTACGTCGCCAGCCGCTGCCCGTCGCGGAGCGCCTGGGCCCGCTGGACGAAGAAGAACCGGCCGAGCGCGATCTCCGCCTGGTCGAGCGGCGCGTGGAAGCCGGTGGCGTGCGGCTCCCTGGGGTGGCCGAGCAGCGCGGTCAGGTCCTGCTCCAGCTCGGTGGCGGTGATCCACTGCCGGTGCCGGTTGAGCATGCCGAAGGAGATCAGGGAGAGCCGCTGGAGTTCCTGCTCGACGCGGCCGGCCAGTTGCTGCCCGGTCAGTGCCGGGGTGGACTTCCCGACCTCCCGGACGGCGAAGGACGCCAGCAGTTCCTCGTACAGTTCGGCCTCGTCCAGGGGATCGTCGTCCTGGGCTCCGCACTGCAGCGCGTTCCCCGTCGCGTCGTACAGGGCGAGCATCAGCAGGAGCAGCGGCTGGGAGGCCAGGGCCTGGTGGCGGGCCGCGACGGCGGGGAGCAGGGGGCGCAGCCCGTTCGCGGTGAAGTACGGCTCGTTGAGGTGGTTCCACAGGCCGAGCCAGCGCTCGACCTGCTGCTCCCTGAAGGGTTCGAGGCGCAGCGCCACCGCGCCCTCGGGGTAGCGCGCACGGTCGGCGACGGCGGTGCGGCTGGTGACCAGCGCGAGCACGGGCCGTCCCTGGTCCGCCTCGCGCCGCTGGAAGCGGGCCACCCGTACCAGGTAGTCGGACTGGCTGACGCCGGTGGCCTGGAGCAGCTCGTCGAAACCGTCGAAGAGGAGGACGGGGACGGCCCCTTCCGCCGCCCGGATCAGCTCCGGCCAGGAGATCCGCTCGCCGGTCGTGGCGCGCACGGCGTACTCGATCTGGTCCTGTACGTCGGCGTCGGCGGGCACTTCGCGCAGGACGATCCGGACGGGCAGGAAGCCGGCCTCGGGTAACCGGGCCGCGAGGATCTTGGTCAGCACGGACTTCCCCGCGCCCGGCTGGCCGAGGACGACCAGGGGCGCGGCGGTGGAGGCGACCGAGGTGAGGGCGCCCGCGAGGTACTCGGTGAGGTCGGACCGTACGGGCACCGCGTCCCACCACTCCTCTTCGGCCGGCCCGTGCGGATCCCCGGTCACGGCCCGGACCCGGAAGTCCGGGTCGACGTAGCCCTCGCCGAGGGTGGGCAGGTACACGCCCGTCGGCGCGTCCCCCTCGGCCAGGATCGGGCGGGGCAGGGCCGCCCGGTAGCCGGTGGCGAGGGCGGCGGCGACGTGGGTGAGCGGGCGTACCGGGGTCAGACCCGCCAGGGCGGTCCCGATGCCGGTGAGCGCCTGGCGGATGCCGGCGCGGGTGGCCTGGTGCTCGGTCTGTCCGGACCAGAATCCGAACTCCGGGACTTCCATGGCCAGTCGGGCGTACAAGTCCTGATACCGCTCGATCGCCGCCGGATTCAGCCTGTCGGCCAGCGCGTCCAGGGTCGCGCGCCGCTGCGCCCCGTCCAGGCGGTCCCACACGGCGAGCCCGGTGAGGAAGCGGTGCAGCCGGTCGGTGAGGCCCGTGTACCAGTACCGGAGTGCGCCGAGGACCTGTTCGTAGGGCTGGTGCGGGGCGGGCTGAGGGATGGCGGTCGCGGCCAGCTCGCGCACGAAGCCGTGCCCGCTGTCCGGCCCGCCCGCGAGGCCGGTCTGCTCGCGCCGCGTCAACTGCAACTCGCTGAACCGGAAGGGGAGTTCGAGCTCTCCGAGTGCTTCGAAGTACGCCGTGACCACGAGCACCGCGTGCGCCGCCGCGATCCGTTCCGTACGTTCCGCCCGCTCCGCGGACCCCAGCCGCTCGCGCAGCCCCGTCGTCAGGTCGCGCCCGAGCCCGAGCACCCCGCCCCGCGCCTCGAACAGGTTGAGCACCACGCTGCTCGCCCCGCCCGTCGCCATCGACAGCGCCCCGCCGAGCGCCCGGTCGGCCGCGGCCAGGGCGGCGCTGTCGCCGCCGAGAATCGCCACCGCGTCGCCGTAACTGAGAAGTCGTCGTCCCCGCACCGTTCCGGTGTACCACCACAAGCGCTCACGGACGTCCGGCTTCGACGATCCGCCGCGGAAGCGGGCCGCCACGCGCCGGGAGGGCCGGGAGGAGGGACGGACCCGCCGCCGGCCCACCGGCCCGGAAGACCTCGCGACGTACACCGAACAGGCCGGCGTGAGCGCCGCGCCGCCGAGCAGCGCAAGGCCGGTGGTGACACCGGCCGGACGCAGGGCGGGGACGCCGAAGAAGCCGGTGTACGCCGCCGGGGCACGCAGCTCCTCCTGCGCCGGGCGCGGCTGCCGGGGGCCCGGGCCGCGGGGCGCAGCCGGTGACGGCCGCGACGGCCGTCGCGAGCGGTGCGAGGGCGGGCGTGCGGCGGGGCTCGCCGGCAGGGCGCAGGGCGGGAGCATGACAGAGGGATCCCGGAACGTTTCCGCACGGTGTTGCGGAGGGGGCGGATTCCGGCCGGTTCAGGCACCCGGTGCGAAGCGCTCGCGGTAGGCGCCGGGTGTGAGCCCGGTACGGCGGCGGAGCTGGGCGCGGAGGTTGGCGGCCGTACCGAGGCCGCTCGCCCGGGCCACGGACTCGACGGCGGGATCGCCGCGTTCCATCAGGCGGCAGGCCAGCGCGACGCGCTCGGCGGTGAGCCAGGCCAGGGGCGTGGTGCCGAGCTGGGAGCGGAACCTGCGGTGGAGCGTGGCCGGGCTGACGGCCGCGTGCGCGGCGAGCGCGGCGACGGTCAGCGGCGTACCGAGGCGTTCCCTGGCCCATTCCAGGAGCGGGCCGAGCGAGATGCCGGCGGAAGCGGCGGCGGAGGGGATCGGGTGCTCGACGAACTGGCGCTGGCCGCCGTCGCGGTGGACGGCGAAGACGAGGCGGCGGCTGACCGAGACGGCGGCCTCCACGCCGTGGTCGCGGCGTACCAGGTGCAGCCCGAGGTCGAGGGCGGCCGCGCTGCCGGCGGCGGTCAGGATGTCGCCGTCGTCGACGAACAGCACGTCCGGTTCGAGCCGGACGGCGGGGAAGCGCGCCCGGAAGTCGTCCGCCCACTGCCAGTGCGCGGTGGCGCGGCGCCCGTCGAGCACGCCCGCCTCGGCCATGGTGAAGGCGCCGCTGCAGAAACCCACCAGCCGGGCGCCCCGCGCGTGCGCCCGCCGGACGGCGTCGAGCACCTCCGGGCGGCGCGGCACGTCGGTGTCCGGCCGGTTGGGCACGATCAGGGTGTCGGCGGTGTCGGCCGCCGCCAGGTCCGCGACTCCGGTGAGCGTGAAGAACCCGTCCCTCATGAGGGTGCGGGGCTCGGGGGAGCAGAGGGCGAAGTCGTAGAGCTCTCGGCCGAGTTCGGGCCTGCGCAGGCCGAAGACCTCGGTGGCGCAGCCGAGTTCGAAGGGGTTGGAGTTCTCGTCGACGATCACGACGACGCGGTGGAGCCGGGGCGGGGTGTGCGAGTTTCCTTGCGGCATGTGCGATTCCTAGCACTCGCGGTGGTCCGGCGCCAGGGGCGACGATGGGGCCATGACTACGAACGAACCGCGCGGACGGCAGGGATCCCCCGTCGCGCTCGCCGATGCCCTCGGCTCCTTCGACGCGCTGTGGAGTCCGCGCATCGTGACGCGCGTCAACGACTACGACGTACGCGTGGCGAAGGTCGCGGGGGAACACGTCTGGCACGTGCACGAGGACACGGACGAGTTCTTCCAGGTGCTGGACGGCGAGCTGACGATCGCGCTGCGGGACCGGGAGGACGACGACGGGGAGCGGTCCGTGGTCCTGCCCACCGGGTCGGTGTACGTCGTGCCGCGCGGCACCTGGCACAAGCCGTCGGCGGCGGCCGGCGCGTCGCTTCTGCTGTTCGAGCCGACGGGTACGTCCTCGGTGGGCGACCGCCACGACCCCGTCCCGGCGCACGTGGACGCGACCACCGGCCACGCCCTCTGAGGGAGTCCGCCCTCCGCGTTTTGGGGACCGGAGACGATCTTCAATAGGATCCGGCGATGATCACAAGAAAACGGCTGACGGCCGGGGCGTTCGGCCTGCTCGTCGCCCTGGCCGCCGGGCTCGTTCCGGCCGGCGCCGCAGCTGCCGCCGACGAACCGGACGAGCGGGACACCCCCAAGGTCGAGCTGGTCCTCGACGTCAGCGGTTCGATGCGGGCCAAGGACATCGACGGCCAGTCCCGCATGGCCGCCGCGAAGCAGGCGTTCAACGACGTGCTGGACGCGGTGCCGGACGAGGTGCGGCTCGGCATACGCACGCTCGGCGCCGACTACCCCGGCGACGACCGCAGGACCGGCTGCAAGGACACCCGGCAGCTGTACCCGGTCGGCCCGCTGGACAGGACCGAGGCGAAGACCGCCGTCGCCACGCTCGCGCCCACCGGCTGGACCCCGATCGGCCCCGCCCTCCTCGGCGCGGCCGACGACCTCGAAGGCGGCGACGGCACCCGCAGGATCGTCCTCATCACCGACGGCGAGGACACCTGCGGCCCCCTCGACCCGTGCGAGGTCGCTCGCGAGATCGCCGCCAAGGGCACCCACCTGGTCGTCGACACGCTCGGCCTGGTCCCGAACGCGAAGATCCGCCAACAGCTGACGTGCATCGCGGAGGCCACCGGCGGTACGTACACCGCCGTACAGCACACCGACGAACTGTCCCGCCGTGTCAAGCAGTTGGTGGACCGCGCCGCCGAGCCCGCCGTCCAGCCCGTGGCGACCGAGGGCGCGGCCGCGTGCGCGGACGCGCCGGTGCTCGAGGCCGGCCTCTACACCGACCGCGAGAAGTTCTCCGAGCACCGCTGGTACCGGGTCGACGTACTTCCGGGACAGGAGCTGCGGGCCTCGGTCAGCATCGGCGCCGACCGCGCCGTCGACCGCGACTACGGCGTACTCCTGCGGGCGGTGACCCGGCACGGCCGGGAGATCGTGCGCGGCTCGGAGGCGGGCGACGGCCGTACGGACGTGATCTCGACCGGACTGCGCTATCCGAAGGCCCCCCTGGACGACGACACGGCGGAGGACGTCGAGCCGACGGCGGAGAGCGTGTGCCTCCAGGTCAGCAACTCCTTCTCCGCTCCCGCGTCCGTCAAGACCACGCCGGGCCTGCCCGTCGAGCTGACCATCGACCTGGTGGACGGGCCCGACGAGGCGTCGGACGTCGCGTCCTTCGGTCTCGGACACGGCTGGTGGCTGCTCGGCGTACTCGCCCTGACCGGTCTGTTCGCCGGTCTGCTGTGGGGCTGGATCTCGCGCTGGCGCTTCGCCGTATGGAGGACCAACTGATGCGTACGACCACACGCGTGCTGGCCGGTGCCGTGCTGGCGGGCACCGCGCTCTTCGCCGCGGCCGCTCCCGTCCTCGCGGACCCGACGCCACCGCCGGGCGCCGGCCGGGGCGGGGAGGAAGCCGCGCCGACCGAGGCGGGCACCACGTTCCGTACGGCGACGAAGATCCGGCAGGACCAGCGGGCCACCGCCGACGCGTCCACCGGTGACTACCTGTACTGGACCTTCGACGCCGACGCGGGGCGCACCGCCACCGTGAAGGCCACGGTGGAGCTGCCGGAGGCCGCCGCCCGGCACGGCGCGGCCACCTGGCGGCTCGACGTCTACGACGGACTGCGCCGGCGCCAGGCGTGCGTCCACGGCAGCCAGACCAGGACGGCGCCGCGGGACGCCGCCTCGGCCGGCCTCTCCTGCACCCTGCGCACGGTCAGGGCGTGGGCGGAGCCGTGGGCCGATGATCCGCTGCCGGGGAGCTACTACGTACGCCTGACGGTCGTCGGCCTGCCCCAGGAGGACCTCGGCCTGCCGGTGCGCGCGGAGGTCGTGGCGACGACGGCGGACGCGGGCGGCTCGTGGGCGGTGGACGGCGCGCTGTCGGTCCCGCTGGTGCCCGGCGCGTCCGGCGCGGACGTGGCGGAGGCCGCCGACGAGGAGTTCTCGTCGGGATGGTGGTCCTCGCGCTGGCTGTGGACGACGGGCGGGGGCGTCCTCGGGGCGGCCGCGGCCATCGCCGGGTACCACGTGACGCGCGGTTCCGGCCGCCCTTCGCGGGTTCCGCCGGGCGTCTGAGCTCCTCCGCGCCGCATCGGCCCCGCTGGCGGACAGCCGGCCCCGTCCCGCCTCCGCGGGGCGGGGCCGGCTGCCGTACGCGGGCAGGTCACTCAGGTGACAGGCGGCGCACGGTACTTGTGGTGCGGCCGCCGGGTCAGCACCCTTTCCCCATGACCACCCCCGTCCATGGTCCAGCCCCCGTCCCCGTGGCAGCCGCCCGGCCGGCCCGCTCGCGCCGGGCGCTGGTGGCGGGGTCCGTCGGCAACTTCATCGAGTGGTACGAGTTCGGCGTCTACGGCTACTTCGCCACCATCATCGCCGCGCACTTCTTCACCCCCGAGGGCGGCAGCGACGTCGAGGGGCTCGTCAAGACGTACGCGTCCTTCGCCCTGGCCTTCTTCTTCCGCCCGGTCGGCGCCGCGGTCTTCGGGCGGATCGGGGACAGGATCGGCCGGCGGCCCACGCTGATCCTGGTGATCTGCCTGATGACCGGCGCGACGGCCCTGATCGGCGTACTGCCGACGTACGCCACCATCGGCGCGGCCGCGCCGTGGCTGCTGACACTGCTGCGGATCCTGCAAGGGCTGTCGGCGGGCGGGGAGTTCGGCGGCGCGGTGTCGGTCATGACGGAGTTCGCGCCGCCGGGGCGGCGGGGCCGGTACGGGGCGTGGCAGTCGTTCACCGTGGCGCTCGGCCTGCTCGGGGGCGCCGGAGCGGCGGCGCTCCTGGCGAGCGTACTGAGCGAGGCGCAGCTGACCGGATGGGGGTGGCGGGTGCCCTTCCTGCTGACGCTGCCGCTCGGGCTCGTCGCGCTGTGGCTGCGGCTGCGCCTGGACGAGACGCCCGCCTTCGCGTCGGCCGTCGCCGGCAGGAGCGTGCCCGTGCGGCCGCCGCCCGCCGGCGGGACGGCCAGGGCGATCGCGCTGGGCGCCGGTCGGCTGATGGGCTGGTCCGCGGCCGGTTACACCTTCCTGGTCGTCCTGCCCTCGTACCTCCAGAGCACGCTGGACGCGACGTTCCAGCAGGCGCTGATCGCCACGGTTCTGGCCAATCTCGGGTTCGCGGCGTCGATCCTGCCGGCGGGCGCGGCCAGCGACCGGGTGGGGCGTCGGACGGTGATGCTGGCCGGGCGCTGCTGGTCGCCGTGCTCGCGCTGCCGCTGCTGAACCTGGTGCAGGACCCGGGCGCTTCGGCGTACGCGAAGGGGGCGGCGCTCTTCGGCGCGGGGGCCGCCGTCGGGCTGATGGCGGGGCCGGGGCCGGCGATGCTGGCCGAGATGTTCCCGACCACGGTGCGCTACACGGGGCTCGGCCTGGCGTACTCGCTGTCCAATGCCGTGTTCTCGGGCTGCGCGGGGCTCATCATCACCGAAGTCGTGGAACGGACCGGTGACGTCGACATCCCCGCCTACTACGCGGCGGCGACCTGCGCGGTCAGTGTCCTGGCGCTGCTGACGCTGCGCGGCGACGACCACCGGCGGGCACTGCGGTGAGCGGCGGCATGCGGGTCATCGGTCTGATGTCCGGCACGTCGTACGACGCCGTCGACGCCGCTGCCGCCGATCTCACCCTCGACGGGGACACCCTGGTGCTCACCCCGCTGGGCATGATCAGCACGGTGTACGACGACGGTCTGCGGGCGGCGCTGGCCGAGGCGCTGCCGCCCGCCGGGACCACCCTGGCCGCCGTGTGCCGGCTCGACACGCGCATCGGGCAGGCCTTCGCCGGGGCGGCGGTCCGGGCCGACCGCGAACTGTGCGGCGGGCGGGCCGACCTGATCGCCTCGCACGGGCAGACCGTCTACCACTGGGCCGGGGACGGCCGGGTGCACGGCACGCTCCAGATCGGTGAGGCCGCCTGGATCGCCGAGGCCACGGCCCGCCCCGTCGTCTCCGGCTTCCGTCCGCGCGACGTCGCCGCCGGGGGCCAGGGCGCGCCGCTGGTGAGCGTCGTCGACGTCATGTGGCTGCGCGGGCGGCCGGGTGTCCCGGTGGCGCTGAACCTCGGGGGCATCGCCAACATCACCGTGGCCGGCGAAAGCCCGGACGAACCGTTGGCCTTCGACACCGGGCCCGCCAACGCGCTGATCGACGCGGCGGTGCGGGACCTGGCGGGCGGCGGGGCGGCGCACCCCTTCGACCGGGACGGCGCCCTCGCCGCCCGGGGCAGCGTCTGCGCGCCGCTGCTGCGACGGCTGCTGGACGAGCCGTACTACGCCGCGACGGCGCCGAAGACGACGGGCAAGGAGCTGTTCCACCTGCCCTATCTGCGCGCCGCGCTGGCCGGTTTCGGTTCGCTGTCCACAGAGGACGTCGTCGCGACCCTGACCCGGCTCACGGCACGGACCGTCGCCGACGCCGTCCGGCCCTTCGGGGCGACCGAGGTGATCGCGTCGGGCGGCGGCACCCGCAATCCGGTGCTGATGAAGTGGCTGCGCGAGGAGCTCGGCGGCGGGGCCGGCGTACCGCTGCGGACGTCGGACGAGTTCGGGCTGGCGTCGGCCGCCAAGGAGGCGTACGCCTTCGCCGTCCTGGGCTGGCTGACCGCGCACGGCCTGCCCGGCACGGTCCCTTCGTGCACCGGTGCCCGCCGCCCGAGCGTTCTCGGCTCCCTCACGCCCGGCGGGCCCGGCCTGCGCCTGCCGGAACCGGTGGCGACGGCGCCCCTACGGCTCACCGTCTCCCCCACGGACAACCCGGTGCCTTCCACGCCGCGTCGACCGCGCCCGTACGCTCCCGCCACCACGTGATCACCCGTCGTGCGGCGGCAAGCCGGGCCCGCCGCGTGTCGTGCCGTGGGACGGCCGGGGCCGAAGCGGTCGGTGGCGAGTCCGGTCATCAGCTCGTCCAGCAGCGGGACCAGCGGAAGCGACCGGTCGGTCGTGCCTTCCCGGCGGGCCGCCACCGAACCGTTCACCGGCTCGGCGTCGATACAGGCGTGGGGTACCCAGGACCGGTGGCCGGGCGCCTCCAGCCGCTCCTTGAGGACGGGGAGGAAGTCGTTCGGACCCCGCTCGCGCACCGGGCAGACCAACGGCAGTGGGTGCTCGCCCCGTACCTCGTCGTCCGAGGTCCCGGCCAGGAACCGGCACCGCTGGGTCGACTCCCTGATCGTGGAGAGCAGTTCGCGCGCACCGGTGAAAGCCGTCCCCGTCTCCGGCATGCCAGGCAGGCTGCCCGCGCCCATCACGTCCGACAAGGGTTTTCCTCAGGACGCGCATGGTGCACGCGTGGCACCGGCCGGCCCCGCGGAAACGCTCCCGACCGGCGCGGAGGCGCTCGCGGGGTCCGCGGCCTCCCGGGGCGGAACGTCTAGGCCCCCGGCAGCAGGTCCGCGACCATCGCCGCGAACTCGTCCGGGGTGGCGATGCGTACGCCGAGGTCCTCGGCCTTCGCACGCTTGGACCCGGCGTTCTCGCCCGCCACCACCAACGCCGTGCGCTTCGAGACGCTGGACGACGCCTTGCCTCCGGCGCGTTCGATGACCTCGTTCACCTGGTTGCGGCTGAGTTTCTCCAGCGGTCCGGTCATCGCACCGGTGACGACGACCGTCATACCGCCGAGCGGCCCCGCGGGCACGTCCTGTTCCGCCTGTTCCCGCGCGTCCGCGTCCTTGGCCGGCGGCGTCGCCCCGGGCTCCGTCATGTTCACGCCCGCGGCGACGAGCCTGCCGATCAGCGGCCCCAGCTCGGCGAGCTCGGCGACGATCACCGGCGCCTTCTCCACCCCGATGCCCTCCACCCGCTGCACCGCCTCCGCGTCGGCGGCCCGCAGACGGTCCATCGTCGCGAAGTGCCGCGCGATGCGGCGGGACATGGAGCGGCCCGTGCCCCGCACGCCGAGCGCCGCCAGGACACGGGACAGCGGCCGGGCCCTGGCCCGCTCGATACCGGCCAGCAGGTTGTCGGCGCTGGTCTCCCCCATCCGGTCCAGGGTCAGGAGCTGCTCACGCGTGAGAACGAACAGGTCGGCGAAGTCGGCGACCAGCCCCGCGTCCACGAGCTGGACGACGCGCGTCGCACCGAGGCCCTCGATGTCGAGCTGGTCGCGCCCGACGGCGTACGCGATGGACGCCACCACCCGGCAGTCGCGGCCGCGCACGCAGCGCCAGCGCTGCTCGCCGGCGTCGATCTCCGAGCCGCACTGCGGGCACGCCTCGGGGAAGGCGATCGGCTGTTCGTCGCCGGTCCGCAGGTGGACGACCGGCGCCTCGATGCGCGGGATGATGTCACCGGCCTTGTAGACCATCACCTGGTCGCCGAGGCGCAGGCCGCGGCGGGTGATGTCGGCCGGGTTGTGCAGTGTGGCGTACGTGACGGTGGACCCGTCGATCTCCACCGGTTCGAGGACGGCGCGCGGCGCGATGATCCCGGTCCGCCCGACGTTCCACTCCACGGCGACGAGACGGGTGACCTTCTCCACGGCGGGCAGTTTGTACGCGATGGCCCACCGGGGCGCACGCGAACCGGCCCCCGCCTCCCGCTGGTCGGCCGCGGAGTCGGCCTTGACCACGATCCCGTCGATGCCGAACGGCAGCTCGGGGCGCAGGGCTGCGATCTCCTCGACCCGGGCCTGCACCTCCTCGACGGTGGCCGCCGTGCGCGGCGGCACCGCGGTGCCGGCCGCGGTGCGCACGCCGAGCGCGGCGACGCGCCGCAGGATCTCGCTGTGCGGCCATTCCCCCAGCCCCTCGCCGAGTTCGCCCGAGCCGGCCAGCGGCAGGGCGCCGTACGCGAAGAACGTCATCTCCACGGTGTACGGGCGGTCCTTGGCCCGCAGTGTGCCCGCCGCGCCGTTGCGCGGATTGGCGAACGGCTCGCCGCCGTGCTCCGTGCGCACCGCGTTCGCCTTCTCGAACTGCTCGGTCGTCATGAGGACTTCGCCGCGCACCTCGAAGGTGGCCGGCTCGGTCAGCTCGTCGGGCAGGCCGACGACGGTGCCCTTCGCGTGCGACACGTCCTCGCCCGCCGTGCCGTCTCCGCGCGTGATGAGCTGGACCAGCCTGCCGTGCCGGTAGCGGGCGGCGACGGCGAGGCCGTCGAGTTTGGGCTCGACGCTCCACCGCTCCACCGGCCGGCCGAGTCTGCGCTCCAGGGAGGCCGTCCAGCCGGCGAACTGCTCGGCGGAGAACACGTTGTCCAGCGACAGCATCGCCGCGGTGTGCGGCACGTCCCCGACCGCGGCGCCGCCGGCCACCTTCCCGGTCGGGGAGTCCGGCAGCACTTCGTCCGGACGGGCCTGCTCGTACCCCTCGATCGCCCGCACCAGCCGGTCGTACGCGTCGTCGTCCAGGGCGCTGTCGCCCCGGCCGTAGTAGGCGGCGGCCGCGCGCGTCGCGGTCTGCACCGCCTCGGCGTACGCGGCGGTGTCCTCGAGAACGGCTGATGTGTTCGTCATGCCCTGCATCCTGCCTCCCACCACTGACAACGCCCGGGGGCCGCCCGCCGCGCGGCGTCGCCTAGGCTCTCGGTGCCATGAGGAGCAACCCCCCGCGGCTGGAACCCAAGGCCGACAAGGACACCGTGCGCCGGCACAACCTGAGCCTGGTGCTGCGCGCCGTCCACGACGGGGGCGAGGTGACGCGTGCCGCCGTCGCGGCCCGGGTGGGACTGACGCGGGCCGCCGTCTCCTCGCTGGTCGAGCAGTTGCTGGCCGGCGGGTTCCTCACCGAGTCGGGGAAGGCGTTCAGCGGGCAGGCGGGGCGGCCCGGCACCGTCCTGGAGGTGGCGCGCACCGGCGTGGCCGGACTGGGCGTCGAGGTCAACATCGACTACGTGTCGGTGTGCGTGACGGACCTGTCGGGAAGCGACCGGGTACGGCTCACCGAGCACACCGACAACCGCGGCGCCGAGCCCGCCGAAGTCCTGGCACGCGCCGCCCTGATCGCGTCACGGGCGTGGGAGTCGGCGGCCGGACTCGACCTGCGGCCGGTCGGCGTGCAGCTGGCACTGCCCGGCCTGGTCTCCGGCGGCACGGTCCGCCAGGCGCCCAACCTGGGGTGGAACGGGGTCGCGGCCGAGGACGTCTTCGCGCGGGCGCTGGCGGAGCTGCTGCCCGGGCGGCGGGCGCTTCCGGTCGGCTCCGACAACGAGGCGAACCTGGCGGCGCTGGCCGAGCTGTGGTTCGGCGATCTCGGCCGCGAGCGGACGTTCCTCTACCTCAGCGGGGAGATCGGCGTCGGCGGCGCGCTCGTCCTCGGCGGCGAACTGCTGCGCGGCGCGCACGGGTTCGCCGGCGAGATCGGGCACGTGGTGGTGGACCCGGAGGGACCCGAGTGCCGCTGCGGATCGCGGGGCTGTCTGGAGCAGTACGCCGGCCAGCGCGCGGTGCTGCGGGCGGCGGGCATCGACGAGAGTGCCGGGCTGCCGGGGGTGACGGAGCTCGAATCCCGGGCGCGCGCGGACGACGCGCGGGCCGTGGCCGCGATCCGGCAGGCCGGGGCCATGCTGGGGCTCGTGCTGTCCGGCGCGGTGAATCTCTTCGATCCGGACGCGGTGGTGCTCGGCGGGATCTACCGGACGCTGATGCCGTGGCTGTCGCCCCCCGCCGGCCGGGAACTGAGCCGCCGGGTGGTGTCCGGCCTGTGGTCCGGGCCCGACGGCCGGCTGCGCGCCGCGTCCCTGACGGGGGACGCGGCGCGCGGCGCGGCGGCGCTGGTGGTACGGGACGTACTGGCCGACCCGGCGGCGTACTGACCCCGGTTACGGGCGTACGCCCAGCAGGTGGTCCAGTGCCAGCTGGTCCAGCGTCTCGAAGGCCATGCTCCGCTCGGCCGCCTCCGTGACGTCGAAGTCCTCGTAGGCCCCGCGGTCCGCGAGGAGGGCCGCGAGGCCGTCCTCGGCGGTGGGCTCGGCGAGTTCGTCGAGCCGGGAGGCGCGCAGGGCGTCCTGGACCGCCGGGTCGGCGCGGAAGGCGGCGGCCCGCTCCTTGAGGATGAGGTAGTTGCGCATGCAGCCGGCGGCGGAGGCCCACACCCCGTCGATGCCGTCGGTGCGCACCGGCTTGAAGTCGAAGTGGCGGGGGCCTTCGTAGCCGGCCGTCTCCAGCAGGTCGACGAGCCAGAAGGCCTGACGCAGGTCGCCGGCGCCGAAGCGGAAGTCCTGGTCGTACTTGATGCCGGTCTGGCCGTTGAGGTCGATGTGGAAGAGCTTGCCCGCCCACAGGGCCTGGGCGATGCCGTGCGGGAAGTTGAGCCCGGCCATCTGCTCGTGGCCGGTCTCGGGGTTCACACCGACCATTTCGGGGCGTTCCAGGCGCTCGATGAACGCGAGCGCGTGGCCGATCGTGGGGAGCAGGATGTCGCCGCGCGGCTCGTTGGGCTTGGGCTCGATGGCGAAGCGCAGGTCGTAGCCCTGCTCGGTGACGTACTCGCCGAGGAGGTCGAAGGCTTCCTTCATGCGGTCGAGGGCGACGCGCACGTCCTTGGCGGCGCCGGACTCGGCGCCCTCGCGGCCGCCCCAGGCGACGTAGGTGGTGGCGCCGAGCTCGACGGCGAGATCGATGTTGCGGATCGTCTTGCGCAGGGCGTAGCGGCGTACGTCACGGTCGTTGGCGGTGAACGCGCCGTCCTTGAAGACGGGGTGGGTGAAGAGGTTGGTGGTGGCCATCGGCACCTTCATGCCGGTGTCGTCCAGTGCCTGGCGGAACCGCTTGACGTGCGCCTCGCGCTCGGCGTCCGTGGAGCCGAAGGGGATGAGGTCGTCGTCGTGGAAGGTGACGCCGTGGGCGCCGAGCTCGGCGAGGCGCCGGACGGACTCGACCGGGTCGAGAGCGGGGCGGGTCGCCGTACCGAAGGGGTCGGCGCCCTGCCAGCCGACGGTCCACAGACCGAAGGTGAACTTGTCGTCAGGGGTGGGGGTGAAGCGCTCCGACATGTGACCGACCTCCATTTGTTTGTTGACATGACTAATACTGCACGACCAACCTGTCCCACAGAAGACCAAGAAGGCCGAGAAGGCGCGGAAACCGTGAGAAGACACGCAGCCGAGGAAGTGAGGGGTCCCATGCAGCCGAGCAGGGTCGTCATCGGAGTGGACAGTTCCACGCAGTCCACGAAGGCGGCGTTCACCGATGCCGCCACCGGCCGGCTGCTGGCCGTCGGGCGCGCGCCGCACCGGGTCACGGGCGAGGGGGGCGCGCGAGAGAGCGACCCGGAGGAGTGGTGGCGGGCCCTGGTCGCCGCCGTCGCCGCCGGGCTCCGCGAGTCCGGCGTACCGGCCTCCGCCGTCACCGGCATCGCGGTCGCCGGCCAGCAGCACGGCCTGGTCGTCCTCGACGGCGCCGGGCGCCCGCTGCGGCCCGCCCTGCTGTGGAACGACACCCGTTCGGCCCCGCAGGCCGCCGCCCTCACCGAGGCGCTCGGCGGCCCGGCGGCGTGGACGGCGCGCACCGGATCCGTGCCCGTCGCCTCCATGACGGCCGCCAAGTGGCGGTGGCTGCGCGAGAACGAGCCGTACGCCGCCGAGTCGGCCGCCGCCGTACGCCTCCCCACGACTTCCTCACCGAGCGCCTCGCCGGGGTGGCCGCGACCGACCCGGGCGACGCCTCGGGCACCTGCTGGTACTCCACCGCCACCGGCGCGTACGACCCGCAGCTCCTCGGCCTGGCCGGCCTGGACGAGAAGCTGCTGCCGCCCGTGGCTCCCACCGGAGCCACCCGCATCGGCTCCCTCACGGACACGGCGGCCGGACAGCTCGGCCTGCCCGCCGGGATCGCCGTCGCGGCGGGCACGGGCGACAACATGGCCGCGGCGGTGGGGCTGGGCCTCGGCGGCGCCGGGCTGCTGGACCATCCGGTGCTCAGCCTGGGCACGTCCGGCACGGTGTTCGCGGCGACCCGCGCCCGGCCGGACTCGCCCGCGCTGGCCGGTTTCGCCGCCGCCGACGGCGGCTACCTGCCACTGGCCTGCACCCTGAACTGCACCCTCGCCGTCGACAAGGTCGCCGCCCTCCTGGGCCTGGACCGCGACGACGCCGCGCCGGGCGGCGAGGCGGTACTCCTCCCCTACCTCGACGGCGAACGCACCCCCGACCTGCCCGCCGCCTCCGGCCTCCTGACCGGCCTGCGCCACCACACCACCCCGCAGCAGCTCCTGGGCGCCGCCTACGAGGGCGCGGCGGTGACCGTGCTGCGGGCCCTGGACGAGGTACTGCGCGCCTGCGGCCTCGACCCCGCCGATCCGGCGGTGGCGTCGCGTCCGCTGCGACTGGTCGGGGGCGGAGCCCGGGACGTACGTGGGTGGAGACCGTACGACGCCTCTCCGGGCGCCCGCTGCTGATCCCCGAGGCCGGCGAACTGGTCGCACTCGGCGCGGCGGCGCTCGCCGCGGGGGCGGCGAGCGGGCGGGACGCGGTGGCGATCGCGGCGGAGTGGGGTGCCGGGAGCGGCGTGGAAATCTCGCCCCTGGAGCGCGATTTCGCCACATGGACCCGGGTCACGTCGGTACTCGACGGCCTCACCGGCGCCGGATCCCCCGGCTAGGGCGGGCGGGCCGCCTTCCCCACGAGCCTGTTCCCCTGCCCGTCCCTTCCCACTGCGACACTCTGCGGCTCCGCCGCGCGGGGGTTCCGCCCCGGACCCCGCTCCTCAAGCGCCGGAGGGCGTCCAGGGGTCCGGGGGCTTGGCCCCGGACCGGGAAGGGGCGGACAGCAGGGGGCAGGCCGTCGTCAGAGCTTGCGGGCCACGCCCGTGTAGCCCGGGATCGGGTCGTCGCCCGCGGTTTCGATGACTTCGCCGAGCTCGGGATGCCAGTCGGCGGCCAGCGAGACGCCCGGCTCGACCAGCTCGAAGCCGTTGAAGAACGCGGCGAACTCCTCACGCGAGCGCGGCCGCAGCGTGAGGCCCCTCGCGGAGTACATCGCGGACGCCTTCGCCGCACCCTCGGGTCGAAGTCCCCGGTGACGTGGGAAAGGACCAGGTAGCTGCCGGACGGCAGCCGGTCCATGAGGCGGTTCACCAGCGCGTGCGCACCGTCCTCGTCGCCCACGAAGTGCAGCAGCGCGACGAGGGACAGCGCGACCGGCTGGGTGAAGTCGAGCGTCTTGCCGGCCCGTTCCAGGATGAGATCGGGTTCTCGGGCGTCGGCCTGGATGTACTCGGTGGCACCCTCGGGGTGGAGCGCAGCAGCGCCTCCGCGTGGGCGAGCACGATCGGGTCGTTGTCGCAGTAGACGACGCGCGCGTCGGGCGCGGTCCGCTGGGCGACCTGGTGGAGGTTCGGCTCGGTCGGTATGCCCGTGCCGATGTCGAGGAACTGGCGTAGGCCGTTCTCGGCGAGCCAGCGCGTGGCACGGTGCATGAACGCCCGGTTGACCCGCGCCATGTCGCGCCCCCGGGAGTCGAGGGCCAGGAGCTGGCGCGCCATCTCCTCGTCCACCGGGTAGTTGTCCTTGCCGCCCAGGAACCAGTCGTACATGCGCGCCGGGTGCGGTTTGCTGGTGTCGATCTCGACGGCTGTGCGGTCTTGCCCGGTCATACGGCGCTCCGTGGGTAGCGGTGGACGGCGAACGGTGAGGAACGGGGGCGGCGCGGTGGTTCAGGTGAGCAGGAAGTCCGCCTGGCCGGCCTTGGCTCCCTGGATGAAGGCGGCGATCTCACCGGGGGTGTAGATCAGCGCGGGGCCCTCGGGGTCGGCGGACTGGCGGACCGCGACCCTGCCGTCGGCCAGCTTCATGGCCTCGATGCAGTTGCCGCCGTTGCCGCCGCTCCACGGCTTGTACCAGCCCTCCGCGGGCAGGTCGTTCGCGGGCATGCCGTTGTATATCCGGTCCATCACAGCTCCTTGCGGAGATCCTTGAGGACCTCCTTCGTGCGTTGTGCAGTCGCGGCCTGGGCCGCCATGCGATCCATGACTTCGAGGTGGGACGCCACCTCGGGGCGCGAGTCGAGATAGACCGCGCCGGTCAGGTACTCGCTGTAGACCATGTCCGGGAGTTCCGGCACGGCGAAGCGGAAGAGGACGAAGGGGCCGTAGGTTCCGGGGTGGTGTCCCGTCGCGAACTCGGCGATCTGCAAGGTGACGTTGGGCATGTCGGCGGCCTCCAGGAGGCGGTCGATCTGCTCCCCCATCACGTCCGGGCTGCCGACGGGCCGGCGCAGGACCGTCTCGTCCATGACGACCCACAGCCTCGGGGCGTCGGGGCGGGTGAGGAGGCTCTGGCGTTCCATGCGCAGGGCCACGTGCCGCTCGATGGCGTCGGGCCTGGTCTGGCCGACGGCTCCGCCGCGCATGATGGCGCGGGCGTAATCCTCGGTCTGCAGGAGACCCGGTACGAACTGCGGTTCGTACGCCCTGATGAGTGACGCGGCGCCCTCCAGGCTGACGTACATGCTGAACCAGTCGGGCAGGATGCCGTGGAACCGCTGCCACCAGCCGGGCCTGTTCGCCTCCTCGGCCAGTTCGACGAAGGAGGCGACCTCCTCCCCGGGGAGCCCGTACGCCTGCAGCAGGAGCTGTACGTAAGGGATTTTGAGCGCGACCTCGGCCGTCTCCATCCTGCGGACGGTGGCCGGGGTGACGCGGAGCACCCTGGCGGCCTCTTCGCGGCTCAGGCCGGCTCTCTCGCGCAGGTCCAGCAGCCGCTTGCCGAGGACGACCTGTCCCACCGTCGGGGCGGACCGCGGTTCACTCACTTCAGACCTCCCCATGGGCTGTTGCGAGCAGTGTGCCACGCGGCCGCGAGCAAAGAAACGACACTCTGCAATTTTCACAGTGCCCCTTGCCAAGTGTCAGATTCAGGAGGAGAGTTGAGTGGCGAACCAGTTCACGCGGATGCCGCACGCCGCCCCCGGGGGGGAGGCAGTTGTCCGGCGCTGCCCCCACACCGTGAGGAAACGCTCGTGGCACCAGGCACTGCGCTCGTCCCCCAGCTCATGGACCTATGCCGGGGGACAGCCATACGCCGGTACGGATTCGAATTACCCGCACGAACGGAATGCGTGTCCGCCGCCCGGCGCCTGACCAGGCAGCAGCTCACGCAGTGGGGCGTCGACGAGGACGCCTGCGACACGGCGGCTCTGATCGTCACCGAACTGTTCACCAATGCCGTGCTGCACACCGCGAGCGAGCACGTCGCGTGCGAACTGCGCGACAGCGACGGCCGGCTGCGTGTCGCCGTGAAGGACCAGGGAATGCGTCCCACCGGTCCGCAGCTGCGCCAGGCCGGCTACGAGGAACACGGGCGCGGACTGCAGCTCGTCGACGCCCTGAGCAGCTTCTGGGGAACGCGCGACGTCGTGGACGGCCCTGGCCGGATCGTCTGGGCGGAGCTTCCTTGCTGAGGTCCGTGATGACCAACCTGCCGGCCGCCCGCCTTTCGCGCGCCCGCCGCCGTGCGAACCTCGGGCACGGCGAACACAGTGAGCACGGCGGACCCAGCAGGCACGGCGACGGGCGGGTCCGGCTGCCCGTTCCGCCCGGCCTCTCCGTACCGCTCGGCTGCGACGCGGTGGGCCTTCCCGCGCGGCACGGATTCCGGATGATGGCGCACCTGTCACGGCCCGGCTGCGTCTTCGCCGACACCGACTGGTGGTGGTGGGTCGTGCCGGCCGAGTCCGACGACGGTCTCCTCTGGC
Organism: Streptomyces sp. Wb2n-11; assembly: GCF_001049855.1. Lineage (NCBI taxonomy): Bacteria > Bacillati > Actinomycetota > Actinomycetes > Kitasatosporales > Streptomycetaceae > Streptomyces > Streptomyces sp. Wb2n-11. Next base: position 921,716 of record NZ_CVPB01000001.1, read on the forward strand.
CGCAGCCGGCCCAGTACGTCCCCGGGGTGTACGTACCCGCGACGCGTCCGCGCCTGATCCACTCGCCGGAAGGCAACTCGCCGTACACGCCGCCGATTCCGCTCTACCTGATGGCGTGCCGCGTCGCGGACACCGCTCCGGCGTGGTCCACTGTGCCGCACCAGGGGTCCTGACCCCCTTCGCGCGGGCCACCGCTGCCGGTTTCGCACCCTGGACAACACGTGCCGTGCCGGGAGTCAATTCCCTGAGTGCCGTTTCCGGCATGCCCATGCCCAGGGGAGGGACCTCCACGCCATGAACAGACCCGTGTTGCGCACATACGCCCCGCGCTCCCTGGCGGCCGTCGCCGTCACGATCGGGACGCTCCTCGCCTCCGGGCCGCCGTCCACCGCCGCCCCGTCCCCCGGGGCCTCCGCCGCGCGCGGCACCACCCCCGTCGTCACCTGGGCCGCCAGTACGGACCGGCTGTCCACCGCGGGCGCGGCCCCCGAACGTACGTACCGGCTCGTCGTGCACACGAGCGCGGGCGGCAGCGGGCTGCGGATCCGGCTCTCCAACGCCTTCGGCGACCAGCCGGTGACGTTCGGCCGCGCCTACGCCGGACTGCGCGCCACCGGCGCCGCGCTGGTGCCGGGCACCAACCGGCCGCTGACCTTCGCCGGATCGCCCTCGGTCACCGTCCCGCCCGGCGGGTCCGTCCACAGCGACCCGCTGCCCGGCACGGTCCGGCCGCGGTCGGACCTGGCCGTCAGCGTGTACGTACGGCAGGCGGGCGGCGCCGCGACCGGTCACAAGATGGCCCTGCAGACCTCGTACATCGCGCCCGCCGGAGACCACGCCGCGGACGGCTCCGCCACGCCCTACACCCAGAAGATCACCTCGTGGTTCTACCTCGACGCGGTGACGGTCGACGCCCGGCGCGGCACCGGCGCCGTGGCGACGCTCGGCGACTCGATCACCGACGGCGCCATCTCGACCCGCGACACCAACCGCCGCTGGCCGGACTTCCTGGCCCGCCGGCTGGACGCCGACCCCGGCTCGCGCATCAAGGGCGTCGCCAACGAGGGCATCTCCGGCAACAAGGTCCTCAAGGACGGCGCCGGCGAGAGCGCGCTCAAACGCCTCGACCGGGACGTGCTCTCGCAGCGGGGCGTGCGCACCATGGTCCTGCTCGAAGGGGTCAACGACATCAAGGCCGTGCCCGCGCCGACGGCCGCCGACCTGATCGCCGGTTACCGGCAGCTCGTCGACAGGTCGCACGCCGCGGGGGTGTGCGTCGTCGGGGCGACCGTCATGCCGTACGAGGGCTGGCGGGAGTGGACACCGGCGGGAGAGGCCGTACGGCAGGAGGTCAACGCCTTCGTCCGCGACAGCGGTGTGTTCGACGCGGTCGTCGACTTCGACGGGGCGCTCAAGGACCCGGCCGCGCCGTCACGGATCCTTCCGGCGTACGACAGCGGCGACCACCTCCACCCCAACGACCTGGGGATGCGGACGATGAGCGACGCCGTCGACCTGAAGAGCCTGCGCTGCTCCAGGCGTTAGCGCCCCGGCCGGACCTCCCGAGCCGGGCGGGAGGCGGCCGGGGCGGTCGTTCCCGCCCGGGTCAGCCGCCGAAGAAGTCTCCCAGGGAGGCGGCAAGCGCGTCCGGGGCCTCTTCGGCCACGTGGTGCCCGGAGTCGATGCCGTGGCCGCGTGCGTCGGGCGCCCAGCGCCGCCAGATCTCCAAGGGGTCTCCGTAGAGCTCTTCGAGGTCGTCCCGGAGCGACCACAGGATCAGTGCGGGGCACCGGACCCGTGTCCCGCCGGCCCGGTCGGCCTCTTCGTGGTGCCTGTCGACGGTGAGGCCGGCCCGGTAGTCCTCCAGCATCGCCCGCACCACGTCGGGGTTCCTCGTGGCCTCCCGCCACTCGTCGTAGTTCTCCTGCCCCATGCTCCGCGGGTCGCCGGGGTACCAGCTGTCCGGGTCCGCGTTGATGACCCGATCGGGTACGTCCGGCTGGGCGAAGAAGAACCAGTGCCACCACTGCGTGGCGAACTCGGCGGTGATGCGGGACAGGTGCTCGGTGACGGGCAGGCAGTCGATGAACGCCGCCCGGGACACCGCGTGGGGGTGATCGAGGGCGAGACGTAACGCGACGGCGCCCCCGCGGTCGTGTCCGGCGAGCGCGAACCGGGCATGCCCGAGGGAACGCATCACCGCCACCATGTCGCCGGCGACGGCACGTTTGGAATGACCCGAGTGGTCCGCGGTGGGCGCCGGACCACGGGACCGGCCGTACCCCCGCAGGTCGGGGCAGACGACCGTGAAGCCCCGTTCGACGAGCAGCGGGGCGACGCGGTGCCAGGTCGCGGAGGTCCGGGGGTGGCCGTGCAGCAACAGTGCCGGCGGGCCCTCTCCGCCGTGGCGGACGAAGACGGATGCCTCACCGGTCTGGACCTGCTCGGTTTTGAAGCCTTCGAACATCGTTTCAGCCTCCTTCGCACGTGCACCAGGAGGCTGCCCCTTCGACCGGCCGGCCAAAAAGTCCCGCGGACGACGCTCGCGAGGGTCACGCGCCGGCGGACGCCGCCGGCGGCATCAGGCCAGTACCTCCCGCGGCCAGGACTGTCCGCGCGGCCGACGGCGCGGGCGATGACGAGCACGCCCCGGCGGTACGGGGCGGCGGGGAAGCGGCCGGCACCTCCGGGGGCCGGGCGCCGGCGCCGCGGCGGGGCGGTTGACACCGCTTCCACCGGGGGAAGGTCATGATCATGACACAAACCCTCGCCCCCGCGCGCCGCCCCGCCCGGCAGTTGCTCGCGGCCTCCGTGGGCAATGCCGTCGAGTGGTACGACTGGTACGCGTACACCTTCCTCGCCACCTACATCGCCGGCCAGATCTTTCCCCCGGGCGCCGGGAACTCCCTCGTCCCCCTGCTCTCCACCTTCGCCGTCTTCGCCGTCGGCTTCTTCATGCGGCCGGTCGGCGGCCTGCTGATGGGCGCCGTGGCGGACCGGCACGGGCGGCGTACCGCGCTCACCGTCACCATTCTCCTGATGGGCGGCAGCAGCCTGCTGGTCGGCCTGACACCGACGTACGCGTCCGCGGGGATCCTCGCCCCTGTGGTGCTGGTCGGCGCCCGGCTGCTCCAAGGGCTTTCCGTCGGCGGCGAGTTCGCCGCCTCGACCACCTTCCTGGTGGAGTCCGCCGGACCCGGCAGGCGCGGTCTCTTCTCCAGCTTCCAGTACGTCTCGACCACCGTGGGCCAGCTCGCCGCGTCCGGCATCGCCGCCGCGCTCGTCGCCGGTCTCGGCGAGGGGGCGATGGAGGGCTGGGGGTGGCGCGTTCCGTTCGTCGTGGGCGCGGCACTCAGCCTGGTCGGGTTCTGGATCCGCCGCGGGGCCCAGGAGACGCTCGCCACCGAGCATGTGCGCAAGCCCCGTCCGGGCCTCTTCGACGCCCTGCGCCACCACCCGCGCCAGTCACTGCTGATCTGCGGCATCACGGCGGGCGGCACGATCGCGTACTACACGTGGACGTCCTACCTGCCGACGTACGCCGAACTGAACGCGGGCATCGCCAAGTCCGACGCGCTGCTCGCGGGCACCGTCTCACTGGCCTTCTTCGCGCTGCTCCAGCCGGTCGGCGGGCTGCTCTCCGACCGTTACGGCCGCAAGCCGCTGCTGCTGTTCTTCGGTATCGGCTTCGCGCTGCTGAGCGTGCCGCTGCTGCGCTCCGTCAACGGCTCCTTCATGTCGCTGCTGCTCGTGCAGTGCGCGGGAATGGTCCTGCTCACCGGCTTCACCTCGATCTCGGCGGCGGTCAACGCGGAGATCTTCCCGGCCAGGGTGCGTGCCGCCGGCATCGGTTTCCCGTACTCCCTCACGGTCGCGCTCTTCGGCGGGACGGCGCCGTACGTGGGCACGCTGTTCAAGGAGCTGGGCCGTCCGGGGCTGTTCCCGTGGTACGTCGCCGCGCTCTGCCTGGTGTCCACCGCGGTGTACTTCCGGCTTCCCGAGAGCGCGCACAAGGAGCTGGAGCGCTGATCCCGGGGAACGGCCCGAAGCGCTCCCGAACAGGCCGGGACAAGTCAGAGCAGGCCGGGACAGGCCGGAGCGGGCTTCAGAGCGAACTCAGCGCCTCCCCGGCCCGCGCCACCAGTCCGTCGGCGCTGCACTTCTCCGCGAGGGCCAGGCCCCGGGCCAGCTCGTCCTCGCAGCGCGCGGCGATGCCGTACTCGACGCGGGCCAGGGCGTGCTCGTACGCGCAGGGGGAGTTTTCGAGGAACGCGACCGCCTTGGCCAGCAGTTCCACGGCCCGCTCCCCCTCCTCCAGGGCCGCCGCGCAGCGCAGTGATTCCCCGATGGCGGTGTCCGTGCCGAAGCGCTCCGCGCGGTCGCGCACGTAGGCGGCGAGGGCGGCCGCGCGGCCGGGGTCGTCGGCGGCCACCGCGCGGGCGAGGTCGCCCGCCCAGGGGGCCATGACACCGTTGTGCCGGCCGCGCGCCGTCAACGCCTGCCCGGCGGCTTCGAGTTCGACGACGGCTTCCTCGGTGCGGCCCTGGGCCAGCAGCAGCCTTCCGCGTACGCACCGCGCGTCGGGGACGACGATCGACGACGGGTACGGCGGGGCGAACCCGTGGCGGTCGGCCGCTTCCTGGGCCTCTTCGGTCCTGCCCCGCGCGAGCAGCGTGTCGATGAGCATGCAGGCGGCGTCCCAGTGCATCGGCAGGCCGTTGCCGACGCGCTGGGCCAGGCGCAGGCTCTCGCGCAGGTGCGCCTCGGCCTCGGCGAGCCTGCCGCGCCTGCGCTGGAGGTAGCCGACGAGGGCGTGCGCGAAGGCCAGGTGGCCGCCGCTCCAGCCGGAGATCTCGAAGTCGCGCAGCGCCTCGTCGAAGAGGCTCTCCGCCCGGTCGAGGCGGTCGGCGAAGGCGTACGCGAGGCCGAGCAGGGCCGGGGGCTCGAAGCCCCATTCGGTGTTGGTCCAGCCGAGGCCCGGCGCGAGCCGGCCGTCCAGCAGTGCGCGGTCGCAGATCTGGACGATCTCCTCCGCGTTCTCCCCGCGCGCGGCCGCGTCGAAGGCCCTCAGTATGAGCAGTGCGCGTTCGGAGTTGTCGCGCCCCTGGAGGCCGTCGGTCGTCTCGGCGAGGCGCCGGGAGCGTCCGGGGCCGTCGTCCTCGGCCGCCTGTACACCCTCCCACAGGAAGTGCACGGCCTGGAGGCGCATCCTGGCGGGGCCCGGGGCGGTTCTGGCGGCCTCGGCGGCCACGACCTGCGCCGCCTCCCGCGTCTGGTTGTTGTGGGTGAGGGCCTGGGACAGCCGGAAGACCGCGTCCACGCGCCGGCCGGCGTCGAGACCGCGCATGCCGAGGGCTGCCGTCAGGTGGCCGACGGTGGTGGCGGGTGAGGTCAGCAGGGTGGCGCAGCCCAGTTCGTACAGGACTTTCGCGTGCTCTTCGGGCAGCGGCGGCTCCAGGAGGGCGCGCTCCAGACAGCGCCTGGCGGCGTCCGGGGCGCCGACGGCGAGGTGCTCGGCGGCGGCCTCGCGCAGTTGGGCGACCAGTTCCGGGTCGTCGTCCGGGTGGACTTCGAGGAGGTGCCTGGCGGCGGCAGCGGCGCCCAGGCCGGCCCGGGTGAGTGTCCAGGCGGCCCGGCCGTGCATGGCGGTGCGGGTGGCCGGCGGCATGGCGCGGTAGACGGCGCCCGCGATGAGCGGGTGGACGAACTCCATCGGGTCACTGCCCGCCAGGATGCGGGCCGCGCGCAGCCGCTGTGCGCAGTCGGCGGCCTGGTCGCGGTCCAGGCTCGCGAGCGATGCGGCGAGGTCCAGTGAGATCTCGGTGCCGAGGATGGCGGCCGCCCAGGCGAACCTGGTGGCCGCGGTGCCCAGTTCTTCGAGTCTGGCGATCAGGCCGGTGCCGCGCGCGGACGCGCCGAGGGCGCGCAGGGCGCCGGCGGAACCCTCCACGGGGTCCAGGTTCTCGTCGCGCACCTTGGCGACGAGCTCCACGGTCTCGTAGAGGTTGCCGCCGGTGACCGCCCACACCTCACGGCAGAACGAGTCGTCCGCGTACTGCCCGAGCGCGGCCCGTGCGAGACCGGCCACGGCTTCGGGGGTGAGTGCCCGCAGGCGGACGCACTGGCGGGCGACAGCCTCCACCGCCCGGATGAACTCCGCCGTGTCGCCGGTGGGTTCCTCGGGGCGGTACGCGATGACGACGAGCACCGGGAGGTCCTCGCGCTGGACGAAGGACGCCAGCCAGCCGAGCGTTTCCAGATCGGACCAGTGCGCGTCGTCGACCACCAGGACCAGCGGCCGGTGCGTGGCCGCCAGCCGCAGGACGAGGGCGTCCAGACCGTCACGGACGCCCTGCGGATCCGCCCGCCCGTCGGGCGGAGCCACGCCGAGCGCGGGCCCGATGATCTCGTACCCGCCGCCTAGCAGCTCCCTGGCGTCCACGGCGCCGGACAGGGCGAGGGCGGGCTGCAGCAGTTGCCGTACGACGTGGAAGGGGACGGAGGTGACGGCCTCGCCTCCGCGCGCGGACCACACCGTGCACCGCCCGGCGGCGAGCCGCCGGATCTCGGACAGCAGCGCTGTCTTGCCCAGGCCGGCCTCGCCGCTGCAGACCAGGACTCCACCGGCCGGCGTGTCCGCGCAGAGCGCTTCGACGGCGCGCGTGGCGGCGGCGAGTTCCGTCTCTCGTTCCAGCAGCGGGACGGTGGCCGGGTGCTCCGGGACGGGCACCATCATCCCTCCCCAAAAGGTGGTGGAACCCGAGCGTAGCCCGGCAGCACCGCGGTGCGGAATCGATCGGCGCACTTTGATCCAGGACGAGTGAACGGCCGTTACCCGCGGGCCCGGTCACCGGCCGGGACCCGCCGGTCAGGCGGTCGCCGTCGCGGCCGCGGCGCCGGCTCCGCTCCGCTTGCTCCGACGGGCCGTCAGCGGCACCAGCGAGATGGCCGCGGCTCCGCAGAGCCCGGCCACCGCGAAGGCGGTGAATCCCCAGTCCTGCATGCCGTTGGCCACCAGGGCCCCGCCCAGCGAGGGGCCGACGACCGCGCCGAGCCGGCCGACACCGGTGACCCAGCCGAGGCCGGTGGCGCGCTGACCGGGCGCGTACACCGTGTTGGTGGCGGCGTAGACCATCACCTGGGCGCTGAACAGCCAGACGCCGGTGAGGAACACGACGCCGTACATCAGGGCCAGTCCCAGCTCCTGCCCCATCAGCAGCGCTCCGGCGGCGGTCAGGACGAACCACAGGGCGGAGACGCGCACCGCGCCGAAGCGGTCGGCGGTGCGTCCGGCGACCAGCATGCCGACGATGCCGCCCGCGTTGATGACCATCAGGAAGCTGATGGAGGAGGTGAGGCCGTAACCCGAGGCGCGCATCAACTGCGGGAGCCAGGTGCTGACTCCGTACACGAGGAGCAGGCCGCAGAAGGACGCGACCCACAGCAGCGGGGTCGCCCAGCGGCAGCCGGGGGCGAACAGCGCGAGCACCGAGTCCCAGCGGCCCTTGGCCCCGGCGGCCGGCGCCTCGGCGGGCTCGGGGCGCTCCAGTCCGTACCGGTCGGCGATCGCGTCGGCCTCGGCGCGTCGGCCGCGGGCGAGCAGCACGCCGGGCGACTCCGGCAGGTGGCGCACGATGAGCGGTACGGCGACGATCGCGGGAGCGACACCGGCCCAGAACACCCAGCGCCAGCCGAACGCCGGGGCGAGGGACAGGCCGAGGCCGGTGGCCACCATGCCCCCCGCGTGGTACGAGGTCATCAGCAGCCCGGTCGCGAGGGCGACCCGGCCGCGCGGGGCGAACTCCATGACCATGGCCAGGCAGGTGGGCATCAGCCCGCCGAGCCCCAGGCCCGCGACGAAGCGCCCGGCGCCGAAGAACGCGGGCCCCTCGGCCAGCGCGCAGAGCGCCGAGCCGAGCGAGAAGAGGATCACGGACCAGATCACGACGGGCCGCCGGCCCAGCCAGTCGGTGAGGTTTCCGGCGGCCAGCGCGCCCAGGAGCATGCCGAAGGTGGTCCAGCTGCCGATGGTGCCCGCACTGGCCGGAGTCAGGCCCAGGCCCTGGTCGTCGAGCATGTGCGGCATGACCGCGCCGTAGATGTTGACGTCCATGCCGTCGAAGAAGACGGCCAGCCAGCACAGGCCGAGTACGAGCGCCACGGGGCGCAGGGATCTCTGGGGCATGGGAAACCTTCGGATCGGGGCGGGCAGATCGGGGGCGGGGCGGATCAGGGCGGGGCAGGACAGAAAGAGCGTGCGTTCGCTCAGTGAACTTAAGTTCGCGATCAGTTCGCCCCGCAGTTTCCGCCCGCCCTCCGCGCGTGTCAATGGGTCTGCGGGCAGCGGCGCACTCAGAGGCCGGGGCTCATCGCGTACACCCGCCGGACGCTCGTGCCGAGACGCGACAGGTCCGCGCCGTACACATGGAGGGAGATCGCCACGTCCGTGCCCGCGTTCCAAATCTGGTGAATGTCTCCGGGCGGCGCGAGCCCGCACACCGTTCCCCGTGGGTTGACGACGTCCTCCGTCGCGACCAGCCGCGCCGCCGTACCGCCGCAGGACGGGACCAGCCGGTAGCGCCGCTCGTGTTCGGCGGTGAGCAGGTCGTCGGCGCCGAGGCGCGGCGCGATCCGCTCGCCGACGAGGTACGCCGTCGGGTCGGGCGGCAGGCCGAGGGCGACGGCCTCGCGGACTTCGGAGATCAGTACGGCGAGACGCGTGGTCGCGCGCCCGGTCATGGCTGTGGTCTCGGTGGTCATACGGGCAGCCTCGCGCCGCCCGGCCGCGGCGTCCAAGGAGGGTTTGTGCGGCAACGGCCAAGCTCCGCTTATGGGTTTACGGGCGGGGCGCCGTCAGCAGCCGATCCTGTTCGCCGCGACCGTCCTGAGCTCCCCGAGCACCAGCGCCGTGGCCGGAATCCGCAGCCGCTCGCGCAGGACGTACGCCGAAATCCGACGCCGGGACGCCGGTTGCAACGCCCGTCCCGCCACTTTCGGGTGGCGGAGGAAGTCGAGGACCAGGCCCGGCATCATGGCCACCCCGAGTCCCTCCGCGACGAGGCTCTGCACCACGAGGTTGTCGTCGGTGGTGAAGGCGATGTCGGGCGCGAAGCCCTGTTCGGCGCACTCGTGCAGGAAGTGGACCCGGCAGCGGGGGCAGCCGGCGATCCAGCGTTCGTCCGCGAGGTCGACGAGCCGCACCGCGCGCCGCCGCGCGAGCGGATGCCCGGCCGACAGCAGGACCAGCAACTGGTCTTCCATCAGCGGTACTTCGCCGACCTCGTCCGGCACGTCCTCGTGCGGCCCCGGATAGGTGAAGGCAAGCGTGACGTCGCATTCGCCGCGTACGAGGCGCCGCAGCGACCGGGGCGGCTCGTCCTCCAGGAGTTCCACTCCCACCCCGGGGTGGCCGGCGGCCAGCAGGGCCACGGCCTCGGGGACGAGGGTGGCGCTGGCGCCGGGGAAGGCGCAGACGCGTACCCGTCCCGCGCGCAGCCGGGCGAGGGAGTCCATCTGCTGCCGGGCGGCGGACATGTCGTCGAGGATGACGGCCGCGTGCCGCGACAGCGTCTCCCCCGCTTCGGTGAGCCGCAGGCCACGGCCGGCCCGGGTGAACAGGGGCGTACCGGCGTCGCGTTCGAGCGCCTTCATCTGCTGGGTGATCGCGGGCTGCGTGTACCCCAGGGCACGGGCTGCGGCGGAGTACGAGCCGGTCCTGACCACTTCGTGGAAGGTCCTGATGTGCCGCGTGTCGAACACCCGTGAAGCACAAGCAGGTTTTGGGGTCTGCGGACATTGCTCATTCAGCCGTGACGGACGGCCCGGCCGGCGGCGGCCCGGCCGGTGAGGCGGGCGGCGATGCGCAGGTGCCGGCCGCCAGGGTGGCCGGTGGCAGGGAGCTCGGCCGGCGGATCAGCCGGCGCGGGGTGGCAGCGTGGAGCGGCGTACGACCAGTTCGGGCTGGAGCACCACGCGCTGGTGCTCGTGCTCGTGGTCGGGGCCGGGGTCCGGCGCGGTGGCGGTCCCGGTCTCCTCCAGGAGGAGACCGGTGGCCATGGCGCCCATGGTCGGAGCGGGCCGGCGCACCGAGGTGAGGGGGACGGCGGCAGCGGCGGCGAATTCGATGTCGTCGTACCCGACGATCGCCAGCCGGTCCGGCACGCCGACACCCGCCGCGTACATCGCCTGGAGCACGCCGAGCGCGAGCAGGTCGTTGGCGCAGAAGACGGCGGTGGGCCGGTGCGCGTCGGGCAGGCCGAGCAGCCGGGCGCCCGCGTCGCGGCCCGCCGCCACGTCGAGACGGTCGGTGGGGATCTCCTTGAGCGCACCGGGCTCCAGGCCCGCCTCGGCGAGTGCCGTGCGGGCGCCGTCGCGGCGGTCCTTGACCTGCTGGAGCCGGACGGGGCCGCCGACGAACGCGATGTCGCGGTGGCCCGCGTCGACGAGGTGGCGTACGGCGAGCGCCCCGCCGGTGACGTCGTCGACGGAGACGGAGCATCCGTCCCGCCCCTCGGCGACGCGGTCGACGAGGACGAAGGGGATGCCGTGGCGACGGAAGTCCTCGATGGTGCGGCCGGTGGCGTCGGCGGGTGTGAGCAGCACGCCGCGTACTCGCTGTTCGGCGAAGAGGCCCAGGTAGTCGGCCTCCTCGGCGGGGCTCTGGCCGCTGTTGCAGAGCATGACGCCGAGCCCTGCCGCGCGCGCCGCGCGTTCGGCGCCGCGCGCGACCTCCACGAAGAACGGGTTGCCCATGTCGAGTACGAGCAGGGCGATCATGCGGCTGCGGCCCGCCCGGAGCTGGCGCGCGGAATCGCTGCGCACATAGCCCAGCCGGCTGATCGCGGACAGCACCCGGATCCTGGTCGGCCCGGCGACGGTATCGGGCCGGTTGAGGACGTTCGACACCGTGCCGACCGAGACCCCGGCGGCGCGGGCCACGTCCTTGATGCCCGGCGGCTGTGCCATGGCCAAGTCCATGCCTTCTTCCTTCGGCCGGCGGGCGTCGGTCCCGGCCTCCGCCGCACCGCGCCCGCCCGCCCATGAGTCGTTGTGAATGGTTCGGTCCGCAGAGCCCGTCGGCTCCAAAAATTCTGACGGTGTGTCAGGTGCCGGGCCGCACGACCCGCACTGCGCCGGCCGGCCGTCGAGCGGCGCCTTCGTGGCCGGCGCGGTGCCGTGGACGCGAAGAGGTGGCTGCCGGCGTCCTCGGCCGCGGCGGACAGGGCCGGGTCCGGTCCGGCTCCCGGGCGCCGAGGCGGGTGGAGACGGACCGGGCGATCCCCTTGCCGCACCGGTGCCGGACGACGGCGGGCCCGGCGGGGCCTGCGGCGTCCGGCACCGGCCTGCTGTGTACGGCCTGCGGCGCCCGGTCGTACGGCCTACGGCATCCGGTCACCGATCAGCGCCAGGTTCTCGATGGCGGCGAGGCCGTACAGCGCGGTGTCGTTGGTGTAGACCCAGTTCGCCTCGCTGCCCGGCACGAGCGTGACCGGCCCGCTCACCTTCTCCGTGGCCCACGGCGACGACTCCTTGTAGCCGTCGCTGTTGTAGAACTTCTCCCAGGCGCGCCTGGCCAGCTTCTCGTCGCCGCTCTGCACCGCCGCGTACGCGTCGAGCCGCGAGTGTCCCTGGAAGAGGATCAGCGAGCCGAAGTTCTTGCCGTAGCGCGCGGCCTGTTCGGCCTTGGTGGCGTTGAAGTAGCGGCAGTAGTCGAGGTACGCCTCCTTGAACTCCGGCATGTCGACGAGGTGGATCAGCTCGGCGCACAGCTCGTTCAGTCCGAAGACCGCCGACAGGTGCGAGACCTCGACCTTGGCCTCCTTCGCGACGGCGAACCGGCCGGTGTCGAGGTCGTACAGGCCGCTGCCCTGGACGAAGCCGTTGGGCTGGGCGGCGATCGTCTCCATGGTGGACAGCACCCGGGCCTTGGCCTTCGCCGCCTTGGGGCCGCCGCGTTCCCACTCGGTGAGCCAGGCCGAGACCAGTCCGCTCCAGTCGGTGCCGAAGCCGACGGACAGGGCGTGCCGGTCGGGGGTGTACGGCTCGGTGCGGATCTTGCGGATCGGGTCGAGGGCGAGGAAGGTCTCGTCGGAGTCGACGTTGGCGTGCATGAGGTCGCCGGTGCGTTCGTCGGCGGTGAGGAAGTAGTAGAAGCGGCGGTAGGTGGTGTTGGCGATGCGCTGCTGCTTGGCGCTGTCCGCGTAGTGCTGGATGCCGTGCCGGGTGCCGAGGCCCGCCCAGGTGCCGAGGTGGTAGACGTCGACCTCGCCGGTGTGGCGGGTCATGGCCTCGGCGAAGCGGAAGATGTCGGCGCGGCCGGAGCGCAGGTAGGCGTACCAGAGCCAGAGGTCGGGCGAGAGCTCGGAGTTGTCCCAGGCGTAGCCGCCGACGTCGTAGCGCCACTGGTGGCGGGCCGGGTCGTAGCTGTGCATGACGTCGCCGTAGTCCCAGAAGCCGTACCAGCGCCGCATCTCGACCTGGTCCTTGTAGTAGGTGAAGAGGAAGTCCAGGTGGTCCTCGATCTTCGCCTTGGCGGGCACGGACCGGTCGGGCTCGGAGAACAGGCCGCCGAAGACCTTGGCCTTGATCAGCTGCTTGGGCGGGGCGGCGAGCTGGGGCGGGGTGCGGACGGCCGTCACCTCCTGCGCCAGCGCGGCGGCGTCCGGTGTGGAACCGTGGGCCCAGAAGAGGAGTTCGCTGGTGCGGGCGATGCCGTACGGGGTGCCGAAGCCGGGCTCGTAGTCCTCGTAGGTGATGTTGAGGCCTTCGAGCTGTTCGGCGTAGGTGTCCTGGCCGAGGCCGTCGTGGTAGAAGCGCAGGTCCATGGGCGGGGCCTCGGGCGACCAGAGCCAGAGCGTGACCTCGGCCTCGTCGGTGTGCGCGCCGCGGATGTCGAGTCCGGCCGGGTGCTTCTCCCAGAAGTCGCGCAGCCCGAAGGAGAGCCCGCCGCTCGCCCCGCCGACGTAACCGAAGCCGGAAGCGCGGCGTCCGCCGCCGGCCGGGATCCAGCCGTGACCTTCCTTGGTGCGCTTGCGCAGGGTGAAGCCGTCGGCGGAGAGCTGGCTGAGGGTGTAGTCGCCCCAGGTGGGGATGAGGTGGAGGCGGCTGGTGACGCGCTGGTCCCAGGTGGCCGGGTCGGGCAGCTTCTTCCCCTCGAACTGCGCGGCCTGGACGGCGGCTCCTGGGTCGCGGCGCAGGCCCGTGATGCCCTTGACGGCTTCGCGCAGCAGGCCCGTGCCGTCGCCGCCGATCCGGATGTGGCGGTCGTACGCCTCGTCGCGCATCGGCACGGTGAAGCGGACGCCGAGGCCGCGGATGAAGTCGCCGCTCGCCCTGCCGGGCTCCTGGGTGCCGTCGTACGTGATGGTGTGCACCATGCGGAACGACTCGGCGCCCGCGTAGAAGTAGAGCCGTACGGAGAACGGCAGCCAGCTGCGGTTTCCGCGGCGGTGCCTGCCGTCGATACGGACGACGGCGCGGACGGGCCCGTCCTGCTCCACCTCGGTCCTGGAGATGGCGCTCTCGAAGCGTTCGTACTTCGTGCTCCCCTGGTCGCCGTCCTCGATCTCGCCCTGTCTGAGGAGGACGAGCCGTCCGTCCCCGGCGATCTCGGTGGCGCCACGGCGGACGGACTTCACCAGGGTCGAACCGCTCTTGCCGATCTTCGCGGTGATGACGCCCGTGGACACGTCGATCGTGCCGCCGCCGGCGGAGACCGTGACCTTGCGGGCGGGCGCGGCCGGCGTCCCGGCGCTGAGCGTGAACGCGGCGGCGGTCGCCTCGGGGCCGACGGCGTGCGCGGTCCACTTCAGCGAGCCGTCGGGCCAGTGGGCGAGCGGCCAGGACTGGACGGGGACGTCCTTGCCCTCGGCGGTGGTGAGCGCGAACGTCTGGTCCTTGTCGTACGCGCCCTTGGGCCACGGCACTCCGAGGGTGGCGCCGGGGGCGGCTCCCAGGCCGGTGTCCTCCAGCCACTTCAGGGTCACCGGGTCCGTGTCGGCGGCGTCGGCCCGGGGCGCGGCCTGGGCGTCGGCGGTGCCCAGGGCCCAGCTGAACTGGGCGGCGGCGCCGGCGACCGCCGCCGCCTTGAGGAGGGACCTGCGGGGGATCGGAGACATCGTTGTGCCCTTCCGTTGGGGGAAGCGTGGTGTGAGGCGTGGTGGGGTGAGGGAGGCGGCGGCCTCAGCGGGTCGCGTACCGCTGCTCCACGGCGACGGCCGCCGCCGTGACGGCGCCGGTCACCGGCACGGCCAGCGGCGCCACGAACCAGGCGGAGGCGGCGACCACCGCGAATCCGCCGACGATCAGGAGCGATCCGGCGGGGTCGAGGACCGTACGCCGGCCCGCCGCCCCCAGCAGGACGCGCCAGGAGGCCGACGGCCGCCAGTCGGCGGCCGCCCGCAGCACCGCCACCGCGCAGCCGATGAAGGCGAGGATGCCGACCGTGCCGACGAGGGGGCCGCCGGGCAGGCCCGCCCGTACCGCCGCGAGGTCCAGCCACAGCAGCCAGGCCACCGCCCAGCCGGCCAGGCCCACGGCCCAGCCCCGGCGGGCCGCGAGACGGAAGTCGGCGGCGAACTCCCGCCATCCGGCGCTCTCCTCGCCGGCCAGATGGCGGCGCAGGTGCCGCGCCCCGGCGGCGAGCGCCGCGGGCCACGTCACCAGCGGGAGCGAGGCGAGTGCGATCCACACGCCGGTGAGCAGGCACTCGGCGAAGACCCCGAAACGCTCCTGGAAGCGGGACACGGCCGCTCAGCCCTTCAGGCCGGAGGTGGCCATGCCGTCGATGAGGTAGCGCTGGAAGGCGAGGAAGAACGCCAGCACGGGCAGCAGTGCCACCAGCGACATGGCGATCATGCCGCCGTAGTCGGCGACCGCGTCCTGGTCGACGAACATCTTCAGCCCCAGCGAGACGGTGTACTTCTCGGGCTCGTTGAGATAGAGCAGCGGGCCCATGAAGTCGTTCCAGGCGTTGATGAAGGTGAAGATCGCGCTGGTGATCAGGGCGGGGCGGCACAGGGGCAGCACGATCGACCAGTAGATCCGGAAGTGTCCGCAGCCGTCCAGGCGCGCCGCCTCGTCCAGCTCCTTGGGCAGGGCACGCATGAACTGCACCATGAGGAAGACGAAGAAGGCGTCGACGGCGAGGTACTTGCCGAGCAGCAGCGGGACCATCGTGTTGATCAGTTCCAGCTTCTGGAACAGCACGTACTGCGGGATCATCAGGACGTGGTACGGCAGCAGCAGCGTGCCGATCATCAGGGTGAAGAGGAGGTTGCGCCCCGCGAACCTGATCCTGGTGAAGGCGTAGGCGGCCAGCGAGCAGGAGATCACCACTCCGCCGACCGAACCCACGGCCAGGATGGTGGAGTTGACGAAGAAAGTGGAGATGGGGATGCCCGCGATGCCTTCGGTGAGCCGCGTGTAGTTGGCCACGATCGGATCGGTCGGCAGCAGGTCGAGGCTGCCGATGATCTCGTTGCCGGGCTTGAAGGACCCGCCGAGCACCCAGACCACCGGGTAGAGCACGACGGCGAGTACCGCCAGTGCGCCCAGGTGCCAGCCGAGTGATCCGGCGTGGCTGCGCCGGCCTGACGAGGTGGGGTCGAGAGTAAGGGTCACCGGGCGTTCTCCTCGTAGTGCACCCAGCGCTTCTGCGACCAGAACAGCACCGCCGTCACCAGGCCGACCGCTATCAGCAGCATCCAGGCCATGGCGGAGGCGAAGCCCATCCGGCTGTTCTCGAAGCCCTGCTGGTAGAGGTAGCAGGTGTAGACGAGCGTGGCGTCGGCGGGCCCGCAGGGGTTGCCCTGGCCGCCGAGGATGTACGCGGAGCCGAAGATCTGGAAGGAGTGGATGGTTTCCAGCAGGACGTTGAAGAAGAGCACCGGGGAGATCATCGGCAGGGTGATGTTCCAGAACCGGCGCCAGGGGCCGGCGCCGTCCATCTCGGCCGCTTCGTACAGCTCGCGCGGCACCTGCTTCAGCCCGGCCAGGAAGATGACCATGGGCGCGCCGAACTGCCAGACGGTGAGCGCGACCAGGGCGTACAGGATCATGTCGGGGTCGCCGACCCAGCCGCCGGCGTCCATGCCGAAGAGCTGCTGCGTACGGTCGACCACGGCGTCGTCGGTGAAGAGCGCCCGCCACACGACGGCGACGGAGACGCTCGCGCCGATCAGCGACGGGGCGTAGAACGCGGCCCGGTAGAAGGCCTGGCCCCGGCGGCTCTGGGCGAGCAGCAGGGCGACGCCGAGCGCGGCGGCGAGTTTCAGCGGCGTACCGATGACGACGTACTTGACCGTGACCTCGACCGACTTCTGCCAGCGGGGGTCGGCGAACATGTCGCTGAAGTTCTGGAGGCCGATCCACCGGGGTGCGTCGAAGAGGTTGTAGTCGGTGAAGGCGAAGTAGAGCGAGGCGGCCATGGGGCCCGCCGTGAGGAGCAGGAAGCCGGCGATCCAGGGCGACATGAAGAGGTAGCCGGCCAGGTTCTCGCGGCGGTTGCTGCGCCGCAGTTCGGCGGGGCGCTCCGTGCCGCCCCGCCCGGCACCGGGCGGGGGCTCGGCGCGGGCGGCCGCCGGCGGCGGGGCGTGTCCGGTGTGCGTCACTGTCCGCCCCATCAGGCGTTCGCGGTGAAGGCCGTCTTCGCCTCCGTGAAGAACTTGTCGACCGCCTCGCCCGGTGACGCCTTGTCGAGGCTCATCTCGGTGGCGAGGCGCAGGAAGGCCGCCTCGATGACGTCGGCGCCGGCGGGGTGCGGGGTGATGGGTTCGAGCACGCCCGTTCCGGCGATCTTCGTCTCGTACTCCGAGATCTGCTTGCTCACCTTGTCGGTGGGCTCGAACGCCTCGAACTGCTCGGTGGTGGAGAGCACTCCGCGGTCGTAACCCATGATCCGGCCCACCTCCGGGTCGTGGACCATGAAGTTGATGAAGGTGGCCACTTCCTTGGGGTGCTTGGTGCGGGCGGTGCCGCTGAGCATCAGGGAGCCGAGGTACTGGCCCGTCTTCTTGCCGTCGGTCGTCGGGATGGGCGCGATGCCGTACGAGCTCTTCCCCTCGGCGGCGTAGCGGACGGTGAAGTTGTCCCAGGTGAACTCGCCCGCCGAAAGTCCACCGGCGGTCGCGGCCTTGGGCTTGATCTGCTCGACCCTCTTGGCGTCGCTGTAGACGCCGGACCTGATTCGTTTCATTGCTTCGGTCCACTCGGCTTCGAGGTCGCTCTCCTGGAAGCCGAGTCCGTCCTCGGTGAAGAACGCCTTGCCCTGCTGCCGCAGCTTCAGGTCGTAGTAGTACATGATCGAGTGCGGTCCCGAGTCGCCGGGGACGCCGGTCCTGCTCTTGATCTTCTGCAGGCCGGCGTACCACTCGTCCCAGGTCCAGCCGAACTCGGGCGTGACACCGGCCTTCTCGTAGACCTTCTCGTCGATGATGTAGCCCATCGAGTTCGAGCCGACCGGCAGGCCGAGCAGCTTGCCGTCGATCTCGGCGAACTTCTCCAGGCCGGCGCGGAAGTTGTCGGTGCTGAGGTTGCCCGCCTCGACCTGGGGGTTCAGGTCGAGGAGCACGTTGCGGGCGGCGTACTTGCGCAGGAAGGTCACCGCGTTCTGGATGACGTCCGGCGGGTTCCCGCCCGCCGCCTGCGTGTTGAACTTCTTCCAGAAGTCGACGTAGGGCTGGAAGTCCGTCTTGACCTTGATCTTCGGGTGCTTCTTCTCGAAGAGGGCGATCGACTCGTTGATCTTCTTGGCGCGGTCGTCGGCGCCCCACCAGGCATACCTGATGGTGACGGGGCCGCCACCGGAGGAGCCGCTGCCGCCCCCGCACCCCGCGGCGGTCAGCCCCACGGTCGCCAGTGAGGCGCCGGCCGCCTTCAGGAAGGTACGCCTCTCGACATGCCTGGTTGTGCGCATGGTTCACCCCTTCGGCTGGCGATTGAATCGTTTTAGGAAAGCGCTTGCCGGGGCAATGTACGAGTGCCCGCCGGGCCCGTCAACGGTTTGCGCAGGAGGTCGGTGAATCAGCTGCCGGGCGCACGGCCCAGCACTGCGCCCGCGTCGGCGGCGGAGCCGCGGACGCGGGCGGGAGAGTGGCGCCGGCGTGTCAGGGGCGTCCCTTGCCGACGAGCCTGACCGGCCCGTCCGCGACGGGGACGCCGAAGTCCGGGGTGCCGTCCGGCTTCCAGCGCAGACGCTGGATGCGGGTGTGCCGGTTGGGGTCGTGCAGCGGGTCGCCGCTGATCTCCTTGTACTGCCGGGCGTGGTAGACGAGGACGTCGGTACGGCCGTCCTCGGCGACGGTGAAGGAGTTGTGCCCCGGGCCGTACTGGCGGGTCGTGTCGTTGCTGGTGAAGACCGGCACCGGCGACTTCGCCCAGGCACCGGGGGCGAGCAGGTCGGCGTCCTCGTCGGCGGTGAGCAGGCCCATGCAGTAGTTCGCGTCGGTCGCGCTCGCCGAGTACGTCATGAAGAGGCGGCCGTTGCGCCGGATCACCGCGGGCCCCTCGTTGACCTTGAACCCGATGCGCTCCCAGTCGTACTCGGGCGTGGTCAGGCGCACCTGGGGTCCCGTGAGGGTCCACGGGTTCGCCATCCGGGAGAGGAAGACGCCCGTGTTGTGGTCGATTCCGGGCTCGTGCTGCGCCCAGGCGAGGTAGCGGCTGCCCCGGTGGGTGAAGGTGGTGGCGTCGAGCGAGAAGGTTTCCCAGGCGGTGGTGAGCTGCCCCTTCTCGGTCCAGGTCCCCTCGAAGGGATCGGCGTTCCGGTTCTCCAGGACCCAGATGCGGATCTTCCAGACGTCGTCGGCGGGCGCGGCGGCGAAGTAGATGTACCAGGCCCCGTCGATGTGGTGGATCTCGGGCGCCCAGATGTGCGCCGCCATGTCACCGGTGGTGTGCCGGCGCCAGATGACGGACTCCTCGGCCGTCGCCAGACCGGCGAGGGTGCGGGAGCGGCGCAGGATGATCCGGTCGTACTCGGGCGAGGTGGCGGTGAAGTAGTAACGGCGGTCGGTGTGGCGGTGGATGTGCGGGTCGGCGCGGTGGCGGACCAGGGGGTTGGCGGGGGCGGCGACGGCGTGGGCGGGGGTCGCGACGGCGGGAACGGCGGCGACGGCGCCCAGTGCGAGGGCGCCCTTCAGCACTCCTCGGCGGGTGGCCGGTATGTGATCGCGGCTCACGGAGCCCTCCTCAGGGAAATGTTCGACATGTCGAACGACGTACGAAATCCTGTGCAGCGGAGACGGTAATCGGCAGCGGGCGCGCACACCAGCCCCCTTGGAGCGCGACCGAAGGGTTTTTCCGTCCGACCACCCGAACGCCGCGCTTGATTTCGAACGGATTCCGCCCGGGGCCCTTGTCGGCGTGTCGGGCGGGGGGTTAGCGTCCGGCACCGTCAGGGCGTTGCGCCCTGCGGGGCTCTTCCCTCCTGCCCGCCCCTTCCCGGACCGGGGCGAGTCCCGGACCTCCGACCTCCCTTCGGGCGTGTCCCCGAACTCCCCGGGCTTCGTCCGGGGCCCCGACGAGCCCGAAGCCGCCGCTCACGGCACCCCCGAAAGGACCCGCGCCCTTGCGCCCACGCATCCTGTTGCCCCTGCTGTCCCTGCTCGTCGGCCTGCTGGCCGTACCGGGGAGCGGCCTCGCCCACGCGGGGCCGGCACCCGGCGACGACACCGCGGCCACCGCCCTGGCCGCCCGGGAACTCACCGTCCACAACCTCGACGACGTACGCGGAAATCTCACCCTGCCCACCGCGGGCTCCCACCGCACGGCCGTCCGCTGGGCCTCCGACGAGCCCTCCGTCATCGACGCCACCGGTCTCGTGCACCGGCCCAAGCACGGCAAGGGCCCCCGCGCCGTGGAGCTCACCGCGACCGTCACCCGCGGCGAGGCCCGGACGCGCCGCACGTTCACGGCCACCGTTCCCGCACTGCCGAAGAAGCGGAAGTACACCGGCTACGCCTTCAGCTACTTCACCGGTGAGGGAACGTCCGACGGCGAGCAGGTCCGGATGGCGCTCAGCCGGGGCAACGACCCCCTGCACTGGCAGGAGCTGAACGGCGGCAGGCCGGTCCTCACGTCCACGCTCGGCACCAAGGGGCTGCGCGACCCGTTCGTCATCCGCTCCCCCGAGGGCGACAAGTTCTACCAGATAGCCACCGACCTGCGGATGCACGGCGGCAGCGGCGGCAGCTGGGACCAGGTGCAGCGCACCGGCAGCAAGTCCGTCATGGTGTGGGAGTCCACCGACCTCGTCCACTGGACCGACCAGCGCCTGGTGAAGGTCTCCCCCGACACCGCGGGCAACACCTGGGCGCCGGAGGCGTACTACGACGAGAAGCTCGGTTCGTACGTCGTCTTCTGGGCGTCCAAGGTGTACGCCGCCGACGACCCGGGCCACACCGGCACCACGTACAACAAGATGCTGTACGCCACGACGCGCGACTTCCACACCTTCAGCGAGCCCGAGGTGTGGCACGACCCCGGCTACTCCGTCATCGACTCGACGGTGATCCGCCACGACGGCAGCTACTACCGCTTCACCAAGGACGAGCGGAACAACTCCTCCACCACTCCGTGCTCCAAGTTCATCACCGCCGAGAAGTCCGACGACCTGCGCTCCACGTCGTACGGCTTCGTCGCCGACTGTATCGGCAAGGGCGCGATCGCGCGCGGCGAGGGGCCGACGGTCTTCAAGTCCAACACCGAGGAGAAGTGGTACCTGTTCATCGACGAGTTCGGCGGCCGCGGCTACATCCCCTTCGAGACCACCGACCTCGACTCGGGCAGGTGGACGGTGCCCGAGAACTTCGAGCTGCCGACCAGTCCCCGGCACGGCACGGTACTGCCGGTGACGAAGGCGGAGTACGACCGGTTGCTGGACGCGTACGCCCGCTGAGGCAACTCACCGGCCCGGCGCGGAAGTTCTTTTGCGCGAAACATTGACGGCACATGGCTGCGGGCTTAGCTTCATCGCGTCGTACTTCGTACGTCATATATGAGACGCGATACACGAGATATGTGAGTGCCCATGGCTTTCGCTCCGAGCCCGATCCCCTCCCGCACGCAGTACGTGCTGGAGGGGATCAAACACGCCATCCTCACCGGCGGCCTCAGTCCCGGGCAAGCCCTGGTCGAGACCGAACTGGCCGCTCAGTTCGGGGTGTCCAAGACCCCGGTGCGCGAGGCGCTCAAGACCCTGGCCGGCACCGGGCTCGTCGTGATGAACCAGTACAAGGGCGTCACCGTGCGGACCGTCGACGCGGCCATGGCGCGTGAGGTGTACGACGTACGACTGCTGCTCGAACCGGAGGCGCTGCGCCGCACCATCGCCTCGCAGGCCTCCCTGGAAGCGGCCCGCGAGGCGCTCGTCAGGGCCGCCGAGGCCACCGACCGGGCCGAACGCTCGCTGGCCAACCGGGAGTTCCACCGCGCGCTCTACCTGCCGTGCGGGAACCCGCTGCTCGCCAGGATGCTGGACGAGGTGCGCGACCAGGCAGCCCTCGTCTCGGCCGTCGCCTGGGCCGCCGTCCCGTCCTGGGAGCAGGAGGCGCGTGAGCACATGGAGATTCTGCGGCTCGCGCTCGACGGCGACGCCCCGGGCGCCGCCCGCGCCCTGCACGCCCACATCGCCGACTTCGTCCAGCGAGCCTTCCCGGAAGGGGACCCCATATGACCAGCGCAGACTTCTCCGCCCTGCGGAGCGCCCTCGCCGATGTGGTGGCGATCCCGGTGACCCCGTTCGCCGCCGACGACTCCCTGGACACCGCCGCCCACCGCGCCCTGCTCGGCCGGCTGCTGGACGGGGGCGTACGGACCCTGACGCCGAACGGGAACACGGGCGAGTTCTACGCGCTGTCCCCGCAGGAGCGCCGCGCCGTCACCGAGCTGACCATCGAGGAGGCGCGCGGCCGGGCCATGGTCCTCGTCGGTGTCGGGCACGACGTGCCGACCGCCGTCGCCGCCGCCGAGCACGCCCGGGACGCGGGCGCCGAGATGCTGATGGTGCACCAGCCCGTCCATCCGTACATCTCGCACGACGGCTGGACCGACTACCACCGCGCCATCGCCGACGCCGTCCCCGGGCTCGGGGTCGTGCCGTACGTCCGTGATCCGCAACTGAGCGCGGAGAGCCTCGCCGCGCTCGGCGAAGCCTGTCCGAACGTCATCGGCGTGAAGTACGCCGTGCCGGACACGGCGCGCTTCGCCGCCTTCTCGCGGGACGCGGGCCTGGACCGTTTCGTCTGGATCGCCGGGCTCGCCGAGCTGTACGCCGTTCCCTACTTCGCGGTCGGCGCCACCGGGTTCACCTCGGGCCTGGTCAATGTCGCCCCGTCCGTGTCGCTGGGCATGCTCGACGCGCTGCGCGCGGGCGACTATCCGGCCGCCATGAAGACCTGGGAGCAGATCCGCCCCTTCGAGGAGCTGCGGGCGGCCCGGCAGTCCGCCGACAACGTCACCGTGGTGAAGGAGGCCCTGGCCTCCCTCGGCCTGTGCCGGCGCGAGGTGCGCGCACCCAGCCGGGTCCTGCCCGAGGACCGGCGCGCCGAGATCGCGGAGCTCGTGGCGGGGTGGGCCGTATGAGCGACAGGGCGCCGGAGGAGCTGCGCAGCCATCAGTGGTACGGGACGGACGGGCTCCGCTCGTTCAGTCACCGCGCCCGCACCCGCCAGCTCGGCTACCTCCCCGAGGAGCACCTGGGCAAGCCGGTCATCGCGGTCCTCAACACCTGGTCCGACATCAACCCGTGCCACGTCCATCTCCGGGACCGGGCGCAGGCGGTGAAGCGCGGGGTGTGGCAGGCGGGGGCTTCCCGCTCGAATTCCCGGTCTCCACTCTCTCCGAGACCTTCCAGAAGCCGACCCCGATGCTCTACCGGAACATGCTCGCGATGGAGACGGAGGAGCTGCTGCGCTCCTACCCCGTCGACGGCGCCGTGCTGCTCGGCGGCTGCGACAAGTCCACGCCCGCGCTGCTGATGGGCGCCGCGTCCGTCGACCTGCCGGCCGTCTTCGTCCCCGCGGGCCCATGCTGCCGGGCCACTGGCGCAACGAGGTGCTCGGCTCCGGTACGGACATGTGGAAGTACTGGGACGACAAGCGGGCCGGGCTGATCGGCGACACCGAGATGGCCGAGCTGGAGAACGGGCTCGCCCGCTCCCCCGGCACCTGCATGACCATGGGCACTGCCTCGACGCTGACCGCCGCGGCCGAGGCGCTGGGCGTCACCCTGCCCGGCGCGTCCTCCGTACCGGCCGTGGACTCCGGGCACGACCGGATGGCGGCGGCCTCGGGCCGCCGGATCGTCGAGCTCGTGCACCGCGATCTGAAGCTGTCGCGGATCCTGACCCGCGACGCGTACGAGGACGCGGTCGCGACCGTGCTGGCGCTGGGCGGTTCGACGAACGCCGTGATCCATCTGATCGCGATGGCGGGGCGCTCCCAGGTGCCGCTCACGCTCGACGACTTCGACCGGATCGCGCGGACCGTGCCGGTGCTCGCGAACCTGCGGCCGGGCGGCCAGTACCTGATGGAGGACTTCCACTTCGCGGGCGGGCTTCCGGCCTTCCTGGCGCAGCTCACGGACGTGCTCCACCTGGACCGGCCGACCGTGGCGCACGACTCGCTGCGCGAGCAGCTGGCGGGCGCGCTGGTGCACAACCCCGAGGTGATCAGGCCACGTTCCAGGCCGCTCGCCGAGGAGGGCGGGGTCGCGGTACTGCGCGGCAACCTGTGTCCGGACGGCGCGGTCATCAAGCACATCGCCGCCGAACCGCACCTGCTCCGCCACACCGGCCCCGCGGTCGTCTTCGACGACTACAGGACCATGCAGCGCACCATCAACGACCCGTCGCTCGGCATCACCGCCGACACCGTGCTCGTGCTGCGCAACGCCGGCCCCAAGGGCGGTCCCGGGATGCCCGAGTACGGGATGCTGCCGATCCCCGACCACCTCCTCAAGGAGGGGGTCCGGGACATGGTGCGGATCTCCGACGCCCGGATGAGCGGCACGAGTTACGGCACCTGCGTGCTGCACGTCGCCCCGGAGTCCTACGTGGGCGGGCCGCTCGCGCTCGTACGGACCGGGGACTCGATCACCCTCGACGTCGCGGCCCGGTCGCTGCGGCTCGAAGTGACGGACGAGGAACTGGAGCGGCGCAGGGGCGAGTGGAGCCCGCCGCCCGCGAAGTACGAGCGCGGCTACGGGGCGCTGTACAGCGAACAGATCACCCAGGCCGACACCGGCTGCGACTTCGCTTTCCTCTCCCGGCCGGGAGAGGTTCCCGATCCGTACGCGGGCTGAGCCGTCCGCCCGCGCTGCCCGCACCGCACCGTCCCGCACCGCACCGTCCTGTCCAGCGATGGCCGGTATCTCGAACGACATCCGGAAAGCGCTTCACCACCCGCACTTATGACTTGAGAACGGAGAAGCAGTCATGGCCTCAGCCTCAGCCGTGGCCGACAAGCCCAGGGCGCCGGGGCGCCGCGTGGGGGCACCACCCCGCCGGCTCCCGTATCTGCTCATCGCGCCCGCCGGGCTGCTGATGCTGGGCTTCATCGCCTATCCGGTCATCAGCGTCTTCTACTACAGCCTGCAGAACTACAACGTCACCAAGCCGTGGCGCAACGGCTTCGCGGGCTTCGACAACTTCACCCGGATCTTCACCGACGATCCGCAGTTCTGGACCACCCTCGGCTTCAGCGCCCGCTGGGTCGTCGTCCAGGTGAGCCTCCAGCTCGCCCTCGGACTCGTCCTCGCCCTGCTGGTCAACCAGACCTTCGTCGGACGCGGTATCGCCCGCGCGATGGTCTTCTCGCCCTGGGCCGTGTCGGGCGTGCTGACCACCACCATCTGGATGCTGCTCTACAACCCGTCCACCGGCGTCAGCCGCTACCTGGCGGACGCGGGCATCGGCTCGTACGGCACCTCGGTGCTCTCCGACACGGGCACCGTCTTCTGGGCCGCCGTCCTCGCCGAACTCTGGCGCGGTGTCCCCTTCTTCGCGATCCTCATTCTCGCCGACCTCCAGTCCGTCCCGAAGGAGCTGTACGAGGCGGCCTCCGTCGACGGTGCCGGCCGGATGCGGCAGTTCTTCCACATCACGCTGCCGCACCTCAGGGACGCGATCGTCCTCGCCACGCTGCTGCGCGGCGTGTGGGAGTTCAACAACGTCGACCTGCTCTACACCCTCACCGGCGGCGGACCGGCCGGCGTCACCACCACGCTCCCGCTGTACGTCGCCAACACCGGCATCGAGGGCCACGACTTCGGCTACGCCTCCGCGCTGACCACGGTCGCCTTCGTGATCCTCCTCTTCTGCTCGATCCTCTATCTGCGCCTGAGCAAGTTCGGAGGCGACACCAAGTGACCGCAGCACTCGCGGAGAAGGACCCCCGCTCCCCCGCGGCCCCGGACTCCGCCACCGACGCCCCCGCACCACCGGGCCGCGGCGCGCGCCGCAGGAACCGGCGCGAGCGCGCCTTCGACGACGTACCGCGCTGGCAGATCTACCTGCCGCTCGCCCTCTACCTCCTCTTCACGCTCGTCCCGTTCTACTGGATGCTGCTGTTCGCGGTACGGCCCGCGGGCTCCACCTCGCTGGTGCCGTGGCCGATCACGTTCGAGCACTTCGAGAAGGTCTGGACCGAGCGCAGCTTCGGGATGTTCTTCGAGAACAGCATGATCGTCGGGGTGGCCACCCTGGTCATGACGACGGGGATCGCGCTGGCCGGCGGCTACGCCCTGGCCCGGTTCGAGTTCCGGATCAAGAACGGCTTCATGCTGGCCCTGCTGTGCTCGCAGTTCATCCCGGGCGCGCTGATGCTCGTACCGCTCTTCGAGATCTTCAAGAACCTCCAGATGATCAACTCCCTGGGGAGCGTGATCATCGCGGAGACGGTCTTCCAGCTGCCGCTGTCGATCATCCTGATCAGCGGATTCATCAAGAACGTGCCGGTCACGCTGGAGGAGGCCGCCTGGGTGGACGGCTGTTCGCGCTTCCGGGCCTTCTGCGCGGTGGTGCTGCCCCTGCTGCGGCCCGGCCTGATCGCCGTCGGCTCCTTCGCCTTCGTCCACAGCTGGAACCACTTCCTGTTCGCCCTGATGTTCCTCAGCGAGCAGGACAAGCAGACCATTCCGGTCGGCCTCAACACCCTGATAGGAGCGGACAGCGTGGATCTCGGAGCACTGGCCGCGGGCGGCGTCATCGCCGCGGTTCCGGTCGTGATCGTCTTCGCCTTCATCCAGAAGTGGCTGATCACCGGCTTCAGCGCCGGGGCGGTGAAGGGATGAGCCCCCTGCCCCTCCCCGTGCCCCTGCCCGTCGTACTCGCCGGCGCACGCGGTCACGGCCGCTGGCACCTGCACAACATCCGCCGCCTCGAAGCGCTGGGCCTGGTCCGGCTCGCCGGGATCTGCGAGCTGAAGCCGCTGGACGCCGAAGAGCTGGACGGCTTCGGTACGCCCGAGCAGTCCGCCGACTTCGGCGGGCTGCTGGACTCCACCGGCGCCCGGGTCGCGATCGTCTGTACGCCCATCCAGACCCACACCGACCTGGCGCTGGCGGCGGCCTCGCGCGGGGTGCACCTGCTGCTCGAGAAGCCACCCGCGCCGTCGTACGCGGAGTTCGAGCGCATGGCGCACGGGGTGCGGGCGGCCGGCACCCGCTGCCAGATCGGCTTCCAGTCCCTGGGCTCGCACGCCCTGCCCGCGATCCGGTCGCTGATCGACGGGGGCGCGATCGGCGAGCTGCTGGGCGTCGGCGCCGCCGGGGCGTGGGTACGGGACACCGCGTACTTCACCCGGGCCCCGTGGTCGGGGCGCCGCCGGCTGGGCGGGACCGACGTGGTGGACGGCGCGCTGACCAATCCGCTGGCGCACGCCGTCGCCACCGCCCTCGCGGTGGCCGGGAGCCCGCGGGCCGAGGACGTGGCGGGCATCGAGTCCGAGCTGCTGCGGGCCAACGACATCGAGTCGGACGACACCTCCTGCGTACGGATCACGACGGCGCGCGGGATCCCGGTCACGGTGGCCGCGACGCTCTGCGCCGAGGAGCCGGGCGAGCCGTACGTCGTCGCCCACGGCGAACTGGGCCGGATCACCTTCTGGTACAAGGAGGACCGCGTGCTGGTGCAGCGCGCCGGGCGTGGTCCCGAGGAGTCCGTGTACGGCAGGACCGACCTGCTGGAGAACCTGGCCCGCCACCTGACCCAGGACGCGCCGCTCCTCGTGCCTCCGGAGCTGACCGGTGCCTTCATGCGGGTCGTCGAGGCGATCCGGCTCGCTCCCGACCCCCTCGCGCTGCCCGCGTCCGCCTGGCGGACCGCGCCCGGTGAGCGGGCGCCGCGCCGGATCGTCACCGGGGTGGACCGCGTGGTCGCCGCGAGCGCCGAGACCCTGACCCTCTTCTCCGAGCTGGGCGCCCCCTGGGCGCGCTCCACCGAAGCGAGCACACCGTGAACCCGACACTGACACTGCGCTGTTCGGGACGTCCCGTCGGCCGCTACACCTACCGGCCCGCGCTCGGCGCCCGGCTCGCGCCGCGCCCGTACCTGCACCCCCTGTCGACACTGGGCGGCGCGGCGGTCACCGAGGAGATGCCCGACGACCACGTCCATCACCTGGGGGTGGGGCTCGCCGTGCCGGACGTGGCGGGACACAACTTCTGGGGCGGGAGCACCTACGTACGCGACCGGGGCCCGACGGAGCTCGACAACCACGGCGCGCAGCTCCACCAGGAGTGGCTGCAACGCGACCCGGACGGCTCCGGCTTCGTGGAGGAGCTGAGCTGGCGCACCGGTACGGACCACGCGGACGAGCTGCTGCACGAGCGGCGCACCGTCGCCGCCGTCGCGCTGGACGACACCGCCTGGGCGCTGGATCTCACCTTCTCCCTCACCAACACCTCGGGCGGCGACCTGTCCATCGGCAGCCCGGCCACCAACGGCCGGGCGGGCGCGGGGTACGGCGGTTTCTTCTGGCGCGCCCCCAAGCAGGCCGCTGCGCCGACGGCCTTCACGGAGGCCGCGGAGGGCGAGGACGCCGTGCACGGGCGGGCCGCCGACTGGCTGGGCCTGGCGGGCGACGGCTGGACGCTGGTCTTCGCGGGGGCGACGGCGGACACCCGCCGCGACCCGTGGTTCGTACGGACGGCCGAGTACCCGGGCGTCGGGTCGGCGCTCGCCTGGTCGGACCGGTTGCCCGTACCCGCCGGGGAGACGGTCGTGCGCCGCGTGGTCACGGTGGTGGCCGACGGCCGGCTGGACCGGGACGCCTCGGCGGCGTACGTCCGCAAGGCGGTGGGCGCGTGAGCCGGCCGTGGACCGCCGACCGGGGCGACGGCACGTACCGCAACCCGGTGCTCGCCGGTGACTGGTCCGACCCGGACGTGGTGCGGGTCGGTGACGACTACTACCTCACCGTCTCCAGCTTCGGCCGGGTGCCGGGACTGCCGCTGCTGCACTCGCGCGACCTCGTCAACTGGACGCTGACCGGGCACGCGCTGGAGCGGCCGGCGCAACCGGAGGGCGCGGAGGAGGGGCAGGAGGCCGCGGAGCCGCGGCACGACGGTGGCGTCTGGGCGCCGTCCATCCGGCACAGCGGCGGCCGGTTCTGGATCTTCTGGGGCGATCCGGACGTGGGAATCCACCAGATCAACGCGGAGGACATCCGCGGGCCGTGGACCGAGCCGCACCTGGTGAAGGCGGGCAAGGGCCTGATCGACCCGTGCCCGCTGTGGGACGAGGAGAGCGGCCGGGCGTACCTCGTGCACGCCTGGGCCAAGTCCCGGTCGGGGGTGAAGAACCGGCTGACCGGACACCGGATGAGCCTGGACGGGCGCACCCTGCTCGACGAGGGCGAGGTGATCGTCGACGCGGACCTGATCCCCGGCTGGTTCACCCTCGAAGGACCGAAGCTCTACCGCCACGACGGCTGGTTCTGGATCTTCGCGCCGGCCGGTGGCGTGGAGACCGGCTGGCAGGGGGCGCTGCGGTCGCGGGAGTTCTTCGGCCCGTACGAGGAGCGGGTCGTCCTGGAGCAGGGCCGCACCGAGGTCAACGGCCCCCACCAGGGCGGCTGGGTGCGCACCGGGGCCGGCGAGGACTGGTTCCTGCACTTCCAGTCGCGCGGCGCGTACGGGCGGGTGGTGCACCTCCAGCCGATGCGCTGGGACGAGGCGGGGTGGCCGGTGATGGGGGACGCGGGCGAGCCCGTGTCCGTACACCCGAAGCCGGACCTGCCGCCGCAGCCGGTCGCGGCCCCGGCCACCGACGACAGCTTCCCCGGCGGGCGTTACGGGCGGCAGTGGCAGTGGACGGCCGCCCCGCGGGCGGGGTGGACGGTGCCGCACTCCGGGGACGGGCTGCTGGCCACCTGTCTGCGGACGGCCGACGCGCACGACCTGCGGCGGCTGCCGAACGTGCTGGTGCAGCGGCTGCCCGCGCCCGAGTTCACCGCGACGGTCGAACTGGCCCTCGACAGCCCGGAGCCGGGGGCCAGGGCCGGGTTCGCCGTGCTGGGAGACGCGTTCTCCTGGATCGGCCTGGAGCGGGGCGCCGACGGCGGCGTACAGCTGGTGCACCGGTACGCCGAACCGGTCGCCGAACGCGAACGGGACGCGGAGTACGCCCGCCCGGCGCCCGGAGGGCGGGCGCGGCTGCGGATCGAGGTCTCGGCCGGGGCGCGCTGCCGGTTCGCCGCCGACACCGGGGACGGATTCACCCCCTCCGGCCAGGTCTTCGCGGCCGTGCCGTGGCGCTGGGTCGGGGCGCAACTCGCCCTGTTCGCCGCCGCGCCGGCCGGGGCGGGCCCCGCCGGCACCGCCCTCTTCAGCAGTTTCCGTATCAACGCCTGAGCACGGCCTGGACACGGCCTGATCAGGGCCCGACCACCGCACGACATCTCCGAGGAGCCGCAATGACGCACACCGAGAGAGAAGAGCAGCCCATGAGAGTTTCTTCCGGCCGACGCCCCCGGGGGCGGGCCACTGCCGCGGTCGCCCTGACGGCGGTGCTCGCGCTGACCGCGACGGCCTGCGGGGACGACGGCAGCGGCGCGAGCGGCACCGAGGGCTCGGGCAAGGGCGAGATCACCTTCTGGGACAACAACGGCGGTCCGCGTACCGCCGTCTGGAAGGAGATCATCAAGGACTTCGAAGCGGCCAACAAGGACATCAAGGTCAAGTACGTCCCGATCCCGATCACCGACGTGCAGTCGAAGTACGACACCGCGATAGCGGGCGGCGGCCTGCCCGACGTCGGCGGTGTCGGCACCGCGTACCTCTCCAACATCGTCGCGCAGGACGCGCTGGAGCCGGTCGGGGACCGGATCAAGGACTCCTCGCTGGACGGCAAGCTGGTGGAGTCGATGGTCGAGGGGGTGCGGACGGCCGGCGGGCGCGGGGACGAGATGTACACCGTGCCGACATCCGCGAACAACGGCACCCTCTGGTACCGGACCGACCTGTTCGAGAAGGCGAAGCTCGAGGCGCCGACGACGTGGGACGCGTTCTACACGGCGGCCGAGAAGCTGACCGACGCGGACAAGAACGCCTTCGGGTACACGATCCGCGGCGGCGCCGGGTCCGTCGCCCAGGCGCTGGACACGATCTACGGGCAGTCCGGCATCACCGAGTTCTGGAAGGGCGAGAAGACCACCGTCAACGACCCCAAGAACGTCGCGGCGCTGGAGAAGTACGTCGGGCTGTACAAGAGGACGACGCCCGAGGCCGACGTCAACAACGACTTCGCCAAGATGGTCGCCCAGTGGGACTCCGGCACCATCGGGATGCTCAGCCACAACCTCGGCTCCTACCAGGACCACGTGAAGGCGCTGGGCGAGGACAAGTTCGCCGGCATCCCGAACCCGACGGGTCCCGGCGGTGTGCGGGTCCAGGTGTCCAACCCCGTGGACGGGCTCGGTCTGTTCAAGGGGAGCAAGAACAAGGCCGCGGCGTGGAAGTTCATCGAGTTCGCCGCGTCCCATCAGTCGAACAGCAAGTGGAACGAGGCGGCGGGCGCCATCCCGGCGAACACCGAGGCGGCGAAGGACGAGTGGATCAACGAGTCCGAGCCGACGAAGCTCGGGGCGCGGTCCCTCACCGACGGCTCCACCAAGATCGTGCAGCTGCCGTACTACCTGCCCGACTGGAACTCGATCACCAAGGCCGACAACGAGCCCGAGTTCCAGAAGGTCCTGCTCGGCAAGACCACGCCCAAGGCGTTCCTGGACAAGCTCGCCGGTGAGCTGAACGAGGCGCAGGCCGAGTGGGAGCAGCAGAACCAGTGACCCCGCACACCCACCGCGCGCGCACGGTCTTCATCGCCGGAGACTCCACCGCCGCCGACAAGCACGTCACGGCCGCGCCCGAGGCCGGCTGGGGCATGGCGCTCCCCTTCTTCCTGCACGAGCACCTGACCGTCGCCAACCGCGCGGTCAACGGCCGCAGTTCGAAGAGCTTCATCGACGAGGGGCGGCTCGCGCCCGTCCTGGAGGCGATCCGCCCCGGCGATCTCCTGCTCGTCCAGTTCGGCCACAACGACCAGAAGCACGACGACCCCACCCGCCTCACCGAGCCGTGGACCGGCTACCAGCAGCACCTGCTCCAGTACGTCGCCGGGGCACGGGACCGCGGCGCGCGTCCCGTACTGCTGACCTCCGTCGAGCGCCGGCGGTTCGACGCCGCCGGCACGGCGCTGGCCACGCACGGCGCGTACCCGGAGGCGGTGCGGGCGCTCGCGGCCGCGCACGAGGTGCCGCTGCTGGACATCGCGGCGCTCTCGCTCGCGTTGTGGCAGAAGCTCGGCCCCGAGGTGAGCAAGGGGCACTTCCACTGGCTGGAGCCGGGCGAATCCCCCAACTATCCGGACGGTGTCGCCGACGACACCCACTTCCACCCGCGCGGCGCCGTCGAGGTGGCCCGGCTGACGGCGCGCGCCCTGGCAGCGGAGGGCGTGCTGGCGGCGGACGAACTGCGGCGCCTGGACGCGGACATACCCGAGACCTGGCTGACCTGGCACGAGGAGTCCTGATGCGCAGAACACAGACACGCCGTACACAGACACGCCGTACACGTCTCGTCTCCCTGCTCGCCGCGGTGGTGACGCCGGGCGTACTCGTCGCCCTGCCCGGCGCGAGCGCCCACGCCTCACCGGTGCGCGACGCCCACGTCCTGCCCGCGCACGACGGCTGGGCCTCGGCCGACGGCGGTACCACCGGAGGCGCCGGGGCCGACGGAGCGCACACCTACACCGTCACCACCTGGGAGGGGCTCAAGCGCGCGCTGAAGGACGGCGGCGACGCCCCGAAGGTGATCAAGGTCAGAGGCACGCTCGACGGCATGGGCGGCCGGAGCTGTGAGAACTTCGCCACCGGCGGCTACTCCCTGGACGCGTACCTGGCGGCGTACGACCCGAAGACCTGGGGCACCGCGCCGCCCGCAGGCCCGCAGGAGGAGGCCCGCGCCGCTTCCGCCGCCGCGCAGGCCCAGCAGGTCAAGGCGTACGTCCCGGCGAACACGACGATCGTCGGCGTGGGCGGCGGCGCGCGGCTGCTCGGCGGGTCCCTCCAGGTCAAGGACACCGACAACGTCGTGGTCCGGGGCCTCACCTTCGAGGACGCCTTCGACTGCTTCCCGCAGTGGGACCCCACGGACGGCGCCGGGGGCGCGTGGAACTCCGAGTACGACAACCTCGTCGTGCACGGCTCGACGCACGTCTGGATCGACCACAACACGTTCACCGACGGCCGCCGCCCGGACAGTGAACAGCCCGTCTACTACGGCCAGTTGTTCCAGCAGCACGACGGCGAGCTGGACGTCGTCAGGGGCGCCGACCTGGTCACCGTCTCCTGGAACGTCTTCGCCGACCACGACAAGACCCTGATGATCGGCAACAGCGACAGCGCGGGCGCCACCGACCGGGGCAAGCTGCGGGTCACCCTCCACCACAACCTCTTCCGGAACATCGTCGAGCGCGCGCCGCGCGTGCGGTTCGGGAAGGTCGACGCGTACAACAACCACTTCGTGGTGGCGAAGGGGTACGCGTACTCCTTCGGCGTCGGCTTCGAGTCCCAGCTGTACGCGGAGAAGAACACCTTCGCGCTGCCGGCGGGGGTGAGCGCGGCGAAGATCCTGAAGAAGTGGAAGGACGCCCCGGTCACGGCCGAGGGCAACCACGTCAACGGCAGGCCGACCGACCTCGTGGCCGCCCACAACGCCGCGAACCCCGGCGACCTGCTCCGCGAGGGCGCCGGCTGGACCCCGGCCCTGCGCACCCGGGTCGACCGGCCGCAGGCCGTCCCGTCCCTGGTCACGCGCCGAGCGGGCGCGCCCCGAACCCACTGATGCACCCAACAGTCTGTCAGGAGCCGCAATGACGCACCCTCACAGCAAGCGATCCAGAACCCGGGTCCTCGGCCTGCTCGTGGCACTGGCCGCGGCCGTGGCCGGACTCCCCCCGACGGCGACGGCGGCAGCACCCGCCGGCGCCGCCGGCCCGGCGCCGTCCTCGCACCGCGCCTGGTCCGACACCCCGCACGGCTTCGCGTCCCTCGACGGGGGCACCACCGGCGGGCGGGGCGGCAAGGTCGTCACCGTCAGGAACCAGGCCGACCTGGCCAGGTACGCGGGCGCCGAGGAGCCCTACATCATCCGGGTGGCGGGCACGATCGCCGTCGAACCGTTCGGGTCGGACATCGACGTCGCCTCCGACAAGACCATCGTCGGCGTCGGGAGCACCGCCGAACTCGTCCACGGCGAGCTGCACCTGAACCCCGGCACCCACAACGTCATCATCCGCAACCTCACCATCAGGGACTCCTACGTCGAGGGCGACTGGGACGGCAAGACGACGGACTTCGACGCCATCCAGATGGACTCCGTCCACCACGTCTGGATCGACCACAACCGCTTCACGCACATGGGTGACGGACTGCTCGACGTACGCAAGGACAGTGAGTACATCACCGTCTCGTACAACCGCTTCGACCACCACAACAAGGCGTTCGGGATCGGCTGGACACCCAACGTCAAGACGCAGATCACCATCGACCACAACTGGTTCAGCGGCACCAAGCAGCGCAACCCGTCCGCCGACAACTGCGCCTACGCCCACCTCTACAACAACTACCTGTCCGCGCAGGTGGAGGACGGCGACCCGGTCTTCTCGTACGGGAACTGGGCGCGCGGCAGGACGAAGATGGTCATCGAGAACAGCTACTACGAGGACGTCCAGCACCCCTACCAGGCCGACGCCACGGCGGAACTGGTCCAGCGCGGGTCGGTCACCGAGAACACCACCGGCCGTCACGACGCCTGGGGCACGGCCTTCGAGCCGCGCGACTTCTACCCGTACCGGCTGGACCCGGCGGCGGCCGTCCCGGCGCTGGTGACGAAGTTCTCGGGGCCGCAGAAGTCGATCGGCACGGACACCGTGCTGCGCCTGAAGGCGGACGGCAGCGGCGACTACCCGACCCTGCAGGCCGCCGTCGACGCGGTTCCGGCCCGCAACGACGGCCGGGTGACCCTGTCCCTGGCGCCGGGTACGTACCGGCAGAAGGTGCGCGTCGGCAAGGAGCAGCACCGCATCACCTTCGCCGGCACCGGCAGGCACCGCGACGACACCCTGATCGTCTTCGACACCCCGGCGGGCGAGGCGAAGCCGGGCGGCGGGACCGTCGGGTCCTGGGGCAGTGCCACCGTCGTCGTCGAGGGCGACGACTTCACCGCGCGCAACCTGACCTTCTCCAACGACTTCGACGAGGCGGCCGTCGAGATCAACGGCGAGCAGGCGCTCGCCGTGAAGACCACCGGTGACCGGCTGCTCTTCGAGAACACCGGTTTCCTCGGCAACCAGGACACGCTGATGACCGACACCCCGGTCCTCACCGAGACCGCGCGCGTCTACGTCAGGGACTCGTACATCGAGGGTGACGTCGACTTCATCTACGGACGGGCCACGACCGTCGTCGAACGGTCCGTCATCAGGGCGCTGAGCCGCGGTTCCGCCACCAACAACGGTTACATCACCGCGGCCAGCACCTGGAAGGGCAACCCGTACGGCTTCCTGATCACCCGCAGCAGGATCGTCAGCGACGCACCGGCCCAGTCCTTCCACCTCGGCCGGCCGTGGCACCCCAGTGGGAACCCCGACGCCGTGGGCCAGGTGCTGATCCGCGAGACGGCGCTGCCCGCGGCGGTCAAGTCCGCCCCGTGGACCGACATGAGCGGGTTCCCGTGGCAGGAGGCCCGGTTCAGCGAGTACCGCAACCACGGCCCCGGCGCGGCGGTCACCCCGCAGCGCCCGCAGATGCCCGCCGGCGAGGCGGCCCGCCACCAGGTCTCCGACTACCTGGCGGGCCAGGACGGCTGGGCGCCGCACCGCACCCGCGCGCGTACCGCCTGAGAGGGCTTGAGAGGGTCCGCAAACGCCCGGGCCGGCTCCACGGCGCTCGCCGTGGAGCCGGCCCGGGCCGGTGGTGTTCCCGCCGTCAGACCAGGCGGATCATGTTCCAGGACATCGGCTCCAGGGTGGCGCTCAGCGTGCCGCCCCGCAGCGTCGTTCCCGTGGCCTCGCGCGGAGTGACGCGATCGGGTTCGGCGAGGGTGTTGCGGGCTTCCGGGTCGGTGTCGGCCAGCACGCTGTGTTCGACGACCGAGGCCGGCGACAGTCCGTGCAGGGCCACTTCGAGCGGCAGCGACTCGCTCTGGCTGCGGTTGACCGCGAAGACGGTGACGGCGCCGTCGTCGCCGCGTACCGCCGTGGCGTGCAGCAGGGGCACCTCGCCGTACTTGCGCGTCTCGTACGTGGGTGAGTCGACCCGTACGTCGAGCACGCGGCCCCGCCCGTACCGGGACGCCTGTGCGAACGGGAAGAAGGTGGTCTGCTTCCAGGCCGGTCCGCCGGGCTCGGTCATGATCGGCGCGATGACGTTGACGAGCTGGGCGAGGCAGGCGACCGTCACCCGGTCGGCGTGGCGCAGCAGCGCGATCATCAGGGAGCCGAAGACGACGGCGTCGGTGACGGAGTAGTTGTCCTCCAGCAGCCGAGGCGCCTCGGGCCAGTCGAGCGGTTCGGCGTCGGCCTGCTCCTGGAAGCGCCTCATGTACCAGACGTTCCACTCGTCGAAGGAGAGGTTGATCTTCTTCGACGACTTGAGGCGGGCGCCGACGTGGTCACAGGTGGCGACGACGCTCTCGATGAAGGACTCCATGTCGACGGCGGAGGCGAGGAAGGAGTCCCGGTCGCCGTCCAGCTCCTCGTAGTAGGCGTGCAGCGAGATGTAGTCGACGAGGTCGTACGTCTCGGTCAGTACCGTCGCCTCCCACTCGGCGAACGTCTCCATGGCCCGGCTGGAGCTGCCGCAGGCGACCAGCTCGACGTCCCGGTCGATCTGCCGCATCGCGCGCGCGGTCTCGGCGGCGAGCCGCCCGTACTCGGACGCGGTTTTGTGGCCGGTCTGCCAGGGGCCGTCCATCTCGTTGCCGAGGCACCACAGCCGGATGCCGAAGGGGTCCTTGTCGCCGTGCGCGATGCGGCGCTCGGAAAGTTCGGTGCCGGCCGGGTGGTTGGCGTACTCCTGGAGCTCCAGCGCCTCGGCGACGCCGCGCGTGCCCAGGTTCAGGGCCATCATCGGCTCGGCCTGCGGGCCGATCTTCTTCAGGAAGGCGATGTACTCGCTGAGGCCGAAGCGGTTCGTCTCGGTGGAGCGCCAGGCCAGGTCGAGGCGGCGCGGCCGCTCGTCGGCCGGGCCGACGGAGTCCTCCCACTTGTAGCCGGAGACGAAGTTGCCGCCGGGGTAGCGGACGGCGGTGACGCCCAGTTCGCGGACCAGGCCGAGCACGTCGGCGCGCAGTCCGGCCTCGTCGGCGGTGGGGTGGCCGGGCTCGTAGATGCCGGTGTAGACGCAGCGGCCGAGGTGCTCGACGAACGAGCCGAACAGCCGGGGGTCGACGTCGCCGACGGCGAAGGCCGGGTCGAGGGTGAAGCGGGCGGCGGGGTCCGCGGGGTGGGTCATGCGTGCGGTTCCTTTCATGGCTGTCATGGGGGGCACGGCGCTCATGGCGGCGTTACTGGCCGGCCAGACCGGTGTGGGCGACGCCGCGCACGATCTGGCGCTGGAAGAGCGCGAAGACGATCAGCAGCGGGAGCCCCGCGATGACGACGGAGGCCATCATCTGGGCGTACCGGAGCCCGTAGCTCGACTGGACGTTGACGAGTCCGACGGGGAGGGTCATGCCGCCCGGGTCGGTGGTCACCAGGAACGGCCAGAGGAAGTTGTTCCAGGTGGAGATGAACGTGAAGATCGCGACGGCCGCGAGGACCGGCCGGGACAGCGGCATGACGATGGTCCAGAAGACCCGCCAGCGCCCGGCGCCGTCGACGAAGGCGGCCTCCTCCAGCTCGCGGGGCACGCCGTCGAAGAACTTCACCAGGATGAACACCATGGCGGGTACGGCGACCTGGGGCAGGATCACGCCCCAGTACGTGTCGACGAGGCCGAGCTGGACCATCTCGGCGAAGAGGGGGGCGATCAGCACCTGCGGCGGCACCATGATTCCGGCGAGCACCAGTCCGTAGAGCGCTTTGCGCCCCCGGAAGTCGGTGCGGGAGAAGCCGTAGGCCGCCATCGCGCACAGGACGACGGTCAGCACGGTCGTCATCACCGAGATGTAGACGGAGTTGAACAGCCACTGGGTGAGATCGCCGGACTTCCACACCTGCCGGTAGGCGTCGAAGGTGATGGTCGAGCCGATCCACTCCAGCGGTGTCTTCGTCGTCTCGCCCTCCGGCTTGAGGGAGGTGGCGACGGCCCAGGCGAGCGGCAGCACCCACACCACCACCAGGGCGAGGGCGGCGAGCAGCATCGCGGCGCGGCCCGGGGTCCAGCGGGCCCGGCGGCCCGTGGTGTCGGCCGGGGCGTGGGCGCTCATCGGGCGTTCTCCTCGCGTGTACGCCGGGACAGCCGCAGCTGCACCAGGGAGACGATCAGGATCAGGGCGAAGAAGATGTACGAGACGGCGGACGCGTAGCCGATCCGGTAGCCGGTGAATCCGGCCTGGTAGACGTACTGGAGGATCGGCCGGGTCGAGTCGTCGGGGCCACCGCCGGTCATGATGTAGACCTGGTCGAAGATCTTCAGGGAGGCGAGCACCTGGAGGACGACGACCACGCCCGTGGTGCGGCTCAGCAGGGGCAGGGTGATGTGGCGCAGGCGGTGCCACGCCCCGGCGCCGTCGAGTTCGGCGGCCTCGTAGAGGTGCTGCGGGATGGCCTGGAGCGCGGCGAGGTAGAGCAGGAAGTTGAAGCCGACGGTCCACCACACGGTGGTGAGGACGATGGAGAGCATCGCGTAGCGCTCGTCGGTGAGCCAGCCGATCCCCGGGTTCAGTCCGACGGCGGCGAGTGCCTGGTCGGCGAAGCCGAAGTCGGACGGGAAGATCACCCACAGGAAGAGCAGGCCGACGACTCCGGAGGGCAGCAGGAACGGCGCGAACCAGCTGAGCCGCCACAGCCACTGGACGATCCGGAGGTGGTGGGAGAGCAGGGCGAGGACCAGTCCGGTGACGACCAGGGGCACGGTGGACAGGACCGTGAACCAGACGGTGTTCCAGAGGGAGGACCAGACGTTCGGGTCCTGGAGGGCTTCGGCGTAGTTGTCGAAGCCGACGAACTCGCCGCCCGTACCGGCGATGTTGTCGCTGCTCAGGCTCATGCCGATGCCGGAGAGCAGCGGCCACACCAGGAAGAGGCCGTAGAAGAGGAGGAAGGGCGCGACGAAGACGAGCCCGTGCTCGCTCCAGTGGCGGCGTACGGTCATGGGCCTGGTGGCGGGCTCCGTCGCGGGGGTCCGCGCTCCGGCGGCCGGTGGCACGGTGGCCGGGTGGGTCACGCTCATGCCGCGCCTCCGAAGGGGTTGGGGGTCTCCAGCAGGGTGCGGACCCTGGCCTTGGCCTCGGTCAGGGCGTTCTCGGGCGTGCGCGATCCGGTGAGGACGCCGGAGAAGACGGCGCCGAGTTCGATCCACATCATGGAGGCCGAGCCGGCGAACCAGGCGGGCTCGTCGAGTACCACGTCGTCCACCACCGACCGGTAGGCGGACTGCGGGGTGAGCTTCAGGTAGTCCGGCCTCTCCAGGGTCGGCAGGTAGGCGGGTACGTGGCCGCCCTTGGCCCACTCGACGGTGTTCTTGAGCATCCAGGCGACGAAGGCGTGCGCCGCCTCGTTGGTCTTCCCGCCGCGCTCCTTCTGGTGGGGCAGGACGAAGGCGTGGCAGTCGGCCTGTGCGGTGGGGCGGCCGAAGAGGTTCGGCACGCGGGTCATCGAGAACGGCAGCCTGGTGGTGAGGAAGGAGCTGATCTCCCATTCGCCGTTGAGGTAGAAGCCGGTCTTCGCGTTGTTGAAGACGCCGATGGCGCCCGCGTAGTCGACCCGGCGGACGGCGAGGCCCTCCTCGACGAGCATGCGCATGTACTTCAGCGCGGTCAGCGCCTTGGCGTCGTCGACGGCGAGGGACTTCCCGTCGGGCGACAGCATGGTGCCGCCCAGCTGGGAGTAGAAGGTGGAGAAGAGCCGCCAGGGGCCGATGCAGTCGGCGCCGAGCGTCTCGGTGACCAGGGCCGGCTGCCCGGTGACCTTCTTGACGGCGCGCAGCGCGGCGGTGAACTGTTCGGCTCCCTCGATGGGCCGGAGGGTCTTGTCGGCGGCGAGCAGTCCGGCCTTCTCGCAGACCTCGGTGTTGTAGAAGAGCACCATGGGGTGGGTGTCGAGCGGGATCGCGTACTGCTTGCCGTCGACCGCGCCGCGCCGCCAGATGCCCTCGGGGAAGTCGTCCGCGTGGACGCCGTGCTCGGCCAGCAGGTCGAGGTCGAAGGGGTCGAGCAGCTTTCCGGGTCCGAAACCGGCGAGGCGGGCGAGGTGGAGCGCGGCGACTTCGGGGGCCCGGCCGCCCGCGCCCGCCATGCCGAGTTTGGTGTAGTAGGGGGCGCCCCACTGGAGGGTGGCGGATTCCAGGGCGATGTCCGGGTGCTCGGCCCGGAAGGCGTCGAGCATCACCTGCATGTTGACGCCGTCGCCGCCGCCGAAGAGGTGCCAGTAGCGGAGCCTGGTCTTTCCGTCGGCGACCGCCTGTGGCGCGGCGCATCCTGTCGCACCGGCCGCGAGAGTGCCGGCTGCGGCCAGTCCGCCTATCCCGGCAAGCACATTCCTGCGGCTCAGGAAAGGTCGTGCCATCCCCACCCCTAGTGTTCGGTATTTCGAATGGTGCTCGTAACTTCGAACGGGACCGTAGATTCAAACACCACGCACGTCAATGGAGTCGCACGGATTTTCTTCAAATCTCCGGACGTCGTTCGAAATTACGAACAATCGGCCGCGGTGCCCGCGGTGCGGGGAGGGTGTCTACGGCGCCGCCGTCGCGGACCTTGCCGGAGGCACGTCGTAAGGCCGCGGTGAGCAGGGGGGAATCGGCAGTCGGCGCCGTGGGGCGGAGAGGCCGGGAAAGGCCGCTGGCTGCGCCACGCCCGCCCGACGGCGGAGGACCCGGTGAAGGCGGACAGGAACCCGGGCAGCTGAAGTGCGTCGACGGCCGCGGCGCCGAAACAGCTCAGGGCCGGCCGCGGCACGAGAACGGCGAGGGATCCCAGAGCGAGGGCTGCGGCTCTCCCGGGCGAGCCGCGTGCCGGTGGACGAGCAGCGAGATCCGGGCGGGAGCGGGAAGCCGTACGGGGATGAGGCTCCCCCAGCAGGCCGGACAGCCACTCGCCCACCACGTCGTCGGGGACGACATGCCGATCGCCTCGGCGGAGGCGGGCAACCCGCTCGGCCGCGACCTCCGCGGCGCGCGGCACAGATGCCGGGCCTGCCTTCGTCGCGGAGGCGCCCTGGTGCTCGCCGGCTCTCCTGTGGCAGACGGGGCAGCCGTCCGGAACACCAAACCCCGGCCGGGCATGGGGAACAGGGACGCCGAGGGCCCGGGCCGGGGTGGAATCCCCCGCGCCCGCGCCCGCGCCCGTCAGAAGAAGACCCCGCAGCGCAGCAGTACGTTCGCGTACGGCCGCGCCTCCCCGGTCCGTACGATCAGGCGGGCCCCCGCCGACAGCGCCTTGAGTTCGTCGTGCGGGACCAGGGTCAGGTCCGGCAGACAGTTCTCCAGCAGCCGCGCCGCCGCCGGGTTCGCCTCCCGTACCTCGTGCGCGGCCGTCGCGCCCTCGATCACCAGCTCGGCCAGCAGCCCTTCCAGTACGTCGGCGAAGGACGGTATCCCGGCCCGGAAGGCCAGATCGACGACGCGCGGACCGGCCGGGACGGGCATGCCCGCGTCGCAGACGAGGACCCCGTCGCCGTGGCCCAGTTCGGCCAGCGCCCCCGCCAGATGGCGGTTCAGAATGCCGGTCCTCTTCACAGCGCGGAGACCTCCTCGGCGGTCGGGAAGGACGCCTGCGCGCCCTCTCCGGTGACGGCGGCAGCGCCCACCCGTACCGCGAAGGCGGCGGCCTGGGCGAGGCCCTCGCCCAGGCTGAGCCTCCAGGCCAGGGCCGCGGTGAACGCGTCACCGGCACCGGTGGTGTCGACGGCGTCGACCCGGGGGCTCGGGACCCGTACGGCGGAAGCGTCCGTACCGCCCTCGGCGACCAGCGCGCCCTCCGCGCCCAGCGTGACGACCACCGACCGCGGGCCGAGCGCGAGCAGCGCCCGCGCCCAGTCCTCGGGGTCGCGCCCCGCCGCGTCGCCGAGCACGAACCTGGCCTCGTGCTCGTTGACGACCAGCGGATCGCAGGCGGCGAGCACGTCCGGGGGCAGCGGCGCGGGCGGCGACGGGTTCAGTACGAACCGGGCGCCGCCCGCCCGCGTACGCACCACCTCGGCCACGGTCTCCAGGGGGATCTCCAGCTGTGCCGAGACGACCCGGGCACCGGCGAGGAGTTCCCCGGCGGCGCGGACGTCCCCGGGGGTCAGCCGGGCGTTGGCGCCGGGCGAGACGACGATGCTGTTGTCGCCCGACGGGTCCACGGTGATCAGCGCGACCCCGGTGGGCGCCCCGCCGACCAGGACACCACCGGTTTCCACACCGGCCGCGCGCTGCGATTCCAGCAGCAGCCGCCCGTGGGCGTCGTCGCCGACCCGGGCGAGCAGCGCGGTCCTGGCACCGAGGCGGGCGGCGGCGACGGCCTGGTTGGCGCCCTTGCCGCCGGGGTGGACGGCCAGGTCGGAGCCGAGCACGGTCTCACCGGGCGCGGGGCGGCGCTCGACGCCGATCACCAGGTCGGCGTTGGCCGACCCCACGACCAGCAGGTCGTAGTCGTTCATGCTCTCCT
The DNA here is from genome assembly GCF_001049855.1 of Streptomyces sp. Wb2n-11. Lineage (NCBI taxonomy): Bacteria > Bacillati > Actinomycetota > Actinomycetes > Kitasatosporales > Streptomycetaceae > Streptomyces > Streptomyces sp. Wb2n-11. The sequence continues at coordinate 964,025 of NZ_CVPB01000001.1, forward strand.
GCTTTCGCTGTTCGTCGCGGTCACGGTCGCGATCGCGGTCGACCTCACCCTCACCGTCACCGTCATGAGAAGTCGGCGACGTTCTTCTCCGTCACGACCTTGACCGGCACCTTGACCATGCTGTCGATCTTCTTGCCCCGCGCGGCCTCGACCGCGTTCCGGACTGCTATCTTCCCGAGTTCCCTGGGCTGCTGGGCCACGGAGGCGTAGAGCGTGCCGGCCTCGACCGCCTTGAGGCCGTCCGGCGTCCCGTCGAACCCGACGACGTCCACGGACTTGCCCGCCCTGCCGCCGAGCGCCTTGGCCGCGCCGAGCGCCATCTCGTCGTTCTCGGCGAAGACGCCGGTGATCCTGGGGTGGGACTGGAGCAGGTTGGTCATGACGTCCAGGCCCTTGGTGCGGTCGAAGTCGGCCGGCTGGGTGGCGACCACCTTGATTCCCGGGTACGCCTGGAGCCCCTCGGCGAAGCCCTTGCCGCGCTCGCGGCTGGCGGAGGTGCCCGCCGTGCCCTGGAGGACGACGATCTCGCCCTTGCCGCCGAGCTTCTCGGCCAGCGCCTTCGCCGCGAGCCTGCCGCCCGCGACGTTGTCGGAGGCGACGAGCGTGGCGGTGTCCGCCTTGTTGACGCCACGGTCGGCGGCGACCACCGGGATGCCGGCCTTGTTGGCCGCCCGCACGGCGGGGCCCGCCGCGTCGGAGTCGACCGGATTGACGATGATCGACTTCACGCCCTCGCCGGTGAAGTTCTGGAGCTGGTTGGCCTGCTGGGAGGCGTCGTTCTGCGCGTCCGTCACCGTGAGGTCGATGCCCGCCTCCCCGGCCTCCGCCTGCGCGCCCTCCTTCATCTGTACGAAGAAGGGGTTGTTGAGGGTGGAGAGCGACATGCTGACCTTGGTGACCGTACCGGTGGAGCCGGAGTTGAAGAACGACATGGTGCCGACGACGGCGGCCACGCACACGGCGGCGACCGCGAGTTTCGCCGCGCCCTTGCGGCCGGACCCGGACGCACCGGCCCCGGACGAGGCCGCGGGGGCCGCCGATCCGCCGCCGGCCCGGCGCCGCAGCGTGTCCAGCAGGACCGCGAGCGCGATCACGACACCGATGACGACCTGCTGCCAGAAGGCCGAGACGGACAGCAGGTTGAGGCCGTTGCGGAGCACGGCGAGTATGAGCGCGCCGATCAGCGTGCCGGACGCCTTGCCGACGCCGCCCGCCAGGCTGGCGCCGCCGATGACGACCGCGGCGATCGCGTCGAGTTCGTACCCCTGCGCGGCCTGCGGCTGCGCGGAGACCAGGCGGGAGGCCAGGACGATGCCCGCGACGGCGGCGAAGAGGCCGGACAGGGCGTAGATGACGAGCTTCTGCCGCTTGACGCGCAGTCCGGAGAGCCGGGCCGCTTCCTCGTTGCCGCCGATCGCGTACATCGAGCGTCCGATGTACGTACGGCCGAGGACGAGCGCGGTCACGAGTCCCATCACGACCATCACGAGGACCGGCACCGGCAGCCAGCCGCCGAGCGTGTCGCCCAGCACCGACACCGGCTCGGGGAAGGCGATCGGGCTGCCCTGCGAGATGACCAGGGACAGTCCGCGGCCGATCGAGAGCATGGCCAGCGTGGCGATGAACGGCGGGAGTTTGCCGTACGAGACGAGGGCGCCGTTGACGAGGCCGCAGGCGATGCCCGTGGCGACGGCGAGGATCACCGCGATCCACACCGGGACGCCCTCGGACGTGGCCGTCCAGGCGAGCACGGTCGCCGAGAGCGCCGCCACCGACCCGACGGACAGGTCGATGCCCGCCGAGACGATGACGAAGGTGACGCCGAACGCGAGGATCGCGGTGACGGCGGCCTGCACCCCCACGTTGAGCAGGTTCTGGGTGGTGAGGAAGTCGCCGGAGAGCAGCGACATCGCCGCCACCAGGACCACCAGGGCGCTCAGCGCGCCGTTGTCGAGCAGGACGCGGCGGACCGTACTCGCGGCGCTCGCGCCCGTGTTGCTCTTGAGCGTGTCAGTGGCCACGGGGGCCCTCCACTTCGTTCTTCGCTGCGTTCGGGTTCGGGGCGCCGGCCGCCGGGGCGCTGACGGCGAGCGCCATCACCGCGTCCTGGGTCGCAGCGCGTGCCGGGAGTTCGCCGGCGATCCGGCCCTGGGCCATGACCAGCACCCGGTCGCTCATGCCGAGGACCTCGGGCAGGTCGCTGGAGATCATCAGGACGGCGTGCCCGGAGGCGGTCAGTTCGTTGATCAGCTGGTAGATCTCGACCTTGGCGCCGACGTCGATGCCACGGGTCGGCTCGTCGAGGATCAGCACCTTCGTGTCGGCGAGCAGCCACTTCCCGATGACGACCTTCTGCTGGTTGCCGCCGGAGAGGGTGCGGACGTGCTGGCCGAGTCCCGCCATCCGTACGCCGAGCTGTTCGGCGATCCGGGCGGCGGCCGTGCGCTGCCCCTTGAGGTCCACGAGGCCGGCGCGGGTGGCCGAACGCAGCGTGACCAGGCCGAGGTTCTCCTCCACGGAGGCGTCGAGCACCAGGCCCTGGCCCTTGCGGTCCTCGGGCACGAGGCCGATCCCGGCGCCCATGGCGGCGTTCACGTCGCCCTTGGCCAGCCGCTCGCCACGCACCTCGACGCTCCCGGCGTCGTAGGGGTCGGCGCCGAAGACGGCGCGTACGACCTCGGTGCGTCCGGCGCCGACGAGCCCGGCGAGTCCGACGACCTCACCGGCGTGCACGTCGAAGCCGACGTCGTGGAACACACCGTCGCGGGTCAGCCCGCGCACGGAGAGCAGCGGCTCTCCCGTTTCCGGGCGTTCGCGCGGGTACTGCTGCTCGATGCTGCGCCCGACCATCAGCCGTACGAGCTCGGCCTCGGGCGTGGAGGCGGGCACCTGGTCGATGCTGCGGCCGTCGCGCAGGACGGTGACGCGGTCGCCGAGGGCCGCGATCTCCTCCAGGTGGTGCGTGATGAAGACGATGCCCACCCCGTCCTCGCGCAGTTGCCGCACGATCCGGAAGAGCTTGTCCACTTCCTCGCTGGTCAGTACGGCGGTCGGCTCGTCCATGATCAGGACGCGCGCGTCCAGGCTCAGCGCCTTGGCGATCTCCACCATCTGGAGCCGGGCGATGCCCAGTTCGCGCACCTTGGCCTTCGACGAGACCCGCACGCCGACCCGCTTCAGCAGCTCCTCCGCGTCGGCCTCCATCCGCCTGCGGTCGATCATCCCGAAGCGCCGGGGCTGGCGGCCGAGGAAGATGTTCTCGGCCACGGTGAGCTCGGGCACCAGGTTGAACTCCTGGTAGATGGTGGCGATGCCGAGCCGCTCGGCGTCCTGCGCCCCGTGGATGCGGACCTCGCGCCCGTCGACCAGGACCCGTCCGCTGTCCGGGCGGTAGGCACCGGACAGCATCTTGATCAGCGTGCTCTTGCCCGCCCCGTTCTCGCCGAGCAGGACGTGCACTTCGCCGCGCCGCAGGTCGAAGTCGACGGAGTCGAGCGCGACCACACCGGGGAAGGTCTTGCGTATGCCTTCGATGCGCAGCAACTCTCCTGGGCTGCTCACAGGTTGCTCCTCTGGCTCTCGTGCGGAGAATGCGAAGACCGCTCCTCGCCGCAGGACCGGCGTACGACGAGCCGGGCGGGAAGCGTGACGGACTGCGGCGGCCGGCCCTCGATGAGGTCGACCAGGGCCCGTACGGCGGCCCGGCCCAGCTCGCCGGTCGGCTGGGCGATCGCCGTGATCGGCGGATCGGTGTGGACGAACCACGGGATGTCGTCGAAGGCGGCGAGCCCGATGTCCTGCGGGACCCGCAGACCGCGCTCGCGGATCGCGTCCAGCGCGCCGAGCGCCATCAGGTTGTCGGCGGCGAAGACGACGTCGGGCGGCTCGGGCAGGGAGAGGAAGCGCGCGGTGGCGCGCCGTCCGCTGGCCGCCTGGAAGTCGCCCTGGCCGATGCAGGCGTCGGGCAACGGCAGTCCGTGCTCGCGCAGCGCCTCGCGGAACGCCTCGACGCGCTCACTGCCGGTGGTGGTGGCCGCAGGACCGGCGATGATCGCCAGCCTGCGGTGGCCGAGGCGGTGGAGGTGGCCGACGAGGTCGCGTACGGCGGGGCAGCCGTCGGCGCGCACGACCGGCACGTCCACACCCGGAATCCAGCGGTCGACGAAGACCATGGGGGTACCGCCGCGCGCGGCGTCGAGTATCTGCGGGGAGCCGCCGTCGGTGGGCGACACGAGGAGCCCGTCGATCCGGCGGTCGAGGAGCGTACGGACGTGGTGGTCCTGCAACTCGGGCCGCTCGTCGGCGTTTCCGATGATGACGCTGTAGCCGAGCGCGCGCGCCGCCTCCTCGACGGAGCGGGCGAGCGCGGTGAAGTACGGGTTGAGCACGTCGCTGATGACGAGCCCGAGGGTGCGCGTCTGGTCGGTGCGCAGCGACCGGGCCACGGCGTTGGGCCGGTAGCCGAGCGCGTCGACGGCGGCGAGGACGCGGGCCCGCGCGTCGGGGCTGACGGACGGGTGGCTGTTGAGGACGCGCGAGACCGTGGCGACGGACACTCCCGCCTCGGCCGCGACATCTTTGATGCTCGCCACTACCGGACCACCTCCTTGTGGTTTCGGTGAACCTCGGTTCCGGGGGCCGCAGACAGGGTCCGTCCCTCATGGAATCGATTACACGCCTGATTGGAAACGATTACATGCACCGGAAGCAATACCTCCACCCCACAGCGAGACCGGATCGTGACCGACTGCCGCTCAGATGAGCACCTCACCTCACCGCGCCGGACCCGGCCCCGCGAACGTGCGGTCAGCCGACCAGCCCCACGACCGCCCAGGCGGTCTTCGCACCGGCCGGTTCGGGGACGAAGCCCCAGTTGACGGAGAGGGCGGAGACGAGGAGGAGTCCCCGGCCCTGCGCGTCGTCGCCGTCGGCGGGGACATCGGCGGGGGCGGCCCCGGAAAGCGGCAGGAGATCGCCACGGGGGTCCGTGACGTCGATCCGCAGTACGGACGCCCTGGGTGTGACCGGCACAAGGGCGAGTCCCAGCCGGAACCCGCGTCCGGGCACGCGGCCGTGCAGGACGGCGTTCGCGGCGAGCTCCGCGACGACCAGCTCGGCGGCCCGTACGCAGTCGTTGTCCGGCGGCCACCCCCACGCGTCGAGCCGCTGCACGGCAAGCAGCCGCGCGAGGCGGGCGCCGCGTCGGGTGGCACCGAGCAGTTGCGTGAACCGCTGGGCGGAGACGGCTGTTCGAGCCGTGGTGATCCTGGAGTTCATGCGGCTCAGCGTGGCCGGACCGGGGATCCCCCGGCCAGGGGACGGGGTGGTACGGGAGGCACGCGTACCGGCGTGGAGCACCGCGCGTACCACCGGTCGGGCACGGGTGGGCCGACGGTGCACGTGGGGGTGATCTCCACCCTTTGCTCACTGTGCGTGTGCGATCGCTCGTACTCTGGTGACGACAGCGGGCGGTACGGCGGGGTGGCGTACCGGCCGGGGCGAGGATTGGTCGGGGCGGGTCGGACGGTGGACGCGATGGCGGCAGCGGATGCGCGGGCAGTGGTGGAAAGCCGGGATGCGGAGACGGGGGACGACCGGCTGCGGCCCGGCCCCGCACCCGCCGACGAGGAGCACGGGGACGACGGGGACGGTGGCGGGGACCTGTTCCGGACGATCGGCCGCCAGGTGCGGCTGCTGCGGGAGCGGGCGGGGTGGACGCAGCGGGAGCTGGGCGAACGCCTCGGATACGGGGAGGACCTGATCTCCTCCCTGGAACGCGGCAGGCGGACACCGCAACCGGAGTTCCTGCGGGCGGCGGACGGCGTTCTCGGTGCGGGCGGGCTGCTGCGGGCTGCGGAGGAGGACGTCGTACGGGCGAAGGCTCGGGCCCGGGTGCGGCATCCGGCCTGGTTCCGGGACTATGCGCGGCTGGAGCGCCAGGCTGTCGAGCTCTGCTACTACAGCAACCACACGATTCCGGGCCTGCTGCAGACCGAGGAGCACGCGCGTGCTCTCTACATCATGCGGAAGCCGCTTCTGGACGAGGAAACGATCGAGCAGCGGGTGGCCGCACGGCTCGCTCGGCAGGAGATTCTGACCACTTGGCCGGTTCCGATGGTGAGTTGCGTCATCGAGGAAACCGTCCTTCGACGACCCATCGGTGACTGGGCCACACACGCAGGACAGTTGGAAGCGCTACTCCGGCTCGGTGCTCTGCGCAGCATGGAACTGCAGGTGATGCCGACGGACCGGCGTGAACACGCCGGCATGGGTGGCCCGTTCATTCTGCTGACCCCGAAAGGCAAAGCACAGGTGGCGTACCTGGAGGTCCAGAACTCCAGCCAGCTGATCACCGACGCTGAGGAAGTTCGCATTCTGGCTGCACGGTACGGCAGTATCCGGTCTCAGGCCCTCACACCACGTGAGTCCTTGGCCTTGATTGAGAGCTTGCAGGGAGAGCGATGAACACCGACGCACACGGCACGGAAGAACTCGCTTGGTCCAAGAGCAGCTACAGCAGCAACGAAGGCGGCGAATGCGTGGAGGTCGCGGTGTGCGCCGGCGCCGTTCACGTCCGCGACTCCAAGGACCCGGCCAGTGCGCAACTCACGGTGGCGGGGGCCTCGTGGACCGACTTCGTGCGCTTCGCCGCCCAGGCGTAGATTCCCCCCTGTCAGCGGCGCCGTCTACTGTTCAACGCATGGCGCTGACGGACATAACCACCACCGAGATCCTGTGCGCGATCGAAGAGTTCGACCGCGTGGGGCGGGAGTCCTTCCTCCACGGCCGCTTCCGCCCGGCACGCCGGTACCTGCTGGCGCACAACGGCAGGCAGTACGGCTCGAAGGCGATCGTCGGAGTCGCGCACGGCGAACGCCCCCGGCTCGACCGGCTCTCCGCCGCCCGGGTGCCGCAGACCGTCGGTCACGGAGCGGCACTGTGACGGCGGGAGGGACGCACCGGATCCCGGCCGACATGTTCCGGTTCACCGCCGGTGACCGGGCGCCGCTGTACTCCGCCATCCTCCAGGCCTTCGGCGACGCGAACGAGCGGCTGGTGACGGCGCTCGGTCTGGACGACGTACGGGAACGGCTGCGCGGCGTCGGCTGGTTCGACGCGCTGACCGACGACGACCTGACCCAGGCTCTGAAGCAGCTGCGGGAGTGGCAGTTGCTGGACGTGATCCAGAACCACGCGGAGAACTACCGCACCGCACAGGAGTACGAGCGCCGCAACCTCCAGTACTCCCTGACCCGGCGCGGCGAGGCGGCGTTCGCCGGCGTGCAGCACGCTCTCACCGTCCTCGCGTCGACCGGCGCCCTCCAGACCGCCGTGCTGGACGCGATCGCGGACCGGCTCGCGGAGCTGGACCGTCTGCTGGCGGACACCGGTTCCGGCGACCGGCGGATCTTCAGCACCCTCCAGGAGCTGGAAGGGCACCTCGACGCGCTGCGCGGCAACACCAAGCAGTTCAACGGGGAGCTGCAGCGGCTGCTGCGCACCGACGGCGCCGAGCTGTCGACGTTCCACGAGGTCAAGGGCGCCACCGTGGCCTACCTCCAGGAGTTCCTCACCAACCTCGACCAGCGGTCCCACGCCGTCGCGGCGGCCGTCGCCCGGATCGAGGACCGCGGCCCGGAAACGCTGTGGCAGCGGGCGCTGCGCGGCGCCGAGCTTCCGCCGTCCGGCGGCGCCGACCCGGCCTCCGAGTGGCTCGCGCGCCGCCGCGCCCGCTGGGAGGGGCTGCGTGCCTGGTTCCTGCCGGGCGACGGTTCGCCCGCCCGGGTGGAGCAGCTGCACCATGTGGCGCGCCGCGCCATCGTCACCCTGCTCCAGGTGCTCGACAGGATCACCGAGTCGCGGCGCCGCTCCACCGGCGCCGTACAGGACTTCAGGGAGCTGGCGCGCTGGTTCGCCGCCGCGCCCACCGACGACGACCTGCACCGGCTGTGGTCGACGGCGTTCGGGCTCGGGCCGTCCCGCCACGCACATCTCGCGCACGCCGACCCCGAGTTGACGGCGGCCACCGAGAGCTGGCGCGACGCCCCGCCGGTGGAGGTGTCCGCGCTGCTGCGCACCAGTGGCCGTACGGAGCGTTTCACCCGCACCGGCCGGGTGCGCGACGTGGCGGAGCTCAAGGCGGTGAGAGCCGAGCGGGCACGGGCGGAACGCGCCGAGCTGGAGGCCGCCTGGAGTCTGCTGCGCGCTCAGGCCCCGGTGCGGCTCTCGCACTTCGGCGCGCTGGACCACGAGGTCTTCGAGCGGCTGATGGATCTGCTCGGCCGCGCCCTGGCCGTCCGCCCGGACTCCACGGGGGTGCGCCGGGCCGTGACCGGCGACGGCCGGGTGGAGGTGGTCCTGCGGCCACCGGCCGCCGGTGCCGCCCCGGCCATGCTGCGTACGCCGCGCGGCACGCTGACCGGCCCCGATTTCGTCGTCGAAGTACACACGGCCGGGACGGTTCCGGCCGGAGCGGCCCTGGAGGAGGCGACCGGATGAGCAACTTCGCCAATCAGCTGGTCGTCGCCGAACGGGAGGAGCTGGCCCGCTGCATCCGGACACTGCTGGCCCGCCCGCTGCTCACCGAACGCTCCGACCCGGCGGCCTTCGACCTGGTGCGCCGGCGCCGGGACCCGCTGATCCACTGGTTCGACTACCACTGCGGCTGGACGCTGGTCGTCGAACCGCGGCTGGGTTACGCCCGGCTGCTGAAGGTCCGGGCGGACGCGGACGCGACGCGGCCCGCCCGGCGGACCCGCCCGGGACGCGCCCCCTTCGACCGGCGGCGGTACGTCCTGCTCTGCGTCACCGCCGCCGAGCTGCTCTCCGTCCCGGTCACCACCATCGGGCTGCTGGCCGACCGGGTGGTCCAGGCTTCGGCCGCGGACGGGGCGCTGCCCGCCTTCGACACCGCGCAGCGTGCGCAGCGCGTGGCCTTCGTCGACGTGCTGCGGCTGCTGGAGTCGTACGGCGCCCTGCAGGCCGTCGACGGGACGACGGACAGCTTCGCCGACTCGGCCGAGGCGAAGGTGCTCTACCGGGTGGACGCCACCGTGCTGATGCGGCTGCTCGCCGCGCCGTGCGGTCCTTCCCGTCTCGCCGTCCCGGCCGCCGGGATACCCGGCGGGTTCGAGGCGCTGCTGACCGGTCTGGTGCGGGAACGGCGGTACGGGCCCGCGGCCACTGAGGCCACGGCCACCTCGGACGCCCCGGACGCCCCGGAGGCTCCGGACGCCCCGGAGGCTCCGGACGCCCCGGGGACCTGGGAGGACCCGGAGGGCCCGGACGATCCGGGGACCGGCGCCCCGGAAGCCCCCGCCTCGCCGGTGCAGCGCAATCTCTGGCTGCGTCACTCGGTGCTGCGCCGCCTGTTCGACAATCCCGTCCTGCACCGGGACGAGCTGACCGGGGCCCAGCTCGGCTACCTCACCTCCCCCACCGGCCGCCAGATCCTGCGGCGCGCCGCGGAACAGGCGGGGTTCGTGCTGGAGGAGCGCGCCGAAGGGTTCCTGCTGGTCGACCCGGACGCCATCGCCACCGACAGCAAGTTCCCCGACGACGCGAGCCACGCCAAGGTCGCCGCCCTGCTGCTCCTCGACACGCTCACCGCCTCGCCCGCCGGGTGCACGCCCGAGCAGCTGGCCGCCGAGGCAAAGAGCCTGCTGGGGCGTTTCCCCCGCTGGGGCAAGGCGTACCGCACGGAGGACGGGGCCTCGGCCCTGGCCTCGGACGCCGTACAGGTCCTGGCCGAATTCGGTCTGGTACGCAGCGAGGGCGGCCGCGTCGTCCCCCGGCCCGCCGCCGCCCGCTACCGGGTCACCGGTGCCACTCTCGAGGAAGAACCCCCCGCATGACGGTCACCGCACTCCCCCGCCGCGCCTCCGCGGACTCCGAAGGCTCCGGAGCACGCGGCCGTACCCCCCGCTGGCAGCCGTCCCGCGCGGGCGTGCTCAACGTCTGGCGCTACTACGACGAGGTCTTCACCTTCCACCGCGGCCGTCTGCTCCTGCGCGGCCCGAACGGCACGGGCAAGTCCAAGGCCCTGGAGGTGCTGCTGCCGTTCCTCTTCGACGCGAGCCTGCGCCCCCACCGGCTGTCCACCTTCGGCGGCTCCGAGCGCACCATGCACTGGAACCTGATGGGCGAGGGCGCCACCGGCCTCACCCGGGTGGGGTACGTCTGGCTGGAGTTCCGCACCGGACAGGAGCAGGGGCGGGAGCAAGGGGAGGGCCCGGACGGCGGCGGCGACGCCTGGTTCACCGTCGGGGCACGGCTCCAGGCCGGCGAGCGGACCACGTCGGTGACCGCCGACTTCTTCACCACCCGCCGCCGTATCGGCGCCCCCGGCGGCTTCGACCTGGTCAACGACGCGGGCCGGCCGCTGACCAGGGCCGCCCTCGCGCAGGCCCTGGCCGGACAGGGCGAGGTGCACGCCTCGGCCTCCGAGTACCGCGACACCGTACGGCAGACCCTCTTCCCGGGACTGAACGAGCAGCGCTACGACGCGCTCATCACCGCGCTGCTGCAGTTGCGCACGCCGAAGCTGTCCCAGCGCCTGGACCCCTCGCTCCTGTCCGAGCTGCTGTCCCGCGCCCTGCCCCCGCTCGACCGGGGCGAGATCTCCGAGCTGGCCGACGGCTTCGAGCGGCTCGACCGGCGGCGCGAGCACCTGTCCCGGCTGGAGGACGAGGTGCGGGCGGCGCAGGCCCTCGGCGCCCGGCAGCGCGCGTACGCCCAGCGGGTGCTCCGCTCCGGCGCCGCCGCCGTGATCTCGGCGACGACCGAGATGGACAACCGCGCCCGCGCGGCCCGGGAGAGCGAGGAGGCGCACCGGGCGGCCGTCGAGGAGCAGGGGCGGGCCGAGGCGGAGCACGCCGAGGCCGAGGCGCTCGCCGAGGAGCTGGCCTCCAGGATCGAGGGCCTCACGGAGTCCGACGCCTACCGCCAGGGCCGCGACCTCGACCGGCTGCGGCAGCAGGCGGACGACGCCCGCCGGGACGCGCGGGAGCGGCGGGCCAAGGCGGGCGCGGCCCGCGAAACGGCCGGCCAGGACGCCCTGCGCCGGGCGCGGGCCCAGGAGGCGGCCGACGCCCAGGAGGAGAAGGTCCGCAGCGCCGAGAGCGACACCTGGCAGGTCGCCCGGAGCGCCGGAATGACGGCGTCCTGCACGGAGGTGGCCGCCCTGCTCACGGCGGGATCCGCGGACCGGGCCCGGCAGATCCTGCACGGCGCGGTGCGGGGGCGGCGGAGCCAGGTCGAGGAGGTGCGCGGGGCGCTGTCCGCGCACCGGGCCGCGACCGGCGAACGCACGACGGCCGAGGAGCGGCTGGAGGAGTGCCGGTCCGACCTGGCCGCCGCCTCGGAGCGGCGCGCGCAGCGGACGGCTCAGTACGAGCAGGCGTCCGCGGCCCAGGCCGAGCGGCTGCGCGTCTGGGCCCGGCAGTGCGCGGAGCTCGCCTTCGACGGCGGTGCCGTGGAGGAGCTGGCCGCCCGCGCGACGGACGAACCCGGGGTGCTGGCGCTGACCGACGCGGCCGTCCGCGCGGTCGAGCACGCCCTGACCGCCGCGGAGACCACCGCCGCCTCCCGCCGCGCGGCCCTGCGGGCACAGCGCGAGACACTGGCCGCCGAGGCCGGGGCGCTGGAGCAGGCAGCCGAACTGCCGCCCGCTCCGCCGCCGTTCCGTACGGCCGACCGTTCCCGGCTGATGGGCGCCCCGCTGTGGAAGCTGGTGGCCTTCCGCGACGAGGTGCCGGCCGGCACGCGCGCGGCGGTCGAGGCCGCGCTGGAGGCGAGCGGTCTGCTGGACGCCTGGGTCGCCCCGTACGGCGGTGCGTTCGCCCTCGGCCACGACACCTTCGCCGAGGCCGACTGGTCGGTGCCCGCCCCGGGCCGGTCCCTGGCCGAGGTGCTGCGGCCGGAGCCGGGGGCGCCGGTCACGGCGGAACGCATCGGCCAGCTGCTGTCCGGCATCGCGTACGACGACACCCTGCCGCAGGGGCACGGCGCCGCGATCGGCGGGGACGGCACCTGGCGGCTGGCGAGCGCGACGGGAAGCTGGGCCAAGGCGGAGGCCGCCCACATCGGCGCGTCCGCGCGCGCCCGCGCCCGCGAGCAGCGGCTGGCACAGCTGACGGCGCAACTGACCGGCCTGGACCACGAGATCACCGAACTGGACACCGCCCTCACCGCTCTCGCCGGCCGCCGCGCCGCCCTGGAGGCCGACCGGCGCTCGCGCCCCGACCACCGGGCGGTCGTCGCGGCGGAGCGTGATCTCGACCGGGCGCAGGCCGACGCCGCCGCCCGGGACGACGCCGTACGGTCCGCCGTCGCGCGGCTGAGCCGGTGCGAGAGCGCGGCGCAGACCACCCGGGCCCTGCTCGACCGCACGGCGGCCGAGCACGGGCTGCCGGCCGACCCGTCGGCGCTGGACGCGGTGGCCGAGACGGTCCAGAGGCTGCGGGACACCGCCGACCAGTGGTTCTTCGCCCACCTCCAGCTGGCTTCGGAACGGCGTACGGCGGCGGAGGCGAAGGCCCGCGCCGAGCGGTCCGGCGAGGCCGCCCGGGGGCTGGAGGCCGAGGCGGGCCGCGCGGAGTCGGGCGCCCGCGCGCTGGAGGCCCGGCTGGAGGAGATCGAGCACACCGTCGGCGCGGAGTACGAGGAGGTGCTCGCCCGCATCGAGGAGCTGCGCGCGTCGCACCGCGCCGCCCTGTCCGGCCTGCGCGACCTGAACGCGCTGCTGCTGAAGGTCGCGGGCCGCATCGGCTCGCTGGACAGCGAGCGGGGCACGGCCGCCGCGCGGCGGGACGCGGCGGTGACCGCGCGCGACGCGGCCGCGGACCGCTTCCGCCGCCATCTGCGGCTGGGTTTCGCCGTCGACGCGGGGGCGGAGGCGGCGGGGACCGTGCGGGCCGACGAGGGGATCAAGTCCACCCTGGAGGCGGCCCGCACGATCGGGGCGCTGTGGCCGTCCGTGCCGTACGAGCCGAAGAACATCGCGGACGCCCTGGGCCGTCTCGCCGAGACCGTCCACATCAGCCGGCAGGCGCTGGGCGAGCGGGCCGATCTCTCGCTGGAGTCGGACGACGACGTCCAGGTGTTCTCGGCGGCGATGGACGGCATGCGGATGGGCGCCGCCGGGCTGCTGGCCTCCCTGACGGCCGAACGGGACCGCAGCCAGGAGGAGATCACCGCCGACGAGCGCGAGCTCTTCGACCGTACGCTCACGGGCAACACCCGGCGCCACCTGGCGGCCCGTATCCGCCAGGCCAACGAGCTGGTCGACGCGATGAACTCCCGCCTGGAGCGGGTGCGTACCGCCTCCCGGGTCGCGGTGCGCCTGGTGTGGCAGGTCGATCCGGCGCTGCCGCCCGGTACCAGGGCCGCCCGCGACCTGCTGCTGAAGGATCCGGTGCGGATGTCGGACGGCGACCGCGAGGCGCTGCACCGCTTCTTCCGCGACCGCGTCGAGGAGGCCAAGGCGTCCGACACGGCGAGGAACTGGGAGGAGCAGCTGACGCGGGTGCTGGACTACACCGCGTGGCACCGGTTCGTGGTGAAACTGGACCGTGCGAACGGGCAGGGGTGGCAGCTGCTGACGAAGAAGCTGCACGGCGCGCTGTCGGGCGGGGAGAAGGCCATCGCCCTGCACCTGCCGCTGTTCGCCGCCGTGGCGGCGCACTACCAGGCGGTGCCGCGGGCGCCCCGGCTGATCCTGCTGGACGAGGTGTTCGTCGGCGTGGACGCGGCCAACCGGGGCCAGATCTTCGCGCTGCTGTGCTCGCTCGACCTCGACCTGATGCTCACCTCGGACCACGAGTGGTGCACCTACCGGGAACTCGACGGCATCGCCGTGCACCAGCTGATCACGGGCGGGGACGGGGGCGGCGGGGACGGGGGCGGGGGCGGCCCCGCCGACGACGCCGTCACGACGGTCCGCTTCGTCTGGGACGGCACGGACCTGCGGTCCGACGAGGAGCCGCGGTGAGACACCCCGAGGCGGAACCCTCTCCGGCGGGACACCCTGCGGCCGGATTCCCTGCGGCGGGGCACCCGCTGGACCGCCCCGAACTGGCGCCGCTGTGGCGGGCGTTCCACGACCGGCTGTCCACCGGGCAGCCGGTCGCACGGGTACGGACCGGACCACTGGACGAGGCCGCGCAGAACGCCGTCGCCGACCTCCTGGGCCTGGACCGCCTCCCCGGCCCGCGCCCCACCCTCTCGCTGACCCGGCTCGACCAGGCCCTCCGCGACAGCTGCGGCGAGGACACCCGCTCGGTGGTCACCGCGATCGTCGGCCCGGTCGGCGACCGGGCCGCGGCCCGCGCGACCGACCGGGCCGACCGCGCCGCCCTGTGGGAGTGGCTGGCCGCCCACCCGGTGGTCCTGGCGCAGCCCGCACTCGGCGCCTGGGTGGCGCAGGTACGCCGCGCCGGCCTGATCGGCGACTCGGTGGCCACCACCCGGAACGCTCTCACCGACACACTCCGCGCCCTGTCCGAGCTCCCCGCGCGGGGCGAACCGCTACCGGTCTTCGCCACCCGCGTCCTGAACGACTCCCACGCCCTCGACGACGGAACCCGCCTGTCCGGCCTGGTCCTGCGCGCCCTCGCCGCGCTGTACGACACGGCCGCCCCCGAGTCGGCCCCCGAACGGCGCGCCCTGTGGGCCCGGGCCGGAATCGCCGACGACGCCCTGTCCACCACGGTCCTCACCGCCGGCCTGCGCCCCACGGGCGACGGCCCGGTGGCCCGCGCCGTGACGACGTACTCCCGCGCCGGCCACGCCACGCACCTCACCCTGGCCCAGCTGCGCACCCCCGGCGAGCTCCGCTTCCCTTCCACCACGGTCCACATCACCGAGAACCCGAGCATCCTGGCCCTCGCCCTCCAGCGCTTCGGCCCGGCCTGCCCGCCCCTGGTGTGCACCTCCGGCTGGCCGAACAGCGCCGTACTCCTCCTGCTGCGCCACCTCGCCGAGGCCGGAGCACCGCTCCGCCACCACGGCGACTTCGACGGCGAGGGCCTGCGCATCGCCGCCCACGTCCTGGCGAAGACACCGGCCGCCCCCTGGCGCATGTCGGCCACCGACTACCTGACCGCCCACACCCGCACCGGGCCGGGCCCGCCCGCCGGCAGGATCACCGAGGCCCCGTGGGACCCCGCCCTGTCCGAGGCCCTGCTCACCCACCGGACCGCCGTCCTGGAGGAACACGTGGCCGAGGACCTGCTGGCAGACCTGTCCCGGCACACGGACGGCCGGAACGCACCGGCCACCTGATCCGTGCGCAGCACCTACTCTCCCGCGTATGCCTTCTGAAGTGCGGCGACATCGAGCTCGGACATCGAGAACATCGCCTCGGTGGTCCGCCCGGCCTTCTCCGGGTCCGGGTCGCCGAGCATCTCGACGAGCCCGTCGGGGACGACCTGCCAGGACACCCCGTACTTGTCCTTCAGCCAGCCGCAGGGGCCTTCCGAGCCCCCCTCGGAGAGCCTGCCCCAGTAGTAGTCCACCTCGTCCTGGCCGGCGCAGTGGATCTGGAACGAGATCGCCTCGCTGAACGTGAACTCCGGCCCGCCGTTCAGCCCGACGAACCTCTGGCCGTTGGCCTCGAACTCGACGACCATGGCGGGCCCGGCGGGCCCCGGCCCGGCCTCGGTGTAGCGCCCGATCCGTCCGGGCTTCGAGTCCTTGAAGACCGAGACGTAGTGCTCCGCGGCCTCCGCGGCCTCCTCGGCCTGCCCGTCGAACCACAGACAGGTGGGGAATCCCTTGGCAACCATCGGTTCCTCCAGCGCATGAGCGCGTGTACCCATGAAGACCGGCCCCGCGTCCGAAACTCATCGGTAGCGACGCCGCGTCGGCGTCGGTGAACGGCCGCAGTCGCAGGCGGGCGGTGTGCATCTGGGGGGTGGGCACGCTCATGCGGAGCGTCCTGCCGCGTCACGCTCGCCCCGACCATCCGTTTACCCGGACGGTCGGGGGCGCGTACGTCCGCGGTGACGCCGGACGCGCCGGACGGGCGGTGAGTCCGCAGTACCGTGCCGGCACGGTGAGCAAACGGCGGCCATACCGGCGCACCTTCGGGACACCGACCAGCCTCGTCCTGTACCGGACCCCGGACGGATGGAGGTACGCCGTCCACCTCACCGGGCCGGCCGGCATCGCCGACGGCTCGCTCGCCGGTCCTCCGCCCTCGTCCGAGCCGCACATCGCGCAGGCGGCCCTGGTTCGGAAGGCGGGGGAACTCCCCCACCGCCGGCTCGACGTCCTCCGGCACGTACCCGATCAACCGGACTGGTGGACCGGGACGGTCACCGTCGCGGGGCCGCTTACACCTGCCTGGAGCCGGCGCATCGATGCAGTCAGGGCACCGGACCCCGACGGCGTCGGCCATCACACCCAGCAGCAACCCCCCGTGCCCGTGCTGCTGTCGAAACCCGTGAACATTTCCATTCCCGCTCGGGTGGCGGCTGCCTCCCAAACCGGTGTACATCCGCTGCCCGCTCTCGCGGGCGGGAGCCACTGCCTGTTGTCCGTGGCGTGCACGCGGGCGCGGGACGGGTTGTACGTGTCGTGGTCGGGCACGCCCAGCCCGTTCTTCACGGAAGCCGGGCTGACGGGCTGAACCGGAGGATGAACCACCCGGGGGCCGCGTCAGAGGGCGCTGTATCGGAGGAAGGGTTCAGCGGGGCCACCGGGCGAGTCGCAGACCGCTCTCGAAGCGGCGCGGGGCGCCGGTAAGCGGGTCGGTGAACTCCAGGACCCGGGCCAGTAGTTGCAAGGGGCGTTGCCAGTCCTCCGGTGAATCGGCGAGGACCTCGGGGTAGTACGGGTCGTCCAGGATGGGCAGGCCCAGGGTGTTCATGTGCACGCGCAGCTGGTGGGTGCGGCCAGTGGTCGGCAGCAGGCGGTACCGGCCGAGACCGTCGCGCTCCTGGACCAGTTCGACGCGGCTCTCGCTGTTCGGCTCACCCGGCTCCTCACGGGCCGCGAGCACCCCGCGCTCCTTGACGATCCTGCTGCGCACGGTGCGCGGCAGCTCCACGGACGGGTCGTACGGCGCGATCGCCTCGTACTCCTTGCGGACCCGGCGGTCGCCGAACATCGTCTGGTAGGCACCCCGGTCCTGTGGCCGTACGACGAGGAGCAGCAGCCCCGCGGTGAGTCGGTCCAGTCGGTGCGCCGGCTGGAGCAGGGGCAGCTTCAGATCGCGGCGCAGCCGGGCCTGAACAGTGTCGGTGACGTGGCTGCCGCGCGGCGTGGAGGCCAGGAAGTGCGGCTTGTCGACGACGACGAGGTGCTCGTCCCGGTGCACGATGCCGATCTCGAAAGGGACCGGCCGCTCGGCGGCGAAGCGGCGGTGGAACCAGAGGTGGCGCCCCGCGACGTACGGCTCGTCGGCGGTGACCGGCCCGTTCTCGCCGACGATCCGGCCCTCGCGGAACATGGCGTCGACCTGCTCGGCCCCGATGGCGCCGGCGTAGCGCTCGACGAAGTAGCCACGCGCGCTCGCCCACCGCCCACCCGGATCGGCGGGCAGTCTCAGCCGCACCGGGTCGACGCCGTCGCGCTGAGACAGGGGCGCCGGGGGCGGGGCTTTGTGTCTGCGTCTCACCGGGGAGACTGTACAAAAGGCGGACCGGCACCGATCACCCACGGGTGGCACCGCCGGCACGACGTTGCCGATGCGCTGCACCGCCGCGCTGCGCCACGCCACGCGTTGAGCCTTCGCAGGCTTCTCGGGGCGGCCGCCCTGCTCACGGCCGCGTACGCTCGATCCGGTCCGCGGCTTCGGACCGACGGGGCGCAGCGCCGTTCAGGGGCGGGGAATACCGATCTCGTCGAAGCGGCGCATGAGCGCCGGCTTGCTCCGGTGGGTCTCCCGGAGCGCGGTGGTACGCCGGTCGTAGTCGGCCAGCTCCTCGGAGCTGCGCGCGGTGACGGCTCGGAGGTCGGCGAGGAGGGTGGCCGCCCGGTCGTAGGCGGTGGGCTTCTTCTGCCCGATCAGGATGTCGACCTCACGCCAGATCTCGCCGGGATCCGCAGCGATCGTGGCCAGGTGCGCGGCGCGCTGTTCCTCGGCAGCCCGGCGTCGTGCCTGCTCGGCCGCCTCGCGGGCCTGCTGTTCCCGCTCGTGCCGCCCGGTGCGGTGCCGGTGGGCGGCGTCAAGGAGCTCGGCGGCGCTGCGGCGCGTACGGGCGGCTGCCGGATCCGCAGGTCTGTGGGCGGCACGGAATCGGGCCAGCAGACGCGGCCCGGCCAGGTGGCCTCCTCCCCGTACGACATCGACCAGCAGCGCGTCCTTGTCCCGGGCGGGCAGCGCCGCGATGAACGCCTCCAACGCCTCATTCCGTTCTGCCGATGACGTCTGCTCCATGGGCGCGGAGGTGCGCGCGGCGACGGCCAGCAGGTCCTCGTCCACCTGCAGGAAGGTCGTGAGCGCCCGTTGCGCTCCGGTCAACTCGCCGAGCCCGTCCGGTACCTGCGGCTCCAGCTCATGGATGTACTCCTCCTCGTCGTCTTCAGCCAGCTCCCACACCCGCAGGCCCGCCAGCCACGCCAGGTACAGCGGGCGCAGGTCCCCGGCGGCGAGCTCGGCCCGCAGTCCGACGAATTCCGACAGCGAGAAAAACGACCCGGAATCCCACTCCTCGGCGTCCTCCGGGCTCAGCGAGAAGTCCAGCAGGGTGTACCCACCCCTGGTCCGGACCGTCAGGGACTCCTCCAGCACGTACGGCTCGGCCTCCTTCTTCGCGAGGAGCGCGGAGGGCAGACGCAGCAGCAGACGACGTGAGCCCCAGTTCGCGCAGTACAGGTGCGCGTCGTAGAACTGCTCGACCATCTTGGTGGTGTCCCCGTGGAAGTCTCCGAAGTGGTACTCATTGACGAACCTCGTCGCGGTGATCTCGGCCCGCGTGGACAGCGCCCGCACCTGGGCCTGCTCGTCCTTCGTCAGCGGCCGGTCGACGGCCAGGAACTCGTAGTACTGGTACTCGCTCACTTACCCGCCACCCCTGCCGCTGTGGAAGATCGTTCCACCCGTCTGCCCGCCACGTGTCGCGGCCGCCATTCTGAGCGATGTGTCCCACGAGGGCCGCGTCGTGGTACTCGCCCCTCGCGCAGCCGGGGCAGCGCCGCGATCCGCGCAGAGGCCGAACTCACGCCGGGCATCCTCGCATACAACGAAAAATCCCCACGATCTCAGAAAGATCATGGGGATTTCGGTGGTGTCCGAGGGGGGACTTGAACCCCCACGCCCGATAAAGGGCACTAGCACCTCAAGCTAGCGCGTCTGCCATTCCGCCACCCGGACCAGGTGGTCGGCCCCGGTTTCCCGCGGCGACATGGAAAACAATACCAGGGGTTCAGGGTGGCTTTCACCTGCGTATCCCGTGGTCAGTGGCTTGCGGTGGCCCGCCCGGATCGACCCGCCGCCGTTCCGCCGCCGTGCGTACCGCGCGTCGCCGTCCGGGCACGCGCAGCGTTCGGGCGGTGACACACGGATACGGATCCGGTGGGCGCGGGCACCGGCGGCCGCGGGCCCTGTCGCCGGTGCGTGAGCATCTGCGGGACACCTTCTGGTTCGCGCCGAGCCTGGGGCTGATGTGCGCGTTCGCCCTGTGGTGGGCGGCGTCGGAGCTCGACGCGGAGCTCGTCGCGTACCTGCAGGGCGAGAAGGCGTACGACGAGGTCGGCGATCTGATCGGGATCGTCGAGGACGCGAAGACCGTCGTCACCACGATCAGCTCGGCGATGACGACCTTCATCGGTGTGGTCTTCAGCATCTCGCTGGTGGCGGTGCAGATGGCGAGCGGGGGGTTCACGGGATCGACGATCTGTTGCTGCTGGCGCCGGAGGGCAGGAGGGAGCCGCTGCTGCGGCACCGCACGCTCCTCGTCCAGGCCGTGGAGCGCACGGTGCCGGAGGCGGCCGAGCGGGCGTTCGCCCTGCTCCCCGATCACCAGGGGATCGGTTGGCGGGTCACGGCATCAGGTGGTAGTCCGGGAAGTTGCCGGGGAGGCGTTCGCCCCGCGGGCCCTCGGTCACCGAGTGGACCAGGAGTTCGCCGCCCACGAACGCGCCTCGCCACGAGGCGCCGAAGCCGCCGAAGAGTTCGTTCCGGTCGCCGCGTGAACGGGGCTTTCCGTGGCCGACCTTGAAGGAGCGGATCTGGGGCGCCAGCCGTTCGTACGTCGAGGGGTCGTCGGTGGAGAGGGTCGCCACCAGGGCTCCGTTGGAGGCGTTCATGGCGGCGAGGAGTTCCGCCTCCGTGTCCACCAGGACGATCGTGTCCACCGGGCCGAAGGGCTCCGCGTGGTGGAGGGGGGACGAGGGCGGCGGGTTCAGGAGGGTGACGGGCGGCAGGTAGGCGCTGGTGTCCTGGCCGGGGAGGAAGCGCGCGTCGGCGAGGGAGCCCCGGTGGAGCGGGACCGCGCCCCGGTCTATGGCCTCGGCGACCTGGTCGGTCAGTTCCTTGGCCTTGGCCGCGTTGACCAGGGGGCCGAAGTCCAGGGCGGGGAGCGGGTCTTCGGGGTTCTCGACGGCGAGGGGGTGGCCGGTGCGGACGGAGCGTACGGCGGGGAGGTACGCCGCCAGGAACGCGTCGAACAGGGTCCGCTGGACGACGAAGCGCGGGTAGGCGGTGCAGCGCTGCTTGCCGTAGTCGAAGAGCTTGGGGACGAGGGAGGTCAGGGTGGGCCAGTCCGTGTAGTTCCAGACGCCCCAGGTGTTCAGGCCCTCCTGTTCGAGGACGTGGCGCTTGCCGAGGTCGGCCACGGCGGTGGCGATGCGGGCGCCCGTGTCGCGGCCCCCCACGAACGAGACGCAGCCGATCTCGGCCGAGTGGACGAGGGAGGCGGACAGTTCGCTGCCGCTGCCGCTGAGGAGGGTGACGGGGATGCCTTCGCGGGCCGCCAGGGCCGAGGCCAGGGTGAGGCAGGCGACGCCGCCGTCGGTCGGGGTCTTGGCGATGACCGCGTTGCCGGCCAGGGCCTGCACCAGCATGGCGTGGACCAGGACGGACATCGGGTAGTTCCAGCTGGCGATGTTCGAGACCGGGCCGGAGAGGGGGGTGCGGTGGGCGAGCATGGGCTCGATGCCGTCGACGTACCAGCGCACGCCGTCGATCGCGCGGTCGACGTCGGCCTGGGCGAGGCGCCACGGTTTGCCGATCTCCCAGACGAGGAGGAGGGCGAGCAGTTCGCGGTGTTCGGTGAGGGCGTCGAGCGTGGCGGCCACGCGGGCGCGGCGCTCGGGCAGCGGGACGTGGCGCCAGGCGCGGTGCTGGTCGAGGGAGGCGCGTACCGCCCGGTCGGCGGTGGGGGCGTCCAGGCGCGGCGGGCCCGCGACGGGGCTGCCGTCGACGGGTGAGGTGGCGGCGAGCGCGCGGCCGTCGGGCTTCCAGGCCGACGCCCAGAGGTTGAGTACGCGGTCGTCCCGGAACGCCTCGGGGGCGACGGCGGCGCAGCGCCGCCAGGCGTCGGACCAGGCCGTGCCCGGCTTGAGGGTAAGGGTGGGGGCCATCGTGTCTCTCCGCTCGTGAAGGGGGCGGGGGCTGGGGCTGAGTGGCGCGGGGCCGCCCCTGCACGGGGGCGGCCCCGGAAGGACGGTGGTGGCGTGGGCTGCGCGGTGGGAGGCGGCCGGGGCGGCTGTGCGTGGTGTCACGTGAGCCGGGCGAGGGCTTCCAGGGCGAGGCGGGCCGTCTCCGACGGCGTGTCGCCCACCCGTACGCCCGCCGCTTCGAGGGCCTGTTTCTTCGCCTGCGCGGTGCCCGACGAGCCCGAGACGATCGCGCCGGCGTGGCCCATCGTCCTGCCCTCGGGGGCGGTGAAGCCCGCGATGTAGCCGATGACGGGTTTGGTGACGCGGGAGGAGATGTACGCCGCCGCCCGTTCTTCCGCGTCGCCGCCTATCTCGCCGATCAGGATGATCAGTTCGGTGTCGGGGTCGTCCTCGAAGGCCGCGAGGCAGTCGATGTGGGTGGTGCCGATCACCGGGTCGCCGCCGATGCCGACGGCCGTGGTGAATCCGGTCCCGCGCAGTTCGTACATCAGCTGGTAGGTGAGCGTGCCCGACTTGGAGACCAGTCCGATGCGGCCGGGTTTCGTGGCGATGTCGGCCGGGATGATCCCGGCGTTGGACTGGCCGGGGCTGATCAGGCCGGGGCAGTTGGGGCCGATGACGCGGGTGGACCGTGTTCTCGCGTACGCGTGGAAGGCGACCGCGTCGTGGACGGGGATGCCCTCCGTGATGACGACGGCCAGGCCGATGCCGGCGTCCGCCGCCTCGACGACGGCCGCCCCGGCGAAGGGCGGGGGGACGAAGACGACCGTGACGTCGGCGCCCGTGGCGGCCATCGCCTCGGACACCGTGCCGAAGACCGGGACCGTACGGTCGTCGAAGCCGACGGCCTGTCCCGCCTTGCGCGGGTTGACGCCGCCCACGACATCGGTGCCGGCGGCGAGCATGCGGCGGGTGTGCTTCATGCCCTCGGCCCCGGTCATGCCCTGGACGAGGACCTTGCTCTCCTTGGTCAGGTAGATGGCCATGTCGGTCTCTCCTCGGGCTCAGGCGGCGGTGGCGGCGAGGTGGGCGGCTCGGCGGGCGGCGCTGTCCATCGTGGTGGCCTGGTGGACGAGGGGGTGGGGGTGGCTGTCGAGGATCGCGCGGCCCCGGGCGGCGGCGTTCCCGTCGAGGCGTACGACGAGGGGCCGGGTCAGGCGGACCCGCTCCAGGGCCCGCACGATGCCGTCGGCCACCGCGTCGCAGGCGGTGATGCCGCCGAAGACGTTGACGAGGACCGACTTGACCGCCGGGTCCGAGAGGATGACGGACAGGCCGTCGGCCATGGTCTCGGCCGAGGCTCCTCCGCCGATGTCGAGGAAGTTCGCGGGGCGGGCGCCGCAGCCGGCGACGACGTCGAGGGTCGACATGACCAGGCCCGCGCCGTTGCCGATGATGCCGACCTCGCCGTCGAGTCTGACGTAGTCGAGGCCCTTGGCCGTCGCCGCGGCTTCGAGCGGGTCCGTGTGCGGGTCGGCGGCTTCCGACTCCTCGCGGGTCCGGCGGAAGCGGGCGTTGTCGTCGAGGGTCACCTTGCCGTCCAGGGCGAGGATCCGGCCTTCGGTGGTCCGTACGAGCGGGTTGACCTCCACCAGGAGGGCGTCCTCCCGGGTCAGCACCTCCCAGAGCCGGAGGAGTACGGGGGCCGCTTCCGGCGGGAGTTCCGCCGCCGCGGCGATTTCGGCGGCCCGTGCGGGGGTGACGCCCTCGGCCGGGTCGACGGGGATGCGGACCACCGCGTCGGGGCGGGTGGCCGCGACCTCCTCGATGTCCATGCCGCCCTCGGCCGACGCGATGGCGAGGAAGCGGCCGGCGGCGCGGTCGAGGACGTAGGAGACGTAGAACTCGGCCTCGACGGAGACGGGCCGGGCGAGCATGACCTTGCGGACCGTGTGGCCCTTGATGTCCATGCCGAGAATCTGACGCGTGGTCAGTTCGGCCGCCGCCGGGTCGGCGGCGGTCTTCACCCCGCCCGCCCTGCCCCGGCCCCCGGTCTTCACCTGGGCCTTGACGACGACGCGGCCGCCGAGGCGCCGCGCCGCGCGCCGGGCCGCGCGGGGTGTGTCCGCCACTTCGGTGTCCGGTACCGGCACGCCGTACCGCGCGAAGAGTTCCCTTGCCTGGTGTTCGTACAGATCCATGCCGGCTCCTCAGCCCTCGGTCGGTCCGGAAAGTGCCGCACGCCCCCTGGACACCACCCACCGGATGCGGGATAACAAGCTTCATACAGTATTCGTCGACTGTATGCAATGTACCGCGCCACCGCTCCAGCACCGCTCCAGCACCGCTTCACCACGGCTCCAGCACCCCTACGAAGGGAACGGACTTCGCCATGCCCGACGACAGCCAGGAACTCATCTCCGGTGGGCATTTGGTCGCCAAGGCGCTCAAGGCCGAGGGGGTCGACCGCATCTACACCCTCTGCGGCGGCCACATCATCGACATCTACGACGGCTGCGTCGACGAGGGCATCGACGTCGTCGACGTGCGCCACGAGCAGGTCGCCGCCCACGCCGCCGACGGTTACGCGCGCATCACCGGAAAGCCGGGGTGCGCCGTCGTCACCGCCGGCCCCGGCACGACCGACGCCGTCACGGGGGTCGCGAACGCCTTCCGCGCCGAGTCGCCCATGCTGCTGATCGGCGGCCAGGGCGCGCACACCCAGCACAAGATGGGCTCCCTCCAGGACCTGCCGCACGTCGACATGATGGCGCCGATCACCAAGTTCGCCGCGACCGTGCCGGACACGGCGCGCGCCGCCGACATGGTGTCCATGGCGTTCCGCGAGTGCTACCACGGCGCCCCCGGGCCGTCGTTCCTGGAGATCCCGCGCGACGTGCTCGACGCCAAGGTGCCGGCCGACAGGGCGCGGGTGCCGCAGGCGGGCCGGTACCGGGCCTCCACGCGCGCCGCCGGTGACCCCGAGGCGGTCGAGAAGCTGGCCGACCTGCTCGTGCACGCCGAGAAGCCGGCGATCCTGCTCGGCAGCCAGGTGTGGACGACGCGTGCGACGGACGCGGCGACGGAACTCGTACGGACGCTGAACGTGCCCGCGTACATGAACGGCGCGGGACGCGGAACACTGCCGCCCGGCGACCCGCACCACTTCCAGCTCTCGCGCCGCTACGCGTTCACCAACGCCGACCTCATCATCATCGTCGGCACCCCCTTCGACTTCCGGATGGGGTACGGGAAGCGGCTCTCGCCGACCGCGACGGTCGTGCAGATCGACCTGGACTACCGGACGGTCGGCAAGAACAGGGACGTCGACCTGGGGATCGTGGGCGACGCCGGACAGATCCTGAAGTCCGTCACCGAGGCGGCGTCCGGGCGGCTCAACGGCGGCTCCGTCCTGCGCAAGGCATGGCTGGAGGAGCTGCGCGCGGCGGAGCAGGTCGCCCTGGAGAAGCGGCTGCCGCACCTGAGGTCGGACGCGTCGCCCATCCACCCGTACCGGCTGGTGAGCGAGATCAACGACTTCCTGACGGAGGACTCCGTCTACATCGGGGACGGCGGCGACATCGTCACCTTCTCCGGTCAGGTCGTCCAGCCCCGGACCCCCGGCCACTGGATGGACCCGGGACCGCTCGGCACGCTCGGCGTCGGGGTGCCCTTCGTGCTCGCCGCGAAGCAGGCGCGGCCGGACAAGGAGGTCGTGGCGCTCTTCGGGGACGGCGCGTTCTCCCTGACGGGCTGGGACTTCGAGACGCTGGTGCGCTACGACCTGCCCTTCGTCGGGATCGTCGGCAACAACTCCTCGATGAACCAGATCCGTTACGGCCAGAAGGCGAAGTACGGCGACGAGCGCGAACGGGTCGGCAACACCCTCGGCGACGTCCACTACGACAAGTTCGCGCAGATGCTCGGCGGTTACGGCGAAGAGGTCCGCGACCCCGCCGACATCGCGCCCGCCCTGCGCCGCGCCCGCGAGTCGGGGCTGCCCTCGCTGATCAACGTGTGGGTCGACCCGGACGTGTACGCCCCCGGAACCATGAACCAGACCATGTACAAGTGACGGAGGCCAGCCAGTCATGACCAAGGCCCTTGAGGGCGTGCGCGTCCTCGACATGACCCATGTGCAGTCCGGCCCTTCCGCCACCCAGCTCCTCGGCTGGCTCGGCGCGGACGTGGTGAAGCTGGAGGCGCCGGGCGGCGACATCACGCGGAAGCAGCTGCGCGATCTGCCGGACGTCGACTCCCTCTACTTCACGATGCTCAACTGCAACAAGCGGAGCATCACCCTCAACACCAAGACGGAGCGGGGCAAAGAGCTCCTGACCGAGCTCATCCGGCGCTCCGACGTGATGGTGGAGAACTTCGGGCCCGGCGCCGTCGACCGGATGGGGTTCACCTGGGAGCGCATCCAGGAGATCAACCCGCGGATCGTCTACGCCTCCATCAAGGGCTTCGGCGAGGGCCCGTACACCGGCTTCAAGGCGTACGAGGTCGTCGCCCAGGCCATGGGCGGGTCCATGTCCACCACCGGGTTCGAGGACGGTCCGCCGCTCGCCACCGGCGCGCAGATCGGGGACTCCGGGACCGGCGTGCACGCCGTCGCCGGGATCCTCGCCGCGCTCTTCCAGCGCGAGAGCACCGGGCGCGGGCAGCGGGTCAACGTCGCCATGCAGCACGCCGTGCTGAACCTGTGCCGGGTGAAGCTGCGCGACCAGCAGCGGCTCGCGCGCGGCCCGCTCGCCGAGTACCCGAACGAGGACTTCGGCGACGAGGTGCCGCGCAGCGGCAACGCGAGCGGCGGCGGGCAGCCTGGCTGGGCGGTGAAGTGCGCGCCGGGCGGCCCCAACGACTACGTGTACGTCATCGTCCAGCCGGTCGGCTGGCGCCCGCTCGCCGGGCTGATCGGGCGGCCGGAGCTGGCCGACGACCCCGAGTGGGCGACCCCGGCGGACCGGCTGCCCAGGCTCGGCAAGATGTTCCAGCTGATCGAGGAGTGGTCGTCGTCCCTCCCCAAGTGGGAGGTGCTGGAGCGGCTCAACGCCCACAACATCCCCTGCGGGCCGATCCTCTCCACCAAGGAGATCTTCGAGGACGCGTCGCTCGCCGCGAACGGGATGGTCGTCGAGGTCGAGCACCCGGAGCGCGGCACCTTCACCACCGTCGGCAACCCCATCAAGCTGTCCGACTCCCCCTTCGAGGTGGTCACTTCACCGCTGCTCGGGAGCACAACGCGGAGGTGTACGTCGGTGAGCTCGGCCTCGGCGACGAGGAGCTGCGGCTGCTCAAGACGAACGGAGTGATCTGATGGCCACCCCTCACGGCGCCGCCGCGGTACGGGCCGTGCTGGACGCGGCGCGCGGCGAGGGCCGCGGTGCGCTGACCGCCCCCGAGGCGAAGCTGATCGCCGACGCGTACGGCATCCCGGTGCCGGCGGAGGCGCTCGCCGAGACCATGGACGAGGCGGTCTCCTTCGCCGACCGGATCGGGTTCCCCGTCGTGCTCAAGATCGTCTCACCGGAGATCGTGCACAAGACGGACGCGGGCGGCGTGCGGACCGGGCTGAAGTCGCCGAGCGAGGTGCGGGCGGCGTTCACGCAGATCGTGGCCGGCGCCCGTGCGTACGATCCGAAGGCGCGCATCCGGGGCGTCCAGGTCCAGCAGATGGTGCCGGCGGGACAGGAGGTCATCGTCGGGGCCGTCACCGATCCGACCTTCGGGAAGATCGTGGCGTTCGGTCTCGGCGGGGTGCTCGTGGAGGTGCTGAAGGACATCACCTTCCGGCTCGCTCCGGCCTCCGAGGCCGACGCGCTGTCCATGCTCGACTCGATCCGGGCCGCCGAGGTCCTGCGCGGTGTACGGGGCGGGGCGGCCGTGGACCGTACGGCGCTCGCCGCTCTGATCGTGCGGGTCTCGGAGCTGGCCGCGGACTTCCCCGAGATCGCGGAGGTCGACCTCAACCCCGTGTTCGCGACGGCGGGCGGGGTGATGGCGGCCGACGTACGCATCCTTCTCGGCGGCCCCTCCCCCGCGCCCCGGCGCCGGTACGGCCGGGACGAGATCCTCACCTCGATGCGGCGGCTGATGCAGCCCCGGTCGGTCGCCGTCGTCGGCGCCTCCAACGAGCCGGGGAAGATCGGCAACTCGGTGATGCGCAACCTCGTCGACGGCGGTTTCCCCGGCGAGATCCACCCGGTCAACCCCCGGACCGATGACATCCTGGGCCGCAAGGCGTACAAGAGTGTGACGGACGTCCCGGGTGAGGTGGACGTGGCGGTCTTCGCGATCCCCGCGAAGTTCGTCGCGGCGGCTCTGGAGGAGGTCGGGCGCAAGGGGATCCCCAACGCCGTGCTCATCCCCTCGGGCTTCGCCGAGACCGGGGAGCACGCGCTCCAGGCGGAGATCGTGGCCATCGCCGAGCGGCACGGCGTACGGCTGCTCGGGCCGAACATCTACGGCTACTACTCGACGTGGCAGGACCTCTGCGCCACCTTCTGCACGCCGTACGACGTCAAGGGAGGGGTGGCGCTGACCTCGCAGTCGGGCGGCATCGGGATGGCGATCCTCGGCTTCGCGCGGGCGACGAAGACGGGCGTCTCGGCGATCGTCGGGCTCGGCAACAAGTCGGACCTCGACGAGGACGACCTGCTGACCTGGTTCGCCGAGGATCCCCGCACCACGTGCATCGCCATGCACCTGGAGGACCTGAAGGACGGGCGGGCCTTCGTCGAGGCGGCACGCGCGACCGTGCGGAAGAAGCCGGTCGTCGTGCTGAAGGCGGGCCGTACGAGCGCGGGCGCCAGGGCGGCCGGCTCGCACACGGGGGCACTCGCCGGTGACGACGCGGTGTACGAGGACATCCTGCGGCAGGCCGGGGTGATCAGGGCGCCCGGCCTGAACGAGATGCTGGAGTACGCGCGGGCGCTGCCGGTGCTGCCCACGCCGCGGGGCGACAACGTCGTGATCATCACGGGGGCTGGGGGCTCCGGTGTGCTGCTGTCCGACGCGATCGTCGACAACGGGCTGTCGCTGATGGAGATCCCGGACGATCTGGACGCCGCCTTCAAGGCGTTCATCCCTCCCTTCGGGGCGGCCGGCAACCCGATCGACATCACGGGCGGCGAGCCCCCCTCGACGTACGAGGCGACCATCCGGCTGGGGATGGAGGACCCGCGGATCCATGCGCTGGTGCTCGGTTACTGGCACACGATCGTCACGCCGCCGATGGTCTTCGCGGAGCTGACGGCGCGGGTGGTGGAGGAGTTCAGGGCGCGGGGCGTCGAGAAGCCGGTGGTGGCGTCGCTGGCGGGTGACGTGGAGGTCGAGGAGGCGTGCGCGTACCTCTTCGAGCGGGGTGTCGTCGCGTATCCGTACACCACGGAGAAGCCGGTGGAGGTGCTCGGCGCCAAGTACGCGTGGGCGCGCGCGGCGGGCCTGCTGGGCGGTGGGCGATGACCTGAGGGCGGTTCGAACCGCGGGGTCTGCGGCCGACCGCTCGGTCGCGGGCCCCGGCGCGAAGTGAGAACGGGCAGGGGGCGCCGGCCAGACTTCTTCCACGCAAGGGGTTCGATCGACATGGCGACAACAGACATCTCCACACCCGTCCCCTACCGGGAGGTGGCGGACGCCAACGGGCGCGTGTACCGGCTCGGCGAGACCGACATCGACATCATGGGGCGCAAGCGCAAGTGGATGGTCATCCTGCCGTGGGTCGGCATGATGGGCATCAGCTCGGCGGAGTACGCGTTCGCGTCCGCCGAGGAGACACTGCACATCGCGCACAGCTGGAACAGCCTGCACATCTTCTGGATGCTCGGCGTCTGGGTGTTCTTCCAGGCCGCCGTGGCGTTCCCGGCGGGCAAGCTCAGGGAGAGCGGCAGGCTGCCGGCCCGCTGGGCGATGATGCTGGGGGCACTCGGCACGCTGCTGGGGTACCTCTCGCTCGCGTTCGCGCCGCATGTGATCGTCGCCTACGTCGGGTTCGGCATGTTCAGCGGCATGGGCGCCGGAATGGTGTACGCGACCTGCGTCAACATGGTCGGCAAGTGGTATCCGGAGCGCAAGGGCGGCAAGACCGGGTTCGTGAACGGCGGTTTCGCCTACGGTTCGGTGCCGTTCGTGTTCATCTTCAACCAGTACATGGACCTGACGAACTTCCGCTGGGTGCTCGTCTCGGTGGGGGTGTTCCTGGCCGCCACGGTCGCGGTGGCCGGTCACTTCTTCAGGGACCCGCCGAAGAACTGGTGGCCGGCCGAGGTGGACCCGCTGCGTCCGCCGGACGACCCCCGGGCCCGGCGCGCGATGGCCATGAACCCGCCGGCCGTGAAGCAGTACACGCCCAAGGAGGCCTGGCAGACCGGCCGGGTGGCACTGATGTGGTTCTGCCTGCTGTGCACCTCGGGCGTGAACATCTTCGGTATCGCCTTCCAGGTGGAGATCGGTGAGGAGGCCGGCTTCGCGGGCGGCATCGTCTCCATCGCCATGTCGCTGAAGGCGATCGTCAACGGCACCGGGCGCGGGGTGATCGGCTGGCTGTCGGACCGTTACGGGCGCAAGCGGTGCCTGATCTTCGTCTGCATCGTGCTGGGGCTGTCGCAGTACGGGATCCTGTGGGCGGCGAACACCGAGAGCCTTCCGCTGTTCCTGCTCTTCTCCTCGGTCTCCGGCTTCGGCGGCGGTGCGATCTTCCCGATGTTCGCGGCGATGACCGCCGACTACTTCGGTGAGAACAACAACGCCTCCAACTACGGCCTGGTCTACAGCTCGAAGCTGGTGTCGGGTCTGCTCGGGTCCGGTATGGGGGCCGTGGTCGTCGCCAACTGGGGGCACGGCGGGGCGTTCACGCTGGCGGGGTCGATCTCGTTGTTCGCGGCGTTCATCGCGCTGTTCCTGTCGCAGCCGGGACGCCCCCGGAGCAAGGGCGTCACGGCCAATCCGAGGCCGATCAGCCGGGACGCGGACTGACGGAGGACGGCAGGAGTGCGGGGCCCGGAATCCTCCCGGGCCCCGCACTCCTGCCGTGCCGTGGGTGTCAGTCGCCGCAGCGGCCCTCGCGGAGCGAGTGCAGGTGCGCGCTGGACTTGCGGGCGAAGGCGAAGGACTCGGCGGGGTTGTCGTGCTCGGCCTGCCAGTGGTGGTACGTGCGGCCGCGACGGGAGCGCCCGGTGACCGCCGACAGGAACTTCCTGTAGTCGATGTCGCCGTCGCCGACGTCGGTCATGCGGTAGCCGTCGCGGACGGTGTCGTCCTTGATGCCGTCCTTGACGTGGAACAGCGGGTAGCGCTCGGGCTGGTCGAGGACGTACTTCAGCGGGTCGAAGGGAGCGGGGGTGCCGTCCGCCCTCTTGCCGAAGCGGAACTGGCCGGCGTACGCCCAGTAGATGTCCATCTCCAGGTAGACGAGGTCGGGGTCGGTCTCGGCGAGCAGGACGTCGTAGAGGCGGACGCCCGGCTTGTCGGTGGCGAAGGAGAACTCCTCGGCGTGGTTGTGCTGGTAGAACTTCATGCCGCGCTCGCGGGCCGCCGCGCCGTAGGTGTTGAAGTCCTCGGCGGCGCGCTTCCAGCCGTCGACGGTGGAGCCGTAGCGGAACGGGCCGGACGCGGTGCCGATGTGCTTGAGGCCGAGGGCCTGGGCGTCGTCCATGACCTGGGTGAGGCTGGTCGCGAAGGAGTACGCCTTGGGGTCGGACGAGTAGTAGTTGACGTGGCTGCCGATGGGGTCGAGGCCGTGGTCCCCGGCCAGCCGCCTGAGCTGGGCGAGGGTGATGGCGCCCGCGGACCCCTGGGTGTACCCGGCGAGTTCGATCTCGTCGTAGCCGTACTTCTCCAGTTCGGCGAAGACGGGGGCGAAGCCGAGGGTGGAGACCTTGTCGCGGAGGCTGTAGAGCTGGATGCCGAGGCGGCCGGGCGGCAGGACGGGGCGGCCCTTGCCGTGCCCCTTGCCATGGGCCTTGCCCCGGTCCTCGCCGCGGTCCTTGCTGTCGGCGGCGGCCGGGCCGATGCCGAGGAGGGCTGCCGCGGTGGCGCCCGCCGCGACGCCGAGGACGTTGCGGCGGCTGAGTCGGTGGGCGAGTTCGGGGTCGTGCGGAGTGCGGCTCATGGGTCTCACGGTGGAACTCCCTTGGTCAGTGCAGTCCGGCGAGCTGAAGGAGCAGGGCTTTCACATCGGTGGCCGCGACGCGGCCCTCGACGGCGCGGGGGGTGGAGCACAGGATGAGCGGACCGTCCTCGTCGCGCTCGGGCAGGCGGCCGTGGCTGCCGCGGACGGGTGAGGGGTCGAGGGGTACGACCGCCATGCGGTAGCGCATGCCGAGTTTCTTGCGGGCGAGGGCCTTGGCCGCCTTGACGCGTACGTACGGGTCCTGGGGGTCCATGAAGAGCTCGACGGGGTCGTAGCCGGGTTTGCGGTGGATCTCGACGAGCTGGGCGAAGTCGGGTGCCTTCGCGTCGTCGAGCCAGTAGTAGTACGTGAACCAGGCGTCGGGTTCGGCCACGGCGATCAGTTCGCCGGAGCGCGGGTGGTCGAGGCCGTGCGCCTTCTTGCCCTCGTCGTCGAGGAGTTCACCGATCCCGTCGACGCCCTCGAGGACTTCGCGCACGGCTGTCATGTCCTCGGGCCTGCGTACGTAGACGTGCGCGAGCTGGTGGTCGGCGACGGCGAAGGCGCGGGAGGTCATGGGGTCGAGGTACTCCATGCCGTCCTGGGTGTGAACCTCGACGAGGCCGGCGCGGCGCAGGGCCCGGTTGATGTCGACGGGGCGGCTGACGCGGGTGATGCCGTACTCGGAGAGGGCGACGACCGTGCGGCCCTCGGCCTTCGCGTCGGCGAGCAGGGGCGCCAGGGCCGTGTCCAGGTCGGTGGCCGCCCGGTGGGAGCGGGGGTCGTCGGGGCCGTACCGCTGGAGGTCGTAGTCGAGGTGGGGGAGGTAGCAGAGCGCCAGGTCGGTGGGGCGGGTGCGGAGGATGTGGCGGGTGGCGTCGATGATCCACCGGGAGGAGACGATGTCTGCGCCCGGACCCCAGAAGTGGAAGAGGGGGAACGTGCCGAACTCGTCGGTCAGTTCGTCGTGGAGCGCGGGGGGTCTGGTGTAGCAGTCGGGTTCCTTGCGGCCGTCGGCGTAGTAGACGGGGCGCGGGGTGACGGTGATGTCGGTGTCGGCGCCCATCGCGTACCACCAGCAGATGTTGGCGACGGTGTAGCCGGGGTGGACGCGGCGGGCGGCGTCCCAGATCTTGTCGCCTTCGACCAGTCCGTTGTGCTGGCGCCAGAGGAGGACCTCGCCGAGGTCGCGGAAGTACCAGCCGTTGCCGACGATGCCGTGCTCGGCGGGGAGGGTGCCGGTGAGGAAGGTGGACTGGGCGGCGCAGGTGACGGCGGGGAGGACGGTGCCGAGGGCCGCCCCGGAACCGGACTGCCCGAGCGCCTTGAGGTGCGGCATGCGGTCGAGGAGCCGGGGGGTGAGGCCGACGACGTCCAGGACCAGGAGCGGGGTGGGCTTCCGGGCGGGAGCGGGGCTCATGGCAGCTCCTTGAGGCCGAGGCCGGCCAACAGGTCGCGGGCGAGGGTCAGTTCGGCGGCGATGCCGTCGGCCAGCTGGGTGCGGGTGCGGGGGCGCAGCTCGGGCGGGAGCGCCTGCCAGGTGTACGTCTCCACCTCCAGGTGGCGGGTGAGCGGTTCCGGGCCGCCGACGAGATGGGTGAGCGCGTCCTGGAGTACGGGGAGGGTGGAGGTGAGCGGCGGGGCGGGCGGGGCGTGCAGGGGTACGTGGAAGTGGGCGCGCCAGGGGGCGCCGTCGGGGAGGGCACCGCCGGTGAGGGCCTCGTCGAGGTCGTCGGTGCCGCGCGGGCCGGCGGTGGTGCGGGTGCGGGTCTGGTGCAGGAAACGGGGTTCGGCGAAGGCGGCGAGGGCTTCGCGCACTTCGGGGAGGTGGGGTTCCTCGGCGTGCAGGGCGGCGGAGAGCTGCGCCTTGGGAATGGTGACGCCGGCGGCGGTGAGCGCGCCGAGGGCGGTCGCCGGGTCCTCGAAGGAGGTGGCGAGGTGGCAGGTGTCGACGCAGACGCCGATGCGCGGGGCGGCCAGGTCGGTGAGCGGGCCGATGGCGTCGGCGGTGGTCTCGACGGTGCAGCCGGGTTCCGGTTCGAGGCCGATGCGGAGGGACTTGCCCGTCAGCTCCTCCAGGGCGTCGAGGCGCTCGGCGAGGGTGGTGAGGGCTGCGCGGGCGGCCTGGGCGCCGGCCGCGTCGAAGGGGGTGCGCCAGGCGATCGGGAGAGTGGAGACGGTGCCTTCGGTGACGTCGTCGGGCAGGAGGGCGGCGAGCAGGCGGGCGAGGTCGGTGGTGTGGGCGAGGCGCTCGGGGTCGGTCCAGTCCGGCTTGTAGACGCGGTACTTGACTTCTCCGGCGCCGAACCCCTCGTACGGGAAGCCGTTGAGGGTGACGACTTCCAGGCCGCGCCGGTCCAGTTCGGCGCGCAGGCCGCGCAGGGCCGCCGGGTCGGTGGTCAGGGCGCGCGCGGCGTCCTTCGCGAGCCACAGGCCGATGCCGAGGCGGTCGCGGCCGAGGCGCCTGCGGACGGGTTCGCAGTGGTCGCGGAGCTGGGCGAGTACGCCGTCGAGGGTCTCGGCGGGGTGGACGTTGGTGCAGTACGCGAGGTGGACGGTGGAGCCGTCCGGGTGGCGGAAGCGCATCGTTCACTCCCCGCCGCGGAGGATGGAGTTGCCTTCGTGGAGAGGTGCGGGGGCGCCGGGCACGTCGAGCTGGAGGCGGCCGCTGAGACCGTAGAAGGCGACCGGGTTGCGCCACAGGACCTGGTCCACGTCGTCCTCGCCGAAACCCGCGGCAAGCAGGGCGTCACCGACCCGGCGGGTCTTGAGGGGGTCGCTCTTCCCCCAGTCCGCGGCGGAGTTCACCAGCACCTTCTCCGTGCCGTACTCCCTGATCACCGCGACCATGCGCTCCTCGTCCATCTTGGTGTCGGGGTAGACGGAGAAGCCGAGCCAGCAGCCGCTGTCGGCGGCGGCCTTCACGGTCGTCTCGTTGAGGTGGTCGAGGAGGACACGGTCCGGGGGGAGGTCCGATTCGCGGATGACGTCGACGGTGCGGTGCAGACCGGCGAGCTTGTCGCGGTGCGGGGTGTGGACGAGGGCGGGCAGCCCGTGGCCGGCGGCCAGCTGGAGCTGGGCGGCCAGGGCGGTGTCCTCGGCGGGGGTCATCGAGTCGTAGCCGATCTCGCCGACCGCGACGACCCCGTCCTTGACGAGGTAACGGGGGAGCGCGTCGAGGACGGGGACGCAGCGGGGGTCGTTCGCCTCCTTGGGGTTCAGGGCGATCGTGCAGTGGTGGGCGATGCCGTACTGGGAGGCGCGGAAGGGTTCCCAGCCGAGGAGCGCGTCGAAGTAGTCGAAGAAGCTGGCCGGCGAGGTACGGGGCTGGCCGAGCCAGAAGGACGGCTCGA
Source organism: Streptomyces sp. Wb2n-11 (assembly GCF_001049855.1). NCBI lineage: Bacteria > Bacillati > Actinomycetota > Actinomycetes > Kitasatosporales > Streptomycetaceae > Streptomyces > Streptomyces sp. Wb2n-11. The sequence continues at coordinate 998,996 of NZ_CVPB01000001.1, forward strand.
CCACGGCGCGCACCCCGGCGGCGTACATCGCCTCGTAGTCGTCGGTGGTGCGGGAGGTCATGTGGATGTGGGGGTCGAAGATGCGCATCAGGACTCCTGGGTGGGGGCGGCCGTAAGAGCCAGGACGCGGTCCAGGCCCTCCGGAACCGGGCGGCCGGCGGCGGTGCGCTCGGCGGCGTAGTCACGGAGCATCCGGGCCAGTTCGGCATCGCCGGCGGCCCGGCCGGCCAGGTCCGCGACGGCGCCGACGGGGACGCCGGTGAACAGGCACTTGAGGACGGCGTGCCGCCAGGCGTGCTGATCGAGATGAGCGGCGGCGTACCCGCCGACCGCGGCGGCGACCAGACGCGTGTCGTTCGTCCGCAGCGCGTCCTCGACCAGCGGGAGCGCGGAACCGGCGGGCACGTCGCTCAGGTGCGGCAGCGCGAGCAGGACCGCGCGGCGCTCGGCCGCGGTGCCGTGGGTGTAGAGCCGGGTGGCGGTGGCGTGGTCGGCCCGCACGGCGTGCAGGAGGAGGACACGGGCGGCGTCGGCCAGGTCCTGGGCGCCCGGGCCGGGCGGGCCGGCCTGGGCCGGGTGGCAGTGGCGGCCTGCTTCGGCGAAGCGGGTCTCCCAGGTGGGAAGGGACCACGGGGGGCGGTCCGCCGGTCCGGGCGACCCGGCTTCCGCCTCGGCCTCCGCCTCCGCTTCGGCCAGGGCCTCGTGCAGCCAGGCGCGGTCCGCGCCGGCGAGTCGTTCTTCGAGTGCGGCCTGGAGGGCGGCGGGCGGTGCGCCGTCGGTCAGCCCGGTCAGCCCGGTCAGCCCGGTCAGCATCGTGCGCCTCCTGTCGGGAGGGCCTGTCCGGTGGGCAGTGCCGCGCGGAGGAAGTCGAGGGAGCGTGCGGCCAGGTCGGGGCCGGCGTGCGAGTGGCGGGGCAGTTCGACGACCGTCAGGCCCTGGTAGCCGATGGCCGCGAGTGCCTCCAGGACGGGTGGGAAGTCGATCTCGCCCTCGCCGAACGGCAGGTGCTCGTGCACGCCGCGCCGCATGTCCTCGATCTGCACGTGCCGCAGCCAGGGCGCGGCCTCGCGTACGCAGTCGGCGGGTGGGGACGGTTCCAGGCACTGGCAGTGCCCGATGTCGAGGGTCAGGCCGAGGGGGGACGGGTCGCCGAGGGCGCGGCGCAGGTGGTGGAAGTCGGTGAGGGTGGCGAGGAGGTGCCCGGGTTCGGGCTCGACGGCGAGCGGTACGCCGGCGGTGGCGGCGGCGTCGATGACGGGGGCGAGCGACTCCGTCAGCCGCTGCCAGGCGGTGCCGGGCGGGGTGTCCGCCGGGGTGACGCCGCTGAAGCAGTGCACGGCGTGGGCGCCCAGGTCGGCGGCGACGCGTACCGCCGTGAGGAGCAGCCCGGTGCGGGCGGCACGGCCTTCGGGGTCCGGGTCGAGCAGGGACGGGCCGTGCTTGCGGCGCGGGTCGAGGACGTACCGCGCACCGGTCTCGACGGTCACGCCCAGGCCCAGGCGCGACAGTCTGCGGGCGACCTGGCCGGTGCGGGCGGCGAGTCCGGGGGCGAGGGGATCGAGGTGCATGTGGTCGAGGGTCAGGCCGACCCCGTCGTAGCCGAGGCCGGCGAGGAGGGCGAGGGCGTCGTCCAGGCGGAGGTCGGTGAGGCCGTTGGTGCCGTAACCGAAGCGGACGGGGGCGGGAGTCGGGGTGGAGGTGGGGGCGGGAGTGGGGCTCATGTGGGGCTCACCTTTCGCGACAGCTTCCGGGCGACGGGTACGAGCCCCATGAGCGCCGCCCCTGCCCCGGCCCCGGCCGCGCCACTGCGGGCCGCGAGCGCCGCCTGCAGCGGGATCATGGCCCGGATCCCACCGCCCACGGCGCGCTGGGTGAGGGGCGGGGAGGGGTTGAGCGCGGCGTGGAGGAGGGGCTTGGCCGCGGTGCGGAAGTAGGCGGCGGCCGCGAGGGCGGCGGGGCTCGCCAGGCGGGTGGCGAGGCGTACCGCTCCGTGGCGGGAGGCGGCGGCGTGCGCGTACGGGGCGCGGCTCGTGGCGCCGGGGCGTTCGCGGGCGGCCAGGGCGGCCAGTACGGCGGTCGCCGCGAGGGCGGCGAGCGGCGCGGCCGTCGAGCCGCCCCGCGTCTCGCGGCGCGAGACCGCCGTGACGGCGTAGGTGTGCGCGCCGAGCATCGCGGCGGCGGTCAGGGTGTCCCGCGCACCGAAGTCGCGGGCCGCGCCCCCCGCGGGACCGGGGCGTGCCCGGCGGAGCCCGCTCCCCGCACCGGGGCTCCGCACCGGGCCCCGGCCCGCGGGCTCCCCCGGAGCCTCGGGAGCAGGGGAGGGCCCCCCTCGACGGGCCGGGTTTCCCGGGCGCGGCCCGAACCGGGCCGCGCCGCGAGAACCGGTCCCCGCCGGACCGGGCCCGTTCGCCCGCGTGGCCGTCGCGCCGAGGAGCAGGTCCAGGGCCCGGGCCGTCGCCATCGCGGCGGGGGCCGCCGGAGTGTGCTTCAGGCGCAGGTCGTACGCCCAGACCGTGGCGGCCAGCGGGACGGCCACCCCCAGGGCCGGCCGCCCCGCCCCGGCCGCCAGGGCGAGGCCCGCCGCCGTCAGCGCGCACGACGCCGCCAGGGCGGCCCGGGGGGTGACCCGGCCCGAGGGGATCGGGCGGTGCGGGCGGTCCACCGCGTCCTCGGCCCGGTCCGCCCAGTCGTTCAGGGCCATGCCCGCCTCGTACAGGCACACCGAGGCCCCGACGGCCAGCGCGGTCCCCCGGTTGGGGCGCGCCCCGGCGGACGCCGCGCCCGCCACCGCGTCGCCCACCACGGTGAACAGCGCCGATACGCGCAGGAGTTCAGCCCACGCAGTGCTGCGCGTGGGTGTCATCGGGCCTCCCGCAGGCGGGTCCCGAAGGCCAGGAGCGCCTCGTACTGCTCCCCCAGCGCCGCCGGGCCGCCGTCCGGGTCCTTGAAGTAGAAGCCCAGCTCCGGCAGGGGGCCCGAGATGCCCGCCTCGTGGGCGCGGGCCAGCAGCCGGGCCAGGTCCAGGACCAGGGGCGCCGCGAGCGCCGAGTCGCACCCCTGCCACGTCGTCTGGAGCGTCATCCGTGATCCCAGGAACCCCTCGAAGGCGATGTGGTCCCAGGCCGTCTTCCAGTCGCCGAGCGCCGGTACGTCATCGATGTGGACCTCGCCCTGGGGAAGCGTGCCGAGGGTGTCGGTCAGGACGCGGTTCTTGCCCGCGTTCTTGGCCGCGGCCGCGGCCGGGTCGGCCAGCGCTGCTCCGTCCCCGCCGCCGAGCAGGTTCGTGCCGGACCATGCCCGTACGGACAGGGCGCGCTGCGTGAACATCGGGGCGAGTACGGAACGGAGCAGCGTCTGGCCCGTCTTGCCGTCGCGTCCCGCGTGGGGAAGGCCACTGGCCGCGACGGCGCCTCGGAGGGCTTCGGCGCGCAGCCCGGTGGAGGGGGTGAAGTTGACGTACGGGCAGCCGGCCCGCAGTGCCGCCGCCGCGTAGAGGGAGCTCGGCGGAAGCGTGTGGTCCGCGGGGACGGGTTCGGTGGAGGCGACGTTGACGACGACGAGCCGGTCGAGCCGCCGCCGGTGCGCGAAGTCGAGCAGGTCCGCGGCGAACGCGGCGATGAGCTCCTCGTCGCCGCGCGTGTCGCCCGGCAGCGGGCCGCCGGTCCGGATCTCCCGTTCCGCCGCGGCCAGTTCGCTGCGTACGGCCGAGGCCAGACCGTGCGGCAGGACGCCGCCCGCCTCCAGTTCCTCGGCCCGCTTGGGCAGGGGGCAGCTCGCCGTGTCGTGCCCGCCGAAGACGAGGGAGGAGAGCGGCGGAAGGCCGCTCCCGGCGAACGGCGGGGTCTCGGTGACCATGCCGTCCGCCGCGTGGAGCCCCGCGGTGAGCGCCGCGCAGCCCGCGACGGCGGTCGTGGCGACGGAACCTCGTGCTCCGACGAACCACACTCCGGTCCGTGCCGTGTGCGCCGTTGTGCCTTCGGATGGGGTGGTCACGGGCTGCCTCCCTGCCAGAGCGGTGAAGAGATGCGGAAGTACACGCGTGCCAGGGGGTGACGGGCGGGGGCTCGGCGTGCTCCCGCCCGCCACCGGTCCTGGCGGTCGTGCCGGTCCAGGAGCTAGGAGCCGTCTGCCGCCGGCAGCTCCTTGACCTTGATGTTGCGGAACGAGACGTCGTCGCCGGCACCGTGGTTCTGGATGCCGACGTGTCCCTGGGCCAGGCTCCGCGCGGGGTCGGTGTTGGTGAAGTCGTTGATCTTCGCTCCGTTGAGGAAGACGCGCAGCCGTTCTCCCTCGACCCTGATCTCGTAGGTGTTCCACTCCCCCGGCGGGTTGAGCGCGGCGTCCCGTGCGGCGGTGTTCGCCGCCTTGAAGCCGTACACGGACCCGGTGGTCCGGTCCGGGGCGTCCGACGCGTCGATCTGGATCTCGTACCCCTTGTCGACGGCCGACCACGGGTCGTCGGAGGCCGGGAAGCCCACGAAGATCCCGGAGTTGTCGTCACCGGTCATCTTCCAGTCGAGCTTCAGGGAGTAGGACGAGAGTTCCTTGGCCTGGTACCAGAGCAGACCCATGCCGCCGACGGAGTTCAGCGTGCGGTCGTCCTTGATCTCGAAGGAGCCGGGACCCGCCTGCTTCCACCCTTCGGAGGTCTCGCCGTTGAAGATCGGCCGGTAGCCCTTGGAGGGCTTGCAGTCGGCCTTGGCGATTCCGGCGGCGTAGAGCATTCCGCCCAGCAGGTGCTTGCGGAAGGCCGGTTCGGCGTACGACTCCTTGGTGTGGCCGCCGCCGGTGTAGAAGGAGCGTCCGCCCTCGTACGGCTGGCACCAGGCGATCGGGTGGTCGCCCTTCATGGTGCCGCCGGTGTAGGTGGTCTCGTCGAGGGTGGCCAGGACGCGGGCCTGCTCACGCGGGTTGGTGCGGTAGTTGTACCACTCGTCGGTGCGCTGCCAGCTGCTGTCCAGGTGCGCGGTGGCGGGGTGGTCGTGGTCCTCGACGCGCACGGTCGCCTTCTGGATCTGCGGGTGCGAGTGGAAGTGCGCGCCGACGAGTCCGCCGTAGAACTTCCAGTCGTACTCGGTGTCGGCGGCGGCGTGGATGCCCAGGTAGCCGCCGCCGTCGGCGACGTACTGCTCGAAGACCGTCTGCTGGTTGGCGTTCAGCACGTCACCGGTCGTCGAGAGGAAGGCGACCGCGTCGTAGCGGGCGAGGTTCTCGGGGGTGAACTGCTTCGCCTCCTCGGTGGCGTCCACGGCGAGGCCGCGCTGCGCGCCGAGCTCCTCGAGGGCCGTGATGCCCGCCCCGATGGAGTCGTGGCGGAAGCCGGCGGTCTTGGAGAAGACGAGGACCCGCTTCTTGGGTGTGGCGTCGCCCTTCGCCGTGGAGAAGGTGAAGTCGTCGATGTCGTAGAGGGCTCCGGCGCCGCCCTTGAAGACGAGGTAGAGGGTGGTGGTCCCGGCCGGGGGCCGCTTGATGGTGGTGGTGACGTCCTGGAAGGTCTCCCAGCCGCCGGTCACCGGCACGACGGTCGATCCGACGAGCTTGCCGTCGGGCGATCCGGTGCGGACTTCGAGCGTGCCGCCCGCGCCGCCGGACGAGATCCGCGCGGTGAGGGAGGTGGCGTCGCCGATCCGGTACGGCTCGAAGGCGATCCAGTCGCCGTTCTCGATGTCGCCGACGGTCTTGCCGCCGTGTGCGGGCGTCTTGTTGAAGACGGTGACGCCCGAAGACTTCGAGAAGTGCTCGGCCTGGCGGTGCTTGGGCTGGGTGACGGCCTGGTCGTGGGTGGTCAGCGGCGCCTGGCCGCCGGCGCCCTTGTCCGTGTACTCCGCGTCGAACGCGCCGAAGATGTTGGCGTTCGGGTCGTGCTCGCCGTCGGCGATCGTCTTGATGGTCCCGGTGCAGCCGAACGCCTCGGTGATCTTGTGGCCGTGGCTGTCGTGACCGAGGAAGTGCGACACCTTGACCTTCGAGCAGTCGATCGCGCCGTCCTCCGCGTCGGTGACCTTCACCCTGAACGGCACCTCGTCGCCGAAGGTGAAGAGCTGGCCGTCACCGGGCAGTTCGAGGGTCACCTTGGGCGCGGTGTTCCCCACGACGACCTGCACGCTCGCCGATCCGGTCCGCCCCGTGGCGTCCTTGGCGGTGACGGTCGCGGTGTACGTGCCGTTCTTCTTGTAAGTGTACGTGGGGTTGGCCGACGTCGACGTACCGCCGTCGCCGAACGCCCAGGAGTACTTCAGGGCGTCGCCGTCGGAGTCCGTCGTCCCGGCCGACGAGAACCTCACGCGCAGCGGGGCCTGGCCCGACGTCTTGTCCGCCGCGGCTTCCGCGACCGGCGAGTGGCCGCCGGTGGCGTTCTCGATGCGGTAGAGGCCGGAGTGCTCGTCGCCGCCGAACCAGGCGGTGCCGTAGTCGAGGACGTAGAGCGCTCCGTCGGGGCCGAAGGCCGAGTCCATGACCTGGGTGCCGGTCCACGGGACGGGGTTGATGGACTGCACGGCGCCGTCGGCGTCCTGCTCGATGCGCTTGATCCAGCGCCGGCCGAACTCGGTCGCGAAGAAGTCGCCGTCGTACGCCTCGGGGAACTTCACCGGGGAGTCGAGGTCCTTGTCGTACCGGTAGACGGGGCCGCCCATCGGGGACTCGGACCCGGTGCCGAACTCGGGGACCGATCCGCCGTCGTACGGGATCCATGCCTCCTGGGCGGGCGGCAGGTCGGTCAGGCCGGTGTTGTGCGGCGAGGTGTTCTTGAGCGCGGCGCAGTCGAACTTCGCTCCGGACTCCTTGGTCGCGAAGTCGTAGTCGACGTAGGCCTCGTTCTTGCCGGTGCAGAAGGGCCAGCCGAAGTTTCCGGGCTGGGTGACGCGGGCGAACTCGACCTGTCCCGCCGGGCCGCGCTCGGGGTCGGCGGCGCCGGCGTCGGGGCCGTAGTCACCGACGTACAGCACGCCGGTGGCCTTGTCGACGCTGAAGCGGAAGGGGTTGCGGAAGCCCATGGCGTAGATCTCGGGGCGCGTCCTGTCGGTGCCGGGAGCGAAGAGGTTTCCTTCGGGAACCGTGTACGAGCCGTCCTCGTTCACCTTGATGCGGAGGATCTTCCCGCGCAGGTCGTTCGTGTTGCCCGAGGTCCGGCGCGCGTCGTACGCCGGGTTGCGGCCCGGGCGTTCGTCGATGGGGGTGAAGCCGTCGGAGGCGAAGGGGTTGGAGTCGTCGCCGGTCGACAGGTAGAGGTTGCCCTGCGCGTCGAAGTCGATGTCGCCGCCGACGTGGCAGCAGATGCCACGGGTGGCGGGTACGTCGAGGATCTTCTTCTCGCTGGCGTTGTCGAGGGTGCCGTCGGCCTTGAGTACGAAGCGTGAGAGCCGGTTGACGCCGTCGAACTTCGCGAAGTCGGCGGCGGTGCCCTCGTTGGGCGCGTCACCCGCCGGGGTGGCCATCGGGGGCGCGTAGTAGAGGTAGATCTGCCGGTTCTGGCTGAACCCCGGGTCGATGCCGATGCCCTGGAGGCCCTCTTCGTCGTGCGAGTAGACCGGGATCGTGCCGACGACGCGGGTGTTGCCCGCGCTGTCGGTCATCCGCAGCTCGCCGTCGCGCGAGGTGTGCAGCACGCTGCGGTCGGGAAGCACCGCGAGCGACATGGGTTCGCCCGTCTCGGGCTCGCCCTTGGCGAGGGTGACCTGCTGGAAGTCCTCGGCGGCGGACGGGGCGGCGCCGCTGCCCGGTGCGGGCATCTCGGCGGCGGTGGCGGTGAGGGTCAGTGAGGTGGCGACCAGGAGGCCGCCGGTGAGGAGTGCGAGGGTCTTTCGGGCCGATCCGGCTCTGAGCCGTTTCCTGTGCACGAGTGTCCTCCGGGAGTGGGCCGGGCGGTGCTCGTCCTGCACCACGCCGGGCGGGGAAGCTCTCTGTAGCGGGAAGTGGAACCGGAGTGCGCCGTCACGCCGGACCCATTTATGTCCTGTACACCTCAGGGACGGTAACCCCGTTCGTCCGGAACGGAAAGGCCTTGCGCAGCAGGTAAGTTGAACTTTCTCCCGCCGCAGGACAAAGCCGCATCCGGGCAGCCGGAACCCGCCCTCGGGCGCCGGAGGGGCTGGAGGGTGCCGCGACCCGGCGATCTCAGCCCCTGCGGTGCCCGAGGAGCGGGGCCCGGGGCAGCGCCCCGTGCGTGAAACCTAGTCGCCGCCCCCGAACGCGGCGTCGAACGAGGCCGACGGCGGGTCGAAGTCGTAGCGCTTCAGCGTGGCGAGCGCTTCCGGGGCGCCGGTGAGGCGGTCCATGCCGGCGTCTTCCCACTCCACCGAGACCGGTCCCTCGTAACCGATCGAGCGCAGCATCCGGAAGACGTCCTCCCACGGGACGTCGCCGTGTCCGGCGGAGACGAAGTCCCAGCCGCGGCGCGGGTCGCCCCAGGGCAGGTGGGAGCCGAGGCGGCCGTTGCGGCCGTCGAGGCGTTTGCGGGCCTCCTTGCAGTCCACGTGGTAGATCCGGTCGCGGAAGTCGTAGAGGAAGCCGACCGGGTCCAGGTCCTGCCACACGAAGTGGCTCGGGTCGAAGTTCAGCCCGAAGGCCGGCCGGTGCCCGACCGCCTCCAATGCCCGCTTCGTCGTCCAGTAGTCGTACGCGATTTCGCTGGGGTGCACCTCGTGGGCGAAGCGCACCCCCTCCGCGTCGAAGACGTCCAGGACCGGGTCCCAGCGCTCGGCGAAGTCCTCGTACCCCCGCTCGATCATGTGCGGCGGCACCGGCGGGAACATCGCCACCAGATGCCAGATCGACGATCCGGTGAAACCGACGACCGTACGGACCCCGAAGGCCGCCGCGGCGCGCGCGGTGTCGGCCATCTCCGCCGCGGCCCGCTGCCGCACTCCCTCGGGTTCGCCGTCGCCCCAGATCCGCGCCGGCAGGATCGCCCGGTGGCGCTCGTCGATGGGCGCGTCGCAGACCGCCTGGCCCACCAGGTGGTTGGAGACGGCCCAGCACTTGAGCCCGTACTTGTCCAGCAGGGCGTGACGCCCGTCGAGGTAGCCGGGCTCGTTCAGGGCCCTGTCGACCTCGAAGTGGTCGCCCCAGCAGGCGAGTTCGAGGCCCTCGTAACCGAAGTCGCGGGCGAGCCTGCAGACCTCTTCCAGGGGCAGGTCGGCCCACTGGCCGGTGAAGAGCGTGAAGGGACGTGGCATACGGGGACGACCTCCTACAGGGATACGGGTGTGTAGACGGCGTTCTTCTCTGCACTCTCCTCCACCGCCGCCAGCACCCGCTGCACCTGCAGCCCGTCCGCGAAGGACGGCTGCGGTCCGGTGCCGGTGGCGATGGCGTGCACCAGATCGCGCGCCTGGTGCACGAAGGTGTGCTCGTACCCCAGGGCGTGACCGGGCGGCCACCACCCCTCCAGGTACGGGTGTTCGGGTTCGGTCACCAGGATCCGGCGGAACCCGGCGGTGACCGCCGGCTCGGTGTGGTCGTGGAAGGACAGTTCGTTCAGCCGCTCCAGGTCGAAGGCCAGCGAACCGCGCTCACCGTTGAGTTCGACGCTGAGCGCGTTCTTGCGCCCCGCGGCCGTCCGCGTCGCCTCGAAGGAGGCCAGCGCCCCCGAGACGAGGCGCCCCGTGAACAGCGCCGCGTCGTCGACGGTCACCTCGCCGCGCTCCGCCTCGGCGCCCCCGGCCCCCGAGATCCCCGTCGTGGCCCCGGCGGGCAGGGGCCTGGACCGCACGAAGGTCTCGGTCAGCGCGGACACGCCCACCAGCGGCTCCCCCGCCAGGAACTGCGCGAGGTCCACGATGTGCGCGCCCAGGTCGCCGAGCGCGCCCGAGCCCGCGTGCTGCCGCTGGAGCCGCCAGGTCAGCGGGAACTCCGGGTCGACGAGCCAGTCCTGGAGGTAGGTGACGCGTACGTGCCGCAGCGCCCCGAGCCTGCCCTCCGCGATCAACCGGCGGGCGTACGTCATGGCGGGCACCCGGCGGTAGTTGAAGCCGACCATCGCCACCTGGCCACGGGCCCAAGCGCGTTCGGCGGCGGCCGTCATGGTCTCCGCCTCGGCGACCGAGTTGGCCAGCGGCTTCTCGCACAACACGTGCTTGCCCGCCTCCAGGGCGGCGACGGCGATCTCCGCGTGGCTGTCGCCCGGGGTGCAGATGTCGACGATCTGCACGTCGTCCCGGGCGATCAGGGCCCGCCAGTCGGTCTCGGCGGCGGCCCACCCGTGCTGGTCCGCCGCCGCCCGTACGGCCGTACGGTCGCGTCCGCAGACGGCCGCGAGGACCGGCCGCGCCGGCAGGTCGAAGACGCGGCCCGCGGTGCGCCAGCCCTGGGAGTGGGCCGCTCCCATGAACGCGTATCCGACCATGCCGACGCCGAGCGTCGGCGGCGCGCCGGACGCGGCCCCGGCTTTCGCCTGCGCACCTGTCTCCGTCTCTTCCTTACCGGCCATACGGATTCCTCCTCGAACTCGTCACTCGCACGGTGGGGGCTGGCGGCGCGGCCCGGTCAGCTGAAGCCGGTCGGCAGGTACTGGTCGACGTTGTCCTTGGTGACGACGGCCGAGTAGAGGGTGATCGACGCCGGGATCTCCAGCTCCGACATGCCGCCCACGCCCTTGCCCTGGCCGAGCGCGCGGGCCAGGTCGATGGCGGAGGCGGCCATGGTGGGCGGGTAGAGGACGGTGGCCTTCAGCACGCTGTTGTCCGCCTTGATGGCGTCCATCGCGGCCTTCGCCCCGGCCCCGCCGACCATCAGGAAGTCGTCGCGCCCGGCCTGCTGGATGGCGCGCAGGGCGCCCACGCCCTGGTCGTCGTCGTGGTTCCACAGCGCGTCGAACTGCTTCTGCGCCTGGAGCATCTGGGCCATCTTGGCCTGGCCGGACTCGACGGTGAAGTCGGCCGCCTGGCGGGCGACGCGCTCGATGTTGGGGTAGTTCTTGAGGGCGTCCGCGAAGCCCTGGCTGCGCTGCTTGGTCAGCTCCAGGTTGTCGAGGCCGGCCAGCTCCACCACCTTGGCGTTCTTCTTGTCCTTGAGCTGCTCGCCGATGTGGTTGCCGGCGTTGAGTCCCATGCCGTAGTTGTCGCCGCCGATCCAGCAGCGGTACGCCTGCGGTGACGCGAAGATCCGGTCCAGGTTGATGACCGGGATGCCCGCCTTCATCGCCTGGAGGCCGACCTGGGTGAGGGCCTTGCCGTCGGCCGGCAGGATCACCAGGACGTCGACCTTCTTGTTGATCAGCGTCTGGACCTGGCCGATCTGTGCCGCGGTGTCGTTCGACCCCTCGGTGATCTCCAGGGTCACCTCGGAGTACTTCCCGGCGCGCGACTTGGCGTTCTCGTTGATGGCGTTGAGCCAGCCGTGGTCGGCCTGCGGTCCCGCGAACCCGATGGTGACCGGCTTGCCGGGCTTGTCACCGGCGGCCGCCGGCCCGGTGTCGGCGGCCGGCTCCTTCTTCTTCGGCTCGTTGCTGGTGCAGGCGGTGAGCAGGGCCCCCGCGGACACGGCCGCGGTGCCGAAGAGCAGTCCTCTGCGACTGGTTTGTGGCATGACGGTTCCAACCCTTCAGGTCAGGTCGTACGAGTACGGGCGGAGCAGGGGCGGGGTCACGCCTCGCCATGGAGCGCGGTGCGGCGCTGGACCAGTACGGCGGCGACGATGATCGCGCCCTTGGCGATCTGCTGTACGTCGCTCTGCAGGTTGTTGAGCGCGAAGATGTTGGTGATCGTGGTGAAGACGAGGACGCCGAGCACGGAGCCGACGATCGTGCCCCGGCCGCCACTGAGCAGCGTCCCGCCGATGATCGCCGCCGCGATGGCGTCGAGTTCGTACAGGTTGCCGTTGGTGTTCTGCCCCGAGCCGGACAGGACGATCAGCAGGAAGGCCGCGATGCCGCAGCACAGACCGGACAGCAGGTAGAGGTAGAGGCGCTGGCGCCGTACGTCGATGCCGGCGAGCCTGGCCGCCTCCGCGTTGCCGCCGACCGCGACCGTGCGCCGGCCGAAGGTGGTGCGGTTGAGCAGCAGCCAGCCGACGACGGTGACGAGGGCGAACACCCAGACCAGCGGCGGTACGCCGAGCACGTACGAGTCGGGAACGCCCAGGTCGAGCACCGATTCGACGGTGACGATCTGCGTCTTGCCGTCGGTGATCTGCAGGGCGAGGCCGCGGGCCGACGCCAGCATGGCGAGCGTCGCGATGAACGGCACCATCCCGCCGTACGCGATGAGCAGTCCGTTGACGAGCCCGCAGGCGAGCCCGACGACCACCGCCGTGAAGAGGATGCCCCCGAAGCCGTACTCCTGGGTCGCCAGCGTCGTCGCCCACACCGAGGCGAGCGCCACGATCGCGCCCACCGACAGGTCGATGCCACCGCTGGTGATGACGAAGGTCATGCCGACGGTGACGACGCCGATGACGGATGCCTGGGTGAGGACGAGCTGGAGGTTGCTGCTGTCCAGGAACTGGTCGGGCTTGGTGATGCCGCCGACGAGGACGAGGACGGCGAGTACGCCGAGCAGCGACAAGTTGCGTACGTCGAGGCGCAGCCCGAGCTTGTGCCGGGCCGGCCGCCGGGTGGGCGTCTTGGCCGGGGCGGCGGCCGGTCCGTCCTGCTGCTGCGCCGGCGAGACGGGCTGCGTCATGACGTCGGGCTCCCTTCCATCACGAGGTCGAGTACGCGGTGTTCGTCGAGTTCGCGGGCGGGCGCGGTGTGGACGACGCGCCCTTCCTTGAGGACGAGCACCCGGTCGGCGAGCCCCAGGACCTCCGGGACTTCGCTGGAGACGAGAAGTACGGCGAGGCCTTCGTCGGCCAGCCTGCGGATCACGGCGTACAGCTCGGCGCGTGCCCCGACGTCGACGCCGCGCGTCGGTTCGTCGAGCAGCAGCACCCGGCAGCCACGCAGCAGCCAGCGGGCGAGTACGGCTTTCTGCTGGTTGCCGCCGGAGAGGGTGCGGACGGGGGCGTCGGGGTTGTCGGGGCGCAGGGACAGTTCGCGGGTGGCGGCCTGCGCGGCCCCGCGTTCGGCCGTACGGTCGAGCCAGCCGCCGCGCGAGAAGCGGGACAGGGTCGACACGGACACGTTGCGGGTGACGGATTCGAGCATCAGCAGGCCCTGGGCCTTGCGTTCCTCGGGGGCGAGCCCGATGCCGGCGCGGACGGCGGCGCGGACGCTGCCGGGGCGCAGGGGCTGCCCGTCGACGAGGACGCGGCCGGCGCTGGGCCTGCGCGCCCCGTAGATCGTCTCCAGGACCTCGGAGCGCCCGGAGCCGACGAGACCGGCGAGGCCGACGATCTCACCCGGGTGGACGTCGAGGTCGAGAGCCGCGAACTCCCCTTCCCTGGCGAGCCCTTCGACCCGCAGCACGGGTCCGGCTGCCGGATCCCCGCCCGCGGCCGCCGCCCGCTCGGGGAAGACGTACCCGACGTCGCGGCCGGTCATCAGGGAGACGACCTCGCGGGTCGGGGTGGTCTTGGCGGGCAGTCCGACCGCGACCGCCCGGCCGTCCTTGAGCACGGTCACGCGGTCGCCGATGCGCCGGATCTCCTCCAGCCGGTGGGAGATGTAGACGACGGCGACGCCGTCCGCGGTGAGCGCCGCGACGATGCGGAAGAGGTTCTCGACCTCGTCGGGGTCGAGGGCGGCGGACGGCTCGTCCATCACGATGAGCCGTACGTCGTGGGAGAGCGCCCGCGCCATGGAGACGATCTGCTGCTGGGCGGCGGAGAGCGAGCCGACGAGGGAGCCGGAGTCGATCTCCTGGTGGCCGAGGCGCTTCAGCAGGGCGGTCGCGGACGCGCGGGCCTCCTTGCCCCGTACGACGAAGCCCGCGGTGGTCGGCTCGTGGCCGAGGAAGATGTTCTCCGCGACCGACAGGCCCTCCACCAGGTCGAGTTCCTGGTAGATGGTGGCGATGCCGAGGCGCATGGCGGCGATGGGCGACCTGAGGGTGACCTCGGCGCCCTGCCAGGTGATCTCGCCGCCGTCGGGCTGGTGTACGCCCGCGAGCACTTTGATCAGGGTGGACTTGCCGGCGCCGTTCTGGCCGAGCAGGCAGTGGACCTCGCCCGCCTGGACCTCCAGGTCGACGCCGTCGAGGGCGCGGACGCCGGGGAAGGACTTGGTGATGCCGGACATCGTGAGAAGAAGGGGTGGGGCTGCTTGCGGTGGTGCCATGACGGTTCCCCTCGGCTGGTGCGGCGGCCGGTGAGCGAGCAGGGCAGGAGCAGGGCGGGGCGGATCTGGGCAGGACGGATCCGGGCACGGCGAAGCCGCCCGTGTGCGGTGGTGCTGTGCGGGTCGTACGGATCAGGCAGGCGAGAACAGGTGGTCGCTGATGAGCCTGGCCGCGCCGATCACGCCGGCGGCGGGCCCCAGTTCGCCCAGGACGATGGGCAGGTTGCCGGTCGCCAGGGGCAGCGACTGGCGGTAGACCTGGGTGCGGACGCTGGCGAGCAGGGTGTGGCCGAGGCCGGTCACCCCGCCGCCGATCACCACGAGGCCGGGGTTGAAGAAGCTGACGAGTCCGGCGATGACCTGGCCGACGCGGTTGCCGCCCTCGCGGATGAGGTCGATCGAGGCGGCGTCGCCGGCCGCCGCGGCCGCGGCGACGTCGGCGGCCGTGAGCCGCCCCGCCGCTTCGAGCCGCGCGGCCAGTTCGGGTGAGCTGCCGGAGCGGGCCGCTTCCTCGGCGTCGCGGGCGAGCGCGGCGCCGCTGAAGTGGGCTTCCAGGCACCCCTTGTTGCCACAGGCGCAGGCGCGGCCTTCCGGTTCGACCTGGATGTGGCCGATGTCGCCGGCGCTGCCGGTCGTACCGCGGTAGACCTCGCCGCCGACGACGATGCCGCAGCCGATACCGGTGCCGATCTTGACGCAGAGGAAGTCACCGACGGAGCGTGCGACGCCGGCGTGCTGCTCCCCCATCGCCATCAGGTTCACATCGTTGTCGACCATGACGGGGCAGCCCAGTTCCTGGCTGAGCGCCTCGCGTACGGGAAAGCCGTCCCAGCCGGGCATGATCGGCGGCGCGACCGGCACGCCCTCCGGGAAGCGGACCGGGCCCGGCACCCCGATGCCCGCCCCGTCGAAGCCCTCGGCGAGGCCGGACGCCCTGAGCTTGGCGGCCAGGGCGAGGGCCTGTTCGAAGATGGCGACCGGGCCTTCCCGTACGTCCATGGGGTGGTTGAGGTGGCCGAGCACCTCCAGCTCCGCGTTGGTGACGGCCACGTCGATCGAGGTGGCGCCGATGTCGATGCCGAGGAAGCGCAGGCCGGGCGCGAGCCGGATGTTGTGCGAGCGGCGGCCGCCGCGCGAGGCGGCGAGGCCGTCCGCCACGACCAGACCGGTGTCGAGCAGCCGGTCCACCTCGACGGCGAGTTTCGAACGGGAGAGGTCGACCTGGTCGCCCAGCTGGGCACGGGAGTTGGGTCCGCCGTCACGCAGCAGGCGGAGCAGTCGCGCCTGATGCGCGTTCGCGGGTCGCGCCGTCATCCGCCTCACGTGCCCCTCCCTGCCTGTCGGCCGTTCTCCGTCGGGCTTTGGAGGGGAACGTAGCAGCGGGTGCCGGGAGTGGGAAGAAGTTGAGCAGGAATCCGCCTCAACTTTCTCCACACCGAGGACAAAGCCGGTTTCCCGGGCAGCACACGGGACCCGGGGACCGCGCCCCGGGCCCCGGGCCTCCGGCGTGGGGCTACCGGGCCCCGCGCTGGTGGTAGGTCGTGCGGGTGTGCTCGGTGTGCGCCCGCATGACCTCGGTGGCGCGCTGTTCGTCACGGTCGGAGATCGCGGCGATCAGCGCGCGGTGCTCGGTCCAGGACTGCCTGCCGCGCTGCCGGGCGACGGGGGTGTAGTACCAGCGGACGCGCCGGCCCACCTGCGCCGCCAGTTCGCCGAGGACGGCGTTGCCCGCCAGCTCCATGACCTTGGCGTGGAACTGGGCGTTGAGCGACACGGCGAGGTCCACGTCGTCGTCGGCGACGGCCCGCTCGCCCCGGTCGCACACCTCTTCGAGCGCGGCGATGCCGGCGGACCCCGCGTTGGCGGCGGCGAGTCTGGCCGCCTCCGCCTCGAGGAGCGTACGGACGGAGAGGAGCTGGTCGGCCTCCTCCTCGGTGGGCTCGTGCACGAACGCGCCCTGCGCGGGCCGCAGATCGACCCACCCCTCGGTGTTGAGCCGCTGCAACGCCTCGCGCACCGGCTGCCTGGACACCCCCAGGTGCCCGGCGAGCTCGCTCTCGATCAAGTGCTGGCCGGGCCGCAGGGCCCGGGTCGTGATGAGTTCGAGCAGCGCCTCGTACACGCGCTCGCGGAGCGGCCCCGGCCTCTCCAGCTTGGGTACGGTCCCTTGCGGCAGTCCTGCGGACAACATCGCGGTCCCCTTCTGGCCAACATCGGCGAGCGGTAATTGGCTATCGTCTACAGTCTACCGAGCGCAATCCTCCTCATGCCGAGGTCCTCGCCACCCCGGCTGCGCGTCGGTCGTTGCCACGGCGGCCCACGGCCTCGGATCCGGCAGCACCGACCGCGCGGAACGAGGTGCCTCCATGCCCGCGGACCGCATCAGCCGCCGCATCGGCCGCCGCCCCCTGATGGCCGCCACCGCCGCCCTCGGGGCGGCCGTGCTCGCCCTGACGCTCACCGCCGCGAGCGAGGCCCGGCCCGCCGCTCCCGCTTCGGCGCGGCCCGGCTTCCTCGCCGCCCGGGACCTGCCGCAGGCCGAGGGGATCTCCTGGTCGGCGGGGAGGATGACCGGTGGCGCGCCGGACCCGCGGCGGTTCTGCCTGGAGAGGGTGGTGCCCGTCGGCGACAGCACCCGGCACCGCGGTTTCAGTACGGAGCTGGACACCTGGGCGGTGCAGGTCACGGTGCGGGCGAAGGACGCCGCGGACTGCGCGGCGGACTGGCCGCGCGCCACGCCCGGCGGCACCGCGTCCTGGGAGGACTACGGCCCGGTCCCGGGCGAGGAAGGGGTGCACGTCTACGGCGTCCACACGTCGGTACCGGATTCCGAGCCGGGCGTCCACCCGATCGGCGTGGGCAGGGACGGCCGCACCGTGACGCTCGTGCAGTGGGCGCGGACGGGCGGCCTGAGCGACGCGCCGGTGCCCGCGTTCAAGCGGACGGCCCGCACGGCGGTCGCGAAGCTGCACTGACACCGCTCGCCCGTGGCACGCCGCGTCCGGCCCCCCGGTGGCGCCGGGGGCCGGGCGCGGCGCGCCACGGGCGTTACGGGCGTCACGGGCAGCGGATGACCTGGCCCGCGTACGAGAGGTTCCCGCCGAAGCCGAAGAGCAGCACCGGCGCGCCGGACTCGATCTCACCGCGCTCGACGAGCTTGGACAGGGCCATCGGGATGCTGGCCGCCGAGGTGTTGCCCGACTCGACGACATCGCGGGCGATCACGGCGTTGACCGCGCCGATCTTCTGCGCGACGGGCTCGATGATCCGCAGGTTCGCCTGGTGCAGGACGACCGCCGCCAGTTCCTCCGGCGTCACCCCGGCCCGCTCGCACACCTTGCGGGCGATGGGCGGCAGCTGGGTGGTGGCCCAGCGGTAGACGGACTGGCCCTCCTGGGCGAAGAGCGGGGGCGTGCCCTCGATCCGTACGGCGTGGCCCATCTCCGGCACCGAGCCCCAGAGCACCGGGCCGATCCCCGGCTCCTCGTCCTCGGCGCACGCCTCGACGACCGCGGCGCCCGCGCCGTCGCCGACGAGTACGCAGGTGGTGCGGTCGGTCCAGTCGGCGATCTCGGCCATCTTGTCGGCGCCGATGACCAGGACGCGGGTGGAGGAGCCGGCCCGTACCGCGTGGTCGGCCGTCGCGAGGGCGTGGGTGAAGCCCGAACAGACGACGTTGAGGTCCATCGTGGCGGGAGACGGCATGCCGAGGCGGGCCGCGACGCGGGCGGCCATGTTCGGGGAGCGGTTGATCGCGGTGGAGGTGGCGACCAGGACGAGATCGATGTCGGCGGGGGTGAGTCCCGCGGCGGCAAGGGCCTTGGCGCCGGCGTGCGCGGCGAGCTCGTCGACGGGCTCGTCGGGTCCGGCGACGTGGCGGGTCCTGATGCCCACCCGGCTGGTGATCCACTCGTCACTGGTGTCGACCATGGCCGCCAGATCGTCGTTCGTGAGCACCTTGGCAGGCTGATAGTGCCCGAGCGCGACGACTCGTGAGCCGGTCATTGGCGGTTCCACCCCTCTTTGCGGACAGTCGGAACGGCCCAGTCTTCTTTGTGACTCACCGGTACGGGGGCAGGTGAACCGACAGGATTCGCTCCCGACTCTTTGGAGCTTCCTGCTGACCACGACCTGTTCGCGGCCCTTGACCCCTCTAAAGGCATACTGTAGACAATATTCTGTCGACCCTTTCCGCTCCCCCTCACTCGGTCCCTCAACCGATCGGAGAGCCCCGTGAAAGTCGCAGTTGTCGGCGCCGGAGCCATCGGCGCGTATGTCGGGGCCGCGCTCCACCGCGCGGGCGCCGAGGTCCATCTCATCGCCCGCGGCCCGCACCTGGCGGCCATGCGCGAGGGCGGCGTACGGGTGCTCAGCCCGCGCGGCGACTTCACCGCACGGCCCGCGGCGACCGACGACCCGGCCGAGGTCGGCCCCGTCGACTACGTCTTCCTCGGTCTGAAGGCCAACTCGTACGCGGGCTCGGGCCCTCTCGTACACCCGCTCCTGCACGACCGCACGGCGGTGGTCGCCGCCCAGAACGGCATCCCCTGGTGGTACTTCCACGGGCTGCCGGGACCGTACGCGGGCCGCCGCATCGAGAGCGTCGACCCGGCGGGCGCGGTCAGCGCGACGCTGCCGCCGGCGCGCGCCATCGGGTGCGTCGTGTACGCCGCGACCGAGCTGGAGGCGCCCGGCGTCGTACGGCACCTGGAAGGCACCCGCTTCTCGATCGGCGAACCGGGGCGCGAGGTGTCGCGGCGCTGTCTGGACTTCAGCGAGGCCATGCGGGCGGGCGGACTGAAGTGCCCCGTCGAGCCGGACCTGCGCAACGACATCTGGATCAAGCTGCTCGGCAACATCTCCTTCAACCCGATCAGCGCGCTGGCCAGGGCCACCATGGGCGAGATCTGCCGCCACCCCGACACCCGCGCGCTCGTCGAGTCGATGATGCGCGAAACCCTGGAGGTCGCGGCCGCCGTCGACTGCCGCCCCGGGATCTCCGTGGAGCGGCGCATCGCGGGCGCCGAGCGCGTCGGCGACCACAAGACGTCCACCCTCCAGGACCTGGAGAAGGGCAAACCGCTCGAACTCGACGTACTGCTCGCCGCCGTCGTCGAACTGGCCCGCCTCACCGGTACGTCCGTACCGACCCTGCGCGCCGTGCACGCACTGGCCGACCTGCTGGCGAAAACCTCCTCCTCCACCGGGAGCGCACCGTGAAGAAGAAAGACAGGCAGCCCGAGCAGTACGCGCGGCTGACACACCCGCTCGTACGCGACCCGGGCGGGGCACTGCGACGCGCGAGCTGGGACGAGGCCCTGGAACGGGCCGCGGCCGGGTTCCGGCGGGCGGCACGGACGCACGGGCCGGACGCCTTCGCCCTGCTGTCCTGCGCCCGCGCGACCAACGAGATGAACTACGTCGCCCAGAAGTTCACGCGGGTGGTGATGGGCACCAACAACGTCGACTCCTGCAACCGGACGTGCCACGCGCCGAGCGTGGCCGGCCTCTCGGCGGCCTTCGGCTCGGGCGGCGGAACCTCCTCGTACGAGGAGGTGGAGCACACCGACCTGATCGTGATGTGGGGCTCCAACGCGCGCTTCGCGCACCCGATCTTCTTCCACCACGTCCTGAAGGGCATCAGGAACGGCGCGCGCATGTACGCCGTCGATCCGCGCCGCACCTCGACCGCCGAGTGGGCGGAGGGCTGGCTCGGCCTCAACGTCGGGACGGACATCCCGCTGGCCCACGCGATCGGACGGGAGATCATCCACGCGGGCCTGGTGAACCACGCCTTCGTGGAGCGCGCCACGAGCGGTTTCGCGCAGTACGCCGAACTCGTCGAGGTGTGGACCCTGTCGGCGGCGGAGAAGGTGACCGGCGTGCCGGCGGCCGCGATCCGCGAGCTCGCGCACGCGTACGCGACCGCCGAGCGGGCGCAGCTGTGCTGGACGCTGGGCATCACCGAGCACCACAACGGCACCGACAACGTGCGGGCCCTCATCAACCTGTCGCTGCTCACCGGCCATGTCGGGCGGTACGGCGCCGGGGTGCAGCCGCTGCGCGGCCAGAACAACGTGCAGGGCGGCGGCGACATGGGCGCCATACCCAACCGGCTGCCCGGCTTCCAGGACATCCTCGACCCGGCGGCACGGGGCAAGTTCGAACGTACCTGGCAGACGGTCATCCAGCCGCGGTACGGCAAGACGCTGACGGAGATGTTCGAGGCGATGGAGAGCCGCGAGCTGCGGGCCGTCTACTGCATCGGTGAGAATCCGGCCCAGTCGGAGGCCGACAGCGAACAGGCGGTGCGGCGGCTGGCGGCGCTGGACCACCTGGTGGTGCAGGACATCTTCCTGACGAAGACCGCGCGGATGGCGGACGTCGTCCTGCCGGCCACGGCGGCGTGGGCGGAGACGGACGGGACGACGACGAACAGCGAGCGGCGCGTGCAGCGGGTGCGGGCGGCGGTGAAGCCGCCGGGCGAGGCACGGGAGGACATCGACATCATCTGCGCACTGGCGCGGCGGCTCGGCCACGCCTGGGAGTTCGCGGACGCGGAGTCCGTCTGGAACGAACTGCGGTCCCTGTCCCCCGACCACCACGGCATGACGTACGACCGCTTGGAGGAACACCAGGGGCTGCAGTGGCCGTGTCCCGACACGGACCGCCTCCCCTCCACCTTCCTGCACGCGCGGCTGTGGGAGACGGATCCGCGGCGGCGTGGCCCGGCCGCTCCCTTCGGCCTGGTGGCACACGACCCGCCGGTCGACCTGACGGACGAGGACTATCCGCTGCGGCTGACCACAGGCCGACGGCTGGACTCGTACAACACCGGTGTGCAGAGCGGAAGTTTCGCGTCGCCGCTGCGCCGCGGCGAGTACATCGAACTCTGCCCGGAGGACGCGGCGGCGTACGGCGTCGAGGTGGGCGAGGAGGTCCGGGTCTCGTCACGGCGGGGCACCGTGACCGCCCCGGTGTGGGTGGACCCCGGGCTGCGGCCGGGACTGGCCTTCATGACGATGCACTTCCCCGACGAGGTCGACACGAACCGGCTGACGATCGAGGCGAACTGCCCCATCGCGGGGACGGCCGAGTTCAAGGCGTCGGCGATCCGGATAGAGAAGCTGGTGCCGGAATGGACCTGAAGTTCACGAACGCGGAGCCGTCCGAGGACGAACGGGCGGCGGTGGACGAGCTGCTGGGCGCACCGGAGTCGGGCTGGGAGGGCGCCGACCGGTCGGGGGCCGACCTGCGGTGGGCACGGGGCGGGGCGGCGGCCCGGGAGCGCCGGGACCTCCTCCTTCCGGCACTGCACGCGGTCAACGACCGGGTGGGGTGGCTGAGCGGGGGCGCGCTGGACTACATCTGCCGCCGGCTCACGGTGCCGCCGGCGGAGGCGTACGGGGTGGCGACGTTCTACGCGATGTTCTCGGTGAAGCCGCGCCCGGCGAAGGTCCTGCACGTGTGCACGGACCTGGCCTGCGCGGCACGGGGGTCGGGGGCGCTGTGCGCGGGGCTGGAGGAGCGGATGGGCGCGGCGGGCTCGGCTGCGGGTGGGGCGGTATGGCAGCCGAGCCCGTGCCTGGGCCTGTGCGAACGTGCCCCGGCGGCACTGCTGTTGCAGGCGGGAGCGCCGTCGACGGATGACGGGCGCCCGCACGCACATCCAGCCCGTCAAGGGGGTCCCGCCCCTGCCCTCGAGGCTATGGGGGAGTTCGAGGACCGGGGCCCGGGGCGGAGCCCCGGTGCGGGAAGGGGCGGGGCGGGGGAAGAGCCCGCCGCGGGTGCGGACGTGGCCGCCGCGCCGCACCCCGCCGCACCACGCCACCGTGCGGCCGCCGTCATCGCCCCGGCGACGGCGGACGCCCTCGCCGAAGCCGTCGCCGCACCGGAGCACGCACCGCCGGAACCGGACGCCACCACCGCCGTACCGCAGGCCGGCGACCCGGACCTCGTACTGCTGCGCCGGATCGGGAGCGTGGACCCGTACAGCCTCGACGCCTATCGCGCCGCCGACGGGTACACCGCCCTGCGCCGGGCCTTCGCGCTCGGGCCCGCCGGAGTGATCCGGGAGGTGCTCGACGCCGGACTCGTCGGGCGGGGCGGTGCCGCGTTCCCCACCGGACGGAAGTGGGAAGCCACCGCCCGGCAGCCCGACCACCCCCACTACCTGGTCTGCAACGCCGACGAGAGCGAGCCGGGCACCTTCAAGGACCGCGTCCTGATGGAGGGGGACCCGTACGCGCTCGTCGAGGCGATGACCGTCGCCGGGTACGCCACCGGGGCCCACCGGGGTTTCCTCTACCTCCGGGGCGAGTACCCCCGCGCGTACGAACGCCTCACCCACGCCATCGGCCAGGCCCGGTTGCGCGGCCTCCTCGGGCCGGACGTCCTCGGCCACGGCTACGCCTTCGACATCGAGATCCGGCGCGGCGCGGGCGCGTACATCTGCGGCGAGGAGACCGCGATCTTCAACTCGATCGAGGGGCAGCGCGGCGAACCGCGCAGCAAGCCCCCCTTCCCCGTGGAGAAGGGCCTGTTCGGGAAGCCGACCGCCGTCAACAACGTCGAGACGCTGGTCAACGTGTTGCCGATCCTGACCGGCGGCGCGGCGGCGTACGCCCGTACCGGCACCGAGTCGTCCACCGGGACGAAACTCTTCTGCGTGTCCGGGCAGGTCGAACGCCCCGGCCTCTACGAGCTCCCCTTCGGCGCCCGCCTCCGCGACCTCCTCGGACTCGCCGGCCCGCCCGCCGGCCTCCGGGCCGTCCTCCTCGGCGGCGCGGCGGGCGGCTTCGTACGCCCCGACGAGCTCGACATCCCGCTCACCTTCGAGGGCACGCGCGCCGCGGGCGCCACCCTCGGTTCGGGCGTGGTCCTCGTCCTCGACGACACGGTCGAACTGCCCGCCGTCCTCATCCGCATAGCCGAGTTCTTCCGCGACGAGTCGTGCGGGCAGTGCGTGCCCTGCCGGGTCGGCACCGTACGCCAGGAGGAGGCCCTGCACCGCGTCAAGAACCGTACGGGCGCTGCCGCCGCCGGTGACATCGCGCTGCTGCGCGAGGTCGGCGGGGCCATGCGGGACGCCTCGATCTGCGGTCTCGGACAGACCGCCTGGAACGCCGTCGAGTCCGCCATCGACCGCCTGGGAGTCTTCGAATGACCGCGATTCCGCTTCAACCGCCGCGCCGGCTCGTCCAGTTCACCCTGGACGGGCAGGAAACCCGCGTCCCCGAGGGGACCACGGTCCTCGACGCCTGCCGGGCCGCCGGCAAGGACATCCCGACCCTGTGCCAGGGCGACACGCTCACCCCCAAGAACGCGTGCCGGGTGTGCGTCGTCGAGGTCGAGGGCGCCCGCGTGCTCGCTCCGGCCTGCTCGCGCCGGGCCGAGCCGGACATGGTGGTGCGTACGGACACCGAGCGCGCCCGGCACAGCCGGAAGGTCGTGCTGGAGCTGCTCGCCTCGTCCACCGACCTGTCCACGACGCCGCGCGCCGCCGAGTGGATCAAGGAGTACGAGGCGAAGCCCGAGCGCTTCGGCCCGGACGCGGCCCGCCTCGGCGAACAGCCCAGGATCGACAACGACCTCTACGTCCGCGACTACGACAAGTGCATCCTCTGCTACAAGTGCGTGGACGCCTGCGGCGAGCAGTGGCAGAACACCTTCGCCATCGCCGTCGCGGGCCGCGGCTTCGACGCCCGCATCTCGGTCGAGCAGGACGCCCCGCTGACGGATTCGGCGTGCGTGTACTGCGGGAACTGCATCGAGGTCTGCCCGACGGGCGCGCTCAGCTTCAAGTCGGAGTTCGACATGCGGGCGGCGGGGACCTGGGACGAGGAGTCCCAGACGGAGACGACGACGGTGTGCGCGTACTGCGGCGTCGGCTGCAACCTCACACTGCACGTGCAGGACAATGAGATCGTCAAGGTCACCTCGCCGCACGACAACCCGGTGACCCACGGCAACCTGTGCATCAAGGGCCGGTTCGGCTACCAGCACGTACAACAGCGCTGATCATGAAGATCACGAAGAAGTGAGTGGGACTGATCACCATGGGACGGGTCACCGAGCGCCGCCGCGTCATCCGCGTCAGGGACGGGGCGGTGAGCGCCCGGCCGGACACGCTGGTCGCCGAGGAGCCACTGGAGATACGGCTGAACGGCAAGCCGCTCGCGATCACCATGCGGACGCCGGGCGACGACTTCGCGCTCGCGGCGGGGTTCCTGGTGAGCGAGGGGGTACTGGCGGCCGCCGACGACGTGCAGTCGATCGTGTACTGCGCGGGGGCCACGGCGGAGGGTGTGAACACGTACAACGTCGTGGACGTGAGGCTCGCGCCCGGTGTCCCCGTCCCGGACATCACCCTGGAGCGCAACGTCTACACGACGTCGTCCTGCGGGCTGTGCGGCAAGGCCAGCCTCGACGCGGTACGTACGACCGCGCGCTTCCCGATCGCCGACACCCCCCGGGTCCGGCTGACGCCCGAGCTGCTCGCCGGCCTCCCCGACCGGCTGCGGGCGGCGCAGCAGGTGTTCGACAGGACCGGGGGGCTGCACGCCGCCGCGCTCTTCTCGGAGACGGGTGAGCTGCTCGACGTACGGGAGGACGTGGGCCGCCACAACGCGGTCGACAAGCTGGTGGGCCGGGCGCTCCGGGACGGCCGGCTGCCCTTGTCCCGTGCGGTTCTCCTGGTCTCCGGGCGGGCGTCCTTCGAACTGGCGCAGAAGGCGGTGATGGCGGGGATTCCGGTACTGGCGGCGGTCTCGGCGCCTTCCTCCCTGGCCGTGGACCTGGCGGCCGAGACGGGCCTGACGCTGGTCGGTTTCCTGCGCGGGCCGAACATGAACGTGTACGCGGGCGACGAGCGCATCGCCCTGCACTCCGGGGTCTGACGCGCCCCGCGGCACGGGATGCGGGCCCGGCCGGCGGGGAGCGCCCCCTGCGCCGGCCGGGCCTCTCCGTGGTGGCGCGGTCAGCGCCGCCCGCGCCGGGCCCGCTGCCGGGCCTGTGCCGGGGGCGGGATGAACTGGAGCGCGAGGGCGGCCGGGGGCTTCGCGACGCCGGGGCCGCCGGCCGCGACCCAGGCCAGGATGTCGTCCGTGCAGTCGTCGTCCAGCGCCCAGCCGATCCACGCCGCGCGCCCGCCTCTGCGGCGGCCCTCGGTGGAGGGTTGGACGACCACGACGTTGGCCTGACCGCACGGGCCGAGGCAGTCGCTGGTACGCACGGCGAGCGTCCCGCCGGACGCGGCGGCCGCGTCGCGCAGGCGGCGCAGCTGGCCCTCGTGGTCCGTACCGGGGTTCTTGCGGGCGTCGCCGCAGCAGCAGCCGCGGCACACGGTGAGGGCGCAGGGGCGGGGGCCGAGGGGACGTATCGCGGAAGTCACTCGACGATCTTGCCAGGCCCGGGGCCGGCGCGGGTGCAGGTACGGGCGCGGGTACGGGCGCACATGCGGGTGCGTCGGGGCGGACGCGGGGCGCTCACCCCGCCACCGGTACGGAGGATACGGACGGTGCCGCCTCCGCGCCCTCCCCCGCCGCGTCCCGCGACCGCCGTTTCGCGATCACCGCGCACACCATCAGCTGCATCTGGTGGAACACCATCAGCGGCAGCACGGCCAGGCTCGCCTCCGCCCCGAACAGCACGCTCGCCATGGGAAGCCCCGCCGCCAGCGACTTCTTCGACCCGGCGAACTGGATCGCGATCCGGTCCGCCCGTCCGAAGCCGAGCCGCTTCGCCCCGTACCAGCTCAGCGCCAGCATCGCCGCGAGCAGCACCGCCTCCACCCCCACCAGCGCGCCGAGCCGGCCCGGGCTCACCTGGTGCCAGATGCCCTCGGTCACGCCCTGGCTGAACGCGGTGTAGACGACGAGCAGGATCGAGCCGCGGTCCACATACCCGAGCGCCTTCTTGTGCCGCACCAGGAAACCGCCGACCCACCGGCGCAGGAGCTGGCCCGCCACGAACGGCACCAGCAGCTGGAGCACGATCTTGAGCAGCGAGTCCGCCGAGAAACCGCCCGCGCCGCCGCCGATCAGCAGCGCGGCGAGCAGCGGGGTCAGGAAGATCCCGACGAGGCTGGAGAAGGAGCCCGCGCAGATCGCCGCCGGCACGTTGCCGCGTGCGATCGAGGTGAAGGCGATCGAGGACTGGACGGTCGAGGGGACCAGGCAGAGGAAGAGGAGGCCGCCGTACAGCTGAGGGGTGAGGACGTACGGGACGAGGCCCCCCGCCGCGAGGCCGAGCAGCGGGAAGAGCGCGAACGTGCAGGCCAGGACCGTCAGATGCAGGCGCCAGTGCCGGAGCCCGTCGAGTGCCTCACGGGTGGAGAGCCGCGCGCCGTACAGGAAGAACAGCAGCGCGACGGCCCCCGCCGAGACCCCGCCCACGGCGTCGGCGGCCGTGCCGGACGTCGGCAGCAGTGTCGCGAGGACGACCGTTCCGATCAGCGTGAGGACGTAGGGATCGAAAGGCAGCCAGGACGGCAACTGCAACGTGCGGCGGCTCATGTGCTCCACTTGCTCTCGGTCCGGTACGCGCCCTCTCCATGGTCCACCTGATCCGGGCGATCGGGAATCCCGTACACCGAACTCACTGCCATCACGATCGGTGATGACCGGCGGCGATCGCCGCGCTACCGTCGCTCCATGTACGACCCGACCCAGCTCCGCACCTTCCTGGCGGTCGCCCAGACCCTGAGCTTCACCCGGGCCGCCCGGCGCCTCGGTCTGCGCCAGTCCACGGTGAGCCAGCACGTACGCCGGCTGGAGGAGGCGACGGGGCGCCGGCTGTTCACCCGCGACACGCACCGGGTGGAGCTGACGGTGGACGGCGAGGCGATGCTCGGTTTCGCCCGTACGATCCTGCGCGCCCACGAGCGGGCCGCGGCCTTCTTCACCGGGACCCGGCTGCGGGGGCGGCTGCGCTTCGGCGCGTCGGAGGACTTCGTACTGACCCGGCTGCCCGAAATCCTGGAGTCGTTCCGCCGGGACCACCCCGAGGTCGACCTGGAACTGACCGTCGAGCTGTCCGGCACCCTGCACCGGCGGCTGGAGGCGGGCCGGCTCGATCTGGTCCTGGCCAAGCGGCGGCCCGGCGACACCCACGGCGAGCTGGTGTGGCGGTCGACGCTGACGTGGATCGGCGCGCCGTCCCTGCGCCTCGATCCCGGCCGCCCGGTGCCGCTGATCGTCTTCCCGCCGCCCGGCATCACCCGGGCCCGCGCCCTGGAAGTGCTGGAGGAGGACGGCCGCCCCTGGCGCATCGCCTGTACGAGCGGCAGCCTCAGCGGCCTGATCGCGGCGGCCCGCGCGGGGCTCGGCGTCATGCCCCACACCCGGGACCTGATCCCGCCGGGCCTGGCCCCCGTACCGGCGAAGGCGGGCCTGCCGGAGCTCGGCGGCGTGGACTTCGTCCTGCTGCACGGCCGCAGGCAGGCCGCCGCCCAGGAGGCGGCGGACGCGCTGGCGGCGGCGATCCTGGCGGGCGGCGACCGGCTGCACCGGCCGCCGGCCAGCCGGCGATGACGCCGCCGGGCGCGGACGGGACCGGGGAGTGCGGATGCGCGGCAGGCGTACAGATTCCGTGGAGATTCCCGCGCACCGTACTCACCCCGGCGCCAGAAGCACGCGCGGGCCTTGTCCGTGCGATCGTGTTTCACCTGCTGACCCGTGCGTACACATATGAATCCGGATTTTGCGACCCTCTCCCGCGGCCGGACACCGTGGGATACCGTCACGGCGCCGTGCGGAGTGCCACAAGGAGTAGTCATTGCGCGAGTTCACTGTTCCACCCCTGGTGACGGCGCCTCAGGTCGGCGGACTGGCGGACGCCGTCTTCGACCA
The DNA here is from genome assembly GCF_001049855.1 of Streptomyces sp. Wb2n-11. Taxonomy (NCBI): domain Bacteria; kingdom Bacillati; phylum Actinomycetota; class Actinomycetes; order Kitasatosporales; family Streptomycetaceae; genus Streptomyces; species Streptomyces sp. Wb2n-11. The sequence continues at coordinate 1,027,001 of NZ_CVPB01000001.1, forward strand.
CGCCGAGCAGGACCCGCACCGTGTCGCGCTCGGGCGCAAGGGCGAGGACGGGCACTGGCACGACGTGTCGGCGGGCCGGTTCCGTGACGAGGTGCTGGCCGTCGCCAAGGGGCTGCTGGCGCACGGTGTGCGGTTCGGTGACCGTGTCGCGATCATGTCACGTACACGCTATGAGTGGACCCTCTTCGACTTCGCGCTCTGGACGGTCGGGGCCCAGCCGGTGCCGGTCTACCCCACCGCCTCCGCCGACCAGGTCTTCTGGACCCTGCACGACGCCGGGGTGACGGCCTGCGTGGTCGAGCACGAGGACCACGCGATGACCGTCGGCTCGGTGATCGACCGGCTGCCGATGCTGGGGCGCCTGTGGCAGCTGGACGCGGGCGCCGAGGCGGAACTGGTCCTGGCGGGGGCGGACATCGACGACGAGGTGGTGCACCGCCACCGGCGGGCGGTGACGCCGGATTCCGTGGCGACGGTGATCTACACGTCCGGCACCACGGGCCGGCCCAAGGGCTGTGTGCTCACGCACGCCAACTTCATGTACGAGTGCGACACCCTGCTGGCCCGCTGGGAGCCGGTGTTCCACTCCACACCGGGCGACGAGGCGGCGACCCTGCTGTTCCTGCCGCTCGCGCACGTCTTCGGACGGATGGTCGAGGTCGCGGCGGTGCGCGGGCGGGTCAGGCTCGGGCACCAGCCGGTGCTCGCGGCGCAGGCGCTGATGCCGGACCTGGCGGCCTTCCGGCCCACGTTCATCCTGGCCGTGCCGTACATCTTCGAGAAGGTCTGCGCCGGCGCGCGGCGCAAGGCGGAGGCGGACGGGAAGGCCGGGGTCTTCGACAAGGCCGTCGAGGTGGCGGTGCGGTACGCCGAGGCGCAGGAGCACCGCGCCTTCGGCACCGGCCCCGGGCCTTCCGCGGCGCTCCGGCTCCAGCACCAGTTCTTCGAGAAGACGGTGTACGCGAAGGTGCGCGAGGCCCTGGGCGGGCGCGTACGGCACGCGATGTCCGGCGGCTCGGGCATGGAGCGGCGGCTCGGCCTGTTCTTCGCGGGCGCGGGCGTGACGATCTTCGAGGGGTACGGGCTCACCGAGTCGACGGCGGCCGCGACCGCCAACCCGCCCGAGCGCACCCGCTTCGGCACGGTGGGGCTCCCCCTGCCCGGTACGACGGTCCACATCGCGGACGACGGGGAGATCTGGCTGCACGGCGGCCAGGTCTTCTCCGGATACCTGAACGACCCCAAGGCCACCGGCGCCGTACTGCACGAGGGCTGGCTGGCCACGGGGGACATCGGCGCGCTGGACGAGGACGGCTACCTGACGATCACCGGACGGAAGAAGGAGATCCTGGTCACGTCGGGCGGCAAGAGCGTGTCGCCGATCGGCCTGGAGGAGCGGGTCCGGGCCCATCCGCTGGTGGCCCAGTGCATCGTCGTCGGCAACGACAGACCGTACATCGCGGCGCTGGTCACCCTCGACCAGGATGCCGTGGACCACTGGCTCCACATGCGCAGCAAGCCGCCGCTGGCCCCGGCCGACCTGGTGCGCGATCCCGACCTGGAGACGGAGGTACGGCGCGCGGTGGTGGCCGCGAACACGCTCGTCTCGCAGACCGAGTCGATCCGTACGTTCCGGATACTGGCCCACCAGTTCAGCGAGGAGCACGGGCTGCTGACCCCCTCGCTCAAGCTCAAGCGCAAGGCGATCGAGGCGGCGTACGCGGTGGAGGTCGAAGCGCTTTACCGCTGACGGGAATGTGCGGGGTTCCGTGATCGTTGACGGGGGGAGTACCAACCGACGACGTAAGGATCGATCGCTCGTGAGCAAGGCCCCTTCCCTCACCCTGAACAACGGCGTCGAGATGCCCCAGCTCGGTTTCGGCGTCTGGCAGATGCCTGACGACGAGGCCGAGAAGGCTGTCGGAACCGCGATCCAGGCCGGGTACCGCTCCATCGACACGGCCGCGATCTACGAGAACGAGACGGGCACCGGGAAGGCCATCGCCTCCTGCGGTGTCGCCCGTGACGAGCTGTTCGTCACGACGAAGCTCTGGAACACGGAGCAGGGTTACGACTCCACGCTGCGCGCCTTCGACAGCTCGCTGGAGAAGCTCGGCCTGGACTACGTCGACCTGTACCTGATCCACTGGCCGCTGCCGGCCAAGGACGCGTACGTGGACACGTACAAGGCCTTCGAGAAGATCTACGCGGACGGCCGCGCCAAGGCGATCGGCGTCTCCAACTTCCTTCCCGAGCACCTCGAGCGCCTGATCGGCGAGACCTCGGTCGTCCCGGCCGTCAACCAGATCGAGCTCCACCCGCAGCTCCAGCAGGAGGCGTCCCGCGCCTTCCACGCCCAGCACTCCATCGCGACCGAGGCGTGGTCGCCGCTCGGCCAGGGCAAGGGCCTGCTGGAGGTCCCGACGGTCGTCGCCGTGGCCCGCAAGCACGGCAGGACCCCGGCCCAGGCGGTGCTGCGCTGGCACCTCCAGATCGGCAACGTCGTGATCCCCAAGTCCGTGACGCCCTCCCGGATCGAGGAGAACCTCGACGTCTTCGACTTCGAGCTGGACGCCGACGACCTGGCGGCCTTCGCCGCGCTCGACGAGGAAAGGCGCCTCGGCCCCGACCCGGCGACCTTCGGCGCCTGACGCGGAGCGCGGAGCCGGAGTCCGGAACCCAGCACGGAGTCCGGAACCCGACGGCGCCTGCCGGACCCGGTCCGGCAGGCGCCGTTCGCCGTCCACAATTGCCTCGACTGCCTCAACTGCCTGAAGGAGCAAGAGACATGAGCGGGGAAGCCCGGGAGCCGCGACTCAAGGTCATCAAGGAAGGACCGTACCGGCTGCGCAACGTGGGCAGCGGACTGCTCCTGGAGGTGTACGGCGGCGGCAGGGGCAGCGGCGTCAACGTCCAGCAGGGCAAGGACACCGGCGCACCGGCGCAGCAGTGGGAGGTGTCGGCCGTGCACAGTGGCGGCGGCCTCTACCACCTGGTGAACGCCGCGAGCGGCAAGCGGCTCGACGTGGCCGGGGCCTCCACCGAGAACGGCGCCAACGTCCAGCAGTGGAAGGCCAACAACTTCGGCGCCCAGGAGTGGATCATCGAGCAGCACCTGGACGCACCGGGCACGGTCACGCTGATCAGTTACGTCAGCGGGCTGCTGCTGGAGGTCGCCGACGGCAGCATGGACGACGGCGCGAACGTGCAGCAGTGGGAGGACACCGACTCCCCCGGCCAGTGGTGGCAGCTGGAGCCGGTGGTCGCCCTTTAGGCCCGGTCCGCCGGCCGGTCAGACGCGGTGCGCGAGGTGCAGGGTGCGCGCCTTCAGCAGGAACATGTCCGGACGATGCGCCAGCCCCGCCGCGTCCTGCGCGTCCAGCAGCCGGTCCAGCGTCGCGGTGTCGTCGGCCGCCAGGTGTTCGGCGAACACGTCGCGCTGCCGTGCGAAGGTCTCGACGACCATCTCGCGCGCCGCGGCCGACAGCGGCGCCGGCAGGTCGAGCAGGAACGAGCGGCTGCCGTCCGGGGTCAGCCCGGCGGCGGCCAGCAGCGCGCTCCAGTCCTCCACCTCGGCCTTCGCGCCGGGCAGCGCCTCCCGCATCGCGGTGAACCACTCGACCGACACGGCCTCCAGTCGCGCCTCCAGGCCCGGCCTGCCGATCCCGACGTCACGGGGCAGGTGGCGCGCCGGCAGGCCGCCCTCGAACAGGGCCACCGCTCCGCCGGGCCGCAGCAGCCCGGCGAAGCCGGTGAGGGCCGCGCGCTGGTCACCCACATGGTGTAGGGAGTTGGAGGCCCAGACCAGGTCGGCTTCGCCCAATGAGCCCAGCTCGCCGGGGACTTCGGCGGTGATGGTACGTACCCGCTCCCCCAGCCCGGACCGCTCCGCCCGCGCCCGGGCGCGTTCCAGGAGCGCCGGGGTGCTGTCGACGGCCACGACCTCCGCGTCCGGGAACGCTTCGGCGAGCAGGCAGGTGATCAGTCCGGGGCCGCTGCCGATGTCCAGGACGCGGCGTACGCCCTGCGGTCCCCGGAAGCGCTCGGCGATCCAGGCGGCGGCCTGCTCGTACACCGGGCGGTGCACCTCGGCCTCGTGCTCCAGGTGCGTGGCGAGCGCGTCCCAGTCGAAGTCGGTGGCGTGGTGGTCAGGGCCGTGGTCGTGGCGGTGACCGTGGCCGGCACTGTGGTGGTCTCTGTGGGGCGTCATGCCCCCACCTTCCCGCCGGATCGCTCCCGCGGCGAATCTTCTTGCCGCTTCGGCAAAACGCCGCCCCTCTGGCACTCCCGCGAGACGGTGGCAGCCGGCGCGCGGGGCGTTTTCACGGCCGGCGGCGAGAAGGCCTGGCCCGCCCCGACCGGTCATGGGCTTCACCCGCCGGACATGGCCTGCCGAACGCGCCGTCCGTCCCGGGTAGGACGCAGAGGTGCGACGCAGACGTATTGCTGAGGCGAACCGGCGGCCATAGCTTGCGGGCATGGAGTTGGAGCTGCGCCACCTGCGGACCGTACGGGCCATCGCCGACGCCGGAAGTCTCACCAAGGCGGCGGCGTCCCTCGGGCTGGCGCAGCCCGCGCTCAGCACGCAGCTGCGGCGGATCGAGAAGGCGCTCGGCGGCCCCCTCTTCGACCGCGACCACACCGGTTCGCGGCCCACCCCGCTCGGCGAACTGGTGCTGGAGCGGGCGCGGGTACTGCTGCCCGCGGTCCGTGAACTCCAGGAGGACGCGGTCCGTTTCGCCAACACCTGGGCGAACATCCAGCGCTTCCGGCTCGGCGGTACGCACGGGCCGCTGCTGGGCGGCCTGGTCGACCGGCTGGCGACCGCCCTCCCCACGACGCCCGTCACCACGTACACCACCTGGTCGGTGGGTGAGATCAGCACGATGCTGGTCGAGGGCAGGCTGGACTTCGGGCTGATCGGGACCTGCGGGCAGAGCTCACCGCCCGCGACGGACCGGCTGACCTGGCAGCTCGTCGGGGTCGATCCGGTCTTCGTGATGCTGCCCGAGTCCCATCGGCTCGCGGGCAGAACGGAGTTGGAGCTGGGATGGCTGGCCGGGGAGTGCTGGACGGACGTGCCGGGCGAGGGCTGCTTCGCGGACTGTTTCGCCGCGGCCTGCGCGCGGGCCGGTTTCGCCCCGGTGTCGGTGTACGAGACGGACACGGCGTCCTGCGTCCACCTCGTCCAGGTGGGGCGGGCGGTGGGCCTGTGCCGGGCGACGTTCCCGCCGACGCCGGGAATCGTCACGCGCCCGCTGGCCGGGGCGCCGCTCAGCTGGCGCCATCTGCTGGGCTGGCATCCGGGGGCGCCGGCGGCCGACGCGGCGGTGACGGTGAGCGGGCACACGCGCGGGGCGTACACCGACGCGGTGGCGCGCAGCGAGAGCTACCCGGCGTGGCTGGCGTCCCACCCGCGCTTCGGCGCGACGTCCTGACGGGTCCTCCACCGCCGCCGGCCGGGCGCCCGTCCCCTCCCCGCGCGGCCCGCGGAGCGAGGGGCGGGCGCCCGGCCGCGTCAGCTCGCCCCGTGTCCCGGCGCGATGTCCTCGATCCGGCGTGCGAGCTCGAAGTCGAGTTCGGTCACGGCGCCTCCCGCGCTGTGCGTGTTGACGGTCAGCGCCACGGTGTTGTATCCGAGTGTCAGGTCGGAGTGGTGGTCCAGCTCGTCCTGGATCCCGGCGACATGGACGACCAGCGCGGTGGCCGCGAAGTGCGTGCCGAGCCGGTACGTACGGGTGATCCGGTCGCCGTCCAGCGACCAGCCCGGGAGTTCACGGAGACGGTCCTCGATCTCCTTCTGCGACAACGGCTCAGTGGGCATGGGGAAGCTCCCTCCACGATGCGGTGTTGCTGGTCAGCCTGCCACTTCCGGCCGGAACGGGCACGCGCGACCGCGGGTCGGTTACCGTCTTGTCCCATGACAACTGTCGCGGTCGACCAGGGGGTGGGCACGCTCCTTCGCGGCTGGCGCGAGCAGCGCCGGCTGAGTCAGCTGGAGCTCGCCCTGCGCGCGGATTCGTCCGCCCGGCACATCAGCTTCATCGAGACCGGCAGGTCGCGCCCGAGCGAGGAGATGGTGCTGCGCCTGGCCGAGCACCTCGACGTACCGGTGCGGGAGCGCAACGCCCTGCTGCTGGCGGCCGGTTACGCCCCCCAGTACGCCGAGACCTCGCTCGACGACCCGGCGCTGGGCGCCCTGCGGGAGGGCATCGGGCAACTGCTGGCGGGATACGAGCCGTACCCGGCCCTCGTCGTCGACGGCTCGTACACCGTCATCGCCGCGAACCGCGGGATCATGATGCTGCTCGACGGCGTGCCGGAGCACCTCCTCGCGCCCCCGCTGAACGCGATGCGGCTGACCCTCCACCCGGAGGGCCTCGCCCCGCGGATCCGCAATCTGCCGGAGTGGCGCGGGCATCTCCTGGCGCAGATGGAGCGCCAGATCGCGCTGGCCAGGTCACCGGTGCTGCGCGCGCTGTACGACGAGGTGGCGGCCTATCCCGTGCCGGAGCCCGGGCCGGGAGAGGCGCCACGTCCGGAGGATCCGCCGTACCCGTACTTCGCGCTGCCGCTCCAGGTCGAGCACGACGGCCAGGTGCTGTCGTTCGTCTCGTCGATCTCGACCTTCAACACGCCGATGGACGTGACGGTCGCCGAGCTGGCCATAGAGACGTTCCTCCCGGCCGACCCGGCGACGGTCAAGTACCTCCGGTCGCTGTCCGTCTGAGCGGGCGGCCACTCCCACCGGCCGCCCGCCCCGGCCCCTCAGCCCCTGGCGCGCAGCGCGAGGTGCTGGAGCCCGGCGAATCCGGCGACGGTGGCGGCCTGCACCGGAATCCAGAACGTCCCGGCGGCCGTCGGCGAGAACCACAGCACGAGCGCGGCGAGACTGGCCACGGCCCACACCAGGTTGGCCTCGATGACGGCCTTGACGGGGAAGGCGGCGGGCTGCCGGCGCGAGGCGAGGTGTCCGACCCCCGCCCCGAACAGCACGAGGAACACCCCGATGGCGAGCAGCTGCCCGGAGCCGACCCCGAGGAGCCGTCCGACGGGGCCGGACGCGGCGACGTACACGAGCCCGTTGGCGGTGGTGACCACGGCGTCGAGCGCGAGGAAGCGGCGCAGCATCGTCTGCGGGTCGGTGGTGCGGGACAGGTTGGCGAGCAGGGTTGCGGACATGACGCGTCAGCCTCCGTCGGGGTCGTACGGACCGGAAGGGGGCCGGGGACCGGGCGGAGTGCGCCGCCCGGTCCCCGGTGACCGCAACGATGCCGGGTCTGCGGGAGGGGGTCGATTACCCCGGGGGTAACGCGGCAGCGGGACGCCCCTCGTATGGCACCGGGTGGAATGCCGCCGCGGGGCGGGCGTGGTGTGCTGGCCGCGGACCAGGCCGTCGGCGCGGCGGCGGGGAGGGACCGGACCTGTTCACACGGAGGAGATTCCCGATGGCGATTTTCATGCAGGCCGAACTGACGGGCGTGACGACCGGGCAGTACGACGAACTGCACGCCAAGCTCCGGTCGCTTCCCGGCAACCCCTTCGATGGCTGTCTGGCGCACGTCACCGTCCCGACCGGATCCGGCCTGCGGATCTTCGATCTGTGGGAGTCCGAGCAGGCCCTGCGGCGGTTCAACGAGACCGTCATGCCGGTCGCGGCGGAGGTCGGCATCCCGCAGGGCGGCATGCCGCAGACCTCGCAGGTGCACAACTACTGGGTACCGGGGATGTAGGCGGCCCGAGCACCCCGGCGGCCGCTCCGGAAAATTCTTCGGAGGATTCCGGGCGGGCTGTCGATCCTGGTGTCTCCCGTTCGACGCAAGGGTGAGAGGCGGGGAAAGCCCCCGCCCTCCCGCACCGAGGAGTCACCGTGCCGCGCTTCCTGACGCTGATCCGCATCGACGAGCAGAACGCCCCCGCCGAAGGCCCCAGCCCCGAACTCGTGGAGCGCATGGGCGCGCTGTTCGAGGAGATCACCAAGGCCGGGGCCATGCTGGACACGGCCGGGCTCACGCCGACCTCCGAGGGCACCAGGGTCACCTGGTCCGGCGGGAAGACGAACTGCACCGACGGGCCCTTCACCGAGAGCAAGGAGGTCATCGGCGGTTACTCCATCATCCAGGCCAAGGACAAGGCCGAGGCGGTGGAGTGGACCAAGCGGTTCCTCCAGACCCACGAGGACTACTGGACCATCACCGCCGAGGTCCGCGAGATCACCGAGGGCTGATCCGGCCGCGCTTGCCCCGCCCTCGTGCGGCTGCTCTGATAAGTGGCCGTGACAGCAGCAAGTGACGTGGCCGAGACGGTCGAAGCGGTGTTCGGGATCGAGTCCGCGCGGATCATCGCAGGTGTCGCCCGCATCGTGCGGGACGTGGGCATCGCCGAGGAGCTCGCGCAGGACGCTCTGGTCGCCGCACTGGAGCAGTGGCCGGAGTCAGGTGTCCCGGACAGGCCGGGCGCCTGGCTCATGGCCACCGCCAAACACCGCGCGATCGATCTCGTACGCCGCAAGGAGACGTACGCGCGCAAGCTGGCGGAGGTGGGCCGGGCACTGGAGGACGTGCCGCCGCCCGAGCCGGCGGACGCCGACGGCATCGACGACGACCTGCTGCGGCTGATCTTCACCGCGTGTCATCCGGTCCTGTCGACGGAGGCCCGGGTCGCGCTCACGCTGCGGCTGCTGGGCGGGCTGACGACGCAGGAGATCGCCCGCGCGTTCCTGGCCTCGGAACCTGCGGTCGCCCAGCGGATCGTGCGCGCGAAACGGACGCTCGCCAAGGCCGGGGTGCCCTTCGAGGTGCCGTACGGCGCCGAACGGGCGGCCCGCGTCGAGTCGGTCCTCGAAGTCATCTACCTGGTGTTCAACGAGGGGTACTCCGCGACGGCCGGCGACGACCTGGTGCGTCCAACCCTGTGCGAGGACGCGCTGCGGCTCGTGCGCGTCCTCGCGGCGCTGATGCCCGGGGAGCCCGAGGTCCACGGTCTGGCCGCGCTCCTGGAGTTCCAGGCGTCGCGCATCGCGGCCCGCACGGGCCCCGGCGGCGAGCCGGTGCTGCTCGCCGACCAGAACCGCGCCAGGTGGAACCGCATGCTCATCCACCGCGGCATCGAGACCCTGCGACGCGCGGGTCTCGGCCCGTACTCCGTCCAGGCCGCGATCGCCGCGTGCCACGCGCGGGCGATCCGCTACGAGGACACGGACTGGGCGACGATCGCCGCACTGTACGGCCGGCTGGCGGCGCTGGTCCCGTCCCCCGTGGTCGAGCTGAACCGGGCGGTCGCCGTCTCGATGTCGGAGGGACCGGCGGCCGGCCTGACGCTGGTGGACGCGCTGGCCGACGAGCCGTCCTTGAAGGACTACCACTTGCTGCCGAGCGTCCGGGGCGACCTGCTGGAGCGTCTGGGGCGGGCAGAGGACGCGCGCGCGGAGTTCGAGAGGGCGGCTTCCCTGACCCGCAACGCACGTGAGCGGGAGCTGCTGCTGAAGAGAGCCGATGCCGCCGGTCCGGCGGAGAAGCGACCGGAACACAAGATCGCTTCACATAGGGTTACCGGCAGGTAATGACCGACCCGCACCAGGGGGAAGCTCTCATGCTTCGACGTATTTCCACGCTCGCCGTGACCGCCGCGACGACCGGCGGCGTTCTTCTCACGGCTCTGCCGGCGCACGCCGCCACGACCGGCCAGCAGGCCGTGGCCGCTCGCGGTGGCGCCCTCACCGTCAACATCGAAGAACCGCGCAAGCAGTCCGCCGATCTGAGGGCCGAGGCCAAGAAGCTGGACCGGATGGGCGAGCCCGAGGCGGCGAAGCGCGCCCGCGCCCAGGCCGCGGCGATCGACCGGCGGATCAAGCAGCTCATCGACGCCGGGAACAACATGTGATCCGCTCCACCGCACGCCGTCGCCCGTCCCCGCGTCCGCCGGGGGCGGGCGATGTGGCGTCCTGCGCCCCGAAAGCGGGCCCGCTGGCTTACGATCACCGCTGACGGCTCGGTCTTCCCCGCCGGCGCCCGCGCCCCGCCCCATGGAGGTCAACCGTGTCCAGGACGGCCAAGGGCCACCGCGCCCGCCGCTTCCGCACTCTCGCCGCCGCCGGTGCCGCGGCAGCCGGACTGTTCCTCGCCGTCGGCTGTTCTTCGGACGACGAAGGGCCGGGCGAGGCCGCCGGGGGCGTACCCGTGGTCGAGAAGGGCAAGCTGACCACCTGCACCCACCTGCCGTATCCGCCCTTCCAGTCGGAGCAGGACGGCAAGGTCGTCGGCTTCGACGTGGCACTCGTCGACCTCGTGGCCGAGAACCTCGAGGTCGAGCAGAAGATCCTCGACACCCCGTTCGAGAACTTCAAGACGGGCGCGTTCCTCAACTCCGGCGAGTGCGACCTCGCCGCCGCCGGCATGACCATCACCGACGAGCGCAAGAAGAACGTCGACTTCTCCGTGCCGTACTTCGACGCCACCCAGGCGCTGCTCGCGACGAAGAAGAGCGGCGTCAAGACGCTGGACGACGTCAAGTCCGGGAAGAAGAAGCTCGGGGCACAGACGGAGACGACCGGCGAGAGCTACGCCACGAGCAAGGGCTTCGACCCGGTGGCGTTCGAGAGTTCCGACGCCGTACTGAACGGGCTGCGCACCGGTCAGGTCGACGCCGTCGTCATCGACTACCCCGTCGTGCAGGGCTGGCTCAAGGACAAGGCCAACGCCGACGCGTTCGTCCTCGGCCAGAACATCGAGACCGGTGAGAAGTACGGGTTCTCGGTGAAGAAGGGCAACACCGAGCTGAAGGCCGCCATCGACAAGGCCATCAGCGACGCCAGGGCCGACGGCACGTACAAGAAGCTCTACGAGAAGTGGATCGGACCGATGCCCAAGGTCCAGTCGTGACCTCCCGGCTCTCCAGGCGGCAGCGGCGCCGCGTCTCGCAGGGCATCCAGTACGCCCTCTTCGTGGCGGTCCTGGTCCTGCTCGGTTTCCTGGCCGACTGGGACCGGCTGCAGAACCAGTTCGCGCAGAAGGACCTGGTCGCGGAGCTCTTCCCGGAGATCATCACCACCGCCCTGCGCAACACGGTGGTGTACACGCTCTCCGGGTTCGCGTTCGGGCTGGTGCTCGGCCTGGTCGTCGCGCTGATGCGGCTGTCGTCCGTGGCCCCCTACCGGTGGGTCGCGAGCGTCTACATCGAGATCTTCCGCGGCCTGCCCGCCCTGCTGATCCTCATCTTCGTGGGCGTCGCGGTGCCGCTCGCGTTCCCGGGGACCGAGATTCCCGGCGGTACGTACGGCAAGGTCGCCCTCGGCCTCGGTCTGGTCGCCGCCGCCTACATGGCCGAGACCATCAGGGCGGGCATCCAGGCCGTGCCCAAGGGGCAGATGGAAGCGGCCCGTTCGCTGGGCTTCTCCCACGCCCGGGCGATGGTTTCGGTGATCATCCCGCAGGCGTTCCGCATCGTCATCCCGCCGCTGACCAACGAGCTCGTCCTGCTGTTCAAGGACTCCTCGCTGGTGCTGTTCCTCGGCATCACCCTCAATGAGCGGGAACTGACCAAGTTCGGCAGGGACCTGGCCAGCCAGACCGCCAACTCCACCCCGATCCTCGTCGCGGGGCTGTGCTACCTGATCGTGACGGTGCCGCTGAGCTTCGTGGTGCGCCGCCTGGAAGCCCGCGCCGACAAGGCCAAGTGAGGACGAGCCGATGCCACAGCCCGAGATCGAGATCGAGATCGAGATCCGTGCCCTGCACAAGTCGTTCGGGGACAACCACGTCCTGCGCGGCATCGACCTGGAGATCGCCCGGGGCGAGGTGGTGTGCGTCATCGGGCCCTCCGGCTCGGGCAAGTCGACGCTGCTGCGCTGCGTGAACCTGCTGGAGGAGCCCAGCAGGGGCCAGGTCTTCGTCGGCGGTACGGAAGTCACCGACATCGAGGTCGACATCGACGCGGTGCGCCGCCGCATCGGCATGGTCTTCCAGCAGTTCAACCTCTTCCCGCACGTCACCGTGACCGAGAACCTCACCCTGCCCCAGCGGCGGGTGCTGGGCCGGGGCAAGGCCGAGGCCGCCGAGGTGGCCCGGGAGAACTTGGAGCGCGTCGGACTCGCCGACAAGGCCGACGCCTACCCGGCGCAGCTGTCCGGCGGGCAGCAGCAGCGGGTGGCCATCGCCCGCGCGCTGGCCATGGGGCCCGAGGTGATGCTCTTCGACGAGCCCACCTCCGCGCTCGACCCGGAGCTCGTCGGCGACGTGCTCGCGGTCATGCGGGTGCTCGCCTCGGAGGGCATGACGATGATGGTCGTCACCCACGAGATGAGCTTCGCCCGGGAGGTCGCCGACCGGGTCGTGTTCATGGACGGCGGGGTGATCGTCGAGGAGGGCCCGGCCGAGCAGGTCGTGGGCGATCCCCGGCACGAGCGGACCAGGAACTTCCTCAACCGCATCCTGGATCCGTCCGCCGCCGCCGCGCCGGGCGCGGGCACCGGCGGGCCCGCGGCGGACTGACCGTGCGGGCGACAACCGTGCGGGCGGCGGTGGAGGCCGGGCGGCCGGAGGCGGTTCAGCGAGCCGTCGGGTAGCAGTGCGCCGGGGCGTCCGGGAGGTCCAGCTCCGGGCGCCAGGCGCGCAGTACGGACGCCGACGGTACGAAGAGGTCCCCGGGCACGTCGTCCGCCCCGAACCACTCCCACCGCACGATCTTGTGCGGCTCGGTGACGCGCGGCGTGCCCGTGGCGCCCTCCAGCACCGCGGCGGCCGTGACCCGGGTGACGCCGCGGACGCCGTCCGTGACGCCGTCCATGAGTACGGCGACGATGCGGACCGCGGCGGCGTCGGCGCGCAGCGAGGTCTCCTCCGCCAGCTCGCGCACGGCGGCCTCCTCGAAGCTCTCGCCGGGGTCGACCTTGCCGCCGGGGAGCTCCCAGCGGCCGTCGTGCGCGAGGCCCAGCAGGACGCGGCCCCCGGGGCCGGCGACGACGACTCCTACGCCGGTGAGCCCGTTCGGCGCGGGGCGGGCCCGCTCGGGGTGCGCGGCGGCGGCAGCGGGGTGGGCCGTCATGTGTACCTCCTGGTCCGGAACGGGTGCGGGGTGCCCGAGGGAGGGTAGCGGGCGCAGGGGGCCCGGGGCACGGGATGCCTGCGGCGCTTTCCCCCGCCCGCCCCTTCCCACGACCGGGCCCCGCCCCGGCCCCCGGGGGATCAGGTACTCAGGCGGCGGCCCCGGCCCTGGCCTTGCGGGCCGCGATCCACGCGTACACCAGCACCCCCGCGAACAGGAACAGCACGCCCTGGTAGACCGCCGCATAGCCCGAGCCCGCGACCAGCCACATCGAGAAGCCGAAGGCGAGGGCCGCGAGGACCGCGTCGCGGACCAGGCGGCGGCGGTCGACGCGGGCGGACCGGCCGGAGGCGAGGAAGTAGATCTGGGCGGCCGTGGACAGCAGATACGGGACGGTGGCCGTGAAGGTCGTGACCAGGACCAGGATCTCGAAGACGCCCTCGGGGCCCGCCGTGTAGTTGTAGACCGTGAGGAGCGAGGCCAGGACGGCCGTGACCAGGACGCCGACCGTCGGGACCCCGCGCCGCTTCGTGGCGAACACGGCGGGGAAGAGGCCGTCCTTCGCGGCGGCGTACGGCGTCTGTGCGCTCAGCAGCGTCCAGCCGTTGAGCGCGCCGACCATGGAGACCAGTGCGGCGCAGGCGACGGCGGTGCCGCCCCACGAGCCGCCGAACATCGCGTTCACGGCGTCGGAGAAGGGCGCCGTGGAGCCGACCAGCTTGTCGTGGGCGACGGTGCCGAAGACCGCGAGCGTGCCCAGCAGGTAGATGAAGGCGGCGCCCAGCGTGCCGAGGATGGTGGCGCGGCCGACGTTGCGCCGCGGGTCGCGGACCTCTCCGGCGCTGACGGCGGCGGACTCCACGCCGAGGTAGCTGAAGAGCAGGATGGCGGCGGAGGCGGAGACGGCGCCGAGCGGGCCCTGGCCGCTCGCCTGGAACGGGCCGAGGTTGGACGGGTCGAAGAAGAAGAGCCCGCCGACAGCGACGAGCAGCAGCGGCGCGAACTTCAGGACCGTCGCCACGAGCTGGACGGCGCCGACGTAGCGCGTGCCGGCCAGGTTGGCGAGGGCGGGCAGCCACTGGAGCACCAGCGCGGCCGTGATCGTGGCGGCGACGGAGCCGTGGACGGGCATGAGGATGTCGAGGTAGCCGACGGCGGCCACCGCGAGCGCGGCGTTGGACACCCAGGTGGTGATCCAGTAGCTCCAGGCGGCGAGGAAGCCGGCGAAGTCGCCGAAGGCCTCGCGGGCGTAGACGTACGGGCCGCCAGTCCGCGGGTGCCTCCCGGCGAGCCGCCCGAAGACCAGGGCGAGCGCGATCGCGCCGAGGGTCAGGACTCCGAAGGCGACCAGGCTGATGGTGCCGAAGGGGGCGACGGAGGCGGGCAGCAGGAAGATTCCGCCGCCGATGATGTTGCCCATGACCAGGGCGGTCGCCACCGGCAGCCCGAAGCGCCGGGCGTGCTTGCCGCCCTCGTCGGCGTCGCTCGCCGGGGTGACTGTGGGGGGTGGGGTGGTCAGGGTGGTCATGGGGGGTGCGCCTCTCTCCGTACCAAAGCCCGACCATGCTCCGGTACGGGAAACAGTGCACCAAATCAGGCGGATTTATCCTGTACGGTGCCGCCCCTGACCGGAAAAGGTCCTTCCGCTTCCGTTTCTGACCGGGGATCCTCCGTCGCCGTCAGCGGCACCTGCGGCCCCTGGCACTCGCGCAGCCAGCGCCGCAGCACCCGGTGCACCTGCTCGGCTCCGGCCAGCTCCCGCCCGTCGGCGACGGGCGGGGAGAGGGTGTACGGCGACATCAGGAAGGGCCGGGCCTGTTCGCCTCCGAGGCCGCCGTGCGAGCCGATCTGCTCCTCGAAGGCGTGCACGCGACCGGTGTCCGGGTCGTACCGGGAGTTCACCATGATGTCGGCGACATGGGGGAAGCCGTCGGTCCGGCGTACGGCGTCGGCGGCGCCCGGGCCGAACACCGCCAGCGGCCCGGTGTCCCCCGTGCCGTCGTCGTCGAGACGCAGCTGCGCGCCGTCGGCCCCGAGCACCAGTGCGCCGTGCTCCTCGCTCCGTACGAGCAGGAAGCCGATGCCGGGGTGGTTGGCGAGCGTCGTCAGCAGCGCGGGGTGGTGCCGGTCGATCTGCTCGCGCGTCGCCCGGCCCGCGGCGTCGGGGAAGGAGATCAGCCCCAGGTTGCCCGAGGCCAGCACGACCGGGTCGGTGCCGGGCTCCGGGCGCTCCTCCTCGTCGTCGGCCACCGGGCGGTGCAGCGCGGTCCGCACGGCGTCGCGCGCCTCCGACGCGCTGACGGTGCGCGCCGCACGGCGCGGGACGGGCAGTCCGCAGCCGGCCCTGACGAGGTTCGCGAGGGTGAGTCCGTACGCGCCCTCGAAGGTCTCCCCCGGGCTCTGCCCGTGGTCGGAGAGGAGGACGATCCGGTACGCGCGCGGGGCATGCTCGGCGACCTTGGCTATCAGCCCCAGCGACCGGTCGAGCCGCTCCAGGACCTTCAGCGCGTCCGGGCTGTGCGGCCCGGAGTGGTGCGCCACTTCGTCGTACGCGACGAGGTCGGCGTAGACGGCGGTACGCCCGGCGAGCATGTCGCCGAGCACCGCGGCGACCACCACGTCGCGCTCGACGACGGTCGCGAAGGCCCTGATGAAGGGGTAGAAGCCGCCCCGCTTCACGCGCGGGCTGTCGCTGCGCAGCCACGCGGCGGTCGACTGGCCGATCTCCCGGGCGACCTCGGCGACGAAGGACATGCTGGTACGCACCGTATTGGCGGGGTCGGAGAAGTACGCGAAGTAGCCGGCGCGGGACCGGTTGGACCTGCCACGCCTGGCGGCGATCGACAGGACGAGGGCGAGCTGGTCGGCGCCGCCGCTGAAGAGGTTGCCGCGGCTCGCGCCGTCGAAGGCGAGCAGGCCGCCGTCGCCGGTGCGTTCGATCGCGCGGCGCTGCATCAGGGCGGCGCTGGCGGGGCGGCTGGAGACGACGACCTCGCCGCTCTCCTTCTCGTACCAGCGGAAGGCGGGGACGTCGAAGTTCGAACCGTGCAGGATGCCGAGCTGGCTGGCGCCGGTCTGGCTGGACCAGTCGGTGCGCCACGGGGTCAGCCGGTGGGTGGGCTCGTCACCGCCGAGCCAGGCGGCGACGGTCGGCATCAGTCCGTCGGCGACCGCCTCGCGCAGCGCCTCGTGGCCGACGCCGTCGAGTTGCAGGAAGAGCGTGCCGGGCAGCCCGTTGCGCCCGTCGTCGCCGACCCGCCGGTGGCGGCGGTGGGCGAGCCGGTAGAGCCTGCGCCGGTACGCGTCGTCGTCGCGTACCGCGAGCGCTCCGGAGGTGGCCGACGCGACGGCGGACATGACGGCGGCGACGACCACGGCGGTCTCGGGGTCGGCCTCGCCGCGCCCGTCGGGGATGAGGCTGAGCGCGACGAGCAGCAGGGAGCCGTTGAGGAAGAAGGCGAGCAGGCCGACGACGAGGGCGGGGACGAGCAGCAGCGCGCGTACGGCCAGCGGCCAGACCAGGGCGCCGAGCAGTCCGAAGGCGCCGGCGCCCCAGACCGCGGTGAGCGCGACCCGGGTGATGCTGTCGCCGTCGTCGTCCTGGAGCTGGAAGTCCGGCAGGATGCCGGCGAGCACCAGCATCGTGAGCGTCGAGACGGCCCACACCGCGACCACCCGCAGCAGGGCACTGACCGCGCTGCGCCATCGCCCTCGGACCACGCCGTCCCCACCTCACGTTCCGGGCCGCACCCGGGCCCGCTTCCCAGCGTGGCACAGCGGGACGGGGTCGCCCCGGCTGTCCGAGCCGGTGGGGAGGGCGGCCGGGTGCAGAAGAGAGTGCAGAAGAAACCGAAGAGAACCGGTGCGCCGGAAACGGTCAGCAGCCGTCGTACCCGGCCGTGGGCATCGACAGTCTCCGGTGCACGCCGGCCTTCATGGCGGCGCTGTACGCGGGCTCGTCGAGGCCCGCCGTCTCCAGGCGCACGCCCCGGCGCCCGCACTCCGCGGAGAATTCCGGCACGGAGGTCAGCGCCCGCGCCAGCACGCGCTCGCCGGGCGCGACGAAGAGGTCCGCCGCACCCGCCTCGATGTCCGCCCACAGCCCGGGGTGGTCGGGGCGCATGCCGTAGAAGAGCAGCTGCCGTACGACGACATAGCCCTGGTCGGCGGCCCAGCGCGCGCACACGGCCTGCTGGCTGCGGGTGTCCACCAGGAACGGGTCCGTGTCGAGCTCCTCGAGCGGAGTCAGGCTGGCGATGACTGCCACGCGTACCTCGTCCATGCCCCCACCCCTTGTGCCGGCTGCCGTCGCCGACGACCCTACTCCGGTCATGCCCAGGGGAGGAGGAGCGGAGTCCCCGCACGCGTGACAGAGCCCCCCGTCGTCCGGAGTGACTGCCCGGACCGGCACCGCCTACGCTCGTACCGGAGACGTTCCCAGCGAGGAGGCCGTTCGTGTCGGTGGAGATCACCTGGTGGGGACACGCCACCTGCACCGTCGCGGACTCCGGGACACGGGTGCTGACCGACCCCCTCTTCGCGCGGCGCCTCGCCCACCTGCGCCGCAGGCGCGGGGCGCTGCCGCCGCCCGAGGCGGCCGAGGCCGAAGCCGTGCTCGTCTCGCACCTGCACTCCGACCACCTGCACCTGCCGTCGCTGCGCCGCCTCGCGCCCGGCACCGCGCTGATCGTGCCGCGCGGCGCCGCGCGGGCCGTGCCCGGCCTGCGCCGGCTCCCAGGGCTCGGGCTGCGCATCACCGAGGTGGAGCCGGGCGACGAGGTGCGGGTGAAGGATCTGGTCGTACGGGCGGTCCCTGCGCTGCACGACGGGCGGCGGCTGCCGATGGGGCCGCACCGCGCCCCCGCGCTCGGTTACGTCGTCACCGGTGAGGCGCGCACGTACTTCGCCGGGGACACCGGGCTCTTCGACGGCATGGCCGACGCCGTGGGACCCGTCGACGTGGCCCTGCTTCCGGTGGGCGGCTGGGGGCCCTTCCTGGGGCACGGTCACCTGGACGCGCGGCGGGCGGCGCAGGCGCTCGCGCGGATCGCGCCGCGCTCGGCCGTGCCGGTGCACTACGGCACGTACTGGCCGATCGGGATGGACGGGGTCAGGCCGCACGAGTTCCACGCCCCGGGCGACGAGTTCGTGCGGCAGGCGGCGCGGCTCGCACCGGAGGTCGCGGTGCACCGGCTCGGACACGGCGAGAGTGTCCGTCCGGAGGCCGGCCGGTGAGCCACGCCGTGCTCGTGCAGGACGTGGTGCGCCAGGTGCCCCCGGAGTCGACCCAGCAGGCGATCGGCTATCCGGCGCTGTTTTTACTGGTGCTGCTGGGGTCGCTGGTGCCGGTGGTGCCGACGGGTGCGCTGGTGAGCACGGCCGCCGTGGTGGCCTTCCACCACAGCGACCCGTTCGCGCTGCTCGTCGTCTTCGCGCTGGCGGCGTCCGCCGCGTTCCTGGGCGACATAGGCCTGTACTGGCTCGGTCTGCGCGGGGTCCGCTCGATGAACGGCTCCCGCCTGCTGGAGACGCTGCGCGGCCGGGCCGCGCCCGACCGTCTCGAACAGGCGCGGCGCAAACTGCACGAGCACGGGGCGCAGGTGCTGGTGCTCTCCCGCCTCGTGCCGGCCGGACGCATACCGGTGATGCTCGCGTGCCTGCTGTCGACGATGCCGATGCGCGGCTTCGCCCGGGGCGACGTCCCGGCGTGCCTCGCCTGGGCGGCGGCGTACCAGCTGATCGGCATCCTCGGCGGTTCGCTCTTCCCCGAGCCGTGGCAGGGCGTGGTCGCGGCGGTGGCGCTGACGCTGCTGATCAGCGGGGCGTCGGCGGTGTGGCGCAGGCTGCGGGGCGCGTAGTACCGGGCTGCCGGGCGCGGCTTCCCCGGCGCACCGTCAGGGTTCCAGTACGCGTGAGCCGCCGATCGGCAGGTCCCACAACTGCTCACGCGGCCGGCCCGCCTGCTGCCAGGCGGCGCGCACCCGGGTCAGCGGCTCCAGGACCGGCTCGGCGGAGAGGACGAACGTGCCCCAGTGCATGGGCGCCATGCGCGCCGCCCCGAGGTCCTGGCACGCCTGTACGGCCTCTTCCGGATCCGTGTGCACGTCGCTGAGCCACCAGCGCGGGTCGTACGCGCCGATGGGGAGCAGCGCGAGGTCGATGCCCGGGTGGCGGGCGCCGATCTCCTTGAACCAGTGGCCGTAGCCGGTGTCGCCCGCGAAGTAGACGCTCTGCCCCGGGCCCTGGCGGTCCGTGAGCACCCAGCCGCCCCACAGCGAGCGGCAGGTGTCGGTGAGGGAGCGCTTGCTCCAGTGGTGGGCGGGGACGAAGTCGAAGCGCACGCCGCCCAGTTCGGCGGCCTCCCACCAGTCGAGCTCGGTGACCCGGGTGAAGCCGCGGCGCCGGCACCAGCGGGCCAGCCCCGCCGGGACGAACAGCGGTGTGTCGCGCGGGAGCCGCTTGAGGGTGGGGGCGTCCAGGTGGTCGTAGTGGTTGTGGCTGATGACCACGGCGTCGATCCGCGGCAGGTCCTCCCAGGGCACGCCGACGGGGGTGACGCGGGCCGGCGTGCCGAGGATCTTCCGCGACCAGACGGGGTCGGTGAGGACCGTGAGCCCGCCGATGCGCACCACCCAACTGGCGTGGCCCGCCCAGGTGACGGCGAGGGTGGAGGTCCCGGCGGCGGGCAACGGGCCGGGTTCGTAGGGCAGCAGCGCGATGTCGCGCAGGCCCTCGGGGCTCGGCCGTATGGCGCCCTCGCGGGCGAATCTGGCGAAGGCCTTCACACCGGGGAGCGGGGTGGTGAGGCGGTCGGCGAACGACCGGGGCCAGGAACGGACCTCACCGAGGGGGCGGGGCGGGGCGGGGGTGCCGGGGACGGCAGGAGGGGCGGGGGCGGCGGGGGCGGCGAGAGAGCGCTCGGCCTGCTGCTGCGTCTCCGTCATCAAGGGTGCTCCGTTCGGTGGCGTAAGCCTGCGTAGGGTCATCGAAGTTCGTCGAAGGCCTTCACGAACGCGCTCAACGCTCGGGCCACGTGGGGCAGTTCCAGTGGGTCGGTTGCTGCAAGAGACTCCAGGCACTGCTCCGGGGTTGACCCGAGCAGCGGGGCGGTCGCGATCCGGACACGCAGCGCGCCCATTTCGTCACCGAACCGGTGGCCTCCGGGGACAAGGGTTTCCAGCCGTGCGCTCAGGTACTCCTCCAGGTCCATGGAGTCGTCCACCCCCCGGGCGGCGAGGCCGGCGCGCAGCGGTCCGAGGTCGGCGTACAGGTGGCGGCCGGCGTGCGGCGGGCGGGCGAGCGCGCCGGAGGCGAGGACCGCGTGGTGCGCGGCGGCGGCCACGCGCGCGTGCAGCGCGGCGGCGGCCCGGATCCTGTCGGCGACGGGCCCGGGCTCACCGAGCGCGTACGCCGCAGCCTCGGCGACGGGCCCCGGCACCACGGCGCCGATCGCGGTCAGGAGGTCGAGGGCCCTGGCGCGCAGCGCCGCCCCCTGCCCGGTGAGGGGGCAGCGGGCGACAGCCGTCGGCCAGCTCGCCGGTGTGTACGCCCCGGCCAGGTCGGCGAGGACGGTCACCTGGCCGGGGAACATCTCGGCGGGGCTGAGGAACACCGTCTCCTGCGGCCGGTGCAAAGTATCGGCCCAGGTCTCGTCGCTGACGATGTGCAGGCCTTCGGAGACCGCCGCTTCGCAGACCTCGTGCACGAGCTCGGGCGGGGCGACGGTGGCGGTCGGGTCGTCGGGGACGCAGAGCAGCATCAGACGCGGGTCGCCGCCCTCGTCGCGGACCCGCCGTACGGTTTCGAGCAGCGCGAACGGATCGGGTACGCCGCCGCACTCGGCCGGCGTCGGCACGTGGTAGGCGGTCCGGCCGAGCATGGTGGCCTGCGGCACCCACCAGGCGGGGCAGGGGCGCGGCAGCAGGACGTCGCCGCCGACGGCCGCCATCAGCGCGAACAGCAGCGGCTGCGCGCCGGACGCGGCGGCCACGCACCCCGCGTCGGCGTGCAGCCCGCGGCGCCGCCAGTACGCGGCGGCGGCCCCGCGCAGCGCGGGGCCGCCGCCGGGCGGCTCGGGGTCGGTGCGTCCGGCGGCGGCGGCGAGCACGGCGGACAGCTCGGGCAGGACGGGCAGGCCGGGCTCGGGGGCGGGCGGCCCGTACTGGACGGGGCCGCGGCCTTCCTCGGCCGTCCGCTGCATGATGCCGTCACCTCCACACCGATCGGATCACCCTGTATACGGTTACTTGCCCCGTATACGGTTATACGGGTGGTTCCAGCGCGGCGCTTCTGGGGCCGGGCCCGGGAGGCGGGCCCCTAGGGACGCGGTGCGAACCGGGCCAGGGTGCTCTCCAGGCCGCGCCCCCTGCTGCGGACGACCGCCTCGGCGACCTCCGCCAGCTTGCGGTTCGTCCGCTGCGACATCTGCCGCAGTACCGCGAACGCCTCGTCGCTGTCGCAGCGCAGTACATGCATCACGATGCCGCTGGCCTGGTCGATCACGGCGCGCGAGCGCAGCGCCGTCTCCAGCTGGCCGACCTCGGCGAGGGCCTCGCGGTAGCGCCGGTCACGGACCAGGCTCGCGGTGGTCTGCTCGCCGAGGACGCCCACCGGGCCGTACGCCGCGCGCTCCAGGGAGCCGGGGCGGAAACTGTAGAGACTGACGGTGACCTCCATGCCGGCCCGGCAGAACGGAATGGTCATGCTGGCCCTCACCCCGGAATCGAGCGCCAGGGCCCGGTACCGGGGCCACCGCTCCTCGTTCAGCAGGTCCTCCGTGTCCACGGGTTCGCCCCGGTCCAGCGCGGTCGGGATCGGTCCGTCACCGAGGTCGAGCTGGACGGAGGCGAGCGCGGCCAGGTCCGGGTGGGTCGCCGTGGTGCGCCGTTCCGTGCCGCCGTCGGCGATCGTCGCCACGGCGCCGCAGCAGGCGGGGGCGCAGCGCGCGGACTGCTGCGCCAGCTCGGACAGCCTGCGCACCACGGAGTCGGACTCCGGTCCTTGGGGTTCCTGCTCGGTCAGCATGGCGGCGTCCTCCCTGTCGTGATGCGGCTTCCCGTCCCCGGGTCCGCAAAACCGCTGGACCGGTTAGCTTTCTCGTATGACGCAGACGGACGACTTCGGCGCGGAACTGGCGGATTTCGTCAGGCGGGTCGGTGAATTGAGGGCGGGCCGTGCCCTGCCTCCCGATGAACATCTCGCCCTTCTGGACGCGGCCCTCTTCGAACTCCGGCACGTCGCCGACACGTTGTGGCCGCGGTACGAGCAGCTGAAGGCGGCCGCCCCCAACGCCCCCTCCCCCGACCGGCAGGAGCGACAGGAGCGACAGGAGCTCAAGGCCCTGTTCCAGCGGCTGCCGCTGCCGGTGGCCCTGGTGGACAGGGACACCGTCGTACGGCGGATGAACTTCGCCGCGACGGGGCTCACCGGTGTACGGGCCGGATATGCGACGGGACGGCCGCTGACGGCCCTCCTCAGCCCCGGTGACCGGGCCGCGTTCCGCTCGCAGGCCGCGGCCGTGGCCCGCGGCGAAGGCGACCGGAGTCTGACCGTCCATCTCCAGCAGCGCCCGCACGAACGGCTGCTGGCCACCATGAGCGCGCTGCGCCCGCCGGACGAGCCGCATCCGGTGGTGCTCACCGTCCTCCAGCCGGGCCTCTCCATCGGTGCGTACCCGGCTCCGGGGGCCGTCGCGGCGGGGCGGCGCCCCACGCTGCCGGACCTGTCGGAGACGACCCGTCACGCGGAACTGATGGATCTCGTCGACGCGATGACCACACAGCTGCTGTCCGTCGCGCCCGGCGACCGGGAGGGGGTTCTCGCGGGCGCCGCGCGGACCCTGCACGGGCGGTTCGCCGACTGGGTGGTCGCCGACGCCGTCGCGGGCAGGCGGCTCAAGCGCGCCCTGGTCCTCGGTCCGGGGGACCCCGGCGCCCAGGCCCTTGCACAGGCGGTGGCGGGTCAGGACCCGGCCTCGTGCCCGCTGGTGAGGGAGGCCGCCCGCGGCGGCTGCGCGTCCCTCCAGGTGCAGCCGGAGGACACGGACGGCTTCGGCCGGGATCCGGCGGGCGACCCCGTGCTCGTACGGGCGGACGTCACCTCACTGCTGTGCGTGCCGCTGACGGCGCCGGCCGACGGCGGGTCCACCGGGCCCGTGCAGGGGGTGCTCACCCTTTTCCGTACGGGCGCCCGACGGGCGTTCTCGATGGCGGAGGGCCAGGCCATGGACCTGGTGTCGCGCCATGCCGCGCTCGCTATGCGGCGTCCCGCAGAGCCTCGTCGCGCAGGCGGGTACAGCAGCGGCTGATCAGCCGGGAGACGTGCATCTGGGAGAGCCCGAGGTCCTCGGCGATGCGGCTCTGCGTCATGTCCCGGAAGAAGCGCATGTAGAGGATCTTCTTCTCGCGCTCGGGGAGCCGGTTGAGCGCCGGCTTGACCGCCTCGCGGTCGACGATGACGTCGAGCGCGCCGTCGAGGCCGCCGAGGGCGTCGCTGAGCGAGTACCCGTCGCCCGTACCGGGCAGCTGGGCGTCGAGGGACAGGGCGGTGAAGGAGTCGAGCGCCTCCATCCCGGTGCGGGCCTCCTCCTCGCTCATGCCGGCGTGCTCGGCGATCTCCGCGACGGTGGGGGCACGGCCCGACACGGTCGTGGCCAGGTCCTGGCTGGCGGCGCGGACCCGGTTGCGGAGGTCCTGGACGCGGCGCGGCACGTGGAGGGTCCACATGTGGTCGCGGAAGTGCCGCTTGATCTCGCCGGTGATGGTCGGCACGGCGAAGCTCTCGAAGGCCGAGCCGCGGTCCGGATCGTACCGGTCGACGGCCTTGACCAGGCCCAGTGCGGCCACCTGACGCAGGTCCTCGATGGCCTCGCCGCGATTGCGGAACCGGCCAGCGAGCCGGTCCGCCATCGGCAGCCAGGCGTTCACGATCTCCCGGCGCACGGCGTCCCGCTCCTCGCCCTCGGGCATGGCGCACAAGCGGCGGAAGGCATCGGTGGTGTCGGGGGCGTCGTCGTGTGGGTGCGTCCTGCGAACGGCGGTTGTACGCATCTTCGTTGCAACTCCCTGAACGGTGCAGACGGCGGACGGGTGTCACCGTGGGGAGGCTGCCGGGCTCCTGGACGTGACACGTCCGGAGCTCATTGCCGCTCCCACGGACGTGCCTCCGGTCCGAAGCACATGGAGCACGTGCCCCCGCCTCGGCACGCCAAACGGGTCGGGTTCGCGGGCGTCCGGTTTCCGTCGCCGCATCCCTGGTACTCGGCACAGTGCTGCCTTTTCGGCCGCTCCGCATGTCCAGCCGCTCCGCACAGCCCGTAGGAGGCCCCCATATGAGCACCGATGTTGCCGACCGGATCCTGTCGCGCCTGCGCGAGTGGGGAGTCGAGTGCGTCTTCGGCTATCCGGGGGACGGCATCAACGGCCTGCTGGCCGCCTGGGGCCGCGCCGAGGACCAGCCGCGTTTCATCCAGTCCCGGCACGAGGAGATGGCCGCGTTCGAAGCCGTCGGGTACGCGAAGTTCGGCAACCGGCTCGGCGTGTGCGTCGCGACCTCCGGGCCCGGCGCGATCCACCTCCTCAACGGCCTGTACGACGCCAAGCTCGACCACGTGCCGGTGGTGGCCGTCATCGGCCAGACCGCGCGCAGCGCGATGGGCGGCTCGTACCAGCAGGAGGTCGACCTGCACTCGCTGTTCAAGGACGTCGCCTCCGACTTCGTGGAGACGGTGACCGTGCCGGAGCAGCTGCCGAACGTGCTGGACCGGGCGATCCGCACGGCGTACGCCCGGCGCTGTCCGACCGCGGTCATCGTGCCGGCGGACGTGCAGGAGCTGGAGTACACTCCGCCGCCGCACGCCTTCAAGATGGTCCCCTCCAGCCTGGACCGCAGCAGCTGGACGGCGATGCCCTCGCCGGACGCGCTGCGGCGGGCGGCCGACGTGCTCAACGCCGGCGACAAGGTCGCGATCCTGGCCGGTCAGGGCGCGGCCGGGGCGCGCGCCGAGGTCGCGGAGGTCGCGGAGCTGCTGGGGGCGGGGGTCGCGAAGGCGCTGCTCGGCAAGGACGTGCTGTCCGACGAGCTGCCGTACGTCACGGGCTCGGTCGGGCTGCTGGGCACCCGTCCGTCGTACGAGATGATGCGGGACTGCGACACGCTGCTGACCATCGGTTCCAGCTTCCCGTACTCCCAGTTCCTGCCGGAGTTCGGCAAGGCGCGGGCCGTGCAGATCGACATCGACCCGCATATGATCGGGATGCGCTACCCGTACGAGGTGAACCTCGTCGGCGACGCGCGGGCGACGCTGCGCGAGCTCATCCCGCTGCTGCGGCGCCAGGAGTCGCGGGACTGGTTCGACGAGATCTGCGCGGGCGTCGCGCGGTGGACCGAGGTCATGGAGCGGCGGGCCTCCCTGTCGGCCGACCCGGTCAATCCGGAACACGTGGCGGCGGCGCTGTCCCCGCTGCTGCCGGACCACGCGATGATCACGGCCGACTCGGGGTCGGCCACCAACTGGTTCGCGCGCCACGTGCGGCTGCGCGGGGACATGCGGGCGTCGCTGTCGGGGACGCTGGCCACGATGGGGTGCGGCGTGCCGTACGCGATCGGGGCGAAGTTCGCCCACCCGAACCGTCCGGCGATCGCGCTCGTCGGTGACGGGGCGATGCAGATGAACGGCATGGCGGAGCTGATCTCCGTCGCGAAGTACCGGCACATGTGGGAGGACCCGCGGCTGGTGGTCGCCGTCTGGAACAACCGGGACCTCAACCAGGTGACCTGGGAGCTGCGCGCGATGGGCGGAGCCCCGTCCTTCCTGCCGTCGCAGTCGCTCCCCGACGTGTCGTACGCGGCGTTCGCCGAGTCGGTCGGCCTCACCGGGATCCGGGTGGAGAAGCCGGAGGAGGTGGAGGGCGCGTGGCGGGCCGCGCTGTCGGCGGAGGGCCCGGTGGTGCTGGACTTCGTCACCGATCCGTCGGTGCCGCCGGTCCCGCCGCACGCGACGTGGGACCAGATCGAGGCGACGGCGTCGGCTCTCGTCAAGGGTGACGCGGAGGCCGGCGCGGTGGTGAGGCAGGGCCTGAAGTCGAAGCTCCAGGAGTTCCTCCCCGGCGGGGACGCGGGCTGACCGGAGGGCCGGATCCGGGACCGGCCCCGGATCCGGCCCCGCAGGGGCCGCACGCGAGCGGCGGGCGGGTTCGGTCCCCGAACCCGCCCGCCGCTCGTGAACACCACGCCCCGAGGGCGTGCGGGTCACTCCGGCCAGTGGCCGGTCGCCCGGTGGACCGCGATCGCTCCGCCGCGCTCCACCGCGGCGCGGACCACCGCGAACGTCGCGCCCTGCAGCGCGGCGGCCGGGAGGATCTCGCGCCAGCGTCCGTCCCGGTCCATGGGCTGGGGGGCCTCGGTCTCGCCCGCGACCGTCTTCCACAGACGCTGGAACGCCATGCCCGCCAGCATGCCCGCGGCCATGCCCAGGAGCATCCCCGCAGGCTTGTACAGCACTGTGCCCTTCTCTGCCATGTACCTCTCCCGCATCAGCTGCCGACGGGCCGGCCGACCGGATCACGGTCCTTCGCCTCCGCCGACAGTATGAATTCTTCGTAGCGGCCGAGTGCGACGATCACGCCCAGCATGAGAACCGGAATGATTACCGGGATCAGCACGGCTAAACCCGCCATGGCTCCGCCCTCCCTGAGGGAACGGCCTGCGACACCGGGCCGCCGGTACGCGCACCCCGGACCGTCGTGCGCGGCCTCGGGCTCCCGTTCCTCTTCCCGCACAGCCGCTCGGCCGCGTACCGGGTCCCCCTCCGCGACCGGGCTCAAACACCTCGTGACGGCGGACGTTTGCCGCCCGTGCCACGGGTACCCGCGCCAATGGCCGACAGCGCGAATGAAGAGATGAGGCGGGCACCCATGGCCCGGTACGTGAGGGAAGTCATGACAGCAGGCGTCGCGGCGGTACGCCCCGACGCCTCGCTGGTGGAAGCCGCGCAGCTGATGCGCGCGCAGGACATCGGTGATGTGCTGGTGGCGCGGGACAACCAGCTGATCGGGGTGCTCACCGACCGGGACATCGCGCTGCGCGCGGTCGCGGACGGCGTCGATCCCCTCACGGTCAGCGCCGAGTCCGTATGCACGCCGGCCACGGTGTGCGTCGGCCCGGACGACGAGGTGTCGACGGCGGTCGCCCTGATGCGGCAGCACGCGGTCCGACGGCTTCCCGTGGTCGAGGGCGGCCTGCCGCTCGGCGTGGTGAGCATCGGCGACCTCGCCGAGATCCGGGACCCGCGGTCGGCGCTCGCCGACATCAGCCGGGCGGCACCCGGCTCAGGTGCCGGCACCTGAGGCAGGACGGCACACAGCACCGAAGCAGTCACACGGAAGGATCACCATGCGGATCGCGTTTCTCGTGGCGCCCGAGGGCGTCGAGCAGGTCGAACTCACCGAGCCCTGGCAGGCGGTGACCGACACGGGTGACACGCCCCGGCTGGTCTCCACGAAGCCGGGCAGGATCCAGGCGTTCAACCACCTCGACAAGGCGGACACCTTCCCCGTCGACCAGGTGGCCGGCGAGGCGTCGGTCGAGGAGTACGGCGCCCTGGTGCTCCCGGGCGGCGTCGCGAACCCCGACTTCCTGCGCATGGACGAGAAGGCGGTGGCGTTCGTCCGCGCCTTCTTCGACGCGGGCAAGCCGGTCGCGTCCATCTGCCACGGCCCCTGGACGCTCGTCGAGGCGGACGTCGTGCGCGGCAGGACCCTGACCTCGTGGCCGAGTCTGCGTACGGACATCCGCAACGCGGGCGGCACCTGGGTCGACGAACAGGTGAAGGTCTGTGACGCGGCCCCCGCCACGCTGATCACCAGCCGCAAGCCGGACGACCTCAAGGCGTTCTGCGAGACCTTCACCCAGGAGTTCGCCCGCTCCTCCGCGAAGTAGCCCGGCGAGCGGGTGGTCCGGGCCGTCAGACGCGGCGCCCCAGCAGGGAGAGCAGCTTGGCCTGTACGCCGGCTCCGGCGGGCGGTTCCACCGGAGCGGCGAACAGGCCGCTCTTCTCCAGTTCGGCGGAGTGCGGCCCCACTTCACGCACCGCGAAGTCGACCAGGCCGTCGGGCAGCCGCTCGTCGGCGCCGATCGCCCGCGCCAGGTCCCACGCGTGCACCACCAGGTCGGTCACCATCTGCGCGCAGTACGCCGCGCACGAGGTCTCCCCGTACGACAGCTGTACGGTCCGCTCCAGCGCTCCCGGCGCGGCGAACGCCTCGTGCGCGCCCGCCGCCGCCCGTTCCCAGGCCGCCACCGGGTCGTCGCCGAGCACGTCGCCGTCGATGTCGACGTCGAAGGAGCCCTCATACGCCTCCTCGATCGTGCGCCGCTCGGTCACCAGCGGCGGCACCCACAGCTGTTCCACGGTCAGGTGGTTGACGAGATCGCGCACCGACCACTCGGTGCAGGGGGTCGGCGCCTGCCACTGGTCCTGCCGTACGGCCCGCACATGGCCGCCGAAGAGGGCGAGCGCCTCGTCGTGGCGTGAGAGGAGCGGGTTCGTGTTCGGTTCCATGGTGTTCATGGTTCACCTTCGGGTACCCGGGGCGCACGCCCCACCAGACATCCCGGAGGGAGAAATGGACCTCTCATTCCTCACCCCACTGTACGAACGTCCCGGCCCCTGGGCATCCGTCTATGTCGATACGTCCACCGTCGACGAGTCCACGCCGGAACGGCGTGAGCTGCACGCCCGCCAGGCCTGCCGCGACCTGCTGGAGCAGGGGGCCGACGAGGCGACGGGGTACGCCGTGTACGACGCCCTGGTCTCGTACACCCACGGCGCGGCGCCGGCCGGCCGCGCCGTCTTCGCACGGGGCGGCGAAGTGGTGCTGGACCCGCCGCTGGCCACCCGCCCACCGGCCCCCGTGGCGAGCTGGTCCGCGCTGCCGCGGGTCGGCCCGCTGCTGGGCCTCGCGGGCGAGGAACCGGTCTGCCTCGTCGCGTACATCGACCGCAAGGGCGCCGACTTCGAACTGCGCACCACCCTCGGCAGCCGTCCCGCCGGGCAGATCCACGGCGAGGACTGGCCGGTGCACCGCACCGCGAGCGACGACTGGTCCGAGCGCCACTTCCAGCTGAAGGTCGAGAACACCTGGGAGCAGAACGCCCGCGACACCGCCGAGGCGCTGAGTGCCTGTCAGGAGGAGACCCGGGCCGGGCTGCTGGTGCTGGCGGGCGACGAGCGCGAGCGGCGCGCCGTGCACGACGCGCTGCCGCAGCGGCTGAAGCCCCTGGTCGTCGAGACGGACCACGGCGGCCGGTCGGCCGGGTCCGGCTCCCGGCTGCTGGACGAGGACGTGGAACGGGCCAGGCAGGCGCACGCGCGCAAGCGGGCCGCCGCCGAACTGGAGCGCTTCCGCGCCGCGCGGACCCCGTCGGCGGACGGCGGCACCGTCGTGGCGGCCGAAGGGGTGCCCGCGCTCGTGGACGCGGCGCGCGAGCACCGGATCTCGGAACTGCTGGTGGACCCCGAAGGACCCGACGCCGGACGCGAGGTGTGGGTGGGCGAGGAGCCCGACCAGCTGGCGGTACGCCGTACGGACGCGCGGTACCTGAGCGAGCGCGAGCCGTTCGCCGCCCGCGCCGACGACGCGCTGCTGCGCTCGGCCGCCATGACCGGGGCCGAGGCGATCCGTGTCCCGCCGGACGGCGACGGCACGCCGGACGCGGGGCCTGCGGGCGGCCTCGGCGCGCTGCTGCGGTGGTCGCGGCCGGACGGGACGTGACACGGGGGGCCGGGACACCGCCCCGCCCCCCGGACCTTGGGGCCCGCCCGGCGTGCCGCTGGATTCGGAAGGCGTCGCGCCGGGTACTCGCGTGCCATGTCTTCACCCAAAGCGCATGACCCGCTCCGAGGGCCGGGGCGGATCGCCGCCTGGCTGAGCGCCCGTGACCGGGGGCTCTTCCACAGCGTCGCGACCCACCACTGGCCGGGCGCCGACCGCGTCCTGCCGCGGCTGAGCCACGGAGCGAACCACGGCGTGCTGTGGTTCGGTGCCGCCGCCGGAATGGCGGTCTTCGGCGGCTCCACCCGCGCCCGCCGGGCCGCGGCGCGCGGGGTGGCCTCGCTGGCACTGGCCTCCCTCACCGTCAACACCGTGGGGAAGCGTTCGGTGCGCCGGGGCAGGCCCGTCCTGGACGCGGTGCCGATGATCCGGCAGCTCAAGCGCCAGCCGATCACCACGTCCTTCCCCTCGGGGCACTCGGCCTCCGCCGCCGCCTTCGCGACGGGAGTGGCGCTGGAGTCCAGGGGGTGGGGCGCGGTCGTCGCCCCGGTCGCGGCGTCCGTGGCCTTCTCCCGCGTCTACACGGGCGCGCACTATCCGAGTGATGTGCTGGTCGGGGCGGCGCTGGGCATAGGGGCGGCGTTCGCGGTGCGCGGGCTCGTACCGACCCGGGCGCAGATCCCCGCGCCGGGGAGGCCGTACGCCGAAGCGCCCGCGCTGCCCGAGGGCCGGGGTCTGGTCGTCGTGGTCAACAAGCGGTCGGGCTCCGCGACGGCCAGGGCGGTCGCGGTACGGGACGCGCTGCCGCGCGCCGAGGTCGTCGAGTGCGAGCCCGACGAGCTGACGGCCACGCTGGAGAAGGCGGCGCAGCAGGGCCGGGCGCTCGGGATCTGCGGTGGGGACGGCACGGTCAACCGGGCGGCGGTGACCGCCGCCCGCCACCGGGTGCCGCTGGCCGTCTTCCCCGGCGGCACGCTGAACCACTTCGCGTACGACCTGGGCATCGAGGAGGTCCAGGACACCTGCCGGGCCCTGGCGAGCGGCGACGCGGTCAGGGTGGACCTGGGCCGGTTCACCCCCGGCCCGGGGCCGGACGGCGAGCCCGGCCACTTCCTCAACACCTTCAGCCTGGGTGTCTATCCCGAGCTGGTGCGGATCAGGGAGCACTGGGCCCCGCGCATCGGCGGCTGGCCCGCGGGCGTACTGGCCGCGGTGGAGGTGCTGCGCGCCGAGCGGCCGCTGGACGCGACCATCGGGCAGCACAAGGGGCGCCGCCGCGCGCTGTGGATGCTGTTCGCGGGCAACGGCATGTACCAGCGCTTCGGCCCGACCCCCGGCCGGCGGCTCGACCTGGCCGACGGGCTGCTCGACGTACGTGTGGTGCACGGCGGCCGGCTGCCCGGCCTGCGGCTACTGGCCGCGGCGCTCGCGGGGCCGCTGAGCCGCTCGCCCGTCCACGCGGCGCAGCGGCTGCGCAGGGTGTGGATCTCGGGGCTGGCGCCGGGGACGCTGCTCGCGTACGACGGCGAAGTGGCGGAGGCGCCCCCGGAGTTCCTCATCGACAAGGCCGACGAAGCACTCACCGTGTACCGTCCGCTCGCCCAGTAGCGGCTCGGAGACCCTGGGAATCATGGGGCTCATGGACCTCCTGGGGCTCCGGAGGTTCTGGGGGCTCTTGGGGGGCCTCGTCGGAAGGGGCCTCCGTGATGTCGAGAAAGACCTGGTCGGCCTGCGGCCAGGTCTTTCGCACGGAGCGCTTGATGCGTACGCAGGCGAGCTCCACCTCCTCGCTGTCCAGCCCCGGCGTCAGGTCGACGCGGGCGGCCACCAGGAGCGAGTCGAGGCCGAGCCGCATCGTCAGCAGTTCGGCGACGTTGTCGATCTCCGGCTGGGCCCCGACGAGCGCGCGGATGCTCTCGCGCAGTTCGGGGTCGGCGGCCTCGCCGACGAGCTGGGCCCTGGCGTCCCGGCCGAGCCGGTAGGCGACGTACACGAGCAGGAGGCCGATGGAGAAGGACGCGACGGCTTCGTAGACGGCGTCGCCCGTCGTCATGTGGAGCGCCATGCCGGCCGCGGCGAGGAGCACCCCGACGACGGCGGTGCCGTCCTCCGCGACGACCGTGCGCAGGGCCGGGTCCCGGACCGGTCCGGTGCCCGGCCGGCGCCGCACCTGGTAGAGGGCGCGGGCCAGGGAGGCGCCCTCGGCGAGGAAGGCGACACCCAGGACGGCGAGCCCGGCGACGTAGCCGGTGTACGACTCCTCGCCGCTGGCTCCGCCGAGCGCTTCGAGGCCCTGGAAGAAGGAGAAGCAGCCGCCCATGACGAAGATGCCGACGGCGGCGAGCAGGGCCCAGAAGTAGCGCTCCTTGCCGTATCCGAAGGGGTGCTTCCCGTCGGCCGGGCGGCGGCTGCGGTGCAGGGACGCGAGCAGGAAGACCTCGTTGACGCTGTCCGCGACGGAGTGCGCCGCCTCCGAGAGCAGGGCGGGTGATCCCGACACCAGTCCGCCGACGGTCTTGGCGGCGGCGATGACGAGATTGGCGGCGAGCGCCACCAGGACCGTGATCCGTGTCCTGCGGTCGGGCTTTTCGGTCACACCAGGTCTCCCTGCATTCGTGTACGAGGGCAAAATTCGGGGAACTCAAGAGTTCAGGAGGTGCACGCCATGGTTCCCATCCTTCTGGTCCTGCTTCTCGTACTGATTCTCTTCGGCGCCGGATTCGCAGTGGAGATTCTCTGGTGGATCGCCATCGCGGTTCTCGTCATCTGGCTGCTGGGATTCCTGCTGCGCAGCACATCGTCCACGGGCACCCGGTCCCGCTGGTACCGATGGTAGAAACGGCACAGGGAGAGACAGGAGGAGCGGGGCGGCGGCCTTCGGGCCACCGCCCCGTTTCCATTTCTCTGCCTCTCCCTTCCCTTCCCGCTTCTATTCGCCTCGGGGCAGCAGGGGCCCCAGGGGTCCCAGGTCGATATTGAGGTCCTCGGGTTCGAGGCCGAACCGTGTGCGCAACACATCCATCCGGTCCTCCAGGAGCATCAGCGTCATCCCGATACGCTCCTCCTGTTCCTCGCTGAGGTCCCCGGTCTCCACGCGGCGCAGCGCCTGGCGTTCCATCAGCTGGCGCAGCAGTTCCACGACCGTCAGGACGAGCTTGACGAGATCGCGCTCGACGGTGTCGGCGTCGAGCTCCACACGGCGGCTCTCGGTGGTCACGGGCGCTCCTCCTCTTCCTCCTCGAACGGGGACGGCACGTTGGCGTTGACGGAGCTGATGAGGGCGTTGAGGTCGACGCGCACAAGATCGACGTCGGCGATACGGAGGGTCAGGTCGCCCGCGATCACCACCCCGCCCGCCAGCAGCCGGTCCAGCAAGTCGACGAGAGCGAGCTCACGCTGGGCGAGGGGCGCGGCGTCGGAGGGCACGGTGCCGGGGGGCGTCATCGGCCGGCCTCCCCCCGCACCGGCTGTTCCGGCTGCCCCGGTCGTTCCGGCTGTTCCGGGTGCCCGGCCTGCCCCGCGAAGGAGTACGGGGCCCAGGGCCCGGTGAGTTCCACCCGTACGCCCCGGTCCTTCGGGGTGAGCCGGCCGACCTCCTCCACGAACTCCTCGCTGGTCCCCCGCGGCACCAGGTACGCCGCGTTGAGGATGTTCTGCCCGGGCGCCTCGGAAAGCCGTGCGTCCTGCGGGCGGTGCAGGGCGGCGGCCTCCGCGCGCAGGGAGAGTTCCGCGTGCAGCCTGCGCGACAGGGCGTCGGCGCGCTCGAAAGAGCTCTCGCGCGCCTGGCGCCGGCTGAGCCGTCGGCGCAGGTAGTCCCGGCCGGTCGTCGCGGGGGCGGCATCGGCGGCTTGTGCCTGAGGCGCCTCGGGCGGCTCCCGCGCGGGCTCCGGCTCGGGTTCAGGCTCGGGCTCGGCGTACACCTTGATGCCCCATTCGACCCGCCCGTCCAGCCGTTCCAGCGTCTGCACGAAGCGGTCCCGGCCCGTGTCGAGCAGCCGGCGTACACCGCTGTCGTCGACGCACACGGTGGCCAGGCGCAGCGGCACGGGGCAGGTGACGGTGGTCAGGGCGCCGACGACGGCCTCGTGGGTGCGGGCGGTCGCGGAGAGCCAGTCGAGGTTCTCCAGGTGCTTCTTGAGCGGTGCCTCACCGAAGTCCTCGGCCGGGACCGGGCTGACCACGGCGACGAGGCCGTCGTGGTGGAGCAGGCGGGGCGGCTCACCGTCGAGGCCGCGTACGCCTTCGGGGAGTACGCCCTCGAAGGGCCGGGTGACCGCGTACACGTAGCGCAGTTCGTTCATTCCTGGTCCTTGCGGTCCTCAAGTGCGGGCGCCGCCTCCAGATCGGCGATGCGCCGCTGCAACCGCTCGTTCTCCTCGGCGAGTTCACGGCGACGGGCACCGGAGGAGAGGGACGGATCGTCCTCCCACCAGTCGATTCCCATTTCCTTCGCCTTGTCGATGGAGGTGACGATGAGGCGCAGCTTGATGGTGAGCAGTTCGATGTCGAGGAGATTTATCTTGATGTCTCCCGCGATGACAATTCCCTTGTCCAGTACCCGTTCAAGGATATCGGCGAGATTCGCGCCCCCATTGGAACCGTACGAGTCGGGAAGGCCGTTCACCGGGGACGTCATCGGCTGTCCCGGATTCCGCTGTCCGCGTATTCACGCTGCTTTCGCGTGTCGGGGTCCTCTTCTTCGTATTCGCCTTCGTCCTCGGCCTCGTCCTCGTCCTCGGCCTCGTCTTCCGCGGCGTATTCCTCCTCTTCCTCTGCCCCTGCTTCCTCCGCCTCGGGCTCGTCGTCCTCGTCGGCGTACTCCTCGTCCTCGTACTTGCCCTCGGGCTCCGCCTCTTCCTCTTCTTCCTGCGGCTGCTCTTCGCCCTCCTCCTCCACCACCGCGTCGTCGTGGCTGCGCACGACCTCGCCGTCCCGTATCTCGCCGCGCCAGCCGTCCTCGGCCTCGCCCTTGATCGAGATGTGCCGGGCGAAGTGCTTCAGGTCCAGACGGACCCGCCGGCCCTGGGCGCGCCAGAGGTTGCCGGTCTTCTCGAACAGCCCCTTGGGGTAGTACTCCATGACCAGCAGCACCCGGGTGAGGTTCTCGCCCAGCGGGTGGAAGGTGACGACGCCCTTCGTGGTGCCCTTGGCGCCCTCGGACGTCCAGGCGATCCTCGTGTCCGGCACCTGCTCGGTGGTGTGCGCCTTCCAGCTGCGGTTGGACCAGAAGACCTTGAGCTTCCAGTCCGACGTGGTGTCGTCGGCGGAGCCCGCGCTCCTGACGCCCTTCGCGAAGGTGGAGAAGTCCTGGTACCGGGTCCACTGGTCGTACGCGTCACGGACCGGAACGCCCACGTCGACGTGCTCCATGATGACGACCGGCTTGTTGCCGCCGCCGCCCTTCCTGCTCTTGTCGCCCAGGCCCTTGAGCGCGTCCATCGCGTTGTCCTTGAGGTGGGAGGCGCCGATCTCGAGGGCGCCGCGCACCGGCCCCTTGCCCTCGGCGAGCTTCTGGCCGCCCTTCTTCGCGAGTTCGGCGAATCCGGGGCTCCTGCCCTCCGCGATGTCGTTGAGCTTGAGGGTGCTCTCGCCGAGCTTGCGGCCCGCGCCGGTCAGCATCCGTACGGCCTGCGCCATGAGGTACGACTGGAGTTCCTCCTTCAGCCGCTGCGTCGCCTCGTTGTCCCCGCTCAGCAGGGACTGGGACCCCTTGGTGTCAGCCACGGCTCCGGCCTCCCTTCGGGGCGGCGGCGGTCCTCTTCGCGGCGGTCTTCTTCGCCGCGGTCTTCTTCGCCGCGGTCTTCTTCGCCGCGGTCTTCTTCGCCGCCGCCGGGGCCTTCCTGGCCGGTGCCTTCCTGCGGCGTTCACGCCGCTCACCGTCCGGCTCCGACCGCTGCCGGGGCTCGTCGCGCTCCTCCGGCTCTTCCTCCCGGACCTCGTCCTCGCCGTCGTCCTCGTCCTCGTCCCGCAGATCCGGTACGTCGTCGGGGACCACGCCCGCGAGCCGGTCCTCCACGTCCAGCCTCCGGTCGTGCAGCCGGTCGGCGACCGCGTTGATCTGCCGGGTCACGAGCGCGCCCGTCGCGGCCTTGCCGACCCCGCGCAGGTCCTCGCGCAGCTGGTCGCCGATCTCCTTGAACTGGGGGTTGTTCTGGAGCTGCGAGGACGCGAGCTCCGCGAGCGCGCGCGGGCTGAGCTGGAGCTTCTTGCCCATCACCATGGTGCCGATGCCGAAGGCGAGCTTCGCCTTCTTCGTGCGTCCGAGGAAATAGCCCGCGCCCACCGCGAGGCCCATCGCGAGTCTGTTGTTCATGTCGTCGGGTTCCTCTTCTCCAGCCGGTCGAGGAGCTCGTCCTCACGGCGGTCGAATTCGGCCTCGTCGATCTCCCCCGCCTCGAGCTGCCGCTCCAGGGCGGAGAGTTCTCGCTGGATGGCCGAGGGGTCGTAGTACTGCCGCTCCGCCTCCGTGACCACCTGCCGCAGCACCCATGAGGTGCCGCGGACAGGGGCCAGGGGCAGGAGCAGCAACTCTCCCAGGAGGCCCATCAGGCCCTCACTCCACGAAGCTGTAGGGCGGCAGCGGGCCGTTGACCTGGAGGACGAGGTGGGGGTGCTCCTTGCGCAGGGCGTCCACCGCCTCCACGAAGTCCGCGGTGCGGTCGCGGTCGACCAGGAAGGAGACGTTCGCCAGCCAGCCGGAGCTCTCGGGCCCGGGGCTGACGGCTCCCGCCGCCGCCTCCAGGGCCTGCCTCACCAGTTCGCCGTCGCGCTTCTCGCGCTGCTGCACCGCGGCCACGACGCGTTCGCCGAGCCGCAGCTTCTGCTCGTACGTGCCGCCGCCGGCCGCACGGTTGGCCTCGTTGAGCGCGCGCAGTTCGGCGTCCTCCGCGAGGACCTGGTGGAGGACGGCCTCCTCGTCGTGCGAGGCCTTCACGTTGTACTCGACCTTGTTGTCGAGTGCGTCGAGGCGCTCCAGGTAGTGCTTCTCGCGTTCCGCGAGGACCGTGCGCACCGACTCGTCGTCGGACGACAGGCTGCCGAAGCGCATCGGCAGCACGGCGCCCACGGCGCCCGCCTCCGAGAGGACGGTCTGGTGCGCCAGCAGGTCGCGGCGCTTGGGCCTGAGGTCCTCGGGCGCGTCACTCACCAGGGCGGCCAGTTCACCGACCCTGAGGGCGCGCACGGGCATCGGCGGGTTTCCGACGCCGGTCGTCTGCTCGGGGAGCTCCGGGTGACTGCCGCGTGCGATGCCGTAGACGTACGTACTCACTCCTGCTCCTCCTTCCGGCGGGACGTGGTGGTGCGGCGGGCGCGGGGCTTCGACTCGGACTGGCCGTCACCGCCGCTGCGGGCCTGCTGGAACGCGTCCGAGATGGTCTCGGCGGCGCCGGACAGCGCGCCCTTGGACTTGCCCCTGGCGCCGGATTCGGTGACCTCACCGACGATCTCGGGCAGGCCGGGGCTCTTGTTGGCGCCGGTTTCGAGGTCGAGGCGGTTGCACGCCTCGGCGAAGCGCAGATACGTGTCGACGCTCGCCACCACGACCCGGATGTCGATCTTGAGGATCTCGATGCCGACCAGGGAGACACGTACGAACGCGTCGATGACGAGACCCCGGTCGAGGACGAGCTCCAGGACGTCGTAGAGGCCGCTGGTACCGCCGCCGCCTCCGCCTTGCTGTGCCGGGACTACGGTCATGCTGACCGGCCCTCCTCTTGTCGGGTGTACCGGACTTGCCGGTTTGTCAGATGTATCTAATGTTTCCGTTTTGTCAGATATCTATGGGTGTCTATGAACGGTCCGCCCGGCCGCGCTCGTAGCGGTGGACACGTCGGTACCCGGTGAGTGCTCCTTGGGCGTCGAGTGTGACTTCGTACGACGCGAGCAGGCTCATCGTGTCGGGGACCCGGGCGAGTTCGAGCACCTCGACCCGCAGCATCCAGCCGTCGCCCTCCGTACGCTCGAAGGAAGAGACGGACTCGGCTTCCATACCGGTGAGCTCCGCCAGCTGTGCCCGCGCGCCGCGCAGCACTTCCATCGGGCCCGGCCGGCTTTCCGCCGGGGACTGCGAACTCTCTTTGTTCTTAGGCGTGTTGCTGTTCTGAGATGTCATGTCACCCTCCGACTTCGGGTAACCCGCCACACCGGATCCAAACCCTCTGCGTCAGCGCACGGACTCGACAGGGCGGTCGGCGGTCTCGTCCGCGGGCCGGGTCCGGCGGAGGTGGAAGGCGATCGCGGCGCCCGCGGCGAGGACCGAGGCCGCACCGCCGACGAGGAGACCGGACCGGGCGCCCAGGGTTTCGGACAGGCCGCCGACGAGAAGCGCGCCGAGCGGGGTGGTGCCCTGGAAGACCAAGGTGTAGAGCGCCATCACCCGGCCGCGGTAGGCCGGATCGGTGCCGAGCTGGATCCGGTGGTTGGCCGCCTGCGCGAAGCAGACGGACGCGAAGCCCGTGAAGAACAGCGCCACCGCGGCCATGGTGTAGGTCGGCGCGAGACCCGCCAGGATCTGCACCGCACCGAACGCGGCCGCCGTCCCGATGACGAGACCGAGCGGCGGTCTGCCCCGGCGCAGGGTCGTGGCGAAGGCCGCGCCGAGCGAACCCGCCGCCAGCGCCGTGGTCAGCAGCCCGAAGGCGGCGGCATCGGCGTGGAAGACCGTCTTGGCGAGCAGCGGCAGGGTGAGCTGGAAGTTGAAGCCCAGCATGCCGACCACCGCGACCAGCGCCATCGGCAGCAGAAGGTCGGGCTGGGCCACCACGTGCCGGATCCCGTCCGCCACGCGGGCGCGCCGGGGCGCCGGGCGCCACGGTGCAGTTCGTCGGGGCGGATCAGCCACAGTCCGGCCACTGTCGCCAGATAGCTCACGGCGTTGACCAGCATCACCGTTCCGGTACCGAACCAGCTGATCAGCAGGCCCGCCGCAGCCGGGCCCAGCACCCGCGCGGTGTTGAAGTAGGCGGCGCTGAGCGCGGACGCGTTGGGCAGCAGGTCGGCGCCGACCAGTTCACTGACGAACGACATCCGGGCCGGTATCTCGACGGCGTTGACCAGGCCGATTCCCAGCGCGAACAGACCGACATGCCACAGCCGCACCCCTCCCGCCAGCACCAGCACGCCGAGCAGCACGGCCAGCACGCCCGAGGCGAGGTTGGCGCCCATCAGCAGCCGGCGCTTGTCGTGACGGTCGGCGAGGCCCCCCGCGTGGAGCGTGAACAGCAGCAGGGGTGCGAACTGCAGGGCGGTGATCACGCCCAGGGCGGAGGCCGAGTCGTCGGTCAGGGAGAGCACGAGCCAGTCCTGGGCCACGATCATCATCCAGGTGCCGCCGACGGAGACCAACTGCCCGGCTGCGAACAGCCGGAAGTTGCGGACGGTCAGAGACTGGAACATTCCGGCGAGGGTGTTCCTCATGGTGCTCCTCCCCCGGCCCGGGGGCGGACCGGGTCGCGGGGGTGACTCGTCGTCGCTGTCGTTACCCGGCTCCGTCAGTCGGTGCCGCGGAAGATGTGGCGGTCGGGGTTCTCCCCCTCCTCACCGGCGAGGAGCGCCGGCCGTGGGGCGTGCGGCTCTTCGCGGGGCGTGGCTTCGTGCTCGATGACGTCTGCGCCCACCTCTGCCTGCCTCTCCTTCGGATCTGCTGGAAGGACCGGACGGATCACCGGCCGGTTCAGACCGGACTGCTCACACACTCCAGGCCGGCCGCCGCCCGCCGCTCGGCGGATCCGTGGCGGGCCTCCGGGAGCGCCGCGTCGTGGGCCAGGAGGCATTCCTCCAGGAAGGCCAGCGCGCGGAGGTGATACGTACGGGCCGCCCACCCGAGGCTGATGTTGTGGCCGGCGTTCGGCTGGTGGTCGACCAGCACCTTCGGCGCGGCCAGCGGATGCCTGAGCGCGGCGACGGCCTCCTCGTCGAACCGCCACCACTGCTCCTGCTCGGCGAAGGTGAAGCGGACCGGCACCCGGACGCGGGCGGCGATGCCGGGATACAGCTCGGGCCACAGCGGGCCCTCCGCCACCTCACTGGCCGGCACCGGCGACAGCAGTTCGCGGCCGAGCCGGAAGGCGTCCGGCGGGTAGAGCCGCAGGGCGCCCCAGTGCCGGCGCCACTCACCGTGCCCCGCCGCGCCGGGCAACTGGTGCGGGTACACGGCGAACCGGTTGCCCAGGCCCGACACGTCCAGGCCGAGCAGGGTGTCGCCGCGTTCGTGCGCGGCGGCGGCCAGCGCGAGCTTGCCGCCGTTGGAGTGGGCGACCATGAAGAAGCCCGCTCCGGTGTCGTGGGTGGCCGCGAAGTCGGCCAGCGCGGCGTGCAGGGTCACCGCCTGCTCCTGGAGCGTCTGCCCCTCGGGCAGACACGGAGCGGACCGGCCGTAGCCGGGGCGGTCCACGGCCAGCACGGTGTATCCGAGCTCCGCGCCGAGGGTCAGCAGCGAAAGCCCGGGGCGGGACCGGCTGTCGAAGTAACCGGCCCGCATCCCGCCGCCGTGTACGGCGACCACCACGGCCCGCGGCGGCCGGGGCCATGTCTCGGCGACCAGGCCCGAGACGGGGATGCCCCCTGCGTCAAGAGTGATGCCACGGACTTCCGGAGCACTCGAATCCAGTAGCTCTGCCATCTGATCAGTACTCCTGAGGGGAGGAGGCTTGGTCCGGCGGTCGAGGAGTTCCCTGCTTATGCGGCCCTTCCGTGCCCGCCGGGAGCGGCGCTTCGCCAACTGCGCGGGGTGCGGTGGCCGGAGGAGCGCTCCGGACGGCGCCAGCGGACGACGGCCCGGACCTCGTCCGTCCCGGTGCCGGCGCCGTCCGCCCGGGCGGACGCCCGGGCGAGCAGGACCGCGGTGAGCGCGGCCAGCTCGTCGGCGTCGGGGGCGCCTTTCTCGATGCGTATGAACGTCTCAGCAGTCGCTCCGGACATGTCCATGGCCGTCGCCTCCGTCTTCGCGGTCCTGGGCGGGAAAATCGGGGGAGCGGGCCGTACGGGCCCGGGGAAGGCGCCGGGCCCGTACGCCCGGTCGGTGCGGTCACGCGGACGGGCCCCGGCGACCGGGGGTCATCGGGAGGTCACTTCACCTCGAAGATCTTCCAGTGACCGCGCTTGATGAGGCTGCTGCCGTCCTTGGCGTCGCTGAAGAAGTCGACCACCACGTAACGGCCCGGCTGGAAGGTGAGTTCGAGCAGCGAGGTCTCGCCGGAGTTCATGGGCAGCCCACCGGTGCCCTGGTCCAGGTCGAGGGGGCCGGTGTAGTCCGGGAACGCGCCGGTGTCGCCGAAGTCGTTGACGTAGGCCCGTACGTCTTCCTCGGTGGTGTCCTCCGCGAGGCGGAAGAAGATGGCCTCGATGTTCTGACCGGCGGGCATGGCGTTGCGGAAGCGGACCGCGTGGCCCGCCTGCACGGTGCCGTCGAGGTCCCAGTACGGCCGGCCGTCGACCAGCTTGCCCGTGAGGGTGGCGGTGGGAGTCGGCCTCGCGGCGGTGCCGGCGGCGCCGCTGACCTCGAGGACGCTGTGGCGCGGGTTCTCGGCCCGGATGTGCTGGTAGTCGAAGAACCAGTACGTGCCCGGCTCCACGGTCCTGGTGAAGGACGCCGGGAGGTTCGGGTGGATGACCGTACCGCCGAGCAGTTCCGCCTTCTGCTGGATCTCGGCGCTGCCTCGACGATGTCGGGCCCGACCGCATTGATGATCTTCAGCAGGGAGGAGCGGAAATCCCCGAAGCTCACGCCGGGCTTCGGGCGGACCAGCGATATCCAGCCCGACGCGGGGTCCGTGGTGGAGACCCGGAAAGTGATCTGGCCGGGGCGCGCGGTGGCCGGCGCGTCCATGCCGCCGGCGGAGGACTTGATCTCCAGGACCTGGCGGCCCTGCTCCTCGGCGGCGGACTGGACCACGGCGGACCGGGCCGCGGGCTGGACCGCGGCGGCGGTGCTCAGGCCCGTCGTCGCGGTGAGGACCAGCAGCGCGCCGGTGGCGGTGGCGGCCCATATATGACGTGGACGCTTCAATCTCATACGAGTGCTCCTACGGGTGGGAAGGACGGTGCCGAGGTAAGGGGGGAAGCGGTGGAAAACGACGGAACATCGAGTTCAGGCGACGGAACACTGGATTCAGCGGTCGGCCGCGATGGCGGCCGCCAGTACGTTCCGGAAGGCCTCCTCGGACTGCGCACCGGCCACCAGAGCCCCGCCGTCGAAGCGGAACACCGGCACGGAGCGGATACCGAGGGACCGCACCCGGGTCAGTTCGGCCCGCAGCTCCTCGGCCCCGCCGGGGGCCGGCCGGACACCGGTCTCGGCGGCGAGCCGGTCGAGTGTGGCGCGGTCGCCGATGTTCAGCCCCTCGGTCAGGTACGCCCGGAACAGGCGCTCGGCCATCGGCTCCCCCAGCCCCTGGCCCGCCGCGGCGGCCAGCAGGCGGTGGGCCTCGAAGGTGTTCACATGCACGGCGCGCGCGAAGTCCAGCTCCAGGCCCTCCTTGGCGCCGACGGCCGCCATGCCCGCGGTCGCCTGGGCGGCCCGCTCCGCGCTGCCGAAGAAACCGAGGTGCACCTCGGACAGCGGCATTCCCTCCGGTGGCGCGTCGGGAGAGACCTGGAAGGGGAGGAACACCACGTCGAGTTCCCCGCCCGCCGCACGGTGGCGGCCGGCGACCCGCTCGAAGCGGGTGAATCCGATGTAGGAGTGGACGCAGGTGAGATCGAGGGCGATCTCGACCCGCAGGGATGTGCTCTTGACAGCGGTCACTGCTGGTGGCCCTTCAGTTCACAACGGTCTGGAAACCGGGTTCCGGTGCGACGGATCGCCCCGGGGACGGTTGTCCCGTCGTCCGGCGCGGTTTCAGGCCGCCTCGATGTCGGCGGCCACGGTGCACAGTACGTATGCGGGCGGCGCCTCTTCGAGGCGTGCGATCTCCTCCTGCCCCTCGGAGATCCTCGGGTCGGCCATCCACGCGTGATACGAGCTCTCGTCGGCCCACATCACGTAGTTGACGAATGTCCTGCCGTCAGGGCTGATGTGCGGCGTGGTCGAGATGAACCCGCGGTGGCGGCGCTTCCATTCACCGCTGCGGGCCAGCAGGCCCATCAGGGTGTCGAAGGACTCGCGGCCGTGCAGGTGCCGGGTGGCGACGGCCACGTACTCCGGTCGCGCGCCGAGCCGGGGACCGTCGATGCCGGGGGCCGGAGCCCCCCGGAAAGCCGTCACCGCCCGTACGTCCGGCCTGTTCGACAGCGCCGTCAGCACGTCGGGGGTGCGGCCGTCCGCGAGCGCGGCCCGGTGGTCCGCCGCGCCGCGCCACTGGCCGCGGTGCACCACCGTCCGCCGGTCCGTGCTCACGTGGACGCGGGAGGAGATGAAACCCGGGCTGTGGCGCGTCCGCGCCGTGGACTCGGCGGTGATGGCGTCGACCAGTTCGTCGGCCGTCTCGGGCCGTTCGGCCGCCAGGACGTCAAAGGTGACGAAGCCGGCCTCGGGCGCGGGGATGTCTGTCATGTCGGAACTCCGTACGTGGTGTTCATGGGACTGGTGCCGCTCGGTCGCTGTCGCTCAGCGGAAGGCGTCGGCCCGCGCCGCGGCCCATGAACGGAAGTTCCGGGCCGGCCTGCCGGTCACCTCTTCCACGACGTTCGAGCCGACCTCCGGCTCCTTGGTGAGCGTCGCGAAGTAGTCGAGCGCCCCGTCCGCGTACGAGGGCGGCCAGCCGCTGTCCACCATCGCCTGCCGAGCGGCCCCGTGCTCGACGTCCTGCCAGGACAGTTCGCGCCCGATCACCTCGCCGATGATGCGGACCTGCTCCGCCTGGGAGAGCTCTTCGGGGCCGGAGACCAGGTACTTCTTCCGGGCGTGCCCGTCGCTGGTGAGCGCCTTGGCTCCGACGGCGGCGAGGTCGCCCTCGTCCACGGAGGTGCGGGTGGCCTCGCCGTACGGGTACCGCACCACGTCGCCGGTACTGATCTGGGCGGCGAACCCCAGGGCGTTGCAGTGGAATCCGGTGGTCCGCAGGAACGTCCACTCGAGGGTCGTCCGCTCCAGCAGTTGCTCGATGTAGGCGTGGCAGTTGTTGTCCACCGGTTCGAGGCCGATGTGCACGCCGACGGACGAGACGAAGGCGACGCGCCGTGCTTTCGCCTCGATCTTCTTCAGGACCGCGGGCGCGGTGTCGACCGGAAGCGCGAAGAAGGGCCACATGAGGAAGACGCCGTCAACGCCTTCCAGGGCCTCGTCGAGGCTGTCCGGTTCGGCGAGGTCGCCGTAACAGATCTCGACGCCCTGCGGCAGACGGCCGATGTTCGGGTCGTCCCGAAGGACCAGGGCGCGGACCCTGGCACCGGCGTCGAGCAGGTGGGCCACCGCGTGCGGCCCGACATTTCCGGTGGCCGCGGTGACCAGGACAACATTGCGTGCAGTCATGATGACTCCCTCGTGGAAACGGATGTGACACCGGAGACGCGGCAGCTCAGCCGACCGGGCGCTGCGCCCACGCCGAGACCATGAGCGTCGTCATGTCCCGCCCCTCCGGACGCCCCAGCAGACCCATGAAGTCCGCGAGTTCGTCCGCGGTGACCATGCCGCCGTCCACCAGCGCATGACCCTCCTGCCTGAGCCGCAGGCCGATCAGTTCGTCGTCGGCCGCGGACTGGCCGGGGCCCGCGGGCGTGAGCCGCACCTGGGGCGACACCAGTCCGGCCCGGGCCAGTGCGGCGGGCAGGTGCCGCGCCCACCCCATGTCGGCCCCCTGCTCCTGCATGCGCCGCACGTACCCGCCGACCAGGGTGCGTCCCACTGCGGTCGCGGCGTGCTCGGCGGGCAGGTAGTAGAAGTCCTCC
The DNA here is from genome assembly GCF_001049855.1 of Streptomyces sp. Wb2n-11. NCBI lineage: Bacteria > Bacillati > Actinomycetota > Actinomycetes > Kitasatosporales > Streptomycetaceae > Streptomyces > Streptomyces sp. Wb2n-11. The sequence continues at coordinate 1,071,640 of NZ_CVPB01000001.1, forward strand.
ACCACCAGCCAGCCACCGGGGGCCAGCCAGCGCGTCGCACGGGCCAGCAGCTCGTCGGGGTCCTTCAGGTGTTCCAGTACGGCCCGCGCGAGGACGAGGTCGTAGGCGCCTTCCTGGAACTCCTCGGTGACTATGTCGGCCTGATGGATCGTCATGTTCCTGGCGCGGCCGGTGTCCAGCCGGCTCGTGTCGATGTCGACAGCGAGCACGCCGCCCTCGGTGACCCGTTCCGCCAGCCAGTAGGACATCGACCCGGCTCCGGCACCCAGTTCGAGGCACTGCCAGTCGCGGCTCACGGGAAGTGCCTCGACGACGGCCCGGGTCACCGGATCGTATTTCCTCTCGAACAGCTGCATCTGGTCGAGCTGCGAGAATTGATTCCGGGTCAGCGATCCCGTGCTGTAAGACTGCGCCGGAGCACCGTCCGCCATATTCAATGCCTTTCACGTCCGATGGCGTTTCTTCGCCTGTGCAACCAGCTTCTTCGGTCACGGAGAGCTGTTCAAGGATTTCCGTATCAGATGTATCCGCGACTCTGTCACGCTTGCGTCAAATTCAGCCGGGCACTACGGACGCCGGCCGGCACGGGCCGCGCGGAGCGGAGCGCCGGCCGTGGGGGCGAGGAGGACACGGCCGGCGCTCCGGTCCGCGGGAGGGGGGAGGGTCACTGCGGGGGGTTGCCGTGCTTGCGCGAGGGCAGGTCCGCGTGCTTGGCCCGCAGCATGGCGAGCGAGCGGATCAGGACCGACCGGGTCTGACGCGGGTCGATGACGTCGTCGATCAGGCCGCGTTCGGCCGCGTAGTAGGGGTGCATCAGCTCGTCCTTGTACTCCGCGATCCGCTGCTCGCGCACGGCCTGCGGGTCGTCGGCCGCGTTGATCTCGCGCCGGAAGACCACGTTGGCCGCGCCCTCCGCACCCATCACCGCGATCTCGTTGGTGGGCCAGGCCAGCGCCAGGTCGGCGCCTATCGAGCGGGAGTCCATGACGATGTAGGCGCCGCCGTACGCCTTGCGCAGCACCAGCGAGATCCGCGGCACGGTGGCGTTGCAGTACGCGTACAGCAGCTTGGCGCCGCGCCGGATGATGCCGTTGTGCTCCTGGTCCACGCCGGGCAGGAAGCCGGGCACGTCGACCAGGGTGACCAGCGGGATGTTGAAGGCGTCGCAGAACTGAACGAAACGGGCACCCTTTTCGGAGGCTTCGATGTCCAGCACACCCGCCATGGAGGCGGGCTGGTTGGCGACGACGCCGACGACATGGCCGTCGAGGCGGGTGAACGCGCAGACGATGTTGGTCGCCCAGGCCGGGTGCACCTCGAAGTACTCGCCGTCGTCGGCGAGCTCCTCGACGACCTTGCGGATGTCGTACGCCTGCCCCGATCCGGCCGGGACCAGGTCGAGCAGGGCTTCGTTGAGCCGGTCGGCCGGGTCGGCGCAGCGCTCGACGGGCGCCAGCTCGCGGTTGTTGGCGGGCAGCAGCGACAGCAGGTACCGCACGTCCTCGATGCAGTGCTCCTCGTCGTCGTACGCGAAGTGGGAGACGCCCGAGACACCGGCGTGGACGTCGGCGCCGCCGAGGCCGTCCTGGCTGATCTCCTCACCGGTGACGGCTTTGACGACGTCGGGTCCGGTGATGAACATCTGCGAGGTCTCACGGACCATGAACACGAAGTCGGTGAGCGCCGGGCTGTAGGCGGCGCCGCCCGCGCAGGGGCCGAGCATCACCGAGATCTGCGGGATGACCCCGGAGGCGCGGGTGTTGCGCCGGAAGATGCCGCCGTACCCGGCCAGCGCGGTGACGCCCTCCTGGATCCGGGCGCCCGCCCCGTCGTTGAGGCTGACCACCGGTGCGCCGGCGGCCTCGGCCAGGTCCATGATCTTGTGGATCTTCTGCGCGTGCGCCTCGCCGAGCGCGCCGCCGAAGACCCGGAAGTCATGGGCGTAGACGAAGACCGTACGGCCGTGGACGGTGCCCCAGCCGGTGATGACACCGTCGCCGTACGGCTTCTTGTGCTCCAGGCCGAAGCCGCTCGCCCGGTGCCTGCGCAGAGCTTCGACCTCGTTGAACGATCCCTTGTCCAGGAGCAGTGCGATGCGCTCGTGGGCGGTCAGCTTTCCCTTGGCGTGCTGGCGTTCGGTGGCCGCCGGATCGGGCCCGCGCCGTGCCGATTCCTTGATGTCGGTCAGTCTGCCGATCCGGGACAGGATCGTCTCTTCTACTCCGGACATGAGGTGTGCACCTTCCGTGGGTAGGTGGTGGCCGCGGCGAAGGCGCCGTCGGCCGGCTCCAGCCGACGGATCTCGACCGTCCGTGGAGCGGGCCCCCGGACGGCGGCCGCTGCGGCGTGCGTAGGGGGGCAGGCGACGTCGAACACGGCCCAGCCGGGCGGGTGCCCGCCCCGGTCGGCACCGAGGTAGTCGTGGGCCGGAGAGCGGCTCAGCCCCGTTCCGATGCCTTTGAGGTAGGCCTCCTTACGGGTCCAGAGCCGGCCGAACGGCTCGCTCCTCTCCCCGGGGGGAATCCGCGCCAGCTCGGCGCGCTCCCGCGGGTGCAGCGACGGGGTGCAGACCTCGACGGTCTCCTCGCGGGGCAGCCGCTCCACGTCCACGCCGACGGGGACGGCCGCAACGCCGACGAGGGCCAGACCGGCGCTGTGGGAGAGGGAGAAGTGGAGGGGCGGCGAAGCCCGGGCCAGGGCCGGGCGGCCGTGCGCCCCGCCGCAGCCGGGGCAGGGCTCGCGGACGAACCGTACGTCCTGGGGCGCGATGCCCGTGTAGCGGCCCAGCAGCCGGCGCAGTGCGACGTGGGCGGTCGCGTAGAGCAGCGCCTGGGCCGGACGGACGAAGGACCCTGCCCGGCGCCGCTCGGTGTCGTCGAGTTCCGAGAAGCCGGGTCCCGAGAAGTCGGTTTCCGGGAGGCCGGGTTCCGGGAGGCCGCGCGCTGCCGCTCCGCTCCCCCGGGGGCCGGGCACCAGCCACAGGTCGAGCCGGTCCGGGGGGACGGGGCCCGGTACGCCGGCGTGTCCGCTCACCGCAGGCCGCGCAGCGCGACGAGGAAGCCGGCCAGGCCGACGGCCGTGAGCAGCCCCAGGGCGGGGCCGTACCCCACGGTGTACAGCGCGGAGGTCAGCCCGATCATGAGCGCGGCGCCCAGTTGCACCGCCGTCTGGTACAGCCCGCTCGCCGCCGCCTGCCGCTGGGCGGCGACCGATCCGGTGGCCTGGAGGTGGAGCGCCGTGAAGGCGAGCACGAACGCGGCGCCGACGAGCAGCATGGTGGGCAGTACGTCGGTGAGGTACCGCACCTCGGCGGGGGCGCCGCGCGGGTAGAGCAGGTAGCCGACGGGTGCGGCGGCGGCACCGGCCGCGATCAGCCGGGCCGGGCCGAACCGGGCCACGACGCGGCCCGAGTGCAGCGCGGTGAGCGCGAGCGGGACGCTGGCCGGCAGGAAGGCGAGCCCGGTCTCCAGCGGGCTCCACCCGGCGCGTTGCTGCAGGTGCAGGGTGCTCAGGAGGAGCAGTCCGAGGTACGAGCCGTTGAACGCCGCGGCACCGAGTGCGGAGCGCAGCAGCGGCCCGTGGGTGAGCAGCCCCAGGTTCAGCAGCGGCTCCCGGGCCGTCAGCTCGCCGCGTACGTACACCACGCCGAGCAGCACCGCGAGGGCGAACGCCCCGGCCGTACGCGGATGCTGCCACCCGGTGCCGGGCACGGAGGTGATCGCGTACACCAGCAGCAGCGTCGCGCCGGTGAGGCTGAGCGCGCTCGTGAAACCGTACCGCCCGGTGGTGTCCTTGCGCGGTGCGTCGTGCGGGACCAGCCACAGCCCGGCGGCGAACAGCAGCAGGGCGACCGGGGCGGGGAAGGCGAAGGTCCAGCGCCAGCTCACCTCGGTGAGCAGCCCCGAGAGCAGCAGTCCCGCCGAGAAGCCGCTGGCGCCGAAGAGGGAGTAGACCGACACCGCCCTGCGGCGGGCGGGGCCCTCGGGGAACACCGAGGTGATGATGGCGAGTCCGGTGGGCGCGGTCAGCGCGGCGCAGAAGCCCTTCACCAGGCGAGTGGCGATCAGCAGCGGCCCGCTGTCCGCGAGGGCGCCCGCCAGCGACGCGGCGGAGAAGACGAGGAGCGCGGCGAGGTAGACGCGGCGGCGTCCGAGCAGCGTCACCACGCGCCCGCCGAAGAGCAGCAGCCCGCCGAACCCGACGGCGAACCCGCTGACCACCCACTGCAGTTGCGCCACGGGCAGGCCGAGGTCGCCGCCGACGGCGGGCAGTGCCACCAGTGCCACGGACACCTCGAGGGCGTCGATGAGCATGTTGCCGGCGAGCACGAACAGCAGGCCCCACAGGGCCGGGCTCCACTGCCGGGCCGTCGTGTCCGGCACGGTCGGGGGGCGGGGCGTCGTCGGAGGTGTCATAGTCCCGTTCCGCCGTAGTGGCTGGGTGACTGGCAAGGGGAAGGGCCGGCCGGCCGGCGGGGGTCCGCCGGCCGGCCCGGTGTGCCGGCTGTTTCAACCGAGCAGCGTGCCCCCGGTGGCGTCCACGAAGGAGCCGGTGATCCAGCGGGCCTCGTCGGTGGCGAGGAAGGCCACGACGTCGGCGACGTCCTCCGGCTCGCCGATCCGGTTGAACGCGGAGAGCTGTGCCATCTGCTCGACCGCCTCGGGGATGCCGAAGACGGGGTTGTCGTTGCGGGTGATGCCGGGCGCCACGCTGTTGATGGTGATGTTGCGCGGCCCGAGGTACTTGGCGAAGTGCAGCGCGAGCTGGTCGACGGCTCCCTTGGTCATCGCGTACGCGATCTCGTCCGGATTCGCGAAACGGGTGAGGCCGGAGGTGATGTTGATGATGCGTCCGCCGTCGGGCATGTTCTTCAGGGCCCGCTGGATGAGGAAGAACGGCGCCTTGGCGTTGACCGCGAAGAGCTGGTCGAACTTCTCGGGTGTGGTGTCCTCGGGCTTGACGCCGCCCATGACGCCCGCGTTGTTGACCAGGATGTCGAGGCCGGTGGTTCCGGTGCGCTCCCGCAGCCCGCTCTCCAGGCCCAGGAACAGCTCGTGGACGTCACCGGGGACGCCCAGCTCCGCGCGGACGGTGAAGGCCCGGCCGCCGTCCTTCTCGATCAGCGTGACGACGTCGTCGGCCGCTTCCCGGTTGGCGGTGTAGTGGACGGCGACGAGCGCGCCCTCCTGTGCCAGCCGCAGGGCAGCCGCACGGCCCATGCCGCGGCTCGACCCTGTGACGAGCGCGGTCTTGCCCGTGAGCCTGTTCATGTGTGTTCTCCGATTCTTCTTCGCGGGTGCCGGTGCTGTGACCGGCGCTGTGACTGGCGCTGTGAACGGGACTGCGGCCGGGGCCCCGGCCGCTCGGGGCGGCTCCTTGAACCAGCGGTCCAGGGCCGTCGCAAGGTCCGTGCCGTCGGTGTCGGCCCACACCACATGGCCGTCGGGCCGCACCAGGAGAGCGCCGGTGTCCGGCGCCGTGAGGCCCTCGGACACGGAAGTGGCCGTCACCGTGCGCACCAGGTCCGCCCAGGGGGCGGCGAGGGTGCGCAACTCCTCGCGGCGGGCGTCGTCGCCCGGCAGGAGGAGCAGCACACCGCGCCCGCTGCGCAGCAGGGAGGCACTGGTGGTGGTGGACTCGGCGGTGGTGATGTCCGCGTGCGGGAGGCGGCGGCCGAGCAGCGGGTGCCGGCCGGGGCCCACGTCGTAACGGATGTCGAGACCGGAGATCATTCCGGCCAGGTGCGCGCGTACGTTCTCGCTGCCCGCGGCCAGTTCGGCGAAGACCTGCCGGACCGGCTCGACCTCGGCGGAACCGAGCAGCAGCAGCGCCTGCGCCCTGATGTTGTTCAGGACCCGCCGCCCGACGGCGTGCCGCTCGCGGTGGTAGCTGTCGAGCAGGCCGTCGGGGCCCCGCTGCCGCACCTGGGCGGCCAGCTTCCAGCCGAGGTTGACGGCGTCCTGCAGGCCCAGGTTGAGGGCCTGGCCGCCGATCGGCATCTGCTGGTGCGCCGCGTCACCGGCCAGGAAGAGCCGGTGGTCGCGGTAGCGGCCGGCCTGCCGGGAGGCGTCACCGAAGGAGTTCACCCACAGCGGGGTCCCGGCGCTGATGTCCTCCCCGGTGACGCGCTTCCAGGTGTCGGCGACCTCCGCGAAGCCGGGCTGCGCGCCACGCGGCCGGGCACCGAACTCGTGCACCATCACCCGGGTCACACCGTCGGGACGCCGGGCGGCGACGGCGAGTCCGCCCTCCAGCCGCTCGAAGCGGCGGTTGGGCACGTCGATGCCGGCCACGTCGGCGCGCAGCATGTCACGGGTGGCGTCGCCGCCGGGGAAGCCGAAACCTCCCAGGCGGCGCACGGCGCTGTCCTCGCCGTCGCAGCCGACGACGCACAGGGCCCGGAAGGTCGCCGTCGTACCGTCCGGGAGGCGCACCCGGGCCTCGGCGCGGTCCTCGGTCACGGTCAGCCCGGTCAGCTCGTGACCGCGCCGGACGTCCGCGCCCAGGTCCTGCGCCCACTGGCCCAGCAGCTCCTCGATCCGGGTCTGCAGGACCTTCCACTGGCCCGGGTAGGGGCCGGGGAGCGTGAGGTCGAGCGGGATGCCCCCGAAGTGGCCCCTGCGGTCGTTCGGCACCTCGCCGAGCGGCCGCAGCAGGCCCCGGCTGTCGAGGATCTCCATGGTGCGGGCGTGCAAGGTGGACGCCCGCGACTCGGTGGTCGGCGCGGTGAGCTTTTCGAGGACCACCACGTCCGCGCCGGCCAGCCGCAGCTCCCCGGCGAGCATGAGCCCGACCGGGCCCGCGCCGACCACGATCACCTGGGTGCTGGTGCGGTCCTCCCCCATGATCAGGCCTTGGCTTCCGCGTAGTCCTTGGCGTGGTTCAAGGTGGCGCGGCTGTTGGTGCTCAGGGCCGTCCGTACGTACTCCCGGGCGTCGGCGACGGTCGCGTCGGCGCCCAGGATCCGGGTGATGTTCTCGGTGTTGATGGTGACGGTGTGCTGCGAGGACGCGGCGACCCCGGCGCCGCTCTCCGCGAACGTCCAGTAACCGGTGTGCAGGGTCATCAGCGCCGGCAGGGTGACCTGCTTGTAGGCGATCTTCTGGTGCGGGAAGGTCACCCGGTAGGACTTGGTGGTGTGCACCGAGCCGTCCTTGGCCCGGGTGTCCATCTCCAGCGTCTGCAGGCCCGGGGTGTCCTCGTCGAGCCGGACGGTGGCCACGTGCGGGAGCCGCTCGGACCACAGGTGGGCCTCGTTGATGAAGTCGTAGACGTCCTTGGCCGAGCCCGCGACGTGGACCGTGTCCTCGAAGGAGAAGGTCAGCTCCTCGGACGCGTGGGCCAGTTCGACGTTCGTCTTGAGCGCGGCGAGCTCGGAGCGGGAGTTGCGGTCGACGGCCTCGTCGATCCACCGCAGGCTCTGCGGGTCGTCGTCGACGGCCCGGTAGTCGTGCAGCAGCCGGACCCGGGCGGTGGACCCGGAGAGCGGCTCGATGACCCAGGTGCCGCCCATCGAGGCGACCGGGGGCGCGGAGACCTCCTGGCGGAAGGTGATCCGCAGCTGTTCCGGATCGAGGGTGCGATGCGACGTCCAGTTCTTGGCCTCACCGTTGGCGGTGGCCCAGATGCGGATGCGCTCGGTGCGCCCGCTCTTCTCGACGTGGTCGACGTGGATGGTCGGCGGGAAGATCCTGGGCCAGTTCTGCACCTCGGCGATCAACCGGTAGACGGCGGTGGCCGGGGCCGAGACCGTGATCTCGTGCTCCACCTCGCGCAGGCCGGGCTGCGGCATGGTCATACTCCTCGGGTTCGGGTTCGCTTCTCGGGACCGGCTCAGAAGTTGCCGAGTCCACCGCAGACGTTGAGGGCCTGGGAGGTGATGGAGGCCGCGGTGTCGGAGGCCAGGTAGCCGACGAGGCCGGCCACCTCCTCGGGGGTGGAGTAGCGGCCCAGCGGGATCTTCGCCTGGAACTTCTCGAGGATCGCCTCCTCCGAGGCGTCGTACGCGGCCGCGTAGCCCTGCCGGACGCGCTGGGCCATCGGCGTCTCGACGTAACCGGGGCAGACCGCGTTGACGGTGATGCCGGTGGGGGCCAGCTCGTTGCCGAGCGCCTTGGTGAAGCCGACGACGCCGTGCTTGGAGGCCGAGTACGGGGCGCCGAGTACGACGCCCTGCTTGCCGGCGGTGGAGGCGATGTTGATGATCCGGCCGCGGTTCTTGTGGCGCAGCCCACCGGTGGTGAGCACCTCTCGGGTCAGCCGGAACACGCTGTTGAGGTTGGTGTCGATGACGTCGTGCCACAGCTCGTCGTCGATGTCGGCGGTGACTCCCCCGCCGCTGCGACCGGCGTTGTTGACCAGTACGTCCACGGTGCCGAAGCGCTCGACGGCGGCCTGCACGAAGGCGCGGGCGTCGGCGGACGAGCGGACGTCCAGGGTGGTGCCGTCGACCTGAAGGCCTTCGTCCTGGAGCTGCTTGATGGTGGCGGCGACGTTCTCGGCGTTGCGCGCGCCGATGAACACCCGGTGCCCCTGGGCGGCCAGGAGGCGCGCGACGGCGAGCCCGATTCCGCTGGTCGCGCCGGTGACGAGGGCTACTGGCTGGTCCTGCTGCGACATGTCTCTCTTCTCCGGTGAGTGCTCGTGTCCAGGAGCGGCCGCCGCGGGCTGCGCGGCGGCCGCGAGCGGGCTGTCAGGCGGTGACGGCGTCCTTGATGCAGGCGTTGACCGCCGCGACCAGGGCGCGCGGGGTGCGGTGGTCGGTGAAGATGTCGTCGTCCAGGGAGATGCCGTACTCGCGCTCGATCCGGCCACCGGTCTCCAGCAGGGCCAGCGACTCGTAGCCCAGCGCCTCGAAGTCGGTGTCGAGGATGTCGCCGTCGAGGTCGATGTTCTCGTCGGCCCCGGCGCTCTCCAGCAGGATCTGCTTGAAGGCCTCGATGGTGAATTCCTGCTCGGACATGGGGTCCCTTCATCGGTCGTACGCGGCCGGATGCCCGGCCGCGGAGTGGGGGGTGCCCGCCGCCCCGCCCCTGGGGACGCGGGCGGCGGTGGGCGAAGCCGTGGGGTCAGTCGGCGGCCCGGACGACCACGGCGGAGTTGAAGCCGCCGTAGCCGCGGGCGAGGACCAGCGCGGTGCGTACCGGGGCGGGCCGGGGCTGCCCGGTCACCAGGTCGATGGTGTACTCGGGCGACAGCTCCACGTTGGTGGTGGGCGGGATCAGCCCCTCGCGGATGGCCAGCACGGCGGAGACCACGTCCACCGGAGCGGCGCCGGAGTAGAGCCGGCCGGTCATCGTCTTGGGCGCGGTGACCGGCACCCCGGAAGGACCGAAGACGGCGCTGATGGCGTCGGCCTCCTCGCGGTCCAGCCGCGGGGTGCCCGCGGCGTCGGCGAACACCACGTCGACCTGGCCCGCCTCGACGCCGGCGTCCGCGAGCGCCACCTCGATGGCGCGGCGCAGTCCGGGCTCACGGCCGGTTCCCGGTTTCGGATCGAAGGTCGAGCCGTATCCGGCGATCTCGCCGTAGATGTTCTGCGCGCCGCGCTCGCGGGCCGTCTGCTCGTCCTCCAGGGTGATCAGCGCACCGCCCTCGCCGGGCACGTAGCCGTCGGCGGCCGCGTCGAAGGGCAGGTAGGCCCGGTCGGGGTCGCTGCTGGTGGACAGCCGGCCGCCGGCGATCTGCGCGACCCAGCCCCAGGTGCAGATCGGGGCGTCGAAGCCGCCGGAGAAGATCAGTTTGCTGCCCTTGCGGATCTGCCGGCGGGCCTGGGCGATCGCGTCGAGGCCGCCCGCGTGGTCGCTGACGACCACACCGCTGGGGCCCCGCATACCGTTGCGGATGGAGATCTGGCCGCTGTTGACCGCGTAGAACCAGGCGAAGGACTGGTAGGCGCTGACGTACTCGCTGCCCTGGCTCCACAGTTTCTTGAGCTCGTTCTGGCCGAACTCGAAGCCGCCGGCCGTGGAGGCGGTGACGACGCCCATGTCGAACTCGGGGATGTCGCCGGGCTGTATGCCCGCGTCCTTGAAGGCGCAGTCCGCGGCGACCAGGGCGAGCCGGGTCATCCGGTCCGTCTGCGGGAGCAGTCGGCTGGGCAGGAGTTCCTCGGCGACGAAGTCGCTGATCTCGCCGGCCAGCTGGGACGGGTAGGGCGTCGGATCGAAGCGGGTGACGCGGCCGATGGCGTTCTTGCCGACCCGGGTCGCGGCCCAGAAGCCGTCGACGCCGAGCCCGTTGGGGGTGACGACACCGATGCCGGTGATCACTGTCCTGGCGCTCATGCGGTGCTCCTCTCGGGACGGGCCAGCACCATCGCGCTCTGGAACCCGCCGAATCCGCTGCCGACCGTGAGCACCGCGTCGGTGCGCTGCTCGCGTGCGGTGAGCGGCACGTAGTCCAGGTCGCACTCCGGGTCGGGGGTGTGCAGGTTGGCGGTGGGCGGCACCACCTGGTTCTCCATGGCGAGCACGGAGGCGGCGATCTCGATCGATCCGATCGCGCCCAGCGAGTGGCCCACCATCGACTTGATGGAGCTGACCGGCGTGCGGTAGGCGTGCTCGCCGAGGCTGAGCTTGAACGCCGCGGTCTCGTGGCGGTCGTTCTGCTTGGTGCCCGAACCGTGTGCGTTGATGTAGTCGACGGACTCGGGGTTCATCCGCGCCTCGCCCAGCGCCACCTTGATGGCCTCGGCCATCTCCCGGCCGTCGGGGCGCAGCCCGGTCATGTGGAAGGCGTTGCAGCGGGAGGCGTACCCGGCTATCTCGGCGTAGATGTGCGCACCGCGCTTGCGCGCGCTGTCCAGCTCCTCCAGGACGAACACGGCGGAGCCCTCACCGAGCACGAAGCCGTTGCGGGTGCCGTCGAAGGGCCGCGAGGCGTGCTCGGGGTCGTCGTTGCGCGGGGTGGTCGCCTTGATGGCGTCGAAGCACGCCATCGTGATCGGGGAGATCGGGGCGTCCGTCGCGCCGGTGATCATGACGTCGGCGGTGCCCTCACGGATCAGCTCGGCGGCGTGGCCGACCGAGTCGATGCCGGAGGTGCAGCCGGTGGAGACCACGGTGGCCGGTCCCTCGGCGCCGACCGCCCAGGCCACCTCGGCCGAGATCGAGCTGGGTACGAAGTAGTTGTACAGGTGCTGCGGGGCGTAGGTGTGGTCGACCAGGTCGAGCCGGCCGTCGTCGCTCACCACCCGGTACTCGTCGTCGAGCCCGGTGGTCGCGCCGACCGCACTGCCGATGGTGACACCGGTGCGGTGGGGGTCGAACCCGGCGAGGTCCAGGCCGCTGTCGGCGAGCGCCTCGCGGGCGGTGACCACGCCGAACTGGGCGGCGCGGTCCATACGGCGGATCTCCTGGGGAGACAGCCCGTGCAGCTGCGGGTCGAAGTCGATCTCGGCCGCCACCCGGGAACGGAACGAGGAGGGGTCGAAGAAGGTGATCGCCCGGGTCGCCGTGCGGCCTTCGCTCAGCAGACTCCAGAAGTTCTTGGCACCGATACCGCCCGGTGCCAGCACTCCGACCCCCGTGATCACTACTCGGCGTCCCATCAGTGGTCGCCTCCCCTCGTGTCGGCGTGCTGCGGGCTCATGCGGAAGCCGTCCAGTCGTAGAAGCGGGTGGCCATCGCATCGGCCGGGGAACGCCAGGTCGCCGGGTCGTACGCCCCGATGAACGGCTTGAGGTCCTGGCTGATCTGCATGAACCTCGGGTCCGTCTTGGCGTCCTCGATCAGTTCTCCGCCGTTGTCCGCGTCGAAGTCCTGAAGGTGGAAGTACAGGCCCTTGTAGGCGAACAGCTGACGGCGGCGCGTGCCCATGCGGTGCGGCATCTCGCTCCGGTCGAACTCCGCGAAGAGCTTGCCGACTTCGGCGCTCGACTCGAGGTCCATCCGGGCCACGATCAGGGTGCTGTGCATCTGTTCTCTCTTCCGTGGGTCGACGAGGGGGTGCGAGGGGGGCCGGACGGGGCTCAGACCGGGCGAGGTTCTCCGAACCAGGTCTCCAGGGCCGTCGGCAGGTCGTGGTGACTGCCCGGTGCGGCCCAGGCGACATAGCCGTCGGGACGGACCAGTACGGCCGAGGTCCCCTGGAGGCCGCCGGCCCGGCCGGCCGCGTGCGGCTCGGCGGTGACGATGTCCACCCGGTCGGTCCAGCCGGCGGCCCGGCGCCGCAGGCGCGGGTTGTCCTCGAGGTCGAGCAGCACGCCGCGGGCGGAGTGCAGGAGTTCGGTGCTGCTGGTCCTGCGGACGTCACCGGCCAGTTCGAGGTGCGGCATCCGCCTGCCGAGCAGCGGATGGGTGCCGGCGCCGACGTCGTAGGTGATCTCCAGGCCGCTCACCATGGCGGCCAGGTGCTGGGCGACCTCTTCGTAGGCGAGGAGTTCGGTGAGCACGTCGCGCAGCGGCTGCACCTCGGGGCCGCTGAGGAAGAGCAGCCCCTGGGCCTGGGTGTTCATCAGCAGGCGCTTGCCGACCGCGTGGCGTTCGCTGTGATACGTGTCGAGAAGACCCTGCGGTGCCCGGCCGTTCACGACGGCGGCGAGCTTCCAGCCCAGGTTGACCGCGTCCTGGATGCTGGTGTTCATGCCCTGTCCACCGGCCGGGAGGTGGATGTGCGCGGAGTCACCGGCCAGGATGACGCGCCCCCGGCGGTACTCGGTGACCTGGCGGGTGGCGTTGCCGAAGGAGCTGACCCATACCGGCTCGGCGTGCGAGATGTCGTCGCCGGTCAGCCGCTTCCACGCGTCGGCCACTTCCCCGAAGGACGGCGGGACCTCTCTGCGCTGCGGCGGGGTGCCCCGCTCGCAGACGATGATGCGGGTGGTGTCGCCGGGCAGCGGGCCGGCCATGACCATGCCGCCGGGAAGCGTCTCACCGATCATGCGGGGCTGGATGTCGACGCCCTTGATGTCGGCGAGGAACATCTCCATCGTGGCGGCGGTGCCGGGAAAGTCGAACCCGGCCGCCTTGCGCACCGCGCTGCGCCCGCCGTCGCAGCCCACCAGGTAGGCGGCGCGCAGCGTGTGGGTGCCCGCGGGGCCGCGGACCTCGACCTCGACGCCGTCGCCCTCGTCCGTCAGGGAGAGGACCTCGTGGCCTCGCCGGATGTCGGCTCCCAGGCTGGTGGCCCACTCCTCGAGATGCGTCTCGGTGACGGACTGCGGCACGGTCTTGGCCGCCTGCAGGGCACCTTCCAGGACACCGAAGTCGATGGGCAGGCCGCCGAAGTGCCCCTGGTTGCTGGTCTCGATCTCGCCGAACCGGGAGAGCACCCCCCGCTGGTCGAAGACCTCCATGGTGCGCGCGGTGAATCCCAACCCCCGCGACTCTCCGGTGCGCTGCGTGAGCCGCTCCAGGACGACGACGTCGACTCCCGCGAGCCGCAGTTCACCGGCGAGCATCATCCCGGCAGGACCCGCGCCCACGACAATCACTGCAGCGTCCATATACCTCTCCTCGGCCATCTCAGGGGTTCCTTCAAAGGGTTGGAGCATCGACGGCACCAGTGGCCCGCAAATGCTGGATCACATGCAGCTCAAGACGGTTCAACAGAAGCTGTTAATGAGCCTGTTCGTCCGGCAAAAGAATTTCAAGACGCACCTCTTCATGCCTGCGTGATATTTCCTCATGCAACTGCACACCGGGAAGAAACAGGTGAGGGAAGCGTCAGGAGAATGCAAACCCGCTGTTCCGGCCGCCGGGACCGCCGTACGCACCGCGGCATCCGGGAAAGAATTCAGACGAATACCAGGAGTCCGCGGAGGGAAAATCTCGCGGCGGCCCGCGGGAGGTTCTGGAATCAGCGCCGTCGCGGGCCGGACGCACCGGGTGTGCGCAGGGCCCCGCCGGTTTCGGCGGGGCCCTGGGGTGCTGGTGCGGCCGGTGGTTGTCCGGTGGTCCGCGGCCGTGGCCGGGGTCAGTCCTTGATCTCGCAGATGACGGCGCCGGAGGTCAGGGAGGCGCCGATCTCGACGGCCAGGCCCTTGACGGTGCCCGAGCGGTGGGCGTTCAGGGGCTGTTCCATCTTCATGGCCTCCAGGACGACGACGAGGTCGCCCTCGCTGACCTGCTGGCCCTCCTCGACCGCGATCTTGACGATGGTGCCCTGCATCGGGGAGGCCAGGGTGTCGCCGGAGGCGGCCGGGCCGGACTTCTTCGCCGCCCGGCGCTTGGGCTTGGCGCCGGCCGCCAGGCCGGTGCGGGCCAGGGACATGCCCAGGCTGGAGGGCAGCGAGACCTCCAGGCGCTTGCCGCCGACCTCGACCACGATGGTCTCGCGCCCGGACTCGTCCTCCTCGCCGTCCGCGCCGGGCACGGTGTAGAGCGCAACGGTGTTGACGAACTCGGTCTCGATCCACCGGGTGTGCACGGTGAACGGGTCCGAGGTGAACGCCGGGTCGGTGACCACCGCGCGGTGGAAGGGGATCGCGGTGGCCATCCCCTCGACGGTGAACTCCGCCAGCGCCCGGGCGGCGCGCTGCAGCGCCTGCTCGCGGGTGGCGCCGGTGACGATCAGCTTGGCCAGCAGCGAGTCCCAGGCCGGGCCGATCACCGAGCCGGACTCCACGCCGGCGTCCAGGCGCACGCCGGGGCCGGTGGGCGGGGTGAAGGCGGTCACCGTGCCCGGGGCGGGCAGGAAACCGCGGCCCGGGTCCTCGCCGTTGATCCGGAACTCGATGGAGTGCCCGCGCACCGCCGGGTCGTCGTAGCCCAGCTCCTCGCCGTCGGCGATGCGGAACATCTCCCGCACCAGGTCGATGCCGGTGACCTCCTCGGAGACCGGGTGCTCGACCTGCAGACGGGTGTTGACCTCCAGGAAGGAGATGGTGCCGTCCGCGGCGACCAGGAACTCCACGGTGCCCGCGCCCACGTAGCCGGCCTCCCGCAGGATCGCCTTGGAGGCGGCGTACAGCTCGGCGTTCTGCTCCTGGGTCAGGAACGGCGCCGGGGCCTCCTCCACCAGCTTCTGGTGGCGGCGCTGCAGCGAGCAGTCCCGGGTGGAGACCACCACCACGTTGCCGTGCGCGTCCGCCAGGCACTGGGTCTCCACGTGCCGGGGCCGGTCGAGGTAGCGCTCGACGAAGCACTCTCCGCGCCCGAACGCCGCGACCGCCTCGCGGACCGCGGAGTCGTAGAGCTCGGGGACCTCCTCCAGGGTGCGGGCCACCTTCAGACCGCGCCCGCCGCCGCCGAACGCCGCCTTGATCGCGATCGGCAGCCCGTGCTCGCGCGCGAAGGCCACCACCTCCTCGGCGCCGGAGACCGGGTCCGCGGTGCCCGCCACCAGCGGCGCCCCGGCACGCTGCGCGATGTGCCGGGCGGCGACCTTGTCGCCCAGGTCCCGGATCGCCTGCGGCGGCGGACCGATCCAGGTCAGCCCCGCATCGATCACCGCCTGGGCGAACTCCGCGTTCTCCGACAAGAACCCGTACCCCGGATGGACCGCGTCCGCCCCCGAGTCCTTCGCCGCCGCCAGCACCTTGGCCATGTCCAGATAACTGGCGGCCGGGGTGTCACCGCCCAGAGCGAACGCCTCGTCCGCCGCACGGACATGCACCGCGTCCCGGTCCGGATCGGCGTAGACGGCCACGCTCGCGATCCCGGCATCCCGGCAGGCCCGAGCAACGCGGACAGCGATTTCGCCACGGTTGGCGATGAGCACCTTGCGCACGACGGATCTCCTCATGGCTTGTCCGGAAGCTGAATGTCAGCTTGTTCCGGGCGCTCATCAGGATCAAGGCGCCATTGTCCAGGCTTTGGTGAACTTCCTTCACAGATCCCGCAGTTCCGCGTAACAGGTGAGAGGCCGACCAGCAAATGTCAGGGATACGTCAAAGGTTCGGCCGGGTTACGGAGCCTCTGACGCCCCGTAACCCCCAGGACACCGCTTACGGGTGTCCGAGACGGAAGCCGACTCCCCTGACCGTGACGATCCAGCTACTGGAACCGAGCTTGTTGCGCAGGCTGCTCACGTGCGTGTCGATGGTCCGGCCCGGCCGCGACCAGGAGTCGTCCCACACCTGGACCATGAGCTGTCTGCGCGAGATGACGGCCTCGGGCTGGGAGGCCAGCAGGTGCAGCAGGTCGAACTCCTTGCGGGTCACCTCGACGTGCCGCCCGTCGAGCCGGACCTCGCGCGTCCGCGCGTCGATGCGCAGCGACCCGCGCGTGATGACCTGCTCCACGGGCTGCTGCGGCCGGGCCCTGCGCATGACCGCTTCCATCCTGGCCATCAGCTCACGGAAGCCGTACGGCTTGGCCAGGTAGTCGTCCGAGCCCGCCTGCAGACCCAGCACCCGGTCGAGTTCGGTGTCCCGGGCGGTGACCACGATGATCGGCGTGTCACACGTGGCCCGGATGCTCCGGCAGATCTCCAGCCCGTCCAGGTCGGGCAGTTCGAGATCGAGGAGGACCAGATCGGAGCTGCGGTGCACCTGCAACGCCTTGGCGCCGGTGGCCACGCTCTCGGCCCGGTAGCCGTGCCGGCGCAGCCCCTGGACCAGGGCTTCGGCGGCACGCGGCTCGTTCTCCACGACAAGGACCCGCACGGCTTCCCGCCGGGGACGGGTCCCGGCCTCCGCGGACGGCGCACGGGTGGGCGGCGGAACTAATCGATCTTCATGATTTCGGCCAGGTATGTGAGGTTCCAGTGTGCCAGTGGACTGCTGTGTCATCTGCCGCTCCTGCACATCCGCGCGATGGGCGCATCACCAGTAGACCCTTCCGCCGCGAAGATACAAACCGGTAAGCCGGTTTGTCAAAGTTTAAAAATGCGAAGACATCCTTCCACCCGCCTCACCTTCACCTGACCGGCCCCCCGCGAACTACCGCAACAAGAGAGTGACTGAAGCCCAACTCTTCCCGATTGGCGCGTATTTGCCCCCAGGCATGAACAGGGGCGCCAATAGCCGACCCTTCCCTGTGCGACAGAGCGTCACCGCGAGTATACAAACCATGCAGTTGGTTTTATAGTTGCCGCAGTACCACCCCCTTCCCCAGGCCGCCAGGCCGCAGAGGTAGTCCCAGGACTGGAGCCGTCCGTGACCAAACAGGAACGGGGCATCCGCACCCGCCATGCGCTGATCCGTTCGGCGGCCAAGTTGTTCGAGCGTCATGGATACGACCGGACGCGCCTGGCCGAGATCAGCTCGGACGCGGGTGTGAGCCCCGGTGCACTGCACTTCCACTTCAGCAACAAGGCGGCCGTGGCCGACGCCGTCGTGACCGCTGCCGCACGCGCCCTTCACCGGGCGGCGCACAGGGCCTCGCAGGACCAGCCGAACGCGCTCCAGACGCTCACCGACATCTCGCACACCTTCGCCTTCCTGCTGAGCCAGGACGTGGTGGTGCGAGCCGGCTTCCAGCTCGGCTACGACACCGTCCGGCCCTCCGGCCTGAACCTCCGGCAGGAATGGAGGGAGTGCGTGGAGCGGCTGCTGGCCCGGGCCATGGAGGAGGGCGTCCTCGCCGAAGAAGTGCCCCTGAAGCCGATGGCCGCGACCGTGGTGGCGGCGACCACCGGCTTCGAAGTACTGGGCAGGGGGGACGGGGAGTGGCTGTCGCGCCATTCGCTCACCGGGTTCTGGCAGCTGCTCCTGCCCCGGATGGCCGCCCCGCAGGCGCTGAACACGCTGGCCCCCGGCGGCACGGACTTCGTGATCGACGAGTCACTGCTCACCCCCGAGGAGTTCGTACCGGAAACCGGCCCGCAACCGCACGGTTTCCGTTGCCGCACCGCGCGCTCATGGCCGTAGGACCACCTTGCCCGTGGTGCGGCGGGCCAGCAGATCCTCGTGCGCCCGACGCGCCTCGGCCAGCGGGTACTCGGCGCCGATGACGGGCCGCAGGCGTCCCTGAGCGGTCAGCGAGAGCAGCTCCTTGAGCGGCTCGGTGAAGCCACCGGGGCGGGCCAGGGCGGGGCGCAGCCAGAAACCGACGACTCCCGCGCCGAGGCGGCTGAGCCGCGCGGGATCAACGGGGGTGAACGGGGTGCGGGAGGCGTTTCCGTAGGTCACCAGGCGGCCGGAGTCGGCGAGGGAGTCGAGAGCCCGGTCGAAGAGCGGGCCGCCCGTCGCGTCGAGGATCACGTCGGCAGGCTCGTCCAGCGGGTACTCGGCCACATCATCGGCGCCCAGCGCCAGGGCGAGTTCCCGCTTGGCGGGGGTGGAGGCCATGGCCCGCACCCGCCGTGCGCCGAACTGCTTGGCCAGTTGTACGGCGAGGCTGCCGACACCACCCGCGGCGGCATGGACCACGACGCTCTCGCCGGGCAGCAGACGGGCGGCGGTGCGCAGCAGGTGCCAGGCGGTCAGCCCCTGCATCAACAGGGCCAGCGCCTGGCCCGCGGGCAGGTCGTCGGGGATGTCGATCACCGACTCCGCACCGGCCAGGGCGAGTTCGGCGTATCCGCCCGTCGTCCGGGCCAGGACCCGCCGCCCGTCCCGGGTCCTGCCGACCACCTCGCTGCCCGGTACGTACGGCAGCCGGTCCGGGCTCAGGTAGGAGCCGTCGACCTGGTGGGTGTCGGCGAAATTGACCCCGGCCGCCTCGACGGCGATCAGTAACTCGCCCTGCCGCGGAGACGGTTCGGGCAGGTCGCGGAGGGTCAGCACCTCTGGGCCGCCGAAGCGGTCGAACTGGATGGCACGCATGGCGGGTGAACGCCGCCAGCCCGGGCCGGTATTCCACCGTGTGACGCCGCAGACCGTTTACCCGTTTGGTGTGAACTCGTCAACGTCGGGCTGGAAGACTGCAGAGCATGATCGGAAAAGGCCAACTCCTGCAAGACAAAGTCATATTCATCACGGGAGCGAGCAGCGGCATCGGCGCCGCAGCCGCCTCCGTCTTCGCCCGGGAGGGAGCGGCGGTCGTACTCGCGGCACGCCGGAAGGAGAGACTCTCGGCCGTCGTGGCCGAACTGGGCGACAAGGGATTCGACGCCTCCTACGTGGTGACCGACCTGACCCGCGCCCAGGACGTACGGGAGGCGGTCGGCTTCGTGGTGGAACGCCACGGCCGGCTCGACGGGGCCTTCAACAACGCCGGCATCGGCGGCGACCAGGCACCACTGCACCTGATGAAGGACGACGTCTACGACTCCATCATCGACACCAACGTCCGCGGGGTGTGGAACTGCCTGCGTGCCGAGATCAGCGCCATGCTGGACAACGGCGGCGGCTCGATCGTGAACAACAGCAGTGTCGGAGGTCTGGTGGCCATACCCGCGGCCGCCCCCTATGTGGCCTCCAAGCACGCGGTCGTCGGTTTCACCCGGGCCGCGGCCGACGAGTACGCGCGCCAGGGGATCAGGGTCAACGCCGTGGCGCCGGGGTCGACCCGCAGCGAGATCACGGCCGACTGGTACGACCGCAATCCCGGTCTGGAGGACTCGATCCACGCCATCACTCCCCAGGGGCGCACCGCGGCCCCGGAAGAGATCGCCGAGGCGGCGGCCTGGCTGCTCAGTGACCGGGCGTCGTACGTCACCGGCGTCGTGATGCCGGTGGACGGCGGCTTCGTCAACCGCTGATCCCTGCGGCCGGCCCCTGCGAGGGTGAGGACGCCCCGGCAGAACAGGCGTCCTCACCGGACGGTCTAGGCCACGGAGGCAAGGGTGAGGCTGAACGCCGCCCTGCCGTCCTGCACACCGGTGACCTCGACCCGCGTGACGCCGTCGCCCGCCGGGGGGACGACGGCCGCATCGATCCAGCAAGGGGCGTCGAACTCGATGTAGTGAGCGTACGTGCTGGCCACCTCGACCGGACGGAACGCCGCCGGACCGGTGACGGCCTGTGCGGCCTGGCACGCCGCCTCTATCAGGACCAGCCCGGGAACATGGTCCACGGGGTGGTCGTACAGGGCCACGTTGCCGACGTCCGTACGCAGTTGCCACCGTCCGGGCCAGCCGGTGGGCGCGAGGACCACGTCGGACGCGTGGGTACGCCCGACGGCGGGCGCGGGAACGGGCGCGGGGACGAGGCCCTCGTCCCAGGCGATGTGCAGGTGCTCGCCGCGCAGCCGGCGGTATACCGCGGGAGCTATCCAGCTGAAGTCGACCACCGACTCCCCGACCGGGCGCCCCGCGTGCAGCAGGACCAGCTCGACCCGCATCGAGCGGTGGCCCGTGCTCCGGCAGGACACCTCGACGGTCAGGTCGACCGGTTCGTCCCGGGGGACCCGGTAGTCCCGGTCGAGAGAGAAGTCCAGGCGCTCCATCAGCGTCTGGTGCGCCAGCGGAACCGATCTCTCCGCATGGGCGACGACCAGGCAGCTCTGCCGGATCGTCTGCGTGACTAAGGAGGGTTCGAAGGGCCCGCCCGCCGCCGCGGGCCACCGCGCGGTGACGGTGTACCGGTCGGAACCGCGCGAGGACCAGCCGGTGAGCAGGACGGCTTCCTCCCGGTGCAGATGCACGTACTTCTTGAGAACGCCGATCCCGACGCGCCGCTCCACCTGACCGTAATCTGCAAGCAAACTATTGGACACGTTTCCCCCTCGAAAGGCCGCTGAAGTCCCCTGCCCGAGTTAAGATACCGACCCATCGGTTCTTTTTTAAGAGTTTGACTATTTCCCCAGGGAGCCCAGGCGTGGCGCAACAGGAGCGGGCGGTCCGAACCCGCAGGGTCATCTTGGAGGCCGCTGCCGCCGTTTTCGACGAGCTGGGTTACGAGGCCTCGACCATCTCGGAGATCCTGGAGCGGGCCGGCGTGACCAAGGGCGCCTTCTATTTCCACTTCCGCTCCAAGGAGGACATGGCCCGGGGAGTGCTCAGCGAGGCGGTGACGACCGAAGGCGTCCTGCCCCAGGGGCTCAAGCTCCAGGAAGTCCTGGACATGATGATGCTGATGGCCTACCGGCTGCCTCGGGAGCCCATGTTCAGCGCCGCGTTGCGCCTGGCGGTGGACCGCAACTCACGGAGCATGTTCGGAACGCGCTGGCCCGACTGGACCGATCTCCTGGCGTCGTTGCTGGGTGAGGCCAAGGCGCGGGGCGAGGTGCACGCGTACATCGAGGAGACGGAGACCGCCCGCCTGCTGCTGTCCGCCTGGACCGGCGTCCGCATCGTGTCCGAGGGGATGCCGGGTGAGTACGACCTGCCCACCGAGGTCGCCGCACTGCTCCAGCTGATGCTGCCCAGCATCGCCGTGCCCACGGTCCTCCCCCGGCTGGAGATCTCCGCGGACCGTACCGCCCGGCTCTTCGCCCTGACGGGCAAGGGCGATCCGGAAAGCGCCGGCGACACCTCCGGGAATGCGGCGGACCGGCACCCGTAGGCGCCGGTGACGGCGATCCGCCGCCACCGGCAGGGCCCGGCGGACGACGCTCACCACCGGCACGGGCGGCCCCTCACTTGATCCGGGCGGCGGGCCCGGCGGAAGGGGCCGGCACCGGGCTGCCGGGCTGGGGACCGGCCACGCCCGCCCGGCTGACCCACAGGGCGATCAGGGCCAGTGCGGGCACGGTTGCCGCGAGGAGGAACCCGGTGGTGGGCGAGGTGGCCTGGATCAGCGGGCCGATCAGCAGCGGAGAGGCGAACTGCCCGGCGAAGGTGGCTGTTCCCGACAGCGAGGTGGCCTGGCCGCGTACGGCCGCGGGCACGCCCTCGCCGATCAGCACGGTGGTCACCGGGAAGAACATCCCCTGGCCGAGGCCGAACAGCAACGGCGCCAGGAACAGCAGGGGGCGTTGGGTGCGACGGCGAGCAGCAGGAAGGCCGCCGTCCACAGCGCCAGCGACCCCCGCAGCAGCACGCTGTAGGCCAGGCGGGTACGGAGCGAGGCGTACGCGAGGCCGATGAGGCTCATCGCGCCGGACATGCCCACGGTGTACAGGGAGACCAGCAGCGGATCCTCGACACCGGACTCCGCCAGGCGCTGCGGGAGGAAGACCACCAGCGCGTACAGCAGCAGCGAGCCGCAGAACTGCAGCCCGTACCAGACGAGCAGGATGCGGTGCCGGCGCAGCATCTGCCACGCTCCGAGCCTTTCCCCGGCGGGACGGGCGGCCCCCTTCGGCCGCTCACGGGGCAGGAGCAGAGCGGTGGCGATCCCGAGTGGCACGCCGATCAGATAGACCCCGAAGGGAAGGTGCCAGGAGATTCCCCCGACGCCTCCGGCCAGCAGGGGCCACAGCACCCCGCCCATGCTGGTGGCCGTCCCGCGCCAGCCCATCGCACGGTCCTGCGCGGGGCCCTTGTAGAGGTTGAGCAGGGCCAGGGTGGTGCCCGAGAACACCAGGGCGGCTCCGGCACCGAACGCGACACGACTGGCGATGAGCGCCGGGTAGCTGTCGGCGACCAGGCCGGTGCCCCCCGCCAGCCCGTACAGAACGAGTCCGCCCGCCAGCGGCAGCCGCACGCCCCAGCGGTCGAGCATCCATCCGGCCAGCGGACTGGTCACGGCGATGGAGAGGCTGTGGGTGGTGATGATGAGGCCGGCCTCGGTGCCGCTGAGCTGGAGGTCGCCGCGGATGACCTGGATGACCGGCGCGAGGATGGACCCCGCCATCACCGTCAGGGTCGAGGCGAACAGCAGGAGCGGCAGCGTGCCGGGCCGGACCGGGGCCGGTGCGGGTTCGGGTGCGGGAGTGCTCACCGGACTCCTTCCAGTACGGGGGCTCCGACTCCGCCGGGGCTGGCCAGACCGTGGTTGGTCAGGTGCAGGGTGCGGGTGTTGAAGGCCATGAAGGGCTGGATGAGACCGTCGACGAAGATCAGGAAGGCGAGAGTCCCGATGCCGACGGGTCCGCCCAGCAGCCAGCCGAGGGCGAGCAGGACGGTTTCGACGCCGACCTTGGCGGCCCAGAAGGGCACCTTCAGGCGCTGGTTGAGCGAGATGACGATCAGGTCCATGGCACGGATGCCGGTACCGCTCATGATGATCAGGGCGGAGCCGTAGGAGCACAGCAGGACCGCGACGACCAGGGACGGTACGGAGGCGAACCAGCCCAGGTCGGCCAGGAGCATCAGGTCGATGAGGCTGCCGCACAGGAGGAAGGTGACGAACGGCATCACGACCGGGCGGCGGCGGTTCCACACCGACCAGATGACGATGCACACGGCCGCGATGAGCGCCTGGGCCAGGCCGATGGTCAGCGGGAAGTGCTCCAGGAGGCCGAGGGAGAGGACGTCCAGGGGGTCCACGCCGAGACCGGAGTGGATGAACAGGGTGGCACCGGAGGCGAAGACCAGACACCCCGCGAGATAGAGCGCGTAGCCCTGGAGACGATCGCGCAGGTCGATGCTGTGACGGGGTCGGACGCGGGCGGGGGTGCTGAGTAACTTCGACATGACGGGTTCCTCATTGCGACAGATGGGCGCGGGCCGCCCTGAGGAGCGGAGGAAGGGTCGGACGGCCCGCGGGTGGAGGGGGGTGATCAGGCGTTGACGAAGATCAGGTTGTTCCCCGCGGGGTCGCTGATCTCGAAACGCTCACCCGTCTTGTGCGGGACGACGCCGGTGGGGCGGAGGTCTTCCACGGCCGAGTGGGCGGCGGGGATGTCCACCTGCGTGAAGGCGAGGCTGATGGGCTGGTCGCCCTTCTGGATGATCAGCTCGCCGTCATGGCCGGTGTCGAAGACCACGGAAATACCGGGGTACTCCTCGCGGATCTTCAGGCCGAGCCGGTCGCGGTAGAAGGCGACCATGGTGTCCAGGTCCGTGCAGAAGATCTTGATAACCGTCAGCTTGCCGAACATGACGTCCTACCTCTCGTGAACACCCCTTCTTCAGGGGGCTGTTGATGCGTCGACGGGGCCGGGCAGGCCCGGAGCGGAGACGGGAGGCGCAGGACCTCGCCGGATCTCCCGACAAGAAGGAAACTACACGGTGTAGTTCCGTAAGTAAACCGGGCAGGGCAAAAAGCGGCCCGTCATGAACGAGCGCCCACCGGGGCGCGGCGAGGACGGGGCCCCGGAGGGCATGTCACGTAAACTAGCCGGTGTAGTTTCGTTCGATCCACGCCGGCCGGCGCGATCCGAGGAGTGAGCCGCCATGACGTCCCCCGCCACCGCCGCCCGAACAGGGCGTCCCGCCAAGCGCACCGCGATCGACTGCGCCGCCCGCGCCGTCTTCGGCCGTGAGGGCTACACCCGCGCCAGCGTGGACACCATCGCGGCCGAGGCCGGGGTCTCCAAGCGCACCATCTACAACCACTACCAGGACAAGGAGCAGCTCCTGCTGAGCGTGCTCCAGGAGAGCACGCACGCGGTGGCGGCCCATCAGGAGGAGCTGATCGACCAGCACCTGACCGGCCCGGCCGACCTGAGAACCGAGCTGATGGTGCTCGGCCGCGCCCTGGCCGCTCCGCAGAGCGGGTTCGAGGGGCACTTCGCCCTGGTGCGGGTCATCTTCGCGGAAGCGCCACGACTGCCCTCCGAGGTCATCGAGAGCTGGCGCACCGAGGGGCCTCGACGCACCCAGGCACGACTCGCCCAGCACTTCACCACCCTGACGGCGGCCGGCCGGCTGCACACGGACGACCCCCAGGACGCCGCCGCCCACTTCACCCAGCTGGTCATGTCCGAGGCCTACGAACGGTCCTTCCACGGCGCCCTGCCGCTGCCGCAGGGCGAGCTGGACGCGCTGGTCGCCTCAGGAGTGGCCGCCTTCCTGCGGCTGTACGGAAGCGGGATCTGACCCCTTCCCCCGCGGGGCCGGCCGGCACCCCGGCGCGCCCCCGCGACGCAGCGCGGCAGTCGGCGGGTCTCACCGACCGCCGTGCCCCTTCTGCCACTTCCATGGTCGACGGTGAGGCCGCGCGTTCGGCCGCGCCGCACCCCCACGACCGCTTCGACGCAGTCGGCGAAAGCGGGATGGGGAGGGCCGGGAGACTTTTTGCTCCGCACGGTGTAGTTTACTTTCGAGCCGGGGCAGCATGCCCCACCGGCCCCATCCGTCTCTTCCGGAGGTAGACCATGACCACCCAGCCCCTGTCCCTCGCCGTCATCATCGGCAGCGCCCGCGGCGGACGCCTCGGCGACAAGGTCGGTCACTGGTTCGCCCAGCAGGCCCAGACCCGCGGCGACCTGACGGTCGATGTGATCGACGTCCTGGAGCACCCGCTGCCGATGTCCATGCCGGCGATGGGCGAGCAGCCGGCCGACCACGTGCGAACGGTCAAGGACGCCCTGTCCCAGCGGCTGGCGGCGGCCGACGCGTTCGTCGTCGTCACCCCGGAGTACAACCACTCCTACCCCGCCTCGCTGAAGAACATCATCGACTGGCACCTCCAGGAGTGGGCCGCCAAGCCGGTCGGCCTCGTGTCCTACGGCGGCATGGGCGGCGGCCTGCGCGCCGCCGAACACCTGCGGCAGGTCTTCGCCGAGGTACACGCCATGACGGTCCGCGAAATGGTCAGCCTGCACAACCCCTGGACCGCATTCACCGACGGCGAGGCGCCCCAGGGCGCGGACGCGGCAGCGAAGAAGCTGCTGGACCAGGTGGCCTGGTGGGGCAAGGCGCTGCGCACCGCGCGCGCCGAACAGCCCTACGCCCTCTGAACCCGCCCGCACCGCGGTGCCGTCGGCACGGACAGCGCCGTGGGACCCGTGCGGCTCCCACGGCGCCGGGGCGGCACCGGCGTCCGTTCCCGCAGCAGCCGAACGTCCGGAAGGTGAGGTTCCCATGCCGTCGGTCAGCTACAGCGACGCGGTCAACGAAGCCCTGGAACAGATGGACGACCTCGGGTACGAGCGCGGGCAGGGCGTGGACCTCGCCAACCACGGCCCGATGGGCGCCGAGGCCCTGGCCCTGCTCGGGCAGGAGGACGAAGTCGCCCGGTGGGTACGGCGCTACCGGGCCGCGATGGAGCACCACGAGCCGCCCGCCGCGCGCTTCGCCCTGGACCCCGCGGACGAGTCCTCCTGGCGCCCCGCGCTCGGGAGCTTCGACCGGGCCGGGGACTGGGAGCGGCTCTTCGTCCGCGAACTGGCCGGGGCGCACTGGCGCGAGGTGCTGGTCCGCTGGTGGCCGCGCCTGCTCCCGGGCCTGTTCGCCGGCCTGACCCACGGCCTCATCCGCACCGCGCACGCGGTACGCGGCCTGTACGCCGCCGCCGACAAGCCCACGCGGCTCCAGCTCGACGAGCTGGCCCGCGGACTGGCGTACTGGGCCGCCCGCCACACCGAGCTTCCCGGCCGCCCCCGGCTGCGCGGCCCCTACGGCCTGTCCGCCGCGGTCGCCGCGCTGCCCCGTGTGGCACAGGACGGCCCGATGGGTCCGGGCATCGCCCGCCGGCGGCTGGACAGCCTCGACGAACTGCCCGGCTACAACGCGTCGCTGGAATGGCTGGCCCCGGAGCAGGCGCCCCGGCTGCTGAGCGAGATGACGGCCCAGTTCGCCGACGTCTTCCTCGGCCACCCGAGGTCTACCCGGTCCCGCTGGTCCACGGCGTCACCGCACCGGCCGCCGTACGCATCCTGCTCCCGCACCTGCCGCACGAGCTCCACGAGCCGACGCTGGCCCGGCTGTGGCAGGTGCACACGGCGTTCCTGCTGGCCTTCACCACCGACCGGCGCGACGAGGGCACGGCGGCCTGGCGGTCGGAGGTCCCGGACCTGCCGCCGACGGACGAACTGGGCGCGCGGGCCGCCGAACACGGCGACGAGCACGTCATCAAGTTCACCGAGGCGTGCCTGCGCGAGTACGCCCTGCGGCCCGATCCCCGCTACCCGGCCGCCGCGTTCGCCGCGCAGCGCCGCATCCCCCGCCTGGACGCGGGCGGCGGCGCCGGGGGCGTCCGGCCCGGCAGGCCCTTTCCCGCGTAGCTCCGGGCCGGTCAGCGCAGGGCGCGCAGGCGCCTGCGCGCCGGACCCAGCGCCCGGCCCCGGGAGGACACGTCCGACCAGGGATTCGTGCGGGCCTGCTCCAGTACGGCGCCGGTGTCCGTCAACGCCCAGCTGCGCGCGGTCAGTTCCTTGTCGTCGAGCTGCCCCCACGAGAGGGGCACGGCGACCGGCGCGCCCTCCTTGGGCCGGACCGACCAGGGGGCGACGGCCGTCTGCGCGTAGGCGTTGCGCTGGACGTCGAGGTAGAGGCGGTCGCCCCGGGACTGTTTGCGTACGGCCGTGGTCAGCGCGTCCGGGTGGCGCTCGGCGAGGGTGTCCGCGACCTCCTTGGCGAAGGCGCGGGAGTCGTCGAACGTGGTGTTCCCGTCGAGGGGCACGATCACGTGCAGGCCCTTGGAGCCCGTGGTCATGAGCGTGGACGGCAACCGCAGCTGGTCGAGGAGTTCGCCGAGCCGGTGCGCCGCCTCCCGTACGGCCGGGAAGTCGTCCCCGGGAGGGTCGAGGTCGAAGACCAGCCGGTCGGGCCACTCGACGCGGTCGGCCCGCGAGAGCCAGCGGTGGAAGGTCAGGCACGCCTGGTCGGCCAGGAAGACGAGGGTGGCGCTGTTGTCGCACACGGTGTGCGTGACGGTGCCGCCCTCCTTGGGGACCCGCACCCGGCGCACCCACTCGGGGTAGTGGGCGGGGGTGTCCTTCTGCATGAAGCGCGGGCCTTCGGTGCCGTCGGGCCGGCGCTCCAGCATGAGGGGCCGGTTGCGCAGCTGGGGCACCATGAAGGCCGACATCCGCCGGTAGTAGTCGGCGACATCGGCCTTGGTGAGGCCGCAGTCGGGGAAGAGGACCTTCCCGGGCCGGTGGACGGTCACCGTGCGGTGTCCGGCCCGCACGGTCGTGGTGTCGTCGCTCATCGTCTCTCCTCCTGGGCCCGCTCCGGGCCGTACAGCCACAGCGGCCGTGTCCGAAAAAGCACGAGCGCGGGCCCGCCCCCGGTGGGCGGGCCCGCGCGGCGTGAGGAGGACGGCGGGGTGTTCAGGGCGCCCCGCCGGCCGCTCCCCGCCGCTCTCTCACCGTACGACCGCCTTCTCCGCCAGGAGCTTCACGGCGGCCGCGATCGAGTCCGCGTCGATGCCCGACGCGTTCAGCTGCTCCTGCTCCGTGGCGGAACCCGGCATGTTCCCCACGGCCAGGCGGACCAGCCGCGGCGCCGGGCGCCCGTCGGCGAACACCTCGGCGACCGCGTCGCCCAGGCCGCCCTGCGGGTGGTGGTCCTCCACCGTCACCAGGCAGCCGGTGGCCTCCGCCGCCGCCTGTACGGCGCGCTCGTCGACCGGCTTGACCGAGTACAGGTCGACGACCCGGACCGGCAGGCCGTCCCGGGCGAGCAGGTCGGCCGCGCGCAGCGCCTCGTGGACCGTCACGCCCGCGGCGAGCAGGGTGAGCCTGTCGTCGTCGCCGGAGCGCAGCAGCTTGCTGCCGCCGACCGGGAACTCCTCGTCGGGCCCGTAGAGGACGGGCATCGCACCCCTGCTCGTGCGCAGGTAGCGCACACCCCGGCTCTGCGCGTCGCCCTCCGCCATCGCGGCGACGAGGTGCGCGGTCTGGTTGGCGTCGCACGGGTACAGGACGGTGCTGCCGTGCACGGCGCGGAACATCGCGAGATCCTCGAGGCCCATCTGGGAGGGCCCGTCCTCGCCGATGGCCACTCCGGCGTGCGAACCGACCACGTTGACGCCGGCCCTGCTGACCGCCGCCATCCGCACGAAGTCGTGGGCGCGGGTGAGGAACGCCGCGAAGGAGGAGGCGTACGGGACGTAACCGCGCGTCTGCATCCCGACCGCCGCCGCGACCAGCTGCTGCTCGGCGATGTAGCACTCGAAGAACCGGTCCGGATGCTCCTTCGCGAAGAACTGCGCCCGCGTGGAGTCGCTCACCTCGCCGTCCAGGGCCACGACGTCGGGGCGTGCGGTTCCGAGTGCGGCGAGCGCCTCGCCGTACGCGTTGCGCGTGGCGACCTCGTCGCCCCGCTCGTAGCGCGGCAGTTCCAGGGGGCCTGCGGCGGAGGTGCCCGGACTCCGGTCGGCGTGCGGCTTGTTGACCTCCACCCGGACGAACCGGGGACCGCCGAGCTCCTCGATCGCTTCCCCCGCGTCCTTCAGGGGCTTGCCGTGCTTGCCTTCCTGGTCCTCCACGGCGGCGACGCCGCGCCCCTTGCGGGTGCGCGCGACGACCGCGGTGGGCCGCCCGGTGGTCGAACGCGCCTCGCCGAAGGCGGCGTCGACGGCCTCGACGTCGTGCCCGTCGACCTCGATGGTGTGCCAGCCGAAGGCGCGCAGCCTGCGGGTGTACGCCGCCAGGTCCCAGCCGTGCCGGGTGGGGCCGCGTTGCCCGAGCCGGTTGACATCGATGATCAGGGTGAGGTTGTCGAGGTGCTGGTCGGCCGCGTGCTCGACGGCCTCCCACACCGATCCCTCCGCCATCTCGCTGTCGCCGCTCAGCACCCACACGCGGTAGGGGACCTGGTCCAGGCGCTTGCCCGCCAGCGCCACTCCGACGCCGACCGGCAGCCCCTGCCCGAGCGAGCCCGTCGCCACGTCCACCCAGGGGAGCCTGGGCGTGGGGTGCCCTTCGAGGCGGCTGCCGAGCCGCCGGTACGTCAGCAGTTCCTCGTCGTCGACGGCGCCGGCCGCCCGGTACATGGCGTACAGCAGGGGCGACGCGTGGCCCTTGGAGAGGATGAACCGGTCGTTGCCGGGATGGTCCGGCCGGTCGAAGTCGTAGTGCAGGTGCCCGGCGAGGAGTACGGCCGCGAGGTCCGCCGCCGACATCGACGAGGTCGGATGGCCCGACTGGGCCGCGTCGGCGGCCCGTACCGCGTCCACCCTCAGCTGCTGCCCGAGCTGGATGAGCTGTTCGCTGTCCATGTCACTCCTTGTGGTCACTCCTCGTGGTCACCCCTTGTGCGTGATTGTCGTCCGGCCGCCCGCGTGCGCCGGGGACCTTGGCCAGTTCCGGTGACGAGGTGTCGAGCGGGACCGACCAGGACCGTACGAGGCCCAGCTGGACGGCCTGGCGCGGCAGTACGGCGTCGAGCGCCCAGTCGGCCGCGACCCGGATCCGGTTCCCCGGCATGGCGGCGAGGTGGTAACCGCGCGTCACCGCGCCCGCGACCGGTCCGGACAGGGGTACGCCGAACGGGTTGGCGGCGGCCTTGACCCCGCCGAGGTCCACGAGGAACCCCATGTCGTTGTGGCGGTACGCCTGCCGCTCCCCGTACCCCAGGGACGCGGCGACATTGCGGCCCGCCACCTTTCCCTGCCGAGCGGCGTGCTGCGCGGTCATCGGCGTGAACTCCCCCGGCCGGGTGAGGTCCGGCACGGCCGCGGCGTCGCCGCAGGCGAAGACCTCCGGGTGCCCGGGCACGTTCAGTTCGGGTTCGACGAGCAGGCGCCCGCGTTCGACCGGCAGGCCGACCTCGGAGACCAGCGGGTCGGGTCGCACGCCGACGCACCAGATCAGGGACTTCGTGCCGACGAACTCGCCGTCGTCCAGCCGGACCCCTTCCGGGGTGGCCTCCTTGACGGACGTCCGCGTCCGTACGTCGACCCCGCGCCCGCGCAGCACCCTGTCCGCGGTCTGCGACAGGCGCCGGTCCAGTTCGGGCAGGATGCGCGGCGCGATGTCGAGGAGCAGCCAGCGCGGCTTGTGCTTGGCGTGCCGCCAGGCACTCTGCTTGCGGACGAGGGCGTCGGTGAACATCTTGCCCTGGGCGGCGACCTCGGTCCCGGTGTAGCCGGCGCCGACGACGACGAAGGTGCAGCGCGCGGCGCACTCGTCGGGGTCGCCGGTGGCGGCGGCCAGTTCGATCTGGCGGGTCACGTGGTCGCGCAGGTAGAGGGCTTCGGGCAGACCCCGGAAGCCGTGGGCGTACTCGGAGACGCCGGGGATCGGCAGCAGCTTGTTGACGCTGCCGACGGCCAGCACGAGCCGGTCGTACTCCAGCTCGCCCGTGTCGCCCTCGGGGCCCGTGTAGTGCACGCGGCGCGACGCCAGGTCGACGCGGTCCGCCTCGCCGAGGACCAGCCGTACGCGGGGAAGCGTCCCCGGCAGCGACACCGTCACCCGGCGCGGTTCGAGGATGCCGGCGGCTACCTGCGGCAGGAGGGGGAGGTAGAGGAAGTAGTCGGTGGGGTTGAGGAGGACGATCTCGGCCTTGTCCCGGACCTCCCGGGAGAGGGTCTTCGCGGCCTGATGGCCCGCGAAGCCGGCTCCGACGATCACGATGCGGGGACGTTGACGGGTCACGCTTTCACCTCGTACACGGGGCGGTGGCGATGGACCTTCCCGGTGCCCCCGAGCCCGGGGGCCAAACACCGGGTGGCGCGGGTTTCCCCGGGCGCGCGCCGGTTACCCGCCCGCGGAAACCGTTCAGGCTGGAGGCACTTCCCATGACCGAGTTCGGATACTTCCTGTCGAGCGAGGAGTTCGGCCCCCAGGACCTCGTCGAGCAGGCGCGGATGGCCGAGCAGGCCGGCTTCCAGGCCCTGTGGATCTCCGACCACTACCATCCGTGGAACGAGGAACAGGGGCAGAGCCCCTTCGTCTGGTCGGTGATCGGCGCCCTGTCCGAGGCGGTCTCCCTGCCGGTGCAGACCGCCGTCACCTGTCCGACCGTGCGGATGCACCCGGCCGTGGTCGCCCAGGCCGCGGCCACGGCGGCCGTCCAGCTCGGCGAGGGCCGGTTCCGGCTCGGTGTGGGCAGCGGCGAGGCGCTCAACGAGCACATCCTGGGCGGCGCCTGGCCCAGCACCCGGGCACGGCTGGAGATGCTGGAGGAGGCCGTACAGCTGATCCGCAGCCTCTTCGACGGCAACGAGGTCAGTCACGAGGGCAAGCACTACACGGTGGAGAACGCCCGGCTCTACACCGTGCCCGACGAGCACGTCCCGATCGACATCTCCGCCTTCGGCCCCAAGGCCATGGCGCTGGCCTCGCGCATCGGCGACGGGCTGATCACCATGGCCCCCGACGAGGACGCGGTGACCCGCTTCCGGAGGGGCGGCGGCTCCAAGCCGGCCAGCGGCGGCACCAAGGTCTGTTACGGACCCGACCGTGACGCGGCGGTGCGCACGGTCCACCGGCTGTGGCCGAACGACCAGCTGCCCGGCGAACTGGGCCAGGTCCTGCCCGCACCACGCCACTTCGAGCAGGCGTCGACCCTCGTCACCGAGGACATGGTCGCCTCGAACGTGGTGTGCGGCGACGACGCCGACGCGCACGCGCGTGAGCTGCTGGCCTACGCCGACGCCGGTTTCGACCGGGTGTACGTGAATCAGATCGGCCCCGACCAGCGCGGCTTCTTCGACTTCTACCGCACGAAGGTGCTGCCGCAGGTACGGGGCACATGAGACCGCCGAAGCACGACGTCTCGCATCTTGAGATATGCGTCTCATATTCCGGCATGGCGGCGTAGCGTACGGCGTACCGCTTCCGCGAGAAGCCGAGAACAAGGAGTACGCCATGCCGGAGGAAACCGCGGTCTACACCCATGGGCACCACGAGTCGGTGCTGCGCTCGCACAGCCGGCGGACCGCCGCCAACTCGGCGGCGTACCTCCTGGACGAACTGCGGCCGGGGCTGGACGTGCTGGACGTGGGCTGCGGTCCCGGCACCATCACCGCCGACCTGGCCGCGCTCGTCGCCCCCGGCCGGGTGACGGCGGTCGACGCGGCCGGGGACGTGCTCGGGCGGGCGCGCGAGGTGGCGGCGGAACGCGGTCTGACCACCGTGGAGTTCGCGGTGGCCGATGTCCACGCGCTCGACTTCCCCGACGACTCCTTCGACATCGTCCACGCCCACCAGGTGCTCCAGCACGTCGGCGACCCGGTGCGGGCCCTGCGGGAGATGCGCCGCGTGTGCCGCCCCGGCGGCGTCGTCGCGGCGCGCGACAGCGACTACGCCGCGATGACGTGGTTCCCCCAGGTACCGCTCATGGACGAGTGGCAGCAGCTGTACGGCCGGGTCGCCCGCGCGAACGGCGGCGAACCGGACGCGGGCCGCAGGCTCCTGTCCTGGGCGCGGCGCGCCGGCTTCACCGACGTACGGGCCTCGGCGGCGGCCTGGTGCTTCGCCGCGCCGGACGAGCGCGCCTGGTGGAGCGGGCTGTGGGCGGACCGTACGACGGCATCCGTGTACGCCGAACTGGCGGTGGACGGCGGCCACGCGACCGCGGACGAGCTGGCGGCGATCGCGGGGGCGTGGCGCGAGTGGGGCGGCCGGGACGACGCCTGGTTCATGGTGCCGCACGGGGAGGTGCTCTGCCGCGCGTGACGTACCGGGGTACGGGCCGGCGCCTTGCGGGACCGGTGCGCACCAAGGGCATACGCCGGCCGGACGGCCGGGCCACCAACTACCCTGGCCCCCATGGAGATCCTCGGAACCACGCTGCGCATCTGCGTCGACGACCTGGAGACCACGGTGGCCTTCTACGAACGCCTCACCCAAAGCCGCGCCCTGCGCTTCGAGCGCGGCGGGGTCTCCGTCGCCGCGGTCGGCTGCTTCCTCCTGATGAGCGGCCCCGAGTCCGAACTCGAAGTGCTGCGCAAGGTGTCGGCCACCATCGCCGTCAAGGACGTCGACGAGGCGGGCGCGGCCCTGGCCGGGGCCGGCGCCCGCATCATCGCGGGCCCCGTCCCGACCCCGGTGGGCCGCAACCTGATCGCCGCGCACCCCGACGGCTCGGTCTTCGAGTACGCCGACCGGCGCGCGGCCGTCTGACCGCCGGCTACTCCGCCGCCGGCCGCATCCGGTAGTCGTACGCCTCGGGCAGCGGCTCGTCGCCGGCCACCGCCGCCCACACCTCGCCCAGCACCTCCGCGCCCTCGCGCAGGTCGGGCACCTCGAAGCCGGCGTCGAAGAGCGCACGGGCGCCCTCCCTGTCCCCCTCGGCGACGAGGAGCTGGGCCTCGACGAGCCGGAAGCGGCCGCTCTCGCGTACGGCGGGGAGCAGCCCCTCCCAGACGGCGCGGGCCGCCTCCGGACGCTGTGCCGCGAGAAGCGCGGC
This sequence comes from Streptomyces sp. Wb2n-11, assembly GCF_001049855.1. Lineage (NCBI taxonomy): Bacteria > Bacillati > Actinomycetota > Actinomycetes > Kitasatosporales > Streptomycetaceae > Streptomyces > Streptomyces sp. Wb2n-11. The sequence continues at coordinate 1,105,486 of NZ_CVPB01000001.1, forward strand.
GATCGCCTCGCGGCCGAGGGCGGCCGTCGCCGCGGTCCACGCCTCGCCGTCGGCCCGCTCCTGTCCCTCGCCGTCGGCCCGCTCCTGCCGGAGGAGGTCGTCGAACGCCTCGGCGTAATGGTCGGCGGCGCGCCCGGAGTTGCCCGCCTCCCGGTCGGCGACGGCGAGGCAGCGCAGCAACGGCCAGCGAGCGGAGGCCAGTTCGAGCCCCCGCTCCCAGCTGCGCACGGCCTGGGCCACGTCGCCCGCGTGCCACTGGGCGACCCCCAGGTGGTATTCGGTGAGGGGCTCCGCCGGCGCCGTCTCCAGCATGTCCCGCCAGTGCGGCGCGACCAGCGACGGGCCCGGCAGGGTCACCTCGCGCGAGGCCGGGAAGGTGCCGCTGCGCTCCAGCTCCAGCCACGGCAGCTGCTGTTCGCCGAGCGTCGCCTCGTCGAAGGGCGTGCCGGGGAGCACCAGTGCGGCGCGCACGACTTCGAGCGCGCCCCAGCCGGAGCCGGTGGCGAGCGACTCGCCGGGCTCGTGGTCGGCGTACGGCCGCCACGCCTCGTAGGCCGCCTCCACCCGCGCGCGCGGCAGCGCGTCCTCCAGCCGGGCCCCGGCCTCCGCGCGGGCCGCCGCCCAGTCCTCGCCGTGCACCGCCCCCGGGTCGGCGGCCAGCGGACCGTACGCCTCCAGCCAGCTGAACTCGGCGCCGGCCTCCAGCGGTACGTGCTCCAGCTGGGTGCGGGCGAGGCCGGCCTGGATCTCGGCGTACCCCGGGGTCCCCGGTTCGGTCAGCCACTGCTGCCAGCGCCGTCCGCCGCGGCCCGCACCCCACAGGAACAGTTTGCGGCCGCGCAGCAGGTCCGTGGAGGTCTGGACGAGCCCCCGTCCGTCGGCGTCGAGCGAGGCGATCCACTTGCGGGCCCCTTCGGGCACCTCGTAGAAGTAGTCGGCCGGGAACTCGCCGCGCAGCGGGTACGTGCGGTCGATGCCGTCGCCGTGGGACTCCGGCACCGGCACGCGCCGCAGGCGGCGTTCGTACCCGAAGTGCCAGGCTTCGTCCGCCGGGGCGAGCACCCGGGTCCCCTCGTCCTCCGGGACCGCGATGTTGGACCACCAGTAGGTGGGTACGGTCCGCTCGTGCGGGTTGCGTATGCGTACGCCGACGTACAGGAAGTCGGAATCGGCCGGCAGCCACAGGTCCACCTGGAAGGGCAGGTCGCGCAGCCGTTCCCACTCCCAGAGCCTGACCATGTCGCCGCCGTCGGGGGCGGGGACGACCGCGGCGTGCAGCGGGGCGCAGGACAGCGCCGTGTGCCCGGTGGCGCCGATGTTCCACTCCAGCCCGCCGGAGAACCAGGCGCCGTTGAGCGCGAAGTCGGCGGGCTGGAAGACCGGGTTGCGGTAGAGCAGTTCGCGCCCCGACGGCTTGTGGAACAGCGAGTGCACGCGCCCGCCGAGCCCCGGCAGCACGGTCGCGCGCAGCCGGTCGTTCTCGATGACGATCGCGTCGAGGTCCGTCTGCGCGCGCTCGCGTCCGTATCCGTCCAGGACGCGTACGGGCAGGAGGGTGCGCAGCGGTTGGTAACCGGCCTGGCGGGCCATGTCGCGCGGCAGCAGCGCGCGCGAACGCTCGTCGATGACGTGGGTCTCGTCGAGGGGGCGGAGTACCGGCAGCGGGTTCTCCGGCCCCAGAGGGGCGGCGGGCAGGGTCAGTACGGCACGTCGCACGGTCGTGGCCAAGGCAGTCTCACTCCCTCACACGGGCCGCCGTCCACCGGCGCCCGACGCCCATCCGAACACGGCGGACGCCTCTGTGACCAGGGGGTCCTGAGGAGGACCGCCGAGGGTCAGCGGCGCATCTCCGAGGTGATCGCCCACCGTTCGTGGTCGCGCCAGGCGCCGTCGATGTGGATGAAGTCCGGCGAGAAGCCCTCCAGCCGGAACCCGGCCCTGCGGACGAGCGCGATGGACGCCTTGTTCGCGGGCTGGATGTTGGCCTCCAGCCGGTGCAGGCCCATGGGGCCGAAGGCCTGGTCCATGACCAGGCCGAGGCCCTCGCTCATCAGGCCGCGGCCCGCCGCGTGCGCGAACGCGCCGTAGCCCAGCGCGCCGCACAGGAAGTTGCCCCCGACGATGTTGTTGATGTTGATGAAGCCCGCGATGCGGCCGTCCGGGCGCTCGTACACCAGGAAGCCGGCCCGCGCCGGGTTGTCGATGAGCAGGCTGGCGTAGGCGGTGTACGCCGCGGGCCGCTCCGGCGGGAAGAGCCACGGGTGGTGCAGGCTCCTGCTCTCGCGCGCCGACGCGGTGAACTCGTCGGCGTCGGCGTGGCCGAAGTGCCGCAGGCCCACGCGCGGGCCCTCGGCGAGGCAGGGGGCGCGCTCGGGGCTCTCGGACATTCCTCCAGGCTACTTCCGCCCTCCCCGGCGCGCGTGACCGGGCGTGCGGCGGGGAGCGCCGTCAGCCGAGCGAGCCCCTGGTCACCGGAAGCTCCAGGACACCGGTGTCCTCGGGGGTGCTGGTGACCGTCACCGGCCTGACGCCCCGGTTGCCGTAGTACGCGAAGGCGGGGCCGGTGTCGGTGCCCTTCCTGCCGTGCGGGTAGCGGTCGAACCGGGCGAGGATGCGCCGGCCGACGTAACTGGTCTCCAGATCGTCCCGGGCGAGGTCGAGTTCACCGGCTGCGGGGCCGGTGAGGCCGCCGCTGTGGCCCCAGGACTGCCGGATCATGCGGGTCTCGGTGCCCTGGGCACCTTACCGACCGGTCGGTATCGGCGCCCGTCATGCTGGGACCCGCGTCGTACGGCTGTCAACGGACGCGGCCGGGGCGGATGCCGGAGAAGCTGTGGAGAACGGCCGGACCGGTCCCGGCCACGACTTCGGGAAGAGCGCTGTCGGACCCGGCTGTTACGTTCCGGGAATGACGAAACGTGTTCCCTTCACCGGTGGCGAGAAGGAAAGTCTCCGGGCCGCCCTGGACCGGCACCGTGATGCCGTGCTGTGGAAGCTCGACGGCCTCGACGACGAGCAGCTGCGCCGGCCCATGACCCCGTCCGGGACCAGTCTGCTGGGCCTGGTGAAGCACCTGGCGAGCGTCGAGTACGGGTGGTTCTGCACCACGTTCGGGCGCGAGAGCGAGCCGATGTGGTTCGAGCCGCAGGACGACATGACGGTGACGGACGACGAGTCCACCGCGGACATCGTGGAGTTCTACGGCCGCGCACGGGCCGCCGCCGACCGGGCGGCAGCCGAGCTCGGCCTGGACACGCGGGGCAGGTCGTGGTCGGGCAGCACCGTGTCGATGCGCTGGGTGCTCATCCACATGCTGGAGGACACCGCGCGGCACGCGGGCCACATGGACATCATGCGTGAGCTCATCGACGGGGCGACGGGCGACCACCCGGGGACCTGAGCGCCTGCCGCCTCACCGCAGCGCGGGCACGTCGAGGGTGAGGGTGCGGGTGTCCGTGTCGAGTACGGCGGGTACGCCGAGCGGCATGGTCAGGGCGGTCGAGCAGTGCCCGAAACCCAGCTCCTCGACGACCGGCACCCCCAGGGAGCCCAGCCGGTCGTGCAGCAGCGTCCGCACCTCCTCCTCGTACGGGCCGCACCCCTCCCACGAGCCGAGGGCGATGCCCGCCACGCCGTCCAGCCAGCCGGAGCGCAGCAGCTGGGTGAGGATCCGGTCGAGGCGGTACGCCTCCTCGCCGATGTCCTCGACGAGCAGCAGACCGCCGCGGGCACCGGGTCTGGCGTACGGAGTGCCCAAGTCGGCGGCGAGCAGGCTGACGCAGCCGCCGAGCGTGATGCCGCGCGCCCGGCCGGGGGCCAGGACGCCCGCCGCCTCCAGGCCGAGCGTCATGACCGACTCGGGCTCGAAGAGCGTGGCCCGCAGCGAATCCTGCGACGGGCCGTCCTTGAGGAAGGGAACGCTCGCGGCCATCGGCCCGTGCAGCGTGGCCAGACCCAGCCGTACGGCGAAGGCCTCGTGGAGGGCGGTGATGTCGCTGTAGCCGACGAAGACCTTGGGTCCGGCCGCGCGCATCGCCGCCCAGTCGACCAGGTCCACCATGCGCTGGGATCCGTAGCCGCCCCGCGCACAGATCACCGCGTCCACCGAGGGGTCGCACCAGGCCTCCTCCAGGTCCCGGGCCCGTGCCTCGTCCGTTCCCGCCAGGTACCCGAACCGCCGGTGCACGTCCAGCACATGGGGGCCTGTCACCGGTTCGAGGTCCCAACTCCGCAGGATGTCGAGGCCCTCTTCGAGCCGCTCCTCGGGAACGGGCCCGCTGGGGGCCACGACGGCGACCCGCGCCCCCGCCCTCAGCCGCGCGGGCCTGGTCAGAGGCGTCAGAGGCATCGGAGGCATCCGAGGAACAGGGGTCATGTGGTGAGCTCCAGAGAGGGTACGTCGTCGCGGTCGATGCCGAAGGTCCGCACATAGAGGGAGAGTTCGGCCTCCAGTGCGCGGGTCATGGTCTCGGCCCTGCGGAAACCGTGTCCCTCCCCCTCGAAGGCGAGGTACGCGTGCGGGATGCCGCGTCCCGCCATGCGCTCCAGGAACCTCTCGCACTGCGCGGGCGGGCAGATCACGTCGTCGAGCCCCTGGAGCAGCAGGAACGGTGCGGTGATCCGGTCCGCCCGGTGCACGGGCGAACGGTCGCGGTAGCGGTCGGGACAGGCGGCGAGCGGTCCGACGAGGCTCTCCAGGTACCGCGACTCGAAGTCGTGGGTCTCGCCCGTCGCCCAGCCCTCCAGGTCGAGGATCGGGTAGATCACGGTGCCGCAGGCATAGACGTCGGTGCCGGCCAGCGAGGCCGCCGCCGTCCAGCCGCCCGCGCTGCCGCCGCGGATCGCGAGCCTGCGCGGATCGGCCGTGCCCTCCTCGGCCAGGGCGACGGCGACGGCGGCGCAGTCCTCGACGTCCACGACGCCCCACTGTTCGCGCAGCCGGTCGCGGTACTCGCGTCCGTACCCGGCGGAGCCGCCGTAGTCGACCTCGGCGACGCCGATGCCGCGCGAGGTGAAGTAGGCGATCTCCAGGTCGAGTACGAGCGGGGCGCGCCCGGTCGGCCCGCCGTGCGCCCACACCACGTACGGCGGCAGCTCGTCGCCGGGGGCGACGCGGCCGGGGTTGTGCGGCGGGTAGATGTGGGCGTGGATCTCGTGGCCGTCGGGTCCGGTGAAGACGCGGATCTGCGGCTCGGGATAGAAGGCGGGGTCCACCGGGTCGTCGTGCGCGGAGCCGATGACCCGGGTGTGCCCGGTGAAGGTGTCGAGCTCCATGACCTCGTACGCGCTGCGCGGGCTGGCGGCGACGCCGACGACCCGGCTCCCGTGCACGGCGAGCGTGGGGGCCCACTCGGTCCAGGGGCCCGCCGAGTCGACGACTTCGCAGCTCTCCGGGTCGAGAATGCCCAGCGCTGTGGTGCCGCTGCCGTGGATGACGGCGATCAGGCCGTTGTCCAGCGGGTGGAACCAGCGCAGGCCGATCTTCCAGAGCGGCCCGGCGAACTCCTCGGCGCGGGCGCAGAGCGGGACCACCGCTGCCCCGTGCGGGTCCGCGCGGTACAGGTTCCACCACCCGCCGGCGTCACTGGCGTAGAGCAGCTGTCCGTCGGCGGTCCAGTCGACCTGGGCGATCGACTCCTCGGGTCCGCCGAGGAAGCTCCGCGGGTCGCGGAAGGTGCCGTCCTCGGCGACGTCCGCGAGGATCACTTCCGTGCCGTCCCAGGGCATCCGGGGGTGGTCCCAGGCGATCCAGGCCGCCCGCAGTCCGTCCGGGCAGACGCGGGGGCCGGTGACGAAGCGATGCGCGCCGTCGGAGAGTTCCCGTACGGCAGCGCGGTCCTCGGCGGCGGAGCCGTCGAGCGGTACGGCGACGATGACGCGCCGTACGTCGGTGGGGGCCTCGCCCGTGAACTCCTCCATCACGCACCACACTTCGCCTGCCGCGCCCCGGCCCGTGCGCAGCTGCGGGTCGACCCAGCGCAGTCCGCCGCCGACGGCCGAGACGGGGGTGAGGGGCCGGGGCTCGGCGCCGGGCATGTCGGGTTCGTACGCGTAGAGCCGCTGGTCGGGGAAGTGGACGAAGACGACGAGCGGGCCGCCCGCCGCGCGCTGGGTGCCGGCCCAGGGCAGGCCGCCGTACTCGACGACTCTGCTGCGTACGTTCCAGGGGGCCGGCAGAACCGATTCCTCGGCGCCGTCCGCCCGTCGGCGCACCAGCGCGCGCCGTCCGCCCTCGGTGGGGCGCGGCGCGGTCCACCACACCTCGTCGCCGATCATCCCGACGTACTCCGGGTGCCCGCCGTGCGAGGCGGCGAGCCCGGCGCCGATCGGCGACGGCCAGCTTCCGTACGGCCCTGTGGGCACCATGCCTTCCAACTCCCCGAACTGTGGGATCTGCTGTGCGGTCTGCTGTGCGGCCTGCTATGCGGTCTTCAGGTAATGGTCGAGCACCCGCACGCCGAAGTGGAGGGCCTCGACCGGAACGCGTTCGTCCACGCCGTGGAAGAGCGCCCCGTAGTCGAAGTCGGCGGGCAGCTTCAGCGGCGAGAAGCCGTACCCCGTGATGCCGAGCCGGGAGAACTGCTTGGCGTCCGTGCCGCCCGACATGCAGTACGGCACGACGTGCGCGCCGGGGGCGAAGTGCTCCACCGCGGCGCGCAGTTTCGCGTACGTCGGCGAGTCGGTGGGCGCCTGGAGGGCGGTCTCCCGGTGGTGGAACTCCCAGTCCACCAGGTCTCCCGTGAGCAGGTCCATGGTCCGGCGGAACTCCTCCTCGCCGCCGGGCAGGAACCGTCCGTCGACGTAGGCGGTCGCCCGTCCCGGGATGACGTTGACCTTGTAACCGGCGTCCAGCATGGTCGGGTTGGCGCTGCCCCGCACCGTCGCCTCGACCAGCGCGGCGGCCGGGCCCAGCTTGTTGAGCAGCGCGTCCACGTCGAAGCCGGGCGCGTCGAAGTCCGGTGCGTCGAGGTGGTGCAGGGCGGCGAGCTCGGTGAGGGCGGCCCGGACGGTCGGGGTGAGCCGCACCGGCCACTCGTACGCGCCGATCCGGGCGACGGCGGCCGCCAGCCTGCTCACGGCGTTGTCCCGGTTGACCTTGGAGCCGTGGCCCGCCGTGCCGACGCCGGTGAGCTTGAGCCAGCCGGTGCCCCGCTCCCCCGCCGCGATCGGGTAGATCTCCATGCCGGGGCCCGCGTGGAAGGTGTAGGCGCCGGATTCGCTGATGCCTTCCGTACAGCCCTCGAAGAGCTCGGGGTGCTCGTCGGCGAGGAAACCGGAGCCGTCGGCCGCGCTGGCCTCCTCGTCGGCGGTGAAGGCGAGCACGATGTCGCGGCGGGGCCGCGTGCCGGAGCGCGCCCAGGCCCGTACGACGGCGAGGACCATCGCGTCCATGTTCTTCATGTCGACGGCGCCACGGCCCCAGACCACGCCGTCGCGGACCTCCCCGGAGAAGGGGTGCACGCTCCAGTCGGCGGGCTCGGCGGGTACGACGTCGAGGTGGCCGTGGACGAGGAGGGCGTCGGCGGACGGGTCCGTGCCGGCGATCCTGGCCACGACGTTGGTCCGTCCGGGGGTCCGTTCGAGCAGGAGGGGGGCGAGCCCGGCGCCGGCCAGCCGCTCGGCGACGTACTCGGCGGCCGGGCGCTCGCGGCAGTCGCCGTCGCCTCGGTTGGTGGTGTCGATCCGGATGAGGTCGGACGTGAAGGTCACGACCTCGTCGAGCGCGAGCGCGTCGACCGTTCCCCCGTCGGCCGGCTGGTGGTCAGCCATACTGCTCCTCCACTGCGGCCGAGACGATCGTCGTCACGGCCTTGAACGTACGAATGCCCTCATACATCGTCCCGCTGGTGTACGCGACACGCCGCTCTCCGGTCGCCTCCACCCCCGGTACCACGGTCGCGACGCCCGAAAGGTGCTCCGCGTCGAATTCCAGCTCCACGGTGAACGGGCCGCCGCGCACCGGTTCGTGGCGCACGGCGAGGGCCGTCGCCTCCTTCGCGGCGGCCCTGATGTCGGCGGCGGTGCGGGCCGGGGTGCGGCACACCGCGGCGTACCGCGAGACGTGGTCCTTGACCGCGACCTTGCGGGCCCGGGGCGCGTAGCCCTCGGCGTCCTCGCAGGTCAGGTCGTCGCCCGTGACGAGGACCACCGGTACGCCGTACTCCGCGACGACGTGGGAGTTGAGCAGGCCCTCACTGGCCCGCTCGCCGTTGACCCACACGCCCGTGATGGAGTTGGCGAGGTAGGTGTGCGCGAGGACGCCCTCGGTGCCGGCGCCGGTGTGGTAGCCGACGAAGGCGATGCCGTCCACGTCCCCGTGCTGCACGCCCTCGACCATGCTGAGCGACTTGTGCCGGCCCGTGAGCATCTCGACGCGCTCGTCGAGGTGCTCCAGGAAGAGGTTGCGCATGGTCCAGTGCGCCTCGTTGACGAGCACCTGGTCGGCGCCCCCGTCGAAGAAACCGAGGACGGCCGCGTTGACGTCGGACGTGAACAGGGAGCGGCAGCGCTCCCACTGCGGTGTGCCCGGCAGCACGTCGGCGGGCCAGGTGACACCGGTGGCGCCCTCCATGTCGGCGCTGATGAGGATCTTCATGAATCAGCCGTCTCCTCGCAGGTCATGCCGCGTCACGTTACGCGCCGGGCCCCCGCCGGGCCAGAGCCACATGCGAGTTCAGTGGTCCAGTCCTCTGCGAGGGGAGGGCGCGGGGCGGGCGAGGGGAGAGCCAGGGGGCCGGTCAGTCCTCCGGCCCCTCGACCAGAACCACCTCCAGGGTGCGCGGGCCGTGCACGCCCTCGACCCGGTCCAGCTCGATGTCGCTGGTCGCCGAGGGGCCCGAGATCCAGGTCAGCGGCCGGCGGGGATCCAGCCGCTCCAGGGCCTGGGGCACCGAGCCGACCACCTGGTCCGGGACCCGTACGACACAGATGTGGTGATCGGGCACCAGAGTGATCCGGCGCCTGCCCTGGTCGGGGCCGCCGTCCAGAACGATCGTGCCGGTCTCGGCGATCGCGACCGCGCAGCCCGTGACCACGCTGTCCACGGCGTCGAGCTGACGCGTGGTGCTCGCCTCCCGGTCGTGCACCCGGACCGGGTCCGCGGAGGCCAGCCAGTGCGGCGGGAGCCCCGGCGGTACGAGCACCGACTGCGCGCCGCGCTCGGCCAGGAGCCGCACCAGCAGGCCCTCCAGCCCTGCCGGGTCCGTCCGGTGCACGACCGCCCGGTAGTCCGCCAGGTTCTCCGCGAGCAGTCCGACCGTCTCCTCGGTACTCCGGTCGCCGTGCACCCGCAGGTAGCCGCGCTCCACCCGTACGTCCTGCGGCCGCTCGCCGGCCGGTACGTCCGCCAGGGCCCGGCGCACCCGCGCCAGCACCCGCTCCCTGCTGCCACCAGTACCGCTGCCGCTGCTCACTTGGCTCCTCCGCGGGTGCGCTGCCACCAGTCCCTGAACGGTTCCGCGGGCAGCTCGGGCAGTGCTCGCGTGTCGCTCCACGCGCGCCCCGGCCCCGGCAGCCGCTTCGGATGGATGCGGCGGGTACGGGACGCCAGCCGCTGTCCGGCCCGCAGCGCGCCCGGGTGGTCCAGCGCCCAGCGCGCCGCGCGCATCGCCGCGCGCTCCGCCGTGTGCCCCTTCGCGGGCCTGATCGTGACCCGCGCCCCGTTCCTGGTCACCGTCCCGCCCTCCACCACCCGCTCCCGCAGGTGCACCAGCACCTCCGGGATGTCGATGGCGACGGGGCACACCTCGTAGCAGGCCCCGCACAGCGACGACGCGTACGGCAGCGAGGCGTCGACCTCGCTCCCCGTACCGCGCAGCTGCGGGCTGAGGATCGCGCCGATCGGCCCCGGGTAGACCGAGCCGTACGCGTGCCCGCCGGCCCGCTCGTAGACCGGGCACACGTTCAGGCACGCCGAGCAGCGGATGCAGCGCAGCGCCTGGCGCCCCACCTCGTCGGCCAGCGTGTCGGTGCGGCCGTTGTCCAGGAGCACCAGGTGGAAGTCGCGCGGCCCGTCGCCGTCCGTCGTACCGGTCCACATGGTCGTGTACGGGTTCATCCGCTCCGCCGTCGAGGAGCGGGGCAGGAGCTGCAGGTACACCTCCAGGTCCCGCCAGGTCGGGACGGTCTTCTCGATGCCGACGACGGAGATCAGTGTCTCGGGGAGGGTCAGGCACATCCGCCCGTTGCCCTCGGACTCGACCACGACGAGGGTGCCGGTCTCCGCCACCATGAAGTTGGCGCCCGAGATGCCGACCTTGGCGCGCAGGAACTTCTCCCGCAGGTGCAGCCGGGCCGCCTCGGCCAGTTCGGCCGGGGTGTCGGTCAGTCCTTCGGGGGCGGCCCGCCCCCAACTCCCCATCTCCCGCGCGAAGATGTCGCGGATCTCGCCCCGGTTGCGGTGGATGGCGGGCACCAGGATGTGCGACGGCCGGTCGTCGCCGAGCTGCACGATCAGCTCCGCGAGGTCGGTCTCGTAGGCGCGGATGCCCTCGGCCTCCAGCGCCTCGTTGAGGCCGATCTCCTGCGTGGCCATCGACTTGACCTTGACGACCTCGTGCTCCTGCGTGTCGTCGCCGACGGCCGCCTTCACCAGCCCGGTCACGATCCGGTTGGCCTCCTCGGCGTCCGCGGCCCAGTGCACGGTGCCGCCGGCCGCCGTGACCGACTCCTCCAGCTGGACGAGGTAGTGGTCGAGATGGCGCAGCGTCCGGTCCTTCACGTCCTTGCCGGCGGCGCGCAGCTGCTCCCAGTCGTCCAGCTCGGCGACGGCCCTGGCGCGCTTGTCGCGGATGGTGTGCGTGGCGTGCCGGAGGTTCCTGCGCAGCGTCTCGTTGCCCACGGCCTCCCGCGCGGCGGCCGGGAACGCCGGCATCCCCAGGTACGTACCGCTCGTACCGCTCATGTGTACGGCTCCTCCTCGGTCGCGGCGAGGATCTCCGCGATGTGCACGGGCCGCACCGCGGACCCCTGCCTGGTGAGCGTCCCGCCGATGTGCATCAGGCAGGAGTTGTCGACGGTGCACACCGCCCCGGCGCCCGTGGACTCGATGTTGCGCACCTTGTCCGCGCCCATCGCCGCCGACACGGCGGCGTTCTTCACGGCGAACGTGCCCCCGAAACCGCAGCACTCCTCCGCGCCCGGCAGTTCGCGCAGCTCCAGCCCCCCGACCCGCTCCAGCAGCCTGCGCGGCCGGTCGCGCAGGCCCAGCACGCGCAGCCCGTGGCAGGTGGGGTGGTAGGTGACGGGGTGCGGGAACCAGGCACCGACGTCGGTCACACCGAGGACGTCGACCAGGAACTCCGTCAGTTCGTACGTCTTCGGCACGGCCCGCGCCGCGGCGTCCGCCAGTGCCCGGCCGCGCCCTTCGGCGACCGCCCTGGCACCGATCCGCGGGTAGTTGTCGCGGACCATCGCGGCGCAGGAACCGGAGGGCGTGACGACGTACTCGTAGTCGGCGAAGGCCGCGTCGTACCGCCGCACCAGCGGCTCGGTCTCGTGGCGGTAGCCGGTGTTGAACTGCGGCTGCCCGCAGCAGGTCTGGGCCTGCGGGAAGTCCACCTCCACCCCCAGCCGCTCCAGCAGCCGCACGACGGCCTGCCCGGTGCGCGGATAGAGCGTGTCGTTCACGCAGGTGATGAAGAGAGCTACGCGCACGTCACATCCTCCTCCCCCGGCAGCCTGTGCCGATCCGGTCCGCGGCCTCGTCCCATGCGGAACGATCACCCGCCGGACGGTAGTACCGCAAGGGCTGGGTGGCGCGCAGCAGGGCCCGCAGCCCGGCGAGTCCGCCGCCGACCGCCCCGGCCGCGCGCGCCTGGACCAGTACGTTGCCGAGCGCCGCCGCCTCGGCGGGGCCCGCGACGACCGGCAGGCCGGTCGCGTCCGCCGTCAGCCGGCACAGCAGCGTGTTGTGCGCGCCGCCGCCGACGACGTGCACCGTACCCGCCGTCCGGCCGGACAGCGCCTGGGCCTCCTCGACGGCCGCGCGGTGGGCCAGGGCGAGCGAGTCGAGCACGCAGCGGGTGGTCTCGACGGGTGTACGGGGCTCCGGCTGCCCGGTGCGGGCGCAGGCCCGTGCGATACGGCGGGGCATGTCGTCCGGCGCGAGGAAGCCGGGATCGCCCGCGTCCACGACCGAGCGCAGCGGGGCCGCCCGCGCCGCCCCGTCGAGGAGGGCGGCGAGGTCCTGCGGACCCCCCTGCGCCTCCCAGGTGCGCAGGCACTCCTGCAACAGCCACAGCCCCATGATGTTGCGGAGGTAGCGGACGGTGCCGTCCACCCCCAGCTCGTTGGTGAAGTTCGCGGCCCGGGACGCCTCGGTGAGCACCGGCCGGTCGAGTTCGAGCCCGGCGAGGGACCAGGTCCCGGTGGCGATGTACGCGAAACCGCCCCCGTCCGCCCCCTCGTCCGCGGGGACGCCCACCACCGCCGACGCCGTGTCGTGCGAGCCCACGGCGGTCACCGGGACGGGGCCGGTCAGTCCCGTCTCGGCCAGCACCTCGGGCCGCAGCACTCCGGCCGGGTCGCCGGGGCTGCGCAACGGCGGGAACAGTCCGAGGTCGATGCCCAGGCGCGCGGCGACGACGGGCGACCAGGTGCGGGTGCGCGGATCGACGAGCTGGGTGGTGGAGGCGTTGGTGATCTCGGTGCCCGCCTCGCCCGTCAGCCAGTACGAGATCAGGTCGGGGATCAGCAACAGCTGCTTCGCGGCGGCGAGTTGTGGCGTCCCCTGGGCCGCGACGAGCTGGAAGACGGTGTTGAACGGCAGGTGCTGGAGTCCCGTGGCGGCGTACAGCTCCTCGGGCGGCAGCGCGGCGGCGACCTTCTGCGGGGCGCCGTCGGTCCGGGTGTCCCGGTAGTGCACGGGGTTGCCGAGCAGGGCGCCGCCGGCGTCGAGCAGCCCGTAGTCCACCGCCCAGCTGTCGATCCCGACCCCCGCCAGCCGGCCGCCGGCCGCCGATCCGGCCGCCCGCAGACCGTCGAGCACGCCCCGGTAGAGGGCGAGGACGTCCCAGTGCAGCGTCCCGCCGGTCCTCACGGGCCGGTTCGCGAAGCGGTGCACCTCCTGGAGGTCCAGGGTCCCGGGCCCGACCCGGGCGACCATGACGCGTCCGCTGGAGGCGCCCAGGTCTACGGCGGCGAAGGTGTGGGTGGATGGCATGAGTTCCTCGTGGAGTGCGGCGGGGTGGGGACGGGGCGGGGCGGGGCGGCGGAGCTGTTCCCCACCCCGTCCCGCCCCGGACCGGGGCTGCGGCCCGGGCCCCGCTCCTCGAACGCCGGAGGGGCGGCAAGCTGCCGCACGGGCACATCCGGCGCAGCCGGATCAAGCCCGTCCGGCGATTGAGGACACGCCCGGGGGCGTCCGGGGCCGGGGCCTGCCCCGGTGCGGGAAGGGACGGCGGGGTGGAGCAGGGCGGGGACCAGCCGGAGCGTTACCGCAGGAACGCCGCCGCGACCCCCGCGTCCACCGGGATGTGCAGCCCCGTCGTGTGTGTGAGCTCACCACCCGTCAGCGCGAACACCGCGTTCGCGACGTGCTCGGGCAGCACCTCCCGCTTCAGCAGCGTCCGCTGGGCGTAGAACTCGCCCAGCTTCGCCTCCTCCACCCCGTAGACGGCGGCGCGCTGCGCGCCCCAGCCGCCCGCGAAGATGCCGGAGCCCCGCACCACCCCGTCCGGGTTGACGCCGTTGACCCGGATCCCGTGCTCGCCGAGTTCCGCGGCGAGGAGCCGCACCTGGTGCGCCTGGTCGGCCTTGGTGGCCGAGTAGGCGATGTTGTTCGGTCCGGCGAAGACGGAGTTCTTGGAGGCGATGTAGACGATGTCGCCGCCCACGCCCTGCGCGATCATGACCCGTGCGGCCTCCCGCGAGACCAGGAAGGAGCCACGCGCCATGATGTCGTGCTGGAGGTCCCAGTCCTTCGCCGAGGTGTCCAGCAACGGCTTGGAGACGGAGATGCCGGCGTTGTTGACCACCAGGTCGACCCCGCCGAACGCCAGCAGCGCCTCCCGGAAGGCCCCGGTGATCTGCTCCTCGCTCGTCACGTCGACCGTGACCGCGACCGCCCTGTCCGGCCCGCCCAGTTCCTCGGCGGCCTCCGCCGCCTTCCGTGCGTCGAGGTCGGCGACCACGACGCACGCGCCCGCCGCGACGAGCCGGTGCGCGATCGCCCTGCCGATGCCGGAGCCGGCGCCGGTGACCAGCGCGATCCGCGTCGCAAGGGGCTTGGGCTGCGGCATCCGCCGCAGCTTGGCCTCCTCCAGCTCCCAGTACTCGATGCGGAACTTCTCCCGCTCCTCGATCGGCGCGTACGAGGAGACCGCCTCCGCGCCCCGCATCACGTTGATCGCGTTGACGTAGAACTCGCCCGCGACCCGCGCGGTCTGCTTGTCCTTGCCGAAGGAGAACATCCCGACGCCGGGAACCAGCACGATCGCCGGGTCCGCGCCCCGCATCGCGGGCGAGGTGGGTTCCGCGTGCCGCTCGTAGTACGCGCGGTACTCCTCGCGGTACTCGGCGTGCAGTTCCTTCAGCCGGTCCACCGCCTCCTCCAGGGGCGCGGACGCCGGCAGGTCGAGCACCAGCGGCCTGACCTTCGTGCGCAGGAAGTGGTCCGGGCAGGAGGTACCCAGCGCGGCCAGCCGCCCGTGTTCGGCGCGGGAGACGAAGTCCAGTACGGCGTCGGAGTCGTCGAAGTGGCCGACCTGCGGCCGGTCGGCGCAGGCGAGCGCCCGTACGTACGGGGCGAGGGCGGCCGCCTTCTCCCGGCGTTCGGCCCCGCCCAGCGGCTCGTACCCCTCCAGCACCGGCCCGAAGGGCTCGGGGCGGCCCCGCTCGGCGAGGAAGGCCTCGGCGGTGCGGATGATGTGGAGCGAGTTGGCCTCGCACTCCTCGGACGTGTCGCCCCAGGCCGTGATGCCGTGCCCGCCCAGAACGCAGCCGACCGCACCGGGGTTGGCCTCCTTGACCGCGGCGATGTCCAGGCCGAGCTGGAAGCCGGGCCTCCGCCAGGGCACCCACACCACGCTGTCGCCGAAGCACTCGGCGGTCAGCTTCTCCCCGTCCGCCGCACAGGCCAGCGCGATCCCCGAGTCGGGGTGGAGGTGGTCCACGTGGGCGACGTCGAGGAGTCCGTGCATGGCGGTGTCGATCGAGGGGGCCGCGCCGCCCCTGCCGTGCAGGCAGTAGTCGAAGGCGGCGACCATCTCGTCCTCGCGCTCGACGCCCGGGTACACCCCGGTCAGTGCGCGCAGCCGGTCCAGGCGCAGTGCGGCGAGCCCCTCCGCCTCGAGCGTGCCCAGGTCGCCGCCGGACCCCTTGACCCACATCAGCTCGACGTCGCCGCCGGTCACCGGGTCGACGGCGGTGCCCTTGGCCGACGTGTTGCCGCCGGCGTAGTTGGTGTTGCGCGGATCGGCTCCCAGCCGGTGGGAGCGCTCCAGCAGTGCGTCCACCGCTTCATGCTGCCGTGCCATACGGATCACGCTCCCCATCCGGCCTGGGCTCCGCCCACGCGCTCGTCGACGATCTTCCGGGCCCAGCCCGAGCGGTGGTACGCCGCCATCGGGTCGGGGTCGATGCCCAGGTCCTCGCGCACCTCGGCGAGCAGCGGCCGGACATCGGTGTTGTACGCGTCCATGAGGACCGCGTTGGCGGCCAGCACGTCGCCCGACGCCTGGGCCTCGGCGAGCGCGCCGCCGTCCACCAGCAGCGCCTTGGCGGTGGCCTCCTGGACGTTCATCACGGAGCGGATGATCGCCGGGATCTTTGCCTCGATGTTGTGGCACTGGTCGAGCATGAACGCCACGTCGGAGGTGAGCCCGCCGCCCCGTACCACCTCGTACATGATCCGGAACAGCTGGAACGGGTCCGCCGCCCCGACCATCAGGTCGTCGTCGGCGTAGAAGCGGGAGTTGAAGTCGAACCCGCCGAGCCGGCCCTCGCGCAGCAGCAGGGCGACGATGAACTCGATGTTGGTGCCGGGCGCGTGGTGTCCGGTGTCCACCACCACCTGCGCCTTCTCACCGAGCTTGAGACAGTGCGCGTACGCCGTGCCCCAGTCCGGCACGTCCATGGTGTAGAAGGCGGGCTCGAAGAGCTTGTACTCCAGCAGCATCCGCTGGTGGTCGCCGAGGCGCTCGTACACCGCGGAAAGGGCCTGCGCGAGCCGGTCCTGACGGGCCCGGATGTCGTCCTGGCCGGGGTAGTTGGTGCCGTCGGAGAACCACAGCTTCAGATCGCGGGAGCCGGTGGCGTCCATGATGTCGACGCACTCCAGCAGGTGGTCCAGGGCCTTGCGGCGCACGGCGGCGTCCGGGTGGCAGACGCTGCCGAGCTTGTAGTCGTCGTCCTGGAAGACGTTGGAGTTGATCGCCCCGAGCCGCAGGCCGCGCTCCTCGGCGTACTTGGCGAGTTCCGCGTATCCGCCGGAGCCGTCGACCCTGTCCCAGGGGATGTGGAGAGCGACGGTCGGGGCCGCGCCGGTGTGTTCGTGGACGCGGGCGGCGTCGTCCAGTTTCTCCTGCGGGGTACGGGGGACCCCGCGCTGCGCGAACACCTTGAAGCGGGTGCCCGAATTCCCGTACGCCCACGACGGCGTCTCGATGGCCTGTGCTCTGAGGGCTGCTTTCACGGTGGAGACGTCGGCTCGGCTCGTCATCGTCAGCGCTCCTGTGTGCCACGCGAATGTGTGAATCGTTTCATTGCCGTGAAGCTATGGGTGCCCACAGCACCTGTCAAGAGCCCGAAGGAAACGGCCGCCCGCACCTCGCGAATTGAACAGGCCGCAAAAGTTTCAAGGACCGACCCATTGACGGGGTCGGCGCACCACGTCTAGCTTCCGGTGAACTTCGCTGAAACCTTTCACGGTGTGGGAGGCGGCAACCACCGCCCTTGAGGAGCCCCCATGAACCAGCCCGGCACGGGCCCGGCCCCCGTCATCGCGCCGGAGGGCGTCTCCCCGCCCTCCGGCGCGGTGCGGGCCCCGCAGGACGTGTCCGTGCAGTTCTTTCCCGGCGAGTCCCACGCCCTCGCCGGGGAGAACGGCGCGGGCGGGTCCACCCTCGCCAGAACCCTTGCCGGAGCGCACCGCCCGGACACCGGCCGGGTGCTCCCGGGCGGCGCCCCGGTGGACCTCCACGGCCCGCCGGCCGTCTTCGGCGGGAAGAACACCGACGAGTCCGACTTCTGATTCCGGCCCCGGGACGAGAGAGGCACCACGAGGACATGCAACGCGTCTGTTTTCTGCTGAAGGTCCGCCAGGACCGCATCGAGGAGTACCGCGAACGGCACGCGGCGGTCTGGCCCGACATGCTCGAAGCCCTCTCGGCCACCGGCTGGCACAACTACTCGCTCTTCCTGCGCGAGGACGGACTGCTCGTCGGTTACCTGGAGACGGAGGACTTCGCCGAGGCCCGGGCCGCCATGGCCGCCACGGACGTCAACGCCCGCTGGCAGGCCGAGATGGCCCCCTTCTTCGAGGACGAAGGGCCCCCCTTCCCGGCGCAGACACCCGGCGGCGACCGGCCCGACGAGGCGATGAAGCCGCTCACCGAAGTGTTCCACCTGGCTTAGCGGATCCCTCGGAGAAGGCCGGAAGGACACCATGCCCCTCGCCCGCACACCCGCCGTCGTCCGCAGGCCCCGCACCGGGCCCGGCCTGGGCAGGGGCGGAGAGTGCCGGTCCGTCGCCGCCGAAGGTAAGGTGGTCGGCGGCCCGCTGCCGGAGACCGGCGACACGACATCGCGTGTCGGCTCCGGCCGCGACTCCGGTGAGGGGACCGACGCGTGGAGCGCGAGCGGTGTCGCCCACCACCGGGCGCTCGCCACGGGCAGTCTTCTGCCCGGTCCGCGGGCGCCGGCCGGTCTGAGTGGACTGGAGCTCGTGGAGGTCTCCGCCTGATGGCGCAGTCGGTGGGTATCAAGGACGTCGCCCGGATCGCCGGGGTCTCCGTCGGCACGGTCTCGAACGTCATCAACCGCCCCGAGTCGGTGACGGAGGAGACGCGGGCGCGGGTCCTGTCCACCATCGACCGGCTCGGCTACGTACGCAGCGAGTCGGCCCGCCAGCTGCGGGCGGGCCGCAGCCGGATCATCTCCCTGCTCGTGCTCGACATGGCCAACCCCTTCTTCGTGGACGTCGCCTCCGGCGCCGAGCGGGCCGCGCGGGAGGCCGGGCTCGGGGTGATGCTGTGCAACAGCGGCCAGAGCACCGACGAGGAGACGGAGTACCTCGGCCTCTTCAGTGAGCAGCGGGTGCGGGGCGTACTGATCACTCCGGTCGACCCCACCGGCGGCAACCTGCGCCACTTCCGGAGGCAGGGCATCCCCTACGTGCTCGTCGACCGGGTGGCCCCCAGCGCCGAGGGGTGCTCCGTCTCCGTCGACGACGTCCTGGGCGGAACGCTGGCCGTACGGCACCTCCTCGCCCAGGGCCACACCGAGATCGCGTACGTCAGCGGGCCCCTGCACCTCGCCCAGTGCCGGGACCGGCAAGCGGGCGCCCTCCGGGCGCTGGCCGAGGCCGGGCTGCCGGCGGAGCGGCTGCGGCTGATCGAGGCCGAGCGGCTCGACGTGGCGGCGGGGCGCGACTCCGGTGCGCGGCTGCTGGGCATGCCGTCCCGCCCGACCGCGGTGTTCTGCGCCAACGACCTGCTGGCACTGGGGATGCTCCAGGCGCTCTACGGGGCCGGGGTGAGCGTTCCCGACGACGTGGCCCTGGTCGGTTACGACGACATCGAGTTCGCCTCGGCGGCCGCGGTGCCGCTGACCTCCGTACGCCAGCCGGCCTTCCGGATGGGGCGGATGGCCGCCGACCTGCTCATCGAGGAGACCGGCGACGGGGCGCAGAGCCACCAGCACCAGCGGATCGTGCTCCAGCCGGAGCTGGTGGTGCGGGACTCGTCGCTCTCCCGCCGCCGCTGACGCGCCTGCGCCGGACCGGCCGCACGCGTCGCGCCGCACGACGAGGGAGCCGCTCGCCGGGGAGGTGGGCGAGCGGATGCGGGGTAGTCGCAGGGCATGAGCGACCAGGAGAGGCACGCCACGCCGGGAAAGGACGCCCGCACCACCGCCGCCCGTCTCGAACGGACGGCCGCCGAGGTGTTCGGCTGGCAGGAACTGAGGCCCGGACAGCTGAAGGCGATGGAAGCGGTCGCGGCCGGCCGCGACACCCTCGTGGTCATGCCGACCGGCGCCGGGAAGTCCGCCGTCTACCAGGTGGCCGCGCTGTCTCTCCCCGGCCCGGCCGTGGTCGTCTCCCCGCTCATCGCCCTGCAACGGGACCAGATCGCCGGGCTGCTGCGGCGCAGCGCCCCGGAGGCGGTCGCCGTCAACTCGGCCCAGGCGGCCGAGGAGACCACGGCGGCCTGGGAGGCGGCGCGCGGTGGTGACGCCGAGTACCTGTTCCTCTCCCCCGAGCAGCTCGCCAAGGACGACGTGGTCGAACGCCTGGCGCAGGCGGGGCCCGCGCTCTTCGTCGTCGACGAGGCGCAGTGCGTGTCCGCCTGGGGCCACGACTTCCGCCCCGACTACCTGCGCCTGGCCCAGGTGGCCCGGCGGGTGGGCCGGCCCACGGTCCTCGCGCTGACGGCCACGGCCGCGCCTCCGGTGCGCGAGGAGATCGTGGAGCGGCTGGGCATGGAGGACCCCGCGCTGGTCGTCGCCGGGTTCGACCGGCCGAACATCGCGCTGGAGGTCCGCCGTTTCCTGGACGACGAGGACAAGCGCCGGGCGGTGGTGGAGAGGGCAGCGGCGGAGGCCAAGCCCGGAATCGTGTACGCGGCCACCCGCAAGGACGCGGAGGGCTACGCGGCCGAACTCGCCGGGCTGGGTCTGACGGCCGCCGCCTACCATGCCGGTCTGCGCGGCGAGGAACGCTCGCGGGTGCACGACGCCTTCCTGGCCGGGGAGACGGACGTGGTCGCCGCGACCTCGGCCTTCGGCATGGGCATCGACAAGGAAGACGTGCGGTTCGTGCTGCACGCCTCCGTGCCCGGGTCCCTCGACGCGTACTACCAGGAGACCGGCCGGGCCGGGCGTGACGGCGCGCCCGCCGTCGCCGTACTCCACTACCGGCCGGAGGACACCGGCATGCAGAACTTCTTCGCCGCCCGCACGCCCGGCGAGGACACGCTCACCGAGGTCACGGCCCGTCTGCACGAGCACGGCGGCCCCCTCGCGCTGAAGGAGCTCAGCGAGGAGACCGGCCTGTCGCGCAACCGCGTGACCGCGGCGGCCAACCTCCTCGAACAGGTGGGGGCGGCGACCACGGACGAGGACGGGGACGTGCGCGCCGTCCCGGACGTGACGGCGGACGACGCAACCGAGCGGGCGGCACAGGCGGCGCAGGCGCGGCGGAAGCTGGAACGCTCACGGGTGGAGATGGTCCGGGCGTACGCCGAGACCACCGGCTGCCGCCGCCGCTTCCTCCTCGGTTACTTCGGCGAGTCCTACGAGGCTCCGTGCGGGAACTGCGACGTGTGCGCGGCGGACTCCGGCGACAGCCGGCCCGGGGCCGGGGAAGGGCTCGAAGAGAGGCTTTTCGAACGGGGCAGCGGTACGCCCGGACATCCGGCGGCCGCCGAGTTCCCCACGGGGACGCGGGTGCGGCACAGCGAATGGGGCGACGGCATGGTTCTCGGCGAGGAGGGCGACCGGATCACCGTCCTGTTCGATTCCGTGGGTTACCGCACCCTGTCACTGGCGGCGATCGCCGGCCAGGACCTTCTCACCGTGGTCGCGAAGCCCGCCGGGTGAGTGACCGGTCACCCCTGACGACCGGGCGATCAAGGGGCATGACGTCGTCGGAAGTGGGCATCAGGATTTCCTCGGATGCGGAGGATGCCATGACCATG
Organism: Streptomyces sp. Wb2n-11; assembly: GCF_001049855.1. Lineage (NCBI taxonomy): Bacteria > Bacillati > Actinomycetota > Actinomycetes > Kitasatosporales > Streptomycetaceae > Streptomyces > Streptomyces sp. Wb2n-11. The sequence goes on from NZ_CVPB01000001.1 coordinate 1,126,341, forward strand.
ACGGAGGAGCCGGCCGGCTCGAACACGGCGGTTCGCGAGTGTGCCTCTTGCCAGGCGGTAGCTCCTGGCACCGGACCCGCCCACGAACCGCCGGAGCCGGCGCGCGAGCGGGTCAACCGCCGGTGGAACGAGATCCTGCAGGAGACGAGGGTCGCGCAGACCGGCGTGCAGATCCTCTTCGGCTTTCTGCTCAGCGTGGCCTTCACCCCCCTCTTCCGGGACCTGGCCACGATCGACCGCGCCATCTACGTGATCACCGTGGTGCTCGGCGCGTCGGCCACCGGATCGCTGATCGCGCCGGTGTCGATCCACCGCTTCCTGTCCGGGCAGCGCATGAAGGACGAAGTCGTGGAGGCGGCGAGCCGGCTGATGATGTGCGGCATGGTGCTGCTCGCACTGACCATCGGCTGCACGCTCCTGCTGATACTCCGCGTGGTACTGCCGAGCGTCCTCGCCGAGGTCCTGGCCGGCGGTGTGATGCTGTGGTTCGCCCTCTGCTGGTACGCGCTCCCGCTGCGGCTCCGCCGCCGCTCCGCCGCCCAGCGCGGCGACACTTAGGCGCTGGTCCGGCGCGGCCGCCTCCCATGATCACGTATGTGCATCGAATCGCGCCGCGCTCTGGCCCCGCCCCTCTCTCGTGAAGATCATTTTCACAGGCCCCCACACATGGAGGCATTACGGGAGCAGAGGGCTGATGCGCAAGCGTTTCACACTGGTGGGTGCGGGCGCCCTGGGGGCGGCCGCCGTGGCGGTCGGTATCTGGCTGATCTGGTTCCGGCTGCCCTACGGCCTGGCCGACTCCCCGTCGGTCGACGTCACGGTGCGGGCGGAGAAGTCCGAGTACCAGGACGTCGAGGAGACCACGGAGGACGTCGACACGCTCGTACGGGTGTACGTACAGCGGCTGAAAGCCGAGGACGCCGAAGGGCTGGCACGACTCGCGGGCCCGGACTACGACCGGCCCGGCCCCGAGGCGCGGGGGCTCGTCCGCGAGTACGGCGCGGGCGCGCGAGGCCGTGTGGAAGCGACGGTGCTCGAGAGCGACGTGCCGTACTTCAACCAGGTGGAGCTGGCGTACGAGAAGACGGGAAAGCGGCAGAAGCTGCTCCTCGTCAGGGACGAGAGGAACTGGTGGATCGCCATCGGCGAGGGAGATCCGGCGGCGGGCCTCGAAGCGCGTTGAGGGGATCCCCCGGCACCGTCACCCTCCCCCGGCGGCCGGCAGCGTCTGCGTGATCCGCCACAGGCGGCGTGGCAGGTCGCCCTCCTCGAAGGCGTGGACCTCGCGGAGCTCCCACCCCTCGGCGAGGGCGTCGACCAGCTCGCGGTCGAAGAAGTGCACCGCGAACCCGCCGTGCTCGAAGACGCCGTCGCCGTGGACCGCGCCCGCCCCGTAGTGGGCGTCGCCGGTGTGCCGGACGGTGTAGACGAAGGTGCCGCCGGGCCCCAGCACCCGCCGGACCTCGCCCACCAGCGCGTGGATCTCCCCCGTCGTCAGCGCCATGCACAGCAGCATGTGGGCGAAGACGGCGTCCACCGATCCGTCCGGCAGCGGCAGCGGGCGCCGCACGTCGTGGACCACGGCGCTCACCGAAGGCCCGAGGCCCGACTCCGCCGCCCGCTCCTCCAGCTGGCCCAGCCCCGTGGCGCTGAAGTCCGCGGCCCGGACGGTGAACCCGCAGCCGGCGAAGTACAGGGCGTCTCGCCCGTGCCCCGCCCCCAGCTCCAGCACGTCCTGCGCGCCGGCGACTCGGAACACCGCGGCGGCATGGACCGCGGCCGCGGAGGGGGCGTCCCCGTACATCCGCGGGTGGTCGGCGTACGTCCGCTGCCACTGCCCGCGCTGCGCGTCGGCCGGCTCGCGGCCCTGCTCCGGCATCGTTTCTCCCGTGGGTCCGCCGGTGCCCCGCACCGGGGCCGGGCCCAGCGTAGGACCGGGCACCGGTCCCGCCCCGCCCCAGCGCGCCCGCGACCCTCCGGTGCCACTCCGAACGGCCCACGGCAACCGCTTCGCCCCCGGGGCACGGCCCCGGGGGCGAAGCGCGGAGCGGTGACGCGGCAGGCCGTGCGGACCCGCGGTCCGGGGCCCGCGCGAAGGTCAGTCCGCGTGGCCGAGCTGCAGGTCGCGTTCGGTCCGTCCGCCGCCGGCGACCTGGAGCACGGTGGCGACCGGCGGGTAGCCCGCGGCGATCACCGTGTACTCGCCGGACGACAGGTCGATGAAGCGGAACGTGCCGTCGGGCCCCGTGGTGAGCGTGTCCACCACGTTGCCCCCGGCGTCGAGCAGCGTCACCCGGGCGTCCTCGACGGGCCGGCCACCGGTCGCGCGTACGGTGCCGCGCAGCATCGCGCCGCCCGCCAGTTCGATGTCCTGCCTGGTCTCCCGCGAGGCCTGCACGCTCACCGGCAGCGCGGCGGGCCGGAACGCCGGGGCGCTTCCCGCCAGGGTGTACTCCCCCGCCACCAGCTCCGTGATCACATAGCCGCCTTCGCGGCCGCTGCGCGTCGACGCGACGACCTCTCCGCGTACGTCGGTGAGCGTCACGGCGGCGCCGGGCACCGGTGTCCCGTCCGCGGTGCGCACGGTCCCGGCGAGGCGGCCCGCACCGCCGAGCACCACATCGAGTTCGACGGGGCGTTCGCCGACGGTGACGGTGACGGCCTGCGGCTGGTGCCCGCCGGCCGCCGCGATCATCACGTACGACCCCGATCCGGCCACGCTCAGCGCGTACCGCCCGTCGTCGCCGCTCGCGCCGCGCCCGACCTGGCGCCCCGACCCGTCGATGAGGGTGAGGGCGGCGCGCGGCACGACGCTGCCGTCGTGGTGCTGGACGGTGCCGCAGACGGGCACGCCCGCCGGACAGGGGGCGGCAGGGTACGGGGCGGCGGCGCGGGCCGTGGGGATCGTGGGGGACTCGGCTGCGGGGGCGTTGTGGGACACCAGCGGTTTCTCCTTGAGGAAGCAGGCGATGAGCAGGCCGAGGACGAGCACCGGCACGAGGTAGAGGAAGATCCGCGGCATCGCCTCGGCGTACGCCCCGATGTAGGCGTCGCGCAGCGCGGGCTCCATGGCGTGCACGAGCTGGGGCGTGATGCCCGCCGGATCGGGGAGGCCGGTGCCCGCGGGCAGCCGCTCGGCGAGGGCGTCGCCGAGGCGGTTCGCGAAGAGGGTGCCGAAGACCGCGGCGCCGACGCTGCCGCCGATCTGCCGGAAGTAGTTGTTGGCGCTGGTGGCGGTGCCCAGGTCGGCCGGGGGCACGGAGTTCTGCACGGCGAGGATGAGCACCGGCATGACCAGGCCGATGCCCGTGCCCAGTACGGCCATCCAGACGCTGTAGTGCAGCCGCGAGGTGTCGGCCTCCAGCCGGGACAGCAGCCACATGCCGAGCACCGAGCAGGCGCTGCCGGCGACCGGGTAGACGCGGTAGCGGCCGGTGCGGCTGATGAGGTGTCCCGAGACGATCGAGGCGACGACCACACCGCCCATCATCGGCAGCATCAGCAGTCCGGACTCCGTCGCGCTGGCGCCGTCGACCATCTGGAGGAACGTCGGCAGGTAGCTGGCGGCGCCGAAGAGCGCGATGCCGACGACCGCGCCGACGAGTCCGGTGACCGTGAAGACGGAGTCGCGGAACAGCCGCAGGGGCATGAGGGGTTCGGGCGCGTAGTGCTCGGCGACGACGAACAGCAGGGTCGTTCCGGCGGCCCCCGCGGCGAGGCCGAGAATGACCCGCGAGTCCCAGGCGTACTCCGTACCGCCCCAGCTGGTGAGCAGGACCAGGCAGGTGGACGCGGCGGCGAGCAGCAGCGCGCCGAGTACGTCGAGGCGCGGCCGTACGCCCGGCTTCGGAAGTTTCAGTACGACGGCGATGACGGCCATGGTCACCAGCCCGAACGGGACGTTGATGTAGAAGCACCAGCGCCAGGACGCGTGGTCGGTGAAGAACCCGCCGAGCAGCGGCCCCGCCACCGACGCGAGGCCGAAGGCGGCGCCGATGAGCCCCATGAAGCGGCCGCGGTCCCGGGGCGGCACGATGTCGGCGATGATCGCCTGGACACCGATCATGAGACCGCCGGCGCCGATGCCCTGGATGGCGCGGAAGGCGATGAGCTGGTCCATGGTGCGCGACCAGCCGGCCAGCGCCGAACCGACGACGAAGACGACGATGGCGAACTGGAAGACGCCTTTGCGGCCGAACAGATCGCCCAGTTTTCCGTAGACCGGGAGACCGATCGTGGCGGTGAGCAGGTAGGCGGTGATCGCCCACGACATCCGGTCCAGGCCCTGGAGTTCGCCGACGATCTTCGGCAGGGCGGTGGCCACGATCATCTGCTCCAGCGCCGCGAGGAGCAGCGCGAGCATCAGCCCGAAGAAGACCAGCCGGACGCGGCGCGGGCTGAGGGGCCGGTCCTCGGCCCTTTCCGTGGGCGGGAGTTGGACTGGGGGTGGCGGCGGCTCAACGGCCCCGGCCGCCGCCGTCTTCGCCAGAGTGATCCCGCCCACGTACTGCTCCCCTCGTCGCACTGCGCCGCCCTTTTCTCGCATTACGCGACAACTGGGAGCAAGCCGGGCGATGGAGGGGGGAGGCGTACGCGGGCGGCTTCACCCCCGGTGGGAGCCCCTGCGGCGCACAACCGGCGCGCGGGGAAGACCACTCGAACCGGTGACGGGCTACTTCTCGACCTCGGTGGCGAGGTTGGCGAGCAGGACGTCGTAGATCCGGCCGAGGCCCTTGGGCGCGAAAGTCCTCTCGAAGAAGCCGCCGATGCCGCCGGCGCCGTCCCAGACGGTGGTGACGACGGCCTTCGACCTGCCCTCGCCGGCCGGGGTGACGGTCCAGGTGGTGACCATGGACGAGTTGCGGTCCTTCTCGACGAGCTGCCCGTCGGTCGGCTCGGTCACTTCGAGCAGGCAGTCGCGGACGCGCTTGCTGGTGGCCTGGAGCTTCCAGTGCACGAGGGTGCCCTCGCCGTCGCCGCCCTCGCGCACCTCGTACTCGGAGAATTGCTCGGGCAGGAGCTTTCCGCGCGAGCCGCTGTAGTCGGCCAGCGTGTCGAACACCGTCTCCGCATCCGCCGCGATGATCCGCTCCGTGGTGGCCTCGACCTGCGCCATGCCTGTTCCTCCAGCACTTGGGTTTTCAAGGGTGCGGCTTACCCAACCACCTCCGGTGGGGCCGCCCAAAATCGGGGCCGCGGGAAAGACCCGTCAGCGGCCTCCCGGCCGGCCTTTTCGCGTCCGCGGGCCGGGGGGTGGCGGCAAAACGAGTCGGCGGACCGCCTGTTGAACGGTGGTATGAACACCGGCTGCCGCGTGAAGCAACCGTCGCGCGGTGGCCCCGCCCCGAGTTCGGAAGGTGCTCATGTGCGCTGTCAGGACGCATGCCGACGGGGCAGACATCGACGTGTCTCTCGTACGGCGCCTGGTCGACGGGCAGTTCCCGCAGTGGGCGGGCCTTCCCGTGGAGCCCGTCGTCTCCTCCGGCACGGAGAACGCCATGTACCGGCTCGGCGAGGACATGGCCGTCCGGCTCCCCCGCAGGGAAGGGGCCGCCGGCGACGTGGAGGGGGAACAGCGGTGGCTGCCGCGGCTCGCCCCGCACCTTCCGGTCGCCGTTCCGGCCCCGCTCGCGAAGGGCGGGCCCGCCGAGGGCTGTCCCTGGAGCTGGTCCGTCTACCGCTGGCTGGAGGGCGGGAACCCCGTCGCCGGCCGCGTCGCGGAGCCCGGCCCGCTCGCCGGGGACCTGGGGAAGTCCGTCACCGCGCTGCGGGAGATCGACCCCGTGGGCGGGCCACCGTCGGGCCGGGGAGTTCCGCTGGCGACGCGGGACGCCCCGACGCGCGCGGCGATCGGGGAGATGCACGGAATCATCGACACCGAAGCGGCGACCGCCGCGTGGGAGGAGGCCCTGCGGATCCCCGAGCGGTCCGGGCCGGCCGCCTGGTCCCACGGTGATTTGTCGCCCGGGAACGTGCTGGCCGACCGTGGACGGCTCAGCGCCGTCATCGACTTCGGGGTCGCGGGCGCCGGCGACCCCTCCGTCGACCTGATCGTGGCGTGGAACCTGCTGCCCGCCGAAGCGCGCGGCGTCTTCCGCGAGGCCCTGCGAGCCGATGACGCGACCTGGGCACGCGGCCGCGGACGGGCCCTGTCGATCGCGTTCATCCAGCTTCCGCACTACCGGAACACGAACCCGGTGCTCGCGGCCGGCGCACGGCACGTGATCCGTGAAGTCTTCGCCGATCACGGCTACGCGGCACGGGCCGGCCGGGGAGCGGGCGGCTGACGCGGACTGCCGCCGGCGGGCGAGGGACGTCGCCGCCCCACGTCGGCAGCGCCCCGGACACGCCAGCACCCGGGGAACGCTCCCAACGGCCTTCCCCCCGGCGGCGATTGCCGCCGCGCCGCCCGGGGCACCGGCCGGGTCGCGGCGGTGACCGGCTGCTCCGCCCGCCCGGCCCTGGCTAAAGTGCGGCCCCATGAGCAGCGGCGGCACACACCTGCGGGACATGACCATCGACGACTGCGAGGCCGTCGCCCGCGTGCGGGTGCGGGGATGGCAGTCGGCGTACGCCGGAATGATCCCCCAGGCCCACCTCGACGCGATGAGCGTCGAGGAGGACGCCGCGCGGCGCCGCGCGCATCTCGCCGAAGCCGAGGCCGAGGCAGCGGGCACGGGCGCGGGCGCGGGCCGCGATGTGGTCGCCGAGCGCGACGGTCAGGTGATCGGCTGGGGCTGCTACGGGCCGTACCGCGACGAGGGGGAACCGGCCGCCGGCGCCGAGCTGTACGCCCTCTACGTCCTGCCGGAGCACCGCTCGACCGGTGCCGGCCGTGCCCTGACGGCCGAACTGCTCGCCCGCGCCGCCACCGACGGCCACCCGCGCATGCTGCTGTGGGTCCTCACGGAGAACACTCTCGCCCGCCGCTTCTACGAGAAGGCGGGCTTCGCGCCCGACGGCGCCGAGACGTCCTCCGACGTGCGGGGCGTCGCCGTCCCCGAGACGCGTTACGCGAGGCGGCTGAGCGCGGCGGACGCGGCGGCCGTCAGGCGCGGGTGACCCAGCGCCGCTTCGAGCACCGGCCGCGCCCGCGCGTCCCGCAGCTTCCCCAGACCCTCGACGCAGGCGAGCGCCACCCGCCAGTGCGGGTTGCCCGGCGCGAGCAGCCCGCGCAGGGTGGTGATCAGCGCGGGTACGGTCTCGGGCGCCCGGAGCTCGGTGAGCAGCCGCACCGGGTGCAGCGCGTACGCGGTGCGCAGCGGGTTGGTGGCGAGCGCGGCGGCGGCGCGGGCGGTGCGCGGGTCGCCGAGGCGCGCCAGCGCGTACGCGGCGGTGACGCACCGCTCGGGATCGCGGTGGTTGAGGAGCAGCACCAGCGTCTCGAAGGCCCGCCGGTCACCGGCGCAGCCGAGGCGGAAAGCGGCGGTCTCGCGGGCCCACAGGGGCCGTTCGGCCTCGGTGAGCACCAGGGCGAGCTCGTCCAGGTCCTCGGTGGCGAACAGCCGCTCGTACGCCGCGGAACCGTCCGCCCCGGCGTCCGTCCCCGCGTCCGCCCCGTCCCGTGCCTCGCCCCGCACCCGGTCCATGAGCGACCGCAGCTCCTCGTCCATGGCGTCAGCGTATAAGCGCACCGGGCGTCCCAGATCACATCCCGCCAGGTCTCCCCAGGGCTGGCGCGCTCGTTACTGGCCGGTTACCCTCAAGTGAGCGGGACACCCCCGCTGATTGACCACCTCGTGGCGGCCTGGTGACGCAGCCGCCCGAGTGCTTTGTCGGTTCGGTGTTTTTCTCCACGACGTGACTCCGGGACAGGGTCCGTCGGCCCCGCACTACGACCTGCGCTTTCCGCACGCGATTCGCGACCCTCCCGCACCGTGCGCCCCTCAGTCGTCACTCATTCTCTGGAGTCCCCTGATGGACATCCCTCTCCGTACTGTCGCCGTGGTCGGCCTCGGCACCATGGGCACCGGCATCGCCGAGGTCCTCGCCCGCGCCGGCCGTGAAGTCATCGGCATCGACATCAGCGAAGCAGCCGCCCGGCAGGCCGTCTCCTCGCTCGAGGCCTCCACCGCCCGCGCGGTGGAGCGCGGGCGCATGACCGACGAGGAGCGGCGGGACGCCCTCGCCCGTTTCCGTACCTTCTCCGACCTCCAGGCCGTCGCGGACGCCGATCTCGTGATCGAGGTCGTGCCCGAGTCGTACGAGGCCAAGCAGCAGGTCTTCCGCGCCCTCGACGCCATCGTGCGCCCCACGACGGTCCTGGCCACCGGAACGAACGCCCTGTCCGTGACCCGTCTCGCCGCCGATTCGGCGCGTCCCGAGCGGGTACTGGGCCTGCACTTCTTCAACCCGGCACCCGCGATGAAGCTGGTCGAGATCGTCTCCTCGGTGCTCACCGCGCCGCAGGCGGTCGAGGCCGTCACCGCGCTCGCCCGGGATCTGGGCAAGGAGCCGGTCGCGATCGGCGACCGGCCCGGTTTCGTCGCCGACGGCCTGCTCTTCGGTTACCTCAACCAGGCCGCCGCGATGTACGAGGCCAAGTACGCGTCCCGTGAGGACATCGACGCCGCGATGCGGCTGGGCTGCGGCCTGCCGATGGGCCCCCTCGCCCTGCTCGACCTGATCGGCGTCGACACGGCCCGCACGGTCCTGGAAGCGATGTACTCCGAGTCCCACGACCGGCTGCACGCGCCCGCCCCCGTCCTGAAGCAGCTCAGCGAGGCGGGGCTGAACGGGCGCAAGTCGGGCCGCGGCTTCTACACGTACGCGGCGGCCGGCAGCCAGGAGGTGGTGCCCGATGCGCTCACCCCCCGGGAGTCCGCGGACACCGCCGTCGGCCGGCCGGTGCGGTCGGTGGGGGTCGCCGGCTCCGGGACCATGGCGTCCGGCATCGCGGAGGTGTTCGCGAAGGCCGGATACGAGGTGGTGCTCGCGGCCCGGAGCCAGGAGAAGGCGGAGAAGGCGAAGGCCCGTATCGCCAAGTCCCTCTCCCGCTCTGTCGACAAGGGACGGATGACGGCCGAGGCGCGCGAGGAGGCCCTGGGCAGGGTCGCTCCCGCCGACTCGCTCGACGCGTTCGCCGACGTCGACCTGGCGGTGGAGGCGGTCGCGGAGGACCTGGAGGTCAAGCAGCAGCTCTTCGCGACGCTCGACAAGGTCTGCAAGCCGGGCGCGGTGCTCGCCACGACCACGTCCTCGCTGCCCGTCGTCGCCTGCGCCCGCGCGACCTCGCGCCCGCAGGACGTCGTCGGGATGCACTTCTTCAACCCGGCGCCCGCGATGAAGCTGGTCGAGGTGGTCCGTACGGTCCTCACGTCGGACGAGGTCCACGCGACCGTCCGCGAGGTGTGCGGGAAGATCCGCAAGCACCCCGTGGACTGCGGCGACCGGGCCGGGTTCATCGTGAACGCGCTGCTCTTCCCGTACCTGAACAACGCGGTCAAGATGGTCGAGCAGCACTACGCGTCGCTGGACGACATCGACGCCGCGATGAAGCTGGGCGGCGGCTACCCGATGGGCCCCTTCGAGCTCCTCGACGTGGTCGGCCTCGACGTCTCCCTCGCCATCGAGCAGGTCCTGCACCGCGAGTTCCGCGACCCGGGCCTGGCACCGGCGCCGCTGCTCGAACACCTGGTGGCGGCGGGGTGCCTCGGCCGCAAGACGGGGCGCGGCTTCCGGGAGTATGCCGGACGCTGAGCGGGAGGGTGTGACCGGATGGGGCGGGCTGCTGGAGCCGGCCGGCGGTCCGCACCCACAGGCGCGCTCTCCTGCGCAGATGCAGTACGTTCGGAGCATGTCCCAGCCCGCTGACTCCCCCCGACGGCCGTCCCGTACGAGCTCCGCGTCCGACGCGCCCGAAAGCGCCGCGGGCAACCGCGCGGCGGCGCAGCGGCTCAAGATGCGCCGTGAACTGTCGGCGGCGGCGATGGAGCTGTTCGCGACGAAGGGGTACGAGGCGACGACCGTCGACGAGATCGCCGCCGCCGGCGGGGTCGCCCGCCGGACCTTCTTCCGGCACTTCCGCTCCAAGGAAGAGGCGATCTTCCCGGACCACGACGACACGCTGGTGCGCGCCGAGGCGGTCCTCAACGCGGCTTCCCCGCACGAGCACCCGCTCGACACCGTCTGCCGGGGCATCAAGGAAGTCATGCGGATGTACGCGGCGTCCCCCGCGGTCTCCGTCGCCCGCTACAAGCTCACCCGTGAGGTCCCCACGCTCCGCGAGGCGGAGATCGCCTCGGTGGCCCGCTACGAGCGGCTGTTCACGCGCTACCTGCTGGGCCACTTCGACGAGCACGACCACCACGACGACAACGACGACCCGCTGCTGGCGGAGGTGGCCGCCTCCGCCGTGGTGACGGCCCACAACCACGTGCTGCGGCGGTGGCTGCGGGCGGGCGGCCAGGGCGACGTGGAGGCGCAGCTGGACCACGCGTTCTCGATCGTCCGCGACACCTTCGGCACCGGCATCGGCGCGGGCCGCTCGACGGCCCGTCCGAAGCAGGCGCAGTCGGCGTCGGCCTCGGTGAGCGGCGACGTGCTGGTGACGGTGGCCCGCACGGACGCGCCCCTGGACGAGGTCATGCGCACGATCGAGCGGGCGCTCAAGCAGAACTGACCGGTACAGGTCCACCACCGGACGAAGACGCCGTCCGCCCCCGGAAGCCGGGAGGCGGGCGGCGTCTTCGCGTGCTCTGATGAATCCAAATCGATCGATCATCGCTCACATGTGACGGCGAGGTGACAAGTGAGAGAAATTGTTGGCACTCAGTGTCTTGTCACGTGGCACGGGGTGTCATACGTTGATGTCGTCCGGGCGGCCGGCGTGCAGTGATCCCCCGTACGCAGGCTGTCCCCGCAAGCCATGTGCCTGCGCGCCCGGACGCCTGCGTCACAGGCAACCTCCCGCGCTACCCGCGCTGCCGAAAACCCGCACCATCGCCGAACCGACGGCACACCTCCACAGCAGCACCCCGACGTTCCCCTCATAGCGTTCCCCGAGGACGCGCTTCGCCGGAGGCCCCCGTGAAGGAAATCCTGGACGCGATCCAGTCGCAGGACAGCTCCGCCGCAGATTTCGCGGCCCTGTCCGTCCCCGAGTCGTACCGCGCGGTGACCGTGCACAAGGACGAGGCCGAGATGTTCGCCGGCGTCGCCAGCCGCGACAAGGACCCCCGCAAGTCCCTCCACGTGGAGGACGTGCCGGTGCCCGAGCTCGGTCCGGGCGAGGCCCTGGTCGCGGTCATGGCCAGCTCGGTCAACTACAACTCCGTCTGGACCTCGATCTTCGAGCCGGTCTCGACCTTCGGCTTCCTGGAGCGGTACGGCAAGCTCAGCGACCTGAGCAAGCGCCACGACCTCCCGTACCACGTCATCGGCTCCGACCTCGCGGGCGTCGTCCTGCGCACCGGCCCCGGCGTGAACGCCTGGAAGCCCGGCGACGAGGTCGTCGCGCACTGCCTGTCCGTCGAGCTGGAGTCGTCCGACGGCCACAACGACACGATGCTCGACCCCGAGCAGCGCATCTGGGGCTTCGAGACCAACTTCGGCGGCCTGGCGGAGATCGCACTCGTCAAGTCCAACCAGCTGATGCCCAAGCCGGACCACCTCAGCTGGGAGGAGGCGGCGGCCCCCGGCCTGGTCAACTCGACGGCGTACCGCCAGCTCGTCTCGCGCAACGGCGCCGGCATGAAGCAGGGCGACAACGTGCTGATCTGGGGCGCGAGCGGCGGACTCGGTTCGTACGCCACCCAGTTCGCGCTGGCCGGCGGCGCCAACCCGATCTGTGTCGTCTCCAGCGACCAGAAGGCGGACATCTGCCGCGCGATGGGCGCCGAGGCGATCATCGACCGCAACGCCGAGGGCTACAAGTTCTGGAAGGACGAGCGCACCCAGGACCCCAGGGAGTGGAAGCGCTTCGGCAAGCGCATCCGCGAGCTCACCGGCGGCGAGGACATCGACATCGTCTTCGAGCACCCCGGCCGCGAGACCTTCGGCGCGTCCGTGTACGTCACCCGCAAGGGCGGCACGATCACCACCTGCGCCTCGACCTCGGGTTACATGCACGAGTACGACAACCGCTACCTGTGGATGTCGCTGAAGCGCATCATCGGCTCCCACTTCGCGAACTACCGCGAGGCGTGGGAGGCCAACCGCCTGATCGCCAAGGGCAGGATCCACCCCACCCTGTCGAAGGTGTACTCCCTGGAGGACACCGGCCAGGCGGCGTACGACGTCCACCGCAACCTGCACCAGGGCAAGGTCGGTGTGCTGGCCCTGGCGCCCCGCGAGGGTCTCGGCGTCCGCGACCACGAGCTGCGCGAGCAGCACATCGACGCGATCAACCGCTTCCGGGACGTCTGATGAGTGAGCGTCGGAAGGACCGGCCCTGGCTCATGCGGACGTACGCCGGTCACTCGACCGCCGAGGCGTCCAACGAGCTGTACCGCAACAACCTCGCCAAGGGCCAGACCGGCCTGTCGGTCGCGTTCGACCTTCCGACGCAGACCGGCTACGACCCCGACCACATCCTCGCCCGCGGCGAGGTCGGCCGGGTCGGGGTCCCGGTGTCCCACCTCGGTGACATGCGGCGGCTGTTCCAGGACATCCCCCTGGAGCAGATGAACACCTCCATGACCATCAACGCCACCGCCATGTGGCTGCTGGCGATGTACCAGGTGGTCGCGGAGGAGCAGGGCGCCGACATCACCAGGCTCCAGGGGACGACGCAGAACGACATCGTCAAGGAGTACTTGTCGCGCGGGACGCACGTCTTCCCGCCGGTGCCGAGCCTGCGCCTGACGACGGACATGATCACCTACACGGTGAACCACATCCCCAAGTGGAACCCGATCAACATCTGCAGCTACCACCTCCAGGAGGCCGGCGCCACGCCGGTCCAGGAGATCGCGTACGCGATGAGCACGGCCATCGCCGTCCTCGACGCCGTACGGGACAGCGGCCAGGTGGAGCCGGAGAAGTTCGGGGACGTCGTCGCCCGCATCTCCTTCTTCGTCAACGCGGGTGTCCGCTTCGTCGAGGAGATGTGCAAGATGCGCGCCTTCGGCCGCATCTGGGACAAGGTCACGCGCGAGCGGTACGGCATCGAGGACGCCAAGCAGCGCCGCTTCCGCTACGGCGTGCAGGTCAACTCCCTCGGTCTGACCGAGGCGCAGCCGGAGAACAACGTCCAGCGCATCGTCCTGGAGATGCTGGCCGTCACCCTCTCCAAGGACGCCCGCGCCCGCGCCGTGCAGCTCCCCGCCTGGAACGAGGCGCTCGGGCTCCCCCGCCCCTGGGACCAGCAGTGGTCGCTGCGCATCCAGCAGGTGCTCGCCCTGGAGAGCGACCTGCTGGAGTACGAGGACATCTTCGCGGGGTCGCACGTCATCGAGGCCAAGGTGGAGGCGCTGGTCGCCGAGTCCTTCGCCGAGATGGACCGCATCGCGGAGATGGGCGGCGCCATGGCGGCCGTCGAGTCCGGCTACCTCAAGTCGCAGCTGGTCTCCTCGCACGCGGAGCGCCGCGCCCGCATCGAGTCGGGCGAGGAGAAGATCGTCGGCGTCAACTGCTACGAGTCGACCGCGCCCAGCCCGCTCACCGCGGACCTGGACGGCGCGATCATGACGGTCGACCCGGCCAATGAGGCCCGCGTCGTCGCCAAGCTCCACGAGTGGCGCGACAACCGCGACGAGGCGCGCGCCTCCGAGGCCCTGGCGGCCCTCAAGAAGGCCGCGGCCGGTACCGAGAACCTGATGGGCCCCACGGTCGAGTGCGCCCGCGCGGGCGTCACCACCGGCGAGTGGTCCTGGGCGCTGCGGGACGTCTTCGGCGAGTTCCGCGCGCCGACCGGCGTGAGCAGCGCCCCGGTCGCGGTCACCGCCGAGGCGGGCACCCCGCTCGCGTACGTACGGGAGAAGGTGGCCCGTACGGCCGACGAGCTCGGCTCGGGAAGGCTGCGCCTGCTGGTCGGCAAGCCCGGCCTGGACGGCCACTCCAACGGCGCCGAGCAGATCGCCGTACGGGCCCGCGACGCGGGCTTCGAGGTGGTCTACCAGGGCATCCGGCTCACCCCCGAGCAGATCGTGAGCGCCGCCCTCGCCGAGGACGTGCACTGCGTCGGTCTGTCCATCCTGTCCGGCTCGCACGCCGAGCTGGTGCCCGACGTGCTGGTACGGCTCCGGGGGGCCGGCGCCACCGACATTCCGGTGATCGCGGGCGGGATCATCCCGCCCGCGGACGCCGAGGCACTGCGCGCTGCCGGAGTGGCCGCGGTTTTCACCCCGAAGGACTTCGGGATCACGGAGATCATCGGCCGTATCGTCGACGAGATCCGCACAGCGAACAAGCTCGACCCCCTGGAGGTCTCCGCATGACCACGCCCACGCCCGCCGTCAACCGCCTGCGCCCGCGCCGCTCCTGCCTCGCCGTGCCCGGCTCGAACCCGCGCTTCCTGGAGAAGGCCCAGGGCCTTCCGGCCGACCAGGTCTTCCTGGACCTGGAGGACGCGTGCGCGCCGCTCGCCAAGGAGGGCGCCCGGCACACCATCGTCGACGCGCTGAACAACGGCGACTGGACGGGCAAGACCCGGGTCGTGCGGGTCAACGACTGGACGACCCACTGGACGTACCGCGATGTCATCACGGTCGTCGAGGGCGCGGGCCCGAACCTCGACTGCATCATGCTGCCGAAGGTCCAGGACGCCCAGCAGGTCGTCGCGCTCGACCTCCTCCTCACCCAGATCGAGAAGACGATGGGCTTCGAGGTCGGCAGGATCGGCATCGAGGCGCAGATCGAGAACGCCAAGGGCCTGGTGAACGTCGACGGGATCGCCGCCGCCTCGCCGCGCCTGGAGACGATCATCTTCGGTCCGGCCGACTTCATGGCGTCGATCAACATGAAGACGCTGGTCGTCGGCATGCAGCCGCCCGGCTACGGCGCCGACGCCTACCACTACATCCTGATGCGCATCCTGATGGCGGCCCGTACGCACGACCTCCAGGCGATCGACGGCCCGTTCCTCCAGATCCGCGACGTGGACGCGTACCGTGAGGTCGCGGGCCGTGCGGCGGCGCTGGGCTTCGACGGCAAGTGGGTGCTGCACCCCGGTCAGGTCGACGCGGCCAACGAGGTGTTCTCGCCCTCGCAGGAGGACTACGACCACGCCGAGATGATTCTCGACGCGTACGAGTGGTGCACGTCCGAGGCGGGCGGCAAGAAGGGCTCCGCGATGCTCGGCGACGAGATGATCGACGAGGCCAGCCGCAAGATGGCGCTGGTCATCTCCGGCAAGGGGCGCGCGGCCGGCATGCAGCGCACCTCCAAGTTCGAAGCCCCGGAGGCCTGACCATGCAGTTCGGACGCACGTACGAGGAGTTCGAGGTCGGCGCCGTCTACAAGCACTGGCCCGGGAAGACGGTCACGGAGTACGACGACCACCTCTTCTGCCTCCTCACCATGAACCACCACCCGCTGCACATGGACAGCAATTACGCCGAGAGGACGACCGACTTCGGCAAGAACGTCGTCGTCGGCAACTACGTCTACTCGCTGCTGCTCGGCATGTCGGTGCCGGACGTCTCCGGGAAGGCCATCGCCAACCTGGAGGTCGAGTCGCTCAGGCACATCGCGCCGACCTTCCACGGCGACACGATCTACGGCGAGACGACCGTCCTCGACAAGACGCCGTCGAAGTCCAGGAGCGACCGCGGGATCGTCTACGTCGAGACGAAGGGCTACAAGCAGGACGGCACCGTCGTCTGCGTGTTCCGGCGCAAGGTGATGGTCCCGACCGAGACGTACATCAAGGAGCGCGGCGGCGAGCAGCCCGGCCGCCCGACGGCATCCAACTGACCACGTGAAGACGCAGGAGAAGTAGCCATGGCCCGTCTCGCCCAGACCGCCGGTCTGACCGACATCCAGCAGGAGATCCTGGCCACCGTCAGGAACTTCGTCGACAAGGAGATCATCCCTGTCGCGACCGAGCTGGAGCACCGCGACGAGTACCCGACGGAGATCGTCGAGGGTCTCAAGGAGCTCGGCCTGTTCGGGTTGATGATCCCCGAGGAGTACGGGGGTCTGGGCGAGTCCCTCCTCACCTACGCGCTGTGCGTGGAGGAGATAGCCCGTGGCTGGATGAGCGTCTCCGGGATCATCAACACGCACTTCATCGTGGCGTACATGCTCAAGCAGCACGGCACCCAGGAGCAGAAGGACACGTTCCTGCCGCGCATGGCGCTGGGCGAGGTGCGCGGCGCGTTCTCGATGTCGGAGCCGGCGCTCGGTTCCGACGTGTCGGCCATCACGTCGAAGGGCGTGAAGGACGGTGACGAGTACGTCCTGAACGGCCAGAAGATGTGGCTGACGAACGGCGGCTCGTCCACGCTCGTCGCGGTGCTGTGCCGCAGTGACGAGGGTCTCCCCGAGGGCACGGCCCCGCACAAGCAGATGACGACCTTCCTGGTGGAGAAGGAGCCGGGCTTCGGTGAGGTCCGTCCGGGCCTGACCATCCCCGGGAAGATCGACAAGATGGGCTACAAGGGCGTCGACACCACCGAGCTGATTATGGACGGACTGCGCATTCCGGCCAATCGCATACTCGGCGGGGCAACCGGCCGAGGGTTTTACCAAATGATGGACGGCGTCGAGGTCGGCCGCGTCAATGTGGCGGCGCGTGGTTGCGGCGTCGCGCAACGTGCGTTTGAGCTGGGCGTCTCGTACGCCCAGCAACGCCAGACCTTCGGCAAGCCGATCGCGCAGCACCAGGCGATTCAGTTCAAGCTGGCCGAGATGGCTACCAAGGTCGAGGCCGCCCATGCCATGATGGTGAATGCAGCACGCAAAAAGGACTCCGGGGAACGAAACGACCTAGAGGCAGGGATGGCGAAGTACCTCGCCTCCGAGTACTGCAAGGAAGTCGTCGAGGACGCCTTCCGTATCCACGGTGGCTACGGGTTCTCGAAGGAGTACGAAATCGAGCGTCTCTACCGCGAGGCGCCGATGCTGCTCATCGGTGAAGGTACCGCCGAGATCCAGAAAATGATCATCGGTCGGCGACTCCTCGAAGAGTACCGATTCCAGGGTTGATTGCCCCTTTCGGGGGGAAATGACCGCGAAGAAGATCACACCCTGTCATCGTCTTCAGGCCTCCGACTCGTCTTCTGGCTTGCCCAGTTGCGCCCCGCAACCGCTACCATCGCCGGTAAGCCGCCGTCCCCCTGTTGCCAGCGCGGCATCATCCGCTACGAAGGTCATCCATGCCCCACAGCCAAACCTCTGCATCACGCGACGGCCTCCTCCAGGGACGCCTTGCTCGCGGAGCATCGCCGTGGCTTCTGCCGACCGTCGCCACCGCGGCGCTCAGCCTCGCCCGGGCCCGCAAGTCCGGCCGCTGGGCCGCCGTCGCCGTGCCCACCACCGCGCTCGCGGCGGGCATGCTGTGGTTCTTCCGCGATCCCGAGCGCGAGATCACTCGGGGCCGGGTCATCTCCCCGGCCGACGGAGTGGTGCAGAGCATCATGCCGTGGAAGGACGGACGTACCCGCGTCGCGATCTTCATGAGCCCGCTCAACGTCCACGTGAACCGCGCGCCCCTCGCGGGCACGGTGACGTCGGTCGAGCACATCCCCGGCGGGTTCGTGCCGGCGTTCAACAAGGAGAGCGAGAACAACGAGCGCGTTGTCTGGCACTTCGACACCGAGCTCGGTGACATCGAGATGGTGCAGATCGCCGGCGCGGTCGCGCGTCGCATCGTCCCGTACGTGCCGCAGGGCACGAAGGTCGAGCAGGGCGAGCGCATCGGCCTGATCCGCTTCGGTTCGCGCGTCGACATCTACCTTCCCGAAGGTGTCGAGGCCGATGTCGAGGTCGGACAGGTCACCACCGCGGGGGTGACTCGCATTGACCGTGACTGATTCCGAGACACAGGCCGGCTGGGTGCCCGAGGCCGAGGAGGAGAACGACGCCGAGGACATGCCGCTCTCCCTGCGGCTGTCGATAGCGGACACGCTCACCCTCGGCAACGCGACCTGCGGGTTCATGGCGGTGTACTTCACCACCACCGGAATCCTCATCCCGCACCTCCAGGGCAGCCAGGAGACCGGCATGGCGCGGCACAGCGCCGCGACCGCCGTGATCCTGATGCTCCTCGCGGCGATCTTCGACCTCTGCGACGGGCTCGTGGCGCGCAAGCTGCGCAGCTCGCCGATGGGTGCGGAGCTGGACAACCTCTCCGACCTGATCAGCTTCGGGCTCGCCCCGGCCTATTTCGTACTGGTGTACGGAATGGTCGCGGACGACGCCCACCAGCGGATGTCGGCGCTGGCGGCGATCGTGGTGCTGCTGGCGGTGGTCCTGCGGCTCGCCAGATTCTCCTGCGTGACGATGAAGGACGGCATGTTCCAGGGCATGCCGAGCCCCTTCGGGGCGCTGACGGTCGTCTCGATCGTGCTGCTGGAGCTCCCCTTCATCCCCACGCTGCTCGCCATCATCGGCGTCGCGTGGCTGATGGTGAGCCGGGTCGAGTACCCGAAGCCGCGGGGCGTCCTCGCGGTGGCGATGCTCGCCTGGATCGTGGGCGCGATGGGTCTGCTGGCGGCCTGGGCGTTCGACGCCCCGGGCGGCCAGGTCCTACTGGCGACCGGCTGCGCGCTCCAGGTGGTCCTGGGCGCGGTGATCCCGCTCTTCGCGACGGCGCGGCGTGTGAACACGTTCCGCGACAACCGCCGCGTGGCGCGTGCGGCCCAGCTGCCGTAGACGTGACCGTACGTACGGCCGAGGGCCCCGGAGCACATGCTCCGGGGCCCTCGGCCGTTTCCCGCCGGCGGGGCCGTCAGCCGCCCGCGGTGTAGCTCCGGGCGGCCTGGGACGCCTCCGCCTCGCGGACCACCTTCGTGCCCCCGGTCACGCTCTTGTCCGGCTGGAGGATGACCGTCTCGCGCGAGGAGGGTGCCTTCGGGTCGGTGAAGTCGTGGGTGGTGCCGAAGCCGGAGTCGTAGGCGTCGATCGTCAGCAGGGCCTTGCCGACGCCCTCCCGGGTCAGGTCCTTGGACGCGCACGCCTTCTTCAGCGCCTCGCCGAAGGCCGAGGCCGCCGTCCAACCGGCCACCACGCCGTTGTCCAGGGCGTCGGACGGGTACGCCGCCTTGTAGTCCGCCACGAGCTCCTCGGCGTCCGGCGTGTCCGTGCCGATCGGCTCGCTGGGCGAGGCCACGTAGTAGCTCTTCTCCAGCGCGGGGCCGGCCTGGGTCGCGAGCAGCTGCGGGGAGAACGCCGAGTTGTTGCCGATGATCGGCGCCCGGAGCCCGACCGCCGCCGCGACCCCGACGAACGAGGCGGCCTGGCGCGGTCCCGCGCTGATGACGACGCCCTTGACCCCGGCCTTCTTGAGCGCCGCGACCTGAGCCGTCATGTCGTTGTCGGTCGGTTTGATCTTCTGCTCGACGATCGTGAGCCCGGCCTGTTCCGCCGCGTACTCCGACCCGGCGAGCGCGTTCTCGCCGTAGTCGCCCTCGAAGTAGACGTGGCCGATCCGGTCGCCCTTCCTGACGCCCTTGTCCCGCGTCAGGAAGTCGATCGCGTTGATCGTCTCGACGTCGTACGTGTTGCCGATGACGCGGACGTACGGACTGCCGAGCAGCGAGGCGGACCAGGCCTGCGGGATGACGAGGCCCTTGTCCTGGCCGTCGATGCGCTGCTTGACCGCGGCGACGAAGGGCGAGCCGATGAACTGGGCGAAACCGAGGACCTGCGGCGACAGCTCGGTGTAGCCGGAGACGGCCTTCTGCGGGTCGTAGCCGTGGTCGCGGACCGTGAGCTCGATCTTCCGGCCGCAGATGCCGCCGTCGGCGTTGGTCCTCTTCACGTAGAGCTGCTGGGCCTGGGTGACGCTCTTGCCGAGCGAGGCGTAGACGCCGGTCATGTCGGTCAGCGCACCGAGCTTGATCGTCTTGTCCGTGACGCCCTGGCCGGTCCTGACCCCGCCGGCGTCCGCCTTGCCGTCGCCCTTGCCGCCTTCCTTCGCCTTCGAGCTGCATCCGGCCGCCGTCAGCGCGAGCAGCGCGGCGAGCGTGGCGGCAGTGGTCCTGGTGACCTGCTTGCGCGTGGTCATCGTTACTCCCCTGGGGTTGTTGTCTTGCGCCGGAGGGCAGGCCGCACCAGGCCGCCCGGCAGGAAGAGCACCACCGCGACGACGGCGGCGCCGTAGAGGTACCGGGACGCCTCGCCCGGAGCGACCCCGCCCGTACCGGGGGCGGAGACCAGGGGCAGGGCGTCGCTGTACCGGGTGAGGAGCTGGGGCAGCAGGGAGACGAAGACGGCTCCCACCACCGCTCCCGCGACCGAGCCGAGACCGCCGATGACGATCATGGCCAGATATTCGAGGGACAGGATCATGCCGAAGTACTCCGGCACGGTCCGCTGGAAGACCAGCGCGAGCAGGACGCCCGCCAGACCCGCGTACATGGAGGAGAGGACGAAGACCCCGGCACGGTAGCGGGCGACGGGCACCCCCATGACCCCCGCGGCGATGCGGTGGTCGCGGATGGCGTTCATGGCCCGTCCGGGGCGCCCGCGCAGCACGCCGCGGGCGAAGAGGGCACAGCCCGCCAGGGTGGGCAGCGCGACGTACCAGAGCTTCTCGGCGCTGCCGAAGGGCACGGCGGCCACCATCAGCTCGCTCTCGTCGAAGGTGATCCCGAAGAGGCTGAGCGGGGGGACGTCGCGGCCGTTGAAGCCGCCGGTCAGGTCGTGGGCGTTGAAGAGGACGTGCTGGCCGATGAAGATGAGCGCGAGCGTGGCGATGCCGAGGTACGCGCCCTGGAGTCGTCCGGAGATGGGGCTGAAGAGACCGCCCGCGACCCCGGCCAGCGCCACCGCGAGGACGGCGGCGAGCCAGCTGGGAAGGTTCAGGCCGGTGAGGCCGCCGGCGGAGTCCCCGGCGAGGACGCAGTAGCCGTACGCGCCGACGGCGAGGAAGAAGGCGTGGCCCATGGAGAGCTGGCCGGTGGCACCGGTGAGGAGGTTGAGGCCGATGGCGCCGATGGCGGCGGCCATCGCGAAGAGCCCCGCCTGGAGCCAGAACCGGTCGAGGTAGAAGGGCAGCGCGAGGAGCAGGACCGCTCCGGCGGTCCACAGCGCCGGGCGGCGGATCCGCTTGGTCGGGTCAGACACGGGCCAGCTCCTTCGTACCGAAGAGACCGGCCGGGCGGACCAGCAGGACCGCGACCATGACGAGGTACGGAGCCAGGTCGCCGATGCCGCGCCCGAGGAAGGTGAGGTCGCTCTGGTAGCCGGTGGCGAGCGACTCGGTGACGCCGACGAGGAAGCCGCCGACGAGGGCGCCGGTGGTGGAGTCGAGGCCGCCGAGGATCGCGGCGGGGAACGCCTTCATCGCGGCGAGCGAGGTGGAGCGTTCGAGACCCGGCGTCGGGAAGACGGTCAGGAAGAGCGCCGCGACGGCGGCGAGTCCGCCCGCCACGGCCCAGGCGCCGAGGGAGACCCGGCCGAGGCGTACGCCCATCAGCGCGGCGGTCTCGGAGTTCTCGGCGGCGGCGCGCATCGCCACGCCCCAGGAGGTGAGGCGGAAGGCCAGCAGGAAGGCCGTGATGAGCAGGGCGGCGGCGACGAACGCGGCGATCCGGGTGTGTGCCACGGTCACCCCGCCGAAGGTGAGCACCGCGTCGCCCCAGGGATCGCCCAGGGCGAGCACATCGGTGCCGATGCGCCGGGTGAGTTCGGTCGTGAGGAGGATGTCGACGCCGATGGTGACGATGGCCAGCACGCTGTGGTTGGAGCCCCGGTAGCGGCGCATCACCAGGAACTCGACCCCCGCTCCGACGGCGGCGGCACCGCCGATCCCGGCGAGCAGGGCGAGCCAGAAGCCGATGTCGTCGTGCAGGACGGCGGTGACGTAGCCGCCGGCGAGCAGCAGCGAGGCGTGGGCGAAGTTGACGACCTCGGTGGCGCGGAAGATCACGACGAAGCCGAGGGCGATCAGGGCGTAGACGGAACCGATCGAGATCCCGTTGAGGAGGAGCTCGGCGAAGGTGGTCATGAAGCGGCCTCCTCTCCCAGGTAGGCGCGGACGACGGCGGGGTCGGACTGGACGGAGGCGGGCGTGCCGTCGGCGATCAGCCGCCCGAAGTCGAGGACGGTCACGGTGTCGGCGAGTCGCATCACCACCCCCATGTCGTGCTCCACCAGCACGATGGAGATGCCGAGGCTGTCCCGTACGCCCGCGACGACGGCGGCGGTGGCCCGGCGTTCGTCGGCGGTCATTCCGGCGACCGGTTCGTCGAGGAGCAGGATCCTGGGCTCCATGCACAGGGCGCGGGCGAGCTCGGCGAGCTTCTGCTGCCCGTACGGGAGGGTCCCGGCGGGGCGGGCGAGCTGGTCATCCAGTCCCACGAACGCGGCGATCTCCCGGACACGTTCGCGGTGCCGGGCCTCCTCCCGTACGGCGGAGGGGAGCCGCAGCCCGGCGGCGACGAACCCGGTGCGGGTGAGCCGGTGGCGGCCGAGCATCAGGCTGTCCTCGACGGTGGCGCCGGGCGGCAGGGCGAGGTTCTGGAAGGTGCGGGCGACGCCGAGGTCCGCGATGCGGTGGGGCGCGAGGCCGGTCAGCTCCCGACCGCCGAAGCGGACGCTGCCGGAGGTGGCCCGGTACACGCCGGAGAGGACGTTGAAGCAGGTGGACTTGCCGGCGCCGTTGGGTCCGATGACGGCGTGCACGGTTCCCGGCCGTACGGTGAAACCGACCGCGTCCAGTGCGGTCAGGCCGGCGAACCGCACGGTCAGGTCCCGTACTTCCAGCGTCGGGGCCTCGGTGCTCATCTCCCCTCCCAGACGCTGAGGGTGCGGTGGGCCGCCACGGCCCGGGAGGCGTCGGCCGCGGCCGCCTCGTCGACGACGCCGAGGTAGCGGCGGCGTACCTCGTCGGAGGCGGCGAGTTCACCGGCGGGCCCCGACAGCACGACCTCGCCCACGTCGAGGACGTACGCGTGCGAGGCGAGGCGCAGCGCGATGGCGGCGTTCTGTTCGACGAGCAGTACGGCCGTGCCCTGCGCGTTGATCTCGGTGATCGTCTCGGCGATCCGCTGTGCCATCAGCGGGGCGAGGCCGAGCGAGGGCTCGTCGAGCAGCAGCAGTTTCGGTCCGGCCATCAGCGCCCTGGCGACCGCGAGCATCTGCTGCTCGCCGCCGGAGAGCAGTCCGGCGCGCTGCCCGGCGCGTTCGGCCAGGACCGGGAAGAGCTCGTGGACGCGCCGCAGCGCGGCGGCCTGGGCGGCGCGGTTGCCGGTGGAGCCGAGTGCGCCCGCGCGCAGGTTGTCGGCGACCGTCATCCGCGCGAAGACCTGGCGCCCTTCCGGTACTTGGCAGAGCCCCGCGGCCACCACCCGGTCGGGGGGCAGGCCGGTCAGCGGCCGGCCGCCGAAGGCGACCGTGCCCGCGGTGACCGCTCCGCCGTGGAACGACAGCGTGCGCGAGACGGCGCGCAGGAGCGTGGACTTGCCCGCTCCGTTGCTGCCCAGTACGGCGACCACGGCCCCTTCGGGCAGCGTGAGCGACACGTGTCGCAGCGCCCTCACGGGTCCGTATCCCGCCGACAGATCCCGTATTTCCAATGTGGCGCCGGCCATGGCACCCCTTCCTCGGGCCGTTCGGTGGCGCTCACCTCAGCACCGGCCGCGTCCGCCGTCCACGGGTGATGACCGAACCGCTGCCGGTGACCAGTCACACGTACGACCGGTTGTGCACGCGCACAACACCGCGTGTCAGGGGCTGTCGGAGGAAGCCCGGCTCATGGCACGCTCTCGCCCCATGGGAGGCCGCAGAGCACGGACGGGACACGACTGGGCGGTGCTGACCGAGGCATGTACAGCGCTGCTCGACCGGCTGCCGGAACTGGTGGATCAGCACATGCGCGAGCTGCACGCGCACTCGCCGCTGTACGCGCAGGTCCTGTCGCAGGACCAGCACTGGCAGGAGACCGAGCAGGCCATGCGGATCGGCATCGAGGCGATCTCCGCGCCGAAGTCGCAGCCGCGTCGCGATCTGGAGTACGCGGAGTGGACGGGCCGGCGCCGGGCCCAGCAGGGTTTTCCGCTGGAGCTGCTGGTGCACTCCTACCGGCAGGCGGGCTATCTGATCTGGGACGCGCTGCTGGAGAGCGCGGAAGGGAGCGGTCCGGAGAAGCTCACGGTGCTGATGCGGGCCGCGTCGACGGTGTTCACTGCGGTGGACGCGGAGACCGCGACCGCGTCGGAGGCCTACCGGGCGACCGAGGCCGAGCTGCGCCACCGTACGGACGAACGGCTGCAGGCGCTCCTCGACGCGCTGTTGGAGGGCAAGGAGTCACCGGGGCTGGCGGCCCGCGCGGCGGCCGGTCTCGACCTGCCGGAACAGGGACGGTACGCGGTGGTGGTGCTGCGGCTGGAGCGGCGGGACGGGCGCGAGCCGTTCCACCGGCGCATCCAGGGGACCGGGATGCGGTTCATCTGGCGGATGCGTACGGACTGCGAGGTGGGCGTGGTCTCGCTGGGCGAGGACACCACGCTGGCCGCCCTGTCGGAGCTCCTCGCCGCGCGCTGCCCCGGGCCGGGCGGTATCAGTCCGGTGGTGGAAGGTCTCGCCGGGCTGGGCGAGGCCCGGCGGCTGGCGGATCTGGCGCTGCGGACGTGTGCGCCGGACGCGACCGGGATCGTACGGCTGGACGAGCGGATGCCGACGGCCCTGGTGGTCAGTCAGCCGGAGCTGGCGGGACGGCTGGTGGCGGACGTGTTCGGCACGCTGCTGGAACTGGACGCGGCGGACCGGGTGGTGCTGCTGGAGACGCTGGACGCGTGGCTGTCGTGCGAGGGGTCGGCGGGGCGGACGGCGGGGCGGCTGTACTGCCACCGCAACACGGTGTTCAACCGGCTGCGCAGACTTGAGCAGCTGACGTCCCGTTCGCTGTCCCGGCCGCGGGACCTGATCGAGATGACACTGGCGCTGGACGCGTTCCGGCTGTCCGGGGCGTGACGCGGACCGCATGGACGAGCCGTGACGCGGACGGCGCGGACGGGCCGTCCGCGCCGTCCGCGGACCGCCGGCCCGCGGCGCGTGCCTCCTGTTACGACAGCGTGTCCACGACCACCGATGCCGCTTCCGCGATCAGTTCGTTGTCGTAGTCGGCGTCTTCCTCGCCGCGGTTCGACATGATCGCCACGACGATGGGGGCGGTGTCGGGGGGCCACACCACGGCGATGTCGTTGCGGGTGCCGTAGGTGCCGCCGGCTCCGGTCTTGTCACCGACCACCCAGCCCCCGGGCACCCCGGCCCTGATGAGCTCGGACCCGGTGGTGTTGGTCCGCAGCCACTTCGTGAGCTGCGCGCGTTCACCCTTGCCGAGGACGTCTCCGAGGACGAACGCGCGCAGGTCGTCGGCCAGGGCCCGCGGCGTGCTCGTGTCACGCGTGGCGCCCGGAGCCCACTGGTTCAGCTCCGGCTCGCGGCGCTCCATCCGGGTGACGTCGTCGCCGATCTCCTCGAGTACGGCGTCCAGGCCGTGGGGGCCGCCCAGTTGGTCCAGGAGCAGGTTGGCCGCGGTGTTGTCGCTGAAGCGGACGGCGGCGTCGCACAGCGCGCGCAGGGTCATCCCGGTCCCGACGTGCTTCCCGGTCACGGGGGAGTGGGCGGCCAGGTCGTCCCTGGAGTACGTGATCACCCGGTCCAGGCCGCTCAGGGAGTACTTGCGCAGTACGGCACCGGCGGCCAGCGCCTTGAACGTGGAGGCGTAGGCAAACCGCTCGCCGTCGTTGTAGGCCATCTCGCGCCCGGTGCCGGTGTCGACGGCGTAGACGCCCAGTCGCGCGTCGAACTTGCGCTCAAGTTCCTTGAAGTCGCGGGTGAACGGCTTCGCGTCCGCGCCCGGCCCCCGGCTCGCGGCCGCACCGGGCCCCGCCGTCTTCGCGGGCGGGGACGACGGGGCCGGCGGGTCGCCCTGGCCGCAGGCCACGAGCGGGACGAGGACGAGCGTGGCGAGGGCACCGAGAACGGCGCGCCGGGCACGGGTGTGCTGCATGGTCCAGAACCTCCGGATCGCCCCGCACACGGGGCGCGTAGGGGACGGAGAGGCACGGCCCCGTCCCGGTGCGTGGTCATGAGTGCCGGGACCACCCTCGCCCTCGGGCGACCATGCGGTCCAATACCCCCGCGCACTGTTCCATGCCGATCCGGCATAGAGTTGCGGGCTGTGGATCTGGTGGGAGCGTGTCGCGCGTTTGTCAGTGTCAGCGAGCACGGCGGTTTCACCGTCGGAGCGGCCGCGGCCCGGATGTCCCAGTCGGTGGCCAGCCGCCGTGTCGCCGCCCTGGAAGAGCGCTTCGATGAGCAGTTGTTCGAGCGCACGTCGCGGCGGGCCGTCCTCACCCCCTTCGGCCGGGACATGCTGCCGGCGGCCAGGCAGCTCGTGCAGGCGGCCGATGTGCTGCTGCACGAGGCGGGAGCCGCCAAGCGCAAGCCGTGGCGGCTCGCGGTGCCCGGCATCTGCCCCACCGCCGGCCTGGCCCGCCTCGTCGCCGAGGCGCGGGGGCACGGTGTCACGCTCGACCTCCGTGTGGCGGCGCCCGCGCAGCGCATGGAGCTCGTCCACGCGCAGCAGGTGCGTGCCGCCCTGCTCGCGGTGCCCGCGGACGAGGCCACCTGGTCCGTGCCGCTCGGGCTCGCCGGCGCCCAGGACCCCGGCGTGAAGCGCGTCTACCTGGAGACGCTGCGGATCGGGCGGGCCTCCCCCGGCCCGGCCCGCCGTGTCTGGATCCAGCCGGAGGACGACGTACCGCACATCCGTGACCCGCTGACGCGGCTGCGCGACGCGGTGGGCCTGCGGCCCGCACAGCTCGTCGCGGCGGCCGACCTGACGAGCGCCGCGGCGGAAGTCCTCTGCACACACGACCTGTTGCTGTGCTCCCCCGCACAGGCCGGGGAACTCGCCCTGAACTGGCGGCCCATCGGGGAGATCACGCTCGGCCGGGGGTTCGCCCTGGCCGTCGCCGCGGGCGGCAACCCCCAGCACGTCGAGGCACGCCTGGGCGACGCCATCGCCCGCTGCCTCGGCGCGGGCACCGCGGGAGATGCGGCGGCGTGAGCACCGAGGCACTGCTCCACGACATGAGACGGCAGCTGCACGACGGCGGGCTGCACGGCTGCCTGCTCGTACGGGACCTGCACACGGGGGAAGAGCTGGGGATCGAGCCGGACACGCAGCTGCCCTCCGCTTCGCTGGTCAAGGTCCCGCTCGCGCTGGCGACGGCGGAGCGCATCCGGCGGGGCGAGCTCGACGGGGCGACGATGCTCGACGTACGGCCCGGGCGGATCACCACGCCCGGTCCCACCGGGCTGAGCCGGTTCCGCCACCCCGCCCGGATCGCGGTCGACGACCTGCTCTACCTGAGCACCTGCGTGAGCGACGGAACGGCCGCCGACGCGCTGTTCGGCCTCACTCCGCCCGACCGGGTCGCCGGCGTCCTCCACGAGCTCGGCCTGCGCGGTATCACCGTCCGGCACAGCATGCGTGAGCTGTCCGACACCCCAGTGGAACGCTTCGACGCCGACCAGGCCCATCTCGCCCACGCCCTCGCCATCGACGCCGGCACCAGCGGCCGCGGCCACCGGGTGCCGCAGCTCGACACCACCCGCGCCAACACCGGCAGCGCACGCGCCTGGGTCGAACTGCTCCAAGCCCTGTGGACGCCGTCGGCGGTCCCCCCGGAAACGGCCGGGCGCGTGCGCGGTCTCATGGCCCACAACCTGCTCCGGCACCGGCTCGCCCCGGACTTCAGCTCCGACGCCACCACGTGGTCCTCCAAGACCGGCACCCTCCTCAACCTCCGCCACGAAGTCGGTGTCGTCGAGCACTCCGACGGTCAGGCCTTCGCCGTCGCCGTCCTGACCGAGTCGCTCGTTCCGGCGAGCACCCAGCCGGGCGCCGACGCCCTCATGGCGCAGGTCGCCCGCGGACTGCGCGACCATCTCCGGCAGCTCTAGCCTGCATTCCGGGCCGGGGCTTCTTCGCCGGCGAGCCGTACGCCGCCCGGCGGGGCATCGCGTGCGGCACGGCAGGCGCCGCACCTCACCCGGGCCGCCGATGCCCGGCGCCTGAGGACCGGAACGGGGGCAGAGCCCGGTTCGGAGCGGAGTGGTTCGAGGCGGAGTGGTTCGAGGCGGGGCGGGAAACAGCCCCGCAGGGCCGGATCCCGAGCGCCCGGGATCCCGGTCCCGGGGCCGGAGCCCCGGGACCGGAGGCCGTCAGGTCAGGAAGTCGCGGGCGATGTTCTCCGCCACGCGTTCCAGCAGCGGGCCCGCCTGCGCCATGGAGCGGGCCGGGTCCGGCTCCAGGTCGGCCAGGGCGTACGCGCGGCGGATGCCCGCCGCGCCGAGGACCTCCGGGGGGAGGGCCAGACGGCCGCAGACCGCGATGACCTCGACGTTCTTGGCGCGTGCCGCCGCCGCCACACCCGCCGGCGCCTTGCCGTGCAGGGTCTGCGCGTCGAGGGAGCCCTCGCCGGTGATGACCAGGGTCGCCCGTTCCAGGGCGGGGGCGAAGCCCAGGACGTCGAGCATGACCTCGATGCCGGGCCGGAAGCTCGCGCCGAGGGCGATCAGCGCGCCGTAGCCGATGCCGCCGGCCGCGCCCGCGCCGGGCGAGTCCTCGTGCTCCGGGCCGAGTACGGACGCGTAGTGCGCGAGGGCCGCGTCGAGGGTGGCCACGTCCTCCTCGGTGGCGCCCTTCTGCGGTCCGTACACCGCTGCCGCGCCCTTCGGGCCGGTCAGCGGGTTGTCGACGTCGCTGGCGAGGACGAGGTCCACGTCGGCGAGACGCGGATCCAGGCCGGACAGGTCGGCTGTCGCGAGGGCGCGCAGGCCACCGCCGCCGGGGCCGACGGGCTCGCCCGCCGCGTCCAGGAAGCGCGCGCCGAGCGCGGCCAGCATGCCCGCGCCGCCGTCGGTGGTGGCGCTGCCGCCGACGCCGAAGACGATCGTGCGGGCGCCCGCGTCGAGTGCGGCGCGCAGCAGTTCGCCGGAGCCGTACGTCGTCGCGGTGAGCGGTGCGAACACGCCCTCGGGGAGGTGCTGGAGGCCCGAGGCCTCCGCCATTTCGACCACGGCGGTGCCGTCGCGCAGCGCGAACGCCGCCGTGAGCTGTTCGCCGAGCGGTCCGGTGACCCGTACCTCCCGGCGCTCGAATCCGGCCGCCACCGCCGCGGCCACCGTGCCGTCGCCGCCGTCGGCGACGGGCAAGGCCTCGACGACGACGTCGGGGACAACCCGCCGCAGCCCGGCCGTCACCCGCTCCGCGACCTGCACGGCCGTGAGCGAGCCCTTGAACTTGTCCGCCGCGACGAGCACGCGGGCGGTCTCAGTTACTGCTCCGTCCGTCACCTTGCTATCCCTTGCTTTCGAACAGGCAGTCGCGCCGCCCCGACCCTATCCGCAGGAAGGGCCCCGTGCCCATGGGCACCCGTCACGGCCCGGCCTCCCGTACGGCGCGTCAACCTGATTTGTCATCTTTTGGCGCCCATAGTGGTGCGTCATGCGCAGCAAAACGATCGGACGGCCTTCACCCGGACGGCGGCGGCTCCGGCCGGCCGGAGCGCCGCCAGAGGGCCGCCCGTGTGCGCACGGCGCTCCGCACCGCGTTCCACTCTTCTCGCATACCGGTGAAATACCTATAAATGCCCCATGCTCGACCACGGGAAGTGGGTAGAGCCGACGCATGACGCCACACCGCACGCACACCGCCGACCGGATTCTCGGCGGCTGGCTGGGCCGAATCGCCGGCAACATGCTCGGCAAGCCCGTGGAGCGCGGCGACCACTGGACACGAGCACGCATCGACCGCTACCTGCGGCTCACCGGCGCGCTCCCCCTCACCGACTACCTGCCCGAACCCCCGCCGGCCGCGGCCGGCTTCGAACTGCGCCCGGAATGGCCGCACTGCGTGCGCGGCAGGATCAGCGGCAGCTGCCGGGACGACGACGTCGACTACGCGATCCTCGGGCTGCACCTCCTGGAGACCCACGGCTTCGCGTTCACCACCGAGGAGGTCGGTGAGCTGTGGTTGCTGCGGCTGCCGTATCTGCAGACCTTCACCGCCGAGCGGGCGGCGTACCGCAATCTCGCGAACGGCCTCAGGCCGCCGCTGACGGCCACCTACGAGAATCCGTACCAGGAGTGGATCGGTGCCCTCATCCGCGCCGACATCTTCGGCTGGACCAACCCCGGCGACCCGAACCGGGCGGCCGCGCTCGCCCGCCGCGACGCCGTGCTCTCGCACACCGGCAACGGCGTGTACGGCGCGATGTGGGCGGCGGCGCTGATCGCCGCCGCGTTCACCGCGCCGGGGCCGCGCGCCGCGTTGGAGGCGGCGCTGGAGCGCGTGCCCGCGAGCAGCCGTCTCGCCCGTACGGTCCGTCACACCGCCGCCCTGCACGCGGCCGGAGTCGCCTGGGAGGACACGCTCGCCGAGATGGAGGAGGAGACCGGCGGCCTCGGCTGGATCCACACCGTCCCGAACGCCGCCGTCATCACGGCCGGACTGCTGTACGGCGACGGCGACTTCACCCGGACCGTCACGCTCACCGTGCGCGGCGGCCTGGACACCGACTCCAACGGCGCGACGGCGGGCTCGGTGGCCGGGGTGCTGTGCGGGGCGGCCGGGATCGGACCGCAGTGGACCCGGCCGCTGGAGGACACGGTGCGCAGCGCGGTGTTCGGTTTCGACGGGGTGCGGATCAGCGAACTGGCGGACCGTACGGCCCGGCTGGCGCTCGGCTGAATCGGGCCTGTCCGCCAACGCCGGTGCCCTCTACGGTCTGTTGCCTCGGCGCCTTCACCCGGTGTTGCACCGGAGTGCACCGAGTGGCCCACAACGCCGCCCAGCATGACCGGCATCGCCCGCTCCCCCGCTCCCTCGCTCCTTCTTCCGCTCCAGCCCGCCCCAGCCCGCTTCAGTCCTCGACGAGACCCGGAGAGCCTCATGCGTCCATTCGTTGGCGGAGTCCTGACTGCCCTCGCCGCCGGGGCCCTTGTGGCCCAGGGCACCCTCGCGGCCGGTGCGGCGGAGCCCCCCGCGTCCGCGGCGGCGGACCGGTCGGCCAAGGCGAGGCACCTGCCCTCCGAGATAAGGGGCGGTGCCTGGAAGGCCGGACACGTGCAGGGCGTGGCGGTGGACCGTCGCAAGGGGTTCGTGTACTTCTCCTTCACCAACCTCCTCGTCAAGACCGATCTGCGCGGCGATCCGGTGGGCTCCGTGTCCGGGTTCACCGGGCATCTCGGCGACCTGGACTTCAACGAGAGGGACGGCCGGGTCTACGGTTCGCTGGAGTACAAGGCGGCGAAGGCCTTCTACATCGCGGTCCTCGACGTGGACCGGATCAACCGCATGGGCATGGACGCGCACACCAGTGGCGTCGTGTCGACGGTCCATCTCCAGGAGGTCGTGGACGACTACACGGCCGACATGGACGGCGACGGGAAGTTCGACGGCGACACCGCGAACACCCCCGACCACCGGTACGGGTGCAGCGGGATCGACGGAGTGGCCTTCGGGCCCGAGCTGGACCGGGGCGGCCGGGCCAAGTCCGGCAAGCACGTCCTGACCGTCGCGTACGGCATCTACTCGAACGTCAAGCGGCAGGACAACGACCACCAGGTCCTGCTCCAGTACGACGTGAGCAAGTGGCGCACGTACGAGCGTCCGCTGCCCGAGAGCGCCCCGCACACCAGTGGCCCCCCGCGCGTCGACGGCAAGTACTTCGTGCGCACCGGCAACACCCGGTACGGCGTGCAGAACCTGGAGTACGACGCGTACACGGGCAACTGGCTGATGGCCGTCTACAAGGGCGCGAAGCCGCAGTTCCCGAACTACTCGCTCTTCGTCGCCGACGGCTCGAAGCGGCCGTCCTACGGGAGGGTCACCGGCCAGCCGGAGCCCACGAACGGCTGGCACCTGCCGCTGCTCCGCCGGGGGCTGCACCACGAGCCCTCCGGCGTCTACGGCTGGGAGTCCAGTGGCCAGTACGGTCTGGTCTCGCTCGGCGACGGCCGCTTCTACCTCACCGAGGCGGGCACGGTGGTGGAGGACGGCGTGACGAAGCAGACGGCCCGGGCGGTCCTGCACCGGTGGACGGGCCGGCCCCCGACCCCCTTCACGCCGATCGCCGGCCAGACCGCGGGCAGGACCGGGCCGTAGGGCGGGACCAGGTCGCGGGGCGGGGCGAGTCCTGGAACAGCTGGTCCTCGGCTCCCGCCCCGCCCGCCTCGAACGCCAGCAGCCTGCGCTTGCGGTCCAGGCCGCCGCCGTAGCCGGTGAGACTGCCCGAGGCGCCGACGACGCGGTGGCACGGGACGACGATGCCGACCGGGTTCTTGCCGTTGGCGAGGCCGACCGCGCGGGAGGCGGCCGGGTTGCCGAGGCGCTCGGCCAGTTCGCCGTACGTCCAGGTCTCGCCGTACGGGATCCGCTG
Source organism: Streptomyces sp. Wb2n-11 (assembly GCF_001049855.1). Lineage (NCBI taxonomy): Bacteria > Bacillati > Actinomycetota > Actinomycetes > Kitasatosporales > Streptomycetaceae > Streptomyces > Streptomyces sp. Wb2n-11. The sequence continues at coordinate 1,158,845 of NZ_CVPB01000001.1, forward strand.
GAGCTGGGCCCAGACGCCGCGCTGGAACGGCGTGCCGTCCAGGGCCGGTTCCAGATCGAACTCCTTCAGCTCGCCCGCGAAGTAGGCGTCGAGCTGACGGACGGCTTCCCCGAGGATCCCCTGGGTCCGGTCGCCGAAGGACTCCTCCGGCGGCCGGTGGCGCTGCCCGGTCATGTAGAGCCCCGACAGCCTGCCGCCGGTGGCGACCAGCGTCAGGGGGCCGTACGGGCTGTCGACAACGCGGTGCTGCTTCATGGCCGTGCTCCTCATACCGGGAGGTTGTTGATGGGATGGTCGTCGGTGGCCCACAGGTACTGGACGGCGTACGCCCGCCACGGCCGCCAGGCGGCCGCCCGCGCCGTGAACGCCGCCGGTGTGGACGGCAGGCCCAGCTCCTGCGCGGCCCGCCGGATCCCGAGGTCGGTGGGCAGGAACGCGTCGGGGTCTCCGAGCGCGCGCATCGCGATCACCTCGACCGTCCAGGGCCCGAAGCCGGGCAGCGCCCTGAGCTGGGCGCGGGCCTGCTCCCAGTCGCTGTCGATGCCGAGCTTCAGCGTGCCGTCGGCGAGCGAGGAGACCAGCGTCGTCAGGGTGGTGCGGCGGTTGCGCGGCAGGGCCAGCGACTCGGGGTCGAGGCCGGCGAGCGCGGCCGGGTCCGGGAAGAGACGGGTGAGACCGCCGGCCGGATCGTCGACCGGGGTGCCGTGCGCGGTGACCAGGCGGGCCGCGTGGGTGCGGGCGGCGGCCGTCGAGACCTGCTGGCCGAGCACCGCGCGTACCGCGAACTCCGCCGCGTCGGTCGTACGCGGCACCCGGCGTCCCGGGGCCTTGTCGACGAGCGGGGCGAGCAGGGGGTCGGTGCGCAGCTGGTCGTCGACGGCGACCGGGTCGGCGTCGAGGTCGAGCAGGCGGCGGCAGCGGCTGATGGCGATGGTCAGGTCACGCAGGTCGGTGAGCGAGAGCAGGCAGCCGATGTGGTCGGGGCGCGGGGTGAGGGTCACGATGCCGTGCCCGTACGGGAGGGCGAGCGTGCGCCGGTAGGCGCCGTCGCGCCATTCCTCGACGCCGGGCACGGCGGTCGCGGCGAGGTGGCCGAAGAGGTTGGTGGGGTTGAGCGGGGCGCGGAACGGCAGGCGCAGGGAGATCACGCCGGGGGTCTGCGGCTGCTTGTGACCGCGGCTGCGCAGCTCGCCGGGTGAGAACGCGAAGACCTCGCGGACGGTGTCGTTGAACGTACGTACCGACGAGAACCCGGCGGCGAAGGCGACGTCCGCCATGGGCAGCGGGGTCGTCTCGATGAGCAGGCGGGCGGTCTGGGCGCGCTGGGCCCGGGCGAGGGCGAGCGGTCCGGCGCCCAGCTCGGCCAGCAGCTGCCGCTCGATCTGGCGGGTGCTGTAGCCGAGCCGGGCGGCGAGCCCCGGCACGCCCTCGCGGTCGACGACGCCGTCGCCGATCAGACGCATCGCGCGGGCGACGGCATCGGCGCGGGCGTTCCACTGCGGGGAGCCGGGGGTGGTGTCCGGCCGACAGCGCTTGCAGGCCCGGAATCCGGCCTGCTGGCAGGCGGCCGCGCTCGGGTAGAAGGTCATGTTCTCGACCTTGGGCGGCACGACCGGACAGCTGGGGCGGCAGTAGATCCGGGTGGTCAGGACCGCGGTGAAGAACCAGCCGTCGAAGCGCGAGTCCTTGGACCGCACGGCGCGTACGCAACGCTCGGTGTCGGTGTGCATGGCTCAAGCATCGGGCACACCGCACACCCGCGGCTGGCAGGAATCCGACATCAGGGTGCGGCTGCCAGGGCCGTCCCGAACGCCTCGCACGTCGCTCCCGCCGAAGAGGACGGACCGCACCGCACGCCGCCTGCGCGACCGGCCCGCCGGCCGCTTCCCCAGCCGTACGGACGGCGGTACGCGCCCCGTCGTCCGCCGGCCGCCCGTGGACACCGGGGGAGACGGCGGGGAACGTGGCGCCCCTCGCCCCCGGATCCCCTGCCGCGCGCAGCGGTCGCCGGGCGGGCATGCCGCCGGGCCGGGCCGGCCGGTTCGCGGGGCCTCGGGAGGCCGTCTTCTGAAAGTACGGCGCCGTACCGGGCACCGACGCCCCGCCTGCGGCATCGAAGCGGTGACGTATCGGGGCCGGTGACGCGCGGACCGCGGCCGGCGCGCGTTCCCTCGCGGACCGCGGGCGTGGAGCTGTGCGTCTTCCGGGCGCGCCGGGTGAAATCACCACGTCACAGCCAGGCGTGGGAACTCCACGGCTCCTCGCAGGGTTTCGAGTGGGTACTCGTCATGGGGCGGGCGGACGGCGGCGCCCGGCGGAAGGGGCCGGTCCGGCGGCGCCTGCTCAGAGGGAGGACGGTGAGCCCGCTCCGCACGCCGGGGCCATGAGCGAGAAGTGGACAGCGTCGTCCCTGCCCGCGGGGTTCACGGCGGGCAGGGCGTGTTCTGCGGCCATCCTCGGCAGCATGAACTGCCAGAACGTGGTGACCGAGGAACGGGACAGCCACACGTTGTTGGCCCTGCCGAGGACTTCGAAGCCCGTACTGGCCGCCACCACGACCGAGGCGAGACAGCTCAGCGGCATCTCCGGCCGGAAGGTTCCCTCGTCCACTGCCCGCGTCAGCAGACGCTGCACGCAGTGCTGCCATTCCCTGCGCAGATCCATGCCGGAGACCCTGTCCGTTTCGCCGTTGAGCCGGACCCCGGCGCGGACGACCACGTCCTCACGGAGCAGCATGGCGAAGACGTGCGAGATGTCCGTGAGCGCCTGGAGCGCGTCGCCCTCCCCGTGGTGCACCCGCTGCGCGGCTCGGCGCAGGCACCGGGAGGCGCTCCACTCCACCGCGTCGGCCAGTGCCGCCTTGTTCCTGAAGTGGAAGTGCAGAGCGCCGGAGCTCACTCCCGCTCCCGCGCTGATCTCACTCAGGCAGGCCTGGACGTAGCCGTGCCGGTCGAAGAGGCCGGCCGCAGAGTGAATCAGGGCGTTCCGGGTGCGCTCGGACCTTTCCTGTCTGGTCACCCTCGGCTCCCGTCTCTCGTCCCGGCCGCGGCAACGGAACGTTCCGCTGCGGTGCGGGGCGAGGTGCGCAGGACCACTGAAAGGGTTCGGGAAGACTCCATACACGTATCAAACCAGCATGCCGGTTTTCTTTCCAGCCGGAGAGTCAAGTCTTTATGTCGCCAGTGGATCATCGGTGCCCCCGGCGGCTGGAATGACCCCAGCATCGGATAATTTGCGGCAGTTTTATACTGCTATGCGTTAAATCGAAGCATGCAGTGATTCAGAAAAACTGACGTGCATCGAAAGTTTTTGACAAACCAGCTCCCCGGTTTATAAATTGGCGGAGACCGGTCCACTCGTGAGTTCCCATCCTTCAAGCGTGCAGGGGAGCACCAGATGAAGCGGCAGACCACGGACCTTCTGGAACCACACATACCGCGAGACCACCACGCCGGCCGGCACCCGGTCCAGCGGCAGCACGACATGCGGCCCCCGCCGCCGGGAACCGCAGGGACCGACGCCCTGAAAGTCCTGGTCGTCGAGAGCGACGTCTCCTCCGCCGACTCCCTCATCCAGGGGCTGCGCCGCCACGGGCACTCGGCCGGCAGCGTCGGCACCGGAGCCGAGGCCCTGCGAGCCTACCGAAGCGCCGACCTGCTGCTTCTCGACCTCGATCTGCCGGACCTGGACGGCCTGGAGGTCTGCCGCAGCATCCGCAGCGCCGGGGCGACGCCACTCATCGCCGTAACGGCCCGCGACAGCGAACTCGACAGGGTGCTGGGGCTCCAGGCGGGAGCGGACGACTACCTGGTCAAGCCCTACGGCTTCCGCGAACTCATGGCCCGTATCGAAGCGGTGATGCGCCGGGCCCGGCCGCGGCAGTCGCTCCAAAGCGTGATCACCCACGGCCAGCTCCGTATCGACGCGGGCACCCGGGAGGTCGCCGTACAAGGCCGGCAGATGGAATTGACCCGCAAGGAATTCGGCCTGCTCCACCTCCTGGCCTCACATCCGGGCACCGTGGTCTCGCGCAGGCAGCTGATGACCCTGGTGTGGGAAGACTCCTGGTCGCGCCCGGGGCGGACCATCGACACACATGTCAGCAGCCTCCGGAACAAACTCGGCTGCAACGACTGGATCATTACGGTCCGGGGGGTCGGATTCCGGCTGGGGCAGCCGTAAACACCCCCTTCCGGCTTTCCGGCCGTTTCCGCCGCACAGCCCGGATCCGGCGCATGGAGCCCTTTCCGGACTGACGACGGCGGGTCATTGCCGGCAGTGGGCTGTACGGGTGGCGAAACTCCTGGTGGACGGATTCTTGACCGGGATCACCGCGTCTCCCGGGGGCTTCGCGCGCTTTCCCATCCCTCCTCGACCGATCCAGACAGGCAACTCACCGTACGACGGCGTGAGTTCGGGATGCGTCGGCGGCGTCTCGTGGCCGGACGGCACGGACGGCAGGTCCTGGTCACGCCGGCCCGCCTGCGCTGCGGCCACCCCCGCGCCCCGCTCGCCGCCGGGTTCGGGACCGCCGCCGGCTGCGGATCGGACGCACCTGGCCCCGGCCCGGCCGGTCGCCCAGCACGCCGGCGTCACCGTGAGCGTGGCGGAGTCCAGCCTCGCCGGCGGCCTCACTGCTCGCGTCCGGGCGGTCCGCAGCCCGGAGAGACTCCGTCCGTGGACCGGGAACGGGCAGAGCTGCTCCGACACCCTCAACAGCTTGGAAAAGGTTCGGACTCCCGTCCGGCCGCACGGGCGGTCCCTCCGGACCGGCCCGGCCCTTTCCCTCCGAGTACCCCGAGCACCCCGAGCCCTCCGAGCTGATTTGACGTTCCTCTGACCTTTCTCTCTCCCGGCCGTTCAACAGATGCGCATACATGACCAAACGTCACGGTCATCTGCACCGGGCTCCCTTGAAGACCACCTTCCCGCGGAAGAGGCTGATCACCGGTCTTCGCCGCTCTTCCAGAGCCGGGGACATCCGCGGGCACGACCACAGGTACGCCGACGATCCGCCCCTTGCGAAGGAAACCGTGCGATGGCCGAGGAGAGGTATATGGACGCTGCAGTGGTGGTCGCGGGTACGGGGCCGGCCGGCGGACGCGACTCGCGGGAGTCGACGTCGTCGTCCTCGAGCGCCTGGCGGAACGCAGCGGGGAATCCCGCGGATTCGGCTTCACCGCCCGCACGGTGGAGGTCTTCGGCACGACCCGCTCACCTGGTGGTTCCCGGCCGGTGCGACGGCGACCCGATTCCACAACTGGACGGCCGCACGATGACACGCCGTCGCACCGGCACGAAGGGAGGCCACCAGCCGTGGACCGTCGCGCAGTGACCACCGGAGCGGGGGTGCCGGCGCCGGGCGGTACGGGCGTCAAGAACTTCTGGAGTCTGCTGAGCGAAGGACGGACAGCGGCCCGGGACATCATCCCCCTCACCCCGTTCCGTTCCCGGGGCGCGGCACCGCCCCCAAGACCATGATCGGCGGACTCTGCTCCGGGACCGCTCCGGTGGATGTGGTCAACACCGTCCCGACCATGCGCGAGGGCCTGACCCCGTCCGCCGCCCCCGTGGAGCCGTCGTCCGGGTACACCTTCGAACCGGTGTCCCGACGAGGGCCTCGTCGCGTTCTGGAACACCGTCTGTCCGTGGAGAAGAAGGACATGCCGGGGCAGGACAAGCGGGTCGCCCCGCGCTTCGCGAAGCACCGGGGCCCACGGGGGGAGCACGGTCAACAGCGTCGCGCCGGGCATCACGCACGGCGGCAGCCCGGTCTCCGGCACCCCTGAAGCCGTGGAGCGGACGGCCGGGTCGCCGGCCTTCGACCGTGCCGTCGAGCCGCAGGACGCGCCGCCCGCGGGGCGCCGCGCCGACTGCTCACCCGTTGGCCGCTGGTGTCCCCGCGGGCCGTGCGGTTCGTCCGGGACCGTGGCCGGGGCGCGGTACGGCGCACGGAACCCGGCACCCCTACGGCTGGCGGTACTGGACGTTCCGTGCCCCGCCGCCCACACCGCCGCCACTGTGCGCGGTTCGGCTCCGCAGTCGTCCGCGTCCGCCGGCCGGCGGGTGGGCGGGGAGCGGCTACGGGCCCGGGACGGTGAGGGCTGCCGGACGCAGAACCGTTCCCACCTCCGACCGACACAAAGGACATGACCGTCATGAACCGCACCGCCGCCTTCGTCTTCCCCGGCCAGGGAGCGCAGCGCCCCGGAATGAGCGCGGAACTGCTCGCCCTGCACCCCGAGCTGGCCGGCCGCTACCACTCCGTCGCCGACGCGGTGCTGGGGCTCCCCCTGTCGCAGCTGTGCCTGCGCGGTCCGGCCCGGGACCTCGACGATCCGCCGATCGCCCAGCCGGCGGTCTTCCTGACCAGCCTGATGACGCTGGAGGTGCTGCGCTCGTACGGCGTGGAGCCCCGCGCGGTGGCGGGTCACAGCCTGGGTCACTACACGGCGCTCACCGCGACGGGTGTCCTGGAGTGGACCGAGGCGCTGCGACTCGTGCGGCTGCGCGGTGAGCTGATGGCGTCCGTCGACGACCGCGTGCCCGGTTCCACCGCCGCCGTCCTGGGCCTCGACCGGTTCCGGGTCCAGCGGCTGTGCGCCGCGGCCTCGGCGGCCACCGCCCGCGTCGTGGAGGTCACGGGCCACTACGGTCCGGGGGGGAACGTCGTGTCCGGCGAGGACGCGGCCGTGGAACACGTGACGCGTGCCGCCCGGCGGGCGGGGGCCGCGCGGGTCCTCCGGCTGACGCCGGGCGGTGCCTTCCACTCCAGCCTGCTGCGGGACATCGAGGAGGAGTACGCCGACGCACTGGCGACGGCCGAGTTCCACGACCCGGACCGTCCGCTGATGTCCGGCGCGACGGGACAGTGGCTGACGTCCGGCGCCGAGGCGGCCGCGACTCTGCGCGGCGAGCTCACCCGCTCGGTGCGCTGGAGCGACGCCGTCGAGGCACTGGCCGCCACGGGTGCGGACCGCTTCGTGGAGGTCGGCCCGGGCTGTCTGCTCGGCGGCCTCATCCGCCGCGCCCTGCCCGCCGCCAGGGTGCATTCGACCGGAAGCGCCCGCCAACTGGCTTCCACCATCAGTTCGTTCGCCCCCGCGTACGCCGGTGCCTGACACCTCGGCCCATCGGCCCGGCGGAGGACGGAAGCCCATGTCCGCAGCACAGGGAACGATCCGGTCCCGGACCGAGGAGCTCCACCGGATCAAGGACTCCGCGCGCAGCGGCCCGGACCCCGCTGCCACGGAGGGGGCGGCGAACGTCGCCCTCCACCGCACTGACACCACGCCCGGCACCGGGGGCGGAGTGCCTCCGCTCCTCCGACGAACAGGATGGCGATGAGTACCGACGAACACTCCATGGAGCAGATCCGCCCAGTGGTGAAGGGCGGACCGGACCGCGTGGGACCGGCCGTACTCCTCGACCGCTCACCGGCGGTGCCCGGCGCGCCCGGGATTCCGCGTACGGTGCCGGCCCGGTGGGACCGCCCCGAGCGCGTGCGCGGAGCGCGGGCCGTGAGCGGCCGGCGGAGCGTCGCGCCGTGACGCCGTACGCGGACTCCCCGTCGGCGGCCGCCCGCCGCGTGGGCGGCGGACGTACACCACCTGGAGGACGGCGATGAGACCGAGGGGAACGAAGACCGGCGGGACGGAGTCCCGGCAGGGGCTCGACGAGCTTTTCGACCGGGCGGCGATATCGGAACTGATCGACCGCTACGCCCTTCTCCTCGACGCCCAGGACGAGCCCGGAACCGCTTCCGACTGGCCCCGGTCGGTCTTCACGGACGACTGCCGGCTCGCGTTCCCGATCGGGAAGCGGCACGGCCTGGCCGGCCTCGCCGCGTTTCACGACGCGGCCAAACAGAAGTTCAGCGCGACGCACCACCTCAGCTCCAACCATGCGATCGCCCTGGACGGCGACCGGGCCGACGTGCGTTTCCAGATGATCGCCACGCACGTGCACCGGGCGGAGACGCGGGAGAGGGCGTCGCGGGATCCGGGCCCGCTGTTCCAGGTGGGCGGCTACTACGCGGGCCAGGCGGTGCGGACGGCGGGCGGCTGGCGTTTCGCGAGCTGGTCGTTCCACGTCGTATGGACGGCGGGAGCAGGACCGGCCGACCTCGATTGACCCGCCCGCGCCGCCCCGCCCGCCGGAGCCGCCGTCCCCACACGATCCACCCGTCACCCACTCGCCCCGCACCTTCCGAGGAGCCACCGATGTCATCGTCCCCCGGACACGCCGCACGGCACTGCCAGAGCGCGCTCAACACCTTCCACTCCCTTCTGTACTTCAGCCCCGATCTCGACAAGGAACTGGCCGGCCACGGAGTGGGGGATCCGATGGCCTGCTACATCGCCGGCCGTGCCGCGGCACTCGGCCGGGTCGGCCCCGGGGTGGTCACCGCCGCCTTCTACGGCTTCCGTTACGAGCTGGTGGCCCGCCATCTCCCGGCGGTCTGGGACCTGGTGTCACCTCGGGAAGTGTGGGAGGCGCGTCTGGCCGCCGCCGACTCCACGCTGCACCGGACGCTGGGCCCGGACGTACTTCGCTCCCGGCCGGTGGAGGAGGCTGCCCGGCTGGTGCTCCGCGCCATCGGGGGCGCGCAGCGTCCCGGGCGCCCGCTGTACGCGGCCCATGCCGATCTGCCCGTCCCCCCGGCGCCTCATCTCGCCCTGTGGTACGGGGCGACTCTGCTGCGCGAGCACCGCGGGGACAGCCATGTCGCGGTGCTGCGGGCGAGGGGCCTGGACGGCCTCGAGTCCCTGGTGTCGCACTGCGCGAGCGAGGAGGGGATGCCCCGCGAGATCGTGATGACCAAGCGGGGCTGGACCGAGGAGGACTGGAGTGCCGCCGAGGAGCGGCTGCGTGAACGGGGCGTGATGGCCGCCGACGGTTCGCTGACCCGGCAGGGACGGGAACTGCGGGCCGACCTGGAGGAGGAGACGGACCGCGCCGACGCGGCGCCGTATCTGCACCTCGGCCAGGACGGCGTCGCGGAACTCACCTCGCTCGTCGAGAAGCTGGTCGGAGCGGCCATCGGGGCCGGTGCCATCCCCGAGCCGCTCGCGGCGTTCTTCACGCCGGCCGAGCGCTGACAGCGGCGGCGGGCCGGCGGGGGCACGTGCCGCCGCCGGCTCCTCACCGCGCGCCGGCCGGTCCGGGTCGGCGCGTCAGCCGACCGGCCCGGTGTGCCGTTCGTGCAGGAGGTACCGCTTGCCGGCGAGGCCCCGTACCCCCGCGAGCGACTTCAGGGCTTCGAAGGCGTCACGGGACATCTCGCTGCGCAGGAACTCCTCGTGGGCCGTCTGGCTGGTCCACTCCGCGTAGTTCAGTACCCGGCTGCCGTCGTCGCTGAGCAGGAAGTGCATGGCCCTGAGCCCGGGAAAACGCGCGTTCAGCGGGCCGTCGAGCAGCGTGTCGACGGCCCGCCGCTGCCTTTCGGGGCCGTCCACGTCGAAGATGGGGACCACGACACAGACCGCCTCTCCCTCCTCCCCGGCCACCTGGCCGCGGTAGCGGCGGTACAGCTCCGGCCTGAGCCGGCGGGTGTCGTCCGCCGTCTCGACGCCGGGGATCACGAACGGCTGACAGGAGCGGAAGAACCGGTCCCAGGAATCCTCCCCGCGCCACTGCACGACCGTCATGACATTTTCTCCGTCCACGCTTTCGAAGCAATTGGCTGTTGGACAGTTACCACAGCGAACGGTTCCCCGTGGGGCAGCAGTTGCTGACCCAGACCCGCGCCCAGGGGCTGCTGTTCTTCGGCGGCCGGGAAATGCAGCCGCTGCGTGACGTGATGACGGATCTCATACGGTTCGACGAGGTCAACCGCCACCTCATCGGCAAGGCCAGCGGCCTGGACATCCGGTACGACGTCAGCCCGGGCGACCATCCGGCGCTCGGCCTGCGCATGCCCGACATCGAGCTGATCACCACGCGGGACACGACCGGTTCCGGCCGGCCCGGCAAGACGACCGTCGCCCAACTGCTGCACGGGGCCCGGGGCGTACTCATCGACCTCGCGGACGACGCCGCGCTGCGCCGGACCGCCGCGGGCTGGAGCGACCGCGTCGACGTCGTCACCGCCACCCCCCACGATCTGCCTCCCTACGACCCCTTCGCCGGCACCGCGGCCGTACTGCTGCGCCCCGACGGCCACGTGGTGTGGACGGGACCGGGAGCGGGCGAGCTCACCACCGCGCTGAACGGCTGGTTCGGCACCCCCCGGAACGGCTCGTAAAAGCCCTGCTCACCAGCTCCAGAACTTGACCTCAACACGAGTTGAGGTTCTAGCGTGCCTGGCGGCGACCTTCACCGGGCCGCCATCCGCGTGTGAGAGAGGAAGACTTCGCCATGGAAGTGCAAGCTCCGCCCAAGGCGGGCAAGCGGGAGTGGATCGGGCTGGCCATGCTCGCCCTGCCGACCCTGCTCGTCTCGATGGACCTGACGGTGCTGCACCTCGCTGTGCCGGACCTGAGCGAGGATCTCAGTCCGACCAGCACACAGCTGCTCTGGATCGTCGACATCTACGGATTCATGATCGCCGGCTGGCTCGTCACGGCCGGAACGCTGGGAGACCGCATCGGCCGTCGCCGTCTGCTGCTGGCCGGTGCCGCGGCCTTCGGCGTGGCGTCGGTACTGGCGGCCTTCTCCACCAGTGCCGAGATGCTGATCGTGACGCGCGGAATCCTGGGTGTCGCCGGTGCGACGCTGATGCCGTCGACCATGGCGCTCATCCGCAACATGTTCCACGACGACGTCGAGCGTTCCCGCGCCATCGGCGTGTGGATGACCAGCTTCATGGTCGGTGGGACCCTGGGCCCGCTGGTCGGCGGTGTGCTGCTGGACGCCTTCTGGTGGGGTGCGGTCTTCCTCATGGGCGTGCCGGTGATGCTCCTTCTGCTGGTCCTCGGCCCCAAGCTGCTCCCCGAGTACCGCAGTGAGGAGGCGACGGGACCGCTGGACATCACCAGCGCGGTGCTGTCGCTGGTGGCAGTGCTCTCGGTGGTCTACGGCGTCAAGCAGGCCGCCGAGCACGGTGTCGGGCCGGCCGCCGTGGGTCTGGTGGTCGTCGGTGCCCTGGTCGGCTGGGCCTTCGTACGCAGGCAGCGTTCGTCCCGTGACCCCCTGCTCGACCTGCGCCTGTTCAACAACGCCCGGTTCAGCGTCGCGCTGGTGGCGCTGACCGTGAACACCGGTGTCATGATGGGCCTCAGCTTCTTCGCCGCGCAGTACCTCCAGCTGGTCGTGGGGCTCTCCCCGCTGGAAGCCGGCCTGTGGACGCTGCCGATGACCATCGCGGGCATCCCCGCGGCACTGCTGACCCCCAGCCTCGTGCGGCACGTCCGCCCCGCCTACGTGATGGCCGCCGGACTCCTCGTGGCGGCGGTCGGTTTCGCCCTCGTCACCCAGGTCGACGGCTCCGGCCTGGCCGTGCTGGTGACCGGCACGGTGGTGATGTTCGTGGGCCTGGCCGTCATGGGCGTACTCGGCACCGACATGGCGGTCGGAGCCGCGCCGCCCGAGCAGGCCGGAGCGGCGTCCGCCGTGACGGAGACGGGCAACGAACTCGGCGGTGCGCTGGGCCTCGCCCTGCTCGGCAGCATCGGCAGCGCCGTCTACAGCTCCCGTATCGGCGACAGCAGCCTCAGCGGGGTCCCCGACGCGGCGGCCGAGGCCGCCCAGGGCTCGCTGGGCGGCGCCGTGGCGGTGGTGGGAGACCTGCCGGCGCGTATCGGCGACGGTCTTCTGGAGGCCTCCCGCGGAGCCTTCGTGAGCAGCCTGCACGTCGTCGCCCTCGTCTGCTGCGCCCTCGTCGTCGCCCTCGCCGTCGCGGTGGCCGTCCTGCTCCGGGGTGTCGGGCGGCAGACCCCGGAAGGCCCCGAGGCCGCGTCGGTTCCGGCGCCCGCCACCGACGTTCCGGTGCCCGCCGCCGACGGTCCGGTGGACCGGTGACCGGGCAACGGCCCGCCGTCCGGCGGCCGGCCGCGCAGGACCGCACCTCCCCGAGACCCCAGGAAACCGAAGGAGCACCCTTATGCGCGTCATGTTCACCGTCCTACCGGTCACCTCACACCTGCTGATCATGGCGCCGATGGCGTCCGCCCTGCAGAGCGCGGGGCACGACGTCCGTGTGGTCACGCACAATCACCCCGAGACCGTCGCGTCGATCACCGCGGCCGGCCTGTCGGCCGTTCCCCTCGGTGAGGGGATCGACCTGGTCGCCGCCGTCCAGGACACCTTCGGCCACCAGGCCCTGGAGGACATCGCCCGTACGACGGGCGTGGACCCGGAGGACAGCAACCTCTGGCCCATGATCCGCAATTACCTGGTGGCCACGTACGCCATGTACTACCCGGCCGATCCGGATGCGCCCGGCGCCGTCGGCATCACCGACGAGATGGTCCGCTTCGCCCAGGACTGGGAGCCGGACCTGGTCATCTGGGACCCGCTGTTCTTCCCGTCCCCGATCGCGGCCCGGGCCTGCGGCGCCGCCCACGCGCGCCTGCTGTGGGGGCTCGACCGTTTCGGCTGGCTCCGTTCCCTGTACTCCGAGGGCCGCGCCTCCGCCGACGACGGCCGGCCGGACCTGATGGCGGCGATGATGCGTCCGCTCCTCGACCGCTTCGGCGTCGAGTTCGGCGAGGACCTGATCACCGGTCAGTGGAGCATCGATCCCTGGCCGAGCCGCATGCGGCTGCCGCTCGACCTGGACTACGTCGCGGTGCGCCCCGTGCCCTTCAACGGCGCCACCGTGGTGCCCGACTGGCTGCACGGCACTCCCGAGAACCCGAGGGTGTGCCTCACCCTGGGCACCAGCGGGCGCGAGCTGTTCGCCGAGAACGGTATCTCCATCACGGACGTGTTCGACATGGTCGCCGATCTGCCGATCGAGCTCGTGGCCACGCTCAACGAGGCCCAGCTCGCCGGCGTCGAGTCCATTCCCGACAACGTCCGCACCACGGACTACGTACCGCTGAACCTGCTGCTGCCGAGCTGCTCGGCGATCATCCACCTCGGCGGTTCCGGCACATGGGCGGCCGCCGTCGTCCACGGGGCACCGCAGCTGATGGTGCCCAAGAGCGGCTCGGAGTACGTCGACTTCGCCCGTTACACGGCCTCCCGCGGCGCCGGGCTGGTCATCGAGGACGAGAAGCCCACGATCGAGGCCATGCGCGAGGGGCTGCTGCGGATCCTCCGGGAGCCCTCGTTCCAGGAGGCGACCACCACTCTTCGGCAGGAGATGTGGGAGATCCCCAGCCCGGTGGACATCATCCCGGAGCTGGAGCAGCGCACCCGGCGCCACCAGGGCCGCTGACCCGGCCCCGCAGTCACGCACCTGTCACACGCACGAAGGAGAAAACCATGGGCACCGCCACTCTTCCCGGCGTCGACCGCCAGGACGCCGGGCTGGCGCTGGTCAGTCCCCTCTATGTGGGCTCACCGGAACTGCAGCAGAAGGTGGCGGACGCCATCGTGGCCGAATGGGCCGCGGCACCGCGGCCCGAGGGCCTGCTCTCGCAGAACTGCTACGTCAGCACCGACGGCGAGAACGTGTGGACCTACGAGCAGTGGACCGGGCTGTCCGCCTACCGGGCGTCCGGAGCGCAGGAACCGCCCGCGCCGCTGCGGGGTCTGGGCCAGGACGGCGCGGACATCGAGCGCTGTTCCCCCACGCCGTTCCAGCGCTACCGCAGCAGGGTCTACGAGCCGGGCAGCGTCCCCACCCGCTTCGTGGCGCCGGCGTTCGACACCGACGGCCGGGCTCCGCAGCGGGGCATCGTCGACGCGCTGCTCGACGGTCCGCTGACGACGGCCACCCCCGGTCTGATCGCCACGCACTTCCACTACAGCCTCGACGGCGGCCGGGTGCTGAACTTCGCGGAGTTCACCGAGGACTCGGCGCACGAGGTCTTCCTCGACAGCCCGTCGGCCCAGGTGACGACCCGGATCACCCAGGACATGCCGGGAGTCCGCGGCATCGGCGGAAGGCGCTACGTACTGCACGGCAGCGTCGTCACCGTGCCGCCGGCCGCGGGCTGACACTCCCCCCGACCTCCCGGGGCGGGTCCGGTATTCCCCCGTACGGACCCGCCCCGGGAGCACACCCCTGCACGCGCGTACGACCGTCCGCCCGCAGCCGCACAGAACCGTTTCCGCACCGCTCGGGCCGACGGGCACCGCACGCTGCCCGGAACCGGCCGTCCGTACCCGGGCACGTGCCCGAAAGCTGTCCGTCCCGCCCTGCCAGTCGCCCCGACCTCCAGGAGACAGACATGATCGATCTCTTCCAGCCGCAGGTGGGCCAAGAGGAACTCGCGGCCGTGGCCGAGGTGTTCGAGAGCAAATGGCTCGGCCACGGCCCGCGCACCAAGGCGTTCGAGGCCGCTTTCGCGGAACACATCGGCTGCTCCCCGAGCAGGTCGTGTTCATCAACTCGGGCACGGCCGGTCTCTTCCTCGCCCTGGAGACGCTCGATCTGGCCGAGGGCGACGAGGTGATCCTGCCGTCGCTCAGCTTCGTGGCGGCGGCCAACGCCGTCGTCGCGACGGGCGCCCGCCCGGTCTTCTGCGACGTCGACGCCCGTACGCTCAACCCCACCGCGGCCGACATCGAACGGGTGATCTCGCCGCGCACCAAGGCCGTGATCGTCCTCCACTACGGCGGCTGCCCCGGCGACGTCGTACGCATCGCCGGCCTCTGCGCCGAGCGCGGCATCCCGCTCGTCGAGGACGCCGCGTGCTCACCCGCGTCCCGCGTCGACGGGCAGGCCGTCGGCACCTTCGGCGACCTCGCCATGTGGAGCTTCGACGCCATGAAGGTCATGGTGACCGGTGACGGCGGCATGCTCTACGCCAAGGACCCGGAGCGAGCGGCCCGCGCACGCCGGCTCGCCTACCACGGGCTCTCCCAGCCCAGTGGTTTCGGGTACGCCAAGGTCTCGCACCGCTGGTGGGAACTCGACGTCCCGGAGGTCGGACGGCGTGTGGTCGGCAACGACCTGACGGCCGCGATCGGATCGGTGCAGCTTCGCCGGCTGCCCGGGCTCGTCGCCCGGCGCAGGGAGATCGTCGAGCTCTACGACCAGGAGCTGGCATCGCTGGAAGGTGTGCGGACCCCGCCGCCGCTGCCCCGGGGCCACGAGTCGAGTTACTACTTCTACTGGGTCCAGATGAGTCCGGACATCCGGGACCAGGTCGCCTCCGACCTGTACGCCGCCGACATCTACACGACGTTCCGCTACGCGCCGCTGCACAAGGTGGCCGCCTACGGGGCGACGGATCCGGAACTGCCGCGATCCGACCGGGCCTCCGGCGAGACCCTCTGTCTGCCGCTGCACCCCGGCCTGTCCGACTCGGACGTCGTCGCCGTGGCCACGGCCCTGCGGAAGGCGGTCGAGGCGCGGTGCTAGGCCGTGCCTCCCGGGCTGGCCCCGTCCGGCCCCCGGGGTCCCGCGGCTCCACCCCGCAGGGTGGGCACCGCACGTTCCGCAGCACCGCCCGTGCGTACGGCACATCCCGAACCCACCTCACGAGGAGAACCCCATGAAGGCTCTGGTGCTGTCGGGAGGATCAGGAACCCGCCTCCGCCCATTCAGCTACTCCATGGCCAAGCAGCTCATCCCCATCGTCAACAAGCCGGTCCTCGAATACGTCCTGGAGAACATCCGCGCTCTGGGCATCACCGAGGTCGGCATCATCGTCGGCGACTGGGCCCGGGAGATATCCGACGTGGTGGGGGACGGCAGCCGGCTCGGTCTGCGGATCACCTACATCCCGCAGGAGGAGCCGCTGGGCCTCGCCCACTGTGTCACGCTGGCCCGCGGCTTCCTGGGTGACGACGACTTCCTGATGTACCTGGGGGACAACATGCTCCCGGAAGGCATCGGCGAGATCGAGCGGGAGTTCCGCGCACGGCGTCCGGCGGCGCAGGTCCTCGTCCGCAAGGTGGCCGACCCGCGGGCGTTCGGCGTCGCGGAGACGGCACCGGACGGCTCGGTGATCCGGCTCGTCGAGAAGCCCCAGCAGCCCCGGAGCAACCTGGCGCTGATCGGTGTCTACTTCTTCACTCCGGCGATCCACCGCGCCGTGGCGTCGATCGAGCCCAGCGGACACGGCGAACTGGAGATCACCGACGCGATCCAGTGGCTGGTGGAAACCGGTGCCGACGTCAGGGCGAGCGAGTACCACGGCTACTGGAAGGACACCGGGCAGACCGAGGACGTCCTGGACTGCAACCAGAAGCTGCTGGGCGGCCTGAGGCCGGAGGTCCTCGGCAGCGTCGACGACTTCAGCGAGCTGAACGGACAGGTGCGGGTGGAGCCCGGCGCCCGGGTGGTGCGCAGCCGTGTCGACGGACCCGCCGTCATCGGCGCGGGCTCGGTCCTGGAGGACTGCCACATCGGCTCCAACACGTCCATCGGCCGGGACTGCGTGCTGAGCAGCACCAGGATCCGCGACTCCATCGTGATGGACGGCGCGCGGATCCAGGACGTGCCCGGCCTGCAGAACTCCCTGATCGGCCGGAACGCCGCCGTGGGCACCGGACGTTCGGGGGCCTCCTGCCACAGCCTGGTCGTGGGCGACCACACCCGGATCGAGGTGGCGGCGTGAGGCTCCTGATCACCGGGGGTGCGGGCTTCATCGGTTCGCACTTCGTCCGTACGGTGCTCGACGGCGGTTACGCCGGCTACGAGCAGGCCCGGGTGACCGTCCTCGACAAGCTCACCTACGCGGGCAACCGCGACAACCTTCCCGCCTCCCACCCCCGGCTGGACTTCGTACGGGGCGACATCCGCGACTCGGCTCTGCTGCACCGACTGCTGCCCGGCCATGACGCGGTGGTCCATTTCGCCGCCGAGTCGCACGTCGACCGGTCCCTCACCTCCGCGGGCGAGTTCGTCCGGACGAACGTCGAGGGCACGCAGACCCTCCTGGACGCCTGCCTCGCCACGGGGGTCGAACGCGTCGTGCACGTGTCGACCGACGAGGTGTACGGCTCGATCACCGAGGGCTCCTGGACCGAGGACCGGCCGCTGCTGCCCAACTCCCCGTACGCGGCGTCCAAGGCCGCATCTGATCTGATCGCCAGGTCCTACTGGCGCACCCACGGGCTCAACGTGTCGATCACCCGCTGCTCCAACAACTACGGGCCCTACCAGCACCCGGAGAAGCTGATACCGCTTTTCGTCACCCAGCTGCTGGAGGGCCTTCCCGTCCCGCTCTACGGCGACGGCGGCAACATCCGCGAGTGGCTGCACGTCGAGGACCACTGCCGGGCCATCGCGCTGGTGCTCTCCAAGGGCGGAGCGGGCGAGGTGTACAACATCGGCGGCGGCAACGAGCAGAGCAACCTGCACATCACCGACCGTCTGTTGGAACTGTGCGGAGCCGACCGCTCCATGATCGTCCACGTGCCCGACCGCAAGGGGCACGACCTGCGCTACGCGCTCGACGAGACGAAGATCCGCGAGACCCTCGGCTACGCCCCGGAGGTGCCTTTCGAGCAGGGCCTCGCGGACACGGTCGCCTGGTACCGCGACAACCCCGGCTGGTGGAAGCCAGTGAAACAGCGCGGCGCCGCCGCGGCGAGCCAGGAAGGGACCGTGCAGTGAGCGTCCACAAGGGACTCGTCCTCGACGAGACCAAGCTGTTCCATGCCGACCTCCAGAACCACGAGCCCTTCGTCCCCGGCACGACCGAGATCTGGCCGGCGGGCGCGGTGCTCGACGAGGCGGACCGGCTGGCGCTGGTCGAGGCGGCCCTGGAGATGCGGATCGCGGCCGGGCCCAGCTCGCGGAAGTTCGAATCGCGGTTCGCCCGTACGCTCAAGCGCCGCAAAGCGCACCTGACCAACTCCGGTTCGTCGGCGAACCTGCTCGCCATGACCGCTTTCACCTCCCACCTCCTGGAGGACCGGCGGCTCCGGCCGGGCGACGAGGTGATCACCGTCGCGGCCGGTTTCCCGACCACCGTCAACCCCATCCTGCAGAACGGGCTCATCCCCGTCTTCGTCGACGTGGAGCTGGGCACCTACAACACCACGGCGGACCGGGTCGCCCGGGCCATCGGCCCGCGCACCCGCGCCATCATGATCGCCCACGCGCTGGGCAACCCGTTCGAGGTCGCCGAGATCGCCCAGCTCGCGGAGGAGCACGACCTCTTCCTCGTCGAGGACAACTGCGACGCCGTGGGCTCCACGTACGACGGCCGGCTCACCGGCACCTTCGGCGACCTCACGACCGTGAGCTTCTACCCCGCCCACCACCTGACCATGGGCGAGGGCGGCTGCGTCCTGACGTCCAACCTGGCGCTGGCACGGATCGTGGAGTCGCTGCGGGACTGGGGCCGGGACTGCTGGTGCGAACCGGGTGAGAGCAACAAGTGCCTCAAGCGGTTCGACTACCAGATGGGGACGCTCCCGGCCGGCTACGACCACAAGTACATCTTCTCGCACGTCGGCTACAACATGAAGGCGACGGACATCCAGGCCGCCCTGGGGCTGACCCAGCTCGACAAGCTCGACGACTTCTGCGCCGCCCGCCGCCGCAACTGGCGCAGGCTGCGGGACGGGCTGGCCGACGTCCCCCACCTCCTGCTGCCCGTGGCCACCCCGCGCAGCGATCCGAGCTGGTTCGGCTTCGCCCTGACGGTCGACCCCGAGGCGCCGTTCTCCCGGGCGGAACTGGTGGCCTTCCTCGAAGGCCGGAAGATCGGCACGCGCCGCCTCTTCGCCGGGAACCTGACCCGGCACCCCGCCTACATCAACCAGCCGCACCGGGTGGCCGGGGACCTGACCAACAGCGACATCATCACCGAGCAGACCTTCTGGGTCGGGGTGTACCCCGGCCTCTGCGACGAGCAGCTCGACTACGTCATCTCCTCCGTCAAGGACTTCGTGGGGGCCCGCACATGACCGGGCGGACGAGGGCCGGCGTCATGGACCCGGCAACGCGGTTGCGGCCCCGGCACGACCGCGCGCTCGGGAACCGCATGGCCCGGTCCGCCGCCGCCACCGCGGGTGCGGGGCTGCGGACCGAGGAGATCGGCCCCTGGCTCGCCGAACGCCGCGGGGCCCACCGCTTCCAGGTCGACCGCATTCCGTTCGCCCGGTTGGACGGCTGGTCGTTCGAGAGGACGACGGGCGACATCAGGCATCGCACCGGCCGGTTCTTCACCGTCGAGGGCCTGCACGTGAAGGTCTCCGAGGGGCCGGTCCGGGAGTGGCACCAGCCGATCATCAGGCAGCCCGAAGTCGGCATACTGGGCATCCTGGTCAAGGAGTTCGACGGTGTCCTGCACTGCCTGATGCAGGCCAAGATGGAGCCGGGCAACCCCAACCTCCTCCAGCTGTCGCCCACCGTGCAGGCCACCCGGAGCAACTACACGAAGGCGCACAAGGGCGCCGATGTGAAGTACGTCGAGTACTTCACCGAGCCCGGCCGGGGCCGTGTACTGTCGGACGCGCTCCAGTCCGAACACGGCTCGTGGTTCTTCCGCAAGAGCAACCGGAACATGCTCGTCGAAGCCCTCGACGACGTGCCGCTCGACGACGACTTCTGCTGGCTGACCCTCGGGCAGATCGGCGAGCTGCTGCGCCGGGACAACGTCGTCAACATGGACGCCCGTACCGTTCTGGCCTGTGCCCCGTTACCCGCCACGGACGCCTACGCGCTGCACTCCGACACGGAGCTGCTCTCCTGGTTCACCGTGGAACGCGCGCGCCACGACGTGTCGGCGGAGCGGGTCCCCCTCGCAGGCCTGACCGGCTGGGTCCGCGACGAGCACTCCATCCGCCACGAGGCCGGACGGTACTTCGACGTCGTCGCGGTCGCCGTCCAGGCAGGCAGCCGCGAGGTCACCGGCTGGACCCAGCCGCTGATCGAGCCGCGCGGAACGGGTGTCACGGCGTTCCTCTTCCGCCGCTTCGGCGGCGTACCGCACCTGCTGGTGCACGCCCGTGTCGAGGGCGGGTTCCTCGACACCGTCGAACTCGGCCCCACGGTCCAGTACACACCGGAGAACTACGCCCATGTGACGGGCTCCGCCCGTCCGCCCTTCCTCGACACCGTGCTCGGCGCGGACCGGTCCAGGGTGCGCTACGAGGCACTGCACTCGGAGGAGGGCGGCCGGTTCCTCAACGCCCAGAGCCGCTACCTCTTCGTCGAGGCCGACGAGCACGAGGCTCCGCTCGACCCTCCTGCGGGCTACCGCTGGGCGACACCGGGCCAGCTGACCGGGCTGCTCCGCCACAACCATTACCTCAACGTCCAGGCGAGGACCCTGCTGTCCTGCCTGACCACGGGAGCGGTGCGGCTCTGATGGAACCCGTACGCATCGGCGTCCTGGGCTGCGCCGACATCGCCCGGCGCCGCATGCTGCCCGCGATGACGGCCTGCCGGGACGTCGACCTCGTCGCGGTCGCCAGCCGGCGGGAAGCGGCGGCGGCCGAAACCGCGAGCCGTTTCGGATGCCGGCCCGTGCACGGCTACGCGGCGCTTCTCGAACGTCCGGACGTCGACGCCGTCTACGTCCCGCTGCCGGCCGCCCTGCACGCCCGTTGGACGCGGGCGGCCCTCGACGCAGGCAAGCACGTCCTCGCCGAGAAGCCGCTCACCACCGACCCCGGGCTCACCGAGGAACTGGTCGCACTGGCCCGGAGCACCGGACTGGTGCTGATGGAGAACGTCATGTTCGTCCACCACTCCCAGCACGCGGCGGTACGCCGGCTCGTCGCGGACGGCGCGATCGGTGAACTGCGGTCCGTGCACGCCGCGTTCGCCGTGCCCCGGCTGCCGGCGCACGACATCCGCCACCGTCCGGAACTCGGTGGCGGCGCGCTCCTCGACACCGGCGTCTATCCGCTGCGCGCCGCCCTCCACCACCTCGGTGAGGACCTGCGGGTCGTGGGCGCCACCCTCACCAGCGCGGCGGGGCACGCGGTCGACACCGCCGGCACGGCGCTGCTGACCACCCCGGAGGGCGTCGCCGCCCAGTTGTCGTTCGGCATCGACCACGCCTACCGCTCCGCCTACGAGATCTGGGGCAGCGAGGGCCGGATCACGGTCGACCGGGCGTTCACTCCCCCCGCCGGCCATGTGCCCGGGGTACGTCTGGAGCGCCGGTCCGGCACCGAGCAGGTGCGGCTGGCACCGGACGACCAGGTCCTGCGCACGGTGGAAGCGTTCGCCGGCGCGATACGTACCGGAGCGGATGCCGCCGGAGTGTCCGTACGCCAAGCCGTGCTGCTGGACGAAGTGCGCCGGCACGCGATGCGGTACTGACCGGGCCCGCCGCCCCGTCACGACGTCGCGCCGCGGGCGGCCGTCCCCCGGTGCGGTCGTCGGGGCGGCGGCCTCGTCCGGCGTTCCGGGGATCCTGGCGGCCCGGCGCCCGGCTGTGCCCCAGCCGCCGCGCTCCTCTTCCGCACGCGCTTCGGCTCGGTACGGAACCCTCCCGCCGGGCCGGGGTGACGGCCGCCCACGCACTGGGCTTCCAGGGAAGGACGCCGCTCGGCGCCCTCCTCGCCGGCAGTCTCAGCGAACGCTTCAGGGCATGCCGGTCCGCCTCTTCGACCTCAACCGAAGTCGAGGTTCCAGGGTGCTGGAGCGGGCAGTCCCCGGCAAGACAACAGAAGATGAACCGACCATGGTCCTCGTGACCGGTGCGACCGGAAACATCGGAAGCGCTCCCCTGGAAGGGCTGCACAGGGACGGCGTGCGGCCCCTGCGGGGACTGACCCGTGACGCCGCGCGGGCCGGGTTCCCCGACGGCGTGGAGGCGGTGGAGGCGGACCTGGCCCGGCCCGCGGCGCTCGGGAACGTGTTCAGCGGCGTGGAGGCGCTCTTCCTGGTGACGGGGATCTGCACCGAGGCAGCGGTGGTGCGCGCCGCCCGGCGGGCAGGAGTACGGCACGTGGTCCTCGTGTCGTCGATCACGGCCCAGGCCCACCGGCGGATGACCCCGTTCCTCGGGGCGCGGACCGCGGCCGCGGTGCTCGACCCGCTCGGCGACGACGTCAACGACGAACTGCTGAAGGTGCGCGGCACGGTCGAGGAGATCACGGGGTCCCCCGGCCGTACCTTCCGGCAGTGGGCGACGGAGAACGCGTCAGCGTTCGGCCCCGCATGAGGGCCGGCCGAGCCTCGCGGCAAACGCCCCGCAGGCCCGGTCGTCGAAGAGGGCGGACCCGGCTTGCCCGCTCCGGGCCCGTCGGCGACGCGCAAGGACTCGCGGTGGCGGGGCTCCGGCGGGGAGGAACCGGCGGCGCCGGCGTGCTGTTCGGCGGTGTCACCGCGCCCCGGCGTGACGGCTGACCGTCACGGGCCGGTCCTCCCGGAACGCAGCCGCCGCCAGACCGCCTTCGCCGCGTTGTGCCCCGACATCCCGTGCACGCCCGGTCCCGGCGGTGTCGCGGACGAGCAGATGAAGACCGCCGGATGCGGCGTCGCGTACGGGAAGAGGGACACCTTCGGCCGCAGCATCAGCTGAAGTCCCGTCGCCGCGCCGCACGCGATGTCCCCGCCCACGTAATTGGCGTTGCGCTGCGCGAGCTGCGGCGGCCCGGCGACGGCGCGCGCGAGCACCCGGTCGCGGAAGCCGGGCGCGAAGCGCTCGATCTGGCGCTCGACGGCCCCCGTCAGGTCGCCGTCCCAGGCGTGCGGGACATGCCCGTACGCCCAGAAGACGTGCTTGCCCTCCGGAGCGCGGGAAGGGTCGACCAGGCTCGGCTGAGCGGTGATCAGGAACGGTGTCCCGGGAGCTGTGCCGCTCGCCGCCTGCTTCAGCGCGGTACCGATCTCCCGGCTGCTCGGCCCGACTTGGACGGTGCCGGCCCGCCGGGCCTCCTCGGCCGTCCAGGGCACCGGCCCGTCCAGCGCGTAGTCGATCTTGAACACACTCGCGCCGTACCGGTACTTCTCGTACGTCCGTCCCAGACCGGCGATGCGCGCCAGCGCGGTGGGCGAGGTGTCGAAGACGTACGCGCGCGCGGGCGGCAGGTCGTCCAGCCGCTTCACTTCGTATCCGGTGTGCACCACGCCGCCGAGATCGCGCAGGTACGCCGCGAGCGCGTCCGAGATCGACTGCGACCCGCCGCGCGGCATCGGCCAGCCGCCGGCATGCGCGGCCAGCGCGAAGACCAGTCCCACCGCGCTCGTCGCGAGGCCGCCGAGCGGCGCGATGACATGCGCGACGAGCCCGGCGAAGAGCGCCCGCGCCCTGTCGTCCCGGAACCGGCGCATCAGCCAGGTGCTGGGCGGCAGTCCGTCGACGCCGAACCGGGCCAGGGTGACCGGATCGCGCGGCAGCGCGCTCAGCGGCAGCGACATGAAGTCCCGGGCCAGCGTGTCCCACTTCCCCGCGTAGGGCGCGACCAGCCGCCGGTACCTCCCGGCGTCGTGCGCGCCGAAGGAAGCGGCGGTCTCGGCGACCGACCGCGACAGCACCGCGGCGGTGCCGTCGTCCCACGGGTGGGCCATGGGCAGTTCGGGATGCAGCCACTCCAGCCCGTACCGGTCCAGCGGCATGGCCTTGAAGGCCGGCGATCCCGCGCCGAGCGGGTGTACGGCGGAGCAGGGGTCGTGCCGGAACCCGGGCAGCGTGAGCTCCTCGGTCCTGGCGCCTCCCCCCACGGTGTCCAGTGCCTCGAACAACTGCACCGAGAAGCCCCGGCGGGCGAGTTCGACAGCGGCGGTCAGTCCGTTGGGCCCCGCCCCTACGACGACGGCATCGAGCATCGACGGCACCTTCGGACTCCTTCGTCAGCCGATGGCCAGAAGCCTCGGGATGTTCGGCCTCAGGATATTCCCGGCTCCGGGGGCGGGGACGGCGGGAGGGGGACAGCCCCCGGCACCGCTCCCGCCGGCCCCGGCGCCCGGCGCCGCCCCACCGCTACGCTCCGCCCCTCAGAAGTCCGGCCACCCGCGCGACCGTGGCCGCGTCCCGTCCGGCCGTGAACGGCAGGGCGTTGCCCCCGACAGCCGGAACCGCTCCCCCGCCACCGTCGTGTGCGACCCGCCGGCCTCCTCGACCAGCAGCAGCCCCGCCGCGTGGTCCCAGGCCAGCTCCCAGGAGAACGCCACCGCGTCCAGGTCGCCCCGCGCCACCGCGAGGTACTCCAGCCCGGCCGACCCGCAGGGCCGCGCGTCGACGCCCTTGACGTTCAGCCCGAGCAGCGCCGCCTTCTGCTGCTCCGTCGTGAAGTCGGGGTGCGAGGTGGCGACCCGCAGCGTCGCACCCGTTCCCGGCACCCCCGCCCGCAGCGCCTCGCCGTTCAGCCGTGCCCCGCCGCCCCGCACCGCCACGGCCATCTCGTCGAGCACGGGCGCGTACGTCCACGAGGCGAGCACCTCGCCCCGGTGGGCGAGGGCGACCAGCGTGCAGAACCCCGCCTCCCCGCGCACGAACTGCCGGGTCCCGTCCACCGGGTCCACGATCCACACCGGCGCGTCGCCCCGCAGCGCGTCGTACACCGCCGGGTCCTCGTGGACCGCCTCCTCCCCCACGACCACGGAACCGGGCAGGAGCCGGGTCAGGGACGCGGTGAGGTGCTCCTCGGCCTGCCGGTCGGCAATGGTGACCAGGTCGTGCGGCCCGGTCTTCTCGACGATCTCGTGCGCGGCGAGCTGCCGGTACCTCGGCAGGATCTCGGCGGCAGCCGCCTTGCGCAGGGCCTCTTCGACGTCGGGCAACTTGTCATCGATCATCATGCTTCCAGCAAAGCACGACCCGCTGACAACACCGACAACCCGTGGTGCCGTCACCGCCCGACCGCGTAACCCTGCATTCCCCTGGGGTTCGCCGCGGCGGACAGCACGCCCGTCTCCGGGTCCCGCGCGACCGCGCACAGCCGCCCCTCCGACCACGGCCCGCCGACCGTCACGTCATGGCCGCGACGCCGCAGCTCCTCGACGACGTCCGCGTCCATGCGCGACTCGACGGTCACGCTGCCCGGCCGCATTCCGCGCGGATAGAAGGAGCCGGGAAAGGAGTCGTTGTGCCAGTTGGGCGCGTCGATGGCCCCCTGCAGGTCGAGACCGCCCCGCACCGGGGGCGCCCCGAGCGCGACCGCGAGGAAGAAGTGGAGCTGCCACTGGTCCTGCTGGTCGCCGCCGGGCGTACCGAAGGCCATCACCGGCACCCCGTCCCGCAGTGCGAGGGAGGGCGTCAGAGTCGTGCGCGGGCGCCGTCCCGGCGTGAGCGTGTTCGGCAGCCCCTCGTCCAGCCAGGCCATCTGGAGCCGCGTGCCGAGCGGGAAGCCCAGCTCGGGAACGACCGGGTTGGACTGGAGCCAGCCGCCGCTCGGTGTGGCCGCGACCATGTTGCCCCAGCGGTCGACGACGTCCAGGTGGCAGGTGTCGCCACGGGTGGTGCCGTCCTTGGCGACGGTCGGCTCACCGGCGCCCGCCGCGGCCGCGGCGCCTGTGGCGTCGGAGCCCGGCTCCCCGGCTGCGACGGCGAGCGCGTGCGCGCCGAGCACGGGCGTACGCCCGTCCGGGCTGCCGGGCCGCAGCTCCAGCGACGCCCCGTCCCCCACGAGGGCGCGGCGCTCGCTGTTGTACGACGCCGAGAGCAGCGCGTCGACCGGCACCTCGGCGGCGTCGCCGTACCAGGCCTCCCGGTCGGCCATCGCCAGCTTGCACCCCTCGATGAGCAGGTGCACGTACGCGGCGGAGCCTTGGGCGGGCAGTTCGGGCGGCAGCAGCGCGAGTTGCTGGAGGAAGGCGGGCCCCTGGCTCCAGCCGCCGGCCTTGCACAGCGTCCAGCCGTTCCAGTCGTACGTGGCGGGCGCCTCGTACGTCGCGGACCAGCCGGCCAGGTCGGCCGCGGTCAGCGTCCCCGTGTGCCGGGCGCCGCTGGTGTCCAGCGTGGGGCGGGCGGCCTGCCGGACCAGCGCCTCGGCTATGAACCCCTCGCGCCACACCGCACGCGCGGCGTCGATCTGCGCCGCGCGGCCGGTGCCGCCCGCCGTCTCCGCCTCGGCGATCACGCGGCGCCAGGTGGCGGCGAGGGCGGGGTTGCGGAAGAGCTCGCCCGGAGCGGGCACCCTGCCGCCCGGCAGGTACACCTCGGCGGACGAGGTCCACTCCTCCTCGAAGAGCGCGCGCACGCTCTCCACGGTCTCGCCGACCCGCTCGACGGGGGCGTGCCCGTCCTCGGCGTACCCGATGGCGTACCGCAGCACCTCGCCGAGCGACTTGGTGCCGAAGTCGCGCAGCAGAAGCATCCACGCGTCGAACGCCCCCGGCACGGCGGCGGCCAGCGGCCCGGTGCCGGGCACGAGGCCGAGCCCCAGGGCGCGGTAGTGGGCGGCGCTCGCGCCCGCCGGCGCGGTTCCCTGCCCGCAGAGCACCCGCACCGGTGCGCCCGCCGGCGCCAGGATGATCGGCACTTCGCCCGCGGGCCCGTTGAGGTGCGGCTCGACGACGTGCAGCACGAAGCCGGCGGCGACGGCGGCGTCGTAGGCGTTGCCGCCGTCCTCCAGGACGGCCATCGCGGACTGCGAGGCGAGCCAGTGGGTGGAGGACACCATGCCGAAGGTGCCCTGGAGGGTGGGGCGGGTGGTGAACTGCATCTCTCACCTCGCTGTTCGGGCCGCCGGCCGGTCCCGTCGGCCCTCAGGATCCGCTGAGTTCCGGTGATCCGGAAGGAGCCGGTCTCGTGGGTTTTCCGGCACGGGGCCGCGGGTGTGTCCGTTCCGGCCACGGCGATCGCGCAGCCGAGGGCCCCCGGCTGCCCGCGGTGTCACGGCCGCCGTCCCGTGCCGCCGGCCGCCGCCGGGGTCAGGCGGACGCCGTCCCGGGGGACGGCCCGCTCGCGGCGGAGAGCGCCTGCTTCTCCGCCCGGCGCAGGAGCGCCGCCGCGAACAGCCCTCCGAGGAGCACCGCCGCCGCACCGGCCAGCTGGCTGGTCTCCACGCCGGAGGCGAAGGCGTCCGTGATCCGCTGCCGTTCGTCCTCGGAGCCGGCCGCGCCCAGAGCTGCCGGGAGCGAGGCCGCCGAGACCGGTATGAGCGCGGCGAAACGGGAGTTGAGCACCGCGCCGAGGACGGCGACACCGAGGCCGTTGCCGAACTCCGTGACGGTGCCCTCGATCCCGGCGCCGATGCCCGCCTTCTCGCGCGGTATCGCGTTCAGGACCGCCACCGCCATGGCCGGGTTGGCAAGCGCGCAGCCCATGCCCATCAGGACCAGTCCGCCGAGCATCGCCCCGTATCCGAAGCCCCGCGCGCCCAGCACCGCGACGGCCGCCAGGCCGGCCGCGAGCAGTCCCATGCCGAGGGCCACCGAACCGGGGATGCCCAGGGCGCGGCTCGCGCGGGCGGCGACGCCGGTGAAGTTCAGCAGGACCACGGTCAGGGCGAACGGGGCCGTACGCAGCCCCGCCTCCAACGGCTCGTACCCCAGCACGAACTGCAGCTGCTGCGTGAGCAGATACAGGGCTCCGCCGCTGCCGAAGGTGATCAGCAGTGCTCCGGTGACGGCTCCGGTGAAGGTACGGTTCCGGAAGAACCCGAGGTCGAGCATGGGGTGCGGGGTGTGGTGTTCCCACCGTACGAAGGCGGTCGCGGAGACGGCGGCGAGGACGGCGCCCACGAGGACCGGGCCCGAGGTCCAGCCGTGCTCGGGCCCCGCGATGACGACGTAGACCACGGACGCCATGCCGACCGTGGACAGCAGCGCGCCCGGGAGGTCGGGCCGGGCGCTGCGCGGGGCGGTGCTCTCCGGCACGAGGATGCCGGCCGCGACCACGCCGAGCACCACGACCGGCAGGTTGACCAGGAAGAGCGCCCCCCACCAGAAGTGGGCGAGGACCACTCCGCCGACCAGCGGCCCGGCGGCGAAACCCAGTGCGTTGACGGCTGCCCAGATGCCGATGGCCCGGACGCGTTCCGGCTCGGGGAAGACCTGGAGCGCCACCGCGAGCGTGGTGGTCAGCAGCAGCGCCGCCCCCACCCCCATCCCGGCCCGGGCGGCGATCAACTGGCCGGTGGTCTGGGCGATTCCGGCGGCCAGCGAGCCGAGGCCGAACAGCACCAGTCCGGTCAGGAGCATCTTCTTGCGGCCGTAGCGATCCGCCGCGCCGCCCGCGGTGAGCAGCAGGCCGGACTGGACGAGCGCGTAGGAGTTGATGATCCACTGGATGTCGGCGGCGGAGGCGCCCAGGTCCCGGGTGAGGGTCGGGACGGCGACGTTGAGGATGGTGTTGTCGAGGATCACCACGAGCTGCGCCAGACAGATCACGCCCAGGATGAGCCAGCGTCTGGGGTGCCCCTGGTCGCTGTGGGGCGTCTGCTCGGTCATGGCTGTCATGGAACTCCCTCGACGATTACTTAGGTGAGCCTAACCAACCTTGCCGGGATGTCGTGCACCAGGTCCGGTTCCGCCCCCGCGGACGCGGTGCGGCTCCGCCTCGACCCCGAGGAGTGAACGGCGGGGTGTTCCCCGGGCGTACGGCGTGGGCAGCCACTGGTTCGGGCCGGTCGGCGGACCGGTACCGCCGTATCCGTACCGACCACCCGCCTCCCGGGAGCGAGCAATGACAGCGGACCGTCACGGGCAGCGCATGAGCCATACCGGCGCCGACGCCCTCCTGAGGTACGAACAAGCCGTCGATGACCTGCTCTTCTTCCGGCCGCGCGTTCTCGACACGGCCAAGTCGGTGCTCGCGGCGTCGCCCCGGTCCGTCATGGGGCACGTCTTCCTCGCCTATCTCGGGGTACTGGGCACGGAGCAGAAGGACGCGGCCGCGGCACGATCGGCCCTGCTCCGGTACCGGTCCGGCCTCGACGAGGACGCGCTGACACCACGCGAACGCACGCACCTCGCCGCCGCGGCCGCCTGGCTCGACGGTGACCTCCACGGCGCCGGCGCCCTGCTCGGCGACCTCACGGCCGGCCACCCCCACGACGCGCTGGCGCTGTTCGCCGGCCACCAGGCCGACTTCCTCACGGGCGACGCCCGACGTCTGCGGGACCGCGTCGGCGGCGCGCTCGGCGCCTGGGACGAGGACGACCCGCACCGCGGCCCGCTGCTCGGCATGTACGCCTTCGGCCTGGAGGAGAGCGGGCACTACGAGCGGGCGGAACAGGTCGGCCTGGCAGCCCTCGCCCGTCACCCGCACGACGTCTGGGGCATCCACGGCGTGGTGCACACGTACGAGATGCGCGGCCGCTTCAAGGACGGAGTCCGCTTCCTCGACGCCCGCAGCGGGGACTGGGCGAACGGTACGCTCCTCAGCGTTCACAACTGGTGGCACTACGCCCTGTTCGCGCTGGAATCCGGTGACACCGCCCGCGTGCTCGACATCTACGACGCCTCCCTGCACCACGAGGGCTCCTCGGCCGTGGCGATGGAACTGCTGGACGCCTCCGCCCTGCTGTGGCGGCTGTACCTCGCGCAGAACGACCAGAGCGCACGGTGGAACCGGCTGGCCGACGCCTGGGAGAGCCGCGGCGACGGAGCCCACTACGCGTTCAACGACGCCCATGCCGTCATGGCTTACGTGGGCGCCGGCCGCATCACGGGAGCCGAGCGCCTGGTGCGGGACCGGCAGGGGTGGGTGGCCGGGGCAGACCCCCGTGTCTCCAACCGGGACATGACCGCGGAGATCGGCCTCCCGGTCTGCCGGGCGCTGATCGCTTACGGGAAGGGCGAGTACGACGGGGCGGTGGACCTCCTGCTCCCGGTCCGCGACCGGCTCGGTGAGTTCGGCGGCAGCCACGCCCAGCGGGACGCCGTCCAGCGCACCCTCGTCGAGGCGTCCTTGCGCGCCCGGCGGACGGACCTCGCGCGCACGCTGCTGAGCGAACGCATCCAGCTGCGCCCGGTCTGCCCGTACAACTGGTCGGCGCAGGCCCGCCTCGAGGAGGCCCTCGGCGATCCCGTACGCGCCGCGGCCTCCAGGGAGCGCGCCGCCGCCCAGGCGTCGGCCTGATCCCGGCTCAGCGGGTACGCGCGGCGCGTGACGTTCCCCTGCGGGCGGGGGGACGTCACGCGTACGGGTGCGCGTGCGGGAGCGGGCACGGCGGCACTCCAGGGCGCGAGGCGGGAAGGCGGCGCCGCGCGGCGGACGGGTCCGGTGGCGGGAGGCGTCGGCGTACGGGCGCGGGATGTGCCACGACTATGCGTTCCGGGCGCCGGCCCGCCCACCCCCGGGGCGATCCGATTTTCGGATGCCGTTGATCCAGGGCGTGGATACCCCCGTGGTTCCGGGTCCGGAGCACCGGATGCGGGCGGGGTGCGCCCGTCGCGGGGCGTGCCTCACATCCGGTGCGTGTCCGCCAGCCGCCTGCCGACCCGCGCGGCCGTCTCACGCAGCCAGATGTGGGCCGCGTCGTGCGTGTGCACCGGATGCCACCACAGCGCCTCGCGCAGGGGCACGGCCTCGTACGGCGGCTCCAGTACGCGAACGGCGGCGAGCGGTGCGAGGAGCCGGGCCAGACGCGCCTGGACCAGGGCGACGCGCCGGGTGCCCGCCACCAGCAGCGGCAGCAGCTGGAAGCTGTCCACGGAGACCTCCACGCGCGGCTCGACGCCCAGCATGCCGAGCTGGCGTACGGCCGGGGCGTCGTAGGTCCGCTGGTAGGTGACCCACGGCAGCCGGGCCAGGTCCTGCCGGGTGATCCGGTCGACGACGCTCGGGTGGTCGTCCGCGACGAGGAAGACCCAGCGGTCCTCGTAGAGGTCGGTGGCGGGGAAGTCGCTGATGACGCCGTGCGGCATGAGCAGGCCGTCGGTCGCGCTCAACAGGGTGGCGGTGTCGTCCACCACCGTGGGCGGCGTCTGGGTGAAGCGCAGCCGGATGCCGGGGGCCTCCTCGTGCACGACCCGGGCCAGTTCGGCGCCGAAGACGGCGACGGCGTAGTCGGACGCCACGAGCCTGAACTCGCGGCTCTCCTTGTCCGGGTCGAAGTCGGCCTGGCTGGCGAAGAGGCGTTCCAGCACGTCGTAGGCGGTGGAGGTGCGGTCGAGGAGGACCTGCCCGAGAGCGGTGAGCTCGTAGTGTCCGCCGACCCGGGCGAGCAGGTCGTCGTCGAAGTGGCGGCGCAGGCGGGCCAGGGCCGCGCTCATCGCGGGCTGGCTGAGCCCGACACGCTGCCCGGCGCGGGTGACGTTGCGTTCCTCCAGGAGGGCGCGCAGGGCGACGACGAGGTTGAGGTCGAGGCGGGACAGGTTCACGGGACTTCCCCCTGGCGGTACGGCACCGAACAGGGAGGAATAAACACGGTGGATGCCGACCATCCACAGAATCTATTTCCCTGATCGGAGGTGGTGGGTCCAGATTAGTCACACCGCAACCAGGAGGACATGTCCGTGAAACCCGAATCCGCGTCCGCGCTCTTCGCCGGCCCCTTCGCCCTTGGCACCCTCTCGGCTCCGGACGGGCCGGCCTTCCCCGCCCTCGTCACCCCCGACGCCCAGGTGCTCGACCTGGAAGCCGCCTTCGACGACGAGCGGTTGACGGTCCGGAGCCTGCTCGACCGATGGGAGACGGCTCTGCCACGGCTGCGGACGCTGGCCGGTGGGAGCGGCCTCGAACGGAAGCCGCTGGCGGACTTCCGGGTGCACGCGCCCGTCGAGCCGCGGCAGGTGTTCCAGTCGGGGGCGAACTACCGGCAGCACGTGATCGACCTGCACATCGCGCACCGGGACCCCGCCGACGACCGCTCCGAGGAGGAGCGGCGCGCCGAGGCGGCGGAGATCATGGACCGGCGGGCGGCCGAGGACCTGCCGTACGTGTTCATCGGCCTGCCGAGCGCGATCACGGGTCCGTACGACGACGTCGTGCTGCCCGCCCGGGCCGGGAAGCCGGACTGGGAACTGGAGCTGACGGCCGTGATCGGCCGGCCCGCGTACCGGGTGTCCGTCGAGGAAGCCCTGCGCTGCGTCGCCGGCTACACCATCGCCAACGACCTCACCGACCGCGCCACCGTCTTCCGGCGGGATATGCCCCAGATCGGCACCGACTGGCTGCGCTCCAAGAACGCGCCCGGCTTCACCCCGCTCGGCCCCTGGATCGTGCCCGCCGAGTCGGTGGCCGACCCCGACGACCTGCGGCTGACGCTGACGCTGAACGGCGAGACCATGCAGGACGAGTCCACCAAGGACATGATCTTCAACGTGGCGCGCATGGTGGCGTACGCCTCACAGACCGCCCGGCTGCTCCCCGGCGACCTGGTGCTGACCGGCTCCCCGGCCGGCAACGGCATGCACTGGGGCCGGCTGCTGCGCGACGGCGACGTCATGGAGGGCTCGATCACCGGGCTCGGTGCCCAGCGCACCCGCTGCGTGGCGGAGGTGGCCCGGTGACGCTGGACCGCACCGACCCCGAGGGGTCGATCGCCCGGACCGCGAAGGCGTACTCGAACTGGGGCCGCTGGGGCGAGGACGACGTGCTCGGCACGCTCAACTTCCTCGACGAGGCCAAACGCCGCGAAGGTGCCGCACTGATCCGGCGGGGCGTCAGCTTCTCCCTCTCCCAGCGCTTCGACATCAACGGCCCGCAGAAGGGCTGGCGGCGGCGGACCAACCCCGTCCACACCATGCTCGACACCGGCACCGACGCCGCCCTCGGCAACCAGGGCCTGCCGCACGGCATCGGCGGCGCCGACGACGTGATCGCCATGCCGTTGCAGTGCTCCACCCAGTGGGACGGGCTCGGCCACATCTTCGACCACGGCAAAGCGTGGAACGGCCGTCCGGCCGAGCAGGTCGTCACCTCCGACGGCGACCTGGTCACCGGCATCGAGCACATGGCCCCGCACGTCGCCGGACGCGGGGTGCTCCTGGACGTCGGCCGGGTCGTCGGCGAGGACGGGGAACTGCCGGACGGCTTCGCGATCACCGAGGAGCACCTGGCCGCCACCGCCGAGGCCCACGATGTGCGGGTGGGTCGCGGCGACATCGTCCTCGTCCGCACCGGCCAGCTCGCCCGGGTGCGCCGCGACGGCTGGGGCGACTACGCCGGCGGTCCCGCGCCCGGTCTGTCCTTCACCACCGCCGGCTGGCTGCACGGCACGGAGATCGCCGCGATCGCCACCGACACCTGGGGCTTCGAGGTGCGGCCCAACGAGTTCGAGCACGCCTTCCAGCCGCTGCACCAGGTCGCCATCCCCCACCTCGGGCTGCTCATCGGCGAGATGTGGGACCCGGACGCGCTCGCCGAGGACTGCGCGGCCGACGGCGTGTACGAGTTCTGGCTCACCGCCGCCCCGCTGCCCATCACCGGGGCCGTCGGCTCCCCCGTCAACCCGATCGCCGTCAAGTAACCAGTGGAACGAGGGAGTTCCCCATGAGCGAAGCCCGTAAAGTCCTGGTGATCGGCGGGGGTGCGGCCGGCAATGCTGTCACGATCCTGCTGCGCCGCGCCGGCCTCACCGTGGACCTGATCGAGGCCAAGGACGACTGGAACGTCACCGCCGGCTCCGGCATCACCCTCCAGGGCAACGCCCTGCGCGTCCTGCGTGAACTGGGTGTCTGGGAACAGGTGCGGGAGTCCGGCTTCGGTTTCGGCTCGGTCGGTATCACCGCCCCCGACGGCACCGCCCTGCACGTCGCCGAGGATCTGCGCACCGGCGGCGACGACCTGCCCGCCACGGTCGGCATGCAACGCCCCCGGCTGCAGCAGATCCTGACCGACGCCGTCCGCGCGAGTGGAGCCCGCGTACGTCTGGGCACCAGGGTGGAAACGCTGGAGCAGGACGCCGACGGCGTGTCCGTCCGCCTCAGCGACGGCGCCGAGGACCGCTACGACCTGGTGATCGCCGCCGACGGCCTGGGCTCCGCCACCCGCGCGGCGATCGGCATCACGGTCAGACCCGAGCCGACCGGCATGGCCATCTGGCGCGTCACCGCCCCGCGCCCGGCCGGCGTGGTGCGCACCGACCTCGCGTACGGCGGCCCGGCCTACATCGCCGGGTACTGCCCCACCAGCGACACCACCCTGTACGCGTACGTCGTCGAGGCCAACCGCGACCGCGCCTCGATACCCGCCGGTTCCCACGCCGACGAGATGCGGCGCCTGGCCTCCGCGTACGGCGGGTTCTGGCCGGAGATCACCGCGCACATCACCGACCCGGCGAAGGTCAACTACACCTGGTTCGACCGGATGCTGGTGGAGGGTTCCTGGCACCGCGGCCGGGTGGTCCTCGTCGGCGACGCCGCCCACTGCTGCCCGCCCACCCTCGCCCAGGGCGCCGCCCTGTCGCTGGAGGACGCGTGGGTGCTCGCCCGGATGCTGTCCGGCGCCGGGCAGTGGGACGACGCGCTGCTCCAGGCGTACTACGAGCGGCGGATCGCACGCGTCCGTCCGGTCGTGGAGGCTTCCGTGCAGATCGGGCAGTGGCAGCTCGACGGCGTCCGCGACGCCGACGTGCCCGGCCTGATGGCCCGCACCATGACGATGCTCCGGGAGCTGCCGTGACCGCCCGCCCGTCGCCGACCGTCGACGTACACGCCCACGTCCTGCTGCCCGAGGTCGAGGCGCTGGTGGCGGACCTGCCGGGGCTCGCCGGGGCGAAGGCGCTGGACGCCCGCCGCAACGGCCCCGCCGCCCTCGCCGTCAGCGGCCCCATGGTGCGCGAACGCGTCCCCCGGCTGACCGACGCCGCCGCACGCCTGGCCGCGATGGACGCCCAGGGCGTGGACGTCCAGCTGGTCAGCCCCTCCCCCTCGCACTACCACTACTGGGCCGACAAGGAGACGGCCGAGAAGGTGTACCGGACCGCCAACGAGGTGACGGCCGCGCACTGTTCGGCCGCCCCCGACCGGCTGCGCGGGCTGGGACTCGTACCCCTCCAGCACCCGGACCACGTGGTGCGCGCACTCGACCACGCCCTGACGCAGGGGCTGTCCGGCGTGGAGATCTCCAGCCACGCACCGGGGCGGGAACTCTCCGACCCGGCCTACGCGCCTTTCTGGGCGCGGGCCGAGGAGACGGGCGCGATCGTCTTCCTGCACCCGTTCGGCTGCACGCTCGACGAGCGCCTCGACCAGTGGTACCTGTCCAACACCGTCGGCCAGCCCACCGAGAACGCCGTCGCCCTGTCCCACCTCATCTTCTCCGGCGTGCTGGACCGCCACCCCGGCCTGAAGCTGATCGCGGCGCACGGCGGCGGTTACCTGCCCACCCACATCGGCCGCTCCGACCACGCGTGGTCGGTCCGCTCCGACGCGGGCGCCGGCTGCGCGCACCTGCCGAGCAGCTACCTGAAGCGGCTGTACTTCGACTCGCTCGTCCACGACCCGTACGTACTGCGCGAGCTGGTCCGGGCCGCCGGCCCCGACCGCGTGCTGCTGGGCTCGGACTTCCCCTTCGACATGGGCACCGAGGACCCGGTGGCCGTCCTGCGCGCCGCGCGTCTTCCCGAGTCCGACTTCGACGCCGTACGCGGCGGCAACGCCTGCACCCTGCTCAACCTCGCCCTCGCCTGAGGAGGAACCCGTCATGAACGCACGTCTGCTCACCCATCTGCGGCACGTCGACCTCGCCGTGCCCGACTACGACAAGCAGCTCGACTTCTACGCGGGCGTCTGGGGCCTGACCAAGGTCGCCGAGGACTCCGGCATCTCCTTCCTGGCCGCCGAGGGCAGCCCGGAGCAGTACGTCGTACGGCTGCGCGAGGCCGAGGAGAAGCGCCTCGACCTCGTCTCCTACGGCGCCGCGAACCCCACGGACGTCGACACCCTCGCCGAGCGGCTGCTCGCGGGCGGCGTCCAGCTGATCTCGCGGCCGGACACCGTCGACACCCCCGGCGGCGGCTACGGCTTCCGGTTCTTCGACGTCGACGGCCGCACCATCGAGGTCTCCGCCGACGTCGAGGTGCGGCAGCACCGCAAGATCGAGGAGAAGGAGGCCATCCCGGTCAAGCTCTCCCACGTCGTGCTCAACTCGCCCGACCTGAACCGCACCCGTGAGTGGTACGAGCGCCACCTCGGCTTCGCGCTCAGTGACACGCTGTCCTCGCCCCGCATGGGCGAGGTCATGCACTTCATGCGGATCAGCAGCCGACACCACTCCATGGCCATCGCCCAGGGCCCGCACACCGCCCTGCACCACGTCTCCTTCGAGATGCGCGGCATCGACGAGTACATGCGCGGCTCCGGCCGCGTGCTGCGCGCCGGTTTCCGCAAGATCTGGGGACCGGGCCGGCACATGGCGGGCGACAACACCTTCACCTATTTCCTCGACCCGCACGGCAACACCGTCGAGTACACGACGGAGCTGGAAGAGCTCGACGAGGACACCTGGCACCCGCACGTCTACGACTTCTCCCAGCCCGAGGTCACCGACCAGTGGGGCACCGCCAACCCCATGAACGAGCTGATCGCGAAGGAGTCCTTCAACGACGTCGACCGCGGCGTGTTCGTCGCCCCGCCGGTCTGACCACTCCCCGAACCCCGGGGGCGCGGCACTCCTGTCAACGCCCTGACTGCCGCCGCGCCCCCGGCCCGGGACCGTGATCCGCTGGTCCGCTGGCCCACGAAGCCGTCGACACCGCGTAGCACGAGAAGCACGAACCACCCGGGCAGCGGGCTGCCGCGGACGTCCCCTCGTGGGCCACGGCCTCATGCGCATCCCCTTCACCGACCTCCCCGGCCTCCCCCCCAACAGGAGTCGCACCATGCGTTTCGCCGCTTACGAGCACCGGCACCGCCACCGAGTGGCCGTCGTGGAAGAGGACGGCACCCTCCTCCCCCTGCCCGGCGTCACCTCGCTCACCGCTCTGCTCACGGAAGCCGACGGCCTGCCGGGACTGCTCGCCGCCGGGGCGGCGGCGCTCGACGTGCCGCCCGGCCCCCATGTCTCACAGGTACGGCTGCTTCCTCCCCTCCAGCCTTCCTCCGTAAGGGACTTCGTCACCTTCGAGGAGCACGTCGAGGGCGTACGGCGGTCCGTGGAGGGCACCGGCGGCGTCCCCGCGCAGTGGTACGCGGCCCCGACCTTCTACTTCACCAACCCGCACGCCGTCCTCGGCCCGCACGACGACATCCCCGTGCCGCCCGGCTCCACCGCCCTGGACTTCGAGCTGGAGGTCGGTGCGGTGATCGGCCGCGAGGGCCGCGACCTCACCCCCGGGCAGGCCCGCGACCACATCGTCGGCTACACCGTCTTCAACGACTGGTCCGCGCGCGACCTGCAAGCGGCGGAGATGAAGGTGGGCCTGGGCCCCTGCAAGGGCAAGGACACCGCCACCACGCTCGGCCCGTACCTCGTCACCGCCGACGAACTGGAGCCGTACCGGGACTCCGAAGGCTTCTTGCGCCTGGCCCTGACCGCCGAGGTCAACGGCGAGAAGGTCGGCGAGGACCTGCTGTCCAACATGAGCTGGACCTTCGAGGAGATGACCGCCTACGCCTCCCGCGGCACCCGCGTCGTGCCGGGCGACGTCCTCGGCTCCGGCACCTGCGGCAACGGCGGCTGCCTCGCCGAACTGTGGGGCCTGCGCGGCGAGCGGACGCCGCCGCCGCTGAAGCCGGGCGACACCGTCACCCTGACCGTCGAGGGCATCGGCACCGTCTCCAGCACCGTCGTCCCGGGTGCCGAGCCCGTGCCCCTGCCGGCCGGCCGGCGCCGCGGCCGGGAGCGGCCGTGACCGGCCCGCAGCCCCCGGGGCACCCCCCGGCCGAAGGCCGGGGGAGGCTGCTCGGCAAGGTCGTCGTCGTCACCGGCGCGGCCCGCGGCCAGGGCGCCGCCGAGGCCGAGGCGCTCGCCCGGGAGGGCGCCCGCGTCGTCGCCACCGACGTCGGCCCCGCGAGCGGCTGCCGGCGCCTGGACGTCACCAGCGAGAAGGACTGGGCCGGACTCGCCGCCGACCTGCGCGAGGCGTACGGGGAGGTGCACGGCCTGGTCAACAACGCGGGCATCACCTGGCGCGCCCGCGTCGGTGACGTACGCCCCGAGGACATGGCCCGGGTCCACGCGGTGAACGTCACCGGCCCCCTCCTCGGCATCCAGCACCTGGCCCCGCTCATGCCATCCGGCTCCTCCGTCGTGAACGTCGGCTCCTCGGCGGCCCTCACCGCCCATTACCCGGTCGCCTACACGACCAGCAAATGGGCGCTGCGGGGCCTGTCGAAGACCGCCGCCCTGGAACTGGGCCCGCGCGGCATCCGCGTCAACACCGTCCACCCCGGTTACATCGAGACCGGGATGACCGCCTCCGCCGCGCCGGCCTTCCGCGAGGCCAACGTCCGCGAGACCCCGCTGGGCCGCACCGGAACCGTCGGCGAGGTCGCCCCGCTGGTCGTCTTCCTGCTGTCGGACGAGGCGTCGTTCATCAGCGGAGCCGAGATCCCCGTGGACGGCGGACTGACCGCGCACGGCGGCGTCAAGTCCGTCTCCGACGCCCTGCGGCCGGGGGCCGGCGGATGAGGCGGCCCGACGGCGGGGTGGCCCCGGTCTCCGGCACCGCCCGCGGCCGGGGCCACCCCGCCGTCCTGCCCGGCTCGGCACACTGAAAGGAACACGCACACCATGGACAAAGTGATCGGCAGCGCCGCCGAGGCGGTCGCCGGCATCCCCGACGGCGCCTCACTGGCCGTCGGCGGCTTCGGCCTCAGCGGCGTACCCGAAGTCCTCGTCCGCGCCCTGTACGAGCAGGGCGCGAGCGGCCTGGAGGTCGTCTCCAACAACTGCGGCGTGGACGGCCGGGGTCTGGGCATCCTGCTGGCCTCGGGCCGCATCGCCCGGGTGACCGGCTCGTACGTCGGCGAGAACAAGGAGTTCGCCCGCCAGTACCTGTCCGGCGAGCTGGAGGTGGAGCTGGTGCCGCAGGGCACCCTCGCCGAGCGCCTGCGGGCCGGCGGCGCGGGCATCCCCGCCTTCTACACCCCGGCCGGCGTGGGCACCCAGGTCGCCGCCGGCGGCCTGCCCTGGCGCTACGCCGCCGACGGTACGGTCACCGTCGCCTCACCGCCCAAGGAGACCCGCGACTTCGCGGGCCGCCCGCACGTCCTGGAGCACGGCATCACCACCGACTTCGCGCTCGTACGGGCCTGGCGCGGCGACCGGCACGGCAACCTCTGCTTCCGCCGGGCCGCCGCCAACTTCAACCCCCTCGCCGCCATGGCCGGCCGCGTCACCGTCGCCGAGGTCGAGGAACTCGTCGAGCCGGGCGAGCTGGCCCCCGAGGAGGTGCACCTGCCCGGCATCTACGTGCAGGGGGTCGTGGAGCTCGACGCCGACCAGGCCGCCGACAAACAGATCGAGCGCCTTCTGACTTCCGCATCCCCGGCACGAGGGACGGTACGTTCCCGATGACCTGGACCCGCGACCGGATGGCCGCCCGAGCCGCCGCCGAACTCACCGACGGCTCCTACGTCAACCTCGGCATCGGCCTGCCCACCCTCGTCCCCGGCCACCTCCCGCCCGGAGTGCACGTCGTCCTGCACTCCGAGAACGGCATCCTCGGCACCGGCCCCTACCCCACCGAGGACGAGGTCGACCCGGACCTGATCAACGCCGGCAAGGAGACCGTCACCGTGCTGCCGGGCGCCTCCTTCTTCGACTCGGCGCTGTCCTTCGGGATGATCCGCGGCGGCCACATCGACACCGCCGTCCTCGGCGCCATGCAGGTCTCCGCCCACGGCGACCTCGCCAACTGGATGATCCCCGGAAAGACGGTCAAGGGCATGGGCGGCGCGATGGACCTCGTGCACGGGGCCCGACGCGTCATCGTCCTGATGGAGCACACCGCCAAGGACGGGAGCCCGAAGATCCTGGAGGAGTGCACCCTGCCGCTCACCGGAAAGGCGTGCGTCCACCGGATCATCACCGACCTCGGCGTCCTCGATGTCACCGACGACGGCCTCGCTCTCGTCGAGACCGCTCCCGGCGTCACCGTCGAGGACATCACCGCGCGCACCGGCGCCCCCCTGCGCCTGGGCAGCTCCACCGCCGCCTGCTGATCAGGTGGGGCTCGCCGACCGGAGTGGGGCCGCGCGGACAACGGACAGCGAGTCGTTCGGCGGGGCGTAGCAACCGGTCTCAGTGGCCGGGCCCCGAAGAACCCCGGCTCAGGTACCACAACGGGGAAGCCCAGGGGCGGAAACAGCGCCATGACGGCTCGATCCGGCAT
This sequence comes from Streptomyces sp. Wb2n-11, assembly GCF_001049855.1. Taxonomy (NCBI): domain Bacteria; kingdom Bacillati; phylum Actinomycetota; class Actinomycetes; order Kitasatosporales; family Streptomycetaceae; genus Streptomyces; species Streptomyces sp. Wb2n-11. The sequence continues at coordinate 1,198,931 of NZ_CVPB01000001.1, forward strand.
TCAGGGTCCGTTTTCGGACAACGAGCCGTGTCTCGCGGTGCCCCAGACAACCCATGCCGCCCTCCAGCAACTCTCACGGGCCGGAGACAGTTCCGCGATCAGATCAGGCACCCGGAAAACGAGGAATTATGACCAGATTCCCCCAAGCCCGTCCATGGCGTTCGGCGATCGCCGGCGCCGCGGCGATCACCGTGACCGCCGGCCTCGTCGCCGCCGCGCCCGACGCCGAGACGGAGCAGCCCGCCCCGAAGCTCAGCCTGATCGCCGCCTCGGGCTCGGTGACGCTCACCTCGTGGAAGGAGAGCCCCGGCGTCTACCTGGACCTCGGTACGTACGTCACCGCCGAGAACGGCCCCCTCGAACTCAAGGTGACCCGCAAGTCCTACAAGGACCCGGTCGTGGCCACGCAGGTCATCCGCGAGGGGACGAGGACCCGGACCAAAACCCTTCCCCAGGGCCTGGTGAAGGACTTCGCGGGACTACCGGACTTCGCCCAGATCAAGATCACCGACGCGGCCGGCCGGACCGTGATGAACAAGTCCGAGGCCTTCTGCCCGAACAACGCCTCCGGCCGGATCCGCCCCGACGCCCCGGCCAGGTCGAAGTATCCCGAGAGCTGTCCCGAGAACCCGTTCACGCTCGGCTCGGTGTGGGGCGTCGAGAAGGGCTGGGCGTCCAACACGTACGCGGGCTACTACTCCGACCCGGTCGTCCTGCCGGCCGGGAAGTACACCGCCAAGGTGTCCGTGAAGAAGCGCTACCGCGAGCTGTTCGGCATGGAGAACAAGTCCCGGACGATCAAGGTGACCGTACGCGAGCGCAGCTACGAGGACGACACGGGCGCGGCGTCCGCCATGGCGCACGGGTCGCACGCGGCCGGGCACTCCGGTCACGGCGCGATGCGCGCGCCGGCGCCGGCCCCCGCGACGAGCGGGGCGGGACCGTCGTACAACGTGGGGCACGGGCCCTACACCCCCGCACCGCCGGCCCTCCCCTGGGCGCTCGGGAAGGAAGCTTTCAGGGCGGCCCGGGTGGGTGACAAGGCCGGGCAGACCGACGGCTCCCGGAAGGCTCCGGCGGTGAAGCCCGCCGCGAAGCGGCCGACCGGCGCACCGAACGTGCCGAACGTCCCCAAGCCCGACCTGCGTTCGCTGCCGGCCTACGGCATCACCACCGACAAGGGCGAGGGCAGCACGGCGGGCAAGGACTACCTGGCCTTCAGCGCCAACGTGTGGAACGCGGGCCCCGCACAGCTCGTGGTCGACGGCTTCCGCGCTCCGGGCAAAAAGGTGATGGACGCCTACCAGTACTTCTACGACGCCGACGGGAAGCAGGTCGGCTACACGCCGACCGGCACCATGGAGTGGGACCCCCGCAAGGGGCACGAACACTGGCACTTCACCGACTTCGCCAGCTACCGACTGCTCAAGGCCGACCAGAAGGAGACGGTCCGCAGCGGCAAGGAGGCCTTCTGCCTGGCCAACACCGACGCGGTCGACTACACGGTGAAGAACGCCAACTGGCACCCGGACAACACCGACCTGTCCACGGCGTGCGGCCAGGAGAGCTCCATCTCCGTCCGGGAGGTGCTCGACGTCGGCTCCGGCGACACCTACACCCAGGACCTCCCCGGCCAGTCGTTCGACATCACCAACCTGCCGAACGGCACCTACTACATCCAGGTGCTGGCCAACCCCGAGAAGCGGCTCAAGGAGACCAGCCTCACCAACAACAGTGCCCTGCGCAAGGTCGTCCTGGGCGGCCGGGCGGGCGCCCGTACGGTGACCGTGCCCGCTCATCACCTGGTCGACGCCAACTGACCCGGGCCTGACGGAACACACGCATCGATACCGGCTCCCGGGCTCCGCGCCCGGGGGCCGACGTCGTGAGCGGGCCAGCCGGCGCGATCACCGCCGTCGAGCGCATCGAGGAGACCCTGTGGACCCCGCGCCCCCGCGCCTGTGAACCCCGTCGCCGAAGCCTGGGACGGGCCGGTCGGCGCGCACTGGGCCGAGCACCAGGACCGCTACGACGCCATGGTGTCCGACTTCAACGACGCGCTCTTCGCCGCCGCCGCGATCGGCGAGCGTGACCGCGTCCTGGACATCGGCTGCGGCAGCGGCCGGACCACCCGTCTCGCCCGCCCCTACGAGGCGGGGCGGGGAGTGGTGATGCGGGCCGGGGTCTGGATGGTCGGCGCGGTACGCCCGTAGAGGAGGCCGCGGGAGCGGGTCCCCGCCGGCCCCGTGGGGGTGGCGCCGCACGGCGGATATTGAGATGAGGCGCCACCCGCTGCTCCGTAGGGTCGACACTCGTGGAACCGCTCAGTGAGAAACAGATCCGCTCGTCCTTCGTGAACTGCACCAAGGGCGAGGCGACCCGCCTCAAACTGCCGCTCGACTTCGCCGAGCTGCCCTGGGGGGACCTGGACTTCCTGGGGTGGGTGGATCCGGGCGCTCCGCTGCGGGCCCACCTCGTACTGCCCCGCGTGAACGGTCCGCTGGGCATCTCCCTGCGCGTCCCCGCCGTGGGCCGCACCAGCGCCGTGAAGTCCAGCCTCTGCCAGATATGCCTGACGGGACACGCTTCCTCCGGAGTCTCCCTGCTCGCCGCCCCCCTGGCGGGTGCGCGGGGCCGGGAGGGCAACACGGTCGGCATCTATGCCTGCTCCGACCTCGCCTGCTCGTTGTACCTGCGCGGCAAGCGGCAGCCCAAGCTGCGTTCCGGGCGCTACGAGGAGTCCCTCACCCTGGACGAGCGCATCGCCCGCATGGCGGGCAGTCTGGACGCCTTCGCGGCCAAGGTCACCGCGGGCTGAGGTCCGCTCCGCCCCGCTCGCCGTCCGCCGTACGCGCCCTCCCGGCGGGGGCGGCCCGCTTCCGGCCCACGCCGGGGGCGACCGGTCCCGAGGCGAGGAGCCGGGAGGGGACGCTGTGCGCCATGCCGGCCCGCGGGGCCGCGAAGTCGTACGCCGTCCGGCGGCGCCGTTCCACCGGTACGGGGAGCACGTCGTCGGCGAAGCGGCTGCCGGAGCCGGCCGCGCCGGGGCGGGCCCGACGCGGCCCCTCCGGGCCGGGCCCGCGGGGGCGGGGACCCCTGGGAACGGTTGCGGTCACGGCGGCGGGACCCTTCGCGGGTGACTCAGGAGCTGAGCGCGGGGATGACCTCGGCGCCGTACGCGTCGATCGTCGCTTCCTTCGCGTCGTGCATGTCGTAGACCGCGAACTGGTCGACGCCGAGAGCGCGCAGCGCCCGGAGCTTCTCGATGTGCGCCTCGGCCGGTCCCAGCAGGCAGAAGCGGTCGACGATCTCGTCGGGCACGAAGGCGGTGTCCGGGTTCCCGGCCCGCCCGTGGTGGCTGTAGTCGTACCCCTGGCGCTGCTTGACGTACGCCGTGAGGGCCTCCGGCACCAGGCCGGAGTCCTCGCCGTACCGGGCCACCAGGTCGGCGACGTGGTTGCCGACCATACCGCCGAACCACCGGCACTGCTCCCGCGCGTGGGCGAGGTCCTCGCCGACGTACGCGGGGGCGGCGACGCAGATGGTGACGGACTCCGGGTCGCGTCCCGCGTCCGACGCGGCGGTGCGTACCGCCTTGACCATCCACTCGGTGAGGAACGGGTCCGCCAGCTGGAGGATGAACCCGTCCGCCTTCTGCCCGGCCAGTTCCAGCGCCCTGGGGCCGTACGCCGCCATCCACACCGGCAGCCGGCCGTCCTTCACCCACGGCAGCCTGATCCGCTGCCCTCCGATGTCCGCCTCCCGCCCCTCCGCCAGGTCGCGGATGACGCCGATCGCCTCGCCGAGCCGGGCCAGGGTGTTGGGCTTGCGGCCCGCCACGCGCATCGCGGAGTCGCCGCGGCCGATGCCGCACACGGTCCTGTTGCCGTACATCTCGTTGAGGGTGGCGAAGGTGGAGGCGGTGACTTCCCAGGTGCGGGTGGAGGGGTTGGTCACCATCGGCCCGACGACCAGGCGCTCGGTGTGTTCGAGGACGCGGCTGTAGATGACGAAGGGTTCCTGCCACAGCACGGCGGAGTCGAAGGTCCAGCCGTAGCGGAAGCCGTTGCGCTCAGCGCGCCGCATCAGGCCGACGACCGCCGATGCGGGCGGGTCGGTCTGCAGGACGAGTCCGAAGTCCATGACGTGGACCTCCCGGTTCGCTCGGGTCAGTTCAGGTTCTGACAGGTGGATCGGGGCGTGTAGATGCCGTGCCCTGCCCGGCCGGTGAACTCGCGGCCGTCGATGACGGGTTCGCCGCGCGAGAGCACCGTCTCGACCTGCCCGGTGATCCGCTTTCCTTCGTAGGCCGAGTAGTCGACGTTCATGTGGTGGGTGGCCGCGGAGATGATTTGCTCGGCGTGCGGGTCGTAGATGACGACGTCGGCGTCGGCGCCCGGCGCGATCGTCCCCTTCTTCGGGTAGAGGCCGAACATCCGGGCCGGGGACGCGCAGGCGATCTCGATCCAGCGGCGGCGCGAGATGTGCCCGTCGACGACGGCCTGGTGCAGGAGGTCCATGCGGTTCTCCACGCCCGGCAGCCCGTTGGGGATCTTCGAGAAGTCGCCCCGGCCCAGTTCCTTCTGTCCCGAGAAGCAGAAGGGGCAGTGGTCGGTCGATACGACCTGGAGGTCGTCGGTCCGCAGGCCCCGCCAGAGCGCGGCCTGGTGCTCACGCGGCCTCAGCGGCGTACTGCACACGTACTTGGCGCCCTCGAAGTCCGGCTCCGCGAGGTTGTCGGTGGACAGGAAGAGGTACTGGGGGCAGGTCTCGCCGAAGACGTTGAGCCCCTTGTCGCGGGCGGCGGCGATCTCGGCGACGGCCTCCTCGGCCGACACGTGCACGACGTACAGCGGGGCGTCCGCGACGCGTGCGAGCTGGATCGCCCGGTGGGTCGCCTCGGCTTCGAGGAGGACCTTGCGGACCTCTCCGTGGTAGCGCGGGTCGGTGCGGCCCTCGGCCAGGGCCTGCTCGACGAGGACGTCGATGGCGATGCCGTTCTCGGCGTGCATCATGATCAGCCCGCCGTTGCCGGCGGAGCGCTGCATGGCGCGCAGGATCTGCCCGTCGTCGCTGTAGAAGACGCCGGGGTACGCCATGAACAGCTTGAAGGAGGTGACCCCCTCTCCCACGAGCAGGTCCATCTCCTTGAGGGAGTGCTCGTTGACGTCGGAGAGGATCATGTGGAAGGCGTAGTCGACCGCGCACTTGCCGTCGGCCTTCGCGTACCAGGCGTCGAGTCCTTCCCTGACGGCGTGGCCGACGCTCTGCACGGCGAAGTCGATGACGGTCGTCGTGCCGCCCCAGGCGGCCGCCCGCGTGCCCGTCTCGAAGGTGTCGGAGGCGAAGGTGCCGCCGAAGGGCAGTTCCATGTGGGTGTGCGCGTCGACGCCGCCCGGGATGACGTACTTCCCGGTGGCGTCGATCGTGCGGTCGGCGGTCCAGGCGCCGGCCGCGCCGCTGCCGTGGGAGGCGAGGGCGGCGATCCGCCCGTCCTCGATCAGGACGTCGGCGTGGATTTCGTCGGAGGCCGTGATGACGAGCCCTCCGCGGACAACGGTACGGTTCACGGTTCTGCTCCCTTCAGGTCCGGGAAAAGCGACGGGCGGAGCCGCCCCGGGAGGCGGCCGGCGGCGGCTCCGCGGCTCACTGCGCGTTCCTCAGGGCCTTCTCGAGGATGCGCGCGCCCTCCTCTGCCTCCGTGACGGTCAGGGTCAGGGGCGGAGCGATGCGCAGTACGGCGGTGTTGTGGCCGCCGCCCTTGCCGATCAGCAGGCCGCCCTCGCGCGCCGCTTCCAGTACGGCCGCCGCCGTCTCGGGCGCCGCCTCGTCGGTGCCGGGCTTGACGAGCTCGATGCCCGCCATCAGGCCCCGGCCGCGCACTTCGCGTACGTACGGCACACCGGCGGTGATCGCGCGCAGCCGTTCCAGGAGCAGGCCGCCGACGCGCCGGGCGTTGCCCTGGAGGTCGTGTTCCAGGAGGTAGTTGAGATTGGCGAGGCCCGCCGCCATCGTGATGGGGCTGCCGCCGAAAGTGGAGATGGAGTGGGCGTCGAGGCAGTTCATGACCTCGGCGCGGGCGACGACGCCGCCGATGGACATGCCGTTGCCGATGCCCTTGGCGAAGGTGAGGATGTCCGGCGGGCCGTTCTGGGCGTGTGCCTGCCAGCCCCAGAAGTGTTCGCCCGTACGTCCCCATCCGGTCTGCACCTCGTCGGTGATCCACAGGATGCCGTGCCGGTCGAGGACCTCGCGGAACGCGGCGTACAGGCCGTCGGGCGGTGAGGTGAAGCCGCCGACGCCCTGCACGGGCTCGGCGAGGAGCGCGGCGACGCGGCCGCCCGCCTGGCCGAGGAGGTCTTCGAGGTCGGCGACGCACGCCTCGATGAACTGGGCGTCGGAGAGGTGGGCGTACGGGCCCCGGCAGCGGACGGCTCCGTGGACGTACAGCGTCTGGAGCGGGGAGAGGCTGGTCGGGGACCAGGCGCGGTTGCCGGTGACGGACACGGTGGAGAAGGACCGGCCGTGGTAGCTGTTGCGCATCGCCAGGATCTGGTTCGAGCGGCGGTACGTCGTGGCGAGGAGCAGGGCGGTGTCGTTGGCCTCGGTGCCCGACGTGGTGAAGAAGACCCGGGCGTCGGGGATGCCGGAGAGGGTGGCGACGCGCTCGGCGAGCTCGACCATGGGGCGGTTGAGGTAGAGCGTCGAGGAGTGGATGAGGCGGCCGGCCTGCTCGCTGACGGCCTTGGTGACCTCGGGGAGCGCGTGGGCGGTCATGGTGGTGAGGATGCCGCCGAAGAAGTCGAGGTAGCGCTTGCCGTCGGCGTCGTGGACGTACCGGCCCTCGCCGTGGGTGATCTCGATCGGCTGCCGGTAGTAGAGCGAGACCCAGTCGGGGATGACGGCCTTGTGGCGGTCGTGCAGGTTGATCGCCTGGGTCACGGGTTCACCAGTCCTTCGTACGCGTCGGGCCGGCGGTCCCGGTAGAACGCCCATTGCTGACGTACTTCCTCGATGAGATCGAAGTCCAGGTCCCGGACGAGGAGTTGCTCTTCTTTGTCGTCGGCCCTCTCGCCGACGAACTGGCCGCGCGGGTCGACGAAGTAGCTGGTGCCGTAGAAGTCGTTGTCGCCGTACTCCTCCTGGCCGACGCGGTTGATGGCGGCGACGAAGTACTCGTTGGCGACGGCGGCCGCGGGCTGTTCCAGCTGCCAGAGGTGGGCGGAGAGGCCGCGGTGGGTGGCGGAGGGGTTGTAGACGATCTGGGCACCGTTCAGGCCGAGTTGACGCCAGCCCTCCGGGAAGTGGCGGTCGTAGCAGATGTAGACGCCGACCTTGCCGACGGCCGTGTCGAAGACGGGCCAGCCCAGGTTTCCCGGCTTGAAGTAGAACTTCTCCCAGAACCCCTTGACCTGGGGGATGTGGTGCTTGCGGTACTTGCCGAGGTAGCTGCCGTCGGCGTCGATCACGGCGGCGGTGTTGAAGTAGAAGCCGGACTGCTCGCGCTCGAATACGGGGACGACGATCACCATGCCGGTCTCGCGGGCGAGGTCCTGCATGCGGCGTACGGTCGGGCCGTCCGGGACGGCCTCCGCCCACCGGTAGTGCTCGGGCTCCTGCACCTGGCAGAAGTAGGGGGCGTTGAAGACCTCCTGGAACCCTATGATCTTCGCGCCCTGCCGGGCCGCCTCACGGGCGTGCTCCTCGTGTTTGGCGATCATGGATTCGGTGTCGCCGGTCCAGGTCGCCTGGACGAGTGCGGCGCGTACGACGTTGGCCATGACTTGTCTCCTTCAACGGGACGTCAGAGACCTTCTACGCCCGTAGATTCGGGACGTAGAGGGATGAACGTAAGCCCCGGCGAGGAGTGGGGCAAGACCATCGTCGTCAACCCGCAGAGTCGATCATGTTTCGCACCCGAGGGGTGACACGGGGAGGCCGCGGGGTTCACGGCCTCCGGGGCGTTCACGGTGCGGCGCCCGCCACCCGCAGGGCGTGGACGACGGCCCGGTACCGGCTCTGCGACACCCGCCGCGCGGTGTCGAGCAGCAGCGGGGAGAGGCGGCGCGGGTCGGTCCGGGCGGCCTGGGCGACGTCCTCGGGCGTACGCACGTGCACGAACGCCTCGGCCAGCGCCCGCACTTCGCGCTCGCGTCCGCCCGAGCCGTCCAGGGCGAGCAGCGCGGCCGCGATCTCGGCGGCGGGGCGCGCGACGCCCTGCCGCAGCAGTTGCCGGCCGTCGTCGGCGAGCCCCGCGGCGCCGAGTGCCCCGGCGACGGCGGCGACCCGGTCGGGCGGCAGCGAGGCCACCTCCCAGAGGAGGGTGGCCCAGTCGGCGCCGAGCCCGGCCCGGTGCAGGGCGGCGGCGAGCGCGGGCAGCCGCGCCGGGGGCCAGCCGGCGGCCTCGCAGAGGAGCACGTGCGCCTCGCCGGTACGCCCCTGGGCGCGCAGCCGCACGAGCACGGCGACGGTGCCGGTGACGGCGCGGGTGTCCCGGGCGAGGTCCGCGGTGTCCGTCACGGCGGCGGCCTCCGGCTCCTCCACCCCGGCGTACCGGGCGCCCCGTGGAGCGGCGGCCCGGGCGGGAGGCGCCGCGGGCACGGCGGACGCAGCGCTTCCGTCGTCGTCGAGCCCGGCGTAGCGGGCCCCGCGGGGGCGCCGTCCGGGAGTGGTGACGCGGCCGGAGCCGGCGGGCCCCCTGGCCCCCGGGCGCCCTCCGGGCGTGTCCTCGCGCACCGGACGGGCCGGACCGGGCCGGGCCGGGTACGTCGGTGCGGCGGCTTCCGGCCCCTCCGGGGCACCGGCCGCCACGGACGCCTCCCCGCGGAACCACGAGCCCGGGGCCGGGGGACGGGCCGGAGGGCGTTCCCGGGGCGGCGGGGGCGGTGCGTCCAGGGCCGCCAGGCGCGCACTCAGCTCCGCGCAGCGGGCCGTCGCGCGTTCGTAATCGTCGCGCGCCCAGGCCAGCCGGACGTCGAGCCCCTGCCCGTCGGAACCGCCGGACGGCTCCCGCAGGCGCAGCGCCAGCTCCCGCTCCCGTCCGGCGGCGTACGTCTGCTCGCGCCGCATCGCCCCGAGCCGCTCCACCAGCGCCTCGCGTCCGCCCGGCCGCCGGTCGTGCGCGGCGGCCGCCGCCGTGTGCAGCTCCCGCGCGCGTACGGCCGCGCGCTCGGCGGCTGCCGTACCGTGCCGTGCGGCCAGGTCCTGGAGGAGTGCCTCCAGAACGTCTCCCGGCGGGAGCTCGGCACCGGCGAACCAGGCGCGCATGCCCTCGGGGTCGCGCTGCCCGAAGACGCCGCACCAGCCGACGCCCGTGTCGACGAGCGCCGACAGTTCGCGCAGACAGCGCGCGAACTCCTCGCCCGGTGAAGCGTGTTGACCTACCGCCATAGCCGCCCGCCCCTGCCGCCCACCCGGAACCGTTCGGTCCGATCCGGTCCGCAGGCATTGGACCGCAGCCGTGTTACGGCGCCGCTACGGGCGGTTTTCGCATGAGGCGCAGACTCCTCATGGCGGTCGGAGTCAGAAGCTGATGGCGATACCGACGTGCGGTCGCTTGCCGAGCCGGACGACCATGGCGGGCACGTCGGTGAGCCAGAACTGCCAGGTGTACTTGCGCGCGAGGAGCCTGCGCGCCGCGCGCAGGCCGTCCGCGTCCAGCAGCCGCGCGGTGCCCTCGGCGGACGGCGCGCCGTCCTTGACGCGCCCGCGCACGTCGCACGCCGCCACCACGACCCGCTGGTCGTTGCGCAGCCGCTTGACCTTCCAGGAGTCGGCCCTGGTCCATACGTAGAGTTCGGTGCCGTCGGAGGCGGCCCACACCGGCGTGGCGACCCCGGTGCCGTTCTTGCGGAAGGTGGTCAGGCTGACGTACGGGCTGCGGCCGAGCACGGCGAGCGGGTCGTCCTGGTCGGAAGTCATGCCCGTGAGACTACGTCGTACGCCGCCCGGGCCCCGGCCGGCTCCGGCAGGCGCTCCCCGCTCCGGGCGCGGCTCACACCGGAACCAGGGCGCAGCGGGCCGCGACGTCGTCCATCGACAGGCCGAGCGCGCCCGCCAGTGCCGCCACCGTGAAGAAGGCGGGGGTCGGGGCGCGGCCCGTTTCGATTTTGCGGAGGGTTTCGGGGGAGAGGCCGGCGCGGGCCGCGACGTCCACCATGGTGCGGTCACCGCGCGCCTGCCGAAGCAACTGGCCCAGACGCTCGCCGCGTTCGCGCTCTTCGGGGTGAGGGGGGTACGTACCATGACGTCATTCTAATACCGTCGAGACCGGTATAGTAATTGAAATGGCCCAGATCGGGACGGACCACTCGGCGGGTGCGCCGCGGGAAACAGGGCGGGGCGGCCCAGCCCCTGGCCTCCGTACGGGAAGCGGTGGGCGCCGGCGTCAGCCTGCGCGAGCCGGACGAGGCGGCCCGCGAAGTCCTGCGGGGGGCCGGTGCCTCGCAGCCCTGCCCGGACCACCGCCCGGACCGGCCCCCGTCCCCTCCCCCGCCGTTCCCCCGGCGTCATCCGCACCTCCGTCGACGACGCGATCGCGCACGGCGCCCCGACCGGTTGCCGCCTGCGCGGCGGCGATCTCGTCAGCACCGGCTGCGGCGCGACACCCGACGACCGGGCCGGCGACCCGGCCGTCACCTTCGGCGTCGGCACGGCCCGCCCCGACGACGTACGCCTGGCCGAAAACACCCGTGATGCCCTGTGCGCGGGTATCGCGTCCGCCGCCCCGGCAACCGCGTCGGCGACATCGCCCACACGATCGGGCGCGTCCGCCGGTCCGCGGGCCACGGCGTCCCGCAGGGCTCGACGGCCACGGGGCGCGTGGGCCCGCACCACGCAGGAGGCCCCGAGGTGCCGAACGAGGGCCGTGCGGGACGCGGCCCTCGTCCTGCGTCACGGCATGGCGCCGACCGTCGAACCGATGCTGATCGGCGGCGGCCGGGACGCGTACTGCGCGGCCCCCGCGGATGGACGCTGCGCACCTCCGGCGGCAGCCGGGCCTCCCCCGCGGAACACACGGCGGCGGTCACGGACACGGGTCCGCGCGTGCTGACGGTGCTGTGAGGCGGGGCGGGAATTTCGTACCGGGGCTCCGCCCCGGAGGACGCCCGGGATCCTCCGGGGCGGAGCCCCGCAGCGGCTCGCGCCGGCGCTACGGCCTGCCGCTCGGCGCCACCACCATCGCCGAGCCGCCGCCCCGCCGCACCTTCTCCGCCGCCGCGAGCCACCGTCCGTCCGGCAGCCGCTGAACGCCCGTCGCCGCGCCGATCTCCGGGTTCCTCTTGAAGGCGTGGCCGATGGATTCGAGTTCGGCCCGCAACGGACTGTTCCACAGGCCGGGTTCGATCTCCGTCGTCGCGGCGTTGCGCTGGCTCGCGCGCGGCGCCGCGATCGCCTCGGCCAGCGGCAGTCCGCGGTCCAGGTGGCCGGTCAGGGTCTGGAGCACCGTCGCGATGATGGTCGCGCCGCCCGGGGACCCCAGCGCGAGCAGCGGGCGGCCGTCCTCCAGCACGATCGTCGGGGCCATCGACGAGCGCGGGCGCTTCCCGGGCCCCGGCAGGTTCGGGTCGTGGACCGCCGGGTTGGCGGGCGCGAAGGAGAAGTCCGTCAGCTCGTTGTTGAGGATGAAGCCCCGGCCGGGGACGGTGATGCCGCTGCCGCCCGTCGACTCGATGGTGAGGGTGTACGCGACGACGTTGCCCCACTTGTCGGCCGCCGTGAGGTGCGTCGTGTTCTCGCCCTCGTACGTCGTCGGGGCCGCCGTCCCCGCCGCACCGCACCCCTTGGGCCTGCGCGGATCTCCCGGCGCGAGCGGGCTCTTCAGCACCGCGTCGTCCTTGATGAGGCACTCCCGCGAGTCGGCGAACCGCTGGGACAGCAGGCCCTTCACGGGGACGTCCTCGAAGGCCGGGTCGCCGACCCACCGCCCCCGGTCCGCGAACGCGATCCGGCTCGCCTCGATGAAGCGGTGCAGGTACTGCGCCTGCGTGGTGGCCCCGGGCCTCAGGTCGGTGCGCTCGAGGATGTTGAGGGCCTCGCCGACGCTCGTACCGCCCGACGAGGACGGCGCCATGCCGTACACGTCGAGCCCGCGGTAGGAGATCTTCGTCGGCTTCTGGCCGAGCGTGCCGTACGTGCGCAGGTCCTTCGCCGTCAGGTCGCCCGCCCGCACCACCCTGGTCGCCTCCGGGTCGACCGGGGGTTTGCGGACCGTACGCACGATGTCGCGGGCGATGTCGCCGCGGTACAGCTCGCCGACACCGCCGCGGGCCAGCTTCCCGTACGTGCGCGCGAGGTCGGGGTTCTTGAAGCGGGACCCCACCACCGGCAGCTTCCCGCCCGGCAGGAACAGCTCCGCCGTGTCCGGGAAGTCCCTGAACCGCGCCTCGTTCGCCTTGGTCTGGGAGCGGAAGGTGGCATCGACGGTGAAGCCGTCGCGCGCGAGCTTCTCGGCGGGGGCGAGCAGCGTGCGCAGCGGCTTGCTGCCCCACTGGTCGAGCACCGTGTCCCAGGTGGCCGGGGTGCCGGGCGTGCCGACGCTGCGCCCGCTCGTCATCACCTGGTCGAACGGGATGGGCTTGCCGTTCTCCAGGAAGAGGGATTCGTCGGCGCTCAGCGGCGCGGTCTCGCGCCCGTCGACCGTGCGTACGGTGCGGGACTTGGCGTCGTAGTAGACGAAGTAGCCACCGCCGCCGATGCCCGCCGAGTACGGCTCGGTGACGCCGAGCGCCGCCGCCGTGGCGACCGCCGCGTCCACCGCGTTGCCGCCCCGCTTCAGGACCTCGATCCCGGCGGCGGAGGCGTCCGCGTCGACACTGGCGACCGCTCCCCCGTGCCCGACGGCGACCGGCGTCTTGGCGGGGGCGGGCGGTGATGCCGTGGGGGCGGCGGCGGGCGGCGCGGTCGCGCCCGCCGACACCACCGCCGCGGCGACGGCCCAGAATGACAGCACTCGTACCGTGGAACGGCGCATGCGTACCTCCAGTCAACACGTGTCCGCGCAGCGTAACTTCACCGTGCCCGCCCCGTCAGGACCCCTCGAACACCGGTGCGTCGAATCGTCGGCCTGCCGCCCCGTGACCGACGACGTACGCAGCACCGTGCCGGGCGTGATCGCGGCCGGGATCAGCGCTTCGATCGGCTGGCTCACCCGTACGCATCTGTGGCGGCGCAAGCTGCGTCACCGGCAGGCGTTCCTCGGGCTGCCGGGAACTCCGAGTCGCTGCCGTGGTGGACCGTGAGGCGGGCGGCGACGGCGCGGTGCACCGGTACGACGTCTTCGCGCTCCTGGAGTTCGCCGCCCGGATCAAGGGCTGCGGGGCGCACGCCCGGATCCTCTTCCACGACGTCGCGCGACAGGGCTTCGGCGAGCACACGGAATTCTGTCTCGGCGGCCCCGGATCGAACCGCCGGATGGCCGCCCACCTGCGTTCCCTGCTCCCAGGCGTCCGGATCGACACCGACGCCGAGCCGGGTCCGGACCGGGGCGCCTTCCGGATCGGCGGCGAGCACTGCCCCATGGATCCCGGGACGACCGGGTACGTCCTGCTGGCGCGCCTGACCGGTGGCCAGGAGGCGAGGCCGATGTTCCCCTTCCGCGGGCAGCGCGCGATCACCCACCAGGCCGCGACCCGCCGCCTCGCCCGCAACCACGAGAAGCCTGCCCGCGCCCACGGCAACAGCTCCTTCTGCCTGCTGCTGAAGGTGATCAATTCCCAGGCGTACGGGCCGGATGTGGTGGAAGTCATCGCCGATGTGACCCGCGCCGCCCGGACCCCGCTCCTGGACCAGGACCCGGCCCCGGCCCCGGTTCCACGCGCTTCTCGCGGAGCGGCTGGATGGCCGTCGCTCCTTCTGCGGCATTTGTCACAGGCGAATTGGGCGAAATTTTCACCATTCGCACGTCCACTCCCTGTTCAATCGGCTGTTCGGGACGACAGACATCGCACCGGAAGGTTTTCCGTTGAGCAGCTTGAGCCGCACGCACCGCCACGCCCGCACCCCCCACCGCAACCGCGATCTGCTGGTCGGCACGGCGGTGCTCACCGTCGCGCTCACCGCCTGCTCCGGCGGCGGGGCCGCTCAGGCAGAGGTGGCCGACCGGCCGGAAAGGCCCGCCGACGTCTCGGTGAACCTCCGGGGCGAGCACGCCAAGGCGGACGAGCCGGTGCGGGTGAAGGTCGCCGGTGACAGGCTGAAGGACGTCACGGTGAGTGACTCCAGGGGCGGGAAACTCGACGGAGAGGTGTCCTCGGACGGGAAGTCCTGGACGTCCGGCCACAAGACCGACCCCGGCACCGGCTACACCGTCGAGGCCGGGACGGAGAGCGGCGGCAGCGCGAAGTCCGGCTTCGCCACGGTCCCCTCCGGCAAGGTCAACACGCTCAACCTGGCCCCCGGCCACGACACCACGGTCGGCATCGCCCAGCCGCTGTCGGTCGTCTTCGACCACCCGGTCAAGAACAAGGCCGCCGTCGAGAAGCGCCTCCGGGTCAGCACCTCGAACAACACCGAGGGCTCCTGGGGCTGGATGCGGGACTACTCCGGCAAGGACCGCGTCGACTGGCGCCCCAAGGACTACTGGAAGCCGGGCACGAAGGTCTCCCTGAAGGCGAACCTGGGCGGTGTCGACTCGGGGGCCGGCCGCTGGTTCGTACGCGACTACGCCACGGACTTCACCGTCGGCAGGGACCAGGTCGTCAAGGTGGACCTCGACAACCACCGCCTCCGGCTGATGCGCGACGGGCAGCTGGTCAGGGACGTGCCGATGTCGGCCGGCACCCCCGGCGGCGACAGGGCGTCCTGGCGCGGGACGGCCGTGCTGATGGCCAAGGAGGGCACGATCAACATGCGCTCCGAGACCGTGGGCCTCGGCGACGCCTACGACAAGATGGTCGACTCCTCGATGCGCCTGACCTGGTCGGGGATGTACGCGCACGCCGCGCCCTGGAACACCGCCCACTTCGGCAAGACCAACAAGAGCTCGGGCTGCATCGGGATGAGCGACGACGACGCGTCGTGGGTCTACGACCAGGTCCAGGTCGGCGACCCGTTCGAGATGACGGGCAACGACGCCAAGGGCACGGTCGCGCTCAACAACGGCTACGGCGACTGGAACACCTCCTGGGCGGACTGGCAGGACCTGAGCGCCCTGCACTGACGCACCGGGCGGCCGCTCCGGACGGCCGCCGCCCACGCCGCAGGCGCTGTTGACACGCCGTACAACAATCGTTACCGCCACGTGACGCGCCGAGTGGTTACCAGCGGTAAGCACCGGACGTTACCGTCGGGTCACTTTTCCACTGACACACGTGAGGAAGTGACCCGTGAGACACCCCCACACGTCTCTGCGCGCCACTACGGCCGGTGCCGCCACCGCCGCCGTACTGCTGGCCGGAACCGCTGCCGGCCTGACGCCCGCCGCCCCGGCCGCTGCCGCCCCCGCACAGCCCGCGGCGGCGTCCTCGGCTCTCCCGGGCGTACGGTTCGTCGACATCCCCGGCGACGGCGGCACCGTGCTCAAAGCCAACGTCTTCACCCCGGCCGGCGCCGACGGCAGCCGCACCTACCCCGTGATCGTGCTGCCGACCAGCTGGGCCATGCCGCAGATCGAGTACGCCGCCCAGGCGAAGAAGCTCGCCGACTCCGGCTACGTGGTCGTCAGCTACAACTCGCGCGGCTTCTGGCAGTCCGGCGGCACCATCGAGGTCGCGGGGCCGCCGGACATCGCCGACGCCTCCAAGGTGATCGACTGGGCGCTCGCCCACACCCCGGCCGACCCCGGGAAGGTCGGCATGGCGGGTGTCTCGTACGGCGCCGGGATCAGCCTCCTCGCCGCCGGACACGACAAGCGGATCAAGGCGGTCGTCGCGCTGAGCGGTTGGGCCGACCTCATCGACTCGATCTACTCCGGCCGTACGCAGCACCTCCAGGCCGCCGCGCTGCTCACCGGCGCCGGTTCCCTCGCCGGCCGCCCGAGCGCCGAGCTCCAGCGGACGATGGAGGACTTCCTCGGCTCCAACCTGGCCAAGGAGCAGGACATGATCGCGTGGGGGAAGAAACGCTCCCCCGCCACCTACCTCGATCAGATCAACAGGAACGGCCCGGCGGTCATGCTGGGCAACGCCTGGGGCGACACCGTCTTCCCGCCCAACCAGTACGCCGGGTTCTACGAGAAGCTCACCGGCCCCAAGCGCCTGGAACTGCGCCCCGGCGATCACGCCACCGCCGAGGCCACCGGCCTGCTCGGGCTCCCGAACGACGTCTGGACCAATGCCCAGCGCTGGTTCGACCACCACCTGAACGGCGCGGCCAACGACATCGACCGCGAACAGCCGGTCCAGCTGAAACCCCGTTCCACCGGCGCGTACGAGGGCTACCCCGACTGGAAGTCGGTCGGCGCCGACCAGCGGAAGATCGCCATGGGGGGCAGCCGGACCATCCGTGCGAACGTCGACTCCGGCGCCAACGGCGGGATCGTTCTGCTGTCCAACGCCCTCGACCAGTTCCTGAAGCTGCCGCCGGTCGCGTCCATACCCCTGCTGCCGCGTACGTACGCCTCGGTCTGGGAGTCGGATCGGTACACCGACGCCCAGCGCGTCCGCGGCACCGCCAAAATCCACACGACGCTCTCCAGCACCAAGGAGAGCGGCACCCTCGTCGCCTACCTCTACGACGTGGGCCCGCTCGGCCTCGGCAAGCTGGTCAGCAACGCGCCGTACACCTTCCACGGCCGGACGCCCGGCACGCCGTTCACCGTCGACCTGGAGCTGTTCTCCACCGCCTACGACGTCCCGGCGGGCCACCGGCTGGCCCTGGTGATCGACACCGTCGACCCGCTCTACATCGAGCACAACCCGCCCGGCTCGCAGCTGACCTTCTCGTCGCCCGAGTCCGACCCGTCGTACGTGTCGGTCCCACTGCGCGACAAGTGATCTCCGGCTGCTGCCGGGCGGGCATGTGCCCCTTGCACTAACGAACGCCCGGCAGCAGCGCCCCCGGCTCGGCCGGGCCGACGTCCACCGCTTCGGTCTTGGGACTGCGTTTCTCCCGCTTGGCCACCCACTGGGCGAACCAGGAGAGCAGCATGCACATCCCGATGTAGATCGGCGAGATCACCATCACCACGGGGATGAACGGCAAATCGTAGTCGAGATTCGATGCGATGAGTTTGCCGGCGTGGAGGAACTCCTCATAGGTGATCAGGAAGCCGAGCGAGGTGTCCTTGAGAGCGACCACCAGCTGGCTGATGATGGTCGGCATCATCGCCCGGACCCCCTGCGGCACCAGGACGTACGTCATGACCTGCATCTTGCGCATGCCGAGTGAGTACGCCGCCTCCCGTTGCCCCCTTTCCACGGAGTTGACCCCCGTACGGAACACCTCGGCGAGCACCGAGCCGTTGTACAACGTCAGTCCGGCCACCAGAGCGGGCAGCGGCTGGACCTTCAGCGCCACGAAGATGAAGAAGATCATCACCAGTACGGGCATGGCGCGGAAGAACTCGACCAGCAGTGTCGCCAGCCAGCGCAGCGGACGGTGCTCGGAGAGCCTGCCGGTCGCGAGGAGCGCGCCGAGTGCGAGCGAGAGCACCGCGGCGTACGCGAAGGCCTTGAGGGTGTTGCCGAGTCCGCGCAGCAGCAGTTCCTGAATCCCCTCGTACACGAAGGGGTTCCACTTGGCGGCGGTGAACTGGTCGGTGTCGAACAGCAGATACACCACCCAGCCGGCCAGCGCGGCGATGAGCAGGGCCGACACCACGCCGTACAGGAAGTGCCGCTTGCGGGTGGCGGGGCCGGGGATGTCGTAGAGGGCGGTGGAAGCGGCGGTCATCGGGCGACTCCCCAGTACTTCTCCAGCGCGTTGAAGAGCGCGCTGACGGTCAGGGTGATGACCAGGTAGCCGACGGCGATCCAGATGAACGTCCAGATGATGCCGTAGCCCAGCTCGTTGAGGGTCTTGTACGTGCCGAGCAGTTCGGTGACGCTGAACGCGCCGGCGATCGCCGAGTTCTTCGCGAGCGCGATGAGGGTGGAGCCGATCGGCGGGATGACGGTGCGGAAGGCCTGCGGCAGCACGACGGCGCCGAGGGTCTGGCTGAACGTCATGCCGAGGCTGCGGGCCGCCTCGCCCTGCCCCAGCGGCACGGTGTTGATGCCGGAGCGCAGTGCCTCGCAGATGAACGCCGAGGTGTAGCAGCCGAGCGCGATCACCGCGAAGAGCTGGAACGGCAGGACGAGCCCGAAGCGCGGCAGGCCGAGCAGGACCGCGAAGAACAGCAGGGTCAGCGGGGTGTTGCGCAGCACCGTGACCCAGACGGTGCCCAGCGCCCGCAGCGAGCCGACGGGCGCGACGCGGAAGGAGGCCATGACGAAGCCGAGGGCGAGGGCGAGAAGGGAGGAGTAGACGGTGAGTTCGACGGTGCCGAGGAATCCCTTGCCGTAGAGGGAGAAGTTGTCGGTGAGTACGTCCATGGCTTACGGCTCCCTCAGCTCGCCGGGTAGCGGTCGATGGGCGGGGCCGGGGTGGCCTCTCTGCCGGAGAGGCCGAGGGTCGCGTCGTACGCCTTCTGCCAGTCGCCGTTCTTCTCGTGCGCGGCGAGGGCGTCGTTGATGGCGAAGCGCAGGACGTCGTCGCCGCGCGGGACGCCGATGCCGTAGGGCTCTTCCGAGAAGGGCCTGCCGACGACCTTGAACTCGTCGGGGGCCTTGGCGGCGTATCCCATCAGGATCGTGTCGTCGGTGGTGACGGCCTCGACCTGGAAGGTCAGCAGGTTGTCGACGCAGACGGAGTAGGTGTCGTACGCGACGAGAACGGCCTTCGGGTAGTCCGCCTCGATCCGCTGGAACGGGGTGGAGCCGGCGGCGGAGCACACGCGCTTGCCGTCGAGGTCCCGCGGCCCGTCGATGCCGTCCTCGTCGGCACGCACCAGCAGGGACTGGCCCGCCATGTAGTACGGGCCGGCGAAGCCGACGAGCTTCTTGCGGTTGTCGTTGATGGTGTAGGTGCCGACGTAGTAGTCGATCTGGCCGTTCTGCAGGGCGGTTTCGCGGTTGGCCGACGCGATCGTCCGGAACCGGATGGTCTTCGGGTCGAAGCCCAGCGACGCGGAGACCATCTTGGCGATCTCGATGTCGAAGCCCGAGTAGACGCCGGTGGCCGGGTCCTTCTCACCCATGTACGGCTGGTCCTCCTTGGCGCCGACGACGAGGGCGCCGCGTCGCTTCGCCTTCTGCCAGGTGCTGGAGCCGGGCAGCCGGAAGTCCTCCGCCACCCGGTACGCGGGCAGTTCGTCGGGTTGCGGGCCCTTCACCGGCGGGCTGCCCTCTTTGCCGCAGGCCCCGGTGGCGGCGAGCAGGAGCAGCGCGAGGGCGGCGACGGTGCGGGGGGCGCGGGAGGTGCGCTTCATGGAAAGTCGCCTCGCGAGGGCGGTCCGGATCTGCGGGCGGGCGGGCCTGTCCGACCGGGGGTCCGGGGGACACCCCCCGGGAGAGTGCAGCATCTGTCCGTACACCGCCCCGTCAGTGCTTGAGGATCTTGGAGAGGAAGTCCTTGGCGCGGTCGCTCTCCGGAGCGGTGAAGAATTCCTCGGGCGTGCGGTCCTCGATGACGCAGCCGTCGGACATGAAGACGACGCGGTTGGCCGCGGAGCGGGCGAAGCCCATCTCGTGGGTGACGACGACCATCGTCATGCCCTCGCGGGCGAGCTGCTGCATGACTTCGAGGACCTCGTTGATCATCTCCGGGTCGAGCGCGGAGGTCGGCTCGTCGAAGAGGAGGGCCTTGGGGTCCATCGCCAGGGCGCGGGCGATGGCCACGCGCTGCTGCTGGCCGCCGGAGAGCTGGGCGGGGTACTTGTCGGCCTGACTGGCGAGGCCCACGCGGTTCAGGAGTTCGCGGGAGCGCCTGTCGGCGTCCTCCCTCTTGCGCCCCCGGACCTTGATCTGGGCGAGGGAGACGTTCGCCAGCACGGTCTTGTGGGCGAAGAGGTTGAAGGACTGGAAGACCATCCCCACCTCGGCGCGCAGCTTGGCGAGCCCGCGGCCCTCCTCGGGGAGCGGCTGTCCGTCGATGAGGATCGTGCCCGACTCGACGGTCTCCAGCCGGTTCATCACACGGCAGAGCGTCGACTTGCCGGAGCCGGACGGGCCGATGACCACCACCACCTCCCCGCGGCCGACGGTGAGACTGACGTTCCACAGGACGTGCAACGTTCCGTAGTGCTTGTTGACGTCACGCAGCTCGATCAACGGATCGACGGCCATACGTGCCCTACCCACTCTCAGCTGTGTCGAGGTCAGCGCAAACTATCCATCCCGATAAGGGACTTCACACTCGACACGCCCAAATAGGACGTAAGGGGCACTAAAGAGTCGGGGCGGTCAGAACTCGGCGGCTTCCGCGTACACCTGGGAGAGCTCGGGCGCGCCGCCCACCGCCCAGTCCAGGCCGGCCTCCACCACATTGATCTCGCGGCCGGAGGCCAGCCGCACCACCGGCTGACCGCTCGGCCACAGGAGCCAGGCGGCGCCGGGGACCGTACGCACGATCACGGACCCGAGGTAGAGGCCCGCGTCGTTGCCCAGCCAGGGCAGCTCCTCGGGGTCGTCCCGCCAGAGCGGCGTCAGCTGGTCGAGGGCCTCCAACGAGGCCGGGGAGTCGTCGAGTTCGAGGCCGGCATCCCCTGCCCGGACACGCAACAGCTCGCACTCGGCGAGCAGTTCCGCCAGGCCTTCCAGGTCGCTGTCCGCGCCGGGGGCGAATACCGCCGCGCCTCGCGCCGCACCTCGGTGCTTGAGCCAGTTGTCCAGGAAAGGGATGCTCTTCATACCGCTCAGCCTCGCATTCGTCCCGGCATGTTCACCACAGGCGCGCCAAGATCCGTATCCGTCAGACGTCGAGGTCGACGACGACCGGGGCGTGGTCGGACGCTCCCTTGCCCTTGCGCTCCTCGCGGTCCACGTAGCTGTCCTTGACCGCGGCGGCGAACGGGACGTTGCCGTAGACCAGGTCGATGCGCATGCCCTTGTTCTTCGGGAAGCCCAGCTGGCGGTAGTCCCAGTAGGTGTAAGGGCGGTCGTACTTGAGCGGGCGCGGCACCACGTCCTGGAGCCCCGTGTCGCGCAGCGCGGCGAGCGCCGCCCGCTCGGCCGGGGTGACATGGGTGGATTCCGCGAAGAGCGCGGGGTCCCAGACGTCCTCGTCGGCCGGGGCGATGTTGTAGTCGCCGAGGACGGCGAACGGCCGCTCCCCGGCAGCGTCCTCGGCCACCGCCTTGTTGAGCGCCTCCAGCCAGCGCAGCTTGTACGCGTAGTGGTCGTGGCCGACCTCGCGGCCGTTCGGCACGTACACCGACCAGACGCGGACCGGGCCGCAGGTCGCGGAGACCGCCCGGGGCTCCTGGACGCCCTCGTACTCGGGCCCGCCGGGCAGGCCCGTGACGACGTCCTCCAGGCCGGCCCTGGAGATCACGGCCACGCCGTTCCACCGGCCCGTGGCGTTGACCGCGGACTCGTAGCCGAGCTCGCGCAGCTCGGCGGCGGGAAAGCCCTCGGCGGTGGTCTTGGTCTCCTGGATGCACAGCACATCGGTGCCGGTGCTCTCCAGCCAGGCCAGCAGCCGGGGCAGCCGGGCGGTGATCGAGTTGACGTTCCAGGTCGCGATACGCATGTACGACAGCCTATCCGCGGGGTCCGACACTCACAGTTCGGTCGAGTCCCCCGGCGCCAGCCGGCTGTGGCCGGCGCCGCCCAGGCCGCCGATCTGACGGTCGTAGATCGGCCGGGCGAGGTCGGTGAGCAACGCGTCGTGGATGTCGATGGCGCGCCGGGGCTTCACCTCACGCACGTAGTCGATCACCTCGGAGATCTTCGACCACGGGGCCATCACCGGGAGCATCAGCGTCTCGACGGGGTGCTCGGGGACGGTGAGCGCGTCGCCGGGATGGAACACCGAACCGTCCACCAGGTAGCCGACATTGGTGATCCGCGGGATGTCCGGGTGGATGACGGCGTGCAGCTCGCCGTGGACCTGGACGTCGAAGCCGGCGGCGGAGAAGGTGTCGCCGTGGCCGACGGTGTGCACGCGGCCGGGGAAGGCCGCCGAGAGCCGGTCCGCGACACTGCGCAGGGTCCAGAGCCCGGCGGCCGGGTTCGCCTCCAGACCGGCCCGCAGCCGGTGCTCGTCGAAGTGGTCGGGGTGCTCGTGCGTCACCAGGATGGCGTCGGCGCCGACCGCGGCGTCCTCCTCGCTGAAGCCGCCCGGGTCGATGACGAGCCTCCGCCCGTCCTTCTCCAAGCGGATGCAGGCGTGGGACTTCTTGGTCAGTTTCATACAGGGCATTCTCCTCGCGGGCAGCGGGCTACGCCTGCGGTGTCGTCTCCTCCTGGATGACCGCCTGGGCCACCCTGAAGGCCGAGTTCGCCGCCGGGACACCGCAGTAGACGGCCGTCTGGATCAGGACTTCCTTGATCTCGGCGGGCGTCAGGCCGTTGCGCAGGGCGGCGCGGGTGTGGAAGGCCAGCTCGTCCAGGTGGCCGCCGGCGACCAGCGCGGTGAGGGTGACGCAGCTGCGCGTACGCCGGTCGAGGCCCTCCCTGGTCCACACTTCACCCCAGGCGTAGCGGGTGATCAGCTCCTGGAACTCGTCGGTGAAGTCGTCGGCGGAGGCGAGGGCGCGGTCCACATGGGCGTCGCCCAGAACCTCCCTGCGGACCTTGAGCCCGGCTTCGTACGGGTCGGGGCGGCCGCCCTGCTCCGGTACGGCGGCGGGCTGCGCGGTCGGGCCGATCTCGGCGACCGGTCCGACGGACGCGGGGATCACCGGCATCACGGGCGGGGGCTGGATCGCCTGCATGCCCGTGGTCGAGGCGGGGGCGGCCTGCCAGGCGGTGGAGAAGTGGCGTACGAGCAGGTCCGTGACGGCGGCGGGCTGCTCGACGGGGGCCAGGTGGGACGCCCCGGGGACCAGCGCCAGCCGGGCGTCCGGGATGCCGGCGACCAGGGTGCGCGCCTCGGCGGGGCCGGTGACCTGGTCCTCGGAGCCGACCAGGACGAGGGTCGGGATGCCGATGCGGCCCAGTTCGGCGCGTACGTCGAAGGCGGCCAGCGCCTCGCAGGCGGCGATGTAGCAGCCGGGGTCGGTGGTGCGGACCATCTGGACGGCCCACTCCACGATCGCCGGCTGCGTGGCCGCGAAACCGTGCGTGAACCAGCGGGCGGGCGCGGTGGCCGCCATGGGCTCCAAGCCGTTCGTCCGTACGATCACACCGCGCTGGCGGAACTCGTCGGCGGTGCCGAACCTGGGCGATGCCGCGACGAGTCCCAGGGAGGCGACCCGGGCGGGGTGGCGCAGCGCCAGCTCCGCGCCGATCGCGCCGCCGATGGAGCAGCCCGCGTAACCGAAGTGCTGCACACCGAGACTGTCGAGGGTCGCCAGCAGGCGCTCCGCGAGCTCGGTGACGGAGCCGGCGGGGTGCGCGGGGGCGCCGCCGTGGCCCGGCAGGTCGAAGCGGAACACGCGCCAGTGGCGGGTCAGGTCCGGTATCTGCCGGTCCCACATGTGCCAGGTCGTGCCCAGCGAGGGGCCGAGGACCAGGACCGGGGCGTCCACCGGGCCGTCGAACCGGTACTGCAGGGGCTGCGGGGGATTCTTATCGGTCTCTGCGCTCACTCGCTCCAGGTTAGCGATCCGGTGGGGGTGCTCTCCCAGGGGGTCAGGGGGTGGCGGTGGAGACGACGCGGACGAAGGGGTGCGCGGGGTCGGTCTCGTCGACGGTGATGTCGACGGTGGGCTGCGGGTCCTTCTGGTCGATCGTGGTGCCGGCCCAGGAGCGGCCGGGGCCGAGGGTCCAGCCGACGACCCCGGCGTCACGCTCGCTGATCGTGATCCTGCCGTCCTCCAGGGCGGCCCGGTCGGTGCCCAGGCGGCCGAGGAACCAGTCGAGGCCCGCCGGTATGGTGCTGAACTGGACGTACAGTCTGCTGCTCTTCCAGTTGTTCGTCTCGTAGTAGGCGACGTCCAGGGCCCTGCCGGGGATCGGTACGTCGTAGATGCGGCGCGTCATGCGCGACGGGAAGCCCTCGGTGAGACCGGTGGCCGAGGCCACCTTCGCCTTGTCGCGGCCGCTGTCGCGGCTCTGTTCGGCGGAGATCAGCAGGTAGCCCGCGGGGATGCCGATGAGCAGCACGATGACGACCGCCGTCAGGCAGCGGCGGGCGATCGTGCGGCGGCGGCTCTCGGGAGGCTTTCCCGCGTCGTCCGCGGACGGGGGCTGCTGGGTCACGGGCGGGGTCATTACGGGGTTCCCTGAGTGGTGGAGCGGATGGCCTGGGCGTAGCGCTCGTAGCGTTCGTGGCGTTCCAGGCGGCGGCGGTTGGCGCGGCGGAAGCGGCGCGCGACCAGGCGCGCGAGGTCGGCGGCGCCGACCATGCCGGCCTCGGGGCCGAGCTGGGCCTTGGCGATGCGGGCCTCGGGGCGGTAGCCGCGGCCGGTGAGCTGGCGCTTGAAGGCGTCGCGGGCCGGTCCGATGAGCAGGTCGTCGGCGGCGCTGACGCCGCCGCCGATGACGAAGCAGGAGGGGTCGAGCGCGGCGGCGAGGTTGGCGATGCCGACGCCGAGCCACTGGCCGATGTCCTGGAGCAGCTCGACGCACATCGCGTCGCCCTCGCGGGCGAGCTCGGTGATGAGCGGTCCGGTGATCTCGGGAATGTTGCCGCCGACGCGTTCGATGAGGCCGTACGCGACCGGGGAGTCGGCGGCGGCGAGCTCCCGGGCCTCGCGCACCAGGGCGTTGCCGGAGCTGTACTGCTCCCAGCAGCCGCGGTTGCCGCACGGGCAGCGGTGGCCGCCGGGCACGACCTGCATGTGGCCGAACTCGCCGGCGACGCCGTACTTGCCACGCTTGACCTGGCCGTCCTCGAGGATCGCGCCGCCGATGCCGGTGCCGAGCGTGATCATGACGAGGTGGTCCTCGCCGCGTCCGGCGCCGAAGCGCCACTCCGCCCAGGCGGCGGTGTTGGCGTCGTTGTCGACCAGGACGGGGACCGCGAGGCGGGCCGCGATCGCGTCGCGCAGGGGCTCGTTGCGCCAGGCCAGGTGGGGGGCGAAGAGCACCGTGGCGCGGTCGGCGTCGACCCAGCCGGCCGCGCCGATGCCCACCGCGTGGACGTCGTGGCGGTCGGAGAGATCGAGGACCAGCTCGACGATGGTGTCCTCGACGACCTTGGGGCTCTTGGACTTGTCCGGTGTCTCGGTGCGGACCTTCTCGAGGATGACGCCGTCGGCGTCGACGACGCCGGCCATCACCTTCGTGCCGCCGATGTCGATCCCGACGGTGGGCACCCGGGGCGCGCTGAGGTGCGAGCGCCGCTCACGGGTCCCGACGGTCTTCAGGACGGTGGCGCGGGCGGAACCGCGGTGCGCGAAGTCTCGGTACGTGCTCATGTCCCCTGCGGGGTCTCGGGCCGGTGGCGGTCAGAGGCCGATTCTGCCATCCGGTGGGGCGGGGTGCGGGCCCCTCGGGCCCGGCCCCCGTCCCGGCCCTCCGGTCCGCGGACGCCGGGCGGGCCGGGAACCGGCGCACGCAGCGGCGTCAGGTCCGTCCCGCCTCCAGCTCGTGGCTGAGCTGGTCGAGCTCGCTGCCGCCCGCCATCTGGCGCGTCAGCTCGTCGAGGGTGATCTCGTCACGGGTGTGGCTGCCGGACATCGCGCCGCGCTTGAGGAGCACGAAACGGTCGCCGACGAGGTAGGCGTGATGCGGGTTGTGCGTGATGAGAACAACACCGAGACCCGCGTCGCGCGCCGCCGCGACGTACTTCAGCACGACACCGGACTGCTTGACGCCGAGTGCGGCGGTCGGCTCGTCGAGGACCAGGACCTTCGCCCCGAAGTGGACGGCGCGCGCGATGGCCACGCACTGGCGCTCGCCGCCCGAGAGCGTGCCGATGGGCTGGTCGACGTCGCGCAGGTCGATGCCCATGCGCAGCAGCGCGGAGCGGGTGGTCCCGCGCATGAGGCCGACGTCGAGCCGCCTGAAGGGGCCCGCGCCCTTCGTCGGCTCGGAGCCGAGGAAGAAGTTCCGCCAGACCGGCATCAGCGGTACGACGGCGAGGTCCTGGTAGACGGTCGCGATGCCCCGGTCCAGGGCGTCGCGGGGGTTCGCCAGCCGGGTCTCCTCGCCCCCGATCGAGAAGGTGCCCGCGTCGTGCTGGTGCAGACCCGCGATGATCTTGATGAGGGTGGACTTGCCGGCGCCGTTGTCGCCCAGTACGCAGCTGATCCGGCCCGCGTGGACTTCGAGGGAGACTCCCTCCAGGGCCTTGATGTTGCCGTAGAACTTGCTGACGTCGTGGAGCTCGACCAGGGGGGTCGTCGCGTGTTCGGTCACCGGGTCGCCTCCGCGCGCTTGCGTACCCATGCGTTGAGCAGGGTGGCCAGAAGGAGCATCGCTCCGAGGAAGAACTTGAACCAGTCGGGGTCCCACTCGGCGTACACGATGCCCTTGCTGGTCATGCCGAAGATGAAGGCACCGACCGCGGAGCCGATCGCCGAGCCGTAGCCGCCGGTGATCAGGCAGCCGCCGATGACGGCCGCGATGATGTAGATGAGCTCGTTGCCGACGCCTTCGCCGGACTGTACGACGTCGAAGGAGAAGAGCAGGTGCTGGCCGGAGATCCAGGCGCCGAGGGACACGCCCGTGTAGAGCCCGATCCTGGTCTTGTTGACCGGGACGCCGACAGCGCGGGCCGCTTCCGCCCCGCCGCCGACCGCGAAGATCCAGTTGCCGGCGCGGGTGCGCAGCAGGATCCAGGTCGCGACGGCCACCAGGACCAGCCACCACACCACGGTGACCTTGAGGTTCACGCCGCCGACGGTGACCTGCGACGCGAAGAGCGCCTTGGCGGAGTCGAAGCCCTCCATGTCGGCGATGCTCTTCGTCGACACCGTGCCGCTGATCAGCTTGGTCAGGCCCAGGTTCAGGCCGGTGAGCATCAGGAACGTACCGAGCGTGATGATGAAGCTCGGCAGTTTCGTGCGGGTGAGCATGACGCCGTTGAACACGCCGACGGCGAGCGTCACCAGGAGCGAGACGAGGACGCCGACCCAGATGTTGGCCGTCATCTGGTAGCTGAACATCGAGGAGACCAGCGCGGAGCTGGTCACCAGGACGCCGGCCGACAGGTCGAACTCGCCACCGATCATCAGCAGCGCGACCGGGACGGCCATGATGCCGATCACGGACGCGGCGTACAGGACGGTGCCGAAGCTGGACGGGCGCAGGAAGCTGTCCGCCACGACCGCGAAGAAGAGGAGGACGGCGACGGCGCCGACCACCGAGCCGAGCTCGGGGCGGCCGAGCAGTCTGCGCAGCAACGACGTCCTCAGCAGCCGTTCGTCGGCGGGCGCCTTCTGGCCGGGGACCGGCGCCTGGGCCGGTGCGGTCGCGGTCATCGGGTCCTCCGCTTCGTGTAGGCCTCCAGGTCGGCGGCGTCCTTCTTGGTGACGATCTGGGGCCCGGTGAGGACCGGCTTTCCGCCGCCGAGCACGTCGGCGTTGTACTTGTAGAGCCACAGCAGGTCGACCGCCTGGTAACCCTGGAGGTAGGGCTGCTGGTCGACGGCGAAGCCGAGCGCGTCGCTCCGGAGCCCGGCGACGACCTGGGAGTTGAGGTCGAAGGTGTCGACCTCGGCCTTGCTGCCCGCCTGCTCCTTCGCCTTGACGGCGGCGTCCGCGAAGGGCGCGCCGAGGGTCACGACGGCGTCGATGTCCCGGCCGGTCTGGAGCTTCGCCTCGATGGACGCCAGTACGTCGGGCATGTTCGTGCCGTCGACGTAGAGGTTCTGCATCTCACCGTCGAAGGTCTTCTTCGCGCCCGCGCAACGCTGCTCGTGGCCGACGTTGCCCTGCTCGTGCAGGACGCACAGCGCCTTCTTCCTCCCGCGCTTGCCGAGCTCCTCGCCGACGGCCTCACCGGCGATCGTCTCGTCCTGCCCGATGTGGGTGAGCGCGCCGAATTCCCTGGACTCGGCCGAGCCGGAGTTGACGGTGATCACCGGGATGCCGGCCTCGACGGCCTTGGCGACGACGGCCTTCATGGCGTCGGGCTTGGCGAGCGTGACGATCAGCCCGTCGACCTTCTTGTCGATGTACGAGTCGACCAGCTGGGCCTGCTGCTGGCCCTCGTCGCTGTGGGCGTACAGGAACTTGATGTTGTCCTTGGCGGCGGCCTGCTCGGCGCCGCTCCGCACGATGTCCCAGAACGTGTCGCCGTCGCCCGAGTGGGTGACCATGCCGACGGTCCATTCAGGTGTGCTCACCGCGGCCTTCCCCCGGGCGGCCGCCTGCTCGGCCCGCTCCTCGGCGCGCTTGCCGCCCGTACTGCTGCACCCGACCAGGGAAGCCCCGAGTACCGCCGCCAGCACCGCGCCCACCGCGCGTACCCCTGTCCGAACCCTTGCCACGACGCCGTGCCCTTCTCGTACTCCTCGGTGCGGCCGGGGATCATTCAGACCGTCCCCGGCCGACCAAGTATCGGTTACGGAGGTTCGCACCGTATTCACCGGGTTCCGCGGGCGGTGTACTTCTCCAGCGCCGGCACGTCCTTGTCCGTGACGAGGGCCGGTCCGGTGAGGACGGGCTTTCCGCCGCCGAGGACGTTTCCGTTGGTCTTGTGGAGCCACAGTCCGTCGACGGCGAGGTAGCCCTGGAGGTACGGCTGCTGGTCGACGGCGAAGCCGATCTCCTTGGCCTTGAGCCGCTCGACCACCTCGGCGTTGAGGTCGAACGTGTTGACCTCCGCCCCGCTCCCCGCGCCCGCCTTCGCCTTGACGGTGGCGGCCGCGAAGGGCGCGCCGAGGGTGACGACCGTGTCGATGTCCCGGCCGGTCTGGAGCTTCGCCTCGATGGAGGAGGTCGAGGCGGGCATGTTGGTGCCCTCGACATTGAGGTTCTCGACCGTTCCCCGGAACGCCTTCTTCACGCCCGCGCAGCGCGCTTCGAGGGAGACGTTCCCCTGTTCGTGAATGACACAGAGCGCCTTCTTCCTGCCGCGCTCGTTGAGCTCCTCGCCGACGGCCTCACCGGCGACGGACTCCTCCTGGCCGATGTGGCTGAGCGCGCCGACCGCCCCGGAGTGCTCGCCGCCCGCGTTGATGGTGACGACGGGTGTGCCGGCCGCCACGGCCTTCTCCACGGAGGCCCTGACCGCTTCCGGCTTCGCGAGGGTCACCACGATCCCGTCGACCTTCTTGGCGACGTAGGAGTCGATGAGCTGGGCCTGCCCCTTGCCCTCCTTGTCGGCGGCGTACAGGAACTCGACGTTGTCCTTGGCCGCGGCCTGTTCGGCGCCGTTCTTGACGATGTCCCAGAAGGTGTCGCCCTCCCCGGAGTGCGTCACCATGGCGATCTTCAGGCGCTCGGTGGCGACGGCCTTCCCCCCGCCGCCGTCGCCGTTCTTCTCCTCGGAGTCCTTGCCGCCCTCGGAGCTGCACCCGGCCGCGAGGACGAGCACGCATACGGCGAGGAGGGCTGCTGCCTTGCGGTGGGTACGCATCGTGGGTTCCGCCTTGTCTCCCGGCCGCCCGTTGCGGCTGGGGGAGTTCTAGCGGCGTACGCGATCCCCCGTCAATGCTTTGTCCGAACATTCTTACGCGGCAATGCTTTTCACGGCCTGACGAGCAGCTGGAACTCGAAGGCGTAGCGCGAGGCCCGGTAGATGTGCGAACCGAACTCGACCGCCCGCCCCGTGTCGTCGAACGTCGTCCGCTGCATCGTCAGCAGCGGCGCCCCCTCCGCCTCTCCCAGCTGCCGCGCCTCGTCGGCCCCGGCCGCGCGCGCCCCCACCGACTGGCGCGCGCTGTGCAGCGTGATGCCGACCGCGCGCATCATCCGGTAGAGGCCGGTCGCCTCGAGGTGCTCGGTGCCGAGGGCCAGCAGCCCGGTGGGCAGGTGGTTGCGCAGGAGGGCCACGGGCTCGTCGTGCGCGAGGCGCAGCCGCTCGACGAGGTGTACGTCGCTGCCCTCCGCCACACCGAGCGCCGCCGCGACCTCGGCGGTCGCCGGTTCGAGGGTGTTGCGCAGGACCGTGGTGGCGGGCAGCTGGCCCGCGGCTTCGAGGTCGTCGTAGAGGCTGCTGAGTTCGAGGGGGCGCTTGACCTGGCTGTGCACGACCTGGGTGCCGACACCGCGGCGGCGGACCAGCAGGCCCTTGTCGACGAGCGACTGGATGGCCTGGCGGACGGTGGGGCGGGACAGGCCGAGGCGTCCGGCCAGTTCGATCTCGTTGCCGAGGAGGCTCCCGGGGGCGAGCCGGCCCTTCTCGATCGCCGCCTCCAGCTGCTGCGACAGCTGGAAGTACAGCGGCACCGGGCTGTTCCGGTCCACGCCGAGTTGCAGGGAGATCGTGGGGTCAGCTGCGGGTTTCGACACGCAGTGAGCGTAACCCCAGGTAATGACCACAGGAAGTCCTGAGGTCCGGTCGTTCGGTTGTCCGGACAAACCCTTGACAGGGTGGCGGCAGGGCACCACTTTGGGGTCATGCGCATCGGACTCATCGGCACGGGACGTATCGGTTCATTCCATGCTGACGTGCTCAGCCGTCACCGGGAAGTGGGTGCTCTCCTCGTCACGGACACCGATACGGCGCGGGCCGCCGCGGTCGCCGGCCGGCTCGGCGCGACCGCCGCGTCCTCGGTCGACGAGATCTTCGCGCGGGGCGTGGACGCCGTGGTCATCGCCTCCGCCACCTCGGCGCACGCCGAGCTGATCGGCCGGGCCGCGCGGGCCGGGCTGCCGGCGTTCTGCGAGAAGCCGATCGCACTCGACCTGGCGGGGACGCTGGGCGCGCTGCGGGAGGTCGACGCGGCGGGGAGCGTGCTCCAGCTCGGCTTCATGCGCCGGTTCGACGCCGGGTACACCACGGCGCGCGAGCTCGTACGGTCCGGGAGCCTCGGCCGGCTGCACACCGTACGGGCGACGACCTCCGATCCGGCGCCGCCACCCGCCGCGTACCTGCCGCTGTCCGGCGGCCTCTACCGCGACTGCCTGGTGCACGACTTCGACATCCTGCGCTGGGTCACGGGGCGCGAGGTCGTCGAGGTGTACGCCACCGGGTCCGACGCGGGGCCCGCGATGTTCCGCGCGGCGGGCGACGTCGACACGGCCGCGGCGGTCCTCACCCTCGACGACGGCACGCTCGCCACCGCCACGGCCACCCGCTGCAACGGCGCCGGGTACGACGTACGGATGGAGCTGGCGGGCGAGCTCGACCAGGTGTCGGTCGGCCTCGACGGCCGGACGCCGATCACCTCGACCGAGCCGAAGGGGCCGCCGGCCTGCGAGCAGCCGTGGCCCGGCTTCCTGGAGCGGTTCGCCCCGGCGTACGAGGCGGAGCTGGACGCCTTCGTCCGGCTCGTACGGGGCGAGCGGGACAACCCCTGCGACGGCGGGGAGGCGCTGCACGCGCTGCGCATCGCGGAGGCGTGCGAGCGCTCGCGCCGGGAGCGGCGTCCGGTCCGGATGGAAGAGGTCCCCGCGTCATGACGCTGAAGGCGGACGACGGGACGAGGCTGTGGGTGGAGAGGACCGGCGAGGGCGACCCGGTGGTGCTGTGCCACGGCGGGCCCGGGCTGTGGGACACCCTCGAGGACGTGGCCGCACTGCTCGCGGACCGGGCGGCGGTGTACCGCTGGGACCAGCGCGGCTGCGGGCGCTCCGAGCGGCGCGGCCCCTGCTCGGTGGCCGGGTCGGTGGCCGATCTCGACGCCGTACGCCGCCACTTCGGGCTGGATTCCATGACGCTGCTCGGCCATTCCTGGGGGGCGAGGCTCGCCCTGCACTACGCGCTCGCGCACCCGGAGCGGGTGACGAGGCTGGTGTACGTCTCGGGCACCGGGATCGGACCGGACTCCGCCTGGCATCCGGAGTTCGTACGGAACCTGCGCTCCGCGATCGGCGAAGGGCTGCCCCGCTGGGAGGAGCTGAAGTCCAGGGAGCGGCTCACGGAGGCGGAGGAGCGCGAGATGTACGTGCTCCAGTGGGCGGCGGACTTCGCGGGGCCGGACCGGGAACGGGCGCGCGTGCTGGCCGAGCGGATGGCCACGCCCTGGCTCGGCGTCAACTCCGAGTGCCATGCGGAGATCGTCGCCGAGACGAGGACGATGAGCGAGCATCAGCTCCATGTGGCGTGCGGTGGGCTGAGGGTGCCGGCCGTCATCGTGGACGGCGCCCGGGACCTCCGGCCGCGGGGGGCGGTGGACTCGCTGGAGCAGGCCCTGCCGGACGTCAGGCGGGTGACGCTCGCGGGGCGGGGCACATGCCGTGGGCGGAGGATCCGGCGGGGTTCGTCGCGGCGGTCGCGCCTTAGCGGGGGCGGCGGGGCGGTCGCGCCCCGGCGGGGGCGGCGGGGCCGGAGGGGGCGGGCCTGCGGGGCGGGCCTGCGGGGCGGGCCTGCGGGGCGGGCCTGCGGGGCGGGCCTGCGGGGCGGGCCTGCGGGGCGGGCCTGCGGGGCGGGCCTGCGGGGCGTGCGGCCGGTGCTGCGCCCCGGGCCCCGCCCCTCAACCGCCGGACGGGCCGGAGGCCGCCGTGAGCACCGTGCCCTGCGCCACCGCGCACAGCGTCTCGGTGCCCACCCCGTCAGCCACGTACACGTCGCAGCGGCACACCGCCTGCCGGCGGCCGCCGTGGACGACGGCGGCGCGGGCGATCAGCGTCGCACCGGTCGCGGGGCGTACGTACTGGATGGAGAAGCCGCCGGTGAGGACGGCGGGGCCCAGTGCCGCGCCGCCAGCGAAGGTGAGGGCGTTGTCGGCGGCGTACGCCAGGACTCCCCCGTGCAGGAAGCCGTTCTGCTGGCACAGTTCGTCACGGATGTCCACTTCGAGTACGGCTTCGCCGTCCCCGAAACCCGTGATCCGCGCGCCGAGCAGCCTGCTGAACGGCTGGCTGTCCAGGACCTTCCGGGCCGAGGCCAGGTCGAAACCGGCGCTCACCACCGCACCTCCAGACGCCGTACGCCCCGCATGAGCAGCCCGGGCAGCCACTCCAGCGGGCCGCCGTCGGGGGCGAGCGCCAGGTCCGGGCAGCGTTCCAGGAGCGTGCGGACGGCGATGCGGCCCTCCATGCGGGCCAGCGGTGCGCCCAGGCAGAAGTGCAGGCCGTGCCCGAAGGCGAGATGGCCCGGGCCTCTCCCCTTCCCGGTGGCCGCTGGGCGCGTGATGTCGAAGCGGTCCGGGTCGGGGAAGCGGGCGGTGTCGCGGCCGGCGGCGGCGAGGGATACCAGCACCGGATCGCCGGCCGGTATGACGAGGCCGCCGATCTCGAAGGGCTCGCGGGCGAAGCGGTACGTGGCGTTCTCCACGGGGCCGTCGTAGCGCAGCATCTCTTCGACCGCGCTGTCGATGAGCCCGAAGTCGGCGCGCAAGGCCGCCAGTTGCTCCGGGTGGGCGAGGAGCGCCCGTATCCCGTTGGAGATCAGGTTGACGGTGGTCTCGTGGCCCGCGATGAGCAGCAGGAAGGCCATGCCGATGAGCTCGTCGGGGGTGAGCCGGTCACCGTCCTCGTCCCGCGTCCTGATCAGCGCGCTCATCAGGTCGTCGCCGGGCGACGAGCGCTTGTCCTCGACGAGTTCGGCGAGGTACTCCCCCATGGCCCGTACGGCCGCCTCCCCCGCTTCCGCGCCGGTCGGCGCGACGATCTCGTTGGACCAGCCGCGGAAGGAGGCCCGGTCCAGGTCGGGCACGCCGAGGAGTTCGCAGATGACGGTCATGGGCAGCGGGAAGGCGAGGGAGTCCACGAGGTCGGCCGTGCGGTTCTCGCCGGCCGTCATCGCGTCGAGGAGTTCGTCGGTGACGCGCTGGACCTGGGGCCGCAGCGCCTCGATCCTGCGGCCGGTGAACTCCCGGGCGACGAGCCCCCGCAGCCTCGTGTGGTGGGGCGGGTCGGACTCCAGCATGTTGGCGCCGATCGGGTTGTCGGCCGAGGTCCCGTCCCACAGGTTCGAGATCCGCCAGTCCTTGCCGAGCCGCGGGTCGGCGAGCGCCCGCCGCGCCTCGTCGTGGCCGACGATCAGCCGCACCTCCCCCGCGGACTCGGTCCGGACCCGGTGGACGGGGCCGGCCGCGCGCAGTTTCGCGTAGTACGGATACGGATCCGCCGCGAACTCCTCGGCGTGATCACTGAGATCGACGACTGTCATGCTCCCCACCTCTTCGGCGTCTGCCCGGTCAGCCTACGTCGCCGCCCTCGTCGAGGAGGCCCGCGTCGTGCACCAACAGCGCTACCTGGACACGGTTGTTGAAGCCGGGCTTGGCCAGGACGCGCGACACGTGGGCCTTGACGGTGGGCACGCTCATGTACAGCGACGCGGCGATCTGCGCGTTGGACTGTCCGCGCCCGACGGCGACCGCGACCTCCCGCTCGCGCTCGGCGAGTTCGCCGATCCGCCGCGTCGCCGTGTCCCTGCGGGGACCGGCGGACACCTCGGCGACATGGGTCATCAGCCGGCGGGTGACCGCCGGTGAGAGCACCGGGTCTCCTGCCGCCACCCGTCGTACCGACTCGACGATCTGCGCGGGCGCGGTGTCCTTGAGTACGAATCCGGCGGCCCCGGCCCGCAGCGCCCGCAGCACCTGCTCGTCGACGTGGAAGGTGGTGAGGACGACGACCTCGGGGGCGTCGGGGCGGCGGCGCAGTTCCTCGGTCGCCGTGAGGCCGTCCATGACCGGCATCCGGATGTCCATGAGGACCACGTCGGGGCGGTGCAGGCCGGCCATCGCCACGGCCTCGGCACCGTCGGCCGCCTCCCCCACGATCTCGATGTCGCCAGCCCCGCCGAGCATGAAGGTGAGCCCGGCCCGTACCAGCGGGTCGTCGTCGACGATGAGCAGTCCGATGGTCGTCATGCGGCCCACGGTAGCCAGGCGCCGACCCGGAATCCGCCGTCGGTGGTGGGTCCGTGGTCGAGACGGCCGCCGGCGAGCGCGGCCCGTTCGGTCAGGCCGATGAGCCCCTGGCCCGAGCCCGGGACCTCGGGAGGATCCCCCCGGGGGGCCGGGTTGCGCACCTCGACGGTGAGGCCGCCGCCCGGTGCTCCGGCCAGCGTCACGGTGACCTCGGCGCCGGGCGCGTGCTCGCGGGCGTTGGTCAGGCCCTCCTGGGCGATGCGGTAGGCGTTGCGGCCGGTGGCGGCGGGCACGTCCTGGGGGCGGGCGACGCGGTTGTCGAGGGTGACCTCCATGCCGGCCTCGCGGGACTCGGCGAGCAGGGCGTCGAGGGTGGCGAGGGTGGGCTGCGGCCGGTGCTCGTCACCGGCCGCCGGTCCACGCAGTACGCCGATGACGTCGCGCAGGTCGTTGAGCGCCTCGTGTGCGCTGTCGCGGATCACCCCGGCGGCGCGGGCGATCTCGGCGGACGGGGCGTCGGGGCGGAATTCGAGCGCGCCGGCGTGGACGCTGAGCAGGGTGAGCCGGTGGGCGAGCACGTCGTGCATCTCGCGTGCGACGGCCTCGCGGGCCAGGCGCTGCGCCTGTTCGGCGCGGAGCGCCGCCTCGGCCTCGGCGCGGCGGGCGCGGTCGCGCAGCGACACGACGAGCCGGCGGCGGGAGCGTACGAACATGCCCCACCCGATGACCAGCAGCACGATCACGACGGTCGCGACGGCGGAGACCAGGAAGGGCAGGGTGGGGTCGGGGCGCAGTACCGCCTGCACCAGACCGCCCACGACGGCGGCGGGGCCGACGGCGGCGACCACCTTGAACGGGCGGTGCACGGTGAGCGTGAACAGCGCGACGAGCTCGGCGCCGGACGCGACGGGCGCCACGGCGGAGACGGCGACGAGGGTGCCGGCCAGGCCCACGGGCCAGCGGCGCCGCGCCCACAGGGCGCAGCAGGCGGCAGCGCCGACGAGCTGGTCGAGGAAGACGACGTACGGGGGGTTGCCCATGCCGGCGGCGACATCGGCCGCGGCGATGCCCAGGAGCGCGGCGAACAGGAACATGAGGATGTCGACGAACCAGTCCCGCGGAGTACGGCGCGGTCGCCTGCCCCGGTCCCCCGGCAGATCGGGGTCGGCCATCGCCGAGGGCTGGAGCCAGCGGTACTCCTGATCGGCCATGTCGACAAAGCTACGGTCGCGGGGGCCGGTTCCGGGCGCCGGAGCCGCGGACGGCGACCAAAGTCACGAAGTCCCGGACTTTCGGCGCACCACCGGGTTCCGACGGCCGACGCGGCGGGCCGCCGGACGGCGCGACGATCGGCGCATGAAGAAGATTCTTGAGGTCGCCGGATTCGTGCTGTTCGTGGCCGGCGCGTCGGGTGTGGTGCACGAAGTCACCGGGTGGATGCCGAAGTTCTTCGGGTTCCTTCAACTGCTGCCGTTCCTGCGGGGCCACGAGATCTACACGAACATCGTGCTCGCGGTGGTGGGCGTGGCCCTGATGGCCGCCTCCGACCGCTTCCGGCGGGTGTAGGACCGGGCGGGGCGCCGGTTACGGCCGCGTCCCCGCCCGCCGGCCCCACGCCGTCCCGGCCAGCACCAGTACGCCGCCCAGGAGGCCGACCGCGCCGAGCCGTTCGCCGCCGATCGCGATGCCGGCCGCCGCCGCCCACAGGGGCTCCGTGCCGAGGAGGAGGCTGACGCGGGACGGGGAGGTGCGGCGTACCGCCCACATCTGCACGAAGAAGGCGAAGAGCGTGCAGAAGACGGAGAGGAAGACCAGTCCCGCCCATTCGCGCGGCCCGAAGCCCGCCGCGACCGTCCAGGGCGCCGGGCCCGTGCCGGGGGCGGCCGCCAGTACCGCGAAAACGGCCACCGCGCCGCCCAGTTGGACCGTCGTGAGCGACAGCGCGTCCGCGCCCTGGACGGACTTGATCCTGGCCATCGCGAGCACGTGCACGGTACGGGCGAGCGCCGCCAGCAGCATCAGCAGGTCGCCGGACGAAGGTGTGGTGAAGCCGCCGCCCTGGGTCAGCAGCACCACACCGGCCACCGAGAGGCCCGCCGCTCCCAGGAAGGCGCGGGACGGCCCGGTCCGCGTCACCACGGCCTCGGCGAGCGGGGTGAAGATCATGGTGAGGCTGATGATGAGCCCGGCGTTGGTCGCCGAGGTGTGCACGA
This sequence comes from Streptomyces sp. Wb2n-11, assembly GCF_001049855.1. Taxonomy (NCBI): domain Bacteria; kingdom Bacillati; phylum Actinomycetota; class Actinomycetes; order Kitasatosporales; family Streptomycetaceae; genus Streptomyces; species Streptomyces sp. Wb2n-11. The sequence continues at coordinate 1,236,043 of NZ_CVPB01000001.1, forward strand.
CGCCGTAGGTCTCCAGCAGGAAGATCACGCTGAGTACGAGCCCGAGCAGCCCCGCGCCGCGCCACTGGGCGGCGTTCAGCGCGCGCAGGTTCCGCCACCCGGCGGCGGCCAGGACGGGCAGCACGACGGCGAAGCGCAGGACCAGGACGGCCACCACGGTCTGCGCGGTGGTGATCTCCTTGGCCGCGAGGTAGCTCGCGCCCCAGACGACCGCGACCAGCAGTACGGGAAGGTCGGCGAGCCACGCCGCCCGGCCCGGCGGAGTGAGGCCGGGCGCGGGCACGGGTGCGGGTACGGCGGTCGGCGGTGGTGCGGCGGCCACGGGCGCGGTCTCCCCGGGAAGGGCGGTGTGGAGACTTCGGCGGCTCGCACGCGGAGCGATCACCGTATCCGGGCGTGGGTCACTGGTCGAGCCCGAATGTGCCGTACTCCGGCCGGCCCGCGGGCCGGTAGGTGTGGATGGCGGTCCCGGCCTCGGTGGTCCTGCTGCCGGCCGGCTCGAATGAGGTCGGCAGGCCGCCCTCCTCGAACAGCCGCTGTCCCGCGCCGAGGACGACGGGGTAGACCAGCAGGTTGTACTCGTCGATGAGGTCGTGGCGCATCAGGGACCCGGCGAGCTTGCCGCTGCCGTGGATCTGGAGCTCGCGGCCGGGCTGTTCCCTGAGCCGCGAGACCTCCTCCGCGACGTTGCCGGAGATGACGGTGGAGTTGTTCCAGTCCGCCTTGTCCATCGTCGTGGACGCGACGTACTTCGGGAGGTTGTTGAGGCGGCTCGCGATCGGGTCGTTCCCGTCGGTGACCTTCGGCCAGAAGGCCGCGAAGATCTCGTACGTACGCCGGCCGAGCAGGAAGGCGTCGGCGCGGCCGAAGACCTCGTCGACGAAGCGGCCCATGCCCTCGTCGGCGAAGGGCACGAGCCAGCCGCCGTGCTCGAAGCCGCCGCTGGTGTCCTCCTCACGGCCGCCCGGGGCCTGCATGACGCCGTCGAGCGTGAGGAACGTGGTGAGTGTGATCCTCATGGTCCGGTCCCCTTCCGCGCTTGCGTGTCACCAGCTCTGACTCCACGCTTCCACGGAATTCATCGGTCCGCCGGGGGAGGCCCGGGCACGGCGTCCGTTTGCCGCCAGCGCCCGCAACCCGCCCCCGGTTTCCTTGAATCCGTAACGACTTCGGGCGCGCACAGCGGCCACGGAACGGAAGAAGAGGCAGTCGACATGGCTTCACTGGACGGCAGGACGGCTCTGGTCACCGGCGGCAGCCGCGGCATCGGCGCGGCGATCGCGCTGCGGCTCGCGCGGGACGGCGCGGATGTGGCGATCACCTACGTACAGGACGGGGCGGGCGCCCACGAGGTCGTCCAGAAGATCGAATCGGCGGGGCGGCGCGGCGTCGCGCTGCGGGCCGACGCGGCGGACCCGGCGGCCGTCACCGGGGTGGTGGGGCAGGCGGTGGACGTGCTCGGCCGGCTCGACATCCTGGTCAACAACGCGGGGGTCGGCGTGCTCGGCCCGATCGACGCGCTGACGCTCGCCGACGTGGACCGGGTGCTGGCGGTGAACGTACGGGCGGTCTTCCTCGCCTCGCGGGCCGCCGCCGCCGTGATGGAACGCGGCGGCAGGATCGTTTCCGTCGGCAGTTGCATGGCCCAGCGGGTGCCGGGCCCCGGCGGAACGCTGTACTCCACGAGCAAGGCCGCGCTGATCGGGCTGAACAAGGCCCTGGCGCGGGAGCTGGGCGGCCGGGGCATCACGGCCAACCTCGTCCACCCGGGACCGATCGACACGGACATGAACCCGGCGGACGGCCCGTACGCCGCGCCGCAGACCGAGTTGACGGCCCTCGGCCGCTTCGGCACCGCCGACGAGGTCGCCGCGACGGTCGCGTTCCTGGCGAGCGAGGACGCCGCGTACATGACGGGGTCCGAGGTGGTGGTCGACGGCGGCCACGCGGCATAGGGCCGCCGGAGGAGGAGCGGAGCGCGCCGGGGCCGTCGCGACCCGGCGCACTCCGCGTTCAGGGGGGCGGCCCGGGCGTCAGCCGCCCAGTTCCCGGTGCCGGGCCGCCAGGCGCGCCGCGCCGGTCCCGGTCAGGGAGCCGAAGAGGCGCAGTCGGGAGACGCCGCCGTCCGGGAAGATGTCCATCCGTATCTCGGTGGCCGCCGGGACCGCGCCCAGGACGAACCGGTGGTTCGTGTCGGGCTGGAGCCGGGTGCGGGGCAGGATCTCGGTCCACGCGCCGTCGGCGCCGTCGCGCACCGAGAGCGCCGCCCAGCCGGCCGAGTTGCCCTTGAGGTACGCCGTGTCGATCTCGACGGCGCGGATCTCGGCCTGCTCCACCAGGTGGTAGTGGATCCAGTCGTTGCCCCTGTCGCGGCGGCGGCGGGTCTCCCAGCCGTCGTCCATCTTGTGCGAGCGGCCCGGCTGGATGGTGTTGGTGGCCGGGGAGTAGAAGCGGTCGGAGGCGTCCTCGACCCGGCCGCCGTTCTCCAGGGCCACGAGGTCGAACGTACCGAGGGTGGCGAGCCAGGCCGGGTCGGGCGCGACCTCGCCGTACACGCGCAGACGCGCGATGCCGCCGTCGGGGTGCTGGTTGACCCGCAGGTGGGTGAAGCGCTGCTCGACGTCGACGGCGAAACCGTTGGCCGCGTGGCCGCCGACCGCCGTACGGGGGACGAGGGTCACCCACTTCACGTCGCCGGCCAGGAGGTCCTCGGGCGAGGGCGAACCCGGCACCGAAACGGCCTCGACCGATACCGCCTGCGGGTAGTTGCCGCGGAAGTGGGCGGTGTCGACGACGATCCCGCGTACGACTCCGGGCGCTCCCAGCCGTACGAGGGCCCAGTCGTGGTCCTCGTCGGCGGGGTGGGGCTGCTGGGCGCTGACGCCACGGCGGCGACGGGTCTCCCAGCCGTCCATGATCTTGCCCTTGTGGCCGAAGTGCTCGGGGTCGAACTCCGCCGCCCCGGGCCGCAGCATGTTCTCGCGCTCGGCGAAGAACTCGTCGTTGGCGGCGATCACGCCCGCGCCGAGCCGCCGGTCGGCGAGGTCCGCGAAGCGGGTGAAGGGGAAGTCGGCGGTGCGGTAGTCGGCGTACGGGTCGCCGCCGCCGTACGGGTTCGCGTCACCGGTGAAGGACGGGGTCGACACGTCAGTTGTTCCTTTCGAGCAGCCGACCGGTCGGCTCGGCGAGGGTGCCGTTGTCGGCGATGCGTATGCCGCGCAGCCACGTCGACCTGACGACGCCGTGCAGGGTCTTGCCGGCGTACGCCGTCACCTGGTTGCGGTGGTGCAGCTCCGCCGGGTCGACGGTGAAGGTCTCGTCGGGGGCGAGGACCGCGAAGTCGGCGTCGCGGCCGGCCTCGATGGCGCCCTTCTGCGACAGCCCCGCCAGCTCGGCCGGCGCGGCGGACATCCAGCGGACGACGTCCTCCAGCGAGCGGCCGCGGCGCCGGGCCTCGGTCCAGATCGCGGGGAGGCCCAGCTGGAGCGAGGAGATCCCGCCCCACGCGGAGGCGAAGTCGGGGGTCTTGAGGTCGGTGGTGCAGGGCGAGTGGTCGGAGACGATGCAGTCGATCGTGCCGTCCGCGAGCCCCTCCCACAGCGCGTCCTGGTTCTCGGCCTCGCGGATCGGCGGGCAGCACTTGAACTCGGTGGCCCCGTCCGGGACTTCCTCGGCGGTGAGGGTGAGGAAGTGCGGGCAGGACTCGACCGTGACGCGTACGCCGTCGCGCTTGGCGGCGGCGATGAGCGGCAGCGCGTCCGAGGACGACAGGTGCAGTACGTGGACGCGGGCGCCGAGGCGCTTGGCGTGCGCGATCAGGCTCTCGATCGCGGTGTTCTCGGCGTCGCGCGGCCGGGAGGCGAGGAAGTCGGCGTACGCAGGACCGCTCTTCTGCGGGGCCGCCTCCAGGTGGTGCGGGTCCTCGGCGTGGACGATCAGCTGACCGCCGAAGCCGGAGATCTCGGCCATCGACCGGGCGAGCTGCTCCTGGTCGAGCTCCGGGAACTCCTCCACGCCCGAGGGCGAGAGGAAGCACTTGAAGCCGAAGACGCCGGCGTCGTGCAGCGGCCGCAGGTCCTTCATGTTGGAGGGGATCGCTCCGCCCCAGAAGCCGACGTCGATGTGCGCCTTGCTGCGGGCGACGTCCTGCTTGGTGCGCAGGTTCTCGACCGTGGTGGTGGGCGGGAGGGAGTTGAGCGGCATGTCGAGAAGCGTGGTGATGCCGCCGGCCGCCGCCGCGCGGGTGGCGGTCCAGAAGCCTTCCCACTCGGTGCGGCCCGGGTCGTTGACATGGACGTGGGTGTCGACGAGGCCGGGGAGCAGGACGTCGTCCCCGAAGTCCTCCAGCCGGGCTCCGGCCGGCACCTCGGCGTCGTGCGGCAGCACAGCCGCGATCTTCCCGCCGGCGACGGCCACCGATGCGGCGCGCGTCCCCTCGGGGGTGATGACGCGCGTCGAGCGCAGTACCAGGTCCACGTCGGACACCCTGCCCCTCACTTCCGTATGGTGAAATCCAGTTCCGAGGAATTCAACGAACTGTTGAAGGAGTCTTCACTTCGGGGTCGGGTCCGTCAAGACCCTCCCCAGCCCCTGAGACCCCCGTGACCTGCACGGAGATCACTCGGTGCACCACCCCGCCCGCGACCCGGCCCGCGCGCCCGCCTCGGCGGCGACCCGGAGGGGCGCGGCCGTCGACTCGATGACGCCGGGGATCGCGGCGACTCCGCACACGAGACCCCCCACGCTTAGATGTTTCCACAAAGTGGAAGTGGAATTTCGTGTGGCAGAACGTGGTTATCTACGGGCAGAACGTCAAGAGATCCTTCGAAGTGACGGCGGACACAGGGACAAACACCCTCTGACCGGCGAGGACGTCTTGACGAGGACCGTGTGCTCCGGGCAAGCGGCGGGTAGGCTGCTGCCTTGCCCATCCGCCTCGAAAGGACCGTTGACGTGCCGTCGTCCAACGCCACCACCGACGCTTCCAAGCCCGCTGCGCCCACCGGTGGTGTCCAGTCCCTTGAGCGCGCCTTCGACCTGCTGGAGCGGATGGCCGACGCGGGCGGCGAGGTCGGGCTCAGCGAGCTCTCCGCCAGCAGCGGCCTCCCGCTGCCGACCATCCACCGCCTGATGCGCACGCTCGTCGCCTGCGGTTACGTACGCCAGCAGACGAACCGCCGCTACTCGCTGGGCCCGCGCCTGATCCGTCTCGGCGAGAGCGCGTCCCGGCTGCTCGGCACCTGGGCCCGCCCGTACCTCGCGCGTCTGGTCGAGGAGACCGGCGAGACCGCGAACATGGCGCTGCTCGACGGCGACGAGATCGTGTACGTCGCCCAGGTGCCCTCGAAGCACTCGATGCGGATGTTCACCGAGGTCGGCCGCCGGGTCCTCCCGCACTCCACGGGCGTCGGCAAGGCGCTCCTCGCGCACACCCCGCCGGAGGAGGTGCGCGCGCTGCTCGCCCGTACGGGCATGCCGACCGCCACCGAGAAGACGATCACCACCCCGGACGGCTTCCTGGAGGCCCTGGAGCAGGTCCGCAGGGCCGGTTACGCCGTGGACGACGGCGAGCAGGAGATCGGGGTCCGCTGCCTGGCGGTACCGGTTCCCAACTCCCCCACCGCCGCGGCCATCTCCATCTCGGGCCCGGCGGGCCGGGTGACGGAGGCGGCGACCGAGAAGATCGTCCCGGTCCTCCAGGAAGTCGCCGAGGACCTGTCGGCCGCGCTCGCCAGCAACGGCGCCCAGGGCTGACCCCGCACGAGGCCGCCGGCCGGACCGCAGGCCCGGTCTCCGGCCGGGCCGAGAGGCGGGTCAGGCCGAGAGGCGGCCGTCCGTCATCGTCACCACGGCGTCCATCCGCTCCAGGTGCGCGCGGTCGTGCGTGACCAGCACCGTCGCCGTACCGCGCTCGCGCGTCAGTGCGGCCAGCAGGTCGAGTACGGCCGCGCCCCGCTCGTGGTCGAGGGCGCTGGTCGGCTCGTCGACCAGGAGGACCGCCGGTTCGTTCATCAGGGCGCGGGCGATGTTCACCCGCTGGCGCTGACCGCCGGAGAGCTGGTGCGGGCGGCGGTCAGCGCGGTCCGTGAGGCCCACCGCGTCCAACAGCTCCCGGGCCCGGTCGCGGGCCCTGCGCGGCGGGCGCCCCGACAGGTGGGCCATCACCTGGAGCTGTTCGGCCGAGGTGAGGGACGGCAGCAGGTTCGGCTGCTGGAAGACGATGCCGATGCGCGTGCGCCGCAGCTCCGCCTTCTCGGCCCGGCTCAGGGAACCCGTGTCCGTACCGTCGACGATCACCCTTCCGCGGTCCGGGGAGACCAGCGTCGCGGCGACCGCCAGCAGACTGGACTTTCCGGAGCCCGACGGGCCGACGACGGCCGTGAGCGAGCCCGCGGCGACGTCGAGGCCGACGTCGTCGAGCGCGGTCAGGCGGGATTCGCCGTCGGGGTAGGTGAGGGTCACTTCCGCGAGGGAGAGGGTCATCGGGTGCTCCCGAGGGCGACGAGGGGATCGACGGCGGTGATGCGCCGGACGGAGAGGGCGGCGCCGACCACGCCGAGAGCCGCTATGACGGCGGCGGGTACGAGCAGCGTCGCCGGTTCGAGCACGAACGGGACCTCGCCCCCGGCGACGGCGCCGCCGATCAGGGTGGCGAGCGCGGTGCCCAGGGCCGTACCGGCGCAGAGCAGCAGGACGGCCTGGCCGAGCGCGTCGCGCAGCAGGTAGGGCGTGGAGGCGCCGAGCGCCTTGAGGACCGCGATGTCGCCGCTGCGCTGGATCGTCCAGACCGTGAAGAACGCGCCGACGACGAGCGCCGAGATGACGAAGAGGAAGCCGCGCATCAGCTGGAGCGAGCCGTTCTCCGCCCGGTAGGAGGCGAGGGCGTTCAGCGAGCCGTCGAGGGTGCGGGTCTCGGTGCCCGCGGCCCTGTCGCCCGCCGCGAGGTCCGCGCCCTCGCCGGTGGTCAGGGCGACGACCGTGGCCTGCCGCCGGGTGGTGGCGCCGCTGTGGCCGAGCCGCTGCCAGTCGTCGAGCGAGATCCACATCACGGGCGTGTGGCTGTACGAGGCCTCGCCCCCGACCGCGGCGACGGTCACCTCCACGCCGGCGATCCGCACCGTGTCGCCGGGTCCGGCGGCCAGGTCCTCGGCCGCCGGGGCGGACAGCACGGCCCGGCCGGCCCCCGTGCCCCTCACCGGGGCGAGCCCCGAGTCCGGCTCGACGCCGAACGCCGACACGGCGGCCGTCCTGTCGCCCGCGCTCGCGTTGGCCGTACGGATGCCCAGGGGCCGCGCACCGGTGATGCCGGGCCGGCGGGCCCACTCCTGCCAGACCGCTTCCGTCACCGAGGAGTTGGTGAACGACACCTCCTGCCCCTCGGGCGGCCGGCCGAAGGCCAGCCGGTCGGCCGGCAGCGAGGTGATGGCCGAGGTGTTGTCCCTGGCCAGCCCGGCGGTGAGGCCGGACAGCAGCCCCACGAGCAGCGTGATCAGCACCACGACCGTGCCCATGAGCGCGAACCGGCCCTTGGCGAACCGGAGGTCTCTCCATGCAACGAACATGGTTCCAGCCTGGTCGTGGGGGCGGGCGAAAGCATCGCGCCACGGATCGCCACGACATCAATCTTTTGATCGACGAGGCGGCGGCGCCCGGGCCCTACGCTGGAAAAGCCATGGATTCCCGTTCCTCCTCCTCCCCGCCTCCCGCTCCCGTGCTGCGCGCGCTGCGCCTGTGCCTGCACGCGCTGCTCGCGGGGCTCCTCGCGCTCGCCGCCGTGAAGGCCGTCGCCGCCGATGCCCCGCACGCGACCGCGGTGGTCGTCGCGGCCGTCACGACGGCCGTCGTCTACGCCCTCGGGGCCCTGAGCCCCGCCGTCGGCCGCTCGCCCCGGGCCGCCGCCGCATGGCTCGGCACGCTGGGCGTCGCCTGGCTGATACTGCTGGCCCTGTCCCCCGACGGCCTGTGGACGGCGTTCCCCCTCTACTTCCTCCAGCTGCACCTGCTGCCGACGCGCTGGGGCCTGGCCGGCGTCGCCGCGACGGCCGCCGCCGCCATCGCCGGTTTCGTCCTGCACGGACAGGCGGTGACGCCGGGCACCTTCGTTGGGCCCCTGCTCGGCGCCGCCGTGGCCGTGGCGACGGTCCTCGGCCACCAGGCGCTGTACCGGGAGAGCGAGCGGCGCCGTGAACTCATCGAGGAGCTGACAGCGGCCCGCGAGGAGCTCGCCGCCGTCGAGCGGACGGCCGGGACGCTGGCCGAGCGCGAGCGGCTGGCCCGCGAGATCCACGACACGCTCGCCCAAGGCCTGTCCAGCATCCAGCTGCTGCTGCGCGCCGCCGAGCGCACGCTGCTCGCCGGCGATCCGGCCGCCGTCCATGTCCGGCGGGCGCGGGAGGCGGCACAGGACAATCTCGCCGAGGCGCGCCGTTTCGTACGGGCACTGGCCCCGCCCGGCCTGGAGCACGGTTCGCTGACCGCAGCCCTGGAGCGGCTGTGCGCGGCGACTGCGGGGCCCGCTGTGCGGTTCGGCGTGAGCGGTACGCCGGTGGAGCTGCCCACCCCGTACGAGGTGGCGCTGCTGCGCGTCGCCCAGTCCGCGCTCGCCAACACGGTCCGGCACGCGGACGCGGCCCGCGCCGGGGTCACGCTCAGTTTCATGGACACCTCGGTGGCGCTGGACATCGTGGACGACGGCTCCGGCTTCGACCCCGTGGCACCCCGCGCGCAGACGGGCGGCGGTTTCGGCCTGCCCGCGATGCGCTCGCGGGCCCGCTCGCTCGGCGGCACGCTGAGCGTCGAGTCGGCGCCGGGACAGGGCACGGCCGTCGCGATCACCCTCCCCCTCCCCGCCGGAGACACCGCATGACCGCTTCCGACGTCCCCGGCGCCCCCGGTGCCCCCGTGCGGCTGCTGCTCGCCGACGACCATCCCGTCGTACGGGCGGGCCTGCGCGCCGTACTCGACACCGAGGAGGACTTCGTGGTCGTCGCGGAGGCGGCGACCGCGGAGCGGGCGGTGGAGCTCGCCGCGGTGGAGGAGACCGACGTCGTACTGATGGACCTCCAGTTCGGGCCGGGCAGGATGCACGGCTGCGAGGCCACCGCCGCGATCACGGCGCGGCCCGGCGCGCCCCGGGTCCTCGTCCTGACGACGTACGACACGGACGCCGACATCCTGGCGGCGGTGGAGGCGGGCGCGAGCGGTTACCTGCTCAAGGACGCCCGGCCCCAGGAGCTGTCGGGCGCGGTCCGTACGGCGGCGGCCGGGCAGTCGGCGCTGGCGCCGGCCGTGGCGCACCGGCTGATGGACCGGATGCGGGCCCCCGCGCAGGCGCTGACGCGGCGCGAACTGGAGGTGCTCCAGCTGGTCGGGGACGGCCTGTCCAACTTGCAGATCAGCAAGGAGCTCTTCCTGAGCCAGGCAACCGTCAAGTCCCATCTGGTGCACGTCTACGCGAAGTTGGGCGTGGACTCGCGGACGTCCGCGGTGGCGGCGGCGACGGCCCGCCGGCTGATCCGGCGGTGACCGCGCTGCGGTCGCCGCACGGCTTCCACTCCGCTCCACGGCTTCCACTCCGCTCCACGGCTGGCACCCGCCGGGTCGGCGCACCCCCGCCCCGGCCCGCCCCGGCCCGGTGTGCGCCCGCACGGCGCCGCCGGCGTCGCGGAGGAGGCGCCGGCGTGAAGCGGTGGAGGGGCGGACCGGGAGTCCGGTCCGCCCCTCCACCTCCGCGCCTTCGCAGCCGTCAGTCGCGCCCGAAGAGCTCGACCGCGTCGCGCATCTGCGCCATCGCCCCGGCCAGCGCGCCGACCGAGCCGATCGACGCCGCGACCAGCAGCAGCGAACGCCGCAGCCGCATGGCCTCGGGTGCGCCGTCGAGCGCCATGGCGTGCAGCGACGCCAGTTCGTCTTCCGCGACACCCCGGTCGGGCAGTTCGGCGGGGTGGGCGGCGAGTTCGCGGCGGAGCCGCGAGACTGCGGCACGCAGCTCCGTCACCCGCGGATCCGTACCGTTGCCGGCCGCACGCCGGTGTTCCACACTTCTCAGCACAGTTCTCCCCCTCGCACAGTGATGTGCAGGTCTTGCCAGCGGTTCAGCCCGTACGCCGCTGGTCGGACGGCGTACACAAGAGCCGGGGGTCAGTTAACGACAATCGGAGGGCTGTCCGCCACTTGGCGGCCGGCCTCAGCTTTCCGGCGAGGAGACGGCGGCGTTGCGCCAGACGGTCAGGTCCAGGGTCATGTAGTCACTGGGCGATTCCTCGGCCGAGAACCCCTGGACCGTGACGAGGCCCATGTGCCCCGTGCCCGTGGTGACACAGACCTGCCGCCCTTCGAGAGCTTGTCCACGTAGATCGTCTCGGTGTACCGGGTGTCCGCGCGGCAGGCGGCGAGCGATCCCGCCTGTCCGGGATCGAGCAGCACCAGGGTTCCGCCCTCGCTCTCCGCGTCGAGGTACCCGCCCGTGTCGTAGGAGAGTTCGTACGACCCGTCCTCGCCCTTCTGCGGCCGGACGTCCTCCTCCCCGAGCGTCAGGTGGTAACCGGCGGTGAGGTTGATGCCCTTGTAGTCGGCCGGCTCGGGGTCCGGCTCGGGCTCGGGGTCGGGGGCGGCGGGGGCTGGACCGGGGCGGGGGCGGCCGCGCGTACCGTGATGTCGGCGGCGACCGGGCTCGGCAGCCAGTCCTCGGGGCGGCGCAGCACCGTCTCCGCGTTGGCGGACTGGCAGACCCCGATGACCTCGGTGATCGACGGCCTGGCCTCGGGGTCCTTGGCCAGGCAGCGGGTGACCAGTTCCCGCAGCCGTTCCGGGACGCCGGTGAGGTCGGGCTCCTCGTGGACGATCCGGTAGAGCACCCCGTGCGAGGTGCCCTCGCCGAAGGCGGGTGTCCCCGTCGCCGCGTACGCCGCGACCTGACCGAGCGCGAAGATGTCGGTGGCCGGGGTCACCCGGCGGCCGGCGGCCTGCTCCGGGGCCATGAACGACGGGGTGCCGATGGTGACACCGGAACCCGTGAGCGAGGTCGCGTCGGCGGCGTACGCGATGCCGAAGTCGATGACGCGGGGGCCGTCGGCGGCGAGCAGCACGTCGGACGGCTCGAGGTCGCGGTGCACGATGCCCGCGCCGTGGATGACGTGCAGGGCCTCCGCCATGCCGGCGATCAGCGGCAGCACCGCCTCGACGGGCAGCGCCCCGTGCGCGACGACGGTGTCGGCGGGCGAGGGGCCCGGCACGCAGGCGGTGGCCAGCCAGGGCTGCGCGCCGTCGGTGTCGGCGTCGATGACGGGCGCGGTGAACAGGCCCCGCACGCGCTGCGCGGACTACACCTCCTGGGCGAACCGGCGGCGGAACTCGGGGTCCTCGCCGAATTCGGAACGGATCACCTTGATGGCGACGGGCCGGCCGCCGGGCGTGTGCGAGAGGTACACCTTGCCCATGCCGCCCGCGCCGGGCTTGGCGGCCAGCCGGTAGCCGGCGATGGTCTTCGGGTCGTCCCCCGCGAGAGGCTGGAACACCTGCGAGGCGCTGCCCCGGTCCGGCTGCTGACCACTCATCAACTCGCGTCTCCCCCGCTGAACACCGATACGGAACGGCACCCTGTCCAAGGAGGAGCCGTCGGCACCCGTTCCGATGAGGTATGCAGAACCCATGGCACGTACACGAGATGACGGAGTCCCGGAGATCGCGGGGCTGCTGCTGGCGGCGGGCGGTGGACGGCGGCTCGGCGGACGGCCGAAAGCGCTGCTGGAGCACCGGGGGCGGCCACTGGTCGAGCACGCGGTACGGGTGCTCCGTGAGGGCGGCTGCGGTCCGGTGCACGTGGTGCTGGGCGCGGCGGCCGGGGAGGTGCGGGCCCGCGCCGACCTGAGCGGGTGCGTGCTGGTCGACAACCCCCGGTGGGACGAGGGGATGGGCTCGTCGCTGCGGGCCGGTCTGGCGTCCCTGGCCGGTACGGGGACTTCGGCCGCGCTCGTCTCGCTGGTCGACCAGCCGGGGATCGGCGCGGCGGCGGTGGGCCGGGTGGTGGCGGCGTACCGCTCCCCTTCGAGCCTCGTGGCGGCGGCGTACGACGGCAGGCGCGGGCATCCGGTGCTCTTCGGCGCCGAGCGCTGGGCGGACATCCGGACGACTGCGGTGGGCGACCGGGGGGCACGCGCCTATCTGAAGCAGCACGAGGACGCGGTCACGCTCGTCGAGTGCGGGGACGTGGCCGCGGCGTACGACATCGACACCGCGGAGGACCTGATCCACTTGGAGTGACCGGTGTGGCACTCAGCGACAGTTTCTGTCGACTCGGAGAATCTCGACGTCAACAGACCGTTGAACTTCCACCATGAGGAAACTACTATCCACACGTCAGAAGCGCCCTGTACCACCGACGGCGCCCGCGACCGTATCTCGGAGCCATGGCACGCTGTGCCGTTCGCAGGCGACCCGGCGGCCGTCAGGCGTCGCCCGCCTAAGGAGTGACAGCTCATGTCCGCACCAGCGCCGTCCCCGCTGGCCATCGTCGATGCCGAGCCCCTGCCCCGGCAGGACGAGGTCCTGACCGACGCGGCCCTCGCCTTCGTGGCCGAGCTGCACCGGCTGTTCACGCCGCGCCGTGACGAGCTTCTCGCCCGCCGCGCCGAGCGCCGTGCCGAGATCGCCCGTACCTCCACGCTGGACTTCCTCCCGGACACCGCACAGGTCCGCGAGGGCGACTGGAAGGTCGCGCCGGCCCCGGCCGCGCTCAACGACCGCCGCGTGGAGATCACCGGTCCGACCGACCGCAAGATGACCATCAACGCCCTGAACTCGGGCGCGAAGGTCTGGCTCGCCGACTTCGAGGACGCGTCCGCCCCCACGTGGGAGAACGTCGTCCTCGGCCAGCGCAACCTGATCGACGCGTACGCGCGCCGGATCGACTTCACCGACCCCAAGTCCGGCAAGTCGTACGCCCTGAAGGCGAACGAGGAGCTGGCGACCGTGGTGATGCGGCCCCGCGGCTGGCACCTCGACGAGCGCCACCTCCGGTTCGACGGCCGTCCGGTGCCGGGCGCCCTCGTCGACTTCGGCCTGTACTTCTTCCACAACGCCAAGAAGCTCATCGAGCTCGGCAAGGGCCCGTACTTCTACCTGCCGAAGACCGAGTCGCACCTCGAGGCGCGCCTGTGGAACGAGATCTTCGTCTTCGCGCAGGACTATGTCGGCATCCCGCAGGGCACCGTCCGCGCGACCGTCCTGATCGAGACGATCACGGCGGCGTACGAGATGGAGGAGATCCTCTACGAGCTGCGCGACCACGCGGCCGGGCTCAACGCGGGCCGCTGGGACTACCTCTTCTCCATCGTCAAGAACTTCCGTGACGGCGGGGCGAAGTTCGTCCTCCCGGACCGCAACGCCGTGACGATGACGGCCCCGTTCATGCGGGCGTACACCGAGCTGCTCGTCCGCACGTGCCACAAGCGCGGCGCGCACGCCATCGGCGGCATGGCGGCCTTCATCCCGTCCCGCAAGGACGCCGAAGTCAACAAGGTCGCCTTCGAGAAGGTCAAGGCCGACAAGGACCGCGAGGCCGCCGACGGTTTCGACGGCTCGTGGGTCGCGCACCCGGACCTGGTGCCGATCGCCATGGCGTCCTTCGACGCGGTCCTGGGCGACAGGCCCAACCAGAAGGAGCGGCTGCGCGAGGACGTGTCGGTGGCCCCCGGCGACCTGATCGCCATCGACTCGCTGGACGCGGTCCCGACGTACGACGGCCTGCGCAACGCCGTCCAGGTCGGCATCCGCTACATCGAGGCGTGGCTGCGCGGTCTGGGCGCCGTCGCCATCTTCAACCTGATGGAGGACGCGGCGACGGCCGAGATCTCCCGCTCCCAGATCTGGCAGTGGATCAACGCGGGTGTCGTCTTCGAGAACGGCCGGAAGGCCACCCCGGAGCTGGCCCGCGAGATCGCCGCCGAGGAGCTCGCCGCGATCCGCGCCGAACTCGGCGAGGAGGCGTTCGCGGCCGGCAAGTGGCAGCAGGCGCACGACCTGCTGCTGACGGTCTCGCTCGACGAGGACTACGCGGACTTCCTCACGCTGCCCGCGTACGAGCAGCTGCGCGGCTGACCCCTCCGCGCCCTCCGCCCCCGGTACCGCACAGCACCGGGGGCGGAGCGTGCCGCCCCCGGCGGCGCCGGTCAGCGCGTCACCACCGTCCGCTGCGCCGAGAAGTCGCCCCACTTGCCGTCCGGGAGCTTCGCGCGGAGCTTGATGCCGTACCGGGTGCCGGGCGGCTCGCCGACCGTGAAGCGGTACGTCGCCGTGCCCGCCGGCGGGGCCGCGCCCCAGACGATCGTCGTGGCGAGCCTGCCGTTGAGGAACAGCTGGTGCTCGCGCACCTCGCCGTCGCCGCCCGTGCGCGGCGGTGTCCAGCTGAGGTCGATGCCGCGTACGCCCGCCTTCGTACGGGTGGCCGTCGCCTTCAGGGCGGTGGGCGCGGTGGACGGGCCGTCCCCGCGTCCCGAAGCGGTCGTCAGGTCGAGGGCGTCGCTGTCCCCGGAGGAGTTCTCGGCGGCGTCCCGCGCCCGGACGGTGAAGGTGTAGACGGTTCCGGGCCGCAGGCCGGTGACCCGGGCCGTGGTGGCGCTCCCCCGCACGCTGTGGATGCGGGAGTCCTCCTGGTAGACGTCGTACGACGTGACGGCCGTGTCGTCGGCGGCCCGCTCCCAGGACAGGCGCACCGCGCCGGTCCCCTCGGCCCGTCCGCGCAGCTTCGCGGGCGCGGACGGCGCTTTCCGGTCGTCCGGCGTGGAGGCCGGGGTCGTGACGGGGACGGCCCCGCTGGGGGCGGACAGGTTGCCGGCGGCGTCGCGGGCGCGGACGGTGAAGGTGTAGGCGGTCGAGGGGGTCAGGCGGTCGACGTCGGTCATGCGGCGCGCCCCCGGCACGGTCTTGACCTTGGCCCCCTTCGCGTAGACCTCGTAACCGGTGACGGCCTCGTCGTCCGTCGACCGCTCCCACATCACGTGGACCGATGTCGCGCTGCCCGCGCGGGCCGTCACGCCGTCCGGTCTGGAGGGGCTCTCGGTGTCCCGGTCCGGTTCGGTCGCGGTACAGGCGGTCACCGACAGCAGGAGCAGGGCAGAACAGGCCAACACGGCGCATACGGTGGGGCGTTGCACGGTCGGACCCTTCGTTCGAGGGCAATGGTCCAGACCTGTATGCCATGGAGGACGCCGCCCGGCAAGAGTGCGCGCGCGGTCCGCCATTAGGCTGACGCCCCAGAACGGACCGGATCACGGAACAGGGGGCCGCCGCATGGCGATCACGTACAGAATGTCCGACCCCCGCAGCCAGACTGCGCGCGGCCGCGACACCTCGCCCGGCGCCAAGTCCGGCATCCCGGTCATGGTCGTCGCCGAGGACGGTACGTCGCAGGGGCCGCGCCCCGTGGCGTACCTGCTGCGCAACACCTCCGGCGGGCCGAACGCGTACCTCCCCGGCGCCCGGGAGATCCTCCTGTTCGGCGACGACCGGGGCAGCGAGATCCTCGCCTCGGTGACGACGGAACGCGGTACGGGCTTCGGGTTCGGCGGGCCGCGCTTCGCCTACCGGGTGCTGGACCCGGACGGCGCGCCGATCGGCCGCATCTGCCTGCGGCGCGGACGGCTCTTCCGGATCGGGCGGTCGCACTGGACCGTGGAGCAGGAGGGCGCGCCCCCGGTGCGCGGCTCGGCCGGCCGCCTGATGTGGTGGGCGCTGTGGTGGACGGTGCTCCTGCCCCTCAACCTCGTACTGGTCGTCGCCGCCTTCACCGGCATGGCGCAGGACCCGGTCGCGACCCCGCGCCGCATCGTCTGGCGTGACGGCGCGGGCCGGGCGGTGATGTCCTACCGGGGCCTGGCGGGCGACTACCGCGTCCTGCAGGACCACTGGGACCCCAGGCTCGTGGCCTCCCTGGTGGCGATCCATCAGACGTACGTCTCGATCGCCATCAGCGACAGCACGGACTGGTACCACCGGTAGGAGGAACCGAAGAATCGTTTCGCCCGGCGGCCGGCGCAGACGTCCGGGGGTCAGCTGGTCAGGAACTCGGTGACTTCCTGGGCGAACGCGCGGGGCTGCTCCTCGTGGACGCTGCGACCGGCCGGGATCGCGATCGTCCGGCAGTCGGGGATGAGCGCGGCCATGTCCGGCATCCGGTCCCGGGACACGGGGCTGTCGGGACCGCCCGTGATGATCAGGGTGGGCGCGACGATCTCGCCGAGGCCGTCGAGCCAGTCCGGGTCGGGGTCGGCAAGCTGACGCGTGATGGCCGGCACGACGGGCCAGTCGTAGTCCAGGGGCTCGTCGGGGCGCACGTCCCGCACCACCGCACCGCCGGGGAACGGCGGCGGAGCGTCCTCCAGGACGAGCCGCTCCACGCGGTCCGCCTGCTCCTGGGCCAGCAGGCGGGCGACGACACCGCCCATGCCGTGGCCGACCAGACCGACCCGGTCCAGCTCCAGCTCGTCGAGGAAACCCAGTACGTCGTCCCGCATCAGCTCGACCGCGTACTCGTCGGGCCAGTCGCTCTCGCCGTGCCCGCGCAGGTCGATCGCGTAGACCCGCCATTCCTCGCCGAGCACCTGCCCGGCCTCTTCCCAGCTCGCCGCCGAAGCGCCCAGCCCGTGCAGCAGCACGACCGGCGCTCCGTACGAATCGCCCCAGGTCCGATAGGCCAGGCGTACGTCGCCGACATCCACTACAGAGTGCTCACCCATGCCCCCGACGCTACAGGCCGGGACGGGGCGCGCCGACCACGCCCGCCCCCTACAGGTGGGCGGGCCCGCCCACAAGAGCGTGAGCGGCGCACTGGTCACCGGAGGCAGAGCTTCCACACGCCTGATGACGGTCCGTGCGGGCGAAGATACTTTTAGTGACGAGCGGACAGCGTGCGCGACCCCGGCCGCGTACGGGGAAAGGGGGAACCGTGACCACGACGTCATTTGCCGCACGCCTCGCCGGCGACGGCCTGCGGCAGTACGTGTCCGCCGCCCCCACCACGGTCGCCGGGGCCCGCACGGGGGCCGGCGGCGGCCGGTGCGGCTGGAGATTCGTCCGCGAGCAGGCGAGCGGGCGAGCAGGGCCGGGTCCACCCCCCACCCCTTCGCCCGCCCGTCCCTCGTTCGTCCCCTTGCTCGTCCCTTGCTCCACCGCTTGTCCCACCACTCGTCACTGTGCTCGGGGAGGGCCTTCTTGTTGCTGGTGAAAGCGGCGCGCGGCGCGCGCCGGTTCGTGGAATCCGTCAAGGGTGAGGACGGTTCGTACCGCCTCGACCACTGGCCGCGCGTGCACGGGACCCGCCGTCGGGGCCGCGGCCCCGGGCACCGGGACGCCTGTGCCGTCGTGACGCGGCTGCGGTTCGCACAGCGTCTGACGATGGGGTTCCTGGGCCCGGTGGACGACGCGCTCTACCTGGTGGCGGGGTTGCGGCGAATGGGCATTCCCGCCTCCTTCCACCTGGGTCGCGAGATGGTGCCGGTCACGCCGCCCGCGGGTTTCCACGCGTGGGTGCAGTGCGGGGAAGCGGTGGTGAGCACCTCGCTGCCGGTACGGGAGACCTGTGTCGAGCTCCACCGGTCGGGGCGGGACTGGTGACGGGGTCGAAGCCCGGAACGACGACGGAAACGGAACCGGGTCCGGCCGGCGTACCGGGGTGCGCGGAGGCGACCCGCGACGGGGTCCGCTGCACCGAGCCGAGTTCCTGGACGGAGCCCGGCGGCGTACGGGTCGAACGGCCGTCACCGGACGTCTTCCGGCTGAGCCGGAACAGTCCCGGAAGCCGGTCGGTGTACTACAGAATCGGTTACGGACGCGTCGAGTGGGGCGACGACCTGAGCGCGTTCCTCGCGGGCGGACCCCGCCGGCTGCCCGATCCGGGGCAGTTGCTCGCACTGGTCCACGGCACGGTGCCCTCCCCCGACGCCACTCTGCTGCCGGGTGTGCGGCGCCTGGCCGTGGGAACCGCCGTCCGGGTGAACGCGGCCGGGGTGACCGTCACGCGGCACCGGCCGGAGCTGCCCGAGCCGCGCACGGGGCTGGCCGAGGCGGTGGGCCACGCTCTGGACGGCCTGAAGGGTGACTACGCCATCGCGTACAGCGGAGGGCTCGCCTCGGCGTTCATCGCCGTCAGCGCGCTGGCGGCGGGACACCGGCCCGTACTGCTGCACGCGGACTTCGGAGGCGCCTGGGGAGAGAGGTCCCCGGTCGTGCCACCGCCGATTCCCGGCCTGGAGATCAGGTACGTCCGGGTCGATCCCGCCAAGTTGTTCACCCATGAACCGGTCAGCGGACGCGAACCCGTTCCCCCGCTGCCCGACAGGGAGGTGCCGCTGCGGCTGACGGCCCGGCTGAGCGACAGCTGCGGACTGCCGGTGGTGAGCGGCGGGCTGCTGAAGGACCTGGTGTCGGCCCGGCCGGCCGAGGCCGGCGCGGGGTACCGCGGGTGGCGGCTGCTGGGCTGCGAACCCTTCCACACCACCGGCACCCTGAGCGGTCTTGCCGAGGCCCGCGAACTCCTCAGCCGCACCGCGGCGTTCTCACCGGGGCCGGGCGGCCGGGAGGCCCCGGACGAACAGCCGGTGGGGAAGCCTGCGCCGCCCGGGCCGGCCGGTGCGGCGCCGCTGCCCGGACTCACCCGGGCGGGAGAGGAGGCGCTCTCCTCCTCCCGGCACGGAATGCTGACGCTGTGGAAGGACCACCTCGACTTCCTCGACCCGGTCTCGGGCCGGGTGGTCGCGGGTCTTGAGGAACACGGCACGGGCGGGGCCCTGCTGCCCGCCCTGGACCCGCGGGTGATCGCGGCGGTGGCCGCGCTGCCCCCCGCGGAGCTCGGACGGATCCACCGCGGGGCGTTCCGCAACCACCTGCCGCTCGACCGTGCCGTCGACGGCCGGCGGGTGTACGGCGCCTGCCGCGCGCCGTCCGGCCACTGGCTGCGGCTGGCCGCGGCCGGCCACCTGTACCGGGAGCGCAGGCGTATCCACGGCTGGCTGGAGCAGGAGGGCGTACTGGCCGATCTGGGCGTGCTGGACGTGGACCGGGTCCTGGCTGTCCTGCGCGACGGGCGCGAACTGGCGGATCACGCGCTTCCGTTGCTGCGCCTGGTGTGGGTGTGCAAGTGGCTGCGGGAGAACCGGTGAGCGCTCCCGGCGCCGTACCGGGCCCCTCGCCCGCACCTGCGCCCGTACCGGTACCGGTCGTGCTGCGACTGGCGCCGGACGTGACCCTCACCCGGCTGCCGTACGGCGGGTCCGTGCTGTTCAATGTGGTGACGCTGGCACTGGCCGAGTGCGGGGAACCGCAGTCATTCGCCGTCGACCGGCTGCTGGCCACCGGTCTTTCCGCGGCGGACCACGGATCACCGCCCGCGTACCTGGCCGCCCAGCTGGTCGGCAGCGGGTGGCTGACCGTGTCTCCAGTGGTTCCAGGGTCCCCAGCGCCCCCTGTGCCCTCTGTTACCTCTGTGATCCCCACGGTTCCCGTGCCCCCGCCGCAGAGCGAGAAGGAGGGACCCTGTTCGGTGCACGGCCCGAAGCCGTCCCTGCCGCTCCGGCCGGCCCGGCGCTGGTGGCGGGCGTGACGAAGACCCCCACCCCCGCGGAGCGTACGAACTGACCGTCCGGGCCGGGGCCGGTCAGGGCGACGGCGTGCGGCGCGCACGGCACCGGGAAGTGCCGTGCGCGCCGCACGCCGTCGCCATCAGTGGCCGGTGGTCAGTGGGCGGCCGCCGGGATCTGGTCCGGGATCTCCGGCTGGGTGACGTTCTCGTCCTCGCCGCCCTTCTTGCCGAAGTGGTTGAAGGCCAGGTTGAGGACGATGGCCACCACGCACCCGGTGCTGATGCCCGAGTCGAGCACCACCAGCAGGTCCTCGGGGAAAGCGTGGTAGAACGTCGGCGCCGCGATCGGGATCAGGCCGATGCCGAGGGCGGCGGCGACGATCAGGGCGTTCTCGCCCTTCTCCAGCGCGGCCGTGGCGAGGGTCTGGACGCCGCTGGCCGCGACCGTACCGAAGAGGACGATGCCCGCGCCGCCGAGTACCGGCAGCGGTACGAGCGCGATCACGGAGGCCAGGACCGGGCACAGGCCGAGCAGGATCAGGATGCCGCCGCCGGCGGCGACGACGAAGCGGCTGCGGACCTTCGTCATGGCGACCAGGCCGATGTTCTGTGCGAAGGCGCTGCACATGAAGCCGTTGAACAGCGGGCTGATCGCGCTGCCCAGGGTGTCGGCGCGCAGGCCGCCCTCGACGGTCTTCTCGTCGGCCGGGCGGCCGACGATCTTGCCGAGGGCGAGCATGTCGGCGGTCGACTCGGTCATGCACACCAGCATCACGATGCACATGGAGATGATCGCGGCGATCTCGAACTGCGGGGCGCCGAAGTAGAACGGGGTCGGGAAGCCGACGAGGCCGGCGCTCCTGATGGCGCCGAAGTCGGTGATGCCGACCGGGATGGCGATGAGGGTGCCGATGACGAGGCCGAGCAGGATCGCGATCTGCTGGAGGAAACCGCGCAGGAGCTTGCGCAGGGCCAGGACGATCACGAAGGTCAGGGCGGCCATGCCGATGTTGGTCATCGAGCCGTAGTCGTCGGCCCGGGAGTTGCCGCCCTGCGACCAGTTGAAGGCCACGGGCAGCAGTGAGACACCGATCAGGGTGATGACGGTGCCGGTGACCACGGGCGGGAAGAAGCGCAGCAGTTTGCAGAAGTACGGGGCGAGTACGAAGCCGAGGATGCCGGCCACGATGATCGCGCCGAAGATGACGGCGATGCCGTCGTGGCCCCGGTCCTTGCCGATGGCGACCATGGGGGTCACACCGGCGAAGGACACGCCGTTGACGAAGGGGAGCTTCGCGCCGATCTTCCAGAACCCGAGGGTCTGGAGGAGGGTGGCTATGCCCGCGGTGAAGAGGCTGGCCCCCATGAGGAAGGCCGTCTCCTTGACGTCGAGGCCCACCGCGGGGCCGACGATCATGGGCGGGGCCACCACACCGGCGTACATCGCGGCCACGTGCTGGAGGCCGCTGGTGAACATCTTGACGGGCGGGAGCTTCTCGTCGACCGGATGGGTCAGGTCGGGGCCGGACGGGGATCCGGACTGGGGATCGGATGCGGCGACTGCGTCTTTGCGAAACCTGGGCTTGGCGGCCACGGCGGTTCCTCCGGTCGGTTACACGTCGGCGGGGACGTGGGTGTCTTGGAGGTGGTGCGGAGCGGAGCGTTGAAGCAGGTGGTGCAGACGTGCATGACGCATGGGGGGTTGGGGGTGGAGCTGTGGGATCTTGGAGGTGGTGCGGGAGGAGACGGTCGCGGTGGCGGTTCGTCACCGCCCCCGGAGGCGCGGGCGCTTGGGCGCGCGCCCCCGGGCACAGCTGCCGTGGACCCCGCTCGGGTCCGCGGCCGCCGGCTGAGGGCCGTCCCCCTCAGCCGGACTTCCGGGGGGACTCTCAGCCCTGCGCGACGATCCGCGCGAGCCGCTGGGACTCGGCCCGCGCGGTGCGGGCGACGGCGTCCTCGTCCACCGTGATCAGGTGGTTGTCCTCGACGACGGGCTTGCCGTCGACGAGCGACAGGGTGACCGGGGCCGCGGCACCGAAGACGATCGCGGTGACCGGGTCGGGGATGGTGGAGTGGCCGAGTCCGTCGATCTTCCACATCACCAGGTCGGCGAGCTTGCCGGCCTCCAGCGAAC
Source organism: Streptomyces sp. Wb2n-11 (assembly GCF_001049855.1). Lineage (NCBI taxonomy): Bacteria > Bacillati > Actinomycetota > Actinomycetes > Kitasatosporales > Streptomycetaceae > Streptomyces > Streptomyces sp. Wb2n-11. The sequence continues at coordinate 1,257,750 of NZ_CVPB01000001.1, forward strand.
CGATCTGGTCGCCGCGGCCGAGCACCTGGGCTCCGCCGTACGTGCCCAGACGCAGCGCCTGGCGGGCGTTCAGCGCCGCCTCGCGGTGCGCGCCGAGGCGGTTGATCAGCAGGGCGTTGCGCAGCTCGGTGTGCAGCTCGCCCGACTCGTTGGACGCCGTGCCGTCGACGCCGAGACCGACCGGGACGCCGGCCTTCAGCATGTCGGGGACGCGGGCGATGCCGGCCGCGAGGCGGGCGTTGGAGGACGGGCAGTGGGCCACACCCGTGCCCGTACGGGCGAAGGCGGCGATGTCGGAGTCGTTCATGTGGACGCAGTGGGCCATCCACACGTCGCTGCCGAGCCAGCCGGTCGACTCGAAGTACTCGGTCGGTCCCATGCCGAACAGTTCCTTGCAGAACTGCTCCTCCTCGACCGTCTCGCTGCCGTGCGTGTGCAGCCGTACGCCCAGGCGGCGGGCCAGTTCGGCGCCCTGCCCCATCAGTTCGGTGGAGACCGAGAACGGCGAGCACGGGGCGACCGCCACCTGCGTCATCGCGTCGAAGGAAGCGTCGTGGTGCTTCTTGACGGTCTCCTCGGTCGCGGCCAGCGCGCCCTCGAGAGTCTCGACGGCGAAGTCCGGCGGCAGGCCGCCGTCCTTCTCACTGCGGTCCATGGACCCGCGGGCGAGGGTGAGGCGTACGCCCATCTCGGAGGCGGCCCCGATGATGGCGCCGGACAGGTCGCCCGAGCCCTTGGGGTAGACGTAGTGGTGGTCCATCGCGGTGGTGACGCCGCCGCGGGCCATCATCGCCAGCGAGCCCTGCGCACCGGCCCTCGCCATGGGCTCGTCGATGCGCGCCCAGGTCGGGTACAGCGCGACGAGCCAGTTGAAGAGGTTGTGGTCGGTGGCCAGGCCACGGGTCAGCCACTGGTAGAAGTGGTGGTGCGTGTTGACCAGGCCGGGGGTGACCAGGTGACCGGTGCCGTCGATGCGGCGTACGACGTTCTCCAGGCCCTCCGGGGCCTTGCCCGCGCCGACCGACTCGATGCGGTTGCCGGCGACGACGACGTGGCCCGAGGCGTACTCGGTGTCGTGTGCGTCTACGGTGGCGATGGCACAGTTCTCGATGATGGTGCGCGCGGCTGCCGGTGATGCTGCCATGGTGCGTCCTTCTTCGCTCGGTGTTGTGGGCACGGCAGGACCCTAGGAGGATTTGAGTGCCGCAGCCGCGTGGCTCCGGGTGCCGAGATGGTGAAAGAAGAGGTTGAGCAGGACCGCGACCAGGGCGCCGGCGCTGATTCCGGAGCCGAGCACGGTCTGTGCCCAGGCGGGGAAGTCCACGTAGAAGGTGGGCGCGGCGAGCGGGATGATGCCCGCGCCGAGCGAGACCGCCACGAGGATGATGTTGGAGCTGTCGTCGAGTCCGGCCTCGGAGAGGGTGCGGATGCCGCTGACCGCGATCGAGCCGAAGAGGACGATGCCCGCGCCGCCGAGTACCGGCATCGGGACGGTGGAGACGACCGCGCCGAGCACCGGGAAGGCACCGAGGACCAGGAGCGCTCCGCCGGCGACGGCGACGACGTACCGGCTGCGCACCCTGGTGAGGGTGACGACTCCGACGTTCTGGGCGAAGGCGCTGGTGGGGAAGCCTCCGAAGACCGGGCCGACGAGCGTGGCGATGCCGTCGGTGCGCAGACCGCGGGTGATGGTCCCGCCGTTGGTCCTGCGTTCGCAGATCTCGCCGAGGGCGAGCATGCCGGCCGACGACTCGGTCATCAGCACCAGCATCACGATGCACAGCGAGAGGATCGCGGCGGGCTGGAACTCGGGGGCGCCGAAGGCGAAGGGCGTGGGCAGTGCCGCGACCGGCGCGGACTTCAGCGCGCTGAAGTCGGCCATACCGAACGGGATCGCGGCGAGCGTGCCCACCAGCATGCCCAGGAGGAGCGCGACCTGCTTGACGAAGCCCTTGCCGAAGCGCTGGATCAGCAGGATGACCATGAGCGTGAAGGCGGCGAGCGCGAGGTACTTCATGGCGCCGAAGTCGGCGGCGGTCTTGTCGCCGCCCTGCGCCCAGGTGACGGGCACGGGCATCAGCGTGACGCCGATGAGGGTGATGACGACGCCGGTGACCAGGGGCGGGAAGAAGCGGAGCAGCCGGCCGAAGAAGGGGCCGACGGTGAGGCAGAAGACTCCGGCGACCATCACGGCGCCGTAGATCGCGGGGAGCTGGCGCCCGGGGGCGGTGGTCTCCGCGATGGCGAGCATCGGGGCGATGCCGGCCGAGGACGCGGCGTTCACGAAGGGCAGCCGGTTTCCGGCGAAACCGGCGATGCCGATGGTCTGCAGGATGGTGGCGAGGCCGGCGATGAGCAGGCTCGCGGCGATCAGCCGGGTCATTCCCGCGGCGTCCAGGCCGACGGCCTGGCCGATGATGAGCGGAGGGGTGACCACGCCCGCGTACATGGCGGCGATGTGCTGGAGAGCGGCGGGGACGAGCCGCGAAGTGGAGAGCTTTTCATCCACCGGGTGGACCGTCGGTCCTGCCAGTGGGGCGGAACACGGGCCTTCTGCTGCTTCTGCCGGCTCCGTTGCAGGCTGTGCCATGGGATGTTCCCTCCGGTCCGGGGCGCCCCCGCCCGACTACGGGCGGGCGGGGGCGTACCGGTCCCGCGTCAGAGGTTGGTCATGTCGACCGGGATCTTCGGCTCGACGCCGTCCCGCAGGATGGTGGCCTCGATGAGGCCGTAGGGACGGTCGGCGGCGAAGTAGACCTCGTTGTCGTTCTTCAGCCCGAAGGGCTCGAGGTCGACCAGGAAGTGGTGGTTGTTCGGCAGCGAGAAGCGGATCTCGTCGACCTCGCTGCGGCTGTTGATGACCCGCGAACCCATCTGGTACAGGGTCTGCTGGAGCGAGAGGGAGTACGTCTCGGCGAAGGCCTGGAGGATGTGCTTCTTGGCCTGCTCGTACGACTTCTCCCAGTTGGGCATCCGCTCTTCGTCGCTGGTCCAGTTGTAGCGCCAGGCGGCGGAGACGTCGGTGCACAGGATGCGGTCGTACGCCTCCTTGAGCGTCGTGTACTTGTCCTTGACGTAGCCCCAGAACTCCGAGTTGGTGGAGTTCATGACCGTGAGGTCCTTGAGGCCGGAGATGATCTCCCACTTCTCACCGTCGAAGGTGATCTGCGTGGTGCGCAGCTCCTGGCCCTTGCGGACGAAGGAGTGGTTGACCTCGTCCGACCCGATGAACTTCGAGTTGTTGTCCGAGGTCGCGATGCGGTCCCAGGAGTACTCCTCGATCCGGATCCGGGCGACCTTGATCGGCTCCTGCGACGTCACGAAGTGCCGGGCGAGGTGGATGCCGAACTGTTCGGCGGACTCTATGCCGTACTCCTTGGCGAACGCGTACACCGTGTTCTTGGTGGTGTCCGTGGGCAGGACGTTCGCGTTGGACCCGGAGTAGTGGACGTCTTCCATGTCGCCGGAGAGGGCGACGGAGACGTTCAGGTCCTTGATGTGGTGGGTGTCGCCGTCCCGCGTGATCCTGACGACGCGGTTCTCTGCTTTGCCGTACTGGTTCTGGCCGAGAATCGTGGGCATGTCGGTGCTAGCTCCCTCGGTATACGGAGTAGCCGAACGGGTTGAGCAGCAGCGGTACGTGGAAATGTTCGCCCGGTACGACGGCGAACGTGATCGCCACCTCCGGGAAGAACGCGCCGCTGTCCCTTACGCGGGGGGCGTCCTGCTGTGCCTCGGCTTGCTTCTTCGTGCTGGACTTGTTCGAGAAGTACGCCTCGGTCTCGAAGTCGAGACGTACGTGGGTCGTGCCTTCCGGCAGGGCCGGCAGGTCCTTGCAGCGCCCGTCCGCGTCGGTCGCGGACCCGCCGAGCGCCACCCACTCGGCGTCACTGCCGCTGCGGGCGGTGAGCGAGACGGCGACGCCCTCGGCGGGGCGTCCGATGCTGGTGTCCAGGATGTGCGTGGACACCGAAGCAGTGGTCGCGGTGCTCATCAGTCCTTGTCCTCTTCTACGAGACGGGTCAGCCGGATCCGGTTGATCTTCCCGAGTTCGGTGCGCACGATCTCGCGCTCCGCCTCGGCGGTGTTGCCGATCCGGTCCCGCATCGCGTCACGCATCTGCTCACCGGTCGCACCGGTGGCGCAGATCAGAAAGACATGTCCGAACTTCTCCTGGTAGGCCAGGTTCAGTTCGAGCATCTCGGCCTTGAGTTCCTCGGACGCTCCGGCCATCCCCCGCTGCTCGCGGGAGGAGGTCGGGTCTCCGGGCTTGGGCCGGCCGATCGGCGGGTGGCCCGCCATCGCTTCGGCCAGATCTTCGGTGGTCAGTTCGGCCGTGGCGGCGTCACTGGCGAGGAAGAGGGCTTCCGCGGTGGCGTACGGGCGCTGGGCGAGCAGTTTGCTTCCCCACGCCGAGCTGGCGCACACCTCGTGGAGCGTGGCCAGGGCCTCGCTGTCCGCCGAGGTGTTGAACCGGGCGAGGCCCGGCGTCGAACCTGAAGTCACGGGAGCCTCCGTGGCCTTGTGCTGGACGGGCTGGGCATAGCTAACGCCCTCAAGAACAGCGCGTCAACACTTTGTTGAAATCTTGCGAACGCAAAAACCGCCGTCCTGGTGTGCGGACGGCGGCTCTTGGAAATGATCGATCAAATATGCCCGGTTGCTGGACAGCGCGCTACTCACCCTTGGAGCTGTTCTCCCTGTTCAAGTAGTTGTAGACGGTGAAGCGGCTGACCCCCAGGGCGCTCGCCACCGTCTCCACACCGTGCCGCACCGAGAAGGCGCCGCGCGCCTCCAGGGCCCGTACGACCGACTGCTTCTCCTTGCGGTCGAGCTCGGCCAGCGGCATGCCGTACCGGCGCTCCAGAGCGGCCAGGATGTGGTCGAGCGAGTCCGAGAGCTGCGGAAGCCGCACGGCGACGACGTCCCGGCCCTCCCAGGCCAGCACCACGTCGTCTGCCGCCGCCTGCTCCGGGATCATCATCTCGCCGCCCATGGCGTCGACCAGCGGCTTGACCGCGATGACGAGGGGGTGGTCGTCCGGTGCACCGAGATCCGTCACTTCTCGCCCTCCCCGATCACGTTGACCTGCAACGAGACCCGGGTGGCGCCCGCGGCCAGCGACGTGCGCAGCAGCGCGTCGACCGCGGTCAGCACCGCGTCCGCACCCCCCTCGGCGGTGTTTCCGAACGGGCCGACGTCCACGGCGTCCAGCTCGGCCACCTGGATGACCTCGCGGGCCGCCAGCGCGTGCGCCGGCGCCTCGTCGAGGTCGAAGGGTTCGGTCGTGAACTCCACTCTCAATCGCACCATGCCCCCACGGTACTGGCGGGGTTCCGGGGCCCGTCAGCCGGTCACGGGGGCCGCCGTCGGCGGGGCGCGCACCCCCCGACCTGGCCACACCCCCTTGACAGCCCTCCACGCCACCATGCAACATTCCATCAAGCAGAAAATAACTTCCGCAATACGGAAGGAGCGCCGAAACCCTCATGGGCTACACGGACCAGCGCTTCGATGTGAACCTCTCGATCCTCTTCACGGAACTCCCGCTCCTGGAGCGTCCCGCGGCCGCCGCCGCGGCGGGCTTCAAGGCGGTCGAGCTGTGGTGGCCCTGGATCGAGACCCCCACCCCCGACCAGGCCGAGCTCGACGCCCTCAAGAAGGCGCTCGACGAGGCCGGCACCCAGCTGGTCGGCCTGAACTTCTACGCCGGGCAGCTGCCCGGCCCGGACCGCGGCGCGCTCTCCGTGCCCGGCGAGGAGTCGGACCGCTTCCGCGCCAACATCGACGTCGCGGCGGACTTCGCCGCCTCGGTGGGCTGCAAGGCGCTCAACGCGCTCTACGGCAACCGCGTGGAAGGGGTCGACCCGGACGTCCAGGACAAGCTCGCCCTGGAGAACCTGGTGACGGCCGCCCGCGCCGCCGACCGGGTGGGCGCGATCCTCCTGATCGAGACCCTCAACAAGCCGGAGTCGCCGCTCTACCCACTGGTGAGCGCACCGGCCGGCATCGCGGTCGTCGACAAGGTCAACGAGGCCACCGGACTCGGCAACGCCAAGTTCCTCCTGGACATCTACCACCTGTCGATGAACGGCGAGAACCTCCCCGAGGTGATCGCGGCGTACGCCGGGAAGACCGGTCACGTGCAGATCGCCGACAACCCGGGCCGCGGCGCGCCCGGTACGGGCTCGCTGCCGCTGGAAGAGCTGCTCGACCAGCTCCAGAAGGCCGGTTACGACGGCTGGGTGGGCCTGGAGTACAAGCCCGGCGACCGCCCGAGCGCCGAAGCCTTCGGCTGGCTCTCCCCCTGACCGTTTCTACGCGTGTGCTGAACCGCGTGTGTTGAAAGAGGCACCCCTCATGAGCACTCTCCCCAAGATCGGCTTCATCGGACTCGGCATCATGGGCTCCCCCATGTCCGAGAACCTGCTGAAGGCGGGTTACGACGTCACCGGCTACACCCTGGAGCAGGCCAAGATCGACCGCCTCGTCGCCGCCGGCGGCAAGGGCGCGTCCTCGATCGCCGAGGCCGTCAGGGACGCCGACGTCATCATCACGATGGTGCCCGCCTCCCCGCAGGTCGAGGCGATCGCGTACGGCGAGGACGGCATCCTGGAGAACGCCCGGAAGGGCGCCCTCCTGATCGACATGTCCTCGATCACCCCGCAGACCTCCGTCGACCTGGGCAAGGCCGGCGCCGAGAAGGGCCTGCGCGTCCTGGACGCCCCGGTCTCCGGCGGCGAGGCCGGCGCGATCGAGGCCGTACTGTCCATCATGGTCGGCGGTTCGCAGGAGGACTTCGACGCCGCCAAGCCGGTCCTCGAAGCGCTCGGCAAGACCATCGTCCTGTGCGGTCCGCACGGCTCCGGCCAGACGGTGAAGGCCGCCAACCAGCTGATCGTCGCGGTCAACATCCAGGCGTGCGCCGAGGCCGTGGTCTTCCTGGAGAAGTCCGGCGTCGACCTCGAAGCTGCCCTCGACGTCCTCAACGGCGGACTGGCCGGCTCGACCGTGCTGACCCGCAAGAAGGCCAACTTCCTCAACCGGGACTTCGCCCCCGGCTTCCGGATCGACCTGCACCACAAGGACATGGGCATCGTCACCGACGCCGCCCGCAATGTCGGTGCGGCGCTCCCCGTCGGCGCGGTCGTCGCCCAGCTGGTCGCCTCGCTGCGCGCCCAGGGCGACGGCGGTCTGGACCACTCCGCCCTGCTGCGCTCGGTCGAGCGCCTCTCCGGTCAGCCCGTCCAGGACTGACCGCCCCCGAACTCCGGGCTGCGGCAGCGCTGACACCTGTCCTGTCGCGCCCAGGCGCTGCCGCCGCCCGGATCCCTCTTCGCGCCGGCCTCCGGCCGACCATCCTCTTCAACTTCAACTTCAACAAACTGTTGACGTCACGATCGGTGCGTACTTACGCTCCTCACGCCGCCAGCAGATCCCGCAGGAAGGTCCCCATGTCGAAGCGTGTGCTCACGACCGAGTCAGGCGCCCCGGTCGCCGACAACCAGAATTCCGCCTCCGCCGGTGTCGGTGGCCCGCTCCTCCTCCAGGACCAGCACCTGCTGGAGAAGCTGGCCCGGTTCAACCGTGAGCGCATCCCGGAGCGCGTCGTCCACGCCCGCGGTTCGGGTGCGTACGGCTACTTCGAGGTGACGGACGACGTCACCGGCTTCACCCGCGCCGACTTCCTCGGCGAGGTGGGCAAGCGGACCGAGACGTTCGTCCGCTTCTCCACCGTCGCCGACAACCTCGGTGGCGCGGACGCGGTCCGCGACCCGCGCGGCTTCGCGGTGAAGTTCTACACCGAAGAGGGCAACTACGACCTCGTCGGCAACAACACCCCGGTGTTCTTCCTCAACGACCCGGTGAAGTTCCCCGACTTCATCCACTCCCAGAAGCGCGACCCCTTCACGGGCAAGCAGGAGCCGGACAACGTCTGGGACTTCTGGGCGCACTCCCCGCAGTCCACCCACCAGATCACCTGGCTGATGGGCGACCGCGGCATCCCCGCGTCGTACCGCCACATGAACGGCTTCGGCTCGCACACCTACCAGTGGACGAACGCCGAGGGCGGGGCCTTCTTCGTCAAGTACCACTTCAAGACGAACCAGGGCATCCGCTGCCTGTCGTCCGAGCAGGCCGCCGAGATCGCCGGCAAGGACCCCAACTCGCACCAGACGGACCTGCTCCAGGCCATCGAGCGGGGCGTCAACCCGTCCTGGACGCTGTACGTCCAGATCATGCCGGCGGCGGAGGCGGCCGACTACCGCTTCAACCCGTTCGACGTGACGAAGGTCTGGCCCCACGCGGACTACCCGCTCCAGCGGGTCGGCCGTCTGGTCCTCGACCGGAACCCGGACAACGTCTTCGCCGAGGTCGAGCAGGCCGCGTTCTCCCCGAACAACTTCGTTCCGGGCATCGGCCCCTCGCCCGACAAGATGCTCCAGGGCCGGCTGTTCGCCTACGCGGACGCCCACCGCTACCGCCTCGGCGTCAACCACACCCAGCTGCCGGTCAACGCCCCGAAGGCGACCAAGGCCGACAACTACGGCCGGGACGGCGTCATGGCGACGCGCTACGGCTCGCGCCACGACAAGAACTACGAGCCGAACTCCTACGACGGCCCGGCCCAGACGAACGAGGCGCTCTCCGCCCCGCTCGCGGTGTCCGGCTGGACCGGCACGCACGCCAACGCCCAGCACGTCAAGGACGACGACTTCTTCCAGGCCGGTGAGCTCTACCGTCTGATGTCGGACGAGGAGAAGTCCCGCCTGATCGCGAACATCGCCGGTGGCCTCTCGCAGGTCAGCCGCGACGACGTGATCGAGAAGAACCTCGCGCACTTCCACGCCGCCGACGCGGAGTACGGCAAGCGCGTGGAGGAAGCGGTCCGCGCTCTGCGCGACGAGTAACACCGAGACCGCGCGGAGGGCCTGACGGGAGGTCCGGCCCGCCGCGCAGTCCGTACCACCGGCCCTTATGAGGGGTGGCCGGTGTCACGGACGGAACGGGTGCCGCGGCGGCGAGCGAGCCAGTGCGGTGGTCAAGGTTCACGGAGTGTCCTCCTCGACCTGAGGGGAGGACATCCCGCGGCTCATCGCCACCCGTCGCGGGCCCCTTCTTCCCTCCTCATTCCTCTCCCCTCCCCGAACTCCGCCCGGCGGCGCGAACGTCCTGTCGCGCCAGTCCCGTGCCGCCGGGCGGCATCAACACCCTGCCAGGGCGGGGGTGGGTACGGACGGTCCCGTACCCACCCCCGCCCTTCAGGCGTTCTCAGGCCTCCGGCCGCCCCAGCACCCGCGCCTCCTTCTCCCGGGCCAGGCCGACCACCGGCCGGTCGGGCCGCTGCGGGGCCACCCCGCCCAGCCTCCGCAGCCACTCCCAGGTGTCGGCCACCGTCTCGGCCACCGGCCGGCAGCGCAGCCCCGCGCCGAGCGCCCTGCCGACGCCGGTGTCGTGCACCGCGCCATACAGCTCCCCGGTGGAACCCACACCGGCAGCTCCGACCACGGTGCGACGCCGGCCGCCAGGATCACCTCCGGGTCGGTCCAGCGCAGCCGCGCGTCGGCCCCCGTCGCCCGTACGCACTCCTCCAGCAGCCCGCCCATCGTGGCGTGCCCGCGCGGACCGACGAGGTTGCACGGTCCCCCCAGGCCGCCCGCGGCGGCGTCCGGCATCCGTGCCGCCAGGTCACGCGCGTCGACGTACTGCAACGCCAGGTCGCGCGGCCCGGGAGCCAGTACCGGCCCGCCCCGGGTGATCCGCGTCAGCCACCACGGCAGCCGGCCGATGTTCTCGCCGGGGCCGAGGACGAGCCCGGCCCGCACCAGCAGCGCCCGGTCGCCGAACGCCCCGGCCGCGGCGAGTTCACCGCCCCGCTTGGCCTGCGGGTACGCGACGCCCCCGCCCGCGTCGGCCGAGCCGTCGGCCAGCGGCCCGTCCTCGCCCTGTCCCGCCGGGGACGGGTAGCGGTACACGGACGCGCTCGACACGTACGCGTAGTGCCCGGCCCGCCCGGCCAGCAGCCGCGCCGCGTCCCGTACGGCGGACGGCGCGTCCGACCACGTGTCGACGACGTCCCACTCCCCCCGCTCCAGCGCCGCGAGGCCGCCCTCCGCCGTGCGGTCGCCGTGCAGGGCGACGACGCCGGGAGGCGGCGCGTGGTGTCCGCGGTGGAACACCGTCACGTCCCAGCCCCGTGCCGGCGCGTCGTCGGTGACGGTGCGCCCGACGAACTCCGTACCGCCCAGTACCAGTAGCTTCCTACGGGCGACTCTGCCGGTCCGGGCTCCCCCGGGGAACGCTCCCTCGCTCTCGGCGCAACGTGACGGCCGGCCGCCCCGTACCCGGGGCGGCCGGCCGTCACGGGAGCGTTCCCGCGGGTCAGCCGATCGGGACCGCCGTTTCGGCGGCCGGCGTCTCGGTGGCCGGCGCCTCGACGACCGCCGTCGCGACCGGCGCGGCACCGGCCCACCGGCCGATGGCGGTCTCGGCCGTGATGCCGGGCCCGAACCCGGCGATGAGCCCGCCCGCCCCGTTCTCGACGCCACCCTCCTCGAACAGCCGGGCCAGGGCGTCGAAGACCACGGAACTGGCGATGTTCCCGCGTTCGGTGAGCGTGGCCCGGCTGAAGCGGAACATCTCCGGCGGGAGGCCGAGGTAGTGGCACAGGTCGTCGAGGATGCGCGGCCCGCCCGCGTGGACGATGAAGAAGTCCATTTCCGGAATCCTCCAACTGTGCTCCGCCACAAGGGCCTTGAGTGCCGGGGCCAGCATCTGCATGGTTCCGGGGACCCGTTTGTCGAGCAGGAAGTGGAACCCGGTGTCCCGTACGGCGTACGAGATCCAGTCCTCCGTGTCGGGCACGAGGTGGGAGCCGTTGCGCTCGATCCGCACGCCTACGCCGCCCTCGCCCCGCACCACGGCCGCCGAGACCGCGTCGCCGAACAGGCCGTTGGAGAGCAGGGAACCCACGCCCAGGTCGGTCGGCTGGTAGCACAGCGAGCAGAACTCGCAGGACACGATCAGCACGTTGGCCCGCGGGTACGCGGTGCAGAAGTCATGGGCGCGGTTGATCGCCGCGCCGCCTCCGGCGCAGCCGAGCTGGGCGATGGGCAGCTGTCTGGTGTCCGCCCGGAACCCCATCGTGTTGATCAGCCAGGCGGTCAGCGACGGCATCATGAAGCCGGTGCAGGAGACGTAGACGATCAGGTCGATGTCACCGGGCTCCACCTCGGCGTGGGCGAGCGCCCGGCGTACGACACCGGGGACGCGCGCCTTCGCCTCGGCCTCGTACAGCCGGTTGCGGATCTCGAAACCGGGGTGCCGGAGGGTGTCTTCGACCGGCTGGACGATATGGCGGGTGCGGACACCCGTGTTCTCGATGAGGCGCAGGACGAGGTCGCGCTGCGGATGGTCCGCGTGCGTCTCGCGGGCCAGGGCCAGCGTCTGCTCCATCGTGATGACGTGGTCGGGTACGGCGACGGACGGTCGGCACAGTGTGGCCATGGGTCTTCCTTGTCTCATGCCGGGCAGCGGTGTCGCCGGGCGGTCGTCACACGGGCGGACGTCACCACGCGACGGGCAGGCCGAGTGGGTGGCGCCAGATCGATGTCGTGTTCCAGCGCACTTCTGACGGGTCCACCGCCAGCCGCAGCCCCGGAAAGCGGTCGAGGAGCGTGCCGAACACGACTTCGAGCTCCATCGCGGCCAGCGGCGCCCCGAGGCAATGGTGCGCCCCCCAGCCGAACGTCATGTGCGGAACGGTGGGCCGGTCCACGTCCAGTTCGTCGGGCCGGTCGAACTTCCGCTCGTCGCGGTTGGCGGTGAGGTACGAGACGTGGACGACGTCCCCGGCCCGGATCAGCACCCCGCTCAGTTCCACGTCCTCGGTGGCGATCCGCGGGATGCCGACGCCCTTGCGGAACGGGATGAAGCGCAGCATCTCCTCGATCGCCCCCGGCAGGAGCCCGGGACGCGCACGGAGTGCGCCCAGTACCTCCGGGCGGGTGAGCAGGGTGTACGCGATGTTCCCGATCTCGTACGTCGTGGTGTCCTGGCCCGTGATGAGCAGGACCATCGACATGACCGCCAGCTCGTCGTCGTCGAGGAGTTCCACGCCGTCGCGGGCGGTGGCCAGGGTACTGATCAGGTCGTCGCCGGGTGCCCGGCGGCGCTCGGCGCTGAGTCCGGCGAAGTAGGAGCGCAGTTCCGCCTTGGCCCGGACGGCCGCCTCCCGGTTGGCGGCGCTCACGTTCATCATGGTGAGCGCGTGGGCGCGCAGCCTCGGCCGGTCGTCCTCGGGGATGTCGAGGACCTCGCAGATCGTCACGAGCGGCAGCGGCGCCGCCACGTGTTCGACGAGGTCGACGGTCGGGCCGAGGTCCGCCATCCGGTCGAGCATCCGGTCCACCACGCCCTGGGTCCGCTGCCGCATCCGCTCGACGTGGCGCGGCGCGAAGCTCTTGGCGACCAGGCTGCGCAACCGGCTGCTCACCGGCGGGTCCATCAGGTTGATCGACTCGGACTGCACGATCGGCTCCGGCGTCATCCGCGGGAAATCGCGCCCCTTGACGGCGCTGCGGCTGAACCGCCGGTCGGTGGTCACGGTGCGCACGTCCTCGTAGCGCGTGACGAGCCAGGCCTCGCCCTCGCCGTACGGCATCCGGATACGGGCCACGGGATCGGTCTCCAGCATCTGCCGGAGCTGAGGATCGAACTCGAGCGCCTCCGCGTAGTCGAAGGGACAGCTCCATACAGTGCGGGTGGTCTCCACGTTGCTCCAGACTCTGTGCGGTCGGTGTCCGACACACATCCCCATCAGGGGGGCAGTCATGTCCCCATGCGGGTCAATTAACCGATTAGAGGGATATTTGGGCTTCAACTCGGACACTTGGGCGGAGTCGGCAGTGACAGCTGCGACGATTGTGTCGGCTGTGTCGGCTGTGTCGGCTGTGTCGGCTGTGAAGCGGCTGCCCGGTCCAGCGGCTGGAAGTGATGGGAGAGCACCCAGGTTCCGATGCGGCTGCCGGTCCGGCACCCGACGACGTCCGCGGTGCGGGTGTGGACCCCGACCCACACCCGGGCGTCGATCATGTCCTTGTTGAACTCGTCGGCGTGCTTGTAGTGCCGTGTGGTGCCGGTGGCCTCGGAGCGGACGTGGAGGTCGAGGTGCGAGGTGCCGAGAACTCCGGTCACGGCCCGCAGCACGGCACTGGCGACCGTCGCGTGGCCGCTGATGTAGTCGGGGTGCGGCGGCGTGTCCGGAGCCAGCGGCAGCCACTTCGGGTCCGCTTCGGTGGCGGGGTTGCCGTCGGTGCCGGCCATGCGGATGGCGGTGACGGGCCGCCAGAAGGCGTAGTGGAACTTGGCGTCCCACGAGGTGATGACGGCGTCGGCCGCCGACGTGTTCGCCGCGGCGAACAGCCGCGCCGTGTCGGCGATGCCGAGGCGGTGCCGGTCGGCGTAGTCCCGGAGCCCCGTCTGGAACTGCAGCAGCAGGTTGCCGCCGAAGAAGCGGGCGGTCTCGGTCTGGCGCGCGGTCCTGTTCGAACCGGTCCTCCCTCCCATGGCCTTGAGCTCGTTCACGTCCCGGGCGTAGCGGGCCGAGGACAGGGCGGGCGGGGGGCCGGGACGGAACTGGTCCGGAGAGGTGAGCGTCATCGGGCGGAGCCTGCCGAGCCAGGTGTCGAGGTAGGGCTGGTGGTCGGGCGGGGTGGGGCGCCAGACACCCGGTGCGGGCTCGGCGGTGAACTCGACCGGCGCGTACCGGCCGTCTCCCTCGCGGAGCTTGAGGATGTGGTCGGCGGCGCGTTCCCCGAAAGCCACGCCCTGCTCCTTCGCGCGTCCGTCGGGGACCTCGGCGAGGGAGTCGGCGTACGCGGCGTCGAGGCGGGCCCGCGCGCCGGGGAAGCAGTCGAGCAGTACGCGGTGGGCCGCGGCCACGGCCGCCGCTTCGGGCGATGCGGCGGAGGGCCCCTTCACCCGCCACTTGTAGGGGGCGTAACGGCCCTGGATGCCGACCACGGCGTTGTAGACGGCGGCGGAGACGAAACTGTGCCAGACGGCCCCCTGCCCGGAGGGGTGGGCGGAGCCGAGGTGGTCGCCGACCGTCTCGGTGGCGATGGCGTTCCAGTCGCGGACCGCCGCGGGGTCCGCCGAAGGCGCCGAGCGGGCGTCGGCGGTGGCTGCCGCCGCGGGTCCGGCCGCGGCCGGGACCGCGACGAGCGCGAGCGTCGCGGCAAGGCCGACGGCGGCTCGCACACCCGGACGGGACGAGCGGGACGAGCGGAATGAGAGGGGGAAGTTCTGACGCACGGAGCACTCCATCGAAGCGGTACGACCGGACGGGACGCTGGGTCAAGATCAACCGCTATATCCGGATTCCGCAAGCCGAGGAAACGGTGGGGCGCACGCCGCGACGCCCGGAACCCGGCCTGCGCGGGCAGACCGGGTTCCGGGGTGGAGCAGGAGGTGGGAGCGGGGTCCGTCAGACGAGCGGGCGGACCGCCGTGGGGGCGTGGCCCGGCTCGGTGGCCAGCTCTTCCCACTCGTTGACGCCGTCGATCTGGACGCCCATCGAGATGTTGGTGACGCGCTCCAGGATCGCCTCGACGACGACCGGGACGCGGTACTCGGCGGCGAGCTTCTTCGCCTCCTCGAACGCCGGCAGCAACTGGTCCGGCTCGGTGACGCGGATCGCCTTGCAGCCGAGGCCCTCGGCGACCTTGACGTGGTCCACGCCGTAGACGCCGAGCTCCGGGGAGTTGATGTTCTCGAACTCCAGGTTGACCTGGAAGTTGATGTCGAGGTTGCGCTGGGCCTGGCGGATCAGGCCCAGGTACGCGTTGTTCACCAGGACGTGGACGTACGGGATGTTGTGCTGCGCGCCGACCGCCAGCTCTTCGAGCATGAACTGGAAGTCGTAGTCGCCCGAGAGCGCGACGACCGGCGTCTCGGGGTCGGCGGTGGCGACACCGAGCGCGGCCGGGATGGTCCAGCCGAGCGGGCCGGCCTGGCCGCAGTTGATCCAGTGGCGCGGGCGGTAGACGTGCAGCATCTGCGCGCCGGCGATCTGCGAGAGGCCGATGGTGGTGACGTACCGGGTCTCGGGGCCGAAGGCGCGGTTCATCTCCTCGTACACGCGCTGCGGCTTCATCGGCACGTTGTCGAAGTGCGTACGGCGCTGGAGGGTCGCCTTGCGCTCCTGCGCGGAGGCGGCCCACGCGGAGCGGTCGGGGAGCCCACCGGCGGCCTTGAGCTCCTTGGCCACCTCGACGAACAGCTCCAGGGCGGCCTTGGCGTCGGAGGCGATCGCGTAGTCGGGGGCGAAGATCTTGCCGAGCTGGGTGGGCTCGATGTCGACGTGGACGAACGTGCGGCCCTTGGTGTAGACGTCCAGGCCGCCGGTGTGGCGGTTGGCCCAGCGGTTGCCGACGCCGAGGACGAAGTCCGACTCCAGGAAGGTCGCGTTGCCGTAGCGGTGCGAGGTCTGGAGGCCGACCATGCCGACGTTCAGCTCGTGGTCGTCGGGGAGGATGCCCCAGCCCATCAGGGTCGGGACGACCGGGACGCCGGTCACCTCGGCGAACTCGACCAGCAACTCGGACGCGTCGGCGTTGATGACGCCGCCGCCCGCGACGATCAGCGGCCGCTCGGACGCGACGAGCATCCGGACGGCCTTCTCGACCTGCTTGCGGGTGGCCGCGGGCTTGTAGACCGGCAGCGGCTCGTAGGTCTCGGGGTCGAACTCGATCTCGGTGAGCTGGACGTCGATCGGCAGGTCGATGAGGACCGGGCCGGGACGGCCGGAGCGCATGAGGTGGAACGCCTGCTGGAAGACGCCGGGGACCTGCGCGGCCTCCAGGACGGTGGTCGCCCACTTGGTGACCGGCTTGGCGATCGACGCGATGTCGACCGCCTGGAAGTCCTCCTTGTGGATCACCGCGGTCGGCGCCTGGCCGGTGATGCACAGGATCGGGATGGAGTCGCCGATCGCGGAGTACAGGCCGGTGATCATGTCGGTGCCGGCCGGGCCGGACGTACCGATGCAGACGCCGATGTTGCCCGCCTTGGTGCGGGTGTAGCCCTCGGCCATGTGGGACGCGCCCTCGACGTGGCGGGCGAGCGTGTGGTCGATGCCACCGCCCGCCTGGAGGGCCTTGTAGAACGGGTTGATCGCCGCGCCCGGCACACCGAACGCGTTCGTGACGCCTTCGCGCTTGAGGATCTCAACTGCGGCTCGGGCTGCGGTCATTCGAGGCATCGCGTACTCCTGCTCGGCCAGTCGGAGTGCCCCCACCGCTGCGAGCCGGTGAGCCTCACTCCATAGTTTCCATAATGCGGAATTTTGATTCTGCTATACGGAAGCAATCTAAAGTGAGGTCCGGCGTGCGTCAAGAGCGGCAATGACCGGAGCCCCTCCCCAAGGGATCGCTCTTGGTGGACGATGGGCGACGTACCGCAGTCACACGTACCGGAGTCACATGCCGGTCACGTGCCAGTCGCCGACGGTCCGGAGGGGGACGGTCATGGGAGAGAACGTGCCGGTGCGCTGCCCGGCGTGCCGTCGTCAGCACAGCTTCACGGCGCCGGTCTTCCCCTGCGCGTGCGGCGAGCCGCTGGCGCCGCCGCTGTTACGGGGCGCGGCCCCGGAGCGGATCACGCACCGCACCTGGACCGACACGTGGGTGACCGTGCGCTGCGGCGCGTGCGGGCGTCAGGACCAGTGGCCGCAGCCCGAACTGGGATGCGCGTGCGGTGCGGTGCTCCGCATACCGGTACGCCCCGTGCCGCGCACCGCCATGCCACCGCGGACCGCACCGCCGCGCACGCCGCCGCCGGCCGCCGGGGCCGGACCGGCCGCCGCCGGCTCTCCGTCCCCCACCCCACTGCCGCCGGGCGCGGCTCTTCCGCGTCCGAGGTTCCGCCCGATGACGATCAGGACCGCGCGGGACGCGGTGACCGCGGCGGCGCTCTACCTCAAGTGGCTCGGATTCCGCGACATCATGCAGTCCCCGAGCGCCCCGCCTCCGGTATAGACCTGCGCGCGCCCGGCCTGGTCGCCCAGGTCGACCCGACCACGCGCCCCGCCACTCTGCGCGACGTGGAGTGCCTGTGGCTCAACGGCCTCAGCGCGTCCGCGGTGAGCGTGTTCTTCTCCCTCGCCGGGTACGCCGACGACGCGCGGGCCGGCGCGGCCACCCTCGGGGTCCCGCTCTTCGTCATGGACCTCACGGGAACGCCGCAACCGGTCAACCGCCCGGCGGACGAGCTGGTCAGTACCGGAGCCGGCGCATAGGGGCGGGCCCCGCGGCGCGCTCCCCCGCCGGGCCCGCCCCACCAAACCCGCCCCGGCGATACTGGTCCCATGCGCATCCGTCACGCCACGCTCGCCGAACTCCCCGCCCTCCGGGCGATCGAGCGTGCCGCCGGCGAGCCCTTCCGCGCCCTGGGCATGGCCGCGATCGCCGACGACGAGCCCCCGTCCCTCGACGCGCTCGCCCGCCACCAGCGGGCCGGCCACGCCTGGGTGGCCGTGGACACCGGCTCCGACTCCGGTTCCGGCTCCGGCTCCGACGGCCACCCGGTGGCGTACCTGGTCTCGGACGTCGTGGACGCGGCGGCCCACATCGAACAGATCTCGGTCCACCCCTCGGCCGCCCGCCGCGGCACGGGCCGCGCGCTCATCGGCCACCTCGCCACGACGGCCGCGGCCGAGGGCCTCACCGCCCTCACCCTGACCACTTTCACGCACGTCCCGTGGAACGCCCCGTACTACGCCCGCCTGGGCTTCCGCGCCCTCGCCGATTCCGAACTCACCCCGGGCCTGCGCAGGATCCGCGCGGCGGAGGCCGGTCACGGCCTGGACC
Source organism: Streptomyces sp. Wb2n-11 (assembly GCF_001049855.1). Classification (NCBI taxonomy): domain Bacteria; kingdom Bacillati; phylum Actinomycetota; class Actinomycetes; order Kitasatosporales; family Streptomycetaceae; genus Streptomyces; species Streptomyces sp. Wb2n-11. The sequence goes on from NZ_CVPB01000001.1 coordinate 1,275,620, forward strand.
GGTGGCCCCGGGTGTGCATGCGCCGCGAGCTGTGAGCCCCGGCGCCGCCGTCGCGCGGCCGGCGCGTGAGCACTACTCGGCGTACTGCTCGCGCAGTTCCACCTTCCTGACCTTCCCGCTGACCGTCATGGGGAACGCGTCCATGACCCGCAGGCGGCGCGGGACCTTGTAGTGGGCCAGCCGGTCGCGGCAGTACGCGGTGATCTCGTCCAGCGTCGGCGGGTCGTCCCGGTCGCGGGGGACGACGCAGGCCAGGATCTCCTCGCCGTAGCGGTCGTCCGGGACGCCGACCACCTGGACGTCGGAGATCTTGGGGTGGCCGTACAGGAACTCCTCGATCTCCCGCGGGTAGATGTTCTCGCCGCCCCTGATGATCATGTCCTTGATGCGGCCGACGATCTGGACGTAGCCGTCCTCGCGGATCAGCGCCAGGTCGCCGGTGTGCATCCAGCGGCCCGCGTCGATGACCTCCGCGGTCCTGTCGGGCTCGTCCCAGTAGCCGAGCATCACGCCGTAGCCGCGGGTGCACAGTTCACCCGCCCCGCCGCGCGGCAGCGTCACGCCCGTCACCGGGTCGACGACCTTGATCTCGACGTGCGGCATGACCCGGCCGACCGTGCCCGTACGGCGCTCCAGGTCGTCGTCGCGGCGGGTCTGGGTGGAGACCGGGGAGGTCTCCGTCATGCCGTAGCAGATGGAGACCTCGGCCATGTGCATCTCGGCGACGACCCGCTTCATCACCTCCACCGGGCAGGGCGAGCCCGCCATGATGCCGGTGCGCAGGGAGGACAGGTCGTACGAGGAGAAGTCGGCGAGGCCCAGCTCCGCGATGAACATCGTCGGTACGCCGTAGAGCGAGGTGCAGCGCTCCTCCTGGACGGCCCGCAGGGTCGCGGCCGGGTCGAAGGACGGGGCGGGCACGACGATGCACGCGCCGTGCGACGTGGCCGCGAGGTTGCCCATCACCATGCCGAAGCAGTGGTAGAAGGGCACGGGCAGGCAGATCCGGTCCAGCTCCGTGTAGCCGACCGTCTCCCCCACGAAGTAACCGTTGTTGAGGATGTTGTGGTGGGAGAGGGTGGCCCCCTTGGGGAAGCCGGTGGTGCCCGACGTGTACTGGATGTTCACCGGGTCGTCGCAGGACAACTCGGCCTCACGGGCAGCAAGTTGCTCCTTGGTGACCCCCCGCGCCGCGTCGAGGAGCACGTCCCACGAACCGTCCTGGATGTAGTGGACCGCCCGCAGCCCGGGACAGTCCGGCCGCACCCGGCCGACCAGGGCGCGGTAGTCGCTCGTCCTGTGGGACTGCGAGGCGAGCAGGACGGAGACCCCCGCCTGGTTGAGCACGTACGCCAGCTCGTGCGCCCGGTACGCCGGGTTGATGTTCACCATGATCGCGCCGATCCGGGCCGTGGCGTACTGCGCCAGCACCCACTCCGCGCAGTTCACCGCCCATATCCCGACCCGGTCGCCCTTCGCGACGCCCGTCCCGAGCAGTCCGCGCGCCAACCGGTCGACGGCCGAACCGAATTCGGCGTACGTCCAGCGGGTTCCCGCCGCCACGTCCACCAGCGCCTCCCGCTCCGGGTGCGCAGCGATCGTCCGGTCGAGGTTCCGGCCGATCGTGTCGCCGAGGAGCGGCGTGGAACCGGTCCCGTGCGCGTACGAGTCCGTGTACACGTTCGCGTCCGTGTTCATCGCAGGTCCCCCTCGTCGTACTCCGCCGCCGAGCCCTTCGCCGTACGCTCGCGCAGCTCGATCCGGCGGATCTTGCCCGACACCGTCTTCGGCAGCTCGGCGAACTCGATGCGCCGGATCCGCTGGTACGGCGCGAGGACCGACCGGGAGTGCTCGAACAGCAGCTTCGCCGTGCCGGGGCCCGGCTCCCACCCTTGCGCGAGCACGACGTAGGCCTTCGGCACGGCGAGGCGCAGCGGATCGGGCGCGGGCACGACCGCCGCCTCCGCCACCGCCTCGTGCTCCAGCAGCGCGCTCTCCAGCTCGAAGGGGGAGATCTTGTAGTCGGACGCCTTGAAGACGTCGTCGGCGCGCCCGATGTAGGTGATGTACCCGTCGGCGTCCCGTGAACCGATGTCGCCGGTGCGGTAGTAGCCACCGGCCATGGCCTCCGCCGTACGCTCCGGATCGCCGTGGTAGCCGGTCATCAGCCCGACGGGGCGCGTGGAGAGGTCGAGGCAGATCTCGCCCTCGCTCACCCCCGGCTCCCCGGTGACCGGATCGAGCAGTTCGATGACGAAGCCGGGGCTGGGACGCCCCATGGAGCCGGCCAGGAGCCGCTGTCCCGGCGTGTTGGCGACCTGGACGGCCGTCTCCGTCTGCCCGAAGCCGTCCCTGATCGTCACCCCCCACTCGCGCCGTACGGTCTCGATCACCTCGGGGTTGAGCGGCTCGCCGGCCGCCAGCGCCTCGCGCGGCGGCGTGCGCAGCTGCCCGAGGTCCGCCTGGATCAGCATCCGCCACACGGTGGGCGGGGCGCAGAAGCTCGTGACACCGGCGCGGTCCATCTCGGCCATCAGCACGGCCGGGTCGAAGCGCGTGTAGTTGTGGATGAAGACGGTCGCCTCGGCGTTCCACGGGGCGAAGAGGTTCGACCAGGCGTGCTTGGCCCAGCCGGGTGAGGAGATGTTCAGGTGGACGTCGCCGGGCTTCAGCCCGATCCAGTACATCGTCGCCAAGTGGCCGACGGGATACGACACATGGGTGTGCTCGACGAGTTTGGGCCTGGCCGTCGTGCCGGACGTGAAGTAGAGCATCAGCGGGTCGTCGGCGTGCGTCACCCCGTCGGGCTCGAAGGCGGCCGGGGAGCCGTCGGCATCGGCGTACGGAAGCCAGCCGTCGCGGGCACCGCCCCGACCAGAACGCGCGTGTAGTCCCCGGGGACGTCGTCGAACTTCACCGCGTCCTGGTCCCGTGCGATCACGTGCCGCACCCCGCCGCGCTCGACCCGGTCCCGCAGGTCGGCGGGCCCGAGCAGCGGCGTCGCCGGAATGACCACGGCGCGCAGTTTCATCGCGGCGAGCGCGGTCTCCCACAGCTCCACCTGGTTGCCGAGCATGACCAGGACGCGGTCGCCCGGCCCGACGCCTTGCGCGCGCAGCCAGTTCGCGACCTGCGCGGAGCGCGCCGACATCGCCTCGAAGGAGACCTCCGTGCGCCCGCCGTCCTCCTCCACGATGTGCAGGGCGGTCCTGTCGTTGCCCTCGGCGATCCGGTCGAACCAGTCGAGCGCCCAGTTGAACCGTTCGGGCCGCGGCCAGACGAACCCCTCGTACGCCGCCTCGTAGTCCTCTCGGTGCCGGAGCAGAAAGTCCCTGGCCGCCCGGAAACTCTCTGTCGCGCCTCGTGCCGTCATGCGTCCTCCTGATCGCCGGGCCATTGCCGGACCGCCCACTGACATCGTGTAATCAGTGACCCGGTTGTCACTACCCCCGTACGGGGGTGAAGGGATGCACTCATGGGCGATGTCGCCGAGGTGGCGGAGATGCGAGCGGCCCTGTCGCGGATGCGCCGGGCCACCGGGCTGCCGGTCGCCTTCGGCGGGCTGCTGCCGGACGACGACCGCACACTGCGCATCGTCGAGCTGAGCGGTGCGGCGACAGGCGCGCTGCACGGTCTCGTCGTCACGGCGGGCAGCGGACTCGGCGGGAAGTCCATGGCGCTCTCGCGCCCGTGCGCGGTCACGGACTACCGGTCGTCGCGCCACATCACCCACGAGTACGACATGGCGGTGGCCACCGAGGGCCTGCGCTCGGTGCTCGCGGTGCCCGTGGTCGTACGCCGGAAAGTGCGCGGTGTGCTGTACGCCGCGCTGCGCGAGGCGCTGCCGCTCGGCGACCGCGTGCTGGGCCCGGCGATGGCGGCCGCGCGCGATGTGGAGCAGTCCCTCGTCGTACGGGACGAGGTGCGGCGGCTGCTGGTGGCGGCGCGCGAGCCGGCGGCGGGCCCCGGCGCGTGGGAGCTGGTCAGGGGCGTACACAGTGAACTGCGCGCTCTGGCTCCGCGCATCGTCGATCCGGCGCTGCGCGAGGAGCTCGTCTCCGTCTGCGGCCGACTGGCGGCCGCGGCCGGCGAAGGCCCGGTGCGCGAGCGCGAGCACCGGGTGGCGCTGACGCCGCGCGAGGTGGACGTGCTGTCCTGCGTCGCGGCGGGCGCGACGAACGCCGTGGCGGGGGAACGGCTCGGGCTGCGCCCCGAGACGGTGAAGGGTTACCTGCGCTCCGCGATGCGGAAGCTGGGCGCGCACACCCGTCTGGAGGCGGTGGTGGCGGCCCGCCGCGCGGGCCTGCTCCCGTGACCGTCACGGCCCGGCACGCACGGGGCGGGGCGGGGCGGGGTAAGGGACGGCCCGCCCCGCCACGGCCCCGCCTACGCCGGGAGAGCACCGGACCGTACGTCGCGCACGGTGGCCGACGTCAGGGTGGTGAGGACATGCTCCCCTCCTGCGCCAGCGCCGCCCGCTGCGCACGGGTGAGCGTGCCGAAGGGCTCGACCGTCAGGGCGGCGGCGCCGCTCCGGGGCTCCTCCTCCAGCCGCCGGATCCCGGCGGCGAACCCGTCCACGAGGAACGTGGGCAGGCCCTGATTCCCCGTCCGGATACGGGACTTGTGCTCCACCGGCACGACGCGGGTGCGGTCGGCGGGGGAGAGCAGCGGGTTGTCGTACTCCGGGAGGAAACGGGGCGGCGCCGGGGTGTCCTCCTCGGGGCGGGGCGCGTCGGAGAGGTCGAAGAGCTCGGTGCCGCGCTCGTCCCGGAAGGTGACCAGCCGCGGCCGGAACCGTTCGAAGGCGGCCCGCAGCCGGGTCGGCCCGCACCAGGTCTGCATGTCCTTGACGGAGGCGGGGCCGAGGGCCGCGAGGTAGCGCAGTACGGTCGCGTCGGGTTCGGGGCCGGCTCGGACGCCCGGCCGAACCACTGCTCGGCCGTGGTCAGCGCGACCTGGCCGCTCCGCCCCCACAGGCAGCGCGGCGTGACCTGCACGAGGGGCAGCGGGTGAGGCAGTCGTCCGCGGTGTGCGTGTGGGGGGTGGAGCTCGGGGTGACGAGGCGGACGGCCTCGCGGGAGGCCATGAGCCCCGACGGCTCCTCGGGGCCGAAGCCGTCGAGGCGGGCGGTGAGCTGGAAGTACGGCGGCCTGGTGTTCTGCGTCTGGAGGCCGACGAGGTGCCCGACGGCGTCCTTGGCGGGCATGGCGGTACGCCGCAGCAGGAGCTGGCGCGCCAGGGTGGCGCGATTGAGGGCACGGAGGCTGAGCACCCGGTGCGCCGGCGCCGGGTTCGTCCGCTGGGGCTGCTGCGTCTGGGAGGCCATGTTTCGCAGGCTATTGACCCTGGCGGACAGCTCCGGTCCGCAAGGGCAGGACGATGCCGCTGACATTCGGGACGTATATCCTGCCCGTGCCCGGCTCTCTGCGGAAGGTGAGATCTGCGATGGCGGAGCGACGCGCCCGTCCCGCGCTGTCCCCGAAGAAGCACGCCTGGCGCAGACAGCCCCCGCCGCCGGCCGTACCGCCCGCCGGGGACGACCCCACCGCGCCCCCCGACGGCGTCCAGCCCAACGGCGCCAGCGTCGTGCACGCCGCGCTCTACCGCGACGGCCACCGGGTCTCCACGCCCGACTCGCTCGCCGAGACCTTCCGCCAGCTGCGCGAGTACCCCGACGGCATGGCCTGGATCGGCCTGCACCGCCCGTCCGAGGACGAAATCCACTCCCTCGCCGCCGAGTTCGACCTGCACCCGCTCGCCGTCGAGGACGCCCTGGAGGCCCATCAGCGTCCGAAGCTGGAACGTTACGGCGAGACGCTCTTCGTCGTGCTGCGCGCAGCCCGCTACCTCGACGCCGTGGAGGAGGTCGACTTCGGTGAGCTGCACGTCTTCGTGGGCCAGGACTTCGTCATCACGGTCCGCCACGGCGCCGCGCCCGACCTCTCCGTCGTACGCAGGCGCATGGAGGAGACCCCCGAGCTGCTGGCGCTGGGACCGGAGGCGGTGCTGTACGCGATCCTCGACTCCGTCGTCGACGGCTACGCCCCGGTCGTCGAGGGCGTGCAGAACGACGTCGACGAGATCGAGACCGAGGTCTTCCGCGGCGACCCCGAGGTCTCCCGCCGCATCTACGAACTCTCCCGTGAAATGGTCGAGTTCCAGCGCGCCACCCGCCCCCTGGTCGGCATGCTGCACAGCCTGATGGCGGGCTTCGCGAAGTACCGTACGGACGAGGAGCTCCAGCGCTACCTGCGTGACGTGGCCGACCACGTCACGCACATCAGCGAACGCGTCGACGGCTTCCGCCAGGCCCTGGCCGACATCCTCACCGTCAACGCCACGCTGGTCACGCAGCAGCAGAACGCGGAGATGCGGGCGCTCGCCGAGGCGGGCTTCGAGCAGAACGAGGAGATCAAGAAGATCTCGTCGTGGGCGGCGATCCTGTTCGCGCCGACGCTCGTCGGGACGGTCTACGGGATGAACTTCGACCACATGCCGGAGTTGCACTGGGCGTTCGGATACCCCTTCGCGATCACCTTGATGGCGGTTGTCTGCACCAGTTTGTACGTGATTTTCAAACGGCGGGACTGGCTCTGAGCAATCGCCGTGAGAGCTGCCGCACCGAGGAGCCAAGCCCCGACCACAGGCGTCGGTGACACTTGCGAGGCCGCCGGGGAGAATGCGGGGGGAATGAAACACGCTCTTGGAGGCGGTCACGAACAATCCGCAGGAGATTCATAAGCGGAATCAACTCCTCGATACATTGAGGCTGTTACCACTGCGCCTGTTGAGGTCGGGGAAGAAGTGTTCATGCCGCCCTGCCATTCCTGCACCAGAATGATGCGCATCGCGAACCGGACTGCTTTCCACCGCTTCAGTCACTCGCAAGTGCGCAGGATCACTCCGCCCTGGGGCTGTTTCCCGTGAAGGCGTCACGTATCTTCTGCCTGTGTCAATCGAATGCAGGAATGAGCGGAACTCCGCCCTATCGGCCGAGCCGCATGGTGGACCGCTCACCGTCAGGGCTCTGCCGTGACCCGCCGCCACCGTCCTGGCACTCGCGGCCGTCAGGATCGGCTGGGCAGCCATCATGGCCTGCGGTGGTCCCGCTGCCGCGACCTTCCGTACTCCCCTCGTCGCACCCCGGGCGGTGTTCCGCATCGCGCCCCCGGCGGAGAACCGCCCCCGAGTCGCAGCTGATACGGAAGAAGACCACCGAAGCCGCGCTTCAGCAAGGGATCACCGCGCCGGCCGTGCCGCGGTGGCTGGGGTGGGAGCGGTGAGGAGCGGGGCCTTGGAGTTCACGGTCGCCGTCTGGTCACCGCCCCCTTCGAGAAGACGTTCAATGCGGGCCAATTACCCTTGGGTCCCAGGAGGTTCCTCGCCGGGCTGGTGTGAGCTTGCCCGTGGCGTGTGGGGCGAGGCTGTCGATCGACGCGATGTGGATCATGGCTTCGGAACTGGCGGCGAGGGCCTCGTAGCATCCTGTGGGGAGGCTGCGGGCTTGCAGCCCGGCCCTGATCTTCATGGGAGAAGCGATGTCGGCTGTGGTCGTCGTGTGTGATGTGGTCCAGGTGGGTGTGGTGATGTCCCATGGGTAGGCGGGGCAAGCCGACTGACCGTGGACGGCGGGCGGCGTCCTCAAGATCTCGGACCGGATCTCGGCGGGCCACCCGGCGATCGGGCCGGTCGCGCTCCTCCTTGAGCACCAGGCGGGTGTTCGTGCAGCGGGCGCTGACGTCCCGGTCCCTGCCTTCGTGGGTTCCGGTCGACCGGCTGCGTGCGCTGATGAAGCGCGTGCGGCCGCAGTACCCGCGACCGCACCGGCAGGGTTACCGGCGTTGGATCCCGTCCCCGCGCCAGCTGGTGTGCGCCGTACTGGGGTGTGCCGGTCTCCTGATGTCCGTTGTGGGCATCGCCTACTGGCGCACCGACATACCCGAGGACCTGAACTCCTTCGCCACTCAGCAGGACAACATCTACTACTGGGCCGACGGTTCCAAGATGTCGCGCACCGGCTGGGTCAGCCGACAGGACATGCCCCTCGAAAAGGTCCCGGAGGACGTCCGCTGGGCGGTCCTCGCCGCGGAGAACGCCAGTTTCTACAAGGATCCAGGCATCTCCCCCTCGGGCCTCATGCGCGCCGTCACCCGCATGGTCAGCGGCGGTGAGACGCAGGGCGGCTCCACCATCACTCAGCAGTACGTCAAGAACGCCTACCTCAGCCAGGAACAGACGCTCTCGCGCAAGTTCACCGAAATGATGCTCGCGCTGAAGGTCGACGACGAGTTCAGCAAGGACGAGATACTCGAGGGCTACCTCAGTACCAGCTGGTTCGGCCGCGGCACGTACGGCATCCAGCGTGCGTCGCAGGCCTACTACGGCAAGGAGGCGACCGAGCTGAACGCCAGTGAGGGAGCGTTCCTGGCTTCCCTGCTGAAGGGCGCCGGCCTGTACGATCCGGCGCTGGGTGAGGGCAACCGCGCACGGGCCGTGGAGCGCTGGAAGTGGACCCTGGACCGGATGGTCGAGATCGGGAAGCTCTCTCCCGCCGAGCGGGCGAAGTACACGAAGTTCCCCGAACCGACCCAGGTGACAGGCGGGCGGACGGACTTGAGCGGCCAGCAGGGCTACCTCGTCGAACTCGCCAAATCGTACGTCACTCGCAACGGGAAGGTCTCGGAAGCCGAATTCGACCGCGGCGGCTACCAGATCTACACCACGTTCGACGAGAAGAAGACGGAGGCCCTGGAGGAATCCGTCCGCAAGGCCCGGAAGAAACTCGCGCCCAAGGACCGGAAGTCCGACACCTTCGTCAAGACGGGAGCGACGACCGTCGGCGCGGACGGAAAGATCGTCGCCCTGTACGGAGGCCCCGGCTTCCTCAAGCAGGGATTCAACGAGTCCAACGCGGTCACGGTTCCTGCCGGGTCCGCCTTCGCGCCTTTCGTCTACGCCGCCGCCCTCAGCGACGGCGTCGTACGCGACCGCGACGGCAAGCGCCACCCCGTCACACCTTCCAGCCTGTACGACGGCCGGCACAACGCCCCCGTCATGACACCCGAAGGGCCCTACTGGGACCGTAACGGCAAGATCGTGAAGGGCAAGAACGACGGCCGCACGTCCTGGGGCAGCTCCATCAGCCTGGACAAAGCGATGATGAACTCCGTCAATTCGCCCTTCCTCCAGCTCGGCATGGACGTCGGCCTGGACCGGGTCCGCCACCACGCGCAGAACGCCGGCCTGCTGCCCTCCAGCCTGGGCCGGCAGGTGCCCGCCTTCTCGCTCGGGAACTCCACCCCCAGCGCCATCCGCATGGCAGCGGCCTACCAGACCTTCGCCGCCCAGGGCAAGCAGACGGAGCCGTTCTCGGTACTCCGGGTCACCCGCAACGGAGACGAGATCCCACTGCCCGCAGTCCGGTCGCGCCGCGCGTTCACGGCCGAGGTGGCACAGCAGGTGACCGGCACCCTGCAAGGGGTCGTGCGGGAGGGAACCGGGAAAGAGGCACAGATAGCGGGCCTGCAACCGGCGGGCAAGACCGGGACGACGGAGGACAACAAGGCCGCCTGGTTCATCGGGTACACCGGGAAGGAGGCCACAGCCGTCGTGCTGTACCGGATGGACCTGCGCAAACTGGACCTGCTGCCGCTGGACGGGGTGGCGGGCTCTTCCGGGAAGGAGCCCGGCAGCCCCCTGCCGGTCGACATCTGGAAGGACTACATGCGGGCGGTGACGTCCCGTCCGTGAGGGCGCACCGCCGGCTCCGGGCGGGCACTGGGCCGAGCTCGCCCAGTTCCTACTTGACCAGCGTCTTCCACAAGGGCGCCTGACCGGGGTCCAGTGAGCGCAGCTGCTCCAGGAGCTGAGGGTCCTGGGCGTCCATCCAGTCGGCCAGTTCCCTGAAGGAAACGCACTCGACGTCCTCGCGTGGGCACACCTCCCGCATCAGGTCCTCCACGGCGTCCATGTATATGCCGCCGTTCCACTGCTCGAAATGGTTACCGATGAACAGGGGAGCCCGGCTGCCGTAGTAGACGCGGTTGAAGCCGTTCATGTAAGCGCCGGTGGTGGTCTGCTTCCACGTGCCGAACTGGGCCGGGTCGCCGTCCGTCTCGCCCTTCGACTGGTTGTAGAGGAAGTTGAAGTCCATCGAGAGCACCTGGATGTCCTTGCCGGGGTAGGGCAACAACTGCAGCGGGAAGTCCCAGATGCCGTTCTTCTTGCTCGGCCAAGCCTGGAATCCGCCCGGCGAACTGGCGTCGTAGCGCCAGTCGAAGTCCTTGCTCGCCGATATGAGATTCTCCTGGCCCTCCAGACAGGGAGCACGGCCTCCGACGAATTCGCGGTCGGGGTCGAAGGGCAGGGGCGGCAGGCTGCTGAATCCGGTGTTGGTCTTCCACTTCTTCACGAAGTCGTACGCCTGCTTGATCTCGCTCGCCCACTCGTCGACGCTCCAGTCACCGCCGCCCTTGGGCCCGCAGAAGTGGCCGTTGAAGTGCGAGCCGATCTCGTGGCCGTCCTTCCAGGCGTCGCCGAGCTGGGCCAGTGTCGTCCTGATGTGGTCGTCGGTGGGATAGGAGATCGCGGCGGAACCGCGGCTGTGCATGGGCGGGTCGTAGAGGTCGCTCTTCGACTTGGGCAGCAGATAGATGCCCGTAAGGAAGAACGTCATGTGGGCGTCACTCTCCTTGGCCACCTGGCGGAAGTGGGAGAAGAGGCGATCGTCGCCCTCGAGTGCGCCGTCCCAGGAGAACACCACGAACTGGGGAGGCTTCTGACCCGGCTTGAGCTTCTTCGGCTTCAGCTGGCCCGGCTGCGGCCCGGTGTGCGATGTGGAGCCGTCCCCCAGTACCTCGACCTTGCCGTCCCAGCGCTGGGCGCGCTTACGGGCGTTGGGTCCGTTGCCCGCCTTGTTGTTCTTCGCACGGATGGTCGGGTCGTCGGTGACGGAAGGCTCGGCTGCGGCACTGCCGTCCGGACCGCTGATCAGGGATTTCCCGAGAAAGACCGTGATCAGCGCGAGTACCAGCACGGAGACGGATATCAGTGCGATGCGGCCGCGCTTGCGTTGGCGGGCTCGTCGGCGGCCACGTCCGCGGGCGCTTCGGCTCATCATTGCTTCTCCTGATGTGAAGGCAAGGCATGTCCGGCACGGCCAGACAAATATAGAACGGGCGACCGGCCCCCTCCTGCCGGACACGGAGTGGCTGCCCTTCCTGGCGCTGCCCAGCGCCCCATGCGCACAGGCGCCTGCCCTGCTGAGGGACAAGAGGCCCGTGCCTCCTGGCGAGCGACAACAGCCCGGCAGGGGTGGGCAGTCGAGGCCGGAGTCGCTGGAGCTGGATTGCGCTGTCCCTGATTGCAGGGACCTTGAATGCACTGTCCCTGACTGCGGTGTCCCTGACCACGGTTTCCAGACATGCCGGTCGGGAACGGAGTGGGCTGAGGCGGATCCCGCCGTGTGGCCGCAAGCGGGCGTCGGCGGATGGGCTCGCGCTCGGACTTCCGCGTTCAAGGCCCGCCGCCGGCCGGGTGCGCCGGCTGTCCCGGCGGGCATGGAACGCGTGGGCCCGAGGACGTCGAGCTGTGCGCCCCGCCCCCCGGCGGCGGAGGGCGGGGCCGTTCGTCAGGTGCGGTAGGCGAAGTAGTTCGCTCTCGGGTAGGAAGCGACGATACTGGCCACCGACTTCCGGTAAGTGTTGGTGGAGTGGGCGGTCAGGTAGGGGGTGCCCCGACGGTCCCGGTACGAGACCATCATGGTGTGGTCCTTCGACCCGTCCCGGTTGAAGTCCATCTGGAGAACGTCACCGACACCCATCTCCCAGACGTTGGAGAGGTTGGTCGTCCGCTTGCTGGACAGGGCGAACCACGACCACTCGTTGACGCCCACGAAGGACAGGGTGTTGCCCAGCTTCGGGTCGCTCCACCACTTCCGGTAGTCGTCCCAGGAACCAGGGGCGTGCTTCCAGCCGCCCGCCTTCAGCGCCTGGCTGACGAAGTTGGTGCAGTCGCCGCCGGCACCAGCACTGTCGTACGAGGGGTAGGCGGGGTTGTACCTGCTCCAGTACTTCTCCGCGTACGCGCCCATCGCCGCGTAGTTGAGGCCGCTGCCGTTGCTGGTCGGCTTCGGAGCGGGCACCCGCGAGGGCCGCCTGGTGGACGCGGGAGCAGCCACCGGCAGCCCGTCGGCGGCGGCCGACTTGGCCTGCGGAGCCTTGAGCGGAGCGTTGACCGCGACAAGACCGGTGTCCGTCGGCCGTATGCCGGTCAGCGCCCACCTGCCGCCCGGGGTCCGGGTGAAGTCGACTTCGTGGTGCGCCTGGAACCCGGTGGTTGCCGGCTCGTTGCCACGAATTTTCTCGTACGTGAGCGTGGTGGTCTCGGTGACACGGACCGACGCCTTGCCGCCGCGCACCTCGATGTCGTTCACCTTGACCTTGGTGTCGGCCGCGGTGTACGCCTCGCCCAGTTCACGCAGCCGCTTCTTCCGGTCGCGCAGCGAGGCCTCGGTGTGGTCCTCCGACCGCACGAGGCCCGAGGACAAGTGCACGTCACGACTGGCGAGCGCCCCGGCCCGTCGGCGGTGCGGGGAGCCGTCCAAGAGGGCGGCCGTCCGCTCAGTCAGTACGGCATCCACAGCCCGCCCGAAGGAGTCGGTGGTAGGGCGGCCGGCGGTGCCGGAGCCGGCGGGAACGGCAGCCTCGTACCAAGAGGCACCCGCGGTGGCGGGCAGCACGACAGCTGCGGCGGCAACCGCCAATGTGGTGCCCACCATGGCCCTGAACGTCGTTTTTTTCACGAAGGTTCTCCCTTGTAACCCCGGCCCGACTCACGGAGCGCGGGAGACGAAATCTTCGCATGAAGTCATACGGTGTGAAGACTCTGTGCGTGTTGCGGAACTGCTACAAGGTGCCGCAGGGGGACGCCTTTTCGGCGGCGGGGAGGAGCAGGCAGACGGTCGACAGCCTCGAGGCTGAGCGTTGGGGTGCCCGGTCGGCACTCCAGCAGCGGCTCGCGTCCTGAGTGAGCTGGTGGCTGTCGTTGTCCTGGTACGGAGGGAATGGCTGAAGCCAGTTGCCGGGATGGCGAATCGGGGTCGGTGTTCGCTCGGGTGGCGGGCCGGTTCGGCCGGGCGGATCTGCGGTGACGGATGCGGATGCGGGACCATGTCCGGGTTCTGCTGGGACAGGCAGCCCGCAAGGGCGGCGGGCAGCTCGTTGGACCCGCGCGTACATTGCTGAACGGCTCGGCCCGGGCGGCGTGCTGATCACCGACGACACCGGGTTCGCGCCGAAAGCGGCAGACCGGACAACTTGCCCAGCCATGGGAAACACTTGGTGCGGGAAACGGAAGAAATCACACGGTTCCGCGCGTCCGCGAAAACGGGTCAGGAGGGGGACGCAATGCCGGCGCCTTTGATGGGCCTGCTCCTGCTTACCAGTGTGGCGGCTGTGCCGGCGTGCATCCTGTCGATCGTTCTCATGCTGAGGAACCCGCCCCGTTCGCCGTCTAGGATCTGTGCGGTTCTCGCCCTGATCTCCGGTTTGTCGGCCACGGCCGTGTACTGCTACGGCTGGCCCTGGATATTCAGCGGAATTCGGTGACCTGACGCCCCGATAGCAGAATGGTGCCGCTGACTTGCGAGGATGCGAGTGTCTACGTCGTATCCGCTGCAAGAATCAGGGCACCAATCTGGTGAGCAAGAGTACAGGGTGGGACCGTCGGCTGTCCGTGGTGGCTGACGGGAAGAGACTGATCGGGCATGCCGGTGCGGTGCTGCTGCGCCGGTGCGCGGACCGCACAGGGCTCACCGGGGCGCTGGCGAAGGAGTTGCCGTCCAGCACAGCGGCCGGCTGGCGGGAACGGGCGGGCGTGCTGGTGCACCTGGCCGTCGCGATCGCGCTCGGGGCGGTGAACCTGTCGGAGGCCGAACAACTCCAGCTTCATCACCGACCGTTGTTCGGGCCGTCGGCCTCGGACTCCACCGCTCGCCGCACCCTGGCCGCGCTCGACGAGACAGTCCTGGCGAAGATTGCGAAGGCACGAGCCCGGGTGCGCCGGCATGTGTGGAGTCTGCTGCATCTGCGGCCGGGCGGCTTCCCCTGGCTGACCGTGGCGGGCAAACGGCTGACCGGCTGGATCGTCATCGACATCGACGCCACCATCATCACCGCGGCATCGAAGAAGGCCGGGGCAGCGGTCACCTTCAAAAAGACATTCGGGTTTCATCCGCTGGCGGCGTGGTGCGCGAACACCACCGAGTCCCTGGCCATGTGCCTGCGCCCGGGGAATGCCGGAGCAAACACGGTGGCCGACCACATCACGGTGCTCACCGACGCCCTCGCCCAGATCCCCGGCTCCTCGGCCGCGAAGATCCTCGTCCGGGTGGACGGGGCGGGAGCCACCCACGGACTGCTGGAACACCTCGAAGCGTTGAACACCACACGGCGCACGGTCCGCTACACCGTCGGCTGGAAGATCACCGAAGACGACGAGAAGGCCATCGCCCGCCTGCCCGAGGCCGCCTGGGAGACCTCCGTGCACCAGGACGGCAGCCTCCAGGAGGGCTACTTCGTCGCCGAGTTGACCGGGCTGAACACACGCGAGGGCTGGCCGGAGGGCATGCGGCTGATCGTGCGGCGCGTCAGGCCCACCCGCCGGCACCTGAAGAAACTGACCGCCTTCGAGAAGAAGACCGGCTGGCGGTACTGCATCACCGCCACCAATATCCGGCGCATGTGGGGCATCGTAGGCTCGGGCCACAGCCAGTTCCTCGACGTGCTGCACCGCTCGCACGCCGGCGTCGAGGACCGGGTGCGCACCAACAAGGCGACGGGACTGGACAACTTGCCCTCCGCCTCCTGGGAAGTGAACCGCGGCTGGATGCTCGCCGCGAACCTCGCCAGTGATCTCGACGCCTGGGTGCGGCTGCTGGCCCTGCACGACGTCGAGGCTCTGGCCGACGCCGAGCCCAAGACCATGCGCTTCCGCTTCTACCACCTGCCCGCCCGCCTCGCCGACCACGCCCGACGCCGATGGCTGCGCATCGACGCGACCTGGCCCTGGGCAGAAGCGTTCACCACCTGCTGGCAGCGGCTCACCGCCCTCCCAGCTGTCACCTGACAGCCGGGCACTGCCGAGACAAAGACCAGGAAGGAGAAGACCGGCAGCACTCCGGGCCCGTGGAGCCCGGCGCACCCGCGGCGTCACGCGACGGCCCACCTCGAACGGCACGAGGACATTACGGGCGAACTGCCGAGCAGGTCAGCCACCGAATCCTGCTGACGAATCGAGGCTGGTTCTCCGTAACCCTGGGAGGACCATTCCCGGAGCTGTGCGAGGAAAGGAACCCGGCCGGCGTCCCATTGGCGAGCCTGAAGCAGGATTACTGGCCCCTTCGCAATGCCTGCGTCTATTCCGACGGCTCGACGGTGGAGCACGTTTCCGCGTCGGTCAACGGATTCGTCGACGTGCCGGCTGGCCTTGCCGTCGTTCTGACCTGTGCCGCCGCGTTCCTGTATTGGCGGGCACGACGCCTTCCCGAAGGGGCCTCCTGACCATCGAATTCTCGCGCCGCGCCATACTCGAGCACTCACCGGCGTCACTGCCGGAGCCGCACTGGTCTCCGGCGGAGGCGCATCGCCGGCTCCCGCCACCGCCGTCGCCGCGGACACCACGTGGCGCAAACCGGCCCCGGCGAACGGCGCCTTGGGCTGAGTCTTCCCGAGCTTTTGCGTCGGCGATCCACCGGCAGTAGCCGAAGCGGGAGACTTCCAGGGCCTGGCGTATCCGCTTGATGCCGAACGTCTCGGCGTGGGCGGGGACGAGGTCCCAGGCGGCGGTCTTCACTTCATCTCCCGGGCGGAACAGGCCGCCGCCCGCCGCGGGATCTCCCGCTCGAGTTGCCATTCCTTCTCCGCCTCGGCCGGCCGGGCGTTCTCCGCGCGCGGCCGGACCAGCTCGTCCATGGCGTCTCCCGGCACACCGGACGCGGCCGGACGGCCGCCGGCGGCACGCACCCGGGCCCTCAGCGTTTCGGGGCTGACGTTCGGATCGGCCGCGAGGTCCCTGGACGTCCGCCTGCCGGCCGAGGCCCGCCACAACGCGATCGCGTCGGACCAGAATTCCGGACCGTACTTCCGGGGCCGTGCCATACGGATCTACACCTTCCCGGACCGTCGAGATCCATTGTCAGGTGTGTCCACACCACGGGAGTCACCTCGATCACCACGATCGGCCTGGACGAAGACACCATCGGCACGGACGAGGCCGCGGCGCTCGTCGGTGCCGCCATGATCTCGGTGCTCGTCCTTCCGTTGATCGCGCTCCGCATCGGTGGGCGTTCCGCCGGCAGTGCGGAGCAACGACGCCCGAGCCACTCGGGTCCGTGAAGGCGGCGAGGCTGCCGGGGGGCGCCCTTGCCCGCCGCCCGGCCCCGCCCCGGGTTCTTCGTCCCGACGGAGCAACCCGGGTCATGGTCGAGCAGCCCGGCGAAGGCGCGCGGGGAGTCGAAGCGCGGCGGACAGGGCCAGTCCCGCACGCCCTCGGACGACACGAGCGCGCAGGTCCGCGGGTCCCTCGGCGAGAGCGTGCCCTGCGAGGGGAGGGGCAGCGGCGCACCGGCTCTCCTCGGCGGCCTTCTCAGGCGACCGAGCGGTCCGTCGCGAGGGCCCAGATCACGAAGACGCCGAGCGCGATGGCGATGATCGCCCAGACCGGCTGGTAGGGCAGCCACAGGAAGTCGGCGACGACACTCGGCGCTGCCATGCCGATGCCCAGGCCACGGGCCGCCGCGCCGCCCTTGAGAATGCCGAGACCTGTGAGGATCAGGACGGCGCCGATGACGAGGTGGATCCAGCCCCACGTCGTGAGGCCGAACTTGTAGACGTAGTCCCCGATCCGCTCGTAGATGTTGTCCTCGGCGATGCCCGCGATGCCGTTGAGCACGGTGAGGACTCCGTCGACGAGCAGCAGGACACCTGCGAACACGGTTCCGCCGCGCGCACACGCGCCGGAGCCGCCACGGTCCTCGTCCGCCTGCCGCATGCGTGTGGTTCCGGTCGCGCCGGGAGAGTTCGGATTGTCGGCCGTGGTTGCCTCCTCAGATCACCCGGACGGCCGGAGCCCGCGAGACGGTCAGGGCCGTTCGGGTGAGCCGTTGCGCCGTTGCGCCGTTGCGCCGGAGATTCTCGGCCGCGCGGTACGGAACGGCATCGCATTGACCACCATGTCCACGTCTGCGCGTACGCGAACACGGCCGTACACGCGCTCTCCGCCCGGCCGGGCCCGTACGCGTCCAGCCGCGCGAGGAACACTTGGAGCTTGTCGTCGTCCGGATCGCGGAGGGACACCCGTTCTGCCCCGCGGGCAGCGGGGCCGCCGCGATCGCGCTGCCCGCCCCGGCGGCTACGGCGCTCCTTGTGTGCCGGGGCGGATGACCGCCCGCACGCAGCCGTCCTTCTTGTGCTTGAACATGTCGTACGCCGTGGGGGCCTGGTCGAGCGACAGCGTGTGGGTCGCCAGATGCGAGGTCTGGATCTCTCCGGCCGCGATGCGCTCCAGGAGCATCGGGATGTAGCGCTGCCCGTGCTGCTGTGCGCCGCGTACGGTCAGGCCCTTGTTGATCACCGCCCCAAGGGGGAACTTGTCGACCGCGCCGGCGAAGACGCCCAGGATGAACACGGTGCCCGCCTTGCGGCAGGCGTGGATGGCCTGGCGTACGGCGGTGGGCCGGTCGGTCTGCAGGCGCAGCTGCTGTTTGGCCTGGTCGTACAGGTGCATGGGGCCGTCGCTGTGGGCTTCCATGCCCACGGCTTCGATGCAGACGTCCGGGCCGCGGCCGCCGGTGCGTTCGCGGAGTTCGGCGGCGACATCGGTGGAGGTGTAGTCGATGGTCTCGGAACCGATGTGCTTCCTGGTCATGGCGAGCCGCTCGGGGAGGCGGTCGATGGAGATGACGCGCTCGGCCCCGAGGAGGATCGCCGCCCTGGCCGCCATCTGTCCCACGGCGCCGCATCCCCATACGGCGACGACGTCGCCGGGCTTGACGCCGGCGAGGTCGGCTCCCATCCAGCCGGTGGGCACGGAGTCGGAGACGAACAGGGCGCTGGTGTCGTCGATCCCCTCGGGCACGGCGAAGGCCCCGTAGTCGGCGAAGGGGACGCGCACATATTCGGCGTGGCTGCCGCGCAGGCCGCCCATGGCGTGCGAGTAGCCGAAGATCCCGCCCGCCTCGTAGCCGAACATGGCCTGGCCGATCCCGGGGTTGGTGTTGGTGTTGTCGCACAGGGACCACAGGTCGTTGGCGCAGTACCAGCACCGTCCGCAGCCGACGAACGAGCAGACGACGACCCGGTCGCCCACCTTGTGGCGGCGTACTCCGGGGCCCGTCTCCACGACCTCACCGAGGAACTCGTGCCCGATGACGTCCCCGGCCCGCATCGCGGGGATGTACCCGCCGATCAGGTGCAGGTCGGAGCCACACGTCGTCCCGGCGATCAGGCGCACGATCATGTCCTGGTCGTTGCGGAGCTCCGGGTCCGGGACCCGCTCGACGGACAGCTTGTTCACGCCTTCCCAGCACAGCGCCTTCACAGCACTCCCTCCCCGCCCGAACGGCGGCTCAACAGCCCGACGACCTTGCCCGCAGGGGTGGTGTGCGTGGTGGGCGGGGCGTCCGGCCTCATGACCTCGCCCGCTTCCAGCAGAGCCTTGGCGTCCCGCAACGCGGTCCGGACCTCCTGACGCGGGTCCTTGCCCGTCAGCCTCGCGGGCACGGAAGTCACCCGGGCCGGGAGCGTTTCCTTCAGGCGTACCGCCAGCTCCGTGCCCCGGTCGCCGGGGGCGGGGAGGATCCTGGCCTCCAGCCTGTCGCCGAACCTGTCCAGGGGGGCGGGCAGTGCGCCGCCGGGTTGTACGTCTGCCGGCGAACGGTTGACCGTCACCGTGAGCCAGCGATCGCCGGCCCGGTCCCCGTACGCCCGTGGCGACCGGGCCCTGCGCAGGACGGAGACCCCGGCGGCCAATGCGGCGAGACCGAGCGCCACCCGATTCAAACGTCCCACGTCGCACCTCCGGTGTTACGGCGAAGCCCGAGTCACGGACCCGGGTGCCCCTGTGCCTCCGAAGGAAACAACCGATGCGAGGTTCCCGCGCCGGCCCGGCACCCGTACCGCCTGCCGCGCCCCGGAACGTGCCGGCCGGGGTCGGGGCCGCGGACCCGGCTCCCCGGCCGGCCGGCCCGCGGTACCGGCCGGCCGGTGCACAGGACACACAGTCGCGTGGCACGGGAACGGGCCGGTCGGCGGTCCCGCGGCGAGATCCGAGCCGTACGCTGAACGCAGACAGCCATCTCGGGCTCCTCGTTTCCGTCTGTCGCGCAGCAGGACGGCGACCCCCTCATCGTCGAGGCCGACGGGCGGACGCGGGCTGTCCCCGTCCGACGGGTCCTGCCATGACCACGCTCCATGATTCCGCGCGCATGCTCACCGCGCTGTTGCGCGCCAGTCATCTGGTCACCTTCGAGCAGCTGCCCGCCCTGGTGGACCGGCACGCCGCCGAAGCCGGCCTGCACCGGGCGCGCATCTTCGTGGCCGATCTGCGGGAAGAGGTGCTGCGCGAAGTCACCGGGGAGGGGATCGACGCGGGCCTCGGGGGGCAGGAGATGCGCATCGACGCCACCTTGCCCGGCCGGGTCTTCCAGGTCATGCAGGGCTTGTCCACCTCCGTCGGCGGCCGTCCGCAGCACTGGCTGCCGATTCTGGACGGCACCGAGCGGCTCGGCGTGCTCCGCGTCGAAACCGACGCCGAACCGGACGGGGCGGGCCACGACAGCATGCGGGACCTGGCATCGCTGCTGGGCCTGCTCCTGGTCTCCAAGCGCCACCACAGCGACTCCTACGCCCGCCTCACCCGTGTCAGCCCCCTGTCGGTCTCCGCCGAGATGCAGTGGACCCTGATGCCGCCGCGTACCTTCGCCAACGCGAGGGTGACCCTCGCCGGCGCCATGGAACCCGCCTACGCTACCGCGGGGGACGCCTTCGACTACGCCCTGGCCGGCGACACCGCCCACCTGGCCGTCTTCGACGCCATGGGCCACGACACCGCCGCCGGTCTCCTCGCCAACCTGGCCATGGCCACCTGCCGCAGCAAACGGCGACAGGGCGTCGGACTCGCCGAAGCCGCCCTGGCCATCGAAACGATGCTGGTCGAGCAGTTCACCCTCAACCGGTACGCCACCGGCATCCTGGCCGATCTCGATCTCGGTACCGGGCTGCTCACCTGGATCAACTGCGGGCACCACCCGCCCGTCCTCGTCCGCGGTGGTCGCTGGACCACCGCCCTGGACTGTGCCCCCTCCCACCCGCTGGGGACCGATCTCGGACTCCCCGTCGTCCCGTGCCGGGAGCAGCTGGAGCCCGGTGACCGGCTCCTGCTCTACACCGACGGCATCACCGATGCGCGTGACGCCCACGGCCACGAGTTCGGGCGTGAGCGCTTCGTCGACTTCATCATCCGCCGGCAGGCCGACGGCCTTCCCGTCCCCGAAACCCTGCGCCGCCTGGTCCGCGCCGTACTCGACCACCACGACGGCAGGCTCACCGACGACGCCACCGTTCTGCTCTGCGAATGGCACGGACCCGGGTGAAGCCACCGCTGTCCCTCTGGTGACCCTCCGGGCGCGGTCCCCCGCGGGTGGGCGCCGTGGCGCGACGGGACCCGGACCATGCAGCCGCGTTCCTGCGGCTACGGCGTGTGGGGCGGACGGCCCAGGATGTCGGCGGTGATGTCGGCCAGGGTCCGTCCGGTGCTGAAAGCGCGGGCCCGCAGGAGAGCCAGGGCGTCCTCGGGACCCACCCCCCGCCACGCGGCCACCATGCCGATGGCACGCCGCGTGTCGAACCAGTGGGCGCGGACGACGTCCACCGGTTCCCAGGCGGGCGCCTCCTTCCCCGTGATCAGCTGTTCTCGGGCCGGTACGAGGGCCGCCGCCACGGCGTCGGCCACCTGCGGCCCCTGCTTCACGGCGTCCTCGTCCAGGGCGTCGGGCCGAAGGCCGAGAACGTCCAACGCCCCCAGGACGTAGTCGCCGAAGTACACCGGGAAGGCGTACACGGCCCGGACCTCGGGGAGTTGTTCGCGCATGCTCGCCCCGAACAAGGGCCACGGGGTGGGCGCGCCGTGCAGGTCGTTCACCACCACGGGCTCACCGCCGGCCGCCGCGCTGATGCAGGGGCCCTCCAGAACGGTGAACTGGATCTCCTCCAGCAGCAGCGCGGTGGCGTTCGAGGCGCCCAGCAACTGCCGTGACGGTGTGTCGGTCAGCAGCGACAGCGTCGCCCCGTCCGCCCCGAGGCCCTCACACACCGCACTGCACAGGCGTCGCGGAAGCTCCTTCGGAGGGGCGCCCGCGCCGGCCTCCGTCACCAGCCATGCCGCCCCCGTCTCATCGGCCGTCATCCGACGCACCCTTTCGGCGACGGACGCCCGGCCGGGAAGGAGACGGCGGTTCGGGGCGTGTGCGGACGGTCCCGGCATCACCGGCGCGGGGACAGCGGAGCGCTGTGGTCATCGGGTCATGGTTCATGCATGTGGCGTACCCGGCAATCGCGGACCGGAACGCGAGCCGCGAGGAAGCGTGTTCCCCTCTGGGGACCACGGCACCAGCAGGCGCCCCAGAACCGGTGCGGGGGCCGGTGCCGCCCCGTCGGAGTCATTGACGGCCTTTTCCTGTTAGCGCTAACATCCAAGCGCCGGAAAGGGCCGCGCCCCGCCACTGGCCCAGTCTCCCCGGTGAGTGCACCGCCGCCGCTGTCCACCATGTACGCCCGGCTCGTCACCGAGGGCGGGGCACCGTACGGTCTCCGCTTCCCGGAAGCGCCGCACCCGGCGCACTCGGCACACCCGGCGACAACCACGAATGGACGGGCGATGAACGAAGCAGTGACCAACTGGGCAGGCAACATACGGTTCGGCGCACAGCGGTTCCACGTCCCCACCTCCGTCGAGGAGTTGCAGAAGCTGGTCGCCGGGAGCCCCTCCGTGCGCGCGCTGGGAACCGGTCACTCGTTCAACGCGATCGCGGACACCCGCGGCGACCTGGTGTCCACGTCCGGCCTGCCCAAGGTGATCGACGTCGACCGGCGGGCCGGGACCGTCACGGTGAGCTCCGGCCTGCGCTTCGGCGAGTTCACGGGAGCGCTGCACGAGGCGGGGTTCGCCCTGCACAACCTCGGGTCGCTCCCCCACATCTCGGTCGCCGGCGCCTGCGCCACGGGCACGCACGGCTCGGGGGTCCGCAACGGAAGCCTCGCCTCGGCCGTGCGCGCGCTCGACTACGTCTGCGCCACGGGCGATGTCGTGTCGCTGGCCCGCGGCGACGAGCATTTCGCCGGTTCGGTGGTCGCCCTGGGCTCCCTGGGAATCGTCACCCGGCTGACGCTCGACCTGGTGCCGGCCTTCGACATCCAGCAGTGGGTCTACGAGGGGCTGCCCCACGAGGCGCTGCGCCGGGGGTTCGACGAGGTGATGTCGGCGGCGTACAGCGTCAGCCTCTTCACCCGGTGGCAGGGCGACCGGATCGACCAGGTGTGGCTCAAGCGGCGGGTGGGCGCCGAGGGGCCGCGACCGGCGCCGGAGCAGTGGCTCGGGGCCGCGCTCTCCGACGGCGCCCGGCACCCCGTACCCGGAATGCCGCCGGAGTCGTGCACCCCGCAGTCGGGCGTCCCCGGCCCCTGGCAGGCCAGGCTTCCGCACTTCCGGCTCGAACACACCCCGAGCAGCGGCGACGAGCTGCAGTCGGAGTACTTCGTGGCACGCGAGGACGCCGCCGCCGCCTTCGACGCACTGCACCGGGTCCGGGAGCGGATCGCGCCGCACCTGCAGATCGGGGAGATACGCAGCGTCGCAGCCGACGACCTCTGGCTGAGCCCAGCCTGTCACCGCGATTCGGTGGCCTTCCACTTCACCTGGCTGCCCGACACGGCCGCCGCGACGACGGCCCTGCGCGTCGTCGAGGACGCGCTGTCACCCTTCGGCGCCCGGCCGCACTGGGGGAAGCTCTTCATCGCCGGCCCGGAGTCCGTGCGCGGGCTCTACGAGCACTACGACCGCTTCGGGCAACTGATGGCCACGTGCGATCCGACGGGGAAGTTCCGCAACGACCTCGTCCGGCGTTACTTCGCGTAGGAACACCTGCGGCCGACGGGTCTTGTAGCAGCGTCAGCGTTCCGCCACCTCCGAATGTTATCGCTAACACCGCCCCCGCCGCCCATGGCGCTCCCCCGCGGCGCTGCGATATGGAACGGTGATCTCAGGGGCCTTGACGTTGGTTCTGTTAGCGTTAACACTCTTGTAACGCCAGGTCGGAGGGATGACCGGAGCCAGCACGGGCGAGCCCGTCGGAGCAGCCGCCGGACCGGATGCAGCCAGCGGACCGAGCCCGTACGTACGGCCCCGCCCGCCTCCCGGCACAGCGCCCGGCCCGTTCCCGCTCGACAGACCCGAGGCCCCCGCCGAGGTCACGCCGATCACGGCATATCACTGGAGGAAAAGTGCGGAAGGTTTCGACAGGCCTCGCTGCGGCGGCTCTCACACTGACGCTGGCCGCCTGCGGCCAGAGCGCCAACGGCGTCGGCCCCTACGCGGACAAGGGCGACGACAAGGGCGGCCTCGTGGGCATCGCCATGCCCACCAAATCGTCGGAACGCTGGATCAACGACGGCAACAACATCGCCAAGCAGTTCCGGGCCAAGGGCTACAAGACGGACCTGCAGTACGGCGACAACGTCGTGGAGAACCAGGTCTCGCAGATCGAGAACATGATCACCAAGGGCGCCAAGCTGCTGGTGATCGGCGCGATCGACGGCTCCTCGCTCACCGACGTGCTCCAGAGGGCCGCCGACGCGAACATCGAGGTGATCTCCTACGACCGCCTGATCCACGGCACGGAGAACGTCGACTACTACGCGACCTTCGACAACTTCAAGGTCGGGGTCCTCCACGGTACGTACATCGTCGACCGGCTCGGCCTCAAGGACGGCAGGGGCCCGTTCAACCTCGAGGTGTTCGCCGGTTCCCCGGACGACAACAACGCCACCTTCTTCTTCAAGGGCGCGATGAGCGTCCTCAAGCCGTACATCGACGACAAGAAGCTGGTCGTCCGGAGCGGGCAGACCAAGTTCAACCAGGTGGCGACCCTGCGCTGGGACGGCGGTGTCGCGCAGTCCCGGATGGACAACCTGCTCAGCAAGGCCTACACGTCGGCCCGGGTCGACGCGGTGCTCTCCCCCTACGACGGCATTTCGATCGGCATCCTGTCGTCCCTCAAGGGCGTCGGCTACGGCGGTGCGGGAAAGCCGCTGCCGATCGTGACCGGCCAGGACGCCGAGCTGGCCTCGGTGAAGTCCATCATCGCCGGCGAGCAGACCCAGACCGTGTACAAGGACACCCGCGAACTGGCCCGGGTGGCCGTGCAGATGGGCGACGCCCTGCTCACCGGCGGCAAGCCCGAGGTGAACGACACCAAGCAGTACCACAACGGCGCCAAGGTCGTCCCGGCCTACCTGCTGCAGCCGGTCAGCGTGGACAAGGGCAACTACCGCAAGGTGCTGGTCGACTCCGGCCAGTACACCGCCGACCAGCTCAAGTAACCACGACCGGCCCGTTCAGGGCCGTAGAGCCGGTGGTACGGGCGGGGCGACAGGCCACGGCCGGCCGCCCCCGCCCGTACCTCCCCGAGTCGAACGGATGCACCACCATGGCCGGACCCCTCCTCGAGATGCGTTCGATCAGTAAGTCCTTCCCCGGTGTCAAAGCGCTCTCCGACGTCGAGCTGAGCGTGGCCCCCGGCGAGGTCCACGCCATCTGCGGTGAGAACGGCGCCGGCAAGTCCACCCTGATGAAGGTGGTCAGCGGCGTCTACCCGCACGGTTCCTACGAGGGCGAGATCCTCTTCGACGGCGAACCGTGCGCCTTCAAGGACATCCGGGCCAGCGAGCAGCGCGGCATCGTGATCATCCATCAGGAACTCGCCCTGATCCCCTACTTGTCCATCGCGGAGAACATCTTCCTGGGCAACGAGCACGCCACGCGCGGCCTCATCAGCTGGCAGCGGACGCTCACGCACGCGAAGGAACTCCTCGCACGCGTCGGCCTGCACGAGAACCCGCAGACCCGGATCGCCGACATCGGCGTGGGCAAGCAGCAGCTGGTCGAGATCGCCAAGGCCCTCGCCAAGGAGGTCAGGCTGCTG
Source organism: Streptomyces sp. Wb2n-11 (assembly GCF_001049855.1). Taxonomy (NCBI): domain Bacteria; kingdom Bacillati; phylum Actinomycetota; class Actinomycetes; order Kitasatosporales; family Streptomycetaceae; genus Streptomyces; species Streptomyces sp. Wb2n-11. Next base: position 1,300,877 of record NZ_CVPB01000001.1, read on the forward strand.
ATCCTGGACGAGCCGACGGCCGCGCTGAACGACGAGGACAGCCGCAAGCTGCTCGATCTCATCCTGGAGCTCAAGGCCCAGGGCATCGCCTGCATCATCATCTCGCACAAGCTGAACGAGATAGCCCGGGTCGCCGACGCCGTCACCATCCTGCGCGACGGCCGGACCATCGAGACGATCGCGGTCGGCGCCGAGGGGATCTCCGAGGACCGGATCATCCGGGGCATGGTCGGGCGCGATCTGGAGCACCGCTACCCCGAGCGCACCCCCGACATCGGCGAGGTCGCCTTCGCCGTCGAGGACTGGACCGTACTCCACCCGATCGACCTGCACCGCAAGGTCGTCGACGGCGCGTCGGTCAACGTGCGGCGCGGTGAGATCGTGGGCATAGCCGGCCTGATGGGCGCCGGCCGCACCGAGCTCGCGATGAGCGTCTTCGGCCGCTCCTACGGTCGCCGCACCGGTGGCCGGGTGCTGATGGACGGCAAGGAGATCCGGACCCGCACGGTGCCGGAGGCCATCGGCAACGGCATCGCGTACGTCACCGAGGACCGCAAGCACCTCGGGCTCAACCTGATGGACGGCATCAGCCGCAACATCTCGCTGAGCGCCCTCGGCAAGGTCTCCCGGCGCGGCTGGGTGAACGAGCACGAGGAGACGAAGGTCGCGGAGAGGTTCCGCACCACGATGAACATCAAGGCACCCACGGTGTTCGCGGAGACCGGCAAGCTGAGCGGCGGCAACCAGCAGAAGGTCGTCCTCAGCAAGTGGATCTTCTCGGAGCCCGAGGTGCTGATCCTCGACGAGCCCACCCGGGGCATCGACATCGGCGCGAAGGCCGAGATCTACACGGTGATCGCCGACCTGGCCGCCCAGGGCAAGGCCGTGCTGGTCATCTCTTCGGAACTGCCGGAACTGCTCGGCATGTGCGACCGGATCTACACGATGGCCGAGGGCCGGATCACCGGCGAGGTCGACCGTGCGGACGCGACCCAGGAATCCCTCATGCGCCTCATGACCGTGAGCGCGGCAACCCAGAACGAGCAGGTGTAAGGCATGGCCCAGGTGAAGACAGAGAACATACCGGCGTCCGCCCCCGGCGCCGGGTCCTCCGGCAAGGGCGGCGTCGGCGCGCTGCTGCTGGAGACGCTGCGCGGCAACATCCGGCAGTACGGCATGCTGGTCGCGCTCGCGCTGATCGTGGTGCTCTTCCAGATCTGGACCGACGGCACCCTGCTCAAGCCGCTGAACATCACCAACCTCATCCAGCAGAACGGCTACATCCTCATCCTGGCCATCGGCATGATGATCGTCATCATCGCCGGGCACATCGACCTGTCGGTCGGCTCACTGGCCGCCTTCGTCGGCGCCGCATCGGCCGTGATGATGGTCAAGCACGACATGCCGTGGCCGCTCGCCCTGGTGATCGCGCTACTGATCGGCGCGGTGGCCGGTGCCTGGCAGGGGTTCTGGATCGCCTACGTCGGCATCCCCTCGTTCATCGTCACCCTGGCCGGCATGCTGCTGTTCCGCGGCGGCACCCAGATCCTGCTGCAGGGCCAGTCGGTGGCTCCCTTCCCCAAGGGCTTCCAGGAGATCAGCAGCGGCTTCCTGCCCGAGGTCGGCCCGTACACCGACTACCACAACCTGACCCTGCTGCTCGGTCTGTGCGTGCTGGTCGTGGCCGTCCTCCAGGAGATCCGCGGTCGCCGCCAGGCGGCTTCTTACGGTCTCGAACTGCTCCCCATGGGCTTCTTCCTGGCGAAGCTGGCGGCGATCGCCGCGGCCGTCGTGGCGTTCACCCTGCTGCTCGCGAGCTACCACGGCGTCCCGATCGTCCTGCTCATCCTCGGCGCGCTGCTCGTCGCCTTCGGTTACGTGATGCGCAACTCCGTCCTGGGCCGCCACACCTACGCGATCGGCGGCAACGAGCCGGCCGCCAGGCTGTCCGGCGTGAAGAGCAAGCGCATCGTCTTCCTGGCCTTCGTCAACATGGGCGTCCTGGCCGCGCTGGCCGGCATGGTCTTCGCGGCGCGGCTCAACGCGGGCACACCACAGGCCGGCATCAACTTCGAACTGGAGGCCATCGCGGCGGCCTTCATCGGCGGCGCCTCGGCCTCCGGAGGCGTCGGCACCGTACTGGGCGCGATCATCGGCGGTCTGGTGCTCGGCGTGCTGAACAACGGAATGTCGCTGGTCGGCATCGGCACCGACTACCAGCAGGTCATCAAGGGGCTGGTGCTCCTCGCGGCCGTCGGCTTCGACGTCTACAACAAGCGCAAGGCCGGTTCCTGATCCTCCGCCCGCCCTCCCGACTCCGCCCGGTCCCGGTGACCGGGCGGAGTCGTTCGTGTGTGCGGGGCCCGTCCGTACGGGACCGCACACGGGTCCGGCCGCGCCCCGGGTGACGGGCGCGGCCGGACGGAAGGGTCGGAGCACGGGGTCGGGGCCAGGTTCGGGACCGGATCAGTTCAGGTCACTGCTGGTGGAACGTGGCGTCCTGCCTGGCGAGCGTGGTGCCGGCGCTCTGCAGGTGGAGCAGGAAGTCGAAGTGCCGGATGTACTGGCCGGGGGCGGTGTACGCCTCGTAGGAGACGCCGGCCGCATCGGCCAGGCCGGGCCGCTGGTGGAAGCTGGCGCTGCCCTTGAAGGCGGTGGTGCCGTCGTTCTTCTCCACCCAGACCTCGCCGTTCCGGTGGCGCAGGTAGTAGCCGGGGAAGTTGGCGGACTCCAGCGAGACGGTGCCGCTGCCGGCGAGCCCGGTCACGGTGCGGAACTGCGAGTCGGCGAGGTTGGTGACGTCCGCCTCCAGCTTGCCGCGGTACTCCCAGTGCCGGATGTAGTGGTCGGGGAAGTTGGCGGAGGACAGGCGCCCGGGTGTGGCGCCGTCGGCGACCGGGATGCCGAAGTTGGGCGTGCCGTCGGCGTTCCAGTAGAGCTTCTGCACGCGGGTGCGGCGGTTGGGGTCGTTCAGCGGGTCACCGGTGATGTTCTTGTAGTTGCGGTCGTGGTAGACGAGGACGTCGCTCCTGCCGTCCTCCGACGTGGTGAAGGAGTTGTGGCCCGGACCGTACTGGCCGGTGGCGGCGTTGCTGGTGAAGACGGGGACCGGGCTCTTCTTCCAGGCGGCGGGGTCGAGCAGGTCCCCGGTGGCGGAGGCGGTGAGCAGGCCGAGGCAGTAGTTGCTGTCGGTCGCGGACGCCGAGTAGCTCATGAAGACCTTGCCGCCGCGCTGGATCACGGCCGGGCCCTCGTTGACCTTGTAGCCGGCGGTCTCCCAGCCGTACGTGGGCACGGTCAGGCGGACCGGGGTGCCGGTGATGGTCCAGGGGTTGGCCATCCTGGCGAGGTAGACGTTGGAGTTGGTGTCGATCGCCGGGTCCTTCTGCGCCCAGCTGAGGTAGCGGACGCCGTTCACCACGAAGGTGGTCGCGTCCAGCGCGAAGCTGTCCATCGGGGTGGCGATCCGGCCCTTCTCGGTCCAGCCGCCGGTCAGGGGGTTGGCCGCGGAGCTCTCCAGGGCGTACATCCGGATCTTCCAGACGTCGTCGGCCCGTCCGGCGGCGAAGTAGACGTACCACTTGCCGTCGATGAAGTGGATCTCCGGGGCCCAGATGTGCGCGCCCATGTCGCCGGTGGCGTGCTTGGTCCAGATCACCGTCTCGGGGGCGGTGGACAGGCCCTGGATGGTGGTGGCCCGGCGCAGGACGATGCGGTCGTACTCGGGGACGGTGGCGGTGAAGTAGTAGTAGCCGTCGGTGTGCCTGAAGATGTGCGGGTCGGCGCGCTGGTTCACCAGGGGGTTGGTGTACGAGACGGCGGGTGAGGCGGGCACGGCGGCATGGGCCGGTGCGGGCAGCAGCAGAGCGGCCAGCATCGCGGCGCCGGCGGCGAGGGCGCCGGAGAGCTTGCGGATTCTCATCGCGGTGTCTTTCTCCTGTGCGGGTGCGGGGGCGGGGGTCAGTTGGCCTTGAGCTGCCACTGCTGGCAGGGGTTCGCGAGCCAGGACCACTGGCGTACGTCGGCGCCGTCCGCCGTCGAGCAGTCGGCGACGTCCGCGACCTTGCCGCTGTTGGCGTTGACCAGGCGCACCCATCCGCCGGTGTCGCTGACCACCATCCGGAAGCGCTGGCAGGTGTTGTTCATCCACGACCACTGGCGCAGGTCTGCGCCGTCCGCGGTCGAGCAGTCGGCGACGTCCAGCGCCTTGCCGCTGGCGACGTTGACCAGGCGGCTGGTGTCGTCGGCCTGGTCCTCGATGCGCCACTTCTGGGCGGCGTGGCCGGTGCAGGTCCACTGGCGCACGTTCGCCCCGTCGGCCGGGGAGGCGTTCTCCAGGTCCAGGCACTTGCCGCTGCCGCGGTTCACCAGGGTGTACGACGTCGGTGTGGCCGTCTTCTCACCCGACGGGCCGGGGCGGGAGGTGCCCAGTGCCACCGGGGCGCCGAAGTTCGGCGAACCGTCCGCGTTCCAGGTGAACTTCTGGGCGCGGGTGGTACGGCCGTTGTCGCAGCCCTCGCTCGCCCGGTCGTTGGCGTGGTAGACGATCCAGTTCTCCGTGCCGTCGGGCGAGGTGAAGAAGCCGTTGTGGCCGGGCCCGTAGACGCCTGCCGCGTCGTTGCGCTGGAAGACCGGGGCGGCCTTCTTCGTCCACGACGAGGCGTTCAGCGGATCGGTGCCCGTCAGCTCCAGCTGACCGAGTTTGTAGTCCGCGGTGGTGCAGTAGCTCGCGGAGTAGACGATGAAGGTCTTGCCGTTGCGGTAGAGCGGTTCGGGGCCTTCGTTGACGGGGGCGCCCTGGCGCTCCCATGCGTGCGTCGGCGTCGAGAGGGTGCGCAGCGGGCCGCTGACGGTGTACGGGTTGCTCATCGGCGCGATGACCAGGTTCTGGGTGCCGTTGCCCATGGCGCTGCCGAGCAGGTACAGCTTTCCGCCGGCCCGCAGCACGCTGCCGTCGATCAGCCAGTTGTCGCTGGCCGGGTCGTACAGCCGGTTCTTGTAGCGGTACGGGCCGGTCGGGTCGGACCCGGTGCTCTCCAGTACGTGCGTGCGCTGGGTCTTGTTGTAGTCGGCGACGCCCTCCCCGGCCGTGTAGTAGAGGTACCAGCGGCCGTCGAAGAAGTGGATCTCGGGCGCCCAGATGTTGCAGCAGCGGGACGGCGTGGTGTCGGACCACACCTGCACGCTGGGCGCGTCGGCGAGGCCGGCCAGGGTGGGTGACTTGCGCATGGTGATCTCGGAGGTCCACGAGGTCGTCACCAGGTAGTAGTTGCCGTCGTAGTACTCCAGCCAGGGGTCGGCGCCCTTCTGTGACTTCACCGGGTTGGTGTACGCGGCGCCGGCGGCTGCCGTGGCGGGCGGGCTGACGGTGGTGCAGAGCAGGGCGAGGACGGCGATCGCGAGGGCGATCCAGGTACGGGGGCGAGTGCGGATGCGGGCGGGGATGGGAGTGGGGGTCACAACTGTCCCTTGGTGGTGGCGCACGGACGGGGCCGTGGGCAGGGGGTCGCGGAAGAGAGCGCTCACAACGCCTTGAGCAGATGGCGTACAACGGCGGCGCGCAAGGCTGCGTTCCTACCGTGTTGCGCGATTGTTAACGCTAACAGTCCGTCAGTCAAGGGTTTCGGCCAAAGCCGCCGCACCCCGGAAACGCCGCGGCGCCCGGACCGTGGGAACGGTCCGGGCGCCGCGGCGTGTGCGCGCCGTGGGCCTCTGTCGCGGCCGGGTGGCGACGGAGAGCCGGTTCAGGTCACAAGCCCTGTGCCATGCGGTAGTAGGCCTGGTTCCAGCGGATCTCCTGGGTGAACCGGCGGATCGTGGTGTCCGCGTCGATCACCAGCAGTTCGGTGCCGAGGATGTCCGCGAGGTCGCCCAGCTCCTCGGCGCCGACGGCGCTCGACAGCACGGTGTGGTGCGGGCCTCCGGCGGTCAGCCAGGCTTCGGTGGAGGTGCGCAGGTCGGGGCGCGGCTGCCACACCGCCCGGGCCACCGGCAGGTTCGGCAGCGGCTCGGCGGGCTCGACGACGTCGATCTCGTTGGCGACCAGGCGGAACCGGTCCCCCATGTCGGCGAGTCCGACCACCACGGCCGGGCCGGTGTGCGCGTCGAAGACGAGCCGGACCGGGTCCTCGCGCCCGCCGATGCCCAGCGGGTGGATCTCGCAGGACGGCACGCCCGCGGAGATGGTCGGGCAGACCTCCAGCATGTGGGCGCCGAGGATCAGCTCCCGGCCGGGCTCCAGGTGGTAGGTGTAGTCCTCCATGAAGGAGGTGCCCCCGGGCAGGCCGGCGGACATCACCTTGAGGGTGCGCAGCAGGACCGAGGTCTTCCAGTCGCCCTCGCCGCCGAAGCCGTAGCCGTCGGCCATCAGGCGCTGTACCGCGAGGCCCGGGAGCTGCCGCAGACCGCCGAGGTCCTCGAAGTTGGTGGTGAAGGCGCGGAAGCCGCCCTCGTCGAGGAATCCGCGCATCCCGAGTTCGATCCGCGCGGCGTAGCGCAGCGAGTCGTGGCGGTCCCCGCCGGCCCGCAGTTCGGGGGCGACCCCGTAGGCCTCCTCGTACTCCTTGACCAGTGCGGTGATGTCGGCATCGGCGACCGCGTCGACCACCTCGACCAGGTCGTTGACCCCGTAGGTGTTGACGGACACCCCGAAGCGGAGCTGCGCCTCGACCTTGTCGCCCTCGGTCACCGCGACATCGCGCATGTTGTCGCCGAAGCGGGCGAGCTTGAGGCCGCGCAGCTCGGCCCGGCCCGCGGCGGCCCTCGCCCAGGAGGCGATCCGGGCGGCCACGGACGGGTCGCTGACGTGTCCGGCGACCGTCTTGCGGGCGACGCCCAGGCGGGACTGGATGTACCCGAACTCACGGTCGCCGTGGGCGGCCTGGTTGAGGTTCATGAAGTCCATGTCGATGGACGACCACGGGAGCGCGACGTTGGCCTGGGTGTGGAGGTGGAGCAGGGGCTTGCGCAGCGCGTCGAGTCCGGCGATCCACATCTTGGCCGGGGAGAAGGTGTGCATCCAGGCGATCAGGCCGATGCAGGCGTCGTCGGAGTTCGCGTCCAGGCAGACGCGCCGGATCGCGTCGGCCTCGGTGAGGACGGGCTTCCAGACGATACGGACGGGAATGCCGGCGTCGGCGCCGAGCGCGTCGGCTATCTGCCGCGACTGCTCGGCCACCTGCCGCAGCGTGTCGTCGCCGTACAGGCTCTGGCTGCCCGTCAGGAACCAGATCTCGCGTCCCTCGAGTGACGTCATGGGAAAGCTCCTCACCGGGCAGCGCGCGGCTGGCCGTACACGTTCTGGTAGCGGTAGTTGAGGCGGTCGATGTCGTCCTGCGCGATCGGCAGCGGCTCGCCGAGCTGGCGGGAGATGTGGACGGTGCGCGCGACGTCCTCGCACATCACGGCGGCCTTGACGGCCGCCTTGGCGTCCTTGCCGATGGTGAAGACGCCGTGGCTCTTCATCAGGACGGCGGGCGACCGGTGGCCCCGCAGCGTCTCCACGATGCCGCGGCCGATGGAGTCGTCCCCGATCAGCGCGAAGGGCCCGACGGGGATCTCGGCGCCGAACTCGTCCGCCATGGCGGTCAGTACGCAGGGCACCGCCTCACCGCGCGCGGCCCAGGCGCAGGCATAGGTGGAGTGGGTGTGCACCACTCCGCCGACCTCGGGCATGTGGCGGTATACGTAGGCGTGGGCGGCGGTGTCGGAGGACGGCGAGTGGTCGCCCTCCACCACGTTTCCGTCCAGGTCGCAGAGAATCATGTTCTCCGGGGACAGCTCGTCGTACGCGACACCACTGGGCTTGATGACCAGGAGGTCCTCACCCGGGACGCGGGCCGAGACGTTGCCCGCCGTCCAGACGACGAGGTTGTAGCGGACCAGGTCCTGGTGCAGGTCGCTGACCTGGCGGCGCAGCAGATCGATGGGTGACGACATGGGTCAGACCTCGCTGTTGTGGGCGGTCAGGGCGTGGTTGCGGATGGCGCGGAGCCGGTGCATCTGCTGGTCGGGGCCGGTGCCGAAGTGGTCGTGCAGGAGCCGGTACTCGGCGTACAGCGCGTCGTAGGCGTCGGCCCGGGCCGGGTCCGGCCGGTACACCGCGCGGTCGATCCGGCCCATGGCCGAGGCGGCGGTGCGTACGTCCGGGTAGGCGCCGGCGGCGACCGCGGCGTGGATGGCGGAGCCGAGCGCCGGGCCCTGGGCGGACACGGCGAGCGAGACGGGGCGCCGCAGCACGTCGGCGTAGATCTGCATCAGCAGGGCGTTCTTCTTCAGCCCGCCGGTGACGACGAACTCGTGGACGGGGACGCCGCCCTGCTCCAGGGCGTCGACGATGGTGCGGGTGCCGAAGGCGGTGGCTTCGAGGAGCGCGCGGTAGATCTCCTCGGGGCGGGTCGCCAGGGTGAGGCCGACGACGACGCCGGAGAGGTGGTGGTCGACCAGGGTGGAGCGGTTGCCGTTCATCCAGTCGAGGGCGACCAGTCCGTGGCCTCCGACCGGCTGGTCGGCGATCTTGCGGGTGAGCAGCTGGTGGAGGTCCTCGCCGGCCGCCTCGGCCTCGGCCGCGTACGCGGCGGGAACGCCCTGCCCCAGCCACCAGGCGAAGATGTCGCCGACCGCGCTCTGCCCCGCCTCGTAGCCGTAGGCGCCCTCGACGATGCCGCCGTCGACGACTCCGCAGATGCCGGGGACGTCGGCGAGCGTGGCGCCGTTGACGACGTGACAGGTGGAGGTGCCCATGACGGCGAGGAGCCGGCCGTTCTCGACGGCCTGCGCGGCGGCGGCCGCCACGTGGGCGTCGACGTTGCCCGCCGCGACGGCGATGCCCTCCGGCAGACCGGTCCAGGCGGCGGCCCCGGCGGTCAGCGAGCCGGCCCGCGAGCCCAGGGGCGAGAGCGGGTGCTCCAGGCGGGTGCGGGCGAAGTCGGCGAAACCGGGGTGCAGCGCGCCGAGGTAGTCCTCGCTCGGGTAGTGGCCGTCCTGGTGGATGCCCTTGTAACCGGCGGTGCAGGTGTTGCGGGTCTCGACTCCGGTGAGCTGCCAGACGATCCAGTCGGCGGCCTCGATCCAGCGCTCGGTGGCGGCGTAGGCCGCCGGGTCCTCCTCCAGCACCTGGAGCGCCTTGGCGTACTGCCATTCGGCGGAGATCTTGCCGCCGTACCGGGAGATCCACTTCTCGGCCCGCTGGTGGGCGAGGTGGTTGATCCGGTCGGCCTGACCCTGGGCGGCGTGGTGCTTCCAGAGTTTGGGCCAGGCGTGCGGACGGTCGCCCAGCCCGCTCTCGGCGAGCGGGGTGCCGTCGCCGCGGACGGGCAGGACGGTGCAGGCGGTGAAGTCGGTGGCGATGCCGACGACGGCCGCCGGGTCGATGCCGGCGGCGACGACGGCGGCCGGGACCGCGGTGCGCAGCACCTCGCGCCAGTCCTCGGGGTGCTGGAGGGCCCAGTCCGGCGGCAGTTGGGCGCCGGTGGTGGGCAGTACGCGGTCGATGACGCCGTGGGGGTACTCGTGGACGGCCGAACCGAGCTCCTCACCGTCTCGCACGCGGACCACCACGGCCCGGCCGGACAGCGTGCCGAAGTCGACACCGACGACGTAGCTCTCCGGATCCCGGGTGGGAGGAGTCACGGTCACTTTCACTTCCTTCGTTACGAAGCCGGGGTGCCGGAGGCCGGCCGCTGGGTCGTCCGCGTCCCCGCGGAGCCCGGCGGCCGGCCACCTGTTCCGCGCCTCCCCCTGAGGTGCGGAACAGGTGCCGCCGACCGGGCGCAAGCCCGAGGCGTCGGCCGGGTCGGCGGAGTCGGTGGCCGCTCATGGAGCGGCGTCGAGGGCACGCTCAGTGATTGTTAACGCTAACAACCGTACTGTCAACAGGCTGCCCGGGCCCGCCGGACCGCGCCGGGGCGGTCCGGAGCGGGGAGCCGGAAGCGATCCGCTCGCGGTCGCGCTCCGGTCCGCCGTCCGTCGCCGCCTCGCAGGTGAAGCGCAGCACGGTGGTGGAGTGGTACACCTCCCCCGGCCGCAGCACCGCCGACGGGTACTCGGGGCGGTTGGGCGAGTCGGGGAAGTGCTGGGTCTCCAGGGCGACGCCGGCCCGCGCCGGGTAGCGGCTCCCGGACTTGCCGGCGAAGGACCCGTCGAAGTGGTTGCCGGTGTAGATCTGCAGACCGGGTTCGGTGGTGTGCACGTCCATCCGGCGGCCGGACGCGGGATCGCGGAGCACCGCGGCCCTGCGCGGCCCGGCGGCGTCGTCGCGCAGTACCCAGTTGTGATCGAATCCCCCGCCGCCGAGGCGCAGTTGGCGGTGGTCCTGGGCGAGGGCCTCACCGATGCGCCGGGGTGACGTGAGGTCGAAGGGCGTACCGCGGACACGCTCGGCGGGCCCCAGGGGGATCAGGTCCCCGTCGACGGGGAGGTAGTGGTCGGCGTCGCACTGGAGCAGGTGGCCGTCGACGGTGCCCGCGCCTTCTCCCGCGAGGTTGAAGTAGGCGTGGTTGGTGAGGTTGACGACGGTGGGCCGATCGGCGACGGCCGTGTACTCGATCGTCAGCGTGCCGTCCCTGTCCAGGAGGTAGCAGACCGTGGCGTCGACGGTGCCCGGGAAGCCCTGGTCGCCGTCCTGGCTGCGCAGCCGCAACCGCACTCCGGTGCGGTCCTCGCCCCCGGCGGACTGGGCGGACCACTTCCGCAGGTCGAAACCCTCGGGGCCGCCGTGCAGGCTGTGTCCGGTGGGGAGAGTGCGCAGTTGGTGGATCTCGCCGTCGAGCGGCAGGATCCCTCCGCCGATCCGGTTGCCGTAACGGCCCACGGTGGCGCCCAGATAGCGGGCCCGGCCGGACAGCTCGCCCGGATCGGCCGGGGCCAGGACGACGTCGGCGAGGACACCGTCGCGGTCGGGGACGTGCAGCGCGTGCAGGCGGGCCCCGACGGCGTACACCTCGGCACGGACCCCGCCGTCGAAGCCGAAGGCCCAGAGCTCGTCGCCGTGCGCGACGTCCGGCGTGCGTACGGCATAGGGCGCGCTCACCGGGCGGGCCCCGGCCTGCGGTACGCCTGTCCGGCCGGCCCGGGGTCCGGTGCTCCGCGGCGGGCCGCGGAACTCCGGTCGTGCGGTGCGGCGTTCAGTTCGGTGATCAGGTCGGTGATCACACGGGTCTCCTTTGCGGGATCGTGCCGGCCGGGCGCCCTGGGGCGCCCGGTGCGGCGGATCGTGACGGGCCCGGACCGGGTCCGGGGGGCGCTCTCAGGCCCGGCGGCGGCCGGTGCTGAGGCGCTGGAGGAGGATGAAGACGAGGAGCAGCCCGCCGATGACGATGCGGGTCCACCACGAACTGAGGGTTCCCTGGAAGCTGATGACCGTCTGGATGAGGCCGAGGACCATCACGCCGAGGGCGGTGCCCAGGACGAAGCCCGAGCCGCCGGTGAGCAGGGTCCCGCCGATGACGGTGGCCGCGATGGCGTCGAGTTCGAGACCGACGGCGTGCAGCCCGTAGCCGGAGAGCATGTAGAAGGTGAGGAGCACGCCGCCGAGGGCGGAGCAGAAGCCGCTGATCGCGTAGACGGCGATCTTCGTACGGGCCACCGGCAGGCCCATCAGGAGAGCCGACTGCTCGTTGCCGCCGAGCGCGTAGACGTTGCGGCCGAGCCGGGTGCGGTGCAGGACGACGAAGGCGGCGAGCAGGACCAGCAGCGCGATGATCACGCTGGGGGAGATGAACAGGCCCCCGGCAACGACAGCCTGGTCTGGGCGATCGAGACGAAGGTGGGGTCGGTGATGGAGATCGACTCGGTGCTGATGGTGTAGCAGAGCCCGCGGGCGAGGAACATTCCGGCGAGGGTGACGATGAAGGGCTGGATCTCGAAGGTGTGGATGATCCAGCCCATCAGGGTGCCGGACGCCGTACCGATGAGCAGGACCAGCGGGATGACGAGCAGCGGCGGCCAGTTGTGCTGTTCGACGAGCCAGGCCGCGACCATGGTGGAGAGGGCGAGCATCGCTCCGACGGAGAGGTCGATGCCGCCGGTGAGGATGACGAAGGTCATGCCGATGGCGACGACGAGCAGGAACGCGTTGTCGATGAGCAGGTTGACCAGTACCTGCCCGGAGAAGAAGCCCTCGTACTGTACCGAGCCGGCGGCGAACATGATCACCAGCAGCGCGGCGGTCACGAGCAGCGGGATGGACGCCCCGTTGCGGCGGAAGGTGTCAGTCAGGGTGCTCATGCGCCGACCTCGTGCTTCTCAACGTTTCTTGCGCGACCGGGGTTCAGGGGCGGGCGGGACGACGGGCGCCGGAGATCGACCTTGGCCCGGAAGGCCGACGACTGGACGAGGCAGACCGCGATGACGACCAGCGCCTTGAAGACCAGGGTCGTCTCGGGGGGATGCCCATCGAGTAGACGGAAGTGGTGAGCGTCTGGATGATCAGCGCGCCGAGCACGGTGCCGCCGAGGGAGAAGCGGCCTCCGGTGAGCGCGCCACCGCCGATGACGACGGCGAGGATGGCGTCGAGCTCGATCCACAGGCCGGCGTTGTTGCCGTCGGCGCTGGAGACGTTCGAGCTGATCATCAGCCCGGCGACGGCGGCGCACAGGGCGCTGAACACGTAGACGAGGGTGAGCAGTCCGGTGGCGCGGATGCCGACGAGCCGGCTGGCCGTGGGGTTGCCGCCGACCGACTCGATGAGCAGGCCGAGTGCGGTACGGCGGGTGAGGAGCCCGGTGAGGGCGACCAGCACGGCGGCGAGGATCACGGCGAAGGGGACCGTCAGCCAGTAGCCGCCGCCGATGAGCTTGTAGGGGGCGCTGGAGACGGTGAGGATCTGGCCGTCCGTGATGAGCTGGGCGACGCCGCGGCCCGCGACCATCAGCATGAGGGTCGCGATGATCGGCTGGACGTCGAGCCTGGCGACCAGGAGACCGTTGATCAGGCCGAGGGCCAGCGCGACGGCGAGGGAGATGCCGACGGCTTCGAGCACCGTCGACAGCGCGGCCGGCGACGCGGACGTGGCGATGTGCTCGCAGGCCAGCGCACCGGAGATGGCCACGGTGGAGCCGACCGACAGGTCGATGCCGCGGGTGGCGATGACCAGGGACATGCCCAGGGCGACCAGTACCAGCGGTGCGCCGAACTGGAGGATGTCGATCAGGCTGCCGTAGAGGTGGCCCTCCTTGACCCGGATGGCGAAGAAGTCGTGGTTGAAGGCGACGTTGGCCAGCAGGAGTGCGAGCAGGACGGCGGCGGGCCAGAACAGGCGGTGCTTGGTCATTTCCGGTCTCCGGTGGCGATGGTGGCCATGATGCGTTCCGGTGTGAGGGTGCCGTCGTTGGTCAGGGTGGCCACCATGCGGTGGTCCCGCAGGACGCCGACGCGGTGGCTGAGCCGCAGTACCTCTTCGAGTTCCGCGGAGATGAACAGGACCGACATGCCCTCGCCGGACAGCCGCTGGACGAGTTTCTGGATCTCGGCCTTGGCGCCGACGTCGATGCCGCGGGTGGGCTCGTCGAGGATCAGCAGCCGGGGGTCGGTCAGCAGCCAGCGGGCGAGCAGCACCTTCTGCTGGTTGCCGCCGCTGAGGTTGCGGATCTGCGTCTCCGGGCTGGCGGGCCGGATGTCCAGAGCGGAGATCCAGTGCCTGGCGAGTTCGTCCTGCTTGCTCCGGGACAGGGGCCGGGCCCAGCCCCGGGCGGCCTGCAGGGCCAGGACGAGGTTCTCACGGACCGTCAGTTCGCCGACCAGCCCCTCGGCCTTGCGGTTCTCCGAGCAGAAGGCGATCTTGTGGGCGATGGCGGCCCGGGGCGTGCGCAGGGCGGCGGGCTCGCCGTTGACGGTGACGGTGCCCTCGTCGCTCTGGTCGGCGCCGAACAGCAGCCGGGCGGCCTCGGTGCGGCCCGAGCCGAGCAGGCCGGCCAGTCCGACGACCTCCCCGACGTGGATGTCCAGGTCGAAGGGGGCGATGGAGCCGCGGCGGGCCAGGGCTCCGGCCCGCAGGAACGGCTCACCGGCCGCGGCTTCGGCGGCTTCGGCCCGCGAGGCGTCGGAGAGGACGTCGAGTTCGGCCAGTTCGCCTCCGATCATGCGCTGGACCAGCTGTACGCGGGTGAGGTCGCCGATGGCGTACTCCCCTTCCAGCCGTCCGTTGCGCAGGATGGTGACGCGGTCGCAGATGTCGTAGACCTGGTCGAGGAAGTGGGTGACGAAGAGGATCGCCACGCCCTGGTCCCGGAGCCGGCCCATCACCGTGAAGAGCTGCCTGACCTCGTCGCGGTCGAGGCTGGAGGTGGGCTCGTCGAGGATGAGCACCTTCGCGGAGATGTCCACCGCGCGCACGATCGCGACCAGCTGTTGGACGGCCAGGGAGCAGCTGCTCAGCGGGGCGCTGACGTCGATGTCGAGGTCGAGGTCGCGCACCAGCTCGCGGGCGCGGCGGCGCAGTTCCGGCCAGTGGATCATGCCGAAGCGGCGCGGTTCGCGGCCGATGAGGATGTTCTCCGCCACCGAGAGGTTGGGGCAGAGGTTGACCTCCTGGTAGACGGTGCTGATGCCGGTCTGCTGGGCCTGGAGAGGGCCGGAGATGTGGACGTTCTCACCGGCCAGCGTGACACTGCCGCCGTCGGACGGGTGGACCCCGGTCAGGACCTTGATGAGCGTGGACTTCCCCGCGCCGTTCTCGCCCATCAAGGCGTGCACTTCTCCGGGGAAGAGACGCAGGTCGACTCCGTCGAGGGCGACGACGCCGGGGAACTCCTTCCGCACTCCCCGCAGTTCGAGGACGGGGCGCCGGTCCGCGCCGGCCTCGGGGGTCAAGGACCTGTCAGTGGTGGGAGGGCCTGCCATCCGCCCGTCCTCTCGTGTCGGGTGCCGGGGGCACCGTCGGCACAGCGGTGCCCCCGTACGTCATGGGGTGGTTGCGGTGGTGCGGTGCGGCACGGGGTGCGGGCGTTCGCCCGCCGGCCCTGCCGTACGGCGCTCCGGGGCGTTCTCACGCCCCCGGCCGTCCCGCCGCGGTCAGTACTTGCGGTCCGGGAGGGCGGCTGCGGCCTGCTCCTGGGTGAAGACTCCCTCGTCGACCTTCACGCGGGCCGGGACGGACTCACCCTTGGAGACCTTCTTGGCGAGGTCCATCAGCTGGTCGCCGAGCAGGGGGTTGCACTCGACCACGACGTTGATCTTGCCGTCGGCCATGGCCTGGAAGGCGTCCTTGATGCCGTCCACCGAGATGATCTTGATGTCGGTGCCGGGCTTCTTGCCGGCCTCCTCGATGGCCTGGATCGCACCGAGCGCCATGTCGTCGTTGTGCGCGTACAGGACGTCGATGTCGGGCTGCGACTTGAGGAACGCCTGCATGACCTCCTTGCCCTTGGCGCGGGTGAAGTCACCGGTCTGCGAGGCCACGATCTTGAACTTCGGGTCGCCCTTGACGGCCTGCGCGAAACCCGCCCTGCGGTCGTTGGCGGGGGCGGAGCCGGTGGTGCCCTGGAGTTCGACGACGTTCACCGTCCCGTCCTTGCCCTCGTACTCCTTGGTCAGCCAGTCGCCGGCCTTCCTGCCCTCCTCGACGAAGTCGGACCCGAGGAAGGTGGTGTAGAGCGAGGTGTCCTTCGAGTCGATGGCGCGGTCGGTCAGGACGACCGGGATCTTGGCGTTCTTGGCCTCCTTGAGCACGGTGTCCCAGCCGGACTCGACCACCGGCGAGAAGGCGATGACGTCGACTCTCTGCTGAATGAAGGACCGGATCGCCTTGATCTGGTTCTCCTGCTTCTGCTGCGCGTCGGAGAACTTGAGGGTGACCTTGGCCTCCTCGGCCGACTCCCGCACCGACTTGGTGTTGGCGGTGCGCCAGCCGCTCTCCGCGCCGACCTGGGCGAAGCCGAGGACGAGCCGGCCGTCACCCCCGCCGGTGGAGTCGGCGGAACATGCGGTCAGGAAGGACGCGGCAAGCAGTCCGGCGGCGACGGCGGAAACAACCTTCTTGGGCATCTGCGGTTCCTCTCGTGCTTCGAAACGCACCTGGAGCAGCGGCAACGCCGGGTGTCCCCTGCGGTGCGGGAGGGACTGCTGGGCCGGCCCGGAGGGCCGGCACGGCGACGTGACAGGCCACAGCAGGTTTCGTGCGGCCGCTGGAGAAGTGTGAGCGCTAACACAGATGAAACTCAAGAGTTACGAGGCTCGTTATAGATTCTTCATCACACAAGGCTGGCGTAGGATGATCGCGCTAACACAACGAGATCCCGCGCCGGGGCTCCGTACGCAGTCCTCCAGTCAGCAGCGCGCCTTCAGCGCCCCTGCCCACCCTCAGGGAGATGCCCGTGCGTCAGTCCGCTACGGACCGCCCCCCGACGATGGCGGACGTGGCCCGCGTGGCGGGGGTGTCCCACCAGACCGTGTCCCGGGTCCTGAGTGGCCACCCCAACGTACGGAAGGCCACGCGGGCGGGGGTGCAGCGGGCCATCGACGAGCTGGGCTACCGGCGCAACTCCGCCGCCCGCGCCCTTGCCACCCGCCGCACCCGCGCGCTCGGCGTCATCGCCGTCAACACCACGCTCTACGGGCCGGCGAGCACACTCTCCGGACTCGAAGGGGCGGCGCGCGAGCAGGGGTACCTGGTGTCCGCGGTCAGCTTGCGCACCATCGACAAGGACGCGCTGACGCAGGCCATGACCCACCTGGCCACGTGGGGCGTGGAGGGGGTCGTGGTGATCACCTCCCAGCGGCAGGCCGTGGACGCGCTGGCCGAGCTGCGCACCCCGTTCCCCGTGGTCACGGTCGAGGGCGGACACAGCCTGGCCCTCCCCGGGGTGGCCCTCGACCAGTACCTGGGGGCCCGGCTGGTGACGGAGCATCTGCTCGCCGTCGGCCACGAGACGGTGTGGCACGTCGCCGGCCCACAGGACTGGCTGGAGGCCGAAGCGCGCACCGCGGGCTGGCGGGCCGCGCTGGAGGACGCGGGAGCGCCGGTCCCTCCCACGCTCGTGGGGGACTGGAGCCCCCTCTCCGGGTTCCAGATCGGCCAGCAGCTGGCGGGCAGGGCGGGCAGGCGCAGCGGCCCGGACCCCCGGCTCAGTGCCGTGTTCGTCGCCAACGACCAGATGGCGCTGGGGGTACTGCGCGCCCTGAGTGAGGCCGGTGTGCGTACGCCGGCGGACGTCGCGGTCGCCGGCTTCGACGACATCCCCGAAGCGGAATTCTTCCCTCCGCCCCTCACCACCGTCCGGCAGGACTTCGGAGCGATCGGTCGCGCCAGCATCAGGCTCCTGATCGACCGCATCGAGGAACGCGCGGTGCGGGAGACCCACCTGACCGTGGCTCCACAGCTCATCGTCCGTGCCAGCACCGCCCGCCCCATCGTCTGACAGCGCCTGGAGCGGGCCGGGAACGGGTCGGAAACCGGCCGGGACCAGGCCGGGAGCAGGCCGCCGAGGCCGCGCCCCCTAGGGGTTCGGCTTCAGGAGCACCTTGCCCACCTCGGGGCCCCCGCCGTCCAGCAGGGCGACGGCCTGCGGGAACGCGTTCAGAGGCAACTCGTGCGTGATCAGCGGCAGGAGTGAGAGCAGCCCGGAACCATGGGCGCGTACCGCGTGGGTCCAGGCAGCGGTCGCCGCACCGAAGACGGACCGGATCTCCAATTGCCGTGCGGTCAGCACTTCCGGGTCGATTCCGGCGGCCCCCGACGCCGGCGTGCCCGCGAGCACGAGGCGGCCGCCACGCCGCAGGAGGGTCATGGAGAAGTTCACCGAGGAGGCCCGGCCGGTGGTCTCCACGACGACGTCGAAGTCCGGAGAGGGGTTCCGGTCGTACGCGCCGCAGTGGGTGGCCCCGAACGACAGGGCCGGCTCCCGGCGGCCCGGACACGAGCCGACGACCATCAGCCGGGCCGGGGACGCCGCCGCCATGAACTGGACGGCGAGCATGCCGGCCGTTCCGTCGCCCACCACGGCGACGCGCTCGCCGGGAAGGACGGCCGCCTTCAGGGCGGCAGCGGCGACGCGGGCGGCCGGTTCCAGCAGTGCGGCCGCGGTCAGGTCCGTGTCGTCGGGCAGGACGTGCAGGAGCCGCGCCGGCAGAGTCAGGGTCGCGGCCATAGCGCCGGGCCGGGTGAATCCGGTTTCTTCGTAGCCTGCGCCGCACAGCGTGTTCTCCCCGGCACGACACCGTTCGCACGCCTGGCAGTTGCGGAACCCCTCTCCGACGGCCTTCCGTCCGACCAGCGCCTTCGGCACGAGGTCCCCGACGCTCTCCACGGTCCCGGACCACTCGTGCCCCGGGGTGAGCGGATACCGCACGTGTCCGGCGGGCCGGGCACCCCGCAGGACGTCCAGGTCACTGCCGCAGATGCCCACCGCGTGCACGCGGACGAGTGCTTCCCCGGGCCCGGGCGGCGTCGGTTCATGAGGGACCAGCCTGTGTGCGCCCGGCCCGGAAATCACGACTGCGGTACTCATTTTGATGCCTTCGGGTCCTGGCACTGCCGAGCACTGGTGTGCCGGCCGGAGGGAGACACGTCAGGGGAGACACGTCAACGGGACAGGGCCGGATCCGGCTGTCGAGCGGTGCTGGCGCGCACGATGAGCTCAGGTTCGATGGTGAGGTGGGCCGCTTCGGTCGTACGGCCCTCGATGTGCTCCAGCAGCAGGGCGATGCTGCTGCGGCCGATCGCGGCGAAGTCCTGCCGGACGGTGGTGAGGGGCGGAGGGAAGAACTCGGCCTCCGGAATGTCGTCGAACCCGGCCACCGCCACGTCGGCGGGGGTCCTCATGCCCGCCTCCCGCAGGGCTCGGAGCACCCCGAGTGCCATCTGGTCGTTCGCCACGAAGACCGCGGTCAGAGGGGCACCCGTGGCGCGGGCCGCGGCGTGGCCCGCGAGTTGCTGGCCCGCGTGGTAGCCGGAAAGAGGGCTCCAGTCCCCCCGCAGGAGCGGCGGAACCTCGGCCCCCGCCTCGCGCAGGCAGTCTTCCCATCCGACGGCGCGCGCTTCGCTCTCCAGCCAGTCCCGGGGGCCCGCGACGTGCCACACCGTGCGGTGCCCCGCGGCGAGCAGGTGCTCGGTGACCATACGGGCGCCGAGCGTCTGGTCGAGGGAGACGCCGGGGAGATCGAGGCTGTGTCCGCCTTCCACCGTGACCACGGGGAAGGGGGTCTGCATGGCCGCGAGGGCCTGCACCATCTCGCGTTGCGGAGTGATGGCGATGACACCTTCGACTCCCCACGCCGCGAGGTGGTCCATGGCCTGGGTGAGCGCTGATCGCGTCACCGTGCGCAGGGTGACGGTCGACACCAGGTACCCCTGGCCCCTGGCCGCTTCCTGCACCCCGGAAAGGGTGCTCGCCGGCCCGTGGAGGGTGGTGTTGACGGCGATGACGCCGAGCGTGTGGGTGCGGCGGGTGGCCAGGGCACGGGCAGCCGAGTTGCGGCGGTACCCCAGCCGCGCGATGGCTTCGTTGACCTGGTCACGCGTCGTTTCGCGCACGTTCGGGTGGTTGCTGAGCACACGCGACACGGTCTGGTGCGACACGCCCGCCACTCGGGCGACGTCCGCCATGGTCGGCGCTTTCATGGCGTCAGAGGACTGCTGCACGTGTCCTCCTTCCCTGTCACCCGGTGAGATCCCTGCCATACGGTACCTGCCCCGCCGAATGGCCGACCACGAGCCGACCCCCGGCCGACCGGGAGCCGAGCCGGAGCCGGCCGGGAGCCGAGGACCGGCCGCGGCCCGCCCGGCGGCTTCCCGCCCCAGCCAGTAGGTATGTTGACATAGGTATTGGGCCATACTTACGCTGTCCGCATGCCCGCCTCCAGCGCGTCCGAACAGGACATCCAGCACATCGCGTCAGCGATGTCGGCTGTCCTGCCCGCGCTGCACCGGGCCCTGGACCGGCGTGTCGCCCAGGACTTTCCGTACCCCAAGCCGCCCGAGGGCCAGCTGGCGCTCCTGCGGCTCGTCGGCGAGCACGACGGTGTCACCGTGCGCACAGCGGCCGACGTACTGCTGATGAAGCCGAACAACGTGAGCGCCCTGGTCACCCAGCTGGCAGCCCAGGGGCAGCTGGAGCGCAGGCAGGACCCGGCCGACAGGCGAGTCGCGCACCTGCACCTCACGGCCCAGGCCCGGCAGCGGATCGCCGAGGTCGACACGCTCATGACCGGGTACGTCGCCGAGGCGCTGCGCGCCCTCACCGACGGGGACCTCGACGCCATCGGTTCCGCCCTCGGCGCCCTCGATGGACTGGCGCGGCACGTCCACCCCGCCGCCGGCTGACGGCGCCCGCGCACCCGTATCACCCCCCGCTCAGGAAGCAGTACACCTCCATGCCCTCCACCACCGTGGATCGCTCCCCCCTGCCCGCACCCGCCCCGGCCGGCGCTCCGGCCGGCCGCCGCGGCAACCCCTGGCTGACGCTGATCGCCGTCGCCTTCGGTCTGTTCATGGTCGGTCTGGACGGCTCCGTCGTCGCGATCGCCAACCCGGAGATCGGCCGGGACCTGAACGCGTCCACCGCCGACCTGCAATGGGTCACCAACTCCTACCTGCTGGCCCTGGCCGCCGCGCTGATCCTTGGCGGAAAGCTCGGCGACCGCTTCGGCCGGCGCACCTTCTACCTCGTCGGTGTCGTCGGCTTCACCCTCGCTTCCGTCGCCATCGGCCTGGCGGGCTCGATCGAGGGCGTCATCGTCTTCCGCGCCGCGCAGGGCCTCTTCGGCGCCCTGCTGATGCCCAACACGCTCGGACTGCTGCGGGCGGTGTTCCCGCCGAAGAGGTTCGGCATGGCGGTGGGCATCTGGGCCATGGTGTCGTCCGTGTCCACCGCGCTCGGCCCCATCGTCGGCGGACTGCTCGTCGAGCACGTCAACTGGGAGTCGGTCTTCTACATCAACGCCCCCATCGGCGTGATCGCGCTGGTCTTCAGCGCGCTGGTGCTGCCGCAGAGCAAGAACGCCTCCGGTGACCACCGCTTCGACGTCCTCGGCGTCGTCCTGCTGGCCCTCGGACTGCTCGTCGTCGTCTTCGGCGTGGTCAAGGGCGAGACGTGGGGCTGGAGTTCGGGAGCGACCCTGGGCACCCTCGCCGCGGGCATCGTCGTCCTGCTGGTGTTCGGCTGGTACGAGACGCGCATCGGGCGCCCTTCCCCGAGCTCTCGGTCCGGCTCGGGCAGGGGATACCCCATCCTCCCGATGCGGCTGTTCCGCAGCCCTGCGCTGACCATCGGCACGATCATCACCGCGGTCAACTTCTTCGTCCTGCTCGGCGTGATCTTCTTCGTGATGCTCTACCTGCAGAACGTGCGCGGCTTCACCCCCGTCGAGGCCGGCGTGCGCACCCTGCCGCTGAGCCTGGCGTCCGTCGTCGCCTCCCCGCTGGGCGCGAAGCTCACCGAGAAGTTCGGCGCCCGGCTGTCCATGCCGCTCGGCATGGTGCTCCAGGCCGCCGCCTCCTTCGGGATGCTCGGCTGGGGCGTGCACTCCTCGTACGGCGCGATGTGGCCGCCGTTCATCGCCCTCGGCCTCGGCGTCGGCATGGTGATGGCCGCCTCCTCCGAAGCCATCGTGGGCAACTCGCCCGTCGAGGACGCCGGTGTGGCGGGTGGCCTGCAGGCCACCGCGCTGCAGGTCGGCGGAGCGCTCGGCACCTCCGTGCTGGTGTCCCTGATCAGCAGCAGGGTCGGCTCGACCCTGACCGGCGAACTCACCTCCGCCGGGGTTCCGGCGCCCCTGGCCGGACGACTGCACGAGGCCAAGGACGCGGTGGCGATGGGGGTTTCCCCGGTCTCCGGTGACATGCCGGCGCAGCTGCGGGCCGCGGTCGTCGAGGGCAGCGGCCAGGCGTTCCTCAACGGCGTGCACACCGCCGTGCTCGTCACCGGCGTGCTGTGCGTGGCCGGCGCCGTCCTCGCCGCGGTCGGCGTACGACGCAACCCGCAGGCCCACGCCGAGCAGTGAGAGTGGCAGTGAACGGTTGACCGGCCCCGGCCGGACGGCGCGCCTCCTCAGGGACGGCGGACGCCGCCCGGCCGGGGTTCCCCGCACCCGCGGCTCCTCGCGGTACGCCGCTCCCCAGCACGCTCGTCGAACCGGGCCCGGACTGTGTGACGAACCTCGTGATCGACGCGCAGACGGGGCGGCAGAGCCCGAAGCCGTTGCACAGCGGGAGCACCGGGGTCTTCGCGATTTCGCCGGACTCGCATCGGCAGCCGGCCGCACCCGAGGGAGACCGGTCCCGCAACGATGGCCACACCCCGGCCGACGCACGCCCGAGCGACCGGGCAGCGCCGAGCGGAGGCCGGACGCAGAACCTGCTGGGCCTGATGCCGACGGCAAGAAGAAGCCGTCGAGCCACCGAGGACGGGCCGGACGGCGACGTCTCGCGCACCCACGAGCAGCGGGAAGTTCACTGCGAGTCGGACTCGGCCGGGTCCACGAGTGGGTCGCAGCCGACCACGGTCGACGGTGCGGTGCGATGCGGTGGGGGGCGGTGCGGGCCCTGCGCGGTCGGTTCCGGTCCGACGGCTCCCTGGCGCCACCCTCACGTGTCGGATACCTCCCGATATCATGTAGATGACGTGTAGGGTTCCCCGCGGTGTGCCGGGAAGCCTGGTCGGCGGTCTTGAGAGAACTCTCTTTGCCGATCGGGGTCCAGTCATGGTTCTCATTGCCGTCTTCGGAGTCGCACCGCTCATCGCCGTGCCGCTCTCCGGGCTCACCGCCCGTACGGCCCTTCCGGCCCACTCCACCGCGGACAGCGGCATCCTCGCGGTCACCGCGGCCCCGGCACCGTTCCCGGCGCTGTTCGCCCACGGCAGGCGCGTCTCGTTCCCCACGCTGCGCGCGTACGGGAAGAACCCGGCCCGCGCCCTGGGTCCGGCCCCGGAACCGGACATACCGCTCGCCTCCGTGGCACGGCCCCGCTCACGCACTGCCCCGCCGGCCTCGGCCGGACGGCCCTCGTTCCCGTCAGACGCCCACCACAGCAAGGAGAACGGCCATGCTCGCACGTGATCTCGCGGAGACCTATCCCTCCGTGTCGACCGACGCCGACGCGGTGGACGCGGCCCGGCTGCTCTCCGAGCACAAGCTGCCCGCGCTGCTCGTGGTCGACGCCGACCATCGCCCGTACGCCATCGTGCCGGGCTCCCAGCTCATCAAGCAGCTGGTGCCCGACTACGTACTGGAGGACCCGCTGCTCTCCACCGTGATCGACGACCGGCACCTCGACGAGGTCATGGAGCGGATGGCCGGGCTGACAGTCGCCGAATGGCTGCCGCGGCGCGGCTACGTGCCACCGGTGGTCGGTCCCGACGCCGGTGCGCTGCAAGTGGCGGCGCTCATGGCCCGTACGCACAGCCCGCTGGTCGCCGTGATCGAGCGCGAGGGCGACGAGGTGCGTCTGCTGGGCGCCATCACGGCCGCCTGCCTGATGACCCACATCGTCGGAGCGTCGTGAACGACTGGCAGAGCTGGGCGGCGCTCGTCGTCTTCGTCAGTGCGTATGCCCTGATCATCAGCGAGAAGGTGCACCGCGTGGCCGCCGCCCTCGGCGGCGCCGGGCTGATGCTGGCGATCGGGGCGACCGACGACGAGTCGGCCTTCTACTCCGAGCACAGCGGGGTCGACTGGAACGTCATCTTCCTGCTGCTCGGCATGATGATGATCGTCGGCGTGCTGAAGAAGACCGGCATGTTCGAGTACCTCGCCATCTGGTCGGTGAGGAGAGCGAGGGCCAGACCCTTCCGGGTGATGACCATGCTGGTCGTCATCACGGCCGTCGCCTCCGCGCTCCTCGACAACGTCACCACCGTGCTGCTCGTCGCCCCGGTGACGCTGCTGGTCTGCGAGCGGCTCGGGCTGCCGGTGGCGCCCTTTCTGATCGCCGAGGTGCTGGCGTCCAACATCGGCGGCATGGCCACGCTGGTCGGTGATCCGCCGAACATCATCATCGCCAGCCGGGCCGGTCTGACCTTCAATGACTTCCTCGTCCATCTCGCCCCGCTGTCCGCGCTGTTGCTCCTGGTCCTGATCGCGCTGTGCCGGTGGCTGTTCCGCAGGTCGTTCGTGTACGACGAGGAGCGCGCGGCCGAGGTGATGTCGCTGGAGGAACGCGAGGCCATCCGCGACCCCCGCCTCCTCGTCCAGGGCCTGGCCGTCCTCGCGCTCGTCATGGCCGGGTTCGTCCTGCACCCCGTACTGCACTACGAGCCCAGCGTCGTCGCCCTGCTCGGCGCCGGGCTGCTCGTCGCCGTCTCCAGCGTGCGGACCGGTGACGTGCTCGGTGAGGTCGAGTGGCCCACGCTCGCCTTCTTCGCGGGGCTCTTCGTGATGATCGGCGGGCTGATCGAGACCGGTGTGATCGGCCAGGTGTCCAAGGCACTCGCGGACGCCATCGGCGGAAACGAACTGGGCGGCTCCATGCTGCTGCTGACGGCCTCCGCCGTGCTCTCCGGCATCGTCGACAACATCCCGTACGTCGCCACCATGGCGCCCATCACCAGCGACCTCGTCGAGTCGGTCGGCGGCTCCGGCGACCACGTCATGTGGTGGGCCCTGGCCATCGGGGCGGACCTCGGCGGCAACGCCACCGCGATCGGAGCCAGCGCCAACGTCGTCGTCCTCGGCATCGCCGAACGCAACCGCACTCCCATCTCGTTCTGGCAGTTCACCAAGTACGGGCTCGTGGTCACCTTCATCACCGTGGCGATCGCGGCGGCGTACGTCTGGCTGCGCTACTTCACCCTGGC
Organism: Streptomyces sp. Wb2n-11; assembly: GCF_001049855.1. Lineage (NCBI taxonomy): Bacteria > Bacillati > Actinomycetota > Actinomycetes > Kitasatosporales > Streptomycetaceae > Streptomyces > Streptomyces sp. Wb2n-11. The sequence continues at coordinate 1,325,605 of NZ_CVPB01000001.1, forward strand.
CTGAGGGGCGCGTGGCGCGGCTGATGCGGCTGATACGACTGATGCGGTGATTTTCTCCGTATGTTTCGCATCAATGGCCTGGTCAGAATCCGGGATGTGAATGAGGCTGGGACCAAGAGGAAAAAAGGCACAAGAGCCTTGAGCCTTCTCCGAGAAGACGGGAGCCGGCCGTGCGCGCGCGTGACCTGGCAGAGGAGTACGAAGCCGTGAGCATCGACAGCGATGCTCTGGAGGCCGCCCGGCTGATGTCCGAGCACCGGCTTCCCGGGCTGCTGGTGCTCGACGGGCGGGGCGAGCCGAAGGCGATCCTCCCCGCCTCCCAGATGGTCAAGATCCTGGTCCCCTCCTACGTGATCGACGATCCGGCGCTCGCCGCGGTCATCGACGAGAAGCACGCCGACCGGCTCTGCGAGACCCTGGCCGGGCGCCGGGTCGGCGACTGCCTTCCCCGCACCACGGCCCCGCCGCCGATCGCCGCCCCCGACGACACCGCGCTGGAGGTGGCCGCGCTGATGGCACGGGTGCGCAGCCCGCTGGTCGCGGTGGCGGAGAAGGCCCGGGAGGGGACGCGCCTGTTCGGCGCGATCACGGCTTCGCACCTGTTGCACGAGCTTCTCGGCTCGGCAGCGGTCTCCGGTGGCGAGACCCACCACTCGTAGCCCTTCCCGTCAGCGGGTGTCCGTCTCGCCGCCGGTCACGGCGATGACCTCGCCCACCCGCGGGCACCTCGCCTCGAATCGGCGTCCGAGGCGAGGTGCACGCGGGTGGGTGCGATCTCTTCCGGCCGGGCCGGCTGCCCGGCGGGCGTTTCGCTGCCCACCCGGGCCGGACCGTCCAGCGGCACGTGCGCGTCGGCGACGTGCCGCTGGACGGTCCGGGTGGGGCCGGGGGTCCATGTCCGCTTCGAAGCCCGGGACACCTGTTTCCGTACGGGAGACTCCGGCCGGGTTCCGGGACGATCCGCGCAGGGGTGAAGGGGCGGCAGGGCCTCAGGGAGAGGACAGGGGGGTGCCGCACCGGCCGCAGTACCGGTCGCCGCGCTCCGGCGCGAGACGGCCGCAGTCGGGGCAGACCCGGTCCAGCAGACACGCCGCCTCGCCGCCCTCCTCCGCCACGGGTGACACGGGCGGGGCGTTGCGGATGGTGAGCCCCGGGCGGCGGCGGTGGACCGTGAGGTAGGCCAGGCCGTCGGGACCCGCCGAGACGGCGCGTTGGGCTCCGTGCGGCAGCCATGCCACGGCCCCCGGTGCGAGTTCGTGCCGTTCGCCGTCGCATTCCAGCAGGCCGGCGCCCTGTGCCACGTACACCAGGACGTCCAGGTCGGGCTCGACGTGCGGAGCGACTCGGGCGCGGGGCGCCAGCCGGATCACATTCGCGTCCAGCTGCCGGCCGCTCCCGCTCAGACGCCACAGCACACCGCCGGTCAGTGCCGCCAACCGGGCGAGGACGCCCGGCCCTTGCGCGCGGACCGGTGCTTTCGCCGCCCCGGCTCCTTCGGCTGTGACCTCTCGCAGCCAGGACCGCTCCGCGTGGTCGGCGGCCCGGGCGACGGCGAGCATCCCGCGACGGTACGGGTCGTCCGTGCCGTCGGCTTCGACGTCAGCATCATGGAAGGAGTGCCTCGGCTGTTCCAGGAACTCCAGCCGCCGGCGCAGCACCGCGCGGCGGTCGCCGGGGCCGGGGAGCCGGGAGAGGAACGCCAGGATCGTGAAGTACCGGGCGCTGTCGCTGATGTCCAGGTCGTCGGGGGCCCGGAGCCGCCGCAGCAGCTCGGCGTGGCCGGTGCCGGTCAGGCTCAGGGTGTGCTGCCGGGCCGTCGCGGCGCCCGGCTCGGTCCGCCGGTCCAGCAGGCCGGCCTCGACGAGGCGGTCGATCACCGGGCGGAGGCTGCCCTCACCGACCGGCCGGAAGCGGCTGGACAGGCGTGCCGTGCGGCGGCGCAACTCGTCTCCGTGCAGTGGCCCGTCGGCCAGGAATCCCAGGATCGCGAGCTCCAGCATGCCGCCACTCTGGCACATCGGAACGGGGCGCCTCGAACCGAGCGAGGCGCCCTCCGTCACGAGTGGGATTCGCGCTTCCTGCGCTCCGGTTCCTCTTGTGCCTCGTACGCGGAGCAGTCGGAGTTCTGACACGGCCCCGGACGCCAGACGGGCACGAAGACCCCCAGAGACTTGTGTCGTTTGATCACTGTCTGGACGGGTTGCTTGCAGACCGGGCACACGTGCCGGGCCCGCGCTTCGGTCTCATGCTCATTACTGCCCATATGTAAATTTTATGCCAATATTGCGCCGTGGGGCAGGTCGGAAAGGTCAAGTCGGCGCCCTGTCCCGCCGGCGGAAGAACAGTCTTTCCGCTTCGTCGCGGGGATGCTCGGCGAGCAGGTCGCGGGCGCCCTCCCAGCGGCCCCTCACCATGTCCTGGCAGCCCTCGGCGAGAACCCTGTCACCGAACGCCTGGTCGCCGGGCGGTGCTCCGGAGCGGCGGCGCACCCGGGCCGCCCTGGGCGGAGCTCCCCTCCGGGCGGGTGCGGGCTAGGTGTATTGCCCTGAGAGGTTGGGGACGCGGCTGGCGGGTGGTTGGCCTGCGAGCGGGGTCCACCCGGTAGCCGAGGGCGGCGTCCGTGGTCTCGGCGGCCGTGGCGGTACGTCCGGGTGGAGCGGTGGCGGCCTGGGGCGCGACGCCGGGCGCGGCCAGCAGGGCGGCGAGGGCGACGGCCGCGGTGACCGAGGCTCTGAGGCGTACGGAAGGTCTGTGGTGCATGATTCCCCTGGGAACACGGCCGCCTTTGCGGCGGCTTCCGCTGCGCTGGTACCCACCGCCCCCGGTCCCGTGCACCAAGTAGGCGTGTCCAGGGCCGGTTCGCGACCTCCCCCACGGTCGGCGGACCGACTCGCTGCTTCTGGAACGGACGTGGAACGGCAGCCGCCGCCCTTCTCGTACGTTCAGGAGAAGGGCGGCGGCTGCGCACACGGCCGAGGGGGTCCCACAGCCGCTTCCTCAGCGCGGCATGATGGCCGGGCTGGCGAGCCGCACCAGTTCCAGCGCCTGCTCGGGGAACCAGAGGCCCGCCTTCGGGTCGACCGTACGGCGCTCGGGGTCCTGGGGTCCGGCCGTACCGCGCAGGCACTCGCCGTCCGACTCCCCCGGCGTCTTGATCCACAGGTTGGCGTCGTTCAGCGGGTCCCCGGTGCGGGTGGTGGGACGGGCGCCGAGGCCGCGTCCCGGCGGGTTGCACCAGTCCTGCGCGTCGCTGTACTTGTCGGCGGGCGGGGTCCACGGGCCCTGGCCGTTGCGGCTGGTGTCGGTGACGAAGTGCTTCATACGGGCCGGGTCGGGGACGCCCACATGACGGTCGAGCCAGTTCTGGGCGTCGGCCCTCGGCCACGACTGGCTGGGGCAGTCGGACGCCTTGCCGCCCTTGTCGACGTAGGCCAGGCAGGAGGAGATGAGCTTGCCGTACCAGGCGTTCGTGCTGTCGGTGCTGTGGTTGGCGACGTTCACGGAGAAGCCCGCGGCACGTGCGACACCACCCTTGACCAGCCGGGGCACGATGCTGTCCACGGTGTGCCAGGAGGGGTGCCCGGCGTCGACGTACACCTTGGTGCGGGGCAGCGCGGCGAGGGTGGTGACGGCGTCGGTGATCTGGGCGTAGCGCGCGGCCGTCCTGGCCTCCTTCGCCCCCTCGGTGTCCTCGGCGCCGCCGTCGGGGCAGTCGGAGGGCACCAGGGCGAGCGCGTCGGGTTCGAGGACGACGAGCGCGCGGCTGTCGCCGATGCCCTTCGCCACACCGCCGATCCACTCCCGGTACTCGGCGCTGTCGCGCAGGCCGCCCGCCGAGTACAGGGAGCAGTCCCGGCCCGGGACGTGGTAGAGCACCAGCGTGGGCGTCGCCTTGTCCCGGGCGGCGTCGCGGACGACGTCGCGCGTCTCGTCCCTGACCTCCCCCGGGGTGCGGCCGGCCAGCCAGACGGCGTGCGGGGTGCGGGCCATGGCCCGGAGCCCGGCAGCCTCGCGCGACTGCTTGCCGCGGTCCAGTTCGTCGGCCTGGCGGTACGCCGCCGGGTTGGCGTCGGGGGCGTACAGACGGGTGGCGGCGGAACCGTCCGGGCCGGCCGGGTCGTCGGTCGCGCCGGCGGACAGCGCGCCCAGGAAAAGCGCCGCTGCCAGGCCGGTCAGGGTGAGGGGTACCGCGGTCAGGACGGTCAGGGACGGGAGGGTGGGTCTTCTGCTGCGCACGGGGTCGCTCCTGGCTCGCGAGAGGTGGGGACAGGGAGCGCTCCCGCGCCTCACGTCACGACGCGTGGCGCGGGCCGCTCGGCCGGGGCACCACGGCGCATATGAGCAGGAAGAGGCCCGCGCCGGCGGCGTACCAGAGCAGGTCGGGCGCGTTGAAGGTCGAGCCGAGCACCAGCCGGGCGGCCGTACTGCGTTCGGCCAGCTCCGCGGGTACTCCGGTGAGCTGGGCGCACTCGACCGCCCAGCTGAGCCCCAGTGCGACGGCGGCGGCCACCGGCGGGCGGGTCGCGGGCGCGAGGAGCAGGACGAGCGCGCACAGCAGGACGGTGTAGAGCGCGTCCCCCGCGTACTTGGCGATGTCGCCGTCCGCCACGGCCCGGACGCCGAGCCCCGCGCACAGGGTCAGGCCCGCGGCCACGGCCGCGCGTACGCGGGTCCGGACCCTGGCCCGGCGAAGATCACTCACGCCGGACACTCTATGCCCGTACCACGGTCAGGCGACGGAACCTATCCGCCCGGCCGGTTCCCGGGGGCCCTCGTGGTGGATCGGGGTGTGCGCGCCGGTGAGGGAGACGCCGGTGCCGCCGCGCCGGGACGCGACGATCTCCGCGGCGATGGACAGGGCGGTCTCCTCGGGCGTACGGGCGCCGAGGTCGAGGCCGACGGGGCTGCGCAGACGGGCCAGTTCGAGCTCGGTGACGCCGACCTCGCGCAGCCTCCTGTTGCGGTCCTCGTGGGTGCGGCGGGAGCCCATCGCGCCGACGTACGCGACCGGCAGGCGCAGCGCCAGTTCCAGCAGCGGGACGTCGAACTTGGCGTCGTGGGTGAGGACGCAGAGCACCGTACGGCCGTCGACCTCGGTCGACTCCAGGTAACGGTGCGGCCACTCGACGACGACCTCGTCGGCCTCGGGGAAGCGCGTGGCGGTGGCGAAGACGGGCCGGGCGTCGCACACGGTCACGTGGTAGTCCAGGAACTTGCCGACGCGCACCAGCGCGGCGGCGAAGTCGACGGCGCCGAAGACGATCATGCGGGGGGCCGGGACGCTCGACTCGACGAGGAGCGTCAGCGGCCGGCCGCAGCGCGAGCCGTCCTCGCCGATGAGGACGGTGCCGGTGCGTCCCGCGTCGAGCATGGCGCGGGCCTCGCCCGCCGCCGTACGGTCCAGCTCCGGGTGCCCGCCGAGGCTTCCTTCACAGGCGGACGAGCCGTCGTGCGAACCGTCGGGGCGTACGAGCAGGGCGCGGCCCATGACTTCGGCCGGCCCGTCCGTGATCCGCGCGACCGCCGCCGCGCCCCCACGCGCGGCGGTGGCCAGCGCGGCCGCGAACACCTCCCTGGCGGGAGAGTCCGCGCGTACCGGGGTGACGAGGATGTCGATCACGCCGCCGCAGGTCAGGCCCACGGCGAACGCGTCCTCGTCGCTGTAGCCGAAGCTCTCCAGGACGGCCCGGCCGTCCTGGAGAGCCTGTCGGCACAGCTCGTACACCGCGCCCTCCACACACCCGCCGGAGACGGAGCCGATCGCCGTGCCCTCGGAGTCGACCGCCAGGGCCGCTCCGGGCTCCCGGGGCGAGCTGCCGTTCGTCGCCACGACCGTGGCGACGGCGAAGTCGCGTCCTTGCTCGACCCACCGGTCGAGTTCTTCGGCGATGTCCAGCATGACTGTCTCCTTACGGGGTGTGTGGGAGGGGCGGGGCGCTACTTGACGCCCAGCCAGCCCTCGATGGGGTGGAGTGCGAAGTAGGCGAGGAAGACGGCGGCCAGTACCCACATCAGCCAGCCCACTTCCCGCACCCTGCCCTGCGCCGTCCTGATCAGCACGTGGGCGATGACACCGGCCGCGATGCCCGCGGTGATGGAGTACGTGAACGGCATCAGCACGGTGGTCAGGAAGACCGGGATGGAGGTCGCCGTGTCGTCCCAGTCGATGTGCTTGGCGTTGGTCAGCATCATCGCGCCGATGACGACCAGCGCGGCGGCGGCCACCTGGGTCGGGATGAGCTGGGCCAGCGGGGTGAAGAAGAGGCAGAGCGTGAAGGCGAGGCCGGTGACCACACTGGCGAAGCCGGTCCGCGCGCCGTCGCCGACGCCCGCGGTGGACTCGACGAACACCGTCTGCCCGGAGGCGCCGGCGAGACCGCCGATCGCGCCGCCCGCGCCGTCGACGGCCAGGGCCCTGTTGAGGCCGGGCATCCTGCCGTCCCTGTCGGCGAGGTTGGCCTGCTGGCCGATGCCGATGATGGTTCCCATGGCGTCGAAGAAGCCCGCCAGCACCAGGGTGAAGACGATGACGCCGACGGTGATGCCGCCGATGCTGCCGATGCCGTCGAAGGAGACGCTGCCGAAGAGGCCGAAGTCCGGCGTGCTGACGATGCCGCCGGCGAGCTCGGGGGCGTTCAGGCCCCAGGCCTTCTGGTCGAGGCCGGCGAGCTGGTGGACCAGCGCGGCGAGGACGGTGCCGCCGACGATGCCGATGAGGATCGCGCCGGGTACCTTGCGCACCTGGAGGAGGAAGATCAGCAGAACGGTGAAGGAGAAGCACAGCACCGGCCAGCCGGTGAGCATGTCGCTCGTGCCGAGCTGGATCGGCTTGGCGCCGGCGATGCCGCCCTCTCCGGGCATGGAGGTGACGAAGCCGGCCTGCACCAGGCCGATGAGGCAGACGAACAGGCCGATGCCCATGGTGATGGCGTGCTTCAGGGCCAGCGGGATGGCGTTCATAATGAGCTCCCGCAGGCCGGTGACGACGAGCAGGATGATCACGAGGCCGTAGATGACGCACATGGCCATCGCGTTGCCCCAGGTCATCTCCGGGGCGACCTGGAAGGCCATGACGGCGGAGACGCTGAGACCCGCCGCGAGCGCGAGCGGCACGTTGCCGACGAAGCCCATCACGATGGTGGTCACGGCGGCGGCGGCGACGGTCGCGGTGGTCAGCTGATTGCCGTCGAGCCTGTTGCCCGCAACATCGGGGACCGAGAGGATCACCGGGTTCAGCAGGATGATGTACGCCATCGCCATGAAGGTGGTGATGCCGCCGCGGACCTCACGGGCGACCGTGGACCCTCTGCGCGTTATGTGGAAGTAGCGGTCGAGCCACGACCGACCGGCGGGCTGGCGCGTTCCCGCGCCGGCGCCCTCCGCCGTGGTCGCCGGCTCTGTGGACTGCTGGGTCATGGTGCCTGTCTCCCAAGGTTCAAAGGGGCACCCGCATGAAGACTGGAAACGCGGGATTTGGGATGGTGCGAGGGCTGCACGACCCGGGGGACGGCCCGAGGCGAACTGGGGCAAAACCGGCTGAGTGAAAAAAGCGGGTAGTGCGAGGACCGCGAGCGATGCGGTACGTGGGGACCCCGGGCGGTGACAGGCGGGGAAGTGTGACGTTCCTTGGAGGCACGGCACCGCCCGGGGAGCTTTCCGGCGGAACTCGGGCGATCAGGTGCCCGTGAGGTGCTCGGGGCGCACCGGCGTCCTGTTGAGTTCCAGACCCGTCGCGTTCCGGATCGCCGCGAGGACGGCCGGGGTCGACGAGAGGGTGGGTGCCTCACCGATGCCGCGCAGGCCGTACGGCGCGTGCTCGTCGGCGAGCTCGAGCACGTCGACGGGGATGGTCGGCGTGTCGAGGATGGTGGGGATCAGGTAGTCCGTGAAGGAGGGGTTGCGCACCTTCGCGGTCTTCGGGTCGACGATGATCTCCTCCATGACCGCGACGCCCAGGCCCTGGGTGGTGCCACCCTGGATCTGGCCGACGACGGACAGCGGGTTGAGCGCCTTGCCGACGTCCTGCGCGCAGGCCAGCTCGACGACCTTCACCAGGCCGAGCTCGGTGTCCACCTCGACGACCGCGCGGTGCGCGGCGAACGAGTACTGGACGTGGCCGTTGCCCTGACCCGTGCGCAGGTCGAACGCCTCGGTGGGCCGGTGGCGCCACTCCAGCTCCAGGTCGACCGCCTCGTCCTCCAGTACGTCGACCAGGTCGGCCAGTACCTCGCCGCCGTCGGTGACGACCTTGCCGCCTTCGAGCAGCAGCTCGGCGGTGGCCCAGGCGGGGTGGTACGAGCCGAACTTGGCCCGTCCGATCTCCAGGACCTTCTCGCGGACGTTCTCGCAGGTGTTCTTGACCGCGCCGCCGGTGACGTACGTCTGGCGGGACGCGGACGTGGAGCCCGCCGAGCCGACCCGGGTGTCCGCCGGGTGGATCGTCACCCGGGCGACGCCCAGCTCGGTGCGGGCGATCTGCGCGTGGACGGTGACGCCGCCCTGGCCGACCTCCGCCATCGCGGTGTGCACGGTGGCGACCGGCTCGCCGTTGATGACCTCCATGCGCACCCGCGCGGTGGAGTAGTCGTCGAAGCCCTCGGAGAAGCCGACGTTCTTGATGCCGACCGCGTAGCCGATACCGCGTACGACGCCTTCGCCGTGCGTGGTGTTCGACAGACCGCCGGGCAGGGCGCGTACGTCGGCCTGCTCGCCGGCGGCCAGCCACTGCTGCTCGGGCGGCAGCGGCATGGCCTTGACGCGGCGCAGCAGCTCGGCGACGGGCGCCGGGGAGTCGCACGGCTGGCCGGTCGGCAGGAGCGTGCCCTGCTCCATGGCGTTGAGCCGGCGGAACTCCACCGGGTCCATGTCGAGCCTCGCCGCGAGCTTGTCCATCTGCGCCTCGTAGGCGAAGCACGCCTGGACCGCGCCGAAGCCGCGCATGGCACCGCAGGGCGGGTTGTTGGTGTAGAGCGCGATCGCCTCGATGTCGACGTCCTCGACGACGTACGGGCCGACGCTCAGCGACGAGGCGTTGCCGACGACCGCCGGGGAGGCGGACGCGTAGGCGCCGCCGTCCAGCACGATCCGGCACTTCATGTGCGTGAGTTTGCCGTCCTTGGTCGCGCCGTGCTCGTACCAGAGCTTCGCCGGGTGGCGGTGGACGTGGCCGAAGAAGGACTCGAACCGGTTGTAGACCATCTTGACCGGCTTGCCCGTACGGAGGGCGAGGAGGCAGGCGTGGATCTGCATCGAGATGTCCTCGCGGCCGCCGAAGGCGCCGCCGACGCCGGAGAGCGTCATGCGGACCTTCTCCTCGGGCAGGCCGAGGACGGGGGCGATCTGCTTGAGGTCCGAGTGCAGCCACTGGGTGGCGACGTACAGGTCGACGCCGCCGTCCTCACCGGGTACGGCCATGCCGGACTCGGGGCCGAGGAACGCCTGATCCTGCATGCCGAAGACGTACTCGCCGGAGACGATGACGTCGGCCCGCTCGGCGGCCTCGTCGGCGTTGCCGCGGACGATCGGCTGACGGTGCACGATGTTCGGGTGCGGGACGTGACCGATGTGGTGGTCGTCGCGGCCCTCGTGGATCAGCAGCGCGTCGGGCGCCGTCGCCGACGCCTCGTCGGTGATGACGGGGAGCTCGGCGTAGTCGATCCTGATCTTGGCGGCGGCGCGGCGGGCCGTCTCCGGGTGGTCGGCGGCGACGACGGCCACCGGCTCGCCGTGGTGGCGGACCTTGCCGTGGGCGAGGACGGGGGTGTCCTGGATCTCCAGGCCGTAGTTCTTCACCTCGGTGGGCAGGTCGTCGTACGTCAGCACGGCGTAGACGCCGGGCACGGCGAGCGCCTCGGACGTGTCGATCGACCGGATCTCGGCGTGCGCGGTGGTGGAGCGCAGCGTGTGGCCCCAGAGCATGTCCTCGTGCCACATGTCCGAGGAGTACGCGAACTCGCCGGTGACCTTGAGGGTGCCGTCGGGGCGGAGGGTGGACTCACCGATGCCGCCCCTGGTCTTCGACCCCTGGTTGATGCTGGTGGGGGTACCTGTGACGCCCATGATCAGACCCCGCTTCCCTGACGGTCCTGACGAGCCGCGGCAAGCCGCACCGCGTCCAGGATCTTCTCGTAACCGGTGCAGCGGCACAGGTTGCCCGAGAGCGCCTCGCGGATGTCCGCGTCGGACGGTTCGGCGTTGCGCTCCAGGAGCTCGTCGGCCGCGACCAGCAGACCCGGGGTGCAGAAACCGCACTGCACGGCGCCGGCCTCGATGAACGCCTGCTGGATCGGGGCGAGCTCCTCGCCCTCACCGGTCTGCGAGTCCGTTCCCTTGGCCTGCCACTGCCGGGCGGCCTGGAGCGACGTACCGCCGGAGCCGCAGGCACCGGCCGCACAGCCCTCTTCGCGCTGCTTGGCGAAGTCGGCGAGGCCCTCGACCGTGACGACCTCGCGGCCCTCGACCTGGCCGGCGGCGACGAGGCAGGCGCAGACGGGGACGCCGTCGAGGCGGACCGTACAGGAACCGCACTCGCCCTGCTCGCAGGCGTTCTTGGAACCGGGCAGACCCATGCGCTCACGCAGGACGTAGAGCAGGCTCTCGCCCTCCCAGACGTCGTCGGCTTCCTGCTTACGGCCGTTGACCGTGAAATTCACGCGCATTGCTATGCAGCTCCTTCAAGCGTGCGGGCGGTGCCGCGGTACTGCTCCCAGGTCCAGCCCAGCGTGCGGCGGGCCATGATGCCGACCGCGTGACGGCGGTACTTCGCGGTGCCGCGCACGTCGTCGATCGGGTTGCAGGCGCCGGAGGCGAGCTCCGCGAACTGCTTGGCGATCGACGGGGTGATGATCTTGCCGCTCTCCCAGAAGCCGCCCTCTTCGAGCGCGGCGTTCAGGAAGTCCTCGGCGGCGCGGGCCCGCAGCGGGGTGGGGGCGGCCGAACCGATGCCGGTCTTGACCGTGCGGGTCTGGGGGTGCAGCGCGATGCCGAAGGCGCAGACCGCGATGACCATGGCGTTGCGGGTGCCGACCTTGGAGAACTGCTGCGGCCCGTCGGCCTTCTTGACGTGGACGCGCTTGATCAGCTCGTCCGGCTCCAGCGCGTTGCGCTTCACACCGGTGTAGAACTCCTCGACCGGGATGAGGCGCGTACCGCGCACCGACTCGGCCTCGACCTCGGCGCCCGCCGACAGCAGGGCGGGGTGCGAGTCACCGGCGGGGGAAGCGGCACCGAGGTTTCCGCCGACCGAGCCGCGGTTGCGGATCTGGGGCGATCCGACGGTGTGGGCGGCGAGCGCGAGGCCCGGCAGCTCCGCCCGCAGGTGGTCCATGATCCGGGTGTACGGGACGGAGGCACCGAGCTGTACGGTCTCCTCGCCCACCTCCCACTCGCGCAGTTCGCCGATGCGGTTCAGGTCCAGGAGGTACTCGGGACGGCGGTGGTCGAAGTTGATCTCGACCATGACATCTGTGCCGCCCGCGATAGGCACAGCCGTGGGGTGCTCGGCCTTGGCGGCGAGCGCCTCCTCCCAGCTGGCGGGGCGAAGGAAGTCCATGAGGCTCTCTTCTTCTCAATCGGGTGGTTCGCGTGTCGCGGGGGCTGGAGACGGCCAACCGCCGGCTGTCGACCTGGTCGCTCCGAGCAGTTCCGGGCCGCTCTGGGGCGTTCATCTGCTGTTCACGTGGCTTGGCCCCAGTACACAAGCCGGGCCTCCGCCCGGTGCAGTCACCGAAACCATGAAGGAGTTGGCTGGTGGCCGCTCGCGTCTTGTAGATTCGAACGAAAGGCGGGGCCCGGTGGCCCCACGGTTTTCTTCGGGAAACCACAAACCCATCGGCACACACATCCCCACTGGCAACAACGAGAGACAGATCGGCGGCGACCCATGCGGCTGCGCTCACTGCTGGAGACCGACGCGCTGGGCCTGCGGCTCCTCGGCGGCGAGGACGAGCTCGACCGCACCGTGCGCGGTGTGATGACCACGGACCTGCGGGACCCCAGCCGCTATCTGTCCGGCGGCGAACTGGTGCTCACCGGTCTGGCGTGGCGGCGCTCCGCCGAGGACTCCGAGCCCTTCGTCCGCATCCTGGCGGGTGCCGGCGTCGTCGGCCTGGCGGCGGGCGAGGCCGAGCTCGGCGCCATCCCGAGCGATCTGGTCGAAGCGTGCGTGCGCCACCGGCTGCCGCTCTTCGCGGTCAGCGAGGCCGTCGCCTTCGCGACCATCACCGAGTACGTGGTGCGCCAGGTGTCCGGCGAGCGGGCCGGCGACCTGGCGGCCGTCGTCGACCGGCACCGCAGGCTGATGACGTCGGGCCCGACGGGCGGCGGTCCCGAGGTGGTGCTCGACCTGCTCACGTCCGACCTGGACCTGCGCGCCTGGGTGCTCTCGCCCACCGGCCGCCAGATCGCGGGCGCCGGCAACCCGCTGCCGCCGGCCGTGGGGGCCGCGCTCGCGGGCGAGCACCTGGCCGCGAGCCGCACCGGCCGCCGGGCGCCGCACCGGGCCGCCGTGCGGGGGACGACGTACTCGCTGTTCCCGGTCAGGGGCGGCGGCCGCGGCACCACCGCTGCCGCCGCGTCCCGCGACGTGCGCGAGAGCGTGCTCTCCGACTGGCTGCTGGCCGTGGAGGCGGACGCGGGCGACTGGCCCGCCGCCCGCCTCGACCTGCTCCAGGGAGTGACCCAGCTGATCGCCGTCGAACGCGACCGGCGTGACGCGGCCCGTACGGTACGGCGCCGCCTCGCCCAGGAGGTCCTGGAACTGGTCCAGGCGGGCGCGGCCCCGGCCGAGATCGCGGCACGCCTGCGGGTCGCCGCCCCGGTGCTGCTGCCGGGCCTCGGCTCGGCGCCGCACTGGCAGGTGGTCGTGGCACGGGTGGACTGGCAGGAAGGGGGGCCCGGCGGGGCGGGCGGTGCCGGCGGCCCGGCCGCGGCGATCCAGGCCGGGCCCGTCGCGCAGACACTGCTGGAGGAGATCCTGGTCGACCCGGCGGTGACGGGCTCCGACTCCTCGGACCGGATCGCGGTGGCGCACGCGGGCGACGAGGCGATCGCGCTCGTACCGCTGCCGGCCTCCGCGCCGGACGGGGACGGCGGCGCGGACAAGGACGGGGAGGGCGGCGAGGGCGCGCCCGGCTCCCGTACGGGCCTGCACGCCGACGTACTCCTCGAAGCGGTGCGCGAGCCGCTCTCGGGCGGTCTGGCCGAGGACGGGCGGCTGACACTGGGTGTCAGCGCGGCCGTGCACTCGGCGGAGGGGCTGCGAGGTGCGCTGGAGGAGGCCCGGCACGCCCGCCGGGTCGCGGCGGCGCGCCCCGGCCGGGTCTGCGCGGCGGGCCACCACGAGCTGGCGTCGCACGTGCTGCTGCTGCCGTTCGTGCCCGACGACGTGCGCAGGGCGTTCACGGCGCGGCTGCTGGATCCGCTGCGGGACTACGACCGGCGGCACCGGGCGGAACTGATCCCCACCCTCGAAGCGTTCCTCGACTGCGACGGTTCTTGGACGCGCTGTGCGGCCCGGCTGCATCTGCACGTGAACACCTTGCGCTACCGGGTGGGCCGGATCGAGCAACTGACGGGCCGTGACCTGTCGCGTCTCGAGGACAAGCTGGACTTCTTCCTCGCCCTGAGGATGAGCTAGCGCACCCGGGCGGGGGACTCCTCCGCCCTGACCGCGAGCGGGGGCCAGCGGACGGTCCCGGCCGATACCGAGTTGTCCGGGTACCCCGAACGGGTGAAGCCGGTGACGGCCGCCGCTCCCGGCCCACCGGCCGCCCCGGCCGGCCGATTGTGAATTCGTTCACCTGACCCCTTGGCCCGGGGTGCCATTCCGTGCTGAGATTCGCCCACTACCGCACGACCGGTACTCACAGCTCGATGACGTGCTGCTCGGGGAGGGCAATGTGGCGCATACCGCCATGTCTGGTTCCGGAACGACCGCAGATGACGGAAGCCCACTCCAGACCGCGGTATGGCGGCTGCGCTCGCGCGGCTGCTGGACCGACGCCGCGGCCCTGCTCGAACCACACGCGGGTGCCGCCGCGGCCCCTGCCGCCGCGCTCCAGCGGGCCTCGCTGCTCGTCGAGCGCTGCCTGTTCACCACGGAGGGCTGGGCGGAGGCGGAGGACGCCCTGCGTACCGCGGAGGCGGCGGCCCGGAGCGACGACGAGCGGGGTGCGGCGGCCTGCGAACGCGGTCACCTCGCGTACGCGTCGACGGTGCTCGGCGTCCGCGACCGCGCCGACGAGGCGCGTTCCGCGCTCGGCAGGGCGGCCGCGCTGCTCGCCCCCACGGCGCCGGGGCGTCCCCTGCTGGACTTCCGCCGCGGCCTGATCGCGGAGCACCTCTCCGACTCCCCGCAGTCGGCCCGTGCCGCCTACCGTCGCGCCCACGCGGGCGCCACGGCGCACGGCGAGACGCTGCTGCTGTCGTTCACCTGGCGCCACCTGGCCGGACTGTCCCTGCGCGAGGGCGAGTTGGCGGACGCGAGACACGGCTTCGCCGAGTCGCTGCGGATACGGGAGGAACTGGGCTACCTGGTGGGCACGGCCCCGGCCCTGGCCGCCCTGGCAGAAGCGGAACCGGAGCCCGAGGCGACACGCCTGCGGGCGGAGGCGGGCCGCCTGTTCCGGCTGCTGGACGGCGTACCGACCTGGCTGGCGGCGCAGCTCTCACCACCTGCGGCGGCGTAGAGCGGCGGGCCCCGGCCCGGTCGGCGGGCCGGGGTTCGCCCGGCCGGGCCGGTTCGCCCGGCCGGCCCGGTGAGGGGCCGGGAGCCCTCCGCTCGCGTCCCGCCCCCCGGCCTGCTGGACTGGCTGTACGACGAGGCGGAACCGGTCCAGCAGCCCGAGGAGCAGACATGAAGGCCGTCCAGTACCGCGCCATCGGCGCCGCTCCCGAGGTGGTCACCGTCCCCACGCCCGAGCCGGCCCCCGGCCAGGTGCTGCTGAAGGTCACCGCGGCGGGCGTCTGCCACTCCGACATCGCCGTGATGGGCATGCCCGCCGGCAGCCTGGGCTTCCCGCTGCCCCTCACCCTCGGCCACGAGGGCGCCGGCACCGTCGCCGCACTCGGCGACGGTGCCACCGGCCCGGCCGTGGGGGATCCGGTCGCCGTGTACGGCCCCTGGGGCTGCGGGACCTGCGCCAAGTGCGCCGAGGGCAAGGAGAACTACTGCCTGCGGGCGGCCCGGCTCGGCATCTTCCCGCCCGGACTCGGCGCCCCCGGCGCGATCGCCGAGTACATGATCGTCGACAGTCCGCGCCACCTGGTGCCGCTCGACGGCCTCGAACCGGTCACGTCGGTCCCGCTCACCGACGCGGGCCTGACGCCGTACCACGCGATCAAGCGCTCGCTGCCGAAGCTGGTGCCGGGTTCGACCGCCGTGGTCATCGGTACGGGCGGCCTCGGCCACGTGGCGATCCAGCTGCTGCGCGCCATGACGACGGCCCGCGTGATCGCCCTGGACGTCACCGAGGACAAGCTCTCCCTGGCCCGCGCGGTCGGCGCGCACGAGGCGGTGCTCTCGGACGCGAACGCGGCGGCGGAGGTCCGCGAGCTGACGGGCGGCCTGGGCGCGACGGCGGTCTTCGACTTCGTGGGGGCGGCCCCCACCCTGGCGACGGCGGGCGCGGTGGCGGGGACCGAGTCCGACGTGGCGATCGTGGGCATCGGCGGCGGCACGCTCCCGGTGGGGTTCGGCAGCCTCCCGTACGAGACCTCGGTGAGCTCCCCCTACTGGGGTTCGCGCTCCGAACTGATCGAGGTCCTGGACCTGGCCCGCGCGGGCGCGGTCGACGTGCACGTGGAGACGTACGGCATCGACGACGCCCCCCTGGCGTACGAACGCCTGCACGCCGGCGAGATCAACGGCCGGGCGGTCGTCGTCCCGGAAGCGGCCTGAAAGGGTCCGTACCTCAGCGGTCCGCGCCCGCGAAGTGTTCGCGGACCAGGGACTGGACCACCGTCAGGTCCTGCGCCGCCAGGGCGTCCAGCAGGGCCAGGTGTTCCGCGGCGTCCGCCAGGAGGTCCGCCCGGCGGCCCAGCGGGTCGCCCGTGAGCAGGGGCCACTGGGAACGGCGGTGGAGGTCGTCGGCGACGGTGACCAGCTGGTGGTTTCCGGAGAGGGAGAGGATCGCGCGGTGGAAGGCGCGGTCCGATTCGGCGTACGCCGCCCGGTTGCCCGTCGCCGCCGCCGCCGTGGTGGCTTCCGCCAGGGGGCGCAGCTCGCACCAGCGGCCGGCCGGGACCGTGAGGGCCAGGCGGAGCATGACCGGCACTTCGATCAGGGACCGCACTTCCGCCAGCTCGGCCAGTTCCACCGCGCTGCGGACCGTGACGCGGAAGCCGCGGTTCGGTACGACCTCCACCGCGCCCTCCAGCGCCAGCTGCTGCATCGCCTCGCGGACCGGGGTCGCCGAGACACCGAAGCGGGCGCCGAGCGCGGGGCCCGAGTAGACCTCGCCGGGGGCCAGCTCGCCGGTGACCAGGGCCGTGCGCAGGGCGTCGAGAATCTGGCCCCGGACCGAGTGGCGCCGGACGGGGCGGGGGGCCGGGGGCCCGCTGTGCGTGTGTGCGCCGCGGGCCTGCTCCGGGGCGCGGACGGCAGGTATCCGCCCGTACGCGGCCTCGCGCGGTCTGGCCTGCTCCATGGGGGTCCCTCCGGTGCGTGTCCCGTATGCACGATAAGCGGCCGGGGGGACAGTTCAAATACAGAGAAGATCGGGTAAGGTAAGGCTTACCTGCAAACGATCGCGATTCGGTGGTCCCCTGCATGACCGTTTACACGCTTGCCCCCGGCGTCACCGCTTCCCCCGTCGCGGTTTCGTACGCCCGCCTCACGGAGGTCTTCTCCGGACTGCGCGTCACCGAACTGGACGACGGCGAGCAGGCGCCCCGCGGGAGCGGCTGGGTGGGCTCGGCGGAGCTGGCGGCCGGCGGCGACGCGCTCGACGCCTTCCTCGCCTGGGACAACGCGCAGGTCCTGCGCGACTACGGACAGCAGGCCCGCCCCGACGTCGTCGCGAGCTTCGGTCTGCACCGGTACGCCTGGCCCGCCTGTCTGCTGGTCACCGTGCCGTGGTTCCTGGACCGCCGGGTGCCCCGCGTGCCCGTCGAGGACGTCGCCTTCCAGCGGTCCCTGGGCCGCATGACCGTACGCGTGCGGGAATTCGCCTGCCTGCCGGGCGACCCGGCCGCCGCTCTGCCCGGCGCCCGCGTCGTACCGGACGAGGAGGCCCTGCGCGCCGAGGTGCGGGACGCCGTCGCCGAACACCTCGGGCCGGTGCTCGACGGCTTCGGACCCCGGATGCGGCGCGGGAAGCGCGCACTGTGGGGCATGGCGACGGACGAGATCGTGGAAGGGCTCTGGTACATCGCGCACCTGCTCGGGGACGAGCGGCGCGCCATGCGGGAGCTGGAGGAGCTGCTGCCGGGCACGACCAAGCCGTACGCGGGCACGGCCGGCTTCCGCGAGCTGACCGGGCCGAACGGCGAAGCGCTGCCGACCCGCGACCGGGCGAGCTGCTGCCTCTTCTACACGCTGCGCCCCGAGGACACCTGCGTGACGTGCCCCCGTACGTGCGACGCCGAGCGCATACGGAAGCTGAGCGAGGAAGCCGCGGCGACAGCGGCGTCCGCGGTCGCCACCGCCTGACGGCACGCCACCCGGACGGGTGGCATAAATCGAACACAATTCGCCTCTTCAGCACGGCGGTTCGACCGGATCGCGCCTATTCGCATGCCCGGGAACCCCCTTGGCGTTCTCTTGCACCGAAAGCCTCTTCGGGGCACTTCGATTCCGCCAATATGGCGCCCGAAACGCCCTACCGCGATGCAAGGGACACCGCATGAGACTGACCGACATATCGCTGGACTGGCTGCTTCCGGGTGGCGTGATGCTCGCGGGGGTCCTGGCGGCGGTCGCGGTGCTCGCGCGCGGCAAGCGCGCCGGCGGCAGGGCCGCGGCCGACAACTCCTGGGAACGTACCGAGGAACGGCGCAGGCGCAAGGAAGCGGTCTACGGGATCGCTTCGTACCTGCTGCTCTTCTGCTGCGCGGCGGTCGCCGCCGCACTCTCCTTCCACGGCCTGGTCGGTTTCGGCCGGCAGAACCTCAACCTCTCCGGCGGCTGGGAGTACCTCGTCCCCTTCGGCCTCGACGGCGCCGCCATGTTCTGCTCGGTGCTCGCGGTGCGCGAGGCCAGCCACGGTGACGCGGCCCTCGGTTCGCGCCTGCTGGTGTGGACGTTCGCCGGTGCGGCCGCCTGGTTCAACTGGGTCCACGCGCCCCGGGGCCTGGGCCACGCGGGCGCCCCGCAGTTCTTCGCCGGGATGTCGCTGTCGGCCGCGGTGCTGTTCGACCGCGCGCTGAAGCAGACCCGCAGGGCCGCGCTGCGCGAACAGGGCCTGGTGCCGCGCCCGTTGCCGCAGATCCGGATCGTACGGTGGCTGAGGGCACCCAGGGAGACCTTCGGCGCCTGGTCGCTGATGCTCCTGGAAGGTGTGCGCACGCTGGACGAGGCGGTCGAGGAAGTACGCGAGGACGCACGCGAGAAGGAGCAGAACCGCATTCGCCGGCGCGACCACCAGAAGCTGGAACGCGCCCGGTTGAAGGCCATCAACCGGCAGCACAGGGCATGGCGCGGCCGTGGCGGCGGCCGGCAGGTCGAGATCCCGACCCTCGCACCCGCCCAGGGCTCCGCACCGCCGCAAGCGGTCGCGGAGCCTGCCATAGCAGAGCCCGGACAACTGCCGCTTCGACCAAGGCCCTCCCTTCAGGCCGTGAAAGGTGCTGAGGGCGTGACGACCGTCGACCTCACCGCCGAGGACGACACACAGGCTCTGCCGCGGCTCGACTCCCTCGAACGCAAGCTCAAGGACCTCGAACAGCAATTCGGCTGAACCGCGGCGGCGGGCCGGGCGGTCACACCGGCCCGCCGTCCAGTTCGAGTTCGAACCAGACCACTTTTCCCACGCCGTGCGCCCTTACGCCCCACGCGTCCGCGAGTGCCTGCACCAGGAAGAGGCCCCTGCCGTGCGTACCGTCGTCGGCGATCGGTACGTGCAGCTGCGGGTGGCGGGCGGCGAGGTCCCGCACCTCGACCCGGAGCCTGGAGGCGGCGACGGTGGCCGTGACCTCCGCGTCGTGTTCCGTGTGGACCAGGGCGTTGGTCACCAGCTCGGTGGTCAGAAGCTCGGCGACGTCCGTACAGTCCCGGTCGCACCGGTCGTCCCGGTCACCCCGGTGGTCTTCGTGGGCCTCCCGGTGCCGCAGCAGGTCGCGCAGAGCGTGCCGCACCTCCGGAACCGCTGTGAGATCCGCATGCCGCAATCTGCGCCGCAGATGAATGAGTGCCCCCTTTCCCTCCTCCGGTGCTTGCGACGGCCCTCGCGCGGCGGCACCGCGGCCGCCCGCCTGTTGCCCTGTCATAGCCCCCACCCGCACGTCGGATCGGCCCTTTCTCTCGAACAGGTTCACGGGATGCATGCCCCGCTCGCGCGATAGCACTCATGTCCGCTCCATTTGCCGGCCGGGCGGTGGCAGGCACATGCCGGGGGCCGGATGACGCCGTCACGCCTCCCAGACCGCCACCGCCGTCCGGTCGTCGGCGTACCCCTTCACCCTCAGGCAGGTGTCCATGAGGTACTCGGCGAGGCCGGGAGGTTCGGCGGGTGACCAGCGTTCGGCGAGTTCCCCGGCGAGGGCGGGCTCGCCGCGCAGGGGGCCGGCGAGGCCGTCGGTGCACAGGAGGAGGGTGTCGCCCGGGCGGGCCACCGAGGCCCGGAAGCGGAAGGGCTCGGCGGGCGGGAGCTTGCTTTCGGCGTACGGGGGCGGGGGCGTCGTAATGCCGAGGTCCACGGTGAGGCGGTCGCCCCCGGGGGTCTCGGGCGGGGCCGAGCCGAAGCCGAGGACGGGCCCGCCGGTGACGGCGGCGGGTTCGGGGACGGAGGGTTCGATGTCCTGCCAGGCGCCGCCGCGCAGCCGGAACAGACCTCCGTCACCGATCCCGAAGAAGACCCTGGTGCGGCACCGGGGGTCGGTGGGGAGGAGGAGACAGCGCAGGCTCGATGTGTACTCCTCGGGTTCCAGGCCGAGTTCGGACGCGCGGGCGCGCAGCTTGCCGTAGCTGCGGTCGGTGAGGCGGTGCAGGCCGGACTTGAGATCGCTCCTGCGGGCCGCCCGTATGTCGTCGGCGAGGCGGGTGTGGCTGCGGCCGACCGCTTCACCGATCCGGCGGCAGGCATCGGCGGCGGCCAGGTGCGCGCGCTCGGTGGCGCGGGCCCCGCCGGCCACCGCGACCAGGACGAGCCCGTCCTCGCCGCGGCCGAAGCGGGCGGTGAGCAGCGCGTCGCGGCGGGGTTCGCCGCGGTAGCGGGCGGAGTCGCCGCGGACGGAGGCGGCGCGCAGGGTGTACGTGCCGTACCGGGCACCGTCGAGCACGGTGTCCGCGACGAGGGTGTCGAGTGTGCGCGGGTCCGCGGCGGGCAGGGCGGTGGGGTCGGCGTCGTAGGTGGGCGGCCGGTCCCCGACGAAACCGGCACGGGGGCGGCCCCGGTCTCCCCCGCTGCCGGTCCGGGCGGTCTCGGTCGGTCCTCCGGCGTACGGGGCCGCAGGCCGCGACCCGGGCTGCGGAGACGTGGGGGACCCGGGCCGCCGGTCGTCCGGCGGAGCGTCGTTCGCGGACCGCGGCCGGTCCGGCTTCCGTGGGGCACGCGGTGCCCGGGGTGCGTCGGGCGGCTCCCAGGGGGCGCGCCGGCGGACCGTGGCGGGAGGCCCGGACAGGCGGGCGGGAGCGGGCGGCGCCGGTGGTTCCGGTACGGCTGCCGGTGAAGCGGGTGCCTGCGCCGGCCGCGATTCCGGCTGCCGTACCTCGGGCGGTCCCGAGGGCGGTCCCGAGGGCGGTCCCTCCACCGGCGGAAGCAGTGGCTCCGCCGGTGGAGGCTGCGGAGGCTGTGGAGGTGAGGGCGGGTCCGGGGCGGTGCGGGCAGAAGCGGCTGTTCCGCCGCCGGGGCCGGTTCGGGTTCCCGTACCTGCGGCGGACCCGGAGCCGGGTCCCGCACCGGTGGAGCCGGCGGGAGCGGAGGCCGGTCGTCCGCCGCGGGAGCCCGGCCCGGCCTCCACGAAGGCGGCAGCTCCGGAAGGCGCGGGGCCGGGAGCGACTGCGGCGGTGGCGCGGACGGGGGCGCCACCGTGCCCGCCGCGGAGTCGAAACGGTCGTCCAGGGTGTCGCCCGTGGGCGCGGGGCCCGTGTCCGGGGCGGTCCCGTCGCCGTACAGCCGGCTCCACCACTGGTCCTCGTCGGTGGTGCGCCTCTCCCCCTGCTGGCTCATGTCCCTTATTGTCCACCGCTCGGGCCGTACGAAAACGGGGCATCGGGAAAAAGAAGCCCGCCGGGCGTCCCCTCCCCCACGGGAAGGATGCCCGGTAGACGGCTTTCGGCAGACGCGCGGCCAACGCACCTCGTGGGCGCGCGCCACGACCTGGGCGACGGAACTCCCCTTCGCGTCCGTCAGTTCGGTCTTCAGCGTGACCGGCCGGCCCGACGCTCCCGCGTGGTTCACGGCCGCCGTCCAACTGCCCGACCGCCCGGCCACCTTGGCATCGGTCCGGATCTCACCGTCGTCGTACGAGTGCGACAGCTTCACGGCGGTGAGCCGCCGGACGTGTAGCCGGGCGGGGAGACGGCGCTCGGGGACGGGCCGGTGTTGCCCGCCGCGACGACGAACAACGTGCCTTTGTTCCGCGCGAGTTGCCCGGCGGCGACGCTCATCGGGTCGGTGCAGTCGGCGGCCCCGGTCCGTCCCTGCTCACCAGCACCTCGTCGCCGGTGACGAGGGTGACCGTGACCGTCCTGTCCCCCTTCTCCCCCGCGGCCTCGCTGCCGGTCAGCGGTCTCTTCCCCGCCACGTCCTCCTGCGGCCGGACCCCGGACGGCGCGATCACGGTGACGGCGGGGCCGGCGGCGGCCAACGCCCCCAGCACCGTACGCGATATCGGACACATCGCCCCACCCTGGCGAATCCTGCACAAAAGCGGTGTTGCCGGAGGCTGGTGGTGCTGTGGTGGCGCCCCATTGGCAGAGTGGCGAGGGGTGGGGGGATGATGCGTGCGGCGGGTTTACGCCGTGGCCGCTTCCCGCCACGAGCCAGTGGGCAAGATCGGGGAGATGGTGCGGAATCGAAGCGTCCGGGGAGGGGTGCGGAGGGGTGCTGGGAGCCATTGGTCTGGACGAGGCACAGGAGTCGACGTACCGCGCGCTCGTCGCGCTCGGCGCCGCGGAGGTCCCCGATCTCGCGCACCGGCTGACGCTTCCCGAGGCGGACACGGAGCGCGCGCTGCGCCGCCTGGAGCGCCAGGGGCTCGCCGCCCGGTCGTCGGCCCGTACGGGGCGCTGGGTGGCGGCGCCGCCCGGGGTCGCGCTGGGCGCGCTGCTCACCCGGCAGCGGCACGAGCTGGAGCAGGCGGAGCTGACGGCGGCGCTGCTCACGGAGGAGTACCGGGCGGAGGCGGCCGAGCCCGCGGTGCACGATCTGGTCGAGGTGGTGACCGGGACCAGCGCCGTGGCGCACCGCTTCGTGCAGCTCCGGCTCGGTGCGGCCGAGGAGGTGTGCGCGCTGGTGACCGGGAATCCGATCGCGATCACCGGTATGGACAACGAGGCGGAGGAGCGGGCGGCGACCCGCGGCGTGACGTACCGGGTGGTGATCGAGCGCGCGGTGCTCGCGCTGCCCACCGGGATCGCCGAGGTGTCGGCGGCGCTGGGGCGCGGGGAGCAGGTCCGGGTGGTGGAGGCGGTGCCGACCAAGCTGGTCGTCGCGGACCGCACCGTCGCGATGGTGCCGCTGACGGGGCGCGGCGCGGAACCCGCGGCTCTGGTCGTGCACGCGAGCGGGCTGCTGGAGTCCCTGACCGGGCTCTTCGAGGCGGTGTGGCGGGAAGCCCTGCCGCTGCGGCTCGGGGCGGACGGGGTGGTGTCGGAGCAGGGGCTGCCGAGCCCCGACGCCACGGATCTCCAGGTGCTGTCGCTGCTGCTCGCCGGGATGACGGACGCGAGCGTCGCCAAACAGCTGGAGCTGGGCCTGCGGACGGTGCAGCGCCGGGTGAAGGGGCTGATGGAACTGGCGGGCGTGACGACCAGGCTGCAGCTCGGCTGGCATGCGTACGAACGGGGCTGGGTGGCCAGGCACTGACCGGTCGGCGGGAGTGCTCTCCCGGGCGGGCTCTCGGGCCTGCGAAGACGGCCCGGGTCCCGCACTCTGGACAGATGGGCGTGTGGCAGCTCCTTCTGGTCGGCCTCGTCATGCTGCTCGGCCTGCTCGGTGTGCTGGCGCCGGGCGTGCCGGGGCAGGCGATCGTCTGGGCGGCCGTGCTCTGGTGGGCGCTGGACGAGAAGACCAGGCTCGCCTGGGGCGTACTGATCGGCGCGACCGTGCTGCTCCTGCTCAACCAGGCGCTCAAACCGCTGCTCCCCGCCCGCCGCCACCACGAGTCGGGCGCTCCGCCGCGGACGCTCGCGGTGGGAGGGATCGCCGGGATCGCCGGGTTCTTCCTGCTGCCGGTGGTGGGCGGGATCGTGGGGTTCGTCGGAGGGATCTACGGGGTGGAGCGGGCGCGGCTCGGCAGCCACGGCGGCGGCTGGGCCTCGACCCGCATGGTCATGCGCGCCGTCGGATACCCGGTGCTCGTGGAACTGTTCGCGTCCCTGCTGGTGGTCGGTGCCTGGGTGGGCGCGGTGCTCCGGGGCTGAAGAGCGCCCGGCCGAAGGCCGGCCCGAGGTCCGTTCCCGGCCCGGCGCCCGGCCGTCCGAAGTCCTGAGCCGTTGCGCCGATGTGCCGATGTGCGGGACACGGCAGGCGCGCGGGGCCGGCGCCATGACCGCGCGCAGCGGTGCCGGGCGCGCACGCCTACGGCGCGGCCTCCGGGCGAACCCGAAGGCCGCACTGGTGGTCGACGACCCCGCGGCCCGAAGCCGTGGCCGGTGCGCGGGGTGGGCATCCGGGGCGAGTCCGGGCCGCACTGGCCGGGCCGCACTTCGGCGAGGAGCTGATCCGGGGCCCTCCACAGAAGACCCACAGCCGGGGTCCGGGCCAGGAACCGCCCGCCCGGTCATGAATTGCATAAGCAGTTTAGATAAGTCCTTGATATATTCGGGCTCATGGCAGGACACCGCAGCCCGGACTTCGACGCCGCCGAACTCAACTCGGTCGTAGAGGAGTTCACCCGCAGCAACATCCGGCTCCCGGCCCGTGACAAGCACAGTTTCACCACGCTGTCCGTCCTGCACACCCTGACCCGCGAAGGCCCCATGCGGCTGACCGCACTGACAGCGACCGAGCAGATCACCCAGCCGGCCGTCACCCAGCTCGTCACCCGCCTGGAGCGCGAGGGACTGGTGGAACGCCGTCCCGACCCGGACGACCGCCGCGCCGTTCTGGTCCGGGTGACGGACGCCGGCGCGGAGGTCGTCCACGGCCGCCGCCGAGAACGGGTCCGCCGCTTCTCCCAGCTGGCAGGTCGCCTCGCCCCCGAGGAACGGCACGCCATCGCCGCCGCCCTTCCCGCGCTGGCCCGCATGGCCGCGCTGATGGACGACCGGCCCTGACGTACGGCGGTGCCGCCCCTCCCGTACCGGAAGGAATCCACCGTGACAGACACGCCGCGCTTCCCGCTGGACCCGACGCCCGTCCATGTGCCCGACGCCGTACTGGACGACCTCAGGCGGCGCCTGGAGCTCACCCGCCTGCCCGACGACGCCGGAAACAGCGACTGGTCCTACGGCGTCGGCCGCTCGTACCTCCAGGAACTGGCCGATTACTGGCTCCACCAGTACGACTGGCGCAAGGCCGAAGCCGCCATCAACGCCTACCAGCACTACCAGGTGCGCGTGAACGGCGTACCGGTCCACTTCATGCGCAGGCCCGGGACCGGCCCCGCCCCGGTCCCGCTCATCCTCACCCACGGCTGGCCCTGGACCTTCTGGCACTGGTCCAAGGTCGTCGACCCCCTCGCCGACCCCACCGCCTTCGGGGGCGACCCCGCCGACGCCTTCGACGTCGTCGTCCCCTCCCTGCCCGGTTTCGGCTTCTCCTCCCCGCTGCCCGACCACCCGGACATGAACTTCTGGAAGGTCGCCGACCTCTGGCACACCCTCATGACCGACACCCTCGGTCACACGCGGTACGCCGCCGGCGGCTGCGACATCGGCGCCCTGGTCACCGGTCAGCTCGGCCACAAGTACGCGGACGAACTCCACGGCATCCACATCGGCTCCGGCCAGAAGCTCACCTTCTTCAACGGCGACCGCGCCTGGGACTTCAGCGGCGGCCGGCCCCTCCCCGACGGTCTGCCCGACGACGTCCACGCCCGCGTCGTCGCCCTCGACCGCCGCTTCGCCGTCCATCTGGCCGCCCACGTCATCGCCCCCAGCACGCTCGCCCACGGCCTGAGCGACTCCCCCGTCGGCCTGCTCGCCTGGCTCCTGGAGCGGTGGGTCAACTGGAGCGACAACCACGGCGACATCGAGACCGTCTTCACCAAGGACGACCTCCTCACCCACGCCACGATCTTCTGGGCCACCAACACCATCGGCACCTCGATGCGCTACTACGCCAACGCCAACCGTTACCCCTGGACCCCCGCCCATCCCGCACCCCCGCCGTCGAAGCCCCCACCGGCATCACCTTCGTCGGCTACGAGAACCCGCCCGGCGTCACCACCGCGCAACGCGTCGAGCACTGGCTCGCCGGGGACCGCGCCGACTGGTACCACCACGTCAACCTCACCGCCCACGACGGAGGCGGCCACTTCATCCCCTGGGAAGCCCCCGACGCCTGGGTCGACGACCTGCGCCGGACTTTCCGCAAGGCCAGGGCAGCGGAGGACGGCGCATGAGCGGCGTCGCCGTCGGCCGGCCGGGCTGAGCCCGGGTCCGGTACGGCTCGTCCCGCCCGAGGCGTGCGTACGGGCGGAGTGGCGGCGCACCCGGCCGCGTTGCCGCAGCCGTCCGAGCCGCACCGGCGGCGCGTTCCGCCGCGCGTGCGGTCGGGGAAGAGCCACCGAGGCCGGGGCCCGCACGGCGCCGGACGCGTGCCGGGAGCGTCACGCCGTCCAGAGGTGGCGTACCGCGTACGACCGCCAGGGCCGCCACGCGTCGGACTCCGTCCCGGAGGGGAAGCCCTCGCCCTCCGGCGCCACGTCGGGATCGCCGAGCGCCCTCATCCGGATCAGCGCGGCCGTCCGCGCGCCGACACCGGGCAGGGCGCACAGTGCCCGCTCCGCCTCGTCGCGGTCCGCTCCCGGGCCGAGGCGTACGACGCCGTCGGCGAGCGCGGCCGCCAGCCCCCGCAGCGCCGGGTCCTCGGCCCCGGCGAGGGCGGCCGGCTCGGGGAAGACGTGGGTCAGCGCGCCGCACGGCTGGTCCAGGACCTTCCCGTACGCCTCGACGAGCCCGGCCGCGGCCTCCCGGCCCACCAGCGCCCGCAGCGCGAACTCGTCGGGGTCCGCCGCGCCCGGCGAGCGCAGTCCGGGGCGGGCGGCGACCAGCGGCGCCAGCGCCGGGTCGGCGGCGAGCCGCTCGTCGACGGCGTACGGGTCGGCGTCCAGGTCGAAGAGCCTGCGCAGCCGCTGGACGGCGGTGGTGAGGTCGCGCAGGTCGGTGAGGTGGATCCGGGCCTCGAGCCAGCCGCTGTGCGGCGCCTCGTCGACGGCGGCGATGCCCGTTCCGTACGGCAGGCGCAGGGTGCGCCGGTAGGTGCGGGCACCGGGCTCGCCGAGCATCTCCTCGACGCGGGGCACCGCCTCGCCGGCGAGCAGGTCGAAGACCGCTCCGGCGGCGTACGTCCCGCGGTAGGCCAGCCGCAGCGGAATCCCTCCGGCGAGGGCGGGGCCCGCGCCGGAGGGGCCCGCGGTCCCGGTTCCGGACTCCGCGCGCAGGAGGCTGGGGGTGCGGGCGTAGATCTGGCGGATCGTGTCGTTGAACTGCCGCACGCTCGCGAAGCCGGAGGCGAACGCGATCTCCGTGACGGGCAGTCCGGTGGTCTGGAGGAGCACCCGGGCGGTGTGCGCGCGTTGCGCGCGGGCGAGCGCGACGGGCCCGGCGCCCAGTTCGCCGGTCAGCTGCCGCTGGACCTGCCGGGTGCTGTAGCCGAGCCGGCCCGCGAGGCCGGGCACACCTTCGCGGTCCACGATCCCGTCGCCGATCATCCGCATGGCGCGGCCGACGACGTCGGCGCGCGCGTTCCAGTCGGCGGAGCCCGGTACGGCGTCGGGGCGGCAGCGGCGGCAGGCCCGGAAGCCGTTGCTCTGGGCGGCGGCCGCGGTCGGGTAGAAGCGCACGTTCTTGCGCTTGGGGGTGACGGCGGGGCAGCTCGGCCGGCAGTAGATGCCGGTGGTCACGACGGCGAAGAAGAACTCCCCGTCGAAACGCGCGTCGCGGCTGCTCACCGCCTCGTACTTGCTCTCTTCGTCCCTCACGCCATCCAGTGTGCGCCGGCCCCGCAGAGCCGACTGGCGGAATTCGGACACGGCCCCGGACGGACCGGGAGTGGCCGCGAGCGGCACGGTCACTCCCGGCCCGGGACCCGGGGACTGGGGTACGGGGCAGAACCGCAGACCCCGGAACCCCGGTCCCGGCACCGCCCCTACCGCCGCCTGCCGCCGCCGCCCCGCTTGGCTTCCATGCCGGCCCGCCCCTGCGCGGTCTTCAGCCGCCACTCGCGCCCGATCTCCGCGCGCAGCCTCGCGTCGGTCTTGGCGACGATGCGCCGGTTCTCCCGCAGCAGTTTGCGGTAGCTCTCCAGCCGGCGCTCCGGCAGCGCGCCCTCCTCCAGCGCGGCCAGCACGGCGCAGCCCGGCTCCGACTCGTGCGCGCAGTCGTGGAACCGGCACTGTGCCGCCAGCTCCTCGATCTCGGAGAAGACCTGCCCGACACCCGCCTCGGCGTCCCACAGCCCCACGCCGCGCAGACCGGGCGTGTCGATGAGGACTCCGCCGCCGGGCAGGGCGAGGAGGTTGCGGGTGGTGGTGGTGTGCCGGCCCTTGCCGTCGACGTCACGGATGGCCCGGACCTCCATGACGTCGGCGCCGAGCAGCGCGTTGGCCAGCGTCGACTTCCCCGCACCGGACACCCCGAGCAGCACGCTCGTACCGCCCGACACGACCGCGGTGAGCACGTCGATGCCGTCGCCCGTGGCGGAACTGACGGGCAGCACCCGCACGCCGGGCGCGGTGGTCTCCACGTCCTCGACGAGGTACGAGAGCCCGGTGGCGTCCGGCACCAGGTCGGACTTGGTGAGGACCACCAGCGGCTGGGCGCCGGACTCCCAGGCCAGCGCCAGGAAGCGCTCGATCCGCCCGAGGTCCAGCTCGACGGCGAGCGAGACCGCGATGATCGCGTGGTCGACGTTGGCCGCGAGGATCTGCCCCTCGGACCGGGCGGACGAGGTGGACCGTACGAACGCGGTGCGGCGCGGCAGGTACGCCCGTACGAACCGGGGATCGCCGACGGGGTCGACGGCGGCCCAGTCACCGGTGCAGACGACCCGCAGCGGATCGTGCGAAGTCACATAGGTGGTGTCGCCGCGGACGACGCCGTCGGCGGTGAGGACGTCGCACCGGCCCCGGTCGACCCGTACGACACGGCCGGGCAGCAGGCCCTGCGCGGCGTACGGGGCGAACTCCGCCTCCCACCCCTCGTCCCAGCCGTAGCGGGCGAGAGGGTGCGACGGAGAGGAGACCTCGGACGACGAGGCGAAAGAGGAAGACGAAGACAAGGGGTGACCCTTCACAAGGGCGGCCCCGGCACGCGCACACAGGCGCGGGAAGAGAGGAAGGTCAGCCGGTGGCCACGGGAGTGGAATTGATGAACTTCTGGATGAGGGCAGCGCCCATCGAAGAGACAGCCATCGGTCACACCTCCCGGATCACACACCACTGGCATACGGCGGCCACCGGCCACCGCGAGGAACGGTCACACCTTAGCCCGGCCCCCCGGAACCGCGCCAAGCGTTTTCGACGGCCTGACGACGGCTCAGCCGGTGCGGCCCACTATCAGCCACTGCGCGGGCAGGTCTATGCGGGTGCCGTCCGCCCGGAACTCCGTCTGGGCGAGGGCGGTACGGCCGGCCGCCAGGACGGTGAGCCCCGACGCACGCAGGAGATCCGGTACTTCGCGGTCCTCGGACCCGGCCGGTTTCAGCCCGTGTGCGAAGACCCGCGCCAGCTTCGGCGGCGGTCCGCCGGGCTCCCGCATGAGCTCCCGCAGCACGGTCTTCGCCTCGGCGGTCAGCTCCGCCACGAAGGCACGTCCCCGCTCCCCCACCAGCTCCGCGACCGCCGCCGCGATCAGTGGCCGGTCCGGCGGATCGCTCTGGTGGATGACGGCACGCAGGTAGACGTTGCTGTCGCCGAGCCGCTGGTGCAGCTCCCGCACGGCCGCCGTGTCGGTGGCGTTGAGCTGCCTGAACTCCACCGTGCCCGCGGAGTCCGCCCGTCGCGCGCGGGCTATCCCCGCGTGTGAGACGTCTATGCCCACGGCGCGGGGGAAGTGGCGTGCCAGGTAGCGGGTCTGCGTACCGTTCCCGCATCCGAGGTCGACCACGGGTAACGCCGGGTCGGCGTGCGGCGCGAACAGTTCCAGGTGGGGTGCGGCGGTCAGCGACGGATCGCTGTCCCAGATCGCTTCGCCGGGCACGTCCGGGGTGTCGCCCCAGTAGCTTTCCCATGCGTGTACGTAACGGTCGGTCAGGGTCATCGGATGCTCCCGGTGCGGATGGACGGACGGACGACGGATCGGAGGGCACGGTGGTGTCACCCGGCCCTGCTGCCCTTCGCCGCCCGGTTCCTACCCCGGCAGCGCCGTCCGGACCCTCCGGCCGGACGTCATCCGCTTCCCGTCCGGGAGCTTCCCGTCCCGGAGCGCGCTCCCGGCGGCAGTTCCTGCTCGAACCAGACCACCTTGCCCGCCCCTGAGTGGCTCGCTCCCCACCGGTGGGCGAGCCGGCTCACCAGCCGGAGACCGCGCCCGCACTCCTCCTCCGGCCCCGCCTCCCGCAGCACGGGCAGCGTGTGGTCCGCGTCCGACACCTCGCACAGCAGGGTGTCCGCGCGCACCAGACGCAGTTCCACGGGCCGCCCGCCCGCGTGCCGTACCGCGTTGGTGACGACCTCGCTCACCAGCAGCCGGGTGGTGTCGGCCAGCTCCGGCAGCCCCCAGCGCTCCAGTTGACCGTCCACCAGCCGCCGGGCCCGGCGCACGTCGGCCGTCGCGGGCTCCAGCTGCCACACCGCCATGTCCTCGGGCGGCATGCCGTTCAGCCGGGCCATCAGCAGCGCGATGTCGTCCTTGCGCCCGCCGGACTCCCCGGCCGTCGACACGGCCAGCGTCCGGATGATCGTGTCGCACGCCGCGTCCATGGAGGCGGCCGGGTGCGCCGCCGACTCGCACAACGCCGCCAGGCCGGTTCCGATGTCCTCGCCGCGCTCCTCGACCAGCCCGTCCGTGCACAGCACCAGCCGGTCGCCCGGTGACACAGGCACCCGTGCGGTGCCGAACGCCACACCTCCGAGGCCGATCAGCGCGCCACCGGGCACGTCGATCAGCTCCGAGCGGCCGGTCTCGGCCCGTACGAGCACGGGAGGCAGATGCCCGGCGCTGGAGATCAGCAGCTCGCCGGCGACCGGGTCGTAGACGGCGTACAGGCAGGTGGCGAGGTAGTGGTCGCCGAGCCGGTGCGCCAGATCGTCGAGGTTGCGCAGCAGCCGCGCCGGCGGGATGTCCAGGGCGGCCATGGTGTGCACGGCGGTGCGCAGCTGGCCCATCATGGCGGCCGCGTTCAGCCCGTGCCCCATCACGTCCCCGACGACCAGCGCCGTACGGGAACCGGGAAGCCGGACGGCGTCGAACCAGTCGCCGCCGACCCGGCCCAGCGCGGTGCCCGGCAGGTAGCGGGTGGCGAGGTCGCAGCCGGCCATGCGGGGGGCGACCTTCGGGAGCATGCTCTCCTGCAGCGTCTCGGCGACCTGCTGCTGGTAGGTGTACATGCGGGCGTTGTCCAGGACGAGTCCGGCCCGGGCGGCGAGCTCGGCGCCGGTCCTGCGGTCCATGTCGGTGAACGGCTCGCGGCCCGGGCGGCGCATCAGCACCATGAAGCCGAGCACCACCGTGCGCGCCACGAGCGGTACGACCAGCAGTGACCGGCCGCCGATCAGGGGGCGCAGGTCCCGCTTCTCGAACCGGGCGGAGATGCGTTCGCTCAGGTCGTTCCCGATGTGCGGGAGGAGCACGGGCTCCCCCGTCACCATGCACTGGAAGAACGGGGTGTCCTCGGGAAAGGTCAGCTCCTCCCCGACGGGGACGGTGTCGTCCCAGCGGCCCGGCTCGTCGTTGTGCTCCACCCATACCCGGCGCCAGTCGGTGGTCACGTCCGGCGGTCCGTCCGGGAACTCCTCGCCGTCGAGGACCCGCACCCGCAGGTGGGTGCCCGCGAAGTCCGCGAAGCGGGGTACGGCGGCACTGGTGACCTCACGGATCGTGCGGGCCAGGTCGAGCGAGCTGCCGATGCGGCCGCTCACCTCGTTGAGGAACTCCAGCCGCTCGCGCACCGCGGCGTATTCGAGGTCCTGGTCCGGGCCGACGTCCTGGACCGTACCCGTGGGCGGCCTTTCGGCGGCCGTGGGACCGCCGCCCGCCGTGGCGGTGCGTGCCCGGCGCTCACCGCGCTTCGGTACGCCCCAGTCGGGTGTGACCGGGACCCGCTCGTGCGTACTGATCTCCAGTACCGGATAACCCAGTTCGAGCATCTGCGACACGATCCGGCCGGCCGTGGCCGGACCCATCTGGGGGAGGATGTCGGGCAGCCGGTCGGCGAGCCGGTCCGCCCCCGGGAATTCGGTGTGCAGCGCGAAACCGGGGACGACACGCTCGTGCGGATCCCCGTCGCCGCCCAGCGGGGAGGCGTCGGCGGCCAGTACCAGCAGCCGCTCGGGCCCCGGTACGGCCAACGGGTACGCCCACCACAGCACGTCCAGAGAACCGGAACCGGTGTCCCGGTCGGAGCCGCCCGTCCGCGCGCACTTGGCACGCCCGGACGTGAGGTGGCCGGCGAGACCGCCACCGGGCGGCCTGCCGGCCCCCGGAACTAAGCCGTCGTACTCGTAGGAAGAGGTCAGGGCCCCGAAGACGGGCAGCAGGTCGGCGGCGGGGGCGCCCACGGCATCCTCCCTGCGGGGGCCGAAGAGCCGCTGCGCGCCGGAACTCCAGTGCGAGACGAGGCCGTCGCCGTCCACCACAGCGACGGCGAGCGGGATCCGGCCGGACACGGCACGCTGTCGCGGAACCACACCTTCCATGGTTTGCGTACCCTCCCGGCGGCAAGATCTCCGACAACGTCATCACGGTACGCCGGGCGGCGGACGGCACGTAGGCCAGGGCGGGAAATGCCTCCATCGGGTTCCGGAACGCCCGGAGTTGCCGGAGATCCGCGCTCCTGCCCGTGGCCCGCCGGGGGCGGGGTGGGAGGGCGGCGGGTGCCGCCGGAGCCGGGGTGCCACCGGCGATGCCGCGTCCGGCACGTGCTGGGGAGGGAAGACGCCGGACCCGGTGCCCGGCACGGGCTCGCGACGAGCCGGTCGAAGCCGGTCGGTACGAGCGCCGGTACAGCGGGGAGTTCGCACGTGCGAGGCCGCGGGGGGGCCGGGACACGGCCGTACAGACCGGGGCGGAGGAGCCCCCCGGCGTCGAGGACGAACAGGAAGACGTGCCGGCAGCGTTCGCCGTCGACGGCCTCCGAGCCGGTGTTGCCGTACGTTCCGCCGACCAGCGGGGCCGGCGCACGAGTGGCGCATCCGTCCGGAACACGGACACCGCAGCACCCGCCCGGCGCACGCCCTGCGGGCGTGACCGCGGGCCGGCCGGCCCGCCGCCGCCCGGACGCGCGCGGATTACGTACGGTCCCCCTCCTCCCCGAATTCCTTCCCGAGCGGGGCGAAGAAGCGGGCCACGTCTTCGGCCGTGACCTCCGCGAGGCCGGGCGGCAACCAGCGCGGGGCGCGGTCCTTGTCGATCACCTGGGCCCGGATGCCCTCGACCAGGTCGGGCGAGGACAGCGCCGCGCACGAGACGCGGTACTCCTGCTCCAGGACCTGCTCCAGCGTGGTGAGTTCCCCTGCCCTGCGCATCGCGGCCAGGGTGACCTTGAGCGCGACCGGAGACTTGGCGAGGATCGCCCCGGCGGTCTCCTTGGCCGCCGGTTCACCGCAGGTCAGGAGCCGCTCCACGATCTCCTCGACCGTGCCGGCCGCGTAGCAGTGGTCGATCCAGTCGCGGTGCGCTGCCAGTTCGGCCTCCGGCGCGTGGCGGGCGTACTTCGGCAGCGCGTCCCGCGCCGGGTCCGTCGCGAGGTCCGCGAGGAGGGCCGGCAGCCGCTCCGCCGGTACGAAGTGGTCGGCGAGCCCGCACAGCAACGCGTCCCCCGCGCCCACCGCCGCCCCGGTGAGCGCCAGGTGCGTACCGAGCAGACCGGGGGCCCGCGACAGCAGCCAGGTGCCGCCGACGTCCGGCACGAAGCCGATGCCGGTCTCGGGCATGGCCACCCGGGAGCGTTCCGTGACGACGCGGACGCTGCCGTGGGCGGAGACCCCGACGCCGCCGCCCATCACGATGCCGTCCATGATCGCGACGTACGGCTTGGGGAAGCGGGCGATGTACGCGTTGAGCCGGTACTCGTCGCGCCAGAACGCCGCCGAGGCGCCGCCGCCGGTACGGGCGTCCTCGTAGATCGACCGGATGTCCCCGCCCGCGCACAGGCCGCGCTCCCCCGCCCCGGTGATCACCACGGTCGCGACCTCCGGGTCCCGCTCCCAGGCCGCGAGGGCCCCGGCGATCCGGTTCACCATGGCGTGGTTCAGGGCGTTGATGGCCCCGGGGCGGTTGAGCGTGAGGTACCCGGCGTGCCCTTCCGTGCGCAGGAGTACGGGGTCGTCGGTCACGGTCATCGGGGTTCCTTCCTGGGATGGCGGGACCCGGGGGTCACGGACGGTCTTTTCTATACCCCGGCGGTTCCGGTCCGCCGGGCGGGCGGGTGACCGCCCATTCGGTGGGTTCGGCCCGCCCGCGTGAAGCTGCGCTGTTGGCCCGGTTAAGAAATCCTCGATGGACCGCGGGGGCCGCGGGACGTCAGATTGGTACGCGTTCACGATCGCCTCGCACCCGTCCCGCCTGGAGCCGCAGCCATGAAGGCACTTGTCAAGCAGTACGCCGAGCCCGGGCTGTGGCTCATGGACGTGCCGGAGCCGGAGACGGGCCCCGGTGATGTGCTGATCAAGGTGCTCCGTACCGGCATCTGCGGCACGGACCTGCACATCAGGTCCTGGGACGGCTGGGCCCGGCAGGCCGTCTCCACCCCGCTCGTCCTCGGCCACGAGTTCGTGGGCGAAGTCGCGGCCGTCGGCTCCGACGTCGCGGACATCGCGGTCGGCGACCTGGTGAGCGGCGAGGGACACCTGGTCTGCGGGAAGTGCCGCAACTGCCTCGCCGGCCGTCGGCACCTGTGCCGCTCCACCGTCGGGCTCGGTGTCGGACGCGACGGCGCCTTCGCCGAGTACGTCGCCCTGCCCGCGTCCAACGTGTGGGTGCACCGCACGAAGGTGGACCTGGACGTGGCCGCGATCTTCGACCCGTTCGGCAATGCCGTGCACACCGCGCTCTCGTTCCCGCTGGTCGGCGAGGACGTACTGATCACCGGCGCGGGCCCGATCGGCATCATGGCGGCGGCCGTCGCCCGGCACGCCGGTGCGCGCAACGTCGTGATCACCGATGTCAGCGAGCCCCGCCTGGAGATCGCCCGCAAGGCCGGTGCGACGCTCGCGCTCAATGTCGCGCAGTCGGACATCGCCGACGCGCAGCGGCAGCTGGGCCTCAGGGAGGGCTTCGACATCGGCCTGGAGATGTCGGGCCGGCCCGAGGCGATGCGCGACATGGTCGCCAACATGACGCACGGCGGGCGGATCGCGATGCTCGGCCTGCCGGCCGAGGAGTTCGCCGTCGACTGGTCGAAGATCGTCACGTCGATGATCACCGTCAAGGGGATCTACGGCCGTGAGATGTACGAGACGTGGTACGCCATGACGGTGCTGCTGGAGGGCGGCCTGGACCTCAGCCCCGTCATCACGGGCAGCTACGCCCACCAGGACTTCGACGCGGCCTTCGACGAGGCGGCGACGGCCCGCAGCGGCAAGATCATCCTCGACTGGACGACGTAACCCCTGGCGGGGCCTTCCCCCTGCCCGCCCACCACCCCACTCACCGCCAGGAGAGCCACCCCATGTACACCTCCGTCCGCGACGACCTCCGCACCACCCTCGACGAGATCCGCGCCGCCGGCCTCCACAAGCCCGAGCGCGTCATCGCCACTCCCCAGAGCGCCTCCGTCTCCGTCCCCTCCGGCGAGGTGCTCAACTTCTGCGCCAACAACTACCTCGGTCTCGCCGACCACCCCGAGGTCGTCGCCGCCGCCAAGGACGCCCTCGACCGCTGGGGCTACGGCATGGCGTCCGTACGCTTCATCTGCGGCACCCAGGAGATCCACAAGGAGCTGGAGCAGCGCCTCTCCGCCTTCCTGGGCCAGGAGGACACGATCCTCTACTCCTCCTGCTTCGACGCCAACGGCGGCGTCTTCGAGACCCTCCTCGGCCCCGAGGACGCGGTCATCTCCGACGCCCTCAACCACGCGTCGATCATCGACGGCATCCGCCTGTCCAAGGCCCGCCGCCACCGCTACGCCAACCGCGACCTCGCCGACCTGGAGCAGCAGCTCAAGAGCGCTCAGGACGCCCGCCGCCGCCTGATCGTCACCGACGGCGTCTTCTCGATGGACGGTTACGTCGCCCCGCTCGCCGAGATCTGCGACCTGGCCGACCGCTACGACGCCATGGTCATGGTCGACGACTCGCACGCCGTCGGCTTCGTCGGCCCCGACGGCCGCGGCACCCCCGAACTGCACGGCGTGATGGACCGCGTCGACATCATCACCGGCACCCTCGGCAAGGCGCTCGGCGGCGCGTCCGGCGGCTACGTCGCGGCCCGCGCCGAGATCGTGGAGCTGCTGCGCCAGCGTTCGCGCCCGTACCTCTTCTCCAACTCCCTCGCCCCGGTGATCGCCGCCGCGTCGGTCAAGGTCCTCGACCTGCTGGAGTCGGCGGGCGAGCTGCGCGAGCACCTCGCCGCCAACACCAAGCTCTTCCGTACGAAGATGACCGAGGCCGGCTTCGAGATCCTGCCCGGCGACCACGCCATCGCGCCCGTCATGATCGGCGACGCGGCGGAAGCGGGCCGGATGGCCGAGCTGCTGCTGGAGCGCGGGGTGTACGTGATCGGCTTCTCGTACCCCGTCGTCCCGATGGGCGCGGCCCGCATCCGGGTCCAGCTCTCGGCCGCGCACTCCACCGCCGACGTCGAGCGGGCCGTGGCCGCCTTCGTCGACGCGCGGGCGACAATGGCGGGGTGATCGACCCCAGACGACTGCGCATCCTGCGGGCC
The DNA here is from genome assembly GCF_001049855.1 of Streptomyces sp. Wb2n-11. Lineage (NCBI taxonomy): Bacteria > Bacillati > Actinomycetota > Actinomycetes > Kitasatosporales > Streptomycetaceae > Streptomyces > Streptomyces sp. Wb2n-11. The sequence goes on from NZ_CVPB01000001.1 coordinate 1,362,134, forward strand.
GTGGCGGACCACCGGACGGTGACCGCCGCAGCCGCCGCGCTGTATCTGACCCCCTCCGCCGTGTCCCAGCAGCTCGCCGCACTGGAGCAGGAGACCGGCCACACCCTGCTGACCCGCAGCGGCAGGGGCGTACGACTGACGGCGGCCGGCGACATCCTGCTGGCCCACACCCATGCCGTACTGGCGCAGCTGGAGCGGGCCGAGGCCGAGCTCGCGGCGTACGCGGGCGGGGCGGCCGGCGAGGTGCGGGTGGTGGGGTTCGCGACGGGGATCGCGGAGGTGCTCGCCCCGGCGATCGGCCGTCTCGCGGACCGCCACCCGGACGTTCGCGTACGGGTGCGGGACGCCGAGGGCGACGAGAGCCTGGCGCTGGTGCTGGACGGGGAGGTGGACGTAGCCCTGGCCGTCGAGTACCGGGGCGCACCGCACGAGGACGACCGGCGCCTCGCGCGCGTGCCGCTCTACGCGGAGCCCTTCGACGCCGTACTGCACGCTTCGCATCCACTGGGCCAGGCCCCCACGGTCTCGCTCGCGGAGCTGGCCGACAGCGACTGGATCGGCCCGTATCCCGGCAACCCCTGCCACGACGTGATGCTGCTGGCCTGCGAACTCGCCGGCTTCCAGCCGCGCCTCGTGCACTCCTCGGACGACTTCCGCGCGGTGGTGGCGCTGGCGGGCGCGGGGGCGGGGGTGGCGCTGGTACCGCGTTCGGCGCTGCGCGGGATGGAGCTGAAGGACACGGTGGTACGCCCGGTCTCGGGGCCGGCGGCGACCCGCCGCGTGTTCGCCGCGGTGCGGCGGGGGGCGGAGCACCACCCTCTGATCAGGCCGGTCCTGGACGCCCTTGCCGCGTCGGCGGCCGGCCTCTCCACCATCTCCGCCACGGCCTGACGTCCGACGCCTCCCTTTCGCCGGGCTCCGGACACCCGGCTCCGGGCTCCGGGCTCCGGCGATCGGGGACACGTCCGGAGGGCGCCCGGGGCCGGGGTGAAGCCCGGCTAGCCGGCGACCGCGGGCGGCCGCTCGGACAGGCCCGGCACCTCGTCCGCGAGCGGCAGCCGGGTCTCACGCTGCGCCTGGGGCTCGCGCTGCACCTCGTGCTCGCGCTCGGCGGGCCGGGTCCGGGGCTGCGTCTCGTCACGCGGCCGTCCCTGCTGCGACGGCGACGGCTCCCGCTGCTGCGCCGCCCGCTCCAAGAACCGGAGCAGCTCCACCGGGAAGGGCAGCACCAGCGTCGAGTTCTTCTCGGCCGCGACCGCCACCACGGTCTGCAGTAGCCGCAACTGCAGCGCCGCCGGCTGCTCGGACATGACCCCCGCCGCCTCCGACAGCTTCTTCGAAGCCTGGAGCTCCGCGTCCGCGTTGATGACCCGCGCCCGCCGCTCCCGGTCCGCCTCCGCCTGCCGGGCCATCGAGCGCTTCATCGTCTCCGGCAGCGAGACGTCCTTGATCTCCACCCGGTCGATCGACACGCCCCACCCGACCGCCGGGCTGTCGAGCATCAGCTCCAGGCCCTGGTTGAGCTTCTCCCGGTTCGACAGCAGATCGTCCAGTTCGCTCTTGCCGATGATCGACCGCAGCGAGGTCTGCGCCATCTGCGAGACCGCGAACCGGTAGTCCTCCACCCTCACGACGGCCTCGGCGGCGTCCACCACCTTGAAGTAGATCACCGCGTCCACCCGGACCGTGACGTTGTCCCTGGTGATGCCGTCCTGCGCGGGCACCGGCAGGGTCACGATCTGCATGTTCACCTTGTGCATCCGGTCCACGCCAGGAATGATCATGGTGAAGCCGGGCCCGCGGACGTTCCCCCGGAGCCGTCCCAGGCGGAAGACCACACCCCGCTCGTACTGCCGCACCACTCTGGCCGCCGCCATCGTGTAGAGCGCACCGGCAGACAGCACCGCCGCCCCCGCCATCACAAGCTCATCGAGCATCACGACCCCCATGGGTCCGACCCGCGTCGCATCTTGTTGTCACGATACGCCCGGATTTGCACGCCGGTCGAGCCCCCGCAACCAGAGCCACAATTGAACATGGGATCCATTTGCATATAGCGTTCGGTGGCCGCGACCCCGACCCCGTTCACCCCAGGAGGTACCCATGGCCGTACCCAAGCGGAAGATGTCCCGCAGCAACACTCGTCACCGGCGCGCCCAGTGGAAGGCCACCACGCCGCAGCTCGTCCCCGTCACCGTCGACGGCTCGGTGTACCGCGTGCCGCAGCGGCTGGCCAAGGCGTACGCGCGCGGGCTCCTGCGCCCCGAGGGCTGACCGGCGGACGATCCGCTCCCCGCCCGGGACACCTACGGGACCGGCGGCGCCGCCGGAAGCGTGACCCCGAAGCGGCAGCCGCCCTTCACGTTCCGTACGCCGGCCCGTCCCGCACGGGCCTCGCCGATCAGGCCGTGGGCGGAGACGCGTACCGGCGCCGACGGCCGTCCGGACCCTTACGGAGCGATGACGTCCGCCGGTGTCCGATTCCTTCAAGAGCGGGGCCCGGCCGTCCGCCTACGTTGGGTCCATGACTCCACGACTTGATGCCGTCGCGATCGTGACCGCCGACATGGCCGCCTCGCTCGCCTTCTACCGTCTCCTCGGACTGGACGTCCCCGCCGGGGCCGACACCGCCCCGCACGTCGAAGCGACCCTGCCCGGCGGGTTGCGCGTGCTGTGGGACACCGAGGAGACCGTCCGTTCCTTCGACCCGGACTGGACCAGGCCCGAGGGGGGCGGCGACCGGGTCGGCCTCGCCTTCCGGTGCGACGGCCCGGCCGAGGTCGACGCGGTGTACGAGGCCCTGGTCGCCGCCGGACACCGCGGGCACCTCAAGCCCTGGGACGCCGTCTGGGGACAGCGTTACGCGGTGGTGCTGGACCCCGACGGCTGCGGTGTCTCCCTGTTCGCCGACGCCGCGTAGGCGCCCAGCGTCGTCCCGGCCAGGTCGCGCATCTCGCGGGAGAGGTGCGCCTGGTCGGCGCAGCCCGCGGCGAGGGCGGCGTCGGCGAACGGCACGCCGCCGCGCACGAGGGTCAGGGCGCGCTGGAGCCGGAGGATCCTGGCCAGCGTCTTGGGGCCGTACCCGAAGGCCGCCAGTGAGCGGCGGTGCAGTTGCCGGGCGCCGATCCCGGCGGCGTCCGCGGCCGCGGCGACGGTACTGCCCGCGTCCAGCCGGCGGGCGACGGCGCGCAGCACCGGGTCGGGGGGCTCCGTGTCCGCCGCGTGCCGCAGGACCAGGTCCTCCAGCGCGGCCGCCGGGTCGGCCGCGCCCGTGACCGGGCCGGCCAGGGCGCGCACCCGGGCCGCGGACCACAGGTCGGTCAGGGGCACGCGCCGGTCGCGCAGCTCGTGCGCGGGTACACCGAAGAACGCGGGTCCGGCGCCGGGTGCGAACCGCACCCCGTCGTAGCGGGCGCCCGCGCCACCGGGGCCCTCGCCGGGTGAGTGGGCACGGGTGTCGGGCCCCGCGACGTACAGCTCGCCCTCGGTCCGGAGCAGGTCCATGCAGCCGTCCGGCAGGACGGGATGCGCGGGAACGGGAGCGGGGGCGGCGGGCATCGTGCGGGTCCAGACGACGGCGCCGTCGAGCCGGGATGCGCGTTGCGCGTACATGCTTCCCAGCTTAGGGAGTCCCCTTCCCCCGTCCGCCCCTTCCCGCGACCGGGGCTCCGCCTACGGGCGCGGCTGCCGGCTCTCCCTGGTCTCCCATGAGTCACGGGCGTCGTGGGGATCACGGGCGTCGTGGGGGTCACGGGCGTCGTGGGGGTCACGGGCGTCCCGCGCCTCCTGCGGCGGTTCCTTCGCGTCCTTGTCGCGGCCCGTGTGCAGGCGGGACTTCACGTCGTCCGGCGGCAGGAACCTCGACCAGCGCTCCGGGAATTCGGACGGCATGTCCGGGTCGGGTTCGCCCGCCTCGCCCGCCGCCGCGCGCGCCGCTTCCGCCCGCGCGACGACCAACGCCGCCTGGGCCGCACGTACGCGGTCGTTGGCCTCGCGGGCCGCGGCCGTGGCGACCGAGGGCCAGACCCGGTCTATGGCGGCGTTGACCGCCGCGCCCACCAGGACCGCGAAGGCGCAGATGCAGATCCACAGGAGGACGGCGATGGGGGCGGCGAGGGAGCCGTAGATGGTCGGGCCCTCGACGGTGCTGGTCAGGTAGATCCGGAGCAGGAAGCTGCCGAGGACGCACATCGCGAGGGCCATCAGCGCGCCGGGGACGTCCTCGACCCACGGCGAGCGGACGGGCACGGACACGTGGTAGAGCGTCGTGAGGAAGATGACGGACAGCACGATGACCACGGGCCAGTACAGGATGCTGACGACCTCCGTGCCGAACGGCACCAGGTCCACCACCCGGTCGGGGCCGACCACCATCAGCGGCAGCACCACCGCGCCGATCACCAGCGCGATGACGTACAGCAGGAAGGCGAGCAGCCGGGTCTTCACGATGCCGCGGTGGCCGTCGAGGCCGTACATCACCGTGATCGTGTCGATGAAGACGTTGACCGCGCGTGATCCCGACCAGAGCGCGATGCCGAAACCGATGGAGATGATGTCGGGCCTGGCGCCCTGGGTGACGTCGTCGATGAGCGGTTTGGCGAAGTCGTTGACGCCCCGGTCGGACAGGACCGTTTCGGCAGCGGTCAGGATGTTGCGCTCGATCGACGCGACCGTGTCGGTGTTGGTCCAGGCGTCGACGTAACCGAGCAGGCCGATCATGCCGAGCAGCAGGGGCGGCAGGGACAGCAGGGTGAAGAACGCCGCCTCGGCCGCGAGGCCGAGGATGCGGTACTCGATGCACGAGTTGACGGTGTCCTTCAGCAACAGCCAGGCCAGCTTGCGCATGGAGACGTTGCGGTAGAGGACCCTGGCCCGGTGAATCCGGCCGTGGGGCCGCTCGGGTGTTTCTTTTGCTGCCTGCACCTCCTTACCGTAGCGGCATGGCAGCGACCACACACACAGTGACCAACCAGGCTCCGCCGCTGGTGGAGTACGACGTCTTCACCGCCGACCGGGTTCTGTCCGAGGGTGTGGAGCGGCACGTCGCACCCGAACTCGCCGGGGAGGTACGGGAGGAGCTGTCGTGGCTCGGACGCACCGCGGGATCCGCCCGGGTCCAGGAATGGGGGGTGCAGGCCAATGAGAATCCACCGAAACTGCGGACGCACGACCGCTACGGCCACCGGATCGACGAGGTCGAGTTCCACCCGGCCTGGCACCGGCTGCTGGACGAGGCCGTCTCGGCGGGGCTCACGGATGCCTGGGGGCGGCCCGGCGGGCACGTGCGGCGCGCGGCCGGGTTCCTGGTGTGGACGCAGGCGGAGGCGGGACACGGCTGTCCGCTGTCCATGACGCACGCGGCGGTGCCGGCGCTGCGCACCGACCCGGAGCTGGCCGCCGAGTGGGAGCCGCGGCTCACCTCCCATGTGTACGAGGAGGGGCTGCGGGAGCCGTCGCTCAAGGCCGGGGCGCTCTTCGGGATGGGCATGACGGAGAAGCAGGGCGGCAGCGACGTCCGGGCCAACACGACGAGCGCGCAGCCGCTGGCCGGGGAGGGTGAGTACCTGCTCACCGGGCACAAGTGGTTCTGCTCGGCCCCGATGTGCGACGGCTTCCTGGTGCTGGCACAGGCACCGGGCGGGCTGAGCTGCTTCCTGGTGCCGCGGGTCCTGCCGGACGGGACGCGCAATGTGTTCCGGATCCAGCGCCTCAAGGACAAACTGGGCAACAGGTCCAACGCGTCGAGCGAGGTCGAGTTCGACGGGACGTGGGCGCGGCTGGTCGGTGAGGAGGGGCGCGGGGTGCGCACCATCATCGAGATGGTGGCCGCCACCCGGCTCGACTGCGTGGTCGGCTCGGCGGCGCTGATGCGCCAGTCCGTGGTCCAGGCCGCGCACCACGCGGCGTACCGCAGCGCGTTCGGCTCCAAGCTGATCGACAAGCCGCTGATGCGCAACGTACTGGCCGACCTGGCGCTGGAGTCGGAGGCGGCGACCACGCTCGCACTGCGGCTCGCCGCGGCGTACGACAGCGACACCGAGCAGGACCGGGCCTTCCTGCGGCTCGCGGTGCCCGCCGCCAAGTACTGGGTGACGAAACGGTGCACACCGGTCGCGGCGGAGGCGCTGGAGTGCCTGGGCGGCAATGGGTACGTCGAGGAGTCCGGCATGCCGCGGCTGCTCCGCGAGTCGCCGCTCAACTCGATCTGGGAGGGCTCGGGGAACGTGCAGGCCCTGGACGCCCTGCGGGCGCTCCAGCGCGAGCCGCGGGCGCTCGACGCCTTCCTCACCGAGATCGGGCGGGCGCGCGGCGCCGATCACCGCCTCGACGGGGCGATCAAGGACCTGCTGACCGAACTGGCCGACCTGGAGGGCCTGGAGGGGCGGGCGCGCCGCGTCGTCGAGCGGATGGCGCTGGTGCTCCAGGGCTCGCTGCTGGTGCGGTGGGCGCCGCCGGAGGTCGCGGACGCGTTCTGCGCGTCGCGGCTCGGCGGGGACTGGGGCACGGCGTTCGGCACGCTGCCGTACAGCCTCGGCCTCGCGTCGGTCGTGGAGCGGGCGAGAGCGGTGGTCTGACCCGGCGAGCCGCCGGGGGAACGACCCGCCGGGAGCGGGGACCGCCGGAGTGGTGCTGCGCCGACACGGCACCACCCCGGCTGAACTCCTCCACTTTCGTACAGGCAAAGTCCGCGTACGAGAGTTGCAGATCGTTGCAATGTTTGTCCGGACTCACGGACGCGCCCGCCGGCGGCGCGGCACGATGAGGGGTGACCACCTCACACCCAGTGACCCTCACGTGAGCTACGGGGTACGCCCAGTGAAGACCGAACCTCTCGTCCCTCCCGGCCCGGCGCGGCCGGGCGCCCCGCACACCACCGGCCCGGCGCGGCTGCTGCACCGGGGACGGGCCGCCGCTCCCGCCGGCGGGACGCCACGTGGCGCGCCGCGTCCCGTCATCGGCGCGTCCTGGCAGCGCGTGATGCGCATCGGGGTCGACCCGGACCGGGGCACCAGCAGCAAGCCCCTGCCGGCCGGCGAGCTGGAGCACCGGCGCCGGACCACCGTGCTCGGCGAGCTGCTGCCCTCGCTCAGCCAGGGGCTGGTTTCGGTCGCCCGGGCGTCGCAGCAGATCATGGTGGTCACCGACGAGGAGGGCCGGGTGCTGTGGCGCGACGGCGACCGTGCGGTGATGCGCGTGGCCGCCTCCATCTGTCTTGAGGAAGGCGCGGTCTGGAGCGAGGACACGGCGGGCACGAACGGCATCGGCACGGCACTGGAGCTGCGCAGGCCCGTCCAGGTGCACTCCGCCGAGCATTTCGTCCGTACGCTCCACAGCTGGACGTGCGCGGCGGCGCCCGTGCACGATCCGCGGGACGGACGGCTGCTCGGTGTCATCGATGTGAGCGGGGCCGACTCCACGTTCCACCCGGCCACGCTCGCCCTCGTGGAGTCCGTGGCCCGGCTCGCCGAGGCGGAGCTGCGCGAGCGGCACCTCAGGTCCGTCGAGCGCCTGCGGTCGGTGGCGGCGCCGGTCCTGTGCCGGGTGGGCGGCCGGGCGCTGGCGGTGGACCCGCACGGCTGGCTCGCGGCGGTGACCGGGATGCCGCCGGTCGACCGGCTTCCGCTGCCCAAGACGTTCCGGGCCGGGCGCAGGTGGCTGCCTTCGCTGGGGATGTGCGGGGTGGAGCCGTTGCCCGGCGGCTGGCTGGTACGGGTGGAGGAGGAGACGCCGGGGCCGGACGAGGGCGCGGTCAGCCGGGTCGTACTGGACCTGAGCGGCCGGCGGCGTTCCTCGGTGACCGTCTCGGGGGCGGCCGGGCGCTGGACCCACGAGCTCAGTCCCCGGCACGCGGAGCTGCTGTACGTGCTGAGCCTGCACCGGCAGGGGCGCAGCGCCGCCGAACTGGCGGCGGACCTGTTCGGCGACCGGACCCGGACGGTGACAGTACGGGCGGAAATGTCACGGTTGCGGCGGCACTTGGCGCAGGTCCTCGCGCACCGCCCGTACCGCTTCGTGGACGAGGTGGAGGTGGAGGTGGTCCACCCGGACCACCCGACGGACCTGCTGACGCACTCCACGGCGCCGGCGATCACGGCGGCGCGGCGGGTACGGGACCCGGAGTAGGCGCGCTCTGCGGGTGCGCCCTCCACCGCCGGGCGGCCCCGGGGGCGCGGCGCGGCCGTCCCGCGACGGCCCGGCTTCGGCCGGGGCGGAGGCGCGTGGTTCCCTGGGCCGCATGAGCACCGTCACTGTGACCACCTGGTCCCTGGAACAGACCTCGCCCGACGATCTGCGCCCGGCCCCGGCTCCCCCGGGAGACATCCGGATCGTCCGGGCGGAGATCCCCTCCCCCGAGTTCAGCCGCTTCCTCTACACCGCGGTGGGCGGCGACATCAGCTGGTCCGACCGGCTCGGGATGACGTACGGGCAGTGGCAGGCGCTCCTGGACCGGCCCGGGGCCGAGACCTGGGTCGCGTACGAGAACGGCACGCCGGCCGGTTACGTGGAACTGGACCCGCAGGACGAGGGCGTCGTCGAGATCATGTACTTCGGCCTGCTCCCGGCCTTCCGGGGCCGGCGGATCGGCGGGCATCTGCTGTCGTACGGGGCGGCGCGCGCGTGGGATCTCGCGCAGCGGTGGCCCGGCCGGCCGGAGACGAAGCGCGTGTGGCTGCACACGTGCAGCAAGGACGGGCCGCACGCCATGGACAACTACCTGCGCCGCGGGTTCCGGCTCTTCGAGACGAAGACCGCGGAGGAGGAGGAAGCGGACATGACCGGGGCGTGGGGTCCGGACCGCCCCTGAGCCCTCCCGGAGGGCCGGGCGGAGTGACCGACGACACACTGTCTCGTATTTCGGGACAGTGTTGTCCACATTCTGGGCAGTGGTGGACTGGCCCGAGACCCGCGTGACACGCTTCCGTCATGTCTTCAGCTGGAGTTGCCTTGGTGAGTCGGCGGCACGTCGACCTCGGCCGCATGTCCAGCGCCATCTGTCCGGTGGGCTGACAGCACAGCACCGCCGCAGTTTTCAGCCGTCCCCGCCGTCGCGGACGAACCGGCCACCCCGATACGCACGTGATCTCCGCCCACTCGGCGGAGCGCTCCGCTCTGCCGTGTCCGATCGCGTCTTCGCAGGTCAAGGGGTACGGTCGGCGCGATCCGCCACCCCTTGAGCCGCCAGAGAAGGACGAACAACCATGGCCGCCACGCCGGAAAAGCCCGCTGCCGCCACGCCTCGCCGCAAGGCCGGACGCCACCGTGGCGAGGGTCAGTGGGCCGTAGGTCACTTCACCCCCCTCAATGGCAACGAGCAGTTCAAGAAGGACGACGACGGTCTCAATGTGCGGACACGCATTGAGACGATCTACTCCAAGCGGGGATTCGACTCCATCGACCCCAACGACCTGCGCGGACGCATGCGTTGGTGGGGCCTCTACACCCAGCGCCGGCAAGGGATCGACGGCGGCAAGACCGCGATCCTGGAGCCGGAGGAACTGGACGACGAGTACTTCATGCTGCGCGTGCGCATCGACGGCGGGCGTCTGACGACCGAGCAGCTGCGCGTCATCGGTGAGATCTCGCAGGAGTTCGCGCGCGGGACGGCCGACCTCACCGACCGGCAGAACATCCAGTACCACTGGATCCGGATCGAGGACGTACCGGAGATCTGGCGGCGGCTGGAAGAGGTCGGGCTCTCGACGACCGAGGCATGCGGTGACACTCCCCGCGTGATCCTCGGCTCCCCGGTGGCGGGCGTCGCCGAGAACGAGATCATCGACGGCTCCCCCGCCATCGACGAGATCCAGCGCCGCTTCATCGGCAACCCGGACTTCTCGAACCTGCCGCGCAAGTTCAAGGCCGCGGTGTCCGGCTCCCCGCAGCTCGACGTGGCGCACGAGATCAACGACATCGCTTTCGTGGGCGTCAACCACCCCGAGCACGGTCCCGGCTTCGACCTGTGGGTCGGCGGCGGGCTCTCCACCAACCCCAAGCTCGGCGTCCGGCTCGGCGCGTGGGTGCCGGTCGACGAGGTGCCGGACGTGTTCGGCGGCGTCATCGGCATCTTCCGCGACTACGGCTACCGCCGCCTGCGCAACCGCGCCCGGCTGAAGTTCCTCGTCGCCGACTGGGGTCCGGAGAAGTTCCGCCAGGTCCTGGAGGACGAGTACCTCAAGTACAAGCTGGTCGACGGCCCCGCGCCCGAGCAGCCCGCCGGGACCTGGCGCGACCACCTCGGCGTGCACAGGCAGAAGGACGGCCGCTTCTACGTCGGCTTCGCCCCGCGCGTCGGCCGCGTGGACGGCGCCACGCTGACGAAGATCGCGGACCTGGCCGGCGCGCACGGTTCGGGCCGGCTGCGCACCACCGCCGAACAGAAGATGATCGTGCTCGACGTCGAGGAGGCTCAGGTCGAGTCGCTGGTCGCCGGGCTGGAGGCGCTGGACCTGCGGGTCACGCCGTCGCCCTTCCGGCGCGGCACGATGGCCTGCACCGGCATCGAGTTCTGCAAGCTGGCGATCGTCGAGACGAAGGCGCGCGGCGCCTCGCTCATCGACGAACTGGAGCGGCGCATCCCGGAGTTCGACGAGCCCATCACCATCAACATCAACGGCTGCCCGAACGCCTGCGCCCGTATCCAGGTGGCGGACATCGGTCTCAAGGGCCAGCTGGTCCTGGACGGCGAAGGCAACCAGGTCGAGGGCTTCCAGGTGCACCTGGGCGGCGCGCTGGGACTTGAGGCCGGTTTCGGCCGCAAGGTCCGCGGCCTGAAGGTCACCTCGGCCGAGCTGCCCGACTACGTCGAGCGCGTCCTGCTCCGCTTCCAGGAGCAGCGCGAAGACGGTGAGCGCTTCGCGACCTGGGCCGCGCGGGCGAGCGACGGAGACCTGTCGTGAGCGAGCGAGCGGCGCCCTTCTACTGCCCGTACTGCGGCGACGAGGACCTGCGGCCCAGCGAGACGGGGCACGGCGCGTGGGAATGCGCGGCGTGCAACCGCGCCTTCCAGTTGAAGTTCCTCGGGCTCCTCGCCCAGGGAGTTCAGCGCAACGACGGTGGAGGGGACGAGATATGACGATGGTTCAGGAAGACTTCAAAGCACTGGCGGAACAAGCCGGGCGGGACCTCGAAGAGGCCTCCGCCCTGGACATCCTCACGTGGGCCGCCGACACTTTCGGCGACCGCTTCTGCGTAACCTCCTCCATGGAGGACGCCGTCGTCGCCCACCTCGCCTCCCGCGCCAAGCCCGGTGTGGACGTCGTCTTCCTCGACACCGGCTACCACTTCCCGGAGACCATCGGGACGCGGGACGCCGTCGAGGCCGTCATGGACGTCAACGTCATCACCCTCCTGCCCTGGCAGTCCGTCGAGGAGCAGGACGCGGAGTACGGGCCGAAACTGCACGACCGCGACCCCGACCTGTGCTGCGCCCTGCGCAAGGTCAAGCCGCTCGAAGACGGCCTGAAGGGCTACCGCGCCTGGGCGACCGGCCTGCGCCGCGACGAGTCCCCGACCCGGGCGAACACCCCGGTCGTCGGCTGGGACGAGAAGCGCCGGAAGGTCAAGATCTCGCCGATCGCCCGCTGGACACAGGAGGACGTCGAAGCGTACGTCGCCGAGCACGGCGTCCTCACCAACCCACTGCTGATGGACGGTTACGCGTCCGTGGGCTGCGCTCCCTGCACCCGCAGGGTCGAGGCGGGCGAGGACGCCCGCGCCGGCCGCTGGGCGGGGCGCAACAAGACGGAATGCGGGCTGCACGGCTGATGGCAAACGATCAGGAGCAGGAGAAAGACGTGACTGGGGCCACCATCTGGCTCACGGGTCTGCCGAGTGCCGGCAAGACCACCATCGCCTACGAGCTGGCCGGACGGCTGAAGGCCGAGGGCCGCCGTGTCCAGGTGCTGGACGGCGACGAGATCCGCGAGTTCCTCTCGGCGGGCCTCGGCTTCAGCCGCGAGGACCGGTACACCAACGTCCAGCGGATCGGTTACGTCGCGGAACTGCTCGCCCGCAACGGCGTCACCGCCCTGGTGCCGGTGATCGCGCCGTACGCCGACAGCCGTGAGGCCGTCCGCAAGCGCCACCAGGGCAGTGACACGCCCTATCTGGAGGTGCATGTCGCCACGCCGGTGGAGGTGTGTTCCGTACGCGATGTGAAGGGTCTGTACGCCAGGCAGGCGGCCGGTGAGATCTCCGGGCTGACCGGGGTCGACGACCCCTACGAGGCGCCCGCCTCGCCCGACCTGCGCATCGAGTCGCACCGGCAGACCGTGCAGGAGTCCGCAGCCGCGCTGCACGCGCTGCTCACCGAGAGGGGCCTGGCCTGATGACGACGACCTCCGCAACCGTCGGCGAGGGCACCGACAGCCCGTACGCGCTCAGCCACCTGGACGCCCTGGAGTCCGAGGCGGTGCACATCTTCCGCGAGGTGGCGGGCGAGTTCGAGCGGCCGGTGATCCTCTTCTCCGGCGGCAAGGACTCCATCGTGATGCTGCACCTGGCGCTGAAGGCGTTCGCGCCGGCGCCGGTGCCCTTCTCGCTGCTGCACGTCGACACCGGGCACAACTTCCCCGAGGTGCTGGAGTACCGCGACCGCACGGTCGCCGAGCACGGGCTGCGGCTGCACGTGGCCTCGGTGCAGGAGTACATCGACGCCGGGAAGCTGCGCGAGCGGCCCGACGGGACCCGCAACCCGCTGCAGACGGTGCCACTGACCGAGGCCATCCAGCAGCACCGCTTCGACGCGGTGTTCGGCGGCGGGCGGCGCGACGAGGAGAAGGCCCGCGCCAAGGAGCGGGTGTTCTCGCTGCGCGACGAGTTCTCCGCCTGGGACCCGCGCCGCCAGCGCCCCGAGCTGTGGCAGCTCTACAACGGCCGCCACGCGCCCGGCGAGCACGTGCGCGTCTTCCCGCTGTCCAACTGGACCGAGCTGGACGTGTGGCAGTACATCGCCCGCGAGAAGATCGAGCTGCCGGGCATCTACTACGCCCACGAGCGCGAGGTCTTCGCCCGGGGCGGGATGTGGCTGACCGCGGGCGAGTGGGGCGGGCCCAAGGAGCACGAGCGGGTCGAGACACGGCTGATCCGCTACCGCACGGTCGGCGACATGTCCTGCACCGGCGCCGTGGACTCCGACGCCACGACGCTCGAAGCCGTGATCGCCGAGATCGCCGCCTCCCGGCTCACCGAGCGGGGCGCGACCCGCGCCGACGACAAGATGTCCGAGGCCGCCATGGAAGACCGCAAGCGCGAGGGGTACTTCTAACCATGACTGCCGTTACCGGGCTGACCGAGCAACTGTCAGCCACCACCCTGCTGCGCTTCGCGACGGCCGGCTCCGTCGACGACGGCAAGTCCACCCTCGTCGGCCGGCTGCTGCACGATTCGAAGTCCATCCTCACCGACCAGCTGGAGGCCGTCGAGGCGGCGTCCCTCAAGCGCGGCCAGGAGGCGCCGGACCTGGCGCTGCTGACCGACGGCCTGCGCGCCGAGCGCGAGCAGGGCATCACCATCGACGTCGCCTACCGCTACTTCGCCACCACGCGCCGCCGGTTCATCCTGGCCGACACCCCCGGCCACGTGCAGTACACCCGGAACATGGTCACCGGCGCCTCCACCGCCGAGCTGGCCGTCGTCCTGGTCGACGCCCGCAACGGCGTCGTCGAGCAGACCCGCCGGCACGCCGCCGTCGCCGCCCTGCTGCGCGTCCCGCACGTGGTGCTCGCCGTCAACAAGATGGACCTCGTCGACTACGCCGAGCCCGTCTTCGCCGCCATCGCCGAGGAGTTCACGGCGTACGCCGCTTCCCTCGGCGTCCCGGAGATCACCGCGATCCCGATCTCCGCACTGGCCGGCGACAACGTGGTGGAGCCGTCCGCGCACATGGACTGGTACGGCGGCCCCACCGTCCTGGAACACCTGGAGACCGTCCCGGTCAGCCATGACCTGGCCGGCTGCAAGGCCCGCTTCCCCGTCCAGTACGTCATCCGCCCGCAGACCGCGGAGCACCCCGACTACCGGGGTTACGCAGGCCAGATCGCGTCCGGCGCGCTGCGCGTGGGCGAAGCCGTGACGGTCCTCCCGTCGGGCCGTACATCGACGATCACCGGCATCGACGCGCTGGGCGAGCCGGTCGACATCGCGTGGGCGCCGCAGTCGGTGACGGTCACGCTCGCCGACGACCTGGACATCTCGCGCGGCGACCTGATCGCGCCGAGCGGCTCGGCGCCGCGCACCACCCAGGACGTCGAGGCGACGGTCTGCCACGTGGCCGACCAGCCGCTCACCGTCGGCCAGCGCGTGCTGCTCAAGCACACCACGCGCACGGTAAAGGCGATCGTCAAGGAGATTCCGTCCCGGCTGACGCTGGACGACCTGTCCCAGCACGCGGACCCGGGTCAGCTGGTCGCCAACGACATCGGCCGGGTGAAGGTCCGCACCGCCGAGCCGCTCGCGCTCGACGCGTACCGCGACTCGCGCCGCACCGGATCGTTCCTGCTGATCGACCCGGCGGACGGTACGACGCTGGCGGCCGGCATGGCGGGCGACTCGTTCGCCGCCGAGACGGCGAAGACCGTGGCCGACGACGAGGGCTGGGACTTCTGATCATGACTCTCGACATGTACGGACTGTTCGCCAAGGAAGGCGGCCGCGTCGGCAGCGGTTCCCTCGGTGCGGGTATGGGCGGCGTCGCGCGATGTGCCCGGTAGCGTACGCGCCCTGCCTGCGCGCCCTGCCGCACCACTTTCCGCTGTACCGACGAAGACCTGCCGTCTTCCCGGACACGTCCCGCCACAGGTGAGGGACGTGTCTCCGGGCCACCGAGAGGAACACCTCCCGTGCATGCCGCGCGTATCATCCTTCGCCGCAGCCTCGCCGCTGCCGCCGCCCTGCCGCTGCTGATCGGCGCGCTGGGCGCCTGCGGTTACGGCTCGCAGGCCGAGAAGGACGACAAGACCGCGCCCATCGCCAAGGGCGAGAAGATCGGCGGCGTCGACGAGGTCCGGATCGGCTACTTCGCGAACGTCACCCACGCCACCGCCCTGGTCGGCCTGGAGAAGGGCCTCTTCCAGAAGGAACTGGGCGGCACTCAGGTCAAGCCGCAGGTGTTCAACGCGGGGCCCTCGGAGATCGAGGCCCTCAACGCCGGCGCCATCGACATCGGCTGGATCGGCCCCTCCCCCGCGATCAACGGATTCACCAAGTCCCAGGGGCAGAACCTGAGGATCATCTCCGGTTCGGCCTCCGGCGGCGTCTCGTTCGTCGTGAACCCCGAGAAGATCAAGTCCCTGGACGACCTCAAGGGCAAGCGCATCGCCACCCCGCAGCTCGGCAACACCCAGGACGTGGCGCTGCTGAACTACCTGTCGGGCAAGGGGCTGAAGGTCGACCCCAGCACCGGCAAGGGCGACGTCAGCGTCGTGCGCCAGGACAACAAGGAGATCCCGGCCTCCTTCGAGTCCGGCGCGCTGGACGGCGCATGGGTGCCCGAGCCCACCGCGTCCAAGCTCGTCGCGGGCGGCGGCGAGGTGCTGCTCGACGAGAAGAAGCTCTGGAAGGACGGCGAGTTCGTCATCACGAACGTGATCGTCTCCCAGAAGTTCCTCAAGGAGCACCCGGACGTCGTCGAGGCGGTGCTGCGCGGCTCGGTGAAGACCAACGAGTGGATCAAGGCCAACCCGGACGAGGCGAAGGCCGCCGTCAACGCGAAGCTCAAGGCCGACTCCGGCAAGGAACTGCCCGCCGAGGTGCTCGACCCCGCGTTCGAGAACGTCGAGACGACCGACGACCCGCTCGCCACGACGCTGCGGGAAGAGGCCGACCACGCGGTGAAGACCGGTCTCCTCAAGGACCCGGTGCTCGACGGCATCTACGACCTGAGGCTCCTCGACAAGGTGCTGAAGGCCGAGAAGCGGCCGGCCGTCGCGGACGCCGGACTCGGCGCCAAGTAACCGTCCCGTCTGACTCCTTCCGTATCCGGAACGCCCTCAGGAGGTGAGGCTCATGGCCACCACACTCGTCAAGCAGGCCGCCGCGCCCGTAGACACGGCGCAGTACGCCGCACGGATCGACCACGTGTCGAAGTCGTTCGGCCGGCCCGGCGCGCAGCAGCTCGTACTGGACGACATCAGCATCGACGTCGCGCCGGGCGAGTTCGTGACCCTGCTGGGGGCTTCCGGCTGCGGCAAGTCGACCCTGCTCAACCTGGTCGCGGGACTCGACCGCCCGTCCGCCGGCACCATCGACGTGCCGGGCGGCCGGCCCGCCCTGATGTTCCAGGAGCACGCGCTCTTCCCGTGGCTGACCGCGGGGAAGAACATCGAACTGGCCCTGAAGTTGCGGGGCATGGTGAAGTCCGAACGCCGCGACGAGGCCGAGCGGCTGCTCCAGCTGGTGCGGCTCGGCGGGGCGTACGGCAAGCGCGTGCACGAGCTGTCGGGCGGCATGCGCCAGCGGGTCGCGCTGGCCCGTGCGCTCGCGCAGGACAGCAAGCTCCTGCTGATGGACGAGCCGTTCGCGGCACTGGACGCCATCACCCGTGACGTCCTGCACGAAGAGCTCACCCGCATCTGGTCCGAGACCAGCGTCTCGGTCCTCTTCGTCACCCACAACGTCCGCGAGGCCGTCCGCCTCGCCGAGCGCGTGGTGCTGCTGTCGTCCCGGCCGGGACGCATCGCGCGCGAGTGGCGGGTCGGCATCCCGCAACCGCGCCGGATCGAGGATTCCGCGGTCGCCGACCTGTCCGTAGAGATCACCGAACAGCTGCGGGGGGAGATCCGTCGACATGGCCAGCACTGAAACGACCGGCACGCGGGAGACGGCTCCCCAGAACGACCTCGCCGGACTGGAGGCCGGCCTGGACGCGCTGGAGACGAAGCAGTCCGCCGAGCGCGTCGGCCTCGGGCGGATCCTGCTGTCCAAGGTGGTGCCGCCGCTGGTGGCCATCACCCTGGTCGTCACCCTGTGGCAGCTCACCGCGGCCTCCGACCTCAAGCCGGACTACGTGCTGCCGGGCCCGTTGGACGTGTGGCACTCGGTCGAGCAGATGTGGCTCGACGGGACGCTGCTCGGCTACATCTGGACCAGCATCTCGCGCGGCGCCCTCGGTTTCGCCGTCTCCGTCGCCATCGGCACGCCGCTGGGCCTGCTGGTGGCGCGGGTGAAGGTGGTGCGGGCGGCGATCGGGCCGATCCTGTCCGGCCTCCAGTCGCTGCCCTCGGTGGCCTGGGTGCCCGCCGCGATCATCTGGTTCGGGCTGACCGACGCGACCATCTACGCGGTGGTGCTGCTGGGCGCCGTACCGTCGATCGCCAACGGCCTGGTCGCCGGCGTCGACCAGATCCCGCCGCTGTACCTGCGGGCCGGCCGCACCATCGGGGCCACCGGCGTCAACGGCATCCGGCACGTCCTGCTGCCCGCCGCGCTGCCGGGGTACCTGGCCGGTCTCAAGCAGGGGTGGGCGTTCTCGTGGCGCTCGCTGATGGCCGCCGAGCTGATCGCCAACTCGCCGGACCTGGGCACGGGTCTGGGACAGCTGATGGAGAACTTCCGCACGTACAGCGACATGTCCGGCGTGCTGGCGACCATCATCCTGATCCTGATCGTCGGCATCGGCATCGACCTGCTGTTCTTCTCCCCGCTGGAGCGCCGCGTGCTGCGCAGCCGTGGCCTGCTGACCAAGGGCTGATCGCCGTGTCCCGTCGTCCGGTCCTCCTCGTCATAGCCCACGGCAGCCGCGACCCGCGGCACGCCGCGACCGTGCACGCGCTCGTGGCACGCGTGCGGGCGCAGCGGCCTGGGCTGCGTGTGGAGACCGGGTTCCTGGACTTCAACGCCCCGGCGGTACCGCAGGCGCTGGAGCGTCTCGCGGCCGAGGGCGTACAGGACGTGGTGGCCCTGCCCCTCCTCCTGACCCGCGCCTTCCACGCGAAGGCCGACATCCCCGCCGTGCTCCACGAGGCGTCGGCGCGGCTGCCGCGGCTGCGGATCCACCAGGCGGAGGTCCTCGGCCCCTCGCCGCTCCTGCTGACCGCCCTGGAGCGGCGGCTGTACGAAGCCGGGCTCACCCCCGGCGACAGAAGCTCGACCGGGCTCGTCCTGGCCTCGGCGGGCTCCACGGACCCGGAGGCGATCGCAGTGATCGCTGAAATCGCGCGGGAGCTGCGGCACACCGGTTGGTGCGCCGTGCGGCCTGCGTTCGCCTCCGCATCTCTTCCGCGTACCCCGGACGCGGTCCGGCTGCTGCGGGCCGCGCCCGGGGTGCGCCGCGTCGCCGTCGCCCCGTACGTCGTCGCCCCCGGCTTCCTGCCGGACCGGATCGCCCGTGGCGCGCGGGAGTCGGGCGCGGACGTGCTGGGCGAGGTCCTGGGCGCGTCCCCGGAGCTGGCCCGGCTGCTGCTGGCCCGCTACGACGAGGCGCGGGCGCCGGTGCGACGGCTGGCGGCGGTCGGCGCGTGAGGGGGGCAGCCCGCCCTGCGGGCGTGTCCTCCCACGCCGGGCGGGCTGCGTCCGTCCGCTGAGCGGGAGACCCGCCCGCTCAGTCCCCGTCCACCAGCGCCGCCAGTTCCCCGGCCCCCAGCGAGCCCGCCGGCCTGCGCTCGCGCGCGAACGTGTTGGCGATGCGCTGCAACGCCTCGTTCACCGGAGTCGGCACGCCGTGTGCCCTGCCCAGCAGCACGATCTCCCCGTTCAGGTAGTCCGCTTCGATCGTGCCCGTCCCCCGGCTGAGGCTCTGCCAGGACGATCCGCCCCCGCGCTCCGCCCCGTCGAGGGGCTCGAAGGTCATCCGGCCGTCGCGGGCCGCCGCCTGTTCCGCCGGGGGCGCCGCTTCGATGCCCGCGGCTGTCAGCGCCGCCCGCCCCTCCGCGAGGGCGCGCTGGAGGAGCGCCCTCGCCTCGTCGCTCGCGATGACCCCCGAGACCGCCTCGATCGCGTTCGCGAGGTTGCTCAGCAGTTTGGCGTACTTCCACCGCATCACGTCCGTCGCGACCGGTGCCAGGAACCGTGACTTCTCCAGGTCGGCGGCGATCCCCCGGGCCGTGCCGTCGGCGCCCGACGGGTAGCGGCCGAGGTGCAGCACGCCGGAGACCGGCGTGCCGGCGGCGGAGACGGAACCGGGCTCGGTGTGGGTGGCGGGCAGCCAGACGCACATGCCGTAGACGTGGCGGAAGCGGCGCAGCGCGAGGCGTTCGCTCTCGACACCGTTCTGCGCGCAGACGAGCGGCAGCACCTCACCCGCCGTGCCGCCGCCGGCCACCGGGCGCGCGCTCCATGCGTCGAGGGCGTCCGTGCTGTCCTGGGTCTTGACGGAGAGGATCAGCACGTCGTCGGTCCGCAGGAGCGGACCGAGGCCGTCCGGCCCTTGGACCACGGGCAGTCGGTGGACCCGGGTGCCCTCGGGCGTCGTCAGGCGCAGGCCCCCGGCGCGCAGGGCCTCGTAGTGCGCCCCGCGTGCGACGAGTACCACTTCGTGCCCGCCCTCGGCCAACCGCCCGCCGATGGTGCCGCCGACCGCCCCTGCCCCGATGATGATGTAGCGCATGGGCGTGAGCCTGCCACACCCCGCGCGGTGTGTGCAGGGGGCACGGAGTAGCGTCCGTACATGATCTCGGACACCTTCGGCACCTTCAGCATCGGCGGGGACCTTCCCGTACGCCGCCTCGGGTTCGGCACGGCCCAGCTCACCGGACCGGGTTACTGGGGCCCGCGGGGCGAGCGTGCGGACGCGGTCGCGGTACTGCGGCGCGCGGCCGAGCGCGGCGTCACGCTCATCGACACGGCGGACAACTACGGCCCCGGGCTCGCGGAGGAGCTCGTCGCCGAGGCGCTCCATCCCTACCCGGACGGACTCGTCGTCGCGACGAAGGGCGGCGTGGTCCGTACGAGCGCCGACGCCTGGCACATCGCGGGGCGGCCCGAGGACCTGCGTGCCATGTGCGACGCGAGCCTGCGGCGGCTGCGGACCGGGACCATCGACCTGTACCAGCTGCACCGGCTCGATCCGGACGTACCGATGGCCGAGCAGCTCGGCGCGCTCGACGAGCTGCGTACGGCGGGCAAGATCCGGCACATCGGGCTGGACTGCGTCACCGTCCGGCAGCTGGAGGAGGCGCTGGCGCTTACGGACATCGCGTCCGTGCAGAACCGCTTCAACCTGGTGGACCGGTCGTCCGAGGACGTCCTTGAACTGTGCGAGGCGCGCGGGATCGCCTTCCTGCCCTGGTTCCCGCTGGCCAACGGGGAGTTGAAGGGGCGCGGGCAGCTCGCGCTGGCCTGGCTGCTGCACCGGTCGCCGGTGCTGTGCCCGACGCCGGGCACCGGGTCGCTCGTCCACCTGGAGGAGAACCTGGCCGCGGCCGAGCTGCGGCTGAGCGCGGAGGAGATGGCGGAGCTGTGAGCGTCGTGATCAGGGCGGACCGCGTCGATGTGGTCCGGGACGGCAATGTGCTGCTGGACTCGGTCTCGCTGACCGTACGCGGCGGCGAGCACTGGGCGCTGCTCGGTGCGAACGGCGCGGGCAAGAGCACCCTGCTCGCCCTGCTCGGCGCCGTCTCGCATCCGACGCGCGGCACGGTGGAGGTGCTCGGGCGGGCGCTGGGGAGGGTGGACCTGCGGGAGCTCCGGGCGCACCTCGGCCATGTGGACCCGCGCCACCCGCTGCGCTCGCCGCTGCGGGTGCGGGACGTCGTCCTGACCGGGCTCACCGACTCCGTGGAACCGGTGCCTCGTTGGTCGCCGGCCGCCGGGGACCTGGCACGGGCCGACCGGCTGCTGGAGATGCTCGGGATGGGCGGCAGGAGCGTGGCGCGCTGGCCGGCCCTGTCGCAGGGCGAGCGCGGGCGGACGCTGATCGCGCGGGCGCTGATGCCCCGGCCCCGGCTCCTGCTGCTGGACGAGCCGGCCACTGGGCTCGACCTGGCGGCCCGCGAGCAGTTGCTGTCCAGCCTGGACGCGCTGCGCGGCGAGCACCCCGAGCTGGCGACGGTCCTGGTCACGCACCATCTGGAGGAGCTGCCGGCCAGTACGACGCACGCGATGCTGCTGCGCGGCGGCCGGTGTCTCGGCTCGGGGCGCGCCGACGACGTGCTGACGTCCGACCAGGTCAGCACGTGCTTCGGCCACCCCGTGCGGATCGCCCGTACGGACGGCCGGTGGACCGCACGGGCGGAGCGGGTCACGGGGACTGCGGTGTGACGCCGGGGTCGTCCTCCTCTTCGTAGGGCGTGCCCTGGTGGAAGTAGAGGAGCCAGCCGCGGTCCGTCAGGCGCCACAGTGAACTCCGGTGGGCGCGGCGGCCGTTGCTCTCGGTGTCGAAGGTCAGCTGGACCACGTCGGGGGCGAGCCGCACGCCCCGCATCCGGGTGGTGGTGATCGGGCGGGCCGTCGTCGCGGCGGACTCGTCGGTGAGGGCCGCGACGATCGAGTCGCGGTCCCAGCGGCGGCCCGACACCCCGAACTCGTGGAAGTCGGGGTGGAACAGCTCGACGAGGAGTTCGGGGGTGTTGCGGACGGCCGGGTCGAGCAGGCGCAGCTCGCCCTCGATGGCGGCCTCGATCGCGTCGTCAGTCACGGGTCATCTCCACGAGCTTGGCGACCGTGTTCCAGTTGCGGGTGGTCGCGGTGACGCCCTTGAGGAGGGCCGGCCTCGCCAGCGTCTCGGCGAGCTTGGAGCGGCCCAGCCCGTCCGGTGCGTAGAGGTAGAGGGCGCGGTCGCCGAGGCGGAACTCCTCGGGGAGGTACGCCGCCGGGTCGACGGGCGCGAACCGCGCGGGGCCGACCCGGTGCGAGAAGTAGGTGACGTGGAGCTGCCTGCCCTCCAACTCGGCGGCGGGGAAGGGACAGGCGTCGGCGACGGCCTTCAGGTAGGCGCCGCTGCGGACCAGGCAGTCGACGGTGAACCCGAAGTGCGTCCCCATGGCCTTCTCCAGGTCCGCGGCGAGCGAATCGTCGGCGTCGTCGGCATCGGTGGTGAAGACGGCGTTGCCGCTCTGGAGGTACGTACGGACATCCCGGTGGCCCAGTTCGGTCAGCAGCGCCCGGAGCTGGGCCATGGGCACCTTCTTGTGCCCGCTCACATTGATTCCGCGCAGCAGGGCGGCGTACGTCGTGGTCATGCGCCAAACGATAGGCGGCCGCCGCGCCCCGTGGGGGAGGGCACGGCGACCGCCCGTTCGGTGCCGCGGGCGCGTCCCTACTCGACGACCTTCAGCAGCTTGTTCGGCGTGCCGGTGCTCGGGTTGCTGATCTTGTCCAGGGTGGCGCCCCCGGTCAGCGCCGTCGCGACGGCCTCGGGCGTGGCGTCCTTGTGCCCCGCCAGGTAGAGCGCGGCGGCGCCCACGACGTGCGGGGTCGCCATGGACGTACCGGAGATGGTCTTCGTGCCCTCGTCGCTGTCGTTCCAGGAGGAGGTGATGTCCGAACCGGGCGCGTAGATGTCCACGACCTGGCCGAAGTTGGAGAAGCCGGACTGCGCGTCGTCCTTGGTGCTGGAGGCGACGGTGATGGCCTCCTTCACGCGGGCCGGGGAGCCCTGCCCGGCATCACTGGACTCGTTGCCCGCCGCGACACCGTAGGTGACGCCGGAGGCGATGGACTTGCGCACCGCCTCGTCGAGGGCCTCGTCGGCGCCGCCGCCGAGGCTCATGTTGGCGACGGAGGGGCCCTGGTGGTTCTTGGTGACCCAGTCGATGCCGGCGACGACGCCCTCGGTGGTGCCCGAGCCCTGGTCGTCGAGGACGCGGACCGCGACGATCTTCGCCTTCTTCGCGACACCGTGCGCGGCGCCGGCGATGGTGCCGGCGACGTGCGTGCCGTGGCCGTTGCCGTCGTCGGCGGAGTCGTCGTTGTCCACGGCGTCGAAGCCGTGGGCGGCGCGGCCCCCGAAGTCCTTGTGCGTGATCCGGACACCGGTGTCGATGACGTACGCCGTGACGCCCTCGCCCGCGCTGTCCGGGTAGGCGTACTTGCCGTCACCGGCGGTACCTGCCTGGTCGATGCGGTCGATGCCCCAGGACGGCGGGTTGTCCTGCGTCGCGTTGATCGTGAACTTCTTGTTCTGGACGACCTTGGCGACGGACGGGTCGGCGGCCAGGCGCTTGGCCTCGGTCTCCGAGAGGCCGCTGGCGGAGAAGCCGTTGATGGCGGAGCTGTAGTTGCGCCGGAGCTTGCCGCCGTACTCCTTGGCCAGGTCCTGCTTGTCGGTCTTCTCGTCCAGCATCACGATGTAGCTGCCGGCGACGGCGCCCTCGGCGCCGACCCCGTACACATGCCCCTGGGCGGCCGGCGCCGCCCCGCGAAGGGGGAGCTGAGTACGGTCACGCCTGCCGCGGCCGCCACGGCGGTCATCGCCGCGGTGAGCTTCAGCCGGCTGGAACGCTTGTGAAGTGCCATGAAGAGGGGGCTCCTCGTCAAAATGTGGGGGGATTCACCTCCGGACCGAAAGATCTCCGGGGGTTGGCTCGAAACCCTGACCGATTGACGCGCGCAGATCAAGGTCTTCATGATCCCGTCACTTACTCAACAACGTTTCATAACAAAAAAACGGGCAGCGGGCTCCAAGTCGGACAGGGGCCGCCCGAACACCCTTTGCGCGGAGGAGACTTGCGTCCCGCCGCCGCCCCGCCCCTCTTCTCCGTACGGCCACTGTCACAGCCGGGTGCTGTTCACGAGCCGCATCCCGCCCGAGCCGTACCGGACGTTCGTCGCGGAGACAACCGACGGGCCCTCCTCCGGGCCGCCGGATTAGCGGCGAAGGCGCCGCCCCGTTCGGGGCGGCGTTCGGATCCACCACGGCCGACCCGGGATTCGCAGGACGGGTCGGGCACCGGGCGGCCGGCAAGCCGTGGTTCGACGTCGAGGTCGAGTGAGGCGCCCGGGACGGCCTCGGGAGCGGCGACGGGGAGACGGAGGCGGAGGCGGACCGTGACGCCGCGCTTCAGCGCTGGTAGCGGGCGAGCACCAGGTTTCCGTCCTCGACCAGGCGTTTCTCCAGCTCCTCGGCGTCGATCGCCCCGCTGTAGAACTCCTGGTAGGCCGGTGTCGCCACCTTGTCCTTCCACTCGGGATAGCCGCGCACGGACTGCGCCGGGTCCGGGACCAGGTGCTCGGCGAGTGCGGTGCCGGTGGCCCAGCCGTCCTTCTCGGCCCGCAGGCCCGGGTCCTTCAGCGCCGCGGCTCCGGTCGGCAGCATCCAGTCGCCCTTGGCGAGACGCGCCATGTTGTCCGGCTGGAGGAAGAAGTCGATGAACTCCACCGCCTCCTTCTTGTACGGGCTGTCCTCGGCCACCGACAGCGTCTGGGGGCTCACCCCCTGGGCCGGGCCCCCGGCTCCCGCCGGGGCCGGGAGAACCTTCCACTCGAAGCCCTCGGGGGCCTGCTGGACGATCTGCTGCCGGTAGGAGAAACCGAGCGGCACCATGGCGTACTTGCCGCCGAAGAAGCCGGGCAGGGTGTCCGAGCCGCCCATGCCGAGGGTGGCCGCCGATGCGCTCCTGTCGGCGTTGACCTGGTCGTGGACGGTGCGGGGGACCACGGCGTCGCCCTCGGTGAAGCGCACCCGCACCTTGCCCTCGGTGTCGCGGTGGAAGAGCTGTCCGCCCGCCGACAGCCCCAGGTTGAGGGTGGCGGACACCGGGTCCTTGAGGGGCCAGGCGACACCGAACCTCTTGCCGTCGCCGGTGCTCAGCTCTTTGGTGATCCACCGGAACTCCGGCCAGCTCCACGGCTTCTCGGGGGTGGGGATGCGCACCCCCGACGCCCTGAGGATCTTCTCGTTGGCGATCAGGACCCTCGGCTCCTGGAGGAACGGCACGCCGTAGACGCCCTTGCCGAAGGTCGTCGTCCGCCAACTGCGCCGCGGGATGTCGTTCTTGAGCCGGGCGGGCAGCAGCTCGCCCAGGTCGGCGAGGTAGCCGCCGTACGCGAAGTCGGCGAGGTCGTCGGAGGCGTCGTGGATGATGTCCGGGGCCTCGCCGCCCTCGAAGGACGTCAGCAGCTGGTCGTGGACGCTGTCCCAGCTGCCCTGGACGTACTCGACCCGGACGTCGGGGTGCGCGGCGTTCCACTCGTCGACGAGTGCCTTGTTGGCGTCGACGGACTCCTTCTGCCAGGCCAGCGACTGGAAGCGGAGGGTGACCTTCCCGCCGGTGTCCCGGTCGCCGCCGCCGTCCGAGCAGCCGGTGAGGAGCAGCGACGCGAGCGCGGTGGCGGTCGCGAGCTTCGTGAGCCGGGCGATGCGCATCAGGCCTTCACCGCCCCGGCCGTCATGCCGCCCGTGATCCGCTTCTGGATGAGGGCGAAGACGACGAGGGAGGGGAGGGTCGCGAGGAACGCGGCGGCGGCGAGCGGGCCGAGGTCGGCCACGCCCTCGGCGCCGAGGAAGTGGGTGAGCACGACCGGCAACGTCTGCTTCTCCGGAGTCTTGAGCAGGACGAGCGCGAAGAAGAACTCGTTCCATGCGGTGATGAACGCGAACAGCGCGGTGGCGACGATGCCGGGGGCCAGCAGCGGGGCGGTGACCGAGACGAGCGTGCGGAGCCGGCTCGCTCCGTCGACCGCGGCGGCCTCCTCCAGTTCGTGCGGTACGGCCCTGACGTAGCCGACCAGCATCCACAACGCGAAGGGCAGCGACCACACGACGTACACCATGATCAGACCCGCCAGGGAGTTGATCAGGTGGAGGTTCTTGAGGATCAGGAAGAGCGGGATGATCACCAGGACGAAGGGGAACGCCTGGCTGACCACGACCCAGCCGGTGGCGGCGGCGGAAAACCTGTTGCGGTGGCGGGCCATGACATAGGCCATCGGGGTCGCGATGACGACCGCGATCAGGGCCGCCGAGAGGGCGGCGGTCAGGCTGTTGAGCGCGGCCTCCAGCAGGGGCTGCTCGTCGAAGGCCTGACGGAAGTTGTCGAGGGTCGGGTTCTCGGGGATCCAGGTGGGATGCAGGGAACCGAGCTCGCGCGGCGGCTTGAACGCCGTCGAGATCAGCCAGAGGAAGGGGAAGGCGAGAAAGACCAGGTAGGCGAGGAGCGCGAGGTACTGGCCGGTACGCGCGGACCGGCTGGTGCGGAGCGTCACTGGTCCTCGCCTCCCTTCAGGCGGCCCACGAGGTAGAAGGCGAGCATCACCGAGATCGCCGCGACCATGACGCAGCCCATGGCGGCGGCGTAACCGAACTGCCCGTAGCGGAAGGCCTGTTCGTACGCGAAGAGCATGGGAAGGCGGGTGCGGCCCCCGGGACCGCCGTTCGTCAGGACGTACACCAGGGCGAAGGAGTTGAAGTTCCAGATGAAATTGAGAGCGGTGATGGCGAGGGCGACCGGTTTGACGGCCGGCCAGGTGACGGTACGGAAACGGCGCCAGGCGCCGGCGCCGTCGAGGGCGGCGGCCTCGTGCAGCTCGTGCGGCGTGTTCTGGAGGCCAGCGAGGAGGGCGACCGTGGTCTGGGGCATGCCCGCCCAGATGCCGACGAGGATCACGGCGGGGAGGGCGGTGGCGAGGCCCGTCAGCCAGTCGCGGCCGTCGCCCAGGCCCAGATCACGGACGGTCTCGTTCAGGATCCCGGCGTCCGGGTTGTAGACGAGGCGCCACATGATGCCGACGACCACTTCGGGCATCGCCCAGGGAATGATCGCGAGCGCCCTGGCCAGCCAGCGGAAGCGGAGGTTCTGGTTGAGCAGGAGGGCGAGACCGAGCGCCAGCAGGAACTGCGGCACGGTCACCCCGACCGCCCAGAGCAGGCCGATCCGGAACGATTCCCAGAACAGGGTGTCGTGCAGCAGGTCCTGGAAGTTCAGCAGTCCGACCCACTGGGTGGGCGTGGTGCGGCCCGACTGGGAATCGGTGAAGGCGAGCGCGATGCCGTAGAGCAGCGGGCCGACGCTGAGGATCAGGATCGGGATGAGCGCGGGCAGCACCAGGAACCAGGCGCCACTGCTCGACTTCCCGGTGCTGGACCTCTTGCCACTGCCTGGCCCGCTGCCGCTGCCGGTCCCTCTGCCGGACCGCGCCTTCGCGGTCTCCAGTGTCACGGATTCGACTCCTTCGGGCGGCTCGTACGGGACCGGCCGCCCCGGCGGCCCCCGTCATCGTGCTGACGGGCAGTTGGTTCGTCAACCCGGCCTGCGCGGATGCGAGAATCGGGCCCATGGACGAGACACGGGCACGCGAAGTGCTGGCCACCGCCGGACTCCCCGCCGGAGCGGAACTGCTGGCACTGGGCGAGAACGCGGTGTTCGCGGCCGGAGCTCTCGTGGTCAAGGTCGGCCGCCGCGACGCGGAACTGCTGGAGCGGGCCGAGCGCGAACTGGCCGTCGCGGCCTGGCTCGCCTCGTCGGGCGTCCCCGCCGTACGGGCCGCCGAGCCGAAGCCCCGCGTGGTGGACGGCCACCCGGTGACGGTGTGGCACCGGCTGCCCGAGGCCGTACGCCCGGCGGGCCCGCGGGACCTCGCGGAACTGCTGCGCCTGGTCCACGCCCTGCCCGCACCCTCGTTCCCGCTTCCCCGGCGGGAACTGCTCGGCGGGGTCGAGCGGTGGCTGCGGCTCGCGGGCGACGCGATCGATCCGGCCGACGCGACGTACCTGCGCGAGCGGCGCGACGGTTTCGCGGCGGCGGCGGCCGCGCTCGTCCCGCACCTGCCGCAGGGGCCGATCCACGGCGACGCGCTCCCCCGCAACGTCCACGCCGGCCCCGACGGTCCGGTCCTGGTCGACCTGGAGACCTTCGCCGCCGACTTCCGCGAGCACGACCTGGTGGTCATGGCCCTCTCGCGCGACCGCTACGGCCTGGCGCCCGAGGCGTACGACGCCTTCACCGCGGCGTACGGCTGGGACGTACGCGAATGGTCCGGCTGCGCGGTGCTGCGCGGGGCCCGCGAGACGGCCAGCTGCGCCTGGGTGGCGCAGCACGCTCCGTCCAGCCCGGCGGCCCTGGCCGAGTTCCGCCGACGGGTGGCGTCCCTGCGCGACAGCGACCCCGAGGTCCGCTGGTACCCCTTCTGACCGGCCCCGCGCTCGCCCGCCTGCCCGGGCTCAGCGCCCTGTCGGCACCACCTCGCGCAGGGGCCAGCGCGGGTCGATGACCGCGTCCGGGGTGCCCTTCCTGCGGAGGAACTCCTGGAAGGAGGCCGCCCAGTCGGCGTACCACTGGATCTGCTTGTCGTGCAGGTCGGCGGGGGTGAGCGCCGCGACCGAGGGGTGGCGCTCGGCTATCGCGCGGGCGACTCCGACCGCCGCGAGGGCGTCCGCCGAGGCTTCGTGGGCACCGTCCAGGGCCACGCCGTACTCGGCGCAGACCGCTTCCAGCGTCCGCTTGCCCCTGCGGTAGCGGTCGACGGCGCGGTCGATCGTGTACGGGTCGATGACGGGGCCGATGCCTGCGCCGCCGAGCCGCTCGCTCAGCGACGGCAGCCCGTACCGGTGCAGCTCCGCCGCGAGCAGCGTCAGGTCGAACGCCGCGTTGTAGGCGACGACGGGAACACCCTGCGCCCAGTAGCCGGTGAGCGTTCCGGCGATCTCGTCGGCCACCTCACGGGCCGGCCTGCCCTCCGTCCCGGCCCGCTCGCTGCTGATGCCGTGGATCGCCGACGCCTGGTCCGGGATGCGGACGCCCGGGTCGGCCAGCCAGTCACGCCGGCGGACCACGGCGCCGTCCTGCACACCGACGACCGAAGCCGTGACGATCCGGGACTCCAGCGGTTCCGTGCCGGTCGTCTCCAGGTCGAACCCGACCAGTGGTTCCCCGTGCCATCCCATCCTGGGACCTCCTTCGTGATGCTCCCGGATGCTCCCCCGGTGAAAACCACCCTCGCACGCACCACTGACAACGCCCTCAGGAGACCGGTCGGGAGTCCGCCCACACCGCTTCGAATTCTTCCCGGTACGTCTCGAAAAGACCGTGCTCGGTGTCGTGGCCGTCCTGCCCGTGCCTGACCACACCGCGCCCGCCGCCCCGCAGCACCAGGACCGGCGCCTCCATGCCGCGCGCCCTGCGCAGATACGTCTGGACGACGGCGAGCCCGTCCGAACCGTCCCCGTCCACCAGGTACGCCGTGAAACGGGGCGTCTCGTCGAAGACCTGGATCTCGAACGCCCCCGGGTCGCGCAGCTTCGAGCGCACCCGCCGCATGTGGAGGATGTTCATCTCCACCGAACGGCTCAGCTCGCCCTTCTTCAGACCGAGTTCCCGCTCGCGCCGCTTGACCGCGCTGCTCGCCGGGTTGAGGAAGAGCAGCCGTATGCGGCAGCCCGATTCGGCCAGCCGCACCAGCCGCCGGCCGGAGAAGTTCTGGACGAGGAGGTTCAGACCTATGCCGATCGCGTCGAGACGCCGGGCGCCGCCGAAGAGGTCCTCGGCGGGCAGCTGGCGCTGGAGGCGCACCCGGTCCGGGTGGACGCTGACCACGTCGGCGTACCGGTCCCCCACCAGGTCCTCGACCGCGTCGACCCTGAGCCGGTCCGACGACGGCACGCCGGCCCCGCTGCCCAGGATCTCCAGGAGCCGCGCGGACGCCCGTTCCGCCTGGGCGAGGACCGCCTCGGACAGCGCCCGGTTGCGTGAGACGACGTTGCGGGTGACCTCCAGCTCGTCCAGGGCCAGCTCGACGTCGCGCCGGTCCTCGAAGTACGGCTCGAAGCACGGCCAGTGCTGGACCATGAGCTCGCGCAGCTGCGGCAGCGTGAGGAAACTGATGACGTTGTCGTCGGCCGGGTCGAGCAGGTAGCCCTTCCTGCGGGACACCTCCCGTACCGCGACGGCGCGCTGCACCCACTCCTGGCCCGCCGGCCCCGCGGCCGCGACCACCCACTCGTCCTCACCGTGCACCGGCTCGTAGATGGGCCGGAGCACGGCGGCGACGACGGCGCGCAGTCGCTGCTCCACCAGGTTGAGCCAGATGTAGGCCCGCCCCGCCCGCTGGGCACGCGTGCGCACCTCGCTCCAGGCGTCCGCGCCCCAGTCCAGCTCCGCTCCGATCTCCATCGGCCGCGCAAGCGAGACCGCCCCGGGCGGGACGCCTGTGGAACCCCCTTCGTGACCTGCGTCACCGGGGGGCAGTTCCAGCCCTCCCGAGCTCACCCACGCACCGCCTTCAGCTTCTGCAAGCCCCGTCTTCAACGATCAAGGAAGGGTACTCCGGAGCGGAAGGCGGTGCAGCCGGATCCACAGGCTCCTTTCTCAACTCCCCTGCTCGTACCGTCCGTTCTGTCCGGCAAGATCGGCCGGAGTGAGCGGATTCATAGCGGTTACGTCCCTGGGTGCCAGCTGGAAACCCTGCCAGTGGACCGGCATGGGCTGCTGGTCCTCGTCCCGGGCGACATGGTGGAATCCGATGTTGACCCAGGTGATCGGGTTCTTGAGGGTTTCGCCGTTCACCCACTCGTCGACGCTGTCCGGCGCGTTCGCGCCGCCGCAGTCCCGGATGTTGTTGCTCGCGAACTGTTCACACTTGCGGTAATCGGTGAAGTACAGGTCGTGCTTGGTGAAGCTGCGCCCCGGATGCTTGTTCGAGGCGCCGGGCACGATCTCGTACGAGCGCGGGTGCCCGTCCTTGTTCTTGCCGGTCGCGCTGACGACCCGCCACCACCGCATGCTCCTGGCGTCGCCCGCGAGCTCCTTGGTGATGGGGGTGCGGGTGGTCCTGGTGGTCGGCTTGCCGTTGCCCCGCGGCGGGGTGACCTTCGAGTCGTACTGCTCGATCCGGTTCTTGGAGCTGCCGTCGAGACCGAAGTTCAGCCGCCAGAAGACGTTGTGGCTGTGGCTGGTGGCGTAGTCGCGCGCGCCCTTGCCGATCGGCCAGCCCCGGCCGTCGGTGGCGTCGTAGTCGCCCGGCGAAAGGCTGCCGGTGGCGCCGACGTTGGCGGATACGGTGCCGTCGGAGGAGAAGCGCCACTCGGTGATGTACTCGTACCAGGACACCTTGTTGACGGTGTAGACGAGCAGGTCCTTGCCCTGGGCCTGCCAGACCTTGGTGCCCTCGTCGTTGGCGAGGCGGTACGCGTGCCCGCGCGCACGCGTGGTCGTGCACAGGCCCTTGACGTTGCCCACCTCGCGGACCCGGACCGTCCTGATGGTGCCGCCGGGGCACTCGGTCGGCTTCAGGTTCTGGAGTCCCCAGCCGAAGCCGTAGCCGGTGAGGTCGTCGTACTCCTCCCGGCCGTTGTCGTACGGCACGTGGACCTGTGCGAGCTTGCCGCTCGTCAGGACGCGGATCGGCTTGGGCTCGCCCTTGGGCTGGTACGAGACCTTCTCCAGGACCAGGCCGGCGTCACTGTCGTAGTTCCAGCACATGCGCCAGGTGGTGCCGCCGTCGAGCTTCTGCTCGATGCGGTACGCCGCGCTGCAGTCGGCCGGCGCCGGCGCCGGCGCCCGGGGCGCGGTCCCGGGTGCGGCGGCGGGGGCCGCGGTGGCGGCGGATCCGCCCGCGGCCGCGAGGCCGCCCATCAGGCTCGTGACGGCGATGATTGCCGCGGCCCGCTTGCGGGCACCAGAAGTTCTGTTGACGTGCATGAGGATGGACTCCCTCGTACGGAAGTGCGGGAAGGGGCTGAAGAGGATGAGACGGGTGAGAACGTCAGCCGATGCGGCCGACGGTCCTCGCGCTCAGGTCGACGACGAGATCGCGGGTGTCTATCCACGGTCCGTTCTTGACCTTGGACGTGACGCGGACGCACCGGTGCGCTCCGCACTTCGCGAGCGCCCGGGGCACCCGCTCCTCGCGGTCGGCCCGGTAGATCCCGCCGTTCACCCACAGCTGGTCCGCCGAGGTGAGCGGTTTGCCCATGGCGTCCTGATAGTCCTTCTTCAGGCCCTCGCCGAGCGGGCTCGCCAGGATCAGCTCCGTGGCCTCACGGTTCTCCCGGGGAGTGGGCGACGGCTGCACGCCCTTGAGGACACTGGTCCGCTCGACCTCGCCGGTGGCGAGGTCGACGGTCCTCGTCACCAGTTCGTCGCTCCTGTAGTCGTAGTACGAGACCTCCGCGCGGCGCGGCGGCGCGGCGTCGTCGACCTCGGACGGCTGCATCTCGCTCAGGTTGGTGGTGAGGTGCTGGAGCCCCCGGTCCCCCTCGACGTCCCGGCCGGCGGCGAACCGCGCCGGGGACAGCGCGAGCTTCTCCACCCGCTCCAGCTCGCCGTCCGTCAGCGGGTCCCTGCCGATGCCCCGCTCGTCCTCCGCCGGGGCGTCCTCGACGACCCCTGGCTCCGGAGCCCGCCCCGCGGCGGTCCCGTCGTCCTGGGCGCTCCCGTCGTCCTGCGCGCCACGGTCTCCCTGGGCGCTCCGCCCGTCCGGGGCCGGCCCCGTGGCTGCCGCGGTCCCCGCCCGTCCGCGCTGCGTGTCGTCGGCGCCCGCCGGATCCGGCAGGGTCACCCCGATCATCAGCGCGGTCCCGGTCACCGCGATCGCGGTCCCCGCCAGCACCTTTCCCAGGTGACGGCGCACTGTCCCGTTCACATTGCCCCCCTGCTTCTGCCCCGATCCTCCGTCGCCCGCGCGTCACACGCGACAGCAACTGACATACCGGGTATGCGTGGTCACCCGGTAGGACGGTCCGAAGTCCTAGGTGGTTGCCCCGCTTTCGGGGAAGATCTTGTGCGAAGTACCCCGCAGCACCCGGATCAGAAGTGGAAGAGTCGATCGCATGCAGGTCTGGCCGGGAGAGGCTTACCCACTCGGTGCCACGTACGACGGCGCCGGGACCAATTTCGCTGTCTATTCGGAGGCCGCCGACCGGATCGAGTTGTGCTTGCTGCACGACGACGGTTCGGAGACGGCAGTGGAACTGCGCGAGTCCGACGCGTTCGTACGCCATGCCTTCCTGCCCGGCATCATGCCGGGCCAGCGCTACGGCTACCGGGTCCACGGTCCGTACGCTCCGCAGGAGGGCAAGCGGTGCAACTCCGCCAAGCTGCTGCTGGACCCGTACGCGCGGGCCATCAGCGGGGAGATCGACTGGGGCGAGGCGGTGTACGGCTACCACTTCGGGAAGCCGGACTCGCGCAACGACCTGGACTCGGCGCCGCACACGATGGCCTCGGTGGTGGTCAACCCGTACTTCGACTGGGGTGACGACCGCCCGCCGCGCACGGACTACCACCGCACGATCCTCTACGAGGCCCATGTGAAGGGCCTCACGATGATGCACCCGGACCTCCCCGAGGAGCTCCGGGGCACGTACGCGGCGCTGGCGCATCCGTCGATCATCTCGCACCTGACGGAACTCGGCGTCACCGCGCTCGAGTTGATGCCGGTGCACCAGTTCGTCAACGACCACCGGTTGGCCGACGCGAACCTGAGCAATTACTGGGGCTACAACACCATCGGTTTCTTCGCCCCGCACAACGCGTACGCCTCATGGGGCGACCGGGGCCAGCAGGTCCTGGAGTTCAAGTCCGCCGTACGGGCGCTGCACCGGGCGGGCATCGAGGTCATCCTCGACGTCGTCTACAACCACACGGCGGAGGGCAACCACCTGGGCCCCACGCTCTCCTTCCGCGGTCTGGACAACGCCTCGTACTACCGCCTCGCCGACGATCCCCGGTACTACATGGACACGACGGGCACGGGGAACTCCCTCCTCATGCGCTCGCCGCACGTACTCCAGCTGATCATGGATTCGCTGCGGTACTGGGTGACGGAGATGCACGTCGACGGCTTCCGCTTCGACCTGGCGGCGACGCTGGCCAGGCAGTTCCACGAGGTGGACCGGCTGTCGTCCTTCTTCGACCTGGTGCAGCAGGATCCGGTGGTCAGCCAGGTCAAGCTGATCGCCGAACCGTGGGACGTGGGCGAGGGCGGCTACCAGGTGGGGAACTTCCCGCCGCTGTGGACCGAGTGGAACGGGAAGTACCGGGACACCGTGCGGGACCTGTGGCGGGGTGAGCCACGGACGATCGCGGAGTTCGCGGGGCGGCTGACGGGCTCGTCGGACCTGTACCAGGACGACGGCCGCCGACCGCTCGCGTCGATCAACTTCACCACCTGCCACGACGGTTTCACGCTGGCCGACCTGGTCTCGTACAACGACAAGCACAACGAGGCCAACGGCGAGGGCAACCGGGACGGCGAGAGCCACAACCGGTCCTGGAACTGCGGAGCGGAGGGCGAGACGGACGATCCCGAGATCCTCGAACTGCGCGCCCGCCAGATGCGCAACTTCATCGCGACGCTGATGCTGTCGCAGGGCGTGCCGATGCTGTCGCACGGCGACGAGTTCGCGCGGACACAGGGCGGCAACAACAACGCCTACTGCCAGGACAACGAGCTGTCGTGGGTCCACTGGCCGGAGAAGGGCGACGAGGAGGGCACGCTCCACACCTTCACGCGCGCGATGGTGTGGTTGCGCCGGGACCATCCGGTCTTCCGGCGCAGGCGCTTCTTCCACGGACGGCCGGTGGAGGGCACGCACAACGACCTGTCGGACATCGCGTGGTTCACGCCGGATGGCAAGGAGATGGCCCAGCGGGACTGGCAGGCGGCGCACGCCAAGGCGCTGACGGTCTTCCTGAACGGCCACGCCATCTCGGAGCCGGGGCCGCGCGGTGAGCGGATCTCGGACGACTCCTTCCTGCTGATGTTCAACGCGAGCGCCGAGGAGCTGGAGTTCGCCGTTCCGGTGAACCACGGAAAGCAGTGGCAGGTGGTGGTCGACACGGCCCGGCCGGACGGAGTGCCGCCGGGGAGCGGTCCCAAGGTGGGGGCGGGCGAACGGGTCACACTGATCGGGCGCAGTCTGGTGGTGCTGCAGCGTCCGGCTTAGCGGCCCCTGCCGTCTTCGCGGTCGCCGCGGAAGTGGTGCGGGCGGTCCACGCCAGTACGGCGCAGAGCGTGGCCGCCACCACCGCGACGGCGAAGGCGGCGGGCGCCCCGCCGCCCTCCGCGAGGCGCCCCGAGACCGCCAGGGCCAGGGCCTGGCCGCCGACTATGCCGCTCGTCAGGAAGGCCACGGCCTCCGCCGGCCTGCTCTCGGGAACGATCCGTTCGGTCAGCCCGAAGATCGTGATCAGGTGCGGGGCGTACGCGACGCCGAGGACCACGACGACGGCGTAGAGCGCCCACAGGGACTCCACGCACAGCAGCGGGACGGAGAGCACGGTCAGGGTGGCCGTCGCGGCGCGCCAGCGGGCCGTCAGGGTGATCCTGGCCGGTACCGCCGCCATGGCGAGCCCCGCGGCCGCGCTCATGACGCCCATGGCCGCGTGGACGAGCCCGGCCTGCTCCGGCCGGCCGAGCCGCTCGGTGAGCGCGGTGATGCCCGCCCGGGACGCGCCGAACATGGCGCCCTGGAGCACCATCGCGGTGCGCAGCGCGTACACCGCGCCGGGCAGGCTCGTACGTACGGTGGATGCCTGACGGGACACGGGACGTACCCGGGACGCCGTCGGATGCAGTGCGAACCAGGTACCGCAGACGGCGAGGAGTGCCACGGCCGCGAGCAGCGCGGCGGCGGGGTGCGCGAGAGCCGCCGCGAGACCGACCAGGGCGGGGCCGAGGACGAACGACACCTCGTCGAGCGTTCCCTCGAACGACAGGACGGCGCCGATGAGCCGTTCGTCGGCACCGCTCCTGCGGGCGAGCGCGACCGATCGCGTACGCGCCATCGGGCCGACCTGGGGAACGCTCGCTCCGGCGAGCGCGCCGACGAGTGCGAGCGGGAGCGTGCCGGCGTGCCCGAGGGCGGCGACCACGAGAGCGGCGACGGCGACCGCGTTGACGAGGGCGGCGGCCAGGACGACGGTGCGCTGTCCGTGACGGTCCGCCACCCGGCCCAGCAGTGGCCCGCCGGCCGTCTGCCCTGCCGCGAGCGCGCCGCCGACCAGGCCCGCCGTGGCGAGGCTGCCGCTGGTCCCGGCGACCAGCAGCAGGCTGCCGAGCTGGCACATCGCGGTCGGCAGCCTGCCGAGGAACGACACGACGGGCAGCACGGGTCCGGTGAGGGCGACGACCTTGCGGTACGTGTGAAAGGTTCCCGGCATCGGACGAACGTAATACCGGGTCATCACACGGACGCATGGGCCGATGACACAGAAGCCCCCAATGCGGGTACGTACGTTCGCATGACGCCCACCGCCACCTATCGTCTGCAGCTCCATTCCGACTTCCCCTTCTCGGCCGCCGAGAAGGCGGTGCCCCATCTGGCCGCACTCGGGGTCTCACATCTGCATCTGTCCCCCGTGCTCGAAGCCGTTCCGGGCTCCCGGCACGGGTACGACGTCGTCGACCACGCGCGCGTGCGGGACGAGCTCGGCGGCGAACAGGGCCTGCGCGCGCTGTCCCGCACGGCCCGCGCGCACGGTCTGGGGCTGGTCCTGGACATCGTGCCGAACCACATGGCCGTACCGGCTCCGGAGAGTCTGAACAGGCCGCTGTGGGAGGTGCTCAGAGAGGGGCCCGCTTCGCCGTACGCCCGGTGGTTCGACATCGACTGGGAGGCGGGCGGGGGGAAGGTCCTCCTGCCCGTACTGGCGCACCGGATCGGCGACGAGCTGGAGGGGCTGACGGTCGACGGGGAGACCCTGCGCTACCACGAGCACGCGTTGCCGCTGCGCGAGGGCACCGCTGGGCTGCCGCTGCCCGAGCTGCTGGACGCCCAGTGGTACCGGCTCTCCTGGTGGCGGCTGGCGCGGACCGAGCTGAACTACCGGCGCTTCTTCACCATCTCGGAGCTGATCGGTGTCCGGGTGGAGGACCCCGAGGTGTTCGCCGCCTCGCACGCGAAGATCCTGGAGCTGGTACGGGACGGGGTGGTGGAGGGGCTGCGGATCGACCATCCGGACGGGCTCGCCGATCCCGAGACGTACCTGCGGCGCCTCGGTGAGGCGGTCGAGGGCCGCTGGACGGTCGTGGAGAAGATCCTGACCGGCCCCGAGCGGCTGCCCGCCACATGGCCGGTCGCGGGAACGACGGGGTACGACGCGCTGCACCGGATCGACGGTCTGTTCACCGATCCGGCCGGCGCCGGCGAGCTGGCCGGTCACTACCGCGATTTCGCGAGCCCCCCCGAAGACCGCGGCGGCTCCTGGGAAGCGACCGTACGACGGTCGGCGTACAAGGTGCTCACGCATGAGCTGGCCGCCGAGACCCGTTTCCTCGTCCGTACGGCCGAGCGGATCTGCGCCGCCGATCCCGCCCTGCGCGACTACGCTCCCTGGGCGCTGCGCACAGCCGTACGGGAACTGCTGGTGCGCGTTCCCGTGTACCGCCCCTACGTGACGGCGGGCGGACCCTGTCCCGACAGCGCCGAGGCCGCTGTTCCGGTGGAGGCGGTGCGGCAGGCGAAAGCGGTGTTCGCGGTGCAGGAGGAGGCGGCGGCCGTCGACCTGGTGCGCGATCTGGCGCTGGGGAAGCTGGGCGGGGGGCCGGACCGCGCCGCGTTCTGCGCGCGGTTCGCGCAGACGGCTTCGGCGCTGCGCGCCAAGTCGGTGGAGGACACGGCCTTCTACCGGTACACGCCGCTGATCTCGGCGAACGAGGTGGGCGGCGACCCGGGGCGCCCGGAGTGAGCCCGGAGGACTTCCACGCCTTCTGCACGCGCCTGGCGCGCGACTGGCCGGCGACCGGCACCGTGCTGTCCACGCACGACACGAAGCGCAGCGCGGACGTGCGGGCCCGGATCGCGGTGCTCTCCGAGTGCCCGCAGCGGTGGTCCCGGCTGCTGGAGCAGCTGTCCGGGGCCGGGGTCCTCACCCCCGACCCGCACCTGGCGTGGACGGCGTGGCAGACGGCCCTGGGCTTCGGGGAGCCCGACGGGGAGCGGCTGACGGCCGCGCTGCTGAAGTCCGTACGGGAGGCGGGGCTGCACACCAGCTGGACCGGGCAGGACGCGGCGTACGAGCAGGCGGTGGCCGACTTCGTGGCTGCGGGCCCCGCGGGGCCGCCGTTCGAGGCGGTGGCGGAGTTCGCGCGGGAGCTCGGTCCGTACGTACGGGCCAATGTGCTCGGGTCCGCCCTGCTGCATCTGACGATGCCGGGGGTGCCGGATCTCTACCAGGGCACGGAGCGGGAGTTCCGCGCCCTGGTGGACCCGGACAACCGGCGCCCTGTCGACTTCACGCCCCTCGCCGCGGACGGCGACGGCCTGTCCGGCCTGTCCGCGGAGAAGTACGCCGTCACGGTGGCCGCGCTGGGGCTGCGGAGCGGGCGCCCCGAGGTCTTCGGCGAGTCGGGTACGTACACACCGCTCACGGCCGCGGGCCCGGCGGCCGGCCACTGCGTGGCGTTCTGCCGTTCGGGCGAGACCGTCACGGCCGTCACACGGCTGTCGTTGCGGCTCGCGGAGGCGGGCGGCTGGCGGGACACGGAGCTGGTGCTGCCGGAGGGCCGGTGGACGGATGTGCTGGAGCCGACGGGGCGGGGGTTCTCGGGAACGGTGCGGGTGGCGGAGCTGTTCGCGACGCGTCCGGTGTCGCTGCTGACCCGCGCGGGGCGGGAGGAGCCGTAGGGACGGGCGTGCCCGGCGGGACTTCTCCCCGGCCCGCCCCTTCCCGAACCCGGGGCGCTGCCCCGGCCCCGCTCCTCAGCCGCCGGAGGGAATCGGTGTGAGACCCTCCGGCGGCTGGGGGCACGCCCGCCCCGGTGGAGCCAGGGGCTTCCCGTACGGCCACGATGCGCAGAGCAGACCGGCGAACGCCGCTGCCGCTCCCGTGAGCTCGACGCGGGAGAAGACCGTCAGAGCGCGCCGCCAGGGCGGGTCGGCCGGAAGCACGACGCAGTCCTCGCCCACGGCGCCCCGCACGACGTGCGAGGGCGCCGTGGCGACGCCGACACCGGCCGCGGCCATGCGGACCGCCGTCGAGGTGTGCTCCGTGCGGACCGCCGTGCGCGGCACGAAGCCCGCTTCCGCGCAGGCCCAGTCCAGGAACCGCTGCCCGTCGACCACCGCCTCCATCGCGCACCGCACCCAGGTGCGGTCGGCCAGCTCCGCCAGGCGTACCGACGTACGTCCTGCGAGGCGGTCGTCGAAGGCGACGACCAGCACGATCTCCTCCTCGCCGACCGGCACCACGGGGCCCTGCCACCGGGGCGGCGGGGCCGGGCCCACCGCGAGGTCGGCGACGCCCCGTTCCAGCTGCTCCTCCAGTTCCTCGGTCGTCGCGTACTCGCGCAGGACCAGGGCGACGTCCGGGTGTGCGCGCCGCCAGCGGGCGAAGACGTCGGGCAGGATGCCGACGGCCACGGAGTGGAGGGTGGCGATGTGCAGCTCGCCGCCCTCGGCCCCGGCGGCGGCCCTGGCGGCGCGCCGGGCCTGGACGGCGCTGCGCACCGCGAGTTCGGCGTGCGGAAGGAAGGCGCGGCCCATCGCGGTCAGCCGTACGCCGCGCGCCATGCGTTCCAGCAGCGCGCCGCCGACGGACTTCTCCAGGGCCTTGATCTGGTGCGAGAGGGCCGGCTGCGTGACGTGCAGGAGCTCGGCGGCCCGGGTGAAGGACTTCTCCTCGACGACCGTCACGAAGTACTCCATCTGCCGCAGGCTCACCCGGCGTTCCTCCCATGAAGGATGTACATGGCCTTCAGAGAAACATTGCCTTGGACTCATGGCAAGAGCGGTCGCAGGGTGGTCCCATGACGGAGAATCATGAAACCGATGTGATCGTGATCGGCGGCGGGACCGGCGGCTACAGCACCGCTCTGCGCGCCGCGTCCCTCGGCCTCAAGGTCGTTCTGATGGAGCGCGACAAGGTGGGCTGCACCTGCCTGCACCGCGGCTGCATCCCCAGCAAGGCGATGCTGCACGCCGCCGAACTCGTCGACGGCATCACCGAGGCGCGGGAGCGGTGGGGCGTGAGGGCGACGCTCGAGTCCGTGGACTGGCCGTCCCTGGTGGCCGCCAGGGACGACATCGTGTCCCGCAACCACAAGGGCGTCGAGGGGCACCTCTCGCACGCGGGCGTGGAAGTGGTGCGCGGGAGCGCCGCGTTGACAGGTCCCCGGAGCGTACGGGTCGAGGGCGTCGCCGGTACGTTCGGCGCGCGCCGGGGCATCGTCCTGGCGACCGGGTCCGCACCCCGTACGCTGCCGGGCCCGGCCCCGGACGGGAGCCGCGTCGTCACCAGCGACGACGCGCTGTTCGCACCCGGGCTGCCGCGGTCCGTACTGGTCCTCGGCGGTGGGGCGATCGGTGTGGAGTACGCCTCGTTCCACCGCTCCATGGGCGCCGAGGTCACCCTGGTCGAGGCCGCCGACCGGCTCGTACCGCTCGAAGACGCCGACGTCTCGCGCCACCTGGCGCGCGGTCTGAAGAAGCGCGGCATCGATGTACAGGTGGGCGCGCGGCTGCTGGACGCGACCGTGCTCGACGACGGGGTACGGACCGAGGTCCGCACCTCGCGCGGCGAGACGCGCACCGTCGAGGTCGCGCGGCTGCTGGTCGCCGTGGGCCGCGCACCCGTGACCGACGGCCTCGGCTTGGCGGCGGCCGGGACGGCCACCGACGCGCGCGGATTCGTCGCGCCCGCCGACTGGTCCCGGCTGGAGACCGCCGTGCCCGGCCTCCATGTGGTCGGTGACCTCCTGCCGCCGCCCTCGCCCGGCCTGGCCCACGCCTCGTTCGCGGAGGGGCTGCTGGTGGCCGAGACGCTGGCGGGCGTCGCCTCGCCGCCCGTGGACTACGCGGCGGTCCCCCGGGTCACGTACTCCTCGCCGCAGACCGCGTCGGTCGGTCTGAGCGAGGCCGAGGCGCGGGGCCGCGGCCACGACGTCGTGGTCAACACCATGCCCCTGACCGCGGTGGCCAAGGGCATGGTGCACGGTCAGGGCGGCCTGGTGAAGGTCGTCGCCGCGCGCGGCGGGCAGGTCCTCGGCGTCCACCTCGTGGGACCGAACGTCTCCGAGATGATCGCCGAGAGCCAGCTGATCGTCGGCTGGGACGCCGAGCCCTCCGACGTCGCCCGCCACATCCACGCCCACCCGACGCTCTCCGAGGCGGTCGGCGAAACCTTCCTCACCCTCGCCGGCCGGGGCCTGCACCAGCAGTAGCGGGGCGGCCCGGTTCACCGGACGGCCGGCCGGAGGCCGGCGCGGAGTTCCGCAGGGGCCACCAGCAGCGGTCGCCGAGCAGCGCCATCGCCGACGGCAGGATCAGCGCCCGCAGCACGATCGCGTCGAAGAGCACCGCCACCGTGAGGCCCACGGCGATCTGCTTCATCTCGATGCGGTCGATGAAGAGGAAGCTGGCGAAGACCGACACCATGATGACGGCGGCGCTGGTGACGACACTCGCGGAGCCCGTGATCCCGTCCACCACGGCCTCCCGGGTCGGTGTGCCGCGCCGCACGGCCTCCTTGATGCGGCTGACCACGAAGATCTGGTAGTCGGTGGAGAGCCCCACCAGGATGGCGAACACCAGCAGCGGCGTGCGCGATCCGACGAATCCGGTGGACTCGAAGCCGAGCGGCCCCTCGGCCCAGGCGCCCTGGAAGACCAGCGTCAGTACGCCCCAGGAGACCGTCACCGCCGCCAGGTTGAGCAGCACGCGCAGCACGGCCATGACGACGGAGCGGAACGCCACGTACATGACGGCGAGCGTCGCCAGGGACACGAAGAGGATCACCCAGGGCAGCCGTTTCTCCTGGTGCGCCGCGTAGTCCGCGCCGTAGGCGATCTCGCCACTGACGGCGGTCTCGGTGCCGGGCACCCTGCCGACGGTCGCCGGTACGAGCTCACCGCGCACCAGCGCCAGGGAGCGGTCCGCCTCGGCGGAGTTCTCGGCGTACGGGACGGGGAGCGTCAGCATCGCCGTGCGCCCGTCCTGCGAGGTGCGCAGCCGCGGCGCGGCGCCGCCGTCCCGGGCGAAGAGTTCGTTGCCGGCCGTCCGGTCCGCGAGCTTTCGCAGGGCGGCCTCCGCCTCTTCCGCGTGGGCGGCGTCCGACCGTACGAGGACGAGGTGCGCGGTCCCGTCGGCCGGGTAGGCGGCCGTCAGCCGGTCGTACGTCGCCACGGCGGGCACGCTGTCGGGGAACGTGTCCTTGCCCTCGGTACCGAGCTTCATGGTGAGGGTGGGCAGGGAGAGAGCGGCCGTGGCGGCGAGTCCGGCGAGCAGCGTGACGAGCGGCCTGCGCATGACCGGCCGCAGCAGGGCGGACCACATCCGGCTCTGCCGCGGAGCGCCGGCCGCACGGCGTCCGCCCCCGCGGCCGTCCGTGCGGTGCCCCAGCTTGGCGAGCAGCGCGGGCAGTACGGTCAGTGATCCCGCCACCGCGACGAGGGTGACCAGGATCGCCCCGGAGGCGATCGACGAGAAGATCACGTCGTCCATCACGTAGAGGCCGCCGAGCGCGACGGCGACCGCCAGGCCCGAGTCGACGACGGCGCGCCCCGAGGTGGCCGCGGCCAGTTCGACGGCGGCGGCGTGGCTGACGGCGCCGCCCGTGCGCTCGCGTTCCTCCCTGGCCCGCTTGAGGTAGAA
Source organism: Streptomyces sp. Wb2n-11 (assembly GCF_001049855.1). Taxonomy (NCBI): domain Bacteria; kingdom Bacillati; phylum Actinomycetota; class Actinomycetes; order Kitasatosporales; family Streptomycetaceae; genus Streptomyces; species Streptomyces sp. Wb2n-11. Next base: position 1,404,534 of record NZ_CVPB01000001.1, read on the forward strand.
GAGCGAGTAGTCGACGCCGACCGCCATGCCGAGCATGAAGATGACGCTGAGCGCCGCGCCGCCCGCGTCGGGGGTGATCCAGGACACGAGACCGTAGAGGCCCACCGCTCCGGCGAAGGCGAAGAGGGCGAGCAGCACCGGGATGCCGGCCGCCAGAACCGATCCGAAGACGACGAGAAGGATGAGGAAGGTGACCGGCAGGCTGATCGCCTCGGTGCGCTGGAGGTCCTTGCCCTGCTGGTCGTTGACCCCGTTGGAGACCGAGGCGCTGCCGGTCTGTTCGATCCGCAGGTCCCGGTGTTCCCTCTGTACGGCCCCGGTCTGCTCCAGCAGCGCGTCGACGTCCTCCTTGGCGGTCTCCTTGTCGCCGCGCAGGGTGACGGCGACCATGAGCGCGGAGCCGTCCGCCGCGGCCTTCGGCGCGGCGACGGAGACGACCGCGGGGAGGGCCTTCATCCGCCGCTGTACGTCGCGTGCGGCGTCCTCGGCGGCAGTGGCGTCCTCGGCGCCGGGCTTCCCGGTCCCGCGCTCCGCCGTGATCAGTACCCGCTCGACGGGCGGGGGGGTGAGACCGGCGCCGGCGGCGATGGACTCGGCCCGGCCGGCCTCACCGATCCAGAAGTCGGAGAACTCCCCCTTGTTCGTGCCCACCGCGCTGCCCGCGCCGACGCACACGACGAGGAACACCAGCCACCCGGCGATGGCCCGCCACGGATGCGTGGCGCACCATCGTGCGATTCCGACCGTGATCGGTTGTCTGCTGCCGGCCATTGTGGTTCCCTCCCCAGGACGCTTTCCGCTTCTTGATCAGCGTCCTCTCCGGGGCTCCTCCGGTCACTGGTACCAGCCGTCGGGTCATCCTGCGGTTAACCCCACCCCTGGCCTGCGGCCGGCCTCGGCTCAGCGCGCGGCGAGCCGGAAGGCCATCTGTCCGAAACTCACCTGGTCCCCCTCCCGCACCAGGACGGTCCCCGTGACCCGGCGTCCGTTGACGGACGTCCCGTTGGTCGAGCCGAGGTCGCGCAGGACCCACATGCCGCCCTGGACGGACAGTTCGGCGTGCACGCGCGAGACCGTGTCGTGGCTGAGCCGCAGTCCGTTCGCGGGGTCGCGTCCGATCCTCAGGGGGTACGGTCCCGGCTCGGGGAACAGCAGCTTCGGCAGCCGCTCCGACTGCCACGCCCTGCGCAGCCGCACCGTGAACGCCGATGCCCGCTCCACCGCGCGGAACAGGCCCTGCGACCACCGGCCCTCGGTCTCCAGGTCGGCGGTGAGCACGGCCAGTTCGTCGGACCTGCGGGCGACGAGGGCGAGTTCCATCCTGCGCAGGAAGGTGTCGTGCGACAACCTGCCCTGCGCCGCGCCCTCCCTGAGCCTCCCGAGAACACGGTCGCGCTCGGCGTCGGAGGGCCGGGCGGGATACGCGGGGAACTCGAAGGAGGACGTCACAGAGGTGATTGTCGGGCCGACCGAGCACAGGTGTCCAGAAGAACGGTTCATCCCGTACGACCTGACCTGCGCGGACCCTTTCCGCGGGCGCTGGTGCCGGGTTATTGCCGGGCCCGGCCCGATGATCATTGTTACTGTCTGCGGACTCACACGCCACATCACCGGGGGACGGCTTGACCGCCATGCCGCAGGACCAGGAACTGACCCTGCGACCGCTCTCCGGGCCGGAGGAGCTCGGTCTCTTCCGTGAACTCGCGTACGTCCTCGACCACGAGCTCGACGACGACCTCGCCACCGGCCGCCGCCGTCCCGAGTGGATGTGGGTGGCACTGCGCGGCGGCCGGGTGCTGGCTCGCGTCTCCTGGTGGACCTCCAGGCCCGGTGGACCGCCGTGCGCCCTGGACTTCTTCGACCTGGACGACACGCTGCCCGGGCCCGAGCGCGGCGAGATCGGCCTGCGCCTCCTGGAGACGGCGTCGGCCGCCGTCCTCCCGGCCGGCGCGCCGCGTCCCGAGTACGGCAGGTTCGTTCCGCCCGACTGGCGCGACGACGCGGTGGCCCGCGGCGTGGTCGAGGCACGGATGAACGTCCTGGAGAGGGCCGGCGCGCGGCTGCTCGTCGAACGCCTGCGTCTCGAATGGCGCCCCGGCACCCCGGTCCCCGAGCCCACCGGCCGGCTGGCGTTCCGGCCCGCGAACGACCAGGAGGAGCTCATCGCGCTGATGACGCTGGTCCTGGAGGGCACGCTCGACGCGCACAGCCGGGCCGACCTGGCGTCGGGCCTCAGCGCACGGGAGGCCGCCGAGCAGCAGTTCGAGGAGGAGTTCGCGGGTTCCGCGTCACCGCGCGAGTGGTGGCGGATCGCCGAACTCCCCGGCGGCGCCCCCGTCGGTTTCGTCATCCCGGCCCGCAACAACTACCACCACACCATCGCGTACATCGGTGTCGTGCCGGCCTACCGCGGCCACGGCCACATCGACGACCTCCTCGCCGAGGGCACACGCGTTCTCGCCGCCCGGGAGGTGCCCCGCATCCGCGCGGCGACGGACCTCGCCAACGTTCCGATGGCCAAGGCGTTCGAGCGCGCCGGATACGTCAACTTCGAGCGCGCGGTCAACATGACGTGGAGCTGACGATTTACCGGCGGATCATGCCCGTCTGACGCACCATGGGTGGCGGCATCGTCGACGAGAGGGGCCGCCAGTGCTGTTCGAGGTATGGGCGCCGAAGGCCGAGCGGGCAGAGCTTCGGCTGGCGGGCGAAACGTACGCCATGGAGCGCGATCCGGCACGCGAAGGGTGGTGGACGGCCGAGGCCGACGCGGGCGCGGACGCGCGTTACGGCTTCTGCCTGGACGGCGGCCCCGTGCTGCCCGACCCGCGCTCGCGCCGCCAGCCGGACGGGCCCGACGGCCTCAGCGCCGTCGTGGACCACAACGCCCATGAGTGGCGGACGGCTTGGGCGGGCGGCGCTCCGCCGACGGGCGCGATCCTCTACGAGCTGCACGTCGGTACGTACACCCCCGAGGGCACCTTCGACGCCGCCGCACGGCGGCTCGGCCATCTGGCGGAGCTGGGCGTCACCCACGTCGAACTGATGCCCGTCTGCCCGTTCCCCGGAACGCACGGCTGGGGGTACGAGGGTGTGTCGCTGTGGGCCGTGCACGAGCCGTACGGCGGCCCCGAAGGGCTCAAGCGCTTCGTCGACACGGCGCACGGCCTCGGTCTCGGCGTCGTGCTCGACGTCGTCCACAACCACCTCGGCCCCTCCGGCAACCACCTGCCCCACTTCGGCCCGTACTTCACGGACACCCACCACACGCCCTGGGGCTCGGCGGTCAACCTCGACGCACCCGGGTCCGACGAAGTACGCGCGTACCTGCTCGGCAGCGCGCTCGCCTGGCTGCGCGACTACCGTCTCGACGGACTGCGGCTCGACGCGGTCCACGCCCTCGCCGACACGCGCGCGCTGACCTTCCTCGAAGAGCTGTCCGCGGCCGTCGACGCGCTCTCCGCGGAGGTGGGGCGGACGCTCCTCCTGATCGCCGAGTCCGACCAGGGGGACCCGCGCACGACCGCCCCGCGCGAGTCGTGGGGGCTGGGTCTGCACGCTCAGTGGAACGACGATTTCCACCACGCCCTGCACACCGCTCTGACCGGTGAGTCCCAGGGGTACTACGCCGACTTCGCCCGCGCCCCCCTCGGCGCGCTCGCCAAGACGCTGACCCAGGTGTTCTTCCACGACGGTACGTACTCGACGTTCCGGGGACGCGTTCACGGACGTTCCGTGGACCGCACGAAAACCGCCGCGCACCGCTTCCTCGGTTACTCCCAGACCCACGACCAGGTCGGCAACAGGGCTCTGGGGGACCGGCTTTCCGCCACCCTCTCCCCCGGGCTGCTCGCCTGCGCCGCCACGCTGGTCCTCACCGGTCCGTACGTCCCGATGCTCTTCATGGGTGAGGAGTGGGCGGCCCGCACCCCCTGGCAGTTCTTCACCGACCACACCGACCCGCAGCTCGCGCAGGCCGTACGGGAGGGCAGGAGGCGGGAGTTCGCCTCGCACGGATGGGCGGCGGAGGACATCCCGGACCCACAGGACCCCCGCACCAGGGAGCGCTCCTGCCTGGACTGGTCCGAGCAGGAGAACGAACCGCACGCGCGCGTGCTGGCCTGGTACCGCGAGCTGATCGCGCTGCGCCGGGAGCGGCCCGACCTCTGCGACCCGGACCTGGCTGCGGTCAAGGTCGCGTACGAGGAGAGCGCGCGCTGGCTGGCGTACCGGCGCGGCGACATCCGCGTCGCGGTGAACCTGTCGAAGGAGCCCGTCACGATCGGCCTCGGCCGCAACGGCCGCAGCACCGTACTGGCCGCCTGGGAGCCGGTCGACGCGCCGGGCCCCGACGGGCTGCTGCACCTGCCGCCCGAGTCCTGCGTCGTACTGGGCCCCGACGCCGCCTGACCCCTGCCCCGCGATCCACAAGGGGTCCCGCGGCGCACAGGGCCACGACGGCGGCCGAACACACCGGCCGGCGCCTGCCGACACCGGCCGACACCGGCCGGCAGCGGTCTCAGCCGACGACGGCCATCTCGCGCGCGGTGGTGTTGAGACGGCGCCCACCGTCCTCCGTGACGGTCACGATGTCCTCGATCCGCACGCCGAAGCGTCCGGGGAGGTAGATGCCGGGCTCGACGGAGAAGCACATGCCGGGCACGAGCGGCTGCCGCTCGCCCTCGATCATGTACGGCGGTTCGTGCGTGGTCACGCCGATGCCGTGTCCGGTGCGGTGGATGAACCGCTCGCCGTACCCGGCCTCGGTGATGACCGCGCGCGCCACCCGGTCCACCTCCTGGCAGGCGATCCCGGGCCGCACCGCCTCGAACGCCGCCTGCTGCGCCTGACGTACGACGTCGTGGACGCGCTGCTCCTCGGCGCTCGGGGCGCCGACATGGACCGTACGGGAGGTGTCGGAGCCGTAACCGTGCTTGAGGCCGCCGAAGTCGAGGACGACCATGTCGCCCTGCTCGATGACGCGCTCGCCCGCCTCGTGGTGCGGGTTCGCGCCGTTCGGGCCGCTGCCGACGACCGTGAAGTCCACCTGCTCGTGCCCGGACCGCGTGAGGAGACGGGCCAGTTCCGCTGCCACCTCCGTCTCGCGCCGTCCGGAGAAGCGGACCTTGACGATCTCCTCGTACGCCGCGTCCGCGGCCGCGCCCGCCGCTTCGAGACGAGCCAGCTCGGCCGCGTCCTTGACGGCCCGCAGCATGGGCAGGGCGGCGGTCAGCGACACGTACGAGGTGCCCGGCAGGGCCTGCTGGAGGCCGAGGAGGTGCATCGCCCAGGTGTTGTCGCTGACCGCGAAGCGACCGCCGGCGTCGAGGAACGGCGCGGTGACCGCGTACGGGTCCTTGCCGTCCGTCCAGTCGCACAGGGTGAACGCGGCGGCTCCCGCGGCCCGCTCGGCGTCCGGCGCCTCCAGGGTGGGCACGACGAGCACCGGGTCCTGTTCCACGGACAGGACGAGCAGCGTCAGCCGTTCGGTGGTCGCGGTGGGCCGGTAGCCGGTGAGGTGGACCAAGTCGGGCCCGGGGGCGACGAGTACGCCGTCCAGACCGGCGTCGGCGGCCGACCGGGCCGCGCGGGCCATGCGGGCGCGGTAGTCGTCTGCGGTGAAGGGCGCGGGCACGGACGAGGAGGCGGATGACATGGCCTCATCCTGCCCGGCGCCCGGTGCCCCCGCCACCCGATTGCGGGGCGCCGTCCGGGCGCGGGGCGGCGCCCGGGGCGAAGGCGACGACCAGGTCGGCACGGTCCCGGCCGGGGGCGACCAGGCGGGCGTTCGCCTCGTCCGAGGCGTGGACGAAGCGCTCGGCGGCCGGACGGGGCTTGCCGAACCGTTCGTGCCGGTCGACGAGACGGCGTACCCGCTCGTCCTGGTCGAGTTCCAGGAACCACGCCTCGTCGAGCAGGTCCCGCACGCGCGCCCAGGGCCCCTCGTCGAGCAGCAGGTAGTTGCCCTCGGTGACGACGAGCGGTACGTCCCGCGGGCCCGGCACCGCGATGCTGCCCGCCACGGGTTCCTCGGCCGTCCGGTCGAACGCGGGCGCGTAGACGACGGTGTCCGGCTCCCCGGGGGAGCGCAGCCTGGCCAGCAGGGCGGCGTAACCGGCGGCGTCGAAGGTGTCGGGGGCGCCCTTCCTGTCCGTACGCCCGAGGCGTTCCAGCTCGGCTCCGGCGAGGTGGAAACCATCCATGGGGACGAGTACGGCCAGTCCTTCGAGGCGGTCGACGAGGTGCGCGGCGAGCGTGGACTTGCCGGCCCCCGGCGCCCCGGCGATGCCGAGGACGCGGCGGTGGCCGGGGACGGCGAGACGGCGGGCGCGGTCGACGAGGCGGTGCGGTTCCATGCGGGCCATTGTCGCGGCGGAGCCCTCCGCCCGTCCCGGGACCCGTGTACAGGACCGGCTGCCGCCCGTAGCATCCGGCCACGTGTCCTCCCACGAACCGCACCACCGCGCCGTCGTGGCCGATGCCCACAACGACCTGCTCCCGGCGGTCACCGCCCGGCCGCCGCGTCGCTGGGCGGCCTTCTTCCGCGAGCGGTGGCTGCCGCAGTTGCGCGAGGGCGGCGTGGATCTCCAGGTGCTGCCGGTCTTCATCGAGGACGGCTTCCGCCCGGAGGGCGCGCTCCGCGAGACCCTGCGCATGATCGAGTGCGCCCACACGCTCGCCGAGGGCAACGCGGACGAGGTACGGCTGTGCCTGGACGGCGCCGGCATCGACGCGGCACTGGCCGAAGGGAGGATCGCCCTGGTCCTGGCGCTGGAGAGTGCGCCCGGCATCGACGCGAACGTGGAGCTCTTCCCGACGCTCCACCGCCTGGGCGTACGGATCGCCTCCCTCGCCCACTGGGGCCGTACGCCGCTGGCCGACGGCAGCGGCGAGGACGCCACCGGGTCCCGCCTCACCGCGGCGGGGGTCGAGGCCCTCGCCGAGATGGAACGCCTCGGCATCCTCTTCGACGTGTCGCACCTGAGCGCGTCGGGCGTCGCCCACGTCCTGGAGCCGGCCACCCGCCCCGTCCTGGCCACCCACTCCTCCGCCCGCGCCCTGCGCGACCACCACCGCAACCTCACCGACGCCCAGCTCCGGGGCATCGCCGCGACGGGCGGCACGGTGTGCGTGAACTTCCTGCCGGAGTTCCTGGCCGACGACCCGGCCGCGTGCACGCTGGACCGGCTGGTGGACCACATCGTCCACATCGCCGGGGTGGCCGGCGCCGACCACGTGGGTCCGGGCCCGGACTTCGTCCAGGAGGTCGTCGGCGACATCACCCCGCCGTGCTGCGAGTCCGACTACGGCTTCCCCTGGTCGCTCCCCGGCATCGAGGGCCCGCGCGGCCTGCCCCTGGCGACGGAGGCGCTGCTGTCCAGGGGCGTGCCCGGGGCGACCGTCCGCAAGATCCTCGGCGGCAACCTCCTCGACCTGTTCCGCAAGGAACTGGGCCGCCCGAACTAGCCCCGGACCAGCCCCGAATCAGCCCTGAGCCTCGTCGAGAGCACTGGTCAACCGCCCCAGAAGCCCTTGAAGGCCGAGGACCTCCTCGACCGAAAGGCCCGTCGCGGCAAGGATCTTGCGCGGTACCGGCAGCGCCCGCTCGCGCATCTCCTCGCCCGCTTCCGTCAGCCGGACCGTCACGGAGCGCTCGTCGGCGGCGCTCCGCTCGCGGCGCACCAGGCCGGCGGTCTCCAGCCGCTTGAGCAGCGGGGAGAGCGTGCCGGAGTCGAGGCGCAGCTGCTCGCCGATCGCCTTGACGGGCTGCGGGCCGTGCTCCCACAGCACCAGCATGGCCAGGTACTGGGGATACGTGAGGCCGAGATCCTTGAGCGCGTCGCGGTAGACGCCGCCGAAGGCGCGCGAGGCCGCGTGCAGCGAGAAGCAGACCTGGTGATCGAGGCGGAGCAGCTCCTCGTCGGACACGGCGGGGAGCGTCGGGCCGGTGGCCGGTGAAGGCGTCATGGGCCCAGAGTAACCTCTCGACCTCATCAAGTTGTGCACAACTAAATCGTGTGCAACTATTTTAGCCTCCCGACGGAACGAGGACACCCCGTGAACGCGCTCTACACCGCTGTCGCCACCGCCAACGGCCGCGAGGGCCGCACCATCAGCTCCGACGGCCAGATCGACCTCGCCCTCGCGATGCCCCCGGCCCTCGGCGGCGACGGCCGGGGCACCAACCCCGAGCAGCTCTTCGCCGCCGGGTACGCCGCCTGCTTCGCCAGCGCCATGGGCGCGGTCGCGCGCCGGACGAAGGTCGACACCAAGGACGTCTCGGTGACCGCCGAGGTCTCCATCGGCAAGGACGACACGGGCTTCGGGCTCGCGGTCGTGATGCGCGTGGAGCTGCCGGAGCACCTGGCGGGCGAGACGGGCCGCCGGCTCGTCGAGGCGACCCACGCCTACTGCCCGTACTCGAAGGCCACCAGCGGCAACATCGAGGTCGAGCTCGTCATCGAGTGACACCGGCGCGCTTCGCCCGTGCGCGTACGCCGCCCGGGCCGGCCGTTCACGCCGACGCGCCCCGCACCACCGGATCGGATCCGGGGTACGGGGCGCGTCGGCGTGTCAGGTCAGGTCAGGCGTCGGGGGTCAGCCGCAGCGAGATCGAGTTGATGCAGTACCGCTGGTCCGTCGGGGTCGGGTAGCCCTCGCCCTCGAAGACGTGGCCCAGGTGCGAGCCGCACTTCGCGCAGCGGACCTCCGTGCGGACCATGCCGTGGGAGGTGTCCGAGACCAGTTCGACCGCGTCCGTGTCCTTCGGGTCGTAGAACGACGGCCAGCCGCAGTGCGACTCGAACTTCGTGTCCGAGCGGAACAGCTCGGCGCCGCACGCCCGGCAGGAGTAGACCCCGGTCGTCCTGGTGTCCGTGTACTCACCGACGAAGGCGGGCTCCGTGCCGGCCTGGCGCAGCACGGCGTACTCGGCGGGGGTCAACTCCGCTCGCCACTGCTCGTCGGTCTTTTCCACGTCGTACGACATGCTGCGCTCCCTCAGTTCGACAGGCGGTCGAGGATCTGCGGGCCGAGGTCCGTCACGTCGCCCGCGCCCATCGTGAGAACAAGATCGCCCGGCTTCGCCATTCCCGCGATGACGTCCGGGACCGTCGCCTTGTCGGAGACCGGCATCACGTCGGCGCCCGCCGCACGCGCCGCGTCGATGACGAGCGTGCTGGTGACGCCGGGGATCGGGTCCTCGCGCGCCGGGTAGATGTCGAGGACGACCGAGGCGTCCGCGAGGGCCAGGGCCTGGCCCATCTCGGTGCCCAGCTCCTGGGTACGGGAGAAGAGGTGGGGCTGGAAGACGACGAGCAGGCGAGCGTCGGACGCCGCGCCGCGCATGGCCGCCAGGTCGGCGGTCATCTCGGTCGGGTGGTGGGCGTACGAGTCGATGACCTGCACGCCGTTCGCCTCGCCCTTGAGCTGGAGGCGGCGCTTGACGCCGGTGTACTTGCCGAGGGCGGAGGCCAGGTTGTGCGCCGGGATGCCGAGCGCGACACCCGCCGCCAGCGCCGCGACCGCGTTGTGCGCGTAGTGGCTGCCGGGGACCGAGACCGTGAAGGTGAGGTAGCGGCCGTCGAGGACGACCGTGACCTCGCTGGTCAGGCCGCGCGGGGTGACCTTGTGGACGCGTACGTCGGCCGACGGGGAGTCGCCGTACGTGACGATCTTCAGGGTCGAGAGGTCGCGGAGGCGGGACGTCAGTTCCACGGCGCCGGGCTGGTCCGCGGAGATGACGAGGGTGCCGCCGGGGACGACCTTGCCGACGAAGGTCTCGAAGGAGTCGTAGATCTCGTCCATCGAGGCGTAGTTCGCGTGGTGGTCCAGCTCGACGTTGAGGACGATCGCGACCTCGGGGTCGTACTTCTGGAAGCTGCGGTCGCTCTCGTCCGCCTCGGCGACGAAGATGTCACCGGCGCCGTGGCGGGCGTTCGTGCCCGGGCCCTCCAGGTCGCCGCCGATGGCGTACGAGGGGTCCAGACCCAACTCGGTCAGGGCCACGGCCAGCATCGAGGTCGTGGTCGTCTTGCCGTGCGTGCCGGCGACGGCGATCGCCCGCGCGCCGCCCATCAGCGAGGCCAGCGCGTCGGAGCGGTGCACGACGGGGATGCCGAGCTCGGCGGCGCGGACCAGCTCCGGGTTGTCGGAGCGGATGGCGCTGGAGACGACGACGCAGGTCGCGTCGGAGGCCAGGTGCCCGGCGGCGTGGCCGATGTGCACCGTGGCGCCCAGCGCGCGCAGGGATTCGGCGGTGGCGGACTCGCGTGAGTCGCTGCCCGCGACCCGGGCGCCGCGCTGGGCGAGGATCTTCGCGATCCCCGACATTCCGGCGCCGCCGATGCCGATGAAGTGCGGTCGGTCCATGGCGGTGGGAAGGCCGGGTGCCATACGTGTGTCTCCCATAAGTGCGACGTGTGAGCGGTGCCCCAGCCTATTCGTTGTGGGAGAAGAGCTTGAGCACCGGTACGCCGACCTTGTGGCGGGCCCGCGAGGCCCAGTCCCGGTGGAAGAACTCCTCGACGTAGTGCGGCGCGGTCAGGACGATCACCTCGTCGGCCCCCGTCTCGGCCACGACCGACTTCAGGAGGTCCAGGGGATGCTCCGCGACGACCTGGCCCACGGCCTCGTGCCCCCGGGCACGCAGCGCCTCCAGGGTCGCCTCCAGGCCGCGCTGCGCGAGGGGCTTCGCCTCTTCGCCCCGGGGCTTGTCGGGCTCGCGGACCGCTTCGTCGACCCTGCCCAGCGCCACGTCGTCGATGGCGCGCAGGAGCACGTCCGCCTGGTCGCCGCGGGGCTGCATCAGGACGACGAAGGAGACGCCCTCGTCACCGTGGAGGGTGCTGACGAATTCCACGTCGACGGACGACAGGGGCTTCTCGATCATCAATACGCTCGTGAACACGACGGGCGCCCTTCTCTTCTTCTTGGGCTCTTCTTCTCGGGACGGCGCTCCCGGGTGGCGCCGACGGCCCCCTGCGGAAACCATCCTTCCCCGTGCCCGCACGGGGTCTGCATAAGCACGTGAGTAAGCGTGTCCGGCGGAAACTGGGTGGAACGGGATATTCCACCCCCTGTCAGAACCGACGGTACTGGGTGAAAAGGAACCCGGCCTCTTCCAGTACGGACGCCAGTGCGAACCGCTGCGGAACCGCCACCCCCGGCCCGTCCGCGATCCGCTGCGCGCGGCCGGCCGTGAGCACGGGCGAGACGGTGAGACAGAGCTCGTCGAGCACTCCGGCCGTGACGAACTGCGCGAGCAGCCGCGGCCCGCCCTCGGTCAGCAACCGGGTCATCCCCCGCTCCGCCAGCGCCTCCACCGCGCGCGACGGATCCACCGCCGCACCGTCCCCCACGACCAGGACCTCGGCCCCGGCTTCCCTGGCCGCGCGGATCCCGTCGGGGGGCGCCGTGGCGCCGGTCAGCACCAGGGTGGGGACGAGGGGCGAGGTGAAGAGCGGAAGGGAGAAGTCGAGGTTCAGGCTCGCGCTGACCACCGCGATCGCGGGCGCGGGGCCCTGTCCCGCCGCCGCCCTGCGCGCCGCGAAGGCGTCGCGCGCGCGGGCCGGCCGGTACCCCTCCAGGCGTACCGTTTCCGCGCCGACGACCACCACGTCGGCGAGCGCCCGCAGCGTGCCGAAGATCCGCATGTCGGTGTCGGAGGAGATCGGCTGCGAGCGGCCCTCGTGCTGGGCGGCCCCGTCGAGCGAGGAGACCATGTTGGCCCGCAGCCAGGCTCCCGACGGGCCGCGCTCCTTCGGATACGCGTAGGCGTCGGCCAGCTCGTCGAGTCCCCACTCGCCTTCGGCGGCGGAGGCGGGGGAGAGTGTCTCGTCGGTCACAGGGAACAGGCGTCGCATGTCGTGCAGTGTGGCACGGAGCCTAGACTTGAGCCCCGTGTCGTCCTCCACCGCCGCTCATGGGTCCGCTCCCATAGCCGAAGCGGCCCCCCTGTCCCTGTGCGCACGCGAGCCGCACGTCCCCGCCGACCGCCTGGTCGCCGAGATGGTGCCGCCGCCGCGCTTCGACTCGGTGCGCTTCGATACGTACGTACCGGACCCGAACCAGCCGAGCCAGACCGAGGCGGTCCGGGTGCTGAGCGCCTTCGCGGCCGGTCTCGGCGGGGCCGCGGAGGCGGACGGGGACAAGCGGCGCTGGTTCGGTTTCGGGAAGAAGCCCGCCGCGCCCGCCGCGCCGCGCGGCGTCTACCTCGACGGGGGGTACGGCGTCGGCAAGACCCACCTCCTCGCCTCCCTCTGGCACGCCACGCCCGCACCCCGCGAGCTCAAGGCCTTCGGCACCTTCGTGGAGCTGACGAACCTGGTCGGCGCGCTCGGCTTCCAGCAGACCGTGCAGACGCTGAGCGGGCACCGCCTGCTGTGCATCGACGAATTCGAGCTCGACGACCCGGGCGACACGGTGCTGGTGTCCTCACTGCTGCGCCGGCTCGTCGAGGCGGGCGTCGCGCTCGCCGCCACCTCCAACACCCTGCCCGGCAAGCTCGGCGAGGGCCGCTTCGCCGCCGTCGACTTCCTGCGCGAGATCCAGGGCCTGTCGGCCCACTTCCGGCCGCTGCGCATCGACGGCGAGGACTACCGCCACCGCGGGCTGCCCGAGGCCCCCTCGCCGTACTCCGACGCGGAGGTCACCAAGGCGGCGTACGCCACCGGGGGAGCCAGCCTCGACCACTTCCCCCTGCTGCTCGACCACCTCGCCAAGGTCCACCCGAGCCGGTACGGGGCGCTCACGGACGAGGTGCGGGCGGTCTGTCTGACCGACGTCCGCGCGGTGCCCGACCAGTCGACGGCACTGCGGCTCGTGGTACTCGCCGACCGGCTGTACGACCGGGAGGTGCCGGTGCTGGCCTCCGGGCTGCCGTTCGACCGGCTGTTCAGTGAAGAGATGCTGAACGGCGGCTACCGGAAGAAGTACTTCCGGGCGATCTCCCGGCTGACCGCGCTGGCGCGCGACGCAAAGGGTCTGGTCGCCCAGTAGGTTTGGCCTGGATCATCATCCGCGAGAAGGGCTTTCGATATGGCTACCACGCGCCAGGCACACAACGTCTGGGAGGGCGACCTGCTCAAGGGCACGGGCACCGTGACCTTCGACTCGTCCGGCATCGGCGAGTACCCCGTCTCCTGGCCGGCCCGCGCCGAGCAGGCGAACGGCAAGACCAGCCCCGAGGAGCTGATCGCCGCCGCCCACTCCAGCTGCTTCAACATGGCGTTCTCCAACGGGCTGGCCAAGGCCGGTTCGGCACCGACCCGCCTGAACACCAAGGCCGAGGTCACCTTCCAGCCGGGCGAGGGCATCACCGGGATCCACCTCACCGTGGAGGGCGAGGTCCCGGGCATGGAGGAGGCGGACTTCGTCAAGGCCGCCGAGGACGCCAAGGCGAACTGCCCGGTCAGCCAGGCGCTGACGGGCACGACGATCACGCTGACCGCGTCGCTCGTCTGATCCGGGGCGGGCGCGTTGTCCGGACGCGCCGGCCGAGGTGTTGTGGCCCGCATGGTTCACGCGAGATCACTTGCGTGGTACACACGTGCGGGTCACAACGTTCCTGTCCGCCAACAGGGAGTTACCTCATGACCTCATCGCCCGCACCGTCCGCGTCCCCCAAGCCGTCCGCGTCACGCCGTCAAGTGCTGGCCCGCACGGGCGCCCTGGGCGCGGGCATCGCCTTCGCCGGGTCGCTGTCGGAGATCTTCGCCGGTACCGCCGCCGCCCGGGGACTGGGCAGCAGCGGCTACGGACCGCTCGTGCCCGATCCGGCCGGACTGCTCGATCTGCCCGAGGGCTTCCGCTACAAGGTCCTCTCCCGGGAGGGCGGCCCACTGCGCTCGGGCGAGGGCAGGGTTCCCTCGAACCACGACGGGATGAGTGCCTTCAGAGGTCACCGCGGCCGCGTCCACCTCGTCCGCAACCACGAGAACCGGCACACCGCCAGGATCGGCGTCCCGACGGTCGAGGGCCTGACCTACGACCCGGCCGCCAAGGGCGGCTGTACGGTCCTCGCCCTGGACGGCCGCAACAACGTCCAGGACGAGCGTGTCGGCATCGCCGGTACGGCCGTGAACTGCGCGGGCGGGCCCACCCCCTGGAACACCTGGCTCACCTGCGAGGAGAACGAGGACAAGGCCGGCACCAACGGCTACACCAAGGACCACGGCTTCATCTTCGAAGTCGACCCGGCCGACCCGCACCGCACCGGCGCCGTCCCGCTCACCGCGATGGGCCGCTTCCAGCACGAGGCGATCGCCGTCGATCCGAAGAGCGGCATCGTGTACGAGACCGAGGACGCGTTCGACCGGCCCTTCGGCCTCTTCTACCGCTTCCTGCCCGAGAAGCCGCTGGGCGGCACCGGCTCGCTGCGCGCGGGCGGCGCGCTGGAGGCGATGCGCGTTCCGGGCCTGCCCGACCTGTCGGCGGTCCAGGAGACCGGCGCGAGCTTCGGCGGCGTCGAATGGGTGCCCGTACCGGACCCGCTGGCCAGGAGGACGCCGATCCGGCTCCAGGACTTCGGCCGCAAGGGCGTCACGCACGCCCAGAAGCTGGAGGGCTGCTACTGGGGCGACAAGGCGGTCTACTTCGTTTCCAGCTTCGCGCGCAGCTCGGAGGGGTCGGCGGCGGACCACTTCGGGCAGGTGTGGAAGTACGAGCCCCAGAAGCGGCGCCTCACCCTGGTCGTGGTCTTCGGCCCGAGTACGGACATCCAGCTGCCCGGCGAGTCCCCCGACAACATCTGCCTCGCGCCCCGCGGCGGCCTGATGGTGTGCGAGGACGGCAACGGCGCGCAGCACGTGTACGGACTGACGAAGCGCGGCGAGGTGTACGCGATGGCGCGCGGCCGGCAGAACATCGGCACGCCCGAGGAGCCCGAGTGGGGCGAGTTCGCGGGCGTCACCTTCTCGCCGGACTGCTCGACGATGTACGTGAACTGCTACACGCCGGGCACGACGTTCGCCGTGACGGGCCCGTTCGACGACTGAGCCGGGCGGAGGCCGGGCGCGCGGCGGGCGCCGCGGGCGGTCACCGGGCGATCCCCGCCCCCAGGACCTGCCGGGTCGGGCCCGACCCGGCGGCCCGGCCTCCGGACAGCACGAGCAGGGTTTCGGTGCGGTTCGCGACCAGGCGCGGGTCGTGGCCGATGAGGACCGGGGCGAGGCCGCGGCTTTCCCGCAGGTCTTCGAGCAGGTCCATGACCGAGTCCGCGGTCCTGTCGTCGAGGGCCGAGGTCACCTCGTCGCAGACCAGTACGTCGGCGTCGGCCGCCAGCGCGCGGGCTATGGACGCGCGCTGGCGCTGACCGCCGGAGAGTTCGTGCGGGTAGCGGTCCGCGAAGCCGGCGGGCAGGCCGACGTGGGCCAGCAGCTCCAGGACGCGGGCCGGGGCCTCGCGGCGGCCGGCCCGCCGGTGCAGGCGCAGCGGGCGGCCGAGCGTCTCGCCGACGGTGCGGCTGGCGCGCGAACTCGCCGTCCCCGGCGCCCGCAGCGCGCTCGTCATCGGTACGGGCACCCAGGGCCGCCCCGCGCTTCCCTTCCTGCTCACCACGCTGCCGGACCTGGACCGCCTGATGCTGTCCGGCACCCACCCCGACGGCATCGCCGCCGTACGCGAGCAGGTGCGGGCCCACTTCCCGGAAGTGACGTGGAGCTCGTCACCGACCTGCGGTCCGCCGCCGGCGAAGCGGACGTCGTGGGCGCCGTCTATCTCACCGCGCCCCGGCTCGTCCTGCGTCCCTTCCTGGACTCCGGCTCGGACCAGGCGCTGGCCATCGCCACGCAGTTGCTCGTCGTCACGGCCTTCCTCCAGTTCTTCGACTGCGCGCAGAACATCGGGGTCGGGCTGCTGCGCGGCCTCGACGACACGGAGAGCGGTTTCCGCATCACCCTGATCGGCTACTGGGCGGTCGGCCTCCCCGCGGCGTGGCTCCTCGCCCACCCCCTGGGGCTCGACACGCCGGGCATCTGGCTCGGCCTGCTCACCGGTCCGGCCACCACCGCCGCGCTGCTCCTGCGCCGGTACTCCAGCTCTCTCGCCGCCCGGACCGGCACCCGTTCGGCAGTAGCGCCCGCGTAGCAACCGGAAACCTGGCAGATAATCGTATATTTTCCGTCAGTGATCATTTTTGTACGAAGATCGGCAGCAGCGGTCGTACTCGGCGCGGCTCTCGTCGGGTGCGGCAGCGGCACCGGCGCGTCACGGGGCTCGCTCGCCACCCAGCCATCGGCCTCCGCCTCCTCCGCCTCCGGGCAGCCCGCCCCCGCCCCGTCACCGGAGCGGGCCGCGCCACCCACCCTCGCGGCGGGCCCCGGCGGTCTCACCCCCGTCTTCGAACGCGCCTTCGACACCCGTACCAAAACCGTCGCGCTGACCTTCGACGCCGACATGACGGCGGACCAGGGCCCGCGGGCCGCGGGCGGCGAGCACTTCGACAACCCCGCCCTGATCGCCTCGCTGCGCAGGCTGAAGGTGCCGGCGACGGTCTTCATGACGGGGCGCTGGGCCGAGGAGTACCCGGACCAGGCACGCTCCATCGGGCGGGATCCGCTCTTCGAGATCGCCAACCACTCGTACAGCCACCACGCCTTCACGTCCCCCTGCTACGGCCTGCCGACGGTCTCCGGGCAGCGGATGCGCACCGACGTGGAGCGCGCCTTCGCAGCGTTCCGCAAGGCGGGAGCGCGGAACGTCGTCCCGTACTTCCGTTTCCCCGGAGGCTGTTACGACGACGGGGCCCTGCGCGCACTGGCCCCGGCGAAGGTGACGGCGGTCCAGTGGGACGTGGTGAGCGGCGACGCGTTCGCGCGCGACGGGGAAGCGGTGGCCGAGCAGGTCCTGGCGGGTGTGCGGCCGGGCTCGGTGGTGGTGATGCACTGCACGCGCAGCGCGGCGCCGGTGACCGAGCAGGCGGTCCTGCGGATCGTGCCGGAGCTGCGCGAGCGCGGCTACCGCTTCGTGAAGGTGTCCGAGCTCATGGAGCGCTGAGGGAGCCGAGGGAACGGGCCGGCACTTCGTACAGCGTCTCCATGCCGTCCTCCTCGTCCCACAGTTCGCCGGCCTCCGTGAAGCCGAAGCCGGCGATGGTGGCCAGGGACGCCACGTTGTCGGGCCGGATCGACGCCCGGACCGTGGTCACACCCGGCTCGGCGGCGGCCCGGCGCAGCAGTTCGGTGAGGGTGGCCCTGGCGTATCCCCGGCGGCGGAAGGCGGGGTCGACGGCGTAGCCGATCTCGACCATGCCCCGGTCGTCGGGCGGTCCGTGGAACCCGCCGTGCCCGACGACGGCGCCGCCGGGCCCGCACACCGCGAGCCGCTCGCACCAGTGCGCCCGCGCGGGATCGCCGGCCATCTGCCCGAGGCGGTAGCGCCACAGCCACAACGCGCTGTCGGTCAGGAAGAATCCGGTCAGGGCGGCCCCGGCCCCGGCACTCGCGCCGGTCAGGTCACCGTCCAGCAGGGCGGTCATGACCGCCCCGTCCAGCCGCACGAAGCGGATCTGCTGCTCGTCCCGATCTGTCACCATGCGGATCATCCCGGGGCCCCGGCACGCTGTCCACCGGATTTCACCCCGAGCAGGCCGTGCGCTGCGCCTCCTGCCATGCACAGACGGGGCAGTACACGACGCCCTTGACCGACTCCGGGTACTCGGTCGGCTTCCGGCACAGCACACATTCGGCGTACGGCGGGGTCTTCTCGTCCATGCGTACGAGCCTACTCAGCCGCGCCGCGAACTGAGCGCGCAGACCACCGCGGCCGCACCGCCCGCGATCAGCGCGGCGAGGACGAACGGCACCACCGGAGTGTGCACCGCTCCGGTCCGCGACCCCGTGACGAGGCCGGCGACGGCGGACCGCGCCGGCGATCCCGCGGCCACCAGGGCCAGCAGCGCGCCGAGCGCGGTGGCCGGCACCGACCAGCCG
This sequence comes from Streptomyces sp. Wb2n-11, assembly GCF_001049855.1. Classification (NCBI taxonomy): domain Bacteria; kingdom Bacillati; phylum Actinomycetota; class Actinomycetes; order Kitasatosporales; family Streptomycetaceae; genus Streptomyces; species Streptomyces sp. Wb2n-11. The sequence goes on from NZ_CVPB01000001.1 coordinate 1,422,464, forward strand.
GGCCTGCGCAGCAGCGGCCGGGTGCACAGCGCGCCGACCGCCGCCCCGACGAGCGCGCACACCAGCACGGCGAGCAGCCCCGCCAGCGCGGCCGGCCCCGGCAGAACGGCCACCCGCCCGTCGCCACTGGCCGCCTTGCTGATCAGCGCCACCACAGCGGTGGCCACCCCGCCGAGGACGACGGCGCCGCCCAGCGCGGCGAGCAGGCACGCGAGGTGAACCCGCGCGGGCGAGGTCGCCGCGGCGGCGCAGTCGCGGGCGGCGGGCGGCTCGTTGGCCGTGCAGATCCGGACGAGCCAGGCGGTCACGGGCAGCAGGCCGGCGGCGGCGTACCCGAGCGAGTCGAGCACCGGCTGCCCGGGCCGCACCCCGACGACGAGGAACACCCCGTACAGCAGAACGGGCGGCAGCCACCGCTGCGACCGCAGGAGCAGCGCCACCTGATACCGGACAAGCGCACTCACCGCCCGGCCCGCCTCCCCACCGGCGCAGAGCCTCCGCCGTCGGCGTCTGCCGCGTCTGCCACGTCTGCCGCATCCGGCAGCGCGGCACTGTCACCGTGCCCGGCGTCCCGGAGGTCCGGGGCGGCGGAGAGCACCCCTCGCACGTGCCACGGCGGACGGGCGCCCAGGAGCGCTCGCAGCACCGCGTCCGAGTGCACCGCCGGCACCGTCAGGCGTACGCCGCCGTCCGGGCCGCGCACCACTTCCGGGGCTCCGGGCAGCCCGGCCGGCAGCGGCGCTCCCTCCGGGCCCACCGCGTCGATCCGCGTCCGGGTCCCGGACGCGGCCGCACCGGCGCCGGCGGCGGCCGCCCGCACCACTCCCCCGCCCCCGACCCGGAGCACCGCGTCCACCGCTCCCGCCAGGCGCCCCGCGTCGTGGTCGACGAAGACCACCGTCGCGCCGGCCGCCACCCGCTCGGCCACCACCCGGTCCAGCTCGCCGCGGGCCCTCGCGTCCAGCCCGGTCCACGCCTCGTCCAGGACGAGCAACTCCGGTTCCGCGACGAGCGCCTGGGCCACGGCGACCTTCTGGCTGGTGCCCTTGGACAGCTCGGGCAGCGGTGTACGGGCGTACCCCGCCGCCCCGAACCGCTCCAGCCACTCGCCGGCCCGGTCCCGCGCCACCGACCGCTCCAGCCCGTGGATCCGCCCGAGGTGAACGAGGTACCCGGTGGCGGTGAACGGCAGCACCGCCGGGAAGCGTTCGGGGACGTACGCCGTGCGCGGCCGCCCCTCCACCCGCCCGGCCGTGGGCGCGTCGATACCCGCGAGCAGCCGCAGCAGCGTCGACTTCCCACTGCCGTTGGCGCCCTCGACCCGCACCAGGGCACCCCCTCGCCGCACCGGTCCGGACAGGCCGGAGCCGGGACCGAGGTCGAGGTCCACGCCGCGCAGGATCCAGGGGCCGCCGACGCCGTACCGGCGGCCCACTCCGACGAGTCTCAGCACCGTCAGCCGGACGCCTGCTTCTCGGGCTTGAACTCGCTCGGCCGGACGATGACGAAGCCGTCGCCCTGGAGCATCAACTGGACCGCCTCGCCCGAGCCGCCCCGGATCATGGAGCCGACCGACTGCGAGCGGTGCAGCGACGTGCTGAGCTGGGCACTCCAGCCCACCACCGCGTCGGTGTCGACGTACACCGGCTGCTGCTGGGTCACGGGGATCACGATGGGGCTGCCCTCGCAGATCACGGCGAGCTTGCCGTATCCGGTGAAGAGGCTGTTGAAGAGGCCGCCACCGGTCATGCCGGCGCCCTTCACCGTCTTGATCTCGTAGGAGAGGGTCGCGTCGAAGCACAGCACGTTGCGGCCGTTGACGGTGAGCGCGTCGCCCTGCTCGATGTCGACGATGAAGCAGTTCTGCGCCTCGTGCGCGAACCACGCCTCGCCCTGGCCGCGCACCGCCATCAACGCCAGGCCCTCGCCGGTCACCGCGCGCTTGAGCATGCCGCCGATGCCCTGGCCCTTGCGCTCGAACTGGAGGTTGCCGCGGAAGGCGATCATCGAACCCTGCCGGGCGTGCATCTCTCCGTTGACCGCGTACTTCACCGACTTGGCGTTCTGGAGGGTCATTCCGGGGACAGTCGCCTGCTGCGCCATGTTCTCTGTGGCAAAAAGATCGCTCTTCATGCGGAGCATCCTCGCCCGGAGCCGTTGGTTCCGCCAAGCTGTCCGGGAGGAGGTGTCCTCCGGCCCGGCTGGCAGACTGGGCCGGGTGAGCGACAACGGCATCCCCGAGACCCCCGGCAGTCCCTTCCGCCACGAGCGGACGGCGCGCGACGAGGCCCCCCAGTTCGTGCTGCCCCTCGTCGTGCACATCGAGAAGGCCGATCCGCCGGCCCGTACGGACGCCCTGGAGACCGCGGCCCGCGCGGTGCTGACGATGCTCTGCGACGAGCGGTCGCTGGGCGAGGGCGAATGGGCCGGGGCCGTGCGGCTCTGGCAGGACGCCCGGATCCGCAAGGTGGTGCGGCGGGCGCGCGGCGCGGAGTGGCGCAAGGCGTCCGCGCTGCCCGGCATCACGGTCACGGGGAACGCGGGGAACGCAGAGGCCGCAAGGAGCGCGGCGGAGGTGCGGGTCTTCCCGCCCGTGCCGCTGGACGGCTGGCCCAAGGAGCTGGCGAAGCTCCAGGTCTCGGGGACGGACCTGGACGATCCGGAGCCCCCGGCCCCGGCCGCCGCCGGCGGCGCGGTGCTGTGGCTGAGTCCGGATCTGGACATGTCGGCGGGCAAGGCGATGGCGCAGGCCGGCCACGGAGCCCAGCTCGCCTGGTGGGAGCTGTCGGAGGTGGAGCGAAAGGCGTGGCAGGCCGCCGGTTTCCCGCTCGCGGTGCGTACGTCCGAGGCCGGGCGGTGGCGGGAGCTCACCGCGAGCGGGCTGCCGGTCGTGCGGGACGCGGGGTTCACCGAGATCGCGCCCGGCTCCTGCACGGTGGTCGCGGACCATCCGGCGCTGCGCGGGGCGCCGCGTCCCTGAACCGGGGTTCTCCCGTACGCCGTTGAACGCGTCGGATGCGTCACACGTACCCACGGATACCTGCAAGCAGGTTGTCCGGCCGTCCGGCAGACGGTTGGTTCGTCGGTGTCATGTATCGGCCCGGGAGACATCTTGTTGCGACGTATCAACGGAACCGCGCTCGTCATCGCGGCACTTGTCGCCACCATCGGCGCGCTCGCCTTCCCCGTCTGGTCCTACGCGGACCGTTCGGGCACCGGCCAGGCCAATCTGAACGCCTCCACGGTCGCGACCCGGTGGGGCCCGCTCTCCGCCACCGACCGGGACCTGCTGGTGAAGGTGCGGCTGGCGGGCCTGTGGGAGCTGCCCGCCGGCCAGCAGGCGATCGAGCGCGCCCCGAGCGAGGCGATGAAGGAGGCCGGCGACCACCTGGTCGTCGGCCACACCGACCTCGACAAGCGGGCCCGCACGGTGGCCGCCCAGCTCGGCGTACCGCTGCCCAACCAGCCCACCGAACAGCAGCAGGGCTGGCTCAGGGAGCTGTCGGCGGCGAGCGGGCAGGAGTACGAGCGGAAGTTCGCCAACCTCCTGCGCAACGCGCACGGCAAGGTCTTCTCCCTGATAGCCCAGGTCCGCCACACCACCCGCAACAGCCTCATCCGGCAGCTGGCGAGCGACTCCAACCAGACCGTCCTCGACCACATCACCATGCTGGAGGCCACCGGCCTGGTCGACTTCGACGCCCTGGCGAACGAGGCCGCGGGCACCGCAACCGCCAGTCCCTCGGGTCCCCCGCCGCCCGACGGCTCGGTCACGGTCCCGTCGCCCCCGCCGGCGGAGCCGACCGGTGACCAGACCTTCACCTCGCGGCCCTCCGCGCAGCCGGAGGGCGAGATCGGCAGCCCGGCGGTCAACACGGACCGCCCCGCCCCGTCGCCGTAACCTCAAATCAACCTCTGAACGTCCCCTCCCGCGGATTCGCCGCCGCCCGCCGGGGCCATTACCCCTGCACGAAGCGGTGGAGGGGGAACCATGGAACGTCTCGGTACGGGGATCGGCTGGCGGCCGGAGACAGCCGACGCGGTGGAGCGGCTGCCCGGGATCGACTGGGTCGAGGCGGTCGCGGAGAACATCTGCCCCGGCCACCTCCCCGACTCCCTCCTCCGGCTGCGCGCACGCGGCACGCGGGTGATCCCGCACGGCGTCTCGCTGGGCCTGGGCGGCGCCGACCGTCCGGACGAGGGCCGGCTGGCGGACCTGGCGGCGACGGCCGATGCCCTGGGGGCCCCGCTGGTCACCGAGCACATCGCGTTCGTACGGGCGGGCGGCCCCCTCACGGCGAGCCCGCGTCTGGAGGCGGGGCACCTGCTGCCGGTGCCGCGCACCTGGGACGCCCTCGACGTGCTGTGCGAGAACGTCCGCGTCGCGCAGGACTCCCTGCCGGTGCCGCTGGCGCTGGAGAACATCGCGGCGCTGGTCAACTGGCCGGACGAGGACATGACGGAGGGCCAGTTCCTGGCGGAGCTCGTGTCCCGTACCGGCGTCCGTCTCCTGATCGACGTGGCCAACCTCCACACCAACCACGTGAACCGGGGCGAGGATCCTTCGGCCGCGCTGGACGAGCTCCCGGTGGAGGCGATCGCCTACGTCCACGTGGCGGGCGGCGTCGAGAAGGACGGCGTCTGGCACGACACACACGCCCACCCGGTGTCCCGGCCGGTCCTCGACATCCTGTCCGACCTCCGCTCGCGCACCGACCCTCCGGGCGTGCTCCTGGAACGCGACGACAACTTCCCGCCCCTGGAGGAACTGGCCGGGGAGCTGACCAGGATCCGCACGGCCCTGGCGGCCCCGCGCCGCCTCACCCCCGGGCGCAGGGCCCCCGGCCCGCCGGACGGAGGCCGCGCCGGAGCCCCGGCACCGCTCCGTCCCGCACGCGCCGCCGACGCCGGTCCGGACCGGGACGCTCCGGACGAAGGCGGCGCCCGGGACGGCGGCGGCCCCGAATGCGCCCCCGCCCGCACGCGCCTCGCGCTCGCGCAGACCGCGCTGCTCTCCGCGCTCGTCGCCGGGGCTCCCGCCCCCGCCGGGTTCGACGCCGCGCGCCTGCGGGTGCAGAGCCGCGCGCTCGCCGGCAAGCGGGCCGACGTCGTGGCCAAGGTCGCCCCGGAGCTGCCGGAGATCCTCGGGAGCGGCTACCGTGCCGCGTTCCTCGCGTACGCCGCGTCCCGCCCCATGACGTCCGGCCACCGCCGCGACGCGCTGGACTTCGCCGAGCACCTGCTGGCCACCGGTCGGCCCGGGAACGACGCCGCCCGCAGGCTCCTGACCCACTGGTGGCAGGACCGCGCGGCCCCGCGCCCGCCCCGTCGCACGACCCGATTCGTCCGTGCGGCGCGTGCCGCACTCCTCAGGAAGTGACACGCCGATGACCCTGGCCCTCCCGGCCCTGCTGATCACGCTCGCCGTGGTCGCTGCCTCCCTCACGCTGACCCTCGGTGTCCGGGCCCTGCGCCGGTCCTCCGGCGGCCCCGCCCACGCCCACGACCTCATGGAGGTCGCGTTCCTGAACGGCGGCCCCTCCAGGGCCGTGGACACCGCGCTCGCCACGATGCACTCCGACGGCCGCCTCGCGATCGGCGGCCCCGGCATCGCCTCGGCGCAGAGCACCCTCGCCCGCGACCCGGTGGAGCGGACCGTGTTCGCGGAGCTCGCCGCCGCGCCCAACGGAGCGCTGCACACCCTGCGCCACGCGGTGATGCGCAGCGCGACGGTTCAGGAGATCGGTGACAGCCTGGCGTTCCGCGGCCTGATGGTGGAGCCGCGGGCGGCCCGCAAGTGGCGCTCCGGCAGCATCGCCCTGCTGGTGGCCTGCGCCCTCGGGGTGCCCGTCACCCTCGTGGTGACGATGGTGGTGTCGGTCCTGGAGGAATCCTCCGCCCCGTTCGTCCTCCTGGCGCTGCCCGCCCTGGTCCTGGGGATCGTGTGCGGCGCGGTCAACGCGTCCCGGGCGGGGGCCAGGGTCACCCCTGCGGGCCGCGCGGCGGTCAGGGCGTACCGGGCCGCGCACGCGGACCGGTACGACGTGGGCCACCTGGTCGCCCTGAACGGCCTGCGGGCACTGCCCGACCGCGTGCTGTGGGAGCAGTTGCGGACGGCGGCGCGGCTGACCCCCGGCATGGCCCGCGCCTCTTCCCGCAGGCCGTCGCCGGCCAACGGCGACAACAGCACCGCGTACGCGACGGTGCCCGTGGTCTGGTGCGCCGGTTCCAGCTCCGGTGCTTCGAGCTGCGGCTCCGGCTCGGGCGGCTCCGGCTCGGGCGGTTCGGGCTCCGGGCACGACTCGGGATCGGGGGGCTCCGGCGGGTCGAGCTGCGGCAGCGGCGGCGGATCCAGCTGCGGCAGCAGCGGTGGGTCCAGCTGCGGCGGCGGGGGCGGATCCAGCTGCGGAGGCGGATCCTGACGGACGGCGCACCCCCGCTCTCCCCGCCGTCCGGCGGGGGCGCGCCGCCCTCACGGCTCGTCGGGGTCATTGACCCCGACACCGCCCACCGGTGCTTTACTTCGCCAACCGCCCCACGAAGTATCCCTTTTGTCATGTAACTGCACGAAGGGAACGCGATGAGAGCACTGGTGATGTACGGGGCCCTGGCATCCCTCGGCTCCCTGGCCCTGACCCCCCTCGTCGCCGCCCCGGCGGGCAGCGCCGAACCCCCCGCCTCCCCCGAGGCCCGCGGCACCGCGCTCGCCGCCCAGCGCGCGGCCGCCGCCGGCATCGCCTTCGGTACGTGCCCCGAGGCCGAGGCCCTGCCCGCACCCGTCGAGTGCGGCACCTTCGAGGTCCCCCTCGACTACGCCGACCCCGGCGGCCGCCAGATCTCGCTGACCGTCAGCCGCGCCCGCGCGACCGGAAAGCCCGCCGCACGCCAGGGCGCGCTCGTCTACAACCCCGGCGGCCCCGGCGCCTCCAGCATGTACTTCCCGATGGCGGGCGCGATGCCCGAGTGGAAGCGGGCCGGCGCGGCGTACGACCTCGTCGGCTACGCCCCGCGCGGCGTCGGCCGCTCGGCCCCGCTCTCCTGCCAGGACCCCGAGGACTTCGCCGAGGCGCCCAGCCAGTCCCCGACGCACCCCTCCCACGCCTACAAGCAGCAGCAGATCGCCCGGGCCAAGGCGTACGCCGACGGCTGCGCCCGCAGGGCGGGCGGCGCGCTGCGCCACTACACCTCGCTCAACAACGCCCGCGACCTGGACGTGCTGCGGGCGGCGCTGGGCGAGAAGAAGCTGACCTTCATGGGCGCCTCGTACGGCACCTACTTCGGCGCGCTGTACGCGACGCTCTTCCCCTCCCACGTACGCCGCATGGTCTTCGACTCGCCCGTCAACCCCGACCCCCACCAGATCTGGTACCGCAACAACCTCGACCAGTCGCTCGCCTTCGAGGGGCGCTGGAAGGACTTCCGCACCTGGGTCGCCAAGCACGACCGGACGTACCGCCTGGGCGCCACGCCCGACAAGGTCCGGCTCAGCTACGAGAAGGCGCGCGCCCGGCTCTCGCGCGAACCGGCGGGCGGCACCGTGGGCCCCGGCGAGCTCCAGGCGGCGATGCTGAGCGCTGGTTACTACGACGACTACTGGGCGATGCGCGCCACGGCCCTCTCGGAGTACCTGAAGGGCAATCCGAAGCCGCTGATCGAGCAGGCGTCACCCCGGCCCGAGGCGATGCGGGACGAGGAGAACGGCAACGCCGTCTACACCGCCGTCGAGTGCAACGACGCGCCCTGGCCGACCGACTGGCCGGTGTGGAACCACGACAACAGCCTGCTCGCGCTGCGCGCGCCCTTCGAGACGTGGGACAACGTGTGGATGAACCTGCCGTGCGCCTACTGGAGCGCGCCGCGGCAGCAGCCCCTGGACGTCGGTGCGGGGCCGGGTGAACTGCCCCCGACGCTGATCCTGGCCGCCGAGCGGGACGCGGCGACGCCGTACCCGGGCGCGCTGGAGCTTCAGCGGCGGCTGGCCGGATCGGTGCTGGTCACGGAGCGGGACGCCGGCACGCACGGCATCGGCGGCGGCGAGAACGCGTGCGTCAACGGTCACCTGGAGACGTATCTCCTGACCGGCCGGACACCGGTGCGGCGCGCGCAGTGCGCGCCGCACCGGGAGCCGAACCCGGTGTCGCTGGACGAACGGGCGGTGGCGAAGGAGCCGGTGCCCGCTGTCTGATCTTCCGGGTCGGGGGTGGCGGGCCGCCGCTCAGGCGAGGCCCGCCACCAGGTCTGCGACCGACTTGCGCCGACCAGTGTAGAAAGGCACCTCTTCGCGCACGTACATGCGGGCCTCGGAAGCGCGCAGGTGACGCATCAGGTCGACGATGCGGTAGAGCTCGTCGGCCTCGAAGGCCAGCAGCCACTCGTAGTCGCCGAGCGAGAACGACGCGACCGTGTTGGCGCGCACGTCCGGGTAGCCGCGCGCCATCTTGCCGTGGTCGGCGAGCATGCGGCGACGGTCCTCGTCGGGCAGCAGGTACCAGTCGTACGAGCGCACGAAGGGGTAGACGCTGACGTAGTCGCGCGGCGTCTCGTCGGCCAGGAAGGCCGGGATGTGCGACTTGTTGAACTCGGCGGGGCGGTGCAGCGCCATGTTCGACCAGACCGGCTCCAGCGTGCGGCCCAGCCTGGTGCGGCGGAAGAGGTTGTACGCCTCCTGGAGCTGGTCCGCGGTCTCCGCGTGCCACCAGATCATGACGTCCGCGTCGGCGCGCAGCCCCGACACGTCGTACGTGCCGCGCACGGTGACGTCCTTGGCCGCGAGCTGGTCGAACAGCTCCTGGACCTCGTCGGCGAAGCCGGCGCGGTCCTCGGGCAGCACGTCGCGCAGCTTGAAGACGGACCACAGGGTGTAGCGGATGACGTCGTTGAGGTCCTTGGCCTTCTTGCCGGCGTTCGGCCCTCGGGGGGATGTCACAGTCTCCGGAGCATCAGTCATGTCCCTATTCTCCCGTGCCGTGATCCGTGCCCCGCGCCGGGTCCGGGGTGAGCATGATCTCGTCGGCCGCGCGCGTGCCGCTCGCGATGCACGCGGGGATGCCCACACCGTCGTACGCCGCCCCGCAGACCCGCAGTCCCGGCAGCTTCGCGACCTCGCCCCGCACCCGCGCCACCCGGTCGGGGTGGCCGACGGGGTACTGCGGCAGGCCGCCGATCCACCGGGTCACCTCGGTGGCCACGGGCCGGGCCGCGAGGCCGGTCGCCGCGCCGAGGTCCGCCAGGGACACGTCGACGAGTTCACCGTCCTCGCGGTGCAGGTGCTCCTCCTCGCCGTACCGGCCGATGGAGGTGCGCAGGAGGAACAGGTCGGGGGCGGAGGCGTCCGTCCAGCCCCACTTGCGGGTCGAGAAGGTGGCGGCCTTGATGGTCCGCCCGTCCACGGGCGGCACCAGGAAGCCGGACCCTTCGGGCATCGCCTCCACGTCCCGGCGCCGGAACGCCATGGTCACCAGGGCCATCGACGCGTACTCGACGGCGGACAGCTCGGCGGCCGCGGCCGGCGACTCGGCGGCGAGCAGCGCGGCGGCGGACCGGGCGGGGGCCGCGAGGACGACGGCGTCGGCCGCGATCACCCGCTCGTCGGTACGCACCTGCCAGCCGCCGGCGTCACGCGTCAGCCCGAGCACGGGCGTGCGCAGGAGGATCTCGCCGCCCCGGGCGCGCACGGCGTCGGCGACGGCGCCGGGCAGCGTGCCGATGCCTCCCGCGATCCCCATGAAGACGGGCCCGCCCTGCTGCTTCCCGCCCGCCCGCCGCTGGATCTCCCGTACGCCGTCGAGGAGCGAGTCGTACGCCCGCGCCGCCTCGAAGAGCTGCGGCACGGCGGCGCGCATCGACGTCCGGTACACATCACCGGCGTACACGCCGCCGAGCAGCGGCTCCACCAGCCGGTCGACGACCTCCCGGCCGAGACGGGCCGCGACGTACGCGCCGATCGCGATGTCGTCGCCGACGTCGGTGCGCGGCAGTTCGCGGTCGCGGCGCATCCGGGCGAGGGCGTCCTCGGAGAGGACGCCGCCGAGCACCGCCGGGTCGCTCGGCACGCCCATCACGTGGCCCTTGGGCATGGGGGTGAGCGTGCCCCGGTTCCACAGCGACGCGGTGGCGGTGGCGGGCGGCTGGAGCCGGTCGCCGAGTCCCACCGCACGGGCCAGGGCGACCGCCTCGGGGCGCCGGGCGAGCATCGACTCGGCGCCCAGGTCGACGGGCGCGCCCGCGATCTCGCCCGCCAGGAGCTTGCCGCCGAGCCGGTCCGTCGCCTCCAGCAGGGTCACGCGCGCACCGGCGCCGGCCAGCCGGTGCGCGGCGGCGAGCCCGGAGATGCCGCCGCCGATGACGACGACACGGCCCGTACGAGGTTCCACGTTCATGGGGTCCACTCTCTCAAACCCGGAACGAGTCCTGACCGTGACCGCTTCGGGACCGGAAAACGGCAACCCCCTCCCCCGTCCCGCACGTCGAACCGGCAACATCCACCACGACGTTCGGGGGGAACCGACATGCGTGCAGCACGTACGTCCGGGCACCGTTCTTCCAAGGTCCTTGCGACCGCTCTGCTCACCGCTTCGCTGGCACTCGGCGGATGCGGCGCCGGCAACGACGAGGCCGGCGGCAAAAGCGCGGCCGACGCTCCGGCCGGGGGGCGGGCGGAGCGGGCTCCCGGCGACGGCGCCGCGGCCGACTCGGGGGCGAAGGCGCCCGCCGGCGAGACCGCGGCGAAGAAGCCACCGCTCGCCAAGACCCATGTCATCCGTACCGCGACGCTCTCGGTCGAGGTCGCCGACGCCACGAAGGCGCTCGCCACGGCTCGTACGGCGGCCGAGAACGCCGGGGGCATCGTCGGCAGCGAGACCACCGAGCGGATCGACGACGGCCACGTCTACTCCCGCATCGTCCTGCGCGTCCCGCAGGAGGAGTACGACGCCGTGCTGAAGGAACTCTCCGGCACCGGCAAGCTGCTGAACCGCAAGGCCGAGGCCAAGGACGTCACCGAGCAGGTGGTGGACGTCGACAGCCGCATCACGTCGCAGCGCACCAGCGTCGCGCGCGTACGGGACATGATGGACCGGGCCACCGCGCTCAGCGATGTGGTCATGCTGGAGGGCGAGCTGAACACCCGCCAGACCGAGCTGGAGGCCCTCCTCGCCCGGCAGGCGTCGCTCAAGGACCGTACGAGCATGGCGACCATCACCCTCGAACTCTCCGAGCCCGAGGCGGAGGAAGCCGTGGAGGAGGACGACGGCCCCGGCTTCACGGACGCGCTCGGGGGCGGCTGGGACGCCTTCGTCATCACCCTGAAGTGGGTCGCGATGGCGCTCGGCGCGGTGGCCCCGTTCGCCGCGGCGCTCGCCCTGCTGTACGTCCTGTGGCGGCTGCTGCGGGGCAGTCTGCCGCAGCGGCGGACGGCCGCACCCGTGCCCGTGCCCGTAGCCGTGCCCGCGCCCGCCGGGGAGCCGCAGGAAAAGAAGCGGGAGGAGCCGCGGGAACAGCCCCGCACGTAGCGTGTCCTTCGGACGTACGGACTGGGAGGACACGTCATGGCAGCGGCGGAGCGACTGGTGGTCATCGGCGGCGACGCGGCGGGCATGTCCGCCGCGTCGCAGGCCCGCAGGCTCAAGGGCCCGGACGAGCTGGAGATCGTCGCCTTCGAGCGCGGTCACTTCACGTCGTACTCGGCCTGCGGCATCCCGTACTGGGTCGGCGGAGCCGTCACGGAGCGGGACGAGCTGATCGCCCGTACCCCCGAGGAGCACCGCGCGCGCGACATCGACCTGCGGATCCGCACCGAGGTCACCGAGATCGACGTGGCGGGCGGCCGGGTCCGCTCGCGCGACCTGGAATCGGGCGGCGAGTCCTGGACCGGCTTCGACAAACTGGTCGTCGCGACCGGCGCCCGGCCCGTCCGCCCGCCGCTGCCCGGCATCGACGCCCCGGGCGTGCACGGTGTGCAGACCCTCGACGACGGCCAGGCCCTGATCGACTCCCTGGAGCGGACCGGGGGGCGGCGCGCGGTGGTCGTCGGGGCGGGCTACATCGGCGTCGAGATGGCGGAGGCGCTGGTCGGCCGCGAGTACGAGGTGACCGTCCTGAACCGGAGCGAGCAGCCGATGTCCACCCTCGACCCGGACATGGGGCGCCTCGTGCACGAGGCGATGAACGGCATGGGCATCACGACCGTCTCCGGCGCCGAGGTCACCAAGATCCTCACCGGCGACGACGGCCGCGTCAGGGCGGTCGTCGCGGACGGGGACACCTACCCCGCGGACGTCGTCGTCCTCGGCCTCGGCGTCGAACCGGAGACCACGCTGGCACGCGGGGCGGGGCTGCCGGTCGGGGCGTCCGGCGGCCTGGTCACCGACCTCTCCCTGCGCGTGAGGGGCCACGACAACATCTGGGCGGGCGGCGACTGCGTCGAGGTGCTCGACCTCGTCTCGGGCCGCCGCCGCCACATCGCGCTCGGTACGCACGCGAACAAGCACGGCCAGGTGATCGGCGCGAACGTGGGCGGCGACTACGCGACGTTCCCCGGTGTGGTCGGTACGGCGGTCAGCAAGGTCTGCGACCTGGAGATCGCGCGCACCGGCCTGCGCGAGAAGGACGCGCGCGCGGAGGGGCTTCGGTTCGTGACGGCGACGATCGAGTCCACGAGCCGCGCCGGGTACTACCCCGGCGCGTCGCCGATGACGGTGAAGATGACCGCGGAGCGCCGGACGGGGCGGCTGCTCGGCGTCCAGATCGTCGGCCGCGAGGGGGCGGGCAAACGCGTCGACATCGCGGCGGTCGCGCTCACCGCCGGCATGACGGTGGACCAGATGACGGCCCTGGACCTGGGCTACGCCCCGCCGTTCTCCCCGGTGTGGGACCCGGTGCTGGTGGCGGCCCGCAAGGCGGTCGCGGCGGTGCGGGCCGGAGCTGCCCGGGGGGCACCGTCCGGCGCTTGAGGACACGCCCGGAAAGCGTCCGGGGGCGGAGGCCCGGCCCCCGCCCCCCTTCCCCCGGCAGGGGAACAGCCCCGCCGCGGGCGTCCGCCCCTAGCGCGCCGTGCGCGTGTGGACGTACTCCGTCAGGCGGGTCAGCGCGTCGGGGTCCGTCGCCGGCAGGACGCCGTGACCGAGGTTGAAGATGTGGCCCTCCAGGCCCGCCGCCGCGGCCAGCACCTCGTCCGTCTTCGCCATGACCGCGTCCGGCGTCGAGAAGAGGACCGCGGGGTCGAGGTTGCCCTGGAGCGCCTTGCCGGGGCCGACGCGGCGCGCGGCCTCGTCCATCGGGACCCGCCAGTCGACGCCGACGACATCCGCGCCGGCCTCGCCCATCAGCCCGAGCAGCTCGCCCGTGCCCACACCGAAGTGGATGCGCGGCACCCCGTACGACGCCACCGCGTCGAAGACCTTCGCGGACGCGGGCATCACGGAGCGCGTGTAGTCGGCGGGGGCGAGCGCCCCGACCCAGGAGTCGAAGAGCTGGACGGCGGACGCGCCCGCCTCGATCTGCACCTTGAGGAAGGCCCCGGTGATCTCCGCGAGCCGGTCGAGGAGGTCGGCCCACAGCTGCGGGTCGCCGTACATCAGGGCCTTGGTGTGCTCGTGGTTGCGCGAGGGGCCGCCCTCCACGAGGTAGCTCGCGAGGGTGAAGGGCGCGCCCGCGAACCCGATGAGCGGGGTGGAGCCGAGCTCACGCGTGAGCATCCCGATCGCCTCGGTGACGTACGTGACGTCCTCGGGCGTCAGGTCGCGCAGCCGGGCGAGATCGGCGCGGGTGCGGACCGGCTCGGCGATGACGGGGCCGACGCCGGGCTTGATGTCGAGGTCGATGCCGATGGCCTTGAGCGGCACCACGATGTCGCTGAAGAAAATGGCCGCGTCGACGTTGTGGCGGCGTACGGGCTGCAGCGTGATCTCGGTGACCAGCTCGGGCCGCATGCACGACTCCAGCATCGGAATGCCCTCGCGTACCTTCAGGTACTCCGGCAGCGAGCGTCCCGCCTGCCGCATGAACCAGACCGGCGTGTGCGGCACCGGCTCGCGCCTGCACGCCTTCAGGAAGGTCGAGTCGTACGTCTGGCTCTGCGGGCCGTCCATGGGGCGGCGGTCGTTGGCACTCACGTCCAAATCTTCGCACGCGGGCCGAAGCGGTTGTCGCGGGGCGGGTGTCCTTCCCTGCGCGAGGCCCGCGTTCCGCCTACTCTTCCCCGCATGGCTCCGGCTCAGGGACGACTTTCGGATGAAGCTGACGGCAGGGGCGGCGCGGGGGACGACTCCGTTCCGCTCGCGTTCCGTCAGGCGGTCGACGCCCTGCGCTCGGCGCGCCTGCGTCCCGGGTTGGAGGTGGAACCGACCCGCCCGCCCCAGCGGCTCGCGCCGTACGCGTACGCGCTGGAGGCGGCGGTCGTCCACGACGACGAGGACCTGGCGGACGGCCGGCTCGTACTCCTGCACGACCCTGCGGGCCACGACGCCTGGCACGGGACGTTCCGGCTGGTGACGCTCGTACGGGCGGAACTGGAGCCGGAGATGGCGTCCGATCCGCTGCTTCCCGAGGTGAGCTGGTCCTGGCTGACGGGCGCTCTGGAGGCACGCGGGCTGTCGTACGCGGAGGCGAGCGGCACCGTGACGCGGGCCGGCTCGTACTACTTCGGCGGGCTGGCCGAGCGCAGGCCCGCGACGCAGATCGAGATCAGGGCGTCGTGGACGCCGCGCGAGGGGCGCGGCGGGGTGCCGGACACGGCGGCGCACCTGGCGGCCTGGTGCGACCTGCTGGCGCAGATCGCGGGGCTGCCTCCGGCGGCCGTCCAGGGGCCGGGTTCCGTGGACGCCGGTGTGGTGTCGCTGCCGCAGCGGCGGGGCCCACAGGTGTCCTAGCAGGCGATGCGAGGGCGCGCCGGCACGGCGCGCCCTTTTGCGTGCGCCGTACGGGCGATTCTCCACCCGACCGATCACGCATCCGAATTGCCCGAATTGTTACTCACCAAATCGTGATCTTTCCCTAAAGGAGAGCGGCACCGCTGCCGAAGAGGTCAATGACCCTTCAGCACGGTTCCCCCGGCTACTTCCCCGAGCCGGCGAGTTCCGCCACTCCCCCAGGAGGCCTGGTGTCCGTTCTCCTCGAGCAGCCCGCAAGCCTGGTCGCCTACCGCCCTAACAAGCCGACGGCCATGGTCGTCGTGGCCGACCCGCGCGTCCGCTCCACCGTCACCCGCCATCTGTGGGCCCTTGGAGTACGTGACGTCATCGAGGCGTCGTCCATCGCGGAGGCACGTCCCCGCGTCGGCAGCCCGCGCGACATCTGCGTTGCCGACGTCCACCTGCCCGACGGTTCCGGGCTGACCCTGCTGTCCGAAACCCGCGCCGCGGGCTGGCCCAACGGGCTCGCCCTCTCCGCCGCCGACGACATCGGCGCCGTACGCAACGCCCTCGCGGGCGGCGTCAAGGGCTATGTCGTCACCGGTACGCGCAACAACATCGGGCACCCCACCCGCCACGGCGCCGCCCCCATCGGCGCCGTGGCCGCACGCATGCAGCGCCGCCCCCCGGGTGCCCCGAGCCACCCGGGCGGCTACCGGGAGCTCTCCGGCCGCGAGGTCGAGGTGCTCAGACTGGTCGCGGAAGGCCAGTCGAACAAGGCGATCGGTGTCTCGATGGGGCTCTCCGCCCTGACGGTCAAGAGCCACCTCGCCCGTATCGCACGCAAGCTCGGCACGGGCGACCGTGCCGGGATGGTCGCGGTGGCGCTGCGCACCGGCATCATCCACTGACCGGCCCACACCCCCCACGCGCCCGCCGACGGAACGTTCCGCCGGCGGGCGCCCCTCATTGCGGCGCCCGGGAAGGGCGCATCCGGGGGACCTCGTGCCGGTACTGGTTTTCGCAGGTCACCCGCACTTTCGAGGACGAGTGCAGGTCAGGCGTTCGCTCGTACAGATACCCTTTACGCGTGACCGACGCCCAAGAGACCGCAGCAGAGCCAGACCTGCGAAACCCCGGGGGCGCCCCCCCGGTCGACGTCGAGACGGCGCCGATTCCCTTGCTGGAGCCTCGCGAGGGCATTCCGCCGGTGGTTGCCACCCAAGAGGCACTCGACGAAGTCGTCGCGGCTTTCGCCCGCGGCACCGGCCCCGTGGCCGTCGACGCCGAGCGGGCGTCCGGATACCGGTACGGGCAGCGGGCCTACCTCGTACAGCTGCGCCGCGAAGGCGCGGGCAGCGCGCTCATCGACCCGGTCGGCTGTCCCGACCTCTCCGCCCTGGGGGAAGCCCTCGCCGACAGCGAGTGGATCCTCCACGCCGCCACGCAGGACCTTCCGTGCCTGCGCGAAATAGGCATGGTGCCCACCCGGCTCTTCGACACGGAGCTGGCGGGCAGGCTCGCGGGGTTCCCGCGCGTGGGTCTGGGCGCGATGGTCGAGTCCGTCCTCGGGTACGCCCTGGAGAAGGGCCACTCCGCGGTCGACTGGTCCACCCGCCCGCTGCCCGAGCCCTGGCTGCGCTACGCCGCGCTCGACGTGGAGCTGCTCGTCGACCTGCGGGACGCGCTGGAGGAGGAACTCGACCGGCAGGGGAAGCTGGAGTGGGCCCGTCAGGAGTTCGACGCCATCGCGTCGGCCCCGCCCGCACCGCCCCGCAAGGACCCGTGGCGCCGTACGTCGGGGATGCACAAGGTGCGCCGCCGGCGGCAGATGGCGATCGTGCGGGAGCTGTGGAACGCCCGGGACCGGATCGCCCAGCGGCGTGACGTGTCGCCCGGCAAGGTGCTCAGCGACACCGCGATCGTCGAGGCGGCCCTCGCCGTGCCGGCGAACGTACAGGCGCTGTCCGCGCTGCCCGGCTTCGGTCACCGCATGGGACGCCGGCAGCTGGAGCAGTGGCAGGGGGTCGTCGACCGCGCCAAGGCACTGCCCGAATCGGAGCTCCCGCAGCCGGGAGCGGCGGTGACGGGCCCGCCCCCGCCGCGTTCCTGGGCGGACAAGGACCCCACGGCGGCGGCCCGGCTGTCGGCCGCGCGGGCGGCGGTCTCGGCGCTCGCCGAGGAGCTGAGGATGCCTCAGGAGAACGTGATCACCCCGGACACGGTGCGACGGGTCTGCTGGGAGCCGCCGAAGGACGCGACGCCGGACGCGGTGGCGGCTTCGCTGGCGTCGTACGGCGCCCGTCAGTGGCAGATCGAGCTGGTGGCTCCGCTGCTGACCAAGGCGCTGGCAGCGACGGCGGCCGCCTGACCGCGGCCGGCCGGACCGTTCCGAGCGCAAGCCCCCGGCCGTCCGCGGCCGGGGGCTTCTCCGTGTGACCTTCACCGCTCCCGCCGTGGGGGGTGGGCAGCTTGGTTACCCGCAAGTAGCATGGCGGTATGCGTCACGCCCACGCGGCGTGCCGTGTGTGCAGCAGTGCCACCCCGCACCCTGGAGGAGAGCCAATCGTGCCTCGTACCGTCAGGGATGTCGTCTTCGTCGACGGCGTCCGCACCCCGTTCGGCAAGGCGGGCCCGAAGGGCATCTACCACGAGACCCGCGCCGACGACCTCGTCGTCAAGTGCATCCGGGAGCTGCTGCGCCGCAACCCGGATCTCGACCCCGCCCGCATCGACGAGGTCGCGCTCGCCGCGACCACGCAGATCGGCGACCAGGGTCTGACGCTGGGCCGCACCGCCGGCATCCTCGCGGGCCTGCCCGAGACCGTTCCCGGCTACTCGGTCGACCGCATGTGCGCCGGCGCGATGACCGCCGTGACCGCGATCGCGGGCGGCGTGGCCTTCGGTGCGTACGACATCGCCGTCGCCGGCGGCGTCGAGCACATGGGCCGCCACCCCATGGGCGAGGGCGTCGACCCGAACCCGCGCTTCGTCAGCGAGAAGCTCGTCGACGAGTCCGCCCTGTTCATGGGCATGACCGCGGAGAACCTGCACGACCGGTTCCCGCACCTCACCAAGCAGCGCGCGGACGAGTACGCGGTCCGCTCGCAGGAGAAGGCCGCCAAGGCGTACGCCGACGGCAAGATCCAGGCCGACCTGGTGCCGGTCTCGGTACGCCGCACCAACCCGGAGGCCGGTGAGACGGGCTGGGGCCTGGCCACCGCCGACGAGCCGATGCGCCCGGGCACGACGCTGGAGAACCTGGCCGGCCTGAAGACGCCGTTCCGCGCGCACGGCCGGGTCACCCCGGGCAACGCGGCCGGTCTCAACGACGGCGCGACCGCCTCGCTGATCGCCGCCGAGGACGTGGCGCGCGAGCTGGGCCTGCCGGTCAAGATGCGCCTCGTGTCGTACGCCTTCGCGGGTGTCGAGCCCGAGGTCATGGGCATCGGCCCGGTCCCGTCGACGGAGAAGGCGCTGGCCAAGGCCGGTCTGTCGATCTCCGACATCGGGCTGTTCGAGGTCAACGAGGCCTTCGCCGTGCAGGTGCTGGCCTTCCTCGACCACTACGGCATCGCGGACGACGATCCGCGCGTCAACCAGTACGGCGGCGCGATCGCGTTCGGCCACCCGCTGGCCTCCTCGGGCGTACGCCTGATGACGCAGCTGGCGCGGCAGTTCGAGGAGCAGCCGCACGTCCAGTACGGCCTCACCACCATGTGCGTCGGTTTCGGCATGGGCGGAACGGTCATCTGGGAGAACCCGCACTTCGACAAGGCCGCCGGAGGCAACAAGTGAGCACCACCACCACTGAGCTTCTGAAGGGCGCGGCCGAGCTGTTCCCGGGCGAGGTCGTCACGCAGGCGCACGTCCGCCACATCGACCTCCCGTCCGGCGCCGGGCGCTTCGCGCTCATCACGCTGGACAACGGCCTGGACCACACCAAGCCGACCACCTTCGGGCCGCAGTCCCTGGCGAACCTGAACACCGCCATCGACCAGGTCGAGAAGGAGGCCGCCGAGGGCTCCGTCGTCGGTGTCGGCCTCACCGGCAAGCCGTTCATCTTCGCCGTCGGCGCCGACCTCAAGGGCGTCGAGCTGCTGAAGCGCCGCGAGGACGCGCTGGCGATCGGCAAGGGCGGTCACGAGGTCTTCCGCCGCCTGTCCGGACTCGCCGTCCCGACCTTCGCGTACTACAACGGCGCGGCGATGGGCGGCGGCGTCGAGGTCGGCCTGCACTGCTCGTACCGCACGGTCTCCTCCGCGCTCCCCGCCTTCTCCCTGCCCGAGGTCTTCCTCGGCCTGGTTCCGGGCTGGGGCGGCTGCGCGCTGCTGCCGAACCTGATCGGCGCCGACCGCGCGGTTTCGGTCATCATCGAGAACTCGCTCAACCAGAACAAGCAGCTCAAGGGCAAGCAGGTCTTCGAGCTCGGGATCGCCGACGCGATCTTCGAGGGCGCCGACTTCCTGGAGCAGTCGCTGATCTGGACGGCGTCCGTGCTGCGCGGCGAGCTCCAGGTCGTACGCCCGGACATCGACCGCGGCGAGGCCTGGGACCAGGCCGTCGCGCGCGGCAAGGCGGTCGCGGACTCCAAGGTGCACGGGGCCGCCCCCGCGGCGTACCGCGCGCTGGAGATCATCGCGGCGGCGAAGAACGGCGACCTGAGCGCCGGCTTCGACGCCGAGGACGCCGCGCTGGCCGACCTGATCATGGGCGACGAGCTGCGCAGCGGCATCTACGCCTTCAACCTGGTCCAGAAGCGCGCGAAGCGCCCGGCCGGCGCGCCGGACAAGTCGCTGGCCCGCCCGGTCACCAAGGTCGGCGTCGTGGGCGCCGGCCTGATGGCCTCTCAGCTGGCGCTGCTCTTCCTGCGCCGCCTGGAGGTGCCGGTCGTCCTGACCGACATCGACCAGGAGCGCGTCGACAAGGGTGTGGGCTACGTCCACGCCGAGATCGACAAGCTGCTCGGCAAGGGCCGCATCAACCAGGACAAGGCCAACCGTCTCAAGGGCCTGGTCTCGGGTGTGCTGGACAAGGCCGAGGGCTTCTCCGACGCCGACTTCATCATCGAGGCCGTGTTCGAGGAGATGGGCGTCAAGCAGAAGGTGTTCGCGGAGGTCGAGGCGGTCGCTCCGGCGCACGCGATCCTCGCCACCAACACCTCCTCGCTGTCGGTCTCCGAGATGGCGTCGAAGCTCAAGCACCCCGAGCGGGTCGTCGGCTTCCACTTCTTCAACCCGGTCGCGATCCTCCCGCTCCTGGAGATCGTGCGCGGCGAGCAGACCGACGACGCCTCGCTGGCCACGGCCTTCGGTGTCGCGCGCAAGCTGAAGAAGACCGCGGTGCTCTGCAAGGACGCCCCGGCGTTCGTGGTGAACCGCATCCTCACCCGCTTCATGGGCGAGATCCAGAACACCATCGACGAGGGCACCCCGGTCGAGGTCGCCGAGAAGGCCGTCGAGCCCCTCGGTCTGCCGATGTCCCCGCTGGTGCTGCTGGAGCTGGTCGGCCCGGCCATCGGTCTGCACGTCTCGGAGACCCTGAACCGCGCCTTCCCGGAGCGCTTCACGGTGTCGCCGAACCTGGCGGCCGTGGTCAAGGCCGGCAAGCGCGGCTTCTACGTCTACGATTCGGGCAAGCCCGAGCTGGACCCCGAGGTCGCCGCCCTCCTCAAGCAGGGCGACACCGCCCTGACGGAGGAGCAGGTCCGCACCCGCGTCATGGAGGCCGTGGCGCAGGAGATCGGCCTCATGCTCCAGGAGGGTGTCGTCGCCGAGGCGCAGGACATCGACCTCTGCCTGATCACGGGCGCCGGCTGGCCCTTCCACCTGGGCGGCATCACGCCGTACCTGGACCGCGAGGGCTACGCGGAGCGCGTGAACGGCAAGAAGTTCCTGCCCCAGGGCGTGGCGAGCGTCCCGGCGTAACCGCGTCCGCTGTACGCGCCTGTGCCCGGCCCGCCAAGAGGCGGGCCGGGCACAGGCGTTGAGGAACGGGCGGGGTCAGACGCGGGCCCAGGCCGCCAGGGCCAGGCCCTCCTCCGGCTTCTGGCGGGCCACGTGCAGCGCGCCGTCCCGGCCGATCACCGCGAGGACGACGCGGCCCGCGCCGTCGACCGCCAGCGCCGGCGCGCCCACGCATTCCCCGCCCGTCGCGGTCCACCACACCCCGTCGCCCTCGGCCTGCGTCAGGCATGCCGCGAGCACGGGCCGGCCGTCGCTGCCGCGGTGGGCCAGGACCGTGCAGTCGTGGCCGCCGATCTCGGCGCGCAGGGCGGCGGGCGGGCTGTCCGCGGGGCTGCAGGACAGGTCGACGGGGTCCTCGCCGGGGCGGTGGGCGGTGATGCCCTTGGAGTCGGGGGCGTTCCAGTAGTACGTGACGCGGTCGTCGGCGGTCTCCAGACCCGTGGCCGTACGGACCACCGGGGACAGCGGGACGTTCTCGGCCTGGGTCAGTCCGCCCCCGGGCTTCTCCTGCGTCCAGCGCAGCGCCCCGGCCTCCGCCGGGACGAGGACCTCCACCGTGCCGGACGCCGTGGCCACCGCCACCGGACCGTCATGGGCCTTGCTGCCGCGCAGGTCCTTCCAGCCCTCCCACTTCCCGTTCGCGGCCTGACGGCGCATCTGGAGGCCACGCCCGGCGTTGCGTACGAAGACGTGGACCGAGCCCGCCGTGTTGACCGCGGCGGCCGGGGCTCCGATCCTGAGGCCGCGCTCGGCCGCCTTGTACGGGTTGCCGAGGGAGTGCCAGGCGGTCATCGGACGGCCGGTCTGGTACTGGATCGCGTGCACGATGTCCACCGCCCCGGCCTTCTCGCGCCGGCCGACGAAGTGCACGTAGCCGTCGGGGCCTTGGGCGAGGGCGATGTCCTCGGTGCCGGGCGCCGGGAAGAAGCGCGGTCCCGTCCACTCCGGGCCGCCCGGAGCCGTCTCCGTCCAGCGCAGCAGCCCGCCGTCGGTGGGGGCGTAGGCGGTGAGCCGGCCGTCCCTGCCGCGCAGAAGCCACCCGCTCGTCCCCGGCCCGGTCGCGAGCGGGGGAGGACCGGAAGAGGAGGAGGAAATCGGCTCGGCCTTACGCGCGCTCCGCGGCCTCATGGCGTCACGCCAACCTTCTGTGCATCGGCTTTTCGGTTCTCCGTGGTATCGAACAAGCATAGCGTTTTGCCTGGTGGCGCTGGTTCGTACAGCATGCTCGTGCTAAGAGAACGGTATGAGAACCCTGGTCCTCGTGGACGCTGCCAATGTTGTCGGTTCCGTCCCCGACGGCTGGTGGCGCGACCGCCACGGGGCCGCCGAGCGCCTGCGCGACCGCCTCCGGGCCTACGCCGACGAGGGCCTCCCGGGCCACCCGGGCCCGCTCTCCGTCGTCCTCGTGGTCGAGGGCACCGCCCGCGGTGTCACCTCCGTGCCCGGCGTACGGGTCGAGGCGGCGCCCGGCAACGGCGACGACCGGATCGTCGAGGTGGTCGCGGAGGAGACGGGCAGGGGGCGGCCGTCCTCGTCGTCACCGCCGACCGGGAGCTCAGGCGGCGCGTGGAGGCGTACGGCGCCCAGTGCGCGGGGCCGCGCACCGTGCGGCCCCGGCCGGGCGGCGCGGAGGGGGCGTAGGGAGCGGTGGCGGGATTCCTTGCGCGGGGAGGCGGTTCGCGCCGGCGCGGAGGCGTGCGGAGGCAGGCCGCGGCCGCGTGAGCATGCGCGCCGAGTCGTCCGGCCCCGCAGCCCCCACCGGAGCGGGGCGTACGGAGCCGGGGTGTTCCTGCCGCGGAACCGTGTCCGCCGGACGAAGCGGCCCCGTGCCTAGTACATGGCGTCGTCGCCGAGGCGGCCGAGGCGGCTGTGGCCGCGGCCGTACGCGAAGTACAGCACGTAGCCCAGCGCCATCCAGATGCCGAACCGAAGCCAGGTCTCGGCCGGCAGATTGAGCATCAGCCAGAGCGAGGCGGCCACCGAGAGGATCGGGACGAGCGGCACCAGCGGTGTACGGAAGGCGCGGTGCAGGTCCGGCCGGGTCCGGCGCAGGACGATCACGCCGAGGGCGACGACGATGAACGCGAAGAGCGTGCCGATGTTCACCAGTGTCGCGAGCTCTTCGAGACTGGTGAACCCCGCGATGACCGCGATGAGCACACCGAGCAGGATGGTCGGGCGGTACGGGGTGCGGAACTTCGGGTGCGTGACGGAGAAGAAGCGCGGGAGCAGCCCGTCGCGGCTCATCGCGAAGAACACCCGGGTCTGGCCGAGGAGCAGGATCATGCAGACCGTGGTGAGGCCGACCGCGGCGCCGAAGCTGATGACACCGGCGTAGAAGGGGTGCCCGGTGGCCTTGAACGCGTCGGCGAGCGGGGCGCTCACCGACAGTTCGCTGTAGTGCTGCATGCCGGTGACCACGAGCGACACGGCGACGTACAGCACGGTGCAGATGAGGAGCGAGCCGAGGATGCCGCGCGGCATGTCCCGCTGCGGGAGCTTGGTCTCCTCGGCGGCGGTGGCCACGACGTCGAAGCCGATGAAGGCGAAGAAGACGACGGAGGCGGCGGTGAAGATGCCCATGACGCCGAAGTTGGTGGGCGCGTAACCGAAGATCAGCTGGACCAGGGGGGCGTCCATGCCCGATCCGGCGGGCTGCTGCACGGGGTCGGGGATGAAGGGCGAGTAGTTGTCGGCCTTGACGAAGAACGAGCCCGCGACGATCACGATCAGCACCACGGTCACCTTGATGGCGACCACCAGCGCGGTGACCCGCGCGGAGAGCTTCACGCCGACCACCAGGATGGCCGTGAGCAGCAGTACCAGGACGAACGCCAGCAGGTCGAAGCCGAACCCGTCCGCCGCCTCGGGCCCGGAGAGCACTTCGGGCATGTTCCACCCGACGTTGTCCATCAGCGAGCGGACGTAGCCCGACCAGCCGACCGCCACCACCGCCGTGCCCAGGGCGAATTCGAGGACCAGGTCCCAGCCGATGGTCCAGGCGACCAGTTCACCGAGTGAGGCGTACGAGAAGGTGTACGCGGAACCGGCCACCGGGACGGTGGAGGCGAACTCGGCGTAACAGAGGGCGGCGAGAGCGCAGACGATGCCCGCGGCGACGAAGGCGAGGGCGGTCGCGGGGCCCGCCGTCTCCTTGGCCACCTTGCCCGTGAGGACGAAGATGCCGGTGCCGATGATGACCCCGACGCCGAAGACCGTCAGGTCCAGTGCGGAGAGGGACTTCTTGAGCTCGTGCTCCGGTTCCTCCGTGTCGCGGATCGACTGTTCGACCGTCTTGGTGCGGAACATGCCCCCTTTGACCGGCCCTGGGTCGTGCTGCGTACTCACCGGCGTACCTCCGACTGTCGGCTGTCGCCCAACCTTGAAGTGAGCGAGTTTCAGTCATGATCGTGAGTGAACCGGTCACTCCCCACGAGGACCGCCGCCCTGTTTCACCCGATGGGAGGCACGGGCCGGTATGCGTACCGGCCCTGCGAGTCGACCCTTTTGGCCGACCGGAACGCGGAGGACCCGCCCGGGGCTTCTGCCCGGGGCGGGTCTCCTGTCCGTACGGGATGCGTACGGACGCGTCAGTCGCGCGCGGCCTCGGCCGGCTCGTCCTCCAGACGGCCGTCCAGCCTGGCCACCAGACCCGTCACCTGACGGGCGATGTCCGGGGCCGTCAGACCGATCTCGGCCATGACCTCCTTGCGGGAGGCGTGGTCGAGGAAGCGCGGCGGGATGCCGAAGTCGCGCAGCGGTACTTCGACGTCCGCGTCCCGCAGCGCCTGGGCGATCGCGGAGCCGACACCGCCGGCGCGGCTGTTGTCCTCGACGGTGACGACGACGCGGTGCTGCTCGGCGAGCGGCGCGAGCGCCTCGTCGACCGGCTTGACCCAGCGCGGGTCGACGACGGTCGTGGTGATGCCCTGCCGGTCGAGGAGGTCGGCGATCTCCAGGCACATCGGCGCGAGCGCGCCGACGGAGACCAGGAGGACGTCCGCGGTGCCTTCGGCGGGCCTGCGCAGGATGTCCATGGAGCCTGCCTTGCCCACGGCCTTGACCGCGGGGCCGACCGCGCCCTTGGAGAAGCGGACGACGGTGGGAGCGTCGTCGACCAGGACGGCCTCGCGCAACTGGGCGCGGACCTGGTCGGCGTCGCGCGGGGCGGCGATCCGCAGGTTCGGGACGCACTGGAGGATCGACATGTCCCACATGCCGTTGTGCGAGGCGCCGTCGGTGCCGGTGACGCCCGCGCGGTCCAGGACGAAGGTGACGCCGCAGTCGTGCAGGGCGACATCCATCAGGACCTGGTCGAAGGCCCGGTTGAGGAAGGTCGCGTACACGGCGAAGACGGGGTGCAGACCGCCGGTGGCCAGGCCCGCCGCGGAGACCGCGCCGTGCTGCTCGGCGATCCCGACGTCGTACACCCGGTCCGGGAACGCCTTCGCGAACTTGTCGAGGCCGACCGGCTGGAGCATCGCGGCGGTGATCGCGACGATGTCCTCGCGCTCCTTGCCGAGCTTGACCATCTCCTCGCCGAACACCGACGTCCAGTCGACGCCCGAGGAGGCGATCGGCAGGCCCGTGTCGGGGTGGATCTTGCCGACGGCGTGGAAGCGGTCCGCCTCGTCGGCGAGGGCCGGCTGGTAGCCGCGGCCCTTCTCGGTGAGGCAGTGCACGATGACGGGGCCGCCGAAGCGCTTGGCGCGCTGGAGCGCGGACTCCAGGGCCTCGATGTCGTGGCCGTCGATCGGACCGACGTACTTCAGGCCGAGGTCCTCGAACATGCCCTGCGGGGCGATGAAGTCCTTGAGGCCCTTCTTCGCGCCGTGCAGGGTCTCGTAGAGCGGGCGGCCGACGACCGGCGTGCGCTCCAGGATGTCCTTGCCGCGGGCGAGGAAACGCTCGTAGCCGTCGGTGGTGCGCAGGGTCGCGAGGTGGTTCGCGAGGCCGCCGATGGTCGGGGCGTACGAACGTTCGTTGTCGTTGACGACGATCACGAGCGGGCGGTCCTTGGCGACGGCGATGTTGTTCAGCGCCTCCCAGGCCATGCCGCCGGTGAGCGCGCCGTCACCGATGACGGCGACGACGTGGTCGTCCTTCTTCAGGACCTCGTTGGCCTTGGCGAGGCCGTCGGCCCAGCCCAGGACGGTCGAGGCGTGCGAGTTCTCGATCACGTCGTGCTCGGACTCGGCGCGCGAGGGGTAGCCGGACAGGCCGCCCTTCATCTTCAGCTTCGAGAAGTCCTGGCGGCCGGTGAGCAGCTTGTGGACGTAACTCTGGTGTCCGGTGTCGAAGAGGATCTTGTCCTTCGGCGACTCGAAGACACGGTGGAGAGCGATGGTCAGCTCGACCACACCGAGGTTGGGCCCCAGGTGTCCGCCGGTCTTCGAGACCTCGTCGACGAGGAATGTCCGGATCTCGGCGGCCAGCCGGTCCAGCTGCTCCGGGGTGAGCCGGTCCAGATCGCGCGGTCCCGTGATGCGGGTCAGCAGCGCCACCCGTGCCTCCTTGCAGTTGAACTGTCTGCTTGCCGGTCTGTCGAGTCTAATGTTCCGCCCGCGACTGTAGTCATCGGGCAGCGGGTTACGCCTCACGCGTCGGCCGGGGCCGGGCGTACGCGTGCGCGTGCCCGGCACCGGGGTCCGGTGCCGGGCACGCGCGGGGCGAAGCGGTCAGGCGCGGCCCGCCGTCTTCTGGGTCTTGCGGGTGACGGAGTCGATCACGACGGTCGCCAGCAGGACACCACCGGTGATCATGTACTGGATCGGAGTGGCGATGCCTTCGAGGGCCAGGCCGTACTGGATCGAGGTGATCACCATGACGCCGAGGAGCGCGTTCCAGGTGCGGCCGCGGCCGCCGAAGAGGCTGGTGCCGCCGATGACGGCCGCCGCGATGACGTTCATCAGCAGGTCGCCGGCGCCGGCGCTCTGGTTGGCCGCGGCGATCTTGGAGGCCCAGAACAGGCCGCCGACGGCCGCGAACGTACCGGCGATGGCGAAGACCGAGATCCGGACCGCCGTGACGTTGATGCCGGCACGCCGGGACGCCTCGACGCTGCCGCCCAGCGCGAAGACCTTGCGGCCGTACGCGGTGCGGCGGAGTACGAAGTCGGACGCCACCAGGACCAGGAGGAAGAGCAGCACCGCGAGCGGCAGGCCCTTGTACTGGTTGAAGGTGGCCGCGGCGGCGAAGGCCAGGACGGCGAGCAGCGCCGTGCGCAGGACGATCTCGCTGAGCGGCCGGGACGGGACGCCCGCGGCCTCGCGGCGGCGGCTGTCGGTGAAGGAGGAGAGGAAGAAGGCGGCGACGGCGACCACGGCGAGACCGTAGGCGGCGGCGACGTCCGAGAAGTAGTACGTCGTGAGCTGGCCGACCAGGCCGTCGGAGTCCAGGTTGATCGTGCCGTTGCTGCCGAGCAGCTGGAGCATGAAGCCCTGCCAGAACAGCAGGCCGGACAGGGTGACGGCGAAGGCGGGGGCACCGATCCGGGCGAAGAAGAAGCCGTGGATCACGCCGATGAGGGCGCCTCCGACGATCGCGGCGACGATCGCGAGCCATTCGTTGATGCCGTTGGTGACGCTGAGTACGGCGACGATGGCGCCCGAGACACCGCTGACCGAGCCGACCGACAGGTCGATCTCGCCGAGCAGCAGCACGAAGATGATGCCGACGGCCATCATGCCGGTGGCGACCATGGAGACGGCGATGTTGCTGAGGTTGCCCGCGGACAGGAAGTTCGAGTTCAGGCCCTGGAAGATCGCCCAGATGACGATCAGGCCGATGACGACGGGTATGGAGCCCAGGTCGCCGGCGCGCATCTTGCGCTTGAACTCGGAGAGGTAGCCGGCGAAGCCCTGCTCGCGTACGAGCAGCCGCGGGTCGACGGCCGTGACGGCGGCGGGGGCGGGGGCCGGCGCGTCGTCGGCCTTGCCGAGGGGCGTGGAGGTCTTGTCGGTGCTCACTTCTGGACCTCCGCGTTGCGGGCCGCACGACGGGTCACGGCGTTGTCCGTGGCACCGGTGATGGCGGAAATGATCTCTTCCTGCGAGGTGGACGCGACGTCGAAGACGCCGTTGTTGCGGCCCAGCCTCAGGACCGCCACCTTGTCCGCGACGGCCTTGACGTCCGCCATGTTGTGGCTGATGAGGATGACCGCGTGGCCGCGGTCGCGCAGCCGCTCGACGAGGTCGAGGACCTGCGCGGTCTGCTCGACACCGAGAGCAGCGGTCGGCTCGTCGAGGATCACGAGCTTGGGCTCGCCGAGCATGGAGCGGGCGATGGCCACGGTCTGGCGCTGACCGCCGGAGAGCGAGGCGATCGGGATGCGCACGCTCGGGATGCGGATGGACAGCGTGGTGAGGAGCTCGCGGGCGCGGCGCTCCATCTCGACCTCGTCGAGGACGCCGCGCCTGCGGAGCTCCCGGCCGAGGTAGAGGTTGCCCACGACGTCGATGTTGTCGCACAGCGCGAGGTCCTGGTAGACGGTCGCGATGCCGAGGCTCTGGGCGTCGTGGGGCTTGCTGATCTGTACGGCGCTGCCTTCCCACTCGATGACGCCGTCATCGATGGGGTGCACGCCGGCGATCGTCTTGACCAGCGTGGACTTTCCGGCGCCGTTGTCGCCCACCAGGGCGACCACTTCACCGGCGTGGACCTCAAGCTCTACGTCGGTGAGCGCCTGGACGGCACCGAACCGCTTGGAGACCCCTCGCAACGCCAGCACGGGCGTAGCGGACACGTGAACCATCTCCTTCGCCGCCTGACCGGCGGGGATGCCGCGCCGGGGGAAGGCGGCGCGGAGGTCGAGCAGGAAAGTGGGGGTGCGGGGTGTTCTGTCCGGCGCCCGGCCCGAGCTGCGGGGCTGTGGAGGGCGGGGCACCGGACAGGCTTCAGCCGCGGGTGAATCCCGTGAGGAACGGGGGGACTTACTTCAGCCCGAGCTTGTCGCAGGCGGCCTTGTACTTGGGGGTGCAGATCTCGGCGACCGTGTAGATGCCGTCGGCGATGACGGTGTCCTTGATGTTGTCCTGGGTCAGCGAGACGACCGGCACGAGCACGCTCGGGATGCCCTTGACGCTGGCGTTGTCCGCGGTGTCCTTGGCGATGGAGTCGAGCTTCTCGCCCTTGGCCAGTGCGACGGCCATCTCGGCGGCGGCGGCCGCCTCCGGGGCGTACGGCTTGTAGACGCTCATGAACTGCTCACCGGCGACGATGCGCTGCACACCGGCGAGTTCGGCGTCCTGGCCGGTGACCGGCGGGAGCTTGGAGAGGCCGGCGCCCTTGAGGGCGGTGATGATGCCGCCCGCCATGCCGTCGTTGGCGGAGTAGACGCCGTCGATCTTGTCCTTGCCGAGCGCGGAGAGCGCGCCCTCCATGTTGGCGTTGGCGTTCTCCGGCTTCCACTCCTTGGTGTCGTACGACTTCCCGATCTTGACCTTGCCCTCGAGCTCGGCCAGCGCGCCCTTCTTGAAGAGCTTGGCGTTCGGGTCGGTGATGGCGCCGTTCATCATGACGATCTGGGCGTCCTCGGCCTTGTCGCCCAGCGCTTCGAGCAGGGCCTTGCCCTGGACGTGGCCGACCTCTTCGTTGTCGAAGGAGGTGTACGCGTCGATCGGGCCCTCGGCGAGGCGGTCGAAGGCGACGACCGGGATGCCCTCGTCCTTGGCCTTCTTCACGCCGTTGGCGACCGCCTTGGCGTCCACCGCGTCCAGGATCAGCACGTCGACCTTGTTGGTGATCATCGTGTCGATCTGCTGCGTCTGGACGGTGGCGTCCTGCTTGGCGTTGGCGTAGACGACCTCGCCCTTGCCGCCGGTCAGCTCGCTGACCTTCTTCTCGATCAGCGGCTTGTCGAACTTCTCGTAACGCGCGGTCTGATTCTCCGGAAGCAGGAGGCCTATCTTGAGGGCGTCGGTCTTCTTCCCGCCCTCCGACTCCTTGGCTCCTCCTGCCGCGTTCCCGGACTCCTTGGCGCTGCCGCAGGCGGCGAGGGAAACGGCCATCGCGGTGGCGGCCACGGCCACGGCGGCACGACGCATACGCGTGTTCACTTCAGAAACCTCCCTGACGAGGCCGCGTCGTTGCGGCCGAGGTGGCTGGAAGTCAACTCCGCCCGGATGGCAGCGTCAAGGAGTAAATCCTTAACGAGATGACAACGGTGCCATTCGTTATCTAAGTGAAGGCAGGTGCACCCGTCGGCAGGGCACTGTCCAGAAGGGTCGAATCACCCATTTCATTGAGGACGAGCGCGAGCGCGCCCAGGACTTCGGACCGTCCGCCGAGCGCCCCCGGAAGCACCGAGAGCTGCCTGGCCGCACTCGGGATCGCGTACCGCGAGACCGAGTCGCGGATCGGCCCGAGCACCAGCTCACCGGCTTCCGCGAGGTCTCCGCCCAGTACCACCCGGCTGGGATTGAGCAGGTTGCAGAGGTTGGCGACCCCGCTGCCGATGTGGCGGCCGACGTCCCCGATCACCCGGCGGCAGCCCGGGTCGCCCTCGCGCGCGAGCCGGACCACGCGCTCCATGGTCAGATCGTCGCCGTGGCTGGACTGCAGCAGCGGCAGGACGTACCGGGCGGCCGTGAAGGTCTCCAGGCAGCCGCGGTTGCCGCAGCGGCAGACCGGGCCCGACTCGTCGAGCGTGATGTGCCCGATCTCGCCGGCCGTGCCGCCGGGCCCCCGGTAGATCTGGCCACTGATCACCAGGCCGGCGCCGACACCGCTCGCGACCTTGATGTACGCCAGGTCCTTGACCCCGCGCCCGCTCCCCCAGACCAGCTCGCCGAGCGCGCCGAGGTTGGCGTCGTTGTCGACGTACACGGGCACGCCGAGGCGTCCGGCCAGCTCCATGCTCGGGTTGATGCCCTTCCAGCCCGGCAGGATGGACGTCGAGCCGAGCGTGCCGGACTCCACGTCGATCGGACCCGGCACGCCCAGGCCGACGCCGATCACCTTGTCCTGGCTGAGGCCGCTCGCCGCGATCAGCCGCTTGACCAGCTGTTCCGCCCGGTCGAAGCCCTCGGCGGCCGAACCGTCGACGTCCAGCGGCTCGGCCTCCTCGGCGAGCACCTGGTGGGCGAGGTTGCCGACGGCCACGCGCAGGTGCGTATGGCCGAAATCGACGCCGATGACGATGCCGGCGTCGCCGCTGAGCGAGACGCTGCGCGCCCGGCGGCCGCCCGCGGAGGTCGGGGTGACCTCGACGGTCCCGCCGTCCTTCAGCTCGCGGACGATATTGGACACCGTGGCTGCGGAGAGCCCTGTGCTCCTGGCGATCTCTGCCTGGGTGAGCGAACCTGCCATGCGCACGGCACGTACGACCCGCTCCAGGTTGGCCCGGTGCAGTGACGTCTGCGACCCCGGAGTCTCCATTGACTCTCCTCTTTCTCCAACATGTGAACTCTAAGATGAGCCTTTCGGGTTGCCCCCCGTCAAGACCTTGAGCGTGGCAGGAGCCGTGAGGGAACGCCGAACCGCCCGTCGGCGGGGTGCCGGCGGACGGTTCGTACGCGGACGGGGGCAGGGCCCCGCGGCGCTATTTCAGGGCGCCCGCGGTCAGGCCCGAGACGACCTGGCGCTGGAAGACGATGTACGCCGCCAGAACCGGCAGCATCGCCATCACCAGGCCGGCGAAGAGCCCCGACCAGTCGCCCTTGTAGCCCTGGCTGGTCGCGAGCTCGACCAGCCCCTGGGAGAGCACCCGGTTGTCCGGGTCGTTGTTGAGCACCGTCGGCAGCATGTACTGGTTCCACTGCCCCAGGAAGTTGAAGATGCCGACGCTGATGAGGCCGGGCTTGGCCATCGGCAGCATCACCTGGAAGAAGATCCTGGTGTGCGAGGCGCCGTCGATCATCGCCGCTTCCGCCACCGAGGTCGGCAGCGTACGGAAGAAGGAGGTGAGGAAGAAGACGGTGAAGGGCAGCGAGTACGCGATGTAGACGAGGATCAGGCCCGGGAGCGTCTCCAGCATCCCCATGTTCTTCAGTACGTAGAACAGCGGCACCAGGGCCAACATGATCGGGAAGCTCATTCCTCCGACGAAGAGGAAGTAGACGAAGCGGTTCCCGGGGAAGTCGAAGCGCGCGAGGACGTACGCCGCCATGGAGCCCAGCAGCAGCGTGCCGACGAGCGAGCCGCCGACCACGATGATGGTGTTGAAGAAGTAGTCGCTCATGTGCGCTTCGGACCAGGCCCGCGACCAGTTCTCGAAGTGCAGCCTGTCCGGCAGCGAGAACGGCGACTCAAAGATCGACGCGTCGTCCTTGAAGGACGTCATCACGGCCCAGAGCAGCGGCATGACGACCATGAAGGCCCAGAGGACGAGGACGCCGTGCGAGAAGACGTTGAGCGCGCTGCCGGTGACGTCCTTCTTCGGCTTCGCCGGGGCCGGGGCGCCCGCCTTCTCCGGGGAGGGAGGGCTGCTTTCGGTGACGCCTGCGGGCGGGGTGTCAGTGGTCTTCATCAGAACTCCAGCCGCTCACGCCGGCCCACTCGCATGACCAGGGCCGCGAGAGCCAGGGTGATGACGAGCAGGGCCACACCGATCGTTGTCGCATAGCCTGCCTGGCCGTCCCGGAACGCCGTCTGGTAGACGTACAGCACCAGGACGGTCGTCGAGTAGTCGGGGCCGCCGGGGCCCACGGTCATGATCTGGACGACCGCGAAGGACTCCGCGCCCAGGGCGAGGATCCCCATGTAGACCCAGCCCGACTGCACGGTGTCCCAGAGCAGCGGAACGGTGATTTTGAAGAAGGTGGTGATCCGGCTCGCGCCGTCCAGCAGCGCCGCCTCGTAGAAGTCCTTGGGGATGGACGCCATGCCCGCCGAGAAGAGCACCACGAAGAACCCCACGGTGGACCAGACGAGCACCGCCATGACCGCCCAGAGCGCGGTGTCCGGGTCGCCCAGCCACTGCGGCTGCACGCTGTCGAGGCCGATGGCCCTCAGCAGCCCGTTGATCGCGCCCTCGTTCGGGTTGTACGCGAAGGCGAAGAGGACGGCGACGATGGCGATCGAGAGCACCTGCGGGAAGAAGTACGCGATCTTGTAGAAGCCCGAGCCCCGGACTCCCGCGATCGCGGCGCCCTTCCGGCGCCGTCCGCCGACATTGAGCATGAAGGCGAAGAAGAGCGCGAGGCCCAGCGTCACCAGCGGCAGCAGCAGTGCGAAGAGCAGGCTGTGCCCCAGTGAATCCCAGAAGATCTGGTCTTCCAGCATCCGGCTGTAGTTGTCGAAGCCGACCATCTTGAAGTCCGGGCTCAGGCCGGTCCAGTCCGTGAACGAGTAGTAGATGGACTGGATGAACGGCCAGATGACGAAGATTGCGTACAACGCCAACGGGGCCGCCAAAAACCCCACGATGAACCGGTACTTGCCGTGTTGCATGGTTACCGACCCCGATCTTCCGGCGTGTGCCGCCGCTGGTTCCGCGATCTCCCGGGGGCCCGCCCCCGGGCCCCCGGGTTGCTCACTGGTGCTTGTAGTGCTTGATGGACTGGTCCTTGGCCGCCGCGTCGGCGAAGCCCTGGATCTTCTTGATGGTCTCGGCCGGGGTCGCTCGGCCGGCCATCATCTCGCCCAGACCGGCGACACCGATCTGCTCCTTCTGGAGCTTCACGTACCAGTCCTGCAGGCGCGGGTTGACCACGTTCTCGCCGGCCTTCTCCAGGGCGGCGCTGGCGGACTTCAGACCCGGGGTCAGCTCGATGCCCTCGGTGCCGCCGTTGAGCGCGGTCAGGGACTTCACGCTCTGCGTGAAGTTCTTCGACGACGCCTCGCTGAGCATGATGCGCAGCTGCTCCATGCCGCCGTCGGGGTTCTTCGCCGACTTCGGGACGATGAACGGCTCACCGCCGGAGGCCCAGATGGTGCCGAACGGCAGCTTGTCCGAGCTGTCGAGGCCGGAGGGCGCGCCCACGGCGAGCTTGAAGTCGGCCGGCATCGTCTTGGCCGCCTCGTTCTCCACCCACGAGCCGTTCGGGATGAAGAGCGCCTTGCCCTGGGTCCAGGCGGTCTGCGACTGGATGTGGTCGATGCCGGGGGTGCCCTTGAGGATGTAGCCCTTCTTGAAGAGCTCGTAGTACGCCTCGAACGCGGCCTTCACGGCCGGATCGGACCAGGCGTTCGGCTCCAGGTTGTCGATCTTGTCGAGAACCTTGCGGCCGCCGATCTTCGCGATGAACGGGTAGAGCGAGAACGGCAGGTAGTACGGGTGCTTGCCCGCGTACGTCCAGCCCGCGATGCCCTTCTTCTTCGCCTTGGCGCAGAGGGCGAGCATGTCGTCCCAGTTCTCCGGGTACGTCGCGTCGAGCTTCTCCAGCGCCGTCTCGGAGTACCAGACGCCGTAGACCGTGTACGCGTAGTACATGATCCAGACCGGGTCGCCGTCGAACTGGCCCATCTCGACGATGCCGGGCCGCAGCGTCTCGCGGACCGTCTTGCTCGGGTCGTCGACGGAGGCGGCGTCCAGCAGCGGCGTGAGGTCGGTGAGCTGCTTCTTGCCGACGAGGACACCCATGTCCATCTGCTCGGCGCCCGAGTTGTCGATCAGGTCCGGGGGCGTTCCGCCGTTGAACCTCGGCTGCAGCTGCGATCTGATCTTCTGCGTCGAGGAGAACTTGACCTTCGCCTTCGGGTAGGTCTTCTCGTAGACGGCCTTGGCGTCCTCGGCGTACTTGGTTCCGAATCCACCGTCGAAAATGACGATTTCGAGCGGCGCGCTCTCATTGACACCCAGCGGGTTCTTCTCGGTCTTCTTGCCCTTTTCGACCTTCTCGTCGCCGCCGCTGTCGCCGCTCGCGCAGGCGGACAGGAAGCTCACCGTCGGAACGGTGATCAGACCGAGTGCGGCAGACCGCTTGATCAGATCGCGACGGCCAAGGCCCTCATTGTTGTGGGCGGAGGTGGATCCCATGCTCAAGTCCTCGCCTTCTCCAGGACTCAGGCGGTGTACCGGTCGCCCGTACTTATCTCGCCTAGGCGAAGGGCCCCGCCACCGCAGTCAAATGACGCTGGGTCGTGCTGAGTTGCAGAAGGTACGGACATAGCGTTCGGCAACCACCGCAGCAGCTTCCCCCACCGGTCCCCGCCCCCCTGGCCCGCGGCCGCGAAACGGCGGTGCAGACGCCGACAGGTATAGTCCACTTCACATCAACTGGGCAAGATCGAAAGCAAGTTTGGGCGGCAGTCTTTCCCTAGTTGAGACCTCACGGATACGTGGGGCGCGCACGCGGTCGCCCGCGTGACCGCGCGGGCGCGGCGCACCCCCTTCACCCCCCCTTTCACTTGCAACACCCTTGACACCATCGGCGACTTGGCTCCCTACTGGGTCTCATGCACTGCCCATGACAACGTTGTCCAAGGGGAGGAAAAGTCCGGGATGCAGCACATACCTCGGTACGCACCACGCCATACGGCGGCCGCCGTCGCGGCGACCGCCCTGCTGCTGGTCGTCACGGCCCCTTCCGCGGCCGTCGCCCAGCCCGCCCGACCGCAGGAGCAGGAGCGCAGGTTCAGCTCCTCCTTCGAGGCCGGCGAGCCCGAGCCGGACTGGCGCAACACCGTAGAGACCGGGCCCGGCGGCGAGAAGCGCTCCTCGGGGGTCGACGGCGGATACAGCGCCGGGATTCCGGGCAATGTGACCGACCGCGTCGTCGAGCTGCGCGCCAGCGGTGAGAACACCGGCGGCGGAGAGGTCAAGGAGAACCTCGTCGACGTCCAGTCCGCCACCAAGTGGCTGGCCTTCGAGCCGACCGCCTGGATCGAGTTCGACCTGGACGAACCGGTCAAGCTCGTGAAATACGCCCTCACTTCGGCCAACGATCACGCGGAGCGCGACCCGAAGGACTGGACGCTCAAGGGGTCCGCCGACGGCGAGGAGTGGAAGGTCCTGGACACCCGCGAGGGGCAGACCTTCACGAAGCGCTTCGAGACGAAGACCTACGCTTTCGAGAACGGCACGGCGTACGCGCACTACCGTCTCGAAATCACCCGCAACAACGGCGCCTCGGACGCCACCCAGCTCGCGGACGTTCAGTTCTCGAACGGTGACACCTCCGTGCCCGCCCCGGACGACATGCGCAGCCAGGTCGACCGCGGGCCCTCGGGCTCCCCCACCGCCAAGGCGGGCGCGGGTTTCACGGGAAAGCGGGCGCTGCGGTACGCCGGCACGCACAAGCCGCAGGGCCGGGCGTACTCGTACAACAAGGTCTTCGACGTCGACACGCGCGTCACGCGGGACACCGAGCTGTCGTACCGGGTCTTCCCCGCCCTCCCGGAGACCGACCTCAACTACCCCGCCACCCATGTGTCGGTCGACCTGGCCTTCACGGACGGCACCTATCTGAGTGATCTGCGCGCCCTCGACCAGCACGGCGCGGTCCTGTCCCCGCAGGGCCAGGGTGCCTCCAAGACGCTGTACGTCAACCAGTGGAACCACAAGGCCTCACGGATCGGCGCGGTCGCGGCCGGCAGGACCGTCGACCGGGTGCTGGTGGCGTACGACTCCCCGAAGGGGCCGGCGAAGTTCAGCGGCTGGGTCGACGACATCACCCTCGCCCCCAAGGCGCCGGAGAAGCGTCTCGCCCGCCTCTCCGACTACGTGTCGACCACCCGCGGCACCCACTCCAGCGGCGCCTTCTCGCGCGGCAACAACATCCCCGCCACCGCGGTCCCGCACGGCTTCAACTTCTGGACGCCGGTGACCAACGCGGCCTCCACCAGCTGGCTCTACGACTACGCCCGCGGCAACAACAGCGACAACCTCCCCACCATCCAGGCGTTCAGCGCGAGCCACGAGCCGAGCCCGTGGATGGGCGACCGCCAGACGTTCCAGCTGATGCCGTCCGCCGCCGCGGGCACCCCGGACGCCGCCCGCAAGGCCCGCGCCCTGCCCTTCCGGCACGACAACGAGACCGCCAAGGCGCACGAGTACGGCGTCACCTTCGAGAACGGCCTGAGGGCCGAGATGACGCCGACCGACCACGCGGCGATGATGCGGTTCACCTATCCCGGTGACGACGCGAGCGTCATCTTCGACAACGTGTCGAACGACGGCGGTCTCACCCTCGACCCGGCGACCCGCTCCTTCACCGGTTTCTCGGACGTCAAGAGCGGCCTGTCCACCGGCGCCACCAGGCTCTTCGTGTACGGCGTCTTCGACGCGCCGGTCACCGCGGGCGGCAAGCTCACCGGCGGCGGGGGCGGCAGCGCCGACGACGTCACCGGCTATCTCCGCTTCGAACCGGGTGCCGACCGCCAGGTGACGCTGCGCCTGGCGACCTCGCTCATCAGCGTGGACCAGGCGAAGAAGAACCTCGCCGACGAGATCCCGGCGGGCACCCGCTTCGAGCGCGTCAAGGACCGGGCGCAGAAAGCGTGGGACGACCTCCTCGGCCGCGTCGAGGTCGAGGGCGCGAGCCACGACCAGCTGACGACCCTCTACTCCAGCCTCTACCGGCTGTACCTGTATCCGAACTCCGGTTTCGAGAACACCGGCACCAGGGCCCGCCCCAGGCAGCAGTACGCCAGTCCCTTCTCGAAGCAGACCGGCCCGGACACCCCGACCCACACCGGCGCGAAGATCGTCGACGGCGAGGTGTACGTCAACAACGGCTTCTGGGACACCTACCGGACGACCTGGCCGGCGTACTCCTTCCTCACCCCCGGGAAGGCCGGCAAGCTCGTCGACGGCTTCGTCCAGCAGTACAAGGACGGCGGCTGGATCTCCCGCTGGTCGTCCCCCGGTTACGCCGACCTGATGACCGGCACCTCCTCCGACGTGGCCTTCGCCGACGCGTACGTCAAGGGCGTCGGCTTCGACGCCGGGGCGGCGTACGAGGCGGCTCTCAAGAACGCCACCGTGGTACCGCCCTCCTCGGGCGTGGGCCGCAAGGGCATGGAGACCTCCCCCTTCCTGGGGTACGCCTCCACCAGGACCCACGAGGGTCTCTCCTGGTCCCTGGAGGGCTACCTCAACGACTACGGCCTCGCGAAGATGGGCGAGAAGCTCTACGCGAAGACGAAGAAGGCGCGCTACAAGGAGGAGTCGGAGTACTTCCTGAACCGCGCCCGCAACTACGTCAAGCTCTTCGACGGCGAGGCCGGCTTCTTCCAGGGCCGCGACCTCAAGGGCGACTGGCGGGTCCCGTCCGAGCAGTACGACCCGCGCGTGTGGGGGTACGACTACACCGAGACCAACGGCTGGGGCTACGCCTTCACCGCGCCCCAGGACTCCCGCGGCCTCACCAACCTCTACGGCGGCCGCGCCGGCCTCGGCGACAAGCTCGACCGCTACTTCTCCACCCCGGAGACGGCGGCCCCCGAGTTCACCGGCTCGTACGGCGGCGTCATCCACGAGATGACGGAGGCGCGCGACGTGCGGATGGGCATGTACGGGCACAGCAACCAGGTGGCCCACCACGCGACGTACATGTACAACGCCGCCTCGCAGCCCTGGAAGACGCAGGAGAAGGTCCGCGAGGTCCTCTCCCGCCTCTACACCGGCAGCGAGATCGGCCAGGGCTACCACGGCGACGAGGACAACGGCGAACAGTCGGCCTGGTACCTCTTCTCCGCGCTCGGCTTCTACCCGCTGGTCATGGGCAGCGGCGAGTACGCGATCGGCTCGCCGCTCTTCACCAAGGCGACCGTCCACCTGGAGAACGGCCGCGACCTGGTGGTCAGGGCCCCGAAGAACAGCGCGAAGAACATCTACGTCCAGGGCCTGAAGGTCAACGGCAAGCCGTGGAAGTCGACGGCGCTGCCGCACGACCTGCTGGCACGGGGCGGCACGCTGGAGTTCGACATGGGCCCCGAGCCGTCCTCGTGGGGTACGGGCAAGAAGGCCGCACCGGTCTCCATCACGAAGGACGACAAGGTGCCGTCGCCGCGCGGCGACGCGATCACGGGCTCCGGTCCGCTGTTCGACAACTCGTCGGACACGAACGCGCAGTTCGAGAGCCTCGACCTGCCGGTGAAGCCGGACACCCGCGCCCTCCAGTACACCCTCACCTCCTCGGACCGCGCCGAGGCCCCTCGGGGCTGGGTGCTCCAGGGCTCGCGGGACGGTGAGAAGTGGAGGGACCTCGACAGGCGTACGGGAGAGTCCTTCGCCTGGGACCACCAGACCCGCGTCTTCACCGTCGCCCGCCCGCACGGGTACGAGAAGTACCGGCTGGTACCGGACGGACCGGCGACCCTCGCCGAGGTGGAACTTCTGGGGTGACCCGGGGCAGGGGGGAGGAACGGCCCGGCGGCCGGTCCTCCCCCTGCCACACGCCCGCCAAGGCGCTGCAATCGTTCGTGTGCGCAGTGTCACTGCGGACGGCTACGCTCGGTGTGCGCGCAAGGAGCGTGGCCCATGCCTCAGCCCAAGGACCTTGACCCGTACACCGACCCGAGGTCGTTCTACGGCTCGGAACTGCGCCGCCTGCGCGAAGCCGGTGGCCACTCGCAGGAGCAGCTCGGCGAGCAGGTCTTCTGCTCCGGTGCGTACATCGGCCAGTTGGAGGGCGCGACGCGGCGGCCTCAATTCGACCTGTCGAAGATGCTCGACGGCGTGCTGGGAAGTGGTGAGCACCTTCAGCGCCTGTGCCGCCTCGCGCGCAAGTCCAAGGTCGCGAAGTACTTCGCCGACGCGGCGGACTTGCAGCAGCGGGCGACGGCGATCAGCGAGTACGGGTCGATGCTGGTTCCGGGCCTGTTGCAGACGGAGGGTTACGCGCGGGCACTGACCCGTGGCGCCCACCCGTTCGCCGCGCAGTCGGTGATCGAGGGGCACGTCACCACCAGGATGGAACGGGCGCAACTGCTCGACTCGCCCACAACGCCGGTGTTCTGGGTGATCACCCACGAGGCCATGCTCCGCGTGCCGGTCGGCGGTCCCGCCGTCATGCACGGTCAGCTCACGCATCTCCTCAAGGCGGCGCACGCACGGCCCCATGTCGTGCTCCAGGTCATGCCCTTCAGCGCCGGGCCGCATCCCTTCCTGGAGAGCAGCGTGTCCCTGATGGACTTCACCGACGAGCCGCCCGTCGTGTACACCGAAGGCGCCTATACCGGCCAACTCGTCGAGGAACCCGCCCTGGTCGCCCAGTTCCGATCGGCCTACGATCTGGCCAGGGCCGCCGCGCTGTCGCCGGAGGCGTCCCTGGCCCTGATCGAGTCGGCGGCGAAGGACTACACCACACATGAACACCACACCTGACCTGAGCACAGTCGCGTGGCGCAAGTCCTCGTACAGCAACGGCGACGGGGGCAACTGCGTCGAGGTCGCCGACGACTGCCCCGGCGGCGTCATACCCGTCCGCGACAGCAAGACCGCGCCCGGGGGCCCCGCGCTCGTGTTCCGGGCCGGGGGCTGGGCGCCCTTCGTCACCGCCGTCGGGAACGGCGCGCTCTGACCGCACGGGTATCGCAGAAGGGCCGCACCCCGTCGCCGGGATGCGGCCCTTCTGCGTCATGCGATGGCGACTAGCTGCGGATCAGGGACCGCAGCACGTACTGCAGGATGCCGCCGTTGCGGTAGTAGTCCGCCTCGCCCGGGGTGTCGATGCGCAGCTTCGCGTCGAACTCCACGTCGCCCGCCTTGACGTGCAGGGTCTCCGGGATGCCACCGTCGTTGAGGCCGGTGACACCGGTGATCTCGAAGGTCTCCTCGCCGGTCAGACCCAGCGAGGCCGCCGAGGCGCCCTCCGGGTACTGGAGCGGAAGGACGCCCATGCCGATCAGGTTCGAGCGGTGGATGCGCTCGTACGACTCGGCGATGACGGCCTTGACGCCGAGCAGCGCGGTGCCCTTGGCCGCCCAGTCGCGGGACGAGCCCGAGCCGTACTCCTTGCCCGCCAGGATGACCAGCGGGACGCCGGCGGCCTGGTAGTTCTGCGAGGCGTCGTAGATGTACGACACCGGACCGCCGTCCTGGGTGAAGTCGCGGGTGAAGCCGCCTTCCGTACCCGGCGCGATCTGGTTGCGCAGGCGGATGTTGGCGAACGTGCCGCGGATCATGACCTCGTGGTTGCCGCGGCGCGAGCCGTAGCTGTTGAAGTCGCGGCGCTCGACGCCGTGCTCCGTGAGGTACTTGCCGGCCGGGGTGTCGGCCTTGATGGCGCCGGCCGGGGAGATGTGGTCGGTGGTGACCGAGTCACCCAGCTTGGCGAGCACGCGCGCACCGGCGATGTCCTCGACCGGGGTCGTCTCCATCGTCATGCCCTCGAAGTACGGGGGCTTGCGGACGTACGTCGACTCGCTGTCCCACTCGAAGGTGTCGCCGGTCGGGATCGGCAGCGCCTGCCACTGGGCGTCACCCGCGAAGACGTCCTGGTAGGACTTGTTGAACATGTCCTCGCCGATGGCGTTCGCCACGACGTCGTTGACCTCGGCCTCGGTGGGCCAGATGTCCTGGAGGTAGACCGGCTTGCCCTCGGTGTCGGTGCCGAGCGCGTCCTTGGTGATGTCCACCCGCATGGAGCCCGCGAGGGCGTACGCGACGACCAGCGGCGGGGAGGCCAGGTAGTTCATCTTGACGTCGGGGTTGATGCGGCCCTCGAAGTTGCGGTTGCCCGAGAGGACCGACGTGACCGCGAGGTCGTTGTCGTTGACGGCCTTGGAGACCTCCTCGGGCAGCGGGCCCGAGTTGCCGATGCAGGTGGTGCAGCCGTAGCCGACGAGGTTGAAGCCGACCTTGTCGAGGTAGGGGGTCAGACCCGCCTTGTCGAAGTAGTCGGTGACGACCTTCGAGCCCGGGGCGAGGGTGGTCTTGACCCACGGCTTGCGGGTCAGGCCCTTCTCGACCGCCTTCTTGGCCACCAGCGCGGCGGCGACCATGACGTACGGGTTCGAGGTGTTGGTGCAGGAGGTGATGGCCGCGACCGTCACGGCGCCGTGGTCCAGCTCGTACGTCGAACCGTCGGGGGCGGTGACCGTGACCGGGTTCGACGGGACCGCGCCGCCCGTGGCGTCGCCGTGCTGCGGGGCACCGGCGCCGTTGTCGTCGTGGCCGTAGGCCGGGGCGTCGGAGGCCGGGAAGGACTCGGAGCTCGCCTCGTCGACCGGGGAGGCCACACCGTGCGGCTGCTCCTGCTGGGGGACGCCCGGCTTGCGGTCGTCGCCGCCGGTCACGCCCGCCTCGACGTAGTTGAGTACGTCGATCTTGAACTGCTCGGCGGCGTTGGCGAGGACGATACGGTCCTGCGGACGCTTCGGGCCGGCGATCGACGGGACGACCGTCGAGAGGTCGAGCTCCAGCTTCTCGGAGAAGTCGGGCTCGGCGGCCGGGTCGAGCCAGAGGCCCTGCTCCTTGGCGTACGCCTCGACGAGCGCGACCTGCTGGGCGTCGCGGCCGGTCAGGCGCAGGTACTTCAGCGTCTCGTCGTCGATCGGGAAGATCGCGGCGGTGGAGCCGAACTCCGGCGACATGTTGCCGATGGTGGCGCGGTTCGCCAGCGAGGTGGCGGCGACGCCCTCGCCGTAGAACTCGACGAACTTGCCGACGACGCCGTGCTTGCGGAGCATCTCGGTGATGGTCAGCACGAGGTCGGTGGCGGTGGTGCCGGCCGGCAGCTCGCCGGTCAGCTTGAAGCCGACGACGCGCGGGATGAGCATGGAGACCGGCTGGCCGAGCATCGCGGCCTCGGCCTCGATGCCGCCGACGCCCCAGCCGAGCACGCCGAGGCCGTTGACCATGGTGGTGTGCGAGTCGGTGCCGACGAGGGTGTCGGGGTACGCCTGGCCGTTACGGACCATGACCGTGCGGGCCAGGTGCTCGATGTTGACCTGGTGGACGATGCCGGTGCCCGGGGGACGACCTTGAACTCGTCGAAGGCGGTCTGGCCCCAGCGCAGGAACTGGTAGCGCTCCTTGTTGCGGCCGTACTCCAGCTCGACGTTCTGCTGGAAGGCGTTGGACGTACCGAACTTGTCGGCGATGACGGAGTGATCGATGACCAGCTCGGCCGGGGCCAGCGGGTTGATCTTCGCCGGGTCGCCGCCGAGCTCCTTGACGGCCTCGCGCATGGTGGCGAGGTCGACGACACAGGGCACGCCGGTGAAGTCCTGCATGATCACGCGGGCGGGCGTGAACTGGATCTCCTGGCTGGGCTGGGCCTGCGAGTCCCAGCCGCCGATCGCCCGGATGTGGTCGGCGGTGATGTTCGCGCCGTCCTCGGTGCGGAGCAGGTTCTCCAGCAGCACCTTCAGGCTGTAAGGGAGGCGCGCGGAGCCCTCGACCTTGTCCAGCTTGAAGATCTCGTACGACTCGTCGCCCACGCGCAGCGTGCTGCGGGCGTCGAAGCTGTTCGCCGACACGACAGTCTCCTTCTTCAATGTGCGCGTTTCTACCGCATCCTGCCGCCACGCCCCCCTGGCCATCCGCTAAGGTAAGACTTAGTTAGGTCACCCTTACCGGTCGGCGGCTGCGGTACGCCTTCGGCAGATATCTCGATGTCGAGATAACTCTAGTACATGGCCGTGGCCCGGTCATGTCCGGAGGGCGGGCGGACACGCGTGCGGGCTGCGCGTCGCGGCCGGAGCGGGGCGCCCGGCGGCCCGCGCTGCCGTCGGTGAACCAATGAGGATGCGGCTGCTCCCCCGCCCCTGCCGGGAGGCGGGGGAGCAGGCCCGGCCGCCAGGAGACCGGTGGGCCCTGCCCCAGAGGGCCGGTGAACCCTGCTCGATGCGGCGCAGCACCGGTGCGAGCCGGTCGGTCCCGCCGCTGCTCCGGAGCTGCCGTTCGTCCCACCAGGTGGCACCTGCGTCGATCAGCGGGCCGACCAGGTCGCGCGCCTTGGCCGCGCCGGCGGGGCTGACGCCGCCGAGGACGATCTCGAAGGGGCCGGTGTGCCGTTCGTCGCGGTGTCGGCGGACACAGGAGACGAGGTCACGGACCTGGTCGGTCGGCGGAGCATGTCCGTGCCTGGCGGAGTCGGACAACGGGACCGCGCCGTCCCAGCGGGCGGCTCGGCGCATCGGCGGGCGGTTCGGCCGGAACCCGGCGCCCCAGACCGGCGGGCGGGGCCGTTGCACCGGGGCGGGCAGCAGGGTCGCGTCCCGGACCCGGCAGTGCCGCCCGTGACGGTTCACCGGCTCCCCCGACCAGTAGCGCCGCAACAGGTCCAGGCCCTCGTCCAGGCGCTCGGCGAGCACGACGGGGTCGGTCGGCTCGCCGAAGCTGCCGAACTCGTCCTCGATCGGCCCGCCCAGGCCCGTACCGAAAATCACCCCTCTGCCGCTGAGCGCGTCCAGGGTGGCCACCTGGC
Source organism: Streptomyces sp. Wb2n-11 (assembly GCF_001049855.1). NCBI lineage: Bacteria > Bacillati > Actinomycetota > Actinomycetes > Kitasatosporales > Streptomycetaceae > Streptomyces > Streptomyces sp. Wb2n-11. The sequence goes on from NZ_CVPB01000001.1 coordinate 1,466,536, forward strand.
GGGCGAGCTGCTGCGGGCGACCGGAGTGACCGGGGTGATCAGCCTGGTCCGGGAGGTCGCCAACGCCGCAGCGGTCAGCGGCATCCAGGGGTCCCCGAAGGCCCGGCCCCGGCGCAGGGTCCTGTCATGCGCCACGTGGTCCCCGACGAACAGCCCGTCCCAGCCCGCCTGTTCGGCCGCCGCGGCCACCGCCGCGACCGTCCTGGCATCGGCGAAGTCCCCGAAGTCCGGAATGTTGACCGAAAAGCGCATCCCCGCATACCGCTCCGCCACGGCGGTCACGGCATTCGAAAAACAGCGGCCCCGCGGTGAACTTTCGGGAACCGCTCGGCCTGGCGCCGTACGCCGGCCGGCGCCTCGGCGCGCCGTGTCACCGGTAGTCGGGAAAACTTGACGGCAGGTGTCAGGTATGGGCGGAAGCATCTCCGTCGAACCACGAGAGACGGAGGCACTTCCCATGACCACGACGCGTTTCCCGGCCGCCGGGACCAACGGGATCAACGGAATCAAGGCGCTGCGCGACGGCGTGCGGGGGCCCGTGCTCCTGCCCGGCGACGAGGGGTACGACGACGAGCTCGCCGGGTTCCAGACCGCCTACCGGCACCGGCCCGCCCTGGTCGTCGGCGCGGAGGAGACCGCCGACGTCCGGGCCGCCGTGGGATTCGCGGCGGCGCACGGGCTGCCGGTCGCCGTGCAGGCCACCGGGCACGGGCTCTCGGTGGCGGCGGACGGCGGGGTGCTGATCAGTACGCGCCGGATGCGGGAGGTCCGCGTCGACGCGCGGGCACGGACCGCCTGGTTCGGGGCGGGCGTGGTCTGGGGGCAGGTGGTCGAGGCCGCCGCGCCGCACGGGCTGGCGCCGCTCAGCGGGTCGGCCGCCGGGGTGGGAGCCGTGTCGTACACCCTGGGCGGCGGGGTCGGGCTGCTGGCCCGGCAGTTCGGATACGCCGCCGACCAGGTGCGGGGCGCGGAGATCGTCACCGCGGACGGCGCGTCGCGGTACGTCACCGCGCAGAGCGACCCCGAGCTGTTCTGGGCGCTGCGCGGGGCGGGGCACAACTTCGGGGTGGTGACCGGCCTGGAGGTGAACCTGGTGCCGGTCGATCAGGTGTTCGGAGGTGGGCTCTACTTCGGGGGCGCGCTGGTGGAGGACGTGCTGCGGACGTACGCCGACTGGAGCACGGCCGTGCCGGAGGAGATGACGTCGTCGGTCGGTCTCATCGCGTACCCCGACCTGCCGCAGCTCCCCGCGGCACTGCGCGGGCGCTATGCCGCGCACGTACGGATCGCCTTCAACGGTGACGCCGCAAAGGGCGAGCGGCTGGTGGCGCCGCTGCGCGCGATCGGGCCGCGGCTCGTCGACGACCTCGGGGAACTCCCGTACAGCGAAGGGGAGTCCATCTACAAGGACCCGCCCTTCCCGCACGCGTACACCGGCACCAACGCCATGCTCCGCGAACTCGACCCGGCCGCGCTCGGGGCCGTGCGCGAACTGACCGGTCCCGACCGGCCCCTGATGAACGTCGTGGACCTGCGGCACCTGGGCGGCGCGCTCTCGCGCGAGCCCGCCGTGGCGAGCGCGGTCGGCAACCGCGACGCGCGGTACATCCTGCGGGTCATCACGATGCTGGACGGGCCCGACGACATCGGACAGGCCCGCCGGACGCAGGAGCGGGTGCTGGAGGTGCTCGCGCCGTGGACCACCGGCAGCTCGCTGCCGTTCCTGTACGGCGACGGGGAGCGGGCGGGCGAGGAACAGACCCGGACCGGCCACGCCCCGGACACCTACCGGCGGTTGCGGGAGCTGAAAGCGCGCCTGGACCCCGCCAACCTCTTCCGCTTCAACCGCAACATTTCCCCTGCCCCTGCCCCTGCCCCCGCCCCTGCCTCTCCGGCCCCCGTACCCCCACCCACCCCTCGGAATGCGGCATCTCATATCTGAGATAACCTGCCGCTATGGCAGACGACTACCTCGTACGCATCGGCAAGCTCATCCGTGACGCCCGTCAGCACCGGGGCTGGACACAGAGTCAGCTCGCCGAGGCGCTGGGCACCAGCCAGAGCGCCGTGAACCGCATCGAGCGCGGCAACCAGAACATCAGCCTTGAGATGATCGCGCGCATCGGTGAGGCTCTCGACAGTGAAATCGTCTCGTTGGGGTACGCGGGACCGATGCATCTACGTGTCGTCGGCGGACGACGTCTTTCCGGTTCGATCGACGTGAAGACGAGCAAGAACGCGTGCGTGGCGCTGCTTTGCGCCTCGCTGCTCAACAAGGGCCGCACCGTGCTGAGGCGCGTCGCGCGCATCGAGGAGGTGTACCGCCTGCTGGAGGTGCTCAACTCGATCGGCGTGCGCACCCGTTGGGTCAACGACGGGAAGGACCTGGAGATCGTCCCGCCCGCCGAGCTGGACATGGGCTCCATGGACGCCGAGGCGGCGCGCCGGACGCGGAGCATCATCATGTTCCTCGGCCCGCTGCTGCACCGCATGGACCACTTCAAACTCCCGTACGCGGGCGGCTGCGACCTCGGCACCCGCACCATCGAGCCGCACATGATCGCGCTGCGCCGCTTCGGCCTGGACATCACCGCGACCGAGGGCATCTACCACGCGGTGGTGGAGCCTTCGGCCGGGCCCGACCGCCCGATCGTGCTGACCGAACGCGGCGACACGGTGACCGAGAACGCGCTGCTCGCGGCGGCCCGCCACGACGGCGTGAGCGTCATCCGCAACGCCTCGTCCAACTACATGGTCCAGGACCTGTGCTTCTTCCTGGAGGCGCTGGGCGTACGGGTCGACGGGATCGGCACCACCACGCTGACCGTGCACGGCGTACCGAACATCGACGTGGACGTCGACTACTCGCCCTCCGAGGACCCGGTCGAGGCGATGAGTCTGCTCGCGGCCGCCGTGGTGACGGGTTCCGAACTGACGATCCGCCGGGTCCCGATCGAGTTCCTGGAGATCGAGCTCGCGGTGCTGGAGGAGATGGGCCTCGACCACGACCGGACGGGCGAGTACGAGGCCGACAACGGGCGTACGCGGCTGGTGGACCTGACCGTACGGCCCTCCAAGCTGGAGGCGCCGATCGACAAGATCCACCCGATGCCGTTCCCCGGGCTGAACATCGACAACGTGCCGTTCTTCGCGGCGATCGCGGCGGTCGCCCAGGGCCAGACCCTGATCCACGACTGGGTGTACGACAACCGCGCGATCTACCTGACGGACCTCAACCGCCTCGGCGGCCGTCTCCAGCTCCTGGACCCGCACCGCGTCCTGGTCGAGGGCCCGACCCGGTGGCGCGCCGCCGAGATGATGTGCCCGCCGGCGCTGCGGCCCGCCGTGGTCGTCCTGCTGGCGATGATGGCGGCCGAAGGCACGTCGGTGCTGCGCAATGTGTACGTCATCAACCGCGGGTACGAGGACCTCGCCGAGCGCCTGAACTCGATCGGCGCGCAGATCGAGATCTTCCGCGACATCTGATTGGCGGAGTGTCGTGCCCCTAGGAGATGAGGGGCGCGACACTCCTAAATGCCTGCTGACCTGCTGTTACGCACTTGCGGGACCCTTCATTGATCATCGCTGTTTTTCATCACCTTGTGCAACGCACGTGCAAGATGATCTTAAATTGGTGACGATGCATCAGAGATATCTGAATATCCGTCAGCCTTCACGGAGAGTGCTCGCCAAAGGGGCCTCGCAATGTCCGCACCGACGGTGCCACTGGCGTTCCTGAGATTCTGAGTTCAGTCCTCGCCGCGCACGCGCATCAAGCGCACTACACCGCTACGGCCAGTTCCAGCCCGGACCTCCACGCGCACCGGCGCTCCTTCGATCATCCGGCTGACCCCCACGTCCGGGTCGGCGGCCTGCTGACCGAGGCGCCCGCCGACAGCGTCCGCGACGACCCTGCCCGGGAGCGCGTCGAGACGAGCAGTGAAACGCGTGCTGCCGTCGTCGGGCCTGCCAACGGAATGGGAGAGCGGACGCATACGTCGAGGCCAGCAAGGTCATCAAGTCCATGAAGGACACCTGCGCGGACATGTCCGTCAAGTACAAGGAAACGGCCCGGGGCGGGCTGGCGATCAACATCATCGAGCGCTGATGAAATAGGCCCCGACCAGCGCGTTCGTCACTTTCAGCGCTGTCAGGGCCATCCCTGCTTACGCGGCGGAAAGTCCCCGGGAAATCCCATGGGATGGGCGCCTGGCCTGGATGTTCGTGGCTCGCGCTTGGAGCAGCTGCTGGTGGATGCTCCGGCCTCTCAGCACCCCCGCCTCCCCGCAGACCCCGGACCTGGCGGACCGCCATAGTGGACCGGTACGAAGCCGACGGTCCGCACCAACTCGCTTTCAAGACTGCCGAGTTGCTTGATTTCATCCAGACACTGCTGGAAGGGCGCCAGCCGCCTGGGCAGCGGGCAGAACTCTTCCGTCTTGCAGCCCAAGCCTCCGGCCTGCTCAGCTACATGGCGGTCAACGCGGGTCACGAGGCCATCGCCGAGGCCTACAGCACCGAAGCCCTCCAGCTCGCTCAGGAGATCGACGACCTGGAGCTGATGATGTGGATCTTTGGCACCCGCTCTCTGGGCGCGTACTACGCGGGCCTCTACGACCAGGCGCTCGAATGGGCCGATGCCGGCTTGGCCATCGATCGCGACAACGCGCAAGCGATCCGGCTGCTTGCTAACGGCCGAGCACGTGCTCTCGGCAAGCTCGGCGACGCCGTGGGCGCGCAGAGGGCCATCGCAGAGGCCGAGGACCTCAGCAGTAACCACCGGCTCCCGGGCGGGCTGACACCGTGCATCTCTTTCGCCCCGTACAGCATCGCCCGCACACTGGCGAACGCCGCTACCGCCCATGTCGCCCTCGGCAACACACGGGACGTCATCGAGTACGCGGAGCAGGTCGACGAACTAGGAGCTGTCCGGGCGATCAAAGATCTCGTTAGGGTGGCTCGGCGGAGGGACCTGATGAGTGCTGGGGAGATGAGTCGCGCGGAGGCGGTCGTGCTCGTGCAGCGGATCATGGACGCGAACTACGCCTCGGACGACGATGCGGACGGCTGGCTGGACAGGCTGGACAGAGCCCTGGCATGCCCGTCCGGACATGTCAGGGGCTTGATTTTCTGGCCGCCGGAGCGGGAGCTTTCGGCTGATGAGGTGGTCGATCAGGCCCTGGCGTATCGGCCAGTCGCTCTGTGAAGCCGAGACTCAACTCCGAAGCCAGATGAGCAGAGCCGCGGTGGTGGCGGTGCCGAGGAAGACGTAGCCGCGCTTGTCATAGCGGGTGGCCACGGCCCGGGACTGCTTCAGCCTGTTGATCGCCCGTTCGACGGTGTTGCGCTTCTTGTACCGCTCTTCATCGAAGCCGGGTGGCCGTCCGCCGCGCGAGCCTTTGCGCAGGCGGGCGGCCTGGCTGTCGGTCTTCTCCGGGATCGAGTGCCGGATGCCACGGCGCCGCAGGTACTCGCGGCACGGACTGTTGCTGTATGCCTTGTCGGCCGCGAGGCTGTCGGGCTTCGTGCGCGGCCGGCCCGGACCGCCCCGCGGAACACGGATCTTCGCCAGCACCGTCTGGAACTGGGTGCAGTCCGCCCGCTGTCCGGCGGTGACGACCAGGGACAGCGGGCGGCAGCGGCCGTCCGCGCTCAGGTGGAGTTTGCTGGTGAACCCGCCCCGCGAGCGGCCCAGGCCCTCACCTCCCGCACCACCTCCACCAGCCGGGCGAGCAGGCTCTGCCACGGCGTTTCGCCCTGGTGTTCTGCCGCTTCGGCCCCCTTTGACGCGGGCGCCGACGGCGGTCCGGTCCGGGCACCGGCCGCGTGCTGATGAGCCCGCACGGTGGTGGAGTCCACCGAGATGTCCCAGTCGATCTCGCCCGCGGCATCGGCGGCGGCCTGGACCTGCTGCAGCAGACGTTCCCACGTCCCGTCGGCCGACCACAGCCGGTGGCGTTCATACACGGTCTTCCAGGGGCCGAAGCGCTCGGGAAGATCCCGCCACTGCACCCCGGTTCGCACCCGGTGCAGGATCCCGTCGATCACCTGCCGATGATCCCGCCACCGGCCACAACGTCCATTGCTCACCGGCAGGAACGGCCGCAGCCGTTCCCACTCGGCATCCGTCAGATCGCCCCGCCCCATACCCACAACAACGACCCAGACACGGGGCGGTCACATGATCGCCCGGACAGCTCCTAATAGAGCAGTCCGACTCCGACTGGAGCCGGGCCTTGGTCCGCCTGGACGTGGCCACTGCTCTGCTCGCAAGGCCTCAGCCGGATGTGGAGCAGGCCATGGTGCTCGGCAGGCAGGTTCTCGAAGCCGGGGGTGGCCCGCCGATCCGATCGGTCATCCAGCGAGCCGGTGAACTCCACGCCCGTGCAGCATCGTGGCACCAGCTACCTGTCGTCAGGGATTACGCCGAGGCGCTACGCACTTGGCACACCACCCCGTTAACCCGAGCGGTGACCAATTTTGCCAAGATGGCACGCTTGAGCGATAGCCGTACGAGAAGGGCACCGAGTGCTGCTGACTGAGGATCCCAGCGCGTTTCCCACCGCCCCGCCGCCGAGCGTCGATGACCCCGAGGTCATCGCGGCACACGACTGGGCGGCCTTCGACCGGGTGCAGGAGATGAGTAACCACTGGGACCGGGCTGGGTGGACTCCATCGACGCGGGCCTACTACTGGATGCTCAGCTTCCCCGCCGACTCGGCGCTCGCCGAGCACGCTCGACACTGCCAAGACAAGATCCGGCACCTGAACTTCGACTCCATCGACGCGGACGGGCTGCACCTGACCCTCGGCCGGATCGGCACCACCGACGACGTCTCGCTGGAACAGTTGGACACACTGCTCGCCACGACAGCCGCGATACCTACAGGCAGGTTCCGGCTCCAGGCCATACCGATGACCGCATCCCGCGGCGCGGTCCGCTACAGCATCGCCCCGTGGACTCCCGTGCTCGACCTCCACTCCAAGCTGTCCGCCACCAACGCGCAATGCCAGCTGCCTTTGCGGAAGCCGACCGCGGTGCTGCGGCCGCACATCGGCATCGCGTACTGCAACCGCCCCACGGATGCCTGCGTTGTCCGGGAAGCGATCCGCCCGCTCCGCGACATGGACAGCGTCGGCGTCCCGGTCGATCACCTGGAACTGGTCGAACTACGTCGCGAAGACCGCGCCTATCGCTGGCGCACCATCGATCAATTGGCTCTGAACTGATCGCATCCCCGGCACCCTTCGCAGACGTACCAGCTCAGAGGCGTCCCCCGCCTCTCCGCTCCTGGGACTTTTCAGGGACTTTCAGCTCTGTCTGAGGGACTTCCGAGGGAGTTTTGGCCGCCTAACGCGGCAAGCTCGTGAAAGACCGGAAAAGGCTTCCGATGCAGTTCAGAGGCCCTTTCCAAGACAAAGCCGCAGGTGGCGGCAGACGAGTCGGGCTGTACGCCGGGGAGATCACCGCAACGCTATGACCTGCACAAACGTTTAGAGAGGGCGCTTCCGTGGCTACCTCGATGGCTACGTAAGGAGGCGCCCCCGCGCCGGAGCGGTCCGGGACTCGTCGCCGACCTTCGAGGGTGCTCCTACAGGCTGTCCCTGTTCGTGTGACGCGGGACCCAGAGCTCGTCGACCGCAGGCCGCGAGTTCTGTGTGAGAGCAGTCGCGCGCTATCGCTCAATTTCCCTTGAGGCGGCCTTCCGCGGCCGCCAAGAGGCCAAGTCGTGGGCGCTGAGCCCATATGCGGTACGCAGGTCGTCGAGCTCACGCTGGTATGTCTCGGCACGGTCGACGTCCGGCTCTGACTCGGTCGAAGCCTCCCATTGGCGAACCCAAGGAATCAGTTCTTGGATGCCCGCAAGCAAGGGAGCGATCTCGTGGACACGCGGGTGAGCCTGCTCCTGGAGCATGCCGACCAGATCCAGCAACACACGAACGCGGTCCGTATCACTCCAGCCAGACCAGCCGATCAGCAGACCGTCCCCCTCGGCAATCGCGCCGGGATAGGAGACGAAGCGTTCCCGGGGGATGTCCAGGCTGCCTCGAAGCGACCAGTAGGAGGCATGCCTGAAGTCGGCGGCGCTGAACTTCGGCGGCACGGGGATACCCAGCGCCTCTCCCGTTCTGTCCTCGCTGCGCTGGAGCTGCCACACCTGCTCCCACTGGGCGCGTTTCCGCAGCCCCGACTCCTTGTACCTCAGCGCCGACACGTAGGGCGCATGCTCGTCGGCCAGGATCGCCGCCAGCACGTCACGGAATGTCGCGTCCCACCTTCCCAGGATGCGGATCGCGTACAGCTCGGCCACGGAACACACCGCGGCATCGGCACTGAGATCCCCTGCGAGCTGGTCGATGGTTCGGGGACGCGGGTGCCTGCCCCCGTTCCTGTGCTCGAACCAGAGGCGTTCGTCCTCACAGCGGTCGAGCAGCCAGGTACGCAACGCTTGAGTCTCCCGCCGTCCCCATGGCTCCGACAGCCACCGCCGCTTGTACTCCGGGCGCTCGACGACGGCGATCGGGTGACGGGACTCGATGGCCTCAATTCTGGCCCGCACGACCTTCTTGTAGGCAGCTGGCCAGTGCTTCGGGATCTCGGTGATCGGTGTTGCCGCGTGCCTCACGAACCACGAGTCCGAATCCTCGCCGACGTCGATTCCGCGGGCCAGCACGATTTCGAAGGCACGCTCACCCGGCCGCAGCGGAGGCGGTGGAACATCAGCGGGGGTGGTCAGGCGAGCCCGCTCATCGTCGGACAGCAGTCCGTAGGAGCCGTAGACCTCCCAGTCCAGTTCCTCCTGAAGGGCGACCATCCGACGACGCGTCTCTTGTTGTGCGGCCCGGGCCGCGTCCAAGGCGCTTCGGGAGGGCGGATGTTCCTGCGCGCAGACGGTGCTCGGCTCATGGACATCAAGCAGCCGGGCCAAGGCATGCAGTTCCCGCGCGCGGGCGATCGGAGCGTCGGCCGGCAACGGAAGCTGTGTCAGAGGACCCGTGTTGAAACGGTAGGCGCGTGCCCATTCCTCACCGGGCGAGGAGATGCCCGGTCCGTCGAACGCGGTCGCGGCGCCGGTCTGCTTGAGCCAGAAGCAGACCGTGGACGAGTTGAGCACCCCCAGCAGCGCGATGTACTCGCCCTCATCCGCAGCAGGCGACAGTCGCACCATGGGCGCGGTCCGGCTGAACACCCGTCCACCGTGTTCCAGGGCGAAGCGATTGTGCGTGGCCACAGACGCGAACGTGATCGCCGGCCCCCGATGGGCACCGGGAGACCAGTACCTCCAGGTCCACCACGCCTCAGGCCCTGCTCCGGCCGATTCTCGTGCCCGGGGAGCCGACCGGAGAAACTGCCGCATCGTCCAGAGGTGGCGTGCCCATGAGGTTCCGAGGTCCAGGTGGAGCGGTGAGCCGTCCCCGTCATAGGGGGCCAGCACTTCCGTCGACGATTCCGCACGCCAGTCCCGTACGGTCTCACTCGTGACCATGCCCAGGCCGAGCCCGGCCGAGTCCGGATGCCGGGCGAACCACGGCCGGCCGAGAGCGAACACTTCCCGCTGCCCAGGATCTGCGGCAACTCCGACCGAGCCGGAGAGGACGTCGGCCAATCGTCGCGGAAACCGCGAGAGCACGTCCACGAGGTCCCCGGCCCCGCCACCCGTCAGCGTCCACGGGAAGCGGGAGAAACGCTGCCTGGGTTCGTCCTGCACGCTCACCCATTCCGAAGTGCTGCCAGGACGGTCGATCTGGTCGAGGATCGACTTCCACACGATCCCCTCGGCCGGATCCGTGGGCTGCTTCGGCTCACCCCGCACACCAAGGACCGACCGAACAGGGGAATCACGCATGGTCGGGTCGTTCCGGCCGACCAGGATCAGAGTCGGGGTCCCATGGCCCGGTGCGTAGACGCCGGAGGTGTCGATGACATGTGTCAGCGCAACGCGCGGAAAGAACTCATCGATCAGCTTCGCGCCGAAGTTACGCCTCGTGAAGGAACTGGAGGTGTACTGACCGACGTAACCGCCGGAAGTCCTGCTGGTTTTCCGCACTGCCAGCTGGAACATGCGCTCCGCGAAGAGGACGTGGAGCGGGAACATTCCGGAGGCCACGTCATAGGCCGCCCGGTATGCCGCGTTTTTCACCTTGTCGCGCACGGAAGCGGAGGGAGGCTCTGAAATCACGGCGTTGTAGGAATTCCGGCCCAGGAGATCACACGACGCGGAGAACTCGTCGATGTCCTCCATCGTTCCGTCGCCGCCCTCCCCCTCCTCAGGAAGCAACAGCGACGATCCGCCGGGCGCACCACGCCCGGCGAGCAGGGCGTCGCCCACCGCCACGTAGATCACATGTTCCGGCAGCTCGCTCAGCGGCCTACGGCCGCTGGCCCTCGCGGCGGCCATCAGCAGCCGGAACCGCGTGATGCTCACGGCGAACGGGTTGACGTCACAGCCGTGGACGGAGTCCAGGCTCCGCCGGATCAGCTCGTGATCCTGGGTTCCGGGCTCCGCCGCCCGCCAGGCAGCCAGAAGGCGCTCGAACAGGCCCAGGGGAAACGTCCCCGATCCACAGGCCGGGTCGATCCCACGGAAACCGTGGGGCCCGAATTCCGCGATGGCCGGATCGGCGGTGAGATCCAGGACGAAGTCCACGATGAAATCCGGAGTTCGGACCAGCGCGTAGGCCTTTCGCGACGCCTCGCTGATGTCCTGGTACAGGTCACCGAGGAAGTCGGTGTCGAGTCCGGGGTGAGTGAAGTCGACGAGAAGAGACCCGTCTTCGCCTCGCCGCCTCCAGAACTCAATCAATTCGGCGGCGGCTCGGGGAGACGGTGACAGCTCCCACAACGGATTGCGCGCCCTGTCGAAGATGCGCGCGAGCGCTACGTGGGACCGCGCCAGGTGCGTGAACGCCTCCACCAGCCAGTCCTGGTCATTGGTCCCGTGATCCTCGACCCAACGGGCGTACTGCCGTTCCTCGGCCTCCGCCGAACGCAACCCCGGCCCTGCGATGAAGACCCGGTCGATGAGTCCGTTGTCCTCGCAGAAGCGCACGAAAACCGTGCCCAGCACCCATGCCACCGCGGTCTGCGTGAGGCGCTCGTCCCGCCAAGCACCGTACGTGGCAGTCGTACCACCGGCTGCCCACACCTCTTCGTACGTGCTTCGTAGGCGGTCGCGGTAGCGGTCGATGTCGTCGCTGCGCTCGCGGAGGTCCGCCTCCAGTGCTCGAACCTGTTTGCGCACACCCGTGACGAGCGCGGCCCTGTCCAGGGAGGACGTCCCCGTATCAGCTCCGTCAGTCGGAGACACAGCGGCGACCTCTCCTCCGTACGTCGTCGACGACGACGATCCACTGTCTCGTCGGATACATCCTGCCAGCTCGCCGGCCGCCGCCCCCGTTCCGTGGCCGGTCACCTCCGGACGCGCGCGGCCCGTCTCGGTCTGACGCCCTATCATTCCTGTGCGCACCGGCGGCCCTGAACGCCGCCGGACACCACGTGTTCCGAGGGCGCGCCAGGGTTGGACCGACGAGGGGGCACATGCTGACACGGCTCGAAGTCAGTGGATTCAAGAACCTTCTGGATCTGAGGGTCGAGTTCGGCCCGTTCACCTGCATCGCGGGCGAGAACGGCACGGGAAAGTCGAATGTCTTCGACGCGATCCAGTTCCTGAGCCTGCTCACCGACCACTCCATGATCGAGGCGGCTCAGGCCGTCCGCGGGACCCATGGCACGTTGCACGGTGACGCGCGCGACCTGTTCTGGAACGGTTATGCGGACGGCGAGCACTTGATGAAGTTCGCCGCAGAGATGATCGTCCCGGGTGAGGCCGAGGACGACTTCGGCAGGCTGGCCGAGCCGACGTCCACGTTCCTCCGCTACGAGGTCCACCTCGGATACCAACCGCCGCAGGGCGGGGAGCGGGGCGGCAGGCTGACACTGCGGTACGAGGATCTCAGCCGGATCAGACCAAGTGAGGCTCTGTCACATCTGCGCTTCCCGCACCGCGCCGCGGACTTCCGCAACGCCGTGGTCCGCGGTCGCCGCTCGAACTCCCCCTACATTTCCACGTCCCTCGAAACGGGCGACGCCGTCGTCAGCATCCATACCGACGGCAGCCGCCGAGGCCAGCCCCGTCCGGCACCCGCGAGCCGCGCACCTCAGACCATGCTCTCCACGATCAACCGCAACGACGACCCGACCATCCTGACTGCCAGGCGGGAAATGCAGTCCTGGCGACGGCTGGCCCTCGAACCTTCCGCACTGCGCACGCCCGATCGCTTTTCGGACCCCAGTGAGATGCAGCCCGACGGCCTGCACCTGCCGCGGAGCCTGGACCGGATCGCGTGGAAGAAGTCTCCGGACGACCCGGAGCGGATCTACTCGCGGGTCGCAGGGCGCCTCTCGGACCTGTCGGGGCTGCACGTCAGGACGCTGCACGTGGAGGCCGACGACACCCGTGAGCTGCTAACGATCAAGCTCCACGAGATCGACGGCTTGGTGTTGCCGGCCCGCAGCCTGTCGGAGGGGACCCTGCGCTTCCTCGCCCTGTGCGTTCTGCTGGAGGACCCGCAGGTGCATGGTCTGCTCTGCATGGAAGAGCCGGAGAACGGCATCCATCCGGCCAACCTCTCCGCGATGGTGGACCTGGTGCGCGATCTGGCCGTGGATCCCTCCCTGCCGGTGGACGAGGACAACCCCTTCCGGCAGGTCCTGATCAATACGCATTCACCAGGCGTCGTACAACTCGTCGATCCGGCGGACCTGCTGATCGCCGACACAACCACCGTCCCGGGGGCCGACGGCAAGGCCGCGCGCGGTCTACGGCTACGTCCTCTGGCCGATACATGGCGCGCCGGCGGCGCCGGAAAAGGCTACGGCACCAAGGCCGACATCCTCGCGTACCTCACCGCCCCGCCCGAGGCCCGCCTGACTCTCCAGGAGAGCGCGTCGTGACCATTCGCGCCCTCTACCTGTGTGAGGGATCCAGCGACACGGGCCTGCGCTTCCACATCGAGGGGATCGCAGGGGACGTGGGCAGGCAGATCCTGGTGACGGTCCCCGACCTGAACCGCCTTGCGAACAAGCCCGGTCCCGGGGTCGAAGGCAAACTGCGAGCCGCCCAGCAGCTCAGCGACAGCGGGCAGACATACGACCTCGTCGTCATCCACCGTGATTCGGATCGCGAGCCCCCGGACCACCGCCGCAGCGAGATCGCGGAAGCGGTGGCTGCGGTGAGCCCCGGCCTGGCGCATGTCCCGGCGATACCCGTTCGGATGCTGGAGGCATGGCTGCTGCTCGACCAGTCAGCGATCCGCGAAGTGGCGGGCAACCCCAACGGCAGGATGGCACTCGACCTTCCGAAACCGGCACGGGCGGAATCGGTGGCGGACCCCAAGGCACTGCTCAAACAGGCGATCGCCACTGCGAGCGGGGAAAAGGGGCGCGGTCTGCAGAAGCTCCAGACCCGCTTCTCGGCGAATCGCGCGCGGCTCCTGCAGATGCTGGATCGCGACGGGCCGGTCAGGCAACTCACGTCCTGGCAGTCGTTCACGGACGATCTGCGCGCGGCGCTGGTGAGCAGTCACTGACCTCTCGGCGTCAGGGGCGATCAGCATCCCCGGTCAGGCAGCAGACAACGTACATCATGTGCTGGACGTTGCCGACCTGGTTCCACGTCCCGGCGTTGCCCGTGCCCTTGGAACCCGTGGTCCGGGCGCACTGCTGATACCAGTGGTCGCCCGTACTCGCCCCCTCACCCCGGAAGTCCGACAACTCGGTGATCCAGCGGGCCGCCTCCCGTGTGACACCGGTTTCGCCCCGCTTCTCGGCCCAGAACCGGGCGAGCAGAAAGGAACGTTCAGTCGTGTATCGAAGCAGTCCGAACGGCGACCGGTCGCTGTCATCCGCCGCTCTGCCGAGGTTGCGGGCGGGGAGCGTGCCGTAGTCGCCGTAACGAACGAACTCCGCATACGACCGCCCACTCGCGCGTATCTCGTGCCACGTGTCCCAGTCCGCGCGGTCGGCCTCGCCCCGCTCCCGGTCGAGCAACCCGTCGACTTCGTCCGGGAAGCCACCGGCCAGAGTGGCGATCGTGCGCCAGGAGGCGAGCGGGACCAGCGCGTCGAGTGCGCGCAGCGCTTCTTTACCCGCGTCGGGACGGCTGGGGAGCACCGTCTGGAGGTCGAGAAGAAGGTCCACCCGCACCTCGGGCCCCGTCCTGGTGAGCAGAGCCGCGGTGCGTTCGGCGAGTTCGTCGTTCCAGGCGCCGGGCAGCCGTATGCGTATGCCGAGGCCGTTGCCGCCGTCGCGTGCGCTGGTTGCGGCCACTGCCTGGTGCGCTGCGGGAAGGTCCGGGTCGGTGACCGGGCGGAGCCCCGTGTGGGACCAGTACGAGGGGAGCAGATCCGCGTAGGCGCGCTCGTCGAGGTCTGCGTGCGGGGCGTCCAGCCATGCTGGCGTGTATTTCTGTACGGCCGCGACCCGCCGGAGTTCCTTGTCCACCGCCTGTTGAAGTTCCTCGGCGCCCTCGGCGGTCATGGCTGGGAGCGTCCGCAGGGGCGCCGTCCGGTCTCGGATCCCTGGGGCGAGGTCCTTGACCGCGGCCACGGCGTGGGGGCGTGCGGGCAGGACAGGAACGTACAGCGGTCCGGACATGGTGGCCCCTCCACATTGCCCCGCGGCAGTCTGGGACCAAGGTGAGCTGGGGCGATGGGCGCCGAAAGGGCGCAATCCGGTCAGCGGGGCCAATATGTGCGTCCCGGCGCTGTTCTCAGGCCTGTTCGGTCTCCCAGCGCACCTGTCGGGACAACGCGGCACGGGCCCCGTCCGTATCCGCGAGTGGATCGGCGAGGACACGGGTGGCGAGATCATCGGGGAGAGCGGCGGAGACTTGAGCCCGCGTACCGCAGCCGCGGAAACCTGCGGCAGCTCCTCCTCCCGAGGCAGCCGCCATGCCTGCGCCCACTCCTCCCCCGTGACGTCGTGGCGGAGCCGTACGTAGGCGTCTGCGGGCCTCTGAAGTGGATCGACCACGTCGGTCAGCCAGGCGGTGAGGGTGGTGTTGGCGCGAAAGCCGGCCCAGGTCCACCAGCACACGTCTCGTCCGTGACGGGTGATCAGGGCCTCGTCGTGATGGGTGAACCGGCCTTGGCAGAGACCGTTTGTGCCAGGTCCGGCCGCGCCGTCGTCCAGCTCTGGCTCCAGTTCTCATGGCTACCTACGTGGCTACGTACGTAGCCGTCCGGTCCGGTTCGTCACCTCCGGCGATGATCGCGCTCTACAGCTCGGGAAAACGTCCTGAGCGGGACGTCCCTTCTGCCAGCGCATGACTGGACCGTGGCCTGTGGGGTGAAGCGGAGGAGACCACCAGGTGGGGTCTCTGCCCATCCCGCCGGGTCTCTCCTCCCAGGCGTCAGCCACAGCGGATGCCTGGTTCTCCTCCGCAGAGCCTCACGCGGCTCTGCGCCGCCTGGTCTCGGATCTCCCGCGCTGACGTACAGACACGGCGACGGCCCAGGCGGCAGCGCCCGCCGCCTGGGCCGTCGCCGTCGAGGTCGCCGACCACGCGCCGGCCGGCGGATACGAGGCCACCGGCGCGGTGTGGATCGTGGGTGGGTCGGCGGGCAGGGCCGCAGCTCCCGCAGAGAGGAACCGCTCCAGTTGCCCGTCGGTGCTGCGCACCCACAGGTCGGTGTGGCCGTCGCCGCTCACGTCGCCGGGTGCGAGGATCTCGTGGTCCTTCCACTCCGCACCGCCCAGCGCCACCGCGTTTTGAGGAAGTGCGGCAGGGCCCCGAACGAACCCCGGTGCAGTTGAAGCCGTTGGTGCTGCGTCCGACTATGTGCGGGACGTCGAGTGCGGCAGGATAGGGACCCTGAGAAACTACTGATTCCCTGCATTAGTCGATGAGAGTAGGTTGCGACGGGCCACGGCCGTACCGGGGCGCCACGATGTGCCCGGCCGCTACACAATGCGAGAGCCACGGCTTGCCCGTCCCGAGGAAGTCCACCAGCACGATGAAGCCGCGCTCCAGCATCGCCTCCTTGGCCTCTTCCGGGTTCTTCGGGGCGTTAGGCGCGCACCGGATGCAGGCCCCCTGACCGCTCATCACGTTATTGCGGTTCGGATAGACGACCTGCTGGCACGGGATGTGACGGCACATCCAAGGTTCGCGGGCACGGCCTGGGTAAGGCTCCAGGGGCTCGGCCTTGCCCAGCCGACGCATCTCAGCAGCCGCGACGTTGGCGGGGATCGGAGGGGGCACGGCCGTCCTCAATCTGGGGGCTGACGTGGTCTTGATCGACGGCGAGGAAGCACGCCGCCGGGGATCGCGCTCTGGCTGGTCTACTGCTCTGGGTACGTGGTGAGGTACTGCAGCGCGGCAGAGAACGCGGTCACCATGTCGGTCAAGTCGACCGTGCTTTGGAGCACGGCCGAGCTTCCCTGGCCACCGCCTTTGTATCCGTAGTACCGCGGGTGGCCTTTCCCTCTCGACTTCTGCGTCTTGAATCCGTCGTCTTCCGGTGCCGCCACCATCGCCTGGACGGTCGGGCCCGCGTACTGCACGAAGCTACGGCGGGCGAGCCAGCTTCGATATTGGTCCGCGAGTTCTCCATCGGCCCCGGGCGTCGCCCCTGGGATCCCAACCATGATGCGGATCTCGAAGGGCGTGCCCGTGCCGCCTCTCGGACTCCTCGGGTTTAGGCGCTGGATCTCGGCGACAACGTAGCCGTCCGCCGTCTTTCGCCAGGCGCAGATGTTCGCGGCTCCGGCCTCAGAGCGTTGCTTGGGCTCGAAGATCGTGCCGGGTGGGGCGGCAGCCTGCGTCATGCTCGCCAGTCGCCGCAGACGCAGTGCGTCGCTCAGCGCGATGGAGGCCTGGCTCGCTGGACCCGTTGCCTCGGCCTCCAGTTGTGTGAACTGCTGGAGCGCTCGGACGGATAGGAGTCGGGCGAAGTCATCCGGCGAGCGGTTCCAGCTGGCGAGGAGGCCGGCGACTGTGAGCTGACGCGACCAATGTCTCGGCTCGTTGGGGATGGGATCAGCGTTCGGGCCCACCAGATAGCGGGCTGATACCGGTATGTCCTTCGAGTCCGCCCAGACGTCGTACGCCGCGAACTGATCGCCGTGAGCACCAGCACCGAGCTTCACCTCCATCACCGCGCGCTCGATGTCGTCCAGTAGGACGATGACGTCGGCCCGGCCTGCGGGGGCCCCTCTGCCTGCCTTCACCGAGACCTCCCGCCAAACGGTGATCCTGCCCGGTGCAAGGAGCAAGGCAGACCGGAGCGGCTCAGGATCCAGCTCGGCGAGGAGGCACAGCAAGTCCGACCAGTCGTCCTCGGTACGCAGCAGGCGCGTCAGTCCGTAAGTCACGGCCGGACGCTACACGCCGCCTCTGACAACTGGGCCTGGCGCTGGCGCCGTTGTCGGAGGCGGCTACCACGCTCGGACACCTCGCCGTCCGACAAGGCGCCAACGCCCACTTCGTCAAGACCAACCGGATCCTGGCGGAACAATGCCGGCGGCCACGCAGACCGCACCTGGGAGAAGCGGATCTGCGAGCTGTCCGTCCCAACATCCGCATCCCCTCCAAGCGATCAGGCGCGTGGTCGAGGCTCGTGAGGCCGCCGCGCCCGTGGCCGAGGCCCCGGCGGCTCGTCTGATCCAGGGCCGCCGCCGCCAGCTCTGAGTAGACGCCACATACCCCGGGTCGCGTGCCCGAAGCGCCCACTCCGGCGGCCGTCGTCGGGCCACCGGTGCCCACCACTGGGCCACGTCGCTGGACGGTTAGCGCGTGTCCTCGTCGCGGAGGGGGCGCCTCAGCGCGGGGGCCTACCGCGACGGCCAGTTCCTCCATCGTCAACTCGACGCACCGGCCTTCGGCGACCCGGCGCTTCACCCGGTCTCCCGTCACCTGCCGACCCCCGAGTTCGCCGACGGCAGACGTCACTCCCGGGGAAACGACTACGCACTTCGGCATGCCGCATGCCAACGTACGGACATCGGGAAAACCGCAGCTCAACGAAGGGATCCATCTAACCGTGAGCACCTCTGCCACCCTCCTGCCTGCCGTTGTCCGCCCCAAGGCGGATGCTCGCCACTGGCTCTCAGCCGACCACGGTGCGGGTCCGGTGCTCGACCTCCTGGGCGCTCTCGGATGGGCGTTCGTCGACACCCCCGACGCCAACGTCCACGCGACCAGCCCCGACGGCGGTGTCTACGTCGGCTGGCTCCCGGAAGACCCGTCGGCCTGGCAGCGCAACATCGTCTGGCACGTCCAGGTGCAGCCCGCCAATGGCGACGCACGGGTCCAGGAGTTCGGTCTCTCTCCCCCTCAGAGGCCGTTGCCGGGTTCCTCGCCGCCTTGGTCACCAGCTCCTCGTGCTGACTGCCCATCAGGCTCTGCTCATACATGCACCGATGGCCCGACGACTGCGTGTCGTCGGGCCGACCAGCCCGTCAGTGTCCACTGTTCACGGAGACTCCCTTGCCCCAGTACCTGACCGTCGGCCACCTGCTCCGCCAGTTCCAGGAACTCGACCCCAACCTGCCGGTCCGTCTCGCCATCAATCCGGATTTCCCCTTCGCCCACTTTGTGGGAGCCGAGGTCGTCGTACGCGACGGCAAGGCGTACATCGCCGACGACGGACAGGAGGGCTACCTCCCGGTGGGGGCGCGCGACGCCCTCACCTGGGCCTGATCGCTTCCCCACCACCACGGAGGCTTCCATCTCGTCACTGTCGCGCCCCGCGCCTCACCTCGCGCTGCACGATGTCGCGGCGCGCCCCATGCCGAACGGCGTGCACAGCGCGCTTGTCCAGCGCATCTCCGCCCGCCCCGACGGCTCCTTCGACGTCACCTGGCTCGCTGCCGAAACTCCCAGACTTCCCCTCGGGCGCATCCGACTGCGCTGGGAGCCCGCATCGCTCAGCGGCTGGGACGTCACGGTGCATCTCGGCCTGACCACTGCCGAGGTGCTCCTCGGTTCCTGGCCCGCCGCCCCGAACGACTGGCCGCGCCTGGTCCGTCCGACCCTGTACGAGGTGACCGGCCTGTGCGCCGCCCTCGCTTTCGCCACCGACGCCCTCGATCTCTCGAACCGTCTCACCGGAATCTGATCGAGAGCCGCAGGCCACCCCACGCTGTTCAGGCGAGGAACGGCCTTGCTATGCATGCATCCGGTAGAGCTCGGACAGGTCCCGCACGGTGCCGAGGAGCCGCCAGTCGTCAGCATGGCGCTGAACTGCTTCCAGCGATCGGCCTCGCAGCCGCTCCGGCACCTCCTCGTAGTCCCACTCTTCATCCGGCCAGGAGAACAAGAGGGGGCCATCGAAGTCGCCACCAAGCATGTCCCAGTGCCCGTGACCGTCAAGATTCCGTGCGCCAGGTCGTCCAGGGAGCCGGTGAAGTCGGGCTGGCTCTCGGTCCCGATCAGCATGGTCAGGGGAAACCCTGGCAGGACATGCTCCCAGCCCGAGGGCCACCGGTCGTTGTGCATCGCCAGGTCCCGGCGCGGGCCGAGTACAGGCGCGTTCTCATTCATCCGCAGCTCTTCGAAAAGCACTCGGCGTTCGCAGCGGACGCAGTTAGCCCTCACGACCGCCCCACCCACGCCTGGTGCTCGGGGGCGACGTGCAGCTGCTCGCGGAGGCGGCCACGCATGACGCCGACACGAGTTCGGCCCTCCAGGACCTGAAGCCCGCCGCTCACCGGAGCCAAGAGGCCCCGGTCGATGAGGAGCGGCGGGCGCAACCACGTCCCGTGATCTTCCCAGTGCCTGCCGACTTCCGGGGCTCGCGCTGCGACCCAGTGCACCGGGTTCTTGGCAAAGTGTTCGATCAGTCCGACTTCGCTCTCACCGGTCGGCATGGTGAGGAAGTCCGCGGACGGAATCGTCTCCAGCGTCCAAGTGATCGCGGTCAGGTCGAGGGCTCCGTATTCGTCCACGAAGGGACCGTTGTCGCCATGGTCGAACAGGAAGTCCCTCAGCACGTCGTCCGGCCACCGCAGTGCGGTCAATGCCGGATCGGATCGGAAGCGTTCGAAGCTGAGGCCGCCGTCCTGACGACGCTTCATCAGCGAGCTGAGGTCGTTGAGGTTCATGCCTCACATCTACCGGAGTTCTCCGACCGTGTTCACCCTGACCACGGTCTCCTGTCACTGCGGACATCGGGTCGATGAGAGGGGCGACTCCAAAGAGCCGGGCCGCGGGGATGTGATGAGCCTATTCCCCCCGGGGCGCGTGGCGTGCTGAACGGTGGCGCGTCAGTTCTCGGCGGCGTCTGGCTCTGTCGCTACCCGGCAAAAGAGCCAGTCGTCCGGTCGGTGAGCCATGTGACGCCGTCGGCGTCGGCCATCCAGCGTCGCTGTCAGTGCCCGCTCGTACGCTATTGACGGCGCAGTCGCGCCGGAGCCTGGAGGCTTTCGTGGCACAACAGCTGACGTATGAACAGCGGATCGCTTTGATCAACAAATGGAAGAACCCCCCGGGTGCTTCCGAACAGCTCCGGCTGGAGCGCGCCGAGCGCATGGTGAAACAGGCGGTGCTCCGGCACCAACCGTTCCAGGGGCTCGACATCACGGTGGCGTCGAAGGGCTCGTACCCCAACAACACCAACGTCCGCGGTGATAGCGACGTCGACATCATGGTGAAGCTCAACGACCCCATCCATACGGAGGGGCTGGCGGCTTGGTGGTTTGGGCAGCCAGCCAGGTACGCGGGGCCGTGGACCCGGCAGAAGCTCCGCCAGGAGGTTGAAGACGCGCTTACCAACCACTTTGGCTGGGTGGACACGGACCACAACCTCGCCGTGTACGTTCCGGAGGTTGTGGGCAGCCGTCCCAGCATCGACGTGGTGCCGTGCTTCAAGTGGGTGGCCTACGACACCACGGTTCCCGGCGGCGAGTACGTGGGCAGCGTCGTCTACGGGCGCAACGGCAAACGTGTCATCAATTGGCCCGAGCTCCAGCTGGCCAACGGCCGCACGAAGAACACCAACACCAAGTACCGGTACAAGTTCGTGGTGCGGGTGCTGAAGAACGTCGAGAACGACCTCGCCTCCGAGGGCGTGATCAAGGCCCTTCCGTCTTACTTCTCCGAGTGCCTGATCTACAACGTCCCGGACAACGTCCTGCTCCTCGACGGCAGCCTGGACTCTGTGGTCCGCGAGAGCCTGCGGGAGGTCTATCAGCAACTCACGGGGGCCTGGTTCAGCTATCTGCGCATGGTGGAGCCGAACGGGATCAAGAAGGTGTTCGGCGAGGGCCAGAAGTGGACGGAGAAGGACGCGCGCGAGCTTATCGAGCGCGCGTGGTACTACCTCAACTACGAGAGCTGACGATGAACACCGCGACCACCATCCGAGCCGGCGCCACCATCGCCGCCACCCTCTACACGGTCGTCCTGGTCGTCCTGGGCCTGTACCCGTCCGAGTTCCGGTACCTCTTCGCGTACATTCCGGCGCTCGTGGGCTACGGCACCGTCGTGTTCGACAAGTGGGCCTGGCACTGGCCCGTTATCCACCGCTTCACCGGCCGTGCCTGGGTCACGGGCACCTGGCGGGTAGTGCTTGTCCCGAGCTCGGAAAGCCACATCCCGGAGGGAGGGAACCGGGGTCCGATCATCACGTACATGACGATCGAGCAGACCTTCTGGAGCCTGCACGCCACACTCCGCACGAAGGAAAGCACCTCGCGGTCGAGCAACGCCACCATCGGCGCCCCCGAGAACTCGGGAACTGCCGAGATCGGATTCCTGTACGACAACACGCCCCGCGTGGAGCACCAGCATCGAAGCCCGCGGCACGAAGGGGCCTGTCGAATCGCGGTCACCGGTCTCCAGCCCAAGACTGCGACCGGGCACTACTACACCAGCCGGTTCACCGCCGGTGACATGGACTTCAGTCTGCTCGACCGATCGACCGACTACGGCACCTTCGCAGAGGCTCAGGCTGCCGACCCGGCGCACGCCAGTAGCTGAAGATCAGAAGCGGCGAACCCGGAGGCTGGTGCCCCAAGTCCCCGCGTATTCGTCCCGGTGCTCGCCTACTCCATATACATACCGGCGAAGACACCATCGAACCCGAGCGCGGCCAAGCCCGCCTCGACACTCGGGTAGGTCGTCCCGTGCGGGCCGCCGACGAGGGCGTCGAAGTCGGCGCGGCTGATCTCGGGCTCGAGCCACTGGTTGCCGCACCGGCAGCGGACCCAGACGTTGCGCCCGTGGTTGATGAGCAGCCAGTCGCGCCGGGCACGGCAGGCGGAGCACATCACGGGGATGCCCCGAGAGCGAGTTCGCGTGAGTGGCCGACGCAGCGAATCGCCCCGGGGCCGTCGACCGGCCGCGTCTCGGCCTGGAGCTGCAGCAGGGAGGCGGTATCAGTGGGGAGGACGGGCAGCGTGGGTGCCGGCTCCGTGGTGCGGGTGGTGGTTCTGAGCACGAGCGTCATCTCCCGGTTGTCGGTCCTGTCTTCATCCGTAACAGCCAGTGAAACCGGCTGTCCATACATTTCGCGGCGTCCGCTCGGTCGGTGGTCGACTACCGGTCCGACCTGGTCAGCGACGTGACGAGCGACGGTTGGGGTCTTGAACAGTCCCGAGCGGCGCGACTGCCGTCGCGTTTCGTTCACTGGTGCGGCTGCTCGGCGCGGTGGCCTGGCGGGTGGCGGCCTGCGGACGACGGGCACCTTCGCCCGGGTGTGCCGGGAGCTGGGCGATGCGCCGCAGGCGCCAGACCAGGACGTCGCTCACGTCATCGGCGCTTTCGAGTTCGCGCATGTCGATGGCCTGGCGCAGGAGGGCTTCGGAGTCGTGGCCCGCCTGCTCGGCCTGGGCGAGGGTGGCGACCAAGGCGTCGGTCCTCGCTTCCATGCCCCCTGCCCGTACGGCCTTCTCCGGCAGGACGGCGCGAAGGGTGGCTTCGTGCGCGCGGCGCTGGGCTTCTGGAAGGGCCCGACCTTGGTCGTGCAGCACTCGCATCGGCGTGGCGGCGGCCTGCCGGTAGGCGGTGCGCAGGTGCGCGGCGGCTTGTCGGGAGGCGTGGGCCTGCTGAGCGTGTCCGTGAGCGGAGTGCCAGCGGGCGGCGGCGAGGGTGACCAGGACGAGGGTGGAGACGAGCATGGCGGTGGTGCCGCCGTCCTCGCCTCGGCCGAGCGCCCCGCCGGCCTGGACAATGCCCCGGGCGGCTGAGCGGAGAGCCCGGGTGTCGGCGCGTTCGGCGCGGACATGGCTGCGGGTCGCCCGCTCGAAGGCGCGAGCTGCGGCGGCCAGCTCGGCGCGGGTGGTGGCCGGTGAGGTCTGGGCCACCGCATCGAGGAGTTCTCCGATGCCGACGAGCTGGGCGGCGGCCTCGCCGTCCTCGTCGCGTTCCAGGAGCGTGGCCGAGCGCTCGGCGATGACGACTGCGTTGCGTCGTTGACGGGCGGGCGGTGACCAGTTCGTCCGGTCAACGGCGACCGCGGGCCCGCTCGGTTCGGCGGCCCCGTCGGTGAGGCGTAGGCGGATCTTCGGAAGGGAGAGGTCGGGGGCCAGTTTGGAGCCGGGGTACCAGACCGGGTCTCCGTCGCGGTTGCGGTCGCCGGGCAGGGCCACGTTGTAGCCGAGCGCGTCACCGGACGGAGCGTGCCGCAGCTTCACCCGCACCCCCGCCTCTCGGAGCCGCGTGAAGAACTCCTCTTCCGAATCTGCTCCCGCCACGGCTCGACGAACGGCCTCACGGAGCGTCTCGCGCGAGGTCTCCGGGCGGCCGGTGCGCTCGGCCTTGAACTTCTCGGCGCTGCTGGGATTCTTCGCTGCGGTTCCGTCGCCAGCGTTCAGGCGCCGCAGGCCCATCTCCTGCTCGATGCGGCGGCATTCGGCCTGGGCCTTGTTGAAGTCGTAGTTCAGGCGCGGGTTGCGCAGGTCGCCGCGTATGAGGGTGGCGACGATGTGGATGTGGTCCTCCGCGTGGCGGACGGCGATCCACCGGCAGCCGTCGGGGTCTCCGGCCGGGGCGATGCCGGTGGCGTGGACGATGCGCTGGGCGACGGCGTTCCACTCCTCGTCGTCCAGCCGCCGGTCGCCGGGGGCGGTGCGGACTGAGCAGTGCCAGACGTGCTTGGCGGGCGCGCGGTCGCCGGCCTGCTTGACCCGCAGGTCCAGGGCGGCGGTGAGCCGGGCGAGGGTGACCTTCGGGTCGGGGTCGAGGCCGGGGTCGGGGGCGAAGCCGTCCCAGGAGCCGACGAGGTGCGCGTCGGTGTGCTCCTCGCGCCGTCCGGGGCCGTACAGGTAGACGAGGAGGCCGTGGGTGCGGGAGCCGCGTCCGATGTCGGGAACCATCACAGCCGCCGGGCCACCAGGTCGTTCGCCGCGTCATCGACGCGGGCGAGAAGTCCGGTCAGCGTGCCCAGAGCGTGTTCGAGTTCACCGGCGCGCGGCTGGCCACCGCTGTTGAGGACGAAGGCGATCTGGTTGATGTTGTTGCCGATCCGGGCCAGCGCGGTGCGTAGAGCGGCGAGTTCGTCGATGGCGGTGTCGAGCTGGTCGTTGCTGTGCACGGCGGCACGTCCGCGGGCGGCGCTCAGACCGGCGGTGGCGAGGAAGCGGGCGACGGTGACGCCGTGCTGGGTGGCGGCGTCGGTGATCTCGGCTTTCTCGGTGTCGGAGAGGCGGGTGGTCGTCTTGCGGGCGCGCTCGCTCGGGTTGCGGCTACGGCGGCGCGGGGTGCGGTCGGGGAAGGCGGGCGTGCTCGGGCTCGGCTGCTCGCGGTCGGCAGGGTCATCTGCTTCTCCCCCGATGACCGGCGCCCCCTGGTGCCGGTTGCCCGGCTGGTCCCCGTGCGCCCTCGCTCGGGGACCAGCCAGGCTGCCCCCGCCCTCCCGGGCGGGGGCAAGTGCGTACGACGGGCCGTAGGACCGTCGTACGCGATAGCTTGCTCCGCCAGGAGCCGTGGTGGGGTCACGATGCTGTCCAGCGGGGGTGGCCACCGGGTCGTTGGTGTTCACCGGCTCGTCTCCGGGTCCTGCTGCTGGATTTCGCGGACGAGTCCCTCGATCCAGTCCATGGCCAGGACGGGGTGGTGCAGGGTCCAGGGCCGGTCGTGCTGCTCGCGTTGAACGATCCAGGTGGTGTCGGGGCCGGACTGGGCGCGGTGGAGGTGTCCGTGCTGGTGCAGGACGGTCAGCCAGGAGTCGACTTCGGCGGGCGTGGCCGGGTGAGTGCGCATCGGGTGCTCTCCGCTTCTGCTGTGGTGGGGTGTGTCGGTGACATGCGGAGTGGGTGACCGGCCGGGGTGACCGGTTCGGTCACCCACTCCGTGGAAGTTCGGGCAGGGCCGGGAGGAAGTGACCGGCTGGCGGTGCTGCTCGCGCAGCTGAGCCATCAGCGCGGTCAGGGTGTCGCTGGACAGCGGGATCTGCTGACCTCGGATCGCCTGGGCGACCACCTTGCGGGTCAGTTTGTCCTCGGCCCTGACCGCCGACCGGGCGATCGCCAGCAGCTCCTCGGTGTCCGGGTCAGGACGCCGGTCACCAGTCGGCCGAGCGGCCCGGTCAGTGACCGGCGGCGAGGTGACCGGCGGGGCACTGACCGCCGCCGGGCTGTCCTGGTCATCACCGACCGGGGCCGCACTGCCGGGGCGGTCAGTGACCGTCCGACCCTTGTCCGCCTGTCCCGGCAGGTCAGGGGCACCGTGGCTGCGGTTGTGGTGGTCGGTGACCGACTGGCCGCTGGTCGCCGGGGTCGAGTCTCCGGTCACTGACCGGGCGGCGGTGTCCTCGTCGGTCGGGGACAGCGGCAGCCGGTCGGTCAGAGCGGTGACCGACTGACCGGACTTGACCTGACCGGCCGCTGACCGCTGCTGACCGGCTCGGTCGGTCCGGGTGACCTCGATGGCGTCGCTCCGGTCGGTCTCACCGAGGTGACCGGGCTGACCGAGGTTCTGCTGGCCAGAGTCCTCGACCGGGCCCCGGGCAATGAGGATGTAGAGGTGGACCGCTCCGGCCAGTGCGAGCGGGGCGATGGTGGAGAGCACCGCGACCACCGCGTCACCGAGCTGGAGGCCGGTGCCGGCGACCGTGTCCTGGTTGATGCGCACCGCGTGGAGTGCTTTGGCCCAGATGCTGGCGGCGGTGGCCGTGCCGAAGAGCGTCCAGACGTAGAGCCGGGCGCGCAGTGGTGCGTTGCGCAGGACCAGGAGGGCTCGGATGCCGTAGGCGATGAACCCGTCGATCACCAAGGGGAACAGGTAGGTAAGGAAGCCTCGGATGTGGATGGCCACGGCCATCTGCTGCAGGGCGTCGTACGAAAGCGCGCACCCCGCGCCCCCGAGCGCCACGACAGCCGCGCGGTCCCACCCGGATATGTGCGCCGTCTTCGACGCGCTTGCGATGTTCATGCCGCCGTCCCGAAGTCGTCGCGGATCAGGCGCGCGCCGCTGGTCTCGGGGGGTGTGGTGTTCGTGGTGGGCTGGCTCAGGGTTCGGTTGCGCTCGGCCCGGCGGATCTCGCGGTACCGCTTCTTGGCGTGCTCCTCGGTGACCTTCAGAAGCCAGGCCAGACGCTGCTCGCTCACCCCGTGGCGGTAGGCCGCGTACTCGACCGCGCGGCGCTCCGTATGGGTGAGGTGCACGTCGCGTCCGGCGATGGTGGCATTGACGCGGCTGTAGTCGAGGCGGCTGGCGAGCTTGTCGTGCAGCGGCCCGCGCTCCTCTTCCGTCAGGCCGCCACGGATCCCGTCGGTGTCACCCCCTTCGAGAGCGGCGTCCAGGCAGGTGCGGCGGACCGGGCACTGGCCGCACAGGGCCTTGGCCGTGGCGATCTTGGCGGTCTCGTCGGGTTCGGGGAAGAAGACTTCGGGGTCCACCGGGTTGTACTCGGTGCTCTGGCAGACGGCGTCGGCCTGCCAGGTCTGGTCGCCGAGCTGACGGTGCTGGGCGGGGCCGTTCATCGTGCTGGTCATGCGGGGTGCTCCGATCGCTCTCCGCGCGCAGGGACATCGGCGGAGAGGTGCGCTGGCGGTAGGTGCCCGGGGGACGGCGCTGCGAGGGCGCGGTCCGGCGGGGTGGCCTGTGGAGGGTCAGGCGGCGGCGCTGTGGCGTCTGCGGTCGACGGCCTCGAACTCGACTCGGGTGGTCATCTGCGCGAGCCTGCTGGCGACTCGGTCCCCAAGGTAGGAACGCAGGTCCTTGATCGCCAGGTTGGTCGTGATCAGCGTGGGGAGTTCGTAGTTGTACCGCCGGTTGATCAGCCGGTACGTGATCTCCTCGACCCACTCGCTCGCCTTGGCCGCGCCGAGGTCGTCGATGATCAGCAGCGGGCACCGGCTGACGGCCGCCAGCTCCCGCTCACTGTCCACCCCGGGCCGGGGGCGGAGATCGGCGTAGAGGTCGGCGGCGGTGGTCGCCCGCCAGCGCGCGCCGACCCCGCTCTGCACCAGCGCTCGGACCGCGCCGTACGCCTGGTGCGTCTTGCCCGCGCCGACGACCCCGGCCATCAGCAAGCTAGGGCCGGTGGTGACCTGTCGTCGGGCTCCTCGGCTGGGGGCGACGGCCGCGTCGGTGACCTTCCGGACCCACTCCAGGACCGTGGGGTGGTCGGCGACAGCCGCTTGATAGCGCGGGGGCATCCCGGCCAGCAGGGCATCCAGCGGTGAGAAGGGCTGGGCGTCGTCGGCCAGCGCGGCGTCAGCCGGGTCGATGTTGCGGGCGGCCAGAATCCGGGCCATGCGCTCCAGGGTGGCTTCATTGCCGAGGAGCTGCGGTTCGCGGTGACGGGTGTACATCACAGCTCCTCAGCGTAGGCGGCAGACGCGTTGGCCGGGTTGGTCCACGCCTGGTGGGCGGGCACGTTAGGCCGGATTCCCGGCCGCGCCAAACCGCCGGGGCGAGCGTTCATCGCCTCGTTGACCATGCTGGTCAGCACGCTCGGGTGCTTCGGGTTGGCCGTGAAATTCGCCAGCCCGGCTCGGATGTGCGCCGGTGCGATGCCCTCGTCCAGGAGCTTCTTGATGATCCGCCCGAGGTGCCCGATCACGTCGCTCGGGGGGCGCTGGTCGCACCCGGCGACGTACTCCCCGACCAGGTCCTTGGCGGAGATGCCGGTTGCGGGCGCTGTGCGCCCCGTAGGGACAAGAGATCCAGGATCCAAGATCCTAGATCCAGGCGCCGAGCCTTCGGGGAGGCTTGGGGGAAGGTTCGAGGAGTCCTCGGGGAACGCCTCCTGACGCGTAAATAGCAGCAGGTCAGGGTGGGTGTGGGCAGGACTGGGTGCCCGCTGGCCGTTGAGGGCTGGCGGGTGTCCGGGTCTGCCGGTCAGGCTGCGGTCTCCCTTGGGTTGAAAGTGACGGTGTAGCCGAGCTGGTTGAGCTGGGTGATGGCCCGGCGGGTGGCGCGTTCGGGGTCGCGGCGGGTGAAGTAGTCGCCGCCGAGCTCTTGATAGGCGACGTTGTCGGTGAGCATGTGCCAGATCGCGGTGATGATCGAGTGTTCGACGGCGACGAGGGCCCGCAGGGGGCCGCGGCGGGCGGTGAGCCGTTTGTAGCGGGCGGCGAGGTAGGTGTCCTTGGTTCTTGACCGCGCCGAACGCGGCGAGGCCGAGGGCGCCTTTGAGGTAGGGGTTGCCGGGCCGGACCTTGGTGTTCTTGGTGCGGCCGGCGGACTCGTGGTGGCCGGGGCAGACTCCGGCCCAGGAAGCGAGGTGCTTGGCCGTCGCGAACCGGGTCATGTCCCCGCCGGTCTCCGCGATGATCACCTCGGCGACGTGCTGATTGATGCCAGGGACGGTGTCGAGCAGGTCGAGGGCGCCACGAAAGGGTGCCATCGCCTCCTCGATGCGCCCGGTGAGCTGGTCGATCATGACGGTGAGCTGGTCGTACTGGTCCAGGTGGAGGCGGGCCAGGAACGCGTGGTGCTCGCGGAAGCGTCCGGTCAGGGCCTCGGTGAGTTCGGGGATCTTGTTGCGGAGCTTGCGTTTGGCCAGGTCCGCGAGGACGTGCGGGTCGGCTTCGCCGCGGATGAGGGCTTCGAGCATGGCCCGGCCGGAGACGCCCATGATGTCGGCGGCGACCGCGGAGAGTTTGATGCCGGTGTCTTCCAGCAGCTTCTCCAGCCGCTGGACCACACGGCTCCGTTCGCGGGTGGCGGTGGTCCGGGCGCGAGTGAGGTCCCGTAGTTCACGGACCGGTTCGGGCGGCACGAAGGAGGGCCGGACCAGGCCGTGGGCGCCGAGTTGGGCCAGCCAGGCCGCGTCCGAGACGTCCGTCTTGCGGCCGGGCAGGTTCTTGACCTGCCGGGCGTTGACCAGGATCACGTTCAAGCCCTCGGCCAGCACGTAGTAGAAGGGCTTCCAGTAGTCCGACGTCGCCTCGATCACCACCAGCGTCACCCGTGCGGCGAGCAGATGGTCCCGCAGATCCAGGACCGCGTTGGTCGTCGATCCCCACGTCGTGGTCTCCGTTGTGAAAGACCCCCGCCGCTTCGTACTCGGGGTACGGACACAAGCCTTGGCGTCTTTCTTGCTGATGTCGAGGCCGGCGCAGCGTTCGTGCAGCACGTCCACGGCACTTGCTCCCTCCCTGGCTGACGGACCCGTCGTATGCCGTTCCGGGAGGGCCAGGGTGAATCAGGAATTCTGACGCACGTGCTTCGCAGCAACACTCCACGGTTCCCGTGGACGGCCCCCAGCACCACGCTGACCTGCGAGCTCAGGGGCATCACAGAGGCATCGGTTTCGGCCGGAACGAACCCCACCACGATCCCGAACCGAGACCAGCCCGCGTCAGGGCAGACAGAAGCACCTCCGGCGCGCGCCACGGGATTTACCACGCCCCCGGCGCGCACCGAAGGTGCGCTGGATCGCTGACCTGCGTAAATGACACCTCTCGAAGATCATCTTGCACGGTTGTTGCACAAGCCGAACGGAGCAGGACTCACGCGGCCCTGGTGTAGGCGCTCCGGACCGCGATGCGGACCTTGGAACCTGCTCCCACGACCCGGTGCACGTATGCACGCAGGGTAAACGCGGGATCGGCGTGTCCGAGGCGGTCCGCGAGCGTGTACACGTCTACCCCGCCGTTGATCATCATCGACGCGTACAAGTGTCGGAGCGCGTGCATCATCACGGCGCGGGACTTCTCCCAGCGTCGTCCCTTCGCGTCGTGCTCAAGGGGCTTGATGAGGCCGGCCGACGCCAGGGCCGGCTTCCAGCGGTAGGAGTTGAACCAATTCGACTGAATGGCGGTCTTCTCCCGGGTGTAGAAGATCAGCCGCACCGTGACCGGGTCGCCGCCTTTGCTGCCCCACGGTCGGGTCACCTCGACCGGCGGGTACTTCTCCATGTGCTCGCGGAGGGGGATGGCCACGTCGTCGGTCAGTTCGACCCACCGGTCCTTCGGGTCCTCGTCGTCTCCGCCCTTGGGGAGGGCGTATACGAGGAACGAGCCGTCGTGGACTACTTGCCGTTGCACGTGCACCATGGCGCCGTCCGGATGTGCCCAGTCGATATCTTCTGGTGACAGGCCGAATATCTCTCCTTGCCGAAGACCCAGGCCGCGACCACAGTCGACGAGAGCTTTATAGCGGTCGGGAAGTTCGGCACGGATCTTCTCGGTGTCCTCCCATGTCAGGGTCAGCTCTGCCCGGCCGCCACCTCCTCGCTTCGGCTTGGCGTCCTGCACCGATTTGGCGAGGCACGGATTTTTGTGTATCAGGCTGTCGTCCACGGCCAGGTCAAAGACAGCCCGAAGATTGTCGAAGACCAGGCGCAGCGTGGAACTTTCGAGCAGCCTGCGACGGTCGTGCAGCCAGTCCAGCAAAGATGAGGCGTTCACGTCCTTTACGCGCATCTTCCCCACTGCGGTAGGAACGACGTGCAGGTGAATCCGCTCCTTGTGGCGTCGGTAAGTCCGTGGATTCTTGTGTTCGTGCCCCCTAAGCCACGTAAGGGCGAGTTCGCCGACCCTGACCTCGCCGGCACGAGGGTTGATGTACGAGCCGTCGTCCACTCCGGACCGCATCTTGGTCTCGTGCCTGCGGGCTTCGACCTCGGTGCGGAACAGCTCCGTCTGCTGGACATCTTCCCGGTCGCGCCATCGGGCCTGCCACCGCTTCCCCGTCCCGTGATCCCGCGTCGGGACTTTGCCGTGTTCCTTGCAGGTCGACTCCCCGCCTTTCGGGCGCGACTTGTGCCAGCGGTCGTACGGCATCGACTCAACTCCTAGTTTCCAACGACCCTTTGAGTCTATTTGTGGACTCTTTTTAATCAGGGCCATCGTCGACGGCGAGGTCGTCTGCCCGTTCATCGCACCCTGAGTTAATTGGATGTTGATCCAGGCGAGCTGAAGATGTCAAATGCATTCTTGGGGTCTTCGCGACAAAGGGGGGTGGAGTGGTAGGGAAGATTTCACCTAGGCGAATGCTCGCTGAGGGTTCGACGAGGGCTCGCCGAACCCTCAGCTAGCATTCGCCGGTGTCCTTCGAGAGTTCGCAAGAGTCGTAGGTGTTTCGTCAAAAGTCCCTCTGTTTGGTCCGGCCGGAATTTAATGCAAACGTTCCGTCTACCACCACGGCGGAGTACCGCTCACGTGGTTTTTTTGCCCGCTTCGAACCGTTCTGGAGCGCCCATGCGTCGAACCACTGCCCGCGCGGAAGAAGCCGCTGGCGGCGCGGGGGACCGCTGTCCCTTGATGAGCGCGGAGGAGTTGGCTGACTTCCTGGGCGTACCGCTGAACACGGTCTATATATGGAATCACCGACGCCAGGGGCCGCGAGCCCACAAGGTCGGACGCTATTTGCGCTACCGCTGGCCGGAGGTAGAGGCATGGCTGCAAGCTCAAGCGGTGAATCGCGCGACCTGATCGGCCAAGATTGGCTGGCGCCCTTGTCCTTGGTCGGGCGACAGAACCCGGCGTACAGCCCGACTCGTCTGCCGCCACCTGCGTCGGAGACCCTTTCTGGTCTTTCGGGGGCTTGCCGCGTTAGGCGGTGAAAAGTCCCTCGGAAGTCCCTCGGACAACACTGAAAGTCCCTGAAAAATCCCTGGCGCGGGGGCGCGGAGGACGCCTCCGGCCTGGGGTAATCATGTTTCCTCTGGCCTCAGCGCGCGGCCTGTGGGAGCCGGGCGCAGCGGGTTGCAGCGCTCGTCATCGAGACCTACCGGAATCCCCGCGCCGCCTGAGCTCAATTGAGCACTACTGCGGGAGGGCGAAGCGGAGCCGCATCCTCGTGCTGACGAGCTCGTAACCAGCCAGGCCCGGGGCGCCGAAGGGATTAGGCAGAGGGGTGATTCGGCGGCGAGTGCGGTCCAGGACATCAGAGACGTACACGATGATGTACGTCTCGTCCGGGCCCAGGTGAGAGGCCCGTTCCACCTCGGAGTCGCCAAGGATGATCTCGCCACTGCTGCCGACCGATGCCTTGACCTCGTACAGATACGTCCGCTCCCCGTCATGGATGCGGAAGTCGTATCCCAGCCTGTCGTCCCCCTGGCCGCCGGCGATGACGTGGGAACGCAGGCCAAACTTCCAGGAGGTCTCCTCGGGAACCCCGAACCGCTCCCTCAGCCAGGCGCCCACGACCGCTTCACCGGCGAGACCGATGGCCGTGGTCTTGTCCTGATCGGTGGCTGGGGCACGGTAGCCCCCGGATTTGCCACCTGACCCCGGTGTCTTGCGGGGCCTTGGCACGACCGGGGGGAGGGCTCCTGTGGGCTGGGCGGGGGTGGCGAGTTGCTCAGCCGTCAGGTCGCCGGCGACCGCCCGGGCAAGTTCTCTCAGTTCGTCCGGACGGGTCGGCAGGGGCCTGCCGTTCAGCATGACGTGCGGCCCCGGTTCCCCCGCAGCTGAGCCGGGCCCCGAGGTCGTTCCGGGCCCGGAACGCTGCCCGGGAAGCGGCACGTGGGGCTTGTCAAGTCCCAGCTCGGCTCGCCGGTCCGTCGCCGGCATCCCCTGTGGCCAGTAGCCGTGGCCGTTCAGCCAGTCGACGAGCACCGGCGAGGTGAGGGCCTCGAAGTCGAGTAGACCCTCCTCGTCCAGTTCCTGGACGAGGTCGGCGGCACCCGGCAGGGAGGGCACCGACGCGGAGCCCTCGCGCCGCGTCCACTCGTCGATGAGGCCGCGCAGCCTCGGCAGCGACCGGTGGACTGCACCGATGGACGCCTCGCGGACCTCCGCCAGGGGGCGCAGGACGATCCGGCGGCGGGGAGGGGCCGGAAGCCGCGCCGCAGCCCAGGCGTCCGCGTGGACCTGGAGCAGCTCGGACGACAGGTTCCACAAGGTCGTGTGCCATCCGGGGTCCGGCTGGAGTCCTGATAGGGCGCGCAGGCGGAGGTACCCGGCAAGGGAGCGACCCGACCGGTACACGCCCGCGTGCGCGTCACGGACTCGCTCGGCGAGAGCCGCCCGGTTCCGTTGCAGCCATGCCTCGAACTGCTGTCGGTGGCGAGCCTGGTTGTCGAGCATGGGCAGCCCCAGCGTTCGCCATGCCTGGTTGGCGTCGGCCAGCGGGATCGAAAGCTCGCTCAGCTGTCGCTGCCGGTCGTCATCGTCGAGCAACCCCAGCAACAGCTCCGCACGGTCGGGATCGAGCCGGCCCGTCAGCCAGTCACGCAGTTCCGAACGGTCGTGGAAGCTCTCCAGGCAACGCTGCAGCTCCTCCGCGAGGTCGAGGTCGACGCAGGCGAGTAGCGGGACGAGCAGGGCGCTGCCAGAGCGCTGGGAGGCGCGGTCCGCCAAGACGAGCTCCAGCCTGCGCAGGGGCACGTCGAGCGCGGCCGCGATCCGCTCGTCATCGATCTCCTCCGTCTGCGGGCAGCTTTCCTGCAGTTCCATGAGCGCCGCGCGCAACCCCTTGGCCAGGTAGGGCGCGCCGACCAGACTGGCCAGCCCGGTCGCCGCGTTCCGCAGCAGCCGCCACTTCGTGGGCTCTCCCGTGTGCAGGACGACCAGGCAGGGCCGCTCGGGGTCCTGATGCAGCAGCGAGCCGTCCGCGGCGGACTCCTCGACGCGGTGTCCCGCGACCCAGACGACGGCCTCCCGGGCCACGGTGAACTCGCAAGCCTGCAAGCGCCGGAGCACCTCCGGCAGCGGAACGGGGTCAGGGCGCGAGGCTCGCTCCTCGTCGAGGTCCACCGCCGCCGCGACGAACGTGCGCAGCCACGGCCCGGCGTAGGCCAGCAGCGATGCGCGGGACGCCTGGTCGAGAAGCAGGGCTCCCACGCGGATGTCGGTCTCGGCCTCGCTCGCCCGGCGAACGGTGAATACCGCTCGCGCCTCCAGATACCGGTGGATCCGTAGGCCGAGAGACCTGTCCTCGATCGGAAGGAGGGGAACCGGGACACGTTCGAGGAGCTTCCCGTTCTGTGCCCCTTGTGGATCGGGTACGTAGACGGTCTCGACCTGCGGCTCACCGCGCAGGGCCTCCAGAACACCGGCCCGCGCGACGAGCAGGACGTCCAGCGGATGGGCGAGGCGAGAGGCCGAGGTTCCGTCCGGTGCGGAGAGTACCTCAGACCACGCCTGCTCGTACGCACGGCTCATGGCGTACCGGTGCACCCCTTGGCGAAGGTGACCACGCTCCTCCACGAGGGCGGGCAGGTGACGGATCCGGTCGGCCGCGGTCCGCGGATCGTCCCAGGCGCGGATGCCCAGCAGGCGCAGCCTGTCGGGCATCGCGGGGGAATGCCGTCGACGCAGCGTGGGGGGAACCACGGTGAGGTACTCCGGCGGCGTCTCCTGGGAATGCCACCACCACGCCGTCGAGGCCGGGGCGAAGGTGATCCCGTCTCCCTGAGCCGGCATCTGGGGGATCCACGGCGCTTGGGTGAGGAAGGCGGATACGGGTGTCGGCCATGGAGTGCCGTGTCCGTCCGACACGGGACGGACGAACCTCGTCTCCAGATCGCTGTCCGGCCAGGTCGCAAGGCCGTGTGTGATGATTTCCGCGTACAGGCGACGGCTCTGCTCGTCGAACTTGGCGTAGTCGTACTGGCCGGGGAGTACGGGCAGCGCCTTGCGATACGGATGGTATTGGACGGTGGCGTGGGCGACGGACCGCAGATTGGGCCAGCGTGCGGCGGTGGCGCGCCATTGCTCCAGGAAATCGACGCCCGCGTCCTTATGCCACATGCCGGCGAACCATCGGGGCGTGTTGAGCACCTCCCCCCGGACGCCGCCCGAGAACACCTCGTAGCGGGGCCGTAGCCCGTGGCGCACGCCTTGGCGTTCCAGGAACCGCAGCATGGTCTGGGGCGGCAGCTCCGTGTCCCCGCAGATCTCCTCGGGCGTCCGCACGAGCCGGCCGGCGGTCGTCGCCAACACGGGAATGCCCGTTACACCGTCGAGGAAGCGGGTCAGGGTCTCGTCGATGGAACGGTGGTCCCCGGGCCAGCCGGTCCCGAACATGGCCTGGACGGCGACCAGCCAGCCACCACGGGTCGGTACGTGCAGGTTCTGCAGGGTGGGCACCCTGCGCCCGGCCCGCTCCAGTGCGGTCGCCACCGAGCAGAGGTACCGAAGGCACTGGAGCCGTACGCCCTCGTCCTGGCCGTTCGCCCCGGTGGCCGCCGTGACCACACGGAACACGGCGTCGGAACCGTACTCCTGGACCAGACGCTCCGATTGCAGCCAACGCCGCCCCATGGCCCGGCGCTTGGCGCGCTTTCCCGACCAGTCGACCGACTCGTGCACGAAGGAGACGTGGTCCGCCAGTCCCGTCGGCAGGGCCGGGAGTCCGGACGCGACGTCGGCGCCTCGTTCCAGGAAGACACCCTCGCCGCCGGCGGCCGCGAGGGTCATCGCGGAGCTGAGAATGATCTTTTTGCCCTTCAGGGCCGAGCCGTTGGGGAAGCAGACGGACAGGTCGTAGTAGAAGTCGGCCCACCAGCCGGGGTCGAAGAGGTTCTTCAGGGTCTGCTTCGCCAGCCTTTCGGCCCACCGGGCGACCCGCGCCGGCTCCGGGGCGAGAGAGAGCCCGCGGACGTCGGCCAGCGCGGAGAGGCGGCGCAGCCGGCCGGAGTGGAGCCCGGGGTCGACGAGATGCATCACCCCGGTGGCGGCGACGGAGTCCGGGGTGAACACCCTGGCGGTGTCCTGGCACGTCCACAGGAATCCGTACCGGAAGGAGGTTCGCACGCCGACCGGGGCGAGCACGGGCATGAAATCGACGTGGTCCAGGTTCTGGCCAAGGGCGTCGAACGCCTCTTCCAGCCGGTCCAACCCCCTGCTGTTCCAGCACATCAGGTCGGCCAACGCCTCCGCCGGAAGCTGCAGGCGCCCCTCGCCGGCGAGTAGGACGGCACGGGCACAGGCCGTCGCAAGGGTGTCCAGGAGAAGGTCGTTCCAGGGCATGGCCTCGTTGAAGGACCGCCGGTTCAGTTCGGCGAAGAACGGCGCGTTGACAAAGCCGTTGAGCGGCGAGGCGATCTGATGCCCCATGGGGAGGAACGTATACAAGCGGCCTCGGTCCAGCGGATCGCCGACCGGAACGGCCACACTGACCTCGGCTTTCTTCTCCCACACCGCCCAGTCGGGGCGCAGGGCCCCCTCGTCGACGGAGGCCGCGATGGCCGTCCGGGCCAGCTGCTCATCGACCTTGGCCCGCACCAGGATCAGGCGCATCCCCCGGCGCAGGACGACCTCCTGAACGGTGATCCCCTGGTAGCGGTAGAGCTGGCGAACCGAGCGGTCGTAGCTCTTGCGCTGGGTCTTGCCTGCCGCCCTGCGGCCGAGGGTCACCCGTTCCAGACGGTCTAGGAAGAGTTCG
Source organism: Streptomyces sp. Wb2n-11 (assembly GCF_001049855.1). Classification (NCBI taxonomy): domain Bacteria; kingdom Bacillati; phylum Actinomycetota; class Actinomycetes; order Kitasatosporales; family Streptomycetaceae; genus Streptomyces; species Streptomyces sp. Wb2n-11. Next base: position 1,503,270 of record NZ_CVPB01000001.1, read on the forward strand.
AAGGGGGCCGCATCGTCCATCAGTTCATCGAGCTGCGCCCGGGCAGTCTTGGCCGCCTCCGGCGAACGCAGCGGAAGTCGGACGACGGTGACGAAGCCCCGCCGCCCGAAGCGCTGGGCGGCCAGCGGCACCTCGTCCAGGGGGATCGGCACCTTGAGCCGGAAGAGGTTGTCCTCCAGGTGCGCGGCCAGGTCCTCCCGGTCGGGGTCGACTTGGCGGGCCAGCCAGATGAAGTCGCCAGGCAGGGCGAAACGAAAACAGAAGCCATCGAAGGTCTTGGATCCGGTCCGGGAGACGCTGTACAGCTCGGGTGCCTCGGTGAGCTGGAGGACGCTCTTGAAGCCGACGCCCTTGTGCCCGATGCCTTCGTCGGGGCGCTTGCCGGAGAGGCCAATGCTGCACAAGGCGGTGAAGTCCCGCGTGCCAAGGGCCTGCCCCCGTTGGCCACATATAGGGTGCCGTGCTCGCCCTCGTCTTCGTCGAGGAGAATCTCGACGCGCCCGTCGAGAGTACGTGCGGGATGCGCGTCGTGGGCATTCTGCAACAACTCGATCAGTACGCGCCCCTGATACTCAGGGGCGATGATCGTCTCGGCGATGGCTTTGAGTTCCCGGGCGGACTGCCGGCCGTCCTGCCAGTCTCGCAGGCAGCCACGGGCTTCCATGAGCGCACGGTCCGTGACTGTCCTACGCCAGGTAGCCGACCTGCGAGACCGCGTGGCCGCAACCCGCATACGTTCAGCCCCCGCCATGCCGCACCCCCGATACAACAGACAAGTGATCTTATCAGCGCGTCGAAGGCCTGCATCGAGCCTCCTGGAGGGCCTGAACCGGACACTGACAGGGTGGGCGACCTACTTCCGCCACGGCGCGGCGAAGCGGACCTTCAACGCGGTCGATCACCATGCGTGGCACCGCGTCGCGATCTGGCTCCGCCGCAAACACGGCATCCCCAGCAGCCAGTTGAAGGAATTCTGTGACCTGAGTCTCCCCTCACAGTGTGGAGTCCTTGACTGCAGGGGAAGTTGAGAGTCATGGCGGAGAAGCGTCGGGTGTTCAAGCCTGAGTTTCGTGAGCGGGCTGTACGCATCGTGACCGAGACCGGGAAGCCGATCGGCGAGGTGGCCGATGACCTGGGGATCAACGAGACGACGCTGGCGAGCTGGGTCTCGCGGGCCAAGCGGGCCGAGAAGGGCAAGCCGGCCGAGGTGGATGCGGAGATGGCGCGGCTGCGGCGGGAGAACGCGCAGTTGAAGAAGGACAACAAGGAGCTGGTCATGGAGCGTGATGTCCTCAAACGCTGCATGGTCCTGTGGGTGAAGTAGCTGTGGCGGACCCGGCCGTCGTGGCCGGGGCGATCAGTCTGAGTCCCCGTGCAGAAGGAGACGCCGCCGGGGCAGGAGGCAACGTGCCGGTCGCTGCTGGTGGTGGTGGCGTCCATCATGTCCGCGAGGGTCTCAAGGTCGTCGGCGAACTTGCGGAAGTCCTTAGCCTTCGCGCGGGCCTCGGCCGCGTCCGTATCCGTTTCGCCCAGACCGATGTCCGGCTGCGAACCGGAGAAGTCCAGCAGACGCGCGTCGAGAAGTTCACGGCCGTCGTTGCCCATGACGACATGCCTGGCTCCGAGGTGTGCGTCGTGAATATCGGCCTCAGTGCACCAGTCAGGATGGGCCGTGCACGGTTGCTGGCGGTCGTCTTCACGACTGCCGCCGGGTGGGAGCGCCGAAGGGGTGCCAGCAGGATGGGAGGTCAGGGTGGTGAGGCTCTTGGTGTCGGTACTGCCTGCGGTGGTAGCTACGGTGATGCTCCTCGTCGCAGATCGAGCGGGTCGGAGGCTGCGCCTGGTGGGCGTAACAACTGCTGGTCTCGCGACCCGTGGTGCTTCGGCCCCCGTTGTTGTTCAGCCTTGCTCAGTGGGAGCAACCCGGTCGCTGTTCGAACAGCACTAGCTCAGGGCTGGCCGCTCAGCGGTATAAATCGCACTTTGCTTCCGGGTGGTGCTATTGGAGGCGCTTGAGGCGGCTTGTGCAGCCGGTGAGCAATGCCACGGACTACTTGGATGACGTCTTTTCGTGCCCGCCGAACGGTGCGACGTGTCTTGGCGTTGCGGCCCTGGTCGGTATGCCGAGCATGTACTCCATGTCGAGCTGCCCGCCGGAACGCTGCTTGGGCCCGTCTTCCCACACGATGAGGTTCCCGGGGACGATCAAGGGGGTCCAGCCTTGGATTGTCAGAGCAGGTGCAGGTTAGGGGCCTGTGCTGCGCTCGCGTACTCAGGCAGTGCGACGACCGTGACGCCGGCGTCTTCAAGAGTCTCGACGCCTTCAGCGTCGGCGACGAACGTGTCGGGCTCGTTCCATGCGGTGACGACGCGGCGGAGGCCCACGTCGCGGATGAGCTGGGCGCAGGGGCGAGGTCGGGATGCCCGTCTGGCGCAGGGCTCCAGGGAGCTGTAGATCGTCGCGGTGGCGAGCCGGGCGTCCTCGGCGGGGAGCTTGGCGAGGGCCCCTTCCTCGGCATGGTCGTGGGGGTCGCTCTCACGGGAGTAGCCGCGGGCGAGTTCGGTCCCGTCGGCCGCGACGACGACTGCCCCCACGCTGAAGGCGGTCTCCGAAGATGGGCAGAGAGCGGCCAGCTCACAGGCGAGGATGAGCCAGTTCCGGTCTGCGGTGTTGGGCTCGCGGCCGGTGCCGGGGGCGCCGGCTGAAGAGGTGGTGCTCATCGGGGCTCCGTCGAGGTGTCCTTGGGGGCGTACCTCAGGAGTACCACGTCACCGATCTGGCGGGTCTCCAGGAGCCGGAGGCGGGCGGCGGGGCCGCCAGGGTAGCTCGCGGAGCCGAGCATCCTTACCGCATCGAACTGGCCGACCAGGAGCGGGGCGATGACGAGTTGGAGTTCGTCGGCAAGAGCGGCTTCGAGGAGCTGTGTGTGAACGGTGCCACCCCCTTCGACCATGAGCCGCTTGACGGCGTACGCGTCGCCGAGGATGTCGAGCGCGGCCGGCCATACGGCCTCGGCGGGGACGCCCTGAACGGTAGCCAGGTCACCGAGGTTGGCGCGAGCTTTCGTGGTGGCCTTGTGGCCCACGGCGAGGACGAGCTTGTCTCCGCCGTGGTGCCAGAACTTCCAGCTGGGGTCGAGGTCGCCCGTTCCTGTGATGGTGACCTTCAGCGGATACTCGGGCTCACCGGCGGCGACTCGGGACGCCCTGCGTTCCGCCGAGTTGACGAGGAGGCGGGGGTTGTCGGCGCGGAGTGTGCCGGCGCCGACAAGGATCGCGTCGACACTGGCTCGTACGGAGTCGACGCGCTCGAAGTCCTGCTTGTTGGAGAGCAGGAGCCGGTCCTCGCCCGGGCGGGTGTCGAGGTGGCCGTCGATCGATACAGCTGCGGACAGCAGGACGTACGGGCGGGGCACGGTATCTCCAGGCGGTGTACGCGGGTGAGTCAGGCGGGATGCAGAACGATGCGGTCGAGTGAGGCGCGGAACTCGGCGACGCCGTCCTCACCGGTTGCGGGGGCCAGTGCCTGGTCGAGCCGGTCGAGCTGTCCGAAAATGCGGGCAGATCCGGTCTCGGCGGCGATCCCGACGGCCTGCCCACCGATTCGGGCAGCGAGGGTCACGTTGCCTGTGCCCGCATGGGCACGTGCAGCGCGAGCGAGGTAGACACCGCGGTCCCGGCGATATGCGGACGGAAGCACTGCGAGGGCGCTGTCGAAGCCTGCCGCGGCCTGCTCATACTCGCCGAGTGCGGCGAGGGAGCGAGCTCGGGCGGTGCTGATGTACGCCGCATCGAGCCAGGAACCCCAGACACCGTCGGAGCCCGCGCGCCCGAGAATAGCAAGCGCGGTGTCGTAAGCCCTGTGGGCTTCGCTGCCTTCACCGAGTACGGCACGCGCGTGGGCCTCGTGCAGAACGGCGATGACTTCGAGGCGGCTCCCGGGTCGGGCGGTGCGTCGGGCGGCTGCGGCGAGGCCGAGAGCGTCGGCAGGATGACCGGTGTCGACAGCCAACTGTGCCTTACGGCCGAGGATGTACGCGGTGAGATCGGTGTCGCCGGTGATGTGGGAAGCGTCCAGTGCCTTCGCGGTGTGGCCGTGGGCGGTGCGCTCGTCGCCGATGTCCTGGGCGAACCAGCCTGCCAGCTCTTCGTATCGCGTCTCCAAGGCGAGAAGCTCGATGGCGTCGGTGCCACGAGCGGATCGACGTCTTGTGGCAAGGGAGACGAGGTGTTGTTGCAGGGCGGGCAACACGTGCCGGGGGCCGATGAGGTTGTCGGTCTGGATCATGACCCGGCGGAGTTGCGCGAAGTGCTCGAAGGGAGACCCCATGTCGGCGAGTTCGGTGGCAGCCGCCGGCGTCGCGGCCGGCATGACTGTCGCAGCCAGGCCGGCGATCCCTGATGCGAGAACAACGCGGCGGGGCACGGGCACGAAGAGGATCCTTCCGTGGATGCGGGCGGGGACGACGACCGTGTCCGTGTCGTCTCCAAGCGAGCCTGCCCGCACGACCGCGTTCATGGCCAGGGTCTCCGGGACGCTGGCCCCATGACCCCGTGTACTGGCCCCATGAGTCGCTGTCCCGGCTCTGGACACCGGGACAGAGCAATCCTGGGGGGCCTCGCGCTCCGCGCTGTCCCAGCCACGAACCAATGCACCGGCGGCATCGAGGATGTCGTCGAGAGTGATGGCCGCATGTTTCGGGACGGGACGTTCAGCGCGCTCGAAGCGCCCGAGATGTGAACGGTCGATCAACGCCCGGCGAGCCAGAGCCTGCTGCGACAGCAGACGGGCCTCGCGGAACTGACGTAGCTCGTACCCCCAGCGGTGCCATGGGCCGGCGTCCGGAGTCAGCTCGTTCGGCTGCTGCCCCACGCTTCCTCCTCCACCGTGGACTTTCGTTCACCCGCGGTCGATGTCAGCGTTAGGGGCGGCTCTCCATGGGGCCTGCGGAGCCAGCGTGTGAGGCTCCATCGAGGGCCTGCCCACCGGGGTTCCGTACCGCTTTCATCGTCGGTACGAGCTGATCACACGGTATCCGAACGGCGCCTGGCACGGACCTGATTCACGTCAGTAGCGAACGTAGTGGTCGGTCGGACCGAACGCATTGCGCAACCGTCGGATGAGCCCTGCGCGGGCTGAGCGCGATCTAGGGAAAGGCGACCATGAAGACACATAGAAGCCTGGGCGACATGATCGCCGTCTCCAGTCCACGGATCAGCCTGATGGGATCCCGGGACCGAACGGACACCGACACTGCTCGAACCCAGGAGTGGCACCGCAAACCCGCCCCGCTGGAGCGTCCGGCGCGCAGCGGCGAGCTTGTCCGGCTCCGTCAGCAGTTCCGTCGCGAGGCGACCGAAAGGTGCGACCGCCGCTCCGGTGATCGCCGTCTCCGGGTGTTGGCGTACAGCTTGGTGCTTAGCAGGAATGCCAGGCCGGATGAGGACTGGAACACCCTCCAGACCGAGGCTGAGCAGCGTGGCTACGCAATGGGAGCGAGGTTTCACGACGTAGCCGTTCCCGTGACCACGACGTGCCTCCCCGGCTCGGGTGCCGGCTGTGGCGTCTACGCGCCGCCCTGGAAGCGCCCTGGCTGGGGGGAGGTCGAGCGACTGATCCGAGGCGGCTTCGCGGACGGCGTGATCGTCCTCGACCGGCACAACATCAGCTCCGATGACGACGAGTATCGCGCTGTGATCAAGGAGCTGGGTGAGCGGTACCAGGCATTCATTCACCTCGTGATCCCCGAGGAGCTGTCCGGTCCGACTTGAAGGCGACCGTTGCGGTGGATGGATGCGAAGGGCTGGGGCTGGAGACAGGTCAGTGCTCAGGTTCTCCTCGTCGTCACCGTGTTCGCAGTGCTCGTCACCGTCTACCAATCCGCCTGATCGGAGGGTCGTTTTGACGTTCGAGGGATATACCGACCAGGCAACACATTTCCTGCCGCTCCGTGAGGTGGGACTCGACCTTTCCATCGTGCCTGCAGGTGACCCGCAGGGCGCGGCATGACCGCGATCAAGGAGACCTGCGCGCGCAGTGGTCGTCTCACCCGGATCCCTGCTTCGTTGTCGAGTGGGGGGAGAGAGACCACTCACGCTCGAGGGCGACCGCACTGCCACCACCCTGGGGCGCTTCTACGGCTACAGCGAAGCAGCCATAGCGACCTTCATGGGGCGGTGCCACAAGTCCCCCTCTTCGGCCGTGCCCGAACCGTGTTCCCCCACGGCACCGTAGCTGGCCGAAGAGGGCCCAACTTCCCACCCGAGAGGACGAGCACCATGTGTGCGCACAACCCGCCGTGCCCCACGGCCATGGCTCCCGACAGGGAGGCCGCGCGACCCGTCGCGCACCGCCCTGAACAGGGCTGGAGCCTGCTGTGCAACGGAGTGCTTGTCTTCGAGGACACCGGAGAACTCCTCCCCGACGGCCGTATCGTCGCCCCCCACCGGCCGCTCGCGCTCACGGTCGGAAGCGCGGCATGACGATCACCGCAGCCGACCTGGTCGTTCCGTACATCACCGCTCGTGAAGGCGAAGAGGCGGACTCCCTCCTCAACCTGAACGTACGCGTCGGTCCTGACCGGCGCCCGCGGCTCGGGTACAAGGACGAGGCAGCGCCCGACCGAGATCTCCGCGGCGTGCTGTGGGCCCGGTACTCCATGGCACTCGGCTTCGCGGGACAGCCCACCGGGAGCCCGAGGTGGCGGCTGGTGCACCCGCTCCGCCAGCGCATCACGATGGCGCTCCTGCGCTGCCAGGTGTGCACGGTCCCGCTGAAGCGTAGCGACGGAATCCTCTTCGTAGAGACGGCCGACGACGGCGACGACCACACCGGGCCGGTGAAGACCGCGCAGCCGCCGGTGTGTCTGGAGCACGCCCGGATGGCGGCCCGGCGGTGCCCCCGGCTCAGGAGCAAGGGACACGTCGCCCTACTGGCCACGCGGTTCCCGCTCTACGGCGTCATCGGCACCTCGTACCAGTACACCGCCGACGGCATTCAGCTCCTCGCCGCCTCGGACGCTCCCCTGCCCTACAACCACCCCCAGATCGGCTGGTTCCTCGCCTCTCAGCTCGTACGCGAACTGCGGGAATACGAGGTCGTCAGCCTGGACGATCTTGTGCCCGCCGCATAGACGGCTGCTCGACGGTCCTGGGCAAAGGACCGGACCGTCGAGCGGCACCCCAGAGCTTCCCGGCCCGACCATCGGACCGGGATGGCCAGAACATGAACCCATGGCGTAGCCCCGTCGCTACGCCACGGTCCTCAGTGCGCTGGCAAGCACCACCTGTCCTACACACCAACGAATCACCTGGAGATGTCATGACGCGAATCGTCACCAAGAGCACCACCCAGGTCCAGGAGCCGGCGGCCGGCGGCCAGTCGGACGGGTTCGACCTGAACGTCTCCCTCCTGGAGGTGTCCGACGCGGCCGGGCTGACCGTTCTGACCGACGACGGGTGCGGCAGCTCCTGCGGTGCCTGCGTCACCTTCACTGACTGACCCTGACCGTCTGAATCCGGCCATCAGGTCATGAACCGCGGTCGGTGCTGTCGCGCTACTCGGCGCGTCGGCTCCGACCGCCCCTCCAGACGCACGAAGGGACACGTCACGTGGCTTTACCCCCAGCGTTCAAGGCGGGCACGACTGCCCTGGTGCGCGCAGCCGCTCGACCGTCGGTGACCCAGCTTCCCCTGCCGGACTTCGACGACCGGTCCTTCCGAGCCGAGGAGTTGGAGGAGGTCACCACCGGACGCCTCGCCTGGATTCGCAGCATCTGGCACGACCCGGGCATCGCGCAGGCCCTCCGCCATGCCAGCCCGGTTCTCGCCGCCGAAGTCGAGGTCCTGGAGAGTGCTAACTCCCCGTCTACCCGCGAAGTCCGCCGCGTTGGAGTGTCGGTGGCGCGCTACCTCCTGCGCGCGCTGCACCGGCCCACACCGTTCGGACTGTTCGCCGGAGTCACCACGGCCGCCTTCGACGCCGAGCCCCACGCCCGCTGGGGCCAGAACCACGTGGTCGTGGCCCACGCCGGTGCGGAGTGGGTGGGGAGGCTGATCGAGCAGTTAGAAAGGAGCGGAGAGCTGCTGCCGCTCCTGTCGGTCGTCGTGAATAACACCACCTTCGAGCGCGACGGCAGTCTCGTCGTCCCCTACCAGGACGACGGGCCGACTGGTCAGCGGCGAGCGGTCGAGGCGTCCGTCGAGCTGTCGGCGCCGGTCCGGCTTATCCTCCGCGCGGCTGACGCGCCGATCCGGATCGGGGAACTCGCCGAGAAGCTGATGGCCGAGTTCCCGGCCGTGGCCCCGGAGCGCGTCAAGCGGCTCCTCGCGGGCCTGGTGCGGCGGCGCGTGCTGATTACCAACCTCCACGCGCCGGCGACCGAGACCGACGCGCTTGGTCACCTCGTCACCCAGCTCGACGCGGTCCGTGCCGAGGACATTCGTCTCCTGGCACCCGTCGTCCGGGAGCTGCGCGCCGTCCACGCCGGGCTGGAGCAGTGCGGCACCACAGAGGGCCGGGACGCCGTAGCGACCCGGATGCGCGATCTGGTGCCGGGCCTCCGCCGTCACCCGCTCGCCCTGGACCTGTGCCTGGACGCCACCGTGGTGCTCCCCGATCTGGTCGCCCGCGAGGTCGAGCGCGCCGCCACGATCCTCACCAGACTCTGCGCCCGCCCGTACGGCACCGAGCCGTGGAACGAGTACCACCAGCGGTTCTACGAGCGGTTCGGCGTCGGCACCATGGTGCCGCTTATGGAAGTTGTCGCAGACAGCGGCGTCGGCTACCCGGACGGGTACCCGGGCAGGCCGACCGGCGAAGGCCGCCGGCGCCTGTCGCCGCGGGACGACGTGCTGCTCCGCCTCGCCCAGGCCGCCGCGCTCGACGGCCGCGACGAGGTCGTGCTGACCGACGAGACCGTGGCCGCCCTGGACCGAGGCCCGCAGGAACCGCGGATACCGCCCCACTTGGAGGTGAGCGTGCGGCTGCACGCGGCCAGCCTCGCCGAAGTCCGCCGTGGGCGGTTCACCGTGGAGTTGACCAGCGTGTCACGCGGAGCCGGGGTTACCGTCGGACGCTTCCTCAGCGTCCTCCCGGCCACACAACGCGAGTGCTTGCGCGCGGAGTTGGCTGACCTGCCCACGGCTGACGAGGGCACGGTGGCGGCGCAGCTTTCCTTCCCCGCGCTGCTGCCCGACACCACCCATGTCACCCGAACCCCGTGCGTGCTGCCGTTGGTGATCAGCCTGCAAGAGCACCGCGCCCCCGACGTCGCAGTGCTCACGCCGGCGGATCTGGCGGTGGCGTGCGACGGGCGCCGGATGTACCTGGCGGCTCCGAGCCGCGGCGTGCGCGTCGAGGCCGTGGGCATGAACGCGCTGAACCTCGCCGAGCACACCCCGCCCCTGGCGCGGCTGATCACCGAGGTGTCCCGGGCGCAGAACGCCCAGGTCACCCGGTTCGACTGGGGCGCCGCCGCAGCGATGCCGTTCCTCCCACGCCTGCGGTACGGCCGCATCGTGCTGGTCGCGGCCCGCTGGCGGCTGGAGGCCGGCGACCTCCCCGACCGCCATCGCCCCGGGGCGGACTGGGACGCGGCGCTGTCCGGCTGGCGGGAGCGCCGGCGCCTGCCGCAGCACGTGCACCTCGTCCAGGACGACCGGCGCCTGCCGCTCGACCTCGATGAGCCCGGCCACCGGAGCCTGCTGCGCCAGCACCTCGACCGCGCCGGTAGGGCGCTGCTGACGGAAGCCGCTCCTCCCGAGGCGGACGGCTGGAGCGGGGGCCGGGCCCACGAGATCGCGGTACCCCTCAAAGCGGTCCGTCCTCCGGCCTGGCCTGCGCTGCCCACGCCGACCACCGCCCGCACGCTCTCCCCAGCCCAGATCCAGACCCCGGCCACCTCCCCGGTGCTCCTCGTAGCCCTGTACGGCGCCCCGCGGCGTCAAGACGCCCTGCTGACTCGGCACGTGCCCGACCTGATGCGGCGCCTCGGCTCTCCTCACTGGTGGTACGTCCGATTCCGCGACCCCCAGCAGCACCTTCGCCTGCGGATCGCACTGCCGGACCCGGACGACTTCGCCGACACCACCCACATGGTCAGCGCCTGGGCCGACGAACTGCGGACCGCCGGGCTGCTGGCAGACCTGCGCTACCCCACCTCCTACCGCGAGACGGGCCGGTGGGGCTCCGGACCGGCATGGGACGCGGCCGAGGCCGTGTTCCGCGCGGACTCCCTGGCCACGGTGGCGCAGCTCGCCCAGCCTGTCCGGCCCGCCCAGCGCCCGCTCGTGGCCGCGCACTTCTTCGCCATCGCCTCCGCCCTTCTCGGCGGCCCGGACGCCGGCGCGCGTTGGCTGATCGACCACATCGAGCCGACCGCACCCAATCCGGTACCCCGCTCGCAGTTCACTGACGCCGTGCGGCTGGCAGACCCGCGCGGTGACTGGGCGGCCCTGCGGTCAGCGCCCGGCGGCGCCGCGATCGTGGACGCCTGGGCCGAGCGCACCGCTGCGCTCGCCACGTACAGGCCGCACCTGTCTGGCCCGCACGCCGACGGCATCGCCGTGGACGGCGTGCTGACCTCCCTGCTGCACGTCCACTTCGTGCGGCATGTCGCGGTGGACTTCCCCGAGGAAGAGGTCTGCCTGTACCTGGCCCGCGCCGCCGCCCTGGCCTTCACCGCCCGCGCTGGGAGGCGACCGTGACCCACACCGCAGCCGCGGTGGCCGCCGCCATCGCCGACCGGCTCGCCCACCCCGACCAGGCGCCGACGGCGGCCACTGACGACACCAACCGGCAGCACCTCGCCTACGGCCCGACAGGCATCGCCCTGTTGCACATCGAACGCGCCGCGGCCGGGCTTGCCCCCTGGCAGCGCGCCCACGACTGGCTGGCCGCCTCGACCCGCGAGCCCTTCACCGGCGGCCCGGACAGCCACCCCTTCTACGGCGCCCCGGCGCTCGCCCATGCCGTGGCGTGCGCCGCCGACCAGCTTCCGGACTCCTACCGGCGCGGCCTCGATGTGCTGGACCGGCAGGTGACGGCAGACGCCCGGCGGCGCCTTGACGCCGCGCACCGCCGGATCGAAGCCGGGCAGCTTCCGGCACTCGCCGAGTTCGACGCCATCCGGGGCTTGAGCGGGTACGGCGCCTACCTGCTGCGCCGCGACCCTGCGGGCGCGGTGACCCGGGCCGTTCTCGACTACTGCGTGCGCCTGACCGACCCGGTCACCGACAGCGGCGAACGCCTGCCGGGCTGGTGGGTTCCGACCGGGCCGTCCGGCAGGCCGGGCGACCGCTTCCCTGGTGGGCACGCCAACCACGGCATGGCACACGGCGTCGGCGCGGTCCTCGCGCTGCTGGCGCTTGCCGCCCGCCGCGGCACCACCGTCACCGGCCACCATCAGGCGATGCGCACCATCCTGGCCTGGCTGGAGCAGTGGAAGGCGCCCACCGGGCGCGGCACCGCTTGGCCGTACTGGATCAGCCGCGAGGAACTGCGCAGCGGCCGGCCCGCGGCCGCGGCACCACGGCGGCCGAGCTGGTGCTACGGCACCGCGGGCTTGGCCCGTGCCCAGCAGCTCGCCGCGCTCGCCCTCTGCGACAGCGACCTCCAGGTCGAGGCCGAGGCCGCCCTGCTGGACGCGCTGAGCGACCGCGTGCAGCTTCGCGTCACCACGGACAGCGGCCTGTGCCACGGCTTCGCCGGTTTGATCCACATCGCGGCGCGTGCCGCCGCCGACGCCGACCGGGCCACCGCCGGCCAGCTCCGCGCCATCATCCCCGCCCTTCTCACCATGCTGGTCCTGCCCGGCACCGCCCCGGACGACGCCGCTGCCCTGTTGCTGAAGGACGCGGCGGGCGCCGGTCTCCTCGACGGCGCCGCCGGAACCGCGCTGGGACTGCTCACCGCGGACAGCACGGACCCGCCCCGCACTGCCTGGGACGCCTGCCTACTCACCGCCTGAATCCGACCGAAGGACTTCTCGATGCGCCCCGACCGCTGGCAGCAGCACAACATCACCTTCCCCGACCGGGACACGGGACAGCGCGCCGTCACCGAACGCCTCGCCCCGGCGCTGCTCGCCGCCGAGGCCGACGGGCAGCTCAGCGGCTGGTGGTTCATGAACAAGCAGCCCTGGCGCCTGCGGTACGTCGCCGACGAGCCCGCCCCGATCGTGCTGGCCCTGCTGGACGATTGGATGGCCGACGGCACCGCGCAGTCCCACATGACCGGCATCTACGAGCCGGAGACCGAGGCGTTCGGCGGTGTGGACGCCATGACGGCCGCGCACGCCCTCTTCCACGAGGACAGCCGCCACCTGCTCACCTATCCCATCAAGGACGGGCACCTGGGGCGGCGCGAGACCGCCATCCTGCTGATGAGCAGCCTGATGCGCGCCTCGGGTCTCGACTGGTTCGAGCAGGGCGACGTGTGGGCGAAGGTCTCCGCACTGCGCCCCGGTACCGGCACGCCCGGGTCCCCGCGCCTTACCTCGGCAATGCGGACCCTGATGACCACCGAAGCCCGCAGCCTGTGCCGCGAGCGCGGGCCGCTGGACGGCCACGGCGACTGGGTCGCCGCCTTCGAGCGTGTCGGCACCACGCTCGCCTACCTTGCCGCCCAAGGCGACCTGACCCGCGGACTGCGCGCCGTCATCGCGCACCACGCCATCTTCCACGCCAACCGTGCCGGTCTGCCGTCCGCCGACCAGCACATCCTGTTCAACATCGCACGAGAGGCAATCATGGGTTCGAGTGAAAACACCGCGTCAGCAACAGAATCAGGCTTTGCGGCCCATAGCGTCAGCACGGTGAACACCGACACACTCACCGCCCCCGGGGCCAACGCCGAACAGCTCCGCAATGCCCTGGTCGACCAGATCAAGGCCGACGGCCACGCCCGCACCCCCGCGGTCGAAGCCGCCCTGCGCACCGTGCCCCGGCACCTGTTCGTCCCTGACACCTCGCTGGCCGACGCCTACGACAACAGCCCGGTCAACGTGAAGTACGACCCCGAGGGCACCTCGATCTCCTGCGCCTCCCAGCCAGCCGTCGTCGCCCTCATGCTGGACCAGCTCGAAGCCCAGCCGGGCGAGCGCATCCTCGAACTCGGCGCCGGCACCGGCTACAACGCCGCCTTGATCGGCCACCTCGTCGGCCCGAGCGGACACGTCACCACCATCGACGTCGATGACGACCTGGTCGAAGGCGCCCGAGCCCACCTCGCAGCCGCCGGAGCCACCAACGTCGAGGCCCTGACGCGCGACGGCGCCCTCGGCCACGCCGAAGGCGCCCCGTACGACCGGATCATCGCCACCGTCGGCGCGCACGGCATCCCCCACGCCTGGCTCGACCAGCTCGCCGAAGGCGGCCGACTCGTCACCCCGCAGCGGCTCACGGGCAGCGTCTCGCGCTCCATCATCTACGTGAAGCGCGACGGCCGGTGGCAGTCGGTCGGCTCGGAGATGAACACCTTCATGCCGCTGCGCCGGGGCATCGCCGACGACGACCGCCGCGCCGTGCCGCTCAGCACGGACGGCGCCGTGCGCCTCCAGGCCCCGGCCGGACTGGCGCTCGACGCCGATGCCCTCGCCGGTGTTCTTGACCAGCCGCGCGTCGAGGAGTGGACGGGGATGACGGTCCGCGCCGGGGAGTCCCCGGAGTGGATGGAGCTGTTCGTCTCTTGCGTCATGCCGTCCGGGCTGATCCGGATGCTCTTCCCCCGGACCGCCAAGGGCACGGTGCTCACCGAGGACCCCTACCCCTCGGCCACGGCCGCCGTCGAGAAGGGCGCCATCACCTACCTCGCGCGGCGTCCCTCGGAGCAGAAGACCCCGAGGGCGACAAGCTCTGGGAGTTCGGCGTCATCGGCCACGGCCCCGGGGGCGATGAGCTGGCCGCCAAGGTCGCCGACACCGTCCGTACCTGGGACCGCGAGTACCGCGGCCGGGACGCCACCTTCGAGATCCTGCCGCTCGACGCGCCCGCGGACGAGCAGCCCGGTGTCTTCGTCCTCGACACCCCGCTGAACCGCGTCCGCGTCACCTGGCAGTAGCTGATCCGCCTGCGTGGTGCCCGCCGACCGGCCGGCGGGCACCACGCGGCCCTTCCCCGCTCCTCGTCGTCTTCACCCCCGGGGGACCTCATGGACCTGAACGGACCCATAGCGCAGCGCTTCCCGCTCATCTACCGATTCCGACCCGCCTGTATGCCCCTGCCCCGGCGCGTGCACGGTCTGGTCGAACTCGCCGTCGCCGCAGCCGCAAAGGCGGACCAGGGACTCGCCTCGGCCGTCTACAACCAGGCCGCCCTCATCGCCTCCGACCTCGGGCTCCCCGACCTCGCACGGAAGATGTGCCACCAGCACGCCGCCGCCTACCTCCACGCCGCTCCCTTGCCCGGCATGACCGCGATCCGCGCCCTCGAACCCGTGGTGAACCTCGCCCGCCTCCAGATCCGCGCGGGCGCCGCCGACGACGGGCGCCACCGTCTGCTGCACCTCTTCGACGCTGTCACGAACAGCACCAGCGCTCAGTTCGAAGGGGTCCACGTTCCGGCCGACCTCACCCTCACCGACACCGACCGCCACGAGGTGCGCACCTGGCTGTGAAAGGTCGTCCTGGCCGACGGCACCCGCACCTTGAGTACGGCCGGCCGCTGGACGGAAGCTCTGGCCCACATCGAGGAACACCGGGGCATCGGGCAGCGAATGCTGGACGGCCGCCAAGTCGCCGTCCTGGCCGCCCTCAACCACACCCCCACCGACGCCGCCGCGCTCATCACCATGACCACACCCGGAGAACGCTGGGAGAACGCCGTCACCGGCTGCCTCGACGTGATGTGCAAAGAGGCCCTTCGCGGCCCGGCCGTACCCCTCCTCGACACGCTGGTCGAGGACTACGTCGAGCACCAACCCGACCAGGGCATGACCGTCTTCGACACGCGCCTCGGCCTGACGATCCTGGACCTGCTGGAGCCGCACCAGGAAGATGCAGCGCACCGGATGATTGCGGAGCTCCACCGCCGGGCCGCCGCGGCGACCGACGGCTACGCCGCCCGTGAATGTCTGGCTGACCACCGGTTCACCAGTCTCGCCGAGCCGCGCCAGGTCGAGGCGGCCCAACGGCTTGTCCGTGCATGCGCGCTGGGGAGCGGCAGCCTCCCCGAGCCCTGGCTCGCAAGGATGACAGAGGCGCTGCGGGGCAGCGACGAGGTGATCCGCGCCAGCGTCGGACACTCCCACCCTCAGCAGGAAGGGACTGGCGCACAGGGTTGAGGTGTAGCGCTTGGGCAGCCAGAGCAGCCCACCCTGCACGGCGTCGAGCACCAGGGGAGCCAGGGCGCGTGGCGACGCCTATCGTCGGTAGAGGGCTCTCTGAGCACCGAACTGAACAGGTAGGCGAGAGGCCAGACACAGCACGGCCCGGGAGTTGGCTCGCCGATCACCTCAACCTCTCTACGCTGGAGCACCATGAGGAAGGTCGCCATCGTCGGCTGCGGAGGCAGTGGCAAGTCCCACGTGGCCCGCGAGCTGGGCAGGATCCTCGACGCCCCGGTGACGCACCTGGACGCCGCGTTCTACGACGACGAGTGGAACGCGTTGCCCAGGGACAAGTTCACCGACGTGCAGCGCGAGCTGGTCTCGCAGCCGCGGTGGGTGATTGACGGCAACTACAACTCGACGCTGCAGGTACGGCTCGAAGCCTGCGACACGGTGGTCCTGATGGACGTGTCGACCGTGGCTGCCCTGTACGGGATCTTCTCCCGGCAGCTCCGGCACGGGGCCGGGCACAAGGGCAACGGAGTGCACAACCGCATCTACTGGGGCGTGATCAAGTACGTCGCCACGTACCGGCGCAATATGCGACCCCGCGTGATGGCGAAGATCGAGGAGTTCGGCGCCGGCGCCGACGTGGTGTTGCTGGCCAACCGGCGCCAGACGCTCCGCTGGCTGCGGAAGGTGGCCGCCGAGCAGTCCTGACCGGCTTGCGCCCCGACAGGGGGTGCGGGATGAACGAGCTCAATCCGTTTCTCTGTCGAGGAAGCGGCCGACCGCTGTTGCGGTCAGATGGGCCGCAGTACCTGATCAGGCTCTGCGGAAGCAGCCGCAGCGTACTCTGCGAAGTCCACGTTGCCGAGCGCCAGGTCCGCCTGGACGCCGTGTACCGCGGCGGGCACGGCTCGAAACTCACGGGGCTCCGGCGACTCGATGAGTTCCTGGTAATAGACGGGGTCGAGGCCACTCACGTCCTCCCAGAGTGTCGACAGAGCCAACAACGCCCGCGCCGGCGACTTCATCGTGTCGCGGTCAGCTAGGAAGACGACAATCAGGTCCCCATCCACCACGGCGGCAAGAACCTCGTCGGGCGTTGCTCCTGACCAAGCGGGCGCTTCGACCAACTGCACTGTTGCGGCAATCTCGCCGCCTGGCCCCCACGGGCGGCGCAACTCCCCAACCACCGCATTCCACGACTCGTCGTCGCTGAAGTCGGTCCTGATGACGAGAACGTCGAACAAGTCTCGTCCAATCTCAGGCAGCACTCGCGCAGGGCCCTCCGGCATCGTCATGCCCAGCACTCTCACACGCCGCACTGACACCCAGCCCCTGCGGGAGTGATCCAGAGAAACGTCCTAGCTAGTTCAGGACGGGAAGCGAGGTCAGACCGCGTACAAGACGGGCGTGCCGCCACTGAAGCTGGTCGGGCGGAACGGCGAGCCGGAGGCCCGGGAACCGTGCCAGTACCGCGCGCAGCGCGATTTCGGCCTCGGCCTTGGCCAGGGGAGCGCCGACGCAGCGGTGGATGCCGTGTCCGAAGGCGAGGTGGCCGGTGGCGTCCCGGTTCGCATCGAGTTGGTCCGGTGACGGGAACCGTTCCGGGTCGCGGTTGGCGGCTCCGAGGGCGACCAGGACCGGTGCGCCTGTCGGGATGTCGGTGCCGCCGAGCGTGATCGCCTCCGTGGTGTACCGGAAGGTGGCCGTGCTGACGGGGGAGTCGAATCGAAGCAACTCGTCCAGCACCATAGGGATGTCGTCCGGGTTCTGGCGCAGGCGGTCGAGTTCGGCCGGGTGCTGGAGCAGGGAGAGGGTCGCGTTGCCGAGGAAGTTGGTGGTGGTCTCGTGGCCGGCCACGAGTAGGAGCACCGCGAGGGAGACCAGTTCCTCCTCACTGAGCCGGTCGTGGCCGTCGCGGGCCGAGATCAGGCGGTCGAGGAGCGATTTGCCGGGGCGTCGGCGCTTGGCGGCGATGAGGTCTGTCATGTAGTCGGCCAGGGAGTGCGAGGCCGCGTCGATGACCTCTGGCTGTCCGGCCGCGAACAGTTCGCCGGACCAGCGCTGGATGTCGGGCCGGTCTTCGTCCGGTACTCCGAGCAGTTCGCAGATCACGATGACGGGTAGCGGGACGGCCAAGCCTGTCACGAAGTCGAAGGGCTCACCGACAGGCCACTGGTCCAGCAGGTCGTCGGTGACCCTGGCGATGAACGGGCGCAGTTCCGCGACCGCCCCGGTCGTGAACGCCTTGGTGACCAGCCTGCGCAGCCGGGTGTGCTCGGGCGGGTCGCTCGACAGCATGTTGTGCGCCAATGCGGGGTGGAGGCGCCGCTTTGATTCCTTGCCCGCGAAGAACGCGGAGGTGTCCTTCGAGAGCCGGGCGTCGGCGAGCGCTTCCCTGGCTTCGGCGTATCCGGTGACCAGGTAGCTGAGGCGCCCGCCGGACCCGCTGGGGACGGCCTGTACGGGGCATGCCGAGCGCATGGCCGCGTAAGTGGGGTAGGGGTCTTGGAGAAAGCGGGGGTCCTGAGTTGGGTCGGTCATTTCTTCAGGTTCCAATCACTCATGGCCGGCCGTCGTCGCCGACACGCTCGACGTAGGCGTCGGCCACGAGGAGGAGCCACTGTGTGTCGGCACGTAGATCCTCGCGGGCGGCGGCGTCTACCGACGGAGGTGCGACTTCGTCTGCGTACCGGCCAGCCTTCGAGTCTGCCAGTGCAGCTCGTACGACAGCCGCCTCCACGGCGGCGGCGCCCTGCTCGGTAGCGGTGTGGAAGTTCGACGCCGCGCTCTCCTGCACCCTGAGCGACCGGTACGGCCGGAGGGCGAGGATGCCGTCGCTGATCTCGATGACGCGCCGCTGCAGACGGAAGTCGGAGTCGTCGGAAATGCCTTCGACGTCCTCGGCCGACGATAGGACGATCTGCGGCATCGCGGCTGACAGGTCTTGCCAGAGGGGGCGGAGCGACTCGAAGGACCGGGTTTCCCAGCGGCGACGGCGGGCTTGGTTGATCGGGTAGAGGACAGCGGGCCACGTGAGGCCGAGGCAGATCAGCAGGACGGCGAGTGCGGGGGAGGTGACGCTGAAGGCGCACGTCGAGGTCACGAGCGATGAGCACTGCGCGTGCGTTTCGTCGCCCAGTCCCAGACCGAGGCCGACGATGCGTGTCAGCTTGTAGACGACGTAGACGAGAGCGAACACGCAGCCTGCTGCGGCTACCCGCAACCCGCCCCGGATGCTGTCGCGCCGAGTCGCCTTCGACTGGCGTACGGCCTGCATCAGGAAGTCGACCACGGAGAACCCGAGGAACGAAATGTAGGGGAGTAGATAGAGCGCGTAGACCTGCGGAGAACGAGCTGTCAGCTGCTCGTAGGCGAACAGCGCGGTCATGGTGACGACCGACGCGGTGAGCAGGGCGAGACGGACCCTGATGCGCCGCCGCGCCTCGGAGGGTTCGAGGTTGAGCTGGAAGGAAACGGCCAGAACCGCTGTGGCGGCACCCAGAGAAGCGCAGTTACTCAGCAGCCGGCCGACGTGCGGCACGATCGACTCCGCGACGTTTCTGAACAGCGGCGCATAGGAGGCGAAGGCCATGGCGAAGGAGCCGAGAAGCGCGCCCATGGCCCAGGTACCGGTCGGACGGGGCGTTCCGCGTCCGAGCACCCAGTAGCCAGCTATCGACGCGAGCAGCAACGCCATCCCGAGGAAGACAGCATTCGTCATGCGCGGAAGCGGCCTCTCCTGATGGGTTGGGCGAAGAGAGCTTCCCAGCTGTCCGGGCCCCTCTCGGGGCGGTGCGAAGGGGCCTCGCGTTCGCGGTAGATGCGTTGGCGGACGACCGTCGCCATCATCTCCGCCTCGCGTTCGTCAGCAGTCGAGTAACTCGTCCGCCCGGACATACGCATCACCAGCGTCGGGTTGACCCCCAGGGAGCGGGCCGTGTCCGCGTTGACCTCCAGGCTTCCCGGATGGTCGCAGTACACATGGCACAGCTCGTGCCTGAGGATGTGCCGCTGGTGGTGGGCGGACGTGCCCTCCTCGTAGAAGAGGAGATCGGCGTCCGGGGTCTCGATTCTCATTCCGCACGGCGCATCGACCGCGCCGAGCGTGCTCAGCGGCTGCAGGACGATGGGCTTCCCGCGAAGCTCGGCTATGGCCTCGCTCAATTGGCGGGTGGTGAATCGGTGCGGCAGACGTAGGAGGTTGATCTGCTCTTCGCATGATGCGCGCAGTCGACGCGTGTCGACTTCTGGCAAGGACACGGTGCTCCCCTTCGGCCTCGGCGGTGCGTCAACTTGTGGGTGGACGGAAGCCCCGAGGATGCCAAGAGAAGGCAGGAACTCACGCTTCCTGGAAGTGGCAGTTCCGATTACGGATGGTCACTGACGCAGGGGGCGAACCTTCCCGGTCGCCAACTCCTCGCCGTTGGCCGGAAACGTAGGAGGCCGGTGATTCGGGCGCGAGACGGTTCGCACTCTGAGTAGTTGATTACTTGATTATCCGTTATGTCTGACTACGCTGAATGACTGAACCATGATCGACCGGATGGGAGTTTGGGCGCCCTATGGCGCATGTCACCCAGTGAGCGCATCCTAGGCTCGCCCTTATGGACGTGCGGGGCGGGCGGGTCGCGGGTGGAGAAGGTGGCGGTGAGTCGCTGCCTGAGCTGCTGCAATCGTGGCGGCGGCGGGTGAATCCTGATGAGATCCCCGGGCTGACCTCTCCGGGCCGTAGGGCAAAGGGTCTGACGCAGCGTGACGTGGCTCGACTGACCGGGGTGAGTGAACGCTGGTACGGGGCGCTGGAGCGGGGCATGGAGGCCAAGTACTCCGCTGACTTTCTCGATCGACTCTCGTCGGTGCTGGGGCTGAGTCGCGCTGAGCGCGATGCCCTGTACCTGATGGCGGTGGGCCATCCGCCGGTGGTCGCCGCGGTTCCGGAGGCCGGCGCGGCGGCGGAAATGGACGAGGTGCTGCAGCGGTTTCTGGACGGCCAGGCCCCCGATCCCGCCTTCGTGACGGACCTCGCCTGGAACGTGATCGGCTACAACGAACCGCTGCTGGACTGGTTTCCGTGGGCGGCTCACCAGGCGAATCAGATGCGGTGGGCGTTCCTGAGTCCGGAGGCACGCGAGCAGCTCGTGAACTGGGAGCAGGACTGGGCCCGCTCCTACCTAGGGCAGATCCGCTACGAGCGCGCCCGCCATCCGGACCACGAAGCGCTGCAACAGCTGGAGCGCGACATCCTCACGAGTTCCCCGGCCGCACGGCAGATGTGGGAGCGCCGCGAGGTGGTCGAACACGCCGACGGAGACCTGCGCAAGCTTCGACTTCCCCACCATCGGGGTCGAGAAGTCGGCGTGCGGATCATGGCTCTGCGGCCCATGCGCAGCGACCTCATCCGGGTGATCGTGCTGATGGAAACCGACTCTGAACCTGCCGAGACGTGATCGACGGGAGCGGCACGCGCTGCTCTGTGTGCGGCCAAGCCCTTACTTGTCGTCGAGCAGTCCCGACGCTTCCGACTCGTCGGGCATTCCTTCCAGTCTTCGGGCCTGGTCGATCACGGTGTTCACCATGTTCAGGCTCGAAGCGCTGAGACCGTTCGCGCGCAGAGCGACCCGACGCACCCCCTGGTCGCGCATGGCGGCGACCAACTGGATCTCGGCACGCTGGCGCTCCGCCTCCTCCTCGTCGAAGAAATAGCCCGGGTTCACGCCGAAGAAGCCGGCCAAGGCACGGATGGTCTGCATCTTCGGGTTCGAGTTGGTGCCGGTGCGAAGCTGCTGGATGGCGCTCGCGGAGATGGTGACGCCGGAGGTGTCACGGATGCCCTGCGAGACCTCCGCGTAGGTGTAAGGGCCGCGTCCCTTCGGGTGCACCTCTCGGAACAGGTAGTCGAGCAACTCCGAGAAGGTGCGCTCGCGCGATTCGGTCATCTCCAGATCTCCGTCATGGCGGCCATCATATCCACCTCAGTGGTGATCATGGTCGGTCAGGTTCAGTACCTCGCCATTGCAGTTGACGGAAGGGCGTAACTGCAATGTACGTTGTGCGTTATCAGCATCCATTGCAGTGTTCCGCTGCTGGTGAGGGCTGGTCTATAGAAGCTGGACTTGGGCCGAGGGTCGCCATATGGTCCTGGTGCCCACAGGCGGAGATCCCTGGCTGACGTAACAGTCAGGATGGGAGGGAGATGAGCGCGCGCGGGTCATGAAGACCGCAGGGTGCACAGGGGTGGATGAGACCGGCGCCCGGGAGCTACCAACTCCCGAGCACCGGGCCGACACCCCGAGGGGTACCGATCCACATCTCGCGGGCGGCGGGGCTTTTGCACGAGAACCGCCGCACCGCGTTCCTACGAACAACGGAGTATCACATGCTCGCCACGCCGAGCGTCAACCCGGCCTGCCCGGATACCCAACGACAGCACCGTCTCGCTGCTCAGCTCGCAGAGATGATCCCGGGCGCGGCCACGATCCGAGTCAGCCTCACCGACCCGAGCCGGGCATGGCCCCACCCGCGTGCCGCTATCCGGGACGAGGGCGGGAAAGTCCTGGAGGTGAGCCGGACGACGGCGACGGTCGCTGCGCGCTGGATCCTGCGGGTCTGGCCGGAGGCGGACTGGACCCGGCCGCACACCTTCGAAATCCAACGCGCCGCCCTCACCTGCAGCGACCTGATCGCCGCCGGTCGGAGCCGCTGACATGGCCCGGATACGCACCATCAAGCCGGAGGCGTTCTTCTCCGAGTCGCTCGCCGAAGTGAGCGTCGAGGCCGAGCGGACCTTCTTCGGCCTCCTCACGCAGGCCGACGACCACGGACGGCACCGCGACAACGCCGCGATCATCGCTGGGCTCCTGTGGCCCCTGCGCGCCGAGCACACCTCGGTCCACGTCGAGGACGATCTCCAACAGCTCGCGAGCGCCGGCCTGATCTGCCGGTACACCGGCTGCGACGGTCGGCGCTACCTCCACATCGTGACCTGGTCCGAGCACCAGAAGATCGACAAACCGAGCCAGTCCCGCCTGCCATCGTGCCCGCAGCACCAGGCTGCCGGCCGGTGCGGCCCCTGCAAGGGCAACTGCACCAAGCAGACCGAGGGCGCGCCCACCACCCCCGGAGGACTCGCCGAGACCTCGCCGAACGCTCCCCGACCCCTCGATCTGCCCGCCCAGCCCACCACGACGTCTCCCGGGCACGCGATTGTGTCCCCGGCCGACCGGCAGGCAGCCACCGATCACCTGGTCGACGTCCCTGGCGGCTCCCGATCGGAAACCCCAGGTCAGCGATCCAGCGCACCTTCGGTGCGCGCCGGGGGCGTGGTAAATCCCGTGGCGCGCGCCGGAGGTGCTTCTGTCTGCCCTGACGCGGGCTGGTCTCGGTTCGGGATCGTGGTGGGGTTCGTTCCGGCCGAAACCGATGCCTCTGTGATGCCCCTGAGCTCGCAGGTCAGCGTGGTGCTGGGGGCCGTCCACGGGAACCGTGGAGTGTTGCTGCGAAGCACGTGCGTCAGAATTCCTGATTCACCCTGGCCCTCCCGGAACGGCATACGACGGGTCCGTCAGCCAGGGAGGGAGCAAGTGCCGTGGACGTGCTGCACGAACGCTGCGCCGGCCTCGACATCAGCAAGAAAGACGCCAAGGCTTGTGTCCGTACCCCGAGTACGAAGCGGCGGGGGTCTTTCACAACGGAGACCACGACGTGGGGATCGACGACCAACGCGGTCCTGGATCTGCGGGACCATCTGCTCGCCGCACGGGTGACGCTGGTGGTGATCGAGGCGACGTCGGACTACTGGAAGCCCTTCTACTACGTGCTGGCCGAGGGCTTGAACGTGATCCTGGTCAACGCCCGGCAGGTCAAGAACCTGCCCGGCCGCAAGACGGACGTCTCGGACGCGGCCTGGCTGGCCCAACTCGGCGCCCACGGCCTGGTCCGGCCCTCCTTCGTGCCGCCCGAACCGGTCCGTGAACTACGGGACCTCACTCGCGCCCGGACCACCGCCACCCGCGAACGGAGCCGTGTGGTCCAGCGGCTGGAGAAGCTGCTGGAAGACACCGGCATCAAACTCTCCGCGGTCGCCGCCGACATCATGGGCGTCTCCGGCCGGGCCATGCTCGAAGCCCTCATCCGCGGCGAAGCCGACCCGCACGTCCTCGCGGACCTGGCCAAACGCAAGCTCCGCAACAAGATCCCCGAACTCACCGAGGCCCTGACCGGACGCTTCCGCGAGCACCACGCGTTCCTGGCCCGCCTCCACCTGGACCAGTACGACCAGCTCACCGTCATGATCGACCAGCTCACCGGGCGCATCGAGGAGGCGATGGCACCCTTTCGTGGCGCCCTCGACCTGCTCGACACCGTCCCTGGCATCAATCAGCACGTCGCCGAGGTGATCATCGCGGAGACCGGCGGGGACATGACCCGGTTCGCGACGGCCAAGCACCTCGCTTCCTGGGCCGGAGTCTGCCCCGGCCACCACGAGTCCGCCGGCCGCACCAAGAACACCAAGGTCCGGCCCGGCAACCCCTACCTCAAAGGCGCCCTCGGCCTCGCCGCGTTCGGCGCGGTCAAGAACCAAGGACACCTACCTCGCCGCCCGCTACAAACGGCTCACCGCCCGCCGCGGCCCCCTGCGGGCCCTCGTCGCCGTCGAACACTCGATCATCACCGCGATCTGGCACATGCTCACCGACAACGTCGCCTATCAAGAGCTCGGCGGCGACTACTTCACCCGCCGCGACCCCGAACGCGCCACCCGCCGGGCCATCACCCAGCTCAACCAGCTCGGCTACACCGTCACTTTCAACCCAAGGGAGACCGCAGCCTGACCGGCAGACCCGGACACCCGCCAGCCCTCAACGGCCAGCGGGCACCCAGTCCTGCCCACACCCACCCTGACCTGCTGCTATTTACGCGTCAGAAGCTTTGTCCATGAGTTCCGCGACATCTGAGGCACCTCCGGAAAAGTTCCACCGCACCCCTCTTGACCTGCATAAATGCAAGGCCAGAGAGGCTGCGGTGGCATCTCTGGGACTTTTCTGGGATTTTGGCCGGGGCTCGACGCGATCAGCCTCCCGCACTCGCGCCACGACGTCGGCCGGCATCTCGGTGTCGAACGACAGGTCCGTCCACGGCAAACTCTTTCCCTGTCATTCGATCGAGTAGAGGTCAGAACGCTGTGGCCGAGCGCTGTTGTCACGATCGGCTTGATCCACCTCCTCGCCTTGCCGGCTTGCTGGCGTTCAGAACCTCTGAACTAACAGCCTGTGGTTGCCGTTTGGAGACGCCTCAGCAGTGCGCAGACCGTGGACACACCAGAGACAAGCCCCAGGCGCTTCCCCTCCGATCGGCGGGCTGACTATGAGGACGCTCATCCCCAGTGTTCCTCCTGGTAGCGCAAGAGGTCATCGCCGTGGAGTTGCTTGGTGGCGTTGCCGACCCGGACCCAGAAGTCGGTGGCGCCGTTGCCACCCTTGGCGGGCTTGGCGAAAACCGGCTTGCCTGCTGCAGCAACGCTGATCTGACAGATGACATTGCCGGAAACCTCGGGGAAGCGTACGCGGACGGTGGTCGCTGTCGGGGTCGACAGGCTGTTGTCGAGAAGTTGGCGCACGAAGAGCTCGTACCCGTCGATGCTGGCCTGCGACTCCAGAGTGGTGAGGTCGTTCTCGATGCCGAGGACGGTCCCGTCGTCAGCGACGCCGACATACAGGTTTCCGCCCTCGCCGTTCAGGAAGCCGCAGACGGCCTTGACGATGTTATGCCGTAGTGACTTGTCGGCCTCTCGGGTATGGACGTTCCAGCGGGCGCTAGCCTTGAACTCGGTGCCCTGGGACTCGCCGGCGGCGATCATGTCGGCCGGGGTGGTTGGAACATACACAGGGCGTTCCCCTGTGAGGGTTTCGAACGCTTCCCGCACGACTTTGGCGATTAGCCGGCGCCGCCGTTCCAGGAAGGTGAAATAGTCAAGCTGTTCCCAGCCGACCGGGAGCGCGTGCCACCGTACCTGCCGCTCGAGCACCTTCGGGTCCATCGCATACGTGATCCTCGGCCAGTAGTCGCGTGGTGCGTCGGTGTTGGGCAGCTCGTCCGCCGGCCACGTCACGTAGGCCATGTTGGCGATGGCATTGACTTGGCGCCGGTCCGTGATACACATTCCGGCGAGCGCCTTGCGGTGGAACAGGTTATCCCGGCCGACAGCCTTGGCGGGCTGGACTGAAGGGTCCAGCAGATCACGGATTCGTTGGTCGCCGAAGAGCATTTCGGCGTCGAGGATATTGAGCGCCGCCTGGTAGGCGAACAGCACTGGTGAACGCGATGAGGATGTGTCCAGCCGGTTCGGGAGGGAGATGTCCCAGTAGTCGCCGGTGAAGTTCGCAGCGATGATCCGGTCGAGTTCCGCGGTGAAGGCTCGGCCGTCACCTGGCAGCAGACTGCCAATCCGTCCCAGGTCAAACTCCATCTGTGACTCCGGCGAGTTGGAGTATCGGCCGGTGGTGTGCGCCATGAAGAACCACCGTGCGATCACGGGACGGAGTTCATCGACCGGCAGTCCGAAGTCGTGGCGCCCGATCAGCCAGATCGTGTAGCTGTACAGCAGGGCATTGTCGGAGGTGATCATCTTGCGACTGCGGAAGCCGGCTGCCGTGACGCACTGGAAGAACTCGTGCCAGCTGGTCAGGTCCAGGACCTTCGTGTGTGCTTGGGCGAGGCGGTTGAACTGCTCCTGCCGTCGAGTGGTGGTGACCTTGCCGGTTTCAAGATCCTTGCCTCGCAGGACGCTGTAGACGTGCTGCAGCCGGGCGCGCCTGAAGGCGACAGCGACAGCTACGCGCAACAGTTGGTCTGGGCTAGGGTCCAGAAAGGCGTTTCGAGGGCTCGGACCGGGGAGTCCTGCTACCACCGCGCCGCGACTGAAGCCTTCGAGCTGGCGGCGGCCCTTCTCCCAATGCACTGACATCAGGGTGAGAATGAAGTCGGACTGGTTGAGCTTCACGCCTTCGGAGTTGATGCGCACAAAGATGTCGGCGACCTGCTCCTCGTTGGCCGAAGCACCCAACTCCACAACCTGGAAGCGGAACTCGTGCAGGTCCCGGACCCTGTCTACGCGTTCTTCGAGCTCATCCTTGGCAGCGTCCGACAAGGGCTGGCCGATGGCCTGTTCGAGCCGCTGAAAAAACTGCCGGACGGTGGGTTTGTAACCGCCTTGGGCCCATAGCGCGGTGATGTCCGGAATGAAGTGCGCGTCACGCTCGATCGCCGCGTCCGTGACCTCGAACGTCTGGTCCTCCGGATGGAACGCGATGCGAACGTTGATCTCGTCGAAAGACTTAGTGACGATCTTGCGCCCAGTGAGGACAGCGAACAGGGCGGTGAGCCGCTGCTGCCCGTCAACAACCAACAGCTGAGGCGCCCGATCACCGGCTTCCGTTCCGATCTGTCGCGTCCCCACCTCAGCGCCGGTCTCCCAGAACATCAGGGTGCCGATCGGGTAGCCCCGATACATCGAGTCGAAGAGATCGCGGGTCTTCGCCGCGGACCAGACGAACGGGCGTTGGATGTCGGGGAGTCCGATACGGCCGCCTTCGATGTTCTCGATCAGATGCCGGAGCGTGTAACCGGTGTCGCGATACAAGGTGGGTGGCACAGCCGAGGGCTCCTAACGCCCGAAGGCAACTGGCCGGCGGAACGACCAGAGCGTGGGAACAGCATCAGACTTCTACCACGCGGGTACACCACAGCGCAGGGCCAACGGCGCTCCCCACAAGGACGAATTCACGGCAGCGGGGCCCAACTAGGCCAATCTTGAGGGGTCACGGGGATGAGCCTCGTCGTGCGTCACGCGATCTCGTCGAGAGGACATCGCACGGACGTTTCGCGGACCGCGGTACCGAATCGACGGACGCGGCAACGAGTAGCCCTCACGTCGACATTCCTGCGGGGTGTCCGGGGCTGCCTGCCCCGATCGCAGCGGGGCGTCCCATGCGCAGGGCTCGCACGTCGGTTCTCAGCCAGCATACAGTCCGATCCAGCCGCTCACCTCCCTGACCTGCTTCAGCCCCAGCAGAAGACGCGGCCGCCCGTCCTAGACTGTCCGCAACCGCGTGCGTCGTCGGCCGGACGTGGCTTCGCCGTGCGTCCGGCCCCTCCGGGACCGCCCGCACCGCCGACAACAGCACGATCAGGTTCGACAGGGGTGGGGGCACGGCCGTGTACGAGCTGAACGAGGAGACGGACCCGGCGCTGCTCGGCCCGTTCGAACTGCTCGCCGTGCTCGGCCAAGGTGGAATGGGCCGCACCTACCTCGGGCGCAGGCTCCCGCTGGAGCATCTGGGTCCCGAGCTGGAGGCCGGGTATCACCTGACGGAGCTGGACGAGTCGGCGCAGCCGGTGCTGGCGGCGGTGAAGGTCATCAAGCCGTCGAAGCTGCGGGACAGTTCCGAGCACTCCGAGGAGGAGACCAGGGCTCGGTTCGCGCAGGAGATCGAGACGATGCGTACGGTTGCCAGCGCCCGGGTCCCGGCGCTGCTCGGCGCCGATGCCGATGCCGAACAGCCCTGGCTGGCCATGGATTACGTCCACGGCCCGACCCTCCACAAGCTCGTCCACGCCTGCGGCCCGCTGGCCGTGGGACCGTACGGGGCGCTCGGACTCGCCCTGGTCGACGCGCTGCGCGCGATCCACGGCGCCAAGCTGCTGCACCGCGACCTCAAGCCGGGCAACATCGCCGTCGGCCCGGACGGTCCCGTCGTGCTCGACTTCGGTCTCGCCGTGCTCACGGAGCGGGACAGCGACGCGGCTCTCACGAAGACGGGTACCGGCTTCGGCACCCCGTCCTACATGTCTCTGGAGCAGGCGAGGGACGCCAAGCACGTCACGGAGCCGGCGGACATCTATTCGCTGGGGGCCGTGCTCTTCTTCGCTGCCACGAAACGGCCGCCGTACCCGTACGGTCCCATGCCCACCGCGCCGAAGTGGGACGGTGTGTACGGGCCGTGCCTGCCGCTGCTGGGCCGGATTCTCGTACAGACGGCGGAGCAGCGGCCGTCCCTGGACGAGATCGCGAGCGACCTCCGCCAGCTGCTCATCGATCACGGGCTGACGGAGGAGGCCGCCGCGGACCAGCTGCGGAGCCTGGTGGCGGAGTCCGGGCTGATTCCCGAGCTCCCCGCGCGGGCGCTGTCCGATCTGCCGGACCCCGGGGTCCGGCAGGCGGCCCAGCAGGCCGTGGACGACGGGGGCGCTCCGGACAGCCCATGGGCACCCGACCTGTTCGACGAGTTCCTGGAGGCCGAGGCGCAGGTCCCGGCGCCCCTCGCCCCGGCTGCCGAGCCCGCGCCCGGTCCCGCCGGATACGTGCCGACCGTGGTGGACCCTGCGGCGCAGCCGGCTCCGGAAGCCGTCGCGCCGGTGCCGGCGCAGCCCGGGGTGACCAGCTACGACCTGGCACCCCCGCAACCGCACGCGGTGCCCGAGTCCAAGGTGGTGCCGCGCCTCGCCCGGGACGCCGCCGAGCGGCTCCGCAGGGCGTACGCGCACAGTGGACGCCTCTGACCGGCCGCACGGGCGCCTCCCGGGCCTGGCGCAAGCAGCGTTCCCAGGCCGTCTAGGCTTCAAAAGGGCCCCGCAGCCCCCTCCTCACCGGTAGGAACAGAACCTCGTACGTGCCCGGGTCCGGCGCGCGTCCCGCCGGCCCGTCGAAAGGAACCACCCGCCATGCCCGACGCAGCGTCCGAACTCTCCTCGGGCCCACCCCCGCGGGCACGGTGATCGAGGTACGGGACGAGGAGTGGCTGGTCCGCAGCAGCGGCCGGACCCCCTCCGGCGAGATCGTGATCGAGGCCACCGGCGCCTCCGAGCTGGTGCGCGGGCACCGGGCGCGCTTCCTGACCTCGCTCGACGGCATGCCGCGCGTCCTGCGCCCCGAGAACACCAGGCTCGTCCACGACGGGTCAGAGAGCTTCCGCCTCAGCCGGCTGTTCCTTGAGGCCGTGCTGCGCAAGACCCCGCTCCCCCAGATCGAACGCCGCCTCGCGCTCACCGAGGGCTTCCTGCTCGATCGCATGGACTATCAGCTGCGCCCGGCCGAGAAGGCTCTCGCGAACCCGCTGCGGCCGCGCCTGCTGATCGGTGACGTGGTCGGCCTGGGCAAGACCCTGGAGATCGGCATCCTGCTGGGCGAGCTGATCCGCCGGGGGCGCGGGGAGCGCATTCTCGTGGTCACTCCGGCGCCGGTGCTGGAGCAGTTCCAGCACGAGATGTGGACCCGCTTCTCGCTGCCCCTCGTCCGCCTGGACAGTGTCGGCATCTCCCGGATCGAGCGGAAGATCCCCGTCGGCCGGAACCCGTTCACGTACTACAAGCGCGTCATCATCTCGATGGACACCCTGAAGAACGCCAAGCGTTACGGGACCTGGCTCCAGGGCATCGAGTGGGACGCCGTCGTGATCGACGAATCACACAACCTGATCAACCGGGGCAGCGACCGCCGCGTGCTGGCCGAGCTGCTCGCGAAGCAGACGGACGCGCTGGTCCTCGCGAGCGCCACCCCGCACAACGGTGTGATGCGGGACTTCACCGGTCTGGTCCGGCTGCTGGACCCGATGGCGGTCACGGACGAGCAGCACCCGAAGGCGTCGGAGCTGCACCACCTCATGCTGCGCCGTACGAAGGTGAGCACGGAGGTGGCCAAGGCGTTGCACGAATCCTGGGCGCCTCGCGGCGCGTCAGAGCCGATCCCGTGCGCGGCAGGCGAGCTGGAGGAGCGCGTCTTCGCCGAGCTGACCGCGAGCTGGCTCGGGAGCCCGGACCCGCACGGGGCCGATCATCTCTTCCCGTACGTGCTGCTGAAGTCCTTCCTGTCCTCGCACCGGGCGCTGTTCGCGACGGCCCGCAAGAAGCTGTCCGGCCTGGGTCACGCCCTCCCCGAGGGCCACAAGCACGTCACCGATCCGCCGCTGACCGGCGCCGAGGCGCACTCGCCGGTGCCGGAGGTCGCCTCGCTGGTACGGCTGACGGAGCTCGCCCGCAAGATCGAGCGGGCGTCGACGGCCGGCCCCGGTCCCGCAGCCACGGCCAAGCTCGCCGCCCTCGTCTCCTACCTCCGGAAGATCGGGGTCGGTCCGGGCGGCCGGACCCGCGCGGTCGTGTTTTCCGAGCGCCGCGAGACCCTCAACTGGCTCGGGACGGTGCTCCCCGCGCTGCTGGGCTGGCGAAAGCGTGAGGACGGCGAGGCAGCCGTCAAGGTGATGCACAGCGAGGTCTCGGACACGGTCCAGATGGATTACGTGGACGAGTTCGCGCGGGCCGGCAGCGACGTACGGCTGCTGCTGACAGGAGACGGCGCCTCCGAGGGTGTCAACCTGCACCGTCAGTGCCACCACCTCGTCCACTGGGACCTTCCCTGGAGCCTGATCCGCGTCGAGCAGCGCAACGGCCGCATCGACCGTTACGGGCAGACGGAGAACCCGGAGTTCCGGGCGCTGATCCTGCGGAGCGAGGTCGAGGGCGCCCTGGACGACCGGACCGTCGCGGAGAAGGTCCTCGCCCGCGAGGCCCGGGTCCACGAGGTGCTGGGTGCGGTGGAGGCCGCCACGCGGGAGGACGACTGGGACAAGGAGGAGCGCCGCGTGATGGAGGCGCTGCTCCGCGAGGCCTCTCCGGAGGAGGCGGTCGCAGACCTGGAGGCCGTCGATGTGGAGGCCCTCGCCCAGGGCGGGGGTCTCGGCGAGGAGTTCCCCGTCGCCCGGCGGACGATGAGCGAGTTCGGCACCGGGCCCGCACCGGCGGACGAAGACGGCGCGGGCCCGGGCACGGGCTTCGACGCCGACTTCGACTTCGACTTCGATCTGGACATGGACCTGGACGACTACGGGTCCGACGCGCAGGACGAGCCCGTCCCGGCGCAGGACGGCCGCGGACCGGCTCCGGAGGAGCCAGGCGTGCCGACCGTGGACGAACTGCGCCTCTTCGACACCGCACCGGAGCGCAACCGCCTCCTGTACGTACGCACCGGGCTGGAGGAGCTCGCCCGGCTGGAATCCCTCCGTCTCGACGCCACCTTCCACGGCACCGACCTGAGCTTCGACACCCCCGAGGACCTGGCCGACCGGCTCGACGTCCTGCCGTCCGGCTATCTGCGCGACCAGAACATCGCCCGCCGGATGAAGCTGACCTTCAGCCGTGAGGACGCGGCCGACTCCCTCAAGAGAGCACGGGAGGACTCGAACTCGACCTCCCTGTGGCCGGACGCCCACTACGTCGGCGAGCTCCACCCCGTCGTCGAGTGGATCACCGACAAGGTGCTCGTCCAGCTCGGCCGTCAGCAGGCCCAGGTCCTCCAGGTCGACCCGGCACGCGCTTCCTCGCCAGTGGTCCTCACCCAGGGCGTGTGGTCCAACGCCGAGGGCCGCCCGACCCTGGTCGCCTGGCGCGCGATCGACCGGCTCGACGGGCCGGAGCCGCGCGTCCGGGAGCTCACGCCGCAGCTGCTCGCCGAACTGGGCATCGGCCCGGACATGCCCGACCACTACACCCCGGGCCCCCTGGAGGACCTTCAGCGGCTGGTCCCGGAGGCGGTGGCCGTGACCCGCCGCGAACTCGACGGTCTGCGCGAGATCGCCGACCGGGAGGTCGACGCCCCGCTGCACGCGTACGAGAAGCAGGTCAACGACTGGCGGCAGGAGCTGCTTCCGGGCTTCACCCGCTCCACCCGCGACGAGGCGGCGGACCGCCTGGCCGGGGCGGCCGCCCGGCTGCGGACCTCGGGCGAGCCGATGATCCGGGTCCTGGCCGTGCTGGAGCCCGGCGCATGAGCCCTCGTCCCCTCGACGTCCCCACCATGAACAGCGAGCAGGAGCAGCAGGCGTGACGTTCGACTCCCTGATCAACGAGCGCGAGTACTTCCCGTCCTTCTACCTGGACGACATCCTGCCGAAGCAGCTCGCGAGCGGCCCCCTCAAGCAGTGGTCGGCGCGCGAACGCCAGGGTGAGGCCACGCCCCGGCAGAAGCTTCGCGATCTGACCCGCCCCTACATGGACGTCCGGGCCGTGCTCGCGCCGGACGCCGAGAAGTACAACGGGCTGCCGTACGCACCGGCCCTCGCCGCGCAGGCGGCGGCCGCGGCCGTGCTGAAGGCGGTCGGCCCGGACACGGAACCGCCGGCCTTCCAGCCGCGGCAGGAGCCCGAGGCCGAGGCCGACAGCACACCCGAGGGCGCGTGGCGGGGCGCGCTGGACGGCTGGCACGAACGCCTGCTGAAGGCGCTGGACTTCGTCCCGCGCCCCGGGCACTTCACCGCCCGCACCCCGACCGGTCCGATCGCCGTGCCCGTGGCCCACTCGGAGCCCGGCGTCGTCGTCCTGGCCGGTGGTTTCGCCGAGGACTTGGACGCCACACGCGGCGACGGTCCGGCGAACCTCCTCGCCGCACCGGTCCGTCTCTCGGCCTCGAAGACCCTGACGACCGTCCGCGAGCTGGCCTCCTGGGTGCTGAACACGGACAACGCCCCGCGCTACGCGCTGCTGCTGTTCGGCGGGGTGCTGATCCTCGCGGACAAGCAGCAGTTCTCCCGTGGCCGCTACCTCGCCGTGAACCTGGACACCGCCCTCCCCCGCAAGGCGGCCAAGGGGGCCAGGGCCAACGAGATCGACCTGATCGCGGCGGTCTTCGCGGCCTCGTCCCTGCGCCCGGCCGAGGACGGCTCGGACGACGAGATCGCCAAGCTGGTCGCCGAGTCCCGGGACCATTCGGTGGGCGTGACCGCGGAACTCCGCGTCGGCCTCCAGAAGTCCGTCCAGCTCATCGCGAACGAGGTGCTCGGGCGGGCGCGCACGGAGTTCGGGGTCCACCCGGATGACCTGCCGGAGTGGCTGCCCGGCGCCCTGCCGGAGCACGGCGACCTGCCGCGCCTGCTCACCGAGGAGTCGCTGCGCTACCTGTACCGCATCCTCTTCCTGCTGTACGCGGAGGCCCGGCCCGAGCTCGACATCCTGCCGGTGAAGAGCGAGGCGTACGCCTCCGGATACAGCGTGGCCCGGCTGCGTGAGCTCGTGGTCCAGGAGAAGCTGAGCAGCGCGTCCCGCGACAGGTTCCACTTCCACGAGTCCCTCTCCCTGCTCTTCGAGAAGGTGTTCAGCGGCCACCCGGTGGCGAACACGGTCACCGACCGGAGCGCGCCCGTCGAGGAGGCCCCGGAGCTGGCCGAGGACGACGGCCACGAGAGCGTACGCATCGAGGCGCTGCGCTCACGGCTCTTCGACCCCACCTCGATAAAGCTGGTCGGGCAGCGGATCGACTACCCGGAGCCGACCCGTCGCGACGGGTCACCGGCCCCGGCGACCCCCCTGGACCTGCGCCTGCGCAACAAGGTGCTGCACCAGGTCCTGCGCCATCTGACCCTGGTCGAGGGCAAGGGCAAGGGCCGGGGCGGGTTCATCAGCTACGCCAACCTCAGCATCAACCACCTCGGCGCGGTGTACGAGGGACTGATGTCGTACACCGGTTTCATCGCCGAGAAGCCGATGTACGAGGTCGCCAAGGGCGGCAACCCGGAGGGCGGGTCCTGGCTGATCACGACCGACCAGGTCCGCAGCGGGCTCTACTCGGACGCGCCGGGCGACAGCGTCTTCGTCAAGGAGGACGCCGTCAACCCTGAGACGGGCGTGCCCGACTCGGTGGTGCACGAGGTCGGTTCGTACGTGTACCGGCTGGCCGGCCGGGACCGGCAGACCAGTGCCTCGTACTACACACCGGAGTCCCTGACCCGGGCGACGGTTGAGCAGACGCTGCGCTTCCGCCTCGACGACGAGGGGCGCATCGACCCGCGGGAACCGGAGAAGTCCGGCGTCACGGCGGCGGAGGTGCTGCGCTGGCGGGTGTGCGAGCCCGCTCTCGGCTCCGGCGCGTTCCTGAACGAGGCGGTCAACCAGCTGGCCGAGCTGTATCTGAAGCTGGCACAGAAGGAGCGGGGCGAGCAGATCGACCCGGAGGAGTACCCGCGCGAGTTCCAGAAGGCCAAGGCGTACATCGCCCTCCACAACGCGTACGGCGTCGACCTCAACAGGACCGCGGTGGAGCTGGCGGAGATCTCGCTGTGGCTCAACACCATGTACCCGGGGATGCGGGCGCCCTGGTACGGGCTGCACCTCCACCGGGGCAACTCGCTGATCGGCGCGGCGCGCAAGGTGTACCCGGGGAAGTCGCTGGGTGACGGCGGCTGGCTGAAGTCCTCCGGCCGCCAGGCGCCGAAGGCGGTCCCGCTGACGGAGGCGCTGGGGGGCAGCGGCGTGCACCGGCCGGTACACCAGTTTCTGCTGCCGGCGCTCGGGTGGGGCTCGGTCGGCGACTCGGTGTCGGTGCGGAAGGCCACCGGGAAGAGCGTGGTGGCGGGGGCGGTGGCGGAGTGGCTGGACCCGTCGCTCATCGAGGCGATGCGGAAGTGGCGCTCGGCGATGCGGCGGGCGCCGAAGGGTGAGAAGAGGGCGTCGGCCTCGGTTTCGGCCTCCGCTTCGGGGAAGGCCGCGACGAGCCAGGCGACCGTCCTGAAGCGGGAGGAACGGACCGGGCAGGGGGCGCTGGACCTGGGCCTGGACATCTGGGAGCAGTCGGGCTTCGACTTCGCGGCGGCGTCGGCCGCTGACGCCGCGCCCGCGCCCGCCAAGCGGGTCGCCTCTTCGGCGGCCGGTATGAACGCGGACGACGGCTCTTACGGGCAGACGGGCCGCCTGCGGGCGCTGGCCGAGCGGGTGGAGTACCTGTGGGGCCTGGTCCGGCTGCGGCTTGAGCTGTCGGAGCAGGAGATCGCGCGTGACATCCCGGTGTGGGGTGCGGAGGGGGACGGCAAGCGGTCGGCGCCGGTGATGGACCGGGAGGCCGTGCTTGAGGCGCTGGAGGCACCGGGCAGCCCGTACTGGCGGCTGAAGCAGGTCATGGACGCGTGGTGCGCGCTGTGGTTCTGGCCGCTGGAGGAGGTCGCGCTCCTGGACGGCACGGCGCCGGACTACTTCAACGGGGCGCAGGACCTGAAGAAGCTCGGCAAGGGTGGCGTGGGCCGGAAGGTGGCGTTGCGGAACCTGGACGAGTGGATCGAGTTCGCGGAGTCGGTCGTCGGCCGGGTTGATGTGGAGCCGGGGAAGGATGCCGGTTCGCTGTTCGAGATGCCGAAGGTCAACGGGCTCAAGGGCCTGGACGAGTTCGAGCGGACCCTCGACGACAAGATGACCGAGATCTCGGGCTGGGTGGACTTCCTGAGCCTGGGAGACCTGTTCCCGTGGCACGGAACGGCGGTACGGATCGCGAAGGAGAAGGGGTTCCTGCACTGGGAGCTGGACTTCGCGCATGTGTTTGCGGGGGGTGGGTTCGACCTGATGGTGGGGAACCCGCCGTGGGTCAAGCAGGAGTGGAAGGAGAGCGGCGTCCTCGCGGAGTTCGAGCCGTGGTTCGAGCTCGCGGAGAAGCCGAGCAACGAGGCTTGGGCGGAGCGCAAGTCGGAGGTGCTGGGCGGGGAGGCGGCTCGGTCTGCGTTCCTGGGGGAACTGGCTGACTCGACAGCGATTTCCGGGTACTTGGCGTCGGTGGACACCCATCCCGAGCTGGTGGGGACACAGCCCGATCTGTATCGGGCGTTCATGTTGCTGGTGTGGCGAGCAACGGGAGAGCGTGGCGCGGCGGGGCTCATTCATCCGTCGACCCACTTGACCGGATCTAAGGAAGGGATTCTCCGAAAAGCCGCGTACCGGCACCTGCGCTTGCACGCAGACTTCGTGAACGAGCTTTATTTGTTCACCCTCCCTGTCGGTCACAGCACGCACTTCAGCGTGAACATCTACGGACACAGACAGGAATTGCGCTTCCAGCACCTCAGCTGGCTGGTGCATCCTTTGGTACTCTCCGAGTCGCTGAGGCACGACGGCAGGGGTGACGCACCCGGTGTCAAGTACAACGGCGCTTGGGACAAACGACCACACGCGAAGCGCGTGGTCACCGTGGATCGCGCGACACTGGCCACCTGGCGGAAGCTGGCTGGGGAGGAGAACCCGCCGCCCGCCGACGAGACCAAGCTGCTCTTCCCCGTCACCGACTCTGAAGAGGCTGCCATCTCCGCCCTGGCCAGGTGGCCGCACCGACTCGGTGCCCCGAAGCCCCGCATCAGCCGTGGATTCGACGAGAAGAACGATCGGACGGCCGGCTACTTCACCTGGGACTCCGGCCCTGCGGAAAGCTGGAGCGACGTCATCCTTCAGGGACCGTTCTTCGGTATCGCGACACCTTTCGCCAAGCGGCCGGTCGATGGGGCACGCACGTCTGTTGACTTGGAGCCCTGGGCCGCCAACCGCCTCGCAGACGGCGAGATTCCGCGGACGAACTACCGCCGCGCTGGTTCCTCCAGCCGTTTTATTGCGGCACAGGATCGTTGGGTGGACCAACATCGGCTCGCGCAGCTTCAGAGCGATCCGGCAGCCGTCGCGGCAGCGACTCGGGACGTCATAACTGCAAACGCCGCGCTTGACGAGAAGGCTCTCGGCCAGGCGGTCGAGGCGCTGCTGAAGGCAGCAAGCAGCCGTCCCTACTCGCATTTCTTTCGCGTTGCATGGCGAGAGATGATCGCATCGAACACGGAACGAAGTCTCTTCGCCAGTCTGGTGCCTCCGGGCACAACCCACGTCCACGCTGTCCGAAGTGCGGCGCTGGCCACAGACCCTCAGACCGTACTTCTCGCGGGTTTCTTGGCCTCCCTTCCGCTCGACTACGCCCTTAGGGCATCAGGCCGCGGGCACCTTGACGTCTCGGACGCGGCAACAATGCCAGCCCCCACCCCGGGGCACCCTCTGGAGCAGGCCCTCCTCCTCCGTACCATGCGCCTCAACGCCCAGACCAACGCCTACGCCCCCCTCTGGGAAGAGCTCTACGACTCAATCTGGCAGCAGGACACCTGGGCCGCCGCCACCCGTTGGCCCGACGACACACTTCCGCTCGCCGAAGGTGTCGGCCCCGCTTGGAACCGCGACACCCCCCTCCGCACGGAGTTCGCCCGCCGCGCCGCCCTCGCGGAGATCGACGCCCTCGTAGCCGTGTGGCTCGGAATCAGCGCCGACGAGCTCGTCGCCATGTATCGCGCCCGGTTCCCCGTACTCCAGCAGTACGAGGAGAACATGTGGTTCGACGCGACGGGACGGCGTATCGCCAAGGCGCACCAGCAGCACGGGTACGGGCAGCCGAAGGACGCCTGGAAGCAGCTCAGCTCCCACGAGGACTTCCCGCTCGATGCGAACGTGCCCGACGGGTACGAAGGACCGCTGTACCGGGCGAACCGGGTCGAGGAAATGCGGGCTGCGCACGCGGAGTTCACGCGGCGGATGCGGGCCGTCGGGTGGGAGCCCGGGGACACGGAGCCGCCGGAGTCCACCGAGCAGTAGGCCGGGCCCGAACGCAGTCCGCCCCGCCTCCCTCAGGGAGAACGGGGCGGACAAGCGGGCCGCACTACGGAACCATGGGCGGGGTCAGAACTCGGCGGGATAGTCGTCGATCCTGATCACGCGGGCGAGGTGGAACCCGCGCTCCCCCTACTCCGTAGCGGTCTCGTGGAACTCGACGAGGCCGAGGCCGCGCGGCATGGCCGACACATACCCTCCGGGGACTGCCGGGAGCGGCCGGCCACTGGGAGGAAGTACGCCCAGTTCCAGCGCCTCGCGCATCTCGACCATGACGGAGGAGACGGCCGACATCACGTCGGCGGGAGTGTCGAGGCTGAAGAGGACCTCTTCGACCTGCGGCGAGAGGGTCAGCGGGTCTTCCTCCTCGGGACCCTCGCACCAGTCATCCTCAGCACTCACCGCCCACGCTCCCGCAGCTCCCGCATGACCGTGGACGCCGAGCGCCCCGGGGCCGTGCCCGCCTTCACCGCAGCGGCTGTACGCGTGGTCTGCGGGTCGCCTGCCACCTGGACGAGCAGCCACCAGTTCGTGAGCACCTCCGCGATCGTCTCGGGGGTCGCTTCACCCATCTCGCAGTAGAACTCCATGCGCTGCGCAGCAGGCAACGCGGCTGCGACGGCGCTCTGCGTGCGCGGGATCGGCTGCGGGTCGGAGTGGATCGGCTGCGTAGTCACGGTGACCTCCAGGGTGGGCCCCGCCAGCGTATCCGGCGGAGCCGTGGACGTGTCGGGGTCGACGCGGAGTGCCTTGGCCCACCCACGGTGGAACGCGAGCACCGTCACCGCGCCGCGTGCACTCACTCGGCACCGTCCCGGTCCCCGCCGCGCCCGCTCGGGAAGAGGTCGATCACGTCCGGCACCGGCGGGAAGTGGGGGGCACACCTCGGGCACGCGTACATGTTCCATCCAGGCCCGGAATTCTGGTGCACCTCGGCCACGACCACGGGTGCGTCCGTGACGAGGTAGCAGCGCACGCAGAGGCGGACCGGTTTCCGCGCGGGCGTACGGGGAGTCGACTCGCTCACCAGGCCGCCCCCATCGCATGCACGTCGCGGGCGTCCAGGTCGATACCGAAGTCCGCCGCCATCACGAGGCTGAGCCGCCGCAGGTGCTGCCGGGCGCGCTCCTCCTGCCGCTCGTACGCGACGAGGTAGGGGCGGACGAGGGCGCTGTCCTTTCCGGCGAGCCGTTCCCCGAGCCCGTACGGGGACCTCGGCCGGGTGGCGCGTGCCCGAGCATCAAGGTCGACCGGGACCCCTTCCGGCCGCTGGACGGAAGGCAGGGCCCTCGGCAGCGGGCGAATCCGACGCCTCCCAGAATCAGGTGCACACACGCTCAACAGCCACGCGAGCAGCGCGGCGATAGGGTTTCGCATGTCCGAAGCTCCATTCTTCGGTCAGCCCCCAGGGCGGCCCTTGCCCGGCCGCCTTGGGGGCGCTTCTATGTCACCGGTCACTGTAACCGCAGTTATCCACGGTTATCTACGGATGCACAGAAAACCGCGGTCCACCACGCTGACCCTATGGACCTCGATCGCAGTCGCCCCCTGTGGAGACAAATCGCAGCGGAGATCATCCGGCGCATTCAGGACGGTGTGTATCCCCCTGGGAGCCGCGTGCCCTCCACCCTGGAGATCGCCCAGGAGTTCGGCGTAGTGAACGCGACGGCGTCGAAGGCCATGCGGCAGGTACGCGAGCAGGGATGGACGCGGGGGGAGGTCGGACTGGGAACATTCGTCGTGGACCCGCTGCCGCTCACTGACGGCACCCCCACCCGCTGACCCGCCCCACCCCGGCCGATTCCGGACCCACTGTCCGACCCCGGACGTAAAGTGGGCGGGACCGGGGGCGGATGATCACCCGCGGCCGACGTCACACGTCGCAAGGCGCGTCCGGGAGCGCCCGGAGCAGAACACAGGGGGAGGGCCGGCGGGCACCATGCGTCC
The DNA here is from genome assembly GCF_001049855.1 of Streptomyces sp. Wb2n-11. NCBI lineage: Bacteria > Bacillati > Actinomycetota > Actinomycetes > Kitasatosporales > Streptomycetaceae > Streptomyces > Streptomyces sp. Wb2n-11. The sequence continues at coordinate 1,542,928 of NZ_CVPB01000001.1, forward strand.
CACACTCGCCGCGCAGGCGCTGCGCGACACCACGGTCGAGTATCTGACCACCACGTTCGCGCTCGCCGAGCCCGACACCCAGGGGGCCCTCACCGAGTTCCTCACGGACCCGGCCGACGGGCTCTTCCGCGGGCCGTACCACCGGCTCCGGCGGCCGTTCCGCGCGGCCGAGGACGGTTGGCAGCAGCACCTCGACTGGTACAAGGGCGGTTTCTGGCCGTACGCGCACCAGGCAGAGGCGTTCGCCCGGCTGACGACCAAGGGCGGGCGCGTCCCGCAGCCGACCCTCGTCACGACCGGCACGGGCTCCGGCAAGACGGAGGCGTTCCTCGTCCCCGTCATCGACCACTGCCGGCGGGCCAAGGCGGCCGGGAAGCACGGGATCAAGGCCGTGCTGCTCTATCCGATGAACGCGCTCGCGGGTGACCAGGCGGACCGGATCGGCGAGCTGCTGGAGGACGAGCGGCTCCGGGACGTGACCGCCGGGCTCTACATCGGTGAGGCCAGCTCCACGAAGAACGGCTCCCCGTACGGGCGGGTCGCCGTCGACCGGGCGGAGATACGGCGGAATCCGCCGGACATCCTGATCACGAACTACAAGATGCTGGACCTGCTGCTCCAGCGGCAGCAGGACGCCCCGCTGTGGGCCGACGCGGACCTCGCGTACATCGTGATCGACGAGTTCCACACGTACGACGGGGCCCAGGGCACCGACGTCGCCATGCTGCTGCGGCGGCTCGGCGTGGTCGTCGGAGCGGCCGAGGAGGGGCGGCCGCTGGGCTCGATCTGCCCGGTGGCCACCTCGGCGACGCTCGGTGAGTCGCCCGTGCGGGACCGGCAGGACCAAGGCGGTGCGGGCGGTTCCCGGGCCATGCTGAACGTGGCGTCGCAGGTGTTCGGAGTGCGCTTTCCTGACGACGCCGTGGTCGGGGAGGACCGGCGGGACCTGAACTCCTTCCTCTCCCCCGTGGACGTGTGGTTGCCGCTGCCGTCGCCTGCCCAGGTCGCGGCCCTGCCCGATCCGCCCGCGCGCGACGGCGGGCTCGACGAGGTCTCCCGGCTGGTGCTGGGCTGCGACACGTCCGACGCCCGCGAGATGGGGCGCCGCCTCCTCGCGCACCCGCTCACCCACGACCTGCTGACCGCTGACGTGGACCAGCCGCTCACGGCCGGGGAGATCCTGGCGGCCTTCCCCGCCGGCTCCGCATGGCGGGTGACGGCGGCGCAGGACCCGGAGATCGCCGCCAAGGCGCTGGCCCGGTTCATCGCGCTGATCTCCGTGGCGCGTGACCCGGGGGCACCCGCAGGCAAGGACCGGCCGCTGCTGCTCGTCGAGACGCACCTGTGGGTGCGTGCGCTCTCCCGGGTGCTGCGCTTCGTCGCGCCGCAGCCCGCCTTCTCGTGGACGGACGCCGACCGGGCCGCCTCCGCCTCCGTGACATCCGCCGCGCAGGCGGACCGGAACCGCGCCGCGCCCCGGGCCGGGCGGCTGCCGTCGGCGTACTGCCGGCACTGCGGCCGCTCCGGCTGGAGCGCCGTGTGCCCCGAGCGCAACCCGACCTCCCTCGTCTCCGCGCCCGACGACGTCTACCGGCTCAGCGCGGGCGGCGGGGCCGGCAAGGCCCGGGTGCGGGCGCTCATCGCGGCGACGCCCGCCGAGGCGGCGAACCAGGCGCGGCAGGCACTCGGCCGGAGCATGCGGCGCGGGAAGCGGGCGGCGGTCCGCGAAGCGACCGTGCTGGTCCTGGAGGGCAACGGGGAGGCGCTGCGCCGGATAGACCCCGACGAGGTGCTGCGCCCCGACGGATCGATCGCCGAGGCCCCGGAGAACGGGGTGTTCGTCAAGGCGTGGTTCGACAACGCCGACCAGGACGCGTACGCCAAGCAGGACCGCTGCCCGGCCTGCGGGCAGGCCCAGGGCATCCGGTTCCTCGGTGCTGGTGTGGCCCCGCTCGCCTCGGTGGCGGTCACCCAGCTGTTCACCGGCGGGGAGCTGCCGAAGAAGGACGCCGACGGCAACGACGCGCGCAAGACGCTGATCTTCAACGACTCCGTGCAGGACGCGGCGCACCGGGCCGGATTCGTCGCGTCGCGCGCCTGGAAGTTCTCGCTGCGTTCGCTCGTGCAGGAACAGCTGGCACAGCGCTCGGCGGAGGAACCGGACTTCGCCGACAAGGGCGTGCCGCTGAACGAGCTGATCGCCGCGCTGGTGAAGCGGGCCTCCGTGGACAAGGAGAAGCTGCTCGCGTCCGTCGTGCCGCCCGACCTGCACGACGTGGACAAGGTGAAGCGGCTCCTGGCGGGCAAGAAGCGGCTGCCCAAGGGGACGTGGGAACTGGTCGGTGAGCGGCTGGCGTTCAACACCCTGCTGGAGTTCGGACTGAACTCGCGGGCGGGCCGCACCCTGGAGCTCACCCGCACGGTGGCGGCGGAGGTGTATCTACCGGACCCGACAACCGCTGCCAAGCTCGCGGAAGGGCTGTACAGGGAGCACCTGCGCCGACAGCTGCCCGTGGACCCCGGAGAAGCGGCGGAGGACGACGGACCCGCCGGGGAATCCGCTCCTCCGGTCCTGCCCGCTTCCGGGCCGGAACGGCTGCGCCGCTTCGAGGGGTTCGTCCGCGGACTCCTGGAACACGTGCGGGCCAGCGGCGGCATCCGGCACAAGTGGCTGGACGAGTTCATCAACGCCGAGGGGCGCAACCGCTACCCCGTCTGGGGCGGACGCCCCGAAGGGATGCAGGCCTTCGGCCGGCACTCGGACGCGCCCGCCTTCGTCCTGGTGGGGTCGCGATCGGGCCGTACGGACTTCGAGCGGGTCGACACCAAGGAGAGCTGGTACGCCGACTTCGCCGCACGCTGCCTGGGCATGGACCGGGCCCTCGCCGCCGGCTACCTCGCCGAGCTGCTGCCGCGGCTGGCCGACCCGGAGATCGGCGCCCTGGCCCACCGGCGTACCGGCCAGGAGGCGGCGGGCCGGGGAAACCAGGACCACGGGACCTACGGGCTCACCCCCGGGCACATCCGGGTGCGGCCGCTGACCGACGAGCAGACGGCGCACGCGGCGCTGGCCTGCCCGGAGTGCGGCTGGACGCAGACCGTGCCGCCGGAGCGGGTGCCGGTGTGGCAGGGCCTGCCCTGCCCGCTCAAGGGCTGTGAGGGGCAGTTGGCGGTGCCCTCGACCGAGGCGCCCGGCAGGGCCGGCCGGGACTACCGGGCGGACTACTACCGGCAGCTGTACCGGGACGCGGGGCCGTACAGCGTGGTCGCCGCCGAACACACCGGGGTGCTCACCCGCAAGGAGCGCGAAGAGGTCGAGAAGGGCTTCCGGCAGGGCGTCCGGCACACCGACCCCAACGTGCTGTCCTGCACGCCCACCCTCGAACTGGGCATCGACATCGGCCAGTTGGAGGCGGTCGTTTTGGCCTCCCTGCCGCCGACCACCGCCGGATACGTCCAGCGCGTCGGCCGGGCCGGCCGCTCGACGGGCAACGCGCTCATGGTGTCGCTCGCCGACACCAGCCCGCGCGCCCTCTACCACCTGGCCGAGCCACGGCAGTTGATCGCCGGGCGGATCCTGCCTCCCGGCTGCTTCCTGTCGGCGGGCGAGCTGCTGCGCCGCCAGTACGTCGCCCATCTCGTCGACCTGGCCGCGCGCGGGCGCCTGGAGGGCGTGACCCCGCTGCCCGACCGGGTGACGGCCCTGTTCGGGCGGGTCGGCTGGCTGCGGCGGTTCTCCCAGGCCGTGACCGGGCGCAAGGATCTGGCCGACAACTTCCTGAAGCTGTTCCCGGAGATCGACGGTGTGCCCGACTCCGGGGTCTCCCGCGATGCCCGTGCGTCGCTGCACCGCTATGCGGCGGGGAAGCTGGCCGAGGCCCTGCGGTACGCCGAGGAGGACTGGGAGGCCGAGCGGGCCGAGCTCGTGGACCGGCGCGCCCGGATCAACGAGGCGGCCGAAGCCCTGCACGAGAACGTGGAGGACGAGGCACGGGAGCAGCGCAACCTCGCCCGGGAGGCCAGGGCCGTCGGGGGGCAGCTCCAGGAGTTCGCGCAGGCCGGGGCTCAGGCGTTCCTGGTCCAGCGGGGTCTGCTGCCGAACTACAGCCTGGTGGAGGGCGGTGTCCGCCTCGAAGCCGCGCTGACCCGCAAGGAGCCCGCCAGGCGTACCCGTGATGCGGCGGGTGCCGACGCGGAGAAGGCTCCCGCGTCGCAGTGGCGCACGGAGAGCCGGACCTACACCCGGCCGGCCGAGTCCGCGCTCACCGAGCTCGCCCCCGGGAACTCGTACTACGTCCTCGGCTACCACCACACCATCGACGGTTTCGATCTCGGTCCGCGCCCCAAGGACGGCGAGGACGAGGCCCGTCCGGCGGTGGCCGCCTGGCGCGTCTGCCGGGAGTGCGGGCACGTCCGCACCAAGGATGCCGAGACCGACACCTCGCCCTGCCCCCGCTGCGGCGGCCCCGGCATCGGCGGCCGGGCCGCGCTGCACCACGTGATCGTCCCGCACAAGGTGACCTCCCGGGACAAGCGGGACGACGCCCGGATCATCGACGACGTCGACACGCGCAACCAGCGCCACTACTCGACGGCCACGGCGGTGGACATCGACCCGGCCGCGATCAAGGAGAGCTGGCGTCACACGGGGGCCACGTTCGGCGTCGACCACGTGCGCGAGGCGGTCATCCGGAGGTTCAACCTCGGGCCCGCCAGGGCGAACCGCCGCCCCGACACGTACTTCGCCGGCACCGAGGTCACCGTCACCCCCTTCGTGCTCTGCCCGCTGTGCGGGGGTGCCACCGACCGCGATCCCGGCCACGCCCCCGTACAGGAGGAGCTGTCCGAATCCCTCGCCGGACGGCCGGAGCTCGCCCACCACCGCCCCTGGTGCCCCACCCGGCGCCGCGGCCGGGCCGTCCAGGCCCAGGACCGGCGGGTGATCACCGCGACCGAGCACCGCACCGAGGCACTGCGCATCCTGCTGCCCGCCGCGACCCTGCACGTGCCGGAACGCCTGGCGTCCTTCTCCGCCGCCCTGCACCTGGGGCTCGCACTGCGCTACGGCGGCGACCCCGCGCACATCCGGTCCACCCCGAGCACGGAACCGGACCGCGAGACCGGACTGACCCGCAACTACCTGGTGCTCTACGACTCGCTGCCCGGCGGCACGGGCTATCTGCAACGGCTCGTCGAGCGCGTGGGCGACGAATTCCGAGCGGTGCTGGCGGCGGCGCAGGAATACCTGCGCGCCTGCCCGTGCGAGAACGGGCCCCGGCGCGCGTGTCACCTCTGTCTGCTGGGATACGCGCCGGAGCGCGAGTACCCGCTCCTGGACCGCCTCGAAGCGCTGTGGATGCTCGACGACGTACTCGGTGCGGACGGGCACAGCCGGTGGGACGTCAAGCCGCTCCGCAAGGACCGGGCGGGGCGCGCGGAGGCCGAGGAGGAGGACCGCAGGCGCTTCGCCCGGCAGGCCCAGAGCGATCTCGAGCGGCGGTTCATCGACTGCCTCGACCGCTGGCTCGACGATCCCGCGAACAAGGCCGAAGTGGAGCACGAGGAGACCCCGACCGGACGCCGGGGCAAGCAGTTCACGCTACGCCGTCGGGACGGCTCCCCGATCCGCTGGGAGTCCGTCGCACAGAAGCCGCTGCACGCCCAGGGCACGGTGCCGGACCTGCTGCTGCGCCCCGTCGCGGGTGAGACCACGTCGGACGGGGCGCCGCCCGTGCCGGTGGCCGTCTACCTGGACGGCTACCGGTGGCACGCCTCCGCGGCGACGAACCGGATCGCGGGGGACGCCGCCAAGCGGGCCCGGCTCCGGGCCGATGGCATGCTGGTCTGGCAGATCACCTGGGACGACGTCATGGCCTGGGACAAGGAGCTGCGGACCCGGGCCGGCCGCGGTGCGGCGGCGGACGGGGACGAGGGCGCACAGGCCCTCACCCCCGCCCTGGCCGGGCCGTCGGCGCAGGCCGCGTGGCCGCCGTACGCCGTCGACGGGGACGCCACACCGGGCGGCCGGGCCCGGGCCAACTGGGCGCGGCAGCGGCAGGACCCGGCCGAGATCGACCGGCTGTTCGCCGGTGCCGTCCCCGCCCTCCTCTCCTTCCTCGCAGACCCCGACCTGCGGCGCTGGCACGCGCTGGCCCGGCTGTGCGTGGGGGGTCTGCTCCCGTTGGCGAAGCGGGAGGAGGTGGTCGACGCCTCCCCCGAGGCGGCCGTCGCGTGGATAGAGGCGACGCTGCGGGGCGACGCCCGGCCGCCGGTGAGCGGTCAGGGGCTGAAGCTCTACCCCGTACGCGACGGCTCAGGCCTGCCGCTGACGTTGATCGGTGACGGCCGGACGAAACCACAGGGGCTGAGCGCGCTGGCCGTGCTCGACGACCGTGCGGAGGCCGTCGCCGGGGACGGCGACACGCACCGGCGGCGCTGGAAGGCGTGGCTGTGCTGGGGCAACGTACTCCAGTTCCTGGATCCGGCCGGGACCGGCCGGGCCGACGGTTTGCAACTCGCCCGCAGCGAGCTGGACTCCTTCGACGCGGGACTGCTGGCGGCCACGGCCGTACGAGCCGGCGGGCTCCTGCCGGCCCTGCGCGAGGAGCTGCCGGGCACGGGGCTCGTGCTGCCGGAAGCGGAGCGGGAGGACCCGGGCGCTGCGCCGGAGGCGGCGGCCGAGGCGGCTCCCGGCACGTCGCCGCAGGCCGACGGTGCGCGTGCGGTGCCGACGGAGCTGGAACGCGCCGCGTGGGATCTCGTCCTTCGTGAACTGTCGTACGTGGGCGACCCGGCGATCGAGGCCCTCGCCACGGCACTCGCCGAGCGCGGCCAGGTGCGGGCCGCCGAGGCGGGCTGGGACGCCCCCGGTCTCTCCAGGCCGCTCGAACTCGCCTGGCCGGACCGCAGGATCGCGGTCGTCCTGGACGAGGACGCGGCCGACGACGCATACATGGAGCAGTGTCACGCGGCCGGGTGGCAGGTCCGGGCGCCGGGCGGCTGGGACGAGAAGGAGCTCACCGTCCTGCTGGACGACCGGCGGGAGAGCGCATCCGGAGAGGGAGGGGACCGGTCATGAGCCAGGGAGTCCGGACACAGGTCACGGTCACACCGCAGGCCAACGAGGACATCCGGCGCCTCGACGCGGTCACGAAGAACGCGGTGGGCGACTTCGTCCGCCGGCTGCGCACCGACCGGTCCAACAGGGCGCTGCGGCTGGTCTTCCTGCGGGAGACGGGCGGAAACGGACGTCTGTTCCTTGCTTCCCTCGACGGCAGTCGCATGGGGCTGCTCCTCGAGACCGAGGAAAACCGCTTCAGTCTGCTGGCCGTCCGGGTCGGGCCGGCGGCACGGGACGAACTCGCCCGGCTGACCGTGGAGATCAACGCGGTCTCCGGCGGTGTCGAGCTCGTCGACCAGAGCGAGGTCAGCGCCCAGGTGGTGGCGATGCCCGCACGGGCGGAGCCCGATCCGGCACCGGATGCCGTGCCGGCGGAAGCCCCGGCCGCCGAAGAGGCCGCCTCGCCTTCCGAACCCGTGCCGACCGCTCTCCCGGTCCCGCTCTTCGCCCGCTACGACGACGGGGAGCTGGTCGAGCTCGGTGTCATCGCCTCCCTGCTGCCCGCTCTGCGGCGCATCACCGACGGCCGCCAGCTGGAGGCCGTGCTCGGTCACAACCTCCCGGGGCTCACCCGGGAGGTGCTGCTGGCGCTGCACGACGGCATGGAGCCGTCCGAGGTGCGCGCGTTCGTCACCGACCAGTGGCGGGCCGACGGACGAGTCGACCCGCAGGACTGGGCGCAGGCCGCTCGGCGCCCAGTCTCCCAAGTGAGCACGGAGGACGCGGCGGTCCTGGACGCGCTCGGGGACGGTTTCGAGGCGTGGCGGCTCTTTCTCCATCCCGAGCAGCGCCGGCTCGCCACCACGTCCTTCAAGGGATCGGCGAAGGTCACGGGCGGGCCGGGTACCGGCAAGACCGTCGTGGCGCTCCACCGGGTCCGGTACCTCGTCGACCGGCTCCCCCCGGGCCAGACCCGGCCCGTGCTGCTGACCACGTACAACACGAACCTCGCCGCCGACCTGAGGGAGCGCCTGCACCGGCTCGGCGGTGACGCGCTCGTGCGCCGGGTCGACGTCAAGTCCGTGGACCAGGTCGCCCGGGAGGTGGTCGAGCAGCATCCCGGTTCGGTGCTCGGTACGCCCATGGGCGACGAGGAGGCCATGGCGCTCTGGCACCGCGCGTGCACGGAGGTGGGTGTCTTCGACTACGACGCCGACTTCCTCGACGCGGAGTTCAAGCACGTCATCCTCGCGCAGGGCTGCGGAACGGAGCGTCTGTATTTCCGCGCGGAACGCAAAGGCCGGGGAGTGCTGCAACGAGCCGACCGGAAAAAGGTGTGGGAGCTGGTGCAGACGTACCGCTCGCTGCTGGACGGTCCGCCCCGCCGCACCACGTACGCGCTGATCGCCGACGAGGCCGCGCGGATCGAGGGGCGCCACATGGCGAAGGCCGTCGAGCAAGCACGCTACAAGGAGGAGCACGGCGGCCTGGACCTCGTCCATCGTGAGGCCGGAAGCGGCATGTGGCTCAAGCCCCGCTACCGGCATGTGGTCGTCGACGAGGCCCAGGACCTGTCGGCCTCCCACTGGCGGATGCTGCGGGCGATGACGGCCCCCGGGCCGGACGACATCTTCCTGGTCGGTGACGCCCACCAGCGCATCTACTCGCACCAGGTGGTGCTGGGCCGGCTCGGCATCAACACCCCTGGACGGGCCTCCCGACGGCTGACCCTGAACTACCGCACGACGCGGGAGATCCTGGGCAGCGCCCACGGCCTGGTCCACGGTGAGAGCTTCGACGATCTCGACGACGGGGCCGACACCCTGGACGGGTACCGGTCCGTACTGACCGGGCTGGCTCCCCAGTACTGGCGTGCTCCCGACTGGGAGACCGAGATGCGGGCGATCGCCGCCCTGCTCAAGGAGCGTCACGAGCGCTACGGAACTCCGTACGCCGCCATGGCCGTCAGCGTGCCCGACAAGGACGCCGTCACACAGCTCGCCTACACGCTGGCGTGCAAACCGTTCCTGATTCCCGCGAGTGAGATCGGCCGGGTGGGCCCCCGCGATGTCGACACCGTGCACATCGGCACCATGCACCGGTTCAAGGGGCTGGAATTCCAGCGGGTGTTCCTGGCGGGTGTCAGCGAAGGCTTGATTCCCCATCAGCGCATCGAGACCTTCAGGCTGAGCAGTCCCGACCGGTATCGCCAGGAGGAGCAGCGAGCCCGCTCCCTGCTCTTCGTGGCGGCGACCCGGGCACGGGACGAGCTGATCGTCACCTGGCACGGCAGAGCAAGCCGTTACCTGCCCCAGCAGGCCGACCGCGACGCCGGCCGCGCGTCGTCCCTGTTGCGGGAGGACGGTCCGCCTTCGGGTTCAAACGCGGCCTGACGCCACATAATCTCAGGTCAGGCCCTCTTGTCCGCAGGTTACAGAATCGCCACGCACTCCGCTTGCGAGGTCATCGGAAACGCTTCGACGATTTCCACGGACTCGCGACGCCGGCCAGTCCCTTGCGGCAAGGAGGTCGTCCGCTCCACGGTGCTCACATCAAAATGGCCCGCATGTAGCCCAGAGAACGCGGTCGTGGGCTGCAGTAGCCCTTGGGACTTTGCTGGGACTTTCGACCGCACCAACGTGTACGCGCAGGAGACACCTGAAAGATGATTAATGCAGGTCAACGTTCTGCCGCCGCGTATCGTCGCAGGCCATAGAACTGCGTGGTGTCTTCCGCGACATCTAACTCAGCCGCAGGTCAGGGCGCCTTCCGTCCCCCTGGGCCGGCTGTGGGCCGTCGTCGGTGTCTCCGCTTTCGCGGAAGACGCCGCCGACGGCCCACAGCGCTCGCGCCCGGCTGCCGGGCGCGAGGTGCGCAGAGGTCCGCAGGGGCGGCGCAGAGACGGCTGCGCGGTCCGCCGGATCCCGACGGCGACGAGTTCGCCGCACGCGACCCCCGCCGTCGGCCACCGGCCGGCCGGCGCGACAGCCTGTCAGCGGCCTCGACGATGCCTGAACGCCGGACGGGGAAACAGCCAGGAGACGCGGGAGGGCCCGTCACGGGGCCGAGGGCCTCGGCTGTTCCGGCGGGACCGAACCCTCGGCGATCTCCATCCACCGGTCGAGGTCGGCCTGCGTGAACTCCGGCCACGCCGGGATCTCAGGAAGCCGGCGGAGCAGGTCGAACGCCTCCGCGATCCGTGGCCGGCGAAGCACCGGCGAGTGGCAGCCGGCGATGACCTCGGCGTCCAGCCGCTGGAAGTCGTCCACCACTGTCCGGAACTTCTGGCCGTCCAGCAACGAGACCCAGGGTGAGACCAGACGCCCGCCGAAGAATTGCCCGTCGCGGAACTCGTCCGCAGACAGGCCGGCGATTTCGGGCATGGGATCGGGCACGTTCGTCGCGAAGGTGTCCACCGCCCACATGACATGGGTCTTCGAGTCGAAGAGGGCGCGGGTGGTCGGGTTGTCGTACAGCGGCGGCCGTTTGGCGACCAGCGTTCGGTCACCCACGTCCACCGTATCGCCGTCGATCATGAAGCGGCACCGGTTGATCGGCGTCTCCCACTCCTCGGCCATGCGCCCGACCGAGAACCACGTCGTCAGCAGTGTCGCGTTCGGGCACTCAGCGAGAGCCGCCAGGAGGTTGCCGGCGTGGTCGCGGTCGTCGTGGGTGAGGAAGATCCACCGCACGTCCAACGGATCCACCACGGACCACGCAGCCTGCAGCCACTGCGACCGTACCGCCGGTGCCCCGGTGTCCACGAGCACCGGCTCGGCTCCCCGGATCACCATCGAGTTCATCGGGAAGTGGCCGACCGGCGGAGCTTCCAGGGCCCAGGGGATGACGAACGTCTCCTCCGCGATCCGGTACGGCTGCAGAAGATTGAAAGTTTCCATGGTTGTCATCGCTGCTCTCCCTAGAACGGAGTCCGGCCGCAGCTGCCCGTGGATCCAGTCCAGCCCCATGGCGCGCCGTCGTCAAGCGCGGTACAGGCGCCCTGTGCCCGTGGATCTCCGTGTGGGCCCCGGCGCGCTCGGAACGTCACGGCGCCGGTCCCGCGCCCTCGCTGCGCGGAGGGAAGCCGGCCCACCCCGTCGAGGTGTCCGCGGGCGAGGGCGGTCCAGTCCCCCGGGGACGCGGCGGGTGAGGGGAAGCAGGGTGAGTGCGGGTCGCTGCCGGGTGCCCCGGCGGGTGAGCAGTGCGACGGCGCCCTCGGCCTCTCCGAGCGGGCAGGACTGCCGTTCGGAGAGGCCGTCGCGGTGTGCCCGCGGGCCCGGCCCCCGGCCGTTCCGGGTGTGCCGCGGCCCCGGGTCGCGGCCCGGGGGCGTGTGCCGCGGGCGGCCCGGGCGTGGTACGCCGGTCAGCCCTGCGGCTCCTGCGGCTTGGCCTCGGCCTCGCGCACGGCCCGCTCCTTGAACTCGACCCGTGCCTCTGTGCGGTGGCCGCGGGCGATGTAGTCGCGTACGACCGCCTCGACGGCGTCCTGGGGCGAGCCGACCCCGGCCAGAACCATCACTTCCACCACCAGTTCCGCGTCGAGACTGATGTTGACCTTGGCCACAGCGCCCCCCTTTGCCGGATCTTCCGTCGGGCCGGAACTCTAGCCGCTCAAGGCCGGCGCGTACCCGCGCCTCCGGGAAGGCCGCCGACCCTCACGGCGCCGGCCCATGGCCGAGCGGGTCGTGAGGGAGGCGGACCACCCGGTACAGTCACCACGCTGCGCGGACCCGCGCCGGACCGGGCCCGCAGTTCCCGCCCCTCGTCTGCGCCGGCCAGGTGACACCATGACCAGCACACAGGACCCGCCGGAAACGACCCCCGGCACCGCCCTCCCGCAGGCCGCCCCCTCCTTCGAGGACCGCGCCGCGCGGATACGGCGACGTCTGGAGCGACTGATCGGCATCGCCGCCACCGAGGGCAACGGGCTGGTCCCGCTCCGTAACGGGGACGAGATCTTCGCGGCGATGCTGGCCGGGATCCGCTCCGCGGAGCACACCGTGGACATGATGACGTTCGTGTACTGGAAGGGCGACATAGCCCGTGAATTCGCCCAGGCACTGGCCGAGCGCGCCCGCCGGGGGATACGGGTGCGGCTGCTGCTGGACGGCTTCGGCAGCCGGCTGATCGAGAAGGACCAGCTGGAGGAGATGGAGCGGGCCGGGGTCCAGGTCGCGTGGTTCCGCAGACCCCTTTACCTCTCGCCGTTCAAGCAGAACCACCGCTGCCACCGCAAGGTCCTCGTCGTCGACGAGGAGACGGCCTTCACCGGGGGTGTGGGCATCGCCCAGGAATGGTGCGGCGACGCCCGCAACGAGAACGAGTGGCGCGACACCCACGTGCAGGTCCGGGGCCCGGCGGTGGACGGAATCGCCGCGGCCTTCGCCCAGAACTGGGCCGAATGTCACGACAACCTCTTCGACGACCGCGACCGGTTCGTCGAGCACCGCCCGCAGGGCGACGCGGTCGTTCAGGTGGTACGCGGATCGGCCAGTTTCGGCTGGCAGGACATGCAGACCCTGATCCGGGTCGGGCTGGAGTCCGCCGAGGAACGGTTCCGTCTGGCCACCGCCTACTTCTCCCCCGACGCGTACTTCATCGAGCTGCTCTGCGCCACCGCGCGGCGCGGGGTCGAGGTGGAGATCCTGCTGCCGGGCCCGTACACCGACAAGCGCGTCTGCCAGCTGGCCGGCCAGCACTACTACGAGGACCTCACCGCCTGCGGTGTGAAGATCTTCCAGTACCAGCCGACGATGATGCACACCAAGGCCATCACCGTCGATCACGTGCTCTCCCTGATCGGGTCCACCAACTTCAACCGGCGCTCTCTCGACCACGACGAGGAGGTCATGCTCGCCGTCCTGGACGAGGAGTTCACCGCCACCCTGGACCGCCACTTCGACGAGGACCTCGCTGTGAGCGAGCGCATCAGCGCGGCCCGGTGGAAGAAGCGTTCACTGGCTCAGCGCGTGCGGGAGACGGCCGTCATACCGATCCGCCGGTACCTGTGACCTCGCTCGTACTTCCCGCTCGTGCGGGCCGGTTCCGGCCCGCGTACGCGGGTACGGACCGCGAGGCCGGCGCCGTCGGCCCTTCTGCTCCTGGCTCTGCTCCTGACTCTGCTCCTGGTCCTGCCCGGGTGCGCCGGACAGCGATGCCGAGCAGTACCGGGAGGGCTACCGCTACGGCCGGGGAGCGCCCGCCGCCCATGTCGGGGCCTCCGTAGCCGGCGAGTCCACCGCCGGAGCGGAGGCCGAATGCGGTGAGCACGCGGAAACCGACGGGGTGGAGCCCTTCCCGCCCTCCCGGACGTGGATGGGGCGGGCTGTGTGGACGCGGCCGTGGGACGGCCGGCCGCGCCACCGGACGGTCAGCGGCGCTGACCGCGTCCCACCGGCGCCCCGGTCACCGGTCCTCGACCGCGGCGAGCGCCAGAGCGGTCGTCTGCTCGGGCGTGCCGTCGATGGAAACGGCCGCGCCGGGCTCGTCGGCCTCCAGCGGCTCCAGGGCGTCGATCTGGGACTGCAGGAGGCTCGTCGGCATGAAGTGGCCCTTGCGCTCCGCGAGCCGGCCGGCGATGAGCTCCGCCGAACCGTCGAGGTGGAGGAAGAAGACTTCGGGCGACACGGCGGCGAGCCGGTCGCGATAACGCCGCCTGAGGGCTGAGCAGGTGACCACGCCTCCCCGTCCGGCATGCTCGGCGAGCCATGCGGCGATCGCGTCGAGCCACGGGCGGCGGTCCTCGTCGTCCAAGGGGGCGCCGGCCCGCATCTTGGCCACGTTCCGCGGCGAATGGAAGTCGTCGGCTTCGGCATAGGGCACGGCGAGGCGCTGGGCGATCGCCCGGCCGACCGTTGTCTTTCCCGACCCCGAGACACCCATGACGACGATCAGGGGAGCAGCGTTGTGAGACATCGGTTCAGGCTAGTACAGCTCCGACGGCTCTTCCGGAGCGTTACCGCACCCGGTGGCCGCACCCGCCGGGCCCGGCGGGATCGCAGCACGGGTCCGCGCGGGACGGGACTACCCTGAGGACAGGGGTCCTTCGCCGCTGGAGGCGTCGATGCGCGACCACAGTCCCGAGCCGGACGAGCTGCGCCACGAGGACGGTGCGGGCCCTCCCCCGCCCCAGGGGCGGCACAGCGCCGGGGAGACGGTGGCCGCACGCCGTGCGTACAGGCTGAGGCACCTGCTCGCGAAGATCCACACGCCGCTGTTCCTGGTTCTCGCCGTGCTGTTCGGGGTGTGGGCCTCGCGCTCGCACGGGGGCAGTGCTCCGAATCCGTGGGCGCTGGGGGCCATCGCGGTACTCTTCGCCGTCCTGGCCCTGCTGGCGCTCGCGGACAGCTCCATGCTGCGGGAGCACCGTCGCCACCAGAGGACGCGCCGCTGACCGCGCGGCGGGCGGGCCGGGGGCGGGTTCCGGCCGTGCAGCGGCGCTCGCCCGGGCCCCGCGCCCGCGCTCCGGATCATCCGGCCCCCGGATCGAGGGCCACGACGACCTTGATGTCGTCGGGCTGGGCCGTGAAGGCCTCGTCCGCACGGTCCAGCGGAACCCTGCGGGTGATGAGCCTCTCCAGCCACGGGAGGTCCGCTCCGGCCAGCGCGTCCGCGGCCTGCCGGTAGTGGCGCAGGTTGGCGTTGACCGAGCCCACCACCACGTCGTTCTCCAGCACGATCTCCCGGTTGATGGTGCCGCCCTCCACGCTCAGACTGCGGCCGGTGGGCGACACACCGGTCAGGCAGACGATGCCGTAGGGCGCGGTGCCGGACATCGCTTCGAACACCACCTCGGCCGCTCCGGTGGCCTCGATGATGACGTCCGGGCGGAGGGCGGGGATCACCTTCTCGGCGCTCTCCGCGTGGTACGTCGCGCCCAGGGCTTCCACCAGCGCCGGCTTGGGCCCTTCGGTGACGCGGTCCAGCACGTGTACGTCCAGGCCGCGCCGTACGCCCAGCAGGGCGGCCAGTGCCCCGATCGGGCCGGCCCCCGTCACCAGCACGCGCTGCGGCTCGAACCAGGACCTGCCGCCGACCCGTTCCACCTGCTCCCACGCCTTGGCCACCACGGTCGTCGGCTCCAGCAGCGTCCCCACCCGTTCGAGGCGTGCGTCGAGTTTGACCGCGTACTCCGCCTCCACGCACCACACCTGCGAGCCGTAACCGTCGATCTGCTTGATGCCGCGCTCGGTGTACCGGCCGTTGCGGCACATGTCGAACTCACCGCGCGCGCAGGCGCCGCACGGCTCCGGATCGGGCCGGCGGACCACCCCGACGACCAGGTCGCCGGCCGAGAACCCGCTGCCCGGCGGTGCCTGGCGGACCCGTCCGAGCGACTCGTGCCCCAGCACCAGCCAGTCACGGCCCGGGGGCGCCCAGCCGTAACCGCCCTCGACGATCTCCTTGTCCGTCCCGCAGACCCCCACCGCGAGACCGTCGACCAGCAGCTGCCCCTCCTGGGGCACCGGCGCGGGCAGGTCGCGGACTTCCAGCGAATCCTTCGCATGCGGGCGGACGGTCAGTGCGCGCATCGGCTTCCCTTTTCCGTCGGTAGGAGCGGAGGATCACCAAAAACGGGTATCCCCCAGCAGCCGCCGGAAACTCCGGACGCGCCGGAGACCGGAGCGGAGGGCCGCCGTCGGGGTGCGCCGGCCCCGGCCCGGAGGCCGACGCCAAGGGCCGGGCTCAGGAACCGGTCCCGCGGCCGCCCTGGAGGCGCTCCAGGTCGGACGGGCGCACCTGGACGGCGAACAGCGCGATGACCGCGGCCACCACGGTGAACACCGCGGCGACGACGAAGGCGGCGGAGACCCCCGAGGTGAGCACCTCGTCGCCCCACGGCGGCGGGAGCTGCCCGGTCCGCCGGAATTCCGCGCGTTCGGCGGGGCCCGTCCGGGCGAGGAACCGCGGTATCTGGCGTTCGGCCTCGTTGCCACTGGCCGTACCGAACACCGTGACGAGGATGGACAGGCCCAGGGAGCCGCCCACCTGCTGTGTGACGTTGAGCAGGCCCGAGGCCGCGCCCGACTCGTGCGCGGGCACACCGGAGACCGCCATCAGCGTCAGCGAGACGAAGTTCATGCCCATGCCGAGGCTGAAGACGAGCATCGGTCCGAGGACGCTGCCCAGGTACGTCGAGTGGACGTCCGTCAGGGTCAGCCAGGCCAGCCCCGCCGCGGCCAGGATCGAGCCGGTCACCATGAAGGGCTTCGGGCCGTACCTGGGCAGGAGCTGGGAGGCCAGGCCCGCGCCCACCGCGATGACCACGCTGACCGGCAGGAAGGCCACACCGGCCCGGAGCGGGCCGAAGCCCAGCACGTTCTGGACGAACAGCGTGAGGAAGAAGAACATGCTGAACATCGCGGCGGCGAGGGTGAGCATGATGCCGTACGTGCCCGCCCGGTTGCGGTCGGCGAACATGCGCAGCGGCGTGATCGGCTGCTTCGAGCGCCGCTCCACCAGGACGAAAATCGCGAGGAGCACCACCGCGACGGCGAACGACGCCAGCGTGAGACCGTCGCTCCAGCCCTCCTGGGCCGCCCGGATGAAGCCGTAGACCAGACACACCATGCCGAGGGTGGAGGTCAGCGCCCCGGTGACGTCGAAGTGGCCGGGGCGGGGCGGGGACTCCCTGATGACGCGGGGCGTGGCGAGGGCGATGAGCAGCCCGATCGGTACGTTGACGAACAGCACCCAGCGCCAGTCGAGCCATTCGACGAGCATGCCGCCGGCCAGCAGGCCGATCGCGCCACCGCCGGCGGAGACCGCGGCGAAGACGCCGAACGCCCGGTTGCGGGCCGGTCCTTCGGTGAAGGTGGTGGCGATCAGCGCCAGCGACGTCGGCGAGGCGATGGCACCGCCGACGCCCTGGAGGGCGCGGGCGGCGAGGAGTTGACCGGAGTTCTGGGCGAGACCGCCGAGCAGGGAGGCGAGTACGAACAGCAGGACGCCGAAGACGAAGACCTTCCGGCGTCCGAGGATGTCACCGGCGCGGCCGCCGAGGAGCAGCAGCCCGCCGAAGGTCAGCGTGTACGCGTTGACCACCCACGAAAGGCTCGTGGTGGAGAATTCGAGATCACTCTGGATGTGCGGAAGAGCGATGTTCACGATGGTGATGTCGAGCACCACCATCAACTGGCACGAGGCGATGACCAGTAGGGCGAGGCCGTTCCTGTCGCCCTGGCCCGGAGTGGACGCCGCTTGTGCCGAGGGCGGTTTCGGCTGTGAGGTCGTCATGATGCGTGGCCCTCACGGGAGGGGGCGGTGGGCCGGCTTTGCCCACCGTTCGACCGTAAGCCCGGAGCCTGCGGGTCACCAGTCGATCAGCCCCCCTGCCGTCAGGGACACGTGAGGCGGCCGGTCAGCGCCTCGCGCGCGGCCGGCCACTCGTCGCACAGCATCGAGTAGACGACGGTGTCGCGCACGGTTCCGTCAGGCCTCGTCCGATGGCCGCGCAGTACACCCTCGCGCCGCGCGCCGAGGCGCTCGATGGCCCGCTGCGAGCGCTCGTTGCGGTGGTCGGTGTGCCAGGTGACGCGCCGCGCGCCGAGGTCGTCGAAGGCCCGGCCCAGCAGGAGCAGTTTGGCCTCGGTGTTGATGCCGGTGCGCTGGAAGCGGCTGCCGAGCCAGGTCGAGCCGATCGCGATGCCGCGGTGGGCGGGCTCTATCTCGTAGTACGAGGTGGAGCCCGCCACTTCGCCGGTCGCGACGTCGATCTGCGCGAGCGCGACGCTGTCGCCCTGCTCCTGCTTGTCCAGCAGCCCTTCGACGATCCTGTGCATCCCCGCGGCGTCGGCGGGCTGCTTCTTGGACAACCAGGTCCAGACGGCGGGGTCCTTGAGCGCCTCGAAGAGTCCCTCGGCGTGGCCGGTGGACAGCGGCTCAAGACGTACGTAACGACCCGTCAGGGCGGGGCGTTCGAACCAGGCACTGCTCATGGGTGTCCTCGTTTCCGTCCATGGACACGGCCGCGTGCGGAGGATGCGTACGGCCTCCTGTGCGCACAGCCTCCCATCCCGGGCGGGGCGGGGCGGGGTTCACCGTGTTCCGGCGACGGACGGGAAGGCCGGGGAACCGGAGCCGTACGGGGAGCTGCCGCCGTCAGGGCAGTACGGCCACCCCGTCCAGTTCGACCAGGCACTGCTCGTCCCAGAGGCGGACCGCGCCGATCACCGCCATGGCGGGGTAGTCACGGCCGGCCAGCCGGCTCCAGATGCGGCCCAGTTCGCGGGCGTGGGCGCGGTAGTCGGCGACATCGGTGGCGTAGACGGTGACGCGGGCCAGGTCGGCGGGGGTGCCCCCGGCGGCGCGCAGGGCGGCGAGGAGGTTGCCGAGGGCCTTCTCGAACTGGGCGGGGAGCGTGCCGCCGACGGGCTTGCCGTCCGTGCCGAGGGCCGTCTGGCCTGCCAGGAAGACCAGCCGGGAGCCGGTGGTGGTGACGGCGTGCGAGAAACCGGTGGGCGGGGGGAGTTCGGCCGGGTTGACGCGGCGCAGGTGGTGCGGGGGGTCCGAGGAGGGCGGGGTCATCGGTACAGCTCCTTCGCGATGATCGTGCGCTGGACCTCGGTCGCGCCTTCGTAGATACGGGGGGCGCGGACCTCGCGGTAGAGGTGTTCGAGGAGGTGGCCGCGCTGGAGGGCGCGGGCGCCGTGCAGCTGGACGGCCGCGTCGACGACGTACTGGGCGGTCTCGGTGGCGAACAGCTTGGCCATGGCGGCGCGGCGCGGGACGCCGGGTGCGCCCGCGTCGTAGGCCGAGGCGGCGGCGTACACGAGCAGGCGCGCGGCCTCCGTGCGGGTCGCCATCTCGGCGACCCGGTGGGCGACCGACTGGAGGTCCTTGAGGGGGCCGCCGAAGGCGGTACGGCTCGCGGTGTGCGCGAGAGCGGCGTCGAGGGCGGCCTGGGCCATGCCGACGGCGAAGGCGCCGACGCTGGGGCGGAAGAGGTTGAGGGTGTCCATGGCGACGCGGAAGCCCCGGTCCACCTCGCCGATCACATCGGCGCGGGTGACGGGGACACCGTCGAAGGCCAGGGCGCCGATGGGGTGCGGCGAGAGCATGTCCAGCGGGGTGCCGGTCAGTCCGGGCCGGTCGGCGGGGACCAGGAAGGCGGTGACGCCGCGGGCGCCCGCGTCCTCGGTGGTCAGGGCGAACACGGTGTAGAAGTCGGCCTCCGGCGCGTTGGAGATCCAGCACTTCTCACCGGACAGGCGCCATCCGTCCCCCTCCGGTACGGTCGTGAGCGAGAGCGCCGCGGCGTCCGATCCCGCGCCCGGCTCACTGAGCGCGAAGGCGGCGACCGCCCGCCCCGCGGTCACCTCGGGCAGCCAGCGCGCCCGTTGCCCGTCCGTGCCGGACCTGGCCACCGGGCTCGCTCCGAGCCCTTGCAGGGCGAGGGCGGTCTCGGCCTCGGTGCAGGCACGGGCGAGGGATTCGCGCATCAGACAGAGGTCGAGCGCGCCGGAGCCGAACAGGCGCCGCAGCAGGCCGTGTTCCCCGAGGGCGGCGATCAAAGGGCGGTTCACCCTGCCCGGTTCGCCTTTCTCCGCGAGAGGACGCAGATGGTCGGCGGCCAGCGTGCGCAGTCGCTCGCACCACTCCTGCTGCTGAGGTTCCAGCGCGAATCCCGGCATGTCCCCGCACCTCACTTTTATCGCGGACCGTTGACTGTCGTCACCCGAACGATACGCTCAGGAGGCGACAAGGGGGCGATCCCGTCATGGAGCTGAAGACCTCAGCGCACGTCGATACCTTTCCCCGCGACCGGCTGCCGCCGGCCCATCAGTGGCCGCGGCTGCTCCTCGACCGTCCTGAGCTGCGCTATCCCGACCGCCTCAACTGCGGGGCGGAGCTCTTGGACCGTACGGTCGAGCGCTTCGGCCCGGACCGGCCCGCCTTCCGCACCGGCACGGGCGAGGTCTGGACGTACGGCGAACTGCTCGGCCGCGTCGACCGGATCGCGCACGTCCTCACCACCGACCTGGGCGTCGTGCCCGGCAACCGTGTCCTGCTGCGCGGACCCACCACACCGTGGCTGGCGGCCTGCTGGCTCGCGGTGATGAAGGCGGGCGCGGTGGCGGTGACGGTGCTGGCGCAGCAGCGGGCGGCCGAGCTGGCGACCATGTGCGAGATCGCGCGGGTCAGCCACGCCCTGTGCGACGTACGGGCCGTCGACGACCTCGTGAAGGCCGAGGCGCCGGGGATGCGCGTCGTGGCGTACGGCGGCGACGCGCCCGACGACCTGCTGCGGGCGGCGGAGGGCAAGCCGCCCCGGTACGACGCCGTCCGGACGTCGGCCGACGATGTCGCGCTGATCGCCTTCACCTCGGGGACCACCGGTCGGCCCAAGGGCTGCATGCACTTCCACCGCGATGTGCTGGCCGTCGCCGACACCTTCTCCCGCCATGTGCTGAAGCCCGGGCCCGACGACGTCTTCACGGGCAGTCCGCCGCTCGGTTTCACGTTCGGGCTCGGCGGTCTGGTGATCTTCCCTATGCGGGCGGGCGCCTCGGCGCTGCTGCTCGAACAGGCGGGGCCCAGGCAGCTGCTGCCCGCCCTCGCCGAGCACCGGGTGTCGGTGCTGTTCACCGCGCCGACGGCGTACCGGGCGATGCTGGACGACGTGGGCGCGCACGACCTGCGCGCCCTGCGCCGCTGCGTCTCGGCCGGCGAGAACCTGCCCGCCGCCACCTGGCAGGCCTGGTACGAGCGCACCGGGCTGCGCATCATCAACGGCATCGGCGCGACCGAGCTGCTGCACATCTTCATCTCGGCGGCGGACGAGGCGGTCAGGCCGGGCACGACGGGCGTGCCCGTGCCGGGCTGGGAGGCGCGGGTGGTCGACGGGTCGGGCCGTCCCGTGCCCGACGGCGAACCGGGGCTGCTGGCGGTGCGCGGGCCCGTGGGCTGCCGCTACCTCGCGGACGACCGGCAGACGCAGTACGCGCGAGACGGCTGGAACCTCACCGGCGACACCTACGTCCGCGACGGCGACGGTTACTTCCGCTACGTCGCCCGCGCCGACGACATGATCATCTCGGCCGGGTACAACATCGCGGGACCGGAGGTCGAGGACGCGCTGCTGCGCCATCCCGATGTGGTGGAGGCGGCGGTGGTGGGACGGGCCGACGAACTGCGCGGCCAGGTGGTGGTGGCGTATGCCGTGCTGCGTGACGAGGCGGCGCGCGGGGAGGCGACGGCGGCGCTGCTGCGCGACTTCGTCAAGGCCGAGCTGGCGCCGTACAAGTGTCCGCGCGACATCGTCTTCCTGGACGCCCTCCCCCGCACGCCGACCGGCAAGCTCCAGCGCTTCCGGCTGCGGGCGGCCGCAGGGTGACGGCCGTAGAGTGATCACGTGGCCGAGCAGCACACCCCCCGTTCCCTGATCGTCTCCCTCTACGGCGCGTACGGACGCACTCCCGGCGTGGGCGCGGAGTCCGTGCCGGGGGATCCCATGCCGGTGGCCGAGCTGATCCGGCTGCTGGCCGCCGTCGGGGTCGACGCGCCGTCGGTGCGCTCGTCGGTCTCCCGGCTCAAGCGCCGCGGGCTGCTCGTGGCCGCCCGTACGCCGGAGGGCGCCGCCGGTTACGCGCTGTCCGGCGACGCCCACCAGCTCCTCGTCGACGGCGACCGCCGCATCTACGACCGTCCCGCGCCACGGCTGTCCGACGGCTGGGTGCTCGCCGTCTTCTCGGTCCCCGAGGCCGAGCGCGCCAAGCGGCACGTGCTGCGCTCCCGCCTCGCCCGCCTGGGCTTCGGGGCGGCGGCGCCGGGCGTGTGGATCGCGCCGGCGGGGCTGTACGAGGAGACCCGGCACACGCTGGAGCGCCTCCAGCTCGCCCCGTACGTCGATCTGTTCCGCGGGGAGCACCTCGGCTTCACCGCGACGGAGGAGGCGGTGGCGCGCTGGTGGGACCTGGCGGCGATCGCCAAGCAGCACGAGCAGTTCCTGGATCTGCACGAGCCGGTGCTGCGGTCGTGGGCGGCCCGGGGCGACGCGGCGCCGGATCCGCGGGAGGCCTACCGGGACTATCTCCTGGCCCTCGACTCCTGGCGCCGCCTTCCGTACGCCGACCCCGGCCTTCCGGCCGAGCTGCTGCCGGCGGACTGGCCGGGGGTGCGCTCGGCGGAGGTCTTCGCGGGGCTGCACGCGCGGCTGCGCGACGCGGGGGCGGAGTTCGTACGCGGCGGCGGCGCCTGACCGGGAGGCGGGGGACGAAAAGCGGGTGACGGACCCCGGTGCCGCCCGGCAGCATGGGGCATGACCTGGACCTTCAGCGAAGACCTCGACGAGTACCTGGCCGCCGCGGGCGCCGCCGTCGCCGCCCGGCCCGCGGAGAACACACTGCTGCTCACGGTCGCCGGGACGCTGAGGCGGCGCGGCAGCGACGCGTACGGCGAAGGCACCCCCCGGTACGGCTGGTGGCGCGGCGCGGACGGCCGGGTGGACGGTGCGCTGCTGTGGACGCCGCCGCACGCGATGCTGGTGGGGACCGTGCCGGCGGAGGCGGTGGCGCCGCTGGCCGGGGCGTGCGTGACGTTCGGCGGCCCGGCGGTCAGCGCGGAGCGGGGCACGGCCGAGGCACTGGCGGCCGAATGGCGCCGTACCGGCGTGGAGGTCACCACCCTGGTGGAGCAGCGGCTGTACCGGCTCGGGGAGCTGACCCCGCCGGACCCCGCGCCGCCGGGCCGCGCGCGGGTGGCGACCGCGGCCGACCGGAAGCTCCTGGTGGAGTGGGCCGATGCCTTCCACGAGGACATCGGCGCCGGCCGTACCGGCTCGGGGGCCGGGCGGGCGGTCGACGACCGCATCGCCTACGGCGGCCTGACCCTGTGGGAGCGCGACGGCGTCCCGGTGTCGATGGCGGGCGTCTCCCGTCCCGCCGCGGGCGCGGTGCGTGTCGCGCCGGTCTACACGCCGCCGGAGCGGCGCGGGCGCGGGTACGCGGCGGCGGTCACGGCCGCGGTGAGCGGGGCGGCGCGGGACGCGGGGGCGGACGAGGTGCTGCTCTTCACGGACCTCGCGAATCCGACGAGCAACGGGGTGTACCGGCGCATCGGCTACCGCGCGGTGGCGGACCGGGTGGAGATCGCGACGGCGGGGTAGGGCGCGGGCACACCGCCACCGGTACCGCGGCGATCGGGGCGGACGGGGCCGCCCGGGGGACACGCGCTCGTGGCGGAGCCGGGGCGGACGATCACCAGGACGGCGACGACCGCCCGGGGGACGTCGCAGATGCCGGTGAGCACGGTCGGACGGGCCGCCGTGGAACCGCTCGCGCTCGCCACCGCCGTCGCCCCGACCACGGGCCGGCCGCTGCTCGCGTTCGCCTCGCACGCCGCGGTGGCGGCTTCGGCCCGCGCCTGCCGCCACTGCGCCCGCCTGCCCACCGCGTGGCCCGCCGCCTCCCCGCCGCACGGCTGACGCCGTCATCCGGAGCGGGCAGGGATCCGGGGTCGTCCCGCGGCGGGTTTCCGGCCCATCCGGTTCAGATCCCGTTCAGCCTCGGCTTCGGCGCGTCCGTGCGCCCGGTCGGCGGGGTCCGGCTGCCCGCCCGGTACGGCAGGGGCCACGGCGCGCCCGGACCCGTGTAGCCCTGCTCGGCCGCCGCGTGGAGCGTCCAGTGCGGGTCGTAGAGGTGCGGGCGCGCCAGCGCGCACAGGTCCGCACGGCCCGCCAGCAGCAGTGAGTTGACGTCGTCCCAGGACGAGATCGC
Source organism: Streptomyces sp. Wb2n-11 (assembly GCF_001049855.1). Taxonomy (NCBI): domain Bacteria; kingdom Bacillati; phylum Actinomycetota; class Actinomycetes; order Kitasatosporales; family Streptomycetaceae; genus Streptomyces; species Streptomyces sp. Wb2n-11. The sequence continues at coordinate 1,566,703 of NZ_CVPB01000001.1, forward strand.
GCCGACCGCGACGACCGGCACGCCCAGGGTGTTGCGGATGAGGTCGGCGTACGGCGTCTGGTACGAACGGCCGTACTCGGGGGCTTCGTCGGACACGACCTGCCCGGTCGAGACGTCGATCGCGTCGGCGCCGTGCGCGGCGAAGGCACGGGCGATCTCCACCGCGTCCTCGCCCGTGGTGCCGCCGTCCGCCCAGTCGGTGGCGGAGATGCGGACCGTCATCGGCCGGTCGTCCGGCCAGACGGCCCGCACGGCGTCGAAGACCTCCAGGGGGAAGCGGAGGCGGCCGGCGGGGGAACCGCCGTACGCGTCGGTCCGCCGGTTGGTGAGAGGGGAGAGGAAACCGGAGAGCAAGTAGCCGTGTGCGCAGTGGAGTTCGAGCAGGTCGAAGCCGGCTTCGGCCGCCCGCAGCGCCGCCGACACGAACTGTTCGCGTATGACGGCGAGTCCGTCCGCGTCGAGTTCGCGCGGGACCTGGTTGACGCCCGCGCGGTACGGCAGCGGGGAGGCGGCGGACACGGGCCAGTTGCCGTCCTCCAGCGGCTGGTCGATGCCCTCCCACATCAGCCGCGTCGAGCCCTTGCGCCCCGAGTGGCCGAGCTGGACGCCGACGGCCGTGCCCGGTGACTGCCGGTGCACGAAGTCGGTGATCCGGCGCCAGGCGGCGGCCTGGCCGGGGGTGTAGAGGCCGGTGCAGCCCGGGGTGATGCGGCCCCCGGGGCTGACACACACCATCTCGGTCATCACCAGCCCCGCGCCCCCGAGCGCCCGCGCGCCCAGGTGGACGAGGTGGAAGTCGCCGGGGACGCCGTCGAGGGCCGAGTACATGTCCATGGGCGATACGACGACCCGGTTGCGCAGGGTCAGGCCGCGCAGCCGGAAGGGGGTGAACATCGGGGGTGTGCCGGGCGGGCAGCCGAAGCCGTCCTCGACGGTCTCCGTGAAGGCGGGGTCGCGCAGCCGCAGGTTGTCGTGGGTGACGCGGCGGCTGCGGGTGAGCAGGCCGAAGGCGAACTGCCGCGGCGGCTGGTCGAGATACGTGCCGAGTTCCTCGAACCAGCGCAGGCTGGCGGCGGCCGCGCGCTGCGTGGAGGCGACGACGGGGCGGCGCTCGCTCTCGTACGCCGCCAGGGCGGACGGCAGGTCGGGCTGCTCCTCGACGCACGCGGCCAGCGCCAGGGCGTCCTCGACGGCGAGCTTGGTGCCCGAGCCGATGGAGAAGTGGGCGGTGTGGGCGGCGTCGCCGAGCAGGACCGTGTTGCCGTGGCTCCAGCGGTCGTTGACGACGGTGCGGAAGGCGGCCCAGGAGGAGGAGTTGGAGCGCAGGGGGCGGCCGCCGAGCGCGCCGGCGAAGAACGCGGCGCAGCGCTCCGTGGATTCGGCCTCGCCGCAGCGGTCGAGACCGGCGGCCCGCCAGACCTCCTCGCGCATCTCGACGATGACGGTCGACGCGTTCTTCGTGTAGGGGTAACCGTGGAGCTGCATGACGCCGTGTTCGGTCTCGGCTGTCTCGAAGCGGAAGGCGTCGAAGGCGAAGTCGGCGGCGAGCCAGATGTAGCGGCAGCGGTGGGTGGTGACGCGGGGCGCGAAGACATCGGCGTACGCCGCACGGGTGAGGCTGTGCACACCGTCCGCGGCGACCACCAGGTCGTACGCCGCGGAGAGTTCGGCGGCGGGCGGCGCCTCCTCGCGGACGCGCAGGCCGACGCCGAGCGAGCGGCAGCGCTCGTGCAGGATCTCCAGGAGCCGGCGGCGGCCGAGGGCGGCGAAACCGTGGCCGCCGGAGGTCAGGGTCCGGCCGCGGTGGACGATGTCGATGCCGTCCCACCGTACGAACTCCTCCTGGAGCGCGCGGTGGACCACGGGGTCGGCGTGCTGGATGCCGCCGAGCGTCTCGTCGGAGAGGACGACGCCGAAGCCGAAGGTGTCGTCGGGGGCGCCGCGCTCCCAGACGGTGACCTCGCGCGCGGGGCCGAGCCGCTTGAGGAGGGCGGCGGCGTAGAGCCCGCCGGGACCGCCGCCCACCACGGCCACGCGCAGCGGCCGGCGCATCGTCAGCGCCCCCGCCACTTCGGGGGGCGCTTCTCGGTGAAGGCCGCGTGGAACTCGGCGTAGTCGTCGCCGTTCATCAGCAGTGCCTGGGTGGCCGCGTCCATCTCGACGGCGGCGGCGAGCGGCATGTCCAGCTCGGCGGTGAGCAGCGCCTTGGTCTGCGCGTACGCGAGGGCCGGGCCGTCGGCGAGGCGGCGGGCCAGCTCGGCGGCGCGGGTGTCCGCCTGCCCCTCGCCCGCCATCTCGCTGATCAGGCCGATCCGCTCCGCCTCGGGGGCGCGCACCGGCTCGCCGAGCATCAGCAGCCTGGTGGCGTGCCCGAGCCCGACGACCCGCGGCAGCAGGTACGCCGCGCCCATGTCACCGCCCGAGAGGCCGACCCGGGTGAAGAGGAAGGCGAACCGGGCGGAGGGGTCGGCGATCCGGAAGTCCGCGGCGAGGGCGAGGACGGCGCCTGCGCCCGCCGCCACCCCGTGCACGGCGGCGATCACCGGGAAGGGGCACTCGCGCAGCGCCCGTACGACCTGTCCGGTCATCCGGTTGAAGTCGAGGAGCTGCGCCGTGTCCATGGAGAGCGTGGCACCGATGATCTCGTCGACGTCGCCGCCCGAGCAGAAGCCGCGGCCCTCACCGCCGAGGACCAGGGCGCGCACGGCGCGCTCGCGGGACAGCTCGGCGAGGAGGTCGCGCAGATCGGCGTACGCGCCGAAGGTGAGCGCGTTGAGTTTCTCGGGCCGGGCGAGAGTGACGGTGGCCACGCCGTCCTCGACGGTCAGCCGCAGATGCTGCCACTGCTTGGTACGGGGAGCTGAGCTGGGAAAGGGGCTCACGGGGCGGGGCTCCTTCGGCCGGCGGCCTGCTGTCTGTGCCGTGCGCTCGCGCCTGTGCTGCTGTACCTGCCACTCGAAGGTATCACTTGTCCATGACCATCGTCACGAGAACGCAACATCCCTTGCGGGACCTCCGCCCCGGTCGGCCGGGGCGGAGGTCCCGCGCCCGGTGGTCGGGCAGCACTACGCACCACGTCATCGGAGTCCGTATGGTTTTCGGAGTCCGTATGGTTTAACGAACGACTGCTTGCACCCCGGAAGGGGCATTACGCCGTGCTGGAAACCGCACGACCCGCCACCTGGCGCGTCACACTGCCGCACACCACTGCCGCAGTGCCGATCGCGCGCGCCCTGATCCGTACCGCTCTCTCGGACACCTCGGCGCCAGAAGCCTCCGCGGACACCACCGACACGGCAGAGCTGCTCACCGCCGAACTCGTCGCCAACGCCGTGGAGCACACGAGCGGGGAGCAGCCCATAGAGCTGGTGGTGGAGCTGTCGCCGGCCGGCTGCCAGGTCGAGGTGCACGACCGCGACCCGGGGCCGCCGGGCCATCTGGAATCGGCGGCGGACATACGGCCGCCCGACCCCTGGCAGGAGCACGGCCGCGGGCTGCTGCTCATCCGCATGCTCAGCTCGGCCTGCGGACACCGCCGCACCGAGTACGGCAAGGCCGTCTGGTTCACACTTCCCGCGCTGCCTGCTCCCGCGTACTGACGAGACGGGAGTGACGGCGTCCGTAGAGGGCGTACACCAGCGCGCCGGCCGCCAGGAACACCGCGAACCGGACCCATGTCGTCCAGCCGGTCCCGTACATCAGGTAGAGGCAGAAGGCCACGCCCAGCACCGGGCTCACCGGGTAGAGGGGGACCCGGAAGGAGCGCCGCAGGTCCGGGTTGCGGCGGCGCAGCGCGACGACGGCGACGTTCACCACGGCCATGACCGCCAGGGTGCCGATGGTCGTCAGGTTGATCACGACGTCGAGCGGCACGACGGCGGCCGGTACCGCGAAGACCGCGGCGACGATCCAGGTGTTGGCGACGGGCGTCGAGGTCTTCGGCGAGACGTGCTCGAAGACGCGCGGGACGAGGCCGTCGCGGGACATCGACATCAGGACGCGGGTCTGCCCGTACATCACGGCGAGGACGACGGACGCGATGGCGACGACCGCGCCGAAGGCGATGACGCCGCCGCCGAGCGTCGAGTCCGTGACCCGGTTGACGATGAGCGAGAGCGCGGCGGGCTGCGACGCGACGTCGGCGGCGGACATCGCGCCGATGGCGGCGATCGCGACCAGGCAGTACAGCAGCGTGACGATGCCGAGGCACACCATGATCGCCAGCGGGACGTTCCTGCGCGGGTCCTTGACCTCTTCGCCGGCCGTGGTGATCGCGTCGAAGCCGATGTACGAGAAGAAGGCGAGCGAGGCTCCCGAGGTGATGCCCGCCAGGCCGTGCGGGGCGAACGGCGAGAGGTTGTCCGAGGTGAAGGCCGTGAACGCGATGGCGCAGAAGAGGATCAGTACGGCGATCTTCACGACGGCCATGACGGCGGTGGCGCGGGCGCTCTCCCGGACCCCGCGCACCAGCAGCAGCGCGGCGAGCAGTATCACGACGACGGCGGGGATGTTCACGACGCCGCCGTCGCCGGGCGGGCTGGAGAGCGCGGCGGGCAGCCGCCATCCGACGAGGCTGTGGAGGAGCTCGTTGAGGTACTGACCCCAGCCGACGGCGACGGCGGAGACGGACACGCCGTATTCGAGCAGCAGGCACCAGCCGGTGAGAAAGGCGACGCGCTCGCCGAGGGCGGCGTAGGCGAAGGAGTAGGAGCTGCCGGAGACCGGGATCGCGCCGCCGAGCTCGGCGAACGAGAAGGCGGTGAAGACGCAGGTGATCGCGGCGAGGACGAAGGAGACGACGACGACGGGGCCCGCTTCGGCGACGCTGTCGGAGAGGCCGACGAAGATGCCGGTGCCGACGATGGCGCCGACGCCGAAGCACACGAGCTGGAAGAGCCCCATGGTGCGCTTGAGACCGTGACCCTCGAGGTCCGCGCCCGATTCGGCGACGAGCTGGTCGGGGGACTTGATGCGCTGCATGAGGTGGTTCTCTTCTCTTGCGCTCACAACGAAATGGGGTCCGAGCGTGCGAGCTCGGACCCCACCAACCGGCGACATACTAGCCGCCACCGCACATGTCCACCCAAACGGTTGTATAGCTATTCCGCACCGGACATGGTGGCGACGAGCACGGCCTTGATCGTGTGCATACGGTTCTCGGCCTCGTCGAAGACGACCGAGTGCGCCGACTCGAAGACCTCGTCGGTGACCTCCAGCTCGGTCAGGCCGTACTGCTCGTGGATGTCGCGGCCGACCTTGGTGCCGAGGTTGTGGAAGGCCGGCAGGCAGTGCAGGAACTTCACGTCCGGGTTGCCGGTGGCGCGCAGTACGTCCGTGGTCACGGCGTACGGGGAGAGGGCCTCGATCCGCTCGCCCCAGACCTCCTTGGGCTCCCCCATCGACACCCAGACGTCGGTGGCGACGAAGTCGGCGCCCAGAACCCCCTCGGCGACGTCCTCGGTGAGGGTGACGCGGGCGCCGCTCAGCTCGGCGGCCTTGCGGGCCTGCGCGACGATGCCGTCGGCCGGCCAGTAGGCCCTGGGCGCGACGATGCGCACGTCCATGCCGAGCAGGGCGCCGGTGGCCAGGTAGGAGTTGCCCATGTTGAAGCGGGCGTCCCCCAGGTAGGCGAAGGCGATCCGCTCCAGGGGCTTGGCACAGTGCTCGGTCATGGTGAGTACGTCGGCGAGCATCTGGGTGGGGTGCCAGTCGTCGGTGAGCCCGTTGAAGACGGGGACGCCGGCGTACGCCGCCAGCTCCTCGACGGCGGCCTGGCTGTCCCCGCGGTACTCGATGCCGTCGAACATCCGGCCCAGCACGCGCGCCGTGTCCTTGACCGACTCCTTGTGCCCGATCTGGGAGCTGGAGGGGTCGAGGTACGTCGTCGACGCGCCCTGGTCGGCGGCGGCCACCTCGAAAGCGCAGCGGGTGCGGGTGGAGGTCTTCTCGAAGATCAGCGCGATGTTCCTGCCGCGCAGCCGCGGCACCTCGGTGCCCGCCTTCTTGGCCGCCTTGAGCTCGGCGGCGAGGTCGATCAGGCCGCGGAACTCCTCCGCGGTGAAGTCCAGCTCCTTGAGGAGGTGGCGGCCTGCGAGGTCTGTCGCCATGGTGGCTGCTCCTGAGTCGGTCGCCCATGCGGGGATTGGAAGCGTATGCGAATGAGCGCATCACTATACAGCGTCGCGTTCGACCGGGCAGCTCATGCACCGGGGACCGCCCCGCCCCCTGCCCAGCTCGTTCCCCTTGATCTCGATGACCTCGATGCCCTGCTTGCGCAGATGGGTGTTGGTGGTGACGTTGCGCTCGTACGCCACGACCACGCCCGGCTCGACCGCCAGCACGTTGCAGCCGTCGTCCCACTGCTCGCGCTCCGCCGCGTGGACGTCCTGGGTGGCGGTCAGCACCCGGACGGAGTCCAGGCCGAGGGCGGCCGCTATGGCGCGGTGCATGTGCTCGGGCGGATGGTCGGTGACCTTCAGCTCGCGCTCGCCGTCCCCCGGTTCGATGGTGTACGAGCGGAGCATGCCGAGCCCGGCGTACTGGGTGAAGGTGTCGCCGTCGACCATCGTCATCACCGTGTCGAGATGCATGAACGCCCGGCTCTTGGGCATGTCGAGCGCCACGATGGTGGTGGCGGAGCCCGCCTCGAAGAGCCCGCGGGCGAGCATCTCCACAGCCTGCGGGGTGGTGCGCTCGCTCATTCCGATCAGGACGGCGCCGTTGCCGAGGACCAGGACGTCGCCGCCCTCGATGGTGGAGGGGTAGTCGTGCTGCCCCTCCGACCAGTGGTGGAAGTCCCCCGCCTCCGGACTCCTGAAGAGCGGGTGGTGCTTGTAGATCGCCTCGAAGTGGACGGTCTCGCGCTGCCGGGCCGGCCAGCGCATGGCGTTGATGGAGACGCCGTCGTATATCCAGGCGGAGGTGTCCCGGGTGAAGAGATGGTTCGGCAGCGGCTGGATCAGGAAGTCGTCCAGGTCCATGACGTGGAAGCGGACCGAGGTCGGCTCGGGGTGGCGCGCCAGGAACTCCCGCTTCGTCATGCCGCCGACGAGCGCCTCGACCAGATCGGTCACGGGCAGGTCGTCGAACGCCTCGCGCAGGTGGCCGGTGGCGAGCGGACCGTACTCCTTCTCGTCGAAGACCCGGTCCAGGACGAGGTTCCTGGCCGCCGGGATCTCCAGCGACTCGCGCAGCAGATCACCGAAGAGGTGCACCACGACGCCCCGGTCGCGCAGGACGTCGGCGAATCCGTCGTGCTCCTGGCGCGCGCGGCGCACCCACAGCACGTCGTCGAAGAGCAGCGCGTCCTTGTTGCTGGGGGTGAGACGCTTCAGCTCCAGATCCGGTCGGTGGAGAATGACGCGGCGCAGCCGCCCGGCCTCGGAATCGACGTGGAATCCCATCCCCCCATCCTGGCCGAGCGCGGCCGGACGCGCGGCCCTACGGAGAAGTGCGGCCGGAGAAGTGCGGCCGTCCGGAGCGCCGTCACGGTGACGCCGCGCGGCCGCCGGAGGAGGGGACACCGGGTGCCTCGCGGGGACACGCCCGGGCGGCCGGGGCCGGCCGCCCCCTGCGCGACGGGGACCCGCATCGCGCAGGGGGCGCACTTCAGGTCACAGCCGCGGGTCGACCGGCTCCGACTCCAGTGCCAGGACCGCGAACACGGCCTCGTGCACCCGCCACACCGGCTCCCCCTCGGCCAGCCGGTCCAGGGCCTCCAGGCCCAGTGCGTACTCGCGCAGAGCGAGCGAGCGCTTGTGGCCCAGGAACCGGTTGCGCAGCTTGGCGAGCTGTTCCGGGCGGGTGTACTCGGGACCGTAGACGATCCGCAGGTACTCGCGGCCGCGCACCTTGATGCCCGGCTGCACGAGCCTGTTCTTCCCGTCCCGTGCGAGTGCCTCGACCGGCTTGACGACCATGCCCTCGCCGCCCCGGCCGGTCATCTCCAGCCACCAGTCGGTGCCCGACCGGACGGACTCCGGGTCGCCGGTGTCGACGATCAGCCTGCGGGTGGTCTGGAGCAGTGCGGTCGGGTCGTGCTCGACCAGCCGGTCCAGCCAGGCCAGCTGCTGGTCGTGCGGTACGCCCGCGAGCGAGCGGCCCTGGACGGCGAGCAGCTGGAACGGTGCGAGCCGCACGCCCTCCAGCCCTTCGGTGGGCCAGCAGTAGCGCCGGTACGCGTCGGTGAACGCGGCCGCGTCGGCGGCCCGTTCGCGCTGCGTCGCCAGCAGGCCGTTGACGTCGACCCCGCGGGCGGCCGCCCCTTCGAGCGCCGCCAGGGCGCCGGGGAAGACGGCGCGCGACGCGGCGCCCACGGCGGCGTACTGGTGGCGCAGCAGTCCTGACGCCTTGAGCGACCAGGGCATCAGCTCGGCGTCGAGCAGCAGCCAGTCGGTCCGGAGCTCGTCCCAGAGACCGGCCTCGGTGACGGCGGTGCGCAGCCGGTGGAGGATCAGCTCGGTGATGGTCTGCTCGTCGAAAAAGGGGCGGCCGGTGCGGGTGTGGACGACGCCGGTCGGGCCGTCCACACCGAACCGCTCGCGCGCCGTGCCCGCGTCCCGGCAGACCAGCACCACCGCCCGGGAGCCCATGTGCTTCTCCTCGCACACGACCCGCGCGACACCGTCCGCCCTGTAGCCGGCGAAGGCCTCGGCGGGGTGCTCCAGGTAGCCGTCCACCGCCGACGTGCCGGTCGGGGACATCGTCGGCGGCAGGTAGGCGAGCAGACGCGGGTCTACGGCGAAGCGGCTCATGACTTCGAGCGCGGCGGCCGCGTTCTCCTCGCGTACGGCGACGCGGCCCATGTGCCGCGTCTCGACGACCCGGCGGCCGTGCACGTCGGCGAGGTCCAGCGGACGGCCGCCCTCTGCCCCGTTCGATGCGGCTCCGCCGGGCGCCTCGGCGGTGAGCGGCTTGGCCGGCTCGTACCAGACCCGCTCGGCCGGTACGTCGACGATTTCGCGCTCCGGCCAGCGCAGCGCGGTCATCCTGCCGCCGAAGACCGCGCCGGTGTCCAGGCAGATGGTGTTGTTGATCCAGGAGGTGTCGGGCACGGGTGTGTGGCCGTAGACGACGGCGGCGCGGCCGCGGTAGTCCTCGGCCCACGGGTAGCGCACGGGCAGGCCGAACTCGTCGGTCTCGCCGGTCGTGTCGCCGTACAGCGCGTGCGAGCGGACCCGGCCGGAGGTGCGGCCGTGGTACTTCTCGGGCAGCCCGGCGTGGCACACGACGAGGTTGCCTCTGTCGAGGACGTAATGGCTGACGAGCCCGTCGATGAACTCCCGCACCTGCTCCTTGAAGCCCTCGTCCTCCTTCTCCAGCTGCTCGATGGTCTCGGCGAGTCCGTGCGTGTGCTGGACGTTCCTGCCCTTGAGGTAACGGCCGAGCTTGTTCTCGTGGTTCCCGGGCACGCACAGCGCGTCGCCGGAGGCGACCATGCCCATCACCCGGCGCAGCACGCCCGGGCTGTCGGGACCGCGGTCGACGAGGTCGCCGACGAAGACGGCCGTACGCCCTTCGGGGTGCGACCCGTCGACGTAACCGAGCTTGCTCAGCAGGGTTTCCAGCTCGGAGCGGCAGCCGTGGATGTCACCGATGATGTCGAAGGGGCCGGTGAGGTGGGTGAGGTCGTTGTAGCGGCGCTCCAGCACGACTTCGGCGGCGTCGACCTCCTCCACGCTGCGCAGGACGTGCACCTTGCGGAAGCCCTCGCGCTCCAGGCTCCGCAGCGAACGGCGCAGCTCGCGCCGGTGCCGCTGGATGACGTGGCGGGGCATGCCGGCCCGGTCGGGGCGTACGGCGTTGCGCCCGGCGCACACCTCCTCCGGCAGGTCGAGGACGATCGCGATCGGCAGTACGTCGTACTTCCTGGCCAGCTGGACGAGCTGCCTGCGGCTCTCCGGCTGCACGTTGGTCGCGTCGACGACGGTCAGCCGGCCGGCCTCGAGCCGCTTGCCCGCGATGTAGTGCAGGACGTCGAACGCGTCACGGCTCGCGCTCTGGTCGTTCTCGTCGTCGGCGACCAAGCCGCGGCAGAAGTCGGAGGAGATGACCTCGGTGGGCTTGAAGTGCCGGTGCGCGAACGTGGACTTGCCGGATCCGGTGGCGCCGACCAGGACCACGAGGGACAGGTCGGTGACGGGCAGCGTGCGGGTGGTGGTGCTCATGCGGCTTCCGCCTCCTTCTTGTCCTGTCCGGTCATGGTGAACACGGCCATCTGGGTGGGCGGTCCGACCTCGGGGTCCTCGGCCCCGACGGGGACGAACCCGACCCCGTACCCGTGCCGCTGGGCCACCTGCTCCGCCCAGGCGCGGAACTCCTCGCGCGTCCACTCGAAGCGGTGGTCGCCGTGGCGCGCGTGTCCGGCGGGCAGGGACTCCCAGCGCACGTTGTACTCGACGTTCGGCGTGGTCACGAGCACGGTCCGCGGACGCGCCGAGCCGAACACGGCGTACTCCAGGGCCGGCAGCCGCTCCAGGTCGAGGTGCTCGACGACCTCGCTGAGTACGGCGGCGTCGTACCCCTTGAGCCGCTTGTCGGTGTACGTGAGGGAGCCCTGCATCAGCTTCACGCGCCCGGCCTGCCGCTCACTCATGCGGTCCAGCCTCAGCCGGCGCGAGGCGACGGTCAGCGCGCGCACGGACACGTCCACCCCCACGATCTCGGTGAACTTCCCGTCCTCGAGCAGCGCCTGCACCAACTGGCCCTGCCCGCAGCCGAGGTCGAGCACCCGGCTCGCCCCGGCCGCGTCCAGCGCCCGGAGGATCGCGTCGCGCCGCTGCACGGCGAGCGGCACCGGCCTGTCCTCCGTGTCGGTCGTCTCGTCGACGGCGTTGTCGATCTCCTCGACCTCCAGGTCGTCGGCCTCGGCGAGACGCACGAGTTCGAGACGCTCCATGGCCTGACGGGTCAGCCCCCACCGGCGCGACAGGTACCGGCTGGTGATCAGCTTCTGTTCGGGGTGCTCGGCCAGCCAGCCCTCACCCGCCCGCAGCAGCTTGTCCACCTCGTCGGGCGCGACCCAGTAGTGCTTGGCGTCGTCCAGCACCGGCAGCAGGACGTACAGCTGGCGCAGGGCGTCGGCGAGCCGCAGCTCCCCTTCCAGCACGAGCTGTACGTACCGCGAGTCGCCCCACTGCGGGAACTGCTCGTCCAGCGCCACCGGCTCGGCCCGCACCGTCGTCCAGCCCAGCGGGGCGAACAGCTTCGTCACCAGCTCGGCGCCGCCCCGCGCGGGCAGCGCGGGCACCTCGATGCGCAGCGGCAGTGGGGCCGCCGCACGCTCGGGCCGGGCGTTGCACACGCCGTGCAGGGCGGTCTTGAAAACCGTGCTCAGCGCGACGGCCAGCAGCGACGACGCCGCGTACGGCCGGTCGTTGACGTACTGCGCGAGCGCGGAGTCGGGCGAGCCTCCGCGCCCCTTGCCCTTGCCGCGCCGCACCAGCGCCACCGGATCCACCTCCAGCAGGAGCGCGGCCGTGCACCGCTCGGCGGACGCCTCGGGATAGAGGACGTGCGCCGTGCCGTGGGAAGTGGAGAACGTCTGCGCCTTGTCGGGGTGCTTGTGCAGCAGAAAACCGAGGTCGGTCGCGGGACGCTCCTGGTTGCCGGTTGTGCTGATCGTCAGGAACACACATCCGAGTATCGTCGGCCGGGTCCGCCCCGACCACGGGTTTAAGCGTCCGGCCCGACCGCCCCGGCCAGCTCGGCGATCTCCGCGGGCCCGACCCGGCAACAGCCGCCGACCAGCCGGGCCCCGGACGCCCGCCACTCGCGCACCCGCGCCGGGTCGTACGTGCCCCCGCCGCGCCAGCGCCTGCCCCGCGCGTCCCACTGCTCGCCGCTGTTCGGGTAGACGACGACCGGCTTTCCGGTCACCGAGGCCGCGAGCTCCACGGCCGCGTCCGCGTCGCGCGGCTCGCAGCAGTTGACGCCCACGGCGATCACCTGGTCGTTGCCCGCCGCGAGGGAGAAGGCCGCGTCCAGCGGCTGGCCGGCCCGGGTCTGCCCGCCCGCGATGCTGTACGACAGCCAGACCGGCGCCCCGGACCCCTCGACGGCCCGCAGCAGCGCCTCGGCCTCGTCGGTGTCGGGCACCGTCTCCAGCGCCAGCACATCGGGGGCCGCCGCGAGGAGTGCTTCGACCCGTGGCCGGTGGAAGCGCTCCAGCTCCCGCACCGAGAGCCCGTACCGCCCCCGGTACTCGCTGCCGTCGGCGAGCATCGCCCCGTACGGGCCGACCGAGGCCGCCACCCAGACCTCCCGGTCCGCGGACTCCCCCGCCGCCCGCGCCAGTTCGACGCTGCGCGCCAGCAGCTCCGCGGCCCCGGCCGGACCGACGCCCCGCCGGGCGAAGCCCTCGAACGTCGCCTGGTAGCTGGCGGTGATCAGCACCTGTGCGCCCGCCCGCACATACGCCGCGTGCGCCGCCGTGATCTGCTGCGGCCCGTCGGCGAGCAGCCGCGCCGACCACAGCGCGTCGGACAGGTCGCAGCCCTGTGCCTCCAGCTGGTTGGACAGACCGCCGTCGAGGACGACGGCCCGCCGGCCGGCGGCCTCGAGCGCGGCGGCAAGCGGACGGACGGGTTTCACGGTGGGCTCCTGGATCGGTCGGCCGTACGGATCAGTTCAGCTGGGACAGCACCTGCGAGGAGGTCAGCTCCAGGTGTTCGAGGTCGTCCAGGTCCAGCATCTGGAGGTAGACCCGGGACGTTCCGATCGCGGCGTACTGCCCGATCTTGTCGACCACCTCGGCGGGTGAGCCCGCCAGCCCGTTCGCCTTGAGCTCGTCCACGTCCCGCCCGATGGCCGCCGCCCGGCGCGCCACCTCCGCGTCGTTCTTGCCGACGCACGCCACCAGCGCGTTGGAGTACACCAGGTCGTCCGCCCTGCGACCGGCCTTCTCGGCGGCCGCCCTGACCCGTCCGAACTGCCGCTCGCTGTCCTCCAGCGAGGCGAACGGGATGTTGAACTCGTCGGCGTACTGCGCGGCCAGCCGCGGCGTGCGGACCGCGCCGTGCCCGCCGACCAGCACCGGCACCTTCGCCTGCGCGGGCTTGGGCAGCGCGGGCGAGTCCGTCAGCTGGTAGTACGTCCCGTCGTAGCTGAACGTCTTGCCGGCCTCCGTCGCCCACAGCCCGGTGACGATGGCCAGCTGCTCCTCCAGGCGGCCGAACTTCTCCTTCGGGAACGGGATGCCGTACGCCCGGTGCTCCTCCTCGAACCACCCCGCTCCCAGCCCGAGTTCGACCCGTCCGCCCGACATCTGGTCGACCTGCGCGACCTGGATGGCCAGCACGCCCGGCAGCCGGAACGTACCCGCGGTCATCAGCGTGCCGAGCCGGATCCGCTTGGTCTCGCGGGCGAGCCCGGCCAGCGTGATCCAGGCGTCGGTCGGCCCGGGGAGGCCGTCGCCCGGCCCCATGCGCAAGTAGTGGTCTGAGCGGTAGAAGGCGTCGAAGCCGAGGTCCTCGGTGGCCTTGGCGACGGTGAGCAGGGTGTCGTAGCTCGCCCCTTGCTGGGGCTCGGTGAAGATTCGAAGATCCATGCCTCCATCCTGCACCGTCGGACTGCCGCCAACCCCACCTGCCGCACCCGGCCCGCACCTGCACCTGCACCTGCACCTGTGCCTGCACCACCGGGCGAGCTCCCGCCGGCCGGGCGGGGCCGGCCCGTCAGAACGGCTCCGCCGCCGAGCCGCGGGCCGCGCTGCGGAGCCTGTCCTCCTCCCGCACCGCGAGCCGGCGCAATATCCCGCGCACCCGGTCGCTCGACTCGTCGGCGGCGTCGATGGCTTCGATGCACTGCCAGTAGAGGGCCTCCTCGTCCGTGGCGCACGCGACCCCGACGAGCGCGATCCCCACCTCCCCGAGCAGCCCGCCGAGCCGGACCAACGCCGTCCGCGCGTCACCCACTTCGGAGAGCTGTGCGGCCCGCGGCCGCGCGTCCGGTGGCAGTCTGACGGCGTCGTCCGCCACTCCCGCGTACAGCGCGGGGAGGTCGAGGACTCCGCAGCCCCGCCCGCCCGTCTCGCCCAGCCCCCGCGCCTCGCCCCTCAGCTCCGCCGGGCCGGTCAGCGCCAGCCGGCCGCCGATCGCCTGCGTCAGCGCCTGTGCCTGCCAGGCCTCCGCCAGGATCTCCGGTGCCGACCGGCTCTGCGCGAGTGCGTACCGGCTCTGCCCGATGAGCCTCACCGCGTCCATGCGTCCGCCCCCCGTCCCTGCCATGGCCCGCATCTTTCGCGCACCACTTCCCTGTCCACTACCCAGAGTGAAGGCGTGGGGCCCGGAAAGCCAGAGCTGTGCCGAAATCTGTGGACACAAATGCGATTTTGGATAGGTGCGTCACTCCGGAGAGTGACAATCCGTGGTTTCCGGCGCCGGAAAGCGCAGTTCGTTCCGGTCGATCTTCGCCGCCAGCGCCGCCAGCACATCGATCCCGAGCACCTCACTGAACTGCAGCAGGTACGCGAGGACATCGGCGACCTCGTCCGTCACCCGGTGCGCGGACCGCGGATCCTCCATCACCCGCGCCGACTCCTCGGGCGTCAGCCACTGGAAGATTTCCAGCAGTTCGGACGCCTCCACGCTCAGCGCCACCGCCAGGTTCTTCGGCGTGTGGTACGGCCCCCACCCCCGAGCCGCCGCGAATTGGGCCAGCCGCCGCTGCAGTCCCGCTACATCGAGTTCAGTCACGGCCCCAGGTCTACCACCGTCACTCCGTCCACTTCACGCGCGCACGAGGCGTCCGTGACCGTCCCCATCAGCCTGAGGTGTCCCCCGGCGCAGACCGAGGCCGCCAGCGCCACCAGTTCCCTCATCTGCCGCCCGTCCATCGACCGGTCGAAGCCGTCCGCGAGAACCGTCAGCGCCTGCATCGCCGCGGGCACCTCGGCGACGGTGTCCACGGCCAGCACCCCCGGCCCGGTCAGCAGCACGAGCGCGAGCGCCAGGTACCTCAGCTCACCGTCCCCGAGCCGCCCCACGGGCGTGGCCCACGGACCGCCCCGGTCCACCAGCGCCCGCACCTTCCCGTCCGCGAGCTCCTCCACGACCAGCGCCTCCACCGGCCCCGGGCACCCCGACCGCACCGTCGCGGCCAGCCGCGCGTGACGCTTCGCGCACTGGCGGTGCGTGCGCCACAGCACCTCCGCGAGGTTGTCGCAGCCGCGGCGCAGCCGGGCGTCGCCCAGCGCCACCGGCTCCCGCATGCGCGCGGGCTGCGGGTCGCACGCGAACACCGACCGCAGCGCCAGAACCACCTGCTCCGCGGCGGCCAGCACCCGCAACTGCCCCGCCGTCTTGCCGGCCACCCGCAGCGGCAGCAGCGCCGTACCCAGCCGGTCGCCGGGCAGCGGCGCCCGGGTCACCGGCGCCGTGCCCGCCGTGTACCAGGCCGCCTGCACCGTGCTGCGCCCCGGATCGCGCAGCGCGGTGGTCAGCAGCGTCTGCCCGTCGCAGGTCAGCCGCTCGCCGACGACGCGCAGTTCGGGTTCGGCCTGTACGGCGAGATCGAGGCGTACGGGGCCCGCGGGCCCCTCCACGGTGCAGCCGATCCTGAAACCCCGCCGCCCCTGGGCGTCGGGCCCCGTCCGCTCCGGCACGCATCCCGCCGGATCCCGGAACACCTCGCCCAGCGCGGCGCCCCCGCCGAGGCGGGCCAGCGCGTCGTACACCTCCAGGACGCTCGACTTGCCGCTGCCGCTGACGCCCGCGAACAGGGTCACCGGGCCGAGCGGGAAGGTCGCGCCGCGGTGCGACCTGAAGGCCGAGAGCCGCAGTTCGGTGACCGTGGGGACGCCACGGTCGTCGGCCGGGGGTCCGGGGCGCTGCCCCGGGGAGAGCACAGTCATGGCCGCGACGGTACGCAGTCCCTTACCTGACGAACCGTTACCTCTGACGGACGTTCCTACGTTTGAGGGACTGCGGCCACCTCGGCCCCCTCGACCTCCATGCCGGCCGGTGACAGCAGGAAGACGTTCCGGTCGACCCGGTGCATGCCGCTGCCGAGCCCGAAGACCACACCGCTGCTGAAATCGAGAATGCGCTTGGCCACATCGGCGTCCGCCGCGGTCAGGTCCAGGAGCACCGGTACCTGCGCGATCAGGTACTCCGCGACCTCACGGGCGTCGGAGAACACCTGCACGCGCAGCACGATCATCCGCCGGTGCTCGGCGGCCTCCTGCTCCTGCGGCATCGTGCGGTGATCGACCCTGGAGGGCCACTCGTTCCTGCTGCGCAGCGGCACGACCTGAGCGAGCCCGGCCCACTGTTCATCGGTGACGTCGTACCTGCTCACCGGACCACTCCGCTCACGTGCTGTGTCTGCATCCGGCCATCTTCCCGCGACTCACCCGTTCGGCCCAACAACGACACGGCGCGGATGGCGGGACTCACACCGGCGTGACGGTCTCCCGTACGGAGGACAGCGCGTGGGCGGTGGCCGGAGCGGGCGGGCCGGGACGGTTCACTCCTGCCGGTCCCCCGCCTTCCTGGACGCGCGCAGGAGCAGCATCGATGCGACGGCCAGCACCACCAGGACGATACCGGCAGCCACGTCGAAGACCTGTGCGCCGTCGAAGACCACGGTGTTCTGCAGGCTCAGCAGCCAAGGCGACGCGATGAGCCAGGCCCCCGCCACCAGGACGACCAGATCGGACCACATTCCGAAGTGCCACTTGAACCGCATCAGGGCGACGAAGAACACGATCAGCCCCACGGCCAGCTCGCTGCGGTGGATGTCCTTGGCCGAGTCGGGATAGCCCACGACCCAGGGGGCGACGAACAGGGCGATGCTGGCCAGCACCATCAGCAGCCCGAGGAGCTGTTCACGCTGGTCCCGCCGGAGAGAGCTCTTGGTGCCGGACGGCACGGACGCGCGTGAAGGCGACGAAGGGTTCCCGACATTCATGGTCCACTCCTCATATCGGCCGGGCCGGCCGTCCGTGCCGCCCCGGCCGGCGGGACGGCACCGGGCGGGGCCTGCGGTCTCGTTCTCTCCTCGTCCATGCCGCCGTGGCGGACGCCGCGCCGTGGAGCGGCGCCGTCATCGCGACGGGGTCCGGTACGGCGGGCGGGGGACGGTAGCTGCGGATCCCGCCCGCACCGCTGCCACTACGGCGTCGTGCAGGTTCCGGCTGTCGGTCTCCGAAGGGCAGGGGGTGGGGCTGCCCGACATGGTGAACCAGTCGGACGCTCCGCTGTACTGGACAGCGACACGCGCTTCCCCGCCCGCCCACGTGGTGTGCACGGTGAGGTCACCCGTCAGGACGCCCGCCTCGTCGGTGAGCACCCCGCCGCGGCCCGACAGCACCCCGAGCGTTGTCCATGAAGCCCAGTCCATATCCTCCAGCTTCACACCGGCGACCCGTATCCGCGACTGACGGCGGTGGTACGCGTCCTGTGCGGCGTACCGCCGCCGGCTCCGCGTCCCCGGTCAGCCCGCTGTGATGCCGCGGTCCGTGCGGTGGCCGTTCCCCGGGCCCGCTTCCTCCAGGTCGCGGAGCCGTGCTTCCACGCGGCCGTCCACGACGCGCGTGTCGAAAGCGGGCTGGGGGGCGGTCGCCGGGCCGCCCACGTTCCAGCCGTCGGACAGCCGGAAGGTACTGCCGTGCCAGGGGCACCGGACGCATCCGTCGATGATCTCCCCTTCCGACAGGGGCCCGGCCATGTGGCTGCACTGGTCGGCCAGGACGTGTACGGCCCCGTCCGCCTCGCGGACGACCATGACCGGCACCTCGTCCATGTGGCGCCGCACCGGTCGGCCCACCGGGAGGCCGGCCACGTCGCCCAGACCGTGCCAGCCGGGTTTCACCAGGTAAGGGATCTGTTCGGCGTGGTTGGCACCGGAGGCCTGGCGGTAGGCCAGGTGACCGCCCAGCGCGCCGCCGACACCGATGAGGGTCAGCCCGGCGAACCCCAGGGCTTTCCCGCGTCCGTGACGGCCGCGGGAACGCGCGGCGAAGGAGCCGGCGTAGAGCGTGGCCGCGCTGATGTTGGCCATGGCGTGGACCAGGCCCACGCGCATCTGCGGACGGCGCAGTTCCGCCCAGTCGGTCCAGCCCGCCACCGCCGCGGGCAGCGCGGCCATCAGACCCACTCCCACCAGGGCGCGCGCGGCCCGGTGCTGCCCGGGCAACAGGTCCAGGACCGCTGCGGACATCCAGGTGCCGATGGGCACCTGCACCATCAGAGGGTGCACCGGGTGCCCCAGCCAGCGCCCGTGCAGGGCGTCCCGGCCGCGCCCGAGCGGCACCGCGCGCACAGCCCGCCGCACAGCGTCGATCAGTCCGTCGGCCTCGGGCCGGCGCTCCAGACGGTCCACGGCGGAAAGAATCCGGCCGGGGCCTTTCCTCGACGTATCCATGGAACCCATGTAACCCACGCGGAGCCGCTGGAAACGGACCGAGCGGGCGAGTGGGTTACGAGGATCCACGGGACACCTGGGGCGACGGGCGGGCGAACGCCCTCGGACGGCTCGCGCCGGGTGGCGGATCCCGGGGCCCCGGAAGGGGGGAGGAACCCGCGCCGGCGTCGAGCCGCCTGAGGACGGTGGACCGGCGAGGAGCGATTCAGCCGTCGCTGCCCATGGCCCTGCGGACGGCGTCCTTGGTGCGGTCCATCAGCGCGGCCACCGGACCGAGCGCCATGTTGGCCGCGCCGGACTCCACTCCGGGGTGGGGCCGGGTAGGGGCCATGGCTTCGGCGGCCTTGACGCCCTTGGCCATGGAGGCGAGCCTGGCCGCGTCGGTGCTGCGCCGGATGTGGGTGAACTCGTAGCGTTCCTCGGCGCGCGCGTGCTCCTGGACGTCGGCCCGCAGGGCGATCAGCCGGGGCAGGAACTTCGGGTCGTCGGTGTCCATGTCGTCGAGCGCCGCGAGGGTCTCCTTGGCCTCCCGCTCCTCCCTCAGCCGGTCCTCGACGACCTGCTCACCGCCCGGGAGATTGCGGCGGGCGAAGGGATGGACCACTTCCTCCTCGGCAGTCTCGTGCACGGCGAGGAGACGTACCAGACGGCGGAAGGCGTCCTTGCGTGCGTCACCCGTCGCCTGCTCGACTTCGTCGAAGAGATTGCGGATGTCTCCGTGCTGGCGCATGAGCAGCGCCACCACATCGGTGTCGGCCGCGTGATCGTCGCCGGCCTGCGGAGTGTGCGTCTCAGTCATGCCGAACCTTCCGTCAGCTGTTCTCTCGCATGGCGGGATCGGGGTGCTCGCCCTCGGTCTCCAGCCGGTACTCGCGGCCGAACATGGCGTCGTGCTGGGTGATCACCTGCTCGCTCGGGGGCTCTTCGCCGCCGTGGATCTGCTCCTGCATCTGCTCGAAGCGCTCGTGCGCGTCGCGGACGTAGCCGGCGCCCAGTGTCGTCAGGTCCATCTGGGTGCCGAGCAGCTCGCGCAGGTACGCCTTGTTCGGCTCGAAGGTCAGGACGTTGGGCAGCTGCGGCGCGAGGATCTCCGCGGGATCACGGCCGTCGTGGCGCCGCATGAGGTCGCAGGCGATGTGCAGGTGCTCGAGCTCCATGTTCAGGTGCAGCTCCCAGATCGCCTTCACCCTGGGGTCGCTCTCCTGCTCCATGAAGGAGTAGTAGAGGTAGCACTCGTTGTACTCGTGGTTGACGAGCTGCTCCCACCACGTCTCGCCCGGGTCGACGAGCGACTCGTAGTGGGTGACGTGCTCCTCCTCGATCAGCCCGATCTCCTGGTAGAGCTGACGGGCGATCGGCTCCATGTAGGTGGGGCCGGTGTTCATGTAGAAGTTCATCGTCTGCTGCTCCGCCGACAGGACCGTCAGCGCGTGCAGCTTGGACAGGGGGTCGGTCCGGGTCCGGTCGTACGGGTCGCGGACGTTGTCCACCGGGTTCCGGTGGTGGTACTTGGTCGGGCGGCCCGGAATGACCTCCGTGAGGCCGTCGACGATCGACTCCGCCTTGCGGTGCTCGATCATCTCGTACAGGTTCGCGTACCGGTACAGATGGTCGAAGTCCTCCAGCACGCCGAACTGATAGGCCTGCTTGAGGTACGGGTCCGGCTCCATCCGCGCGATCCACGCGGTGAGGTCGACCGCGACCTGCTCATAGGCGATCGTCGTCTCCAGCACCGAAGACACGCCGGGCAGAAGCCAGTTCACGGCTTTCTGCTGCTGCGCCTCGATGTAGCGGGTCCTCGCCAGCTGCCTCTTGATCTCCGGATCGACGGTGTGACGAGCGAGCTGGTGGCTGAACAGGATCGCCTCCACCTCGATCCCGTTCATCGTGATGATCCGGCACCGGGTGTACGGATCACAGTGATCGGGGTCGATCGGCTCGACATTCAGTTCCCGCCAGTTCCTGAGCTGACGGTCCAGCGGGATACCGCGTTGCTCCAAAGGATTGAACGTCATGTGCGCCTCCTTGACGGACCGGTTTCGAACTGCCGGAGTACCCCGAAGAACCTTGTCCACACGGAGTACGACAGAACGCTGGCCATGCTCCGGGCGCCATGGGGCGCACCTGCGGAACCGCGCGCCGGAGCCGGCGCACTCTCACTCGTCCGGGCCAGTCACGACGCGTGAACCCCTGCCCTCGGCGGGGGTTCGTCCCGGGTGCAATTTTCGAACCGTTCAAGGGCGTTGAGCTATTAGATGTCTATTGTGAAACCTGGTTCGGCAGCGCGCCGATGCGATGCGCAGTGCATAAAGTTTGGGATAGCGACGAGGGGGTACTTCGCCGCGCGACCTGCCCACGCATGAGCCCATAAGGATTCGTATGGCCACATCGACCGAGCCGGTCGCCCCTGTCCCCGTAGCAGGCCGCGGCGTGGGTCGCGTGGTGGTGAACTGGATGACCACCACGGATCACAAGAAGATCGGGCATCTTTATCTGATCACATCGTTCATGTTCTTTCTCTTCGGCGGGTTGCTCGCCCTGGCGATGCGGGCGGAGCTGGCCCGGCCGGGCATCCAGATGCTCTCGAACGAGCAGTACAACCAGGCATTCACCATGCACGGCACGGTGATGCTGCTGCTGTTCGCCACCCCGACCTTCGCCGGATTCGCCAACGCCATCATGCCGCTGCAGATCGGCTCGCCCGACGTGGCGTTCCCGCGGCTGAACATGCTGTCGTACTGGCTCTTCCTCTTCGGCGGGCTCATCGTGGTCACAGGCCTTCTGACCACGAACGGCACGGCCGACTTCGGCTGGACCGCCTACACCCCGCTCAGCCGCGCGGAACGCTCGCCCTCCATCGGCTCCGACATGTGGATCATGGGGCTGGCGCTCTCCGGATTCGGCACGATCCTCGGCGCGGTCAACTTCATCACCACGATCATCTGCATGCGCGCCCCGGGCATGACGATGTTCCGCATGCCGCTGTTCACGTGGAACGTGCTGCTCACCTCCGTCCTGGTCCTGCTCGCCTTCCCGGTCCTCGCGGCCGCGCTGCTGGTCCTGGAGTCGGACCGCCGCTTCGGCTCCCTCGTCTTCGCCCCCGAGAACGGCGGATCACTGCTGTGGCAGCATCTGTTCTGGTTCTTCGGGCATCCGGAGGTCTACGTCCTGGCGTTGCCGTTCTTCGGCGTGGTGACCGAAATCTTTCCGGTCTTCTCACGCAAACCGATCTTCGGCTATGTGGGGCTGGTCGGCGCCACCATCGCCATCACCGGGCTTTCGCTGACCGTATGGGCGCACCACATGTTCGCCACCGGCGCGGTCCTGCTGCCGTTCTTCTCCTTCATGACGTTCCTCATCGCCGTTCCGACCGGTGTCAAGTTCTTCAACTGGATCGGCACGATGTGGAAAGGGTCCATCTCCTTCGAGACCCCCATGCTGTGGGCCGTCGGCTTCCTCGTGACGTTCCTGTTCGGCGGGCTGACCGGCATCATCCTCGCCTCGCCGCCGATGGACTTCCACGTCACCGACTCGTACTTCGTCGTCGCCCATTTCCACTACGTGCTGTTCGGCACGATCGTTTTCGCGATGTTCGCCGGGTTCCATTTCTGGTGGCCGAAAATGACCGGCACCATGCTCGACGAGCGCCTGGGGAAGATCCATTTCTGGACGCTCTTCGTCGGATTCCACATGACGTTCCTCGTGCAGCACTGGCTGGGCGCGGAGGGCATGCCCCGCCGTTACGCCGACTACCTTGCCGCCGACGGGTTCACCGGGCTCAACACCCTGTCGTCGATCGGCGCTTTCCTTCTGGGCCTGTCGACGTTGCCGTTCCTCTACAACGTCTGGAAGACCGCGAAGTACGGAAAGCGGATCGAAGTCGACGACCCCTGGGGGTACGGGCGTTCCCTGGAATGGGCGACCTCCTGCCCGCCGCCCCGCCACAACTTCCTCACCCTGCCGAAGATCCGCTCCGAATCCCCCGCCTTCGATCTGCACCACCCCGCTGTGGCCGCCATTGACCGGGTGGAGAACGAGGGGCTCCGCGACGTGGCCGAACCCGGCGAAGGCACGGCCTCCCCGCTGTCCGACCGCAAGAACGGGAAGTGACGCCGGGAAAGTGACGCCCGCCAAAAAAGCGACGTCCGGGGGAGCCGCGTCTGCCCGGGAGCGTCAGACGGGGAGGAGGACTCCCCCGCCGGAAGGCTCCTCACCCAGCTGCTCGTGGGCGTCCGCACGAGCGGCGCCCACGTCCCGCGTGCCGGTGGAGACGCACAGCGTGTGGGTGACGTCCTCCATCCACCGGCGCACCTCGGGACTGCCGGCACCGGCGTGCAACGCCGCAAGCGCCTCGTACTGCTCGACCGGATCACGCCGAACCGGAGGGTGAGCCATCAGCACGACAGGTCTCCTCACACTCCCCCACACGCCGTCATTCGGTTGATCGAGCGCTTTCCCAGTGACTCGTCTCGCGTTCGTCGTCCGCTGCCCGTGCCGGTTTCGCACGAGCAGCGGACGGTGTACGGAGCGAAACCCCCGGCGCCTCATGCCCCTGCCCCCGACGCAGCCGCGCGGCAAGCCCGCCGGGAGGGACACGCCCTCCGGCCGGACTTCCTGGCGCCCAGGACGGCGTCCTCGTCCGGGAAGCGTCCAACCGCAGGTCATGTGTCCTTCTTGATCGGATCCGGGATCGTCACGCACTCCACCTGGTGCGCCATCGGAACTGTTCGCCGGTCCCGCGGGGTGGTCGTCGGCCGCGGCGAGCAGACGGTCAGCCGCAGCCCTCGCCGCCGGGGCGGCAGCCGCACACGTCCATCTCGACACCGGCAGCCGGAGCGGCGGCAGAAGCGGTGGGCGCGCAGCAGCCCTTGCCCTGCCAGGCGTCGTGTCCTTCCTTGACGGCGATGGCCGCGATGACGAGGGCGGCGATCGGGTCGGCCCAGGACCAGCCGAGGGTGGCGTTCAGGACCAGGCCGACGAGGAGCACGGCGGAGAGGTAGGTGCACAGCAGGGTCTGCTTGGAGTCGGCGACCGCGCTGGCGGAGCCGAGTTCACGTCCGGCCTTGCGCTGGGCGGCGGAGAGGAACGGCATGATCGCGAGGGAGAGCGCGGCGAGGACGATGCCGGGGATGGAGCGTTCGGCCTCGTTGGTGCCGGTCAGCGCGCGGACGGCGTCGACGGTGACGTAGGCGGCGAGGACGAAGAAGGAAACGGCGATGATCCGCAGGGTGCGCTGTTCGCGTGCTTCCCGGACGGCGTGGTCGCGGGCGGAGAACTGCCAGGCGACCGCGGCGGCCGAAGACACCTCGATGACCGAGTCGAGTCCGAAGCCGATCAGCGCGGTGGAGGAGGCGAGAGTCCCGGCGGTGATCGCGACGATCGCCTCGATGACGTTGTAGGTGATGGTCGCGGCGACCAGCAGGCGTATGCGTGCGGCGAGGGCTTCGCGGCGGGCCGGGGACGGGCCGAGGGCCAGGGATATCTCTGCGGTCATGGTCAGCAGCACCCCTTGTCGGCGGCGTCCGGGCACGTGCGGTCGGCCTCGACGGCCACCACGGCGGTCCGCAGGTCGTCGAGGGCGTGGCCGAGGCGTTCGTCGGCGAGTTCGTAGCGGGTGCGCCGGCCTTCCGGGAGGGCGACGACGAGGCCGCAGTCGCGCAGGCAGGCCAGCTGGTTGGACAGCCGGGTGCGCGAGATGCCGAGGTCGTCGGCCAGGTCGGAGGGGTGGGCGGGGGCCTCGCGCAGGGCGAGCAGGATGCGGCAGCGGATCGGGTCGGCCAACGCGCGGCCGAACCGGGTCAGGGCGTCGAGGTCGGTGGCGAGGGTCAGCATGACCGCAACAGTACATACATTCCTGAATTCAGGAAACAGTGAACTATCGTTGCGCGCTCGCGCCACGAAGGCACGCCCGCGCCCGTACACGCCGGTTCGCCACCGAGACGGCCACCGCCCGCCGGGAGTCGGGCCGGCGGACCGATGACGCGCAGCGCCTCCCGCACGCACCCCCGATCACGGAGCCGGGCGGCTTGGCCGCGGACCGCCGCCTGTCGGCGACGGCCTCGCGCTCCGGCCGGGGCGGCGTGCGCGGCTGGAACCCTGACGTTCCGATCCCTGCCCGTCGCCGCCTCACGGCCTTCCGTCGACACTCATCCGTGGATACCCCCCCAGGTATATCTGTTACGGTGGAAACAGATACCCCGGGGGGTAAATATGTGACGGGAGAGTGCCGTGTTCTTTGTCGACGTCCTCCAGACCGAGGGTCTGGGCAACCGCAGTTATCTGGCGGGGGGTGCCCGAGCGGCCGTGGTGGTGGATCCGCCGCGGGACATCGACCGGGTGATCGCGGCTGCCACCCGCCGGGAGGTGCGGATCGTGGCGGTCGCGGAGACGCACGTGCACAACGACTACGTGACCGGAGGTCCGGAACTGGCCCGGCTGACCGGTGCCCGCTATCTGGTGCCCGCCGGGGCGTCGGTGGCGTACGCGCGGATCGCGGTGGCCGACGGTGATGTCGAGGAGATCGAGGAGGGTGTGCTGCTGCGGGCCGTGGCCACCCCCGGGCACACGCCGCACCACACCTCCTACGTACTGGAGGAAGCAGGACGCGCGGTCGCCGCGTTCACCGGCGGATCGCTGCTGATCGGCAGCGTGGGCCGTCCGGACCTTGTGGAGCCACGGCTGACCGAGGGACTGGCGCGGGCGCAGCACGCTTCCGCGCACCGCCTCGCGGCAGAGCTGGACGACGAGGTCGCTGTGATGCCCACGCACGGGTTCGGCAGTTTCTGCTCCTCCGCGCAGGCCGGCGGCGAGCACAGCACGATCGGCGCGGAGAAGACGTCCAACCCGGTGCTGGCCCAGGACGTGGAGACGTTCGTCAAGGAGCTGCTGGCCGGGCTGGACGACGTCCCGGCCTACTACGCACACATGGGGCCGGCCAACGCCGCGGGCCCCGCGCCGGTGGACCTGACCGCGCCGGAACGAGCCGACGCCGGGGAGATCGCCCGCCGCCTGGCGGCCGGTGAGTGGGTGGTGGACCTGCGCAGCCGCGTGGCGTTCGCCGAGGGGCATGTGGCGGGCTCGTTCAACTTCGAGGCCGAAGGACAGCTTGCGACCTATCTGGCGTGGCTGATCCCGTGGGGCAGGCCGGTGACGCTGCTGGCCCGGAGCGCCGAGGAGGTCGCCCGCGCGCAGCGCGAGCTGGCCCGGGTGGGGATCGACCGCCCGGCCGCCGCGGCCGTCGGCTCTCCGACCGACTGGACCAGCGCCGAGGCGCCGCTCGCCTCGTTCCCGCGGGCGGCGTTCGCCGACCTGGCCGCCGCCCGCGAGCGGGGCGAGGACGTGGTGGTGCTGGACGTGCGCCGCGCCGGTGAGCGGGCCGGCGGCTGGATCGGGGGCAGCGTGCACGTTCCGGTCCACGAGGTGCACCAGCGCCTTCACGAAGTTCCCGCGGGGACGGTGTGGGTGCACTGCGCCGGCGGGATGCGTGCGGCGATCGCCGCTTCCGTCCTGGACGCCGCCGGACGCGATGTGGTGGCCGTCGACGACGGTTACCCGGCCGCCGCGGCCGCCGGCCTCCCGGTTGTCACGCGCGCCCAGCACTGACCGCACCACCCTGCTCCACCGGGCCACCGGGCCACCGGGCCACCGGCCGAGCAGGGGCTTCGTGAGGAAACACCATGTCCTTGTCACCACACGGCCCCGCCCGTGTCACACCTGCGCAGGCGCACCGCGCCTTCGGGGACGGTACGGCGGTACTGCTCGACGTCCGGGGGGTCGATGAGCTCGAAGCCGGCCACGCGCCCGGTGCGCTGCCGGTGCCGTCGGCACGGCTGACCGGCGGTGCGGAGGTGCCCGGCAGCGGGAGCGGGAGCACCGTGGTGCTGCTGTGCCGTTCCGGGCGCCGCTCCCAGCACACCGCGCGGCTGCCGGCCGAACGCGGGGCGGAGGCGGTCGACGTCACCGGCGGAATGGGCGCCTGGGCCGCCGAGGTCCTGCCCGTCCAGGACGTGCACGGGGCTGCGGACACCGTCATATGACCGCACTCGTTCTCGCCCTGCTCGCCGGAGCGCTGGTCGGTCTCGCCCTGGGCTCGCTCGGTGCGGGCGGCAGCATCCTGACCGTACCCGCCCTGATCTACCTGCTCGGCTTCAGTCCGGCCGAGGCCACCACCGCCGGCCTCGTCATCGTGATCGTCACCTCGTTCACCGCGCTGATGGGCCACGCCCGGGCGGGAGCGGTGCACTGGCGGGCCGGACTGCTGTTCGCCGCGGCCGGCCTGCCGCCCGCCGCGGCGGCGGGCCTGCTGTCCGCGCACCTCCCCGCCGCCGTACTGACGTCGGCCTTCGCCCTTCTCTCCGCGCTGGCCGGACTGCGCATGCTGCGCCGCCGGACACCACAGGAGAACGGAACGGTGTCGGCGCCCCGCGCGGCAGGGGCAGGGGCCGCCCTGGGCGCGGTGACCGGTTTCCTCGGGGTCGGTGGCGGCTTCCTCGCCGTCCCCGCGCTGGTGTCCGTGCTGGCGGTGCCGATGAGCGTGGCCGTCGGCACCAGCCTGCTGGTCATCATCGCCAACGCCCTGGTCGCTCTCGCGGCCCGTGCGGCCACCGAGGTCAGCCTGGACTGGGCCCTGATCATGCCGTTCATCGCGACGGCGGTCCTGGGCGCCTGGGACGGCAAGCGGCTGGCCACGAAGATCCGACCCGCCGTCCTGCAGCGGGCCTTCGGCGGTCTGCTGCTTGCCGTGGCCGCGGTGATGGCGACCGGCGCCCTGCGGTGATACAGCCGTGGGGCCTGCCGCGGACGCCCGTTGTCGGGGCGTCCGCGGCAGGCCCCACGGGATGCGCAGCTCTCAAGCCAGCGAAAGGAACAGCTTCTCCAGCCGGGCCCGCATCTGCGCGGAGTCCTGCATCTGCGGGTCCTCACTGGTCATGCACTGCTGCAGACCCGTGGCGATGATCGAGAACCCGGCCCGGTCCAGCGCCTTGGAGACCGCCGACAACTGCGTGACGACGTCCTCGCAGTCCCGGCCCTCCTCGATCATCCTGATCACTCCCGCGAGTTGCCCCTGCGCCCGCCGCAGCCGGTTCAACGCCGACTTCAGCTCCTCGGCACTCATGTCGAGCTGCACACCATCCTCCTCACATACCCCCACCCGTATCTTACCGTGGGGGACCGTCCAGAAAGGCACCAGCTCCATGGCCACCGCCACCGCACTGACCCCCGCCCAGGCCGTCGCCCGCCTCGGCGACTTCACCGTGATCGACGTGCGCACCCCCGGCGAGTACGCCGCCGGGCACCTGCCCGGCGCTCACAACATCCCGCTGGACCGCCTGGGAGAAGCTGCGGACGCCCTCCAGCAGGCCGCCCGGCGCACGCCGCTCCTCCTCGTCTGCGCCTCCGGAGCCCGATCCGCCAGGGGCTGCGAGCAACTGGCCGCCCAGGGCACCGACGCCGCCACACTGGACGGCGGCACCAGCGGCTGGGCCGCCGCGGGCCACGGCATCGAGCGCCCGGCGGGCGCACGCGCCACCTGGCCCATGGACCGCCAGGTCCGCCTCGCCGCCGGCACCCTGGTCCTCGCCGGCTTCCTGGCCGGTCTCGCCTGGGCTCCCGCCCATTGGCTGTCCGGGGCCATCGGCGCCGGACTCGTCTTCTCCGGCGTGACCAACACCTGCGGCATGGCCGCCGCCCTGGCCAGACTGCCCCACAACCGGCCCCCCAGGAACACTGTCTCCTTCGAGGAGACCCTGCTGCTCCTGACCGGCTGAGAGCCCCGCCCCGGTACGCTCGGGCAGCCGCCCGGCCGCGCCTTGCAGGATTCGTTCCGAGGTACGGGTGGGGGAACGTTCCGGAACAGGTGGTCCGCGCAAGTCCGCACGGCCGTGCGGGACGGGGCGGTAGGGCCGGGCGGTAGGGCCGGGCGGTGGGGCTCGACGTCGCCGGGCAGGGTGTCCGGGCGCAGGCCGGCCTCGGTGCCGGCCCTGCCCCGGCGGGGCAGGGCCGGGGAGTGGTCAGGCACCGTCCGGCAATGACGGAGGAATAGCGGTCGACACACCCGAGGACCTCGCCGGGGCGGGCGTGCTCCTTCGCTCCCGCCTGATCCGACATCACTCGAACTGGCGGGAAGCGCGCGCCGAGCAGCCGGGGGCTGACCGGTGTACCCGCGCCCGGGGGCAGCGGCTGGACGCAAGCATTTCGACGGGACGGCAACCGTTCCCGACTCTGCGGCAACTGTTGAGCAGCCCGTTCCTCACGGGCGCCCCCACATACCTACAGATCGGGAAAACACTCATGCGTGAGCGGCACGGTCACGGCAAGGCGCGGCACCGCAGAAGGAAGACGGCCCTGCTGGCAGGGGTCCCGCTGGCGCTGGCCGCCGCAGGGGCCATGGCCTACGGCACGGCTTTCGGGGTGTTCGGAGAGGAGGCGCAGCCGAAGGCCGCGGCGGCCGCCGCGCCGGACTGGGCCGACGACACCGCTGACGGTTTCGCGTCGGTCCACGCGCTCGGGCAGCAGGGGACGTACGGCGGCAGGGGTGGGAAGACGGTCACCGTGCGGACCCTCGCCGATCTGGAGAAGTACGCGACCGCCCGGGAGCCGTACGTCGTCGTGGTGGCCGCCACGATCTCGATGAACCCCAAGGGCAAGGAGATCAAGGTCGCCTCCGACAAGACGATCGTCGGCGCGGGCACCTCGGGGCAGATCGTGGGCGGTGGCTTCTTCCTCGGCCAGGGCGTACACAACGTGATCATCCGGAACCTCACGATCCGGGATTCGTACCAGGGGATCCGGAACGACAAGGAGCACGACTGGGACGCCATCCAGATGGACGGCGCACACCACGTCTGGATCGACCACAACAACTTGCGGCACATGGCCGACGGTCTGATCGACAGCCGCAAGGACACCACCTACGTGACGGTGTCCTGGAACAGGCTCAGCGACAACAACAAGACGTTCGGCATCGGCTGGACCGAGAACACGACCGCCGACCTGACGATCCACCACAACTGGTTCCGGGAGACCGAGCAGCGCAACCCCTCGACCGACAACGTCGCGCACGCCCACCTCTACAACAACTACCTCCAGGACGACCCCGGCACCGGCATCACGTCGTCCTACGGCAACTACGCGCGCGGCAGGACGAAGATGGTCCTGGAGAACAGCTACTTCCAGGGCGTGACCAACCCCGTCATCAAGGACGGCACGGCCGGCCTGGTCCAGCGCGGCAACGTCTTCACCCGCACCAGCGGCCGCAACGAGAGCGGCGGCACCGCGTTCGACCCGAAGGCGTACTACAACTACCGTCTCGACAGGGCGGCCGACGTCCCCGCGCTCCTCAAGTCCGGTGCCGGGCCCCGGAGTTCGATCGGTACGCCGGTGAGCGCCGGTGCGGCGGCCGCCGCCGCGCAGAGCATCCTGACCGTGGCCAGGGACGGCAGCGGCCGGTACAAGAGCGTGCAGAAGGCCGTCGACGCCGTCCCGGCGGGCAACACCTCGCGCGTCGTGATCCGGATCGCGCCCGGCACGTACCGCGAGACGGTGAAGGTCCCGGCGAACAAGCCGCACATCACCTTCGAGGGCACCGGCCGCAGCCGCAAGGACACCGTCATCGTCGAGGGCCACGCCTCGGGGATGGCCAGGCCGGACGGCTCGGGCACCTACGGCACCGGCGGCAGCGCGACCGTCGCCGTGGAGGCCGACGACTTCCGGGCCCGCAACCTCACCGTCTCCAACGACTTCGACGAGGCGAAGCACCAGCATCTGAACGGCCAGCAGGCGGTGGCGCTGCGCACCGCCGCCGACCGCATCCGCCTGGACGCCCTCATCATCAGCGGCGACCAGGACACCCTGCTCCTCGACACGGCGGGCAAGGACCGCACGGGCCGGGTGTACCTGACCAACTCCTACGTCATCGGCAACACCGACTTCGTCTTCGGCCGCGCCACCGCGGTCATCGACAAGTCCGTCCTCACCCTGAAGAAGCGCTGGAACGGCACCTCGGCCGGGTACGTCACCGCGCCCAGCACCCCCTCCGGCCGCAAGGGCTTCCTCATCACCCGCACCACCATCGACGGCGACGTGGCCGCCCGGAGCTTCTTCCTCGGCCGCCCCTGGCACGCCGGCGGTGACGCGAGCCTCGACCCGCAGACCACCATCCGCGACAGCATCCTCGGCGCGGCCGTCAAGGCCGCTCCCTGGACGGACATGGGCGGCTTCTCCTGGAAGAACGACCGTTTCGCCGAGTACGGCAACGAGGGCCCGGGCGCAGGCGCCGCCGGCGGTGACCGCCCGCACCTGACGGACGCCCAGGCCGCCGCCCAGGAGACGGCGGACTGGTTCGGCGGCTGGAAGCCCACCGGCGCATGATCCCCGGCCCCGGGAGGTAAGCCGGGGCGCCCGCCGGGCCGCCTGAGCGGCCTGCTCCTGGAAGACATCGCCCACCCCGCCCGTGGGCCGTGTACGGACAACGGCAGTCGCCCGGCCTGCGTCACGCCCTCGAAGAGGGTGGGGAAGGGCCGCACTTCTCCCTCCACCCCGAGCCGGGCGGAACTCCAACCGGGACCAACCGACACCGAGCCTCCGACCTGCCCGAGCAGCATCCCCGCAGGCCAGATCAGCAACCGGACCCCGTTCGGGACGAAGAGGCCGTGGGTTCACATCCCGCCACCCCGGCAGCCGGAGAAACAGGTCAGCGATCAGCCGCTGAAGGCAGTCGGCCCCTGTCTTCGCATGCGTGTCCAAGATGCCGTCCATGGCCACCGTGCCGACCCGATCGCACATCGATTCAGCCGATCGTCCATGACGGCTGCGGGGCGCCCCTGTCCGCCCGCGCCGGGGCCTCCGCGCGCCGACGGGGACCGGGAGTGCCGTCGGGCAACAGGCGATGCAGACCAAGCGGTTGCTCACTGCTACTCTTCCGGATCTCGTCCGGACATTCATATGTCGCACACACGGCACGCACAGGCGCCCGGTTCCGGGGGCCCGAGGTCACTGCGAGGAGACATCGCCCGTGGGCACAGTCGTCGACGACGCCGCCTCCGTGGAGTTCCATGCCTTCTTCGAGCGGCACTACACCGAACTGGCCCGGTTCGCACATCTGTTGACCGGCGAGGCGGATGCCGCCGACGACCTGGCCGCGGATGCGTTGCTCGCACTGTGGCACCGCTGGGACCGGGTGCGGGCGAGCGAGCACCCGGTGGCGTACGCCCGGGGCGTGGTCGCCAATCTGGCCCGGACGCGGATACGCAGCGCGGTGCGCGAGCGGCGGCGCATCGCGCTGTTCTGGGCGCAGCGGGAGGAGAAGGCCGAGAATCCGGACGTGGCCGGGGTGGTCGACGTACAGGGGGCGCTGCGCAGGCTGCCGTTCCGGAAGCGGGCGTGTGTCGTGCTGCGCCATGCGTTCGACCTGTCCGAGAAGGACACCGCGCTGGCCCTGGGCGTGTCGGTCGGTACGGTGAAGAGCCAGACGTCGAAGGGGATGGCCGAGCTGCAGCGGCTGCTCGGCGCGCAGGGCGCTCCGCGTAAGGTGCACGCGGCGATGGCGCGTACCGGGACTACCGGAGGAAGGGACCGATGACCATGCGGCGGGACGTGCACGACGAGCTGCGCGCCCGGCTGCACGAGGCGGCCGGGGCGCACCGGCCCGACCGCGCGCGGATCCTGGCACGGCTCGAACGCGGCATGGCGCAGGAGGACCTGCCCCGCTCCCGTGCGGCCCGTCCTCCCCGGTTCGGCTGGGTGCGCGCGGTGGGTGTCACCGCGGCGGTCTCGGGGATCCTCGCCGCCGGCGGCTACGGCGTGGCCTCCGTGGTGGACGACGGGCCTCCGCAACAGACGGTCGCGGTCCCGCCGACCCCCACCCCCACCTCCACGCCCGCCCCGTCGACGGACGCGACGCGCCGGGTGCCCTCGCCGGTGGACCCGACGCCCGTGGATCCGGCACCCGCGGACCCCACGCCGAACACCTCCCGCGAGCCCCGCCGGCCGAGCGCCTCCCCGTCGCGTACGCCCGATGCCGGCGCGCCCGCCGCCGGTGAGCAGGACGGGCCGCTGTGGTCGGACGGCTCCGTGGACCCGCACAGCAACGACTTCTGGGCGCAGAGCAACGTCACCCTCAAGACGCGCGAGGAACTGACTGCGCTGACCGTCGAGTTGTGGATCGCCCGGACCGGCGGGGTCACCTCCGCCGGTGCCTGGCGGTCGCTGCCCGAGGCCGACTTCACACTGACGATCGCCGAGAAGGACGGCTTCCTCGTCCACACCTGGGTGCTCAGGCAGGGCCGTACGGTCCCGGCCGGCCAGTGGGTGTTCGCCGGGCAGTACAACCACGCCCGCGGCGGCCGGGACGCCCGGGAGGACCGCTACGCGGCCACCGCCCGGACCGGGAGCGAACAGCTCGCCGTGTCGGGCGGCTTCGCCCGGCACGACGACTGATTCCAGAAACGCGGCAACCTTTTCCCCGCCCGCGGCGACCGGAAGGCGCAAGATCTTCCCTCACGCAAGGAATGGGCATG
The DNA here is from genome assembly GCF_001049855.1 of Streptomyces sp. Wb2n-11. NCBI lineage: Bacteria > Bacillati > Actinomycetota > Actinomycetes > Kitasatosporales > Streptomycetaceae > Streptomyces > Streptomyces sp. Wb2n-11. The sequence goes on from NZ_CVPB01000001.1 coordinate 1,599,582, forward strand.
ACTGCACGAGCTGAACAGCGCGTCCGCCACCGTCGCCGGGTCACCACGCGCCGGGCGGTGATCAGCGGAGCCGCCGCCCTCGGGCTGACCGGTGCGGCGATCGTCACCACGACCATGCTGTCCCCCGCCGGGGCCGCCGCGTCCTGGCCCTCGGACACCGGCAGCAAGCCGGTGCCGAAGACCATCCCGGTCTCCGGTGAGTACGACGGCGGGATGAAGAAGTTCTACGGCACCGGCGCCCTGGGCGGCAGCGGCCAGGACGAGGGCCAGTCCCCCCTCTTCGAACTGGCCGACGGCGCCGTCCTGAAGAACGTCATCATCGGCACGCCCGCCGCCGACGGCGTCCACTGCAAGGGCAGCTGCACGCTGCAGAACGTGTGGTGGCTGGACGTCGGCGAGGACGCCGCCACCTTCAAGGGCAAGTCGGCTTCCGCGACGTACAAGGTCATCGGCGGCGGGGCGAAGAAGGCCGACGACAAGGTCCTCCAGTTCAACGGGGCCGGCAAGCTCACCGTGACCGGCTTCCAGGTCGAGGGCTTCGGCAAGCTCGTCCGCTCGTGCGGCAACTGCAAGACGCAGCACAAGCGCGCGATCGTGCTGAGCGACATCGACGTGACCGCGCCGGGCAAGTCGATCGTCGGCGTCAACCAGAACTACGGCGACACCGCGGCGCTCTCGAAGGTCCGGATCCACGGTGACGCGAAGAAGAAGATCAAGACCTGCGTGCGCTTCAAGGGCAACAACACCGGCAAGGAGCCGACCCAGCTGGGCAGCGGCCCCGACGGCACCACGTGCCGCTTCTCGGCGTCGGACATCACGTACAACTGAGCCGTACGCATGAGCCGTACCACTGCTGACTGACGTACGTCGGCGCCGTCACCACCCCGCGGCGGCGCCGACGCCCGGACCGTCACCCGTCACCCGTCACCCGGACTCGCGCCCGGTCACCGCGCCGCGCGGGGCGGCGCGGAGAGCCACCGCACTCACCGGACGGACAGGGGCGGCCATGAGCCACCCGGCCGCCGCCGACGGCGGCCACTCCACCGGCGGTACGGAACCCGGTACGGAACACCACGCCTACGCCCACCACACCGCTCCACCGTGCTCCCCCGCCCCGGCACCGCGCCACAACGGCCGGACGTCGGCGGGGACGATGCTCGCCGGGATGCTGCTGCTGGTGGAAGGCGTGCCCGGGATGCCGCAGGGCATCGCGAACATCGCCGAGGACGACGGGTACCCGGGAGTCCGCCCCTCCCGATCAGGGGAGAGCGGGCTCCGACAACGCGCTCGTCCGGGGAAATCCGCTCACTCCTCCCCGCGTCACTTCTCAGGCCGACATGTGGGAGGACGTTCCTTCGGACCGGCCGGGGTCGGCCGCCTCACACCTCGGTGATCCGGGCCGGCTCGGTTCGGCGGAGTTCATACGCTTCGGCGAGGAGAAGGTAGCTGCTGGCGGTCCAGGTGTAGGCGCGGTCGCGCAGGCCGCTGCCGGTGAGGGCGTCGAAGTTCTCCGCGAAGCCGGAGGTCTCGCACAGCGCGCGGAAGCGGGCGCTGGTGTCGTCGGCGAGGCGGAGGTGTCCTGCGCGGCGCAGTCCGTCCTCGATGAGCACGGTGGAGGGGCCCAGATCGGTCCGCGCTCCTGGTCACGAAGCCCTTCGGCCGGACGGTCGCGGACCACAGTACGTAGGCGGGACGGCGAGGCCACCGTCTCCGTCGACCACCTGGGCGGCGGGCTGGCGAGCCTGGCCGTCAACGGCGAGAAGGCGGACACGCCAGCCGTGGGAGGCACGGGGAAGGGTGCGAACACGGTCAAGCTGTTCCTGTCCGGTGGCATCAACAAGATCACCCTGACCGGTACCTCGGGCACGCCGGTACCTCGGGCACGCCGGTCCTCGACCGTCTGCGGGTCGCGAAGTCGCAGGGCACGCTGAGACCCAGCGTCCACCAGGCCGAGAACGGTTCCGTGACCGACGCGGCCAAGGTGACCGGTACGCACACCTTCGCCGCCGGCGGCAAGGCCGTCACCGACATCGGCAGCGGGAAGGCCAACGCCCTCATCCTCGACGTGACGGCCGCCAGGGCCGGCCGCCACGCGTTGACCATCCGCTATTCCAACGCCGAGCAGGCACCCGCCACTTACTACAATCCCGACCCGGTCGCCCGGCACGCGGACCTGTCCGCCAACGGTGGGGGGAGCCGCCGTGTGCTGTTCCCGACCACCTTCCACTTCAACGACTTCTGGGAAGTGAGCGTCCCGGTCACGCTCGGGCAGGGCACGAACCGGCTGTCGTTCACCGCCGAGGAACTGCCCGACTTCGACGGGACACCCACAACCCGTACGACCAGCGGTCACCGTACGCACCGGTGATCGACCAGGTCGCCGTCACGCCGCTGTCCGCCCCGCAGTTCCACCCCGGAGCCGCTGAGGCGGGGCTGCCGACGTCCCACGGCGCCTCGTCTCGGCACCGGCCGTGTTGACACCGCAGGAGTGGGGCCAAGAAGACTGCCGAACTGTGCGCCATCGAAGGTGACCCGCCGGGTGGCCGACCCGGCCGTCATGTCGGCGGTGCGGGACGTGATGCCGGTGTTGTACTGATGCACCAAGCGCCCGGCATGAGCCGGGCCGTTTGATGCGCGATGGGCCGACAGGCGCATCCGTTCAGGGGCTCTGTGGTGCAATGACGTCTGCCCGGCACCGGCCCCTTGCGTACCCCGGGCCGGGGCCCTGAACACCAGCGAGCAGCGAGGAGTCACCGTGACCGTATGCGGTCCTGACGGGGACGGTGGGCCCACCGGTCGTATTCCCGAGAACGAGGGTGGCCGGAGCAGATCGATGACCTTGGCGGGGACACTGGCGGCGGCTGAGACCGCGGCGCCCGTGGAGTCGCTCGACGTCGTTGCGCGCATGCTCCAGGAGCAGCTCGGAGCCGCGTCCGTGTCGTTCCTCATCGCCGACTTCACCGGCGGCTCGGTCGTGCGGCTGGGGGCGGCGGGCAGCGTCGACACCGATGAACCCGCCCGGCGCATCAGGCTGCGGGGCACTCTGTACGACGACGTGATCCGCACCCAGCGGCCGGGCGTCGAGGATGAGGGCGAGGGCGCGCTGGTGAGGATCGTCGCCCCGGTGACCAACCGCGGGGACGCCATCGGGATCCTCGAGCTGTTCCTGCCGGCAGCGCCGGACGCGGAGGCGATGCGGGAGATCGGCGAGACCGCGCACGCCCTGGCGTACATCGTCATCGCGAACCGGTCCTTCACCGACGTGTACCAGTGGGGCCGCCGGACCAACCCGCTGAGCCTGGCCGCGGAGATCCAGCACCGGTTGCTCCCGGCGTCGCTGGCATGCGAGGCCGCCCAGTTCGCGGTGGCCGGGGCGCTGGAGCCGGCCGACCACGTCGGGGGTGACACCTTCGACTACGTCATCGACCGGAACACGGTCCAGCTCTCCGTCGCCGACGCCATGGGGCACGACGTCGACGCCGCCCTGCTGGCCACCCTCCTGGTGGGCGCCCTGCGCCGGGCACGGCGGGCCGGTGTCGACCTTGCCGAACAGGCCCGTCAGGCCGACCAGGCCATGCGCGAGCACGGCCGCCACGGCTACGTCACCGGCCAGCTCCTGCGCATCAGCCTGATCGACGGCAGGACGGAGTTCATCAACGCCGGGCACCCCTGGCCGCTGCGGATGCGGAACGGACAGGTGCGGGAGATCACTCCGAAGGTCGACATGCCGTTCGGCTTCCACACCCCTCACACCTACCGGGTCCAGTCGCTGGACCTGCGGCCGGGCGACCGGCTGGTGATGCTGACCGACGGCATGCTGGAGCGCAACGCCAACAGCCTCGATCTGTCCGACCTCATCGTGCGCACCCGAGCGCTGCATCCCCGCGAGGCCGCCCGCACCCTCATCACAGCGATCATCGACGCCAACGACGGCCACCTGCAGGACGACGCGACCGTCATGTGCCTGGACTGGCACGGCACCGGCCACTCCCGGCGGGACGCCGACACCGGAGCCGACCTCGCCGACGCCTCCGCCCCGTCGCAGACGGGGCAAACCACCCCCGGGCAATGACTCGAGGACCACTCCGGTAGCCCGCTTCAGCGGCGCTTGGGCGGGCAAGCGGAGTGCTTTGCGCCGGATGACCACGTCACCGAGGCAGGCGTCTGCGGCGACGGCCCAGGCGCAAGCCGAGGAGGACAAAGTCGGCGACCAGAACCACCACACCGATGACCAGCAGGTAGAACAGGCCCTTCGCCACCAATCCGATGACGCCGAGCACGATGGCCACAATGACCAGCAGGAGGAAGAGAGCCATCCGTGTCACCTCATGGTGGGGGGGGAATTGGTGGGGCATCAGCGGCGGGCGAGGCGACGTTCGCCGCCCGCACCCGTTCGGTAAGCGAGTTCGTAGTGCGCGAAGACCGTCTCCTCGTCCTCCGCAAGCAGTTCGCCGTCCGTGCCGATCGAGGGCGCTTCCTTGACCTGCTTCTTGCCGTAGGCGACCTTCAGATAGCCGGGACCTACCGTCGCGCCGCTCAGGGGGACGAACACCAGCCGGTGGCGGGTCGGCAGGCCGACCGTGACCGTCGCGAACGCGGGCTGGTCCGTGGCCGTGTCAACGTAGACCGCCTCCAGGACGCCGATCTTGTGCCGTTCGTGATCGATCACATTGTGACCGCGCCACTCCCTTACGTCTTCCGCCTCGAACATGGGGCCCCCTCTGTCACAAGTCTGCTGGAGACTGCTGTCTCGCCTTCCTCCCGCTCCTCCCTCCTTACCTGCCTACGGGACGTCACACCCCGGAGAGCAGCCAACTTGCAGGCGGAGGGACGGACGGCTTCCGTGCGTGGTGCGGTGCCTCGGCGGCCGCCCGACCCGTCGTGAATTGGCGCAACGGCTACGTGTGTGACGAGCGGTGCGCGCAGGAGCGCTGTCGCGATCAGTACGCGGCCAGCGAGATGGCGATGTAGTGCGCGGTGAAGGCTGCCACGGTCAGGGCGTGGAACACCTCGTGGAAGCCGAACCAGCGGGGCGAGGGGTCAGGACGCTGGAGAGCGTAGACGATCGCGCCCGCGCTGTAGAGGAGACCGCCGGCCACGATCAGGACGAGTACGGCAGCTCCGCCGGTGTGCAGGAAGTCGGGCAGGTAGTACACCGGTGCCCACCCCAGGGCCAGGTAGCACGGGGTGTACAGCCAGCGCGGAGCTCCGACCCACAGGACCCGGAACACGATGCCGGCCAACGCGCCCGCCCACACGATCCACAACAGCAGGGACCGCTGATCCGGCGGGAGGAGAAGCACGGCCAGGGGGGTGCAGGTGCCGGCGATGATCAGGAAGATGTTGGCATGGTCGAGGCGTCGCAGAAGAGCCTCGCCGAGCGGCCCCCAGGTGCCGCGGTGGTAGATGGCGCTCGTGACGAAGAGCAGCCAGGCGGTGACCGAGTACACGGCGCAGGCCAAGGCCGCCCGCGGGGTGCGGGCCAGGCAGATGAGCACGATGCCTGCGATCAGTGCGGCGGGGACCATTCCGGCGTGGAGCCAGCCACGCAACCTCGGCTTGATCGGTTCGGCCAGGTCGGCCGCCCGCTCCACCAGGGCGGCAACCGAGTGAGCCTTCCCCCCTGCGTCGCCACTCCGTGATCCGCAGGACGGGCCGTCTTCACGGCGTTCTCCACGCGCTGAGGCGACGTGACTGCATTCGACTTCAGCGGCGCGGCGGGACACAGCTTCCCGTCCTCCCTGGGACTCCTGGGCATCACTGGCAACCATGCGGTCATGCTAGGAGACCCACCCGGACAGCATGATCGGAGGTCGGTCCCGCCCCCACACCCGCGTCGCCGGGCTTGGGCCGATTCACCACCGTATGAGCTCCAAACCCGGTGACGCTACCGCCGATTGGGCCTGCCGAAGCCGAGTAGATCGGCTGGTCATGGGAACGATCAGGGCTCCCGAACGGGCATCTCCGCTCGCCTACGCGCAAGGATCGCCGATGCTTCCTGAGGTCCGCCCCCACGTATCCGCCCCCCTCGCACACCAGCTGGAACACCAGCTGGGCCTGGCTTCGCATCTCGAAGCCGGCCATCTCGATGTGGAGCGCCTCGCCGGCATCGCAGTCGTCGCAGCTGCCCACTCCGACGGCTATGCGGCCACCGGCCATCTCCTCGGCCTGCTGGCCGCGCTGCCTGCCCCCACCAAGGCAGGAGAGCGCTTCTGGTCGGAGCTGTGGAGGTCTTCGGGCACCGCGTACCTGCTGCCCGTCAACATCAAGGCCCTGGTGCTGCGCTCCCTGGCGGGAGAAGGAACTCCCCTGGCCCGGCAGATCCTCTCGGCCGTGGATGAGATGACCCCGCCCCAGCGCGTCGCGGCCGGGGAGGTGATCGGTCAAGCCCTCGCCGAGTCCGACCATTTTCCCGACCTCAAGACACAGGTCATCGGAGAACTGTGGCTCCGAGACCTCGAACTCACCGCCTGGCGCGTCCTGCACGCGGACCACAGGTCGGACGATGCCGCTGGACGGACGGCCTTCTCCGACGCCTGGACGAGCGTCTGAACGTCGGCTCCTCCGAGCTGCGCTCTGCGTTCCGGGCGGCGATGCGCAGCTGGTAGGCAGGCGCAGCGGCGGTGTCCGCCCTCGGAACGGAGCGGTGTGTTCGGGCCGGCTTCTCCGATGGCACGGAGGAAGCCCTGGGTGGTGCCGAGGATTTCGACGGTCTGGCCCACGCGTAGGCGGGGTAATCGTCGCCATCGAGCCGGCCGAACGAATCGTCTACCGTCGTTGCACTGTCCGTGAAACGCATGGAGGGGCCCTGGTGCCATATGGCACCAGGGCCCCGAAGGAACTGCTACACCATCTGCCGGCCCCGTTACTGCGCCGGCCTTCTGTGTCCGCAGACCCGACCGGGATGCTGTCGGGGGTGCGGGGACCGCGGTTGCTTGACCGGAGACCACCTCACTGTCGATGTCCTGCGGTACCCGGGCTCAAGCCTTCCGCCCGGGCGATCCTGATGGCGCTTCGGCTCCTCCGCCTTTCCCTCTGAACCAATCACTTACCAAACGGGTACTGCGCACTGCTTGTACTGCTGATACTGCGAACTGCTGGTGGCCTCGCGCAGCGCCACTCTTCGGCAGCCAGCCCCGTCGCCCGTCCTGCATCTGCTCCGGCTCAGAACCCCACTGCCGAACCACCCGGCACGCGCGCCCGCAGCCGACGCCTTCACCGAGGTACTGCTCACTGACTTCACTGCTGGGTACTACGAACCGCACTTGCGGGTACTGCCACTGTGTCAACTGCGGTACTGCTCACGGCGGCCCCTGATCACTGCGGGCCACCCGGTCCGGTGGTCAGTCCCGTCACCGTCCTGCAAAAACCCTGGCTTCGAAACTCCACCACCGCACCGCCCTGCGAACTGCAACTGCGGTACTGCTGCCCGGCAGTTCGTCTCTGCCAGGCCCTGCTGTCTCTCTCGGCTACGAGAGAAACCATAACCAGGCCACCGCTCAATGTCTACTCCGGCGGACATAGATTTCCGCGCGCCCGAAGACGAGGTAACCCGCCTCAACCGATCTATGGACAGTCGGAACGAAATCCAGGTCCGGCGCTAGTGACCCGCAGGCCGCGCAGCCCGCCGGGCTTCCCCTGACGCCGCCGGCTGCGCCGCGGCCACCGTCGGCGGGTACCGGCCACCACTGGGCACCTCATGTTTCCCGCCGTACCACCCCGACAGGCCGGCCGGTGACGGGCGTAGCACGAGGGCCTGCGCCGGCCTCGACGATCCCGGCCCGACGACCGAGCAGCGGTTCGTGGAAGTCGTACAGACCGGTGCCAGTGCCGCGATCCGCAGACTGGCGCTCCTGCGGCCGCGTCAACGCCTCGACGAGGACCTGCTTTCGTCGGCCCGCGGCGACTCTCCGCACCCTCGCCCGGCTGCCCGTGCTCACCCGACCGGTAGCGTCGCCTCGGACGGGCCGCCCACCGAACCGGCGCGGGCCCCGACTCGAGCAGGCCGTGGGCGGGCACCGTGACGCGGGCGCACAGCAGCGTGCCGCCACGCGCCGACTGTGGTCATCAGTTTCTCCGGCAAGCGCTGCGGCACTGCCGGGTTGGCGGATGGAGGGGCGGGGCACGGAGGTCGGGCAGGCAAAGGCCGGGCACGGGCAATCCAGAGACCAGGGTGACCCTGATGAACACAATGTCCGTCAACGCCACAACCGTCCGTTCCACGCCAACCATTACCGACACACGCGATACGGCGGGGCCTCCGCACTCTGGAACTGACTGCACACCCCGACCCCATCGAGGTGACCGTCCATGACCTCAGTCGGCGTGCGCCGCGCATGCGCACCCCTGACCTGAACGGCGGCACCGGGGCCTTCGGCCGGCCCATGGTCAACCGCCTCGCCCGCGCCGTCGCGGTCTGCCCCCGGACCTCCGGCGGCAGGACCGTGAGCGCCCGTCCTGTCCTGTAGCGCCGCCGCTCAAACAGCTGGATGGCCGGTAAATATAATCTGCCTCATGTCGAAACCTGACCAGCTGCTCGTTGACGTCGCCGCCCTGGTGGAATCCGGGCAGAGCAACCAGATGTCCCTGACCGTGGTCACCGGTGGTGCTGTCATCACCGGTCGGCTGGCTCCCGAAGCAGTGTGGAGGCAGAGGGTCTCGGAGGTACTGACGGATTCGGACCGCTTGGGAGAGTTCTCCGCGGTCTTCGACGCCCCCGCGAAGAAGGACGGGCCGCCTACGCATCTGCACTTCCATGTCGCCCGGATCCTGCAGGGCACGGTGGGGATCCCGGAGACGGGCGGGATGTACCGTGCTGCGATCGAGGACGTCAGCGCCTGGACCATGGGCGACTTCAGCTATTCCGACCGCTGAGCAATCACCGCGATGGGAACCCATTGCGAACAGTGTGGGACCGACCGGCGCGCGCCGGTCGGTCCCACACTGCTGTTCAGGTGCCGGCTCGGGCCTGTTTCCTCGGTCAGACGGATACGGGGGTGCCGAGCATCGCGGAAGCTCACTGGAGCGAACCGAGGACACGTACAGGCGCGGCCGCGGGAAGGGCGCGGCAGGTGAAGCCGGGCTGAGTCATGGCCCGGAGGACTTCGGCGGCGCTGAAGTCACGGCGGTCCTGGCGGGTGATGACCTGACCGGCTTGCTTGATGGGGTAGTGGCGGCGGCCGATGATCACGGACTCGCCGGTGCCCCGTTCGGGCCTGATGCCCTTCATCGGTTCCAGCACGCCGCTCGTGGTGAGTTCGAAGGGGAAGCGGGCGATGACGCAGCGCACGTGGCCTCACAGGGAGAAGGAGAGAACGGTCCGGTCAGGGTGAGGCGGCTCGGCGGGAGAGGGTGAGGACGCCCAGTGCGCTGCCTTGCCCGTCGACCACCGGCAGGACACCGAGTCGGCGGGAACGCATCGCGTGCTCGGCTTCGGCCATCGTGGTCACGGGTGAGGTGAAAGGTCCGTGATCACCGAGGATGTCGCGCAGACGGACGGTGTCCGTCAAAGCGGAGCAAGCTCAGTGCCTGCCGTGACCCTGCCGCGGCGACAAGAACACGGAGCTGCCCCCGCAGAATGAATCCCAGGGGGCGGGACTGGCACCGGGAGAAGGAATCGAACCTGCGCCTGACGGGCCGGCTCGTCATCTGACCAGCGGAAACCAAGTGATCGCCGCCGGAAGGGCAAGCTCTGCGCCAGGAAACTCAGCTGGGGTGGCCCAAAGGGCAGAAACCCGGCGCCCGATGGCCGGGAAACGCCCGCGGGTATGACCTTGGTTGACGAGCCCGGCCGCTGTTCCTGCACCAGCCCACAACCGCTGGTGCAGGAGTTCTGCACCTGCGCTGATGAGGCAATTCGGGTAGCGCTAACCCACCTGACACCCACTCAGAACGAGTGTCACGAGCGTCATTTCAGCGTCAAGATATCGCCCGTAACGCCCGCATCGCACATAATGCGCACGCACAAAACCACAGGTCAGGAGCCCTTTGCGGCCGGTTCAAGGATCGCCACGCACTCCACGTGGTGGGTCATCGAAAAGGTATCGGCCAGGCCGGACCTTGAAGAACGGCAGGTCAGGCGCATCTTCTCGGTTCACCAGCCCGCTTGCTGACGTCCAGAGCGTCAGACGAGCGTCACAAAGGACCGTTACACGCTCTGACGCGACGCACTCGCGCGTAGCCCCTCGTGGGAAGTGATCAGCGGCGCTCCACGCGACGGCCGTCGGCCTGTTCAGGGTGGGGCCCTCTTGTCGAGCAGTGGGACGCAGTGACGGCTGGGCACCGTGTGCCGGATGACCGAGGAGAGCCAAGTGGACTCGGAAGCGGCGCGGTGTACCAGCTCAGTCGTGGTGCCCGTTCGGGGTGCATGACGGGAGCATTCCCCTGCATTAAGTCGGCCAACGCTCCCCCCGGCTCGTCCGACTCCGTGGCCGGAAAGGGAACCGCCCTCGCCGCCCTGGCGGAGACTGTCGGGCGACGGTCAACAGGGTGACGGGGAGAGGAGAGCGTGCCGATGGAGGCGTTCACGTACAAGCCCGCCGCCGATCGGCTCTTCGGGGTGGTCCACATCGCGCTCGACCACGAGGGCGGGACGCTGACGGTGCGCGGCGACGGGCTGCCGCGCACCGAGATCCGGCGGAGTGCCGGTACCCCGCCGGAGAGCCATGTGCCGATCGGTACGCGCGAACAGGGGCAGCTCACCCTGAGCGTGGACGGCGCGGACGAGGCCCTGCGCCCTGCGAAGGGCTTCCTGACCCGGCGTTCGTACCGGGTGGAGGTCGAATCCGCGGCGCGGGGACACGGGTATCTGCTGGTGCCGGATTCCCTGGGCACCAGCCGTCTGCTGCGCGACGGCCGTCTCCTCGGCGTCTTCACGTCGACCGGGGACGGGACGGTCAGCGCCGAGTGGGAGGAGCCGAAGAGCGGCGAGCGCATCGAGCCCCACGACGCCGCCGTCGGGTACGCGCTCGCCGCCGCCTTCGGGACGGGGGCCGAGCCGATGTGGAAGCTGACGCTGAACGCCCTGCTGGAGATGTGGCCGTGAGCAGGGTCCGCCCTCATTCCTCAGCCTGCGGCAGCGGGTGGGAGCAGGTCGAGCGGGCGACGAAAGCGATGCCGTCGTAGTCCTTCGCCGGTACGAGCGGCGCGGTGTGGAAGCGGTAGGAGAACCGCGGCACGTTGGCTCCGAAGCTGCGCTGTGCCTGCGGCGCGTGCAGCCAGGGGGCGGTGCAGCGCACATCGATGTAGTAGTCGCCCTTCAGGGCGTCGGCGAGCCGTGCCTCGACGGACCGGATTCCGGTGCCGATGCGGTGCCGTACGGGAGGGGCCTGGAGGTCGTCGCCCCTGCGGGCGAGGAAGGAGCCCTTGCCGAAGAGCAGGGCCAGGGCGTAGTAGCGGTCACCGTAACGCTCACGGAGTCTGCTGCCGAGCGCGGTGACCCGGTCCCCGTACGTGCCCTTCGCGAGGTGGCCGTTGTGCGCCCAGACCATGACCCGGGCCGTCAGGTCGTCGTCCACGATGCGGGCCACGGCGTCGGCCATGGCACGGTCGCGGACGGCGAAGGCGCTCTCCTCACCCGCGGACTGGTCGAGCGAGCGGGTCACGAGGTCGGCGGCGCGGACCAGGATCCGGGCGTGCTCGACGACGTCGTCGTCGGCGTCGTCGTGGTCGGCGAGGTGGCGGGCGACCTCCTCGGCGCGGTGCCGGAGCGCCTGTCCGGGGTCGGGGCGCGAGCCGGGGCGGGCGTGCACCAGGACCTCCAGGGCGCGGGCGTCCTCCTCCCGTTCGGGCGCGCACGCGCGCAGGAAGGCCGTGACGGCCTCGACCGAGTCGGCGCCGCGCTGCGGGTCGATGCCGGCGAAGCGGACGTGGCGTTTTTCGGGGAGGTCGCGGTTGTGCGCGCGGAGCCACTCGACGAGGTCGACCATCTCCTGGGTCCGCCAGGTCCAGAAGCCGAGCCGGGCGACGAGCCGGGCGGGGTCGCCGACGCCGTGCCGGACGTATGCGTCCACGGCCCGGGCGGCGGATTCGCTGGCCTCCATGGCGAGGGTGGTGAACCCCTTCTCGCGTACCAGGAACTCCACGATCCGGTGCTTCAGCCGGAAGAACTCGGCGGTGCCGTGGGTGGATTCACCGAGACCGACGATACGGGCGCCGCCCAGCCTCGCCCCCAGCGGTTCCAGGTCGCCGGTGGGCGCACCCGGGGTCAGCGTGTCCAGGGGGCGGGCGTGCTCGGTCAGCCAGCGGGCGATGTCGTCGGGCACCGGGGTGCCTCTCCTCCCTGCGTGCGGCGGGGCGCGGCCCCTGCGGTCCGCCCGTGTCGCCACACCCGGTCGTGTGTCAGTTCTCCGCCTCGCGGCACGCCGTCAGGATGTCCCGGAGGTCTCGTACGGCGTCCTCTCGGCCATGGTCGGAATACACGCCCGCGACGTTGACGACAACTTCGTCCACCCCCGCACGGCCGTATTCGGCCAGTCCGGCTGCGATCTCCTGAGCTGCGCCGTGCAGGAAGACGCCGGCGTCGACGAGGGCGCGGGCGCCGAGGTTCGGGCGACTGTGGTGCACGCGCAGCCCGGCGCGCCGGAGCATGTCGCAGTAGTGGGGTCCGGCGAGGTGGGCGCGGGCCGCCGTGTAGGCGAGCCGGTACGGGTTGCGGTGCGGGCGGTCGACGGCGGCGTGCACGACGGTGACCACCCGGGGCACGGGGCGGCCCGCCTCGGCGGCGCCCTTGGCCATGGCGGGCAGCAGGGTGTCCCGGACGTAGCCGTGCGGGGTCATCCAGCTGATCGCGGCGTCCGCGGCCTGACCGGCGGCGCGCGCGAGCGCCGGGCGCAGCACGCCGAGCCCGGTCTCGACGCCGGGGTGCGGCAGCGCGGGCAACCGGACGGCGCCGTCGTCGTCCTCGGGTCCGAGGAGTCGGCGCACCTCCCGGAGGTAGGCGACACAGGTCTCCGTCACGATCCGTACCTCCCCTTCACGGAACTCGGCGCCGCAGATGTGCTTCCTGGATTCCCTGAACCCCCAACTATCCCTACGTCCTGTCGCCGCAGTGGAAAGAGAGGTGCAGGGCGAAAGCCACCCCCGGGCTGAGGGCAGACACACAAGCCGAATGGCCTTGACCGCCCCCATACACACCTGGCACCCCATCAGAACGAGCGTCAGACGAGCGTCGAGGCTGCCTCGGGCCGGCTCTGTGAAGACCAGAGGAGCAGCACTCACCACTCCCAAGCCACTGGCTGAAAGTGCAGGTCAAAGCGCTCGCCCGGCAAACGGCGCACTCCACGTCGTGCGCTCTGGAAAACAGGTCGAGTACACCCGCCTCCGCCTGAGCAATCCGGGAAAACTGCAGGTCAGAGCCTCTTTGCAGCGAGCTCAAGAATCGCCACGCATTCCACGTGCGAGGTCATCGGAAAGGTGTCGGCTTAGACGCAGACGTCAAAACAGCAGGTCAGCGATCCAGCGCACCTTCGGTGCGCGCCGGGGGCGTGGTAAATCCCGTGGCGCGCGCCGGAGGTGCTTCTGTCTGCCCTGACGCGGGCTGGTCTCGGTTCGGGATCGTGGTGGGGTTCGTTCCGGCCGAAACCGATGCCTCTGTGATGCCCCTGAGCTCGCAGGTCAGCGTGGTGCTGGGGGCCGTCCACGGGAACCGTGGAGTGTTGCTGCGAAGCACGTGCGTCAGAATTCCTGATTCACCCTGGCCCTCCCGGAACGGCATACGACGGGTCCGTCAGCCAGGGAGGGAGCAAGTGCCGTGGACGTGCTGCACGAACGCTGCGCCGGCCTCGACATCAGCAAGAAAGACGCCAAGGCTTGTGTCCGTACCCCGAGTACGAAGCGGCGGGGGTCTTTCACAACGGAGACCACGACGTGGGGATCGACGACCAACGCGGTCCTGGATCTGCGGGACCATCTGCTCGCCGCACGGGTGACGCTGGTGGTGATCGAGGCGACGTCGGACTACTGGAAGCCCTTCTACTACGTGCTGGCCGAGGGCTTGAACGTGATCCTGGTCAACGCCCGGCAGGTCAAGAACCTGCCCGGCCGCAAGACGGACGTCTCGGACGCGGCCTGGCTGGCCCAACTCGGCGCCCACGGCCTGGTCCGGCCCTCCTTCGTGCCGCCCGAACCGGTCCGTGAACTACGGGACCTCACTCGCGCCCGGACCACCGCCACCCGCGAACGGAGCCGTGTGGTCCAGCGGCTGGAGAAGCTGCTGGAAGACACCGGCATCAAACTCTCCGCGGTCGCCGCCGACATCATGGGCGTCTCCGGCCGGGCCATGCTCGAAGCCCTCATCCGCGGCGAAGCCGACCCGCACGTCCTCGCGGACCTGGCCAAACGCAAGCTCCGCAACAAGATCCCCGAACTCACCGAGGCCCTGACCGGACGCTTCCGCGAGCACCACGCGTTCCTGGCCCGCCTCCACCTGGACCAGTACGACCAGCTCACCGTCATGATCGACCAGCTCACCGGGCGCATCGAGGAGGCGATGGCACCCTTTCGTGGCGCCCTCGACCTGCTCGACACCGTCCCTGGCATCAATCAGCACGTCGCCGAGGTGATCATCGCGGAGACCGGCGGGGACATGACCCGGTTCGCGACGGCCAAGCACCTCGCTTCCTGGGCCGGAGTCTGCCCCGGCCACCACGAGTCCGCCGGCCGCACCAAGAACACCAAGGTCCGGCCCGGCAACCCCTACCTCAAAGGCGCCCTCGGCCTCGCCGCGTTCGGCGCGGTCAAGAACCAAGGACACCTACCTCGCCGCCCGCTACAAACGGCTCACCGCCCGCCGCGGCCCCCTGCGGGCCCTCGTCGCCGTCGAACACTCGATCATCACCGCGATCTGGCACATGCTCACCGACAACGTCGCCTATCAAGAGCTCGGCGGCGACTACTTCACCCGCCGCGACCCCGAACGCGCCACCCGCCGGGCCATCACCCAGCTCAACCAGCTCGGCTACACCGTCACTCTCAACCCAAGGGAGACCGCAGCCTGACCGGCAGACCCGGACACCCGCCAGCCCTCAACGGCCAGCGGGCACCCAGTCCTGCCCACACCCACCCTGACCTGCTGCTATTTACGCGTCAGAGCTGGTTCCGTTTAGTCGAGGACCGCCATCGGGCAGACGGAGCGTCAAATGAGCGTCACGGCCCTACTCGGGTCGGCAGCGGAACTCTGGCGCGTCATGCCTCCCCATAATGCGCAGCGCCTCCACCCGTACGAAGCCTCACGCCGGTGGAGCCGCGTCCATGCGCCCAGTGCGTACGAGAGGACCGCCGTCAAAGGGGCAGTGTGATCGGAATTTGCTGACGAGGCTTGCCGGGCCCCGCCGTCGGAGAAGGAAACGGGAAACAGCTTCGATCGCCTTGTCCGTCCGGGAGTTTGTACCGCACTCTTTCCGTGCAGTACCGCCTCAGCCTGGACGACCGGGTCTGGGAGGTTCCCGTGCCACATCCGTCCACCCCGTTCGGCGAGGAACTGAGGAGGCGGCGTCTGGAAGACGGACTGAGCCTTACGGACTTGTCCGGTCTCGTGCACTACAGCAAGGCGCAGCTCAGCAAGGTCGAGCGGGGCATCAAGGCACCCAGCCGTGATCTCGCGCGGCTGTGCGACGCCGCACTCGGTGCCGACGGGGCACTGATCGCCCTGAGCACCCCTACCGCTGTCGATTCACCTGCCGTATCGGCGCCAGGCCGGGTCGAGGAGGAGAACTGGATGATGCACTTGTCACCGGACGGCCCGAGCTCCTTCGGACCCGTGGGCCGGCGTGACGTGATGAATGCCGGTGTCGCCTCGCTGATGACCTGGAGGTCGGACGGATCGAGTCCGGTTCCCCCGGCCGCCGGCGCCGACATGCTGGAAGCCTCACGCTCACTGTTCACGCACTACCGCAGACTCGGTCAGGCCGTGGAACCCGGCCTGCTCTTGCCCGTTCTGATCACGCAGACACACACGCTGCGGGAGTTGTCGGCGCAGAGCGACAGCGGCACCAGGCGTCGCCTGCTGGCGCTCGGTTCCCGGTACGCCGAGTACGTGGGCTGGCTGGTGCAGGAGACTGGGGACGAGCGTGCGGCGCTGTGGTGGACGCAGCGTGCGGTCGATCTGGCCGCCGCCGGCGGTGATCAGGCACTGGCCGGTTATGCACTGGTCCGCAGGGCGTTGGTCACGCTGTACCGCGAGGACGCCGAGCAGACGATCGCGCTGGCCCGCCGGGCGCAGAGCGGCGTGCTGCCGTCACGGATCCGCGGTCTCGCCGCACAGCGCGAAGCGCAGGGTCATGCCCTCGCCGGTGATGTCGGCGCCTGTCTCCGTGCCCTGGACCGGGCTCGGACTCTGCTCGCCCGCCGGAACGACGGTGCCGACGGTCCGGTGATCGGCTCTATGCATCTTCCAGATTCGGTCGGCATGGTCACCGGCTGGTGCCTCGTCGATCTCGGGCGACCGCGCGAGGCGGGCGAGGAACTGGATCGGCAGCTCACTCAGGTCGGCCCCGACGCGGTGCGTACGCAGGTGCGGTACGGCGTACGCCGCGCGCTCGCTTATGCCTCCGCCGGCGAGATCGACCACGCCTGCGCGCTGACGGAGCCACTGCTCGACGGCGTGACGGCGGTCCGCTCGGCGACCGTCACGACCGATCTCCGACGGCTCGTCCGGGTGTTGGGCCGCTACCCGGACCACCCACCGGTACGCCGACTGGCACCGCGGCTCGGCACCTTGTCACGCCCGACCACCCCTCTTGAGGAGTCACCGTCATGAGCGACATCTTCATCAACTACCGCACCGGGGACGGGGAGAAGACCGCGGCCCTGCTCCGCCAAGGGCTGTCGCACCGCTTCGGCCCGGGACACGCGTTTCACGCGTCACAGTCCATCGTCCCCGGTGAAAGCTGGCCCGAACGGCTACTGGCCGCGGTACGGCACAGCTCCGTACTCCTGGCCGTCATCGGACCGGACTGGACGAACTTCCGTACCCGGCTGGAGGATCCCGAGGACTGGGTGCGCAAGGAGATCGAGGAGGCTTTCGAGTGTGAGGTCCCAGTGGTCCCAGTTCTGGACGGACGCAAAACCAGCCGGCTGAGCAAGGCCGATCTTCCGCCCGCGTTGCGACGGCTCGCCGATCTCCAGTCCATCGCGTTCGACTCCGGTGACACCGACGTGTGTGTCGCGCGCATCGGTGATCTGATGGCCGACATGATTCCCGGCCTCGACGACCGGTCCGGGACCGAGGCGGGGACGCCCGCGCCGGGCAGCGTGACCAATTCCATCAGGGCTGTGAATGGTACAGCCGTACAGAGCCGTGACTTCACCGGTGACGTCGGCACGGTCGTCAAGGGCGCCCACGGTCCTGTCCACACCGGGAACGGCAACATCTACTCGCATTCGCGTCATGTCTCGGGCGACCGTCACTTCTCGGGTGACGGGATGACGTACTTCGAGGGTGACCACCACGGCACCATCCAGCACCGGTTCGGTGAACGGGACGGTCACGAGGACAAGGACCGGTGAACCAGCACACCGGCACCTGGGTCCGGGACTCAGGCGTCACGGTCACGGGGCCTGGCGACGTCTACATCGGCACGCAGCTACAGGACTCGGACAAGCCGGCTTTCCGCCGAGTCGCCGACGACCAACTCCGCCGACTGCGCTACGTACTGGTCGCTCCGCCGTGCATGGGCGAGGCTCGTGCCGTACTCGCCGACTCCGGCACCGTCATCCTGGACGGTGTCCCGGGCAGCGGCCGGTCGGCTGTGGCCCGCGTACTGCTGCACGAACACCACCGGGACAGTGGTGTCTTCCACGAACTCCTGCCTGGTGAGGAGGACGAGCTCTCCCTCCAGGACCCCGCTCGGATCGGGACTGGTGATCAATTGTTGCTGGACCTGTCCGCTGCGGACGACCGCCGCTGGGCCGCAGCCCAGGCCGACCTCCCGGCGCTGCGCAAGGCCGTGCACGAGCAGCGGGCCCATCTAGTCGTGGTCATGCCGCACCGCGGCGTTCTCGACCCAGACCTGCAGTATTGCCGCGTGGTGCTCGAACGGCCACCCGGTATCGGCGTTCTCCGGCGGCATCTGCGCCTGCACGGTGTGCCGCCTGAGCAATATCTCCGGCCGGACGGCACCGTCACCGGGTTCCTGACGGCGAACAGGCCGATGCGGGAGATCGCGGAATTCGCCGACCTGGTGCGCCGGGCGCGCGAGGCCGGTCAGCCCGGGGACGGATTCGGCCAATGGTGCGAAGCGGCCGGGCGGGCGCGGAACGACGGCCGGCGGGAAGCCGCCGCGCTCGTCACCAAGCTGCGGGCGGCGCAGCAACGAGCCCTGCTGATCGCCGTGTCCATGCTGCATGGGGCACATGCCGATGTCGTTCACCGCGCAACCGAGCAACTGCTGAGCACCCTCGGGCCTCCATCGGAAGGCGACTCGCCGCTGCAGCACCGAGATCTCGCCGAGCGACTTCTCGAAATATCGGCCACTGCCGCCCCCAACGGACAGGTCCGATTCGAGAAGCTGGACTTCGACTCCGCCGTTCGTGCCCATTTCTGGGACCACATGCCCGATCTCCGCCCCCACCTCGGCACCTGGGTAGCGAGTGTGGTGGAGCTGAACGACCCGCACGTCGTCACCCTCGTACGCGACGTCCTGGTGGAACGAGTGGCCGGTGAATACCTGCGGACCGGACGTGCGGACGGACTGGGGGCCCTCGTCGAACGCTGGAGCACCGATGCGACGAGCCGACCTTGTCTGGAAGCGGCCGTTCATGCGCTCACCCGCGGGCTGGCGGACCCGGTACACGCCAGGGACTTCCGGGAGCAGATCTACCAGTGGTGCGCCAACCGGCGCCTCAAGGGCGAGCTCGCGCAGGTGCTGGTCCGCGTCTGTGCCGACGTCCTCGCGACCAGTCATCCCGATCAAGCCCTGGTCAGGCTCCACCACCTGGCTCGGCGTGAGCGCGGCACGACGCGTGCCCGGCAGGCGCTGTGCGATCTGGTGGCGCGCAGCCGCAGGCTGCACCGCGTGCTGCTTGACCGTCTCGCCCGTTCCGACTTCTCACCCGCCAATCTCGGGATCTTCCTCCAGGCCAGCGACCCCGAACTGTTGACGCTCCGCCTCCGGACTTCGCACGCGCTGGTCGACGAGCAGGGCGCGCAGCGCTCCCTGACAACCTGCTGGCACGCCGTACTGACCGAGCTGCCGCCTCCGCAGTGGCAGGCCGAAGCACGACGCTGGCTCCACTGGGCGGCCGCCGGCACCGGGCCGCACGGCGGGCTCCTGCTCGACCTCCTCGTCAGCGCGGCACAGCGCTGCACGGAGAAGCGGGGCAAGGTCTTCGCTCTGCTGTACGCGTGCGCCCGCGACGCCGAGCGCATCGGTCCGGGGGATGCGGCGCGGGCCGCGGAGACCACCGGTCTGCTGCTCCACAAGATCAGCGCGGCTCAAGGCATCGCTCCGGCCACACCGCCGACGACCTCACCCAGGGGGACTCGACCATGAGCACCGCACGGAAAACCACAACCGTCTTCCTCACCGTTCTGAGCGGTCTCCTGCTGAGCATCGTCGGTCTGACGCAGCGGTGGCCCGCATGGATTTGGCCACTGCTGGCAGTGCTGCTGCTCGTCGTCCCCGCGGCCGCCTTCCGGGTCGCCGCGATGCGCCGTGGCACGGTACCGGTGGCTTTCGAGGAGCAACTCACGGCCGCCCCCGTGGAACGCACGGAACACCGCGTCAGCCAGGTAGTGCTGCCCAGCAAGTGGGCCGACTACGACTTTGTCTTCTCCGCGACAGTGCGCTGGTACCTCGTCGACGCTCCCGCGAGTGCCCCCGTGCTCAACCCGGCGGGCCTCGCCGTCGACGCGATCCTGAAGCGGGCTCGCGCCATCACCGAGCAACGAGAACCGGTCCGGGCCTCACTCGTCGAGCAGGAACTGTCCGGCGCCCTCAGCCGGATGGTTCCCGAGTCCACCGGGCACCTCCAGGCGATGGCGGAGAGTATCCAGCTCGTCCTGGTGCAGCAGGACCAGGAACGCCTCGACAAGCTCGCCGACGTACGCAAGGACGAGGCGGTCTGGGTGCACCAGCGCAAGTACGAGCAGAGCAGGCGCCGGTACTTGGGCGAAGACGTCCTCAAGGACACCGGCAGCGCAGTGGTCTGGTGGCTCGCCAGGAACGACGAGCACGTGGAACGTACGGTGAAAGACCTAACCCTGCTCGCTCAGCTGACCTCGGCGGCCAATGACGCCGACATTCCCGAACGGCTTCAGGATCTGATCTCTCAGCAGGCCGGCGAGCCGACGACGTCGGACGTTCCCGAGACGAAGCCACCCTCAGCGCCGCAGGGACGGGAGACAGCCACGATGCGTCTCTCCGACTTCCTCGACAGTATCGGTTTCACCGACGGAGATGTACGCCGCCCGATGCTCGCGGCACAGATCGCCGGCCTCATCAAGGAGCAAAACCGCCACGAGACCGCCGAGGAGATCCAGCACCACTTCGATCCGCCGGCGTCCCTCGCTCCGGACGACGACGAGGCACGTGCCTCCGGCTCCCCCCTCGCCTAGGAGAAGACGCATGGACAGCGAACTGGCCGTACTCGTGGCGTCGGGCGCCACCACACTGGTCTCTCTCATGGTCACCGACTCCTGGACACACGCCCGGGAACTCGTCGGGCGGTACCTGGCCCGCACAGGCGCGGGCCCCGACACGTTCGACGACCTGCAGGACACTAGGACCCGGCTCCTCGCCGTCGACGCCACGGAACGTGAACGGACCGCCCGCGAGGTCAGCCGACGATACGGTGACCGTCTGCGCCGACTCGCGGAAGCCGACGACGGCAGCGGTGAGGCCCTGCGTGCTCTGCTGACCTCGTTACTACAACTCTCGGCGTCCGCGGCAGACAGCCGGCGCACGGTGGACAACCGCATCAGCGGGGGAGTCCAGCACGGCCCCGTCGTCCAGTCGGGCACCGTTACTGGGCTGACCTTCCACGTGGATCACGTCGATCGTACGGATCGCCAGTAGCGCCGGCGCAGCGAGGGCACCGCGCGTTCCTGGACTCGGTCAGCCTGTTCCTGCCCAGCTCGGATGATACTGGTGCCGTGGCAACGCGAGTTGGCCGCCCCGAGGCAGCCGTGTAGAGCTACGCGACGCCCGATGGTCACGGCACCCCGGAACCCATCCGGCGAGGTCGTCGTCATCGTCGGCATTGCGTCGAGCGACGGGGCGGGAACCGGCAGGAGGTGTGCGTCGCCCCAAGTATCCCTCGTCGCCCCGTTGGCCCAGGAGGCGTCGATCGCGACGGAGCCGGGTAAGTGACGCCGTGGCAGAGGACCCAGTGCGGGGCGTCGAAGCCCTTGGCACAGCCCGTTACTCCCGAACCAGCCAATGCGGCCATATGGGGGGTGGCGTTCGACAGCTCGTGGGCAGGGCATGCGCGTGTCCTGCCCTGCGTCGTCGAACGTCAGGAAACGGGGAACCAGGCCGCCAGGCGCTTGGCAATGACCGGTACATCGATGTTGTCCTGCGCGACGTCCTCGACGAACGGGCCGGCAATGGAGACGTGTGGCGGGACGGTACTCGCGCTGACGCCGTTGAACCGCAGGAAGACACGCATGGCGAGCCAGGCGGTGCGCTTGTTGCCGTCGATCAGCGCATGGTTGCGGGCAACGGAGTGCAGCAGCGCCGCAGCCTTCTCGTGCAACGTGGGATACAACTCGGCACCGAACACGTTCGTCCTGGGCCTCTCGATCGCTGACACCAGAAGACCCATGTCACGCACGCTGTGCTCGGTACCGTTGACCGTGCGAACGATGGCCAGGATCTCGTCGATCTGGAGGTAGCGCACGTTCGTCACTTCAGGTAGTCCAGAATCTCCGCATCGCTGTCCATCAGCTCGGCCAGAGCGTCATCGACCTTCAGCTCGGCCCGGTTCTGCGCGTCACGGATGGCCTCAATGGCAAGTTCCTGCTTGCTGCGGCCCTCCCGACGAGCCCGCTCGGTGAGCTTCGCGTCAAGGTCATCGGGGAGCCGGAGTGTCATCGCCATACAGCCATGATACCTGACCGGTATCATGGCTGGCGTTCGAGCCGCGTCCCCCTGAAAACGTGAGGCCCAAGGCACCTGATGAGGAGGTGCAGCAGAGACTTCCGCTGCGCGCGTCATCCGAGCGTCAAGGATCCCCGAACGACGCTCTCAAAGCGTCGCCGATGCAAGCACCTCGCTCACGAATCAGCAGGTCAGCGAGTTACAGAGATCGATCCGCCCGCTCGAACCGCTACCCGGAGGGAAACAGGTCGAGCGACCCCACCCGAACAACAAAAGCGCAGGTCAGGACCCCTTGCCAGCAGGCTCGAGAATCGCCACGCATTCCACGTGCGCGGTCATCGAAAAGACGTCACGTGTAGCGGGAGCCGGCATAGTCACAGGCCAGCGTAGGTATGCGGTCGCTCCGAGCACACTTTCGGGCACCTGGAGCGTCGAATGGGCGTCGCCCCGTTCGCAGCGGGCAGGGCGGGGTGTCCACGTCGACGCCCGCGCTCCACGGCACCGCCCGGCGTCCTGACCTTGGGCGGGACCGGGCGTCCGGTCCGCCCAAGGTCAGGACGTCGGCGTCAGGCGATGGTGCCGCCGCCGTCGACGTAGACCGTCGAGCCCGTGGTGTACGGATTGTCGGCGAGGAAGAGGACGGCGGCCGCGGCGTCGGCCGGGGTACCGACGCGGCCGACGGGGAGGCGGCCGGCCGCCGCCTCGTACATGGCGTCGCGCGCCTCGGCGGTGAGGCCGTCCCACAGAGGGGTGCGCAGCAGTCCAGGTGACACGGCGTTGACGCGGAGCGGGGCGTACTCCAGGGCCAGGCCGCGGACGAGGGCCTCCATGGCGGCGTTGACCGCGCTCTGCAGGGCGGAGGCCTTGCCGGGGCGCTGCGAGAAGTAGCCCGCGACCAGGGTCAAAGAGCCCTCGGGGTCGATCGTGACCGAGCGCGCGATGCGGTAGGCGCCCCAGAACTTGCTGTCCATGGCCGCGTACGCGTCGGCCAGCGGGAGCGCGTCGACGCGTCCCATGGGGGTTTCGGCGGCGGACACGACGACGTGGTCGAAGGCGCCGGCGGCCTCGGCGAACTCCTCGACCTCGGTGTCGGAACGGATGTCGAGGGCCTGAGCGGTGGACTTTCCCGCGAGTGGGGCGAGTTCGGCGAGGGCGGCCTGGAGCTTGTGGGGCGAGCGGGAGGCGATGACGGTCTCGGCGCCGCGCTCGGCGAACGCGCGGGCGGTGGCGAGGCCGACGCCGGAGGTGCCGCCGACGATCAGGGCGCGCCGGCCCTCGTAGCTGGTCATGGTTTCGTCTCCTGGTGGGGTGCAGGTCGGGTGGGGTCGAGTGGGTGGGGGACGTCAGGCGTGCTCTGAGCGGGCCCTGGCGTAGGAGGCGCGGTCCAGTTCGGTGACCTGGACGGAGACGTCGCAGCTGGTCTCGCTCATGGTTTGGGCGAAAGCCCGGGTGAGGACGGCGAGCGCTGCTTCGGCGAGGGCGGCCTTGGTCTCGGGGGACTTGCCGGCGAAGGTCCGTACGTCGAGGTTGGCGAAGGACTGCTCGCGGCTGCCGTCACCGACGGCGTAGGTGTCCAGGCGGACGGCCCGGCTCTTGAAGTCCTGGGGGCGGAAGCCCCCGGCGGTGGTGAGGGCGGTGTGGACTTCGGCGAGGACGGCGGTGGGGTCGAAGGAGTCGCGGACGTTGCCCGAGTACTCCAGGACGAGGTGCGGCACGGCGGGCCTTTCGGGTCGGGTGGCGGGGTCAGCGGCCGGCGGTGCCGGGGACAGCGGCCGGCGGTGGCGGAGTTCAGCGACCGGCGGTGGCCGCGGTCCGGGCGGCGGGCGCGGGGGCCTGGGCCCTGCGGATCCCGGTGGCGCTCAGCACGGCGGCGACGGCCAGCGCGACGACGGCGGAGAGGAGGGCGGCTCGCAGCCCGGTCAGGAAATGCCCGGAGGTGGCCTGGCCCACGAGGAGGCCCATGACGGCGACGCCGATGAGGCCGCCCAGCTGGCGGGAGGCATTGAGCACGCCGGAGGCGATGCCGGCGTTGGCCTGGTCCGCCGCGCCGAGCATCGCGTTGGTCATGGCGGGGACGACGAGGCCGATGCCGAATCCCGCGACGAGGAACTGGACGATCACTGCCGGGTACGAGCCGGATCCGACGGCCGGGACGACCGTCAGGTAGCCGACGGCGGCGAGGAGGTTGCCGGTGAGCAGCACGCCGCGTGCGCCGTACCGCTTGACCAGCGGGCCGCAGGCCAGGTTGGCCGCCATGATGGCGCCGGTCATGGGCAGGAACGCGAGTCCGGCGGTAAGGGGCGAGTAGTCCCACACCTGCTGAAAGAAGAGGCTGAAGACGAAGATGAGGCCGTAGAAGGCGAAGTTCAGCAGGACCCCGATGAGCGAGGTGGCGCTGAACGCCCGACGGCCGAAGAGGTGCAGGGGCAGCATCGGGTCGGCGCTGCGGCGTTCGACGGTAAGGAAGCCGGTCAGGGCGGCGGCGAACACGGCCAGGCAGGAGATGACGAGGGCAGAGCCCCAGCCCCGGGCGTTGGCCTCGACGATGGCGGCGGTCAGCGCGCCGAGGCCGGCGATGGCGAGCAGCTGGCCGGGCAGGTCGAGCGAGCGGCGGCGCGAGCGGTCGCGGGGCGGGGTGGCCTGGGCGTAGCGCTGGGTGAGCAGGATGCCGACGGCGGCGATGGGGATGTTGACGTAGAAGATCGAGCGCCAGCCGAGGGAGTCGACCAGGACTCCACCGACGACGGGTCCGAGGGCGAGTGCGAGGCCGCCGGCGGCGGCCCAGAGGCTGACGGCGCGGGTGCGCCGGGCGGGGTCGGGGTAGTTGGTGTTCACCAGGGAGAGCGAGGACGGCACGATCAGGGCGGCGCCGACTCCCTGGAGAATGCGGGCCGCGATCAGGGTGACGAGCGTGGGGGCGGCTCCGCAGGCCAGGGAGCTCACGGCGAAGAGCGCGAAACCCGCGACGAAGATGCGCCGGGGGTCGAAGCGGTCGCCGAGGGCGCCTGCGGTGAGGAGGAAGGCGGCGAAGGTGAGGGTGTAGCCGTTGATGACCCATTCCAGGCCGGAGAGGCTGCCGCCGAAGTCGGCGGTGAGGGCCTGGGTGGCGACGTTGACGACGCTGACGTCGAGGATGACGACCACGAAGCCCAGGCAGGCGGCGAAGAGGGTGGGGCCGGGCCGGGTTGCGGCGGGGATTTCATGGCGAGTCACGTGCTCGTCCTTCCGTGGGGGGCCAAGAGGAGGGATGGGGCGAGAAGGACGGGGCGCGCTGCGGACCCGCCGGACGGGCGGCGCGGGAACGGGCGACCCCGTAGAATGTTCGTTACGAGACGAACACTCGGGGAGTGTACGCACATCGTCGAACACTCTGCAATCGGTGACCGGCGCAATCCGGCCACCCCGACGGACGGAGAACCCGCCATGGCGGCAGCGGACGCACCCCCCGGGGCGGGGCCGGGCCACCGGCTCCCGCCGGTCCACACCGATCCGGCCGATGTGCCGCTGGGGGCGGCCCTGCTCGCGCTCGCCGACCCGGTCCGGCGAACGCTCGTACGGGAACTCGCTGGAGCCGGCGACTGGGAGCGTTCCTGCGGGAGCTTCGATGTGCCGGTGACCAAGGCCACCCTGAGCAGGCACTTCGCGGTGCTGCGAGACGCCGGGCTCTTGGAGCAGCGCGATGCCGGGCCCAGACGCCTCAATCGGCTGCGGCGGCCGGAGTTCGACGCGCGCTTCCCCGGCCTGCTGGAACTGGCTCTGCGGGCGGACTGACGCCGAGCGGGGCGCCCGGCCGCAGCAGGAGCGCGTGCAGGTCCCGGGCCACCGCCCGCGCCGTCGCGGAGCCCGTGGCCGGGGTCCCGTGGGCCAGGGCGAGGGAGAGTGCCCCGGCGAAGGTCGCGGCGTGCAGGACCAGTCCGTAGTTGGCGCCGGTCCGGTTGACGACCGTACGGAACCCGGTGACGCGGCCCGCGTGCACGCCGAAGGCCGGATCGGCGACACCGATGTTGGTGATGCAGATCCCGGGGGCCTCGGCGGCGTCCGCGGTCCGGGCTACGGCCCGGCGGATCTCGGCGTGCCCGCGCCGCGGCGGCCGCCACCGCGCGTCCGCGTCCCGCAGCTCCGCACCGTACCGCCGGGCGGTCTCGGCGGTGCCGTCGGCGTGCGGCGCCACCGGGACGCCGACCACGCTGATGAAGCAACCGACGTCCGGCAGCGGGCCCGGGTAGCGGCCCCTTAGGGAGATCGCGGTCAGCAGCCGGATGTCCGCGCGGCCCGCGATCCGGGTCCAGGACTCGGCGAAGGCGGCACCCAGGAACTGATTGACCGTCACCCCCTCGGCCCGGCACCAGGTCCTCAGCTCTGCGGTCTGCCGTGCGGACAGCTCCAACGCGGTGAAGTCGGCCGCGCGGTCGGCCCATGGGGCGGCCGCGTCGAACGGTACGGGCGCCGGGTCGGCCGCCTTCGGTGGGGCTGCGGGGGCGGGCGCGAACGGCGGCCGGTACTCCAGCCCGTCCACGTCGGGCGGAAGGCGGTGCACGTCCTCGAAGGGCCCGGCACCGGCGGGTGCCGGACACGGGTCCGAAGCACGGCCCCGGTCGGGGTCGGAATCGGGGTGGCCGGAGTCGGAGCCGGGGTGGTCGGGCAGGTGGTCGAGCAGCGCCCGCAGGACCGCTCCCGTCGAATGCCCGTCCGAGATGGCGTGGTTGCGGGTGAAGAACAGGTGGGTCTCCCCCGCCGCCCGGACGGCGCGCATCCGCCACAACGGCCCCCCGGTGGGCAGGATCTCGTTCAGCTCCGCCCGCAGGACGTCGTCGGGGGTCCGGGCCCCGGGGAGCGGCCCGCAGCGCAGCCGGCCCGCCTGCCCGCCAGGTGCCTCCCGGAACCACAGCCCGTCGGGCCGCTCCTCGATCCGCAGCCGGAGCAGGGGTACGTCCTGTTCCCAGCGGAGCACCGCCCGCTCCAGGGCGGCGTCCGGCACTGCCCCCCGCAGGGACAGTCGGGTGGTGACCTGCGTGGTGCCGGCCATCAGGGCGTGGCTGTACGCGAACGCCGCCTCGACGTCGCTGAGCCGGCGCGGCGCACCCGCCGTGCTCACCGCCCCCACCCCTCCTGCCCGCCGCGGCCGGCGGCGGGCCCGGCCCAGGCCAGCGGGTGCTCGAACCGGACCCCGTGGCTGGCCACGTCGATGGTGACCCGGTCGCCGTCGGCGGTGCGGAAACCGCCGTGGAAGCTGCTGCGGTCGGCGCCGATGTACACGTAGTGCACCCGGCCCGGCCGGTGCAGGGAGCGGTGGGCGAACAGGCCGTCCATCATGGCCGCCACGTCGTAGTGGATGGCGTCGCTGCCGGTGGTGAAGGATCCCTTCCACGCCGGGCTGCCGGCGCGCTCGATCACGACCTCGCCGGTCACCGTGCGCGGCGGGGGGCCCAGGTGGAGCCAGGGGGCGATGCCCGCGTCGCAGAGCTTGGCGTACGAGAGGTGACCTGCGTGTTGCTTGAAGCGGCCGATGTCGGTGAGGTCGTTGCCGAAGGTGTGGCCCGCGTAGCGCGGTACGCCCTGCGCGTCGCCCACGTACACGAGGACGACCTCGGCCTCCTCGCACACGGCGACGGCGTCGGGGGGGACCGAGAGCGGCTCCCCCGGCATCCGAAGGATGTCGCCGAGGCCCTTGACGAACCAGTTGGGCTGGCTCTGCGTGTCGGCGTCGATTTTGACGTTGTGGGTCATCATGAAGCCGCTGACCAGGGCGTCACCGATGTGGGCGGGCAGCAGGGGCGGACGGGTACGCAGCAGGTGGCGGGCCTCCGCGGCCACTTCGACGGCGGGCCGGTCGGCCAGGAGGGCGGTGAGCGCGGCGACCCGCTCCTCCTCGCCGGCGGCACCGGCGAGCAGTGCGGCGAGGTCGTCCTCCTCGCGCAGGCGGTGCAGGCGCAGCGGAGCGTCGGCGTCTGGGATGCCCAGCCCTATGTGGCGGGCCTGGTCATGGATGCATTCGAAGAGCACCGTCACGGTGCGAACTCCTTGGGGTGTCGGGGCGGTGAGAGGCAGGGTCGCGGGGGTACGGGAGACGTGGCCGGAGGGTCAGTCCATGAGGATCTCGACGAGGACCGGTCCCCGGTGGGCCTTCAGGTGCCGGACCGCCTCACCGACGGTGGGGGCGATGTCGCCGATCTTCTCGACGCGGGGCAGCGCGTGGATCCCGTACGACCGGGCCATGGTCACGAAGTCGACGGGGTTGTCGTAGAAGCTGGTGGCGATGTGCGCGCGGTCGATGTCGCGGTCGCGGTTGCCTGCGATGCGCTCGGCGTGCTGCGTGGAATTGAGGTAGAGGCGGTTGTTCATGACGACGACGAGCAACGGCGCCTGCTGCGCGGCCAGCGTCCACAGGGCGCTGGGCGTGTAGAGGAAGTCGCCGTCCGACTGGAGGTCGATGCACAGGGTGTCGGTGTCGCGGTGGGCGAGCGCGGCGCCGACGGAGGCGCCCAGGCCGTAGCCGAGGCCGCCGCCGCCGTTGAGGCCGAGGTAGCTACCGGGGCGCTCCAGGGGCCACAGCTTCTTGACCCAGCCGTCGATGGTCAGGCTGCCGGTGTTGGTGAGGACCCACTCCTCGTCCCGGACCGCCCGGTGGATCTCGTCGACAGCGCCGGCCACGTGGATGTGCTCGCGCTGCTTGGACTCCTCGGCCTGGCGCCTCCAGTCGGCGCGGGCCCGTGTGTGGGCGTCGGCGAGGGCCGCGGCGCGCCGGTCGCGGCGCTCGGTGAAGTCGGGGGCGGCGAAGGGGCCCGCCGGGTCCTCGGCTACGGCGCGCAGGGCGTCGAGGGAGGCCCTGGTGTCGGCGGCGACGGAGCGGGTGACCGGCACGAACTGCTGGTAGTCGGCGGCCCACTTGCTGGTGAGCAGGTCGTTGAAGCCGATGGTAACGACGTCGGCGCCGTTGGCGGGCAGTCCCTGGTCGGTCAGGAGGAGGAAGGAGCCGAGCGCTCCGACGAGGTCCTGCACTTCCAGGGCGATGACGAGGTCGGCGTCGGCGACCACGTCGGTGCCGGTGTTACTGATGTTGAGGGGGTGAGTGGAGGGGAAGTTGAGGCGGTTGCCGCGGTCGACGACGGCCAGGCCGAGCGCTTCGGCGAGCGCCACGAGGGGGGCCACGGTCCCGGGGTCGCGGCCGGAGAAGTCCACGACGAGGACCGGCGTGCGGGCCGCGAGCAGCCGCCCGGCGAGGTCTTCCGCCGTCTCCTGGTCGAGCGGGGGAAGCCGGGTCGGCTCGGTCGCGGTCGCGGGGTAGAGGCGTACACCTTCCTCCAGAGGCTGCTCCTGCGTGTCGAAGTCGAGGGCGACGAACACCGGGGCGTGCATGGGGGTGTTCATCAGTTTGAAGGCGCGGGTGAGGGACTCGACCGTGGCGCGCTGGCCGATGGGCTGGTCGCACCACTTCACGTAGTCCTTGACGACGGACTCGATGTTCTGGGAGGTGTGGATCCAGTCGATCCACGGCCGCCGCTTGCCCGCGTCGACGGGGCCGTTACCGCCCAGGACGAACAGCGGGACCCGGTCGCACCAGGCGTTGAAGACGGCCATCGAGGCGTGCAGCAGGCCGACGTTGGCGTGGACGAGGACGCCCATGTGGCGGCCGCTGGCCTTGTGGTAACCGTGGGCGATGGCCACCGCTATCTCCTCGTGGCAGGCCATCACGATCTGCGGGGCGATGGCCGCGTTGTCGGCGTGGACCAGCGAGTCGTGGACCCCGCGGAAGGAGGCGCCGGGGTTGAAGACGACCGTGTCGACGTCCTGCTGGTGCAGGAATTCCACGACCAGGTCGGAGAAGTAGGTGGGAGCGGGCGTCGTCATGTGTGGTCCTCGCTGCGTGGTGTACGGGTGGCGGCCGGGTCCACCGGGCGCCAGGCCGGGTCCCCCTCGGTG
Source organism: Streptomyces sp. Wb2n-11 (assembly GCF_001049855.1). Lineage (NCBI taxonomy): Bacteria > Bacillati > Actinomycetota > Actinomycetes > Kitasatosporales > Streptomycetaceae > Streptomyces > Streptomyces sp. Wb2n-11. Next base: position 1,629,539 of record NZ_CVPB01000001.1, read on the forward strand.
CGGCGTGTCTCGGCCCAGGGGGCGGCGCGGTGGTTGAGTTCGAGCCCGAAGCCGTGGCCGGGGACGCCCGGGACGGTGTTGGTGTCCCGGTCCACGGTCGGCCGCGGTGAGACGATCATGTCGGGGAAGAAGCGGTCGGACTGGCCGCCCTCGACGGTCAGGGCGTCGGGGTTACGGAAGGCCAGGGCCCGCCCCGCGGTGATGAGCGGGCCCACTTCGGCGACCTGCACGCCTATCTGGAAGCCGAGGCCGTGCTCGCGGGCGAACCCGGCGAGCCGGGCGGCGGCGACTGGGCCGCCGTTCTTGGCGACGCGGATGTTGAAGGCGTCGCAGGCGTCGTGGGCGACGGCCGCGCGGGCGTCGTCCGGGGTGCAGACCGATTCATCCAGCATGATCGGCAGCCCACCTTCCGCCCGGAGGCGGGCCAACTGCTCCCAGGCCCCCTTGGCGAGGGGCTCCTCGATGAGCGTGGCTCCTGCCTCCCGGAGCGCCCGGGCGTGGCCGACGGCTTCATCGGGGGTCCAGCTCATGTTGGCGTCCACCATGACCGAGACCCGTTCGCAGAGGCGTGCCCGGATCGCCGCGACCGTACGGACGTCGCGTGCGATGTCGTTCGAGGCCTTGATCTTGACGAAGTGGAACGGGCCGCGGGTGTCGAGGAACTCCTCCACGCCGAGGCTGAGGTCGAGCACCTGGGAGACCGGCAGGGCCGAGGCCGCCCCGGCGGCCGTGGCGTCCGGCCCGCCGGGGCCGGCGACCAGCCCCGTGCCCGGCAGGCCCAGCTGCTTGCCGAGGAGGTCGAGCAGCGCGGTCTCCACGAGACAGTGCAGGTTGTTGCCGCCCGGCAGGGCGTAGAGGGCCGCCGCGCCCTCGCGCAACAGCCGGGCCAGGAGCCCGGCCGGGTCGTCGCCGCGCACGCTCGCGGCGACGGCCTCCAAGGGAAGTGCGCGCAGGGCGTCGGCGACGAGGTCGCTGGTCTCCCCCGTGACGTACCACCGGGGAGCACACTCGCCGATGCCGGACAGACCGTCGACCTCCAGGCGCAGGACGAGGCTGTCGGAGGCGGAGCGTTTGCGGGCGGGATGGTCGAAGCCGACCGCCATGGGCAGCTCGACCCGGTACAGCTCGGCCGTGGCCGGTTCAGACATTGCGGTCCAGCCCTTGGAGCAGGGTGAAGGCGGACGCCCAGTCGACCAGGCGGGCCCGCACGTCCGTGTAGAAGAGGTAGTGCTTGTCGGTGGCGAACCGGATGAGGGCGCCGTCGCTGTCGGTCATCCGCAGGAAGGTCCGCTGCGCGTCGTCCAGGTCGACGATCGGGTCGGTGATTCCGGAGACGAACGCCGCGGGAACTGAGGGCGGAGTGTGCCGCGGCTGCATGTACATGCGTTCCAGCTCCAGCAGGACCGCGCGGGAGCGCCGGGTCAACTGGCGCACGGCCAGGTCGTCGTTGTCGATGAAGTGCCGGTGGCGCGCCTCGTCGGTGAAGTCCCGAGCCATCAGTCCCGCGTCCCAGGGCTCCTCGCTGGTGTCGGCGGCGAGCGCCCGCCGCTGCTCCTCGTCGAGGGTGGCGTGGAGCTTGCCGAGCCAGGCCGAGCAGAAGACGGTCGCGTCGTAGCGGGTGGTGAAGCCGGGATCGTGGAGCAGCGCGGCCATGAAGGATCCGCCCAGGCAGTGCCCGAACAGCGACAGCGGCGCCTCGTCGCCGATCATGCCGCGGACGTGCTCGACGGCCGTGGCGTAGTCGTCGAGGACGGTCCGGACGGAGGGCAGTTCGTGCCGGGGGCCGCCGCTGATGCCGCTGCCGCGCCGGTCCAGGACGAAGAAGGCGATGTCGTTGTCGGCGAACTGCGGCCCCACCTCCCACAGCCAGCCCGCGTGCGACTGCAGGCCGTGGAAGTAGAAGACCGCGCCCTTTACCTCGCCTCTGGGACGCCAGAGGTGCAGGGCGAGTTCGGTTCCCTCGACCGGCAGGCCGATGATCTCCCGGCGGATGTTCTGCGGAGGCCTCTTGGTCTCGATCATCTCTTCGCGCTCCCCTTCAGCGTCCGGTGACGGCGTCGACGAAGTCGACGTCCCGCTGGAACGGCTTGTACTTGTACTGAGTGGCGTTGCCGGCCTGTCTGCGGCTCTCGATGTACGTGGTGATGGCGTCGGGCGGCACGGGAATGACCTCGGTGGGCCCGAGTCGGCCGCTGTCGCGTTTGGACGCGTACTCGATGTTGATCTCGTGCAGGGCGCGATCCACGTCGGCCGAGAGCCTCCGGCCCAGCTCCTCGGAGGGCTCGGACACCTCGGCGACCACCACGTAACCGGGCAGCTCGCCCCAGCGCGGGCCGCACATGTAGAGGCCGGTGCGCAGCCCGGAGGCGGCGAGGCCGCGGGTGATGGCCTCGGTGACCTGGGACTCGGTGATCTTCTCCCCGGTGAAGGAGTGGAAGATGCCGTCGCGGTGGACGAAGTGGATCCAGGGGGTGCCGTCGGCGACCCGGTCCACGTGGTAGACGTCCCCGGTCCACAACCGATACAGGCCGTTGCCCTGGGTCATGATGAGGTGGTAGTCGCGGCCCTGTTCGACCTGGTGGACCAGCAGGGTGTCGATCGGGCTGCCGGCGTCGACGAGTTCGCCAAGCGGCACTTCGGCGGGGACGAACTCGAAGAACGCCTGGCCGACGGCGAGCGGCTGGCTGTGCAGGGAGTCGTCGACCGGGATGGTGGTGACGCCCTCGGTGCCGCAGCTCATGAAGGGGAGCTTGGCCACTCCCGGGAACACCGCGTCGAGCTTGGCCCCGTACAGCCCGGCCGAGGCCGACAGCCAGCAGGTGTAGAGGGTCAACGAGGGCCACAGGTCCTTGAGGGTGAAGTCCGGTGTGCACAGGACCTCTTCGAGGTGCGCCGCGGCCCGCTCGTCCGGTGCGCCGTACGGCCGTCCCTCCAGGGTGCCCGCGCGCAGGTCCCGCACCAGGGCCGGGCCGTGGACCTCCACCAGCTCTCGCAGGGAGATCAGTGTGCTGGGGTTGATGGAGGAGATGTAGTGCAGGTCCTTGCCGACGAGATGGCGCAGCCGGTGGTACATGCGGCCCTCGTGGCCGGTGGGCACGTCCGGACCGAACCATGGGGACTCGAACCACGGCGGGTTCCAGTCGCGGCTGTTGATCTGCGGGTGCCGGTTGCTGACGGCCTGGTGCCCGATGCCGTGCACGAAGTCGAAGACGTCCTCGCGGACCGTCTGCGTGTCGAGGGTGGCGTACGGGTGGGCGAGCAGCTCGGGATGGTGCTCCAGGTAGGTCCCCCACATCGCCTTCATGGCCGGGATGCGGTAGGTGAGCAGCCAGTGCAGGGTGTACGGGACCCGCTTGGGGGTGCCGGTGGTGCCGCTCGTCTTGAGCCAGCGCATCACGGGGCTGCAGGTCAGGATGCCGCCCTTGGTGCGGGTCTCGCGCTCGATCTCGGGGACGAAGTCCTCGTAGCGCATGACTGGCAGGACCGAGCGGAACCGGTCGTGGTCGGCCGCGACGACGTCGTAGCCGTGTTCGCGCCAGTGCACGGAGCCAGCGCTCATGTCAATGACATCGGCGAGCACGCGCCGCTGGGCGGTACGCGAGTCCTTCAGGTCGGCCAGCAGGTCCTGACGGGCCTGTCGGCACTCCTCGACGAAGGGCTTGCGCCGTTCCTGCCAGTGCTCCTGCCAATGCGGTATGTCCACAACTGCTCCCAGAAGGTGTGGGATCCGGGCGGAGCCCGGAGAGGTCTCGAACGTCATGTGACGGAGTGGATGGGAGAGCGGCCGCGCGTGGTCAGCGGTCGATGTAGGCCATCATCCGCTCGTTGTAGCGGGGCCCGGCGACCTGGTCGGGGCGGACGGCCGCGTCGATGGCGGCGAGCGTCGCGGCGTCGAGGCGGACGGCGGCCGCGGCCGTGTTCTCCTCCAGGTAGGTCCGTCGTTTGGTGCCGGGGATCGGCACGATGTCCTGGCCCTGGTGCAGCACCCAGGCGACGGCGAGCTGTGCGGGGGTGAGGCCCCGGGCCTCCGACAGTTCGCGGACGGTGGCGGCGACGGCGGTGTTCTGGTCGTAGTTGGCGCCCTGCAGGCGCGGGTCGTGGTGACGGAAGTCGTCCTCGGGGTAGTCCTCGGCGCGCAGCACCCCGCCGGTGAGGAAGCCGCGGCCCAGCGGGCAGAAACCGACGAGTCCGATGCCGAGTTCGCGCAGTACGGGAAGGACGTCGGCCTCGAGGTTGCGCTCCCAGACGGAGAACTCGCTCTGGACGACGGACAGCGGGTGGACGGCGTGGGCTCGCCGGACGGTCGCGGCACCGGCCTCGCACAGACCGAGGTAACGCACCTTGCCCTGCTCGACCAGGCCCGCCATGGCGCCGACGGTCTCCTCGATGGGGACCCGGGGGTCGACGCGGTGCTGGTAGAGGACATCGATGTGATCCGTGCCCAAGCGCTGCAGCGAGGCCTCGACGACCTCGACGACGTGCTCGGGGCGGCTGTCGGCCTCGGTGGTGGTGCCATCCTTGAGCTTCATGGGGAAGCCGAACTTGGTGGCGATGACGGCCTGTTCGCGCCGGCCCTTCAGGGCCTTGCCGAGGAGTTCCTCGTTGTCGTACGGGCCGTAGGCCTCGGCCGTGTCGAAGAGTGTGTAACCGAGTTCCAGGGCGCGGTGAATCGTGGCGGTCGACTCCTGGTCGTCGGTGGCGCCGTACCACTGGCTCATTCCCATGCAGCCGAGGCCGAGTTCGGAGACCTCCAGGCCCTGGCTGCCCAGCTTCCGGAATCCAAGCATGCGTCACTCCTGTCGCGCGGTTTCGGGATGGGGCGGAGGGCCGGTCCGGGGCGGGGGACACCGGACCGGCGGCTCACGAGAAGGACTCAAACACAAATATGTACTGGAGTTCAACCGTCCACCGCAGGCCAGATTTAAACTTGACCATTACGTGGGAAAACATCGGTCATCTTCGGACGGAAGCGCCCAAGACGGCACCAGACGGCAAGACATGAGGCGCAGCACGGTAGATCAAACAGGCTTAACACGATCTTCATGCAGATCGGAGAGCAAGTTTGACCTTGCGTGTATTTTTGGACTGCTCACCAATCAGGAAGGCGTGCAGTGGACACAGTTGACGCGATGGCGATCGTCGGTATCGGATGCCGGTTCCCCGGGGCAGCGGGCACCGCCGCGTTCTGGAAGCTGCTCGAAACGGGCGGCGAGGCGGTCACCTCCGTACCCCGCGACAGGTTCGACGCCGAGGCCCTCTACTCCGGCCCGACCCCGGCGCCGGGCCGAATCCGATCGCTGCGCGGCGGCTTCCTCGACGACGTCCACGCCTTCGACGCCGCCTTCTTCAGGATATCGCCGCGTGAGGCCCGCACCATGGACCCGCAGCAACGGCTGCTCCTCCACGTCGTGTGGGAGGCCTTGGAGGACGCGCACATCCCACCCTCCTCCCTGGCGGGCAGCACGGCCGGGGTCTTCGTCGGTCAGGCGACGGCGGAGTACGGCGAGGTGTTGGGCACGGCCGGCTCCGGCGACATCCGGGCCCTGGCCGGTAGCGGCCTGCGGGCCGTCACCTCGGGCCGGGTCAGCCACGCGCTGGACCTGCGCGGGCCGAGCCTCACCCTGGACACGGCCTGCTCCTCCTCGCTCGTCGCGGTGCACGCCGCCCGCCAAAGCCTGCTCACCGGCGAATGCGACCTGGCGGTGGCCGCCGGGGTCAACGTCATCCTCTCCCCACGCGACGCCATTGCCTACTCCCAGGGCGAAATGCTCTCGCCGGACGGCCGCTGCAAGTTCGCCGACGCCTCCGCGGACGGCTTCGTGCGCAGCGAGGGCGTAGGGGTGGTCCTGCTCAAGCGTCTGCCCGACGCCATCGTGGACGGCGACCCCGTCCACGCCCTCCTGCTGGGGAGCGCGGTCACCAACGACGGCCGGGGCAGCGGTCTCCTCCTCCAACCCGCCGTCTCCGGGCAGGTGGAGATGCTCACCTCGGCCTGGCGCAGCGCCGGGATCTCACCGGACCAGCTGGACTACATCGAGGCACACGGCACGGGCACCACGGTCGGTGACACCGTCGAACTGCGCGCCCTCGCCGAGGCGCTGGCGGGCCGGGACACGGCACGGCCGCTTCTGACGGGCTCGGTGAAGAGCAACATCGGGCACGCCGAGGCGGCAGCCGGCATCGCCGGACTCATCAAGACCGTGCTGATCGCCCGGCACCGCACGGTGCCCGCGTCGCTGCACGTGACGACCCCGCATCCGCTCATCGCCGACGCGGAGTTCCCGGTGGAACTGGTCCAGGACGCCAGGACGCTGGAGCCCCACGGCGAACGGGCCGTGCTGGGTGTCAGCTCCTTCGGGCTCTCCGGGACCAACGCCCACGTCGTGATCGGCGAGTACACGGGCGCCACTGCGCCCGAGCAGCCCGCCGGGGCGGAGTCCGGCGGGGCGGCGGCTCCCGGCGAAGCCGAACTGCTGGTGCTCAGCGCGCGTTCGTCCGCTTCGCTGCGGAAGCTCGCCGAGCGGTACGCCGCACACCTGGAGCCCGGCGGGGCGGGCCGGTCCCACTCCCTGCGCGAGCTGTGCCGGTCGGCCGCGACGGGCCGCGACGCCCACCCCTTCCGCCTGTGGGCGGTCGGCACCAGCCACGACGAACTGGCCCGCACCCTGCGCGAACTGGTGGCGGGCGAGCCCTCCGCCCAGGGAGGCGTGCACGAGGCCGGGTTCGGCGGCCCCCGCCGGGTGGCCTTCGTCTTCCCCGGCCAGGGATCACAGTGGCGCGGCATGGGCAGCGGACTGCTGGCCTCCTCACCCGCCTTCCGTACGGCCCTCGAGGAGTGCGACGCGGCCGTACGGGAGGAGCTCGACTGGTCGGTGACGGAGCTGCTGCGCGGCGGCGAGGAGATACCCGACTCGGTGGACGTGGTACAGCCCGCACTGTGGGCCGTAGAGGTGGCGCTCGCCGCACACTGGCGGTCCATGGGCGTGGACCCGGACCTGTGCTTGGGCCACAGCATGGGCGAGGCGGCCGCGGCCTGCGTGAGCGGGGCGCTGTCCGTACGGGACGCCGCCCGGGTCATCTGCCGCCGCAGCACCCTGATGCAGCGGCTGGCCGGGCGGGGCGCCATGCTCGCCACCGAGCTCGCGCCCGAGCGGGCCCGCGAACTGGTCACGGAGCACGGCGAGGACCGGGTGTGCGTCGCGGTGGAGAACTCCTCCCGAGCCACTGTCCTGGCCGGAGACGCCGACGCCCTCGCCGGGATCGCGGCGGAGCTTGAGCGACTCGGCGTCTTCAACCGCCCGGTCAAGGTGAACGTCGCGTCCCACTCCCCCGTGATGGACGAACTGCGCGCGGAGCTGCCGGCCCGGCTGCGCGGGCTCCGGCCGCGGACGCCGCAGATCGAGCTGTTCTCGACGGTGCGGTGCGAGACCGTGCGCGACGCCGCACTGGACGGCGCCTACTGGATGGACAACCTCCGCCTGCCGGTGCGGTTCGCGGAGTCCGTGCGCCAGATCGTCAAGGACGGCGAGACTGTGTTCGTCGAGGTCGCCCCGCACCCACTGCTGGCCCAGGCCCTGACGGACTGCCAGGAGGAGGCGGGCGTACCGGCGGCTGTCGTGAGCACCCTCGTCCGGCAGCAGGACGAGTCCCTGTCGATGCTGCGCGCGCTCGGCCGGGCCTTCGCTCTGGGGGCCGGGGTCGACTGGCGGCGTGTGTACGGGAACCGGTCGGCGGGCGGCGGGACGTGGGCCCCACTGCCCTCGTACGCCTGGCAGGCCGAGGATCTCCGCCTGCCGTCCCCACCCCCGGCGGCGGCCGTGACCCTCCCGGTTGTGTCCGGATCTGCGTTGGCCTCCGCGCCGGCGTTGACCGCCGGCGGGCACGAACGGCGTGTGCGGCTGTCCCGGCTCGGACCGGAGGGGTTCGGCGGAGGCGTGAAGGCGGCGGGGACGGCCCTGGTGCCTCCGGTGCTGTACCTGAGGGTGGTCGCGGAGGCCGTACGCGACCTCGAGGGCGACGGGCCGGTGACGCTGGAGGACGTCCAGCTGGAGGGCGCCCTCCCGCTGGCTGCGCCGGGCTCGCCCGAGGAGCGGCGGACCGTGCTGCGCGTCGCGCTGGAGCCGGCGGGCGAGGAGGACGCGTACCGGTTCACGGTCGACGCGATCGTGGACCCCGACGCCGCCGGTGCGGCCGTACGGTGCGTTTCGGGCACCATACGGCCCGGCGGTCGGCAGGACCCCGTGGACCTCGACGGCGTGCTGACGCGGTGTGAGGAGTACGTACCGGCCGCCGAGTTCTACCGGCGGGCCGAGAGCCGCGGCTACACCGTGGCACCGGCGCTGCGCCAGGTGCGGCAGCTGTGGCGCCGCGAGGGCGAAGCCGTGGCACGCCTGCACACGGACGGGGGCGGCGCGGCCCCGGTGGAGGCGGGGCTGCTGGCCATGCTGGCGTCCTGGCCCCAGTACGGAACGCCGGAGGAGCGCAGCCGCTCCTTCCTCCCGCTCTCCTTCGAGCGGGTGTACCTCGGGGAGGACCTGGACGGAGAGTTCTGGAGCACGGCGCGCTTCTCGCCGACGACGGACCCCGTCGGCGGCGGGGTGGCCCGCTGCGACGTGGTGCTCAGTGCCGAGGACGGATGTGTCCTCGCGGCGTTCGCGGGCATCGCACTGATGCCCCGGGGGGACGGACCGGCCGTGCCCGGGGCCGATGCCGCGGCCCCGGCGGCGGGCGTGACCTCCACCGTCCCGGCCCCGACGACCGCTCCCGCCTCACCGCCCGCTCCCACCGGCCAGGGCGTGCGCACCCGCATCGCGGCGGTGCTGGGGACCAGCGCCGAACGGCTCGACTACCGGCGGCCGTTGGCCGATCTTGGTCTGGACTCACTCATGGCCATGCAACTGCGCCGTATCCTCCGGACCGAGTTCGGAGCCGAGTTCACGCCGGGCCGACTGCTCGGCGGCGAGACCGCCGCGGGGATCGAGGCGGTTCTCGCCGACCCCGTTGAACTCTAATGCATCAATGAACTATGGTACAGAAATGAGCGGGTGCGGCATACAGCCCACCTGTCCGGGGGAGCTCGCCACCCGTCAACGGGATCACGCGACGAGCCCTTCAGGGCGCAGGAGGAGACAGCCTATGACCGTCGAGCACACGCGCGAGGTGCCACCGGCCGGCAGGCGCGAACGCAGCAGGCGGCGCATGCACGACAACTTGTACGCGGCCGCTCTGGAGCTGTTCGCGGAACAGGGTTACGAAGGCACCACGATCGACCACATCACCGAGCGGGCCGATGTGGCCCGGGGCACCTTCTTCAACCACTTCCAGAAGAAGGAGGATCTGGTCACCACGTGGGCCGAGCACCGACGCAAGAGCCTTGAGAGCGCGATGGAGAACGCCCTGGCGCTGGAGGACGACGTGACGGTGCAGCTGGAGCGGTGCATGACCACTCTTGCCGACTTCAACGAGGCCGAGCAGGACCTGACCCGGGTGATGCTCACTGCGTGGGTCAAGTCGGGCCAGCCGCTGCTGGAGCAGCCGCACTACGCCGGGTCCGTGTTCACTCAGGTGATCGCGGCCGGGCAGGCCCGCGGCGAAGTGGCCGCCGACGTCGACCCGTTGCTCGCCGGCAACCTGTTCCGGGACGCCTACCTGGGCCTCCTCTACCGATGGACCCAGGAGCCGGAGTCCCGGGCGCCGCTCCACGTCGAGCTGCGAGCCCTGCTGAGGATCGTGCTCACCGGCATCCTGTCGTACGCCCAGCGCGGCTGGACCCCTCGGGAAACCCCCGGCACCACCCCGGCCTAGACCGCTCCCACCGGCCGCAGCACGAGGGCCGCTTCTGGCTCCCGGTCACCCGGGAGCCAGAAGCGGCCCTCACGCACACCGGGGTGAGTCGCTGCCCGGCCTGCCGCTTCCGGCGGGCAGCTCCGCCAGCCGGCACGACCCGCCCTCCGGCCGAAGTCCTGAAGAACAGCAGAAACCGTAGGTCAGGCGTCCTTCTTGACCGGCTCCAAAATGGCCACGCACTCCACGTGGTGCGCTCTGGGAAACAGGTCGAGTACACCCGCCTCCGCCTGAGCAATCCGGGAAAACTGCAGGTCAGCGATCCAGCGCACCTTCGGTGCGCGCCGGGGGCGTGGTAAATCCCGTGGCGCGCGCCGGAGGTGCTTCTGTCTGCCCTGACGCGGGCTGGTCTCGGTTCGGGATCGTGGTGGGGTTCGTTCCGGCCGAAACCGATGCCTCTGTGATGCCCCTGAGCTCGCAGGTCAGCGTGGTGCTGGGGGCCGTCCACGGGAACCGTGGAGTGTTGCTGCGAAGCACGTGCGTCAGAATTCCTGATTCACCCTGGCCCTCCCGGAACGGCATACGACGGGTCCGTCAGCCAGGGAGGGAGCAAGTGCCGTGGACGTGCTGCACGAACGCTGCGCCGGCCTCGACATCAGCAAGAAAGACGCCAAGGCTTGTGTCCGTACCCCGAGTACGAAGCGGCGGGGGTCTTTCACAACGGAGACCACGACGTGGGGATCGACGACCAACGCGGTCCTGGATCTGCGGGACCATCTGCTCGCCGCACGGGTGACGCTGGTGGTGATCGAGGCGACGTCGGACTACTGGAAGCCCTTCTACTACGTGCTGGCCGAGGGCTTGAACGTGATCCTGGTCAACGCCCGGCAGGTCAAGAACCTGCCCGGCCGCAAGACGGACGTCTCGGACGCGGCCTGGCTGGCCCAACTCGGCGCCCACGGCCTGGTCCGGCCCTCCTTCGTGCCGCCCGAACCGGTCCGTGAACTACGGGACCTCACTCGCGCCCGGACCACCGCCACCCGCGAACGGAGCCGTGTGGTCCAGCGGCTGGAGAAGCTGCTGGAAGACACCGGCATCAAACTCTCCGCGGTCGCCGCCGACATCATGGGCGTCTCCGGCCGGGCCATGCTCGAAGCCCTCATCCGCGGCGAAGCCGACCCGCACGTCCTCGCGGACCTGGCCAAACGCAAGCTCCGCAACAAGATCCCCGAACTCACCGAGGCCCTGACCGGACGCTTCCGCGAGCACCACGCGTTCCTGGCCCGCCTCCACCTGGACCAGTACGACCAGCTCACCGTCATGATCGACCAGCTCACCGGGCGCATCGAGGAGGCGATGGCACCCTTTCGTGGCGCCCTCGACCTGCTCGACACCGTCCCTGGCATCAATCAGCACGTCGCCGAGGTGATCATCGCGGAGACCGGCGGGGACATGACCCGGTTCGCGACGGCCAAGCACCTCGCTTCCTGGGCCGGAGTCTGCCCCGGCCACCACGAGTCCGCCGGCCGCACCAAGAACACCAAGGTCCGGCCCGGCAACCCCTACCTCAAAGGCGCCCTCGGCCTCGCCGCGTTCGGCGCGGTCAAGAACCAAGGACACCTACCTCGCCGCCCGCTACAAACGGCTCACCGCCCGCCGCGGCCCCCTGCGGGCCCTCGTCGCCGTCGAACACTCGATCATCACCGCGATCTGGCACATGCTCACCGACAACGTCGCCTATCAAGAGCTCGGCGGCGACTACTTCACCCGCCGCGACCCCGAACGCGCCACCCGCCGGGCCATCACCCAGCTCAACCAGCTCGGCTACACCGTCACTCTCAACCCAAGGGAGACCGCAGCCTGACCGGCAGACCCGGACACCCGCCAGCCCTCAACGGCCAGCGGGCACCCAGTCCTGCCCACACCCACCCTGACCTGCTGCTATTTACGCGTCAGAGTCCCTTTGCAGCGAGCTCAAGAATCGCCACGCATTCCACGTGCGAGGTCATCGGGAACAGGTCGAACGCGCGCAGCGTGCGCGGCTTGTAGCCCGCCTCGCGGAAGTACGCCAGGTCCCGGGCCAGCGCCGCCGGGTCGCAGGCCACGTACGCGATGCGGCGGGCGCCCAGGGTGGCCAGGTGCTTGACCGTCTGCTTGCCGGCTCCCGCGCGGGGCGGGTCCAGGACGATCAGGTCGACGTTCGTGATTCCGGTGCGCGGCAGGACCTGTTCGACCTTGCCCTGCTCGATGCGGACCCGCTCGAAGCCCTGGAGGTTGTGGCGGGCGTCCTCCACCGCGCGCTTGCTCGTCTCGATGCCGAGCACCGCGCCCTGGTCGCCCACCCGGTCGGCGATCGCGCCCGCGAAGAGGCCGACCCCGCAGTAGAGGTCGAGGGCCGAGTCGCCCTTGCGGGGCAGCAGGCCCTGCATGACGGCGCGCATCAGGGTGTCCGCGGCCTGCGGGTGGACCTGCCAGAAGCCGCCCATGCCGACGCGGTACGTACGGCCGTCCGCCCGCTCGCGCACGAAGGCGCGGCCGTGCACCCGGTGCACTCCGCCGTCCTTCTCCTCCACGCGCAGGACCGAGACCGGCTTGTCCAGCTCGACGAGGGGGAGGCGGCCTTCCGGTCGCGGGGTGAGGACCACCTGGCGGTCGTTCGAGCCGGTGGCGGCGATCGCCTCGACCGACGCCATCTGGGGCCAGTCCTGCTTCTCGATGCCCAGCTCGCTGACGCCCGGTGCGGCGATCATGCAGTGGTCGATGGGCTGGACCTCGTGCGAGCGGTGCTTGCGCAGTCCGGCGCGGCCCTCGGCGTCGACGGCGTACTGCACGCGCGTGCGCCACGCGGGCACCTCGCCCTGGGGCAGCTTGTCGCCCTCCGCCGGCATGACGGTGCCGTCCCAGCCCGCCTCCTCCGGGGTGAGGCCCGCGAGCCGCATGAGCTGCTCGGCGACGACCTCGCCCTTGAGCCGCCGCTGCGCGCCCGGCTTGGCGTGCTGCCAGTCGCAGCCGCCGCACTTGCCGGGTCCGGCGTACGGGCAGGGGGCCTCGATGCGGTCCTTCGACGCCTCTATGACCTCGACCGCGTCGGCGCGCAGGTAGCGGGAGGTCTCCCCGCCGTCCGTCACGCGGGCGCGGACCTTCTCGCCGGGCAGCGCGTGCCGTACGAACAGCACCCGGCCCTCGTCGGTGCGGGCGATGCAGTGGCCGCCGTGGGCCACGGGGCCGACCTCGACCTCGTACTCGGTTCCGACCAGGGACTGGTCGGCCGTTTCCTTGGATTCTGACTGCATGACGGGGTGACTCCAGAGATCAAAGGGGTACGGCCGGACAACAGCCCACCAGTCTACGCGGGAGTCGTCCGGCCGTTCACCACAGCGAAGCCAGGAAGCGAAGTCAGGAAGCGGAGCCAGGAGCGGCGTCAACGCTTGCCGCTGGGCTCCTTCGGGCGGCGGTCGTCCACCGGGCCTCGCCGCACCGCGCCCGGCGGGTTCCACTCCTGGCGCTTCTTCGCCCGTTCCTTCGCGAGCTCGGAGGACCGCAGCTGGTACGGCACCGAGGTCACCATCACACCCGGCGTGAACAGCAGCCGGCCCTTGAGCCGCAGCGCGCTCTGGTTGTGCAGCAGGTGCTCGTACCAGTGCCCGACCACGTACTCCGGGATGTAGACGCTGATCGCGTCCCTCGGGCTCTCGCGCCGCAGGCTCTTCACGTACTCGATGATCGGCCGTGTGATCTCGCGGTAGGGCGAGTCGAGGATCTTCAGCGGCACGTTGATGCCGCGTCGCTCCCACTCCTCCTTCAGCGCCTTCGTCTCGGCCGGGTCGACGCTGATGCTCAGCGCCTCCAGCTTGTCCGAGCGCGTCAGCTTGGCGAAGGCCAGGGCCCGCAGCGTCGGCTTGTGGACCTTGGAGACCAGGACGATGGAGTGGACGCGGGACGGGCGGACGCTGTCGTCGGAGGGCCCCTCGTCGGCGGCGATCTCCTCGGCGACGCGGTCGTAGTGCTTACGGATCGCGGTCATCGTCCCGTAGAAGATCACCATGCCGAGCAGCGCGACCCACGCGCCGTGCGTGAATTTGGTGGCCAGCACGACCACGAGCACCAGGCCCGTGAAGAACGCTCCGAAGGCGTTGATCGCGCGGGAGCGGACCATGCGGCGGCGCGCGGCCGGGTTCTTCTCCGTGCTCAGGTGGCGGTTCCAGTGCCGCACCATGCCGATCTGGCTCAGCGTGAAGGAGACGAAGACGCCGACGATGTAGAGCTGGATGAGCCGGGTCGAGTCGGCCTCGTAGATCCAGACGAGCAGGATGGCCGCGCCCGCGAGCAGCACGATGCCGTTGGAGAAGGCGAGGCGGTCGCCGCGGGTGTGCAGCTGGCGCGGCAGGTAGCGGTCCTGCGCGAGGATCGAGCCGAGCAGCGGGAAGCCGTTGTACGCCGTGTTCGCGGCCAGGAAGAGGACGAGCGCGGTGGCCGCCGCGAGCAGTACGAAGAAGAACGTGCCGTCGCCGAAGACGGCGGCCGCGACCTGGGAGATCACCGGGTCCTGGACATAGTCCGGGCCGACGGCGACGCCGTCGTGGATGAGGTCCTTCGCCGGGAACTCCGCCATCTTCACGTCGGAGGCCATGGCGAGGCCGATGATCCCGCAGAACATGGTGACGGCCAGCGCGCCCATCAGGGCGAGCGTCGAGGCGGCGTTCTTGCTCTTGGGCTTGCGGAACGCGGGCACGCCGTTGCTGATCGCCTCGACGCCGGTGAGCGCCGCGCAGCCGGAGGAGAAGGCGCGCAGCAGCAGGAAGACGAGCGCGAAGCCGGCCAGGCCCTCGTGTTCGGGCTTGATCTCGAAGTCGGAGGTCGGGGCGTGCATGGTGTCGCCCATGACGACGGAGCGGTAGGTGCCCCAGGCAATCATGATGAAGACGCCCGCCACGAAGACGTACGTGGGGATGGCGAAGAGCTTGCCCGACTCCTTCACACCACGCAGGTTCATGAGCGTCAGCAGCACGATGATGCCGATGGCGCACGCCACCTTGTGCTCGACGACGAAGTGGATCGCGGAGCCGAGGTTCTCCACCCCGGACGAGATCGACACGGCGACGGTGAGGACGTAGTCGACGAGCAGGGCACTGGCGACGGTCAGTCCCGACTTGGGGCCGAGGTTGGTGTTGGCGACCTCGTAGTCGCCACCGCCACTCGGGTAGGCACGCACGTTCTGGCGGTACGAGGCCACCACCGTGAACATCAGCACCACGACCGCGACAGCGATCCACGGACTGAAGTGGTACGCCGACACGCCCGCGATGGAGAGTACGAGGAGCACTTCTCCCGGTGCGTACGCCACGGACGAGAGCGGGTCGGAGGCGAAGACGGGAAGTGCGATGCGTTTGGGGAGGAGCGTTTCCCCCAGCCTGTCGCTACGCAGCGCCCGGCCGATCAGGATCCGTTTGGGCACGTCGGTCAGTTTGGACACGCAGAGGATCGTAAGCGTTCGAAAAGGACACCGCCCAACCACCACCCCCACTTTTACGGAACCTGAACGGGCGGCTCATGCCGGACGTGATCGATGGCACGTTCGGGGTTGACGCTACGGTGGACGAAGACAGGGGCGAGGCAGTACCGGGCACTTTGCCCCGTGCCACCCCCGGTGAGCCGAGAAGGAAGATATGAGCAGGGTGTCTGTGCAGGTCAGCGGGGCGACCAGGAGTGCGGGGTAACGGGACGGTGCACGTCGTCATCATGGGCTGCGGGCGAGTGGGAGCCGCTCTCGCGCAGACCCTGGAGCAACAGGGGCACACGGTCGCGGTGATCGACCGGGACCCCACGGCCTTCCGCCGCCTGGGGTCCGGTTTCGGGGGCCGCAGGGTCACCGGGGTCGGCTTCGACCAGGACACCCTCCGCGAGGCGGGCATCGAGGAAGCCGGCGCCTTCGCCGCGGTGAGCAGCGGTGACAACTCCAACATCATCGCGGCCCGGGTGGCCCGCGAGATGTTCGCGATCGAAAACGTCGCGGCCCGTATCTACGACCCGCGCCGCGCCGAGGTCTACCAACGCCTGGGCATCCCCACCGTCGCCACGGTCCGCTGGACCGCCGACCAGATGATGCGGCGGCTGCTGCCCTCCGGGGCGGAGCCGCTGTGGCGCGACCCGAGCGGCGGTGTGCAGCTCGCCGAGGTGCACACCTCCCCCGCCTGGATCGGGCACAAGATCAGCCGGCTCCAGGAGGAGACGGGCGTGCGCGTCGCGTTCCTCACCCGGCTGGGCGAGGCCGTGCTGCCGACGTCCCAGACCGTGCTCCAGGAGGGCGACCTCGTCCACGTGATGATGCGTACGGAAGAGATCGCGAAGGTCGAGGCGGCCTGCTCGCAGGGTCCCGAGGAGGGCGGTCACGCATGAGGGTCGCTATTGCCGGTGCCGGCGCGGTGGGCCGTTCCATCGCGGGCGAGCTGCTGGAGAACGGTCACGAGATCCTCCTCATCGACAAGGCGCCGACCGCCATCTCGGTGGAGCGGGTGCCGCTCGCCGAGTGGCTGCTGGCCGACGCCTGCGAGATCACCTCGCTCGACGAGGCGGCGCTCCAGCGCTGCAACGTGGTGATCGCGGCGACCGGTGACGACAAGGTCAACCTGGTCGTCTCGCTGCTCGCGAAGACCGAGTACGGGGTGCCGCGCGTCGTCGCCCGCGTCAACAACCCCAAGAACGAGTGGCTGTTCACCGAGGCCTGGGGCGTCGACGTCGCGGTCTCCACGCCGCGCCTGATGTCGGCGCTGGTCGAGGAGGCGGTGAGCGTCGGCGATCTCGTGCGGCTGCTGCGCTTCAGCCACGGCGACGCCAACCTCGTCGAGCTGACGCTGCCGCCCGAGTCGGCGCTGGCCGGCACGCAGGTCGGGGACGTGGACTGGCCCGAGGACACCTCGCTGGTCACCATCATCCGCGGTACGCGCGTGCTCACGCCGAGCCAGGAGGAGACCCTGGAGGCGGGCGACGAGCTGCTGTTCGTGGCCGCTCAGGCGCGCGAGGAGCAGCTGGAGGACCTGCTGTCGGTCCGCAAGGCGGACCCGACGGGCTGACGGCCGTCCGTCCGCGAGTGGGGCCCGCGACCGTGACGGTCGCGGGCCCCACTCGCGTACGGACCAGGAGGATCAGGTCTCGTGCCGCGCCGCGGCGGCCGCGGCCGCCTTGCGCTCCTTCTCGGCCTTCTCCTGCGCCTCCATCTCGGCGAACACGTCGATGGGCGGCGGCGCCTTCGCCAGGAAGACCCAGGTCAGGTAGACCGCGAGCAGGAACGGCGGGATCTTCAGCGCGACCAGGACCCAGCCGAGCTGGGTGGTGTCCGCCCACCAGTACAGCGGGAAGAGGATCGCGCACTTGCCGAGCAGGATCAGGCCCCAGGCCCAGCTCGCCTTGGCGTACGCCTTCTTGCGCCCGGGGTTGCGCGTCCGCCAGGAGAGGTTCTCCTTGAAGATCGGGCCGAGGATCAGGCCGATCAGCGGGACGCCCGCGAGCGTGGTCACGATGTACGCGAGGGCGAGGCCCAGGGTGTAGATCATGCCCGGCAGGTAGAAGTCCTTGGCGTTGCCGGTCATCATCGCGAAGACGACGCCGAAGGCGACTCCGAAGACCCCGCTGAAGGCGTGCTTGACGGTGTCCCGGCGGATCAGCCGTACGGCGACGAGCAGCAAGGACACCGTGAGGGCGGCGATGGCCGAGACGTGCAGGTCCTTGTTGATCGTGAAGATGGTCACGAACAGCAGGCCGGGGAGCACGGTCTCCACCATGCCCCTGAGGCCGCCGAAGGCCTCGAAGAGGGCGGCCTCCGTGACGGCCTTCGCGTCCTGGGCGTCCTGAGCGGCTGCTGCGCTGTCGTGATCCGTCGCGGTCGGCTTGTCGAGAGACGTCACCGGCTACTCCTGTCCGAGCGGTCGGAGTTCGTATTTGGGATTGAAGAGCACCCGGCGGCCGTGACTCATGGAGATCCGGCCCGAGGCGATGAGCCTGCGGCCCGGTTCTATGCCCACGATGGAACGGCGGCCCAGCCACACCACGTCCAGCGGCGCGGTGCCGTCGAACAGCTCCGCCTCCAGGGCGGGTACACCCGCGCGAGGGCGCAGGGTGACCGTGCGCAGGGTACCGGTCACCTTCACCACCTGGCGGTCGTCGCAGTCGCAGATGCGCGAGCATCCCGCGGCCTCGGCGTCCTCCTGCAGCTCCGCGGAGTGCAGGTCCTCCTGCGAGGTGGACAGCCGGTCGAGCATCCGGCGGAACCTGCTGGCCGGCTTCTCCGAACGTGGTACGGCACTCATACACGAAGCGTACCGGGGAGCGGGCCCGCCCGGATCACACCGGACCGGCCCCGCCTCACCCCTCGAAGCGGTATCCCATGCCGGGTTCGGTGACGAAGTGCCTGGGGTGCGAGGGGTCCGCCTCCAGTTTGCGACGCAGCTGCGCCATGTAGACCCGCAGGTAATTGGTCTCGGTGCCGTACGAAGGGCCCCAGACCTCCTGGAGGAGCTGCTTCTGGCCGACCAGGCGGCCCGTGTTCCGTACGAGCACCTCCAGGAGGTGCCATTCGGTGGGCGTCAGCCGTACGTCCCTGCCGTCGCGGTGCACCTTCTTCGCGGCCAGGTCGACGGTGAAGTCGCCGCCCGCGTCGACGAGCGCGTCGTCATCGGTGGCACCGGCCGGCTCGGCCCTGCGGACCGCGGCGCGGAGCCTGGCGAGCAGCTCGTCCATGCCGAAGGGCTTGGTGACGTAGTCGTCGGCCCCGGCGTCCAGCGCCTCCACCTTCTCGTCGGAGGTGTGCCGGGCGGAGAGCACCAGGATCGGTACGCGCGTCCAGCCGCGCAGCCCCCTGATCACCTCCACGCCGTCCATGTCGGGCAGGCCGAGGTCCAGGACGACCACGTCGGGGTGGCGGGCGGCCGCGAGCCGGAGCGCGGTCGCTCCGTCGGGGGCCGCGTCGACTTCGTACGTGCGCGCCTTCAGGTTGATCACGAGGGCGCGCACGATCTGCGGCTCGTCGTCGACCACGAGCACCCGGGTCATGGAATGCCTGCCTTTCTGCGGGACATGCGGAACAGCGTGGGCGCCCGGGTCATGAGGCGGCCCGGGCGGGGAGGCCGGGGCGTGCCGGGGGATGTCCCGGGGCCGCCTTGAGGGTGAGGACCATCGTCATGCCGCCTCCGGGCGTGTCCTCGGCGGTCAGCGTGCCGCCCATGGACTCGACGAAGCCGCGGGCGACGGCGAGACCGAGGCCGACTCCGGCTCCGCGCGGGGCGTCGCCGTAGCGCTGGAACGGCTCGAAGATCCGCTCCTTGCCGTCGTCCGGCACGCCGGGTCCGCGGTCCGCGACGCGCAGCTCGACCCGGTCGCCGAGCGCGCTCGCGGCGACGGAGACGGGGGTGCCGCCGGGGCTGTACTTGACGGCGTTCTCGACGATGTTGGCGACGGCGCGTTCGAGGAGCCCCCGGTCTACGGCCACCATCGGCAGGGACTCCGGGATGTCGAGGCCGACACTCTCGGCCGGTACGCCGACGAGGGCCATCGGAACGACCTCGTCGAGGTCGGTCTCGCGGAGGAGCGGGGTGACGGTGCCGGTCTGGAGCCTGGACATGTCGAGGAGGTTGCCGACGAGGTGGTCGAGACGGTCCGCGCCCTCCTCGATGCTCGCGAGCAGTTCCGCCTCGTCGGCCTGCGACCAGGCCACGTCGTCGGAGCGCAGGGACGACACGGCGGCCTTGATGGCGGCCAGCGGTGTGCGCAGGTCGTGGCTGACTGCGGCGAGCAGGGCGGTGCGGATGCGGTTGCCCTCGGCGAGCTTGCGCGCCCCCTCGGCCTCCCCGACCAGGCGCTGCCGGTCGAGTACGACGGCGGCCTGGGCGGCGAAGGCGCCGAGCACCCGGCGGTCCTCGGCGGGCAGCACGCGACCGGAGAGCGCGAGCGCCATGTGGTCGCCGATGGGCATGTCCACGTCGGCGTCCTCGGGGCGGCCGAGCGGCCTGGGCCCGACGCCGGCGGCGCAGGTCCAGGGGTCGACGTCGCTCGCGCGTTCCAGCAGCGCCACGGACTCCATGGCGAAGGTCTCCCGTACCCGCTCCAGGAGGGCGTCCAGGGTCGTCTCGCCGCGCAGGACGCTGCCCGCGAGGAAGGAGAGGATCTCGGACTCGGCGCGCAGCCGGGCGGCCTGGTGGGTGCGGCGGGCGGCCAGGTCGACCACGGAGGCGACCGCGACGGCCACCGCGAAGAAGATCACTATGGCGACGATGTTCTTCGGGTTGCTGATCGTCAGGGTGTGGGTGGGCGGCGTGAAGTAGTAGTTCAGCAGGAGCGAGCCGACGGCGGCCGACGCGAGCGCGGGCAGCAGTCCGCCGAGCAGGGCGGCGACGACGGTGAGGAAGAGGAAGAGCAGGACGTCGTTGGCGAGCCCGGGGCCGTTCTCCATGCTGGTGAGCAGCAGCGAGAGCAGGACGGGCGCGGCGACGCCGACCAGTCGGCCGGAGACGATCCGGGCCCGGCCGAGGCGGGCGCCGCGGGCGACGGGCAGGCCCCGGCCCTTGGCGACGTGGTCGTGGGTGACGATGTGGACGTCCAGGTCGGGTCCGGACTCGCGGGCCACGGTGGCGCCGACGCCGGGGCCGAAGACGTACTGCCAGGTCTTGCGGCGGCTGGAGCCGAGCACGATCTGGGTGGCGTTGACGCCGCGGGCGAACTCCAGCAGCGAGGAAGGGACGTCGTCGCCTATGACGTGGTGGAAGGTGCCGCCGAGGTCCTCGACGAGGGTGCGCTGTACGGCGAGTTCCTTGGGCGAGGCCGAGGTCAGCCCGTCGCTGCGGGCGACGTAGACGGCGAGGATCTCGCCGCCGGAGCCCTTGGCCGCCATGCGCGAGGCGCGGCGGATGAGCGTACGGCCCTCGGGTCCGCCGGTGAGGCCCACGACGATGCGCTCGCGCGCCTGCCAGGTGGAGCGGATGTTGTGCTCGCCGCGGTACTGCTGGAGGTACTCGTCGACGCGGTCGGCGACCCACAGGAGCGCCAGTTCGCGCAGCGCGGTGAGGTTGCCGGGGCGGAAGTAGTGGGACAGGGCGGCGTCGAGCTTGTCCGGCTTGTATATGTTGCCGTGGGCCATGCGGCGACGCAGCGCCTGGGGCGACATGTCGACCAGCTCGATCTGGTCGGCGCGGCGGACGACCTCGTCGGGTACGGTCTCCCGCTGCCGTACGCCGGTTATCGACTCGACGACGTCGCCGAGGGACTCCAGGTGCTGGATGTTGACCGTGGAGATGACGTCGACGCCCGCCTGGAGCAGTTCCTCGACGTCCTGCCAGCGCTTGGCGTTGCGCGATCCGGGGACGTTGGTGTGGGCGAGTTCGTCGACGAGGGCGACGGCGGGACGGTGTTCGAGGACCGCGTCGACGTCCATCTCGGCGAAGACCGTGGAGCGGTACTCGATCGTGCGGCGCGGGATGTGCTCCAGGCCGTGCAGCATCACTTCGGTGCGCGGCCGGTCGTGGTGCTCGACGAAGGCGACGACGCAGTCGGTGCCGCGCTCGACCCGGCGGTGGGCCTCGGAGAGCATGGCGTACGTCTTGCCGACACCCGGCGCCGCGCCGAGGTATATCCGAAGCTTGCCGCGTCCCATGGCCTCATTGTCTTCCAGCGAGGTGCCGCGGCCCGATGGGCCGGCTCTGATGAAGCTACATCCCCGGAACGCGGCAAAACGGGCGGGGGGCGGGGATCAGGTACGTATTGACACGACTCTGACGCCCACCGGCGGCCCTCTCGGACTCAGACGTGCTCGACGAGGTGGCCGTCGCCGAGTTCGAGTACCCGGTCGGCGAGCCCCAGGAGCTGGGCGTCGTGCGTGGCGACCAGCGCGGTGACGCCCTCGCTCCGTACGACCGCCCTCAGCAGCTCCATCACGGCGAGGCCGGTGTCCGCGTCGAGCTGGCCGGTGGGCTCGTCCGCGATCAGCAGCGCCGGCTTGTTGGCGAGCGCGCGGGCGACGGCGACACGCTGCTGCTGACCGCCGGAGAGCTCGCCGGGGCGCTGCGCCGCGTGGTCGGCCAGGCCGACGAGGGCGAGCAGCAGCTCGACGCGCTCCTCGCGCACCTTGGGGTCGGTCCTGCGCAGCCGCATGGGTACGCCGACGTTCTCGGCGGCGGTGAGGATGGGGATCAGGCCGAAGGACTGGAAGATGAAGCCGATGCGGTCGCGGCGCAGTGCGAGCAGGCCGTCCTCGCCGAGGCCCGCCAGCTCCGTGCCGTCGACGACGATGCGGCCCCGGTCGGCGGCGTCGAGGCCGCCGACCAGGTTGAGCAGGGTCGTCTTGCCGGAACCCGACCGGCCCTTGAGCGCGACGAGCTCGCCGCGCGGCACGCGGAAGGAGACACCGCGCAGCGCGTGGACGGCCGCCGCCCCCGTGCCGTAGGAGCGGTGCAGGTCCGTCACCTCGACCATGGGCCCCGCGGCCGGGTCCGCGGCCACGACCGTGCCGGCGCTGCCCCTGGTGCTCTCGCTCATACGTGCTCCCCCGTGCGGTGGTCCGGCCGGGCGCCAGTATGGGCACGCCGGGTCCGGACCCGCAACGGTCAGCGCCCGGCCACGAGTTCCCTGAGCGCGATGTTGAGCCCGAGGACGTTCACCCGGGGCTCCCCCACGAAGCCGGGGGTCCGTCCTTCGGTGTGGTCCTCGACCAGCCTCTCCACCCGCCGGGGCTCCGGGCCGTTCCTCTCGGCGACGCGGGGCACCTGGAGGGCGGCGTACCGGGGAGAGATGTGCGGGTCCAGTCCCGAGCCGGACGAGGTGACGGCATCGGCCGGCACGTCCGCGGGCCCGACCCGGTGACCGGCCGTGGAGTTGTCCCTGATGACGGCGGCCCTGGCTTCCTTCACCCAGGCGATCAGCTCCTCGTTGTCTCCGGAGCGGTTGGTCGCGCCGGAGAGGAGGAGCTTGTACTGCGTGTTGACGGTATTGGTGCCCAGTCCGTTGGACGGGCGTGGCTGGAACCACTTCAGGTCGGGGGCAGGTGTCTCCTGGCCGGGCCCGAGGGGCGGGTCATAGCGCTGGCCGATGAGTTCGGAGCCGACGACCCTGCCTCCGGACCTGACTTCGGAGCCGTTGGCCCGGTGCGGGAAGAGGGCCTGCGCGGCGCCGGTGACGGCGAGCGGGTGGAGGGCGGTGAGGACGAGCAGGACCCGGAACGCGGCGCCGAGCGGCCGTGCGGAGTTTCCCGGTGAGTTGTTCATGACGTCACCCGATGCCGGGGATGGAGGAGACGGCCACGACCAGCCCGACGATGTCCTCGGCGGTCACAGCTTCGTCACCCCCTTGGCGACGCGTGCCACCAGCGCGAAGACCACGAGCGTGGTGACGACGAAGGCCAGGTCGGCCATCGGGTGCTCCTGGATGAGGTACGGATTCTCTGACCCCCCCCCGGGGAAATCCCCTCCCCCGCCGGACCGGGCCGTCCGTTGACACCTCCCACACGGTCGGGGGCACCGCGTTGACGAGATCCATACGGAACGCAGAGGCCGGTGGGCCGCACCCCCGGTTCGGGAGTACGGCCCACCGGCCTCTCTGCTGTGGTTCGGCTTCGCCGGACCAGGACGGTCAGCGCACCTCGGTGATCTCGGGACCGCGCTGCAGCTGCCCCATCCCGCCGGAGAAGCGCGAGCCCTCCTGCTCATCCTGCTGGACGCCCTCGGGCACCATCTGCGCGTCGTTCGGCAGCTTGAGGACGATCGGGTCACGCGGCGCCATCGGCCCCTCGCCCCGTACGACCACGGTGTCCTTGAAGACGTGCTCCAGCACGCCCGCGGCCTCCGGGTGCACCGCGCCCTGGCCGGAGATCACTCCGCGCAGGAACCAGCGCGGCCCGTCGACGCCGACGAAGCGCACCATCTGCACGCCACCCGTGCCGTCCGGCAGCTGTACGGGCACCTGGGCCCGCAGCTCCCAGCCCAGCGGGCCCTCGACCTCGTCGATGACGCCGCCCTGCTGGGTGATGCCCGACGCGATCTCCTCGCGGACCTCGCCCCAGATGCCTTCCTTCTTGGGTGCCGCGAAGGCCTGGAGCTGGACGGCGCTGTCGCGCAGCACGACCGTCGCCGCGACGATCGCGTCGCCCGCGACCTCGACCCGCAGTTCCATGCCCTCGACTCCGGGCACGAACATTCCGCCCAGGTCGACCCGGCCCTCGCCGGGCTCCATGACCTCGGACACGTCCCACGGACCGTCCGGGCGGGGAGCCGGCGGCAGGTTCACCCTGCGGGCCGACCCGTCGCCGTCGGCGGCCTCGTCAGGCTCGACGTCGTCGACGACCTGCTCGGCCTCGCCCGCCATGTCCTGGGCGGATTCGCTCTTCTTGCGACGTCCGAACACGTCACTGTCCTTCCCGGTCGGATACGACCGATGCGTATCGATTCCCACCCGTCCGGCCGTCCACGGCGGCATGACCGCCGGTGGAACCGAAGCCCCCCTCGGCCCGCGCCGATCCGGGAAGCTCCGCGACCTCGTGGAAGCGCACCTTCTCGACCTGCTGGACGACCAGTTGGGCAATCCGGTCGAAGCGCTCGAACCGCACACTTTCGCGCGGGTCGAGATTGACCACGATTACCTTGATTTCCCCACGGTACCCGGCATCCACCGTCCCCGGGGCATTCACGAGGGCGACTCCGCAGCGGGCGGCGAGACCGGACCGCGGGTGCACGAAGGCCGCGTACCCGTCAGGCAGCGCGACAGACACCCCGGTGGGGAGCACCGCGCGTTCGCCGGGAGCGAGTTCGGCGGCTTCCGTGGTGACCAGGTCGGCTCCCGCGTCGCCCGGATGTCCGTACGAGGGCAGCGGTACGTCGGGGTCGACCCGGCGGATCAGCACGTCGACAGGGTCACGGGTCACGGGTTCACCTCGAAGGCGCGGGCGCGCCGGGCCTGGTCGGGGTCGGCCATCGCCGCCCGGATCTCCTCCGGGCGGCCGTTCTCGATGAAGTGGTCGACCTTGACTTCGATGAAGAGGGCGTCGGCGCGGACGGCCACGGGCCCGTCGGGGCCGCCGATCCGTCCGGTCGCCGTGGAGTAGATCTTGCGACCGTGCACCGCGGTCACCTCGGCGTCGAGGTGCAGCACGGTGCCGACCGGCACGGGGCGTACGAAATCGGTCTCCAGCCGGCCGGTCACCGCGATCACCCGCAGCAGCCAGTTCAGCGAGCCGAGCGTCTCGTCGAGCGCCGTGGCCAGTACGCCGCCGTGCGCGAGCCCGGGAGCACCCTGGTGGGCGGCCTTGACCGTGAACTCGGCCGAGACCTGTACGCCTTCACCGGCGCGAGCCTGGAGGTGCAGCCCGTGGGGCTGGCCCCCGCCGCAGCCGAAGCAGTGCTCGTAGTGCGCGCCGAGGAGCTCTCCGGGCGGCGGTGCGTCGGGGTGCCTGACCGGGGCTATGGCGTCGGCCGGGGGGATCAGGGCCGCGGGCCCGGGGGCCGTCTCCCGGGGGTTCTCAGTACTCACAGGCGCAGACCTTACCCGCGCGGGTACGCGCAGGTCGCGCCGTGTCAAGCTTGGTTTCATGCAGCCTTCAGCCCCGCAGTACGCAGAACGTCTGACCGCACCCCGTTCCTGGTGGGTCATCGCCGGGCTCCTTGGCATCGCGGGCGGTCTGATGCTGCTGCCCCTGGGCGTGCTGCCGATGCTCGGCGGGCTGATCGGCGCCGGCGCGCTCGCCGCCGCGGGTGTGAGTGCGTACGGTTCCCAGCAGATCCGGGTCGTCGGGGACGCCCTGATCGCGGGCAACGCCCGCATCCCGGTCTCCGCGCTCGGCGAGGCCGAGGTGCTGGGCCCCGAGGAGGCCCGCGCCTGGCGGTCCCACAAGGCCGATACGCGCGCCCACATGCTGCTGCGCAGCTACATCCCGGGAGCGCTGCGCGTGGAGGTCACCGACCCGGCCGATCCGACGCCGTACCTGTACCTCTCGACCCGTGACCCCGAGGGCCTGGCCGCGGCTCTCACGGCCGTACGGGCGGGTTGAGCGGGGCGGCTAGCCTTCCAGCTCCCTGCGGCCCCGACCGGGCTCGACCGGGGGCTGCTCCAGGGGCGGCAGCTCGGGCAGCGAGTCCCAGGGGATCTGAGTGCGGCGCAGGTCCGCGCGGACCCGTTCGGCGAGCTTTCTGGTGTCGCGTCGGTTCATCACGGCGCCGACGGCGGCGCCGACCATGAACGGCATGAGGTTCGGCAGGTTGCGGACCATGCGCTTCATGATCTGCTGCCGCAGCTGGCGCTTCATCTGGCTGCCGAGCGCGGTGTTGTACGTGGCCGGTCTGGTCACGTCGATGCCCCGCTCCTGGGACCATGCGTTGAGGTAGGCGGTGGAGCGCTGGGCGAGATTTCCGGGCGGCCGCATGCCGTAGACCTCGTGCAGCTCCGCGATGAGCTTCAGCTCTATCGCGGCGACGCCGGTGATCTCGGTGGCCAGTTCGGCCGGCATGGCGAGGGGTACGGGCAGCATGGCCGCCGCACCGATGCCCGCCCCCACGGTGGAGGTGCCGTTGGCCGCACCCGCCACCAGTTTGTCGGCGATCTGTTCCGGACCGAGGCCCGGGAACTGCTTGCGCAGGGTCGGCAGGTCACGTACGGGAACGCGCGGCGCGCTCTCGATGATCCGGTCGGCGAGGAAGCCGATGCCGGCCTTCGCGCTCTCGCCGCCCCTCCGTACGCCCTGCCTGACAGCCGCCAGGCGCCGGGCCCCGGCCGGGGACCCCTTCGCCACTTCGAGCGAGGCCGTCAGGCCCCGCTCGTCGTCGCGTGCGCCGACGGCCGCGCTCACGTCTTGCTGCGCCTCCGGGGAATCCTTCCTCCGGAAACGCTTCTTCCTGGACGGTGTCGCGCCTGCCACGGCCGGCCCGACCTAGTCGCAGTCGCGGCAGATCGGCTGACCGTTCTTCTCCCTGGCCAGCTGGGAACGGTGGTGCACGAGGAAGCAGCTCATGCAGGTGAACTCATCGGCCTGCTTGGGCAGGACACGCACGGCGAGTTCTTCGTTGGAAAGGTCGGCGCCGGGCAGTTCAAGCCCTTCCGCCGCCTCGAATTCGTCCACGTCAACGGCCGATGCCGTCTTGTCGCTCCGACGCGCCTTGAGCTCTTCAAGACTGTCGGAATCGACGTCGTCATCGGTCTTGCGTGGGGTGTCGTAATCCGTTGCCACTGTCGCTCTCCCCCTCTGGGTAGTTGCGGTGTCTCAGCGCACGTAACGCGTGAGAGGCCGGACTTGTGCCCGACCTGAGGCGGAGATTTTGCCTCACATCAAGGTCTGTTACTCAATCGACACCCAACCGGTCCCCTGTGGGGTGGTCGGTTTGGATGGCGATCGGGACCGTACACGGTCCGAATGTCGCACTTCACGGGCGCCACCCCGTGTACTTCCCGTGATGCCACCCCCAGGAAACCCGGACTTTTCCCTGCTTTCCGGGGGAATTGGCGATCACGGAGTGTAGATGGCCGGAAATTCGAGCCTGTGATCGATCACACACAGGGCCCTCCGGGCCAGGTCTTGAAAATTCCGCTTAAAGCGAACGGATTGACGCCTGCGCGAAACGCCTCAGATCGGGAGGGTGACGCGCATCACCAGGCCGCCGCCCTCGCGGGGCTCCGCGATGATACGGCCTCCGTGGGCCCTCGCGACGCTCCGCGCGATGGACAGGCCCAGACCCACGCCCTTGTCGCTGCCGGTGCGCTCCGTGCGCAGGCGCCTGAACGGCTCGAAGAGGTTGTCGATCTCGTACGCGGGAACCATTGGTCCCGTGTTCGAGACCACCAGGAGCGCCTGGCCGGGCCGGCTCTCGGTGACGACCTCGACCCAGCCGTCCTCGGGGACGTTGTAGCGCACGGCGTTCTGCACCAGGTTGAGGGCGATCCGCTCCAGCAGTACGCCGTTGCCCTGCACGACGGCGGGCGCCCGCTCGCCGCGGATCTCCACGCCCTTGGCCACCGCCTCGCCGTGCACCTGGTCGATGGCGCGCGAGGCGACCTCGGCCAGGTCCACCGGCTTGCGCTCGATGATCTGGTTCTCGCTGCGGGCGAGCAGCAGCAGTCCCTCCACGAGCTGCTCGCTGCGCTCGTTGGTGGCCAGGAGCGTCTTGCCGAGCTGCTGGAGCTCGGGGGGCGCCCCGGGATCGGACAGGTGGACCTCCAGCAGCGTCCTGTTGATCGCGAGCGGCGTGCGCAGCTCGTGCGACGCGTTGCCCACGAACCGCTGCTGGGCGGTGAACGCCCGCTCCAGGCGGTCGAGCATCTCGTCGAAGGTGTCGGCGAGCTCCTTCAGCTCGTCGTCGGGGCCGTCCAGCTCGATCCGCCGGGTCAGGTCCGTACCGGCCACCCTGCGGGCCGTACGCGTGATCCTGCCGAGCGGGGACAGGACGCGTCCCGCCATCGCGTAACCGAAGGCGAAGGCGATGATGCTGAGCCCGAGCAGGGCGAGCAGCGAGCGGCTGAGCAGCTCGTCGAGCGCCTGCTGGCGCTGGTCGTTGACGCAGGCGTTCATGGCCGCGTTGAACTGCTCGGGCGAGGCGTTGTCGGGCAGGCCCAGGCCGCACACCGCGCTCTCGACCTTGCCGCTCACGATCTTGAAGGGGAGCTCACTGCCCACCGCGAGGGCCTGGGCCGCCAGCAGGTAGATGATCGAGAGCAGCAGGATGCCGGCGATCAGGAACATGCCGCCGTACAGCAGGGTGAGCCTTATCCGGATGGTGGGACGCAGCCAGGGGAAGGAGGGCTCGTGCCCCCTCGGGTCCCAGGTCGGTTTCGGCGGCGCCGCGGGCGGCGCCGGGGTCGATGCCATCACGTGTCAGATCCGGTAGCCGGAACCGGGCACCGTCACGATGACCGGCGGCTCGCCCAGCTTGCGGCGCAGCGTCATCACCGTGACGCGCACGACGTTGGTGAACGGGTCGGTGTTCTCGTCCCAGGCCTTCTCCAGCAGCTGCTCGGCCGACACGACGGCCCCCTCGCTGCGCATCAGCACCTCCAGCACCGCGAACTCCTTCGGCGCCAGCTGGATCTCCTGGCCGTCGCGGAAGACCTCGCGGCGGTTCGGGTCGAGCTTGATGCCGGAGCGCTCCAGGACGGGCGGCAGCGCGACCGTCGTACGGCGCCCGAGGGCCCGCACCCGCGCGGTCAGCTCGCTGAAGGCGAAGGGCTTGGGGAGGTAGTCGTCCGCGCCGATCTCCAGGCCCTCGACGCGGTCGCTGACGTCACCGGAAGCGGTGAGCATCAGCACCCGGGTGGGCATGCCGAGCTCGACGATCCTCCGGCAGACGTCGTCACCGTGGACCAGCGGGAGGTCACGGTCGAGCACGACGACGTCGTAGTCGTTGACCCCGATACGTTCCAGGGCGGCGGCGCCGTCGTACACGACGTCGACGGCCATGGCCTCCCGGCGCAGTCCGGTGGCCACCGCATCGGCGAGCAGCTGCTCGTCCTCGACGACGAGTACGCGCACGTCGCATTCCTTCCGCTGACTGCCCATGCGGGCAGGGGTGTGTCCCATTGGCTGTGTGCTGCCATCCTGCCCCTTTCGGCCATAAACCGGCGGTAAGGCGGTACGCCGGGGAAGGGCCCCGGGGGTCCGCACGAGCGAACCCGGCCGGGGATTTCCATGATTCCTGGGCCAGTTGAGGTTTTCCCTGGGCGGCCTGCGGGGAGGACGACTGCACACCCGCGATCACGCCCTGTATGTGGCACGCCACAACCTGCTCTGTCCTCCTGACGGAGAGTGATCAACCCACCCTCGGCACACCCCCGTGCCACCGACCCATGACGAGGGGGCGCACCCATGGACGCTTTCACCGCAGGCCTGCTGCAGCGCATAAAGGCCACGGAATCAGACCTCACGATGGCTCGCGAGACGGGCGACGACTTCCTGGCGGAGGTGGAGCAGGCGGAGCTCGAGGACCTGCACCGCCTCGCCGCGGAGCACGGCGTGCAGGTGGGCGCCGTGAGCGCCTGACCCGTCGGCCGACCGTACGGAGCACGCGAGGGGCCCCGGCGCCGGGAAAAGGCGCCGGGGCCCTTCCGTGTCCCGCCGGGGCTCCGCCGCCCCCTAGTCGTGCCAGGCGCCGAAGTCCTCCAGCAGAGCCTGGAGCGGCTCGAAGACGCCCGGCGAGGCCGCGATCGTCAGCTTCCCGGACGGGCGCTCACCGGGTCGCCCACCCGTCAGCGCGCCCGCCTCCCGGGCGATCAGGTCCCCCGCCGCCAGGTCCCACGGGCTGAGGCCGCGCTCGTAGTAGCCGTCCAGGCGTCCCGCCGCCACATCGCTCAGGTCGATCGCCGCCGATCCGCCGCGACGGATGTCCCGCAGTCTCGGGATCAGCTGCTGGGCGATGTCCGCCTGGTGGCTGCGGACCGTGGCGACGTAGTTGAAGCCCGTCGAGACCAGGGCCTGGTCGAGCGGCGGCGCGGGCCGCACGCGCAGCGCGGTGCCGTTGGCGTACGCGCCGCCGCCGAGCACCGCGTGGTACGTCTCGCGGCGCATCGGCGCCTCCACGACGCCCACCAGCGTCTCGCTGTCGCGTTCGGCTGCGATGGACACCGCCCAAGTAGGCAGCCCGTAGAGGTAGTTGACCGTGCCGTCGAGCGGGTCGATCACCCAGCGCACCCCGCTCGTGCCCTCGCTGCTCGCTCCCTCCTCGCCCAGGATCCCGTCGTCGGGGCGGTGTTCGGCGAGGAAGCCGGTGATCAGCTTCTCGGCGGCGATGTCCATCTCCGTGACGACGTCGATGGGGCTGGACTTGGTGGCGGCGACGCCCAGGTCCGCGGGCCGGCCGTCCCGCAGCAGTTCACCGGCGCGCCGGGCGGCCTCCAGGGCGAGTTCGAGCAGCTCGGACGTGAGGGGATCGGTCACGGCTCTCCTTTGTGCGCAGGGGTTCGGCAGGGGTTACGCGTACGGACTGTCGGCGCCCGCGGCTGCGGGCCTGGGGGACCTGGCCGGGCAGCAGCCGACCGGGCAGAGGTCGTGGCTCGGGCCCAGGGCTCCCAGCGCGCACCGCTCCACCGCGAGCCCCCGCTCGGCGGCCGCCCGCTCCAGCACCAGCTCGCGCACCGCGGCGGCGAAGCGCGGATCGGCGCCGACGGTCGCGGACCGCCGGACGGGCAGGCCGAGTTCGGCGGCCTTGGCGGTGGCCTCGGTGTCGAGGTCGTACAGGACCTCCATGTGGTCCGAGACGAAGCCGATCGGAACCATCACGACCGCGGGCACGCCCGCGCCGTGCCGCTCCTCCAGGTGGTCGCAGATGTCCGGCTCCAGCCACGGGATGTGCGGCGCCCCGCTGCGCGACTGGTAGACGAGCTGCCAGGGGTGCGCGACGCCGGTCTCCTCGCGCACCGCCTCGGCGATCACCCGGGCGACGTCCAGGTGCTCGGCGACGTACGCGCCGCCGTCGCCGTGCCCCTCCACCGGGCCCGACGTGTCCGCCGCGGCGGTCGGGATGGAGTGCGTCGTGAAGGCGAGGTGGGCCCCCGCCCGTACGTCGTCGTCCAGTTCCGCCAGGGATTCGAGGACCCCGTCGACCATGGGACGTACGAAACCCGGGTGGTTGAAGTAGTGGCGCAGTTTGTCGACGCGCGGCGGCTCGATCCCCTCGGCCTCCAGGGTGGCGAGCGCCTCGGCGAGGTTCTCGCGGTACTGGCGGCAGCCGGAGTACGAGGCGTACGCGCTCGTGGCGAGCACGGCGATGCGGCGGCGCCCGTCCGCGGCCATCTCGCGCAGGGTGTCGACGAGGTACGGCGCCCAGTTGCGGTTGCCCCAGTAGACCGGCAGGCCGTCCGGGCCGCCCACGCCCTGCTCGGCGAAGTCCTTGCGCAGGGCGTCGAGGAGGGAGCGGTTCTGCTCGTTGATCGGGCTGACGCCGCCGAACAGGAAGTAGTGCTGCCCCACCTCCTTGAGCCTCTCCTTGGGGATGCCCCGGCCGCGGGTGACGTTCTCCAGGAAGGGGACCACGTCGTCCGGGCCTTCGGGGCCGCCGAAGGAGAGGAGCAGCAGGGCGTCGTAAGGGGCGGGATCGCGCTGATCGGGCATGGGTCCGATCCTGCCACTCGTACGCGGCGACGGTGAAACCGCCGTGCGGCGCACCGTCCGGCGGACGTAAGCTGTGAATCCCATTTGTATGCCTTACCGGAGCATCCCTTGCCCAGTCCGTACCGCGCGATTTTCGCCGCCCCAGGCACCAAGGCGTTCTCCGCCGCCGGCTTCTTCGGCCGGATGCCGCTGTCCATGATGGGCATCGGCATCGTCACCATGATTTCCCAGCTCACCGGGGCGTACGGGCTCGCGGGCGCCCTCACCGCCACCCTCGCGACGGCAGCCGCCGTCCTGGGCCCGCAGATCTCCCGCCTCGTCGACCGGTACGGGCAGCGCCGCGTTCTGCGTCCTGCCACCCTGGTCGCGGTCGCGGCGGTCGCCGGGCTGCTGATCTGCGCCCAGCAGGGCGCCCCCGACTGGGCGCTGTTCGTGTTCGCGGCCGGCGCCGGCTGCGTGCCGAGCGTCGGCTCGATGGTCAGGGCGCGCTGGGCGGAGATCTACCGCGGCTCCCCGCGCGAACTCCACACGGCGTACTCCTGGGAGTCGATCGCCGACGAGGTCTGCTTCATCTTCGGCCCGATCATCTCCATCGGGCTCTCGACCGCGTGGTTCCCCGAGGCGGGCCCGCTGCTCGCCGCCGTCTTCCTGGTCGTCGGCGTCTTCTGGCTGACCGCCCAGCGCGCCACCGAGCCCGTCCCGCACCCGCGCGACGAGCACACCGGCGGCTCCGCGCTGCGCTCCCCCGGGCTCCAGGTCCTGGTGGCCACCTTCGTGGCGACCGGCGCGATCTTCGGGTCGGTCGACGTGGTGACGGTGGCGTTCGCGGAGGAGCAGGGGCACAAGGCCGCGGCCAGCCTCGTCCTCGCCGTGTACGCGCTCGGCTCCTGCCTCGCGGGAGCGGTCTTCGGGCTGCTGCACCTCAAGGGCGAGGCGTCCACCAGGTGGCTGGTGGGGGTCTGCGCGATGGCCGTGAGTATGATCCCCCTCCTACTGTCCGGGAACCTGCCGTTCCTGGCCGTGGCGCTCTTTGTTGCGGGCCTTGCCATCGCGCCGACGATGGTGACCACCATGGCCCTCATCGAGCAGCACGTACCGCGCGCCAAACTGACCGAGGGCATGACCTGGACGGGAACCGGGCTCGCCGTCGGCATCGCTTTCGGTTCCTCGGCCGCAGGCTGGGTGGTCGACGCGGCGGGGGCGGAGTCGGGGTACGCGGTGCCCGTCACGGCGGGAGCGCTCGCGGCCGTGGTGGCGTTCCTGGGGTTCCGCCGGCTCCGCAGGCCGGCACAGACGCGGGGAGGGTACGGGGCAGATGGCCACCACATCCAGGACGGCGAGCACGTGGCGTAACTGGGCCGGGAACGTCACCGTCCGTCCGGTACGGGAAGTGACCCCCGCCTCGGCCGGGGAACTCGCCGAAGCCGTGCGCAGAGCCGCCGAGGACGGCCTGAAGGTGAAGCCGGTCGGTACGGGCCACTCCTTCACGGCGGCCGCCGCGACCGACGGTGTGCTGATCCGTCCCGACCTGCTGACCGGCATCCGCGACATCGACCGCGCGGCCGGGACCGTGACCGTGGAGGCCGGCACCCCGCTCAAGCGCCTGAACGTGGCCCTGGCCAGGGAGGGTCTGTCGCTCACGAACATGGGCGACATCATGGAGCAGACGGTGGCCGGCGCGACCAGCACCGGCACGCACGGCACCGGCCGCGACTCGGCCTCGACGTCCGCGCAGATCCGCGCCCTGGAACTCGTCACGGCCGACGGCTCGCTACTGACGTGCTCCGCGGAGGAGAACGCCGACGTCTTCGCGGCCGCCAGGCTCGGGCTCGGCGCGCTGGGCGTCGTCACCGCGATCGCCTTCGCCGTGGAGCCCCTCTTCCTGCTGAGGGCCCGCGAGGAACCGATGACCTTCGACCGGGTCACCGCCGACTTCGAAGCGCTGCACGCGGAGAACGAGCACTTCGAGTTCTACTGGTTCCCGCACACCGGCAACTGCAACACCAAGCGCAACAACCGCAGCGCGGGCCCCGCGGCCCCGCCCGGCAGGATCAGCGGCTGGGTCGAGGACGAGCTCCTGTCCAACGGCGCCTTCCAGGTGGCCTGTTCGGTCGGCCGGGCCGTTCCCGTGGCCATACCCGCGATCGCCAGGCTCTCCAGCCGCGCGCTCTCCGCCCGCACGTACACGGACATCCCGTACAAGGTCTTCACCAGCCCGCGCCGCGTGCGCTTCATGGAGATGGAGTACGCCGTCCCGCGCGAGTCCGCGGTGGAGGCGCTGCGCGAGGTGAAGGCGCTGGTCGAGCGCTCGCCGCTGCGCGTGAGCTTCCCGGTGGAGGTACGGACGGCCCCGGCGGACGACATCACGCTGTCCACGGCGTCCGGCAGGGACACGGCGTACATCGCGGTGCACCTGTACCGGGGCACCCCGTACCAGGCCTACTTCACCGCGGTCGAGCGGATCATGACCGCGCACGGCGGCCGGCCGCACTGGGGCAAGGTGCACACGCGCGACGCCGCGTACCTGGCCGAGGCCTACCCGCGCTTCGCCGAGTTCACGGCGGTGCGCGACCGGCTGGACCCGCAGCGGCTCTTCACCAACGACTACCTGCGGCGGATCCTGGGCGACTAGGGCGGCCGGTCCCACGGGCCGTTCCCCTCCCGGCCCTACAGGGCGGGGGTACCGGCCTGCGCGCCGCTGTCCACCGCGCCGCCGCCGTCACTGTCGCCGCCCGCCGCCGGGTCCTCGTCGGCCCCGTCACTCGCGCCGCCGCCCTCGTCGCCGCCCCCACCACCGGTGGTTCCGGACGGCGTCGGGGTCGGAGTGGGCGTCGGGGTCGCTTCACCCGTCCCGCCCGTCGAACCGCCGTCCGTCGTCGTGGGTGGCGTCCTGCCGGGGTCGGTCGAGGCGCCGCCGCCGTCCGCGCCGGCACCGGTGCCGGTGCCGGTGCCGGTGCCGGGGTCGCCGCCGGAGTCCCGGCCGGGGCTCCGGCCGTCGCCGGTCCCGGTGCCGGGCGTCGCGGAGCCGCTGCCCGGGGTCTCCTCGGGGGCCTGCGACGACGGGGTCTCCTTCTGGCGCTGGTGCTGCTCGCCGCCGCCGCGGAAGACGGTGCCGACGGTACTGCCCCTGCCGCCGCCGAGGCCGTCGCCCGTGATCAGCTCGTACGCCGTGATGCCGCCCATCGCCACGACGAAGACGACGACGGCCGCCACGACGGAACGCTTCCAGCCACGCACCCGCGTGCCGTGCGTGGTGGCCTCGCTGAACTCCTCGTCCGGGAGACCGGCGTTCGAGAGGTCCGTCGGCACCGTGACGGTGCGCAGCACCCGCGTCCGCGTCGCGTCCCCGCCCTCCTGCCCGTACCCGCGCGGGTCATGCACCGGTACCTGACGGGCCTTCGGCTTCGCATGGACCGTGACCTCGCGGATCTGCTCCCCGGTGCGCCGGAAGAGGTGCTGGAAGACCGTGCCGCCGCTGGTCGCGACGACACTGACCACTCCCGCGCCGATGACCGTCCCGTACACACCGAGCTGGGAGGCCAGGACCGCCGCCACGACGGCGGCCACCGCGCTTCCCGCCACCTGAGCGACACTCAGGTCCAGTCGTGGATTTTTCGGTTCATCCATTCCGCTTTCCGGCCTACCGCCCATGCCCAGCCTCTGCTTACCCATCTCACCCATCTGGTCTACCTTGCAACATGAAGGGACATTTGGGCGAAGTGGATAGTTCCGTTTCAAGCGATTCTGTGAAACAGGCCACTACAGAGGCCCTGTGGCGACGGACCGGCGCCCTCAACTCCCGCACGCGTGGAGAACTTCGGTGGCGCGCCGGTCCACCCTCATGGTCCGAATGGAGTACTGTGGCGAGCCCTGGGTCCGGCCTCCATCACGGGCACCGAATGCTCACAGTGACGAATCGGTCACTATGAGTGGCGAAATGGTAACCGTGCCATAACGGCGATCCGGGGCTGATGCCCGACACGCCGGGCAACTGGGCAAGGTTGTGGCAGGCTGCACCCGGGCAGGCCACACTCGACTAGCGGAAGCAGCGACGCACGTGACGTCGGCAGGCACCACCCGGGAGGTTCCCATGCCCGAACTGCGTGTCGTGGCCGTCTCGAATGACGGCACACGACTGGTGCTGAAGGCTGCTGACAGCACGGAGTACACACTTCCGATCGACGAGCGGCTGCGTGCCGCGGTGCGCAACGACCGCGCCCGCCTCGGCCAGATCGAGATCGAGGTGGAGAGCCATCTCCGCCCTCGCGACATCCAGGCCCGGATACGTGCCGGTGCCTCCGCCGAGGAGGTCGCTCAGCACGCGGGCATCCCGGTGGACCGGGTCCGTCGTTTCGAAGGCCCCGTGCTGGCCGAACGCGCCTTCATGGCCGAGCGCGCCCGGAAGACCCCGGTGCGCCGTCCCGGTGAGAACACCGGGACCGGACCCCAGCTCGGCGAGGCGGTGCAGGAGCGGCTGCCGCTGCGCGGCGCCGACAAGGAAACCGTTCTGTGGGACTCCTGGCGGCGCGACGACGGCACGTGGGAAGTGCTCCTGGTCTACCGCGTCGCGGGCGAGCCCCACTCCGCGAGCTGGACGTACGACCCGCCCCGGCGACTCGTACAGGCCGTGGACGACGAGGCGCGCGCGCTGATCGGCGAGACGGACGACACCACCATGGTGGCCGCGCCGGAGCCGAGCTTCCCCTTCGTACCGCGGATCGCGCGACTGCCCCGGGACCGGCCGCTGGACCGTGCGCTCGACCGGCAGCTGGAGCGTCCCGCCGCGCCGTTGCCCGCATCCGACCCGCAGCAGGAGGGCGCCGGTGGTGAGCGGGATTCGCTGACCAGCCTGCTGGAGGCGGTGCCGAGCTTCCGCGGCGACATGGTGGTGCCCGAGCGACCCGCGCCGTCCGCGGAGCCGACGACCGAGCCCGACGCCGCGCAGGAGCCGGAGGCCGAGGAGACCGCCGCGTCCGCCGCCTCCGGAGCCGGGGCGGCGTACGCCGATGTCCTCATGCCGCGCGCCGTCGCCGGCCACCGGGACCGGCTCACCGGCACGACGGACCGTCAGGCCGAGGCCGACGGGGTCCGGCCCGGACGGCGCGCGGCCGTACCGAGCTGGGACGAGATCGTCTTCGGCACGCGGCGCAAGAAGCAGGAATAGACGCTGGACGCCTTGGGGCGAGGGGCCCGTACGGATCGCGTACGGGCCCCTCGGCCTGCGCGGTTACCGGGGGTCGGGTCCGGTGGCCACGGGGCGGGACGCGTCGGCGCACCACTCGGACCACGACCCCACATACAGCGCCGCCGGAATGCCCGCGACATCCAGGGCCAGCACCTGCTGGGCCGCGGAGACGCCCGAGCCGCAGTAGACGCCGACCGCCCGCGCTTCGCCGGCGCCCAGCGACGTGAAGCGGGCGGCCAGTTCGGGGGCGGGGAGAAGACGGCCGTCGGGTCCGACGTTCTCCATGGTCGGGGCGGAGACCGCGCCCGGGATGTGGCCGGCGACCGGGTCGATCGGCTCCACCTCGCCCCGGTAGCGCTCGGCCGCCCGCGCGTCGAGCAGCAGGCCCGTGCGGGCGAGTTCGGCGGCGGCGTCGGCGTCGAGGAGCGCCACGGCGCCGGGGGCCGGCCGGAAGTCACCGGCGGCCGGGGCCGGGGCCTCCGATTCGACCGGGCCCGTCCACGCCGCGAGACCGCCGTCCAGCACCCTGACGTCCTGGTGGCCCGCCCAGCGCAGCATCCACCAGGCGCGTGCCGCGGCCCAGCCCTGCCCGCCGTCGTACACCACGACCGGGGTGTCGTGACGGACGCCCGCGCGGCGCATGACCGCGCCGAAGTCCTCGACGTCCGGGAGCGGGTGGCGGCCGCCGGAACCGGGCGGGCCGGCGAGTTCCGCCTCGAGGTCGACGAAGACGGCTCCGGGGATGTGTCCCGCCTCGTACGCGGCGCGGCCGTGCGGCCCGCCCATCTGGTAACGGACGTCCAGGAGGACCGGCAGCCGCTCTCCCGTCGGCTGGCTCGCGAGTTCGGCTGCGGTGATGATGGCATTCATAGGTGCCATCCTCGCGCAGCCTCCGGTACGGCCGACACCGTACGACGGCGGCACCAAACCGGACGAAAGGCGCCGAATCAGGCATTCTCTTGCGGGAAGCCGCAGAAAGCGGCGCGGCCGGGACGCTTCGTACGCCAGGTGGTGCAAGCATCTGCACGGGCGCTTCCCTTCACCGCTTCACC
Source organism: Streptomyces sp. Wb2n-11 (assembly GCF_001049855.1). NCBI lineage: Bacteria > Bacillati > Actinomycetota > Actinomycetes > Kitasatosporales > Streptomycetaceae > Streptomyces > Streptomyces sp. Wb2n-11. The sequence goes on from NZ_CVPB01000001.1 coordinate 1,667,616, forward strand.
GCTTCACAACGGGGCGCCCGTTCCCGCACGACCACCACGATGGTCCGAGGAGAGAGTGACGATGACGGAGGCAGCGACCCGGCGGCACACGCCCGGTGAGCCCTGCTGGGTGAGCCTGATGGTGCACGGCCTGGCCACCACCCGGGAATTCTACGGAACGCTGTTCGGCTGGGAGTTCCGGCCCGGACCGCGGCAGCTCGGCCCGTACGTACGGGCCGAGATCGACGGCAAGGAGATCGCGGGCGTCGGGCAGCTGCCGCCCGACCGGCATCTGCCCATCGCCTGGACGCCGTACCTCGCCACCAAAGACGCCGGTGTCACGGCCGAGTCCGTCAGGAGCCACGGCGGCACGGTCGGGGTCGGTCCGATCGACGCGGGCGACGCAGGCCGGATGGCGATCTGCTCCGACCCCGTCGGCGCGGTCTTCGGCCTCTGGCAGGCCGCGGCCCATCCGGGGACGGCCCTCGCCGGTACCCACGGCACTCCGGTCTGGAACGAGCTGGTGACGCGCGAGACGTCGGTGGTCGGCAAGTTCTACGCGGCGGTCTTCGGCCACGAGGTGGGGACGGACGCCTGTGCCGACCTCGACCTGCTGACGCTGCGCCTCGACGGCCGTCCGGTGGCGTCCGTGCGCGGCGTGGGCGCCGCCCTTCCCCGTGACAGGGGGCCGCACTGGATGACGTACTTCGAGGTCGAGGACACCGACGGGTCGGCCCGTCTGCTGGATGAGCTCGGCGGGCATGTGCTGCAACCGCCCCGGGACGACGCGCGAGGGAGGTCGGCGGTCGTCTCGGACCCGGAGGGCGCGGTGTTCACGATCGTGACGACGGCCGGCTGACGGAGTCGGCGAGGGACGGGTCGACGGGCAGCACGTCGGGCGACAGGGCCGCGGCGTGCGCGGCCGCGGCCGTCATCCGGCGCCTGTGGTGGCGGCGGCACAGCACCTCGTAACCGACCTCGTCCGGCGACTGGTTGACGTCGCCGACGACGACCTGGGCGCCCTCGACGACCATCTCGCCGCCGATCGTACGGGCGTTGTGCGTGGCCCTCGCGCCGCACCAGCACAGCGCCTCGACCTGGAGCACCTCCACCCGGTCGGCGAGTTCGACCAGGCGCTGCGAGCCGGGGAAGAGCTTGGAGCGGAAGTCGGTGGTGATCCCGAAGGCGAAGACGTCGAGCTCCAGGTCGTCGACGACGCGGGCCAGTTGGTCGATCTGCTCGCCTGCGAGGAACTGGGCCTCGTCCACGATCACGTAGTCGGCGCGGTTGCCCTGGGAGAGGTGGGCGACGAGGTACGCGTAGAAGTCGAAGCCCTCGGCGGCCTCGACGGCGTCGGTGACCAGGCCGAGGCGGGAGGAGAGCTTGCCCTCGCCCGCCCGGTCGTCACGCGTGAAGATCATGCCCTGGAGGCCGCGCGCGGACCGGTTGTGCTCGATCTGAAGAGCCAGGGTGCTCTTTCCGCAGTCCATCGTTCCGGAGAAGAACACCAGCTCGGGCATGAGGGGTTGAGGGCCTTTCAGGTCAGTGCGTGGGAGTGCGGGGGTTACGAGCGGACTTCGAGGAGCGGGACGAACTGCTCGGCGGGCGTCATGGAGCCGTGCATGCCCACCATCGCGGACTCGTGCGGCTCCCGGCGCGACGCGGTGACCACGACGTCGTCGTGGGCCGCGGCGACGACGTCGCCGATGCGTCCGTACACCCGCTCGTCGACCGCCGGGCCGAACCATCCGGCCGCGATCGCCTCGTCCCTGCTCGCCACCCAGAACTGTTCGCCGAGCACCTCGCGCCAGACGGTCAGCACATCGTTCTCGGCGCCCGGGACGGCGTACACATGACGGGCCCGGCCCTCGCCGCCCAGCAGGGCGACGCCGGCGCCCAGCTCCCAGTCCTCGTCGAAGTCGATGCGCGACTCCTCGTCGAAGGGGATGTCGATCATGCCGTGGTCGGCGGTGATGTACAGCGCCGCGCGGGGCGGCAGCTGTTCGGCGAGGCGCTGGGCGAGCCGGTCGACGTACATCAGCTGACCGCGCCAGGCGTCGGAGTCCATGCCGAAGCGGTGGCCCTTGCCGTCGACCTCGCTGTAGTACGTGTAGACCAGCGAACGGTCGCCCGCCGCCAGCTGCTCGGCGGCGAGATCCATGCGGTCCTCGCCGGTGAGCTTGCCGCGGAACGTGCCGCCGCTCAGCGCGATCTTGGTGAGCGGGGTGTGCTGGAAGTCCGGGGACGACACCTGCGCGGTGTGCACGCCCGCGGCGTCGGCGAGCTGGAAGACCGTGGGGTACGGCTGCCAGACGTGCGGGTCGGTCCACGGCTTCCAGCGCAGCTGGTTCATCAGCGCGCCGGTGTCGGGGTCGCGGACGGTGTAGCCGGGCAGGCCGTGCGCGCCGGGCGGCAGGCCGGTGCCGACGGAGGCGAGCGAGGTCGCGGTGGTGGCGGGGAAGCCGGCCGTGAGCGGGCGCCCGGTGCCGCCGCGCGAACTGCCGAGGAGGGAGTGGAGGTACGGGGCCTCGTCCGGGTGGGCCTTGATCTGCTCCCAGCCGAGACCGTCGACCAGGAACACGCAGTTCCGGTCGGCGGGCGTGAGTTCGGGGATCGTGGCGGTCGCCCCGGGTACGTCCATGCCCGCCGCGAGGGTCGGCAGGAGGTCGGCGAGCGAGCCGCTGCCGTACTCGGGGGCGGGCGCGGTGCCCAGGGCGAGCGGAACCGGGTCGGACCAGACGGGCTGCGCCATCAGCGGTCGGCCGCGGCGGTCGCTTCGGAGAGCGCCTGGGCGAACGCGAGCGTCTGGCGGACGGCGTCCGGTCCGTCGCCCGCCTCGCTGACGCGCAGGCTGAGGTCGTCGGCGGTGGTGCTGCCGGTGTAGCCGTGGTCCGCGTCACAGTTGGGGTCGCCGCAGGCGGCGGGCTCCAGGTCGATGCGGGAGACCGCGCCCCAGCCGATGGTCAGGACGACCTCGCGGGGCAGGGTGCCCGGAACGTACTTCTCCGGGTTGGCGACGACGCGGCTGACCACGACCGACGAGATCCGGTCGAGCTTGACCGACTCGGTGGAGGTGGTGGCGTACGGCGCCGGGGAGGTGGCGTCGGCGGCCTGCTCGTCGGTGTGGCTGACGATGAAGCGGTTGCCGGTCAGGACGAGCACCGTGACGTGGCGGCGGACCTCGTTGGAGTCGAAGGTCGTCTCCTGGTGCACCAGGTATGAGGAGACCGGCTCGCCGCCGACAGCGGCCTCCACCGCTTCGGCCACGAGGGCCGGGTAGTAGCCGCTGCGCTCGATGGCCGCGCGCAGCCCCTTGGTCGTCGTACCGGTCTTCGCCATGCCCTCCATCCTACGGGGCTCCGGGGGGCGCGATGCCGGGCCTGTGGACGGCGTCAGTAGCTCGGGAGGCGGCGGGGGCCGAGGTCGTCGCGGACGGGCGGGGACGCGAGGCGCACGGACGCGCCGAGCACGGACAGGCCGTGCGGGGCGACGACCACGGGTTCCAGGGAGACCCCGACCACCTCGGGGTGGTCGTCGACCAGGCGCGAGACGCGCAGCAGCAGCTCTTCGAGCGCGGCGGTGTCGACGGGGTCCGAGCCGCGCCAGCCGAAGAGGAGCGGGGCGGTGCGGATCGACCTGATGAGTTCGGCGGCGTCCCGGTCGGTGGCCGGAACCAGCCGGTGTCCGATGTCACCGAGCAGCTCGGAGGCGGCTCCGGCCAGCCCGAAGGAGAGCACGGCGCCGGCCGCGGCGTCGATGGAGGCCCGTACGACGGTGTCCACGCCGCGGGGGGCCATGGCCTGGACGACGGGCTGGAGCTCCTCGGGCTTGCCGAGCGCGTCGGTCAGCTCGCTGTAGGCCCGGCGCAGTTCCTGCTCGTCACCGAGGTCGAGGCGTACGCCGCCGAGGTCGGGGCGGTGGCGCAGGTGCGGGGCGGTGGTCTTGAGGGCGACGGGGTAGCCGAGCCGCCGGGCCGCCGCGACGGCGGCGTCGGGCCTCGGCGCGGGCAGGGCCGGCCGTACGTCGATGCCGTACCGCGCGAGGAGCTCCCGGGCCGCGTCGTCCCTGAGGGACATCCCTCCGGAGGCTGCGCCGCCCTCGCTCAGCAGCTCGGCGATCCGGCCGGCGGCTCCGGCCTCGTCGATGTCGTCGTACTCGGGCACCCGCCCGGGTTCGGCGGCCTGCCGCCGCCACTGCGCGTACTTGACGGCCTCCGCGAGTGCGCGCACGGCGCGTTCGGCGGCGGGGTAGGCGGGAATCCGCCGCCCGTCGCCCGCGCGGCCCGCCCCGAAGCGGCCTTCGGGCGTGGCCCCGGGCGCAGGCAGAGCCGGCCCGTCCGGCGTTCGGCGGCCGGGGTCCGGGGCGGCGCCCCGGTCCGGGGCGGGGCGGGCCGGGGAGGAGTTCCGCGCGGCGGCCCCCGCCCCCGGGCCGCCCGCAGGCATCGGTTCCGGCGCCGGACGGGCCGTGCTCGTCGCCGCGGCGAGCGCGTCCGCCAGGGCGCCCATCTCCACGTGCACGACCGCCACCGGCTTCGCCTCCCCCGTCGCCGCCGCCTCCCGCAGCGCCGTCGCCAGGACCTCCCCGTCGCCGGATTCCGTCGCACCGTTCTCACCGACCCACGGGATCGCCGTGACCACGACCGCGTCGCACATCCCGTCCGCCAGCGCCCGGGCCAGCGCCGCGCGGAAGTCCGCCGGGGTCGCGGCCGTCGTCAGGTCGAGCGGCCGCAGCGGCCGCAGCCCTTCGGCGAGGCAGGCGTCGTACGTCAGGAGGCCCAGGGACTCGGAATTGCCGAGGATGGCGACGCGCGGCCCGGCCGGCAGCGGCTGCCCGGCGAGCAGCAGCCCCGCGTCGACGAGTTCGGTGACGGTGTCGACGCGGACGACCCCCGCCTGCCGCAGCAGCGCGGAGACCGTCGCGTCGGGGATGCGCGTGGCGGGCACCGCGTGCCCCGGCGGCGTACTGCCGCTGTGGCGCGCGCCCTTGACCACGACGACCGGCTTCGCCGCCGCCGTGCGCCGGGCGAGGCGCGTGAACTTGCGCGGGTTGCCGATGGACTCCAGGTAGAGGAGGACGACGTCGGTGTCGGGGTCCTCGTAGCCGTACTGGAGGAAGTCGTTGCCGGACACGTCCGCCCGGTTGCCTGCGGAGATGAACGAGGACAGGCCGGCGCCCCGCCGGTAGAGCCCCGACAGCAGCGCGATGCCGATCGCTCCGGACTGTGTGAACAGGCCGATGCGGCCGCGCGCGGGCGGCTCCGGCGCGAGGGAGGCGTTGAGGCGCACCGCCTCGGAGGTGTTGATGATCCCGAAGGCGTTGGGCCCGATGATGCGCATGCCGTACGAACGGGCCTGGCGCACCAGTTCGCGCTGGCGCGCCCGGCCCGCGGCCCCGCTCTCGGCGTATCCGGCGGAGAGGACGACCAACCCCTGCACGCCGCTCTCGCCGCAGTCCGCGACCACCTCCGGCACCCGTTCGGCCGGTACGGCGACGACGGCGAGGTCGACGGCCTCCCCGATCCCGGCGACGGAGCGGTGCGCGGGGACGCCGTCCAGCTCGGTGAGGTCGTCGGGGAAGGCCCGGTTCACGGCGTACGTACGGCCCGTGTATCCGGCGGCGAGCAGGTTGCGCAAGGCCGTGCGCCCCACCCCGCCCGGCGCGCGCCCGGCCCCGACGACCGCGACGGAGCCGGGGGCGAGGAGGCGCTGCACGGAGCGGGACTCCGCGCGGTGCTCGCGGGCGCGCTGGACGGCGACGGAGCGGTCGGTCGGCTCCAGGCCGAATTCGAGGTGGACGACGCCGTCCTCGAAGCTGCGCTCCTGGGTGTAGCCGGCGTCCGTGAAGACCTTGATCATCTTGGAGTTGGCGGGGAGCACCTCCGCCACGAAGCGCCGGATTCCGCGCTCGCGCGCGACCGCGCCGATGTGTTCGAGGAGGGCGGAGGCGACCCCGCGCCCCTGGTGGGCGTCCTGGACCAGGAAGGCGACTTCGGCCAGGTCGGCGTCGGGACCGGACGAGGGGCGCCCCTGCGCGTTGATGCGGTCGTACCGGACCGTGGCGATGAACTCGCCGCCCACCGTCGCCGCGAGGCCTACCCTGTCCACGTAGTCGTGGTGGGTGAAGCGGTGGACGTCCTTGTCCGAGAGGCGCGGGTACGGCGCGAAGAAGCGGTAGTACTTCGACTCGTCCGACACCTGCTCGTAGAAGCTGACCAGGCGCTGCGCGTCGTCGGGGGTGATGGGGCGGATCCGTGCCGTACCCCCGTCGCGCAGCACCACGTCGGCTTCCCAGTGGGCCGGGTACGCGTGGTGCCCGTTGCGATCCGGCGGGTTCCGCTCCATCGGAGGCTGCATGACGAAAGCCTACGGGTCGCGGGCCCGCTCGGGGCGAGGCAGGCTGGGGCCGCCGCGCGCGGCCGGCGCAGGGCGGCGGGCACGGCTTTCTCGCACGACATGAGAGACTGGTCTAGACAACCGTTAGAACATGAAGGGCAACACCATGGTTGAGCGCCGTGTCACCGTCGGCTGGGCCGAAGGCCTGCACGCCCGGCCCGCCTCCATCTTCGTTCGCGCAGCGACCGCCTCGGGCGTCCCCGTGACGATCGCCAAGGCCGACGGCAAGCCGGTCAACGCGGCCTCCATGCTCGCGGTGCTCGGCCTGGGCGCGCAGGGCGGCGAAGAGATCGTGCTCGCTTCCGAGGCCGACGGCTCCGACGCCGCCCTCGACCGCCTGGCGAAGCTGGTCTCCGAGGGCCTGGACGAGCTTCCCGAGACCGTCTGACCACTCGGACGGATTCATTCTCACGAAGGAGCCGCGACGCCCCGAATTCGGGGCGTCGCGGCTCCTTCGCTTTTATGCGGAGACATACGTCAGGAATTCCGGGCAGCAGGAAAAGCCCCCGCCGATTCACTTTCTTTGTATACGGCACATCTGTTAATTGCGTCCGCCCCCGGTGTTTACGGCATGTTGCGAAGTCCTCACGCTCTCCTGCCGCGGCCCGGGGCGCCGCAACCGGTGCGCGGCCACCGCCCGTTCGGCGTGCAGGGCCGTAAGCGCCCGGGCCCGCCGCGCGTCGCCGCGTGCCACGGCGTCGACGATCGCACCGCGTTCGGCCCAGGACTCGACGGGGCGGGCGGGCTGCTCGACGACGTACATCCAGGTGATCTTGTGCCCGAGCTGGGTGAGCAGGGTCGTGAGGCCGGGGCTGCCGGACGCCTGGGCGAGCGTCTCGTGGAACCAGCCGCCCAGGGAGCTCAGGTCCTCGCCCTCGCCCCGGCGGGCCCGCTCCTGGCCGAGCCTGACCAGGCCGCGCAACACCTTGAGGTGCGCCTCGGTGCGCCTCTGGGCTGCGCGGGCCGCCCCCAGCGGCTCCAGCAGCATCCTGACCTCCAGGAGGTCCGCGGCCTCCTGCTCGGTGGGTTCGGCCACGCAGGCGCCCGCGTGCCGGCGGGTGGTGACGAACCCCTCGGACTCCAGCGTGCGCAGGGCCTCCCGCACCGGGACGCGTGAGACGCCGTAACGGCGCGCCAGCAGCTCTTCGGTGAGCCGGCTGCCCCGCTCGAAGACGCCGGAGACGATGTCGTCACGGATCGCCGTGCATACCGATTGCGCGGGAACGCGCATGAGCGGACCTCCGCCTCGTCTCCCGCGAAACGCGGTCGATTGACACCTGTTCGGCGACTCTATTGCAGCGGTGCGCAATTTCCGACGGGCGGCGGGAATTCATGGATATCTTTTGGCCAACGCCGAAGGCCCCGGCGGGAAGCCGGGGCCTTCCGGAAAACCGGGGTGCGTCAGACGTTCACGCCGTGCGCGCGCAGGTACGCGACCGGGTCCATGTCGGAGCCGTACTCGGGAGACGTACGGGCCTCGAAGTGCAGGTGCGGGCCCGTCGAGTTGCCGGTCGAACCCGAGAGGCCTATCTGCTGGCCCGGGGCGACGGCCTGGCCGACGGAGACGCCGATGGACGACAGGTGGCCGTACTGCGTGTAGGTGCCGTCGTTCATCCTGACGACGACGTTGTTGCCGTACGCCCCGCCCCAGCCGGCCTCGACGACGGTGCCCGCACCGACGGCCACGACGGAACTGCCGGACGCGGCGCGGAAGTCGATGCCGGAGTGGCTGCCGGAGGACCAGAGCGAGCCGCCGCTCCGGTAGCCGGTGGTCACGACGGAACCGGCGACCGGAAGGGTGTAGGCCGTGAGGCGCTCACGCTCCGCCGCACGGGCGGCGCGCTCCTCGGCCTCGCGTTCCTCGCGCTCCTTCTCGGCCCTGGCTTCCGCCTTGCGCCTGGCCTCCGCCTTGCGCTCCGCCTCCGCCTTGCGCTCCGCCTCGGCCCTGCGCTCGGCCTCCGCCTTGTCGGCGGCGTGCTGCTGCGCCTCGGCCTGGGCGGCGACCTGGGCGGCGAGGGAGTCGCCGATGACGAGGGCCTGGGTCAGGCCGGTCGTCCCGGCGGAGTGGGCCGCGTCGGCGCCGGCGCCGGCGGCGAGGGCCGGAGAGGCCAGGCTCCCGATGGCACCGGTCGTCGCGAGGGTGGCCACGCCCGCGAGGTTCGCGCTCCTGCGCGTCAGACGGCCCGGACGGCCCGGACGACGGTGCTTCCCGGTGGCACGGGTGAACGCCATGAAGTGGCTGGTCCTTTCCTTCCTTCTCGCCTACCGGGTTAGCTGACGGGTTCGGAGCAGGAAGGTCTCCTACGGACCCCTCTCCGTACGCACGGAAGGACGTCCGATTCACCCCAGGGACGGTTTGGGTCCCCGGCTCCCCAGGCTCGCGCCTGACGGGGACTCGGCGATGACTGTCCGGTGCCGCGGATGCGGCTCACTGCTGACGGACAGCCGGACCGACGCTAAACGGGAGATCTTTCAATCACCAAAAAGACATCGCACTTTGTAACGCACCCCACAGACCAGAAAGGCAACCTCCACAACAAAACGGACATACCCAAAGGACCCCGGCAGCTTGTCGGCCACCGGGGTCCCTCTACCTCCCGTTTTGAGGGAGTTGCGCCATCGGCTCGGACGGGCGGACCGTCAGCCGGCGACCACCGTCACGTCACCGATGCCGAGCGCCCTGACGGGCTCCTCGATCCGCGACGCGTCCCCGACGAGGACCGTGACCAGGCGGTCCTCGGGGAAGGCGCTGACGACCGCCGCGGTGGCCTCCACCGTGCCCGTCTCGGCGAGGCGGGCGTACAGCTGGGCCTGGAAGTCGTCCGGCAGGTGCTGCTCGACCTGGTCGGCGAGCGTGCCGGCGACGGCGGCCGCCGTCTCGTACTTGAGCGGTGCGACACCCACCAGGTTCTGCACGGCGACGTCGCGCTCGGTGTCGGTGAGGCCCTCGGCCGCGAGGGTGCGCAGCACCTTCCACAGGTCTTCGAGCGCCGGACCCGTGGACTCCGTGTCCACCGAACCACTGATCGCCAGCATCGACGCGCCCGACCCGTCCGGCGCGGAGCGCAGCACCTGGCCGAAGGCGCGCACGCCGTACGTGTAGCCCTTCTCCTCGCGCAGGACGCGGTCCAGGCGGGAGGTGAGCGTGCCGCCCAGGCAGTACGTGCCGAGGACCTGGGCCGGCCAGACGCGGTCGTGCCGGTCGGGGCCGATCCGGCCGATGAGCAGCTGCGTCTGGACCGCGCCGGGGCGGTCCACGATGACCACACGGCCCGTGTCGTCTGCCGTCACCGGCGGTACGGGGCGGGGCTCGGCGGTGTCGCCCTTCCACGCCCCCAGGGTGTCGGCCAGTACGGCGTCCAGGTCGGTGCCGTCGAGGTCGCCGACGATCACGGCGGTGGCGGTCGCGGGACGCACGTGCGCCGCGTAGAAGCCCTTCACCGCTGTGGCGTCGATGCGCTTCACCGTCTCCTCGGTGCCCTGGCGCGGCCGCGACATGCGCGAGGTGGCCGGGAACAGCTCCTTGGAGAGCTGCTTGGCGGCGCGGCGGGACGGGTTGGCCGTCTCGTGCGGGATCTCGTCGAGCCGGTTGGCCACCAGCCGCTCGATCTCGCCGTCCGCGAAGGCGGGCGCGCGCAGCGCGTCGGCGAGCAGGCCGAGCGCCTTGGGCAGCCGGGAGACCGGGACCTCCAGGGAGACCCGGACGCCCGGATGGTCGGCGTACGCGTCGAGCGTGGCGCCGCAGCGCTCCAGCTCGGCGGCGAACTCCTCGGCGGAGTGCTTGTCGGTGCCCTCGGAGAGGGCCCGCGACATGATCGTGGCCACGCCGTCGAGGCCCTCGGGCTCGGCCTCCAGGGGGGCCGCGAGGAAGACCTCGACCGCCATGACCTGCTGGCCGGGGCGGTGGCAGCGCAGGACGGTCAGGCCATTGGGCAGGGAGCCCCGCTCGGGGGCGGGGAACGCCCACGGCGTGGGGGTGCCCGCCTGCGGCCGGGGGTGGAATTCCATGCTCACGGCTGCGGTGTCGGTCACTTGTCCGCCCCTTCCTGCGTACCGGCCGCACCGGCGGCGTCTGCGGTGTCGTCGGCTGCGTCCGCCGCGTGTGTCGGCTCGTACACCAGGACCGCTCTGTTGTCCGGGCGCAGGCGGGCCCTGGCCGCCGCCCGGACCTCCTCCGCCGTGATCTCCAGGACGCGCTGGACGGCGGTCAGCGCGAGCTGGGGGTCGCCGAACAGGACGGCGTACCGGCAGAGTTCGTCGGCGCGGCCCGCGACCGTGCCGAGCCGGTCGAGCCACTCGCGCTCCAGCTGGGCCTGCGCGCGCTCCATCTCCTCGGGCGTGGGGCCCTCGGCGGCGAAGCGGGCCAGTTCCTCGTCGACGGCGCGCTCGATGTCGGGCACCTCGACGCCGGCCGACGTCTTGACGTCCAGCCAGCCGAGCGAGGGGGCGCCGGCGAGGCGCAGCAGCCCGAAACCGGCGGCGACGGCCGTCCGGTCGCGGCGGACCAGGCGGTTGTGCAGCCGGGAGGACTCGCCGCCGCCGAGGACGGTCAGGGCCAGGTCGGCGGCGTCGGCCTCGCGGGTGCCGTCGTGCGGCAGCCGGTAGGCCGCCATCAGCGCGCGGGCCGGGACCTCTTCGTGGATCTCCTCGCGGAGCTCCTCGCCGATGATGTCGGGCAGCGTCCCGTCGCGCGGCGGCTGCTTGCCGGCGTGGGACGGGATGGAGCCGAAGTACTTCTCGATCCAGGCGAGCGTCTGCTCCGGGTCGATGTCGCCGACGACCGAGAGCACCGCGTTGTTGGGCGCGTAGTACGTACGGAAGAAGGCGCGCGCGTCCTCGAGGGTCGCGGCGTCCAGGTCGGCCATCGACCCGATCGGCGTGTGGTGGTACGGGTGGCCCTCCGGGTAGGAGAGGGCGGTCAGCTTCTCGAACGCGGTGCCGTACGGAACGTTGTCGTACCGCTGGCGGCGCTCGTTCTTGACGACGTCGCGCTGGTTCTCCATGGACTCCTCGTCGAGCGCGGAGAGCAGCGAGCCCATCCGGTCGGCTTCCAGCCACAGAGCCAGCTCCACCTGGTGGGCGGGCATCGTCTCGAAGTAGTTGGTGCGCTCGAAGCTGGTCGTGCCGTTGAGCGAACCGCCCGCACCCTGCACCAGCTCGAAGTGGCCGTTGCCCTTGACCTGTGCCGAGCCCTGGAACATCAGGTGCTCGAAAAGGTGAGCAAGACCGGTACGGCCCTTGACCTCGTGGCGCGAGCCCACGTCGTACCAGAGGCAGACCGCGGCGACCGGGGTCAGGTGGTCCTCGGAGAGCACCACGCGCAGGCCATTGGCCAGCCGGTGCTCGGTCGCTGTCAGGCCGCCGGAACCGGCCTGCGCTGTGGCCGTGTGACCCATGGGCATGTACGTCCCTTCGATCGCGATATGGAGAAGTCCTGCCACTGTATGCAAGCGCACTGACGCCTGGCGAAGTTCCCGGCCGGTGTACGCCCTCAGGGAACGTCCGGGCAGGCGCTACGGACGGGTCGGGGTCGGCGTTGTCAGTGGACCGGTCCACAATGGTCGGCATCAGACCCAAGAAACCACCCCGACAGAACCGCGAAGGAGCCGCAGCCGCGATGGCCCGCCGCAGCACGAAGACCCCGCCGCCGGACGATGTGTTCGAGGAGAAGATCCTCGATGTCGACGTCGTCGACGAAATGCAGGGCTCCTTCCTCGAGTACGCGTACTCGGTGATCTACTCGCGAGCGCTGCCCGACGCCCGCGACGGCATGAAGCCGGTGCACCGACGCATCGTCTACCAGATGAACGAGATGGGGCTGCGGCCCGACCGCGGCTACGTGAAGTGCGCCCGCGTCGTCGGCGAGGTGATGGGAAAGCTGCACCCGCACGGCGACGCCTCGATCTACGACGCGCTCGTACGGATGGCCCAGCCCTTCTCCATGCGCCTGCCCCTGGTCGACGGGCACGGCAACTTCGGCTCCCTCGGCAACGACGACCCGCCGGCCGCCATGCGGTACACGGAATGCCGGATGGCCGACGCCACGTCGCTGATGACGGAGTCCATCGACGAGGACACGGTCGACTTCAACCCGAACTACGACGGGCAGGAGCGGGAGCCGGTCGCGCTTCCCGCGGCGTACCCGAACCTGCTGGTCAACGGCGCCTCCGGGATCGCCGTCGGCATGGCGACGAACATGCCCCCGCACAACCTGGGCGAGGTCGTCGCCGCCGCCCGGCACCTGATCAGGCACCCCGGCGCGGATCTTGAGACGCTGATGCGTTTCGTGCCCGGGCCCGACCTGCCGACCGGCGGCCGCATCGTCGGTCTCGGCGGCATCAAGGACGCGTACGAGAAGGGGCGCGGCACCTTCAAGATCCGCGCGACGGCCACCGTGGAGAACGTGACGGCGCGCCGCAAGGGCCTGGTCGTCACCGAACTGCCGTTCACGGTCGGTCCGGAGAAGGTGATCGCCAAGATCAAGGACCTGGTCTCGTCGAAGAAGCTCCAGGGCATCGCGGACGTCAAGGACCTCACGGACCGCATGCACGGTCTGCGTCTGGTCATCGAGATCAAGAACGGTTTCGTCCCCGAGGCCGTCCTGGAGCAGCTCTACAAGCTGACGCCGATGGAGGAGACCTTCGGCATCAACAACGTGGCGCTGGTGGACGGCCAGCCGCTGACGCTGGGGCTCAAGGAGCTGCTGGAGGTCTATCTCGACCACCGCTTCGAGGTCGTGCGCCGCCGCAGCGAGTTCCGCCGCACCAAGCGGCGCGACCGGCTGCACCTGGTCGAGGGCCTGCTCGTCGCGCTGCTCGACATCGACGAGGTCATCCGCCTCATCCGCTCCAGCGACAACTCGGGACAGGCGAAGGAGCGGCTGATCGAGCACTTCTCGCTGAGCGAGATCCAGACGCAGTACATCCTGGACACGCCGCTGCGCCGGCTCACCAAGTTCGACCGGATCGAGCTGGAGAGCGAGCGCGACCGGCTGACCGGCGAGATCGACGAGCTGACCGGGATCCTGGAGTCGGACGCCGAGCTGCGCAAGCTGGTCTCGGCGGAACTGGCGGCGGTGGCGAAGAAGTTCGGCACCGACCGGCGCACCGTGCTGCTGGAGTCCGGGAGTTCGCCGGTCGCCGCGGTGCCGCTGGAGGTCGCGGACGACCCCTGCCGCGTCCTCCTGTCGTCGACCGGGCTGCTGGCCCGTACGGCCAGTGGCGAGCCTCTCGCCCTGGACGACGCCCGGCGCGCCAAGCACGACGTGATCGTCTCCGCGGTGCCCGCGACGGCGCGCGGTGACGTGGGCGCGGTGACCTCGGCCGGGCGGCTGCTGCGGCTGTCGGTGATCGACCTGCCCCAGCTGCCGGACACGGCGTCCGCGCCGAACCTCTCGGGCGGGGCGCCGGTCGCGGAGTTCCTGTCCCTGGAGCCGGACGAGTCACTGATCTGCCTCACCACGCTCGACGAGTCCTCGCCGGGGCTCGCGCTCGGCACCGAGCAGGGCGTGGTGAAGCGGGTCGTCCCGGACTATCCCGCGAACAAGGACGAGCTGGAGGTCATCACTCTCAAGCAGGGTGACCGGATCGTCGGCGGGGCCGAGCTGCGCACCGGCGAGGAGGACCTGGTCTTCATCACGGACGACGCCCAGCTGCTGCGCTATCCGGCGGGGCAGGTGCGGCCGCAGGGCCGTGCGGCGGGCGGTATGGCGGGCATCAAGCTCGCGGACGGCGCCAAGGTGATCTCCTTCACCGCGGTCGACCCGGCGTCGGACGCCGTGGTCTTCACGGTGGCCGGCACGGCCGGCACGCTGCTCGGCGACTCCGAGACGTCGGCGAAGCTGACGCCGTTCGACCAGTACCCGCGCAAGGGCCGGGCCACGGGCGGCGTGCGCTGCCAGCGGTTCCTCAAGGGCGAGGACACGCTGGTCCTGGCCTGGGCGGGCGCGGCTCCGGCGCGCGCCGCCGCGAAGAACGGCACACCGGTGGAACTGCCCGAGCAGGACCCGCGCCGCGACGGCTCGGGTACGCCGCTGACGACGGCGGTGGCGGCCCTGGCAGGCCCGGTCTAGCCCCTGGGCCCCCGGCCCCCCGGCTTCCCCCGGTCAGCCCTCGCCCTGTACGTACCGCAGGACGCCCCACATGCTGTGCTCGTCGGCAGCGGCGGGGGCGTCCCGCGGGCCGTCCACCCGGCAGGACGCCAGTTCCTTGCCCAGCGCCCCGGCGTCCGTCCCGGATCCGATGAGCACGAGCTGGGTGAGTCTCGGCTCCTCGCCTCCCCAGGGCTCGGGGTAGAAGCGCAGGAAGCGGCCGACGGCGTGCACCGCGTACCGGTTGCGGGCGTCGGCCGCACCGAAGTCGACGTACCCCTTGATCCGGTAGAGCCCCTCCGGCCTGGTGTCGAGGAACTCCATGAGCCGGCGCGGGTCCATGGGCACTTCGGAGGTGAAGGAGACGCTCTCGTACGCGGCGTGCAGGTGATCGTCGTGGCCGTCCTCGGGGTCCTCGCTCCGCAGGTCGTCGAACGACAGCTGCCGCGCCTTCTCCTCGCCGTCCGGCCGTACCGCCGGGTCGAAGAGCAGCTGCGGATCGATCCGCCCGTACGACGCGCGGACCACGGCGGCACAGCCGCTGAGGGCCCCGACGGTGCCGAGGACGCCCGCGAGCCGCTCCTCTCCCACCCGGTCCGTCTTGTTCAGGACGACGAGGTCGGCGAGGGCAAGATGGCGGTCGATCTCGGGATGCCGCTCCCGGGTCGCGTCGAACTCGGCGGCGTCGACGACCTCGGCGAGCCCCCCGTACACGATCCGCTCGTTCTCGCTGGCCAGGATCATCCGGACGAGTTCCTGCGGCTCGGCGAGACCGCTCGCCTCGATGACGATCACATCGAGACGGGCGGCGGGGCGGGTCAGCCTCTCCAGGTACGCGTCGAGCTCACTGGCGTCGACGGCGCAGCACAGGCAGCCGTTGCCGAGCGAGACGGTGGAGTCCCCGAGCTGCCCGGCGACCGCCATGGCGTCGATCTCGATGGCCCCGAAGTCATTGACGATCGCACCGATCCTGGTGCCCCTGCTCCGCCTCAGCAGATGGTTGAGCAAGGTGGTCTTGCCGGATCCCAGGAAGCCCGTGAGGACGATGACCGGGATCTGCTTCTTGCTCACCAGGAGGCCTTTCTCGTAGCGCGGGGACCGGCCGCCCCAGGATATTGGCGCTCCGGCCGGCCCTGCGAGCCGCCCGGGGGCGGGCGCGCGGCCACGGGATTTCGGAAAGGCGAGCCCGGCGCTCTACCGTTCGTAGACATGAGCGCCGCACCGACCGCCCCCGCCGGACGTTTCCGTCTGGGCTGGCCCCAGCGCGTCTTCTCGCAGGTCCTCCTGATGCAGCTGGCCATCGCCGGCGGCGTCGCCGTGCTCGCCACCGGCCTCTTCCTCGCCCCGCTCAGCGATCAGCTCGACCACGAGGCGATGCGGCGCGCGCTCGCGATCGCGCAGACCACCGCGGCCCGGCCGCAGCTGGCCGACACGCTCGTCGGCTCCCGTCCCACCGCCGGAGGCCCCGTACAGGCCGGGGCCGACCGCATCAGGCGCTCCACCGGCGCCGAGTACGTCGTGGTCATGGACGAGCGCGGCGTCCGCTGGTCCCACCCCGACACCGGCCAGATCGGCAAGGTCGTCTCCACCGACCCCAGCGAAGCGCTCGCAGGCCACGAGGTCATGGAGATCGACGAGGGTACGCTCGGCCGCTCCGCCCGCGGCAAGGTCCCGCTGCGCGACGCCGGCGGTGAGATCGTCGGCGCGGTGTCGGTCGGCATCGAGTACGACAGCGTCCGCGCCCGGCTGCTGGGGGCGATCCCCGGGCTGCTGGCGTACGCGGGCGGGGCCCTGGCCGTCGGCGCGGTGGCGGCGTACCTCATCTCCCGCAGGCTCCAGCGGCAGACCCATGACCTCGCCTTCTCCGACATCTCCGCGCTGCTGGCCGAGCGTGAGGCGATGCTGCACGGCATTCGCGAAGGTGTCGTCGCCCTCGACGCCGAGGGCAGGATCCGGCTGATGAACGACGAGGCCCAGCGGCTGCTCGGGCTCGGCCCCGAGGTCACCGGGCGGCCGCTCGACGAGGCCCTGGGCGGGGGGCGTACCGCGGATGTGCTGGCGGGGCGGGTGACCGGCGAGGACCTGCTGACCGTGCGCGGTCAGCGCGTGCTGGTCACCAACCGGATGCCGACGGACGACGGGGGCGCCGTGGCGACCCTGCGCGACCGTACGGAGCTGGAGCGGCTCGGCCGCGAGCTGGATTCGACCCGCGGCCTGATCGACGCCCTGCGCGCCCAGGACCACGAGCACGCCAACCGGATGCATACGCTCCTGGGGCTGCTCGAGCTGGGCATGCACGAGGAGGCGGTGGAGTTCGTGACGGAGGTCGCGGCGGTGCACCGCGCCACCGCCGAACAGATCACCGAGAAGATCCACGATCCGCTGCTGGCGGCGCTGCTGGTCGGCAAGGCCACGGTCGCCGCGGAGCGCGGGGTCGCGCTCCGGCTCTCGGACGCGACGCTGCTGCCCGACCGTCTGGTGGACCCGCGCGGTCTGGTCACGGTGGTCGGCAACCTGGTGGACAACGCGCTGGACGCCTCGGCCGGTTCCCCGGACGCCCGCGTCGAGGTCGAGCTGAGGGTGCGGGGGCGTACGGCCGTACTGCGGGTGGCCGACAGCGGGCCGGGGGTCCCGGCCGGGCAGCGGGAGCTGGTCTTCACGGAGGGGTGGTCGACCAAGGAGCTGCCCGCACACGGCAAGCGCGGCCTCGGCCTCGCGATGGTGCGCCGGCTGGCGGAGCGGCAGGGCGGCAGCGCCCGGGCCGGCGAGGGGGCGGAGGGCGGCGCCGAATTCACCGTCGTACTGCCGGAAGCACTGACGGACGCCGGGCTGGCGGACGCCGGACCGGCCGGTGCTGGGCCGACCGGCGCGGAACCGGACAGCGCGGGGGTGGGCGCGACGGGGCTGACCGGCAGCGGGCCGGACACAGCTACGCCGGACACGGCAGGAGAGACGCGATGATCGACGTTCTGGTGGTGGACGACGACGTCCGGGTCGCGGAGATCAACGCCGCCTACGTGGCCAAGGTGGCGGGCTTCCGCGTCGTCGGCCGGGCGCACTCCGCCGCCGACGCACTGGCACAGCTGCGCGCGCACCACGTCGACCTGGTGCTCCTGGACCACTACCTGCCGGACGGTAACGGGCTCGCGCTCGTACGGGAGCTGCGCGGGCTCGGCCTCCAGACCGACGTGATCATGGTGACGGCGGCGCGCGACATCGGGACCGTACAGGCGGCGATGCGTCAGGGCGCCCTCCAGTACCTGGTGAAACCCTTCAACTTCGCCGGGCTGCGCACCAAGCTGGAGGCGTACGCCGGGCTGCGCCGGACCCTCGACGGGGGCGGCGAGGCGGAACAGGCCGAGGTCGACCGTATCTTCGGGGCACTGTCCGTGACCGGCTCCCCCGACCTTCCCAAGGGTCACTCGCCGACCACCGCGGAGCTGGTCCGCCAGGTGCTGCTGGCCGCCGGGGGCCCGCTGTCCGCCCAGGAGATCGCGGAGCGGGCGGGCATGAGCCGGCAGACCGCGCAGCGCTATCTGAAACTGCTGGAGCGGTCGGGGCGGGTGCGCCTCAGCCTCAAGTACGGCGAGACGGGCCGCCCGGAGCACCGGTACGCGTGGACGGCCGGCAGCCGCTGAGCAGGGGCGGGCCCCGCCGTCCTGCCGCCCACCGCCACCCTGCCGTCCGCCGTCCGCCTCCCGCTTCCCGTCGCCCGGTCAGGCCGCGCCCGCCCCCGTCAGTGAGCGCACCTCTGCCTCCGCGTGCCTGGCCTCGTCCGGTGGACCGGGCGACAGCGCCGTACCGGCCCAGCCCGCGAGGAAGCCCAGCGGGATCGAGACCAGGCCCGGATTCTGCAACGGGAAGATCTGGAAGTCGACGCCCGGGAAGAGCGCTTCGGGGCTGCCGGAGACGACCGGCGAGAGCAGCACGAGCAGCACGGCCGGGACCAGACCGCCGTACACCGACCAGACCGCGCCGCGGGTGGTGAACTTCCGCCAGAACAGCGAGTAGAGCAGCACCGGCAGATTGGCGGACGCGGCGACCGCGAAGGCCAGGCCGACGAGGAAGGCGACGTTCAGGTCGCGGGCGAGCAGGCCGAGGCCGATGGCCACGGCCCCGACACCGGCCGCCGCGACACGGGCCACCGCGACCTCGCCGTGCTGCCTGGCGTGGCGGCGCCTGAGCGAGGCGTACAGATCGTGGGCGACGGAGGCGGAGGACGCCAGCGTGATGCCGGCCACGACCGCGAGGATGGTGGCGAAGGCGACGGCCGCGACGACGGCGAAGAGAACCGTCCCTCCGGTGGAGCCGGCGCCGCCGCCCAGGTCGAGCGCCAGCAGGGGGACCGCCGTGTTCCCGGCGGCGTTCGACGCCCGGACCTCGTCGGATCCGACCACCGCCGCCGCGCCGAAGCCGAGCACGATCGTCATCAGGTAGAAGCTCCCGATGAGGCCGACGGACCAGACGACGGAGCGGCGGGCTGCGCGCGCGGTCGGCACGGTGTAGAAGCGGGAGAGGATGTGCGGCAGCCCGGCCGTACCGAGGACGAGCGCGAGGCCGAGACTGATGAAGTCGAAGCGGGCCGTCCAGTCGCCGCCGTACCGCAGACCGGGTGCCAGGAAGTCCGTGCCGTGGCCGCTGCGCTCAGCGGCGGAGAGCAGCAGCTGGTTGAAGTCGCCGTGGAAGCGCACCAGGACGAGCACGGTGAGCGCGACCGTACCCGCCATCAGCAGCACTGCCTTGACGATCTGGATCCAGGTGGTGGCCCGCATCCCTCCCAGCGACACGTAGATCACCATCAGCGCGCCCACGCCGATGACCGTCCAGGAACGCGCGGCCTCGCTGTCCCCGCCCAGCAGCAGCGCGACCAGGCTGCCCGCTCCCACCATCTGCGCCACCAGATAGAGAACGGACACGGTGACCGAGGAAGTTCCCGCCGCGATACGGACGGGGCGCTCGCTCATCCGCGCGGCGATGACATCGGCGAGGGTGAACCGGCCGCAGTTGCGGACGAGTTCGGCGACGAGCAGCAGGACGACGAGCCACGCGACGAGGAAGCCCACGGAGTAGAGCATGCCGTCGTAACCGTAGAGGGCGATCAGACCCGAGATGCCCAGGAAGGAGGCGGCGGACATGTAGTCGCCCGCGATGGCGAAACCATTCTCCATGGGGGAGAACAGCCGTCCCCCCGCGTAGAACTCCTCAGCGGAGCCGTGCCGGTTGCGGCCCGCCCAGGTCGTGATCGCCAGCGTCACCGCGACGAACGCGCAGAACAGCAGCAGCGCGAGCGTCTGGTGCTGCGTGGTCATGGCCGGGCCTGTCGTCGCTGAGCCCGTCACCGCCGTGTTCGTCATCGCTGTGCTCGTCACTGCTGTGCTCGTCACTGCTGTGCTCGTCACCGGTCGGCCCCCCGCGTCAGTTCCTGGGTGTCCCAGCGGAGGTCGAGCGCCGCTCGGTCCCGGCGCAGCCGCGCGTGACGTGCGTACGCCCAGGTCAGCAGGAAGGTGGTGAAGAACTGTCCGAGCCCGGCGACCATCGCGACGTTCACCGCGCCCACGACGGGGCGGGCCATCAGGTCGTGCGCGGTGGTCGCCGCGACGACGTAGGCGAGGTACCAGGTGAAGAACGCGAGGGACGCGGGAACGACGAACCGCCGGTAGCGGCTGCGTACTTCCTGGAAGGCGGCGCTGCGCTGCACCTCCAGGTAGATCTCGGCCGCGCTGTGGCCGGGCCCCGGGCCGCCGGGCGCGGGCGGCGCGACCGGCGCGGGGGCTCCCGTGCCGTCCAGCTCGCCCCACCCGGAGGCAAGCGCGTCGTACCAGGGATCGTCGAACCGCACCGCAGCGGTCTCGCGCCCTTCGTGCTTCTCCACCGAACAGTTCTCCTTGTCCGCGCACGGATTGTCCGCGTGCCAAGGATGGACAGAGTGGGAAGATCCAGGACTCTTCAATCCTTTCTCTTCACCCCTTCAGGTGACGGATGCCCCGGGCGGCTGTGCGAGTCCGTGCCGGTGGGCGTACCGCGCCGCCTGTGCCCGGTCGCGCCCTTCCCCCTTGGTGAAGAGGTTGTCGATGCGGGTCTTCACGGTGGCCGTGCCGATGTGCGGCACGCGGGCGGTCCCGGAGTCGGGGAGTCCCTCGGCGACGAGCGCCGGCACCTCGGCCTCGCGCCGGGTGAGACCGCCCGGCAGCTCGGCGGACACAGTGGGGGCGGTGATCTGCGCCAGGAGGCGCAGCTGGACGGCGGGCGCGAACCCCGCCCGCCCCGACATCACATCCGCGACGGCGCGTACGGTCTCCTCGCCACCGGCGTCCTTGGTGAGACAGCCGCGCGCCCCCGCGCGCAACCTCGCGAAGAGCGACTCGTCGTCCGCGTACGTCGTGAGCACCACGACCTGGGTGGCCGGATACGGGGCCCGGATACGGCGGGTCGCCTCCACCCGTCGCAGCGCGGCATCCGCATCGTCGGCAGGCCGCAGCCGGGGCCCGCGAGCTCGCCGGTCCGGCTGCGCCGGTGGTGGCCGGGGCGTCCGGGTCCCGTACCCCCGGAGTCACTTCGCCGCTCCCGTACGTGAACAGGATGCGGACCGCCGCCCCGGCGCGCTTGCGCACGTTCGTCAGCGCTTCCTGCGCCACCCGCCGGACCGTCCACGGGGCCTCGGCGGACAGCGCCCGGCGCTCCCCGGACGCGTCGACCGTCGCGTTCTCCTCGGGGCCGCCGAATCCCGCAGGAAGGCTTCCACCGGTACCACCTCCCCCACGCGGCACGGAGGGGCCGGTGGGCCTCCGCCAGCCCCTGCGGGCCTGCCGCGCACCGCCACGACCCGCTCCAGGATCCACGCGCGGTCCGCGCCCTGCTCGATCCGGATCCGGGCGGCCTCCAGGTGCACCATCGGTGCGGAGAGGCTGGGTGCCAGGACGTCATGGAGCTCCCGGGCGGTACGGGCCCGCTCGGCCGGGGCCCGTGGACCGGACCTCCGCCGCACGGGCGGCCCGCTCCTGCGCGAGCAGCCGGAAGCGGGCGCCGGGCCTGCCGCGCCGAGGCGCAGGGAGTACCCGACGAGCGCGATCCCCGGCCCGGCAGGGCGGGCTCCACGGTCCGGCCGCCGGGACGACGGCCGCGACGCCCCGGAAGACTCCCGGGCCGTACGCCGTACGCCGCCCAGAGGATCCAGGTGGTCGTCGCGACCCGGACCAGGACGTCGATGACCACGCGCACCCGTGGCGCACCCAGCCGTGACGGGGCCTCCGGGGACGGCCACGCGGTCCAGCCGCCACTCGTCCGCGACGCCGTGGAGCGGCCCTGCGGACCGGAGGCCCGCAGGGGATCGGAGCGAGCGTGGGTGGAGCTGTGCGCTCCACCCACGGGTGGTCTTCGTCCGGCGCCGGCTCAGGCGTCGATGCGCGAGCGGTCCAGGGTCGCCGCCGAGCTGGTGATGAACTCCTTGCGGGGCGCGACCTCGTTGCCCATCAGCAGGTCGAAGACCTGCTCGGAGGACTCCAGGTCACCGATGTTGATCCGGCGCAGCGTGCGGTGGCGCGGGTCCATCGTGGTCTCCGCCAGCTGGTCGGCGTCCATCTCGCCCAGGCCCTTGTAGCGCTGGATGGAGTCCTTGAAGCGCACGTTCTTGCGCTGGAACTCCAGCAGCTTCTGCCGCAGCTCGCTGTCCGAGTACGTGTAGATGTACTTGTCCTGGCCCTTCTTCGGCTGGACGAGCTCGATCCGGTGCAGCGGCGGCACGGCGGCGAAGACGCGCCCCGCCTCCACCATCGGCCGCATGTAGCGCTGGAAGAGCGTCAGCAGCAGGCAGCGGATGTGCGCGCCGTCGACATCGGCGTCCACGAGCAGCACGATCTTGCCGTAGCGCGCGGCGTCCAGGTCGAAGGTCCGCCCGGAGCCCGCTCCTATGACCTGGATGATGGCGCCGCACTCGGCGTTCTTGAGCATGTCCGAGACGGAGGACTTCTGGACGTTGAGGATCTTGCCCCGGATGGGCAGCAGCGCCTGGAACTCGGAGTTCCGGGCGAGCTTGGCCGTGCCGAGTGCGGAGTCCCCCTCGACGATGAAGAGCTCACTGCGCTCCACGTCGTCGCTGCGGCAGTCGGCGAGCTTGGCCGGCAGAGAGGAGGACTCCAGCGCGGTCTTGCGGCGCTGCGCCTCCTTGTGCTGGCGGGCCGCGATACGCGTCCGCGCGGCGGCGACGACCTTCTCCATGACCGAGCGCGCCTGCTGCTTGGCGTCCCGCTTGGTGGAGGTCAGGAACGTCTTGAGTTCCTTGGCGACGACATTGCCGACGATCCGCGCGGCCGCCGAGGTGCCGAGGATCTCCTTCGTCTGGCCCTCGAACTGCGGCTCCGCCAGCCGCACCGTGACGACCGCGGTGAGGCCCTCCATGACGTCGTCCTTGACGACGTCGTCCTCGGCGACGCGCAGCAGCTTGGCCGAGCGCAGCGCCTCGTTGACGGTCTTGGTGAGGGACCGCTCGAAGCCGGAGATGTGGGTGCCGCCCTTGGGGGTGGCGATGATGTTGACGAAGGACCTGACGGTGGTGTCGTACCCCGTGCCCCAGCGCAGCGCGATGTCCACGCCGAGCTCGCGGGTGACCTCGGTGGCCGTCATGTGCCCGCGGTCGTCGAGGACCGGCACGGTCTCCTTGAAGGTGCCCTGCCCGGACAGCCGCAGAACGTCGCAGATGGCCTTGTCCTGCGCGAGGTACTCGCAGAACTCGCTGATGCCGCCGTCGAAGCGGAAGATCTCCTCGGTCTTGCCCTCGCCCTCCAGGGCGCGCTCGTCGCGTACGACGATGGTCAGGCCGGGGACGAGGAAGGCCGTCTGGCGGGCGCGCTGGTACAGCGTCTCCAGGCCGAGCTTGGCGTCCTTGAGGAAGATCTGATGGTCGGCCCAGTAGCGTACGCGCGTGCCGGTGCGCGTCTTGGGGACCCGCTTGACCTTGCGCAGGCCGTTCGCCGGGTCGAAGGGGGAGTCGGGGCCCGGCCCGGTGAACATGCCGGGGACGCCTCGCCGGAAGCTGATGGCGTGCGTCGCGCTGTTGCGGTCGACCTCGACGTCCAGGCGGGCGGAGAGGGCGTTGACGACGGAGGCGCCGACGCCGTGCAGACCGCCGGAGGCCGCGTACGAGCCGCCGCCGAACTTGCCGCCGGCGTGCAGCTTGGTCATCACGACCTCGACGCCGGACAGACCCGTCTTGGGCTCCACGTCGACCGGGATGCCGCGGCCGTTGTCCTGGACCTCCACCGAGCCGTCCTCGTGCAGGACGACCTCGATGTGGTCGCAGTAACCGCCGAGGGCTTCGTCGACGGAGTTGTCGATGATCTCCCAGAGGCAGTGCATGAGGCCGCGGCTGTCGGTGGACCCGATGTACATGCCAGGGCGCTTACGGACGGCCTCGAGCCCCTCGAGTACGAGCAGGTGCCGCGCGGTGTAGTTGGAGCCGTCACGGTCTGCACCGGTCAGAAGCGCAGTGGACGGCACGGACGTCTCGGCGGTCACGCGGTTCGCTCCTCGCTGAATTTCAAATGTGTCCCGATGGGGTACGGGCCCGGCGTGGGTCGCCGGTCAGAGGGTACCGAGGCCTGGTAGAGCCCATGTAACGCCACCCTCAGGAAAACTCATGCTAGTCCAGAGTCGTATGCACGTTCGATCCCTCGAAGGGGTGACGTGGACATCACGTTCCCTTCTAGGCATGAACCATTTAGGCTCCGGGCACGTCCTCATGAACAACCGGCAAGCCAGCCGGGAGGGCAGACCACCAACTAACCGACGCGAAACCGTAGAGCGACGCAATACGGCTCCTTCGCCGCTAACCGGCAGCAGACAGCCACCTTCGGAAGAATTTTCAAGGAAAAGCCACGAGCGGGAACGTTTTCGGCCTGGTTGGATGTTGACCCTGGTACGACAGCTCGTCGAGCTAGAGAAGAGGCGACGTGACTACTGTTCTGACCCCCGCGACCCCCCTGACGGCCGCTGACCGATGCGACCGATGCGGCGCCCAGGCCTACCTGCGCGTTGTCCTGGCCAGCGGCGGCGAACTGCTCTTCTGCGCCCACCACGGTCGCAAGTTCGAGCCGGAACTCAAGAAGATCGCCGCGGAAATACAGGACGAGACAGACCGGCTGACCCCCATGCCGCCGTCCCCGGAAGACGAGGAACGCTGACACCTCGCCATTACGACGAGCCAAGGGCCGGTTACAGACCGGTCGACGGGCGGTCCCCCCGGAAACCCCGGGGAAGGCCGCCCGTTCTCGTACGCTGTAAGCGTAATCAGCCTCTGGTGGTCCATGTTCCGGGGGCCGCCGAGAGGCGTGAGTACACCCCGGGGCTCTGGGCCTGACCGCAGCCGCTCCCCCAGGAGACGAGCCCGATCAGCCGGCCGTCGGCCACCAGCGGCCCGCCGCTGTCCCCCTGGCACGCGTCGTGGCCCCCCTCCGGGTCCCCGGCGCACAGCATCGTGTCCGCGCTGTACGTCCCGTAGGTGCTTTTCGGGTAGGCGCTCTCACAGGTGCTGTCGGGCAGCACCTCCACCGGCGCGGCATGCAGCTCGGACGCGTAGGTTCCCGTGCCGGTCGTGTCCCCCCAGCCGTAGACGACCGCGCTCGTGCCCGGCGTGTACGCCGCGTCTCCCGGCCCCGCGACCTTGATGGCGTGATGCGCGGGAAGCGAGACCGACAGCGTGAGCATCGCGAAGTCTCCCGTGTTCGTCCCGGCGTCGTACTCCGGGTCGATCCGCGCGTCACTCACCGCGATCTCCTGGCCACCCGAACCCGCCAGTTCACTGCGGCCCGCTACGACCTTCAGGTCACGCACCTGGCCGAGCGGTACGCCGAGGACCTCCTTGCTCACGCAGTGCGCCGCCGTCATCACTCTGTCCGGCGCCACCAGCACCCCCCCGCAGAATTGTCCCGCCCGCGTACCTCCGAACCGGTCACGGCTGGCCAGTGCCACCACCCAGGGCGTCTTGGAGACCTGCACCGGTCGGCCCCCGATCACCACGCCGTCGGCGGCGGCGGTACCGCCCGAGACGTGCGGCGTTATGAGGGCCGTGGCTGCCAGGGCCACCGCCCCTGTCAGAGATCCGGTAGAAGAGCGACGCATTCGGCCTCCTGGTTCGGCGCTGCAATGACATCCCCAGCGTCGGCCGGACGGCGGTGCGCCGCACCCGTGAAAGCCGAGGGCCCGGAGTTTCGTACGCGAGACTCCGGGCCCTCGGTCCGGGCGGTGAACGACCAGGTACGGCCTAGTCGAGGTAGTCGCGCAGGACCTGCGAGCGCGACGGGTGGCGCAGCTTCGACATGGTCTTGGACTCGATCTGGCGGATCCGCTCACGCGTCACGCCGTAGACCTTGCCGATCTCGTCCAGCGTCTTGGGCTGGCCGTCGGTGAGACCGAAGCGCATGGACACGACGCCCGCCTCGCGCTCCGAGAGGGTGTCCAGGACCGAGTGCAGCTGCTCCTGCAGGAGCGTGAAGGAGACCGCGTCGGCCGGGACGACCGCCTCGGAGTCCTCGATGAGGTCACCGAACTCGCTGTCGCCGTCCTCGCCGAGCGGGGTGTGCAGCGAGATGGGCTCGCGGCCGTACTTCTGGACCTCGATGACCTTCTCGGGGGTCATGTCGAGTTCCTTGGCCAGCTCCTCCGGGGTGGGCTCGCGGCCCAGGTCCTGGAGCATCTGGCGCTGCACGCGGGCGAGCTTGTTGATGACCTCGACCATGTGCACCGGGATGCGGATGGTGCGGGCCTGGTCGGCCATCGCGCGGGTGATCGCCTGCCGGATCCACCAGGTGGCGTACGTCGAGAACTTGTAGCCCTTGGTGTAGTCGAACTTCTCCACCGCGCGGATCAGACCCAGGTTGCCCTCCTGGATCAGGTCCAGGAAGAGCATGCCTCGGCCTGTGTAGCGCTTGGCCAGCGAGACCACGAGGCGGAGGTTGGCCTCCAGCAGGTGGTTCTTGGCGCGGCGGCCGTCCTCGGCGATGATCTCCAGCTCGCGCTTGAGCTTCGGCGCGAGCTTGTCGCTGTTGGCCAGCTTGTCCTCGGCGAACAGGCCCGCCTCGATGCGCTTGGCGAGCTCCACCTCCTGCTCGGCGTTGAGGAGGGGGACTTTGCCGATCTGCTTGAGGTAGTCCTTGACGGGGTCGGCGGTGGCGCCGGCGACAGCGACCTGCTGCGCGGGCGCGTCGTCCTCGTCCTCGTCGGAGAGAACGAAGCCCTTCTCCCCGCCCTCTTCTTCTTCGTCGGCGCCCGCCTTGACCGGGATCTCCTCGGTGGAGTCCTCAGCGTCGGCGGCCTCGTCGGCGCCCTTCTTGGCGGAAGCCTTCTTGGTTGCCGTCTTCTTGGCCGCGGTCTTCTTCGCAGCGGTCCTCTTGGCCACGGCCTTCTTGGCGGCGGCCTTCTCCTCCGGCCCGGGCGTGGCGGCGGCCTCGGGTGCGACGACCTCGTCGGCCACCGCGTCCACGGTCCCGGACGCCGGAGCGGCGGTGGCGGCGACCGTCTTCGCGGGGGCCGCCTCGGCCGCGACGGATTTGGTGGCGGTGCGCTTGACCGGGCTCTTGGCCGCGACGCTCTTGCGGGGGCGCTTGGGCGGCTCCGCGGCAGTGACCATCAGCGTCACACCCTCTTCCTCGAGGATCTGGTTGAGGCTGCGCAGAACGTTCTTCCACTGGGCCGAGGGAATCCGGTCGGCCAAGAATGCCTGGCGCACGTCGTCGCCCGCGATCTGCCCATCAGCCTTTCCCCGCTCGATAAGCGCCATCACAGACTCGGACTCGGCGATCTCCGGCGGGAGCGTACGGGATGTGCTGGCCGACACGAACAACCTCTCGGAACGATGGAAACGGCTTCCGGCCTCGCCCTGAGTACGGGCCACGACCGACGACATCGGCTGGGGATGTACCGACGGCGCAGGTTGAACCTCGGACTGGTTACAGCGCCAGGTTCAGCGGCTGTATTCCCTCTTCGGCTGTCACCTCTTAGGTCATCGCACAGTTCCGAGGAGTGTTACGCCCAATCTGCGTGGCCCGAGTCACATGCCGTACGGAGCGCGGGAGAGCAGAAGGAACACCGGCTCACAAGCGTGTCGCCGGACCCGTGGGATCCGGCGACACGAGGTTCGTCAGCGCAGTCGGGCCGCAAGGCACACACCCCGGCCGTGGTCCGTGATCAGTGCTCGCGCGGCGCCGGCACCACACGCTCCACTTCCGGGTGTGCGGTGAGCAGTTGACGCATGGCGGTCTCGGCGGCCATGGCGTCGCCCGCGGCGAGCGCGTCCACGATGCGGGAGTGGTGGACGAGAGCGGCCTCGGTCGGGCGGTCACAGCCGATGAGGGACCCGCCGGACACCTGAAGGGCGGCGGAGACGATGCCGGAAAGGTGTTCGAGCATGCGGTTGCCCGCGAGCTGGATGATGAGCGAGTGGAATTCGGCGTCGGCCCGGGAGAACGTCAGGGAGTCACCCTGCGCAAGGGCGTGTCCCATGATCTCGACCATGTCGCCGAGGCGCTGCTGGAGGTCCTCGCGCCCATGGCCGACCGCGAGGCGGGCCGCGAGCGGCTCGATCATCCACCGCAGTTCGCCGAGTTCACGACGTTGATCGTCGCGCTGCGGGCCGAAGGCCCGCCACTCGATGATGTCGGGGTCCAGCAGGTTCCAGTCACTGACGGGACGGACCCGGGTGCCGACGTTGGGGCGGGCGCTGACCAGGCCTTTCGCTTCAAGTACGCGCAGGGATTCGCGCACGACGGTGCGGGAGACCTCGAAGCGCTGGCCGATCTCCTCGGGGACGAGCGGGCGGTCGGCGCCCAGGTCGCCGGAGACGATCATCTGGCCGAGCTGCTGGACGAGTTGGCCGTGGAGCCCGCGGCCCCGGCTGCCCGCAGAACGGCGGCCCACCCGGCCCAGGTCCGGGTCGCCCCCGTCCCAGGAGGGCATGCCGACGCGGTCGGCGCCCGGCGCCTCCGCGTAGGGATAGCGGTCGAGTTCACCCGGCCCGGCGAGGCCTGAATCGGCGGAGCGGGCGGCGGTCATCATGGTGTGCGCAAGGGTACTCACGGATCCTTTGTCGGCGTGACTTCCGTGCCCCTTGAGGTCTTTGGTGAAAAGCACACGAAAGGGTGATCGTCGCCCGCCCTGCAATTGACGACTTATCGGAAATACCCGGGCGTTCTCAGGGGAGTTATCAGTCGTTGACGGCCTTCACCGCACGAGCCGATCACCAATGAGTACTGCGGCGAAGGCCGACGAACAGATACGCGCAGAGAAGGGCACACAACGACAACCCCAGTGCGGCACCGACGGGTTGGGCCGCGACCCTCACCACGGCCACCAGCCACCGGTCGGCCTCGTACGGCCACTGCAGCCACGCCACCTCGCGCAGCCTGCCCGGGAGTCCGGCCACCGAACGCACGGACGGGCTCAGGATCACCCGCTGTGCGACCGGCGCCACGAGGACCGGTACGGCGAGTACCGCGGCCACTCCGGGGGCCGTCGCGCGAAAGACGCCGGCGCCCAATAGCCCGGCCCAGGCGCAGCCGACGGTCAGGCCGGACCAACTTGCCGCCATGGACAACCATTTCTCCGGTACGCGCAGCAAGTCCTCGCCGTACACCAGCCGCAGCGCCTCGGCGTCGGCCACCACGACGAGCGCTCCCAGGAGCAGCGCGGTGGCGGCGGAGACGATCAGCTTGGCCAGGAGCAGCCCGAGACGGCGTGGGACCGTACCGCGGGCGGCGGCGAGGGCGGGGTACCGGAACTCCTCGCCGAAGGCGATCGCACCGAGCAGCCCGGCGCCGAGCGCCGCGGGCGGCAGGGGCAGGATGTCCGGCCAGGCGGCGAGAAGGCCGGGCAGGGGGGCGCTGCCCCGGCGCGCGAGCAGCACGGAGATCACCACGGACGCGACGAGGACGGTGGCCGTGGTCAGAAGGGCGGTCCTCGTGCCGAGGAGGCGGTGCAGTTCGTAGCGCAGGGGGTGGAGCGGGCTGCGCGCCGGGCGCAGAGGCAGCGGTCGCGAGGACGGTTCCGGCGCCTCGACGGGCCCCTGCGCCTCGCTTTCACCACGTCCGGAGGCGACCGGGGAAGGAGACGCGGCCGGCTGCTCCGGAGCAGGGGCCGGGCCGGTGTCGCCGATCTCGTCGGCGAGCCGGTGGACCGGGATGCCGTGCCGGAAGGCGGTCTCGCCGATCTGCGCGCAGTCGCTGCCGTAGACGGAGAGGTGACTGCCCCCCTCGGTGACGACCTCGACGGAACGCCGGGCCGCGCGGGCTTCGCGGGCGACAAGGACGCCCAGGCGGGCGGCGTGCGGGGTCCTGACGGCGACGCGGGGGCGGAGCCTGGTCCTGGCGAACTCGGCCGCCTCCTGGTCCGCGACGAGACGGCCGTCGTCGATGGTGACGACCCGGTCGGCGGTACGGGCGGCCTCCTTGGCGTCGCGCGTGGTGTACAGCACGGTGCCGCCCCGGGCCGCATGGCCGCGCAGCAGTCCGTACACCCAGCTGTTCTCGCGCGGGGACAGGCCGTCGGCCGGCTCGTCGAGGAGGAGGGCGTGCGGGTCTCCCAGCAGGGCGGAGGCGAGGCCGAGCCGGCGGTCCATGCCCCGGGAGAGCGTGCTGAGGCGCTGGTCGCCGAGGTCGGCCAGGCCGACGAGGTCGAGCATGTCGTTCGCGCGGGCGGCGGGCACGCCGGCCGCGGCGCAGAGCATGCGGAGCTGGCCACGGGCGGTACGGGCGGGGTGGCCCGGCACGTCGCCGAGGAGCGCCCCGACCTCGCGGGCGGGGTGGGTGATCCGGTGGAGGGGGCGTCCGCGGAAGTACGTGACACCGCGGCCGGGTTCGAGGCCGAGCATCAGCCTGAGCGTCGTGGTCTTGCCGGATCCGGCGGCGCCGAGGAGGGCCGTGACCTGCCCCGGCCGCGCCTCGAAGGTCAGATCGTCCACGGCGGGCGGGAGTTCTCGGCGGGGGGCGCTGGTGAGTCCGATGGCCTGGAGCATCGCTTCTCTCGCGGAAGGGGAGACCGCTCGGCGGCAGGGCGGTACTGCAGCAAGATAACGCGATATATCCGACTTCTGTTGCAGCGAGGCAACTGCGGGTGTCAGACCGGGGGTGCCGGGCCCGAATGCCGGGCCTCGGGTGTCAGACCTCGGGGCGCAGCATCGGCGGGTTGAGCAGCGTCGCCCCGCCGGCCCGGAACAGTTGCGCGGGCCGGCCGCCCTGCCGGGTCGTGGTCCCGCCCGAGGGGACGAGGAAACCAGGGGTGCCGGTGACCTTGCGGTGGAAGTTCCGGGGATCGAGCGCGACGCCCCAGACGGCTTCGTACACCCGGCGCAGCTCGCCGACGGTGAACTCCGCGGGGCAGAAGGCCGTGGCGAGCGACGAGTATTCGATTTTGGAGCGGGCGCGCTCCACGCCGTCCGCAAGGATCTGGGCGTGGTCGAAGGCGAGCGGGGCCGGAGACTCGTCCTCGCGGCTGTGGTCATCCTCCTGGCCGAGCAGGGCCTCCACCGGTGCCCAGCGCACGCTGTGCGCGTCGCCGCCCGCCCGCGGAGCGGGAAGGTCCGGTGCGAGCACCAGATAAGCCACGCTCACCACCCGCATCCGGGGGTCCCGCCCGGGGTCCCCGTACGTGGCCAGCTGCTCCAGGTGCGCTCCGTTCCCGGGCGAGGGGGCACCGGGGTCGTGCGCGCACAGTCCGGTCTCCTCGGCGAGCTCGCGTGCCGCCGCCGCCCCGAGGCCCTCCTCCGCCCGGACAAAGCCGCCGGGCAATGCCCACCGGCCCTGATAGGGCTGCTCGCCCCGGCGTACGACCAGCGCGCAGAGTGCGTGACGGCGCACGGTGAGCACGACCAGATCCACGGTGACGGCGAAGGGAGGAAAGGCCGATGGGTCGTAGGGCGACATGCCGTGATCATAGTCGTCTGCCTGACGATAAACAGTCCTCCAGCCGGTGAAGCCGCGGTCCGCGCCGCCCTCTTCGCGCCGCTCCCCGGCATCCACTGTTCAGCCCCCCAACTGGAGTGTTCCGGCGGCTTCCTCGACCATGCCGAGGCCCAGCCTGCTGATCCGTACGGCGAAGGGCTCCCCCGCCACGCGCAGTCCGGACAGCTGCACGGCCCCGAGCGGCGCACTGCGCACCGGGAACAGCGCCACCGTGCCGGCCGGGGCGTCCGGGCGGATGCCCGCGAGCGCGGTGAGCAGGTGGACACCGGCCGCGGCCGCCACCGCCGCGGGGCGGCACGCGGCCGGGTGCGGCACGGGAAGGCCGCCCGCGGTGCGCTGCTCGCCCGCGTACATCTCGGGCAGCCGGTTGCCGAAGGCTCCCGCGGCGTCGAGGACGCCGCGCAGCAGGGCTGCCGCTTCCCTCTCGTATCCGGCCGCCGCGAGCCCCGCGACGGCGACGGCCGTTTCGTGGACGCGCACCGCGCCACCGCGGTGGCCGAAGGGGTTGTGACCGCTCTCCTTGGCACCGAGGCTGCGCAGCCCCCAGCCCGAGTCCATCGCGGGACCGCCCAGCAGCCTCGCCACCTGTTCGGTCTGCACCTTGTCCAGCAGGCCGGGCGCCTGCCGCCCGGCGCCGAGCAGGCCGGTGTCCAGGAGGTGCGCGGCAAAGCCGCCGAGGTGCGGGACGATCCGTCCCCCCGCGGTACGGGCCGCCGCCGGTCTGCCTCCCGCACGGTCCTCGATCCAGAAGTCCTCCTGGAACGTACGGCGGAGCCCGCCCGCCCACTCGCGCCATCCTTCGGCTCCCGGACGACCGCACTCGGCCAGCAGGTCGGCGCCGAGCACCGCCGCACGGTGGGCATGGGCCTGGGTCTCACTGCGCCGGGGCCCTCCGGGGCCCCGTTCCCCCAGACAGCCGTCGCCGTCCGCGGCTCTGCGCAACCAGAGCAGACAGCGTTCGGCCACGGGCAGCAGCTCCTCCAGATCCTGCTCCGCCAGCCCCCACCGTCTCGCCTCCGCGAGCACCACGGGGAAGGCCAGCGTCGCCTCCACACCCGTGCAGCTGGGCGGGAGGTGCGGGCCCGCGTCCCTGAGCGGGCCCGGAAGCCGGCCCTGGTCGGGCCCCGGGCCCGGCAGCTGGGTACGGGCGAGGGTGCGCAGCGTCGTCGCAGCGAGCCGGGTGCCGAGCGGCAGCGCCATGCGCGCCGCCCACAGCGCCTCGGCGGGCGCGAGTCCGCAGCGCCAGGGCACCCCCGCCGCCAGGTACACGTCCGCGGGATTGCGCGGGTCGCGCGTCAGCAGGGCCCGCAGATCGTCGAGGCTGCTCCGCAACAGCTCCCGCACCCGCGAATCGTCCCCCTCCGCCGCCGCCTCGGAGAACGGGTCCGCTCCGGTCTTCGCGAGTGGCCGGGCACCACCCTCCGCACGGATCCGCAGTTCGATGGTGCGCGAGGCGCCGGGCAGCAGTTCGATCTCCCAGCGCAGCAGGCCGACGGAAGCGATCGCGTCCTCGGGAGGCGGGTCGGCGGTGACCACGGCCTGGGCCCCCGCCACCGACCAGCGCATGCCCGAGGCGTGGACGCTCGCGGGCAGCTCGGGCCCCGAGCGGCCCGCGGCGACGGCGCCCAGGTCCGCGAGGTCGGTGCCGAGCCCGATCTCCACGCGGAGCCGCACGGCACGCCACGCCGAGCTGCGCAGGACGATCCGCTCCGTACCTCCGGCGTGCCGCAGCCGCTCCACGGCGATCTCGGGGTCCGGCCCCGCACCGGCCGGAGGACGCACCACACCCACGAACCGGGCGCGGGACGCGGAGACCAGCCGGCCCTGCACGGCGACCGGTTCCCGTCCCGCGACCCGCAAGTGGCAGCGGGAGAGCAGCCGTCGCCCCGCCCGGTAGAAGCCCTCCAGGCCGTGGCCGGTGAGCTGCCCGTGTTCCGCGGAGAGCGCGAGCCCGGGCAGGTCCGCGCAGACCAGCAGGGCATGGACCGAGGGCAGCTCACCGGTGGGCCGGGCACCCCCCGCAAGGTGTCTTCCCCCGGCGGCGGGGTACTGGGCGGTGAGGGTCATACGGTGCCTCCTCTGCGCTCGTGACAGCCGCGTGGGTCGAGACGGCGCGGGGCGTTCGCGGTACCGCCATACGTGTGAACGTCCGCATCGCCGCCGTGGTCACGGCCGTCATCGCCCGCTCCTCCCCCGCGGGCTGTCCCGTCGGCGCGCACGGCCTCGCGCGTCGGCTGCCGCCGGCCGCGCCCCGGCAGGCGGGGCACTCTGCTTGGCGGCCTGCGGCCGTACGGAACGCGTGGTGGCACGTGTGCGTACGACACGTGGGCGGAGCCGTTTGTGTTCCGCACGCTCCCGGCGCTCCTCGCGCAGACAGCGCCGCAGGCCTTCCGGGTCGATGCCCTCGTTGCACGCCTGGTGCAGAAGCCGGGCGAAGGTGTACTCGGGGTCGGCCCGCAGGGCGCGGTCGAGGGCCACCCTCGCCCCCGGCTCGTCCCCGGTCGACCAGGCGACCCATCCGGCGAGGGTGAGCGGGGCGGCGGCATGGGTGTCGTACGCTCCGGCGCACCGGCGGGCGAGCGCCCGCCAGAGCCGCAGTGCGGGCTCGGCGTCCGCCCCCTCCATCCACTCCGCGGCCCGGTCCCTGGTCTCCCGGTCCTGGAGCCCGAGAATGACGGCCGCGGCCTCGTCGTGGGCGATGAGGGCGTCGTCGCCGGCGTCCGCGTCGGGCCAGCCTGCCGCGGCCGGCCCGTTCTCGCCGAGGCGCTCCATCAGCCGGCGGGCCAGGCCGAGCGTCTCCGCCGTGACCCGCTCACGCTCGGTACCGCTGAGGATCCGGGGCACCAGCGCGAGCCCTGCCGCGTCCAGCGCCCGCACCTGCTCCTGCTCCTGACCGGCCGGCTGCCGCGGGGGCGCGAGCCTGGCCTCCATCTCCCGCAGGGATCCGCGTACCTGGATTCCGGCGTAGGCGGCGGCCGCGGCCATCACCGAAGTGCCCGGCATCGCCAGTACGTTCCCGTCGGGCGGGCAGCAGCGCTCGTCGGGGCAGCAGTAGGACCAGTACCTCCCGTCGGAGATGCACAGCGCTTCGGACACGGGCACGTCGAGCGCGCCGCACGCGGTGCGCAGGCGTTGCGCGAAGGGGCGCAGCCGCTCCATCACCTGCCTGCCCGACTCGCCCTCGGCCGGGTCCTGGCAGAGGAAGACGACGATGCCCTCGGGACGGGCTCCCCGGCGCTCGCTGCCGGTCACCAGGCAGTCGGCGAGCTGGTCGGAGACGAACGGCCATTCCTTCGGCGAGTTCGGGATACCGAGCCTGAGCCGCCCGCCGAACCGGCCCCTGCGCCCGTGCAGCGCGACCATCACCACACTGTCGGTCGGATGGAAGCCCATGAGGTACGGGAGGGCGTCGGCGAGTTCGGCGGGGCCCCGCAGGGTGATCTGGTCGCCGGCGGAGGGCCTTGTGGGTTCGTGGTGGTTGTTCATGGCTCGACGTTCCCGCAGAAGCCGTCCGCGCCGCCAACCCTGTGGATAACTTTGTCCACAGGCTGAAGGCCTCATTCGCGCAATGTCCGAGGCATCGGGTTGCATGGGGGCATGACCAACGCAGACCTCAGGTCCTCGGCCGATTCCGTACCCGCCCGCCTCGTCGGGGACACCACCGGCGCCGCCAGACCGCGCGAGGACCAGTGGCGGGCCATCAAGGCGCTGGTCGCCGGCAAGCGCCGGGCCGGTGGTGATCGTTTCGCCGCTCCTCGCCTTCATGCGCAACCAGGTGGAGGTAGCGGCGCGAGCCGGCATCCGCGCGGACGATCGACTCGTCCAACACGAGTGCTCCAGGGGGTGCCCGTGCGGGCCTCGTAGAGGGTTCCCGTCATCACCAGCCGGGGGCTGCCCCTCGGGACCTGTGGGTGATCACTGGCTCGGTCTTCGCCCGACCCTCGTCGGTCAGCAGCGGGACCAGTAGCGCACGGTGCCGCGCCGGGCGTGTCGGGCCGGGCGGCCCCGCCCGGTCCTGGTCCGCCCGGTCCGGGTCAGTCCAGCGGCTTGTTCTCGGGGGCAGGGGGCGGGCCCGGGCCGACCAGGACGTCGCTGTGGGGGGAGCGGGCCTTGGCCGGGGCGGGAACTGCCGGCCCCGAGGTGCCCGCGGAGTCCGGGTACAGCAGCACGTGGCGTCGGCGGGCCTCGGCCGCGGCGTCGGAGCGCGGCACCACGGCATGTTCGGTCCGGCCGTCCGCCCGCAGGGTGGTGACCAGGCACAGGCCGTCGAGGCGGCGCGCGGTCCGCAGGTGCCGGGGCGCGCCCCGCGCTCCGGCCGGCACCGTGAGACACGCCTCGCTAGCGGTGTCGAACTCGGTACCCCCCAAACCCTCGGCCCGCAGTCGTCCGGCCACCACCCGGCGTTCCCGGCCGGACCGGAAGCACCACACCTCGCTGTCCTTGTGCACGACGACCGCAGCCGCCTCCGGTCCCGTCCCCACGGCGGTCCCGCCCTCCGGGTCCTCGCTCCAGGGAAAGGGACGGCACAACAGCCGCACCCCTCCGCGCTCCGCCCAGTCCACGGCGCCCTCATGGACGACCTTGGCGCCGTGACGGGACATCCGGCGCACCCCCTCGTAACTGATTCGGGAAAGGGTGCGGGCCTCCGGCACCAGGTGGGGGTCAGCGGTGCAGACGCCGGGCACGTCGGAGAAGATCTCGCACGTGTCGGCGCCCAGCGTGGCGGCCGTCGCCGCCGCCGAGAGGTCCGAGCTGTTGCGGCCCAGCATGACGGTCCGCCCGGCCGCGTCGACCGCCTGGCCGCCGGGGACGACCGCGATCGGGCAGTCGGCCAAAACCTTGGACAGCGCCTCGGAACTGGCCGAGGTCAGTCCCGCCCGGTCGGCGGGCCCCTCGGCGAGGAGCCCGGTGCCCCCCGCCGGGAGCGGGCATGCGGGTACGCCCTCGGCATCGAGTGCGGCCGCGAGCAGAGCGACGCTCACCGTCTCGCCGGTGGTCAGGAGCATCGCGGCGGCGTGGGCGGGCGGGTCGGCGGACAAGGCGTCCAGGGTCTCCTGGAGTCTGCCCGTGGTGCCGGACATGGCGCTCACCACGACGACCAGCGGGCGCTGCTCCTCGGTGCTGCGGCGCACCGCGTACCGGGCCACCCGGTGGTAGCCGTCGAGGTCGGCGAAGGCGGAGCCACCGAACTTCAGCACCAGCGGGCGGCTATTGGGCGTGCGGCGGGCCGTCATCCGAGCCATCCGTTCTTCACGGCGAGTTCCACGATCTGCAACGCGTTCAGCGCGGCCCCCACCCACAGGTTGTCGGCGACCACCCAGAGCGCCACCGCCCTGTCGTCCTCCGGCTCGACGCGTATGCGGCCGACGTGGACCAGGGCCCGG
Source organism: Streptomyces sp. Wb2n-11 (assembly GCF_001049855.1). Lineage (NCBI taxonomy): Bacteria > Bacillati > Actinomycetota > Actinomycetes > Kitasatosporales > Streptomycetaceae > Streptomyces > Streptomyces sp. Wb2n-11. The sequence continues at coordinate 1,704,403 of NZ_CVPB01000001.1, forward strand.
TCCTCGGGCCGGGCGAAGACAGTACGGGGCATGGGGTAGGAGGGGCTCTCCGACCGGCGGTAGACCCGAAGACCGGGTGTCGCGGCCAGGGCCGCCTCGACGGACGCGACGGTGACCGGCGTACGCAGCCGGATGTGCGCGGCCTCGGAGTGGCAGTCGAAGACCGGCACCCGCACCGCGGTGGCGCTCACCCGAAGGTCGGGCAGGCCGAGGATCTTGCGTGGTTCGCGGACGAGTTTGCGTTCCTCGTGCGTGAGCCCGGTGTCGTCCTGCAGCCCTATTTCGGGGACGAGGTTGAAGGGCAGGGGCTGCCCGAAGCGCCCGCCGGTGGCTCCCTGCGCACGGGGGTCGTCCAGGATGGCCCTGGAGCCCTCCGCCAGTTCCCGCAAGCCGCGCACGCCGCCGCCGGACGCCGCCTGGTAGGTCGCCACCACGACGCTCTCCAGACCCGCCAGTTCGTGCAACGGGTTCAGGGCCCGCACCAGCTGGATGGTCGAGCAGTTGGGGTTGGCCACAAGGTTGGACCCCGGCCGGTCGTCGAGCGCACCGGGGTTGACCTGCGGCACCACGAGCGGGACGTCCGGTCGCATCCGGAAGGCGGAACTGTTGTCGACGACCAGCACCCCCGCCGAGGTCAGCCGCTCCGCCTCCCGGTCGCTCACCTCCGCGCCCGCGGAGAAAATGGCGACATCCAGACCTCGGGGGTCCAGGTCGTTGAGGGTGACCAGTTCCGCCATGGGCAGGGACAGTCCCAGTTCGGTGCCCAGGTCCCGGCCGACGCTGCGCGCCGACCCGACGGGCACCACCTGTTCCACGGGCACGATCCCACCGTCGAGCAGGGCCAGGCACTCCCGGCCCACTGATCCGGTGGCGCCCACTACCGCGATGCGCAGCATTCCCAGCCTCCTGTTGACCCCGCAAAGGGGTTCAGTGCGTGGTTGTGTCGGGTGACCGGCCCCGGAAGGCACGCCGGTACGCGTTGGGGGTGGTGTTGAGGAGGCGCACAAACTGGTGCCGCAGGGCGGCCGCGTTGGCGAATCCCGTACGCGCCGCCACCGCCTCCATCGTCTCGTCGGTGTTCTCCAGCAGCCGCTGGGCGCTCAGCACCCGTTGGGCCAGCAGCCAGCGGTAGGGGGTGGTCCCGGTCTCCATCCGGAAGCGGCGGGCGAAGGTGCGCGGCGACATGCAGGCCCGCGCCGACAACTGCTCGACGCTGATCTCCTGGTCCAGGTGCTGCTCGGCCCAGGCCAGCACCTCGCGCACGCCGTCCTCCCCGTAATGCGCCACCGGCCGTTCGATGTACTGGGCCTGGCCGCCCTCCCGGTGCGGGGGCACCACCATGCGCCGGGCGATGGCGTTGGCGACGTCGCTGCCCTGGAGCTTGCGCACCAGGTGGAGGCAGGCGTCGATCCCTGCGGAGGTGCCGGCCGAGGTGAGGATCGGGTCTTCGTCGACGTAGAGCACGCCCGGTTCGACCTGGGCCTTGGGGTAGCGCTCGGCCAGTGCGTCGGCGTACCGCCAGTGTGTGGTGCAGCGCCGTCCGTCGAGCAGCCCCGCGGCACCCAGGACGAAGGCGCCGACGCAGACGCTGACCACCCTGGCACCGCGGGCCACCGCCTGGCGCAGGGCCTCCAGAAGGGCGGGCGGGAAGTCCCGGGTGTGGAAGTCGTCCCCCACCGGGATGGCGATGAGATCGGCGGCCTCCAGCCGGTCGAGCCCGTGGGGCGTGCTGATGGTGAATCCGGGCACTGCCCGTACGGACAAGGACTCCGCGGCGACGAGCGCGAAGTCGTACGCGGGCAGCCCCTCTTCCTGGCGGTCGATCCCGAATACTTCGCATACGACACCCAGCTCGAACGGATGGACGTTGTCGAACAAGACCGCGGCTACATTCTTCAGCATGGGACCAATGTGGCAGAAATACGTGGTGTTCTGACAGTCCGCCCGCTGTCCCATGGCTGGATTGGCCCTCATACTCACGGCATGGGCCTTGAAGCGTATGGGAGTCACTCACTCGCACTCATGGACCCAGACGCGTCGTTGAAGGGCTCACCAATGGAGACGATTCCGCTGCGGATGCCCATTACAACGGCTTGTGTGCGATCGGATGCGCCGACCTTCATGAAGACTGCGGACAAATGGTTCTTCACCGTCTTCTCGGATATTCCGAGTGCCTTGGCCACGCGCCGATTCGAATTGCCCTGGGAGATGAGTACCAGAATCTGGCGTTCGCGGACCGTCAGCAGGGCGAGTGCTTCCCGGGCCGCGAGCGTTTCCTCGGAGGGGGACGGGTCGGCGGCCTGCCGCTGGCCGTCGGCGTCGGCCCGTAAGTCCTCGATCAACTGCTCTTGGACTTCGAGGGCGAGCTGCGCCTCGTCCAGCGCCCTGTGTACCTTGGCGACGACTTCGGCCAAGGCCGCCACGGGCTGCGTGGGCGCCCCACATGACTGGCAGCACCGTTGGCCTCTCAACTCCACGACCGACCCTCGCGCAACACGCGACATCAGGTGAACTCCCTCCAGCTATGTGAACTGAACGAACCGCTCTTCTCGTAAGGTCCGGGCTGTGCGAGTGAGTCGACGCAACGGGTCAGGAAGGAAGCTCCGCGTGGATCGCCACCGTCTTGCACCGCGTGTATTCGTGCAGCGCCACCAGCCCCTTCTCCACTCCTATCCCCGAGCGTCGGTAGCCGCCGAACGGCAGCTCGACTCCCCCGGCCGCGCTGTAGTTGTTCACGAACACTTGCCCCGCCCTCAGCCGCTGGGCGAGCCAGTGGGCGGTGGTCACGTCGGACGTCCAGATTCCGGCGGCCAGACCGTACGTCGTGTGTTCCGCGAGTTCGACCGCTTCGTCCAGCGAGTCGAAGCCCGTCACGCAGAGGACCGGACCGAATATCTCCTCGTTGAACACCCGGTGTTCCGGGGTCACCTGGTCGAGGATGGTGGGCTCCACGTAGAAACCCTCGGTGTACCTCTCCCCTTCGGGTACTCCACCGCCGACGCGGACCACGGCGTCCCGTCGGCCCTCGGCCAGGTAGCCGAGTACCCTGTCGCGCTGTTTCGCGGAGATGAGCGGACCCATGTCGGGATCGTCGATCCCCGGGCCGAGACGCAGGGAGCGAAACCTTTCAGCAAGCGCGTCCACCAACTCGTTGTGGACAGACCGGTGGACAAGCAGCCGGCTTCCGGCCGAGCAGTTCTGCCCCGCGTGCTCGGTGATCGACTCCACGATCTGCGGCACCGCCCGCGCGGCGTCGAAGTCGGGGAGCACGAGGTGCGGCGACTTCCCGCCGAGCTCCAGTGTGACCGGCACGATGTTCCGCGCCGCCGCGGTCATCACCGCCTCGCCGACCTCCCGCGAGCCGGTGAAGGCGAGGCGGTCCACGTCGGGATGCGCGGCGAGTGCGGCGCCCGCTTCCCTTCCGTAGCCCGGCACGACGTTCAGGGCTCCCGTCGGAAGTCCTGCTTCCTCAACGATGTCGGCCAACCGGAGCGAGGTCAACGGCGCGTCCTCGGCCGGTTTGAGGACACAGCAGTTTCCAGCCGCGAGGGCGGGTGCCACGGTCCTGGCGGCGATCTGCAGCGGGTAGTTCCACGGGATGATGTGACCGCACACGCCGTAGGGCTCGCGCAGGGTGAAAGCCAGTCGGCCCGGCTGCTGCTGGATCGTTTCACCACCGAGCGCCTCGACGGCGTTGGCGTAGAAGTCGAAATATCGGGCGGCGATGTCGGCGTCGACCAGCGACTGGCTGAGCGGCTTGCCGGTGTCGAGCGTCTCCAGTCTGGCCAGCTCCTCGCGCTCGGCTCGCAGGGTGTCGGCGATGCGGTGGCAGACCCGGGAGCGCTCCACCGGCGTCGTGAACCGCCAGACCGTCTCGTACGTGTGCCGGGCCGCCTCCACGGCCGCCTGGACCTCGGCCGGGCTACAGCGGGCGACGCGTGCGAGAGGACGGGCGTTCGACGGATCGAGGACGTCGATCCACCGCGTGGTGGGAACCTTCTTCCCCGCGATGACAGCCATGTACTCCGGTATCACTGCTTCACTCACGGGTGCATCCAGCTCCTTGGCGCGGTGGGGGAGAGGGGCCGCACTGCTTCGGTGTCAGCCGGCCATCGAACCGGCGATGATTCGCTGGAGGTCGCGTGAGGTGACGTCACGCGGGCAGCACACCAGCAGCCGCTGCTGCTTGAGCGCGCCCTCGACGAGTTCGGGGAGATCCTTCGTGGAATAGCCGAAGTCCCGCAGCCCGGCGGGCCCTCCGGTGTCCGCGACGATGCTCAGCAACGTGGCCGGAAGTATGTCCGAACCATTGGCCTCGGTCACGCCGTTGAGGTTCGCTCCGAGCAACTCGGCAGCGCGCAGGTGGCGTTCCGGAGACGTCGGGTACGTGAACTCGAAGGCCGCCGCCGCGGTGGAGACGACCGCGGCTCCGTGCGGCACCATGGCATGGTCGACTTCGTATCCGTCCGGTCGGTAGTCGCGAACCAGCCCGGCTACGGGGTAGGCGCAGGCGTGCGGAATGTGGGTTCCGGCATTGCCGAATCCCATCCCCGCGAAGCTCGCCGCCCGGCTCATTCCCGTACGGGCTTCCAGGTCGGCGGAGTTGAGCACGGCCCGCCTGAGGTAGCGGCCCACCAGTTCCAGCGCCTGCTCCGCCCACACGTCGCTGATCGGATTGGCGCCGATGTACAACGGCCGGTCCCCGGGCGTGGGGTACGGGGGGCGCCGGTCGTAGGCGCGCGCCGTGTACGACTCGCAGGCGTGCGTCAGGACGTCGTAGCCCGAAGAGGCGGTGACCGCCGGGGGCAGCGTCAGGGTGTTCACCGGGTCGACCAGCGCCAGGGAGGGCAGCAGCCGCAGGTCGCTGATCCCCGTCTTCACGTTCAGGTCCGTGACACCGAGGGCGACCATGGCGGTGCACTCGCTGCCGCTGCCGGCCGTGGTGGGCACCGCCACCAGCGGCTTGAGCGGGCCGGGAATCGGGGCCCCGGCGCCGATCGGCGCATTCAGGTAGTCACGTACCGGGCGGCCGGGGTAACTGAGCAGCAGGTTCAGCATCTTGGCGGTGTCGATCGAGCTGCCGCCGCCGAGACCGACGTAACCGTCCACCTGGAGGGATTCCAGTTCACGAGCCGCCTCGGCGCAGCTCTCGTCGGTGGGTTCCACCCGGGCCCGGTCGAACAACACGACCGAGATCCCCTCCTGCTCGATCCGCTTGGCGACACGGGCGGGCAGTCCGAGACCGGCCAGGACGGGGTCGGTCACCAACAGCACCGACGTGATACCGGCCTTGCGCAACTCGTGGCCGATTTCCCGGGTGGCGCCGACACCGAATTTCAGCGGTGGAGCCTGCCAACTGATTATTCGTTCCTGCTCCGACGCATTTTCATCCCACCCGAACGACTCCACAGACCGCTCCCGCCTTCATTCACTGAACTTGGAAACCCGACTGAGAAAAATATGGCGAACGGCGACACGTAGACAGATTGCTCGGCCAACTCGACGAAATGACGTCGCCGTTCACACAGAATTCGACCGGGTGAGGGCCACACTAACCAGTCGGTTTCGGTCCCGCCATAGGACTAGAGTCCTATGGCGGGATCGGCCCGGTGTCAGGTCGTCACGGTCACCCGTGTCTCGATCTCCCTGACCCGCGCGGTGTCCGCGTCGAGGGCGTCCTGGTCCGGCCCGGCAAGGATGACCCAGCCGAGGCTGGTGAACAGGTCCTCCGTGCGCGGGACCTGCTCTCCGTTGCGGTAGGGCAGGCCGAGTCGTTGGAATGTGGGCAGGTCATGGAGCGCGTCCAGCGCCTCCACGTCGGCCAGGGTCCCCGCGTGCGGGCTGGACAACCACAGCACCCGCGTCGGTTGCTCGATCCGGTACGACGGGGTGAACGTGCCCTCCAGGTGGTGGCGGACCGTGCGGTCGATCTGACTGTCCCCGGTGGCCAGCCGTGCGGAGTACTGCAGACTGCTTCCGGCCAGCCGGGCGGCGATCTCGATCAGCCGCGGGCCGTCGGCCGTGAGCATGATTTCGGTGTGCGTGCAGCCGGTGCGGATCCCGACCGCCTGCGCCACCTGCCGGGTGTACTCGCCGAGCATCGTCGCGATCGGGTCGTCCGGCTCCAGGTAGTCGACCGCGTCGTAGATCCCGATGCGGTCGTTCTTGGCGGACTTGCTGTAGCGACTGACCGAGACCAGGCCGAACTGTCCGTCCACCGAGTAGGTGTCGACAATGTACTCGGTGCCCGCCGCGAACTCCTGGACGAGCACAGTGTCGTTGACGATGTCGAATCGGTTGACGGAGCCGAGGAGACGGTCGAAAGTCGGCCTCCAGTCCTCCCCGACGTCCACTTTGTGCACGTCGTCCGTGCCACCGCTGCGGCGCGGCTTGAGCACCAGGGGCCGGTCCTCGAGGCCGTTGCCCGCGATCCAGGCGGCGACCTCTTCCGGGTCGGCGGTGGCGATCTGCCGCAGATGGGGGATGCCGGCCGCCGCGACGGTCTGGGCCATGGGCCATTTGTCCCGACGCGCCTCGGACAGTTCGATCACGTTGCCCGTGCCCGGCATGAGGACATCTACCAGCTCGTCCACCAGCATGACCGCGGACTCGTTGCCCGGCACGATGGCTACCGGCTCGTAGCCCTTCACCGTCCGTACGAGTTCGTCGAAGTCCCCGTCGTAGTGGTGCGTCCGGAAGAACTTCTCCGGCGTCCAGGTGCGCCGGTAGGAGTTCAGGGGGCCTGGTGTGCTCAGCACGGCCACCGGTTCGACGCCTCGCTCACGGAAGGCGTTCGCGTACTCGGCCGCGCCGGAGTAGGGGTCGACCAGAATCACGTAGCGGGACATTTTTTCCTCCTGAGATTGTGACAACTCCACGTGCTTCATTTGTCGGCGGCGGCCTCCGTGTCATCGAGGCGTCCCACGGGCCCGGCGCGGGTGTCCGGCTCCTCCTGCGGCGCTTCGCGGTCGGCGTCCACCGGGCGTACGCCCAGCCACGCGGCGCCCACCGCGAGCAGTCCGACGGCCCCGCACCCGAGCCACAAGCCGTTGCCGAACTCGCTCCAGACGGTGACGCCGACGAACGGGCCGACCGCGGTGCCCAGTCCGTACAGGGAGTTGGACGCGCCCAGGTAGCGCCCGCGCAGCTCGGGCGGTCCAGCCTGTGCCGGGTAGGCGAAGAAGAGCGTGGGATAGCCGATGATCTCGCCGAGCGACCACACGAGGGTCGCGATCACCAGCGCGGCGAGCCCCCAAGGCAAGGCGTACAGGCTCATGCCGATGCCGGTCAGGCCCACGCCGGCGATCACCGCGATCCGGGCCGGCCAGCGCTGCACGACCTTGGCGACCAGCAGCTCGCAGGCGATGACGAGCGCGCCGTTGAGCGCGACCATCGCCGCGTACACGGCGGTGCTCAGGCCGAGGTCATGGACCATCAGCGGGAGGGTCGAGACGTACTGGATGTAGATCATGGAGCTGGCGAACATCGCCAGCAGGAAGAGCAGATAGCGCCGGTCGACGAGCACCGTCAGATAGCTGGCCTTGCGCTCCTGCGACGTGCCGGTCCCCGCCGTGCTCCTGTCGTCGCTCCTGCCGTCGGCCGTGGACTGCCCGGCGCGGGGCAGGGTCGCCGCGGCCACCGCCGCGAACACGAGGACCGCCGCGGCCTCGCCCCAGAACAGGAAGTCCCACGACACCTGGACCATGGCCGCGCCCAGGAGCGGTGCCGCCGTGGTACCGAGGTTGATCGCCAGCCGGACCATGGCGAAGATCATGACCTGGCGTTCGGCGGGGATGAGCTGGCTGATCATGCTGGTGGAGGCGGGCCGGTAGGCCTGGCTGAGTGCTCCACCGACCGCGATCACCGCCAGGATCATCACGTAACTGTCCAGGTACAGGACGGCGGGCAGCAGGACCGCCGAGCTCACCAGGGTCCACATGATGGTCAGACGCGGACCGATCCGGTCGGACAGCCAGCCGCCGGTCAGGACTCCCAGCACGGTGCCCGCGCCGTAGACGCCGAGCGCGGCGCCCGCCTGGGAGGTGGAGAAGCCCCGCTGGGTCATGTACAGGACCATGAAGACCTGGATGAAGCCGCCGAGCCGGTTCACCATCGTGCCGACGAGCAGGGACTTCACTGCGGTCGGCGACTCCCGCCAGACCGTTTTGACTCCGGCGTGCGCCGGCTCCGTCTGGCCCTCTGCGGGCGTTGTATCGCTACTGACCATCTGATTACTCTGCGACACGGCAGGTGAGCGGCAACAGTGACCTTGCTGACGGACATCCACGAATTCCTGCCACGCGCCGGTAGCGGCCACCGGGCTCCGCGCGACTTCAGCGGGGCGCCGTCGGTCCGTGCGCCAACGTGACCCGGTGTCCGCGGGCTCGTCCGCGCCCGTCCGCGTGTGTTCGGCCCGTGTGTTCGGCCCAGCGCCCCGCGGCCGGTATGAGCGCGCCGGCCCCGGCGGGCGGGACGCCCACGAGCCACCACCCGGCCGGGCCCCGCTCGACGCACACCGCGATGAGCAGGGCGGGACCGATCGCCGCGCCCGGGCCGGACCCCATGCCGAGCAGGCCCTGGTACCGGCCGGTCGCGTGGCGCGGGGCGAGGGAGAAGGACGCCTCGAAGCCCTCTGCGGCATGCCGGAGTTCCCCGGCGGTACGGAGCACCGCCCCCGGCCACCAGGAGCAGATACGCGGTACAGGTGTCAGCCTGCCCCCCACCGGCCGCCAGCGCGCCAGTTGAGCCACGGTTTCGCCGGGGCGTGCCTGGTCCACAGCCGGGACGACAGGGTGGCCGCGTCGTTCGTCGCGCCGACGCCGAAGACGGTGGAACCGCCCACCAGCTACCTGATCGGACCGTCCGGGCGGCGACCGCCCGCCGACGCCCGCTGCCCGGCACCGCGGGAGACGCGGCAGCCGGGGGTGTCGTCGTTGACAACGTTGGAGACGTGGTTCGCGGGACGGAAGTACATCAGGTACGGCAGCCACCGGATGTCGCCGCGGCCGTCGGACTTCTCCGCGTACTCCAGCATGTGCGGGGTGAGGGCGGCTCTCCGGGACGTCACGCGGCCTCCCCCTGCTTGGTGTCGGCGAGGCCGACGACGGCCTGGTCGAAGACCTCACGCGCCCGCTGGAGGACCTGCTCGCGCCAACGCGCGTCGTCCGCGGGGCAGAAGGCGTCGCGGATCAGCCGCTTGAGGTCGGAGCGGACGGCGTCGTTCGGCGGATGGTGCCGGTGCAGCCAGGTGTCGGCGCACAGCGCCAGCAGCACCTCGGGGCCCGGCTGGGTACCGAACTCCAGGGTGATCGCGGTCAGTCGGCTGCCGGCGTCGAGGCCGTCCGCCACCGCGGTCGCCGTGTTGCCCACGATCGGCGTGGAGGAGGAGGTGCCGTGCTCCGAGACGGTGAGCGCGTCGCCGTACCACCGGCGGGCCCGATGGTGGGCGCCGGCGTCGCGGCCGCCGCGGAAGATGGGTTCGCCGACGCCGCGTTCGCCGAGACCGGTGTGCAGGTCGATGTAACCGATGTGGGCGGCGCCGGCGACCTGCTCGGCCACCACCGTCTCGAACACCCGCCGGGACCAGGTCGGCGCGTGTCCGCCGTAGAACAGGCCGTCGGGGTGACGGTACTGGCCCCTGGTCACGGCCTCCTGGAGACGCTGCGGGCCGAGCCGGTCGCGGAGCGCGGTGAGGTTCGCGACCAGCTCTCCGGGAGAGAACTCGGCGGCGTCCGTCGGCACCAGCGTGCGGTGCACGGTGTCGTAGGCGCCGTTGTGGGGCAGGGCGTCGTGGTAGACGAAGTTCCGGTTGAGGTCGACGTTGTCCTCGTTGACACGCCGCAGGTAGGCGAAGCCGTAGGGGTTGAGGGCGTGGACGAGCAGCACGCCGGTCGTGGTCCCGGCGGCGGCCTTCGCGACGCCTTCCCGCAGCAGGATCCCGGTCTGGCAGGCCGAGCCGCAAAAGCCCTCGATGCCGTGTGTCCCGGACACCGTCACCAGGAGCTTCGCCGGGTCGGACGGCCCCAGATAGGCGGTGTCGACGCAGAGTTCGCCGCCGTCGGGCCCGCTGTGCCCGGGCAGGGTGAAGGTCCTCAGGCGTGCGCCCGCCTCCTCTGCGGCGGCCAGGAAGTCCGCGCGTGCCCGGGAGTAGTCGAGGGGAAATGCGTCTGCCATGCTGCCTCGCCTTCCTGGAGTGCGTGGAGTGGTGGTGCGGGCGACGGGCCCGGAGCCTCGTAGGGGGCGCCGGACCCGGCTGGCCGGCAGGGCTCAGCTCTGCCCGGAGGACAACGGCAGCCCCAGGGCCGTGAGGATCGAGTGCGCCCCCGCCTGCGTGGGTACGTGCAGCAGGCACAGCACCCGGTCTCCCGGCTCCGCGTGCTCGGCGAAGTACCGGTTGGCCTCGGGCACATGGCTCAGCGGCCTCTCCCGGTACAGGTCGACCGGACGGCCGATGCCCGGGACGACTCCGCGCACCGGGTCGAAGGCCGCTCCGGGTGCGAGTGCCTCGCTCACCTCGGCCGCCAGGGCCGCCTGGCTGTCGTCCTTGCCCGCGAGGTCCGGGTACATGCTGACGTCCGGATGACCGCTGAACGCCGACATCGCGCAGTGCACCACGGGGTTGTACGTCTTGAGCGCGATCACCTCGGGGAACGGGCGGCCGTCGGCGAGCAGCCGGGCGAAGTGCCGCGCCCAGCTCTCCTTGAAGATCGCGCCGTTGCGGTACGCGTCGCCCACGAACTGGATCATGATGTGCAGACAGGGGCGCCCCGACGGGATCTCCGCCCATCGGGAGGTGAGCAGCGCGACAACCCGGTCGCGCTGCCGGTCCACCCCGATGACGACATGGTCGGCTTCCGTCAGCATGTCGCGGCGGAGCGTGAACAGCTGCCGGGTGTGCAGTCCCGGCATGGCGAGGACCAGACCGTCCACGATCCACTTCTCGGTCTCGGTCGGCAGCTCCCGGCCGGGCGGCAGAGTCAGTACCTCGACTCTCTGCCGCCCGTCGGGACGCGTGGCACGGTCGTCGTCAGCCACCGCCGCCCCGCTCAGACCTCGGCCGCGGTGGGCAGCGGAGCCCGGGAGTCGCTCTTGCCGAGCACGGTGAGCTGGTGCAGCTCCACGAAGTAGAGCTTCCACAGCCAGTAGATGTTGTCGAGGTGCTCGGCGACCTTCTGTTCGTCGGCCTCCGACGTGACCAGTGTGGACAGCACCCGCCACACGAAGTCGTCGTGGTCGTCGTCGAGGTCGGTGTTGACGTGGGCGCGGGCGCCCTTGACGTTGTCCTCGCCGAGGACGTCGCCCAGGTTGTCCAGCCAGTCGGGCTGGGTGCGCGTGGTGACGTACTCCACGAAGTACACGCTGGTGATCAGCGCCAGCGGGCTGTCCTCGAACTCCATGCCGTACTGCAGGTATCCGGTGAGCAGCTTGGTCGAGAGCAGCGGCTCCGTGGAGTAGATCTGGTCCTTGGTGACGCCGACCTTGGCGAGGTCGGCGGCGAACAGCCGGTCGTGCAGCATCTCGTCGTCGGTGTAGTGCGCCCACGCCTTGGCCTGTACCGGGTCCACCTTGGTGAAGTACTTGATGGCCAGCGCGTCCACGGTCCGCTTGCGGCGCAGCCGCAGGATCGTCTCGATGTTGTGGCGCCTGTAGTAGTCGAGGTTCAGCTCGGAGGAGTTCTTCTGGTGCTGGGCGTACGGGACCGTCTCGTAGAAGTCCTTGATGAAGGTGTCGAGGGTCGCGTCGACCTTCTTGCGCAGTTCGGGGTTGATCGTCATGGCGTGCTTCACTCCTTGGGGTCAGTGGCAGCCGCAGCTCGCGCTGGAGACGCGCTGCATCCGGCCGCGGCGTACCGCCTTGCGGGCGCCGAGGACGGCGGTTCCGTCCGATGTCACCAGCGAGCTGCGGGGGCAGAGGAAGGCCAGGGCGAAGCGCGTGGCCGGCGTGATTCCCAGTCCGAGGTTCACGACACCGCTGGTGGCGCCGTACGCCTCGTTCGGGCCGCAGTTCGCTGGAATGATCTCCGTGGTGGTGTTGATCCCGAAGCCGAGTTCCCAGATGACGCGGTAGCGCGGATCGTCGGTGAGGAGCTTCTCCAGCTCCACGGCGGCCGACGCCGCCCCCGGCGTCTGCGGGGTGACGCCCTCGATGCTTCCGGCGGCGATGTGCAGCGTCACGGCGTTGGAGACGAGTGGCGAGAGCGCTTCGAACAGCCGTTGCTGGTCGGCGCCGTCGGCCGGGTCCTCGTGACGGTGGACGACCGGCCACCCGCGCAGGGTCAGATCCCCGTTGAGGCCGAGCAGCCGGGCCTCCGGTTCGAAGGTGGTGATGTCCGCGGCGGTGACGCTCAGCTTGCCCGAAGGGAAGATCTGCTGGTCGCCCGCTTCCAGGACGCCCGCCTGCTGGTTCCAGACGCACTCGCCGACCGTGTGGTCGAACTCGGCCTCCGTTCCGGAGGCGTCGTCGACGATCGTCAGCCGGTCGCTGTCGCCCACCAGGTCGAAGAACTCCTCGGCCATACGGGCGTGTTGGGCGACATCGGTGCGGGCGGCGGTGCTCAGGAAGTAACGGACGTGCTCGTCGGTCAGCGGCGTGGACCCGGCCGGCAGCACGGCCAGCTTGCGCCCGCCCAGCTCCTGCGGGGTCGGCGAGTCGAGGAACAGCCCGGGGCAGACCGCCAGCACGTGCGCGTCCGGGGGGACGCTCCGCGTGATCAGCTCGCCCAGGCGCGTGCCGGGTGGCAGCGTCAGATGGAGTACGCGGGAATACCCATCACCGGGGAACAGGGAAATCGGCTCACCGTGCTGTTCACTCGTAACGAGACAGAATGTCTCGACCGGCTCGCCGAACTGATCGAAGTCGCTTGTCCTTAAATCCAGCGGTGACACGGGTGAACTCCCTAGAAAAAACGATGGGAACCCCGTGGCGGGGCATTGCGCATGCCCCGCCACGGGTCGGTACTCAGCCCAGGAGCGTGCCCAGGTAGTTGCGGTTCTTCTGCACCTTGATCTTCTTCATGGAAAGTCACCTCCTGTTTGATTTATTTTCTTGCATTCACCCCGACGGTCGGACGGTCGTGATCCGCTATGCGGCGGCCACGACCCTCTCCACCGCGGGGTGGTCCGGGTGGCCGATCACCGCGACTCCATTACTGGTCAGCACGCGGGTGTCGGGCGAAATGATGTCCAGGTGGTACTGGGTGTACGGAGTGAGTCCGAGGCCGAAGTGCAGGCAGCCTTCCGTACCGCCGTACACCTCGTTCATGGCATGGTTTCCGGGCAGGATGTCGTGCGAGGTGTTCAGGGCGTGGCCGATCTCCCACACGATCCGGTAGCGGGAGTCCACGGCGAACATCTGCTCCAGCATCGCCACGGCCGGCGCCGCTCCGGCGTCCAGCGCCTCCAAGCGCCTGATCCTGCCGTCCTCGACGGTGGCCTTGATCGCGTTGTCGTGCATCGCCCAGAGCTGGGAGTGGATACGGGCCTGGTCGATCCGGGAGAAGGAGGGGGTGCCGTTGTGCAGGATCGGGTAGCCGCGCAGCGTGATCTCGCCCTCCAGCGGCAGCTTCAGGGCCTCGTCGAACTCCCTGATCTCGACCGGCAGTACGCTGATCTCACCGGACGGGACGATCTGCTGGTCGCCCCAGTCCAGCGGTCCGGCCTGCTGGTTCCACACCAGGCCGTCGCGCAGGTGGTCGAGGGTGGCGCGGGTGCCGTGCACGGGGTCGACGTACACCAGGTGGTCCGCGTCCTCGGCGAGTTCGAAGAAGGTGTCGCAGAATGCCGCCTGGTCGGCTGCCGAGGTCCGTTCCATCACACCGAGGAAGTGCCGGATCTCCTCGAGGCCGGTGGGCGTCGAGTTGCACGCCATCCCCATGATCTTCCGCTGCCCCACCAGATCGGGATCCGGCGATTCGAAGAACCTGTGGGGAGAGATCACCAGCACGTGCGCGGGTTCCGGGATCTTCCTTTCGAGGATTTCCTCGAAGCGGTCTCCCACATCCAGCGTAATGGTGAGGAAGTCCCGGTACGGTGCCGTTTTGACGACTTCGATCCGATCGACCAGCTCGGAATTCGTAATCAGACAGAAGGTGCTTCCGGTGGCTTCTCCGAACTGGCTGAAGTGGCCCGGATCAATTGTTACCTGCGCGGACACGATCACTCCCATCATGGCCTCTGCCTATTTCCTCGCCGTGGTCATTACTTTGGCTTGCCGCAGAGCCTCTGCGCTATAGGACGATGGTCCCTGCCCTCTCTTTGGCCGCTAGTACTTCCGCCTGTGTCCGCACGTGACGAGGTGACCGCCCAGGCGGACTCGGCCAGTGCCGTGTACTTCTCCGCGCCGGGCGGGGCCGCCGCGTTCCTGCCAGACTCGCCGGGCCCGTGGAGCGTCAAGCCGCGCGACGCAACGGGAAGCGTGGGAGTGAGCCTGCCGACCCGCCCCGTCGAGCTGTCCGCCGCTCTGGACCTCCTTCCCGGTCAGGAGCCGTTCCTGGTCGAGGAGTTCGTGACGGAACCCGAGTTCGACGGCGAGGGCAGTCGAGGGTGTTTTCCTGAACGGCTCCCCCGAGATCCTCGCCGTCACGGCGAAGGAGAAGGTGCCGCCGCCGTACTTCGTCGAGGTGGGGCACGTTCTGCCCGCCGGACTCCCCCGCCCCGTACGCGCGAAGTCCGGTCATCAGGTCACCGCGGGCCCTGGGTCTGCAGACCGGGGCTTCCACGTGGAACTGTGGCTCACCGCGGGCGGGATGGTCTCGGGGAGGTCCACGGCCGCTGCGGCGGCGACTGGATCCACCGCGTGCTCGAGTACGCGATCCCGGGACTGAACCTCTTCGCGCGGTCTACGAGGACCTGCTGCCGGAACTCCCCGGCCCGGCCCGCCGGAGTCCGCGCCGGTACGGGTCGCGGCCGTGCGCTGTCTCGTACCCTCTCCCGGACGGCTGGTGTCTCTTGGGGACGGGGAGGACGTGCGTGCCCAGCCGGACGTCACGCACGCGAAACCGGCCGACCCGATACGGTCCGAGACGGCGTCGGAGTCTGCGGGGACGTGACGGGGGGGCAGACCGGGCGTTCTGCCCACTGGGGGTGGCGACAGTGATCACTGACCTGTGATCCCGAAGAGGGTGAGGGCCTTCTGGACCGGTGTGGATTGCGAAATCTGCACCGGCGACCACTGGACCGAGCGGCTTGCCCGGAAGGGGCGGGACTTGATGCCCGCCAGGGTGAAGGTGCGGGGCTTGGGCAGAGCCGGGTTCCACCGCGAAGCCACCCTCGCGCCTGCCGAGCGTCGAGTGGGAGGTGCCGAGGAATGAAAGCTCAGCCTCCCGCAGCGAGAACCAGCGGAAGAACCTGTTCGCTGCCTGCCTGGCGGAGCAGGCGGGCAGCGACCGCGAGGGTCCAGCCGGAGTCGGTGCAGTCGTCCACGAGCAGGACGGGGCCTGGAGAGCCGGCCAGGGCACCCGCCAGCTCCGCAGAGACGGCGAAGATCCCGGACAGCGCCCTGAGGCGTTGGGCGGAGTTGCTGCGGCGTGCGGCGTGCGCGCCGCTCGGCCCGGTGTACGTCAGCGCGCCCAGGAACGGGAGGCGGCCGATGGTCGCAATTCCCTCGGCGAGGGAACCGACCAGTTGCGGGCGGGTCAGGGACGGTACGGCGACGACTCCTACCGGCCGGGCCGAGGCATCCGGGACGTTCGGCGCCCAGCCGCCCGGAGAGCGCGCCCAGTCGGCGAGGACCGCCACCGCGGCCTGCAGGACATCGTCGGGGACCGGCCCGTCGGGCGCGTTCTCGGCCAGTAGCGGGCGCAGTCGGTTGCCCCAGCCGATGTCCGAGAGCCGGCCCAGGGCACGCCCGGTGGAGCACTGCTCCTTGGCCGGGATGCGCCCCTTGAGGTCGATGCCCAGGGCGGGCATCCCCGTCGGCCACATCCGGCGCGGCTCAATCTCCACCCCCGGGCGATCCAGTTCCTTCGCCGCCCCCGTCAACGTCTCCGTCGACACGGACGAATCGACCCAGGCTCCCGCGCAGTTGTCGCAACGACCGCACGGCATCGCCCCCTGGTCGTCCAGCTGCCGGCGCAGGAACTCCATCCGGCACCGGGACGTGCTCACGTAATCGCGCATGGCCTGCTGCTCGACCGCCCGCTGCCGCGCCACCCACGCATACCGCTCGGCGTCGTACACCCAGTCGGCTCCCGTGGCCGTCCAGCCGCCCTTCACCCGCTTGACCGCGCCATCGACGTCGAGCACCTTGAGCATGGTCTCAAGCCGGGTACGCCGAAGATCCACAGCCGCTTCCAGGGCCGGCACGGACAGTGGCCGCCCCGCGTCGGCGAGGGTCGAGAGGGTCTGGCGGACCTGCGTCTCGGGCGGGAAGGCGGTATCGGCGAAGTAGCGCCAGATGGCCTCGTCCTCCTTGCCCGGCAGCAGCAGCACATCGGCGTGGGCCACGCCGCGCCCCGCGCGCCCCACCTGCTGGTAGTAGGCGATCGGCGAGGACGGCGAGCCGAGATGGACCACGAAGCCCAAGTCCGGCTTGTCGTAGCCCATGCCCAGCGCAGACGTCGCGACCAGCGCCTTCACCCGGTTCTCCTGCAGGTCGACCTCGGCCTGCAGCCGGTCTGCGTTCTCCGTCTTCCCGGTGTAGGAGGTCACCTTGAAGCCGCGCTGCCGCAGGAAGGCGGTGGCCTCCTCGGCCGCCGCGACGGTGAGGGTGTAAATGATCCCCGAGCCCGGCAGCTCGTCCAGGTGCTCGGCGAGCCACGCCAGGCGGTGCGCGGCATCCGGCAGCTGCACCACGCCCAGCCGCAGACTTTCCCTCTCCAGCGGACCGCGCAGCACCAGGGCCTCACTGGCTCCGGTACCCAACTGCTCCGCCACGTCCGCCGTCACGCGCGCATTCGCCGTCGCGGTGGTGGCCAGTACCGGCACACCGGCGGGAAGCTCGGCCAGCATGGTCCGCAGCCGGCGGTAGTCGGGGCGGAAGTCGTGACCCCAGTCGGAGATGCAGTGCGCCTCATCGACCACGAGCAGACCGGTCGTGGCCGCGAGCTTGGGCAGCACTTGATCGCGAAAATCAACAGAATTGAGGCGTTCCGGACTTACGAGGAGAACGTCGGTCTCGCCGCGCTCGACCTCCCCGTAGATGGTGTCCCACTCCTCCGGGTTGGCCGAGTTGATGGTGCGCGCCTGGATACCGGCCCGCGCCGCCGACTCGACCTGGTTGCGCATCAATGCCAGCAGCGGCGAGATGATCACCGTGGGGCCGGAGCCACGCCGACGCAG
Source organism: Streptomyces sp. Wb2n-11 (assembly GCF_001049855.1). Lineage (NCBI taxonomy): Bacteria > Bacillati > Actinomycetota > Actinomycetes > Kitasatosporales > Streptomycetaceae > Streptomyces > Streptomyces sp. Wb2n-11. Next base: position 1,721,679 of record NZ_CVPB01000001.1, read on the forward strand.
CAGAGCGGTGGCAACGAAGTACACCGCCGACTTGCCCCACCCCGTCCGCTGCACCACCAGCGCCCGCCGGCGCTCCTCCACCAGAGCCGCCACCGCCTGCCACTGGTCCTCCCGCAACCGGGCCGAACCCCCCGGGGCACCGACGAGCTCGGCGAGGATGACGTCGGCTTCAGTGCGCAGCTCCAGGTTGTCCATACCCCCATGCAACCCGATGGCACTGACAATCGGCCAGCTCACCCATAGTTACGCCCTGACCACAAGCGGCCCACCGGCCACGCACCGATCAAGGACAGCCAGGCCGGAGCGCTCGGCCCACCCCTCCCCGGTCGGCATGTTTGCGCAGGCCGGAGCAGTTATTTCACCCGGAGTTCGAATGCCCTCTCAGTCCCGTGCGCCCCCAGCGGCTGAACAACCCCGCCTTCCGCGACGAGGTGCTGCCCGAACCGGCCGTCGCCACCGGCCTGCTGGTGGCGGGCGAGGCCCGTGCGTCGTACACCGGCAGGACGAGAACGCGGAGCGGATGCGGGCCGGGAAGGGTCTGCTCGCCAACCGGCTCAAGGCTCTCGTCGCCACCTCCGCGCTGGGCACGGGCCTCGGCAAACCGGATCTCGGTTCCGCCGTGCGCCTGGGCTCGCCCCCCTCCCCCATCGCCTGCTACCAGCAGGCGGGCCGCGCGGACCGTGGTGTGGCCCACGCCGAGGCACTGCTCCTGCCGGGTCGCGAGGACGAGGCGATCCGGCAGTACTGCGCCACTTCGCCTCCGTCGCCTCCCCGCCGGAGGAGCGGGTACGCCGCACTCTCGACGCGCCGGCCACGGCGGGGCGCCCGCTGTCGCTGCCCGCGCTGGAACCGACCTGCTCGTCGACGATCGCCAGGACACCGGCTGGACGCTCGCGGTGGCGGCCAGGCTGCTGCGCCGGGCCGGAGCGGAGGGGAGGGGGTGTTTCCACTGGTCCTCGCCGTTCAGACGTGAGCGGGAGGCATTGCCCGCGGCCGGCTTGGGCAGGGATATCCACGTCATACCCGAAGATTTCAGTCGGCCGCGTCAATTGCTCGTTGCCGCACGCCCCACGGGGCAGCGAGAATTGGACCGCTCCCCCGCACGGCCCGCCTGTGGACCGGAAGGGCTGTGCCGCGGTGCGCCCCAACCGACCCTGCCCATCCTCTGGGCGCGTATGCGAAGGGAGGACAGTGACCTTCGGATTCGCTCCGTCCGCCGCCTCGTTGAACCCCGCCGACACCGTCAGCCGTCTGGGCCGGACACTCGAACCGTCCGAGTGGGCGGCCGCAGGCATACCGCTGCTGCGCAATCCGCGTGAAGTCGTCAGCGGACTGCACGCGCGGCATCGCCCCACACCGGCCACAGCAGTCGTCGCCGTCCTCGACACCGAGGAACGGCTCACCGCAAGCGCCTCGTTCGTCCGGCGCTCCGTCCCCGCCGACGGCTGGGAGTTCCGCAACGTCCTGCTCGCGCACCTGCGCCGCGTCATCCCGCACGACCTGCGCCGCCGCACGCCCGTGCGGACCGCCGTGCTGCTCTACTGCCGCGACGGCGACGAGCGCTGGACCGAGGAGGACGGGGCGTGGATGTGGGGTCTGCGGGACGCCTGCACGCTGCACGGGCTGCGCTGCGGCGCGTACATCACGCTGACGCACAGCGGCTGGCAGGTGCTCGGCGAAGGCCGTGGCGGCCGTCGCCCGAGCACCGGATCACACCCGGTCGGCCTGGCGGAAGCCGAGGCCGAGGCCGAGCCGTCCCCGCCGCGCACGGGCGGCGGGGCGGCGGACGCGCTGCGGCGGGCGGTGGCCCGCTGAAGCGGTCCGCCGGCCTGCGCGCCTCTCGCCCGCCCCGCGGACCGCAGGGCCTGCGCGGGCGTACGCCTCAGACGCCCGCGCCGAGCACCGCGTTGACCCGCTGCGGGTCTCCGCACACGATCAGCAGCGTGCTCGCACGCGCCTTGGCGGACGGCAGCGCACGAGTCAGCACGTCGTCGCTTCCGCCGCCTTCGCCGTTGACCGCGACGATGACGACGGGCCTGGCGGCAGCCCGCTCCGCGGCGGCTGCGTCCGCGTAGAAGACGTCGTCACGGGCATCGTGCTGTGCCCAGTAGGCGGCTTCGCCGAAGGACAGCTCGTGAGCGGCCCAGGGGTGCTGCTCACCGGTGGTGAGCACCAGGACGTCGCCCGGCGCGCGGCCGGAGTCGAGCAGCACGTCGACCGCCTCGTCGGCGGCGTCGAGCGCGCCGTTCGCCGGAGCGGGGATCAGCTGGATCTGCGGCACGGAACGATTCTCCTGCCGCGGGGACGGGGACCGGCCACCGGGTGTGTGCGGCCGCTGCGCCGGAGGCGCGGGCCTGGCCGGGCCGGGCACGGGACGTCCGGGACGCGGCGTGGCCGCGGTACGCGGACCGGGTACGGGACGGGGGGTCGACGCGGGACGGCCGGTGGCCGGAGTGACGCGGGGACCCTGGGCGCTCTCGTGAATCTGAGGCTCCTCGGGGGAGAGAGGCATGAGTGGATGTCTATCAAATGCCGCCGCGAAACGCAGCAGCGGGTAGGCACATGCGTGCGGTCAGAAATCGAAGCCGAGTTGGCCCCCGTTTTCCAGAGCGGCGGCCTCCGCCGGGATCCGGGTCTTCTTGAGGTGCTGCCACCGGGGCAGCGCGTCGAGATAGGACCAGGAAAGCCGGTGGTACGGGGTGGGCCCCCGCTCCGCGAGCGCCGCCTTGTGCACGGGCGAGGGATATCCCGCGTTGGCCGAGAAGGCGAAGTCGGCGAACTCCCCGGACTCCGCCTCCAGTTCGGCCATCATCGCGTCCCGCCGCACCTTGGCGATCACCGAGGCGGCCGCGACCGCGATGCATGACTGGTCGCCCTTGATGACCGTACGGACCTTCCAGGGCAGCCCGAGGTAGTCGTGCTTCCCGTCGAGGATCACCGCGTCCGGCCGCACCGGCAGCGCCTCCAGGGCGCGTACGGCGGCGAGCCGCAGCGCGGCGGTCATCCCGAGTGCGTCGATCTCCTCGGGCGAGGAGTGTCCGAGGGCGTGCGACGTGACCCATCCCTCGAGGATCGCGGCAAGCTCGGCACGGCGCTTCGGGCTGATCAACTTGGAGTCGGTGAGCCCGTCGGGCGGGCGGCGCAGACCGGTGACGGCCGCGCACACGGTGACGGGTCCGGCCCATGCTCCGCGCCCGACTTCGTCGACACCAGCGATGATCTTGGCACCGGTGGTGGCGCGCAGTGAGCGCTCGACGGCGTGGGTGGGTGGTTCGTACGGCATGGCGCAAGACAGATTACGCCGCCGGAGTCCGCCGGGACACCCCGGGCGGAACCCGGGGCCCGCCAAGGACGAAAACGGGCCGGGGCGAGGGGCGGAACGAGGGCCGGGCAGCCGGTCACCGCTCGCAGGAGCGGCACCATGGCCCGGTCGATCGTCTCGGCAGTCCCCCCGTCCACCCCTTCGCTCCCGCACACCTTCGAGCGGTACGCCATCAGACCGGGGGCGCGTCGAAGACCAGGTCGCCGGCGGTGTCGGGCCAGGCATCGCCCCGCTCGATCCCACAGCGTACGACCTCACAGAAGAACCGGGTCGGAGGCTCGGTCAGCGGACACAGAATCACTGCGCGGAACCATTCCGCCACCGCACCGTCGCATTCGTGAAGCACCGGGCACAGCGCGAAGCCGATTGCGGAACACATCGCTCCGCGCACCCGCCGACAGAGCCGGTGAAGATCTTCGCGGATGCTGCCCGGTCCGGCGCCTCGTCGAGATCTCGCAGTCCGGATCGCGGGGCGTCCGCGACGCGGTCCTCCCCGGGGCCGACGGCGGCAGACGGCAGCCTTGAGGACCGTCCGTCCACCAACTCCCCTTTCCAGAACTCGTAGTGACTGCCTCTCGGCTACCTCCGTCGCACAAGCCGGACGCGGCCCGGCTGTGGCAGGTACTCACGGCGCGGGCGCTCCAGGGCATGAGCGGCGCGCTCACCTCGACCGTGGACACGGTGCCCCCGGCGTACGGATCCCTCCGCGCCGCCGGCGCCGGGGGGACTCCCCGGTGCCGGAACGGACTCCCGCCGCCTTGGGGCACCCTGTGCTCGCCGAAGGCATACCGGTGGCGTTCGGGGGACGTCGGCCCGAGCTGACTCGCCGTCGCCGACGCGCTGTTCGCCCTCCGGGTGCGCGGGAGCGGCCTGGAAGCACTCGGCGGAGCGGCCGCCGCCGCGGGGCCCGGGACGGCCTGAGGACGACGCGGCCGAAGAGAACCGGAACGGGCCGGGGGCGGAGCCGCAGTGCGGCTCCGCCCCCGGCCCGTTGACCTCCGACGGTCGGTCAGTACTCGCTGTAGGGCCCACGCCCGTCGCCGTACGTACCGAGCTTCCGGCACTCGGTCTCGTCGACGTCCAGGGGGCGCTCTTCGATGATCTCGCGCGCCCTCGCCACACCGAGGCTCGTCGCGTACCAGGGCTCGTTCTTGCCGTCGAGCCGTTCGGCGATGCCCACCAGCGCACAGGAGCGCTGCGGCTCCGGCAGCCTGTCCAGTGCCGGTACGGCGTCGGCCGACAGGTCCTGGAAGTAGTGCACGTCGAGCTTCTCGGGGGTGTCCTTGTAGCGCGCCGCGTTCTGCTCGGCGACCAGCCCGTCCGGCGAGACCAGGCCGAAGGCCAGTACGGCGGCCGCCGCGCTCGCGGCGACCGCGCGCGGCAGCCAGCGGGCCCCCAGGACCCCTGCCACCATGATCAGCACGATCACCAGACCCAGCCACAGCTCGACCGCTGCCACCGAGATGCGCAGCCGCGTCAGACCGTACGCGTCGACGTACAGGTCCATGCGGCGCAGCGCGGATGCGACGACGACCAGCGTGAGGACGCACAGGGTGCCGAGCACCGAGCGCACCAGGACTCGGTCGCGGTCCGTGCCGCGCGGGGCCCAGCGCAGTGCGACGGCGACGACCAGAAGGACCAGCAGGGTGACCCAGAGCAGCTGCCAGAAACCCTGGCGCGCGTACTGGGCGTACGTCAGGCCGGTCTCGCTGAGCACCTTGCGGTAGCCGCCGAACAGGACGGCGAGCTGGACGGCGATGAAGGCGGTGAAGAGGAGATTGAGCACGACCAGCGGAAGTGCCCATTCCGCGCGGCCGCGCGCACGCCCCGGCCGTATCTCCAGGCGGTCCCAGCGCAGCGGAGCGGCGGCGGTGCGGGCAGCGGCGAGGGCGCCCACCAGGCCGAGCGCGAAGAGGAAGATCCGCCAGGGGCTGTCCGCGACGGAGACGTCGGGCGTGAGGCCGCCGAGCAGACCGGCGAAGGCGGCGTCCGCGGAGGCGAAGAGCGCGCCGAAGACGACCAGCAGTACGGCGGCGACCAGGGCCGTACGCACCATGGGCGCCCAGCGGCCGCGCGACACCTCCGCCCGCTCGCGCATACCGCGCCAGGCCCAGGCCGGGCCGGAGGCCAGCGAACCGAAGATGCCCAGGGAACCGGCGAGGACACCGGCCCAGGTGCGGTTGCCGTGCAGGGCGAGCGAGCCCAGCGCCAGCGCGGACACGCAGGCCAGGAAGGTCGGCCAGCCCGCGTCGCGCAACGCCGGAACGGCCAGCAGGGCCAGGCCGCCGACTGCCCAGACGAACGTCCAGGGGCGGAGGCGGCGGCCTGCCGCCCGGGCGGCGAAGCCGGCGGCGAGCGCGGTCGGCACCGTCACGAAGAGCAGGTTCAGGCCCAGGCCCTCACCGAGCAGCAGGGCGCTCAGCAGGGCAGTGGCCAAAGCCGCCACGAGCGTGGCGGGGCGGATCCCGGCGGGCGGTCCGGGCCGTACTGCGATCAGCCACTTCGGCGGCCCGGGCGACGGCCGCGGTCCGGCCGGTGGCGGTGGCCAGGGCTGGTAGCGCTGGGGCTGCGTCGCCCTGCTGTGCTGTTCCCGGTACGACATCCTCGGCTGCGGCTGCGCGGCCGAGCTCTGCGGCGCGGCCTCCACGCCGCGCCCGGTGTCGGACGGTTCAGCCGGTGTGGGCGGTATGGACGGTGTGGACGGCGTATCGGACACGGGACCCCCTCCCGACCGGGCGGGGAGACGGCAGGGGTGCCGTGACCGGGGCCCGGTGTCTCGTAGACGCACGCCCCTCATGATCAACAGGGCGGCGTGGCCGTCAGACTAGCCCCGGTACACCGTCCCGACGCCGCCGGAGCCCGGCTGTGGCAGGACCGTGACAGTCACGGAACCACCGCGTCCGGCAGGCGGCCGGCATCAGACCGCGCGGGACGGGACCCATTCGGGCAGCTCTTCGGTCTGCTCCAGCCACCCGGCCGGCGGGGCTCCGGCCTCCCCCGCAGCGACGACTCCGCCGAAGATGGCGCAGGTCGTGTCGACGTCGCCGCCCACGTTCGCGGTGGTCCAGAAGCCCTGCTCGAAGTCGCCGAGCGCCCGGGCGGCCGACCAGAGGGCGAACGGCACGGTGTCGTGCGCACTCGTACGCCGTCCGCAGCCGAGCACCGCGGCCACGGTCCCGGGGTCGTCGTAGTCCAGCATGTCGCGGGCCCGGCGGAGCCCGGCGCCCACGGCGCTGCGCGGCACGAGCGCGATCACGCCGTCGAGCAGCCCGGCCGGTGTCGGCGGCCCCGCGGGATCGGCGGCGAAAGCGGCGGCGGCCGCCACGGCCATGGCGCCGACCACGGCCTCACGGTGCTGATGCGTGACGTACGACGAGATCTCGGCCTGGTGCGTGGCCTGCTCGGGATCGTCCGCGTACCAGGCACCGAGCGGCGCGATGCGCATGGCCGCGCCGTTGCCCCAGGAACCCTGGCCGTTGAAGAGCGCGGCGGCGAGCTCACGCCAGTCGCCGCCCTCCCTGATCAGCCGGAGCATCCGGTTGACGGCGGGGCCGTAGCCGCGGTCGAAGTCGTGGTGCTCGGCGAAGGAACGGGCGAGCGCGTCCTGGTCGATGCGGCCGTGTGCGGCGAGCACCGCCAGGACCGAGCAGGCCATCTCGGTGTCGTCGGTCCACTGCCAGGGCGCGGGCGGCAGCTCGCGCCTTTTGAGCAGCGGGTAGTTCGCGGGTACGAAGAACTGGGAGCCCAGGGCGTCTCCCAGGGACAGCCCACGCAGGCTGGCCAGGGCGCGTTCGAAGCGCCGGACGGTGGAGGAGTCAGCGGTCATCGCGCTGCCACTCTATCCGGTGCGGCCGTACGGCTCGGGAACCCGCCAGCGTTCGAACGGCTGGTCAAGGGTGTAGCGACCGTCCTCCCCCAGCAGCAGGGACCGCGTTTCGCCGTTGCGCGGATTGGTCAGGCACTCGAAATCGGCCACGGTCCAGTGGAACCAGCGCATGCAGAACAGCCGCATGGTCAGGCCGTGCGTGACCAGCAGCACGTTCGGCGGGTGGTCCGGCGCCTCGAAGCTCCGGTACAGGCTCTCCAGGAAGGCCCCGACCCGGTCGTACACGTCGGCCCCGGACTCGCCCTGGGCGAAGCGGTAGAAGAAGTGCCCGTACGCGTCCCGGTACGCCTTCTGAAGCCGTACGTCGTCCCTGTCCTGCCAGTTCCCCCAGTCCTGCTCGCGCAGCCGCGGCTCCTCCCTCACCCGCACCCGGGCCGGGTCCAGCCCGAACGCGGCGAAGGTCTCGTGCGTGCGGCGGTACGGCGAGACGTAGGCGCTGATCCGCTCCTCGCCGAAGAGCTCGCGCAGCCGCTCCCCGGTCTGCCGGGCCTGGCGCAGACCGGCTTCGGTGAGCCTGAGCGCATGGTCGGGCTCACGTTCGTACACCGAGTCGTCGGCATTGCCCTCCGACTCCCCGTGCCGGACGAGAACGATGCGCCGCGGTCGTGCCATGCCGAAACCCTAGAACTTGTGATCGAATGCGGCTCGGCCGGGCGGCTGCCCCGCCTCCCTCCAGCGTATCCGGACGAGGAGACACCGGCGCAGCGGTCGGCCCGGGCAGGCGCACCGGGCCACCGCGCGGGGCGGGACTCCTGCGCGCCCCGCCGCCCGGTGCGGTGCGTACAGGACCGCGCGTACGGCCCGGTCACACCGTCACACCGTCCAGGACGGCTCCAACTGAACGATGGCCCCCGCCAGTTCGGCCACATCGGCATCGGTCTGCGCACGCAGCGACAGGCGCTCCACCCGCTCGGCGCGGTACTTGCCGTGCTCGGCGGCGGACTGCCACATCGACAGCGCCAGGAACTCATTGCCCGGCGCCTCGCCGAACACCCCCCGCAGCATCCCCGGCGACCCGGCCATCGCCGGGTTCCAGATCTTCTCCTGCATCAGCGAGAAGTGCTCGACCCGGCCTTCGTGCACCTTGCAGTGCGCGACCCGCACCACGTCGGCGTCGGTGAACCGCGGTTCGAAACCCGTCTTGATGTCGAACCGGTACTCGAAGAGACCGACTTGGGGGTTCTTGTACGTACCCGACTGGGCAGCCGCGAGCCGGTCGTGGGAACGCGCCATGAACGAGTCGTAGAACGCGCGGCTCTCCCAGAAGGAAAAGACGTGCACCACCCCCGGCCGCTCACGGCTCCAGCCACCGCCCTGCCCCCGGAACCCCGGTTCTCCCAGCAGTCCCGCCCACTTCCGCTGCCCCCGCTCGAAACCTCGACGGTCGATCACCGTGCAGCGAATCCACTTGACCAGCACCGCGCCATCGTACGGCCATCCTCTTTCGCGGGTGAACAGTGCTGAGCGCCCCCCGAGTTGTCGGTGCCCGGGGCTAGCCTTGTCCCAGGTGCACATTCGCACAGCTCGCGCCGGTGACAGCCGGCCGGGTTCCGAGGGAGGGAAAACGGGTGGGCAGTCTCAGCAAAGGGGTCGGCAAGGTCGAGGTGACGCTCAGGTGGGATCCCAGTCCCATGGGGGAACCGCCCCATGACCTGGACATCATCGCCGCGACGTACGCCGCCGACGACCCGTACGGCAGCCCCGTGTACGTCGTGCACTTCGACAGCCGCTCGCCGGACGGCACCATCACCCTGAACAGGGACAGCCGGACCGGCCAGGGATTCGGCTTCGACGAGGTCATGACTCTCGAACTCGACCGGCTGGCACCTGCCTACGCCCGGGTGGTGGTCGGCATGGCCATCCAGCAGGGCGGAGGAAGGAAGACGTTCGGCGACATACCCAATACGGGCTTCCGCATCCGCGAGGGCTACACGGTGCTGGCGGAGAGCGACTTCGCCGACGTGTCCGCCTCCACCGCGGCCAGCGTCGCCGAGTTCACGAGAGACGCTTCGGGAAGCTGGGACTTCCGCCCCGCCGTCCGGGGCTTCGACGTCGACCCGGATTCCTTCGCCGGGGCGATGGGCGGCAGTCTCGCCTGAGAGCGACCTGCCCGGGAACGGCGGGCCCCCGGGCCCGCCGTTCGGAAACGCCGAAGGGCGGCGAGCCGTCGGGCCCGCCGCCCCTCATCTCATCTGTCGCCTACCGGCCGGTCAGCTGCAACCGCTGGTCGAGCCGCAGCCCTCGCAGATGTAGCAGCTGCCCGCGCGCTGCATCTTCGTACCGCACGAGAAGCACAGCGGCGCGTCGGCGCTGATGCCGAGCTGCATCTCGACGAGTTCCGCCGAGGTGTGCGCCTGCTTCTGCTCCGGCACGGCCTCCGCCTTCGGGGCGGCGACCGGCTTCGGCGTCTCCGTCTGTCGCGGGGCGGACTGGGCCAGGCCCTCGACGTCGTCGTCCTCCATCGACGGCTCGTACGAACCGGTCTCCAGGTGACGCTGGCGCTCGTCGGCGGAGTGGATGCCGAGCGCCGAACGGGTCTCGAAGGGCAGGAAGTCCAGCGCCAGGCGGCGGAAGATGTAGTCGACGATCGACTGCGCCATCCGCACGTCGGGGTCGTCCGTCATGCCGGCCGGCTCGAAGCGCATGTTGGTGAACTTCGAGACGTATGTCTCCAGCGGGACGCCGTACTGCAGACCGACCGAGACGGCGATCGAGAAGGCGTCCATCATGCCCGCGAGGGTCGAGCCCTGCTTGGACATCTTCAGGAAGACCTCACCGAGACCGTCGTCCGGGTAGGAATTGGCGGTCATGTAGCCCTCGGCACCACCCACCGTGAAGGAGGTGGTGATCCCCGGGCGGCCCTTCGGGAGACGCTTGCGCACCGGGCGGTACTCGACGACCTTCTCGACCGCGGCGCGGATCGTCTCCTCGGTCTTCTCCGTGACCTCGGCCTTGACGTCCTTCTTCTTGGCGGAGAGGGGCTGGCCGACCTTGCAGTTGTCGCGGTAGATCGCGAGCGCCTTGACGCCCATCTTCCACGCCTCGAAGTAGACCTCTTCGACGTCCTCGACGCTGGCCGTCTCCGGCAGGTTCACCGTCTTGGAGAGCGCGCCGGAGATCCACGGCTGGATGGCCGCCATCATGCGGACGTGGCCCATCGCGGAGATGGAACGCTCGCCCATCGCGCAGTCGAAGACCTCGTAGTGCTCGTGCTTGAGGCCGGGGGCGTCGATCACATTGCCGTGCTCGGCGATGTGGGCGACGATCGCCTCGATCTGCTCCTCCTGGTAGCCCAGGCGGCGCAGCGCCTGCGGCACCGTGCCGTTGACGATCTGCATCGAGCCGCCGCCGACCAGCTTCTTGAACTTGACCAGGGCGAGGTCGGGCTCGAGGCCGGTGGTGTCGCAGGACATCGCGAGACCGATGGTGCCGGTGGGCGCGATGACCGAGGCCTGCGCGTTGCGGAAGCCGTTCTTCTCGCCGAGGCGGAGCACGTCCTGCCAGGACTCCGTGGCGGCCGCCCAGATCGGCGAGTCCAGGTCGTCCACGCGCGGGGCCGTGGCGTTGGCGTCGGAGTGCTGCTTCATGACGCGCAGGTGGGGCTCGGCGTTGCGGGCGTAACCGTCGTACGGGCCGACGACCGCCGCCAGTTCGGCGGAGCGCCGGTACGACGTACCCGTCATCAGCGAGGTGATGGCGCCGGCGAGCGAGCGGCCGCCGACGCTGTCGTACGCGTGGCCGGTCGCCATGAGCAGGGCGCCGAGGTTCGCGTAACCGATGCCGAGCTGGCGGAAGGCGCGGGTGTTCTCACCGATCTTCTCGGTGGGGAAGTCCGCGAAGCAGATGGAGATGTCCATCGCGGTGATGACGAGCTCGACGACCTTGGCGAAGCGCTCGGACTCGAAGGACTGGTTGCCCTTGCCGTCGTCCTTGAGGAACTTCATCAGGTTCAGCGAGGCCAGGTTGCACGAGGTGTTGTCCAGGTGCATGTACTCGCTGCACGGGTTCGACGCGGTGATCCGGCCGGACTCGGGGCAGGTGTGCCAGTTGTTGATGGTGTCGTCGTACTGGATGCCGGGGTCGGCGCAGGCCCAGGCGGCCTCGGCCATCTTGCGGAAGAGCGACTTGGCGTCGACCTCCTCGATGACCTCACCCGTCATGCGGGCGCGGAGGCCGAACTTGCCGCCGGCCTCGACCGCGTGCATGAACTCGTCGTTCACGCGTACCGAGTTGTTGGCGTTCTGGTACTGGACGGACGTGATGTCGTCGCCGCCCAGGTCCATGTCGAAGCCCGCGTCACGCAGGGCGCGGATCTTCTCCTCCTCCTTCACCTTGGTCTCGATGAAGTCCTCGATGTCGGGGTGGTCGACGTCGAGCACGACCATCTTGGCCGCGCGGCGGGTGGCGCCGCCCGACTTGATCGTTCCTGCGGAGGCATCGGCGCCCCGCATGAAGGAGACCGGACCGGAGGCGTTGCCGCCGGAGGAGAGGAGCTCCTTGGAGGAGCGGATGCGGGAGAGGTTCAGGCCGGCGCCGGAGCCGCCCTTGAAGATCATGCCCTCTTCCTTGTACCAGTCGAGGATCGACTCCATGGAGTCGTCGACGGCCAGGATGAAGCAGGCGGAGACCTGCTGCGGCTGGGGCGTACCGACGTTGAACCAGACCGGCGAGTTGAAGCTGAAGATCTGGTGCAGGAGGGCGTAGGCCAGCTCGTGCTCGAAGATCTCGGCGTCAGCGGGAGAGGCGAAGTAGTTGTATTCCTCACCGGCCTTCCGGTACGTCTTCACGATCCGGTCGATCAGCTGGCGCAGACCGGTCTCGCGCTGCGGCGTACCCACGGCTCCGCGGAAATACTTGCTGGTGACGATGTTGACCGCGTTCACCGACCAGAAGTCGGGGAACTCGACGCCACGCTGCTCGAAATTGATCGAGCCGTCGCGCCAGTTGGTCATGACGACGTCACGACGCTCCCAGACCACCTCGTCGTACGGATGCACGCCGGGCGTGGTGTGGATGCGCTCGATGCGCAAGCCCTGTCGAGCCACAGCCGCCTTGGATCCCTTGGTGCGGGAACCTCGTGCCGGGCCGCTCGCCGTCTCTGTCATGCCGCCTCCCATATACGTACAAAAACGCTCTGACGCGCCCAGTTCTTCCCGGGGCACGTGGTGTGTCTGATGTTCCGGACGCCGCGAAGAGCGGCCGGAACAGGTGTGGATCTGTCCGCCGGCCGGTCAGTCGGCGGCAGCGGCGGGGACGGGGACCTCGGGGGTCGCGCCGGGCCCGCAGTCGCAATCACTTGCCGGCGGCCGCTCTTCGCGGAGCTCCGCGATGGCGGCCTCAAAGTCCTCGAGTGAATCGAACGCCCGGTACACGGACGCGAAGCGCAGGTACGCGACGAGATCGAGTTCCTGCAGTGGGCCGAGTATGGCCAGCCCCACGTCGTGGGTCGTCAGCTCGGCGCTGCCGGTGGCGCGCACCGCCTCCTCGACCCGCTGGCCGAGCTTGGCGAGGGCGTCCTCGGTGACCGGCCGCCCCTGGCAGGCCTTGCGCACGCCGGAAATGACCTTGGTGCGGCTGAAAGGCTCGGTGACTCCGCTGCGCTTGATCACCATCAGCGAGGCGGTCTCCACCGTCGTGAAACGGCGGGAGCAGTCGGGGCACTGGCGGCGCCTGCGGATCGAGGTTCCGTCGTCGGTGGTGCGACTGTCGACGACACGGCTGTCCGGGTGCCTGCAGAAGGGACAGTGCATGGAACCCAACCCTCCCTCGCAGTACGACTGAATAGCCTCGCCGGCCCCACGGAGGACCCTTCGAAGCAGCCACCAGCATAGGCGATGACCGAACTCCCGGCGGACCAGGGACCACAACTTGTGGGAGGCCGCGGCCATGCAACCACTAGATCTGGGGTCCGGGCGTGTTTTCACTCTCCGCGCGTGTCGTGCACCGCACGGGTGACGACCGGCGCACGACACGCTGAGAACCGCGCCCGGCCGCCCCCGCCCCGACCGCGAAGGCTACCGTGATGACCCGAATTGCCATTCGGTTCGAAATGGCCCCACATACACCCCGTCGCGCATTCCAGTAAAGCATTCTGCGCTTTTTCACTCGAACGTGTGTTTGGCGCAACCTTTCGAAAGCAACTACCGTTGTCCAGCCAGGGAGAGAACATCTCGAGAGGGGCCGACGTGACCACGACCGCTGACAGTGCAACTATCGCTGCCCAGGACCGCTCCCAGAGCCGACTCGAGCCGGTGCATGCCATGAATGAAGCAGCAGCCACACACCCCGAGGGCTCCAAGCCCTCACGCTCGCTGCCCGGCCGGCCTCCAGGAATCAGGGCGGACAGTTCCGGCCTCACCGATCGGCAACGACGGGTCATCGAGGTCATCAGGGACTCGGTGCAACGGCGAGGATACCCCCCGTCCATGCGCGAGATCGGTCAGGCGGTGGGCCTCTCCAGTACCTCTTCCGTGGCTCATCAGCTGATGGCTCTCGAACGCAAGGGGTTCCTGCGCCGTGACCCGCACCGCCCCCGGGCGTACGAGGTGCGGGGCTCGGACCAGCCCAGCGCCCAGCCCACCGACACGGCCGGCAAGCCCGCCGCGTCCTACGTTCCCCTCGTCGGCCGGATCGCGGCCGGCGGCCCGATCCTCGCCGAGGAGTCGGTGGAGGACGTCTTCCCACTCCCCCGGCAGCTCGTGGGGGACGGTGAGCTGTTCGTCCTCAAGGTCGTCGGCGACTCGATGATCGAAGCGGCGATCTGTGACGGCGACTGGGTGACGGTACGCCGCCAGCCGGTCGCAGAGAACGGCGACATCGTGGCCGCGATGCTGGACGGCGAGGCAACGGTGAAGCGGTTCAAGCGCGAGGACGGCCAGGTGTGGCTGCTCCCGCACAACGCCGCCTACCAGCCGATCCCCGGCGACGAAGCGACCATTCTCGGCAAGGTCGTGGCGGTACTGCGGCGGGTGTGACACCTCGCGGTCGAAGACCAGGCCCCTGGAACCCACTGCGCCGGTTCCGGGGGCCTGCCACTTTTACGGCCGAACCGCCGCCGCTACTTCCCTTCGGCCGCGGCGTTGATCGCGGCGAGTGAGCGGCGCACCTGGTTACGGTCCGTGGTGTACCAGAAGTCCGGCAGGGACGCCCGCAGGTAACTGCCGTAGCGCGCATTGGCCAGCCTCGGATCGAGTACGGCGACGACACCGCGATCCCCCGTGGCCCGTACGAGCCGTCCCGCGCCCTGGGCCATCAGCAGCGCCGCGTGGGTGGCTGCGACGGCCATGAAACCGTTGCCCCCGGCTTCCTCGACCGCCTTCTGCCGTGCACTCATCAGCGGGTCGTCGGGGCGGGGGAAGGGGATCCTGTCCATGACGACGAGCTGGCAGCTCGGTCCGGGCACGTCGACGCCCTGCCAGAGAGACAGCGTGCCGAAGAGGCAGGTCTCCGGATCGGCCGCGAAGGACTTGATCAGCTCACCGAGCGTTTCCTCACCCTGGAGCAGGATCGGCATGCCGAGCCGGCCGCGCAGCTCCTCGGCCGCCGCTTTGGCGGCCCGCATGGAGGAGAAAAGGCCCAGCGTGCGGCCTCCGGCGGCCTCGATCAGCTCGGCGAGTTCGTCCATCATGTCGCCCCGCGACCCCTCGCGGCCCGGGGTGGCCAGCTGCCGGGCCACGTACAGGATGCCCTGCTTCGGATAGTCGAAGGGCGAGCCGACGTCGAGCCCCTTCCAGACCGGGACGTCCTCCCCTCCACACCCTCCGGGGACAGGCCGAGCGAGGCGCCCACGCCGTTGAAGTCGCCGCCGAGCTTGAGGGTGGCGGAGGTCAGGACGACGGAGCGCTCGCTGAAGAGCTTCTCGCGCAGCAGCCCCGACACGGAGAGCGGGGCGACGCGCAGGGAGGCCCCGTAACGGTCGTGCCGCTCGAACCAGACGACGTCGTACTCGGAACCGTTGGCGATCCGCTCGGCGACACCGTGGATGCTCTCGACGGCCGCGAGCGCCTGCTTGCGGACGGCGTCCTCGTCCTGGACGGACTTGTCCCGGGTCGAGCCGATGGCCGAGATGACGTTACGGGCGGCGTCGCGCAGTGCCATGAGGGCGTACCCGAGGTCTTCCGGAACCTCTTCGAGGCGTCCGGGGAGCGCGAGCTCCATCAGCCGCTCGAAGGACTCCGCGGCCGTCTGGAGGGCGTCGGCGACCTTCTCGTCGACGAGCTTGGCCGCACGGCGGACGGCCCGGTTGACCTGCCCGGGGCTGAGCTCGCCGGTCGCGACGCCGGTCACCCGTGAGACCAGTTCGTGCGCCTCGTCGACGATCAGCACCTCGTGCTGCGGGAGCACGGGCGCGCCCTCGATGGCGTCGATGGCGAGGAGGGCGTGGTTGGTCACGACGACATCGGCGAGCTTGGCGCGCTCGCGGGCCGCCTCCGCGAAGCATTCCGCTCCGTACGCGCACTTCGACGCGCCGAGGCATTCGCGGGAGGAGACGGACACCTGGCCCCAGGCACGGTCGGAGACACCGGGGGTGAGGTCGTCGCGGTCGCCCGTCTCCGTCTCGTCCGCCCAGTCGCGCATGCGCAGCAGGTCCTGGCCGAGCTTGCTGGTGGGAGCGGCGGCTTCGAACTGGTCGAAGAGGCCGTCCTCCTCTTCCTGCGGCACGCCTTCGTGGAGCCGGTGCAGGCAGAGGTAGTTCGAGCGCCCCTTGAGCATGGCGAACTCGGGACGCCTGCGCAGCAGTGGATGCAGCGCCTCGACCGTACGCGGAAGATCACGCTCCACGAGCTGGCGCTGCAGGGCCAGGGTCGCCGTCGCCACCACGACGCGCTCGCCGTGTGCCAGGGCCGGGACCAGATAGCCAAGGGACTTTCCGGTGCCGGTGCCGGCCTGGACGAGCAGGTGGGCATTGTCGTCGATGGCTTCGGCCACGGCCTCGGTCATGGCGACCTGGCCTGGCCGCTCTGTGCCGCCGACGGCAGTGACGGCGGCGTGGAGGAGCTCGGGGAGTGAGGGCTTCGTCATAGCTCCACCAGCCTACGGGGCACCACTGACACCCCGGTTCCGCACCCGGATCACAACCGGCGAGCTCATCAGGACAGGTGGAGGGGGTTGGGTACGGTGCCGTGCACCGCCGCGTGCGGGCGGCCGGGGCGGTCGCGGTAGCCGTCGAGGTGCAGACGGTTGCGGTTGAGACAGAGGCGCTCGATCCGCGGGACGAGCAGGTCGAAGAGTTCGTAACGGTCCTTGAGCTCGGGGAAGCGTGCCTGGTGCCGCAGAATTTCGGCCCGTACGAGTGACCAGAACTCGTCCTCCGGAACACCCAGCTGTTCCTCGCAGAGGGGAGCCAGATAGCGGAACACACCGACGAACAGGCCGGAATGGATGAACTGCGTGAGGAAGGCCGGGGGCTCGGTGAGGAGGACCTCGCGCACGTCGTCGGGCATGGAGTCGTGCTCGGGCAGCCGCTGCGCGCTGACGTTCACGTCGTCGACGAAGTCCTTGATGGCGAGGCGCACCGGGATGTCGTGGTCGTCGAAGACGACGATGGCGTTCTCGCCGTGCGGGGAGAACACGGTGCCGTAGCGGTACAGGAAGCGCAGCAACGGGGGCAGCAGGACGGCGAAGAGCCGCTTGAGCCAGGCGGTGGACGCGAGACCCGAGCGGGCGACGAGTTCCGCGGTGAAGGCACGGCCTTCGGGGTCCGTGTAGAGCAGGGAGGCCAGCGTGCGGGCGCGCTCTTCCGGCGCGAGGTGGCCGGTGAGCGGCTCGCGCCAGATGGCGCCCAGCAGTTCCTTGTACTGGTACGGGACTTCGGTGAGGCCGTCGTACAGGGGGTGCGCGACGGCCACGGAGGCGACCTCTCCGAGGAGGATCACTCCGCACTCGTCGCGCAGGAAGGGGTCGGCGTCGCGCAGCCCGTGCACCCAGGCGGTGACGGCGGGCGCCGCCAGGGTCCGCTCGGTGGGCAGTCCCCGCCAGACAAGCGTGTTGAGGACGGCGAGCGGCAGTTTGACCGTGTGCCGGTCGGGGCGGCTCGTATTGAGGAAGGTGCGGATGGACTGCTGCGGCAGCCGTACATCACCGTCGGTGGGGAGCGGCACGATGGCGCCCTGTGCGACGGCGGGTGCGAAGAGCGGCAGGACCACTTCGTCCCACTGCCAGGGGTGTACGGGCAGATAGAGGTACCGCTGGGGATCCAGGCCGCGGGCACGGAGCGCGGCGGCGAACGACTCGCGGGTGGAGACGTCGAGTTCGCGTGCGTAGAGGCGCTCCGGCGTGGCGAGTAAGGGGACTCCGCGGTAGCCCGCGAGGTCGGTGCTGACCGCGATCCAGGGGAGCGCGGCCGGTGTACGGGCTTCGGGGGCCCAGTGGGCGGTGTCGCTGGCGGAGAAGCCGAGGCGGCCCTTGTTGAGTACGAGCCAGGGATGGCCGGTCTGGTGCCCTTCGAGTTCCGCGTATCCGAGGTCGGCGAGGAGCGCCGCGGGCAGGGCGGTGTGACCGAGGCGGGCGTCGGCGGCGAGGGTGGCGCTCAGCTCGCGGATGAGGTGGCCGAGGGTGGCGCCGTCGAGGGCGAGGAGGCGGCGGGCGAGGACGAGGAAGCGGAGGGGGTCGCCGAAGGGACGGCCTGTGGCGTCGGCGGCGTGGTCGCGGAGTTCGATCGTGTCGGGGTCGACCCGCCAGCTGCCGTAGGCGCCCCGGCCGGCCCGGAAGGAGAGGGTTCCTCCGTCGTCGAGCAGGAGGGTGTGGCGGTCGCCGGCTGGTTGCGGAAGCGGCTCGATGATCTCCTCGTACGCGAACTCTCCGAGCATCTTGGCGAGGAGGCGGCGGGCTGCCAGGTCCCAGGTGCCGGGGTTCAGTTCGGGCGGAGCGAGCAGCGGAAGCGGGTCCTCGAAATCATGGGCGGCGGCGGGTTTCGGCACGGGGACTCCTCGGAGTGGAACCTATTCGGGACGAGTGGTGTATGAGAAGCAGCGGGTTGTTCACAGCAGGTTTCGCAGGGTGCGTTCACGGACCATGAGTGCGGCTCGCTTGTCGGAGAGGTCGAGTTCGGCGGAGAAGCGGAAGCCTGCCCGGAGGAAGGCCGAGACGGAGGGGGTGTTGCGGAGGTCCGGTTCGGCGACGACACGCGCACAGGCGGGGCGGCTGTCGAGGACGAGGTCGGCGACGGCTCTGAGAAGGGTGGTGCCGAGGCCGCGGCCGCGGTCCGTGACGCCGCCGACGAGAAGGTGGATCCCGGTGTCGTGCGGGCGGGCCGGATAGTGGCGGGCCAGCGGGTCGAGGTCGGCGCGGTAGATCTCCCAGTAACTCATGGGGACGCCTGCCAGTACGCCGAGACAGGGTGCGCTGCGGCCGTCGCCGTCGAGCTGGGGGCGCAGGTGGGCGGCGGTCACGTCCTGCGGCCCTTCGAGTTCCCAGAAGGCGGCGACGGCCGGGTCGTTCATCCACCGGCTGATGAGCGGCAGGTCCCGTTCGATGCGTACGGGAACGAGCTGGAAGACGCCGGCTGGGGTGGTGACGGGGCCCCAGTCGGCGGGGGTGTCGAGGAGGTCGCCGCCGGTGGCCGGGGGGCCGGTCACCGGGCCGTCGTCACCGAACAGCGCGACGAGCTCGTCGGACAGCCGCAGGTCCAGGGTGTCCTCGGTGCCGAATCCGGCACGGGGAGCGGAGTTGGTTCCTGCGTCGGTGCTCGCATCGGGGGGAGGCACGGCGACGCTCCTCTCAGCAGTTCGGGCGGGCGTGTTCCTTCAGGTGCGAAGGGGGTTGGCGATGGTGACGTAGACGGACTGGGTGTCGACCGGACCTTCGAGTTCGTCGAGGCCGTGCAGCCGGGTGAGCAGGTTGGCCTTGCAGCGGAGGCTGGGGGTCTCCAGGAGTTGTGCGGGCAGCGGGGAGCCGAGGGCGGTGTTCTTCCCGAGGAACTGGCGGAACGCGGCAATCAGGACGCGTTCGTCGGCCAGCCGCTGGGCGCCGAACGCTCCGATCAGGCCGAAGACGTTGTTGATGCCGAGGTAGTAGGCGAAGCGTTCGTCGGTGACGGCGTCGGTGACGAAGGTGTCGCTGGTGGTACCGATGCCGGGGAGGCGGCGTTCGAGGCCGGCGCGGTGGGATTCGCGGAAGTAGTAGCCCTGGTTGTCGCGGTAGCGGCCGCCGACGGGCCAGCCGTCGGGGTTGAGGAGGACCAGGGTGTTCTGCTGATGGGCCTCCAGGGCGACTCCTGCCGTGCCGTCCAGCCAGAGCACCGGGCGCACGACATGGTCGAGGTAGCGCAGGAACCACTCGGCGGCGACGGCCGCGGCGGGCCGGCCGGTGCGGGCGGCGAGACGGGCGACGATGTCGGCAAGGCGGGAGTACATGCCGGCCCGGCCGGGCCAGGGCCTCGGAGCGGTGAGGCCCGCGATGCAGACGGCGTCGTCACCGGAGCCGAACGGATTGTGGCGCAGCAGGGCGTCGAAGCCCGGAACCGGTTCGCCGTCCACCGTGTCCACGGCGAGCCAGGCCGGGTCGCGGACGATGTCGAAGCCAGGGTGGACGGACTGCCATTCCTCGGCCAGTCCGCCGCGCAGCAGCCGGTGCACCTCGACACCGCGGCGGAGTTCCTTGCGGAGGTTCTCACGACGGGAGTTGGTGATGCGCACGCCGAGCGAGAGCTTGAGCATGGCGGGCGAACCGGGGCGGTGCACGGTGCGGACGGAGGAGGTGGGGTGCCACGGAGCGCCATGAGGGCCGAGGTCGTGGAGGAGACCTTGCTCAAGGAGCGCCGCGACGGCGGGCCGGTGCCTGAGCTCGCGGGCCTGCCAGGGGTGGAGGGGCAGGGGGACCGTGTGGTCGGGCAGTCGGAGGCCGTCGGCCAGCCGCACGGCGAGCTGCTCGACGGGGACGGTACGGCCACGCTCGGTCCAGGCGGAGTCCCCCGCGAGTACGGACCGGTCGACAGCCATCCAGTGCAGCGGAAAGGAGCCGTACAGCTCGGGTGAGTACAGGAGCGCTTCGGCGTCGGAGAGCCCTTCGCGGCTCTTGGGGGTGGGGTGCAGCGGATGCCCCAGGAGAAGGGACTGCTCCGCGCTGAGGAACAGGTCCGCCTCTTCGGCGGGGCCGGGGCTCCGGCGGCGGGCGGCGATGAACCCGGCGGTGCGCCGCACCGAGTCGGCGACCCGGCCCACCAGGTCCGCTCCTTCGCGCTGCCCCGCCTCGCGGCCCAGGAGGGCGGCGACCGTGACGGCGTCGACGGGCGGTGCGCCCTGCGGCCCGCCTTCCAGGACCGGCATGCCGAAGCGGTGCCATCCGGTGGCCGACCAGTAGCGGACGGGAACGAGCAGTGCGGTGCCGCTGGCGTCGAGCGGGATGCGCAGGACCGGTCCGAGGGGCTCGGTGATGTCGCTCTCCCGGACCCAGCAGCGCAGCAGGTTCTCGACGGCTGCCGCCTCCGCTGCCGCGTGCGGGTCGGGGTGGTCGAGGAGGTCCGCGTCCGCGGCCTGCGGGCGTGTGCCGGGCCCCGGCGTGCGCTGCTCCCCGTGGTCACCGCCCTTCTGCCGGGGCACCTTGGCCTCGTCGACGACGAGGCGGGCGCACGTACCGCCCTGTCCTCGGTCGTGGGTGGTGGAAGGTTCTTCGGCCTCGGACGCATCGGATGCGGGAGTGGGGTTCACGGGGGTCTTCCTTGTGACGAGGTCCGGGGTCAGTGCGACAGCCCGGTCTGTTGCCGGTGGTACGGGGAGCGCTCGGCGGCCGACAGGGCGTCGGCCAGACGGTCGAGGACGGCCGTGGCCTGTCCATCGGTGAGGGTGAGGGGAGGCAGCAGGCGTACGACGCCGGCGTGACGGCCGCCGAGTTCGACGATGAGTCCGCGTTTCAGACACTCCTGCTGGACTGCGGCGGCCAGGGCGGGCGCTGCCGGGGGGACGCCCGTGGACGTACGGTTTCCGGAGTCGGGGTCGACGAGTTCGACGCCGATCATCAGCCCCCGGCCGCGTACGTTCCCGATGCAGGGGTGGTCGGCGGCCAGTCCCTGCAACTGGCTCATCATGCGTGCGCCGAGCACGGCGGCGCGGTCGGCGAGCCGGTTCTCGCGTACGTACGCCAGGGTGGCGGCGCCCGCCGCCATGGCGAGCTGGTTGCCGCGGAACGTACCGGCGTGGGCACCCGGCTCCCAGGCGTCGAGGCCGGACCGGTAGACCACGACGGCCAGCGGAAGGCTGCCGCCGATGGCCTTGGACATGACCATCACATCGGGCACGACGCCACTGTGCTCGACCGCCCAGAAGGTGCCGGTCCTGCCGACTCCGGTCTGCACCTCGTCGGCGATCAGCGGGATGGAGCGGTCCGCCGTGATCGCGCGCATGCGCCGCATCCAGTCGTCCGGTGCGGGGATCACGCCGCCCTCCCCCTGTACCGGTTCGAGGATCATGCCGGCCGGGGACGGCACCCCGCCCTTCGGATCGTCGAGGAGGTTCTCGGTCCAGCGGGCGGAGAGTTCGGCACCGCGCTCACCGCCCACCCCGAAGGGGCACCGGTAGTCGTACGGATAGGGCAGGCGTGTCACCCGTACGTCCTGCGCACCGCCCGAGGCGTCGAGGGCGCCCGCCGTCATGCCGTGGTACGCCCCGGTGAAGGACAGCAGTCCGCTGCGGCCGGTGGCGGTGCGTACGAGCTTGAGCGCGGCCTCGACCGCGTCCGTACCCGCGGGACCGCAGAACTGGACCCGTGCGTCGTCGGCGAGTCCGCGCGGCAGGGTCGCGAACAGCTCGGTGATGAACGCGTCCTTGACGGGGGTCGCGAGGTCCAGCACATGGAGCGGGGCCCCCGAGTCGATGACCTTCTTGATCGCTTCCAGGACCACGGGGTGGTTGTGCCCGAGCGCCAGGGTCCCGGCGCCCGAGAGGCAGTCGAGGTACCGGCGCCCGTCCGCCCCCTCGATCGTCAGCCCGCGCGCCCGTACGGGAACGATGGGCAGGGACCGCGCGTAGGTGCGCGCCGCCGATTCACGCAGTGACTGGCGACGGAGGATCCCCTCGTGCGCGGCAGTCAGCACCGCAGTGGCAGGTTCGGTCACGGCCACGTCTGTCGGTCCTCCCGCGGTGAAGGTTCTGTCGCAGTTCTCCGCAGGTCCGTCGCCCGTCGGCGCTGAACACTGACCCTGCGTTCCCCGTACGTACCAACGACAGTGACGCCGGGGGATCACGGGCAATCGGAAGATCCTTACGTCGGGGGAACCACGGCCCTGCCGCGCGCCGTCTTCGACGGCACCGGCATAGTGGGGTCCGCACGCCGGCCCCGGAGCTCCGCCGTCGGGGTGAGCGGCATGTGCAGAGAGTTCGCCGAAGAAGATTTCGAAGTCCCAGGGGGATCACGACATGCGACCCATTCGCCCGACCTTCGCAGCACGTGGCGGGAGGAGCGCGCGTCGCCGAACCTCCCCTGCACTGGCCGCGGTCGGGCTTGCCGCTGCCCTCGCCCTGACCGTCACCTCCTGCGGGCCGGGCGAGGACAACGCGGGCGGCGAGCCGAGCGCCTCCGCCGGCCAGGCCGCCGACGGCAAGATCGTCATTCCCGACCACCTGAAGGACGAGCTCAAGAAGCACGGCGTCGACCTGGACAAGTGGAAGGGCGGCGCCTGGAAGGACTGGAGCAAGGACGACTGGCTCCGCGAGGCCGAGGACTACATCAACCCGATCATCGAGGACCTCTGGGACCCGGCCCGGATGCGGGACGCGGAGCAGCCGGACAGGCCGGTGGGCAATGACATCTCCGGCGACCAGGGGGTGACCGACCCGACGCCCGCGCCCGTCCAGGCACAGCCCCTGAAGACCCCGTACACCACGAGCGCCCCCGAGGCCGGGAAGCTCTTCTTCGACGGGCCCGAGGGCTCGATGGTCTGTTCCGCGACCGTCATCCAGGACTCGGCTCATCCCGGCAAGTCCAACATGGTGTGGACCGCCGGGCACTGCGTGCACGCGGGCAAGAAGGGCGGCTGGTACCGCAACATCGCCTTCGTCCCGTCGTACAACAACACCGACAGGCCGGCCGCCGAGATCGGTGACGCGCCCCGGGACGAGATCACCCCGCACGGCGTGTGGTGGGGCGACTGGGCGCAGACGTCCGACCAGTGGATCGCCCAGGGCGGCCCGACCGGCGGCGAAGGCGCCCCGTACGACTTCGCGGTACTGCACGTCACCCCGGAGAAGGGCGGCGGCAAGTCCCTGGAGGAGACGGTCGGTTCGGCCCTCCCGGTGGAGTTCGACGCACCGGCCGCGCCGGAGATCGCGAGCATGACGGCGACCGGCTACCCGGCCGCCCCGCCCTTCGACGGCCAGAAGCAGCTCGAGTGCGCCGACAAGCCGGGCCGTCTGTCCATCAGCACCGGCGACCCGACGATGTACCGCATCGGCTGCACCATGACCGGTGGCTCCTCCGGTGGCGGCTGGACGGCTCTCGGCCGGGACGGCAAGCCCGCGCTGGTCTCCAACACCTCGATCGGTCCGGTGACCGCCGGCTGGCTGGCCGGTCCTCGCCTGGGCGAGGAGGCCAAGGGGATCTACGACTCGGTGAGCGGGAAGTTCGCCAACCAGTAGGCCAGCAGGTCCTCCCCGGGCGTGGCCCCGGGCAAGCCGAAGGCCCGCCCCCTCGCGACGAGGGGGCGGGCCTTCGGGCTTGCTCCGGGCTCGGTTGCCGTACGGTCGCGCTACGGCCCGGACGCGGTCAGTGAGCCACCGGTACGTACGGCGCCAGGTCCGCCGCCAGCTCCTCGTGCACCCGCACCTTGATGAGCGTGCCCTCCCCGGTGTGCTCCTCGGAGATGACCTCGCCTTCGGCGTGTGCCCGCGAGATCAGACCGCCCTGCGTGTACGGCACGAGTGCCTCGATCTCGACCTCGGGCCGGGGCAGCTCGGAGTCGATGAGCGCCAGCAGCTCCGCCATGCCCGCGCCCGTACGGGCCGACACCGCGATCGCGTGACGCTCGATGCGCAGCAGCCGCTGCAGTACGACCGGGTCCGCCGCGTCCGCCTTGTTGATCACCACGATCTCGGGCACGTCCAGCGCACCGACGTCACGGATCACTTCGCGTACGGCCGCCAGCTGCTCCTCCGGCGCCGGGTGGGAACCGTCCACCACGTGCAGGATGAGGTCGGAGTCGCCGACCTCCTCCATGGTGGAGCGGAACGCCTCGACGAGGTGGTGCGGCAGATGCCGTACGAACCCGACGGTGTCGGCGAGCGTGTAGACCCGCCCGGTGGGTGTCTCCGCACGGCGCACGGTCGGGTCGAGGGTGGCGAACAGCGCGTTCTCCACCAGCACACCCGCGCCCGTCAGGCGGTTGAGCAGCGAGGACTTTCCGGCGTTCGTGTATCCGGCGATCGCGACCGAAGGCACCTTGTTGCGCTTGCGCTCCTGGCGCTTGATGTCGCGGCCGGTCTTCATCTCCGCGATCTCCCGGCGCATCTTCGCCATCTTCTCGCGGATCCGGCGCCGGTCGGTCTCGATCTTGGTCTCACCGGGACCGCGGGTGGCCATACCGCCGCCACCGCCGGCACCGGCGCCGCCCATCTGCCGGGACAGCGACTGACCCCAGCCGCGCAGTCGCGGCAGCATGTACTGCATCTGCGCGAGCGCGACCTGTGCCTTGCCCTCCCGGGACTTGGCGTGCTGGGCGAAGATGTCCAGGATCAGGGCGGTGCGGTCGACCACCTTCACCTTGACGACGTCTTCGAGGTGGATGAGCTGGCCGGGGCTGAGCTCACCGTCACAGACGACGGTGTCGGCTCCGGTCTCGAGCACGATGTCGCGCAGCTCGATCGCCTTGCCCGAGCCGATGTAGGTGGCCGGGTCCGGCTTGTCACGGCGCTGCACGACGCCGTCGAGCACCAGGGCGCCCGCGGTCTCCGCGAGAGCCGCCAGCTCGGCCAGCGAGTTCTCGGCGTCCTGCACGGTGCCGGAGGTCCAGACGCCGACCAGCACCACACGCTCCAGGCGCAGCTGCCGGTACTCGACCTCGGTGACGTCTTCGAGCTCGGTGGAGAGGCCGGCCACCCGTCGGAGCGCCGCGCGGTCCGAGCGCTCGTACTGGTCGCCGTCCCGCTCCCCGTCGACTTCGTGGCTCCAGGCGACGTCCTCTTCCATCAGGGCATCGGCCCGAAGGCTCTCGGTCAGGTTCTCCGTGAAGCTCTGTGCGTCCTTGGAAGCGGAAGAAGAGGAGGTCATTGGATCCTTACGTCGCTAGAAAAGTAGGTTGCACCGATCACAACGCGTCACGTGCCCGGAAGATTCCCGAAGTGTCAGGAGGTCTCCGTCCCGGCTGCGCCGCCGGCCCGTCGCGCCGGTCCGTCGATAGTGGCACGGGGCGCCCCGGGCCGTCACTCCGGTTTATGCCCGCTCCGCCAGTCGGGATGCCCGGGCATCGCCGGCGTCTTCTTCCCGTACAGCCACGCGTGGAAGAAACCGGACAGGTCCCGCCCCGCGATCCGCGATGCGAGGCTCGTGAAGTCACCGGTCGTCGCGGTGGCGTGCCGGTGGTCCCGCACCCACCGCCGCTCCAGCTGTCCGAAGGCGTCCTCACCGATCTCCTGGCGCAGCGCGTACAGCACCAGTGCGCTGCCGTCGTAGACGACCGGCCTGAAGAGGCTGACCTTCTGCCCCGGCACGGGGCTGCGGGGAGCGGCGGGCGGGCCGCCCTCTGCCCGCCACTCGTCCGACTGCGCGTACGCCTCGCGCATCCTCGCCTCCAGCGACTGCTCGGCGTGTTCCTCGGCGTACCGCGCCTCGTACCAGGAGGCGTGCCCTTCGTTCAGCCACAGGTCGGACCAGGAGCGCGGCGAGACGCTGTTGCCGAACCACTGGTGCGCCAGTTCGTGCACCATGATCGAGTCGACGTACCACTCGGGCAGCTCGGGACGGGTGAACAGCGAGCGCTCGAAGAGCGACAGCGTCTGGGTCTCCAGCTGGAATCCCGTCTCCGCGTCGGCGACGAGCACCCCGTACGTCTCGAAGGGGTAGCGGCCGACCTGCCGCTCCATCCACTTCAGGTGCGCCGGCGTCTTCTTCAGCCACGGTTCGAGCCGCGCGCGTTCCGCGGCGGGCACGACATCGCGTACGGGCAGCCCGTGCGGCCCGGTTCTGTGCACGACGGCCGACCGGCCGACGGAGACCTGGGCGAGTTCGGTCGCCATGGGGTGGCTGGTCCGGTATGCCCAGGTGGCGGCGCCGGCCGTGTTCCCGGAGTTCTCGGGGTTCCCGCGCTTTCCCGCCGGCAGTCCGTTGGTGACCGCCGTCATGCCCTTGGGCACGGTGACACGGAAGGTGAAGAGCGCCTTGTCGGCGGGGTGGTCGTTGCACGGGAAGACGCGGTGCGCCGCGTCGGCCTGGTTCGCCATCGCCAGGCCGTCACGGGTGCGCACCCAGCCGCTGTCCTCACGTCCCCCGGGGTCGGGGTCGCTGGTGTGCCGGACCACGATCCGCATCGGCCGTCCCCGGAGCACCGGCTCGGCGGGCGTGACGACCAGGTCCTCCTCCGCCGTCGCGAACGTGGCGCGTTCGCCGTTCACCTCGACCGATTCGACGGTGCCGTACGCGAAGTCGAGATTGATCCGGTCGAGCCGCTGTGTGGCCGTCGCGTCGATCTTCGTGACGGCGTCCAGTGGTTTCCTGTTGTTGCCGCGGTACGTGAAGGAGATGTCGTACGCGAGAACGTCGTACCCGGGGTTGCCCAGGCGGGGGAAGAGCGGATCGCCGATCCCGAGGGCCGGGGGTGGCGCGGGGGCGGGGAGCGTCGCGGCGACGAGGGTGGCCGAGGCGGCGGCCAGCAGGGCGGTACGCAGGCGCCGGGAGGTGAGCAGCATGATCTACCGCTACCAGCGCCCGCCGCGCGTGCCGTGTCCGCACGCGCCGCTCCACTCGAAAGAGCGGCCCGTTCGGTCAAGCGGTGGCGGGACGCTGGGCGCGGCTCACGTCGTACACACCGGGCACCTCGCGCATCGCGCGCATGAGCGCGGGAAGCCCCGCGGCATCGGGGAGCTGGAGGGTGTAGGTGTGCCGCACGCGCTGCTCGCTCGGCGGTTCCACGGTGGCCGAGACGACCGCCGCGCCCGCGGTGGCGATGGCTTCGGTGAGGTCGGCGAGGAGCCGGGGGCGCCCGAAGGACTCGGCGACCAGGGTGACCCGGCAGTCGCCCGTGGCCAGCCAGCGCACGCCCACCGGTTCCCGCCCGCGCGCCCGCATCCGGGCCGCCGCGGGGCACTCCTCGCGGTGCACGGTGACGACACCGCCGCGCACGGCGAAGCCGGTGACGGCGTCGGGCGGTACGGGCGTGCAGCAGCCGGCGAGCCGTACGGTCGCGTCCGGGAGGTCCACGACGGCGTTCTCGGCGCTCCTGGGCAGCAGGCTGTCGATGGCGGGCGCCAGGGGGGCAGCCTCCGGCCTGGGCTCCGGCGTCCGGCCTCCCGGAGCGGGCGGGTCGTCCTGCGGATGGGCGGAAAGCCAGTGGGTGATGGCGATCCGCGCGGCGGGCGTACGGGCGTGGTCGAGCCACTCGGGCGAGGGGCCGGAGCCGATGTCGTGGGCGAGGAGCAGCTGCACCGTGTCACCGTCGCTCAGCACCGTGCTGAGGGTCGCCAGCCGGCCGTTGACCCGGGCGCCGATGCAGCGGTGCGCCGCCTCGCCGTGCTGCGCGTACGCCGCGTCCACGCAGCTCGCGCCGGCCGGCAGCCCCAGCGCGGCGCCGTCCGAGCGGAACACGGTGATCTCCCGGTCCTGCGCGAGGTCCGCGCGCAGTGACGTCCAGAAGGTGTCGGGGTCGGGCGTGGACTCCTGCCATTCCAGCAGCCGGGAGAGCCAGCCGGGCCTGGTGGGGTCCGCGCGCTCGTCCTCGACGGCGGGCTCGGCGCCTTCGGTCGGCGCGTACGGGTTGCCCAGGGCGACGACGCCCGCCTCCGCCACCTTGTGCATCCGGTGCGTACGGATGAGGACTTCGGCCACCTCGCCGTCCGGGCTCGCGACGGCGGTGTGCAGCGACTGGTAGAGGTTGAACTTGGGCGCCGCGATGAAGTCCTTGAACTCGGAGATCACCGGTGTGAAGCAGGTGTGCAGCTCGCCCAGCACGCCGTAGCAGTCGGCGTCCTCCGTGACGAGCACCAGCAGCCGTCCGAAGTCCGTGCCGCGCAGTTCGCCGCGTTTGAGCCTGGTCCGGTGGACGGAGACGAAGTGGCGGGGCCTGACGAGGACCTCGGCGGCCAGACCGGCTTCCCGCAGCACCTTCCTGACCCCTTCCGCGATCGCCTCCAGCGGGTCTCCCGCGGCGGCGTCCGCCGCGATGAGGGCGCGCGTGTGCTCGTACTCCTCGGGGTGGAGGATCGCGAAGACCAGGTCCTCCAGTTCGGTCTTGAGGGCCTGTACGCCGAGCCGTTCGGCGAGCGGGATCAGGACGTCCCGGGTGACCCTGGCGATCCGGGTCTGCTTCTCGGGGCGCATCACGGTGAGGGTGCGCATGTTGTGCAGCCGGTCGGCGAGTTTGATCGACATGACCCGGACGTCGTTGCCGGTGGCGACGAGCATCTTGCGGAAGGTCTCGGGTTCGGCGGCGGCGCCGTAGTCGACCTTCTCCAGTTTCGTCACACCGTCGACGAGGAAGCAGACCTCCTCGCCGAACCCCGTGCGTACCTGGTCGAGCGTCACATCGGTGTCCTCGACGGTGTCGTGCAGGAGCGCCGCGGTCAACGTGGTGGTCTCGGCCCCGAGTTCGGCGAGGATCAGCGTCACGGCGAGCGGATGGGTGATGTACGGCTCGCCGCTCTTGCGCATCTGCCCGCGGTGCGACGACTCGGCGAGCACGTACGCCCTGTGCAGGATGGAGAGGTCGGCGTCCGGATGGTGGGCGCGGTGGGCGTCCGCGACGTGGCCGATCGCGTCGGGCAGCCGGTCCCGCGACGCGGGGCCGAGCAGGGCGACACGGCCGAGCCTGCGGAGGTCCAGTCTGGTGCGGCCACGCCTGCGGCTGGCGGCTCCTGGGTGGGCGGCCTCTGCACTCATGGGGCACCTCCGGCAGCGTCGACCGGCGGTGGACGGGTGGGCCCGCGTCCCGGCCGGTGCTTGATGCTACCGAGCCCACCACGCCCCGCTGTCCCGCTCTCGCTCAGCGTGAACCGGATCACCCATTCGAGCGAAGCTCGGGGCGGCGGCCGTTTCCTGCCGGTCCTAGGGGGCCGGAGTGATCCAGTCCGGGGCGATGGTGCCCTCGGCGACGATCACGGCGGGCCCCGTCATCTCGACGGCTCCGTCGGGCTGCTCGGTGATCACCAGACGCCCGCCGGGGAGGTCGACCGTGTACGTCACGGGCTCACCGGTGACGGCGGGGTCGGTGCCGTCCCTGCGGGCCGCGGCGACGGCCACGGCGCACGCGCCCGTACCGCAGGAGCGGGTCTCGCCCGAGCCGCGCTCGTGCACGCGCATCGCGACGTGGCGCGGGCCGCGGTCGACGACGAACTCGACGTTGACACCCTTGGGGTAGGCGGAGGCGGGGCTGAAGGACGGGGCGGTGAACAGGTCACCGGCGTGGTCCAGGTCGTCGACGAAGGCGACGGCGTGCGGGTTGCCCATGTTCACGTTGCGGGCGGGCCACTCCCGGGCCCCCGCGGAGACCGTGACGTCGCCCCCGGGCAGGAGGGCCCGGCCCATGGAGACGGTGATGTCGCCGCCGGCCTCCGTCTTGGCGATGTGCACCCGCTTGACACCGCCGCGGGTGGCGACGGCCAGGTCGCCCTCGCCGACGAGTCCCGCGCGCTGGAGGTAGTGGGCGAAGACGCGGACGCCGTTGCCGCACATCTCGGCGATCGAGCCGTCCGCGTTGCGGTAGTCCATGAACCACTCGGCCGTCCCGGCCGCCGCACGCGCCTCGGGATGCTCGGCGGACCGTACGACGTGCAGCAGGCCGTCACCGCCGATGCCGGCCCTGCGGTCGCACAGTTTCGCGACGAGGGAGGGGGGCAGGTCGATGCTGTTGTCCGGGTCGGGGACGATCACGAAGTCGTTCTCGGTCCCGTGGCCCTTGAGGAAGGCGATCGGCGAGTTGCTCACGGCGTCAATCGTACGGGGCGGGTACGACGGGCGGTCAGCGGAGGCGGGCCACGCGCCAGACGGCCAGCGCGACCAGGCCGGCGCCCACGACGACGTACAGCGCGATCATCCGCCAGTCGGGACGCTTGCCCGAGTCCTTGGACGGCAGGCCGGGCCAGGTGTGTCCCACGCGGCGGGCGGCCATCATGCCCCAGCCCGCGGCGCAGCAGCTGATCAGCAGCCCCAGCATGGCGACGACCGCTCCGCCGTCGCCGAACTCGAAGGCCAGGGGGAAGGCGAACATCAGGGAGCCCAGGGCGGCGAGTCCCACGATCGGCGCGAGCTGCCAGATCCGCAGGCGCCGCTGCGGGCGCAGCTCGACCTCGACCTCGGGCCCCGTCCCCGCCCCGGACGCCACGTCCTGGTCGTCGGGCCCGTCGGGGCTCAAACGGTCCGGATCTTCCTGTGCTGTGTCACGAGGGCCGGCTTCCATCGCCACGCGCCCTCCCAACTTGGACTCCACTGGTCGATCGAAGCTTGATGATGGCACGGGCCCGGGCACCGGAATGACGGGCGGAGCGTCCCGATGCCATCACGTGATCAGGCTGTAACCGCTCGTTCGACCAATGTCAGCGCCCGCTGCGGGAGTTCCGCGCGGTCCTCGGCCGCGCCGCTCAGCCAGTGCACCCTCGGATCCCGGCGGAACCACGAGTCCTGGCGGCGGGCGAAACGCTTGGTGGCGCGCACGGTCTCGGCGCGCGCCTCCTCCTCGGTGCACTCCCCCGCCAGCGCGGCCAGTACCTGCTGGTACCCCAGGGCGCGTGCGGCCGTACGCCCCTCCCGGAGCCCTTGCGCCTCCAGGGTGCGCACCTCGTCCACGAGCCCCGCCTCCCACATGCGGTCGACGCGTGCCGCGATGCGTTCGTCGAGCTCGGGGCGGCCGACGTCGACGCCGATCTGGACGGTGTCGTACACCGAGTCGGGGCCCGGGAGATTGGCCGTGAACGGCTTGCCGGTGATTTCGATCACTTCCAGCGCGCGGACGATGCGCCGGCCGTTGCTCGGCAGGATCGCGCGCCCCGCGTCGGGGTCTGCGGCGGCGAGACGCGCGTGCAGGGCGCCGGGTCCTCGCAGCTCCAGTTCCTCCTCCAGCCGGGTCCGTACCGCCGGGTCGGTGCCGGGGAACTCGAGTGCGTCGATGGCCCCCCGTACGTAGAGCCCCGAGCCTCCGACGAGGACGGGCGTACGGCCGTCGGCGAGGAGCCGGTCGATCTCCGCGCGGGCGAGCCTCTGGTACTCGGCGACGCTGGCAGCCTCGGTCACGTCCCAGATGTCGAGGAGGTGGTGCGGGACGCCGCCGCGCTCGCCGGGCGTCAGTTTGGCGGTGCCGATGTCCATCCCCCGGTAGAGCTGCATGGAGTCGGCGTTGACGACTTCCCCGCCGAAATGCTGGGCGAGGGCGACGCCCAGATCGGACTTTCCGGCTGCCGTGGGGCCGACAACGGCGATGACCCGCGGTGCGGGAGCTGCAGTTCTCACTGCCCCAGTCTCGCAAACCCCGCGGCACCTCCCCGAACGAGTTACGTGACGGCACGCGGCCGGGTTCGTTTCCTGTTGCGAGGTTCCGACCGCCGGTTTACGGACCGGTGCCCCTGGGCGACGCAATGAGACGCTCCGGACGGGCGCGGAATTTCGCCCACACGAGTAATATATGGAGCAGATATGGGCCTTTTTGCACGGTTTCGCCGCAAGTCCAAGGATGTCGTGGAGGCGTCGCCCGAAGAGGCACAGGCCGACGCTCTGACGGGCGGCTCCCCGGAAGAAGCCGCCGCGGAAGGCGCGGCCGAGAAGGGCGCCGGGACTTCTGGAGCCGCCGAGGGGGAGGGCGTCGAGATTCCCAAGCAGCAGTCCGCGGACGAGGCGGCCGACAACGAGGCCGGAGAGAACGCCCATAAGTAGCCCCCCGAAGAGCGAAGGTGATCCATGGGTTTCCTGGATTCGTTGAAGGCCAAGATCGCTCCTGCGAAGGACAAGGTCTCGGATCTCGCGCAGCAGCACGAGGGCAAGATCGAGCAGGGTCTGAGCAAGGCCGCCAAGGCGGTCGACAGCAAGACCAAGGGCAAGTACAGCAGTCGGATCGAGTCGGGAACGGGCAAGGCCAAGCAGGCCCTGGACCGCATCGCTCACAAGGAC
This sequence comes from Streptomyces sp. Wb2n-11, assembly GCF_001049855.1. Classification (NCBI taxonomy): domain Bacteria; kingdom Bacillati; phylum Actinomycetota; class Actinomycetes; order Kitasatosporales; family Streptomycetaceae; genus Streptomyces; species Streptomyces sp. Wb2n-11. The sequence continues at coordinate 1,754,117 of NZ_CVPB01000001.1, forward strand.
GACAGGACCGGCGGGACGAGCGGCACCGGCACTGCGCCGCCGCCTCCCCCTCCGGCCCCCTGACCCGCGGTGTCCTGACAAGCGGCAACGGCGGACGGCCGCGGAGCGCACGTCGCTCCGCGGCCGTCCGCCGTGCTTGGGTCTTTGACGTTCCCGACGGTTCCGTTCCCGACGGCTTCCCGGGGCTCAGGACCAGGCGGCGACGAAGTAGCCGACGCCGTAAGGGGCCTCCTCGTACAGCAGCCGGCCGTCGAGACCGGCGCCCTCGGCGGCGCCCGCGAGGACCTGCCAGGGGGCCCGGCCCGCCGCCTTGAGCTCGTACGCCACGTGCTCGTCCAGGGCCAGCAGGGCGGCCGTGTCGGCCGTGCCCAGCGCCCGCGCCGCTGCCGCGTCGAAGCCGTCGGCCCGTTCGTCCAGATAACCCGGTGCCTTGAGCGTCCGGCAGGCGCTGCCGTCGCCGAGCACGAGAAGGGCGACCCGCTCCGCCCGTGCGGCGAGTTTCCGGCCCTCGTCCGCGCACCTGCCGCTCGCAAGCCGCTCCCCGACTCCGAGGCCCTCCACGGGAGCGTCCGCCCACCGGGTACGGGAGAGCAGCCAGGCGCCCACGGCGAGGGACTCCGGGAGCTCGCGCCCCGCGGCGCTCGCCCGGTCGTCCTCCGCCGTCGCGCCGAGGCGCACACCGAGATCGACGCCGAAGCCCCGGAAGCCGCCGACGCTCCCCCGGGGGTACGTTCCGGTGCCGTCCTGTCCCGCGGGGCCGACCACGACCAGCAGGTCGGGGCGGGACGCCGCGAGCGCCCCGAGAGCGTCCGCGCAGGCGTCCCGTGCGGCGTCGAGTTCCCGGGCGGCCCCGGAGGCGACCTCGGGGACCAGGAGCGGCGGGCAGGGGCATACGGCGGCGGCGACGAGCATGCCCGGAAGCCTAGTACCCCTGCGGAACGCCGTTCCGAGGCTCCGGGGCCTCAGTGTCGTACGGCAGCTCCCGCGCACGGGACGCCCGCGTCCCCGGTCCTCCCCGGCGCACGGGCCGGCCGCCGACCGGCTTACTGGACGGAGCAGCCGCCCGTGGCCGCGGGCAGCGGCTCCGGTACGCCGATCTTCGGCAGCCCCAGGAGAACACCGGCGCCCTGCTCCGGCTCCGCGGTGCGCCGCTCCCAGGCGTCGCCCGCGCGGGTGCGGCGCACCGCCTTGGAGGGGCCCTCGGCCAGCAAGTGGTGCGGCGCGGCGTAGGTGATCTCGACCGTCACCACGTCACCGGGGCGTACGTCCTCGTCGGGCTTCGTGAAGTGGACGAGGCGGTTGTCGGGGGCGCGGCCGGAGAGGCGGTGCGTGGCGCCGTCCTTGCGGCCCTCGCCCTCGGCGACCATGACGTCCACCGTCCTGCCGACCTGCTTCTTGTTCTCCTCCCAGGAGATCTCCTCCTGGAGGGCGACCAGGCGCATGTAGCGCTTCTGGACGACCTCCTTGGGGATCTGGTCCTCCATGGTGGCGGCCGGCGTTCCGGGGCGCTTGGAGTACTGGAAGGTGAAGGCCTGTGCGAAGCGCGCTTCGCGGACCGTGTGCATGGTCTGCTCGAAGTCCTCCTCGGTCTCGCCGGGGAAGCCCACGATGATGTCGGTGGAGATGGCGGCGTGCGGCATCGCGGCGCGCACCTTCTCGATGATGCCGAGGAAGCGCTCCTGGCGGTACGAGCGGCGCATCGCCTTGAGCACCGTGTCCGAGCCGGACTGGAGCGGCATGTGCAGCTGCGGCATGACGTTCGGCGTCTCGGCCATCGCGGCGATCACGTCGTCGGTGAAGTCGCGCGGGTGCGGCGAGGTGAAGCGGACGCGCTCCAGGCCCTCGATCTTCCCGCAGGCGCGCAGGAGCTTGGAGAAGGCCTCGCGGTCGCCGATGTCGGAGCCGTAGGCGTTGACGTTCTGGCCGAGCAGGGTGATCTCGGAGACGCCCTCGGCGACCAGTGCCTCGATCTCGGCGAGGATGTCGCCGGTCCTGCGGTCCTTCTCCTTGCCGCGCAGCGCCGGGACGATGCAGAAGGTGCAGGTGTTGTTGCACCCGACGGAGATGGAGACCCAGGCGGCGTACGCGCTCTCGCGTCGCGTCGGAAGGGTGGACGGGAACGCTTCCAGCGACTCGGCGATCTCGACCTGCGCCTCTTCCTGGACGCGGGCGCGCTCCAGCAGCACGGGCAGTTTGCCGATGTTGTGCGTGCCGAAGACCACGTCGACCCAGGGGGCCCTCTTGACGATGGTGTCGCGGTCCTTCTGCGCGAGGCAGCCGCCGACGGCGATCTGCATGCCCGGCCGCTTCGTCTTCATCGGGGCGAGCCTGCCGAGGTTGCCGTACAGCTTGTTGTCGGCGTTCTCCCGCACCGCGCAGGTGTTGAAGACGACGACGTCGGCGTCACCGTCGGCGCCCTCCGGCGCCCGGACATATCCCGCGCCCTCCAGGAGGCCCGAGAGCCGCTCGGAGTCGTGGACGTTCATCTGGCACCCGTAAGTGCGCACCTCGTATGTCTTCTCGCTCATCTCGTACACCAGAGTACGGGGCCGGGCACCCCCTGGTTCCCGAGGGGAGTGAACTGGCAGGATCACGCGCATGCCCCAGGTCCTCCCCGGCATCAGCCGCCGCCGCGCCCTCCAGGGGGCCGTCGCCGCCTTCGTGGTGTCCGGACTGCTGCTGTGGTGGCTCCTGCCGATCGGGGAGACCTCGCCGCGCGGGAGGATCACGTTCAGTACGGGTGTGACGACCGGGGTCTACCAGCTCTACGGCGAACTCCTGGGCGAGTCCCTCGCCCGTGATCTCCCCGAGGTGGACATGCGGCTGCGGACCAGCGAGGGGTCGCAGCAGAACCTCGCACGGCTGGCGAGCGGGGAGGCCGATTTCACCATCGCCACCGCGGACGCCGTGGCGAAGTACCAGCGGGACCGCATGCCCGGTGCGGAGCGGCTGCGCAGTTGTGCGCGGTTGTACGACGACTATGTGCAGCTCGTCGTGGAGAAGGGCTCCGAGGTGCGGTCCGCGGCGGATCTGCGCGGCAGGCGGGTCGCGGTGGGACAGGACGGTTCGGGCGTACGGCTGGTGGCGAACCGGTTGCTGGAGGCCGCCGGGCTCGACCCCGAGCGGGACATCGTCCCGGTGTCCGCCGGCATCAACACCATGCCCCGGCTGCTGGAGGAGGGCGGGATCGACGCCTTCTTCTGGTCGGGCGGCCTGCCCACCAGCGCCGTGCGGAACCTGTCGGAGCGCATGGCGATCCGGCTCGTATCGCTGGGTGATCTCGTCGACGAGCTGCACGCGGCGGGTGGTGCCTCCCGCCACTACCGGTCCGCCGTGATGCCCGCCGACGCGTACTCCGAGGTGCGGGGCGGGGTGGCCGTGCCGACGGTGGCCGTGGCCAATCTGCTGGTGACCACGGACCGTACGGACGCCGGGCTGACGGAGGGGCTGACCCGCTCGGTGATAAGGAGCCGGGACCGCATCGGCAACGAGGTGCACGCGGCGCAGCTGGTGGATCTGCGGACCGCGATCTACACCGATCCGCTGCGGCTGCACGAGGGCGCGCAGCGCTACTACCGGTCGGTCAAGCCGTAGCCGCGAGGGCGGCCGGGCCGGTCAGGCGGTGGGGGGCGTGCGGGGGACCGTCACGGTCACCCGCAGCCCGTGGGGCGCGTTCCGGGCGTACGACATGGTGCCGCCGCCGGCGAGGAGCAGGGCCCGCGAGATGGACAGGCCGAGGCCCGATCCCTTGATGTTCTGGTGGCGGTTGCTGCGCCAGAAGCGGTCGCCGACGCGGGCGAGTTCGTCCTCGGTCAGGCCGGGGCCGCCGTCGGCGACGGTGATCGTGCAGGTCTCCCCGTCCGGCGCGACCGCGACCTCGACCTCCTCGCCCGGGGGTGTGAACTTCAGGGCGTTGTCGATCACCGCGTCGAGGGCGCTGGAGAGCGCGACGAGGTCGCCCCACGCGGTGACGGCCGCCGGGCCTTCGTACGCGAGGCGTACGCCCTTGTCGTCCGCGAGGGGGTGCCAGGCGGCGACGCGCTCGGTGACCAGTTCGCCGAGGTCAATCAGCCGGAGGTGGGCGGGGGCGTGTTCGGCCAGCGCCAGGTCCAGCAGGCTGTCCAGGACCTGTGCGAGGCGCTTTCCCTCCGTGCGGACGGAGGCGATCTCCTCGTTTCCGGGCAGGTCGAGGTGGAGGAGCTCGATCCGCAGGAGCAGGGCGGCCAGCGGGTTGCGCAGTTGGTGGGAGGCGTCGGAGACGAAGGCGCGCTGCTGCTCCAGCACGTCCTCGACGTTGTCCGCCATCTCGTTGAACGACCGGGCCAGGCGCCTGAGTTCCGGCGGCCCGCTCGCGGCCGCGACGCGCGAGTTCATCAGGCCGGTCGCTATGTCGTGGGTGGCCGCGTCCAGGACGCGTACGGGCCTGAGCACCCAGCCGGTCAGCCGGAACGCGGCGCCGACCGCGACCAGCATCGCCGCACCCTCGCCCGCCGCGATCAGCACCCAGCCGTACAGGGTCCGCGAACGCATCTGCCCGGTGGGCGAGTCGGTGACGACGACCGCGACCACGTCGCCGTCCCGGACCACCGGCGAGGCGACGAACAGCCGGCCGTCCTGCCAGGGCCAGACCTGCTGCGGGTCGTGACTGCGACGCTTGTAGAGCGCCTCCTGGAAGGCGTCACGGCCCTCGCCCCACGCGGGAACGGACCAGTTCGCGGGAGCGCTCGCCATGGATTCGCCGTCGCGGTAGAAGACCCCCGCCCGGATTCCGTACACCCCGTGGTAGCTGTCGAGTTCGGTCTCCAGGGTCCTGCGCCGCTCGTCCTCGGCGCTGTCCTTGCGCTCGGTGACGAACTGGGCGAGCGCCGCGAAGCGCGCCGTGTCGTCGATCCGGTCGACGACCACCCGCTGCTGCTGCGCGGCGGCCACGCTGACCGCGAGCGGGAGGCCCAGCGCGAGGAGGATGCCCGCGAGGAGGACGATGAGCAGCGGGAGGAGGCGGGCGCGCACGCGGGGTTACGGGCCCTGTACCGCGGCCGGGACGACGAGCCGGTAGCCGACACCGCGCACGGTCTGGATGAGCGCGGGCATCCGCAGTTTGGAGCGCAGGGAGGCCACGTGCACCTCCAGGGTGCGGCCGGTCCCCTCCCAGCTCGTACGCCAGACCTCACTGATGATCTGCTCCCGGCGGAAGACGACGCCGGGGCGCTGCGCGAGGAGGGCGAGCAGGTCGAACTCCTTGCGGGTCAGCTGGACCTCGGTGCCGTCGACGCTGACGCGGCGCGTGGGCAGTTCGATGCGTACGCCGCCGAGCCGCAGGGCGGTGCCGGCGGCCGTGGCGGACACCGGCGCGTCACCCGTCGCCTTGCGCCTGCTGACGGCGTGGATACGGGCGAGCAGCTCGCCGGTGTCGTACGGCTTGACGACGTAGTCGTCGGCGCCCAGGTTGAGGCCGTGGATGCGGGAGCGCACGTCGGCCCGCGCGGTCACCATGATCACTGGGGTGTCGCCGCGCTTGCGGATCTTGCCGCAGACTTCGTAACCGTCCTGGTCGGGCAGTCCGAGGTCGAGCAGCACGACACCGAAGGGCTCCTTCTCGGCCGGCAGGAGCGCCTGGATCGCCTCTTCGCCGCTGCGGGCGTGGACGACCTGGAACCCGTGCCGGACGAGGATGGCGGAGAGGGCCGCCGCTACGTGGTTGTCGTCCTCGACGAGCAGCAGTCTCATGGTCGGCCCCCTCTCCGGTGAAATCTTCATGAATTGGTCTCAGGGCATAAACGCCGATGCGTCACGTTCCAGTCAAGACCCTTCCCGTTACGGGCATGTTCCGTTATGGAGCCGGTATCCCCGCCCGGAGTCCCGTTCACGCGGTGTGTCCGGTTGCGGCCGGATCGTTATGCTCAATTTCAGCTCAGATGTAATGACGCTGCTCGCAGCGGCTGACTAGGGTCCTCCCAACCGAGGAGGACGGAGCAAGAAGCCGATGAGCGGAGTTTCAGTGACCAAGGCCGCCGATGACGCTGCGCCCGCAGCCGACGACCTGGTCGTGCTGAGCAACGTCAACAAGCACTTCGGCGCGCTGCATGTGCTCCAGGACATCGATCTGACCATCGCCCGTGGCGAGGTCGTGGTCGTCATCGGACCCTCCGGGTCCGGAAAGTCCACGCTGTGCCGCACCATCAACCGCCTGGAGACGATCGACTCCGGTGCGATCACGATCGACGGAAGGCCGCTGCCCCAGGAGGGCAAGGAGCTCGCCCGGCTGCGGGCCGACGTCGGCATGGTCTTCCAGTCGTTCAACCTCTTCGCACACAAGACGGTGCTGGAGAACGTGACGCTGGGCCAGATCAAGGTCCGCAAGGCGGACAAGAAGGCGGCGGAGGAGAAGGCGCGCACCCTGCTCGACCGGGTGGGTGTCGGCTCGCAGGCGGACAAGTACCCGGCGCAGCTCTCCGGCGGTCAGCAGCAACGCGTCGCGATCGCCCGGGCGTTGGCCATGGACCCCAAGGTCATGCTCTTCGACGAGCCCACTTCGGCGCTCGACCCCGAGATGATCAACGAGGTGCTGGAAGCCATGCAGCAGCTGGCACGCGACGGCATGACGATGGTGGTCGTCACCCACGAGATGGGCTTCGCGCGCTCGGCCGCCAACCGTGTCGTCTTCATGGCGGACGGCAAGATCGTCGAAGAGGCCACGCCCGACCAGTTCTTCAGCAATCCGCGCAGCGACCGGGCCAAGGACTTCCTGTCGAAGATCCTTCACCACTGACGACTCACGACCTACGACATAAGGGATGTTCACGATGAAGCTCCGCAAAACGGCTGCTGTCGCCATTGCCGTGCTCGCCCTGACCGCGACCGCCTGTGGCGGCGACACCGGTACCGCGGGTGACAAGCCGAAGGCCCCGACCGGCGGCAAGGAAGCCCCCAAGCTGCCGACGTACACGGTCGCCAAGGACGTCAAGATCGACTCGCCGACGCTGAAGAAGGCCCGGCAGGCCGGCAAGATCACCTTCGGCGCCAAGAACGACCAGCCGTACCTCGGCTTCGAGGACACCGACGGCAAGCGCTCGGGCTTCGACATCGAGATCGCCAAGATGGTCGCCGCCGACCTCGGCTTCTCGGCCGACCAGATCGTCTTCAAGACGGTCGACTCCGGCGTCCGCGAGACGACCATCTCCAAGGGCGACGTCGACCTCTACGTCGGTACGTACACGATCAACGACGAGCGCAAGAAGCAGATCGGCTTCGCCGGTCCGTACTTCATGGCGGGCGCCGACCTCCTGGTCCGCAAGGACGAGACGGCGATCACCGGACCCGACTCCGTCAAGGGCAAGAAGGTCTGCTCGATCGTCGGCTCCACTCCGCTCCAGGAGATCAAGAAGCCGAAGTACGGCGCGAAGGCCATCGAGCTCTCGAAGTACTCCGAGTGCGTGCAGCAGCTCATCAACAACGAGGTCGACGCGGTCACGACCGACGACGCGATCCTCAAGGGCTACGCCGCCCAGCGTCCGACGAAGCTGAAGGTGCTCGGCAAGCCGTTCACCAAGGAGCCGTACGGCATCGGCATGAGCAAGGCCGACAAGGCGCTGCGCGAGGCGGTCACCAAGTCGCTCGAGACGCACATCAAGAACGGCGACTACAAGAAGGCGTACGACGCGACGCTCGGCCTGTCCGGCTCGCCGTTCACCGAGCCGCCGGCGCTCGAGCGCTACTGATACCGCCGTCTTCGGTGGTGTCCTGCCGGGCCCCGTACGCGCTTGAGGGGAGCGTACGGGGCGCGGTGTCCCCTGCCCGTCCGCTGCTGCTGCCGCCCACGAGGACTTCCCCGTGAATGTATTGCTCGACCACTTGCCGGAGTTCCGTGACGGTTTCATAGGAACCGTGCTGCTGACCGCCGCCAGTGCGCTGCTCGCGATGGTGCTGGGCGTCGTGATGGCCGGTTTCCGGGTCTCTCCCGTACCGCCCCTGCGGTTCTTCGGCACCGCCTGGGTCACACTCTTCCGCAACACCCCGCTGACGCTGCTGTTCCTCGTCGCCTGGTTCGTGGTGCCCGCCGTCTTCGGCACCGGCATGAACCCGTGGACGAAGGCGCTGCTGGCGCTCGGCTTCTACACCTCCGCGTTCGTCTGCGAGGCCGTCAGGTCCGGTGTCAGCACGGTGCCGCTCGGTCAGGCCGAGGCCGCCCGTTCACTGGGCATGACCTTCTCCCAGACCCTGCGCATGATCGTCCTGCCCCAGGCCACCCGCACCGTGATCCCGCCGCTGAGCAGCATCTTCATCGCGCTCACCAAGAACTCGGCGATCGCGGGAGCATTCAGTGTCACCGAGCTCTTCGGGGTGCAGAAGCTGCTGAGCGACAAGGGCTTCGCCATCGCCCCGATCTTCCTCTGGGTGGCTCTCGCCTACCTGGTCATCACCTTCACCATCAGCGGTCTCTTCCGGCTGCTCGAGCGGCGCCTGGAGGTCGCACGATGAGTTCGAGCGTCCTGTACGACGCCCCGGGTCCCAACGCCCGGGTACGCAACCGCATCTACAGCGTGGTCGGTTCCCTGCTGGTCCTCGGTCTGATCGCCTTCGCGGTCTACCGGCTCGCGGACCGCGGCTACTTCGCGCCCGAGATGTGGAACATCTTCAACAACGCCGGTGTCCGGGCGAACATCCGCGACGGCGTCCTCTCCACCCTCCAGGTCTTCGTGGTGGCGGCAGTGCTGTCGCTGGCCCTGGGCGTGCTGCTGGCCGTGGCGCGGCTCTCCGACCACCGTGCCGTCAGCGCGGTGGCCGCCGGGTTCATCGAGCTGTTCCGGGCCGTCCCGCTGCTGATCACGATCTACGCGATGTGGGTCCTGTTCCTGACCTACAAGAACAACCTCGGGTTCATCGGCGAGAGTTCGGCCTACTGGGCGCTGGTCATCGGACTGACCGTCTACAACGCGTGCGTCCAGGCCGAGGTGCTCAGGGCGGGCGTCAACGCCGTGCCCAAGGGGCAGGTGGAGGCGGCGTACGCGCTGGGGCTGCGCAAGTCGCAGGTCATGACGATGCTGCTGCTCCCGCAGGCCGTCCGCTCCATGCTGCCGACGATCATCAGCCAGCTGGTCGTGACCCTCAAGGACACCTCGCTCGGCTACATCATCACGTACGCGGAGCTGCTGTACGCGGCCCGGACGATGGCCAACAACATCATCGTCAATGACGACAATCCGTATGTCCCCGTCGTCATCGTCGTGGGTGCCATCTACGTCGCGATGTGCCTGGCGCTGTCCTCGCTCGCCACCTGGGTCGAGAAGCGCGGCCGCCGGGCCAAGACCGGCATCGCGCCGGCCGCCGCCGCCGAACCGCTGGAGGCTCCCGGAGTGCTCGACGCCGGCGGCGGGCCGCTGGGACCGCGCGTGGAAGGCGGGGCCGGAGGTACCGAAGGGCCTGACGGCAAGAAGAACTGACGAAATGTGAGGCAGCGGCCCCCGCGCCGCTGCCTCTGTCACTTGACGCAAGCACCCGCAGTGGGTTGCATACGTTCTGTGATCGTGCACCGGGTTCCACCTGCCGCTTCCCGCATGTCCGTACGGACTGGAGGGGACGCTCCGTGGACCCGGTGATCGTCGTCGGGGCCGGTCCTGTCGGACTGGCCCTCTCCCTGGCTCTCGCCGGCCAGGGTGTGCCCTCCGTCGTGCTCGACGAGGGGGCGGGCAAGGACGAGCCCCGCACGGCCCGTACGGCCGTCCTGCGGCCGGACACCGCCGAGCTGCTCGAACGGCTCGGCTGCGCCACGGTCCGTGACGACGGGGCGCGCTGGACCGGATGGCGGTCCATGCGGCGCAATCAGGAGATCAGGCAGGTCGATTTCGGCGACGCCGACGGTCCGTCCTCCCCGGTGCACCTGCCCCAGCACGACCTGACGCGCGGGCTGCGGGACGCCGTCACGGCGCACGAGCTGGTGCGGACCGTGCCGCACGGACGTCTCGACACCATCGAGCAGGACGGCGGCGGCGTCACCGCGCACACGCGTGAGCCCGGGTCCACCTCGTGGCGCGGCAGCTTCCTGGTCGGCTGCGACGGGGCGAGGTCGACGGTGCGCAAGCTCCTCGACATCCGCTTCCCCGGGCGTACGTCGGTCGAGAGGCACGCCGTCGCCGCGCTGCGTACGGAACTGCCCCGGCCGGACGAGGCGTTGCTGCACCGCATGCCGCCGTGGCGGACCGGCGGGCAGGAAGTGACCGCCCGTCCGCTGCCCGGTGGTGTGTGGCGGCTCGACTGGCTGCTGCCGCCGCGCGGTGAGCTCGTCACTCCCGAGGCCCTGCTGGCGCGGATCCGGGACACGCTGGGCGGCTGGCGCGGCGAGACACCTCCGTACGAACTCATCGACACCGGCGTGTACACCGTCCACCACCGGCTGGCCCGCAGGTGGCGGGTGGGGCGGGCGTTCCTCGCCGGGGACTCCGCCCACCTGCTCGGCGCGCTCGGTACGCAGGGCCTCGACGAGGGGCTGCGGGACATCGACAACCTGGCCTGGAAACTGGCACAGGCCTGGCACCTGGGGGCCTCGGAGACGCTGCTCGACAGCTACCAGGCCGAGCGGCGCACCGCGGTCGCCGCGCGCCTGCGCGCCGCCGACCAGGCGCTGCCGGTACTGCGGGGCAGCGGGCTGCGGACGTACCTCTCCGGTACCGCGCGCGGGCACGACACCCTGCTCACGGACGGGCACCTGGGGCGCGGGGCGCTGGGAGCGCCGCCCGAGTACACGCACTCCCCGCTCACGCCCCTGCACACCGAGGCGCAGACGCTCGTCGGTACGCCCCTGGGCGGGCCGGTGGCGGACGTACGGGCGACCGCACCCGACGGCACCACGGTGCGGCTGCGGGACCGGCTGGGGCGCGGACGGCAGCTGGTGGTGCTGGTCGCGCCGGGGACGGGCGTGTGGGACCGGCGGCACTGGATGACCGCGGGGCTGATGCCCCGGCTGGCCGCGGCCGTGACGGCTCTGCCGGTACGCGCGGAACTGCTCGTCGCGGAAAGCTACCCGGGGGCGTCCGCGCACACCGTGCTGCTGGTACGGCCCGACGGGCATCTGGTCGCGGCGTTCCACGGAGTGCGGCCCGCGGAGCTGTACGCGGCTGCGGACGCGGCGCGCGGGGGCGCACCGGCGGCGACGCAGGCCGGGCCGGGGCCGCAGCGCTCCGAGAAGCCCGCACATGCCGGCCGGGCGGATCAGGCCGATCAGGCCGACATGGCCGGCCGGAGCGACCGGAGCGACCGGACCGCGGACATCAATTGACCGCCGCTGGTCTGGGTGGTCTACTCCGGAGCGTGACCGACACCGACGTGCGCCTGTGGCGGAGGGTCCATATGGACCTCGTCCGCTACGCGGGCTGCGTGTGTTCCGTGTCCTGCTGATTCGCCCTTCTCTCCTCGCGCCGTGCCGTGCTGTGGTTCCGGCCGCGCGTTCTCGCGAACTTCTTCAGGACGGTCCCCGTGTCTCTTTCCGTACGTTCCTCCGGCGCGCCCGAAAGCCTTCCCCGGAGCGCGACGTCTTCGCCCTCTTCCTCGGAGCTGCTCGCATTCGTGCGCCGCATCGCAGCCGACGCTTTCCTGGTGGCCTCCCTGCCGCTCGATCCCGGAGGCCGTACCTGGGTACGGCTCGACGGGCCCGGGGGCAGCGAGGCCTGGCTGATCGGCTGGCCGCCCGGCACCGGCACCGGCTGGCACGACCACGGCGGCTCGCACGGAGCCTTCGCCACCGCGGCGGGCACGCTGCGGGAGGAGTCGCTCGCGGCCCGCATCCCGACGGAGGGCTGGAAAACACTCGGACTCGCCGACGGGATCGACCGGGAGCGGCGGCTGACGGCAGGCCGCGGACGGGCCTTCGGCGCGCACCATGTGCACCAGGTACTGAACGAGTCGGTGGACGAGCACGCCGTCTCGGTGCACGCGTACTACCCGCCGCTGCCGATGATGCGGCGCTACAGCCGTACGGGAGCGGTGTTGCGTCTGGAGCAGGTCGAGCGTCCTGAGGAGTGGCAGTGAGCAGCGGACCCACCGGCATCGACGAACTGCTGGAGCGGGTACGCGAAGGGCTCGACCGGATCGGGCCGCAGGAGGCGTACGACGCCGCCGCGGCCGGTGCGCTGCTGGTGGACATCCGGTACGCCGCGCTGCGTGAGCGGGACGGACTGATTCCCGGGGCACTGGTCGTCGAGCGCAACGAGCTGGAGTGGCGGCTCGATCCGCAGGGCAGCCACCGGGCTCCGGAGGCCACCGGTCATGATCTGCGGGTGGTGGTGATCTGCAACGAGGGGTACGCGTCGAGCCTGGCGGCCGCTTCGCTGCGGCAGCTGGGGCTGCACCGGGCGACGGACCTCGTCGGCGGGTTCCAGGCGTGGCGAGCGGCGGGGCTGCCCGTCGCCCCGTGAGGAGAAGGCGGTAAGGCGCGTCTTCCTGGGAGGACGCCCTTTACCGCGCTGCTGTGTTCACCAGTCAGGCTGTGCTCACAGCCGAGCTTCACTGCTCGGCTGTCGCCACCTGCACCTCCACCGAGCCGCCCCTGAGTGCCACCCGGCCGGGAGAGCCGTCGCCACCAGGGCGAGGAATCCCGCCGCGTCGGCCACCGTCGCGTACACCAGCGGCTGCACGGCGAGGGAACGCCGGTCCCCGGCAACCGCCCGCCGGCAGCGTTCGCGGCGCGCGCTCTTGCCTCCGGTCTCCTCGTAGAAGCCGTACCTGGCGGGCTCACGGAGGTGGTGACTGGTGGCGCCGGTGTTCAGGCCGAGGATACGGGCGAGGATCGCCGCGGCGGCGGAACCGTGGAGGGAGAGGTGTTGGAGGATCTTCCGGCGGCGCGGCTGCGCCGACGCCTTGGGGGCGGTGAGACCCGCGATCCCGGTACCGCCGGGGTCCTGTGCCATGCCCGCGCTCTCTCCTGTGCGCAGTGTGCCCATAGGGGGTGCACAGGAGTGGACCTGCGTCTTCGACCGGGGGTTCCCCTCGCGCGGGGCCGCGGAACCGGTGCCCGGAGGCACCCGGTCCGGGCCGGCCCGTCACGGCGGGCGCCCGGTCTAGAGAGGGTCGTAGCCCAGGTCGTCGTCCGTGGCCTCGCCTTCTTCCTCCAGGGCACGTCTGACCACCCGCAGGGCCATGCCCTCGGGGTAGCCCTTGCGAGCCAGCATGCCGGCGAGGCGGCGCAGCCGGCGGTCGCGCTCCAGGCCCCGGGTCGAGCGGAGTTTGCGGGCCACGAGCTCGCGGGCCCTCTCCTCCTCCTGGTCGGAGTCGAGCCGGCCCACCGCGTCGTCGATCAGGGTGGGGTCCACGCCCTTGTTCCGCAGCTCCCGTGCGAGCGCCCGCCGGGCGAGGCCCCGGCCGTGGTGGCGGGACTCCACCCAGGCGTCCGCGAAGGCCGCGTCGTCGATGAGTCCGACCTCCTCGAAGCGGGACAGCACCTCGTCCGACACCTCGTCCGGGATGCCCCGCTTGTGGAGTGCGTCCGCGAGCTGTCTGCGGGTGCGCGCGGTCCCGGTGAGCAGGCGCAGGCAGATGGCCCGCGCCTGCTCACCGGGGTCCTGGGGCGGCAGCCCCTTGCCGGCCCTCGACGGGCCGGGGCTGCCGCTCCCCTCGGCGTCCATGCCTTCGCTTGCGCTTCCCGGCCAGTCCGTCCTCCGGGTCACGGTCTAGCTCTTGGCTGCCGCGGGCTTGGCCGTCTTGGCCTTGGTCGCCGGAGCCGGTACCGCCTTCACACCGTCGGCCGCGGCCGGGGTGCCGACCGCCGCGTCCGCGCCGGGCTCTGCCCCCGGAACCACCGGCTTGACGCCGACGCCCAGCTTTTCCTTGATCTTCTTCTCGATCTCGTCGGCGAGATCGGGGTTGTCCTTCAGGAAGTTACGGGCGTTCTCCTTGCCCTGGCCGAGCTGGTCGCCCTCGTACGTGTACCAGGCACCCGCCTTGCGGACGAAGCCGTGCTCGACGCCCATGTCGATCAGGCCGCCCTCGCGGCTGATGCCCTGCCCGTAGAGGATGTCGAACTCGGCCTGCTTGAACGGCGGCGCGACCTTGTTCTTGACGACCTTGACGCGGGTGCGGTTGCCGACCGCGTCCGTGCCGTCCTTGAGGGTCTCGATGCGGCGGATGTCGAGTCGTACCGAGGCGTAGAACTTCAGCGCCCGGCCACCGGTCGTGGTCTCCGGCGAGCCGAACATCACGCCGATCTTCTCGCGGAGCTGGTTGATGAAGATCGCCGTGGTCCCGGACTGGTGCAGCGCACCCGTGATCTTGCGCAGCGCCTGGCTCATCAGCCGGGCCTGGAGACCGACGTGCGAGTCGCCCATCTCACCCTCGATCTCCGCTCGCGGCACCAGGGCCGCGACGGAGTCGATGACGATGAGGTCGATGGCGCCCGAGCGGACCAGCATGTCCACGATTTCGAGCGCCTGCTCGCCGGTGTCCGGCTGGGAGAGGATCAGGTTGTCCGTGTCGACGCCGAGCGCCTTGGCGTATTCGGGGTCGAGCGCGTGCTCGGCGTCCACGAAGGCGACGGTGCCGCCGGCCTTCTGCGCGTTGGCCACGGCGTGCAGCGTCAGTGTCGTCTTACCGGAGGATTCCGGTCCGTACACCTCCACCACACGGCCGCGCGGCAGCCCGCCGACGCCGAGTGCGATGTCCAGCGCGGTCGAGCCGGTGGAGATCACTTCGATGGGGTCGTTCGGCCGGTCGCCGAGACGCATCACCGCGCCCTTGCCGAATTGCCGTTCAATCTGAGCGAGCGCGGCGTCGAGCGCCTTCTCGCGGTCGGTGCCTGCCATGGGTTCCACCCGATTTGCTTGTGTCGATCGCTTCACGTCAAAGACGCTATCTCCTGCCACTGACAACGCGTCCCGACGCCGTCCTGACCTGTGGATAACCGCGGGCAGCCCTTGCGGCTTCACGGCCGGAATCCCATGAGAATGGATGTTCGATTTCAGTGTCAAGCGCACCACGCCGACCGTCCCGGGGCCCTCTGCCCGCCTGCCCTCCGGGTCCCGGCCCTCCCCCGGCGCACCGTGACGCTCGGCGTCGCGACCGGTGCCGCCCTGGTCACGGTCGTCGTCACCCTGGTGCGCGACCCGGACGCGTTCGAGTCTCCCGGCCGGCTCCTGCACGCCTGGGCGCTCATCGCCGTCGGCTGCTCGGCCCTCCTGTGGCGCCGGCGGTGGCCGGCGCCCGTCGCGGTGGTCACCCTGCTGTGCTGCGCGGCGTACTTCCCGGTCAGCCCCGTCGGCCTGCCGCTGCTGCTCCTGGCCTTCGCGTACGCGCTCTACACCGTCGCCGCCCGGGGACACCTCGCCGCCGCCGTCGCCCTCGACACCGGCAGCGGCTTCCTCGTCGAGGCCCGCATCCCGGCCGGGGCGGTGCGTGATCCGCGTGATGCTGGCCGACGACCAGACGCTCGTACGGGCCGGGTCCCGCTCGACCCTCGACGACGGGGACGACATCGAGGTGGTCGGCGAGGCGGCCGACGGCAACCAGGCCCTGGCGCCCGCCCGCGAGCTGCGCCCCGATGTCGTCCTGGATGGGCCTGGTCGGCGCCGGACTGTCGAACGACGAGATCGCCCAGCGCCTGGTGCTCAGCCCGGCCACCGCCAAGACGCACGTCAGCCCGATCATGACCAAGCTGCGTGTGCGCGACCGGGCACAGCTGGTGATCCTCGCCGACGAGAGCGGCATGATCCCCCGGGGTGGCTGGGCTGACCGCGCCCCTTCCCCGCTCCCCGCACCTGTGACACAACTCCTGGGGTACGCCGATCTTCTGGTCGGCGGGTCCACCTCCGCGACCGAGGACTTCGCCGCGACGGTCCCGGACCGGATGCCGCTGTTCGTCGCGATCGTCGTGGGGGTCTCCGCGCTGCTGCTCGTCGTGTTCCGGTCGGTCCTGATCCCCGTCGAGGCCGCGCTGCTCAATCCGATCAGCATCGGGGCGGCGCTCGGCGTGATCACACTGGTCTTCCAGCACGGGTGGTTCGGCGTCGGGCCCGGTCCCATCGAGGCGTTCATTCCGGTCATGATCTTCGCGATCGTCTTCGGGCTCTCCATGGACTACGAGGTCTTCCTGCTCTCCCGCGTCCAGGAGAGTGGGAACGCACCGGGGACGCGGCGGAGGCGGTGCGTGAGGGGCTCGCGGCGACCGGCAAGGTGATCACGGCGGCCGCGGCCGTCATGACCGTGGTGTTCGCGGCGTTCGTGTCCAGCCCGGACCGGATGCCCCAGCAGTTCGGCCTCGGCCTGGCGGTCGCGATCCTGCTGGACGGCGTCGTCATCCGCTGCCTGATCGTGCCCGCGGTGATGCGGCCGCTCGGGCGTCGCGCGTGGTGGCTGCCGTCCTGGCTGCGCGGGGCGCTGCCGCGGGTGCGGCTGGAGCACCGCTGACACAGCGCCGGCGGCTCGTACGCGAACGGAACCGGGGCCGGGGCCCGGCCGGAACAGTCAGGCGTCGTCGTCCGAGGACGGGGGCGCCTGGCCGTCGCGGGGCTCTTCGCGGGACTCGTGGTGCAGCGTCCGCCGCAGGTGCACGAGAGCCGAGGTGCCCCGGCGCCACTGGTGCCCGCTGTGCACGCGCGGGTCGTCCGTCACGGCGTACCGCTTCACATATGCGCCCAGGAACGCCTGCAGTGTCGCGATCGCCGGAATCGCGATCAGCGCGCCGACGGCCCCCATCAGCGCCGTGCCCGCGACGACCGAACCGAAGGCGACCGCCGGGTGGATGGCGACGGTCTTCGCGGTCAGCTTGGGCTGCAGTACGTAGTTCTCGAACTGCTGGTAGATGAGGACGAATCCGAGCACCCACAGGGCGTACCAGGGGTTGACGGTGAAGGCGATCAGCATCGGCAGTGCGCCCGCCAGATACGTACCGATCGTCGGAATGAACTGTGACACCAGACCGACCCACACCGCGAGCGCGGGCGCGTACGGCACGTCGAAAACCCACAGCAGGACGTAGTGCGCGATTCCGGAGATGAGCGCCATCAGACCGCGCGAGTAGATGTAGCCGCCGGTCTTGTCGACGGCGATCTCCCAGGCGCGCAGCACCTCGGCCTGGCGGGCCGGCGGCAGTACGGAGCACAGGGCGCGGCGCAGCCGTGGTCCGTCTGCCGCGAAGTAGAAGGAGAACAGGAAGATCGTCAGGAACTGGAACAGTCCGCCGAGCACGGTCGCCGACACGTCCAGGACGCCGGTGGCGCTGTTCTGTACGTACCTCCGCAGCCAGTCGGAGTTCAGGAGGCTGTCCTGGACCTCGACCCGGGAGAGTTCCGTATGGAAGGTCTGGTTGGTCCAGTTGATCACCTGGTCGAGGTACTTGGGGAAGTCCTCGACCATCTCGATGATCTGGCCGGCCAGCATCGAGCCGAGCAGCACGACGAAGCCGATGCCGACGGCGAGCACTGCCATGAAGACCAGGAAGGTGGCGAGGCCGCGGCGCATGCCGTGGGCCGCCATCCGGCCGACGGCGGGCTCGATCGCGAGCGCCACGAAGAAGGCGATCAGGATGTTGATCAGCAGCCCGACGAGCTGGTGGAACGCCCAGTCGCCGAGCCGGAAGCAGGCGTAGAGGGCGAGCGCGAGCACCATGGCGCGCGGCAGCCACCGGGGCATGCGGACCGGACCGCTGTCCGCCCCGGGGGGTGCGGGCGCGGGCGGTGGTGCGGTCGGCGGGTCTTCGTGCCCGGCGGGCTCGTCAGTGGGTGCCACGGGCCCAGTCTGGCCCATGTCTGTGACACTCCGTCGCTCCCCTGCCCTCAGCGCTTGTCCATGGGAACGTCCATCGCGGCGCAGACACCGCGCCAGACGGTCTTCGCGTCCCATCCGGCCGCCAGCGCCTGGTGCACCGTACGGCCGCCGAGCTCCGCCATCACATGGTCGCGGGCGAACGAATCGGCGTACGCCTCGCCGAAGTGGTCCGCCATCCGCTCCCAGAAAATCGTCAACCGCATGACTCCAGTATCGCGCCCCTGAGAGTGCAGCCCTGTCCGGAGAGCTTGCCGGCAGCGCTTTCCGTCCTACGGTCGTCTCCATGGCTGGATCCGGAGCATCTCCCCTCGCGCGCGCCGAGCACTTCGTCTGGCTGACGGCCCGTGTGCTCGAACAGCGGCGGTTCGCCCACCACTTCCTGGACGGCGGTGCCGATGCGGTCGAAACGGCGCTCGCCCCCTATCAGGGCGAGGACGGCGGTTACGGCCATGCCCTGGAACCCGGTCTGCGCGGTCCCGTGAGCCAGCCGTCGCACACCGCTCACGCGCTGCGTGTCCTGGACTCCATCGGCCGGTGCGAGGGCCCCCGGGTGGAGCGGCTGTGCCGCTACCTGTCCGGTGTGTCGACGAAGGAGGGGGCGCTGCCCGCCGCGCACCCTTCGCTGCACGGCTGTCCGGCCGCGCCGTTCGTCCCGGTCGTCGACGATCCTCCGGGCGACCTGCTCGCGACGGGTCCCGTGGTGGGGCTGCTGCACCGCAACGAGGTGTGGCACGCGTGGCTCTTCAGGGCCACCGACTTCTGCTGGGCCGCGATCGAGGCGCTGGAGGAGTCCCACCCCTGTGAGGTCCAGGCCGCGGTCGCCTTCCTGGACGGCGTGCCCGACCGGACGCGGGCCGGGGCCGCCGCGGACCGGCTCGGCCGTCTCGTGCGCGATCAGCGGCTCGTGGTGCTGGATCCGGCACGGGCCGGGGAGCAGCCGGTCGCGGCGGGATACGCCCCGGGCGAGCACCACTTCCCGTACGACTACGCCCGTACGCCGGGATCGCTCGCCCGGGGCTGGTTCACCGACGAGGAGATGAGCCGCTCGCTGGACTTCCTCGCGGCCGAGCAGCGGGAGGACGGGGGCTGGCCGGTCCGCCGGCGGGAACGGGCACCGGGGGCCGTGCTGGAGTCGCGTCCGATCGTGACGATCGACGCGCTGCTGACGCTACGGGCGTACGGACGCGCCGTCGGCTGATCCCGGCGGGGCGGCTTCCCGCAGCAGCGGGCGGCGAGGGCGACGCCGCGCGGGGAGGCCGGGCCGATGCCGGTCCGCGCGCCGGTCTTCGCGAGCCGGCTGCCGACGGTGCCGGGGTGCGGGCCGGGCACGGCGCGGTGGCACGGCGCTCCTGCCGCCGCGCGAGGAACGTGCGGAGGGGTGCCGAGGAGTACCGGGCGGTCTTCGGCCGGGTCGATCAGTGCGGCGCTCTTGCGGCTGTTCCCGCCGGAGCGTGAGAGATGGAGTCCGGGCAGTACGCCGTCGGGCCTGCCGCCCGGGCGGCAGGCCGCACGCGCGCGTGACGCGCAGGATCCCGGTGGCGGTACGGGCCCCTTCCGGCACGCGCTCGGGTCCTGCGGCCGCGACAGCGGCATCCGCACCTCGGCGCCGCGCTCCTTGCCGACGAGGTGCGCGAGGTCCTCGGGCGGCTCGCAGTCGAGCGGTACGGCGGCGCAGCAGGAGACGCAGCGGCACGGCCTCTTCCGGGCGCTACGGAATGGGAGAATCCGTTCGATGTCGCGGCACATTGTCCACGGGCACCGAGGAGTGACGGGCACGGGCCTTCCAGGGCGTTGCCCAGGCCCGCGTCCGCACTCCTGGCGATGTGCCGCAGCGCCGGGTGTCAGCCGGCGATCGCCCGCACACCCGCCGTGACGACCACCGCGGCCCCGACCACGACGAGGAAGGGGGCGCGCAGGACGAGCGCGAGCGCTGCCGCCGCGAGACCGGCACCCCTCGCGTCCAGCACCAGCTGCTGACCGGTACCGAAGGTCTGCTGGGCGGTGAGCGCGGCGAGCAGGGCCACCGGCAGGAGAGCGGCCAGGCGCTTCACCAGCGGGCGTTCCAGGGCCCCGGCCGGCACCAGCAGGCCGAGCAGTTTGACGAGGTAGCAGCCGACGGCGGTGGCGCCGATCGCGATCCAGACGCTCATCGTCCCGCCTCCTTCGCGGTACGGCGTGCCCCGCGGCCCCGGACCCAAAGCACGGCGGGCGCGGCGAGCCCGGCCACGAGCACCGGCACCCCCGCCGGCAGCACCGGCAGGAACCCGAGGACCAGAAGCACCGCGAGCCCCGCGACGGCCCGCTCCGTGCCGCTGCGGAGCATGGGCGCCAGCAGGGCGAGGAAGACGGCGGGACCGGCGGCGTCCAGGCCCCACGCGTCGGTGTCGCCGATGGCCTCCGCGCCCAGTGCGCCGATCAGGGTGGTGAGGTTCCACAGGACGTACAGAGTCAGCCCTGTGACGGTGAAGCCGAGCCGGGCGCTGCGGCGGGAGGGCTGTGCGAGCGTCACGGCCGTCGTCTCGTCGATCACCCAGTGCGCGGCGAAGGGACGTACGGAACGCGGGAGCGCCAGCAGCTGGGACAGCCGCAGTCCGTAGAAGGCATTGCGCACGCCCAGGAAGAAGGCCCCCGCGGCGGCGGTGAACGGATTGCCGCCCACCGCGAGCGCCCCGACGAGCGCGAACTGCGAGGCCCCGGTGAAGACGAGGAGGCTGAGCGCGCACGTCTGGAGGAGGCTGAGACCCGCCCCCGCGGAGGTCACGCCGAAGGCGAAGCCGGAGAGTCCGACGGCGACGCCCACGCCGAGCGCGTCACGGACGACGGCGCTGTCCGGTTTGGCCGCGGGTGGTTCTGTACGTATCGCTGGGGATGCTGTGTGTTCTGCCACGTCCGGGACACTACGACGGGCGGGCGCGACCGGTCTTGTACGTTCTTGCGCGCTCCCGCTGGTAGGCACCGGGCGGCACCCCGACGATCCGGGTGAAGTGCCGGTTCAGATGCGGCTGGTCGCTGAACCCGACCGCGGCGGCGGCCTCCCCGGGCGCCGTCCCGGCCTCCAGGAGCCGCCGGGCGGTGCGCACGCGCGCGTTGGTGAGCCAGGTGTGCGGCGGCATGCCGTACGCCGACTTGAACGCGCGCAGGAGCGCGAACGGACCGGTCCCGAGCTCGTGCGCCAGCTGTTCCAGGGAAGGCGGCCCGGTCATGCGCTCCTCCAGGAGGCTCTTCGCGAGGGCCGCCGTGCGGGCGCCGGCCGCGCTCGGCGCGCGTGCGGGAAGACTCTGGCCGTGCCGGCGCAGCAGCCTGGCCACCGCGATACGGAGCACGCTGTCGGCGGCGAGCGCGTTGCCCTCCTCGGCCGCCCGGTGGACCGCGCGGATGAGCCGCGCGGTGTCGGCGTCCTCGACGATGGTCTCCGCGAAACCGGCCGTTCCCCGCAGGCTCGTCGTCTCGTCGGCGATGCCGGCGACCACCTGCGTCGAGGGGTACAAGGTGGCGTACGACCAGCCCTCGGGCACACCGGCGCGGGCGGAGTGCGGCACCTCCGGGTTGATCATGACGACGGTGCCGGGGCGCGCCTTGATCGTGCCCTGCGGCATGACCACGTCCTCGATCCCGCGAAAGACCGCGCCGAGGACGAATCCCTCATGGCTGTGGCGCGAGAAGGAGTGGCGCACGTAACGGGCCCGCAGCAGGTCGAGGCCGGGCACTCCCGGGTACTGCCAGTGCCGCGCCCACTCCTCCTCCCCGGCAGCTGTCTCCCGCGTCTGCCCCACCTCCTCCGTCTCACCCGACTCCCTGGCCTCCTTTACCTCTTGTGCCTCTTCGGCCTCACGAACCTTTCGCTCCTCCGTCGCCATAAAGCCATTCTGCGCCCGTCCCACACGCCGTTGACCTGCGCATCCACGGTCTGGACACCCGTTGTCAGTGGTCGGGTGCACGAT
The DNA here is from genome assembly GCF_001049855.1 of Streptomyces sp. Wb2n-11. Classification (NCBI taxonomy): domain Bacteria; kingdom Bacillati; phylum Actinomycetota; class Actinomycetes; order Kitasatosporales; family Streptomycetaceae; genus Streptomyces; species Streptomyces sp. Wb2n-11. The sequence continues at coordinate 1,775,803 of NZ_CVPB01000001.1, forward strand.
GGTGGGCATGGCCAGGACTGCACTCGACTCCTTCTCCCCCGCGACCCGCGGTTGGTTCGCCGGGGCCTTCAGCGCGCCCACCGCGGCGCAGGAAGGCGCCTGGCAGGCCATCTCCGAGGGATCCGACGTCCTGGTCGTGGCCCCGACCGGCTCCGGGAAAACCCTGGCCGCCTTTCTCGCCGCCCTCGACGGCCTGGCGTCCGAGCCCCCGCCCGCGGATCCCAGGCAGCGCTGCCGGGTGCTGTACGTATCGCCGCTCAAGGCCCTCGCGGTCGACGTCGAGCGCAACCTCCGCAGCCCGCTCACCGGCATCCGGCAGGAGTCCGTACGCCTCGGGCTGCCCGAGCCGGACGTGCGCGTCGGTATCCGTTCCGGCGACACCCCCGCCGCCGAGCGGCGGTCGCTGGCGACCAAGCCGCCGGACATCCTCATCACCACGCCCGAGTCGCTGTTCCTGATGCTCACGTCTGCCGCGCGCGACGCCCTGACCGGTATCGAGACGGTGATCCTGGACGAGGTGCACGCCGTCGCGGGGACCAAGCGCGGCGCACATCTCGCCGTGTCCCTGGAGCGGCTGGACGAACTGCTGCCGCGGCCCGCCCGCCGTATCGGCCTGTCGGCGACGGTCCGGCCGGTGGACGAGGTCGCCCGCTTCCTCTCCCCGCGGCGCCGGGCCGCGATCGTGCAGCCGCCCTCGGGCAAGGAGTTCGACCTGTCGGTGGTCGTCCCCGTGGAGGATCTGGGCGAGCTCGGCGGCGCCCCCGCCAAGGAGGACGACGCGGGCGACAAGCCGTCGATCTGGCCCCATGTGGAGGAGCGCATCGTCGACCTCGTCCAGGCCCACCGCTCGACGATCGTCTTCGTGAACTCCCGCCGCCTCGCCGAGCGCCTGTGCAACCGGCTCAACGAGATCGCGTACGAACGGGCCACCGGCGAACCTCTGCCGGAGCACCACTCCCCCGCCGAGCTCATGGCCGAGTCCGGCGCCGCCAGGGGCGCTCCGCCCCTGCTCGCCCGTGCCCACCACGGCTCCGTCTCCAAGGAGCAGCGCGCCCAGGTCGAGGAGGACCTCAAGGCGGGCCGGCTGCCCGCGGTCGTCGCCACCTCCAGCCTGGAGCTCGGCATCGACATGGGCGCGGTGGATCTGGTCGTCCAGGTCGAGTCACCGCCTTCCGTCGCCTCGGGCCTCCAGCGCGTCGGCCGCGCGGGGCACCAGGTCGGCGCGGTCTCCACCGGCGTCGTCTTCCCGAAGTACCGGGGCGACCTGGTCCAGTCGGCCGTCGTCACCGAGCGCATGCGCAGCGGTGCCATCGAGGCCCTGCGCGTCCCCGCCAACCCGCTCGACGTCCTGGCGCAGCAGCTCGTCGCCATGGTCTCCCTCGACACCTGGCAGGCCGACGACCTGCTCACCGTCGTCCGCCGCGCGGCCCCTTTCGCCTCGCTCCCGGAGTCCGCCTTCACGGCGGTCCTCGACATGCTCGCGGGCCGCTATCCGTCCGACGCCTTCGCCGAACTCCGCCCCCGCGTCGTCTGGGACCGCATCGCCGGTACGGTCACGGGCCGCCCCGGTGCGCAGCGCCTCGCCGTCACCTCCGGCGGCACCATCCCCGACCGCGGTCTCTTCGGCGTCTTCCTGGCCGGAGCCGATCCCAAGAGGGGCGGCGGCCGCGTCGGCGAGCTCGACGAGGAGATGGTCTACGAATCCCGGGTGGGCGATGTCTTCACCCTCGGCACCACCTCGTGGCGCATCGAGGACATCACGCGCGACCGCGTGCTGGTCTCCCCCGCCCCCGGCGTCCCGGGCCGGCTTCCCTTCTGGAAGGGCGACCAGCTGGGCCGCCCCCTCGAACTGGGCCGCGCACTCGGCGCGTTCCTCCGCGAGGTCGGCTCGCTCACCCCCGAGGCAGCCCGGCTGCGCCTGACCGCCGCCGGACTCGACGACTGGGCCGCCGACAACGTCCTGTCCTACCTCGACGAGCAGCGCCGCGCCGCCGGTCATGTCCCGGACGACCGCACCATCGTCGTGGAGCGGTTCCGCGACGAGCTGGGCGACTGGCGCGTCGTCGTCCACTCCCCTTTCGGCGCCCAGGTGCACGCCCCCTGGGCCCTGGCGCTCGGCACCCGCCTGACCGAGCGGTACGGCATGGACGCCCAGGTCATGCACGCCGACGACGGCATCGTGCTGCGCCTGCCCGACGCGGACCTGATGGGCTTCGACCTCCTCGACGCCGAACCGTCCCGGCAGAGCACTGCGTTCGACAGCGACCAGGCCCCGCTGGGCGCCGCTGACGTCGTCTTCGACAAGGGCGAGGTCAACCAGGTCGTCACCGACCAGGTCGGCGGCTCCGCGCTCTTCGCCGCCCGCTTCCGCGAGTGCGCCGCCCGCGCCCTGCTGCTGCCGCGCCGCAGCCCCGGCAAGCGCACACCGTTGTGGCAGCAGCGCCAGCGCGCCTCCCAGCTGCTCCAGGTCGCCTCTGAGTTCGGCTCCTTCCCGATCGTCCTGGAAGCCGTGCGGGAGTGCCTCCAAGACGTCTTCGACGTGCCCGGCCTCACCGAGCTCATGGGCGACATCGAATCCCGCCGTGTCCGGCTCGTCGAAGTCACCACCCCCGAGCCGTCCCCCTTCGCCCGCTCCCTCCTCTTCGGTTACGTCGCCCAGTTCCTGTACGAGGGCGACTCCCCCCTCGCCGAGCGGCGCGCCGCCGCGCTCTCCCTGGACTCCCGGCTCCTGGCCGAGCTGCTCGGCCAGGCGGAGCTGCGCGAGCTCCTCGACGCAGACGTCCTGACCGAGCTGGAGCAGGAGCTCCAGTGGCTCGCCGCAGACCGCCGTGTCAAGGACATCGAGGGCGTCGCCGACGCGCTGCGGGTCCTGGGCCCGCTCACCGACTCGGAGCTGGTGGCGCGCGGCGCCGAACCGGGGCGGGCCGAAGACCTGTCGGCCGCCCGCCGGGCCATCCGCGTCCGTATCGCGGGGGCGGACCACTGGGCGGCCGTCGAAGACTCGGGCCGGCTGCGCGACGCGCTGGGCACCGCGCTCCCCGTCGGCGTACCGGAGGCGTTCACCGAGCCGGTCAAGGACCCGCTCGGAGATCTGCTGGCCCGTTTCGCCCGCACCCACGGTCCCTTCACCTCAGCCACGGCCGCCGCGCGCTTCGGACTGGGCGTGGCGGTGACGGACGGGGCCCTGCAACGCCTCGCCGCGGGCGGCCGGATCGTACAGGGGGAGTTCCATCCGGCCGGGATCGGCCAGGAGTGGTGCGACGCGACAGTGCTGCGCCGCCTGAGGCGCCGGTCCCTCGCCGCCCTGCGCCATGAGCTGGAGCCGGTTCCGCCCGCCGCGCTCGCCACGTTCCTCCCCCAGTGGCAGCACCTGGGCAGCAGCCTGCGCGGCATCGACGGACTGGTACGCGCCGTCGAGCAGTTGCAGGGCGCCTCCGTCCCCGCCTCCGCACTCGAAAAGCTCGTCCTGCCGTCCCGGGTGGCCGGCTACTCGCCCGCCATGCTCGACGAGCTCACCACCACCGGCGAGGTCCTGTGGGCCGGGTCGGGCGCCCTGCCCGGAAAGGACGGCTGGGTGTCCCTCTACCTCGCCGACGCGGCCCCCCTGCTCCTCCCCCAGCCGCACCCCCTCGACCTCACAGCGCTCCACGAGTCCGTCCTCACCGCCCTCTCCGGCGGGTACGGCCTGTTCTTCCGCCAGATCGCCGACCAGGTCCGCGCCACCACCCATCCCGACTGCACCGACCCCCAGCTGGCCGACGCCCTCTGGGACCTCGCCTGGTCCGGCCGCCTCACCAACGACACACTCGCCCCCCTGCGCGCCCTCCTCGGCTCGGGCCGTACGGCGGGCTCCACCGCCCACCGCGCCAAACGCACGGTCCCGCGCGGGCGTTACGGCACCCCCGGTGCGGCGGCCCGCCCCGCCTCCCGCACCGGCCCGCCCACGGTCTCCGGCCGCTGGTCCCTGCTCCCCGCCCACGAGCCGGATCCGACCCACCGCGCCCACGCGCTTGCCCGCACGCTGCTCGACCGGCACGGCGTGGTCACGCGCGGCGCGGTCGCCGCCGAGGGCGTCGAGGGCGGCTTCTCCGCGACGTACCGCATCCTGGCCGCGTTCGAGGACAGCGGCCAGGCGCGCCGCGGTTACGTCGTGGAGGGCCTCGGCGCCGCCCAGTTCGCGATGGACGGCGCGGTCGACCGGCTGCGCGCGGCGGCCACCGCGCGCGAACGCGCGGACACGGACTCCCCGAACCGGGCGGTGGTCCTGGCTGCCGCCGACCCGGCCAACGCGTACGGCGCGGCCCTGCCCTGGCCCGAACCGCCGTCCGACGCGGGCCACAAACCCGGTCGCAAAGCCGGGGCCCTGGTCGTCCTCGTCGACGGCGAGCTGACCCTCTACATGGAGCGCGGCGGCAAGACCCTGCTGGCCTGGCCCACCGATCCGAACGACCCGTCGGCCTCCGGCCCCCGCCTCACCGCGGCGGCCGAAGCCCTGGCGACGGCAGCCGGGCGGGGCGCCCTGGGCACGGTCACGGTGGAACGCACCAACGGCGCCCCCGCCCTGACCTCCCCCTGGGCCGGATCCTCGAAGCAGCAGGCTTCCATCCCACCCCCAGGGGCCTCCGCCTCCGCCCCTGACGCGCCCACCGCCACCCCGCTGCCCCCCACCCCGCATCATGGACCCATGCCCGAAGGAGACTCCGTCTGGCAGGCCGCCCAGCGCCTGCACACCGCCCTCGCCGGGCACATCCTCACCCGCGCCGACCTCCGCGTCCCCCGGTTCGCCACCGCCGACCTGACCGGCCGCACCGTCCTGGACGTCACCCCTCGCGGCAAGCACCTCCTCACCCGCGTCGAAGGCGGACTCACCCTCCACTCCCACCTCCGGATGGACGGCGCCTGGAAGATCTACACCCCCGGCGAACGATGGCGCGGCGGCCCCGCCCACGAGATCCGCGCCATCCTCGCCACCACCGGGCACACCGCCGTGGGCTACCGCCTTCCGGTGCTCGAACTGATCCGGACCCACGACGAAGCCGGCGTCGTCGGTCACCTCGGTCCCGACCTCCTGGGCCCGGACTGGGACGCCGGCGAAGCGCTCCGCCGCCTCCTGACGGATCCCGCCCGCCCCCTCGGCGAAGCTCTTCTCGACCAGCGCAACCTCGCCGGCATCGGCAACATCTACAAGTCGGAGCTGTGCTTCCTGGCCCGCGTGACCCCCTGGCTGCCCGTCGGCGCTCTCCCCGCCCCGGAACGCCTGGTCGCTGCCGCCAAGCGCGTCCTGGAGGCCAACCGGCACAACCCGGGGCGCCGCCGCACCACCCTGCCCGCCCTCCCCGCGCCCCTCTACGTGTACGGCCGCTCCGGCCGCCCCTGCCTGCGCTGCGGCACCCCGGTCCGCCAGGCCGACCAGGGCGACGGCAGTCGCCTCCGTCCCACCTACTGGTGTCCCCGCTGCCAGTCCGGCCCGGCTCCCGGCCGACCCGCCCTCTGACCGACGCGCCCCTGACCGACATGGCGTACTCACGTCGCCGCACTCGGATCCGCGCATCCGCACGAAGCCACGCATCCGGATCGCGCGCACGGTCCTCCACCCAGCCCCGGACGTCTCCGGCCTCAGGGCGGCGGGCCAGGCCCTCCGCCCGAACGGCGGCGTCGCGACACCCTGGTCACCATGAGCGACCACGCCCCGGCAGCCCTGCCCAGCCCCGGCACAAGCCCGTACCCCCGCGGACGCCCCGGCCCCCCGCCCGCCTCGGCCGCCGGCACCACATGGACCGGCAGCAGGCTCAGCCCCCAGCCGCCCGCCGCCACCACGCCCTCGACCACCCCCGCCTGCTCCGGCAGCAGCACAAGCCTCAGTACGGCCCACCACCACACCGCGCCGAACACGCACCCCAGCGGAAGAACAAGCAGAGCCCCGCGTCCCCGGAAGCCGCGCCATGCCATGGCTGCCTCCTCCGACCGACGCGTCAGGCGCCAGACGCTAGACGGGTCCCCTCACCCGGCGGGAGGGCGCACCGGAAGCACACCCGGCGCACCCTAGGCGCACTCACCCGCCCCAGACACCACCCGCACGCGCTACGCAGTCTCGGCCTGGAACATCCAGGCGTGCTTCTCGAGGTCCGCGGTCAGCCCGATGATGATGTCCTGGCTCACCGGATCCGGCTCACCGGTCGCCTCGAGCCGCTCCCGCATGCGCCTCACCACGACACCGAGCGCGTCCACCAGAATCCGCACGGCGTCGGCATCTTTGATCCACCCCGACGGCACCTCCGGGATCGCCGTCGCCCGCGCCACACTCGCGGACCGCCCGTCCGGATTGACGCCCAGCGCCGAGGCCCGCTCGGCGACCGAGTCGGAGTGCAGCCGCGCCGTGTCGACCACCTCGTCGAGCTGCAGATGTACGGACCGGAATCGCGGCCCCACCACGTTCCAGTGGACCTGCTTGGCCACCAGTGAGAGATCCACCAGGTCCACGAGCGCGCCCTGCAGGGCCTCACCCACCACCTTGAGATCCGCCTCGGGCAAGGTGCTCCTCACGACAGACATCCGCTTCCTCCTCAGGAACCGACGAACCGATCCTTCACAGCCTTCACCACCATGGCACATATAGAACAAAACGGTCACTCAGGGACAGAAAAGAGCCCCGGAGGTCCCTGAGGGCCCGCCGGGGCTCGTTCGCACATCTCAGCCGCACTCAGGCGGCGCAGCCAGGCACCACCGTCAGGCGGCGACCACATCCACCGCTTCCGCGGGTGCCGTGATCGTCACCCGTTCCTGTGGCACACCTGCCACTGACGTCACCGAAACGGAATTGAGCATCGGGCGTACCGGTGGACGCACCGGCTCGCTCGCAGCCGACTCCGCCAGCTCGGCCAGCGACAACTCATCACTCACTTCGCGCATGAGCTCGGACATCCGTACGTCAAGCGCGTCGCAGATAGCGGAGAGCAGTTCGGAGGAAGCCTCCTTCTGCCCCCGCTCCACCTCGGATAGATAGCCGAGTGAGACTCGGGCGGACGAGGAGACTTCGCGCAGAGTACGGCCCTGGCGTTGGCGCTGCCGACGCAGCACGTCACCAAGCAGGCGACGGAGCAGAATCATCGGTGGCTCCCTCCTCGGACCGCGTAGCCGCATCCTTCACGCCCCACCGTACCGCCTTGCGCTGCGGCCGTGCGGGGAGCGATGTCGTGTTCACTCAGGGCTGCAAACATCAATTCCCCCCGTTCTGTTCCGTATCCTGTGCCCGCGCATTTTCCTTCAGTTCGCCGGAGAGCATGATCAACGCGCTCCGTACGCTCTCCCTACGAATTACCGCCCGGTCCCCGTTCAACCTCAACGGGGCGACTTTCCCGCTGCCGTCCGGCCCCGCGACCGCCACGAAAACCGTCCCGACGGGCTTCCCGTCCTGTGTCTCGGGCCCCGCGACACCCGTGGTCGCGATTCCCCAGCCGGCCCCGAGCACCTGCCGCACCCCGGCCGCCATCTGCCGCGCGACCTCAGGATCCACGGCCCCGCGCTGCTCCAGAAGGGCCGCGTCGACCCCGAGGACGTCCCGCTTCAGTTCCGTGGAGTACGCCGTGACGGACCCGCGGAAGACCCGCGAAGCGCCGGGTACGGACGTCAGCTCGGCCGCCACCAGACCACCGGTGAGCGATTCGGCGACGGCAAGCGTCTCACCCCGCCCGGCCAGCATCTCCAGCACCTCGGCCGCAGCAGCCCCAGTGCTCACAGCGCTCGCACCGACCCCACTGACTCCATCAGCCGCAGCAGTACCCGTCGCACCACCAGCCGCACTCCCGGCAGAGCAGCCGCCTGTCACCGGGACGCCCCCGCCGCGATACCGGCCCGCCGCAGCACCACGGCCTGGCGCACATAGTCGAGTCCGGTCACCACCGTCAGCACGACCGCCGCCGCCATCACCCAGAACCGCAGCGTCGCGAGCGGCCCGGTCAGCGCCAGCACGTACATCCCGACCGCCACACCCTGCATGAGCGTCTTCATCTTGCCGCCGCGGCTGGCCGGAATGACCCCGTGCCTGATCACCCAGAAGCGCAGCACCGTGATGCCCAGCTCCCGGAAGAGAATGACGCCCGTCACCCACCACGGCAGGTCCCCGAGCGCCGACAGGCAGATCAGCGCCGCGCCCATGATCGCCTTGTCGGCGATCGGGTCGGCGATCTTCCCGAAGTCGGTGACCAGGTTGTACGTACGGGCCAGATGCCCGTCGAAGATGTCCGTGATCATCGCGACGGCGAAGGCCGCCCACGCCCACGCGCGCCAGGCCGGGTCGTACCCGCCGTCCTGGAGCATCAGCATCACGAAGCCGGGCACGAGCACCAGCCGCATCATGGTCAGGACATTGGCGATGTTCCACAGGCTGGCCTGGTTGACGGCCGCAGCGCCCAGCTTGCCGCCGGGCGCCGGCTTCGCGCCGGTTCCGCCCGCGGCGGATGCCGGGACTCCGGTCATCTGCCTGCCTCCTCGTCGGGGGTCTGGGGGTCGCCTCCCAGAAGGTCGTAGGGTTCCGCCACCAGGTCCACGCCTTCGGTGGCGACCACCTTCGCCACGACCATACGGCCGACCGCGAGCCCCTGACCCGTCGTGAAGAGCACCTGGCCGTCCGTCTCGGGCGCCTGGTGCGCCGCCCGGCCCACCGCGCCGTCCTCGCCCTCGACCGACTCGACCAGCACCTCGACCGTCTCGCCGAGCCGCTCCTCGGCCCGCTGGGCGGTCAGCTCGTCGGCGAGGCGCGAGATGTGCTCGAGGCGTTCGGCGATGACGTCGGCGTCCAGCTTGTTCTCGTACGTGACCGCCTCGGTGCCCTCCTCGTCGGAGTACCCGAAGACGCCGATCGCGTCCAGTCGCGCACCCGTGAGGAAGCGCTCCAGCTCGCCGAGGTCCGCCTCGCTCTCGCCGGGGAACCCGACGATGAAGTTGGACCGGACACCGGCCTGCGGCGCCTTGCCGCGGATCGTCTCCAGCAGCTCCAGGAAGCGGTCGGTGTCACCGAAGCGCCGCATCGAGCGCAGCACACCGGCCGCCGAGTGCTGGAAGGACAGGTCGAAGTACGGCGCGATCTTCGGCGTGGAGGTCAGTACGTCGATCAGGCCGGGCCGCATCTCCGCGGGCTGCAGGTAGCTGACCCGCACCCGCTCGATGCCGTCGACCTCCGCCAGCTCCGGCAGCAGGGTCTCCAGGAGCCGGATGTCTCCGAGGTCCTTGCCGTACGACGTGTTGTTCTCGGAGACCAGCATGATCTCCTTGACGCCCTGCTCGGCCAGCCAGCGCGTCTCTCCCAGTACGTCCGAGGGGCGGCGCGAGATGAACGATCCGCGGAACGACGGAATGGCGCAGAAGGAACACCTGCGGTCGCACCCGGACGCGAGCTTCACGGACGCGACAGGGCTCTTCCCGAGACGCTGCCGCAGCGGTGCACGTGGCCCCGATGCCGGCGCGAGGCCGTCGGGCAGGTCCTCGGGCGGCGTGTCCTGCGCGTGCCCGGGCAGTGCCACGTCGGAGGCGTCCTGGCGCTCGGTGGGGCTGATGGGCAGCAGCTTGCGCCGGTCGCGCGGGGTGTGGGACGCGTGGATGCCACCGTTGAGGATGGTCTGGAGGCGGTCGGAGATGTCGGCGTAGTCGTCGAACCCGAGTACGCCGTCGGCCTCGGGCAGTGCCTCCGCCAGCTCCTTGCCGTACCGCTCGGCCATGCAGCCCACGGCGACGACGGCCTGGGTCCTGCCGTGGTCCTTCAGGTCGTTGGCTTCCAGCAGGGCGTCGACGGAGTCCTTCTTGGCGGCTTCGACGAATCCACAGGTGTTGACGACGGCGACGTCCGCGTCCGAGGCGTCCTCGACGAGGTGCCAGCCGTCCGCTGCCAAGCGGCCTGCCAGCTCCTCCGAGTCCACCTCATTACGGGCGCAGCCGAGAGTGACAAGGGCGACGGTGCGGCGTTCGGGCATGGGCTCAAGACTACTTTGTCCCGGCGCGCGCCCCCGCCCGAGGGTTCGCGGGGGCCGGTGCCCGGAATTCCGGGCCCCGGCCGTCCTGCCCCTGCCTCTGCCCGGCCTCCGGTCAGCCGACGCCGACCCCCGGGTCACCCCTCGTGTACGTCAGCCGCTGGACCTGCCCCGCCTCGAACTTGTTCCCGACCTCCTTGCCGTTCACGAACAACTGCATCGCCCCGGCGTCACCGAGCACGAGGTCGATCTTCTCCTTGTCCGTGAAGGTCTTGGACTCGCCCTGGAGCAGGAGACCGTCGAAGAGCAGCCTGCCGTTGTGGTCCTTCGCCGAGATCCAGCTCTTGCCCTCCTTGGCGGTGAGGGCGACCGTCACCTGGTCGGACGGAACCGCCGCGATGGCGCTGTCCGACGGGTCGGGCTTGGGGTCGGCGGGCTTGGCCGGGGTGGGCTTGCCGGCCGGTTTCGTCGTGGCGGGCATGGAGCCTTCGGCGACGTCCACCGAGCCTCCGCTCCCGTCGGCACCGTTGAAGAGCGTGAAACCGACGAAGCCGACGACGGCGACGATGGCGGCGACCATCGCCGCGGTCCAGTTGGGGCGGCGCGACTCGGGACGGATCCGTTCCGCCTCGAAGAGCGGTGCTGCGGGCGTGGGCTCGGGACGGCCGCCGTGCGCGGCGTCGTACTGCGCGACCAGGGCGTCAGGATCGAGACCGACGGCGCGAGCGAGCATACGGATGTGTCCGCGTGCGTACACGTCGCCGCCGCAGCGGCTGAAGTCTTCCTGCTCGATCGCGTGCACGATGGGGACGCGCACCCGGGTCGAGCCACTGACCTCGTCGACCGTCAGGCCTGCGGCCACACGGGCCTGCTGGAGTGCGCGTCCGATCAAGGGCCGGTCGTCTTCGATCGAAGGCCGGTCGTCTTCGGGAGATCTGCCGATGGACACGGGGGCGCCTTTCGAGCGTGAGCCACCTGCTGGCTGTTCAGTCTAGGGGGGTACGAAAGCCTGGGGCAACTGGGAGGGCGGACTGTGTACGCCATCAGAACCGCCTGACAACCCGATGGTGACACCATTTGTCTCTCCCTCCCATCAACTGGACGTATGAACAACAGAAACGGTTGCTCACCGCCCCCTTACGGGTGAGCGTCCCTCGGATCACCGCGAGCACCCCGTCCAGTTCATCCGGTTTCACCAGTACGTCGCGCGCCTTGGAACCTTCGCTCGGCCCGACGATGTTCCGGGACTCCATCAGGTCCATGAGCCTGCCCGCCTTCGCGAAACCGACACGCAGCTTCCGCTGGAGCATCGAGGTCGAGCCGAACTGCGTGGACACCACCAGCTCGGCCGCCTGGCACAGAAGGTCCAGGTCGTCGCCGATGTCCTCGTCGATGTCCTTCTTCTTCGCCGTCCCGACCACGACGTCGTCCCTGAAGACCGGCGCCATCTGGTCCTTGCAGTGCTGGACGATCGCCGCGACCTCGTCCTCCGTCACGAAAGCGCCCTGCATACGGGTCGGTTTGTTGGCACCCATCGGCAGGAAGAGGCCGTCGCCCTTGCCGATCAGCTTCTCGGCGCCCGGCTGGTCGAGGATGACCCGGCTGTCCGCGAGCGAGGACGTCGCGAAGGCCAGCCGCGAAGGCACGTTCGCCTTGATCAGGCCGGTGACGACGTCCACGGAGGGACGCTGGGTGGCGAGTACCAGATGGATACCCGCGGCGCGGGCCAACTGGGTGATGCGGACGATGGAGTCCTCGACGTCACGCGGCGCGACCATCATCAGGTCCGCGAGCTCGTCGACGATCACGAGCAGGTACGGGTACGGCGACAGTTCCCGCTCGCTGCCCTCCGGCGGCTTCGCCTTCCCGCTGCGCACCGCCTGGTTGAAGTCGTCGATGTGCCGGTAGCCGTACGCCGCCAGGTCGTCGTAGCGCAGGTCCATTTCCCGTACGACCCACTGGAGCGCCTCGGCGGCCCGCTTGGGGTTGGTGATGATCGGGGTGATCAGGTGCGGGATGCCCTCGTACGCCGTGAGCTCGACCCGCTTCGGGTCGACCAGCACCATCCGTACGTCCTCGGGGGTAGCCCGCACCATGACCGAGGTGATCAGGCAGTTGATGCAGGACGACTTTCCGGACCCGGTGGCGCCCGCGACCAGGACGTGCGGCATCTTCGCGAGGTTGGCCATCTCGTAGCCGCCCTCGACGTTCTTGCCGAGCGCGACGAGCATCGGGTGGTCGTCCTCGGCGGCGTCCGCGAGCCGCAGCACGTCGCCCAGCTTGACCATCTCGCGGTCGCTGTTCGGGATCTCGATGCCGACGGCGGACTTGCCGGGGATCGGGCTGATGATGCGTACGTCCGGACTGGCGACCGCGTACGCGATGTTCTTGGCGAGCGCCGTGATCCGCTCGACCTTCACGGCCGGGCCCAGCTCCACCTCGTACCGCGTGACCGTCGGTCCCCGGGTGAAGCCGGTGACGGCCGCGTCGACCTTGAACTCCGTGAAGACGTTCGTCAGTGAGGCGACGACAGCGTCGTTGGCAGCGCTGCGCGTCTTGCCGGGGCCGCCGCGCTCCAGCAGGTCCAGCGAGGGCAGGGAGTAGGTGATGTCCCCGGCGAGCCGGAGCTGCTCGGCGCGGGGCGGCAGCGGCTGGGGCTCCGCGGGGGGTGCCTTGGTCAGATCCGCCACCTTCCCCCCGGACACGGAACCGGACGCCGAACCGGACGCGGGCTCCGGCCCGGAAGCCGTCGCGCGCTCCGCCCTCCCGGCGCCCGCGCGCGCGGGCGGAACGGCGGCGGGGCGCTCTGTGGAGACGCCCTGCGTCAGGTCCGCCACGAGGGCCGAGGGCGGCAGTCCGTTCAGTACGGCGCCGTCCAGCGCGGCAGCGGCGGCCGCGGCCACGTCCACGGCGTCCATGGAACGCGCGGACGCGGGCTGCGCGGCGGGTGCGGCAGAGGACCGGCGGGACCGGCGGCGCGTGAGTGCCTCCTCCTCGGCGAGGTCCGCGTCGTAGACCGCGGGCGCTTCACCCCGGCGCGCGGCCGGGCGGCGCGCGCCGGCGGGGAGCGCCTGGCGCCACTGCTCCTCGTACCGCTCTTCGTCCTCGAACTCCTCCGGAGGCATCGGGAGGATCCCCAGCATGATGCCGAGCTGCCGCAGCCGCTGCGGGATGGCGTTGACCGGCGTAGCGGTGACGACCAGCAGCCCGAAGACGGTGAGCAGCAGCAGAAGAGGTACGGCGAGGACGCTGCCCATGGTGAAGACCAGCGGTGCGGAAGCGGCCCAGCCGATCAGACCGCCGGCGTCCCTCAGCGCCTCGATGCCGTCGTCACGTGCGGGCGATCCGCAGGCGACGTGGACCTGCCCGAGAACGCCGATGACGAGGGCGGAGAGCCCGATCACAATCCGGCCGTTGGCCTCGGGCTTCTCCGGATGCAGGATCAGCCGTACGGCGACGGTGCCCAGCAGTATCGGCACCAGCAGGTCGAGCCGCCCGAAGGCGCCGGTCACCAGCATCTCGACGAGGTCGCCGACCGGGCCGCGCAGCTGTGCCCAGGTGCCGGCGGCGACGATCAGCGCGAGTGCGAGCAGGAGCAGCGCCACGCCGTCCTTGCGGTGCGCCGGGTCGAGCCCCTTCGCACCACGCCCTATTCCGCGGAACATCGCGCCCACACCGTGCGCCGTCCCCAGCCAGAGGGCACGGACGAGCCGGTACACGCCCGCGGTGGGGGACGGCGCCGGCTTGGGAACGGGCCTGGCCGCCGCCTTCTTCGCGGACACCTTCTTCGCGGGCACCTTTTTGACGGGTGGGGACTTCTTCGCGGCGGTCTTCCTGACGGGCGCCGCTTTCTTCGCGACGCCGGGGGTACGGCCGGCGCGCGGCTTCGCGGTGCCCGCCGTGCCTTGGGAGCCCTTGCCGGACGTACGTGAGGCCATGGTGGTGAGGTTACCGGTGCGGGCCGCGACGGACACGTGTGCCCACCGCTTCACCCGTTCGTGTCGTGGAGCGGAGGGCCGGAAACTGACGGCGCCTCATGCGGCTCCACCGGGCCCGGTCAGTTCTGCGAAGGGAAGGGCGGCGTAGCGCCGTTGGTGCCCGGTTCGAGCGCGTCGAGGGCCCGGCGCAGGCCGGTGAGCTTGCGCTCCAGGTGAGCCGCCGTCGCGACGGCCGCGGCGTCCGCGGACTCGTCGTCGAGCTGCTTGGAGAGCGCCTCGGCCTGCTCCTCGACCGCCGCGAGGCGCGCCGAGAGTTCGGCGAGGAGGCCGGCGGGCTCCCTCGTGTCGCCCACACCGCCCGCCTGGCCGCCGCCCTCCAGCTGGAGGCGCAGCAGCGCGGCCTGCTCACGCAGTTGGCAGTTCTTCATGTACAGCTCGACGAAGACCGAGACCTTGGCGCGCAGCACCCATGGGTCGAACGGCTTCGAGATGTAGTCCACGGCGCCCGCCGCGTAACCCCGGAAGGTGTGGTGCGGGCCGTGGTTGATGGCGGTGAGGAAGATGATCGGGATGTCCCGGGTCCGTTCTCGCCGCTTGATGTGCGCGGCGGTCTCGAAACCGTCCATGCCCGGCATCTGGACGTCCAGCAGAATGACCGCGAAGTCGTCCGTCAACAGCGCTTTGAGCGCTTCCTCCCCTGACGATGCCCGTACCAGTGTCTGATCCAGCGCAGAGAGAATGGCCTCCAGCGCCAACAGATTCTCCGGCCGGTCATCGACCAGGAGGATCTTGGCCTTCTGTACCATGGCCCGCCCTCCTCGCCCCGGCAGTGCACCGGGCGCCGCCCCGGGGGACGACTCTCTTGCGTCGCCCGTCCTTGTGCCGGTCATCGTAGCCGCACCCCACCTGTCGACACACCCTGTCACCGCGATGTCACTGTGTACGTAGCAGAAACGCGGTGGGAGACCAGAAGGTTCCCCGTATACCGCCGACTCACACGCCTTCGGCCACAGTCAGTCAACAAGCCACCGGGTTTCGTACAGCTTACGATCACTCCCCACGCATCCACTGCTCCATCACCGAGAGCAGATGATCGGGATCGACCGGCTTCGTCACATAGTCGGAAGCGCCGGACTCGATGGCCTTCTCCCGGTCGCCCTTCATCGCCTTCGCCGTCAGCGCGATGATCGGCAGTCCGGCGAACTGCGGCATCCTGCGGATCGCCGTCGTCGTCGCGTAGCCGTCCATCTCCGGCATCATGATGTCCATCAGCACGAGCGTCACGTCGTCGTGCTGCTCCATGACTTCGATGCCCTCCCGGCCGTTCTCCGCGTACAGCACGGAGAGCCCGTGCTGCTCCAGCACGCTCGTGAGCGCGAAGACGTTGCGGATGTCGTCGTCGACGATCAGCACCTTCTCGTTGTCGAACATGATGCCGCGCCGCGGCTCGGGCACCGCCGCCTCCTGGCCGCTCTCGGGCCGCGGCTCCTGGGGGGCCGCCGGAGCCTGCGGTACGGCCGCGGGCTGGCCGGACTGCCCCGGCAGCGCGGACCGCTGCTCAGCGGCGCCCATCGCCTTGCGACGGCGCCGGAACAGCCCGGCGGGACCGGTCTGCGGGTCGGAAGGCAGCCGGGCGAGACCCGTGTCGGCCGGCAGCCCGGCATCGGGCACCACGGCGGCGCCACCGCGCAGCGGCTCCATGCCGCCGGGCGTGAACTGCGGGTACCCCTGCGGCGGCAGTTCGCTCGGGTGCAGCGGCAGGTAGAGCGTGAACGTCGAGCCGCGGCCCGGCTCGCTCGCCGCGTGGATCTCGCCGCCCAGCAGCCTGGCGATCTCCCGGCTGATGGACAGGCCGAGACCCGTTCCTCCGTACTTCCTGCTGGTGGTCCCGTCGGCCTGCTTGAACGCCTCGAAGATCACCCGCATCTTGCCGGCCGCGATCCCGATGCCGGTGTCGGTGACCGAGAAGGCGATGAGATCGGCGTCCGCGTCGCGCAGCGAACCGGCCTCCAGCAACTGCTCGCGGATGGCGTCCGGTACGTCGGCGTTGGCCGGCCGGATGACGAGCTCGACGGCCCCCGTGTCGGTGAACTTCACCGCGTTGGACAGGAGGTTGCGCAGCACCTGCAGCAGCCGCTGCTCGTCCGTGTGCAGCGTCGCGGGCAGCTCCGGGGACACCCGTACCGAGAAGTCGAGTCCCTTCTCCGCGGTGAGCGGCCTGAAGGTCGCCTCCACGTAGTCGACCAGCTGGACCAGCGCGATCCGGGTCGGGCTGACGTCCATCTTGCCCGCCTCGACCTTCGACAGGTCGAGGATGTCGTTGATCAGCTGGAGCAGGTCGGAGCCGGCGCCGTGGATCGTCTCGGCGAACTCCACCTGCTTCGGGGAGAGATTGCCCTCCGCGTTGTCCGCGAGCAGCTTCGCCAGGATGAGCAGGGAGTTGAGCGGCGTACGCAGCTCGTGCGACATGTTCGCCAGGAACTCGGACTTGTAGCGCATCGAGACCGCGAGCTGCTCGGCGCGCTCCTCCAGGACCTGCCTGGCCTCTTCGATCTCGGTGTTCTTCACCTCGATGTCGCGGTTCTGCCGGGCCAGCAGCTCGGCCTTCTCCTCCAGTTCGGCGTTGGACTCCTGAAGGGCCTTCTGCCGGTTCTCCAACTCCGCGGAGCGCTCCCGCAGTTGCTCGGTCAGCTCCTGCGACTGCTCCAGCAGCACCTCGGTCTTCGTGTTGACGCTGATGGTGTTGACACTCGTCGCGATCATCTCGGCGATCTGGTTGAGGAAGTCCTTCTGGATCTGGGTGAAGGGCTGGAAGGACGCCAGCTCGATCACGCCGAGGACCTTCCCCTCGAAGAGCACCGGCAGCACGATCACATGGGCGGGCGGTGCCTCGCCGAGACCGGAAGAGATCTTGAGATAACCCGGCGGCACATTGTCCACCAGGATGGTGCGCTTCTCCTCCGCCGCCGTGCCGATGAGCGTCTCACCGGGCCTGAAGGACGTCGGCATGGAGCCCGCCGAGTAGCCGTAGCTGCCGCGCATGCGCAGCTCGTACGGGCTGTCCTCGTCCGCCCCCACCTCGGCCGTGCCGCGCGTCGACAGGGCCAGGAAGAACGCGCCGTGCTGCGCCGAGACCACCGGCGTGAGCTCACTCATGATCAGCGAGGCCACGTCGTCGAGATCACGGCGGCCCTGCATCAGTCCCGAGATGCGGGCCAGGTTGCCCTTGAGCCAGTCCTGTTCCTTGTTGGCGAGGGTGGTGTCGCGCAGGTTGGCGATCATCGTGTTGATGTTGTCCTGGAGGACCTGGATCTCGCCGCGCGCATCGACATCGATCTTGAGGTTGAGGTCACCGCGGGTCACCGCGGTGGCCACCGCCGCGATGGCGCGTACCTGCCGGGTCAGGTTCCCCGCCATCTCGTTCACGGACTCGGTCAGGTCGCGCCAGGTGCCGTCCACGTCGCGTACGCGCGCCTGGCCGCCCAGCTGGCCGTCCGTACCCACCTCTCGGGCGACCCGTGTCACCTGGTCGGCGAACGACGACAGCTGGTCCACCATCGTGTTGATCGTGGTCTTGAGCTCCAGGATCTCGCCGCGCGCGTCGATGTCGATCTTCTTGGTCAGGTCGCCCTTGGCGATGGCGGTGGTGACCATGGCGATCTGGCGGACCTGTCCGGTCAGGTTCGACGCCATCGAGTTCACGGACTCGGTGAGGTCCTTCCACGTACCGGAGACGCCCGGAACGCGCGCCTGGCCGCCCAGCTCCCCTTCCGTGCCCACCTCTCGGGCCACGCGCGTGACCTCGTCGGCGAACGACGACAGCGTCGTCACCATGGTGTTGACGGTGTCGGCGAGCTGCGCGACCTCGCCGCGCGCCTCGACCGTCACCTTCTTCGTCAGATCGCCGTTGGCGACCGCCGCCGAGACCTGCGAGATGTTCCGCACCTGCGAAGTCAGGTTGTTGGCCATCAGGTTGACGTTGTCGCTGAGGTCCTTCCAGATGCCGGTGACCCCGCGCACCCTGGCCTGACCGCCGAGAATGCCCTCGGTACCCACCTCACGGGCGACCCGCGTCACCTCGTCGGCGAACGACGACAGCTGGTCGACCATCGTGTTGACGGTCGTCACCAGTTCCAGGATCTCGCCCTTGGCGTCCACGGTGATCTTCTTCGACAGGTCGCCCTTGGCGACCGCCGTCGTCACCTCGGCGATGTTGCGCACCTGCGAAGTCAGGTTGTTCGCCATGAAGTTGACGGACTGGGTGAGGTCCTTCCACGTACCGCTGACACCCTGGACCTCCGCCTGGCCGCCCAGGATGCCCTCGGTGCCCACCTCGCGGGCCACCCGGGTCACCTGCTCGGCGAAGTTCGACAGCTGGTCCACCATCGTGTTGAGGGTGTTCTTCAGCTCCAGGATCTCGCCGCGCGCGTCCACGTCGATCTTCTGCGACAGATCGCCGCGGGCCACCGCGGTCGCGACCTGCGCGATGTTGCGGACCTGGGCGGTGAGGTTCCCGGCCATGCCGTTCACGGAGTCCGTCAGGTCGCGCCATACGCCGGCGACACCCGGCACCTGCGCCTGACCGCCCAGCCGGCCGTCCGTACCCACCTCGCGGGCCACCCGGGTCACCTGCTCGGCGAACGACGACAACTGGTCGACCATCGTGTTGATGGTGTTCTTCAGCTCCAGGATCTCGCCGCGCGCGTCCACGTCGATCTTCTGCGACAGATCGCCGCGGGCCACCGCGGTCGTGACCTGCGCGATCTGCCGTACCTGCGACGTCAGGTTGCCCGCCATGAAGTTGACGGAGTCGGTGAGTTCCTTCCACGTACCGCTGACGCCGTCCACCCGCGCCTGGCCGCCGAGGCGGCCCTCCGTACCCACGTCACGCGCCATCCGCGTCACCTGGTCGGCGAAGGAGGACAGCTGGTCGACCATCGTGTTGACGGTGTTCTTCAGTTCCAGCATCTCGCCGGACACGTCGACCGTGACCTTCTGCGACAGATCACCGTTGGCCACCGCCGTGGTCACCTGCGCGATGTTGCGCACCTGCCCGGTCAGGTTCCGGAAGGCCGTGTTGACGGAGTCCGTCAGGTCCTTCCACGTGCCCGCGGCACCCGGCACCTGCGCCTGACCGCCCAGCAGACCTTCGACGCCGACCTCACGCGCCACCCGCGTCACTTCGGAACCGAAGGACTGGAGCTGGTCCACCATGGTGTTGACGGTGTTCTTCAGTTCCAGCATCTCGCCGGCGACGTCGACCGTGACCTTCTGCGTCATGTCACCGTTGGCCACCGCCGTCGTGACCTGCGCGATGTCCCGCACCTGCGTCGTGAGATTCCGGAAGACCGTGTTGACGGAGTCCGTCAGGTCCTTCCACGTGCCCGCGGCACCCGGCACCTGCGCCTGACCGCCCAGCAGGCCCTCGCCACCGACCTCGCTCGCCACCCGCGTGACCTCGTCCGCGAACGTACGCAGCGTCTCGGTCATCTGATTGATCGTCTCGGCGAGCTGGGCGACCTCGCCCCGCGCGCTCACCGTCACCTTCCGCGACAGATCACCGTTGGCGACCGCCGTGGTCACCTCGGCGATCCCCCGCACCTGCGCGGTCAGGTTCCCCGCCATCAGGTTGACGGAGTCCGTCAGGTCCTTCCACACACCCGCGACACCGGGCACCTGGGCCTGACCGCCCAGCTCGCCCTCCGTACCCACCTCACGCGCGACGCGGGTCACCTCGGAGGAGAACGACGACAGCTGGTCGACCATCGTGTTGACGGTGTTCTTCAGCTGAAGCATCTCACCGGCCACATGAACGGTCACTTTGCGTGACAGATCACCCTTGGCAACCGCCGTCGTAACGAGAGCAATGTCACGCACCTGGGCCGTGAGCCGGTACGCCATGGTGTTGACCGAATCCGTGAGGTCCTTCCACGAACCGGACATACCGCGCACCTGCGCCTGACCGCCCAGCTTGCCCTCGGTGCCCACCTCGAGGGCGACCCGCGTCACCTCGTCCGTGAACGCCGACAGCTGGTCGACCAGGTTGTTGACCGTACGTCCGACCTTCAGGAACTCACCGCGCAGCGGATGCCCCGCACCCTCCGCGCCGTCGCCCCCCTGCGTCCGCAGCTCCATCCGCTGGTCGAGGTCGCCGTCCGCCACCGCGGACAGCACCCGCCCGACCTCGGAGACAGGCCGTGCGAGATCGTCCACCAGGGCGTTCGACGCGTCGATCGCGGTCGCCCAGGAGCCCTCACAGGCGCCCGTCTCCAGCCTCTCGGCCAGTTTCCCCTCACGTCCGACCATGCGCCGCACCCGGGCGATCTCACCGGTCAGATGCAGGTTCCGGTCGGCCACCTCATTGAAGACAGCGGCGATCTCGGCCATCACCCCGTCGCCCGACACCGTCAGGCGTTTACGGAAATTGCCGTCCCGCATCGTCACAAGGGCCTGCAGCAGCCTGTTCAGGGCCGCCGTATCCACTTCGGTTGTCCCATTGTTCCGGGACCGTCCGCCTTTTGCGCGCGTGCTGGTGCTCCGCGCGGCTGCGCCAGACTCCACCGTGTCCCTCCCGCAGGGGTCGACCGTACTCACCGGGCTGTGCCCGAAACACTCCCAGTGTTTCACCCTGGCCGAACCAGGCCATAACAGTTCGGCAGCTTCGCACACCCCTCCCCGCGCTCTCGGGGCGGAAACACTGGTAACCGGCATCCGCACGGGCAGCGAAGGTAAGTAACCTGGTTTCCGGCTGACCAGCCGCCCCGGTCCGCCCGGCGGGGGCGGTGACGCGAGATCCACCACCGGGCACCGGAGGGGCGGGCCGATCATGGCAGAGCCGGGCGTCGATACGCGTACGAGGAGTTCTGTGATCACCGCGCGGGCGGCTGCCAGCTTCGACCCCGTGGGACGGTCCGTCGCGACCGCCCGCGCTTTTGTCAGGGACACACTCCAGGGGTGGGGCTATGCCGACATCGTGGACGACGCCGTCGTCCTCACCAGCGAGCTCGTCACGAACGCGGTGGTGCACGCCGGCACCACCGCCGACGTGCTCTGCCTGCGTACGGACGACGGCGTCCGCGTCGAAGTCGGCGACCGCTACCCCGAGCGCGAGGTCCCGCTCCAGGGCATGGCCCAGTCCTTCGGCAGCCCCGACCGCGAAGGCGGCCGCGGCCTGCTGCTGTGCGCCGCCCTCGCCGCCCGCTGGGGCGTCGATTACGCCCCCACCCACAAACACGTCTGGTTCCAGCTCGACCTCCCCCAGCGCCCGGTGGGCATCCGCTCCGCCGGCCCCGTCCTCCCCGTCGAGCTCCTCCCGGTCGCCGACGGCCGCATCCGCGTAGCCGTCGTCCAGATCGACCGCTCCGGGGCGATCAGCGCCTGGAACGAAGACGCCGAAGAGCTCTTCGGGTACGCCGCCGACCAGGTCACCGGCAAGCAGCTCACCGACTTCGCCGCCTGGCCGCACAGCCCCGGCATGGCCACCGGCATCGCGGACGCCCTCCAGCTCTCCCGCTGGGAAGGCAGCTACGGCGTCCGCTGCGCCGACGGCCGCACCCTCGCCGTGTACGCCTCCCACCTCCGCGTACGGGACACGTCCGGCGAGCCCTCCACCGTCTGCCTCCTGGTACGCGACTTCGAACGCGCGGTGATCCAGTCCCCCCAGCGCACCCCCTCCGACAGCGTCGGCGGGCCCCTCTCCGAAGGCCGCACGGCGGACCCCTTCGAGGTCTTCATCGGCTCCCCCGCCCCCGACGACCTCGACGGACTCCTCCAGCGCACCGTCGAGCGCTCCCGGGACATGCTGGACGCCGACTCCGCCTTCCTGCTCCTCGCCACCGACGACGAGACCGAGCTGGAGGTACGGGCCACCACCGGCCTGCCCTCCGCCCGCCAGCGCTTCGCCCGCGTCCCCGTGGAGGCCGGCACCGGCCGCTACGGCTCCGCCCGCATGCCCGCCGTCCACGAGGACCTCACGGCCGTCCCGGGGGCCGTCCCGCTCCTCAACGGCACCGGCATGCGCTCGGTCGTCACCGTCCCCCTCAAGGTCGAAGGCCGCCTCACCGGCTCACTCGGCGTCGCCGCCGAAGCCCCCGGCCGCTACTCGAACGAAGACGCCCTGCGCCTCCAGTTCGCCGCCGACCGCATCGCGCTCGCCGTCGAATCGGCCCGCCTCGGCGAGCTGGAACGCCTCCGCCGGGGATCCCTCTCCTTCCTCGTCGAGGCCTCCGACCTCCTCGCCGGTACGCTCGACCGTGACCAGACCCTCGCCCTGATGGCGCAGATGACGGTTCCCACCCTCGCCACCTGGTGCGCCGTCTACACCATCGCCGACCAGTCCTCGGAGCCGTACCTCTCGTTCGTACTCCACGAGGACGAGGAGCGCATCGACGGCCTCAAGGCCCTGCTCTCCAAGATCTCCCCTCCGGAGCCGGTCCCGACTCCCGGCGCCCGCATCTGGGGAGCCCCCGGCGAAGCCGCCCACCAGGCAGCACTCCGTACGTCGATGCGCAGCCTCGGCCTCGGCTCCACCCCGCACCTGGGCTCGGGCATCGGCACCACACTCGCCACGGCGGCAGCGGTCGGCGGCGAGACGGTCGTGCTCCCCCTGGTGGCCCGCAACCGCGTCATCGGCATGCTGACCCTCGGCAAGCCCACCGACGACCACTTCCGCCAGGAGATCCTCGAACTCGCGGAGGACCTCTCCCGCCGCGCCGCGCTCGCCCTCGACAACGCACGGCTGTACTCCGAGCGCGTGGCCATCAGCCAGTCCCTCCAGCGCAGCCTGCTCCCCCCGGAGCTCCCGGTCGTCCCGAACGTCGAGGTGGAGGTCATCTACCGCGCCGCAGGCGAGGGCAACGAAGTCGGCGGCGACTTCTACGACCTCTTCCCGATCCGCGACGGCGCGTACGGCTTCGCCATCGGCGACGTCTGCGGCACCGGCCCCGAGGCCGCCGCCGTCACCGGCCTCGCCCGCCACGCCCTGCGCCTCCTCGCCCGGGAAGGCTTCAGCGGCCCCGCCGTCCTGGAACGCCTCAACGCGGCGATCCTCGACGAGGGTGCCCGCAGCCGCTTCCTGACGCTCCTGTACGGCGAGCTGTGGCCTCAGGAGGACGGCAGCGCCATCCTCAAGGTCGTCTGCGCGGGCCATCCCCTCCCCCTGCGCCTGCGCCCGGACGGCACGGTCGAGCCGGCCGCCGAACCGCAGCCGCTGCTCGGCGTCATGGAGGACCTGGAACTGTACGAGCAGATGGTCACCCTCGACCCGGGCGACGTACTCCTGTGCGTCACCGACGGCATCACCGAGCGCCGCGAAGGCACCCGCATGCTCGGCGACGACGGCCTCGCCGACGTCCTGGCCACCTGCACGGGCCTGACGGCCGGCGCGGTCGCCTCCCGCATCCTGCGCGCCGTGGAGCGCTTCGCCGCGGAACCGGCCTCCGACGACATGGCCATCCTCGCCATGCGCGTCCCGATGCCGCACACTCCCCTGTAGCACGTACGGAAGTACGCGAAAGGCCCCCGCCGGTTGGCGGGGGCCTTTCGTGTGTTGAGCCCCAATACGGAATCGAACCGTAGACCTTCTCCTTACCATGGAGACGCTCTACCGACTGAGCTATTGGGGCCTGTGCTGCGCTGCGGCAACGAGATAAAGCATACCCGAATCCGAAGGTGCTCTGAACACTCCTCCCTCCGGGCCGGGCGGCGGACATGGCCGAGCCGGAAGACTGCCTCAACACGACCGGCCCGATGGCGGAGTTCTTCGCCCACCACCCCAAACAAAGGTCCTAGTACTCCAGTCTGACTTCGCGATCTTGTCGCGGCCCCGGCTGGGAACGGGTACGGCCACCGCGTGATCATCGGGGGTTGTGTGGACTCCTGAAGATCGTGCGGTGGCCGTGGGCCATAGCGTAGACCCTGCTCGCTGGCGGGCGATGTTCGACCAGGTCATGGCCCGGATCGCGGGCAGGTTCGGCCGAGTTGAACCCCGGGCCGCGGCCCGCGCCTACCTGCTCGGGCTGCTGTCGAGCGTCGAACGGAAGAACTGCTGGCAACTGGCCGAACAGGCCGGCCATGCCCGGCCCGGGCCGATGCAGCGCCTGCTGCGCTACGCCCGCTGGGACGCCGATGCGGTCCGCGACGACCTGCGTGCCTACGCCGCCGAACACCTCGGCGCCGACGGCGGCGTTCTCGTAGTCGACGAGACCGGCTTCCTGAAGAAGGGCCGCTCCTCGGCAGGAGTGCAGAGGCAGTACACCGGCACCGCGGGACGCATCGAAAACTCGCAGGTCGGCGTGTTCCTCGCCCTGGCCACCAGCCGGGGACGGGCCCTGATCGACCGACGGCTCTACCTGCCCGAGCACTCCTGGTCCGATAATCCCGAACGCCGCACCGCGGCCGGGATACCCGAGACGGTGCAGTTCGCCACCAAGCCCACTCTGGCCTTGGAGATGATCGCCGCCGCGCTGGACGCCGGGATCGCCGCCTCCTGGGTGACCGGCGACGAAGCGTACGGCCAGGACCCCCAGCTCCGCGCCGCCCTGGAAACACGCGGCACCGGCTATGTCCTGGCCGTCGCCTGCTCGATGCGGGTGAGAATCAACCACGGCCGCACTGCCGTCCGCGCGGACATCGTCACCGACCGCCTGCCTGCCACGGCCTGGCAGCGGCACAGCGCCGGCAACGGCGCGAAGGGGCCGCGGTACTACGACTGGGCCTGGATCCACATCGGCACCGGCAGCCACCGCCACCTGCTCATCCGACGCAACCGGTCCACCGGCGAACTCGCCTTCTACCTGTGCTGGTCACCCACCGAAGTGCCCCTGTCCGAACTGGTCCGCGTTGCCGGGGCCCGCTGGAGCGTCGAGGAGTGCTTCCAGGCCGCCAAGAGTCAGGTCGGACTCGACCACTACCAGGTGAGGCACTGGACCTCCTGGCACCGGCACATCACGCTCGCCATGCTTGCCCTGGCCTTCCTGACCGCCCTCGCCTCCGACGCGGTCCCCGAACGGCCCGCCCATGCACACCACTTCGCCCGCAGCCACGATCCGATCACGCTGACCGTCCCGGAGATCCGACACCTACTCGTCGCCGTCTTCCACCCACCAGCCGTGACCGCGGCCAGATTGCTGCACTGGTCCAACTGGCGCCGGCGCCACCAGGCAATAGCCCGACGCAGCCACTACCGACGACGAGCCGCCGGCGAACCCGCTGGATAGATCACGAAACCGCACTGGAGTACTAGAAGGCCGGTTGAAGGAGCCCGCCGAGCGCATTGCAGGCAGCGACGACGCGCTGAAGATCCCTGCGCGACAGCGGTCCGCCGACGGGCAGCGCGAGTGTCTCGTCGGCAGCACGTTCGGTCTCGGGCAGACAGACCTCCTGCCGGAAGGCGTGCAACCGGTGCACGGGTGTCTTCACGGGCACCCGGCACTCCACCCCCCTGCGCCGCACAGCGCGGGCGAAGGCATCACGGTCGGGCCGCCCGTTCCCGGGAACCCGGACGACGTACTCCTGATACGTGTGCCCCGCACACGCTCCCGGGGTCCGCACCCCGGTGAGCCGCCGGTCCAAATAAGCCGCCTGCACCTGTCGCTGAGCGAGCGCACTCTGATCAGGTCGGCCGACCTCCTCGTGGTGCTCCACCACGAGAAGCCCTCGCCGGCGCCCGAGCTCCTGCAACGGCCGCACGCCGGCCTGATATCCGAATCGCGGTACGGCGACAAGGGCGGCCGTACGCGACGTCAGGGCAGCCTCGGCAGCATCCGGATCCAGGCAGTACGTCGCCTCGTCGATGTCAGCGAACACGGGCAGGGCACCAACAGCCAGCACGGCCTCGGCCACCTCGACGTTCCCGTACGCCGACACGATGACCTCGTCGCCGGCACCGACACCCGCGGACTTCAGCATTCCGATCGTCCCCATGTCTGAGGATGCTCGTCGTACAACGTGAACACCAAGTAACAAGGCATAAAAAAACGCTGGTCTCCGAACCGAAGTTCGGAGACCAGCGTTGAATATTTGTTCGGCGGTGTCCTACTCTCCCACAGGGTCCCCCCTGCAGTACCATCGGCGCTGAAAGGCTTAGCTTCCGGGTTCGGAATGTAACCGGGCGTTTCCCTAACGCTATGACCACCGAAACACTGTGAAGTTGAACCAACCGGACATGGGCACGGTTCGTTACTTCAGAACAAACACAGTGGACGCGAGCAACTGAGGACAAGCCCTCGGCCTATTAGTACCAGTCAGCTCCACCCGTTGCCGGGCTTCCACATCTGGCCTATCAACCCAGTCGTCTACTGGGAGCCTTAACCCCTCGAAGGGGGTGGGAACACTCATCTCGAAGCAGGCTTCCCGCTTAGATGCTTTCAGCGGTTATCCTTTCCGAACGTAGCCAACCAGCCATGCCCTTGGCAGGACAACTGGCACACCAGAGGTTCGTCCGTCCCGGTCCTCTCGTACTAGGGACAGCCCTTCTCAATATTCCTACGCGCGCAGAGGATAGGGACCGAACTGTCTCACGACGTTCTAAACCCAGCTCGCGTACCGCTTTAATGGGCGAACAGCCCAACCCTTGGGACCGACTCCAGCCCCAGGATGCGACGAGCCGACATCGAGGTGCCAAACCATCCCGTCGATATGGACTCTTGGGGAAGATCAGCCTGTTATCCCCGGGGTACCTTTTATCCGTTGAGCGACAGCGCTTCCACAAGCCACTGCCGGATCACTAGTCCCGACTTTCGTCCCTGCTCGACCCGTCGGTCTCACAGTCAAGCTCCCTTGTGCACTTACACTCAACACCTGATTGCCAACCAGGCTGAGGGAACCTTTGGGCGCCTCCGTTACTCTTTAGGAGGCAACCGCCCCAGTTAAACTACCCATCAGACACTGTCCCTGATCCGGATCACGGACCGAGGTTAGACATCCAGCACGACCAGAGTGGTATTTCAAGATTGACTCCACACACACTGGCGTGCATGCTTCAAAGTCTCCCACCTATCCTACACAAGCCGAACCGAACACCAATATCAAACTGTAGTAAAGGTCCCGGGGTCTTTCCGTCCTTCTGCGCGAAACGAGCATCTTTACTCGTAGTGCAATTTCACCGGGCCTATGGTTGAGACAGTCGAGAAGTCGTTACGCCATTCGTGCAGGTCGGAACTTACCCGACAAGGAATTTCGCTACCTTAGGATGGTTATAGTTACCACCGCCGTTTACTGGCGCTTAAGTTCTCAGCTTCGCAACCCCGAAAGGTCACTAACCGGTCCCCTTAACGTTCCAGCACCGGGCAGGCGTCAGTCCGTATACATCGCCTTACGGCTTCGCACGGACCTGTGTTTTTAGTAAACAGTCGCTTCTCGCTGGTCTCTGCGGCCACCCCCAGCTCGGAGTGCAAGACTCGTCACCGGTGATGGCCCCCCTTCTCCCGAAGTTACGGGGGCATTTTGCCGAGTTCCTTAACCATAGTTCACCCGAACGCCTCGGTATTCTCTACCTGACCACCTGAGTCGGTTTAGGGTACGGGCCGCCATGAAACTCGCTAGAGGCTTTTCTCGACAGCATAGGATCATCCACTTCACCACAATCGGCTCGGCATCAGGTCTCAGCCTTGATGAGGGACGGATTTGCCTACCCCTCGGCCTACACCCTTACCCCGGGACAACCACCGCCCGGGCTGGACTACCTTCCTGCGTCACCCCATCGCTTACCTACTACCACCTTGGGCCGGCGGCTCCACCACTTCCCTTTGCCCGAAGGCTCCGGGACGGCTTCACGGCCTTAGCATCAGAGGATTCGATACTGGGCGTTTCAAAGCGGGTACCGGAATATCAACCGGTTGTCCATCGACTACGCCTGTCGGCCTCGCCTTAGGTCCCGACTTACCCTGGGCAGATCAGCTTGACCCAGGAACCCTTAGTCAATCGGCGCACACGTTTCTCACGTGTGTATCGCTACTCATGCCTGCATTCTCACTCGTGTACCGTCCACCACTGCCTTCCGGCGCGGCTTCACCCGGCACACGACGCTCCCCTACCCATCCACACTCCCGTTGGGGATATATGTGTGAATGACACGACTTCGGCGGTACGCTTGAGCCCCGCTACATTGTCGGCGCGGAATCACTTGACCAGTGAGCTATTACGCACTCTTTCAAGGGTGGCTGCTTCTAAGCCAACCTCCTGGTTGTCTCTGCGACTCCACATCCTTTCCCACTTAGCGTACGCTTAGGGGCCTTAGTCGATGCTCTGGGCTGTTTCCCTCTCGACCATGGAGCTTATCCCCCACAGTCTCACTGCCGTGCTCTCACTTACCGGCATTCGGAGTTTGGCTAAGGTCAGTAACCCGGTAGGGCCCATCGCCTATCCAGTGCTCTACCTCCGGCAAGAAACACACGACGCTGCACCTAAATGCATTTCGGGGAGAACCAGCTATCACGGAGTTTGATTGGCCTTTCACCCCTAACCACAGGTCATCCCCCAGGTTTTCAACCCTGGTGGGTTCGGTCCTCCACGAAGTCTTACCTCCGCTTCAACCTGCCCATGGCTAGATCACTCCGCTTCGGGTCTAGAGCGTGCAACTCAACCGCCCTGTTCGGACTCGCTTTCGCTACGGCTTCCCCACACGGGTTAACCTCGCTACACACCGCTAACTCGCAGGCTCATTCTTCAAAAGGCACGCAGTCACGACCGCATGTGCAAGCACATACAGCGACGCTCCCACGGCTTGTAGGCACACGGTTTCAGGTACTATTTCACTCCGCTCCCGCGGTACTTTTCACCATTCCCTCACGGTACTATCCGCTATCGGTCACCAGGGAATATTTAGGCTTAACGGGTGGTCCCGCCAGATTCACACGGGATTTCTCGGGCCCCGTGCTACTTGGGTGTTGCACAAGCAAGCCGTTGATGTTTCAGCTACGGGGGTCTTACCCTCTACGCCGGACCTTTCGCATGTCCTTCGCCTACACCAACGGTTTCTGACTCGCCCAACAGCCGGCAGACTGTCGAAGTGCAATCCCACAACCCCGCATGCGCAACCCCTGCCGGGTATCACACGCATACGGTTTGGCCTCATCCGGTTTCGCTCGCCACTACTCCCGGAATCACGGTTGTTTTCTCTTCCTGCGGGTACTGAGATGTTTCACTTCCCCGCGTTCCCTCCACGCACCCTATGTGTTCAGGTACGGGTGACAGCCCATGACGACTGCCGGGTTTCCCCATTCGGAAACCCCCGGATCAAAGCCTGGTTGACGGCTCCCCGGGGACTATCGTGGCCTCCCACGTCCTTCATCGGTTCCTG
>NZ_CVPB01000001.1:1807500-3755000 GCF_001049855.1 Streptomyces sp. Wb2n-11
TCGAGGACACCGTCCTGGGCCGACTTCGCGATGGCTTCTTCCATCCGCGGGACGACGGCTGCGAAGGCCGAGTCGTCGATACCGGAACCGCGGGCGTGGATGTTCGGGCCTCCCACGACCTTGCCGGTGGCGGTGTCGACCACGACGAAGACGGAGATGAAGCCCTCCTCGCCGAGGATGCGGCGGTCCTTGAGGTGGGTCTCGGTGACATCGCCGACCGAGAGGCCGTCGACGTACACGTAGCCGGCCTGGACCTTGCCGACGATCTTCGCGCGGCCGTCGATCAGGTCGACCACCACGCCGTCCTCGGCGATGACGATGTGGTCCTTGGGGACACCCGTCAATGCGCCGAGCTCGGCGTTGGCGCGCAGATGGCGCCATTCGCCGTGGACCGGCATCAGGTTCTTCGGCTTGCAGATGTTGTAGAAGTACAGCAGCTCACCGGCCGAGGCGTGGCCCGAGACATGGACCTTGGCGTTGCCCTTGTGGATGACATTGGCGCCCCAGCGGGTGAGGCCGTTGATCACGCGGTAGACCGCGTTCTCGTTGCCCGGGATCAGGGAGGACGCCAGGATCACCGTGTCGCCCTGGACGATGCGGATCTGGTGGTCACGGTTGGCCATGCGGGAGAGCGCGGCCATCGGCTCGCCCTGAGAGCCGGTGCAGACGAGGACGACCTCGTGGTCGGGGAGGTCGTCGAGGGTTTTCACGTCGACGACCAGGCCTGCCGGAACCTTGAGGTAGCCCAGGTCCCGGGCGATGCCCATGTTCCTGACCATCGACCGGCCGACGAAGGCCACGCGGCGGCCGTACTCGTGGGCGGCGTCGAGGATCTGCTGGATGCGGTGCACGTGGCTGGCGAAGCTGGCCACGATGATGCGCTTCTGGGCGTTCGCGAAGACCGTGCGCAGGACGTTCGAGATGTCGCGCTCGGGCGGGACGAAGCCCGGGACCTCGGCGTTCGTCGAGTCGGAGAGGAGGAGGTCGATGCCCTCCTCGCCGAGCTTGGCGAACTTCGGGAGGTCGGTGAGGCGGCGGTCCAGCGGGAGCTGGTCCATCTTGAAGTCGCCGGTGTGGACGACCATGCCCGCCGGGGTGCGGATGGCGACGGCCAGCGCGTCCGGAATCGAGTGGTTGACCGCCACGAACTCACAGTCGAAGGGGCCGACGCGCTCGCGGTGGCCCTCCGTGACCTCGAGGGTGTACGGGCGGATGCGGTGCTCCTGGAGCTTCGCCTCGATCAGGGCGAGGGTCAGCTTGGAGCCGATCAGCGGGATGTCCGGCTTCAGGCGGAGCAGGAAGGGGACGCCGCCGATGTGGTCCTCGTGGCCGTGCGTGAGCACGATGCCTTCGATGTCGTCGAGGCGGTCCTTGATGGACGTGAAGTCCGGCAGGATCAGGTCGATGCCGGGCTGCTCCTCCTCGGGGAAGAGCACACCGCAGTCGACGATGAGCAGGCGGCCGCCGTACTCGAAGACCGTCATGTTGCGGCCGATCTCGCCGAGACCGCCGAGCGGGGTGACGCGCAGGCCGCCCTTCGGAAGCCTGGGAGGCGTACCGAGTTCAGGATGCGGATGACTCAAAAGACTCTCCTCACCACACACGCCACGTACCGCTGAGGCACGTGGCGCGCATGACATTCGTGCACTTGCTGTTGTTTGCGGGGTTCCTGCTTGTTCAGTTGTGAAGTCTGTGGCTAGAGCGAGAGCTGTACGCCGCCTGCTGCGAGGTCCCGCTTGAGCTGCGTCTCTTCGTCCGGCGTGAGCTCCACCATGGGAAGGCGCAGCGGGCCTGCGGGCAGGCCCTGGAGGGCGAGGGCGGCCTTGGTGGTGATGACGCCCTGGGTGCGGAACATGCCGGTGTAGACCGGGAGCAGCCGCTGGTGGATCTCGGTCGCCTTGCGGACGTCGCCGGCCAGGTGGGCCTCGAGGAGGGCGCGCAGCTCGGGCGTGACCACGTGGCCGACGACCGAGACGAAGCCGACCGCTCCGACGGAGAGGAGGGGCAGGTTCAGCATGTCGTCGCCGGAGTACCAGGCGAGGCCGCTCTGGGCGATGGCCCAGCTGGCGCGGCCGAGGTCGCCCTTGGCGTCCTTGTTGGCGACGATCCGCGGGTGCTCGGCGAGGCGGACGAGCGTCTCGGTGTTGATCGGGACACCGCTGCGGCCCGGAATGTCGTAGAGCATCACCGGGAGCCCGGTGGCGTCGGCGATGGCCGTGAAGTGCCTGAGCAGGCCCTCCTGCGGGGGCTTGTTGTAGTACGGCGTCACGGCGAGGAGGCCGTGGGCGCCGGTCTGCTCGGCGGCGCGGGCGAGCTCGAGGCTGTGGCGGGTGTCGTTCGTGCCGACTCCGGCGACGACGTGGGCCCGGTCTCCTACGGCTTCCAGTACCGCCCGTACGAGGTCGTTTTTCTCCGCGTCGCTGGTGGTCGGGGACTCGCCGGTGGTGCCGTTGACGATCAGCCCGTCGTTGCCGGCGTCCACGAGGTGGGCGGCAAGGCGCTGGGCGCCGTCGAGGTCGAGTGCGCCGTCCGCCGTGAAGGGCGTGACCATGGCGGTGAGGACCCGCCCGAAGGGGGTCTGCGAAGTGGAGATCGGAGCCATGGGTAACACGCTACTCGCTGCTCAACGCGTGGTGTCCCCTCGGGGGAGGTGAGACATGCGGGAAGAGAGGGAACCCGGCACTGCCTGCTCGGGGGTTCAAGCAGTGCCGGGTCCGTTTGATCAGCCTAGATGAAATTCTCGAAGTGCGGCAATACGGACACTTCGGACGATGGATCCGTATGCTTGCGTCCGGGCCGGTGTGCAGACCCTACGGTGCGACGCGTCCGTTGTTGTTGAAGGCCGCATAGGTGAGGGGCATGAGCCTGGCCCAGTGGGCCTCCATCTGCTCTCCCACCATCTCGATCTCGCGCTGCGGGAAGGAAGGAACCTTCGCGAGCTCGTGCTGGGTGCGCAGGCCGAGGAAGTGCATCAGCGAGCGGGCGTTGCACGTGGCGTACATCGAGGAGTAGAGGCCGACGGGGAGCACCGCGCGGGCGACCTCACGGGCCACTCCCGCGGCGAGCATCTCCTGGTAGGCCTCGTACGCCTGGCGGTAGGAGCCCTCCATGGCGCGGGTCGTGAGCTCCTGCTGCTCCGGGGTGCCCTCGACGAACTCGTACTTGCCGGGACGGCCCTGCTGGACCAGCTTGCGGGACTCGCCGGGGACGTAGAAGACCGGTTCCAGCTCCCTGTAGCGGCCGGACTCCTCGTTGTACGACCAGCCGACGCGGTGACGCATGAACTCGCGGAAGACGAAGATCGGGGCGCTGATGAAGAAGGTCATCGAATTGTGCTCGAAGGGGCTGCCGTGGCGGTCCCGCATCAAGTAATTGATGAGCCCCTTGGAACGCTCGGGATCCTTGCTGAGCTCCTCCAGGGACTGCTCGCCGGCGGTCGAGACACGCGCGGCCCACAGCACGTCGGAGTCACTGGCGGTGTGCTTGACCAGGTCGACCGTGACGTCACTCCGGAAGTCGGGTTTGGCGGTCTCATGGGGGGTGGGGGGCACCGGCGGTCCTTCCATGTACGTCTCTGGGGCGCCCCACACTCTACGGGCCGGGGCCCGCTCCCCCCGGCGGCACCCGGGGGACATTGTTCGGCCGATTCAGGGAAATCGGGCACCAAGCGACAACTTTGTACGTCTGTCCCTGTAGTAGCCCTGGTACCAGATCAAGAATCCAAAGGAGTGAGCGCCCCATGTTGCGCCGGCGAGAGTCCGTCCCCTTCGCATTCGTTGCCGAGGCCGACCGATTCCGCAGTAACGTCACCCCTCCGCCCCCGGAGCGTCCGAGCGTGTCCCAGGTCGTGGGACGTACGCTCATCGGTCTCACCGTCGTCGCCGGACTGGTGGGATCGCTGCTCTTCGGCGTTCCCGCGCTCGATCCCGCGCAGGCTCCGGCCGCGACGCAGAAGTCCGAAGCCGCTGACGGGCGCTGACTCGTCCGGCCCCCCTGGGGTAGCCCGGCGAAGACCTCCTCGGTAGCCTCACCGGGCACAGCCCAATCGAGCGTGCTGGTGAGTGAGGATCAGTCGTGCCCCTGCCTTTCCTGACGGCCGACCGTGCTTTCGAAGCGCCCGGTGAGACTTCCGACGATGTCGCACTGCCCTTCGACGACCACGATCAATGGCGCCGCCCCTACCGCCCCGGACCGTGGCGCGTGGGGGCGGCGGCCCTGTTGCTGCTGCTGGCGTCGTTCATCCTGCTGGCGGCCATGATCATCGTCTTCACCGGTGCGGTGCCGGAAGCCGGCGTCTGTCTGGGCCTTGCCGTGGTGCTGATCGCCTGCGCCCTTCGGCTGCTGCGTGTCGGCGCCTGGGTCAGCCGGCGCGGCCTGCGGCGTGTGCGCTTCCTGGTGACGACCACGGTGCCGTGGGACCGGGCGACGGCCGTGCGTACGGTCCAGCAGCCGGTGCGATGGCTCGGGCTGCCGCGCACGGTGCAGGGACAGGCGCTCGTACTCGTGCAGCAGGGTGGGGGGCAGCTGCAGCTGCTCACCGACCACAACGCGGACTTCCTGTTCCGGGTGGAGGCCTTCGACCGGGCGGCCGACACGGTCGAGGCCTGGGGCGACGAGTACCGGCCCGTGTCGTCCATGTGATGCGGCAGGGCACGGGAAAGGGGGCGTCCGGACGGACGCCCCCTTTCCCGTGCCCCTCCGTTCAGGCCGCTTCGCCTTCGTGGAGGGCGATCGCTTTCTGCATCGCCTTGCGGGCGCGCGGGGTGTCCCGCGCGTCGTGGTAGGCGATCGCCAGGCGGAACCAGGAGCGCCAGTCGTCCGGGGCGTCCTCGGTCTCCGCGCGGCGCCGGGCGAAGACCTCGTCGGCGGAGTCGCGGTCGATGCGGCCGCCGGGCGTACGTACCAGCTCGTCGACGGGCAGGCCGCCCTCGGCCTCCAGCTTCGCGGAGAGCACGTCCGCCTTGCGGGCGAACCGGGTGGTGTGCCAGAGGAACCAGAGGCCGATGGCCGGGAGGATCAGCACCGCGATGCCGAAGGCGACGGTGAGGGTGGTGCCTTCCCGGACGAGGAAGTATCCGCGGCTGCCGGCCAGGACGAAGTAGACGACCAGGACGGCGGCGAGGACGAAGTACGTGATCTTTGCGCGCATGGCTGTTGTTCTGCCGTCAGTTCAGGTCGAGGAAGTTTTCCAGGCCGAAGGTGAGGCCCGGAGCGGTCACCACGCGGCGCGCGCCGAGCAGGATGCCCGGCATGAAGCTGCTGTGGTGGAGAGAGTCGTGGCGGATCGTCAGGGTCTCGCCCTCGCCGCCCAGGAGGACTTCCTGGTGGGCGAGGAGGCCGCGGAGGCGGATGGCGTGCACGGGTACGCCGTCCACGTTCGCGCCCCGGGCGCCGTCGAGCGCCGTGGTCGTGGCGTCGGGCTGGGGGGCGCTGCCGGCCTCGGCGCGCGCCGAGGCGATGAGCTGGGCGGTGCGCGTGGCGGTGCCCGAGGGGGCGTCGGCCTTGTTCGGGTGGTGCAGCTCGACGACCTCGACGGATTCGAAGTACGGGGCCGCCTGCTGGGCGAACTTCATGGTGAGGACGGCGCCGATGGAGAAGTTGGGCGCGATGAGCACGCCCGTCTCCGGGGAGGCGTCGAGCCAGGAGCGCAGCTGCGCGAGGCGTTCGTCGGTCCAGCCGGTGGTGCCGACGACGGCGTGCATGCCGTGGCGTACGCAGAAGTCGAGGTTGTCCATCACCGATGCGGGGGTGGTCAGCTCGACGACGACCTGGGCGCCGGCTTCGGCGAGGGCTTCGAGCTTGTCGCCCCGGCCCAGCGCCGCCACCAGTTCCATGTCGTCCGCGGCCTCGACGGCCCGTACGGCCTCGGAGCCGATACGGCCCTTGGCACCGAGGACGGCCACGCGCAGCTTGCTCATGCTTGCTTCTTTCTGGAGGGCTCTAGGCGACTGATGCGTGCAGGCGGTCGGCCTGCCTGTCCTTCAGCGGGCCGATGACCGACAGCGAGGGCCGGTGGCCCAGGACGTCGGCGGCCACGGCCCGTACCTCGTCGGGGGTGACTGCCGCCATCTTGGCGAGCATGTCGTCGACGGAGATGTGGTCCCCCCAGGCCAGCTCGCTCTTGCCGATGCGGTTCATGAGCGCGCCGGTGTCCTCCAGGCCGAGGACCGTGGAGCCGGAGAGCTGGCCGACGGCGCGGGCGATCTCCTCGTCGGGCAGGCCGTCGGCGGCGACCTTCTCGAGCTCGTCGCGGCAGATCTTGAGTACGTCGTGGACCTGGGCGGGCCGGCAGCCGGCGTAGACGCCGAAGAGTCCGCAGTCGGCGAAGCTCGACGTGTACGAGTACACGCTGTAGGCCAGGCCGCGCTTCTCCCGTACCTCCTGGAAGAGGCGTGACGACATTCCGCCGCCGAGGGCCGTGTTCAGCACGCCGAGCGCCCAGCGGCGCTCGTCGGTGCGGGCCAGGCCCGGCATGCCGAGGACGACGTGCGCCTGCTCGGTCTTGCGGTTCAGGTGCTCGACGCGGCCCGCCGTGCGGATGACGCGGGAGCCGTCGCGCGGGGCGAGCGGGACCGCGTCCGTGCGGGACAGGGCGCCTGCGCGTTCGAAGGCCTTGCGGACCTGGCGTACGACCGTGGCGTGGTCCACGTTGCCCGCGGCCGCGACGACGAGGTGCGTCGGGTCGTAGTGCTTCTTGTAGAAGCGGCGGATACGGTCCGCGGACAGCGCCTCGACGGTGTCGACGGTGCCGAGGACCGGGCGGCCCAGCGGGGTGTCGCCGAACATCGTCTTGGCGAACAGGTCGTGGACGACGTCGCCCGGGTCGTCCTCGGTCATCGCGATCTCTTCGAGGATGACGCCGCGCTCGGCGTCGACGTCCTCGGCCTCGATGAGGGAGCCCGTCAGCATGTCGCAGACGATGTCGATGGCGAGGGGGAGGTCGGTGTCCAGTACGCGTGCGTAGTAGCACGTGTACTCCTTCGCGGTGAAGGCGTTCATCTCGCCGCCGACCGCGTCGATGGCGGAGGAGATGTCGAGGGCACTGCGCTTCCCGGTGCCCTTGAAGAGGAGGTGCTCCAGGTAGTGGGTCGCACCGTTCAGCGAGGGCGTCTCGTCGCGCGAGCCGACGTGCGCCCAGATGCCGAAGGTGGCGGAGCGGACGGAGGGAAGGGTCTCGGTGACGATGCGCAGGCCGCCGGGGAGGGTGGTCCTGCGGACGGTGCCGATGCCGTCCTTGCCCTTGAGCAGTGTTTGGGTACGGGCGACGGCCCGCCCCTCCGAAGAGGTGCGGGCCGTCGTCACGGAACTACGGGATGTCACTGGTCGGCGTCGGCCTTCTGGTCGGCGTCGGTGCCCTCTTCGCCCTCGATCACGGGGACGAGGGAGAGCTTGCCGCGGGAGTCGATCTCGGCGATCTCGACCTGGACCTTCTGGCCCACGCCGAGGACGTCCTCGACGTTCTCCACGCGCTTGCCACCGGCGAGCTTGCGGATCTGCGAGATGTGCAGCAGACCGTCCTTGCCGGGCATCAGGGAGACGAAGGCACCGAAGGTGGTGGTCTTGACGACCGTACCCAGGTAGCGCTCGCCGACCTCCGGCATGGTCGGGTTCGCGATCGCGTTGATCGTCGCGCGGGCCGCCTCGGCCTGCGAGCCGACCTGGGCACCGATGTAGATGGTGCCGTCGTCCTCGATCGTGATGTCCGCGCCGGTGTCCTCCTGGATCTGGTTGATCATCTTGCCCTTGGGGCCGATGACCTCGCCGATCTTGTCCACGGGGATCTTGACGGTGATGATCCGCGGGGCGTTGGGGGACATCTCGTCCGGCGTGTCGATCGCTTCCATCATCACGTCGAGGATGTGGAGGCGGGCGTCGCGGGCCTGCTTGAGGGCCGCGGCCAGGACGGAGGCCGGGATGCCGTCCAGCTTGGTGTCGAGCTGGAGGGCGGTGACGAATTCCTTCGTACCGGCGACCTTGAAGTCCATGTCGCCGAACGCGTCCTCGGCGCCGAGGATGTCGGTGAGGGCGACGTAGTGCGTCTTGCCGTCGATCTCCTGCGAGATCAGGCCCATGGCGATGCCGGCGACGGGGGCCTTGAGCGGCACACCGGCGTTCAGCAGCGACATGGTGGAGGCGCAGACCGAGCCCATGGACGTCGAGCCGTTGGAGCCGAGGGCCTCGGACACCTGGCGGATCGCGTACGGGAACTCCTCGCGCGTCGGCAGCACCGGCACGATGGCGCGCTCGGCGAGCGCGCCGTGGCCGATCTCGCGGCGCTTGGGCGAGCCCACGCGGCCGGTCTCACCGACGGAGTACGGCGGGAAGTTGTAGTTGTGCATGTAGCGCTTGCGGGTCACCGGGGAGAGGGTGTCCAGCTGCTGCTCCATGCGGAGCATGTTGAGGGTGGTGACGCCCAGGATCTGGGTCTCGCCACGCTCGAACAGCGCCGAGCCGTGCACGCGCGGGATGGCCTCGACCTCGGCGGCGAGCGTACGGATGTCCGTGACGCCGCGGCCGTCGATGCGGACCTTGTCCTTGATGACGCGCTCGCGGACCAGGTGCTTGGTCAGCGCGCGGTACGCACCGGAGATCTCCTTCTCGCGGCCCTCGAACTGCGGGAGCAGCTTCTCGGCGGCGATCTCCTTGATGCGGTCGAGCTCGCTCTCGCGCTCCTGCTTGCCGGCGATGGTGAGCGCCTGCGTGAGCTCGGACTTGACGGCGGCGGTCAGCGCCTCCAGTACGTCGTCCTGGTAGTCGAGGAAGACCGGGAACTCGCCGGTGGGCTTGGCGGCCTTGGCGGCGAGGTCCGACTGGGCCTTGCAGAGGACCTTGATGAACGGCTTCGCGGCCTCGAGACCGGCGGCGACGATCTCCTCGGTCGGGGCGTCGGCGCCGTCCTTGACGAGCTGGATCGTCTTCTCGGTGGCCTCGGCCTCGACCATCATGATCGCGACGTCGCCGTCCTCCAGGACGCGGCCCGCGACGACCATGTCGAAGACGGCGTCCTCGAGCTCGGTGTGCGTCGGGAAGGCGACCCACTGGCCCTTGATCAGGGCGACGCGGGTGGCGCCGATCGGGCCGGAGAAGGGCAGGCCCGCCAGGATGGTGGAGCAGGAGGCGGCGTTGATCGCGACCACGTCGTACAGGTGGTCGGGGTTGAGCGCCATGATCGTCTCGACGATCTGGATCTCGTTGCGCAGGCCCTTCTTGAAGGAGGGGCGCAGCGGGCGGTCGATCAGGCGGCAGGTGAGGATCGCGTCCTCGGAGGGCCGGCCCTCACGACGGAAGAAGGAGCCGGGGATCTTGCCGGCTGCGTACATCCGCTCCTCGACGTCCACCGTGAGGGGGAAGAAGTCGAGCTGGTCCTTGGGCTTCTTGGAGGCGGTGGTGGCCGACATCACCATGGTGTCGTCGTCCAGGTACGCCACGGCGGAGCCGGCGGCCTGCTTGGCCAGGCGGCCCGTCTCGAAGCGGATGGTGCGGGTGCCGAAGGAACCGTTGTCAATGACGGCCTCGGCGTAGTGGGTCTCGTTCTCCACTAGCGTTATCTCCGATACTTTTCGTCTTTCGTCCCCTGCGCCCGTGTGGCGCTGGGACGGTGGCGGAGAAGCGCTTCCGGCTGCGGGCCGGTCTTCGATCGAAGACCCCGGTGTCGATGTGCTCCGGGGGCCACTACCGAGGACCGGCGGCGGGGAAGCCGCTTCTCGCTCGTTCTGTCTTCTGTTGTACGACCAGACTACTGAGCGTCCGGCAGGTCTCGCACGTACAGCAAAGGGAGCGGTCCCCTAGAAGTGGGGTACCGCTCCCTTCACGACGTCCGGCTTACTTGGCGCCGCCGGCCGCGCCACGGCGGATGCCGAGGCGGTCGACCAGGGCACGGAAACGCTGGATGTCCTTCTTGGCCAGGTACTGCAGCAGGCGGCGGCGCTGGCCGACCAGGATCAGCAGACCACGACGGGAGTGGTGGTCGTGCTTGTGCGTCTTGAGGTGCTCGGTCAGGTCCGAGATGCGGCGCGAAAGCATGGCGACCTGGACCTCGGGGGAGCCGGTGTCGCCTTCCTTCTGAGCGAACTCGGTCATGATCTGCTTCTTCGTAGCGGCGTCGAGCGGCACGCGTACTCCTCTTGGTCTTCGTAGTGCCACCGAGTGCCCCAGGTCGAATTCTCTGGGGAGCTTCCGTTACTCGGGAGGCGGGGATCCGCTGGGCGCAGCCTCCGGGGATACGGGGCGCATACACAAACGGCCTCCACGCAGCTTAGCAGCAGATGCGAGTGCCCCTGACGGCGTGCCTCCGGAGTCAGACGCCGCCGCGGACCTTGGCGTACACGTCGAGGACCGCGAGGCAGATCGGAATCAGGGAGAGCAGCACCAGCGAGTCCGCGAGGTCCAGCATGCGGCCCCAGAAGGGTGTGAGGCCCTTCTTCGGCACGATCAGGCCGATCGCGATCAGGAGCAGCGCGCCGGCCGCGACCGAGGCGCCGAGCCACAGAGTCCGTACGTCGATGCCGGCGGAGTTGCCCAGCGCCAGGTCCTTGATGATCTCCAGCGGCGGTGAGATCGCGAGGCCGAGGATCAGGAGGCCGGTCGTGAGGACGCCGGCCACCAGCAGGCAGGTGACC
This sequence comes from Streptomyces sp. Wb2n-11, assembly GCF_001049855.1. Taxonomy (NCBI): domain Bacteria; kingdom Bacillati; phylum Actinomycetota; class Actinomycetes; order Kitasatosporales; family Streptomycetaceae; genus Streptomyces; species Streptomyces sp. Wb2n-11. Next base: position 1,818,120 of record NZ_CVPB01000001.1, read on the forward strand.
TGGGCGGTGTAGCGGAACAGGCGCGCCCGCAGCATCGCGGCCAGCGCGGTGACCAGGGCCATCAGCTGGGCCCAGCCGCTGTCACTGAAGCCGAGTACGGCGCCGCCCGCGCCGAGGATGACGACGGCGCAGCCGCCGACGAGGCCGAGCAGCAGTTCGTGGCCGCGGCTGGTCTGGGCGGCGATGCGCTGGACGTCGACGGCTTCGAGGCTGCCCTCCTGGCCTTCGCGACGGGCGCGGGCCAGGTCTTCGGGGTTGCGGAAACCGATCGGGAGCCTGGCGAAGCGGGCCGACCAGCCCGGCAGGAAGCCGACGACCGCCAGTGCGACGACCGAGGTGACGGCCGCGATCTCGCGGGGCTGCGCCTCGGTGAGCACTCCGCCGAAGGCGGCGAGGGTGCCGATCGCGGCGGCCAGCGCGGCGGCGACGAACGGGGCGTCTCCCTGCGGCAGCAGCATGATCAGTACGACGGAGAAGATCAGCACGGCGACGCAGCCGACCAGGAACTGCAGCCTGCCGGGGCCTTCGCCCGCGTCCTGCGGAAGGATGCCGGAGCCCGCGATGAGCGCGTGCGGCAGTGCGGCGATGCCCAGCGCGACGGCCGAGGCCCGGTCGTCGTACACCCGGCCGCGTACGCCCGCGAGTGCCGTCAGCACCAGCGCGACCACACCGGCGACGATGCCCTGGAGGCCGTGCATGTCGTGCCGGAGCGGGTCCGCGAACCAGAACACGAAGCCGAGCATCGCCAGCAGCAGTACGCCGGAGACGAGGCCGGCGACTCGCATCAGGTTGTCGTTCCAGCTGCGGAGGTCCTGCTTGACGGCGGAGGCGACCGCGTCGACCACGTCGTCATGGACCGCCGGCGGCAGCGAGTCGGCGAACGTGCGCAGCAGCAGCACCTCGCCGTCCCTGACCCTGTGCTCGAGCAATGAACGGCTCGCGTCCAATACATGACCGTCGCGGCGTACGAGGTGATAGCCGGCGAGGCTGCCGTCCGTCTGGGCCATTCCGGAGAGTCTGACGATCTCCGGATAGATGTCCTGGATCGGCAGGTCCTCCGGCAGCGCCACATCGATACGGCTGTCCGGCGCTGCGACGGTGACCCGGCAGAAACCTGTCGATGTGCCCGTGCTCACCTGGTAGTTCCCCCTGCTAGACAAGGCTTTTTACGTCGCTCGTACGACGCGGAGCGCAACCCTATCGTCCAGTGCGGGGGGCGTAGTTGCCGCCTCCCGCATTCCTCCCCGGATTCCCCGGCATCTCCACGCTCCTGCCTCCCGGCGGTCTCATACGTGACAGTAGGATCAGCGGCTGTGCGTGCCCGCTCTTCGGGCCGGGGGTCCGGGCGTTGTACCCGGAGAGACACAGCAATCGCGAAGGATGAGTGCATCGGTGAGCGTCGTCATCATCAAACGGCAGCCGCGGATCCAGCCGCCTGCTGTCCCGGACGGCGAAGTGAAGCTGGAGACGCCGCCCGAGATTCCGCGGGAGGGCGACGACGGTGTGCTGATGACCCTGCTGCCGATGATGGGCATGCTGGGTTCCGTCGGCTTCTTCTTCATGCCGAACCTGCCCTCTTACATGCGGGTGGTGGGCGGACTGATGCTCGCCTCGACCCTCGCCATGGCCATCGCCCAGTTCGCCAAGTCCCGGCAGGGCGGTGGCGCGGGGATGGCCCAGGACCGGCGCGACTACTTCCGCTATCTCGAACAGGTCCGCAAGGACGTGCACAAGACCGCGGACCTCCAACGGCGCACCCAGCTCTTCCAGCACCCGGACCCGGACCAGCTGTGGGCACTGGCCGCGGACGGCAAGCGGCTGTGGGAACGGCGCCCGGCCGACGCCGACTTCGCTTCCGTACGCATGGGGCTCGGCACCCAGCAACTGAGCACTCCGCTGGTCGCACCGGAGACCGCGCCCAAGGAGGAGCTGGAGCCGCTGACCGCGGCGGCCATGAAGGCCTTCCTCGACGCGCACGGCAGCCTGGCCGACCTGCCCGTCTCCGTCTCGCTGCGCGCCTTCTACCACGTGGCGCTCGCCGGGGACAGTGACACCGTCTACGGCAACGCCCGCGCGGCCATCGCCCAGCTGGCCACGCTGCACTCCCCCGAAGACCTGATGGTCGCCGTGGTCGCGCACCCGTCCGCCGCCGCGGACTGGGACTGGATCAAGTGGCTGCCGCACAGCCAGCACCCGAAGGCGAAGGACGGCGCGGGCTCGGCCCGGTTGCTCTTCGACGACCTCGGTGAGCTGGAGGAGGCGCTGGAGGACCAGCTGGCCGACCGGCCGCGCTGGAACCGTGACGCGAACCCCGTCTACGACCAGCCGCACCTGATCGTGGTGCTCGACGGCGGCACCGTACCGCCGGACTCCGGTCTCGCCGGCGCGGAAGGGCTTCAGGGCGTCACGTTCCTGGAGGTCGCCCCCGGGGAGCTGGAGGACGAGCTGCGGGGCAACCTGACGGCGTATCTGAAGCCGGACAGGCTCCAGCTGTACGTCGGTCACGACTCGGCGTACAGCGGCAAGCCGGACGTGCTGAGTCTGGCGCAGGCGGAGTCGCTGGCGCGGCAGCTCGCCGCCTTCCGAGTCGGTACGGCGGAAGAGGGCGAGCCCCTGCTGTCCAACCTCGACTTCACGGACCTCATGGGCATCGGCGACGCCGGTTCGGTCGACGTCTCGCGCACCTGGCGTCCGCGCACGCTGCACGAGCGGCTGCGCGTACCGATCGGTGTCGGTGAGAACGGCGAGCCGGTCATGCTCGACCTCAAGGAGGCCTCGCAGGAGGGCATGGGCCCGCACGGCCTGTGTGTCGGAGCGACCGGTTCCGGCAAGTCCGAGGTGCTGCGCACGCTCGTGCTCGGTCTCGCGGTGACGCACTCCTCGGAGACGCTGAACTTCATCCTCGCGGACTTCAAGGGCGGTGCGACCTTCGCCGGCATGGTGGACATGCCGCACACCGCGGCCGTCATCACCAACCTCGCGGACGACCTCACGCTCGTCGACCGCATGCGCGACTCGATCATGGGTGAGATGCAGCGCCGCCAGGAGCTGCTGCGCACGGCGGGCAACTACGCCAACATCCACGACTACGAGAAGGCGCGGGCGGCCGGTGCCGCGCTCGAGCCGCTGGCCTCGCTGGTGATCGTCCTCGACGAGTTCTCCGAACTGCTCACGGCGAAGCCCGACTTCATCGACATGTTCATCCAGATCGGCCGCATCGGCCGTTCGCTGGGTGTGCACCTGCTGCTCGCCTCGCAGCGCCTGGAGGAGGGCAAGCTGCGCGGTCTGGACACGTACCTGTCGTACCGGATCGGTCTGCGTACGTTCTCCGCCGCCGAGTCGCGTACGGCGATCGGCGTCCCGGACGCCTACCACCTGCCGTCCATTCCCGGTTCCGGCTACCTGCGGTACGACACCGACACCATGGTCCGCTTCAAGGCGGCGTACGTGTCGGGCGCGTACCACGGCGAGGGTCCGTCGCGGGTGCACCGCTCCACGCAGCTGAGGCCCACGCTGTTCACGGCACAGCACGTGGCGCTGCCCCCGCAGCCCGTCGTCGAGGAGCCGGAGGCCGACGACCGGGTGGACGACGCCCTTGCCGACACCGTCCTGGACGTCATCGTCTCCAAGATGGAGAACCAGGGGCCGCCCGCCCACCAGGTGTGGCTGCCGCCGCTGGAGGAGGCGCCTTCGCTGGAGCAGCTGCTGCCCGCGCTGGCCGTCACGCCGGAGCGCGGTCTGACCGCGCCGGAGTACACCGCGCTCGGCCGGCTCAACGTGCCGGTGGGCCTGGTGGACAAGCCGTTCGAGCAGCGGCGCGACGTGCTGTACCGGGACTTCGCGGGCGGGGCCGGTCACGGTCTGTTCGTGGGGGGTCCGCAGTCCGGCAAGTCGACTCTGCTGCGTACGCTCATCTCGTCGTTCGCGTTCACCCACACCCCGAGTGAAGTGCAGTTCTACTGCCTGGACTTCGGCGGTGGAGGTCTGATCGCGATGGAGGACCTGGCGCACGTCGGCGGGGTCGCAAACCGGCTCGACGGCGAGAAGGTCCGCCGTACGGTCAGCGAGGTCGAGGGCATCCTCAACGCGCGCGAGGAGTACTTCCGCGCGAACAACATCGACTCGATCCAGACGTACCGGCAGCGCCGGGCGGCAGGGCTGCTGCCCGACCAGCCGTGGGGCGACGTCTTCCTCGTCATCGACGGCTGGGCGACGTTCAAGACGGACTACGAGATGCTCGAGGCGTCCATCACCGACATGGCGATGCGCGGTCTCGGCTTCGGTGTGCACGTGATCCTGACGGCGAGCCGCTACACCGAGGTGCGGCCCGCGCTCAAGGACATGCTGCAGAACCGCATCGAGCTGCGGCTCGGTGACCCGACCGAGTCGGAGATCGACCGCAAGGTGGCGCAGAACGTGCCCGCCTCGGTGCCCGGCCGGGGTCTGAGCACGGACAAGCTGCACTTCATGACGGCGCTGCCGCGGGTCGACGGCTCTTCGGAGACGGAGGACCTGGCGGAGGCCACGGCCGTGCTCATCCGGGGCATCAACGAGAACTGGCAGGGCAGCCCGGCTCCGACCGTGCGGCTGCTGCCGAGGATCCTGGAGGCGGACCGGCTGCCGAAGGGGTTCGAGCACCCGGAGCGCGGTGTCGCCTTCGGTATCGACGAGTCGGCGCTCGCGCCGGTGTTCATCGACTTCGAGACGGACCCGCACTTCATCGTGTTCGGTGAAAGCGAGTCCGGAAAGTCGGCGGTGCTGCGGCTGCTCATCAAGCAGATCACGGAGCGCTACACGCCGGAGCAGGCGAAGATCGTCATGGGTGACTACCGGCGTGCGCACCTGGAGGCCGTACCGGAGACGCACCTGTCGCGCTACTGCGCGTCGGCGCCGGCGCTGACGGAGACGCTGGAGGGGCTCGCCGGATCGCTCGGCCGCCGTATGCCGGGGCCGGACGTCACGCCGGAGCAGCTGAGGAACCGCAGCTGGTACAACAGCCCGGACGCGTACGTCATCATCGACGACTACGACCTGGTGGCGACCGGCATGAACCCGCTGTCACCGCTGGTGGAGTACCTGCCGTACGCCCGTGACGTGGGCCTGCACGTCATCATCGCGCGCTCGTCGGGCGGCGCGAGCCGGTCGCTGTACGAGCCGGTGATGCAGCGTCTGCGGGAGCTCGGGGCGCAGGGTCTGGTGCTGTCCGGCGACCGGTCGGAGGGCGCGCTGCTCGGCAACATCACGGCGTCCCAGCTGCCGCCGGGCCGTGGGTACTTCCACACGCGCCGGCGCAGCGGGCAGATGGTGCAGACGGGCTGGCTGCCGTCCAGGTTCTGACCTCCGCGGCTGTACGCGTGTGCGGATGAGGGGCGGCGCCCGGTGGGGCACCGCCCCTCACGCGTTCCCCTGGAAGGGGCGTGGCCCGGGCGTTAGGCTGACGCTGCGACAGGCGGGGCGAGTACAGGGGGCATTTGTGGCGTTGGGCGGGATGAGGGCCGATGCGTCGATCCTCAAGGACGAGGGCTTCCACATGTTCGAGGTGGGCCAGGACTTCTCCAAGGCCGCGAAGGCCCTCTTCGACGGGCTGAACAGCCTCGAGAAGGAGTCGGGCAAGACGCCGCCGTGGGGCGACGACGAGATGGGCGAGTACTTCGGTGTCGTCTACGAAGGTCTGCGCGACGGCATGAAGGAATCGATGCCGAGCCTCGCGCAGCGGATCGCGGGCATGGGCGTCAAGTTCACCGCGATGGGCGTGCGGCACGAGAAGCACGAGCTCGAAGAGGACGCGAAGTACGTGGCCCTCACGGCCAAGGTCGACTCCGGCCCGGCGCCGAGGTGAGCGGCTTCGACGTGGTCTGACGTGACGCCGGTGAGCGGTCCGCGCAGGGCGCCCTGGTCCGGCCGAACCAGGGCTCTCGGGTCTGCCTGGTCTGCCTGGTCTGCCTGGTCTGCCTGGGGCAGGGTTGCCGCAGGAACGCTCCGAAGTCGCACTGGTGAGGGTGTTGTACGCGGGTGCTGGGCTCGGGCGGGAAAGCGCCGCCTCGGGCCGGGTCGCCCGCACAGCGACCGGTGACTGGTGACCGGCGACTGGTGACCGGTGACCGGTGACCGGCTGGGCCCGTACCCGGCTGTGGGGCAGCCAGAACGCTCGACGCGTGATGCCGGGGTGAACCACCCCACGAAAGCGCCGTGCCGGCTGCGCCGTCTCGCAGCCCTGCGCCGTCGGGCGACGGAGCACCTCGGAGATCGACTGGCACCAGGTCTGCCGGGCCGGTGAGTCCCACGTAAGGCAACGCGAGTCAGGCAAGGACACCCATGACCTCGGAGACCCCCGCCCCGGGCCGGCAAGTCCCTCCCACCACCCCCGAGCAGGCTCTCGAAATCGTCCGCAGCCGCTACGCGCGGCCCAGACTGCCGGACGGCACACCTGCTCCCCTGCACGTCCACGAATTCGACATCGGCTACCTGGTGTACGCGACCTTCCCCCGACCACCGGTACGGCGGGCCGCCTCCAGCCTTCCCCGCCCGGTGGCGGCAAGATCGTGGTGTCCAAAGACACCGGTGAGACCGCGACCGTCCCCAACTACCCCACCGACAAGGCCATCGCCCTCTACCGCCGACAGCACCAGCCGGACGCGCAAGGGGCCGGACGCGCAAGGGGCCGGGCGCGCAAGGGGCCGGGCGCCGCCGCTGCGGCACGCAGCAGAGCCTGCTGATGGGACAAGGCCGTATTCGCAGCGGGGTTGTGACAGGAGCAGCCTTAAGCAATGTAGGTGATGGTCAGTAAGCTCTGGGCACGGCTGTACTTCGTGTGATTCTCCTGTCGTTGGGGGGCGTTGTGCGGCGGGTTGTCTGACCGGGGGTGTGGCGCGCTGTGGCGATGATGTTGCCGGACGAGCTCGAGTGGGTCCTGCAGATGCTCGGCTACAACTGGCCGACGGCGAACGAGGACCTGCTGCGGGAATCCGCCGTGTTGTGGCGCAAGTTCGGTGACGACGCCCAGAAGCTGCGGGTGCGGGCGGACACCAGCGCGGGAACGGTGGTCGCGCACAACGAGGGCGAGTCGATCGACAAGTTCAGAGCCCACTACAAGAAGTTCTCCGACGGCCAGGACGGCTACCTCGCCAACGCCGCCGAGGCCGCCTACATCATCGCCAACACCTTCGAAGCCGCCGCCTATCTGGTGGAGTTCGCGAAGTACGCGGTCATCGTCCAGCTGATCGCGCTGGCCGTCCAGATCGCCGCCGCGGCCGCCGCCTCGGTCGTCACCTTCGGCCTGTCCGCCGCCGCCGGCATGGCCGCCACCCAGGTCACCCGTCTCGCCGTACGACGTATCCTCGACGCGCTCAAAGACGCGCTGATGGAAGCCATCATCGAGGCGATGAAGGAGCCGGCCGTCTCCGCCGTCCAGGCGATGGTCACCGACCTGGTCACGCAGTCCGTCAACGTCGGCTTCGGCACCCAGGAGGGTTTCGACCTCGGCAAGACGGTCAAGGCGGGCGCCCAGGGCGGCTGGGAGGCCATCAAGCAGACTCCCCAGACCCTCGCCGAGGGCTTGCGTGACGGCCTGGGCAAGAAGGCCGGCAGCAGCATCCGCGACGGCATCGACAGTGGCTACAACAACAGCATGGACGCCTACAACAACCGCAACAATCCCACCACGGGCAGTGGTGACGGCGGTGACGGCGACAGCTCGGGAAGTGGCAGCTCGGGGAGTGCCAGTTCCTCCTCCGACAGCTCGAACTCCTCGACCTCCGCGAACTCAAGCGCGTCCAACTCGTCGGGGACAGCGAGTTCCTCGAGTTCATCCAACTCGTCGAACTCGTCCGGCACCTCGGGCTCCTCCAACAACTCCTCCAGCTCTTCCGGTTCGGACTCGTCGACGACCTCACCTTCGAACACGAACACGGGCAACACGAACATCGGCGGTGGCATATCCGCCGACGGTGACGGTCCGGCGGCTTACAGCGCCCCCGACCTCGCAGGTCCGCCCAGTACCGACACCGGCACGGGAAGCGGCACCCCGGACTCCTCGCCCGGCGCCCCGGACTCCGGGCAGAATCCTTCCTCCTCGAACTCGCCCTCCCGGCCGACGCTGTCGGACTTCGACGACCCCGCCCCCGGCAACACACCGCCCTCTCCCTCCCCCGCCCCGGACACCGGCGGCAGTACGCCCGGCACCGGTGACACCCGCGGCGGCTCCTTCTCCGGCGGCCTCTCCGCACCCACCCCGCAATCGGCCCCCACACCGACGGGCGGCGGCACATCGTCCTCCACCCCCAGCGGCGGCGGGATCAGCACCTCCATCGACAGCCTCGCCGCCAGCATCCCCACCCAGTCCAACGCCGCCCCCACCCCCACCACGGCGGACCCCTCGACCGCGGGCCCCCGCCCGGACGGCAACTCCTCGATGCCGACCTCGCCCGCGCCGACCTCGCCCGCGCCGACCTCCACGGCGGACGGCGCGGCGGGCGCACGCACCGGCACGAGCACCACCCCGGGCGGCTCCCCGTCCAGTACGAGCCCCACCAGCCCCAACCCCTCCCAGAACACGCCCAGGACTCCCACCACCACCCCGGGCATCCCCAACCCCACCGCAACGGGCCCCGCCCCCACCCCGAGCCCGACACCGTCGACGCCACCCCGCACGCCGACACCGTCGGCTGACGTCCGCACCCCGGGGACGCCGGAGACCCGTACCCCCAACCCGAACCAGCCCGCACCAGGGGCCACACCGGGCCGCACGCCGAACCCCAGCACGCCCAGCTCCACGCCCACCTTCACCCCCGGGGCAGTCACCACGCCCAGCAGCGGCACACCGGGGTCGGCAGACACCCGCACGCCCCCCACGAACACGAACCCGGCCTCGACCACGCCCCACACGAGCCACCCCGAACCAACCACTCCGAGCCAGGACCCGAGGCAGCCGGCTCCGACCAGGACCGCGCAGTCGCCCGCCGGCACTCCAGCGGCGACGCCGAGCCCGAACGCCTCGGACTCCCCTGCTCCCGGCCGCACACCCGACAGGGCACCGACGCCGAACAACAGCGCCCCCAGCACTCCCAGCGCTCCGAACACTCCCAACACCCCGAACCAGCCCGGAGCCACCCCCGGCCCCACCCCCGGCAACAAGCCGCAACAGCCGGGATCGCAGCCCCACACGCCGCAGAACACCCACCCGAGCCCGGCGCACACACCAAACACGCCAGACACACCGAACCAGCAGCAACCGCAGGTGACGGTGGTCCCCATCCACACCGTGACTCCCGCCCCCAACGGTCACACCGCCCAGCCCACCCCCCAGGCCCCCCACACCACTCCGCCCACCCAGCAACAGGGCCAGGACAACACCACCAAGCCCACCACCCCCACGCCCGCATCCGCCACCCGCAACACCACACCCCCCGGCGGCGTCACCGACCCCACCCGCGCGGAACAGGACGCCCTCGACAACTCCGTCCCCCGAGACGAGAACGGCGACCCCACCCGCCCACCGGACCCCCAGGACGGCCCCTGGGTCCAGAACATCAACGGCACCGGACCCGACACACCCGGCCGCAACAACAACTGCGTCGACGTAGCCCTGTCCACCGTCGACACCTACGCCGGCAACCCCACGGCAGCCGCCGCCCGCACCCCCGACGCCGACGCCGACGGCAACCCCTCCGACCGCGGCGAAAAGGGCGGCCGCGACCGCATAGAGAACACCCTCGGCGCCCGCTTCAGCGACCTCGGCAACGGCCCCGACGCCTTCAACCGCCTGGAGAACACCCTCCGCAACAGCGGCCACGGCTCCCAGGCCGTGATCATCACGCAGGACGCCAACGGCCGCGCCCACGCCTGGAACGCCGTCAACCACAACGGTCGCATCACCTACATCGACGCCCAGACCGGACGGACCAGCCCCGACCCCCTGCACAGCGGAAACAACGGGGTCTTCGCGATCCCCCTGGACGCCAACCGACAGCCGGTGTCCCCGAGCACGGGCGATCACTCCCGGCCAGACTCGGAGCGGCCCGACCGCCGCGTCCCTGAGACGGGCGGCAACGCTGATCGTCGACCCCCCGAAGACCCCGCGGGCCCTAATCCGGCCTCCGACCCCAAGGACCCGGACCAGCGGCCCTACACCGACCCCAAAGACCGGGGTACCAGCGACACCGTGCAACAAGGCCACGATGTCACCCGTGATGGCCCGGAGAAGGATACGTCGCGCACTCTGGACAACGAAGGGACGCATTCGCGCGAGTACGGTCTCGAGCCCGACGCCCGCCAGCGAGAACTGCGGAGCAACAGAGACGTCCATCGCATAGAACTGGACCGGGTGCACGACAACCTTGACCGATGGGCCGGGTCCGGTCATCTGGCCAGTGTCCTCCAGGCGACGGCTGGTGCATCGTCGCATCCCGATGACTCCAACCGACCCCGCAGTTTCACCAGGTCGCAGCTCAGTGAGCGGCTTCCTGGGTTCGATCGGCTCTCTCCCGGAGAACAGCAAGCCGTCGTAGCATCACTCGCCCGGCTCAGCCTTTCCTTCCACCGGCAGCATGGTGTGGGCAACAACCCGGAACACATCAAGGAGCCGTACCGGCAGCCCGGAGAGCCAGATCCGGGCCCGAAAACTCCGGACAGGAACGCAAAGAAAGCCACCGGATCTCTTGGGGTAAAACTTCACCAGAAGTTCGGGAAAAACTTCGTCAAGCAACTCATCAAAGACCGCGCCAAGGAAGGAAACGAACTGAGCCAGACGCAGGCGGCAACAGCGCGGAGGCACAGTCCGGACTTCTCGGACAAAAACTTCGCGGTGCTTGAGGTACAGGGCACTGCTCCAGACAACGAAGTGATATACGTCGTGGACTCCTCCGTACCTGCGAATGAAAGCGGTGTCACTCCCCGGCATTCAGAGAAACACCTTCTTGAATGGCTCAAACGGGCGGACGCCGACGGGACGAAGTACACACCGCTGGGACTCTATACGGAGCGCGAGCCCTGCGGTGAAGGTCAAGGGCATGCTAAGTGCTCCGATACGTTGCAGGACCAGCAACTCGGAAAGATACCGATCAACTACAGCGCCACCTATCGGACTGATCCTCAAGGTCCGATGGATCGCGATGCCGTGACTGATCAACGGGACGATCAACTCGATTCCTGGTCCGACCGCCCCGTCCAGGAAGTGAAGGAAGAACTCGAGCGGCGCCTTCGAGAGAAGTACGTCCCACACTCCGACAGGCTTCCTAAGAAATTGGATCTTGTGAATAACATGAGCGAGAGTCAGGCAAGGGAGGCGCTTGCGACGGCAATCACCAACGAGTACAAGAAGATCCGGGACGAGACGAGAACTCACAAGGAGCAGGCCATGGCGGCGGAGATGACCCGACACGTAGATGTCCTGCGACGCACCTGGGACAAAGTCCTGCCCCAGTTGATTTGAGCCGTACAAGCCGTCAAGGGAGCTGAGAATCCGCCCCGCCGACCTGCAAACTAGGCTAGCCACCATGCCAGACAGCATCGAGTCCCTTGTACGGGATCTGACGTCCGACGATCGCGCCGTCCGCACAGCGGCTCAAGACGCCCTTGTCGCTCTAGGGCCTGTGGCGGTCGAGCATGTTCTGCCGCTCCTTGATGACCGACGGGCCTCCGGCGGAGACTCGGAAGGCATCGCTTTCTTCCGGCGCGCATCGCACAGCACAGTTCCGCACCTTCAGGAGATTCGGCGCAGAGGCCCGGGCTCCTTGCGCAGGCCGGCTCTTCGAGCACTTCTTGAGGTGGGAGGGGAAGACGGCCTCGACTCCAGAGATCGTCAGGTCATCGAACGGCTCGTGCGGATCAAGTTGCTGAGCGAGAAGCAGGATCGGGTGACCCTGCCTCGGGAAACTCGATGGCTGGCCTTCCCAGCGGATGAGCTCGAAGGCGCCGTCGGTGCACTAGGGCTCCACGACCTCCGGCCCGCCACCTCAGTCATGGGCGTCGCAGCGACCACCGTCGCCAAGGATTCTATCGAGACCGAGGCTCCGGACGGTAGACGAGTCGACGCATTCCGGGTATTTATCACACCTGAATTCAAGGGGTGGCGGCTGGTCTACGGTGATTCTTTTCTGGACGCAGTGGGCGGACCAGAATTGGCGGAGAAAATCAGCGAGCGTTGCGGCGAGGGCCACTTCTACAACATCGACACGTATCACAACGCCAATGTCTGGTGGATCGCGAGGAAGGGTCGGGTCGTGCGTGGACACAGCACATACGCCGACTCCGAATGGGTGGGAGACCCACTACCCTTCGAGCTCACCTACATCGAAGCCGACGCGGATGACCCATTTCTCGATCCTGATCTCGTCGAGAGGTACTCAGAAGGTGTCACCGATCCAGACATGGTGGCACTGAAGCTCTCTGTCGAACCCGGTCGGATGCGCCCGGCGGCGATGCGAGGCCACGGCTGGTTGGCCACCACGCACCCCGCGGTGCCAAACCGCCTGTTCCAGGGCGCTCTGCCCATCTGACAGCAATGTTCAGTCGCTGATCCGAGAAGCGAACTCCTCCGCACACGTATAAGCAAGTGGGAGACGGAAAGCCATGACCGGCTCGACCGACAACTACGCACCACACCCTCACATCGGTGGGCGCACTGCTGCCTTGCGTGCGATGGCCGCGTGGCGGATGGACTGGCCCGGGGCACCACGTGTGGTGCTGCTCACCGGGAATTCCGGCAGTGGGCGCTCCCGGCTCCTCACAGGGTTCCTCATGCTCTGCGACCCCGAGTTCCGTAAGCAGTTGATCCTGGACGAACTCGACCCCTCGACCGTACCGCCGGAGCTCCCTGCTCCTGCCGTGCCCAGTCCACGGGGACTGACCTCAGCACAGTTCCTGTGGGTACTCGCCGATCACTACGGTCTGGAAGTCTCCGACACCGCAGCGGTGTACGCCGGGTTGGCGGGGCTCGGGCCACTGACCGTCGTTGTACCAGATGTCGATCGCGCGGGCCCGATCCGGGCCGCGGAAGAACCGGTCCGGCTGGTACGGGACGTCCTCGCACCGCTCGCTGCGACACCGAGCATCCGCCTGCTCGTCGAGGTGCCACGCAAACTCGTTGCCGAGTTGCACAAGGGCCTCCCGCCCGGCACAACGCAGGTCATCGACCTCGACGATCCAGAGTGGGCCGACCCGGAGGGCCTTGCCCTGCAAGCCGAGACAATGCTGAATCCTCAGTTTTTGGCACCCGGGTTGCCCTTCACCGCCGACGCTGCTGTGCGTGGGACTCTGGCCAAGAGCATCGGTCGACGAGCCGGAACCAGTCCTTTGGTGGCAGAACTCGCGGTCAACAGCATTCTGACCGCGCCAGAGGGGGTCGACCCCGGCGATGAACAGCAATTGCCCACTACGATCGGTGAGGCCCTTGATCTGCACGCCAGGAGACTCGGTGTGGATCCCCAGTCGCTACGACTCATGCTCGCCCCGCTGGCACTCGCCGAAGGGCAGGGTCTTCCCATCGAGTTGTGGGCGCCGCTCGCGAGTGCGGTCGCCGGCCGGGACATGCGGGCGGCGATCGCGGACGGGATGACTCTGGCGGGTCCGTTTGTGCAGCCTGTCGTAATCGAAGAGGACGCGATCACCGAGCGGACATTGATCCGCCTGCTGCACCCTGCCATCGCCGATCAGGTGCGGGCAGACCTTCCACGGATTCGAGCAGCACAATCCCAGATCGCGATGGCTCTTCTCCAGTCGGTGCCTGATCAGGACTGGGGTCTTGCGGATCCATATGTCTGCGACTACATCGCAGCGCATGCCCTCGAAGCCGGGCTGTTGCCGCAGCTCCTCACCGACCCGGGCCTGTTCGTCCACGCCGACCCGGTCACGCTGCGTGCAGTTGTGGAAACCGTGCCGGTCGACACACTCGGGGCGCCCGCCCGCACCTATCTGCGCACCGCCCCCCTCCTGACCCGTACCCAGGGTTCCGCGTTGCTGCGTGCCGCCCTACTGGAGTCCGCTTTCATTGAGGACAGGCTGCCCGAGTACGCCGAGGCAGTGCGTCGGCTCGACTTCGATCTCCCCTGGCAAACTCTCTGGAGCGTGCCGGTGCCCGGCATCAGCAAGGTGACCACCGCGCGCCTTCCGGGCGCCAACGGAACTGACATGCCCGTGGCCGTACTTGTGGTGCCCGCTGACACCCCCGGAGCTCAACCCGCTGAGGCAGCCGGCCACTCGGCGGTCCTTGTCCACAGTCTTGTACATCCGGCCACCCCTCTCGGGGGAGTCGACCTGGAACAGATTGTGCGCCCTTCCGAAGAGGAGCGTGCCGCCTCGCCTTTCGGCCTCAGCCGAGGCTCCGACTATGTCCGGGTGTGGGACCGTACGAACGACGAGGCGGTTACCGCGCTCATCTCCGACTCCCCCTTCACCAGCGTTGACCTGTCGCCCGAGGGCATCCTCCTCGTAGCAACAGCGCACGGCGCCAAGGCCCTTCGGATCCACTCAGAGGACTCAGTGGCAGCCTGATAGCCCGCGTTCTCTCCACACAGCCATTGCCGCCGGCGTTCGCGCCACAGCCCTCAAGGAGCCTCCAGTGACCACCCAGGAGCAGGCACTCGCCACCGCCGACCGTTGGCTCAACCCAGAGGGTTCAGGGGACCGTCGTGAGGTCAGGATGCGGGAGTTCGATCTGGGCTGGGTGGTGTGGGCCGCGCCCGCGCCGCTGGAGCAGGATCCGGAGACCGGGGAGCGGCGGCCGCCCGCGGAGGTCGGGGACGCGTGCGGAGTGGTCGACCGGCGTACCGGTGAGCTGACGGTCTGGCCTTCGGTTCCCGTCGACGAGGTCGTACGGATGTACCGGCAGAAGCACGGCGGCAGCACATCCGGTGGTGGGACGGCCGGGGACTCCCGCCCAGTGACCGGCCCCGGCAACACCTCCGTCTTCACCTACACCGACCCGGCCACCGGCGAGGAGACCACCCTCTTCCGCAACTCCGGCCCCGGCCTCCCGCCGTCCGAGCACCAGGCGGCCGGTGAGCTGCGTCGGATGGGCGTGCCCAATGAGAACGTTCTCGCCATCCACACCGACCTGCGTCCCAGCCTGCTCCCGGGCGGCTACACGGCCGAACTCCTCAACACATACAGAAACGCAAGCCTCTCCTGCTCCCAGACCTACGGCGCCCGCCCCGAGGACCGCGCGGAGGGCATTGCCGGACTGGTCCAGCACGTCGAGACGATGCACCGGATCGCCGGCCAGCAGCCACCGCCCCGCCCCCACCGTGTCCCCGTCCCCACAGACGTGCCTCCTGCCGAGCCTTTGCGAGACGTAGCCCTCGGCCGTCACCTCACCGATGTCTTCGGCACCGACGGCGTCCGTCGCTACGACGCCGACGACCTCGCCATCACCCAACTCCCCGAGGAAGCGCAGTCGTTGCTCACGTGGGCCGGGCTTCCCGTCGACCTGCCCCTGTTTTTCACCACGGACCGGCCCGACGCTCCCCCGGCGGGCGGCCTTTTCACCGACGTGGCCACCAATCTGCGGGAGCGCCGCAGCCCGGCCGGTGAGGGGAAGATCGGTGCCCTCGCGCACCTGACCCGCATCGGCTGGGACGGCGTCGCCGTACTCGCCGTACAGTGCCTGCCCGGCTCGACGGAGCCCAACGGCCTCGACGCGGTCTGGGCGATCGACCCGGTCACCGCGTCGGCCCGCTACGTGAACGTCTCGGTCGGCGCGTACGTCCGCTCCCTCGCCCTGCTCGCCACCGTCCGGGAGCGGATGCAGGGACTCGACCCGGTGGCAGCGGGCGCGGCGGTGGCGGAACTGCAGGAGCAGTTGGTCGCCGTCGACGCCACGGCGCTGGTGAATCCCGACGCCTGGTGGTCGTTGATCGTCGAGCAGATGTGGCACGGGCTGTTCTGAGTGCACTGACCGTGTACTCCGGTCGCTTTCAGCTCGTACGCAAGCACCCTGCACGGCGGGGTTGGGCCGGTGTCCGCCCCGCCCCGCCATGCGGCATGAAGCCCTGGGGGCTCGGGTGCTCAGTACAGCGAGAAGCCGCCGCTGTGCCGCCCCTGGCTCTTCTTCCGGGGCTGCTGCGCGTCCTCCCCCGAGCGCGTCGGCGTGTTCGGGCCCGAAGGCGCGCCGTCACTCGCCGGCGCTTCGCCCAGCCTGATCTGCTCCTGCTCCTCGTCGGAGAGCGTCTCCCACTGGTTGCGCAGCAAGGCCATGGGGCCACCGCTCAAAGCCCGCACCGCTGCGGGGTCGTCCAGGGCGTCGCGCAGTTGCAAGCGGCCTGACAGCAGGTTCTTCGCCGTGTCCTGGAGCTCCTTGCCGGCGCCGCCGCCGTCGGCGAGCTTATGAAGCGCGGAGTTCAGTGAGCGAACCTGCTCGGGGTCAAGCGCTTCGTCCCACACACCGCGGTCGGCATCGGGTCCCTTGGGGTTCTGCGGCTGCTGGGCCATCTCGCTTCTCCTCACTTCTCATCTCCGCAGTATCTCCCGCCATCTGAAGTCGGCGCACGTACCGCCGGACAGACGGACGGGCCGACGGCTGGTTGGGCAGGCGGAGGACGAAGCGAGTGGACGGCTGACGGGTGAACGGTGAACGGACGGGTGGTCAGAAGACCTTGCGTGCGAGCCCGGCCCGCTCAGCCCTGGCGATACGGTCCGGGCCGGCCGACTCGCGGTCCGAGGCCAGCCTGTCCCACTTTTCGGGGTGCATGAGCAGCAGGGCGCCGCTGCTCGGCACGAACGCGATGCCTCCGAACGCCAGGTCCCCTGCCACCCACACGCCGTTCTCGATGCCCTCGGGCCATGGATCGCGAAACCTGCCGCGGCGCGGCACTTCGAGCACGCGCAGCAGCGGAGACCTCGCGCCTTCGGAGTTCTTCAGCCTGAGCGTGAGCTCGGGGCGCCCCCTGGTGGCATGTTTCCCGTCCTTCTTCACGACATGCGGCCAGAACTCTTCGAAGGAATACTGGCGCAACGCCTTCCGGCACACGCGCGTGATGACGACGGCGGACGGGAGCCTGTAGAAGAGGAGGACCAGGAGCCCCATGATGCCGATGCCGGTGAAGGGCGCTGTGACGGACACGATCCAGTGCCATGTGCCGTCGAAGGCTCCCGACTGCACCAGCAACGGCGGGACGACCGCCATAACCGCGAAGGTCGCGCCGTACGCCAGGAACTTCTTGACCACACGAGAGGTCAGGCGCTTGCGCAGCTCCTCCGCGCCCGCGGCCGGGGACGCGTACTCAACATGCGGTGCTTCCGGCATGGGTCTCCTTTGGTTACGGCCACTGCTGTTCGACTCGGACACTGCCGTGGCTATCCGAAGTCGTTCCTGATGGCGTTCGTAGCGGGGGAACCCCGATCCGCGCCGCCGTCACCACCCGGCTCTCGCCGGGGCGACGGGTCGGTGAACGACAGGGTGTGCGCAACACCGAGCAACACGTCCCGGTAGTCGTCCGCGAGGTCGACAGCGGCCGTCACCAGCTGCACCACCACGATGTCGGGCATGCCGCTGCCCGTCACCGCGACCGTACCCTGCCAGACGACGTCCTCGGCAGGGACGCCGACGCCCTCGGGCGGCCTGCCGGGTGCGACCGTACGCCGCTTCTTCTCGGCGATGAAGCCCGTTCCGCACGGCAGCTCCAGAGGGCGCATGCCTTCGTCCGGGTTGTCAGCGGCGGTGCCGGCCATGCTGGCGAGGACCAGCTTGGCGTTGACCCCGGAGGCCGGGACGGTCGAGACGGTGAGTACGGAGGACACTGCTCCGCCCGCCTCGTCCGGGTGGAGCCCGATCGCGCAGCCCTGCACCTGCTGGGCGTTCATCAGACCCACGACACCGGTGTAGAACCGCACGACCTCTTCCGCACGATCGCGGAGTTCGTCGGGCAGGCTGAGTACCTGCTGGATCAGCGCCACGACCTGCTCGAACGGCGGGTCGAGATCCAACTGCAGGTAGCCGTGCGGCAGTCCGTACCAGAAGGCAGGCCGCGGCTCGCTCGCCACATCCGCGTACGTCTCAGTCACTCTTCAACCCGCTTCTCACTCGCCGTGACACGCTCGCTCACAGCCACCCCAGTAGCCCCGCGATGCTATGCGCGGTGGCAGCGGCCTTGGTGCTCTCCGCGGCATTGTGCTCGCCGCCTTCCTTGTCGACCACGCCCAGGCTTTCCAGGGACGAGACGACGTTCGCTGCCACGTTGACGCCGTTGGCGGTGATCTCGCCCATCAGCTTCGCCGACTCCGAAGCGGTATCTCCCGCCGCTCGCCAGGCATCGGCGACCTCGTCCGAGGCGGTCTTTGAGAAGGCTGGGACTATTTCCCTGACGAACGCGCCGGCTTTCTCCGTACTCGACACGGCCACACCCATCCTGCCAGCCATGCCCATGCCGTCGGCCACCTCCTTCGCCGCCACGCTGAGGGCCTTGCCGCCCGGAATCATGCCGACCGTGTCACCGACGATGGAGGCCCACGCGGAAAACATGTCCATTCCGCTGCCGCCGCCGAACAGGTCGCTCCTGAATTTCGGATCGGAGAGGTTCTTGGACATGGACGCGGCGCTTGCCACGACCGCGATGCCGGCGAACAGCGGAGCCAGCGGCGTCGGGAAGAGCGCCAGCATACCGGCGATGGCGCCTATCGTTCCGGCGTGCTCGTACAGAAAAGCCCCGACGGCCTTGATGCCGTCCCAGATGGCGTCGACGGCCTTGCTGAGCCAGCCCGGTTCCTTGGGCGCCAGCTTGTCGGTGGCGTCGTCGAGCGACTTGGCGACCGTCTCGGCGTTGTCCGAGTGCGTGGTCTCCAGCGTCTTGGCCTTGGTGATGACGTCGTCGTACGCGCCGTTGGCCTGGTTCAGCGCGGTCGTCGCCTCGTTGAGGCTGCGCTCGGCCGCCCGCAGGCGTGCTGTGGCCGCGTCGGCCTCTTCCTGGGTGTCGAACTGCCGGCCTGCGAGTTTGAGATCGGGATGCTGTCCGGCCTTGTCGTGCCGCTCCTTGGCCGTGTTGGCGGCGGACTTCTTCTCGGCGGCGGCCGCGTCGTACTTCTGCGCCAGGTCACGGTTGGCTGTCAGATAGCCGTCCCAGTTCCCCAGCTGGGCTGAGGCCTTCTCCAGCGACCGCGCGGCGTTCTTGATGTACGTCGGCAATTCGCCGTCTATCGCCTCGCGGAACGCCTTGGCCGCGTCGCCTTCCCAGTAACTGCTCTCACCGATGAGCTTCTGGAGCTGGGTGTGACATGTGCGCAGAGCGGTGGCGGCGACGGTGACCTTCTGCTTCAGCGCATTGACTTCGCCCGGTATGCCGGGAACCGGGTTCCACCCGAGGTTGGGGTAGGGATTCACAGCCATTACTTCGCGCCTTTTCCGCCCGAGGCGGACTCCTGGGCCATGTCGTTGAAGGCCTTCTCCAGGGCCTTTTCGACCTCTTCGTAGCCCTTCTTGTTCGACTTCACGCCTTCACTGATGGCGTCGATCATCTTCTTGGTTTGCTCGGACCCATATTTCCAGCGTTCCTGGAAACCGTCGCACGCCTCGTCCAGTCGCTTCGTACCGATCTGATCGGCACGGACGTGATCAAGAGCGGCACGAGCCTCATTGAGATCACGGACACAACCCTCAAGGGTTCTGAGGAACTCCCCCAGCTGATCCGTGTCTGCCTTGAAATGATCCCCCATGGACCGGAGTTCTCCCTCATCGACAACCGACTCATCACTGACAGGCGTCTTTCGGAGCAGCCCTGAAGGATTGCAGCGAAGCGCACCCGGCTGCCGGCTCAGCGGGCCGGAAGGCGTGCGGGCTCCGCGACGCTTCCTGGACAGTTTCCACAAGGGTGCGGGACAGACCTCACCAACCCTCAGCGACCAGGAAGCAGACTTCAGCCCCTCTGATCACGCCCTCCTCATAAGTCACGCAACACCTTACGACCTGCACGATCGCAAGGTCACAGCCGCCCGCGACGGGTTCCGTGGAGAACTTGTGACTTCGGCTGGCGCTGTACGCAATGTGACGAGTCGAGTGGGGGATGGACGGGCAACGGAAAGCTCTCGGTGGCAAGCGGGGCTGGCGGGGGCGTCGACCCGCGCTGCGCGTCCACCGGGAGCTTGGCGTCTTGGGCGCTTACGTCCGCTACCGCTGACGTACGAAGGTGGCGACTGGAAGCGTCTGAAACGGAGAGCCGTACGCGTCGGCTTGCATCCACTAAGAGGACGTCTCATTTGGATTGATTCGGTAATCTGGTGCCGTGGGGATTGTGGAGCGGTTGGTTCCGGATGAGTTGTGGGTGTTGTTCGAGCGGGTGGTGCCGCCTTCTCCGTCGCGGCCGCAGGGTGGTGGCCGTCGGCGGTACGGGGACCGTGAGGTGCTGGCGGCGATCGTCTTCGTGGCCACGTCGGGGTGTACGTGGCGGCAGCTGCCGCCGTCGTTCGGGCCCTCGGGGCCGACCGCTCACCGGCGGTTCACCGAGTGGAGCAAGGCCCGGGTGTGGGCCAAGCTCCACCGTCTGGTGCTGGATGAACTCGGCGCACGCGGGGAGTTGGACTGGTCGAGGTGCGCGATCGACTCGGTGAGCATGCGGGCCCTGAAAGGGGGGATCTGACGGGTCCGAATCCTGTGGACCGAGGCAAGTCTGGGTCGAAGATCCACTTGATCACCGAACGTTCCGGTCTGCCCATCTCCATCGGCATCTCGGGCGCGAACCTGCACGACAGCCAGGCCCTGGAGCCCATGGTGCGGGGTATCCCGCCCATCCGCTCCCGTCGCGGACCCCGCCGCAGGCGGCCGGCCAAGCTCCACGCCGACAAGGCCTACGACAACCGTCACCCGCGCGGATGGCTCCGATCCCGCGGCATCACCCACCGCATCGCCCGCAAAGGCATCGAGCCCTCGAAGCGTCTTGGCCGCCACCGCTGGACCATCGAGCGCACCATGGCCTGGCTCGGAGGGTGCCGCCGCCTCCACCGCCGCTACGAACGCAAAGCCGACCACTTCCTGGCCTTCACCAGCATCGCCTGCACCCTCATCTGCTACCGCAGACTCGCCAAATGAGACGACCTCTAAGAGTCGACAACTCGCACTGTGTCCGGGAGTAGGCCTTGCAGGTATCGGGTGAGGCGGCCCTTGTAAACGCTCTTAGCGACCATGGGCAGCAAGAAGGCGACAGTAGCCAGGAAAACCGT
Source organism: Streptomyces sp. Wb2n-11 (assembly GCF_001049855.1). Classification (NCBI taxonomy): domain Bacteria; kingdom Bacillati; phylum Actinomycetota; class Actinomycetes; order Kitasatosporales; family Streptomycetaceae; genus Streptomyces; species Streptomyces sp. Wb2n-11. The sequence goes on from NZ_CVPB01000001.1 coordinate 1,839,258, forward strand.
CAAGAAAGTACCCACGCCAATCGGGATAATCAGCAACGCCAGCAGACTGGCCAGCAACGCCCAAAGACCGCCAGAATGCAACGACCGATCCCGTACAGGGAACGGTCGAATCGCGCGCAACTCGCGCCCCTCCGGCAATTCTTCGCTCGCGGGAACAGGCGACCCTTCTGGCAAGTCGCCGCCGTTCGTACTTTCCAGCCACCCTTGGAGACAGCGCCGATCATTCAAAACCAGCACCGAATAACCAACCGATTTCCCATATGGCAGCTCCTGTGCCGGAGGTCTCCAGTATAGGTTGGATTGAGCATCGGTCAGGAAACGAGACAGCGGCACAGGGTCAACGACTTCGTCAAGGTAGAGATCCAAGCGTCGGCCATCCGACGTCGTCAACTGAACACACGGCTTGGGCCGCTTGATCTTGGAGCTCTTCGACGGGCGTTCGTCTACCTGTACTCCCACATGGCCAACAGTGACAGGGACGACGCGGACTCGTCCCGCCTTGAGCGCACGCTTGATAGTGTTCATAGGATCGGGACGTACACTGCCGAACAGGTTGAGCATCCAACTGAATGCAGTCCAACCAATTGCCGCGAGCACTAGCGAAGTCTCTGCTGGGCCACCGATCTGCGTCTCGAGGGAGCCCCGATCATTGTCGATGAGCGCACCGAGCCCTGGTTCTGACGGTGCATAGAGGACCCACACCTGGTCGCCGACTTCCACTGGGGAGTCCGAAGCGAACTTATCCTCGACTGGCCTGCGCCCTTGGTTAAAAGGAGCCGATACCTGAACTTTGGTGGAGTGATGACCTGACTGCTTGCTTTGAACAAACTCGGAGGAAAGAACCTTGTCGACTTCAACCTTTTCAATTGAATGCCCCGAATCAACAATCTCCCACGCCTGCGACGAGGAGGATGTTGCCGCATAAGCCACAAAGAATACAGGAACCACCCAAGTCCAAATAACGAAGCCGATCCATCCGTTACGTTGAGCTGGCCACCAATATTTACTTTCTCCCGCATTCGACAAATTCGTGGTGGCACTCCCACGAATGAAACCGATACTGCCACCAATGGCAGCAACGGCCAAAGTGAGGCAAATAAGCAGATCCCAGCGCGGCAAGGGAATGGAGGGTTGAATCAAAACGCAGACAACCGCCGCTACGGCCCCCAGACCGGCCACTACCAAGCAAATAGCCGCAGCACGGAAATTTCCGCTCATCCGAAGTCCTCACTAATGCTTCGCTGTTTGCGAGAAAACCCAGACTCTGCCCCAGTTTCCTTCTTCGGAGAACCTGATTCTCCGGGGTCTTCCGAACCAAGGATCTCCCCCCCTGCTCCGGCAGTACCAGCACCAACACCGCCTGCGGGTACCTCGATTCCGAAGTTCGGCCCTTCTCGAGGGCCGTACCTCGAAGAATCCCACCCGGGCGTGGGAGAAGGTGCGTCTTGCAATCCCTGCCTATAATGACCCGCTCCGCCTACAGCTCCCCCACCGAGACCGCCGCCTACGGCATTGATCAGCGCGTTTTTTCCCCACTCCGGATTCTCATCAGTGGTCAGGGCAGTATGACCGTCAACGGCGAGTCCGCCTGCCACGTTGCCCGCGATGCCACCCGCAACGTTTTCTCCCACATGCTTTCCGAGCCCAGTCACACCGATGTCGTCCAGCTTGGCGGCAGCCTTACCAGCCGCCCCCATACCCACGGGCGTACCAACTGCCGCCGCAAGGCCTCCCTGCCATGTCGCTTCCCACAGCTTTGCACCATCGACGCCCTCCCCAGAAGCTGCTGTGCCAATCACCGTGCCCATGGTGTTGCCACCCCAGTTAATAAAGAAACTCGCCGCCAACTTCGTCATTTTACCCGCTTGCTGGTAAGCGCGGATAGCTGTAGCGATGCGCCGGAGGAGCGTACCAAGGCGTGCAGAAATGCGGATGGCTTGGGCAGCAAGGCGAGTCACATTCGCCGCCGCGGCGCCTGCTCCGACACCAAGTGTCACGAATGACAGCGCCACTCCTACGCCAATCGAAACGCCGATTTCGACATAGATCGCATGGATCTCATCGTTGACTGTCTCGATTTCATCGGCTATTTCGTCGAGCTGCTTGGCAATATCGTCATAATCCTCTGTTGCCTCTTCGACAGCCGCCTTGAATTCGCGCCAGTGCTTTCTGAAAGCTTCAGCAGCGGGGCCACGCCAGGTGTCCCCAACGGTGTCCTCGACGTTTCTGTCCAGGGCTTTGAGGAGGCCCTCGGGGCCAGAGACATCAGTTTTAAGCTGCCGCCAAGCTTTGGCAGCTTGCCTTAGCTCATCCGGCCTACCACCAGGGTTGACTAGCTCAATCCCGAGCTCGACAAGCTCCTCAGCCCCTGACTCTTTACCGCTCACTACTTACCCCCGTCGCCCTTTTTCCCGAAAAGCGCTGCCACATCATCGTCGGTGACTTCGGTGTTGCTATTGACCTTCCTCAGAGCATCGGCAATGGCATCCAGGTGTTCATGGACAGCTTTCATAGCTTCAGCGGCGCTCGTTGAGTAGTCAACGTAAGCGGACCTGACCTCATCCGATTCCGTCAGGAAACCGAAGCCGTCAGAAATGGCTTCTTCTCCCGTCTCATCCTTGAACTTCTTCAAGTGGGCTCGCACGTCATATGCGTGCATCTCGAACTTTCGGGCCAGCTTTCTGCCCGCATCGTCCGCGTAAAAGGGTACGTCGTCAGCCACTTATCAGGGCCTCATTCCATATCGGTTGCATACGTGGAGGAGCCCATGTCCCAGCTATTCGTCCTGGCACGCAGGAGAAGGCATGGCAAGCACTGACCCGGAACCAATACAAGGTTCGGGCCAGGCAACTCTGTTCCGCCTATTGACCTTGATATGGAGGTCTTTGATTGTAAGGGTTGGGGTGCTGGGCGTGTCCCGGTGCTTCGGTGGAGTGCGGCGGCGGCCACCCATGCGACTGCTGGGGCGGATAGCCCATGCTCGGAGCAGGGGGCCCGCCGTTGGGGTCGCCGGAACCGGGGCCGGCATTGCCACGGTTTCCGCGGCTGCGCACTACGGCGAAGATGATGCCGCCGATGACTACGACGGCTGCGATGCCGCCGATGACGAGGAGCTGGCTAATCGAAGACGACTTCTTCTTAGTCTTGGTTGAACTGTCATCGTTGCCTGCCGAAGCGCTACCTGCCTTCGAAGAGGCCTGCGGCAACTTCCCCAGGGGACCTTCCTTCGGCCCCTTGGGGATGTCCATCGTGACTGCTTTGTTGGGGCGGATGATCCCGTAGCCGTAACCTTCGTCGGGCGCTTTCAGTCCCTTATGGCCAAGGAAAGAGGCCGACTTGATGAGGCGGTTAATTACCTGGCCAGCGGTCAGGTCTGGGTACTTTGCGCGGACCAAGGCGGCAGTGGCAGATACATAAGCCGCGGCATCTGAGGTGCCGCTAGACAAACCGTATCCTTGCGTTCGATTTTTATTTGCGGAGAGAATCTCGACGCCAGGAGCAGTAAGCGTCACTTGCTTACCAGTGTTAGACCTATCCCATAGGTTGGCATCTTTATCCACGGCACCGACAGCTACAACGCCAGGCAATGCTGCCGGATAGGCAACATCTCCACCATTATTTCCTGTGGCTGCAACAACAACTACGTCATGGGCTTGCGCGTACGCAATTGCCTCACGACCGGTACTCCCAGTCATCCTGCTGTACTCGTCTCCAAAAGACAAGTTTACGACCTTTGCGCCCTGGTCTACTGCATAACGAACTGCAGCGGCCCAGGTTTCCTCCAGGTTCTTGTCATCTTTTTTCTTAAGGGTACGCAGCGGCAAAATTTTCGCCTTTGGAGCGAGCCCGATCATGCCGGAGGAGCCTCCCAGACCATGGCCATGCGCCGCAATAAGGCTGGCCATGCCAGTCCCGTGCCCGACCTCATCCACCTGAGCATCCCCTCCACCTGTGAAGTCTTTCCCCTCAAGGACCTGGCCGCTCAGATCTGCATGACTTCCATCCACCCCAGTGTCAACGACGGCAACAGTCACACCTTCCCCCTGAGACTCGGCCCAGGTATCTTCCATTGAAAATACATCCAATACCCACTGCTGGTCTCTGACGTAATCAGCTGAGGCAGTCGGGGCCGAAGTGAGGAGCAAGGCTCCTGTCAGCGCCACGACTCCCGCCGCGGACCAGACTCGTTTGGTACCCAATTCCTTGCTCCTTACTTAACTACGACTGATTACGTCAGTCTTCATACACGCGAGCCGCACGGACATTCCGTGCGGCTCGTTTGTGTGTGCCTACTCGATGTTGCGCGGCACGTTCCGGTTGCGGTCCTCTTCCGAGATCCAGGTCTCTTCGTCTTCGACCAGGTAGTCGGGACGCTCGCCCCGCTCATTCTCGTCTCCGGAGCGACGGCCGTTGCGACCGCCCGTGCCTCCAGCCATGCCACCCATCATGCCGCCGCGCTGCGTTCCACCACGGCTACCGTGCAGACCCGCGCCGCCGCCAGTGCCCTTCCCCGTAATCCCCTTGGCCGCGCCGACCACACCGCCACGAGATTTTGCAAGAGCCCCACGGCCACCGGCACTGGCACCACCTCGTCCGGCAGCACCTGCACCAGCTCCACCACCCATGCCGCCCATGCCAGCTCGGGCACCAGTACTGCGGCCTGCTGCTGCTCCAGTACCGCGGCCTGCTGCCGCGCCGGCACCACCAGGGCCCCCAAGTCGACCGCCACGGCTGCCAGCGGTGCTGATTCCACCACGAGCACCACCCGCACCGAGATTCCCAGCGCCACCGGGAACCATCACGCCAGAGCCCGCACCTCCACCGACACTGTTGCCTCCACCGCCACTGATTCCGCCGGAACCCGAGCTAATGCCCGGTCCTGTCAGGCCGGGCTTGATGCTGTCCACGTTCGTACCGGTCGAGGGCGGCAACGGAACGCCTCCCGTGATGCCCTTGGGGCGAGGAACCTCAGGAGCCGTACCGATGCTCTTGGGCGGGCCTGCGCTCCACGGCTTATTACCTGAGGTCGAGCCTCCTGGCCGAGATGCACTGCCGTCGCCCACAGCGACAGGCGGCGGGTACTCCACTTCACGATTGGGCTCCTTAATATTGCCCTGATCGTCATGGTGGATTTTATTCTTTGTCAAATTCCTCTCGACACGCATGTACTGAGCGCCGAGATTCTCCATGACGGCAACACCGTTGAGGTGCGCTTCTCGGCTTGCACCGATCTTGCCCTCATTGATTTCCGCTACTTCCTTGGCGGTCAGCTTGCGGTCACCGAGATCCTCGGCCGTCGATTCGCCGTTGTCCCAGGACCAGTCACTGAGAGCGTCACCGACCTTTGCCCAGCCACTGGGTTCCTCAATGGCGTCCAGTTGCGTCTTGTAGGTACGCAACTGCCCTGCGGCATCAGCCATCTGGGAGCTATTGAGATCGGCGTGCCACGCCGCATTCCTCACGCTCTGCGCGATACCACGAGCCTTCTTCTCAAAGGCCCTCGCAGCTTCTCCGTCCCAGTGCTCCAGCACATTGTCGACCGCCTTGTCGAGCAGGCCGGCGATTCCCCCTCCCTCACCTCCGGCGAGGATTTCGCTGACCGTGCCCCAGTGACGGCCGGTCTCTTCAATAGCGCCCGGGTTGGTACCTTCAAGCATCTGCTTGAGCTCTTTGAGCGGGTAATTGATGAACTCAGTCTTGGTTTGAGGTCGCCCTGCGATGCAGGTCTCACCCTCAAGTGCTGGCTTGGGCAGCTCTTTTTCGCCGGCCATTTCGAACCCTTCCCCTCAGTAGGTGATTCTCGATCGGACCGCTAGTCCCACTTGCCGTTCGAGCCCCCGGAGTTACCACCCATTTGACTCTTGTTCGCATACTCTTGCTCGGTGTACTTGTCCTTGACCTTGGAGGTGCTCTTGCCGAACTGGTCGATCAGCCCGTGCAGCCCCTTGATCGCGCCCTCGAGGTCGCCCTTCGTCTCTTTGTGAGCATTGAAGAGATCGCTAGCCTCCAGGAAGACGCCCGGCTTCCCGAAGGCGGTCATCGGGATGTCCGTCCGGTACCGCGACGTCTCTCCCGCCTTGTCCATGTCGTCCAGCAGCGTCCAGAGCTTCTTGATCACTTCATCGAGTGCACTCAGATCCACCCGCATTCCGTCGCTCATACCCCGTGTCCTCTCCCCTGTTTTCCAAAATTTTCAGCGCCAACACCCGTTTGCACAACGTAAATACGTCGCCGCACTACCCCGACTGCCTGGCGCGCTTGTTGCGCCAGTCCCGCACCGCGATTCCGCTGCCGCTCACCACGAGCACCAGCAACAGGCCCGTGCCCACCACGTACATCGCGACCCGGCGCTCCTGCTCCGCCTCCGTCTCGCCCATCGTCACTGCCATGGGGATGACCTCGCCCGCGCCCGCCTTGACCGGTGGGTCCGGTTGCGGGCGGGTGCCCGGGGTGGAGTCGTCCGAGAGGGCGGCCACCGGGTCCACTACGCCCCAGCCCAGGTAGCGGTTCGGGCCGCGGCCCGGGCGTTGGGCTGTTTCCTGGATGCGGGCGGCGAGTTGGGCTGCGGACCACCGCGGGTGCTTTTCCTTCAGCAGTGCCGCCACGCCCGCGACGTACGGGGCCGCGAAGCTCGTGCCGTCCGCCGTGCACTGGCCGCCCTTCGGGACGGTCGAGACCATGCTGACGCCGGGGGCCGCGATGTCCACGAAGTCGCCCGCCTGCGAGAAGAAGGCGCGTTCGTCGTTGCGGTCCGAGGCCGCCACCGCCAGGACACCCGGGTACGACGCCGGGTACGTGTTGGCGGACTTGCCGTCGGCGCCGTCGTTGCCGGAGGCCGCGACGATCAGGGCGTCGGCCTCCACGGCCGCCGCCACGGCGTTTCGCAGCTCCGTGTTGTCCTGCTTGTTCGCGGTGTCCGAGGAGATGTTGATGATTTCCGCGCCCTTGGCGACCGCGTCGCGGATCGCGGCGGACATCGTCCTCGAGTTGCCCTGTTTCTCCTCCGCGCCGGTGTAGCGCAGCGACAGGATCTTGGCTTCCGGTGCGATGCCGGCGAAGCCGGTGCCCGGGATCTCGCGGGCCGCGATGATGCCCGCGACCCGGGTGCCGTGGCCCTCGATGTCCTCGGCGCCGTCACCCGACTTGCCGACGTAGTCCTTGCCGCCGGCCGCCATCGCACCGCGCAGCTGCGGGTTCTTGTCGTCGACGCCGGTGTCGATCACGGCGACCGTCACACCCTTGCCCGTCGCCTGCTCGCGCAACTGGTCCAGGAGTACGCGCTGGAGCGACCACGGCGTGGACTTGATGATGTCGCCGCCGAAGACGCACTCGGAGCTGGAGGACAGCCCGAATGTCGGGTTGTCGGCGTCTGCGAGGCGGGTGGGGGCCGGGCCGGTGGCGAGTGCCGGCGGGGCGGATGCCAGACAGGCCCCGGTGACCGCCAGTACGCCAAAGACCCGCTGCAGTGCGCGGGTTCCACTCGTGCGCGTACGCGGACGGGGTGTCAGGACCCCCATGATCAGGCTCCCCAGGCTTTTTGCTTCCGCCGGAGCTGTGGTCGCAGCCGCGGCTGCGGCTCCGGTGGAAGTTTTCATTGTGTTGACAGTGCTGCTTCCGGGGCCTTCTTCAGTGGCACCGGAAAGTGGGTCGGCCCAGCGGACACCGTGGCGGCATCGGCCGGGCCGGCCCATCTCGTCTCATCTCGAGCGCGGATCAGCTCCAGGTGTTGGCGTTGCTCTTCTCCGTGGCCTGGTAGTTCTCGGCCGAGCTCTGCAGCGCCGCGGAGATCTTCATCAGGGTCGAGTGGAGGGCCGCAGCGGTCTGGTCCCACTCGCGCTGCTTGCGCTGGTAACCCTCCTGCGCCTCACCTTCCCAGGTGGTGGCGACGCGCTTGACCGCAGCCTCTACATCGTCGAGCTGCTGCTTGATGCGGTTGGCGGTGTTGCGCACGTCCGTGGACGCGTTGGTGATGGTGGCGTAATTGACGAGAATCGACATCGTCGCTCCCTTTCAGGAAGAAGTTTCAGGAAGTCGCAGAGAGTTGATCAGCCGAAGTCGGACATGATCTTGCTCACTTCGGCGTTCTGCTGCTCTTCCGAAGCGGTGTAGTTGCTCCGCGTGGAGTCCACGGCTTCTTTGATGCCCTCGAGGATGGCGCTCATGTTCTTGGCCTCCTCGTTCCACCGGTTCTGGAGCTCGTGGTAGGACTTGGCCGCCTGGCCCTGCCAGCCGCCCGCAACCTGGTCGATCACTCCGCCAAGACGGCGAATCTCGCCCTGGATCTGACCATTCACCGTGGTGATCTGGCTCGAGAGCCTGGTCAGCTCATCTTCTGTTACCCGAAACTGCCCGGCCATGGTGAACCTTCCCCCATGTCGTTGATGGTCCGGGAAGCCTGTGCCACTCCCCGGATAAGCGTCATATCAGTGAGCACTGCAAGCACTCTATCGTCCGCCTGTCGCCCATCCATATGCGGCGACCATCAGTTACAGACTTCACACATGCGTGCGGCAACTCTGTGATCAGAACGACCAAGTCGAGCCGCACGCCCGCCCGTTGACCTCACTGGCTCTGCGGCTGCGCGGCGCTTCCGGTGTCCAGCGTGGGGCCCTTCGGAATGAACTTCGCCCATGCCTGCGGGACGACCGCGGGGTTGGACACCTTCTCGTACCCCAGGCGTGTTCGTGCCTTGTCCGTCTCGCTCGCTTCACCCTGCGCCGACGAGGACGAGGAGGCCTCGCCGCTCTTGTCCGCCGCGCTGTCGTTGTTCGTCGGCAGCGAGTAGCGCAGGCCCGTGTCGGTCAGCAGGTACGTCGCGCCGCCGCCCTGCACCGAGCCCGTGACCTCCTGGAAGAGCAGCCCCGAACCGGAGGAGACGTAGGCGTTCAGCGAATCGGCGATGACCTTCTTGGGGTACGTCGTCCCGGCCCAGGCCGCGAGCTTCGGCTTCTTGTCCGCGCCGACGGTGCCGCTGTAGACGCTGCAGGAGGTGGTGTTGGCCACGCCGGTCGCCGTAGTCGCGGAGACGGAGTTGGCCTGCTGCGGGACGGTCTGCGGCCAGCCCTTGTCCGCGTAGAAGTTGTCCGCCGGGCCGCCGTTGGCGTCGATGATGTCCGGGGTGTCGGCCTTGATGTCGGCGATCTCGTCGGTTCCGTACGCCTGCTTCGCGGACGGCGAGCGCTTGAGCAGGTCGGCGACGAACGGCGTGATCGCGGCGACCCGGTCCTTCAGCACGACGTAGTACTGATCGCCCTGGGCGTCCTGTGCCTTGAGCACCCGGCCCACCGTCCCCGCCTCGGCGGGAAGCCCTTCGACCGCGGTCGGCGTTCCGAGGGACGGCACCGTCGGGAACGTGATGACGCCGCCCGGGTTGAGGGTCTGCAGCCACTCCGTGCTCACCGGCTGCGGTTCGGCCGTCGTGCCGATGACGGCGGCGCGCAGCTGCTCCATCGTGGTGTCGTCGAGGCGCGGTGTGCCGCCCAGCTGGAAGGCGTTGCCCTGGCCGTCGATCAGGTACTCGACCTTGGTCCTGGCGTCGACGACGTACAGCGCCTCGCGCGCGTCGACCTTCCCCGGGTTCTTGACCGACTTCGCGTCGTCGCCGTCGAGGACGAAGACGGCACGGTCGATGGAGGTGTTCGAGCCGGGGGCGGGGCGCTCGCAGACCGCCCAGGTCTTCGCCTTCTCGGCGTCGTCCTTGGTGGGCAGCCGGTCGGGGGCGTACGGGATGCCGAGCGTCGCGCCGTGCGGGATGCCGCTCTTGTCGATGTCCTTGCCGGGCACCTCGATGACGCTGCCCTTGCCCTTGTCGAGAAGGAGCTTGGCGGAGGCGTAGTTGAGGACGGGGTGCAGCGTCGGCACTTCCTTGCCGTTCGGACCCTTGTCCTTGATCACGACGTAACGCGTCGTGGAGTCGCTGTCGACGATGATGTGTTCGCCGGCGGTGTCCCAGCCTTTGGGTGCCGACGGCTTGAGCACGCCCCAGGCGATGAAGCCCACCACCAGCACCACGCCCACCGCCAGGCTGGGCATCACGGTACGGACCGGACGCGGCGCGCCTTCGTCCGATCCCCCGGGCGATGGTGCCAGGAACGCTGCGACGGTGCGCTTGCGAGCGAACGTATAGGCGGCGAGCTCATCCCGACGCGTTGCCATGGTCCTGGCTCTCCCGTGTGGTCGTGCGTGAAGAAGGATCGTGCGTAAGGCTGCTTCAGCTGGGCAGGGGAACCACTATGCACTGCGCCCCGCGACCGTGATCCATCAGGTGTGGGGTCCCCGCCGCATCTTCACAGCCCCGTGTCGTGTTCGTAGTCCGGCACCTGTGTCGCCCCGTGTTCATCAGCGGGTACCGTGACCACTCGCACAACTGACGTGGGCAATTGCGGCCCTTGGCCCCGGCGCTGAGATCTCCACCGGCGATCTCCACCGACGAGGGCCACCACTTCGCGAAAGGGACCTCCCGGGGGATGACCAGCGCTACGAGCACTCGGCGCGGACGCCGCGCACAGCAGCAACCGGGCAGTGGCCGCAGAACCGCGCCGTCCCCGGCTCCCTCCATCACCTCCACCACCGCGGCGCCACGTACGCTGCCCCACCCCGGTGGCATGGGTCCGCTGCGGCTGCAGCAGCTCATCCTGGTGGAGCTCGCGGCGGCCGTCATGCTGGTCGCCTGGGTCGCGTCCGAGCGCTGGCTGCTCGCCCCGGCCGGCGCCGTTGCCGCGCTGCTGCTGCTTCTGGCGATCGTGCGCCGGCACCACCGGCCGCTGCCCGAGTGGTACGAGACGACACGCGCCCTCAAACGCCGCCGGCGTGAGGCCGAACTGCCCGTGCCGCCCGGTACGGACCCGTTGCTGGCCCCCACCGTGGAGTGCGACTCCGCCCTGCGGACGTACACCTTCGTCTCCCGTGACGACCGCTCGATCGGCATGATCGGCGACGGTTCGTTCCTGACCGCGGTGCTCTTCGTGCAGCCGGGCGACGAGCCGCTGCGCCCCGGTTTCGCCGGGCGGCAACTGCCGCTCCAGCTGATCCAGGACGCCCTGGAGGTCGACGGCATCCGGCTCGCCTCCGCGCAGGTGGTGCAGCACACCCAGCCGGCGCCCGCGCCGCACCTGCCCCCGCAGTCCATCGCCGCACGGTCGTACGGGCCCCTCCAGGCCCGTGCCGGGTCCCCCGCGCTCCGGCTCACCTGGGTCGCCCTCAAGCTCGACCCCGAACTGTGCCCCGAGGCGGTGGAGGCGCGCGGAGACGGCGTTGCCGGTGCCCAGCGCACGCTGCTGCGGGTGGCGGACCAGTTGGCGAGCCGGCTGGCCGGGGCCGGCTTCGAGGCGACCATCCTCGACGAGAACGAACTCGTGCAGGCGCTCGCGACCTCCAGCTGCCTCAACCCGCGGGCCAACGCGCAGCACGGCCAGGACGGCCGGCCCGCTCAGCGGCGCACGGTCGAGTCGGTGCGGAGCTGGCGGGTCGACGACCGGTGGCACTCGACGTACTGGATCTCCCGCTGGCCGCAGTTGGGGGACGGCGGTGTCTCACTGCCGCAGCTGATCACGCAGTTCACCTCGCTGCCCGTGCTCGCGACGACGTTCAGCATGACGCTGAGCAAGGCCGGCAACCGGGGCGTCTCCGTCACCGGGCATGTGCGCATCACCGGCCGCGGTGAGAACGAACTGGGCCAGGTCCGGCGGGATCTGGAGCGTGACGCGAGCGCGTCCAAGGTCGGCCTGGTGCGCCTGGACCGGGAACAGGTACCCGGAGCTCTCGCCACCCTGCCTCTCGGAGGTACCTCCTGATGTCCTACCCCACACCGACCATGAACCCGGGGCAGCGGGGCCAGGAGCCCGCCCGCACCCCCGCGCACGTGGCCTCGCCCACCGACACGGGTCTGATCCCGATCGTCCGTCCGGACGCGCCCCAGCAGCAACGGCGCATCTTCAGCCCGGGGTTCGGGCTGCGCGGGCCGCGCCGCAACCGTCATGTCGTCACCGCCGAGGAGGTCGCGGCGATCAGCGTGCCGATCGGCGACGACGGCGTGATCATCGGCACCGACCCGGAGTCCCAGCCGGCGGTGCTCGGCCTGGCCCGCCCCAACCCCTTCGACGTCGTCGTGGTGGGCGGCCTGTGGCTGGCCCAGGTGCTGGCGCTGCGCGCCGCCGCGACGGGCGCGCGCGTGGGCGTCGAAACCGGCCGCCCGCAGGCCTGGCAGCAGCTGGCCCAGGCTGCGGGTGGCGGCCAGCAGTGCATGACGGTCTACCCGGTGGGACGGGTTCCCGCACAGGGACCGTCGGTCTCCAGCCCGGTGGTGCTGATCCGCGACTGCGGCGTACGTCCGCCGCGCGGGCGTGTGACGTCCCTGCCGTGGCAGGCCGTGGTGACCGTGCTGCCCTTCGTCGGCGAGCACGCGCCGCGCTGGCTGATGCAGGCGCAACTGGTCGGGATCCAGCGCATCTCGCCTCAGGAGACCGAGGTCGTACGGGAGACCCTGGGCGTCCCGGCCGAGCATCTGGAGATGCTGCCGACCCTCTCCGACAACGTCACCCTGTGGTGCACGCGCAAGCATCGCAAGTACGTCATGACCGAGCCCACGGACGCGGAGACGGGTCTGCTCGGCATGGCCCGCCGCCTGGACTGAGTACTGCCGCCTGGGAGTCGGCCGGGCGCGGTCGCCGGAGGAGCAGCGGAGCCGGTCCGCACGCAAGGGCGCTTTTCCGTACCGTGGGGCGAAAGATTAGTGTTCCGGTGATGCGGTGAACGTCGCAGCGGCGTAGGACGCGCCACCCCATCCGCCCGACCGCGACGATGCACTCAGCAGCAGTGGCTGACCAGGAGGCAAAGCAGTGAACAGGGATCGGTCCGAGTACGACGGCGGCGGCCAGTCCTCGGACGGGGACGACCGCGAGCTGGATCTCACCGGCGAGTTCGAAATCGTCTACGAGCCTCCTGCCTGGTACGACCAGAGCGCGCGGGGTGGCTCCGCGCAGGGCGGGCAGGGGGGCGCCGGACAGGTGTCTCCGCCGCCGCCGACCGGGCCGCCGCTGGGGCCGACGGGTGGTCCCGCGCAGCAGGGGGTGCCCGCGCCCCAGGCCCCCACGCCGGCCCAGCCGTACGCGCAGGGTGGCTACGGGTTTCCGCAGCAGCCGGGGCCGGGCGCGCCCCAGCAGGCGGCGCCTCGGCAGGCCGCTGGATACGGGTATCCGCAGCAGCCCGCGCCCGGTGGGTACGGGTATCCGCAGCAGCCCGGACCGGCCGCGCCGCAGCAGGCCGCGCCCGGCGTGCCCCAGCCGGCCCAGGACCCCTCCGGCTACGGGTATCCGCAGGCGCAGGCCCAGCCGGCCGGGGCCGGCGCGCCCCCGCCCGCGGTGCCCGCGCCCGGTTTCCCCGTACTGCGTCCGGTCGCCGAGGACGCGCAGGTGAACCCGTCGCAGGCCGCCCCGGCGGCGAGCGTCCCCGAGCAGCCCGCCCCCGAGCAGCCCGCCCCCGCCCAGCAGATCCCCGAGCCGGACTACGCCGCTGCCGACGCCGAGGCGGCAGCGCTGTTCGGCGGGGCCGACGACGCCGAGGAGCCGGCGGAGGAGCACGGCGGTGAGGCGGAGCCGGGCGGCTCCGAGGCCACGCCCGGTGCCGAAGGAGGCGCCGGCACCGACTCGGCACCGGACCTTCAGCCCGGTCCGGACACGGACACGGAGAGCGAAGCCGTGTCCGGTGCCGACGAGCGGACCGGGTCCGCGGCAGCAGCGCCCGCCGCGGCCGAACCCCAGCCGGTGGCGCAGGCCCAGCCGCAGAGCGAGCCCGCTCCGCGGGCCGCCGCGCCTCACGCCGGTACGGCTCCGCGGGACTCCCAGGGCCTCCCACCGCTGCCGCAGGGTTACCAGCCCGCACAGCCCGTTCAGGGCGCACCGCAGCAGCCGGTCCAGCCCGACCAGCAGGCCGCGGCCGCACAGGCCGCCGGGTACGGCTACCCCCGGCCGTTCGCCCAGCCGCAGCCGCAACACCAGCCCTTCCCGCAGGGCACCTTCGGCGCGGCCCAGCCGCTGCCTCCGGTGCAGCAGCAGCCCTCCCCCCAGCAGCACCCGGGCTACCCGGCGCAGGGCGGGCAGGCCGCACCCGGTTACCCGCAGCCCCAGCAGCAGACGCCGCAGGCCGCGCAGCCGCAGCCCGCACACCCGCAGCAGCCTCAAGCCGGCTACAACTACCCGCCCCAGCAGGCCGGTTACGGTTACCCGCAGCCCGCGCAGCCCGCGCCCCCGCAGCCGGCCGTACAGCCGCAGCAGATGCCGCAGGCCCAGCAGCCTCCGTACCAGCAGACGCCGCCGCAGCAGCACCCCTCGGCCCCGCCCGCCTACGGCTCCCAGGGCTGGACCGCCCCGGCGGGCCCTCAGGCCGGTACCCCCAGCAGCAGGCGGCGCCCGGCACCCCGCTCGGTTACAACGCCGCCGTCGAGCTCTCCTCCGACCGGCTGCTGCGCAACCAGCCCAAGGCCCGTAAGAACAACTCCGGACCGTCCCGCTTCAAGCTCGGCGCCAAGAAGGAAGCGGAGGAGCGGCAGCGCAAGCTGGCGCTGATCCGCACACCGGTGATGTCCTGTTACCGGATCGCGGTGATCAGCCTCAAGGGCGGTGTCGGCAAGACCACCACGACCATCTCGCTCGGCGCCACGCTCGCCTCCGAGCGCCAGGACAAGATCCTGGCGATCGACGCCAACCCGGACGCCGGCACCCTCGGCCGACGGGTGCGGCGTGAGACCGGTGCCACCATCCGCGACCTGGTGCAGGCGATCCCGCAGCTCAACAGCTACATGGACATCCGCCGCTTCACCTCGCAGGCGCCGTCGGGTCTCGAAATCATCGCCAACGACGTGGACCCGGCGGTCTCCACGACCTTCAACGACCAGGACTACCGCAGTGCGCTCGAAGTCCTGGGCAGGCAGTACCCGATCATCCTCACCGACTCGGGCACCGGTCTGCTCTACAGCGCGATGCGCGGCGTCCTCGACCTCGCCGACCAGCTGATCATCATCTCCACCCCGTCCGTGGACGGTGCGAGCAGCGCCTCGACGACGCTCGACTGGCTCTCCGCGAACGGGTTCGCCGACCTCGTCCAGCGGTCCCTCACCGTGATCTCCGGGGTCCGCGAGACGGGCAAGATGATCAAGGTGGACGACATCGTCGCGCACTTCGAGACCCGCTGCCGCGGTGTCGTCGTCGTGCCCTTCGACGAACACCTCGCGGCCGGCGCCGAGGTCGACCTCAACATGATGCGCCCCAAGACCCGTGAGGCGTACTTCCACCTCTCGGCCCTCGTCGCCGAGGACATCGCCCGCACGCAGCAGGGCCAGGGCTTCGCCGCCCAGCAGCAGGTCCCCCAGCACCCGCAGGGGTACGCGCCCCAGCAGCAGCCGCCCGTCCCCGCCCCCCAGCCGGGGCAGGGCTGGCAGCAGCAGGTGCAGCAGCCCCCGCAGGGCCAGGGCTGGCAGCAGCAGCCTCCGGCCCAGCAGCAGCACCAACAGCAGCCCGGTCCCGGCTGGACCCAGTAGTACGCGGGGTCCGTCCCCCGTGCGGGTGAGTTACTACAAGGTGCTTATGCGCAAGGCGCGTCGGGTCGGCCTAAGATGCCCGAAACGACGTGCCGCCGTTGCCGAAAGGGAGTTTGACTGATGGGGAGCGCACAGGAGAAGGAAGAGCTGTACGCCCTCGACATCTCTGGCGTCGAGTGGCACAGCGCTCCCGGCACGAGTGAGGACGAGGAGCGCGTCGAGATCGCGTACCTGCCCGAGGGGGCCGTAGCGATGAGGTCGTCCGTGGACCCGGAGACCGTCCTGCGGTACACCGAAGCCGAGTGGCGGGCGTTCGTGCTCGGTGCGCGCGACGGTGAGTTCGACCTGACCTGACCTGAGCACCGCACAGCACTGCGCCCCGCCGGATGGGATCCGGCGGGGCGCAGTGCTGTGGCGTCGTGCGTTTCGTCAGCGGCGCCGCCGGCCGATGAGGAAGGCCATCCCCCAGGCCACCGCTCCGGCGGCCAGCAGGCCGAACAGAGAGACCAGCTCGGGGTCGCTCGGGTTGCCCCACCATGCCTTGGCCGGAGTGAAGGGGTCGTCCTCCATCATGTTCGAGAACCCGGGCATTCCACCCATGTCGATGAAGATGAGCGCCACACCGTTGGTGTAGCCGAAGAAGGCGCCGAGCATGGCCACGACGGCCCCGCTGATGTGGGCACCGACGCGGCCGCGGGCCACGAGGCCGACCACGATACCGACGGCAGCCGCGTTGAGAAGGGCGTGGGCCACATAGAGGACGCGCGCCACGTCCTGCGGCATGTCCTCGTACGAGGCATAGATGACCAGGCTGTAGAGCGAGGCCAGGGCGACCGAGAAGAGCAGCCCGAGAAAGAAGGCGGCGACCGGCTTCCCGCTGTTCAGCTGCTGCCCGTACGGCGCGTACGGCCCGTACGGTCCGGCCGGGGACGGGTACCCGGGCTGCACCGGGAACTGCCCGGGGGCGGGCGGCGGGCCGCCGAACCCCGCAGGCGGTCCCGGGGGCTGCTGGGGCATGGGGGGCTGGTTGCCCGGGTTGTACTGGGGTTGCCAGGACTGGCTCAAGACGGGGTCCCCCGGGGAGGCAGAGAGATAGATCCGCTCAAAGTACCAAACGGACCACGTACGGCGTCACTTCGAACGTCCGCGTCCCGGACGAGCGGCCAGGCACCCCTCCCCCGCCGGTCCGAGGGCTCCGCCGGCCCCTCAGCAGGAAGGCGACAAGGGTCTGGACCAATAAAGGGCCACACCGCCTCCGCCGTGCGGCCCCGCGTCGATCAGCCCGGTATTCCCGCAGTCCACGCGGGGTTTGGCGCATCGTTGACGCAGCCGGACCAGCGCTGATAAACCTCGCTTCACCAGCTGGAGCCCACTGATCAACACGCGCTCCCCGTGCGAGCCATGACGCGAGGTCACGTCCCATGGACACAGAGATTCCGCGCAGTACCCGGCAAGGCCCCCGCACTCGAACCCTTCTGGCCGTCGGAGCCACCGCCCTGGCCCTGGCCGCCGCAGCCGCGACCCCGCTCAATCCCGCGCCGCAGCAGGCGAAGGCGGCGCAGGCCGATGCCAAGCGGACGCTGACCGTCGCGGTCTCGCAGAGCATCGACTCCCTCAGCCCGTTCCTGGCTCAGCGCCTGGTCTCCACCAGCGTCCACCGGCTGATCTACGAGAACCTGACGAACTACGACGTCAAGGACAACCACGCGGTCCCGGGCCTCGCCACCAAGTGGGAGCCGTCGCCGGACAAGCTGACGTGGACGTACACCATCCGTGAGAACTCCAGCTGGTCCGACGGCGAACAGGCCACCGCCGAGGACGCCGCCTGGACGTTCAACACGATGATGAAGGACGAGGGCGCGGCCACCGCCAACGGCAGCTTCGTCGCCAACTTCAAGAAGGTCACCGCTCCCAGCCCCACCCAGCTGGTCATCGAGCTGAAGAAGCCGCAGGCCACCATGGCCGCGCTCGACGTGCCGATCCTCCCCAGGCACGAGTGGGAGAAGGTCGGCGACTTCTCGAAGTTCAACAACGACAAGAAGTTCCCCGTCGTCGGCAACGGCCCCTTCGTCCTCACCGACTACAAGGTGGACCAGTACGTCAAGCTCAAGCCGAACGAGAAGTTCTGGCGCGGCGCCCCGAAGTTCGACGAGCTGGTCCTGAAGTACTACAAGGACGGTGACGCGGCCGTCGCCGCGCTCCAGAAGGGCGAGGTGTCCTTCGCGGCCAACCTCACCCCCGCCCAGGCCGCGTCCCTCTCCAAGGCCGAGAACATCAAGGTCAACGACGCCCCGGGCCGGCGCTTCTACGCGCTCGCCACCAACCCGGGCGCCAGGTCGAAGGACGGCAAGAAGTTCGGAAACGGCCACCCCGCGCTGCTCGACCGGAGGGTGCGCCAGGCTCTCTTCGCCGCCACCGACCGCAAGACGATCATCGATAAGGTCTTCCAGGGCCACGCCGTCGAGGGCGAGGGCTACATCCCGCCGCGCTTCCCGGCGTACCACTGGAAGCCGTCCGCCGACCAGAAGATCGCGTACGACCCGGCGAAGGCGGCCGCGCTCCTCGACGAGGCGGGCTACAAGAAGAACAGCGCGGGCAAGCGCGTCGGCAAGGACGGCAAGCCGCTCGACTTCCGCATCCTGTGCCACGCCACCGACCCGAACGACAAGGCCATCGGCAAGTACATGCAGGAGTGGTGGGGCGAGCTGGGCATCGGCCTCAAGGTCGAATGCCTCGACAACGTCTCCGACCCCTGGCTGGCCGGCGAGTACGACCTGGCCTTCGACGGCTGGTCCGTCAACCCCGATCCCGACTTCGTCCTCTCCATCCACACGTGCGCCGCGCTGCCGGCCACGCCCAAGGACACCGGCGCGACGGACAACTTCATCTGCGACAAGAAGTTCGACGAGCTCTACGCGCAGCAGACCACGGAGTACGACGAGGCCAAGCGCGCCGAGATCGTCAAACGGATGCAGTCGCGGCTGTACGACACCGGCTACATGAATGTCATGGCGTATCCGAACGCGGTCGAGGCGTACCGTACCGACCAGATCAAGTCGATCACGACGATGCCCGGGTCCGGCGGCAATCTCTGGGGCCAGGACGGCTACTGGAGCTGGTGGTCGGCCGTGCCCGCCGACGTCGACGACACCTCCGGGGAGGGCGGCTCCTCCACGGGTCTCGTCGTCGGCATCGGTGCGGCCGCCGTCCTCGCCGTGGGGCTCGGGGTCTTCGTCGCCATGCGCCGCCGCTCCACCGCGGAAGACCGTGAGTAGTCCATGAGCACTGCAAGCACCGCCCCCCTCGCGGAGGGTACGGCCGACGGCCCGGCCTTGGTGAAGTCCGGGCCGTCCGGCCCCCGCGCCCGCTCCGCCCGCGCCTACCTGCTGTACGTCGCGGGGAAGCTGGGCGGTGCGGCCGTCTCGCTCTTCGCCGTCCTCGTCACCAGCTTCTTCCTCTTCCGGGTCATCCCCGGCGACCCGGTGCGCACCATGACGCACGGCCGTCAGGTGTCCGCCGAGCAACTCGCCTCGCTCCGACGCCAGTTCGGGCTCGACCTGCCGGTGTGGCAGCAGTTCACGGACTACTGTGCGAAGGCGCTGAGCGGCGACCTCGGCACCTCGTACCAGTTCCACGCGCCGGTCGGCGACCTGATCGCCGAGAAGGTGCCCGCGACCCTGCTGCTGACCGGCGTCGCCGTCGTCATCTACTCCGCCCTCGGCCTGTGGCTCGGCACCCGCTCCGCGTGGCACCACGGCGGGCTGGGCGACAAGGTCAACACCGGGGTGGCCCTCACCCTGTGGTCCGTGCCGTCGTTCTGGCTCGGCCTGCTGCTGATCATCACCTTCTCGGTGGGCATCGGCCCGGTCCCCGGCATGTTCCCGACGGGCGGCATGGAGTCGGGCGACGCGTCCGGCTTCGCGTACGTCGCCGACGTCGCGCACCACATGGTGCTGCCCGTGATCACCCTGGTCGCGGTCGGGTACGCGCAGACGCTGCTGGTCATGCGGTCCTCGCTGCTCGACGAGATGGGCAGCGACTACCTGACGACGGCGCGCGCGAAGGGGCTGCGCGACGACCTGGTGCGGCGCCGCCACGCCGTGCCGAACGCCCTGCTGCCGACCGTCACCATGGTCTTCATCAACCTGGGCCATGTGGCGGCCGGTTCGATCCTCGTCGAGACGGTCTTCTCCTGGCCCGGACTCGGCGGCCTCTTCTACCAGGCGCTGAGCGTGCCCGACCTGCCGCTGGTGCAGGGGCTCTTCGTCGTCTTCGCCGGAGCGATGATCGTGATGAACCTCCTCGCCGACCTGCTCTATCCGCTGCTCGATCCCCGGGTGGGCCGATGACTTCCACGGCTGACGCGCAGAGCGCGTCGTCCCTCGCGTGGGCGCGGCGCCGCGGCTCCGTGGCCCGGTTCTGGCGTTCGTACCGCACGCACCGGACGGGGCTCTTCGGACTCGGCGCCCTGGCCGTGATCGCGCTGGTCGCGCTCGCCGCGCCGCTGCTCGTCGGCGGCGACGTACAGAGCGTGACGAATGCCCCCGGATCGGCGCTGGAGTCCCCGAGCGGTGAATTCCCGCTCGGGACCGACCAGTTCGGGCGCTCGCTGCTCGGGCTGCTGATCTGGGGCGCCCGCATCTCGCTGACCGTGGGGCTGATGGCGGCCGCGCTGTCCGTTGCCATCGGTACGCTCGTGGGCATCGTCGCCGGGCACTTCGGCGGCTGGTTCTCGACCGTGGTCATGCGGATCACCGACTGGTTCCTGGTGATGCCGACGCTGGTGCTGGCGATCGTGCTGGCGACGGTGATGTCGCGCAGCGTGTGGACGGTGATCCTGGCGATCGGCGTCACGAGCTGGCCGACGACGGCCCGCCTGGTGCGGGCGCAGACCCTCGCCGTCGAGTCGCGTCCGTACATCGAGCGGGCGACGGCGCTCGGCGGCGGCCACGGGCACATCATGACCCGCCACGTCCTGCCCAACGTCATGCCGCTCGTGCTCGCCCAGACCACGCTCGGCATCTCCAACGCCATCCTGACCGAGGCGACGCTCGCCTTCCTCGGCCTCGGCGACCCGGACGTCGTCTCGTGGGGCGGCATGCTCCAGGACGCGCGGGAGGCGGGCGCGGTGTCGTCCGGGCACTGGTGGTACCTGGCACCGCCCGGCATCGCCATCGCGCTCGTCGCGCTGGCGTTCACCCTGTGCGGGCGCACGGTCGAGTCCGTGCTCAACCCGAAGCTGGGGGTGTCCGCCCGATGAGCGTGCTGCTCGAAGTGAGGGACCTGCACGTCACGTACGGAGCCGGGACCCGCGCCGTACGCGGTGTGGACCTGACGCTGTCCGCCGGCCAGAAGCTCGGCATCGCGGGCGAGTCCGGCTGCGGCAAGTCGACGCTGGCGCTGGCACTGCTGCGGCTGCTGCCCGCGTCGGCCCGGCTCAGCGGTGAGATCCTGCTCGACGGCGAGGACGTCCTCACCATGAAGTGGGGCAGGCTGCGGGCCGTGCGGTGGGCGGGGGCCTCGATCGTCTTCCAGGGCGCCATGCATTCGCTGAACGCCGTGCACCGCGTCGGGGAGCAGATCGCCGAGCCGGTCATGCTGCACCTCAAGTCCACTCCGGCGGCCGCGCGCAGGCGGGCCGTCGAGCTCCTGGAGCAGGTGGGGCTGCCGGCCGCGCGCGCCGAGGCGTACCCGCACGAGCTGTCGGGCGGGCAGCGGCAGCGCGTGATGATCGCGATGGCGCTGGCCTGCGATCCGCGGCTGATCGTCGCGGACGAGCCGACGACGGCGCTGGACGTGATGGTCCAGGCGCAGATCCTGCGGCTGATCGAGCAGCTGGTCGCCGACCAGGACATCAGCCTGCTGATGATCAGCCACGAC
This sequence comes from Streptomyces sp. Wb2n-11, assembly GCF_001049855.1. Taxonomy (NCBI): domain Bacteria; kingdom Bacillati; phylum Actinomycetota; class Actinomycetes; order Kitasatosporales; family Streptomycetaceae; genus Streptomyces; species Streptomyces sp. Wb2n-11. The sequence goes on from NZ_CVPB01000001.1 coordinate 1,860,670, forward strand.
CTGTCGGTGCTGGCCGACACCTGCGACCGGCTCGCGGTGATGTACGCCGGGAGGGTCGTCGAGGAGGGCCCGGCGGACCAGGTCTTCACCGATGCGCGGCATCCGTACGGCCTGGCCCTGTCGGCGGCGTTCCCCCGCATCGGCGACCCGGCCTCCCGCCGGGCCCCGCGCGGCCTGCCGGGCGACCCGCCGGATCCGTCCGCGCTGCCCGCCGGCTGTACGTTCCACCCGCGCTGCCCGGTCGCGCTGGACGTGTGCGCCACGCAGGACCAGGCTCTGCGGGAGTCGGGGGCGGGACGGCGGGCGGCGTGCGTGCGGGTGGGGGCGGCGGTGCCGGCGCCGGGGCTGCCGCCGGCATGAGCGGGTGTGCGGGTGGGGCTCCGCTGCGCGGGGCGTTTCCCCGGCCCGCGCAGCGGCACCGCGCCCCGTCCCCACCCCGTCCCACGACTACACCGGAGCCAGACATGAGCACCGAGCCCCTCCTCTCCGCCGCCGGACTGCACGTCGCCTTCCCCGGGCGGCGTGGCGCGGCGACCGCCCGCGCCGTCGACGGCGTCGACCTCGACATCCGCCCCGGCGAGATCGTCGCGCTCGTCGGCGAGTCCGGGTGCGGCAAGACCACACTCGCCCGTTCGCTGCTCGGCCTGGTTCCGCCCACCTCGGGCCACGTCACCTTCGGCGGCGAACCCCTCGACTACGCCTCGCGCTCCCTGAAGGCGTACCGCAAGCGCGTCCAGCTGGTCCTCCAGGACCCCAGCGGCTCGCTCAACCCGCGGCACACGGTGTACGACGCCGTGGCGGAAGGCCTGCGCATCCACGGTTGCGCGGGAGACGAGCGCGAAGCCGTCGCCGGGGCGCTCTCGCGCGCCGGGCTGCGGCCGCCCGAGCGGTTCTTCCTGCGCTACCCGCACGAACTCTCCGGCGGCCAGCGCCAGCGCGTCGTCATCGCGGGCGCGCTCGTCCTCGACCCCGAACTCATCGTCGCCGACGAGCCGGTGGCCTCCCTCGACGCGTCCGTACGAGGGGAGATCCTGGCCCTCCTGCTGTCGCTGCGCGACGACCTGGGGCTCTCCGCACTCGTCGTGACCCACGACCTCGGTCTCGCCTGGAACATCGCGGACCGGGTGGCGGTGATGTACCTGGGCCGGATCGTGGAGACGGGACCCGCCGAGAAGGTACTGACGGACCCCCAGCACCCCTACACCCGGGCCCTGTTGTCCGTACTCCCGGAGTCCGGTGAGGAACCGGTCGTGCTCACCGGCGAGCCCCCGGACCCGTCCCGCGTCCCCGGCGGCTGCCGCTTCCACGTCCGCTGCCAGGTACTCGCCTCGGGCGAGGCCGAGCGCACGGGCGTCGCCGCCGACTGCCGTACCACGCTCCTGCCCGTCCTGACCGGCGGCGAGGAGGCCCAGGTCGCCTGCCACTGGGCGGCCGCCCGCGCCGGGGATGCGGCGGAGACGGAGGCCGCCGGTGCCTGAGGCCGCCGGGCCCCGGGGCTACTGCGCGGCGTACGCCTCGATGAGCTCGCGCGAGCGCTTCACGTCGGCCCCGATGGCTTCCAGCAGCGCCTCGATCGAGTCGAACTTCTCCTGGCCGCGTACGTACGCGAGGAAGTCGACGGCGACGTGCAGTCCGTACAGATCGAGGCCCACGCGGTCGATGGCGTACGCCTCCACCGTCCGCTCCGTGCCGTCGAACTGCGGGTTGGTGCCGACCGAGATCGCGGCGGGCATCTTCTCGCCCTCCGCGGTCAGCCAGCCCGCGTACACGCCGTCGGCGGGGATCGCGGTGTGCGGAAGCGTCTCGACGTTCGCCGTCGGGTAGCCGAGTTCACGGCCGCGCTGCGCCCCGCGCACCACGACGCCCTCGACGCGGTGCGGCCGGCCCAGGATCTCCGCGGCGCCTTCGACGTCGCCCTCGGCGACCAGCCGCCGGGTCAGCGTGGAAGAGAACGGCTCGCCGCCGCCCGCCCGGCCGGTCACGTACAGGTCGACGACCTCGACCTCGTAGTCGTACGTCCGGCCGAGCTCGGTCAGGAAGGCCACGTCGCCCGCCGCCCGGTGGCCGAAGCGGAAGTTGGGACCCTCGATGACCGTCCGCGCGTGCAACTTGTCGACCAGCACCTTCACGATGAAGTCGGCCGGCGAGAGCTTCGAGAACTCCTGGGTGAAGGGCAGGATCAGCAGCGCGTCCACGCCCAGCTCCGCGATCAGCTCGGCCCGGCGGTGGTGCGGGGCGAGCAGCGGGGGGTGGCTGCCGGGGCGCACGACCTCGCTCGGGTGCGGATCGAAGGTGACGACGACCGAAGGCACGCCCAGCTCACGGGCGCGCTCCACCGCGCGGCCGATGATCAGCTGGTGTCCGCGGTGCACTCCGTCGTAGGAGCCGATGGTGACGACGCTGCGTCCCCAGTCCTGGGGGATGTCCTCCAAGCCACGCCAGCGCTGCACTGTGACCGCTCTCCTCGTCCGAACTCGAACCCGAACCTGTGTACGTGGGACTGCCGATTACGCAGGTCTAAGACTGCCATGCCCACAGCGTGCGGCTCGCATCGGCATGGGAGTCCCCGGGCCCCCCCGCTGTCCGGCGGACATCGAACGCGCCCCCTTGCGCGCCCGTCAGTCACTCCGAGCGCCCGTCCAAGTGGGTGAGTCGGCGGGGTGGAACGGACAGAGATCTTCCAAGGGGGATCGTGGAGCGGCCGGCCCCCGGGCGGGCCGCTCCACGGTGACTTCGACGCGTCAGGCGAATACGGCGAGGCTCTTCGCCTTGCCCCGGCTCTCCTCGACGAGCGCGAGGAAACGCCCCTCGGGCCCGAAGACCGCGACCGGGCTGGTGTCGTACGCCGGCATGTCGAGCCGTACGCCGTTGGTCACCAGGCCCGCGCGCCTCTGGTCCACGTCCCAGCGCGCGAACGCGGCGGCCGCCGCGTCGGCGATCGGCATGACCGTGAGCTCCTCCTGGAGCTGCTCCAGCGTCTTCGCCGCGTCGAGCCCGTACGGGCCGACCCGGGTCCGGCGCAGCGCGGTCAGGTGCCCGCCCACGCTGAGCCCCGCGCCGAGGTCACGGGCGAGGGCGCGGATGTACGTACCGGAGGAGCAGACCACGGAGACGACGAGGTCGACGACGGGCGTCCCGTCCTCGGCCACCGCCTCACGCACGTCGTACACCTGGAAGGACGAGACGGTCACCGGCCGGGCCGGGATCTCGAACTCCTCGCCCTCGCGCACCCGCGAGTACGACCGCTTGCCGTTGATCTTGATGGCGCTGACCTTGGACGGCACCTGCATGATGGCGCCGGTCAGCCCGGCGACGCCCGCGTCGATGCCTTCCCTGGTCACGCCGGACGCGTCGGTGGACGTGGTGATCTCGCCCTCCGCGTCGTCGGTGACCGTGGTCTGGCCGAGCCGGATCGTGCCCAGGTACTCCTTCTCGGTCAGTGCGAGGTGACCGAGGAGTTTCGTGGCCTTCTCGACGCCGAGGACGAGGACGCCCGTCGCCATGGGGTCGAGCGTGCCCGCGTGGCCGACGCGGCGGGTCTTGGCGATCCCGCGCATCTTGGCGACGACGTCGTGCGAAGTGAAGCCGGACGGCTTGTCGACGATGACAAGGCCGTCCGGCGTCGTGGTGGTGCGCTTCATCCCGCGGTTTCGCCCTCGTCCTCGTCGTCGGCGGCTTCGTCGGCGTCGTCGTCGGGCTTGCGGTACGGGTCGGCGTCGCCGGCGTACGTCTTGCCCGTCGAGACCTGGCGCACCTCGGCGTCCTTGGCACGCGCCTTGTCGAGGAGGTCCTCGATCGTGCGCGCGGTGTCCGGCAGTGCGTCCGCGACGAACGTCAGCGACGGCGTGTGGCGCACCCCGGTCTGCCGGCCGACCTCGGAACGCAGGACGCCCTTGGCGCTCTCCAGTGCGGCGGCCGAAGCGGCGCGCGCTTCGTCGTCGCCGTAGACCGTGTAGAAGACCGTGGCCTCCCGCAGGTCACCGGTGACCCGGGCGTCCGTGATGGTCACGAACCCCAGTCGCGGATCCTTGATTCGCCGGTCCAGGGTCTCCGCGACCACGACCTGGATGCGATCGGCCAGCTTGCGGGCCCGCGCTTTGTCGGTCACCGGTCCGTCTCCTCTTTCTGCTGAACGTCAGTCTTCGTCACTGTGCAGCCGCCGTCTCACCGACAGCAGCTCCACCTCGGGCCGGGCGGCGACCATGCGCTCGCACCGGTCCAGTATGTCTGTGAGATGCCCCGTATCCCCTGAGACCACCGCCACGCCGATCTCGACTCTGCGATAGACATCCTGGTCGCCGACTTCCGCCACGCTCACTGCGAATTTGCGGTGCAGCTCGGCGACGATCGGGCGTACTACGGAGCGCTTCTCCTTCAGCGACCGTACGTCGCCGAGGAGCAGGTCGAAGGACAGTGTCCCCACGTACATGTGTGTCCGGATGTCCCGCCGGTACGGGTTCGGGGGCCCGGGGGTCGTCCCCCGGACTGGCACGGCCGTGTCCCGCCGACCACTCGGCAGGGACACAAGAACCGTACACGCAACGGCCGGGGCCGCTCGACGGAAATAATCTCCGCCGAGCGGCCCCGACTGTACTGCGCAGCTACACGGCTCAGCCGCGCGGCTTCTCGCGCATCTCGTACGTCGCGATGACGTCGTCGATCTTGATGTCGTTGAAGTTTCCGAGGTTGATACCGCCCTCGAAGCCTTCGCGGATCTCGGTGACGTCGTCCTTGAAGCGGCGCAGACCCTGGATGTTGAGGTCCTCGGCGATGACCTTGCCGTCGCGGATGAGGCGCGCCTTGGTGTTGCGCTTGACCTCGCCCGAGCGGACCAGGACACCGGCGATGTTGCCCAGCTTGGACGAGCGGAAGATCTCGCGGATCTCCGCCGTGCCGAGCTCGACCTCTTCGTACTCCGGCTTGAGCATGCCCTTGAGGGCCGCTTCGATCTCTTCGATCGCCTGGTAGATGACCGAGTAGTACCGGACATCCACGCCCTCGCGGTCCGCCATCTGCGCGGCGCGGCCGGCAGCTCGGACGTTGAAGCCGATGACGATGGCGTCGGAGCCCATCGCCAGGTCGATGTCGGACTCGGTGACCGCGCCCACACCGCGGTGCAGGACCCGGATCTCAACCTCTTCACCGACGTCGAGCTGGAGCAGCGAGGACTCGAGAGCCTCCACCGAACCGGACGCGTCGCCCTTGATGATGATGTTGAGGTCCTGGACCAGACCGGCCTTGAGCACCTTGTCGAGGTCCTCGAGGGACACCCGGCGGGTGCGCTTGGCGAAGGCCGCGTTGCGCTCGCGCGCCGCACGCTTCTCGGCGATCTGGCGGGCCGTACGGTCCTCGTCGACGACCAGGAAGTTGTCGCCGGCGCCGGGGACGTTGGTGAGACCCAGGACCAGGACGGGGGTCGACGGACCCGCTTCCTCGACGTTGTTGCCGTGGTCGTCGAGCATCGCCCGGACTCGGCCGTACGCGTCACCGGCGACCATCGTGTCACCGACGCGGAGCGTTCCGCGCTGGACGAGCACGGTGGCGACGGCGCCGCGACCGCGGTCGAGGTGGGCCTCGATCGCAATACCCTGCGCGTCCATCTCCGCGTTCGCCCGGAGGTCGAGCGAAGCGTCCGCGGTCAGGACCACGGCCTCCAGCAGCTGATCGATGTTCAGCTCCTGCTTGGCGGAGATGTCGACGAACATCGTGTCGCCGCCGTACTCCTCGGCCACCAGACCGAACTCGGTGAGCTGACCGCGCACCTTGGTCGGGTCGGCACCCTCGACGTCGATCTTGTTGACCGCGACCACGATCGGCACGTCGGCCGCCTTGGCGTGGTTCAGCGCCTCGATCGTCTGCGGCATCACACCGTCGTTCGCCGCGACCACGAGGATCGCGATGTCGGTGGACTTCGCACCACGGGCACGCATGGCGGTGAACGCCTCGTGACCGGGGGTGTCGATGAAGGTGATGGCGCGCTCTTCACCGTTGACCTCGGTGGCGACCTGGTACGCACCGATGTGCTGCGTGATACCGCCGGCCTCGCCCGCAACGACGTTCGTCTTGCGGATCGCGTCCAGCAGTCGGGTCTTACCGTGGTCGACGTGACCCATGACGGTCACGACCGGCGGACGGGAGACGAGCATTTCCTCGCCGCCCTCGTCCTCGCCGAACTCGATGGAGAAGGACTCGAGAAGCTCGCGGTCCTCCTCCTCCGGGCTGACGATCTCGAGGACGAAGTTCATCTCTTCCGCGAGGAGCTTCAGCGTCTCGTCGGAGACGGACTGCGTGGCAGTGACCATCTCGCCGAGGTTCATCATCACGCCGACGAGCGACGCCGGGTTGGCGTTGATCTTCTCGGCGAAGTCGGTGAGCGAGGCACCGCGCGACAGGCGGACGGTCTGTCCGTTGCCGCGAGGCAGCATGACGCCGCCCACGGACGGGGCCTGCATGGCCTCGTACTCCTGGCGCCTCTGCCTCTTCGACTTGCGACCGCGACGAGCGGGCCCGCCGGGACGGCCGAACGCACCCTGCGTGCCACCACGGGCACCGGGACCGCCGGGACGGCCACCGAAGCCGGGACGACCGCCGAAGCCGCCGCCACCACCGGGACGGCCCGCGCCGCCACCGCCACCGGGACCACCGGGACGGCCGGCGAAGCCGCCGCCACCGCCACCGGGACCGGCCGGACGGCCGGCGAAGCCGCCACCGGGACGACCGCCGCCGCCACCACCCGGACGGCCACCGGGGCCGCCGGGACCGCGGCCACCGCCGCCGGGACCGCCACCAGGACGGGGACCGGCAGCCGGACGCTGCGGCATCATGCCGGGGTTCGGACGGTTACCGCCGGGAGCGCCGCCCGGACGCGGGGCGCCGCCCTGCGGACGGGGCATGCCACCGGGGGTCGGACGTGCGCCGCCGGGGGCGCCGGGGCCGCCGGAACGCTGCGCGCCGCCGGGACCGCCCTGCGGGCGCGGGGCGCCACCGGGTGCCGGAGCACCGGCGCCGCCGCCCGGACGGGGTGCGCCGCCGGGACGGGGCGCCTGGGGGCGCGCCATGCCGGTGGAGCCGCCGGAGGTGAACGGGTTGTTGCCCGGACGCGGACCCGCGGGACGGGCACCGCCCGGACGCGGGGCCTGCTGGCCGCCGGGACGGGCGGGACGCTCGCCACCACGGCGGTCGTCGCGCTGGCCGCCGTCACGCTGGCCGCCGTCACGCTGACCGGCCGGAGCCGGACGGGCGGGACGCGGGCCGGGCGTGGCGCCCGTGGGGCGCGGGGCCTGCTGCGGCTGCGCGGGGGCAGCCTGCTGGGCCGGCTCGGGCGCGGAGAACTCCGCCGCGGGCACCGGTGCCGCCGGAGCGGGCTTGGCCGGTGCGGGCTTGGGGCCCGGACGCGGGGTGCCGGACGGCGCGGACGCCGCCGGGGCGCTCTTCGGGGCCTCGGCCGCGGCCGGCCTGGGGGCCGGGGCACCGGGCTTCGGGGCGCCGGGACGTGCTGCCTGCGCCGGGGAGGGCGCGGACGAGGGGGCCGTCGGGGACGGCTTCGCGGGCGTCGCCTTACGCGGCGCGCCCGGCTTGGCTGCGGACTTGCCGGCGTTGCCGCCGGGACCCTGCAGTGCGTCAGTCAGTTTGCGTACAACCGGCGCCTCGATCGTCGAGGACGCCGAGCGGACGAATTCACCAAGTTCTTGGAGCTTGGCCATGACGACCTTGCTCTCCACACCGAACTCCTTGGCGAGTTCGTATACCCGGACCTTTGCCACTTCGCTCCTTTGAGGTCCGGGTTACCGCCGGACCGTCGCTACTTCATGGGCGTACTCATCGCGTACTCATCGAGTGCTCATCGCAATCTCGACCTACTTCCAACTCGCGAGGTACCTGACCGCACGGTTATCCGTGCCGTTCTCTTCTTACGGTGTTGCCTGCTCGACAAACTGGCTCAGTGCCGTTGTGTCGAGCGGTGCCCGGCCCCGAAAGGCCCGGGGAAACGCCCGGCGGCGGACCGCCAGAGCGAGACAGGCAGGGGCGGGGTGAACGTACGCACCCCGGCCGGGCAGCGTACCGCGAGGATCGGGGACACACTCACCCTCGACCACCACGATCCGCAGCAGTTCGCTCTTGGCCGCTCGCTCCCGGCATCCCACACAGGTTCGCTCAGGGCATACGCGGGCATGCGTCCGGCCAGACACTATTAAGTCTACCTCCCCGCAGCGACCTCACCCCATCGGGGCAAAAATCGAACGGTTGTTGTCGTGAAACCTGCCTCAGTCCCGGTCGTCCGAGGGCTGCTCGGTGTCGGGACGGATGTCGATGCGCCAGCCGGTCAGCCGGGCCGCGAGGCGGGCGTTCTGGCCCTCCTTGCCGATGGCCAGCGAGAGCTGGTAGTCGGGCACGGTGACCCGGGCGGAGCGGGTCGCCATGTCCACGATCTCGACCTTGCTGACGCGTGCGGGCGACAGCGCGTTGGCCACCATCTCGGCCGGGTCGTCCGACCAGTCCACGATGTCGATCTTCTCGCCGTGCAGCTCGGCCATGACGTTGCGCACGCGTCCGCCCATCGGGCCGATGCAGGCGCCCTTGGGGTTCAGGCCCGACCGCGTCGACCGTACGGCGATCTTGGAGCGGTGGCCGGCCTCGCGGGCGATGGCCTCGATGACGACCGAGCCGTCCGCGATCTCCGGCACCTCCAGGGCGAAGAGCTGCTTCACCAGGTTGGGGTGCGTACGCGACAACGTCACGGACGGGCCGCGCATTCCCTTGGCCACCCGTACGACGTACGACCGCAGTCGCAGGCCGTGCGTGTACTCCTCGCCGGGCACCTGCTCCTGCACGGGCAGGATGGCCTCCAGCTTGCCGAGGTCGACCAGGACGTTCTTGGGGTCCCTGCCCTGCTGCACGACGCCCGTGACGACGTCGCCCTCGTGGCCCGCGTACTCGCCGAAGGTCCGGTCGTCCTCGGCGTCGCGCAGACGCTGGAGGATGACCTGCTTGGCGGTGCTCGCCGCGATCCGTCCGAAGTCGGACGGGGTGTCGTCGAATTCCTTGGGCTCCTGGCCCTCTTCGAGATCCGCCGGGTCCTCCTTCGCCCAGACCGTCACGTGCCCGGTCTCGCGGTTGAGTTCCACGCGCGCGCGGCGGTGGCTTCCCTCGGTGCGGTGGTACGCGATGAGGAGGGCCGATTCGATCGCCTCGACCAAAAGGTCGAAGGAGATCTCCTTTTCTTTCGCCAAGCCCTTCAGGAGCTTTACGTCGATGTCCATGGCTACGCCTCCTCTTCCTTCTTGTCCTTGCGGTTGAACTCGATCTCCACCCGCGCCTTGGCGATGTCCGCGAAGGCGACCCGGCGGGCGGTGGGCTTGCGGCCCTTCACGCCCGGCACTTCGAGGTCGAGCCCCTCGTCGTCCACGGCCAGGATGCGCGCGACCAGCTCGGTGGCGTCGTTCAGCGTGAGCTTGGCGAGGCGGCCGGTGGCCCGTACGTAGTGGCGGCGCTCCGACAGCGGGCGGTCGGCGCCCGGCGAACTGACTTCGAGGACGTACTCGCCCTCACCCATCGCGTCCGTCTCGTCGAGCTTCTCGGAGACGGCGCGGCTCAGCTCGGCGCAAGCGTCGAGTTCCACGCCCTCGTCGGAGTCGACGACGATCCTCAGCTGGCGGCGGCGGCCCGCCCGGGACACCTCGATGTCTTCCAGATCGAGGCCTTCTGCGCTGACCAGTGGTTCCAGGAGTGCGCGCAGCCTGTCGCTCTGGGTGGTGCTCATCCGGGTGACTCCTCGGCCGCGTGTGCTGTTGTGTGGATCGTCGCGTGTCAGATCAAAGGGTATCCGGTCCCGAGGGGTGTTGCCGTCCGCCCACCGCGCGGCCGCAGGTACGCTCGCCTGCGGTGATCACCGCAGAGGCCCGAGGGAGACACACGTGCGGCGCACGGAAACCACACGCAGGGGTGCGCTCGCGGCGACCGGGGCCGCGGCCGTCGCGCTGCTGGCCGGCGGGTGTACGGAGGATTCGGCTCCGGGGGGCACGCAAGGCTCCGCCGCCGGGGCCGGGGCCGCGTCCGCGCGGACCGAGGCGAGGCTGCGGAAGCGTTCCGCGCGGGTGCGGCAGACGCTCCTGGCGCACTACGACGCCGTCATCGCCGCCCACCCCTCCACCGCCGGCCGGCTGGAACCGCTGCGCGAAGCGGTGGCCAGGCAGACGGACGCGCTGCGGGCCGGGGGCCCGGCGGGCGGCGCCTCCGCGCCGCCGGCCGTCGCCACCGAGCCGAAGGCCGCGCTGAAGGAGCTCGCCGCCGAGGAGCGGCGCGGCGCCGACGCGCACACCGCGGCCCTCCTCGACGCGCCGGCGGAGCTGGCACGGCTGCTGGCGTCCGTCGCCGCGGCCGGCGCCGCGCACGTGTATCTGCTGACGACCGAGGGGAGCGACGGGTGAGCGGGACGCCGACCGGCATGCAGGCGGTGGAGGCCGTGCAGGCCGCCCTGGCCGCCGAACACGCGGCCGTGTACGGGTACGGGGTCGTCGGCGGCCGGATCGCCGACGAGCGCAGGGACGAGGCGCGGGAGGCGTACGACGCCCACCGTGCGCGGCGCGACGCGCTGGAACGGACCGTGCGCGACCTGGGCGCCACCCCGGTGGCCGCGGCCGCCGCGTACGCCCTGCCGTTCCCGGTGCCCGACGCGGCCGCGGCGCTGCGGCTCGCCGCCGAGCTGGAGAACCGGGTGGCCGGCGTCTACTCCGACCTCGTACGCGCCGCCACCGGGCCGCTCCGGCGCGAGGCGGCGGGGGCGCTGCGGGAGGCAGCGGTGCGGGCGGTGCGCTGGCGGGGACGCGGCGTAGCCTTTCCTGGGCTCGCCGAGCTGACCACCCCGGTCACGAGCCGCAAGCAGTGAGCTTCGAGCCGGCCTTTGAAGGGGACCCACACGCATGCTTTTTGAAGCGCCGCCGCGTCTCGTACGAGCGCTGGGCGAGGCGTACGGAGACGCGGCGGCCGCCGACTGGCTCGGGAAGCTGCCCGAGCTCGCCGAGGAGGCCGTGTCCCGGCGGGAGCTGACCGTCGAGCGGGTGCAGAACCCCGGCGGCAGGAGCAGCCTGGTCGTCCTCGTACGGCAGCAGGACGGCACTCCGGCCGCGCTCAAGATCGCGCCCGAGGAGGCCGGACCCGGCCCGGAGCGGGCGGCGCTGGCGCACTGGAACGGCTGGGGAGCGGTCCAGCTGCTCGACCGGGAGGAAACGGGTGGCGGTGAGTTCCTCCTGGAGCGGTTGCACAGCGAGGTCTCGCTGCGTTCCCTGCCGGAGGCCAAGGCGCTGCTCGAAGCCGCCGGGACCGTACGGCGGCTGTGGGTCGAGCCGCCCGCGGACCACCCCTTCGAGACCGTCGCCCAGCGCACGGCCCGCCAGGCCGCGGCGATGCGCTCCGCGGGCCCCTCGCTCGTCCCGCTGGTCGAGGCGGCCCTCGCGGCGCGTGACGAGCTGACGGCGTCCGCCGGTGAACTCCTGTTGCTGCACGGCAACTTCAGGCAGGGCAAGGTGCTCGCCGGCGACCGGGCCCCGTGGCTGGCCGTCGGGCCCGACCCGCTGGTCGGGGAGCGGGCGTACGACCTGGCCCGGCTGGTCCGCGACCGGATCGAGGACCTCGTCGCGACGGCGGCGGGCGCGTCCGTCACCCGCCGCCGGGTGAACAAGCTCGCCGACTCCCTGGACGTGGACCGGGCCAGGCTGCACGGCTGGACGCTGTTCCGTGCGGTGGAGTCGGGCGTACGGGCGACCGCGGCCGGCCGCCACCAGGACGCCGAACTGCTGCTGGAGTTCGCCGGCTGGCTGTAGCGGCCGCTATCGCGCCCCCGCCTTCCCGAAGACCTCGACCAGGCTGGTGACGCTGTCACCGGCGCGGCCGTCCGCCATGCCCCGCTCGAAGATGCCGAGCATCGCGGCGGGCAGCGCCGGGTCGACACCCGCGTCGCGCGTGGTGTGCAGGACGTGCGCGACGCTGGCCACCCCCATGGCGAGCCTGTCGACGTCGCCGGGGTGCTCCCCCGCGTCGATCCGCGGGGTGTAGAACCCGAGGAAGTTCGGCATCGAGGCGAACGTCTCCGAGGCGTGCGGCAGGAGCTCCTCGGCACTGATGCCGTTCGCACCGGCCACCGCGAGGGCGTGCAGCCAACTGACCAGGCCCGTCCAGAACATGTCCATCTGGAGCTGGTAGTAGAGCGCGGCCAGGCCGGGGTCCTCGCCCTTGTAGTCCGTGCCGGTGAGCACCTCCAGGGTGTCCTGGTGGGCCTCGAAGACGTCCTTCGGGCCGCTGTAGTACGTCGACACGTCCGGCCCGCCGATGGTCGAGGGCGAGGACTGCACCCCGCCGGTGAGGTGGCGCGCGCCGTGCCCGGCGGCCCACTCGGCGGCCGCGCGGGCCCTGTCGGGGGTGTCGGAGCTGAGATTGACGAGGACCCGTCCGTTCAGCGACGCGGTGGCCGGCTCCAGGATGGCGTACATCGCGTCGTAGTCGGTGAGACTGAGGACGACCAGTTCGTTGGCGGCGAGCGCCTCCTCGACCGTGGCCGCCCGGCGCGCCCCCTCGCCACCAGTTCGTCGGCCCGGCTCGCCGTCCGGTTCCACACGGTCACCTCGTGGCCGGCGTCCAGGAACGCGCCCACCATCGCCTGCCCCATCGGGCCGAGGCCGATCACGGTCACGGACTGCTGCTGCTCACGCATGCGAGATCCCCTTCTAGAACGAACGCTCTATTCAGGAAGGAACCTAACACACTCTGGAACGAACGCTCTATTCGGTAAGCTCGACGCGTGAAGACCAAGGCGGAGCAGAACACGGGAACGGGACCGGGGCCGGGTACGCGCGAGCGGATCGTCCGGACGACCTCACGGCTGATGCAGCGGCAGGGGTACGAAGGGACCGGGATCAAGCAGATCTCGCGGGAGGCCGAGGCCACGCTGGGGTCCGTCTACCACTTCTTCCCCGGCGGCAAGCAGGAGCTGGCCGTGGCCGCCGTACGCCACGGCGACCAGGAGTTCACCGACATCCTGCGCGAGACGTTCGAGGGCCAGCAGGACCCGGCGAAGGCCGTCCTCGCGCTGACCGGGGCCCTCGCCGAAGGCCTGCGCGCCTCCGACTGGGCCGAGGGCTGCCCGGTGACCTCGACGGTCGTGGGTACGGCGGGGAGCGCCCCGGACATCCAGCGGGCCGCCGCCGAGGCGTTCGCGCGCTGGCGGGCGGTGGTGTCGGACAGGCTGCGCGAGGCGGGCGTGGCCGAGGACGAGGCCCCCGCGCTCGCGTACACCGTGATCAACACGCTGGAGGGCGCCGAGCTGGCCGCCCAGGTCTCCCGGAGCGAGGAGCCGCTGGAGATCGCGGGCCGTCATCTGGCGAGGCTCATCGACTCGTACCGCTGACGTGAAAACGCGACGAGGGCCCCGCGCGATCGCGCGGGGCCCTCGTGCGTCTGCTCTGCGTCAGGCGGTCAGGCGGGCGATCGCCTCGTCCACCGTCAGCTCCTCGCGCTCACCCGTGCGGCGGTCCTTGAGCTCCACGACGCCCTCGGCGCTGCGGCGGCCCGCCACCAGGATCTTCGGTACGCCGATGAGCTCGGCGTCCGTGAACTTCACGCCCGGCGAGACGCCCGGACGCTCGTCGACCAGCACCCGCAGGCCGGCCGCGCCCAGCTTGTCGGCGACCTCGACGGCCAGCTCCGTCTGGAGCGCCTTGCCGGCGGCGACGACGTGCACGTCGGCCGGGGCGATCTCGGCCGGCCAGCACAGGCCCTTGTCGTCGGCGGACTGCTCGGCGAGGGCGGCGACGGCGCGGGAGACGCCGATGCCGTACGAACCCATGGTCACGCGGACCGGCTTGCCCTGCTGACCGAGCACGTCGAGCTGGAAGGTGTCGGCGTACTTGCGGCCGAGCTGGAAGATGTGGCCGATCTCGATCGCGCGGTCGAGCTTGAGGCCGGTGCCGCACTTCGGGCACGGGTCGCCCTCTTCGACGACGACGACGTCCAGGTAGTCGTCGACCTGGAAGTCGCGGCCCGCGACGACGTTCTTCGCGTGGGTGCCGGGCTTGTTGGCGCCGGTGATCCAGGCGGTGCCGGCGGCGACGCGCGGGTCGGCGATGCAGCGGACCTTCTCCAGGCCCTGCGGACCGACGTAGCCGCGTACGAGGTCGGGGCGGCCCACGAAGTCCTCGGCCGTGACGAGCTCGACCACGGCGGGCGCCAGGTGCTCGCCCAGCTTGCCGAGGTCGACCTCGCGGTCACCGGGCACGCCGACGGCGACGATCTCGCCGTCGACCTTGACGAGCAGGTTCTTCAGGGTCGCCGAGGCCGGTACGCCCAGGTGCTGGGCGAGGGTCTCGATCGTCGGGGTGTCGGGGGTGTCCAGCTCCTCGACCGGGCCGTGCTCCGAGCCGTCGTACGCGGCGGCGACGGCGGCGGGACTGAAGGTCACGGCCTCCGTGTTGGCCGCGTAGTCGCAGGACGGGCAGTCCACGAAGGTGTCCTCGCCGGCCGCGGCCGGGGCCAGGAACTCCTCGGACGCCGAACCGCCCATCGCGCCGGACACGGCGGAGACGATGCGGAAGTCGAGGCCGAGGCGCGCGAAGATCTTCTGGTACGCGGCGCGGTGCAGCGCGTACGACTCGGCGAGGCCCTCGTCCGTCGTGTCGAAGGAGTACGAGTCCTTCATCTGGAACTCGCGGCCGCGCAGCACACCGGAGCGCGGACGCGCCTCGTCGCGGTACTTCGTCTGGATCTGGTAGAGCATCACCGGCAGGTCCTTGTAGGACGTGCACTGGTCCTTGACGGTCTGCGTGAAGATCTCTTCGTGCGTCGGACCGAGCAGGTAGTCGGCGCCCTTGCGGTCCTTGAGGCGGAACAGCAGGTCGCCGTACTCCTCCCAGCGGCCGCTCGCCTCGTACGCCTCCTTGGGCAGGAGCGCCGGCAGCAGCACCTCCTGGGCGCCGATCTCGTCCATCTCCTCGCGCACGACGCGCGAGATGTTCTCGAGGACCTTCTTGCCCAGCGGGAGCCAGGTCCAGATCCCCGCCGCGTTCCGGCGGACGTACCCGGCACGCACCAGCAGCTTGTGGCTGAGCGTCTCGGCGTCCGCCGGGTCGTCACGCAGTGTCTTGACCATCAGACGGGACATGCGCTGGACCTGGGCCATGGTGAACTCCTGCGAAGAAAAGTGTGATGGCTAGGAGGTTAGCCGGGCAGCACAGGCACCGGGAAATCCGTTACGCGCCGTGACGGCGCAGCGGGAGCGGGGCGCCCATCACGGCGTACGGCCTGGGGGCGCTCGGGAAGTGCACCTGGCGGGCCAGGTCGGCGTAGCCCAGCGCGCGGTAGAGGCGGCGTGCCGGGCTCTCGATGTCGATCGCGGAGAGGATCGAACGCGGCTGCGACGCGGTGTCGGTGATGGTGGTGATCAGCTCGCGGCCGATGCCGCGTGCCTGGTGGGCGGGGTCGACGTGCAGTTCGGTGATGACGAAGGAGTCGTCGAGCCAGTCGTCGTTCCCGGCGCGGCGCAGGTGCGGCTCGACGACCGTGGACCACCAGTGCGTACGGTCGTTGGGCATCCCGTAGACGAAGCCGACGAGCCGTCCGTCGGGCGTCGTCGCGCCGAGCGCCCGCGCACCGGGGTTCAGCAGGTGCCGCAGCACGATGTGACGGCGTACACCGATCTCCTCGTCGGTGAGCCCGAAGGCGAGGGCCTGGACGGCGAGCGCCTCGTCCACGCGCGCGGCGAGATCGACCGGCGCGACCACTACGGCGGGGCTGTGGGGTTCGCCCCCGGAAAGAGGTGCCATAAAGCGACCCTACTGGGCGGCAAGGTCAGAACAACACGCTCATGAACGCACCGACCTCGCGGAAGCCGACCCGGCGGTAGGAGGCGCGGGCCGCCGTGTTGAAGTCGTTGACGTACAGGCTGACGACGGGGGCGACATCGGCCAGCGCGTGGCGCAGTACGGCAGCCATGCCGGTCTCGGACAGGCCGCGGCCGCGGAACTCGGGGGCCACCCAGACGCCCTGGATCTGGCAGGCCCGGGGGGTCGCCGCGCCGATCTCGGCCTTGAAGACGACCTTGCCGTCCTCGATACGGGCGAACGACCGTCCGGCGGCGACCAGTTCGGCGACGCGCGCCTGGTAGAGCAGCCCGCCGTCACCGGCGAGCGGCGAGACACCGACCTCCTCGGTGAACATCGCCACGCACGCGGGCATGATCACATCGATCTCGGTCCTGCGGACGCGCCGGACGCGGGGGTCCGGCCGGACCTCGGGCGAGGGCTCCTCGGCGACCATGAGCGGCTGGCGCGCGCGCACCTCGCGGGCCGGGCCCCAGCTGGGTTCGAGCAGCCGCCACAGCTGCCCGGTGGCCTCGGCGGGGCCGACGATCGACGAGCAGCGGCGGCCGGCCCTGCGGGCCCGGTCGGCGAAGGCGCGTACCGCTTCGGGGGGCGCGCAGATCGGGACGAGGTTGGCGCCGGAGTAGCAGAGCGAGCGGAGCCGACCGTCCGCGTACCAGCCCCACATCTCGCCGCCGAGGCGCCAGGGGTCGAGTCCGGCGGCCCGGACGCGCGAGGTCACGAAGGCGTTGGCGACGGGCTCGCTCTCGAGGATGGCGAGTGCGGCGCCGAGATCGCCTGGGCCGAGGACCCGGGTAGTGGTCTGAGTCAACACGTGAGGGGCCTCACCGTACGGTCTTCTGATCTCCGCACTGTACCTGGCGTGTCCACGGGGTGTCGCAGAACGGCAGCGGAGCCCGGCCGGGGGCGGGGCTCCGCTGCTGTCGGTCCGCGGGGCGTCAGCCGACGGAGACCTCGGGCTCACCCACCGCGTCGACGACCGGCGGCCCGGAGGGGACGCCGTCCTTCTCCATCTGCTCGGCGATCTTCAGCGCCTCTTCGATGAGGGTCTCGACGATCTTCGACTCCGGGACGGTCTTGATGACCTCGCCCTTGACGAAGATCTGCCCCTTGCCGTTGCCTGAGGCGACTCCGAGGTCCGCCTCGCGCGCCTCGCCGGGACCGTTGACGACACAGCCCATGACGGCGACGCGCAGCGGCACCTCCATGCCGTCGAGGCCGGCGGCCACCTGGTCGGCGAGCTTGTACACATCGACCTGGGCGCGCCCGCAGGACGGGCAGGACACGATCTCCAGACGGCGCTGCTTGAGATTGAGCGCCTCCAGGATCTGCAGGCCGACCTTGACCTCCTCGGCCGGCGGGGCCGACAGCGAGACCCGGATGGTGTCGCCGATGCCCTCGCTCAGCAGCGCGCCGAAGGCGACCGCGGACTTGATGGTGCCCTGGAAGGCCGGTCCGGCCTCCGTCACACCGAGGTGCAGCGGGTAGTCGGACTGCGCGGCGAGCTGACGGTAGGCGTTGACCATCACGACCGGGTCGTTGTGCTTGACCGAGATCTTGATGTCGCCGAAGCCGTGCTCCTCGAAGAGGGAGGCCTCCCACAGGGCGGACTCGACCAGTGCCTCCGGGGTGGCCTTGCCGTACTTCTGCAGCAGGCGGGCGTCCAGCGATCCGGCGTTGACGCCGATGCGGATCGGGGTGCCGGCGGCGGAGGCCGCCTTGGCGATCTCCTTCACCTTGTCGTCGAACTGCTTGATGTTGCCCGGGTTCACCCGGACCGCCGCGCACCCGGCGTCGATCGCGGCGAACACGTACTTCGGCTGGAAGTGGATGTCCGCGATCACCGGGATCTGCGACTTGCGGGCGATGGTGGCCAGCGCGTCCGCGTCGTCCTGGGTGGGGCAGGCCACCCGCACGATCTGGCAGCCCGAAGCGGTCAGCTCCGCGATCTGCTGAAGCGTCGCGCCGATGTCGGACGTCCTGGTCGTCGTCATCGACTGCACCGAGATGGGTGCGTCCCCGCCGACGGCCACCGACCCGACCTGGATCTTGCGGCTGACCCTACGGTCGGCGAGCTTCGTCGGAACGGACGGCATTCCGAGAGAAATTGCAGTCATCTGCTGTGCAACCCCAAGGTGTGGATCAAGGTCCCGAGATCGGCGGGCTCCGGGGACCGAGGTTACGTCACCTCGAAACCCCGGGGCACATCACGTCGACAAAACCACCCCATTGCGGGCGGTCGGCAAGCCCCCCGTATCAGGAAATCCGGACGGGGTTCACTACGTCCGCCACCAGGACGAGGGCGGTGAAGCAGATGAAGATCCCGGCGACGACGTACGCCACCGGCATCAGTTTGGCGACGTCGAAGGGGCCCGGGTCGGGCCGTCGGAAGACCTTCGCCACATTGCGCCTCAGCGACTCCCACAGGGCCCCGCGATGTGTCCGCCGTCGAGCGGCAGGAGCGGCAGCATGTTGAAGAGGAAGAGGGAGAGGTTGAAGCCCGCGATGAGGAAGAGCATCATCCCGACGGTGTTCTCCATGGGCAGTCCGAGCCCGAGGATCTCGCCGCCGACACGGGCCGCGCCGACCACGCCCATGGGGGAATCCGCCTTGCGCTCCTCGCCGTTGAACGCGGCGTTCCACAGGTCGGGGACCTTGGACGGCAGGGCGATGAGCGAGTCCACGCCGGACTCGATCATGACGCCCATCCGGTCCACCGAGTCGCTGAAGGACAGCGGGGTGACGGCCATGCCGGGACCGAAGCCGAGGTAGCCCGCCTCGACGTACTCGTCGGCGATCGGCTGGCCCTGGGCGTCCTTCTTGGCCACCTTGTTGGCGATCAGCTCCGCCTGGAGGACCTTCTCCCGGCCGTCGCGCTCGACCGTGATCGAGGCGGGGCCGATGGTGTCGCGGATACGCTCCGAGAGCGTGGCCCAGTCCTCGACGGGCTTGCCGTCGAAGGCGACGATCTTGTCGCCCTCCCGCAGGCCGGCGGCCTTGGCGGGCGACGCGGGGTCGCTCTTGCGGCAGTCGCGGTTCTCGCTCTGCGCGACCACGCAGGGGACGACCTGGTCGACCGTGGTCGTCTGCTGGTTCAGGCCGATCGTCATGAAGACGCCGAGGAAGATCGCCACGGCGAGGATCAGGTTCATGAAGGGACCGGCGAACATCACGATCACGCGCTTCCACGGCTTGCGCGTGTAGAAGAGGCGGGTCTCGTCGCCGGGCCGCAGTTCCTCGTACGCCGCCGAGCGGGCGTCCTCGATCATGCCGCGCCACGGGGAGGTCGACCTGGCCTCCACCTTCCCGTCGGCCCCGGGCGGGAACATCCCGATCATGCGGATGTAGCCGCCGAGCGGGATCGCCTTGATGCCGTACTCCGTCTCGCCCCTGTGGCGCGACCAGATGGTGGGGCCGAAGCCGACCATGTACTGCGGCACGCGGACACCGAAGAGCTTGGCGGTCGAGAGGTGACCGAGCTCGTGCCAGGCGATCGAGAAGAGCAGCCCGGCGAAGAAGATGACTATCCCGAGGACCGTCAACAGGATCGTCGTCATGCGCGAGCCTCCGCTGTTGCCTGTTCTGCGATTTCACGGGCCCGGGCTCGTGCCCAGGCCTCGGCTTCCAGGACGTCCGCGACCGTGAGCGAGGTTCCCGCACGCGGGGTGCCGTGCTCGGCCACGACTGCGGCGACCGTATCCACGATTCCTGTGAACGGCAGCCGCCCGGCGAGAAACGCGTCGACGCACTCCTCGTTGGCGGCATTGAACACCGCGGGAGCCGTGCCCGCGAGCGTACCGACGTGGCGGGCGAGTCCCACGGAGGGGAACGCGTCCTCGTCGAGCGGGTGGAACTCCCAGGTCGAAGCCTTGGACCAGTCGAAGGCGGGGGCGGCGTCCGGGACGCGCTCGGGCCAGCCGATGCCGATGGCGATCGGGCCACGCATGTCGGGCGGTGTCGCCTGGGCGAGCGTCGAGCCGTCGGTGAACTCCACCATCGAGTGAACGTACGACTGGGGGTGGACGACGACCTCGATGCGGTCGAAGGGGATGTCGTACAGGAGGTGCGCCTCGATGACCTCCAGCCCCTTGTTGACCAGGGTGGCGGAGTTGACCGTGATCACCGGGCCCATGGCCCAGGTGGGGTGGGCGAGGGCGTCCTCGCGGGTGACGTGGGCGAGCTCGGCCTTCGTACGCCCGCGGAAGGGGCCTCCGGAGGCGGTGACGACGAGCTTGCGGACGTCGGCGCGAGTGCCGCCGGCCAGGGCCTGGAAGAGGGCGGCGTGCTCGGAGTCGACCGGGATGATCTGGCCGGGCTTGGCGATCGCCTTCACCAGCGGGCCGCCGACGATCAGTGACTCCTTGTTCGCGAGGGCGAGGGTGCGGCCCGCTTCGAGGGCGGCGAGGGTCGGGGCGAGACCGATGGATCCGGTGATGCCGTTGAGCACGGTGTGGCACGGGGAGGCGGCGAGCTGGGTGGCGGCGTCGGGTCCGGCCAGGATCTCGGGGAGGGGCTCGCCGTTGCCGTACTGCTGCCCGAGCGCCTCGCGCAGGGCGGGCACGGCGTCTTCGCGGGCGACCGCGACGGTGTGGACACGCAGCTGCCGCGCCTGCTCGGCGAGCAGGCCGACCCGGCCGCCGGCCACGGAGAGCGCGGTGACGCGGAAGCGATCGGGGTTACGGAGCACCAGGTCGATGGCCTGGGTGCCGATGGACCCGGTGGAGCCGAGGACGACGATGTCCCGGCGGCCTTCGGACGGATCGAAGGCGATGTGCGGGTCGGCGAGGGGGGCTGGGCTGTCGCTCATGCCCCCCATTGTTGCCGCAACGTCTCACCGGCCGGACAGCGCCCGGATCAATTGGCGCCGGTCGCCGCCCGGAACTTCTCCCACTGGGCGTCCAGGACTTCCCGCGGCACTCCCCCGATGTCCTCGGTGCCGAGGATGTCGCCGCGGAAGGAGAGAGTGGTCGAGCCGGACCGTACGACCGTGAGGTAGTCGCGGAGCTTGAGCTTCCCCTTCACGTCGCGGATCGTGAGGCGGTACGCCTCGGCCTCGTCCGCGCCGGTTCCGAAGCCGGGCGTCTCGACGGGCTCGACCTCGAGGTACTTCCCCCGGGCGACGGCGCGCTCCTCGGTGAAGCCGCCGGCGCACTCCTCGCCGGCCTTGTCGAGGTCCTTCATGACGCGGGCCGCGTCGCCGCTCCCGTACGAGCGGAGCTGGACGTCGACGGTGGGGCCGGGCGTCTCGCCGGGGACGTCGACCTTGCGGCTGACCTCGGTCCTCAGGTCGTAGTCGGTGACGTCGGCGGCGAGGCTGACGAGGGGCTGGCAGACGGCGGGGTCGGCGGTGTACTCGTCGCCGTGGGGGGCGCCGAGGGTGAACTCGGACGCGGTGTACCTGCCGACCGTCTCCCCGTCGGTGAAGGAGGCCGCGGTGAGCTGCGCCTCGGTGAGCACCTCGGGCCCGCTCGCGCTCGCGGTGGCCCCGGCCCTGTCGCCGCCGGCCCTGTCCCCGGGCTTCTTGTCGTCCTGGCCGCCGCCGTCGCCACCGCCGCCGCACGCGACCGCACCCACGAGCAGGAGACCGCCCATGGCGAGAGCCGCCCCGCGCCGCCGCCTGCCTTGCTTGCCCGCCCCGAACATGCCTGACCTCTGGTTCTGTTGATGCGTGAGTGACCGCACGATGGTGGTCCACGGGGCGGCCGGCTCCACGACTCCGCCCTCCGGTCCCGTACAGAGAGGCCTTCCCCTTGAACACCGAACGAATCGGTCCGCCCCTGACCGCGGGTGAGCGCGAGACGCTGCGCGCCTTTCTCGACTTCCACCGCGCGACGCTCGCCATGAAGTGCGACGGGCTGACCGACGAGGAGCTGCGCCGACGGTCGATGCCGCCGTCGGCGCTGTCGCTGCTGGGTCTGGTGCGTCACATGGCCGAGGTGGAACGGGCATGGTTCCGGCGGGTGATCAATGGCGAGGACATACCACTGGTGTGGTCGGACGAGGGCGACTTCCAGGTGGCGTACGACGCCGGTTCGGCCACCCGGTCGGAGGCGTTCGCGGCCTGGCGGGCGGAGGTGGAGCACGCGCGCCGCATCGAGCGGGAGGCGGAGTCGCTGGACGTGACCGGCCACCGGGCGAAGACGGGCGAGGACGTGTCGCTGCGGCTGGTCATGCTGCACCTGATGCACGAGTACGCCCGGCACAACGGCCACGCCGACTTCCTCCGGGAGAGCATCGACGGGACCGTCGGGGCGTGAGGCGGACGGCGGGTCCGGCGGGCGGCGCGTGGCACGGCCTCGTCCGCGGGCTACCAGGCCCGCCGAAGCGCGGCGAAGGTCTCGTGGAAGGCCGGGAAGGTCTTCCGTACGCAGCCGGGGTCGTCGAACGTGACACCGGGTGCGGTGCGCAGTGACGTGACGGCGAAGGACATCGCCATGCGGTGGTCACCGTGCGTCGCGATCTCGGTGGGGCGGGGCGTGCCGGGGTGGATCTCGATCCAGTCGGGGCCGGTGGCGACCGTGACGCCCATCCGGCGCAGGTTCTCCGCGCACGCCTCCAGCCGGTCGCACTCCTTCACGCGCGTGTTGGCCACGTCTTCGATACGGACCGGTCCTGCGGCGTACGGCGCCACGGCCGCCAGCGTCGGCATGGTGTCGGAGATGTCACGCATGTTGACCGTGAGGCCGTCCAGGGTGCCGGTGCCCCGGACGGTGGTGCTGTCCGGGGTGACACGGACCTCGGCGCCCATCCGCTCCAGTACCCCGACGAAGCGCAGGTCCCCCTGGAGCGCGCCGGCGCCGAGCCCGGGGACCGTGACCTCGCGGCCGGGTGAGATCGCTGCCGCCGCGAAGAAGTAGCTCGCGGTGGACGCGTCGGGTTCGACGGCGTACGTCGTCGCGCGGTAGCCGCCGGGCAGGACGGTGAAGGTGTCGCCCTCGCGCGTCACCTCGGCGCCGAAGCCGCGCATCATCGCGAGCGTGATCTCGACGTACGGCGCCGAAACCAGGTCGGTGACGGTGATGCGCAGGCCCTCGGCGGTGAGCGGGCCGAGCATCAGGAGCGCGGTGAGGTACTGGGACGACTCCCCCGCGTCCAGGGTCACTTCGCCGCCCTTGATGCCGGCGGCGGTGACGCGGAGGGGGTGGTGGCCCTCCGCCTCCTCGTGGCGGAGGTCGACGCCGAGCGCGCGCAGCGCGTCGGTGAGCGGGGCGAGGGGGCGGCGGCGCATCTGCGGGGACGCGTCGAAGCGGTACGTACCGGACGCGCCCGCGGCGGCGAGCGTGGGCAGGAAGCGGGCGGTGGTGGCGCCGTCGCGGCAGTAGACGTCGGCCTCGCCGACGGCGGGGCCCGCCGGGCGGCCCTCGACGCGCCAGGCGTCCGGCCCGCGCTCCAGCCGGTACCCGAGCCTGCCCAGCCCTTCGGCGAAGCCCTCGGTGTCGCCCGAGCGCAGCGGGCGCAGGAGGGTGGTGGTTCCGGCGGCCGCGGCGGCGAGGAAGAGGGCGCGGGCGGTCACGGACTTGGAGCCGGGGATGTCTACGACGGTCGGGGGCCCCATCCTGTCGGGTACGGCGCGGCGGGGGCGGGCTGTTCCGCCCTGTGGACATGCCGGCGGCCGCCGCCCGGCCGCCGCGGAGGCGGGCGCTTCGGCGTTCTCCCGCGCGGGGAGAACCACCGCCGGTGACCGCGGGGCGGGGCAGGCGCCGTCCGGTGGGGGCGGCCGGCCCTGCGGCGGCCGGCCCCACCGGGCTCCGGGCGCGGTTCCTCAGCGGATCGGGCGGTGGACGTTCTCCTTCTGCGAGGGGCCGGGGGCGGCCTCGGCGATCCAGGGGCCTTCGCCGCTCGGGTCGATGATGCCGTCCTCCAGCCAGGTGTACGTACCGGACAGGACGCCCTTGACGACCTTGTTGTCGAGGTCGTCGGTGTTGGTCCACAGCCGGTTGAAGAGCTCTTCGGTGCGGATGCGCGACTGGCGGCAGAAGACGTCGGCCAGTTGGTACGCCTCGCGGCCGTGATCCCCTGTCGTACGCAGGAGTTCGGCGCGTACGCAGGCCGCGCTCGTCGCGAAGAGCTCCGCGCCGATGTCGACGATGCGGCCGAGGAAGCCCTGCTTCGTCTCCATGCGGCCCTGCCAGCGGGACATGGCGTAGAAGGTGGAGCGGGCGAGCCTGCGGGCCGTGCGTTCGGCGTAGCGGAGGTGGACCGAGAGGTCCGGGTGGCCCGCCGGGTGGAATTCGGCGTACGAGCGGGGGAGCTGGCCCGGGCCGGTGACCAGCTTCGGGAGCCACTTGGCGTAGAAGCCCGCCGCGTTCGCCCCGGCCTTCGCCTTCGCCGACAGGGGCTTGTCGGGGTCGATGATGTCACCCGCCACCTTCAGGTGGGCGTCGACCGCCTCGCGCGCGATCAGCAGGTGCATGATCTCGGTCGAGCCCTCGAAGATCCGGTTGATGCGCAGGTCGCGCAGGATCTGCTCGGCGGGGACGGCCCGTTCGCCGCGCGCCGCCAGGGAGTCCGCCGTCTCGAAGCCCCGGCCGCCGCGGATCTGGACCAGCTCGTCGGCCATCAGGCAGGCCATCTCGCTGCCGTACAGCTTGGCGAGGGCCGCCTCGATGCGGATGTCGTTGCGGTCCTCGTCGGCCATCTGCGAGCAGAGGTCCAGGACGGCTTCGAGCGCGAAGGTGGTGGCGGCGATGAAGGAGATCTTCGAGCCGACGGCCTCGTGGAGGGCAACCGGCTTGCCCCACTGCTCGCGCGCCGACGACCACTCGCGGGCGATCTTCAGGCACCACTTGCCCGCGCCGACGCACATCGCGGGCAGGGACAGGCGGCCGGTGTTGAGCGTGGTGAGGGCGATCTTGAGGCCGGCGCCTTCCGGGCCGATGCGGTTCGCGGCGGGGACCCGTACCCGGTGGAAGCGGGTGACGCCGTTCTCCAGACCGCGCAGGCCCATGAAGGCGTTGCGGTTCTCGACGGTGATGCCCGGGGAGTCGGCCTCCACCACGAAGGCGGTGATGCCGCCCTTGTGCCCCTCGGACTTCGGGACGCGCGCCATGACGACGAGCAGGTCGGCGACCACCCCGTTCGTCGTCCAGAGCTTCACGCCGTCCATGACGTACGCGTCGCCGTCGGGCACCGCCGTCGTCGCGAGCCGGGCCGGGTCGGATCCCACATCGGGCTCGGTGAGGAGGAAGGCGGAGATGTCGGTGCGGGCGAGGCGCGGGAGGAAGGCGTCCTTCTGCTCCTGCGTGCCGAAGAGTTTGAGCGGCTGCGGTACGCCGATCGACTGATGCGCCGACAGGAGGGCGCCGATGGCCGGGTTCGCCGAGCCGACGAGCGCGAGGGCCTTGTTGTAGTACACCTGGGTGAGGCCGAGACCGCCGTACCTGGTGTCGATCTTCATGCCGAGCACGCCGAGCTCCTTGAGCCCGTTGATCACTTCGTCGGGGATCTTCGCCTCGCGCTCGATCCGCGCGCCGTCGATCCTCGTCTCGCAGAAGTCCCGCAATTTGGCGAGGAACGCCTCGCCGCGCGCGGTGTCGTCCGGCGGCGGCATCGGGTGGGGATGGATCAGGTCGAGCCGGAGGCGGCCGAGGAAGAGTTCCTTGGCGAAGCTGGGCTTGCGCCAGTCCTGTTCGCGCGCGGCCTCGGCGACCTGGCGTGCTTCGCGCTCGGAGACCTTGGGCTGCTGGGTCGGTTGTGCGGACATGAGGAGCTCACCTCGCCGCGAGTCGGGGCCCGGCCGGTCGCATTACCGCCCGGTTTCACTCGTCCGTATCTACCCGATTCCCGGCATCCTCACCACCCCTGGCACACCGACCGGCACTCGGCCCGGCCCGGGGCAGGGGGAACGGCCGGAGCCCCCGCACAGTGGGCTCCGGCCGTGGTCCAGGTGTCGTACGGGATCAGAGGGCGAGGCCGGTGAGGACCATGACCCGCTCGTACGTGTAGTCGTCCATCGCGTACCGCACGCCCTCGCGGCCGACGCCGGACTGCTTGACGCCGCCGTACGGCATCTGGTCCGCGCGGTACGACGGGACGTCGCCGACGACCACGCCGCCGACCTCCAGTTCGCGGTGGGCGCGGAAGGCCGTCTGGAGGTCGTGCGTGAAGACGCCCGCCTGGAGGCCGTACTTGGAGTCGTTGACCGCGGCGAACGCCTCGGCCTCGCCGTCGACCCTGCGCACCGTCAGGACCGGGCCGAAGACCTCCTCGCAGGAGATCGTGGCGTCGGCCGGCACGTCGGCGAGGACGGTCGGGGCGTACGACGCGCCCTCGCGCTTCCCGCCGGTGAGCAGGGACGCGCCCGCCTTGACGGCCTCGTCGACCCACGACTCGACGCGCTTGGCGGCGTCCTCGCTGACCAGCGGGCCGACGTCGGTGGCGGCGTCGTTCGGGTCGCCGGTCACCTGGGCCTCGACGGCCGCGACGATCTTCGGGACGAGACGCTCGTACACGGACGCGTCGGCGATCACGCGCTGCACGGAGATGCAGGACTGGCCGGCCTGGTAGTTGGAGAAGGTCGCGATACGGATCGCGGCCCAGTCCAGGTCCTCGTCCGAGGCCCAGTCGGCCAGGACGACGGCCGCGCCGTTGCCGCCGAGCTCGAGGGTGCAGTGCTTGCGCGGCACCGAGTCCATGATCGCGTAGCCGACGGTCTCGGAACCGGTGAAGGAGATGACGGGGAGGCGCTCGTCCCGGACCAGCGCCGGCATCTTGTCGTTGGCGACGGGCAGGACGGACCAGGAACCGGCCGGGAGGTCGGTCTCGGCGAGCAGCTCACCCAGGATCAGGCCGGACAGGGGCGTCGCGGGCGCCGGCTTGAGGATGATCGGGGCGCCGACGGCGATGGCCGGGGCGACCTTGTGGGCGCACAGGTTCAGCGGGAAGTTGAAGGGCGCGATGCCGAGGACGGTGCCGCGGGGGAAGCGGCGCGTCAGGGCGAGGCGGCCGACGCCGCCGGCGTCGGTGTCGAGGCGCTGGGCCTCGCCGCCGTTGAAGCGGCGGGCTTCCTCGGCTGCGAACCGGAACACGGAGACGGCGCGGCCGACTTCACCACGGGCCCACTTGATGGGCTTGCCGTTCTCCGCGGAGATCAGCTGGGCGATCTCTTCGGTGCGCTCGGCGAGGCGCTTGCTGACGTGGTCGAGGGCGGCGGCGCGGACGTGCGCGGGGGTCGCCGCGAACTCGGCCTCGACGGCGTACGCGGCCGCGACGGCCTCTTCGACCTGCGCGTCGGTGGGGATGCTCACCGAGGCGACGAGCCGGCCGTCCCAGGGGGACGTGACGTCGAACGCGTCCTCGCCGGTGGCCTGGCGGCCGGCGAGCCAGAAGGCGTGGGGGGAAGTCATGTCGTTTCCGGCCCTTCCGAGGGGGTGGGTGCTGATGCCCCCCACGGTAGGGGTGCGGAGGCGGGAGGTCGTTTGTCCGAGGTGGAGTGCTGCGGGCGCGCGGGACGCCGCTTTGGAGGACGACACGTCCGTACGCCCCGGCCGGGCGGGTGCCGGGGGCGGGGCGGGGGCGGAATTTCCGCTGCCCGCCCCGTCCGGGGACCGGGCTCCGCCCCCGACCCCGGGCGGGCTGAAATCGACCGCGGGTCCTGGGGCCGTGCAGCCGGGACGTACCGACGGCGGGAGGGAGCGCGGGGAGTGGTCCTCGGGACGTAAAGCGTGATGGGGGGGGGAAGGGCCCGGGCGTCGTACGGGGAACGCCGCTCCGCGCCCGGATCACACAGTCCCGAACGCCGCTCCCGCAGGCCCCGGCCCCCGGCACCACCCGCTCTCAGCCCGCCCCCGGCCCCGCCGTCGCCTTGAGCGCCAGCCACAGCTCCATCCGCACGTCCGCGTCGTCCAGCGAACGGCCCAGGATCTCCTCCACCCTCCGCATCCGGTAGCGCAGCGTGTGACGGTGGACGCCCAGGTCCGCCGCCGCCGCGTCCCACTGCCCGTGGCGCGAAAGCCACGCCCGCAGGGACGCGATCAGGTCGCCCCGGCCCTTCGCGTCGTGCTCCCGCAGCGCCCGCAGCATCCCGTCGGCAAAGGACCGCACCGCGTCGTCCGCCAGCAGCTGCATCACCGAGCCCGCCGCCAGCTCCTCGTGCTCGACCAGCGCACGCCCCCGCCGCCGCGCCACCGACAGGGCCTGTTCCGCCTGCTTGTACGCCCCGACCGCCGCGATCGGCCCCGCCGGTGCCGACAGACCCACCACCAGCTCGTCCTCGCCCGCCGGCTCGTGCGGCCGCGCCGCGTCGCCGCGCTGTGCCTCCGTGTGGGCGAGGCAGGCGTCCACCGCGTCACCCCCGTCCGCCGCGAGCACCACCAGCCGGTCGCCGTCCGGCACCACCAGCACCGGCTCGCCCGCCCGCAGCGCCGCGGACTCCATCGCGTCGGCCAGGCTCTGGAGCGGGTCGGACACGCCCCCGGCGGACGTGCCCTCGGACTCCGCGGCCGCCGGCTCGGCGATGAGGAGGCGGAACGGGGCGTCGAGCAGCGCCCCGTACAGATCGCCGGCGACGGCCCGCGCGTGGTCCGGCTCGCCCGCCAGCAGCATCCGCAGCACCGCCGCGCCCAGCCGCTGCTCGGCCGCCTGGAGGGAGCGCGACCGCTCGGTGGTCAGGGTCAGGAGCGCGATCGCCGAGTGCACGGCGTACCGCTCGGCCGTCCCCAGCGGAGCCCCCGTCCCGACCGCCAGTACGGCCCGCACGCGCCGCCCCGCGCCCAGCGACTGCAGTTCGACCCGGTCGTCCGCCTCGGCGTCGCCGTCTGTCCCGCCGCCGCCCACGACGGAGCTCGCGGGCGCCGGCCGCTCCCGCAGCCGTTCGACGTCGGCGGTGAGCCGGGCGGCGCGGCGGGCGGCCCAGTCCGGCGCGGCGGCGACCACCGCGCCGGAGACGTCGTACAGCGCGGCCCACCCCTTCACGTGCGACGCGAGGCGGGCCAGCAGGTCACCGGGGCCGTCTCCCGACAGCGCCGCCTTCGTCAGCTCGCGCTGCGCCTCGAAACCGGCGGTCACCGCGCGGTACTGGTCGGCGGCGTTCGCGGCGGAGACGGCCTTGCTGATGGCGAGGAAGGGCGTACGGCGCGGCACTTCCAGCAGCGGCAGGCCCTCCTCCTTCGCGGCGTCGACCAGTGCCTGCGGAATGTCGTCGTAATGGACGCCGACGGCGAAGCCGAGCCCCACCACACCGGCGCCGGCCAGCCGCCGCACGTACCGGCGCATGACCTCGGGGTCCTCGGCCTCCAGCTTCACCGCGGTGACGAGGAGCAGTTCGCCGCCCTCCATGTACGGCACGGGGTCGGGGAGCTCGCTCACATGGGCCCAGCGCACCGGCGTGTCCAGCCGGTCCTCCCCGGCGCGGACGGTGAGCTTGAGCGCCGAGTGGTGGACGAGGGAGGCGAGGGTGGGCGGCATGGACGGGCGAACCTTAAGGAAGAGGATTTCGCCGTCCTGTACGAACGGCGTACTTCGATTCTGCCAGGACGTACGACAAGGAGCGTCACGACCGCAGATCGACCAGGAGCGGAGGGGTGCTTTCCCCCCGTACGCCGCTCAGGGAGAGCACCGCGTGCCCGGCGGGCACGGCATGCGCCAGGTCGGAAGCCGACCAGCGCTCCCGCTCCACCTCGCGCACCGTGATCGCCTCGGTCGTCGCCGCCTTGCCGGTCACCAGGCGCCGCATGAAGTGCAGCGCCTTGGTGAGCGGCTCGCCGGAGACGATCTGCCGGTTGGTGACGTCCCGGGTCTGCACCCATTCGGTGCCCCACGCCTGCGCGAACCGCCCGCCGTCCCAGGGCGCGACCCCCGCGAACGTCATCCGGCAGCCGACCGCGCCGAGCAGCGGCCCGCGCAGCGCCTCCGGCACGTCCTCCAGGGTGCGCAGCGCGAGGACGACGCCCGCGTGAGCGGCGCGCAGCCGCTGGATGGCGCGTACGGATTCGGCGGTGACCGCGTACGTCGCGTCGTCCAGGACCAGGCAGGCGAACAGCGACCGGTCGGAGCGGCCGAGGGCGGCGTCGGTGAACTGGGCGAGCAGCAGCCGGGTGATGATCCGGGACGCCTCGGCGTGACCGCGCTCGGGCAGGTCGACGCGGACGCGCATCGGGTGCTCGATGCCGCGCGGCGAGAACCGCGGGCCGCTTCCGTCGGTGCGGAAGAACCGGGCGAAGGCCGGCCGGTCCAGGAAGGCGATCCGCTCGGCGAGCAGCACCCCGATGTCGTCGCCGCGCTCCGACTGGCGTGCCCGGGCGTCGAGTTCGCGCAGCTGCGCCGGGTCGCCGGCGACCGCGGAGCGCAGCCGGCCGAACGTCTCGGACGCGCCGCCGAGCAGCTCGCGCAGCTCCGGTACGGCGGGGAAATGCCCGTAGGCGGCCCGGTACGGTCCGATGAGCTGGGCCAGCGCGGTGGCGGCCCGCCGGCTGTCCGGCACCAGGTCACCCACCAGCGCCTCCGCCAGCACCCGGGCGGCCTCGTCCGGGTCGTCGGTGCCGCCGTACAGGTCGAGGTCGTGGCCGGAGTCGGGGCGGCCGACGGCGACCACCACGTCGAACGCCTCGTCGGGGGCGAGCGCGGCGCCCTGCCCGGTGACGGCGATCACCGCGGCGCGGTTCGCGAGCGCCTGGAGGCACAGCGACTCGACGACCGGCCGGGTCAGCCGCATGGTCTTGCCGGACCCGGCCGGGCCCACCGCGACCAGCGAGGTGCCGAGCAGTCCGGGTTCCAGGGCGACACCGGTGGTGCGGCGGACGTACGGGTTGCGCGGGCTGTCGGCGACGGTGCCGATCCTCACCTGGGCGGTGACGAGGTCGTGCGCGGCGGTACGGACGGGCAGGTCGCGGATGCCGGAGGGGTGGGCGCAGGCGGCGGCGCCCTGGGTGAGCACCGCGCCGTTGAAGGCGGCGAGCTGCTCGGGCCGCGCCCGTACGCCCTGCCATGCCCGCGTGATGCGGGCGTAGTCCACTTCACCGAGGGCGCCCGACCGGGTGGCCTCGGCGAGCCGCGCGGCGGCCTCCGGCAGGCCGGCGTCCCGCAGCTCCGGCCAGTCGGCGGGGTCCTGGCGGGGCTCCGCCCCCTCCTGCCCGCCCCCGGCCTGCCAACGCCTCAGCGGCGGCCAGGCGGCCGCCCTGCGGAGGGCCGCCGCCGGTCCCGGCCTGGTGGGGCCGAGCCGGTCCGCCAGCGCCAGGGCGGCCGCCGGAAGCCTCGGCCAGGCACCCGCCCTGCCGACGACCGCGACGACGGCCGCCGTCAGGAGGAGGTAGTAGAGGGTCGAGGTCCAGTCGAGCCACCAGACCGTGGTCGGCATCTCCCGCCAGACCCCGGGCAGCAGCACGAACAGCGGCCAGAGCGGCACGCCGTACCGGCGCCAGAGCTCGTTCCAGTTGCCGACCCGCCCCATGCCCACCGCGATCAGGGTGAGCACCAGGGCGTAGTAGAGGTAGGTCACCAGGACGAAGAACGGGTAGTTGGGGTGGCTCACGTCCATCCAGGCGTCGGGCACCAGCATGCCCATGGGCAGCGTCCACCAGTTGTCGATGAAGATCCACGACCCCTCGAGGTAGCGGTTCCAGAGCAGGGACCAGAGCAGCCAGCCGCACAGGAAGGCGATCAGCGCGCCGCTGAGCAGTTGGCGCATGGGCACGGTGTCGGGCGCTTCCTCCGCCCGCGGGCGGTGGTCGAGCCGCCAGATCCCGGGCTCCGCCTCGGGCCGGGGCCTGCGCAGCCATTCGGCCGTCGCCCCGCCGCGGGCGGGGACGGAGCCGGACGCGGACGCGCCGGCTCCGCCGACGGGCTCCGCCGGGCGGGGCACGGAACGGCGCGCGCCCTCCACGTGGCGTCCGGAGCGGTCGCCGCCCGCGCGTGCGCCGTGGGTGTGCTGTGTGCCTTCGGTATCCATGAACCCCTGCCCCCTGACCAACCAGGTCGCGCCCTTACGCACCGTCAATCTAGTGCCGGCGGCAACCGGACGTCAGTCACCGCCGCGCTCCGCGGCACGCACCCGGTGATTTCCGGACCTGCTCCCCGCGCCACTCGGCGGCCCGCCCCGCCGTGGCCCGGCGGGGCGGCTGCCCCCGCTATGTCCGTCGCGGACAACGACTCGCCCCCACTTCTCCCGAACGGAACATGCCACCCCCTGCCCACCACCCCTAGCCTGCGAAGTGAAGAAGCGTCCGGAATACCCCCCAGGAGCCCCCCATGACCGCAATCCCGCAGGAGCGCCGCGTCGTCACCGCGATTCCCGGCCCGAAGTCGGCAGAGCTGCAGGCCAGGCGTACCGCCACGGTCGCCGGCGGCGTGGGCTCCGTGCTGCCCGTCTTCACCGCGCGCGCGGACGGCGGCATCATCGAGGACGTCGACGGCAACCGCCTGATCGACTTCGGCTCCGGTATCGCCGTGACGTCGGTGGGCGCCTCCGCCGAGGCCGTCGTACGCCGCGCCTCCGCGCAGCTCCAGGACTTCACCCACACCTGTTTCATGGTCACGCCGTACGAGGGCTACGTCGAGGTCTGCGAGGCCCTCGCCGAGCTGACGCCGGGCGACCACGCCAAGAAGTCCGCGCTGTTCAACTCGGGCGCCGAGGCCGTCGAGAACGCCGTCAAGATCGCCCGCGCCTACACCAAGCGCCAGGCGGTCGTCGTGTTCGACCACGGCTACCACGGCCGCACCAACCTCACGATGGCGCTGACCAGCAAGAACATGCCGTACAAGAACGGCTTCGGCCCGTTCGCCCCCGAGGTCTACCGCGTCCCGGTCGCCTACGGCTACCGCTGGCCGACCGGCGCCGAGAACTGCGGCCCCGAGGCCGCGGCCCAGGCCATCGACCAGATCACCAAGCAGGTCGGCGCCGACAACGTCGCCGCGATCATCATCGAGCCGGTGCTCGGCGAGGGCGGCTTCATCGAGCCGGCCAAGGGCTTCCTGCCGGCGATCGTGAAGTTCGCCAACGACAACGGCATCGTCTTCGTCGCCGACGAGATCCAGTCCGGCTTCTGCCGCACCGGCCAGTGGTTCGCGTGCGAGGACGAGGGCATCGTCCCCGACCTGATCACCACCGCCAAGGGCATCGCGGGCGGCCTGCCGCTCGCCGCCGTGACCGGCCGCGCCGAGATCATGGACGCCCCGCACGGTGGCGGCCTGGGCGGCACGTACGGCGGAAACCCGGTCGCCTGCGCCGGTGCGCTCGGCTCCATCGAGACGATGAAGGAGCTCGACCTCAACAAGAAGGCGAAGCGCATCGAGGAGGTCATGAAGGGCCGTCTGGCCGCCATGGCCGAGAAGTTCGACATCATCGGCGACATCCGTGGCCGCGGCGCCATGATCGCCATCGAGCTGGTGACGGACCGCGACACCAAGGAGCCGAACGCGGCCGCGGCCGGCGCGCTCGCCAAGGCGTGCCACGCGGAGGGCCTGCTGGTCCTGACCTGCGGCACCTACGGAAACGTGCTGCGCTTCCTGCCGCCGATCGTCATCGGCGAGGACCTGCTCAACGAGGGCCTGGACATCATCGAGGCGGCCTTCGCCGGAGTGTGACCTGTGAAGAAAGGGTGGGGGGCCAATGGCGGGATGGGGATCCTCCTGTCGGTCCCCCACCCCCTGCCGTACGGTTTCCCCAGATGAGAGAAACACCCCGCTCGCAGGAGACTGCGGGCGGCTCCAGGTCGGAGCCCCCCCTGCCCCGCCCTGGTCGTGCCTTCGCGCACGCGGCTGGAGCCTTCGGCTCCGGAACTCCTCACCGATCGGACGGCCGCCCGCCCCACACCCCCCGGGGCGAGCGGCAGCCCGGTCAGGGCGGCTGCCCCGGAACTACCCCCCCTGTTCCGGGGCAGCCGTCTTTCCTCTCCAAGAACCCCGGGCTCCTCGCCCTCTGCGGGCTCTCCGGACTCCTCTTCGCGCTGATCACCTGGCAGGTCGCCGCCGGCGGCCCCCTGCGCCGCGCCGACGAGCGGATCGGCCGGGCCCTCGTGGGCCACGGCCCGGTCCCCCTCACGGAATTCCTCGCCGATCTCGGCAACACGGCGGTCGCACTGCCCGTACTGGCCGCGGCCGTCGTCTGCGCGCTGTGGCGCGACGGCCGGGGCGCGCTCGCCCGCGCGACGGCCGCCGTGCTCGCCATGGCGGCGGTGCCCGCGCTGGTCGTCCCGCTCAAGTCCTGGATCGCCCGCCCGGGTCCGCTCACGCAGGAAACCGGCTATTACCCGTCCGGGCACACGGCGACAGCGGCCGTCGCCTACTGCGGCGCGGCCCTGCTCCTGGGCGCGTCCGTACGCCGCCACCGGTGGTGGCCGCCGGCCCTCGCGCTCGTGCTCGCGCTCGCCACCGGCGCCGGCCTGGTCCTGCGCGGCTACCACTGGCCGCTGGACGTCCTCGGCAGCTGGTGCCTGTGCCTCGTGCTCCTTCTGCTCAGCCACCGTCTTCCGGCGCGGTACGCACGGCCGCCTCACGCCTCCCGGGCTCCGGCGGCGCCGGGCCGGTGAGCGTGCCCGGCCCGCCCGGTCCGGCCCGCCCGGCAGGACGTGCCGGGCCGGACGCGGCGGGGATCATTTCCCGGGCCCGGCCACTCAGCTGTCGAAGCCGAGTCCCAGCCTGTCCATGGCCTTCAGCCACAGGTTGCGGTGGCCGCCGTTGTCGTCCGACCGGGCGAGCGACCACTTGGTGATGCCGATGCCGGCCCAGGCGAAAGGTTCCGGCGGGAAGGGCAGCGGCTTGCTGCGGACCATCTCCAGCTCCGTACGCTCGGTCCGCCCGCCCGCGAGCAGGTCGAGCATGACGTCCGCGCCGAAGCGGGTGGCGCCGACGCCCAGACCGGTGTACCCGGCGGCGTACGCCACCCTGCCCGCGTAGGCCGTACCGAAGAAGGCG
Source organism: Streptomyces sp. Wb2n-11 (assembly GCF_001049855.1). Taxonomy (NCBI): domain Bacteria; kingdom Bacillati; phylum Actinomycetota; class Actinomycetes; order Kitasatosporales; family Streptomycetaceae; genus Streptomyces; species Streptomyces sp. Wb2n-11. The sequence goes on from NZ_CVPB01000001.1 coordinate 1,895,382, forward strand.
GAGAAACGCGAGCAGGTGTCGATCGCACCGCCCCACGCGTGGCTGAAGTTCACACCCTCCAGCTGCGGGAAGCAGCGGAAGAAGTGCTCTGCCAGCTTGAGGTACGTCTGGGGCCGGTGGTCCATCTCGGCGCTCAGCTTGCCGCCGAAGGGGTAGACGGCGTCGTAACCGCCCCACAGGACGCGGTTGTCGGCACTCAGCCTGAAGTAGTGGAACTGATTGGCGCTGTCGCCCAGCCCCTGGCGGTTCTTCCAGCCGATCGACGCGAGCTGGCCGTCGGTGAGCGGCTCGGTCATCAGCGCGTAGTCGTAGACCGGGACGGTGTACGGGCGGACCCGCTTGACCAGCGACGGGAAGACGTTGGTGCCGAGCGCGACCCGGCGGGCGAAGACCCGGCCGTACGGCGTGCGCACGGCCATCCCGGCGCCCGTCGACGCCAGGTCCAGGCCGCGGGTGTGCTCGTAGATCCGTACGCCCAGACCGAGGCACGCCTGCTTGAGTCCCCACGCCAGCCCGGCCGGGTTCAGCAGGGCGACGCCCCGCCGGTCGAGCAGCCCGCCGATGAAGGTCGGCGAGTCGACCTCGGCGCGTACCGCGTCCTGGTCGAGCAGTTCGAGATGGTCGGTGAAGCCGAGCCTGCGGGCCTCCTCGTACGTCTCCCGCAACTCTTCGAGCTGGTGCGGCTCGGTGGCGACGTCGATCTCGCCGGTGCGCTCGAAGTCGCAGTCGATGCCGTACTCCGCCACCGCCGCCTCGATCGCGTCGAGGTTGCGCTCGCCGAGCTCCTCCAGCTTCGCCAGTTCGCCGGGCCAGCGGGAGATGCCGTTGCTCAGACCGTGGGTGAGGGAGGCGGCGCAGAAGCCGCCGTTGCGGCCCGAGGCGGCCCAGCCCACCTCGTGCCCCTCGATCAGTACGACGTCCCGTCCGGGGTCGCGCTCCTTGGCGAGGAGCGCGGTCCACAGTCCGCTGTATCCGCCGCCGACGACGAGCAGATCGCAGCGCTCGTCGCCGGTGAGGGCGGGCCGCGGTGCGGGCTTTTCGGGATCGTCCAGCCAGAACGACACCGGCTTCGCGCCGGAAAGGGATTGTGCGGCACTACGCATGGCAACCGGGGCCATGGTTTCCAACTCCTTCAGGGCTTACTGGGGCTGTGTGCTCTTCTTCCGGCGGCTCGCGACGAGCTGACCGCCGAGGACCATCAGCACGGCGATGGCGAACATGGCCGTGCCGATGACGTTGATCTGTACGGGCGTGCCGCGCTGCGCCGATCCCCACACGAACATCGGGAAGGTGACGGTCGAGCCCGCGTTGAAGTTGGTGATGATGAAATCGTCGAAGGAGAGCGCGAAGGCGAGCAGTGCTCCCGCCGCGATTCCGGGCGCCGCGATCGGCAGGGTCACCCGTACGAACGTCTGCACCGGACCGGCGTAGAGATCACGGGCGGCCTCTTCCAGGCGCGGGTCCATCGACATCACGCGCGCCTTGACCGCCGTCACCACGAAGCTCAGGCAGAACATGATGTGCGCGATGAGAACGGTCCAGAAGCCCAGCTCCGCGCCCATGTTGAGGAAGAGCGTCAGCAGCGAGGCGGCCATCACGACCTCGGGCATCGCCATCGGCAGGAAGATCAGCGAGTTGATCGCGCCACGCGCCCGGAAGCGGTAGCGGACCAGCGCGAAGGCGATCATCGTGCCGAGCACGGTGGCGCCGGCCGTCGCCCAGGCGGCGATCTGGAGCGAGAGGGAGAGCGAACCGCACAGGTCGGCGACGCCGCACGGGTCCTTCCACGCGCCCAGGGAGAACTCCTGCCAGGCGTAGTTGAAGCGGCCCTTCGGGTTGTTGAAGGAGAACACCATCACGACGATGTTCGGCAGGATCATGTAAGCGAGCGTCAACAGCCCGGCGATGACGACGAGATTGCGCCGTATCCAGCGAAGCACAGACATCAGACCAGATCCTCCGTCCCGGACTTGCGGATGTACACGGTGACCATGGCCAGCACGATCGCCATCAGGATGAAGGAGAGCGCGGCCGCCGTCGGATAGTCGAGCACCCGCAGGAACTGCGACTGGATGACGCTGCCGACCATTTTCGTGTCGGTGGATCCGAGGAGTTCCGCGTTGACGTAGTCACCGCTCGCCGGAATGAAGGTGAGCAGCGTGCCCGAGACGACACCCGGCATGGAGAGCGGGAAGGTCACCTTGCGGAAGGTGGTCGCCGGGGTGGCGTAGAGGTCGCCGGCCGCCTCGTGCAGCCTGCCGTCGATGCGCTCCAGGGAGGTGTAGAGCGGCAGGATCATGAAGGGCAGGAAGTTGTACGTCAGGCCGCAGACCACGGCCATCGGCGTGGCCAGCACCCGATCGCCCTCGGTCCAGCCGAGCAGGCTGGTGACGTCCAGGACGTGCAGGGTGTTCAGCACGTCCACCACCGGGCCGCCGTCCGCGAGGATCGTCTTCCAGGCGAGCGTGCGGATCAGGAAGCTGGTGAAGAACGGCGCGATGACCAGCACCAGGACCAGACCGCGCCACCGGCCCGCCTTGAAGGCGATCAGGTACGCGAGCGGGTAGCCCAGCAGCAGGCACAGCAGGGTGGCGGTGCCGGCGTACAGCAGCGACCGTACGAACTGGGGGGAGTACTCCGTCAGCGCGTCCCAGTACGTCCGGAAGTGCCAGGTGACCTCGAAGCCCTTCTCCAGCGAGCCGGTCTGCACCGAGGTCGACGCCTGGTAGACCATCGGCAGCGCGAAGAAGACGACCAGCCACAGGATACCGGGGAGCAGCAGCCAGTACGGTACGAGCCGCTTGCGGGCGGAGGCCTTGCGCGGGGCGGGCGGCTCCTCGGCCGGTGCGGGCGCCAGGGGCGGCGCGTCGGTGACGCTCACGCGCTCTCCTCCGCCGTCTCCACGCCGGCGGAGCCCACTGTCCCAGCAAGCAGGGACTGGCCGGCGTCCAGACCGAAGGTGTGCGCCGGGTTCCAGTGCAGGACGACCTCGGCGCCGGGCACCAGCCGCGCGTCGCGCTCGATGTTCTGGACGTACACCTCGAAGTCGGAACAGGCCGGGCTGTCGACGATGTACTGGGTCGAGACGCCGATGAAGCTGGACGCCACGATCCGGCCGGTGATCTTGTTGCGGCCGGCCGCGACCGTGCCCGCGTCGTCGGCGTGCGCGACCGAGACCTTCTCCGGGCGTATCCCGATGAGCAGCTTGCCGCCGCTGCGGGGCTGCGAGGCGCACCGCCCGCCGGGCAGGCGCAGCCTGGAGCCGCCGCAGGTGACCACGGTGTCCTGGCCCGAAGCCTCGACGACCTCGGCCTCGATGAGGTTGGAGGTGCCGAGGAAGTTGGCGACGAACGTCGTCTTCGGGTTCTCGTAGAGGTCGGCGGGGGCGCCGAGTTGCTCGACGCGGCCGCCGTTCATCACCGCGACCTGGTCGGCCATGGTCATGGCCTCCTCCTGATCGTGGGTGACGTGCACGAAGGTGATGCCGACCTCGGTCTGGATGCGCTTGAGCTCCAGCTGCATCTGGCGGCGCAGCTTGAGGTCGAGCGCGCCGAGCGGCTCGTCGAGGAGCAGGACCTGGGGGTGGTTGATGAGCGCGCGGGCCACGGCGACGCGCTGCTGCTGGCCGCCGGAGAGCTGGTGCGGCTTGCGGCCGGTGAAGGCTCCGAGCTGGACGAGGTCCAGCATGTCGTCGACCTGCTTCTTCACGGACTTGATGCCGCGCCGGCGCAGGCCGAAGGCGATGTTCTCGAAGACGCTGAGGTGCGGGAAGAGCGCGTAGCTCTGGAAGACGGTGTTGACCGGGCGTTTGTACGGCTGGAGGTCGGTGACGTCCTTGTCGCCGAGGAAGACCGTGCCGGTGGTCGGGTCCTCGAGACCGGCGATCATCCGCAGGGTGGTGGTCTTGCCGCAGCCGGACGCGCCGAGCAGGGCGAAGAAGGAGCCCTGCGGGACGGTCAGGTCGAGCGGGTGCACGGCCGTGAAGGAGCCGTAGGTCTTGCTGATCCCGGAGAGGCGGACGTCGCCGCCTTCTGTCGTCTTCTGCGTCATGGGGTGTGGTCCCAGGGGGTGTCGAGTGGGGAGCGGGAGCGGACGGCGGCTCAGGCGCCGATGAGCTTGGCGAACTTCTCCTCGTACGCCGCCTCTTCCTTGCCGCTGAGCGAGCGGAAGGCGTGGGACTTCGCGGCCATCGCCTTGTCGGGGAGGATCAGCGTGTTGGAGGCCATCGACTCGTCGATCTTCGCCAGTTCCTCGCGCACGCCGTCGACCGGACAGACGTAGTTGATGTACGCGGCGAGCTCGGCGGCCACGGGCGGCTCGTAGTAGTAGTCGATGAGCTTCTCGGCGTTGGCCTTGTGCCGCGCCTTGGCCGGGACCAGCAGGTTGTCGCTGGAGGTGATGTAACCGGCCTCCGGGATCACGTACTTGATGTCCGGGTTGTCCGCCTGGAGCTGGATGACGTCACCGGCCCAGGCGAGGCAGGCCGCGAGGTCGCCCTTGGAGAGGTCCGCGGTGTAGTCGTTGCCGGTGAAGCGGCGGATCTGCTTCTTGTCGACGGCCTTCTGCATCCGGGCGACGGCCGCGTCGTAGTCGTCGTCGGTGAACTTCCCCGGGTCCTTGCCCATGTCGAGCAGGGTCATCCCGACGGAGTCGCGCATCTCGGAGAGGAAGCCGACCTTTCCCTTGAGCGCGGGGTCGTCCAGCAGCCGGCCGACGCTTTCGATCTTCTCCCCGCCCGTCGCCTTGGCGTTGTAGGCGATGACGGTGGAGATGCCGGTCCACGGGTACGAGTGGGCGCGGCCCGGGTCCCAGTCGGGAGAGCGGAACTGCGCGGAGAGGTTGGCGTACGCGTTCGGCAGGTGTGCCGGGTCGAGTTTCTGGACCCAGCCGAGCCGGATGAGCCGGGCGGCCAGCCAGTCGGTGACGCAGATCAGGTCGCGTCCGGTGTCCTGGCCGGCCGCGAGCTGCGGCTTGACCTTCCCGAAGAACTCGACGTTGTCGTTGATGTCCTCGGTGTACTTGACCGTGATCCCGGTGCGCCTGGTGAACGCCTCCAGGGTGGGCCGGCTCTTCTCGTCCTCGCTGACGTCCATGTACTCGGTCCAGTTGGAGAAGGCGATCCGCCTCTCCTCGGCCGAGTGGTCGTCGGAGGCCGGCGCGCCGCCCTCCCGCTTGGCGGGCGGGATGCCGCACGCACTCAGCGTGCCCAGGCCGCCGACCGCCAGCGCGCCGACGCCCGAGGCGCGCAGCAGCGAGCGGCGGGTGAGGGCGCCCCTGCCGGTGCTCAGGCTGCGGCGCACGGCGGCCACCTGGGCCGCGGAGAGGCGGTCGGGCTCGTACTGCTCCATGCGTAAGTGCCCTTTCGGGTGGGTGGGGCCGCTGGTCGTGCGGCGCAGTGGCTGAGTGACTACCGGTCCCCGAAGATCGTGCGGTGCCAATCCTTGCGGGCGACCGCGGTGTTGTCGTACATCACATGCTTGACCTGCGTGTACTCCTCGAAGGAGTACGCCGACATGTCCTTGCCGAAGCCGCTGGCCTTGTAGCCGCCGTGCGGCATCTCGCTGATGATCGGGATGTGGTCGTTGACCCAGACGCAGCCTGCCTTGATCTCGCGGGTGGCGCGGTTCGCGCGGAACACGTCGCGGGTCCAGGCCGAGGCGGCGAGGCCGTACGGGGTGTCGTTGGCGAGTCCGATGCCCTCGTCGTCGGTGTCGAAGGGCAGCACGACGAGGACCGGGCCGAAGATCTCGGCCTGGACGATCTCGCTGTCCTGCGGGGCGTCGGCGACGAGCGTGGGACGGTAGTACGCCCCCTTGGCGAGGTCGCCGGCGGGCGCTTCGCCCCCGGTCACCACCCGGGCGTACGCACGGGCGCGCTCGACGAAACCGGCGACCCGGTCGCGCTGGGCGTGGCTGATGAGCGGACCGAGGTCGGTGGAGGGGTCGAAGGGGTCGCCGAGCCGCACGCTCTCCATCAGCTCGGCGACGCCCGCGACGAAGGCGTCGTAGAGCGGGCGCTGGACGTAGACGCGGGTCGCGGCCGTGCAGTCCTGCCCGGTGTTGATGAGCGAGCCGGCCACCGCGCCGTGCACCGCGGCTTCGAGATCGGCGTCGTCGAAGACCACGAACGGTGCTTTGCCGCCGAGTTCGAGGTGGAGGCGCTTGACGGTGGAGGTGGCGATCTCGGCGACGCGCCTGCCGACGGCGGTCGACCCGGTGAAGGAGGTCATGACCACGTCCGGATGTCCGACGAGGTGCTCGCCGACGTCCTTGCCGGCGCCGGTGACGATGTTGATCACACCGTCCGGGATGCCGGCCTCCTTCGCCGCCTGCGCGAACATGACCGAGGTCAGCGGCGTGATCTCGGCGGGCTTCAGGACGATGGTGTTGCCCGCCGCGATCGCCGGCAGGACCTTCCAGGCGGCCATCTGGAGGGGGTAGTTCCAGGGGGCGACGGACCCCACGACGCCGATCGCCTCACGCCGTACGTACGAGGTGTGGTCGCCGGAGTACTCGCCGGCCGCCCTGCCCTCCAGGTGACGGGCCGCGCCCGCGAAGAAAGCGGTGTTGTCGACACTGCCCGGCACGTCGAACCCGGCGGACAGCTTGATCGGCTTGCCGCACTGGAGCGACTCGACGTACGCGAAGTCCTCGGCCTGCTCGGCGAGTACGGCGGCGAAGCGGTGCATCGCCTCGGAGCGCTCCCCCGGGGTGGCTCCCGACCAGCCGGGGAACGCCGCGCGCGCGGCCGCGACCGCCGCGTCGACGTCGGCGGTGGACGCCAGCTCGTACGCGTAGACCTTCTCGCCGGTCGCGGGGTCCACGACGGTGTGTGTCCGGCCTGAAGTGCCCGCGCGCAGCTGTCCGGCGATGTACTGCGCACCGTCCGCGAATCGGTCCTGCACCGGGAAGCGGTTGACCATGACGCTCTCCTCCGCCGTTCTCCCCGCTCAGCGGGTGTCGGCGTAGCTCCAGCTGGATTTGAGTGCCGATCCTGACAGAGGCCCACAAGAGCAACAAGGGATTCCGTTGTTGCCTTTTGGTTACGCGACGGAATCGGTCGACCATGTGTCGCGTCGAGGAGGAAATACCGTACGGAGTGTCCGTGGCGCGCGCCGAATCGGCATGGCATGGCCGCGTCACCGGGCGAAACCCCAGGTGAAGCGGGTGCCTGCGACGCTTCCTCCCCCCTCGCGCCCGGCCGGACGCCCCCCGGACGCCCCCGAACGCCGGACGGGCCGGATTCTCCGGGTGAGAATCCGGCCCGCAGGGTGTCCGGGGCGGTACGGGGGAAGGAGAACCGGCCGGGCGGCGCCCTAGCCCCGGGCGGGGGCCTCGACCACCAGCGAGGAGTGCGCGTAGGGGTCGTACGAGTCGAGTTCCCTGTCGCGCTCGTTCTCGGACTGGACGATCACCCAGACGATGACCCCGATGAACGCCGCGCTGAGCACGAAACCGACGATGCCGAGGATGATCCCCGCCAGGGCCATGCCGCTGTTCGTCGCCTCGCCGCGCTGGACGCGCTTGCGGCCGAGGATGCCGAAGATCAGCGCGAGGATGCCGAGGATGATGCCGAGACCGTAGGCGCAGAAGAACGTGACGGAGATGATGCCGAGCACCATCGCGGTGATGCCGAAGCCGTTCGCCGGGCCCTGCTGTCCGGCCCAGCCGGCCGGGCCGCCGTATCCCGGATACCCGGGGTAGCCGCCGGTGCCGTACGGGGCCTGGGCCTGCGGGGCCACGTAGGCCGGGTAGCCGTACTCGCCGGGCGGGGTGTGCGCCGGGCCGGTGGGGGCGGGAGGCGGCGGCGGTACCGCGCCCTGTTCCGGGGCCGCGCCCGTTCCCGGGCCCGGGCCGAAGCCCGGCGCCGGTTCCGCGGCCGGCACCGATGCGACCGTCTGCCGGCCGTGCACCGAAGGCGGTCCGGGCTGCGGCTTGTCCAGCGACACCGCGTGCTCGGGCGGCGCCCAGGGGTCCCGCGGCCGCTCGGGCAGCGGGCCCGAGGGGTCCTGTGCGTTGTCTGACATGTGCCTCCCCCATCGTGGTTCCGCCATGCTACGGCCTGCGTTCCGGGCCGTACCGCCCGCCTACGATGATCCCTGAACCGCCCCCCGGGGCCCGTAGACCCCGTACATCCGGAGGATCCGATGACCGATCTGCACCCCTTCATCGCGGGGCTGCCCAAGGCCGAACTGCATGTGCACCACGTCGGATCCGCCTCGCCCCGCATCGTCGCCGAACTGGCCGCCCGCCACCCCGACTCCAGGGTCCCCACCGACCCCGAGGCGCTCGCGGACTACTTCACCTTCACCGACTTCGCGCACTTCATCGAGGTCTACCTCTCCGTCGTGGACCTGATCCGTACCCCGGAGGACGTCCGGCTGCTGACCTTCGAGGTCGCCCGCGACATGGCCAGGCAGAACATCCGGTACGCCGAGCTGACCGTCACGCCGTTCAGCTCGACCCGCCGGGGCATCGACGAGAAGGCCTTCATGGAGGCGATCGAGGACGCCCGCAGGGCGGCGGAGGCCGAGCTCGGCACCGTACTGCGCTGGTGCTTCGACATCCCCGGCGAGGCCGGCCTGGAGTCGGCGGAGGAGACGGCGAGGCTGGCCGTGGACCTGCGCCCCGAGGGCCTGGTGTCGTTCGGTCTCGGCGGCCCCGAGATCGGCGTACCGCGCCCGCAGTTCAAGCCGTACTTCGACCGGGCGATCGCGGCCGGGCTGCGCTCCGTCCCGCACGCCGGCGAGACGACCGGGCCCGAGACGATCTGGGACGCGCTGAACGACCTGCGCGCCGAGCGCATCGGCCACGGCACCAGCGCCGTCAAGGACCCGCTGCTACTGGCCCACCTGGCCGAGCACCGCATCCCGCTGGAGGTCTGCCCGACGTCCAACATCGCGACGCGCGCCGTGGCCACGCTGGACGAGCACCCGCTGAAGGAGATGGTGGACGCGGGCGTGCTGGTCACCATCAACAGCGACGACCCGCCGATGTTCGGCACCGACCTCAACAGCGAGTACGGGGTGGCGGCCCGCCTGCTCGGCCTCGACGAGCACGGGGTCGCCGGCCTCGCCAGGAACGCCGTGGAGGCGTCCTTCCTCGACCCGGCGGGCAAGGCGCGGCTCGCCGCCGAGATCGACGCGTACACCGCGGACTGGCTTGCACGGCGGTAGCGCCCCGGACAATGGGGCCATGCCCCTCTCCCCCTCCACGCGGTCCCCGCGCACCGTCACCGCCGTGGCCCACCGCGGCGACCCGTACCGGTTCCGTGAGAACACCCTCGCCTCGCTCCGCTCCGCGGTGGAGCGGGGCGCGGACGCCGTCGAGATCGACGTCCGGCCGACCCGCGACGGCGTCCCCGTACTGCTGCACGACGACTCGCTCAAGCGGCTGTGGGGCCACGACCGGCTGCTCGGGGCCCTCACCGAGAAGGACCTGCGCGAGCTCACCGGCGGCGCCGTGCCCACCCTGCGCGAGGCGCTGCACGCCGCCGGCGACCACCGCCTCATGATCGACCTTCCGGGTGCCACCGCCGAGTCGGTGCGCACGGTGGTCGGCGTCGTCCACGAGTCCGGGGCCGACGAGCGCGTGTACTACTGCGGGGGCGTCTCCGCCATGGCGGACGTACGCGCCGCCGACCCCGGCGCCGAGATCGCCATGACCTGGACGACCCTCACCCCGCCCCGCGCCACGCTGCTCGACGCGGTGAAGCCCCGCTGGCTCAACTACCGGTTCGGCCTGGTCGGCCGCGACCTGACGGACCGCGTGCACCGGGACGGTCTGCTGGTCTCCGCCTGGACCGCCGACACCGGGCTCACGATGCGCCGCCTGATCGGCCGCGGTGTCGACTCCATCACCACCAACCGGATCGACGTCCTGAGCGCGCTCACCAAAAGCCCTTGCCCGTAGGCGAGTCGGCCCTTGCGGCAGGACGAGGACACCCGGCGCGTCGTCAAGCCCCTCGCCCTGCACGGCACTTCGTTCCCCGGCACCGGCCCCCGCATCCACGGCTACCAGACCATGGGGCTGGCCAACGGCGGCACCGGGCCGCGTGATGTCAGCGTGTGGAGTCCCGCCGACGGCTGGGCGGCGGGAGACGTCATTTCCACCAGTGCCGACCTGGAGCGCTTCACGCACGCGCTGTTCGGCGGGCAGGTCGTGCGAGGGCCGCTGCTGGAGCAGACGTTCACGCTGCCTCGGCTCGCGGAGGGCGAGGCGGCGTACAGCGCCGGCCTGACGTCCTGGAAGCTCGGCGGCCGCCAGGTGTGGGGCAGGACGGGCGGCCGCCGGGGCTACAACGCGGGCATCGGCGGCACCCGCGACCGCTCCCGCGTCCTCGTCTGCAGCGTCAGCTCCACCGACGCGAAGGGCCGGGACAGGAACCCGGTCGTGACGGACCTGGCGCAGGCGGCCTTCGGCGCGGTGGACAAGAGCTGATCCACCGGGGCTACAGCCCGACGACCGCGTTCCACTTCTTCGCGAACCCGACGCGCTCCTGCGCCGTGATGTCCCGCGCGGTCACCAGCCGCTCCCGCATCGCGTCGTCGGGGAAGATCAGCGGGTCCTCGGCGAGTGCGGCGGTCTCCGCGTCCTTGGCCGAGGCCAGGACGTCGCGCGCCGCCGGCACCGGGCAGACGTAGTTGACCCAGGCGGCCAGCTCCGCCGCGACCTCGGGCTCGTAGTAGTGGTCGACGAGCTTCTCCGCGTTGCGCTTGTGGCGGGCGAGGTTGGGGATCATCAGGCTCTCCGCCCACAGCTCCGCCCCCTCCTCCGGCACCACGAACTCGATGTCGGGGTTGTCGGCCCTGAGCTGGATGACGTCGCCCGAGTACGCCTGGCACGCCAGGACGTCGCCGCTCGCCAGGTCCTTGATGTAGTCGTTGCCGGTGAAGCGTCTGATGTGCCTGCGCTTCACCAGCTTCTCCACCTGCTCGCACACCGTGTGGAAGTCGTCGGCGGTCCAGCGCGTGACGTCGGCGCCGTTGCCCTGCATCAGCAGTGCGAAGCTCTCGTCGAGTCCGGAGAGGAGCGTCACCCTGCCGCGCAGGTCGTCGGCCCACAGCCGGGAGGTGGAGCGGATCTCGTGACCGAGTCTCCTGCGGTTGTACGCGATGCCGGTGATCCCGGACTGCCAGGGCACGGAGTGCAGCCGCCCCTCGTCGAAGGCGGGTGTCCGCAGCTGCGGGTCGAGGTACCTGGCGACGTTCGGCTGCTGCGCACGGTCCATCTCCTGCACCCAGCCCAGGCGTACGAACCGGGCCGCCATCCAGTCGCTGACGACGATCAGGTCGCGGCCGGTCTCCTGGTGGTTCATCAGCGCGGGGCTGACCTTCCCGAAGAACTCGTCGTTGTCGTTGATCTCTTCGGTGTAGCGGACGGATATCCCGGTCCGCTCGGTGAAGGCGTCGAGGGTGGGCCGCCGCGGCGTGTTCTCGTCGTCGGTGTCGATGTAGAGCGGCCAGTTGGCGAACCGAAGACTGCGGTCGCGCTCCGACCGGTCGGCGGCGGCCCGGTCGCCCGGTTCGACGTACGCCGCCGGCACGCCGCATCCGGTGAGCGCGGCCAGCGCGCCCGCCGCCGGGAATCCGCGGAGCAGCGTACGCCGCGACACACGAGCACGACCAAGATCACCCATGGCGTCCACTCCTGTCCCGCACGGCGAGGGCGGGCAATAGACGGTCTGTCTACCGCCCGCCCTCGTGGAACAGCGTCCTGATCAGCCCTCGATCGAGGTCATCACGTGCTTGATGCGCGTGTAGTCCTCGAAGCCGTACGCCGAGAGGTCCTTGCCGTAACCGGACTTCTTGAAGCCGCCGTGCGGCATCTCCGCGACCAGCGGGATGTGGGTGTTGATCCACACGCAGCCGAAGTCGAGGTTCTTGGACATGCGCATCGCCCGCGCGTGGTCCTTGGTCCACACCGAGGACGCCAGCGCGTAGTCGACGCCGTTGGCCCACTCCAGGGCCTGCGCCTCGTCCGTGAAGGACTGGACGGTGATGACGGGGCCGAAGACCTCGTTCTGGATGATCTCGTCGTCCTGCTTGAGGCCGGAGACGACGGTCGGGGCGTAGAAGTAGCCCTTGTCACCGACCCGCTCGCCACCCGCCTCGACCTTGGCGTGCGCCGGGAGGCGCTCGATGAAGCCGCTGACCTGCTTGAGCTGGTTGGCGTTGTTGAGCGGGCCGTAGAGCACGTCCTCGTCGTCCGGCTGCCCGGTCTTCGTGTCGGCGGCGGCCTTCGCCAGCGCGGTCACGAACTCGTCGTGGATCGACTCCTGTACGAGCACGCGCGTCGCGGCGGTGCAGTCCTGGCCGGCGTTGAAGAAGCCCGCGACCGAGATGTCCTCGACGGCCTTGGCGATGTCGGTGTCGTCGAAGACGACGACCGGCGCCTTGCCGCCGAGCTCCAGGTGGACGCGCTTGACGTCCTTGGCGGCGGACTCGGCGACCTGCATGCCGGCCCGTACGGAACCGGTGATGGAGGCCATCGCCGGAACCGGGTGCTCGACCATCGCGCGGCCGGTGTCACGGTCGCCGCAGACGACGTTGAAGACGCCCTTGGGGACGATCGAGCCGATGATCTCGGCCATCAGGACGGTGGACGCCGGGGTCGTGTCCGACGGCTTCAGGACGACCGTGTTGCCCGCGGCGAGCGCCGGGGCGAACTTCCACACGGCCATCATCATCGGGTAGTTCCACGGCGCGACCTGCGCACAGACGCCGACCGGCTCGCGGCGGACGATGGAGGTCAGGCCCTCCATGTACTCGCCGGCCGAGCGGCCTTCGAGCAGCCGGGCCGCGCCCGCGAAGAAGCGGATCTGGTCGACCATGGGCGGCAGTTCCTCGGTCCGCGTGAGACCGAGCGGCTTGCCGGTGTTCTCGGACTCGGCCGCGATCAGTTCCTCGGCGCGCTCCTCGAAGGCGTCCGCGATCTTGAGCAGTGCCTTCTGGCGCTCCGCGGGCGTGGTGTCGCGCCAGGCCGGGAAGGCCGCGGCGGCGGCCGCCATGGCGGCGTCGACGTCCTCCTGGCCGGAGAGCGGCGAGGTGGCGTACACGTCGCCCGTGGCCGGGTTGACCACGTCGATGGTCCGCCCGTCGGCGGCGTCGCGGAACTCTCCGTCGATGTAGTTGCGCAGGCGGCGCAGTTCGGTGGTCACAGCCACCCCTTCCCTGGTCGGATGTCCGATTGCTGAGATGCCCACCCTAGTCGCTCGGGTATCGCTTTCGACATACCCGCATACCGGGAACTTCGGATTCAGCAAGATCCGACGCTTCAAACAACGGATTTCATCGGTTTGGGGTTGCGGAACAGTCGAGACGTCGTGCACAGTGAAGACGTGGCCAGTAGAAGCGCAGATTCCAGAACCGGGAACGGCTCGTCCCCAACGGTCGATGCCGTGTCTCTGGCGATCATCGAGCAGCTCCAGGAGGACGGACGCCGTCCTTACGCCTCCATCGGCAAGGCCGTGGGCCTCTCCGAGGCGGCCGTGCGCCAGCGCGTGCAGAAACTGCTCGACCAGGGCGTGATGCAGATCGTCGCCGTCACCGACCCGCTCACCGTGGGCTTCCGGCGGCAGGCCATGGTCGGCATCAACGTCGAGGGCGACCTCGACCCCGTCGCCGAAGCGCTGACGGCCATGGCCGAGTGCGAGTACGTGGTGATGACCGCGGGCTCCTTCGACCTCATGGTGGAGATCGTCTGCGAGGACGACGACCACCTGCTCGAAGTGATCAACAAGAGGATCCGCACGCTCCCCGGCGTGCGTTCCACCGAGAGCTTCGTCTACCTCAAGCTGAAGAAGCAGACCTATATGTGGGGAACCCGATAGTCGTGAGCCAGGACCTCTCCAAGACCGCGTACGACCACCTGTGGATGCATTTCACCCGCATGTCGTCCTACGAGAACGCACCCGTGCCCACCATCGTGCGTGGTGAGGGCACCTACATCTACGACGACAAGGGCAAGAAGTACCTCGACGGTCTCTCCGGCCTCTTCGTGGTCAACGCCGGCCACGGCCGGCACGAGCTCGCCGAGACCGCGTACAAGCAGGCTCAGGAACTCGCCTTCTTCCCGATCTGGTCGTACGCCCACCCCAAGGCCGTCGAGCTGGCCGAGCGCCTCGCCAACTACGCGCCGGGCGACCTCAACAAGGTCTTCTTCACCACCGGTGGCGGCGAGGCCGTCGAGACCGCGTGGAAGCTGGCGAAGCAGTACCACAAGCTCACCGGCAACCACACCAAGTACAAGGTGATCTCCCGCGCGGTGGCCTACCACGGCACCCCGCAGGGCGCCCTGTCCATCACCGGCCTGCCGGCCCTGAAGGCCCCCTTCGAGCCGCTCGTACCGGGTGCGCACAAGGTGCCGAACACCAACATCTACCGCGCGCCGATCCACGGCGACGACCCGGAGGCCTTCGGCCGCTGGGCCGCCGACCAGATCGAGCAGGAGATCCTCTTCGAGGGCCCGGAGACGGTCGCGGCCGTCTTCCTGGAGCCGGTGCAGAACGCCGGCGGCTGCTTCCCGCCGCCGCCCGGGTACTTCCAGCGGGTCCGCGAGATCTGCGACAAGTACGACGTGCTGCTCGTCTCCGACGAGGTCATCTGCGCCTTCGGCCGCCTCGGCACGATGTTCGCGTGCGACAAGTTCGACTACGTACCGGACATGATCACCTGCGCCAAGGGCATGACGTCGGGCTACTCCCCGATCGGCGCGTGCATCATCTCGGACAAGCTGGCCGAGCCGTTCTACAAGGGTGACAACACCTTCCTGCACGGCTACACCTTCGGTGGCCACCCGGTCTCCGCCGCGGTCGGCTGCGCGAACCTCGACATCTTCGAGCGCGAGGGCCTCAACCAGCACGTGCTCGACAACGAGGACGCGTTCTTCTCGACGTTGAAGAAGCTCAACGACCTGCCGATCGTCGGCGACGTCCGCGGCAACGGCTTCTTCTACGGCATCGAGCTGGTGAAGGACAAGGCCACGAAGGAGACCTTCACGGACGAGGAGACGGAGCGCGTGCTCTACGGCTTCCTCTCCAAGGCCCTCTTCGAGAACGGCCTGTACTGCCGCGCCGACGACCGTGGCGACCCGGTCGTCCAGCTCGCCCCGCCGCTGATCTCCAACCAGGGCACCTTCGACGAGATCGAGGGCATCCTGCGTCAGGTGCTCACGGAGGCCTGGACCAAGCTCTGAGCCAGGGTGAGCCTGCTCTGATCGTATGACCCAATCGCGGCCCGGATTAGCCCGTTCGAGTGAGAACGGACGTATCCGGGCCGCGCGCTTGCCACGCCACCACGTCACGAATCCTTACGGTGCCCAGTGACCGATCGGCCCCGTCTTCGTTCCCCCGTACGGGGGAACGGGATATCTGCTGTGACACTCAAGACGTGAGGTGTACGCCATGGTGGCCCCACCCGACAACGATGTGCTCTGGGCACGCTCCCTGCACTACTCGTACAGCGGCTCCCCCGCCCTCACCGGCGTCTCGCTGGGCGTGCGCGAGGGCGAGATCCTCGCCGTCAACGGCCCGCGCGGCAGCGGCAAGACGACCCTCCTCCAGTGCCTCTCCGGCCAGTTGGTCCCCGAGGAGGGCGAAGTATGGTTCGACAGCGCGCCCGTGCACACCATGAGTCCCGTGCTGCGCGAACGGCTGCGCCGTGACCGGTTCGGCTGGATCGATCCCGAACCCCGGCTCCTGCCGGAACTGAACGCCTGGGAGAACACGGCCCTGCCGCTCCTCCTCCACGGCATCTCGCACCGCGCCGCGAAGAAGACCGCCATGGAGTGGCTGGAGCGGTTCGACATCGGCGAGGTCGCCCGCAAGCGGCCCGCCGCACTCCTGCAGTCCCAGCGCCAGCGGATCGCCATCGCCCGCTCGCTGGTCAACACGCCGGCGGTGCTGTTCGCGGACGAACCGACGGCGCCGCTGCACCGCAAGGACCGCGCCCAGGTGCTGCGTACGCTCACCGCCGCGGCCCGCTCGCACCGCATCACGGTCGTCCTCGCGACGCACGACGCGGAGGTGGCGATGCTCGCGGACCGTACGGTGTCGCTGCTCGACGGACACCCCGTCAACTCCGTACAGGTGGACGGTGCGGAAGGCCGGGCCGCGTGCTCGCTCTCCGTCTAGCCCGCAGCACCCACCCGCTGGTCCTGCTGCGGCGACTGCTGGTCGCGGTGGCATCGGGCGGCGTAGGTTTCCTCCTCCTGTGCACCCTGGGTCACGCGGTGGGCCATCCCGCGCAGTCCAGGGACTCCGCGCTGCGCCTGCTCTGGTGCCTGGCCCCGCTCGCGGCCACCGTGTACTTCGCGGTGGCGGTGGCCCGCACCGACCCCGGTACGAGCCCGCCGCGCGCGGGGCTCTCCGCCGTCGGTCTCGGCCCGGCCCGCCTCGCGGCGCTCGCGGCCGTGTCCACGGCGGTCTCCTGCGCCCTGGGCAGCGTGCTGGCGCTCCTCCTCTTCCTCCACCTGCGCGGCGGCGGTCCCGGCCGTCTGCCCTTCGACGGCGCGGCGGCCGGGCTGCTGGCCGCGGACCAGCCGTTGCCGTCGGCCGCCGTGCTCACCCTGCTGAGCCTGGTGCCGGTCACGGCGGCGGTCGCGAGCGCCGTGGCACTGCGCCCGCGCCGCCCGAAGCGCTCCGGCGAACAGTCCTCCGCGCCCCTGCCCCCCGCCGGCCTGCCGTGGGGAATGGCCCTCGTCGCCGCGGGCCTCGCAGTCGAGACCTACGCGAGCCGCGGCGTCCCCGGCGCGCCGCTCCCGCTGCCGGGCCGGCTGGACGTCGCCCCGCCCGGCGTCCTGGCCGGCTGGGCCCTGACCGCCCTCGGCCTCGCCCTCGCGGGCCCCGGGCTGACCCACCTCGCAGGCCGCCTGCTCCAGTGCGTGCGCCCGGGCGCGGTGCGGCTGCTCGCGGGCCGCGTCCTGATGGACGAGGCCCGCCGGATCGGCCGCCCGCTGGGCGTGGTGTGCGCGGTGGCGTCGGCGGCGATCGCCACGGCGACCCTGCCCGATGCCGCCTCCGCCGCCCCCTTCGGCCCCCTGACCGGCCTGGGCGCGGTGCTGATGGCGGGCTGTACGGTCGCCACGCTGCTGATGGCGGCCCTGGAGGCGAAACACGCCCGCACGGCCACCGCGGAAACCCTGGTCCGCATGGGCGCCCCCTCCCAGACCCTCCGTACGGCGGCGGCCCTGAGAGCGACAGCCGTCCTGACCGTCTTCACCCCCGTGACCTGCGTCCTGGCAGTCCTGGCGGCCCTCCCCCTGACCTCCTGACCCCGCCCGGTTCGAGCCCCGCCCGGGCAGCCCGCGCGGAACAGGGCGGCCCCCGCCGCGGGGCCGGCCCCGCTCCCCCGGCCCCGCTCCCCCGGCAACGCGCCGTACCACCCACCGCCTAGCATCGTCGCGTGCCTCACCTCACGGACTCCGACGCCCGCCGCGACCACGACCACGACCACGAGATCGAGACCCTCGCCGAGTTCGACGCCGCCGTCGCGCGCGGCTCGCTCGGCGGCTACCGCGTCCAGGCCGTCGACCTGACGGCCCGTACCCTCGACCTCCTCACCGTCGCCACATCCGGGGCCGTGTTCCTCGGTTGCCCCATGCACCCCGACGGCCTCGCCAAGGTCCGCGCGGACGGCGCCCTCGTCTTCCCGCCCGTCCCCGACCTCCCCTTCGACCCGTACCGCGGGCTGCTCTACACCGCCGACACCCTCTTCGAGCACCTGGAACAGGGGTACGACGCCACCCCCGACGCCCTCGCGTACGCCTGGCTCCAGCGCACCAAGGCCGACGGTGACATATTCGCCTCGATGCTCCGCTCCATCCACGACGACGCCGTCTCGGACGCCCTCGACGAACACCTCGCCGGCGCCCGCGTCGTCGGCGTCATGGGCGGCCACGCCATGGCCCGCGGCACCACCGCCTACGCCGGCGCCGCACGCCTCGGCCGCACCCTCGCCCGCAGCGGCGTGACCGTCGCCACCGGCGGCGGCCCCGGCGCGATGGAGGCGGCGAACCTCGGCGCGTACCTGGCTCCCCTCCAGGACGACGCCGTACTCGACGACGCCCTCCAGCTCCTCGCCAAGGTCCCGTCCTTCACCCCCTCCGTCACCGACTGGGCCCGCACCGCCTTCGAGGTCCGCGACCGCTGGCCGTCCGGCGGCGACTCCATCGGCATCCCCACCTGGTTCTACGGCCACGAGCCCCCGAACGCCTTCGCCGGCCACATCGCCAAGTACTTCGCCAACGCCACTCGCGAGGACGGCCTCCTCGCGCGCTGCAACGCCGGTGTCGTCTTCCTGCCCGGCGCGGCCGGCACGGTCCAGGAGATCTTCGACAACGCGACCCCCAACTACTACGAGTCGCGCGGCGAACCGACCCCCATGGTCCTGGTGAACCGCGCCCACTGGACCGAGCGGCTCCCCGCCTGGCCCCTGCTCCAGTCCCTGGCCGGGGGCCGCCCGATGGAGTCCCGCATCGCCCTGGTCGACACCGTCGACCAGGCCCCGGCGGCGCTGGCCCGGCTAGCCGCCGAGTAACCCGGCCAGCCGCTCGTACGACCGGTCCCGGCTCCACTCCGTACGCACCCGGTGCCGTCCCTTCCCGCCCGCCGCCCGGGCGGGAAGGGGCGCGTCGAGCATCCGCGCCGGCCGCCCCCGACCGCCCGTCGAGGACGTGTCCCGTATCCCCGTCCCGTACGGCGTCCGGCGCACCGCCCGAGTCGCCCGCCGGCACCGGCGGTCCGGCGGCGGCCGCCTCCGGGAAGGCGATGCCGGGCCCCTCCACCTCCAGCCCGCGCTTTCGCGTGCGGCACGGCATCGTGAAGACATCGGCGGCATAGAAGGACGGCATGGCCCCGTGCGGGTGACCGCCCGGGAAGACCACGGCGTCCGGACCCGTGCTCGGCCGCCGTCCGGTGCGGCCGGCGCTCGTACGGCCCCTCGCCGACGAGCAGCAGCACGGCGCCGGGCACGGCGCGCCGCACCCTCCCCATGCCCTGATCGGCGTGTCCTGTCTCCCTCGCGGGCCACGAGCCCGGCGGCGCACAGGATCACCGGCCGGCCGACGGGGCCGTACCTCTCCCGTACCGGTACCGGTACCGCGTCGAGGCCGGGCCGGAAGACGGTGGTGCCACCCCCGGAACGAGCCGCTCCAGCCGCCCGCCGGGCCCGGGGGCCGCCGCGACCGGGGTACGGGTGCCCGCACCCAGGTGCGTCACCGTGTCGGCCCCCGGGTCCGCCGGCGGTGGAGCTGTCAGGCGCGACGACCGGTCTTGAGCGGTCCGCCGTGATCGCCGGCGCTCCGGGGGTTCTCGTCACCTGACGGACCCGGCGCCAGGGGCTCCAGCACCACGACGTCCTCCGCGGCGAAGGCGACGCCCACCTGCGCCCCTTCCTCGGGCGCGTCCCGCAGCGTGCACTCCGCCTCCAGCTGCGGCCCGCCCGCGGGCCGCAGCAGTACGGCGACGTGGTGGCCCCGGAAGGTGCGCGCCGTGACCGTGCAGGGCAGCCCGTCCGCGGCCGGGACCATCCTGACGCCCGCCGGACGGACCAGCAGACGGCTCTCGCCCTGCGCCGACCCGGCCGGGACGGGGATCTTGCCCCACACCGTGTCGGCGGCCTCGCCACTGACCGTCGCCGCGACGACGTTGTCGAAGCCGAGGAAGCGGGCGACGAACTCGGAGGCCGGCCGCTGCCAGACCTCCAGCGGCGTACCGGCCTGCGCGATCCGCCCGTCGCGCATGACCACCACCCGGTCGGCGAGCGCGAAGGCTTCGCCCTGGTCGTGCGTGACGGCCAGTACGGTCGTGCCCAGCCGCCCGAAGAGCTGTCGCAGCTCGACGACGAGGCGTTCGCGCAGGCCGCGGTCGAGCTGGCCCAGCGGCTCGTCGAGCATCAGCAGCTTCGGCTGCGGAGCGAGCGCCCGCGCCAGCGCGACCCGCTGCTGTTCACCGCCCGACAGGGTGCTGACCGCCCGGCGCCCGGCGCCCGGCAGGCCGACCATCTCCAGCAGCTCATCGACCCGCCGGGTCCGTTCCGCCTTGTCCTCCCCCCGCATCCGCAGCCCGAAGGCGACATTGCCGCCGACGTCGCGCTGCGGGAAGAGCTGATGGTCCTGGAACATCAGGCCGACCCCGCGCCGGTGCACCGGCACCCCGCGCTGGTCGCGCCCGTCGAGCAGCACCCGCCCCGCGTCCGCCGGCTGAAGACCCGCGACGACCCGCAGCAGCGTGGACTTCCCGCTGCCGCTCGGTCCGAGCACGCACACGATCTCGTGGTCGGCGACCTCCAGGTCCACGGCGTCCAGTGCCGCCCGCTTCCCGAACCGCACGGTCGCCCCGTCCAGCCGCAACATCAGAACTCCCCGGATCCGGATCGGTCGGGCCGCACGCGTTCGAGAACCAGCAGCGACACCGCGCACACCACCATCAGAATCGTGCTCAGGGCCATCGCCTGCCCGTAGTTGAGGTCCCCGGCCCGCCCGAGCAGCCGCGCCACCGCCACCGGCAGCGTCGGGTTGTCGGGCCGCGCGATGAAGACGGTCGCCCCGAATTCGCCCAGCGACACGGCGAAGGCGAACCCGGCGGCGACGAGCAGCGCCCGCCGCACCATCGGCAGGTCGACCTCCCGCCACGCCCGCAGCGGCGAGGCCCCGAGCACGGCCGCCGCCTCGCGCAGCCGCTCGTCGACCGCCCGCAGGACGGGCAGCATGGTGCGTACGACGAAGGGGACACCCACCAGCGCCTGGGCGAGCGGCACCAGGATCCACGACGTCCGCAGATCGAGCGGCGGCCGGTCGAGCGTGATGAGGAAACCGAAGCCCACCGTCACGGCGGACACGCCCAGCGGCAGCATCAGCAGCGCGTCGAAGCCGCGCACGAGCCGCCCGGCGCGCCGGGTCAGGGCCGCCGCCGCGAGCCCGCCGACGACCAGCGCGACGGCGGTCGCCACCAGGGCGTACTCCAGCGAGTTCCACACCGCCTCCAGCGGCGGCACGAGGAAGGTGCCCCCGCTCGCACCCGTCGTCCGGAGGGCGCGGTAGTAGCCGAACCCGTACCCGCCCGGCCCGTCCAGTGACCGCTCGACGAGCACCCGAGCGGCACCAGGACCAGGAGCACCACCGTCACCAGCACGCCGCCCAGCAGCGTCCACTGCCCGGCGCCGCGCGGCGGCCGCGAGGTCCGCGCCGCGTCGACGAGCTTCAGGGCGCTCTCCCTGCGCCGTACCGTCCACGCGTGCACGGCGAGGATCGCGCCCACCGCCGCGAACTGCACCAGCGTCAGCACGGCGGCGGTCGGCAGGTCCAGGAGCTGCGCGGTCTGCCGGTAGATCTCCACCTCCAGGGTGGAGTAGGCGGGTCCGCCGAGGATCTGCACGACGCCGAAGGAGGTGAAGGTGAAGAGGAAGACCATCAGCGCGGCGGCGGCGACGGCGGGCACGAGCGCCGGCAGCGTCACCCGCCGCCAGGCCGCGAAACGCCCGGCGCCGAGGACCCGCGCGGCCTCTTCCTGGCGCGGGTCGAGCTGCGACCACAGGCCGCCCACGGTCCGTACGACGACCGCGTAGTTGAAGAAGACGTGCGCGAGCAGGATCGCCCACACGCTGGTGTCGAGCCGTACGCCCCACACCTCGTCCAGCAGCCCGCCCCGTCCGAGCAGCGCCAGGAACGCGGTTCCGACGACGACCGTCGGCAGCACGAAGGGCACGGTGACCACGGCGCGCAGCAGCTGCTTGCCGGGGAAGTCGAGCCGGGCGAAGACGTACGCCGCCGGAAGCGCGATCAGCAGGGTCAGCGCCGTCGAGGCGAGCGCCTGCCAGGTGGTGAACCACAGCACGTCGAGGATGGCCGGGTCGGCGAGCACCTCGCCGATCCGGCCGAGCCGCCAGACGCCGTCCACCTGGAGCCCGCGCCCCACGATCGCGGTCACGGGGTAGGCGAAGAAGACCGCGAAGAACGCGACGGGCGCGGCCATCAGGCCGAGCCGCACCGCGCTCCCCCGCATGTTCTTGGCTACTTCAGGACGAGCGAGGACCACGACTTGACCCACTGCTCACGGTTGTCGGCGATCCTGTCGGGGGCCACGGTCTGCGGCTTGTCGACGACCACGCCGTGCTCCGTGAACAGCTCCGGCAGCTTCGTGTCCTCGACCACCGGGTTCACGAACATGTTCAGCGGCATGTCCTCCTGGAACCTCTTCCCGATGAGGAAGTCGATGAGCGCCTTGCCGCCCTCCTCGTTCTCCGCACCGTTCAGCAGCCCCGCGAACTCGGTCTGCCGGAAGCAGGTGCCGGTCGCGACACCGGTCGGCGCCTCCCCGGGCTGCGGCTCCGCGTACAGCACCTCCACCGGCGGGCTGGAGGCGTACGAGACGACGAGCGGCCGGTCGGCCTTGGTCTTCCTGCCGCCCGCGGAGCCGGAGAACTCCTCGTTGTACGCCTGCTCCCAGCCGTCCACGACCTTGACGCCGTTGTCCTTCAGCTTCTTCCAGTAGTCCTGCCAGCCGTCGTCGCCGTACTGCCCGACCGTGCCGAGCAGGAAGCCGAGGCCGGGCGAGGAGGTCGCGGCGTTCTCGGTGACGAGGAGGTTCTTGTACTCCGGCTCGACCAGGTCGTCGAAGGTCTTCGGCGGCGCGAGCTTCTTGTCGGCGAAGTACTTCTTGTCGTAGTTGACGCAGATGTCGCCGGTGTCGACGGGTGTGACGCGGTGCTTGTCGCGGTCGAGCCGGAGCTCGGCCGGCACCTCGTCGAGCCCCTTGGCCTCGTACGGCGTGAAGATGCCGTTGTCCAGGGCCCGCGAGAGCAGCGTGTTGTCGACGCCGAAGAAGACGTCGCCGCGCGGGGAGCCCTTGGTCAGGATCTCCTGGTTGAGCGCGGCGCCCGCGTCCCCGCTCCTGAGGACCTTGACGGTGTAGCCGGTCTCCTCGGTGAACGCCTTCAGTACGGCGTCGGATGCGTTGAACGAGTCGTGGCTGACCAGCGTCACGGTCTTGGATCCGCCGCCCTTGCCGCCCTTGCCGGAACCGGAGTCGTCCGACCCGCCCCCGCACGCGGCGAGCGTCGAGACACCGAGCGCGGCGGCCACGGCGGTGACCGCGAGCTTCTTGGTGGTGTGCACTGAATTCCTCCTGGGATGGGACATCCAGGAAGAGACGCGGCCCTGCCCGCGGAAAACGGGCAGGGCGCAACAGCTCGAGTAGTGACCGAACTTCCTACCCAGAATGACCTGGGCGAGGTTCAGAGGGTCTGCGGCGTGCCGCACTCTCAGCGCTGTGGCGCTCCCCTGTCGGAATATGAAGATGTGCGGCCCACGGTACACGGGCCCTCTGACATGCCTATCGCTCGGTGGCCGCCAGCTGCCCGCACGCTCCGTCGATCTCCTGGCCACGGGTGTCCCGTACGGTCACGGGTACGCCGTGGGCCGCGATCGCCTCGACGAACGCCTTCTCGTCCTCGGGACGGGAGGCGGTCCACTTCGAGCCCGGGGTCGGGTTCAGCGGGATCAGGTTGACGTGCACCCGCTTGCCCTTGAGCAGGCGGCCCAGCAGGTCACCGCGCCACGCCTGGTCGTTGATGTCGCGGATCAGGGCGTACTCGATGGAGATGCGGCGGCCGGACTTCTCGGCGTACTCCCAGGCCGCGTCCAGCACCTCCCGGACCTTCCAGCGCGTGTTGACCGGCACCAGGGTGTCGCGCAGCTCGTCGTCGGGCGCGTGCAGCGAGACGGCGAGGCGGCACTTGAAGCCCTCGTCGGCGAACCGCAGCATCGCCGGCACCAGACCCACGGTCGACACGGTGATGCCGCGCTGCGACAGCCCGAGGCCGTCCGGCTCCGGGTCGGTCAGGCGGCGGATCGCGCCGACGACCCTCTTGTAGTTGGCGAGCGGCTCACCCATGCCCATGAAGACGATGTTGGACAGCCGTGCGGGACCGCCGGGAACCTCTCCGTCGCGCAGCGCGCGCATGCCGTCCACGATCTGGTGCACGATCTCGGCGGTCGACAGGTTGCGGTCGAGCCCGGCCTGTCCGGTCGCGCAGAACGGGCAGTTCATGCCGCATCCGGCCTGCGACGAGATGCACATGGTGACCCGGTCCGGGTAACGCATCAGGACGGACTCGACGAGCGTCCCGTCGTGCATCTTCCACAGGGTCTTGCGCGTGGTGTCGTCGTCGCAGCTGATGTGGCGCAGTACGGTCATCAGCTCGGGCAGCAGCTCCGCCCGGAGCTTCTCGCGCGAGCCGGCGGGGATGTCGGTCCACTCGGCCGGGTCGTGCGCGTACCGCGCGAAGTAGTGCTGCGACAGCTGCTTGGCGCGGAACGGCTTCTCGCCGATCGCGGCCACGGCCTCGCGGCGCTCGGCGGGCGTGAGGTCGGCGAGGTGGAGCGGGGGCTTCTTGGCTCCACGCGGCGCGACGAAAGTCAGTTCTCCAGGTACAGGCATGGTCATACCAGTGTCGCAGACATACGGAAAGGACCCGCCGCCCCTGTGGACGACGGGCCCCTCACCACAGAAAACGCAGGTCAGCCGACGCCTACGAAGACCACCAGCAGCAGCCAGACCACCGGAGCCGTCGGCAGCAGCGAATCCAGCCGGTCCATGATGCCGCCGTGGCCCGGCAGCAGCGTCCCCATGTCCTTGATCCCGAGATCCCGCTTGATCATGGACTCGCCGAGGTCGCCGAGCGTCGCACTCGCGGCCACCGCGAGACCCAGCAGCAGCCCCTGCCACCACGTCCCGCCGTGCACCAGGAACTCCATGCAGAGCGCGCCCGCCGCCATCGCGAAGACGATCGCGCCGCCCAGTCCTTCCCGGGTCTTCCCGGGGCTGATGCGCGGTGCGAGCTTGCGCCTGCCGAAGCGCCAGCCCACGGCGTACGCCCCGGTGTCGCTGACCACGGTCAGCAGCAGGAAGGTGATCACCCGCTGCACACCGTCGTCGGCCGCCAGCATCATCGCGACGAACGTCGCCAGGAACGGCACGTAGAACGCCGCGAAGACACCCGCCGTGACGTCCTTGAGATAGCCGTCGGGCGGCTCCGTCATCCGCCAGACGAGCACCGCGAGCGTGGTGAGCGCCATGGCGACCCACGTGCCCTCCGCACCCCTGACGTACCCCGCCACGATCATCGCCGTGCCGCCGACCGCGAGCGGCACCAGCGGGGCCTTGATCTCCTTGCGCTCTTCCAGCCGCGAGGTCAGCTCCCACAGCCCAACCACCACGGCAACCGCTATCACGCCGATGAAGGCGGCTTTCCAGACGAACAGCGACGCGACGATCACCACGCCGAGTCCCGCGCCCACCCCTATGGCAGCACGCAGATCACGCCCCGCACGCTTCTTCTGCGGGGGCGTCGGCGGGGTGGGCATGGGCTCCTCGGGCGGAACGATGGGCATGGGGCGAGTCTGCTCGGCCTGATGCGCATCGTGGGCGGGACCCGCCGGGGCAGGCCCCTGGTCGGAGGGACCCCACGCGCCGACGTACTCGTCCCGCGCCGGGGCCCTCCAGGAAGAGTCGTTCATCAGACCTCGAGCAGCTCGGCTTCCTTGTGCTTGAGCAGCTCGTCCACCTGCGCGGTGTACTTCGCGGTGGTGTCGTCGAGCTCCTTCTCCGCACGGCGGACCTCGTCCTCGCCGGACTCCTTGTCCTTGACGAGCTTGTCGAGGGTCTCCTTGGCCTTGCGGCGCACGGCGCGGATCGAGATCTTGGAGTCCTCGGCCTTGGTCTTGGCGACCTTGATGTACTCCTTGCGGCGGTCCTGCGTCAGCTCGGGGAAGGTCACCCGGATGATGTTGCCGTCGTTGCTGGGGTTGACGCCCAGGTCGGAGTCGCGGATCGCCTGCTCGATGTTGCGCAGCGCGCTCTTGTCGAACGGCGTCACGATGGCCATCCGCGCCTCGGGCACCGAGAACGAGGCCAGCTGGTTGATCGGCGTCAGCGCGCCGTAGTAGTCGGCCACGATCTTGTTGAACATCGCCGGGTGCGCACGGCCCGTGCGGATCGCGGCGAAGTCCTCCTTGGCCACCACGACGGCCTTCTCCATTTTTTCCTCGGCCTCGAGGAGGATTTCTTCGATCACCACTTGCTCCTGCATGTCTTGAGTGGGCCCGGCACTCAGCACTCAGGCCCGGAGTAACCCGCGTCTTGCTCCTGCACGGTGTCCGACCGGCAGGGCTTTGTCCATCCCCTCACAGGGGCCACCCGGTCAGTTCCGGGTGCCCTGCGCACTCACGAGGGTGCCGATCTTCTCACCCTTGACGGCGCGCGCGATATTGCCTTCGGCGAGCAGTTCGAAGACAAGGATCGGAAGTGCGTTGTCGCGGCAGAGGGTAATGGCCGTGGCGTCGGCGACCTTGAGGTCGCGGGAGAGCACCTCGCCGTACTCGAGCGCGTCGAACTTCACCGCGTCGGGGTTCTTCTTGGGATCGGAGTCGTAGACACCGTCCACGCCGTTCTTGCCCATGAGCAGGGCCTCGGCGTCGATCTCCAGGGCGCGCTGCGCGGCGGTGGTGTCCGTGGAGAAGTACGGCATGCCCATGCCTGCGCCGAAGATGACGACGCGGCCCTTCTCCAGGTGGCGTACGGCGCGCAGCGGGATGTACGGCTCCGCGACCTGGCCCATGGTGATGGCTGTCTGGACGCGGGAGTCGATGCCCTCCTTCTCCAGGAAGTCCTGGAGGGCGAGGCAGTTCATGACCGTACCGAGCATGCCCATGTAGTCGGAGCGGGCCCGGTCCATGCCGCGCTGCTGAAGCTCTGCGCCACGGAAGAAGTTGCCGCCGCCGATGACGACCGCGATCTCGGCACCGTCACGTACGACAGCGGCGATCTCCCGGGCGATGGCGTGCACCACGTCGGGGTCCACACCCAGGCCGCCGCCACCGGCGAACGCCTCGCCGGACAGCTTCAGCATGAAACGGCCGTTCGCTTTGCCGTCTTCGCTCTTCTGGGTACTTGTCATGGAGATCTCCTAGTGCACATACGAAGGAGGCCATTGCCGGTGGGGTACTGAGTCCCGTGCGCGGCAATGGCCTCCTCGTCAGATCTGCGGTCGCCCGTACGTACGCGGTCGACTGGTCAAACCCTAACCGGGTCGTCAGTCAGTCGTCGTACGGACTCAGATGCCGACCTTGATGCGCGAGAAGCGCTTCAGGGTGACGCCGGCCTCGTCCAGAACCTTCTGGACCGACTTCTTGTTGTCCAGCGCGTACGGCTGGCCGAGGAGGGTGGCCTCCTTGAAGAAGCCGTTCACGCGACCCTCGACGATCTTCGGGAGGGCGGCCTCGGGCTTGCCCTCGGCGCGCGTGGTCTCCTCGGCGACGCGGCGCTCGGCCTCGACGACCTCGGCCGGGACCTCGTCGCGGTCGAGGTACTTCGGCGCGAAGGCGGCGATGTGCTGCGCGATGCCGCGGGCCAGCTCGGCGTCTTCCTTGTCCAGCTCGACCAGGACACCGATCTGCGGCGGCAGGTCGGGCATGGTGCGGTGCATGTACGAGGTCACGTAGGCACCGTTGAACTGCGCGAAGCGGTCCAGGACGATCTTCTCGCCGAGGTTGGCGTTGGCCTCGTCGACGTACGCCTGGACGGTCTTGCCGGGCTCGATCTCGGACGCGAGCAGCGCCTGGAGGTCGGCCGGGGACGTCTTGGCGACGTGGGCGGCGAGCGCGTTGGCGACGGCCTGGAACTTGTCACCCTTGGCGACGAAGTCCGTCTCGCACTTCAGCTCGAGCAGGACGCCGGAGGTCTTGTCCTCGGAGATGAGGGAAACGACGGCACCGTTCTCGGCAGAACGGCCTTCGCGCTTGGCGACGCCCTTCTGACCCTTGATACGGAGGGCCTCCACGGCCTTGTCGACGTTGCCGTCGGCCTCGTCGAGCGCCTTCTTGCAGTCCATCATGCCGGCGCCGGTGAGCTCACGGAGCTTCTTGACGTCCGCGGCGGTGTAGTTCGCCATGATTTGTGAATCTCTCTCGAAGTCGGAGCGAAGATCTACGGGTGGCGGCGGGGGCGGGCGCTCGTCGCGCCCTCCCCCGCCGTCATCGACCGTGACGGGTGTCAGGCCTGCTCGGCCTCGGCGGCCGGAGCGGCAGCCTCGTCGGCCTTCTCGGCGTCGGCGGGCTTCTCCTCGGCCTCGGCGGCGGCCGGGGCCTCGGCGTCGGCGTCGGCGGCCGGAGCGGCCTCGTCAGCCTTCTTGTCGCCCTCGAGCAGGTCGCGCTCCCACTCGGCGAGCGGCTCGCCGGCGGCCTTCTCGCCCGGCTTGGAGTCGCCGGTGGCGGCGCCGGAACGGGCGATGAGGCCCTCGGCGACGGCGTCGGCGATCACGCGGGTGAGCAGGGTGACGGAGCGGATCGCGTCGTCGTTGCCCGGGATCTTGTAGTCGACCTCGTCGGGGTCACAGTTGGTGTCGAGGATCGCGACGACCGGGATGTGGAGCTTGCGCGCCTCACCGACGGCGATGTGCTCCTTCTTGGTGTCCACGATCCAGACGGCGCTGGGCACCTTGGACATCTCGCGGATACCACCGAGGGTCTTCTCCAGCTTGGCCTTCTCGCGGGAGAGGACCAGGAGCTCCTTCTTGGTGAGGCCGGACGCGGCCACATCCTCGAAGTCGATCTGCTCGAGCTCCTTCAGACGCTGAAGGCGCTTGTAGACGGTGGAGAAGTTGGTCAGCATGCCGCCGAGCCAACGCTGGTTGACGTAGGGCATGCCGACGCGCGTCGCCTGCTCGGCGATGGCCTCCTGCGCCTGCTTCTTCGTACCCACGAACATGATGGAGCCGCCGTGGGCGACGGTCTGCTTGACGAACTCGTAGGCGCGGTCGATGTACGACAGCGACTGGAGCAGGTCGATGATGTAGATGCCGTTGCGCTCCGTGAAGATGAAGCGCTTCATCTTCGGGTTCCAACGACGGGTCTGGTGACCGAAGTGGACGCCGCTTTCCAGCAGCTCCCGCATCGTGACGACGGCCATGGCCGTACTCCTTGGGTTTCTCGGTTTGCCGCGACCGCAGGATTGCTGTCGCGCCTGACGCCCCGATGCGCCGTGCCACGAGGGACCGAGCGGCGCGGCCACCGACCGCGAAGTGGGTGGTGGCGGGGCGTGCGAAGTCGACCCGGTGACCCGGATCGCCACAAGAAGTGTACGGGACCTGCACCGTGCCGGGTGACGGCGATGTCCACAACCGGCCGGTGGTCCACAGATCCGGGCCATGATCCCCACGGGCCGGTCCGGTGCGTGACGGTTTCCGCATGCGACGAATGACTGTGCAGGTGCTGATGCTGGTGCTCCTGGCCGCGCTTTTCGGCGGCCCCGCCCAGGCCTCGGCCGCCGGCGCCGGCGCGATCCCCGACGCGGCCTGGCCCGTGGACGGTCGTCCGCCGGTCGTACGGGGCTGGGAGCCGCCCCCGTCGCCGTACGCGGCGGGGCACCGAGGCGTGGATCTGGCCGCCGCGCCGGGTACACCCGTACGGGCGGCGGCCTCGGGCCGGGTCTCCTTCGCGGGCCCGGTCGCCGGGCGCGGAGTGCTGTCCATCGCCCTGGCGGGTACCGGCGGACCGCCGCTGCGGACGACGTACGAACCGGTGCGCGCGCTGGTCGACAAGGGCGACGAGGTGGGGGCCGGGCAAGTGGTGGGCGTACTGCAGAGCGGCCCGTTCCACTGCCCGTCCGGCTGTCTGCACTGGGGCCTGCGCCGCGGCGGGGCCTACCTCGATCCGCTGACGCTGCTCCCGCGCCACCTGCTCCGCCGCGGCCCGCCGCGCCTGCTGCCGGTCTTCGGCGTGCCGGTGGGCCCGCCGGTGTCCGCACCCGCCGTGGCGGGCACACCCGACGGCTTCCATGCGGCGGTCCCGGCCGTGGCGGCGATGTGGGCGCACCGCGCCATGGGGCCGGTCAGCCGCCCTGGACGCCGTGCAACGCCATCGCGACAGCCGAGTCCGCGATCACGCCCGGGTCCTCCGCCGCACCGAGCTCGATGCGCCGGACCGCTGCGTCGACGACGCCCTGGAGCATCATCGCCGCCAGCCGGGGCTGCTCGTGTCCCAGTTCGCCGATCGCCTCGACGATCATCGTCACCAGACCGCCGTGCGCGGCGCGGATCTTCTCGCGCGCACCGGCGTCGAGCTCGCTCGCGGAGATCGCGACCACGGCGCGGTGGCGCCGGTCGCCGACCAGGAGCAGCTGCGCGCGCACGTACGCCTCGACCTTGCCCGCCGGGGTGCCGGCCCGCTCCATGGCGCTCTCGACCTCGGCGGCCCAGACCGGGAAGTCGACGGCGCACAGCTCTTCGACGACGGAGGCGCGCGAACGGAAGTACTCGTACACGGACGACCGGGCGAGACCGGTGCGCTCGGCGAGGGCGGGGAAGGTCAGCGCTTCCGTGCCGCCTTCCGACAGCAGGGAGCGGGCGGCGTCCAGCAGGGCACCGCGCTGCATCGTCCGGTGCTCGGCCACCGAGGCCGCTCGAATCCTTGGCACGGTCCCACTCTACGGATGAGCCGCCGCCATGACGACGCTGCCGGTGCGGCAGGCACGATTCAGCAACCGCGTCAACGCCCCGCGTCGGCCAGCTTCGCCCTCAGCTGGAGCACCGACTTGGTGTGGATCTGGCTGACCCGGCTCTCGGTGACCCCCAGCACATTGCCGATCTCCGCGAGGGTGAGGCCTTCGTAGTAGTACAGCGTGACCACGGTCTTCTCGCGGTCGGGCAGCGTGTTGATGGCGCGGGCCAGCAGCCGGCGCAGTTCCCGGTCCTCGGCGACCTCGACCGGGTTGTCGGCGTGGGTGTCCTCCAGCGTGTCCATGAGACTCAGCCGGTCGCCGCCCTCGCCCCCCGCGTGCAGCAGCTCTTCCAGGGCGACGACGTTCGCCAGCGACAACTGACTGAAGACGGCGTGGAGTTCTTCCAGGATGATGCCCATCTCCGAGGCTACTTCGCTCTCGGAGGGGGTGCGGCGCAGCTGCGCCTCCAGCGTCGCGTACGCGCGTTCGACCGCCTTGGCCTTCTGCCGCACCGAACGCGGGATCCAGTCCAGGGCCCGCAGCTCATCGATCATGGCGCCGCGGATCCGCGTGATCGCGTACGTCTCGAACTTGATGGACCGCTCGATGTCGAACTTCTCGATGGCGTCGATGAGCCCGAAGACGCCGGAGGAGACGAAGTCGGCCTGCTCGACATTGGGCGGCAGCCCGACGCTCACCCGCCCCGCGACGTACTTCACCAGCGGCGAGTAGTGCAGGATCAGCTGCTCCCGCAGCCGCTCGTCGCCCGTGGTCTTGTACGACCGCCACAACTCGTCGAGCGACGAGGGTGCGGTGGGCCGCACGCTGCCACGCGCCGCGGGTGGCACTGCCGCGCGGTCAGACCCGGAGGTGTGCTGGGGCATGCGTTGCCTTGAGCCGTTCTGCTGTGACGTCTGGGGGATCGTGTGTCTGGGTAGGGGCCCTCGTGAGCGTAGCGTGACTGAGGTGTCGCAGTCCGCGCAGGATATGGGATGCCGCCCTTCCAGATGAACGCTCCGGGACACGTCCCGCCCCGGGGCCGTCACCGTGTACGACGGCCCCGGAGGGGTTGCCGGGAAGGCTGGGAGGGTCATCGCCCTCACCCTTTCACCCGAATGCCGCTGGTCAAGTACCGCCTCGCCGCACATTCGCACGGTGCGGGGCTCCGGGCGTCAACTGCCAGCCGTCACCCTTGCGTTCAACGAACCCCAAGGAGTGGAGTTCGTACAGCTTGCCGAGTGCGTCGTCGGGGGTGGTGCCCGCGCCCCGGGCGACGCGGCGCGCGTCGACGGAGCCGTGGGCCGGCAACGACTCCAGCACCAGTGCCGCGACGGGGTCCAGCAGGTCCCTGGGCAGTACGGGTCCCCGGCGCGCCGGGGCGAGATCGCCGATGTCCCCGACCAGCTCCACCACTTCCGCGGCATCGGTGACCAGCACGCCCTCGCCCCTGAGAAGTTCGTGCACCCCCGCCGAGAGGCCGCTGGTGGCGGGGCCGGGCACGCCCATCGTGAAGCGCCCGAGCCGCTGCGCGCCGCGTGCCGTGACCAGCGAGCCGCTGCGGTACTCCGCCTCCACGACGACGGTGCCCCGGGTGAGGGCGGCGATCACCCGGTTCCTGAGGACGAACCGGCTCTGCGTGGGATGACCGCCGGGCGGCAACTCGCCGATCACCAGCCCCTGTTCCGCGATGCGTCCGATCAACTCCGCGTGTCCGCGCGGGTAGACCACGTCGACCCCGCAGGCCAGTACCGCGACGGTGGCCCCGCCCGCGGCCAGCACCCCCCGGTGGGCGGCGCCGTCGACCCCGAACGCGGCCCCGGACACCACGACCCAGCCGCGCTCCGCGAGCCCGGTACCGAGGGAGGCCGCCATGTGCGCCCCGTACGACGTGCAGGCCCGGGCTCCGACGACGGCGACGGACCGCAGCGCCCACATCCGCAGATGCGGCCGTCCCCGCACCCACAGCCCGACCGGCCTGCCGTCCCCCAGGTCGTCGAGCTGTCCGGGCCACTCCTCGTCACCGGGGCAGACGAAACGCCCTCCGACCGCGGCCACCGCCGCCAGATCCCGCGCGGGGTCGGCCTCCGCCGCCCGCATCCGGTAACCGCCGAGCCGTTTGCCCGTCACGCCGGTCAGCACCTCGGCCGCTTCGTCGAATTCCAGTGAGGTGAGCCTGCGCATCAGCTCCACCGCGCCGCACTCCCGCAGCCACCGCCCGCCGGTCTCGTCCCCGGGCTCGATGACCCGGGTCAGCGCCGCCCTGGCCAGTCGTTCCCTCTCGCGCTCGCCCTCCCGCAGCCCCCCGTCCGAGCCGTCGACCACTCCGTCGACCGCCTCTGCGTCCGCTCCCCCGCTCGCCGTTCCGCTCATCCAGCGCCTCCGATCAGCGCGGAAGCGCCCCGTGCGATGCCGGTCCGCAACTCCAGTGCCAGGCCGACGTGGCGGTCGTCGGGCCGGTCGCAGCCGGCCAGGTCGGCGACGGTCCAGGCGACACGCAGCACCCGGTCGAGGCCACGGGCCGTCAGCAGCCCGCGTTCCATGTCCCGTTCGGCCGCACCGAGGGCTCCGGGCGCGGGCTGCCAGCGCGTACGCAGTTCATGCCCCGGCACATCGCTGTTGGTGTTCCACGGGGTGCCCTCCAGCCGCGCCGCCGCCCGCGCCCGTGCTTCCCGTACACGCCCCGCGACCACCGCCGTCGGCTCACCGCGTCCGCCCCGGCCCAGCAGGTCGGCACGTTGCACCGGCTCCACCCCGACCCGCAGGTCGACCCGGTCGAGCAGCGGCCCCGACAGCCGCGCCTGGTACTTGCGGATCGCCGACGGCGGACACTCGCACCCCGAACCGTTCAGGGTGTGCCGTCCGCACGGGCACGGGTTGGCCGCCAGAACCATCAGGAAGCGGGCGGGCAGCCGCACCACGCCCGCGCTGCGCGCCACCACCACATGCCCCGACTCCAGCGGCTGGCGCAACGAGTCCAGGGCCCGCCCGCTGAACTCGGGCGCCTCGTCCAGAAAGAGAATGCCGCGATGCGCGAGCGACACGGCCCCCGGCCTCGGCAGCCCGTTGCCCCCTCCGACGAGCGACTGCATCGTCGCGGAGTGGTGCGGGGCGCAGTACGGCGCCGTCCTGACCAGCGGCTCGCCCGGTGGCAGGATGCCCGCCACCGAGTGCACCGCGGTCACCTCCAGAGACTCCCGCCTGGTCAGCGGCGGCAGGACCGCCGGCATCCGCTCCGCCAGCATCGTCTTGCCGGCGCCCGGCGGCCCGTGGAGCAGGAGGTGATGGCCTCCGGCGGCAGCGACCTCCAGGGCCGTGCGCGCGGCGTACTGCCCCGCGACGTCCGCGAGGTCGGCGCTGCCACCCCCGCCCTCACGGTCACCGACGGCCAGCCCGGTGCCCACCCCCGCACCCGGCACCATCAGCCCGGCGAGCATGGCGTCGGGCCGCCCCTCCTCGGCCCGCTCCTCCTCGGGCACCTCGGCTCCGGTCAGCACGGCGATGAGCTGACGCAGGCTCCGTACGCCGAGGACCGAGACCCCCGGCACCAACGCGGCCTCCGCCGCCGTCTGTTCCGGCACGACGACCTGGCCGTACCCGGCTTCGGCAGCGGCGAGGACGGCCGGCAGGATGCCGCGCACCGGCCGGACCCTGCCGTCCAGCCCCAGCTCCCCGATCACCACCAGGTCGGCGATCTCCCTGGGGTCGATACGCTCCGCCGCCCCGAGCACGGCGACTGCGACGGCCAGGTCGAACCCTGAGCCGCTTTTGGGTACGGAGGCCGGGCTGAGCCCCACCGTGAGCTTCTTCTGCGGCCACTCGGCGCCGGAATTGACCACCGCGGCCCGCACCCGGTCGCGGCTCTCGACCAGGCTCTTGTCCGGCAGCCCCACCAGCGTGAAGGCTGCCACTCCCGGTTCCAGGTCGGCCTGGACCTCCACCACCACGCCCTCGACGCCGACCAGGGCCACCGAGCACGTACGCGCGAACCCCATCACGCCACCCCCCGCGCATGCTCGACGACGGGCGCTCCGCGCCGGGGCAGCACCACCCCGACGAGGTCGATACGCACTCCACCCGGCGGCGGCCCCCCGTGCTCGTGCATCCAGCGCTCGGCGAGGTGGCGCAGCCGCTCCGCCTTCGTGGTCCTGACGGCCTGCATCGGGTGCTCGAACGGTCCGGCCCTGCGGGTCTTGACCTCGCAGACGACCAGCGCGTCGCCGTCCCGGGCGACGATGTCGATCTCTCCCGCCCGGCAGCGCCAGTTGCGTTCCAGGACGGTCATACCGCCCTCGACGAGCTTGCGCGCGGCGAGATCCTCGCCGTACCGGCCGAGAGCTCCTGTGGCGTTCTTCGCGTTCATCCGGCCCACCTCCGGAACCGAATGTGCCGCGATCACCGCCAGCTAGTGGATCTTGGTGGACAACCCGCCGGTTGTGGACAACTCAGCCACTCGGAAGCTCGAGATCGCTCTTGTTGAGCTCCTCGATGTTCACGTCCTTGAACGTGAGTACCCGTACCTGCTTGACGAACCTCGCCGGCCTGTACATGTCCCAGACCCAGGCGTCCGCCATGGAGACTTCGAAGAAGACCTCACCCTGGACCGAGTGCACCTGCATCTCGTAGTCGTTGGTGAGGTAGAAACGCCGCTCGGTCTCGATCACGTATTTGAACAGACCGACGACGTCGCGGTACTCCCGGTAGAGCTTCAGCTCCATCTCGGTCTCGTACTTCTCGAGGTCCTCGGCGCTCATGGCATGTTCCCCTTCAGCCTTGCGTCCCCACTATTGTGCGCCAGCCCCGTGCGCCCCTATGCGACTTCCGGGGCCAAGACCATCGGCGTACCAGGGGGACCCTCGTCGAGCAGCGTACGCAGCAGCCCGGCGAGCTTGATGGGGTACACCGTCTCACGCGTCGCCGACAGTTCGGCGGAGGTCCACCACCTCAGGCCCGCGACGCTCCGCCGCTCCAGCACGGTCAGCCCGTCCAGGGCGGTCTCGGTCTGCGCCGTACGGGCGAGGTAGAACCATTCGTCCTGGTCCCAGCGGCGCCCGTCGAACCGGAACGAGCAGTGCCGCTGCCAGATCACCGGGCCGAGCCCGACCTCTGTGATCCCCGTCTCCTCCGCGAGTTCGCGCAGCGCGGCCTCGGCCCGTGTCTCGTCGCCCTCGAGCCCGCCGCCCGGAGTGAACCACCAGGTGTTCGCCGGGTCCTCCGGCTCGTACCCGTGCATCAGCAGGACGCGGTCGTCCGGGTCGAGCAGGATCACCCGCGCGACCTTCCGGAGCCGCGTCTGCGCCCCCGGCCCGGTCTCCGCCCGAGGCTCCGGTTCCGCCTGCGCTCCCGCCGCCGCCATTTCCGCTTCCACCGTCACCTCACCGTCCACCGCGTCCACCGGTACCCGCCTTGCTCCGTCCGACCCGCTGCGCGACAGGCCCGTACGCCGCCCCACCGAAGATCAGCACCACGCCCGCCACCACAGCGGCCAGCACGGGGGCGACCGGCCCCGGCGCCGAAACCCCGCCGGGCAGCGCCGCGAAGGTCACCGGCCGGTCGATCATCCCGCCCGGCGGCCAGGCCACGGCGTCCACGCGCGAGTCCACACGGCTCACCGGAACCGCTCCCTTCGAAGCGTCCTGGATATGCCCCCGCGAGTCCACCGACGTACGCCGCTCGTCACCCAGCAGGAAGAGGTGCCCCTCGGGCACCTCGGAGGTGAAGGGGGTGGTCGACGCCGGCTCCCCGTCCCGCAGATACGGCTCGTCCAGGGGCTTGCCGTTCAGCGTGAGCCGTCCGTCCTCGCCGCAGCAGGCGATCCTGTCGCCGCCGACCCCGACCACGCGCTTGACCATCGGCAGATCGCCCCACACCGGGTCCGTGAAGACCACCACGTCTCCGCGCCGCACCTCACCGCCGTCGATGCGCTGGGCGAGCACCCGGACCCCCGCCTTGATCGAGGGGGCCATCGAATCGGTCGGGACCGTGTACGGCTTGTACTGCACCGCTCCCCAGGCGAAGCCGCCGAGGAAGAGCACACAGCCGACGGCCACGGCCAGCCCGGACAATGCGTTGCCGAGCCGGCCGCGGCCGCCTTCTGTACGTCCTGTTCCGCTCATCGCAGCGCTCCCCGCCTCGGAGATCGAAAATCGCTGGTCCGAGCGGCACCCTACCCGGCGGTACGCCCGCCGGTCAGCCTCCGCCTGCGCCAGAGCACCAGCGGCACCGCTCCCACGAGCCCCAGCGCACCGGGCGCCGCGGACATCGCGGCCGCGCTCAGCCCCGGCTGGTCGAAGGTGTCGGGAACCGACAGCACGGACCAGCGGTCGATCGGCCACGCCACCACGACGGCGCGCCCGACGACCTCGTCGTTCGAGACCGTGCCGTGGCCCGGCAGTTCCTGGTGGTAACGCGAGTCCAACGAGTTCTGGCGGTGGTCGCCCATCACCCAGATCCGGCCGTCGGGCACCTTGAGCGGCCCGAACGGCTCGTCGTTGCACGGGGTGTCGCCGGGGAAGACGAACGACTTCTCGTCGAGCGCCTTCCCGTTCACCTCGACCGGCCCGTTCCTCTTGCACTCGACCGTGTCCCCGCCGACCGCGATGACCCGCTTGATCAGGTCTTTCTCCTCCGCGGACGGCATCAGGCCGATGAAGCTGAGGAACTTCTGGGCAATGTTCGGCTCCGGCGCCGCGGTGTTCTCCAGCCAGCCGCCCGGGTCGTGGAACACCACGACCTCGCCGCGCTGCGGCTCCGAGCCGAACCACGGCGTCAGCTTGTCGACCAGCACCCGGTCGCCCCGCTGCAAGGTGTTCTGCATCGAGTCCGAAGGGATGGAGAACGCCTGCACCAGGAAAGTCTTGATCAGCAGGGCGAGCAGGAGCGCGATGCCGATCAGCAGCGGCAGCTCCTTCCAGAACGAACGCGGCTTCTTCGGGCCCGCGCTGCCGCTGCCGTCGCTGCTGGCGCCTGCTCCGTTGCTGGTCGTGTCTTCGCCTCGTGCGTCATCAGTCACGGCTGCGGGTGACTCCGGTCGTTCCTCGGGCTCGTCGCGTTCGGATCGTGCGCCGACCGCCAAATCCCCCACATCCACTCCTCACTCCGTTCCACCGCCCGCGCCATGTCAGGCGCAGGCCCACCACTCCCATAACGAGCGGGAGTTCCGCAGGGGTCGGGAGCAGGATCACCGCGTTCGGATCCTGGGACGACACCCTATTCGACGGTCCGGCCGCCGAGGCCGCCCCGGCGCGCGCGTCAGGGACCGTCGCGTACGTCCCGGGCTCCTCCAGCTTCCGCCAGTGCCCGACGGGCCACGCGATGACGACGGCCCGCCCGACGACCTTCTCCTCCCCGACCGTGCCCTGGAACTCCTCGTCCAGGTGGAAGCGGGAATCGGCGGAGTTCGACCGGTGGTCCCCCATCACGAAGAGCCGCCCGGCGGGCACCACCACATCGAATTCCAGCTCGGAGGGGCGGTCGCCGGGATTCAGGTACGGCTCCGCGAGTGGTACGCCGTTGACGGTGACCCGCCCGCCCTTGTCGCAGCACTCGACGGTGTCCCCGCCGACCGCGACCACCCGCTTGATCAGGTCCTGCTCGTCCTCGGACGGCAGCAGTCCGATGAACGTCAGGGCTTCCTTGATCTGCTTGACGACCACCGGATCGTCCTTGACGCCGGTCTTCTCCTCCTGCAGCCAGCCGCCGGGGTCCTTGAAGACCACGACGTCACCGCGCTGCGGCTTCGACCCGAACCACGGTGTCAGCTTGTCGACCAGCACCCGGTCGCCGATCCGGATCGTCTGCTCCATCGAGCCGGACGGGATCACGAAGGCCTGTACCAGGAAGGTCTTGAGTACGAGCGCGATCAGCAGCGCCACCGTGATGAGGATCGGCACCTCCTTCACGGCCGACCGCTGCCGCCGCCGTTTCACCCGCCGTGCCAGCTTGCGCCGGTCCGCCCTGCCCGGCAGCGCGGGCCCGTCCGTCGGCCGCGTACCCGTCGGCAGCCGGGTGTCCGCACGGTGGCTCGCCCGTGACCGCCCGCGGTTACCCATGGGACCCGGCCGGACCGGGCGCGGTGACGCGCGTGAAGGCACGGGATCCGTCCAGCGAGGTCCAGCGGCCCACCGGCCAGCCGATCCAGTCCGCCCGCCCGACCAGCTTCTCGACGGGGACCATGCCGCCGCCCGGCTCGCCCAGGTGGTCGCGGGAGTCGCGGGAGTGGGACCTGTGGTCGCCCATGACCCACAACGTGCCCTGCGGTACGACGATGTCGAACGGAACCTGCGACGGGGCGTCGCCCGGGTACAGGTACTCCTCGTCCACCGGCCGGCCGTTCACCTCGACCCTCCCCCGCTTGTCGCAGCACACGACCCGGTCGCCGCCCACACCCACCACACGCTTGATGTAGTCGGTCTCGGCGGGCTCGGCCAGGCCCACGGCCGCGACCGCCCACCGCACCAGCCCGGCGACCGGGTTCCCGGCCGGCTCCTCGCGCACGAAGGACCCGGTGCCGTCGAACACGACCACGTCACCACGGAGCGGTACGGATCCGAAACGGTACGCCAACTTGTTGACGAGCACCCGGTCGCCGATGGCGAGGGTGGGCTGCATCGAGCCACTGGGAATCAGGAAGGGCTGCATCACGAAGGTGCTGAACAGCAGCAGGAAAGCCGTGCACGTGAGACCCAGCAGGGCCGGCCTGCGCCACGGGGCGTCGAGAAAACGCACGGAGCGCGGCCCCTCCTCCTCCCCTGCTGCGGGGCCGGAGGAGCGGTCGCGCTCCGTGTCGTGTGGTTCGGTGTCCATCGGGACGTGAGCCTATCCGGCCGGTCCCAGGAGCCGAGTCCGCGATCAGCGGTCGCGCTTCTCCTTGATCTTCGCGGCCTTGCCGCGCAGCTCACGGAGGAAGTACAGCTTCGCGCGACGGACGTCACCGCGGGAGATGAGCTCGATCTTCTCGAAGATCGGGCTGTGCACCGGGAAGGTGCGCTCGACGCCGACGGAGAAGGAGACCTTGCGGACCGTGAAGGTCTCGCGGACGCCCGAACCCTGGCGGCGGATGACTACGCCCTTGAACTGCTGCACACGCGAGCGGTTGCCCTCGATGACGCGCACGTGGACGTTCACGGTGTCGCCGGGGCGGAACGCGGGAAGGTCGGTGCGCAGCGATGCGGAGTCGACGGAGTCAAGAAGGCTGGACATGTGAGTCTGCTTCCTCGCCGATGCCACAGGTCATCGACGGAATTCGATAAGAGAGTTTCGGGGTGCTGTCCGCGTCGGGCGGGCGTCGTTCCCCCTGTGGCAGGGGCGCACGCCGGACGTACAGCAGCGGCTTATTCTTCCACGGCCTCGGGGTTACGCCCAAATCGGCCGTCGGGGCCGGGCCGCCAGCCGAGGATGCTCAGCATCTCGCGGTCCTTCTTGT
This sequence comes from Streptomyces sp. Wb2n-11, assembly GCF_001049855.1. Lineage (NCBI taxonomy): Bacteria > Bacillati > Actinomycetota > Actinomycetes > Kitasatosporales > Streptomycetaceae > Streptomyces > Streptomyces sp. Wb2n-11. The sequence goes on from NZ_CVPB01000001.1 coordinate 1,935,295, forward strand.
CGAAGGCCGCGGGATCGCAGCGCTCGATGAGGTCCGGCCTGTTGGCGGTCGTACGGCGCAGCGCCTCGTCCCGCCGCCACCGGGCGATCTTCCCGTGGTGCCCGCTGAGCAGGACGTCCGGGATCTCGCGGCCGCGCCACTCGGGCGGCTTGGTGTAGACGGGGCCCTCGAGGAGACTGGCCATGGCGCCGGGCGCGAAGGAGTCGTCGCGGTGCGATTCGGCGTTGCCGAGGACACCGGGCAGCAGCCGGGCCACGGCCTCGGTGATCACCAGTACGGCGGCCTCGCCGCCGGCCAGGACGTAGTCCCCGATGGAGACCTCGTACACCGGCATCCGGGTGGCGTACTCGTCGATGACGCGGCGGTCGATGCCCTCGTAGCGTGCGGGCGTGAAGACCAGCCACGGCCGCTCGGAGAGCTCCACGGCGAGTTCCTGGGTGAAGGGGCGGCCGCTGGGGGTGGGGACGACCAGCACCGGGCCGTGCGCCCCGCCCTCGTAGCCGTCGGCCAGGGCGTCGTCGAGGGCGGCTCCCCAGGGGCCGGTCTTCATGACCATGCCGGGACCGCCGCCGTAAGGGGTGTCGTCGACCGTGTTGTGGCGGTCGTACGTCCACTCCCTGAGGTCGTGCACGCGGACGTCGAGCTGCCCGCGCGCGCGGGCCTTGCCGACGAGCGAGACGTTCAGCGGTTCCAGGTACTCGGGGAAGATCGTGACGACGTCGAGCCTCATGCGCCGCCGTCCCCGCTCTTGTCGGTCCCGTCACCGGCCTCGTCCCTCGACGAGGCGACCTCGGCCTGACTGCCGTCGATCAGCCCCGGCGGCGGGGCGATGACCGCGCGCTGCTCCTCCAGGTCGATCTCGGTGACGATCTCCTCGACGAAGGGGATCATCACCTGGCTGCCGTCGGGCCGCTCCACGATGAACAGGTCCTGGGAGGGCAGGTGGGTGATCTCGGTGATCCGGCCGATCCCGGTGCCGTCGGCCAGGACGACGTCCAGATCCATCAGCTGGTGGTCGTAGAACTCCTCGGGGTCCTCCGGGGTCTCCTGCGGATCGACCTCGGCGATGAGGAGGGTGTTGCGCAGCGCCTCGGCGGCCGTACGGTCCTTGACGCCCGCGAAGCGCAGCAGCAGCCTGCCGCTGTGCACCCGGCCGGTCTCGATCGTCAGCGGCCCGGCGGAGGCCGGGTCCGTGGCGAGCACGGCGCCCGGTCCGAGCCGAAGCTCCGGCTCGTCCGTACGTACCTCGACCGTGACTTCGCCCTTGATCCCGTGGGCGCGGCCGATCCGCGCGACTACGAGCTGCACTTCTTCTCCTGTCGTACGACTACGGGCCGGGGAAGGCCCTGGAGCCCTCCCCGGCCCGAGCCGGCGTATCTAGGTAAAGCGGTCAACTTTGTCAGCGGACCTGGTCCACGTCGACGAGGTCGACGCGGATGCCACGGCCGCCGATGGCGCCCACGACCGTACGCAGGGCGCGAGCGGTGCGGCCGTTGCGGCCGATCACCTTGCCGAGGTCGTCCGGGTGGACCCGGACTTCCAGCACGCGCCCGCGGCGCAGGGTGCGCGAGGCCACCTGCACATCGTCGGGGTTGTCGACAATGCCCTTCACGAGGTGCTCAAGAGCCTCCTCGAGCATGCTCAGGCCTCGGTCGACTCGGTGGACTCGGCCGCGGGAGCCTCGTCAGCCTTCTTGTCGGCCTTCTTCGCCTTCTGAGTGATCGCCTCGCCCTTGGACTCGTCGCCACCCTCGAGACCCTTGGCGAACGCGTCGAACGCGGCACGCTTGTCGGCCTTCGGCTCCGGCTGGAGCAGCGGCGCGGGGGCCGGAAGGCCCTTGTGCGCCTGCCAGTCGCCGGTGAGCTTCAGGATGGCCATGACCGGCTCGGTCGGCTGGGCGCCGACGGAGAGCCAGTACTGGGCACGCTCGGAGTTGACCTCGATGCGCGAGGGGTTCTGCACCGGGTGGTACAGGCCGATCTCCTCGATGGCCCGGCCGTCACGGCGGGTACGGGAGTCGGCGACGACGATGCGGTAGTGAGGCGAACGGATCTTGCCCAGACGCTTCAGCTTGATCTTGACTGCCACTGGAGTGGTGTCTCCTGGTCTATGACGTGGTGGGGCACAACAAGATGCCACGTGGGGTTGCGGTACTCGGGGTGCCCGATGGACGCGTCAGCCGGAGGCGAGAGGGTTCCTGTGCGGCTGTCGAGTACAGCTAGCCATTGTGCCACACACCTGCGACACGGCATCACCCGGTCGGCACCGCTGCCCACCTGGCGGAAGCAGTGACAAAAAGGACGGTCAGCTCGCCGCGGCCACCACTTCCGGGATGCGGAACGGCTTTCCGCAGCCGCCGCACACGATCGGGGCCTGGGCCAGGACCGAGGGAACGACGCGGACGTTGCGCCCGCAGTCGCAGACGGCCTTGACCCGCACCCCGCCGCCGGACGAGCCGTGCCGGGCGGCAGGCCCGCGGAAAGTGCGCTTGGTGTCCGCGGCGGTCGCGACCGTGTGCGCCTTGAGGGCGCGCTGGAGCCGCTCGATCGTCGGCCGGTAGCGCCGCCTCGCCTCGGGGTTGAGGGAGACCAGCGAGAAGCCGCTGCTGGGGTGCGGCTCCTCGGGGTGGTCGAGGCCCATCTCCTCGGCGATCGCGAGGAATCTGCGGTTGTGGTAGCGGCCTGCGCGCGAGGTGTCACGGATACCGCGTGCGGCGGCGATGCCGTGGACTGCCTCGTGCAGCAGTCGTTCGAAGGAGAGTTCGGCTCCGCAGGCGGACGAGGACTCTCCGATCAGGGACTCGGGCGCGGCTAGATCTGGCAGCTCGGGGTGGTACCGCTGAATGTCGGCCCACGCCTGCGCCAGCTCTGCGGCGAGAACAGGTGGTGTCGTGCTCACGTCGTGACAACGAGCCGGGGTGCCCCGGTGTTCCTATTCCGGGCCATCCCAAATAATTTGCACGTACCCGTCAGTTGCCGTTGATGCGTCCTGACGAGGGCGGGTGCGCTGATCTGCGGAGGACTCGCCCAGCACCCGTCAACACGGGGCGTACCCGCGCGTACGCCCCGGCGCATAGACAAAGACCGCGCGCCGGGACATCGGTTGCCCCGGGCGGCGCGAGTGGCGCTCCGGGCGCCGGCGGGCGTTCCCGCAGGCACGGGCCACGGCAGCGACAGTACCGGGGGCGCCCCCGGCCTCCGGCACCGCCCCGTCCCCCGGAAACAGACGCCGCACGGCCGCGGCCTCGCACGGTCGCGTTCCCCTCCCGTGGCGCGATCGGCTCGTCGGCGGCACTCTGGAAGCTGATATCCGCTCCGGCGCGGGGGCGCACGGCAGGGGCACGCAAGCATTGCCCTTCACCCCCTGGACTTGGTGCCGGATGCGGAGTTCCCTGGCATACGGGGAGTACGAGCGCACGCACACGGGGGACGTCCATCAGGACACGTAATGACCTCTCGGCGGATTGGGGCGCTTTCGATGACACCTACGCTCGTCCGGCACCACCCGAACGCGGCTTCGCCGCCGGCGACGGACGCGGGTGCACGCGCCCGCGACTGGGCCGAGATCCAGGAACGGATGCTGGTCCCGCTGTACGAAGCGGCGTACGAGCGGCTCGAGGTGGGCCCCGCCACCCGGCTGCTCGGCCTCGGCTGCGGTTCGGGCCTCGCCCTGCTGATCGCCGCGTCGCGCGGTGCGCACGTGACAGGCGTCGAAGCCGACCGCGCCCGGGTCGCGCTGGCCCGTGAGCGCCTGCTGTCGGACGCGCCGCGGAGCGGTGGCCGGGGGGGCGCACCTCACGGATCCACCCGGTTGTTCGAAGGCGGTTCGGCGGAGGCCTGCGGCACCGCTGCCCCCGCGTACAACCTCGTCACCGCGTTCGAGCCGCTGGGCTGCGCGGCCGGTGATTCCGACGGGCTCGCCGCGGCGCTCGAAAGCGCGATACCGCTCACCGAACGGGGCAGTGAAGTGGTCCTGGCCGGCTGGGGACCGCCCGAGCGCTGTGCGACCTCCGCGGTGCTGCGGGTCGCCTCCCGGCTGGCCGAGAACCCGCGCGCCGCCGGCCGCGGCTGGCGTCCCGCGCTCAGGGACGACCTGGAGGACGTGGCCTCGCGGGCCGGGCTGAAACCGGACGGTTCGGGGCGGGTCGCGTGCCCCTTCGGTTACGCCGACATGGACAGCGCCGTGCGCGGGCTCCTGTCGACCGGGCTGTTCGACGCGGCCGTACGGGCCACGGACCCGGCGCAGGTGGCGAAGGAGCTCACCGAGGCTCTCCACCCCCACGTGCGGCGGGACGGAACGGTCTGGATGTCCAACGTCTTCCGCTACCTGATCGCGCGTACGCCGTGAGCGGCGTGGGCGCCCGCTCCGGGGAAGGAGTGGGCGCCCACGGCGCTGTACGTACTACGGCCGGGCGTCAGCCCATGAACTTCTTGAACTCGTCGGGCAGTTCGAAGTTCTGGTCACCCTGGCCGGCCGGCAGGCCCAGCGCGCCGCCCGACTGCGCGGCCTGCTCGCGGCGCTCGGCCGCGGCCTGCTCCTCCAGCTTCCGCTTCATCGGGTTGCCGCTCTTGCGCTTGCCCTTGGCCTGCTTCTGCTGCTTCTTCTGACGGCCGGGGCCACCACCCATGCCCGGGATGCCCGGCATGCCCGGCATCCCGCCGCCCTGGGCCATTTTCGACATCATCTTGCGCGCCTCGAAGAACCGCTCCACCAGGTTCTTCACGGCGCTGACATCGACGCCCGAGCCCTTGGCGACACGGGCCCGGCGCGAGCCGTTGATGATCGTCGGGTCCTGGCGCTCGGCGGGGGTCATCGACTTGATGATCGCGGCGGTACGGTCCACGTCGCGCTCGTCGATGTTGGCGATCTGCTCCTTGATCTGCCCCATGCCGGGCATCATGCCGAGCAGCTTGGAGATGGAGCCCATCTTCCTGACCTGCTCCATCTGGGCCAGGAAGTCGTCGAGCGTGAACTCCTTCGGGCCCTTCGCCAGCTTGGCCGCCATCGCTTCGGCCTCTTGCTGGCTGAAGGTCTGCTCGGCCTTCTCGATGAGCGACAGCATGTCGCCCATGCCGAGGATGCGGGACGCCATGCGGTCCGGGTGGAACGCGTCGAAGTCGTCCAGCTTCTCACCGTTGGAGGCGAACATGATCTGGCGGCCGGTCACCTTGGCGATCGACAGGGCGGCACCACCGCGGGCGTCACCGTCGAGCTTGGACAGCACCACGCCGTCGAAGCCGACGCCGTCGCGGAAGGCCTCGGCGGTGTTGACCGCGTCCTGGCCGATCATCGCGTCGACGACGAAGAGGACCTCGTCGGGGCTGACGGCGTCGCGGATGTCCGCGGCCTGCTGCATCAGCTCCTGGTCGATACCGAGGCGGCCCGCGGTGTCGACGATGACGATGTCGTGCAGCTTGTTCTTGGCGTACTCGATGGAGTCCTTGGCGACCTGGACCGGGTCACCGACGCCGTTGCCGGGCTCCGGCGCGTACACCGCGACACCGGCGCGCTCGGCGACGACGCTCAGCTGGTTGACGGCGTTGGGGCGCTGGAGGTCACAGGCGACCAGGATCGGCGAGTGGCCCTGCCCCTTGAGCCACAGGCCCAGCTTTCCGGCGAGGGTCGTCTTGCCCGCGCCCTGGAGACCCGCGAGCATGATCACGGTGGGCGGGTTCTTGGCGAACCGCAGACGGCGGGTCTCGCCGCCGAGGATGCCGACGAGCTCCTCGTTGACGATCTTGATGACCTGCTGCGCGGGATTCAGCGCCTGCGAGACCTCGGCCCCGGCGGCACGCTCCTTGACCTGCTTGATGAACGCCCGGACGACGGGCAGCGCGACATCCGCTTCCAGCAGCGCGATACGGATCTCACGTGCCGTGGCGTCGATGTCCGCCTCGGACAGACGGCCCTTGCCCCGGAGGTTTTTGAATGTCGCTGCGAGGCGGTCGGAAAGAGTATCGAACACGGCGGTCGCGAATCCTCGGGTCGGGGGACGGGTGGACACAGATGCCCCCAGGGTATCTGTCCGTCCGCGGTGGGGTCTGCCCCCGGCCCGCCCCCGCCCCTCAGCGGAGCGCGCCCTCCAGTGCCCCGGCCACCTCGGCCGCCTCGATCTCCGGGAGCGGGGCGCCTTCGGGCCCCGTGACGTAGAAGGCGTCGACCGCGTTCGCGCCCAGGGTCGAGACGTGCGCGCTGCGCACCCGCACTTTCGCCGACTCCAGGGCGTGGCCGATGCGGTGCAGCAGGCCCGGGGCGTCCTGTGCGCGCACCTCGATCACCGTCGCGAGCCGGGACCCGGCGGGGGCGACCGTCACACGGGGCGGCGGGGCCTGTGCGCCCCGCCTGCGCGGGTTCTTCTCGTACGCGCGCTCCCGCTCCGCGAGGCGGGCCGGGATGTCGAGCGAGCCGTCCAGGGCGCGCACGAGATCGGCGCGCAGCCGGCTGGCCTGGGGCAGCGATCCGTACTCCGCCGCCACCCGCCAGTCGAGCAGCAGTACGCCGGCCCGCGACGGCGGGGCTCCGGCCACCACCGAGGGCGGGAGTTCGGCGGCCCGCAGTTCCGCCGTGCGTACGGTCAGCCGGTGCATCGCCAGTACGCCGGCCACCGCGGGCAGGACACCTGGCTGGTCCGGTACGGCGATCAGCAGCTCGACGCCGAGCGGCTCCGGCTCCTCGGCCGCGTCCTCCCGGTGGCCCTCGGGCTGTGCGCGCAGCGAGAGGACGGGCCCGCCGGTACGGAACGCCTCGACGGCGAGGCGTTCCTGTTCGGCGCTGGGGGCGGCGGGTTCGGGCTCGGCCGGGGCTTCGCCCGCGAGGACGGCGGCGACGCGTTTCACCAGGTCGGCGACGAGCGAGGCGCGCCAGGTGGACCAGGCGGCGGGCCCGGTGGCCAGCGCGTCGGCCTCGGTGAGGGCGTGCAGGAGTTCGAGGGTGCCGGTCGCCTTGACCGCGTCGGCCACCGAACGGACGGTGGCCGGGTCGTCCAGGTCGCGCCGGGTCGCGGTCTCGACGAGGAGGAGGTGGTGGCGTACGAGCGTGGCGATCACGCCGACATCCGCGCGGTCGAAGCCGATCCGGGTGGCGATGTCGCGGGCGATGATCTCGCCGGCCACCGAGTGGTCACCGGGCCAGCCCTTGCCGAAGTCGTGCAGCAGGGCGGCGGTCAGCAGCAGGTCGGGGCGCCCGACCCGGCGGGTGAGCGCGGAGGCCCGTACGGCCGTTTCGACCAGGTGCCGGTCGACGGTCCAGGTGTGGACGGGGTTGCGCTGCGGGCGGCACCGCACCCGTTCCCAGTCCGGCAGCAGCCGGGTGATGAGCCCCTCGGCCTCCAGCGCCTCCCACACCCCGACGGCCGCCTCACCCGCGCCGAGGAGGGTGACGAGTTCCTCGCGCGCCTCGGCCGGCCAGGGCACGGGCAGCGGCTTGGCGACGGCCGCGAGGCGGCGTACGGCGTGCAGGGAGACGGGCAGCCCCGACTGGGCCGCGGCGGCGGCGGCCCGCAGCGGGAGCACGGCGTCGCGCTCGGGGCGCGCGGTGCGGGCGAGCACCACCTCGCCGTCCTGCTCGACGACTCCTTCCGCGAGCGGGGTGCGGTCGGTGGGAGGGGTCCTGCTGCCGAGCATGGCGCGCAGCCGGGGGCGCAGCGACCGGGCGCGCAGGACCCGGTTCACCTCGCGCCAGGTGACGTCGCCGGCGTAGGAGATGGTGCGCGCCGCTTCGTACACCTCGCGCAGCAGGGTGTCGGCGTCCAGCAGACCGAGCTCGGCGGCGACCTGGTCCTGCTCCTGGAGGGCGAGGCGGTCGGTGGCGCGTCCGGTGGTCAGGTGCAGCGCGTCGCGTACGTCGAGGAGCCGGCGCCGCGCCGCGTCGAGGCCCTCGCGCGGGGCGTCGGCGAGCCAGGAGGCGGCGACGGCGCGCAGGGCGGTGGCGTCGCGCAGACCGCCGCGCGCCTCCTTGAGGTCGGGTTCGAGGAGGTACTGCAGTTCGCCCTGACGTACGGCTCGTTCCTGGCAGAGCTCGTGGAGCTCGGGCAGCCGCTTGGGGGCGAGGTTGCGCCAGTCGGCGAGTACGGCGCTGCGCAGTCCCGCGGTGATGCCGAGGTCGCCGGCGACGTGCCGGGCGTCGAGGAGTCCGAGGTGCACTTTGAGGTCCTCGCCGGCGGTGGCACGGGCCTCGGCGGGCGTGCGTACGGAGTGGTCGAGGGCGATGCCCAGGTCCCACACCGGGTACCAGACGCGGTCGGCGAGGGCCGCGATCGCGGCCTTGTCGGCGCTTGTGTCGTGCAGGAGGAGGAGGTCGAGGTCGCTGCGCGGCGACAACTCGCCCCGGCCGTATCCGCCGACGGCGACGAGGGCCGCGCCGCGGACCCCCGTTTCGAGGGCGGCCGTGGTGAACAGCGCGCCCAGCCAGTCGTCGGTCAGCCGGGCGAGGCCGGAACGGCGCGGCGGCCCGGACCGCGACTTCTCCTGGAGAAGTCTCAGCCGGGCCGCCGCGTAGCCGCTGGGTCCCGAGTCGTCGGACGGTTCGGTGGTCACTTCAACACTCGTCACCCAGCAGCTCCCGTTCTGTGCGTTCCGGTACCAGGACGTCCGGTCAGAGGGCGTCCGGGCCGCGTTCGCCGGTCCGTACCCTGACCGCCGTCTCGACCGGCACGCTCCACACCTTGCCGTCACCGATCTTGCCGGTACGGGCGGCTTTCACCACCACGTCGATGAGCTGTTCGGCGTCACCGTCCTCGACCAGCACCTCGATCCGGATCTTCGGTACGAGGTCGACCGTGTACTCGGCGCCGCGGTAGACCTCGGTGTGACCGCGCTGGCGGCCGTATCCGCTGGCCTCGGTGACCGTGAGTCCCTGGACTCCGAAGGCCTGGAGGGCCTCCTTGATCTCGTCGAGCCGGTGCGGCTTCACGACCGCGGTGATGAGCTTCATGCGTCCACCTTCTTGTTCTGCGTCGCGGCGCCCGCCCTGTCGGTCCGGCCGGGCTCGGACACGGCCGTGCGGGAGGCCGAACCGCCGCCCGCTCCGCTGAAGTCGTATGCGGTCTCGGCGTGTTCGACCTGGTCGATGCCCAAGACCTCGTCGTCCTCGGGGACCCGCATCCCCATCACCTTGTCGATGACGAAGGCGAGGAGCGCGGAGACCACCAGAGAGTAGGCCAGTACGGCGAAGACGCCCACGGCCTGCTTGCCGAGCTGGTCGAGCCCGCCGCCGTAGAAGAGGCCCTTGGCGTCGGACTGGACGCCGCCGGTGGCGAAGAAGCCGACGAGGAGGGAGCCGGCGATGCCGCCGACGAGGTGGACGCCGATGACGTCCAGGGAGTCGTCGTAACCCAGCTTGTACTTGAGGCCGACGGCCATCGCACACAGCAGACCGGCGATGACGCCGACGGCGATCGCGCCGAGCGGGCTGACGGAGCCGCCGGCCGGAGTGATCGCGACGAGGCCCGCGACGGCGCCGGAGGCTGCGCCCAGGGTGGTGAACGAACCGTGCCGGATCTTCTCGTACGCCAGCCAGGCGAGCATGGCGGCGGCGGTGGCGACCTGGGTGTTGAGGAACATCACGGCGCCGACACCGTCGTCGTTGCCCAGCCAGGAGCCGGCGTTGAAGCCGAACCAGCCGAACCACAGGAGCCCGGCGCCGAGCATCACCAGCGGCAGGCTGTGCGGGCGCATCGGGTCCTTCTTGAAGCCGACGCGCTTTCCGATGACGAGGATGACGCCGAGCGCCGCGGCGCCGGCGTTGATGTGGACGGCCGTGCCGCCCGCGAAGTCGATGACGCCCATCTCGAAGAGCCAGCCGCCGGTGCCCCACACCCAGTGTGCGACCGGGAAGTAGACGACGGTGACCCACAGGGCGACGAACAGCGCCCAGGCGGTGAACTTGACGCGGTCCGCCAGGGCGCCGCTGATCAGGGCGGGGGTGAGGATCGCGAACATCAGCTGGAAGGCCGCGAAGACGTAGACCGGGATGGTGTAGCCGTCCCACAGCTCGGTGACTCCGATGCCGCTCAGTCCGACGTACTCCGAGGACCAGCCGACGACCGAGCCGATGTCGGTGCCGAAGGCGAGGCTGAAGCCGTACAGCACCCAGAGGATCGTGACGATCCCGAGGCTGATGAAGCTCATCATCAGCATGTTCAGGGTGGACTTGACGCGGACCATGCCTCCGTAGAAGAAGGCCAGGCCCGGCGTCATGAGCATCACCAGGGCGGAACAGATGAGCATGAAGCCGGTATTGGCGGCAGACAGTTCGATCTTGTCTGCGGCAAGCGTCGTGATGCCTGGAGGCATCGGCGTCTCCTCGTCGTCGGTGCGGCCCGTGCGGGGGCGGAGCCTGGTGGCCTGCCGGCCTGGTGGCCGGTTCGGCAGCAAAGGGGTGCGCCGCTTATGGGCCATGAGGTTGGCGCAGGGCGGTTTCGGCCGATGCCACCCGATGTTTCGCACCAGTGACGAAGAGGTCGTGCGTGTTACGTACGGGTGAACCGCCGGACCGGGGCCGTCGGCCGTCGATACCCTCTGCCCACGGCAGGCGCCGCACAGCGAAAACCGGTCGCGACCGCCACCCTGCTGGCCTGGCGCGGGGGAGCCGAGTCGGGCTTTACGGGGTGGCCGGCCGCGACCGGCGCATGGGGCGGCGCGGGCCGGGCTCTCAGACCGCTTCCGCGGCTTCGGGCAGCTGGGCTGCGAGCCTGTCGGTGAGATCGAGGACTTCGGCGACGTCGCCGAAGTCCCTGGCAGCGGTGTCGACGGTCTTGCGGAGCCGGTTGTTCACCCGCTCGGAACGGACGCGTCTGGCGACCGCGAGGGCCTTTTCGGCCAGTACGACGGACTGTTCGGGTTCGCGTTTCAACAGATGCACGGTGGCCATGCCGATGAGGTTCAGTGCATACGAACGCTGGTGTTCGTCGTCCTTGCCGAAGAGCTCCACCGCGCGCTCCATGACGGGCTCGGAGAGCGAGGCGTAGGTGGGGCTGCGTCCGGCGACATAGGCCAGGTCGCGGTACGAGTGGGCGTTCTCGCCGTTGAGTTCGGCCTCGGAGAAGAAACGGATCCAGTCGGGCTCGGGCTCGCCGTCCAGGCCGGCGTCCGCGAAGGTGTCCTCGGCCATCCGGACGGCCCGCTTGCACTTGCTGGGCTGGCCGATGTTGGCGTAGGCGCGGGCCTCCATCGCATACAGCATCGCCTGGGTCCGGGGCGTGGCGCAGTCTCGGCTGCCGTACTGCGCGAGGTGGACGAGTTCCAGCGCGTCGTCGGGGCGGCCGAGGTGGATCATCTGACGGCTCATGCTCGACAGGACGTAACTGCCGAACGGCTTGTCACCGGCTTCCTTGGCGGCGTGCAGGGCGAGCACGAAGTACTTCTGCGCCGTGGGGTGCAGGCCCACGTCGTAGCTCATCCAGCCGGCCAGCTCGGCCAGTTCGGCGGCGCATTTGAAGAGCCGCCTGGACGTGGCCCCCGGCTGCGGTTCCTGGAGCAGGTCCGTGACTTCGTGGAGCTGTCCGACGACGGCCTTGCGCCGCAGCCCGCCGCCGCACTGGGCGTCCCACTGGCGGAACATCATGGTCGTGGACTCCAGCAGGTCCAGTTCCGGCCCCGAGAGCCGGGACGGCCGCCGCGAGGGCGCGGCCGCCTCCGGGCGGTCGGGGCCGCCGGGGGCCCGGGGACGAGCCAGCGCTGCATGGGCTCGATGAGGGCGGGCCCCGCGGCGAGCGCCAGCGAGGTCCCGAGGAAGCCGCGCCGCGCGAGCATCAGGTCGCTGCGTGAGAACTCGCTGAGCAGGGCGACCGTCTGGGGGCCCGTCCAGGGCAGGTCGACTCCGGACACGGAGGGTGACTGGTGGGCGGAGCGCAGACCGATGTCCTCGATGGCGACGACGCTGCCGAACCGCTCGGAGAAGAGCTCGGAGAGGATGCGCGGGATCGGCTCGCGCGGCTGCTCGCCGTCCAGCCAGCGGCGCACGCGTGAGGTGTCCGTGCTGATGTGGTGCGCGCCCATCTGGCGCGCTCTGCGGTTCACTTGGCGTGCGAGCTCGCCCTTCGACCAGCCGCTGCGCACGAACCACGAGCCCAGTTGCTCGTTCGGGCGCTTTCCAGCGTTCGTACCGCCTGCGCCACTGCCGCCCACTGGAACGCTCCCATCCACTGAAACCTCTATGCGCGAACCCGTAACAGAATGCCGCGAGTCACGGCCTGCCGTCCGAGGAATGCCCTCTCGAACACGGAACCGGCTTGCCTCCGGCATACCCGCACGTGTCGTGATCTCCGGAGGGTTCGTGCACCGAAAGTAATCCTACGATCACCCATCCGCCATGGCGTTTCCATAAACGCCACCATTCGCCACCCCTTCGAATGAACTCTCCCGGGGTCGAGCGCGCTTCACTTGACATACGACGATCGAGAGTCGGCGGAGCGATGCACGCCAGGGCGTGCGACCTGGTCCGCACCACCTCTCACGACACTGTGTGCCGCCGGACCGGTCCGGGCGCGACGGAGCGTCACGATACGGATCCGGTGCGTAACCGCCGGTGCGCTCGAACCGTTGGAGGGGGTATGGGCTTCACGATCGGCCGGGAGACACTGTCCGGCTCACGGCGCCGCGACCGCATGCCGGACTGCACAACGGTGGCCGAGTACGCCGGGCTGTGGGGCTGGGCGGTGGTGCCCGGCGCCAGAGCATCGGCAGCGGGTCCGGCCGGCTCCGCCCCGGCGAGGCCCGCTTCCGCCCGCGCCGGAGCACGGCACTGCTCGTGCGGCGACACGGCGTGCCGGGCGCCGGGCGCCCATCCGCTGGCCTTCGCACCCGAAGTCCCCGCGGGCGCCTCCCTCGACGAGGTCGCCAAGACCTGGTCCGGGTTCCCCGGCGCGGCGGTACTGCTGCCCGTGGGTCGTACGTTCGACGTCATCGAGGTCGCCGAGGCCGCCGGGCGCCGGGCGCTCGTACGGCTGGAACGGATGGGGCTGCCGCTGGGACCGGTGGCCGCGACGCCGGACGGCCGGGCCCACTTCTTCGTCGCCCCGGGAGCAGCCGCCGAGCTTCCCCGGCTGCTCTACCGGATGGGCTGGGACGACGCGGACCTCGATCTGCGCGGGCTGGGCCCCGGCGACCACATCGTGGCACCGCCGTCCGATCTCGGCGGCCTCGGTCCGGTCCGCTGGCTCCGCCCCCGGCGCTGGACACGGCGCAGTCACCGCCGCAGGCCCGGCTGCTGCTGGGAACGCTGGCGTACATCGCACACCGTTCCCCGGCGTAACGGCACACCGGCAACGGCAATCGCCGGACGGCCCGCATGGAGCTCGTCCGGCGATCGGGGACCGGCCTACAGCCGGGACCGGCGTCCGGGGCGGAGCCTCGGGCTAGTCGCCGATGAGCGCGTCGACGAACGCCTCCGGCTCGAACGGCGCGAGGTCGTCCGCGCCCTCCCCCAGGCCGACCAGCTTCACCGGTACGCCGAGCTCGCGCTGGACCGCGATCACGATGCCGCCCCGGGCCGTGCCGTCCAGCTTCGTCAGCACGATGCCGGTGATGTCCACGACCTCGGCGAACACCCGCGCCTGCACCAGGCCGTTCTGTCCGGTCGTCGCGTCCAGCACCAGCAGCACCTCGTCGAGCGGGCCGTGCTTCTCCACGACGCGCTTGACCTTGCCGAGTTCGTCCATGAGCCCGGTCTTGGTGTGCAGCCGTCCCGCCGTGTCGATGAGTACGACGTCGGCGCCCTCGGCGATGCCTTCCTTCACCGCGTCGAAGGCGATCGACGCCGGGTCGCCGCCCTCGGGCCGCGGATCGTGCGCGCGCCGACCCTTTCGCCCCAGGTCTGGAGCTGGTCGGCGGCGGCGGCGCGGAAGGTGTCCGCGGCGCCGAGCACCACGCTGCGGCCGTCGGCCACCAGGACGCGGGCGAGCTTGCCGGTGGTGGTGGTCTTGCCGGTGCCGTTGACGCCGACGACCATGACCACGCCCGGGGTGTCCAGGCCGCCCTCGGTCTTCACCGCCCGGTCCATGTCCGTACCGAGCAGGTTCAGCAGCTCCTCGCGGAGCAGGAGGCGCAGGTCGCCCGGCGTACGCGTGCCGAGCACCCGTACGCGCTCACGCAGCCGGTCGACCAGTTCCTGGGTCGGGGCGACGCCGACGTCCGCGGTGAGCAGCGTTTCCTCGATCTCCTCCCAGGTGTCCTCGTCGAGGTGTTCGCGGGAGAGCAGGGTCAGCAGACCCTTGCCGAGCGTGTTCTGCGAGCGGGCGAGCCGGGCGCGCAGCCGCACCAGGCGGCCGGCGGTGGGCTCGGGGATCTCGATCTCGGGCGCGACGGGTTCGGCGACGACCGGATCCTCGACGGCGACGGGCTCCTTGACGGCGGTCGACGCGTCCGGGAGGTCCACCTCCTCGATGGTCCGGCGCGCTTCGTCGCGCGGTGGCGCCGCGTCCTCGCCGACCTGCGGTTCGGCGGGCGGAGCGGTGATGGTCGGCGTGCTCGGCGGCGCCTGGGGCGGCAGCTGCTTCTTCTTGCGGCTGCTGACCACGAGCCCGCTGATCGCGCCGATCGCGACCAGGGCGATGACTACAGCAAGGATGACGATTTCCATAACCCATCCAGTATCAGCCACACCTGCACCCGGGGAGGATCCTCGGAGGATCACACGAGGTGCATGGTGTGGATTTGGACCTTTTGGGGGAGCGTGCGCCGCTGTGCCCGTAAGATGCTGTTGATCCCCCCACCACTGCACGGAGTTCCCCCATGCCTGAAGCCTCTGCCCCCGAGTCCGAGGGCGCGATAGAGACCCGCGGTCTCGAGCCCGTTCCCGACCACGAGCGCTCGGGCCGCGTCCGCGAGCTCTTCCCCACCTGGGTCGCCGCCAACATCAGCGTGCTCCTGCTCACCATGGGCGCGGGCCTGGTCGTCTTCAACGGCCTGAATTTCTGGCAGGTGCTGGCCGTGGCCGTCGCCGGGCCCGTCGTCTCGTACGGGCTCGTCGGCCTGATCTCGATCGCGGGCAAGCACGGCGGGTCCCCCGGCATGGCACTCTCCAGGGCGGTGTTCGGCCAGCGCGGCAACCTCTTCCCCGGCTCGCTGATCTGGGTCGCGCGCTGGGGCTGGGAGACGATCAACGCGGTGACCGGGGCGTACGCCGTGCTGACCGTGCTCGATCTGCTCTTCGGCATCAAGAGCAACACCACGCTGATCATCGTGACGCTGCTGCTCTTCGTCGGCTGCACCTTCCTGGTGTCGGGCCTGGGCATCAACGCCCTGCGCCGGTGCAGCACCTGGTCGACGTACCTCTTCGGCGCCTTCAGCGTGCTCGTGCTGGTCCATCTGATCGCCGGCACCGACTGGTCCGCCGTGTTCGCCAAGCCCGCCGGTTCCACCGCGATGATGATCGCGGGTATCGGCACCATCGCGGCCGGCGGCATCAGCTGGGTCCCCTCGGGCCCGGACTTCACGCGCTATCTGCCGCGTACGGCGTCGGGCAAGGCCCTGGTCTCCACGACCATCGGCGGCGCGGGCGTCGTCGTGCTGCCGATGGTCGTGATGGGCGCGGTCATGGCCGTCAGTACGCCGGACCTGGCGTCGGCCGCCGACCCGGTGTCCTTCATCGGCGAGCTGCTGCCGACCTGGATCGCCGTTCCGTACCTGCTGATCGCCCTGATCGGCATGCTGCTGATCAACTCGATGTCGATGTACTCGGCCGGATTCACCGCGCAGACGCTGGGCATCAAGGTGCCGCGCGCCTGGGCCGTGAGTGTCAACGCGGTCATCAGCCTGATCTTCGGTTTTCTCCTGATGGTGGTGGCGACGAGCTTCTTCGGCTCGTTCATCTCCTTCCTGACGCTGCTGGCCGTGGCGTTCTCCGCGTGGATCGGCGTCTTCGGTGTGGACATGCTCAGCCGTCGCACATACGACGGTGAGGCGCTCATGGACACCACCCGCACCAGTGGCTACTGGTACCGGGCCGGTTTCGCCTGGCAGGCCATGGTGGCGTGGGGCGTCGCCCTGGTGGCGGGCCTGCTGTTCACCAAGGTCGACTGGTTCACCGGGCCGCTCGCCGGTTCCTGGATCGGGCGCAACGGCCTGGGCTGGGCGGCGACGGTCGTCGTGGCGGCGCTGCTGTACGCGGTGCTGCCGAGGACGAAGCCCGTGGCACCGGCCGCGACTCCGGAGCCGCGGCCCGGGGACGGGCGCGAGGCCGAGCCCGTCGGAAGCCTGTCCGTCTGACGCGACACGGCCGACGCGACCACGACACGACACGGCTGCCCCGGCTCAGAAGCTGAGCCGGGGCAGTTCCGTGGTCGAGGAGACGGGCAGCGGGGATTAACCCATCTCCTCCAACGCCTTGCCCTTGGTCTCCTTCACGAACTTGAGCACGAAGGGGATCGAGAGCACGGCGAAGACTGTGTAGATCACGTACGTTCCCGAGAGGTTCCACTCGGAGAGGCTCGGGAAGCTCGCGGTGATCGCCCAGTTGGCGATCCACTGCGCGGAGGCGGCGACACCGAGCGCGGCGGCGCGGAGCCGGTTCGGGAACATCTCGCCCAGGAAGACCCAGACCACGACGCCCCACGAGAGGGCGAAGAAGAGCACGAAGACGTGGGCCGCGATCAGCGCGACGATGCCCTCGGTGTGCGGCAGCTTGCCGTCGACCAGGTTCGCGGAGAAGGCCCAGGCCTCGAAGGCCAGGGCGAGCGCCATGCCGGTCGAGCCGATGAGCGCGAGCGGCCTGCGGCCGATCCGGTCGACGAAGATCATGGCGATCACGGTGCCGACGATGTTGATGATCGACGTCGTGAACGAGTAGAAGAACGAGTCGCTCGGGTTGATGCCGACCGACTGCCACAGCGTCGCGGAGTAGTAGAACGCGACGTTGATGCCGACGAGCTGCTGGAAGACCGAGAGGCCGATACCGACCCAGACGATGGGCAGGAAGCCGAAGCGGCTGCCGAGCAGGTCCTTGAACGTGGACTTGTGCTCGCTGCGCATCGCGTGCTCGATCTCGGAGACGCGCAGGTCGAGGTCGACGTTCTTGCCCTCGACGTCGGCCAGGATCTCCTTGGCCTTGCCGACCTTGCCCACGGAGATCAGGAAGCGCGGCGACTCGGGGATGGCGAAGGAGAGCAGACCGTAGAGCACGGCCGGGACCACCATGACGCCGAGCATGACCTGCCAGGCTTCGATGCCGAGCAGCTTGCCGCGCTGGTCGCCGTCGGCGAGGTTGAGGATGCCCCAGTTGACGAGCTGGGAGACGGCGATGCCGATGACGATGGCGGCCTGCTGGAAGGCGCCGAGGCGGCCCCGGTACGCCGGCGGGGCGACCTCTGCGATGTAGGCGGGGCCGATGACCGAGGCCATGCCGATGGCGATGCCGCCGAGGACCCGCCAGAAGGCGAGGTCCCACAGGGCGAAGGGAAGCGCGGAGCCGACGGCGCTGATCGTGAACAGCGCGGCCGCGATCTGCATGACGCGGATACGGCCGATGCGGTCGGCTATGCGGCCCGCGGTGGCGGCGCCGATGGCGCAGCCGATCAGAGCGATGGCGATGACCTGCGCGAGGGTCGCGGACCCCACGTCGTACTTGCCTCGGATGCCTTCGACCGCGCCGTTGATGACGGAGCTGTCGTATCCGAAGAGGAAACCGCCCATCGCGGCCGCGGCCGTGATGAAAATGACGTGGCCGAGGTGATCCGGGTGGGCTTCGCGGGCTCCGGACGCCGGTGGTTGCGCAGTGCTGGTCACATTAACTCCTGGTGCCTGGCCGCGTTGCCTGGCGTGGGGGGCAAGCACTCCAAGTGGGGCACAACATCGAGTGGCCCACCACTTGAAGGTAAAAACGACGTTGCCGAGACTATGCCTTCAAGTTTCGAAGTCAAGAGGAAGAGCTAGTGAATTTCGTGACCACGACGTGGTGGCCTGTGTTCAAGTTTTGAAGACTAATGAGGGCTGTCAGCGAAGACGCTGGCTAATGACCTTGGAGACGCCGTCCCCCTGCATGGAGACGCCGTACAGCGCGTCGGCCACTTCCATCGTCCGCTTCTGATGAGTGATCACGATCAGCTGGGAACTCTCCCGGAGCTCTTCCATGATCCCGATCAGCCGCTGGAGATTGGTGTCGTCGAGCGCGGCCTCGACCTCGTCCAGCACATAGAACGGACTCGGTCTGGCCTTGAAGATCGACACCAGGATGGCCACCGCGGTCAGCGACCGCTCTCCGCCGGAGAGCAGCGAGAGCCGCTTCACCTTCTTGCCCGGCGGCCTGGCCTCGACCTCGACCCCCGTGGTGAGCATGTTGTCGGGATCCGTCAGGATCAGCCGGCCCTCGCCGCCCGGGAAGAGCCGCGCGAAGACCCCCTCGAACTCCCTCGCGGTGTCCCGGAACGCCTCGCTGAAGACCTGCTCGACGCGCTCGTCGACCTCTTTGATCACCCGCATCAGATCGGTGCGCGTCTTCTTCAGGTCTTCAAGCTGTTCGGAGAGGAACTTGTGACGCTCCTCCAGCGCCGCGAACTCCTCCAGGGCGAGCGGATTCACCTTTCCGAGCTGCTGGTACGCCCGTTCGGCCGCCTTGAGGCGCTTCTCCTGCTCCGCGCGCACGAACGGCCGCGGCTGGTTGCGGCGGTCCTCCGGGTCCTCCGGCACCTCCCCGCCCTCGGCCGGCGGTGACGGCGGCACGGGCCGGTCGGGCCCGTACTCCGCCACCAGTGCCACCGGTTCCACGCCCAGTTCCTCCAGCGCCCTGGCCTCCAGCTGCTCGATGCGCAGCCGCTTCTCCGCGCCGAGTACCTCACCGCGGTGAACCGAATCAGTCAGTTTGTCGAGCTCGCCCTTCAGGTCCCGGCCGCGGTCGCGCTCCGCCACGAGTTCGCGCTCGCGCTCCGCCTTGGCCGCTTCGGCCGCGCCGCGCTCCTCACCGGCCCGTACGAGCGAGACCTCGACGTGGGCCAGCAGCTGACGCGCTCCCGACGCGACGGCCCCCGCCACCTGTGCCTCGTGCCGCAGCCGCGCGCGCCGCTGCTCGGCGCGCGCCCGCTCCTCGCGCTCGGCGCGCGCCCCCCGGTCGAGTGCGTCCGCCCGTCCGGCGAGGCCCTTCACCCGCTCCTCGTGCGTACGGACCTGGAGCCTGGCCTCCATCTCCGTCCGGCGGGCCTCGGCCCCGTCGGCGGCCAGCCGGTCCCGTACGGAAGTGTCCGGCCCGTCCTCCCCCTCGTCGCCGAAGGGAGAGGACTCCTCGGCCACCAGCAGCCGTTCCGCCAGCTCCTGCGCCTCCTCGGTGGCGCGCTCCAGCGCGTCGCGGGCCCCGGCGGCGGCAGCGGCCGACCGCTCGGCCTCGTCCGCCGCGCCGCGTGCCTGCCCGGCGAGCCGCCCGAGCCGCTGCGCGACCCCGGACTTCTCCCGGTCGGCGGCCCGGCGCCGCTCCGTCAGCTCCTCCACGAGCGCGGCAGCCGCGTCCCGCCGCTCCCCTGCGCGGTGCTGCGCCCCGGCCAGCTCCTCGCACCGCACGGCCAGCTCCGCCAGCTCGGCGGCGGCCTCGTCGACGGATGCCTGCACCTCCAGCAGACTCGGCGCCCCGGCCGACCCGCCCTGCGCGAAGTACGCCCCGAGGACATCGCCCTCGGCGGTCACAGCGATCAGCCCGGGGTGTTCGGCGACCAGATCCTCGGCGTCCTCCAGCGTCCCGACGACGACCATGTCCCGTACGAGCCGCCGCACGGCGGGCATCAGCTCCGCGGGCCCCCGCACGAGGTCGGCGACGGCCCGCGTCCGCCCGGCCGCACGACGGGGCGCGACCGCCACCGCACCTTCCGCGGCCGGTGCGCCGGGGGCGTCTTCGGGACGGCCCGGCCGGGGGCCGTGGTCCGCCCGCGCGGACGCGTCTCCCTGCCCGGGTACGTCCCCGGGGCCGTCGTCCGTCCCGGCCCGGGCGGGCGCCATGGCCTGGGCGGGGACACCTGCGCCCGGCTGCGGTGAGGTACTGCCCGGCAGGAGGACCACCCGGCCCGCGTCCTGCTTGCGCAGGAGCCGGATCGCGTCGGCGGCCGTGGCCGGGTCGGTCACCGCGATCGCGTCCGCGGCGGCGCCGAGCGCCGCCGCGACGGGGATCCCGAAGCCCGGGGCCACCGTGAGGAGCTCCGCCGCCGGGCCCAGCAGACCGGCCGGCCGGGGCCGCGCTCCGAGCAGCGCGCCCGTGCCGTCCTTGCGCCGCAGCCCCAGGGCGAGCGCGTCGTGCCGGGCGGATGCCGCGGCCCGCCGGCGCTCGCTGGAGGTGGCCGCCTCCCGGGCGGTTGTGAGCGCGGCCTCCGCCCCGGCGAGCTCCCGCCGGGCCGCTTCGTACTGCTCCGTCAGGTCGGCGTCGCCCGCGTCCAGCTGCTCCACCTCGGCCCTGAGCTGTTCGTACTCCTCCTGCGCGGCGGCGGCCCGCTGCTGGGCGCCCTCGTGCGCGGCGGCCAGGCGGTCGATCTCGGCCTGGGCCGAACCGGCCCGGCTGCGGGCCGCGTCGACCTGGCCGCTCAGCCGGGCGAGGCCCTCGCGCCGGTCGGCGATGGCACGGGCGGCGTCCTTGAGCCTGCGCTCCTCGGCGGCCAACTCCTGTTCGAGTCCGGCCCGGTGCTCGACCGTTTCGTCCAGCGCCCGCTGCGCCGCCTCCAGCGCGGCTTCCAGCTCCGCCTCCTGCTCGCGGATCCTGGCGGCCTCGCGCTCCATGCTTTCGGGATCCCTGAATCCCCGGCCGCGCCGTTCCTCCTCCGGAGCGGCCGTAGCGCTCTTCACCCGGGCTTCGGCGAGCGAGACCGTGCCACGCACCCGCTCGGCCAGCTGCGACAGTTCGTACCAGCTCTGCTGCGCCCGCTGCAGTCGCGGCGCGAGGCGGCGCACCTCCTCCTCCAGCTCGGCCTCGCGCGCCAGCGCGGCCTCCAGCTGTGCCTGGGCCACATCCTTGCGCTCCTTGAGCGCCGCCTCGTCGGCGAGCTCCGTGCGCAGTGCGTCGCGCAGCTTCACCAGGTCGTCGGCGAGCAGCCGCAGCCGGGAGTCGCGCAGGTCCGCCTGGATGACGGCGGCCCGCCGCGCCACCGCGGCCTGCCGCCCCAGCGGCTTGAGCTGCCGCCGCAGCTCATCGGTCAGATCCTGTATGCGCGAGAGATTCGCCTGCATCGCGTCCAGCTTGCGCAGCGCCTTCTCTTTCCGCTTGCGGTGCTTGAGAACACCCGCGGCCTCCTCGATGAAAGCCCTGCGCCCCATCGGATCGGCATGCAGTACGGAGTCGAGCCGGCCCTGCCCGACGATCACATGCATCTCCCGCCCGATACCGGAGTCGGAGAGCAACTCCTGGATATCGAGCAGTCGGCACGTATCGCCATTGATCTGATATTCGCTGCCGCCGTTGCGGAACATGATCCGCGTAATGGTCACTTCGGCGTAGTCGATGGGCAGCGCGCCGTCGGAGTTGTCGATGGTCAGCGAGACCTCGGCACGGCCGAGCGGCAGCCGCCCGGTCGTCCCGGCGAAGATGACGTCCTCCATCTTGCCGCCGCGTAGCGACTTCGCTCCCTGCTCCCCCATCACCCAGGACAACGCGTCCACCACGTTGGACTTGCCCGAACCATTGGGTCCCACGACGCAGGTGATGCCTGGTTCGAACCGAAGTGTTGTGGCCGATGCGAAGGATTTGAAACCGCGGAGAGTCATGGCCTTGAGATGCACCGCCGCACTCTACCTTTCACCGGCGGTTTCACTCATGAACGCGCAGGGCACATCAGACGGTAAGGGGAGGCCCGGCGCCGGACGGCGGAAAGAAAGAAGGGACGCCGAAGCGTCCCTTGCAATGTCTTGCTGGATAGATCTTGAGCAGATCTCAAGCGGCTGATACGGACAGCCTGACGGGTTCTTCTTCCACGAACCCGATCAGGTGAGCGCAGGCTCCGCCTGGGGTACGTCGATGTCGATGCTGTCGAGCAGCGAATCTCCGCGGTGGTGAGCGGCGGCGCTCAGCTCGTCGTTCTCGGACTGAATCCGGTTGAGCTCGGACTCAAGATCCTGAACGCGCTGCTGAAGCCGTCGCATCTCGGCGAGGAGTCGCGGGTCGGAGCCGCCGACGTAACCGAGAAGCGCCTTTGCCATGATGGATGGGCCTCCACACTGAGTGACCGACCGAAGCGGTGGTGGGTCGTGAGGGAATCGCACCCGCGGTGCTTGTCATCTCTGTTGTTCTCAATGCCAAACAGCTAAGGTGCGCGGGGCTTCCAGAGTCTCACCAAAAAGTTTGACGGTCAACACGATCACGCCCCGTATCGACGGGCGACCCGGGGGCGCGGCCGCGAATGCGCGGCGTCGCCTCTGCTGCGGGGCCCTGAGGGCGTGGAGATCGTCCTTACCTCGGCAGCTTTCCACGGCAAGCGTTTCTTGGCAACCACCAGGCCGTTTCTGCTCCAGGCCCCTGACATGGGCATCTCCGGAATGCGCCGGCGAGCCCGTACGCCGGGATCCGGTCAGCGGACCGCGAAGCCCGTATAGCCGCCACGCGGTGTGCCCCAGATCTCAGTCACTCCGTCAACGCGCCCGGGAGTGTCGGCGGAGCGCAGCCACTCCAGCAGACGGTGGCAATTCTCACGCGGCCCCTCGGCGACCACCTGCACCCGGCCGTCGTCCAGATTGAGGGCGAAGCCGGTGAGCCTTCCGATTTCCAGAGCATTTTCCCTGGTGAACCAGCGGAAGCCCACTCCCTGCACTCGACCGCGCACCCAAGCGGTGAGCCGTACGTCTTCGTTCATGACTGCACGCTAACCGGCCAATAGCTCAGGAGGCACTTCACCCCCACCCGTCATGGCGTACAGTCCCGACGAAATAAGCCTCACTCTTTCGGGTGAATCGCATTGACGTGGACCACGTCGAGCAAGCATGAGGAAGGCACAGCAGATGGGACGCCATCGTCGCTCCGCCGCCGGACCCGTCGCAGCAGAGCACGCGGACGACCCGGCAGGCCGGCACCAGGCCGGCGCGCGCCGCCGGAGGAAGCGGGCCGCTCCCGTACGCACCGGGCTGCTCGGCGTCTCCGCCGCCGTGGCCCTGGGCGCCGTGGCGGTCACCTCCGGGGTGCTGCCCGGTGGGGACAGCTACTCCATCAGCGGTGACAGTGCGGGCGACCGGGTACGCACCGAGGGTCCGGCCGGGCTCGAGTCGCAGGGCGGCAGCACGGGAGAACCCACGGACACGGTGACGACGCCCGCTCCCGGCGGCGACGGGCGTGCGCACGCGCCGTCGAAGTCCCCCTCTCCGAAGCCCACCCAGCCCACGAAAACCGTGAAGCCCTCCACCAAGCCGCCGGCCAAGCCGTCCGCGAAGCCTTCCGAACGGCAGACGGCCACGGACAGCCGCACCGACGCCGGCAAGCCCGCCGGGTCGGGGAAGAGCCCGAAGCCCGAGCGCAGCACTCCCGCCCCCGCGGTGAAGGCCCCGGAGAACGGGAAGGGCGACGGGAACGGCAACACCACCGGCTCCGGCTCCGGCTCCGAAGCCACCGCCGAGGCCACCGTCCTGGCCCTGGTGAACCAGGAACGGGCGAAGGCCGGCTGCTCCCCGGTCCGGGCCGACGCCTCGCTGGCCCTGCTCGCCGAGGACTTCAGCCAGGACATGGCCGCCCGCGGCTTCTTCGACCACACCGACCCGGACGGGGCGACCCCCTGGGACCGCGCCGAGAAGGCGGGCATCGACGGCCTGGGCGGCGAGAACATCGCGCGTGGCCAGACCGACGCCGAGTCGGTGATGGACTCCTGGATGAACAGCGAAGGCCACCGGGCGAACATACTCAACTGCAACTTCAAGACGCTGGGCGTCGGCGTTCACATGGGCCCCGGCGGCCCCTGGTGGACTCAGAACTTCGGCTTCTGATCCCGCTTCGTACCCGGTACGCACACAGCACGAAGGCCCCCGCCCATGGTGACGGGGGCCTTCGCTTTCGTGTATCGGTGCAGACGTGGGAGGTCAGACAGTGACGGCTTCCCGGCCCGACGTGAAGACCTTGGCGGTTTGCGCGACACGGCGCCCGAGGTGCTCGGCGGTGGCGATGTCCGCCTTGTGTACGCCCTCCGGACCCTCGTCGGAATTGGTCTGGGCGCCGGCGCCGGAGAAGAAGCCGAGGCGGTTGAGGTCGTTCTCGGAACCCTCGGTGGAGTTCCAGCCGGGCTTGAGACCGAGATTCACCCAGTGCATGGCGTGCTGGGCGGCGAGCGTCTGGAAGAACTGGAGCGTGTGCAGCTTGTCGCCGCTCTTCGAGCCGGAATTGGTGAAGCCCGCGGCGAGCTTGTCCTGCCAGGCCCCGGTGAACCAGCGCTTGGAGGTCTCCTCGGCGAACCGGTGGAAGGCGCCGGAGGCGGTCCCCATGTAGGTGGGGGAGCCGAAGACGATCGCGTCGGAGGCGTCGAGCAGTTCCCACTGGTCGTCGGTGATCCCGTCGACGTTGATCAGGTGGACGGCGGCGCCGGCGTCGGCGGCACCGTCCCGGACGGCCTCGGCGACGACGGCCGTGTGGCCGTAGCCGGAGTGGTAGGCAATCGAGACGACGGGCGGAACAGCGGGGGTGGTCACGGTGACGGTCTCCTCGTCGGGGCTTCTACTCAACGGCTGACACCAGAAGGAAAGCACTGACTTTCAGTTAGCGCAACCTAAAAGTTAGCGCCATCTCGAAGTATGCCGGCGTCGTGGACAGCGCAGCGCAGCAGACCTGCGGCGACTTCGCGTTCGACGTGTTCTCCCGCCTCTGCCCGTCGCGCGGCACGCTGGAGGACGTGACGGGACGCTGGGGCAGCCTGACCGTCGGCGCCCTGCGGGAGGGCGGCACTCTGCGCTTCAACGAGCTGCGCCGCCGGATCGACGGGGTGAGCGAGAAGATGCTGTCCCAGACGCTGCACGCGCTGGAGCGCGACGGCCTCGTCAGCAGGCAGGCGCAGCCAACCAACCCGCCGCGCGTGGACTACGAGCTGACGCCGCTGGGGCAGGAGATCGGAGAACGGCTGCTCGCCCTCATCGAGCTGGTGGAGGGGCGCATGCCGGAGGTACTGACGGCGCGGTCGCGTTACGACGAGACGTGCGGCGGCCGAGGGGCGCGCGCAGCGCTCTACCGAGGGCGGCGGGAGACGGGCGGGCGCTGACAGCGCGGGCAGAAGTAGCTGGAGCGGTTCATCCAGGGACGCCGGCGCATCGCCGTACCGCAGCGACGGCAGGGCTCGTCCTCACGCCCGTAGGCGTCCAGGGACCGCTCGAAGTAGCCCGACTCGCCGTTCACATTGACGTAGAGGCTGTCGAAGCTGGTGCCGCCGACGGCGAGCGCGGCGTTCATGACGTCCCGGGCGTGACCGAGGAGCTCGGTCACGCGGGGGCGCGTGAGGGTCGCGGTGGGGCGCTCGTAGTGCAGCCGCGCGCGCCACAGCGCCTCGTCCGCGTAGATGTTGCCGACGCCGCTGATCAGCGACTGGTCGAGCAGGGCGCGCTTGACGGTCGTACGGCGCAGGCGCAGTGCCGCGTAGAACGCGTCGTCGTCGAAGAGCGGGTCCAGGGGGTCGCGCGCGATGTGCGCGATGACGTCGGGAAGGCCGTCCGGGGAATCGTCGTGCAGCGAGAGCCCGCCGAAGGTGCGCTGGTCGACGAAGCGCAGCTCCGTACCGAGCACGTCGTCGAAGCGGACGCGGATGCGCAGGTGCTTCTCGTCGGGGGCGGACTCGGGCTGCACGAGCAGCTGGCCGCTCATCCCGAGGTGGCCGAGGACGGAGGCGTCGGTGTCTTCGAGCGGCAGCCACAGGTACTTGCCGCGGCGGCGGGCGGCCCCGATGCGGTGCCCCTTGAGGCGTACGGCGAAATCCTCACCGCCCGCGAGGTGGCGGCGTACGGACCGGGGGTGCAGCACCTGCACTTCGGAGACGGTACGGCCGGTGACCCAGCGCTCCAGCCCACGCCGGACGACTTCGACTTCGGGCAGCTCAGGCACGGATGCAGCATACCGCTGTGCCCCCTGCCGGAATCCGGCAGGGGGCACAGCGGGCAGTGCTTGCGTGACTCAGGCAGTGGCCGGAGCCGACGGCGTGGTCGCGTCGTCGGCCGTGGCCGTCACGGGCGTCGGCTCGGCAGTGGCCGCGACCCCCGCCTCGCGCTCGTCCGCAGCCGCGCGTATGGCGCGCCACGCGGACTCCGCCGCCTGCTGTTCCGCTTCCTTCTTGCTGCGGCCGGTGCCGGTGCCGTACGAGACACCACCGACGCGGGCAGCAGCAGTGAAGGTCTTCTCGTGGTCGGGTCCGGTCTCCGAGACGAGGTACTCGGGTACGCCGAGGCCCTCGCTCGCGGTGAGTTCCTGGAGACTGGTCTTCCAGTCCAGGCCCGCACCGAGGCTCGAAGACTTCTCGATCAGCGGATCGAAGAGCCGGTGCACCAGTTCCGATGCGGCTTCGAGACCCTGGTCGAGGTAGACCGCACCGATCACCGCTTCGAGGGTGTCGGCCAGGATGGATGCCTTGTCCCTGCCGCCCGTGCCCTCTTCGCCCCGGCCGAGCCGGATGAAGGAGCCGAGTTCGAGGCCGCGGCCCACCTCCGCGAGTGCACGAGAATTGACCACCGCGGCCCGCAGTTTGGCCAGCTGGCCTTCCGGCAGATCGGGGTGGGTCCGGTACAGCGTGTCCGTGACCACCAGACCGAGCACGGAGTCCCCGAGGAACTCCAGACGCTCGTTGGTGGGCAGGCCGCCGTTCTCGTACGCGTACGAACGATGGGTCAGCGCACGCACCAGAAGGGCGGACTCGAGCTGATACCCGAGCCGCCCTTCCAGAAGCGTGTGGGACGAGGCCGTGTTCTCCGCCGGCTTCTTGGCGTTGTCCGCCTTGGCGTCAGACATCGTGCCTCTCACCAGCCGCTCAGACCTCGAGGACCTGGCGCTTGTTGTACGTGCCGCAGCTCGGGCACGCGATGTGCTGCAGCTTCGGCTCCTGGCAACGCTCACACGAAACCAGGGTGGGGACCGCAGCCTTCCACTGCGACCGGCGGTGGCGCGTGTTGCTGCGCGACATCTTCCGCTTCGGAACAGCCACGGCTACTTCTCCTGCTTCTCGTCGACGCCCGACTCGGCGGCGTCGCCAGTGTTGTCCTTCTCGCCGTCCTGGATGGTCCCGGCGAGTCCTTGCAGTGCCGCCCAACGGATGTCGACGGCGTCATGGTTGTGATCGGGGTCCTCTTCCAGCCTGATCCCGCACTGCGGGCACAGGCCGGGGCAGTCCTCCCGACACACCGGCTGCATCGGCAGTGCAAGCACCACCGCATCACGCAGCACGGACTCGAGGTCGAACAGACCGTCCTCGAGGTAGAGCGTGTCCTCGTCGTCCTCGTCGTCGTCGGCCGGTTCCGCTTTGGCGCGGCCCCGGTCATCGGCGGCAGGGTACGAGAACATCTCCTGGAAGTCCGCTGCAACGTCGAGCTCCAGCGGCTCCAGACACCTTACGCACTCCCCCTTGGCCGTCGCACGGGCGGTGCCTGTGACAAGCACCCCTTCCATGACGGATTCGAGGCGGAGCCTGAGATCCACCGGTGCGCCCTCGGGCACTCCGATGACCCCGTCGAGACCGAGGTCCTTGGGGGCGCCCACCGAGCGGGTCAGCCGCTGGAGCGCACCGGGACGCCGGCCCAGCTCGTGCGTGTCGAACACGAGGGGGTTGCGGTGGTCGAGGTGGGCGTTCAGGGGTCTTCCTGCTTTCGGTTCGCTGTGGGAGGCCACCATGTCGCTGTCGCGGAAGCGAAGCGGGCAGCAGTGATCGCGGGCATACGCGCGACCGAAGAGCCAGGATACTTGACGCTTCGCTCAGGGCCCAATCCGGACCCCGGCGCCCTACCGCCCCTGTTCGTACTGCCGCAGCTGATCGAGGTCGATCATGCTGGTGTCGAAGAGGCTGGTCTCGTCGAGCGCGGCCTGTTGCTGCTGGGGCTGACCGGTCGTCTCCGGCTGCCCGCCGTAGCCCTGGTCGTAGCCCTGCTGCGGGTAGCCGTAGGGGTCCGGCTGCTGGTACGCGTACGGATCGTGCTGCTGCTCGGCGTACGGGTCCTGCGGCTGCTGGTACGTGTAGGGGTCCTGCGGCTGCTGCTGCTGCTGCTGCTGCTGCTGGTACGCATACGGGTCGTACGGCTGCTGCGCGGGGATCTGCGGCGCGTGCACGGCCTGCTGCGGCTCGGCCAGGTCGGCGAGGAAGTCCGCGTCGCTGCTGTGCTGCTGTCCCGCCTCGTCCTGGGCCACCATGTGGGCGCCGAGCTCGTCCGAAGCCACCCGTCCGTGGAGTTTCTGCCGGCCGCGGCCGACCGCGTCGAGGGTCTTGGAGAGCACGGCCTCGAAGGCACCGAGCTTGGTGTCGACGTACTCGTCCGCGCGCTGCCTCAGCGTCTCCGGGTCGTGGCTGCGCTCCGGGGCCTCCTCGTCGGCGTAACCGTGGTCGTCCAGACCGGGGCCCCTGCCGAGCAGCTTCTCGCGGCCGCGGTCGACGGAGCCGAGGGTCTTGGTGAGGACGACTTCGAAGTTGGCGAGCTTGGAGTCGACGTACTCGTCGGCCTCGGCGCGGATCTCCTCCGCCTCGCGGCGGGCCTCGCCGAGGATGCGGTCGGCCTCTTCCTGGGAACGCCGGGCGATCTCGGTGTCGGAGATCAGCGAACCGCGCTGGGCGTGCGCCGACTCGATGATCCGCTCGGCCTCCTGGCGGGCCCGCTCGGCCAGCTGCTCGCGGTCGCCGATCAGCTCCTGGGCCTGCGCGAGGGAGCCGGGGAGGGCTTGGCGCACCTCTTCGAGCATCGACAGGAGATCGGCGCGGTTCACCACGCACGAGGCCGACATGGGCATGGACCGGGCGCTGCCGACCGCCTCGACGATCTCGTCGAGCTTCTTCTGCACGTCCACCGTGTGCTCGCCACCTGTTCTTCCGGCTGGAGACGGACGGGACGACTGTACGGGCAGACGGCCCCCGTCCGACACCTGGTGACGTTCCGTCAGATCGTCACTTCCGGGCGAGACGCTCGGTGAGCGCGCCGAGGACCCTCGGGGGGACCAGGTGGGAGACGTCGCCGCCCCAGGCCGCGACCTCCTTGACCAGGCTGGAGGAGAGGAAGCTGTAGGTGGGGTTGGTGGGGACGAACAGGGTCTCGACGCCCGAGAGGCCGTTGTTCATCTGGGCCATCTGCAGCTCGTAGTCGAAGTCGCTGACCGCGCGCAGGCCCTTCACGATGGCCGGGATGTCGCGCTCCTTGCAGAAGTCGACGAGGAGGCCGTGGAAGGACTCGACCTCGACGTTGCCGAACTCGGCGGTGATCTCACGGATCAGGCCGATCCGTTCCTCGATCGTGAACAGTCCCTGCTTCGACTGGTTGATCATCACCGCGACGTGTACGACGTCGTACAGCTTGGAGGCGCGGGCAATGATGTCGAGATGTCCATTGGTGATCGGGTCGAATGACCCGGGACAGACTGCGCGGCGCATCTGAAGTCCCTCGCTCTCCGGTCCGGTCATCGTGCGTCTTCGCACCTGGCGGCGGCGCGACCGTACCAAAGCGTCCCCTCGCCGTAGCGACGGGCCCGCAGTGGCTCGAACCCCTTGGGCCACTTGAATTCGCCGCCTCTTGTGCTGCGCTCCACGGTGGCGACGGCATCGTCCGTGAGCCAGCCCTGGGCGCGGAGTGTGAGGAGGATCTCGCGAAGATCGTCGTCGGTGACGGCGTACGGCGGGTCGAGGAACACCACGTCGTACGGCGTTTCGGGGGCCGGGCCCGTGACGATCTGCTCCGCCTTGCCCGCCCTGACCTCGGCGCCGGGCAGGCCGAGCGTACGGACGTTGTCCCGGACGGTGCGGGCGGCCCTGCTGTCGGCCTCGACGAGCAGGGCGTGCACGGCGCCGCGGGACAGCGCCTCCAGGCCCACGGCGCCCGAGCCCGCGTACAGGTCGGCGATCCTGGTGCCTTCGAGCGTGCCGAGCAGCGACTCCCAGGTGGAGAAGAGGCCCTCGCGCGCGCGGTCGGATGTGGGGCGGGTGCCGTTGCCCGGCGGGACGGCCAGGCGGCGTCCGCCGGCCGTGCCGGCGATCACGCGGGTCATGGGTGTCGGGTCCTAGGGTCGTGTGCGGTGGATGGGTCATGAGCGGAGGTGATACCGCTCCACTCATTGTCAGCCCTTGTCGAGATACTGCTCCCTCTCCTTGTCGAGAAGGGCGTCGAGGGCGGTGCGCAGCTCGGGGAACCGTTCGAGCTCGGGGTCGTCGGCGACGACCCCGACGGCCTCCTCGCGGGCCGCCACGATGACCTCCTCGTCCTCGATGACGGCGAGCATCCGCAGGGACGATCTGACACCGGACTGGGCCTGGCCGAGTACGTCGCCCTCGCGGCGCTGTTCGAGATCGATGCGGGACAGCTCGAAGCCGTCGAGGGTGGCGGCCACCGCGGAGAGGCGGGCGCGGGCCGGGCTCGCCTCGTGCGCCTCGCTGACCAGCAGGCACAGCCCGGGGGCCGCGCCGCGCCCCACCCGGCCGCGCAGCTGGTGCAGCTGCGACACGCCGAACCGGTCCGCGTCCATGATCACCATCGCGGTGGCGTTGGGGACGTTCACGCCGACCTCGATGACGGTGGTGGCGACCAGGACGTCCGTCTCGCCCGCGGAGAAGCGGCGCATCACGGCGTCCTTGTCGTCGGGCTGCATCCGTCCGTGCAGGACTTCGACGCGCAGGCCCTTGAGCGGCCCGGCGGCGATCTGCTCGGCGATCTCCAGGACCGCGAGCGGCAGCCGCTTCTCGGGGTCCTCCTCGGCCTGCTTCTGCTTGGCGGCCCTGGCGGCCTTCGGGTCGTCGTCGCCGTCGCCGATGCGGGGGCAGACGACGTACGCCTGGTGTCCGTTCTCCACTTCCTCGCGCACGCGCTCCCACGCGCGGGCGAGGAAGTGCGGCTTGTCCTTGGCGGGGACGACGTGGGTGGCGATGGGCGAGCGGCCGGCCGGAAGCTGGTCGAGGACCGAGGTCTCCAGATCCCCGAAGACGGTCATCGCGACCGTGCGCGGGATCGGGGTCGCCGTCATCACCAGCAGGTGCGGGGGCTGCTTGCCCTTGGAGCGCAGGGCGTCGCGCTGCTCGACGCCGAAGCGGTGCTGCTCGTCGACGACGACCAGGCCGAGGTCGTGGAACTGCACCTTGTCCTCGATCAGCGCGTGCGTACCGATGACGATGCCCGCCTCGCCCGTCACCAGGTCGAGAAGGGCCTGGCGGCGGGCGGGCACGCCCATGGAGCCGGTGAGCAGTACGACCTTGGTGCCCTGCTCCGCGCCGCCTAGCATGCCGCCCTCGGCCAGCTCGCCCATCATCTCGGTGATCGACCGGTGGTGCTGCTGGGCGAGCACCTCGGTGGGCGCGAGCATCGCGGCCTGGCCGCCCGCGTCGACGACGGCGAGCATGGCGCGCAGCGCGACCATGGTCTTGCCGCTGCCGACCTCGCCCTGGAGGAGGCGGTGCATGGGGTGGTCGGTGGCCAGGTCGTCGAAGATCTCCTCGGAGACCTTCTGCTGGCCGTCGGTGAGGGTGAAGGGCAGCTTGGCGTCGAACGCGTCGAGCAGGCCGCCGGGGGCGGGCCTGCGGGCGACGGCCGGGAGCTGGGTGTCGGCGAACCGGCGCCGGGCGAGCGCCACCTGGAGGACGAACGCCTCGTCCCACTTGAGGCGGTCCCGCGCCTCGGCGATGTCCGCCTTCGTGCGCGGGCGGTGGACCTTGCGGAACGCGTCGGGCAGGTCGGTGAGACCGCGGCCCCGGCGCAGGGCGGGCGGCAGGGGGTCGGCGACCTCCTGCCAGTCGGTGGCCTCCATCGAGGCGAGGACCACGTCGACCGTCTTGGCGATCTTCCAGCTCTCCATCTGGGAGCAGGCCGGGTAGAGCGGGATCAGCTGGTTCGCCCAGGCCTCGACGGCATCGGCGCCGCTGTCCTTGCCGAGCATTTCGTACGCCGGGTGGGAGAGCTGGCGGATGTTGCGGAACATGCCGACCTTGCCGGAGAACATGCCGCGGCGGCCCGGCAGCAGTTCCTTCTGGTGGTGGTAGATCGACTTGCCGAAGAAGACCAGCTGGAGCCGTCCGCTGCCGTCGGTGAGGGTCACCTCCAAGCGCTGGCCCTTGCCGTTGTTGAACCGCAGGACCCGGGCGTCGGCGACCTGGGCGACCACGGTGGCGTGCTCGTCGAGCGGGATGTCGGCGAGCTGGGTCAGCTCACCGCGCTCGGCGTACCGCCGGGGGTAGTGGTGCAGCAGGTCACCGACCGTGTGCAGGTCGAGGTGCTCGGCCATCACCTTCGCGGTGGTGCCGCCGAGCGTCTTCTTGAGTGGTTCGTCGAGCGCGGGCACGGGATCCATTGCACACCACGCCACTGACAACGGGCCACGCTCCCCCGCAGGAGGCGCCGCTCCCGGGGCCGAGCGGGCGGGAAAAGCGCTACTCGACGCCGATCAGGAGGGGGGACGACTGGCGGCCGCCGTCGTACGTCACCGTGTCCACCGCCAGGTGGGACTCCCGGACGTGCGCCTCCAGGTACTCCGCCAGTCCCTCCGGCGCCGCCTCCCCCAGGACCAGGGTGACCATTTCGCCGCCCGCCGCCAGCATCCGGTCCAGGACCGTGCGGGCCGCCGCCGTCAGGTCGGAGCCGATCACGACCACGTCGCCGTCGATCAGACCGAGCACGTCACCGGCCTGGCAGATGCCGGCCATCGTCCAGGACTGGCGTTCGGCGACGGTCAGTTCGCCGTAGCGGGTGGCGCCGGCCGCCGACGTCATCGCGACGACGTCCTCGTCGAAGCGGCGCTCCGGTTCGTGGACGGCGAGGGCCGCGATGCCCTGGACCGCCGCGCGGGTCGGGATGAGGGCGACCCGTATCCCTTCGGCACGGACCTGTTCCGCCGCCGCGGCCGCGGTGTGCCGCAGGTCGGCGTCGTTGGGCAGCAGGACGACCTCGCGCGCGTGGGCGCGCCGGACCGCCTCCGCCAGTTCCCCGCTCGCGGGCGGCTCCCCCGGGCGCGCGAGCACCGTGGTCGCGCCGGCCTCCGCGCACAGTCCCGCGAGTCCTTCGCCGGGGACGACCGCGACGACCGCGCGCTGGACGCGTTCCCGGGGCGGCGCGATCCGGTCGGCGGCGAAGTGCGTGATGCGGATCCGGTACGGCCGGCCGGCCTCGACGCCCGCCTCCACCGCGGCGCCCGCGTCGTCGACGTGCACGTGCACGTTCCACAGGCCGTCGCCGCCGACGACGACGAGCGAGTCCCCGAGTCCGTCGAGCCGGGTCCGCAGCCGGGCCACCGCCGCGTCGTCCGCCTCCAGGAGGTAGATCACCTCGAAGGCGGGGCCGCCCTCCGGCACCGCGTCCGCCCGCTCCACGTCCGCCGGGCAGCCGTCGGCGGCGGGCAGCGGCGCGGGCGCTTCCCGTTTGCGTACGGCGACGGCCTCGCCCGAGACCGCTTCGACCAGGGCGCCGAGCACGGCCACCAGACCCCGCCCGCCCGCGTCGACGACGCCCGCGCGGCCGAGCACGGCCAGCTGGTGGGGGGTCGCGTCGAGTGCGGTGCGCGCCCCTTCGTACGCCGCGCGCGCCACCTCGGCGGGGGTGGTGCCCGTGCTCCCGGCGGCCTCGGCGGCGGCGGTGGCGACGGTGAGGACCGTGCCTTCGACGGGGTGCGCGACCGCCTGGTACGCCGATTCGGCGGCCCTGCGCAGTGCGCGGCGCAGACCGTCGGCGTCGGCGGTGCCGTCGGACAGCACCTGTGCCATGCCGCGCAGCAGCTGCGCCAGGATGGTTCCGGAGTTGCCGCGGGCGCCGATGAGGGCGCCGTGCGCCATCGCCCGTACCGCGTCCGCGAGAGCGGGGCCCGAGGCCTGCGCGGCTGCGGTGCCGGTGACGGTCTCGTGCGCGGTGAAGACCGCTTCGACGGCCTGGGTAGCGGATTCCACGGTCAGGTAGAGGTTGGTGCCGGTGTCCCCGTCCGCGACCGGGTAGACGTTGATCGCGTCGATCTCCTCGCGGGCCCTGCCCAGCGCCTCCAGGGCCAGCGAGCACCAGGTGCGTACCGCGACGGCGTCGAGGGTCTGCGGCACCTGGCGTCCTCCTTGAGAGCGGGTTGCACCGCAGGGTAGTCGCGCGATGCGCCGCGCAGGAGGCGGGGGCGGAGCCGGGGGACCGGACGGGGGGCCCGGGAGCCATGGTAGTTTCGTTGTACGGGAGCAGCCGATGTATGCTGCTCCGGTTGCCCGATGAAAATCGGGACTTTCCCCCGGCTACGCCACTCGATTCTTCGATCCCGGCATGCCGGGATCCCTGTAAGTGCATCTGAAGTCTTTGGAGTGACCCGTGGCTGCCAACTGCGACGTCTGCGGCAAGGGGCCGGGCTTCGGCAACAACATTTCGCACTCGCACCGCCGTACGTCCCGTCGCTGGAACCCCAACATCCAGCGCGTGCGTGCAGTGGTCGGTCGGACGCCGAAGCGGCTCAACGCCTGTACCTCGTGCATCAAGGCCGGCAAGGTCTCGCGCTGACGTAACGCCAAGCGCGGCCACCTGCTGGTTGCTTAAGAACCGGCTCACCCTCGCGGTGGGCCGGTTCTTTTTTGTGCCCGGACGCGCCCCGGCGCCCCGCTGGCCTGCCGGAGGCGCCGAAGGGCTACTCCTGGCTGTTCCTGAGTCGCCAGCCGTGGTCGACCGGCCCGATCCCCGCACCGAGCGCGAACCCGGCGGCGATGGCCTCGGTCACGTATTCCTTGGCGGCGGCCACGGCCTGCGGCACGTCGAGCCCCTTCGCCAGGCCCGAGGCGATCGCGGAGGCCAGCGTGCAGCCCGTCCCGTGGGTGTGCCGGTTGTCGTGCCGGGGAGCGCGGAGCCAGTGCTCCTCGGCGCCGTCCGTCAGGAGGTCCACCGCGTCGCCCGGCAGGTGTCCGCCCTTGACCAGCACCCAGCGGGGCCCGAATTCGAGCAGCGCTCCGGCCGCCCGCCGCAGACCGGCCTCGGACTCGACGCGTACGCCGGTGAGCTGGGCCACCTCGTCGAGGTTCGGGGTGGCGACGGTCGCCGTGGGCAGGAGCTTCGTCCGCACGGATTCGAGGGCCGAGGCGGCGAGCAGCGGGTCGCCGTGCTTGGAGACGCCCACCGGGTCGACGACCACCGGGGCCTCGGTTCCGGCCAGCAGTTCGGCGACCGTCCCGACGAGTTCGGCCGAGGACAGCATCCCGGTCTTCACGGCCTGTACGCCGATGTCGTCGACGACGCTGCGGTACTGGGCCCGTACGGCCTCCACCGGCAGGTCCCAGACGCCTTGCACGCCCAGGGAGTTCTGCGCCGTCACCGCGGTGAGCACGCTCATGCCGTGCACACCGAGGGCCAGCATCGTCTTGAGGTCGGCCTGGATGCCCGCACCGCCGCCGGAGTCGGATCCGGCGACGGTGAGGACGCAAGGAAGTATTCGCATACCTGTGAATCTAGTACGCCCCGGCTACGGGGCGGTCTCGATGTCGCCGAAGTGATCGTCCCCGAAGTGGTCCCAGCCGCCCTTGCTCGTCCAGGGCGCCCCGTCGACCGTCACCTGCGGCAGCGCCGACGGGTTGAGGACCTCGCCGATCACCTTCCAGCGGGCGGGCAGCTTCGTGTCCGGCGGGAACGTCGCCACGATGGCGTGGTCCTCTCCCCCGGTCAGCACCCACTGGAGCGGGTCCACACCCACCGCCTGCCCGATGTCCGACATCTGGCTCGGGATGTCGATGAGCCCGGACCGCAGGTCGATGCGGACCTTGCTGGCCTGCGCGATGTGCCCGAGGTCGGCGACGAGCCCGTCACTGACGTCGGTCATGGCGGTGGCTCCGAGCCCGGCCGCCGCGGGGCCGGCGTGGTACGGCGGCTCGGGGCGCCGGTGCGCCTCGACGAAGGCGCGCGGCGAGCGGAAACCGCGCGAGAGGACCGCGAGTCCGGCCGCCGACCAGCCCAACCAGCCGGTGACGGCGACGACATCGCCGGGCTGGGCGCCGGACCGGGTCACTGGTTCGTGGTTGCGCAGATCGCCGAGCGCGGTGATCGCCACGGTGATGGTCTCGCCGCGTACGACGTCGCCGCCGACGACGGCCGCGCCCGCGACCTGGCATTCGTCCCTGATGCCGTCCATGAGTTCGGTCGGCCAGCTGACCGGGAGCTCGGCGGGGACGACCAGGCCGAGGAGCAGCGCGGTCGGAACCGCGCCCATGGCGGCGATGTCGGCGAGGTTCTGGGCCGCGGCCTTGCGGCCCACGTCGTACGCCGTCGACCAGTCGCGCCGGAAGTGGCGTCCCTCGAGCAGGATGTCCGTACTCGCCACGACCCGCCGGTCGGGTGCGGCCACGACGGCGGCGTCGTCGCCGGGCCCCAGCCGTACCGCCGGGGTGGTGGTGAGCCGGGAGGTGAGCTTGTCGATGAGCCCGAACTCCCCCAGTTCACCCACAGTGCCCTTCATGGATGTGCCCCTTCTGCCCCAGTGCGCTTGCGGTCGCGAGCCATCACTGCTGTAGGTACCGTCAACACATACGTCAACTTCTGATCTTCGTACGCCACGCGCCGGACGACGACGGCCGCGAAGGTCTCCCCGCTGCCCGCGACGACGCGATACGGTGGCGTCTCTTTCCCCCACATGATCCTCGTGGCCGCCCTGGAGGTTCCGTGGTACAGGCGTACATCCTCATTCAGACCGAGGTGGGCAAGGCGTCGACCGTCGCCGACCTCATCGGCAAGATTCCGGGAGTGATCCAGGCAGAGGACGTGACCGGACCCTACGACGTGATCGTGCGCGCGCAGGCCGACACCGTGGACGAACTCGGCCGCATGGTGGTCGCCAAGATCCAGCAAGTGGACGGCATCACCCGCACGCTGACCTGCCCGGTCGTGCACCTCTAGCCCCCGTCTACCCTTGGCCGGTGACCACTTCCCGCCGGCTGCTGTCGCTGTCGTCCGCCGCCCTGCTGCTTGCCGCATCCGGCTGCTCCTTCACGGACGGTGCCGTGGCGGTCCCGGTTCCCGCCCCGTCCTCGCAAGAGGTCGAGGTGTGCCGGGCGCTGCACCGTGAGCTGCCCGAGACCGTCGACGGGCAGGAGCGGCGCACCGCCGACCCGGAGTCGGACCTCACCGCCGTATGGGGGGATCCGGCGATCGTACTGCGCTGCGGCGTCCCCCGGCCGGAGAAGATGAGCGATCCGCAGGCGCAGGGGGTGGAGGCGGACGGCGTCAACTGGATGCTGGAACGGCAGGAGGACGGCGGCCCGCGGTTCACCACCACGTACCGCGAGGCGTACGTCGAAGTCACGTTCCCCGCGAAGTACGCCTACGACGTCACGCCGTTGGCGGCCTTCGCGGGGCCGGTGGAGAAGACGGTGCCGGACAGCCTCTAGCGCTGCCGCCCGGCCCCCGCCGTCAGCGCAGTCCCGTCGGGCGGCGCAGGGCGGCCTGGATCAGCCGGTCGACGAGCTCCGGGTAGGACACCCCGGTCTCCTGCCACATCCGCGGGTACATGGAGATCGGCGTGAAGCCCGGCATCGTGTTGATCTCGTTGATGACGAACTCGCCGCTGTCGAGCAGGAAGAAGTCGGCCCGTACGAGACCTTCGCAGGACGCGGCGTCGAACGCCTCGACCGCGAGCCGCCGCACCTCGGCGGTCTGCTCCTCGGTCAGCGGCGCGGGCACCAGACCGGCCGCCGAGTCGATGTACTTCGCCTCGAAGTCGTAGAAGTCGTGGGCCGTGACGGGCGGGATCTCGGCGGGCACGCTCGCACGCGGCCCGTCCTCGAACTCCAGCACACCGCACTCAATCTCGCGGCCGCGCAGCAGCGACTCGACGAGGATCTTGGGGTCGTGGCGCTGCGCCTCCTCGATCGCCGCGTCGAGGCCGGACAGGTCGTCCACCTTGGTGATGCCCATCGAGGAGCCGCCGCGGGCGGGCTTCACGAAGAGCGGCCAGCCGTGCTCGCCGGCGAAGTCGACGATCTTCCTGCGGGCGGCGGAAGGATCGTTTTCCCACTCCCGGGGGCGGATGACCTCGTACGGGCCGACCGGCAGCCCGAAGGAGAGGAACACCCGCTTCATGTACTCCTTGTCCTGGCCGACGGCCGAGGCGAGCACACCGGAGCCGACGTAGGGGACACCGGAGAGCTCCAGGAGGCCTTGGAGGGTGCCGTCCTCGCCGTACGGGCCGTGCAGCATGGGGAAGACCACGTCGACCTCGCCCAGCGCCTTGGGCACCGAGCCCGGCTCGCTGTAGACGACTTCGCGGCTGCTCGGATCGACCGAGAGCACCACGCCGCCCTCGGTCGACTCGGCGAGGTTCTCGACGCTCGGCAGCGTCCGGTCGGCGATGGCCATCCGGTCGGGCTCGTCGGCGGTCAGCGCCCAGCGGCCGTCCGTCGTGATGCCGATCGGCAGTACGTCGTACTTCTCCCGGTCGATGGACCGCAGTACGGCGCCGGCCGTGACGACCGAGATGGCGTGCTCGGAGCTGCGACCGCCGAAGACGACGGCCACCCGCGGCTTGCGGGACTCCTGCGCAGGGCTCTGGGGGAGGTTCTCGCTGCTCATATCGGGTTGAGACTACCGTGCACATCCGGTGCCGGGGAGTGCGGGCGCGGGCGCGGCGTGCTGCCCGGCTCCCCGGGGCCGGTGACCGCAGGCCACCGCGGCGTCTCGAAGCCAGCGAAGCGGCGCGAAAGGTGCCGCGGGAAGGGGTCAGCGGCGCTCGGACTTGGCGCTGCGTGACATCAGCTCCTTCAGCGCCACGATCGGCGGCTTCCCGTGGTGGACGATGTCGACGACCGTGTCCGTGATCGGCATGTCGACGCCGTGGCGGCGGGCCAGATCGGCCACCGACTCGCACGATTTGACGCCCTCCGCGGTCTGCTTGGTGACCGCGATGGTCTCCCCGAGCGTCATTCCGCGGCCGAGGTTGGTGCCGAAGGTGTGGTTGCGCGAGAGCGGCGACGAGCAGGTGGCGACCAGGTCCCCGAGGCCGGCGAGACCGGCGAAGGTCAGCGGGTCGGCTCCCATCGCCAGGCCCAGGCGGGTCGTTTCGGCGAGGCCGCGGGTGATGAGCGAGCCCTTGGCGTTGTCGCCCAGGCCCATGCCGTCCGCGATGCCGACGGCGAGGCCGATGACGTTCTTGACCGCGCCGCCGAGTTCGCAGCCGACGACGTCGGTGTTGGTGTACGGGCGGAAGTACGGGGTGTGGCAGACGGACTGGAGCCGGGTGGCCACCGATTCGTCGCGGCAGGCGACGACCGCGGCGGCGGGCATCCTGGCCACGATCTCCTTGGCGAGGTTGGGCCCTGTGACCACCGCGACCCTCTCGGCCGGTGCCTTGGCGACCTCCTCGATCACCTCGCTCATTCGCTTGGCGGTGCCGAGTTCGACGCCCTTCATGAGGGAGACGAGGACGGTGTCGGCGGGCAGCAGCGGTGCCCACGCGGCGAGGTTGGCGCGCAGTGTCTGCGAGGGGACGGCGAGCACCGTGAAGTCGGCGCCCTCGGCGGCCTCGGCCGGGTCGGTGGTGGCGCGCATCGCGCCGGGCAGCTCGACGCCCGGGAAATAGCCGGGGTTCGTACGGCCGTTGTTGATGGCGTCGGCGACTTCGGAGCGGCGGCCCCAGAGGGTCACCTCGCAGCCCGCGTCGGCCAGCACCATGCCGAAGGCCGTGCCCCAGGAGCCTGTTCCGAATACGGCCGCCCTGACCGGCTGGCGTGTCACTTTGCGCTCTCTCCCTCAGCCTTTCGGCGCTGCTGCGCGCGGGCCCTGCGGTGGTCGTACGGCTCGGCGGGCACGGGCTCGCCGCGCAGCTCGGCGAGCTGCCGGGTGATGGCGGACATGATGGTCTCGGTCGCCTCGCGCAGCACCTCGGGCGTCGGTTCCTTGTCGTAGAACCGGTCCAGGTCGACCGGCGGACCCGCCTGCACCTGAAGCGTCTTGCGCGGGAAGAGCTGAAGCCTGTTCTCCTTGGCGTACGGCGGCATCGCCAGGTTGGCGCCCCACTGGGCGACCGGGATGACGGGGGCCTTCGTCATGAGGGCCACGCGCGCCGCTCCGGTCTTTCCCGCCATCGGCCACATGTCGGGGTCGCGGGTGAGCGTGCCTTCGGGGTAGAAGGCGACGCATTCGCCGCGCTCGATGGCGGCGACCGCCGCGCGGAAGGCGTCGAGTGCGTTGGTGGTCTCGCGGTAGACGGGGATCTGGCCCGTACCGCGCAGCATCATGCCGACGAAGGGGGTCTTGAAGAGGGCCGCCTTGGCCAGCAGCCGCGGAACGCGTCCGGTGTTGTACTGGAAGTGCCCGTAGGAGAGCGGGTCCAGGTACGAGTTGTGATTGACCGCGGTGATGAATCCGCCCTCGGCCGGAATGTTCTCCATTCCGCGCCAGTCCCGCTTGAACAGCACCACCAGCGGCGGTTTGGCGATGACCGCCGCCAGGCGGTACCAGAAGCCGATTCTGCGGCGGGACACTCGGACACCTTCCTCTAAGACCGGGCTGCTTGTACGTACGCGCCTGGTCAGCCGCACAAGTGTCGCTCCAGGTCCCCTGTCTGTCGAGAACACCGTACGCCCCGGACAGGGCCCCGGACCCCCTGCCCGCCGTACGCGCAGGCCACAATGGGGGCCGACGCTCACTGGACGGAGGGCAGGCCACTGAACACGCTCCGGACCGCCTTCTGGTCCCTGGTCGTCCCTCTGAAACCCTTGTCGCTGGCCAAGAGCAGGCTCTCTCCCACGGCGGGCGACACGTTGCGCCGACGGCTCGCCCTGGCCTTCGCCGAGGACACCGTGGCCGCCGCGCTGGCCTGCTCCGCCGTACGGGATGTGGTGGTCGTCACGGACGACGCCCCCGCGGGCGCCGCCCTGGCCGCCCTCGGTGCGCGCATCGCGCCGGACACCCCGGCGGCGGGCCTCAACGCGGCGCTGGCGCACGGGGCGCGCGCGGTACGGGCGCTGCGGCCCCGCGCCGCCGTCGCGGCACTGAATGCCGATCTGCCGGCCCTGCGGCCCGCCGAATTGCGGCAGGTGCTCGAATACGCCGCCGCATTTCCGCGCGCATTTCTGTCGGACGCGGCCGGAATCGGCACAACGCTGCTTTCCGCCGCCCCGGGGGTGGAATTGTCGCCGTTCTTCGGCGGCCCTTCGCGCGCCCGCCATTCGGCATCCGGGGCCAGGGAAATACCTCTCGCCGGAGTCGATTCCGTACGCCGGGACGTGGACACGGGCGACGATCTGCGGGCGGCCGTGACACTCGGCGTGGGTCCGCGCACGGCCCGGCTGAGCGCGGCGGTCACCGGCCGATACGCTGCGGTCATGCAGGCGACCGCGTACACGTACGACTCCGAGACCCGCAGCGGCAGTGTGCTGCTCGACGACGGCACCCCGGTGGACTTCGACGCCAAGGCCTTCGACGCGGGCGGTCTGCGGCTGCTGCGTCCCGGGCAGCGGGTGCGCATCGAGGGGGACGGCGAGGGAGCGGCGCTGCGCATCACCCTGGTGACCCTGCAGACGTTCTGACGGTCCCCGGACCGCCGGGTTCCCCGGGCCCGGCCCGGTGCGCCCCGGGACACACCGCGGGCCGGGCTCCCCGTAGGGAGCCCGGCCCGGCGCGTGAGTCCTTGCTCTGCTGCTCCTACTTCCCGGCAGCGGTCTTCTTGGCGGTGGTCTTGCGCGCCGTGGCCTTCTTGGCGGGCGCCTTCTTCGCGGTGGCCTTCTTGGCCGGCGCGGTCTTCTTGGCGGCCGTCGGCGTGGCCTTCTTGGCGGT
The DNA here is from genome assembly GCF_001049855.1 of Streptomyces sp. Wb2n-11. NCBI lineage: Bacteria > Bacillati > Actinomycetota > Actinomycetes > Kitasatosporales > Streptomycetaceae > Streptomyces > Streptomyces sp. Wb2n-11. The sequence continues at coordinate 1,977,072 of NZ_CVPB01000001.1, forward strand.
GCCCGTGGCCTTCTTGGCCGGGGTGGCCTTCTTCGCCGTCGCGGTGGTCTTCTTCGCGGGGGTGGCCTTCTTGGCCGGGGTGGCCTTCTTCGCCGTCGCGGTGGTCTTCTTCGCGGGGGTGGCCTTCTTCGCGGGGGTGGCCTTCTTCGCCGCGGCGGACGCCCTCTTGGTGGCGGCCTTCTTGGTCGCGGACTTGGCGATGGTGGGGGGAGGACCCGAAAGGCTGCCCTTGGGGGCCTTCTTGACGGCGACCTCGCCGCCCTTGGGGAGCTTCTTCGAGCCGCTGACCAGGTCCTTGAAACCCTGACCGGCGCGGAAGCGCGGAACCGAGGTCTTCTTGACCCGCACCCGCTCGCCCGTCTGCGGGTTGCGGGCGTAACGGGCCGGACGGTCGACCTTCTCGAACGATCCGAAGCCGGTGACCGAAACACGGTCGCCGGCGACCACTGCACGGACGATCGCGTCGAGTACCGCGTCGACCGCGTCCGCGGCCTGCTGACGGCCGCCGACCTTGTCTGCAATCGCTTCTACGAGCTGCGCCTTGTTCACGTCTTCCCCTTCGGAGACATTGCCAGAACGAATGTGTTCAAGCTTTTTCGCACGTTAGGCAGATATATACCGCAAATCAAACACGAAACGGGCTAATCACCCTAGTGCCGCAACGAAGTAGACCTTGCGGGAGTTCCACAGGTCTCAGTCGCCTTCAGGGAATCGACCCTCGTCGAGGTCCTTCATCAACCTGTCCAGGCGTCTTGCCGCGCCGGCGAGATCGTGTTTCGCCGCGGCCGTTATGACCAGCAGCTTCCGGGTCAGCGCCATCCGTACGCCCTCCGGGACTTGCAGTGTGCGCACCGCTGTGTGTGCTTCTTTCAACCGGTTCGCGACCGCCTCGTAGAGCTCGAGTTGGCTGTCGCGTTCCATGCACCGATTGTGCCATCTGGGGCGAGTTGTCGCCTCCGGCGGGGGCAACTAGTGGAATTGGAGCCTCCAGAAGGCCCCTCGGTCATGATCCGCACCCACCCCATATCCGGCTTCTACCACGGGAGTTGGGGCCGAAACGTGCTGTTGCCCCCCGCCGTGGACGGCAGGGGGCAACAGAGTGACGGGAAGGCGTCAGACCTGCACCGTGCTCGGCTTGAACGACGGCCTGCGGGCCTCGTAAGCCGCGATGTCGGGCTCGTTCTGGAGGGTGATGCTGATGTCGTCCAGACCGTTCAGCAACCTCCAGCGGGCGTTCTCGTCAAGCTCAAAATCAGCCGTAATGCCTTCGGCCCGCACCTGGCGGTCCTGGAGGTCCACGGTGATCTCGGCCGCGGGGTCCGCTTCGACGAGGTCCCAGAGCGCGTCGACGACCTTCTGGTCCAGTACGACGGTCAGCAGGCCGTTCTTGAGCGAGTTGCCGCGGAAGATGTCCGCGAACCGCGACGAGATCACGGCCTTGAAGCCGTAGTTCTGCAGGGCCCACACGGCGTGCTCGCGGGAGGAGCCGGTGCCGAAGTCGGGACCCGCCACCAGAACCGTGGCACCTTCCCGCTCGGGGCGGTTGAGGACGAACTCCGGGTCCTTGCGCCAGGCCTCGAAGAGCCCGTCCTCGAAGCCGTCGCGGGTGACCTTCTTCAGCCAGTGGGCCGGGATGATCTGGTCGGTGTCGACGTTGCTGCGGCGCAGCGGAACGGCCCGGCCGGTGTGTGCGGTGAAAGCTTCCATGGCCATGGTGATCAGGCCTCCACGAGCGTCGGAACGTCGGACAGGTCGACGGGCGCGGCCAGGTGGCCCAGCACCGCCGTCGCGGCGGCCACCTGCGGCGACACCAGGTGGGTGCGGCCGCCCTTGCCCTGCCTGCCCTCGAAGTTGCGGTTGGAGGTGGACGCGGAGCGTTCACCGGGGGCCAGCTGGTCGGGGTTCATGCCCAGGCACATCGAGCAGCCCGCGTGCCGCCATTCGGCCCCGGCGGCGGTGAACACCTTGTCCAGACCCTCCTCGATGGCCTGGAGTGCGACCCGTACGGAGCCCGGGACGATCAGCATCCGTACGCCGTCGGCGACTTTACGGCCGTCCATCAGCGCGGCCGCGGCCCGCAGGTCCTCGATGCGGCCGTTGGTGCATGAACCTACGAAGACGGTGTCGACCTTGATGTCGCGCAGCGGCTGTCCCGCGGTCAACCCCATGTACTCCAAGGCCTTTTCGGCGGCGAAGCGCTCCGAAGGGTCTTCGTACGAAGCAGGGTCGGGGACGTTCGCCGACAGCGGCGCCCCCTGGCCCGGGTTGGTGCCCCAGGTGACGAACGGCGCCAGTGCGGCGGCGTCGATGACGACCTCCGCGTCGAAGACGGCGTCGTCGTCGGTGCGCAGCGTCTGCCAGTAGGCGACGGCGGCGTCCCAGTCCTCGCCCTGCGGGGCGTGCGCACGGCCCTGGAGGTAGTCGAAGGTGGTCTTGTCGGGAGCGATCATGCCCGCGCGCGCGCCGGCCTCGATCGACATGTTGCAGATGGTCATCCGGGCCTCCATCGAGAGCTTCTCGATGGCGGAGCCGCGGTACTCGAGCACGTAACCCTGACCGCCGCCGGTGCCGATCTTCGCGATGATCGCCAGGATCAGGTCCTTGGCGGTTACGTCGGCCGGCAGTTCGCCCTCGACCGTGATCGCCATGGTCTTCGGGGGTGCCATCGGCAGCGTCTGGGTGGCCAGGACGTGCTCCACCTGCGACGTACCGATGCCGAAGGCCAGCGCGCCGAACGCGCCGTGCGTGGAGGTGTGGCTGTCGCCGCAGACCACGGTGGTGCCGGGCTGGGTCAGGCCCAGCTGCGGTCCCACCACGTGGACGACGCCCTGCTCGACGTCGCCGAGCGGGTGCAGCCGTACGCCGAAGTCCGCGCAGTTCTTGCGCAGCGTCTCCAGCTGGACCCGGGAGACCGGGTCCGCGATCGGCTTGTCGATGTCGAGGGTCGGGGTGTTGTGGTCCTCGGTGGCGATGGTGAGGTCGAGCCGCCGTACCTGGCGGCCGCTCTTGCGGAGGCCGTCGAAGGCCTGCGGGCTGGTCACCTCGTGCAGCAGGTGCAGATCGATGAAGAGGAGATCCGGCTCGCCCTCGGCGCGCCTGACGACATGGTCGTCCCAGACCTTCTCCGCAAGTGTCCTACCCATCGCTTTCCCTTCGGCCGGCGTCTTCGCCGGCCCATCTAGAGATTCGGATCGCCCTCGCCTCGACCCCCGTACGGGGCGGTGACTGCGGGCCGTTGTGCGGCCTCCCCCACAGATTCGCAAGTTCCGGGAAAAATTGAACTTGCGTTTCACAGAGTGAGACGCGAGTATCGACGCATGGACAACTCTAGTGGCGTCGGCGTTCTCGACAAGGCAGCTCTGGTACTGAGCGCTCTGGAGTCCGGTCCGGCCACCCTCGCCGGGCTGGTCGCGGCGACCGGGCTCGCACGACCCACGGCACACCGGCTCGCCGTGGCACTGGAACACCACCGGATGGTGGCGAGGGACATGCAGGGCCGGTTCATCCTGGGCCCGCGGCTGTCGGAACTGTCCGCCGCGGCGGGCGAGGACCGGCTGCTGGCCACGGCGGGCCCCGTGCTCACGCACCTGCGCGACGTGACCGGCGAGAGCGCCCAGCTCTACCGCCGCCAGGGCGACATGCGGATCTGTGTCGCCGCGGCGGAGCGGCTGTCCGGACTGCGGGACACCGTTCCGGTGGGCTCCACGCTCACCATGAAGGCGGGCTCGTCCGCGCAGATCCTGATGGCCTGGGAGGAGCCGGAGCGCCTGCACCGCGGCCTCCAGGGCGCCCGCTTCACCGCGACCGCCCTGTCCGGTGTACGCCGCCGGGGCTGGGCCCAGTCGATCGGCGAGCGCGAGCCGGGTGTGGCGTCGGTGTCGGCGCCGGTGCGCGGCCCGTCCAACCGCGTGGTCGCGGCGGTCTCGGTCTCCGGACCGATCGAGCGGCTGACCCGCCACCCGGGCCGGATGCACGCCCAGGCGGTCATCGACTCGGCAGCGCGCCTCTCGGAGGCACTGCGCCGCTCGGGCGGCTGAGGGCCGCAACAGCCCCGGCCTGGGGAGACCGGGGCGGACTGAGGACCCGGCCCGAGGGAAGAGACCAAGGCGGCTGAGGACCTGCGAGCGGGCCGGTGCGCCGCCCCGCTCATATGCGCTCGGCGTTCTTCTTCCCGGAGTACCGCAACCGCAGCCGCAGCCCGGTGTCCACCGTGCGGATCTCCACCGACTCGCAGAGGCTGCGCATCAGCCACAGCCCGTCGAACGGCCCGGCCCGCACACCGGGCGGCGCGAACCCCGCCCAGGCCGGCGGGGCCGCCGGTCCGGTGGCGAACAGACCCCGGGCGACGATGCCGGGCTCCTCCCAGGCGCACCCCCGCACCTGCCGCCCCGTGGACGAACGGGCAGGCCAGCGCTTCGTCGGCGACGATCTCGGCCATTGCCAGGCGCGCCCCCACGAGGCCGGCCGCCGCGGCGCCGCCGCGCACGAAGGCGCGTAGGGCGGCAGGCGCGGCCGGTCCGTCCAGCCGGTCCACGCTCGGGGGCGGCGGGTCCAGCGGTGCGTCCGCCGCCCCGTACGCGTCCGGATCGACATACGCCGCGCAGGGCAGGATCTCCGTTCCGGCCGCGTGTCCCGGGTGGGTGGCCCGGGCAGCCGCGGCGACGCCTTCGGGGACCAGCCTGGTGTCGTACGGACAGAACATCCAGAGGCCGGCGCCCGCGAGCAGCACCTTCAGCCCGGACTCCATGCGCTTCCACTCCGCGATCCGGCGGGCGGACTTGCCCGCCCACAGGGGCTCGGCGATGAGCCGGGCCCGCCGGCCCGGCACCTCGCGGCGGTTCACGTAGCGCAGGAACGAGGAGACACGCTCCACGGGCCTGCGGCCGAGGTAGGCCGTCTCCGCCGTGCCGAGGCCGTGGGCCCGCGCGCCGAGGACGTCGTGGAGCGGTTCGATGGCGGCGGGCGTGGGCGCGGCAAGCGCCGGCTCCCCCGCCCCCAGCACCTCTCCTGCGATGGGAAGGGCCCCCGCGAGGAACGCCTCGTCGCCGTCGTACGAGGAGGTGTGGTGGGCGAAGCCCGCGCCGTTCGCACCACCGTCGGTCGCCATGGCCGTCTCCCCGGCGCGGACCGGAGGTCTCGTCCCAGTCGGCCGGCGAGATCAGTTCACGCGGATGCGGAGCGGGACCCGCCGGCTCCACCCGGCTTCCCGCAGCACGTGACCGGGCGAACGCCATCAGCAGCCGCAGCCCGCCGAGATCGAGGAACTCCAGCCGGGAAAGGTCGAGTTGGATGCCCCCCGTCGACCTGCTCGACCACTTCCAGGGCGGTACGGAGGTGCCGGTGGCCCTGCGCGTCCACGACACCTTCGATGCGGAGCCCGCCCGGCCGGCGGACCCGGACGACGCATAACTCCGCGGTGCGCACCAGGGGTTCCAAGGCCGGCGCTCCCCGGGTGAGCGGGTGCGAAGGCTGTGCGGTACGCGGCACGGCGCAGTGCTCCGCACGGACCCGGTCCGCCCGTCCGGCATGCGAGAAGGCCCCCCGCGCAGTGCGGGAGGCCTTCTTCGTACGTACCCCCGACCGGATTCGAACCGGCGCTACCGCCTTGAGAGGGCGGCGTGCTAGGCCGCTACACAACGGGGGCCTTGCAGAAATGAGCTCTGCGAGCTGGGCTACCAGGACTCGAACCTAGACTAAGGGAACCAGAAACCCTCGTGCTGCCAATTACACCATAGCCCATGGTGGTTTAGACCAATGCGGTTTAAACAGTACCCCCGACCGGATTCGAACCGGCGCTACCGCCTTGAGAGGGCGGCGTGCTAGGCCGCTACACAACGGGGGCCCTAGCGATCCTCGCGTCATCGCATCCGGGAGCGACCCGAAGGCGATGGAAAGAAAGGATCTGTACCCCCGACCGGATTCGAACCGGCGCTACCGCCTTGAGAGGGCGGCGTGCTAGGCCGCTACACAACGGGGGCCTTGCAGACTGCTGCATGCACTTCAACAGCTCCTGCGAGCTGGGCTACCAGGACTCGAACCTAGACTAACGGAACCAGAAACCGTCGTGCTGCCAATTACACCATAGCCCACCAAAACTCAACCCCCTGGTGGGGGTTTGTTTGGTTTGCGCTTCCCGGCCGGACCTTTCGGCCCTCTCCGGCGGCGCAGAAAGAACATTACCCGAAGGTGGACGGCGCTCCAAAACGGGTATCGCCCCGCAACAGGCCAGGTAGCTGCTCAAGGCCGGTGATCCGGACGAGCTCCGGGCGGCCGCCGACTCCGCCGCGGTCGAGCCAGATGCCCGCCAGGCCGGCGGCGTCGGCGCCCCGGGCGTCGATGTCGGGCTGGTCGCCGACGTACGCCACCTCGTGCGGGGGCAGGTCGAGCGCGTCGCAGGCCGCGTGGAACGCCTCGGCCGCGGGCTTGGAAAAGCCCAGCTCGGCGGCGCACAGCAGCGCCTCGAAGCGGTCACGCACGCCGAGGATCCGCAGCTTGCGGTCCTGGTTGTGGATGCTGGAATTGGACAGCACGGCGTGGCGGTAGTCGTCCGCCAGGACGTCCAGCGTCGGAACGGTGTCGGGGAACAGCTTCCAGGCGGCCTCGTAGTGGGTGACGTACCGCAGGAACCACTCGTCCGCCGCGTCGTCGCTCAGCGGCGTGCCGAGGAAGGACCGGACGCGGTCGCGCCGCTGTTCCTCGAAACCGGCCTCACCGGCGGCGAACCGCGCCCAGTGGAGCTCGGTGAGCTCGCGCCAGCGGTCGAGGGCCTGGTCGACGGAGCCGTACCCGTCCAGCAGGCCCTCGGCCGCGAGGTGATCACGCATGCCTGCGGTGTCGGCGCTCGCGTAGTCGAAGATCGTGTCGTCGATGTCCCAGACCACGGCGCGAATCGGCATGCTCCGACGGTACCCGCGGCACCCGCCCCCGGCCGGGGGTTCGGGGGCGGCCTCCGAGGAACACCGTGCCGATGCCCCGGACCACGGCGCGAACCGGCATGCCCCGACGGCACGCGAAGGGCCCGGAAGCCGGTGCGGCTTCCGGGCCCTTCGTGCGTACGGGCCGCGCTTACGCGGTGAGCTTCGCCAGGGCCGCGTCGATGCGGGCCAGGGTCTTCTCCTTGCCCAGGATCTCCAGGGACTCGAAGAGCGGCAGGCCGACCGTGCGGCCGGTGACCGCGACGCGGACCGGGGCCTGGGCCTTGCCGAGCTTCAGGCCGTGGGCCTCGCCGGCGGCCAGGACTGCCTCCTTGAGGGACTCGGGGCTGGTCCAGTCGGCCGCTTCGAGGTTGGCGCGGGCGGTGGTGAGGAGCGGGACCGGCTCGCCCTTCATCGCCTTCGCCCACGACGCCTCGTCCTCGACCGGCTCGTCGAGGAAGAGGAAGTCGACGTTGGCGGTGATGTCGGAGAGGACCGTCACGCGGGTCTGGGCGTGCGGGGCGATCGCCTCGAAGGCCGCCCGGTCGAAGGACTCGGGCTTCCAGTTGGCGTACGGCGCCTTCAGCCACGGCTCGCAGGCCGCGATGAAGTCCGGTAGCGACAGCTTGCGCAGGTGTTCCGCGTTGATGTGCTCGCACTTCTTCAGGTCGAAGCGCGCCGGATTGGCGTTGACGTCCTTGACGTCGAAGGCGGCGACCATCTCCTCGATCGTGAAGATGTCGCGGTCCTCGGCGATGGACCAGCCGAGGAGGGAGAGGTAGTTCAGCAGGCCCGCGGGGAGGAAGCCGCGCTCGCGGTAGAGGTTGAGGGACGCCTCGGGGTCGCGCTTGGAGAGCTTCTTGTTGCCCTCGCCCATGACGTACGGAAGGTGCCCGAACTGCGGGATCTCCTTGGCGACGCCCAGTTCGATCAGCGCCTTGTAGAGCGCGATCTGGCGCGGGGTGGAGGACAGCAGGTCCTCGCCGCGCAGGACGTGGGTGATCTCCATCAGCGCGTCGTCGACCGGATTGACGAGCGTGTAGAGGGGGGCGCCGTTGGCGCGGACGATGCCGTAGTCCGGGACGTTGTCCGGGTTGAAGGTCAGCTCGCCGCGGACCAGGTCCGTGAAGGTGATCGGCTCGTCGGGCATCCGGAAGCGCACGACGGCCTCGCGGCCCTCGGCCTTGTACCGCTCGATGCGCTCGGCGCTGAGGTTGCGGCAGGTGCCGTCGTAGCCGGACGGCTTGCCGGCCGCGCGGGCGGCGTCGCGGCGGACCTCCAGCTCCAGGGCGGTGCAGAAGCACTCGTACGCGTAACCGCCCGCCATGAGCTTCTGGGCGACGTCCTTGTAGATGTCCATCCGCTGCGACTGGCGGTACGGGGCGTGCGGGCCGCCGACCCCGGGGCCCTCGTCCCAGTCGAGGCCCAGCCAGCGCAGCGAGTCGAGCAGCTGGTTGTACGACTCCTCGGAGTCGCGGGCGGCGTCGGTGTCCTCGATGCGGAAGACCATCGTGCCGCCGTTGTGCCGGGCGAACGCCCAGTTGAACAGGGCGGTGCGGACCAGGCCCACGTGGGGGTTGCCGGTCGGCGAGGGACAGAAACGTACACGTACGGGTGCGCTAGCCACGCTTGATCACCTTGTTGGTGAGAGTGCCGATGCCTTCGATGGTGACGGCGACTTCGTCGCCGACGTTCAGGGGTCCGACTCCGGCCGGGGTCCCCGTGAGGATGACGTCGCCCGGGAGCAGCGTCATGGCCTCGGAGATGTGCACGACCAGGTCCTCGACGGAGCGGATCATGTCGCTCGTGCGTCCGAGCTGGCGCTGCCGGCCGTTGACCGTGCACTGGATGGCGAGATCGCCGGGGTCGAGATCGGTCTCCACCCAGGGGCCGAGCGGGCACGAGGTGTCGAAGCCCTTGGCCCTGGCCCACTGCTTCTCGCGCTGCTGGACGTCGCGTGCGGTGACGTCGTTGGCGCAGGTGTAGCCGAGGACGACGTCCTTGACGCGCTCGCGCGGGACCTCACGGCACATGCGGCCGATGACCACGGCCAGTTCGGCCTCGTGGTGCAGCTCGCTGGAGAAGGAGGGGTACGCGATGTCGTCACCCGGGCCGGTCACGGAGGTGGACGGCTTGAAGAAGGTGAGGGGCGCGTCCGGACGGCCCTGATCGTCGAAGACGGCGTTGCCCAGTTCCGCCGCGTGCTCCGCGTAGTTGCGGCCGACGGCCACGACCTTGCTGGGGAGCACGGGCGGCAGGAGCCGGACCTTGCTCAGCGGGACCTTGACGCCGGAGAGCTCGAAGTCGGCGTACGGGATGCCCTTGATGATGTCGAGGACGAGATCTGCCTCTGCGCCTGGGGCGCTGGGACCCTCAACCGCGCCGAAGGCGACATTGCCGTCGATGGAGAACCTGGCGATGCGCACGGGATGCTGCCGCCCCTTACTTGCTGGCTGGCCGGAGACTGACGCTCCAGGCTAACGCGGCCGAGGGGCCCCGCCTCCCGTGTCGCCGCCGCGTCCGGCTAGGCGGCGGGGGCTTCCATGAGGATGGTCCGGCGCGGGTTGGCGGTCTCGGAGGGGAGCTCGACGGGGTGCTCCGGCCGCTCGGCCGTCTGCAGGTCCGTGGCGTCCTCGAGGTGCGCCAGCGTGGTGCGGCGCGGGTTGGCGGTGCTGCGGAACATCGTCGTGGTGTTCATCTGCTGTTCAAGCCTTGTCGGTAGGGGCGCCCGTCGGCCGGGCGCGGTGATTGTCGGATTCGCCATCCCTGCAAAGCGTCAGGCTAAACACCCGCTTCCCCGTCAAAGATGTGAAGCAGACGGGAACAGTGTGTGAGTTTCCTCACGAGATGGCAGGCATATCGATCATTTCGGGCGGGACTTTCGGGCCAAGGAAACGGACATTGCGCCACTGAAGGCATCATTCCGCTCCTGATCATCAGGACTGGGACACCCACCACCCCCAAGCATCTCACTCCCTTTTGCCCCCTTTCGACCCGAACTGTTTCTACACCTTGTCACGCATCCCTCACGCCGTGTCACGCCGGTCGCGGCCCGACACGCGGGCCTTGTTGGAGATCCGGCACTGTGCTGGAATTCCCCGGACCGCCGCGAGATTCCAGCCGGCGCGCAGGGCGCACAACGCAGCGCCGAGTGGCGGTGGGAAGGGGAGAAGCGCCGGTCACTCACGACCACCCATGGGGCCGTTCGGTGCCCCACGACTCGACACCGTTCCGCCGTTCACGCGGAGGAACGCCTGGTCCAGAGGTTGCGACGCTAGTGCAGGGACGTTTCAAGAGGGATGGCAGCGCTGCGGCGGAGCAGGAGCCACGCGGGACCGACCGCGGATCCTCGCCCCAGCACGCCCAGAAGCACGCGTCGGCCGCGGCCGGCGACGGTGGCGGCGACCGCGGCGCGCGTACCGCGGCCAAGGGCGGCGGTGAGCAGGCGGCTCAGGCGGCTCCCGTGAGAGCCAAGGAGCCCACTTCCACGGGCTCGCGAATAGCCCTGCGCAACTGGCGCATCAGCACCCGTCTGGTCTCCCTGCTGGCCCTGCCGGTGGTCGCGGCGACCACGCTCGGCGGTCTGCGCATCAACGAGTCCATGAACGACATGGAGCAGCTGGAGCACATGCAGCTGCTGACCGACATGACCAAGCAGGCGACCGAGCTCGCCGCCGCGCTCCAGGAGGAGCGCGACAAGTCGGCCGGTCCGCTCGCCAACGGCACCAGCCCCGCCGACTTCAAGGTGAAGGGTCCCCGGGACAAGACCGACCGGGCCAGGGACGCGTTCATCGCCGGTACGAACAACATCGAGACGGAAGGCGACGAGAGCCTCCGGAGCATCCGCGTCAGCCTCCGGGACATCGCGGGCCGGCTGAACTCCATTCGCCAGATCCGTGAGGACGCGTACCAGAAGACGTCCAACTCGCAGACGGTCAACAACTACAGCCAGCTGATCACCTCGCTGCTGAGCCTCTCCCAGGACATGGCGCAGGCCACCTCCAACCCGGAGATGATCAAGCGGACGCGCGCCCTGGCGGCCTTCTCCTCCGCCAAGGAGTACGCCTCCATCCAGCGCGCGATCATCGCCGCGGCGCTGCCGGCCAACAACCGGGAGACGGGCAAGCTCAACGAGGGCGACCGCCTCTTCGCCAAGTCCGCGATGGAGAGCGAGGACGCGGCGCGCAATTCGTTCGCCTCCGTCTACGTGGGCGACGCCGAGGAACTGACCGCACCGCTGGACACCGGCAAGCCCGACATCGAGGCCGCCGACAAGTACGCGCACCGGATTCTGCAGACGTCGGGCGGGCTCAGGCGTGAGCTCCCGCGTTCGTACATGGACTGGACGGACGCGGACTCCAACAAGATCCAGGCCATGAAGCAGATCGAGACCACGCTCCTCAACGAGATGGAGCAGAAGGCTCGTGAGCTGCGCGACGAGTCGCAGCAGGACGCCATCCTCAACGGTGCGCTGATCCTGCTCGTCCTCGGTGTCTCGCTCGTCGGCGCGTTCGTCGTGGCCCGCTCCATGATCCGCTCGCTGCGCCGGCTCCAGGACACCGCCACCCGGGTCGCCCAGGACCGTCTCCCCGAGCTCGTCAAGCAGCTCTCCGAGGCCGACCCGCAGGACGTCGACACGTCCGTGGAGTCCGTCGGCGTGCACTCGCGCGACGAGATCGGCAAGGTGGCCGCGGCCTTCGACGACGTGCACCGCGAGGCGGTCCGCCTCGCCGCCGAGCAGGCGCTGCTGCGAGGCAACGTCAACGCGATGTTCACCAACCTGTCGCGGCGTTCGCAGGGCCTCATCCAGCGTCAGCTCTCGCTCATCTCCGAGCTGGAGTCGCGCGAGGCCGACCCCGACCAGCTTTCCTCGCTCTTCAAGCTCGACCACCTCGCGACCCGCATGCGCCGCAACGGCGAGAACCTGCTCGTTCTCGCCGGTGAAGAGCCCGGCCGCCGCTGGACCCGGCCCGTGCCGCTCGTCGACGTCCTGCGTGCCGCCGCGTCCGAGGTGGAGCAGTACGAGCGCATCGAGCTGTCCTCGGTGCCGGGCACCGAGGTCGCGGGACGCGTCGTCAACGACCTCGTGCACCTCCTCGCCGAGCTGTTGGAGAACGCCACGTCGTTCTCCTCTCCGCAGACCAAGGTCCGCGTCACCGGTCACGCGCTGCCCGACGGGCGGGTGCTCGTCGAGATCCACGACACCGGCATCGGCCTGTCGCCGGAGGACCTCGCCGCGATCAACGAGCGGCTCGCCTCGCCGCCCACCGTGGACGTCTCGGTCTCGCGCCGCATGGGTCTGTTCGTGGTCGGCCGCCTGTCCCTGCGGCACGGCATCCGCATCCAGCTGCGTCCCTCCGACTCCGGTGGCACGACCGCGCTGGTCATGCTGCCCGTCGATGTCGCCCAGGGCGGCAAGCAGGCTCCGACCAAGACCGGCGCGGCGGCCCAGCCGCAGGTGCCCTCCGGCCCCGGCGGCCGTGGGCCGGCCGACGGCGCCCGTCCCGGTCCCGCCGGCGGCTCCGCCCCGGCGGGACGGCTGCCCGCCGGTTCCGGTGGTGACGCGCGCGGCCAGGTCGCGGGCTCCGGTCCGCGTGCGGCACTGCCCGGGCGCGACGGGGGCCAGGGTCCCGGTCAGGGCCGGCAGCCCGGCTCCGCTCCGGGCCGGTCCGGTCAGGGCGGCGGTCTTTCCGGTGCCTTCGGCGGCAGCCGGCAGGCCGGCAACCGCGAGCGTCCCGGCGTACGCCGGAACGCCTTCCAGAAGGGCGACCCCGCCCAGGGCGGTCAGGGGGCGGTGCGCAGCAGCCGCCGTCCCGTGGCGGCCAGGGCCAGCGTGCCGAACTGCCCGGCTCCGCCGCCCCGCAGCGTCCGCAGACCACCAGCTGGGGCACCGACCAGCCGCGCGGTCACGAGGAAGCCGCGGACCGGCAGGGCCCCGGCTCGACCGCCGAGTTCCAGCGGCCGGACTTCGACGGACCGCCGCCCGCCTCCACGGGCCTGTTCGAGCGTTCCGACGTACGCGGTCCCGTGAACCAGCAGGCGACCGGGCAGTACGAGCGTCCCGGCGCCCGCGGCGCGCAGGACCCCGCGTCCACAAGCCAGTTCGCCGGGCCCGGGGCGAACGCCCCGCAGGGCAGCGGCCCGGCCGGCCAGTACCAGCGGACCGAGCTCCAGGCTCCGCAGGACCCCGCGTCCACCGCGCAGTTCGCCGCACCGGACTTCGGTGCCCCGCAGCAGGCCGGCCCGGCGGGCTACGGCGGCCAGATCCAGCCGCACGGCCAGGGGCAGCACCCGGACCAGGGCGGGCCCCAGGGCCTCGGCCCGGTGGCGCCGCGCCGGCACGGCCGCGAGAACACGGGGAACCCCGCGAACCCCGGCGGCGCGCCGCGTCCGCCCGTCGCGAGCGTGCCTCCGCAGCAGCCGCAGCACGAGCTGCCGCCCGCCCCCGGGCCCAGCGACGAACGTACGCCGCTCTTCGACACGCTCGAGTCGAACTGGTTCCAGCAGGGCGAGCAGCAGCAGGCTCCCGCCGTGCCCCAGCAGCAGTCCGGGCGGCCGGCGCAGCAGTCCTCTGCCGCGCACGCCGCCACCCCTCCGATGCCGCAGCGCGCCCAGGCGCGTGACACGGGTGCCGCGAGCAGCACCACCAACGGTACGAACGCCACCAACGGCGCCGCCTGGCGCACCTCGCCGAACGACGAACTCGTAAAGCAGGCCGAGCGGGTCAAGAAGCCCGCAGCCGGCGGTGTCACGACCTCGGGTCTGCCGCGTCGCGTCCCGCGCGCCAATCTGGTGCCGGGCACCGCGCAGCAGCAGAACCACCAGACCGGTCCGCAGGTCTCGCGTGCGCCTGACGACGTACGCGGCCGGCTGACCAATCTTCGTCGGGGTATCCAGCAGGGTCGCCAGGCCGGCAGCAACGGCTCGACGACCGGCAGCTTCACCATTGACCCCACTCACCAGCAGGAGCGTTAGTTGAGTCCGATAAGCCAGGCGGCGCAGAATCTGAACTGGTTGATCACCAACTTCGTGGACAACACCCCAGGGGTGTCCCACACGGTGGTGGTCTCCGCCGACGGACTCCTTCTGGCGATGTCCGAAGGCTTCCCGCGCGACCGTGCCGACCAGCTGGCGGCCGTGGCCTCCGGCCTGACCTCGCTGACCGCGGGGGCGTCCCGGATCTTCGAGGGCGGGGCTGTGACCCAGACCGTCGTCGAGATGGAGCGCGGCTTCCTCTTCCTGATGTCCGTGTCCGACGGCTCCTCGCTGGCCGTACTCGCCCACCCCGACTGCGACATCGGCCTCGTCGGCTACGAGATGGCGCTGCTGGTCGACCGGGCCGGCAGCGTCCTCACCCCGGACCTCCGTGCGGAGCTTCAGGGCAGTCTTCTCCACTAGACCGCGCACCGCAGATATTGCCGAGAACAGACCGTAAAGGCCGCGCACAGCCCCCCACCCCGGCCCCGTCAGACCGCAGGCTCATTCCCTGTTGTCATGCCCGGAGGATCGATCCATGACCCCGCCCCCCGCCTCTCGTGATCCGTACGGGACGCGTTACGACGCGTCGTACGACCAGGAGGGCGACCAGCCGCTGGTACGTCCGTACGCGATGACCGGCGGCCGGACCCGGCCGCGCTACCAGCTCGCCATCGAGGCACTGGTCAGCACCACCGCCGATCCCGCACACCTGTCCACGCTGCTCCCCGAGCATCAGCGGATCTGCCACCTGTGCCGTGAGGTCAAGTCGGTGGCGGAGGTGTCGGCACTGCTGTCGATGCCGCTCGGCGTCGCCCGGATCCTCGTCGCCGACCTGGCGGAGGCCGGCATGGTGGCGATCCACCAGCCGGGCAATGGAGAGGCCGGCGGCACGCCGGACGTCACGCTGCTGGAAAGGGTGCTCAGTGGACTTCGCCAGCTCTAGCGGCGGGACGGCCCGCGCCACGACTTCCGCGAAGATCGTGGTGGCGGGCGGCTTCGGCGTGGGCAAGACCACGTTCGTCGGAGCCGTCTCGGAGATCGACCCGCTGCGCACCGAGGCCGTGATGACCAGCGCGAGCGCCGGCATCGACGACCTCACGCACACCGGTGGCAAGACCACCACCACGGTGGCCATGGACTTCGGCCGCATCACCCTGGACCAGGACCTGATCCTGTACCTCTTCGGTACGCCCGGTCAGGACCGCTTCTGGTTCATGTGGGACGACCTGGTGCGCGGCGCGATCGGCGCCGTGGTGCTGGTGGACACCCGCCGTCTCGCCGACTGCTTCCCCGCCGTCGACTACTTCGAGAACAGCGGGCTGCCGTTCGTCATCGCCCTCAACGGCTTCGAGGGGCATCAGCCGTACACCCCCGACGAGGTGCGCGAGGCCCTGCAGATCGGCCCGGGCACCCCGATCCTCACCACCGACGCCCGCCACCGCGCGGACGCCAAGAGCGCGCTGATCACGCTCGTCGAACACGCCCTGATGGCGCGACTCAAGTAGTCCGTGCTATACGGCAGTTGTCGTGACGGCGCCCGGGGCGGATTGTGTCCTTCGACACTCTCCGCCCCGGTGTTCATAACGTTTCGAAAGAGAATTGCCCCGCCACGGCCACCGCGCGCGTTCGCGCGGTGCCGCTGCGCTCACATTGACTCCGCCATTTGACGCCGCTCGTTCTTTTTGACCGTTTTATCTGAGGCTTACACCACTCGGAATGGCCGGTTCTCGCTGTTTGGAAGGCAGCCGCTTGCCGTGCTGGAATTCGTCGAACTCCCGAGTAGTACGGCCCTGAACGAGAAAAACGGCACAGCGTAGGTGTCGGCGCCGAGAGGTTGTTGGTCGAGTGAGGCGTAGCAAGACGAGCTCCGCACAGCAGCAGGCGCGGGGCAACTTCACCCCGCCGCCGCGAACAGCGACGTCGCCCGCGGCCTCGCCCACCGCCCCTGCCGCCCCCGCGAGCGGCGACAGCAGCGGCAGCGGCCGGTTTTCGCCGCGCAACTGGCGCGTGCCCACCAAGCTGAACGCGATCCTGCTCATACCCGTGCTGGTCGGTCTCGTCATGGGCGGCTTCCAGGTCAAGGGGTCGATCGACACCTGGCAGGAAGCCCAGGACGCCGAGAAGACCGCGCTCCTGGTGCGCGCCGCCTCCGAGTACGGCCAGGCGCTGCTCAACGAGCGCGACCTGACCGCCGCCCCGCTCCTCCAGGGCAGGCGCACCAGCTCCGAGGTCACCGAGGTCCGCGCCGCGACCGACGCCGCCGCGAAGAAGTTCCACGCGGCCACCAAGAACCTCCCCGAGGGCCAGGGCCTCGAACGCCGCCTCGACCTCTTCGCGAAGGAGGAGCCCAAGCTCCCCGCGCTGCGCAAGGCCGCGTACACCCAGGCCTTCGACCCGGTGAAGACCGAAGAGGGCTACACCGCCGTTCAGCACTCCCTCATGGAGCTGTCGAACGAGCTCGGCCTGGGCACCGGCAACATCACCGCCTACGGCCGTACGGTCTACGCCATCCAGCTCGCCAAGGCCGCCGGGTCGCTCCAGCGCTCCATCGGCACGCACCTCCTGGTCCGCCCGAGCGGTGACCCGGAGAAGTTCGCACAGCAGACGGTCGCCTTCAACTCGTACAACTACCTGGAGCAGATCGCCCTCGGCGAGTACGTCTCCGGTGGTACGCAGGAGGACACCGACAAGCTCGAGCGGGTCATGAAGGAGAAGGCGGAGGACGGCGCCAAGAAGCTCGCCGCCGCCAAGCACCAGGCCGACCAGGCCGGCGTCCCCTTCAAGGCTCCGCCGAGCAAGGGCGGTTCGGTCCTCGACGGCATGGCCGAGCAGATCGGCAAGGGCAGACCGGCCGGTCTGAAGGAGAAGGGCGTCACGCCCGAGTTCTGGATGGCCGCCGCCACCGCCAAGTTCGATGGCTACAGCGAGATCGAGACCGACCTCGTCGACAAGGCCGTGAACGAGGCCGCCACGATCTCGTCCGACGCCAGGACCGACGCCATCGTCAACGGTCTCGTCGTGATCATCGCGCTGCTCGCCTCGGTCCTCCTGGCCGGCATGATGGCCCGTCAGATGAGCAGTGCGATGAGCCGGCTGCGGACCGCCGCCTTCGGCATCGCCGAGCAGCGCCTGCCGATGCTGGTCGACCAGCTCTCCCGTGCGGAGCCGGGCCGCGTCGACACCCGCGTGGAGCCGATCCCGATCACCACGCACGACGAGATCGGCGAGGTCGCCCGCGCCTTCGACCAGGTGCACCGCGAGGCCGTCCGGCTCGCCGCCGAGCAGGCCATGCTGCGGGGCAACATCAACGCGATCTTCACCAACCTCTCGCAGCGCAACCAGTCCCTGATCGAGGGCCAGCTGACCCTGATCACGCACCTGGAGAACAACGAGGCCGACCCGGACCAGCTGGAGAACCTCTTCAAGCTGGACCACCTCGCGACCCGTATGCGCCGCAACGGCGAGAACCTCCTCATCCTCGCGGGTGAGGAGCCCGGCCGCCGCTGGAACCAGCCGGTCCCGCTGGTCGACGTGCTCCGCGCGGCCTCCTCCGAGGTGGAGTCGTACGAGCGCATCGAGCTCAGCGGCGTACCGGAATCGGAGATCCACGGCCAGGCCGTGACCGACCTCGTGCACCTGCTGGCGGAGCTGCTGGAGAACGCCACCACGTTCTCGTCGCCGCAGACGAAGGTGCGCGTCACCGCGACCCGGCTGCCCGACGGCCGCGTCATGATCGAGATCCACGACAAGGGCATCGGCCTCACCGCCGAGGACTTCGCGGACATCAACCACAAGCTGGCGAACCCGCCGACCGTGGACGCCGCCGTCTCGCAGCGCATGGGCCTGTTCGTGGTCGGCCGCCTCGCGGACCGGCACAGCATCCGTGTCCAGTTGCGCCCCTCGGGCGAGCAGGCCGGCACCACGTCGCTGGTCATGCTGCCGGACGCCATCACCCACGGTGGCGGTGGCGACGCGCTGCCGCAGGACGCCTTCACGGTCTCCTCGATCATTCCCGAGCAGCAGCAGGCGTTCGAGAGCGCCCCGATGCGCACCGCGGCCGAACTCGGCTTCGACGATTCGCGTTACGGCTCCGAGGAGCCGGACGAGGCGCAGCTGGACCCGGTGGGCCGCTCGTTGATACGCGAGGAGCGGCGTGCCCAGTTGGGGGCACAGGTCACCGGTGACCGTCCGCTGTTCCGTGACGAGGTACCGCAGCAGGCGTCGTACGAGGACCCGCAGCAGCAGTACGAGCAGCAGCCCCAGCAGCCGGTGTACGGCCAGCAGGGGTATGACGACTACCCGGCTTACCAGACGTATCCGGAAGCCGAGTACCAGGAGCCCGCAGCACCGCAGGCGGCGTACGAAGAGGGGTACGATTCCGCTTCCCACCAGGGGAACTGGCAGGATCAGGGCTCTTACAACGGTACGTACGAACAGGAATTCGGATCGGAACCGGAATCTGCTCAGGACGCTCCCGCGAACGGCCGGGAACGCGTAGGCTTCGACCGTCCGGGTACCGCCCCGGCCCCCGCCCACGAGTTGACCGACGCGGGCCTTCCGCGGCGCGGCGGCCAGCAGCACTGGCAGCCCACCGAGGAGCCGGCCGGGCAGTCCGCCGGGCAGGAAGCCGCGCAGCAGCAGGGCGCGGACGGGAAGGGCGGCACCGAAGAGTGGCGTTCGTCGAACGACGAGCGCTGGCAGCGGGCGGAGAAGCTCCGTGAGCCCAAGGCGGGCGGAGTCACCTCCTCCGGTCTCCCCCGGCGGGTGCCCAAGGCCAACCTGGTCGAGGGAACCGCGGAGCAGACCCCGCAGGGCGGCCCCCAGGTCTCCCGCGCTCCCGAGGACGTACGGGGCAGGTTGAGCAACCTGCGCCGCGGCGTCCAGCAGGGGCGGAACGCGGGAACGGACACGAACACAGCGGCCACTTACGATCAGCACGGTGGCCATGGCAACACCTACAACCAGGAGCGTTAGTGTGAGCCCGATGAGCCAGGCGGCGCAGAATCTGAACTGGTTGATCACCAACTTCGTGGACAACACCCCCGGGGTGTCCCACACGGTGGTGGTCTCCGCCGACGGACTCCTGCTGGCAATGTCCGAGGGCTTTCCCCGGGACCGCGCCGACCAGCTGGCGGCCGTGGCCTCCGGCCTGACCTCGCTGACGGCGGGTGCCTCCCGGATCTTCGAGGGCGGCGCGGTCAACCAGACCGTGGTGGAGATGGAGCGCGGCTTCCTCTTCCTGATGTCGATCTCGGACGGTTCCTCGCTGGCCGTACTGGCCCACCCGGAAGCCGACATCGGCCTCGTGGGCTACGAGATGGCCCTCCTGGTGGACAGGGCCGGCAGTGTCCTCACTCCGGACCTGCGCGCCGAGCTGCAAGGAAGTCTTCTCAACTAACAGACAGACAATGCGCTGTGGCGGCCCCGGGCTTTAGGGTGCGGGGATGTAGCTCCACAGCAACGGGTGCCCGGCAGTCGGAGGAGGAAACGTGGCAACACCCCCGGACGGTTCTTCGGCCAACTGGCCTTACGGCCAGGGCCAGGGCCAGAATCAGGGTGACACCTCGCAGAACAGGTTCAACTTCCCCTCCGCACCGAGCCGGGCCCAGCCGTACGAGCCGCCGCAGCCGCCGCAGCAGCGGCAGCCGCGCCCCCAGTCGGCACAGTCGAGGCGGGCCCCCGCGCCCGCCGTCACCCAGGCGAACCACAATCCGCTGGTTCGTCCGTACGCCATGACCGGCGGCCGCACCAGGCCGCGCTACCAGCTCGCCATCGAGGCACTGGTCAGCACCACGGCGGACCCGTCACGTCTGCAAGGGCAACTGCCCGAGCATCAGCGGATCTGCCACCTGTGCCGGGAGATCAAGTCGGTTGCCGAGATCTCGGCGCTTCTCACCATCCCCCTCGGGGTTGCCCGGATCCTCGTCGCCGACTTGGCAGAGGCCGGACTTGTAGCCATTCACCAGCCCGGCGGCGACGAGTCCGCCGGCGGTCAGCCAGACGTGACACTGCTCGAAAGGGTGCTCAGTGGACTTCGCAAGCTCTAGCAGCGGAGCAGCCCGCTCCACAACCTCCGCGAAGATCGTGGTGGCGGGCGGCTTCGGCGTGGGCAAGACCACGTTCGTCGGAGCCGTCTCGGAGATCAACCCGCTGCGCACCGAGGCCGTCATGACGTCCGCATCGGCGGGCATCGACGACCTCACGCACACCGGAGACAAGACCACCACCACGGTGGCCATGGACTTCGGCCGCATCACCCTGGACCAGGACCTGATCCTGTACCTCTTCGGTACGCCCGGTCAGGACCGCTTCTGGTTCATGTGGGACGACCTGGTGCGCGGCGCGATCGGCGCCGTGGTGCTGGTGGACACCCGCCGTCTCGCCGACTGCTTCCCCGCCGTCGACTACTTCGAGAACAGCGGGCTGCCATTCGTCATCGCCCTCAACGGCTTCGACGGCCACCAGCCGTACAACCCCGACGAGGTGCGCGAGGCCCTGCAGATCGGCCCCGACACCCCGATCCTCACCACCGACGCCCGCCACCGCGCGGACGCCAAGAGCGCGCTGATCACGCTCGTCGAACACGCCCTGATGGCGCGGCTCCGGTAGGACCGAGGACCGGCGTACGTACGAGAAGGGCCCCCGCCACTTCGAGGAGTGGACGGGGGCCTTCGTCGTACGCGCCGGGAGAGCGGTGGGGCTCAGCCCTGCCAGCTGTGCGGGGCGCGGAAGCCCGGGGTGCGCTCCAGGCGGCGCCAGCCGGCCGTGGAGCGGCCGTGGTGGACCGGGGCCGCTTCGGAGCGGCCCGCGGCGCGGGCCATCAGGATCGCGGTGATCGCGGCCAGCTCCTCGGGCTCGGCGTGGCCCTTCTCGACGCGCAGCAAGGATTCGTTCATGGGGACTCTCCGTCTTCTTCGCAGGGTTACTGCGGGGGTTGCCGTGCTTGCGCGACGGCAGGTCGGCGTGCTTGTTGCGGAGCATCGCGAGGGAGGCGATCAGCACCTCGCGGGTCTCGGCCGGGTCGATGACGTCGTCGACCAGACCGCGCTCGGCGGCGTAGTACGGGTGCATCAGCTCCGCCTTGTACTCCTTGACCATGCGGGCGCGCATGGCCTCGGGGTCCTCGGCCTCGGCGATCTGCTTGCGGAAGATGACGTTGGCGGCGCCCTCCGCGCCCATCACCGCGATCTCGTTGGTGGGCCAGGCGTAGGTGAGGTCGGCACCGATGGACTGGGAGTCCATGACGATGTACGCACCTCCGTAGGCCTTGCGCAGGATCAGGGAGATCCGGGGCACCGTGGCGTTGCAGTACGCGTAGAGCAGCTTCGCGCCGTGGCGGATGATCCCACCGTGCTCCTGGTCGACGCCCGGGAGGAAGCCGGGTACGTCCAACAGGGTGACGATGGGGATGTTGAACGCGTCGCACATCTGCACGAAGCGCGCGGCCTTCTCGCTGGCCTCGATGTCGAGGACACCGGCCAGGGACTGCGGCTGGTTGGCGACGATGCCGACCACCTGGCCGTCGAGGCGGGCCAGCGCGCAGAGGATGTTGGTGGCCCAGCGCTCGTGGATCTCGAGGAAGTCGCCGTCGTCGACGAGCTCCTCGATGACCTTGCGCATGTCGTACGGGCGGTTGCCGTCGGCCGGGACCAGGTCCAGGAGCACGTCGGAGCGGCGGTCCGCCGGGTCCTGGGACTCGGCCGCCGGCGGGTTCTCGCGGTTGTTGGAGGGCAGCATCGAGATCAGGTAGCGGACCTCGGCGATGCAGGTCTCCTCGTCGTCGTACGCGAAGTGCGCGACACCCGAGGTCTCGGCGTGCACGTCGGCGCCGCCGAGGCCGTTCTGGGTGATCTCCTCGCCGGTCACGGCGCGGACGACGTCCGGGCCGGTGATGAACATCTGCGAGGTCTCGCGGACCATGAAGACGAAGTCGGTGAGGGCGGGGCTGTACGCCGCGCCGCCCGCGCACGGGCCGAGCATCACCGAGATCTGCGGGATGACCCCGGAGGCGCGGGTGTTGCGCTGGAAGATGCCGCCGTAGCCGGCGAGGGCGGAGACGCCCTCCTGGATGCGGGCGCCGGCACCGTCGTTGAGGGAGACCAGGGGGGCACCGGCCGAGATGGCCATGTCCATGATCTTGTGGATCTTGGTGGCGTGGGCCTCGCCCAGTGCGCCGCCGAAGATGCGGAAGTCGTGGGCGTAGACGAAGACCGTGCGGCCCTCGACCGTGCCCCAGCCGGTGATGACACCGTCGGTGTACGGCTTCTTGGCCTCCAGGCCGAACCCGGTCGCCCGGTGCCGGCGCAGCTGCTCGACCTCCTTGAACGTGCCGGGGTCGAGCAGCAGCTCGATGCGCTCACGGGCGGTCAGCTTGCCCTTGGCGTGCTGGGCTTCGGTCGCCCGCTCACTGGGGCCGCGGCGGGCCTGCTCGCGCAGCGCGAGCAGCTCGGCCACCCGGCCACGGGCGTCGGTGGGCTCGCGCGGCGTCTCGTCCAAAACGGTCATGTACTGACCCTACGAAGGCGCACAAGGAAAACAGGCCGTCGACTCTTCACAGTCTCCGGCCCGTTCTCCTGTCACCACCGGACAGAACCATCCGCCCATGCGGCCTAAGCACCAGCCGAGAGCCGTCGCGGATTGTGGAGGTCCGACAAGGCCCCCCCTGCCGTCAGCTGAGAGTCACCTCACAGCGGTGGGTCGCTCCGGCCGTGCCGGGCGTGATGCGGAGCCTCAGCGTACGGCCGGTGGACAGCACTTCGACGCCGGGGTCCTTCGTGACGACGCGGACGCCGCGGCGCTCCCAGGCGACCTCCAGCGGCCGACCGGTGCGCGCCGGTTCGCTGACCGCGAGCGTGGCGGTGCGTCGCCTGCGGCGTACGAGCACGCTCGCCGGGGCGGTCGCCGTCAGCCGCTCCGCCGTGCCCGGCTGCCAGAAGTTGGCGGCCGTGACGCCCAGGGAGCGGACGGCCACCGCCTGGACGGCGCGGGTGTTGGCGAGCACCTTCAGCCAGTCGCGGTCGGCCGAGCGGGCGGCCACGGTGCGTCGGGAGGCTCCCGGCATCAGGAGGTAGGTGTACGACGCGTCCACCGGGTCGGTGCCGTGGTCGAGCCAGAGGGTCTGGTAGCGGCGGGTCCGGCGCTCGGTGGTGCTGGTGGTGTTGATGTCGTTCCAGGAGCCGGTGCGGTCCTCGCGCAGGGTCTTCAGGTCCGCGCCGCCGGGGAAGACCCAGCCGCCGTGTCCTTCGAGGTGGGCCCAGCGGGGAGTGGCGTGGCCGGTGTCGACGGTGAGCGGGTTCGTACCGCCTTCACCGAGCATGCGGTTGTCGACGACCGTCTCGGCGGGTACGCCGTCGGTGGAGGTGATGCCGGCACCGAGGCACACGACCGCATCGGCCAGGCAGAACCACGACGTGCGGGCTTCGAGGGTGGAGCCGAGGCCCTTGAGGTGCTGGCCCACGGCGGCGAACTCGCCGTCGGTGGTGCCGCCGACCCATGAGACCGCGGGCTTCGGGGCGCCCCATTCGCCGCCCGCCCGGTCGGCGAGCCGCTTGGTGGACACGGTGGTTCCGGGGAGGCGGTAGAAGTTGACGGTGGGCCAGAACCAGTCGGTGTACTGGTCGTTGGCCCTCTCCCCCGGCCACCAGTAGAGCATTCCGGCGCCGGTGTGCCAGCCGCGCGGGTTCTCCCCGTTGCCGCACTCGTAGTACGAGATCCGCTCCGAGGCCATCGAGATGCCGGCCGCCCAGCCGGGGCGCCGGTGCACGGCCCGGTCCATGGAGGCGAAGAGCTTGTGCGCGACGGGCTCGGGGGCGGCTGCCACGGGAGAGGCGGCGACGGCGTGCAGCCGGGAGAGGTCGGCGACGCCGAACCGGGGTGCGGTGAGCAGGGGCGTCGTACGGTCGCGCTCGATCCAGCCCTTGACCAGGGCGGTCCAGCGGCGCCGTTCCGCTTCGGACGCGCCGCCGGCGAGCAGCGGGACGGCGGCGATGAGTCCCTGGCCGTGGAAGTGGTCGCTGCGCATGACCTTGCGGTCGTCGCTCTTGAGGTAACCCCGGCTGATGGCACGGCCGTTGACGCTGTCCATCATCAGGCCGTTGTAGATGAGGGGTGCGTAGGCGTTCTCGACGGAGTCGAGGATGATCTGGCGGTTCGGGTCGGTGACGGCCCAGGTGGAGCCGGCGAGGAGGGTGAAGAGGCGGCCGAGGCCGTCGAGCATGACCTGTCCGTACGTTCCCGAGTAGGCGACCCAGGTGTGCTGGACGAAGGAGCCGTCGGCGTACAGGCCGTCTCCCTTGGTCACGTACGGGAAGACGGGCGAGAGGGCGTCGCGGGCGAGGGCGATCTTCGCCGGGCTGCGGCCGATGACGCCGCGCAGGGCCACGGAGCGGCAGAGGTCGACGCGGTTGGCGCCGGTGCTCGTGCCGGAGTAGTTCTCCAGTACGGCGTCGGGGACGAAGTGGTCGACGGCGGCGCAGGCGGCCTGGCGCCGGGAGTCGGTGAGCTCGTCGTGGAGGGCGGCGACGATGTCCATGAGGAGGCGGGGGCTGCCGATCTGCCACTCCCACCAGTTGCCGTAGCGGGTGGTGGAGGGGTGGTAGATCCTGGCGGAGAGGTGGTCGAGGCCCTTGACGATGTCGGCGAGGAGGGCGGCGTCGGCGGTGAGGCCGGTGCCGGGCTGGAGGTAGGCCTGGGTCATGGTCCACAGGCGGCTGTAGCTCTGGGTGATGCCGGCGGGCGGGTCGAAGGGGTGACCGGGCCACAGGGAATCGCCGGCCGGGGCCATGGCGGTGCGGAAACCCGCGGCGAGACGGCCGGTCTCCGCGAGGCGCGAGGCGTACGGCTCGGCGGCCGGGTCGAATCCGGTGCCGAGCGAGAGCTCGGCCCAGCGCAGGCGGAGCGTCTCGTACTCGTCGGTGCCGTCCGCCGCTCGCGCGGGGCCGGGGCCGGCGAGGGCCAGGCCGAGTGCGGTGGCGGAGGTGGTGGCGAGGAAGGCACGGCGGGACCAGGCGGGCGGGAGCGGCACGGGGCCTCCGGAGCTGGAGTGGTTCAGACCTGTGCCCGCTGGTGTAGCACGGCGCTCCGGAAGCAATCAATGGGCGTGCGAACACCGGGGGAAAGCGCTTGCCCTGAGGCGGGTGGGGCCCGGGGCCGTGGATGCGGCGGGAGGGGCGTGGGCGGGCAACCCGGAGCCGTAGGCGGGGCGCCGGAGGTCGTGGGCGCGGCACTTTTCCACTGTGGCGCTGTGCGGCTCCGCTCCGGACCCCGTCCTCCGGTCGCCGGAAGGGCTCGACGTGAGTCCTTCCGGCGACCGGGGTCCCGCCCGCTCCGGGGGCCGGCCGGATCAGCCCGCGCAGTGGAAGCGCGCGTTCCCCCAGTCCGCGTGGTCGTTGCCCGGGCCGTCGCCGCCGTCCCCGGTCAGCAGGTCGACGTACTTCGCCCCCGTCACGTCGGCCGTCAGCGGCCACGCGCGGTCCGCCGCCCGCAGCACCGGCGACTTCACCCTCTCCGTACCGTCGGCGGCGACACTGAACTGCACGCTGCCGCGCGTCCCCTGGGAGTCGTCCTGGCCCACCTGCGCGGTGAAGGACGTGCACTTCCCGCCCAGGTAATAGCGGATCCTCCCGGGCGACGCGGTGCCGAGGCCCTTAGCGAACACGGTGCCGTCGACCGTCAGCGGCTTGCCGTCCCCGGCCCCCGTCTCCCCGTTGGACATGTCGCGCTCGGCCGGCCCCCAGCCGTTCTCCATCGACACCCAGTCCAGGTCACTGGCGTACGCGCCGGCCGTCGGCGGGGGCGGCAGCGTACGCACGGAAGCCGTCGCCCCGAGCTTCCGCGTTTCGCCGCCCACGGTGTACACCGCCTCCGCACCGAGGCTGTACGCCCGGTACTCGGCGTCCACCGGCGGCGTCACCTGCCAGGTCGCCGTGGCCTTCGCGCCCGGCGCGACCGAGGCGAACCCGGCCGCGTCCGCGGGCTCGGTCCGCCAGCCCTCCGGCAGGGCCAGGTCCACCTCGACGCCGGTGGCCGGCGCCGGCCCGAAGTTGGTGAAGACCGCCTCGACCTCGTTCTTCTGCCCGGGTTCGAGGGCCTCCCGGGCGGATGCCAGCGAGAGCGTTCCGCAGGCGGCCTTCCGCGTCGCGGGCCCGAGGTCGGTCACCGTGAAGCCGTCGAGGACGAAGTCCGCCCCGTCCGGCGCGCCGGCCTTCTTGCGCAGCCCGGTCCAGGTGTCGCCGCAGCCCGCCGTGACGGTCTCGGAGAGGTGGGCCGTCGCGGTCTCGGCCCCGACGGGCGTACGCCGCGTCTCCACCGAGGCCGGTACGCCGTCGGCGCCGATCCGGTCGTACCCGGTCACCCACTCGTACGCGTCCGCGTGGCTCGACTGGTAGTCGAACTCGACCCGGTAGCTGCGCCCCTCCTTCAGCGGGACGGTGCCGGGTCCGGTCCGGTAGACGAGGCCGGTGTTCTCGTCGTGGGACTTGAGGGACTCCGAGCCGCTCACCACGTCGTCGATGCGCTTCTTGTTCCAGCCGGCCTGGGTGTACGGGGCGTGCTTCTGCGCGACATGGGTGCGAGGGTCGGTGTCACCGCCCGCGTCACCCTTGAAGAAGGGGCCCCAGCCCTGGTCGACGGCCTCGAAGTCGTCGTGCACGAGCGTGCCCGGCTTCGTCGCGGGCGCGTTCGCGACGAGTCTCACGTCGTCGATGCGGACCCTCGCCGCACCGCCCTTCGCCGTACCGCTGTTCGCCGCCTCGACCCGGACGACCGTGGCGCCGTCCGCGGGCGCGGTGAAGTTGACCTTGGCGCGCTGGAAGTACGTACCGTGCCAGTCGTTGGCGGCGGTCCGCTCCTTGGCGGTGGACCGCTCGATCACGGTCTGCTCGCCGCCCGCGGAGAGGGTCGTACGCCGCTCCTCGCCCGGCTCGACCTCCAGCCAGGCGGACGCGGTGTAGCGCGCGCCGGGGCTGAGACCGACGACGCGCTGCTCCACGGCGGCCGTGCCCGTACCGCTCAGCTCCGCGCTGTTGCGCCCCTGGCTGTCGGTGTCGCGTTCGACGGTGCCCGTCTTCTTCCAGCCGTCGAGCCCGGCGTCGTTGAAGCCGGGGTCGTCGATCCCGGTGCCCTCGCCCCAGGCGGCGTCACGCGCCTGGGGCGTGCGGCCCTGCGGGTAGAGGACGTACGCCTGCCCCGCAGCGGCGTCGAGCGTCACCTTGCCGTCGTCCGCGCGGATCGTCTCGGTCTCGGTCCGGCCGTTGTCGGTGAGCCGGTGGACGGTGAAGGCGCCGGTCTTCCGGTACTTCTCCGGCAGCTCCCAGGTGCTGGCGCCACCCTGCTTGTTGTAGTGGTAGAGCTTCTTGCCCCGCCACGGCAGCAGGTACCTGTCCCCGTCGAGGACCTTCGCGCCGCCGACCGTGAACGTCCGCCTGCCGTTCTCGACGGTGCCGCGCACGCCGCCGCTGAAGTCGACGGTGTTCCCGGCCTTGTCCCAGCGCTGGATGTCGTGGTGCTGGAGGAACTTGGCGGGCAGGTTCTTCTGCCAGATGTTGGCGGAGAACGTGTTCCAGTCGGTCTCGCCGGTCCAGCCCTCGAAGTCCTCCAGGGCGCTCTGGCCGAGGACGGGGTCGTCGTTCCAGACGTCCTTCTCGCCGTTGCGGATGAAGCGGATGATCTGTGAGTTGAGGCCCTTGTTGGTGGCTCCGCCGTAGCTCAGGTCGTTGGCCCAGTGCGACCAGAGCGACGTGCGCTCGAACTTGTCGGCCCATTCGGTGGCGACGTTCCAGCCCTGCGCCCGGACCTGTTCCATCGTCTTGTCGGCGATCCAGCCGTGGGTGTAGTAGACGTCGATGTAGAGCAGGCTGAGGTTGGGGTCGGTCTCGTCGCGCAGCTGCTGGAACCTGCGTGCCATGTCACCGCTGTTGATGTCGCGGCGCTGATCGATGTAATAGCTCTGGTTGAGCCAGTTCCAGCCGGGCGCGTTCTTGTCGACCAGGGCTTCGCTGAAGGCCCTGGCCTCCGGGTACGCTTCGGTCTGGTTGACGTGGACGCCGAAGGTGGCGCCCCACTTCTTGCCGGCCTTGAGCAGCTTGTTGAGGTCGGTGAGGCCGCCGGCGCGCTTGTTGTAGTTGCCGCCGTAGTCGGGGTGCGCCGAGTCGTGCCCCTCCGACCCGTACCCCTTGAGCAGGGCCAGCTGTCCGAGGCCGTCCGTCGCCAGCGACACCCGCTTGACGTCGTCGAGGGTACGGAGGAAGGGGTGCGTGGCCTGGCTGGCGAAGTTGAAGGGGATGTGCGTGACGACGCGGTCCGGCGTGTGCCCGCTGCCCGGTGCCTTGACCCCGATGTCGCGGAAGGCGACGGCGCCGTCCTGCCAGTCGACTTTCCCGTCGCCGTTCGCGTCGGGCGTCACGACGACCTTGGCCCACGGCAGCTCCTTGTCGGGGGCGGGTGCGCCGGCGCCCCGGTAGGTCCACTGCCCGGACCACACGCCGACGCGCACGCTGCCGTCGGCGGCCTTCCGCGCCCGGTGCCAGAAGCGGGCGTCGTCGCCGTTGGTCGGGCCGCTCGGCCTGTCGTACGAGGAGTTCGACTCGACGGCCGCGGCGAGCGCGTCCGTGTTGACGATGGCGTACGAGGCCCCGACGGGCGCGGCGTCGGCCGTCGCCCCGTCCGTCACCTTGGCGAAGACGTCGGCGGTCCTCGTCGAGTCGGGGTCGAGCCGGGTGAAGGCGGTCTCGGCGCCGGTGTCCGTGGAACCGACCGACACGAGGTCGTGCCCGGGGATGTCGAGGGTCCCGACGCGGAACGCCTCGGTGTCCCGCACCGCCGTCACCTCGAACGTCGTGGCCCGCCCGGTGACGGACAGCTCCGCGTCGATCTCGACGCCCGCCAGTGCGGGGAAGACGAGGGTGTACGCGGCGCTGTCGGCGTCGGCGGCCGGCTCGCCGCCCTTGACCTCGACGGCGTACGCCCTGCCGTCGAGCGTGACGTCGGTGACCGGCCGCGTACTGCCGAGGAGCCGGGCGCCGCCCGCCCGGTCCGTGTAGGAGAGGACCCGCGGGAAGTCCTTGGCCACGGCGACCGAGAGCTGCGCGGAGCCGATGACGATGCCGGCGGCCGGGGCGGTGTCGGCGGGGACTACGGCCGACGCCGTGGGGGCGGGTCCGGCCAGGGCGAGTACGGCGGACGAGGTGGCTGCGAGAGCGCACGCCGCTCTGAGTCTTCGTGGCATGAGGGGCATGAGGACTGAGTAGCCCCGCGGCCTCGGCAGCGTCAACGGAGTGGAACGCTCCGGGCAGCGGCAGTCCAAGAACCGCTGCCCGGAAGTCCAAGTGGCTCAGCAGCCGCCGCAGTTGTAGTACGTCACGTCCCAGTGGTTGCCCTCGTCGGCGTAGATGTTCCCGGACCCGGACTTCCACTGCGGGGCCCCGTCACCGCGGACACCGATGTAGGTGAAGGTGTTCTTGATGTAGTTCCCGACGCACGTGTACTTGGCGTAGTCGAGCTTGTAGCCGTTCCAGTGGGAGTACGTGCCGCCGGCGTGCCCGGTCTCGGTGCCGCCGGTGATGTTGAGCGCGCAGCCGCTGGCGCTCTTGAGGGTCTGCGCGCCCTTCGCGGACGCGAGGTTGAGCTGCTCGAACGACGTACAGGTCGGGTTGTTGCGGTCCGAGCAGCCGCCGGACGACGACCAGGTGATCCCGGACGAGCGGAACATCGAGGTCGCGGTGGAGTGGCTGATCTTGGTGACGGCGTGTGCGTCGGTCGCGCCGCTGACGACGCCGAAGCCGGGCGCGAAGAACGCGCCGAGCACGAGGGCGAAGGTGCTGAGGACGGAGCGGATTCTCACGGGTTTTCCTCCTGCTGGTGACCGTGGTGGACCTGGGGCCGTACGGGACAGCTGTGCAGGTGGAGCAAGGAGATGGTGCCCGAGTTCTACGCGCGTCCGCCAGAGGGCCTCACTCCCAGATGTTGAAAGTTGAACGACATGGGGTTACAGTCAAACTCGTTGAAGGTTAAACAACCGGATCGCACATCACCCGAGGAGGAGCCATGGCTCTGTTCAACCGCAGGAATACCACCCCCGCCCCGGCCGCGTCCGCGGCCACCGCCACCCTCGCGGTGGACCCGGCCCTGGCCGCCCTGACCGGCGAGTACACCATCGACCCGGCGCACAGCAGCATCGGCTTCACGGTCCGCCACGCCATGGTGACCAACGTCCGCGGCAGCTTCGCCGACCACGAGGGCACGCTGAGCCTGAACGGCTCCGACCCCTCCCGGTCCACCGCGTCGATCGACGTCAGGATCGCCGGCATCGACACCGGCATCGACGACCGCGACGGCCACCTGCGCAGCGCCGACTTCTTCGACGCGGAGCGGTTCCCCCTCATGTCCTTCCGCTCCACGTCGGCGCAGCAGCTCGGCGGTGACGCCTACCGGATCGTCGGCGACCTGACCATCAAGGACGTCACCAGGCCGCTCGCCATCGACCTGGAGTTCAACGGCTCCGCGACGGACGTGTACGGCAACGAGCGCGTCGGCTTCGAGGGCGGCGCGGAGATCCTGCGCTCCGACTGGAACCTGACCTGGAACGCGGCGCTTGAGACGGGCGGCGTGATGGTCAGCGACAAGGTCAAGCTGACCTTCGACATCTCCGCGATCAAGAACGCGGCCCCGCAGTCCTGACCCGGCCGTCAGGAAGTACGGGCAACCTCTTGACTCGTGCGAAAACAGGAGGAAAATCCTTAATACACCAGAAAACCGGAGCGAGCCGCACGGTCGACGGAGACGTTCGTCGACTTGCGTGACGACCCACTCGCAGGCTCTGGCCAGGCCCCCGGCAGATCCTCCCGGGTGTCGGAGTTCTCAGCGACGGCTGAAGCTCACGGCAACGGGACGGACTACCGGGGACTGCATGTGTTCAGGCCCTTCTCCTTCGCTCCTTCTGGTCCCTGGCCCTTCGCTCTTTCCGGCCTTTGCGCCCACGGCCCTTCGCGCCCACGGGAAACACACCGGCGGCCGACCGCGCACCGGCCTGCACGGCGAAGCCGCTGTCCGGCCGCATTCTCACCCCGCCCCGCTCGCGGCGGTTCCCCCGTACCCGGGGGCGCCGCCGCAGTGGTGCGCGGCAACCGATGCCGGGTGAGGCCGGGCCTCCTCCGGCGTCCGCTTCCGGGCGCGGTCACGATGCGTCAGCGGTCACCGAGTACCGTTCAGAAACCGCTGAGCACCGTCAAGGGCCGCCGCCGTCAGAAACCGCCGCCGCCGAAGTCGCCACCACCGCCGAAGTCACCACCACCGCCGAAGTCACCGGCGTTGAAGTCGCCGCCCGAGAAGTCGCCCCCCTCGTAACCGCCGAAGCCCGGGTCGGCGTAGGCGGGGGTGGAGAGCATCGAGCCGAGCATCGTGCCCATCAGCAGGCCGGGCAGGAGGCCGCCGCCGTAGTAGCCGCCTATCCACGGGGTGTACACCGGTCCCGCCTCCCAGTACGGGCGGCGGCCGTCCGCCGTGTCGACCATGCGCGACATCGGGTCCTGGCCCTCGGCCAGCCGGGCCGCGTCCGCCGCGCAGACCGGCACCCTGCGCGCGACGCCACCGGCCGGGGCCCAGTCGGCGTCGGCCGTGGAGGGGCCGTGGCGCGGGTCGAAGAAGCAGGGCGGGCGGCGTTCGGGAAGCGGCCTGCCCTCGCGGCGAGCGGCGAGCACGGCGAGCGCGAAGCGGCCGTCCTCCAGCGCCTCGGTGACGCCGCGGACGTCGTCGGCCCTCGTCGCCTTCGCCATGACCGACTTGGCCTTCTCGTACGCGTCCAGGGCGCGTTCGTAGTCGGCGCGCATCGCGTCGTCGGCGCCCGGTTCGGCGGGGTGGAAGTCGAGGCGGTCGAGCTCCTCGCCGAACGCGGTGATGTCCTCGTCGACCACCACGCGCACCTTCTCCAGCGCGGCCCGCTCCTGCGCCGTACGCCGCTGGCGGTTGCGCCGCGACAGCAGCAGCACACCGGCGCAGCCGGCGGCGAGCACCAGGCCGAACGTCACGAGCCCGACGACGGACGACGGCCCCTGGGCGCCTTCCCAGGTGTCGGGGACGCCGCCCCTGGCCTGTTCGACGGCGTCGTCGACGAAGGTGTTCAGCTGGGTGACGGCGTCGATGCCGCCCGCCGGCTCGACGGAGGCCGTGAGGTTGGCGACCGCCTGGCGCGACATCACGGCGCGGTCGGCGCCCGCGTCGAAGGCGTCGCCGAGCCTGACGGCGTAGACCCCGGTGATCCCGGTCTGGGTCCGCAGGTCGGCCAGCAGACCGTCCTCGGGGAACTCCGCGCTCTGCGGAAGTACGGCGACGAAGACCGGCTTTCCGGCGTCGAGGATCTTCTCCTCCAGCGCCTCGGCCTCACGGGGCGGCAGCTGGTCACGGGCGCGCGGATCGACGTATACGGGCGACGCGCGCAGCGAATCCGCCACGGTGTCCAGTCCCGTGGCGGCCTGCGCGCCCGGCGCCACGGCGAGTACGGCGGCCGCCAGTGAGAGCAGCAGCCCGGACAAGGTGGAGAACAGTCGTGTCCTCATGCTTAAAATCTACCCGAATAGGTGGATTTTAAGATAGATGTGTTCTGGCTGCGGGTGGCTCCCGGGGGAGCCACCCGCAGCTTCGTTCCCCTGCTCGCCCCGGTTCTACTCCGCGGGCTCGACGCCCGCCTTCAGGAGGCCGTACGTGTACGCGTCCTCCAGGGCCTGCCAGGACGCCGCGATCACGTTCTCGCCGACGCCGACCGTGGACCAGTCGCCCTCGCCGTCGCCCGTGGTGATCAGCACGCGGGTCGTGGACTCCGTGCCGTGCTTGCCTTCCAGGATGCGGACCTTGTAGTCGACCAGCTCCAGCTTGGCGAGCTGCGGGTAGATGCGCTCCAGGCCGACGCGCAGGGCGCGGTCGAGGGCATTGACCGGGCCGTTGCCCTCCGCCGTGGCGACGATGCGCTCGCCCTTGGCCCACAGCTTCACCGTGGCCTCGTTGGCGTGGATGCCGTCGGGGCGGTCCTCGACGATGGCCCGCCACGACTCCGTACGGAAGTAGCTGACGGCGTGGCCCCCGGCCTCCTCGCGCAGGAGGAGCTCGAAGGAGGCGTCGGCCGCTTCGTACGTGTAGCCCTTGAGCTCGCGCTCCTTGACACGCGCCACGACGCGGCCGACCAGTTCGCGGTCGCCGCCCAGGTCGACGCCGAGCTCCTTGCCCTTGAGCTCGATGGAGGCGCGGCCCGCCATGTCGGAGACGAGCATCCGGATGCGGTTGCCGACCAGGCCCGGGTCGATGTGCTGGTAGAGGTCGGGGTCGACCTTGATGGCGGAGGCGTGCAGGCCCGCCTTGTGCGCGAAGGCGGAGACACCGACGTACGGCTGGTGGGTGGAGGGCGTGAGGTTGACGACCTCGGCGATGGCGTGCGAGATGCGGGTCATCTCGGCGAGCGCGCCGGGCGGGAGCACCTGCTTGCCGTACTTCAGCTCCAGGGCCGCGACCACCGGGAAGAGGTTGGCGTTGCCGACGCGCTCGCCGTAGCCGTTGGCGGTGCACTGCACGTGGGTGGCGCCCGCGTCGACGGCGGCGAGGGTGTTGGCGACGGCGCAGCCCGTGTCGTCCTGGGCGTGGATGCCCAGGCGCGCGCCGGTGTCGGCGAGGACGGTGGCGACGACGGCCTGGATCTGGGCGGGGAGCATGCCGCCGTTGGTGTCGCAGAGGATGACGACGTCGGCGCCGGCCTCCGAGGCCGCCCGTACGACCGACTTGGCGTACTCGGGGTTGGCGCGGTAACCGTCGAAGAAGTGCTCGCAGTCGACGAAGACGCGGCGGCCCTGGGCACGGAGGTGCGAGACGGTGTCGCGGACCATCGCGATGTTCTCGTCGAGCGTGGTGCGCAGGGCGAGTTCGACGTGACGGTCGTGGGACTTGGCCACCAGGGTGACGACGGGGGCGCCCGAGTCCAGGAGGGCCGTGACCTGCGGGTCGTCCTCGGCCCTGGCACCGGGACGGCGGGTCGCGCCGAAGGCCACGAGCTGCGCGTTCCTGAAGGTGATCTCGGTCTTGGCGCGGGCGAAGAACTCGGTGTCGCGCGGGTTGGCGCCGGGCCAGCCGCCCTCGATGAAGCCCACGCCGAAGTCGTCCAGGTGCCGGGCGATGGTCAGCTTGTCGGCGACCGTCAGGTTGATGCCTTCGCGCTGGGCGCCGTCGCGCAGCGTGGTGTCGAAGACGTGGAAACTGTCGTCGGGGCCTGAGGTGGTCATGACTGTCTGGACTCCTGTCGAGTGGAAGGACTGGCTCCACTTGCCCCCGTTGTCGCGCGCGCCTCGCCCCGGCCGTGATGGGGCCGGGAAACGAAAAAACCCCTCGCGGGTGCGAGAGGTCTGCGCGCGGGTCTGGGGCACGGTGGCCGCGCCGTACGGGGTGGTACGGGGCGGTCACTGGGGACCGGCGCGCCTGTTGCCCATAATCATGGCGAACGAGAACACGGGGGCAGTCTCGCATGTCTCCCCCGGCGTGGTACCCCCGTCTCACCATGCGGGCGGGCGGGTCCACGTGAGCGGCGTGGTCGGTGGAGCCGTGTGTTCAGTGAGGTGGTGTGTTCAGCGGAGCGTTTCGTCGAGGAACTCGCCGATCTGGGCGAGGACCTGGGACCGCTCCGAGCCCGGCAGCCCCATCGCCACATGCGTGCTGAAGCCGTCGAGCAGCGCCCGTATCCGGGTCGCGAAGCGGTCGGCGTCGGCCACCGTGCGCAGTTCGCCGCGCGAGGCGCCCTCGACGAGCAGGGCCACCAGGTCCCGGTGCCAGGACAGCTCGATGTCGAGGAGGCGGGCGCGGGCCTCCTCGTCGACGGCGTGCGAACGGTTCCATAGTTCGAGCCACAGCGCCCAGTGCGGATCGCGGGGCCCCGACGGCACGTACAAATCGACGTACGCGTCGAGGCGCTCGCGGACCGGGACCTGCCGGGCGAGGGCGGCCCTGCGGTCCATGCCGAGCTGCTCCTCGCTCCATTCGAGCGTCTGGAGGAGCAGCTCGTCCTTGCTGCGGAAGTAGTAGAGGAGGTGCCCGCTGCTCATCCCCACCTCACGGCCGAGTCCGGCCATGGTCAGCCGCTCCAGCCCGTGCTCGGCGATGCTCGCCATGGCCGCGGCGAGCATCGTCTCGCGGGGCGGGGCGGCGTTGCGCCGACGGGACGCCGGCTTGGCGGAATCGGACGCGGACCCGGTCATGAGGCGTGGGCGTTCACATTGAGCACTCGTATGTTCTACCCGATCAGCTGCCCGCCGCGGGCTGCTGCTGGGTGATGCAGTGGATACCGCCCCCGCCGGCGAAGATCTCGCGGGCGTCGACCAGCGTGACCGTACGGTCGGGGAAGAGGCCGCGGAAGATCTCGGCCGCCTCCTCGTCGCGCGGGTCGTCGAAGGCGCACAGGACGACGCCGCCGTTGCAGAGGTAGTGGTTGATGTACGAGTAGTCGACCCACTCGCCGTCCACCCGCACGGTCGTCGGTGCGGGTACCTCGACGACCTCGAGGGGGCGGCCCTTGGCGTCCGTCTGCGAGCGGAGGAGTTCGACGTTCGCCTTGCAGGGCTCATGGTCGGGGTGGGACGGGTCCGGCTGGGTGTGGACGAGGACGACGCCGGGCGCGGCGAAGGCGGCGACGATGTCGACGTGGCCGAGGGTGCCGTAGCCGTACGGCGGGTAGTCGGTTGTCAGGCCGCGCGGCAGCCAGATCGCCCTGGTCGTGCCGAGCTTGGCGTGGATCTCGGCCTCGACCTGCTCGCGCGTCCACTGGGGGTTGCGCTCGGGGCCGAGCTGGACGGTCTCGGTGAGCAGGACCGTGCCCTCGCCGTCGACGTGGATGCCGCCGCCCTCGTTGACGAGCGGGGAGGAGAGCGTGGGCACGCCCGTGAGATCGGCGACCATGCCGGCGATCTTCGCGTCGTGCTCCCAGGTCGCCCAGTCCTGGGCGCCCCAGCCGTTGAACACCCAGTCCACGGCTGCCAGTTCGCCGCTCTCGTCGTCCTTGACGAAGGTCGGGCCGATGTCACGCATCCAGGCGTCGTCGAGCTCGCGCTCGACGAGCTCGACGTCCGGGCCGAGCAGTTCGCGGGCGCCGGCCGCCTGGCCGGGGCCGACGACCATGGTGACCGGCTCGTAGGCGCGTACGGCGCGGGCGACGCTCGCCCAGGCCGCGCGCGAGGCGGCGAGCTCCTCCTCGTTCGAGAAGGTGGTGTTGGGGCCGGGCCACGCCATCCAGGTGCGCTCGTGCGGGGCCCACTCGGCGGGCATACGGAAAGCCATGAGGAGGGTCCTTACAGGAAGTAGAGACGGTTGAGGGAGACGGAGTCGGCGGGTTCTGAGCGGATCGGGTCGCCGTCGAGCGTGACGAGTCCGCTGTGTCCGTCCACCCCGACCTCTCCGATACGGGAGTTCAGGCGCAGGTCGGCGGGGCCGATGCCGCGCGTGCCGCGCACGGCGACGCGGCGCCGGCGCGTCGGCACCAGGTCGTTGCCCTGGTCGAGGGCGGCCTGCGCGACGAAGGCCGCCGAGAGGTCGGCGGGCGTCGCGCCGTACGCGCCGAAGAGGGGTCCGAGGACCAGCGGCTCGCAGGTGTCGGTCGCGGCGTTCGGGTCGCCCGTGACGCCGTACGCCGGGAAACCCGACTTCAGGACCATCTGCGGCTTCGCGCCGAAGTACTGGGGCCGCCACAGCACGATGTCGGCCATCTTGCCGACCTCGATCGAGCCGATCTCGTGGGCGAGGCCGTGGGCGATGGCGGGGTTGATGGTGAGCTTGGCCATGTAGCGCAGGACGCGCGCGTTGTCGTCGTGGGGGCCGTCGCCCTCCATCGGGCCGAGCTCCGCCTTCATCTTCCCGGCCATCTGGAACGTACGGCGCACGGTCTCGCCCGCGCGCCCCATGCCCTGCGCGTCGGACGATGTGATGCCGATCGCGCCCAGGTCGTGCAGGACGTCCTCGGCGCCCATCGTCCCGGCGCGGATGCGGTCGCGCGCCATGGCGGCGTCGCCGGGCAGATCGGTCTTGAGGTCGTGTACGGAGACGATCATCCCGTAGTGCTCGGCGACCGCGTCCCGCCCGAAGGGGAGGGTGGGGTTGGTGGACGAGCCGATGACGTTCCGCACCCCGGCCATCTTCAGCACGTTGGGGACGTGCCCGCCGCCGCAGCCCTCGATGTGGAAGGCGTGGATCGTACGGCCTTCGAGGACGGAGAGGGTGTCCTCGACCGACAGGCACTCGTTCAGGCCGTCGCTGTGCAGGGCGACCTGAACGTCGTGCTCCTCGGCGACGCGCAGCGCGGTGTCCAGGGCACGGGTGTGCGCGCCCATGTCCTCGTGCACCTTGAAGCCGGAAGCCCCGCCCTCGGCGAGCGCCTCGACCAGCGGCGCGGCGTCGGAGGACGAACCGCGCGCCAGGAAGCCGATGTTGACCGGCCAGGCGTCGAAGGCGCCGAAGGCGTGGCGCAGGGCCCAGGGCGAGTTCACGCCGACGCCCCAGACGGGGCCGAACTCCTGGCCGATGATCGTCGTCACACCGGCGGCGAGCGATGCCTCCATGATGCGCGGCGACAGCAGGTGGACGTGTGTGTCGATCGAGCCCGCCGTCGCGATCAGGCCCTCGCCCGACACGATCGACGTACCGGTGCCGACGACGACGTCCACGCCGTCGAGGGTGTCCGGGTTGCCGGCCCGCCCGATGGCGTGGATCCGGCCTTCCCTGATGCCGATCGACACCTTGCGGATGCCCTGCGCCACGTCGATGACCAGCACGTTGCTGATGACGACGTCGCAGGTCTCGCGCACGGCGGCGGCCTTGAGGTGCAGCCCGTCGCGGGCGGTCTTGCCGAAGCCCGCGAGGAACTCCTCGCCCGGCTTCTGCGCGTCCGACTCGACGCGCACGGTCAGCCCGGAGTCGCCGAGCCTGACCCGGTCCCCGGCGCGGGGGCCGTGCACGGCGGCGTACTCGTGCGGATCGATGCTCATGCCTCAGCTCCTCCTTCGGGCCGTGCTCCCAGATAGCCGCAGGCCGCCGCGGCGCGCAGGGCCTCTCCCTTCGCGCCGGGCGCGTCCAGCGGGCCGTCGACCAGGCCCGCGAAACCGATCGCGATCCGGTCGCCGCCGATCGGGACGAGGCCGACCTCGGCCTCGCCGCCCGGATCGAAGCGGACGGAGGACCCGGCCGGCACGCACAGCCGCATGCCGTACGCCGCCGAGCGGTCGAAGTCGAGGCGCGGGTTGGCCTCGAAGAAGTGGAAGTGGGAGGTGACGCTGACGGGGACGGCCGCCGTGTTGCGTACGGTCAGCCGCACCGCCGGCTCCGGCTCCGCGTCGGCGGGGCCGGGCAGGGCCGCGCCCGGGGCGTCGTCGCCCAGGGTCGCGCCGCCGCCGATCGGGGACGGCACGACCGCGAGCCGGGAGCCGTCGTCGAAGACGGCCTCCACATGCACCTCGGTCACCACGTCGGCGACGCCCGGCAGCACGTCGTCGGGGCCGAGTACGGACCGCGCCGCCCCGATCGCCTCCGCCAGCCGCCGCCCGTCGCGGGCCGCCTCGCACACCGTGTCCGCGATGAGCGCGGTCGCCTCCGGCACGTTGAGCCGCAGGCCGCGCGCCCGGCGCGCCCGCGCCAGCTCGGCGGCTCCGAACAGCAGCAGCCGGTCGCGTTCCGTCGGGGTCAGTCGCACGCCGCCACACCTCCCAAAATTTAGAACTTCACTCTAACCATCAGGCCAGCACGTCCGAAACGTTGACGCACCACCTTGAGCTAAGTCACATTGAACAGCACTCAAAACTTTGTTGTCCGGCGGACCGGTAGACCCAGCCATGCCGATAGAACAGCGCGGAGTCGACACCATCCCGGACGAGGAGCGCACCAGTGGGCCGCGCGACCTCGTCTCCCTCCTTCTCGGCTCCAATCTCTGCCTGGGCGTCATCGTCTTCGGCTGGCTGCCGCCGTCCTTCGGCCTGGGCCTGTGGCCGTCGGTGACCTCGATCATCGTCGGCACCCTGGCCGGCATCGCGGTCACCGCACCGCTGGCGCTGATCTCACTGCGCACGGCGACGAACCTCTCCACCTCCAGCGGCGCCCAGTTCGGCGTACGCGGCCGTCTCGTCGGCTCGGTCGTCGGCCTGCTGCTCTCGCTCGGCTACACGGCGCTCACGCTGTGGATCGGCGGCGACGTGATGGTCGGGACCCTCTCCCGGCTCACCGGCCTGCCGGACGGCGGGGCCTCCCGCGCCCTGATGTACACCCTGCTCGCGGGCGCCACGGTCGTCGCGGCGGTGTACGGCTACTCGCTGCTGCTGCGGCTCAGCAAGGTGCTGTCCGTCGGCATGGTGGTCCTGCTGCTGGCCGGCGTGTACGCCTACGCGGGCGACTTCACCACGGCCGCGCCCCCGGACACGCCGTACCTGCTCGGCTCCTTCTGGCCCACCTGGCTGCTCGCGGCCGTCGCCGCCGGGCTGAGCGGCCCGGTCGCCTTCATCACCCTCCTCGGCGACTACACGCGGTACATCTCGCCGCGCCGCCACACCTCGCGCAAGGTCTTCCGGGCCACCTGTCTGGGCCTGCTCCTCGGCCTCCTCGTCCCGCAGCTCTTCGGTACGTACACCGCGCTCGCCGCCCGCGCCGGCCTCGACTACGCCGGACCGCTCGTCGACGCCGCACCCGTCTGGTACCTGGCGCCGCTGCTCCTGGCGGCCTCGGCCGGATCCGTCGGCAACGCCGGCCTGATGCTGTACTCGATGGGCCTGGACCTGGACGCGATCGTGCCGAAGGCCACCCGCACCCGGGCCACCGTGATCGCCGCGGCCGTCGCGACCGCCTTCGTGTTCGGGGGCTCCTTCGCCTGGTCCGTGCAGTCCGCGATGACGTCCTTCGTCCTGCTGCTGACGGCCGTCGGCACCCCGTGGGCGGTCATCTCCCTCATCGGGTACGTGCGCTGCGGCGGCCAGTACGACGCGGACGCCCTCCAGGTCTTCAACCGCCGGGCCAGGGGCGGCGTCTACTGGTACCGGTCCGGCTGGAACGTCCGGGCCACGGCCTCCTGGGCGCTGGGCGCCGCGGTCGGTCTCGCGGCGGTCTCCACGACGGTGTACGAGGGCCCGCTGCTGGCCCTCACCGGCGGCGTGGACTGCAGCTTCATCCTCTCGGGGCTGGTGGGCGGCCTCGCGTACACGGCACTGACGGCGAAGGGGCGGGAGGCCGTGCGCACCGGAGCGGAGCCCGCGGCCGGGAGCGACACGCCCACCCCCGTGCGAGGGCCCGTGTAGGGAGCGGTGGTACGCGTGAGGCCGCGCCCGGCAGGCGTGCCGGGCGCGGCCTCACGTACGTACCGCCACGGGCGGCGTCAGCCCAGTTCGTGCGTCCAGCCGTGGGTGTCCTCGGCCTTGCCCGTCTGGATGGCGAGCAGCGCCTCGCGCAGCTCCATCGTCACCCTGCCCGGCTGCCCGTCCCCCTGGACCCACTCCGCGCCCTCGGACTTCACCGAGCCGACCGGCGTGATGGCCGCGGCGGTGCCGCAGGCGAAGACCTCGGTGAGGGTGCCGTTCTCGGTGTCGCGCTTCCAGTCGTCCGTGGAGATCCGGCCCTCCGCGGTCTCGTAGCCGAGGTCGCGGGCGAGCTGGAGCAGCGAGTCGCGGGTGATGCCGGCGAGGAGGGAGCCGGTGAGCTCCGGGGTGACGATCCTGGGCTTCTCGCCGGACGCGCCCCCGTACACGAAGTACAGGTTCATGCCGCCCATCTCCTCGACCCACTTGTGCTCCAGCGCGTCCAGCCAGACCACCTGGTCGCAGCCCTGCTGGGCCGCTTCGGCCTGGGCGAGGAGCGAGGCCGCGTAGTTACCGCCGGTCTTGGCGAAGCCCATGCCGCCGGGGACGGCGCGGACGTAGTTCTCGGAGAGCCAGACCGAGACCGGCTTCACACCGCCGGGGAAGTAGGCGCCGGCGGGCGACGCGATGACGATGAAGAGGTACTCGTTGGCCGGCCTCACACCGAGCCCGACCTCATTGGCGATCATGAACGGGCGCAGGTAGAGGGAGGCCTCGCCGCCGTGCGCCGGAACCCATGCCTTGTCCTGCTGGACCAGCGCGTCACAGGCCGCGATGAACGTCTCGACGGGCAGTTCCGGCATCGCCAGGCGGCGTGCGGAGATCTGGAAGCGCTTGGCGTTCGCGTCGGGGCGGAAGGTGGTGACCGTGCCGTCGGGCCGGCGGAAGGCCTTCAGGCCCTCGAAGATCTCCTGCGCGTAGTGCAGGGTCATGTTGGCCGGGTCGATCGACAGCGGCGCGTACGGCGTGAGCTGCGCGTCGTGCCAGCCACGGCCCTCGGTCCACCGGATGGTGACCATGTGGTCGGTGAAGTGGCGGCCGAATCCGGGGTTGGCCAGGACCGCCTCGCGCTCCGCGTCGGACAGCGGGTGCGAGGAGGGCTTGAGCTCGATCGTGGGCGTCGTCATGAGTGCGTGTCCTTCACCGGTTGTGTGTGGTGGACCGCGCTCACGCCTCTAGTAGGACGTCCGAGCTTCCCCTCATACCGCGGCCCCGCGTTCGATTATCGCCCGCGGGAGTACGTGGATGAAACGGCGTGCAGTGCGGCCCGGGATTGATGGTCCCACCCGGCCGCGGCAAAGCACAGCCGCCGGGTGTCTGTGACCCGGCGGCTGTGGGAGGAGTCCGTCGGGTCAGCCCGCTACGCGTACCGCGAGCGCGTCACCGATCTCGTCGGTCGTACGGACCGTGCCGCCGTCGCGCTCCGCGAGGTCGGTGGAGACGGCCGCCTCGATGCGACCGGCCTCGGCCTCGAAGCCGAGGTGGCGCAGGAGGAGGGCGACGGAGAGGACGGTGGCCGTCGGGTCGGCCTTGCCCTGGCCCGCGATGTCGGGCGCGGAGCCGTGGACGGGCTCGAACATCGACGGGAAGGCGCCCGTCGGGTTGATGTTGCCGGAGGCCGCCAGGCCGATGCCGCCGGTCACGGCGGCGGCGAGGTCGGTGAGGATGTCGCCGAAGAGGTTGTCGGTGACGATGACGTCGAAGCGCTCCGGCTGGGTGACGAAGAAGATCGTCGCGGCGTCGACGTGCAGGTAGTCGGTGGTGACCTCGGGGTACTCCCGGCCGACCTTGTCGAAGATGTTCTTCCACATGTGGCCGGCGTACACGAGGACGTTGTTCTTGTGGACCAGCGTCAGCTTCTTGCGCGGGCGGGCGTTGGCCCGCTCGTACGCGTCGCGCACGACGCGCTCGACGCCGTACGCCGTGTTCAGGCTGACCTCGGTCGCGACCTCGTGCTCCGTACCGGTGCGGATGGAGCCGCCGTTGCCGGTGTACGGGCCCTCGGTGCCCTCGCGCACGACGACGAAGTCGATGTCGGGGCGGCCGGCCAGCGGCGTGGCGGTGTTCGGGAACAGCTTCGACGGACGCAGGTTGATGAAGTGGTCGAAGGCGAACCGCAGTTTGAGCAGCAGCCCGCGCTCCAGGACGCCGGACGGCACGGACGGGTCGCCGATGGCGCCGAGCAGGATGGCGTCGTGCTGCTTGAGGGAGTCGAGCTCCGCGTCCGGGAGGGTCTCTCCGGTGCGGTGCCAGCGCTGAGCGCCGAGGTCGTACTCCTTGGTCTGCAGCTTCACGTCCTGCGGAAGGACGGCGTTGAGGACCTTGAGCCCTTGGGCCACGACCTCCTGGCCGATGCCGTCACCAGGGATCACTGCGAGATTGAGGCTGCGAGACATGTCGGCACCCTACTCCCGCGTCCCACCCCCTGACACCGAGTGTCCGCCATTCGGACTCATCGTCCTGACAGATTCTGTTCACCCCCCGTACCGGCCGGAGTTGGCCGCCCCTGGGAAG
The DNA here is from genome assembly GCF_001049855.1 of Streptomyces sp. Wb2n-11. Lineage (NCBI taxonomy): Bacteria > Bacillati > Actinomycetota > Actinomycetes > Kitasatosporales > Streptomycetaceae > Streptomyces > Streptomyces sp. Wb2n-11. The sequence goes on from NZ_CVPB01000001.1 coordinate 2,019,820, forward strand.
TTCTCCCGCATGGCTGACCTCCCCCGCACCGGCATACCCGAGCAGCTCGCGCGCCGCATGAGCATGCCGGAGCAGCACGCATACCTGCGTACGAAGCTGTCCCGCCGGCGGATGATCACCTCGTCGGCCGCCACGGTGGGCGGAGCCGCCCTGCTCGGCGGCGCGAGCCCGGCGTACCCCGTCTCCCCCGCCACCACCCCTGTCACCACCGCGCTCGCCGCCCGCGTCGACGGGTCGCTCGTCGCGCCCTTCGGCCGCCACCTCGCCTTCGGCGCCGACCCGAGGACGCAGATGCGGATCTCCTGGCAGGTGCCCTTCGCGGTCGGACGCCCCTATGTGCGCGTGGGGCTGAAGCCGTGGGAGCTGAGCCGGAAGATCGAGGCGGAGGTGCGCGCCCTGCACACGCCGTCGCTGTCGCCCAAGCTCCCCGCGGTGGACCAGTTCTACCTGCATGCGGGGCTCGACGGGCTGAGGCCGGGAACGACGTACTACTACGGGGTCGGGCACGACGGGTTCGACCCGGCCGACGCGTGCCGGCTGTCGACGGTCGGGTCGTTCCGCACGGCGCCCGCACGGCCGGAGACCTTCGTCTTCACGGCCTTCGGCGACCAGGGGGTCGGCTACGACGCCCTCGCCAACGACCAGTTGATCCTCGGGCAGAACCCCTCCTTCCACCTGCACGCGGGTGACATCTGCTACGCGGACAGCAGCGGGCGGGGCAGGGAGTCGGACACCTACGACGCGCGCGTGTGGGACCAGTTCCTGGCGCAGACCGAGTCCGTGGCCTCGCGGGTGCCGTGGATGGTGACCACCGGCAACCACGACATGGAGGCCTGGTACTCCCCCAACGGCTACGGCGGCCAGTCCGCCCGCTGGTCACTGCCGGACAACGGGCCGGACGCGGCGAACGCCCCCGGCATCTACTCCTTCACGTACGGCAACGTCGGCGTCGTGGCGCTGGACGCGAACGACGTGTCGTACGAGATCCCCGCCAACCGGGGCTACACGGACGGCGCGCAGAGCGCCTGGCTCGACCGGCGGCTGGGCGAGCTGCGGCGGCAGGCCGGCATCGACTTCGTCGTGGTGTTCTTCCACCACTGCGTGTACTCGACGTCCACCCACGCCTCGGACGGCGGGGTGCGCGACGCGTGGCTGGCGCTCTTCGCCAAGCACCAGGTCGACCTGGTGATCAACGGGCACAACCACGTGTACGAGCGGACCGACGCCATCAGGGACGGCGAGGTCGGCAGACCGGTCCCGGTCGGGTCCTCCACCGACCCGACGCGGGACGGGACCGTGTACGTCACGGCGGGCGGCGCGGGCAAGGACTTGTACGGGTTCGGGCCGGGCGTACGGGACAGCTACGAGGGCAATGTCCACGACCACGACCACATCGTGAGCTTCCACTGGACCACGTCACGCATCCCGGACCCGGACACGGTGGAGTGGTCGCGGGTGCGGTACACCGGCTTCTCGTTCCTCGCGGTGGAGGCCGAGGCCGGTGCGTCACCGAAGCTGAAGGTCTCCGCGCTCGCCGAATCGGGTGAGCGCGTCGACTACTTCGAGATCCGGCGCGGCCGCTAGCCGGGCCACGGCGCCGTGCGGCGCGCGCCGGCGGCTCAGTGGCCGGTGGCGCCGCCGTTGTCGCGGCGGTCGAGGGCGCGCTGGAGGGCGGCGGCGGCCTGCTTGCGGTCGGTCTCGTTCGAGCGGGGGGTGTGGCGGACGCGGTGGACGGTCTCGGCCATGATGATCGACTCCTTGAGATCAGAATGATTTCAGGGCGCCGGAATGGGCGGGGAGCAGATGCCGCAGGGGTTACCTGCATGGGGCACGGGCTCGCGACCGCCGTTCGCTGATGGAGCGAGACGTTCGGCTTCTTCCAAGCTAAGCGAGGCCGGGCTGTCTGTCTCCACAATTACTCGGACTTCCTACTATCTGAGACGCGCTCATGACGGCAACACTCTGGGCCCGGCACATCGCCGGTCCCGGCCCGCCCTCCGGGGGCTGCTCGCGCGGCCGCTGTCCCCGCTCCCGCCCCGCAAGACCTGGGCGGGCGTACTGGGCGCCGCCGCCGCGACCGCCCTCGCGCTGGCGCTCGTCGGCGCCTTCCCGCCGCTGCTCCGGGCGGTCGTCCTGGCCGGCTGCGTCCTCGGTGACCTGCTCGAATCCATGGTCAAGCGCGAGACGGGGGTCAAGGACGCGGGGAGCTGGCTGCCCGGCTTCGGCGGTCTGCTGGACCGTATCGACTCCCTGCTCGTGGCCCTGCTGCTCGCGATGGTGGTGTCCCTGTGACGACCCCGGCCCCTGCCGCCCCTGCCCGCACGGAGCTTCCCTCCCGCCTCGCGGCCGCCGCGCGCCGCGCCCTGTGGTGGTGTGCCCCCCCCTGACCGGCGGCGTCGAGCGGCGCGGCGCGCTCCCGCGCGGCGGCTGCGTCGTCGTCGCCAGCCACTCCTCGCACGCCGACACCGCCGCCCTGCTGGCCGCGCTCGACGCCCGTCACACCCCGGCGATCGGGGCGGCGGCGGACTACTGGTTCGCGTCGCCCTGGCGCAGCCGGATCTGCGCCCGCCTCGCGGCCGGCTTCCCGGTCCGCCGCAGGGGCGGCGGCCTGGACGACCTGCTGTCGACGGCCGGCCGGCTGCGGGCGGGCCGTGCCGTGGTCCTCTTCCCCGAGGGCACGCGCGGGCCCGGCGGCGAGGTCGGCGCGTTCCACCGGGGAGCGCTGCTCCTCGCCGAACGGGCGGGCGTACCCGTCGTACCGGTCGGCATCGCGGGTACGGACCGCCTCCTCCCCAAGCACGGCCGCCTCCGCTCCTCCCTGGTCCGGGTCCGCGTCGGTGCCCCGCTCCCCTCCTCCGCCACTCCCGGGGAGGCGTGCGCGGCGGTCGCGGCACTCACCGCCCGCACGCACGCCGAGCCCCTGTGCGACTCGGCGGCGCGCCGCCGGGTGGCCGCGGTCGCCGCCTCCCGGTGGGCCCTGCCGTTCGCCTTCGCGTGGGCGTGCGCGGAGGCACTGAGCTGGCCGCTGATGCCGGAGCTCTTCCTCGCGGTCGTCCGCGTGGCCGCCCCGCGCGCCGCGTTCCGACTCTCGGCGACGGCGCTCGCGGGAAGCCTGGCCGGCGGTCTGCTGGCCCTTCAGCCGGCGGGCGCGGGCGTCCACCTGCCGGCCCCGCTCACCACGGACCGCATGCGGGCCGGGGTGCGTCACGGGCTGGCCGCCGAGTCCGCGGCGGACGTCCGCCACCAGCCCTGGAACGGCGTCCCCACCGGTTCCGCCGCCCGCTTCGGGGCACACGCACTCCGACGAAGGAGGCGAAGACATGAGCGCATGGGCACTCACCCGGCGCGGCAGGCGCACGGCCCGCCGGGCGTCGGACAGTTCAGCCTTGGAGGCCGCCGCGCGCTGGGGATTCGCGGCGCGCGGAGTGCTCTACGTACTGGTCGGCGTACTGGCGCTCCGGATCGCGTTCGGCCAGGGCACGCAGGAGGCCGACCGAGGAGGCGCGCTCGCCGAGGTGGCCGCCCGGCCGCTGGGCTCGTTCCTGCTCTGGGCGCTGGGCATCGGGCTGGTCGGCATGGCGCTGTGGCGGCTCTCCGAAGTCTTCTTCGGCGCGGCGGGACCCGACGGCCACAAGCCCCGCAAGCGCCTGCTGTCCCTGGCGCGTTTCCTCTTCTACGGCTTCGTGGCGTACACCGTGCTGTCGTTCGCGGCGGGCTCCAGGGGCAGCGGCAGCGGATCCAGCGACAAGCAGTCGGACGACGTGACGGCCAGGGCCATGGAACTCCCGGCCGGCCAGTGGATCGTGGGCCTCGCCGGCCTGGCCATCGCGGTCTCGGGCGTGTGGATCGCGTCCCGCGCCGCCCTGCGCAAGTACCACAAGCACCTGAAGATGGGCGAGCTGCGGGGCCGCACCCGCCGGGCCGTGGACGTCGCCGGTGTGGCGGGCGGCGTCGCGCGGGGCGCGGTCTTCGCCGTGCTCGGCGGCTTCGCCGTCAAGGCGGCGGTCGACTACGAGCCCGACAAGGCCAAGGGCATCGACGACACCCTCCGCTCCTTCGCCGACACCCCGGTGGGGCCGTGGCTGCTGGCCCTGATAGCCGTGGGCCTGGCCCTGTTCGGTGTCTTCTCCTTCGCGATGGCCCGCTGGCGCAGGATCTGACACCCGGCGGACACGGAACCGCCCCCGTCCGGCGTGAGGCCTGGGCGGGGGCGGAGTTCCGCGGGGCGCGCGACCAGGGGGCCGCGCGCCGGGGGCGGTCAGCCCTGGTGCGGGTAGGTGTAGTCGGTCGGCGGGACCAGGGTCTCCTTGATGGCCCGGGTCAGGGTCCAGCGCTGGAGGTTCTGGGGCGCGCCCGCCTTGTCGTTGGTGCCGGACGCGCGGCCGCCGCCGAAGGGCTGCTGGCCGACGACGGCGCCGGTCGACTTGTCGTTGATGTAGAAGTTGCCCGCCGCGTAGCGGAGCTTGTCCATCGTGTACGCCGCGGCCGCGCGGTCGTTGGAGATGACGGCGCCGGTCAGCGCGTAGTCGGACGCCGACTCCATCTGCTCCAGCATGGCGTCGTACTTCTCGTCCTCGTAGACGTGGACCGCGAGGATCGGGCCGAAGTACTCGGTCGTGAAGACCTCGTTCTCCGGGTCCGTGCAGGCGATGACCGTCGGGCGGACGAAGTAGCCGACCGAGTCGTCGTACGTACCGCCCGCGACGATCGTGCAGGTCGGGTCGGCGGCGGCGCGGTCGATCGCGGCCTTGTTCTTGGCGAACGAACGCTCGTCGATGACGGCACCGATGAAGTTCGACAGGTCGGTGACGTCGCCCATGGCGATGGAGTCGACCTCGGCCGCGAACTCCTCCTTGAAGCCGCCGTTCCAGATCGAGGCCGGGACGTACGCACGCGAGGACGCGGAGCACTTCTGGCCCTGGTATTCGAAGGAACCGCGGGTCAGCGCGGTCTTCAGGACGGAGCGGTCGGCGCTCGGGTGCGCGACGACGAAGTCCTTGCCGCCGGTCTCGCCGACGAGACGCGGGTACGTGCGGTACTTCTCGATGTTGTTGCCGACCGTCTTCCAGAGGTACTGGAAGGTCTTGGTCGAGCCGGTGAAGTGGATGCCGGCCAGGTCGCGGTGGTTGAGGGCGACCTCGGAGACCTCGATGCCGTCACCGGTGACCAGGTTGATGACGCCCTTGGGCAGACCGGCCTCCTCCAGGAGCTGCATCAGCAGCACGGCGGCGTGCGTCTGCGTCGGGGACGGCTTCCAGACCACGACGTTGCCCATCAGGGCGGGAGCGGTCGGCAGGTTGCCCGCGATGGCGGTGAAGTTGAAGGGCGTGATCGCGTAGACGAAGCCCTCCAGCGGACGGTGGTCCAGCCGGTTCCACACACCCGGGGCGTTCGCCGGCGGCTGCTCGGCGAGCAGGTCGCGGGCGTACTTGACGTTGAAGCGCCAGAAGTCGACGAGCTCGCACGGGGTGTCGATCTCGGCCTGCTGGGCGGTCTTCGACTGGCCGAGCATGGTCGAGGCGGCGAGCGTCTCGCGCCACGGGCCCGACAGCAGCTCGGCGGCGCGCAGGATGATCGCGGCGCGGTCGTCGAAGGACATCGCGCGCCACGCCGGAGCGGCGGCCAGCGCGGCGTCGATCGCGTCCCTGGCGTCCTGCTGCGTGGCGTGGGCGGCGGTGCCGAGGACGGCCTTGTGGTTGTGCGGCTGTACGACGTCGAAACGCTCGCCGCCGCCCATCCGCTTCTCACCGTTGATCGTCATCGGGAGGTCGACGGGGTTCTCGGCCAGCTCCTTGAGCTTGGCTTCGAGGCGCGCGCGCTCCGGCGAACCCGGGGCGTAGGTGTGCACCGGCTCGTTGACCGGGGCGGGGACCTGGGTCACAGCGTCCATGAGTTCCTTGACTCCTTTGTGAGGGGTGGAAGGGCTCGGCCCTTGGGTCAGCCTGGGTCAGTTCTTGGTGATCATCGAGCGGACGAAGAACAGCAGGTTGGCCGGCTTCTCCGCGAGGCGCCGCATGAAGTAGCCGTACCAGTCGGTGCCGTACGCGGTGTACACACGCATCCGGTGGCCCTCCGCCGCGAGCCGCACGTGCTCCTCGCTGCGGATCCCGTACAGCATCTGGAACTCGTACTCATCCAGTTTGCGCCCCGCGCGCCGCGCGAGCTCCTGGCTGACGGCGATCAGCCGCGGGTCGTGCGACCCGATCATCGGGTACCCGTCGCCCGCCATGAGGATCTTCAGGATCCGGACGTACGCCTTGTCGATCTCGGCCTTGTCCTGGAACGCGACGGTGGCGGGCTCCTTGTAGGCACCCTTCACGATACGGACGCGGCTGCCGTTCGCGGCGAGGCGGCGCGCGTCGTCCTCGGTGCGGAACAGGTAGGCCTGGATCACGCAGCCGGTCTGCGGGAAGTCCTTCCGCAGCTCTTCGTGGATGGCGAACATCGAGTCGAGGGTGGTGTGGTCCTCGGCGTCCAGCGTGACCGTGGTGCCGATCGCGGCGGCGGCCTCGACGACCGGGCGGACGTTGGCGAGCGCCAGCTCGTGGCCGCCCTCCAGCGCCTGGCCGAACATCGACAGCTTCACGGACATCTCGGCCCGCTCGCCCAGCCCCAGGCCCTTGAGGTGCTCGGCCAGCTCCAGGTACGCGTCGCGGGCGGCGAAGGCCTGCTCGCGCGTGGTGATGTCCTCGCCCACGACGTCCAGGGTGACTTCCAGCCCCTTGCCGGCGGCGTCCCGGACGATCGGAATGACCTGCTCGACCGTCTCGCCGGCGATGAAGCGGCCGACGACCTGCTTGGTCCCCGGAGCCGCCGACACGAAACGGCGCATTTTGTCGCTGCGCGAAGCGGCGAGGATCACGGGACCCAGCACGGGGCACCTCCACGGAAAAGACTTCGAAGGGGCCGTGACCGGCGAAGACCGGCACGACACGGATAACCACCGTGAAATCTAGGGATCGCTCGAATCCTGAACCATCGACAGCTGTCACGCATCCCCGGCCCTTACCTCATACAAATGTCTGAAAGGGTGCGAGAATAAGAAGCGTGAAAGGCGATTACCAGGACCTGGTCGACGAGATCTCGGCGCTGCTCGGCGCACCCGCGACACTGGAGGACCGAGATTTCCGGCTGATCGCGTTCGGCGCCCACGACAGCGACAGCGATTTCGACGAGACCACCCTGGACCCGGTCCGCACGCGCTCGATCCTCACCCGCCGCTCGACGGCCGAGGTGCGCGCCTGGTTCGAGAAGTTCGGCATCGCCACGGCGGAAAGCCCGGTGTACATCCCCGCCGACCCCGCGGCCGGGGTACTGCGCGGCCGGCTCTGCCTTCCCGTACGGCACCGGGGCACGGTCCACGGTTACGTGTGGCTGCTCGCCGGGGGCGACGGCCCGCCGGCGCCCGTGCCGGCCTCGGCGATGGCGGTCTGCGCCCGGATCGGGGCGCTCCTGGCGGACGAGGCCCGCGCCCGCGCCGACCTCGGCCCGTACCTGCTGACCCTGCTCGCCTCGGAGTCCGCCGAGAGCCGGGCCTCCGCGCGGGCCTCGCTGGGCGCGGCGCTGGGCGACGGCGGCCCGTACGCCCTGCTGTGCGCCGCGCCCTGGGCGCAGCCCGTTCCTGGTGTGCGCACCGTCCCGGGCGCGGCCGCCCTCGGCCTGCTCCCGGTGCCCGGCCCGGCCGGCCCGCGCCTCGCCGTCCTGATCAGGATCCGTACGCAGACCGACCTCTCCCCCGCCCGCCTGGCGGCCGGAAACCTGCTCGCCGCGGCGAGCCCGGTCGTCGGCATCGGCAATCCCGTGCACGCACTGGACGAGTTGCCCGGAGCCTGGCGGGAAGCCTCGGCCGCGGCTCGCGCGGCGCTGGCGCGGCCCCGTCTCGGACCGGTCGCGGAGTGGTCGGGGATCGGTCCGTACCGCCTGCTGGCCGCGCTCCCCGACAGCGGGCCCGGCCACCCCGTCGACCCTGCCGTACGCCCGCTGCTGGAACCCGCGCACGCCGAACTCGCCCGTACCGCCGAAGTGTTCCTGGACTGCGCGGGCCAGGCGGGCCGCACCGCGAGCACGCTGAACATCCACCGCCAGACGCTCTACTACCGCCTGTCACGCGTGGAGCAGCTCACCGGCCTCGACCTCCACGACGGCGAGGACCGGCTGCTGCTGCACATGTCCCTCAAGGCCGCACGCCTGTGACGCTCTCCGGGAACGGAGAGCCGGCCGGCCTCCACGCACCGGTGCCCGGGACGCGGATGCCCTTCCCGTACGACGTCGTACGGGAAGGGCATCCGTGCGTCCCGGGCACCGGGGACGGACCGGACCGGAGCCGGGTCAGTCCGAGAGGTTCACGAAGCGGGCCGAGGAGGCGCCGATCTCGTTGGCGATCTCGGTGAGGACGGCCGGCGGGACGGTGTCGTCCACGGAGAGGACGGCCAGTGCCTCGCCGCCCTGGTCCGCGCGGGAGACCTGCATGCCCGCGATGTTCAGACCGGCCTCGCCGAGGATGCGGCCCACCGTGCCGACGACGCCCGGGCGGTCCTGGTAGCGCAGGACGACCATGTGGTCGGCCAGGGTCAGGTCGATGTCGTGCTCGCCGATGCCGACGATCTTCTGGAGGTGCTTGGGGCCCGCCAGCGTGCCGGAGACCGAGACCTCCTCACCGCCGGAGAGCGTGCCGCGCACGGTGACGACGTTCTTGTGGTCCGGGGACTCCGAGCTCGTCGTGAGGCGGACCTCCACGCCACGCTCCTGGGCGAAGAGCGGCGCGTTGACGTAGGAGACGGTCTCGTCCACCACGTCCTCGAACACGCCCTTCAGCGCGGAGAGTTCCAGCACCTTGACGTCGTACTGCGTGATCTCGCCGTACACCTCGACGTCGAGGCGCACCGCGACCTCGCCCGCGAGCGCGGTGAACATCCGGCCGAGCTTCTCGGCGAGCGGCAGGCCGGGGCGTACGTCCTCGGCGATGACACCGCCCTGGACGTTGACCGCGTCCGGCACGAGCTCACCGGCGAGCGCGAGGCGCACGGACTTGGCGACCGCGATACCCGCCTTCTCCTGGGCCTCGTCGGTGGAGGCGCCGAGGTGCGGCGTGCAGACGACCTGGTCGAGCTCGAACAGCGGGGAGTCGGTGCAAGGCTCCTTCGCGTACACGTCGAGGCCCGCACCGGCGACCCGGCCCTCCTTGAGGGCCGAGTACAGCGCCGCCTCGTCGACGATGCCACCGCGGGCGGCGTTGACGATGCGCACCTCGGGCTTGACCTTGTGGAGCGCTTCGTCGCCGATGAGACCGAGCGTCTCGGGGGTCTTGGGGAGGTGGACGGTGATGAAGTCCGACACCGCGAGCAGCTCGTCGAGCGAGAGCAGCTTGACGCCCATCTGGGCGGCGCGCGCGGGCTGCACGTAGGGGTCGTACGCGACGATCTTCATGCCGAAGGCCGACATGCGCTGCGCGACCAGGACACCGATGCGGCCGAGGCCGACGACGCCCAGGGTCTTCTCGCTCAGCTCGACGCCCGTGTACTTCGAGCGCTTCCACTCGCCGTTCTTCAGGGCGGTGTTGGCCTGCGGGATGTTGCGCGCGGTGGCGACGAGCAGGCCGCAGGCGAGCTCGGCGGCGGTGACGATGTTGGACGTCGGCGCGTTGACGACCATCACGCCGGCCTTGGTGGCGGAGGAGACATCGACGTTGTCGAGGCCGACGCCGGCACGGGCGACGACGCGGAGCTTCTTCGCCGCGGCGATGGCCTCGGCGTCGACCTTGGTGGCGGAGCGGACGAGAATCGCGTCCACGTCGGCGATGGCCGGCAGGAGCTCTGCCCGGTCGGCGCCGTTGCAGTGCCGGATCTCGAAGTCCGGGCCCAGGGCGTCGACTGTGGCCGGCGACAGCTCTTCAGCGATGAGTACGACAGGTTTCGAGCTCACGTGAGTCCTCACTGGTCCTTTGCGGACGGCCGTCCCGACGGCCGCAGGCGGTGGAGGGGCTAGCCGCGTGGAAGACGCACGACGCTGTGGGCCTGACGCGTGTATGTACGAAGCAGTCTAGTGGCGCCGGGCACGTGGTCTTCCGCCTCGGCGGAATGATCACCCGTCCGTGGCTGGACGTTCTGTCCAGTTGTGCACGAAGGGCCGCGGCGATACGCCGCGGCCCCCGTGTCCGAGACTTACGCCTCGTCGTTGTCGACCCAGCTCATGAGCTTGCGGAGCTCCTTGCCGGTGGTCTCCAGCAGGTGCTCGGAGTCCTGCGTCTTGTACTCGTTGTACTTCTTCAGACCGCCGTGGTACTCGTCCATCCAGTTCTTGGCGAACGTGCCGTCCTGGATCTCGGCGAGGACCTTCTTCATCTCGGCCTTGGTCTGGTCGGTGATGATGCGGGGGCCGGTGATGTAGTCGCCCCACTCGGCGGTCTCGGAGACCGACCAGCGCATCTTCTCCAGGCCGCCCTCGTACATGAGGTCCACGATGAGCTTCAGCTCGTGCAGGCACTCGAAGTACGCGATCTCCGGCTGGTAACCGGCCTCGACCAGGGTCTCGAAGCCCGCCTTCACGAGCGCCGACGCACCGCCGCAGAGCACGGCCTGCTCACCGAACAGGTCGGTCTCGGTCTCCTCGGTGAAGGTCGTCTTGATGACGCCCGCGCGGGTGCCGCCGATGGCCTTGGCGTACGAGAGCGCCAGCGCGAAGGCGTTGCCGGTGGCGTCCTGCTCGACGGCGGCGATCGCCGGAACGCCGCGGCCTTCCTCGTACTGACGGCGGACCAGGTGACCCGGGCCCTTGGGGGCGACGAGGGCGACGTCGACGCCGGCCGGGGCCTTGATGAAGCCGAAGCGGACGTTGAAGCCGTGGGCGAAGAACAGCGCGTCGCCGTCCTTGAGGTTGTCCTTGACGGACTCCTCGTAGACCTGGGCCTGGATCGGGTCCGGGATGAGGATCATGATGACGTCGGCCTCGGCGGCGGCCTCGGTCGGCGTGACCACGCGCAGGCCCTGCTCCTCGGCCTTCGCCTTGGACTTGGAGCCCTCGTGCAGACCGACGCGGACGTCGACACCCGAGTCACGGAGCGACAGCGCGTGGGCGTGGCCCTGGCTGCCGTAACCGATCACCGCGACCTTGCGGCCCTGGATGATGGACAGGTCGGCATCGTCGTCGTAGAACAGCTCGGCCACTGGGATTCTCCTTGTGTGCTGGTGGTGCGTCCCACCGTACGGCGGGGTGCGGAATGAAAGATTTTGGGTCTCGCCATGCGAACAGCGGGACCGGATGCCGGTCAGGCCGAGCGGTCGAGGGCCCGCAGGCTGCGGTCCGTGATCGACCGGGAGCCGCGCCCTATGGCGATCGTCCCCGACTGGACCAGTTCCTTGATGCCGAACTGCTCCAGCATCTTGAGCATCGCTTCGAGCTTGTCGGCGCCGCCCGTCGCCTCGATCGTCACGGCCTCCGGGGAGACGTCGACGGTCTTGGCACGGAACAGCTGGACGATCTCGACGATCTGCGAGCGGGTCTCGTTGTCGGCCCGCACCTTCACGAGGACGAGTTCACGCTGGATCGCGGCGCCCGGCTCCAGTTCGACGATCTTCAGTACGTTGACGAGCTTGTTCAGCTGCTTCGTCACCTGCTCCAGCGGCAGGGCCTCGATCACGTTCACCACGATGGTGATGCGCGAGATCTCGGGGTGCTCGGTGGTGCCGACCGCGAGGGAGTCGATGTTGAACCCGCGGCGGGAGAACAGGGCCGTGATCCGGGCGAGGACGCCCGGCTTGTTCTCGACCAGGACGGAGAGGGTGTGCTTGGACATGGCGTTGGATCTCTCTCTCGTCTGGTCAGTCGTCTTCGTTGTCGCCGAAGTCGGGGCGGACCCCGCGGGCGGCCATGACCTCGTCGTTGGAGGTGCCCGCGGCCACCATCGGCCACACCATGGCGTCCTCGTGCACGATGAAGTCGATCACGACCGGACGGTCGTTGACGGCGTTGGCCTCGGCGATGACCCTGTCGAGGTCGGCCGGGTCCTCACAGCGGATCGCGTGGCAGCCCATGGCCTCGGACAGCTTCACGAAGTCCGGGACGCGGGTGCCCGCGCTGGGCTGCTTGCCGTCGGCGCCCGGACCGCTGTGCAGCACGGTGTTGGAGTAGCGCTGGTTGTAGAAGAGGGTCTGCCACTGGCGGACCATCCCGAGCGCGCCGTTGTTGATGATCGCGACCTTGATCGGGATGTTGTTGAGCGCGCAGGTGGTGAGTTCCTGGTTGGTCATCTGGAAGCAGCCGTCGCCGTCGATGGCCCAGACCGTACGCTCCGGCATACCGGCCTTGGCACCCATGGCGGCCGGGACGGCGTACCCCATCGTGCCCGCGCCGCCGGAGTTGAGCCAGGTGGCGGGCTGCTCGTACTGGATGAAGTGCGAGGCCCACATCTGGTGCTGACCGACGCCCGCGGCGTAGATGGTGCCCTCGGGGGCGAGCTGGCCGATGCGCTGGATGACCTGCTGCGGGGAGAGCTGGCCGTTCTCCGGCAGGTCGTAGCCGAGCGGGTAGGTGTCCCGCCAGCGGTTGAGGTCGTGCCACCAGGCTTCGTAGTCGCCGGTGTTGCCCTCGGTGTGCTCGGCCTGGACGGCCTGGACGAGGTCGGCGATGACCTCGCGGGCGTCACCGACGATCGGCACGTCCGCGGCCCGGTTCTTGCCGATCTCGGCCGGGTCGATGTCGGCGTGGACGATCTTGGCGTACGGGGCGAAGCTGTCCAGCTTGCCGGTGACGCGGTCGTCGAAGCGGGCTCCGAGGGCGACGATCAGGTCGGCCCGCTGCAGCGCGGTGACGGCGGTGACCGCTCCGTGCATGCCCGGCATTCCCACGTGCAGCGGGTGGCTGTCGGGGAAGGAGCCCAGCGCCATCAGGGTGGTGGTGACGGGGGCGCCGGTGAGCTCGGCGAGGACCTTCAGCTCCGCGGTGGCGTTCGCCTTCATGACGCCGCCGCCGACGTACAGCACGGGCCGCTTGGCCTGGACGATCAGCTTGGCGGCCTCGCGGATCTGCTTGGCGTGCGGCTTGGTCACCGGACGGTAGCCGGGCAGGTCCTGGCTGGGCGGCCAGCTGAACGTGGTCTTCGCCTGGAGGGCGTCCTTGGCGATGTCGACCAGGACCGGGCCCGGGCGGCCCGTCGAGGCGATGTGGAAGGCCTCGGCGATGGTGCGCGGGATGTCCTCGGCCCTGGTGACCAGGAAGTTGTGCTTGGTGATCGGCATCGTGATGCCGACGATGTCCGCCTCCTGGAAGGCGTCCGTGCCGATCGCCTTGGAGGCGACCTGGCCGGTGATCGCGACCATGGGGACGGAGTCCATGTGGGCGTCGGCGATCGGCGTGACCAGGTTCGTGGCGCCGGGCCCCGAAGTGGCCATGCAGACGCCGACCTTGCCGGTGGCCTGTGCGTAACCGGTCGCCGCGTGGCCCGCGCCCTGCTCGTGGCGGACCAGGACGTGGCGGACCTTCGTGGAGTCCATCAGCGGGTCGTACGCCGGCAGGATGGCGCCGCCGGGAATGCCGAATACCGTGTCGGCGCCCACTTCCTCGAGAGAACGGATGAGCGACTGGGCGCCCGTCACGTACTCGACAGCGGTGGCGTGGTTTCCGCCGTTGCGGGGCCGCGGCTGCGGATGGTGGGCCCCGGAGGCCTGCTCGGTCATCGGCATTCTCTTCTCGAAGCTGAGGGTTTTACGAGGGTTTGGGGAGTGCCAGTGCAACAAAAAACCCCCCGTGCCGTGAGGCAAGCGAGGGGAGCGCGCCGGTGCGGTCCGCAGAGCTGCATGTGCGTGCTCTGCTTCAGCCGACGCGCTTTCCAAGTACGAGAATTCGGGTGCGCATGGCACTGACCCTCCCCCCGGCGCCCGGTGCCTGTCAAGCAGGTGGGACGGGCGTCTCACTATTTGAGCGCATTGGAGGACGTGTGATCGTTTCGCTTCCGTTCCCGCCCGCATGACGTACGGGAAGTGATCCTCCCGGTCCACCCGCGAGGACGGGCAGCGCCTCCTTGCCCGGTACGGGGAACTGCCCGCGCACGAGCGCCCGCCGCAGCCGGTACTCGTCGAGCGGCCCCGAGAAGGCCATCCCCTGCGCGTGTGTGCATCCCATGGCGCGCAGGGCGAGGACCTGCTCCGGCACGTCCACGCCGTCCGCCACGGACTGCATCCCCAGGTCGCAGGCGATCCGCAGCAGCCCGCTGGTGATCTTGTGCAGCCGTGCCGACTCGACGACCCCCTCGACCAGTCCGCGGTCCAGCTTCAGTACGTCGACGGGGAGCCGGCGCAGCGCGTTGATGGCGGCGTACCCGCTGCCGAACCCGTCCAGCGCGATCCGCACCCCGAGCCTGCGCAGCGCCACCAGGCGCCGCTCCAGCTCCTCGAAGGAGATCCGGGGGTCGCTGTCGGCCAGCTCGATGATCAGCGAGCCCGAGGGCAGGCCGTGCCGGGTGAGGAGGGCCTCGATGGAGTCGAGCGGCAGGGACTTGTCCACCAGCCTGCGGGCCGAGAGCCGTACCGTCACGGGCACCTCGTGACCCGCCCGGTTGCGCTCCGCCGCCTGCTCGACCGCCTCTTCGAGGAGCCACCGGCCGAGCTCGGCGGTGCGGACGCTCTCCTGGGCGTCGCCGGTGTCGGTCACCCTGAGGAACTCGGCGGGCGTGAAGAGGATGCCCTGTGTGGAGCGCCAGCGGGCCTGGGCGGCGACGGAGACCACCCGGCCGGTGGTGAGGCTCACCACCGGCTGGTGGAGCAGCGCGAACTCGCCGTCGTGGAGCGCGGTGCGCAGCCGGGTGGCCTGTTCGGTCCTGCGGATCACCTCGGCCTGCATCTGCGGCGCGTACAGCTCGACCCGGTCCTTGCCGCCGGCCTTCGCCCGGTACATGGCGAGGTCGGCGTTGCGCATGAGGTCGGTGTGGGTGACGCCGGCCTCGGCGAAGGCGATACCGATGGACGCGGCGACACGCACCTCGTTGCCGTCGATCCGGTACGGCTGCGAGAGCGTGAGGCGCAGCCGCTCGGCGATCTCGTGGACCTGGCACTCGCGGGTGGCCTGGTCCCTGGTCCCCTCGCCGAGGATGAGGGCGGCGAACTCGTCTCCGCCGAGCCGGGCCGCGGTGTCCCCCGACCGCACGGATTCCTGTAGGCGGCGGGCCGCCTGGATCAGCAGCTCGTCGCCGGCCTGGTGGCCGAGGCGGTCGTTCACCCCCTTGAAGCCGTCGAGGTCGATGTAGAGCACGGCGGTGCCGGGATCGCAGGGGCGGCGGCCGCCGAGGGTCTGGCGGACGCGCGCGGTGAACAGGGCGCGGTTGGGCAGGTCGGTGAGCGGGTCGTGTTCGGCGTTGTGCTGGAGCTGGGCCTGGAGGCGGACTCTTTCGGTCACGTCCCGGCTGTTGAAGATCAGGCCTACCTGGTGCCGGTTGACGGTGGACTCGACATTGAGCCACTCCCCCGTGCCCGACCTGAAGCGGCATTCGATGCGGGTGGTCGGCTCCTGGGCGGGGGACGCGGCCAGGAAACGGCGCACCTCGTGGACGACTCCGCCCAGATCCTCCGGGTGGATGAGCGAGGCGAGTTCGGATCCGATGAGCTCCTCGGCCTCGCGTCCGTAGACGCCGGAGGCGGCCGGGCTGACGTAACGCAGCACCCCGGTGGGTGCGGCGATCATGATCACATCGCTCGACCCCTGCACCAGCGAGCGGAAGTGGTTCTCCTTCTGCGCCAGTTCCTGGGTGAGGGAGATGTTGTCGACGAGCATGATGCCCTGGCGCACGACCAGGGCGAGCACGACCGTGCAGCCGGTGAAGATCACCACACGGTCCACGCGGCGGCCGTCGACGACGTTGTAGAGGATTCCCAGGGTGCAGACGGCGGCGGCGAGGTACGGCGTGAGGGCGGACAGTGAGCCGCTGATGGGACGGCTGCCCGGATTGCGCGTGCCCCGGTGGTACGGAGCGCTCTGACCCCGCCGCGCCGCGCGGCGTGCGCCCCAGGGCGCGTAGGCGAGGAGCAGCGAGCCGGCGAACCAGCCGGCGTCGAGGAGCTGGCCCGAGCGGTAGTTCTCGCGCAGCAGGGGCGAGGTGAACAGCGCGTCGCACAACACGGTCATGGCGAGGGCGGCTATCGCGGTGTTGACCGCCGTGCGGTTGGCGCTGGAGCGCCGGAAGTGCAGCGCGAGCACCATGCTGACCAGCACGATGTCGAGCAGCGGGTAGGCGAGGGAGAGCGCGGCGTGGGCCACGCTCTCGGCCTGGAAATGCGCGGTGTGCGCGAGGGCCAGGCTCCAGGAGAGCGTGAGCAGCGAGCCGCCGATGAGCCAGGAGTCGAGCGCGAGGCACACCCAGCCGGCCCGGGTGACGGGGCGTTTGGCCAGGACGAGCAGGCCGACGATGGCCGGCGGGCCGAAGCAGAGGAAGAAGAAGTCGGCGGCCGAGGGCGAGGGGACCTCACGGCCCAGCACCACTTCGTACCAGCCCCAGACGGCGTTCCCGCAGGCCGCCATCGCGGAGGAGACCGCGAACAGCAGCCAGGCGGGCCGGAAGCGGCTCTCTCGTGCGCGTGCGTAGAGGAAACAGGAGACCGCCGCGACCAGGGCGGCGGCGGCGAGGCCGAAGTCGCCCATGATGAGCGCGACCCGGGCGGACCCCCAGCCGAGGGCCGCGCCGATGGCGTAGGCCCCGCAGACGAGGGCGAGCGCGAGCCGGCAGAGCAGGCCCGCTCCGCTGCCGGGCCCCTGGTACCGGGCGAGGAGCGCTCCGGGGGCGCTCACCGGGCCGCCCTGACGCGCGGCGCCCCGGGTGCCGCAGGTGCGGGAAGCACCTGCGGGCCGTGCCCGTCCGCCGGATCGTACGAGGGTTGTCGTCGGTGGCCCTGCCGCGTCGGATCGGTGGTCCATTCGCCGTGCATCGCCCGTCGCCCCCCTCACAGTCCGGTCGCTCCCCAGCGCCGTGACATCGCGCGGCGCAGCCCCTTGGTCCGGACGATACACCAGTCTCGTCACTCAGGGACATAGGCCCCCTACGCTCTGTGACTACCAGTGGAGTTGGCGGCACACGGTGCGTCCGGGTGACTTCGGAACGTGTTCGCGAGCCGGTGTCAGTAAGTGGTGAGGACGATGTTGCGCAGCGGTTCACCGGCGGCGAACCGGGTCAGCTGGTCGGCCATCAGGCGCTTGGCGCGGGGCATGAACGCCGAGGTGCTGCCGCCGACATGGGGGCTGATGAGGACGCCGGGCGCGTGCCAGAGGGGATGACCTGCGGGAAGGGGCTCGGGGTCGGTGACGTCGAGGGCGGCGCGCAGCCGGCCCGATTCGAGCTCGGCGAGGAGAGCCTTGGTGTCGACGACGGGACCCCGGGCGACGTTCACGAGCAGCGCTCCGTCCTTCATGCGGGACAGGAAGCCGGCGTTCACCAGCCCCTGGGTCTCCTCGGTGAGCGGGGTGGAGAGAATCACGACGTCCGCCCCGGGCAGCAGTCCGGGGAGGTCGGCCAGTGGGTGCACGGGGCCGCGCTCCGTTGTACGGGCGGAGCGCGCGACGCGCGCCACCCGCGCACACTCGAAAGGCGTGAGCCGGTCCTCGATGGCGGCGCCGATGGAGCCGTAACCGACGATGAGGACGGACTTGTCGGCGAGCGCGGGGTAGAAGCCGGCCCGCCACTCCTCCTTGTCCTGGCCGTGCACGAAGCCGGGGATGCCGCGCAGCGAGGCGAGGACCAGGGCGAGGGTGAGCTCGGCGGTGCTGGCCTCGTGGACACCGCGGGCGTTGCACAGGTGCACGCCCGCGTGCAGGTCGGCGAGGCCGGGCTGGACGTGGTCTATGCCCGCGGAGAGCGTCTGGACGGCGCGCAGGGACGTCATCGCGGCGAGCGGGCGCACCGCGATCTCGGGGCCCTTCATGTAGGGGACCACGTAGAAGGCGCAGTCGGCGGGGTCGGCGGGAAAGTCCTGGCCACCGTCCCAGAAGCGGTAGTCGAAGCCCTCGGGGAGCCCTTCGATCCCGGCGGCGGGGACGGGGAGCCATACGTCTGAAGTCATGGTCAGGAGGCTATGCGAAGGACCGGGAGGCACAGAGGTTAGTTTTGGGAGCGGCAGAGGGAGGGGTACGGGGAGTTGGAGCGCAGGACAATCGGTGCGGCAGCGCTCGAAGTGGGCGCGATCGGACTCGGATGCATGCCGATGAGCTGGGCGTACACCGGTTCGCAGCAGCGCGGGGACCGGTCGCTCCGTACCGTGCACGCGGCGCTCGACCAGGGGACGAGCCTGCTCGACACGGCCGACATGTACGGGCCGTTCACCAATGAGCTGCTGCTGGGACGGGTGCTCAGGGAGCGGCGCGCCGATGCCTTCGTCTCGACCAAGTGCGGGCTGCTCGTGGGTGATCAGCACATCGTCGCCAATGGGCGGCCGGGGTACGTACGGCGGGCCTGTGACGCCTCTCTGCGGCGGCTGCAGACCGATGTGATCGACCTCTACCAGCTGCACCGGCCGGATCCGGAGGTACCGGTCGAGGAGACCTGGGGTGCGATGGCGGACCTGGTCCGGGCGGGGAAGGTGCGGGCGCTCGGGATATGCGCGGTGGGGGCGCGGGCGTCGCGGCGTTCCGGGGCGCGGATGCACGACGAAACGATTCGTCAGCTGGAGCGCGTGCAGCAGGTCTTTCCGGTGAGCGCGGTGGAGGCCGAACTCTCGGTGTGGTCGCCGGAGGCGCTGGCGGCGCTGCTGCCGTGGTGCGAGGCGCGGGGCGTCGGTTTTCTGGCCGCCATGCCGCTGGGCAACGGCTTCCTGACGGGGACGCTCAAACCGGGGCAGGGTTTCGAGCCGGACGACGTACGGGCCAGGCATCCGCGGTTCACCGCCGAGATGATGGCGGCGAACCAGCCGGTGGTGGCGGGTCTGCGGCGGGTCGCCGGGCGGCACGGCGCGACCCCGGCGCAGGTGGCGCTGGCGTGGGTGCTGGCGTGCGGGCGCCATGTGGTGCCGGTGCCGGGGACCAAGCGGGAGCGGTGGGCGGTACAGAACGCGAGGGCGGCGACGCTGCGGCTCACGGCGGAGGACCTCGCGGAGATAGCGGCCCTGCCGTCGGCGCGGGGTTCGTGGGACTGACCCGGCCGGTCCGGCCGGGAGCGGAACCTGTGGGACGGCAGCGGTGTATGAAGGGTGGGAGCCTCCGCCGGTGACGACTGCCGGCCGTCGAAGGGATGCGTAACGTGCAACGTCCTGCTGTGACAGCTGTAGTGGCTGCAGCCGTTCTCCTGCTCGCGGCGGGGTGTTCCGGCCCGGACGAGAACGCGCCGGGCGGCCGGAGGGGTTCCGCACCGGCTTCCGAGGCCCCGGACGGCGGGTCCGCGTCACCGTCGGGCGACGCGGCCGGTTCCGGGTCCCGCGCCGAGCCGCCGCCCGCCAAGGGGTCGGTCAAGGTGGTGAGCACCCTCACCGAGGACCTCGAGTCGCCCTGGGGGCTGGCCCCGCTGCCGGACGGCGACCTGCTGGTCTCCTCGCGCGACGAGGGGACCATCACGCGGATCGACGGCGAGAGCGGCAAGAAGACGGAGGTCGGCTCGGTGGCGGGAGTCGCGCCGGAGGGGGAGGGCGGGCTCATGGGCCTGGCCGTCTCACCGTCCTTCGCCTCGGACCACATGGTCTACGCGTACTTCACCACCGCGTCCGACAACCGCATCGCCCGCCTGGCGTACGACGAGGAGAAGCCCGCCGGGCAGCAGCTGGGCGCCCCGGACACCATCCTCAGAGGCATCCCGAAGGGCACGGTCCACAACGGCGGACGGATCGCCTTCGGCCCGGACAAGATGCTCTACGCCGGGACGGGGGAGACGGGTGACACGGGACTGGCGCAGGACAAGGAGTCGCTGGGCGGCAAGATCCTGCGGATGACCCCGGACGGTGATCCGGTGCACGGCAATCCGGACGCGGACTCGGTCGTCTACTCCTACGGGCACCGCAATGTGCAGGGCCTGGCCTGGGACAGCGAGAAGCGGCTGTGGGCCGCCGAGTTCGGCCAGAACACCTGGGACGAGCTCAACCAGATCCGGCCGGGCCGGAACTACGGGTGGCCGGAGGCCGAGGGCAAGGGCGGCAAGGAGGGATTCGTCGACCCGGTCGCGCAGTGGAAGACGTCCGAGGCATCGCCGAGCGGTATCGCGTACGCCGCGGGCTCGGTCTGGATGGCGGGCCTGCGCGGCGAGCGGCTGTGGCGGATTCCGCTGGACGGTACGGAGCCGGTGGCCGGCCCTCAGCCGTTCCTGGAGGAGAAGTACGGCCGGCTGCGCACGGTGGTGGCGGCCGGCGGCGACAAGCTGTGGCTCGTCACGAACGAGACGGACACCCGGGGCACACCGGGGCCGGGCGACGACCGGATCCTGAACCTGGAGGTGAAGTAGCCCCTGGAACGGAGCCGGTCGGCCCGGCCGCCGCGAGCACGCTCGTCATCCGGCACCCGTCACCCGTCACCCGGCCGGTGCGTCGGCCCGTTCCGGTGCGTCGGCTGCGTCGGTGAAGAGCCGCAGGCGGTGAGCCATCGCGGCGGCCTCGCCCCGGCCGGAGACGCCCAGTTTGGCCAGGATGTGGGAGACGTGGACGCTCGCCGTCTTGGGTGAGATGTAGAGCTCTTCGGCGATCTGCCGGTTGCTGCGGCCGGCCGCGACCAGGCGCAGTACGTCCTGTTCGCGGGGGGTCAGGCCCAGCGACTCGGCCGGGCTCGCGGTCAGCTCCGGGGCTTCGGGGGCCCGGGTCAGCGAGAGGCGGGCGCGCTGGGCGAGCAGTGCGACGCTCTCGCCGAGCGGACGGGCGCCCAGGTACTCCGCCGCGGCCCGGACCAGCCGGAGCAGCTCGGTGGCCCGCTCGCGTTCGCCGGCGTTCGGTTCGCGGAGGCTCACCGCACCGCTCCGGGCGTCGCCGCCGCCCGTGACGGAGGCCGCGAGCAGGGACTCCGCCCAGCGCAGGCGGACACGGGCCAGGTCGTACGGGCGCTCCAGGGGCTCGAACGCGGTGACGACACCGGCCCAGTCGTCGGGGGTGGCACGGCCCTCGGCCCGGCACAGCTCGGCGCAAACCCAGTGTTGGTACGCGCACCAGAGCGGCGTCGGCGTGGCCAGCCGCTTCGTTCCGGAGCGGATCAGCTCCAGGGCCTCGGCCCGGCCCGCGTCCGCCGCCGGGAGGCCGCGCGCGTCCGTCTCGGCGGCGGCGGCTTCGGCCAGCAGGAACCAGGCGTAGCGGTGCGTGCCGAGCGGGAAACCCGCCGAGACGGTCTGCGCCAGTGCCGCGCGGACGTCCAGGATGCGGCCGCGGGCGGCGGCGATGGTCAGCTCGACCTTGTGCAGCGGGAGGTCGTGCTGGGGCATCGGGTCGTGGCTGCCGAAGTACGCGCGGGCGGCCGCCGACTGCTCGCCGGCCTCGGTCAGTTCGCCGCGGGCCCGCGCCACGTCGGCCCGTATCCAGGCGGCGCCGCCGCGGGGCTTGGTGCTGGGCACGGAGGCGCGCTCGATGCCCACGGCGTGCTCGACCGCCTCGCTCCAGCGCCCGAGGGAGGCGAGCGACTCGGCGAGGTTTCCGCGGACCCAGGCTTCGTTGTCCGCGAGGCCGTACTTCCGGGAGAAGGCGAGACCTTCTTCCGCGACGGCGACCGCCTCCCGGGAGCGCCCCACGGACTCCAGGTGGGAGGGGAGGTTGACATAGACGCGGCCCGCCACGCTGGCCAGGCCCTGCCGGGCCGCCTGCTCCTTGACGGCGTACAGCACGGCGAGTCCGCCTTCGACGTCACCCGAGTCGACCATCAGACCGCCCAGCGTGGTCCGCGCGGTGAGTTCGATGTCTCGGGCGCCGACCATGCGCGCGTACTCCACGGCCTGTTCGGCGGCGACCAGAGTCTCCGGACCGGGCTCGTGCAGCATGCCCCAGCCCGCCACCTGGGCCAGCACCTCCGCGTGGACGGCGGACGGCGGCAGCCCGCGCACGAGGTCCCGCGCGGTGGCCAGTTCGGACCAGCCGTCGCCCCGCGCGAGGTTCGACACCATCCTGGCGCGCTGGACCCAGAACCAGGCTTCGCGCAGGGGGTCGTCCTCGCCCTCCAGGATCCGCAGCGCCTTCTTCGCGATCTTGAGCGCCCGTTCGCGCTCACCGCCGAACCGGCCGGCGACGGTGGCCTCCGCCATGAGGTCGAGGTAGCGCAGGGGCGTGGTCGCGGGGTCGCAGCCGCAGGGCGGGTAGACCCCGGCGTAGTCGAGGGGGCGCAGCACCGCGCGGACGTCGGCGGGGGCGTCGTCCCACAGCTCCATGGCGCGCTCCAGGAGGCGCAGTTGTTCGGCGTAGGCGTGGCGGTGGCGCGCCTCGACGGAGGCCTTCAGTACGGCGGGAAGCGCCTTGGCCGCGTCGTGCGCGGCATACCAGTAGCTGGCGAGACGCGTGGCGTACTCGTCGGCCGGCACGAGCGCGGGGTCTGCTTCCAGCGCTTCGGCGTACCGCCGGTTGAGGCGGGAGCGCTCGCCGGGCAGCAGGTCGTCGCTGAGCGCCTCGCGGACCAGGGAGTGCCGGAAGCGGTAGCCGTCGCCGTCCGGCGTCGCGAGGAGCAGGTTGGCGCCCACGGCGGCCCGCAGCGCCTCGATCAGCTCGTCCTCGGGGAGCCGGGCGACGGCGAGCAGCAGCCGGTACTCGACGGTGGAACCGCCCTCGGCAACGATCCTGGCGACCTTCTGAGCGTCGTCGGGCAGCGCTTCGACCCGTACGAGCAGGATGTCGCGCAGGGAGTCGCTCAGGCCCGCGGTGCAGCCGGTCCCGATGCAGCAGGCCAGTTCCTCGACGAAGAACGCGTTGCCGTCGGAGCGGGTGAAGACCTCTTCGACCAGAGCCGCTTCCGGTTCGGTGGCGAGGATGCCGGTCAGCTGGCGGTGCACTTCCGAGCGGTTGAAGCGGGCCAGCTCGATGCGCCGGACGGTGCGCAGCCGGTCGAGTTCGGCGAGGAGGGGGCGCAGCGGGTGGCGGCGGTGGATGTCGTCCGCGCGGTAGGTGCCGATGACGACGAGGCGCCCGCGCCGCAGCGTGCGGAAGAGGTAGGCGAGGAGGTGGCGGGTGGAGGTGTCGGCCCAGTGCAGGTCCTCCAGGACGAGGACGACCGTACGGTCCGCGGTGATGCGCTCCAGGAGGCGGACGGTCAGCTCGAAGAGGCGCGCCATGCCGTCTTCGCTGTGCTGGTCGCGGGCGGTCTCGCCGAGTTCGGGCAGCAGCCGGGCCAGTTCGTCCTCCTGGCCGGCGGCCGCGGCGGCGACCTCGTCGGGGAGCCTGCGCCGCAGAGTGCGCAGTGCGGTGGAGAACGGCGCGAACGGCAGCCCGTCGGCGCCGATCTCGACGCAGCCGCCCACCGCGACGACGACGTCCTGCCGGCAGGCCGCCGCGAAGAACTCCTCGACGAGGCGGGTTTTGCCCACCCCGGCCTCACCGCCCACGAGCAGCGCCTGCGGCTCGCCCGCGGTGGCGCGGGCGAGCGCATCGGTGAGCTGGGCCAGTTCGCCGGCGCGGCCGACGAACACCGGGCTGACGGACCTGGTTTCCACACCGCTGAGCATCGCACAGGGGTCCGACAAGGCGGGACCCGTTTCGGCACTCGCGGAAGGCGTGATCGTCATCCCGTGTCCTTCACGCCGTCACGCCGTCACGCGGCCCGCGCGAAGCGGTTGCGCAGTGAACTCACCGGCCCTTCCGGTGTGTTCTCCCCGGACGCGCGGGCGGCCCGCCGGCCGGCCCTGAGGGCGGCCCGCCGGGCCTTGGCGGCCTGATGTACGAGGCGTTCGGCGGCGGCCCGGCGCATCAGTTCGGCCGCGTACTGCTGCTGGAGCTCGTGCTGGAACATCGGGTTCTCCCTGGAGAGCGGGGTGTCGGGATCGCTTTCCGCGATGTCTCGACTTTCGCCTCCCAGGGGGTTCCGGCACATCGGGAGAGTGCCGCATCTTGGCGGCACGAAGGGCCTTAGGGGCGTACGCGCAGGTGTACGTACGCCCCTAAGGCCCCTGGTGCGGATGCCCTACTGGCCTGCTCCGGCGCCCGTTTCCGCCACCGGCGGCACAGGCATGGCGGCGAAGAGGTCGAAGTACATCCCGGCGGAGACGAGCAGTCCGAGGACGCCGAGGGCGAAGCCCGCCCAGGCGAAGGAGCGGACCCAGCCGAAGTGGTGGGTGCTGCCGGGCGTACCGAATGCCGGGCGGACCAGCACCACGACCGCGACGACCAGGGCGAGCAGTGCGAAGCCGCCGTTGACGAGGGCGGTCATGTGCCAGCCGTTGCCGTACAGCGCGGCGACCTGGTCGGCGGGGCTGTCGGTCTGCGTGGTCCCCAGCTGGCCGATGAGCGTCTGGCGCTCGGCGGCGACACGGCTGGTCCAGGTGCCGGTGAGGGCGGCGAAGCCGAGCACGGTGGAGACCACCGCGGCGGCGCCGGCGCCGGAGGAGACGCGCGGAGCCTTGTCCGAGGCGTCCGCGTCATCGTTCTCGTTGTTCTCGTTGTTCTCGTCGTCGGCGGCGGGGTCGTTCCCGTCGCCGGCGACGGCATCGGCGTTCTCGGCGTCAGCAGCCTTACTGGTCTCTTCTGCGGCGATCTTCTCGTCGCCCTTCGCGGGCGCGTCTGCGGCGGCGGCTTCGTCGGACTCGGTACGGGCTGTGACTGTCATACGCCGCACGCTAGGCGCCGTTTCTGAGAGCCCCCTTAACGCGCCTCGCGCCACTCCCCCGCCAGCACCGACCAGATCTCCACGTCGTGCCGCACCCCCTGGTGGGGGGAGCTTTCGCGCAGTACGCCGTCCCGTGTCATCCCCAGCCGCTTCGCGACATTGACGCTCGCGGTGTTCGCGGAGGACGCCCTCCACTCGACGCGGTGCATTCCGCGCTCGTCCACCGCCCAGTCGATCAGCACCCGCGCGGCGCGCGTGACCAGGCCGCGGCCCACCGCGGACTCCTCCAGCCAGCAGCCCACCTCGCAGTTGCCCGACGCGGCGTCGAAGATCCGGAAGAGGACCCCGCCGACGAGCGTGCCTTCGCGCCAGATGCCGTAGATCCGGCCGGTGTCGGCGGCCTGCTTGTCGGCGTACGACTGGAGGAAGGACCGCGCCGAATCGAGGTCCGTGGCGGCCGCCGCCAGCCCGATGTACCGGCCGATGTACTCGCGCCCACGGTCCATGTGGGCCAGGTACTCCTCGGCCCGCCACGGTTCCAGGGGGCGCAGTTCGGCGTCGTCACCCAGCGGTATCGCGAACATCCTGCTCCTTGCCGACTAGGGCACGAGCTGCTGGGAGTCCTCCGACTCGCCCGTGCGCTGTGCGTCGATCCTTTCATGCGCGACGCCGCGCTCGGGGGGTTCGATGCTGATACCCGGCAGCCACCGGTCGAGCCGGCGCGGCAGCCACCAGTTGGCGCCGCCCAGCATGTGCATCAGAGCGGGCACCAGGAGCGTACGGAGGACGAACGCGTCCAGGGCGACCGCCGCCGCCAGCGCGATGCCGAACATCGCGATCACGCGGTCGCCGCTGAGCACGAAGGCCAGGAAGACCGAAATCATGATCACGGCAGCGGAGTTGATCACGCGGCTGGTCTCGGCGAGGCCGACGCGCACCGCCCGCCGGTTGTCGCCGGTCTCCAGCCACTCCTCGTACATCCGGCTGACCAGGAAGACCTGGTAGTCCATCGAGAGCCCGAAGAGCACCGACACCATGATCACCGGCAGGAACGGCTCGATCGGTCCCGCGCTGCCGAGGCCGAGCAGCTCGCTCCCCCAGCCCCACTGGAAGACGGCCACGACGACTCCGAAGGAGGAGGCGACGGCGAGCACGTTCATCAGCGCGGCCTTGAGCGGGATGCCGATGCTGCGGAAGGCGAGCAGCAGCAGGACGCAGCCGAGCGCGATCACGGAGCCTACGAAGAGCGGCAGCTTGCCGACGATGACCTCGGCGAAGTCGTCGTAGCTCGCGGTCACCCCGCC
Source organism: Streptomyces sp. Wb2n-11 (assembly GCF_001049855.1). Classification (NCBI taxonomy): domain Bacteria; kingdom Bacillati; phylum Actinomycetota; class Actinomycetes; order Kitasatosporales; family Streptomycetaceae; genus Streptomyces; species Streptomyces sp. Wb2n-11. The sequence goes on from NZ_CVPB01000001.1 coordinate 2,045,793, forward strand.
GACGTACACGTCGAGCGACGTGCCCTGCTGGGCCTGGGGCAGGACGCTGTCGCGCAGCCGGTCGACGAGTTCGCTGGTGTCCTGCGACTGCGGCGACGACTGCGGTACCACGGTGAGGGCCGCCGTGTCGCCGCTGCCGTTGTACGTGACCGGGCTGACGGACGCGACGCCTTCGGTGGCGCGCACGGTGCCTTCCAGGGCGTCCATGGCGGCACGGTCGGCGGCGCCGTCGACTTCGGTGACGAGCGTCAGCGGGCCGTTGCTGCCGGGACCGAAGCCTTCGGCGAGCAGGTCGTACGCCGCGCGGGTCGTCGTGGACGCCGGGTTGTTGCCCTGGTCGGACGTTCCCAGGCGGAGCGAGAGCGTCGGCAGCGCGAGGACCAGCATGACGACCGCGGCGACGGCGCCCAGCAGCTTGGGCCGGCGCTCGACGAAGGCGGACCAGCGGGCGGCGAAGCCGGTGGGAAGTTCGGGCTGCGGGCCGTGCTCAGCGAGCTGCCTGCGCTCGCGGCGGCTGAGCGCCCTCGTGCCGATGAGGGAGAGCAGGGCGGGCAGCAGGGTCACCGAGGCGGCGACGGTGAGGACGACGGTGAGCGAGGCGGCGATCGCGACGCCGTCGAGGAAGGACAGCCGCAATATCAGCATGCCGAGGAGGGCGATGCAGACGGTGGCGCCCGCGAAGACGACCGCGCGGCCGGTCGTGGCGACCGCGTTCACCGCCGCCTCGGTGACGGACAGGCCGCGGCGCAGTCCCCTGCGGTGCCGGGTGACGATGAACAGGGCGTAGTCGATGCCGACGCCGAGCCCGACCAGCATGCCGAGCATCGGCGCGAAGTCGGCGACCGTCATGACGTGGCCGAGCAGCACTGTGCCCGCGTACGCGGTGCCGACGCTGACCAGGGCGGTGGCGATGGGCAGCAGGCTGGCGGCGAGCGAGCCGAACGCGACGAAGAGGACGACGGCCGCGACCACGACCCCGACGATCTCGCTGACGTGCCCGGTCGACGTCTCGGTGAGGGCGACGGCGCTGCCGCCGAGCTCCACCTGGAGTTCGGCGGTCTCCGCGTCCCTGGCGGTGTCCACGACGGCCTTGGCCTGCCGTTCGAGAACGTCGTCGGCCTGCGCGTCGAAGGTGACGGTGGCGTAGGCGGTGTGCCCGTCGGCGCTGGTCCGGCCCGCGCCCTCGCGCTCGTACGGGCTGACGACGGTCGCGACGCCGGGGAGTTCCTCGATGGCGTCGAGCGTCCGCGTCATCGACTGCTCGACTCCGGCGGCCTGGACGGTGGTGCGGCCCGCGGTGTGCCAGACGACGGTGTTGCCGTCACCTCCCCCGCCGTCGAATCCGGCGTCCAGGAGGGCGGTGGCGCGGCCCGACGGGGTGCCGGGCACCTCGTAGTCGTTGGTGTAGGCCGAACCGGCGACGCCTGCGGCTCCGGCCACGGTGCCGAGCGCGAGCAGCCACAGCAGGACTGCGGCGAAACGGTGCCTGACGCACCACCGTGCGATTGCTGCCAACGGACTGGCTCCCTGGGGTTCGTGGCTCTTCACAGGGAACAACAGCCCGCAAAGACCTCATGACCTACGCCCAGCCACTCTGACACCTAAAACTGATTAATTGTCCCTTTCGTGTGCTTACTCACATGCGCCGGCCGGCACGCCGCGCGCGGGAGGCCGGGCCGCGGCCCCGGGCTCCCGCGCACCACCCGGCGCTTCAGCCCGAAACGCTCGCACGCCCGTTCTCGATGTGCCCCATGAGGCGCCTGCGGAAAGCGTCATCACCCGTAACGGTGATGTCCAGGTCGTACCAGCCGTGCGCGTCGGCGGCCGAGTGCACCACGGTGCGGCTGCGGCCCGGCTTCACCGTGACCTCGCGGGGACGCCTCTCGTCGAGGTCGGCCTCGTCGGCGTACGCGAGCGTCCGCACGGTGAAGGTCAGCGGCTCCCCGCCCCGGTTGACGAGGGTGAGATGCAGATCACGGTCGCGTGCGTCGAGGTACGAGGAGACCTCGGCGGCGCCCGCCTCCGTACCGGCGAACTCGCGGCGGAAGCCGTTCGGCCCGGTGATCGTGAAGCGGTAGGCGTCCTTGGCGAGGGGGACGTCCCACCGCGCCGTGCCCTTTACGTCCCGGTGCTGCGGGACGGCGAACTCACCGGCGTACGGGTAGAGGGCGAAGTGCGCGCTCGCGCGCCCCGTGTTGCTGAGCGTGACCTTGAAGACGCCGCCCTCGGCCTTGCCGTGGGCGTCCGGCTGGTACGGCAGCGGGCGCGCGGGGCGCGTCCCCTCCTCCTGCGCGGGCATGTGCTGCTCCAGCGGGGGCACGGGCCGCCAGCGCCCCGTGAACGGCGGAATCGCCCCCGGCCGCTCCACCTCGGGCTGCCGGCGTCCGCGCTTGAAGTCGAACGCGGAGGTCAGGTCGCCGGTGACGGTCCGGCGCCAGGGCGTGATGTTGGGCTCCTCGACGCCCGTCCACCGCTCCAGGAAGCGGATCACGGAGGTGTGGTCGAAGACCTCGGAGCAGACGTACCCGCCGACGGTCCACGGCGAGACCACCAGCATCGGGACCCGGATGCCGAGCCCGGTCGGGCGGCCCTGCCACCGCTCGTCGGTGTTGTCCGCGGGCGGGACGGGCGGCGGGACGTGATCGAAGAAGCCGTCGTTCTCGTCGTAGTTGATCAGCACGACGGTGTGCCGCCAGACGTCCGGGTGCGAGGCGAGCGCGTCCAGCACCTGGTAGACGAGCGAGGCGCTGGCGACCGGCGACGAGGAGCCGGGGTGCTCGGAGTCGACCGCCGAGGGCACCAGGTACGACACCTCGGGCAGCCTGCCCGCCGCCACGTCGGCCCGGAAGTGACCGGCGAGCCCGCCCGTCTCGACGCGCCGCAGTCCGCGCTCGAAGAGCGAGCGCTCCTCGCCGCTCAGTGTGGCCACGCCCTCGTCCAGTGCGGCGAGCAGCCGCTCGCGCTCGGCGGTGTCGTCCGTGTCGCGGACCTTGGCGTAGAAGGCCTCCATGTAGGTGAAGCCGCCGGGGGCCTTCGCGAGCGCCTTGCGGGCGATCTTCTTGAAGGTCGTGAAGAACTCGATGTTGTTGTCGGTGAAGTTCTCCCACTCCGTGTACGTCTTCCAGCTGCGGCCCGCCTTCTCCAGCCGCTCCGCGTACGTCGGCCACGGGTAGCCGGGATGGCTGCCCTCGGCGTACGCCGCGTTGGTGACGGCCCGGCTGCCGTCGGCCTCGAAACCGGTCCAGCCGCTCCACAGGTGGTTGCGGTTCGGGCTCGTGGACGTGTGGATCGACGAGTGGTAGGCGTCGCAGATGGTGAACGTGTCCGCGAGCTCGTAGTGCATCGGCAGGTCGCGGCGGTCGTAGTACGCCATGGTGGCGCCGGTCTTGGCCGACACCCAGCCGTCCATCCAGCCCTGGTTCCAGGCCTTGGCGCCGCCGCCCCAGGAGTGGTCGAGGTCGCCTATGTACTGGAGGTCCTTCTTCTGCGCCTCGGCCGCGTCCCGTACGGGGAAGGGCAGGACGGTGCGCAGCGGCCCGGGCTGCTCGAAGACCGGCTTCCCCGACGGGAGCTCCACGGCGTTGCGGTCGCCGAAGCCCCGTACCCCGCGCAGGGTCCCGAAGTAGTGGTCGAAGGACCGGTTCTCCTGCATCAGGACGACCACGTGCCGGACGGCGCTCAGCCCGCCGGACGGCGGCTCCGCGGCCAGCGCGGCCTGGAGCGACGGAGGCAGCACGGACCCCGCGGCGGCCGCGCCGAGCGCGCCTCCGCCGAGTGCGAACAGCCGTCGCCGTGAAATGTCAGTGGCCAATTGATCCTCCCGAGTCAGGTGTGACGGCGGGGACGCTAATCACCTTCCGTGGCGGAAGGAAGGCCTGCGGACGGCGCACCGGTGAACGTCCTCGGCGCCCGGCCGCGCCACCGGCCGGGCGCGGGCGCGCGGAAGGGGCGGCGCACCGGTCCTCACCGGTGCGCCGCCCCTTCTCACCTGCGTACGGGCCGGGAACGTCAGCCCTCGACGCCCGGCTTCTCCAGGCTGTGCTCCGTTATTCCTTCGGGGCAAGCCGCTCAAGAACCAGCTCACGCACGCGCGCCGCGTCCGCCTGGCCCCGGGTGGCCTTCATGACCGCGCCGACCAGGGCGCCGGCCGCCGCGACCTTGCCGCTGCGGATCTTGTCCGCGATCCCGGCGTTGGCGGCGATCGCCTCGTCCACGGCCGTGGACAGCGCGCCCTCGTCCGAGACGACCTTCAGGCCGCGCTTCTCGACGACGTCGTCCGGGCCGCCCTCGCCCGCGAGGACGCCCTCGATGACCTGGCGGGCCAGCTTGTCGTTGAGCGAGCCCTCCTTCACCAGGGCGGTGACGCGGGCGACCTGCTCGGGCGTGATCGGCAGCGACGCGAGGTCGCGGCCCGACTCGTTGGCGTTGCGGGCCAGCTCGCCCATCCACCACTTGCGCGCCGAGGCGGCGTCCGCGCCGGCCTCGATCGTGGCGACGATCGGGTCGATGGCGCCGGCGTTCAGGATCGACTGCATGTCGTGCTCGCTGACGCCCCACTCCTCACGGAGGCGGTTGCGGCGTACCCGCGGCAGCTCGGGCAGCCCCTCGCGGAGCTCCTCGACCCACTCGCGGGAGGGGGCCACGGGGACCAGGTCGGGCTCCGGGAAGTACCGGTAGTCCTCGGCGTTGTCCTTGATGCGGCCGGCCGTGGTGGAGCCGTCCTCCTCGTGGAAGTGCCGGGTCTCCTGCACGATCGTGCCGCCGGAGGAGAGCACCGCGGCGTGCCGCTGGATCTCGAAGCGGGCGGCGCGCTCGACCGAGCGCAGCGAGTTGACGTTCTTCGTCTCGGAGCGCGTACCGAACTCCTCGCGGCCGTGCGGCCGCAGCGAGAGGTTCACGTCGCAGCGCATCTGGCCCTGCTCCATGCGCGCCTCGGAGACGCCGAGCGCCTTGATGAGCTCGCGGAGCTCGGCGACGTACGCCTTCGCGACCTCGGGGGCGCGCTCGCCCGCGCCCTCGATCGGCTTGGTGACGATCTCGATGAGCGGGATGCCGGCCCGGTTGTAGTCCAGCAGGGAGTGGGACGCGCCGTGGATACGGCCTGTCGCGCCGCCGACGTGCAGCGACTTGCCGGTGTCTTCCTCCATGTGGGCGCGCTCGATCTGCACCCGGAAGATCTCGCCGTCCTCCAGCTGGACGTCCAGGTAGCCGTTGAAGGCGATCGGCTCGTCGTACTGGGAGGTCTGGAAGTTCTTCGGCATGTCCGGATAGAAGTAGTTCTTCCGGGCGAAGCGGCACCACTCGGCGATCTCGCAGTTGAGCGCGAGGCCGATCTTGACGGCCGACTCGACGCCGATCGCGTTGACGACCGGGAGCGAGCCGGGCAGACCCAGGCAGGTGGGGCAGGTCTGCGAGTTGGCGTCCGCGCCCAGCTCCGTGGAGCAGCCGCAGAACATCTTCGTCTTTGTGCCGAGCTCGACATGGACCTCCAGGCCCATGACGGGGTCGTAGGACGCGAGGGCGTCCTCGTACGACACCAGTTCAGTGACGGTCACGGTGAAACTTTCCCTCTCAGCCCAGCAGAACGTCGTCGTCGCCGAGGCGCTTCAGCTCGCGGTAGAGCAGAGCGACACCGGTGGCGATGGCGGCAGCGGAGAAAACGGCGTCGACGAGCCGGAGCGTGTCGTTCTCGAAGCGGGCCTGCTTGGCCTGCTTGAGCACTCCGAGCGCGCCGAAGGCCGTCGTGCCGATCGACAGATACAAACCGGTCTTGGACTTCTTGAAGCCCTTGGCCTTGGTCATTGCACTCACAGCGACGGTGCCTCCTCGAGCAGCGGGTGGCCCCACTTTTCCACGAAGGCCGTCTCGACGGCGGCGCCGACCTTGTAGAGACGGTCGTCCTTCATGGCCGGGGCGATGATCTGCAGGCCGACCGGCATGCCGTCCTCGGGCGCGAGGCCGCAGGGCAGCGACATGGCGGCGTTGCCGGCCAGGTTGGTCGGGATCGTGCACAGGTCCGCGAGGTACATCGCCATCGGGTCGTCGGCGCGCTCGCCGATCGGGAAGGCGGTGGTGGGCGTGGTCGGCGAGACGATCACGTCGACCTTCTCGAAGGCCTTCTCGAAGTCCTGCGTGATGAGCGTGCGGACCTTCTGGGCGGATCCGTAGTACGCGTCGTAGTAGCCGGAGCTGAGCGCGTACGTACCGAGGATGATCCGGCGCTTGACCTCGTCGCCGAAGCCGGCCTCACGGGTGAGGGCGGTGACCTCCTCGGCGGACTTCGTGCCGTCGTCGCCGACCCGCAGGCCGTAGCGCATGGCGTCGAAGCGGGCCAGGTTGGAGGACGCCTCGGAGGGGGCGATGAGGTAGTACGCGGAGAGGGCGAGGTCGAAGGACGGGCAGTCCAGTTCCACGATCTCGGCGCCGAGCCCGCGCATCAGCTCGACGGACTCGTCGAAGCGCTGGAGGACACCGGCCTGGTAGCCCTCGCCGCGGAACTGCTTGACGACGCCGACGCGCAGACCGGCGACGGAGCCGCTCCGGGCGGCCTCGACGACCGGCGGGACCGGGGCGTCGATGGAGGTCGAGTCGAGCGGGTCGTGCCCGGCGATGACCTCGTGCAGGAGCGCGGCGTCCAGGACCGTACGGGCGCAGGGGCCGCCCTGGTCGAGGGAGGACGAGAACGCGACCATGCCGTAGCGGGAGACGCCGCCGTACGTCGGCTTGACGCCGACGGTGCCGGTGACGGCCGCGGGCTGGCGGATGGAGCCGCCGGTGTCCGTGCCGATGGCCAGTGGCGCCTCGTACGACGCGAGGGCGGCGGCGGAGCCGCCTCCGGAGCCGCCGGGGATCTTGGTCAGGTCCCAGGGGTTGCCGGTCGGGCCGTACGCGCTGTTCTCGGTGGAGGACCCCATGGCGAACTCGTCCATGTTGGTCTTGCCGAGGATGACGACGCCGGCCGCCTTGAGCTTCCTGGTCAGCGTGGCGTCGTACGGCGGGATCCAGCCTTCGAGGATCTTCGAACCGACCGTGGTCGGAACGCCCTCGGTGGTGAAGATGTCCTTGAGCGCGAGCGGCACGCCGGCCAGCGGGCCGAGCTTCTCGCCGTTCTCCCGCTTCGCGTCGACGGCGCGCGCCTGGGCCAGGGCCCCCTCGCGGTCGACGTGCAGGAAGGCGTTCACCTTCTCGTCGACGGCGTCGATACGGGCCAGGTGGGCCTCGGTCACCTCGACGGCCGTGAGCTCGCCCGAAGCGATCTTCGATGCGGTCTCGGCTGCGGTGAGCTTGATGATGTGCGTGTGGTCCGTCATGACTGTTTAGTCCTCCCCCAGGATCTGCGGCACCTTGAAACGCTGCTGCTCCTGGGCGGGGGCACCGGAGAGGGCCTGCTCCGGGGTGAGCGACGGACGGACCTCGTCCGCGCGCATGACGTTGGTCAGCGGCAGCGGGTGGGAGGTCGGCGGTACGTCTTGGTCGGCGACCTCGGAGACGCGGGCGACCGCGCCGATGATGTCGTCGAGCTGACCGGCGAAGTGATCGAGTTCTTCGCCCTTCAGCTCCAGACGCGCCAGCCGTGCGAGGTGGGCGACCTCCTCGCGCGTGATGCCAGGCATGCAGCGATCCTCAGGGGTGAGTGTGTGGGTTTTGGCCCAATCCTATGGGTCGCGGGCCCCTGCCCACGAAACGGATTCCCTGCGGATGCCGTGCGGGGCTCGCCCGGAGCCCGTACGGAGCCGTGCGGATGTCCCGCGGCCGCCCCGCGAGTGGCTCCGGGGCCTACTGCACCGGCTGGCCGGACGGGGAGGGGGACGGGTGGTCCGCCTCTTCCAGGGCCGCCGTCGCCGCGGCGATCCTGTCCAGGTCCACCTGCCGGTGCCAGCCCCGCTCGCCGCGCGCCAGCAGCCACGCCGTCGCCTCGTCCGGCGGCATCGCCGCCGCCACCAGCCAGCCCTGCACCGCGTCGCAGCCCAGGTCCCGCAGCCGCTCCCACGTCTCGTCGTCCTCGACGCCCTCCGCCACCACCAGCAGGCCCAGCGAGTGCGCCAGGTCGACCGTGCAGCGGACGATCTCGGCGTCCTCGTTGTCGACCGCGAGCCGGGCCACGAACGACCGGTCGATCTTGAGCTCGCTCACCGGGAGCCGGCGAAGGTGGACCAGGGAGGAGTAGCCCGTACCGAAGTCGTCCAGGGACATCTTCACGCCGTGCCCGGTCAGCCCGGCCAGCGTGTCGGCCGCCCGCTGCGGATCCTCCAGCAGCACGTGCTCCGTTATCTCCAGCTGGAGGGAGCCGGCGGGGACACCGTGCCGGGCCAGCCGCGCCGCCACCGCGCCGGCGAACCCGGGCGTGTGCACGTCGCGCGGCGACACGTTCACCGCCACCGGGGTGTTCAGCCCCTGCTTCCGCCAGCGCGCGACCTGCGCGAGCGCGGTCTCCAGGACGTACTCCGTCAGGTGCGGCATCAGGCCCGAAGACTCCGCGATGGCGATGAACTCGTCCGGGGGGACCCGCCCCCGCTCCGGGTGCACCCATCGGACCAGCGCTTCGAGGCCGGCCACCTGCCCGTCGAAGCGGACCTTCGGCTGGTAGTGGAGCTCGACCTCGCTCGCGTCCAGCGCGCGCCGCAGGTCGCCCAGCAGGCCGAGCCGGTCGGGTGTGTTGCTGTCGCGCTTGGACTCGTAGACCTCGACGCCCGTACGGTCCCGCTTGGCCTGGTACATCGCCACGTCGGCCCGGCGCAGCAGCCCTTCCGCGTCCAGCGCGTGGTCGGGGAAGACGGCGACCCCCGCACTGGCCTCCAGAACGAGCGTCAGTCCGTCCAGATCGAGCGGCGAGGAGAGCTCGGCCACCAGGTGCCTGGCGACGCGCTGCGCGCTGGTCGTCGAATCGGCGGTCGGGAGCAGGACCGCGAACTCGTCGCCGCCGAGCCGCGCGGCCTCCGCCCCGCGCGGCAGCGCCAGCCGCAGCCTGTCGGCTATCTGCAGCAGCAGCCGGTCGCCCGCCAGATGGCCGAGCGTGTCGTTGACCGCCCTGAAGCGGTCGAGGTCTATCAGGACGAGAGCGGTTCTGGTGCCGGTGTTCTCGGCCTCCTCCAGCGCGGGCCAGGTCCGCTCCAGCAGCCACTGCCGGTTGGGCAGTCCGGTCAGCGGGTCCCGTAACTGCTCCTCCGCCCTCGCCCTGGCTATCCACAGGGTGGAGTCCAGGGCGATCAGCGGTACGGCGAACAGCGGCAGCAGAACGGGCAGCGCCACCGCGATCACACAGATCAGCGGTGCGATGCCGAGCAGGGCGACCGCGACGAGCCCCTGCCGGTACAGGGCCGTCCGGGCGACCGACGGCAGCCGCCCGCTCCTCGGCGCCAGCGCGTACCAGAGCAGGACGCGCGTGAGGGCGAGATACGCCAGGGCGGCCAGGGCGACCTCCGGGACCGCCCCCATCCCCCACTCCAGCGGATTCCAGGGCCTCTCGACGGTCGGTACGTCGCCGAACACGGCCAGCACGAGCGCCGCGGCGCCTATGCCCAGGATGTCCACCGCGCCGTGCAGCAGCCCCTGCCGCCAGCGGTGCCTGCGGGCCATGCCGACCAGCACCACCACGGCCAGGCTGACCAGCCCGGCGGGCACCCAGCCGTACAGCAGCAGGACGGCGAGGGTGAGCGCGGCACCGGAGCCCGTGCCGCCCCACCACCGGTCGCGGCCGAGGGCGACCAGGTGGCCGACGATGACTCCGGTGAGCAGCGCGAGGGACCAGCCCACGTCGCCGCCGGGGAACAGCGCGCGGTCTCCCGTCACGGCGCCGAAGACCCCGGTGGCAAGGACGAGGGCGGCCAGTGTCACGACGGCGGCGGGCAGCACCCTCGGGGCGCCTGCCCACCGCCGCAGCCGTGAGGCCGGGTCGGCGCTCTCGGTCTGTTTCATTGCGTCCCTCTCACAGCCGGCGGTGCCCGTGCCACGTATGGCCCCGTTGTCATGCCACCACGACAAAAGCCCTTCCCCAAGCCCTTCCTGAGCACTTCACGAGCAGGGGACACCTCGTCGCAGCCGCGCACGACAGGCGCACGTCTCAACACTAGGCCGCAGAAGGCTCTCGCGGGCAGCGGTCCACCGCTGTTGCCCGAATGCGACCCAGCCGCCCTTGTCCGTCTGCTATGCGCCGAACGGGTGATCCCGGCTGCGGTTCTTCCCCTCTCACCGGCCCTTTCCCCGCCCGGCGCCGCGCCTACTCCTCGACGGGCACAGCTGCTTCACGGGCCGCTTCCGGACCCTGGGCCAAAAGGACGGCGAATCCCTCTTCGTCGAGGACCGGCACCTTCAACTGCATGGCCTTGTCGTACTTCGAGCCGGGGCTGTCACCGACCACCACGAACCCGGTCTTCTTCGAGACAGATCCCGTCACTTTCGCGCCGAGGCTCTGGAGCGCCTCTTTTGCGCCATCCCGCGTGTGGTTCTGCAGGGTCCCGGTCACCACGACCGTGAGGCCCTCCAGCGGGCGGGGCCCCTGGTCCTCGCCGGCGCCCTCCTCCTCCATCCGTACCCCGGCCGCCCGCCACTTGCGCAGGATCTCCCGGTGCCAGTCCTCTTCGAACCACTGTTTGAGCGAGGCGGCGATGGTGGGTCCGACGCCCTCCACGGCGGCCAGTTCCTCCTGTGTCGCCTGCTCGATCCGCTCCAGCGAGCGGAACTCACGGGCCAGCGCCTCCGCCGCGACCGGTCCCACGTGGCGGACGGAGAGCCCGGTGATGATCCGGGCCAGCGGCCGCTCCTTCGCCGCCTCGATGTTCTTCAGCATGGCGAGGGTGTTCTTCTTCGGCTCGCCCTCCTGGTTGGCGAAGAACGTCACTATCTTCTCCTCGCCCGTCTTCGGGTCCCGCTTGGGAAGACCCGAATCCTGGTCCAGGACATACGACTTGATGGGCAGCAGCTGCTCGACCCTCAGGTCGAAGAGGTCGCCCTCGTCGCGCAGCGGCGGCTCGGCCGGCTCCAGCGGCCGGGTGAGCGCGGCCGCCGCGACGTACCCGAAGTTCTCGATGTCCAGGCACTTGCGGCCGGCCAGGTAGAACAGCCGCTCCCGCAACTGCGCCGGGCAGGAACGGGCGTTGGGGCAGCGGAGGTCGATGTCGCCCTCCTTCATGGCCTTCAGCGGCGTACCGCACTCGGGGCACTGGGACGGCATCACGAACTCCCGCTCGCTGCCGTCCCGCAGGTCGACCACGGGCCCCAGGATTTCGGGGATGACGTCCCCCGCCTTGCGCAGCACCACCGTGTCCCCGATGCGCACACCCTTGGCCTTCACCACTTCCTGGTTGTGCAGGGTGGCGAACTCGACCTCGGAACCGGCGACCGTGACCGGCTCCACCTGGGCGTACGGCGTCACACGGCCCGTACGCCCCACGCCGACGCGGATGTCGACCAGCTTGGTGTTGACCTCCTCCGGCGCGTACTTCCAGGCGATGGCCCAGCGCGGCGCCCGCGAGGTCGAGCCGAGCCGCCCCTGGAGCCGGATCTCGTCGAGCTTGACGACGACGCCGTCGATCTCGTGCTCCACGGAGTGCCGGTTCTCGCCGAAGTACGCGACGAACTCCCGTACGCCCGCGAGGTCCTTGACGACCTTGTTGTGCCGCGCGACCGGCAGGCCCCATTCGCGCAGCAGCTCGTACGCCTGCGACAGGCGGTCGATGTCGAAGCCCTCACGGGCCCCGATGCCGTGCACCACCATGTGCAGCGGACGGCCCGCGGTGACCTTGGGGTCCTTCTGCCGCAGCGAACCCGCCGCCGCGTTGCGCGGGTTGGCGAAGGGCTTGTCCTGCGCCGCCACCAGCCGCGCGTTCAGCTCCTGGAACTTCTCCATCGGGAAGTAGACCTCGCCGCGGATCTCGACCAGGTCCGGGACACGGTCGCCCCTCAGCCGCTCCGGAACGCCCGCGATCGTACGGACGTTGGGCGTGATGTCCTCGCCCGTGCGCCCGTCGCCCCGGGTCGCGGCCCGGGTCAGCCGCCCCTTCTCGTACGTCAGGTTGACCGCGAGGCCGTCCACCTTCAGCTCGCACAGCAGGTGGTACGGCACGGCGCCCAGCTCGGCCGCCACGCGCTCGCCCCAGGCCGTGAGCTCCTCGTCGTCGAAGGCGTTGTCGAGGGAGAGCATGCGCTCGCGGTGCTGGACCGCCGTGAACTCCGTCGCGTACGCCCCCGCGACCTTCTGGGTCGGCGAGTCGGGCGTACGCAGCTCCGGATACTCGTCCTCCAGCGCCTCCAGCGTCCGCAGCAGCTTGTCGAACGCGGCGTCGCTGACGACCGGCTGGTCCTTCACGTAGTACCGGAAGCGGTGCTCCTCGATCTGCTCGGCGAGGTGTGCGTGCCGCTCCCGTGCCTCTGCGGGTACCGCCGCCGCGTGCTGTTCGCCAGCCACCGTCTTGTCCTTCCGTTCCCGATGCCCGTCACTCAGGGTTGTCCGCGAGTGATCTCGCCGCCCGGGCGCAGTGCGCGAGCGCCGCGCGCGCATACGCGGGAGAAGCCCCCGCGAGCCCGCACGACGGAGTGATCACCAGGGACTCGGCAAGAGTCCCCGGATTCAGCCCCAGCCTGCGCCACAGCGTCCTGACACCCATGACGCTACCGGCCGGGTCCGACAACGCGGTGTCGGTGCCCGGCACGATTCCGGCGAACAGCCGCGTACCGCCTTCCACCGCCTCGCCGATCGCCTCCTCGTCACGCTCGGTGAGCAGCGAGAAGTCGAACGAGACCCCGGCGGCGCCGGCCCGGCGCAGCAGGGCGAACGGTACGTCCGGCGCGCAGGAGTGGACCACCACGGGCCCCCGGCGGCCCCGGTCACGTCCCGCAGCGTCCCCTCGACGACCTGGCGATCCACCGCCCGGTACGTCCGGTACCCGCTCGCGGTCCTGACCTGCCCGCGCAGTACGGCCGTCAGCGACGGCTCGTCGAGCTGGAGCACCACCTGGGCGCCCGGCACCCGCCGCCGCACCTCCGTCAGGTGTGCCCGCACCCCCTCGGCCAGCGATTCCGTGAGGTCCCGGACCGCGCCCGGGTCGCCCAGGGCCGCCTCGCCGCCGCGCAGCTCCAGCCCCGCCGCCAGCGTCCACGGGCCGACGGCCTGCACCTTGAGCGGCCCCGTGTACCCCTGCGTGAACTCCTCCAGCGCGTCGAGGTCCTCCCCGAGCCAGGACCGCGCCCGCCGTGTGTCGCGCCCCGGCCGGTCGCTGAACCGCCAGCCGCTGGGTTCGAGGTGGACGTACATCTCGACGAGCATCCCGGCGGTCCGCCCGATCATGTCGGCCCCGGGGCCGCGCGCGGGCAGCTCCGCCAGGTGCGGGAAGTCCTCGAAGCTGCCCGTGACGGTCTTCGCGGCCTCCCGGGCGTCCCCGCCGGGCATCGAACCGACGCCGGTCGCCGGGCCCCACGCGTACGCGTCCGTGTGGTCGGTGGTCCCGCTCATCGGCCCGGCCGCACCGTCAGGTCGTTGACCTCCGCGTCGCGCGGCAGGTCGAGTGCCATGAGGATCGTCGTCGCGACCGACTCGGGGTCGATCCACCGCGAGGGGTCGTACTCCTTGCCCTCCTGGTGGTGGACCCTCTCCTGCATGGCGCTCGCGGTGCGTCCCGGATAGACCGAGGTGACGCGCACGCCGTTGTCGTGCTCCTCGTGGCGCAGCGCGTCGGCGAGGGCCTTCAGGCCGTGCTTGCTCGCGGCGTACGCACCCCACTGGGCGTGCGCGGCGAGGCCCGCGCCCGAGTTGACGAAGACCACGTGGCCCTTGTCGAGCCGGAGTTGGGGCAGGAAGAGCCGGGTCAGCTCGGCCGGGGAGATCAGGTTCACGTTCAGCTGACTGTGCCAGGCGCGGGTGCCGAGGTCGCCGATCCCGCCGAGGTCGACGACGCCCGCGATGTGCAGGAGCGAGTCCACCCGCTCCGGCATCGGCTGGTGGGAGAACGCCCAGGAGAGCCGGTCGGGGTTGGAGAGGTCGCCGACGAGCGTACGGGCGCCGGGGAGGCCCTCCGCGAGCTGCTTGGCGCGGCCCGCGTCGCGGGCCATCAGGACGACGTCGTCGCCGCGCTCGTGCAGGCGGCGGGCGACGGCGGCGCCGATGCCCGAGCCCGCTCCGGTGATCACATGTGTAGCCATAGGGCCCATGCTCGCATCACCGCACCCCGGCGCCCTCGGCGGCAGCCGCTGATGTCGCCGCCTCGAGGTAGGCCAGTGCCGCCACGCCGTCCTCGGCGAAGAAGACCAGGTCGGTGAGGGGAAGGGGCAGGAAGCCCTCCTCGTCCATCCGCTGGAACTGCTGCTTGAGGCCATCGTAGAAGCCCGCCGTGTTGAGCAGCACCACCGGCTTGGTGTGCAGGCCGTGCTTCTTCAGCTCCAGTATTTCGGTGGCCTCGTCCAGGGTGCCGGTGCCGCCGACCATGACGACGACCGCGTCGGACTTGGAGAGCAGCAGCGCCTTGCGCTCGGCGAGGTCCTTGGCGATCACCATCTCGTCGGCGTTCCTGCGCGCCGCGGCGCGCAGGAACTCCACCGAAACGCCCACGAGCCGCCCGCCCCCTTCCTGCACACCGTCCGCGACGACCTTCATCAGACCGGCTTCCGAACCGCCCCACACCAGGGTGTGGCCGCCCTTGCCGATCAGTTCGGCGAATTCGCGGGCGGGGCGCGTGTAGCGCTCGTCGAGGTCGGCGGCGGAGAGGAAGACGCAGATGTTCATCCCCCCAAAGTACGGGCCGCCTCCGGCACCGGGACGCCGGGGCGGTCCGCGGAAGTTTTTCCGCGTGCACCGATGAGTTCCGGTGAGCCGCCCGGTCACCCTCTTCATGACCAAAGTGATTTCGCGTGACGGGACTCCCCTCGCCTATGAAGTGCGTGGCGGGGGTGAGCCGTTGATCCTGGTGGGCGGTGCCTTCAGCACGGGCACCGCCGAGGCGCCGCTGGCGGCGTTGCTCGCGCCGCACTTCAGGGTGGTCACGTACGACAGGCGCGGTCGTGGCGGCAGCGGCGACACCGCCCCCTACGCGGTCGCGCGCGAGGTCGAGGATCTGGCGGCCCTCGTCGAGGAGCAGCGCGGACCCGTGTCGGTGTACGGCATGTCGTCGGGCGGGGCCCTGGTCCTGGAGGCGGCGGCGAGCGGCGTGCCGTTCGACCGGATCGCGGTGTACGAACCCCCCTTCACCGTCGTCGGGCCGGAGGACAGGATCGCGAAGGCGCGGTACGCGGCGCGGCTTCGCGCACTGCTTTCGGCGGGGGACCGCGGGGGCGCCGCCGAGCTCTTCCTGTCGGTGGTCGGCATGCCGCCCGAGGTCGTCGCGCAGGTGCGCAGGGCGCCGATGTGGCCGGAGCTGGAGGCGGTGGCGCCGACTCTGGCGTACGACGACGCGGTGACGGGCGACGGCACGGTGCCGGCCGGGCGGCTGGCGTCCGTCAGGGCGCCGGTGCTCGTCGTCGACGGCGGGGCGAGCCCGTACGTGATGCGCGAGGCGGCCCGTCAGGTGGCGGGAGCGGTGCGGTGCGGCCGCCACCGCACACTGACGGGTCAGGTCCACGACGTCGCACCGCAGGTGCTGGCGCCGGTACTGCGGGAGTTCTTCGCGGCGTGACGGCGTGGAGGACTCCGCCCCGGGCCCCCTGCTCCTCGCTCCCCTGCCGCCGGAGAGGCCGGAGCCGCCGCTCAGGCCAGGGCCGTCGCCCGCGCCGTCGTCGCGATGGTCGCCGAGCCGACCACGCGCGTGCCGTCGTACAGCACGATCGCCTGGCCGGGTGCGACGCCGCGCACCGGCTCGGCGAAGGTGACGCGCAGCTCGCCGTCGACCAGCTCCGCGGTGACCTCGGTCTCGTCGCCGTGCGCGCGCAGCTGGGCCGTGTACGTGCCGCTGCCGGCCGGGGCCGTGCCGCACCAGCGGGGCCTGATGGCCGTGAGGGCGGTGACGTCGAGGGCCTCGACCGGGCCCACCGTCACCGTGTTGTTCACCGGGGAGATGTCCAGGACGTAGCGCGGCTTGCCGTCGGGGGCGGGGTGGCCGATGCGCAGGCCCTTGCGCTGGCCGATGGTGAAGCCGAAGGCGCCCTCGTGAGTGCCGACCTTGGTGCCCGACTCGTCGACGATGTCGCCCTCGGCCGAGCCGAGGCGGTTCGCCAGGAAGCCCTGGGTGTCGCCGTCCGCGATGAAGCAGATGTCGTGGCTGTCGGGCTTCTTCGCGACCGCCAGGCCCCGGCGCTCGGCCTCCGCGCGGATCTCGTCCTTGGTGGTGAGGGTGTCGCCGAGCGGGAACATCGCGTGCGCCAGCTGCCGCTCGTCGAGGACCCCGAGGACGTACGACTGGTCCTTGGCCATGTCGGAGGCGCGGTGGAGCTCGCGGCTGCCGTCCTCGTTCAGTACGACGGTCGCGTAGTGGCCGGTGGCCACCGCGTCGAAGCCGAGCGCGAGCGCCTTGTCGAGCAGCGCCGCGAACTTGATCTTCTCGTTGCAGCGCAGGCAGGGGTTGGGGGTGCGCCCCGCCTCGTACTCGGCGACGAAGTCCTCGACGACGTCCTCGCGGAAGCGCTCGGCGAGGTCCCAGACGTAGAACGGGATGCCGATGACGTCGGCGGCCCGGCGCGCGTCGCGCGAGTCCTCGATGGTGCAGCAGCCGCGCGCGCCGGTGCGGAACGACTGCGGGTTGGCGGACAGGGCGAGGTGTACGCCGGTCACGTCGTGCCCGGCCTCGGCGGCTCGGGCGGCGGCAACGGCGGAGTCGACCCCGCCGGACATGGCGGCGAGGACACGGAGGCGGCGCGGGGTCTCAGTCATAGCTCTCCCAGGGTAGACGGAACCACCGACAGGGCCGAAAGCGTTATCAGGCTCATGGGACACAAGAGGCCGGCAGGCACGGGCAGAGGGCCGAGCAGACGCACCCTGCTCATCGGGGGTGGTGCGGCCGTGGTGGGCGGGACGGCCGCCGTGTTCGGGGAGGAACTGTCCCGGCTGTGGTGGCTCGTGCCGGGCGTCGACAAGCAGCGCACGGAGGGAGAGGTGGATCACAAGGGCGCCCGGTGGGTGGCGGCGTCGGCCGCGAACCTGCGGACCGCCGACCGGCCCGCCGACTACTCCATCGACCGGATCGTGATCCATGTGACGCAGGGCAGCTTCGCTTCGGCCGTGCGCGTCTTCAAGGACCCGCTGCACGCGGCGGCCGCGCACTACATCGTGCGCGCGAAGGACGGGCACATCACGCAGATGGCGCGGGAGCTCGACGTCGCCTTCCACGCCGGGAACCGCTCGTACAACGAACGGAGCGTCGGCATCGAGCACGAGGGCTTCGTCGACCGGCCGGAGGACTTCACCGACGTGATGTACCGGTCGTCGGCCCGCCTCGCCGCCGGGATATGCCGGCGGTACGGGATACCCGCCGACCGGGAGCACATCATCGGCCACGTCGAGGTGCCGGGCACCGACCACACGGATCCGGGCCCGCACTGGGACTGGGACCGCTACCTGCGGCTGGTACGGGAGGAGCTGGCGGGCGGCCCGCCCGTCAAGGCGTAGCCGTCCGTCACCCGTCACGGCGCAGCCGGCCGTCAGGACGCGGCCGGGGCCCGGCAGCCGTCAGACGAGCCCTGCCGTGCGCGCCCGCTCGACCGCCGGGCCGATCGCGTCCGCCACCGCCGTCACGTCCTCGGCGGTCGAGGTGTGCCCGAGCGAGAAGCGGAGCGTGCCGCGGGCCAGGTCGGGGTCGGTCCCGGTGGCCAGCAGGACGTGACTGGGCTGGGCGACTCCGGCCGTACAGGCGGACCCGGTGGAGCACTCGATGCCCTGCGCGTCGAGGAGGAGGAGCAGGGAGTCGCCCTCGCAGCCGGGGAAGGTGAAGTGGGCGTTGGCCGGCAGCCGACCGCCCGGGGACGGATCGCCGCCGAGGACCGCTTCCGGCACCGCGGCGCGCACGGCCGCGACCAGGTCGTCGCGCAGGCCGCCGATCTCGCGGGCGAACCACTCGCGCCGCTCGGCCGCGATCCGGCCGGCCACCGCGAAGGCGGCGACGGCCGGGACGTCGAGGGTGCCGGAGCGTACGTGCCGCTCCTGGCCGCCGCCGTGCAGCACGGGCACGGGGGTGTACTCACGGCCGAGCAGCAGCGCGCCGATGCCGTACGGGCCACCGATCTTGTGCCCGGACACGGTCATCGCGGCGAGTCCGGAGGCGGCGAAGTCGACCTCCAGCTGCCCGAACGCCTGCACCGCGTCGGCATGCAGCGGCACTTCGAACCCGGCTGCCACGTCGGCCAGTTCACGGACCGGCATGACGGTGCCGATCTCGTTGTTGGCCCACATCACGGTGGCCAGGGCGACATCGGACGGGTCGCGTGCGATGGCGGCGCGGAGCGCTTCCGGGTGGACCCGTCCGTACGCGTCCACGGGCAGGTACTCGACGGTCGCGCCCTCGTGCTCGCCCAGCCAGTGGACGGCGTCCAGCACCGCGTGGTGCTCGACGGGGCTGGCCAGGACGCGGGTCCTGCGCGGGTCGGCGTCCCGCCGCGCCCAGTACAGGCCCTTGACGGCGAGGTTGTCGGCCTCGGTGCCGCCCGCGGTGAGGACCACCTCGCTGGGCCGGGCGCCGAGGGACTCGGCGAGCGTCTCGCGGGCCTCCTCGACGGTACGCCGCGCCCGTCGGCCGGCGGCGTGCAGGGACGAGGCGTTGCCGGTGACGGCGAGCTGGGCGGTCATCGCCCCGACCGCTTCCGGAAGCATCGGGGTGGTCGCGGCGTGGTCGAGGTAGGCCATGGTGCACTCGATTCTACGAGCCCGCCGGCCGTCCCCCGGCCCCGCCCTCGTCCCGTCGCGCCCGGTCAGCCGCCGAGGGACCAGGACACGGTGCCGTCGGCCGAGGCGAGGACGGCGAGGACCACCAGGTCGGCCGCCCCGAGGCCGAGGCCGAGCAGCGCCCTGCCCCGGCGTCCGGTGCCCCGCCGCAGGGCCAGGGAGGCCAGGACCATGGCGGCGGGCCCGAGGAAGATGTTGAAGACGAGCAGCCCGACGAGGCCGAGGACGAACGAGGCGACGGCCGTCCCGTCGGGGTCCCGCGTGCCGGTCCGGGCGCGCGCGGAAGCGGAGGCGGAGGCGGATGCGGTGAACTCCATGGCGTGCTCAGCTCCTTCGGACGGACCGTCGCGCGTGACGCTCACGGGCGGCGAAGACCAGCAGCCAGAGACCGATGAGTCCGGCGGCGACGAGAGACGCCGGGACCGGCACGTGCGCCACCGATCCCACCAGCACCCCCAGCAACAGCAGAGCCGCTACGAGGACGAACACGTGAACCCCTCCTGAGAGTACGGTTGTTCACTGACTACCCAGTCTAGGCTTCCCCCCGGGGCTTCCGGCAATAGAGAACAGTTGTTTACTGAATGCCATGAGTCACACCGCCGGCATCCGTCAGGCCCAGAAGCAGAAGACCCGCCGGTCCCTCATGGAGGCGGCCCTCGTCCTGCTGGAGGACCAGAGCCTGAGCAGTCTCGGCCTGCGCGAGGTCACCCGGGCGGTCGGTCTCGCCCCGACCGCCTTCTACCGGCACTTCCGTGACACGGCGGACCTCGGCGTCGCACTCGTGGACGAGGCTCTCGGCAGCCTGCACGTGGTGATCCGCGCGACCCTCGCCGCGACCGGCGACAGCGCCGAGCGCATCGACGGCGCGGTCGGCCTCATCGCCCGCCACGTCCACGCGTACCCCGCCCACGTCCGCTTCATCGCCCGCGAACGCCACGGCGGCGTGGCGCGGGTGCGGGCCGCGATAGGCGGGCAACTGGGCCTGTTCGCGGACGAGGTGGCGGCCTGGCTGCGCACGCAGCCCGATTCCGCGGGCTGGAGCGAGGAGGACCTGCGGATGCTCGCGCACGTCTACGTCGACCACATGGTGATGACCGCGTCCGCGTTCCTGGAGGCCGAGCCGCACGGGGACGAGCGTGTCGAGGCCGCCGCCTCCCTCGCCCGCCGTCAGCTGCGCCTGGTCAGTCTGGGCCGCCGCCACTGGCTGGACTGACGCCGGGCGGGGGCCCGGCGCCACCCCCGCCCCCGCTTCCGTTCCCGTCCCCGTACAACTCCGCGACCGCCGCCGACGCCCTGGCCAGTTCCGCGCGCACCTCCGGGGGCGAAAGCACCTCCACGCGCTCCCCGAAGGCCAGCAGCGAGCGGGCCTCGGGGAGTGAGCCGAAGACCAGGTCCACCGCCGCCCACTCCCCGTCCAGCGGCTGCGGCCGCGCCGCGAGGTGCGAGGCGTGGACGCGTACGAACAGCTCCAGCCGGGACAGCGTCACCCTCGCCCGCACCCGCACCGCCGTGGGCCGCTCCTCCACCCGGCGCCGCAGCACCTGCCAGACGTCGGCCAGTTCCACGCCGGGCCGCCGCCGCACGGGCTCGTCGGTGGACGTGGCCGCGTGCACGCGGTCGGCGCGGTAGAGCGCGGGGCTGCCCTCGTGGTCCGCGACGAGGTACCAGACGCCCGCCTTGACCACGAGTCCGTACGGGTCGACGGTGTACGTCCGCACCCGGCCCGTTCCGCCGTGCCGGTAGCTCAGGCGCAGTCGGCTGTCCGCGAAGACCGCGCCCTGGAGCTCCGCCAGGTCGGCCTCGGGCGGTGGCGCGCCCCGCCAGCGCAGCGGGTCGACGAGGATGCGCCGGCTGGTCAGTTCCGCGGCGGGGCGGTGCGGCTCGGGCAGTGCGGCCATCACCTTGCGCAGCGCGGATTCGAGCGCCTCGCCGAGTCCGAGCGCGGTGTGGGCGCCCTGCGCGGCCAGGACGAACAGGGCCCGCGACTCGTCACCGGTCAACCCCGTCACATCGGTGCGGAAGCCGGGCAGCAGCGCGATCCCGCCGTGCCGCCCGCGCTCCGCGTACACCGGGACGCCCGACGCCGACAGCGACTCGACGTCCCGGTAGATGGTGCGTACGGAGACTTCCAGCCGCTCGGCCAGCTCGGCGGCCGGGATCAGCCCCCTGGTCCGGAGCAGCAGGAGTATCGACAGCAGCCGTTCTGATTTCACGGCGCCCATCCTGCTCGAAGAGGCCCGCCCGGGGGCCGGGAATCAGCCGCGGGGCGCCCGCGCCAGCTGCCGGGACTGGGCGACGAGCCGGTCCGCGCTGTCCCAGACCTCCGCGTCCTCCTCCAGGAAGCCGCCCGCGAGGTTGCGGGTGGTGATGCAGACGCGCAGCGGTCCGGGAGCGGGGCGGCAGCGTATGTGGGTGGTGAGCTCGACGGTCGGCGTCCAGCCCTTGAGGCCCAGCTCGAACGAGGTCGGCGGCAGGGCGTCGACCGCGAGCAGCAGCGAGAGCGGGTCGGCGTCACGGCCGTCGGCGAGGCCGAACCAGCCGCGCATCTCGCCCTTGCCGGAGGGTGCGCCGACGGCCCAGCCGGCGGTGGCGGGGTCGATCCTGACGTCGAGCCGGCCGGTGATGGCCGAACTCCCCGGGATGACGACGGACCCGGCGTCCGCGCCCAGGCAGTGCTCGTACGGCGGCATGGCCGGCGGCTTCGCGGCCGTGCGGACGTCGTCGGGCAGGGCGTCGAGGTCGCCGTACGAGGCGAGGACGCGGATCCGCTCGACCTCGGTGCCGTCCTCGGCGTACTGGAAGAGGGATGCCTGGCCGGTGGAGAGGGTGCGCCCGGCGCGGACGGTCTGCGTGCGGACGACCGCTCTGCCCGGCACGGAGGGGGTCAGGTAGTGCGCGGAGACGGTGAACGGGTCGGGGTGCGGCAGGGCGTCGCCGAGCGCCCGGCCGAGCAGGGCGAGGAGGTAGCCGCCGTTGACGGCGAGGAGGATCGTCCAGCCCTCGGAGAGCTCCGCGTCGTAGACGCCCGGTTCGTCCGGTGCGCGCGAGGAGAGGGCGGTGTCACGGTCGAACTCGCTGTCTCCGATGGATGCCTGTGCCATGGCATGCACCGTACACCGATACATTACTAAGCGGTAGCTTCAGATTTTTCCTCGGCCTTAGCCGAGTTCCGGTGCCAGGCGCGCGGCGCCCGCCAGTGGAAGCGCAGCGCCAGCAGGCGCAGCAGGAAGGCCGCGACGACGGCGACCGCGCTGGTCACCGCGTTCAGTGCGTCGAAGCGTATGAACAGGGCGACCATCGAAGCTCCGACGATCGCGGGGACGGCGTACAGATCACGGTCCCAGCGCAGCAGCGAGGGCACCTCGTTGGCGAGGACGTCCCGCAGGACGCCGCCGCCGACGGCGGTCGCCAGGCCCAGGGCGGCCGAAGCGGTCAGGCCGAGCCCGTGGTCGTACGCCTTGGTGGTGCCCGTGACGCAGAACAGCCCGAGCCCGGCCGCGTCGAAGGCCATCACCGAGCCCTGGATGCGTTCCACCTCGGGGTGGAGGAAGAAGACCAGGGCGGCCGCGATCAGCGGGGTGGTGAAGTACCCCAGGTCGGTGAAGGCGGCCGGCGGCACCGCGCCGATGATCAGGTCGCGGAGCAGCCCCCCGCCCAGCGCGGTGACCTCTGCGAGCACCACGATGCCGAAGACGTCGAAGTTCTTGCGGACGGCGAGCAGGGCGCCGGAGATCGCGAAGACGAAGATCCCGACGAGGTCGAGCGCATGCTGGACGGAGGGCGTGAAGAGTTCCTGGAACACCGGGCAATTGTGCCGGTTCTATTCCTTGCCGGTGTCCTCCGTGTCCGCGGGTCCGGCTTCGCCCCCGGTTTCGCCCGCCGCCTTCGCCGCCGCCGCGGGTGGCGTGACGTCGACGAGCGCGATCGCCTCGCGCGCCGTGTCGAGCACGACGGACGACTCCGGCGCCTGGTCGGGCGCGTTCTCCGGGTGGTGGCAGGCCACCTGGTGACCGGTCTTCAGAGCCATCAGCGGCGGCTCCTCCGTCTTGCAGATCTCGGTCGCCTTCCAGCACCGCGTGTGGAAGCGGCAGCCCGAGGGCGGCGAGATCGGCGAGGGCACGTCGCCCTTGAGCAGGATGCGCTCGCGCTTGTGCTTGCTGCGCGGGTCGGGCACCGGGACGGCCGAGAGCAGGGCCTTCGAATACGGGTGCATGGGCGACTCGTACAGTGCCTTGCGGTCCGCCAGCTCGACGATCTTTCCGAGGTACATCACGGCGATGCGGTCCGAGACGTGCCGGATGACCGACAGGTCGTGCGCGATGATCACGTACGTCAACCCGAGCTCGTCCTGGAGGTCGTCCAGCAGGTTCACCACCTGCGCCTGGATCGACACGTCCAGCGCCGACACCGGCTCGTCGGCGACGACCAGCTTCGGCTTGAGCGCGAGCGCCCGCGCGATGCCGATGCGCTGGCGCTGCCCGCCGGAGAACTCGTGCGGATAGCGGTTGTAGTGCTCCGGGTTGAGGCCCACCAGCTCCAGCAGCCGCTGGACCTCCCGCTTCACCCCGCCCTCGGGCGTGATGTCCTGCAGTTTGAAGGGCGCGCTGATGATCGTGCCGACCGTGTGGCGCGGGTTCAGCGAGGAGTACGGGTCCTGGAAGATCATCTGTACGTCGCGGCGCAGCGGACGCATCTGTCCGGTGCCGAGGTGGGTGATGTCCCGGCCCTCGAACTCGATCTTCCCGCTGGTGGGCTCCAGCAGGCGCGTGATCAGCCGGCCCATCGTCGACTTGCCGCAGCCCGACTCGCCGACCACACCCAGGGTCTCCCCCGGGCGCACGTCGAAATCGAGACCGTCGACGGCCTGGACCGCGCCGACCTGGCGCTGGAGCAGGCCCTTCCTGATGGGGAAGTGCTTCACCAGGCCGCCGACCCTCAGCAGGGGCTCGGGGGACGGCGGCGGCGAGGAGGACGCCTGCTCCGAGATCGTCACTTCGGGATCCTTCGTCTCGCTCACAGCTTCGGCGCAATCTCTTCGGCCCAGATCCGGGCCCGGTCCTCGGCCGCCATGTGGCACGCGGAGTAGTGCCGTGCGGATTCCTGTCCGGACAGCACCTTGAGTTCCGGCCGCTCGGTGCGGGTGATCCCGCCCTTGGGCACGTCCGCGTACGGGCAGCGCGGGTGGAAGGCGCAGCCGCTGGGGATGTTGATCAGGCTGGGCGGCGAACCCTTGACCGGGATGAGGCGCTCGGTCTGGTCGCGGTCGATGCGCGGCATCGAACCCAGCAGGCCCCAGGTGTACGGGTGCTGGGGCTCGTAGAAGACCTTCTCCGCGGGACCGCGCTCGACGCACCGGCCCCCGTACATCACCAGGAGGTCGTCCGCGAGTTCGGCGACGACGCCCAGGTCGTGCGTGATGATGATGACCGCCGAGCCGAACTCCTTCTGCAGGTCCCGGATCAGGTCGAGGATCTGCGCCTGGACGGTGACGTCCAGGGCGGTGGTCGGCTCGTCGGCGATGAGCAGTTCGGGGTTGTTGACCAGCGCCATCGCGATCATCGCGCGCTGGCGCATACCGCCGGAGAACTCGTGCGGGTAGCCGTCGAACCGCTTGTCGGGCTGCGGGATGCCGACCCGGTCGAGCAGTTCGATCGCGCGCCGCTTGGCGGCCTTCTTGTCGACCTTGTTGTGGATGCGGTAGGCCTCCACGATCTGGTGGCCGATCGTGTAGTACGGGTGCAGCGCGGACAGCGGGTCCTGGAAGATCATCGAGATCTCGCGGCCGCGCAGCTTGCGTACGTCGTCGGGGTCGGCGGACAGCAGTTCCTTGCCGTCCAGCCAGATCTCGCCGGAGATCTGCGCCTTGCGCCGGCCGTACTGGCCGACGGTGTGCAGGCCCATGATGCCGAGCGAGGTCACCGACTTGCCGGATCCGGACTCGCCCACGATGCCGAGGGTCTTGCCCTTCTCCAGCTGGAAGGAGAGGCCGTCCACCGACTTGACGAGACCGTCGTCGGTGGGGAAGTGCACCTTGAGGTCGCGCACGTCGAGGAAGGCGTCCGGCTGCGGGGAGCCGGTGCGTACGGGCTCCCCGACCGCACCGGTCTTCGTCAAGGGGGCTCCAGGGGCCTCCCCCGGGACAGGCACAGTGGTCACGAGAGCCTCACTCGGGGGTCGATCACGGAGTACAGGATGTCCACGACGAGGTTCGCGAGCACGACGGCCGCGGCGGCGATGAGCGTGACACCCAGGATGAGCGGAAGGTCGAAGTCGCCGATCGCCTTGACGGCCGCCTGGCCGAGGCCCGGGAGGCTGAAGGCGGTCTCGGTGAGGATCGCGCCGCCGACCAGGGCGCCGAGGTCCATGCCGAGGATGGTGAGGATCGGCGTCATCGTCGAGCGCAGCGCGTGCTTGCCGACGACGACCGGTTCGCTCAGGCCCTTGGCCCGGGCGGTACGGATGTAGTCCTCGCCCAGGACCTCCAGCATGGTGGCGCGGGTGAGCCGGGCGTACATCGCGGCGTACAGGAAGGCGAGGGTCACCCACGGGAGCACCAGGCCGCTGAACCAGCCGAGCGGGTCCTGCGCGATGTCCACGTACTCGGCGTCGAACCAGCCGAGCTGGGTGCGGAAGATCGCCAGGGAGAGCAGCGCGGTGAAGTAGATCGGCAGCGACACACCGGCCAGCGCGATGGTCATCGCCGCACGGTCGATCGCGGTGCCCCGCTTGAGGGCGGAGATGATGCCGGTCGTGACACCGACGATGACCCACAGCACGCACGCACCGGCCGCCAGGGACAGCGTCACGGGGAGCCGCTCGGTCAGTACGGGCCAGATCTCCTGCTCGGTACGGAAGGAGTAACCGAAGCACGGCGCGTCGCAGTGGAACGACGAGCCGCCGCCGGTGTAGTCGCGGCCGACGAAGATTCCGCTGATGAAGTTCCAGAACTGCACCAGGATGGGATCGCCGAGGCCGAGCTTCTCCCGGACGCCTTCGACCGCGCCCGGGTCCGCCTGCTTGCCGATGAACATCGCGGCGGGGTCGCTGCCGGTCAGTTTCGGGATCACGTAGAAGATGCCGAAGGTCACGAGAGTGACCACGAGCAGCATCACGACGACGGCGGTCAGCCGCCGGATGAGGTATGCGAGCACTACGGTCGGCCCGGCGGCGGCCCGGGGATCCGGTGAGGGGTCCCCGGGCCGCCGCACGCGGCCATCACCTGCCCTTCGGGCTTAGCGGCGGGTGTGCCGGCGGAGCGAACGGACGGTCACTTGACGCCGATGGAGGCGTAGTCGTAACGGCCGTTGTAGGAGTCGGCCGTGTAGACGTTGGTCAGCCGCGAGCTGCGCCAGATCACGTTCTTCTCGAAGGTGAAGGGCAGGTAGACCGCGGCCTCGGAGACCTTCTCGTTGATCTGCTTGTAGAACTCGGCGGCCTTGTCCGGGTCCGTCTCCAGCAGCGCCTTGTCGAACAGGGCGTCGATCGCCTTGTCCTTCATCATCGAGAAGTTGTTGTTGCCGCTGTCGAGGATGAAGCGGCTGTCGACCAGCGGCTGCGAGAAGCCCTGACCGGACGGGAAGTCGGCACCCCAGCCCATGATGATGATGCCGTAGTTCTTCTTCTCGACGTTCTTGGGAGCGCCGATGATGCCGGAGGTCTGCGCACCGTCGTACTGGTCGATCTGCGCCTTGATGCCGACCTTCTCCAGGGACGCCTGCATCGACTCGGCGGTGGCGATCTCCTGCGGCTTGTTGTTGCGGACCGCGATCGTGGTCTCGAAGCCGTTCGGCTTGCCGCAGGCCTTGAGCTCTTCCTTGGCCTTCGCGACGTTGCCCGTGGTGTCCTTGAGGACGTTGTACGGGTCGTACTTCGGGTCGGCGCCCTTGATGCTCGGCGGCAGCATGTTGGTGGCGATGTCGCCGCCCGCCATCGGGCCGCCGCGAGCGGTCTGCAGCGACTTGTGGTCGGCGCCGTAGATGACTGCCTTGCGGCAGTGGATGTTGTCCATCGGCTTGACCGTCTGCGGGAACACCGCGTACCGGATGAAGCCGGTCTGCGGGTTGTCGACGTTGGCCTTGTGGTCGCGCAGCGCCTTGGTACGGCCGGCCGGGCTGATGCCGGTGGCGTTGATGTCGACGTCGTAGTCGCCCTCGATCAGGCGGTTGTCCATGTCGTCGGCGTTGGTGACGAGCTTGAGCGAGACCTTGTCCGGCAGCGCCTTGCGGACGGTGTCGGTCTCCTTCTTCCAGTTGGGGTTGCGGCTCAGCTCCATGCCCTTGTTGGGGGTGTAGGAGTCGATCTTGTACGGGCCGTTGGAGAAGGGCTTCAGGCCGTACTTCTCGACCGTGTCCTTGTCCTGGCGGACCGGCGTGGCGGCCGGCATGGCCAGCATCTGGAGGAAGTCGCCGTTGGGCTTCGGGAGCTTGAAGACGATGGTCTTGTCGTCCGGTGTCTCGATGGCCTTCAGGCCGAGCTTGTCGGCCGACTTGTCCTTGTACGGACCCTTGTACTCCTTCTTCGGGTCCAGGACCTGCTGGAGGTAGATCGGGCCGCCGGAGATCTTGTCCTGGGCCCAGATGCGCTCGATGCCGTACTTGACGTCCTTGGAGGTGACGGGCTTGCCGTCCTCCCAGGTGACGCCGTCCTTCAGCGTGAAGGTGTACGTCTTCTTGTCCGCGGAGACCTTGCCCGTGTCGGTCGCCATGTCGGCGACGAGCTCGGTGGACTCGGTGCCCGGAGAAGGTTTGAAGGTGATCAGCTGGCGCGTGTAGTAACGGGCGAAGTCCCACATGAAGCCGTAGTAACCGCGCTGCGGGTCCCAGGAGTCGGCGTCCTGCGTGCCGATGAACTTGATCGTGCCGCCCTTCTTGTCCGAGGCGTTCGCGATCTTGCCGACGGCCGCGTTGAAGCCGGGGGCCTTGCCGCCGCCGTCGGCCCCGTCGTCCTTGCCACCGCCGCCACAGGCCGCGGTACCGACGAGCGCGGCGACGACGAGCACCGCACTTGCGGCGAGCCGTCGCCTGGAAGAACTGTTGGCTGTCACGATCAGCAACCTCCGTGAGAGTGCCGGCCCTTGAGGGGACCGACGGTTGTGGTGGCCTCCTGACACATCGGCAGGGGCGGCGCGTAGGGCGTGTGCGGGTGATACGGGACGAACGGTCAGCGGGAACCCTTCGGGTCCAGCGCGTCGCGCACGCCGTCGCCGAAGAGGTTGAAGGCCAGCACGGTGACGAAGATGGCCACGCCGGGCGCGATCATGAACATCGGATCCGCCTCGTAGTACTCCTTGGCCTTGGAGAGCATCTGCCCCCAGGAGGCGGTGGGCGGCTTGACTCCGGCGCCCAGGAAGCTCAGGGCGGCCTCGCTGAGGACGTTGGTCGGGATCATCAGCGTCGTGTAGACGGTGATCGGCGCGACCAGGTTGGGCAGCAGCTCCTTGAACAGGATGTACGTCCGGCCCGCGCCGAGGCTGCGAGCCGCCTCGACGTACTCGCGCTCCCGGAGGGAGAGTGTCTGGCCCCGGACGATCCGGCCGACGTACGGCCACCCGAAGAAGCCGATGACGACGATGAGCGCGCCGATGCGCACACCGGAACCGCTGAACCCCCAGAGGGAGTTGGGCAGTACCGAGACCAGCGCGATGATGAAGAGGAGCTGCGGGAAGGCCAGCAGTACGTCCATCACGCGGCTGATCGCCGCGTCGACCCAGCCGCCGAAGTAACCGGCGATGATCCCGAAGACCGTGCCGAGCGCGACGGCGAAGAGGGCCGCGAGGAAGGCGACCAGCAGCGAGATCCGGGCCCCGTAGACGAGGCGGCTGAACACGTCGCGGCCGTTGACCGGTTCGACTCCCAGCAGGAAGTCGGAGCTCATGCCGCCCCAGCTGCCGATCGGCGTGCCGAACAGCGGGTCGATCTTGTCCTCGTGGAAGTCGTTCGGCGGGTGGCCGAACGCGCTGACGATCAAAGGCGCGAACACCGCGACCAGGATCAGGAACAACACGACGACGCCGCCGGCCAGCGCGACCTTGTCGCGCTTCAGACGCACCCATGCGATCTTCCAGGGCGAGCGGCCTTCGATGGCTTTCGCCGGGACATCGGCCGCGACGTCAACGGCCGCGGTCTCCGCCGCGCTCGTGTCGTGCAGTGGTGCCGTCATCGTGGTGGGGACCCCTCTCGGCTCGGCCGACGGTGGTCGGCCCGCGCCCGCCGCTGTAGCGGCTTGTTCGCATCGCAGGTGCAAGTGGTGCAGAAGGTGGTCGTACAAACGCATGTGACACAGGGAAAGCGGGCCGTACACAAGACCGACGTTCCTTGTTGCGGGAGTCTTCAACGAGCTCGCGATCACCCGCCAGACCTGGCGGGGAATGGATGCGCAACCGTGATGTGGCCTGCGGGCTTCCGTTATCCGAACATCTTGATCGGCTCAGCGGACCACAAGCACCCTTACGCACCAGACCGGACATGCCGCCCAACGGCCTCTATGAACTACCGAATTGGGTTGTACGCACAATCGGTGGGACGGGCGGGCCGGTCAGTGAGACGGGCGGGGCGAGCGCGTTCAGTAGGCGCGCGGCGCCGGGTAGCCGTAACCACCCTGCGGGGCGGAGGAGGGCGCGGCGGGAGCCTGCGCCTCGCGGTCGTAGAACGGGCGGGCGTTGGCGCGCAGCCACATGGCGACCGGGTCGTACGCGTCGGACATCGCGACGGTGGAGACGGGCAGCCCCTCGGGGACCGCGCCGACCGACTGCCGCATCATCGCGCGCACCGCGTCGACGGACTGCGGGCTCGTGTCGTAGAGGTCGAGTCCGATGGCCAGGTACGGCGCCCCGAGCGCCGGCTGCACCCAGGCGCGGCGCAGGGTGCGGACCGCGGGCGTACGGTGGGCGTTCTGCGTGAGCAGGGCGTAGAACTGGGGGATCTCGACGGCGGGTTCGGACAGCCGCAGCGGTCCGGCGGGCATCCGGTCGAGCCCCGTGGCGATACGCCGCAGATCGAGCCACGGGATGCCGACGCCGCCGCCGGGAGCGTGCGGGTTCAGCCAGATGCCCCAGCGGTCGGGGAAGAGCGCGCGGGCGACGTCCTGGCCCGTGACCACTTCGTACGCCCGGCTCCAGCCGCTCGCGGCGAGCTCCTGGGCGGAGGTGACGCACGGCGCGTAACCGAGTCCGTCGACCTCCATGTTTCCGTACTGGGCGTCGGGGGAGCCCGCCTGGCCGTGCCAGAGCAGCATCCAGACCCGGCCGCCGGCCGGGTCGGCGAGGGCGCGCAGCAGCGCCTCGTACGCGTCGTACCGCCCGGGGGTCACCTGGCGCAGCATGTGCTCGACCTGCCCGGCCGCCGCAGTGCCTGACGCGCTCACCCTGGGTCCCGCCCCTCTTCGATCCACCGTGTTGCACCAGCTTAAGCGGCAGCACCGACACAGAGCACGAGTCAGGCGCGCGTGTAGAAGGGCCGCACCTTCTCCAGCATCCAGCCCGCGACCGGGTCCTGCGCCACGTCCAGCAGGAGCAGGTTGACCGGCCAGGGCACCTGGACCCGGCCGAGCGCCCGGCCGAGCGCGTCCATCGGGGCGTTCGGGTCGGCACCCTCCCAGGTCGCCAGCTGCACGCCGACGAACAGCGCCGGGGACTCGCCCTCGATACTGGCGAGCGCCCGGCGGGCGGTCACCACCACACCGCTCTCCTCGAACTCACCGGCCGCGGCGGAGAGGAAGTCGACCGGCTCCTCCTGCCAGTCCGGTTCGAAGAGCCGCACCCTGCCCCCGGTGGCCGGCCCGTCCAGCGGCGTACGGCCGGCCCGGCAGAGCTCGGCGACGGCGGGCGGCGGCAGCGGCACGCCGACCGCGCCGTCCGGGTTCACGGCGATGCCGAGCTGCGGGGGCAGACCGCGGGCGAACTCGCGGGCGGGCGCCACGGCGAAGGACATGTGGGGCCCGGCGCACCGGCGCAGCTGCTCCTCGGAGCTGTACACGGGGACGTACGCCTCGCCGTGGAGGTCCAGGGTGGGCAGGTCGAGATTCGGGGAGTCGGGCCCGCCGCCGTTCGGCAGCGGCACCCACACCTGGCTGCGCCCCAGCACCTCGACGATGCGGGCGCCCGCGGCGGGGGCGCCGAGCGAGGCGGCCAGCACCTCTTCGAGCTCGTTGCCGGGCCAGCCGCCTCCGCCGTGCGGGTGGGCGGGCAGGGGGATGTCTGGGTAGTCCACGGGCACGACCCTAACGCGGCGCCGGCGGTACCCCGAGGGGCTGTTCCCCTAACCGGAACCGCGTCCCGGCCGGGAAGCCGATCCCCGTCAGCGCCCCCGCCGCGTCCCGGTCCAGCAGCACCGCCGACGCGCAGCCGGCCGGGAGTCTGCCGCCCTCCGCCTCCCGGACCAGCCGGCCCACCGCCCGCCGGTGCCGGGCGAACGCGTAGCCCGAGACCCCGCGGCCCCGCTCCTCCTGACCGGCCCGCGCCACCTGCGGCGTCACGTCGAGCAGCACCAGGTGCAGGGCGACGCCCCGCCGGCGGGCGTCGCGCGCCAGCCAGCGCCGCACCCAGGCGAGCGTGCCGCAGTCGTGGACCACGACGCTCCCGCCGGACCGCAGGGCGCGCCGCAGCCCGCCGTAGTGAGCGGCCCGCACGAGGGGGCGGTAGAGCGCGTACGGCAGCAGGCGCGGCATGCGCGCCTCCCACCGCTCGCGGACGTCCTGCGAGTCGATGCGGTGCACCCCCTCCGTCGCCGTACGCCGGATGAGGGTGCTCTTGCCGCTGCCGGGCAGCCCTGAGACGACCACGACGTCACCGGCCGCGAAGGCCAGCGTCCGCGGGCTGCGCCCGGCCCGCTCGCGCAGGTCGCGGACGGTGGGCACCGGCCGGCGGGCGCTCTCTCCGGCCTGCACGCCCTGCGGTGCGGGCACCGTGCCGTGCGTGGTGCCCGCGGTCGTCACGTACGCACCGGGCCGCTGCAACGTCATCGCACTCCCCCTGTCAGGTGTCCCCGCCCTTTTCCCCACCCTTGCCCAAGAAGTGTAAAGAAAAGGTAATGCGTCACAAGTGATTTGCGTCTGTGCCGAGGTGCCGCCCGGCCGTCCCGTCGGCGGAGGATGCGTGCAATGATGTGCGCGCCAACTCCATACCGGCCGCTTGAATCCGCGCGGGAGAGTCCGAAGCACGCAGAAGCACTCCAGGAGTGCCCGGTGCCCAGGACGCCGAAGGAGCAAGTCCCTCCCTTGAATCTCTCAGGCCCCGTACCGCGCGGGCGAGGCATATCTGAAAAGCGGGCCGCCGTGTCGCGGCTCCACCCAAGGTGCAAGCCGGGACTCTCCCGGTGAACCTCTCAGGTTCCGATGACAGATGGGGAGGATTGTCCTCACCTGTCATGCCCTGCCCTGGGAGCCCCACACATGAGCAACGCCCCCCGTCACACCGCCCTCGACGCGACTCATCGTTCGCTGGGCGCGACCATGACCGACTTCGCGGGCTGGGACATGCCGCTGCGGTACGCCAGCGAGCGCGACGAGCACAACGCCGTACGGACCCGCGCGGGCCTCTTCGACCTCTCCCACATGGGCGAGATCACCGTCACCGGCCCCCAGGCCGTGAACGCCCTCGACTACGCGCTCGTCGGCAACATCGGCACGATCGGCGTCGGCCGCGCCCGCTACACCATGATCTGCCAGGAGGACGGCGGGATCCTCGACGACCTGATCGTGTACCGGCTGGCCGAAACCGAGTACATGGTGGTGGCCAACGCCGGAAACGCCCAGACCGTCCTCGACGCGGTCACCGGGCGGGCGGCCGGATTCGACGCCGTCGTACGGGACGACCGTGACGCGTACGCCCTGATCGCCGTCCAGGGCCCCGAGTCCCCCGGGATCCTGAAGTCCGTCACCGACGCCGACCTCGACGGCCTGAAGTACTACGCCGGTCTGCCCGGCACCGTCGCCGGCGTCCCCGCCCTCATCGCCCGTACCGGCTACACCGGCGAGGACGGTTTCGAGCTGTTCGTGGCCCCGGCCGACGCCGAGAAGCTGTGGCAGGCGCTGACGGACGCGGGCAAGGACGCCGGCCTCGTCCCCGCCGGCCTCTCCTGCCGCGACACGCTGCGCCTCGAAGCGGGCATGCCGCTGTACGGGCACGAGCTGACCACCGCGCTGACCCCCTTCGACGCGGGTCTCGGCCGGGTCGTGAAGTTCGAGAAGGAGGGCGACTTCGTCGGCCGCGCCGCGCTCGAGGCCGCCGCCGAGCGCGCCGAGACCGCGCCGCCGCGCAGGCTGGTCGGCCTGGTCGCCGAGGGCCGCCGCGTCCCGCGCGCCGGTTTCCCCGTGGTCGCCGACGGCAAGGTCGTCGGCGAGGTCACCTCGGGCGCCCCGTCCCCGACGCTCGGCAGGCCGATCGCCATGGCGTACGTCGACGCCGCGCACGCGGCGCCCGGCACCTCCGGCGTCGGCGTCGACATCCGCGGTACGCATGAGCCGTACGAGGTCGTCGCGCTGCCGTTCTACAAGCGCCGGAAGTGACCCCCCGCACAACCTTCCCGTTCACCAGCACTCCCCCGCGTACAGGAGAATTCAGGTCATGAGCAACCCCCAGCAGCTGCGTTACAGCAAGGAGCACGAGTGGCTGTCGACCGCCGAGGACGGCGTCGCGACGGTCGGTATCACGGAGTTCGCGGCCAACGCGCTCGGTGACGTCGTCTACGCCCAGCTCCCGGAGGTCGGCGACACGGTGACCGCGGGCGAGACCTGCGGCGAGCTGGAGTCGACCAAGTCGGTCAGCGACCTGTACTCCCCGGTGACCGGTGAGGTCGTCGAGTCCAACCAGGACGTCGTGGACGACCCGTCGCTGGTGAATTCCGCCCCCTTCGAGGGCGGCTGGCTCTTCAAGGTGCGCGTCGCGGAGGAGCCGGCCGACCTGCTCTCCGCCGACGAGTACGACGCCTTCTCCTCCGGCAACTAAGACCTCGAACGGGACCGTGATGACGCTTCTCAACACTCCCCTCCATGAGCTCGACCCGGACGTCGCCGCCGCCGTCGACGCCGAGCTGCTCCGCCAGCAGTCCACCCTCGAAATGATCGCCTCGGAGAACTTCGCTCCGGTCGCGGTCATGGAGGCGCAGGGCTCCGTCCTCACCAACAAGTACGCCGAGGGCTACCCGGGCCGCCGCTACTACGGCGGCTGCGAGCACGTCGACGTGGTCGAGCAGATCGCCATCGACCGCATCAAGGCGCTCTTCGGCGCCGAGCACGCGAACGTACAGCCGCACTCGGGCGCCCAGGCCAACGCGGCGGCGATGTTCGCGCTGCTGAAGCCCGGCGACACGATCATGGGCCTGAACCTGGCCCACGGCGGTCACCTGACCCACGGCATGAAGATCAACTTCTCCGGCAAGCTCTACGACGTGGTCGCTTACCACGTGGACGACGCCACCGGCGAGGTCGACATGGCCGAGGTCGAGCGCCTCGCCAAGGAGTCCAAGCCGAAGCTGATCGTGGCCGGCTGGTCCGCGTACCCGCGTCAGCTGGACTTCGCCGCCTTCCGCCGCATCGCGGACGAGGTCGGCGCGTACCTCATGGTCGACATGGCGCACTTCGCCGGCCTGGTCGCCGCGGGCCTGCACCCCAACCCGGTGCCGCACGCCCACGTCGTCACCACGACCACGCACAAGACCCTCGGCGGCCCGCGCGGCGGAGTCATCCTCTCCACCGCCGAGCTCGCCAAGAAGATCAACTCGGCGGTCTTCCCCGGTCAGCAGGGCGGCCCGCTGGAGCACGTCATCGCCGCCAAGGCCGTGTCCTTCAAGGTGGCCGCGAGCGAGGAGTTCAAGGAGC
Organism: Streptomyces sp. Wb2n-11; assembly: GCF_001049855.1. Classification (NCBI taxonomy): domain Bacteria; kingdom Bacillati; phylum Actinomycetota; class Actinomycetes; order Kitasatosporales; family Streptomycetaceae; genus Streptomyces; species Streptomyces sp. Wb2n-11. The sequence goes on from NZ_CVPB01000001.1 coordinate 2,080,399, forward strand.
GCCAGCAGCGCACCCTGGACGGCGCCCGCGTCCTGGCCGAGCGTCTGGTGCAGCCCGACGTCACCGAGCACGGCGTGTCCGTCCTCACCGGCGGCACGGACGTCCACCTGGTCCTCGTCGACCTGCGGAACTCCGAGCTCGACGGCCAGCAGGCCGAGGACCGTCTCCACGGTCTCGGCATCACGGTCAACCGCAACGCCATCCCGAACGACCCCCGGCCCCCGATGGTCACCTCGGGTCTGCGGATCGGTACGCCGGCCCTGGCCACCCGCGGTTTCCAGGCCGAGGACTTCGCCGAGGTCGCGGACATCATCGCCGAAGCGCTGAAGCCGTCGTACGACGCCGAGGCCCTGTCCGCCCGGGTGACCGCCCTGGCCGGCAAGCACCCGCTTTACCCTGGTCTGAAGTAGTTACGTACGGCACAGACTGAAATTCGGGGCACCGCGCACACTGAACAGTGAGTGCGGTGCCCCGCACCTTGTACCCGCCATTGATCATCTGCACCACCCCCGGCAGACAACGGCGTCTACCCACCCTTAGGAGTCCCCCGTGGCCATCTCGGTCTTCGACCTGTTCTCGATCGGCATCGGACCCTCCAGCTCTCATACGGTCGGGCCGATGCGCGCCGCCCGGCTCTTCGCGGGGCGCCTCAAGAACGACGGCCTGATGGCCCACACCACCTCGATACGCGCCGAGCTGTTCGGCTCGCTCGGGGCGACCGGTCACGGCCACGGCACCCCGAAGGCCGTGCTGCTCGGCCTGGAGGGGAACTCCCCGCGCACGGTCGACGTCGAGACCGCCGACGACCGGGTCGAGCGGATCAAGGCGGACCGGCGCATCAATCTGCTCGGTGCGCACGAGATCGGCTTCGACTTCGACGAGGACCTGGTCCTGCACCGCCGCAAGGCCCTCCCGTACCACGCCAACGGCATGACCCTGTGGGCGTACGACGCCCAGGGCGCGCCGCTGCTGGAGAAGACGTACTACTCGGTGGGCGGTGGTTTCGTCGTCGACGAGGACGCGGTCGGCGAGGACCGGATCAAGCTCGACGACACCGCGCTGAAGTACCCCTTCCGCACCGGTGACGAGCTGCTGCGCCTGGCCCGGGAGACCGGCCTGTCGATCTCCGCCCTGATGCTGGAGAACGAGAAGGCCTGGCGGACGGAGCCCGAGATCCGCGAGGGGCTGCTGGAGATCTGGCGGGCCATGCAGGACTGCGTCGCGCGCGGCATGTCCCAGGAGGGCATCCTGCCCGGCGGTCTGAAGGTACGCCGGCGCGCCGCGAACACCGCCCGCAAGCTTCGCTCCGAGGGCGACCCGCTGGCCCTGTCGATGGAGTGGATCACGCTCTACGCGATGGCGGTCAACGAGGAGAACGCCGCGGGCGGCCGCGTCGTCACCGCCCCGACGAACGGCGCCGCCGGCATCATCCCAGCCGTTTTGCACTACTACATGAACTTCGTACCGGGCGCGGACGAGGAGGGCGTGGTCCGCTTCCTGCTCTCCGCGGGCGCGATCGGCATGCTCTTCAAGGAGAACGCCTCGATCTCCGGCGCCGAGGTCGGCTGCCAGGGCGAGGTCGGCTCCGCCTGCTCGATGGCGGCCGGCGCGCTGGCCGAGGTCCTCGGCGGCACCCCCGAGCAGGTCGAGAACGCGGCCGAGATCGGCATGGAGCACAACCTGGGCCTGACCTGCGACCCGGTCGGCGGCCTGGTCCAGATCCCGTGCATCGAGCGCAACGGCATGGCGGCGGTCAAGGCCGTCACCGCGGCGAAGATGGCGATGCGGGGCGACGGCAGCCACAAGGTCTCCCTGGACAAGGTCATCAAGACCATGAAGGAGACCGGCGCGGACATGTCCGTGAAGTACAAGGAGACGGCCCGGGGCGGGCTCGCGGTGAACATCATCGAGTGCTGATGCCATAGGCCCTGACCAGCGCGTTTCCTTCTTTCAGCGCTGTCAGGGCCTTCCTCGCTTATCTGGCGGAAAGTCCCCGAAACCTCCCCGAGACAGACGTGAAAGTCCCTGAAAAGTCCCTGGGATGTCCCTGTAGGACTTGGCTGATCGCCGTTGCGGTAGGCCAACTTCCAGGCTGATCTGGCGCTCTTGCGGCCGACTCAGGTAGTGGTGCAGTGGGTACACGCCAGGTAGCGAAACCTACGCATTACGAGTTGTCCGGTCTCGCTCCGCGAGCATCCGCCACCGTCCGCCCCTCGCACCGAACGGCTGGACAGGCGCCTACTCGCACCCATGCGGGCGGCGGCGCACGCTCCCGGGCGGAGCAGGTACCGAGACCACGGTGCTGCTGGTCTCGGCCTCTAACCGCCGTGTCCCAATCGCTAAAGACAGAGAGCTGCAACCCGATTGCTTCTGGAGCCAGTAGGGAGGAAAATCGCTCTACTCAAGTGTGGACGTCATGGGGAAGGTGCCGTCTCAGTAGGGTGGGGGACATGGGGACGGATCGTCGCACTTTTGGATCTTGGCGCCTTCGAGGTGGCCGCTACGAGCAACAGGGTTTGCCCGTTGAGGTCTTGGCAGAGTTCGCCAGGTATGAGCGTCTCGTGGTCGACGTGGCACGCGGGTTGTACAAGCAGCGACACGCCACGCGACAGAGGGTGCCTAGGGGTTTCGCGTCCTCTTTCTCTCTCCGCCTTTCGGACATCCAGGCCGGAAGCGTGGTGCCCATTCTTGAGCGTGCCACCAATGAGACTGACACCCTCTTCGATGAGGACTCAGGCATCTTCGACGAGGCACGCATCCTAATTCAAGACACTTTGCGCTCTATCCAGTCCGGATCCGGCATTCCGCGAACCTTCCCGCCGCACGCACTTCGCGAATTCTCACGATTCGGACGCAGCTTGCAGGATGACGAATCAATCGTCTTCGACAGTGGCAGCCCATCCGAAGTGATCTACTCGCAATCAGTCCGCCGATTGATTCACGAGAAGGCGCGCCTTGAGCGATTCGAGATTGAAACGCTCATCGCAGGGCAGGTCATCGGAGTAAACGCAGAAAAGGGCACATTCGATTTCCGCCTATCTAGCGGGAAACAAGTACTGGGGCGCTTCTCCTCCGACGACATCGTCGTGGACCTTAAGCAATACCTAGATCGATCAACAATGGCCCCCACGGTCTCCGTTAACGCCGTAGCAATTCAGTCACTAGATGGCGACTATATCGAGATTCAGGACATTCTGTCGATCGAACCGGTTCTGCCACCTGAGTGGTCAGAACGTCTCCTGACATTGCAGAATTTCGAAAATGGCTGGCTCGATGGCATCGGCAAGGAAGTAAGCAGAAAACTACTGCGCCAAGTCGAGTCCATTCTCCTTGAACTCCTTGATGCACAGGTCGAGCGCCCATACATTTACCCGACCGAGGAGGGCGGAGTCCAGCTAGAGTGGCCTTTCACCCGAGGTGAGGTCACGCTAGTAATTCTCCCAGAGGAAAAGGTGGACGTATATGCCTTTTCGAAGGAAGACGATACTGACAGCATTAAGACGTTCCACTGGCGGAACCTGGAAAGCATCACAGAATTCGTGACCGGGGGGATCACCCAGTATGGCGACTGACGGCCCAAATCTTCGGCCCGGCGAGCTTGAAATATCGACCCAGGACGAGAAACTTTGGCGCCAAGTGAATCCTAGCTGGGTCCACGACGGCCGGGTCAGTAGCCAACTCTTTCGACCCACACCTAAGGATACCGGTGAAGTATCGGTGACAAGGTCATCATTGGTCACCCCTGAAGCAGCGCACCAGCATCACACCGGGACGTTGGGTTACGCCTCGGTCGGCGTTTTCTGTGTAGAGGTAGGCGAAGTTAACGAAGCCGGCCTAAGAGTCATTGACGATGCCCAAGTTGACGACGGAGAAACCCGCCCACCTGCCCATGCGTACGTCGATTACAAACTGATTGATTCGAAGAAACTCCAGCAGAGGCGCGCCAGCATTCTTCGCGATAAAGCCGAAAAGCACGGGTGGCAATACGGACCCATGAAGCATTAGAACTTCAAGGGCCGCGCCAATTGCCACACCATCTGGGTCACCCTGCGAATTCCTCGAAGCCGCGGTTAGATGGCGCCGAGGCGCGCTGCGCGACCCACCCGAGAACACGCGGCCCCACTCAGCGGCGGACACCCTGCTGTCCACCGCTCTGCACGCCCGCTACACACCTGTCCACCGATTGTCCACCGGCGGCAGTCAGGGCGCCCCGGCAAGGGTGGGCGACGGTCACCGATTAATCTTGGAAAGCACAAAACCCCAGGTCACGGCGAGTGAGTCCTGGGGTTTCGCTGAGCCACCTTCGGGACGAACCCGAGACCTACGCATTACGAGACCATGAGCGATCATGTCGCGTGGTGCCCCGTCGTGCTGTCCGGTGACGTTTTGCCTGATTAGAGCATGTGCGATTGGTTGGCCCGTGCTACCACGTGATGCACGGTCCAAAGGCGTCTGTCCACCGGTTGTCCACCGGTGGGTCTGCCACCGGGCCGCCAGGTGGACTCCCGCTGGGCTGCCAGCGAAGCTGTCGACGAGCGGGAACGACGAGCAAAGGTCATTGTCGGACCTCCACAGCCCTGAACAGGCAGCTGCACTTCAATCACTCGCCCTCGCGGATGTAGGTCACCCCGAACGCCTTGACCTGGCGGTATTCCTGGAGCCTGGTAGCGAGGTCGAATGCATCACCAGTGAGGTACTGGAAGATGTCGAGGCCGCGGCCGAGCAGGATCTTCCAGCCAGTGTCTGTGACGATCGAGCGGTCGTGGATCGTGTTGGCGAACGAGACGTCGAGGTTGATGCCGCCGGCTGCTGCGCCCTGCTTAACCTTGAGCAGGAACTCAAGTTGTTTACGGACCTTGTCCTCGCCGTCGCTGCTCTCTGAGGTGATGAGCTTGACGTTGACCTCGTCGGCGGCGTCCTTGACGGCGGCGATCCCCTCGATGAGTTCCATGAGGTTGCGGGCTTGGTGGAACTGGCGAATGTAAGGGTCTGTGATCGTAATCTGCCCAGCTCCGCGCAGGTACGGGGTGAGCAGCGTGTCGAACGAGACGCCGCGCTGGTTTTCCTGGAACTCACGGTGCCCCTCGAACAGCGGAGCCACCACGGCCTGCGCGTGCTCATCCGGAGTCCCATCCTGGACTGCGGGCGCCGCCGCGCCCGCCGTCGGTTCGATCACGCCCTCAGCAGCCCCATAACCTTCGCGGCGCTCGCGGTGGTAGTACGCCGGGTATTCGTCCTCCTCCAGAGTCGAGACCGTGTGCCAGGCTCCGCTTCTGTCCAGGTACCCGAACTTGACGTCGGCCATCGTCGAGTCGATCCGCAGGATCTGATCCTTGACTCGCTTGCGCCCCTCGATCGCGAACCGCAGGATCTCCTCGATCTCCTCGGGCGCTGCCTCCCCGTGCGGGTAGAGGATCTTCATCAGCCCGGAGAACGTTTTGTGGATCCCGTCGCGGTCACGCGTCGAGATGTCAGACGAGAGCGAGAAGTGTTGCTGGTAGCGGTCCGAGTAGTCCTGGGAGCGCATCGACTTGAGCACTTCGGCGATGTAGTCGACGACGAACCCGTAGCCGTTCGAGAACATCTCCCCGCGGATGGTGTCGACCTCCCACCCGGGGATGTAGTGGTGCAGCCGGTCGAGGTAGGCGGAGTCGTGGTAGCTCTCGGGCAGTTCGTCGAACAGGTCGGAGTGTTTGAGCATGTACGGCACGGTGTGCGAGGTGTTTCCGACGAATACCATCGACGCCTCAGCACCGAGCGTCTCGACACCGCGTGAGAACGACTTGTTCGCCATGTAGTTCTTCATGATGTCGACGAGCGCCCTGTCGGTGCGCTTCTTCTTGCCCGCGAACTCGTCGAACGCGACAACATCCCAGTAGCCGACCAGGCCGATGCGCCCGTTGGCGTTGTTGACGAACAGCTTCGGCACGGTGACCTCGCCACCGGAGATGAGCATGCCGTGGGGCGAGAACTCTGAGAAGAGGTGGGACTTGCCGGTGCCCTTGGGGCCAAGCTCGACGAGATTGTAGTTTCGCTCGACGAACGGGATGAGCCGCACGAGCTGGATGAGCTTGGCCCTCCTCCCGAACAACTCGGGATTGAACCCGATGGACTGCACGAGCAGGTCGATCCACTCGTCGGTGGTGAACTCGCGCCGAGCCGCCAGGTAGCCCTCGATGTCGAAGTTCGACAGCTGGATGGGCTTGATCGAACCGAGAATCCATGGCACAACCCGCGGGTCGGCACTGTGGAAGTACTCGATGTCGCTGATGCACCAGACTCCTCCGACGAGCAGCTTCGGGTGCGCCTTGATCGTGGCCGGCTCGACAAGCACGCCCTTGATGCCGAGGTTGGCGAACTCAGCCTGATAGACGTCGTCCTTCTCGTTGAGCGTGGCCGTGACCTTGTCGATGACGCGGTGCCGCCCCCGCTCGCGGATCGTGGACTTCACCAGCTCGGACTGGTTCCGGTGCACATAGTGGTCCGCCAAAATCTTGCGCACCGTGTCAATGCCCGCCTGGATGGTGGCCTCGTCATCGGATGCCGCGTACTGCCCGAGCAGGTACTCCAGCACGTAGGACGGCACGATGGCGTTGCCTTTGACGGCCTTGACCAAATCCTTGCGCACGACGGCGCCCGGGAAGTGAACCGTTCCGGGTTCGGTAGAGACTCGATTCCGTGAAAGGATTGAGTCATGGCACGTCCCTCCTCTTATCCCGTTGAGCTGCGCAAACGAGCGGTCCGTATGGTCGCCGAGGTCCGTGGTGACTATCCGAACGAGTCGGCCGCGCTGCGGGCGGTCGCCCAGAAACTCGGGATCGGTTCGGCCGAGACCCTGCGGAACTGGGTGAAGCGGGACGAGGTCGACTCCGGGCGGCGTCCGGGGACGACCACGGAGGAGTCCGCGCAGGTCAAGGCGATGAAGAAGGAGATTGCCGAGCTGAAGCGGGCGAACGACATCCTGAAGGCTGCGGCGTCTTTCTTCGCGGCCGAGCTCGACCGGCCACACACTCGCTCGTAGCGTTCATCGACGAGCACCGGGCCCGCTTCGGCGGTGTCGAGCCCATCTGCCGCGTGCTCACCGAGCACGATTGCAAGATCGCCCCCTCCACCTATTACGCCCACCACAAACGACTCCAGGCCCCGTCCGCTCGCACGGTCCGCGATGCGGAGCTGAAGCCGCTCATCCGGCAGGTCTTCGAGGCCAACTACCGTGTCTACGGGGCCAGGAAGGTCTGGCGCGAGCTGCACCGCCAGGGTCACGTCGTGGCCCGGTGCACGGTCGAACGCCTGATGCGCGAGCTCGGCGTCACCGGTGCCGTGCGCGGGAAGAAGGTCATCACCACGATGGCGGACAGCTCCGTCGAGCGGGCGCCGGACCTGCTGGACCGCAAGTTCGTCGCACCGGCCCCGAACCGCTGCTGGGTCGCCGACTTCACCCACGTCAGCACCTGGTCGGGAGTGGTCTACGTCGCGTTCGTCGTGGACACCTTCTCCCGCCGGATCGTAGGCTGGGCCGCCGCCCTGTCGAAGGAGACACGGCTCGTCCTGAATGCCCGGACATGGCCCTGTGGCAACGCGACCGCGACGAACAGCCGTATCAGCGGGGCGAGTTGATACATCATTCCGATGCCGGGTCGCAATATACGAGTTTCCGGCTCGCCGAGCACCTGGACGCCGCCGGCATCGCGGCCTCGATCGGCTCGGTCGGCGATGCCTACGACAACGCCCTCATGGAGAGCACGATCGGCCTGTTCAAAACCGAGCTCGTCAAGCCTCGACGTCCATGGAAGACCCTTTCCCAGGTCGAACTCGCCACCGCCGAGTGGATCGAGTGGTACTGCCATCGCCGACTCCACGGTGAGATCGGGCACATCCCACCAGTCGAATACGAGACCAACTACTACCTCACGACCGCGGAACCCCAGGTCACAACCACAATCTGAAGTCTCCACAGAACCCGGAACGGTTCAGCCGAGTACCTCGGTATCTCACCCAACACGTTGTACGTCTGGCGACACCGCCGACAGGGGCCTCCCAGCTTCCGCATGGGACGGCGCGTGATGTACCGGATCACGGCGCTCGACGAGTGGGTCCGCGATCAGGAGCGAGCGGACTCCCGCTCCAACCGCGCCCTCGACCCGCTGAGCCGGAAGCCGCAACGGCGCTCGAAGGCCATGCAGTAGCGCGGTGGCTTACGCGTCCGGCCTCCCCGAGAAGAAGTTCTCCGCACGGGGATTGGATCGTGCCGCAGATCGCGTTAACACCGACCAGCTCATGATCACGCACCACTGGAGGGCCCCGTCATGGCGGGTTACATAGAAGACCGATGGCTGAAGAAGCGCCCCGACAAGCTGACCGGGAAGCGGGAGCGGACCGCGATCTACGGCACCGGGAAGCGCTACCGAGTGAAGGGGATTCCCGGCATCCAGGACCGGTCGTTCCACACCAGCGAGGACGCGAAGCAGTGGCTCGCCAGCGCCAAGACGGACTCCAGCCGTGGTGAGTTCGTCGATCCCCGCAAGGGCGAGATACTTGTCGCCGACTACATCGCCGAGTACTGGTGGGCGGGCCGCTCCGACGAACCCTCGACGGCGGACCCGATGCGCAGCCGCATCTGGAACCACATCATCCCGTTGGTGGGCGACTACGCCCTGCGTGAGATCGACGCGTCCGCTCTACGGACTTTCAAGGCAGCACTACTCACGAGGGTCGAAGAGTCGACGGCAGAGGTGATCTGGGGACACCTGTCCTCGATCCTCGGCAGCGCCGTCGACGACCAGCGTCTGCTGCGCAACCCGATGAAGGCGAAGAACAGCGTCAAGCCCCCACGAGCAATCGACAGCAAGGCCAAGGCGTGGTCACGTGAGGTCGTCGACGCCGTCCGCGCGGAGTTGCAGGACCGCTACCAGATCGCGGTCGATCTCGGCATCGGCCTCGGGCTGCGCCAAGGCGAAGCGTTCGGTCTCGCCGAAGAGGACTTCGACTTCGCGGCTGGAGTCGTCCACATCCGCCGCCAGCTCAGGTGGGACATCAAAGGCCGCCCCTACTTCTCGCTCCCCAAGGGGCGCAAGACCCGCGAGGTCCCCCTGCCGGCCAACCTCGCCCTCCGGGCCCGAGCTCACTTCCGCCGGTTCCCGTCGACTTCCTGCACGTTGCCCTGGCGGAACCCGGAGGCCCCGACCACCGCGCTCGAGGAGCGCCAGCGGAAGCCGATCACGGTCGAACTGATCCTCACCTCGTCGCACGGCAATCGCATCTACTACCGCACCTGGAACGACCGCAGCTGGAAGCGTGCGCTCGCCGCCGCCGGGCTGATCAAGCCCGTGGGCGAGAAGGTACGGCACGACGGCAACCGGGTTCGCCGGGTCCTGCTCTACGCCGCCCCACGCGAGGACATGTTCCACGTCCTCCGCCACACCTACGCGAGCGTGCAGCTGGAGGCCGGCGAGTCGGTCGTCAGCCTGTCCAAGTGGCTCGGGCACTCGACACCGAAGGTCACCCTCGACCACTACGCTCACTTCATGCCCGGTGCGGGGCAGCGAGGGATCGCCGCGATGGACGCCTGGCTGCGGGACCCCTCCCGTCCGAAAGTCCCTGAGAAGTCCCTGATGGCATGCAGGGCAGCTCATCTACCCCCGAACATGCAGGTCAAAGGCATAGTGCGACAGGGTGCGGACATGTCGGTGAAGAAGTACAAGGGGACCGCGCGGGGCGGGCTCGCGGTGAACATCATCGAGTGCTGAGGTTCGAGGCCCTGACCAGCACGTTCGTTCTTTCGGCGCTGCCAGGGCCTTCCCCGCTAGCACAGGTCCACGGCGGCAGGCAGCGCGAGCAGCTTCTCGCGCGCCAGCCCGCGGGACGCATCGTCGCGCTTGATGTCGCCCGGTCTCCGTCTCCCTCCACGAAGGCACCATCGCCGCCCTCAAGGCACGCACCGCCAAGCACGGCATGTCCGCCTACGTCGAAGCCCTCATCCAGCGACAACTCGAACGTGACCGGCTGCGCGTACTCAGTGCCGGTCGATGGCACCGTCGACTGCGTACCGATCGCCACTCGCCACGCTCCTCACTCCGCCCGGTCCAAGCCTGAAGGAAGGAGTGTGCGCCCACGGGGCAGAGGTCCGAGCGACGCCACTCGCCAGGCCGCCCCGCTGGGGAGTGGCTGGGGAGTTTCGAGGCCGTTCGGGAAGTTCCCGGGGAGCTCCAGCCGCGCAAGCCAGAAAGCCCGTGAAAGACCTCGAAAGAGGCAACGTCGCCGGTCAGCGCCACACCATGAGTCGGCAGCTCAGCTCAGAGCCCCGGACTCGGGCCTGCACGGCGTAGGTACCGAGATCATCGGCCTCGACGATGCCTGGAAGCGAGCCACCCTCGCGCAAGGAAGTGACATGGCGGGTCGCTGTGACTTCGGTGAGCATCTCGCCAGGCCAACCTCTCGGTCCAGGTCAGGAGGATTCGGCAAGAAGGCGGTTGACCAGAGTGGTGAGCTGGGCCGGGGTCTTGGCCCGGGCGAACTCGTCATCCTCGATGGCCACCCCGAACACGCGCTCCAGCCTGCTCAGCGTCTCCAGCAGAGCCAGGGAGTCGTAGCCCAGGACGGCGAATTCGAGGTCCTCGGGACGGTCGGTGGCCTCGACCGGCTCGCCCTCGCCGGCGCAGTCCCGGATGATCTCCATGAGCTCGTCGGTCGTCAGCTGCTTCATGATCGCCTGTTCTTCTGTCACTTGTGGGAGGCGGCCCGGCCGGACCGGCGCGGGCCCGTCACGACGAGGGCCGAGTTGAATCCGCCCTGGCCTCGGGCGAGGATCAGCGCCGTGGCGAGCGGAGCCCGGCGCGCCGTCGTCACCAGGTCGAGGGTGTACGCGCGCAGCGGTCGCGCGACGTTGACGGTCGGGGGGATGACGCCCTCGCGCAGCGCCAACAGGGCCGTGGCCACGTCGAGTGCGGGGCCGCCGGCGCTGAGGCGGCCGGTCATGGTCTTGGGCGCGGTCACCGGGACCCCGTGGGGGCCGAAGAGCACGCGCAGCGCGTCGGCCTCGATGGCGTCCTCCTCCGGGGCGCCCGCCGCGTCGGCGAAGACGACGTCGACCTCCTCGGGGCGGAGCTCCGCGTCGTCGAGGGCGGCCCGCGCCGCCCGCACCAGGTTCGAGGGGCGTCCCGAACCGGGCGGCGGGTCGAAGGTGGCCGCGTAGCCCGTCAGCCGCCCGTAGTGGCGGCCGGCCCCGCGGTCCCGGGCGGCCTCCTCGTCCTCCAGGACGAACAGGGCGCCGCCCTGCCCCGGCACGTACCCGCCCGCGTCGGCGGCGAAGGGACGGTAGGCACGGGTGGGATCGGACTCCTCGCTCATCCTGTCGGTGCTGACGTGGGCCACCCAGCCCCAGGGGCAGGGGGATCCGTCCACGGCCCCGGCGAGGACCATCGGCTGTCCCCGGCGGAGCTGGCGGCGGGCCTGCCCGAGAGCGTCGAGTCCGCCGGCCTGTTCGGTGACCAGGGCACCCGCCGGGCCGCGCAGCCCGTGCCGGATGGAGATCTGGCCGGTGTTGACGGCGTAGAACCAGGCGAAGGACTGGTAGGCGCTGACGTGTTCGGGGCCGCTGCCCCAGAGCTTCTGCAGCTCCCGGTGGCCGAATTCGAAGCCGCCCGCCGAGGCCGCGGTGACGACTCCCGCTCCGAACTCCGGCAGCCGGGCGGGGTCGACCTCGGCGTCGGCCAGGGCCCAGTCGGAGGCGACCAGGGCCATCCGCGTCATGTCGTCGGTCTGGGGCAGGAGGCGGCTGGGCAGATGGTCCTCCGGTACGAAGCCCGCCACCTCGCCGGCCAGCCGGCTGGGGTAGCGCTCGGCGTCGAAGCGTGTGACGGGGCCGATCGCCGAGGCGCCGCGCAGGGTGTTGGTCCAGTGCTCGGCGTGGCCCAGGCCGGTCGGGGCCATCACCCCCATCCCGGTGACGACCGTGTCCGCGCTCACGCGGCCGACCGTCCACGCGCGTCGGGCCCGGACAGCACCATGGCGCTCTGGAAGCCGCCGAATCCGCTGCCGACCGTGAGGACGTTCTCCACCGGCAGGGGACGGGCTTCCAGGGGTACGTAGTCGAGGTCGCACTCCGGGTCGGGCTCGCGCAGGTTGGCCGTCGGCGGGACCACGTCGTGGCGGATCGCGAGGGCGCAGGCGGCGATCTCCAGGGAGCCGATGGCACCCAGGGAGTGGCCGATCATCGACTTGATGCTGCTGACCGGCGTCCTGCGGGCGTCCTCGCCGAGGCTGCGCTTGAAGGCAGCGGTCTCGTGGCGGTCGTTCTGCTTGGTGCCCGAGCCGTGGGCGTTGACGTAGTCGATCGCGGACGGTTCCGTACGGGCCTCGGTGAGCGCGACCCGGATCGCCTCCGCCATCTCCAGCCCGTCGGGCCGCAGACCGGTCATGTGGAAGGCGTTGCTGCGGCTGGCGAATCCGGTGATCTCGGCGTACACCTCGGCACCCCGGCGGAGGGCGTGCTCCCTTTCCTCCAGGACGAAGACCGCGGCCCCCTCGCCGAGGACGAAGCCCCGGCGGGTGCGGTCGAAGGGCCGGGAGGCCTCGGCCGGGCGGTCGTTGTCGGGGCTCGTGGCCTTAATGGCGTCGAAACAGGCCACGGTGATGGGCGAGATGGGCGCCTCGGTGGCGCCGGCCACCATCACGTCGACCGCCCCCTCCACGATCAGATCGGCGGCCCGGCCCACCGCGTCCAGGCCGGAGGTGCACCCCGTGGAGACGAGCGAGACAGGTCCTTCCGCCGCGATGCGGTCGTGGGCGACCTCGGCGGCGATGGAGCTGGGTACGAAGTAGTCGAAGAGGTGCGGTACGGCGTAGGTGTGGTCGACCAGCCACTTGCCGCCGCTGTCGCTGACGACCGCGTACTCGTTCTCGAGACTCGTGGTGCAGCCGACGGCACTGCCGATGACCACTCCGATCCGGGAGCCGTCCAGGGCCTCGCGGTCGATCCCGCTGTCCTCGATGCTTTCCCGTGCGGCGACGACCGCGAATTGCGCGGCGCGGTCCATACGGCGAATCTGCCGGGGTGTGAGCCCTTCCGCCGAGGGATCGAAATCACATTCCGCGGCTATTCGGGAACGGTAGGCGGTGGCGTCGAACGCGGTGATGGTGCGGGTGGCGGTGCGGCCGGACGTCAGAAGGTCCCAGAACGGCTTCACCCCGATGGCACCCGGGGCCACGATTCCTATTCCCGTGATGACCGCACGGCGATTAATTGCCGTTTTCATCCGCCTCCCCCTCCACCGGAGCCTTCGGCCCCACACATGACGGAGCACGGCCCCGTGTCGGCTTCAACAGAAATGTCCACGGAGCGAGGGTGCGCGGAATGCCTCGCATTCAGCTCAATGGCGCGTCGAGGGGCATGGAGAGCCTTGACACGGGCGACGGAAGGGTGTCGGACGGGCCGGGCGAGGGGGCCGGTGCGACGCGCCTCCGTTCGAATCCCGCTGGAGGAACACTCGAACCGAGGACTCGGCCGGCCTCGGCCACCCCTCCGACCGGGCACTCTGCCCCGGCTCCGGCGTGCGACGGGACGTACCTCGACCAGACCGCGAGCACCTTGGGCGGGTTAACGGCGCGCGGCGCGTGGCGGGAAGAGGTACCCGGGCGCATCGGCCTCCGGCATACGCCCCAGGCCTCGACACGCCAGTTGGAAGGGTGAATACCAGTCGAACGCGAGATCGACGGAAGGGTCGAATATCCGCCACTCGGAGACGAACACGGCTTTCGGGAACTTTTCCCAGAGGCCGTGAGTCCGGGTTTCGCAAAATGGACATTCCGGCCGGGATATCGGTGATGCTCCCGGACCCCGGGCGCCCGCAGGAGGACATTGACCAGTCGATTTCAAGGATCTACCGTGAAGTCGAGGTAATCACAGCCGACGGCGAAGTGCGCGCGCACTACCGCACGCGGAGCACGGCACCGTGGCGGGAGGCGATGCGAAAGAGACAGCAGGAGCGCGATTACCGCGCGCCTCCCACCCACATTGACGCGATCAAGGGCCCCTTTTCTTCGTCCCCATCCCATTCCCACGCCGGCGCGCCCCAGACCGAAGCACCGCGGGCAGACGTGGAGAGCACGACAGGCTACGCAGGAATTACTGAAACGGGAGGAAACATCTTGGAGTTCCGGCTTTTGGGTCCCGTCGAAATTCTCTGGCAGGGTCGCAACATCATGCCAACCGCGCCCAAGCCGCGCCAGGTCATCTCGCTGCTCGTGCTGCGGCACAACACCGTGGTGCAGGCCTCGGAGCTGATCGACGAGTTATGGCCCGAACTCCCGCCCCCGAGCGCGGTGACCACCCTGCAGACATACATCTACAAGTTCCGCAAACTCCTGCTGAAGCAGGGGCTCGGAAGCCTGCTCCAGACCCAGCCGGGTGGGTACAGCCTGACCATCCCGGCGTCAAGCCTGGACGTCAGCAAATTCGAGGAGCAGGCCGAGGAAGGACAGAAGCTTCTCCAACAGGGCGACTCCGCCGGCGCGTCGGAGAGCTTCGGTCGCGCCCTGGCCCTCTGGCGCGGGCCCGCGCTCGCCGACGTCGAGACCGGGGGACGGCTCTTCTCGTACGTGACCCGCCTGGAGGAGCTGCGCTTCCGCATCCTCGAACTGCGGATCGAGGTCGACCTGGAGACCGGCCGGCATCGTGAACTCATCAGCGAGCTCAAGTCGTTGGTACTGGCTCACCCGCTCCATGAGCACCTGCACGGGCTGCTGATGCTGGCCCTGCACCGGTCCGGCCGTCGGCACGAGGCGCTGGAGGTGTACCAGAGCCTGCGCCAGAAGATGATCGACGAGCTGGGCCTGGAACCGGGCAAGGAACTCGCGCGCCTGCAGCACACCCTGCTCTCCGACTCCCCCGCCGAACCCCTGGAGCCCCCGCGGCGGCCACGGCCCCAACCCGCCCCGTCCCACGCCCCTTCCCGCGCGCCTTCTCCCGTCCCGGACATGGACCCGGCACCGGCGGTCGGCTCCCCGCCGCCGCCCCCGGTTCCGGTCCCCGTACCCGAGCCCATGCCCTCCCTCATCTTCGGGCCCGGCCCGCTGGCCCCCCACCAGGCCCCGCCCGTTCCCGGCGCCGCCGACGGCCCCGAACTCCGGGAGTCGATCGGGACACCGGCCCAGCTGCCCGCCGGACTCGCGGGACTGGTCGGCCGGCACGACGTACTGAAAGAGCTGGAGGCGGCGCTGCGCGAGCCCGACGGACCGGGCGCCGACGGCACGGCGGCGCGCATCGGCGTGGTGACCGGACCTCCGGGGGTCGGCAAGAGCGCGGTGGCCGTCCATCTGGCGCACATGCTCCGCCCGCGCTTCACCGACGGGCAGCTCTACGCGGACCTGCGCGGTTCCTGTCCCGGTCCGCGCGACCCCGCCGAGGTGCTCCGCGGCTTCCTGCGGGCCCTGGAGGTTCCGACCTCGCGGATGCCGGAGAGTCTGGAGGAGTGCGGGGCGCTGTTCCGGTCCCGTACGGCAGGCCGCCGCGTGCTGGTCCTACTGGACGACGTGGCGAACTCGGCCCAGATTCGACACCTGCTGCCCGCCGATCCCCGCTGCGCGCTGCTGGTCACCGGCCGCCGGAGGATGACCGCGCTGGTCGAGGCGGAGCGCGTCGAACTGTGCCCGCCGCCCCTGGAGGAGGCCCTGGAGATCCTCTCGGTCCTCGCGGGCAGGCAGCGCGTGGAGCGGGAACCGGAGGCCGCGCAGCGGATCGTCGAGGTGCTGGGCCGCCATCCGCTGGCCCTGCGCTGCGTCGGCGGCCGGCTGGCGGCCCGGCCGGGCCTCTCGCTGATGGCGCTGGCCGACCGGCTCGACGCGACGCCGCGGATCCTCGACGTGGCCCGGCTGGGCGAGCTGGACGTACGGTCCCGGTTCGACGCGAGCTACACCGGGCTCACCCATGCCGAGCAGGGGGTCTTCCGGCTGCTCAGCATGATGGGCGAGACGCCCTTCTCCCCGGCCCAGGCCGCGGAGCTGCTGAGCCGGCCGGCGCGGGAACTGGAGGCCGTCCTGGAGGTCCTCGCGGACAACCACCTGCTGGCCACGGACCGTTGTGGCGAGGGAGTCGGCCGCTACGTTTTCGACCGCCTGACCCGGGCGTACGCCAAGGAGCGGCTGGAGGAGACGCTCGCCCCGGCGTCCGTGGTCGAGGAGGTGTGCGCCAGGTGAGCGCGCGGCACGGCCCAGCCGGTGTCGAGACGTCCTCCACGGACGGCTGACAGGCTCGCCGCCACCCGTCCGCGGCCGCCGGACGGACACGACGAGACGAGGGTGGTCCTGCCCATGCCGAACGAGGAACAGAGTTCCGACGCTGTCGACGAAGCCGGTACGGCCGGCGCCTCCGGGCACGATCCCGAGGTGACCTTCGTGAACAGGTTCACCGTGCTCGGGACGGCCGAGGAGTTCGAGGAGGTGTTCGCCCGGACCTCCGCCTTCATGGCGCGGCAGCCCGGCTTCGTCCGGCACAGCCTCTTGCGGGAGGTGGACGATCCGGCCGGCTATGTGAACCTGGCTGTGTGGACGGACCAGGCGTCGTTCCAACGGGCCGTACGTCTCCCGGAGTTCGCCCCGCACGCCGCCGCACTGCGGGCCCTCAGCCGGAGCGTGAACGGGCTGTTCACGGCCCGGCTGTCGGTGACGGCCGCCGACGCGGGGCACTGACGGCGGCGGCGCGCCCGGGGCGTGCGGTCAGGACAGGGTCTTGAGGACGTCGCGCAGAGCCTCGATGACCCTGTCCTGCGCGTCCGTGGTCAGGGAGGGGTACATGGGCAGCGAGAAGATCTCGCGGGCCAGCCGTTCGGTGACGGGCAGGGAGCCCTCCCGGTAGCCCAGGTGCGCGAAGCCGGTCATCGTGTGGATCGGCCAGGGGTAGCTGATGTTGAGCTCGATGTCGCGCTCCCGGAGGGCCTCGATGATCTCGTCCCGGCGTGGGTGGCGCACGACATGCACGTAGTAGACGTGCTCGTTGCCCGGGGCGGTCTCGGGGAGGACCAGGTCGGTGTCGGCGAGCCCCTCGGCGTAGCGCCGGGCCACCTCGCGGCGGGCCGCCACGTAGTCGTCGAGCCGTCGGAGTTTGCGGCGGAGGATCTCGGCCTGCACCTCGTCCAGCCGGCTGTTGTGGCCGGGCAGGGCGGTGACGTAGTACCGCTCCTCCATGCCGTAGTAGCGCAGCCGTCGCAGCGCGCCGTCCACCTCCGCGTCGGATGTGACGACGGCGCCGCCGTCGCCATAGGCCCCGAGGACCTTCGTCGGGTAGAAGGAGAAGGCGGCGGCCTTGCCCATGGTCCCGGCGATCCGGCCGTGGTGGCGGGCGCCGTGCGCCTGGGCGCAGTCCTCGAGGACGGCAAGGCCGTGCCTCGCGGCCAGTTCCTCCAGCGGGGCCATGTCGACGCACTGGCCGTAGAGGTGGACGGGGAGCAGGCAGCGGGTGCGCGGGGTGATGGCGGCCGCCACCTGGGGGACGTCCATGAGGTAGTCCTCGCCGACGTCCACGAAGACCGGAGTCGCGCCGGTGCCGGCGATGGCGACCACGGTCGGGGCCGCGGTGTTGGAGACGGTGATCACCTCGTCGCCCGGTCCCACGCCGAGCGC
This sequence comes from Streptomyces sp. Wb2n-11, assembly GCF_001049855.1. Taxonomy (NCBI): domain Bacteria; kingdom Bacillati; phylum Actinomycetota; class Actinomycetes; order Kitasatosporales; family Streptomycetaceae; genus Streptomyces; species Streptomyces sp. Wb2n-11. The sequence goes on from NZ_CVPB01000001.1 coordinate 2,098,012, forward strand.
CTCCAGGCCGAGTTTGACGGCGTTGGTGCCGTTGTCCACGCCGACACAGTGCGGGGCTCCGTGCCGGGCGGCGAACTCCTCCTCGAACGACCGGACGCTGTCGGCGAGGACGAGGCGGCCGGAGCCGAAGACGGTGTCGACCGCGTCGAGAATCTCCTCGCGTTCTGCCGCGTACTCGTCCAGATATCCCCAGACACGAATGGTCACAGGCGTTCTCCATTTCCGCTCGGATGGGCACCGAGTTCAGCGGATACCGCTCGTATCCACCTCGATTGCACCTCGACGCCGGATTCTCGTCCTTGTGGCTCCGGATATCACGTGGATAGCATCGCCACCATGAAAGGAATCATTTTGGCCGGGGGCACGGGAAGCCGGTTGTATCCGATCACACTGGCCGTTTCCAAACAGCTCTTACCGGTCGGCGACAAGCCGATGATCTACTACCCCCTCTCGGTGCTGATGCTGGCCGACATCCGGGACATCCTGATCATCTCCACCCCGCACGACCTCCCTCAGTTCCGCCGACTACTGGGCGACGGAAGCCAGTTGGGTCTCCGGATCGACTACACGGAGCAGCCCAAGCCGAACGGGATCGCGGAGGCCTTCGTCATCGGCGCCGACCACATCGGCGACGATTCCGTGGCGCTGGTGCTCGGCGACAACATATTTCATGGGCATTCCTTCTCCGAGGTGCTCCGGCAGGAGCGGGAGAATTTACAGGGCTGCCTTCTGTTCGGTTACAAGGTACATGATCCCGAACGGTACGGAGTGGGTGAGACCGACGCGAACGGAATGCTGATCTCGATCGAGGAGAAACCGTCCCGGCCCCGCTCCAACCGCGCGATCACCGGCCTCTATTTCTACGACAACGACGTCGTCGCGCGGGCCGCTGAACTGCGTCCTTCGGCGCGTGGCGAGTTGGAGATCACCGACCTGAACCGCCTGTACATGGAGCGCGGAAGGGCCCGGCTGCGGGAACTCGGCCGGGGCTTCGCCTGGCTGGACACCGGGACCCCCGAGTCCCTGCTACAGGCGGCGCAGTACGTCCAGACCCTGGAGGAGCGGCAGGGGGTGCGGATCGCGTGTGTCGAGGAGGTGGCGCTGCGGAAGGGGTTCATCGCTCCGGAGGACGGTCACCGGCTGGGCGCGCGGCTGGGCAACTCGGCGTACGGCCGCTATGTGATGACGATCGCCGACGAGCTCGCCACGGCCGTGTGAGCGGTTCCCGGGCGGCGCGCGCCCGGGAACCGCGGGGGCCGGAGCCTCGCGGCTCCCGGCGTCTCAGCCGCGGCGCGCGACGAAGAGGCCGCGCGCCGTCCACTCCGGCCTGAGGTACTCCGCCGGGCAGCCGGCGTCCGCGAAGGCGGCCAGGTACTCCTCGCGCGTGAAGAGGGTGAGGATGTCGACCTCGGTGAACTCCCTGATGCCCCCTGCCTCGCCGATCACGAACCGGACCTCCATGCGCGTGGTCCGGCCCTCGCGGGTCGAGTGCGAGATCCGGGCGACCGTCCGGTGCTCGTCGCTCGCCAGGTCGCCGGCCACGTAGCCGTCGAGGAACCGCTCGGGGAACCACCACGGTTCGACGACGAGTACCCCGCCGGGCCGCAGATGGCGGGCCATGGTGGCGACCGCCGCCCGCATGTCCGCGAGACTCCGCAGGTAGCCGATGGCGGTGAAGAGGCAGACCACGGCGTCGAAGCTCCGCCCGAGGTCGAACGCGCGCATGTCGCCCTGGTGCAGGGGCACGCCGGGGAGCCTGCCCGTAGCGCGCTCCAGCATCGCCGCGGAGAGTTCCAGGCCTTCGGTGTGCCCGAAGAAACCGTCGAAGGTCTCCAGGTGGGCGCCGGTGCCGCAGGCGACGTCCAGCAGGGAGTCCGCCGCGGGCAGGCGTTCCCTGATCAGCCGGCTGGTCTCGGCGGCTTCCTCGGCCCAGTCCTTGCCGCGGGAGCGGTAGACCAACTCGTAGACCTCCGCCAGGTCGTGACCGAACATCGGCCTCCTTCGGGTGCGGGCCCGGGATCGGGCGGCAGGGACCCGCGACGGACGCGCGGGCCGGTGGGGCTCATACGTCGACGAGTGCGACCGCGCGGGTCCAGCCCGCGCCCGCGCCGGCAATCTTCACGGGGAAGCAGGAGACCTGGAAGCCGTCCGCGCCGGGCAACGCCTCCAGGTTGGCCAGCCGTTCGATCTGGCAGTATTCGCGGTCCCTGCCGATCATGTGCGCGGGCCAGAGCACCGAGCGGTCCCCGGTGGCCCGGTAGCGGGCGATGATGTCGCCGAAGGGGGCGTCCAGGCTGAACGCGTCCGTGCCGATGACCCGGACGCCCAGGTCGAGCAGCAGGTGGACAGCGGGTCCGTCGAGGCCGGCGAAGTCGGTGAAGTACCGCTGAGTGCCCCGGTGGCGCTGTGCGCCGGTGTGCAGCAGGACGATGTCCAGCGGGTCCGGGGCGCGGCCGACGCGGGCGAACTCCTTCTCCAGCCGGTCCGCGCCGATCACGCCCGTCGGAGCGTCGGTGAGGTCGAGCACCATGCCGGGGCGCAGGAACCAGTCCAGCGGCATGGCGTCGATGTGCCGTGGCACGCCGTCGCCGTAGCCAGCCCGGGACCCGTAGTGGGAGGGCGCGTCCACATGGGTGCCGGTGTGGGTGGTGAGGGTGAGGCGGTCGAGGGAGAGGAACTCGCCGTCGGGCAGCTCGTCGGGGTCGAAGTCGATGCCGAAGTGGGTGCGCATCTCCTCGCTCATGTGCAGGGCGCCCTCGCGGGGCGTGAGGACGTGGTGCTCCACGGGGTCGGGTTCCCAGAGCGCCGCGTCCACCGGCGAGGACAGGTCGACGATCCTCACATCGCACCTCCAGGGGCTCGGGGCGGCCGTCAGGGTGGGCATCCTCCCGACCGGGGCCGGAACAACGGTGGAGCCGTACTGGAGTCGGGGACCGGTTCGGGTACGAGCCCGGCTCCAAGGGGGCGCGCGAGCATCTGCGGCAGCGACCCGCGACCCCGCGGGCGAGGAGGGAGATCCCTGATGGAGACCGTCGGCCCCCCGTACGCGTCGCTCGGCCCGGACGCGTCGCTCAGCGCCGGCATCCAGCGGTTCCACGCCCGGCAGATGCAGCTGCTGGACTCGGGTGAGGCCGAAGCGTGGGCCGCCACCTTCACCGAGGACGGCCTGTTCGCGCCGCCCTCCCTGCCCGAGCCGATCCACGGACGCGCCGCCCTCGCGGCCGGGGTCCGCAAGGCGCACGAGGAGCTGGCCGCCGAGGGCGAGGCGCGCCGGCACCTGCTGACCACGGCGGCGGTGGGCGACCCAGAGCCGGACGGCTCGGTGCGGGTGCGCTCGTACGTACAGGTGGTGGCGACGCGCCGGGACGAGGCGCCGAAGCTGATGCTCATGTGCGTGTGCGAGGACGTCCTGGTCGTCGAGGACGGGGAATGGCGGGTGCGCGAGCGGTACGTGACCCGCGACGACCGGCCCTGACGACGGCGCGAGGCCCGGCGGACGTCTCCGTGACGTCCGCCGGGCCTCGCGCGTACCGCGTCCCCGCTCCCCTGCCCTCCTCCGAGCGCTCAGCGGACGGAGTCGGCCGAGACGATCACCGGTTTGGGGAAGGGAAGGACGAACCGGCCGCCCGCGCGCAGGAAGTTTGCCTCCTTGCGGAGGATCTCCTCCGCGTAGTTCCACGCCAGCATCAGGTAGACGTCGGGCGGGTCGGCCCTGGCGTCCTCGGGGCTGCGCACCGGGATGTGCGTCCCGGGCAGCACCTTGCCCTGCTTCAGCGAGGTGGTGTCGGTGCAGTAGGCCACCTCGGCCGGCCCCAGGCCGCAGATGTTGAGGATCGTGGTGCCCTTGGCCGAGGCTCCGTAGCCGGCCACCCGGTTGCCCTCCGCGACCAGGGAGCGGACCAGGGCCGGAAGCTCCTCGCGGATGGTCCGCACGCCCCGGGCGAACTCCCGGTAGCCGGCGTCGCTCCCGAGCTCGGCCCGCTCCTCCGCCTCGATCAGGGTGGAGACGGCGTCCGTGACGGGGCGCCCCGCCTCGGGCCTGCCGACCAGGACCAGGAGCGAGCCGCCGTGGACCGGCAGCCGTTTCACGTCGAAGAGGCTCAGGCCGTGGCGGGTGAAGAGCGTGTCCAGGGTGCGCACCAGGAAGTACGACAGGTGCTCGTGGTAGATGGTGTCGAAGGCGAGCTTCTCCAGAAGGTCCACCGCGTAGGGGACTTCGATGGCGAAGACCCCGTCGGGGGCGAGCAGGGCGTGCACGCCGGCGAGCACCCCGGCCAGGTCGTCGATGTGGGCGAAGACATGCCGGCCGAGAATGAGGCGCGCGGGGCCGTGGGAGCGGCGGACCACCTCGGCGGTGGCGGCGGTGAAGAACTCGGGGAGCGTCGGTGTCCCGCGCTCGTTGGCGACGGCCGCCAAGTTCCGGGCCGGGTCGACGCCGAGCACCCGGGCGCCCTCCCGGGCGAAGGCGGCCAGCTGCTGGCCGGTGTTGCTGCCGAGCTCCACCACGAGGTCGCCGGGGGCGAGCCCGCCGCGTTCCCGGCAGGTGGCGGCGACGAACTCCATGTGGCGGGTGATGGTCTCGGAGTCCGAGGTGACGTAGCTGTAACTCCGGTACAGGACCTCGGGGTCGACGACGTGGGTGACGCTCATCAGCCGGCAGGAGCGACAGGAGATCACGCCCAGCGGGTAGGCGGGTTCGTCCTCGTAGGAGGCGGCCGGTGTCAGGAAGGCGTTGGCCAGCGGCACCTCGCCGAAGGAGGCGATCTCCTGCCAGTCGGAGGCGCCGCACACCCGGCAGCCGGTGACCGGTCGTACGTTCCCCTCGTGGTCGGCGGCGGCGTTCATGTCCGGACCTTCCTCTCCGCGGTCGGCGCCGGTTCTCCCGGCATCAGCAGGCTCTGCAGGCAGGCCACCAAGCTGCGGGCCTGGATGTTGAGGTAGTGACTGTGGCGCAGCAGCTCGACGAGCTGGTGCGCGGTCATCCACCGGTAGTCGGGATCGTCGGGCGGGACGTCGAGGTCGGTGTCGACGATCAGATAGCGGTTGCGCGCGTGGTGGAAGCGTCCGCCCTCCTCCGAGAGGACGGAGTGGAACCGGACCCGCGCGGGGTCCGGATGCTCCACCTCGTCGAGGAAGCGCGGCCGGGCGCTCCTCGGCAGGTGTGCGTAGGAGGCGGGGGTGCACTGGACGGTGGGCGCCAGTTCGACGACGTCCATGTACCCCGCCTCGACCCGGGCGTTCATCAGGACGTGCAGGACCCCGTCGATGGACCGGGTCAGGAAGGCGACGACGCCGGTGCCGTGCGGTTCGATCATCGGCTGGGACCAGCGGGCCACCTCCCGGCCGCCGGCCTCCACCCGTACGCCGATCACGTCGAAGAAGGCACCGGTGGTGTGGGAGATCCGCTCCGGGGTGCGGTGCCAGCCGGGCAGGCCGGCCAGCGAGACGCGGCGGACACGGACCTCGGTGCGGGTGCGGGCCTCGGTGATCCAGCTGAGGACGGCGCCCATGGGGTGCCGGGCCTCGGCGTACGGGTCGCAGGAGCGGAAGAGGGCCGCCCGGAAGGCGTCGGCGGGCGGCCCGAACTCCCGGGCCAGCTCCTCGTGGGCGAACGGCAGGCAGGACAGGACGGTACGGGCGTCCATGTTGACCAGGTCGTCCTCGGCGAGGAGGCGGTGGAGCTGGCCGAGAGTCAGCCAGCGGAAGCCGTCGTGGACCTCCACGTCCCTGTTGACCTCGACAACCATGTTCCGGTTGCGTTTGTGGTGGAAGGCCGATCCCTGTTCGGACTGGCGTACGTCGACGAGCGGGCCGCGCGGGCCCGGGTCCCGGAACCGGTCCAGGTAGGGCACGGGACGGCCGCCGTGGACGCGGGTGTAGTTGCTGCGGGTGGCCTGCACGGTCGGGGAGATCTGCACGCCGTTGGCGTTGCCCGGTTCGACCTTGGCCTGCATCAAGCAGTGCAGGACCCCGTCGAACTCCTTGACCAGGATGCCCAGGACGCCGACCTCGGGCTGGTTGATGATGGGCTGGCTCCAGGCCGGGACGGCCCCGGCCGGCATCCGTACCTCCAGGCCCTCCACAGTGAAGAAGCCGCCGGTGTGGTGGCGCAGGTTGCCGGTGCCCGGGTCGGTCTCCCAGCCGTCCAGCTCGTCGAGCGGGACCCGTTCCACCCGGGTGAAGGCGCGTTCACCGGCCTCGGCGTACCAGTCGTGGAACGTGGAGTGCGCGGTGAGTCCGCCCTCCCGGGCGTACGCCGAGGCGGCGAAGCGGAGGGGTGTGGCGGCGCGCGGCGGGGCAAAGCCGCGCGGCCGGCGCGCGGGGTGCGTGGTGGCTTCGGTCATGGCTGCTCCACAGAGTGGTCCGGGCCTGAGGCGTCCCACATGTCCTTGATCGATTTGGGCAGGTCCACCGTCGGCCACCAGCCCAGCAGCCGGGCCGCGCGGCCGAGGTCGGCCAGGGTCCAGTCGCCGCCCCGGGAGTCGACGGGCGCGGTGCGCAGCCGGACCGCTCCGGGCGGCAGGCCGGCCGCCGCGATGAGCAGGTCGAGCAGGTGGGACATGGGGACAGCCTCGCCGCGACCCACGTTGATGATCTGTCCGGCCACGGGGGCGGTGGCGGCCGCGAGGACGGCCCCGGCCAGGTCCCGTACGTCGAGGAAGTCACGGCGGGCGTCGGCGACGGTCAGCTCGGCCGGCCGGTCGGGCGTGGCGGCGTGCAGCCGGCGGACGGCCGCGCCGAGGAAGCCGACGTCCATCGCGTCCGGACCGCAGAGGTTGACGGCGCGCAGCACCACCCCGTCCACGAGTCCGTCGCGGGTGGCCCGGAGCACGGCCTCGCCGCCGGCGAGTTTGGTGCGCGCGTATGCGGAGACGGGGCGTGGCACGCGCGTCTCGTCGGCGGCGATGCCGGCGGGGAGCGGGCCGTACTCGTGGACGGACCCGATCTGCACCAGGCGGAGCGGCCTCGGTGCCCGGGCGAGCGCGGCGAGCAGGTTCTCGACGAGGAGGACGTGGGCGCGCTCGTTCTCCGTCTCCCCGGTGACCCAGCCGCCGGCCGCGTTGACCACGGTGTCCACACCCGCCTCGGCGAGCAGGCCGGCGAGTACGGCGGGGTCGGCGGCGGCCGCGTCGAGGGCGAGGAACCGGCCGCCGGCCCGGCCGGGGGGCCGGCGGCGCGCCACCTCGACGACCGGCCGGCCGGCCCGGGCGAACGCGGCGGTCACCGCGCGGCCCACGCAGCCCGTCGCGCCGAACACGGCGACGGCGGGCTCGCGTTCGGCGGTCACCGGGCCGGGCCGCCGCACAACGCCCGCTCGATCTCCAGGCACCTGCGGTACTCGGGGAGCGTGCCGGACTTTTCGGCCGTCTCCAGGGTGGGCGCGGCCCGGTCGCGCTCGGACATGACCGGGTCGATGTCCGTCGGCAGCGGCAGGTCGAGGGCCGGGTCGAAGACGGAGAGGGCCAGCTCGTTCTCCGGTACGTACTCGCCGGAGAGCATGTACGACATCACGGTGTCGTCCTCCAGCGCCACGAAGGCGTGGGCCACCCCCACCGGGAAGTAGACCGCCCGGAAGTCCTCCTGGTCGAGCAGGACGGCCTCCGAGCGGCCGTAGGTGGGCGAGCCGACCCGGACGTCGATGACGATGTCCAGGGCACGGCCACGGGCGCAGTAGACGTACTTGGCGATGCCCGGGGGCGTGAGGGTGTAGTGGGCGCCTCGGATCGATCCGCGTCGGGAGCGGCTGTGGTTGGTCTGGGCCACGGGGAACAGGGGGTGGCCGAGGGTCTGTCGGGCGGCGGTCTCCTGGAAGGGGGAGACGAAGAGCCCCCGTTCGTCGGTGAAGACCTTCGGGCGGAACTCGAACGCGCCGTCCACGGCGAGCTGTCGCGACTGCATGACACCGTCCTCGTTGCTGGTGGTGGTGCCGGCGTTACCGGCGGCGTTCTGTGGTCAGAGAATGCGGACCTCGGGCACGTACACGATCCAGCGCCCCCCGGACTCGCGGAAAAGCCGCTCCTTGGCCATGATCTCCTCGGCGTGGTTCCAGGCGAAGAGGAGCGCGTAGTCCGGGTAGGGGTCGGCGAGCGTCTCGGTGGGGCGGACCGGGATGTGCGAGCCGGGCATGAGCTTCCCGTGCTTGGCCGGGGTCACGTCGCAGACCCAGTCGATCGACTCGGGTCCGATGCCGCAGAAGTTGGTCACCGTGGCGCTCTTGGCGGTGGCGCCGTAGCCGACGATCCGCTTGCCGTCGGCGCGCAACTCCCGCAGGAGGCCGGTCAGATCGGTGCGGATGCGTTCGACCCCCGCGGCGAAGGCGTGGAAGACCTCGGGGGTGCCGATCCCCCTGCGGTCCTCCTCGGCGAGCAGCGCCGCCACGGCGGGGCTGGGAGTGCCCCGGCCGGCCCGCTTCAGGATGTAGCGGAGCTCGCCGCCGTGCACCGGGAGCCGCTCGACGTCGACGACCTCGAAGCCGAAGCGGGCGGCGGCGGTCTGGACCGAGCCCACGGTGAAGAAGTAGAAGTGCTCGTCGTAGATCTGGTCGAACGAGGTGCGTTCGAGGATGTCGCCGAGGTAGGGATCCTCGAAGACGAAGGCGCCGTCCGGGGCCAGCAGGGTGTCGAGACCTCGGAAGACGGAGTCGAGGTAGGGGATGTGGCAGATGGTGTTGGCCGAGTAGATAAGGTCGGCCGGGCCGTCGGCCGCCACGATCTCGGCGGCCGTCGCCTCCTCGAAGAACTCGGTGCGGACCCGTACCCCCTGCTGGCGGGCGAGTTCGGCGACACCGCCGGATGGCTCGACCCCGAGGTGGCGGATGCCCTCCTTGGCCAGGGCCCGCAGCATCACCCCGTCGTTGCAGCCGATCTCCACGACGAAGGGGTCGGGGCCTCGCAGGTGTTCGCGGGAGAGCCGGCCCGCGGTCTGCTCGAAGTGGCGGCGCATGTGGACCGAGCCGGACGAGTGGTAGGGGTAGGCCTCGTGGAACATCCGGTCCCGGGGCACCTCGTCCAGGAGCTGGGTCATGCCGCAGGACTCGCAGATGCCGATGGCGAGCCGGTAGAAGTACTCCTCGTCGACGCGGGCGGGGTCCACAAACGCGTCGGAGAGTGGTTGGCGCCCGAAGTCGAAGAACTGACGGACGGGTCCTCCACAGACACGGCACATGGGGCCTTCCTCGGGGTTCATAGGGTCCGGGTCGCTGACGACGACCGGACGTTGCCTTGGCGGGCGGCGGGGAACCGGAGTACGCCGCCGGTGATCGGGGATCGGAGCTGGCGGACCATCTCGCCGGTCCGGACCAGTTCGGGCAGGTCGGCGGCGAGGGCCCGCAGGGCGGCCTCGGCCACCAGGCGCGCTGCCGGGCCGACGAGGCCGCCGAGGTGGCCGTCGTCCGGGAGGGGGTGCCGGTCGTGGGCGGTCCGGTGGATGTCGAAGCGGTCCGGATCGCGGTGGTGGCGCGGATCGCGGTGGGCCGCCTCGATCAGCAGGACGACTTCCTCCCCGCCGCCACCGGGGTCCCGGCGAGTCCCAGGTCCTGGCGCGCGTACAGGCGGTGCAGGCGGATGGGGGGCGCGTACCGCAGGGTCTCCGCGACGACGGCGGGCGCGAGGTCGGGGTCCTTCCGGAGCGCCTTCCACTGGTCGGGGTGGTCGAGGAGGAGGGCGGTCGCGTCGGCGATCAGCGTGGTGGCGACGTCGACGCCGACCAGGGCCAGCAGGGCGCACACGGTCAGGGCGTCGGCGGGCGCGGCCCGACCTTCGGTGGCCGGGAGGGTCGTGAGCCAGCCGGCGAGGGCGTGCCCGCCGGGGGTGCCGAGGGCGCTGGGGGTGTCCGCCGCCGCGATCGTCTCGGCGAGCAGGGCGTGGAGTTCCGGGAGCGCGGCGCGGTACCGGCGGGCCGTGTCCAGACGTGGCGGGCAGAGCGTCGCGTCCAGGACGCCGCCGAGCTGTGCCGACAGCTCGGCGAACCGGGCGGCCCGGTGCTCCGGGAGACCGAGCAAGGTGCGCGCGGCCTCCACGGTGGCGGGCCGGACCAGGTCGTCCAGCAGGTCGAACCGCTCCCCCACCGCGGACGCCCGGCTCCGGTAGGCCCGTACGGCCGCCGCACGCCAGGGGCGCAGCGCCCGCTCGCCGAGCACGGGGTCGGCCCATCGCCGCAGCCGCTCGTACTCCTCCCGGTCCAGCGCGACCGGGAGTTCGGCCAGCGGAAGCGCCTCCCGCAGGGTCGGCACGTCCCAGGGCGCGGGTTCGCCGGCCGGATCGCCGTGCGGCTCTCCGTGCGCGGTGCCGGGGGGCCGCGGTGTGAGGCGCCGGTCGGCCAGCGCGGCGGAGACCACCGCGCGGTCGGCCGTTACCCATGCCTCGGCGCTGCTCCAGTACAGGGAGCCCCGGGCGCGGACGCTCCGGCCGAGTTCGGCCCGGTCGTCTCCTGCCGCGCGGAGGAGCAGCGCGTACGGGTCACCTTTGGTGCCCAGGATCCATTGGACGCCGCGCAGGGTCAGCAGTACGCGCCCCAACGCCCCGTCGGTCATGCTCGCCACCATGGGAAGGACGCTAGGCAGGCGTCCTCGACCACCCCTCGACTTCCCGTGGCTCGGACCGGACCGGCCGTCGAGCCGGCCACGAGGCGCGCATGGCACCCGCGCCCTAGGGTGACGCGGTCATGGACATCATCGGCAAGGGTTTCATCGCCCGGCATCTGTGGCCGTTGCGCGAGGCGCATCCCGGGGTGACGGTGCTGGCGGCGGGCGTTCCGCGCCAGCATCTGCCGGACTCCGAGCACGAGCGGGAGGCGGCACTCGTACGCGAGACGGTCGCGCGCTGCCGGCGCCGGGGCGAACTTCTGGTCTTCTTCTCCACGGTGAGCATGTACGGCGGCCCGGGCTGCCGTGGCCGCGAGGACGATCCGCTCGTCCCGACCACGCGTTACGGCCGGCACAAGTTCGCTCTGGAGTCCGTGGTCCGGGAGTCGGGCGTGGCCCATCTGGTCCTGCGCCTGTCCTATGTGCTGGGGCCGCACGGGCCGGGGTTCCGGCTGGTGCCCGCCCTGGTGTCGCAGGTGCGTGCGGGGCGGGTCCGGGTCCACCCGGGGGCCCGGCGCGATCTGCTGCACGTGTCGGACTTCGTCACTCTGGTCGACGGGCTGCTGGCCTCCGGGGTCCGTGACGAGACCGTGAACGTGGCCTCCGGCGACTGTGTGGACGTCCGGGAGATCGTCGCCCATCTCCAGCTGCGGCTGGGGCTTGAGGCCGTGGAGGAGGTGGTGGGCGGCGGTGAGAGTGCCTTCTCGCACTGCCCGTCGGTGGCGAAGTTGCGGAGTCTGGTGCCGGCGCCGGCCGCTGCGGTCTTCGGGCCCGGTTATCACCGGCGCGCCTTGGACCGCTATCTGCGGGAGACGGGCGACTGACCGGTTCCGAGAGAGGGGGCAGTGGCTTTCCAACGGTCGTCGAACCGCTGCGGACATCATCGGGACCGTCCCGATCGCACCGGGCGACCGGAGTCGAGTGAAGGAAGCGGGGAACGCGATGGCGACGCACCACAGGGACCGGGCGGTCACGGCGGATCTGCGCGACCCGAGGACGTCCTCGGGCGGAGCGCTGCTCGATCTGCTGACCGGTCACCTTCCGCGGATGCGGGACGGGGCCCGGCAGCACGACCGGGACGGGACCTTCCCGGTCGAGGCGTTCGAGGGGCTGCGCACGAGCGGGGTGCTCGGGGCCACTGTGCCGACGGAGCTCGGCGGGCTGGGCGTCGCCTCGTTGCACGACGTCGCTCTGGCCCTGGCGACGGTGGCCGAGGCGGACGCGTCCACCGCGCTCGCACTGCACATGCAGCTCAGCCGGGGGCTGACCCTCACCCACGAGTGGCTGTACGCGGACGACCGGGCGCGGGCGCTGGCCGAGCGGCTGCTGCGGGGCATGGGCTCGGGCGAGGCGGTGGTGTGCACGACGGTGAAGGACGCCGGCGGGGGCCGGGTGGTCACCCGCCTGCGGCCGGCGCCGGACGGCGGCTGGCTGCTGTCGGGGCGCAAGACCCTGGCGAGCATGGCACCGATCGCGACCGACTTCGTCATCTCGGCCCGCGTGGACGTGGCGGGGGTGACGCGGTCGGCCGCCGCCGTCCTGCCGCGCTGGACCCCGGGGCTGACCGTCCTCGACAACTGGGACGGGCTCGGCATGCGGGCCTCGGGCAGCGTGGACATCCTGCTCGAGGACTGCCCGATCGGGGTCGAGGACGTGTTCCTGCGCGGGCCGGTCGGGGAAGTGAACGACGCGGCGCTGGCCGGGCAGACGGTCAGTTCGATCACGATGCTGGGGATCTACGTGGGTGTGGCCCAGGCCGCCCGGGACCTGGTGGTGTCCGAGCTCACCCGGCGGGGCGGGTTGCCCTCGGCGGGCGTGCGCACCCTGCTGGCGGAGATCGAGTCCCGGTTGTACGCGCTGCGGACCACGGTGGGGGGCACGCTCTCGGTGGCGGACCACCTGGCGTACGAGTTCGACGGTGATCCGGTGGAACGCGGCCGACGCATGATGTTCGACTTCCAGCGCGCCAAGCTGATGGTGAACCGGCTGGCGCCGGAGATCGTCTCCGACTCTCTGTCGGTGATCGGCGGCGCGTCCTACTCGGGGTCCCATCCGCTGGCCCGGCTCTACCGGGACGTCAGGGCGGGCGCGTTCATGCACCCGTTCACCTACCCCGACGCGGTGGACTGGCTCTCCCACGCGACGCTCGGCGGCGCGAAGGAGTGAGGAGGGGCGTGCCGAAGGGAGGGGGAGGACCGGGGTGACCCGGTCCTCCCCCTCCCTTGTCGTCCGGTGGCTTCCGGCGGAGCTACGTCAGGCGCCCTGACCACGGGCGTGGGCGACGGCGTGCTCCATGGTGGTCGTGCTGTTACGGCTCAGGGCGTTCCGCACGAACGCGCGGGCGTCGGCGAGGGAGGCGTCCGGTCCCAGGACGGTCGGGACGGCCTCCTCGTTGAGAACCACGGTGTGGACGGAGGTGATCCGTGCGCCCCGCGCGTCCTCCTGGAACAGCCACCGTCCGGTGTGGGCCGTCATCAGGGCGGGGGTGCGCAGCTGCTTGTAGACGATCCGGTCGTGGGGGAAGCAGATGCGGACGGAGCCCGTGGTGTGGGTGGATCCGTCCGGTGACCGGGTCTCCATCTCAAGGGTCTGCACTCCGGGGACGTCCTCCGTCATGGCGGTGTCGGCCACGTGCGGGAGCCGCTCGGGCCAGAGGTCCGCCTCGTTGACGAAGGCGTAGGCGTCCTTGATGCCGCCGCCGGTGAGTTCGACCGTGTCCTCGAAGGTCAGGACCAGGTCGGCGCGGGCCTCGGCCTGTTCGGCCGCGGTGCGCAGCGCGGCCAGCTCGGCGCCGCTGTTGCCGTCGACGGCCCGCTCAATCCAGGCCGTCTTCTCGGGGTCGTCGGCGACGGCCCGGAAGTCGTGGAGCAGCCGTACCCGGCTCTCGGTGGCGGAGATCTCCTCGACGATCCACTCACCGCCCATGGCGGCCACGGGCGGCTGGGAGACCTCCTGCCGGAAGCGGACGCTGAGCCGGTCGTGGTCGAGGAGCCGGCGCGAGGTCCAGGTCTTGACCTCGTCGTTGGCGGTGGCCCAGATCCGGATGCGCTCCTCGGTCTCGCTCCGCTCGACGTGTTCGACGTGCACGGTGGGCGGAAAGGTCTCGGGCCAGCGGCCGACGTCGACGATCAGGTCGAAGACGCGGCGCGCCGGCGCGGCCACCGCGATCGTGTGCTCGGTGTGGTGGGTTCGGGACTGTGACATGGTCCTCCGTCCGGCTCCGCTCGGGGTGAGCGGAGCCAGCTTGGGTGCCGCCTCTCGTCGGAGACTCGACGACAACTCGGCACGGGGGGTGCCCGGTCCGCCGGGGGTGGGGCGGTCAGCCGGCCGGCGGACGGGCCGGCGGGCGGACGCCCAGCGCGTGGTGGAACAGGTCGAGCGGGTCCCAGCGTTCCTTGACCCGGCGCAGCCGCTCGTACTGACCGCGGTGGTAGAGGGTGCTCCAGGGCACGCCGGAGGTGTTCCACCGCGGGTCGGCGAGATCGGTGTCGGGGTAGTTGACGTAGGCGCCGCCGTTGGCCGCGTTCGGCACCGGGACTCCGCCGGTGTCGGCATGGAGTTCGCGGTAGAGGCCCCGGACCCATGCCAGTTGGCGCTCGGTCTGCTCCTCCTCGCCCCAGAGGGTCTCGTGCACGGCGCTGAAGAGGCAGTCCCGGTGGGGCATGGCGGTGACCTCCGGGGCGACCGCGTTGATCCGTCCGCCGAGGAAGGTGAGGTAGACGGCGGCGGTGGCGAACTCCTCGCCGCCCCGTCCGAGATGGTCGTGGAGCACACCGATCTGGCGGTCGTTCCAGGGTTGCCGCAGCAGCGTGGACTTCGACTTGAACCGGGCCCCGCCGGGCCATTGCACGCCTCCGAGGACCGACTTCAGCCACGGTGTGGTGGCCGTGGCCGTCGTGTGCGGGACTCCGGCCGCAGCCGTCAGCTCGGCGACGAAGGCGTCCAGGAGTTCCTCCGACCGCGGTCGGTCGACGTCGAGCGCGGCGTCCACCGTGATCCGCCCGTTCGTCCGGTGGCCCAGAGTGAGCCCGCTCGACAGCTCCGCGTAGGGCGAGTCGAGTCCGGCGTGCCGTCGGTGCCACTCCCCGTGGGCGCGCAGGAGCCGGGTGAAGGCCTCCCGGTCCAGGTCCTGCCACTGCCAGCCGACGGAGACCGAGCGCACGGCGGCGGGCGGCCTGGGCAGCAGGTCGCCCGGGGCTCCGGCGGCGCCGGGCGAGCGGAACAGATAGCGGGTGACGACGCCGAAGTTGCCTCCGCCACCGCCGGTGTGGGCCCACCACAGCTCGCGCTCGGCGCCGGTCGAGTCTCGGGTGACGGTGACCTGTCGAGCCCTGCCCGACCGGTCGGCGACGACCACCTCGACCCCGTACAGGTGGTCGACGACCAGCCCGTACCGCCGGGAGAGCGCCCCGTACCCGCCGCCGGCGACATGGCCCCCGACTCCGACCGCCGGACAACCGCCGCCGGGCAGGGTCACGCCCCACCCGAGATAGAAGGTCCGGTAGACCCGCCCGAGCGTGGCGCCGGACTCGACGGCGTAGACCCGACGCTCCGGGTCGTAGGAGACGGCCGCCATCTCTGAGACGTCGATCAGGGCCCGTACGGCGGGGTCGTCCACGAAGTTCTCGAAGCAGTGTCCGCCGCTGCGGACCGCGATCCGCCTGCCCGCGCGGGCCGCCTCCTCCACCGCCCGGACCACCTGGTCGGCCGAGCCGACCAGGTGCACCACGTCCGGGGAGCCCGTGAACCGGCCGTTGTACCCACGCCTGGTGAGCTCGACGTACCGGGGATCGTCCGGCCCGAGCACGACCGGGCCCAGGGCCGGCGGGCCCGTGACGGCAGGCGGGCCGGCCGGTGGGGCACCGGGTGGGCCGGCCGGGGACGCGGCGGCGGCCGGGCCACCGAGGAGCGCGGCGCTCCCGGAGGCAGCCGAGAGCCCCAGCATTCGTCTGCGTGTGAGTCGTACCAAGAGGGACACCGACCTTCCCGTCCGGCCCGCGGCCGTTCGCCATGTCGGCGGCCAGCCTGGAGGCGGTCCCTGGCAGGTCGCTGGCAGGTCGGTGGAGAGGCGCTGGTACGCGCCGCGGCGCCCCGTTCGAAGGGCGGATCGAAGGGCGGATCGAAACCGTCAAGGAAGCTGACAAAGACGTGATTAACGCTTCTAAGCTCGAAGAAGTCAAGGGCCCAGAGCATCTGCCCTTCCCTCAACCTGCCCGGGACCGAGCCGGCCGGTCCCCGCGCAGCCCGTAACCCCGTGACACCCCTCCATGAACCTCTACGGGAGAACCCATGATCCACACCCGCGGGCTCACCCGCAGTTTCCGCGCCAAGGGAGAGACCGTCGAAGCCGTGCGCGGTCTCGACCTCGACATCGAAGCCGGCTCCGTGGTCGCCTTCCTCGGGCCGAACGGCGCCGGCAAGACCACCAGTCTGCGGATGCTGACCACCCTGCTTCCGCCGTCCTCGGGCACCGCCGTCGTCGCCGGCCACGACGTCGTGGCCGACCCCGCCGCCGTACGCCACCGCATCGGCTACCTCGGCCAGGGAAACAGCGCGGGCAGCAACTTCCGGGTCGCCGACGAACTCGTCACCCAGGGCCGCGCCTACGGTCTCGGCCGCGCCGAGTCCCGCGCGCGGGCCGAGCGCCTGCTCACCGCCCTCGAACTGGAGGGCCTGGCCCAGCGGACGGTCGGCACCCTGTCGGGCGGCCAGCGCCGCCGCCTGGACATCGCCATGGCCCTGGTCCACGAGCCGGAACTGCTCTTCCTCGACGAGCCCACCACCGGACTCGACCCGCACAGCCGCGCCAACATCTGGGAACACGTGCTGCGGCTGCACAAGGAGCTCGGCACCACCGTCGTCTTCACCAGCCACTACCTGGAGGAGGCCGACCTCTGGGCCGAACGGGTGATGGTCGTCGACCACGGCCGGGTGATCGCCGACGGCTCCCCGGAGCAGCTCAAGGCCGACCTGGCCGGAGACCGCATCACCGTGGGGACCGCCGACCGCGCCGACGCGGACCGGGCCGTCGAACTCGCCCGCGCCCTGCCCACCGTCCACGAGGTGACCGCCGAAGGAACCGAGGTGCGGGTGCGCGCACCGCACGGCGACACCCAACTTCCGCTCCTGCTGCGAAACCTGGAGACGGCCGGGGTACGGGCGATCACCGCCCGGCTCACCCGCCCCACCCTCGACGACGTCTTCCTCTCCCTCACCGGCCGCACCCTGCGGGAGAGCTCCGACGCCACCGCCCCGACCACCACGCACGACGGAGCCTGACCATGAAGGTGATCACCGACACCCGGACCGCGTTCGCCCGCGAACTGGGGCCCGAGCTGCGGCAGCCCGCGGGGCTCCTCTTCACGATGATGCTGCCCTTCCTCTTCCTCGCCCTCTTCGCGCCCCTGCTCACGGACATGGGCGCCGGCGGGGGCACGGGCACGGGCTCCCCCTGGCAGTGGTTCGTGCCCGGCATGCTCGTCCTGCTCGGCCTCTCCGCCACCGCGGGGGCCGGCGCCTCGCTCCTCAACGAGATGTCCTCGGGCGCCTTCGAGCGGATGCTCGTCACCCCGCTCAACCGGGCCTCGATGCTCGTCGGCCGGGCCCTCAAGGAAGTCGTCGTCCTGCTGGCACAGGCCGTGCTGATCCTCGTCCTGCTGCTGCCGACCGACTTCCGGCTGCACCCGCTCGGCGCCCTGGCCGGACTGGCGCTGCTGACCGTCTTCGGCGTCGGGATCGGGGCCCTCTCCTTCACCCTCGCGCTCCACTCCCGCAAGCAGCAGACCCTGTTCTACGGGGTCCAGCAGGTGATCTTCTTCCCGCTGCTGCTGCTCTCCGGGGTCCTGCTGCCCATCACCGAGGCCTCCGCGCCGGCCTGGCTCTACGTCCTCAGCCGGATCAACCCCGTGACCTACGTGGTCGAGGCCGAACGCACCCTGTTCGACGGTCGGTTCGCCGAGGCGGGCGTCCTGTACGGGATCGTCGCGGCGGCGGCCATCGCAGTCCTGGGGGTCGTCGCGGGCATCCGCGGCATGCGCAACGCCACCGTGTGACGCGACGCCCGCGCACCCGGCCCTCTCGAACGACCGGAAGGAGCACCCCACCCGTGACCGCCGAAGCCGTTCCGGCCGTCCGGCCCCCCGGCCCGCGCACCGTGGACGTGTGGCTCGACCCCGCCTGCCCGTACACCTGGCTCACCTCCCGCTGGTTGCAGGAGGCGGCCCGGGTGCGCCCGCTCCACCTGCGCCGGCACCTGATGAGCCTGGCCATCCTCAACGAGGGGTCCGACGACGATCCCGAGGGAGATCCCACGGGGTTCCTCATGGTGCCGGTGCGGATCGGCACGGCCGTCCTACACCACCACGGGCAGGAGGCGCTGGCC
This sequence comes from Streptomyces sp. Wb2n-11, assembly GCF_001049855.1. Lineage (NCBI taxonomy): Bacteria > Bacillati > Actinomycetota > Actinomycetes > Kitasatosporales > Streptomycetaceae > Streptomyces > Streptomyces sp. Wb2n-11. Next base: position 2,115,975 of record NZ_CVPB01000001.1, read on the forward strand.
CGCTTCCACGCCGCCCTCTGGGCAGACTCGGGCACCGGCGGGGACGCCGGAAGGAGCAAGAAATGGATCAACGATCCGGCCGACGCCCTGGCCGACGCCGGGCTGCCGGCCGACCTGGCGGCGGCCGGCGGCTCGACCGCGTACGACGGGGAGCTGCGGTCCTCGCACGCCGAGGCCGTGCGGCTCCTCGGCCCGCGCCCCGGGACGCCGGTCGTCGCGGTGACGGACCCGGCGGAGCCGGGCCTCCCTCCGCTGGCCTTCTTCGGGCCGGTCCTGTCCCGCCTGCCGCGCGGGGAGGAAGCGGGACGGCTGTGGGACGGGACGCTGCTGGTGGCGGGCACCCCCGGCTTCCACGAGCTCAAGGGGACGCCCGCCGACCCGGATCCGGACGTGCGCCGAGGAGACGATCCGATGTGACGGGACCGGGTCGGCGGGTCGGCGGGTCGGCGGGTCGGCGGTGAACGGGCAGACCGAGGTGCGCGGTTGCCGCCCGTGACCGGCCTTGATCAGTAGTTGCCGAGGCCTCCGCAGACGTTGAGGGCCTGGGCGGTGATCGACGCGGCCGTGTCGCCGATCAGATAGCCGACCAGGCCCGCCACCTCCTGGGGGGCGGTGTACCGGCCCAACGGGATTTTCGCCTCGAAGCGTTCGAGCACCGCCTCGGGGGTGGTGTCCCACGCCACCGCGTACCCGGCGCGGACCCGCTCGGCCATGGGCGTCTCGACGTACCCCGGGCAGACCGCGTTGACGGTGACGCCGGTCTTGGCCAGTTCGAGGCCCAGCGCCTTGGTGAAGCCGACGACACCGTGCTTGGAGGCCGAGTAAGGGGCGCCGAGCACCACACCCTGCTTGCCGCCGGTGGACGCGATGTTGACGATCCGGCCCCAGCCGCGCTCGAGCATGCCTCCGGCGGTCAGGGCGGCCCGGGTCACCCGGAGCACGCTGTGGAGGTTGGTGTCCATGACGTCGAGCCACAGCTCGTCCGTGAGCTCGGCGGTGGGCCCGCCCCCGCTGCGGCCCGCGTTGTTGACGAGGACGTCGACCGAGCCGTACCGGTCGACCGCGGCGCGTACGAAGGCGTTCACCTGCTCGGTGGAGCGCACGTCGCAGGCCTGCCCGTCGGCGTCCACGCCTTCCTCGCGCAGCAGTTTGACGGTCTGCGCGACCGCGTCGGCGTCACGGGCGCAGAGAAAGATCCGCAGCCCGTCCCGGCCCAGCGATCGCGCCACGGCGAGGCCGATACCGCTGGTCGCCCCGGTGACGACGGCGACCCGTCCTTCGGTGCCGGTCATGGTCCCTCCCGGATCGTGACATCGAGTGTGCGTACGCGGCACGAGGGTGGCAACGGGCGCTCGACATGCGCTGGACGGCCCGTGTCGACCGCGGTTCGAGCCGTCCGTCAGGACGGCCCGGAAACGTCGGCGGGTCCGTGCCCGCCGCAGGACAGGACAGCGGCACCGAAGGGCTCGGTGCCCTGACGAGAAGCGAAGGAGAAGCGAGATGACCGTTCTGGTGACGGGTGCCACGGGGAACGTGGGCCGGCACGTGGTGACGGGGCTGCTGGCGGCGGGCGTACGGGTGCGGGCGATGACCCGTGCCCCGGAGAAGGCGGCGCTGCCGGCCGGGGTGGAGGTGGTCCGCGGCGACCTGGCCGATCCGGCGAGCCTGGACGCGGCCCTCGCCGGCGTCGACCGGGTGTACCTCTTCCCCCTGCCCGGCACCGCCGAGGAGTTCACCGCGCGGGCGGCGACGGCGGGCGTACGGCGGATCGTCGTGCTCTCCTCGGTGTCGGCCGAGTACGCCGACGGCGACTACAGCGGCGACCACCACACCGCGGTGGAACGCGCCGTGGAGGCGTCCGGCCTGGAGTGGACGCACGTCAGGCCCGGCGAGTTCATGGCCAACGTGCTGAGCTGGTGGGCCCCTTCGATCCGGGCCGAGAACGTGGTCCGCGCACCGTTCGGAGGCACCCGCAGCGCCCCCGTCCACGAGGCCGACATCGCCGACGTGGCGCTGGCCGCGCTGCTGGAGGACGGGCACGTGGGCAAGGCGTATTCCTTCGCCGGGCCCCAGTCCCTGACCAAGTACGAGCAGGTGCGCGACCTCGGCGAGGCCCTCGGCCGCGCGATCCGCTTCGACGAGCTGACGGTGGACGGGGCCCGCGCCCTGTGGCTCGGGCAGGGCATGCCGGCGGAGGCCGTGGACTGGCTGCTCCAGGACCCGGTGGACGTGCCGGTGGGGCCGACCGCCGAACAGGTCACGGGACGGCCCGCCCGTACCTTCGCCCAGTGGGTGGCCGACCACCGCGCGGACTTCTAGGCCGCGTCCGAAGGCGCCTCGCCGGTGGCGGCGTTCAGTGGCGGTTGAGCGGGTTTCCAGGAGACCCGCAGACGGTGTCCGTGACCCTCTCCGTGGACCGATGGGAACGCCGTCATGGTGGATGCCGCACAGAACGCAGTGATCCGACGACTGATCCGAGCCGGAGCCGGCTCCGACGACGAGATCGACGCCCTGCTCAAGGACGTCGGTCTGGCCGAGGTGGCGCGCGTCCTCGTCGAGGAGGTGCTCTTCCGCTGCCCGGAGCCGGCCAACACCGCCTCCGTCGACGTGGCCCTGGACGTCACGCACGGCGGGGAACGGCACGGCGTCGCGCTGCGCATGGTGCGCGACGAGCCGATCCGGGTCGTCGAGGACGACTCCGCGCGGGTGCGCTCTCGGGTGACCTTCACCGCCGCGGGGCTGGTCCGCCGGCTCTTCGGGCCGGCGGACTCCCCGCGCACCGGGGACTTCCGCAACTCCTTCGTGCCCACGCCCGAGGACCCGGAGCAGGTGCGCGAACTCCTCGCCGAGATGAACACCGTGCTGCGCGCGGCGTCCCAGGCCACGGCCACGCTGATGGCCGGCTGCACGGGGCGCTGCCCCGATCTGGGCGAGCTGTCCATCCGCTACGGCTCGGACAAGTGGGCCAGTTTCCACTGGTACACCGCCCACTACGAGCGCCACTTCGCCCCGTACCGGGACCGGCCGGTGCGTGTCCTGGAGATCGGGATCGGCGGCTTCGACGACGACCTCGGCGGCGGCTCGCTGAAGATGTGGAAGCGGTACTTCCCCCGGGGCACCGTCTTCGGCCTGGACATCTACGACAAGACCGCGCTGACCGAGCCCCGGCTCACGGCGCTCGTCGGCGACCAGAACGACCCGGAGTACCTGACCGCGTTGGCGCGGGACCACGGACCGTTCGACATCGTCATCGACGACGGCAGTCATGTGAACGAGCACGTGCGGACCTCGTTCCGGGCCCTGTTCCCGTACGTGCGCCCCGGCGGCCTCTACGTGATCGAGGACCTGCAGACCGCCTACTTCACCGACTTCGGCGGCAGCGCGGGTGGAGTCGCCGGCCCCGACACCTCGCTCGGGCTGGTCAAGGGGCTGATCGACGACCTTCACCACCGGGAGCACCGGGATCCCGCGGTCACCCGTCCCACCCCGACCCAGAGCACGGTCACCGGCGTGCACGCGTACCACAACATCGTCTTCGTGGAGAAGGGGACCAACGGCGAGGACACCCTGCCGGCGTGGATGGACGCCGACGTGTGGACCGCCCTCGGCGCCAAGTGACCCGGCGCCGAGCGAGACGAAGGGAATCGATCGTGCGCGTTCTGTTCACCGTGTCCTCGTGGCCCACCCAGTACGCGGCCATGGTGCCCCTGGGCTGGGCCCTCCAGGCGGCGGGCCACGAGGTCCGGGTGCTGTGCGCACCCGGGCAGGCTGCCGCCGTGGGCCGGGCCGGGCTGGTGCCCGTCCCGGTCCTCGGGGGGATGGAGGAGGTCCTGCGGCTGCGCCTGCAATACCACGCGGAGGCGGTGGCGGGGATCTGGCCGTACCCGTGGCTGCCTCCGCACCCGCTGACCGGTGAACGCGTCGACCACCTCGACGCGTTCGACACCGCTCGCTTCGAGCGGGAGATCGCTCCGGAGCTGGCGGACTCGGCCGCCCGGAGCTTCGACGCGGCCGTGGCGTACGCCCGGGACTGGGGGCCGCGGCTGGTCCTGCACGATCCCGGGAGCCTTGAGGGGCTGCTCGTGGCGAAGGTGCTGGAGGTTCCGGCGGCGCTGTGTCTGTGGGGCCCGGCGAGCCCGCACGACCCCGACCACATGCGGATCCTCCCCACCGATCACAGCGGCGCGTTCCCCCGGTACGGTCTGGGCACGTTCGACGTGAGCATGATCGAGCGGGTGGTGGACCCCAACCCGCCGTCGCTGAAGGTGCCGGTCGAGGCCGAACGGCTGCCCGTCCGCTACGTCCCGTACAACGGCGCCGGTCCTGCCCCGGCGTGGACCGCCCGGCCGCCGGAGGGTCGCCGGGTCTGTGTGACCTGGTCCACCGCCCTGTCCACGGTCTCCGGGCCCGACTCCTATCTGCTCCCGCGGATCGTCGCCGCCCTCGACGGCCTGGACGCCGAGGTCGTGCTGACCGCGACGGCGCGAGACGTGGCCGCGCTCGGCGACGTGCCCGCCTCGGTCCGGGTGGTGGAGAACCTGCCGCTGGCCGCCGTGTTGCCGGGGTGTGACGCCGTCGTGCACCACGGGGGCAGCGGCAGCGCGCTGACCGCTCTGTGGGCGGGGGTGCCGCAGTTCGTCGCGACTTTCGCGGCGGAGCAGCAGGTGACCGGGGAGCGGGTGGCCGCCACCGGTGCGGCGCTGCACACGCCCGGGCACCTGGCGGACGAGGCGACGATACGGGCCGGTGTCGAGCGGCTGATCGAGGACGGCGCCCACCGGGCGGCGGCCGTTCGGCTCCGAGAGGAGGTCGCGGAGGCGCCGTCACCGGCGGCGCTCGCCACGGAACTGGTCGCATCGGCGATGGGCGGCTGAGCCCGGCGACCGGGCGACCGGCGCCGGCCACGGCGGCCGGGCCTCGCTGGTCCGCTTCGCTGCTCGGGCGTCGAGAAGCTTGCGAGGGCCGCTGCCGATGCTGCCGGACATGACCACGCGAACCGAGGGAATCGACAGCGCGGAGCCGTCCGGGGACGGCTTCGCGCGCGGGATCGTCATCACCGGCGGCGGCACCGGCATCGGCCGGGCCACGGCCCGCGCCTTCGCCGAGCGGGGCGACCGGGTGCTCGTCGTCGGCCGCACCGAGGCCACCGTGGCCGAGACCGCCGGCGGGCACCCGAGCATCACGGCTCTGGTCGCCGACGTCACCGCGCCGGACGCACCCGACCGGATCGTCGGGACGGCCCTGGACGTCCTCGGCCGGCTCGACGTCCTGGTGAACAACGCGGCCGCGATGGGATACCGCCCGCTGGCCGCCCTGGACCGGGCGGAGGCCGAACGGCAGCTCCACACCAACCTCCTGGCCCCGATCCTGCTCACCCGGGCCGCGCTGGAGCCCCTGGCGCAGCGGTCCGGCACCGTGGTGAACATCGGCTCCTCCGGGGCGGTCGGCCTGCGGTCCTGGCCGGACAACGGCCTGTACGGGGCCGCGAAGGCCGCCCTGGACTTCCTCACCCGCACCTGGGCCGTCGAGCTGGCCCCGCGCGGCATCCGGGTCGTGGGACTCGCTCCCGGCGTGACCGACATCGCCGGACCCGGCGGGCCCGAACGGAGCGGCGCCGACCCGGAGTACGCGGCCTTCCTGAGGGAGATCGCCCACCGGACCCCGAGCGGCCGGGTCGGCCGCCCCGAGGAGATGGCCTGGTGGATCGTCCAGCTCACCCGGCCGGAGGCCGCCTACGCCAACGGGACGGTGGTTCCGGTGGACGGCGGGCTCTCCCTCACCTGATCCCGTCCGTCGACCGACGCCGTACGTCCGAGAGGGAGCACCGATGCGCGTCCTGTTCCAGCCGTTCGCCGCCGCCACCCATGTGGCCGCTCAGGTCCCGCTCGCGTGGGCGCTGCGCGCGGCCGGTCACGAGATCCGCGTCGCGACCCAGCCGGACGTGGCCGAGGACATCGCCCGGGCCGGTCTGACGGCGGTGCCGGTCGGCGATCCCCTGCACGTGGCGGCCAAGATGAACCCGGACGACACGGACCTGGTGGACGAGCTGCGCGACGACGCCTGGCTGCGGGTCCTCGATCCGGGCGAGCTACGCCCCGAGCGGCTGACTCCGGAGCATCTGCACGGGGTGTTCGCGGCGTGGACGCCGCTGGTGCATCGGAACACGGTGCCGGACCGCATGATCGACGACCTGGTCGCGTACGCCCGGGACTGGCGGCCCGACCTGATCGTCTGGGACACCATGAGCTACGCCGGTCCGGTCGCCGCCCGCGCCTCCGGCGCCGCGCACGCCCGGCTGATGTTCGGGCTCGACCTGGTGGGCCTGTTGCGCGAGCGCTACCGGGACGTCCTCGACCGGCTGCCCGCGGAGCTGCGGGACGATCCGCTGGAGGAGTGGCTGGGGCACGTCCTGGAGCGGCACGGTCTGGAAGGCCCCGGCCGGGGGTTCGACGAGGAGCTGGTGGTGGGCCAGTGGACCGTCGACCCGGTCCCCACCTCCCTCGCCCTGCCCCTCCACGTCCCCCGCGTCCCGGTGCGGTACGTGCCGTACAACGGCACCGCGGTCGTGCCCGGTTGGCTGGACGAGACTCCCGGCAGGCGCCGGATCTGTCTGACCCTCGGCGTCTCCTTCCGGGAGGTGGTCGGCGAGGACCAGGCCTCGGTCGGGGAGCTGCTGGCGGCGGTGGCCGATCTGGACGTCGAGGTGGTGGCCACGCTCAACGCCGAACAGCTCGCCGCGTTGGGCCCGCTGCCGCCGAACGTACGGGCGGTCGACTTCGTACCGCTGAACGAGCTGTTGCCGAGCTGCTCGGCGATCATCCACCACGGCGGGGCCGGTACGTTCCTGACCGCCCTGGCCCACGGCATACCCCAGGTCGTGGTCCCGGCCCGCATGTGGTGCAACACCCCGCGAGCGAAGCGGGCCCGGGCGGCCGGGGTGGCGCTGGCCTGCCCGCCGGAGGAGCTGACGGCCGGCCGGCTGCGCGCGATGGTGACGCGGGTGCTCGACGACGGGTCGTTCGCGCGGAACGCGGCCCGGGTCCGCGCCGAGATGCTCGGGACGCCGACGCCCGGGGAGATCGTCCCGACCCTGGAACGGCTGGTCGCCGCGCATCGGTCTCCCGGGCGGCGCGGCGCCTCATGACATACCGTCGGACGGAGAAGATCACGGTCTCCGCACGGTCGAGGTGAATCCCTGGTGAGGACCCACATCCCCTATCTCTTAGCCGTGGCGAGCACGGTGGCGACGCGTCGGGTCGACGAGCGGCTGACCGACTACGACCTGACTGTGCGTCAGTACGGCCTGCTCACCCAGCTCGCGCTGGAACCCGAGCTGACGATGGCGGAACTGGCCCGCCAGCTCGGCATCGCCCGGCAGTCGGTGCACCAACTGGTCAACGAGCTCGTGGAGGCGGGCCATGTGCGTCGCCGCCCCGGCGCCGACGACCGCTCGCGCCGGCTGGAGATCACCGACACGGCGCAGTATCTGCTGACCCGGATCGACGGGCCGCTGGAGCGGGTGGAGGCGGAGCTGCTCGGCGATCTCAGCCCGGAGGAGGCCGAGACCCTGCGGCGGCTCCTCCAGCGCGTCCTGGCGCACGCCACCGACGACGAGGCCTGGCTGCCGGCCCGCTGACGGCGGCTCGACGCCCCCGACGGGGCACCAACGAGAGTCGAGGCCCGGTCGAGACCCGGCCCCTAGCCTCGCCGCCATGCGTGTGCTGTTTGTGACCCTGGCCGCCCGTCCCCACTTCTACGTCCAGGTGCCGCTGGCCTGGGCCCTGCGTGCCGCCGGCCACGAGGTGCGCGTCGCCAGCCAGCCCGATCTGCTGGACGCCATCACCGCGGCCGGGCTGCCCGCGACCCCGGTGGGACCCCCGCTGGCCCAGGACGAGTCCGTGGAGGAGCTGCGGCGTCGGCAGGAGAAGGCGGCCGAGCGGCTGACAGAGCCGCCCGACGCCCAGGAGCTGATGCGGATGGCGGAGGACCGGCCCGAGCGGCTGACCCCCGACTTCCTGGACGGCCTCTTCACGGTGATGACCTCGGCCATCTTCCAGAACTTCGCGGCCGAGGAGACCGTGGACGACCTGGTCGCGCTGACCCGTCGATGGCGGCCCGACCTGGTGGTCTGGGACACGCTCATGATGGGCGGGTCGATCGCCGCCCATGCCTGCGGGGCGGCGCACGCGCGTCTCCTCTACGGGCTCGACCTGGTGGGCACCATGCGGGAGCGGCACCTGACGTCGCTCGCCGCGCGGCCCGAGGAGCTGCGCGAGGACCCACTCGCCGAGTGGCTGGAGTGGACGGCGGCCCGGTACGGCGGCGGGTTCAGCGAGGATTTGGTGACCGGCCAGTGGACCGTCGACCCCACCCCTGCCTCGCTGCGTCCGCCCACGGAGCTGCCGTGGGTCCCCGTCCGGCACGTCCCGTACAACGGGCGGGCGGTGCTGCCGGAGTGGCTGCGCGAGCCGCCCGCCCGGCGCCGGGTCTGCCTCACCCTCGGCCTCTCCTTCCGTGAGGTGATGGGCGGTGACCAGGCGTCCGTGCCGGCCCTCCTGGAGGCGCTGGGCGAGCTGGACGCGGAGGTGGTGGCGACCCTGGACGGCGGGCAGCTGGCCAAGGTCGGCCGCGTGCCCGACAACGTACGGGCGGTGGACTTCGTGCCGTTGGACGCGCTGCTGCCGTCGTGCTCGGCGATCGTGCACCAGGGCGGGTTCGGTACCTCGCAGAACGCGCTGGTGCACGGCGTCCCGCAGGTCGTCGTCCCCAACGACCTGTGGGACATCCACCCTCGGGCGGAGCTGATCGAGCGGTCGGGGGCGGGAGTGCGGCCTTCCGGGGCCGGTCCGCTCACCCCGGAGGAGCTGCGCGAGCTGGTGACGCGGGTGCTGGACGAGCCGTCGTTCGCGCGGAACGCGGCGCGGTTGCGGGAGGAGGTCCGGGCCATGCCCACGCCCGCCGAGCTGGTTCCGGTGCTGGAGGAGCTGACCGCGCGTCACCGGTCGGCCGGCTGAACCGGCGACGTACCGGTCGGGCGCGCCGGTCAGATGTGCCGGTCAGATGTGTCGGTCCAGGGCTTCGGCCAGGGCCTCGCGCCAGGGCCGCGGCGCCGGGATGCCGGCCTCGCGCCAGCGGTCGTGTCCGAGGACGGTGTACGTGGGCCGGGGGGCCCGCCCGCCGAAGGCGGCGCCGGGGACCGGCCGCACCCGGTCGGGGTCGGCACCGACGAGCCGGAACACCTCGCGCGCCAGCTCGTACCAGGTGGCCCGGCCCGCGTTGGTGGCGTGGAAGATCCCGCGCGCCCCCGGGGCGTGTCCGAGGGCGAGCAGGAGCCGCGCCACGTCCGCCGCCCACGTCGGCTGCCCCACCTGGTCGGCCACGACGTCCACGGGGCCGCCGGCCCGCGCCCTCTCGGTCATGGCGCGGACGAAGCTGGGCCCGTGTGCCCCGTGGAGCCAGGCGGTGCGGACCACCGCGCCACGGTCCGGCAGCAGGCCGAGGACGGCCCGCTCGCCCGCCCGCTTGCTCCGCCCGTAGGCGTTGCGGGGGGCCGTGGGGTGGTCCTCGGCGTACGGGGACCTGGCATCGCCGGAGAAGACGTAGTCGGTGGAGAGGTGCAGCAGGCGGGTGTCGTGGCGGGCGCAGAGGGCGGCCAGGTGTCGGGGGCCGTCCCCGTTGACGCGGAGGGCCCCGTCCTCGTCGGTCTCGGCGGCCTCCACGGCCGTGTAGGCGGCGCAGTTGACCAGGAGGTCGGGGCGGTGCCGGGCGAAGACCTCGGCGACCGCACCCGGGTCGGTGATGTCCAGCGCGCGCCGGTCAAGGCCGACCGCGTCCGCGCCCTCGGCCGCCAGGGCCTTCGTGACCTCGTGGCCGAGGAGCCCGCCCGCGCCGGTGACCAGCCACCTCATCGCGGGGTCCGGTCCGGGGTGGCCGCCGGGCCGCGCAGCTGGCGTTTGAGCGGCCCCCACCAGTCCCGGTTGTCGCGGTACCAGGCGACGGTGGCGGCGAGGCCGTCGGCGAAGGCGTACCTGGGACGGTAGCCCAGTTCGGCGCGGGCCTTGCCGTCGTCCAGGGCGTAGCGCAGGTCGTGGCCCTTGCGGTCGGGCACGCGCCGGACCCGGCTCCAGTCGGCCCCGCAGGCGTCGAGGAGCAGCCCGGTCAGTTCACGGTTGGTCAGTTCGGTGCCGCCGCCGAGGTGGTAGACCTCGCCCGCGCGGCCACGGGTGCGGACCAGGTCGACTCCGGCACAGTGGTCCTCGACGTGCACCCACTCACGCACGTTCGTGCCTTCGCCGTAGAGCGGGACCGGCTCGCCGTCCAGCAGGTTGGTGACGAAGAGCGGGATCAGTTTCTCAGGGAACTGGCGGGGCCCGTAGTTGTTGGAGCAGCGGGTGACGCGGACGTCGAGGCCGTGGGTGCGGTGCTGGGCCAGGGCCAGCACGTCGGAGGCGGCCTTGGAGGCCGCGTAGGGGGAGTTGGGGCTCAGCGGGCTGTCCTCGGTCCAGGCGCCCTCGTCGACGGAGCCGTAGACCTCGTCGGTGGAGACATGAACGAAGGGGCCGACGCCGTGGCGGAGGGCCGCGTCGAGGAGTGTCTGGGTGCCGAGGACGTTGGTACGGACGAAGGGCTCCGCTCCCTCGATGGAGCGGTCCACGTGCGATTCCGCGGCGAAGTGCACCACCTGGTCGGCCTCGGCCATCAGGCGGTCGACCAGCGCGGGGTCGCAGATGTCCCCGTGGACGAACTCCAGTCGGGGATGGGACGCGTCGAGGTTGTCGAGGGTGCTCGCGTAGGTGAGCCGGTCCAGCACGGTGACGCCGACGGCCGGATCGTCGGACAGCAGTTTGCGGACGTAGGCCGAGCCGATGAAGCCGGCCGCTCCGGTGACCAGGAGATTCACGGGGTCAAGGCTGCCCCGCCCCGTTCGAGCATCCGACGAGGGGCCCTGGTCACGGCCGGCCGGCCGCTCCACCCGTCGTCGACGAGTCGGTGACCGGTTCGGCCGAGACTCGGGCGCGTCGAGACCCCGAGCATTGGAGGAACGATGGCGCTGTTCGCCGTCCTTGCGACCCAGTCCCCGACCGGAATCCCCGCCGACGAGTTCCGGCGTCGGCTGCCCGAAGGCTTCGCGTACATCACCGGGCTGGTCGACAAGGGAGTGATCCGGCACAACTGGATCCGGGTCGGCGCCTCCGGCGGCCTGCTGATCTACGAGGTCGACTCGCACGAGGAGTTGAACAGCCTGCTGTACGGGAACCCTCTGAGCCCGCACCTCCGCTTCGAGGTGATCCCCTTGGCGGAGCTCGGCGGCTTCGACCCCAGGGCCTTCGAGAAGCCGGCTGCCTGAGGCAGCTCGTCAGTCGGTCACCAGCGCCCGGGCGAGGCCACGGTAGAAGGCCATGACCCCGGGTTCCTTCGGGGAGAGATGGCCGCGCTCGGCGAAACGGGAGCCGACCACTCGCTGGACCGCCTCCATGCCGAGCCGGTCCTCCCGGTTGACCACCGCGGCGCCCTCCTCATTCTGCTCGCGGAGCGCGTCGCGGTCCTGACCGTCGAGCGCCGAGGGGTGCATGAGCACGCCGCCGCGGACCTCGATCCGGTCGACGGTCAGCGGGATCATGGTGATCCAGACGACCGAGTCGCCGAAGGCCGCGAGGCTGCCGCAGGGGAAGACCACGCAGTTGTACATGGTGGCGCGCTGTTCGTCGGAGAGCGGCAGCACCGTGGCCGCGAGCGGTTCGCGGAAGGGGCTCAGGAGCCGGGTCACCCAGCGGGATTCGGCGCGCACCTCCATTGCTCCGCCCGGTGGGGTGATGAGTGCCACGGTGGTGGGGTGGAGTCCCATGGCGTGGTAGTTCTCGTGGGCGTTCTGGACCGCGATCTTCCAGTTGCAGTGCCATTCCTCGGTCCAGCCGGCGATCCGCGTCATCTCCGGCAGCCGGTACGCGTCGAGTTCCTCGCCGATCCGCCGCAGGTGCGGGGCCAACGGCTCGGCGGACGCGTCGGGGTTGACGAAGACGAACCCCCGCCACTCCTCCACCGCCGGCGCCGGCCGGTGCGGGCCGAGGGCGGACCGGCCCCGCAGGGTCCCGTCCTCGGCCCGGGTCACGGTGACGGGCCGGCCGGCCGGCGCGAGGGTCACGGACGCGCCCGGCGCGGCGAGATCGTCGACATGGGCGGCAAGGAGCCAGGACCGTCCGAAGACCCGTTCCCGTTCCGCCTCCCACAGCTCCGGCGAGGTGAAGGCCGCAGGGGGCACGCTCAGCTCGGGGGCGTCGTCGTCCAGGTACCGCCCCAGCTCCGCCATGATCTCCGCGAGCCTCATGCTCCTCGCCGTTCCTTTCCGTACCGGGCCGTCAGCCGCTCGATCTCGGCGACGGCCTCGTTGGGTGTCGGCATCTCCTCGGTCTCCCGCCGCAGCCGCCGCGCGTGCTCGGCGAACGACGGATCCTCCAGCACGCGCGCGACCTTCTCGCGGAAGCGCTCGGGGGTGAACTCGCGCAGCGGGAGCGCGAGAAGGTTGCCCTGCTTCTCGTACGCCGCGCCCATCGACTCGGTGACCCACTCCCATCCCGTGAGGAGGAGCTGGGGTACGCCGTGGAACTCGGCCGTGGCCTTGGTCTGGTAGCCGCCGTGGTGCACGACCGCCGCGCAGGTCGGCAGCAGGTCGTGCATCGGGACGTGGTCCACCACGCGCACGGTGTCCGGGAGCGGCGGCAGATGGGCGCGCTGCCGTTCGGAGAGCGCGGCGACGACCTCCACGTCCATCCCTGCGAGGGCGTCCAGCATGCCGACGAGGATCGTGTCCAGGTCCCACAGGTCGTAGCCGCTGTCGATGCTCACCCCGAGAGTGAGGCAGACCCGGGGCCGGTCCGGCGGCTCGCGGAGCCAGGCCGGCACGACCGACCGCCCGTTGTACGGGATGTAGCGGGCGGGGACGGTGGGCACGCCCACGTCCTCGCGGAGACTCGCCGGGCGGGTGTCGACGGTCCATTGGCCCGTGAGCACGGATTCGTCGAACCGGACGCCGGCGCCCAGGCGTTCCAGGGTCCAGTCCAGCCATTCCGCCGTGGGGTCCTCGCGGTGTTCGGGCGGCTGCTCGGCGGCGAGCCGCAGGAAGGTCCGCCGGGTACCGAGCTGCATGGCCAGTTCCGGTCCGGAGACCAGGCGGGCGTGGGCCGCGCCGACGGCGAGCGCCGTGATCGGACCGGCCAGACAGAGCGTCTCCCAGATGACCAGGTCGGGCCGCCAGTGGCGGGCGAAGGCCACCAGCTCGTCGATCATCGTATCCGAGTTCAGGCGGGAGTTGAGGGCGGGCACGATGACGCTCTCGTAGCCGAGCTGCTCCTCCCAGGTCTCCTCGTGCTCCGGGTCCCGGTTTTGGTCGGCGGTGCCGAAGTGGGCGATGCCCTCCCGGTGGAACTCCCCGAGACCCTCGTACCACGGCGGACTCTCGATCGGGACGGCGGTGATCCCGGTCCGGGTGACGGTCTCCACCACGCCGGGGACGCAGGCGGCGCGCACCTCGTGGCCGGCGGTCCGCAGTGCCCAGGCCAGCGGGGCGAGCAGCTGGAAGTGGCTGCCTTCCAGCGACGTGAACAGGACCCTCATCGCTCTGCTCCTCTCCTCGGCGTCGGCGCCGCCGTCACCCGTACGGGGATCCGGGCCGGGCCGCGGGTCAGCGGTGCCCGGGGCCTGCGCACCGCGGGGGCCGTGGAGCGGAGTTCGGCGGTCCGGTCCCGCAGGGCCGCGAGCACGGCCTCGGCCAGGGCGCGGTGGAACGGGGCCAGGGCGCGGTGGGCGGGCACCGCCTCCGCTCCGGTCCCGCCGTCGAGCAGGACCGCGATCCGCTCTCCAGAGGCGACGCGGGCCCCGGCGAGCTCCAGATCGGCGCTCGCCTCAAGGGCGGCGATCCACGTGGGCGGTTCCGCGCGCAGGACCTCCTTGACCGTCGGCCCGACCTCGTGCACCGGCGGGAGGGACCGGGCCGCCAGGGCGGTGCGGGCGACGAGGTCGGCGCCGGTGCGGGCGGCGATCGTGACCGTCGCCGGGCCCGTCGCGCCGGGGGCGACGTCGAGGAGGGAGCGCAGCGTGTCGAGGGCCGGGGCCAGGCGCCGGGCGGTGTCGAGGCGCTGCGGGCACACCACCGCGTCCTGGACCGTCCCGCAGGCCGCGACGGCCTCGGCGAACCGGCCGCGCTCGGGCTCGGGGATCGCGCACACCTCGGCGAGCGCGCCCGTCGCCAGGGGCTCGGCCAAGTCGGCGACCAGATCGAACTCCGGCCCCGCCGCGTCCAGCAGCCGGGCGCACAGCGGGCCGACGTCCGGGGCGTCCACGGCGGTGACACCGGCCTCCCCCGGCAGCGCCGGGACGTGTGCGACGGCGGGATGGGCGAGCAGGGCCGCGACGGTGGCCGGGTCGGCGGTGACCCAGGGGCCCGGCCCCGAGCGCCACAGCCGCCCGGCGGCCCGAACGCGGGCGCGCAGCGGGCCCGGGTCGTCGTCGATGTCGCAGAGCAGGGCGGCGTACGGGTCGCCCTTGAGCCGGTGGAGCCAGAGCGTCCCGTACTCCCGCTGCAGCCGCTCCCCCAGCTCCGCGAGGGCCGTGGTCACGGGGTGGTGCCGGGGTCGGCGGCGATCAGGGGGAAGTCGTCCCCGTCGACGGGCGCGCCCGGTGTCAGGTGGGCCACCGGATGGTCCTGTACCCCGGGCCGGTAGGTGGCGTCGGAGTCCATGTAGACGGACGCGAAGGCGAGCCGACGCTCGCCGTCGGTGTTGACCCCGGCCATGTGCACGGTGCGGAAGTCGTGGAGGACCACGTCGCCCGCGCGCATCGGGACCGAGACCCGGGGGCTGAACGGGTACGCGGGCCAGACCTCCTCCATCGGCCGGTAGTCCTGGAAGTCGGCCAAGTGGACCTGACGGTGTTCGGGCGCGCGCCGGTGCGAACCGGGGACGTAGATCAGACAGCCCCGGTCGACGGGCACGTCGACCAGGGGGATCCACGCGGTCAGCGTCCGGGTCAGGCCCGCGAGCGGCAGTCCGGGTTCGTCGTCGTGGACGACGGTGGGCAGGTGGACATGGGGGTCCTTCTTGAGCACGTCGGTGCCGTAGAGCCGCAGCGGCCCGCCGGCCAGTCCTTCGGCGATCCGGGTGACCACGGGGTGCAGGGCGAGGCGGCGCAGCTCGGGATGCTTGCGCCAGGCCGCCTCGACGTAGTGGACCTGGGTCTCGTCCTCGGAGGCACCCCAGGTCGCGGGGCCCTCCTTGGCCAGGAGTTCCTCGGCGGCGGCCCGGAAGTCGGTCACCTCGTCGGCGGAGAGCACCGACCGGAGGTGGACGAATCCCTGGTCGCGGTAGCGGCGGAGGGTCTCCTCGGTGGGCAGGCCGCTCTCGGTCAGATCTGCGGATGTCAGCATGTGATCGTCTTCCTCGCTCGTGTGGGAGGGCTTTCACCCGATGGATGCGACGAGTCGGCCGACCGTCTCGGCCGGGGTGGGCATCGCGAGCAGTTCCTCCTTGACCTGCCGGGCGTTCACGCGCAGCCGCACGTCGTCGAGCAGCGTCCTGCACTCGGCGGCGCCGAGAGTCCCGGGCTCCGCCACGATCCCGATGCCGCGGGCGGGCAGCAGGTCCGCGCCGGTCTGCTGGTAGGAGCCGCGCGGGATGACGCACTGCGGGAGGCCGGCGGCGGCGGCCGTCAGCATGGTTCCGCTGCCGCCGTGGTGGATGATCGCCTCGCAGCCGTCCAGGAGGAGGTCGAGCGGGGCCCAGTCGACCAGGCGGACGTTGGGCGGGACATCTTTCAGCAGCTCAGGGTCGCCACCGCCGAGGGTCAGGACGAACTCGGCGTCCAGGCCCCTGGCCGCCTCCATGAGCGGACCGAGGATCGCGATGCCGCCCCATTGGGCCTCGATGGTGCCGAGGGTGACGGCGATGCGCGGTCCGCGTGCGGGTTCCCTCAGCCAGTCGGGCAGGACGGCCCCGCCGTTGTAGGGCACGTGGCGCAGCGGCCGGGCCTCGGGGGTGCGGCGGTCCTCGGGGAGCAGGGCGGTGAGGCTCGGCGGGAGGGTGGTGAGGGGCAGGGTGGCCGGGGGTTCGTCGGTGACGCCGTGGCGGGCCCAGTGGGGTTCCATGCCGGCCCGTAGCAGGGTGCGCAGGCGGGCACCGCTGTCGTACGAGCCGAGACGGGGCTCGATCAGCGGGACGCGCAGCGCGGCGGCGAGGAGCCGGCCGGCGCCCTGGAGGGGCGGTGCGACGACCAGGTCGGGGGCCCAGTCGCGGGCCGCCGCCAGGGCACCGTCCACCATGACGCCGGACACCCTGGCGAAGAGCGTCGCCAGTTCGGCGTCCTCTGGGTCCTCGGCGAACATCGGGTGGTCGGCCGTGCCGTCGGCCGCCCCGGGCTCCTGCGGCATGTACACGGGCAGGTAGTCCATGCCGGGGGTGACGTCCACGACGTCGAAGCCCGCCTCGGCAGCGGCCAGGCTGAGCCCACCCGTGGCGTACCGGACGCGGTGGCCGGCCGCGCGGAAGGCCTGAGCGAGGGGGATGGTCGGGAAGAGGTGGCCGAGGCCCGGAGAGGTCACGAACAGGACGCGCATGCTGCCCCCAGCCAAAAGTCGTCGGACGGGTCGTCAAGGGGTCCGGAGCGCCGCGGCGACGGCCCCGTCCCGTGGTCCTGCGGTACGGGTCTCACGGGGCGACCCCGAGAAAGAGGCCCCGGCCGGAGTGCGGGCCGGGGACGTACTCGACGGCGAGGCCGGCCGCGCGGAACGCGGTCTCGTAGGCTTCGCGGGTGAACAGGGAGATGTGGTGGGTCTCGGTGAAGTGCCGGGCGCCGTCCCGGGCGTCGGCCACCACGTAGTGGACGTCCATCCGGGACGCGGTCCCCTCGCGGGCAGAGTGCGAGACTCGGGCCACCGTCCGGCCCGCCGCGGTCGTCACGTCCGCCGACACATGTCCGTCGAGGTAGGTCTCGGGAAACCACCAGGGATCCACCGCCACCACCCCCTTCGCGTTCAGGTGGCGGGCGAACGCGGCCAGGACCGCGTGGAGTTCGTCCTCGGTGGTCGCGTAGCCGATGGAGCCGAACATGCAGGTGACCACGTCGAACCGGCCGTCGAGGTCGAAGGCGCGCATGTCGCCGACGTGAACGGGGACGTCCGGCAGCGCGCGGCGCGCGGCGTGGACCATCGGCTCGGACAGTTCGATCCCCGCGACGCGGTCGAAGAGTTCGGCGAAGTGGCGCAGATGTGCTCCGGTGCCGCAGGCGACGTCGAGCAGGGAGCTCGCGTCCGGCCGCAGCCGACGCACGCGACGGGTCAACTCCCCTGCCTCGGCTCCGTAGTCCTTGCCGCGGCTCTCGTGGATCAGATCGTGGATCTCGGTGAGGTCAGCGCCGTACATGGACGGATCGTCGGAAGGCCGGCTGGAGAAACCGCCCAGGACGGGTGGAGGCGGTGCTGTGTCGGCTCGATCGGGCGGCGACCGTTTCCCCAGCGCGCGCGGTCACCGTCGGCCGGACGGGATCGAAGAGGGACCGAGCCGGACCTGCGCGGGACCCGGACGAAGGGAGGGCCGACGTGGACGTCGGGGAGATCGTGGCGGAGCTGGAGCGCTATCTGGGGCCGGACGCGGAGGCGTTGAGCATGCCGCCGACGGCCTTCACCTCACCGGAGTTGTGGGAGGCGGAGCGGGAGCGGGTGTTCGGGCGTTCCTGGGTGCTCGTGGCTCACGCGGACGAGCTCGCGGAGTCCGGGGCGTACGTGGCGCTCTCGGTGGCGGGCGAGCCGGTCGTGGTCGTCCGGGGCGAGGACGGGGTGCTGCGCGGGCTGTCGCCGGTGTGCCGGCACCGGTTGATGCCGGTGGTGGAGGAGGGTTCGGGTCGCACGGACGTGTTCACCTGTCCGTACCACCTGTGGCGGTACGGACTGGACGGCCGTCTGGTCGGCGCCACCCACATGAAGCGGAATCCGGCCTTCGATCCGGCCACGTGCCGGCTGCCTCGGTTCGCGGTGGAGGAGTGGCGGGGATTCGTCTTCGTGAACCTCGACGCCTCGGCCGAGCCACTGGGGCCGCACCTGCGGCGGATCGACGAGGACCTGGCCAACTACCGGCTGCCGGAGCTGACCCAGGTCGCCGGGTGGACCGAGGAATGGCACTGCAACTGGAAGATCGCCGTCGAGAACGCGCACGAGAACTACCACGTCATGGGCTTCCACCCGGAGACCCTCCAGCCGACCACACCGGGCGGTGCGGAGACGACCGTCCGCGCGGACTCGCCGTGGGCCGACAGCATGCGGGTCCGGTACTCGACGCCGCTGGAGCCGGTGATCCTGGACCTCACGGAGGAGGAGCGGGCCCATCTGTACGGCTTCTTCGTCTTCCCCTCGGGCAGCCTGGCCGCCTCGGGCGACATGGTGATCTGGCTCAGCCTCATCCCGTCGGCGATCGACCGCACCCTGGTCCGGGGCGGGGTGTTGATGCCCTCGGCCATGATCGAGGGCCAGGACCGCGAGGCCGTCCGCAGGGAGGCCGAAGCCTACGCCGCCGTGATCAACGGCGAGGACCGGCGCGGCCTGCAGGCGGTCCAGCGCGGAGCCGGCTCGCGCTTCGCCGAGCGGAGCCACCTCTCCCCCAAGGAACCCGGTGTGCTCCTCTTCTACCGCTCCCTGGCCCGCGCGTTGATCCGCGACGACGCCGACTGGCCCGGCGAACTCTGAACGAGCGGACCTGGAAGCCCGCCCTCGCCGCCGGCGTGCTCAAGGTCGTGGGCGAGAAGGTCCAGCACTACGGCGGGCGGGGCCGCAGGTACACCCGTCTTCGAGCTGTCCCGCTCGAACATGTTCCACGTCCTGCGGCACACCTACGCCAGCGTGCGGCTGGAGGCCGGGGAGTCCGTCGTCAGCCTGTCGACGTGGCTGGAGCAAGGTCCAGCACAAAATCCCTCAGAAGTCCCTGCTGGCCGGTTGGACGACGCAACTGACCATCAATCCGCAGGTCAAGGACATGATCAGCGTGGCGGGCAACGTGAAGGTGAAGTACAAGGAGACGGCGCGCGGCGGTCTGGCGGTCAACATCATCGAGTGCTGAGACAGCGCCCGAGCAGGGCCCCTCATCCCGCCCCCGGGTTCCGGCCTTGGCCGTGCGCCCGGCCGGCGCGGGTCCCGTCACGGCGAGGGTGAGTAATACTCTCCTTATGTCCTCACGTATTACGCGCATCCGGCGGGCCACCGCCCGGGACGCGAAGCGGCTCACCGCTCTCGTGCGGACTTCCCGCGCCTACGAGGGTCCGTACGCCCCGATGGTCGCCGGGTACCGGGTCGGGCCCGACTACATCGAGACGCACCGGGTCTTCGTGGCCGTCGGCCCCGACGACCGGGTGCTCGGGTTCTACGCCCTCGTGCTCGACCCGCCGGAGCTCGACCTGATGTTCGTCGCCGACTCCGCCCAGGGGCTGGGCATCGGCCGCCTGCTCGTCGCGCACATGCTCGGCGAGGCGCGCGGCGCGGGGGCCGCCGACGTGCGCGTGGTCGCGCACCCGCCCGCCGAGGGGTTCTACCTCAGCGTGGGCGGCGAGCGGACCGGAACCGAACCCGCCAACCCGCCCGCGGTGATGTGGGATCGACCGGAGTTCACCATTCCGGTCAACTGACGTCCTCCGCGTGCGGGCTTTGTTCCAGTCGCGCGGCCATTCGGAGGACCCACGGGAACCGAGCGGGCCGCGCAACCGTTGGCGGGATGGGCAAAGAGATCGTCAAAGGGCGCGGCCCGCGCCGGATTGAGCAGGGATCTTCATGGGTGTCAGTCTCTCCAAGGGCGGCAACGTCTCGCTCTCCAAGGAGGCCCCCGGCCTGACCGCTGTCACGGTGGGCCTGGGTTGGGACGTACGCAGCACGACCGGGACCGACTTCGACCTCGACGCCAGCGCCCTGCTGCTCGATGTCAACAACAAGGTCGTCTCGGACCAGCACTTCGTCTTCTTCAACAACCTCAAGAGCCCCGACGGCTCCGTGGAGCACACCGGTGACAACCTCACCGGTGAGGGCGAGGGAGACGACGAGCAGATCAAGGTCAGCCTCTCGACGGTTCCCGCGGAGGTCGACAAGATCGTCTTCCCGGTGTCGATCCACGAGGGCGAGAGCCGTGGCCAGAGCTTCGGCCAGGTGCGCAACGCCTTCATCCGGGTCGTCAACCAGGCGGACAACAACGAGCTCGCCCGTTACGACCTCTCGGAGGACGCCTCGACCGAGACGGCCATGGTCTTCGGCGAGCTGTACCGCAACGGCGCGGAGTGGAAGTTCCGTGCCGTCGGCCAGGGGTACGCCTCGGGCCTGCGCGGCATCGCGACGGACTTCGGCGTCAACATCTGACAGGCCGCCTCAGGGCTGTCCGCGCCGGCATCCGGCCCGGGCAGCCCGCTCCGGCGCGTACGGCGCCTTCCCACCAGTCCGACCAGTCGGTACGTTCCTGGAGACCCGGAAACCCGGAGACCGGGAAACCGACTGCCGCCTGGAGGGCCCGATGAGCCAGCCCACGCCCCAGCCCCAGCCCATGTCTGTACCTGCACCTGTACCGCAGATCCACGGCCACTGCGACGACCGGTTCACCGCCGTGCGCACCGCGTTCGAGGAGAATTTCCGGGAACGCGGCGAACTGGGCGCGGCCGTGACCGTGCGGGCCGGCGGGGAGACCGTGGTCGACCTGTGGGGCGGCTGGGCCGACGCCGCGCACAGCCGGCCGTGGGAGCGGGACACCGTGGTCAACGTGTGGTCGACGACCAAGGGCCCGACGGCCTTGTGCGCCCACCTCCTGGCCGACCGCGGGCTGCTCGACCTCGACGCCCCGGTGGCCTCGTACTGGCCGGAGTTCGCCACCGCCGGCAAGCAGGACGTTCCCGTACGCCACCTCCTGTCGCACCGCGCGGGGCTGGCCGGGCTGCGCGAGCCGCACACCCTCTCCGAGCTCTACGACTGGGAGCTGACCTGCGCGCGGCTGGCGGCGACCGAGCCCTGGTGGGAGCCGGGCACGCGGTCCGGCTACCACGCGATCACGTACGGCTTCCTCGTGGGCGAGGTGATCCGGCGCGTCACGGGCCTGCTGCCGGGCGAGTTCCTGCACCGGGAGGTCACCGGGCCGCTCGGCATCGACTTCACCGTGGGCCTGCCGGAGAAGGAGTCCGGCCGGGCCGCCGAGCTGGTGCATTCCCGGACCGGGCCCACCGAGGAGGAGGCGGCGCTGTTCGCCGCCCTGGAGCCGGTCGCCCGCGCGGCCCTGCTCAACCCGGGCACCGGCGCGGCCCAGGCCAACACCCCCGAGTGGCGGGCCGCCGAGATCCCCGCCGCCAACGGCCACGGCACGGCCCGCGCCGTGGCCGCCCTGTACGGGATATTCGCCGAACGCGGCCGCTGCGGCGAGCACCGCGTACTGTCCCCCGAGGCCGCCGAACGGGTCCGCGAGGGGCAGGGCAGCTGTCGGGACCTGGTGCTCGGTCCGGGTTTCGGCCGCGAAACGGAAGCCTGCCTGGGCCTGTGGCTGAGCGGTCCGGACGGCTCGTACGGGCCGAACCCGCGAGCCTTCGGCCACGACGGCTTCGGCGGGTCCTGTGGGCTCGCCGACCCCGAGGCGGGCATCGCCATGGGGTACGTCATGAACCGCATGGGCCCCCACATCGCCGACGACCCGCGCAAGATGGCGCTGGTGGAAGCCGTGTACAGCGCCCGGTGACCACCGGCCCCCGCCCGGTGAACGCCGACCCGCGCCCGGTGACCGGCGGCGCGACCCCACCGTGACGTTAGATTAGGGATGGTGACGGTACGGGAGCACGGCAGTGCGACACGGCAACGAGAGGTCACCGGGCGTGGACAGCAAGCACATGCGGATCGGCGAGGTCGCCGCCAGGACCGGGCTGTCCCTGCGGACCATCCGGCATTACGAGGAGACCGGACTGGTCACACCGTCCGCGCGCTCCCAGGGCGGCTTCCGCCTCTACACCGAGGCCGACGCCGCGCGCCTGATGGTCGTACGCCGCATGAAGCCGCTCGGTTTCACGCTGGACCAGATGCGGGACCTGCTGGACGCCACCGACCGGCTGGACGCGCCGGAGCCGCCGGCGGCGGAGGTGCGTGAGGCGCTGCTGGAGCGCGTACGGGGTTACGAGCGGGCCGCCGCCGAGCGTGTGAGCGATCTGCGGCGGCAGTTGGAGCGGGCCGAGGAGTTCGCCCGGACGCTGCGCGAGCGCACCTCGCGGGTGGAGCGGGTGTAGCCGAACTAACACCGGCATTCTTTATGCAACTTGTTGCACAACATGTCCCGGGTGGACTACATATTGCCGCATGAGCATGAGTCCGACGACTGAGACCGCGTACCCGCACCTGCTGAGCCCCCTCGACCTGGGCTTCACGACCCTGCCCAACCGCGTGCTGATGGGTTCGATGCACGTCGGGCTCGAAGAGGCCGAGCGCGGCTTCGAGCGGATGGCCGAGTTCTACGCGGCCCGGGCGCGCGGCGGCGTCGGCCTCATGGTCACCGGCGGCATCGCCCCCAACGACCGCGGCCGCCCCTACCCCGGCGGCGCCAAGCTGACCACTCCCGAGGAGGCGGCGCAGCACCGGCAGGTGACCGACGCCGTACACCGCGAGGGCGGCAGGATCGCGATGCAGATCCTGCACTTCGGGCGGTACGCCTACCACCCCGACCTCGTCGCCCCCAGCGCGATCCAGGCCCCCATCAGCCCGTACACCCCGAACGCCCTGACCGACGCCGAGGTCGAGGAGACCGTCGAGGACTTCGTCCGCACGGCGGTCCTCGCCAAGTCGGCGGGGTACGACGGCGTGGAGATCATGGGGTCCGAGGGCTACCTGATCAACGAGTTCATCGCCGCCCACACCAACCACCGAGACGACCGGTGGGGCGGCTCGTACGAGAACCGCATGCGCTTCCCCGTGGAGATCGTCCGCCGGGTGCGCGAGCACGTCGGCCCCGACTTCATCCTCATCTACCGGCTCTCGATGCTCGACCTGGTCCCCGGCGGCTCCTCTCTCGACGAGGTCATCACGCTCGCCCGCGAGGTCGAGGCGGCCGGCGCGACCATCATCAACACCGGCATCGGCTGGCACGAGGCCCGCATCCCCACCATCGCGACCTCCGTGCCGCGCGGCGCGTACGCCTGGGTGACCAAGCGCGTCATGGGCTCGGTGGGCATCCCGCTGGTGACGACCAACCGCATCAACACCCCCGAACTGGCCGAGGAACTGCTCGCCGACGGCTGCGCCGACATGGTGTCGCTCGCTCGCCCCTTCCTCGCCGATCCCGACTTCGTCGCCAAGGCCACCGCCGGGCGCGCCGACGCCATCAACACCTGCATCGGCTGCAACCAGGCCTGCCTGGACCACACCTTCAGCGGGCTCATCACGTCCTGCCTGGTCAACCCCCGCGCCTGCCACGAGACCGAGCTGGTCCTGACCCCCACCCGCCGCCGCAAGCGCGTCGCCGTCGTCGGCGCCGGCCCCGCCGGGCTCGCCTGCGCGGTGACGGCGGCCGAGCGCGGCCACGCCGTGACGCTGTACGACGCCTCCGACGTGATCGGCGGCCAGCTCAACATCGCGCGCAGGGTGCCCGGCAAGGAGGAGTTCGACGAGACGCTGCGCTACTTCCGCAACCAGCTCGACGAGCACGGCGTCGAGGTCCTCCTCGGTACGCGCGCCACCGCCGAGTCCCTGACCGCCGCCGGTTACGACGAGATCGTGCTGGCCACCGGCGTCACCCCGCGCGTCCCGGACATCGAGGGCATCGACCACCCCAGCGTCATCAACTACCTCGACCTCCTGCGCGACGACGCCAAGGCGGGCGAGCGCGTCGCGGTCATCGGCGCGGGCGGCATCGGCTTCGACGTGGCCGAGTTCCTCACCGACACGTCCACGGGCGCCGACGACGCGGCGAGCCTCAGCCCCGCGGTCTTCTTCGCGCAGTGGGGCGTCGACACGGAGTACGGCGCGCGCGGCGGGCTGCGGACCCCGGTCCGCGCCCCGCGGACCCGCACGGTCCACCTGATCCAGCGCAAGGCCACCAAGGTCGGCGCCGGTCTCGGCAAGACCACCGGCTGGATCCACCGCACCGAGCTCAAGCACCGCGGCGTCACGATGGTCGCAGGCGCGGCGTACGACCGTATCGACGACGAGGGACTGCACGTCACGGTCGACGGCGAGCAGCGGCTGATCCCCGTCGACACGGTCGTCCTGTGCACCGGGCAGGAGCCGCGCCGCGAGCTGTACGACGCGCTGCACGCCGCCGGGCTGCCCGTGCACCTCATCGGCGGCGCCGATGTCGCCGCCGAGCTGGACGCCAAGCGCGCGATCCGGCAGGGAACGGAGCTCGCGGCCACCCTGTGACCGGCCGCCCGCCCGTACCTAGGATGCGCTCATGTCCCTCCCGCACGCCATCCTCACCGCCCTGCTCGAAAAGCCTTCGTCCGGGCTGGAGCTGACCCGCAGGTTCGACAAGTCCATCGGCTACTTCTGGTCCGCCACGCACCAGCAGATCTACCGCGAGCTGGGCAGGCTGGAGGAGGCCGGCGCGATCCGGGCCCTGCCGCGGCCGGAGCAGCCGACGCGGGGACAGAAGAAGGAGTACGAGGTCCTGCCGGCCGGGCGCGACGAACTGGCCGCGTGGGTGGGGAGGATCGAGGACCCCAAGCCGATCCGTGACGCCCTCCTGCTGCGCCTGCGCGCGGCGGGGGTGGTGGGCACGCAGGGCCTGGAGGCCGAAGTGCGGCGCCATCTGGAGCTCCACCGGGCGCAGTCGGCGGAGTACCGGGCGATCGAGGAGCGCGACTTCGGCGACGGCAGGGGCAGCGAGGGCGACCGGCTGCGGCATCTGGTCCTGCGGGCCGGGATCGACCTGGAGAACTTCTGGCTCGGCTGGCTCGAAGCGGCGCGGGCCGAACTCGCGGACATGGGCGCGGACGCCGCCGCGGATGCGCGTACGGGCCCGGAACCCGCCCCCTGAGCGGGGACGGGGCTCCGGGCCCGTACGGTGCGGCGGTGTCAGCCCTTGTTCTGGGACGCCCAGAACTCGTCGAAGGTGAGCTTGCCGTCACCGTCGGAGTCGTGGGAGTTGATCACGGCCTGGGCCACCGTCTCGGTGACGTAGGGGTCACCGAGCTGCGCCATGACGCTCTTGTACTCGACCGCCGAGATCGTCCCGTCCCCGTTGATGTCGTACCGCTCGAAAGCCTTGCGCGCCGACTCGATGTCCGCCAATGGACCCACCCCTTCTGGTGCTGATCAGAACCCGCACAGATTATCGGGCCGGTGGACGGCCCCGGCGGGCACCCGCCCCCGGCCCGGCCCCGGAGACGCCGGTGTCCCCGCCTTCACCGCGCACTCGGTGGTCTTCACGGACGAGGACCCCGGCTGGGTACGGTCCGCCCCGGCCGCCACCCGCTGCGATCCGACAGCGGCTTCGACGGACCCGGCCCTCCCCATGGCCCTGATGAAGCACACGGGCCGCGGGATGAACGACACCGTCGACCTGCCGACCTGCGCCGACGCTCTGCCGGGCGCCTCCGGTGCTGGAACTGCGCGCCATCGGCGACCCGGATCCTCCGAGGGTGGCCCGTGCCCTGAGGTTTTGGCACGACGTACGGGCCTGGCGGACCGACGGCGTACTGGTCCTCGGCCGGGCCCCGGGAGCCGCCGGCCCTGACCGCCCGCCATGCGACGCCGGACCCGGTCGTCCGGGCGCAGCAGCCGCCGGGCAACGCCCGCAGCCCGCGCACCTTTCAGCGGGCGGGGTACCGCCCGGCGGGCTCGGAGGCGTTGCCGGTGGCCCCCCGAGTGATTCGACGTAAAACCATTCCGGCCGGTGGAGAGTTCACTTTCCGCCCCGGAGTGCCTAGTTCCGGCCAATACCGGGGCCGCTTCCGTAACGCTCCGCCATCGGAGGATAACTTCATGGCGTCGTCGCCACACCAGGAGCACAGGGCTCCCCGGGACTAGCGGCGGCCAAGGGCGTTTCCCTCAGTGGCCATGACAGCTGACGCATTCACCGGGGACTCTCCGGGCAATGGCGATCCGGCAGTGCCGTGTACGGAATGGTCTTCCTTCCGGCGGGGCGACGCACTGTGCGAGGAGCGCTCCTGGCTGCGCGGCCAGGAGCCGGTGGCGTGGGTACGCACCTCCACCGGTGACGGCGTCTGGCTGGTGAGCAGCTACCCGTCGGCCAGACAGGTCCTGGAGGACGCGCGGTTCGGCCCCGTCGGCACGGCCGCTTCCCTCGTGCCGCACGGGGGCGCCGGGCTGCGCGGTGCGGTGATGAGGGGGCTCAACCCGCGTGCGGACGAAGAGTCGCACAGCCGGCTGCGCGACACGGCGGACAGGCTCATCGACGACCTGATGGCCTGGGGGCCACCGGTGGATCTCAGGGCGGGGTTCGCCGATCCCTTCGCGGCGGCGCTGCGCTGCAAGGTGCTCGGGGTGCCGTCCGATGACTGGCCGCGGCTGACGTCGGGCCTGGACATCGCGTTCATGGCCAGTGCGCACCCCTTCGAGGGCGTGCGGCCCGACTGGTACAAGGACGCCGGTTACATGGCGGAGCGGCTGAACGCTCCCGCCTCCGAACGCTCCGGCCTGCTGGGGCAGTTGGCGGCGCTGCGCGAGGGTCCGGAGCCGGCGTGCCCGACGGACGGGACGCTCGCCGCCGTCGCCTCCTCCCTGTTCGGCGCGGGCGCGGTCTCCACGTCCACCTTCCTGGTCATGGCGGTACTCACGCTGCTCCGGCACCCCGAACCGATCGGGCGCCTGCGCGGCCGCCCCGAGCGGACGGGCCGCGCCGTCGACGAACTCCTGCGCCGGAACCTGTCGGCCGCCGACGGTGTGCGCCGCATCGCCCTCGCCGACGTACACCTCGGCGACGTGCTCGTCCGCCGGGGCGAACCGGTCGTCGTCCTCGTCGAGGGCGCCGACTTCGGCCTGGGGGCATTCGAGGCCCCCCGGGGCCTGAACCCCGGCCGCGGGCGCAACCCGTACCTCGCCTTCGGCGGGGGCCGGCACCTGTGCCCGGCGTCCGCGCTGGGGCGCGTCCACGCCGAGACCGCGCTCGCCGCGCTCGTGGACCGGATGCCGGGGCTGGGGCTCGCCGTTCCGGCGGAACGACTGGTGTGGCGTACGGGGTTCATGCGGCGCCTGCCGGAGAGGCTGCCGGTGCTCTGGTAGGCACGGTGCGGTGTGCGCCCCCGACTCCGGCCCGGACATCCCGCTCCGTGTCGGCCACGTCAGTCCCGTCGGCCGCGTCAGCGGAAGATGCCGGTGTGGCCCAGAGAGTAGCGGCCCGGCTGCGGGTACACCGCGAGGCCGTGCGGGCCGCCGCCGACCGGGATGCGGGCGAGCTGCTTGCCGGTGACGGTGTCGATCGCGTACACCTCGGAGTCGTAACGCCCGGACAGCCACAGCACCTTGCCGTCGGCCGAGACGCCGCCCATGTCGGGGCTGCCGCCGTCGGGCAGGTTCCACTTCTTGGTCAGCCTGTCCTTCGTGAAGTCGAAGACGGAGACGGACCCCTCGCCGCGGTTGGAGACGTACATCTCCTTGGAGTCCCGCGAGACGTAGAGACCATGGCAGCCCTTGCCCGTCGGCAGCAGCCTGGGGGTGGTGAACTTCTTGCCGTCCAGGACCCACATGCCGTGCGCCATCATGTCGGCGATGTAGAACGTCTTGCCGTCGGGCGAGATCTTCACGTCCTGCGGCATCGCGCCCGCGAACGGGAGCTTCTGCTGGCCGACGACCTTCATCTTCTCGGTGTCGACCTTGAGCAGTTCGCCGGAGAACTCGCAGGAGACGATGAAGTACCGGCCGTCGGCGGAGAAGTCCGCGTGGTTGACGCCCGCGCAGGTGACCGGCACGGTCTTGACCCGGTCCATGGTGTGCGGGTCGCGGAAGACCAGTTCGCGGTCCATCGACGCCATGACGACGGCGTACTTGCCGTTGGGCGTGAAGTAGAGGTTGTACGGGTCGTGCACCTCCACCGGTTTACCCACGGCGCCCGTCGCCGGGTTGATCGGGGTGAGGGTGTGGCCGCGGTTGTTGTTGACCCACAGGGTCTTCATGTCCCAGGACGGGACGACGTGCTGCGGCTGGACGCCGACCGGGATCGTCTTGATGACCTTGTACGTCCTGGGGTCGATCACCGACACCGTGTTGGAGTTGGTGTTGGGGACGTAGACCCGGGACGGGAAGTCCTTGACGACCGGCGACAGCCGGTTCGGCCGGTCCGCGGCGTAGACGTCCTTCGGGTCGAGCACCGGCGGCATCCCCGGCAGCCCGGGGGGCGTGGTCTTCTTCGCCTTGACGGGCGGCGCGGCGCCCTTGGTGCCGAGCGCTTCGGCCCTGTCCTTCGGGTCGGAGTCGGCGCAGCCCGCGAGGGCGGCCAGGAGAGCGCCGGCGAGCAGCGCGGTCGTACGTCGAATGATCGTCGTCATCGGGTCAGCAGCTCCGTGGTGGTCACCGTGCACAGCACGCTGCGGCATGTCAGTGTCACGCGCCCCATTTAAGGGGCAATGAAGGCAGAAGGTAATGATTGAGCCAATTCAGAGCCCAGCGGGTCGCCAACCACGAAAAGCTTTTCGTTCTTGCCGGGTAATGATTCACTCGCCCTGGCTTATATTTATGCACCCATTGCCAGGCGAGTGGCCCAACTCACCTACGATTCAGGCCACTCCTGTCCGACCTTACGGACCTTTGCCCGATTATGAGCTTTTGGCACCGTGCTCACCTGTCTGCCATAGTCGGTGCCACGACCCCCATCGACCCGGGCACAGGTCGTCATCACAAGCCGCCGTGGATCACACCCCCTCGTTCCACGGCGCTCCACAGAAGCCCCCGAAGCGTCGCACCCCGACCCGCAGGGGGCTTCCGTGCATCCGGGGCGGGCCTCAGCGCTGTTCGGCGGTGCGGTCGCAGACACGCATCTCGAACCAGGTGGTCTTGCCGCGCGGCAGCAGATCCACCCCCCACCGGTCGGAGAGCTTGTCGACGAGGAAGAGCCCGCGGCCACTGGTGTCGAGTTCGTGCAAGGGCATCAGGCAGGGCAGCCCCCGCGACGGATCACGCACCTCGATCCTGAGCCAGCCCCTGCGGCGCAGCATGCGCAGCCCGAAGGTGCGGGCGCCGGTGTGCCGCACGGCGTTGCCCACGAGCTCCGAGACGAGCAGCACCGCGTACTCCGTGGTCTGCGGGGAGAGTCCCCACTGGCGGAACACCACGCAGTGCGTGAGCCGCCGGGCCGTGGCGGCCGACTCCGGGCGGGAGGGCAGCCGCACTTCCCCATCCGTCGGATTACCGAACAACTCCACGGCCTGGAACGCCTGTTCGTCCTCCACCGCCGACGTCCGCCGTGCGGCGGCCGCACTTGCGCGCGACCGCGGTTGCTCCACATCCTCCAGCCCCGCCATGCCCCCCATCATGACCGCCCGAGAGGCCGCCCGCGGCCGTTCCCGTGGATTCGACCCACCCGCACCACCCTGCCCGGGGGTGCGCTTTGGCATATGCCCTTGGGGGCACATGCCTTACCGCACCCCTTCCGACCTGCGGCGACGCGGTGCTTATGTCTGATCACCGGGCAATCGGAGCAAGGCTGCCCCCGGGCTCGTCAGGACCGGACCGATCCGCCCGGGAGGAGTACGCGCCAACTGGACAACCGTCAGAGGAACTTGGCCTTTCCGGGTCCCTCCTCGACGAAACTGCGCATACCGCGCTCACGGTCCTCGGTCGCGAACAGCCCGGCGAACCAGTTCCGTTCGACGGTCAGCCCGGTCTCCAGGTCCGTCTCCAGCCCCGCGTCTACGCACTCCTTCGCCGCGCGCAGCGCCAGCGCGGGCCCCTGCGCGAGCTTCGCCGCCCACGCGTGCGCCTGCTCGTACACCTCGGCCGCCGGCACCACCCGGTCGACCAGGCCGATCGCCAGCGCCTCGTCCGCCCGCACCTGGCGCCCCGTGAAGATCAGGTCCTTGGCCCTGGACGGGCCGACCAGCCGCGCGAGCCGCTGCGTGCCGCCCGCACCCGGGATCAGGCCGAGGAGGATCTCGGGCTGGCCGAGCTTGGCGTTGTCCCCGGCGACACGGAAGTCGGCGCACAGGGCGAGCTCGCAGCCGCCGCCCAGCGCGTAGCCGGTGACCGCGGCGACCACGGGCTTGGGAATGCGGGCGACGGCGGTGAAGGCGTCCTGGAGGCCCTTGGACCGTACGACCATCGCCGCGTGGTCCATCGCCTGCATCTCCTTGATGTCCGCGCCGGCCGCGAACACCTTCTCGCCGCCGTAGAGGACCACGGCGCGCACGTCCTCGCGCCGGGCCGCCTCCTCGGCGAGCTCGCGCAGCCGGTCCTGGGTGGCGATGTCCAGCGCGTTCATCGGGGGGCGTGCCAGGCGGATGGTGCCGACGCCCTCGGAGACTTCGAGATTCACAGTCATACGAGCGAGGTTAGCCCCCGTTAACGGCAACGGACCCCGTGCTGTGGACGACAGCACGGGGCCCGTGGATACGGCGTGTGTTACTTCTTCCACTCCGCCCAGGACATGTTCCAGCCGTTGAGGCCGTTGTCCGGCTGGATCTGCTTGTCGTGGGAGTTCTTCACGACGACCACGTCACCGAGGATCGAGTTGTCGAAGAACCAGGCCGCCGGGGCCTGCTTGTCCCACCCGCCCCGCACGTCCCGCAGACCCACGCACCCGTGGCTGACGTTGGCCGACCCGAAGGTGCCCGCGCTCGCCCAGTAGTTGCCGTGGATGAAGGTGCCGGAGGTCGACAGGCGCATCGCGTGCGGCACGTCCTTGATGTCGTACTCGCCGCCGAAGCCGACGGTGGCGCCGTTCATGCGCGTCACCTCGTACTTCTCACTGATCACCATCTGGCCGTTGTACGTCGTCGACGACGGGGCGCCCGCGGTGATCGGGATGGTCTTGAGGACCTTGCCGTCGCGCTTGACCGTCATCGTGTGCGCCGCCGCGTCCACGACGCTGACCTGGCTGCGGCCGACCGTGAACTTCACGGTCTTCGCCTGCTTGCCGTACACCCCGGGCCGGCCCTCGACACCGTCGAGGTTCAGCTTCAGCGTGACCTTGGTGCCCGCGGCCCAGTACTTCTCGGGACGGAAGTCGAGGCGGTCGTTGCCGAACCAGTGGCCCTCGACCGGCACCGAGGGCTCCGCCGTCACCTTCACGGCCTTCTCGACGTCCTCGGGCGCGGTGATGCCGCGGCTGAAGCGCAGCGAGACCGGCATCCCCACACCGACCGTCGAGCCGTCCTCGGGCGTGAAGTGGGCGACGAAGGTGTTCTTCGGCACGAGCGTGGTGAAGGTGGTGTCCTTCGCGGACTCGCGGCCCTCGGAGTCCTTCGCGATCGCGTGGACCTTGTACTTGGTCGCGGCGGCGAGGTGGTGTGCCGGCTCCCAGACGGTGCCGTCCTTGCCGATCTTCCCCTCGACCTCGTTGCCCTTGGTGTCCTCGACCCTGACGGACGTCAGCCTGCCCTTGTCCGCGCCGATCTTCAGGGCCCCGCTGGTGGCGACGTTCTCCGCCTCGTCCTTGGGCGTGACCGTCACCACCGCCTGCGACGCGCTGGTGTCCCCGGCCTTCGCCGATCCGCCCTCGCCTCCGCCCTTGCCACCGGAGTCACTGCTTCCGCCGCACGCCGTCACCAGCAGCAGGACGGCGCCCAGCAGCAGAGCCAGCAGCCCCCGGCCCCCGTGCCGGGACGCGCGCCCCCGCAGCGCTCCGGTCGATATCCCCGATATCTGCTGCCTGTTCAATTCGGTGTTCTCCCCTCGCACGGCCTGGCCCCAGCCACGGCCCGCACCCCCACGCGCAGCAACAGCGCGCACGAGAAAAGGTAATCACACCGGGCGTGTCACGGACTCCCCCTGTATGTCACCGTTCAGTTCCAAGTGCCCGGGGGCCGGTACGGACCCGCGCAGGTCAGCGAGGGTCACCGGAGAGCGGACCCGGCCTTCCAGCGGGTCCAGTCCATGTTCCAGCCGCCGAGGCCGTTGTCGGGGGCGACCTTCCGGTCGCGGGAGTTCACCACTTCCACCACGTCCCCGACGAGCGTGCGGTCGAAGAACCAGCCGCCCGGGGTGTCCGGGCTGCCGCCCTTCACATCGCGCAGCCCGATGCATCCGTGGCTCGTGTTGACCGACCCGAACGTCTCCGGCGGGGCCCAGTAGTTCCCGTGCAGGAAGGTCCCCGAATCCGTCAGCCGCATCGCGTGCGGAACGTCCGGGATGTCGTACTCGCCGCCGAAGCCGACGGTCCTGCCGTCCATCCGCGTCACGTCGTACAGCTCCGTGACGACCATCTTCCCGTTGTACGTCGTGCTCTTAAGCGCCCCGGCGCTGACCGGCACCTTCGCCAACACCCTGCCGCCGCGCCGTACCACCATGGTGTGCTGCTCCGCGTCCACCGTCGACACCTGGGAGCGGCCGACCGTGAAACCGACGGCCTTGTGCTGGATGCCGAACACGCCGGGCGCCGCCTCGACGTCGCGCAGCCGCAGGTCCACGCCGACGCGGGTGCCGGGCTTCCAGTAGTCGCGCGGCCTGAAGTCGAGGCGCTGGGCTCCGAACCAGTGGCCGGCCACCTCCACCGGCGGCTGCGAGGTCACCCTGATCGCGCGCTCGACGGCGGCCCGGTCGGCGACGGGCCGGTTGAAGGAGAAAGAAACGATCATGCCGGTGCCGACGGTGGACCGGTTCTCCGGTTTGAAGTAGCCGATGAAGCGGTGTTCGGGGACGACCGTCGTGAACGAGGTGTGCCGGGCGGAGCGCCGGCCGCGGCCGTCGACGGCGACCGCGTCGACCGTGTACTTGGCGGCCAGCCGCAGCGGTCCGCCGTCCGGCCGCCAGCTCCGCCCGTCGGCCGAGATCCGGCCCGTGACCTCCTGCTGGTCGGCGTCCTCGACCCGTACGACCCCGACCCGCTCCAGCCGCCCGTCGGCGACGCTCACTTCGATGCGGCCGTCGGCCCTGATGTCCTTCGCCCCGTTCTCGGGAACGATCCGGATGGCGTCCTGGGGCGAACGCGGCTTTCCGCCGAACACCGGTTCGCCGCCGGCCGTGCAGCCCGCGAGTCCGGTGATCAGCCCTGCCCCTGCCAGTACGGCGGCCAGGGCCGCCCGTGCGCGTCTCACTGCGTCTCTCACGTCCGACCCAACGATCTTCCCCCTGCGGTGGAAACGTGAGTACGACCTCTGTTGCGGGCAGAACAGGTGGGAGGACCACGCGAGGCAGCCGCGGCCGGGACGCCGCGGGGCCTCATCGATCCGTCGGTCCCAACGAGCCGCGGGAGGCTTACAGGTGTCCAGCGCACCCGAGCAGGAGGCAGTTCAGGAGGCGGTGCGGGAGCCGGGGGACGACGGCCGGCCCGCCCCCGCCCCGGTCGCGGTCAACGGGCGGCGCCCCGGCCACGGCGCGGGCGGGCCACCCGTGTGGCCGGGCGCACCGACCCCCCTGGGGGCACGTTTCCGCGTCGGCCCCGACGGGGTCGCCGGCACCAACTTCGCGCTGTGGGCGGGCGGGGCCGAAGCCGTCGAGGTGTGCCTCTTCGACGAGGACGGCACCGAGACGCGGTGCCGGCTGACCGAGCTGACGCACGAGATCTGGCACGGCTTCGTACCGGGCGTCCGCGCGGGGCAGCGCTACGGCTTCCGCGTGCACGGCCGCTGGGACCCGTGGACCGGCGCCCGCTGGAACCACGCGAAGCTGCTCCTCGACCCGTACGCGCGGGCCGTCGACGCGCCGCCGGGAAAGGAGTACAGCACGCTGCCCGGTGAGGTGTACGGGCACGTCAGGGACTGGCCGCAGCAGCACGTCGCGGACACCGTGCGCGACGACCGGGACTCGGCGCCGTACGTCCCCAAGGGCGTGGTCGTCCACGACGACGCGCCCGACGACGACTGGACGGACGACCGGCGGCCCAAGACGCCGTGGGCGGACTCCGTCATCTACGAGCTGCACGTGCGCGGCTTCACCAAGCTGCACCCGGGCATCCCCGAGGAACTGCGCGGTACGTACGCCGGACTCGCGCACCCGGCGGCGGTGGAGCACCTCCGGCGGCTGGGCGTGACGGCGGTGGAGCTGCTGCCGGTGCACCAGTTCGCCCATGAGGACCACCTGTTGCGGCGGGGCCTGCACAACTACTGGGGCTACAACTCCATCGGGTACTTCGCGCCGCACGCCGCCTACGCGGCGACGGGGACGGCCGGGCAGCAGGTCTGCGAGTTCAAGGCGATGGTGCGGGCGCTGCACGCCGCCGGCATCGAGGTGATCCTCGACGTGGTCTACAACCACACGGCGGAGGCGGGCGAGCTGGGGCCGACGCTGTCGCTGCGCGGCATCGACAACCGCGGCTACTACCGCCTCCAGAACGATCCCAGGCGCTACGCCGACTACACGGGCTGCGGGAACACCCTGCACGTCGTGCAGCCGCACGTCCTGCGGCTGATCACGGACTCGCTCAGGTACTGGGTCACCGAGATGGGCGTGGACGGCTTCCGCTTCGACCTCGCGGCGGCGCTCGCGCGCTCGATGCACGACGTCGACATGCTGTCGCCGTTCCTCGCGGTGATCGCGCAGGACCCGGTGCTGCGGCGCGTGAAGCTGATCGCCGAGCCGTGGGACGTGGGCAGCGGCGGCTACCAGGTGGGCGCCTTCCCCCCTCTCTGGACGGAGTGGAACGACCGCTACCGGGACGCCGTGCGGGACTTCTGGCGGGGCGCGCTGCCGGATGTGCGGGACCTGGGGTACCGGCTGTCGGGGTCGAGCGATCTGTACGCGTGGGGCGGCCGACGCCCGTACGCCTCGGTCAACTTCGTCACCGCGCACGACGGCTTCACGCTGCGGGACCTCGTGTCGTACCACCACAAGCACAACGCGGAGAACGGCGAGGGCAACCGGGACGGGACGAACGACAACCGTTCGTGGAACTGCGGCGCCGAGGGCGAGACGGACGACGCCGGGGTGAACGAGCTGCGCAGGCGGCAGCTGCGCAACCTGGTGACGACGCTGCTGCTGTCGACGGGGGTGCCGATGCTCGTCGCGGGCGACGAGATGGGGCGCACGCAGGGCGGCAACAACAACGCGTACTGCCAGGACAACGAGGTCAGCTGGATCGACTGGTCGCTCCTGGGGGAACCCGGCTGGCGGGAGCTCTTCGGGCTGACGTCCCGTCTGCTGAGGCTGCGCCACGCGCATCCGGTGCTGCGCCGCCGCGCCTTCTTCTCGGGCAGGGCCCAGGCGGCGGACGGGCTGCGCGACCTGGCGTGGTTCACCCCGCGCGGCGAGGAGATGACGGAACAGGACTGGTACGCCCCGGCGTCGACCCTGGGGATGTACCTGTCGGGCCGCGACATCCCGGGCCGTGACGCGCGCGGCGCGAAAATCACGGACGACAGCTTTCTCGCCATTCTGCACGCGGGGCACCGCCCGGCGGACTTCCTACTGCCCGGCCCGCCGTGGGCACGTACGTACGAACTGGTCGTCGACACGTCACGGGAGAGCCAGGAGAGCCCTCCGGGGACGGTCCGCGCGGGCGGCGAGGTGATCACCGCGGCGGCCAGATCGGTGCTCTTGCTGAAGGCGCGTACGGCGTAAAACCACTGAGCGGTGTCAGTGGCGAACCGTACGCTCGATCCTGATGACCGGAACGGACGCACCCTCCAAGGAACGATCGGCCGTACGTTCGCTGCTGCGCCTGTGGCCCTACGTACGGCCGGTGCGAGCACGCCTGGCCTGCGCGGCCCTCGTCGCGGTGCTGGCCTCCTGCCTCGGGCTGGTCATCCCGCTCGTCCTGAAGTGGATCGTGGACGGCCCGGTCGCGGACCGGGACCCGGGCGGGGTGTGGCTCGGGGCGCTGTACCTGCTGCTGCTCGGGCTCACGGAGGCGGCGCTCTTCGGGCTGAGGCGGTGGCTGGTGGCGCGGCCGCTGGCGGGGGTGGAGGCGGCGATGCGGGGCGATCTGTACCGGCATCTGCAACGGCTTCCGGTGGCCTTCCACGACCGGTGGCCGTCGGGGCAGTTGCTGTCGCGCGGGACCACGGACTTGATGCTGCTGCGGATGTTCCTGGCGTTCCCGCTGACGTTCCTGCTGGTCAATGGGGTGACGATCCTGGTGGGGGTCGTCATTCTGCTGCTCCAGCAGTGGTCGCTGGGGCTGGTGCTGCTGGCGCCCGTGATCCCGCTGGTGGTGCTGTGCTCGGTCTTCGAGGCGAAGTACTCGCTGGTCGCGCGGCGCTCGCAGGACCAGGTCGGCGACCTGACGACCGTCGTCGAGGAGAGCGTGCTCGGCATCCGCGTCATCAAGGGGTTCGGGCACAACCGCAGCCAGGCCCACGCCTTCCGGGAGCTGTCGCTGACGCTCCGGGGCACCGAGCTGGCCAAGGCCCGGCTGCTCGCGGGGATCTGGGCGACGATCACCGCCCTGCCGGAACTGGCCGTCGGGGCCGCGCTGGTTCTCGGGACGGTGCAGGTCGCCGACGGCGTGCTGTCGGCGGGCACGCTGGTGGCGTTCCTCTCCACGGCGCTGGCGCTGCGCTGGCCGGTGGAGTCGATCGGCTTCCTGCTCGCGATCAGCCAGGACGCGGCGACGGCGACCCAACGGTACTTCGAGGTGATGGACGCGCGGGAGGAGACGGAGGGGGCGGAAGAGGCCGAGGAGGACGGGCCCTCCTCCGGCGTGGCCCCGGGTGCGGCCCCGGCCCCCGGCCCGGTGGCTCCCGGGCGCGGGATCGTCTTCGACGGGGTCGAGTTCCGGTACCCCGACGCGCCCGAAGGGGCTCCGCCCGTCCTCGCGCACATCGATCTGCACGTACGGCCGGGCGAGACCATGGCCCTCGTCGGAGCCACCGGCAGCGGCAAGACCACGCTCACCACGCTCGTACCACGGCTGCACGAGGTGACGGGCGGGCGGATCACACTCGACGGGACGGACATCACGGCCATGCCGCGCGAGCGGCTGCGGGAGCTGGTGTCCGTCGCCTTCGAGGAGCCCACGCTGTTCTCGGCGAGCGTCGGGGAGAACGTACTGATGGGGGCGGGGCGGGGCGCGGGCGAGGCCGATCTGGCGCGCGCGCTGGACACCGCCCAGGCCGGTTTCGTGCACCGGCTGCCCCAGGGCACGGCCACGCAGGTCGGCGAGCAGGGCCTGAGCCTGTCCGGCGGGCAGCGGCAGCGGCTCGCGCTGGCCAGGGCGGTGGTGGGCAGACCACGCTTCCTCGTGCTCGACGATCCGCTGTCGGCGCTCGACGTGCACACGGAAGCCCTGGTGGAGGCGGCGCTGCGGCGCGTGCTGGAGGACACCACCGCGCTCGTCGTCGCGCACCGGCCGTCGACCGTGCTGCTCGCCGACCGGGTGGCGCTGCTGTCCGGCGGCCGCATCACGGCCGTGGGCACCCACCACGAACTGCTGCGCGCCAGTGACGAGTACGCCTGGCTGATGTCGGGGGCCGAAGCCGGCGGGAAGAAGGACGACGGGGAGGGCGCATGACGACCACCGCGGACAACCGCTCCGCCGCCGGCACCGGGCCGGAGCCCGAGCCCGGCGCCGGCCCCGGCTCCGGCGCGCAGGGCGGCGACCTCTTCGACCGCGACGCGCTGCCCGCGCCCGAGGGCGCGACGCTCGCGCTGCTGCGCTCGCTGCTGCGGCCCCGGCGCGCCAGGGTCGCAGCCGCCGCGCTGATCCTGCTGCTCCAGCTGGCGGCGGTGCAGGCGGGCCCGCTGCTCGTCGCGTACGCCATCGACCGCGGCGTACCGGCCCTGCGGCGCGACGACTTCGGGCCCCTGGCCGCCGTCGCGGCCGGCTACCTGCTGTGCTCGGTGGGCGCGGGCGCCCTGCAGTACGCCTTCGTCCGGGTCTCCGCCCGTGTCAACCAGGACGTGCTCCTCGACCTGCGCGGCAGGATCTTCCGGCACGCGCAGGCACTGAGCGTCGACTTCCACGAGCGGTACACGTCGGGGCGGCTGATCTCCCGGTCGACGACCGACGTGGAGTCGCTGCGGCAGCTGCTCGGCGAAGGCCTCCAGGAGCTGATCGGCGTCGTCCTCTCCTCGGTCTTCATCTGCGCGCTGCTGCTCTACCTCGACGTGGGGATCGGCGGGCTCGCGGTGGGGTCGTTCGTACCGCTGTACCTGCTCGTCCGTCGCTACCGCAGGCGTGTCGCCGTCGTCTTCGGCAAGCGGTCGACGGCGATCGCCGCCGTCATCGTGAAGTTCGCGGAGACGATGAACGGGATCCGGCCGGTGCGGGCGTTCCGGCGCGAACGGACGAACGACGCGCAGTTCCGCGTGCTCAACCACCGTCACGAGCGGACGAACGGCGACGGCCTGCTGGAGATGGCCCAGTACGTCGTCGGCTCGCGGCTGGTCGCCAACACGGCGGTCGCCTCGATGGTCCTGTGGGGCGCCTACCAGGTCGCCGGCGGCGGCCTGGAGCTCGGCGTCCTCGCCGCTTCCGTGCTCTACCTGCGGCGACTGTACGACCCGATCGACCGGCTCGGGATGTTCCTGAACTCCTACCAGTCCGCGGCCGCCTCCCTGGAGAAGATCGCGGGCCTGCTCTCCCAGGTCCCGGCCGTCCCCGAGCCCGCCGAGCCGCGGAAGCTGCCCGCGCCCGCCGGTGGCGGACCGGGCCGCGAGGTCGTCTTCGACGGCGTCGGCTTCGCCTACCGCACCGGCGGCGAGGTCCTTCCGCGCTTCAGCCTGACCCTGGCGGCCGGCCGGACGGTCGCCGTCGTCGGCTCGACGGGCGCGGGCAAGTCGACGCTCGCCAAGCTGCTGGCACGCTTCTACGACCCGACCGAGGGCCGCATCCTGCTCGACGGCACCGACCTGCGCGACCTCGCCCTGCCGGAGCTGCGGCGTGGGGTGGTGATGGTGACCCAGGAGGCGTTCCTGTTCTCCGGCACGGTCGCCGAGAACATCGCCGTCGGCCGCCCCGACGCCACCCGCGAGGACATCGAGCGGGCCGCGGAGGTGATCGGTGCGCACGACTTCATCAGCGGTCTGCCGGAGGGGTACGACACCGACGTACGCAAGCGGGGCGGCCGGATCTCGGCGGGGCAGCGGCAGCTGGTGGCCTTCGCCCGCGCGCTGCTCGCCGACCCCGCGGTGCTGATCCTCGACGAGGCGACGTCGTCCCTGGACATCCCGGGCGAGCGGGCGGTGCAGCGCGCGATGAACACGGTGCTGCGCGGGCGTACGGCCGTGGTGATCGCGCACCGGCTGTCGACGGTGGAGGTCGCCGACCGGGTGCTGGTCATGGAGCACGGCCGCATCGTCGAGGACGGCTCCCCCGCCGGACTCATCGGCGGCACGGGACGTTTCGCGGACCTGCACCGGGCCTGGCGCGACAGCCTGGCCTGACGGCGGCCGGGGCGGGCGCGTACGCCGCGCTCCGGCACGCGTGGCACGGCCGCGGGCACCGGTCGCGGCGGCCGTTCACAGCCGGCCCGCCTTCGCCCGCCTCTCCAGGTACTCCTCGAACGTCACCGTCCCGACGGCCCGGTCGGGGGCCAGGTGGCCGCCCGCGCGGTACGCCCGGAACGCCTTGCCCGGCAGCCGCACCGGCACGAGCCGCCGACGCCGCCCCGCCGCGCGCAGCGCCGACGCGGCCAGGTCGCGGGCGTCGCGCACCTCGGGGCCGCCCATGTCCGGCACCCGCCCGGCCGGCGCGCTCCGGGCGAGCTCCGCGAGCCGCCCGGCGACCTCCGTGACCTCGACGGGCTGGAAGCGCAGGCCGGCCGGCACCAGTGTCACCGGCAGGCGCCGCTGGGCGAGCGTCATGGTGGCCACCAGGTCGTGGAACTGCGTGGCGCGCAGGATCGTCCAGGGCAGCCCGGACCCCTCGACGAGCCGCTCCGCGGCGAGCTTCGCGTCGTAGGAGAAGAAGGGCACCCGGTCCACGCCCACGATCGAGATGTAGACCAGGTGCGGGCCGCCGGCCCGCCGGGCGGCGTCGATCAGCCGCCGGGTCGTCGCCACGTCGTTGCGGGCGTTCGTGGCGCAGTGCACGATCGTCTCCGCGCCCTCCACCGCGGCGCCGAGCCCCTTGCCCGAGGCGAGGTCGCAGACCGCCCACGTGTACGGCCTGTCGTCGTCCGCCCGCCGCGGGCGGCGGCTCATCACCCGTACGGCCGCGCCCTCCGCCAGCAGCCGGTCCACCAGGGGGCGCCCCAGTGTGCCGGTGCCGCCCGTCACCAAAGTCGGTCCGTCCATCGCCGCGTTCCCGCCCCTCCGGAGTGCGCTGAAACCGGTCAGTCCGCAACATCATCGCGCGACCGGCCCCGGTCCGGCACCGGACCCCGGCGGCGTTGCGGCGACATCCCGCGAAACGTCCGCTGAACGGACACGGTTCTTCGGGCAGCGGACGATTTCCGGCCAACTTGTTGACACGCTCCTGACAGACAGCCCCCGTTCCTGCCACTCTTCCCCCGTTCCGCGCTCCACCTTGCTCCGCACGGCTCCGCCCGGGCAGCCCACCCCAAGCCGCCCGACACCCCCCTTGCAGAAGGAGTTCGCGTGAGATCCACGACTGGACGACGTGCCACCGCGACCGGCGCGCTGCTGACCGCGGCGGCACTGCTCACCGTCGGCGTACAGGCCGGCACCGCAGCGGCCGACGATCCTCGGACCACCGCCCCGAAAACCGCCGCGGCCGGGAAGGCCGACCCCGGCGCCCTGCCCGCGAAGCTCTCCCCCGCCCAGCGCGCGGAGCTGATACGCGAGGCCAACGCCACCAAGGCGGCCACCGCCAAGGACCTCGGCCTCGGCGCCAAGGAGAAGCTCGCCGTACGCGACGTCGTCCAGGACCGCGACGGGACCACCCACACGCGGTACGAGCGCACCTACGACGGACTCCCGGTCCTGGGCGGCGACTTGATCGTCGCCGAGACGAGGGCGGGGAAGACCGAGGGCGTGACCAAGGCGTCCAAGGCCCGGCTCACGTCGGTCGACACGAGCGCCGAGGTCACGCCGGCCGCCGCCGAGAAGCAGGCGCTGGGCGCCGCGAAGGCCGAGGGCTCGAAGAAGACCGGGGCCGACCGCGCCCCGCGCAAGGTGGTGTGGATGGGGCAGGGCGAGCCCACGCTGGCGTACGAGACGGTCGTCGGCGGCCTGCAGCACGACGGCACCCCGAACGAGCTGCACGTCGTCACCGACGCCTCCACCGGCAAGAAGATCTTCGAGTGGCAGGCCATCCACAACGGCACCGGCAACACCCAGTACAGCGGCCAGGTGACGGTGGGCTCCGCCCCGTCGTACACGCTGACCGACACCGGGCGCGGCAGCCACAAGACGTACAACCTCAACCGGGGTACGTCGGGCACCGGCACGCTCTTCTCGGGGCCGGACGACGTCTGGGGCGACGGCACTCCGCAGAACGCCGAGACCGCGGGCGCGGACGCGGCGTACGGAGCGGGCCTGACGTGGGACTACTTCAAGAACGTGCACGGCCGCAGCGGTATCCGCGGTGACGGTGTCGGCGCGTACTCCCGGGTCCACTACGGCAACGCGTACGTCAACGCCTTCTGGTCGGACGCGTGCTTCTGCATGACGTACGGCGACGGCGCGAACAACACCAAACCGCTCACCTCGATCGACGTGGCCGCGCACGAGATGACGCACGGCATCACCTCCAACACCGCCGGCCTCGTCTACAGCGGCGAGTCGGGCGGCCTCAACGAGGCCACCTCCGACATCTTCGCCGCAGCCGTCGAGTTCGCCGCCAACAACCCCAAGGACGTCGGCGACTACCTGGTCGGCGAGAAGATCGACATCCGGGGCAACGGCACGCCGCTGCGCTACATGGACAAGCCGAGCAGGGACGGCTCGTCCAAGGACGCCTGGTACTCGGGCATCGGCTCCATCGACGTCCACTACTCCTCGGGCCCGGCGAACCACTGGTTCTACCTGCTCTCCGAGGGCAGCGGCGCCAAGACCGTCAACGGCGTCAGCTACGACTCGCCGACCTCCGACGGCCTGCCGGTGACCGGCATCGGCCGGGAGAAGGCCGCGCAGATCTGGTTCAAGGCGCTCACCACCAAGTTCGGTTCGTCGACCAACTACGCGGGTGCCCGCACCGGCACCCTCGCGGTCGCCGGTGAGCTGTACGGCACCACCAGCGCCGAGTACAAGGCCGTCGCCGACGCCTGGGCGGGCGTCAACGTCGGGGCCCGTCCCGGCGGCGGCGGCCCGGGCACCGGCACGTCCTTCGAGAACACCGCCGATGTCGCCATCCCGGACAACGGCGCGGCCGTCACCTCGTCGGTCACCTCCACCAAGACGGGCGCGGCGCCCAGCAATCTCCAGGTCGGCGTGGACATCGTCCACACCTGGCGCGGCGACCTGGTCGTCGACCTGCTCGCCCCGGACGGCACGGCGTACCGCCTGAAGGGCTCCAGCTCGTCGGACTCCGCGGACAACGTCAAGGAGACGTACACGGTCAACGCGTCCTCCGAGACGGCGAACGGCGTCTGGAAGCTCAGGGTCCAGGACGTGGCCAGTCAGGACACCGGCTACATCAGCGGCTTCAAGCTGACGTTCCCGTAACACCCCGCGAAGGCCCGCGGAGCACCGCGGAGGAGCCCTGCGGGAACGGATGTCCGTTCCCGCAGGGCTCCTCCCTGTGCCTGGCGGGCCTGCCGGATGCGTCAGCGCATCAGTACGCCCGCACCCTCCCCCGTCGCTCCGGTCGGCAGCGCCACCAGGCCCAGGTCCGCGCTGTGCGGCAGCAGGCGGTGGGACGGCAGTATCCGGACCGTGTAACCGAAGGGGCCCGTGCGGTCGAGGGTCAGGGGGCCCTCGTACATCCAACGGCCCTCCAGGTCCGGACCGCCCGCCGGCTTCAGCGGGAAGGTCTGGCCGTCGCCGATCGCGTCGTCCGGGTCGACCCGGCCCGCGACCGCCTGCACCTCCACGTCGTCCGGACCGAGCCGGCCCAGGGCCACGCGTACGCGCAGGCCGAGCGTCGAGCCGAGCTCCGCCGTGCCGTTGACGGCGGTGGCCGCCACGGCTTCGACGTGGTCGACCGCGACCTGCGGCCACGCGGCGCGCACCCGCGCCTTCCACGCCGCCAGTTCGCGGGCCGCGTCCGGGGCCAGCGCCCGGTGCGCCTC
The DNA here is from genome assembly GCF_001049855.1 of Streptomyces sp. Wb2n-11. Classification (NCBI taxonomy): domain Bacteria; kingdom Bacillati; phylum Actinomycetota; class Actinomycetes; order Kitasatosporales; family Streptomycetaceae; genus Streptomyces; species Streptomyces sp. Wb2n-11. The sequence continues at coordinate 2,159,127 of NZ_CVPB01000001.1, forward strand.
GGCGGCCGGGGCGTACAGCCGCTCGACGTACTCCCGCACCATCCGCCCCGCCAGCACCTTCGGACCGAGCGTGGCCAGGGTCTGACGGACCATTTCGATCCAGCGGCCGGGCAGCCCGTCCGGGCCCCGGTCGTAGAAGCGCGGCGCGACGCGCTGCTCGATCAGCTCGTACAGCGCGTTGGCCTCCAGGTCGTCGCGCCGGTCCACGTCGGTGACCACGCCGTCGGCGGTCGGGATGGCCCAGCCGAAGTCCGGCTCGAACCACTCGTCCCACCAGCCGTCGAGCACCGACAGGTTGAGGCAGCCGTTGAGCGCGGCCTTCATCCCGCTCGTGCCGCACGCCTCCAGCGGGCGCAGCGGGTTGTTCAGCCAGACGTCGCAGCCCGGGTAGAGCTTCTTCGCCATGCCCATGCCGTAGTCGGGCAGGAAGACGATCCGGTGACGCACGCGCGGGTCGTCCGCGAACCTCACCAGCTCCTGCACCAGCCGCTTCCCGCCGTCGTCCGCCGGGTGCGCCTTGCCCGCCACCACGATCTGCACCGGCCGCTGGGGGTGCAGCAGCATGTCCATCAGCCGGTCGCGGTCGCGCAGCATCAGGGTGAGCCGTTTGTACGAGGGGACACGCCGGGCGAAGCCGATGGTCAGGACGTCCGGGTCCAGCGCGGCGTCGGTCCACCCGAGCTCCGCGTCCACGGCGCCGCGCTGGCGCCACGAGGCGCGCAGCCGCTCCCGCACCTCCTGGACCAGTTGCTGGCGCAGGGTGCGCCGCAGGTCCCAGATCTCGGCGTCCGCGATGTCGCCGACGGCGTCCCACCGCTGGGACCCGCCGACCGACAGGGCGTCCTCGATACGGCCCCCGCCGATCTGCCGCGCCCCCAGGCGCATGACTTCCGGGGCGACCCAGGTGGGTGCGTGCACCCCGTTGGTGACCGAGGTGATCGGCACCTCCTGGGGGTCGAATCCCGGCCACAGGCCGGAGAACATCCGGCGGCTGACCGCGCCGTGGAGGGCGGAGACGCCGTTGGCGCGCTGGGCGAGCCGCAGGCCCATCACGGCCATGTTGAAGAGGTTCGGCTCGCCGCCGGGGTAGGTCTCCATGCCGAGCTGGAGAACGCGTCCGACGTCGACGCCCGGCAGTTCGCCCGAGTCCCCGAAGTGGTGCGCGACGAGTTCGCGGTCGAAGCGGTCGATGCCGGCCGGCACGGGCGTGTGCGTGGTGAAGACGGTCCCGGCCCGTACCGCCTCCAGGGCGGCGTCGAACTCCACCCCTTCGTCCGCCAGCTCCCGGATCCGCTCCAGGCCGAGGAAGCCCGCGTGCCCCTCGTTGGTGTGGAACACCTCGGGGGTGGGGTGGCCGGTCAGGCGGCAGTACGAGCGGACCGCCCGCACCCCGCCGATGCCGAGCAGCATCTCCTGGAGCAGCCGGTGCTCGCTGCCGCCGCCGTACAGCCGGTCGGTGACGTCGCGCTCCCCCGCCGCGTTCTCCTCGACGTCCGAGTCGAGCATCAGCAGCGGTACGCGCCCGACCTGCGCCTGCCAGATGTGGGCCCGCAGCGCCCGCCCGCCGGGCAGGGTGAGCGCGACCTGGCTGGGGGTGCCGTCGGCCTCCCGGAGCAGGGACACGGGCAACTCGTTCGGGTCGAGCAGCGGGTACTGCTCCTGCTGCCAGCCGTCCCGGGACAGGCTCTGCCTGAAGTATCCGTGCCGGTAGAGCAGCCCGACCCCGATGAGCGGTACGCCCAGGTCGCTGGCTGCCTTCAGGTGGTCGCCGGCGAGGATGCCGAGGCCGCCCGAGTACTGCGGGAGGGCCGCCGTGACCCCGAACTCGGGTGAGAAGTAGGCGACGGCGGCCGGTAGCTGGGGAGTGGGTGACTGCGACTGGTACCAGCGCGGTCCGCGCAGGTACTCGTCCAGGTCGTCGGCGGCGGCGGTCAGTCTGGTCAGGAAATGCCGGTCCTCGGCCAGCTCGGCCAGCCGCCCGGCAGGCACGGCCCCGAGCAGCCGTACGGGATCACCCCCAGCGGCCGCCCAGCCTTCGGGGTCCACGGCCTGGAACAGCTCGCGGGTCTCGGTGTGCCACGACCACCGCAGATTGCGGGCCAGGTCGCTCAGGGGTCGGAGGGGTTCGGGAAGAACGGGGCGCACGGTGAATCGACGAATGGCCTTCACGTGTTCCACCTTCGCAGGGGACGTACGAACCGGGTCGGACGCACGGCGGTGTGTGTCCGGCCTTTCCCTCCAGAAGGTAGTGCCACACCACCCTCCTCAGCCACGGCGCACGGTGGGCGTGGAGGATCAGTGCAGGGCGTGCACCGGCACGTCGTACGGCGAGCCGAGGTTGACCGTGGCCGGGTCGAACGCCCCGGTGGCCGCGTACTTGGCGGAGACGGCCGCCAGCTCGTGCGCCGGGATCACCTCGTCGATGTCCGTGAAACCACCGGGTGCCCGTTCGTGCGCCAGACTGATGACGGCCTCGGGGCCGAGCTGCCGGTTGGCCCGCTGGAGCCCGGTCATCGCGGGCCTGCGCTCCGCCTCGTACGCCGCCAGCGCCTCGGCCGGATCGGCGTGCAGGGTCAGGGCGAGGGCGAGGGCACGGGCGTCGACGACGGACTGGGTCGCGCCGTTCGACCCGACCGGGTACATGGCGTGGGCGGCGTCGCCGATCAGTGTCGTACGGCCGTGGCTCCAGCGTTCCAGGGGTTCGATGTCCACCATGGGGTATTCGAACGCGTTGTCGGAGGCCCGCAGCACCTCGGGGACGCTGACACCGTCGAACTCCCAGCCTTCGTAGTGGTGGAGGAACCTGGTCGGCGGGACCGGTCTGTTCCAGTCACCGCGCACGGCGCCGTCGATGGAGTCAGCGGGTCTCACCAGAGCCCAGTTGACCAGCACTTCACCGGTGCCGGCGGCCGGTCCGGTCAGCGGGTAGACCACGGCTTTCTGCCGGTCGGAGCCCGCGACGAACATGAAGGGCCGGACCCGCTCGGCGGGCATCCGCGAGACGCCGCGCCACACGAGCAGACCGTTCCACTCCGGCGCGCCCCCGTCCGGACTGAGCGCGGCGCGGACGGCGGAGCGGATGCCGTCGGCGCCGATCAGTACGTCGGGCTCCAGGGTGGTGTGCCCGTGAGGCCCGCCGCCCCGGTGCTCCAGCCGCACGCGGGCCCGGCCGTCGGGCAGGGTGGTCAGCCCGGACACCCGTACGCCGGTGACAAGGGCGTCCGCGCCCAGCCGGTCCCGTACGGCATCGACCAGCGTCCGCTGCAGGTGCGCGCGGTGGACGGAGAGCTGGGGCCAGCGGTAACCGGCGTCGAGACCGCGCCGCTCGCGGGAGATCAGGCCGCCGCCGCAGTGGTAGTAGCGCAGTTCACGGGTGCGTACGGCCTCCCGGTCGAGGGTGTCGAGCAGCCCGAGCGCGTCGAGTTCGCGCACCGCGTTGGGCAGGATGTTCAGCCCGGCGCCGACCGGCTGGATCACGCGGGCCGCCTCCGCCACGGTGATCCGGTCGAAGCCGGCCGCGTGCAGGCTCAGTGCGGCGGTGAGTCCGGCTATGCCGCCGCCGGCGATCAGGATGTGCGTCATGGGCGGGTGGTCCTTCGGATGCTCGGAGCGCGACGGCTCGACGGGAGGGGCGCCGCCGGGGCACGGCCCGTCCAGCCGGGCCTCTTCGCCGTACGCCCCGCGCGTCGTGATGCCGATGTGACGCGCACAGAAGATCTTGAGGATACGCAGCGCTCCGGCGGGGGAGACGGCGGAGGCCGGGGGCGGCTCGCGCAGGTCCGGGAGGAGGGTCCCATCGTTCCCTTCGCGGACCATGCGGCCGGCCAACTCGGCCTCCTGCGCGCGGGGTTGAGGAGGGCCACTCAGCACACGGCCCGAACGCTGAACATCCGCCCGCGCGGGACGCCCCGCCCGAGGGCCGGGCGCCGGGGACCGGTTCACGCGGCTCGGCCCGTTCGCTCCCGGCCCGGCAACCGCGTCCGCCCGGAGCTCGGGTGACGTGGCGGCAGAAACCTGCCCGGTACGCCGACGGCGGGCGCGGCGGCGCTCCACCCGGCCGGCCGCCCGCGGGCGCCTCCGGCGGAAGCGGTCGCAGCCCTGGCCGTGAAGACGGTCCGAGGCCAGGTCACGGGCGCGGGCCCCGGCTCGCCGAGCCGCCCGCGCCAGGTGGACAACCGACCCGAACGGCACAACCCGCATCCGGCGGAAGGACGGTCCCGCCCGAACGGAAGGGGCCGTTTCTCGTCCGCGCTGTTATAGAGCCGCATTACGCGGCAGTAGTTAACAAAGCGCCGGATTGCGCACCCGAGGTACGAGGGAAGGCTCCTCCGGTACACACGCCCGCGCACCCAAAGTCGGTCCACCCGAGTGAACGTGGACAGGAGCGGTGATGCCCGCACCCCGCCAGTCGCCAACGGAGCGGCTAAAAAGGACAGACCCCAAGAAAGCCCCCGACCGCGAGCCGCGCCCGCCCGCGGCCGCACAGCCACCAGGTGAGCCAATGATCGGTCGCATTCCTGTCCTGGACGTACGTCCCGCCGTCGACTGCGGCAGAAGGCCCGCCAAGGCGGTGGCCGGTGAGACGTTCGAAGTCACCGCCACCGTCTTCCGCGAGGGCCACGACGCCGTCGCCGCCAATGTCGTCCTGCGCGACCCGGCGGGCCGGGAGGGCTCCTGGACCCCGATGCGCGAACTCGCGCCGGGGACCGACCGGTGGGGGGCGCGCGTGACACCCGCCGCCGAGGGGCAGTGGACGTACGCCGTGGAGGCCTGGTCCGATCCCGTGACCACCTGGCGCCACAACGCCCGGATCAAGATTCCGGCCGGCCAGGACACCGAGCTCGTCCTCGCGGAGGGTGCGGAGCTGTACGAGCGCGCCGCGTCCGGCGTGCCCAAGAAGGACGGGCGCGAGGCCGTCCTGGCCGCCGTCGACGCGCTGCGCGACACCACGATCCCTCCCTCGGCCCGGCTCGCCGCCGCGCTCGAACCCGAGGCGGACGCGGCGCTCGCCCGTCACCCGCTGCGCGAGCTGGTCACGTCCTCACCGCGGATGCCGCTGCTCGTCGAGCGCGAGCGCGCCCTCTTCGGCTCCTGGTACGAGTTCTTCCCGCGCTCGGAGGGCGCCCGTACCGACACGAAGGGCAAGCAGGTCAGCGGCACGTTCAGGACGGCCGCCGAACGGCTGCCCGCCGTCGCCGCGATGGGCTTCGACGTGGTCTACCTGCCGCCCATTCACCCGATCGGCGTCACCCACCGCAAGGGCCCCAACAACACCCTGTCGGCGTCCGCCACGGACGTCGGTGTGCCCTGGGCGATCGGTTCGGCGGACGGCGGCCACGACGCGATCCACCCCGACCTCGGCACGTTCGAGGACTTCGACGACTTCGTCGCCCGCGCCCGGGACCTGCGCCTGGAGATCGCGCTGGACTTCGCGCTGCAGTGCTCACCCGACCACCCCTGGGTCACCGAGCACCCCGAGTGGTTCCACCACCGCGCCGACGGCTCGATCGCGTACGCCGAGAACCCGCCGAAGAAGTACCAGGACATCTACCCGATCGCGTTCGACGCCGACATGCCGGGGCTGGTCCGCGAGACGCTGAGAGTGCTGCGGCTGTGGATGGGCCACGGCGTGCGGATCTTCCGCGTCGACAATCCGCACACCAAGCCGGTGGTCTTCTGGGAGAAGGTCATCGCGGACATCAACCGCACCGACCCCGACGTGATCTTCCTGGCCGAGGCCTTCACCCGTCCCGCGATGATGCACACCCTCGGCGCGATCGGCTTCCAGCAGTCGTACACGTACTTCACCTGGCGCACCACCAAGCAGGAGCTGACCGAGTACCTCACGGAGCTGACCGGCGACGCCGCCGCGTACATGCGCCCGAACTTCTTCGTGAACACCCCGGACATCCTGCACGCCTACCTCCAGCACGGCGGCCGTCCGGCCTTCGAGGTGCGGGCGGTGCTCGCCGCCACGCTGGCGCCCACGTGGGGCGTGTACGCGGGCTTCGAGCTGTGCGAGGGCACACCGGTCCGGGAGGGCAGCGAGGAGTACCTCGACTCGGAGAAGTACCAGCTGCGGCCGCGCGACTGGGAGGGAGCGGAGCGCGAGGGCCGCACCATCGCCCCGCTGATCACCACCCTCAACCGGGTGCGCCGCCGCCACCCCGCCCTTCAGCAACTGCGTGACCTGCACTTCCACCACGCCGACAACGACGCGGTCATCGTCTACTCGAAGCGCTCGGGTTCGAACACCGTTGTGGTGGTCGTCAACCTCGACCCGCACCACACCCAGGAAGCCACGGTCTCGTTGGACATGCCGGAACTCGGCCTCGAATGGTCCGATTCCGTCCCGGTGCGCGACGAGCTCACCGGCGAGACCTATCACTGGGGCAGGGCCAACTATGTGCGCCTAGAGCCGGGCCGTACGCCCGCGCACATCGTCGTCCTGCGACCGTCCCCGCCGATCGGAGGGTCACCCACATCATGATCGTCAACGAGCCCGTCCACGACACCTTCGAGGACACACCCGCCAAGGACCGCGATCCCGAGTGGTTCAAGCGCGCCGTGTTCTACGAGGTGCTCGTCCGATCCTTCCAGGACAGCAATGGAGACGGCGTAGGTGACCTCAAGGGCATCACCGCCAAACTGGACTACCTCCAGTGGCTGGGCATCGACTGCCTCTGGCTGCCGCCGTTCTTCAAGTCCCCGCTGCGCGACGGAGGTTACGACGTCTCGGACTACACGTCCGTGCTCCCCGAGTTCGGCGACCTCGCCGACTTCGTGGAGTTCGTCGACGCCGCGCACCAGCGCGGCATGCGCGTGATCATCGACTTCGTCATGAACCACACCAGCGACCAGCACCCGTGGTTCCAGGAGTCCCGTTCCGATCCGGACGGGCCCTACGGCGACTACTACGTCTGGGCCGACGACGACAAGCAGTACCAGGACGCCCGGATCATCTTCGTCGACACGGAGACCTCCAACTGGACCTTCGACCCGGTCCGCAAGCAGTACTTCTGGCACCGCTTCTTCTCCCACCAGCCGGACCTCAACTACGAGAACCCGGCCGTGCAGGAGGAGATGATCTCCGCCCTGCGCTTCTGGCTCGACCTCGGCATCGACGGCTTCCGCCTCGACGCCGTGCCCTACCTCTACCAGGAGGAGGGCACGAACTGCGAGAACCTGCCCCGTACCCACGAGTTCCTGAAGCGGGTCCGCAAGGAGATCGACGCGTCCTACCCGGACACCGTGATCCTCGCCGAGGCCAACCAGTGGCCGGAAGACGTCGTCGACTACTTCGGCGACTACAAGGCCGGCGGCGACGAGTGCCACATGGCGTTCCACTTCCCCGTGATGCCGCGCATCTTCATGGCCGTACGCCGCGAATCCCGGTACCCGGTCTCGGAAGTCCTGGCCAAGACCCCGGCCATCCCGTCCAACTGCCAGTGGGGCATCTTCCTGCGCAACCACGACGAGCTGACCCTCGAAATGGTCACGGACGAAGAGCGCGACTACATGTACGCGGAGTACGCCAAGGACCCGCGGATGCGCGCCAACATCGGCATCCGGCGGCGGCTGGCCCCGCTCCTCGACAACGACCGCAACCAGATCGAGCTGTTCACGGCTCTGCTCCTCTCCCTCCCCGGTTCGCCGATCCTGTACTACGGCGACGAGATCGGGATGGGCGACAACATCTGGCTGGGCGACCGGGACGCCGTACGCACCCCCATGCAGTGGACGCCCGACCGCAACGCCGGCTTCTCGTCCTGCGACCCGGGGCGCCTCTTCCTCCCCACGATCATGGACCCGGTCTACGGGTACCAGGTCACCAACGTCGAGGCGGCGATGACCTCGCCCTCCTCGCTGCTGCACTGGACGCGGCGGATGATCGAGATCCGCAAGCAGAACCCTGCGTTCGGCCTCGGCTCGTACACCGAGCTGCCGTCGACCAACCCGGCCGTGATCGCGTTCCTGCGCGAGTACAAGGACGACCTGGTGCTGTGCGTTCACAACTTCTCGCGGTTCCCGCAGCCGACGGAACTGGACCTTCGGACCTTCAACGGACGGCATCCGGTCGAGCTGATCGGCGGGGTGCGTTTCCCCGCCATCGGCGAATGGCCGTATCTGCTGACCCTCGCAGGTCACGGCTTCTACTGGTTCCGGCTGCGCAAGGACGCGTCCCCGCTACCGGCCAAGCGCGGCTGAAGTCCCGTCCGGGTCGGGGCGGTTTCCACTGCCCCGCCCTGGGCACTCTCCCTCTCGTATCGGGTCCGTACGGACGATCCCCGACCCGACACTTCCCGCGTTTCGACTGCGGGGAGAACCCCACGCACCGCCCGGACAGCTACGGTCGCAATCCGGGACACTCTGCGCATCCTGTGGTGTGCCCGGGGAAAGGACGCGATGCCATGTCGGAGGCTGCATCCACCCGGAGTACGGCCGCCCGCCGCGCCACTCCTCCAGCCCCACCCCCGGCGCTGCTCCCCTCGCTGGCGCCGCTGCTCCATGAATGGCTGCCCAGGCAGCGGTGGTTCGCGGGCAAAGGGCGCCCGGTCACCGGGTTCTCGCTGGTCGCTGCCACGGAGTTGCTGCCCGTCCAGGGAAGTCCCGGGCTGCTGCATCTGCTCCTGAGCGTCCAGCAGCCCGTCGCAGCGTCACCCGGCCCACCGGCGCCGCCGACCGCCGACTGCTATCAACTGCTGCTCGGCGTACGGCCCGCGCTGCCGCCGCGCCTCGCGCCGGCTCTCGTCGGGCACGTCCAGGAGGGGCCTCTGGCCGGACTCACCGTCTACGACGCGCTCCTGGACCCGCGTCTCGCCGGTCTGCTCCTCGAACGGCTGCGTACCGCCGGTGCGCCGGGAGCGCTGCGCTTCGGCCGTGACCCGTCGGCCGTCATCCCGCCCGGGCTCGTTCCCAGGCCACTTGGCGCCGAGCAGTCCAACTCCTCACTGGTCTACGGAGATTCGTTCATCCTCAAAGTGTTCCGCCGGGTCAGTCCCGGCTCCAACCCCGACCTGGAGCTGCCGCTCGCGCTCGCCCGCAAGGGCTGCGAGCGGGTGCCGGCGCCGATCGCCTGGTACGAGGCCGCCAACGCCGACAACCCGTACGAGCCGTACACCCTCGGGGTCCTGCAGCCCTTCCTGCACGGTTCCGAGGACGGCTGGCAGCGCGCGCTGCGGTCCCTCGCCACCGGCGACGACTTCACCGCCGACGCGCAGGCACTGGGGCGGGCCACCGCCGAGGTGCACACCGCGCTCGCCGGCGCCCTGCCGACGACGACCCTGCGCAGGCAGCAGACGGAGCTGCTGGCGGCGGCGATGACCGAGCGGCTCGACGCGGCGGCGCAGGCGGTGCCCGCGCTGGTCCCGTACGTCCCCGCGCTGCGCACCGCGTTCGACGCGTTCGCGGCGCTGGGACGGGCGGGGCGGGCGTGGCCGGCCCAGCGCGTCCACGGCGACCTGCACCTGGGCCAGACGCTGCGCGCACCAAGCGGCGAGTGGTCGGTGATCGACTTCGAGGGCGAGCCGTCGCGCCCGCTCGCGGAGCGGCGGCGCCCGCAGCCGGTCGTACGCGACGTGGCGGGCATGCTGCGGTCCTTCGACTACGCGGCCCGCTCCCACCGGCCGTGGGACGCGGACTGGGCGACGCGGTGCCGCGAGGCGTTCTGCACCGGGTACGCGAAGTCGTCGGGGGCCGATCCGCGCGACGAGCCGGAGCTGCTCCGGGCGTACGAGACGGACAAGGCCGTGTACGAGGTCCTCTACGAGGCCAGGCACCGGCCCGAGTGGCTCCCGGTCCCCCTGGCGGCCGTCCAGCGCCTGGCCTCGGCGACCCCGGTGGCCCGTGCCGCCCGCCACCGCCCGGAGGCCACCGCGCACCGCACCACCGGCCCGCCCCCGGGCACGGCCAGGCACGGAGGCTCCACCCGGCCCCCGGGGGCGCCCCCGCACAGTGGTCCCGCCCCGTCCTCGGACACCGTCGGCCACCGCGCGCCCGAACCGCCCCCGGACACCGGCCGCACCCCGGGGCCGACGCCATGACCCACCGCGCACCCGGGGCGGCGGATCTCTCCCTCCCCCGCCCCGTGTCTTCGTGAAGCGCCCTTCGACCACCCTCCCCCCGTTCACCGAACCCGACCGGATCCTCCCGAGGAGGCCGCACCCGTGACCCCCCGTCCACCGTCCCGCAAGTCCGCCGACACCCCGAACGTGCCCGACGCGCCCACGCTGCCCGACGTCGTACAGCCCGACGCCGCGCCGGCGGTACCGCCCCGGAAGCGTGCCAGGCCCGTCAGGGCCCCGAAGCAGGCCGAGGCCACCGAGCCGTCGCAGGCCCCGCAGCCCCTGGCGGCCGCCGAGACCCCGCAGCCGCGCAAGCCCGCCAGGGCCACCAAGGCCACCAAGGCCACCAAGCCGCTGAAGACGGCCAAGGCCGCCAAGAGCGCCACGTCACCGCAGACCCCGGAGCCCGCGGCCGCCGCCGGGCCGCCCGACTCCGCGGCCAAGGCCGCACAGGACGCCGAGGCCGGCCGCGGCGCCCGCGGGCGTGCGAAGCCGGAGACCGCCGCGGCGCCCGCGGCCAAGCCGGCCAGGGCCACCAGGTCGCGGCGGGCCCCGCAGCCCGGCGCCGCGGACGGGCCGCCCGACTCCGCGCCGAAGGCGGCGCGGGACGCCGAGGCCGCCGGGCGCACGAAGCCGCGGCCGGGCCCCCTGGCGCTCGACGACAGCGAGCGGGGCCGGCTGCTCGCCGGGGACCACCACGACCCGCACGGCGTCCTCGGCGCCCACCCGCTCCGGGGCGGAGCCACCGGCGTCGTCCTGCGCGCGCTGCGGCCCTGCGCCCGGGCCGTCACCGTGCTCGCCGCCGGCCACCGCACCCCGCTGCACGACGACGGCGACGGGTTCTTCTCCGGCGTGCTGCCGCTGGACGCCGTACCGCCGGAGTACACGCTCCTCGTCACGTACGACGACAACGAGCTGGAGGTGCAGGACCCGTACCGCTTCCTGCCCGCCCTCGGCGAGCTCGACCTGTACCTGATCGGCGAGGGCCGCCACGAGGAGCTGTGGCGGGCGCTCGGCGCGCAGCCGATGGTCCACCAGGGGGTGACCGGCACCCGCTTCACCGTCTGGGCGCCGAACGCCCGGGGCGTACGGGTCGTGGGCGACTTCAACTTCTGGGACGGCACCGGGTTCCCGATGCGCTGCCTGGGCTCGTCCGGCGTCTGGGAGCTGTTCGTGCCCGGCGTCGGCGAGGGCGCGCTCTACAAGTTCGAGATCATGCGCCCCGACGGCAGCCACACGATGCGCGCCGACCCGATGGCCCGGCGCACCGAGGTCCCGCCCGCCAACGCTTCGATCGTGACGGCCCCGCACCACGTCTGGGGCGACCAGGAGTGGATGGCCCACCGCGCCGACCGGCCGGTGCATCAGGCGCCGTTCTCGGTCTACGAAGTCCATCTCGCGTCCTGGCGGCCCGGCCTGTCGTACCGCGAACTCGCCGAGCAGCTCCCCGCGTACGTGTCCGACCTCGGTTTCACCCACGTCGAGCTGATGCCGGTCGCCGAGCACCCCTTCGGCGGATCGTGGGGCTACCAGGTCACCGGCCTGTACGCGCCGACGGCCCGCATGGGCACGCCCGACGACTTCCGTTACCTGGTCGACGCGCTGCACCGGGCCGGCATCGGCGTCATCATGGACTGGGTCCCGGCCCACTTCCCGAAGGACGACTGGGCGCTGGCGCGGTTCGACGGACCCCACCTGTACGAGCACGAGGACTGGCGGCGCGCCGAGCACCCCGACTGGGGCACGCTCGAATTCGACTACGGGCGCCCCGAGGTGCGCAACTTCCTGGTCGCCAACGCCACGTACTGGTGCGAGGAGTTCCACATCGACGGTCTGCGCGTCGACGCGGTCGCCTCGATGCTCTACCTCGACTACTCGCGCGAGGAGGGTCAGTGGGCGCCGAACGAGTTCGGGGGCCGCGACAACCCGGACGCCGTCGCCTTCCTCCAGGAGATGAACGCGACCGTCTACCGCCGCAACCCCGGCGTCGTGACGATCGCCGAGGAGTCCACCGCCTGGGAGGGCGTCACCCGCCCCACCGACAGCGGCGGCCTGGGCTTCGGCCTGAAGTGGAACATGGGGTGGATGCACGACTCGCTGGTGTACATCAGCAAGGAGCCGGTGCACCGCAAGTACCACCACAACGAGATGACGTTCTCGATGGTGTACGCGTACAGCGAGAACTACGTCCTGCCGATCTCGCACGACGAGGTGGTGCACGGCAAGCAGGCCCTGGTGAGCAAGATGCCGGGCGACTGGTGGCAGCAGCGCGCCAACCACCGCGCGTACCTCGGCTACATGTGGGCGCACCCCGGCAAGCAGCTCCTCTTCATGGGGCAGGAGTTCGCGCAGGGGGCGGAGTGGTCGGAGGGCCACGGCCCCGACTGGTGGCTGCTGGACCCGTCGTACTCGGCGGAGCCGGACCACCGCGGCGTGCGTGACCTGGTCCGCGACCTGAACCAGGTCTACACCGCCACGCCGGCCCTGTGGGAGCTGGACACCGTCCCCGACGGCTTCGCGTGGGTGGCGGGCGACGCCGCCGAGGACAACGTCTTCGCGTTCCTGCGCTTCGACGCCCAGAGCGGTCCGCTGCTGGCCGTGTCCAACTTCTCGCCGGTCGTACGGCAGGAGTACCGGCTCGGCGTCCCGGACCTCATCCCGGCCTGGACGGAGGTCCTGAACACGGACGAGGACCGGTACGGCGGCAGCGGCGTGCGCAACACGGAGCCGGTCAAGCCCGAGCCGGCCGGGGCGCACGGGCACCGGTCGAGTCTGCAGCTGACGCTGCCGCCGCTGGCGACGGTGTGGCTCAAGCCGGCCTGACGTCATTCACGCGGCACGCGATTCACGCACGAGCCCTTCCCGGAGGCATGCGGGGAGGGCTCCCGTGTGGACGACGGCGAGGTGCTGGGTGGCCCGGGTCAGGGCCACGTACAGGTCGTTGGCGCCGCGCGGCGACCCGTCGAGGATCCGTCCGGGCTCGACGACGACCACCGTGTCGAACTCCAGGCCCTTCGCCTGCCGCGGGTCGAGGAGCACGACGGACCGCGTAAGGTCGGGTGCGGCGCCGTGCGCGGCGCCGGGGAGTGCGGCGGCCAGCGCCCCGTGCAGCTCGCGGGGGGCCACGACGGCCAGCCGCCCCTCCTCCGGCGCCTCGTCCGCGACCGTTTCGGCGACGGTACGGGCGAGGGCGTCCGGCTCGGTGGCGTGTGCCCGGGGGCGTACACCGGTGGAGCGGACGGAGCCCGGCGGCTCGAAGGCCGGGTCCTGGGCCCGCCGCACACCGGCCGCGACCTCCATGATCTCGGCCGGGGTGCGGTAGTTGGCCCCGAGCCGGGTGTGGGCCCACCGGTCGCCGACGTACGGGCCGAGGATCTGCTGCCAGGAGTCGCAGCCCGCCGCGTCCCCGGTCTGGGCGGGGTCGCCGACCAGGGTCATCGAGCGCGTCGGGGAGCGCCGCATCAGCAGCCGCCAGGCCATCGCGGACAGCTCCTGCGCCTCGTCGACGATGATGTGGCCGAAGGCCCAGGTGCGGTCGGCGGCGGCGCGCTCGGCGGTGCTGCGGTGGTCGGCCTCCTCGTGGCGCTCGGCCATCCGCTCGGCGTCGACGATGTCGTGGGCGCCCAGGACCTCGGACGCGTCCTCGTCGATGTCCTCCTTGTCCTCGAACTCGTAGGTGCGGGAGGCGTACGCCATGTCCAGCACCCCCTGGGCGTAGGCGATGCGCTGCTGCCGCTCGGCCTCCTCGGCCGCCCGCGCGGCCGAGTCGTCCTCGCCGAGCAGTTCGGCCGCCTCGTCGAGGAGCGGTACGTCGGCGGGCGTCCACGCGCCGCCGTCACGCCGGATCAGCCGGGCGTCGGCGTCGGGGAGGTGGACAGGGTCGGCGAGGAAGTCGGCGACCAGCTGCTGCGGGGTGAGCGGCGGCCACAGCGCGTCGATGGCCTCGTGCACCTCGCCGCTGAGCGCGACGGCCTTGCCGAGCTGGGCGATGTCGTCGGGCCCGAGGAAGTTGGGACCGCCGTACGGGTCGTAGCCGATCCGGTCGGCGAGCTGCTCGGTGAGCGCGTCGATGATCCGGAAGGCGAAGTGGGGGCGGGCGAGGTTGTGCGGCAGCCCGGTGCGGCGGGCGGCGGCCCGGGCGTCCTCCGCCATCGCCCGGTCCAGCACCAGCGTGCCGTCGTCGTGCTCGATCTCGACGGCCGGGTCGGGCACGGTCTGCCGACCCCGTACGAAGCGGGCGAGGGCATCCGCCATGGCGGCCCGGCCCTTGACCTCGGCCGCCCCGGCGGTGTCGGTTCCGGTGGCGGTGACGCCCGGGAAGAGCTCGCCCACGGTCGCCAGCAGCACCCCGGTCTCGCCGAGCGAGGGCAGTACTTCGCCGATGTAGGAGAGGAAGGCCGGGTTGGGCCCGACGATCAGCACACCGCGGCGGGCGAGCAGGTCCCGGTACGCGTACAGCAGGTACGCCGCGCGGTGCAGCGCGACGACGGTCTTGCCGGTTCCGGGGCCGCCCTCGACGACGAGGACGCCCTGGTGGGACGCGCGGATGATGCGGTCCTGCTCGGCCTGGATGGTCTGCACGATGTCGTGCATCCGCCCCGAGCGCGCCGCGTCCAGCGCGGCGAGCAGCACGGTGTCCGCCGCGGCGCCCTCGTGGCCGGTGCGGGTGGTGTCGGTGAGGTCCAGGATCTCGTCGTGCAGCGCGGTGACGGTGCGGCCCTCGGTGGTGATGTGGCGCCGGCGGCGCAGTCCCATCGGGGAATGCCCGGTCGCGAGATAGAAGGGACGGGCGATCTCGGCCCGCCAGTCGACGACGAGAGGCGTGCGCTCCGCATCGTTCTGCCGGATTCCGATACGGCCCATGTGGTACTGGCGTCCGTCCTGGAAGTCGAGCCGCCCGAAACAGAGCCCGCTCTCCTCCGCATTGAATGCGGCGAGCAGCCCGGACTGTTCGGCCACCAGTACATCGCGCTCAAGTTTCGCCTGGTGGCCCGTTCCCACCTGCGTCAATGCCGACTCGACGGTGGCCTCGGCCTCTTCGCGCAGGTCATCGAGGCGCGCGTAGAGCCCGGTGATGAATTCCTGTTCCTTCTGAAATTCCTCGGTTGACAATTGAGCTCCCAACAAGCTAAGCTGTGTTCATACGGCACCTCTGTGACCCATTTCGAACGAGGTCGCAGAAACGCCCAATATACGCAGCGAAATACCCCGGGTGTCAATTCCCCGGGGTATTTCTTTTGCCTGCGGCAGCCTGTCGCCCGCCGGGCCCGGTCACCTGTCCGCGTCCGCCAGTTCCTGGAGGAGCTTCCGCTTGGGGCGGGCACCGACCATCTGCTTCACGGGCTCGCCGTCGCGGAAGACGATGAGCGTCGGCGTCGACAGCACGCCGTACCGGATCGCCGTACCGGGATTGAGGTCCACGTCCAGCTGGACGACCTTGAGGCGGTCGGCCTCCTCCCGGGCCACCTCGCCCAGTACGGGCGCGAGCCGGCGGCACGGGCCGCACCAGTCGGCCGTGAACTGCACGAGGACGGGCCGGCCGGACTTCAGCACGTCGTCGTCGAAGGTCGCGTCCGTCACCGTGTCCACACCCGCTGCTCGCACCATCGAAGTCTCCTCAGTCCGTCAGTCCGTCAGTCCGTCAGTCAGTTCGCAGCGCGGCTGGGGGCCGCCCGGCAGCGTGGCTCCGGCTTCGAGCTCGGCGCGGGCGAGCTGGGCGCCCACCTGGGTGCGTACGGTCCGCAACTGTCCGATCAGCGTGTCGAGTTCGGACAGCTTGCGCCGGTACACGTCCAGCGAGGCCGGGCAGGAGTCCCCCGCCGGGTGGCCCGCCCGCAGGCAGTCCACGAAGGGGCGGGTCTCCTCCAGGCCGAACCCGAAGTCCTGAAGGGTCCGGATCTGCTGGAGGAGCCGCAGGTCGTCCTCGTCGTACGTGCGGTAGCCGTTGACCGCGCGCCGGGCGGGGAGGAGCCCGCGGGACTCGTAGTAGCGCAGCGCCCGGGTGGTCGTCCCCGCCCGCTCCGCCAGCTCGCCGATTCGCATGCCCCCGACGGTAATCCTTGACGTCGGCGTCAAGGCAAGGGAGGAGACCGGGGCTCAGCCCTTGAGCTTGAGCACCTCGATCGTGCTCACCCAGTCGTCCGCGCCGTGCCCCTCGGCGACCGCACGGTCGGCGACGGCCTTGATCGCCTCCAGCTGGCCCGTGTCGAGGCCGCGGTCCCGCGACATGTGCAGGAGGTGGTCGACGCTCGCGGTCATCATGCTCAGGTTGGCCTGCTCGCCGTCGTAGTTCCCCGCGTCGATCGCGGCCGCCATGCCGGCCGCGATGTCCGGCAGGATCGCGGTGATGGAGTTCAGGTACGGGGCGAGGGCCGTGGCGGCGACCTTGTCCTCCCGGGCCAGGGCGAAGGCGTGCACCAGGCCCGACATGCTCGCGTAGAAGAGGTCCAGCATCGACAGGTCGTACACGGCGGCGAGCCCGTGGTCCCCACCCAGGTAGGCACTCCGGCCGGCCAGCTCCTCGAGGACACTCTGGTACTTCTCGAACACCGGCCGCTCGCCGGCGTAGAGGATCAGCGCCTCCGGCCCGCCGACGAGCTGGGTCGGCACCATCACCGCCCCGTCCAGATACGCGATGCCGCGCTCGCCCGCCCAGGCCGCCGCCGTGCGGGCTCGCTCCGGGGAGTCCGAGGTGAGGTTGACCAGGACGCGGCCCGCGAGGGCGTCGGCGAGCGGTTCGAGGATCGCCTGCGAGGCGTCGTAGTCGACGACGCAGACGACGGTCAGCCCGCTCGCCCGGACGGCTTCTTCGGCGGTGGCGGCGAGGACCGCACCGCGTGCGACGAGGTCGTCGCCCTTCCCCTCGGAGCGGTTCCAGACGGTGGTGGGACGGCCGGCGTCCAGGAAGGCGCCGGCGAGTGCGCGGCCCATGGAGCCGAGGCCGATGACGGTTACGGGAGCAGGGTGGTCGGAAGTCATGACCACCATGCTTCGGCGCCACCGACCGACCGACAAGTACCGACTTTAAAGTCCGATACCCACCGGAAGGTAAGCGTCGAGGTCAACGGGCAGAGCTCCCGTCCCGGGTGCGGCGGCCTCGGCAATTGCGGGTGCCGTGCGGGCCGTTGTTCCGCTGCTCGGCCGTCCGGCCGGCACGGAAAGGGTTCCGTACCGGCCGGGCCGCTCCTGTCGCGTCGTCGCGTCACACGCCCGCCGCCGCCTTTTCGTCGTTCCTCGCCTCCGGCACGTCCGGCACGTCGCCGTGCGCGTCGTCGAGCAGCGTCTTCTCGTCGAACGGCAGCAGACCGGCCAGCACCTGGTCGACCCGCTCCTTGTCGACCTCCTTCGTCCACGTGCCGACCAGCACCGTCGCCACCGCGTTGCCCGCGAAGTTCGTCAGGGCGCGCGCCTCGCTCATGAAGCGGTCGATGCCGACGATCAGGCCGACGCCGTCGACCAGTTCCGGGCGGTGCGACTGGAGGCCGCCGGCCAGGGTGGCCAGTCCGGCCCCGCTGACACCCGCCGCGCCCTTCGACGCGACGAGGAGGAAGAGGAGGAGCGGGATCTGCTCCCCGACCGACATCGGGTCGCCCATGGCCTCGGCGATGAAGAGCGAGGCCATGGTCATGTAGATCATGGTGCCGTCGAGGTTGAAGGAGTAGCCGGTCGGAACGGTGATGCCGACCACCGGCTTGCTGATGCCCAGGTGCTCCATCTTCGCGATGAGCCGCGGGAGGGCGGACTCGGAGGAGGAGGTGGACAGGATCAGCAGGAACTCACGGCCCAGGTACTTGAAGAACGTGAGGATGTTGAGGCCCGCGACGATGCGCAGCAGCGCGGCGAGCACGATGAAGACGAAGAGGAAACAGGTGACGTAGAACCCCAGCATCAGCACGGCGAGGCTCTTCAGGGCGTCCAGGCCGGCCGAGCCGGTGACGGCCGCGATCGCGCCGAAGGCACCGATCGGCGCCGCCCACATCACCATGCCCAGGATGCGGAAGACGAGCCGCTGGATGTGCTCGACACCGCGCAGGACGGGCTGGCCGGCCGAGCCCATGGCCTGCAGCGCGAAGCCGGCGAGCAGCGCCACGAGGAGGGTCTGGAGGACCTCGCCCGTGGTGAAGGCGGAGACGAACGTGGTCGGGATGATCCCGAGCACGAATTCGACCGTGTCCTTGGCCTCGGCCGCGGCCTGGCCCTGTCCCGCCTCCTTGATCGCTTCGGTCACCGCCAGGCTGTCACCGGGGTGCAGCACGTTGCCGACGATCAGGCCGATGGCGAGCGCGACCAGCGACATCACCGTGAAGTAGCCGAGTGCGATACCACCCACGGCGCCGACCTTGGCGGCCTTGCGGACCGAGCCGATGCCCAGCACGATCGTGCAGAAGATGATCGGGGAAATCATCATCTTGATCAGATTGACGAAGCCGGTGCCGAGTGGCTTGAGCTCGACGGCCACACCGGGAGCGGCGAAGCCCACCGCGACGCCGAGTACCACGGCAACGATCACGGCGATGTACAGATAGTGCGTACGGTCCCGTCTTGCGGCTGTGCCTGCCACGGGGTCCTCCTCGTATCGTCCTGCGGCGCCCACGTCCCGATGGGTCCCGGCGACTATCCATCACCCCTGTGACGCCAGTCACCCTTACGTGCATTACGTTCATGGGTTTTCGGCCAGGCACACTTGCGGCATGCGCATCCCCCGCCCACGCAGCCTGGCCGGCCAGCTCTTCGCGATGCAGGTCGTGCTGGTGGCGGTGATCGTCGCGGGGTGTGCGGTCTTCGCGTACGTCTCGGACCGGTCCCAGGCCGAGGAGACCGCGCGGCGGCAGGTCTTCGCCACCGCCACCGCCGTCGCGAAGTCCCCCGCGGTGGCCGAGGCGGCCCGCTCGGACCACCCGACCGGGCTCCTCCAGCCGTACACCGAGGCGCTCCGCAAGGAGGCCGGCGTCACCTTCGTCACGATCATGGCGCCGGACGGCACGCGCTGGACGCATCCGGAGGCGCAGGAGATCGGCAGGGCGTACCTGGGGCACACGGGGCCCGCCCTGGCGGGCCGCACCTTCGACGAGACGTACGTGGGAGTGCTGGGGCGGTCGGTGCGTGTGGTGGCGCCGGTACGGGACACCGAGGCCCGCGGCGGGCGGATCATCGGGCTCGTCAGCGCGGGCATCACCATCGAGACCATCAGCGCGCAGGTGCGGCAGCAGGTGGCGACGCTGTTCGGCATGGCGTCGGGCGCGCTCGCCCTGGGCGGCGTCGGCACGTACGTCATCAACGCCCGGCTGCGGCGGCACACGCACGGCATGAACGCCCGCGAGCTGAGCCGCATGCACGACTACCACGAGGCGGCGCTGCACGCGGTGCGCGAGGGCCTGCTGATACTGGACGGGCGTCAGCGCATCGCGCTGATCAACGACGGCGGGCGCGAACTGCTCGGCCTCGGGCCCGACGCGGTCGGCCGCCCGGTGGCCGAAACGGACCTCCCCGAGCCGCTCACGGCCGCACTGCTGGCCCCCGGGCCGCGCGTCGACGAGGTGCACCTGACGGCGGACCGGGTGATCGTCGTCAACACCTCGCCGGTCAGCGGCGGGGAGCGGCGTGGCACGGTCGTGACCCTGCGCGATCACACCGAACTCCAGGCGCTGTCCGGCGAGCTGGACTCGGAGCGCGGCTTCACGCAGGCGCTGCGCTCGCAGGCGCACGAGGCGGCGAACCGCCTGCACACGGTCGTCTCCCTCATCGAACTCGGCCGCGTGGACGAGGCGGTGGAGTTCGCCACGGCGGAGCTGGAGCTGGCCCAGACCCTCACCGACCAGGTCGTCGGCGCGGTCGGCGAGCCGGTGCTCGCGGCGCTGCTGCTGGGCAAGGCGGCCCAGGCGAACGAACGGGGCGTGGCGCTGCTGCTGGACGAGGACAGCCGGATCGACGACGGCCTCCTGCCGGGCACGCTCCCGGCCCGTGACCTGGTGACGATCCTGGGCAACCTGATCGACAACGCGGTGGACGCGGCGCAGGGCAGCGAGGGTGCGCGGGTCACGGTGACGGCCCGCACCGACCGGGGCCGCGAGCTGCTGCTGCGGGTCGAGGACACCGGGTCGGGTGTCGACCCGGCCGCCGCGGACGCGGTCTTCGCCCGCGGCTGGTCGACGAAGAGCCCGGGGCGGGGGCTGGGGCTGGCGCTGGTGCGCCAGGCGGTGCACCGGGGCGGCGGCACGGTGGCGCTGACCGAAGCTCACGGGGGCGGCGCGCGGTTCACGGTACGGCTGCCGCTGCGCGCGACGGTGACGGAGGGGACGGCGGAGGAGGCACGGGTACGGGTATGACGCGGCAGACCTCCTCCCTTCCCGCCCTTCCTTCCACCGCTCCGCCCTTCCCCGCCTCCCCTTTCACCGTCCCTCCCTCCCCCGCCCCGCAACCGGAGACGGCCCCATGAACCCGACCCCCATCCGCGTCCTCGTCGTCGAGGACGACCCCGTCGCCGCCGACGCCCACGCGCTGTACGTCGGCCGCGTGCCCGGTTTCGCCGTGGCCGGGGTCGCCCACTCCCGGGCGGAGGCGGTGCGGGCGCTCGACCGGGAACCCGTCGGCCTGCTCCTCCTCGACCTCTACCTGCCCGACGGGCACGGCCTCCAGCTCGTACGTTCGCTGCGCGGCGCCGGCCACACCGCCGACGTCATCGCCGTCACCTCGGCCCGCGACCTGGCCGTCGTACGCGAAGGCGTGTCCCTCGGCGTCGTCCAGTACGTCCTGAAGCCCTTCACCTTCGCCACCCTGCGCGACCGCCTCACCCGCTACGCCGAGTTCCGGGCGGCGGCCGGTGAGGCCAGCGGCCAGGACGAGGTGGACCGGGCGCTCGCCGCCCTGCGCACCCCCCAGCCCGCCGCCCTTCCCAAGGGGCTCAGCGCCCCGACGCTGGAGGCGGTCACCCGTACCCTGCGCGACGCACCGGACGGCATCACCGCGACCACGGCCGCCGCCGCGGTCGGGATCTCGCGGATCACCGCCCGCCGCTACCTGGAGCACCTGGTCGTGACGGGCCGCGCCGAGCGCAGTCCGCAGTACGGGCAGGTCGGCCGCCCGGAGCTGTACTACCGGTGGACCGCCATGCGCTGAACAACCGCACCGGTCCCCTTCGGGCGGGATCGTAGGACGTTCCTACGATTTGTGATCTTGTGGGAACACACCGTAGTCGCCGCGCCCTCGCCCCCGTACGGTGTGCGCGTGCACCCCTCCCCGCCTTTCAACGCCCCCGCCGCGCGCCGTCTGCGCGAGGCCCTGGGGATGGCACCCGGCCACGTCGCCTACGGGCTGCGTGCGCAGTACGGGCTGAACATCGGCCCCGACCTGGTCACCGCCTGGGAGCGCGGGCTGCGCGTGCCCGGTTCGCAGGAGATCACCGCGCTCGCCGGAGTCCTGTGGTGTTCGGTCGGCGACCTGCTCGCCGCCCCCGCCACGCTGCGCGAGCACCGGATGGCGCGGGGCCTCGGGGTGCCCGACCTGGCACGGCTGGTGGGCCTGGACCAGGAGGCGTACCGGCGGATGGAGGACGCGGGGCACTGGCGCGGCAACGAACGGCAGTCGGCGGCGCTCGCCGAGGTGCTCGGCCTCTCGGCGGAGGAGTTCCTCACGGCGACGGGCCGCGACCAGGAGCTGGCGCAGGTGCTGCGCAGCGCGGTGACGACGCGCTGGCAGGCGTACGTACGCCCGACGGCGAAGCTGGTCCCCCTGGAGCGGAGGCAGGTGGAGGACGTGCTCCAGCGGCTGCACGCCGACTACCAGTCGCGGATGGTGGCGACGCTGAGCTGGGGCGGCGGCGATTCGGGGGACGGTGCGGCGGGCCGGGAGTTCCTGGACGAGATCGTCAGCCGTTTCTGGCAGCTGACGCGCTGAGGGGCGGGTCGAACCGGAAGATCTGCGTCGTCGCGTCCGCCGCGCACTTCGTCTGCACCACCTCGGCCCAGAGCTCGTCCGACGGCCCCTCCTCGGCTCCGAGGCACAGACCGGTGTGCAGGGGCCGGATCCGGTAGCCCTCGACGGGGCTGCCGACCGGATCCAGCCGGAAGGTCTCCGCCCCGTCGCGCTTGCCGCAGTAGTCGTTCTCCAGCGAGGCCCCAGCGTGGCGGGCCGACCCCTGGACGCCCATGCAGCCCTCGCCGTACTCGGGGTGCAGGGTGGCGATGCGCCAGGTGGCGCCGCCGCGCGGCACGGGCGTGAAGCGCGGGGTCGCGCTCTCGCAGGGCCCCTGGAAGAGGTGCCCGGTGGATCCGGCCCGTTCGGTCAGACAGAGCGAGGACTTCCCGACCCGGACGATCCGCTCCCCCGCGGCCGGTGCACCCTGCGCCCCGCCGTCGGCAGCGCCGCCCGTCCTGCCGTCGGCGCCGCCGGCGCCCGACGCGTACAGCCCGGCCGCCACCGCCGCCGCGATCAGCGCGAGCACGACCGGCACCACCACCACGGCCGGGCACCGCCGCCGCGCCCCGCCGGAACCCGCGTCCCCGCCGTGCGCGTCCTCGACGCCCTCGCTCCCGCCGACCGCCCTCCCGGGGCCGGTGCCCGGCAGCGCGACGGCCGGGGACCCGGTGGCCGTCCGGGGCGCGGCGGCGGCCGGAGGCGGGATGGCCGGAGGCGCGGGCCGCGGCTCGCGGAGGGAGCGGGTGGGGCGGGTGGAGAGCTCCTTGCGGACCTTCAGCCAGCTCTCGACCGTCCCGGGGCCGCAGCCGCACGCCCGTACGTACGCCGCCACCAGTTCCTCGCGGGGCAGCGTCGTGCGCGCCAGCATGTTGGCGACCGTGGAGCGCGGCAGTACGTCACCGGCGGCCTCCGCCCGCACCGTCAGCTCCCGGTAGGTGAGACCCGACCAGTCCTTGAGCGCGCGGAGCGCGGCGATGAGCTCGCCGGCGTTCCGTATCCCGTACGGATCCGGGGACCCCTCGTCGTCGGACATGCGCGTTCCTGCCTCTCCCGCCCCGCCGGACAGAGTTGGGACATGTCCGGGACAAGGAAAAGACTTGTTGAAAGGGGCGCGCAACTCAAGAGTGGAAACCGGCTGCTCCAGCCGGAGAGCAGCCGAGCGGCCCTGGTCGTCCACGGGGGAGTCGACCAGGGCCGCTCGGCGCACGAAGCGGGCAAAGCAGGTGAAGCGCGTGAACCGGGTGGAGGCGCGGCTAGAAGACGGATTCCGCCTCGTACATCCGCTTCTCCGGCACCGTCTTCAGTTCCTCGACGCCCGCGGCCAGCGGCACCATCGTGATCTCGGTGCCGGTCAGCGCCGTCATCCTGCCGAAGTCGCCCCGGTGCACCGCCTCCACCGCGTGCCAGCCGAAGCGGGTCGCGAGGACACGGTCGTACGCCGTCGGGGTGCCGCCGCGCTGGACGTGGCCGAGGATGACCGGCCGGGCCTCCTTGCCGAGCCGCTTCTCCAGCTCGCTCGCGAGCCGGTTGCCGATGCCGGTGAAGCGCTCGTGCCCGAACTGGTCGATGGCGCCCTTCTCGTACGGCATGGAGCCCTCGGCCGGACGCGCGCCTTCCGCGATGCACACGACCGCGAACTTCTTTCCGCGCGCGAAGCGCTCCTCGACCATCTTCACCAGGTCGTCGACCTCGAAGGGGCGCTCGGGCAGACAGATGCCGTGCGCGCCGCCCGCCATCCCGGACTCCAGCGCGATCCACCCCGCGTGCCGGCCCATGACCTCGACGACCATGACGCGCTGGTGCGACTCGGCGGTGGTCTTGAGCCGGTCTATGGCCTCGGTCGCGACACCGACGGCCGTGTCGAAGCCGAAGGTGCGGTCGGTGCCGTTGATGTCGTTGTCGATGGTCTTGGGTACGCCGACGACCGGCATCCCCGCGTCCGACAGCATCCGGGACGCGGTGAGCGTGCCCTCGCCGCCGATCGGGATCAGCGCGTCGATGCCGGTGCGCTCCGACAGCTCCTGCCAGTTCTCGGCCGCTTCGCGCAGCCGGTTGCGCTCCAGACGCGCGGAACCCAGGATCGTACCGCCGCGGGAGAGGATGCCACTGACGGCGTTGAGGTCGAGCGGGCGGTAGTGGCCGTCGAGCAGGCCCTTGAAACCGTCCTCGAACCCGATGACTTCGTCGCCGTGACCTGCCACGGCACGGTGCACGACCGACCGGATCACTGCGTTCAGCCCCGGGCAGTCTCCGCCTGCGGTGAGAACTCCGATACGCATCGTGCTGTGTCTCCTGCTCGCTAGTGGTACACGTGAGCCAGAACCCGATTGTTTCACGGCTCGCATGGGCTCCGCGCTTCCGGCTACTCCGGTCACAAGGCCCGGACAGGGCCTCGCCGGAGCCGCCGCGCGGCCGCCGCGAAGTCCGTGCGGGGCCTTCGCTCCCGGGCCTCACAGGCCCCTTGCCCGGCGGGCGCCCTATCCACCCTCACAGGTATTGTCAAGAGGGCAAGACCACCCTAACTGGACGGAGAGCACACGTGACGCGCAGCGTGTACGTGACCGGGATCGACCGGGGAGACGGCCGGCAGGTCATCGAGCTGGGAGTCATGGAGCTCCTGACGCGCCAGGTGGACCGGGTGGGCGTGTTCCGCCCCCTGGTCCACGACGGGCCGGACCGGCTCTTCGACCTGCTGCGCGCCCGGTACCGGCTGACGCAGGACCCGGCGACCGGATACGGAATGTACTACCAGGAGGCGGCGGCCCTTCAGGCCGAGAAGGGCACCGACGAGCTGGTGTCCCGCATCGTCGACCGCTTCCACCGGGTGGCGCGGGACTACGAGGTCGTCCTGGTGCTCGGTACGGACTTCGCCGACACCCAGCTGCCCGACGAGCTGGCCCTGAACGCCCGCCTCGCCAACGAGTTCGGCGCCTCGGTCATCCCGGTGGTCGGCGGCAGGAAGCAGCCCGCCGACGCGGTGCGCGCCGAGACCCGCAACGCGTACCGCGCGTACGAGGCCCTGGGCTGCCAGGTCCTCGCGATGGTGGCCAACCGCGTCGCCCCGGTCGACCGCGCGGAGGTCGCCGAGCGCCTGAAGACCCGTCTCCCGGTGCCCTGCTACGTCCTGCCGGACGAGCCCGCGCTGTCCGCCCCCACGGTCGCCCAGATCACCCACGCCCTCGGCGGCAAGGTGCTGCTCGGCGACGACTCGGGCCTGGCGCGCGACGCCCTGGACTTCGTCTTCGGCGGCGCGATGCTGCCGAACTTCCTGAACGCCCTGACCCCCGGCTGCCTCGTCGTGACCCCCGGCGACCGCGCCGACCTGGTGGTGGGCGCGCTCGCCGCGCACAGCGCCGGGACCCCTCCCATAGCGGGCGTACTCCTCACCCTCGACGAGCGCCCCGGCGCCGAGGTCCTCACCCTCGCCTCGCGCCTCGCGCCCGGCACCCCGGTGGTCTCGGTGGCCGGCGGTTCCTTCCCCACCGCGGGCGAGCTCTTCGCCCTGGAGGGCAAGCTCAACGCCGCCACCCCCCGCAAGGCGGAGACCGCGCTCGGCCTCTTCGAACGGTACGTCGACACCGCCGACCTGCTGGCGCGGATGTCGGTGGCCCGCAGCGGCCGCGTGACCCCGATGATGTTCGAGCACGAGCTGCTGGAGCGGGCCCGGTCCAACCGCCGCCGCGTCGTGCTGCCCGAGGGCACCGAGGAGCGCGTGCTGCGCGCCGCCGACGTGCTGCTGCGCCGCGACGTGTGCGACCTGACGCTGCTCGGCGACGTCGACATCCTGCGCAAGAAGGCCGCCGACCTGGGCATCGACCTCACGAAGACCCAGCTCATCGACCCGCAGACCTCCGAGCTGCGCGGCCGTTTCGCGGAGTCGTACGCGATGCTGCGCGCCCACAAGGGCGTCAGCGTGGAGCTGGCGTACGACGTGGTGGCCGACGTCAACTACTTCGGCACGATGATGGTCCACGAGGGCCTGGCCGACGGCATGGTGTCGGGCTCGGTGCACTCCACCGCCGCGACCATCCGTCCCGCCTTCGAGATCATCAAGACCAAGCCGGACGCCAAGATCGTCTCGTCGGTCTTCTTCATGCTGCTCGCCGACAAGGCCCTCGTGTACGGCGACTGCGCGGTCAACCCGGACCCGGACGCCGTGCAGCTCGCGGACATCGCCGTCCAGTCGGCGGCCACGGCCGCGAAGTTCGGCGTGGCCCCGCGGATCGCGATGCTGTCGTACTCGACCGGCAGCTCCGGCACCGGCGCGGACGTCGACAAGGTGCGCGAGGCCACCGAGCTGGTGCGCGCCACCCGTCCCGACCTGCTGGTCGAGGGGCCGATCCAGTACGACGCCGCGGTCGAGCCGTCCGTGGCCGCCACCAAGCTGCCCGGCTCCGAGGTCGCGGGCCAGGCGTCGGTGCTGATCTTCCCGGACCTGAACACCGGCAACAACACCTACAAGGCCGTCCAGCGCTCGGCCGGCGCCGTCGCCGTCGGCCCGGTCCTCCAGGGCCTGAACAAGCCGGTCAACGACCTCTCGCGCGGCGCCCTGGTCCAGGACATCGTCAACACGGTCGCCATCACGGCGATCCAGGCCCAGGGCGAGACCGCATGACACCCGCGTCCGCCCCTCCGAACCCTCCGGCCCCTCCGGCCCCTCCGAGCCCAGAAAGCACCGCACCCGTGACTGCTGCCACGCGCGTCCTCGTCCTCAACTCCGGTTCCTCGTCGGTGAAGTACCAGCTGCTCGACATGCGCGACAGCACGCGTCTCGCCGTCGGCCTGGTCGAGCGGATCGGTGAGGAGACCTCGCGCCTGGTGCACACCCCGCTGACCGGAGACGGCGGCGACGAGAAGCGCGAGCGCACCGGCCCGATCGCCGACCACGCGGCCGCGCTGGAGGCAGTCGCCGGGGAACTGTCGCGCGACGGGCTCGGCGTGGACTCCCCCGCGCTGGCCGCCATCGGCCACCGGGTGGTGCACGGCGGGCTGAAGTTCAGCGAGCCGACCGTGATCACCGACGAGGTGCTGAAGGAGATCGAGCGGCTCGTCCCGGTCGCCCCGCTGCACAACCCGGCGAACATCACCGGCATCCGCACGGCACAGTCGCTGCGCCCCGACCTGCCGCAGGTCGCCGTCTTCGACACGGCCTTCCACACGACGATGCCGGAGTACGCGGCCCGGTACGCGATCGACGTCGAGACCGCCGACGCCCACCGCATCCGTCGCTACGGCTTCCACGGCACCTCGCACGCGTACGTCTCCCACGAGACGGCCAGGCTGCTGGGCAAGGACCCGTCCGAGGTCAACGTCATCGTGCTGCACCTGGGCAACGGGGCCTCGGCGACCGCCGTGCGGGGCGGGCAGTGCGTGGACACCTCGATGGGGCTGACGCCCTTGGAGGGGCTCGTGATGGGTACGCGCTCCGGTGACATCGATCCGGCGGTGACGTTCCACCTCATGCGGGTCGCCGGGATGTCCGCCGACGAGATCGACGTACTGCTCAACACGAAGAGCGGTCTGGTCGGCCTGTGCGGTGACAACGACATGCGGGAGATACGCCGCCGTATCGACGAGGGCGACGAGCGGGCGCAGCTGGCTTTCGATATCTACATCCACCGGCTGAAGAAGTACATCGGTGCTTATTACGCCGTTCTGGGCCGGGTCGACGCGGTGGCGTTCACGGCGGGAGTCGGCGAGAACGCGGCGCCGGTACGCGCGGCCGCTATCGCGGGACTGGAGGAAATGGGCCTGGCGGTGGACGCTGATCTCAACGCCGTACGGGCGGATTCGGCACGGGTGATCTCGCCGGAGTACGCCCGGGTCGCGGTCGCCGTCGTACCGACCGACGAAGAATTGGAAATCGCCCGGCAGACGTATGCATTGGTCAACGCCTGAGCGGCCTCCCGCCCATTTGTACATTCCACCAGACGGAATATTCCGCAGCGAAACAAACCGATAGGATCCGCCTCATGCGCCGTTCCAAAATCGTTTGCACACTGGGTCCCGCCGTCGACTCCCACGACCAGCTTGTGGCTCTGATCGAGGCAGGCATGAGCGTGGCCCGCTTCAACTTCAGCCACGGCACCCACGCCGAGCACCAGGGCCGGTACGACCTGGTCCGCAAGGCCGCCGAAGAGACCGGCCGCGCGGTGGGCGTGCTCGCCGACCTCCAGGGCCCGAAGATCCGGCTGGCGAAGTTCGCCGAGGGGCCGGTCGAACTGGTCCGCGGGGACGAGTTCGTCATCACCGCCGAGGACGTCCCGGGCGACAAGTCGATCTGCGGCACGACCTACAAGGGTCTGCCCGGCGACGTCTCCAAGGGCGACCCGATCCTGATCAACGACGGCAACGTCGAGCTCAAGGTCACCACGGTCGAGGGCCCGCGGGTCCACACCATCGTGATCGAGGGCGGTGTGGTCTCCGACCACAAGGGCATCAACCTGCCCGGTGCGGCGGTCAACGTCCCGGCCCTGTCGGAGAAGGACGTCGAGGACCTGCGCTTCGCCCTGCGGATGGGCTGCGACATGGTCGCGCTGTCCTTCGTGCGCGACGCCGACGACATCAAGGACGTCCACAAGGTGATGGACGAGGAGGGCCGCCGGGTCCCCGTCATCGCCAAGGTCGAGAAGCCGCAGGCCGTCGAGCACATGGAGGGCGTCGTCATGGCGTTCGACGGTGTGATGGTCGCCCGCGGTGACCTGGCCGTCGAGTATCCGCTCGAGAAGGTCCCGATGGTGCAGAAGCGCCTCATCGAGCTGTGCCGCCGCAACGCCAAGCCGGTGATCGTCGCGACCCAGATGATGGAGTCGATGATCACCAACTCGCGTCCGACGCGCGCCGAGGCGTCCGACGTGGCCAACGCGATCCTGGACGGGGCCGACGCGGTCATGCTGTCCGCGGAGTCCTCGGTCGGGGCGTACCCGATCGAGACGGTCAAGACGATGTCGAAGATCGTCGTCGCGGCCGAGGAGGAGCTGCTCTCCAAGGGCCTCCAGCCGCTGGTCCCCGGCAAGAAGCCCCGTACGCAGGGCGGTTCGGTCGCCCGCGCGGCCGCCGAGATCGCGGACTTCCTGAACGGCAAGGCACTGGTCGCCTTCACCAAGTCCGGCGACACGGCCCGCCGGCTCTCGCGCTACCGCGCGGCGCAGCCGATCCTGGCCTTCACCACCGACGTCGGTACCCGCAACCAGCTCGCGCTCAGCTGGGGCGTCGAGTCCTTCGTCGTCCCGCACGTGGACAACACCGACGCGATGGTGGAGCTGGTGGACGCCGAGCTGCTCAAGCTCCAGCGCTACAACAACGGTGACACCATGGTCATCACCGCCGGTTCGCCCCCCGGCATCCCCGGCACCACCAACATGGTCCGGGTGCACCACCTGGGCGGCGGCGAGCGCGACTGACGCCGACCGCTTCCGCTTCCGCGGTCGGTACGTGAACGGCGGTGGCCCGCCCCCGGATCGAGACGATCCGGGGGCGGGCCACCGCCGTTGCCGCTGCTGTCGCTGCCGGCCGCGCTGTCAGCCGGTGAGGAAGTTGTGCAGGCCGGGGATCGTGAGGGTGCCGCCGAACTGGCCGGCCTGGGTCACCCTGACGTCCGTGAACATGGCGATCGGGATGTTCAGCGGGGGCGGGGTCTGTGGACTGAACGTGACCGGGACGAGGCCGAAGAGGTTGCCCTTCAGCTCCTCCGTGTACATGGTGACCGTGGATTCGCGGAGGGTCGACGTGGAGCCCTTCGCGGCTTGCGCGTGCATCGTGGTGCCGCCCGGCCCGACGACCTTCTGGTGCAGGTCCTTGATGTCGGTCTCCACCGCGGTGAACTTCAGGACCTTCTTGATCTTGCCGCTGCCGGTCCTGACCTCGACGATGCCCTGGTAGTCGAGCCCGCGCAGGGTGAGCATCGAACTCTCCAGGACCCACGGGTCGTCCGGCAGGGCCGGGATCCCCTGCTCCAGTTCGGCGTTCGCGAGCGCCTCGGGGTCCGCCGTCGGGCAGGGGAAGGGCTCCTTGCCGCCGGCGTCCGCGACGGGGTCCTCGGTCGCGCCGTCCGCGGCGCCGTCGGTACCTTCCGCGCCCTTCGCGTCGTTCGCGCTGTCCTTGACCTCGTCGCCGAGTTCCTCGACCTTCACGCCCGCCTTGTCCGCCGCGTCCTTGATGGCGTCCTTGGTCCTGTCGGCCGCGTCGTCCACCGGCTTCTCGGCGGCCGGGTCCTTCGGCCCACTCGCCTCCGGCTTGTCGGCGCCGGGCCCGGCGGTCGCGCTCCCGCCGGTGGCGGGCTTCGACCCGGACGGCTCGGGAGCGGCGGTTTCCTTGTCCGGCCCGTCGAGTACGTCCTGGATCGCGTCGCCCACACCCAGCGGGTCGAGCGGGTTCCCGGTTTCGCTCGGCGTCGGTGTCGGGGCAGGCGTCACGGCCTTGCCCGCCTCCGGCTCCTCGGCCGGCGCGGTGGTGCTCGCGCTCGCCGACGGCGTCTCGCCCGGCTTCGGGGTTTCCGTCTCCGCGGGCTCGTCCGACGTCGCATCCGGGCTGGGCGTGGCCGTCGGTGACGAGGGCGCGTCCGAAGGGGACTCGGACACGGAGGCTTCCGGGGCGGGAGCCTTTGAGGCGGAGGCTTCCGGGTCGGGAGCGTCCGACCGGGTTACGCAGGGGCCCGGGGCGAACGGGTTCGTCACCTGGTCGTCGGCGAGGGCCGGCTTGGGGGTGAGCGCCATGCCGACGAACACCGCCGTGGGCATCGCGGCCAGGGCCATCGCCTTGCCCGCGGGTATCTGCAACTTCGTCAGGAGCGACTTCCTGGGGGCCGCGTGACGCGGTCCCTTCCTCTCACGGGTCCCGTCCCGGCCGGCCGCGGACAGCTCCGCCTCGTCACCCCGCACTGTTCCTCCCGCCATTGGCGTCAACAGATGTGCCGGTCGCGTACGAGCCGTCCCGGCCGGCTCCGAGGTCGGGGTGCACGGAGCCGGCCGCTTCGCTGTCCGGGGCCGGCCACTCGTCGGGCGCCTCGGCCGGCACGGGCTTCGCCGGCTCGCCCGGAGCCCACGAGATCGACAGCGCTCCACCGATCATGGCCAGCAGAAAGCCCACCACCAGGCCACCGAAGTTGGACACCGGAAGGGACACCAGCGCCAGCAGGATCGACGCGATACCGGCGAACACCCGCACGATGTGGTGGAACCACATCGTCAGTCCCAGGGTGATCAGCAGTACGCCGATGATCAGCGAACCCGCGCCCGCTGTGGTGGCCATCGTCAGCGTGAGATGGCCGAGCGTGACATCGGCGTAGGGGACGTAGGCGATCGGTACGCCCCCGAGCAGCGTGAGCAGCCCCGCCCAGAACGGCCGGGCCCCCCGCCAGGCGCGGAAGCGGAGCCGCCAGTAGGTGAATCCGCGGGAACCTGTGGACTCAGTGCTCATGAAAACAGCTCCCTGAAACGATGTTGCCATGAAGAGAAGGCGGGAACGGGGCGGGCCGGGCGGCCTCAACGGGCCGCCCGGCCCGCCCCCACCGGAGTGCTCAGCCCTTGTAGCACTCGGCCTTGTCACCCGCGGAGAGCCGCAGGCTCAGACCGTTGAGCGTGAACGTTCCGGCCGTGGTGGCCCACGCCTTCTGCTCCACGTTGTTCAGCACAGCGCGGTCCGCCTGCTGGGCGAAACCGTTCTCCTGGATCCTGTCGCCCGGCTTGATCGCAGGACCCCGGCCTCCCTCGCCCGCCGGCTTGGCCGTGTCCTTCGCCGCGACACCGATGTCGATGTTCGTGAACGTCGCATCCGCGTCGAGCTCGGCGATGTCGAGGTACAGCTGCTTGGCGGTGACGGGTTTGCCCCCGCCACCCGCCTCGAGCCGCATCGTGACCTTGCCGAGGAGAGGCACGTCCGTCACGACGGACTGGCACATTTCGGTGATCTTGGCGTTCTGGAACGCCGAGATCGCGACCGGGCGCAGCACCTTCTTGTCGCCCGTCATTTCCGCGTAGCCCGCGTCGATGCCGCCGTACTGCGCGAAGCCGGTTCCGTCGACCTGCTTGGCCTTGACCTTGAACTGCTGGCCGGAAACGCTGAACGAAGCCGCCAACGCACCCTGCGCGAGAGCGACGCCTATCGCGGCCGTCGCGGCCACACTCGGCACCATGACGACGGCGAACCGCCTCCATCTGGTACCACCACGAACTGCAGACTCCATGACTTTCCTCCTTCTCGGACGTACATCTCCTGTACGGGCAGGGGCCCGCAGGGGGATGGGAGAAGTGCTACGTCCTCGGGAAGGAGAGCGCCCGCGCCGGAAGCGTGAAACGGCATCCGGCACACCGGCGATCACCCCCGAGCGACAACCACTGGCCACGCGTTCGCGCAACCTGCTGGACAGGCCCCGCCGTTGTCCGGCAGAGACCCCCCTGTCCACGGCCGACGCCACTGGCCGCCGGCCGGCCCGGTGGGGACCCATGGGACCGCGGCCCCGATTGGCTGTCGGGCGGTGCGGTGTTGGACCGAGCGTGGCCGATCGTGGTGCATTCGAAGCCGGTGCACAAGTGGTTCGTTACTCACTAGTAACGGACGTATAACCGAAGCGCGACCGCCCGGCACCGTCGGGCCACGGACCGTGCCCTCGAGTGACGGCGAAAACGCGGTGATTGTCGCCCAGAACCGGGCAGACCGACGTGATGGACTTACTGCAAGTAACAGCGGCCGCGATTACCAAGTTTCGGTAAAACGCGGCCGCCCCTTGTCACTGTGTCGGCAAATCAACGATGGCCGCCCCAAGGGCGCCACCGGTCAGAACAGCACCCTCGCCAGGGCCGTCCGCGCCGCCGTCACGCGCGGGTCGTCGCCGCCGATCACCTCGAAGAGTTCGAGCAGCCGCACCCGCGCGGCGTCACGGTCGTCACCGGCCGTGCGGCGCACGGTGTCGATCAGGCGCCCGAAGGCGTCCTCCACATGGCCGCCGACCAGGTCCAGATCGGCCGCGGCGGCCTGCGCGGCCACGTCGGACGGACTCTCGGCCGCGGTCTTGCGCACCTGCTGCGGGTCGAGACCCTGGACGCGCGAGAGGAGTTCGGCCTGCGCGAGGCCCAGCTTGGCCTCGGTGTTGGCGGGGTCGTCCACGAGCACGTTCTTGTACGCCTGGGCCGCGCCGGCGAAGTCGTTCGCGTCCAGCGCCCGTACGGCCGCTTCGAGCAGCGCGTCGTACGGACCGGCAGGCTCCTCGGCCACTTCGGCCGGGACTTCGCCCGCGCCCGCCGCCGGGTCGACGGCGATGCCGGTCAGGCCGAAGCGCTCCTCCGCGACCTGGACCAGCTGGTCCAGCGTCGCGCGGATCTGCGCCTCGGGGGCCGCGCCCTGGAAGAGCGGCAGCGCCTGTCCGACGACCACCGCGAAGACGGCCGGGATCCCCTGGATCCCGAACTGCTGCATCAGCATCTGGTTGGCGTCGACGTCCACCTTGGCGAGGACGAAACGGCCGTTGTACTCGCGGGTGAGGCGCTCGAGGAGCGGGCCGAGCTGCTTGCACGGCTCGCACCACTCGGCCCAGAAGTCGATGACGACCGGGACTTCGGTGGAGCGCTGGAGGACATCGCGCTCGAAGCCGGCCTCGTCGACATCGGTCACCAGACTCGACGGGGCGACGGCTCCGCCGCCCCCACCGCTCCTGGCGGCCTCGGCGCGTGCCTGCTCCGCCTTCTGCCGGGCTTCGCCGGCCGCCTTCACCGCGGCGAGATCGACGACGCCGCTCATGGACATGTTCCTAGGCTGCATGCGTACATCCTCCCCCTTTCGCGCGCGGTAAGGAAAAACTCGTGGCTGTCGCGCTGTCCGTACGTGCCGGCACGGCCGCCGAAGGGCCACCGGATGCGTGAACCGCGCCCGTCCGCAGCCCCCCGCCGGATTGCGAGGCGTACGGACGAACACGGTTCGAGGTCCCGAGGAGGACCGGGTTCGGCGCGGGGTCCCCACCCTTGCGCCAGCGGTTGTCGCTCTTTCGCTACAGGTCGTAGCGTAACTCGGAAACCCGGCCGCCCCGGCGCCGACGGCGGTGATCTCCCTCACCAGGGCCCTCCGCCGCCCTGCCTACCGACCGGTATGGTCACGCCCATGTCACCCAGCCACACTCCCCCCTCCCGTGCCGGCCGCCCGCGCAGCGTCGAGGCCCACGCCGCGATCCTCGATGCGACCAGGGCCGCGCTGGTGGAGCTGGGCTGGTCGAAGCTGACGATGGGCGACGTGGCGAGCCGGGCCGGTGTCGCCAAGACGACGCTGTACCGCCGCTGGGCGAACAGGAGCGAACTGGTCGTGGACGCGGTGGCCGTCCTCTTCGACGAGCTCCGGCTCCCCGACCGCGGATCCCTGATGGCCGATGTCGAGGGTGTGGTGCTCCAGTTCGCGGCGCTGCTCGACCGGCCCGAGACGAAGACGGCGCTGATGGCGGTGGTCGCGGAGTCGACGCGCGACGAGGCGCTGCGGGAACGCATCCGCTCGGCGATCGTCGAGCGCCAGAAGCACCTCGTGCTGGTGGGCCGGGAACGCGCGCAGGCCCGCGGCGAGCTGCCGTACGAGGACGACCCCGCCCAGGCGGCCCGTAACGTGGACATGATCTTCGACGTCATCGCCGGCGCCGTCGTCCACCGGGCTCTGGTGAGCGCGGAACCGGTGGACACCCAGTGGGCGCGCAACTTCTCCCTGCTGCTGGTGAGCGGCCTGGCGGCGGGCCCGGGCGCTCCCCCGCCCCCCGGGGGTCCAGCGGCCCGGCCTGACGGCCGGCACCGGGGGCACCACGGCCGGGCCGGCGCCACGGCGCCTGCCGCCGGCGCCCCTTCCCTTCCGCCGGACGCAACGGCCCGGGGCCGCCTTGTCGCTCACCCCACGGGGCAGGGCCTCACTTCCCGCAGATCGCGGCGTCGACGGCCCGCGTCACCGCGTCGCCGGACTCCCTGTTCATCGCGCGACGTGATTGAACCCGAGGGTGACCGCACGACCCTTCGTGTCGACTCCGCCGGCGGTGGTGAACCCGGGAGTCCCGCCACCGCGCCCCGGAGGAAGAGGCCGGCCGGAATCCGGCCGGCCTCCACGCCCTCCACCGCTCTCAGAACCCCGGCGGCTCCGTGTAGACCCCCCACTCGTCCCGCAGTACGCCGCAGATCTCGCCCAACGTCGCTTCCGCCCGTACCGCCGTCAGCATCGGCTCGATCATGTTCGAGCCGTCCCGCGCCGCCGCCAGCATCGCGTCCAGCGACCGGCGGACCTTCGCCTCGTCCCGCGCCGCCCTGCGCTCCGCCAGGGTGTTCACCTGCGCGCGCTCCACCTCGTGGCTGACCCGCAGGATCTCCAGGTCGCCCGTCACCGAGCCGTGGTGGCAGTTCACGCCCACCACCCGCTTGTCGCCCTTCTCCACCGACCGCTGGTACTGGAACGCCGACTCGGCGATCTCGCCCGTGAACCAGCCGTCCTCGATCCCGCGCAGGATGCCCGACGTGATCGGGCCGATCGGGTGCTGCCCGTCCGGGTGCGCCCGAAGGCCCCGCTCCTTGATCCGGTCGAAGATCTTCTCCGCGTCCGCCTCGATGCGGTCCGTCAGCTGCTCGATGTACCACGAGCCGCCCAGCGGATCCGCGACGTTGGCGACGCCCGTCTCCTCCATCAGCACCTGCTGCGTGCGCAGCGCGATCTCCGCCGCCTGCTCGCTCGGCAGCGCGAGCGTCTCGTCCAGGGCGTTGGTGTGGAGGGAGTTCGTGCCGCCGAGGACCGCCGCCAGCGCCTCGACCGCCGTACGCACCACGTTGTTGTACGGCTGCTGCGCGGTCAGCGAGACGCCGGCCGTCTGCGTGTGGAACCGCAGCCACTGCGCCTTGTCCGTCCGCGCGCCGTACACCTCCTTCATCCACCGCGCCCAGATCCGCCGCGCCGCGCGGAACTTCGCGATCTCCTCGAAGAAGTCGACGTGCGCGTCGAAGAAGAAGGACAGGCCGGGGGCGAAGTGGTCCACGTCCATGCCCCGGGACAGGCCCAGCTCGACGTAGCCGAAGCCGTCCGCCAGCGTGTACGCGAGTTCCTGCGCGGCCGTCGCGCCCGCCTCGCGGATGTGGTAGCCGGAGACCGACAGCGGCTTGTACGCCGGGATGGAGCGCGCGCAGTGCTCCATCAGGTCGCCGATCAGGCGCAGGTGCGGCTCCGGCTGGAAGAGCCACTCCTTCTGCGCGATGTACTCCTTGAAGATGTCGGTCTGGAGCGTGCCGTTCAGCACGGCCGGGTCGACGCCCTGGCGTTCCGCCGCGACGAGGTACATGCAGAAGACGGGGACGGCCGGGCCGCTGATCGTCATGGACGTCGTGACGTCGCCGAGCGGGATGTCCTTGAACAGGACCTCCATGTCGGCTGCGGAGTCGATGGCGACACCGCAGTGGCCGACCTCGCCGAGCGACTTGGGCTCGTCGGAGTCCCGTCCCATCAGCGTCGGCATGTCGAAGGCCACGGAGAGGCCGCCGCCGCCGTTGGCCAGGATCATCTTGTAGCGCTCGTTGGTCTGCTCGGCGTTGCCGAAGCCGGCGAACTGGCGGATGGTCCAGGTCCGGCCGCGGTAGCCGGTCGGGTGCAGGCCGCGGGTGAAGGGGTACTCCCCGGGCCAGCCGATCCGCTCGAAGCCTTCGTAGGCGTCGCCGGGGCGTGGCCCGTACACGGGGTCGACCGGGTCTCCGGAGAGCGTGGTGAAGTCCGCGTCACGTTTGCGGGCCTTGTCGTAACGGGCCTGCCAGCGACGGCGGCCTTCCTCGATCGCTTCAGCGTCCATACCTCGAATTTACTAGGACGTCCTAGTAAATGTCGATGGCCCACCGCCACAAGCCGCGCCTGTGGCGGTGGAAGGGCTGCGCGGGTTACGCCTTGGCCGTGGCCGGGCGCGCGTCCGTGATCAGCGAGCGGGCCTCGCGGGTGATCTTCGGCTCGACGAAGAACGAGGCGAACGGGATGCAGCCGGCCGCCAGCACCCACAGCAGCTTGCCGAACGGCCACTTCGCCTTGGTGCCGAGGTCGAAGGCGAAGACGACGTAGACGATGAACAGCACACCGTGGATCTGCGAGATCAGCATGGTGTCGCCCACCTGGAACCCGTACTTGGCGATGATCGCCACGGTGAACACCAGCAGCCATACGGCGGTGATGTACGCCATCACCCGGTATCGGGACAGCACATTGGACTTCATGGCATCGAGCGTAACCGGGCACAAGGGGAGATCTTCGCGCGGGTCGCCGCCCCGCAGCCGCCCCTACTTCTCCTCGAAGTCGTGCGCCGCCACCCGCAGCGGCCGCAGCATCGCGAAGATCTCCGCGCACTCCTCCGCGTCGTACGCGCCGAGTCCGAAGTCCATCGCCATCAGGTCGCGGGTCGCCGCCTCCACCACCTCGCGGCCCTTCCCGGTGATCGAGGCGAGCGTGCCGCGCCCGTCGTTCGGGTTCGGCCGCTTGGCGACGAGACCGGACCTCACCAGCCGGTCGACGGTGTTCGTGACGGACGTCGGGTGGACCATCAGCCGCTCGCCGATCTTGGACATCGGCAGCTCGCCCTCCTTGGAGAAGGTGAGCAGCACCAGCGCCTCGTAGCGTGCGAAGGTCAGTCCGTACGGCTTGACGACGGCGTCGACCTCGGCGAGCAGGATCTGGTGCGCGCGCATGATCGAGGTGATCGCGGCCATCGAGGGGACCGGTCCCCAGCGCTGCCGCCAGAGTTCGTCGGCTCTGGCGATGGGGTCGAACGGAAGGCTGAGCGGCTTCGGCACGGCATCGACCTTACCGGCCGGTCACATGGTGAACATCCCCGTCTCGCGCTTCGGTCGCTTCCGGTTCTCCGCACCCCCGGCACGCCGGACCTCCGCCAGCAGCGCCCGCCTGGCCACCGTGCCCGCCGCCCCGAACCCGGTGGGGGGCGCGCTCCGCGGTTCGACGCCGCGCGGAGCGCGCCCGCCCCGCGGCGCCACGACCGTCAGGTGTCCTACGAGCGGACACCGCCGGGCATCGCACCGTCCGGGGTGCCGCAGGGATCCGGGCGCGCAGGGGAACAGTCCCGCAGGCTCCCACGCCGCACCCGTGCTCCCGCCTCCGCCGGTGTCGCAACCAGGGGAATTATGGGCACTATGCAACGATTGCCCGGTCCGTATCGTCGCCCAGTCGAACCGTCCAAGGGGGCTGGATGTCCGGCCGCAGACCGACCCGTCCGCTCACCGCCGCGACCGTCGCCTTCCTCGCGCTCACCGCCGTCGGCTGCTTCTCCGACGGCGGTTCCGGGCCGGGGGCCGGGCGGCAGCCGGAGAAGGCCGCCGCGGCCCGGAACCAGGGGCAGGACCGGGACCCGTCCCCGTACTGGGTCGACCCGAAGAGCGACGCCGCCCGTCAGGTCGGGGCGTGGGAGGCCCAGGGCCGCGGCGCCGACGCGGACGTTCTGCGGCGCATCTCCGAGCGGCCCGTCGCCGACTGGCCGGACGGGAACGACCCGGCCCCCGGCATCAGGCGGGCCGTGCGGGGCGCCGCCGAGGACGGCCGGACCCTCGTACTCGTCGCGTACAACATCCCGCACCGCGACTGCGGCCAGCACTCCGCCGGCGGCGCCGCCGACGCCGACACCTACCGCCGCTGGATCGGGTCGTTCGCCGACAGCATCGGCACCGCCCCGGCCATCGTGGTCCTGGAGCCGGACGCCGTACCGCACATCGTGGACGGCTGCACCCCGGCCGAGGAGCACGACGAGCGCACCGCGCTGCTCTCCGAGGCGGTCGACCGGCTGAAGCGGCAGCCGAAGACCAAGGTCTACCTGGACGCGGGCAACCCGGCCTGGATCGACGACCCCGGCAAGCTGGTCGAGCCCCTCAAGCGGGCCGGCGTGGACCGGGCCGACGGCGTCTCCCTCAACGTCTCCAACTTCCAGAAGGACGACACCGTCGAGGCATTCGGCAACCGGCTGTCCGGCCTCCTCGGCGGCGCCCACTTCGTGATCGACAGCAGCCGCAACGGAAACGGCCCGCTCTCCGGCAGCCGCGCCGACGCCTGGTGCAACCCGGCGGGCCGCGCCCTCGGTACGCCGCCGACCGACCGCACCGGCGACCCGCTGCTGGACGCGTTCCTGTGGATCAAGCGGCCGGGCGAATCGGACGGCGAGTGCCGGGGCGGCCCGGCGGCGGGCACCTGGTGGCCGGACTACGCCCTGGGGCTGGCCCGCCGCGCGAAGGCCTGAGCGGCCCTCATGTCACGTGGAGCCACTTCGCCTCCGACGGCGTCCCCTCGCCGTCCGTGACGAAGAGCATGTACCAACCGGGCGGCACCAGCGTCCTGTCGTCCGGCACTTCCACCGTCACCTCGCCCCTGCCCCTCTCCAGGCCCAGTTCGATCGAGCGCTGCTCGACGTCCGTGGTGTGCGTGACCGCGCTCGGCCGCATCAGTCTGGCCCGTTCGATCCGCTCCGGATGCGCGGTCTTGAACGTCGCCTTCCCGGAGGCGGCCGGCTCGCGCGGCCCGGCCCCCAGCACCGGACGCAGCGCCTTGTCCCGGTAGAGGTACGGCGGCGTGTAGACCTCCATCCGCTGTTCGAACTTGCCGAGCTTGGTGTTGTCCTTGTCGCCGAAGAGGGAGTCGGAGCCGAAGGTGACGACCCGGCCGTCCGGCAGCAGCAGCGCCTCGGAGTGGTAGTTGCGGCCCACCGTCGGCTCGGCCGCCTCCTTGAAGGCGTTCGCCTTCGGGTCGTAGAACTGCGCCTTGAGGATGTTGCTGGCGCCGCGCCCCCGGTAGTCCCGCGATCCGCCGCTGGTGAAGACGGTGTCGTCCGGCATGATCACGCTGTTCAGGTACCGCGTGCCCTGGGGAAGCCGGGGCCCGGACTCGAAGACCGGGTTCTGCTCGTTCAGGTCGATGATCGCCGTACGGCCCGTCGCCTTGTCGGACTCGCCGACTCCGCCGCCGCCGAGGATCATCACTCTCTGATCCTGCGCGGGCGGCAGGACCAGCGAGGCCGCGGTCTCGGTCTGGTCGAGGTCCGTGAGGCCGCCGACCTTCTTGAAGGTGTTCTTCTTCAGGTCCCAGATGCCGGGGTCGCGGCCCTTCTCGGCCGGTCCGTAGCCCGCGTTCGCGCCGGAGTAGAAGAGCTTGCCGCCCTTGGTGAGGAAGAGCGCGGGGTACGTCGGGAAGTACCGGAAGGGCGCCTTCGACCACTTCTTCGTCTTCGGGTCGTAGTACTCGTTGTCGCCGGAGAGGATCGCGCCGACGTCGTCGAGACCGGAGACGGCGAGCACCCTGCCGTCCTGGAGGGTGACCAGCGTCGGGTACCAGCGGGCTTCCTTCATCGGGTCGACGGGGATGTACTTCTCCGCCCTCGGGTCGAACTCGTACGCCGCCCTGATCCCCTGGAAGTCCTGCTTGTCCATGGTGATCGCCTCGGCGAGGCCGTACGCGTTGTCGGCGTCCTCGCCCTTCAGCCCCTCGATCTCGTACTGCGCGGACTCCTTGGTGACGGCCTGCGGCCCCTCCTTCAGCGCCTCGACGAAGACCCGGGCCTCGGCCGCGGTGACCTTGGTCTTCCAGGGCAGCATGCGCCCGCCCTTGGCGTACGAGATCTTGAACTCGCGCTTGGCCTTCGGCACGGTCACGTCGAACTTCGACACGTACACGACTCCCGAGGGCGAGCGGAAGCGGGTGCCCTTCTTGAAGGTGACGGGCTTGTCGGGGTTCTCGTTCTTGACGCGCATCCCGCCGCCGGCCCGCATGACCTCGTCGCCCAGCACCTCGTAGCGCGCGGTGCCGCCCGCCACCAGCAGCCGCCCGTCGGGCAACTGGGAGTGTCCGGCGCAGAAGAAGTCCTCGGGGGTCGGGACCATCTTGAAGGAGCCGTCCCCGGGGTCCCACAGGACCGTCTCGAAGGTGCCCTCGTCGAACTTCTTCTGCTCGTTGCCCGAGCCCGCGATGACCAGCACCTTGCCGGTGTGGAGCAGAGCGGCGTGGATCGCGTTCGTACGGTACTTCTCGGGGATGTCGACGGTGGACCAGGAACCGTACTTCGCCTTGTAGGCGGGCTGGGCGATCTTGTACGCGTGGTACTTCTCCTCCGCGAAGGACAGCGCCGCCGGGGCGTTGAGTCCCGCGAGCACCACGACGGCCCCGCTGCCCATCAGCGTCTTCTTGAACTTCTTCGTAGGCCGGTAGGCCATGGCTTCAGTTCCCTCCGGTCGTCGTGGCGAACGCGGGCTCCGGCTCCTCGCCCGGCACCGTGCTGCCGCCGGCTTCCTTCGCGGTCCTCGCACCGCTGAGGACCGCGCGCTCCCGGGCCGAGGTCCAGCACCACACACCGACCGGCGAGAGCGCGACGACCAGCGCCAGTACGGCCCAGGTGCGCATCGCCGCGTGGGTGTGGCCGAGGACCACGGACGCGATCAGCGAGGCGACCAGCACGGCGGCCCAGGACAGGTGGATGCGGAAGGTCAGCAGCCGGTCGGGGCTCACCGCACCGCCCTTGGGCGTGACCACGAACCTGCCGTGCGTGCGCAGCACCGCCGAGCCCAGCGACTTGGCGTAGATCGGTGCG
Organism: Streptomyces sp. Wb2n-11; assembly: GCF_001049855.1. NCBI lineage: Bacteria > Bacillati > Actinomycetota > Actinomycetes > Kitasatosporales > Streptomycetaceae > Streptomyces > Streptomyces sp. Wb2n-11. Next base: position 2,200,653 of record NZ_CVPB01000001.1, read on the forward strand.
CAGAGGGCGGACATCGCCATGCCGGCGAGGCCGCCGGAGCCTTCGGGCTCGTGCGGCGAGACGTTGTGGCGGCGGTTCCACAGGTACAGCCCGATCTGGAGGGCGGCGGCGTCGCTGTAGAGCATCAGCCAGACCGAGGACGAGACCTCGGTGCCGGACGCGCCGAACCACAGGAACAGGACGCAGCTGAGGATGCCGAGCAGCCAGTTGACGGCGGTCATCGGGTAGTAGACGAGCATCAGCGTGTACGTGAGCAGCCGGCCCGGCGGCACCCTGAAGGGCGCCTTCCAGTACTGCTTGAACAGCGTCTCGTACGTCCCGCGCGACCACCGCAGCTGCTGCGTGAAGAAGTCGGTCCAGGCGGTCGGGCCCTCGCCGACGGCCAGGACGTCCGGGGTGTAGACGGACCGCCAGAAGCGTCCCGTCTCCGGGTTCTTCCTGCGGTGGATCTCGAAGCCGGTGGCCATGTCCTCGGTGATCGAGTCGTACAGGCCGCCGACCTGCTTCAGCGCCCTGACGCGCACGACGTTGTTGGTGCCGACGAACATCGGGGCGCCGTAGCGGTTGCCCGCGCGCTGGATCAGGGCGTGGAACAGGAACTGCTGCGACTCCGCGGCCTTGGTGACGCAGGAGGTGTAGTTGCCGTACACCTGCGGGCCGATGACGAAGGCGATGTCCGGGTCGCGGAAGTAACCGAGCATCCGCTCCAGGTAGTTGGGGAGCGGGACGTGGTCGGTGTCGACGGAGGCGATGAAGTCGTAGGCGTCGCCGTGCATGGCGATCCAGGCGTTGTAGTTGCCGTGCTTGGTCCTCGCCCGGTGCGGGCCCTTCCTGGTGTTCCACTCGGGTACGCCGCTGCGGCTGAAGTGCCGTACGCCCAGCCGGGCGCAGAGCGCCTTCGCCTGTTCGTCGTCGCCCTCGTCGAGGAGCCAGATGTCGAGCGGCCCCGCGTGCCGGAGCCCGACCGCGCCTTCGAGCGTGGCCCGCACCATGGACAGTGCCTCCTTGCCCGGTACGTACGTCGTGAGGAACGCCACCCGGGTCCCCGGCTCGGGGGTCACCGGCACCGGGTCCCTGGCGACCATCGTGGCGTGCGCGATCGACACCACGTTGACCAGCATGAAGAACATGATCAGACCGATCGAGGCCAGCATCACCGTGTCCAGGTGGACCAGCCAGCGGTCGCCGCCCTCACGTTCGGTCCAGTGCGTCGGCCAGACGAGGTAGACCAGCAGGAGCGCCGAGAGGAGCGGTGCCAGAGTCATCAGCAGCACCGCGCGTATTCGGTGCGGCTCCTGCGCCATCAGGCTTCGGTACTGCACCCGGTACGCGCCGGCGCCCGGCTCCGTCAGCGGTCCGGCAAGCCTGCTGTAGGTCTCGTAGTCATAGCTCTCCGGCCGCACCGCGCCTCCAGCAGTCGAGCGTGTTCCGTAACCCCACACAAAGGGACACGGGGCGGTGTGTCGAACCGGGTCGTCCGAGCGGGCGGTTTTATCATCCGGCCGCGCACGGCGGGCACCTGGAACACGCACGACGAAGCCCCCGGCCGCCGTGTGGCGGCCGGGGGCTGTCGGCGGAGCCGGATCAGGCACCCAGGTGGCGCTCCACCGTTTCGACCTTGGACGTCAGACCGTCGGTGACACCGGGCCGGATGTCGGCCTTCAGGACGAGCGACACGCGGGGCGCACGGGCCTCGACGGCGGCGACGGCGCGCTTGACGACGTCCATCACCTCGTCCCACTCGCCCTCGACGGAGGTGAACATCGCGTCGGTGCGGTTCGGCAGTCCGGACTCGCGGACCACGCGGACCGCGTCGGCGACGTACTCGCCCACGTCCTCGCCCACGCCCAGCGGGGTGACGGAGAAGGCGACGATCATGCGCCGACCACGCCTTCCTTGCGGGCGCGGGTGGCGATGACCGCGTCCTCGGCCTCGCGCTTGAGGCGCTTGTCGGCGAAGAAGCCGCCGGTCGGGAGGACCGACATGACGAAGTAGAAGGCCGCGGTCCCCAGCGACCACTTGGTCCGGTTCCAGGCGTCGGCCCAGAAGAGGACGTACAGGACGAAGAGCAGACCGTGGATCGCGCCCATGACGGGGACCGCGTTGAATTCCGTGGTGCGCTTGAGCACCGAGCAGACGAGCAGCAGCAGGAAGGAGACCGCCTCGGGTGCGGACACCAGGCGGAGGCGGCGGAGTGCGGAAGCGGTCTTGATGTCCACGGAGGGGCAACCTTCGTCGTCGCGGGAACGGGTCGTCGATCTTGTGAATGCACGCACAAGCTCGTTCCCATTGTGGCAGCCCGCTTTGCCACCCCTTTGTCAGGGTCGGGCTCGCGGGTACCGTCGTCCCGTGGCTCAGTTCCGACTTCAAGGCAGCAAGGTGCTCGCCGTCGACATGACCGGCGACGCCGTCAAAGCGAAGAACGGCTCGATGGTCGCGTACGACGGCCGGATGGCCTTCAAGAAGATGTCCGGCGGCGGTGAGGGCATGCGCGGCATGGTGACCCGGCGCCTCACCGGTGAGCAGATGACCGTGATGGAGGTGAAGGGCCACGGCACGTGCTGGTTCGCCGACCGCGCGAGCGAGATCAACCTCGTCTCGCTGCGCGGCGAGAAGCTGTACGTCGAATCCAGCAACCTCCTCTGCGCGGACGCGGGCCTGCGCACCGGCACCTCCTTCACCGGGCTGCGCGGCGGCGCGACCGGGGGCGGACTGTTCACCACGACGGTGGAGGGCACCGGGCAGGCGGCGATCATGTCGGACGGCCCGGCGGTCGTCCTGCGCGTCTCCTCCCAGTACCCGCTCCAGGTCGACCCCGGGGCGTACATCGCGCACCAGGGCGACCTCCGGCAGCACTTCCAGTCCGGCGTGAACTTCCGTACGTTCATCGGCGAGGGCTCGGGCGAGGCGTTCCAGATCCGGTTCGAGGGCGAGGGCCTCGTCTACGTGCAGCCCAGCGAGCGCAACACCGTCGGGGGCGACGTCTGATGCCGTTCCGCGAGATCAACTCCAGGATGGTCGAGGCACGGGTCACGCCCGGCCAGAAGATGTTCAGCCAGCGCGGCGCGATGCTCGCGTACCGGGGCGACGTCTCCTTCACGCCGAACATGCAGGGCGGCCAGGGCGGCGTGATGTCCATGATCGGCCGGCGCGTCGCCGACGAAGCCACGCCCCTCATGACGGTCGAGGGCTCGGGCACGGTGCTGTTCGGCCACGGCGGTCACCACATCCAGGTGATCAACCTGGCCGGCGACACCCTCTACGTCGAGGCGGACCGTCTCCTGGCCTTCGACGGCACCCTCACCCAGGGCACGATGTTCATGGGCTCGCAGGGCGGCGTCATGGGCATGGTGCGCGGCCAGGTGACCGGCCAGGGCCTGTTCACGACGACCCTCAGGGGCCACGGCGCGGTGGCGGTCATGGCGCACGGCGGAGTGATCGAGATCCCCGTCACGCCCCAGCGGCCGGTGCACGTCGACCCGCAGGCGTACGTCGCGCACCACGGCGACGTGCGCAACAAGCTCTCCACCGCACTGGGCTGGCGCGACATGGTGGGCCGCGGCTCGGGCGAGGCGTTCCAGCTGGAGCTGTCCGGCCAGGGCGCGGTGTACGTACAGGCCTCGGAGGAGAAGCTGTGACCGGCCCCGTGATCTTCGACCCGCACACCCTCCCCTCCGACGACAACGTCACCCCCTACACCTTCTGCGTGGAGCTCAAGGGGAGCCAGTGGTTCCTCCAGAAGGGCAAGATGATCGCCTATTACGGGCGCATCGACTTCAACGGCATCGGCCACGGCCGCTTCGACCGCCTCGTGCGCACCAGCTTCCACTCGCCACTGCACGCGAGCGACTGGGTGGTGGCGGAGGGCCAGGGCAAGATGCTGCTCGCGGACCGCGCGTTCGACGTCAACTCCTTCGACCTCGACGACGGCAACCTCACCATCCGCTCCGGCAACCTTCTGGCGTACGAGCCGACGCTCGCCCTGAAGCAGTCGATCGTCCCGGGCTTCCTCACCCTCATCGGCACCGGCAAGTTCGTGGCGGCCTCCAACGGCCCGGTCGTCTTCATGGAGCCGCCGATCCGTGTGGACCCGCAGGCCCTGGTCGGCTGGGCGGACTGCCCGTCCCCCTGCCACCACTACGACCACGGCTACATGACCGGCGTGATGGGCGGAATCAGGTCACTGACCGGCATCGGCGGCACGTCGGGCGAGGAGCACCAGTTCGAGTTCGCGGGGGCCGGCACGGTCCTGCTCCAGTCCACCGAACTCCTCATGGCCGAGCAGGCCACGGGCACCGTACCGACGGAGCCGGGAGTGCCCGGCGGCCACGGTGCGGGGCAGGGCCGGTCCGGCGGCGCACCGCGCCTTCCCGGTCAGCTGGGGGACCTCCAACGTCGCTTCGGCCTGTGAGCGGTAGTCTGCGGAGTGTGACGTCGAACGTCTGCGCCCTTGTCACGTACGGGCGTCACATTCCGTGACTTCGTCAAGAATTCAACTTCTTAGGTAGAATCCATACATGGAGACCGAGACGGCCACCCCCTGGCTGACCGATGCCGAACAGTGCGCCTGGCGTACCTACCTGGACGCCAACCGGCTGCTGACCTACCAGCTCGAAAAGGATCTTCAGCCGTACGGGCTGACCATCAACGACTACGAGATCCTGGTCAACCTCTCCGAGTCCGACGAGCGCCGGCTGCGGATGAGCGACCTCGCGGCAGCGACCCTCCAGTCCAAGAGCCGGCTCTCCCACCAGATCACCCGCATGGAGAGCGCGGGACTGGTCCGCAGGGAGAACTGCGAGTCCGACCGCCGCGGCCTGTACGCCGTACTGACCGACCAGGGCAGCGCGACCATGAAGCAGGTCTCTCCGCACCACGTGGAGTCCGTGCGCCGGCACTTCATCGACATGCTCTCCCCCGAGGCGCTCGCCCAGATGAAGGCCGCCCTGACTCCGGTGGTCGAGCAGTTGCGCGGCCGACGAGGAAAGGTCTAGGCGGCCGGCAGACGCAGCGTGAAGAGAGCGCCGCCACGCTTTCCCTCACCCACGGACAGCGAGCCGCCGTGCCGCGCCGCGACATCGCGCGCGATCGCCAGACCGAGCCCCGCGCCACCGTCGTCGCGGGTGCGCGCGTCGTCCAGCCGTACGAACCGCTCGAAGATCCGTTCGCGCTCCGCCACCGGAACCCCCGCCCCGTCGTCGGCGACCCCGACCACCACCGCGCCGCGCTCACCCCGCACGGAGACCTCGACGAAACTCCTCGCGTGGCGCTGCGCGTTGTCGAGCAGATTGCCGAGCACCCGCGCCAGCTGCCCGCGCGAACCGGCGACTTCGAACGCCCCCTCGCCCACGACCGCCACCGGCACCCGGTCGGCCCGCTGCGAGACCTCTTCCCTCACCAGCGCCCCCATGTCGACGCGCCCCGGACCCGGCCGCTCCCCCGCGTCCAGCCGGGCGAGCAGCAGCAGGTCGGCGGCCAGCCCCTGAAGCCGCACGGTGTCCCCCACCGCGCCCTCCACGTCGAGCAGCTCCGGGTGGGCCGCGCCCACTTCCAGCTGCGTCCGCAGCGAAGCGATCGGGCTCCGCAGCTCGTGCGAGGCATCGGCGACGAACCGCCGCTGCCGCTCCACCGAAGCCTCCAGCGCCGCGAGCGTCTCATTGGTCGTCACGGCCAGCCGCGCCACCTCGTCGTGCGTGTCGGGCTCCGGCACCCGCCGCGACAGGTCCTCGGAGGCAGTGATCGCGGCCATCTCCCGCCTGATCCCCTCCACGGGCCGCAGGGACCGCCGCGTCACGAGCCAGGTCACCCCGCCCACCACCACGAGCAGCACCGGCAGACCGATCAGCATGGCCTCCCGCACCGTGCCGACGGCGTCCTGCTCGGTGGCCAGCGGCGCACCGGCGTACACCGTGACGGTCTGTCCCCGGGGCGTCGTCGCCTCGACGGCCGCGAACCGGTAGTCGGCCCGGTCGCCGTCCACGGTCGCGCTCCCCGACGACAGCCGGGGGTCGTCGCCCGAGACCTCTCCCCGCCCGGGATCTTCGGCGTCGTCGCTTTTCCCCGTACCGCCCCCGACCCTGACCTCGGGGCTCCCGGCCCCCTCGATCGCCTCCAGGTCCTCGCTCACGGCCACCACCCCCCCGTCCTCCCCCACCACCTGCACCGGACGGTCGTCGGGCCACTCCACCTCCCCGTACGGACGCCCCACGGCCACCTGCGAGGCCACGTTCTGGGCGTCGACCTCGGCCTGGAGGTCGGCCTGGTCGATCAGATTGGCCCGCAGCACCAGCAGCACGGCCAGCCCGGCGGCCACCAGTGCCACCGCGACGACCACGGTCGCCCCGAGCGCCGCCCTGGCCCGTACGGACCCGAAGAGCCGCCTCATCCCGCCACCAGCCGGTATCCGGCGCCGCGCACCGTCTGGATCCGCCCGGCGCCCAGCTTCCGGCGCAGGGCGCTCACGTACACCTCGACGATGTTCGGGTCGCCTTCGTACGCGAAGTCCCACACGTGCTCCAGGATCTGCGCCTTGCTGACGACCTCACCGGCCCGCACGGCGAACTGCTCCAGCACCGCGAACTCCTTCGTGGTGAGCACGACCTCTTCCTCCCCGGCATACACGTGCCGGCCGGCGGTATCCATCCGCAGATCCCCCACCACGACCACCGGCGAAGCCCCGGCACTCGCCCGCCGCCGCAGCAGCGCCTTGACCCGGGCGACGAGCACCACGTACGAGAACGGCTTCGTCAAATAGTCGTCAGCGCCCGTGTCGAGCCCCTCCGCCTCGTCGTACTCCCCGTCCTTGGCGGTCAGCATCAGGATCGGCACGTCGTTCCCCGCGGCCCGCAGCGCCGCACACACCCGGTACCCGTTCATGCCGGGCAGCATGATGTCCAGGATGACGAGGTCGTACGAGCCCTCTCCGGCCCGGTGCAACCCTTCGAGCCCGTCGTGCACCACGTCCACGGCGAAGCCCTCGGCGGTGAGCCCCTTGGCCAGGGCCACCGCGAGCCGCCTCTCGTCCTCCACGATCAACAAGCGCATGCGCCAAGGTTCGCAAACCGAACCTGAAGACGCCTTCAGCCGGCTTCAGGTGCCCTTCAGCATCACTCAGCCAGGTTGGTCCCCATAGCAACCGACCGCTCTGGAGGAACCCTCATGAAGCGCAAGCTCGTCATCGCCACCGCCGCCACCGCCCTGCTCCTCGGCGGCACCGCGACCGCGTTCGCCACGTCGGACGACGACGCGAAGCCGGCGCCGGCCACGAGCACGATCACCCTCGACGAGGCGACGGCGGCGGCCGTGAAGTCCACGCCGGGCACGGTCACCGGCGCCGAGCTGGACGACGACGCCCCGGTCTGGGAGATCGACGTCTTCGGCAAGGACACCAAGTGGCACGACGTGGAGGTGGACACCAAGAGCGCGAAGGTGATCCACGTCCACACCGGGGACGACGACGACCGCGCCCCGAAGGACGCGAAGGTCACCATGCGCGAGGCCGTGGCGGCAGCCCTCAAGGCCCAGCCGGGCACGCTGACGTCCATCGACCTGGACGACAGCGCCTGGGAAGCCGAGGTCCAGTCCAAGGACGGCAAGCAGCACGAGCTGAACGTCGACGCCACCACAGCCAAGGTGACCCCGGACCGGGACGACGCGGACCAGGACGACGCGGACGACGACAACGACTCCGACTGACACCGGCCGCCCGCAGACCGCCCACCGGCGCGGGGGCGGCGCCCAGGACGCGCTGCGCTGATCCCGGGGGCAGCCCCCGGGGTGCGCGGTGCCCGCGGACCACCACCCACCGGACGCCGGGGGGCGGGCCGCGCAGGGGGTGGTGTTCGGGACGTAAAACATGATGCGCGCGCAGGACGCGGGCTTCGCACAAGGCACCGCCCCGCGGCTGGATCACGCAGTCCCGAACGCCACCCCCCGCAGCACCGCCCCACACCGCCTACGCCTCGGTAATCCCCGCCACCAGTTCGTCCGCCGCCGCGTAGGGATCCAGCTCCCCCGCCACGATCCGCTCCGCCAGCACTCCCAGCCGCCGGTCGCCCCGCAGGTCGCCGATCCGCTCCCGCAGCGCGGTGACCGCGATCGTCTCGACCTCGTGGGCCGCCCGCTTCGCCCGCCGCTCCGCCAGCACCCCGTGCTCCTCCATCCACGCCCGGTGCTTCTCCAGAGCCTCGACGACCTCGTCGACACCCTCGCCCCGCGCCGCCACCGTCTTCACGATCGGCGGCCGCCAGTCCCCGGGCCCCCGGGACTCCCCGAGCCCCAGCATGTGGTTGAGCTCCCGCGCAGTCGCGTCGGCCCCGTCCCGGTCGGCCTTGTTCACGACGTACACGTCACCGATCTCCAGGATCCCCGCCTTCGCGGCCTGGATCCCGTCCCCCATCCCCGGCGCCAGCAGCACCACGGACGTGTCCGCCTGCGAGGCGATCTCCACCTCCGACTGCCCGACACCCACCGTCTCGACCAGCACCACGTCGCAGCCCGCCGCGTCCAGCACCCGAATGGCCTGCGGCGCGGCCCAGGCCAGTCCGCCCAGGTGCCCCCGGGTGGCCATCGACCGGATGTAGACCCCCGGATCCGACGCGTGCTCCGACATCCGCACCCGGTCGCCCAGCAGCGCGCCGCCGCTGAACGGCGACGACGGGTCCACCGCCAGCACTCCGACCCGCTTGCCGGTACGCCGGTACGCCGACACGAGCGCCGACGTGGAAGTCGACTTGCCGACTCCCGGCGACCCCGTGAGCCCCACCACGTACGCACCGCCGGCGAGCGGAGCCAGCGCCGCCATCACCTCACGCAGTTGCGGGGACGCCCCCTCGACCAGCGAGATCAGCCGGGCGACGGCCCGGGGCCGGCCCTCTCGCGCCTGAGCCACCAGCCCGGGGACGTCCTGCATCACAATTCCGCTCCTTGAATCGGCGAACCGGCCTGCCTGCGAAGGCCTGCCTGCGAAGGCGTACCTGCAAAAGGGTTACTTGCCCGCGACCTTGATGATCAGCGCATCACCCTGACCACCACCACCGCACAGCGCGGCGGCACCGACGCCCCCGCCCCGTCGCTTCAGTTCGAGCGCCAGGTGCAGCACGACCCGCGCGCCGGACATTCCGATGGGGTGTCCCAGGGCGATCGCACCACCGTTGACGTTCACCTTTTCCGAGGAAATTCCGAGGTCCTTCATTGACTGGACCGCAACCGCGGCGAAGGCCTCGTTGATCTCCACGAGGTCAAGGTCCTCGACCCCGATCCCCTCCTTGCCGAGCGCGTGCGCGATGGCGTTGGAAGGCTGCGACTGGAGCGAGTTGTCGGGCCCGGCGACGTTCCCGTGGGCCCCGATCTCGGCGATCCACTCCAGCCCGAGCTCCTCCGCCCTGGCCTTGCTCATGACCACCACAGCCGCCGCGCCGTCCGAAATCTGCGAAGCGGTCCCGGCGGTGATCGTGCCGTCCTTGGCGAAAGCGGGACGCAGCTTGCCCAGCGACTCGACGGTCGTCTCGGGCCGGATTCCCTCGTCCTTCGAGAAAAGAACCGGCTCGCCCTTGCGCTGCGGAATCTCGACGGGCGTGATCTCCGCCTCGAAGAGGCCGTTCTTCTGTGCGGCGGCGGCCCGCTGGTGCGAAAGCGCCGCGAATTCGTCCTGCGGTCCGCGCGCGATTCCGAGCCGGGTGTTGTGCTTCTCGGTCGACTCCCCCATCGCGATGCCCTCGAAGGAGTCGGTCAGCCCGTCGTGCGCCATCGAGTCGAGCATCTCGATCGCGCCGTACTTGAATCCCTCGCGGGACTTCGGAAGCACGTGAGGAGCGTTCGTCATGGACTCCTGGCCGCCGGCGACGACGACGTCGAACTCACCGGCGCGGATCAGCTGGTCGGCCAGGGCGATCGCGTCGAGCCCCGACAGACAGACCTTGTTGATGGTCAGAGCGGGCACGGCCATGGGAATCCCGGCCTTCACCGCCGCCTGACGGGCGGGAATCTGCCCCGCCCCGGCCTGCAGCACCTGCCCCATGATCACGTACTGGACCTGGTCCCCGCCGATGCCGGCCCGCTCCAGGGCCGCCTTGATGGCGAACCCGCCGAGGTCCGCGCCGGAGAAGGATTTCAGCGAGCCGAGCAGCCGACCCATGGGCGTACGGGCACCGGCGACGATGACAGACGTAGTGCGGTTCGTTCCAGGCATGAGGCACGGCCCCTTGGGATGAGGAGTGAACGAGGGTTTACCTCAATGTACTGAGCGGTACGGGCCCGGTCACCGGGCAGCGAGTGTGATCGCGCGCACGTTGCGTAACCACTCCAACCGCGCTGCACTGAACCCATGCTGACGCGAATCGACCACATCGGAATCGCCTGTTTCGACCTCGACAGGACCATCGAGTTCTACCGCTCGACCTACGGCTTCCAGGTGTACCACTCGGAGGTCAATGAGGAGCAGGGCGTGCGCGAGGCCATGCTCAAGATCAACGAAACGTCCGACGGCGGCGCCACGTACCTCCAGCTCCTGGAGCCCACCAGGGAGGACTCCGCGGTGGGAAAGTGGCTGGCCAAGAACGGTGAGGGGGTCCACCACATCGCCTTCGGCACCCCGGACGTGGACGCCGACGCGGCGGACATCCGCGAGAAGGGCGTACGGGTCCTCTACGACGAACCCCGCATCGGTTCGATGGGGTCCCGCATCACGTTCCTGCACCCCAAGGACTGCCACGGTGTACTGACAGAACTGGTCACTTCAGCCCCTTCCACCCCCGAGGAGCACTGACCCCCGGATTCCACGGCCGGTAGAGTGGGCGGTTCCGGTCCGGGGCCGGACCGGGGCCTGTGACTCATGCCTCGCAGTTGATCTGACACCATTCCCCCCCGGGGGGCCGCCCGTGCCGGGGTGGCGCTTGTTCGGAGAGTCGGAAGAGTTGCGACCAGGGGACGGATGGGACCGCGCAGTGCGGGGCTACGAACGCCAGGAGAGCCAACAGCGGGGTGAAACCGACCATCTCTCGCGGTTCGAAGCCGAGATGGACCGGCTGAAGACCGAGCGGGAGAAGGCGGTTCAGCACGCCGAGGACCTCGGTTACCAGGTCGAGGTGTTGCGCGCCAAGCTCCACGAGGCGCGCCGCAACCTCGCGTCCCGTCCTGCCTACGACGCGGCGGACATCGGTTACCAGGCCGAGCAGTTGCTGCGTAACGCCCAGGTCCAGGCCGATCAGCTGCGCACCGACGCCGAGCGCGAACTGCGCGACGCCCGGGCGCAGACGCAGCGGATCCTCCAGGAGCACGCCGAGCACCAGGCACGACTCCAGGCCGAGTTGCACACGGAGGCGGTCACCCGCCGTCAGCGGCTCGACCAGGAGCTCGCCGAGCGCCGGCAGACCGTCGAGGCGCACGTCAACGAGAACGTGGCGTGGGCCGAGCAGCTGCGCGCCCGTACCGAGGCGCAGGCCCGCCGGCTCCTGGAGGAGTCCCGCGCCGAGGCCGAGCAGGCGCTGGCCGCCGCCCGCGCCGAGGCCGAGCGGGTCGCCCGGGAGGCCCGCCGGCGCCTGGGCGCCGAGGCCGAGAACGCCCGCGCCGAGGCGGAAGCGCTTCTGCTGCGCGCCCGCAAGGACGCCGAGCGCCTGCTGAACGCCGCCTCCAGCCAGGCGCAGGAGGCGACGGCACACGCCGAACAGCTGCGGACGTCGACGAGCGCCGAGTCCGACCAGGCGCGCCGTCAGGCCGCCGAACTGAGCCGCACCGCCGAGCAGCGGATGCAGGAGGCCGAGACGGCGCTGCGCGAGGCGCGCGCCGAGGCCGAGAAGGTCCTGACCGAGGCGAAGGACGCGGCGGCCAAGCAGCTGACGACGGCCGAGTCCGTCAACGAGCAGCGCACCCGTACGGCCAAGGCCGAGATCGCCCGGCTGGTCGCGGAGGCCACGAAGGACGCCGAGGCGCTCAAGGCGGAGGCCGAGCAGGCCCGCGCCGATGCCCGCGCCGAGGCGGAGCGGCTGGTGGCCGAGGCCGCCGAGAAGGCCCGTACGGCCGCCGCCGAGGATTCGGCGGCCCAGCTCGCCAAGGCCGCCCGTACCGCCGAAGAGGTCCTGACCAAGGCGTCCGACGACGCCAGGGAGACCACCCGCAAGGCGTCCGAGGAGGCCGAGCGGATCCGCCGTGAGGCCGAGGCCGAGATCGAGCGGCTGCGCAGCGAGGCGGCGGCCCAGGCCGACCAGCTCAAGGGCGCGGCCAAGGACGACACCAAGGAGTACCGGGCCAAGACGGTCGAGCTGCAGGAGGAGGCGCGCAGGCTGCGCGGCGAGGCCGAGCAGCTGCGGGCCGAGGCGGTCGCCGAGGGCGAGCGGATCCGCGGCGAGGCCCGCCGTGAGGCCGTCCAGCAGATCGAGGAGGCGGCCAGGACCGCCGAGGAGCTGCTGACCAAGGCGCGGGGCGACGCGGACGAGCTGCGTACGTCCGCCTCCGCCGAGAGCGAGCGCGTCCGCGGCGAGGCCATCGAGCGCGCCGCGGCGCTGCGCAAGCAGGCCGAGGAGACCCTGGAGCGCACCCGCACCGAGGCCGAGCAGCTGCGCACGGAGGCCGAGGAGCAGGCGGCGGGCACCACCGCCGACGCCGAGGAGGCCGCCCGCGCGCTGCGCGAGGAGGCCGAGCGCGTCATCGCCGGCCGCCAGTCCGAGGCCGCCGAGGAGCTGGCCCGGCTGCACGCCGAGGCCGAGCAGCGCGTCGCCGCCGCCGAGCAGGCGCTGGGCGAGGCCAGGACCGAGGCCGAGCGGCTGCGCCGGGAGGCCGGCGAGGAGGTCGAGCGGCTGCGGGGCGAGGCGGCGGAGCGGGTGCGTACGCTCCAGGCGCAGGCCGAGACGGAGGCGGAGCGGCTGCGCACCGAGGCGGCAGCCGACGCCTCGCAGTCGCGCGCCGAGGGCGAGGCCGTCGCCGTACGGCTGCGCACCGACGCGTCGGGCGAGGCGGAGCGGCTCAAGGCCGAGGCGCAGGAGAGCGCGGACCGGATGCGCGCGGAAGCCGCGTCCGCCGCCGAGCGCGTCGCCGCCGAGGCCGCCGAGGCCCTGGCCGCCGCCCAGGAGGAGGCCGCGAGGCGCCGCCGGGAGGCCGAGAAAACGCTCGCCGGCGCCCGCGAGGAGGCCGAGCAGGAGCGTACGCAGGCCCGCGAGCAGAGCGAGGAGCTGCTGGCGTCCGCCCGCAAGCGGGTCGAGGACGCGCAGACCGAGGCGCAGCGCCTGGTCCGGGAGGCGGACTACCGGGCGACCGAGCTGGTCGCCGCCGCCGAGCAGACCGCGCAGCAGGTACGGGACGCGGTGGCCGGGCTGCACGAGCAGGCCGAGCAGGAGATCGCCGGGCTGCGCAGCGCCGCCGAGCATGTGGCGGAGCGTACGAAGACCGAGGCGCAGGAGGAGGCGGACCGGCTCCGCGCCGAGGCGTACGAGGAGCGGGAGCGGGCCACCGAGGACGCGATCGGGATGCGCCGGCAGGCGCAGGAGGAGACGGACGCCGCGAAGGCGCTCGCGGAGCGCACGGTCGGGGACGCGATCGCGGAGGCGGAGCGGCTGCGTTCCGATTCGTCGGAGTACGCACAGAGGCTCCGTACGGAGGCTTCCGACGCGCTGGCTTCGGCCGAGCAGGACGCGGCCCGTTCGCGCGCCGAGGCCCGCGAGGACGCCAACCGCATCCGCAACGAGGCGGCGGCGCAGGCGGACCGGCTGATCGGCGAGGCGACGGGCGAGGCCGAGCGCATGGCGGCCGAGGCCGTGCAGTCGTTGACGGCCGCCGGGCAGGACGCGGCCCGCATCAGGGCCGAGGCCGAGCAGATCAAGGCGGACGGCGAGGCCGGGGCCGAGCGGCTGCGGGCCGACGCGCGCCAGGAGGCCGAGCGAGTCCTCGACGAGGCGCGCAAGGCCGCCGACAAGCGACGCGGCGACGCCGCGTCCCAGGCCGACAAACTCGTCTCCGAGGCGAGCGGCGAGGCCGAGCGGATCCTCTCCGACGCGAACGGCGAAGCCGAGCGGCTGCGCGCCGAGGCCGAGCAGATCAAGGCGGACGGCGAGGCCAGGGACGAGCGGCTGCGGGCCGAGGCGCGCCAGGAGGCCGAGCAAGTCCTCGACGAGGCGCGCAAGGCCGCCGACAAGCGACGCGGCGACGCCGCGTCCCAGGCCGACAAACTCGTCTCCGAGGCGAGCGGCGAGGCCGAGCGGATCCTCTCCGACGCGAACGGCGAAGCCGAGCGGCTGCGCGCCGAGGCCGAGCGGCTGCGCGGCGACGCGCGCCAGGAGGCCGAGCAAGTCCTCGACGAGGCGCGCAAGGCCGCCGACAAGCGACGCGGCGACGCCGCGTCCCAGGCCGACAAACTCGTCTCCGAGGCGAGCGGCGAGGCCGAGCGGATCCTCTCCGACGCGAACGGCGAAGCCGAGCGGCTGCGCGCCGAGGCCGCCGAGATGGTGGCCTCCGCCCAGCGGGCGGCGGAGCGCATCAGGTCCGACGCCGAGAAGGTCAAGGCGGACGCCGAGAAGGCGGCGGAGCGGATGCGCGGCGACGCGCGCGCCGAGGCCGACCGGCTGCTCGACGAGGCGCGCCAGGCGGCGTCCAAGCGCCGCGCGGACGCGGCCGAGCAGGCCGACCAGCTGATCGCGAAGGCCCAGGAGGAGGCGCTGCTCGCCGCGACGCGGGCCGAGGAGCAGGCCGACACGATGGTCGGCGCGGCCCGCAAGGAGGCCGAGCGGCTGGTGGCGGAGTCGACGATCGAGGGCAACTCCCTGGTGGAGAAGGCCCGTACGGACGCCGACGAGCTGCTGGTCGGGGCCCGCAGGGACGCGACCGCCATACGGGAACGGGCGGAGGAGCTGCGCTCCCGTACGGAGAGCGAGATCGAGGAGCTGCACGAGCGGGCCCGCCGGGAGACGTCCGAGCAGATGCGAACGGCGGGCGAGCGGGTCGACAAGCTGGTGAAGGCCGCGACGGAGCAGCAGGCCGAGGCCGAGGCGAAGGCGAAGGCGATGATCTCCGAGGCGAGTTCGGAGGCGGGCAAGGTCCGTATCGCCGCGGTGAAGAAGGCCGAGGCGCTGCTCAAGGAGGCCGAGCAGAAGAAGGCCGAGCTGGTACGGGAGGCCGAGCGGATGCACGCGGAGGCCGAGGCGGAGGCGAAGCGCACGGTCGAGGATGGCCGGCGTGAGCTCGATGTGCTCGTACGCCGCCGCAAGGACATCCAGACAGAGATTTCCCGTGTCCAGGACGTACTTGAGGCATTGGAGTCTTTTGAGACACCTACGGGGGGTGGCAAGACGGCATCGAACAGCGGCTCCGCCGCAGGTGGAGTCAGAGCGGGCGCAGGGTCGGGCAACACTCGTTCGGGTGGCAAGTCTTCGGACAGTTAGCCACTCGAAAGAGGTGTCATTCTCCGGACCAAACCTCCATTGGCTCGGTGACACGCCGCCCGGGCCCCTAGGATTCCCCCTAGCACCCCACCGGTCTCATTCGACAGGAACCCAGGAACCCCATGAGCGACACTTCCTCCCCCTTCGGCTTCGAGCTCGTGCGGCGTGGTTACGACCGCGGTCAGGTGGACGACCGCATTACCAAACTCGTCGCCGACCGTGACAGTGCTCTGGCCCGAATCACTGCTCTGGAAAAGCGCATCGAGGAGCTCCACCTCGAGACGCAGAACGCCCAGGCCCAGGTCAGCGATGCCGAGCCGTCGTACGCCGGTCTCGGTGCGCGTGTCGAGAAGATCCTCCGTCTCGCCGAGGAGGAGGCGAAGGACCTGCGTGAGGAGGCCCGTCGCGCCGCCGAGCAGCACCGCGAGCTCGCCGAGTCCGCCGCGCAGCAGGTGCGCAACGACGCCGAGTCGTTCGCCGCCGAGCGCAAGGCGAAGGCCGAGGACGAGGGTGTCCGTATCGTCGAGAAGGCCAAGGGGGACGCCTCGACGCTGCGCAGCGAGGCGCAGAAGGACGCACAGCAGAAGCGCGAGGAGGCGGACGCCCTCTTCGAGGAGACCCGCGCCAAGGCCGCCCAGGCCGCCGCGGACTTCGAGACGAACCTGGCCAAGCGCCGCGAGCAGTCCGAGCGCGACCTGGCTTCGCGCCAGGCCAAGGCCGAGAAGCGTCTGGCCGAGATCGAGCACCGCGCCGAGCAGCTGCGCCTGGAGGCCGAGAAGCTGCGTACGGACGCGGAGCGCCGTGCCCGTCAGACGGTGGAGACCGCGCAGCGCCAGGCCGAGGACATCGTCGCCGACGCCAACGCCAAGGCCGACCGGATCCGCAGCGAATCGGAGCGCGAGCTGGCGGCGCTCACCAACCGCCGCGACTCGATCAACGCGCAGCTGACCAACGTCCGCGAGATGCTGGCGACGCTGACCGGTGCGGCCGTCGCCGCCGCCGGTGCCCCGGCCGACGACGAGCCGATCACCCGCGGCGTCCCGGCCCCGCAGACCCGCTAGCCCGAAGCGGAAGCAAGCAGGCCGTAAAAGCCCCGAAAGCCCCCCGTCATTCCGGTGGCGGGGGGCTCGGTGCGCCTTTAGCGTGGCGGGCATGATTGAGCTGACGGGGCTGACGAAGCGTTACGGCGAGAAGGTGGCCGTCGATCATCTGACCTTCACCGTACGGCCGGGCATCGTGACCGGCTTCCTGGGCCCGAACGGGGCGGGCAAGTCGACGACCATGCGGATGCTGCTGGGGCTGGACAACCCGACGGCGGGCGACGTCCGCATCGACGGGAAGCGGTACGCCGAACTCAGGGATCCCCTGAAGTACATCGGCGCGCTCCTCGACGCCAAGGCGATGCACGGCGGCCGCAGCGCGTACAACCACCTGCTGTGCCTGGCCCAGAGCAACGGCATCCCCCGCCGCCGGGTCTCCGAGGTCCTCGAAACGGTGGGCCTGACGGCCGTCGCCAAGAAGCGCGCGAAGGGGTTCTCGCTCGGCATGGGCCAGCGGCTCGGCATCGCGGGCGCGTTGTTGGGCGACCCCGAGATCCTGATGTTCGACGAGCCGGTGAACGGGCTCGACCCCGAGGGCATCCACTGGATCCGCAACCTGATGAAGTCGCTGGCGGGCCAGGGCCGTACGGTCTTCGTCTCCAGCCACCTCATGAGCGAAATGGCGCTCACCGCCGACCACTTGGTCGTCATCGGCCAGGGCAGGCTGCTCGCCGACACGTCCATGGCCGACTTCATCCGGGAGAACTCGCGCAGTTACGTGCGGCTGCGCTCTCCGCAGCAGGAGCGGCTGCGCGATGCCCTGCACGAGGCCGGGATCACGGCGGTCAGCAGGGGTGACGGGACGCTGGAGGTGGACGGCGTGACCTCGGAGCAGCTCGGTGAGCTCGCCGCCCGCCACCAGCTCGTCCTCCACGAACTGAGCCCCCAGCAGGCCTCGCTGGAGGAGGCGTTCATGCAGCTGACCGCGGAGTCCGTGGAGTACCACGCGCATACGGACGGCGCGGGGCCGCAGTCGCCCGGGGCCGGCTGGGGCGCCGGCGTGCAGCAGCGGAAGAAGGGGGTCTGAGCCATGGCGGTCGCACAGGTGCTCAAATCGGAATGGACCAAGATCAAATCGGTTCGGTCCACGGTGTGGACGCTCGGTCTCGCCGCGGTGGTCACGATCGGCCTCGGCATGCTGATCAGCGTTCTCTCGAAGAACGAGTTCAAGGACATGGGCGCCCGGGACAAGCTCGCCTTCGATCCCACCTTCGTGAGTTTCGCCGGAACGAGCCTCGGCCAGCTGGCGATGATCGTCTTCGGCGTGCTCGTCGTGTCGAACGAGTACAGCACCGGAATGATCCGCATGTCGCTCGCCGCGGTCCCGCAGCGCGGCGCCTTCCTCTTCAGCAAGATAACCGTCGCCACGGCGCTCGCACTGGCCGTCGCGATGGTCACGAGTTTCACCTCCTTCTTCCTGGGCCAGGCGATGCTGGGCGACCTGGGAGCGGACATCGGCGACCCGGGCGTCCTGCGCGCGGTGATCGGCGGCGGGCTCTACATGACCCTGATCGCGCTGTTCTCGATGGGCGTCGCCACCATGCTGCGCAGCCCGATGCTCGCGCTCGGCATCCTGATGCCGATCTTCTTCCTCCTCGCGCCGGTCCTGGGCAATGTCTCCGCGACCGAGAAGGTCGGCCAGTACCTCCCCGACCAGGCGGGCAGCAAGATCATGCAGGTGGTGCCGCCGCTCGACGACGATGCGCCGTACGGTCCGTGGGGCGGGCTGCTGATCATGGTGGCGTGGGTCGTCGTGGCCGTGGCGGGCGGGTACGCCCTGCTGAAGAAGCGGGACGCGTAGGGGCGACGGCCGCGTCCCCGGCTTAGCCGGAACCGTCAACGGCTGGTTATCCTCCTAACCCTTACGGGGGCGCGTTCGGCCATGCGGTCACAGCCCCGACGACCCGACCTGTCGATGGGGCTGCACACACATGATCGAGGCAGTCGGCCTGACGAAGCGCTATGGCGCCAAGACAGCCGTGCACAACCTTTCCTTCCAGGTTCGCCCGGGCACGGTGACGGGCTTCCTCGGCCCCAACGGCTCCGGCAAGTCCACGACGATGCGCATGATCCTCGGGCTCGACGAGCCCACCTCGGGCCATGTCACCATCGGCGGCCACCCCTTCCGCAAGCTGCCCAACGCCCCCCGGCAGGTCGGCGCCCTGCTCGACGCCAAGGCCGTGCACGGCGGGCGCACCGCCCGCAACCACCTGCTGTCGCTGGCGCAGCTCTCCGGCATCCCCGCCCAGCGGGTCGACGAGGTGCTCGGGGTCGTCGGCCTCCAGGACGTCGCCAGGCGGCGCTCCAACGGCTTCTCGCTCGGCATGGGGCAGCGCCTGGGCATCGCGGCGGCGCTGCTCGGCGACCCGCAGGTGCTGCTCTTCGACGAGCCGGTCAACGGCCTCGACCCCGAGGGCATCCTGTGGGTCCGCAACCTCATGAAGACGCTGGCCTCCGAGGGCCGCACGGTCTTCGTCTCCAGCCACCTCATGAGCGAAATGGCGCTCACCGCCGACCACTTGATCGTGATCGGGCGCGGGCAGCTGCTCGCCGACATGAGCGTCAAGGCCTTCATCTCCGCCAACTCCGCGGACTTCGCCCGGGTGCGTACGCCGCAGGCCGAGCCGCAGCAGCGCGAGAAGCTGTCCTCGGTACTGACCGAGGCCGGCGGGCACGTCATGACCGAACACGACGGTGCGATGCGCGTCACCGGGCTGCCGCTGCCGCGGATCAGCGACCTCGCGCACGAGGCCGACGTACGGCTGTGGGAACTCTCGCCGCACCAGGCCTCGCTGGAAGAGGCGTACATGCGGATGACGCAGAGCGCGGTGGACTACCGCTCGACGGCCGACCAGCTGGCCGGTTTCCAGCCGCCGGACCAGCCGCACCCGCCCGGCGGTCACGCCCCGCCCGTGCCGCCCGTGCCGCAGCAGGGCTGGTACGCCCCGCCGCCGCCCCAGGCCGGCGGGCAGCCGCCCTTCGCCGGCGCGCCCGTACCGCCCGGCCAGGCACCCGTGCCCGGTTACGCGCCCGCACCGGGCCGGAACCCGTACGCGGCGCCTCCCGCTCCGCCGGTGCCCCCCGCGCCCGCACCGGCGCCCGCCGCCCCCCATCCGACCAAGAGCGACAGCGACAGCCCCGAGGACGCCCGATGACGACCCCGTACCAGCAGCAGGCCCCGCAGCAGTACCCGCCGCAGGGCGTCGCGTCGTACGTCTCGCCGATCCCGGTGCGCAGGGCGACGCTCGGGGACGCCCTCGCCTCCGAGTGGACGAAGATCCGGTCGGTGCGCTCCACGGTGTGGACGCTCGGCGTGATGATCGTGCTCGTCCTCGGCATCGGACTGCTCTCGACGCTGCTCGTCTCCTCGTCCGGCGCCGACCTCGAGGAGTCCCCGGTCCTGAGCCTCGGCTTCTTCGGCGTACTGCTCGGCGCCATCCCGGTGATCACGCTCGGCGTGATGACCGTCGCCTCCGAGTACGGCACGGGCATGATCCGCACGACCCTCACCGCGTGCCCCAGCCGCGCCCGGGTGCTGACCGCCAAGGCGATCGTCTTCTTCGCGCTGGCCTTCGCCATCACGCTGGTGACCACCGCCGCCGTCGGGGCGCTCCAGTCCGCAATGCTGGACGGCGCCACGGCCACCGGCGAGGACTGGCTGCGCGCGACGGTCGGCGTCAGCCTCTACATCGCGACACTCGGCCTGCTGTCGCTCGCCGTCGGCTCGCTCATCCGTCACTCGGCGGGCGCGATCACCATCATGATCGGCGTGGTGCTGCTGCCGCTGGTGCTGGCGATGTTCATGTTCTCCGAGTCGCTGGCCGACCTTCGGCAGGCGCTCTTCGAGTACTCGATCCCCAGCCAGCTCGCCGTCTTCTACGACGCCTCGGTCACCCCGTCGGGACCGTCGGGGTGGGACCCGCTGTGGATCGTGGCGGGCGTGACCGCCGTGGCGCTCGGCGGCGCCTTCCTGGCCCTGGAGAAGCGCGACGTGTGACCGCGCCCGCCGCGCCGGTCAGTAGCGCGGGGCGTTCCGGGACCGCTGCACCTTCGAGGTGCGGCGGTCCTTCGCGTTCCAGCACGCCTTGTGCCAGTGCCTGCGGTCGTCGACGCCGCCGTACTCGGACCAGGCCACCAGGTGCGGCACCCCGGACGGGATCTCCTGGTCGCAGCCCGGGCAGCGGTAGCGCTTGCCGGCCGCGCTCGCTCCGGCGACGTGGCGCACCGACCACTCCTCGCCCTGCCACAACTCGGTGCTCTGGAGCCCGAACCTGTCTCCTGCCGTGCCGCTCCGGGGCTCGGTCGGGTTCTCGCCGCCCTTGGGGCGGTTGCGACGCGGGGACACCTGAAACCTCACGGATCGGAAGGAAGTGGTTCTTCCAAGCCTAGGGCCATTCGGCCGGGGTACCCGTACCGCACCGCGTACGAGCCCGCCGCCCACAGGCTCCGGCTTACCGGAAAATCGCAACAACTCCTCACGTGGCCGTGCCTTTGGCACGTGTCAGGCGTTGTTGCCAGTGAAGGGGGATGCCGCGTCGGCCGCAAGGAGGCAGAAGGCGATGCGTGTCGGAACGTTTGTACTGGCAGCCCAGTTCCCGGGCCAGGGCCAAGGGGAAGCGCTGCACCGGGCGGTGCGGTCGGCCGAGGTCGCCGAGGAGTGCGGGCTGGACTCGGTCTGGCTCGCGGAGCACCACTTCGTGCCGTACGGCGTGTGCCCCTCCGCGGTGACCTTCGCCGGGCTGCTGCTCGGCCGCACCCGGCGGATCCGCGTGGGCACGGCGGTCAGCGTCCTGCCGACCGTACACCCGGTCGCCCTGGGCGAGCAGGCCGCGCTGCTGCACCTCACCTCCGGCGGGCGCTTCACGCTCGGCGTCGGGCGGGGCGGTCCGTGGGTGGACCTGGAGGTGTTCGGACAGGGGCTGGAGGCGTACGAGCACGGGTTCCCCGAATCGCTGGACCTGCTGCTGCGGTGGTTGCGCGAGCCGCGCGTCGAGTCGCGGGGGGAGCGGTTCGACTTCCGCGAAGTCGCCGTCGTCCCCAGGCCGGACGAACTGCTGCCCACGGATCCCGGAGGACCTGAAGCCCCCGGGGGTCCCGAGGTGGTGATCGCCTGCACCTCGCCCAAGAGCGTGCGGCTGGCGGCCGAACGCGGCCTGCCGATGCTGCTCGGCATGCACTGCGGCGACGAGGACAAGGCGGAGATGGTCACGCTGTGGCGCAGGCACGCGCTCGCCGCGGGACATGAGCCGGAAACGGTCGCGCGGGCGGGTCACGTCTCGGCCGGAGTGGCTCAGATCGCGAGCAGCGCGGCCGACGCCACGGAGACGTTGACGAAGGCGATGCCCGGCTGGCTCAAGCAGGGGCTCGACGCCCATGTGACGGTGGACGGGCGGCACCGCGCGATGCGGGACCCCGTCGCCTACACGGGGATGCTGTGCCGGCTGCACCCGGTGGGCCCGCCGCAGCTGGCCGCCGACCGGCTGGCGGCCACTGCGGAACGGACCGGCATCACGCGTTTCGCACTGTTCGTCGAAGGGTCGGGGGACCTTGCCGCCACCGAGGAGAACGTACGGCTGCTGGGGTCCGAGGTGCTCCCCCTGCTGTCCTGACCCCGTCGGCCCGGACCAGGGCCGGCCCGGCGGAACACCGCCGCTCCGCATCAGGCGTGCAACTCCCACGATGCGGAGCGGCAGCGTTGTCTCAGCAGTCCCGCAGTTCCGGTGACTGGTTGAGCAGCTGCCCCCTGATCGAGGTGAAGCGGCCGAGCCGCTCGTCCGAAGAGGGGGCCAGCGGGAACACCGCTACGCGGTGGCAGTTCTGGAAAGCAAGACGTACGCCGAAGTGCCGCTGGAGCGCACCGCGAATCGCGTCACTCGCGAGTGCGCGCAGCAGCTGACCACGAGCCTGCTCGTCCGGCGGAGGCGTCTGGTTGTCGGCGAACTCTCCACCGTCGACCTTCAGCTGTGCCACCAGAGAGCTGATCATCTCCCATGCGTAAGGCAGGGAGGTCCGGACGCAGTCGACGAAGGCGGCTTCGTCGACATCGCCTCGCTCGGCCTGTTCCAACAGTGCCGGTGAGACGTCGAGCGACATGGGTTCTCCTCTCGCGACCCCGGGCCGGGGTCTTACGGGCAGGGAAGGCGGACGACGACGCAGAGTGCACGTACGACGACCTCCTGCATCCAAGTTAAGGGTGCGGTCCGGACCGCACCAGGAGATTGGGAACACAACCGGCCAACAACGAACAGGGGCTTACGGGGCGAATCGCGTAGAGCACGGGTAGTCGAGTAGCGTTGCGCCCCATGCGTCTCGTCATTGCCCGCTGCTCCGTGGACTACGCGGGCCGGCTCACCGCCCACTTGCCCTCCGCTCCCCGTCTGATCCTGGTGAAGGCGGACGGCAGCGTTTCGATCCACGCCGACGACAGGGCGTACAAACCGCTCAACTGGATGTCACCGCCGTGCACCCTCAAGGAGGGCACCGGAGACGATGCAGGCACCTGGACGGTGATCAACAAGGCGGGCGAGAAACTGATCATCACGATGGAGGAAGTCCTCCACGACTCGTCCCACGAGCTGGGTGTGGACCCCGGCCTCATCAAGGACGGCGTCGAAGCGCACCTTCAGGAGCTGCTCGCCGACCGCATCGAGATCCTCGGCGAGGGCTACTCCCTGATCCGGCGCGAATATCCCACCGCCATCGGCCCGGTGGACATCCTGTGCCGCGACGCGGACGGGGCGACGGTGGCGGTGGAGCTGAAGCGGCGTGGTGACATCGACGGCGTCGAGCAGCTCACCCGTTACCTCGAACTGCTCAACCGGGACCCGCACCTGGCTCCGGTGAGGGGCGTTTTCGCGGCGCAGGAGATCAAGCCGCAGGCGCGCGTACTGGCGACGGACCGCGGGATCGGCTGCGTCGTACTGGACTACGACGCGATGCGCGGCATCGAGGACGACAAGCTCCGCCTGTTCTGACCCGCTCCCGGCTCACGGCCTTCGGAAAGGGGCGGGGCGGGGGGGAAGAACCCCCTTCGCCCCGCCCCACGCCCTACGCGGGGCTGGCGGGGTCCTGCGCGCCGGACGAGACCGAGACGCTGTTGCTGGGGCTGCCGCCCGTGGTGGTGGTGCCGTCGGTGGTTCCGCCGTTCGTGTCGCCGGTGGTCCCGCCCTCGGTGGTCGTCCCGCCTTCGGTGGTCGTCCCGCCTTCGGTGGTCCCGCCCTCGGAAGTGCCTTCGGTGGTTCCGCCTTCGGTGGTTCCGCCTTCGGAGGTCCCGCCCTCGGAGGTTCCACCCGTCGAGGTGGGGCCTCCGGTGGTCGGGCCGCCCGTCGTGGAACCGCCCGTGGTCGGGCCGCCGGTCGTGGGGCCTCCGGTGGTCGGGCCGACGGTCGTGGGGCCTCCCGTGGTCGGACCGCCGGTGGTCGGACCGCCCGTCGTCGGATCGTCCGAAGTCGGCGGCTTGCTCCCCGGCGACGAGGAGTCGTCGTCCGTCGGTTTGCCGCTCTTGGACGGACTGCTGCCGGGAGCCTTGCTGTCGCCGCTCTCGCCCGGCTGCGGCTGTCCCGACGTACCGGGCCCGGCCGGGTCGCCCGGATCGCCCGGGCGCTCGGTCGATCCCCGGGTCGGCTCGTCGGCCGGCAGACCGTCCAGTCCGTCGTCCTCACTGGCCGTCTGCTCGGTCCTGACCTTGTGGTCCGGGGTCTCGTCGCTGTCCGAGGCCGCGCCCAGGGTCACCACGGCGCCGAGTACGGCGACGAGCAGCGCGCCCGCGCCCGCCGCGACCATGTTGCGCCGCGCGCCGCTGAGCAGGGCGAGACGGCCCCCGCCCGGGGTCGCCGCCGGACGGTGGGCGACCAGCGTGCTGTCCTCACGCGGCTGTTCGGGCCTGGGTGGCAGCGACAGGGGTACGACCGCCGCCGGTACGCCGCCGGGGGGCGACGCCGACTCCTCGTACCGCGCCGCGGGCACTTCCTCGCCCGCGGTCGTGCGTCCGCCCGGCACGAGTCCGCCGACGCCCGCGCCGGAGCGGTCCGCGACCAGCGCCAGCGCCCTGCGTCCGGCGACGGTGCCGCTCTTGTCGGCCACGGCGCCGCGCATCGCGATGGACGCCTCCAGCTCGGCCCGGGCCCGGTCCAGGTTGCCCGTGCAGAGCGCGAGGACACCCAACTCGTGGTGGAAGTAAGCCTCTTCGGCGACCTCACCCGCGAGGCGCGCGGCTTCGAGCCCGGTCCGCAGGGCCCGTTCCCACGCCCCCCAGCACAGCCCGGCGGCGAAGGCGGGCGCCGCCGTACGGGCGAGCAGGACGGCGGCGCTCGGATGCCCCGCCTCGGTGCCCGGTACCAGTGCCGCCATCGCGGCGAGGACCGCGTCGGCCTCCGCGGTCGCCCGCCCGGGCGTGACCGAGGGGTGTCCGACCCACCAGGCGTAGTGCTGGGCGGCGCTGTGCGCCCGCTCCGCCACGTCGTCCGCGAACCCCGCGGCCTCCAGCTGCGGGGCCACACCGGCCGCCAGCCGGCAGTGCGAGCCGGCCGGCGAGAGCAGGCCGCAGCTCATCAGCTCGCCGAGCGCGGCGTCCGCGTGGGTGTCCCCCACGAGGGCCGGCAGGTGCGCCTGGTGCGGAACCTCGCCGCCGAGCGCGAGGGCGAAGCGCAGAGTGTCCCGGGCGGACTCGCTCAGCCGGGACACGAGCAGCGCCACGGGCATCGCTCCCTCGGCGAGCGAGGGCAGGGGCACGTCGTGGCCGTCGTCCGCGTCGAAGGGCGCGTCGGACGGCTGCTCGCTGAAGTACCCGTACTCGTCGAAGGCGTTGGGGTCGGCTCGCAGCCGGTCGCGCTGGCGCAGCAGCGCGCCCGCCTGCACGAAGCGCAGCGGCAGCCCCTCGGACTCGAACCACAGGTCGCCCGCCCAGTTCGCCTCGTCGTCGGTGAGCGGCCGGTCCACGGCCCGTTCGAGGACCTCCAGACTGGCGCCGCGGCCGAGACCGCCGAGGAAGACCTCCTCGACGTGCGACTCGGGCGAGGGTGGGGCGACATCCGGCGTCGTGGCGAGCAGGAAGGCGCACTCGGGCGTGGCCTCCAGCAGCTCGTCCAGCGCCGCTCCGCCGAACTCCAGGTCGTCGAGGACGACGACGGCACCGATCTCGTGGACGAGACCGAGCAGCCCCGCACGGTCCGGACGGTGCAGCGGCGCGCTGTACACGGCCGCGAACAGGTCGTGGAGCAGTTCTTCGGGCGTGCGGTGGCTTCCGCAGAGGCGTACGACGCCGTCGGGCGCGAGGTCCGCGCACTCTTCGGCGACGGCGTCGAGCAGTGCCGTACGGCCGGATCCCGACGGTCCCGTCAGCCGCACCGAACGCCCGCGCGCGAGCAGCCGCACGAGCCTCTCGCACTCCTCCTGGCGCTCCAGGAGCGGGCGGTCGGGAACGGCCGGCCCCGACGGTACGGGCGGCGCGGCCGCCCGCAGCAGCTCGGCGCGGTCGTCGGCGTCGCGCCTGACCGGCCGCGCGGGACGCTCGCCGGGCGGGCAGACCTCGATCTCGCTGCCGTCGACAGGGTTGACGGTGAGCAGGAAGTCGCCCGCGACGACCTGCACGGTGCGGGCGGGCGCAGGCGAGGGCTGCCCGCCCCCCTTGGCCTGACCGCTCTGCGCAAGAGCCGGCGGCAGCGCGTCCCGCGGTGGCCGGCGCGGCCCGTCACCGGCGTCGCCCGCGACGAAACGGTCGTCGTCGTGGCCGTACTCTTCCGGTCCCCGGTTCATCGGGTCCATGGTCAAAGCCTCCCAGAGGCGTTGCGTGCGGTTGTCCCTCCCGGCCTTTCGCACGCTCGCTGTCGCTTCTGGTCCGGTGCCCGCCGTACTCGGGTTCGTCAATCGGCAGGCGACCGAACCCTAGACCTTGGCACAGTATCTGTGAACAAGAGGGGGGCCGCCCCGCCCGGGACATCACGGTCTCGTGAGGATTGTGCGCCCGCCGTATGCCTCGCGCTGTCCCGCGATGTCCCACGCCGTACCGCTCGGATCCCTGTCAGACCCTTGGCAGCGATTCGGCCGCGAGGCCGCCCTCGATGGCGAGGATGCGGTGCAGTCTGGTCGCGACCAGCAGGCGCTGCATCTGGGCCGGCACCCCGCGCAGCACGAGCCTGCGGCCCGCCCGCCCGGCGCGCCGGTGGGCGCCCATGATGACGCCCAGGCCGGTGGCGTCCCAGGAGTCCAACTCGGTCAGGTCCAGCACCAGATCGCCGACTCCGTCGTCGACGGCCGAGTGCAGGGCCGTACGGGCGTCCGCCGCGCTGCGGACATCGAGGCGGCCCCCGACGACCAGCTCGACGTGATCGCCCCTGATGTGCATATGCGCTCCCCGGGAGTCCGTCAGTTTCTTCGTGTCCTGCTTCTTCCTTGCACCCGACTGACTGCCGTACGGGCAAGGAAGTTGCCGCCCGTAAGCGAACCGATACCGAATTCACTCCTGGGAGTGACCCAGGAGCCGGCATGGCGTCAGTGCTTGTAGAAGCCCTGCCCGCTCTTGCGTCCGATGTCACCGGCGTCAACCATCCGGCGCATCAGCTCCGGCGGCGCGAACTTCTCGTCCTGCGACTCCGTGTAGATGTTGCTGGTCGCGTGCAACAGGATGTCGACACCGGTCAGATCGGCGGTGGCGAGCGGTCCCATGGCGTGGCCGAAGCCCAGCTTGCAGGCGATGTCGATGTCCTCGGCCGACGCGACACCCGACTCGTAGAGCTTGGCGGCCTCGACGACGAGGGCCGAGATGAGGCGGGTGGTGACAAATCCTGCCACATCACGGTTGACGACGATGCAGGTCTTGCCGACGGATTCGGCGAACTCGCGTGTACGGGCGAGTGTTTCGTCGCTGGTCTTGTAACCCCGCACGAGCTCGCAGAGCCGCATCATCGGCACGGGCGAGAAGAAGTGCGCGCCGACGACCCGCTCCGGACGTTCCGTCACCGCCGCGATCTTGGTGATCGGGATGGCGGAGGTGTTGGAGGCGAGGACCGCGTCGTCGCGCACGAGCTTGTCGAGCGTACGGAAGATCTCGTGCTTGACCTCGAGCTTCTCGAAGACGGCTTCGACGACGATGTCGGCGTCGGCGACCGCGTCGAGGTCGGTGGTCGTGGTGATGCGGCCGAGCGCCGCGTCGGCGTCCGCGGCCTCCAGCTTCCCCTTGGACACGAACTTGTCGTACGAGGCCCTGATGCCGTCACGGCCCCGGGTCAGCGCGGCGTCGGTGACATCGCGCAGGACCACGTCCCAGCCCGCCTGCGCCGATACCTGCGCGATACCGGACCCCATGAGTCCGGCTCCGATGACGGCGAGCTTCCTGGCCACGGCACACCCCTTGATTCCTTCGGCCTTAACACCTGTTCACTTCAGGCTCTCCGGCGGAGATTAGCGTCCGTGAGCGGCCGAGTGGCGGTGAAGAGATGCGCGTCACGTCCCAAATGGCGGACATCACACCGGCATCCCTCACTCGGTGGCCCGCACCGCGTAGTTGAGCACCTTCCCGCTCAGCAGCTCCTCCCTCTCGTCGAGGAGGACGAGCGCCTCGCGGGAGACTTCGGCGGCCTCGCGGCCCGCGGTCATCTCCCGGCCGATGCACCCCATGAACATCGTCTGGAGCCAGGACAGCTGGCCGGCGACCAGGACGGGGAGCGGGTCGCCGGGCTCGGCACCGGTCTCCTGCCCGAGGGTGCGCTCCAGGTTTTCGAGGCTCTCCTGCTGGATGCGCCACAGCCGCGGCCTGAGGGAGTCGGCCTCCGAGACGACACGCATGAACCGGCCGTACCCCGCGAAGAGGCCCACGGCGGGTGAGACGCCTTCGACCGCCCCGCGCAGCTCGCGCAGCACGGCGCCGACCGCCGACTCCCCGGCGCGGCGTCCGCGGACGTACCGCGAGAGGCGGTCGACGATGTCGCCGCCCCGGTCGAGGAAGAGGTCCTCCTTGGCCGGGAAGTAGTTGTAGACGGTGTTGACCGAGACATCGGCGGCCTCGGCGATCTCGGCGACCGTCACCGCGTCGAAGCTCCGCTCCAGGAAGAGTCCGGTCGCCACGTCGGAGATGTGCTGCCCGGTCTGCCGCTTCTTGCGCTCTCTGAGTCCCTCGGCCATGCCTCCACCCTGGCTTCGCTGGGCTCAGTTCAATTTTGGGGTCGTTGTAAATTTCAGGTGCCTCTGCTTTTCCGGGCGCATGGCGGTCATCAGTACGGCCGGGCTCACCCGGACCTTCACCATCAAGGCAGGCCCCGTCGAAGCCGTCCGCGGCATCGACCTGAGCGTCGATCCGGGCGAGATCCTGGCTTCCTCGGACCCAACGGCGCCGGCAAGACCACCACCCTGCGGATGCTCACCACACTGCTCGCACCGACCGACGGCACCGCCACCGTCGCGGGCCACGACCTGGTGGGGGACCCCGCGTGCGTACGGCGGAAGATCGGATACGTAGTCCAGTCCAGCGGCGTGGACCCTCGGGTGTCCGTACGCGAGGAACTCGTCACCCAGGGCCGCCTCCACCGCCTCTCCAGGGCCGAAGCGGCCGCCCGCGCCGACGAGCCGGCCCACGACCTGGACCTGGCCGGGCTGATGGACCGCGTGTGCGGCGCGCTCTCCGGTGGCCGGCGGCGACGGCTCGACATCGCCATGGGCCTCACCCACCGGCCCGAGGTGCTCTTCCTCGACGAGCCGACCACCGGCCTCGACCCGGGCAACCGGGCCGGTCCGTGGAAGCTGGTGCGCCGGCTGCGCGACCGGTACGGCACCACCGTCTTCCTCACCACGCACTACCTCGACGAGACCGACGCGCTCTCGTACGCGCTCGCGCTCAAGGTCTCCGAGCCGCACGAGTTCGGCCCGGTCGTCAACGCGGTGAGCATGCCGTCGATGCCTCTCTCCGGCCTGATGCTGCCGATGGCCCTCGCACCGGGCTGGCTGGACGCGCTGTCGGGCCTCATGCCCTTCCGGTACCTGGTGGACGCGATGCGGGCGGCGTACGTGGGCGGCTACGCGGGCACGGCGATGCTGTACGGCGTCCTGATCTCGGCCGCGCTGGTGCTGGTCTCCGTGACGGTGGGCACACGTGTCTTCCGGAAGGCGGGGGCGTAGCTAGGCTCGGCTCCATGGTCAATCTGACGCGCATCTACACCCGTACCGGCGACCAGGGCACCACCGCCCTGGGCGACATGAGCCGCACCGCCAAGACCGATCTGCGGATCTCGGCGTACGCCGACGCCAATGAGGCCAACGCCGCCATCGGGACGGCGATCGCCCTGGGGCAGCTCGGCGAAGAGGTCGTGAAGGTCCTCGTCCGGGTCCAGAACGACCTCTTCGACGTGGGCGCGGATCTGTCGACCCCGGTGGTCGAGGACCCGAAGTACCCGCCGCTGCGTGTCGAGCAGGCGTACATCGACAAGCTGGAGGCGGACTGCGACCGCTTTCTGGAGGAGCTGGAGAAGCTGCGCAGCTTCATCCTGCCGGGCGGCACTCCGGGCGCGGCGCTGCTGCACCAGGCGTGCACGGTCGTACGGCGCGCAGAGCGGTCCACGTGGGCGGCGTTCGAGGTGCACGGCGAGGTCATGAACCCGCTGACGGCGACGTACCTCAACCGGCTCTCGGACCTCCTGTTCATCCTGGCCAGGGTGGCGAACAAGGAGGTCGGGGACGTGCTGTGGGTGCCCGGCGGCGAGCGCTAGCCGGTGACCGCCCGCGGCGGTCCCCTCCCCGGTCCCCGATGTGCCGGACGGGCCGGGCCCTCAGGCCCGTCCGGCACATCGGGGACCGGGGTCCGGGGCGGAGCCCCCACCACCCGGCTACCCGGCCGGCTCCCGCTTCGGGAAGACCGTGTACGCCGCCGCGACGACCACGTTGATGCCGATCAGGAAGAGCATCTTCTGCTGCCACATCCGCAGCGACCCGATGTCCCCGTCTTCCCCGACGTACCGGACCGCCGCCTGGAGCAGCCCCAGGGCGACCGTCGCGGCCAGGATCCAGTGGGCCGCGAGCTTCCACTCGTGCACGGCGCGGGCCGTCCCGTACTTCGGTGCCGGCACCGGCGCCGGACCGCCCGCGAAGCGGTGGGCGAACCGGGCGTCGACCCACTTGACGGTGCGGTGGCCCAGCCCCACCGTGAAGCCGATGTAGACGGCGGCGAGTCCGTGCTTCCAGTCCGGTTCGGCGCCGTTCTTCAGGTCGACGGCCGTGACGGTCAGCAGCACGACCTCCAGCAGCGGTTCCATGAGCAGCACGGCCGCCCCGGCGCGCGGCATCCCCGCCAGGTAGCGCAGGGCGAGACCCCCCGCCAGCAGTACCCAGAAGCCGACCTCGCAGATGACGATCAACGTGACGATCACGGGACTCCCCTCTCCGTCACGCTCCACCCTCCCGCCCGCGGAGCCGCGCGTCGTCGTCGCCGGTGACGAACTCCCACTGCATCCTTCGATGTACTCGCGGCTCACCCCGCGCGGGGAGGACGAGCCGGTCCGTACCGTGTTGGATGGTGGCGTGGCCCGCTTCCCCCGCCCCCACCGCGACGACGTCCTCATCGCGGTGACCGGCCTGCTCGGCGGGGCCCTGCTGTGGGGCCTCGGGCTGCACATCACGCCCGACCGCGGACTCCTGCCGCCCTGGGTGACGCTCGTACCGCTCGCCGTGACGGCCTTCCTGGAGCTGCTGCGCAGGTCGTGCCCCCGTGCGGCCCTGCTCGTCGGCGCGCTCGCGTTGGTCGCGGACCAGTTCACCCACGGCAACCTGGCCACCGTCCTCATGTTCACCGACCTGATGTACGCCGGCGTGGTGTACGGAACCCCCGCGTCCGCCCGCCGGATCCCGGTCGTCAGCGGTCTGGTCACCGTCGCCGTCACGATCGCCGCCCTGGCCTGGTTCCGCCGGCCGGAAGCGCTGCTCCTCGGTGTCGTCACCGGTCTGGTCTCCCTCGCGCCCGCCGTCACCGGCGCCACCCTGCGCAACCACCGCCAGGCGGCCGAGGCGGCGCGGCTGCGCGCCGAGCAGACCGCGCTGCTGGCCGAGATCGACCGCGGCCAGGCCATCGCGGCCGAGCGGTCCCGGATGGCGCGCGAGCTGCACGACATGGTCGCCAACCACCTTTCGGCCATCGCGATCCACTCCACGGCCGCGCTGTCCATAGGAGAGCCGAAGGCGTCGGCGGACGCGCTGGCCGTCATCCGCGAGAACAGCGTCCAGGGCCTGGCCGAGATGCGCCGGCTCATCGGGCTGCTCCGGGACGCCGGAGGAGCGGGCCGGGAGCCCGCCGTCGCCCCCTCGCTCGACGGACTCGACGCCCTCCTCGGCCAGGTGCGTACGGTCGGCGCCGACAGCGGTCTCGCCTTCGCCCTCGACGACGGACGCGAGGCGGGCGGGCGGCTCCCGGCGCCGGTCGAGATGGCCGCGTACCGGATCGTCCAGGAGTCCCTGACCAATGCCCTCAAGCACGCTTCCCCCGGTACGGTCACCGTGTCGCTCGCCCGCGCCGGCCGGCGGCTGACGGTACGGGTGAGCAGCCCGTACGGGGAGCGGCCCGGCCCGCGCGCGCCCGGTTCCGGGGCCGGTCTGGTGGGGATGCGGGAGCGGGTGTCACTGCTCGACGGGACGCTGGAGGCGGGCCCGGTCACCGCGGCGGACGGCACGAAGATCTGGCAGGTACGGGCACAGCTGCCCGCAGAGGACGATACGGAGCTCCCCGCATGACGATTCGGGTGCTGGTCGCGGAGGACCAGTCGGCGGTACGGGCGGGCCTGGTGCTCATCCTGAACAGCGCTCCGGACATCGAGGTGGCCGGGGAGGCCGGGGACGGCGAGGCGGCGGTCAGGATGGCCCGCGAGCTGCGCCCGGACCTGGTGCTGATGGACGTGCAGATGCCGCGTCTGGACGGGGTGTCGGCGACCCGGCAGGTGGTGGCGGAGCGGCTCGCCGACGTCCTGGTGCTGACCACCTTCGACCTCGACGAGTACGTCTTCGGGGCGCTGCGCGCGGGGGCCGCGGGCTTCCTGCTGAAGAACACCGACGCGAAGGACCTGATCGAGGCGGTACGCACGGTGGCGCGCGGCGAGGGTCTGATCGCGCCCGCCGTCACCCGCCGGCTGATCGCGGAGTTCGCGTCGCCCGTGCCCGTACGGCCCGCGGACGCGCCGGATCCGGCCGTGCTCGATTCGCTCACCCGGCGCGAACGCGAGGTGCTGTCGTGCCTGGGCGAAGGGATGTCGAACGCGGAGATCGCCCTGCGCCTGTCCATGGCCGAGGCGACGGTGAAGACGCACGTGAGCCGCCTGCTGGGGAAGCTGGAGCTGCGCAGCCGGGTGCAAGCCGCCGTACTCGCTCAGGAGTTGGGCATCTGACCGACCGGTGTCCCCGGGATGACCCCCGGCTGGACTCCGGTGGTCCAGACCTCTTGACGATTGGTCCAGACCTTCCTACGCTCGCCGCACCGCAGTGGTGAGCGTGTCATGTCAATCCGGTGTGCTCGCCGAGCGGCGCAGGTCCCATCCCCTTTCACCGCCGGACCTCTCTCTTGGGAGCACCCTTGAGTACATCGACCCCCCTACGCACCCGCTTCAGAACCCGGGCGGCAGCCGGACTGACCGCGCTGATCGTGCCCCTCGCCGCCATGGTCGGCCTCGCCTCCCCCGCACAGGCCGCCGAGTCGGCGACCGCCTCGTACACCAAGAGCTCCGACTGGGGCACCGGCTTCGAGGGCAAGTGGACGGTGAAGAACACCGGCACCACCACCCTCAGCGGGTGGACCGTCGAGTGGGACTTCCCGGCCGGTACGTCCGTCACCTCCGCCTGGGACGCCGACGTCACCAACTCGGGCAACCACTGGACCGCCAAGAACAAGAGCTGGGCCGGCAGCCTGGCCCCCGGCGCCAGCGTGTCCTTCGGCTTCAACGGAACCGGCACCGGCTCCCCCAGCGGCTGCAAGCTCAACGGCGGCTCCTGCGACGGCGGCTCCGTGCCCGGCGACACCCCGCCGACCGCCCCCGGCACCCCCTCCGCGAGCACCATCACCGACACGTCGGTGAAGCTCTCGTGGACCGCGTCCACCGACGACAAGGGCGTCAAGAACTACGACGTGCTGCGCGACGGCGCCAAGGTCGCGACGGTCACCACCACGTCGTACACGGACAGCGGCCTCACCGCGGGCACCGACTACTCGTACTCCGTCCAGGCCCGCGACACCGCCGACCAGACGGGCCCGGTCAGCGGCGCCCGCGCGGTCAGGACCACCGGCGGCGGTACGGACCCCGGCCCCGGGCCGGGCGACCAGGTCAAGCTGGGCTACTTCACCGAGTGGGGCGTCTACGGACGCAACTACCACGTGAAGAACCTGGACACCTCCGGCTCCGCCGGCAAGATCACGCACATCAACTACTCGTTCGGCAACGTCCAGGGTGGCAAGTGCACCATGGGCGACAGCTTCGCGGCGATCGACAAGGCGTACACCGCCGACCAGAGCGTCGACGGCAAGGCCGACACCTGGGATCAGCCGCTGCGCGGCAACTTCAACCAGCTGCGCAAGCTCAAGGCGAAGCACCCGAACATCAAGGTGCTGTGGTCCTTCGGCGGCTGGACCTGGTCCGGCGGCTTCACCGACGCCGTCAAGAACCCGGCCGCGTTCGCCGACTCCTGCTACAAGCTGGTGGAGGACCCGCGCTGGGCCGACGTCTTCGACGGCATCGACCTGGACTGGGAGTACCCGAACGCCTGCGGTCTGTCCTGCGACACCAGCGGCCCGGCCGCGTTCAAGAACATGATGCAGGCCATGCGCACCAAGTTCGGCACGGACAACCTGGTCACCGCCGCCATCACGGCGGACGCCACGGCAGGCGGCAAGATCGACGCCGCCGACTACGCCGGAGCGGCCGCGTACTCCGACTGGTACAACGTGATGACGTACGACTTCTTCGGCGCCTGGGCCAAGAACGGTCCGACCGCCCCGCACTCCCCGCTGACCTCGTACACCGGCATCCCGCAGGCCGGCTACACCTCGGCCGACGCCATCGCCAAGCTCAAGGCGAAGGGCGTGCCGGCGAAGAAGCTGCTGCTCGGCATCGGCTTCTACGGGCGCGGCTGGACGGGCGTCACGCAGAAGGAGCCGGGCGGCACGGCGACCGGCCCCGCCGCCGGCACGTACGAGTCGGGCATCGAGGACTACAAGATCCTCAAGACCAAGTGCCCGGCGAACGGTACCGTCGCGGGCACGGCGTACGCCCACTGCGGCACCGACTGGTGGAGCTACGACACCCCCGCGACCATCGCCTCGAAGATGAGCTGGGCGAAGGGGCAGGGCCTGGGAGGCGCGTTCTTCTGGGAATTCAGCGGCGACACCGCCAATGGCGAACTGGTGACCGCGATCAACAACGGTCTGAAGTAGTAAGGGTCCACCGCACAAAGGCTTGAAACAGTCGGGGGGACGGGTCACTGACCCGTCCCCCCGACTGCTTTCTGCGCCGTCTACGCCACGTTGACGCGCTGGCCGGGAGGCGCGGCCTCCAGCCAGGCGAGGAAACCGGTGAGAGCGTCCTCGCTCATCGCCAGCTCCAGCCGCGTACCGCGATGCGCGCAGCCCAGGATGCAGGCGTCGGACAGCAGCGCCAGCTCTTCCTCGCCCTCGGGAGCGCGGCGCGAGAGCACCTCGATCGCCGAGCGCTCCAGGACGCGGCGCGGGCGGGGGGCGTACGAGAAGACGCGGAACCAGTCGATGCGGTCGCCGCTGTAGCGGGCGACGCCGTACACCCACCCCTTGCCCGAGGTGTCGGGCTCCTCGGGGGTGTTCCAGCGCAGACTGCAGTCGAAAGTGCCGCCGGAGCGCTGGATCAGCCGCCGGCGCAGTCCGAAGACGAACAGTCCCACCAGTACCAGCACGACTACCGAGCCGCTCACGAGCAGAGCGAGGAACATATCCACCGACCTCCTCGCTTCATCCAGTACCAGTAAGAGAACAGAAGTCCCAGCTGTATCGCCTCAGCCGCGACCCGCTCTGGAGTATCCAGTACGGGCCGCGGCTGAAGTCAAAACGTGTCGGTGCGGGACTCAGTGTCCCGCGACCGCGCGCAGTCGGACGTCGGCGCGGCGCTCGGCGGCGGCGTCCGCCTCCGCCTTCGCCCGCTCCAGCGCCCGCTCGGCACGCGCGGCGTCGATCTCGTCCGCCAGTTCGGCGATCTCCGCGAGCAGAGACAGCTTGTTGTCGGCGAAAGAGATGAACCCGCCGTGCACAGCGGCGACGACAGTGCCGCCGTCACTCGTACGGATCGTCACCGGGCCCGACTCCAGCACACCCAGCAGCGGCTGGTGACCGGGCATGACGCCGATGTCGCCGGACGTGGTGCGCGCGACGACCAGGGAGGCCTCGCCGGACCAGACGTTACGGTCCGCCGCGACCAGCTCGACGTGCAGCTCAGCAGCCAAGGTGGCTCCTCGGGTCACCACCCGGCGGTTGTGCCGGGTGTTGGGTCAATTCTAGGGGGCGTACGGAGAGGGGCGGGACGGACCCGCCCCTCTCCCATGAGTCGCGTGAGTCACGCGGCTCGGGTGGTTCAGGAGACGCCGAGCTCCTTGGCGTTGGCCTTGAGGTCCTCAATGCCACCGCACATGAAGAACGCCTGCTCGGGGAAGTGGTCGTAGTCGCCGTCGCAGATCGCGTTGAACGCGGTGATCGACTCGTCGAGCGGTACGTCCGAACCGTCCACGCCGGTGAACTGCTTGGCGACGTGGGTGTTCTGCGACAGGAAGCGCTCGACGCGACGGGCGCGGTGGACAACGAGCTTGTCCTCTTCGCCCAGCTCGTC
This sequence comes from Streptomyces sp. Wb2n-11, assembly GCF_001049855.1. NCBI lineage: Bacteria > Bacillati > Actinomycetota > Actinomycetes > Kitasatosporales > Streptomycetaceae > Streptomyces > Streptomyces sp. Wb2n-11. The sequence continues at coordinate 2,236,920 of NZ_CVPB01000001.1, forward strand.
GATACCGAGGATCGCGATGATGTCCTGGAGGTCCTTGTACTTCTGGAGGATCCCCTTGACGCGCATGGCGGCCGCGTAGTGGTCCGCCGCGATGTAGCGCGGGTCCAGGATGCGGGACGTCGAGTCCAGCGGGTCGACCGCCGGGTAGATGCCCTTCTCCGAGATCGGACGCGACAGAACGGTCGTCGCGTCCAGGTGGGCGAAGGTGGTCGCCGGCGCCGGGTCGGTCAGGTCGTCCGCGGGGACGTAGATCGCCTGCATCGAGGTGATCGAGTGACCGCGGGTCGACGTGATGCGCTCCTGCAGCAGACCCATCTCGTCGGCCAGGTTCGGCTGGTAACCCACCGCGGACGGCATACGGCCGAGCAGCGTGGAGACCTCGGAGCCGGCCTGGGTGTAACGGAAGATGTTGTCGATGAAGAAGAGCACGTCCTGCTTCTGCACATCGCGGAAGTACTCCGCCATGGTCAGACCGGCGAGGGCGACGCGCAGACGGGTGCCCGGGGGCTCGTCCATCTGGCCGAAGACAAGCGCCGTCTTGTCGATGACGCCGGACTCGGCCATCTCCTCGATGAGGTCGTTGCCCTCACGGGTACGCTCACCGACGCCCGCGAACACCGACACACCGTCGTGGTTGTTGGCGACGCGGTAGATCATTTCCTGGATCAGAACGGTCTTGCCGACACCGGCACCACCGAACAGACCGATCTTTCCACCCTTGACGTACGGGGTGAGAAGGTCGATGACCTTGACGCCGGTCTCGAACATCTCGGTCTTCGACTCGAGCTGGTCGAACGAGGGGGCCTTGCGGTGGATGGGCCACCGCTCGGTCACCTCGGCCTCGGCCTCGGGCTTGTTCAGGATCTCACCGAGGGTGTTGAACACCTTGCCCTTGGTCATCTCGCCCACGGGGACGGTGATGCCCTCGCCCGTGTTGGTCACCGGGGCCTGGCGGACCAGACCGTCGGTGGGCTGCATCGAGATCGTACGGACCAGGCCCTCACCCAGGTGCTGGGCGACTTCGAGGGTCAGCGTCTTGATCTTGCCGTCCTCGGCCGGGTCTGCGACCTGGACCTTGAGGGCGTTGTAGATCTCCGGCATCGCGTCGACGGGGAACTCCACGTCGACGACCGGGCCGATGACCCGGGCGACGCGGCCCGTGGCGGCGGCCGTCTCAACAGTGGTCGTCATTACTTGTCACTCCCCGCGGTCGCGTCGGCCAGGGCGCTGGCGCCACCGACGATCTCGCTGATTTCCTGGGTGATTTCGGCCTGGCGGGCCGCGTTGGCAAGCCGGGAGAGGCTCTTGATGAGTTCCCCGGCGTTGTCGGTCGCCGACTTCATCGCGCGGCGGCGGGCGGCGTGCTCGGAAGCGGCGGCCTGCAGCAGTGCGTTGTAGATGCGGCTCTCGACGTAGCGCGGCAGCAGAGCGTCGAGGACGTCCTCCGCCGACGGCTCGAAGTCGAACAGCGGAAGGATTTCGCCCTTCGTACCGGACTCCTCCGCGGTCTGGTCGAGGCTGAGCGGCAGCATCCGGTTCTCCACCGGGTTCTGCGTCATCATCGACACGAACTCGGTGAAGACGATGTGGAGTTCATCCACGCCACCCTCGGCCGTTTCCGTCTCGATCGCCTTGATCAGCGGCGCGGCGACGCTCTTGGCGTCCGCGTACGTCGGACTGTCGGTGAAGCCCGTCCACGACTCCGCGACCTTGCGCTCGCGGAAGTTGTAGTAGGCGACGCCCTTGCGGCCGACGATGTACGTGTCGACGTCCTTGCCCTCACCGCGGAGCCGCTCCGTCAGCCGCTCCCCCGCCTTGAGGGCGTTCGAGGAGTAGCCGCCGGCCAGACCGCGGTCGCTCGTGACGAGCAGGACAGCGGCCCGGGCCGGCTTCTCGACCTCGGTGGTCAGGGCATGCTTGGTAATGGAGCCGGTCGCCACCGCGGTCACCGCACGGGTGAGCTCGGTCGCGTACGGCGTAGAAGCCGCCACCTGGCGCTGCGCCTTGACGATGCGCGAGGCGGCGATCATCTCCATCGCCTTGGTGATCTTCTTGGTCGCGGTGACGGATCGGATGCGACGCTTGTAGACCCGGAGCTGGGCTCCCATGAGTCAGGTCCCTTCCGTCGTCACTTGGAGACGTTGACGGCCGGCGCGTCCTCGCCCAGGAGCTTGCCGTCCGAGGTCTCGAACTGCCGCTTGAAGGCGGCGATGGCGTCCGCGACCGACGTCAGGGTGTCGTCCGACATCTTGCCGCCCTCGGCGATGCTGGTCAGCAGCTCCTTGCGCTCGCGGCGCAGGTGCTCCAGCAGCTCGCTCTCGAAGCGACGGATGTCCTCGACCGGGACGTCGTCCATCTTGCCGGTGGTGCCGGCCCAGACGGAGACGACCTGCTCCTCGACGGGGTACGGGTTGTACTGCGGCTGCTTCAGCAGCTCGACCATGCGCTTGCCGCGCTCCAGCGCCGCCTTCGAGGCCGCGTCCAGGTCGGAACCGAAGGCGGCGAACGCCTCCAGCTCGCGGTACTGGGCGAGGTCCACACGCAGTCGGCCGGAAACCTGCTTCATGGCCTTGTGCTGGGCGGAGCCACCGACGCGCGAGACCGAGATACCGACGTTCAGCGCCGGGCGCTGGCCCGCGTTGAACAGGTCGGACTCCAGGAAGCACTGGCCGTCGGTGATGGAGATGACGTTGGTCGGGATGAACGCCGACACGTCGTTCGCCTTGGTCTCGACGATCGGCAGACCCGTCATCGAACCGGCGCCCATGTCGTCGGAGAGCTTGGCGCAGCGCTCCAGCAGACGCGAGTGCAGGTAGAAGACGTCGCCCGGGTAGGCCTCGCGGCCCGGCGGACGGCGCAGCAGCAGCGACACGGCGCGGTAGGCGTCGGCCTGCTTCGACAGGTCGTCGAAGATGATCAGGACGTGCTTGCCCTGGTACATCCAGTGCTGGCCGATGGCAGAACCGGTGTACGGCGCCAGGTACTTGAAGCCGGCCGGGTCGGAAGCCGGGGCGGCGACGATCGTCGTGTACTCGAGCGCGCCCGCCTCCTCCAGCGCACCGCGAACGGACGCGATGGTGGAGCCCTTCTGGCCGATGGCGACGTAGATGCAGCGCACCTGCTTGTTCACGTCGCCCGAGCGCCAGTTGTCGCGCTGGTTGATGATCGTGTCGACAGCCAGAGCGGTCTTGCCGGTCTGACGGTCACCAATGATCAGCTGACGCTGGCCACGGCCGATCGGCACCATCGCGTCGACGGCCTTGTAGCCGGTCTGCATCGGCTCGTGGACCGACTTGCGGACCATGACGCCGGGGGCCTGCAGCTCGAGGGCGCGACGGCTGTCGGTCGCGATCTCGCCGAGACCGTCGATCGGGTTGCCGAGCGGGTCGACGACGCGGCCGAGGTAACCCTCGCCGACGCCGACGGAGAGCACCTCACCGGTGCGCTGCACCGGCTGGCCCTCCTCGATACCGCTGAACTCGCCGAGGACGATCGCACCGATCTCCCGCTCCTCGAGGTTGAGGGCGAGACCGAGGGTGCCGTCCTCGAACTTCAGCAGCTCGTTCGCCATGGCCGAGGGAAGACCCTCGACCTTCGCGATGCCGTCGCCGGCAACGCTTACCGTTCCGACCTCCTCGCGCGAGGCCGCGTCCGGCTGGTACGACTGGACAAAGTTCTCCAGCGCGTCCCGGATCTCCTCCGGCCGGATCGTGAGCTCCGCCATCTGGGTTCCCTGCTCTCCTTGTTGGGCCCGAAGTTCTTGGGGGTCTGGGGGCCGACCCCCAGGAATCTTCTGCAATCTCTGCACGGCCCAACCGGGCCGCTAGCGATACGTGTTCAGTTGGTTCTGGTCAGCCGGCCATACGGCGGGTCGCCTCTTCGAGACGGTCCGCGATGGTGCCGTTGATGACCTCGTCGCCGACCTGTACCTGGATGCCTCCGAGGACCTCGGGGTCCACGTCGAGATTCAGGTGCATCTGGCGTCCGTACAGCTTCGCCAGTGCGGCGCCGAGGCGCTGCCTCTGCTGGTCGGTGAGCGGCACCGCCGAGGTGACGACGGCGACCATGCGGTCCCGGCGTGCCGCGGCGAGCTTGGACAGGGACTCGAGTCCCGCCTCCAGGCTACGTCCACGCGGCTGAACCACGAGACGTACCACAAGACGCTCGGTGACCGGGTTGGCCTTGCCGCCGAGCAGGCTGCGCAGCAGCTCGCTCTTGGCGGAGACCGGCGCCGACTTGTTGGTCAGCGCGGACCGCAGCCCGGAGTCGGACGCGACGATCCGGCCGAACCGGAACACCTCGTCCTCCACCTCGTCCAGCGCGCCGGCCCGCTGCGCCGCGGTGAGGTCGGCGGTGGCCGCCAGCTCCTCCAGCGCGTCGACCAGGTCACGCGACTGCGACCAGCGGGAGCGGACCATGCCGGAGACCAGGTCGGCGGCGTCGCCGCCCACCTGACCGCTCAGCAGTCGCGCGGCCAGCTGGGCCTTGGCCTCGCCGGCCTGCGCCGGGTCGGTCAGGACCCGACGCAGCGACACCTCGCGGTCGAGCAGCGCGGTGACGGCGGACAGCTCACCAGCGAGCTTCGCCGCGTCGACCGACGTGGTGTCGGTCAGCGCGTCGAGACGCTCACGTGCGGCAGCCAGTGCCTCGCGGCTCGCTCCGTTCATCGGGCGGCCTCGGCCTTCTCCTCGAGCTCGCTGAGGAAACGGTCGATCGTGCGGCTCTGCCGGGCGTGGTCCTCGAGGGACTCGCCGACGAGCTTGCCGGCCAGGTCGGTGGCGAGCTTGCCCACGTCCTGGCGCAGCGACAGTGCGGCCTGCTTGCGGTCCGCCTCGATCTGGGCGTGGCCGGCTGCGATGATCTCCTCGCGCTGGCGCTGACCCTCTGCGCGAAGTTCTTCCTTCAGCACAGTGCCCTGTTCCAGCGCCTCCTGGCGCAGGCGGGCAGCCTCGTGGCGGGCCTCGGCGAGCTGGGCCTTGTACTGCTCCAGCACGCTCTGGGCCTCGGTCTGGGCCTCGTCCGCCTTCTCCATGCCGCCCTCGATCGCCTCGCGGCGCTCCTCCAGAACCTTGTTGATGTTCGGGAGGAGCTTCTTGGCGAGGAAGCCGAAGACGATGACGAAGGCGATCAGACCGATGACCAGCTCGTCGAGATGCGGGACGAGAGGATTTTGAGGCTCCTCCGCCGCAAGGAACAGAGCGTTCACATCAGTGCCTTCCGTGAAAGGGGTTGGGCTGTCGGTCCGGCTTACTGGTAGACGAAGCCCATGACGATGCCGATAAGGGCGAGCGCCTCACAGAAGGCGAAACCCATGATCTGGTTGGTGCGGATCAGGCCGGCAGCCTCGGGCTGACGAGCAAGGGCCTGGGTGCCGTTACCGAAGATGATGCCGACGCCGACGCCGGGACCGATCGCCGCGAGGCCGTAGCCGATCGCGGAGACGTTGCCGGAGACAGTGTCCTTGGCGGCGAGGTTGACCATTTCGAGAGCAGCGGACATGCCGTTACTTCCTTCTCTTTCACGGACCGATGGGGGTTGGCCACCGGACGTCTGTTGGTTCTGGGGTGAGGTACTGGCTCAGTGGCCCTTGGCGAGCGCGCCCTGGATGTAGCTGGAGGCCAGGAGCACGAAGACGTACGCCTGCACGGCCTGGATGAACAGCTCGAAGATGGTCATCACGACGACCATGAGGAACGAGACGCTGCCGTAGGCGATGCCGATGCCGTTCATCAGGTACCAGGCGGCCAGCGAGAACATCACGATCAGCAGGTGACCGGCGAACATGTTCGCGAACAGTCGGACCGCGTGGGTGAAGGGCCGGATCAGCAGGTTCGAGAAGAACTCGATCACCACGACCAGCGGCATGACCCAGCCGAGCGACTTGTCGTAGCCGGTGATGTTCTTCCAGCCGCCGACGAATCCGTGCTTCTTGAAGGTCAGGCTGACCCACAGGACGTACACGATCAGTGCCAGACCGGCCGGGAAGGCGATCAGTGAAGTGACCGGGAACTGGGCGAGCGGAATGATCGACCAGAGATTGAGAATCCACACGAAGAAGAACAGCGACACCATCAGCGGGACGTACTTCTCGCCGTCCTTCTTGCCGATGATCTCGTACACGATGCCTCGGCGTACGAAGTCGTAACCCGCTTCGCCGATCATCTGGACCTTGCCCGGCACCAGCTTCGGCTTGTTGAAGGCCGCCCAGAAGAAGGCGACGATCAGGACCGAGCCCAGCAGCGCGAGCAGCATCGGCTTCGTGAACTCAAAACCCGCCACCGTGAAGATGGGCTTGTACACGAAGGTGTGGAGACCCGGAGCCGGGAACCCGCATCCGGTGAAAATGTGGCAGCTCGCATCAAAGGCAAGCGTTGTGTCAGCACTCACCGCGGGCTCCTTCAGCGTGGCGCATAGGTACGGCAACCTCGTTGTGTCGGCGCGGCACGGAGCCGCGGGTCGGCACTGGACTGGTGGTCTTACGGACGTGGGCGGGGCGGTTCGGCAACGAGCCTCGCGCTGGGACAGGCGTCAGCTCGAATGCCCGCGCCCGCAGTGCCGCAGTTGGCACCGGACGATAGCAGCATCTCGAACGGCCATTTATCCCGGCCCTACCCTTCACGACGAACGCCCTGTCCTGCCGGGCTTCTCGGCCTCGGACGAACTGGGGTCGACGTAAAGGATCTTGGCCTTCATGTAGGAGCGCGCCTGCGCCGCGATCCAGACGACAGTTGTCGCGAGAAGCGTGAAGGCGAACGCCTTGAAGTCGAACAGGTCGGATTCCTTGAACAGCGCCAGGAAACCGAAAAGCAGCAGCAATTGAGTCACATAGAGCAACAGCCCCATGGCCTGAAACAGATGCGGCAGCCGCTTCGCCGTCCGCTGGAGCGCCAACAGACCGATCCCCATGAAAGCGATGACCACTGCCGTACCGACGACTGCTCCGAGCGCTCCCTCGCCACCGGCGACCACTCCGCAGACGGCGACGGCGACAGCGCCGACGACAGCGGTGGGTACGGCGGTTTGAAGGAAAATGCGGGCGTCGTTGGACGGCATGGCGGCAGCTCCGCTTGCTGGTGGGGGCAGTAGGTGTCGTCATGGACGAGCGTAAGCCGGACCGAGGGGGTCACCTCTGTCCGAAGGGCCGTCGCACTGCGGCCCCTCGGCCTGTCGCCGGGTCTCGTGAACGGTATCACAAACTATTTGATGAGGTCTTTACCAAGATGGTGTGCTGGCTGTCACACATGAGAGTGACAGCGCCCGTCTGCGCGAGACACCTTCACCCTTTGTCTGGTAATGAGACCCGATGCGTCAAATCGTCAGCGGGATGTTCCGGCTTTCCGCCGCTCGGGGAGACGCGAACGGGGCCCGATGGCGGTCGCCCCGTTGACGCCCGCAGGAACAGGAGAACGCTCTTCCGGTTCGCCGGTCACCGGGGCCCCGTCCGCGTCGGCCGGCTCTTCCCCCTCCTGCGCCGTGGCCGAGAAAGCCGCCGCGCGGCTCCTGCGGTAGCGCGGTGGAATGAAGGACTCCGCCCAGCGCGGAGCGCGCGGCGTGAAGCGCGGGAGGAGCAGGAGCACCAGGCCCACCGCGCTGAGCGCGACGATGCCGAGCACGATCCACATGCTGGCCGAGTGCACCGAGTACGCGACGGCGCCGAAGGCGATCAGGGCCGACCAGAAGTACATGATCAGCACCGCCCTGCTGTGCGAGTGGCCGATCTCCAGCAGCCGGTGGTGCAGGTGCCCGCGGTCCGCCGCGAACGGCGACTTGCCCTGCCAGGTACGCCGCACGATCGCCAGCAGCAGGTCCGCGACCGGGATCGCGATGATCGTCAGCGGCAGCAGCAGCGGGATGAAGACCGGCAGCATCGCGTGCGTGACCTCGCGCGTGCTGCCGCCCGGGAGGAAGAGCTTCATCGCGTCCGGGTCGACCTGCCCCGTGACCGAGATCGCTCCGGCCGCCAGGACCAGGCCGATCAGCATCGATCCCGAGTCGCCCATGAAGATCCTGGCCGGATGCATGTTGTGGGGCAGGAAGCCCATGCACATGCCCATCAGGATCGCGGCGAAGAGGGTGGCGGGCGCGGCCTCCTCGATGCCGTAGCCGTACCAGATCCGGTAGGCGTACATGAAGAACGCCGTGGAGGCGATGCAGACCATGCCGGCGGCGAGACCGTCGAGGCCGTCCACGAAGTTCACCGCGTTGATGGTGATCACGACGAGCGCGACGGTGAGCAGGTTGCCCTGCCAGGCGGTCACCGAGACCGGGCCGACGCCGGGCACCGGGAGCCACAGGATCGTCAGGCCCTGCATGACCATCACGCCGGCGGCGATGAACTGGCCGCCCAGCTTGATGAGCGCGTCGATCTCGAACTTGTCGTCCAGGACGCCGATGAGCCAGATCACCGCGGCGCCGGACAGCAGCGCGCGCGGCTCGTTCGACAGCTCGAAGACGCTGTTGAGGTTCTGCAGGTGGTCCGCGACCAGCAGACCGGCGCACAGGCCGCCGAACATCGCGATGCCACCGAGCCGGGGAGTCGGCTCCCGGTGTACGTCGCGGGCACGGATCTCCGGCATCGCGCCGGTCGCGATGGCGAACTTCCGCACCGGTCCGGTCAGCAGGTATGTCACCGCCGCCGTAACGCAGAGCGTCAGCAGATATTCACGCACGGGCAGCCCCACAGGTATCGCCGGCCATCTCAGCCCCACACCCTAGCTTTGCGACCACATGCTCCAGGACGTACGGGTACCTGTTGATGGTTGCACGACTCATTTCCGGACCGGATACGGAGGGAAGTCCCCGGCCAGATCGCGCACCCGGGCCGCGACCTTCCCGCCCTCCCCCCGCAGCGCCGCCGAGAAGAACACCGCGATGCGCGCCATCTCGGCCTCACCCATCCCCTGGGTGGTGACGGCCGCGGTTCCCAGGCGGATGCCGCGCTCGTCGCCGTACGGCAGGGCGCAGCAGTCCACCACCAGGCCGGCCGCCGACAGCCGGCCGCGGGCCGTGCGGCCCTCCACGCCCAGCGGGGCCGGGTCCGCGGTGATCAGGTGGGTGTCCGTGCCGCCGGTGGTGACGGCGAAGCCCTCCGCCGCCAGGGCCCCGGCCAGTGCGCGCGCGTTGACGACGACCTGGTGGGTGTACGCCGCGAAGGCGGGGGTCGCCGCCTCGCCGAAAGCGACCGCCTTGGCGGCCACCGAGTGCATCTGGGCACCGCCCTGGGTGAAGGGGAAGACCGCGCGGTCGATGCGCTCGGCCAGCTCCGCGCCGCACAGCAGCATGCCGCCGCGCGGGCCGCGCAGCACCTTGTGCGTGGTGGCGCAGACGACGTCGGCGTACGGGACCGGGCTCGGCGCCGCTCCCCCGGCGACCAGGCCGATGGGGTGCGCGGCGTCCGCGACGAGGTAGGCGCCGACCTCGTCGGCGATGTCGCGGAAGTGCGCGTAGTCGGGGTGCCGCGGGTAGGCGATGGAGCCGACGACGATGGCCCTGGGGCGGTGCGTGCGGGCGAGGAGGCGCACCTGGTCGTAGTCGATCAGTCCGGACTCGTGGTCGACGCCGTAGCCGACGAAGTCGAACCAGCGGCCGGAGAAGTTGGCCGGGGAGCCGTGGGTGAGGTGTCCTCCGTACGGGAGGCCCATGGCCAGGACCGTGTCACCGGGGCGCAGCAGCGCGGCGTACGCGGCGAGGACGGCGGCGGAGCCGGAGTGCGGCTGGACGTTGGCGTGCTCGGCGCCGAAGAGGGCCCTCGCGCGGTCGACGGCGGTGCGCTCGGCGACGTCGACCAGCTCGCAGCCGCCGTGGTGGCGGGCGCCGGGGTACCCCTCGGCGTACTTGTTGGCGAGCGGGGAGCCGAGGGCCGCGAGGACGGCGGGCGAGCAGAAGTTCTCGGCCGCGATGAGCTGGAGGCCGGTGGCTTCGCGGTGCAGTTCGCCGAGGACGACGTCGGCGATCTCCGGGTCCTGGCGGCGGAGCTCGTCGAAGCCCGCGCCGAGGACGGCGTGCTCCTGCTGAACGGGTGCTGCGGTGACCGGCATGGCTGGCTCCGGGCCTGGCGAAGGGGTGCGGCCCCTCCAATGTAGGACGGGCCCGGCCGCCCTGCTCGCCGTACGGCGCGTCGCTTCGTGCCCGCCCCGCCCCTTCCCGCTGTGACACCTCGCGGCTCCGCCCCGTGAGGGGCGCGCAGGGGGAGAGGAAGCCCCTCAGCCGGCGCGGGCCGGCGTTCCCGTGAGCGCCGTCACCACCGGGTCCAGCGCCGTGTTGATCTCGTCGCCGACGGAGCGGAAGAAGGTGATGGGGGCGCCGTACGGGTCGTACACCTCGTCGGCCTCCACGCTCGGGGCCAGCAGCCAGCCGCGCAGGGCCGCAGCGGCCCGTACGAGGGAGCGTGCGCGCTCCACCACGCCGTCCTGGAGGGGATCGGGCAGGGTGGCCGGGTCGATGGCCCGTACGAGCCGGGTGAACTCCTTGAGCGTGAACGTGCGCAGGCCCGCCGAGTGGCCCATGGAGATGACCTGGGCGCGGTGGTCGCGGGTCGCGGTCAGGACCAGGTCGGCGCGGATGACGTGCTCGTCGAGCAGCTCGCGTCCGGTGAAGCCCGCCGCGTCGGCGCCGAAGTCGGCGAGGACGGCGGCGGCGTTGGCCTCCATGGGGGCGCCTTCGTGCCCCCAGGTGCCCGCACTCTCCACGAGGAGCCCGCGGGTGAGCGGGTCGCCCAGGCGGTCGGTGAGGGCATGGCGGGTCAGCCGTTCGGTGATCGGCGAGCGGCAGACGTTGCCGGTGGAGACGTGGAGGATACGGAAGGTGTCGCTGGTGCCTCCGGCTATGCCACGCCCGTCAAGGGCGGTCAACTGGCCACCTCGAGGTCGGGTACGACCTTGCGCAGTTCCTCGGCGTCGAGGGCGCCGGCCCGCAGCAGGACCGGGACCTTGCCCGTGACGTCGACGATCGACGACGGGACGATGCCGGGGGTCGGACCGCCGTCGAGGTACACGGAGACGGAGTCGCCGAGCATCGCCTGGGCGGCGTCGCAGTCCTCGGGGGCGGGGTGTCCCGTGAGGTTGGCGCTGGAGACGGCCATCGGGCCGAACTCGGTGAGCAGCTCGATGGCGACGGGGTGCAGCGGCATGCGGACGGCGACGGTGCCGCGCGTCTCGCCCAGGTCCCACTGGAGGGACGGCTGGTGGCGGGCGACCAGGGTCAGGGCGCCGGGCCAGAACGCGTCGACGAGCTCCCACGCCTGCTCGGAGAAGTCGGTGACCAGGCCGTGCAGGGTGTTCGGGGAGCCGATGAGGACGGGCGTGGGCATGTTGCGGCCGCGTCCCTTGGCCTCCAGGAGGTCGCCGACGGCCTCAGCGCTGAAGGCGTCGGCCCCGATGCCGTAGACGGTGTCGGTCGGCAGGACGACCAGCTCGCCACGGCGGACGGCGGCCGCGGCTTCGCGCAGACCGGTCTTGCGGTCGGTCGCGTCGTTGCAGTCGTATCGCCGTGCCATTTAACGAGCCTCCTCGTGCGGGAACTGATGTGTGCGGCCGGCGGTCACGGCATGGCCTTGCGGGCGGTCGCGAAGCGGGGCCGGTTGTTGAGGTCGGGGTGGTCGGCCGCGTCGGCCCAGCCACGCTCCTCGGTGAAGATCCACGGCACCTGGCCGCCCTGGGTGTCGGCGTGCTCGATGACGACGACGCCGCCGGGACGCAGCAGGCGGTGGGCGGTGCGCTCGATGTGGCGGATCAGGTCGAGGCCGTCCTCGCCGGAGAAGAGAGCCATCTCCGGGTCGTGGTCGCGGGCCTCGGGGGCGACGTACTCCCACTCGGTGAGCGGGATGTACGGCGGGTTGGAGACGACGAGGTCGACCTGGCCGTCGAGCTCCGGGAGCGCGTCCCGGGCGTCGCCCTGGTGGACGGTGACGCGCGATCCCTCGGCGTTCTTGCGGGTCCACTTGATGGCGTCGTCGGACAGCTCCACGCCGTGCACGCGCGAGCGCGGGACCTCCTGCGCCATGGCGAGCGCGATGGCGCCGGAGCCGGTGCACAGGTCGACGATGAGCGGCTCGACGACGTCCATGGCCCGCACGGCGTCTATCGCCCAGCCGACGACCGACTCGGTCTCGGGGCGCGGTACGAAGACGCCGGGCCCCACCTGGAGCTCCAGGAAGCGGAAGAAGGCGCGGCCGGTGATGTGCTGCAGCGGTTCGCGGGCCTCGCGGCGCGCGATCGTCTCCCAGTAGCGGGCGTCGAAGTCGGCGTCCTTGACGTTGTGCAACTCACCCCGCTTGACACCGTGCACGAACGCGGCGAGCTCCTCCGCGTCGAACCGCGGTGAGGGCACGCCGGCGTCGGCCAGCCGCTGGGTGGCCTGGGCCACCTCGGCGAGCAGCAGATTCATCCCGGTCCTCCGACTTGCAGGGGGCTTTGCTGGCTTACGGGCTTACTGGCTTTCCTGGGCCGCCGCGAGCTTGGCGGCGGAGTCGGCGTCGACGCAGGCCTGGATCACGGCGTCCAGATCCCCGTCGAGCACCTGGTCCAAGTTGTACGCCTTGAAGCCCACGCGGTGGTCCGAGATCCGGTTTTCCGGGAAGTTGTACGTGCGGATCTTCTCCGAGCGGTCGACCGTGCGGACCTGGCTGCGGCGTACGTCGGAGGCTTCCTGCTCGGCAGCCTCCTGGGCCGCGGCGAGCAGCCGCGAGCGCAGGATGCGCATGGCCTGCTCCTTGTTCTGGAGCTGGCTCTTCTCGTTCTGGCAGGAGGCGACGACGCCGGTCGGCAGGTGCGTGATGCGCACGGCCGAGTCGGTGGTGTTGACGGACTGGCCGCCGGGGCCCGACGAGCGGTAGACGTCGATGCGCAGGTCGTTCGCGTGGATCTCGACGTCGACCTCCTCGGCCTCGGGCGTGACCAGCACGCCGGCGGCGGAGGTGTGGATACGGCCCTGGGACTCGGTGGAGGGCACGCGCTGCACTCGGTGCACGCCGCCCTCGTACTTCAACCGCGCCCAGACGCCCTGGCCGGGCTCGGTCGCGCCGTTGCCGCCCTTGGTCTTCACGGCGACCTGGACGTCCTTGTAGCCGCCCAGCTCGGACTCGGTGGCGTCGATGATCTCGGTCTTCCAGCCGACGCGCTCCGCGTACCGCAGGTACATGCGCAGCAGGTCGCCGGCGAACAGGGCCGACTCGTCGCCGCCCGCGCCCGCCTTGACCTCGAGGATGACGTCCTTGTCGTCGCTGGGGTCGCGCGGGACGAGGAGCAGCCGGAGCTTCTCGGTGAGCTCGCCCTGCTGCTTCTCCAGCAGCTTGAGCTCGGCTGCGAAGTCCGGGTCGTCGTGGGCGTACTCGCGCGCTGTGACGATGTCCTCGCCGGTCTGCTTCCAGGCCCGGTACGTCCCGATGATCGGGGTCAGTTCGGCGTAACGCTTGTTCAGCTTGCGCGCGTTCGCCTGATCGGCGTGGACCGAGGGATCGGCCAGCTTCTTCTCGAGATCGGCGTGCTCGCCGATCAGATCCTCGACCGCCTCGAACATCTTCGGGCTCCTGGGTTGCAAAAAACGAAAGGGAACTGCGACCTGTGCGTCACGACAAAGCGCCGGTCCTCCCCGCCCCTGTACGGAGCGGCCGAGGACCGGCGCAGTGGCTCGCTACTTCGCGGCGGCAGCCTTGCCGAAGCGGGCCTCGAAGCGGGCCACGCGGCCACCGGTGTCGAGGATCTTCTGCTTGCCCGTGTAGAACGGGTGGCACTCGGAGCAGACCTCGGCGCGGACGGTGCCGCTGGAGATCGTCGAGCGGGTGGTGAACGACGCGCCACAGGTGCAGCTGACCTGGGTCTCGACGTACTCGGGGTGAATTTCGCGCTTCAAGGTGTCTCCTAGTTTCGGGAGGGCGCCGGGTCGCTCACGCGGATTGCGTGGACGTGAACCGGGGCCGACGTACCAGTCTGCCAGCACTGGCCGCATCTCCCAAAACCGGGGACGGGGCGGAACTATTCCCCCGGCTTCCGCTGGTCCGCGGCGGCTACCCGCCCGCGACGATCTCGCCCGCATCGCCCCTGTCGCCCGCGGAGTCCTTGGTCGCGGCGGCCGGCACGGGCCTGTCCTGGCGCAGCGCCTCCCAGACCTGCCGGGACTGGCGCTGGAGCGGGAGCACGCGGTTGAGGTCGGCCGGGTCGTACCGCACGGGCAGCGTCACCATGTTCATGTCGTCCGCGCCGATGCCCTTGAGGCCGCTCGCGAAGCCCGCCAGCTCCTTGACCGAGGCCAGGTCGGAGTCGGTGGTGACGGTCTTGGTGGCGCTGTCGGCGAGGTCGTACAGCTTCTTGGGGCTGGTGAGGACGCCGACGTCCTTGACCTGGTCGATCAGTGCCTTCATGAAGGCCTGCTGGAGCTGGATGCGGCCGAGGTCGCTGCCGTCGCCGACGCTCTTGCGGGTCCGTACGAGACCGAGCGACTTCTCGCCGTCGAGGGTGTGCGTGCCGGGCTTCAGGTGGAGGCGGCTCTTGTCGTCGTCGATGGGCCGGCTGGTGGTGATCTCCACGCCGCCCAGATCGTCGATGAGCCTCTTGAAGCCGGTGAAGTCGACCTCGATGTAGTGGTCCATGCGGATGCCGGACATCTTCTCGACGGTCTTCACCGCACAGACCGGGCCGCCCACCTCGTACGCCGTGTTGAACATCCGGTGCCGGCCGCCGGAGACGGTCCCTGCGCCGCTGTCCGAGGCGCACGCGGGGCGCTGGATCAGGGTGTCGCGCGGGATCGAGACGACACTGGCCTTCTTGTGGCCCTCGTACACGTGCAGGACCATCGCGGTGTCGGAGCGGGCGCCGCCCTCGTCCTCCCCGTACCGGGCGTTGTCGCCCGAGCGGGAGTCGGAACCGAGGACGAGGATGTCCATCGAGCCGTTGTCGACGTCGGCGGGGCGGTCGGTGCCGAGCCGGGTGTTGATGTCGATGCCCTGGAGGTTGCCGTCGAGCTTGAGGTAGACGTAACCGAGACCGGTTCCGCCCAGCAGCACCACGCCCGCCGCGGCCCACGCGGTGGCGGTCAGCGCCTTGGCGCGGCCGCTCCGTCTCTTCCGGCGTTTGCCGGTGCCCCGTATGCGGCCACTCCTGCTCTGTTCGGCCATGTCTCTCCCCAGCCCTCGTTGCTTCCGGTACCCCCTGCCGTGATGATCAAGCACGGTATGTCAGTACTTGTCAGACGACGGAACACCGTGAAGGGTTGCACAACGCCCTGTGGCCCCTGCTGGGGGCAAGGGCCACAGGGCGTGGGCGAGAGGACCGGGTGAGAGGGATCGGAAACCCCTCTCACCAGGGCTTTTCAGCCGAAGATGTTGTACTGCTGCCAGCCGGTTCCGATCTTGACGCGTGTGGCGAAGATCTCCGACGACGCCTTGCCGGTGCCCCGATAGAGGTAGAGCGTGCCCCCGGGCGTCCGGGCCAGGTAGTCGGCCTTGCCGTCACCGGTGACGTCACCGGCCGCGTCGAAGGCGTTGTAGCCGGTCCACGTACGGACCTTCTGCCTGGCGGCGAAGGCGGCGGTGCCGGACTTGCCCGTTCCCTTGTAGAGGAACATCTCCGACGTGCTGGACTTGCGCGCGATCAGGTCGGCCTTGCCGTCGCCGGTGAAGTCACCGTTGCCGCGCAGTGAGCTGAACTGGCTCCAGCCGGTGCCGACCTTGACGCGGGGCGAGAAGGTGCCGTTGCCCTTGCCCGGGTAGATCCACAGCGCGCCGCCGGAGTCCACGGACAGCAGGTCGGGCAGGGCGTCGCCGGTGACGTCGCCGGGGACGACGATCTGCTTCCTGGAGCCCCAGCCGGAGGCGATCCTCGTGTCGGTCCACTGCTCGGTGGACGGCACGTAGTGCGACCACCAGACGTCGCCGGACTTGGTCCGGATGATCATGTCCTCGTAGTCGTCCCGGTTCAGGTCCGTCTGGAGGATCACGTTGGCGGCTCTGTAGTCACCGGCCGAGACGCGCGTGGCGAACGAGGTGCCCTTGGACGCGTAGTAGTAGAGCGTCCCGTCGGACGCGCTGCGGCGGGCCAGGACGTCGGACCGGTGGTCATTGGTGATGTTGGCGTCGTCGACGCGCGGGACGACGGAGCCGACGTACGAGCTGACCTTGGCGTAGACGCTGTACGCGCCCTTCTCCACGCAGTCCTTGACACCCCACGAGACCACGCCGACGATCTTTCCGCCGACGACCAGGGGGCCGCCCGAGTCGCCGTTGCAGGCGGTCTCCGTGCCCCTGTCCTGGCCGGTCGCAGGCTTGCCGGCACAGACCATGTGGCCCTTGACGAACTCGTCGCCGAGTTCCCAATTGGCGCACGCGGCGTCGGAGTTGATGGGCAGGGTCGCCTTCTTCAGCGTCGGCGAGATGTCGTTGCTGGTGGAGGAGGTGCGGCCCCAGCCGTAGACCGTGGCAAGGGTCCCCGGCTTGTACGACGTGGTGTCGTCCGACTTCGTGATGTTGATCGGCTTGACCTTGACCGGAGCGGCCAGGGTCAGCACCGCGATGTCGTTGTCGAGCGTGTAGTCGCTGTACTTCGGGTGGTTCCACTGGCGCCAGACACCGGTGACGGCGCCGCCGTGGTCCGCGTCGGTCGCCAGCTTCTCGGTGCCGGTGACGACGACGCCCTTGCTCTTCCAGTCGGCGTCCTTGACGCAGTGCGCCGCGGTGAGGATCTTCGTCGGCGCGATGACGGCTCCGCCGCAGAAGAACGAGTTGTCGCCGTCCTCGTAGAAGAGCTGCGCCATCCACGGGGCCGACGCGATCGTGGTCGTCGTACCACCGATGACCTTCGGGTCGATCGCCCCGCCCGAGGAGAACCTCGCCGCCTCGGACGGCTGCTCGGCCGTCTTGGCCGCGGCCGCGAGGCGCGCTTCCAGCTCCGCCTGGGAGGGCGAGCTGACGGTCGGCTTGATCGTGGGCGTGGGCGGCGGCACGGCGGCCTGGGCCGGAGCCACCAGCATCGCGCCGGCGACGGCGGCCGCGATCGCGGTGGCCGCGGTCGGCATGGCTATGCGCATCCGGCGGCGGTGCTTCCCGCCCTGCTTGCCAGAGATCACTCGGGACTCCTGATTCAGAGATCGATGAGGACGCCCCAAATGGATCCCCCCACCTGCGGCCGGATGATCGTACGGCCGACTCCCGTACACCAACAGCCACTTGTGGCCAACTGGTGAACACAGCTTGGCAACATCTCCGCACGGAAACCCTCACAGAGGGACGTGCCGCCGGACACAGCAAAGCCGCCCCGTCACTTCCGTGACGGGGCGGCCGGTGTCGCGCTGCGGCGGTCAGTCGCTGCCGTTGCCCGAAGGGGTCGTCTTCGCGATCTGCATCAGGAACTCGGCGTTCGACTTGGTCTGCTTCATCTTGTCCAGCAGGAGCTCGATCGCCTGCTGCGAGTCGAGTGCGTGCAGCACCCGGCGCAGCTTCCAGACGATGGCGAGCTCTTCCGCGTTGAGGAGGATCTCCTCCTTGCGGGTGCCGGACGGGTCGACGTCCACAGCCGGGAAGATGCGCTTGTCGGCGAGCTTCCGGTCGAGCTTGAGCTCCATGTTGCCGGTGCCCTTGAACTCCTCGAAGATCACCTCGTCCATGCGCGAGCCGGTCTCGACCAGCGCGGTGGCCAGGATGGTCAGCGAGCCGCCGTCCTCGATGTTGCGCGCCGCACCGAAGAAGCGCTTCGGCGGGTAGAGCGCGGTCGAGTCGACACCACCGGACAGGATGCGTCCGGAGGCGGGGGCCGCGAGGTTGTACGCACGGCCCAGACGGGTGATCGAGTCCAGCAGGACGACCACGTCGTGACCGAGCTCGACGAGGCGCTTCGCACGCTCGATGGCCAGCTCGGCGACGGTGGTGTGGTCCTCGGCCGGGCGGTCGAAGGTCGAGGAGATGACCTCGCCCTTCACCGACCGCTGCATGTCGGTGACCTCTTCGGGCCGCTCGTCGACGAGGACGACCATCAGGTGGCACTCGGGGTTGTTGACCGTGATCGCGTTGGCGATCGCCTGCATGATCATGGTCTTGCCGGTCTTCGGCGGGGCCACGATCAGGCCGCGCTGTCCCTTGCCGATCGGCGCGACGAGGTCGATGATCCGGGTCGTCAGGACGCCCGGGTCGGTCTCGAGGCGCAGACGGTCCTGCGGGTACAGCGGAGTCAGCTTCTGGAACTCCGGACGGCCGCGGCCGGATTCGGCCGCCATGCCGTTCGCCGAGTCGAGGCGGACGAGCGCGTTGAACTTCTCGCGGCGCTCGCCGTCCTTGGGCTGGCGGACGGCGCCGGTGACGTGGTCGCCCTTGCGCAGGCCGTTCTTGCGGACCTGGGCCAGGGACACGTACACGTCGTTCGGGCCCGGCAGGTAGCCGGAGGTCCGGATGAACGCGTAGTTGTCGAGGATGTCCAGGATGCCCGCGACGGGGATCAGGACGTCGTCGTCGGAGACCGGCGGCGCGTCGCTGCCGAACTCGTCGCGGCCACGACGGCCACGGCGGTCGCGGTAGCGGCCGCGGCGGCCGCGGCGGCCACCCTCGAAGTCGTCGTCGTCCTGGGGGCCGCTGCTCTGGCCGCCCTGACCGCCCTGGCGCTGCTGGCGCTGGCCGCCCTGGTCGTCGCCCTTGCCTCGGTCACGGCGCTCGCCGCGGTCCTGGCGGTCGACACGGTCACCGCGCTCCTGACGGTCGCCGCGCTCCTGGCGGTCGCCGCGGTCACGCTGGTTGCCGCGCTCGCGACGGTCACCACGCTGACCGCGCTCCTGGCGGTCACTCCGGCGGCCCTCGGCGCCCTCTTGAGAAGGCGCCGTGACGGCGGTCTCGGACTTGGCCTCGGCGGACTGCGTGTCCGTCCTGGCTTCCGTCCGGTCGGCCCTGGCCTCGGTCTTCTCGGTCCTGGGCTCGGTCCTCACCTCGGTGGCGACAGCCGTCTCGGGGCTGCCCGCCTGGGCGGTGGCGCGGCGCCGGCGGCGCTCGCCGACCGGCTGGTCGTCTCCCCCACGCTCGGCTTCTCCCCCACGCTCGGCTGCGCTCGCGCGGGAGGTGCCCCCATCGCGGGCGGGGCCCCCGGCCGGCTGACCGGGGATCTCGATCTGCTGCTGGGCAACGGCCTTCTCGGCGGCGGGCGCGGCGGCCGTGGCGGCCTCGTCTCCCGTACGCGCCTTGGAGGTGGCACGGCGCTTCGGCTTGGTCTCGGCAGCGGAGCCGGCCTTCTCGGCGCTCTTCGCCGGGGCCGAGCCCCCTGCCTGCGCTTCCTTGATGACCTCGATCAGCTGGCTCTTGCGCATACGCGCGGTGCCCCTGATCCCGAGGCCGGACGCGACCTGCTGCAGCTCGGCCAGGACCATGCCCTCGAGGCCGGTGCCGGAGCGGCGGCGCCGTACGGCACTACCAGTGGCAGCACCTGCGGCGGGCGCGGCGTTGTCGACATTCTTGTCGGCAGTCACGCCCATCAGATCGGTGGTGTCGCTCACGAAGGGTCCTTCCCTGGAGCGGACGTCGGCCTGTCTGGCTCGGCGACCGGTTGTGCTGTCCGACTGCGGTCTTGGTGAACCGTGCCGGGGCGGTGGTCCGCCGGATACGGCGGAAGAAATAAACGTGCTGGGGGTCCGGCTCTGTACATTGCCGGTTCCGGAGCGTGCTCGAAACTGCTCAGGCAGGCTGCTCAGGCAGTGGAGGAGGCTCCCGGAAGAATGGTGGTCCCGAACGGGGACACGATGCACCGCGCCACAAGGACGCCGGGTGCAGACTTGAGATTAACACTACCGGATCCAACAAATATTCCCCCTCTCGTTCACCGGCGATCGCGTGTCACTGGGAACCGAGCGGCAGAACGCTCGCTCCCGTGGCGTCGAGAGCCAGCCGGTTGGCCGCCCACCCCTCGCCCGCCAGCCGTGCGACCTTGTCCGCCGCACTGTCCTCGGTCAGCGCGAGCACCGTGGGGCCCGCGCCGGAGATGACCGCCGGGACGCCGTCCGCGCGCAGCCGGTTGACCAGGGCCAGGCTCTCCGGCATCGCCGGGGCCCGGTAGTCCTGGTGGAGCCGGTCCTCGGTCGCCGCGAGCAGCAGCTCGGGACGCCTGGTCAGCGCCTCCACGAGGAGGGCGGCACGGCCCGCGTTGGCGGCGGCGTCCACATGGGGGACGGTGCGCGGCAGCAGACCCCGGGCGGTCTCGGTCAGCACCGGCTTTCCGGGGACGAAGACCACCGGAACGATGGAATCCGCAGGATCCATCCTGATCGCCCTGGCCGCTCCCCCGTCGGTCCAGGCGAGCGTGAAGCCGCCGAGCAGGCAGGCGGCGACGTTGTCGGGGTGGCCCTCGATCTCGGTCGCCAGCTCCAGCAGCGCGGTGTCGTCGAGCCGCGCGTCGCCGCCTATGGTCACCGCGCGCGCGGCGACGATGCCGGCGCAGATGGCGGCGGAGGAGGAGCCCAGGCCCCGGCCGTGCGGGATGCGGTTGGCGCAGACGACCTCGAGGCCGCGCGGCTGTCCGCCGAGCAGGTCGAAGGCGGTACGGAGCGACCGCACGAGCAGGTGACTCTCGTCGCGGGGCAGCGTCTCCCCGCCCTCACCTGCGATGTCGATGTGCAGCCCGGAGTCGGCGACCCGGACGACGACATCGTCGTACAGCCCCAGCGACAGGCCCAGGGCGTCGAAGCCGGGACCAAGATTTGCGCTGGTTGCGGGGACGCGCACCCTTACGGCGGCGGCGCGGAACGCGGGACCGGCCATCGCTCGACGACTCTCCTTGTGGGACTGCGAGATGGTGAGAACTGCGACATTGTGAAGGATGTATGAACACCCGAAGGCCATGACGGCAACAACACCGCGGCATATGCGGCGGGGCGGGTGGGTACAGCCTATCGAAGGAAGGTTCTGTGACGACATAGGGCGCACAGGAGGCGCACGATGCGTGTCGCGGGCCATCCTGTGCGCCTATGTCTGGCCTTACGGGGTTTTACCCCGCCGGGCCCACGCCTACGCGAGGCCGAGACGCTCCGCGGCGGTGACGGCGTCCACGGGCACCGTGACCGGCTGCGGCGCTCCGGCCACCGCCCAGTCCGGGTCCTTGAGGCCGTTGCCGGTCACCGTGCACACGATCCTCTGACCCGGGTCGACCTTGCCCTCGTCGGCGGCCTTGAGCAGACCGGCGACGCTGGCCGCCGAGGCGGGCTCGACGAAGACGCCCTCCTGAGAGGCCAGCAGGCGGTACGCGGACAGGATCTGGCGGTCCGTCACCTCGTCGATGAAGCCGCCCGACTCGTCGCGCGCCGCGAGGGCGTACTGCCAGGAAGCCGGGTTGCCGATGCGAATCGCGGTGGCGACGGTGTGCGGGTCCTTGACGACCTCGCCACGCACGATGGGCGCGGACCCGGAGGCCTGGAAGCCCCACATGCGCGGGGTGCGCGCGGAGATCCCGTCGGCGGCGTACTCGCGGTAGCCCTTCCAGTACGCCGTGATGTTGCCGGCGTTGCCCACGGGAAGCACGTGGATGTCCGGGGCGTCACCGAGCGCGTCGACGATCTCGAAGGCGGCTGTCTTCTGGCCCTCGATGCGGACCGGGTTGACCGAATTGACCAGCGCCACCGGGTAGTTGTCCGACAGGCTGCGGGCCAGCGTCAGGCAGTCGTCGAAGTTCCCGTCGACCTGGAGGATCTTGGCGCCGTGCACGAGGGCCTGGCCCATCTTGCCGAGCGCGATCTTGCCCTGCGGCACGAGGACGGCGCAGACCATCCCGGCACGTACCGCGTAGGCGGCGGCCGAGGCCGACGTGTTGCCGGTGGAGGCGCAGATGACGGCCTTCGCGCCCTCCTCCTTGGCGCGGGTGATCGCCATGGTCATGCCGCGGTCCTTGAAGGACCCGGTGGGGTTGGCGCCCTCGACCTTGAGGTGCACCTCGCAGCCCGTGCGCTCGGAGAGGACCTGCGCCGGTACGAGCGGCGTGCCACCCTCGCGGAGCGTGACGACCGGCGTCGTGGCCGTGACCGGCAGGCGGTCCCGGTACTCCTCGATGATGCCGCGCCACTGGTGGGTGCCGTTGGTGGTCATGGGTCCTTACTCCCCTTCAACACGCATGATGCTGGCGACACCGCGCACGGTGTCGAGCTTGCGCAGCGCCTCGACGGTCCCCGAGAGGGCGGCGTCGGGCGCGCGGTGGGTGACGACGACGAGGGATGCCTCGCCGCCTCCGTCCTGCCGGCTCTGCTGGCGCACCGTGTCGATCGACACGCCGTGCTCGGCGAAGACCGTCGCGACCTGGGCGAGAACGCCCGGCTTGTCGGCCACATCGAGGCTGATGTGGTACCGCGTGACGACCTCGCCCATGGAGCTGACAGGAAGCTGGGTGTACGCGGACTCGCCCGGTCCGGTGGTCTCGGCGACCAGGTTCCGGCAGACGGCGACGAGGTCGCCGAGGACCGCGGAGGCGGTCGGAGCGCCGCCGGCGCCCGGGCCGTAGAACATCAGCTGCCCGGCCGCCTCGGCCTCGACGAAGACCGCGTTGTACGCCTCGCGGACCGATGCCAGCGGGTGGGTCAGCGGGATCATCGCCGGGTGGACGCGCGCGGTGACGGACTTGCCGTCGGCGGCGCGCTCGCAGATCGCGAGGAGCTTGACGGTACAGCCCATGCGCTTGGCGGAGGCGATGTCCGCGGCGGTGACCTCGGTCAGGCCCTCGCGGTGCACGTCGCCGATCCTGACCCGGGTGTGGAAGGCGATCCCGGCCAGGATGGCGGCCTTGGCGGCGGCGTCGAAGCCCTCGACGTCGGCGGTGGGGTCGGCTTCGGCGTACCCGAGGGCGGTGGCCTCGTCGAGCGCCTCGGAGTAACCGGCTCCGCTCGTGTCCATCTTGTCGAGGATGAAGTTCGTCGTCCCGTTGACGATGCCGAGGACGCGGTTGACCTTGTCTCCGGCGAGGGACTCGCGCAGCGGCCGTACGAGCGGGATGGCGCCGGCGACGGCGGCCTCGTAGTACAGGTCCCGCCCGTGCTTCTCGGCGGCGGCGTGCAGGGCCGCGCCGTCCTCCGCGAGCAGTGCCTTGTTCGCGGAGACGACGGAGGCGCCGTGCTCGAAGGCGGTGGTGATGAGGGTGCGGGCCGGCTCGATGCCGCCGATGACCTCGACGACGACGTCGATGTCGCCCCGTTTGACCAGGGCGGTCGCGTCGGTGGTGACCAGCGCGGGGTCGATGCCCTCACGGACCTTGGAGGGCCGCCGCACCGCGACCCCGGCCAGCTCGACCGGGGCCCCGATGCGGGCGGCGAGGTCGTCGGCGTGCGTCGCCATGATGCGCGCCACCTCTGAGCCGACCACACCACAGCCCAGCAGCGCCACCTTCAGCGGACGCGTACGCATCATCCGACCTACGCCTTTCATCAGCACAGCCTTCTCTTGCTCGAGTGTGAACCAGTCTCACTCACCGGACGGGAGTTTCTGCCCCCGGTCCAGATTGCGAGACATCTATTTCATCACCCGACATCGAGACGCAGGAGATCTTCCTCCGTCTCGCGCCGGACGATCACGCGCGCCCCGCCCTCGTTGACGGCTACGACGGGCGGGCGCAGCGCGTGGTTGTAGTTGCTCGCCATGGACCGGCAGTACGCGCCGGTGGCGGGCACGGCGATGAGGTCACCGGGCGCGAGGTCGGCGGGCAGGAAGGCGTCCCTCACGACGATGTCGCCGCTCTCGCAGTGCTTGCCGACGACGCGGGTGAGCATCGGCCCGGCGTCGGAGGTCCGCGACACGAGGGCCACGCTGTACTCGGCGTCGTAGAGCGCGGTGCGGATGTTGTCCGACATGCCGCCGTCCACGCTCACGTACGTACGCAGCCCCTCCAGGGGCTTGATGGTGCCGACCTCGTAGAGCGTGAAGGCGGTCGGCCCGACGATGGCGCGTCCCGGCTCGACGGAGATGCGGGGGGTGGCCAGCCCGGCGGACTCGCACTCGCGGGTGACGATCTCGGTGAGCGCCTTGGCGATCTCGTGCGGCTCGCGGGGGTCGTCCTCGGAGGTGTACGCGATGCCGAGACCGCCGCCGAGGTCGATCTCGGGCAGCTCGACGCCGTGCTCGTCGCGTACCTCCGCGAGCAGCTGCACGACGCGGCGCGCGGACACCTCGAAGCCGGCCATGTCGAAGATCTGCGACCCGATGTGCGAGTGGATGCCGATGAGCTCGAGCCCGTCGAGCCGCAGGGCGCGGCGGACCGCTTCCGCGGCCTGCCCGTCCGCGAGCGCGATCCCGAACTTCTGGTCCTCGTGGGCGGTCGCGATGAACTCGTGCGTATGGGCCTCGACGCCGACCGTCACGCGGATCTGGACCCGCTGGCGCTTGCCCTGGCTCTGGGCGATGTGCGCGACGCGGACGATCTCCTGGAAGGAGTCGAGGACGATCCGCCCGACACCGGCGCGTACGGCCTTCTCGATCTCTTCGGCCGACTTGTTGTTGCCGTGGAAGGCGATGCGCTCGGCGGGCATGCCCGCGTCGAGAGCGGTGGTGAGCTCCCCGCCCGAGCAGACGTCCAGGTTGAGCCCCTCCTCCTGGAGCCAGCGGACGACGGCACGGGAGAGGAACGCCTTGCCGGCGTAGAACACGTCGGCGTCCTGCCCGAAGGCGTCGGCCCAGGCCCGGCACCGGGCACGGAAGTCGGACTCGTCGAGGAAGTAGGCGGGCGTGCCGAACTCCTCGGCAAGACGGCTCACCTCGATGCCGCCGACAGTGACGACACCGTCGTCGTTGCGGCGGACGGTACGCGCCCAGACCTTCTTGTCGAGGGCGTTGAGGTCGGTGGGCGGGGCGGAGTAGTGGCCCTCGGTGAGGACGTCGGCGTGGCGGGGCCCGGCGGGGTGTGCGGAACGGCTCATGGTCCTTCTGTCTCTCTCACAGATGTTCGGGTGCGCTGATGCCGAGCAAGGACAGGCCGCCGGCGAGCACCGTCCCGGTGGCCTCGGCGAGGGCCAGCCGGGAACGGTGGGCGACCGAGGGTTTCTCGTCACCGCGGGGCAGGACGGAGTGCGTGTCGTGGAAGCGGAAGAAGGCCTCCGCCACCCTGTCCAGGTGCCGTGCGAGCCGGTCCGGCGCGCGGTGGCGGGCGGCGGCTTCGAGGGTGGCGGGGTAGTCGGCGAGGGCGCGGAGCAGCGCGGCGCCGCTCTCTGTTCCCGCCGTTTCCGCTGCGTCCCCTCCTCTTCCCGCTTCTCCTCCGGCCTGTCCCGCTCGGAAGCCGAGGGCGGTGGCGTTGCGGCCGAGGGCGCGGGTGCGGGCGTGGGCGTACCGCACCCGGAAGAGTGGGTTGGTCTCGCGCTGTACGAGGAGGTCTTCGGGGGCGGGAACGGCCGTGGGCCAGATGAGGCTCCAGGCGGCGGCGTCGCGCCCGAGCCGGGCGACGAGGGCTGCGCCCCCGTCCCTTTCGGCGTCTTCCGTTTCCGTTTCGGTTCCCGTACCCGTACCCGTACCCGTACCCGTACGCGCACTCGCGTCACGGGCGACACTCGCGTCACGGGCGACACTCGCGCTACGGATGACGCTCGCGCTACGGGCGACGCGCCCGCCACGGGCGACGCTCGCACCCATCGCATGGAGCAGCCGGGCCACGGCGTCGTCGCGAAGGCCGGGCCCGACCCGGACGACTTCTCCGGCGAGCGCGGCCCCGTGCCCGTACGCACGGCCCCGCGTCAGGACCGTACGTACGACAGAGGTGTGCACGTCGTGAGCGAGCGTGAAGTTCAGGAACCCTGGCCCGGTGACCTCGATCCCGGCGATGGAGGCGTCGGCGACGAGGAGGCCGCGGAGGATTTCGGCGACCTCACGGGCGGGGAGGCCGGCGGGACCGGCGAGCTTGAGGGCGACGTTGGTGGCGTAATCCCCGTGGCCGCCGGGCCGCGGCCGCTCGACGACGGCCCGCTCCGGCACCTGCGCCCGCAGCACGCCCTCGTCGACGGCGCGACGCACGGCGCACAGCACGGTACGGGAGAGCTCTGCGGGGGTCACGGGACAAGCGTAGGGGAGGAGGGGGGGCGCTACGCGAACCGGTTTCGCCATCCGGTCACCAACGGGCCGGGCACCGCATCGATCGCCACGCCGGCCACCGCGTCAACCGGCCGTACGCTCCGCCTGCCCGGCTTCGACCTCAGCTTCGACTTCGGCCTCGGCCTCGTGCCGGCCGTCGGCGGACCGCGGGGCTTCACGGTGCAACAGCTGCCGCACGACCCTGACCAGCTCGGCGGGCTCGAAGGGCTTGGACAGGAAGGCGTCGACCCCGGCGGCGAGGCCGCTCTCCACCTCGTACTGCGTACACGCGCTGATGATCACGACGGGCAGTCGGCTGGTCCGCGGGTCTTCCCTGAGGCGGGCGGCCGTACGCATGCCGTCGAGGCGGGGCATCACCACATCCAGCGTGACCACGTCGGGACGGACCCGGTGGACGACGTCCAGACATTCGGCACCGTCGGCCGCGGTCACCACCTCGAAGCCCTCCAGCTCGAGATTGACCCTGATCAGCTGCCGGATGACCTTGTTGTCGTCCACAACAAGCACGCGGCCGGACATGCCTGGCACAACTTGAGAGTAGGTTGCGCCGCGGCGCCGCGTCCGGCTTTTCCCCACTTCCACTCGCACGGGGAAACCGGGGCGGGGCGAGGGCGGGGCGGGCTCGCGCGGGGACCGGGCGGGGACCGGGCGGGGACTCCGAAATACCTGTTCCCGGGCACCCGGTAGGAGCTGGTAGTGTTCAACCCGTCGCCGCTCACCGCGGCGGTACGCCCCCGTAGCTCAGGGGATAGAGCAACGGCCTCCGGAGCCGTGTGCGCAGGTTCGAATCCTGCCGGGGGCACTTCGCAGGAAGTGCCCAAAGACCCCGCCATCAGCGCTAACGCTGAGAACGGGGTCTTCGCGTATGCGCAGGCGTGTGCCGCTCGGAGCGGGCGTATGTCGGGGCTTGCGGACGAGGCGTGGACGGGATCTTGAGGCCTTGCCGCAGGTAAGAGCGTCGAAATCGACCGCGACCGAGCTTCTCGACTGGCGGGACCGGGACACGTTGATCCCACTCGCCCTGCCCTGCCGGCTTGCGAAGATCAGGGTCGTCACCTGGCCTACCCACCGAAGACCGCTGACGAATGCGTTGATTCCCCCTCGATCCGTCCACTGCCCCTGATAGCAATCGCTAGCACTGCATAGCAATTGCTAGGAGGAGTTGTGAGCTCATACATCCTGCGGGAACAGCGCGTCCGACTCATCGACGGCTTCCTCGCCGAAGAGAAACGCCGTCGTCAGGAGTTCGATGCCAGGTTGGAGGCCTTGGACGAGAAGATCGTCGAAGCCGAACGCAACGAAACTGAGACCTACCGCAACCCAGAGGTCCTCGTGCGGGGAAGCGTTGGCGCACGCAGGAAGGTCTACCACTCAGCCACACATCCTTGCGGGCGCACCCAGTACGACGGTGGGCAGCAGAGAGGCTTCATGAAGATGCGCGAGTCTGAGGCAAAGCTCATGGACGGTGGGGTGCTCAAGCGGTGCCATGCATGCTGGTCTGACTGACACAGACTTGGGCCTGGGGGCGGTTCTGCTGACCATCCCCAGGCCCATGCCTCTTCTTGCGCATTGCCACTAGCAGCTAACACCAAGTCCGGTGGGCTACTCGTACTCGCGGAGCAGGTCCTCGATTCGACGGTTAGCGACGTCCTGCCGTCCGTCGAGGCACTTCGCGTAGCGGGTCAGCAGGACCTCCACGCTGTTACCGGCGCGCTCGGCCACCTCGGTGGGGTCAACGCCAGCGTTGAGCCATGTCGACAGCGCCGAGTGACGAAGGTCGTACGGCCGACTCGCGAGCGGCGAGGAGGCGACGGCCGGCGGGAGCGCGAGAAGCCGGGCTTCCTGCCACACGCGGTAGTAGGTCGAGGACGGGACGACCGAGCCCTTCTCGCTGAAGAAGAGCCGTCCGTCGTCCGCCGTACCGAAGGTGGCCAGATGCTCGCGGAGCACAGCGATGAGGTGAGGCGGGATCGGCACTCGCCTCACGTCCTCGGTCGGTCGGTTCTTCAGCCCGCGGTCGTCATGGGTCTCCCCGGAGTCGGTCCACTGCTTGCCGACTGACGGGCGGGCCCGGTGGAGCAGGGCCGAGCCCCAACCCCGTTCGGGAAGGATCAGGTCCGTCTCAACGAGGCCCACCGCCTCCGCCGGCCGAAGGCCGCCGAAGTACATGGCGGCGAACAGACCTACAAGACGACGGCCGCGGGCACGCCGGTATCCGCCCACATAAGAGACGGCCGCCAGGAGGTTGCGAGCCTGCTCCGGGTTGGCGACGACGCGCGGGTCCACCTGGTTGGACACCTTCGGTTTCTGCCAGCGGACCGCCGTGATGGGGTTCTCCCGCAGCTCCCCCATGTCGACCGCATAGTTCGCGGCGTTGACGAGCGTCCGACGCTTACGCCGCACGGTTTCCGCCGCTGCTGCCGAGCCGTCGAGCTTCAGCTTCAGCGAGTCGAGAACCGCGCGGGCCGTGGCGGGCTCGGCGAGATCAGCAAGCGGTCGAGAGGCTTTGGACACCCAGTGAAGAACATTCCGCACGTCGTCCGGGACTTCCCGATCGTCAGGCCCCGGCAAGACGAAGGCCCAGTTGCGAAGCGCCTTACGGAGCGCCTCATCGGACGGACGTCCGGCGCGGTCGTCGAGGAGTTCCACCGTCACGCTGGTGAGCGATTCGTTGATTCCATCCCGTGTGTTGGGGGCGGCATGGGGCCACTTCATGGCGAGGTACTTGAGGGCGAAGGCGTACCACGACACGGCCGACTTCTTCTCTTCCATCGAGGCAGGAAGGCCCGACTCCTTGTCGAACTCCTCGCCGTCGCGCATCGCCCGCATCAGCTTCGTGCGGTAGTGGTCGGCGAGCGCCTTGGTGCGGAAGGACTCGGAGAAGACATTGCCGGCCACGGACCAGCGGACACCGTACGAAGGTGTCTTGGTGTCCCGCTTTCGGACGCCCCAGACCTTCACGTCGAGAGACTTCACGCCGCCGCCTCCAGCTGTCGCAGCCACGTGGCGAAGTCGCTCCGCCAGATTCGGAGCTCTCCGTTGGGGAGCTTGAACGCCTCAGGCCCCAGCCCCAGCTCCCGCCAGCGGTAGAAGGTCCGTCGAGAAACACCGCCCAGTTCGTCGAGCACCTGACGAACAGTCATCAACTCGTCGCGTCGGTGGTCCACGTGGGTTCTCCTTCCGTTCCGGGGGCGGGTTCGAGTGATGCGGCGAGCCAGGTCTCGGCAGCGCTGAGGCCCGTGCCAGCGAACACCCAGTGGGCGAGGACGAGCGTGCTGTCGCCATCCCGCGGGACGGGCGGAGCCATCTGGGCCCGTCGCCAGTCGGCGCGGGCGGTGCGGAGGGCGCCGAGAGTGGTGGAGTAGCGGCGGGACTTGGTGGAGAAGTGGCCGCGGAAGCCGAGCATGTGGGCCCAGGCGCGCAGGCGGAGGTGTTCGAGGTCCTTACGGGCGCCGAGGGTCCAGGCGGTGCGGATGAGGCGGCGGGCATGGTCACTGATGTCGAGCTGAGTCAGCTCGGCGGCGAACTTCAGGGGTCGGTCCAGAGCGCCCGTGGCTGTCTCGGCGCCCTTGGTGGCGTACTTGGCGATGTACGCCGCTACGGCCCGCTCGGTCAGCTCTTGGCCGCCGTCGAAGTCGGCGGAGCGGATCGTACGGACGTCGAGTTGGCGGCCGAAGGCGAAGGTATGGGCCCGGCCGTCGATCTCCAGTCCGTCGACCCGGGCGGCGAGGGTGGCCGCGCGTATGGCGTCGGTAAGCAGCTCGGCGGTCGCCCAGGCCGGGGGCGGGGTGTCGTCCCCTTCCGGGCCGTCGAGGCGGATGACGGCGTGGAAGTGGACGGCGCCGCGCTTCTGGTATTCGGCGACCTTGGCGAAGGAGACGCGGGCGTGGTCGCGGAAGGTGCGCTGGGTGAGGCCGGCGCGCTTGGCGACCTCCCGGCGGAGGTAGATCGAGAAGCGCCGCCACAGGGCCCCGGCGTGCGCGTTCCAGAGCACGGCCGCGTCGTAGTCGTAGCGGTCCGGGTCGAGCGGAGTGCCGAGGACGTCGTCGTCCTGGTCGTGGTGAGTGCCGCAGCGGCAGGGGCGGCCGTCGGTGCGGCGGTTGTGGACCGAACCGAAGCCGGGGGCGGTGAACGTGGCGAAGACGCGGGGGTGCGTGGCGACCTGGTCAGGGGTGCCCTTGCCGCCGCACAGTCCGGCGGTGATCAGGTGGTAAGTGTCACGGCGGTAGACCTCGGCGCAGGCCGCACAGCGGGTGGCCCGGCGGTTGTTGCAGCGGACCAGGAGCTGACCGGCAGGGAGGTCGGCGGAGTCGAGGTGGTGCAGGACGGTGCCGATCTCGCCGGTCGCCGTGTCGACGTCGTATTCGGTGCGGTGGCCGTCGAGGCGGACGGGGTGTGTGCAGCCGCCCAGGCCGGAGAGCTGGCGGGCCAGCTCGGGCAGGGTGCCGAAGGATGCAAGCGTGGAGAGTTCCGCCAGCGGGGGCGGAGTCTGCCGGGTGATGATGGGAGTTCCTTTCGACTGTTTCGGCGGTCGGGAGGGACGGCCCCGGGGCGGCGGGATGCTTGGCGGCTTGTTGCCGCCCCGGTGGCCGGTCAGCGCCTGGTGGCGCCGGTGACGAGGGAGCGCAGGACCACGGCGGCGACGGCCACGGACACGGCCGCAACGGCGACCGCCGCCAGGAGCGCGGTGAGGACGATGCCGACGACGACCACCGCGGCGACCGCACCCACATAGGGGGTGAGCGGGCGGCCGGCGGACGGCACCGGCGCCTGCACCTGGTGCTGTGTGGTGAGGGTGGTGGGCGGGTGCGGGGTGTCGGGGAGCTGGGGGCGGAACAGCACGGCGGACCTCCTGGTCATTTGTCGGTGCCGTCGATGACGTCGACCCCGGTGCGGGTGCCGGTCTCGATGGCAGGGGCGAGGAAGGTGTGGGAGAGCCAGAAGCCGAACAGGGCGATCACGACGGCGACCCAGAGGCGGACGCCGAGGAACTTGATCGCGGCCCAGGCGATGACGCCCAGGACGAAGACGAGCGGGAGCGAGACGGTCACGGAGTCTCCTCAGCGGATCAGCGCATCAGCGGACGCGGCAGCGGTGGGTGCGGGCGGCCAGCTCGGCGGCGGCGCGGCTGTCGTAGTCGGCGGAGAAGCCGCAGCGCGGAGCCGTGCACACGGCGGCGTGCTTCTCACGGCCCCGGCCGTCGTAGTACGTGCCGACCTTCACGGGGCCGATACGGACGACCCGGCGGAAACGCGGGTTGGCGGGCATCAGGGCAGCTCCTTCGAGTCGGGGTGGTTCTCGCCGGTGAAGTCGGCGACGTGGTCGAGCAGCCACCGCCGGATCTCCTCGCCCTCGTACTCGTCGGCGGTGATGATCACGGGTTCGGCGATGAGCATTGCTTCGGTGAGGCGGTTCTGGCGGGTCAGCTCGGCAGCGCGGTTGAGGGCGCGGAGCGTGGACGGACGCATGGGCGGAAGTGCTCCCGGTTCAGGTGAGTTGGGCGGCGATGGCTTCGGCGAGTGGTAGCGGGACGCCGAGCCGGGCGCGAAGGGTCGGAGTGTCGATGGGGGTTCCGGTCCGGGCGCGGTGGTCGTCGGCGACCTTGCGGGCGTGGGTGACGAGGGCCGGCGGAACGGGGGCGGCAGGCGACGGAGCCGGTTCGGGCACCGCTTCGACAGCGGGCCGCACAGGCGTCGAGGCCGAGGCAGGGGCAGGGGCCGCTTCAAGCTCTGTGGTCGGGCCGTGGGCAAGGAGCGTGCCGCCGAGGAAGGCGACCGCGGGCCATCCGGCGACGAGGATGCGCAGCCAGGCGGGTACGGCGTCCAGGTCGAGAAGGCCGGCCGTGGCGACGTTGGCCCCGAGCGACGCGGTCAGCGCGACGAGGAACCAGCACCACCCGGCCGCCTTCGACCCACCGGAGCGCAGTCGCCGCCAGGCCGCCACCAACAGCAGGTCGACGGAGACCGGGTAGGCCCACGCCTTCCAGCCGTCCTGTCCGGCGGCTGCGGCCAGGTCGTGCAGGTGGGCGAAGGACAGCGCGGCAGCGATCAGGGCTTGGACGAGTACGGCGTCGAGGCGGACGCACAGGGAACGCACGGCGCCACTCCTTCCGGTTCCGGGCATGGTGGGGTAGGGACACGGCGCGGTACGTCCACGCCGACCGATGGGGGCGTACGGCTACTCGGTCACCGGGCGGGGAACAGTCGCCGTCCTGGAGGCCTCTACGGGCACAGGCGGGACGTACGGCCGAAAGGGCGTGAGCGCCGGTACTTCCGGAGCGAGGTGCGCCGATTCCCGGCAGGTGGCCGCAGCATCGGCGAGGGACAGGTACGGGGTGCGGATGCGGGACCAGCCGCCGGAGGTGTCGCCGACGACGGCGAGGCCGGGCAGTTCGGGCGCGATGGAGCAGGCCGCATCGACCGCTTCGGGCGCGATGTCGCCGAGGGCCATCTTCGCGGAGGCTTCATCGTTGACGCGGTGGCAGACGCGGCCGGTGAGCTGGGCCCGGAGCATGGTCGCGCCCTTGCCGAGTTCGGCGCCGAAGCGCTGCCCGCACACTTCGAGGTAGATGCCAGCCGCGCGGCCGAGCTGGGCGAGGCGGATGAGCTGGGTGACCATCTCGTCTCGTCGTTCCTCATCCTTGCGGGTGGCAACGAGGAAGAGTTCCGCCACCTCGTCGACGAACAGCACGATGGGAACGGGGCGTTCACAGTCGGGCAGGCCCCAGACGTCCGAGGTGATCTCCTCGTCCGGGGTGCCGGGCGCGATGCCCTGCCGGGCCTTGATCAGGTCGTATCGGTCCTCCATTGCCTTGACCAGGACCGGCAGCAGCTCGGCCGCCTCGTCCGGGGCGGTCGCCAGCGCGGAGAGCCGCGGGGCGAAGGGCGCCAGCTCGACACCTCGCTTGCAGTCGATGCCGACCAGGGAGACGGGTTGCGCCGCGAGGCCGGTGACGAGGTGGCGCAGGTACATGGACTTGCCGGACAGCGTGGCGCCGAGGACGAGTTCATGCGGTACGGCGCGGTAGTCGCGGACGAAGGCGGTCGCGTCCTCCCGCAGGGCCACCGGCACTCGCAGAAGCCCGCTGTCGATGCGGCGCGGCATTCGCACCTTGCGTAAGACGTCGTAGCCGACGAGCCGGAGTTCGACGACACCGGGCTTGACGTCCCGCACGTACACGGCGTGAACACCCCAGGCATGCCGCAGTCGTTCGGCCGAGGCGGCCACGTCCGCCGGTTCCTGCCCGGGGGCGAGCCGCAGCCGTACGTGGAGGCCCGTCGAGTTGGGCCGGATCACTCCGCGGCGCGGGGGAACCGGCCGGATCTCCCGCCGGGTGGTAGCCCGGACGGCCAGCGCCCGCCAGCGGGACGGTTCGACGGTCAGCCCGCACGCGTCCATGGTCGAGGAGTACGAGGCCAGGAGCCGGGCCGCCGAGAGCGGCAGACCGACTGTGGACCAGTACGCCGCCGGGTGGGCGTGCCGGGCGTAGGCCGCGCCGCCTATCGCAGCGAGCGGTCCGCCCAGCTCTGCCAACGTCACCAGGTCGGTCACCTCGATCAGCCCGCCTGAGCCATCTGGAACGCGCCGGGCATGACGGCCGTGGCGCGGTAGGCGATGCCGTGCCGCTCCCGCCCGTTAAACACGCTCTGCCAGGGCCGTGCGACGAGGCCGGGGAGGGAGACCGGGGCGCCGACGGTCAGGCCGTCCGTCACACCGCTCTCAGGGATGGTGACCTGGATCAGCGACGACTCACCCTCGTCGATGTAGACGACGCCGATGGTCATCAGCGCCTCACCACTCACGGCGTCCTTGGCGATCTCACCGGTCTGCCGGTCGCGCACCTTCGGCGCCGGCGCTTCGGTGAGCAGGATCGTGGCGGTCGAGGCGTCAACACGGATCACACGCACAGAGGTTGCTCCTTCTGAGTCGATCAACTCGCTACCTGACAAGTTGACTTAGCAAGTTCGAAGTTAAGGATGCCAAGTTGACTTGTCAAGCTAGAACCAGCGGGTCGTAGTGTCGCTCCACAAACTCGGTTTGCTGGAGGAGCACGACCGGCCAAGCTGGGGCCATGCCTCGCCGAATCATGTTCGTACAGCTTAAAACGGGCTATGACACCGATCGCGGACCTTCGTGGATCGGGTGGGTGGACTTTTCCAAGAGCTGGAAGACCGCCTACTTCCACGGACGGACGCTGCGGCGCGCGACGGGCATCGGCTTGTTCGACGCCAACTTCTACGACGTCGGAACCGATGAGGCGTTCTGGATCTCCGGACCAAAGCGCGACCGGAGTGACACGCGGTACGGACCGACGGGTCCCACCGTGGAGGATGCCGCCACAGACGCCTACCGAGCATTCCTCCGGGGCGCGCCGCTTCCCGGCCGGGAGGCCGGTTAGCCCTTGATCGGGCTCAGTTCAGGCGGTAGGTGTCTTCCAGCTCCTGCCGATCGGCAGGAAGCAGCACGTCAGAGACCTGCAGCGCCTGCCCGGAGGCGTCGCACGCGACGACCAGGACGCTGAGGACGGGCACACCCTCCGAAAGCTCCAGAAGCTCCGCTTCCCCGCGCTCGGGCAGTCGAGCCGAGACCCGTTCCGTCACGTGGTCGAAGCGGACCTTCTTCCGCGACTCAAGGTGAGCACGGGCACCGCCGCTCAAGAGGTCGGCGCTCTCCAGCTCGGTGCCGTCGACCAGGCCGGCAGGGAAGTAGGACGAGACCAGCTCGACGGGTTCGCCGTCCTCCTCGACCAGAAACCGGCGCATGAGGACTTTCGCCCGCTTCGGCAGCCCGAGCGCGGAGGCGACGCGCGCCGGAACGGAGACACGACCGACCTCGACGAGCCGCCCCGCGGTCCGGGACTCGTCACGCGCGAGCGCCTCGCTCCCCCGGCGGTCTTTCTGCTCGACCCCTGCCGGCCGCCCGCGCACGATCGTGCCGTACCCCTGCCGGGACTCCAGCCAGCCGTCACGCTTCAGCAGTTCCAGCGCCCGGACGACGGTCGGGCGGGACATCCCGAAGGACTGCACCAGCTGGTTCTCACTGGGCACGCGGGTACCGGGTGGGTACGTGCCGTCCTCGATGCGCTGCTGAATCGTCTGAGCGAGGCGGACATACTTCGGTGCCTCCACTTCATACGCCATGAACGCCGCCGCCTGTCGAGATTGGCCAAGTCAACTGGTCAACCAGACTAGCGACGAATCCGCCGACGCAGTACCAACGGAAGGTGTTCCCCTCCTCACGACGGCCAGGCATCAGCGACCACGAAGGAGACCACCGTCCCACCGAAGCAGCTGGGTCCGGAGTTCCACGATTCGGCGATCGAGTCGACGAGCAGCAGCCCCCGCCCATGCGCGTCGTCGGCGTCCGGACACCGAAGCCTCACGCTCGCGGGAAAGCCGGGGTTGTGGACGTCAACCCGAAGTGAGGTCTCCTCACGGAACCACTCCACCCGCACGAGCCACGGTTCATCCGCCCGTCCGTACCGGATGGCGTTGGTCACCAGTTCCGAGATCATCAACACGCAGTCGTCGACCGAACAGGCCGGGTTGTATGGGGCGATGAACTTGCGGAACCATCGCCGGGCCCGGGGTACGGACTCCGGGGTCGGATGCAAGGTCATCGCCCCGAGACGCGGCGACTCCTCGCAGGGGTAGCGGTCGATCGTGTACGCCATCGGCTCTCACTCCTTGCCACTGCCGTCGCAATCGAGGCAGCGCCGCTTAGATGTGGCGCGGGCACGGTCGGCAGTGGCAGCGAGCGCCAGGGACGTACGCGAACTGACACGCTTCCAGCCACGCCCCCGGCAACCCCGGCAAGGTAAGTGCGCTCCCCGACGCCGCTGCTGACCCGTCACTCCGTGCCCCTCTCCCTCAAGTGGACTTAGCCACTTACTGGATAGTGGCATTAGCCACTCGGGCTCCGCAAGCAGTTCACCGAAGTGGCGACCTGTCAGGTGAGTGGGTACCCCTGCTCGAACGCCCAGCGCTGCGGCGGGTAAGTGGCTTCGGCGAACTCCAACGGCCGGTCCTGGAGGTCGAAGACGACGTGATGCACGATCAGCACGGCCGACCCCTGATCAAGCTGGAGGTCCGCCGCCTCATCGTCGGTCGCCTGCCGGGCGCACATGCGGTCCTCCGCGTAACTCCCCTGCCGTCCGGTCATGTTCTCGACGTACATCAGGGTGCCCTCTTGGATCCGTTCCGGCTCCAGAAGCTTGGGCGCCTTCCGCCCGACGCCGGGCGCGAACCACGAAGTGGACAGCGTGATCGGCCCGTCCTGGTTGTTGGTGACCCGCCGGCGGTGCACGGCACGACGGTCCTTCACCAGGCCCAGCGCCTCAACAACGTGATCCGGCGCATCCAGCCATCCGGCCGATGTGATCACCGCGTACTCGCCCGGTGTGTAGATCTTGCCTGTCTGCCGAGCACGCCCGTACAACTCGCGGGCTCGCCGGTTCACTTCGAGGCTCCGCACGTACGTGCCGGACCCCTGTCGCTTCTCGACGAGCCCTTGATGGCTCAGAGCCTCCAACGACCGTGCAGCCGTGGGCCGGGACACCCGCCAGTCCGCCGCCAGCTGCCGTTCCGAGGGAACCTCGTCCCCAGGCCGCAGGTCGCCCCGAAGGATCTGATCGCGGATGAAGTGCGCGATCTGGAGATACTTCGGCTGCGCCTCCTCAATCTGAGGCATGTCCCCTCCTCGTCCAAGTGGCTATAGCCTCTGGCCACTATAGAGTGAGTGGTCAAGGTGCTACCCCGTACTCTTAGGCCCATGACGCGGTTGATCGTCGCAGCAGGAGGAGGGGGCGACGCTGTCGCCGCCGCAATGCTTCACACCGCCCTGTACGGGGACGGCGACCAGGCGGTGATCCTCACGTACGCGTGGGACCGCTTGCTGATCGACCCGGTACCGGGCCCCCGAGGAGCCCACGACTTCACCGGCCTCGAACCGCTCACCCCGGCCGTCTGGAAGGTGCCCGGGGAAGCCCGTCCGATCGCACCGGCAGGTTCCACGCTTCCTCGACTCGCGGCGGAACTCCCGCACACCATCGCACTGATCGACCCGCGACACGGTGCCGAGGGCGTCACGCGCCAGCTCGAAGACCTGGTCACCCACCTCAGGCCGACTTCGATCGACCTCCTCGACGTAGGTGGCGACGTATTGGCCCGGGGCGATGAACCGACGCTGAAGAGCCCGCTCGGCGACTCCCTGACGCTGGCAGCGTGCTGCCAGGTGAACGCCCCCGTACGCCTGCTGGTCGCAGGCCCCGGCCTGGACGGCGAACTGTCGCACGAGGACCTGCGAGGCATACTCGGCCCCGTCGTCCATACCTTCACCGCTGCGGACACGGAGCCGATCAGCCAGGTCTTGGAGTGGCACCCCTCAGAGGCAACAGGCATGCTCGCAGCGGCAGCCCGAGGCGTACGCGGCACCTGCGAAGTCCGAGACGCCGGCCTTCCCATCCCCCTTACCGACGAGAGCCCGACGCTCCACGAGGTCGATCTGGACGAAGCAGTCAGCCGCAACGAGTTGGCCCGCGCCCTCATGTCGACCACCACCCTGGACGAGGCGGAGGCACTGAGCCGCGAGATCTGCGGCTTCTCCGAAATCGACTACGAGCGCAACAAGGCCCTCTGGCTCAAGGAACAGCGTCCGGCGAAGCTCAACGCCGAGTCGGTACTACCTAGGCTCGCGCAGTTCGAGGCAGAAGCCCGAAGCCGCGGAGTCACTCACACGACATTTCGCCGTCTCACAGAGGTCCTGAACCTCAGCGGATACCAGCGCGATGGCCTGCGCCAGCTCCTCATCGCCAGTAGTCCCGAGCAGTACGCGGCTCCCTTGTGGAGCCTGAAGCAATGAGCATGCACGCCAACCCAGCGCTGACTGAGTAACAATCTTCTCTACGGGTTCAAGGCCCGCGCACGGCGCGGGCGCGCGCCGCCTCTGCGGCGCGGCCTGCCTCCTGTCTCCGCCCCGGCTGGCCGCGCCCGGCGGCGCGCTACGTGCTGCGGGCTGAGTGGGAGAACCTCTCTGTGGCTGGGGCGGTCGGCTCCGCGGCTTTAGCCACCTCCCCAGTTCGGGTCCCGCGTCGAGCAAGACCAGGGGGCCACTCGTTCAAATTCCGGGCAGGTGCAAAGCATGCCCGAGTTGCCGGCCAGCGTACGGCCCCCTGATCATGCTCGACCCCAAACCGGGCAGGCCACCGGCCAAACCCGCTCCACCGCCCGCTGACGCAAACCTACTGCGGTCTCGTTCATCCCAGGGACGCCTCCAGGGCGGCGGAGAACTCCAACTCGCCATGATGCCGAGAGGTCCACCGCTGCCAGCGGGACGGATGCCTCGGCCCATCGCCAACCTGAAACGACCGACAGCCTGAGGCAACAAGCCTTTCAGCAACCCACCCCACTTGTTCGCGATGGTACTTCCGCGCCGCACCGGTTGGTTCGGATATGCCGAAGGCCAGCAGCACCCCATCACAGGCAGAGAATGCTGCTTCCATCTGCTGTCTAGCCTGCGCCCATCCATCTGGAGTCGCACCGAGTGTCGAGATGTCGGTGACGGTGCATGAGGGCACGGCGAACAGGTTCCTGATCGTGAAGGTCTCGAAGCCGAGAAGGTCACGAGCCAGCCCAAGCCGCGCTCTGGTGCGCTCGCCGCTCCCCAAGGGCGGATTGGCGAGGATGCACAGTAGCTCCCGCCTCGGAAGCGCCTCGTCAGTCGGTTCCGTCATTCGCATACAAGATGTCGGCGATGCGAGTGACTTCGCTGTTACGGACATCCTCGGCAAGCCTGACCAGGCCCAGACTCATAAGAGTCTCGGCGACCTCTGCCGGGTCATCACATTCCGGGTGGAATGCACGCACTAGGTCAAAGAGCTCGCCGCTTGGGTCAAAGGAGCCGACGTTCATGTTCTGCCCATCGCCGGCGCGGCCGAAGTCGCCTCCGCGTACCGGTTCAAGGTTGAGCCGAAGGGCGTAGGCGAGACCTAGGCGGACCAACTGCTGCTTCTCTCGGAATGGGAATCGGGCGCTGATCTCGTCTCGAGCGATCTCAGCGCGGCCAGTGAGGGCAATGTTCACGCGTCCGCGCGTGGTGCTTTCAGACACTGCGGAGCTCCTGGATGTTGGTCTCGTGCCCGGACGCTCCTCGAGACAACTCAAACTCGGCCAGCATTCGACCTCGGAGCAGGTCTCGTGCAGTCTCGCGAGGTAGCTCACGCTCGTGAACCAGAAGGAACACCTGGGAGCTGAGCTTGTCGAGGTTGGCGACGACGCCGTCAACATGGTGGTCGTCGAGGCGTGCAAACGGGGAGTCCATGACGAGTGGCCCGCTGATGGGGGAGCTGGCCTGCAGGCCGCCCAAGAGTGACAGCGCAACTAGGTGCTCGTAGCCAGCGCTCCGGTGTTTTACGGGGGTGCCGGATCGGTCAAGGATGCGCAAGCCGTAGGACTCGTTTATCGCAAGCTTCACGTAGTCCCTCTCGGATCGCATGCTCCGGAAGAGTTCGGTGGCCTTCTCCTGGATACTCTCCTTGAGCTGGTCGCGATAGATCACGATCGCCTTCTGGTAGAGATCCGCGAGGGCCTCCGCAGTCCGCTGCCGCTCGTAGACACTCGGGTCGGCCTGGCCCGCACCTGTCTTGCGAATCTGCTCTTCGATCTTGGCTACGTTCTTCTTGGCCTGCTCGTATTTCTCCCGCTCGTCCTTGTAAGCAGCCTTCGCTTGTCGCAGAAGAACGCTGACGTTCTTGGAGCGCTGGACGAGCTCGGTTAGCCCGGTGTCCTGCCCCTTCAGCTTGTCCTCAAAGTCGTCGATATCGTCCCGGTAATCCTCAATCTTCTGCTGCAGGTTCAGGTAGCCGTCTTCGACGGTTCTCAAATTGGCCCGAAGTTCGTGCCCGCGGCCCGATTCGCGCAGCCGCTTGAGGCTCGCCTTGAGGGCTGCCGCCTTGTCCTCTTTGACGCTCATCTCGCTAGAGTCTGACCTCTGGAGGTGTTGCTCGAGGGCAGCACGGTTGTTGGCATTCAGAAGGGACTCACACACCGGGCATGTATCCGCGCCCATGGCCTTGTAATGGCGGGCGAGGGTGGCCGCGAAGCGCAGCTCATCCAGCTGCTCTTCGATGGCCTCCAACGCCTTGGCGTCCTGTTCGATGCGGGCCTCGATCGGCTCCACGAGCACCGCCCTCCACGAGTCAGCGAGGAGGTTTTCGAACTCTTCCTTAGCCGTGTCGCACTGCGCCTTTGCCTCCTTGAGACGCTTGAGAGTCTCGTCGCGCCTGGCCTTGATTTCGAGCTTGCCTGACTGCTCCGCCAGCTGCTGGTCGAGCTGGGCCGACTCAGCTTCCAACTTCTTAGCCTTCTGGTCCTCCGCCTCGTAGTTCTGGCGGAACGCACGGAGACGAGTCTGCTCACGGCCAAGAGTCTGGCCAAGCTTCGTCGTCTTCGAGTCCCGCTTCGCAGCCGCAGCGATCAGCTCGCCGGCATGCTCAGCCACCCGAGCACTGTCTCGTGCCGCGTTCTCCAGAATGGGAAGTCCGAGGATGCGTTCGATGGCATCGCGGAGTGTGGAGCCAGCAGTGCTGTCGTCATCGAGGAGCTTCTCGTACTGATCGAGGAGCTCTCCATCGAACAGGAAGAACTGCTCAATCTCCCTGGGCATCAGTTCAGTCACCTTGCGCTCAGCATCGGAGACACTCAGAGCGACCGCATCGCGACGCAACATGAGATCGGTGAAGTACTCATCCCCCTTACGCATGAGGGAACGAGTGAGATCCCACTGCATGCCGTCCGCTTCGAACTCGAGGCGGACACGGCATCGGACTGAGTCGCCGGACGCCCCCGCAAGGGCAACCTTGTTAGTGATGTCCTCCAAGGGCAGCGGACGGGTGCTCCGCTTGCGAACTTCACCAGTCCAAGCCCAGCGGAAAGCGTTGAGCAGAGACGTCTTACCTTTGCCGTTCCGGCCGTAGATGACGACTACGCCGTCCTTGTCGGGGATGCTAATCTCCTGCTCGCCTATGAAGACGAGGAAGTTCTCAACGGTGAGCTTCTGGTATCTCAAACCTCAACGCTCCTATCCAGGTGCTCCTGGATGACGCGGGCCACGGCCTCCTGCGCGCGTGGTCTATCTTCGACGTACCGCTTCTCAATCTCCACGATGCGCTGAACCAGCACTGAATCGATGCTGCCGCCATAGAACCGTGAACGCACCGATTCGACCACTTGGGCAAGGTTGTCTCGCATGAGCTCTACTCCTACAGAAGTACTTGCGTTCACAGTGCCGCACGAAGTATGTGAAGCCACAGGCTAGTTGTCCGCCTCCTCGCCGGAGCCGAGGAACTCGTAGAGCGCCTCGAGATCGCCGCCAAGTCCTATAACTAGCCGCTCCAGCGGGTCACGAGCATCACTGTTCAGGGCATCTCGGGCGAAGTTGCCTGCGCGGGCGAGCTCACCCTGAAGCAGCGACATCCCCGACGCTTCCTCAAGGGTCTCGGGCTGCAGGATCGCGTCGTAGACGGTGGCGAGGTTCTTCCCTTCGACCTTGCGTAGCACTCGCCCGCGACGCTGGATGAACTCTCGAGGATTCCTGGACGACGCCAGGATCAAAGCGTGGTCCGCATTGGGGATATCAACACCCTCGTCCAAGCACTTGATCGAGACGATCACGCCACCGTTCTCGTCAAAGTGTCGCAGCGTTGCCGTCTTGTCTCCCGGCATGTCCGAAAAGTACTCATACGCGTCGATCCCGGCGGCGCGAAGGCTGTCAGCAACGTCATTCATCTGGCCGATATCATCACAATAGACGAGCCAACGCTGTCCAGGCTTGTAGCTCTTGGTCACCACCGACCTAGCTAGGGGCGTCTTGCCGGCAGCCTTCTTGGCGATCCGAGCTCGCTGCATCGTCAGCATCCTGATGCGTTCCGCCTGACTGCTAGTGGCACCACCAGGCGAGTTGTGGGACTGCGCGACCAGCCGTCCGATCTTTTTGCTCAATTCGTCCCATTGTCCCTGCTCCTGCGGGCTGAGCCGGACAAGCTGCGGATAGTAAAGGTAGTTGCAGAGAGCGCCGGCCTTCAGGGCGTCCCTGAGCGTGTAGCGGTGGATGACCCCACCGAAGTAGTCGAGAATCGCCGAGGTGCCTTCCGGATCTCCCGCACGTTCTGGCGTCGCCGATAGGCCTAGACGTGCCGCTGCATCAATCTCCAGAATCTTCTGGTACGACGCAGCCCCCAGGCGGTGAACCTCATCGCCGACGAGTAGGAGGTTCTTCGCGCGCGAAGCCTGGTTCACGAAGGGCCTCTGAGCTGCCGTGGGAGCAAGGGCAACTACCACGCGCTCCGAGGCAGGCTGTGTCAGCCAGTTGTGAAGCCTCGTCTTCCAGGCGGATTCACCGTCGCCACACAGATGCACCCGGCGACCCGTGTCCTCGATCTGTTCTTTCCACTGGCGCGCAACCAACCGCGAAGGGGCAACCACGAGAGCGGACCCTTCGTGTCCGACGATCGCGGTGATACCCGTGACCGTCTTGCCTGACCCAGTCGCGTGGGCGAGGATCCCTCGCTTACCGTGGAGCTCCCACTCGTTGAGTCCGGTGATCTGCTGCTCACGGAGGGGCCGACCATCTGGCGCAGTGCGGACGACGAGGTCCGGCTCCATACCCGCAGTGATCTCAGCCGCAAGCTCGCGCCAGTCAACGCCTTCGACCTGAGTCTCTAGCCAGTGCCGGAAGCGCGCGGGAAGGGCGAGGACTTCAACCCCATCGCTCTTACCGGCCCAGAGTCTCTCGAAACGTTCGATAGATCGCTGGACCCTGATGCTGTCATTGCGGCCCGTCCAGCTCGTCCACGCATCGAACGACTCGACGTTGCCGTCCGAGGCGATA
The DNA here is from genome assembly GCF_001049855.1 of Streptomyces sp. Wb2n-11. NCBI lineage: Bacteria > Bacillati > Actinomycetota > Actinomycetes > Kitasatosporales > Streptomycetaceae > Streptomyces > Streptomyces sp. Wb2n-11. The sequence goes on from NZ_CVPB01000001.1 coordinate 2,279,809, forward strand.
CCGAAGCGGGTCTCGTTCAAGGACCCACGGAAGCCTATGTGCTGCCCATCCCGATCAGTAAATAGTCCCACCTTGTCATGAAACATACGCCGATCGTCGAGTGAGGCGTTGGCGACCCGGGCAAGGCGGATATCAAGGAGTCTCTCTGAGATCAATGCGGCCAGAGCGAGCGCTGGTTTGCGGAGCTGGGTGGCGGCAAGCAACGCATCGAACTCGGCTCGCAGCACTGCAGCAAGAGAGTCGTCGTCGTGAGCTTCATAGCCGCGTTCGATGCCCTGTGCGTCTTTCTCGGTGATCCGAGGCGAGCAGAGAATCCGGATCTTTCCCCCGCGGTCCACGAACCCAGGCAGCGCTTCCCAGTACAGCGCCAGAGCGCCGCTGGCGAAGAAGCCCGTAATCCGGTCGTAGGCGACTGCCTCGCTTAAAGCACGCAGGTAAAACTCGCTGAGGATGTTCTCCCTATCGCTCGCATACTCCGGTTCGGGAGTCCATCCTGACTGGCCCCAGCCATCACCGCTCACGAGATGAGCCTCTCGATTGACAGTTGCCAACGCAGTTCTAGCGCTTCCAGCAAAGTGTCCGGACGTGACGCGACCACGGTCTCTGACTCGTCAGTGCCGCGGAGCTTCCTTGTCTGTCGAGCCACTCCAAGAGACATCGCCTCGAACAAGGTGTCCTCCAGGATCTGCACCCCCTTTGAGTAGGGCACACCTTTGCCAATGTCGTGGGCGTCCGCGTCCCACAGGGCAAAGATCTCCAAGGTTGGGTTGTAACCAGCGAGGATGATGTACGCGTCTTCGGTGGTGTCAAAGTGCCGCCCTTTGTTGGGCAGGATGAGCTGAATGCGGTAAGCACCCTGCTGCCGCTCCGACGGATGTGTCGTCATCGTAAACAAGTAGACGCGCATTAGAGGAGGCAACGGAACTGCTGCGCGCAGGTCAAACGGCCTCTTATCAAGCTCCCGAGTGTCACCAGGGCTGCAGGAGCCTGCGAGTGACGCGGCGAAGAGCCGGTTTGCGAGGCGAGTGCCAGCACCAGCTCTGGACCGCATCACCATGGGGGCCAGTGTGCCCAACGACTCCGGAAACAGGGTGAAGTCATCCTCAGCGTGCGCTGCCACGGCCTATTCCGCCGTGACGTCTTCTGCCGGGAAGTTCGTCTTGTAGAACGCCTCGAACTCTGTGAGCGCGGCGTGTGCTTGGTCCGCGAGCTTCCTCGCCTTGTTGAGCCGACGCTTCGCGTCACTGCGGGCTACGGCAACGTCGTCAGCCCACGCCTTCGCCCGCTCCACGGCAGCAGCCACGGCCTTCTCGGCATTCGCGTCGAGGGTTGCATCAGGATTCCATTCGGCGGCGAACTTGGCTTCCGCGAGGTTCTCGCCCGCACGCAGAAACTCTGCCTCGGCGGCGTCCAGAGCCGCTTCCGCAGACTCTACGGAAAGCGACGCCTCTGCAACGGCAGACTGCGCGGCAGTGGTAACGAGCGGCTGGCCAGCCTCTGGCAATGACACCGTCCCTGTCCGTGCTTTCTCGTAGAGGACCTGGGCGTCCTGAGGGTTCACTCCCGGCAAGAACCGCATTATAGAGAGCGCTGCGTAATCCCGACTGAGTTCGAACGAGTACCACTTGCGACCAAGTTGTTCCGCAACCATTCCTGTGGTGTTCGAGCCCGAGAAAATGTCGACGACGACGTCACCGGGCTTGGTGAGGAACTCGATGAAGAATCGCGGCAGCTCGCTCGGGAACCGGGCGGGGTGCGATTTGATGTCAAGCGCGCGGCACAGACGTAGGTAGTTCGAGTTCGATTCCGTGTTGGAGACCTGCAGCAGGTTCGGCGGGATGGATCCACCGTTATCGTTACCGAAATGCCTTGAGATCGAGTGCTCGCTGGGGCGGAGGGTAGCCTTGTAGTACTTTTCAGGGTCCTTGAGGAGACGCTCCATGTTCTTCGAGTACGGCAACAGCACCTGATTGACGTCTGCCTGCGGCCACTCAGTCTTCGAGAGCCACCAGACCGTATTTACGGCATCTTTAACACGAATCCGGCGCTTATTCACCCACTCGAGCGGACTGGGGAGCTTCGCTGGGTTATACCAGAAGAACTCCTCCGCGAGGTGGTACTCCAATTCGTCAACGAACTTCAGCAGGACACGGTAAGGGTAGAGGGATCGAGTCGGACTGCCCTTGCGGTAGGCGTTGCCGATGTCAACGACGAGGCTCCCTGTTGGCTTCAGGACGCGCTTCGCGGCCTCACCGAACTGGGCGAGCCAGTCGACGTACGCCTCCTGATCTTCGTTGCCGTACGCCTTCTTCCGCTGCAGGGCGAAGGGCGGGCTCGTGACGATCAAGTCCACACTCTCGTCGTCGAGGCCGTGGAGCAACCCCACGGAGTCCCCGTGCAACTGGGTGCCGTGGGGTGTCGTGTAGACCTTCTGGTCGTCCGTGAAGCTGGTCAACGCGTTCCTTGCCTCGGGTGTACTGCCCAACGTGTGTTCCGCTAGCGGAGATAGCATGCGCCAACTTCCGCAGGCAAGCAGGACCGGCCTGAGAGCTGTCCCGCAGCCAGACCCCTGCCGAGGTTCCGTTCGGCCGCCAGCCGACGATACACAACGTCCAGGTGGGCAGAGTTGGGGCTTCCATGTAATTGCCCCTGGTCTTCGCCCCGCCGCATCGGACACTTGGCCGGCAGCCCTGACCGCTAGCCTCCCACTTTCGCGAGGTGGAACGTCAGAGAGCTGACCAACAATCCCAGAGAAGCACTCCTGAACTGCAACGATAGAGTTCGTCGAGAGACCCGTACGTCGCGAGGAAAGAAGCAATCCTCAGGTGATGAATTCTAGCGGGTCCTACCCTCCTGTCCGCGTCGAGGGCGGCGGTCGGGGGTGTGGTCTCGCAGTCCGGCGGCGTGCTGCCGGTCGAGACCGTTCGAAAACCGGCCTGGATCGGGCAATACTGGCCGCGCTGGCGCCGTGGCGCCGTGCCCGGGCCATGCATGATCCAGGCAGGATCCTGTGCGATCTCGCGCTGCCGATCGCGCTGCGCGTCCCCCGTCAGACACCGAAAAGACCCTTCGGGACACCGCCAACGCTCCTATGCTCCGGTGTCCGGTCAGGTCCTTGAGCAAGCACTGCTCTGGCTAGCGTGGTGGACCTTCCGTGGACTGGTCCCGATCAGCCAACCGCAAAATCTGCTCTGACCTGCAATGTTTCGTAGGCCAGAAGCGGCCTCCGGAGCCGTGTGCGCAGGTTCGAATCCTGCCGGGGGCACAGAAGCCGGACCAGCGTGGAACACCCGCTGACTTGCGGAAGTGCCAGACATTGAGAGCCGGACCCAGTCCCACTGGGTCCGGCTCTTTGTCGTGGCGAGTGAACCTTCGGCGCCACTGCGCGGCCGCGGTACGCCTCGTTGAGCGGCGTGCGGGGGCTCGTGTCGCGGTCGCAGCGGTCGTGGTCGCCGTCCGCAAGCCGGCCTTGAGATGGTTCGGCCGGTTCAGACCGTCTTGACCGCGCCTCCGTCGATGATGTGGTCCGCGCCGGTGATGCTGCCCGCGAGGGGGGAGGCCAGGTAGGCGACGAGGGTGGCGACCTCGTCGGGGCGGACCAGCCTGCCGGTCACCATTCCCATGGCGGCCGGGAGCTGTGCCAGGAGCTGCTCCTGTTCCACGCCCATCGACCGGGCCAGCGCGGCTCCGTAGCCGTCGGGGCTTTCCCACAGGTCGGTGCGGACGGGGCCGGGCGAGACCGTGTTGACGCGTATGCCCTGAGGTCCGAACTCCTCCGCCAGCGCCTTGCCGAACGCGGTCAGTGCCGCCTTCGCGGTGGTGTAGGTGATGGGGCCGGCGTGCGGCGTCCGGGCGCCGTTGGAGGAGATGCTGACGACGGAGCCGCCGCCGTCCGCGAGGCGGGGCAGCGCCGCCCGGGTGGTGCGGACCGCGGCGAGGAAGTTCAGGTCGAACGCGTCGTGCCACTGCTGGTCGGTGAAGGTGAGGAAACCGCCCGTCTGGCCCTCGCCCGCGTCACCGCCCCCCACGTTGTTGACCAGGAGGTCCAGTCCGCCGAGTTCGGCCTCGGCCTCGGCGATGAGGCGGGCGGGGCCGTCGGGGGTGGAGAGGTCCACGGGCACGCCGATCGCGCCGGTGGCCTTGAGTTCCGGTGTGATCACCCGCGCTGCGGCCACCACCCGCATGCCCTCGCCCACCAGTGCGGAGACGGTGGCGAGGCCGATGCCCCGGCTCGCACCGGTCACGACAGCCGCCTTGCCGGTCAGTTGCAGGTCCATGGGTGCTCCTCTTAGAAAGAGTGACTTCGGGGATGCGGAAAGCTTAGGAGTTGCTACATCAGTGTTGCAAGTAATGGATGAATGGCAACTTCGACGTAGTCTTGTGGGGTGGAAGAGGGAAGGAGCTCCGTGGAACGCAAGAGTCAGCAGCGGCCGCTGCGCGCGGACGCCGAGCGGACGGTCAGGGGCATCCTGGAGGCCGCCGAACGCGTCCTCGGCGCCAATCCGGCGGCGACCATGGAGCAGATCGCGGAGGCCGCGGGCGTCGCGCGGACGACTGTGCACCGCCGGTTCACCAGCCGCGAGGCCCTGGTGGACGCCCTGACGGCATGGGCGACGCGGCAGTTCCACGAAGCCGTGACGAGCGCCCACCCCGACAGCGCCCCGCCACTGGTGGCCCTCTACCAGGCGACGGCCAACGTCCTCCGGGTCAAGATCGGCTGGGGGTTCGCGATGAGCAGGACGGTTCCGGAGGACCCGGAGGTGGCACGGGCGCACGCCGATGTGCTCGACCAGTGCGACCAGCTGTTCCGGCGGGCGCGCGACGCCGGCGTACTACGGCCCGACACGGACCTGGTGTGGGCCCGCCGCGTCTATTACGCCCTCATTCACGAAGCCGCTCTCGACCGGGCCGAGAGGGTCGACGAGGACGCCAACGATGTCGACGAGTTGGCGACTCGCGTGGTCGACACGCTGCTGCGCGGCATCGGGCGGCAGGGCGAGGGCGGCTTCCTCGGTCCTTGACGGCTTGCCCGGCTCCTGCACGGGCATGGCGCCGACCGCCGGCGCGATGGGCCGGTAGTCGGGGTGGCGTGCGCGGTCCGGCGGCTCGTACGCGGCGGTGTCGGGCAGTTCGGCGGAGCGCGGGTCGGCCGTACCGAAGTCGGAGGCCGAGGTGAGGTCGCCGCAGATCGCGCGGCGCCACGGGGAGATGTTCGGCTCGCTCACGCCGAAGCGGCGTTCCATGAAGCGGATGATCGAGGTGTGGTCGAAGACCTCGGAGCAGACGTAACCGCCGGTGCTCCAGGGCGAGACGACGAGCATCGGGACGCGCGGGCCGAGGCCGTAGTTGCCCGCCGCGTACGACGTGCCGCCCGCGTGGAGCTCGGTGGAGGTGTCGGCGGTGGACTCGCCCTGGGAGGAGGAGGTCGGCGGGCACGGGGGCACGACGTGGTCGAAGAAGCCGTCGTTCTCGTCGTACGTGACGAACAGGGCCGTCCTGCTCCACACCTCCGGGTCGGACGTCAGCGCGTCCAGGACCTGCGCGATGTACCAGGCGCCGTAGTCCGAGGGGAAGTCGGAGTGCTCGGTGGAGGCTTCCGGGGCGGCGATCCAGGAGATCCGCGGGAGCCGGCCGGCCCGCACGTCGGCCTTCAGGTCGTCGAGGTAGCCGTCGCCGTTCTTGACGCTGGTGCCGGTGCGGGCCTTGCCGTAGAGCGGGTCGCCGGGCCTGGCGTCGCGGTACTGGTGGAAGCAGAGGAGGGAGTTGTCGCCGTAGTTGCCGCGGTAGGCGTCGTTGGTCCAGCCCCAGTGGCCCGCGGCGTCCAGGCCGTCCCCGGTGTCCTGGTAGATCTTCCAGGAGATCCCGGCCTTCTCCAGGCGTTCGGGGTACGTCGTCCAGCCGTACCCCGCCTCCTCGTTGCCGAGGACGGGGCCGCCGCCGGTGCCGTCGTTGCCGGTGCGGCCCGTCCACATGGAGCAGCGGTTCGGGTCGGTGGCTCCGACGAACGAGCAGTGGTACGCGTCGCAGACGGTGAACCTGTCGGCGAGGGCGCAGTGGAACGGGATGTCCTCGCGCGTCAGGTACGCCATGGTGGTGGGTGTTTTGGCCGGCACCCACTGGTCGTACCTGCCCTTGTTGATCGCCTTGTGGCCGCCCGCCCAGTCGTGGTTGAGGCCCTGGAGGAACTGCATCCCCAGATCGTCGGCCGTCGGGTGGAACGGCAGCGTCACCTTCTTGCCGCCGTCCGTCTGGTGCCGGACCGGCTTTCCGCTCGGCAGCGTCACCGGTCGCGGGTCCCCGAAGCCCCGTACGCCCTTCAGCGGGCCGAAGTAGTGGCCGAAGGAACGGTTCTCCCGCATCAGGACGACGATGTGGTCGATGTCCTGGACGGTGCCGGAGCGGCGGGCGGCCGGGAGGCGGCCGGCGCGCCCGCGCCGCGTCGCGGTACCGGCTGTGGGCTCACCGGCGGTGGGCTCACCGGCGCCGCGTCACCGCACCGGCGCCGCGAGGGCCATGAGCCCCACCGGGCCGGTTGGTGCAGACTCGACAGCAGAGCAGACCGACGGGCAGCCGGCGCAGACAGGCACCGGCCGGCACGCACGGACACACGAGGGGACCATCGAATGATCATCTTCGGCAGCAAGAGCTACCTCTACCAACTGGCGATGCTCACGCTGGCGTGCGGGCGCTGCGGCAATCCGGCGGCGCACACGCTCAAGAAGCGCGTCAGCAAGTTCACGCTGTTCTTCGTACCGCTGTTCCCGTTCTCCACGAAGTACACGACACAGTGCACTTTCTGCGGCGCCGAGCAGCAGGTTTCCCAGGAGCAGGCGGAGCAGCTCCTGGCGCAGGGCGGCGGCCAGGGCGGGCAGGGGCACGGCAGCGGTTACGGGCAGGCGCCCCAGCAGCACCCCGGGCAGAATCCCTACCAGCGCTGAGCACGCAGAGTGACGGATTGCGATCAGCGGGTGGCGGAATTAGCGTGAACCGGGCGAGTCGAGGACCGGTTCGTCACGGACCGGATCCCCCGTCGGCCTTCGCCGCGGCGAAGGCCCCTCACCCTCCAGGAACCAGCATGCGCATGCCCCTGCTCCCCCGGTCCCCGCTTTCCGGACCTCCGCTCTCCAGGTCCCCGCTTTCCCGTTCTCCGTTCTCCAGGTCCCCGCTCTCCAGGCTCGGCCCGTACGCCGCCGCCGGTGCCGTCGCAGCGCTCCTCGCCGCGGGCCCGGCGCTCGCCGCCACGGACCCCGTCCAGCACCCGGAGCCCCCGGCCGGGAGTTCCCACACGTACAAGGGGCGTGTCACCGCCAAGTCGGGGCTGCTGCTGCGCGACAAACCCACCCGCGGCAGCAGGGTCATCGGCAGCAGGCCCTACGGCGCGGTCGTCCACATCTTCTGCAAGACCCACGGCGAGAACGTGTACGGCAACAGCCACTGGTACCTGCTCACCGACGGCACCTGGGCCTGGGGCTCGGCGCGCTACATCGCGGACATCGGGCCCGCCCCGCGCACGTGCTGACGCCTCGCGCGCCGAAGCCTCCGCGCACGTACTGAAGCCCACGCGCCGAAGCCCACGCACCGCGAAGCCCACGCACCGAAGTCTCCGCGCACGTGCCGACACCCCCGCGGCCGGCGGCTCTCCGTCCCCCGCCCGCGCCCCGAGGGGCCCGGCCCCGCCGCAGCGGGCCCCCGGGCGTGAGCGGCCGGCCGCACTCACCAGCCGGAACCCCTTGACATATACGGACATACGGCCTGCTTGCTTGCTACGTTGCCTGACATGACCGCAACGACGGTGGACGCTCCCCCGCCCGACGTACGCCTGCCCAAGCGACGCGGCGTCGAACTCTCGCTCCTCGTCTGCGCCGTCCTCATCGCCGCGTACGGCTACATCGCCGTCGGCCTCACCCAGGACGGCGCCGTGCCGCCCGGCGCCGCCGGTTACGGCGCCGGCCTCGGCGCCCTCGCGCTCCTCGCCCACCTCGCCGTCCGCTTCCGCGCCCCGTACGCCGACCCGCTGGTCCTGCCCATCGCGGTCCTCCTCAACGGCCTCGGCCTGGTCCTCATCTACCGCCTCGACCTGGAGACCCCCAGGGACCAGGCGGCCCCCACCCAGCTCATCTGGTCCACCCTCGGCGTCGCGCTCTTCATCGGCGTGGTCGTCCTGCTGCGCGACCACCGCGTCCTCCAGCGGTACGCCTATCTCTCGGTCGCCGCCGCCCTCGTCCTGATGATCGTGCCGATCTTCTTCCCGGCCATCAACGGCGCGAAGATCTGGATCCGCGTCGGCGGCTTCTCCTTCCAGCCCGGCGAGTTCGCGAAGATCCTGCTCGCCGTCTTCTTCGCCGCCTACCTCGCCGGGAACCGCAACGCCCTCGCCTACACCGGCCGCAGGATCTGGAAGCTCCAGCTCCCCACCGGCCGCGTGCTGGGCCCGATCGTCGCGATCTGGCTGCTCAGCGTCGGCGTACTCGTCCTGGAGCGCGACCTCGGCACCTCACTGCTCTTCTTCGGACTCTTCGTGATCATGCTGTACGTCGCGACCGGCCGCACCGGCTGGATCGCCGTCGGCCTGCTCCTCGCGGCAGTCGGCGCCTTCGTCGTCGGCTCGCTCGAACCGCACGTCCACAGCCGCGTCCAGGACTGGCTGCACCCCTTCGCGTCCATCGAGGCGGGCCGGGGAGCGAGCCAGCTCGCCCAGTCGCTGTTCGCCTTCGCGGCCGGCGGCATGCTCGGCACGGGGCTCGGCGCCGGCGACTCCATCCTCATCGGCTTCGCCGCCAAGTCCGACTTCATCCTGGCGACGGCGGGCGAGGAGCTCGGCCTGTCCGGGCTCACCGCGATCTTCCTGCTGTACTCCCTGCTCGTCGCCCGCGGCTACCGGGCGGGCCTCGCGCTGCGCGACCCGTTCGGGCGGCTGCTCTCGATCGGCCTCGCCTCGATCCTCGCCCTCCAGGTGTTCGTCATCGCGGGCGGTGTGACGGGGCTGATCCCGCTGACCGGCATGGCGATGCCGTTCCTGGCGCAGGGCGGTTCGTCCGTCGTCACCAACTGGATCATCGTGGCGCTGCTGATCCGGGTCAGCGACTCGGCCCGCCGTCCGCAGCCCGAGCACACCGAGACCGGCGTCATCGCCCCCGTCGTGGAGGACGACCAGTGATCCGCTACATCCGCCGCGCGGCCGGGCTGTGCCTGCTGCTGCTCGTCGCGCTGCTGCTGAACGCCGCCCGCATCCAGGTCTTCCAGGCCGAGTCGCTGAGCGACAATCCCGCCAACCGGCGTCAGACCATCGTCCGTTACAGCCAGCCGCGCGGCGACATCGTCGTGGACGGGGGGCCGGTCACCGGCTCCCGGGACAGCGGCGAGCAGCTGCGGTACGAAAGAACGTATCCGCACGGGCCGTTGTACGCGCCCGTCACCGGCTACGCCTCCCAGACGTACGGCACGACCCTCATCGAGAACGCCGCGGACGACGTCCTCTCCGGCACCGATCCGATGCTCGCCCCGATCCCCCTGTGGAACGAGGTCACGCGCTCGCAGCAGCCCGGCGGCGACGTCGTCACCACCATCAAGGGCGCGGTCCAGCGGGCGGCGTACGACGGGCTCGCCGGCAGGAAGGGCGCCGTCGCGGCGATCGAGCCCACGACGGGGAAGATCCTGGGGCTGGTCAGCAGCCCGTCGTACGATCCCGAGCGGCTCTCCGGGACCGGGAAGGCGGTCACGGACGCGTGGGCGCGGCTGACCGGCGCGGCGAGCCAGCCGATGCTCAACCGGGCCATCCGGCAGACGTATCCGCCGGGGTCCGCCTTCAAGATCGTGACAGCGGCCGCGGCGCTCGAATCGGGCGTGGTGGAGGACATCGACGCGCCGACGAGGACGCCCGATCCGTACGTCCTGCCCGGCACCACCACCAGGCTCCCCAACGAGGCGCGCGGCTGCCGCAACGCGTCGCTGGAGTACGCGGTCCGGGTCTCCTGCAACACGGTGATGGCGGATCTGGGCGTGCGGGTGGGGCTGGCCGGGATGCTGGACACCGTGAGCAGGTTCGGCTTCAACGACGACGGGCTGAGGATCCCGTCCGGGGTGTCCCGGAGCAACTTCGACACCAGCATGAGCGACGACCAGCTCGCGCTCTCCTCCATCGGCCAGTACGACACGACGGCGACGCCGCTCCAGATGGCGATGGTCGCCGCGGCCGTCGCCAACGACGGTGACCTCATGCACCCCTACCTGGTGGACAGGACGACCCGGGCGGACGGCGACGTCGTCTCGCGGACCCGTCAGAAGTCCCTGCACCAGGCGGTGAACCCGGCCACCGCCCTGCGGCTCCAGCAGATGATGGTCGACGTCGTGGAGGAGGGGACGGGCACGAACGCCGCCATCCCGGGGGTGACGGTGGGCGGCAAGACGGGCACGGCGCAGCACGGCATCGACAACACGGGCATGCCGTACGCCTGGTTCATCTCCTGGGCGCAGGAGGAGGGCGAGAGCCGGCCCGCGATCGCGGTGGCGGTGGTCGTGGAGGACGCGTCGGCGGACCGCGCCGACATCAGCGGCGGGGGAAGCGCGGCGCCGATCGCGCGGGCGGTGATGCGGGCGGCGCTGGACGGCTGACCTGCCGTCATGTCTCGGTGGGTGAAACGGCCCTGGGGGGTGTCGCCGTACGCGCTTATCGTGCGGCCATGACCACCGACTCCGCCGCTCCCGCCGCTCCCGCCGTTCCCGCCGTTCCCGCCGCGTACGAACTCGCCCAGGTGAACATCGCCCGCCTCAAGTTCCCGCTGGACTCCCCGGAGCTGAAGGACTTCGTGGACGCCCTGGACCCCGTGAACGCGGTGGCCGACGGCGCCGACGGCTTCGTGTGGCGGCTGCAGAGCGAGACGGGCAACGCGACGGACGTGCCGGTGTTCGGGGACGAGTGGCTGATCGTGAACATGTCGGTGTGGCGCGACCCCGACGCCCTGACCGCCTTCATGTACCAGGGGCAGCACCGGGAGCTGCTCGGCCGGCGCCACGAGTGGTTCGCGCGCGTGAAGGAAGCGATGACGGCGCTGTGGTGGGTGGAGGCGGGGAGCCGCCCGACGGTGGCGGACGCCGAGAAGGCACTCCTGCGCCTGCGCGAGCACGGCCCGACGCCGGAGTCCTTCACGCTGCGTACGCCGTTCCCGCCCCCCGGCGGCGCGTCCGCGTGATCAGCCGGTCCTGCGCCTGGCCTCTTCCCTGACCTCGACGGTGATCTCGGCGATCCTGCCGAGGTCCACGGACTCGGGGTCCTGCCGGGAGATCTCGGGGGTGACGACGGCCACCGAGGCGGCCGTGTTCCCGTCGGCCCAGGCGCACATCGGCAGGGTGACATCGGTGCCGTTCTGCGACGAGGTCAGGACCTGGCAGCTCAGCGTGACGGGGGAACCCGCCGGCTCGATCTCCTCGGCGGGCACGGCCAGCGTCGCTCCCCGGCCGTCCTCCGCGCCTTCCAGCATCTTCCTGCGTGCCTCGTCGGGCTCCTTGAACTGGCCGTACATGCCCGAGATCACCAGCACACTCGGCTCGGTCGGGGACCCGGAGGTGTACTGGCCGACGGCGGGCTCCGGATTGCGGACCTTCGAGTCGTACGCCCCTTCCAGGGCCTTCTCGCCCTCGGTCCGCGACATGTCCTGGGCCAGCTTGTACTCGCCGTCGAGCAGGGTCTTCGGCACGGTGAGCTCGTACTCGGCCTCGGGGAAACCGGCCCCGGAGGCCACGGCCCCGGCCTCGGACAGCTGCTTCACCGTGAACCCGAGGGCGCCGAGCGCGACCAGCGAGGCCGCGACGATGCCGATCACCATGCCGGTGCGGTTCCTGCGCGGCGGGGGCGGCCCCACGGGCGGCTGACCCCAGCCGCCCTGACCCGGCTGTCCCGGCCGACCCGGGTACGGCTGCTGCTGCGGGTAGGGCTGCCCCGGGTACGGCGGCTGCCCGCCGTACGGATTCGGCGGCTGCGGGGACCCGTACGGGCCGGGGGGCCGCTGGGGCGGCGGTGGCATGGTCATGACCGCACGCTACTTCACGCATGCGGCGAGCGCTTCGAGGCTGCGGCGGGCGGCCTGCGTGCTCGCGGTCGTGGTCATGACCGCCATCGTGCCGGGCCGGACGCCCGGCCGCACATCCCTTTCCGTACACCCCTTCGACATCCCTTCCCGCAGCCGGACGGCCCGTCCGCTCCTGCGGGGGCAGTACGATCCGCTCCGGCCGACGGCGTTTCCCCGCTCGCCCTCTGCACCCCTGTACCCCTTCGCGGAACCGGCAGTTGGCCGAATCACCCGTCGGCGGGCGGCCTGCCGGAGCGGCGGCCAACAAGTTCCGCGCGAGGGATTGACGGGCTTGCTGACAAGCAGTCTCATAAGAGGCGAGCACGGCTGTGACCGCCAGTAACCCACCCGTGAGGTGCCCCCCGCCATGACCGCAGTGACCGAACGCGACGCACTCAGGGACGCACTCGGCCTCCTCAAGGACCGCGAGCAGGTCGCCGAGCGCCTGCTGGAGTCGTCCGCCAAGCACTCCTTCGACCCCGAGACGGAACTCGACTGGGACGCCCCTGTCGAAGAGGGCAAGTGGTTCTGGCCGCCCGAGCTCGTATCGCTCTACGACACTCCGCTCTGGCGGAAGATGTCCGAGGAGCAGCGCATGGACCTGGCCAGGCACGAGGCCGCGTCGCTGGCCTCCCTCGGCATCTGGTTCGAGATCATCCTCATGCAGCTGCTGGTCAGGCACATCTACGACAAGTCCGTGACCAGCAACCACGTGCGCTACGCGCTCACCGAGATCGCCGACGAGTGCCGGCACTCGATGATGTTCGCCAAGATGATCCAGAAGGGCGGGGCGCCCGCTTACCCGGTGCCGCGGCTCTACCACAACCTCGCACGCGTCCTGAAGACCGTCTCGACGACGCCGGGTTCGTTCGCGGCCACGCTGCTCGGCGAGGAGATCCTCGACTGGATGCAGCGGCTGACGTTCCCGGACGAGCGCGTCCAGACCCTCGTGCGCGGGGTGACCCGCATCCACGTGGTCGAGGAGGCGCGCCACGTCCGGTACGCCCGCGAGGAGCTGCGCCGCCAGATGGTGACCGCGCCCGCGTGGGAGCGCGAGCTCACCAGGGTCAGTTGCGGCGAGGCGGCCCGTGTCTTCTCGACGTGCTTCGTCAACCCGAGGGTGTACGAGAACGTGGGCCTCGACCGCCGCGAGGCCGTCGCCCAGGTCAAGGCGAGCGGCCACCGCACGGAGGTCATGCAGAACGGCGCGAAGCGGCTCACCGACTTCCTCGACGACATCGGCGTGCTCCAGGGCGTCGGCCGCCGGCTCTGGAAGAGCTCGGGACTCCTCGCGTAGCCGGGCGCATACGGGGCTACGCTGCGGGCATGACCCCGGCAGCAGCCACCCCCGCGTACCGCAGGCTCAGCGTCGAGGAGCGTCGCAGCCAGCTCCTGGGCGCCGCCCTGTCGCTCTTCGCGCACCGGGCGCCCGAGGAGATCTCGCTGGACGACGTGGCGGAGGCGGCCGGGGTGTCCAGGCCGCTCGTGTACCGCTACTTCCCGGGCGGCAAGCAGCAGTTGTACGAGGCCGCGCTCGGCTCCGCCGCCGACGAGCTGAAACTGTGCTTCGCCGAGCCGCAGGCCGGGCCGCTCACCCGGCGGCTCGCCGCCGCCCTGGACCGCTATCTGGCCTTCGTCGACCAGCACGACGCCGGGTTCAGCGCGCTGCTCCAGGGCGGCAGCGTCGCCGAGACCTCCCGTACGACCGCGATCGTCGACGGGGTGCGGCGGGCCGCGGCCGAGCAGATCCTGGCGCACCTGGGCGCCGCGGAGACGGCCGGTCCCCGGTTGCGGATGATGGTCCGCACCTGGATCACGGCCGTCGAGGCGGCCTCCCTGATCTGGCTGGACGAGGACAAGCAGCCTCCGGCCGGCGCGTTGCGGGACTGGCTGGTCGACCACTTCGTCGCGCTGCTGGCCGTGACCGCGGCGACGGACCCGCAGACGGCGGCCGTGACGAGGGCGGCGCTGGCGACGGAGACGGCGGACGGCCCGGCGGGGGTGCTGGCGCGGCGGGTGATCCCGGTGATCTCCGAAGCGGCCCACCTCCTGTGAGACCTCCCGCGGTCTTCGCCCCTGCGAGACTGGCCGGGTGAGAAGCGAGAACACGCCCTTCGTGGGCGGCCCCCTGGACGGGCGGGTGCTGCCGGTGCTCGTCGGGCCGACCGGACACCCGCCGAAGTGGTACGAGGTGCCGGTGCCGGACGACGGCGGCGGACCGCCGACCGTGCACGCCTACCTGCGCGTCCCCGCCGGATACAGCAAGCGGCTGGGTCTCCGGCGCGGCTGGAAGTACGCGTACGCGCCGGACGGACGCGAGCGTCACCGCCCGAGGTGGCCCTGGTCGAAGCCGGACAGCACGCCATAAGATCGACGGCTGTGCAGGGTGTGGCCGCTGTGACCGAGGGAGCGGCCCCGGCACGGTGACCACAGGGGGTGCGCCTTGGAAGCGCTGCGTCAGGACGATCCACGCCGCATCGGGCCGTACGCCCTGCTGTCGCGCCTGCGGGAGACCGCGAGCGCCGTGCAGTACCTGGCACGCTCCGCCGACGGTACGACGGTCGTGGTCTCGGCCGCCCGCCCCGCTCTGGCCGGGCTGCCCGCCTTCCGCCGCCGCTTCCAGGCGGAGGCGCAGACCGCCCGGCGGCTGGCCGGCGGCTGGGTGCAGGCCCCGGCCGACTCGGGCGCCGGCGGCTCCGGGCTGTGGACGGCGGCCCCTTACGTACCCGCGCTGACGCTGGGCGAGGCGGTCGGGCTCGCCGGGCCTCTGCCGGAGCGGACCGTACGCACCCTGGGAGCCGCGCTCGCCGAGACCCTGGCCCGGGTGCACGCCACCGGCGCCGTACTCCACGGTCTCGCCGCCGACACCGTGCTGCTGGCCTCCGACGGGCCGCGCCTGACGGCTTTCGGCGCACTGGGGGCTTCGGTGGCCGCCGAAGCGGGCCCCGGCGGCCAGTTGTCCGTACGCCTCGGCTACCTCACCCCGGAGCAGCTGACCGGCCGGGAGCCCGGCCCCGCGTCCGACATCTTCGTCCTCGGCCTGCTCCTGGCGTACGCCGCGACCGGCGCGACCCCGCTGGCGGCGGGCCCCGAGGGCGCGGCCGCCGAGCGCATCGCGCACGCCGAGCCGGAACTGGCCGCCGTACCGCAGGAGTTGCGCGCGCTGATTGCCCGCTGCCTGGCCAAGTCCCCGACGGACCGCCCGGCCCCGGGCGTCCTGGCGGCGGAACTGGCCCTGGAGGGCGCGGCGGCCCTGACCCGCCACGGCTGGCTTCCGGACCGGCTGGTGTCGGCCCTGACGGACCAGGCGGCGAGGGCGCTGGAGCCGGGTGCGGGGACGGGTGCGCAGAACCTGGTTCCCCTGCCCGCCCCCTCCCACCACCTGGGCTCCGCTCCGGGCCCCGAGCCCCGATCGCCGGGCGGGCCGGGGGATCCGGCCCGCCACGGGGCCCCCTCCCCCGCCCCGGGGACCGCGGGGGAGACCGGGGACACGGGGAAGACCGGGGGCACAGGGGAGACCGGGGGCGCAGGGGTGACCGGGGGCACGCCCGCCGGTGCCGCGGACGTCGGCGGCGGGCCCACCCTGCACCTGCCGGCGCTGCGGCGCACCGCGGCGCCTGCCGTGAGCACAGGCGCGGCACCGGCCGTGACCGCGGCCGGAGGCGCACCGCAGCCCGGCCCCGCTCCCCTCCCCCACCCCGGGGCCGCGCTCGCCCTCCCGCACGCCACCGCCTCCGCGCCGCGGCCGCCCGCCCGGACCGCCGCCCCGCGCGGTCTCGGCGGTCTCAGCAGGCGTGGTCTGTTCACCGGGATCGCGGCGGGCGCCGCCGGGCTGGTGGTGGGCGGAGGTGCGGTGCTGGCCCTCTCCGGGGGAGAGGACGACGCGCCCGCGCGCCCGGCCGGCGGCTCCAAGCCCGTCGCCCGTCCCGAGCCGCTGCCCGGACTCGCTCCCGATCCGCTCTGGCACTACCAGCACCCGGTCGCGGCCGACGGCCCGCCGGCCCGCCTCTGGCGCGACCAGGTCCTCCTGATCCCGGGCGGGGAACTGACGACCGGGCTGGACCTGCGTACCGGCCGCCCGCTCTGGGAACAGAAGGCCGCCGGTACGGACTACGCCCCCGAAGCCGCCGACGGCACCCACTGCTTCGTCGTCACCCCGGCCGACTTCCTGTGGCTGTCAGCGAAGGACGGGCAGGTCAGGCACCGGGTGCCGTACGGGCCCCTCCTGACGAAGGGCCAGAAGGACGCCCGGGCCGTGCTCGGCGCGAAAGTGGCCGCGGACGGCCCCGTGGTCTGGTTCGCGGCGAAGGTCGACACCCTGGGCGGGAAGAAGGACAAGGTGACGCGCACGCGTTCCTACCTCTTCGCGTACGACATGGCCGCCCGCAAGGAGCTGTGGCGCACCGAGGTGCCGAACGGCCGCTCCGGCGCCCTCCCCCGCTACGAGACGGTCGGCATCCGCCCCGACAGCCTGCTCCTGCGCCGGAAGACCTCCTCCATGACCGCCGCCCAGCAGAAGAAGGCCAGGGACAGGGCGGCCTTCGTCCTCGTCGACCGCAGGACCGGCAGGACGCTGTGGAGCAAGTTCTTCGCCGGGGTACGGCCGAGCGCGGGCATCACCGACGACCCGTCCGGCCGCCTCTACGCGGCGGTGGAAGGCGACCTGCAGGCGTACGACACCCGCAGCGGCAGGAAGCTCTGGAAACTCAAGGCCGCCTCGGGCTCCTCCGACGACGCCCCCTACGGCTTCGGCCACGGCGTCGTGCGCGACAAGACGCTGTACGTCCCCGGCGACTCCAACGAGGTCTACGCCGTCGACAGGACGACCGGCGCCCAGCGGTGGAAGCGCGCCACGGAGTACCCCGGCCGGGCCGCCCCCCGGATCGCCCTCAGCAGCAGCGGCCGCACCGTCTTCGCGCTCAACGAGACGCAGGCCACCGCGATCGGCGCGCGCGACGGGCGGCGGCTGTGGAAGTTCCAGGACTCCGGTGTCACGGCGCCGGGCGCGGAGGAGGCCAGCGCCTCCTACCGGGCGGAGGCGTTCGGCAGCAGGGCCGTGCTGTGGCGCGGCCGCAACTTCTACGCGCTCCCTCTCGACTGAGGCACGGCGGCGAAGGTTGTAGCGGAACGCGTCTCGATTGGGTGCCTCTGCGATTGCACGGGTGTCACAATCCCGCCGACGGCCGGAATTCGTTGATCATCGTGCGGGCAGAGGCCGTAGATTCGGTGATCACAACAGATTCCGCGTGTCACCGGCTGAGTGGACTTCGCGCGGGGGGACCGTTGTTCACCGATCCAGAAGGAACTGTTCCATGCGCCGCACCACCGTTCGCCGTACCGCCGTCGCCGCCTCCGCGCTCTCGCTGGCCCTGCTCGTCGGCGCCTGCGGGGCCGACAAGACCGTCGACGCCGCCCCCGAGGGCAAAAACAAGGGCAAGGAGAGCGCAGCCGCCGCCGAGCCCGCGGCGAAGGCCCTGTCGCAGGCGGAACTGGACAAGCTCGTCCTGGCCGAGGCCGACCTGAAGAGCCACAAGGTCGCCGAGCCCTCCAAGGTGGACCTCGCCGCGGCGAAGGGCGCCACCGCCGACAAAACCGAGTGCAAGCCGCTCGTCGACGCCGTCGCGCTGCGGTCCGCGGGCACGCCCGTCGCGACCTCGGCGCGCAAGATCACCACTGTGCCCCAGAAGCCGGCCGAGGACGCCTCTCCCGAGGAGAAGCTGAAGGCCGGCCTGGCCGGTCTGAGCAGCACGACGCTCATGTCGGACACCCTCGGCTCGTACGAGGGCGAGGGAGCCCAGGACGCCCTCGCCGAGCTGCGCGCCGCGGGCAAGGCCTGCGCCGGCGGCTTCACCGTGGTCACCGGCTCGGACAAGACGAAGTACACCAAGGTCACCCCCGGTGCCTACGCCGGTGATGACGAGGCGGTCGCCTTCACCCTGACGATGGACCTGGAGGGCGAGCCCAGCACGTCCCAGCTGGTGACGGTGCGCAAGGGCAGCACGCTCGTGACCTTCTACGCCCAGAACTTCTCCGGCAAGACGGAGCAGCCGAAGGCCGAGATCGAGGCGCAGCTGGCCAAGCTGGGCTGAACGCCGCACAGCTGACCCCGCACCGCCCGTAACCCCGCACCCCCGTACGCCTCGCACCACCCCGTACACCCGCACCCCGCCCCGGCGCCTGCGCCGGGGCGGGGTCGCGCTGTGCAGCCACGCCGGTGGTACCGCGGATTACCTCTCGGCGGGTGACGGCGTTGGCCCAACCCGCCCAGCCGCCCGCTCACACCCCCGCCACCGGTGCACATCATCACCTTGAGGCCGGACCGCCCGGCCTCGAACCGGAGGTGATGACGTGTCAAGCAGACTCACCCAGTCCGTCTGCACGGTCGCACTGGCCGCCGCCGCAGTGCTCACGGCACTCCCCGCGCCGGCCACCGCGGCGGCACCGGGCACTCCCGCCCCTCCACCCGCCCCGGCCCCCGCCCCGCCCCGGCGGGCGGCGACCGTCACGGAACTGCTGACGGAACTTCAGAAGCTGTACCAGCGGGTCGAGGAGGCCGGCGAGACGTACAAGGCGACGGAGGAGTCCGTCAAGGAACAGCTGGGCGAGGTCAGGAAAGTGTCCGCGGGCCTGTCCAGGGCCCGGATCGCGCTCGCCGAGAGCCGGAGCGCGGCGGGCCGGCTGGCACGCGAGCAGTACCAGGGGCGGACCGGCCTCTCCCCCTACCTGCGACTGCTGCTGGCCCGGGACCCGGAGCGCGCGCTGGCGCAGGGCCACGTACTGCAGCGGGCGGCCGACGACCGGGCGGCGACGATCGCGCGGCTGGAGAGCGGCGAGAGGCGGGCGGACGAACTCGCGACCAGGGAGCGGTACGCGCTCGACAAGCAGCAGACGCTCGCCAGGAAGCAGAAGAAGCAGCGCGACGCGGTACGGGAGCGGCTGCGGGACGTGGAGGAGCTGCTGGCCTCGCTGACCGAGGAACAGCTGGCCGGCCTGGCACGGCTGGAGGAGCGGAACACCGGCAAGGCGCAGCGCGGTCTGCTGGCCTCGGGCGCGCTCGGCAGCCCGGGCGAGGCGGCGCGGCGGACACCTTCGCGACTGGGCGGCAAGGCGGTGGAGTACGCCGTCCGGCAGATCGGGAAGCCGTACGTGTGGGGCGCGGAGGGACCGGGTTCCTTCGACTGCTCGGGGCTCACGTCGCAGGCGTGGGCGCACGCGGGGCGGGAGATCCCCCGGACGAGCCAGGAGCAGTGGCGGCAGCTGCCGAAGGTGCCGTTGCGGAAGCTGCGGCCGGGCGACCTGGTGATCTACTTCCCCGAGGCCACGCATGTGGCGATCTACCTCGGCAACGGCATGGTCGTCCATGCCCCGCGCCCCGGGTCCCGCGTCAAGGTCTCCCCGATCGCTGCCAACCCCCTGCTGGGCGCCGTCCGCCCGGACCCGCGCCTGAAACCGCTGCCGTCCTACACACCGCCGAAGCTCCCGCGCGGCGCGACGGCGGGCTCCGACTGGGGGTACACGTCGGAGGCGGCGCCGGGGGCATGACCCCGCGGGGCCGTCCCCCCGCCCACCCGGCCCCGAAGCCGGGGCGAGCCCCTGGCGCCCGGACGGGCCGGGACTGGAAGACCGGCACCTCGTCCGTTACGACGTGCCGACCGCTCCCGGCCGTTCACGCACCGTCCACGGGGTACCAGAAGACCCTGACCGGCACCCGCGTCCTCGGCGAAGCGCGGTCCGAAGGCGCCGCACCGCATCAGGTCCGGTACGCGTCCTACGGCTCCAACACGCACCTGGACCGCCTGGCCTTCTACATCGCGGGCGGCCGTCCTCCGGGAGCCGCCAGGACTTATCCGGGATGCCGGGACAGGCGCGCACCGGCAGCGTCCGTCCCGGTGGAGCTGGAGGGCGCCCTCCACTTCGCCACGGAGTCCCCGGTGTGGGCCGGAGCGCGGGCCTTCTACGACCCCGGGGCGAGCGGACGTGTTCTTGCGCGGGCCCACCTGGTCACGGCTGAGCAGTTCTCCGACATCGCGGCTCAGGAGATGTACCGGAACCAGGCGTCGACCTCGGCCTGAGCGAGGTTCTGGCCAGGGGCAGGGCGACGCTCGGGGCGGGCGCTACGAAACGCTCGTCCGTCCGGGCGCGCTGGACGGCCTGCCCGTCCTCACCTTCACCGCCCCCTGGAGCCTCCACGGCACGGAGTGGAACAGGCCCTCCGCCGCCTACCTGCGGTATCTGTTCACGGGGCTTCTCGAAGCGGGCGCGTGGGACGCGCCCACGATCGCGGGCTACCCGGCGGCCTGCCCCGGCGCGGCGGGCCACTGGACCGCGCGAGAGCTCGAAGAGCTCATCAGCCGGTGGACCGGGCCGGGCCGCCGTCCGCCCCGGCTCGGGGGTCCGGAGGCCCGGTGCCGGGTCCGTGGCGGCGTACAGGGCCCGGTGGAACCAGGTGGTCCCGCCGGCGGCGGGGAGAGGGGGAGCGCCGTTCGGGTTCCGCTTCGAGCAGGTGTCCCACCGGCGTCCGTCACCTGCCGCTCCGTGCACGGGCCCGGTGGGTGATCGTCCGTCAAGCTCCGTTGTCAGTGCCTCCTCCTAGTGTGAGGACATCACTCGGGGAGCCTCGGAGAAGGAGCAGAAACGTGTCCGCCAACAAGATCCAGCACAAGGTGAATCACGTCGCGCTGGTAGTGGACTGTTCGGGTTCCATGCGTCAGCACCAGAGCCAACTCATCCGTGTCGTGGACGAGTTCGTGGCGGGTCTGAAGGCCGAGTCGGACAGCCTCGGCCATGAGACCCGGATCAGCCTCTACTCCTTCGACCACAAGGTGGAGAACCTGGTCTGGGACATGGACGTGAAGCACCTGCCGTCCATGCGGGGTCTGTACAAGGTCAACAACGGCGCCACGGCCCTCATCGAAGCCTCTCTGAAGTCCCTGGACGACCTGGGCCACATCTGGGAGGAGTACGGCGAGCACAGTTTCCTCCAGATCGTGGTGACGGACGGCGAGGAGAACGCCTCCGGCGGCGACCGGCGGCACGACGGCGACATGACCATCCTCGGCCCCTGGCTCGACAGGATCGCGGCGAAGATGGGTGCGCTTCCGGGCCACTGGACTTCCGCGATCCTCGTCCCGAACTCCCTGGCGAAGCGAACCGCCCAGAACTACGGCTTCCCGGCCGGGAACATCGCCATCTGGGACGCGGATTCCCAGGAGGGTGTCGAGGAGGCGATCGGTACCGTGCGCGCCGCCGCCACCAGCTTCCTCCGTGGCCGCGAGCAGGGAGTGCGCGGCACGAAGAACCTGTTCGCGGTCGGCCAGGACATATCGGTCGACGACGTGCGGGCGAACCTCGAACCGGTCCCGGCCGACAAGTACCGGCTCCTGAAGGTCGACACGGAGGTCGAGATCCGGTCCTTCGTCGATTCGCACCCGGGCGTGACGTACGAACGCGGTTCCTGCTACTACCAGCTGGGCACCCGGGTCCAGGTCCAGCCCGACAAGGAAGTCGTCGTGGTCGAGAAGGACACCGACCGCGCGTACACGGGCGACGCGGCACGCAGCCTTCTGTTCGGCACGGGTATCCAGGGCACCGTCTCCGTGAAGGCGGGGCGTAATCCCAAACTGGAGGTATACGTGCAGAGCCGATCGGTGAACAGGAAGCTCAAGCCGAACACGCGTCTGCTCATCATGCTCTGAGACTCACGAGAAGGGCGCGGAGCAGGCGGTCCAGGACCGGTGGCGAAGGGCCGGTGGGTGTCACGCCGGTGGCGCCGAGCGGCCCGCGGCCGGGCCCGCACAGCGGATGCCGGCGGTTCGAAACCGTCCGCCCCCACGAGCGGGAAGACCCCCGGCCGGCCGAGGCTGGGGGTCTTCGGTGCTCAGAGGTCCGTCAGGCTCCGGTGACCGAGGCCAGGTAGGCGTTCGTCTTCTCCGGGTCGTAGAAGAAGTTCTCGAAGTCCGCCGGGTCGTTGAAGCCGTTCGCGAAGCGGTCGGCCACCGGCTGGAGGCCGCTCGCCGCGCCGATCAGGTTCAGGACGTGCTCCGGCGGGACGCCGAGCATCGCGTTCGTCCACTTGGTGACGTGCTGCGCCGTGTCCCAGTACCGGTCGAACGTGGAGCGCATCCACGCCTCGTCGAACGGCTGGTCGCCGTGGGACGTGATGGAGGAGAGGTACGAGGCCGCGCACTTCGACGCGGAGTTGGAGCCCTGGCCCGTGACCGGGTCGTTCGCGACGACGACGTCGGCGACGCCCAGGACCAGGCCGCCGGAAGGCAGCCGGCCGACGGGGTTGCGTACCGTCGGGGCGTACCGGCCCGCCAGTGTGCCGTTCGCGTCGGTCAGCTCGGCCTTCGTCGCGCGGGCGTGCTCCCACGGCAGGAACTTCTCCATCAGTTCCAGGGTGAGGGACAGGTGCTCGGAGGGGTCCTTCACGCCCTTGAACGCGTCGACGGGACCGCCGGGAACGCCTTCCCAGAAGAGGATGTCCGCGCGGCCGGAGAGGGTCAGCGTCGGCATGACGAAGAGCTCGCCGACACCCGGGACCAGGTTGCAGCGGACCGCGTCGAACTCCGGGTGCTCGGGACGCGGGCCGAGCCCGTGGACGTACGCCACGGCCAGGGCGCGCTGCGGGGCGTCGTACGGGGAGCGGGACGCGTCGCGGCCGAACATCGAGACCAGTTCGCCCTTGCCCGCCGAGACCATGACCAGGTCGTACGTACGGGAGAAGTAGTCCAGGTCGGAAACGGCCGCACCGTGGATGACGAGCTGCCCGCCGCGCTGCGCGAACGTCTCCATCCAGCCGGCCATCTTCACGCGCTGGTCGACGGACTGGGCGTAACCGTCGAGCTTGCCGACCCAGTCCACGGCGCGCGAGGAGTCGGGCGCGGCGACGGAGACGCCGAGGCCCTCGATCCTCGGGGCCTGCGACTCCCAGAAGTTGATCTGGAGGTCGCGCTCGTGCTGGAGGGCGGTGTGGAACATGCACTGCGTCGACATGACCCGGCCCGACCGGATCTCGTCCGCCGTGCGGTTGGACATCAGGGTGACCTCGTACCCGCGGCTCTGGAGTCCGAGGGCGAGCTGGAGCCCGGACTGACCGGCTCCGACTATGAGTATCTTCCGCATGGCGGGGTTCTCCGTTGATTGGCTGTTCGGTGGTACGGCGCTACTCGGGCGTGGTCGTGAGCGCGTGGCCGACGAGGGCCAGCAGCGACTCGACCACCGAGAACCGCTTGCGCGCATCCATGATCACGACCGGTACGTGCGCCGGTACGGTCAGGGCCTCCCTGACGTCTTCGGCCTCGTACGCCGTCGTTCCCTCGAAGTGGTTGACGGCGACGATGTACGGCAGTCCGCAGCTCTCGAAGTAGTCGAGCGCGGGGAAGCAGTCGGACAGCCGGCGCGTGTCGGCCATGACGACCGCGCCGATCGCACCGCGTACCAGGTCGTCCCACATGAACCAGAACCGCTGCTGGCCGGGCGTCCCGAAGACGTACAGCACGAGGTCGTCGTCGAGGGTGATGCGGCCGAAGTCCATCGCGACGGTGGTCGTGGTCTTGTCGGGCGTCGCGGTGAGGTCGTCGCTCTCCTCGCTCGCGGTGGTCATCACCGCCTCGGTCTTGAGGGGGGTGATCTCGGAGACCGAGCCGACGAAGGTCGTCTTGCCCACGCCGAAACCTCCCGCGACCACGATCTTGGTGGCGATCGGGGCCCGGGTACGGTCCATCTGCCAGTCCTGGGCTCCTTCGTCCGCCTCCGGCGGCAGGACCGGGGCGGGCAGGGGCGGTTGTGTCCGGTCCGGGACCGACGGTATGGGCCCGGTGGTGCGGGCCTGGAAGGTCTCAGAGACGGCGGAGTCCACTCAGCACCCTTTCGAGCAGCGCGCGGTTGGGCTGGCCGGGGGCGTGCCCGGTCCCGTACACACGGATTTTTCCTTGGTCGGCCAAGTCACTGAGCAGTACACGGACCACGCCCAGCGGCATCTTCAGCAGCGCGGAGATCTCCGCGACCGTACGCATGCGGCGGCAGAGCTCGACGATGGCCCGCATCTCCGGCATGACACGCGTCTGGAGGCCGCCGTTGGTCAGCTCGCGCCGCTCCTCGGGGGCTTCGATCGCCGCCACGAAGGTCTCGACGAGCAGGACGTGCGTGAAGCGGGTGCGGCCGCCGGTGAGCGAGTACGGGCGTACGCGGGCGGGCCTGCGGCCCTCGCCCCGTACGGGGAGCTTGGCGGCGGACGTCGGAGTCGGCGTCACAGAGCACTCTCCATCGATTTGCGCAGCTCGCTGCGGAGTTCGGGGGTGAGGACGTGTCCGGCGCGGCCGACGAAGAGCGCCATGTGGTACGCGACGACGCTCATGTCGCAGTCGGGTGAGCCGTGCACGCCCAGCAGCGAGCCGTCGCTGATCGCCATGACGAAGACGCTGCCCTCCTCCATCGCGATCATCGTCTGCTTGACGCCGCCGCCGTCCATCAGCTTCGCGGCGCCCTGGGTGAGGCTGGCGATGCCCGAGACGATGGTCGCGAGGTCCGCGCTCGACCCTTTCGGGCCGTCCTGGCCGGCGGCCGGGGAGGCTGGTCCGGCGTTCCGCTCCGGGTCGGAGGAGAGGAGGAGCAGCCCGTCGGACGACACGACGGCGACCGAGAGAAGTCCTGGCACCTCCTCGACGAGATTGCTCAACAGCCAATGGAGATTGCGGGCTTCACTACTCAGCCCGAATGTGCTGGACGCAGTCAACTGCGTTCCTCCTCAACTGTGTCCCCCTTGGTTTCTGTACGTTCCCCGTTGCCTGAGATCTCTGCCTCGACGTCGCGACGGCCCTTGATCGCGCCCTGTTGGAAACCGCCGAGCCGGAGCCGCAGGGCGTCCGCGTCGACGCCGGTGGAGCGCTCCTTGGGCTGGGCGGGGCCGGACTTGACGATCTTGGGGGTGCGCTTGGGCAGTCCCTTGTCCGTGACCGGCTCGTCGGTGGCCGGGCTGCCCGCGGCCGACTCTCCGGAAGCCGGGCTGCCCGCGGCCGACTCTCCGGAAGCCGGGCTGCCCGTGACCGGCTCGTCGGTGGCCGGGTTGTCCGCGACCGGCTCTTCGGTGACCGACTCCGTTTCGGGTGCGGCGGGCTGCCTGGGCAGCCGCACCGTCCGGGTCGGCTCGTCGACCGGTGCCCCGGTGTCCGCGTCCCCGTCGGCGACGCGCTCGTGCGTGTCGGGTGCGATGGCGTAGGGCCCGGGAGCCGGCGCCTCGAGGTCGGCCTCCGCGGGCTCGGCGGGGCCGGCGGACTCGACGGACCCGGCGGGCTCCGCGTCCTGTGCCCACTTCTGCGCGTCCTCGCGGACCGACCGCTCGGCCGCCGCGACCAGCGGGTCCTCCAGCCTTTCCCGCGGCGGCTCACCGAGAACCGAACGCCTCTGCAGCGCATTGGAGTTGGCCTCCGCGACCGACCCCGGGAGGTTCAGCGTGGGCGCGTCCCCCGCCACCGGCACGGCGGGCGGCGCGCTCACCGGCGGCGCCTCGGGCAGCAGCGTGGCCGGCAGTACGACGACCGCGGCGATACCGCCCTGCTTCTGCTCTCGCAGCGTCACGCGTACGCCGTGCCGCGCGGCCAGCAGCGCGGCCACGTGCAGGCCGATGCCGCCGTCGGTGCCGTCGCCCGGCTCGTACGCACAGGGTTCGGCGAGCCGCGCGTTCAGCTCGGTGAGGCGGTCCTGCGTCATGCCGATGCCCTCGTCCTGGACGGAGAGCATCACCTCGCCGCTCTCCAGGAGCCAGCCGGAGAGCTCGACCTTGGCGTCCGGCGGCGAGAAGGAGGTGGAGTTCTCCAGGAGCTCCGCGAGGAGGTGGCTGAGGTCGTTGGCGGCGAAGCCCGCGACCTGGGCGTGCGGCGGGATCGACCGGATGTCCACCCGCTCGTACCGCTCGATCTCGCTGACGGCGGCGCGCAGTACGTCGACGAGCGGCACCGGGCCCTGCTGTCCCTGCCCGTGCTCGGTGCCGGCCAGGACCAGCAGGTTCTCGCCGTGGCGGCGCATGACGGTCGCCATGTGGTCGAGTTTGAAGAGGGTGGCGAGGCGCTCCGGGTCCTGCTCGCGCTCCTCCAGGTTCTCGATGATGCCGAGCTGGCGCTCCACGACGCCGAGCGTGCGCAGCGAGAGGTTGACGAACGTGGAGTGGACGGTGTGGCGCATCCGCTCCAGCTGCGTGGTGGCCTCGGCCACCTGCTCCTGGAGTTCGGCGCGCTGGGTGGCGAGGGTCTCGCGCTGGCCGATCAGGTGCGTACGGTCACCGGTCAGCTTCTCCACACGGGCGCCGGCCTCGGCGAGCCTGGCGTGCAGCGTGTTGAGGGACCGTACGACCTGGGCGAACTCGTCGTTGCGGCCGGTGAAGCGGATCGGCTCCACGGCGATCGCGCCCGCGGCCCCGCCGTCCCCGGTCCCGCCCTGTGCGGCCTCGGCGCCCGCGGCCTGCGGCCCTGCGGCCAGCCTCGCCGCGCCGAGCCGCAGTACGGCCAGCGGGCGGGTGAGCGTACGGGCGACGGCCGTGCTGGCGCCGACGGCGAACAGCAGGCAGGCGCCGGCCAGGGCGATCCGGAGCTCCAGCGCGGTGACATCGTCGTCGCGCAGCCGGGAGAGCCGGGTGACCTGCGCGGAACCGAGGGAGGACTCGACGCCGCGCATCAGGTCGATACGGGCCGACAGGGCGGCCTCGGCCTTCGCGCGGTCGGTGCCGAGCTCGGCTTCGGAGAGCCGGGGCTGGTCGGTGAGACGGGTGAGGTACTCCTCGGCGGTCCTGACCTCGGGGCCGGTGACGGTGGCCTTGAGCGACTCGCGGGCGGTGGACCCGGCGGCCTGGTCGAAGTCGGCGAGCGCGGCGAGTTCGCGTACCCGCGACTGCTGGGCCGCGGCGCTCAGCGCGTCGCGGGTGCGGGCGCTCGGGGAGTCCGGGTCCTCCTCGGCGGGGACGAGGAGTCCGGTGACCGGGTCGACGCGGTTGCCGGTGTTCTCGCGCGGCACGGACAGCGCGGCGAGCAGGAGTCCGCGGGTGGCGGCGGCCTGTTCGACGGCCCGGCTGAGCGCGGCGGGCGCCCGGGTGGCCTCGGCGGCGCGCGGAGGCGTCCTGTCGGCGAGCTCGCCGGCGAGGTCCTGGAGCTTCTCGATCGCCTCGGTGTACGCCTTGTGGGCCTCCAGCGCGGTGCCCTCGCCGGTCAGGGCCTCCCTGCGGATGCCGGGGATCCTGGCCAGGTCACGGCGCAGGCCGGCGGGGGCGACGAGTTCGATCTCGTCCATCTGCCGGTCGACGCGGGCGCTGTGTTTCTCCGACAGCCCCTCGGCCTTGCCGCCGCGTGCGGTGCCGTCCTGGGCACCGCCTCCGGCACTGTCCCCGGCGCCGCGTCCGGCCGCGATGTACGCGGTGACGTCGTCGCGTTCGTCGGCGAGGGAGTGGGCGAGGGTGACGGCCTGCCGGTTCAGTTCGGCAAGGGTGACCAGACGCTGGGAATCGGAGAGTTCGGAGGAGGCGCTGAGGATGGCGGGCGTACCGGCTGCGAGGACGGTGACGCCGACGACGGCCACGCCGGCGACCAGCCGACTGCGTACCCGTACGGTGCGTTCGGTCCGCTCGCCATTACCGCTATCGCCCCGAGGCCGCTTTTTCTGCACCGGTGCTCGCATTCTTGCTTGACTCGTCTGCTCATGTGGCCGAGGTGACGACTCGTCACACAAGAGAGCACCCCTACCCCAGGAATGGCTTCAGACCATTCCAGCGCTTTTGGGAAGAAGTCGCGCATCACCCGCTCCGCCACTTGAACGAGTGAACAACACTCGGGAGTTGACGAACAACTTCTGATCCGTCCTGCCTCGCGGGCGCGTAGTGCGCCGGTTGGAAGTTCCGCCCGGCCTTTGGCAGGATGCGCCCCCGCAGCTTCGCGGACTGTCTTATTCCGCCCATAAACCCGCGCCTCACCTGCTGGTACGGGCCAATTGGCGGTGCGGAGGAAGCCGTCGGGCGGCGCCCGGGGGCCTCATGCAGACTTGGCCGCATGCGCTTCGAACTGGCCACGACCCCTGGGGATCCCGAACGCCCCAACGAGGACTGGGCGTCTGTCGCCCTCCCCGCCACCGGCCGGGGCGGGGCGCTCGTCCTGCTGGACGGCGTGACCCCTCCGGCGGGCGACGACGGATGCCTGCATTCGGTTCCCTGGTTCACCGCCAGGCTCGGTGGCGCACTGATCGAATTGTCCACTTCTCGGCTGGACCTGCCCCTCGCCGAGATCCTCGCGGAGGCCATTCGCCGCACCGCCGACGCCCATCGGCACACCTGTGACCTTTCTCACGTCCGGACGCCGCAGGCAACAGTGGTTCTGGCGCGCTGGGGTGCGGAGGAGATCGAACACCTGGTGCTGTCGGACTCGGCACTGCTGCTGGAGTCCCCGGACGGCACGGTGCGCGCGGTGCTCGACGACCGCCTCGGCCTCGTCCCCCGCGAGGTGCTCTCCTCCCTCACCGCGACCGACGCCCTGCGCAACGCCGAGGGCGGTTTCTTCACGGCGGCGGCCGATCCGGCGGTGGCGGAGCGGGCGGTGACGGGCACGGATCCACGGGCCCGGGTACGGGCGCTGGCGGCGCTCAGCGACGGGGTGACGCGCTGGGTGGACATGTTCGGCGAGGGCGACTGGGCGGACTGCCTGGGCGTACTGCGCAAGGAGGGCGCCCAGGCCCTGATCGACCGCGTCCGGTCCCTGGAGGCCGACGACGCGAGGGCGCCGCTGGTACGCCGCTGGAAGCGGCACGACGACGCGGCGGTGGTCTACGCGGAGCTGTGAACGGCGCGGGCCGGGACGGCGGCGGAGGGCAGGGGGCAGAGGGCGGAGGGCGGAGGCGTGCCCGCCCGGGGGCCCTCCGGGGCCCGGCTCAGCTCTCCGCGCGGCTGTTCAACTGGTGCAGCAGGCGCGCGAGTTCGGCCACCTCCGCACGGTCCCAGTCGGCCAGCTTCCGTACGTAACGGGCGCGGCGCGCGTCCCGTACCCGCCGGAAGCGTGCGCGCCCCTCCTCGGTGAGCGCGACCAGCGAGGCCCGGCCGTCGGCCGGGTCGGGCTCGCGCGTGACCAGGCCGAGCTCCTCCAGGGCACGCAGCTGCCGGCTCATGGTCGCCTTGCCCACGCCGAACCACGAGGCCAGCTCGGTGGCCCGCTGCCGGTCCGCCTCGTCGAGCCGCACGAGCAGGCCGTACGCCGCCGGCTCCAGGTCGGGGTGGACCTCGCGGGCCATGTCGCCGGAGGAGGCGCGGGCCCGGCGCAGGAATACGGCCAGTTCGCGTTCCAGTGCCAGGAATTCGTGGTCCACACCACTCACCTCCGGAACGCGCCCGTCATCCGCTCTTCCACTTGCGTGCACGTCAGGACCCATCGCGCGCTTTCCTCACCCCTGAAGTTTTCTTTCACCAGCGGCCATTGCCGCAGCTCGGCCAGTATTTCGCAGGTTTAGACCAACGGCAGCCTCCGGCCCCCCTTCCGCACCGCCTGTCTACGTGCGTAGCTTCATTGCTGACATGTCCACACCAGTGGCTTTGTCGACAGGCCGCCCGACCGGGCCTGCCGGACCAGTCCTGTCCCCAGCACCAGCATCCCCACCGAGCCTTTCGGAGGCACGTACATGCCCGTGCACAGATCCGGAACGGCCCGCCGCCCGCACACCGCGGCGGCCGGGATTCTCCTCTCCGTCCTCTCCGCTCTCGCCCTCGTCCTGACCCTGCCGGGTGCGGTCACCGCCGCCGAGAAGCCCGAACGCGGCTCGGCCCGCATGGGCATGGGCGTCGTCAAGCACGACGGCCGGGGCGGCCTGCCGCCCGGCACCCGCGTCACGCAGACCGAAGGCGTGGACGTCAGCAGCCACCAGGGCAACGTCAACTGGTCCTCGCTGTGGACCAGCGGCGTGAAGTGGGCCTACGTGAAGGCCACCGAGGGGAACTACTACAAGAACCCCTACTTCGGACAGCAGTACAACGGCTCATACAACGTCGGCATGATCCGCGGCGCGTACCACTTCGCGACACCGCACGACTCCAGCGGCGCCAACCAGGCCAACTACTTCGTCGACAACGGCGGCGGCTGGTCGCGCGACGGCAGGACGCTGCCCGGCGTGCTGGACATCGAGTGGAACCCCTACGGCGCACAGTGCTACGGCAAGACGCAGAGCGGGATGGTCGCCTGGATCCGCGACTTCCTGAACACCTACAAGGCCCGCACCGGCCGCGACGCCGTCATCTACACGGCGACGAGCTGGTGGAAGACCTGCACGGGCAACTACGGCGGCTTCGGCTCCGTCAACCCGCTGTGGATCGCCCGCTACGACACCACCGTGGGCGAACTCCCGGCCGGTTGGGGCGTACAGACCATGTGGCAGTACACCTCCACGGGTCCCATAGTCGGTGACCACAACAAGTTCAACGGCGCCCTCGACCGCGTACAGGCCCTCGCCAACGGCTGACCGGCCGACCGCCGCCTTCCGTTTTCACGCAGAAGCAGAAGCAGCAGACGCACACGCAGAAGCCCCCTTCCCTCACAGCGAGGGAAGGGGGCGTTCCGCAGCCGGGCCACCGACAGGCGTCCGTCACGCCGCCATCGGCACCCGTACCTCTGCCGGAGCCAGTGCGATCTCCAGGACCTGGCGGACGTCCGTCACCGGGTGGATCTCCAGCTTGTCCAGGATCTCGGCCGGGACGTCGTCCAGGTCGGCCTCGTTCCGCTTGGGGATCACCACCGTCGTGGTGCCCGCCCGGTGCGCCGCCAGCAGCTTCTGCTTCAGGCCGCCGATCGGCAGGACGCGGCCGGTCAGGGACACCTCGCCCGTCATCGCCACGTCGGTGCGGACCAGCCGGCCGGAGAGCAGCGACGCGAGGGCCGTCGTCATCGTGATGCCCGCGCTCGGTCCGTCCTTGGGCACCGCGCCCGCCGGGAAGTGGATGTGCACGCTCCGGTCCTTCAGGTCGCCGACCGGCAGCTCCAGTTCCGCGCCGTGCGAGCGAAGGAAGGAGAGCGCGATCTGGGCGGACTCCTTCATGACGTCGCCGAGCTGGCCCGTGAGGGTCAGGCCCGCTCCGCCCGTCTCCTTGTCCGCCAGCGACGCCTCGACGAAGAGCACGTCGCCGCCCGCACCCGTGACCGCGAGACCCGTGGCCACGCCCGGAACCGCCGTGCGGCGCTCCGCCGGGTCCTGGGCGGACTCGGGGACGTGGTGGGGCCGGCCGATCAGGGCGCGCAGGTCGCCGTCCGTGATCGTGAACGGCAGCTTCCGCTCGCCCAGCTCGCTCTGCGCCGCCACCTTGCGCAGCAGGCGCGCCACCGACCGCTCCAGGTTCCGTACGCCCGCCTCACGGGTGTACTCGCCCGCCAGCTTGCGCAGCGCCGAGTCGTCGAGGGCGACCTCGCCGGGCTCCAGACCCGCCCGCTCCAGCTGGCGCGGGAGCAGGTGGTCGCGGGCGATGACGACCTTCTCGTCCTCCGTGTAGCCGTCGAGCCTGACCAGCTCCATGCGGTCCAGCAGCGCCTCCGGGATGGCCTCCAGGACGTTGGCGGTGGCGAGGAAGACCACGTCGGAGAGGTCGAGTTCGACCTCCAGGTAGTGGTCGCGGAAGGTGTGGTTCTGGGCGGGGTCGAGGACTTCGAGCAGCGCCGCGGCCGGGTCGCCGCGGAAGTCGGAGCCGACCTTGTCGATCTCGTCGAGGAGGACGACGGGGTTCATCGACCCGGCCTCCTTGATCGCGCGCACGATCCGCCCGGGAAGAGCCCCCACGTACGTACGGCGGTGTCCGCGGATCTCCGCCTCGTCGCGTACGCCGCCGAGCGCGACCCGTACGAACTTCCGGCCCATGGCGTGGGCGACGGACTCGCCGAGCGACGTCTTGCCGACGCCGGGCGGGCCGACGAGGGCCAGCACCGCGCCGCCGCGACGGCCGCCGACGACGCCCAGGCCGCGCTCGGCCCGGCGCTTGCGGACCGCCAGGTACTCGGTGATGCGCTCCTTCACGTCGTCCAGGCCGGCGTGCTCGGCGTCCAGGACCGCCTTGGCGCCCTGGATGTCGTACTGGTCCTCGGTCCGCTCGGTCCAGGGGAGTTCGAGGACGGTGTCGAGCCACGTCCGGATCCACGACCCTTCCGGGGACTGGTCGGAGGACCGTTCCAGCTTGTCGACCTCCTTGAGGGCGGCCTCGCGCACCTTCTCGGGCAGGTCGGCGGCCTCGACGCGCGCCCGGTAGTCGTCGGACTCGTCCTCGCCGTCCTTGCCGTTGATCTCGCGCAGTTCCTTGCGCACGGCGTCGAGCTGGCGGCGCAGCAGGAACTCGCGCTGCTGCTTGTCCACGCCCTCCTGGACGTCCTTGGCGATGGACTCGGCGACGTCCTGCTCCGCCAGGTGCTCGCTCAGCCACTTCACGGCGAGCTTCAGACGGGCCACCGGGTCGGCGGTCTCCAGCAGCTCGACCTTCTGGGCGGTGGTGAGGAACGGCGAGTAGCCGGAGTTGTCGGCGAGGGCGGAGACGTCCTCGATCTGCTGGACACGGTCCACGACCTGCCAGGCGCCGCGCTTCTTCAGCCAGCTGGTGGCGAGCGCCTTGTACTCCTTGACCAGCTCGGTGACCGCTCCGGGGAGGGGGTCGGGCAGCGTCTCCTCGACGCTCGCGCCCTCGACCCAGAGCGCCGCGCCGGGCCCTGTCGTCCCCGCGCCGATCCGGACGCGGTCGCGGCCGCGGATCAGGGCGCCGGGGTCGCCGTCCGAGAGCCGCCCGACCTGCTCGACGGTGCCCAGGACGCCGATCGCGGCGTACGTGCCGTCGATACGCGGAACGAGAAGGACCTGCGGCTTGTTGCCGCTGGAGCGGGCGGCGGCCTGCGCGGCCTCCACCGCGGCGCGTACGTCGGCGTGGGAAAGGTCCAGGGGCACCACCATTCCCGGCAGCACTACCTCGTCGTCGAGCGGCAGCACGGGCAGGGTGAGCGGATTGGACGTCGATGCCATGATCTCCCCTTCGGCAGTGAACTTGAGCTATGCCGACTCAATGCTTGTGAGCTTCCGAATGTTCCCGAGCGCGCGTTCGCTGTGAGCGATCAGCGCACGGCACGGGTACCGGCGCCGGCGTCCCCGAGGGCTACACGCTCAAGTCCTGGCGGCGCGGCGGCGTGACGCGCCTGTTCGTCGCCGCCCCCGACGGCGGGTTCGCCGCGCGCGGCCAGGTCGCCCCGACCGGCAGGACGGCAGTGGTGGACCAGGTGGAGACGGCCCCCGCGCACCGGCGCAAGGGCCTGGGCGCGCTGGTGATGCGTACGCTCCAGGACACGGCGCGCGAACAGGGTGCCACGGCCGGGATCCTGGGCGCGACGACCGACGGACGGGGGCTGTACGAGTCGCTGGGCTGGCAGGCGTGCGCCCCGTTGACCGGCGTGACGTACGCGGCCGGGACGGTCCGGGGGGCAGGGGCCCCGGCATGACGGCGCACCCCGGCTCCGGCGGCGTCCTCGGCCCGTACACCGAGGCACCGGCGCACGGCGGCATCGGCCGGGGTGACCGCGGCCGATGCCGTGCTGCTCGGGGCGCGGCTGAGCCGGCTGCCGATGACGGCGTACGGAGGCGCGGTGCACCTGGCCGCGCCCGGCGGTGCGGCCGCCGTGTGGGCGTGGTCGATGCAGCGGGGGCCGCAGGTGGCCGCCCGGGTGGTGGCGGGTGCGGCGTTCGTGGCGGGGGTGGCGCTTTGCGTACACCGCGGGGCGCGCCCCGAAGGACCGCGCGGCTGACCGGCACCCGGCGTGCGCCGCCCGTCCGGGTCCCGGCGGGCGAAAGGGTTTGATCCCGCTGCCGCCCGGCGCCAGGATGACGCCGACGACAACAGGAAGCACTCGGACCGTCCCGGAGGTTCCCCATGGCCGTCCAGGCCCACCCCCAGACTCCGCACGCCACCACCATCGACCGGCGCGAGGGCCCGTACGGGGAAGTCGTTCTGCGGGAGCGCGGGGAGCACTTCGAGATCATCGCCAACGGCTGCTTCCTGATGGACACCTCCGACGGCCGCTCCGAGCGCCTCCTCGTCGACGCCGCCCTCGACGCGCTCCTCGCCGGAGCCGGCCGCCCCTCCCCCGACCTCCTCATCGGCGGCCTCGGCGTCGGCTTCTCGCTCGCCCGCGCCGCCGCGCAGCCGCGCTGGGGGCGGATCACGGTCGTCGAACGCGAGCAGGCCGTCATCGACTGGCACCGCGAGGGGCCGCTGGCCCGGATCTCGGGCGAGGCTCTCGCCGATCCACGATGCGAGATCATTCACACCGACTTGGTGGATTACGTTCGGGAAAACCGGATCGGGAACGCTGGTACGTACCAGGAAACCTACGACGCGCTCTGTCTCGACATCGACAACGGCCCCGACTGGACCGTGACCGACGACAACGCCAATCTCTACTCCCCGCAAGGGCTCGCGGGGTGCATGAGGCGACTGAGGCCCGGCGGGATCCTCGCCGTCTGGTCGGCCGGGCCGTCCCCGGAATTCGAGGACGCGTTGCGGAATGCCGGATTCAACTTGGTTGGGACGGAAGAGATCCAAGTTGCCCGAGGCGTTCCTGACGTGGTCCATCTCGCGGTTCGCCCTGCGTAGCCGGGACGCTGCCAGTGCCTCTACGCTGCTCCCTTACACGTGGGAATAGAGAAGAGAACTCCCAGGGGCGGGACAATGGAGCAGACACACACCAGCCACAACGGCCTCGCGGCCACTCCGGGCGCCCAGCGCCGGGTGCTGGTCGTCGAGGACGACGCGACCATCGTCGACGCCATTGCAGCGCGACTGCGCGCCGAGGGCTTCCAGGTGCAGACGGCCGTCGACGGACCGGCGGCGGTGGACGCCGCCGAGGCGTGGCAGCCCGACCTGATGGTTCTCGACATCATGCTGCCCGGTTTCGACGGCCTCGAGGTCTGCCGCCGCGTCCAGGCGCAGCGGCCCGTGCCGGTACTGATGCTGACGGCACGCGACGACGAGACCGACATGCTGGTCGGCCTCGGTGTCGGCGCCGACGACTACATGACCAAGCCGTTCTCGATGCGCGAGCTCGCGGCCCGCGTCCATGTCCTGCTGCGCCGCGTGGAGCGGGCGACGCTCGCCGCCTCCACGCCGCGCAGCGGCATCCTGCGCCTCGGCGAGCTGGAGATCGACCACGCGCAGCGCCGCGTGCGGGTGCGCGGTGACGACGTACACCTGACGCCCACCGAGTTCGACCTGCTGGTGTGCCTGGCGAACACGCCGCGCGCCGTGCTCTCGCGCGAGCAGCTGCTCGCCGAGGTGTGGGACTGGGCGGACGCGTCGGGCACCAGGACCGTCGACAGCCACATCAAGGCGCTGCGCCGCAAGATCGGCGCCGAGCGGATCCGCACGGTCCACGGCGTGGGGTACGCGCTGGAGACCCCGCCGGCATGACGCGGCAGCGGGAGCAGGGGGGGAACGCGCTGCGTCCCTTCTCGATCAAGACCAAGCTCGGCACCCTCGTCGTCGTCTCGGTCTTCATCACCACGGGCCTGATCCTGGTGGCGCTGCGCACCAAGACGGAGCTGCGCTTCATCACCGTCTTCTCGGTCATCGCCTCGATGCTGATCACCCAGTTCGTGGCGCACAGCCTGACCTCGCCGCTGGACGAGATGACGACGGTGGCCCGGTCCATCGCGCACGGCGACTACACGCGGCGGGTGCGCGGCGCGGGCCGCCGGGACGAACTGGGCGACCTGGCGGCCACGATCAACCACATGGCGGACGACCTGGAGGCCGTGGACCGCCACCGCAAGGAATTGGTCGCCAACGTCTCGCACGAGCTGAGAACCCCCATCGCGGGGCTCAGAGCGGTGCTGGAGAACGTCGTGGACGGCGTGTCCCAAGCGGATCCCGAGACGATGCGCACGGCGCTGAAACAGACCGAGCGCCTGGGCCGGCTGGTCGAGACGCTGCTCGACCTGTCCCGGCTGGACAACGGCGTCGTACCGCTGAAGGCGCACCGCTTCGAGGTCTGGCCGTACCTCTCGGGCGTGCTGAAGGAGGCGAACGTGATCGCCTCGCAGCGCGGCCTCGCCTCGGGGTCCGGCAGTCATACGCGTACCGATGTGCATCTGCACCTGGACGTCTCTCCGCCCGAGCTGACCGCGCACGCCGACGTCGAGCGGCTGCACCAGGTCGTCGCCAACCTCCTCGACAACGCGGTCAAGCACAGTCCGCCGCACGGCCGCGTCACCGTGCGCGCCCGGCGCGGCCCGCAGCCGGAGAGCCTGGACCTGGAGGTCATGGACGAGGGCCCCGGCATTCCGGAGGCCGAGCGGCACCGGGTCTTCGAGCGCTTCAACCGCGGCAGCCTGCCCGCTCCGCACGGTCCGGGCAGCGACGGCGGTACGGGACTCGGCCTCGCGATCGCGCGCTGGGCGGTGGATCTGCACGGCGGACGGATCGGAGTGGCCGAATCCGCACGCGGCTGCCGCATCCAGGTCACCCTTCCGGGGAGCCTCCGGACCGGCAGTTGACGTAGGGTTCGAACCGGAGGCACACGTTCCTGCGTGTCGTCCACCGGGGGTGCGGTCCACAGGGGCCGTGGCCGCCTTCAGTGCTACCCGGATACAGCGGAACCAAGCTTGTTTCCCGCCATTCCCAGCGCCGAAACCAGCTCCTCAATGTGACTTACGCGACGGATGGACGGCCCGGCCTGCACGTCCCGGCCTGGGAGGCGTAGCCTTTATTTCCGCTGTCCATCACCTTGCGAAGCGGAAGAGGGCGGTTAACGCCGTGTCGTCTCAGTCCCCCAGTAGCCCGAGCGTCTCGACCGACCAAGACGGGCAAGGGAAGAACCCTGCCGCTGCCTTCGGTCCCAATGAGTGGCTCGTCGACGAGATCTACCAGCAGTACCTCCAGGACCCGAATTCGGTCGACCGCGCCTGGTGGGACTTCTTCGCCGACTACAAGCCCGGTTCCACCCCCGCGGCGGAGAAGACCGCCACCCCCGACGCCGAAGAGAGCGCCGGGGCCGCCGCACAGCCGGCCCAGGCCGCTCCGGCGCCTGCCGCGCCCGCCGCCCCGGCGACGCCCGCGGCCACCCGGCCGGCCCCCGCCGCGGCGCAGCCCGCGGCCCAGGCCGCGGCCCCCGCCAAGGCCGCTCCGGCCGCGGCCCCCGCCAAGCCCGACTCCGCCCCCGCACCGGCCGCCGCACAGCAGGCCGGCGCGAAGGCGGAGGCCGCGCCCAAGGCGGAAGCCGCCAAGGAGGCCCCCGAGGGCCCCGAGTACGTGACGCTGCGCGGCCCGTCCGCGGCGGTCGCCAAGAACATGAACGCCTCGCTGGAACTTCCCACGGCCACGTCCGTGCGCGCCGTCCCGGTGAAGCTGCTGTTCGACAACCGCATCGTCATCAACAACCACCTCAAGCGCGCCCGGGGCGGGAAGGTCTCCTTCACGCACCTCATCGGGTTCGCGATGGTGCAGGCCCTCAAGGCCATGCCGTCGATGAACTACTCCTTCGCGGAGAAGGACGGCAAGCCGGTCCTGGTCAAGCCCCCGCACGTCAACCTGGGCCTGGCCATCGACCTGGTGAAGCCCAACGGCGACCGCCAGCTCGTCGTCGCGGCCATCAAGAAGGCCGAGACGCTCAACTTCTTCGAGTTCTGGCAGGCGTACGAGGACATCGTCCGCCGCGCCCGCGCGAACAAGCTGACGATGGACGACTTCACCGGCGTCACCGCGTCGCTGACGAACCCGGGCGGCATCGGCACCGTCCACTCCGTGCCCCGCCTGATGCCCGGACAGGGCCTCATCATGGGCGTCGGCGCGATGGACTACCCGGCCGAGTTCCAGGGCACCTCGCAGGACACCCTGAACAAGCTGGGCATCTCCAAGGTCATGACCCTGACCTCGACGTACGACCACCGGGTCATCCAGGGCGCCGCCTCCGGCGAGTTCCTGCGCATCCTCGCCAACCTGCTCCTCGGCGAGGAGGGCTTCTACGACGACATCTTCGAGGCCCTGCGGATCCCCTACGAGCCGGTCCGCTGGCTCAAGGACATCGACGTCTCCCACGACGACGACGTCACCAAGGCGGCCCGCGTCTTCGAGCTGATCCACTCCTACCGGGTCCGCGGCCACGTCATGGCCGACACCGACCCGCTGGAGTACAAGCAGCGCAAGCACCCCGACCTGGACATCAACGAGCACGGCCTCACGCTCTGGGACCTGGAGCGCGAGTTCGCCGTCGGCGGTTTCGCCGGCAAGTCGATGATGAAGCTGCGCGACATCCTCGGCGTGCTGCGCGACAGCTACGTCCGCACCGTCGGCGTCGAGTTCATGCACATCCAGGACCCGAAGCAGCGCAAGTGGATCCAGGACCGCGTGGAGCGCCCGCACGCCAAGCCGGAGCGCGAGGAGCAGCTGCGCATCCTGCGCCGCCTGAACGCCGCCGAGGCGTTCGAGACGTTCCTCCAGACGAAGTACGTCGGCCAGAAGCGCTTCTCCCTGGAGGGCGGCGAGTCCGTCATCCCGCTGCTCGACGCGGTCATCGACTCCGCCGCCGAGTCGCGCCTGGACGAGGTCGTCATCGGCATGGCCCACCGCGGCCGCCTGAACGTCCTGGCGAACATCGTCGGCAAGTCGTACGCCCAGATCTTCCGGGAGTTCGAGGGCAACCTCGACCCGAAGTCGATGCACGGCTCCGGCGACGTCAAGTACCACCTGGGCGCCGAGGGCACCTTCACCGGCCTGGACGGCGAGCAGATCAAGGTCTCACTCGTCGCCAACCCCTCGCACCTGGAGGCGGTCGACCCGGTCCTGGAGGGTGTCGCCCGCGCCAAGCAGGACGTCATCAACAAGGGCGGCACGGACTTCACGGTCCTGCCCGTCGCCCTCCACGGCGACGCGGCCTTCGCCGGCCAGGGCGTCGTCGCGGAGACTCTCAACATGTCGCAGCTGCGGGGCTACCGCACCGGCGGCACGGTCCACATCGTCATCAACAACCAGGTCGGCTTCACCGCCGCCCCGGAGTCGTCGCGCTCCTCGATGTACGCGACCGACGTGGCCCGCATGATCGAGGCGCCGATCTTCCACGTGAACGGCGACGACCCGGAGGCCGTGGTCCGCGTCGCGCGCCTGGCCTTCGAGTTCCGCCAGACGTTCAACAAGGACGTCGTGATCGACCTCATCTGCTACCGCCGCCGCGGTCACAACGAGGGCGACAACCCGCAGTTCACCAACCCGCAGATGTACACGCTGATCGACGTGAAGCGCTCGGTGCGCAAGCTCTACACCGAGTCGCTCATCGGTCGCGGCGACATCACGCTGGAAGAGGCCGAGCAGGCGCTCCAGGACTTCCAGGGCCAGCTGGAGAAGGTCTTCGCGGAGGTCCGCGAGGCCACCTCGAACCCGGCTCCCGCCCACGCCCCGGAGGTCCAGGCGGAGTTCCCGGTGCCCGTCGCCACGGCGGTCTCCCAGGAGGTCGTCAAGCGGATCGCCGAGTCCCAGGTCAACATCCCCGACCGGATCACCGTCCACCCCCGCCTGATGCCGCAGATGCAGCGCCGCGCGGCCTCGGTGGAGGACGGCACGATCGACTGGGGCATGGGCGAGACCCTCGCCATCGGCTCGCTGCTGATGGAGGGCGTCCCGGTCCGGCTGTCCGGCCAGGACACCCGCCGCGGTACGTTCGGCCAGCGCCACGCGGTGCTCGTCGACCAGAACACCGGCGAGGACTACACCCCGCTCCAGTACCTCTCCGAGGACCAGGCCCGCTACAACGTCTACGACTCGCTGCTCTCCGAGTACGCGTGCATGGGCTTCGAGTACGGCTACTCGCTCGCCCGGCCCGAGTCGCTGGTCATGTGGGAGGCCCAGTTCGGTGACTTCGTCAACGGCGCGCAGACCGTCGTCGACGAGTTCATCTCCTCGGCCGAGCAGAAGTGGGGCCAGACGTCCGGCGTCACGCTCCTGCTCCCGCACGGTTACGAGGGCCAGGGACCGGACCACTCGTCCGCCCGTCCCGAGCGCTTCCTCCAGATGTGCGCGCAGGACAACATGACGGTCGCCATGCCGACCCTGCCGTCGAACTACTTCCACCTGCTGCGCTGGCAGGTCCACAACCCGCACCACAAGCCGCTCATCGTCTTCACCCCGAAGTCGATGCTGCGTCTGAAGGCTGCGGCGTCGAAGACGGAGGAGTTCACCACCGGCGGCTTCCGCCCGGTGATCGGCGACACCGCCATGGAGCCGGCGGCCGTCCGCAAGGTCGTCTTCTGCTCCGGCAAGGTCTACTACGACCTGGAGGCCGAGCGGCAGAAGCGCGACAACACGGACACGGCGATCATCCGTCTGGAGCGCCTCTACCCGCTGCCGGGCAAGGAGCTCCAGCAGGAGATCGCGAAGTACCCGAACGCCGAGAAGTACCTGTGGGCGCAGGAGGAGCCGGCGAACCAGGGTGCGTGGCCGTTCATCGCGCTCAACCTGATCGACCACCTCGACCTGGCGGTCGGCGCCGACATCCCGCACGGCGAGCGGCTGCGGCGCATCTCGCGCCCGCACGGCTCGTCCCCGGCGGTCGGCTCGGCCAAGCGCCACCAGGCCGAGCAGCAGCAGCTGCTCAACGAGGTCTTCGAGGCCTGATCAGCGCCTGTACGGTCACCGTCCGTACGGCCCCGGAGGGCCCGGCCCCGCAGCGATGCGGGGCCGGGCCCTCCGGCGTACGGCGCGAGGGGGCGGCTCAGCCGAGGTAGGCCTCGAAGTCCCAGTAGGGGCGGTTGCGCTGGCGTGCGGAAAGGGTGTGCGGGTGCTGCGCGCCGAGCGTACGCGTGAGCGTGAGCAGCGCGTCCGCCTCGACCTTGTCGGCCTCCTCGTACTCGCGCAGGGCCCGGAGGTCGGCGGCCAGCGCGGTCTGGCAGGACAGGGTGAGCGGATGTTCGTCCCCGAGGACCTGGCGGGACCTGCGCAGTGTGTCCCGGCTCAGTTCCGCGGCGTCCCCGACGCGGCCGTTGAAGTTGCGGCCGCCCGAGGCGTTGAGGGCGCAGCCCAGCACCCACGGGTGGTCTCCCCCGAGGGTGGCGGTCAGGCCCGCGAGCGCGGACTCGAACATGGACATGGCCTCGCTCCGGTCGCCGGTCGCCTGCATCACGAGCCCGGTGTTGGCGAGCATGCCGGTGGCGACGGGGTGCGCCGGGCCGAGCAGCGCCCGGTACCCGGCCTCCGCCTCGGTGATCAGGTCCCTGGCCTTCGCCAGGTCGCCGTGCTCGCGCTGGAAGTTCCCGTAGTCGTTGATGAACGACAGGGTGGTGTGGTGGGTCCGGCCGTGGACCTGCTCCAGTTGTTCCATCAGGCTGTCCATCAGCGGCCCGATGTCCTGCTGGAAGCCGCCCTCGCGCCGCCGGGCGAGCGCCAGGTGCACGCGGGCGACCAGCGTCTGCGGGTGCAGCGGCCCGAGCACCTGCACGTGGAGCCGCACGACGGGCTCCTGCCGGGCCACGGAGTCGCGGTACTGGCCCAGCAGCCGAAGCCCGTGGGCCACCGCGTTCCCGGAGTTGAGCGTGGTGATGTGCCGGGCGCGCAGTACGGTCTCGCGCCGGCTGAGGGTCTCCAGGTCGAGTTCGTACGCCTCCCGGTAGCGGCCCAGCAGCCGCAGTCCGACGCTGAGGTTGTGCCGCGCGTTGATGGAGGTCAGCTCGTTCTCGCCGAGCAGCCGTTCCGCGTCCTCCAGCACCTGCCACTGCAGTTCCAGCGCCTCGCCGTACCGGCCGAGCCGGCGCAGGCTGCTGGCGAGGGCGCCGTTGACGCCGAGTTCGCCGAGTTCGTTGGCCGGCTCGGCGGTCCGCAGCCTTTCCCGCAGGGCGCGTTCGAGTTCGTACGCCTCCCGGAAGCGGCCGGAGGAACGCAGCAGGTTGCCCTGCTGGATGGTCAGGTCCAGCATGTGCTGGGCCAGCGGGTCCATGAACGCCGTCCAGTGCGTGCGGATCTTCTCGGCGAGCCGGTTGCCGGCCGTGTACTCGCCGCTGCGCACGCAGTAGCGCAGGCAGTTCAGCACGGCGGCCTGGACCCGGCTGTTGGAGCTGCTGAGCGCTCCCGACGGTTCCAGGTGGGGCAGCAGCTCGGCGTACCGGGGCCACTGCCTGCTGTCGACCGGGTTGCCGGGGTCGGCCTCGGCCAGCAGCGTGCGGACGGCTTTGCGGTGGGTGTCACGGCGCTCGTCGGTGGTGAGCCGGGACACGATGTCGTGGACGAGCCGGTGCATGTGCACGGACTCCTGGTGCGGGCCCATCTCGGCGTTGACGGGTCCGCGGCTCTCGCGCGTGAGCACCGAGTAGTTGACCAGGGTGTCCAGGGCCCGGGTCCAGGCGGGCAGGTCGGTGCTCATCCACCGCAGGTCCTCGGGCAGGTCGGCCTGCGGATAGGCGCGGGCCAGGCCGAGGGGGATGCGGCCGGGGGCGAAGGAGGCGCACAGGCTGAGCACTTCGACGGCCTGCGGCTGGGTGCGCCTGAGCCGGTTGATGAGGATCGACCAGGAAGTGAGCGAGGAGTGCGGGAAGCCGTCGCCGGCGGGCTCCTCGACGGTGGACAGCCTGCCCTCACGGACCATGCGCAGGTACTCGGGGACCTCCATCCGGGACTCGCCCAGCCAGGAGGCGGCCTGCACGAGCGGCAGCGGTACGTCGCCGAACTCGGCGGCGACCTCGTCGGCCTGCCCCGCGGTCACGTGCGGGGCGCGGCGCATCAGGTAGCCGGTGGACTCGGCCCGGTCGAAGCTGGGGACCTCGAGTACGTCGGTGTAGTCGCCCCAGCCCCTGTTCCGGGAGGTGACGATGGTGTGTCCGGGGCCGTGCGGCAGCAGGACGTTCGCGCCCTCCGTGTCGTCCCAGCCGTCGAAGATGACGAGCCAGCGGCCGTACGGTTCACCGCGCCGCAGCGCCTCGCGCACCGCGCGGATGCGCTCGCCGGGCTCGCTGCCGCTGTGCAGGCCCAGTTCGACGGCGAGCTCGCCGAAGCGGTCGCGCTGGATGTTGCGGTCGTCGGAGTTGACCCACCAGATGACGTCGTAGTCGGTGCTGAAGCGGTGGGCGTACTCCGCGGCGAGCTGGGTCTTGCCGATGCCGGACATGCCCAGGAGCGTGCAGGCGGAGTTGCCTCGTTCGGCCTCGGCCAGACGTTCCTGGAGTTCGGTGAGGAGGTCGTCGCGGCCGGTGAAACGGCCGTTGCGGCGCGGCACCTCTCCCCAGATCTCGGGGGGCGTGTTCGGGAAGCGCGAGCCGGTGGCCTGCGGGCGGCGGCCGGATGCGCGCCGGAAGTCGATGCCGAGCCTGCCGAGCAGCCGTTCCTCGGCCTCCTGCTCACCCGCGCTCCACAGGCTGACCGGTTCGAGCACGGCGGTGGCGGGCGGCAGCTGGCGGTTGGTGAGGTTGACGGCGGCGAAGCGCTCGGCGTGCGCGGCCACGTATCCCCGCAGGACGTCGTTCCACTCGCCGGGCGCCCGGGGCCCCAGCTCGAAGAACCAGTCGTTGAGGACGAGCAGGATCCGCCCGCTGGACAGCAGCAGGTCGCCGAGCGACTCCTCCAGCGGCACCTCGCGGGGCGGGTCCCAGCGCTGGAGCGTGACCCGCTGGCCGTGGGCTTCCAGGCGTTGCCCGATCCAGTTGGCCCAGGGCCGGTGGTAGCCGGGGAAGACCACGAGGAAGTGTTCCGGCCCGCCCTGGCCGCCACGGTCCGCCGCACCGGCCCCGCCCGAGCGCCGCTGATCCACCATCTGCACGTCTCCCTGTCCTACTCCGCCAGTGCCCGTCGACCGACCGTCACGGCCGGTCGACACAGTGTCACTCAAAGCCCTGCCGAGCCGCACCGAGGCTCGCGTGGTGTTCTCGCATGCCCCCGGTGAACTCCCTTCCCGCAATGGTCAGTTCATCGGATTCAAGCAGTACGGACAATGCCTGTGCCACTTGTCCGCGATGCCGGCCGAACTGTTCGGCGGCCCGCCGCCGCCAGGGAGCCGGGACATCGGCGGCGGTGGCCGCCCGCCGCCACAGATCGGTGAGCGCCAGATGGGCGTACGCGCCCTGGAGCACGCCCGCCACCGGCCGGGGGTCGGGCCGCCAGGCGACCCGGTGCAGCTCCCCGCCGCCGGGCCGGTACAGCGGAACGCGTTCGTGCAGGGCGGCCAGCTTCGTGTGGTGGGTCTCGTGGACCAGCACCTCGGCCAGTTCGTCGGCCCCGGCCGGCAGGGACGTCAGTACGCCGCCGGGCGCGGCCCGCAGCGTCGCGCTCATCGGGCGGGGCCCGTCGTACGCGGCGGGGTCCACGGGGGCGAGGGGCACGACCACCCGCTGCACGGCCAGGATTTCGGAGACCCGCCCGGGGTCCGTCCCCCCGATCAGGGCGAGGGCCTTCCTCCACAGCCGCGGCCAGGGTTCGCGGGCGACGGTGGCGCGGTCCGCGGCGGGCATCGTGGCGGCGCCGGGCGGGACCCGGTAGGGGTCCAGGTCGTCGAGGACGATGCCGGTTCCGGGCAGGGTGCGCAGCCCC
Source organism: Streptomyces sp. Wb2n-11 (assembly GCF_001049855.1). Taxonomy (NCBI): domain Bacteria; kingdom Bacillati; phylum Actinomycetota; class Actinomycetes; order Kitasatosporales; family Streptomycetaceae; genus Streptomyces; species Streptomyces sp. Wb2n-11. The sequence continues at coordinate 2,324,398 of NZ_CVPB01000001.1, forward strand.
GACCAGCCCGGTCCGCCGCCGGCGGACCGGCCCGGCCGGCCGGTGGTGCGCCGCAGCAGGAGGGCGCCGGTCCGGCCGCCTCCGGTGATCCGTACGGTACGGCCGCGGGCGTGCAGTTCGGCCCGGTGTGCCGGGCAGCGCAGGGCGCCGAGGCCGGGGAGGGAGAGCACACCGCCGGGAGCGTCGAGCGTGAGGCGCAGGTCGCAGCCCGCGCGCACGGCCGCGGTGGCCGCCACCCCCCCGAAATACGCGAGGTGCCGGTCGAGGGAGGGGCCTTCGGGGGCGGTGAGGGCCCCGGCCAGCCAGGCACCGGTCAGCGGGTAGTCGACCGCGTCGCGGACCACCGCGGGGTCGCGCCGTTCGGCGTGCTCCAGCAGGGCCCAGTGCCGGTGGAAGCGTTCACGCGTGAACGGGTCGGTGCCGGTCCGCTGCCGGTCCACGCGCGTCAGCAGGGACTTCAGGAGCAGCAGCCGGCGGGCGTGCAGCCCGGCCCGCAGCGCGGCGGTGCAGGCGGAGCCGGGTCTGGTGCGGGCGAGCTGGGTGAGGAGGGCGGAGGACAGAGGGGCCGGCGTCATTCCGGTCCCCCTTCGCCGGCGTCCGCGCCCCGGCATCGGCCCGCATCAGTCGACGGTGCTATCCATCTGTCCGGAAAGCGCCGCTGTTCAGCGGTTTCCCGGCTCGTCGGTCGTCCACCAGGCTTCCGCCAGCTCCCAGGGCCGGTCGAGCACGCGGCCGACCGCCTCGGCCGTCCCCGGATCGTCCATGACTCGTAAAGTCCGCAGGTCGACGTCGGTGAGGTCGGGCGCGGCCGGAGTCCTTCCGGCGTCCCGCCCCTGGCCGGCAACCACGGTGTTCCTGTGCGACACGCCCGACTCCCTCCCGCCGGCACCCGTCCCGCACGGCCGCAGCGGCTGCCCAGTTCTTCCCGAGACCGGTGAAACAGAAACATGTTCGACTTCACTCCGGTCAACCGGCCCTTACCCCGGTGAACGGCCACCAGGGGGGCGCCAGTCGCCGCCGGTCCGCCCCGGCCGGCCACTGGTCGTCCGTCCGGGCCTCCGCCCCCCGGCCCGGCTCCCGCAGACGGCCGATCCGCTCCCGCGGCGCCCCGGCCTCCGCCCAGTCCACCTCGGCCAGGGACGCGATCAACCGCTGCCAGCGGTCGTGCGCCTGCTCGAACGCCCGGCGCGCGGCCCCGGTACGGCCCATGGACTCCAGTGTGCAGCCCTGGGCGTACAGCGCCCGCGCCGCTGTCCGGGAGCCCGGCCGGGCGCCGTGCGCGCCGTCGGCGTCGCGCTGCGCGTTCTCGTACGCCTGGAGTGCGTCGGACAGCAGTGTCGCGGCCGACACCTGGGCGAGTTCGAACCTCACCCTGCCCAGCGTCAGCCATGCCTGGGCCCGCACCCCTGCGTCCGTCAGCCGCTTCGCGGCCTCCTCCAGCAAGTGGCGGCCCTCGTACAGGTCCGGCAGGAAGCCGACCCGCTGGAAGCGGAGCGCCAGTGCGCTGCCGAGCAGCAGGTTCAGCCGGCTGCGGGCCGGGGAACGGGCGGGCATCGCGGCCAGGGCCTCGCGCAGGACGCTCTCCGCCCGGCCGACGGCGCCCTCGTCGGCCGTCCCCGTCTCGGCGGCGGCGCGGCGCAGCAGCGACTCGCCCCACTCGATGAGGAGTTCGCAGCGCCGGGCGCTGTCGGACGGTGCGAGGCCGGAAGCGGCCTCGTACGCCCGGTCGGCGGCGGCATGGTCGCCCGCCGCGTCGTGCAGCCGCGCCTGGGCGGTCAGGCAGCGCAGGCGCAGCGCCAGGTCCTCGCCGGCGGCCTGTCCTGCGCGGGCCAGGACCTCGGCGGTCTCCGCGTGCGGGGCGTCCGCGGCGCGCAGGGCCTCGGCCAGATCGAGGAGGGCGGGGCAGCGGAGGCCGTCGGGGGCGCCCTCGGCGTCCAGCGCCGCACATCCGGTGCGGAGTTCGCGTACCGCCTCCTCGGCCCGGCGCAGTACGAGCAGCAGCCTGCCCCGGCGCAGGTGCAGCGCCCTGCGGGACCCGGCGGGCCAACCGGAGGCGTCACCGGCGAGCGCGTCCAGGGCCGCCTCCAGGTGGGGTGCGTCGTGCGTCAGCCGCCACAGCGCGTGGTGAACGGCGGCGAGTTCCAGGCGGGCGTCGGCCCGCTCCCGGCTGTCTTCCGGGGCGCGGTCGCGGGCTTCGGCGAGCGTCCGTGCCGCGCGCAGGAGGAGTTCGCCCGCCCGGTCGGTGCCGCGCACGGCCGAAGTCCCGGCTTCCGCGAACAGCACCCGCCCCAGCACGACTCCGGCCCGCGCTCCCCCGGCCGCGTCGCCGGCCGGGGGGCCGGCCGGGGGGCCGGTGTCCGGCCCGCCGCCGTGGGCTCCGGTGCCGCGCAGCGCGGCCTCCGCGCGCTCGCGGGCGCGGCGGAGCAGGGACGGGTCGGCCTGTGCGCGCCACTGGTCCAGGAGGCGTTCGGCCTCGTCCAGCGGTACGGGGGTGACGAGGTCGGGCTGGTAGAAGCGCAGCACCCGGGCCGGGACGCGGGCGAACAGTTCGGGCTCGGCGCCCGCCGCGTCGTCCGCCTCGTCCGGCCCGCCCTCCCCGTCCGGGCGCCGGTCCTGCGGGAGGGCGGGGTCCGGTGCGGCGCCGCGCTCGGAGAGCGTGGCGGCGGCGAGCGCCGAGAAGTTGCGGGCGCCCTTGCCGAAGTTGCGTTCCACGTACGAGGAGCAGTGCTTGAGCACGAGCGCGGCCGCGTCCTGGCCCAGCGAGTTCAGCAGCAGCTCCTGCACCCCGTCCGCGTACACGTAGCAGGGCCGGGAGCCGGGCCCCGGCAGCTGCCTGAGCAACCCGCCGAGCAGCACTTCGGCGAGCTCCATCGGGCCGGTGTCCGGCAGCATGGCGCGCTGCACCAGCTGCATGACGGGCAGGGTGAGGGGCGCCGCCGCGAGGTGGACGGCGAGGCGGACGCCGCCGGGCGACGCGTTCGCCCGGAAGGCGCGCAGCAGTTCGTCCGCGCTGCGGTCGGGCGGGAGGGGCGGTGGCACGGCGGGGAAGGCCCGCTCCTCGGCGGCGGCCTCCGGTTCGGGTGCGTCGGCCCAGGCCGCCCAGCCGCGCACCGTACTGCCGCCTTGGTCGGACAGCAGCCGCGCCCAGGACGCGAACGCCTCGGGGGTCGGCGTGAGCACCGGCACCGGCCTGGCCGTCGCCCCCAGCGGCTCCCACGGCTCCTCGTCCGGAACGAACGCGGTGCGCCCGCCGGACACCGCGGACCGCACCAGGAGCCCCGGCTCGGCGGGCAGTGCGGTACGGGCCCACAGGCGGGGCGGCAGCGGCTGCACGACGGCCAGCGGGGAGCGGCGCGGCCACTGGCGGATGAGCCGCTGGGCGCGGCCCTGCTGCCACAGCGGGCCGACGCAGTCGCTGACGACGAGGGTGAGCCTGCGGCCCGTGGGGTCGTGGAACTGGTCGGCGGGGCGCAGCCGGGTGTGACCGCCGGGCCCCGTCGTGGTGCCGATGAGGGGCGCGCCGCCGGCCCCGGCGTCGTACAGCTGGTGGACCTGGACGTCCCGGAAGACACCGGACTGCTGGCATGCCTGCCGCAGCTCCTCGACCATGCGCTCCCAGACGGCCATCGCGGGCCCGGTGTCCATGAGCAGCTGAATGTCCACGCGGTGGCGGCCGGAGGGGCGCAGCACCGGGCTGATGACACCGGACATGGCGCTGCGCTCGGCCGTGGCGTCCTCGTCGAGGCGCCCGCCGGCGGCCGGGGGCACGGCGGCGGCGCGGTGGCGCAGGGGGCGCAGGGCGCGTTGCAGGCCCAGCAGTCCGGGCAGCGCGGCGGCCGCGGGAGCGCGTACGGGGAACCCTGGCCCGGCAGCCCCGGCAGCCCCGGCGGCGCCCGCGGTCCGGCTCCTGCCGCCGGGTGCGTAGAGCGACACGGGGCCGGGGCCCCGGGCCGGACCCGGCCCGTCGGAGCCGGCGCCGGAATCCGGGCCGGTGCCGGCCGGGTCGGGCCGGGCCGCCCGCCCGGCCCCGTCCGCGTCCCGGTCCTCCTCCGGGGGGCCGCCGGGGACACCCGGCGGCGTACGGTCCGGCGGAAGCCACCGGGCCAGCCAGACGGCGTCCGCGATCTCCTCGGCCGTGGGGTCGAGGCCGCCGCTCCTCAGCCTGCCGACGAGTTCCCCCAGGTCCATCCGGTCCTCACCTCGGGCGGTCGAGCGGCCGCATGAGCATTTCGGCGATGCGTTCCCGCGTGACGCGCTCCGCGCGAGGGGCGTGCTGGGTGAGGTAGAGCGCGTTGAGGAGCTGGTCGGCGGCGATGACCTCGCCCGGTGCGCGGCCCAGGAACCGCTCGATCAGATCCCGTCCCTCGATCGCCGCGTCACTGCCGAGGTGCGCCTCGACCATGGCGGTGAGCTGTTCCTCGCCGGGCGGTTCGAGCTCCAGCTGGATGCAGCGGCGGAGCAGCGCGGCGGGGAAGTCCCGCTCGCCGTTGGAGGTGAGGACGATGAACGGGAAGGTCGTGCAGCGGACCCGGCCGCCGCGCACCGGCACCTTGCGGCCGTCGTCGGTCAGGACGTCCACGACCGGCTCGCGGTCGGCGATGCGCTCCAGCTCGGGGATGGCGAACTCGCCCTCTTCCAGGGCGTTCAGCAGGTCGTTGGGCAGGTCGAGGTCGCTCTTGTCGAGTTCGTCGACGAGCAGCACCCGCGGCTGTTCGGACGGCAGCAGCGCGGTGCCGAGCGGCCCGAGGCGTACGTACGAGCCAATGCTCGAGGGCGCCGAGGGGGCCGGGGCGGCCGCCCCCGGTCCGCCCTGCGCCCGTTCCAGCTGCACGTCCTGGAGGCGGCCGATGGCGTCGTAGCGGTAGAGCCCGTCCTGGAGCGCGGAACGGCTGACGATCGGCCAGCGCAGGACACGGCCGAGGCCGAGTTCGTACGCGACGGCCTGCGCCAGGGTGGACTTCCCGGTGCCCGGGTTGCCCGTCACCAGCAGGGGGCGGCGCAGGTACAGCGCCGCGTTGACCGCGTCGGCCTCGGCGGGCCTGGGGTGGTGGTTCTCCACCAGCCGGCGCTGGACACCGAGTCTGCGGGCGGCGCTCGGGTCGGTGTCCGCGGGGTCGGCGGCGTCCGGTCCCACGGCGGCGAAATCACGCCACGGAGGCGGGCCGGGTAACCGCTGGACTCCGTCGTGCGGCATTCCCGCGCCGCGATAGATCCGCCAGTCTGTCACTGAATTTCACCTCGCGGGTAGGTGGGAACGGAGCCGGATCCGACGGTCGTGCGGCTGTCGGGGCTGCCGAGGTTACCGCTCGAGTCCCGCTCTGCCGACCCGGATTCCGGCCCGGTCCCCGGGAACCGGCCAGGCATTCGAGGCATGCCCTGACGGGTCGTCATGTGCCGGGTCCGGACAGCTGCTGCGGCACCCTCAGCGGCACACCGTCGTACGGCGGGCGGTCGGGCGGGTCGAAAAGTACGGCCATGGAGCCGGCCCAGGCCGCTTCCGCGACCGTGTCGGGTGTCGCGTCGGGGTCCATGGAGATGATGCGCAGGGCACGTATGCGCCGGTGCAGTCCGTCCACGCCGTCGGCGCGTGCCAGCAGTTCGTCGGCGCGCGTCTGGAACTCCCGGCAGTCGCTGTGGTCCCGTCCGCATCTGCGCCACAGTGCGAGCGGGTGCCCGGCGGCGAGCGCGGCGGCCATCGCGTCGAGCCCGTCACCGCTGCCGACGGGCCCGCAGTACACGGGTACGGTGCCGTCCCCCGCGTCGGACAGCCTGGCGTACGCGGCCCTGCGGGACTCCCGGCGGGCGCCGGGGCCGTGTCCGGACGCGGGGACCTCGCCGCGCAGCGGCACGACGGTGAGCGGCCCGCGGACGGCGGCCTTCCAGCGGCGGCGCCATTCGGGGCTCGCGGGGCGGTCGCGGCGCCTGCGGTCCCGTATGACGACGATGCGGCGCTCCCCCAGCGCCATGCTGTGCTCGTCGAAGACCTCGTCCTCGGGCGACAGCCGCCAGGTGTCGAGGGGTTCGTCGAACAGCTCGCGCGGCAGCAGGGCCTCGACCGCCGCGAGGTGCTCCCCGCTGTCCCCGCGGCGCAGGGCGTCGGCGAGCGGTTCGCGCAGGGTCTCGCGGAGGCGGGAGCGGGGCACACCGCGGTCGTCGCCGTACAGCGGGCTGACGGTCCGCCCCTCGTAGAGGAGCTTGACGCGCCACGGGTAGCGGTCGCCGTAGTGCACCGGGTCGATCTCGACGAGCACGTCGGCGCGAGCCTGCCCGGCCGGGCGCTCCCGTACGGACCCGAACGTGAAGCCGGGATCCGAGCCGTCTCCCGGTCCGGGTGCGTCCTCCTCACGGAGGTCCAGGACCTGCGCGATCTCCTCGCGGATCGCCTGGTGCGCCGACTCGCCCTGTGTGGTGATCCACTCGCCGAGTCCGGTGAGAGCGGCCCGGTGGGGGCTTCCGGACCCGTCGCGGTCACGGCCCCGGTCACGGTCCCGGCTCGCGAGGTGCCTGACGACCTTGGCGGCGTACAGCAGCACCGCGTCGACGTCGAGGTCGTGCCCGCCCTCCTGGCCGCGCAGGTCGTACAGCAGACCGGCGCCGTCGCGCCAGGTGCGGGGGTCGTGTTCGATGGGTGACTGGTAATCGCGGTGCAGCACCCGGCGTTTGACGTCGTCCACGAGGGTCATGACCTCGCCGGGCCCGGTGGGCGGCGGCAGTTCGGCGAACCGGCCGAAGAGGTGCGCGCGCACGGCGGGGCCGAACCCGGGGGCGCCCTTGGCCCGCAGGCCGGCCTGCGCCCTGGTCCAGCCGCCGGACGTGGTGCTGCGGAACCGGCGCAGGTGGTGGCGGTCGTGCTCGCGCAGGACGGTGTGGAGGATGCCGCCGCCCGGCAGGTCGTGCAGCTCGCGCAGGGCCGTGATGGGTACGGCGGCCCCCTCGTGCTCCGCGCGCCCCTTGTTCATGCCGATGACGGCGCCGTGGACCAGGTCGACGACGGGGCCTCCCGAACAGCCCTCGACGGGCAGACTGCCGCGCAGCAGCAGCGCCTTGCCGTCGGTGGCGTGGGCCCGGCCGACGCCGTGCCGTATGCCGAGGTCGCCGGTCTCCCTGGACCAGCCGTGCAGACTCACGTCGGCGGGGACGGCCGGGGGCCGCTCGCCGAGCCAGACGCAGGCGGCGTCCCGCGCGTCCGGGACACGGACCAGTGCGATGTCGGGGAACTCCCAGTGGTACGGGGGCTCTTCGGGGTCGGCGGGCCGCGGCTTGGCGAGGACGACCTCGCCCGTGGTCACGCCGCCCTGCCACGTGATGCCCAGTGCGCGCTCTCCCCTCCACACCGCGGCCTCCCCCTTTCCCACGACATGGGCGCAGGTCAGCACCCAGCCGGGGGCGATGAAGAAACCACTGCCCCAGTAGTGGGCGCCGTGCGGGTCATACCCGCCTCCGGGCGCGGCGATGCGTACGAGCGAGGGGCGCACCATTTCGTCGAAGGGGTTCACGGCGCGCTCATGCCGCGCCGGGGGCGGACGGCCGGGGCACGGTCGCCGGCCCTGCGCCCGGCCCCGGCCCCGGATCCGGATCCGGATCCGGTCCCGCGCCCGGGGCCGCACCCGTACCCGGGGCCGTGCCCGCGCCCGGGTCCGCGACCGGTTCGGTCCAGGTCAGGGACACGGATACGGACGCCGTGCCTCCGCCGTCCGCGAGGACCCCGATCACCTTGCCGGACTGCGCGGACAGTTCGATACCGAAGGTCACGGCGACCTCGACGGGGGCGGGGGGGCGCAGCCCGGCGCGCAGCGACTGCACCACGCCCTGGACGACGTCGGTCAGCCCGCCCGCCATGGAGACGACCCGGTCGCCGATCCCGGTGTCCCGGAAGCCGCCGCCCCGGTCCAGTTCCTGCACCTCGCTGACACGGGCCCAGACGACGGTCCCGTCGTCGAGCCGAACCTGTGCGATCCCATTGGCCACAGCGTCCCCCGCTCCCCACGCGATGAATGGTGAAGGTTAATCGCTGCCGGGTACGAGCGCGAGGCCCCGGGGATCAGTGCCTATCCTGGCTTGGAACAACCGCTGTCCATCCCTGTCCACCCCACGGAGCAACACCTTGTACTTCACCGACCGAGGCATCGAGGAGCTGGAGAAGCGGCGCGGCGAGGAGGAAGTCACCTTCGAGTGGCTCGCCGAGCAGCTGCGTACGTTCGTCGACCTCAACCCGGACTTCGAGGTCCCCGTCGAGCGCCTCGCGACCTGGCTGGCCCGCCTGGACGACGAGGACGAGGACGAGTAGCCCCTCGCCTCACCGGTCGCGGGCGGGCGTCCGGCCGGCGCGCATCCGCTCGTACGCCAGGCCCAGCGTGCCCTGCGCCACCAGCACCGCCCCCGCGAACGCCCAGCCGCCGCTGCGCCGCCGCAGGCCCCACAGGGCGAGCGGGACGCCGGCCGCCAGCTGGGCCGCGATCAGCACGCGGATCCCGGGGCCGCGCGTCCAGGGGCCGGCGGGGGAACCGTCCTCGGCCGTGCCCGACTCCGTACGGACCGCGTCGCACCGGCCCTGCCACTCGACCGGTTCCGTGTCCGGCCGCGCCAGCGCCGCCTCCCGCAGCCGGGCGGCCGGTTCGCCGGGGGCCAGGCCCGCGGGGAGCGCGAGGCCCGAGCGGGACAGCACGGCGGCCACACCGAGCAGGCGGCTCCTGGCGTTCGCGTCGGGGTCGGGCCGGGTGAGCGCCTCCAGGGCCTCCATGTCGAGCACCGGATCGAGCCCGAGCCGCGCCGCGAACGTGCGCATCGCCTCGTCCTCGCCCGCCGGCGTGCCGTCCGCCAGCCATACGTAGCCGACCTGGCGCCGGAAACCCGAAGCGAGCGTGAAGCCGGCCCGGTCCGCGTCCCACCACAGGGCGAGGACCGGCCAGCTGACGCCGACGGCGAGCGCCGTGGCCCAGCCCGCCAGCACCCGGTCGACCGGCTCGCCGCCGTCCAGCCACGGCCTGCCCTCGGGTACGAGCACGCTCCACCGCTCCGCGGAGCCGCTCCTGCCGCTCCGGTCACCGGCCGGGGCCAGCAGCAGCTGTTCGCGCAGCAGGCGGGCTGCGGGGCGTACCGCATCGGGCTCGGCCCCGCACAGCAGCAAGGCCCCCGCGGGCCCGGATCCGGATGTCGCGTCCATGCCCTCACGCTAGGGCAATTTGCCCGCATTCGGCGCATATGAGTGAGCTGCCCGCGTCGATGTGCCCCTTGACTTCAGAGGCCCGCGATATATCGTGTTTATTCGTAGACGCGATATGTTGCGTCTGTCCGGTCAGATGGGGAGGGCAGCATGACAGAGCCGACGTGGGCGGTCGCCGAGCCGCGAAAACTCACCTTCGAGGACCCGGTGACGGCACTCAGCGTGCGCATCGTCAACGGGACGGTGAACGTCGTCGGCGTCGAGGAGGGTCCCGCCCGCCTCGAAGTGTCCGGGATCGAGGGCCCGCCGCTGACCGTGTCCCACCGGGACGGCACCCTCACCGTCGCGTACGGGGACCTGCCCCGGCACGACTTCCTCAAGCGGCTCGACCCCGAGAACCGGCAGCGCAGCGCGGTCGTCTCCCTCGCCGTCCCCGCCGGGACCTCCGTCGAGGTCGGCGTGATCGGCGCCGGCGCCGTCGTCTCCGGGATCCGCGGACGTACGACCGTGCGCGGCATCAGCGGCGACACCACCCTCGTCGGTCTCTCCGGCGCCGTCCGCGCCGACACGGTCTCGGGCAGCCTGGAGGCCCAGGGCGTCACCGGCAGCCTCCGCTTCCACTCCGTCTCCGGGAACCTGACCGTGGTCGACGGCTCCGGTTCCTCCGTACGGGCCGACTCCGTCAACGGCGACATGGTCGTCGACGTGGCCCCCGCCGGGAAACCCGCCGACATCACCCTGACCACGGTCTCCGGCGGGGTCGCCATCCGTCTGCCGCACCCGGCCGACGCGACGGTCGAGGCGAACACGGCGAGCGGCTCCCTCTCCAACGCCTTCGAGGGCCTGCGGGTCAGCGGCCAGTGGGGCGCGAAGAGGATCACGGGCAGGCTGGGCACGGGCGACGGCCGGCTGCGCGCGACGACCGTCTCCGGCGCCATCGCCCTGCTGCGCCGCCCGCCGGCCGGCCAGGACCCGCACGGCGCGGAGACCGACGGCGCCCCACCCGCGGACACCCCGCCCACCCACACCCCGGCCGACAAGAAGGTGCTCTGACATGCCTCCCGTCTTCGCCCACGGCCGTCTGCGCCTGTACCTCCTCAAGCTGCTCGACGAGGCTCCGCGCCACGGTTACGAAGTGATCCGCCTCCTGGAGGAGCGTTTCCAGGGCCTGTACGCCCCCTCCGCAGGCACCGTCTACCCGCGCCTCGCCAAACTGGAGGCCGAGGGCCTGGTCACGCACGCCACCGAGGGCGGCCGCAAGGTCTACTCGATCACCGACGCGGGCCGCGCCGAACTGGCCGGCCGCGGCGGAGAACTGGCGGACCTGGAGCTGGAGATCCGCGAGTCGGTCTCCGAGCTGGCCGCCGAGATCCGCGACGACGTACGCGGCGCGGCGGGCAACCTGCGCCGCGAGATGCGGGCCGCCGCGAGCGAGACCCTGCGCGACGCCGCGTCGCAGCCCAAGGGGAGCGGCCGCGAGGGCGCGTTCGGCGACGGGCTGGGCGACAGCGAGGCGTGGCGCGCGGCGAAGGAGGAGCTGCGCAGGGCGAAGCAGGAGTGGAAGGAGCAGGCGCGCCGCGCGAAGGACGAGAGCCGCCGCGCCCGCGAGGAGGCGCAGCAGGCGCGCCACCAGGCCCAGCAGGCCCAGGAGAAGGCCCAGGAGCAGATGCAGCGGATCGCACAGCGGGTGCAGGAGCAGGTGCAGGACCACTTCGCGCGGGGCGACTGGCCGAAGGGGGTGCGGGAGGGTCTCGCCGAGATCACCAAGGAGTTCGGTTTCTTCGGCGGCCGGCCGCAGCCCGGACCGGAGCGGGACGCGGCGCCGGGCGCCGGGCCGGTCACGGAGCCCGCCGAGGCCGAGGCCGCGCGTACGGACGCGCCCGCGGAGCCCGAGTGGGCCCAGGAGCCCCCGTCCGGCGACCCGGCCCGCGACCTGGAGCGCCTCCTGGACCGCTTCCGCGACGACATCCGCGACGCGGCCCGCGACCGGGGCGTGACGGATGACCAGCTCCGCGAGGCACGCCGCCACCTGTCCACGGCGGCGGCCCACATCGGCGCGGTCCTGCGGAGCCCGGAGGTCTAGGGCGCTTCCCGCGCGCCCCCCTCGTGCTCCTCGCGGGCGCCTTCCTCCGGGCCGTGGCACGGCCCGGAGGGGAAGCCCCGGGCGGCCGGCACGGCTAAAGCAGCTCGATGGCGGCGACCAGCGGGAGGGGCGCGACGGCCAGGACGAGGGCCGCCGTCGCGAGCCCCGGGCGGATGTCGCGCTTGGCCCGGAAGCCGAGGAACGCCGTGAGGGGCGGCAGTACGCACAGCACGAGGAAGCTCCAGTGCCAGCCCTCCTCCCCGGCGAGGAAGAACAGGAGCGCCAGGTACGCGGGGACGGTCACGAAGGCCCCGAGGCGGACCTTCGAGAGGAACGTCTCCAGGCTGTCGATGTCACCGTACGGGAAAGGCATGCGGGGTCCGTCCTCCCTAGACCGCGGCGTGGTCGTAGCCGCTGGAGGCTACCTCGGGGAAGCCGTCCGCCGCCGAGAAGCCGTTCACCGCCGCGGACATCACCAGGCCGAGCGCGGTCAGGGCCATCTGCATCTGGTTGAAGCTCTGCGCCGCGTCGGACCACATCTTCATGATCCGCAGCGCCTGCGCCGCGGCCAGGGCGAACATGGCGGCCGACGCCACCTGCCCACCGACCGGAATCAGGTTGGCGGCCTGGGCGGCGGCCAGGTTGACCAGCCAGGTGACCAGGGCGTCGCAGAACATGACCATGAAGGACTTCAGGAACTCGGCGAACTGGAACGCCAGTTGCGCCGCCTGCTTGTAACTGGTCTGCAGGGAGTCGAAGGTGTCCTTGAACTCGGCGAGTTTCTTCGTGAACTCGTCGAAGTACACCCGGGCGGCGTCCGAGGCGTTCCCGTTCCAGGTCAGGGCGGCGTTCCCGGTGCCCTTCCGCAGGTTCGCGGCCACCGCGTCGCAGAACCCGCCGAGGCTTCCCCATACGTCGGCGCAGTCGTTGTACTTGTTCCAGTCCCCGAGGATCCAGTTGTTCAGCTCGCCGAAGGGATCGAAGCCGAAGAGCAGCTTGGACGCCTCGACCGCCATGGCCGAGGGGCTGCCGAGGTCGAGGATGCTGCCGAGGGTCTTCTGGACCGGGTTCATGCTGTACTCGTCGGCGTGCCCCTGGCCGTACTGGACCAGCGGGTTGCCGCTTTCGGACGGCGTCTTCAGGAGGTCCGCGGCGCTGCTCGCGTCGGAGAAGTCGCCCGCGTTCCCGCCGTCCGGCGGGGAACCGGCTCCCTTGGACCCGGGGAAGGTGGCGTCCATCTTCGACGCCTCACCCCGGTCCGTCTCGCGGTAGTACTTCGCGGACTTGGACAGTTCCTGTGCCGAGGAGCCGAGAACCCTCTGCGCTTTCTGCAGAGCCTTCCTGGCTTCGCTCACGTACCTGTCGTGGTCGCCCGCGACCAGGTCCCAGAGCTGTCCGCCCGCCACCTTGTCGATCTGCGCGTTGCCCGTGAACGCGACAGCCTGCGTACTGCCGTCGGCGGCGCGTCCGACGAGCTTCGAAAAGCCGTCGATCGCGCTCGGCTCCACCCGAAAGCCCACCGTCTGCTCCTGCCCCTGGAAGGTTGGTGTGTGAGGGGGGCGCCGTCCCGCGCCCCGCGGCCGTCCGCCGCTCAGTACAGCGACCAGCCCCGGCCGTCGTGGCGGGACTTCTTGCCGCCGTCGCCCGGCGCAGCGCGACGCTCCTCGTCGATGCGGTTCTGCTCCTCGGCGATGCTCCGCTCGCCCTCGGCGGCGAGCGCCTCGCGTTCGGCCTCGGAGAGCGCCGCCCACCTCTCGGCCATGGGTGCCGCCTGCGCGACGAGCTGGTCGGAGTAGGCCGACACGTTCACCGCGTCCCGCAGGCCCGAGCGCCCCGAGAGGACTTCCCGGGCCATCTCCCTGAGGGCCTCACCGCCCCGTCCCGAGGCGAGCTCCTCCAGGGACTTGCGCAGCACTCTCGCCTGCGCGGGGTCCTGCCCGCTCATCTCAAGGAATTCGGATTCGTCGACCCGCCTGGTCGACTCCGGCCCCTCGGCCACGTGCCCTCCCGGTGCGTGGGTCACAACCTGTCCTGCTGACGTGCGGGTACGAAGCTACCCACTCACCGGCCACACCTCGAATGCGCTGCCGTCACAGAAGTGTCACAGGGCCCGTCCGCCGGACGGGCCCGGGGTGCTTCCTAAGCCGCCTCCGACAGCGCACGCTCCACCGCGCCGTACGTCGCGCCGTACTCCGTCAGTACGTCGGCCACCGGGCCCGGCTGCGTGGTCAGCGCCAGCAGCAGGTGCTCGTCGCCGATGTGCCGGTCGCCGCGGCCCAGCGCGACGCGCAGGGACTTCTCCAGTACGTCCTTCGCCTGCCGCGTGAAGGGGCGGCGCCCCGTCAGCAGGCCCCGTCTCGGACCGCGTCCGGCCCGCATCGCACCCTCGCCGTGCGCCTCCTCCACCTTCGAGACGATCTCCACGACGTCGATGCCGATCCCGGCGAGCGCCTCCTGGTCGGCCTTCGAGAGGCCGCCCCGGCGCCGCGCCTCGGCCAGCGCCCGTGCCACCGCTTCCCGGCGCCCGGTGATCCCCAGCGAGGTGAGGACGGAGGACGAGCGCGTGCCCTCCTGATCCAGCAGGGCCAGCAGCAGGTGCTCCTCGGTGACCGAGTCCGCGTCCGCCCGTTCCGCCCGGGTGACCGCGCCCTTCACCACGCCCCGGGCACTCTTCGTGAACCGCTCGAACATCAATGCCTCCCGTGCTTCTTGTGGACGGCCTGCCGGCTGACGCCCAGCTCGGACGCGATCTCCTGCCACGACCAGCCCTTGGCGCGGGCGCTTCTCACTTGCACGGCTTCGAGCTGCTCCAGCAGCCGCCGCAGTGCGGCGACGGCGCGCAGCCCGACCCGGGGGTCGTGATCGCCCGCGCGCTCGGCGAGATCCGTTGCGTCGGTCATGCATGTCAACTTACGTTGACGCACCGGGGTTGTCAACCATGGTTGACGCCACGGGGGGGGCGGGGACCGGCCGGAGCGACCGTCACGGAGATCCGCGCGCCCGGCCGGGCGTGGACACTCTCCCCTCGCACCCACGCCGCCCCGGTCGCCTCCACCCGCCAGTCACGGGCGCGCGACGGCAGCGACAGCTCGGTGACGCCGCGCCCCGAGGCGACGTACGACAGGCGGTAGGTGCGGGTCGCGGGGTCGTACGACTCCCCGCGCACCCGGCCGGCGACGGCGGGCGCGTACGGCGACGCCGTCTGCTCCTTGTTCGTACGGAACCCCCCCGCCCCGTCCACCGCGCAGTAGCCGCCGCCGTAGCACCACACGTAGCCCGCCCAGCCGGAGCTGTAGCGGTTCATGGAGGCGAGCGCCTCGCGGTGGAAGCGCCCCATGTTCGGGAGGGAGTTGTTGAGCGGGCCCCACTCCCCGACGACCACCGGAATGCCGTGCTCCTTCGGGTACGCCGTCACCGCGGCCTCGTACGACTCGATCCAGCCGGCCGCCGGGTCGTAGTCGGCGCCCGCCTCCATCGCGGTGTTGTAGAAGTGCGGGGCGTACACGACCCGGGGGTCGTCGATCCTCCCGAGGCCGGTCTCCACCCCCTCGCCCACGATCGGCGTCGGCTCGACGAACACCCAGGTGTCGCGGTCGACCGAACGCACCGCGTCCGCCAGCCGGTTGTGCATCGGTGTGATCTGGTCGCGCTCGATGCGGCGGGCGGCCGCGGGAAGGTCCTCGCCCTCCCTCAGCTCCCCCATCGGCTCGTTGATCAGGTCGTACCCGAGCACCGCCGGATGGTCCTCGAACCGGTCGGCGAGGACCCGCCACATGGCGGCCTGCGCGCGCTGGAGGTCCGGGTCCTCGTAGAGGTGGGTGAAGGCGCGCTGCACGGCCGGCTGGAAGTACTCGGAGAACCAGTCGTCGGGGCTGGGCGTGAACGGCAGCCCGTCGGTGCGCGTCGCCCACTCCGGGATGCCGCGGTGGCCGAAGGCGGGGCCGAAGACGTCCTGGTGGGCGTCGATCAGCACCTGGACGCCGTACTTCCCGGCCCAGTCCAGGATCCGCTCGATCCTGCGGAGGTACGCAGCGCTGTACTGCCCGCGCCGGGGCTCCAGGTCGTCCCAGAAGACGAGGAGGCGGGCGAAGTTGAAGCCGCGGGCGTTCAGGTCGCGGAAGTGCTTCTCGGTGATGGCGGAGAGCGCCTTGTCGCCGCGGTTCGCCTTGTCCTCGACGTTCCAGCCGCGCAGGGTGAGGACGCGCCCGCGGTCGTCGGTGAGCCGCGGGATCCCGTCGCCGCTGCCGCTCCCCCCGCCGGGGCCATGTTCGCGCGCGCCGGCCGCCGGGGCGAGGGCCCCGGCGACCAGCGCGACCGTACAGACAACTGCGCCCATTTTGCGGACAGTTCGCACAGGAAACCCTCCGGCACCACGTCGTCGTCGCGTGCCGGAGAGCACATCAGCAGAACCGGCGCCCCATCAAGGGGTCGTCAGCACGATCTTCCCGAAGAGGTCGCCGCCCGCCATCCGCTCGAAGCCCTCGCGGGCGCGGTCCAGGGGCAGCACCTCGTCGATGACCGGGCGTACGCCCGTCGCCGCGCAGAAGGAGAGCAGGTCCTCCAGCTCGTCCTTGGAACCCATCGTCGAGCCGACGACCCTGAGCTCCAGGAAGAAGATCCGGTTGAGCTCGGCGGACGGCGGGTTCGGGCCGCTCGTCGCCCCCGAGATCACCAGCGTGCCGCCGGGCCGCAGGGACTTCACCGAGTGCGACCAGGTGGCGGCGCCGACGGTCTCGATCACCGCGTCCACCCGCTGCGGCAGCCGCGCGCCCGGCTCGAACGCCTCCACCGCGCCCAGCTCGACCGCCCGCTTGCGCTTGGCCTCGTCGCGGCTGGTGGCGTACACCCGCAGGCCCGCCGCCCTGCCGAGCACGATCGCGGCGGTCGCGACACCGCCGCCCGCACCCTGGACGAGGACACTGTCGCCGGGGCGTACGCCGGCGTTGGTGAAGAGCATCCGGTACGCCGTGAGCCAGGCGGTCGGCAGGCACGCGGCCTCCGTGAACGACAGCTCCCTGGGCTTGGGCAGCACGTTCCACGCCGGGACGGTGACCTGTTCGGCGAAGGTGCCCTGGTACTTCTCGGTCAGGATCGACCGCTTCTCGCGCGGCCCCACGCCGTGCCCGGTCTCGCCGATGACGGAGTGCACGACGACCTCGTTGCCGTCGGCGTCGATTCCGGCGGCGTCGCAGCCGAGGATCATCGGCAGGGCTTCCTCGCCGAGCCCGACGCCGCGCAGCGACCAGAGGTCGTGGTGGTTGAGGGAGGCGGCCTTGACGGTGACGGTGGTCCAGCCGGGCTTCGCCTCGGGCGCCGGGCGTTCGCCCAGTTCGAGGCCGTTCAGCGGCTGGTCGCGGTCGATGCGGGCGGCGTAGGCGGCGAACATGACCATGACGATAGGGCGGCCCGCCGCGCGACGGAACCACGCACGGGTGTGACACGCGTCGCTCACACGAGCGGGGGCAGGGTGTGGAGCACCCGCACGCCCCAAAGGCGAGGGCCGTGCCGCGCCCCCTCACGGGGACACGGCACGGCCCGTCACAGGCGGAGCCGGTGGCTACCGTCGCGCGACACCCTCCGCGCGAGCCGCCGCCGCCACGGCCGCCGTGACGGCCGGAGCGACGCGCTCGTCGAAGGGGGACGGGATGACGTAGTCCGCGGCCAGCGCGTCGCCGACGACGTCCGCCAGCGCGTTCGCCGCCGCGATCTTCATGCCTTCGGTGATGCGGGAGGCCCGCACCTGGAGCGCGCCCGCGAAGATCCCCGGGAAGGCCAGGACGTTGTTGATCTGGTTCGGGTAGTCGCTGCGCCCGGTGGCGACGACCGCCGCGTACCTGTGCGCGACGTCCGGGTGGACCTCGGGGTTCGGGTTGGCCATGGCGAACACGAACGACTGCGGCGCCATCGAGGCCACCGCGGGCTCCGGCACCGTACCGCCGGAGACGCCGATGAAGACGTCGGCACCGGCCAGCGCGGACTCCAGCGAGCCGGTCAGCCCGGCCCGGTTCGTGATCTCGGCCAGCTCCCGCTTGACGTCCGTCAGGTCCTCGCGGTCCCGGCTGACGATGCCCTTGCGGTCCGCCACCGCCACGTCACCGAGCCCCGCCGCCAGCAGGAACTTCGCGATGGCGACCCCGGCCGCACCCGCGCCCGAGATCACCGCGCGAAGGTCGCCGAGCGTACGGCCGGTGAGCCGGGCGGCGTTGCGCAGCGCGGCCAGGGTGACCACGGCGGTGCCGTGCTGGTCGTCGTGGAAGACCGGAATGTCCAGCTCCTCCTGGAGCCGGCGCTCGATCTCGAAGCAGCGCGGCGCCGAGATGTCCTCCAGGTTCACACCCCCGAAGGACGGGGCGAGCCGCACGACGGTCTCGATGATCTCGTCCGTGTCGGTCGTCGCGAGCGCGATCGGGACCGCGTCCACGCCGCCGAACTGCTTGAAAAGAATCGCCTTGCCCTCCATGACGGGGAGCGAGGCCTCGGGTCCGATGTCGCCGAGCCCGAGCACCGCCGTACCGTCCGTCACGACGGCCACGACGTTCGACTTCCACGTGTAGTCGTCGACGAGCTCGGGCTTCTCGGCGATCGCGCTGCACACCTTGGCGACGCCCGGCGTGTACGCGAGGGACAGGTCGTCCTTGTCGCGCACGGGCACGGTCGCCTGAATGGCCATTTTGCCGCCGCGGTGCAGGGCGAAGGCCGGATCGAAGGGCTCCTCCGGAGCCCCTTGCGCACCGCTGTCCGCACTGCGGTCCGTACTGCTGTCGCTGCGAGGATTGACGATCTCCGCTGCCATGTGTCTGACCCCTTAAGTCTTCATCAATTGAGGGTGGCCGCTCCTGGTTGAGGAGGGGTGGGCGGGCACCGCGTCCGTTCCCTGCGCCGGCGGTTGGCCCGCCTTGACAGGGAGGAGGTACGTACGCGCGGGCGCGCCGCACACGCGCCCTGAGCCCCGGATGAGGGGTGTAAACGTCTTTTCTACCTGACCGAAGGCACCGCCGACGAGCCCGTATCGCTCAAGTGTGACGACTCATACACGCATGTGCGGACAAGTCCGTTTGGCGACACAATTAGCATCCACATGGCGAGACGGACCGGAAATTCTCCGGCCAGAAGGGCAGTAGCCAACAGAAGATCCGGCCTTGATGTACCGGCCTGTTGGGATTCGGAGGTCACCCGTTACCCGATTTTGACATGACTCAGCACCTGAATGGGCTAGTCCGAATGGCAAGATGCCGGTAATCGCACAAGGTCGAGACACCCGAAGGTGTGTGCCCGACCGCTCGGCCACTCCCTTTTTCCCGCCGGAGGAACCAACCATGACCGCAAGCTCCACCCCTCGCTCGGCCGCCAGGAAGTCCCGGATTGCCGCGGTCGGCGCGTTCGCGGTCGCCGGCACGATGCTGCTGACCGCCTGCGGTGATCAGACCGGCTCGGGCTCGGGTACCAAGGAGACCAAGGGCACGAAGTCGTCCAGCGCCCCCCTCTTCGACAAGCTGCCGAAGAAGTACCAGGACGCCGGAAAGATCAAGGTCGGTACGGACGCCGCCTACGCTCCGATGGAGTACGAGGAGGGCGGCAGGATCGTCGGCATCGACCCCGACATCGCCGCGGCCCTCGGCAAGGAGCTCGGCGTCGAGTTCGAGTTCACCAGCGGCACCTTCGACGGTCTCATCACGTCGCTGAACACCGGCCGCCAGGACATCGTCATGTCGGCCATGAGCGACACCAAGGCCCGCCAGGAGGGCCTGGACGACAAGGGCAAGAAGGCCGGCAAGGGTGTCGACTTCGTCGACTACTTCGAGTCGGGCGTCTCGCTGCTGGTCAAGAAGGGCAACCCGGAGAACATCAAGTCCCTCGACGACCTGTGCGGCAAGAAGGTCGCCGTCCAGCGCGGCACGATCTACGAGGACACCTTCAAGGACCAGGCCAAGAAGTGCGGCAAGAAGAAGCTTGAGATCGCGTCGTTCGACACCGACGCCGAAGCGCAGACCCGCGTGAAGATCGGCGGCGCCGTGGCCGACCTCAACGACTACCCGGTCGCGGCCCACATCGCGAAGACCGCGGGCGGCGGCAAGGACTTCGAGGTCGCCGGTGACCAGATCGGCGCCGGCCCGTTCGGCATCGCCGTCAACAAGAAGAACACGGAGCTCCGCGACGCGCTCAAGGCAGCTCTGGACGCGATCATCAAGAACGGCGAGTACGAGAAGGTCCTGGAGAAGTGGGACGTCAAGGACAGCGCCGTCACCGAGGCAACCATCAACGCCGGCAAGTAGATCACGGCGTTTCCCGCCTCAAGCGTTCACTGAAGGGCAGTCACTGTGACTGACAAGTTCGACAAGGCGCCCGCCGAAGAGCCCCCCGAGGACTCCCCGGTCGCCAAGAGTGCAGCCACCACCGCTGCCACCGCTCCCCCCGAGCAGATCAAGGCCATCCCGGTCCGCCACTGGGGCCGCTGGGTCTCCGGCGTGATCGTGGTCGCGCTGCTCGGCGCGCTGGCCTACGCCTTCGCGCAGGGCAACGTCCGATGGGACACGGTCGGGGACTTCATCTTCGACGACCGCATCCTGGGCGGTATGGGCCGCACGCTGCTGATCAGCGTGCTGTCGATGGCCATCGGCCTCGTACTGGGCGTCGTCTTCGCCGTCATGCGGCTGTCGAAGAACCCCGTCACCGGCGCGGTCGCCTGGCTGTACATCTGGTTCTTCCGCGGCACTCCGGTCTTCGTGCAGCTGCTGCTGTGGTTCAACCTCGGCCTCGTCTTCGAGTACGTCAACCTCGGGCCGGTCTACAAGGACGAGATGGTCGACGTCATGACGCCGTTCATGGTCGCCCTGCTGGGCCTGGGCCTGAACGAGGGCGCGTACATGGCCGAGATCGTCCGGGCCGGCATCCAGTCGGTCGACGAGGGCCAGACCGAGGCGGCGCACGCGCTGGGCATGAACAACAGCAAGACCATGCGGCGCGTGGTGCTGCCGCAGGCGATGCGGGTGATCGTTCCGCCGACCGGCAACGAGTTCATCAACCTGCTCAAGACGTCGTCCCTGGTGGCGGTCGTCTCGTACGTCGACCTCACGCGAGCGGCACAGAACATCGGCTCCACGTCGTTCGCCGTGATGGAGCTGCTGCTCGTGGCTTCGGTCTGGTACCTCGTACTGACCAGCATCTTCAGCGTCGGCCAGTTCTACCTGGAGCGGCGTTACGCACGGGGTTCGCTGCGGACACTGCCACCCACTCCGTGGCAGAAGGTCAAGGCGAACATGCTGTCCCTCACCAGCCCCAGGGGGGTATGACATGACCGCCATGGTGAAGGCCGAGGGCGTACACAAGTCCTACGGTGCCGCACACATCCTCAAGGGCATCGACCTGGAGGTCGCCCCCCGTGAGGTGTTCTGCCTGGTCGGCCCGTCCGGCTCCGGCAAGTCCACGTTCCTGCGGTGCATCAACCACCTGGAGCAGATCAACGCCGGCCGGCTCTCGGTCGACGGCCGGCTCGTGGGCTACCGCGAGAAGGGCGACAAGCTCTACGAGCTGAAGGACAGCGAGGTCGCGGCGCACCGCCGGGACATCGGCATGGTCTTCCAGCGCTTCAACCTCTTCCCGCACATGACGGCGCTCGAAAACGTCATGGAGGCCCCGGTCCAGGTCAAGGGCGAGGCGAAGGCGGTGGCCCGTGCGCGGGCCGAGCGTCTGCTGGACCGCGTCGGCCTGGCCGACAAGGCCGGGAACTACCCGTCGCAGCTCTCCGGCGGCCAGCAGCAGCGCGTGGCGATCGCCCGCGCGCTGGCGATGGAGCCGAAGCTGATGCTCTTCGACGAGCCGACGTCGGCGCTCGACCCCGAGCTGGTGGGCGACGTGCTCGACGTGATGCGCGGTCTCGCCGAGGACGGTATGACGATGATCGTCGTCACGCACGAGATGGGCTTCGCCCGCGAGGTCGGCGACGCGCTGGTCTTCATGGACGACGGCGTGGTGGTCGAGGCGGGCAACCCGCGCGACGTCCTGACCAACCCGCAGCACGACCGCACCAAGGCATTCCTGTCGAAGGTGCTGTAGCTGAACACGAGAGGGCGGTACGGACCGGATGGTCCGTACCGCCCTCTCGCGTGTCTGTCCCCGCTACTTCACGGCCAGCACCAGCACGTCCGAGGGCGAGCGCCACACGGCCCGCGCCTCCGCGAACCCGCCGGTCTCGCGCAGGGTCCGCGCGTGCCACTCGGCGCTCGGGGTGTCGCCGTCGGCGTGCTCGCCGTAGATCTCGAACCGCTTGGCGGTCGGCTCCGCGAGTACGGGGTCCTTGGCGGCCAGGGCCCACCACTCGGCCCAGTCCACCGCGCCCCCGGCCTTGGCCCGGTCCATCTGCGCGTGGCGGTGGGCCCGCTCGGCCGCGTTGATGCGCGGGGTGGTCCCGTCGATCATGTGGTCGGCGTTCATGAAGACGCCGCCGGCCCGCACCAGGCCGCCGAGCTGCCCGTACAGGGTGGTGAGCGGATCACTGTGCAGCCAGTGCAGCGCGGTGGCCGTGAGGACGGCGTCGTACGACTCGTGCGGCAGCGCACGGGTCCACTCCGGGTCCTTCAGGTCGGCCGTCACGAAGGTGACCCGCTCGTCCCCCTCGAAGTACCCCTGGGCGATGGCGAGCAGTGCCGGGTCGAGGTCGACGCCCGTACTGGTGGCCTTCGGGAACCGCTTGAGCAGCCGGTCCGTGATACTTCCCGTACCGCACGCCAGATCCAGCACCCTCGGCTCGGGGCCGACCAGCGCCTCGACCATGTCCAGCATCACCCGGAACCGCTCCTCGCGGTCGGGCATGTACCACTCCTGCTGCCGGTCCCAGCTCTCCTGCCAGGCCGCCCAGTCGGTTCCCGCCGCCGCGTCCGTCTCCGCCATCAGAACTCCTCCACTCCATTCCGTAATACCCTCGAAGCAGAACCACCCATTACGCAGACTTTAGACCGCCCCCGTAAGGACTACAAGTGGAACTGGCCTATTACTCGGACTATGCCGTGCGCCTGGTCAACAGCGAGGAGCCGGCCCGCAACAAGGACACCCTCACGTCGGTGGAGGCGGTCCGATCCCTCTTCGGCGGCAACACGTCGGCGGGCCGCCGCGCCACGGACGCGGACGTCACCCGCTTCCGGTCCGTACGGGCCCGCCTGCGCGCGGTCTTCGAGGCCGCGGACGCGGGCGACGAGACGCTCGCCGTCGACCTGCTGAACTCGCTCCTGCTGGAGTTCCCGGTCAGCCCGCAGATCTCCGGCCACGGGACGCTCAAGGAGGACGGCCGCCCCGACTGGCACATGCATCTCGCCGACCACCCGTCCAACGTGACCGCCGGTTACGCCGCCATCGCCTCGATGGGTCTCGCCTTCCACCTCACCGAGCACGGCGCGGACCGCCTCGGCCTGTGCCAGGCGGCCCCGTGCCGCAACGCCTATCTGGACACGTCCACCAACCGCTCGCGCCGCTACTGCTCCGACCGCTGCGCGACCCGCGCCAACGTCGCCGCCTACCGCGCGCGCAAGCGCCTGGAGACGGAGCGGTCGGCGAGCACGGGGCGCACGGCCGACACCAGCCAGGACAGCACCACCCCGACCGACCTCTGACGCCCGGCCCGGATCGGCCGGTACCGCGCCCGTACCCGCCCCAGCACCAGCTCGGCCGGCACCGCGCCGAAGGCCCGGCTGTCCACGACCTCGGCGTCCGGGTTGTCGCCGAGCACCCACCAGCCGGCGTCACGCCGCTCGGCCAGCCGCTTCACGATGAGCAGGTCCTGCTGGAGGGGGTGGCGCAGTACGGCCACATCGCCCGGCCGCAGCGTCGCTCCGTAGTGCACGAGCAGCTGATCGCGGTGCAGCAGCGTCGGCACCATGGAAAGGCCCGTCACCTCGGCCACCCCGAACCTCGCGGTCGGTTCCTGCCCCTGATCCACCATCCGGCACCTCCCGGTCCGATCCTCCACCGGTCCCATACTGACCCTGGACTTTTGACCTAAGCCCATGGGGGCACCCGCGAAAAGCCCTCCCCCACGGAGTAATGTCGCCCCTGAGAAGACGATCACGAGGAAGGAAGCTCTTACATGCTCTCCCGCCTGTTTGCCCCCAAGGTCAAGGTCAGCGCACACTGCGACCTGCCCTGCGGCGTGTACGACCCGGCCCAGGCCCGCATCGAGGCCGAGTCGGTCAAGGCCACGCAGGAAAAGATGCAGGCCAACGATGACGCGCACTTCCAGGCGCGCGCCACGGTCATCAAGGAGCAGCGCGCGGAGCTCGCCAAGCACCACGTCTCGGTGCTGTGGAGCGACTACTTCAAGCCCCCGCACTTCGAGAAGTACCCGGAGCTGCACCAGCTCGTCAACGACGCCCTCAAGGCACTCAGCGCCGCCAAGGCCTCGACCGACCCGGCGACGGGCCAGAAGGCGCTGGACTACATCGCCGAGATCGACAAGATCTTCTGGGAGACCAAGAAGGCTTGACCGGGCCCGGGCCGCCCGTCCCGCGCCCGCGCGGGACGCAGCGCCCACCCCTGTCCGCACCCGGTCCGCGGGCCGCCGTCCACGGCGGTCATGACGGAGCGGGTGCGGTCTTCTTTTTCCCGGCCGCGGGCGGGCATGGACCCGCAGTGTGATGACGGCGGACACATGGCCGGGTACGAGCTGGACCTGCTTCACGTTCGTCCCGCCTGCGATGAGGGCAGGCTCTTCGCGGCCCCGCACCTGCCCTGCCTTGCCCCGTACAGCCGCCGAACGGCACGAGCCACAGGCGGGAGCAGCCGAGGAAACCCCCCGCCACCTCCGGACGGACCACCGGCAGACCGCCGAACCGGCCTTGGCGGACCCCACCCGACGCGCCCTGTCCGGCCACGTCCTGCCGTCTCGACGAGCCCGGTCCGGAAGCCGTCGGGCAACGCCTTGAGTCGGATCAGGCGGTGATCGGGTGCCGGCACCCAGCGGCATCCAGCCGCGCTCACCGATGAGCGGCCGGCACTGCCGCGAGGCCCTCTTGCAGGTCCTTGACGAAGTACTCGGGAACCTCCAGTGACGGGAAATGCCCCCCGCTTCCGGGCGACCCCCATCGGACGATCTGCCGGTACCGCTCCTGCGCCCAGCCGGGAACCTGCCGGCGAGGACCGTGGTGATATTGCCTCCCCAGTCGCCGCCGTGGGCTACGAAGGTGCTGTAGCCGAGCCTTCCCATCAGTTCCACCCATGCGGCCGCGATCTTTTCGGTTCCCCATCCGGTGGTGGCCGGCTTGTCGCTGCAGCCGAATCCCGGTACGGCCCACGTCCTCCAGGTAGCGGCGGACGATCTCGCCCGCCCCGTCCTGTGCCCAGCCGCCGACGATCCGGCCGTTCCACCACACGGAGGGGCCGATGTTGCCCGCGCGGTCGAAGAGGCGGGGTGCGTGCCCGCCGAGGTACCAGTCGCGTGCGTGCCAGCCCATCGGGGTCGAGTCGAGGGCGGGCAGCAGCGCGGCCCACGGCGCGGGGGCGGGCGTCGGTTCGAGGTCGTCGGGGAGCAGCAGGCCGGTGCCGCCGCCCTCCAGGTCGGTCTCGACCGGGCGCAGTCCGGCCGGGACCCGCTTGACCTGGGTCTTGGTCCACCCGGTCCACCAGCGCAGATCGTCGGCCGTGCCGGGGCCGAAGGTGCGCAGCCAGCGCCTGGCCAGGTCGGTCTCGGCTTCCCGGGTGTCCAGTTCGGCCAGGCCGTCCGGACACCACCGGGTCAGGGGTGACCAGCGGTACTGGTGGGACGTCCACGATCCACCCGGCCGACCCCGTACCGCCAGCCCTTCGGCGGCGAGCAGGAGCAGCAGACGGCTGGCGACCTTCTGGCGGCCCTCGTACGCCTTGCCCTTCGACAGCACGATCTCGGTGCCCAGCCGGGGGTCGGCCGCCGCCAGTTCCGCGGCCGTGACCTCACCCCCGGCCTCCAGCGCCGCCAGCGCCGCCCGCTCGGCTCCCGCGAGCCACTCCTCGGTGCCGGCCGCGTCGGCGGCGACGCCCGTGGCGGCCAGGAGCTCCAGCAGCTTGCGGCGCTCGCGCGCGGCCACCGCGCGCGAGCAGGCCGCCTGGACGACCGGGGCGACGTCGAGGGAGGTGACGAACACCGTGCGGCGCATGCCGAGCAGCCGCAGCAGCGAGCGGTCCTCGTACAGCGCGCGTTCGACGTCCGCGACGCCGCCCGCCCTCATCCGTACCAGTGCGCCGAGATGGACGGACGACGGATCGGTGCCGTGCAGCGCCACCGGTCGCGCGCGACCTCCACCGGGTCGTCGGACCTTGCCTCCACCGCCAGCCGGTGCCGCCACGCCAGACGTGCCCTGCGCTCGGCCGTGTCCACCCGCGTCCGCGTTCGCATGGGACCGGACCCTAACGGACCCGGCCGCCCCTAATCGAGCAAGTGCCGGTAGCTGCCGGGGTTTTCGCGGAGGAACTCGGCGAAGTCGGTGGCCGGACGGCCGGTCAGGCGGGGCACGGCGTCGGATACGGCCTCCATCTCGCCGTTCGCGATGGCCTCGTACGACGACACCCAGCCCTCGACCTCCCACGGCTCGGCGCCGTACACCGCCCGCGAGGCGTACGCCTCCTCACGCGTCTGAGGTACGTAGGTGACCGGGCGTCCGGCGGCCCGGCTCAGCTCCGCCGCGATCTCGGCGAACGACAGGGCCCGGGGGCCGGTCAGGTCGTACGTGGCGCCTTCGTGACCGCCGCGGCCCTCGACCTCGGCGAGGAGTACGGCGGTCGCCGCGTCCGCGATGTCCTCGTGCGCGACGGCCGAGACGCGGCCTTCACCGCCCGGACCGCGGATCACGCCGTCCTTCCCCGCCATGGCGGGGAAAGCGGCCTGGTAGAAGCTGTCGCGCAGGAAGGTGTGGGGCACGCCGGTGGCACGGATGTGCTGCTCGGTGTGCCAGTGGTCGCGGGCGAAGGTGAACGTCGCGTCCGGTGCCGCTCCCAGGAACGACACGTACACGATCCGCTCGACGCCCGCCGCGACGGCCGCGTCCACAACGCTCCTGTGCTCGCGCACGCGGTCGGCGCTCTCGTGCGCGGAGACGAGGAAGAGCGTGCGGGCACCGTCCACGGCGGCGCGGACCGCCTGTGCGTCGCCGTAGGAGGCGGGCGGCGCCTTGACCGCGCCGGGCAGGTCGGGCAGCCGGGAGGGATCGCGGCCGAGGAGCCGCTGGGAGATGCCGGCGCCGGCGAGACGGCGTGCGACGCGGCCGCCGATCCCACCGCTCGCTCCGGTGACGGCGATGGCTGGAATCATGAGGATGTCCTTTGCTGCTGATTGCGCTTCCGCCGGTACGGCGGCGAACCGCCGGGCACGCCGGGCGGCGGTGGTGGCCGCCCCCTTACAGCGTCAATGGACTTCGGCCGGGGAGCATTCCTTCGCACGGTGACGGGCACCGTCACCATCACCGTCGCCACCTCCGCCCTTGCCTCCGCCTCCGCGTCCGTCTCCGTGTCCGCTCCGGACGATCACAACGGCGGCCAGGCCGGCCACCAGTCCCACGGCGGTCTGCGCGCCGAAGGGCTCGCCGAACACCAGGGCGCCCCAGACCGCGGTGACCGGTGCCATCAGGAACATGAGCGTGCTGACCGCGGTCACCCCGGAGCGCCGCAGGACCAGCCGGTACAGGCCGTACCCCCCGAGCGTGGCGAGCACCACGAGCCGGCCGACCGCCGGCCAGAACGACGGTTCGGCGGGCGGCAGCGCGGCGCCGGCGGCCGTGGCGAGGGCGGTGAAGAGGACGGCGCTGGTGGCGCAGTGGACGGTCATCGCCACCGAGGGCGCGGCCGGTGTACGGGAGCGTCCTTCCAGGAACGTCGCCGCGACCAGGGACAGCATGCCGAGGAACGGAATCGCGTACGCCCATGGAGCGACGCCTTCAGTGGCCCCCGCGTCGGCGTGACCATCGCCACGCCACTCACGCCGAGGCGCAGACCGAGCCACTGCCGTGCCGAGACGTACTGGTGCAGGAGCGGGCCCGCGAGAGCTCCCGCGACCAGCGGCTGGGTGCCGTCGCTCAGGGCGGTGGTGCCGCTGGAGACGCCCCGCTGGATCGCGTAGTAGACGGTGAGCGGGTAGCCGCTCCGGGAGAGCGCGCCGATCACCGACTGGCGCAGCAGGTCGCGGGCGGTCGGGCCGCGCCACGCGGTTCTGGTGGGGGTGACGGCGACCGCGGCCAGGACGGCGGCCGGCCGCAGGAAGCGCCACATCAGGATGGTCACCGCGTCGGCGCTTCCCGCACCGAGCCTGGCTCCGATGAACCCGGAGCTCCAGCAGAGCACGAATGCGCCGGACAGCGGAACGTTCACAGGAGCCACCACCTCTCGCGGGTATACAGGACGGTCTACCCCCACGGGGCGGCACTATACAGATCGGTATAGTGGGTGGATATGGTGGGGACATGAGCAGCAGCACCGTGAAGCCCCGCCGCATCGCCATGACCCTCGGCGCGCAGCGCGCCCTGGACGCGGCTTCGCGCCTCTTCTACGAGCGCGGCATCCACGCCGTGGGGGTCGACCTGATCGCCGCGGAGGCGGGCGTCACCAAGAAGACGCTCTACGACCGCTTCGGCTCCAAGGAGCAGATCGTCGTGGAGTACCTCGCCGCCCGGGACGAGCGCTGGCGGGCCTTCCTGGTCGAGCAGCTGGAGTCCGTACAGGATCCCGCGGACAGGATCCTGGCCGTCTTCGACGCCTCGCGCACGTGGGCGCGCGAGAGGAGCCCCAGGGGGTGCGGCATGGTCAACGCGCGCGCCGAGATCAGCGACCCGTCCCACCCGGCGTACGCGATCATCACCGGCCAGAAGAAGTGGATGCTCGCCCTCTTCACCGACCTCGCCCGGGGCGTCGGCGACAACCGGGGCGCAGGCAGCAATCGGGGCAAGGACCGGAGCGGAGACCGGGACGGGGCGGCCCGGCTGGGCGGCATCCTCACGCTGCTCCACGAGGGAGCGCTCGTCACACACGGCCTCGGCGTCCTCGAAGACCCCTTCACCCATGCCCGCGAGGAGGTGGAGCGCCTCGTCGGGGCCGGCGCGTAGCCCGGGGCGAGGCGCCACCAGCCGTCAGGAGAACGGCCTTGCGGGTACGGGGGCACCGTCCTGCCGGAACGGGAAGAGCCGACCTTCCGGACCGACGGCGACCGCCTCGGGGCCGGCCCGCCCACCCCGAGGACCGAGACCGTCGTCGACGGCGGGGCCGCTCCCCGGTCGGCGGTTTGGCCGACGGCCCGGTCGACGCACACGTCCGTTCCGCCCCTTACCGGGCCGGGGCTCCACCCCAGGCCCCGGACAGGCTCGACGGGGCCACTGCGGCAGTTCGGCAGGGCCACTGCGGCAGCTCTGCCCCTCCGGCCGCTCGATGACCGGGGTCACGGGGCCGGGGCCCCGGAAGGACACCCGCACCCGCCTAGCCTGCCGCCTCCGCGGCCAGGGGGTCCGACGGCCCGCAGCCGGACACCGCCCCCGCGGCTTCCTCCCGCACACACGGGAACGCACCGCGGTACCCCGTCCCGGGCCCCCGCGCCGGCCTGCGTTCGAAGTCCGGGCAGGCCCACGTCTCCTGGACGAAACCGGAGCGCAGGTCCCACAGATCGAACAGCTCCCGCTCGCCCCCGACCGCCCGGTACTCGTCCTTCGTCCTGCGGAAGCAGGCCAGGTTGCCGAACAACCCGCTCCCCGAGGGGTGGTAGTCGGAGAAGGCGCAGGAGATGCAGGCCCTCAGATACGCACCGGCCGGCAGGCGCCGCTGAATCACCGTCAGAGCGCGCTCGAAGTCGTTCTCGGCGCGCTCCGACGCGTACACCGCGCCGTCGAAGTGCAGCGCCAGTGCCAGGTGTTCGCGGTCGATGCCGCCCGAGGGAAGCGGCCGCCCGAGGGCGAGCAGACAGCTGAGGACGGCGCGGTGGACCCGCCCGTCGGCGTACACGGGTATCGGGATGTCCCACTCGAACACACAGTCGCACAACGAGCCGCCCGACAGGGTGAACCCCGCGCCGTCCGCCGGCAGCGCGGCCACCGGGTCGAGCGCGTCGAAGCTGTCACCCTCGAAGCCGACTCCCCTGATGCGGGTGCGCAACCGCTGTCCGTCCGCCGCGAAGGTGACGGCGACCGAACCCTCGCGGTCGCGGTACCAGCCGGCCCATGGCTCTCCTGTCATGACCCGGACTTTAGCCCGTACGTGCGCGGTCCCCCGAACAGCCCTGCGCCTGGCGCTTCTTGCTGTACGTCAGGACAATCGTGCCGTTGTCGAAGGTACGGGTCGATTCGAGCGCGAAGTCGAACACGCGGAACTCGGCGGAGAACACCGGGACGCCCGAGCCGGTCACGATCGGATAGACTTTGAGGACCAGCTCGTCGATCTCCTCCAGCAGCTGCGCGGCCAGATTCGCCCCGCCCGCGAGGTAGACACCGAGACCGTCCTCCTGCTTGAGCTCCCGTACCTTGGCGGCGACATCACCGGAGACGATCTCGACGTCGGGGTCGGGCGGCGTGGCGATGCTGCGCGACACGACGTACTGGCGCAGGTGCTTGTACGGGCTGGTGATCCCGGCCTCCAGGGCCGCGTCGTACGTGGCACGCCCCTGGAGCATGGTGTCGAAGTGCCTGTTCTCCAGCTCGTCGACGCCGAAGTGCCGGCGCAGGTGGGTCGGGAGGCAGTCGGGGTACTCGCCGACGAGGAAGTCCTTCAGGAAGGACTCGCCGATCGGATAGAAGTCGAAGGCGCCGCCGGGCGCCGCGATGAAGCCGTCGATGGACATGCCGACGTAGTACGTGAGCTTGCGCAAGCCGATCCTCTGGTGGGAAGACGTGGGGCACGGGAGGGTGGTGGGTGCTGCGCTTCCCGCCCACAACCACTACGGATAGAGTGCTCCACCTGTAGTGGTTGCGCAAGGCCCTTTTCGAAAAGGGAGTGGGGAGGTGCCCGATGGCCCGTAATCCGGAGCGAAGGACCGCGCTCGTCGACGCCGCGATCGAGGTGCTGGCCCTCGAAGGGGCGCGTGGGCTGACGTTCCGCGCGGTCGACGCCCGGGCCGGCTGCCCGGCCGGTACCGCGTCCAACTACTTCACCGGACGCGACGACCTGCTGACCCAGGCGGGGCGCCACATCCATGTACGGATGACCCCCGACCCGGCCCGGGTCGCCGAGGCCATGCGCCCCGCCCCCTCCCGCGCACTGGTCACCGAGCTGATGCGCTGGCTCGTGCAGCGGCAGGCGGACGAGCGCACCGGTTGCCTGGCCATGCTCGAACTGCGCCTGGAAGCCACCCGGCGCCCCGCGCTGCGCGCGGAGCTCACCGCCGCCGTCCGCGCCGCCCTCGACGACAGCGTCCGCTTCCACCTGGACGCGGGCCTGCCCGGTGACGCGGACGACGTGCTGGTGCTGTGCCTGGCCATGACCGGCCTGCTGCTCGAAGTCCTCACCCTGCCCGAGGTGCTCCCGGAGGACGAACTGAGCACGCTGGTGGAGAAGATCGTCACCCGCTCGCTGCCACCGAAGTGAGGGCCGCGGAACGGCTATGCGGCCGGCTCACGCCACATGGGCCACAGGTGAGGACCGTCCGGCAGGTCGACCGTACGGCCGGTGAAGGCGAAACCGAGACGCTCGTACAGCCTGCCGCTGCGCGCGCTGCTCGCTTCCAGATAAGCGGGTACGCCGTCGCGGTCGCAGCGGTCGAGGACGGGTTGGATCAGCGCGGTGCCGAGCCCTTCCCCCTGCCGGTCCGGGGAGACGGCGATGAGCAGCAGGTACTCGTGCGCCCGGTCGTGCGGGTGCACTTCGCCGGTCAGCCGGCCGACGATCTCGGCGCGCTCGTTGTCCGGATCGGCGGTCTCCCGCATCCGTGCCGGCGTGTCGTCCTCCTCCGGCGGGCCGGCCGGCACCTGGAGCCAGAGGGCCGTGGCGGATCCGTCCTCGGTGACGTCGACCCGCCCCTCGCGCAGTGCCACGTCGAGGAAGACACCGAGGAACGTGCCGTGCACCCGACCGCGGTGCTCACGGTCGGGGAAGACCCAGCTGCTCACCGGGTCTTCCATGAAGGCCGCGTCCAGCAACCGTACGAGCGCCTCGCGGTCGCTCTCCCCCGCCTGTCGTATCTCCACGCCCACAGTCCGGCCTCTCTTCTCCAGGATCAGGATCTGAACTGACGCAACCACCCTGACAGATCCTGGAGTTGAGGCCGACGGGCGCCCGCGGTCCCCCGCAGGCGCCCGTACCGCCCGGCGGCGTCGCCGGTCAGCGTGTCCTGCGGGTGACGAACTCGGCGAGCGCGAGCAGGTCTCCCGCCGCCCCCAGGTCGGGCACCGCGCGCGACAGATGGTGCACGGCCCGGCCCATCCGGTCCGCCGCCTGGCTCTGCGCCCAGTCCCGGCCACCCGCTCGGTCGACGGCGTCCGCCGCGCGCCGCACGGCGTCCCCGTCCAGCGGCCCCGCGTAGAGAGCGGCGAGCTCGGCGGCGGCCTCGGTGTCCGAGGCCAGCGCCGCCACCACCGGCAGCGACTTCTTGTGGGCGACCAGATCGGCGCCCGCCGGTTTGCCCGTGTGGGAGGGGTCGCCCCAGATCCCGATCAGGTCGTCGATGAGCTGGAAGGCCAGGCCCGCCTCGCGCCCGAAGGCGTCCATGGCCGCGACCTCCTCCTCGCCGGCGCCCGCGTAGAGCGCGCCGAGCGCGCACGCGCAGCCGAGCAGGGCTCCGGTCTTGGCCTCGGCCATGGTGAGGCACTCTTCGAGCGACACCTCCCGGGGCCCGCGCCGTTCGAATTCACAGTCGGCCTGCTGCCCCGCGCACAGTTCGATGACGCAGGCGGCGAGCCGCGCCGACGCACTGGCCGCCACCGGGTGCGGATCCTCGGCGAGCAGCCGCAGCGCGAGGGCGCACATCGCGTCCCCGGCGACGATCGCGTCCGGTACGCCGAACACCTTCCAGGCGGTGGGCCGGTTCCTCCGGGTCGGGTCCTCGTCGATGACGTCGTCGTGGAGCAGCGTGAAGTTGTGCGCGAGTTCCACGGCCGCCGCCGCCCGCACGGCCCGGCGGGGGTCCCCGCCGAGCGCCTGGGTGGCGGCGAGGACGAGAGCGGGCCTGATCGCCTTGCCCGCCTGCCCCGCGGCCGGGGTGCCGTCGGCCTGTTCCCAGCCGAAGTGGTACATCGCGATCCGGCGCATGGACTCGGGCAGGCTCTCCACGCCCGCGCGCAGTTGGGGGTTGACGGTACTGCGGGTCCGTTCGAGGAGGGCCGCCGCCTCGTGCCCCTCGGTGGCGGCCGCCTCCGCTCCGGTCATGGTCACGGTCACTTCCTCCAGCAGTGCTTGCACGGTGCCCCCGGCCGGGGGCACGGACCGCCGCCCGGCCGGGTGCCGGGCTCAGTGCCACCTGCCGATCTCGACGTTCTCCAGGACCCCCAGCGCGTCCGGCACCAGCACCGCCGCCGAGTAGTACGCCGTGACCAGGTACGAGATGATCGCCTGCTCGTCGATGCCCATGAAGCGCACCGACAGGCTCGGTTCGATCTCGTCGGGGATGCCGCTCTGATGGAGCCCGACGACACCCTGTTCGGCCTCGCCCGTACGCATGCAGATGATCGAGGTCGTACGGGCGTCACTCACCGGGATCTTGTTGCACGGGAAGATGGGGACACCGCGCCAGGTGGGCACCCGGCTGCCGCCGATCTCGATGCTCTCCGGGTTCAGACCGCGCTTGTTGCACTCGCGCCCGAAGGCGGCGATGGCGCGCGGGTGAGCGAGGAAGAGCTTGGAGCCGCGTCGCCGCGACAGCAGCTCGTCCATGTCGTCCGGGCTGGGCACGCCGTCGTGCGGCTGGAGGCGCTGCCCGTAGTCGCAGTTGTGGAGCAGCCCGAACTCGCGGTGGTTGATCAGCTCGTGCTCCTGGCGCTCGCGCAGCGCCTCGACCGTGAGCCGCAGCTGCTGCTCGGTCTGGTTCATCGGCTGGTTGTAGAGGTCCGCGACCCGGCTGTGGACCTTCAGCACGGTCTGCGCGACGCTCAGCTCGTACTCGCGCGGCGCCGCGTCGTAGTCGACGTACGTGTGCGGGACGACGGCCTCGCCGACATGGCCCGCCGACAGATCGATGGGCGCCTCGCCGTATTTGTTGGTGCGCTGGCGGGGCAGCGACCGTACCTGCGTGAGGTGGTCGCGCAGCGACTCCGCGCGGTCGGCCAGCCTCAGCACGTCCTGCCGGGAGAGCGTCAGGACGGTGCACGCGGTCACGGCGCGGACCGTGTACCCCCAGGTGCCCTCCTGCTCGACGAGTGCCTGGTCGCCGAAGTGCGCCCCGTCGGCGAGGACTCCGAGCACCGCCTCGTCGTCGTACGCCCCCGCCGCGATCTTCTCGGCCCTGCCGTGCGCCAGCAGGTAGACCGTGTCCACGGTGTCCCCGGAGGCGGCGATCACGTCACCGGCCGCGAACTCCCGCTGCTCGCACCGCTGCGCCAGCTCGCCGAGCACCGCCTCGTCGCCGAAGGTGCGCAGCGCGGGCAGCTCGCAGAGCTCGGCCGGGATGACCTGGACGCGCTCCCCTGTCTGCACGAACGTCACCCGCCCGTCGCCGACCGAGTAGTTGAGCCGGCGGTTCACCCGGTACGTGCCGCCCTGGACCTGGACCCACGGCAGCATCCGCAGCAGCCACCGCGAGGTGATCTCCTGCATCTGCGGGACGGACTTGGTGGTGGTGGCCAAGTTCCGTGCGGCGGCCGTACCGAGACTCTGCTGCTGCGGTTGTGCCTGCTCTTCCCGGGTCCCGGAACCTGCCTCGACCGACATCTGTCTCCCTCTCGACCATGAGCTGACCTGCACCTGGAAGACTTCCAGGACGAAGGGTCACCGCGCCATCACACAAACGGATGTGACTAGATCACCGGTGGGCTGGGCATGCCGCGCGGTAGAGGAGCGGCAGAGGAACTGACCGAATCGGCTCGTACGTGGCCCGAACGGATAGCCCTAGCAGCCGAGTTCGGGTACAAGCAAGTACAAGCATGCGGTACGAGACGATCCGCATCTCACATAAGGAGGCGGTCATGGCCACACCCATGTCCGCGAGCAGGTTCCTCGACGTACTGAGAGACGAGGGCATCACCGTCGTCCAGGTCGGCGACTGGCGTACGCACAACCGCAACCACAAAGGCCCCTGGGGACCGGTGCACGGCGTGATGATCCACCACACCGTCACCTCGGGCACCTCCAAGACCGTCCGTATCTGCCGCGACGGCTACTCGGGCCTCCCGGGCCCGCTCTGCCACGGTGTGATCGCCAAGAACGGCACCATCCACCTGGTCGGGTACGGCCGTGCCAACCACGCGGGCATGGGCGACGACGAGGTACTGCGCGCCGTGATCGCCGAGCGGGCGCTGCCGCCCGACAACGAAGCCAACACCGACGGAAACCGGCACTTCTACGGCTTCGAGTGCGAAAACCTCGGCAACGGCAAGGACCCGTGGCCCGAGGCGCAGCTCGAAGCCATCGAGCGGGCGTCGGCGGCGATCTGCCGGCACCACGGGTGGAACTCCCGTTCCGTCATCGGCCACCTCGAATGGCAGCCGGGCAAGATAGACCCGCGCGGCTTCTCGATGAACACGATGCGCGCACGCATCCACGACCGCCTCACGTGACGCCGGTGGCGACAATGGGTGCATGACCCAGGAAGCGCTCGACCTCTCCCGCCTGCGACCGCGGCTGCCGTCGCCGCTGTGGCAGGCCGAGGACGAGCGCTTCACCCGACGCGGCGTACGGCTGCTGCTCAAGCGCGACGACCTGATCCACCCGGACCTGCCGGGCAACAAGTGGCGCAAGCTGGAGCCGAACCTGCGCGCGGCGGCGGGCCGTACGGTACTGACGTTCGGTGGCGCGTACTCGAACCACCTGCGGGCCACGGCCGCGGCCGGCCGCCTGCTGGGCTTCCCGACGGTCGGCGTCGTACGGGGCGACGAACTGGCCGGCCGGCCCCTGAACCCCTCCCTGGCCCGCTGCGCGGCGGACGGCATGCGGCTGCACTTCGTGGACCGGGCGACGTACCGCGCGAAGAACGACCCCGAGGTGCTCACCGCCCTCGTGGCCGAGGCCACCGCGACCGCTGCGCGGGACCGCCTCCCCGTCCACGTCGTCCCCGAAGGCGGCAGCAACGCCCTCGCCGTGCGGGGGTGCACCGCACTCGGACGGGAGCTGCGCGGCGTCGCCGACGTCGTCGGGGTCGCCTGCGGCACCGGCGGGACCACAGCCGGACTCGCCGCCGGACTCGGCCCCGGACAGCGCGTCGTCGGATTCCCGGTCCTCAGGGGCGGCTTCCTCGGCGAGGAGATACGGGCGCTCCAGCACACGGCCTTCGGCGCCCCGGCCGGCGACTGGACGCTGGACGACCGCTTCCACTGCGGCGGCTACGCCCGCACCACCCCGGCACTCGAAGCGTTCGCCGCGGACTTCGAAGACCGGCACCGGATCCCCGTGGAGCGGCTCTACGTCGCCAAGATGCTGCACGGGCTGACCACGCTCGCCGCCGAGGGCGCCTTCCCGCCCGGCACCACCGTCGCAGCCGTCATCACGGGTCAGCCGGAATCCGTGCGGTAGGCCGCCGCCTCCTCCAGGTCCAGCCTGCGCGTCAGACTGCGCAGCGTCTCGTCGTCGACGCGCCGCCGGTCGCGCAGTTCCACGAAGACCGCCCGCTCGGCGGCGATCATCTCCCCGGCGAGACGCCGGTACATGGCGTCCGCCGATTCCCCGGTCTCCTCGTTGACCGTGCCCAGCCGTTCCAGACGGCGTTGCGACGTCTCTCCAGAACGGCCCGGAGCCGGTCCGCGAGCGGCTGCGGCAGTGCGTTGCGCCGGTCGGCGAGCAACTCCTCCAGCCGCGCCTCGGCGGCCGAGGACGCCTCGCTCTGCGCCTGCGCCTCGGCGAGCGTCTCGGCGTACACGTCACGCGGGGGAAGCTTCAGCAGACGGATCAGCGGCGCGAGGGTGAGGCCCTGTACGACCAGGGTGGCGATCACGGTCGTGAAGGTGAGGAAGAGGACGAGGTTCCGCGCGGGGAACGGTTCGCCGTGGTCGACGGTCAGCGGGATCGAGAAGGCGATCGCGAGGGACACGACGCCGCGCATGCCGGCCGCGACCAGCAGCAACGGTGCCGGCACGGGCGTCCTGCGGGCGGCTCCCGCGATCACCGCGCTTCCCGCGACCAGCAGTGGCAATGCGTCCATGGGTTTCCCCCCGCCCTCGTCCGCCCCTACGCCGTAACCTGGCCATCATGACCGAGTGCCCGCACGTCGCCACGCTGCCGGACCCCGAGCCGGCCCCGCTGAGCGGCACCTGCCCGGAGTGCCCGGCGGTCGGCAGCCACCCCGTACAGCTGCGGCTGTGCCTGGTGTGCGGCCATGTGGGGTGCTGCGACTCGTCGCCGCACCGGCACGCGTCAGGGCACTTCGACGAAACGGGCCATCCGGTGCTGCGCAGCTTCGAACCCGGCGAGAACTGGCGTTGGTGCTTCGTGGACGGTTCGATCGTCTGACGTGTGGGTACGTCAATCCGGCGCCGGTACTTTCCAATTGGGCGCCGCACACCCCTAGCCACTGTACGTACTCATATGCTTACCATGAGTGACCATCTCGGACGGGGGTCCGGCGACACGGCAGAATGGATCGCGATAGCGTCACCGGCGAACGACGTACCGCGTGGCTCCGGGGGGACGCTCCCTCCCGGGCCCCCGAAAGAGCTTGTGCCACCTTGGAGGTGAGGGTGTCCCAGATCGCAGGCGAGCCCGGGACCCAGGACTTCGTGGAAGTCCGGCTGCCCGCTGCAGGTGCCTATCTGTCCGTGCTGCGTACGGCCACGGCCGGACTCGCGGCGCGCTTGGACTTCACTCTCGACGAGATCGAGGACCTGCGCATCGCGGTCGACGAGGCCTGCGCGATCCTGCTCCAGCAGGCCGTGCCGGGCTCCGTCCTCAGCTGTGTCTTCCGGCTCGTCGGAGACTCACTCGACGTCACGGTCTCGGCTCCCACCACCGACGGACGCGCACCGGAGCGCGACACCTTCGCCTGGACGGTGCTCTCGGCGCTGGCGGGCAAGGTCGACTCCACGGTCGCCGAGGACCGTACGGTCACCATCAGCCTGTACAAACAGCGCGGCGCGGGACCCGGGCCGGCGTGAGGAACGGGGACGGGCCGGTGTGGAACGAGGAGCTCAGCCCACAGACGCCGACGGGAGGGCGCGCGGCCGCGGCCGGACAGGCCGGGTCTGCGCCCGCACCTGCGGACATTCCTGAACAGCAGGCCCGGCCCCACCCGGTCGACGGACCGGTGGCCGACGGGCCGGCGAACGGCCCGGTGGGCACGGTGGCGGCGGAGCAGGCAGAGCGGGCGGGCCATATGAGCGAGCACGGACAGCACTCCACGCAGCACGGACGCCACGATCCGAACGACCGCAGTGGTGCGCGTGCGCTGTTCATCGAGTTGCGCGGGCTGCCGGACGGATCGGCCGAGAAGGCGGAGCTGCGCAACCGGCTGGTGCGCATGCACCTCCCCCTGGTCGAGCACCTGGCGCGCCGCTTCCGCAACCGCGGCGAGCCGCTCGACGACCTCACCCAGGTCGCCACGATCGGCCTGATCAAGTCGGTGGACCGGTTCGACCCGGAGCGCGGCGTCGAGTTCTCGACGTACGCCACCCCGACCGTCGTCGGTGAGATCAAGCGGCACTTCCGCGACAAGGGCTGGGCCGTCCGGGTGCCCCGGCGCCTCCAGGAGCTGCGCCTGTCGCTGACGACGGCCACGGCCGAGCTCTCCCAGCAGCACGGCCGGTCCCCGACCGTGCACGAGCTGGCCGAGCGCCTGGGCATCTCGGAGGAAGAGGTCCTGGAGGGGCTGGAGTCCGCCAACGCGTACAGCACGCTGTCGCTGGACGTCCCCGACACCGATGACGACTCCCCGGCGGTCGCGGACACCCTGGGCGCCGAGGACGAAGCGCTGGAGGGCGTCGAGTACCGGGAGTCGCTGAAGCCGCTCCTCGAAGGCCTCCCACCGCGCGAGAAGCGCATCCTGCTGCTGCGTTTCTTCGGCAACATGACGCAGTCGCAGATCGCGACGGAGGTCGGCATCTCCCAGATGCACGTCTCCCGGCTGCTCGCGCGCACACTGGCCCAGCTCCGCGAGAGGCTCCTGGTCGAGGAGTAGTCCCCGCGACCGTACGGCCGGCCGGGCGTCCCGCGGCGTTACGCGTCGCGGGGGCCGCGGATGCCCAACGCCCGGTTCGTCTCGGGGTTGACCAGCAGGACCAGCGAGGCGACGGCCACCACCGCGAGGGCGATGCCGGCCGGGATCAGCAGGGACCCTTCGGAGCGCAGCAGGGTCCAGGCCACCGGCAGCGCCATGAGCTGCGTGATGATGGCGGGCCCGCGGCTCCACGCGCGGCGCTTGAGCAGTCCGCGCGCGGCCAGCAGCGGCAGCAGCGCCAGGGCGATCAGCGTCACACCGCCCATCTCCGCCTGCTCGGGCCTGTCCGGACTGCCGAGCAGCCCCATCACGAGCATGTACACACCGCCGACGACCAGTGCCAGGCCCTCCAGCGCGGCGAGCGCCGCCGCTGCGGTCAGCCGGGCGGGGCGGGGGTCTGCGACGGGTGCGGGAGTCTGCTCGTTGCTCACCCTTGCAGCGTAACCGCCCGCCTCGGCGGACCAGGTCTGGGCCAGGTTCCCCCTACTGGGTAGTCTGGCGCGCATGCGTGCACTCCTCGTGGTCAATCCGGCAGCTACCACCACCAGTGCGCGCACCCGCGATGTCCTGATTCATGCCCTTGCCAGCGAGATGAAGCTGGAAGCCGTGACGACCGAGTACCGCGGGCACGCCCGCGACCTGGGCCGGCGGGCCGCGCAGAGCGAGGACATCGAGCTGGTCGTGGCGCTCGGCGGCGACGGCACCGTGAACGAGGTCGTCAACGGCCTCCTGCACGAGGGCCCGGATCCGCGGCGGCTGCCGCGCCTGGCCGTCGTCCCCGGCGGCTCCACGAACGTCTTCGCCCGCGCCCTCGGCCTGCCCAACGACGCCGTCGAGGCGACCGGCGCCATCCTGGACGCGCTGCGCACCCGCAGCGAGCGCACGGTCGGCCTCGGTCTGGCGGCGGGTACCCCGGGAACCGAGGACGAATCGGTGCCGGCCCGCTGGTTCACGTTCTGTGCGGGCTTCGGTTTCGACGCGGGAGTGATCGGCAGGGTCGAGCAGCAGAGGGAGCGCGGAAAGCGTTCGACGCACGCCCTCTACGTGCGCCAGGTGATACGCCAGTTCCTGATGGAACCGCACCGCCGGCAGGGCCTGATCACCATGGAGCGCCCCGGCCGCGACCCGGTGGAAGACCTCGTGCTGTCCATAGTCTGCAACACCGCTCCCTGGACCTACCTGGGCAATCGTCCGATGTACGCGTCCCCGGAAGCCTCCTTCGACAAGGCGCTCGACGTGCTCGGACTGAGCAAGCTGTCCACCCCCGCCGTGGCCCGTTACGCGACCCAGTTGCTGACCTCGTCGCCCGAGCGCGGACCCCACGGCAAGCACGCGGTGACGCTGCACGATCTGACCGACTTCACCTTGCATTCGAAGGCGCCCCTCCCCTTCCAGATGGACGGCGACCACTTGGGGCTGCGTACGAGCGTGACGTTCACAGGCGTACGCCGTGCACTGCGTGTGATTGTGTGAGCGGAAGGCGCAAAAGTCCTTTAACTCGAACGTACGGGCTGGGTTACACCCCTTAGAAGTACGGCTGTGACCTACCCGACACCGAGGAATCAAAAAAAACTTCCCGGAAGGGGTTGTATCCGCCGCCGAGGTTTGGGAATCTCTACATGGCGATCGGGACGGCCCGCAACACCAGCCTCCACTGAAAGCCAGAACCCCTCCTTGCACACAGGACCCACACCAGGTAACTGGCAGTCGGCTCTTCACTTGCGGAGGGATTCGTGAAAGCGTTCACATTCACAAGCACCAGCACGTAATACCAAGGAGAGGTAGCAGCCATGGACTGGCGTCACAACGCCGTTTGTCGTGAGGAAGACCCGGAGCTGTTCTTCCCCATCGGCAACACCGGTCCTGCGCTGCTGCAGATCGAGGAAGCCAAGGCCGTCTGCCGCCGCTGCCCCGTCATGGAGCAGTGCCTGCAGTGGGCGCTCGAGTCCGGCCAGGACTCCGGCGTCTGGGGTGGCCTCAGCGAGGACGAGCGCCGCGCAATGAAGCGCCGTGCCGCCCGCAACCGGGCGCGTAACGCGACCGCCTGAGCCACCACCCCGCACGAGCCTCAGCTTGGCGGCGCGTACAGCGCGTACGTACCACCCGCCCCGAGCCGCAGCGCGCAGTACCCCCCGATGCGCATAGCAACGTGAGCTTTGAGCCCTGGACCGTTCTTCGGTCCGGGGCTCGCCGCTTTTCCGCCCCGGCCCGGCGTTACTTGTCGGCGCGTACGGGTACGTCGAGTACGACCCGGGTGCCGCGCCCGGGGGCCGGGACCATGTCGAAGGTCCCGCCCAGTTCGCCCTCGACCAGCGTCCGTACGATCTGCAGGCCCAGGTTGCCGGTCCGCTTCGGGTCGAACCCCTCGGGCAGTCCGCGGCCGTCGTCCTGAACGGTGATCAGCAGCCGGGCGTCCCTGCGGTCGCCGCCGCGCACGGCGGCCACCTCGACCGTCCCCCGCTCCCCCGGCGCGAAGGCATGCTCCAGCGCGTTCTGGAGAACCTCGGTGAGGACCATCGCCAGCGGCGTCGCGACTTCGGCGTCGAGTATGCCGAAGCGGCCCGTACGGCGGCAGTCGACCTTGCCCGGCGAGATCTCGGCGACCATCGCGATCACCCGGTCGGCGATCTCGTCGAACTGGACGCGCTCGTCGAGGTTCTGCGAGAGCGTCTCGTGGACGATCGCGATCGAGCCGACGCGGCGCACCGCCTCGTTGAGCGCCTCGCGGCCCTGTTCGGAGTCCATCCGGCGCGCCTGGAGCCTCAACAGGGCCGCCACCGTCTGGAGGTTGTTCTTCACCCGGTGGTGGATCTCCCGGATGGTGGCGTCCTTGGTGATCAACTCCCGCTCGCGCCGACGGAGTTCCGTGACGTCGCGGCACAGGACGAGCGAACCGATCCGCGTTCCCTTGGGCTTGAGCGGGATCG
The DNA here is from genome assembly GCF_001049855.1 of Streptomyces sp. Wb2n-11. Lineage (NCBI taxonomy): Bacteria > Bacillati > Actinomycetota > Actinomycetes > Kitasatosporales > Streptomycetaceae > Streptomyces > Streptomyces sp. Wb2n-11. The sequence goes on from NZ_CVPB01000001.1 coordinate 2,365,785, forward strand.
CGCGCAGCTGGATCACCCCGCTGTCCCCCTCGACCTCGGTCTCGCGCGGGGCGTAGCCGCTGGCCAGCTTGACCAGGGCTTCGTCCACCGGGCCGCGGGACGGGGCGAGTTCGGCGGTGGCCTGGCCGAGGTGGTTTCCGACCAGGTCGGAGGCGAGGCCGAGACGGTGGTACGCGGAGAGGGCGTTCGGCGACGCGTACTGGACGATGCCGTCCGCGTCGAGCCGGATCAGCCCGTCGCCGGCACGCGGCGAGGCGTCCATGTCGACCTGCTGGCCGGGGAAGGGGAAGGCCCCGGCGGCGATCATCTGGGCCAGGTCGGAGGCGCTCTGGAGGTACGTCAACTCCAGGCGGCTGGGGGTGCGTACGGTCAACAGGTTCGTATTGCGGGCGATGACGCCGAGGACACGCCCTTCGCGGCGTACGGGAATCGACTCGACCCGGACCGGGACCTCCTCCCGCCACTCCGGGTCGCCCTCGCGCACGATCCGGCCCTCGTCGAGGGCCGCGTCGAGGAGGGGGCGGCGGCCGCGCGGGACGAGGTGGCCGACCATGTCGTCCTGGTAGGAGGTGGGGCCGGTGTTGGGCCGCATCTGCGCGACGGAGACGTAGCGCGTCCCGTCGAGGGTGGGAACCCACAGGACGAGGTCGGCGAAGGAGAGGTCGGAGAGCAGCTGCCACTCCGAGACCAGCAGATGGAGCCACTCGAGGTCGGTCTCACTCAGAGCGGTGTGCTGGCGGACGAGGTCGTTCATGGAGGGCACGTGTGCGAGCGTACCTTCGCTCGGGCGACCCCATGGCCACGGCGCCGGCCGGGACCCTCAGCCCGCCCGGCACCGCAGCCCGGAGTCTTTCCCCAGCCCGCGAGGGGCTGGGGTATCCGCTGGCCGGCGGGTGTGCGGTCCCGCCCGGCCGTCGAGAGGTCCCGGTGCAGTCAGGGCAGAGAGCGCCGGTACCTCGTTCCGCCTTCCTGTGCGGGGAGGGCGGAGGCTTTACCTGTGCATTGTGGACTAGACCATTCTTCCTGTCCATGCATGTGCGTCACCCATTCTGCAGGGCTTCCCGCCGGACGCGCCGGATCAGTGCGTCTCCGTCACCTTCGCCAGGGCGCGCGGGTGGTCAGGGTCCTGGCCCCGGGCGATCGCCACTTCGTACGCCAGGAGCTGGAGCGGGAGGATTTCCAGGATCGGCTGGAGCTCCTCGGCGACGCCTTCCATGGAGAGTACGAAACCGGCCGAGGCCTCGTCGACCCGGGCCCTCGGTCCGACCACCATCAGATCGGCGCCGCGGCCGCGCAGCCGGTCCAGGACGGGCTGGAGGGCCTCGCCGCCCCTGCCCGCCGTGACGACGGCGATGACCGGGGAGATGTTGTCGACCATGGCGAGCGGGCCGTGCAGCAGGTCGGCGCCGGAGTAGGAGAGGGCGGGGATGTAACTCGTCTCCATGAGCTTGAGCGCCGCCTCCTTGGCCGTCGGGTAGCCGTAGCCGCGCGAGGTGACGACCATGCGCTCGGCGAACCGGTAACGGCCGGCCAGCCGCCTGACCTCCTCCCGGCGGGCCAGGATCCGGTCGGCGAGGTCCGGCAGGGCCGCCGCGTCCCGCCCGTCGCCGCCCCGCAGGCCCTCGACGAGGAGGTGGAGGGCGAGGAGCGAGGCGGTGTATGTCTTGGTGGCGGGCAGGGCCTTCTCCGGGCCCGCCAGGATGTCGATGTGGTGCTCACTGACCGCCGCCAGCGGCGAGTCCGCGTTGTTGGTCACGGCGAGCGTGATCGCGCCGGCCTCACGGGCCGCCCTGGCGGACGCCACGAGGTCGGGCGAGCCGCCGGACTGGCTGACCGTGACGACCAGGACGTCCCTGAGGTCGGGCCGCGCGCCGTAGGCGGTCGTCGTGGACATGGAGGTCAGGCCGCAGGGCAGGCCGAGCCGGATCTCCAGCAGGTACTTCGCGTAGAGCGCCGCGTTGTCGGACGTACCGCGGGCGGCGAGGAGGACGAAGCGCGGGCTCTTCGCCGCGATGGTCCGGGCCGTCCCGCGGATCTCCGGCGCGCCCGCTCCGAGGATCCGCCGCAGTACCGCGGGCTGCTCGGCGATTTCGACGGACATGATCCTGCCCGGCTGTTCGACCATGCTGAATGCCTCCAAAAGGTGACGATCGGCGCGTCTCAGTCGACCATGGAAATACGGGCCCGCGCATGGCGAAGACCACCCGGCACACGCCTCCGCCTCTGCTAGATTGGTCTATACCACATGACGGATCCCCTTCTCAGATCGGCAGGCTCAGCGTGGAAGTTGTCATCGTTCCGGACGCCAGGACCGGCGGCGAGCTCATCGCGGCGAGCATCGGCCGGCTGCTGGGCCACAAGCCCGACGCGCTGCTCGGCGTGGCCACCGGTTCGTCCCCGCTGCCCATCTACGAAGCCCTGACGGCCAAGGTCCGCGCGGGCGAGGTCGACGCGTCGCGCGCGCGGATCTGCCAGCTCGACGAGTACGTCGGGCTGCCCGCCGGGCACCCCGAGTCGTACCGCTCCGTCGTGCTGCGCGAGGTCGTCGAGCCGCTCGGCCTGACCGAGGCGTCCTTCATGGGCCCCGACGGCTCCGCCGAGGACATCCAGGCCGCGTGCGAGGCGTACGACCGCGCCCTCGGCGAGGCCGGCGGCGTCGACCTCCAGCTGCTCGGCATAGGCACCGACGGGCACATCGGCTTCAACGAGCCGTGCTCCTCGCTGGCCTCCCGCACCCGGATCAAGACGCTGACCGAGCAGACCCGCGTCGACAACGCGCGTTTCTTCGAGGGCGACATCGACCAGGTGCCCCACCACGTCATCACGCAGGGCATCGGCACCATCCTGGAGGCCCGCCACCTGGTGCTGCTCGCCACCGGGGAGGGCAAGGCCGACGCCGTGGCGCAGACCGTCGAGGGCCCGGTCGCCGCACTGGTGCCGGCCTCCGCGCTCCAGCTGCACCGGCACGCGACGGTCGTGGTCGACGAGGCCGCGGCGTCCAAGCTGAAGCTCGCCGACTACTTCCGCGCGACGTACGCGGCCAAGCCGGTCTGGCAGGGCCTGTAGGACTTCCCCCCGGGGGATTGCCCCGGGGCTCCCCCTGGATACGGCGGAGTGCCGGGATCCCCCCGGATCCCGGCACTCCGCCGTACCGGTCAGACGCCGGCGACGACCTCGGCGGCGGCCCGGCCGCACACCCGCGCGGCGCCGTGCGTCGCGATGTACAGGCCTCCGCGCGGCTGCGCCTGCGGCACGCCCATCTCCACCACGACGGTGTCGGGCCTGGCAGCGGTCAGCGCCTCCAGCGCGAGGGCCATCCACGGGTGGCGGTGGACGTCGCGTACGACCGCGACGATCCGGCGGCCTTCCGCGGCCCCGATCACCTGCTCCGGCGTGGAGTTCCCGCTGTGATAGGTGCCCGTCGTGGTGCCCGGCAGCAGGCGCGCCAGCTCGGCGGCGACCCCCCACGGCGTCTCGTCGCCGACGGCGATGTTGGCGACGGGAGTGAAGGCCGCGACGTACGGGGCGGAAGTGACGGGAGTAAAACCGATGCTCCGTGTGATCCGCAGCGCCCTGCGCGCGGCCACCAGGCCGATTCCGGTGCCAGTGCCGGGCGCGGTCCCCTCCTGTGAAGCCGTGCCCGGCCCCGGAGCCCCCCAGGCCCCCCTGCTCCGCCGCGTCCAGCCCGCGAGCGCGCGCACGCGCGCCGCCGCGTCGGCAAGCCGCTCCTCCGGCAGTACGCCGTCCCGCACGGCCGCGACCAGCGCGTCGCGCAGCCTCAGCACGGTCCCGTCGTCCGCCAGCCCACCGCCGACGCAGATCGCGTCGGCGCCGGCGGCGATCGCCATGACGCTGCCGAGCTCGATGCCGTACGTCGCGGAGATGGCCTGCATCTCCATGCCGTCGGTGATGATCAGCCCGTCGTAGCCGAGCTCCTCGCGCAGCAGACCCGTGAGGATCTGCGGGCTCAGAGTGGCCGGACGGGCCGGGTCGAGCGCCGGGAGCAGGATATGCGCGCTCATGACAGATTTGGAACCCGCGGCGATCGCCGCCCGGAAAGGCACCAGCTCACGGGCGTGCAGTGTGTCCAAGTCCACGTCGATGCGGGGCATCGCGTGGTGCGAGTCGACGGCGGTGTCGCCGTGGCCCGGGAAGTGCTTGGTGCAGGCGGCGACACCGGCGGCCTGGAGGCCCTCGACGTACGCCGCGGTGTGCCGCGCCACGAGCTGCGGGTCGGCGCCGAAGGAGCGTACGCCGATGACCGGATTGCCCGGGTTGGAGTTGACGTCGGCGGACGGCGCCCAGTTGAGGTTGACGCCGCACTCGGCCAGCCGGCGGCCGAGTTCACGGGCGACGTCCCGGGTGAGGGCGGTGTCGTCGACGGCGCCGAGGGCGAGGTTGCCGGGGAACGAGGAGCCGTGGCGGACCTCCAGACGGGTGACGTCGCCGCCCTCCTCGTCGATCGCGACGAGCACGTCGTCGCGTTCGGCGCGCAGTCGCGCGGTGAGCGCGGCCAGTTGTGCCGGGGACGCGATGTTGCGCCCGAAGAGACCGACGGAGGTCAGGCCCTCACCGACCCGGCGCAGCAGCCAGTCGGGGGCGGCGGTGCCCTGGAAGCCGGGCTGGAGGACGGCGAGAGCGTCGCGGGTGAGGGTGTCGGTGCGAGGAGCGAGAGTGGTCATGATCGCGCGTTATCCCTTCACTGCACCGGCGGTCATGCCGCCGACGGCCCGGCGTTGGAGGAAGAGGAAGACGACGAGGACGGGGAGGGCGAACAGGGAGGAGGCTGCCATCGTCGCGCCCCAGTCGCTGCCGAACGCCGTCTGGAACTGCGTCAGCCAGAGCGTCAGCGTCTGGGCTTCCTTGTCCTTGTTGAGGATCAGGACCATGGCGAATTCGTTCCAGGCCGTGATGAAGCCGAAGAGCGAGGTGGACATCAGGCCCGGCGCCAGCAGGGGGAAGACCACCTTGATGAAGGCCTGGCCGCGGTTGCAGCCGTCGATCAGCGCGGCCTCCTCCAGTTCCACCGGGACGGCGGCGATGAAACCGCGCAGGGTCCAGACGGTGAAGGGCAGGACCATGACGAAGTAGATCGCGGTGAGGAGCGGGATGCTGTTCAGCATGTCGCCGTCCCGGGCGATCAGGTACATCACGATGACCATGACTTCCCAGGGCGCCATCTGAGCCATCATCACGGCCAGTACCAGGCCCTTGCGACCCCGGAACTTCATCCGGGCGATGGCGAAGCTGGCGGCCAGGGCGACGACGAGGGCCAGGAAGACCGCGCCGACGGTGACGGTGACGCTGTTGAGGACGTACGTCCAGAACAGGTCGACGCCCGTCGCCTTCGTGTAGTTGTCGAGGGTCGGCGTGAAGAGGAAGACCGGGTCCTTGGAGAGGATCTCGCTCTGGGGCTTCAGCGAGGACGAGAACATCCAGTAGACCGGGAAGAGGAAGACCGCCGCCAGAGCGAGCGCGAGGAGGTTCTTGCCGATCGCGGACGGACGGACGGGCCGTCTGTTGCGGCGCGGCGCACGGAGATCAGAGGACACGTTGCTCACTGCTCCTCCTCCTGCTTCAGGATCAGGCGGAAGTAGAAGGACATGATGGCGGCCAGCATCACGATGGTCAGCACGGAGACCGCCGCGGCGACGCCGTAGTGGAACTGGCCCTGGCCCTCGATGTAGGCGAAGACCGGCAGGGTCTCGGACTCCCGGTCGGGGCCGCCGGCGTTCATCGCGTACACCTGCGTGAACGCCTTGAAGACCCAGATGATCTCCAGGAAGGTGGTGATCAGGAAGAACGGCTTCAGGCTGGGGAAGACGACTGCCCAGAAGGTCTGCCAGCCGGTCGCGCCGTCCATCCGCGCCGCCTCGTACAGCTCGTTGCCGATGGTCGTCAGGCCCGCGTACATGTTGAGCGCGACGAACGGGATCGAGCCCCAGACCACGAGCACGGTGACGATGGTGAGGGTCGCCATTCCGGTCTCGAACCAGTTGTGCTGCTCGTAACCGGAGACGCCCAGGGTGCGCATGATCCAGTTGGCGATGCCGAACTGCTCGTCGAAGAGCCACTTGAAGACGGTGACGGAGGCGACGATCGGCATGGCCCAGGCGGTGACCAGGGCCACCGACAGCACCAGCCTCATCTTCTTGCCGAGGCGGTTGAGCAGGATGCCGATGAGCGAGCCGATGCCCATGATCAGCACGACGTTGGCCGCGGTGAACAGGAGGGACCGGACGGCCACGGTCCAGAACTCGGAATCCGTGAGCAGGTCCGTGTAGTTGGCGAAGCCCGCCCACACGGTCTCCCGGGTGATCAGCTCCCTGCGTCCGACCTCCTGGAAGGACAGGATCAGGTTGCGGACGAGGGGGTAGAGCAGCAGCACGGCGCCGGAGACGACCGCCGGTGCCAGCAGCAGGTACGGGAACAGCCCGGCGGGCAGCGATCGTCTGCCTCTGCCACGAGGAGGCTGGGGGACTTTCCTGGATCCGGAGGCGGGCGGTGGAGTCTGTGACTTCCCGGCCGCCTTTCCGGGGGCGTCCTCCAGTGCGGAGGCCGCCACTCCCTGGGAGTGCACGGTCATGGTCTTCTTCCTCGCGGTTCTGGGCACCCGCGCCCAACGGGTCTGCGGCCCACGCGGGGCCGCCGTCGCTGCATGCCCGGGTGGTGCGGTCGGCGACGGGTGGCCGCCGGCCGCACCACGGGATACGGCTACTCCTGGCCGAGACGCTCGGTGATGACCTTGTCGGCCGCTTCACCGGCCTTCTTGGCGTCCTCGCCCTTCAGGACCTTCGTCATGTAGTCCTTGATCGGGTTCGGCTCGGTCTCGACGTTCGCCCAGCCCGGCGTGACGGGCGTGACCTCGCCGACGGACGCGGACTTCGCCATGGCCTCGGCGAACGAACCGGCCTCCGGCTCGAACTGGGCCGCGTCGTTGTTCGGCAGCAGCGCGCCGGCGGTGGCCTTCGCGTACTTCGCCATCTGGTCCTTGCCGGCGGCGAGGGCCAGCCACTCCTTGGCCAGGTCCTTGTTCTGCGAGCGCTCGGCGACGGCCAGGTTCGAGCCGCCGAGGAAGACGCTGCCCGGCTTGTCGGCGGTCTTGCCCGGGATCGGGAAGTAGCCGAAGTCGGCCTTGTCGCCCGCCTTCTCGATGGCGGCGATCGCGCCGCCGGCCTCCCAGCCGAGACCGATCCAGGACGCGACACCGCCCTTGGGGACGATGTCGGTCGACTGCTGCGGCGTCGCCTCGTCCTTGTCCTTCGGAGCCGTGGAGAACGACTGGAGCTTCTTGTAGAAGTTCATGGCGGAGGCCGCCTCGGGGGAGGACAGGGCGCCCTTCCACTGCTCGCCGTCCCGGGCCGCCAGGTCGCCGCCCTCGTCCCACACGAAACCGGCGTAGACGTACCAGCTCTGACCCGGCAGGTAGAGCGGCTGGATCTTGCTGTCGGACTTCTTGATCTTCTCCAGGCCGGCGACCCACTCGTCGCGCGTCTTCGGCGGCTTGACGCCCGCCTTCTTGAAGATCTTCTTGTCGTAGATGACCGCGCGGCTGGCGGCGTACCACGGGGCGGCGTAGAGCTTGCCGTCCAGCTCGGCCGCGGGGACCATCCCCTTGTTCCAGCCCTCGTAGCCGAGGTCGGCCTTGTCGTCGGTGAGGTCGGCGAGGCCGCCGGTGACCGCGTAACCGGCGGTCTGGGTGTTGCCGAGCTCCACGACGTCCGGCGGGGTGTCCTCGGAGAGGGCCGTGGTCAGCTTCTCCTGGATGCCGTTCCACTGCTGCTTCTCGACCTTGACCTTGACACCCGGGTGCTTGGCCTCGAACTCCTTGTTGACACCGGCCATCCAGTCGTCGGGAGCCGAACCGTCCATCACCCAGACCGTGACCGACTTGCCGTCTCCGGACGACTTGCCGCCGGAGCCGCCGTCGTCCGAACCGCACGCGGCAATGCCGACCATCATGCCCGCGACGCCTATCGCCGCGACGAGCTTGCGCTTCACGCCATCACTCCTCAGGGATGCCTGCAACCCCCTGCCCACCGCGAAGACTTACGCCGATGTACTGCCCGGGGTCGGGTTCTGGTCTTTAATGGTTTAGACCAGTACCGGGAGCTTGGCCTAGACCTTTAGGGGTGTCAAGGGTGTATAAGAAGGGCTCTCGCGTCCGTTATCGGACCGACACCTGAGGAAGGGCGTCGCCCCGTGACGAGGCCGTGCCACCATGTGAGCCGCGACAGTCGGAGGAGCCGGTGACGGCAGCAGCACAGAAGTCGGGAAGGCGGGGCATGGCCACGGACGGGGGCGGCACGGAGACCGAGGGCACAGCGCCGGCACGTACCGCGCGCGTGCCCAAGTACTACCGGCTCAAGCGGCATTTGCTGGACATGACCGAAACCCTGCCGCCCGGGACCCCGGTACCGCCGGAGCGGACCCTGGCCGCCGAGTTCGACACGTCGCGCACGACGGTGCGCCAGGCGCTCCAGGAGCTGGTCGTCGAGGGCCGCCTGGAGCGGATCCAGGGCAAGGGCACCTTCGTGGCCAAGCCGAAGGTCTCACAGGCGCTGCAACTCACCTCGTACACCGAGGACATGCGGGCGCAGGGCCTGGAGCCCACCTCCCAGCTCCTCGACATCGGTTACGTCACCGCCGACGACACCCTCGCCGGACTGCTCGACATCAGCACGGGCGGGCGGGTCCTGCGGATCGAGCGGCTGCGGCTCGCGAGCGGTGAGCCGATGGCGATCGAGACGACGCACCTGTCGGCGAAGCGCTTCCCGGCCCTGCGCCGCTCGCTCGTCAAGTACACGTCGCTCTACACGGCGCTGGCGGAGGTGTACGGCGTCCACCTCGCCGAGGCCGAGGAGACGATCGAGACCTCGCTGGCCACCCCGCGCGAGGCCGGGCTGCTCGGTACGGACGTGGGCCTGCCGATGCTGATGCTGTCCCGGCACTCGATCGACGGGAACGGCGAGCCGGTGGAGTGGGTGCGCTCGGTCTACCGCGGCGACCGCTACAAGTTCGTGGCCAATCTGAAGCGGCCGACGGACTGACACGGCGGCCGCCGTCCGGGCGGCGTTCTGGTACGGCTCTGACCTGCGGTGGTCGGGCCGTGTCCGTACCGATATGCGGACAGGGGGTTACGGACGGCGGTCACAGCACCTAGATTTCGCGCACGTTACGAGTAGAGATCGCGCGAGGGGACGGATCGTCATGCCGGAGTCGACATCGCCAGCCGAGAGGCAACGGGCCCTGTCCCCGAAGTCCATCGCCGTATGGGGCGCCGTGGCCCTCGTCGGCGCCATCGCCTGGGCCGTGCTCGCCCTCTCGCGCGGTGAAGAGGTCTCCGCCGCCTGGATGCTGGCGGCGGCCCTCGGCTCGTACGCCATCGCGTACCGCTTCTACTCGCGCTTCATCGCCCACCGCGTCCTGAAGGTCGACAAGAACCGGGCCACCCCCGCCGAACGGCTCGACAACGGTGTCGACTTCCACCCCACCGACCGCCGCGTGCTGTTCGGCCACCACTTCGCGGCCATCGCGGGCGCGGGCCCGCTGGTCGGCCCCGTACTCGCCGCGCAGATGGGCTACCTGCCCGGCACGATATGGATCATCGTCGGCGTCATCCTCGCCGGCGCCGTCCAGGACATGGTGACGCTCTTCTTCTCCACCCGCCGCGACGGCCGTTCGCTCGGCCAGATGGCGCGCGACGAGATCGGGCCGTTCGGCGGCGCGGCCGCCCTGGTCGCGGTCTTCGCCATCATGATCATCCTGCTCGCGGTGCTCGCCCTGGTCATCGTGAACGCGCTCGCGCACTCGCCGTGGGGCGTGTTCTCCATCGGCATGACCATCCCGATCGCCCTCTTCATGGGCGTCTACCTGCGCGTCCTGCGCCCCGGCCGGGTCAGCGAGGTCTCCGTCATCGGCGTCGTGCTGCTGCTGCTCGCGATCGTCTCGGGCGGCTGGGTCGCGGAGTCCTCATGGGCGGACACGTTCACGCTGGAGCCGGGCACGCTCGTCATCTGGATGATCGTGTACGGCTTCCTCGCCTCGGTCCTGCCGGTGTGGCTGCTGCTGGCCCCGCGCGACTACCTCTCCACCTTCATGAAGGTCGGCACCATCGGGCTGCTCGCCCTCGGCGTCTTCATCGCGCTGCCGACGATGAAGATGCCCGCGGTCACCGACTTCGCGACCAGTGGCACGGGACCGGTCTTCGCCGGCTCGATGTTCCCGTTCGTCTTCATCACCATCGCCTGCGGCGCGCTCTCCGGCTTCCACTCCCTGGTCTCCTCGGGCACCACCCCGAAGATGGTCCAGAAGGAGACGCAGATCCGGATGATCGGCTACGGCGCGATGCTGACCGAGTCGTTCGTCGCGGTGATGGCGATGATCACGGCGTGCATCATCGACCCGGGCCTGTACTTCGCCATCAACTCGCCGGTCGGCGTGGTCGGGGACAGCGTCCGGGCGGCGTCCGAAGCGGTGACCAACCTCGGCTTCTCCATATCCCCGGAGGCCCTGGCCCAGGCGGCGAAGGACGTCGAGGAGCAGAGCCTGCTCTCGCGCACCGGCGGCGCGCCGACCTTTGCGCTCGGCATGTCGGAGATCTTCTCCGCGGTCGTCGGCGGCACCGCGATGAAGGCGTTCTGGTACCACTTCGCGATCATGTTCGAAGCGCTGTTCATCCTCACGACGGTGGACGCGGGCACCCGCGTCGGGCGCTTCATGCTCCAGGACATGCTGGGCAACGTCTACAAGCCGTTCCGCGAGGTCAGCTGGAAGCCGGGCGTCTGGTTCGCCAGCGCGGTCGTGGTCGGCGGCTGGGGCTACTTCCTGTGGGTCGGCGTGCACGACCCGCTGGGCGGCATCAACCAGCTCTTCCCGCTGTTCGGCATCGCGAACCAGCTGCTGGCCGCCGTCGCCCTCGCCGTCTGCACCGTGCTGCTCGTCAAGTCCGGCCGCCTGAAGTGGGCGTGGGTCACCGGAGTGCCGCTCGCCTGGGACGTGGCGGTCACGCTCACCGCCAGCTGGCAGAAGATCTTCTCGGACGACGTGAAGGTCGGCTTCTTCGCCCAGCGCGACAAGTACCAGGCGGGCATCGACTCGGGCCAGGTGCTGCCGCCCGCCAAGAACATGGACCAGATGCACACCGTCGTCACCAACTCGACGGTCGACGGCGTGCTGTGCGCGCTCTTCGCGGTCCTCATCGTCGTGGTGCTCGCGGACGCCGGCCGGGTCTGCCTCAAGGCCGTCCGCGCCCCCGAGAGCGTCAAGCTCCATGAGGCGCCGTACGTCGAGTCCAGGCTCGTCGCCCCCGCCTCGATCATCGCGACCAAGGAGGAGAAGGCCGAACTGGCCGCGGCCGGCGTCGGTCCGGAGGGCGGCACCCGCAAGGAGGCCGCGGCGGCCGGCGCGGGGACCCCCGAATGACCCTGACGGGCGTGCGCCGCGCGGCGGGCCGGATCCGCTGGTACGTCCGCGAACTGACCGGCGAGGCGACGTACGACCGGTACGTGGCGCACGCGAGGTCCTGCGACCCCGAGGCGCCGGTCATGTCCCGGCGCGCGTTCGAACGCAGCCGCACGGACGCCCGGGAGGCGGACCCCCGCGAGGGCTTCCGCTGCTGCTGAGCGATTTCCACGGGCCGCCGCGTCCCCTTCGGGGGGCGCGGCGGCCCGTCGTCGTCAGCGCACCCACTCCTTCAGCGCTTCGGTCTCCAGGGTGATCCCCACCGGGCCGGGCAGCGCCACGGGCTTGCCGAACGGGACGATGTGCGCGTTCTCGTACCGGACTCCGTCGGGCTCGCTGTAGACCGTCACCTCGCAGGCGTCCCGGTCGATGAGCAGGTAGACCGGGATGCCGGTCTCGGCGTAGGCGCGGGGCTTCTCCACCCGGTCGCGCTGGTCGGTGTCGGTGTCGGTGTCGTACGAGGTGACCTCGACGGCCATCAGCACGGAATCGGGATCGGCCCACTCCCCCTGCCCGACGAAGGCGCCGCTGGGCGCGAGAGAACCGTCGGGCCGGGCGCGGCCCTTCCGGTATGCCTGCACCTTCAGTCCCTGGTCGGGATAGAGCCACAGCTCGGGCCGCGACTGCATACAGATGCGCGTCAGCCACTCGATGATCCGTCCGTGGTCCCCGTCCGGCACAACCCTGCTCCTCAGCCTCCCGTCGATGAGTTCCAGCCGCACGCCCTCGGTCGTGCGGGCCAGTATGCGCGTGGCCTCGTCGAACTCTTCGGGGAACAGGTGGGGCCGGTCGGCGGTCGCTGCCATGGGGCGTACCTCCTTGTGCTCACGACGATAGCGGAGCGCTGTGACAGCCGCCCTCACACTTCCCGGGTGACACAACATGTGGGGGCCGCATCATCCAACGGCCCCCACATGTATGCTCGTGCTCGCTGTCGCCGCAGGGGAATCCGGTGCGAATCCGGAACTGTCCCGCAACGGTGTGATCGGTGCGCTTTTGCGCACCCAGGAGTCCGAGGACCTGCCGACGGCGTATCCGGCTCGACCGAACCGGATACCGACACGTCCGGGCCTCGCGGTTGGGCCGGTGGACGCTACGCGGTGTGCCGCCCTCAGGGGTGACGTGTGCCCGTACGCCCCCCGTTCCCCGCCGGCCCCGAGCCGAGCGAGGGAGAGCACCCCGTGACCATCGCGCCAGCCGATCCGGCAACTGCCACGGAGCCGACGGGTTCAACGGAGTCGGCGCAGTCGCCCGACGGCCCCGGGACCGCGCTCCTGCGGACCCTCACCGACCTGACCGCCGACCTCCCCGACACCGACCCGGGCAGAGTCGCCGCGGCCGCCCTGCGCGGCCGCAACGCGGCGTCGGACGCGGCCGAGTTGCGGGGACTCGCCACCGACGCCGCCGCCGGGCTGATCTCCGAGGACCCGGCGTACTCCCGCCTCGCGGCCCGGCTGCTGACCCGCACGATCCGGGACGAGGCGGCTACGCAGGGCGTCCGCACCTTCTCCGAGTCGGTCTCCGTCGGCCACCGCGAGGGCCTGATCGCCGACCGTACGGCCGAGTTCGTGTCCGCCCACGCGGCCCGCCTCGACGCGCTGGTCGACCCGGCCGCCGACGACCGCTTCGGCTACTTCGGCCTGCGCACGGTCTACAGCCGCTACCTCCTGCGCCACCCGATCACCCGACAGGTGATCGAGACCCCGCAGCACTTCATGCTGCGCGTGGCGTCCGGTCTGGCCAAGGACGGCTCCCCCGCGGCCGCCGACGAGGTCGCCGCGCTGTACCGCCTGATGAGCCGCCTGGACTACCTGCCGTCCTCGCCGACGCTCTTCAACTCCGGTACGCGCCACCCGCAGATGTCCTCCTGCTACCTGCTGGACTCGCCGCTCGACGAGCTCGACTCGATCTACGGCCGCTACCACGAGGTCGCGCGCCTCTCCAAGCACGCGGGCGGCATCGGCCTCTCGTACTCCCGCATCCGCGCCCGCGGCTCCCTGATCCGCGGCACCAACGGCCACTCCAACGGCATCGTCCCCTTCCTGCGCACCCTCGACTCGTCCGTCGCCGCCGTGAACCAGGGCGGCCGGCGCAAGGGCGCGGCCTGCGTCTACCTGGAGACGTGGCACGCGGACATCGAGGAGTTCCTGGAGCTGCGCGACAACACGGGCGAGGAGGCGCGGCGTACGCACAACCTGAACCTCGCGCACTGGATCCCCGACGAGTTCATGCGCCGCGTCGACGCGGACACCGACTGGTCGCTGTTCTCGCCCTCCGACGTCCCCGAGCTCGTCGACCTGTGGGGCGACGCGTTCGACCGGGCGTACCGCAAGGCAGAGGCGGACGGCCTGGCCCGTACGACGATTCCCGCGCGCCAGCTGTACGGACGGATGATGCGCACCCTGGCGCAGACCGGCAACGGCTGGATGACGTTCAAGGACGCGTCGAACCGTACGGCGAACCAGACGGCGGAGCCCGGCTCGGTGGTCCACTCCTCGAACCTGTGCACCGAGATCCTGGAGGTCACGGACGACGGGGAGACGGCCGTCTGCAACCTCGGCTCGGTCAACCTCGGTTCGTTCGTGACCGGGAACGGCGACATCGACTGGGAGCGCCTGGACGAGACCGTCCGTACGGCCGTCACGTTCCTCGACCGCGTCGTCGACATCAACTTCTACCCGACCGAGCAGGCAGGCCGCTCCAACGCCAAGTGGCGTCCGGTGGGCCTGGGCGCGATGGGTCTCCAGGACGTCTTCTTCAAACTGCGTCTGCCCTTCGACTCCCCCGAGGCCCTCGCCCTCTCCACGAGGATCGCCGAGCGCATCATGCTCGCCGCGTACGAGGCGTCCTGCGACCTCGCCGAGGTCAGCGGCCCGCTCCCGGCCTGGGAGAAGACCCGCGCGGCGCGCGGCGTCCTGCACCCCGACCACTACGGCGTCGAGGTCACCTGGCCCGAGCGGTGGGACGCGCTGCGCGCCCGTGTCGCCAAGACCGGAATGCGCAACTCCCTACTCCTCGCGATCGCTCCGACCGCGACCATCGCGTCCATCGCGGGCGTGTACGAGTGCATCGAGCCGCAGGTCTCCAATCTCTTCAAGCGCGAGACGCTCAGCGGTGAGTTCCTCCAGGTCAACGCCTACCTGGTGGAGGACCTGAAGAAGCTCGGTGTCTGGGACGCCCAGTCCCGCGAGGCGCTGCGCGAGTCCAGCGGCTCGGTGCAGGGCTTCAGCTGGATCCCCGAGGAGGTGCGGACGCTCTACCGCACCGCGTGGGAGATCCCGCAGCGCGGCCTGATCGACATGGCGGCGGCCCGTACGCCGTACCTCGACCAGTCGCAGTCCCTGAACCTCTTCCTGGAGACGCCGACCATCGGGAAGCTCTCCTCGATGTACGCGTACGCCTGGAAGAAGGGGCTGAAGACGACGTACTACCTGCGCTCGCGCCCCGCGACCCGCATCGCCCGGGCCGCCGGCTCCGGCGCGACGGCCGCGGCGCCCGCCACCCCCATCCCCGTACAGCAGGCCACCGCGCCCGACGCGGACGCGATCGCCTGCTCCCTTGAGAACCCCGAGTCCTGCGAGGCGTGCCAGTAATGTCGACCAACCCCGACAAGAACCTTCTCGACCCGGGCTTCGAGCTGACGCTCCGCCCCATGCGCTACCCGGACTTCTACGAGCGCTACCGGGACGCGATCAAGAACACCTGGACGGTGGAGGAGGTCGACCTCCACTCGGACGTCGCCGACCTCGCGAAGCTCTCGCCCGGTGAGCAGCACATGATCGGCCGGCTGGTCGCGTTCTTCGCGACGGGCGACTCGATCGTCTCCAACAACCTGGTGCTGACCCTCTACAAGCACATCAACTCCCCCGAGGCGCGCCTCTACCTCTCGCGCCAGCTCTTCGAGGAGGCCGTGCACGTCCAGTTCTACTTGACGCTGCTGGACACCTACCTCCCCGACCCGGACGACCGCGCGGCGGCGTTCGACGCGGTGGAGGAGATTCCCTCGATCCGCGAGAAGGCGCAGTTCTGCTTCAAGTGGATGGACTCGGTCGAGAAGATCGAGCGCCTGGAGACGAAGGCCGACCGCCGCCGCTTCCTGCTGAACCTGATCTGCTTCGCGGCGTGCATCGAGGGACTGTTCTTCTACGGCGCGTTCGCGTACGTCTACTGGTTCCGCTCGCGCGGCCTGCTGCACGGCCTGGCGACCGGCACCAACTGGGTGTTCCGCGACGAGACGATGCACATGAACTTCGCGTTCGAGGTCGTGGACACCGTCCGCAAGGAGGAGCCGGACCTCTTCGACGACGCCCTCCAGCAGCAGGTCACGGACATGCTGAAGGAGGCCGTCGAGGCGGAGCTCCAGTTCGGCCGCGACCTGTGCGGTGACGGCCTGCCCGGCATGAACACCGAGTCGATGCGCGAGTACCTCCAGTGCGTCGCCGACCAGCGCCTGGAGCGCCTCGGTTTCGCCCCGGTGTACGGCTCGCAGAACCCGTTCTCCTTCATGGAGCTCCAGGGCGTCCAGGAGCTGACGAACTTCTTCGAGCGCCGCCCGTCGGCGTACCAGGTCGCGGTCGAGGGCTCGGTCGCCTTCGACGACGACTTCTAGACCGCGAACGGGCGGTCGCCCCTGGCGTCGCGGAGGATCGTGCCCCACCAGAGAAGCTGGTCGAGCATGACCTTCGCGGCGCCGTGGGGTCCTTCCGGGTTCTTCAGGGTCCCGTCGGTGCTGAAGAGCTCGTAGTACCGGGGGAACGAGACGTAGTCGCGGACCGTGTGGGCGTGGAGCTCGTTGAAGACCTGGCGGAGCTGTTCGATGGCCAGGAGACCGCCGCTGGCCCCGCTGTAGCCGGCGAAGCCGACCGGCTTGGCCTGCCACTCGGTGCAGCACCAGTCGACGGCGGCCTTCAGCGAGGCCGGGAAGCTGCGGTTGCAGTCCGGCGTCAGCACGACCACCGCGTCGGCCGCCGCGAGCCGACGGGTGAGGGGCTCCATGCTCGCGGGGCGGGGCAGGTCCGGCTCCATCGCCGGCGGCACGGGCGGCGGCTCCAGCGGGATCGGCGCGTCCGCCAGGCCGACGAGGTCCACCTCGAACCGGCCGTGCTCCCGGGCCTGTCCGACGAACCAGTCGGCGACCACCGGGGCGAACCGGCCCTCCCTGACGCTTCCGACGATCACCGCGAGGCTGAGGGTCTCACTGGGCACGGCTGTGCTCCTTGTCCGGCGTACGAGGCGTACGAAGTGCGGAGGCGACCCGCGCTCCGGGGTCGTGTCCGTCAATCCGCCGGGCGGATCCAGGACCAGGAAGGCCGGGCCGTGACCGGTAGTGACAGGGCCACGATCCGGCCGGGGGCCGGTGTTGCGTTCACCGGGTGAGCGACAACGAGCTGGGCCTCTTCCTGCGCATCCGCCGCGAAGCCGTCACCCCCGCCGAGGTGGGCCTGCCCGCCGGCGCCCGCCGCCGCACGCCGGGTCTGCGCCGCTCGGAGCCGGCCACGCTCGCGGGCGTCAGCGTCGAGTACGTGACGCGTCCGGAGCAGGGGCGCGATCGCCACCCCTCCCCGCAGGTACTGTCCGCGCTGGCCGAAGCGCTCGGGCTGGCCGCGAGCGAGCGCATCCACATGCACCACCTCGTCAAGGGCGCCGACGCCGGTTTCGACTGCATGGGCGGCGCCTCCCCCGTCCGCACGGTGCGCCCCACCGTGCGGGCCCTGCTCGACCGCCTCGATCCCGCCCCCGCCGTGCTGGTCAACCGGCTGAGCGAAGTCCTCGCCCGGACGTCGGGGTACGAGCGGCTGGCGGGCCCGGTCGGCCTGCTGGACGGCAGTCCGCCGAACCCGGCCCGTTACGTGTTCACCGACCCCCGGGCACGCAGCACGTACCCCGGCCGGGGCCTCGTCGCCGACGAGCAGGCCGCGGCCCTCAAGCGGGTCCCCTTCCGGGCGGACGGCCATGTCACCCAGCTCGCCGACGAGTTGGCCGTCACGGGCGGCCCCGAATTCACCGGGCGCGTGGACACCCTGCCGGGGCTTCCCCGGTCCAGCGGCATCACGCGCCTGGTCCACCCCGAGGCAGGCGAGCCGAGGCGGGCGCACGAGACGCTCGAACTGCCCGCCGACGACCAGCGCCTCCTCGTGCACCTGCCCGCCGACGACAGCACGGCCGCCGCCCTGGACCGCCTCACCGGCCGCCGGCCGGGGGCACTGCGCGCGGTGCCGGGCTGACGCGGACCGCGCGGGGCCGTCAGGAGACGCCGCAGCTGGAAGCGGACCAGAAGCGGCTCGCGCGGTGGTCCAGGTGGGTGTGGTCGCCGTGGCCCGGGTAGCCGGGGCCGAGGATGCCGTTGAAGCCGTGGTTGCGGGCCTGCTTGGCCAGGGTGCACAGGGAGTGCGGGCCGGCGCCGAGGTCGGCGGCGTCGCCGTACAGGTGACGGCTGCTCGACGCCCCGCCCACCGCGTCGTTGCAGGCATGGGAGCGGAAGCCGCTGGTGACCCGGATGGACTGGTCTCCGAGGGCGTGCCGGAGCGCTTCCAGCTTCCACATGGTGCGCAGGGCGTTCGACTTGGCGGTGGCGGCGCTCACCGCTCCGCCGGACCAGGTGTCGTTGCAGTTGTTGAGCTCGGCGTACGAGAAGTGGACGGGCGTGCAGTCGTCGTCCTGGAGGGCGTAGAGCTTGCTGAAGGTGGCGGGACCCGCGACGCCGTCCGAGGAGAGCCCGTAGGCGGACTGGAAGCGCTTGACGGCGGCGGTGGTGGCGGGGCCGTAGTCGCCGTCGACGGCGAGCACCGCGCCGTAGCCCGGGTAGCCGCCGAGCCGGATCTGGAGCTGGGTGACGTCGGCTCCGGTGGCGCCCTGGGAGAGGGTGCGGGACCAGGTGTAGCAGCCGTCGGCGTGCGCGGTGCCCGCGGTGGCGACCGCACCACCCAACGCGGCAATCATGAGCATGACAAGACAGAGGACGGATCTCGCCGTACGCCGGAACATGGGACCTCCATACCGAGGAGCACAGGAGCGGGGCACGCCCGAGACTGACGTGTCCGCGCACGCACGTCAACAGGGCGACTGCCAGGGTCATTTGTCCGACCAATGGCAGTCGCCCGGCCCCACCGGCGACGGCGGGGGGAGAGAGATCAGTCGTTCGGGACGGTCTCGTAACGCGGCGTGCCCTCCGCCATCTGCTTCAGCGCGTCCTTGCGGTCGCGCTTCGACAGGCGGTCGATGTAGAGGCGGCCGTACAGATGGTCCGTCTCGTGCTGGAGGCACCGCGCGAAGTAACCGGTGCCGCGCACCTTGATCAGGTTGCCCTCGGCGTCCTGGCCGCGCACCACCGCGTAGTCGGGGCGGGCCAGTTCGGCGTACGCCGTCGGGACGGACAGGCAGCCCTCGTTGGCCTCGTCGAGGTTGCGCCCCTCCTGCGGAAGCTCCTCCAGGACCGGGTTGCAGACCACACCGACGTGGCGCACGCCGTCGTCGTCCGGGCAGTCGTACACGAAGACCTTGAGGTCGACGCCGATCTGGTTGGCGGCCAGGCCGACGCCCTCGGCGGCGCGCTGGCTGGCGAACATGTCGTCGATCAGCGCCGCGAGCTTGTCGTCGAACTCGGTGACGTCCTGGCACTCCCGGTGGAGGACCGGGTTCCCGACGACGGTGATGGGGCGGGCGGTACCGCGCTCGCGGTACGCCTGCTCGCGCTCCTCGGTGTTCTCCGTGTCCACGACGAACCCGTCGTTGATGTCCTGCTGGTCCGTCTCGTGCTGCGCCATGTCCGCCGTACGCCTTCCTCAAAACCCCGAATACCGAATCCGATGCCCGTACAGCCTACGGGCAGGCTTCGGCGGACCCTCAGCAGACTTCTTCGAGATCCCGCCACTCGCGGCTGTCGGGGTTGTCGGCGACCCACCCGTCGAGCAGCCCGCGCACCAGCCCGGCCGGCGCCGCGATGCCGCACTCGCGCTCCGGCAGCCACAGCTCACCGGCGCCGGCCGTGCGGTGTCCGAGCGGTCCCGGGTGGCCGGGCTCGCTGTGGTCGTGCGGGTCGAGGTGTTCGCCGTCGCCCTCGTCGCTGGGCATCTGCGACTCGGAGCAGGCCCGGCAGAGCAGCCGTACGGACGACGACCAGTCCTCGGCGGCGAACCCCGCGTCGGCGGCGAGGCGCTCCAGGGCGTCCCGGTCGGACTCGGTGGCGGCCTCCAGGAGGACCACCCAGGTGGGTACGGGCGAGGGCGCCCACAGCTCGATCTCGTCGAAGACGGGGAACGACGGGCCCGCGGCGGTGACGCGCTCGCCGTGCGGTACGCCGTCGTGCAGGACGACCTCGCCCCAGCGGCGCCCGGAGGACGGCAGCGGGATCGAGAGCACCTCTATCCGGGCCGGGTCGAGCCTGCGGCCCCACACCACCTCGGCCTCGCCCTCCGGCGAGAGGCGGACGGCGGCGCTGCCCAGCTCCATGCCGTGGGGCTCGCCGCTCTCGGTGGGCTCGCCGGGCACCTTCAGGCCGTACGCCTGCCAGGCGCGGCGGGCCAGCGGCCAGTCCTGGAGGGCGGTGGCCGCGATGCCGACGTTCCACCAGTCGGGAGCGCCGGTCTCCCGGTCCAGGAGCGCGACGGCGCGCAGGCCGGCGGAGCGCGCCTGCTCCCAGTCGTGCCGGAACTTGTGCAGCAGCGCGAGGTTGAACCAGGACTCCGACAGCCAGGGTTCGAGGTCCGCCGCGCGCGTCAGCAGCGCTCCCGCGTCCTCGTACCGACCGTCGCCGATCAGCGTGAACGCGCGGTCGGTGGCCTGCCGCCACGAGGCGGACGGCCTGTGCCGTACCTTCCCGAAGATCTTCACGATTCCCGCCTGTCCCGCCTGCCGGTCGTTGAAGGTCCAGTGCCCCCGGACACCCTCTTCTTCCTCTTCTTGGCATCCAACCATGCCGGGTCACAGGGCCGCTCATTACCCATGGGTTACCCCGGTGGGGACAGGGCCGGACCGCCCCGGGACAGAACACGCGCCAGGGATTCCACGACCTCGGGCTGATAGTCGCGGCAGGTGCCGAGGCGCAACTGTTCCAGGGCGCTGAGCGGCCCGCCCAGTCCCCCTCCGCTTTCCCCCGAGAAATCGTCGTATGCATTGACGGCGCGGACGATCCGGGCGGGCAGCGACTGCTCCCGGTACGGGTCGGCCTGCCGCTCGACGACCACCGCGACCTCGGCGGGGACTCCCGTCTGGCGTACGACGGCCCCGCCCAGGAGCGCGATGCGGCGCTGTTCGGCGGGCGGGAGGAAGGCGGTGGCCCCGGCCGGGACCGGGTCGAGGAGGGAGAGCTGTCCGATGTCGTGCATCAGGGCCGCGTACTCCAGGACGGTGAGGTCGGGCTCGGAAAGCCCCAGCTCACGCCCCACCGCGCGGCTGAGCAGCGCGACGCGGTGGGCATGGCCCTGCGGGGTGTGGCCGGCGATCTCGGTGGCGCGGGCGAGCGAGGCGATGGTCTGGCGGTACGTCGTGCGGACGGCGGCGTACCGGCGGAAGGACAGCTGGGTGAGCAGCAGGGGCACGCAGAAGACGGGCAGTGCCCACAGCCCGGTGACGGCGACCCCGAGCGCCATGACGGCGCCGGTGGCGCAGACCGCGGAGCCGATCCCGAGGAGCGCCCGCAGCTCGTCGCGCAGGAGCGGCCCGTACGGGTAACCGGTGCGGGCGCGGGCCATGGCGGCGGCGAGGACGGCGTCGCAGAGGGCGGTGAGGGCGAGGAGCAGCAGGAGGAGGAGCGCGTGGTACGGGCCGTGGCCGACCCACTTCCCCCACAGGCCGCAGTTGTAGAGCGGCTGGAAGCAGACGGCGGCGAACGCGACGGTGAGGACACGGCGGGCGACGTGGTCGAGAGCGTGCCCGTGGCCTGCGGCGACGTGCGGTACCGCGCCGGCGAGGGCGGCGGCGACCACGACGGCGACGACTTGGGGGACGCCGTGGACGGTGGGCTGTCCGGCGTTCTGCCCGAGCAGGGCGTAGGCGAGGGCTCCGGCGGCGCCGAGCGGGGCGGGTTCGCGCTCGGCGGGCAGGGCGGAGGGGCCGCCCCGCACGCCCCAGCGGAAGAGCTCTCCGAGGGTGACGAGCGCGCCGAAGGCGAGGGCGACGCCGGGTTCGGTGACGCCGTACCAGAGGGTGTCGCCGAGGGCGTAGACGGTGAGCGCGGCGGCGGCGCCGTACACGAGCCCGAGGGCGGGCGCCGGCCGCGCGGCCCCGCACCGCCCCCTCATGCGGCACGCTCCGCGGGACACCCCTCGGGCCCGGCGGCCGGGACGGCGCTCATGCGGGCCGGCCGGGGTCGTGGCGGGGCGCGGCGGCGACAGTGGACGCCGGATCCCCGCCCGGGGCGGGGACGGAGGACACGTCGTCCGTGAGCGGTGGCGAGACGTTTCCTCCGGGGCCGGACTGTTCGTCCGAAGTGACCCGGTGGTGCCAGCCGTGGCGGGCCAGCGCCCGGGTCAGCGCAGTCACCATCAGCGGGTCGAACTGCGTGCCCGCGCACCGGTCGAGCTCCCGCAGGGCGGTCCCCGCCGGCCGCGCCCGCCGGTACGAACGCGTCGACGTCATCGCGTCGAAGGCGTCCGCGACGGCGACGATCCGCGCGAACTCCGGGATCCGGCCGCCCGCGAGGCCGTAGGGATAGCCGCTGCCGTCGAGCCGCTCGTGATGGTGCAGGATCGCCGCCCGCGCCTCCCCGAGGAAGCCGATGCCGCGGACCATCTCGTGCCCGTACTCGGGATGCAGCTCGATGACGCGGCGTTCCTCGGGGTGAGCGGCCCGTCCTTGCGGAGCAGCCGCGTCGGGACGCCCAGCTTGCCGACGTCGTGCAGGATGCCGGCGAACCGCAGGACCTCGATGCGGTCCTCGTCCATGCCGAGCTCGCGGGCGATCATCACGGACGCGCGGCCGACGCGTTCGCTGTGCCCGCGCGTGTACCGGTCCTTGATGTCGACCGCCTGCACGAGGGCGCGGATGGTGGCCCGGTGGGCGGCGCGCTCGCGGTGGTACTGCGCGAAGACCCAGCAGGAGATGTACATCGGCAGCAGGACGAAGAGCGCGGCGAGCGGCCCGTACGAACTGCGCCAGAGCACCGCCGTCATCAGCCCGGCGAGCCCCTGCACACCGTGCGGTGCCAGGGAGCGCAGCAGCAGCCCGCGCCAGGCGGCGCGCACGGGCAGCCTCTCGGCGGTGGCGAGGATGCCGCCGTCGAGGGCGGTCAGGACCAGGCAGAAGGTGAGGACGGAGGCCCCGGCGGGCAGCAGGACGTACGGGAAATCCGGCGTCGGCCCGGCCACCCCGCCCCCGCCCAGCGACGCACCGCCGCCGAGGAACGCGCAGACATGGGCCGCGGACCACGCGGCGAGCGCGAGCTGCGCCGCCCGCCAGGCCCGCCGCACGGCGCGCGGGCGCCGCTCGACATGGCCGACGAGGGCCGCGGGCACGGCGACGAGGGCGGCGGCCGGCGGCGGCAGCAGCAGTACGGCGGCGAGCAGCACGGGGAAGAAGGCCCCCGCGCCGGCCCGCAGCGCGCTGACGAGGAACGGCCGGCGCCCGAGCAGTTCGCAGGCGGCGTGGAGCACGGCGAGCAGTGCCGCGGTGCCCCAGGGGATGCCGGCGCCGGGCCGCAGAGCGGGAAGCGCGCAACAGACGGCCGCCAGCAGCGCACACAGGATGTACGCACGCGCCGCCATCGAAAGGGCTCTCACCAGCCTCGCTCCTGTTGTCCCGGGATCCGCCCGCCACAATGCGTGCGTCACGCTAACGAGTTGAGCGGAGCCGGAGACGACGAAGCGGCTGATTAGCACCTTCGAGTGATAATCAGCCGCTTCGTGAGGCGGGAGCCCGGCCGGGGCGGGGCAGAGGCTACGCCTCGTTGGCGGCGGCCGGCAGGTCGGCGGACGTCGTGGCCGTCACGTCCTGCTCGGGCACGGCCTGCCCCGACCGGATCAGATCGATGCGCCCCATGACCTTGGCCCGCAGGTCGGCCGGTACGTCGTCACTGCCGCAGCAGCGCTTCACCAGCTTCTTCACGGCCTGCTCCAGGCCGTACTTCTCCAGGCACGGGGAGCACTCCCCGAAGTGCACCTCGAACTTGGTGCAGTCGCTGTCCGGCATCTCGTGGTCGAGGAACTCGTAGAGATGATCCAGGACCTCAGAGCAGTCAGTCTCGTGCGGCTCTCCGCAGCTCATGAGCCCGAACCTTTCCCGTCGTTCGACTCCCCGGCACCCGCCGGGACCAGCCCGCGGTCACGCGCGTAGTCCTCGAGCATGCCGCGCAGTTGACGGCGGCCCCGGTGCAGCCGGGACATCACTGTGCCGATGGGTGTTCCCATGATGTCCGCGATCTCCTTGTACGCAAAGCCCTCTACATCCGCGAGGTAGACCGCGATGCGGAATTCCTCGGGGATCGCCTGCAGCGCGGACTTGACGTCCGAGTCGGGCAGGTGGTCGAGCGCCTGCGACTCGGCGGAGCGCAGGCCCGTCGACATGTGCGACTCGGCGCGCGCGAGCTGCCAGTCCTCGATCTCCTCGGCACCGCTGCGCTGCGGTTCGCGCTGCTTCTTCCGGTACGTGTTGATGAAGGTATTCGTCAGAATGCGGTAAAGCCATGCCTTCAGATTCGTACCCTCACGGAACTGGTGGAAGGACCCGTACGCCTTGGCGTACGTCTCCTGCACCAGGTCCTCCGCGTCGGCCGGATTGCGCGTCATGCGCAGCGCGGCCGAGTACATCTGGTCGAGGAAGCCCAGCGCGTCGCGCTCGAAGCGCGCGTTGCGCTCGGCGGTGCTCTCCTCCGCCGCCTGGCCGTCGTCGGTCCCTGTGTCGGTCCCAGTGACCGGACCCACCTCCTCCAACGCCGTGGCGGGGCCGAATGCGGACCCGCTCGAAACGGAGGATAGACGACGATCCTGCCCGTCCGCCGCCCGGCGAGGGGCGGTCTTGGCCGCGGTGAGCACCGTCCACTCCAGGTCAGCGGTGTTCGAGCGGCTCGGGCAGATAGTCGATCCCATGCGACGGACTCCCTCTCCACGTACGTGCGGTGTATGTCGACGCACGGAACAACAGAGGTCTCGCGCAGATCATTCCCGGAGCCCGCCGATCCAGCTCCCGACGGCGTCCGTGATCACTTCCACGACCTGTCCGCCGGTGGTCCCGGCCTTCTTCGGCACGGCGAACCCGTGATCGGCGTACGCCACTTCCACCAGGTCGTACGCCCCGTCCGGGAACTCCCCGGGCTTCCCGAAGGGATCGTTTCCCCCCTGTACGACCAGAGTGGGGACCCCGGCGCCCAGAAGTTCCTCCGCCCGGGACTTCTCGGGGCGGCCGGGAGGGTGGAGCGGGAAGCTCAGCGCGAGTACGGCGCGCGCGCCCAGTTCGGCGGCGGTCCGGCACGCGACGCGCGCCCCGGCGCTGCGCCCGCCGGAGACGACCGGCAGTCCGGGCTTCTCCAGGGCGGGCCACAGCCCGCGCCACCCGGCGTCCAGGGTCCTGGGAGCGGGCGCGAGCTTCTTCCCGGCCACCCGCCAGGGCTGCTCCACCAGGGCGACACTGATCCCGCGCGCGGGCAGCGCGGCCGCGAGCCCCTGGAGGTCCCGCGCCTCGATGCCGCCCCCGGCGCCGTGGCTCACGGCCAGGACGATCCACGGCGCCTCGGCCTCGGCCCAGGTGATCCGGGCCTCGCCGACCGCCGTCTCCACCGTCCCGCTCCGTGTCACACGCCCCATCCTGCCCGCTTCCCACGCCGCCTCAGAACAGCGTTTCCTCCTCCGGTGCCGCCAGTTCCTCCAGCAGCTCCGGACCGTTGTTGCGCACGCTGCTCACCGCCGTGCTCACCGGATACGCCCGCATCAGCCCGCCCGGCGGCGGCGCCAGCAGCGCCCGTACGTCCTCGACGTCCCTGCGGGCCGGGTCCAGCCACGCGTCCCACCGGTCCGGCGTCAGCATCAGCGGCATCCGGGGGTGGATGTCGGCCAGCGAGCCCGGTCCGGAGGCCGGCGCGACCGCCAGCGGCGACGTCTCCGCCTCGGTGGTGATGACCGAGCACGTCGCCCACCACGCCTGCGGGTGGTCGTCCGGCAGCGTCCGGTCGCGCCAGAACTCGTACAGCCCGGCCAGCGCCATGACCGACCCGTCCGCCGGGGTCACGAAGTACGGCTGCTTCCGCGGCCGCTTCTTCCTCCCCTGCTCCTCCAGCTGCCGCTCGTCCACGCCGGTGACCCACTCGTAGTAACCGTCGGCGGGAAGGATGCAGCGCCGGGAGACGAACGGCCGCCGGAACGACGGCTTCTCGTGCACCGTCTCCGCCCGCGCGTTGATCATCCGGGCCCCGCCGTCGGGCGACTTCGCCCATGAGGGCACGAGCCCCCATTTCAGCTTCCTCAACTGCCGAACCGGACGCTCGTCGCCCGCGTCCTTCACAGGACGCTCCAGTACCGCGTGGACCTCCTTCGTCGGAGCCACGTTCCAGTCCGGGGCGAGCGTCTCCTCGGGCTCCCACTTCTGCACATCGAAGAGCCCGACGAGTTCCTCGGCACTCCGGCTCGCTGCATACCGTCCGCACATAGATGCCACACTGCCACGACTTCCCGACTTCAAGGAGCCGCCCTGACCATGGACAGCACCCCTCTCGGCGATCTGTGGGACCGCCTCTCCGGTACGCAGCCCGATCCGGGGCAGTGGCTCGTGGCGGCCGCGGCCCTCCTCGCCCTGGCCGTCGTCGCCCCGCGTCCCGTGTGGCGCCTGTCGCGCAACGCCATCACCATCGCCCACGAGGGCGGCCACGGCCTGGTCGCCCTGCTCACGGGCCGCAGCCTCGACGGCATCCGCCTCCACTCCGACACGAGCGGCCTGACCGTGAGCCGGGGCAGGCCGACCGGCATCGGCATGATCCTGACGGCCGCCGCCGGCTACACCGCGCCCTCCCTCCTGGGCCTCGGCGGCGCCTGGCTGCTCGCCGCGGACCGCATCACGCTCTTCCTCTGGATAGCGACGGCCCTGCTGCTGGCGATGCTGGTGATGATCCGCAACGCGTACGGCGCCCTGACCGTGATCGCCACCGGCGCCGCCTTCCTCCTCGTCTCCTGGCTCACGGCCCCGGAGGTCCAGGCCGCCTTCGCGTACGCCGCCGTCTGGTTCATGCTCGTCGGCGGTGTCCGTCCCGCCTTCGAGCTCCAGTCCAAGCGCCGTCACGGCGGGGCCCCCGACTCGGACGCCGACCAGCTGTCGCGGCTCACGCACGTACCGGCCGTGGTGTGGCTGCTCTTCTTCCACACGGTGTCGGTCTGCGCCCTGCTGGGCGGCGGGCGCTGGCTGCTCGGCCTGTGACCGCGGCCGGGGTGACCGCGACCACGGGCCGTCACGCACCGCCAGCACACCACACCATCGAGTTACGCCCCGGTCCCAGGGCATTTGATCAAGATCCGGGCCCGCCGCGAGCCATTAAAGTGAAGGCCATGACCGAAAGCTCCGTGCACCCCGCCCTCTGGCCCGCACCCCACACCGGCGAAGCCGTCGACGCGACCGTCACCGTGCCCGGATCGAAATCGGTCACCAACCGCGCTCTCGTCCTGGCCTCCCTCGCCGCCGAACCCGGCTGGCTGCGCCGTCCGCTGCGCTCCCGCGACACCCTGCTGATGGCCGACGCGCTGCGCGCGATGGGCGTCGGCATCGAGGAGACCGTGTCGTCCAGCTCGTCCGCCACGGGTGAGCTCGACGGCTCCGGCGAGGCCTGGCGCGTGATCCCGGCGGGGCTGCACGGCCCGGCCGCGATCGACGTCGGCAACGCGGGCACCGTGATGCGCTTCCTGCCGCCCGTCGCGGCGCTCGCCGACGGCCCCGTCCGTTTCGACGGCGACCCCCGTTCGTACGAACGCCCGCTCGGCGCCGTCATCGACGCGCTGCGCACCCTCGGCGCCCGTATCGACGACGACGGCCGCGGCGCGCTCCCGCTGACCGTGCACGGCAACGGCGCGCTGGACGGCGGCCCGGTCGAGATCGACGCGTCCTCGTCCTCGCAGTTCGTCAGCGCGCTCCTGCTGTCCGCCCCGCACTTCAACCAGGGCGTGGAGGTGCGCCACACCGGCGCCACCCTCCCCTCCATGCCGCACATCCTGATGACCGTCGACATGCTGCGCGCGGTCGGCGCCCAGGTGGACACCCCCGAGTCCGGCGGCGAGCCCAACGTGTGGCGGGTCTCCCCCGGCGCTCTGCTCGGCCGCGACCTGACCGTCGAGCCCGACCTCTCCAACGCGCAGCCGTTCCTCGCCGCCGCCCTGATCACCGGCGGGCGGGTCACCATCCCCGACTGGCCCGAGCGCACCACCCAGCCGGGCGACGCGCTGCGCGAGATCTTCACCGCGATGGGCGGCTCCTGCGAGCTCACCGAGCAGGGCCTGACCTTCACCGGTACCGGCACGGTCCACGGCATCGACGTGGACCTCGGTGACGTCGGCGAGCTCACGCCGGGCATCGCGGCGGTCGCCGCCCTGGCCGACTCCGAGTCCGTACTGCGCGGTGTCGCACATCTGCGGCTGCACGAGACCGACCGGCTGGCCGCCCTCACCCGGGAGATCAACGCGCTCGGCGGCGATGTCACCGAGACCGAGGACGGCCTGCGCATCCGGCCGCGCCGCCTGCACGGCGGGACCTTCCACACGTACCACGACCACCGCATGGCGACCGCGGGCGCGATCATCGGCCTCGCGGTCAAGGACGTGCTGATCGAGAACGTGGCGACCACCGCCAAGACACTGCCCGACTTCCCGCAGATGTGGACCGGAATGCTCGACGGAAACTGACGGGGCCTGACGACATGCGCCGCTACGGCAAGAACCCCGACGAGGACGACATCCGGATCCGCCCCAACCGCAAGGGCAACCGACCTCGCACCCACACCCGCCCCAAGCACGAGGACGCCGTCGAGGGCTTCGTCCTGACCGTCGACCGGGGCCGCATCACCTGCCTCGTCGAGGACCGCACGGTGGTCGCGATGAAGGCCCGCGAGCTGGGCCGCAAGTCCGTCGTCGTGGGCGACCGGGTCGCCATCGTCGGCGACCTGACGGGCGACAAGGACACCCTGGCCCGCATCGTCCGCGTCGAACCGCGCCGCTCGGTGCTGCGCCGTACCGCCGACGACGACGATCCGTTCGAGCGGGTGGTCGTCGCCAACGCCGACCAGCTGGCGATCGTCACGGCCCTGGCCGACCCCGAGCCGCGCCCGCGCATGATCGACCGCTGCCTGGTGGCGGCGTACGACGCCGGGCTGGACCCGCTCCTGGTGCTGACCAAGTCGGACCTGGCGCCCGCGGACCAGCTGCTGGCCTCCTACCGTCCCCTCGGTGTCCCGTACCTCGTGACCAGCCGCGAGGAGCTGGAGAGCGGGGCGGCGACCGAACTGGTCCGCAAGCACCTGGAGGACAAGGTGACGGCGTTCGTGGGCCACTCGGGCGTCGGCAAGACGACCCTGGTCAACACGCTCGTACCGGAGGAGCGGCGGCGTACGACCGGCCATGTCAACGCGGTCACGGGCCGCGGCCGGCACACCACCACCTCGGCGCTCGCCCTGCCGCTCACGGGCGTGCGCGGCTGGGTGATCGACACGCCCGGCGTCCGGTCCTTCGGGCTGAACCACGTGGATCCGTCGCGCGTCATCCTCGCCTTCCCGGACCTGGAACCGGGGACGGAGGCCTGCCCGCGCGGCTGCAGCCACGACGAACCGGAGTGCGCACTGGACCAGTGGGTGGCCGACGGCCACGCCGATCCGGCCAGGCTGGACTCGCTGCGGCGGCTGCTCGCGACGCGGGAGCGGCGCGAGGGCGACTGACCGGACGCGCCGCGTTTACCGCTGCCGGCCCCCGGTAAGGGCATACTCGCACCAAGCGCGACGAAGCGGTCACCGACGCGGGAGGAACCGGCCATGGCGTGGCTGCTGGTGGTGGTGGCGGGGCTCCTGGAGACCGGCTTCGCGGTGTGCCTGAAGCTGTCCCACGGCTTCACCCGGCTGTGGCCCACGATCGCCTTCGCCGCGTTCGCGCTGGGCAGTTTCGGGCTGCTGACGCTCGCGCTGAAGAAACTCGACGTGGGGCCCGCGTACGCGGTGTGGACCGGCATCGGAGCCGCGGGCACCGCGATCTACGGGATGGTCTTCCTCGGCGATGTGGTCTCGACGCTGAAGCTCGTCTCGATCTCGCTGGTGATCATCGGCGTCATCGGACTCCAGCTCTCGGGCTCGGCCCACTGAGACCCGGCCCGCCGGGAGCGGTCCGCAGCAGCCGCGCGAAGTCTTCCCCGGCCGCCGCGGAAGCGGCTTCCGGCGAGGCTTCTCGCGCTGCGGGCATCGCGCCGCCTCCCGGCCGGAGGCTCCGGGCCGTACGGCTGTTCCGGTCCCAGGGCGGGCGCGCCGCCGGGTCCTGTCAGCACCGTCCATGGCCCGCGCGCCGCCGTATACGGACAGGGGAGCGCGCCCGTACTCCGGGACCGTGTGGTTTGCGAAGAACGTGGTCGATACTGTTCGGTCATGCCCGACTATCACGATGATCTGCGCTTCGCCCATGTCCTCGCGGACGCCGCGGACGCCACGACGATGGAGCGCTTCAAGGCTCTGGATCTCAAGGTCGAGACCAAGCCGGACATGACTCCGGTGACGGAGGCCGACAAGGCCGCCGAGGAGCTGATCCGCAGCCACCTGCACCGCGGCAGGCCGCGCGACGCCGTCCTGGGCGAGGAGTACGGGCTGCAGGGCTCGGGCCCGCGCCGCTGGGTGGTCGATCCGATCGACGGCACCAAGAACTACGTGCGCGGCGTACCGGTCTGGGCGACGCTGATCTCGCTCATGGAGGCCGGCGAGAACGGCTTCCAGCCCGTGATGGGCGTGGTCTCCGCGCCCGCGCTGGGCCGTCGCTGGTGGGCGGCGAAGGGCGGCGGCGCGTACACCGGGCGCAGCCTCACCTCGGCGACGCGGCTCCACGTCTCCAAGGTCGACCGGATCGAGAACGCGTCCTTCGCGTACTCCTCGCTCAGCGGCTGGGAGGAGCAGGGGCGCCTCGACGGCTTCCTGGACCTGACCCGCGCCTGCTGGCGGACGCGCGGGTACGGCGATTTCTGGCCGTACATGATGGTCGCCGAGGGGGCGGTGGACATCTGCGCGGAGCCGGAGCTCTCGCTCTGGGACATGGCCGCGAACGCGATCATCGTCCAGGAGGCGGGTGGTGTCTTCACCAGCCTCGACGGTGTGACGGGGCCCCACGGCGGCAACGCGGCGGCGTCCAACGGCCTGCTCCACGAGAAGATGCTGGGCTACCTCCGCGGGTAGCGCGCCCCGCAGGGAAGTACGACATCTGGCGTACTTCGCCACAGGCCTCACGACCCTCACAGCCCTCACAGGACCGGCGCGCGAGGGCGTGTGACCGCGCGGCGCGCCCTCCCACGCCCTCTTGTCGACGCCCCGCCCGGCTGCCACTCTGAGAACCCCCCACTTGTGAACTTGTGAATCGTTTCTCACAAGGCGTGGGCCCGCTTCGCCCAGGAGGTGGCTCCTTCATGCTCGTCCGTGACGCCATGAGCACGGTGGTCCTCACCGTCGGTCCCGCCCACACACTCCGCCAGGCAGCCCGGCTGATGGCGGAGCGCCGTGTCGGGGCGGCCGTCGTCCTCGACACCGACGCCGACGGACTCGGCATCCTGACCGAACGCGACATCCTCGTCTCCGTCGGGTCGGGCCAGGACCCCGACCTCGAAACGGCCGGCACCCACACCACCACCGACGTCGTCTTCGCCGCACCCTCCTGGACGCTGGAGGAGGCCGCGCAGGCCATGGCGCACGGCGGCTTCCGGCACCTGATCGTGCTGGACGGCAACGGCCCCGTGGGCGTCGTCTCCGTGCGCGACATCATCCGCTGCTGGGCACCGGCCCGGAAACAGCCGCAACCGGCCGCGCTGGCGAGCTGAGCAGCCGAGTACGCGAGAGGGCCGGATCCCCCTCGGGGAATCCGGCCCTCCGCCTACGACAAGCGGTCCGTACTAGCCGCGCAGGGCCTGGACCGCGGCTTCCAGCCGCTTGCCGAAGTCACCGTCGGCCTGACGGAAGTTGTTGATCGCGCGCTCCGCGATGTCGTCGCGCGACACCTGGGAGATGAACTGGGCCAGGTTGTCGACCAGCCGGCCCTTCTCGTCCTCGGACATCAGGCGGTAGAGGTTGCCCGCCTGGACGAAGTCGTCGTCCTCGGCGTGGCGCGGAGCCTCGTGGTTGCCCGTGGCGCCCTCGACGGGGACGGGCTGCCACAGCGGCCTGTCCGTCTGGGACGGGCCGCCGAAGCTGTTGGGCTCGTAGTTCTTCGCGCCGTTGTGGCGGCCGTCGTACAGGTAGCCGTCACGGGAGTTCGTCCGCGCCTCGGTGGCGTGCGGGCGGTTCACCGGCAGGTGGTCGGCGTTGATGCCGACGCGGTAGCGGTGGGCGTCGCCGTACGCGAAGAGACGGCCCTGGAGCATCTTGTCGGGCGAGGGGCCTATGCCCGGCACGAAGTGCGCGGGGCTGAAGATCGACTGCTCGACCTCGGCGAAGATGTTCTGCGGGTTGCGGTTGAGCTCCAGCTTGCCGATCTCGATCGGCGGGTAGTCCGCGTGCGGCCAGACCTTGGTCAGGTCGAACGGGTTGAAGCGGTACGTCGCCGCCTCGGCCGCCGGCATGATCTGCACCTGCACGGTCCAGGACGGGAACTCACCGCGCTCGATGGCCTCGCGCAGGTCGCGCTGGTGCGAGTCGGGGTCGACGCCGGAGAGGCGGTTGGCCTCGTCGGTGGTGAGGTTCTTGATGCCCTGGTCGGTCTTGAAGTGGTACTTGACCCAGAAGACCTCGCCGGCCTCGTTGTTCCACTGGTACGTGTGCGAGCCGTACCCGTTCATGTGGCGCAGCGTCGCCGGGATGCCGCGGTCACCGAACAGCCAGGTCACCTGGTGCGTCGACTCGGGGCTCAGGCCCCAGAAGTCCCACACGTTGTCGGCTTCCTGCGAACCGGTGTACGGGTCGCGCTTCTGGGTGTGGATGAAGTCGGGGAACTTGATGGCGTCCTTGATGAAGAAGACGGGCGTGTTGTTCCCGACGAGGTCGTAGTTCCCCTCCTCCGTGTAGAACTTCAGCGCGAAGCCACGGGGGTCGCGCACGGCGTCCGCGGAGCCGAGGTTGCCCGCGACCGTCGAGAAGCGCAGGAAGGTCTCGGTCTGCTTGCCGACCTCGGAGAGGAACTTCGCACGCGTCCACTGCGAGACGTCGCGGGTCACCGTGAAGGTGCCGTACGCGCCGGCGCCGCGCGCGTGCACGACGCGCTCCGGGATGCGCTCACGGTTGAAGTGCGCGAGCTTTTCGAGCAGTGCCTGATCCTGAACCAGGACCGGCCCCCCGACGCCCGCGGTCTCACTGTTCTGGTTGTCGGCTACCGGCGCGCCGGCCTCCGTAGTGAGCGGTCCCTGCGTCACGTGCGCCTCCTGCGTCATACCTGCAAGTCCTGTCCCTTGGCGTTTGCCGTTGTCGATCCTACAATGGACTTTGTCTAAGTCAAGCAAACATCCAAAGTCACACCCGTTCGGGACCTGGGTCCCACCACTGTTAGGCTGGACCTCATGAGTGACCTGTTGGAACGACTGCGCGGACGCGGCTGGCGCATGACTGCTCAGCGGCGCGTCGTGGCCGAAGTCCTCGACGGGGACCACATGCACCTCACCGCCGACGAGGTGCACGCGCGCGCTGTGGCCAAGCTGCCGGAGATCTCCCGGGCGACCGTCTACAACACCCTGGGCGAGATGGTGTCCCTCGGTGAAGTGGTCGAGGTGTCCACGGACCGCCGGGCGAAGCGGTACGACCCGAACGCGCACCGACCGCACCAGCACCTGGTGTGCGCGCAGTGCGGCGCCATCCGCGACGTGCACCCGACGGGCAATCCGCTCACTGATCTGCCGGACTCCGAGCGCTTCGGCTTCACCGTCTCGGACGTAGAGGTCACCTACCGGGGCACCTGCCCCAACTGCGCCTCCGCCTGACACCGGCGGCCGAAGGGCCCGGCACCGGAATCCGGTGCCGGGCCCTTCGGCCGTTCACGCGTGCGCCCGCACATGCCCTGTACGCCCGTGCACGACGTACGCCGAAGG
The DNA here is from genome assembly GCF_001049855.1 of Streptomyces sp. Wb2n-11. Lineage (NCBI taxonomy): Bacteria > Bacillati > Actinomycetota > Actinomycetes > Kitasatosporales > Streptomycetaceae > Streptomyces > Streptomyces sp. Wb2n-11. Next base: position 2,399,394 of record NZ_CVPB01000001.1, read on the forward strand.
CCCGGATCTCTTTCGAGATCCGGGCCTTCGGCTACCTCTTCAGTAGCGGGGACAGGATTTGAACCTGCGACCTCTGGGTTATGAGCCCAGCGAGCTACCGAGCTGCTCCACCCCGCGTCGGTAAACACGACTGTACGTCGCCCCGCCGACCAGCGCAAATCCGTTCCCGTACGAGGCGGTCGCGCGATCCGGTCGCGCGGGCCGGTCGTGCGGGCCGGTCGTGCGGGCCGGTCGTGCGGGCCGGTCGTGCGGGCCGGTCGTGCGGGCCGGTCGTGCGAGGTGGCGAAACGATCCGCCCGCCGCCGACCGGGCCCGGCTAGGCGGTGAGTTCCTGGTGCAGCGCCTCACGCAGCCGCGCCGCGCGCTCGGCGACCTCGGCGGGCCCGAGCTCCACCGCCCGCTCGCACCACCGCTCGCCCTCGTCCAGCTCTCCGTGGCGGGCGGCGAGCAGCGCGAGGCGCAGCGCGGCGCGGCCGTGGCCGGCGTGCGCGGCGCGCGACCACCACAGGGCGGCCTCCGGCTCGCTGCCCTCGCGGGCGAGCAGCAGCCCGAGGTTGAAGGCGCCGTTGCGGCTGCCCGCCTCGGCGGCCTCCCGGTACCAGCGCGCGGCGCCCTCAAGGTCGCCGCGGCCCGCGGCGAGCATGCCGACGCGCACCTGGGCGCGGCGGTGGCCCTGCTCGGCGGCCCGCTCGTACCACTCCTCGCACTCGGACTTCTCGTTCAGCGCCTCGCCGAGGGCGGGCGGGCCCGCGGGGGGCTGCCGGCGGTCGAGCAGGGTGGCGAGGCGGAAGGCCGCTTCGGCGCTGCCGCCGCCCGCGGCGCAGCGCAGATGGCGCTCGGCCTCCTGCTCCTCACCGTCCCGCAGCAGGGCGATGCCGACCTGGAGTGCGGCCTCCGTGTGCCCGGCGGCGGCCGCGCGCTCGTACCAGACGAAGGCCGTACGGTCGTCGTCGCGACCCGCGTAGAGGATGCCGAGGTTGAAGGCGGCGTCGACGCTGCCGGCCTCGGCGGCCTTGGAGAACCACGGCTCGGCGCCGGCCGCGTCGCCGCCCTGGAGCAGCAGGATGGCCAGCGCGTTGGCGGCCTCGCGGTGGCCCGTGTAGGCGGCGCGGCGGTACCACTGGTCGGCCTGGGCGGTACGGCCCTGGGCGGCGCACAGCAGCCCGAGGTTGTACGCCCCGTTCACGTCACCGGCGTCCAGGGCCGCGCGGTACCACCGCTCGGCGGTCTGCTGCTCACCGCGGGCGGCGTGCAGGGCGCCCAGCGCGTTGGCGGCGTTGCCGTCACCGTCCTGGGCGGCGCGCAGCCACCACACGGCGGCGCTGTCCTCGTCGCCCGCGTCGCGCAGCAGGAAGCCCAGCGCGCAGGCGGCCCGGGGCTCGCCGTCCTTCGCGGAGGTCAGGTACCAGCGCCCGGCCTCCTTGAGCTCGCCGCGCTCCTCCAGGATGGCGCCGAGGTGCAGGGCGGCACGCCGGTGCCCGCGCGCGGCGGCCTGCCGGTACCACTGCTCGGCCTCCACGGCGGGGTCGAGTCCCCCGGCGCCGCTCACGGCGTGCCGGGTGCCCGTACCGGACGGCCCCGCGCCGGGGTGCCCGCGGCTGGGCCGACCGGTGCCGGTGTGGGCGGGCGCCGTACCGGTGCCGGGGAGGCGGGTGCCCGTGCCGGGGAGGCGGGTGCCCGTGCCGGGGAGGCGGGTGCCCGTGCCGGGGAGGCGGGTGCCCGTGCCGGGGAGGCGGGTGCCCGTGCCGAAGTCGAGGAAGCCGGTGGCCAGGGCGGCTCCGGTGTCGGGGCCGCCGGGCCGACGGAGGTCCGTGCGGCCGGTGGCGGGAGCCGTGCCCGTGTGCGGCCCGCCCGCGCCCGTACGCGGGTCCGTGCCGCCCGGCACCGTGCCGGAGTCGGCCGCGCCGGCGTGCGCCTCCGCGGTGGCGCGGCGGTCCAGGGTGCGGGCGAGGCGGTACGCAGCCTCGCGGTGCCCCTGCTCGGCGGCGGCGCGCAGCCAGCGCTCGGCGCCCACGTCGCTGCGGTGCTCCAGGAGGTCTGCGAGGGCGTACGCCCCCAGCGCGTGCCCCTGCTCGGCGGACTGGCGCAGCCAGTACTCCGCGGCGGGCTCGTCGCCGCGCTCGCGGTAGTGGCGGCCGAGGGCGTGCGCGGCGGCCGCGGAGCCGGCCACGGCGGCGATGCGCCACCAGCCGGCCGCCTCGTCGGCGTACCCGCGCTGATGGAGGAGGACTCCCAGGTTGTTGGCGGCGGCGCGGTCGCCCTCGGCGGTCGCGGCGCGCAGGTAGGGCTCGGCGCCGTCGAGGTCGCCGCGGCGCAGCAGCAGCGAACCGAGCACGCTCATGGCCTCGGTGTCGCCGTTCTCGGCGGCGCTCCGGTGCCGCGCCTCGTACTCGGCCTCGGCGGTGTCCACGGTGTCAACAGCGTGCTCTTGGTGTCGCTGCACAAACCGCCCTGTCTCCAACAGAGTTGTCCTGTCCCCCATAAAAACCATCGTCGCACCACCCGTAACCCGCGTACACCTGGTATACCGCAGCCAGTGAGGTCACTTCAGCGTTTTGTCGACATGCCCACAGAGAGACACTTCAAACGCCTTGCCCCCAACTCTCCCCGCCAGAACAACGGTTCGCACGGGTCCACGGAGGCCCGGACACACGACGAGGGCCCGGATCTCGAAAGAGATCCGGGCCCTCGTCTTCTTCTTCAGTAGCGGGGACAGGATTTGAACCTGCGACCTCTGGGTTATGAGCCCAGCGAGCTACCGAGCTGCTCCACCCCGCGCCGTTGTGTTCAAACAGTACCACGGCGCGGGGACGTCCCTGCTCAGCTGCCCTTCTGGTCGCCCTTCTCGTCCTTCTCCGCCTCGGTGCCGGGCTTGTCGCCGGGCTTGGCCCCGGCGCCCGGACTGGCCGGCGCCTCGGCCTCCGCCCCGGCGTCGGCGGCCCGCTGCAGCGCGTCCTGGAGCTTCTCCTGCGCCTCGCCGTATGCGGTCCAGTCCTGCTCCTTCAGCGCCTCCTCGCCCTCGTCGTACGCCTCCTGGGCGTCCTCGATGGCCTTCTGGAGCGAATCGTCGCCGTCGGACGGGGGCCTGGTGGTGTCGTCCTCACCGTCACCCGGCGGCGGAGGCGTTTCGCCCTCCTCGCCGAAGACGGCGTTCAGCGCCTCACCGAGCGTGTTCTTGAAGACGGTCTCCCTGCCGTACGAGACGGCGACCTTCTTCAGGAGCGGGTAGGCGTTGTTGCCCTGGGCGTACACCGGCTCGACGTACAGGAAGCCGTCGTTCAGCGGGATCGTCAGCAGGTTGCCGTACTCGATGTCCGAGTTGGCGCCCTTCATGTTCCTGACGAACTCGGCCACCTCGGCGTTGCTGTTGAGCCGGTTCTGCACCTGTTGCGGTCCGGGTACGTCGCCCGTGACTCTCAACAGCCTTATCGTGCCGTAGTCCTTGCTCGACGCGTCGGCGTCGACTGCCATGAACGCACCGAGGTTCGGGCGTCCGTTGGGGGTGAACGTCGTCGTCAGCGAGAACTTCCGGTCCTGCTCCTGCGGCATCTTCAGGCTCAGGTAGTACGGCGGCACCGAGCTCTTCTCGCCGGTCGTCGGGTCGTCCGGCACCTGCCACGCGTCACTGCCGCTGTAGAACTGCGACGGGCTCTCGACGTGGTAACGGGTGAGCAGCTCGCGCTGCACCTTGAAGAGGTCCTGCGGGTAGCGCAGGTGCTCCATCAGCGCCGGGGCGATCTCGCCCTTCGCCTTCACCGTGCCCGGGAACGCCTTCATCCAGGTCTTGAGGACGGGGTCCTCGGTGTCCCACTGGTACAGCTTGACCGTGCCGTCGTACGCGTCGACGGTGGCCTTCACCGAGTTGCGGATGTAGTTGACCTGGTTCTGCTGGGCGATCACCGCGCGCTGGCTGTCGGTCTGCGACAGCGAGTCGGCCGTCGTGTCCCCCAGCGTCGTGCGTGAGGCGTAGGGGTAGCCGTTGGTGGTGGTGTACGCGTCGACGATCCACTGGATGCGTCCGTTCACGACCGCCGGGTAGGCGTCGCCGTCGAGGGACAGCCAGGGCGCGACCGCCTCGACGCGCTCCTTGGGCGTGCGGTTGTACAGGATCCGCGAGCCCTCGCCGATGGCTCCCGAGTAGAGGATCTGCGGCTCGCTGAAGGCCGCGGCGTACGCGGCGCGGTTCAGCGGGTTCGACAGGTTGACCCCGCTCTTGCCCTCGTAGCTCGTGGTCTTGGTGGGCTCGCCGTTCTTCTCGTAGTCGAGCTCCTTCTGCGGGCCGCCCACGATCGAGTACTGCTCGGTCTTCTCGCCGTAGTAGATCCGCTGCTCGTACTCGCCGAGCATGCCCTGGGACGGCAGGCCGGACTCGACGAAGTCCGGGGCACCCTCGGTGTCCGGCTTGACGGCGGTGCCCCTGGCGGCGACCACGCCGTATCCGTGGGTGTACGTGAAGTGGTCGTTGATCCAGTTGCGCTTGGGGATGCCCTTGAGGTCGAGCTCGCGCAGACCGACGACCGTGTCCTGGCCCTTGTACCGGTCCACGTCCAGCGTCGTGGGGAACTGGTAGTACTTACGCTCCTGCTGGAGCTGGTCGAAGGTCGGCGGGACGACGTTCGGGTCGATCAGCCGGTAGCTGGCCGCCGTGTCGGCGTCCTTGCGCAGCTGGACGTTGTCCTTGCTGTCGCCGACGCCCTGGTAGTCGTCCACCTTCGCGTCGTCGATGTCGTACGCCTCACGCGTCGCGTCGATGTTCTTCTTGATGTACGGCGCTTCCTTGGCCTGCTCGTTCGGCTGGACCTGGAACTTCTGCACGATCGCCGGGTAGAGCCCGCCGATGAGGATCGCCGAGAGCACCATCAGACCGAAGCCGATGACGGGCAGCTGCCAGGTACGGCGCCACAGCGTCGCGAAGAACAGCAGCGCGCAGATGACGGCGATGCAGAAGAGGATCGTCTTCGCCGGCAGGTAGGCGTTCGCGTCGACGTACCGCAGGCCGGCCCAGTTGCCCGTGGCCTTGAAGTCACTGGACTTCACCGCCAGGCCGTACCGGTCGAGCCAGTACGCGACGGCCTTGAGCGCCACGAAGAGACCGAGCAGCACCGACAGGTGGCCGGTCGCCGCGGCGGTCGCCCTGGCCCCCGGGCTGGTGACGCGCAGACCGCCGTACAGGTAGTGCACCAGCGCGGCGGCGATCAGGGACAGCACGGTGGCCGCGAAGCCGAAGCCGAGCAGGAAGCGGTACCAGGGCAGGTCGAACGCGAAGAACGACACGTCCAGCTGGAACTGCGGGTCCTTCTGTCCGAAGGAGACACCGTTGACCCACATCAGCCACGTGCGCCACTGACCGGACGCGGACGCTCCGGCGATCAGCCCGACCAGGGCGGTGACCGCGAGGAGCACCCACTTCTTGTACGGGGCCACGCCCATCCGGTAGCGGTCCAGGTTCTGCTGCTCCAGCGACATCGCGCTCAGCGGCGGCCTGAGCCGGTGCGCGAGCCAGATGTTCACGCCGACGGCCAGGGCCATCAGCAGGCCGAAGACGGCAAAGAGCCCGATCTTGGTCCACAGGGTGGTGGTGAAAACGGACGAGTATCTGACCGAGCGGTACCAGAGCCAGTCCGTCCAGAACCCGGCGAACATGACGAACGCCATGGCCAGCACGGCCAGGACGCCCAAGGTCATGAGCAGGGTCCTGGAACGCCGGGAGGGCCGGCCGACTCTGATCCGTGGCCCTGTCGGGCCTCCGCCGCGGTCCGGCATCTGGAAAGCCAAGGTGCGCACCTCGAAAGTTCGCTGTCGTAGGAGCAGGCTCCGCGATCGTAGAGCCCACTCATGCAACTTACTGAAGCTTTACTCAGTTCCCGCTTTGGGGTCCGAAGGAGGCAGGATGTCAAGCATGTCCAACGTTTCCCCTTCCGGGCCCCCCATGGCCACGAGCCCGCTCACCCGCGCCGTGCTCGAAATCGACGAATACACCTCCGGCCTCGGCTGGGACCAGCCCGCCAGGCTGTTCGCCCTCGTCGACACCGCCCAGCTGCGTGCTCAGGAGCCGGGCCTCGCCGCCCAGCTCGGCCTCGCCGACGGTGAGTCGACGGCCACGCTCACACCCGTCGAGCAGGAAGAAATCCCGGCGGGCACCGCGCTCGACGAGTTCCTCGCCACGATCGCCTGGCCCGACGCCGTGGCCGGCTGCGCGCTGACGGTGGAGCGGCTGATGCTGCCGCCGTCTGCCGAGACGTCCGTACCCGAAGGGCTGAACGAGGCCCAGCTGGCGAAGTGGGTCGCGAAGCACCCGGACCGTCAGGAGGTCCGCATGACGGTGGCCGTGCTGCGCGACGGCGCGCGCGAGTCCGCGCTGCGGCTGCGGGAGAAGGACTCCCCGACCGAGGTGCTCACCGGCTCCATGCTCGTCCCCGGTCTCGCCGAGGCCCTGGCCGCGACCTTCGAGGCGTAGGCGCCGCAAGGCGTCACCGTCCTCTCCCCCGGGGGCACGGCCGTCAGCCCGTAGTGCACTGCGGCAGGCCGGCCGTGTCCCCGTCGGCGATCTTCTCCAACGACTTCTTCGCGTCGTCGATCGTCTTGACCTTCACCAGGGTGAGGCCGTCGGGGATGTCCGAGACGGCGGACGCGCAGTTCTCGCTGGGTGTCAGGAAGTACTCGGCGCCCGCGTTGCGCGCGCCGACGGTCTTCATCTCGATGCCGCCGATCGGGCCGACCTTGCCGTCCTCGTCGATCGTGCCGGTGCCCGCCACGAACTTCCCGCCGGTCAGGTCGCCGGGCGTGAGCTTGTCGACGATGCCGAGCGAGAACATCAGGCCCGCGCTGGGGCCGCCGACGTCCGCCAGCTTGATGTCGATGTCGAACGGGAAGGTGTGGTCGGGGCCCGCCTGGATGCCGACGATCGCGCGGTCGTCGTCATCGGCCTTCTCCGTGGTGATGACGACGTCCTCGCTGCCCGTCGGCTCCTTGCCCGCCTTCTCCGCCGCGACCGCCTCCTTGGCCGGGACGACCGTGAAGACGACCTTCTCCGTGGGCTTGTGCCGGGTGACGAGCTCGGCGACGTCCCCGGGGGCCTTGACGGCCGTGCCGTCCACGGCCTTGATGACGTCGCCCGCGTGCAGCTTGCTCTCGGCGGGGCTGTTCTTGAGAACGGTGGAGACCACGACCCGCGTCTTCACCGGAATGCCCAGTTCCCTCAGCGCCGCGGTCTTGGCGGTCTCCTGGGACTGGCTGAACTCCTCGGCGTTCTCCTGGGTCGACTGCTCTTCCGTCTTGCCGTCCGGGTAGAGCGTGTCGTGCGGTACCACCACACTGTCGTGCGCCAGCCAGCCGTAGACCGCCTCGACGAGGTTCATCCGGTAGTCCGCGCCGGTGACTCTGACCGTCGTCATGTTGAGATGGCCGGTCGTCGGGTATGTCTTGTGACCGGAGATCTGCAGTACCGGCTCGCCGTCCGCCTCACCGAGGGTGTTCACCGTCGGGCCGGGGGACATCTCGGAGTACGGAGGAGTGATGAGGACGCCCGCGCACAGCAGCGCGATCATGATGAGGGTGGAGGCGAGCATCGTCGCTGTGCGGCGTGGCATGGAACGACAGTACGGGACAGGCCTGTCAGTACACCGCTGGGGCCGGTCCGTACGGGGCCGCCGGGCCCGGACGTACGGGCGGGGCCGCTTCACGGGGTCTCAGGCGGCGTCGGAGCCGGGAGGGGACTTCTCCATCGCCTCACGGAACCGGGCGTAGCCGGCGAGTTCCGAGACGTCACCGGCTGTTCGACTACGCGTTGCCCAGGTTCCCCATATCGAAGCGCCAAGTGCGGCGAACAGCGGAATCAGCAACCACGCGAGTGCCGCCATCCCGACCTCCCGACCCCAGGGACCGACCGCTATCGACCGATCAGCAGATTAACCACCGGTCAGTCCAACGCTCACGGCAGGGGCCCGGTTACGCAAATCGGGGCGCATGAACGCTCCCCAGGTTTCAACGGGGATCCGTCAGCACGCTCCGACCCACTCCTCCGTTCCGTCGGAGAACGTCTGGTGCTTCCAGATCGGCACTTCGTGCTTGAGATCGTCGATCAGCCTGCGGCACGCCTCGAACGCCTCGCCCCGGTGCGGGCAGGAGACCGCCACGACGACCGCGAGGTCACCGACTTCCAGGTCACCCACACGGTGGACGGCCGCCAGTGCGCGCACGGGGAAATCCACAGCGACCTTTTCGGCCACCCGGCGTAGCTCGTCCTGGGCCGAGGGGTGACAGGAGTAGCCGAGCCGGTCGACGTCGGCGCCCCCGTCGTGGTTGCGCACGGTGCCGACGAACAGCGCCGTTCCGCCCGCGGCGTCGTCGCCCACGGCGGCGAAGACCTCGTCGACGGAGAGCGGGGTGTCGCGGATCGCCAGCAGCCGGATGGGGTCCTGCGCCGCCTGCTCGCCCGGGTGGGGGTACGTACCTGCCATGGCGCCCATCGTGCCGTACCGCACCGGCATTGCGGAATAGCGCTTTCGACCGGCTGTACGGGACCCGCGTATGGAGGGTCCTACATGCGGCCCCGCGCCCTGCGTACGCGGCGCACCAGTGCGGCCGTGCCCAGCAGTGCGACCGTGGCGCCCGCCGCGCCCGCCGCCGTGGCGTCCTTGCGGCCGAGGCGGCGGCCCACGACGGTGTGCCGGCCCTCGACCTCCTCCAGCAGCTCGGCGAGCACCTCCTCGTTGGTCCACCGGGGCCGCCAGCCCGCTTCGTGGAGCCTGCTGACGCTCACCACCCAGGGGTGCATCGTGTAGGCGAGGTCCCCGGCCGGAGAGGGCGTGAGGCCGATCCGGTGCAGCCGGGCCGCGGCGCCCAGGGCGACCGCGGAGGGCAGCTCCATGCGGCGGATGCCGCTGAGCTCCTCGACCTCCTCCTGCTCCAGCCAGCCGTCGCAGCCGACCGCGATCTCGCCGTCGACCTTCTCCAGCACGGCGTACTCCAGCGCGCTGACCAGGTCTTCGACGTGGCAGAACTGCCAGGTGGGGCGGGACCCGGCGACGACCAGGAGGCGGGGCGACTCGAAGTACCGGGTCAGCGCGGTGTCCGTACCGCCGACCAGGACGGCGGGGCGGACCACGGTGACGTTGAGGCCGGGGTGCGCACGGGGCGCCCGGCGGCCGAGGCGCTCGATCTCCAGGAGGTCGCCGACGCCGGCGGCCTCCGCGGTGGCGCGCAGTTCCGCGTCCTCGGACAGCGGGATGTCGTTGTCGGGCAGGGCGCCGTAGACCATGGCCGACGTGCAGAGCACGACGCGGTGGACACCGGCGGCCGCTGCGGCGGTGAGCACCGTCTGGGTGCCCCGTACGTTGTATGCCGTACGGGCCGCGGGGTCGGACTCCAGGTCGAGGTCGAGCGCGAGGTGCACCACGACGTCGGCGCCCCGCAGCTTCTCCGCGATGGCCGGGTCGCGCACGTCCAGGATGTGCCACTGCGCCTCGGCCACCTCGCCGCGGCGCTCGTCGATCGCGACGACCTTCTTGATCTCCTCGGACGCGGCGAGGCTCCGGGTGAGCAGCGCGCCGATGCCCGAGGCGGCGCCCGTGACCGCGACCACAAGGCCGCGGTCCGGCGGGGCCGCGTCGTTTCGCCTCTGGCGAACTTCAGCGCTCTGTGATGCGCGAACCTGCGGATCTGGGGAACTCACCAGGCGTCTCCAGCGGTTGTCTTCAGTACGTGCATGCTGTGGCGCGTACGTACCAGGTGGCGTCCATCCTGCCGCAGGCAACGAGTCGGCGGAGCACCGAGCCCATCTCCGGCTCGGGTGTCTACGCTGGGTGGTGATGTCGGGCAGCCGCCGCCGGCCGGAGCCGGCGGCCTTACGAGCCGAGGAAACCCGTGAGTGACACCCCATTCGGATTCGGCCTTCCGCCGGAGGAGCCGGAGGACGGCGACGATGGCAAGAAGAAGGGCAGCGAGGGCGGTGGCCAGGGTGGCCAGGGTCCGGCGAACCCGTTCAGCGGGTTCGGCGGTCTGCCGGGCGGCTCGGGCGGAGACAATCCGTTCGCCGCGATGTTCGGTTCGCTGAATCCGAACGACCTGGGCGCGGCCTTCCAGCAGCTCGGGCAGATGCTCAGCTACGAGGGCGGTCCCGTGAACTGGGACATGGCCAAGGACATCGCGCGCCAGACGGTCTCGCAGGGCACCGCCGACGGCACCAAGGACTCCAGCGTGAGCCCCGGTGAGCGGTCCGCGGTCGAGGAGGCGGTGCGTCTCGCCGATCTGTGGCTGGACGGCGTGACCTCGCTGCCCTCCGGCGCGAGCACCTCGGTGGCGTGGAGCCGCGCCGAGTGGGTCGAGGCGACCCTGCCCGCGTGGAAGCAGCTGGTGGACCCCGTCGCCGAGCGCGTCGGCGCGGCCATGGGCGACGTGCTGCCCGAGGAGATGCAGGCCATGGCGGGCCCGCTGCTCGGGATGATGCGCTCCATGGGCGGTGCGATGTTCGGCCAGCAGATCGGGCAGGCCGTGGGCGTGCTGGCGGGCGAGGTGGTCGGCTCGACCGACATCGGCCTGCCGTTGGGCCCGGCCGGCAAGGCCGCACTGCTGCCGCTGAACATCGAGACGTTCGGCAAGGACCTGGGCGTCGAGAAGAACGAGGTGCGGCTGTACCTGGCGCTGCGCGAGGCCGCCCACCAGCGTCTCTTCGCCCATGTGCCGTGGCTGCGCTCGCACCTGTTCGGCGCGGTCGAAGGATACGCGCGCGGCATCCAGGTCGACACCTCGAAGCTGGAGGACGTGGTCGGCCAGCTCGACCCGTCGCACCCGGAGCAGCTTCAGGAGGCGCTCCAGCAGGGCATGTTCCAGCCGGAGGACACCCCGGCGCAGAAGGCGGCGCTGGCCCGTCTGGAGACGGCGCTCGCGCTCGTCGAGGGCTGGGTGGACGCCGTGGTGCACGAGGCGGCCAAGCCGCGGCTCACGTCGGCGGACGCGCTGCGCGAGACGCTGCGCAGGCGCCGGGCCTCAGGTGGCCCCGCCGAGCAGACCTTCGCGACGCTGATCGGTCTTGAGCTGCGTCCGCGGCGGCTTCGGGACGCGGCGCGGCTGTGGGCCTCGCTCACGGACGCGCGCGGCCTGGACGGGCGTGACGCGCTGTGGGAGCACCCGGACATGCTGCCGACGGCAGAGGACCTGGACGACCCGGACGGGTTCGTGCACCGGGAGCAGATGGACTTCTCCGAGCTCGACAAGATGCTCGGCGAGGCGGCCGGCGGGGGCCCGGGGAAGCCGGACCTGAAGAAGGACGACGGCGGGGGCGGCGACGCAGAGGGCGACAGCGACAAGTGAGCCTGCACGACGACGCGGTCCTCGTACTGAAGAGCTACGAGGACCAGGACGAGCTGCGCCGGACGTACCTGGACCACCTGGCGGCGCACCCGGACGGGATGTGGAAGGCCTGCGAGGCCGGGCACGTCACGGCGAGTGCGCTGGTCGTCGATCCGGAGCGCGGCCGGGTGCTGCTCACGCTGCACAAGAAGCTGAACATGTGGCTCCAGATGGGCGGCCACTGCGAGCCGGGCGATGCGACGCTCGGGGACGCGGCGCTGCGCGAGGCCACGGAGGAGTCCGGCATCCCGGGGCTGACGCTGCTGCCGTCAGCAGGGGCAGCGCACAGCGCTTCGACGAGGGGCGGCGGCCGGGTGGCGGGTGAGCCGGTGCGACTGGACCGGCATCCGATTCCGGCGCCCTGCAACTGGCACCTGGACGTGCAGTACGCGGCGCTGGCTCCGGCTGGTGCGGTCGAGGCGATCAGCGAGGAGTCGCTGGACCTGCGCTGGTTCGCTTACGACGAGGTGGCGGACGTGGCCGACACGTCGGTCGTACGGCTGATGGAACGTACGCGCGCGGCGCTGCAGACGGGCGTACGCGCCGCGGGTGAGCGTCGCGGCTGACCGCAGGTGAGCAAGGGGCGGGCCTTCAGGAGCCCGCCCCTTGCCCGTGCCCCGGGGGCGCTCAGTTCCAGGCGTTGTTCTGGTTCTGGCTGCGGGCGCCCTGCTGGCCCACGCCGAACTGCGCGGCGGCGCCCTCCCCCAGCTGCGCGTTCTGCGGCGGCATCACCTCGCTGGGCTGCACGAGTGCGAAGCCCTGGCCGAGGAAGCTGAGTTCCCAGCCCTCGCCGGTGATGCCGCGCCGCCGGCGCACGTTCGACGAGTGCGTCTGAGCCTGCATCTGCACGCGCAGGGAGCTGGACCAGGCGACGATCGCGTCGGCGTCGGCGTTGACGTACTTCTCCGGCGTCACCTGGAGCATCAGCGGCTGGCCGGAGGTCATCAGCGCGACCTTGCCCTGCCCCGAGATGTTGAGCTGGTACTTGCCGGTGCCGGAGATGCCGTACTGGCTGTCGACGGCGATGACCTCGGTGTGGAGCGAGGAGTCCAGCGCGAGGACGTAGGCGCTGTCGACCGTCATGCCCTCGCGGTCGACGTCCACGAGGTGGACGTACTGCGCGAGGTTGGCGAGGTAGACGGTGCCCTGCCCGGAGCAGCGCATCAGGTCGAGGCCCTCACCGGTGTTGGCGCGGGAACGGCGCTGGCCGCTCGACTGGTACTCGCCGTCGAAATCGATCAGGCCCTGGTAGGCGACCATGGCGCCCCTGCGGGCCAGGACGTCGTCGTGGCCGGTCAGCGAGACCCGCAGGAGCTGCGGGTTCTGTACGGTGTACCGGTCCTGGGACTGCTGTTCGATGTGACTGAAAAGCGGGCTCTGCATGGTGTGTTCTCGCTCCCCCTCAGCCCCGGATCCGCAGGCGGTCGGTGCTGTCCTCGCTCGGCTGTACGACGACGATTCCCTCACCGGAGAAGGCCATCTGGTACGCCTCTCCGCTGCCCCGTCCGACCAGGGCGGACGCCTTGAAGCTGCGCTTGCCCTTCACCTTGAGGTTCGGGGACCAGGCGACCAGGGCGTCGGGGTCGACGTACGTCTCGTCCTCGCCGCGTCCGCATTCGACGACGATCGGCGTACCGCGCGAGGTCACGGCGACCCAGCCGGTGCCCGCGATCTTGACGTTCCACAGGCCCTGGCCGGCGAACTTCGCCATGCCCTTGACCTTCTCCACGCCCCACTGCAGGTGCGCGTCGAAGGCGAGCACGTTGCTGCCGTTGACCGAGAGCGAGTCGTTGTTGAGGTTGATGACGACGACGTCCGCGCCGTAGTCGGCGAGGTAGAGCAGGCCGTCGCCCGCGCACTTCATGACGGGCGCGCCCTCACCGGTGGCCCACTGGGACGCGATCTGGCGTACCGCGGGCGGGTTCGGCTCGTACTGGATGAAGCCTTCGTACGCCACCATCGAGCCGGTGCGCGCGTAGAGGTCCTGGCCGGTGGCCATGGCGACCTTGAGCATCGAACGCCCGTGGTTCTCCATGCGGGCCGCGATCGGGGTCGGGGCGTAGCCCGCGAGTTGCTGATTCATGACGGGCTCCCTCAGACCTCGTAGGGCTGGACGACGATGAAGTTGCCGGGCGCTCCCCGGAACTGCAGGTTGACGGTCTCTCCGCTGTGGCCCGGGTAGGCGTTGCGGCGCAGCCGCACCTGGCTGGAGAGGATCACCTGGGACGCCGAGGACCACGCGACGACAGCGTTGGCGTCGGCGAACGTGGTGGGCGTGACCGGCAGGACGACCGGGATGCCGTGGGTCTTCACGACCACGGTGCCCGTGCCCTGGAACTGCATGGTGAACAGGGCACCGCCGGGGATGCCGTGGCCCTCGATGCGGCGGACCTCGTACTGGAGCGACTCGTCGAACGCGAGAACGTTCTCGGCGGAGACGCAGATGCCGTCGCCCTGGAGCTCGATGGGGTGCAGGTTCGCGCCGTCCTCCGCGAGGAAGACCTGGCCGCGTCCGGTGCAGCGCATCAACTGCATTTCCTGGCCGGTCGCGTTGCCCACGATGCGGCCGGTGAAGCCCGCACCCTTGTGACTGAAGTCCACTTTGCCCTGGTACATCACCATGCTGCCCTGGCGGGCCAGGACCGGCGTACCGCCTATGGTGAGGTCGGCCCTCATGAGCTGCTGGTTCTGCGAGGTCCAGCGCTGGCCGGTGGCTGCCTCGCGGTACGGCTGGAGGGCGGCCTTGAGGCCGCCGCCGCCCTGCGGGGCGCCTTGGGGCACACCGCCTTGCGGCACTCCCTGGGGCTGGCCGTACGGAGCCGGCTGGCCGTAGGGGGACGGCGCACCCGGCGGCTGGGCCTGTCCGGGGGCCTGCCTCGTCATCTGGCCCGGTACCTGGCCGAACTGCGGCTGCTGGGGCGGCTGTCCGTACGGCGACGGAGGGGCCGGCGGTACGGCGCCACCCTGCGGCGGCACGGGCATCGGCACCGCCGCGGCCGGGGCGGCGTACGCCTGCGGGGCGGGCTGCGGCAGCGGGGCGAAGCCCTGCGCGGGGGGTGGCGGGGGCGGGGCGAAGCCCTGCGCGGGGGTGGCGGGGGCGGGGCGAAGCCCTGCGCGGGGGCCGGCGGAGCGGTGGGCGCGCCGAAGGACGGTGCGGGCTGGGGCGGCGGGGCGAAGGAGGGCGCTGCGGCCTGCGGCTGGGCGACCGGTTCCTCCTCGGCCACCTCACCGCCGAAGTTCCTCAGCAGGGCCTCGAGCCCGCCGTCGAACCCCTGGCCGACGGCGGCGAACCGCCACACGTCCTTGAGGTAGAAGTCGCCCAGCATCACCGCGCGCTCGGTGGTGAACTCCGAGCCGTCGAAGGCGTACCTGACGACCTCTTCACCACCCGCGACGATCCGGATGTAACCGGGCCCCACCTGCGACATCTGCCCCGCACCGTCGATGGTCGCGGTGAAGGAGAGCCGGTGGATGCTCGCCGGGACGCGGTCCAGCGTGACGCGGAACGACTCGGTGTCCCCCGATTGCGCACCGAGTTGCTGAATCGACTCCTCGGGCGACTTCGGCTGGTTGAAGAAGATGAAATACCGGTCGTCCGAGAGCTGTTCATCGGCGTCGAGCCCGAAGCAGCTGATGTCGAAGGACAGCCCGGGTCCCGCGATCTGTACGCCTACGTACAGATCCGTACCCGCTGTGAGGTCACTGATCCTGGCCTTGTGGCCGCGTTGGAATTCCCTGGCCATGCGTAACGACCGTCCCCCATCCCGAGGTGAATGCGTCGCGTCAGGCTAACCGCAAATGCCGACATCCGGCCAAGCCGGTACACAGTCGGTACACAGTCACTCGGGATCACTCGCCGCGTGTGCCCGGCAGGTGGGGCAGCCGTCCGGCGGCGACCACTCCTTCGAGATAGCCGCGGGCCCGCTCGGTGCGCGGGTACGCCTCCAGGAGCTGCCAGAAACGCGGACCGTGCCCGGGTACGAGCAGATGGGCGAGCTCGTGGACCAGCACGTAGTCGACCACGTACTCCGGCATGCCCTGGAGGCGGTGCGAAAGACGGATGCTGCCTTCGGCCGGAGTGCACGACCCCCAGCGGGTGTTCTGGTTCGTCACCCAGCGCACCGAGACCGGGCACGCCCTGCCGCCGAAGTACTGGGCGGAGAGCCGCCGGGCGCGCTCGGCGAGCTCGGCGTCGCCGAAGAGGCGCTTGCTCTCCTGGGCGGCGAGCTTGTCGAGCATCACGGTCACCCAGCGTTGCTCCTCGGCCTCCGACATCCGGTCGGGGATGAGCACGATGGTGCGGTCGCCCTCGCGGTACGCGGAGACCGTCCTGCTGCGGCGGGCGCTCCTGCGGACCTCGACGGCGTTCGGCCGTGAGCCGCGGGGCGGCGGGTTTGTCGCACTGTGCAGAGGATCGACGGCCACGCCACGACGGTACCCGTTGCCAGTGGTGGAAGTCCCGCCTCCGGGTGGTTCGGACGCGATCCGCTCCATGGCACGGCATACGAACGGCCGAGGCGATTCATATGACTGACGCGCAGCACCTGTGGACAACTTTCAGCCCTCTTCGGCCGCGCCGTGCATTCTGAGATCCGAGAGCGGATCTTGCGACAGACCGCAGACCGCCAGGCCGACGGACCGACGGGGGACGGCGAGATGCATCCGATGGTGAAGCCCGCGCTGCGGCGCGCATGGCGGGACCGGCAGACCGTGCAATTCGGCATGACGTCCGCGCACGCGGTGGCGGTGGGCCCGGTGGACACGGCGACGGGCAGTTTCCTCGGACTGCTCGACGGGACACGTGGCCTTCCGCTGTTGCGGGAGGAGGCGCGGACGATGGGACTGCCCGACGGGCGGGTGGACGACCTGGTGGCGCGGCTGACCGCGGCAGGTCTGATCGACGACGCGACGGCGGGCGGCGCGGGGGCGGACGCCCTGCGGGGACGCGCCGAGGTGTTCGACCGGCTGCGCCCCGACCTGGCGTCGCTCTCCGTGGTCCATGCCGAACCGGGCGGCGGGGCACGGCACCTGGCGGCACGGCGCGCCATACGGGTGCAGGTACGGGGCGCCGGGCGGGTCGGCGCGACGATCGCGTCGGTGCTGGCCGCCGGTGGGGTGGGACGCGTCGAAGTCCTGGACGGCGGGTGCACGGAGCTCTGGGACGTCGCGCCGGGCGGGCTGTCCGCGGAGTCGGTGGGCGGCCGGCGGGACGTGGCGGCACGGCAGCTGGTGCGGCGGGCCGCGCCCGGCCGGCCTCCGCGTGCGGCGGAGATCGCGGGCCCGGCTGGAACCGTCGGGTCCGCGGCCGGCGGTGAGCCCGGGCTGTCGCTGGTGGTCGTGGCGCCCCGGGACGGAACCGCCGCGTACGCTCCCGATCCCGTCGCCGCCGAGCCCTGGCTGCGTTCGGGGACGCCCCACCTCTACGCGGGGGTCGCCGAGGCGACGGGGGTGGTGGGGCCGCTGGTGCTGCCGGGCGGCAGTGCGTGCGCGGGCTGTATGGCGCTGGGGCGCGAGGAGCGGGACCCGGGGTGGCTGCGGATGCTGGCGCAGTGGCGCTCCGGCCGCGGCGGGCCCGTACCGGCCTGCGACATCGGTCTGGCGACCGCGGTGGCGGGGCTGGCGGCGGCACACGCCCTGTCTTTCCTGGACGGTGAGCTGCCCGCCGCCACCGGGGTCCGGTGGGAGACCTCGATGCCCCTGCTGGACTGGCGGCAGGAGCGGATGGAGCCGCACCGCGACTGCTCCTGCGGTGCCCGTGGGCAGATTGAGGGGGAGTGCGCCTCGGGCGCCGGAAAGCCACAGGACACAATGGCCGGGTGACCGTCGTAGGCGGCCACGGGTGTCTGGGATTTGGAGGGGCGCATGTCTGATCTTCCCCGGAAGGCGGTCACCCGTACCGCCAAGCTGGCAGCACTGCCACTGGGCTTCGCCGGCCGAGCCACCTGGGGCCTGGGCAAGCGGATCGGCGGCAAGTCGGCCGAGATGGTGGGCCGCGAGATTCAACAGCGCACGGCAGACCAGCTGTTCAAGGTCCTCGGTGAGCTGAAGGGGGGCGCGATGAAGCTGGGCCAGGCCCTGTCGGTCTTCGAGTCCGCGCTTCCCGAAGAAGTCGCGGGCCCCTACCGGGCGGCGCTGACGAAGCTCCAGGAAGCCGCTCCGCCGATGCCGGCCCGCACGGTGCACTCGGTGCTGGAGGAGCGGCTCGGAGAGGAATGGCGCGACCTGTTCCTGGAGTTCGAGGACAAGCCGTCGGCGGCGGCATCGATCGGCCAGGTGCACCGGGCCGTGTGGCACGACGGACGTGAAGTGGCCGTCAAGGTGCAGTACCCGGGGGCCGGGGAGGCCCTGCTCTCCGACCTGAACCAACTGAGCCGCTTCGCGCGGCTGTTCGGCCCGCTCGTCCCGGGGATGGACATCAAGCCGCTCATCACCGAGCTGCGCGACCGGGTGTCGGAGGAGCTCGACTACGAACTGGAGGCCCAGGCCCAGCGGGAGCATGCGGAGGAGTTCGCGGACGACCCGGACGTACTGGTGCCCGGTGTGGTCCACCAGAGCGATCAAGTCCTGGTGACGGAGTGGATCGACGGGATCCCGCTGGCCGACGTGATCTCGGACGGTACGGCGGAGCAGCGGGACAGGGCGGGGCAGTTGCTGGCCCGCTTCCTCTTCTCCGGACCGGCCCGCACAGGGCTGCTGCACGCGGATCCGCATCCGGGCAACTTCCGGCTGGTGCCGGTGGGGGGCGCGGACGCAGACCCCGACGGCGGGGACGACGGGAACGGGGCGGTCGCACCATGGCGGCTCGGCGTGCTGGACTTCGGCACCGTGGACCGGCTGCCCGGCGGGCTGCCCGCGACGATCGGTGAATCGCTGCGGATGACGATCGATGGCGAGGCCGAGGCGGTGTACGAGCTGCTCCGTGAGGAAGGCTTCGTGAAGGAGACCATCGACCTCGACCCGGACGCGGTGCTGGACTATCTGCTGCCGATCATCGAGCCGGCGCAGGCAGACGAGTTCACGTTCACCCGGGGCTGGATGCGCGGGCAGGCAGCGCGGATAGCCGACGTCCGCTCCCCCGCCCACCAGTTGGGCAAGCAGCTCAACCTGCCGCCGTCATACCTGCTGATACACCGGGTGACCTTGAGCACCATCGGAGTGCTCTGCCAGCTGGGTTCGACCGTACGGCTGCGGCACGAGCTGGAGGAGTGGCTGCCCGGTTTCCTCGCCGACGACCACACCGAAGCGGAGGAAGCGGCGACGGCCGGGGCGTAGCCGGCCGGCCTTCCCCTTGTGACGGTGTTCCCTCCGGGGTGCCGGATGACTCTCGGCGGCCGGCCAACGCACGGCGGGGGCCGGCCCGTTCGGGCCGCCCCCCGCGGAGAGTCTTCATGTGCCGGTCCGCCGGCGCCTGTTACTGCATGACCGCCATGGCCAGGGCGCGGCGGGCGCGCAGTGACACGCGCTCGGCGCGGCGCTGCATCCGCCGGGCGGCGGCCAGGCGCACGGCCTGGTACTCCGCCTCGGCTTCTCGCCGGCGTTCTTGCATATGGGCACGGGCCAGGGCTTCTGGGATGAGTTGCATCTCGCGGGTCCTGTTCTGGCGCGAGTCGTTCGCGCCGGTGATGGTCACGTCATGGGTCGCGGTGCCGAAGGGCTCGCTGGGGGAAGAGGACATCGGGGCCTGCTTCTTGGGATCGTGCGTATGGGGTCGGTCGATGGTTCCGATGGCGTTCATGCCGCGACCGGGTTCTTGCGCGGGCGGCCACGCGGCCGCTTGCGGGCGACCACCACGCCCTGGACGAAGAGCTCGCCACCCCAGACGCCCCAGGGCTCGCGACGCTCCTTGGCCCCTGCGAGGCAGGCCTCGACCAGCGGGCAGGTGCGGCAGAGCGACTTGGCGTACTCGACATCGGCCGGGGTCTCGGCGAAGAAGACTTCCGGGTCGTAGGAGCGGCAGGGTACGGGCGTACCGAGGTTCTCGATGGCGTCGTCGAGCGCGGTGAGCGCGGTGAGGGGGGTCAAGGCGGTCTGGGCAGTCAAGGCGGGGTCCTCCGTGAGACCGGGCGGCGAGGTGATCGTTTGGGAAGGCGGTACGGACGGGGCGTGCGTTTCGAGTTGCACGGTGGTTTGTTCCTCGTCGAGTCGTTCCGGCCGGTCGGCCGGGTGGCGGTTGCTGTCCCGAGGCCCCTTCGCTCCGTCTCTCCACTTCGGGAAAAACAGAAGGGCCGCGGATCCCTGGTGGGGTTCCGCGGCCCTGAGGCGCCTGCCTGATCCTGGATCAGGCTGGATCACTCCAGGGTTCGAGCCCACGGAAGGCCCACATCGTGTGGTGCTGCGTCGTCTGCTTCTTGGATCCGGCACCGGCTGCCGCAAAGGCATAGGCCTGTGCCGCTGCTACTGCTGCTGCTTCCGGTGCCTCGGTCGGTCGCTCATTGCGCGCCAGAACGGGAAGGCTCGCGAGAGACGCCGGACGGGCGGCGGAAATGCCGGACAGACCGGTGCCACGAAGCGAAGAGCCGAGCGGGCAGGGGGCGACGACCGAGTGATCGGTCATTTTGGTGAAGGTCATGAAGCTGGTCACTGGGCTCGCCTCCTCTCGGCGTCTCGGGGACCTGATGGCCGGGGCCGGTCCCTACGTATTCGGATAAGTACAGCACGGAGTCAGGGCTTCAGAGAAGTCGCTGTTCCCGTGGTTAAGAACCTATGGGGATTCCCAGGGCATGCGCAAACTATTTTCTCGACGAGTTTGCATCAGTCCTCCCCGTCGGCCCCACCAGGCTCCTGGCCTGCGCAAAGAGCGAGCACATCGGCTCCGAAACGCGTCAGCTTGCGCGCGCCGACCCCTGGGATCACGGCCAGTTCCCCCGCCTCGGCCGGCGCCGCCTCGGCGATCGCCATCAGCGTCTTGTCGGTGAAGACGCAGTACGCGGGCTGGCCCAGCTCCTGCGCCTGGCCGGCCCGCCAGTCGCGCAGCCGCTCGTACAGCGCCTCGTCCATGTCGGACGGGCAGTCCTCGCAGCGCATCAGCTTCACCTCGCCCGCGTCGGTGAGCGTCCTTCCGCATACCCGGCACAGGGCCGAACTGCGGCGCCTGGGCCTGGCCATGCCACCGGTGCCCCTGCTGCCGCTGCCGCCGTGCTCGACGCCACCGCCACCGCCCGCGCCACGGCTGCCAGAGGACGCGGAGCCGGGGCGCAGCCCGCCCAGGAAACGGCTCGGGCGGCGGGAGGCCCGGCCGCCCGGCGAGCGGGACAGGGCCCAGGACAGACCGAGATGCAGCCGGGCGCGCGTGACGCCGACGTACAGCAGGCGCCGCTCCTCCTCGATCTGCTCGTCGGTCTTGGCGTAGGTGATCGGCATCATGCCCTCGGTGAGACCGACCAGGAACACGGCGTCCCACTCCAGGCCCTTCGCCGAGTGCAGCGAAGCGAGGGTGACGCCCTGGACGGTGGGCGCGTGCTGGGCGGCCGCGCGCTCGTCGAGTTCCGTGACGAGATCGGGGAGCGTCGCGGCGGGCCTGGCCTTCGCGAAGTCCTCCGCGAGGCGCACCAGCGCGGCCAGCGACTCCCACTGGTCGCGTACCGCCCCGGAGCCCGCGGGGGGCTGCGTGGTCCAGCCGTTGCCGCTGAGGACGGCGCGGGTCTGGGAGGGGAGGTCCACGACGTCGTCGAGCAGGGGGTCGTTGTTGCCGAACCGGGCGGCGCTGCGCAGACCGTGGATGGCCTTCCGCACCTCCTGGCGTTCGAAGAACCGCTCCGCGCCGCGGAGCTGGTAGGGCACGCCGGCGTCGGCCAGCGCCTGCTCGTAGACCTCCGACTGGGCGTTGATGCGGTACAGCACGGCGATCTCGCCGGCCGGTACGCCCGCCGTGATGAGGTCGCGGATGCGCCGGGCGGTGCCCTCGGCCTCGGTGGGCTCGTCCGCGTACTCCGTGTAGACGGGCTCGGGGCCCGCTTCGCGCTGGGAGACCAGCTCCAGACGGTGCTCGGCGGCCCGGCCCCGCGCCTGGCTCAGCAGGCCGTTGGCCAGGTGGACGACCTGTGGCGTCGAACGGTAGTCGCGGACCAGCTTCACCACGGTGGCGTCCGGGTGCTTGGTGCGGAAGTTCAGGAGGTGGTCGGGGGTGGCGCCGGTGAAGGAGTAGATCGTCTGGCTGGCGTCGCCGACGACGCACAGGCTCTGCCGGTCGCCGAGCCACAGTTCGAGCAGCCGCTGCTGGAGCGGGCTGACGTCCTGGTACTCGTCCACCACGAAGTGCTGGTACTGGCTGCGCACGTGGTCGGCGATGTCGTCCCGGTCCTGGAGGATGCCGACGGTGAGCAGCAGCACGTCCTCGAAGTCGATCACGGCACGGTCGCGCTTGAGCTGTTCGTACATCGCGTAGATCTGGGAGATCTCCGCCGCGTCCCTGGGGACGTCACGGCCGGACTTGGCGGCCGCGGCCGGATAGTCGCCGGGGACGGTCTGCGTGACCTTCGCCCACTCGATCTCGCCCGTCACGTCCCGCAGCTCGTTGCGGTCGAGACGGACGCGGCAACGGGCGGCGGCCTCGGCGACCAGCTGGACCTTGCGCTCGACGAGGCGGGGCAGGCCGCCACCGACTGCTTTCGGCCAGAAGTACTGGAGCTGGCGCAGCGCGGCGGAGTGGAACGTCCGGGCCTGGACGCCGCCCGCGCCGAGCTGGCGGAGCCGGCCGCGCATCTCGCCGGCGGCGCGGTTGGTGAACGTGACGGCAAGCACACTGGCGGGCTGCAGGATCCCGGCGCGTACGCCGTACGCAATGCGGTGCGTGATGGCGCGCGTCTTGCCGGTGCCCGCTCCCGCCAGCACGCACACCGGACCGTGCAGGGCCGTGGCGACCGCGCGCTGCTCGGGGTCGAGCCCTTCGAGCACCGCGTCTGCCGAGTCGGGGACCTGCGGGAAAGGAGAGAGGTGCGTTGCTGCTGTCACCCCGCCATGCTGCCAGGTCGCAAGAGGTGGATGCGGTCCGTTGTCCACAGGGGACGGGCACCGGTCGTACTAATGGGGGATGCGGGAATGGCGGTCGGGCCGCGTACGTTCACACACTGGCATTTCCGACTCACCGGGGACACGCCCCGGCGAACCAGAGGAGCGCATACGACATGCAGGGCACTGTGACGATGTACAGCACCACGTGGTGCGGCTACTGCCGTCGGCTCAAGAGCCAGATGGACCGTGAGGGCATCGCGTACACCGAGATCAACATCGAGCTGGACCCTGAGTCGGCGGCCTTCGTGGAGAAGGCGAATGGCGGAAACCAGACGGTCCCGACCGTCCTCGTGGTCCCCGCTTCCGGTGAGCAGACGGTCATGACCAACCCGAGCCTCGCCCAGGTCAAGCAGGCGCTGGCGGTCTGAGGCGCGCGCACGGAGCAGCACAGAGCACTCGGACCCGGAACACGTACGGAAGGGCCCCCGGACAGCGCGGCAGCGCGGGGGCCCTTCCGTACGTCTCGGGAGGCCGCGGGGACTACGGGTTCAGCGGCTTCGGCAGGGGCTTGCCGTACCAGAGTTCCACCAGGCGGGCCGCGATGGAGATGCCCGAGGGGGACACGATCTCGCCGGACTCGATGGCGCTCCGCAGGTCGTCCCTGGAGAACCAGCGCGCCTCTTCGATCTCCTCGCCGTCCACGTTGATCTCCGACGATATGGCGCGTGCCATGAAGCCCAGCATCAGGCTGGACGGGAACGGCCACGGCTGGCTGGCGACGTACTCGACGCTGCCGACGGTGACGCCCGCCTCCTCGAAGACCTCACGGGCCACCGACTCCTCGATCGACTCGCCGGGCTCCACGAAGCCCGCGAGCGTCGAGAACCGGCCTTCCGGCCAGTGCACCTGGCGGCCGAGCAGCGCGCGGTCCTCCTCGTCCGTGACCAGCATGATCACAGCGGGGTCGGTACGCGGGTAGTGCTCGGCGCCGCACGCCTGGCAGCGGCGGATGTGCCCGGCCGCCGCGATGACGGTGCGCTCGCCGCAGCGCGAACAGAAACGGTGCAGCCGCTGCCAGTTCTCCAGGGCCACCGCGTGGACCATCAGGCCCGCGTCGCGCGGGGAGAGCAGGAGTCCGGCTTCGCGCAGGCCCGCCGGCCGCGCGGACTGGTCCATCCGGCCGGGCAGGGAGTCCTTCTGGAGCGCGAAGTAGCTGACGCCCTCCGCGTCCGTGCCGAGGAAATAGCGGTGCGTCTCGGTGACCGGGGCCTCGAAGGCCGGGGTCATGACGAGTTCGGTACGGCCGTCCGGGGTGTCGTCGATCAGGGCCTGGCCGCCGGAGACCACGAAGACGCGGGTCGTCGGGTGGCTCCATGCCGCGGCCAGCCAGGCCTCGTCGAGGCGGTGGTGCGCGGCGCGGTCGATGCCGCTCGGGGCGGTGAGCCCGATCGGCCGCTCAGTGGTCCGCGCGGTCCCCGTGGTCAGGCCCGTGTGGTCGGTCGAGGTGCTCACAGGTGCTTCCAACTCCCCCTGGTGGATTCGGACGGTGTCAGGTTCAGGAGGCGCGCCAGTGCGCCGCGAGGTCGCCCCACAGGTACGCGGCGGTCTCGACGCCCTTGAAGAGCAGGTCGAGTTCGACCTTCTCGTCGGGTGCGTGCCAGCCGTCGGACGGTACGGAGATACCCAGGAAGAGCACCGGTGCACCGAGTACGTCCTGGAGGTCGGCCGCGGGTCCCGAGCCGCCCTCGCGGGTGAAGCGGATCTCCTGGCCGAAGGCGCGGCCCATGGCCCGTACGACGGACTGGAGGGCGGGGTGGTCCAGCGGCGTCAGGCACGGGCGGGTGGCGGCGCCGAACGTGATCTCGTGGCGGATGCCGGCCGGGACACGGGATGCGGTCCAGTCGCGTACGGCCTGCTCGATCTTGTCCGGGTCCTGGCCGGCGACCAGGCGGAAGGACAGCTTCAGGTGGGCGGAGGACGGGACGATCGTCTTGCCGCCGGGGCCCTGGTAGCCGCCGCCGATGCCGTTGACCTCGGCGGTCGGGCGGGCCCAGACGCGCTCCAGGGTGGTGTGGCCCGCCTCGCCGAGAGTGGCGCGGGACTTGGCCGTACGCAGCCACTCGGCCTCGTCGAAGGGAAGCTCGGCGAACAGTTCGCGCTCGCGGTCCGTGAGTTCCACGACGCCGTCGTAGAAACCGGGGATCGCGATGCGCTCGTCCTCGTCGTGGAGAGCGGCGACCAGGCGGGCGGCGACGGTGGCGGGGTTGGGGACGGCGCCACCGAAGGATCCCGAGTGGATGTCCTGGTCGGGGCCGTACAGCTCGATCTCGCAGTCGGCCACGCCGCGCATGCCCGTGCACACGGTAGGGGTGTCCTCGGACCACATGCCGGTGTCGGAGACGATCACGGCATCGGCGGCGAGACGCTCGGCGCGCTCCTCGACGAGGGCGCGGAAGTGCGGGGAACCGGACTCCTCCTCGCCCTCGACGAGGAGCTTGAGGTTGACGGCGGGGGCGGTGCGGCCGGTGGCGGCGAGGTGGGCGCGTACCCCGAGGGTGTGGAAGAACACCTGGCCCTTGTCGTCGGCGGCGCCGCGGGCGTAGAGCCTGCCGTCGACGACCTCCGGCTCGAAGGGGTCGGTGCGCCAGCCGTCCGCGCGGACGGCGGGCTGCACGTCGTGGTGTCCGTAGACGAGGACGGTGGGGGCGGCCGGATCGCCGCTCGGCCACTCGGCGAAGACCGCCGGGGCGCCCGCCGTGGGCCAGACCTCGGTGACCGGGAAGCCGGTCTCCCCGAGCTTCGCGGAAAGCCATTCGGCGCTGCGGCGCACATCGGCCGCGTGGGCGGGCTGCGCCGACACGGACGGGATGCGCAGCCAGTCGGCGAGGTCGCTGAGGAAGGCCGCGCGATGCGTGTCGATGTACGTACGGACGACGCTGTCCGGGGTGTCGCTCATGTCCTTGAGCCTATCCGCCCGCCGGTGGGGGCTCGTCCAGCAGGATCCGTTCGAGCTCGGCGCGACCGGGGAGGCGGGCGGGGCGCGCGATTTCGCCGGTGCGTACGTAGAGGAAGGCGGCGGCCACGGAGTCGAGCGGCAGGTCGTGCTGCTCGGCCCAGGCCAGGCGGTAGAGCGCGAGCTGGAGTGGGTCGGCGGTGTGTGTACGGCCCGTCTTCCAGTCGATGATCTCGTACGCGCCGGTCTCCTCGTCGCGGTACACCGCGTCCATGCGGCCCCGGATCACCCGGCCCGCGAGGGTGAGGTGGAAGGGCACCTCGATGCGGTACGGGGTGCGGCGGGCGTACGGGGTGCGCTCGAACGCCTCCTTGAGGGCGGCCAGGTCGCGCTCGTCCGCGATCTCGGCCTCGGTCCCGTCGCCGGGCAGCTCGTCGGGGCCGAGCATGGGCAGCGGCAGCTCCTCGAAACGTGACTCCACCCACGCGTGGAACCGGGTGCCGCGGCGGGCGGCGGGCTGGGGCGGGCGCGGCATGGGGCGGGCGAGCTCGTGGGCGAAGCCGTCGGGATCGGCGGCGAGCCGCAGGAGCTGGGACGCGGTCAGGGAAGGGGGGACGTGGACATCGCGGGTGGTCGCGCGGGCGCGGCGGAGCTCACCGGCGAGGGCGTCGAGGTCGCGGTCCCAGGAGGCGATGGCGCGGGCTTCCTCGGGGGTGAGGGAGCCCGCGCTTCGGCCCGCCTCTTCCCGGGGCTGCGGAACGAACCCTGCGGGCCCTCGGGTCCCGGTGAGGCGCGTCGCGTCCGCCGGGTCTGTCGGGTCCGTCGGGTGGGGGCGTGCGGGCGTGGCGGCGTGGTCCCGGGCGCCGGAGGCGGGGTGGGCGTGCTCCGGGGCGGCGCCGGGATGCCCGGGGGCCGGGGGGGTCCGGGGCGCGGGTATGGCACCGGGGCGCAGGGTGGACCAGTTGCCCCAGTCCGCCGGGCCGGGATCGTCGTCGTCTTCGTCTTCGCCTTCGTAGAACGCGTCGGGGGGACCGGCGTCGGGGCCGGCTCCGGACCGGGCGCCGTCACCGGCCGCCGTGGGGCGTTCCGTGAGGAGGGTGTCCCAGTCCGCCGGACCGGCGGCGGAGTCTTCGTCCGCACCGGCGGCGGGCTCCTCGTCGGCCCGGTCCGCGGCCAGGTCCTCCAGGTGGGCCATGACCGTTTCCGCCGCCCGGCGGCGGCGGGCCATGGACGTCGGGTCCAGCGGCAGGGGCCAGGCCCGGTCCGCCGCCGACTCGCGCAGGGAGGGGTTCTCCTCGTCCTCCGCCGGCTCGTCCGCCCATGCCTCGATCTCTCCGAAGCCGGCCGCGCAGTGGTCGTACAGTGCCCGCAGGAAGCCGGAAGGGCCGCGCGGTTTCTTCTGGGTCGGGCCCCACCAGTGGCCCGAGCCGAGCAGCAGCGAACGCGGGCGCGTGAAGGTGACGTACCCGAGGCGGAGTTCCTCGGTGTGCTGGTGGGCCTTCATGTCGTCCTTGAACGCCTTGATGCCCTTGCTGTCCCACTCCCCCACGTCCGGCAGGGTCGCCGCGTCACCGCGCAGCGCGTGCGGCAGCACCTTGGCCTGGGACGTCCAGGAGTCGCGGGACTGCTCGCTCGGGAAGTGGCCCGTCACCAGGCCCGGCACCGCCACGACGTCCCACTCCAGGCCCTTGGACTTGTGCGCGGTGAGCACCTTGACGGTGTTCTCTCCGCCGGGCAGGGCGTTGTCCAGACCCTTCTCGTACTGGGCGGCGGTCCGCAGGAAGCCGAGGAAGGCCAGCAGGTTCGCCTCGCCGTCGAGCGCCGCGAATCCCGCCGCCGTGTCCAGGAAGTTGCTCAGCGTCTCGCGCCGGCGGGCGGCCAGGGCGTGCGGTGAGGCGGACAGTTCCACTTCGAGGCCCGTCGTGGCGAGCACCCGGTGCAGCACGTCCATGAGCGGGTCGGCGAGCGAGCGGCGCAAGTCGCGCAGCTCGGCCGCGAGGCGCGCGAAACGGATCCGGGCGTCCGCCGAGAAGGGCAGGCCGTCGTCCGTACCGCCGGACTCCAGGAAGGTGTCGAGCGCATCGGCGAGGGAGACGACCTCCGCCGGGTCCACACCCTCGACTGCCTCGGCCAGTCTTCCGTCGGGGTCGGTCTCCGGGTCGGCTCCCGGCGCGCGGTGGACGAGCAGGCGTGCCCGGCGCCCCAGCAGCGCCAGGTCGCGCGGGCCGATGCGCCAGCGCGGGCCGGTGAGGATGCGGACGAGCGAGGCGTTGGCGCCCGGGTCCTGGAGGACCTCGCAGACCGCGACGAGGTCGGCCACCTCGGGGAGGTGGAGCAGCCCGGAGAGGCCGACGACCTCGACCGGTACGTCGCGGGCCACCAGCGCGCCCTGGATCTCGGCGAAGTCCCCCGCCGTACGGCACAGGACGGCGATCTCGCCCGGCTCCTTGCCCGTACGGACGAGGTGGGCGATCGAGTTGGCCAGCCACTCGATCTCCTCCGCGTGGGTGGGCAGGAGGGCGCAGCGGACGATGCCGTCGCGCTCCGCGCCGGGGGCCGGGCGCAGTGCCTCCACGCCTTCGTGCATGGCGCGCAGGGGGACGGCCAGGCCGTTGGCGAGGTCGAGGAGGCGGCCGCCGCTGCGTCGGTTCTCGCTGAGCGAGAAGCGGGACGCGGGGCTTCCGTCGGTGTACGGGAAGTGGGCGGGGAAGTCGTCGAGGTTGGCGACGGAGGCACCACGCCAGCCGTAGATCGCCTGGCAGGGGTCGCCGACCGCCGTCACGGCGTGCCCGGTGCCGCCGCCGAACAGGCCGGAGAGGAGGAGGCGCTGCGCGACCGACGTGTCCTGGTACTCGTCGAGGAGGACCACCCGGAATTCGTCGCGCAGGATCCGGCCGGTCTCCTCGCTGGTGAGCGCGAGCTCGGCGGAGAGCGCGATCTGGTCGCCGAAGTCGAGGAGGTCGCGGCTGCGCTTGGCCTCGCGGTAGCGGGTGGTGAGGTCGAGCAGTTCGAGGCGGGCGGCGGCCGCCTCGGGGACCTTGCGCAGGTCGGCGTTGGAGAGCTTGACGGACGCGAGGGTGCTCAGCAGCCCGGTGTCGTACGCCGCGAGGCGGACCGGCTTCACGAGGTGCTCGGCCAGCTCGGCGTCCAGCGACAGCAGGTCGCTGACCAGCGACGGGAACGACCTGGTCAGTGCGGGGTACGGACCGGGGGCCTCGCGCAGCACACGGGCGGCGAGCTGGTAGCGGGTGGCGTCGGCGAGGAGGCGGGCGGTGGGTTCGAGGCCGATGCGCAGGCCGTGGTCGGCGAGGAGCTGCCCGGCGAAGGCGTGGTACGTCGAGATCCGGGGCTCGCCGGGGGGTTGTCGGGGTCGATGACGTCGGGGTCGGTCACCCCGGCGCGCACCAGCGCCTTGCGCACGCGCTCGGCGAGCTCACCGGCGGCCTTGTTGGTGAAGGTCAGACCCAGCACCTGCTCGGGGGCGACCTGCCCGGTGCCGACCAGCCACACCACGCGCGCGGCCATGACCGTCGTCTTGCCCGAACCGGCTCCGGCCACGATGACCTGCGGGGCGGGCGGTGCGGTGATGCACGCCATCTGCTCCGGTGTGAACGGGATGCCGAGGAGCTCTTTGAGCTCCTCGGGGTCGGTGATTCGAGCTGACACCCGAGAGAGGCTATCCGGCCCCGGTGACAGCGACGTTCCGTGACGGCGGCGCTACTCGACGATGTGGCGGCCCTCCGGCTGCGCGCTGCACGCGGCACGGAACGCGCAGTGCGTGCAGTGCTGGCCGGTGGCCGGGCTGAAGCGTTCGTCGAGTACGCGGCCCGCGGCGGTGGCGAGCAGATCGCCGACCCACTCCCCGGCGAGCGGCTCCTGCGCCTGGATCCTGGGGAGGGCCTCCCCGCCGTCCTTCTTGGCGGCCGGCTGCCGCAGCTGTACGAGTTCGGCGCCGCCCGGCTCGGGGCGCGTCCCGCCGAAGACGTCGTCCACCGCGCCCTCCCGTACGGCGAGCTGGTAGACGGCCAGCTGCGGGTGGTGGGCGACCTCCTCGCGCGTGGGGGCCGCTTTCCCCGTCTTGAAGTCGACGACGTACGCCCGTCCCTCGGCATCCGCCTCGACGCGGTCCATGGAACCGCGGATGCGCACCTCGTACTCGCCGCCCGCCTCCAGGGTCACGTCGAAGTCGTGCTCGGTCGCCACCGGGGTGCGACCGCCGCGGTCCATGACGTGCCACTGGAGGAAGCGTTCGAGCGCCACGCGCGCGTGCTCCTTCTCCTGCTGGGACTTCCAGGGGGCGTCGAAGGCCAGGGCGTCCCAGACGGAGTCGAGGCGTTCCATGAGTACGGCGAGATCGGCGGGTGTACGGCCGGACGCGACCTCGTCGGCCAGGACGTGCACGACGTTGCCGAAACCCTGCGCGGCGGTCGCGGGTGCGTCCGCTTTCACCTCGCGTCCCAGGAACCACTGCAGGGAGCAGGTGTTCGCGAGCTGGTCCAGTGCGCTTCCCGAGAGTGCCACGGGCTGGTCGCGGTCGCGCAGGGGGATGCTGCTGTGCGTCGGGTCGTACAGGCCCCACCAGCGGTACGGGTGCGCGGAAGGGACCAGCGGCTGGCCGTCCTCGTCGGCGAGGGCGGCGAGGCGGGCCAGCCTGCGGGCGGCGGCGTCGCGCAGGGCGGGGGTCGCCGCCGGGTCGACGGTGGTGGCGCGCAGTTCGGCGACGAGGGCGGCCACGGCGAGCGGGCGGCGGGGGCGGCCGGTGACGTCCCGGGGTTCGACGCCGAGTTCGGTGAGGAAGCGGGAGGGCTGGTCGCCGTCGTCGGCGGGGGCCTTGACTGCGGTGACGACCAGGCGCTCGCGCGCGCGGGTCGCGGCGACGTAGAAGAGGCGGCGTTCCTCGGCGAGGAGGGCGCCGGGGGTGAGGGGCTCGGCGAGGCCGTCGCGGCCGATCCGGTCCGCTTCGAGGAGCGAGCCACGGCGGCGCAGGTCCGGCCACAGGCCCTCCTGCACTCCCGCCACGACGACCAGGCGCCACTCCAGCCCTTTCGAACGGTGCGCGGTCATCAGGCGTACGGCGTCGGGGCGTACGGCGCGCTTGCTGAGGGTGTCGGCGGCGATGTCCTGGGCGTCGAGCTCTTCCAGGAAGTTCAGGGCGCCGCGGCCGCCGGAGCGCTCCTCGGCGCGGGCGGCGGTGTCGAACAGCGCGCACACGGCGTCGAGGTCGCGGTCGGCGTTGCGGCCGGCCGGTCCGCCGCGCAGGGCGGCGCGTTCGAGGCGCCCTGGCCAGGGGGTGCCGTTCCACAGCTCCCAGAGGGCCTCTTCGGCGGTGCCGCCGGCTTCGAGGAGGGTGCGGGCCTTGCGCAGGAGCGTGCCGAGGCGCTGGGCGCCACGGGCGTACGCCGGATCGTGCGCGGCCAGGCGCTCGGGTTCGGCGAGAGCGCGGGCGAGCAGTTCGTCGGAGGACGGCGGGAGCCGGTTGCCGGCGGCACGCTCCTCGTCGCGCAGGGCGCGGCCGAGACGGCGGAGGTCCGCGGTGTCCATGCCGGCGAGCGGCGAGGCGAGCAGCTCGGCGGCGGCTTCCGTGCTGAGCCAGGTGGTGGCAGCGGGCGGGGCGGGGCTTGTCCGGTCCTTCTCCTCCTCCTGCTCTTCCTCGGACTGTGGGGCGGGCTCTCCGGGCTCTCCGGGCTCTCCGGCAGCGTCGGTGTCCTCCCGCACGGCGGACGTGTCCGGTCCGCCAGGGGCGTCGGTTCCGCTGCCGTGGGCCGGCGCCGGCGCCGCGAGGGGCGGTTCTCCGGTGGCGGGGCCGGATTCCCGGGACACGGCGGGAGACGGGGTGACCGCCGCCCCGGCCACTGCCCTCAGGGCCGTCAGCAGGGGGGCCACCGCGGGCTCGTGGCGCAGGGCGAGGTCGTCGCCGTCGATCTCCAGGGGGACGCCCGCGGACGTGAGGGCCCTGCGTACGGCGGGGATCGTGCGGCCGCCGGCGCGTACCAGTACCGCCATCTCGTTCCACGGCATGCCCTCCTCCAGGTGGGCGCGGCGCAGGATGTCCGCGATGTTGTCGAGCTCCGTGCCCGCCGTCGGATACGTGAAGACCTCCACGCGGCCCCCTTCGCGTACCGGAGCCAGGTCGCGGTGGGCCCGTACCTTCTCGGCCGGCAGGCGCGTCAGCGGCATCCGGCGGGTGAGCAGGCGGGTGGCCGCCAGGAGGCCGGCTCCCGAGCGGCGCGAGGTCGTCAGCACCTCCACCGGAGAAGGGGAGCCGTCCGCTGTACGGAACCTGTCCGGGAAGTCGAGGATGCCGCCGACGTCCGCACCGCGGAACGCGTAGATCGA
This sequence comes from Streptomyces sp. Wb2n-11, assembly GCF_001049855.1. Lineage (NCBI taxonomy): Bacteria > Bacillati > Actinomycetota > Actinomycetes > Kitasatosporales > Streptomycetaceae > Streptomyces > Streptomyces sp. Wb2n-11. Next base: position 2,430,982 of record NZ_CVPB01000001.1, read on the forward strand.
CTGGTCCGGGTCGCCGAAGGCCACCAGGGTGCGGCCGGAGCCGGCCAGGGCGTGGAGGAGACGGACCTGCGCGGGGTCCGTGTCCTGGTACTCGTCCACGAAGACGGCGTCGTACCGCGCGCTGAGCCGCCCCGTGAACTCCGCCCGTTCGGCGAGCAGCACCGCGCGGTGGACCAGTTCCGCGTAGTCCAGGACGCCCTGCATGTCGAGTACGTCGAGGTACTCGGCCAGGAAGGCCGCCGCGGCCTTCCAGTCGGGCCGTCCCGTGCGCGCCGCGAAGGCTCCGAGGGCGTCGGGGCCGAGCCCCAGCTCCCGGCTGCGCGCCAGTACCGCGCGGACCTCGTCGGCGAAGCCGCGCGTGGTGAGACAGGCGCGCAGTTCGTCCGGCCACCGGACGGGGGACGGCAGGCCGGTGTGCTCCAGCTCGACGTGGCCGGCGAGCAGGTCGCGTACGGCGACGTCCTGCTCGGGACCGGACAGCAGGCGCAGGGGTTCGCTGAAGAGGTCGCTGTTCTGGTGGGCGCGGACCAGGGCGTAGCAGAAGGAGTGGAACGTGGTCGCCTGCGGTCCGTACGCGCCGCCGAGCCGCAGCGCCAGCCGGTCGCGCAGTTCCACCGCCGCCTTGCGGCTGAAGGTGAGCACCAGGATGCGCGCCGGGTCGGCTCCCTTGGCCACGCGCGCGGCGACGGCCTCCACCAGGGTCGTCGTCTTTCCGGTGCCCGGTCCCGCGAGGACCAGCAACGGACCGCCCGGGTGGTCAACCACAGCGCGCTGCCGTGCGTCCAGGAGAGGGGGATCCACCGGGCCCGGCGGGGTACGCACCAGTCGGTACGCGCTCGGGGTCCGCTGCCGCGCCTGACGGTGCGGAGGATTCCAGGCGGAACCTGTGGAAGGGGAGGAGCTCACGTGGATCGCCGGTCCTGGTGGGTGTACGGGTTGACTTGCCGCGCGCGGAGCGCGGTGGGTGCGGGATGAGCGCTCTGCGCGTGCCGCGTCCAGAGGACGCTACGCCAGCGGGCGGCGGGGACGCAGCGAATCCGCCTCGTACCCGGTCCGGCGCCCCGGCCCGTGTCCTTCCCGCGCCCCGCACGCTCCCGGCGCCGCCCGCCGCGCCGCCGCATGCTGGAGGCTGTCAGGTGTGAGCCGTGTGAGTTTGTCCACTTCCGTCGCCCGGGCCGCCGCCCGCGGCGCCGTCCCACCGCGCCCGCTTCATGTCCAGGCGCGGCAGATGGTCCCCGGACTGCCGGGGGGCCGTGCGCAGCGGGGTGCCTTCCGCGCGGTAGTGCCCCAGTGCGCGCAGTTCGTGGCCGGGCAGCAGCGCGCCGTCGGCACGCACCACGCGCCACCAGGGCGCGCCGCCGCCGTAGAGCGCCATCACCCGCCCCACCTGACGGGGGCCGCCCTCCTCGAGCCACTCGGCGACGTCCCCGTACGTCATCACACGTCCGGGCGGAATCATCTCCGCCACCTCCAGCACGCGCTCGGCGTACTCGGGGAGTGCGGGGGCTTCCGGCTCGTCGTTCATCCGGCCCATCCTGCACCACGGCACCGACAGTGCGCACTGCTCCATGGGGCGTGCCCAAAACACCGCACGCCCCCGCAATGCACCCTGATGCCCCCCTCTGTCATCCGGTCATGCCACCATCATCCGGGCGGTGACAGGTGATACGAGATCGAGAAGACGCGATGAAGGAGCAGGGCGTGCAGCCTCCCCCGGCGGCGAGCACCCCTGGCGCCGAGTCTCACCCTGACGCTTCCGAGAACGCTCCCGAGAGGCCCACGAAGAACATGAACAGCGGGCCCGCGGGAAGCCACATCGACCGAGTGTCCGGCGACGAACCGCTGCTCTCCGCGCGCGTGCACCGCCCCTCCGACCTGGTACGGCTGCTCGTCGGCGTACTGGGCATCGTCTGCGTACTGGCCATCGCGGCCTTCGCGCACGGCACCGCGTCCGGGCTCGAACAGGACATCAGCAAGGGCACGGGCCAGACCCCGGACGTCTTCATCAAGCTGGCCGGCCTCATCTCCAGCATCGCCGTGCTGATCCTCCCGGTCGCCTTCGCGATCGAGCGGCTGGTCAAGCGCGACGGACTGCGGATCGCGGACGGCGTTCTGGCGGCCGTGCTCGCGCACGGTGTCGCGCTCGCCACCGACCTGTGGGTCTCCGAGGCCGCCCCGGACACGATCAGGGAAGCGCTCACCCAGGCCGCGGAGAACGGCGGACTGACCGATCCCGTGCACGGATATCTCGCGCCGGTCATCGCCTACATGACAGCCGTCGGCATGGCCCGCAGGCCACGCTGGCGCGTGGCGCTGTGGGCGGTGCTGCTGCTCAACTCGTTCGCCGTGCTCGTCGGCCGCCAGACCACTCCGTTCTCGATCATCGTCACCGTGCTGATCGGCTGGACCGTCGCGTACGGGACGCTCTACGCCGTCGGGTCCCCGAACGTACGGCCCACCGGGCAGACCCTCCTCGCGGGCCTGCGGCACGTCGGCTTCCGCCCCGTGACGGCGATGCGCGCCGAGGACGTGCCCGACTCGGCCGAGCAGGGCGACCGCGGGCGGCGCTATCTCGTCACCCTGGAGGACGGGCCGCCCCTCGACGTCACCGTGGTCGACCGCGAGCAGCAGGCGCAGGGGTTCTTCTACCGGGTGTGGCGCCAGGTGACCCTGCGCGGCATCACCCAGCGCCGCTCGATCCAGTCCCTGCGCCAGGCCCTGGAGCAGGAGGCGCTGCTCGCGTACGCCGCCATCGCCGCCGGGGCCAACGCGCCGAAGCTGATCGCCACGTCCGAGCTCGGCCCCGACGCCGTGATGCTCGTGTACGAGCACCTGGGCGGCCGCTCCCTGGACTCGCTGCCCGACGAGGAGATCACCGACGAGCTGTTGCGCGGTGCCTGGCGTCAGGTGAAGGCCCTCCAGTCGCGCCGCATCGCGCACCGCAGACTCGTCGGCGACGCGATCCTGGTGGATCGTTCCGGCAAGGTCATCCTGACCGATCTGCGCGGCGGTGAGATCGCCGCGGGCGACGTCGTCCTGCGCATGGACGTCGCCCAGCTCCTGACGACGCTGGGGCTGCGCGCGGGCGCCGAGCGCGCCGTGGCCGCCGCCGTGGAGGTGCTGGGGCCCGACGCGGTCGCCGACAGCCTGCCGCTGCTCCAGCCGATCGCGCTCAGCCGCTCCACCCGCGCGACGCTGCGCAAACTGGCGCGCGAACGCTCGCAGCGCGAGCGCGAGGCGGTGCTCGAGGCGTCGCACGCCGCCAAGGCGGCCGAGGCCGGGGAGCCCGGCGCCGGCGAAGCCGCGGCGGCCGGTGGCCGCAAATCCGTACGGGCGGGGAAGAAGGCCGAGAAGGGGGCCATAGAGGAGGCCCTGGAGGAAGCGCGCGAAGAGGACCTGCTGACGCAGATCCGTCACCAGGTGCTGCTCATCCGGCCGCAGGCGCCGATCGAGCCGGCCCGCCTCGAACGCATCAGGCTCCGCACGCTCGTCAGCGTCGTCGCCGGCGCGTTCGCCGCGTACTTCCTGATCTCGACGCTGATGGCCAACGACATCACCGAGGCGATCGCGAAGGCGGACTGGCGCTGGGCCGCGGTGGCCGTGCTGTTCTCCGCGCTGAGCTACCCGGCCGCGGCGATGAGCCTGCTCGGCTTCGTTCCCGAGAAGGTCGCCTTCTGGCGGACGGTCAAAGCACAGGTGGCCGGGTCCTTCGTGAAGCTGGTCGCGCCGGCGGCGATCGGCGGTGTGGCGCTCAACGCCCGTTTCCTCCAGCGCGCCGGGGTGCGTCCCGGGCTCGCGGTGGCGAGTGTCGGCGCCTCGCAACTCTTCGGCCTCGCGAGCCACATCACGCTGCTGATGGTCTTCGGCTATATGACGGGCACCGAACACACCCCCACGCTCTCCCCGTCCCGGACGGTGATCGCGGGGCTGCTGACGGCGGCGGTGCTGGCGCTGGTGGTGACGGCCGTGCCGATCCTGCGCAGGTTCGTGGTGACGCGGGTGCGGTCGTTGTTCGCGGGTGTGGTGCCGCGCATGCTCGACGTACTGCAGCGGCCGCAGAAGCTGATCACCGGTATCGGCGGGATGCTCCTGCTGACCGCGGCGTTCGTGATGTGCCTGGACGCGTCGATCCGCGCCTTCGGCAGCGACGTCCACCTGAGCTACGCCACCGTCGCCGTCGTCTTCCTGACCGCCAACGCGCTCGGCTCCGCGGTGCCGACGCCCGGCGGTATCGGCGCGGTCGAGGGTGCGCTCATCACGGCGCTGACGTTCGCGGGCCTGCCCGCCGCGGTCGCGACCCCGGCGGTGCTGCTGTACCGGCTGTTGACCTTCTGGCTGCCGGTGCTGCCGGGATGGCTGTTCTTCAACCACCTGACGCGCAAGGAACAGCTCTAGCCACCTCCGGCCCACCTCTGGTCACTTCGTACGAGCCGTACCGCATCTGCCAGGAGCATCACCCGATCTTCCTTGCAGGTGCGGACCGAACGGCCATACATTGCCGCACATGCGGTCCTACACCACTCAACAGGCGGCGCGGCTCCTCGGCGTCAGTCCCGACACCGTCCGCCGCTGGGCCGACGCCGGCCGGATCACCACGCGCAGGGACGAGACCGGCCGGCGGCTGGTCGACGGACCCGTTCTCGCGGCGTACGCCGTCGAGCTGGCCCAGCAGGCCGACGAGCACGGCGAGGTCCCGTACACGACCGCGCGCAACGCCTTCGCCGGGATCATCACCGCGGTGAAGCTCGGCGATGTCGCCGCCCAGGTCGAGATACAGGCGGGCTCGCACCGGCTGGTCTCCCTGCTGACCCGGGAGGCCGTCGAGGAGCTCGGCCTGGAGGTCGGGATGGAGGCGGTGGCCCGCGTGAAGTCGACCAATGTCCACATCGACCGCGCGTGAACCGGCGGTGTTCCCGCCGAACGCGACCGACACTCCAGGGGTCTCCGTGCGCCGTACCGTCCTGCCCGCCGTCGCCGCCTCGCTGCTCGTCCCGCTGCTCGCCGCCTGTGGCGCCGAGGACGGCGGGGGCCCGCAGGCCGGCGAGAAGGCGGGCACCGCCGAGATCACCGTGCTGGCCGCGGCCTCGCTCACCGATGTCTTCGAGGAGGCCGGCGCGGCGTACGAGAAGGAGCACCCCGGCACGGAGGTGACCTTCTCCTTCAACGGCTCGCAGGAACTCGCCTCCCAGGTGCGCCAGGGAGTGCCCGCCGACGCGCTGGTCACCGCCGACACCACGACCATGGACGGGCTGAAGGAGGACACCGGCGACCCGGTCGTCATCGCCAGGAACCGCCTCACCATCGCCACCGCGAAGGGCAATCCGGAGAAGATCGGCGGACTGGAGGACCTCTCCAGGGGCGGTCTGAAGGTGGTTCTCGCGGCGCCCGAGGTGCCGGTCGGCCGCTACAGCCAGGAGATTCTGGACGGGGCGGGAGTGAAGGTGAAGCCCGTCTCCCAGGAGCCGAACGTGCGCGCGGTACTGAGCAAGGTGGAGCTGGGCGAGGCCGACGCCGGTCTGGTGTACGTGACGGACGCCGCGGCGGCCGGGGGCAAGGTCGCCACGGTCGCCGTGCCCGACGCGCAGAACGCGGTCGCCTCGTACCCGGCCGCGGTCCTCGACGGCTCGGAGCACAGCGAGGAGGCCTCGGACCTCGTGCGGTGGCTCACTTCCCCGAAGGCGCAGAAGCTGCTGCGCGACGCGGGGTTCCAGGCGCCGTGAGCCCGGTGAAGGGGCGTGTGCCGCTCACGCTCACGCTCCCGGCGGGGCTGGCTGTCGCCTTCCTGCTGCTCCCGCTGGCGGGGGTGCTCGCCGGCGCGCCGTGGTCGTCGCTGCCCCGGCGGCTGTCCGCGCCCGCCGTGACCGAGGCGCTCGGCCTGTCACTGGTGGTCTCCGGGTGGGCGCTGCTCCTGTCGCTCGTACTGGGCGTGCCGCTGGCGTGGCTGCTGGCGCGGGTCCCCTTCCGCGGCAAGGCTCTGGTGCGCGTTCTGGTGATGCTGCCGATGGTGCTGCCGCCGACGGTCGCAGGTGTGGCGCTCCTCCAGGGGTACGGGCGGCGCGGGCTGATCGGTGAGCAGCTGTCGGACTGGTTCGGGGTGAGCCTGCCGTTCTCGGCGGCGGGGGCGGTCGTCGCGTCCGCGTTCGTCTCGATGCCGTTCCTGGTGATCAGTCTGGAGGGGTCACTGGCCGGGCTGCACCCCCGGTACGAGGAGACGGCTGTTTCGCTCGGTGCGTCACCGCTGCGGACGTTCTTCACGGTGACCGTCCCGATGGTCGCTCCGGGACTGCTCGCGGGTGCGGCACTGTGCTGGGCGCGTGCACTGGGCGAGTTCGGGGCGACGATCACCTTCGCCGGCAACCTGCCGGGCACCACACAGACCCTGCCGCTCCAGGTCTACCTGCTGCTGCAGAACGACCCGGACGGCGCCGTGGCGGTGTCCCTGCTGCTGCTCGCGGTGGCGACAGCGGTACTGATCGCCCTGCGGGGCCGCTGGCTGGGCCCGCAGGGCGCGGACCGCGGCGCGCCGGCGACGGCGCCGGCTCCCGAGGACGACGCGCCGTCTCCGGGTGCCCTGCCTGCGGGCCCGGACGCCGTTCCCGGGAACGCGCCCTCCACCGGCGGGGCCGGTGACGCCGGTGACCGGTCCGGCGACGTTCCCCGGTGGCCGCTGGCCGCCGAGGTCGACGGGTACGCGCGCGTGGGGCTCGATGTCGCGGGCGGCCGTACGGTCGCCGTCGTCGGCCCCAACGGAGCGGGCAAGACCACCCTCCTGCGCGCTCTCCTCGGACTCACCGACCGGGCCACCGCGCGCTCCCTCCGGCTCGGTGGACAGGACGTCGCTCCCCTCCCGCCGCACCGTCGCGGCATCGCCTGGGTGCCGCAGGACGGCGCGCTGTTCCCGCACATGACCGCACTCGCCAACACGGCGTACGGGAGAACCTCCCAGGGCGCTCCCAGGACACGCGCGCGCGCGGAGGCCCAGGAGTGGCTCGACCGGCTCGGCGTCGGCCACCTCGCGCACCGCAGGCCCGGCCAGCTCTCGGGGGGCCAGGCGCAGCGCGTCGCCCTCGCCCGCGCCCTCGCCGCACGCCCCCGCCTCCTCCTCCTCGACGAGCCGCTCGCCGCACTGGACCAGACGACCAGGGCCCGCGTCCGGCACGCCCTGCGCGACCACCTCGCGGGCTTCCCCGGCGTCTGCCTGATCGTCACGCACGATCCGGTCGAAGCCGTTTCGCTGGCGGACCACGTCCTCGTACTGGAGGAGGGCGAGCCCGTGCAGTACGCCCCTCCGGCGGAGGTCGCCCGGCATCCGCGTTCCCCCTGGGTGGCCCGGATGCTCGGCCGCAACGCCTGGCCCGGCACGACGACGGCCGACGGCCTGGAGCTGCGCGGCGGCGCACACCTGGTCGCAGCGGAACCGCTGCCCGGCGGCGCCCCGGGCCTCGCCGTCGTGGGCCCCGAGGCCGTGTCCGTACACCGGAACCGGCCCACGGGAAGCCCGCGCAACAACTGGCCGGGAACGGTCCGCGAGCTGACGGCGCACGGGAGCCGCCTGCGCGTCCTGATCGACGCGGCCCCCGGGGTCGTCGCGGAGGTCACTCCGGTGGCGGCCGCGGAACTGGGGCTCGCGGAGGGGGTGCGGGTGTGGGTGAGCGTGAAGGCGACGGAGGTCACCCTGGTCGCGCTCTGAGCCGTACCCCGGTGCGCACGGCCGGCGCGGCTGCCCGTGCCGTCCCGAATGGCGCTCCCGGAGCGCACGCTCCCGCGTCCCGTCGCACGATGGATCCATGCCGACTTCCGCCGCCCTGCGTGCCGCGGCCGTTCTCACCACCGCGGCCGTTCTCGTGTCCCTCGCCGGCTGTTCCGACAGCGACGGCCGGGGCGGGGGCGGCGCCGGGAACAGGGATCTCGCCGTCCAGGAGCTGGACTGGGCGGACTGTTCCGCCCCGTCCGTCGCGGAGGGCGGCGGCGCTTCCCCGGAACCCCTCCCCGGCGGTGACGCCTGGCAGTGCGCCTTCATGGACGCCCCGCGCGACTACGCGAAGCCCGACGGCGAGACGATCGAAATCGCGCTCATCCGCGCGAAGGCCCGCGACACGGACGACCGCATCGGCTCCCTCGTCTTCAACTTCGGCGGCCCCGGCGCTTCGGGCGTGACCGGCCTGCCCTCCCTGGCCGCGAACTACGAGCGGCTGCGCTCCCGTTACGACCTCGTCAGCTTCGACCCGCGCGGCGTCGGCCGCAGTGTGGGCATCCAGTGCCAGGACGACGAGGAGCTCGACGAGTTCTACGCCCAGGACGGCACCCCGGACGACGCCGCCGAGGAGAAGGCCTTCACCGACAGCCTCGCGTCGTACGCCTCCGCCTGCGAGGAGAACTCGGGCGACGAGCTCCCGTACGTCGGCACCACCAACGCCGCTCGCGACATGGACCTGATGAGGCAGGTCCTCGGCGACGACAAGCTGCACTACTTCGGCATCTCGTACGGCACCGAACTGGGCGGCGTCTACGCGCACCTCTTCCCCGAGAACGTCGGCAGGATGGTCTTCGACGCCGCCGTCGATCCCACCCGGTCCTCCGAGCAGAGCTCGCTCGGCCAGGCCAAGGGGTTCCAGCTCGCCCTGGACAACTTCGCCGAGGACTGCGTCGAACGCGGTGACGCGTGCGCGCTGCCCGGCGGTTCCGTGGAGGAGATCGAGGACTTCGTCGTCGGCCTCCTCCGGAGGCTCGACAAGAAGCCCGTCAAGGGCATCGGCGACCGCGAGCTGACGCAGAGCCACGCCGCCAACGGGATCCTCCAGGCCCTGTACTCCAAGGAGTACTGGAAGTACCTGGAGCAGGGCCTCGACGAGGCGGACGGCGGCAGCGGCGAGCTTCTGCTCACCCTCTCCGACGCCATGAACGGCCGCAGCCCCGACGGTTCGTACAGCAATATCGGCGCCGCCAACGCCGCCATCAGCTGCGTGGACAACAAAGCGCGCCACGACATGGCGCACGCCAAGGCGAAGCTCCCCGAGTTCCGCAAGGCCTCGCCCGTCTTCGGCGACTTCCTGGGCTGGGGCCTGATGGGCTGCTCCGAGTGGCCGGTGCCCGGAGAGTCGGACACCCCCGACGTGAGCGCGCCCGGCTCGGCCCCCATCGTCGTCATCGGCAACACCGGCGACCCGGCGACACCCTACGAGGGCGCGAAGGAGATGGCCGCCGAGCTGGGTGAAGGCGTCGGCATCGAGCTGACGTACAAGGGACAGGGGCACGGCGCGTACAACAGCGGCGACCGGTGCGTGCACAGAGCGGTGGACGCGTACCTGCTGAGGGGCAGGGTCCCGGCCTCCGGGACCGTCTGCCCGTAAGCCTGCCGCCGGTTCTGCCGGTGCTCCTGGCAGTGGTCCTCTCAGTGGTCCTGTCAGTGGCTCCGCCTAGGATGACGAATCCGCTTTCGAATGCCGGTGTCCGTGGGGGTCGTGGTGGCACATCTTGTACGGGCAGTCGCCCTGACGGCCGCCGCGTTGCTCACGGCGGGAGCCGCCACCGGCTGCGGCAGCGGCAGCGGCAGCGGCTCCACGGGCGGCGGGGACACGTCCCCCGCGCCCGCGACGGCCACCTCCACGGCCCCGCGGGGCGGCCACGACGACGGCGAGCAGCCCGCCCTCCCCGCCGCGCTCACCGGCCAGCAGCTCGACTGGAAGCGGTGTGCCGCGCCCCGCAAGGCGGCCGGCGGCGCCGCCCGGGCCCCCGGCGGCGACTGGCAGTGCGCCACCCTCACCGCCCCGCTGGACTACCGCAGGCCGGGCGGCGGGACGATCGGCATCGCGCTGATCCGCTCCAAGGCCACCGACGGCGACCGGCGCGTCGGTTCGCTCCTGTTCAACTTCGGCGGGCCCGGCGGCTCCGGCGTGGCGGGGCTGCCCGGCGCGGCACCGGCGTTCGACACCCTGCATTCCCGCTACGACCTGGTCAGTTTCGACCCGCGTGGCGTCGCGGAGAGCTCCGCCGTCGTCTGCCAGGACGACAAGCAGGCCGAGGCCTCCTTCCGGCTGGACTCCACCCCCGACACCCCCGCCGAGGAGAAGGCCTACCTCGACGACTCGGCCGCCTTCGGCGCGGGCTGCGCCAGGCGTTCCGGAAAGGTCCTGCCGTATGTCGGCACGAGCAGTGCCGCCCGCGACATGGACCTGATCCGCCACGTCCTCGGCGACAAGAAGCTGAACTACTTCGGCTTCTCCTACGGTACGGAGCTGGGCGGCACCTACGCCCACCTGTTCCCGGAGAACGTCGGCCGTATGGCGCTGGACGCGGTCGTCGACCCGTCCGCGGACTTCGTCCGCCACGCGCGCAATCAGGCCCTGGGCTTCCAGCGCGCGCTGGAGAACTACTTCAGGAGCACCGGCACCACGGCGGAGGCGGGCACCGCGCGCGTCGTGCGCCTGCTCGACCGGCTCGACAAGGAGCAGCTGACCACCGGCACCGGCCGCCCGCTCACGCAGAGCCTCGCGGTCACCGGCATCATCGCCCCGCTGTACGGCGAGGACGGCTGGCCGGCACTGACCAAGGCCCTGCGCGAAGCCGAGAACGGCGACGGCACGGCGCTGCTGACGCTCGCCGAGTCGTACAACGACCGGGACTCGGACGGGCGTTACGGCACGGCGCACCACGCCCAGCGCGCCATCTCCTGCGCCGACGCCAAGGGACGTGTGAGCGGCGAGCGGGTCAGGGCGGTCCACCTGGCCGACTTCCGGAAGGTCTCCCCCGTCTTCGGCCCGTACCTCGCCTGGGACCTGGCCGGCTGGTGCGCCTCCTGGCCGGTCGACGGGGAGCACGAGACCCCGGAGGTCGGCGCGGAGGGCGCGGCTCCCGTCCTCGTCATCGGCGGCAAGGGCGACCCGGCCACGCCGTACGAGGGTTCGCTGCGGATGGTCGAGGAGCTGGGCAGGGGCGTCGGCGTGCAGATCACGTACGAGGGCGAGGGCCACGGCGCGTACCTGACGGCCAACGGATGCATAGCGCACGCCGTCGACCCGTACTTCCTGGACGGCAAGGTCCCGGCGGACGGCACCACCTGCGCCGCGTGATCAGCGGCCGCCTGGCCGGCAGCCGCGCGAAGCGCCGGCCCCGGTGCGGAACGGATGCGGCGGACGAGGCGGATGCGCGGGATCCGGCTCGCACCGACGGGCAGGAAAGGGAGGGGCCGTCCCGCACGTGACGTGCGGGACGGCCCCTCCCTGCCTGCGTACAGCGAATCGCCCGCGTACGGCGAAGGCCTAGTAGATCGGCTTCTCCGGCTCGATCTGGTTGACCCAGCCGATGACGCCGCCACCGACGTGCACCGCGTCCGCGAAGCCCGCGGACTTGAGCACCGCGAGGACCTCCGCACTGCGGACACCCGTCTTGCAGTGCAGGACGATGCGCTTGTCCTGCGGCATGTCCTGGAGGGCGGCGCCCATCAGGAACTCGTTCTTGGGGATCAGCCGCGCGCCCGGGATGGAGACGATCTCGTACTCGTTCGGCTCGCGGACGTCGATGATCTCGATCTTCTCGTCGGCGTCGATCCACTCCTTGAGCTGCTGGGGAGTGATCGTGGAGCCGAGCGCCGCCTCCTGCGCCTCCTCGGACACGACGCCGCAGAAGGCCTCGTAGTCGATGAGCTCGGTGACGGTCGGGTTCTCGCCGCAGACCGCGCAGTCCGGGTCCTTGCGGACCTTGACCTGGCGGTACTGCATCTCCAGGGCGTCGTAGATCATCAGCCGGCCGACCAGCGGGTCGCCCACGCCGGCCAGGAGCTTGATCGCCTCGGTGACCTGGATGGATCCGATGGACGCGCAGAGCACGCCCAGCACGCCGCCCTCGGCGCAGGACGGGACCATGCCCGGCGGCGGGGGCTCGGGGTAGAGGCAGCGGTAGCAGGGACCGTGCTCGGACCAGAACACGGACGCCTGGCCGTCGAAGCGGTAGATCGAGCCCCAGACGTACGGCTTGTTCAGGAGCACGCACGCGTCGTTGACCAGGTAGCGGGTCGCGAAGTTGTCGGTGCCGTCGACGATCAGGTCGTACTGGGAGAAGATCTCCATCACGTTCTCGGCTTCGAGCCGCTCTTCGTGAAGGACCACGTTCACGTAGGGGTTGATGCCGAGGACCGAGTCGCGGGCGGACTCGGCCTTCGAGCGGCCGATGTCGGCCTGGCTGTGGATGATCTGGCGCTGCAGGTTCGACTCGTCGACCTCGTCGAACTCCACGATGCCGAGCGTTCCCACGCCGGCGGCCGCGAGGTACATCAGCGCGGGCGAACCCAGGCCACCGGCGCCCACGGCGAGCACCTTGGCGTTCTTCAGCCGCTTCTGCCCGTCCATCCCGACATCCGGGATGATCAGGTGGCGGGAGTACCGGCGAACCTCGTCGACAGTGAGCTCGGCGGCGGGCTCGACCAGGGGTGGCAGCGACACGGGGACTCCGTAGGTCGGTCAATCAGTACGGTTGTTCTCCGCGTAACACTGCCACGCCCCTCCTCATTCCGAGACACCCGGTCCGATCCGCGAGACGATTTCGTCCCAGTAACCGGGCAGTGTCTCGAATGGATCGGTTTGCCCGTCGAGGCCGCTGCGGTCGGTCAGGAAGACCGTCCCCGCGCCCTGCCAGCGGGCGATCCGCACGGCCTCCTCCAGGTGCGTGCGCGGCAGGCCGTGCACCAGGTGGCAGAAGCGCTCGGGCGGATGGTCCGCGGTCCACTCCGCCACCTGTGACCAGCGGTAGTCCGCCCACGGCCCCGAGAACGTCACCAGCTGGTCGGCGGTCTCCGCATAACCCGGGTACGGGTGCGTACCGTGGCCGAGGACCAGGTGGCCGCCGTCGGCCAGTGCGGACAGCGCGGCGCCGAGGCGCCGCACCCCGGGGAGCTCTGTCCGGTCGGCGGGACAGCGGTCCAGATAGAAGCCGTCGACCCGGTACCAGTCGCGGAACCGGTGCGCGTCGGAGACGAGTTCGCCGAAAGGTCTGGCTCCGTACACCGCGTCGAGCCGGCCCAGCACCCTGACACCGGCGTTGCGGATGCGGCCCGCGGCCTCCAGGCAGTGCGGGTCGGGGCGGGCGCCCGGGCCGTTGGAGACGTTGAGCACCACCCAGTGCAAGGGGGCCCCGGGGCGGGTGAGTTCGGCCCATTCGACCGGGGCGACGAGCGGGTGGGCGTAGCCGGGGACCCCGAAACCCATGCGGTCGGCCGCGGTCGCGGCCTGTCGCAGCCGGGACGTGGTCAGATGCGACACGCGGCCTCCATCCAGATGTCGGCGAGCGACTCCTCCAGGTTGATCCGGGGACGCCAGCCGAGCCGGTCGCGCGCGGTGCGCACATCGGCCTGCTGCCAGCTGCCGCAGCCGTCCGGGTACGGGTACGGGGCTCCCAGGTGCTCCGGTGCCGTCTCGCCGCGCGGTGCGCCCACCGAGGCGAGCACTGCGCCCACTCCCCCGTTGCGCGCCGCCGCCGACGCGCTGCCCGCGGCGTAACCGGGAGGGGCGTCGAGCTCGTGCAGGGCACCGCCGTAGCCCGCGACCCTGGCCAGGACCGCGGCGGCGTCCCGCAGCCGGACCGCACGGCCGGTGCCGATGTTGATGGCGCCCTGCGCGGCGGAGAGGGAGGCGGCGTGCACGGCGCGCGCCACGTCGCGCACGTCGACGAAGTCACGCTGCACGCCGAGGCCGCCGAGCTTCAGCTCGCCGTCCCCGGACTGCATCGCGCGGCGCATCGCCTCGGCGAGCCGGCCGAGCGGCGAGCCGGCGGGCGTACCGGGCCCGACCGGCGAGAAGACCCGGAGCACGACGGCGTCGAGCCCGGAGCCGAGCACAAGCTCGGTGGCGGCGAGTTTGCTCACACCGTACGGGCCGCCGGGGCGGGGTACGGCGTCCTCGGCGGTGGACGACCCCGGTTGCGAGGGCCCGTACTCGGCGGCGCACCCCAGCTGGACGAGCCGCGCTCCGCAGCCGCTGCGGCGCAGGGCCTCACAGACGGTGGCGACGGCGACGGTGTTGTGCCGGGTCAGGTCGCGGGCGCCGCCGCGGGTGGCGCCCGCGCAGTTGATGACGACTCCGGGGTGGACGGCGTTCAGGAAGCGGGTCAGCGCACCGGGGCTGCCGGTGGCGAGGTCGAACCGTACGTCGGCGTCGTCGCCCCGCCCGAGGGCGGTGAGCTGCACGGCCGGGTCGGCGAGCAGCCGGTCGGCGACGAAGCGGCCGAGATATCCGTTGGCACCCAGCAGCAGGACCCTCATCGCGCGTCCCCTCGGTGCCGACCGGCTGATGCTGGGGGTTGGGGGGTCATGATCACGTTCTCCTTCGGGGTGTTCGGTGAGTGCTGCGGTGTACGCCCGCGACGTCGGCTCCGCGGGAGGCGGTGACGGTGGTGGCGGATCTGTGCGGTCAGTGCGGACCCTGCGGGCCGGATGCGTCGGATGCGTCGGACGTGCCGGGTCCGGGCGCGTGGGCGGAGGCGCGGGAGAGCGCCGCCGTCGCGTGGACGAGCAGGGCGAGCGCGGCCAGGGCGCAGGCGACCGCCGGGACGGCGCCCGCGCCGCCGGTCTCCACGAGCACCTCGACGGGCCGGGCGAGGAAGCCGCAACCGGGCAGGCGCGCGGCGAGTACGGCGGAAAGCGCGGCGATCTGCACGGCGGACGCGGCGGCGAGCCCGGTGGATGCGGGCCTGGAGAAGCCGTGGACGGTAAGCAGGCGGGCGAGGAAGAGGAGCGCGCCGAGGGCGACGCCGGACGCCGCAGCGGCCCACCCGCTGTCGCCGGTCACGCTTCCCGCCCCGATGCGGAGGCAGAGGAGCACGCCCGTGAACAGTCCGGTGACGCCGAGTACGAGGGGCCGGACCGCCGCCGCGAACTCCTCGGTGTCACGGCTCGCGGCGAGCCTGCGCCGCGCCCGTACGGCGATGAGGTGCGCGCACCAGGCCGCGGGGGCCGGCGCCACGGCGAGGGCCACCAGCGTCGTCGTCGCCACCGGCCAGGGCCCTTCGAGGCCAAAACCGGGACCGGAGCCGGGACCGGGACCGGGGCCGGGGCCGCCCGCGACGAGCCGGCCGAGCAGTCCGTCCCCGAAGACGCCGTATCCGAGCAGCCAGCACACCCACAGGCGCGCGGCGGGCGCCGTGCGCCCCTCGGCGCGCAGGGGCCCGTGGCGCAGGCACAGGACGAGCGTGACCGCGGCGATCAGAGCCCCGGCCGCACCGACCGCCAACTCCGCCTGCCCGTCAGTCAGTTCGATCCCCGCGGCGGTGAGGACACAGGCGGCGCCGGGCAGCAGCGCGTACGCGATCCAGCCGGCGCGCGGGAGCGTCTCGGGCGCCGGGGGCTCCCCGACGCCGTCACCGGCGCGCGGCACGCGTGCGTACAACTCCTCGGCGAGCGCGAAGACGTCCCGGTGGCGGAAGCGCGCGGCGGTCCTGTCGGTCACCCCGTGCGCTTCGAGACCGGCGGCGATCTCCAGTGGGTCGACGGCCCGTTCGCAGAGCTCCCGGTGCCGGTGCATGAGCGCCCGCACGGGGTCGGCGGGTCCGCGGCGCGGCGGGAGGCTCCCCGAGCCCCCGGTGCGACCGGGGGCAGCCGTCGTACGGGATGCGCCCATCCGCGTGCCTCCCGCTCCGACGGCCGCGGTCGCGGTCATGGCTGCGGTCGCTGCTGCGGCTGCGGTCGCGGGGGATCTCGCCGGTTCCTGCCGACTGCGCGGCTCAGACATCACGCTCTCCCGCCCCCGGCCCCGCACCCGTGCCCACCGGCCGGGCCGCACCGGCGCCCTTCGCCCAGCGCGGCCCCGGCGCCCCGCCGCCCGCACCGCCTCCCGCCCAGCGGCCCGGCACATGCGCTTCCGCCGGGTTGGCGAAGAGCAGGGGTTCCCCGTCCGTCCCGAGCGCTTCGCGCCGCACCGGGCAGCGCGAGATCAACTCCAGGTAGATACTGCGAAATGCCGCGATGTTCTGCTCGACCGTGAAGAGTTCGAGCGCGCGTGCGCGCGCCGCCGCACCCAGCCGTTCGCGCCGCCGCGGATCGCGCAGCAGTGCCACACAGGCGTCGGCCAGCGTGCGGGGATTGCGCGGCGGGACCACCAGGCCCGTACCGCCGATGACTTCGACGACCGCGCCGACGTCCGTCGAGACCGTGGCGCGTCCGCAGAACATCGCCTCGACCAGGCTGACCGGGAAGCCTTCGACGACGCTGGAGAGCACCACCACGCTTCCCGCGGCGTACGCGTCGGCCAGGTCCGCCGCCCCGGGGCCGCCGATGTCCTCGAAGGAGACGGGGTTGTCGCCGACGGCGTGCGCGTCGGCCGCCTCGTCGGGGAAGAGCTGGGCGGCGAGCGCCTCGCAGTGCGCGAGATAGGCGGTGGCCCCGGCGTCCTGCCCGTGCCGGCTGTGGACGATGCGCAACCGGGCCTGCGGCTCCTCCTTGCGCACCTCGACGAAGGCGTGCAGCAGCGAGACGAGGTCCTTGGCGGGCTCGACGCGGCCGACCCAGACCAGTGTCCGGGGGTCGCCGCCGTCGCTTCCCTCCCCCACGACCGCGAAACGGCCGGACTCCATGCCGGGGTGGACGGTACGCAGTTTGGCGCGGTCGGCGCCGCACCGCTCCTGCCACCGCCTGGCGTGCGCGTTGCCCGGTGTGACGAGGGCGGCCCGGGCGTACACCTCGGCGGCGAACCTGCCGTGGAAGGCGGCCAGGAGCGTCCGCACCGGCACGCTCCGGGACGTGCCGCCGGCGGCGAGGTAGTGCGCGCGCAGCTGTACGCCGTACTCGGTGACCAGCAGCGGGACGCCGAAGAAGCGCCCGGCGAGCAGTCCCGGCAGGGCGGCGGACCCGCCGGAAGCCGCGTGGCACAGGTCGACGGCGCCGAGGCCCTGCGCGTCGTACCAGTCCAGGGACAGGGGCCGCAGCGCCCGCTCCAGCAAGCCGACGGTCTCGAGATGGTCGGAGACCTTCGCGGTGCGCACCGCGCGGTTGGCGCCAGGGGCGCGGCAGGCGGCTTCGAGGGTGCGTACGGCGGTTTCGGAGCGCAGGGCGGTGTGGAGGCCGCCACGCTCGGCGGCCAGTTCCGCGAGCCCGTAGAGGCCGTCGGCGAAGCGGTCGCCCGCCCCTTCTCCGTCCGGCGCGCAGATCGCGTCGGCCAGTTCCCCGAAGCACCCGGCGAAGCGGCGCCGTTCACGCCGGCCGTACGCCCTGCCGTCGCCCTGCGGCGCCCACAGCGGTGCGGTGCGCACGCGCCGCACCTGGGGCGGCAGCCGGACCCGGCCCTGCGCCTCCTGGCGGGCGCTGCGGCTCAGGGCGTAGACGTCGAATTCGTGCTGCGCGAGCCCGCGCACGAGCCGGTCGCACCAGAGCCGGGACTCACCGGTGGCATACGGATAGCCACCCTCCGTAAGCAGTCCGATCCGCACGGGCGCACCTCCGATCTCCCTTGCGAGCGGCCGCCGTTGGTCCGGCGGCTCACAGCGGGACGACCGTATGCGGACATGCCGGTGACGCGACGGACGGTTGTCCGTCGCGCCACCAGAAGGGGTGAACGCGCGTAACTTTCACCCCGCAGCGGCGTTCTGTCGCGCCAAGGGGTTGCGCGGTTACGGAATGTCAGGTTGCGGCCAGTGCGCAGCATCCTCAATTGCCGGGATACACCCAGGCGTTGGGCTTGCACTTGATGCCGTCGATGTCCAGCGACTTCGTCTGCTGCTGCATGATCGGCGCGAGCGCGCCGGGTGTCTCGCAGTTCTTGTGACCGTGCCCGAGCCGGTGGCCGATCTCGTGGTTGATCAGCATCTGGCGGTACTCGAACATCTTGTCCTTGCCGAACGTCTTCGCCCCCTGCGCCCACCGGTACGCGTTGATCATGACGCGCTCGGTCGCCGCCGAATCGCACGAGACGTTGCCGGAGAGCGTGTCGAGACCCGACTTCGCACACCACACCCCCGTGGTGCCCGGGCTCGCGAGCGTGATGACGAAGTCCGGCTGACCGGAGGAGATCCGCTCGAACGTCATGGCACCGTTGTGCGCCCAGCTCCGGTCGTCGTTGAGGGTCTCCTGCACGGCGCGGGCGAAGAGAGCGCCGTCGAGTCCGAGTCCCTTCTCCACGTCCACCCGGTAGGAGAACTTCTGTCCCTTGCCGGGTGCCTTGTCGAAGCCGCCGATCGCCTCGAAGTCGCCGTCCGCCGTCAGCTTCGGGTCGATCGGGTACGTCCTGGCCATCTGCTGCTCGTACGTCGCCGGGGCGGCTTCCGCTTTCCGGGACGGCGTCGGCCGGGCGTCCGAACGGGAGGCGTCGCCCCCCTTGGCGCTCCGGCCCTCGGCGGCCGGGGTCGCGGCGGACTCCTTCTCACCCTGGGCGACCTGCCCGGCCACCACAACGGCGAGCACGGTGGTCACCGCGGCCGCGGCGATCCCGGTGAAGGTCCGCCCCTTGCCGTTCCTGGCCGGCGCGTCGCCCGTCCCGCCGAAACCACCGTCGCGCCCGTCGTGCCCGTCGTGGTCACGACGACCGCCGGCAGCGGCGGCAGCGGCTTCGTGCCCCTCTTCCCCGCGGTCCGGACCGGTCGCCGTGGCACCGGAAGGATCGCGCGGGACGGACGGGATCCGGGGCGGAGCGTCGAACGCCTTGACGAAATCCTGCCGCGGGCCCGGTATCCGGGCCCCGGCCGCGAACCGCACCTGGGGCTGAGGACCGGTCGAGTCCAGCCGAGGTCCCTGCGCCTCTTGCGGCTCATGCGACCCCTGCGTCCCACCAGGCGCTGCCTGCCAGTCGCCGTACCGCCCGCCCTGCGCGGCGCCCCAGCCACCGCCGGACTCACGCTGCTCGGGGTGCCCGCCGCGCACGTGCGGCACCCCGCGAGCCGGGGTGCCGCCGTACTGCTGTGACTGCTGTGGTCGTGGCTGCGGTGGCAGCGGTGGTTCCTGCAGGTACCCGGGCGCCGGCGGGGCGTCGTACCCGGCCTCTCCCCCGTGCCTGCGCCGTCCGCTTCCCGCGCCCCGCCCCACCACGGCTTCCTCGCCGGTGCCGGGTATGGCGGGATTCCCGGCCGCCCTCTCGGGGGCAGGGCCTCGGCGACTATGACGTCCCACGCGCCGGATCAGCTCCTACCGCAGTCATCGATCAGTTCCCGGACAGCGCTGGCGACCGCCTCCGGATATTCCATCATCGCCACGTGCCCGGCGTCGGGCAGTGTCAGCAGCCGCGCATCGCGGAAAGCCACTGCCGCCCTGCGCGCCATACGGTACGACACGAGCTGGTCCCGCCCTCCGTACACCAGCAGCGTCGGCGCGAGCACCCGCTCGGCCTGTCGCCACAGGCCGTGCTGCCCGCCCAGTGTGTACGCATCGACGATGCCCCGCGCCGAACGCGTCATCGCGTCCCAGAAGTACGGTAGTTGCAGCCGCCGCTCCATCTCCTTCACGGCATGCCGGAAGGCCTCGGGATCGACCGCCTCGGGATCGCCGTAACAGAGCGCCATCACCCCGCGCGTGCGCTGCTCCGCAGTCCAGTCCTTGCTGAGCCGGGCGAACAGCGAGGCGACACCCGGCAGCGCGAGCAGCCCGGTCGGCACCGCCGTGCGCTGCACCCGCAGTTCCGGGAGGGCGGGCGAGACGAGCGTGAGCGTACGCACCAGGTCGGGCCTGACGGCCGCGATGCGCGTGGCGACCGCGCCCCCCAGCGAGTTCCCGAAGAGGTGCACCGGTCCGCGCCCGCTCGCGTCGAGCAGCCGAATGCACGCGCGCGCCTGCCCGTTGAGCGAGTAGTTGCCGTCGTCCGGCGGCGGGGAGTCCCCGAAGCCGGGCAGGTCGACGGCCTCGCCGTCCACGTGGTCGGCGAGCAGCGGCATCAGCGCCGACCAGTTCTGCGAGGATCCGCCGAGACCGTGCACGTACAGCGCGGGCGGGAGGCCGGCGCGCGTCGCGGGCCGCGTGCGTACGTTCAGCGTCAGTCCGGGCAGGGTGACGGAGCGCAGCTTCTCGCCCTCGGCGACCCGCACGGCACTGACCCGTGGCACCGCGGTGGCGGCGGCGAGGCTGGATGCGGGCAGCTCGGTCGAGGACATGCGGCAATGTTACGAGACGATCACGTACTGAATCGTGTGTTCGCCGTCACAGATCTACCCTCGGAGCAAGGGGGTACGCGTCACCCCCTGTCTCCGTCCCGGAAGGAAGCCACGCATGACTGTTGATCCCACCGATCCGGACACCTTCGCGGAAGTGGAGGAGGAGTCCCCCGGCGAGCCGGGCGTACTGGACGACGACGTCTCCGAGGCGGACGCCGCGGAGCAGCACACGGAGTGGCAGGAGAACCACGACGCTCCGCTGAACGAACTCGACCCGGGCTCCGCGAACGAGGCGGACGCCACGGAACAGGCCCGCGTCGTGGCCCTCGACGAGGACGACTATCGCTGATCAGCTCCTGATCAGCGCCTGATCAGTCTTCCGCGGCCGTCCGGTCCGTGAAATTCTGCGCCCGCACCGCGCACAGGCGGGTTACCCAAAAGTACGATGGCGGGCGTGGCGCACACGGCGCACGGAACGGCCGTGCTGTTGAAAGGCCGCGACACCGAAAGACATGGGAGGCGGCGTGACAGCCACCGAGCAGACAGAGGCGGCACGCCCACGAGGCACGCGCCTGCCCCGCCGAGCCCGACGCAATCAACTCCTGGGCGCGGCGCAGGAGGTCTTTGTCGCACAGGGGTACCACGCGGCGGCGATGGACGACATCGCCGAGCGGGCCGGGGTGAGCAAGCCGGTCCTGTACCAGCACTTCCCGGGCAAGCTGGAGCTCTACCTGGCCCTCCTCGACCAGCACTGCGAGTCGTTGCTCCAGGCGGTACGCACCGCCCTCGCGTCGACCACGGAGAACAAGCTGCGCGTGGCCGCGACGATGGACGCCTATTTCGCGTACGTCCAGGAGGAGGGCGGCGCGTTCCGCCTGGTCTTCGAGTCGGACCTGACGAACGAGCCCGCCGTGCGCGAGCGCGTCGACCGGGTGTCGCTCCAGTGCGCCGAGGCGATCAGTGAGGTCATCGCCGAGGACACCGGCCTGTCCAAGGACGAGTCGATGCTGCTGGCCGTCGGGCTCGGCGGTGTCTCCCAGGTGGTCGCCCGTTACTGGCTCTCCAGCGGCAGCACCATCCCGCGCGACACGGCGGTGCAGCTGCTGACGTCGCTCGCCTGGCGCGGCATCGCGGGCTTCCCGCTGCACGGCACGGAGCACTGACGCGGTGCGTCCCGGAACGCCTTCCGGACCGTCCCGGGAGCGTGTTCCCGGTCCGTGTTCGCTTCCGGCGTGCGGCGTCGGAGCGTTCCGTGTCCCCTCACCGGGCTAATGTGTGCTGCGTACAGCGCGGCTGACCGCGCACCGCAGCACCGATCGTCGGAGGGACATAGCCGTGGAGGTCAAGATCGGCGTGCAGCACGCGCCCCGGGAGATCGTTCTGGAGAGCGGGCAGTCCGCCGAGGAGGTCGAGCGCGCGGTATCCGACGCGCTGGCCGGCAAGGCGCAGCTGCTCAGCCTCAAGGACGAGAAGGGCCGTACGGTCCTCGTTCCCGCGGACCGGATCGCCTACGTGGAGATCGGCGAGCCGGTGGCGCGCAGGGTGGGCTTCGGCGCGCTGTAGGCGTCGACGGCACAGCAGCACCACAGACGGAACCGGCCCGGCGGGACATCCCGCCGGGCCGGTTCCGTCTGCCTGCGCGCCGAGCCTCCCCGCCGGACCGGCGGAGGGTTGTCTTCCGCGAGACGGGGGTAGTACGGGCTACAACCCATTCGCACCCGGCTGCACGGGAGGAAACCACGTGATCCTGGAAACTCTCGGCTCCATCGCCCTCGGCTTCGCCCTCGCCTGGGCGGCCGGCCACCGGCTCGGAGACCGACTGCCCTCACGGCGCCTGGTCCTGGCCGCGGGCCCGCTCGGCGCCCTGTTCGGCGCGTACGTCACCCACTCCGCCCTCGGCCCCGGCCACGTCGTCGCGACACTGGCCGGCGCGGTGGCGGTGGGAGCGGTCCTGCTGTCGCTCCTCATCCGCCCCAGGGGCCGCGTCCGCCGTTCGGCGGCGGCGTAACGTCCCCCTGCGGCGTTACGCCGCCAGTCCCAGCGCGGCCATCCGCTTCGTGTGCGCCTCGGTGATCCGCGAGAACATCCGTCCCACCTCCGCCAGGTCGAAGCCGTCGGCGACGCCGCCCACGAGCATCGTGGAGAGCGCGTCGCGGTCCGCCACGACCCGCTGCGCCTGCGAGAGCGCCTCACCCATCAGCCTGCGCGCCCACAGCGCGAGCCGGCCGCCGCAGCGCGGGTCGGCCTCGATCGCGGCGCGCACCTTCTCCACCGCGAAGTTCCCGTGGCCGGTGTCGTCGAGCACGGCGAGCACCAGCCCCCGGGTGTCCGAGTCGAGCCGCTCCGCGACCTCGCGGTAGAAGTCGCTGGCGATCGAGTCGCCGACGTACGCCTTGACCAGGCCCTCCAGCCAGTCCGACGGCGCGGTCTGGCGGTGGAAGTCGTCCAGCGCCTTCGCGAAGGGCTCCATCGCCGCCGTCGGCTCCTCGTCGATCGCGGTCAGCCGGTCCCGCAACCGCTCGAAGTGGTGGAACTCCGCCGACGCCATCTTCGCGAGCTCCGCCTTGTCGGCGAGCGTCGGGGCGAGCTTGGCGTCCTCGGCGAGGCGCTCGAAGGCCGCCAGCTCTCCGTACGCGAGCGCGCCCAGCAGATCCACGACCGCGGCGTGGTAGTTCGGCTCGACGGACGCCGTCGCCCAGTCCTGGGCTGCGATACCGGTCCGGAGGGTCTCGTCGGGTGCAATGGCGTTGTCAGGCGTCTCCATGAACCGCACAATAGCCCGCTCCGCACGGTAGGTAAGGGCCTGGTCAGCCACTCCCGTCACACTGATCCGGGAAATCGTTCCGACACACCTGCGCGAATCCGGGGTACAGTGGTAAAGCGCCTGCAGAGTACCCAGGGTATTTCGCGGCGCAATTGAATGAGGATGCCCGGTCGGTGGCCCGATCGGCTCCGACCCGACAGCCCTCCACGCGGTGCGTACCAAGGCGTACGACCGCAAGATGAGGGGCCCCCTCAGCGGCACGAGCGCTTGAGCGACGGCACGTGGTCCCGCGCCACCCGGCCCATCAGCGGCCGGACGAGAAACAGGCACGGTACGACCCCCTTCGTTCGCGTCATGCCGCGTCTCACAGAAGAGGCAGCACCCTGACTACGTTCCGAGACCTCGGGATTCTCTCCGAGACCGCCGAAGCCCTTGAAGCCGTCGGCATTCTGTCCCCCTTTCCCATCCAGGAGATGACGCTCCCCGTCGCGCTCTCCGGCAGCGACGTCATCGGCCAGGCCAAGACCGGCACCGGCAAGACGCTCGGCTTCGGCCTTCCGCTGCTGGAGCGCGTCACCGTCCCCGCGGACGTCGAGGCGGGCCGGGCCGGACCCGCGGAGCTGACCGAGGCTCCGCAGGCGCTCGTCGTCGTCCCCACCCGTGAGCTGTGCCAGCAGGTCACCAACGACCTGCTGACGGCCGGCAAGGTCCGCAACGTCCGTGTACTCGCCATCTACGGCGGCCGGGCGTACGAGCCCCAGGTCGAGGCGCTCAAGAAGGGCGTCGACATCGTCGTGGGCACGCCCGGGCGTCTGCTCGACCTCGCGGGACAGAAGAAGCTCGACCTCTCCCACGTGCGTTCCCTCGTGCTCGACGAGGCCGACGAGATGCTCGACCTGGGCTTCCTGCCCGACGTCGAGAAGATCATGAAGATGCTGCCGCCGAAGCGCCAGACGATGCTGTTCTCGGCGACCATGCCGGGCGCCGTCATCGGTCTCGCCCGCCGGTACATGTCGCAGCCCACGCACATCAGCGCCACGTCGCCCGACGACGAGGGCGCGACCGTCGCGAACATCACGCAGCACGTCTTCCGCGCCCACAACATGGACAAGCCGGAGCTCGTCTCCCGCATCCTCCAGGCCGACGGCCGCGGGCTCGCGATGATCTTCTGCCGTACGAAGCGGACCGCCGCCGACATCGCCGAGCAGCTGGAGAAGCGCGGCTTCGCCTCCGGCGCGGTCCACGGCGACCTCGGCCAGGGCGCGCGCGAGCAGGCGCTGCGCGCGTTCCGCAACGGCAAGGTCGACGTGCTGGTCTGCACCGACGTCGCCGCCCGCGGCATCGACGTCGAGGGTGTGACGCACGTCATCAACTACCAGTCGCCCGAGGATGAGAAGACGTACCTGCACCGCGTCGGCCGCACCGGCCGCGCGGGCGCGAAGGGCATCGCCGTCACACTGGTCGACTGGGACGACATCCCGCGCTGGAAGCTCATCAACAAGGCGCTGGACCTACCGTTCGACGAGCCCGAGGAGACGTACTCCACCTCTGCTCACCTGTACGAGATCCTGAGCATCCCCGCCGGGACGAAGGGTGTGCTGCCCCGGGCCGACCGGACCCGTGCGGGTCTGGGCGCGGAGCAGGTCGAGGACCTCGGCGAGACGGGCGGCCGCGGGCGCAGGTCCGCGGCGGCCGCTGCCGCGCCGGCCGTCGTCGAGGAGCGCGCCCCGCGTACGCCGCGTCAGCGTCGCCGTACGCGCAACGGCGCGCCGGTGACGGCGGACGCGAACGAGGCGACGGCGGTCTCCGCCGAAGCCACCGCGGCGCCGGAGACGGCGTCCGAGGCCCCCGAGGCCCCTGCCGCCGAGCCGCGCGCCCCGCGCCGTCGCCGCCGCACCCGTGCGGCGAACGCGGTGGAGGCCGTGGCGGAGACGGCGGAGGCCCAGATCCCCGCTCCCGCGGAGGAGCCCGAGGCCCCGAAGAAGCCCCGTCGCCGTACGCGCGCGGCGAGGCCGGCCGAGGCAGCGGCCGAGGCTCCCGCGTCCGCCGAGGCGCCGGCTCCGGTGAAGGCGCCCCGCCGCCGCACGCGCGCCGCCGCCGCGGCGCAGCCCGAGAGCTGATCCGGCACGCCCCGGTGGCCCGGTCCCCCTTCGCGGGGGCCGGGCCATTGGCGTAGGGCGGCGGGGCACGGCCTTCCGCCGCCACGGAGAGCGCGGCCGCGCGGCCCGTGCGCCGCGTCGCGCAGCCGCTAGCCTCGTCGCATGAGCAGGCCGCCCACCTTCATCCCGCCCTCCGGTACCCGCGCCCTCCCCCTGCGCACGTCGCGCGGTGTGTTCGCCGCGCTCGAAGCGCGGCCGCGGCGCGCGGAGCCCAGGGGCACCGCGCTGCTGCTGCCCGGGTACACCGGGAGCAAGGAGGACTTCATCGCGATGCTGGTGCCGCTCGCCGAGGCCGGGTACCGAGCCGTCGCGGTCGACGGGCGCGGGCAGTACGAATCCGACGGGCCGGGCAGCGAACAGGCTTACGTGCAGAGCGAGTTGGCCCGGGACGTGCATGCGCAGGCGGTCGCCTGCGGTACGCCGGTGCACCTCGTCGGGCACTCCCTCGGGGGCCAGATCGCCCGCGCGGCCGCCCTGCTCGACGCGGCGCCGTTCGCTTCGCTGACGCTCATGTCGTCGGGCCCGGCCGAGGTCTCGCCCGCGCAGCAGCAGAGGATCGCGCTGCTGACGCAGGCCCTCGGCGCCATGACCATGGCCGAGGTGTGGGAGGCCATGCAGGCGCTCGACCCGCCGGAGGACACCGACCTCGACGGCGCGGCCCTGCGCGCGCGCTGGCTTCGGCACGACCCCGCGCAGCTCGTCGCCACCGGCAGGCAGCTGACGGGCGAGCCGGACCGCGTGGCCGAGCTCGCCGCGGCGGGGCTCGCGGTGCATGTGGTGTCAGGGACCACGGACGACACCTGGCCGGTGCCGCTGATCGACAAGATGGCCGAGCGGCTGGGCGCGTACCGGACGGTCGTCGAGGGCGCCGGGCACTCCCCGAACACCGACCGGCCCGAGGAGACCGCGAAGACGCTGGCGGGGTTCTGGGACGCCCTGTGACGCCGACCCCGGCGGCGGGGGACTAGTACTGGGCCTGGAGGTGCTGCCAGAAGCCGTCCCGCAGCGCCCTGCGCAGGTCCGCGTGGCCGCGCAGGGACCGCTGGAGCAGCCGCTCCGCCTCCACCAGGAGCTCCTGGTCCACCGAACCGGGCAGGTAGGGGTGGCCGGGCAGCAGGTCGGCCAGCGACTCCCGGCCCCGCGCCCCCAGCCACGCCGCCGCGATCTGCGCGCCGACGAAGCGGACATCCTCGCGGGACGGCCGCGGGGCGCCCTCGTTCTCGTACGTCGTGACGGGGCGCCGCGTGACGTACGGCTTGCAGAAGTCGAGGTCGAACGTGCGCTGGCTGTCGACCTCCCACAGGAGCGGTTCGGCCTGGTTGCGGCCCTCGCCCGCCTCGATGCCCCACAGGTGGACCCGTGCGCCGTAGCCCTGGGCGGCCTCGACCGCGGAGACCAGGTCCTCGTCACCGCCCACCAGCGCCGCGTCACTGATGGCACGGTGCCGGGCCAGTGATTCCAGGTCCGTGCGGATCAGGGAGTCGACGCCCTTCTGCTGGTTGTTGGCGTTGAGGTTGCCGAGGCGGACCTTGACGTCGGGCAGCTCGGCGATCGACTGCTGCTCGGTGGTGTGGATGCGGCGCCTGGCCCCGTCGTACCAGTACACCCGCAGCAGCCTGCTGTCCGCGAAGATCGTGCGGGCCTTGTCGATGAAGGCCTCGATGATGCCTTCCGCGTCGAGGTCGAAGGACCTGCGGTCCTCGGTCCCGGTCACGAGCAGCCCGGCCGCCGCGTAGACGTATCCGGCGTCGACGAAGATCGCGTGGGTGGAAGGGGTCTTCGCCACCTCG
Source organism: Streptomyces sp. Wb2n-11 (assembly GCF_001049855.1). NCBI lineage: Bacteria > Bacillati > Actinomycetota > Actinomycetes > Kitasatosporales > Streptomycetaceae > Streptomyces > Streptomyces sp. Wb2n-11. The sequence continues at coordinate 2,457,750 of NZ_CVPB01000001.1, forward strand.
GCGAGCATGCGGTGGAGCAGCTCGTTGGTGCGCTCCAGGCGGGCGGCGATCCCGTCGAGTTCAGTGGGGCCCGAAGGCTGTGCGTCGTCCATACGGATCTCATTGTCCGTGGCGTGAGCGAGCGGGCACAACCGGTCCCGCTACCAGTGAGTATTTAGATAGTCGAAAATTTTCTTTAGCGTAGGGAATGACTGCAGTGTGCACACCGTTGTAACCCTCAGAGAACGTGCGGCGCCTAGCCTCGCGTTCCCACCCACAGTTCTCCAGCAGGAGGATCAGACGAAGGGAGAAGCCTTGCGCTTCGAAATCATGCGCCTGGACGACGTCGACGGTTCCGCCGTCGACAGCACCGTCGTGGACGCCGCCTCCGTCAACCGGATCGTGCAGCAGGCCGCCTCTGTCGGCCAGCGCATCTACATCCGCCCGGCCGAGACCTCGGCTTCGTAACGCCGTAGTGGTTTGTTGAGGTAAGCGCCCCCGTACGTCACGTACGGGGGCGCTCGTGCGTGTCAGCCGCCCCGGATCACCTGGGTGACGCCGTTGATGATCTGCTGCACCGCGATCGCGGACAGCATCATGCCCGCGAGACGCGTCACCAGGACCACGCCGCCGTCCTTGATCACCCGGATGATCAGCAGCGAGTAGCGCATGGCCAGCCACAGGACCACGTGCATCGCGGCGATCGCCGCCCAGACCGAGACCTGCGCCGTGGCGCTGTCCGCGTGCTGCACGGCGAGGATCACCGAGACGATCGCACCGGGGCCCGCCAGCAGCGGCATCCCCAGCGGTACGAGCGCGACGTTGACGTCCTTGGTCTGCGTCGGCTCGTCGGTCTTGCCGGTCAGGAGATCGAGCGCGATCAGAAGGAGCAGCAGGCCGCCCGCGATCATCAGCGCCGGCACGGACACGTGCAGGTAGTCGAGGATCTGCTGGCCGAGGAGGCCGAAGACGGCGATCACGCCGAAGGCGACGGCGACGGCCTGCCAGGCCATTCTGCGCTGCACCTTGGCGGGCCGGCCCGAGGTCAGGGCAAGGAAGATCGGGGTGATCCCAGGGGGGTCCATAATCACAAAAAGCGTGAGAAAAAGGGATCCGAAAACGGCAAAGTCGAGCACAGTGATGCCTTGCGAGAAGAGGGTCGTACGAGGGGGAAGTGCGGCGTTACGGGCGGAGGCTTCCGCCCGCGCCGGGCACCGGGAAGGCGCCGGTCGCGCGTCGCGTGATCTCGCCGTAGATCTCGGGGTCCGTCGTGTACTCACCGAGCTGTACGGTCTTGCGGCTGCCGTGGTAGTCGCTGGATCCGGTCGTCAGCAGCCCCAGGTCGGCGGCGAGGCCGCGCAGCCGCGTACGGGTGGGCCCGTCGTGGTCCATGTGGTCGACCTCGATCCCGTCGAGGCCGGCGGCGGCCAGCGCCGCGATCGCGCTCTCGGGAACGGTCTCGCCGCGCTTGACGGCGGCGGGGTGCGCGAAGACGGTGACTCCGCCGGCCGCCTTGACGAGGCGGATCGCGTCGAAGGGGTCGAGTTCGTGCTTCTCGACGTACGCCCGGCCTCCGTCGGCCAGCCAGTCGGGCGTGAAGGCGTCGGAGACGGTCTCGACGACGCCGAGCTCCATCAGCGCGGACGCGATGTGCGGACGGCCGACCGAGCCGTCTCCGGCGATACGGGCCACCTGCCCCCAGTCGATCGGCACGCCCAGCTCCTGGAGCCTGGCGACCATGCCCCGCGCGCGGGGCACCCGGTCGTCCCGCACCAGCTCGCGCTCGCGCGCCAGCTCGGGCTCGTCGGGGTCGAAGAGGTACGCCAGCATGTGCAGCCCGACGCCGTCGAGGCGGCAGGAGAGCTCGGCGCCGGTGACCAGCGTCAGCCCCGCAGGGAGCGCGGCGATCGCCTCGGCGTGGCCGCGCGTCGAGTCGTGGTCGGTGAGCGCCACGACGTCGAGTCCGGCCGCAGCGGCGCCCCGCACCAGTTCCGCGGGGGTGTCCGTGCCGTCCGATGCGGTGGAGTGGGTGTGCAGGTCGATGCGCACGACGCGTGACTCCGGGGCTCGGCGGGACGGGGGACCGGTCAAGGATAGCCGGGAATCGGACAGCCCCCTGCCCCCTCTCCCGTCAGGAGAGGGGGCCCTGCTCCCGTCAGGAGAGCAGCCGCGGCGACAGCGCCCCGCACGGCACCAGGTCCACTTCCGCGCCCGCGTCGCGCAGATCGGTCAGTATCAGTTCGTCGTACATCAGCAGGCTCGCCTGCTCCGGCCAGGTGATCGCCCACACCCACAGCCCGCACGCCTCGCCCGCGAAGACCGCGCGGTCGTCGGGGGTGCCGGAGACGTGCCACAGCGGGGTCGGCCGGCCGGCCGCGAGGACCTTGGCCTGCGGCGGTTTCTCCATGTCGATGTACGCCCCCGGATCGGGCCCGTCCACGCCCGCGTAGCGCGCGCCGAGACCGACCCCGAGCTCCTCGGCCACCAGCAGCAGCTCGCCGAGGCCGCCGAGCGGTCCGGGCCCGGAGCAGGCGACGACGGTGGCGCGGGAGCCACTGCGGTCGTCACCCGCGCAGGACACCCCGGTGAACAGCCACCCGACGGGCAGCGGCCACGGCATCCACACCGGGACCTTGGCACGCTTCACCGCGACGGTGAGGGCCTCCACGCTGGGCGGGACCACGGGCTGCTGTGGATGCACCGTCCCGTGCACATCGCACTGCCAGGAGTCGGAAAAGAGACCGGGCGCCCTGACCCGGCCACCGCACTTCGGGCAACTGGGTTCGCCCCTCATAGGGCCCAACGGTCCTCCCCGGCCGTCCCCGCGTCAAGGACGATCACCCGTCCGGAGCCGAATCCGTCCCGGGCCCCGGATCCACCATCGCCCACTCGTCCGACCGGGAGGCCCCTCGAGAGGCTCCTCGACGGGCCTCCCCGGCCGGAGACCGGGCGGCACGGCGCCGCGCGTTCCGCGACGCTCAGTCGAGCGGCACCGACGCACGCAGCGGATCGCGCAGGTCCGTGCCGTGCGTCAGCCAGCGCTCCTGGAGCTCCTGCGCGCCCTTGACCCGCTTCCACGCCGCCTCGTTCGGCGTCATGGGCAGCAGGGGCAGGAAACGCACCGGGTCCATCGGGGCGTCCAGCTCCAGGTCCTCCACCAGGCCGCCGGACTCCGCGACGAGTACGGAGCTGAACGGCGCCCCGGGCCACAGCGGCTCCCCGAGGTCCAGCGAGGCGCCCGGGGCCACGATCACACCCTCCACCTGTGGCGACGCCGCGAGGACCGCGAGCGGGCGCAGCACCTTGTCGGTGTCGGCGAGACCGGCCCGCACCGAGAGGACCAGCTCGGCGCGCGGACCCTTCACCGGGTCGGCGAGGACCGCGGTCGGGTCGGCCATCGGCTGGGCCGACATGCCGAGGGTGGCGTAGCGGACGACGTCACCGTCCACGAAACGCAGTACCTCCATACGGTCCGTACCGAGGAACGTGACGGCGGCGCGCGCGTCCGGTTCACCCAGCGCCGTACGCAACCGGGCTTCCACCAGCGCAAGAACATCTCCCATGCCCGTGAGCATAGGCGCGTACGGAAACGGTGAAGAAAGGCCTTGACACAACAGTGGGCTGATAGTCTTGGCCGCTGGTCGGGGCAGCACGCAGAAGCGTGGCTTTCGAGTCCCGACATCACGTCATCCCCCAAGGGGGACCGGCCGGAGGAGGTGGGGCTGCGGTGGATCGAAGTCGACCAGGCAGTACCAACCGCTCTTCCGCACCGTCAGTGTTCCCCGGGGCCTGAAGCCCTTCATACCCGGTTGCCAACCGGTGAAACCCACGGGGCTCACGGCATTTCGCGCGACGGAAGAGCACTTCGTTTTTGCCTGATCCGTGTCTGAGCGAACGCCGTCACCGCGTCTCCGCGGTGCCGCCCGCTTTGCCGACGTACGGTGCCCCGACGCCGCGGCCCGCACGTCTCCATTCCGGGCAGTGCCATGCCTCGCTGACGGCTTCTCCGTGAAGGAGCCCGCCATGTCGATGATCCGTGACCTGCGCGCAGCGGTCCGTCCGTCCCTGCGCAAGAGCAGCACTGTGTACAGCAGTTACGACACCACCCGCGACCCGTCCGCGAGCAGCGCGGTCGTCGACTGCGCGGTCTACCGCGACGGGCGCCGGGTGAAGGACGCGGAGTGCCTGACCCCGCACGAGGCGATGGTCCGCGTCCGGGAGGGCGGCGGTTTCGCCTGGATCGGTCTGCACGAGCCGACCGAGGCCGAATTCGCCGGTATCGCCGCCGAGTTCGGACTGCACCCGCTGGCCGTCGAGGACGCCGTGCACGCGCATCAGCGGCCCAAGCTGGAGCGGTACGACGACACCCTCTTCACGGTCTTCAAGACGATCCACTACGTCGACCACGCCGAACTCACCGCCACCAGCGAGGTCGTGGAGACCGGCGAGGTGATGTGCTTCACCGGCAAGGACTTCGTCATCACCGTGCGGCACGGCGGCAAGGGATCGCTCCGCGCGCTGCGCCACCGGCTCCAGGACGATCCGGAGCTGCTCGCCAAGGGACCGTCGGCGGTGCTGCACTCGATCGCCGACCATGTCGTCGACGGGTACATCGCGGTGGCGGGCGCCGTGCAGGACGACATCGACGAGGTCGAGATCGATGTCTTCTCCGCGCCGGCCAAAGGCAGTCCGCGCGGTTCGGACGCGGGCCGGATCTACCAGCTCAAGCGGGAGGTCCTGGAGTTCAAGCGGGCCGTCGCGCCGCTGCTGCGGCCGATGCAGCAGCTCAGCGAGCGGCCGATGCGGCTCATCGACCCGGACATCCAGAAGTACTTCCGCGACGTCGCCGACCACCTCGCGCGGGTGCACGAGGAGGTCGTCGGCTTCGACGAACTGCTCAACTCGATCCTCCAGGCCAACCTCGCGCAGGCGACCGTCGCCCAGAACGAGGACATGCGCAAGATCACGTCCTGGGCGGCGATCGTGGCCGTGCCGACGATGATCTGCGGTGTCTACGGCATGAACTTCGACCACATGCCGGAGCTGCACTGGCGGTACGGCTATCCGCTGGTGCTCGGCTCCATCGTCGTCGTCTGTGTCAGCATCCACCGCACGCTCAAGCGGAACGGCTGGCTCTGACGACGAGCGCGAGCCCGGCCAGGATCACCAGCAGGGCGGGGTAGGCGGCCACCGACGGCTGCTGCCCCAGCCACAGCGCGGCGATCAGGGCGGCACCCGGGGCCTCCAGGAGGATCGCCGTCGAGGTGACGGAGGGGCCCAGGGTGCTCACGACACGGTTGAGCAGGGAGTGGCCGAGGAGCTGGGCGGCAGCGGTGAGGGCGGCGAGCTGGAGCCAGGTGGTGGCGTCGTACCCGCCGAGTCCGGCGCCCGAGACGAGGCAGACCACCAGCAGGATCAGGGCGGTCGTCGAGTAGCAGACGTAGGTGTACGCCGTCGTGCTCACCGTCCGCCGCACCTCGGCCCCGAGCAGGACGTACCCGGCGGCGGCGATGCCGCCGCCGAGCGCGAGCGCGTCGCCCGCGAGCGCCCGGGGGGACAGTGTCATGTCGACCCCGGTCAGGATGACGACGCCCACGACGGCGAGCACCGTGCCGGCCCACACCATGCGGGGCGGCCGGTGGCCGCGCATCCGCAGCAGGATCGTGGTCCAGATCGGCGTGGTGGTGCACAGGGCGGTCGACGACGCGACCGAGGTCATCCGCAGGCTCGGCAGCCAGAGCCCGAAGTGGAGCGCGAGCAGGGCTCCCGCGGCGACGGTGAGAAGCAGCGGCCTGCGTCCCATGCGGCGCAGCCCGGTGCGGTGCCCGACGAGGACCAGCGGGGTCAGCACGCCGACCGCCATGGCGTTGCGCCAGAACGCGATGGCGAGCGCCGGGGCGGCGGTCGCCGCGATGAGCGGCGCGGAGAACGAGACGCTGGCGACGGCGACGCCGAGCAGGACGAGGTCGGCGCGGGGGGCGGCGTGGAGTCCGGGCGACTGCGGATCCGGCGCGGTGGTGGGGCCGTCGGTGCGGCGGGCTGTTGCGGGCACGGGATCACGGTAAGGGGCGTGGTGCTATTACGGAACTGTCCGGCCCCGGTCGAGCCCCGCGGCGCACGGGGCCTAGGCTTGCGCCCATGACGCAGACCTTGCTCGACCAGGCCCTCGTCGAGGAGGCCACCAAGAAGTCCGGGCTCATCTGGGTACGGGGCACCGGCCCCGCCCGCTCCCTGTGGCACGTGTGGCACGACGGCGCCGCCTACGTGGTCGGCGACGGCCCCGGCGAGCAGCCGCTGCCCGGACTGACCGGCGGCGGGAGCGCCGAAGTGACCGTACGCAGCAAGGACAAGGGCGGCCGGATCGTCGCCTGGACAGCCGCGGTCACCGAGCACCCGGCCGGATCCGAGGCGTGGGAGGCGGCGGTCGCCGAGCTCAAGGGCAAGCGCCTGAACGCGCCCGACCCCGAGCGGATGACCGAGCGCTGGGCCCGCGAGTGCCGCGTACTGCGCCTGGAGCCGCTGAGCGTGAACACCGACCTGCCGGACGGCCCGCTCTCGGCCGCCCCGCTGCCGACGGACGCGACGACGCGCCGGCCCGCACCGGCCGCGCTCCCCCGCCTCCTGCTCAAGCGCGGGAAGCGCTAGCGCCGGCTAGGAAGCGCCGTCCGAGGTCTTGGGGAGCCGGCCGCCGTAGTCGACTGTCTCGTCCTTGTCCGGCGCTTCCAGCGTGAACCCCTCGTCCCAGTCGGCGAGCCTGACCACACCCGCGCCGCCCGCCCGCTCCAGCTTCAGCGGGTACGGCGCGCCGATCAGCGACACGGCGAGGCTGCCCCCCGTGCCCTTGCCGCCGGTGACCTCGATCGTACGGACGCCGCCGACCTTGCGGCGGTCGCCCTTGGCCAGCTTGCCGTGCAGTCCGAGCAGGCCGTCGAGCAGGACGTCCTTGTCCGTGAAGCCGCGCAGCTGGTCGTACGCCGGATCGCCGTCCGGGACCTTCACGTACTTGTCCCCCAGCTTGCCCGCGGCCGCCTCGTCGGACGCCGAGGACTCGGGGGACCGCTCCGCCCCGTGGTCCCAGAAGTCGGCGCCGGCCTTCATGAAGAGCTCGTCCTCGATGCGCAGCAGCTCGAACGTGCTGTCCTCGGAGGTCACGGAGCCCGTGCCGCCGTCCTCCTTGAGCCGCATGTCGAGCTTGTACGAGCGGCCCTTGCTGACGACGGTGCCCGAGAGCCGTACCGACTCCGCGTCGCGCGCCGCGTTCCGCGCCTTGGCCTCGATGGCCGGGGCCCCGAGTCTGCCCACCCCGTTGGTCCCCTTGTCCGGGTCAGGCGGTTGTTCCTCACCGCAGGCGGTGAGCGCCGCGGTCAGCCCGACGCACACGACGCCGAGCAGGGCAGCCCGGCGGGCTCGGGCGGCCGGGGGAAATGCAGTCACAAGCGCACTGCCTCTCATACGGGTGTCCGGGGTGGCAGCAGGCAGCGTACCCGTGCCGTCTACGCTGTCCGGAAGGGAGCCGTCCGGACGTCTCTTGGGAGCGGGGCGGACCTGCACGGGCTAGCCTGAACCCGTTATCGGCCTCTATTTACCGACATAGGGAGGCGCATCGGATGGCATCAGGCGCTCCCCGGATCTTCGTCTCGCACCTCGCGGGCATCGCAGTGTTCGACCCGAACGGCGACCAGGTCGGCCGGGTGCGCGACCTGGTCGCGATGTTGCGGGTGGGCCGCAGGCCGCCGCGTCTGCTCGGCCTGGTCGTCGAGGTGGTGAGCCGGCGACGGATCTTCCTCCCCATGACGCGCGTGACGGGCGTCGAGTCGGGGCAGGTCATCACGACCGGTGTGGTGAACGTGCGCCGTTTCGAGAAGCGCCCGACCGAGCGACTGGTCCTGGGCGAACTCCTCGACCGCCGGGTGCGCCTGGTGGACACCGGCGAGGAGGCCACGGTCCTGGACGTGTCGGTCGTGCAGCTGCCCGCCCGCCGCGAATGGGAGATCGACAAGGTCTTCGTGCGCAAGGGCAAGGGCGGGGCGCTGCGGCGGCGCGGAGAGACGCTGACCGTGGAGTGGTCGGCGGTCACCGGCTTCTCGCTGGAGGAGCACGGACAGGGCGCGGAGAGCCTGCTGGCCACCTTCGAGCAACTGCGCCCCGCCGACCTCGCGAACGCCCTGCACCACCTGACGCCCAAGCGGCGCGCCGAGGTGGCCGCCGCGCTCGACGACGACCGGCTCGCCGACGTACTCGAAGAGCTGCCCGACGACGACCAGGTGGAGATCCTCGGCAAGCTCAAGGAGGAGCGGGCGGCCGACGTCCTGGAGGCGATGGACCCGGACGACGCGGCCGACCTGCTCTCCGAGCTGCCCGAGGAGGACAAGGAGCGGCTGCTGACGCTGATGCGGCCGGACGACGCGGCCGACATGCGGCGGCTGCTGGCGTACGAGGAGCGGACGGCCGGCGGTCTGATGACGACCGAACCGATCGTGCTGCGGCCCGACGCGACGGTCGCGGACGCCCTGGCGCGCGTACGGCAGCAGGACCTCTCCCCCGCGCTGGCCGCGCAGGTGTACGTCTGCCGGCCGCCGGACGAGACGCCCACGGGCAAGTACCTCGGGACGGTGCACTTCCAGCGGCTGCTGCGGGAGCCGCCGTTCGCGCTGGTCGGCTCGGTCGTGGAGTCCGACCTGCCGCCGCTGTCGCCGGACACGCCGCTGCCCGCGGTGACGAGCTACCTCGCGGCGTACAACATGGTCGCCGCCCCGGTCGTGGACGAGGGCCGTTCGCTGCTCGGCGCGGTGACCGTCGACGACGTGCTCGACCACCTGCTGCCCGAGGACTGGCGCGAGACGGAGTTCCACGAGCCGCCGGGGACCACGCTGGACGAGGAGGCCGCCCGTGGCCGGTGACAGGGGCGCCGAGCCGAGGGAGCGCGGCCGGGCCGCGACGGGCGCGAGCGCGCTGCCGCGGGCGCCCCGGGTGCGCCTGGACCAGCCGCGCGCCCCGCGCAAGCGGCTGCTGCCGGAGTACGACCCGGAGGCCTTCGGCCGGTTCTCGGAGCGGATCGCCCGCTTCCTGGGCACGGGGCGCTTCATCGTCTGGATGACGCTGATCATCATCGTGTGGGTGGCCTGGAACGTCTTCGCGCCCCCCGCCCTGCGCTGGGACGAGTACCCGTTCATCTTCCTGACGCTGATGCTTTCCCTCCAGGCGTCGTACGCCGCCCCGCTGATCCTCCTCGCGCAGAACCGCCAGGACGACCGGGACCGCGTCACCCACGAGCAGGACCGCGCGCAGAACGAGCGGTCCATCGCGGACACCGAGTACCTCACGCGGGAGATCGCGTCGCTGCGGATGGGGCTCGGCGAGGTCGCCACCCGCGACTGGATCCGCTCGGAGTTCGTGGACCTGATCAAGGAGATGGAGGGGCGGCGCTCCCTATTCCCGCCCGAGCCCGCTTCCGGGAGTGACGAAGGCGACCGCTGACAGGGCTTTCCCGGGGCGGCGGTACGCGCCGTACCATCACGGTATGGCTATGGAAGACGCGGTGCGCGAAGCACTGGCGACGGTGAACGACCCCGAGATCCATCGACCGATCACTGAACTCGGCATGGTCAAATCGGTTGAGGTCGGGGCAGACGGCGCGGTTGCTGTCGCGGTCTATCTCACCGTCTCCGGCTGCCCGATGCGCGAGACCATCACCAGCAACGTGCGCGAGGCGGTCGAGCGCGTCGAGGGTGTGACAAGCGTCTCCGTCGAGCTCGACGTGATGAGCGACGAACAGCGCAAGGAACTCGCGGGCGCGCTGCGCGGCGGCACCGCCGAGCGCGAGGTGCCCTTCGCCCAGCCCGGCTCGCTGACCCGGGTCTACGCGGTGGCGTCCGGCAAGGGCGGCGTCGGCAAGTCCTCGGTGACGGTCAACCTGGCCGCGGCGATGGCGGCGGACGGGCTGAAGGTCGGCGTCGTCGACGCGGACATCTACGGCCACAGCGTGCCGCGCATGCTGGGCGTGGACGGCAGGCCCACCCAGGTCGAGAACATGATCATGCCGCCGTCGGCGCACGGCGTGAAGGTCATCTCGATCGGCATGTTCACGCCGGGCAACGCGCCGGTGGTGTGGCGCGGCCCGATGCTGCACCGCGCGCTCCAGCAGTTCCTCGCGGACGTGTACTGGGGCGACCTGGACGTACTGCTGCTCGACCTGCCGCCGGGCACCGGCGACATCGCGATCTCGGTGGCGCAGCTCGTCCCGAACGCCGAGATCCTCGTGGTGACGACGCCTCAGCAGGCGGCGGCCGAGGTCGCCGAGCGGGCCGGCTCCATCGCCGTGCAGACCCACCAGAAGATCGTCGGCGTCGTCGAGAACATGTCGGGCCTGCCGTGCCCGCACTGCGACGAGATGGTCGACGTCTTCGGCACCGGCGGCGGCCAGAAGGTCGCCGAGGGGCTCACGAAGACGACCGGCGCGAACGTGCCGGTGCTGGGCTCCATCCCGATCGACGTGCGGCTGCGGGAGGGCGGCGACGAGGGCAAGCCCGTCGTGCTGACCGACCCGGACTCCGCGGCCGGTGCCGCGCTGCGGGCGATCGCGGGCAAGCTGGGCGGCCGCGCGCGCGGCCTGTCGGGCATGTCGCTGGGCATCACCCCCCGCAACAAGTTCTGACCCGTCCCGGGGCCCTTCCCGGGGACGACGAAGGGGGGCGCCGCCCGTGTGGGCGGCGCCCCCCTTCGTCATGCCTCCGGGCCGGCTCCGCCTAGTCGTGGGCGTACGTCGTGACGTCCTTGATCACCGAGAAGCCCAGTCCGTACGCGCTCATTCCGCGCCCGTACGCCCCCAGGATCACGCCGTCCTCGCCCGTTCCCGCCAGCACCCAGCCGAACTCCGTCTCGCGGTAGTGGAAGGGCGCCGGAACGCCGTCCACCGGCAGCGACAGCGACGACCAGACGGGCCCCGACAGATCGTCGGCCAGCGCGAAGGCCGTCTCGGTCTGCTGGTCCAGCCAGTCGTCGCGCAGCGAATGGTCGAGCTGCGCGGGCCAGGTGGCGGAGAGCAGGCCGGAACCGGCCAGCCAGGCGGCGGAGGAGACCGACGTGGCCTCCAGCACACCCGTACCGTCCTCACTGCGCCGAACGGGGCTGCTGGCGACGGTGACGACCACCACGAAGCTCTCCCTCTCCTGGGCGTCGCCGGCGGTGGGCCGTATCGACGGCTCTTCGCCGTGGCCCGTGGATCCGTACTGCACCGTGCCGTCCGCCGCCATGCCGACCTGCATCAGCCAGCGGGGCCCGGTGAACGCCTCGTCCAGCCCGTACCAGGGGAAAGGTGCGCGCAGATAGCCGTCGACCGTACGCCGGGCTGCTGGCACCCCCTCCGCTGTGGACGTGCTGGGCAACAGGGGTGCTTCCTGCGCTCCGACCCGACTCGTGGTCTCCATCTATCCGGCCGCCTCCTTGTTCCGTGGCGTCCGACGCGGCCCGCCCCCCTCGGGCGTCCTCGCATCCGGACAGATGGAGGATAGCCACCTTGACGCGGCTCGGCCGGAAGAGCGGGCCTCAGGTGGCGTCTGCGTCGAAGGGCGGGCGCTCGCCTCCGGCATGCGTTTCGCGCTTCCTGAGCAGGTCCGGAGCGCCGGCCGGCTCCTTCGACAGGTTCGCCCTGCCGGCGGAGCCGTTCGGGGAACCCGTCGACGAACCGCTGTCGCGCCCGTGCACCGCGTCCGCGACCTCGGCCATCTCGCTCTTGAGGTCGAAGCTGCTGCGGATCTCCTTGAGCCCGAGGTCGTCGTTCTCCATCAGCTGCTTGCGGACGAAGGTCTTCGGGTTCAGGTCCTCGAAGTCGAAGTCCTTGAACTCCGGACCGAGTTCGGAGCGGATGTCCTGCTTCGCGCTCTCGGAGAACTCACGGAGCTTGCGGATCATGCCCGTGACGTCCTGGATGAGTTTCGGCAGCTTCTCCGGCCCGAAGACGAGCACGGCAAGGACCACGAGCGTCACCAGCTCGAGTGCGCCTATGTCACTGAACACCTTGTTGCTCCTTGGGTTCTCCGCGCCCGCAGGTCGGGTGGGCCTCCCCGCCGCAGGCAGAGGACCGGTCCGGGCCCGGTCCACGGTACCCGCCCGATCTGTCCGGACGGTACCTTCACGCAACACTCGTATGGACGCTTGTGCCGTCGCTCACGTTCCGCCGCTCACATGCCGTCCGCCGAGCCGAGCGTCACGGTGACGGCCCGCTCCCGGCCCGCGCGCACCACGGTCAGTTCGAGGCGGTCGCCGGGGCGGTGGGCGCGGATCCTGACGATCAGCTCCTGGCCGTTGTGCACCTTCCGGCCGTCGACCTCGGTGATGACGTCGCGCGGCTCGATCCCGGCCCGGGCGCCGGGGCCGTCGGGCGTCACCGCCGGGCCTTCCGCGCCCTTGGTGCCGACGCGGGCGCCGTCACCCGTGTACTTCATGTCCAGGGTGACGCCGATCACCGGGTGCGTCGCCCGGCCCGTGTTGATCAGTTCCTCGGCGACCCGCTTGCCCTGGTTGATGGGGATCGCGAAGCCCAGGCCGATGCTGCCGCCCTGGCCGCCCTCCAGGCCCGTACCGCTGTCGGCCGCCCGTATCGCGCTGTTGATGCCGATGACGCGGGCCTGGGTGTCCACCAGCGGTCCACCCGAATTGCCCGGGTTTATCGGAGCGTCGGTCTGGAGCGCGTTGACATAGCTGATGTCGCTGCCGTCGCCCTTCTCGCCGCCCGCGGTGATGGGGCGCTCCTTGGCACTGATGATCCCGGAGGTCACGGTGTTCTGGAGGTCGAACGGCGCGCCGATGGCCACCACCGGGTCCCCCACCCGTACGTTCTCGGAGTTGCCCAGGGGCAGTGGCTTGAGCCCGTCGACCCCCAGGACGCGGACGACCGCGAGGTCGTAGCCACTGTCCTTGCCGACGATCTTCGCCTTGGCGCTCTGGCCGCCGCTGAAGGTGACGGTGATGGTGCCGCTCGCCCCGGCCGGGTCCACCACGTGGTTGTTGGTGAGGATGTGGCCCTTCGCGTCGAGCACGAAACCGGTGCCCGTGCCCTGCTCGCCGGCCCCGCTGACATGCAGGGTGACCACGCTCGGCAGGGCGCTGGCCGCGATGCCCGCGACGCTGTCGGGGGCGCGGCCCTTGCCGTCCTCCGCCCGGGCCTGGGGAAGCTCGACGCGGGTGATGCCGCCGTTGCGTTCGACGTACGACCCGACGCCGCCGCCGATGCCGCCGGCGACCAGCGCGATCAGCAGCGCCCCGGCGAGCAGCGCACCCGGGCGGCCCCTCTTCTTCCGGCCGCCGTCCGCTCCCGACGGATCACCGGGGTGGACCAGCGGCTGCCGGTGCGCGCCCCAGGGGTCGTACTGCAGCCAGTGGGAGGGCTGGAGGTGCGGCGCCGGGGGCGGCACGCCGGCGCCGGTCGCCGAAGGCGCTGCCGGCGGTACGAGGGTGCCCTGCGGTGGGGTCGGCACCGGCCGCTGCACGGGCGGCGCGGGGGCCCAGGGCCCCGGGCCTCCGTACGGCGGTGTCGCGTACGGATCGGGCGCGTGCAGGGGCTGCGGACGTGACCGGGGCTGCGTGGGCCCGGAGCCCCGCGGCGCCACGGGGACGGGCTCCGCGGCCACCGGCACCGGCTCGGCGGCTTCGGCCGCCGGAGGCCCGGCCGTCCGGTCGGCCGCCTGGGCCGGGTCCGGCTCAGGCATCCGGTGGACCGGCGCGGGACGGCTCCACCACTTCGCCTTCGGCCCGGTGGGCATGCCCTCGTCCATGTTCTCCCCGCAACCCCATGAGCACGCCCGTCGGGCCGTGCCACTTCGCTGTCCGCGCCCTCGTGGGGCACCCCTCCCAGGATTCAACCAGCCTCAGGGGTAAACGGGCAGCCCGGACGGGGACGGAGCGGCCAGCCGCAGCGGCGACGGCGCTGCGGTCAGCAACGGGCTCCGGCCGGGGACGGGCCCCAGCGACAGGGCGGAAGCCGACGGACGTATCAGCGGCAGCGGGAGCTGACCGGTGGGCGCGGGCGCCGAGAAAGGCTGCGTCAGCGAGACACCCTGGGCTCCGGCAGCCACCGGGCCGGCCGTCGTGACGGGGGCGGGCCGGGCGGTGGACGCGGCGAGGAGGCCGTTGCCCGCGGGGCGGCGGCGGGTGTTCTCCGTGGCGGCACCGCTCGGGCCCGCCGCACGCAGCGGCGTGACGTTGTTGCCCGATCCGCCGCTCCTGGCGCTGGGCTCGCCCGCGGATCCGACGGGCATGGCGCCGCCGAGCGCGAACGCGGCGAGCGAGACGGCGCTCGCCGCCGCGAAGGCCAGCCGCCTCCCGCGCCCGCCGGAGCGCTCCGCCTCGGCGCGGCCCACGTCGTGGATCCGGAAACCACGGCCGGACGCGGAGCCGGGGAGTGCGCCGCCGTGCCCGGCGGCCGGTACGTAGTGGAAGTCGAAGGTGCCGCCGGGTCTCGCTCCCGGGGCGTTGCCGCCGAAGACTCCGTGTCCGAAGCCTCCCTGCCCGAACGGTCTGGTGCCGTCGCCGTCCTCACGGTCGGGCCCGCCACCGGATCCGCCGCCGGGCAGCCCCTGGAGCCGGGCGAGCAGCCCCTCGGAGGGCGGCGGCGGAGCGGTCGTGGAGAAGACGTTCTTCAGGCGGCGCTGGGCGTCGGCCTCGGCCTTGCACTTGGCGCAGGTCGCCAGGTGCGCCAGGACACGCTCGCGGACGTCGTGGCTCAGCTCGCCGTCCACCAGGGCGGCCAGCCGGTCCCCCAGGTGCTGCTCGGCAGAGGTCGGTCGGGTGCCACTCACTCGGCTCCGCCCTCTCCGCCCACCACGGGGACACCGGGGCCCACGGTCGCGAGCGAGCGCTGCTCGGCGCGCGCTTCGGGAGACCGGTGCTTCAGAGCCTTGCGCAGGTGGGAGCGGCCGCGGTGGATGCGGCTGCGCACGGTCCCGAGCTTGACGCCCAGGGTCGCGGCGATCTCCTCGTACGACAGGCCCTCGATGTCACAGAGCACGACCGCCGCCCGGAACTCGGGCGCGAGGGTGTCCAGCGCCTGCTGCACGTCCGCGTCGAAGTGGGTGTCGTTGAAGACCTGCTGCGGGGACGGCTCGCGGCTCGGCAGCCGCTCCGCGGCGTCGTCGCCGAGCGCGTCGAAGCGGATGCGCTGCTTGCGGCGGACCATGTCCAGGAACAGGTTGGTCGTGATGCGGTGCAGCCAGCCCTCGAAGGTGCCGGGCGTGTACGTCGACAGCGAGCGGAAGACGCGGACGAAGACCTCCTGCGTGAGGTCCTCGGCGTCGTGCTGATTTCCTGTCAGACGGTAGGCGAGACGGTAGACGCGACCGCTGTGCGTGCTGACGATCTCCTCCCACGTGGGAGGCGTCCACGCCTGAGATTCCGCGTCTGAGGCGAAGGTCGCGGTCTGTGCGGAGTGCGTGGGACGTGCGCGGTCAGCAATGTCGGTCACGGATTTCGGCTCACCCGCCGACCTGAGAAAGCGCCGCAGCACTCCTCCCCGATCCACAGGCGCAGCCGCACCTCCCCTATCGGCTCTGGTGGTGTCCAGTGGAGCCCCTACCATAGCCACCTCGCCCGTTAGCTCCGGATAAGCATCTTTACGAGAATTTGGAACTCGCATGCGGTCCTGATCCATGTCTCCCCTGCCCTCTTCTAACGCCCGGTCCCATCTGCGGGTTCCCGACGCCAGCGGATACAGTCACGGTTGCGCCAACTACGGGGACAGGAGAGGGCCATTACCGCCAACCGGCAGACGAACTGGGCGTTCGCCGACGCCTATGTCGCCGAGGACGAAGCCCTGCGCTGGGCGCGTGACCGGGCCGAGGAGGCAGGACTGCGCTCGGTGTCGCCCGGCACCGGCGCCGCGCTGCGCCTTCTTGCCGCCACCGCGGACGCCAAGGCGGTGGCCGAAATCGGTACGGGCACCGGCGTTTCCGGCATCTACCTGCTGAACGGGATGCGGCCCGACGGTGTGCTCACCACCGTGGACCCGGAGCCGGAGCGGCAGCAGTTCGCCCGCGAGGCGTTCCGCGCGGCCGGCTTCGCCGGGAACCGCGCGCGCTTCATTCCCGGCCACGCCCTGGACGTGCTCCCCCGTCTCGCAGACGGCGGGTACGACCTCGTCTTCTGCGACGGCGACCTGCACGAGTGCCTGGACTACCTCGCCGAATCGTTGCGTCTGCTGCGGCCCGGCGGAATCGTCGTGTTCGAAGGCGTCTTCGCGGACGGCCGTACGGTCGACTCCACGGCGCAGGCGGTGGAGGTCCAGCGCCTGCGCGAACTGCTGCGCGAGGTGCGTGAGAGCCGCAGCCTCCTCCCGACGCTGCTCCCGGTCGGCGACGGCCTCCTCTGCGCGGTACGCCGCAGCTGACCCCGGGCCGCCCCGCGCGGCGGCCCGGGACCGGACACACCACTGCCCCGGCACGCTCGTGGCGTGCCGGGGCAGTGGAAAGTTCGGTGCTTCCGCGTTAGCCGACGACCTTCTTCAGAGCGTCGCCGAGCGCATCGGCCTCATCCGGAGTCAGCTCGACGACAAGTCGTCCGCCGCCTTCGAGCGGAACGCGCATGACGATGCCCCGCCCCTCCTTGGTCACCTCGAGCGGGCCGTCGCCCGTTCGCGGCTTCATGGCCGCCATGCTCGTTCCCCTTCCTGAAACCAGCTCATCGCAGCCGACAACCCAGGTGTCACCGGCATCGAACACATTGCTTCCAGGCCATTATCCCGCATCACAGGACCCAATGACCAACATCGTTCGGCATCGCTTGCGCAACGCGCTCTCTCAAAACCACTCAATTCGGCGTTCCGCCTGCGATACTTCGCCGCCGCTGGGCACCTGGGGGCCTCACTTTGTTAGACGCAGGTCACATGTGCAGCTCCGGTGATCTCCGCCATGCTGGGCGAGGACATGCCTGCCGAGCTGCAAAAGGGGACCCACCGATGGCCGACACCGTGCTCTACGAGGTGACCGACGGCCTCGCGACGATCACGATCAATCGTCCCGAGGCCATGAACGCCATGAACACCGAGGCCAAGGTCGCCCTGCGGGACGCGGCGGAGGCCGCGGCCGCCGATCCGGCGGTACGGGCGGTCCTGCTCACCGCCGCCGGCCGGGCGTTCTGCGTGGGCCAGGACCTCAAGGAGCACATCTCCTCGCTCGCCGCCGACCGCGAGGCGGGCACCGGCCGGACCATGAACACGGTGCGCGAGCACTACAACCCCATCGTGCGGGCCCTCACCGGGATGCCGAAGCCCGTCGTCGCCGGGGTCAACGGTGTCGCCGCCGGTGCGGGCGCGGGCTTCGCGCTCGCCGCCGACTACCGGGTCGTCGCCGACACCGCCGCCTTCAACACGTCCTTCGCGGGGGTCGCGCTGACCGCCGACTCGGGCGTCTCGTGGACCCTGCCGCGCCTGATCGGCCAGAGCCGCGCCGCCGACCTGCTGCTCTTCCCGCGCTCGATCTCCGCGCAGGAGGCCTTCGACCTGGGCATCGCCAACAAGCTGGTGCCCGCCGCCGACCTGGCCGCCGAGTCCGAGGCCGTCGCCCGCGCCCTGGCCGCGGGCCCCACCCTGGCGTACGCCGCGCTCAAGGAGTCCCTGGCGTACGGCGCGGACCACAGCCTGAGCGAGACCCTCGAGAAGGAGGACGAACTCCAGACGAGGGCGGGCGCGTCGGAGGACCACGCCATCGCGGTCCGGGCGTTCATCGCCAAGGAGAAGCCGCAGTACCTCGGCCGCTAGGTCCGTGCCGCTCCGCGCGCCACGCACTGGGCGAGGTGGTCGTCCACCAGACCGCACGCCTGCATCAGCGCGTACGCCGTCGTGGGACCGACGAACCGTATGCCGCGCTTCTTGAGCGCCTTGGAGAGCGCGACGGACTCCGGGGTGATCGCGGGGACGTCCGAGACCGCCCGGGGGGCCGGGCGCGCCCCGGGATCCGGGGCGTACGACCAGATCAGGGTGTCCAGCTCGCCGGCGCGCCAGCCGGCGAGCGTCCTGGCGTTGGCGAGGGTCGCCTCGATCTTGGCGCGGTTGCGGATGATCCCGGGATCGGCGAGCAGGCGCGCGGCGTCCTCGTCGGTGAAGGCGGCCACCGACGCGATCCTGAAACCGGCGAAGGCGGTGCGGAAGCCCTCGCGCCGGCGCAGGATCGTCAGCCAGGACAGACCGGACTGGAACGCCTCCAGGCAGAGGCGCTCGTACAGCGCGTCGTCGCCGTGGACCGGCCGGCCCCACTCCCCGTCGTGGTACGCGACGTACTCCTCGGTGGCCAGGCCCCACGGGCAGCGGAGCCTGCCGTCGGGGCCCGGCGCGGCGCCGCCGTCCGCCTCCGTCATGACCGGGGCTCGTCGTCGGAGGCGGAGGCGTCCTTGGAGGGGGCGTCCTCGGGGAAGGTGTTCTTGAAGGGGGCGTCCTCGAAGAGGCCCGCGCCGCCGATCGCGCCGGCCTGGACACCGGCCAGCGCGGCCTCCAGCTCGGCGATCCGCGCGTCCCGCTCGGCGAGCTCGGCGCCGAGGCGGCCGAGCACGTCGTCGACGTCACCCATCCGGTAGCCCCGGGGGGCCATCGGAAGGCGCAGCGCCTCGAGGTCGGCGCGGCCCACCGGGCGCGTCGCGGGCAGCGGGTCCACGAGCTGTTCGGGCGCCGCTTCGGGCAGGACCCCGCCGGCGCCGTTTCCTCCGCCGACCACGGCGAGGGTGACCGCGGCGACCACGACGACCATCGCCACCACCAAGAACAAGAACACGAGAGTCTCCCCGGGCCACGCGCACATGCCGAAACCGTCCAGTCCCGATCGTGCCATGCGGCACCGACGGTTAAGGTCGCAGGCGACCGACGCAAGGAGGAAAAACGGTGCTCAGGCTGGGACGACGCGAGTTCGCAGCGCACGAGCCGGTGATCATGGCGATCGTGAACCGGACCCCTGATTCCTTTTACGACCAGGGAGCGACGTTCCGCGACGAGCCCGCGCTCGCCCGCGTCGAGCAGGCGGTGTCGGAGGGCGCCGCCGTCATCGACATCGGCGGCGTGAAGGCCGGCCCCGGCGAAGAGGTGAGCGCGGCCGAGGAGGCGCGGCGCACGGTCGGTTTCGTGGCCGAGGTGCGCAGGCGCCACCCGGACGTGGTGATCAGCGTCGACACGTGGCGGCACGAGGTGGGCGAGGCGGTCTGCGAGGCGGGGGCGGACCTGCTGAACGACGCGTGGGGCGGCGTCGACCCCCGGCTGGCCGAGGTGGCGGCCCGTTACGACGTGGGCCTGGTGTGTACGCACGCGGGCGGCGCGGAGCCGCGGACCCGGCCGCACCGGATCGCGTACGACGACGTGATGGCGGACATCCTCGGCGTCACGCTCGGCCTGGCGGAGCGCGCGGAGAGCCTGGGCGTACGGCGTGACGCGATCCTGATCGACCCGGGGCACGACTTCGGCAAGAACACCCGGCACAGCCTGGAAGCGACCCGCAGGCTGGGCGAGATGGTGGAGACGGGGCGGCCGGTGCTGGTCTCGCTGTCCAACAAGGACTTCGTCGGTGAGACGCTCGACAAGCCGGTGAAGGAACGGATCGTCGGGACGCTGGCGACGACGGCGGTGTCGGCGTGGCTGGGGGCGCAGGTCTACCGCGTGCACGAGGTGGCGGAGACGCGGCAGGTACTGGACATGGTGGCGTCCATCGCGGGACACCGGGCGCCGGCGGTCGCCCGGCGGGGGCTGGCCTGAGCGGGGCGGGCGGGGCGCGGGACCGCGCTCCCCGGACTCCCCCGGGCTTCGTCCGGGGTCCCGAGGGGCTGGAGGCCGCCGCGCTGCCGCGGCCTCCAGCCCCTCCCGCCCTCCGGCTGCTACCGCTCCGACTCCTTCGACACCAGCGCCACCGCTTCCTCCACGCTGTCCGTCACGTGGAACAGCAGCAGGTCCCTCTCGGACGCCTTGCCCTGAGCGATCACCGTGTCGCGCAGCCAGTCGACCAGACCGCCCCAGTACGCCGTGCCGAAGAGCACGATCGGGAAGCGGGTGACCTTGCGGGTCTGCACGAGGGTGAGGGCCTCGAAGAGTTCGTCCAGGGTGCCGAGGCCGCCCGGCAGGACCACGAAACCGTGCGCGTACTTCACGAACATGATCTTGCGGACGAAGAAGTAGCGGAAGTTCACGCCGATGTCGACGTGCGGGTTGATGCCCTGCTCGAAGGGCAGCTCGATCCCGAGGCCGACCGAGATGCCCTTGGCGTCCCGCGCCCCCTTGTTCGCGGCCTCCATCGCGCCGGGGCCGCCGCCCGTGATCACCGCGAACCCCGCCTCGGCCAGGGCCCGGCCGAGCTCCACACCCGCTTCGTAGTCGGGCATGCCGGGCCGCGTGCGGGCCGAACCGAAGACGCTGATGGCGGCCGGCAGTTCGGCGAGGGCGCCGAAGCCGTCCACCAGTTCCGCCTGCATCCGCATGACCCGCCAGGGGTCGGTGTGCACCCACCCCGTGTCACCGTTGGAATCCAGCAGCCGCTGGTCGGTCGTGCCCGGCTGGATCTGGTCGCGGCGGCGTACCACAGGGCCCAGACGCTGCTCTTCCGGTACCCGCTCCTCTTCAGGAATCGTCATGCCGTACTCCCTCCGCTGCCGAACATTGTCCGGTCAGGGTAGATCCACAGTCGTGACGAACAGTGAAATTCAGGCAGTCAGCCAGGCGCGCAGTCGTTCTTCGCAGTGCGTGATGCGCTCGACGGCGACGTGCTCGTCCCGCTTGTGCGCGAAAAGCGCGTCCCCGGGCCCGTAGTTGACCGCGGGCACACCGAGCGAGCTGAAGCGCGCGACGTCGGTCCAGCCGAACTTGGGCTGCGCGCTGCCGCCCACCGCCTCCATGAACGCCGCGGCGGCCGGGTGCGAGAGGCCGGGCAGGGCCGCCCCCGAGTGGTCGTCCACGACGAACTCCGCGATGCCGCAGTCCTGGAAGACCTCCCGCACGTGCGCGAGCGCCTCCTCCTCGCTGCGGTCGGGCGCGTAGCGGAAGTTGACCGTCACCGTGCACGCGTCGGGGATGACGTTGCCCGCCACGCCGCCCTCGATCGCGACGGCGTTGAGGCCCTCGCGGTACTCCAGGCCGTCGATCACGGGCCGCCTCGGCTCGTACGCCGCGAGCCTGGCCAGGATCGGCGCGGCCGCGTGAATGGCGTTGGACCCCATCCAGCCGCGCGCCGAGTGCGCCCGCTCGCCCGCCGTGCGCAGCAGGACCCGCAGAGTGCCCTGGCAGCCGCCCTCGACCTGCGCGTCGGACGGTTCCAGGAGTACGGCGAAGTCGCCCGCGAGCCAGTCGGGGTGCGCGTCGGCGATGTGTCCCAGGCCGTTCAGGTGCGCGGCGACCTCTTCGTTGTCGTAGAAGACGAAGGTCAGGTCCCGGTTGGGTACGGGGACGGTCGCGGCGATCCGCAGCTGGACGGCGACGCCGGACTTCATGTCGCTCGTCCCGCAGCCCCACAGGACGCCGTTCTCGTCGAGCCTGGAGGGCACGTTGCCGGCGATCGGGACGGTGTCGATGTGCCCGGCCAGGATGACCCGCTCGGCGTGCCCCAGGTCCGTACGGGCCACCACGTTGTTGCCGTGCCGGTCGACGGTGAGGTGCGGCAGCGCGCGCAGCGCCTCCTCGACGGCGTCGGCGAGTGCCTTCTCGCTGCCGCTCTCCGACGGGAAGTCGACGAGCCGGGCGGTCAGCGCGGGGGCGTCCAGGGCGAGGTCAAGCATGGTTTCGGCCATGCCCCGAGCCTAACGGTCCGGGCCGGGCAGGAGGCAGGCGGACGGAAGCGCGAGGACCCCACGGGGCCCGCACCCGCCTCCAGTACCTTTGGCAGCGTGCCTGAGTCCACCTCTTCCATAACCCGCGGCCGCATCCTGCGCATCGTGGCGGGTGTCGCCGTGCTGCTGGCGCTGGCCGGATACATGGTGGCGCAGTACGTGACCGGCGGCGGAGGCGCGCCGCGCTGCGTCGTGCGTTCCGCGGAGGGCGACGGGGCGACGTACGAGATCACTCCGGAGCAGGCGGTCAACGCCGCGACGATCTCCGCCGTCGGCACGTCGCGCGGGCTGCCGGAGCGGGCGGTGACGATCGCGCTCGCGACCGCGCTCCAGGAGTCGGCGCTGCGCAACATCGAGCACGGCGACCGGGACTCGCTCGGCCTCTTCCAGCAGCGCCCCTCGCAGGGCTGGGGAACCGAGAAGCAGATCCTCGATCCCGGTTACTCGGCGGGGAAGTTCTACGAGCACCTGGAGAAGGTCCCCGGCTACTCCCGGCTGCCGCTGACCGTCGCCGCCCAGCGCGTCCAGCGCAGCGGCTTCCCGCAGGCGTACGCGAAGCACGAGCCGGACGCGGCCCTGCTGGCCGCCGCGCTCACCGGGCGCGCGCCCGCGTCGCTGACCTGCTCGGCGCCCCTGGACGCGCAGCGGGGCGAGCCGGCCGACGTACGGGCCGCGCTGGTGCGGGACTTCGGGTCCGACGTACTGCCCGGCGCCCGGGCGGCGGGATCCCCGGGCCCGGCGCGGGCCGCGGGCGCACCGGCCGGTGCGGGCGACTCCGCGGGCGCGAGCGCGAATCCCGGCGGCACCTCCGCGGCGACGGTGACCGTGCCGGTACCCGCGCGGGCGGCGGGCGGCGGCAGGGCTGGCGGGGACCGGCGCGGCTGGGAGCTCGCGCACTGGGCCGTCGCTCACTCCTCCGAGCTGCACATCGAACAGGTCTCCTATGCGGGCCGCGTGTGGACCACCGGGGACTCCGGGAAGAAATGGCAGCCGGAGAGCGCCGGGAAGGACTCCGGAGAGGTCCGGATCACCACTGCGCACTAGTGCGAACGGTCACCCGGGAGCAGTAAGTGGATCATGCGGGAGGCGGGGTGCGCACGCACCTGCGGCCCCTCACCCCTCTCCCGCCCTTTTCCCCGGGAAACAAAGGGAAGCAGCCCCACGGCACCCCGTTCCCGCGCAGATCATTTGCCGGGTTCATCCGCAGCCGATAATGCGACGCATTGCAAACTCTTTACCTTGGTGCACCGCAACCTCTCCCGCCCTGTGAGCGGTTGTCATGGCGTCTGATCGTCGGACCGACTGTCCCGACTCAACGTCCCTCCCGCCTAGAAGGAGCACCATGTCTCTCCCCCTGACCCGTCGGATCGCCCGTGCCGCACTGATCATCGCGGCCGGCGCAGCCCCCGTGGTCGGTGCTGCCGGCTCCGCGAGCGCCGCCGGCCTTCCCGCCCCGGAGCTGGGCGGCCTGACCGCCCTGGACGGCGCCGGTCTCGGCGACACCGTCGACGGAGCGGCGCAGAAGAGCACCAAGGCGGCGGGTGACACCGGCGGCAAGGCCGTCAAGAAGGCCGTCCCGGCCGCGGGCAAGACCGTCGGCAAGACCGGCAAGACGGCCACCCCGGCCGCGCAGAAGGCGGCCGGTGACGTCGCGGGCTCCGCCGGTGACGTCGTCGGCGAGACCGCGTCGACCGCGACCGACAGCGGCCTGTCCGTCGGCGGCGGCAGGCTGCCGACCGGCCAGCTGCCCACCAAGGGCCTCCCGCTCGGCTAGTCCGTACGCGAAGCAGAACGAACAGAACGAACAGAAGGGGCCCCGGGGAGCACGAACGCCCCGGGGCCCCTTCGCGCGCTGCGCGTGCGTGTGCCGTCAGCCGCCGAGGCGCTTGACCGCCGCCATGACGCGCTCGTCGGTGGCCGTGAACGCCACCCGTACGAAGCGGCCCCCCGCAGCCCCGTAGAAGTCGCCGGGAGCCACCAGGATCCCCAGCTCCGCCAGGTGGGCCACCGTCTCCCAGCACGGCTCGTCACGCGTCGCCCACAGGTACAGGCTCGCCTCGCTGTGCTCGATCCGGAAGCCGTGCGCCTCCAGCGCGGTCCGCAGCGCCGCGCGCCGGTCCGCGTACCGCTCCCGCTGCTCCGCCACGTGCGCGTCGTCGCCGAGCGCCGCGGCCGTCGCCGCCTGCACCGGCGCCGGCGTCATCATGCCGCCGTGCTTGCGGATCAGCAGCAGGTCGCCCAGGACGGCCGCGTCGCCCGCGACGAAGGCCGCGCGGTAGCCGGCCAGGTTGGAACGCTTGGAGAGCGAGTGGACGGCGACGATGCCCTCGTACGTACCGCCGCAGACGTCCGGGTGCAGTACGGAGACGGGCTCGGCCTCCCAGCCCAGCTCCAGGTAGCACTCGTCGCTGAAGACCAGCACGCCGTGCTCGCGCGCCCACGCGACGATCCGGGTCAGCTCGTCCTTGGCCAGGACGCGGCCCGTCGGGTTCGACGGCGAGTTGAGCCAGAGGAGCTTGAGACGGGTGGGGTCGAGGTCCGCCACGGGGTCGTCGTACACGACCGGCTCGGCGCCCGCCAGCCGCGCGCCCACCTCGTACGTCGGGTACGCGAGCCGGGGGTACGCCACCTGGTCGCCGGCGCCCAGCCCGAGCTGCGTCGGCAGCCAGGCCACCAGCTCCTTCGAGCCGACGACCGGCAGGACGTTGGTGTGCGCCACGCCGCGCGCGCCCAGGCGCCGCCCCACCCACCCCGTGAGCGCGTCCCGCAGCGCGGCCGTGCCCCACACCGTCGGATAGCCCGGGGAGTCCGCGGCCGCGACGAGGGCCCGCCGGATCAGTTCGGGGACCGGGTCGACGGGCGTGCCGACGGACAGGTCCACGATGCCGTCCGGATGGGCGGCCGCGGTCGCCTTGTACGGCTCCAGCTTGTCCCAGGGGAAGGTGGGCAGACGGTCAGTGACTGCGGACACGGTGATCGCTTTCTCGTGCTCGTACGGGCTCGCTCTGGCTCTGGAAACGCCCCGGTCCCGTACGGCGGGCAGGCCGTACGGGACCGGGGCGGCGCACTCGCCTCGCCGCTTACTGGTTCTGCGGCGGGAGCGCGGCGACGAAGGGATGGTCGCGCTCGATCAGGCCGAGCTTGGAAGCACCACCGGGCGAGCCGAGCTCGTCGAAGAACTCGACGTTCGCCTTGTAGTAGTCCTTCCACTCCTCCGGGGTGTCGTCCTCGTAGAAGATGGCCTCGACCGGGCAGACCGGCTCACAGGCACCACAGTCGACGCATTCGTCCGGGTGGATGTACAAGGACCGGGAGCCCTCGTAGATGCAGTCGACCGGGCACTCCTCGATGCACGCCTTGTCCTTGACGTCGACACAAGGCTGCGCGATGACGTAGGTCACGCTGTCGTTCCTCCTCGATAGGGCGCGGCGGGCCGATCTGCGGCTCCGTCCACGTGGCGCGCGGGAGCGCGGCGTCGTCGATGCCCGCCTCTAGTATCTCCGTTCCCGGGCACGATCCGAACAGGAGGGGCGACCAGAGCTGTGGAATTCACTACCGGCGGACGACTCGAGGTCCGTATTTCACCCGCCGACGTGGGCAAACGGGTATCAGTCAGGCGCCTCGACGATGCCGGGGCGCCGGGGGCGAAGTTCACCGACACGGTCGGTGTTCTCACATCCTGGGACAGCGGCGTGCTGTCGATCACACGGCGCGGGGGCGAGTCGGTCCGTATCGCCGAATCCTCCCTGGTCGCGGGCAAGGCCGTGCCTTCCGCCCCGGCCCGGCGGCGCGGCCCCGCGGCGACTTTCGAGGAGCTGTCGCGCACGTGCGCACGCGCATGGCAGCCCGTCGAGAGCGAGCCGCTCGGCGAGTGGCGGCTGCGCGCCGCCGGCGGCTTCACCCGGCGCGCCAACTCGGTGCTGCCGCTCGGGGACCCCGGAATGCCCGTCGGCGCGGCGCTGGAGCGGGTACGGGAGTGGTACGCGGCGCGGGGGCTCCCCGCGTACGTCCAGGTCTCCACCGGGGCCGAGGGCACACAGGAACGCCTCGCCGCCGAACTGGAGCGGCTCGGGTGGATCCGCGACGTCAGCGCCGAGGTGCGGATCGCCGCGCTCGCGCCGGTCGGGGACCGGGACGCGGACGTGTCGCGGGTCCGGCTGGAGCGGACGTGCGACACGGCCTGGCTCGCGCGCTACCAGCGGTTCGGGGAGCCGGGGCCGCACGTGACGAAGGTCCTGGAGAGCGGGCCTTCGGTGTGGTTCGCCTCCGTCCCCGGCGAGGGGGAGGCGCCCCTCGCGATAGGGCGGTGCGTCGTCGACGGGCGGTGGGCCGGGTTCCTGGCGGTCGAGGTCGATCCCGCGCACCGGCGGCAGGGACTCGCCGGTGCCGTGATGACGGCGCTGGCGCGGCGGGCGCTGGAGGAGGGCGCTTCGGCCGCGTGGCTCCAGGTCGAGGCCGACAACGAGGGTGCGCGGGCACTGTACGACGGCATGGGTTTCGCCACCCACCACAGCTACCACCACTTCCGGCCGGCGTAGACGGGACGAGGAACGCATGGGACGACCGACCGAACGCGAACGGCGGCAGCGGTTCGCCGAGGAGGCCCGCTCCGAGCGGCCGGACCTCGCACTGCTGTGCCTGCTGGTGGGCGCGGAGGCGGACGGATCGCTGGACGCGGCCGGGATGGACGCGGCCGAGATGGAACTCGACCGGCTGGCGGGCCTGCTGCCGTTCCGTCCCGGCGGGGCGCGGGGGTGGGCCTCGGCCGTGTCCGGCCTGCTGGGGGCGCGGCACGGGTTCCGGGGGTCGCCCGGGGACTACCGGCGGCTGGAGTCCTCACTGCTGCACGAGGTGCTGCGGCGGCGGCGCGGGCTGCCGATCCTGCTGTCCGTCGTATGGATCGAGGTCGCCCGGCGGGCGGGCGCCCCGGTGTACGGGGTCGCCCTGCCCGGGCACTTCGTCGTGGGTTTCGGGTCCGGGGAGGAGCAGGTCCTCGTGGACCCCTTCGACGGCGGGCGGCTGCTGACGGAGGCGGACGCGGAACTGCTGGTGGCGGGGGCGACGGGGGAGCCGTTCGATCCCTCGGTGCTGGCGCCGGCGGATCCGCCGGCGATCGTGGCGCGGATCCTGAACAACATCCGGGCGTGGGCGGTGGCCCGCCCCGAGCGTACGGACGTCCAGCTGTGGGCGGTGGAACTGGCCCTGCTGCTGCCGTCGCACCCCGCCCGGTTGAGGTTCGAGCGGGCGCAACTGCTGGTGCAGCGAGGCGACTTCCTGGGCGGTGCGGCGGAGATGGAGGCGTACGCGGAGGTGGTGGCGGCGGTGGACCCGGCGTCGGCGGAGGCCGTCCGCGGCCAGGCGCGGGCGGCACGGGCCCGCCTGAACTGAACACGGGTGCGTCTGAACTGAACACTCCCCCCACACCCGTGGGGTGAGCCCTCCCTGCACCCGTGGGGTGAGAGCACTGTGTCTTTCGAGGCAGTGGGGGACGGAGTCGGGGGCACGGGCTTGTAGGAGGGTCCGCGGCCTGCGTAGGGTCCCGGCAACCCCGACCAGATCCCGAAGGTGGTGAGGTGTGCCGCTTTCAGAGCTGAGCCGCCAGACAGGCGTCCCCGTCCGGGCGCTCCAGATGTACCTCGACTTGGAGCTGTTCCGCGCCGAGCCCGTGTACGACGAACGGCATGTCCACCGGATCGCGTTGATCAGGACGCTGCTGGATGTCGGGGGGGTCCCGTACGACGCGGTACGGAGGATCCTGCGCCATATGGACTCCTCCCCGCCGTCGCTGCACGAGGTGCTCGAAACCGTGCTGTACGCCCTGCCCGTACGCGGAACCACCTGCCGGGAGAAAGAGGAGCAGGAGGAGTGGGCCCGGGCCCGGCAGCACACGGCCCGGCTGGCCGAGGCGCGCAACTGGCAGGTGAACGAGGAGAACCCGGCGTGGCTCACACTCACCCAGGTGCTGGTCGCGTGCGAGTGGCTGGAACAGTGCGACCTGCTGCGGCTGCTGGACACGTACGCCGACGCGCTGGAGCGGATCGGCGAGGCGGAGGTGGCGTTGCTGAGGTCGCGGCCGGCCCCGGACAGCGCCGCGGCCGGCATGGTGACCTCCGCCGTGCTGGGCGATGTCGCGCTGTCCGCGCTGCGCAGGCTTATTCATGAACATTTCTCAAATCTCGCGGAGCGGGAAGAGCCGACGCAACGCAATTGACAGAAGGGCAGCACGCGGCAAGCCTGTTCCTGGCGTCGGCCCATTGCCCAGCACCCGCCGAAACGGGCCAAGTTGACGAATGAACAACTGTATTCAATCACTTGACAACCCGGCGGGACGCGCGGCATCATCCAACGGACCCCCGAGCCCTTTTCCCCTTGACAGCGTCGTCGAGATGTGCGAAGAGCGGCGTCGGGTGTCAACCGGCGGGGGGAAAGAGTGTGAGTAACGCGTCATGCCAGGATGCGTTGGACGACCGGACAGATCCCGAGGGTGCGAGACTTGCTGCGCAATTACTGGCGCTCGAACCCGAAATTCTCGATGCCTACAGACAGCATCTGATTGGACAGAAGAACCCTCTGGGAATGCACGCAGAGATCTGGCTGTCCTG
The DNA here is from genome assembly GCF_001049855.1 of Streptomyces sp. Wb2n-11. NCBI lineage: Bacteria > Bacillati > Actinomycetota > Actinomycetes > Kitasatosporales > Streptomycetaceae > Streptomyces > Streptomyces sp. Wb2n-11. The sequence continues at coordinate 2,486,108 of NZ_CVPB01000001.1, forward strand.
CCGCGAGCAGGCCCGTCACATTCTCGCGGAATGCGCCCATGCACTGCGGCACGGAAACTCCGCACCGCTCAACCCCCAGTTGTCCAGGAAAACCCGCAAGCTGGGCGGGGCCCGGATATCCCAGGGGGTCACGCCGGTATATTCCGTGCGCGCGGGGTCTCTGTTCTTCAATCTCACACTGGGCTTCCTGGGGCGGCTCCTCGAAGGCAGCCCGGGCTCCGAGCACTACCTCATGAAGGCACTTCCCGCCCTCCAGACCGCCATCACCCGGCGGCTGGAGGAGGGTTCCACCGGGCAGGAGCTGTTCCTGCTGGACGTCGTACGCGACGCCGCCCAGCAGGGCCGGCACGGAATGGCCCGCGAGATCCACGACCGGATCGGCAGTTCGGCCAGCCTGGCCCTGCGCCAGCTGGAGCTCTACGAGCTCACCCAGAACTCCTCGCCGCCGACGGACGTCCGGCTCAGCAGCCTCAAGCAGGCCATCCTGGAGACGCTGTACACGACCCGGGACATCGTCACCGAGCTCCGCACCCGCAGCGACTCCACCCGGTCCCTCCAGGTCGCCCTCTCCGCCTTCGTGACCGCCATGGCGGTCGAAGAGCCCTCGGTGGAGATCCGGGTGACCGACCCCGACGACCTGCTGCCGTCCGCGCTCTGCGACGAGTTGTTCATCATGGTCCGCGAGTGCCTGCGCAACGCGCTGGCCCACGCGTCCGCCTCCCGCGTCACCATCGACGTGGAGGTCGACGCCCATCAGGCCCGCGCCGTGGTAGGGGACGACGGCATCGGCTTCTCGCCCGCGAAGCAGCGGGGGAACGGGCTGGCCTCGCTCCACGAGCGGGCGCTGCTGCTGGGCGGAGAGGTCACCATCACCAGTACACCGGGGGCCGGTACGGCCGTCATGCTTTCCGTCCCCATCACGGAGGAGAACCATGCAGACGACGGACCAGGACGCGGAACCGGCGACTGAGCCCATCCGCATCATCGCCGTGGACGATCACTCGCTCCTTCGCAGCGCGCTGTGCGAACTGATCAACACCGAGCCGGATCTCCATGTGGTGGCGGACGTGAACACCTCCAAGGGGCTCGGTGATCTGATCGAGCGGACGGGGGCGCAGGTGGTGCTGCTCGACGTGGAGATGCCCGACCACCACGCACCGAGCGTGGTGAGTGAATTGACGGAACGTTTCCCCGAGCTGCACGTTCTCATGCTGACCATGTACCACGAGGCGCAGCTCGTGCAGGAACTGATCGCCCGCGGCGCACGCGGATATCTGCACAAGAGCGTGCCGCGCGAGTCGCTGCTCTCCGCCATCCGCAACACGGCCACGTACGCCCCGAACATCACCATTGCCGTACCGCGCAGCGGAATATCAGAATCCGGTTTTGGCGAGGCGAGACAGACGCTCTCGCCCCGGGAGCGCGAAGTCATCACCCACGCGGCGGCGGCCCTGAGCAACCGCCAGATTTCCAACAAGCTGCATATTACCGAAGGCACTGTCAAGCGCCACCTCCGGAACATCTTCGAGAAACTTGGCGCCGTTTCCCGTATCGACGCCGTGAACAAAGCCATCGAAGCCCAGCTGATCAGAAGACCCTGACCACCCGCCCGCCGGTCCGGCGGAATACTGACGGGCATACATCTAAGGGAGTACGCCTGCTGTTCCCTGGTGGTCTGTGCCGCCGCCGAGGTTCGGCCTAAATTCGTCGGCATGCCGACAGCGACGTACGCGAGGCCCCAGAGTTCCAGTACCCCCATGTACTCGAGCTATTCGCGTAACACGAAATCTACGAGATTCCATCGCACACGCCTTCTGCTGTTCTGTCTGCAGGAATGCCGGCCCGCCGTCCTGACCATTTTTCTCGTTCGTTTCGTGGTGGCGGGCACGGCCGGCCTGCCCTCGGTCGCGGCGGCACCCTCCACCCTGGTGCTCGGCTCGCTGGTGTGGCTGGCCTCGGTCGCCTTCACCTACCTCTACAACGGGGTGACGGACATCGGGGAGGACCGCGCCAACGGCTCCCGCCGCCCCATCGCCCGCGGCGACCTGCCCGTCATCCAGGCTCGGCGCATCGCCTGGGCGCTGGCCGCCTTCGCCCTGGCCGGCGCCGCCTCGCTCGGACACGTCATGTTCGCCGTCACCCTCTGCATGATCGCGCTCGGGTACGCCTACTCGGCCCCCGGACTCTCCCTCAAGAGCCGGACCCCGGACACCATCGCGGTGGTCGTCGCCAGCGGCGCCCTCACCTACTTCGCGGGATGGCTCGCCGGAGCCGCTCCGCTCACGGCCCACCTGGTCGTACTCGCCGTCGCGATGACACTGTGGATGGGCCTGGTCGGTGCCGTGGCGAAGGACTTCTCCGACGCCCGGGGCGACGCCAAGCACGGCCGGCGCAACTGGACCGTGCTGTGGGGCGGCCGCGTCACCGCGGTCATCGTCTCGGTCAGCGCCGTCACCATCGGGGCCGGCCTCCTGGCCTGCGCCGTGGCTCTCGCGCTGCCCGAGCTGCTGACCCCCGCAGCCGTCGTGCTGGCCGGTGCGCTGGTCCTGGCCGGCGCGGCGCTCACCGCACGGCCCGGCGACTCGCGCTCCCGCAGGCGTCTGCCGTACCAAGTCTTCATGATCACGCAGCATGCGACGCATCTCGTCACACTCGCCCAGCCGGTCTCCTGAAACCGCCCGAGAACTCCCGGAACCGACTGGAGACGCCTGGAGCCGACTGGGCCCACACCGCAGAAGCAGAACGGGGATTCATGATGAGCGACATCAGTGGAGTCAAGGCCGGTTTCCGAATACTGGGGCCCCTGGAGGGGTTCAGTGGCTCCGCGGTCCACCGGCCCCGCGGTCCCAAGGTCCGCAACCTGCTCGCCCTGCTCGCCGTGCGCGCGCACGACATCGTCGAAGTGGACACGCTCGTCGAGGAGCTGTGGGACGGCTCGCCGCCGTCCACCGCCGTCAGCACCGTGCGTACCCACGTGTACCACCTGCGCCAGGAACTGGAGCGCGAGCTGGGCGTCGAGGCCATGCGCGGTGTCATCGCCACCGAGGCCACCGGCTACTCGCTGCGCCCGGCGCCCGGCCAGCTCGACCTCGACGCCTTCACCCGGCTGTACGGGCAGGGGCGCGCCGAGATGCGCGCCGGGAACCGCGAGACCGCCCTGGAGCGGTTCGACGCGGCGCTCGGCCTGTGGCGCGGCCGCACCCTCGCCGATGTGACGCAGGGCCGGGTGCTCGCCGGGCATGCCGCCAGGATCGAGGAACTGCGGGTGCGCGCACAGGAGTTGCGCATAGAAGCGGCGATGGGCCTGGGCCGCCACCGGGAGCTGGTGCCCGAGCTGCGCCGGCTGGTCGCCACGCATCCGCTCAACGAGTGGATGCACGCCAGGCTCATCGACGCCCTGCACCGCTCGGGGCGCCGCGGCGACGCGCTCCGCGCGTTCCACGACGTACGGGCCGTACTGGACCGGGAGCTGGGCCTGGAGCCCTCCGAGGACCTGCGGCAGCTTCAGCATCACATCCTGGCAGGTGGTTCAGCAGCATGAGCACGGCCGTCATCAGCATCTGGACGGTGCGCAGCGATCGGGGCACGGCGTCTCCGGAGGAGGAGTACGCCGTCCTCGATGCGGCGGAGCGCGAGCGGATGTCCCGGTTGCGGCGCGAGCGGGACCGGGCGCGGTACCGCACCGTCCACCACGCGTTTCGCGTGATCGTCGGGCAGCGGCTCGGGGTCGCGCCCCGGGAGGTGGGCTTCCGCCGCCACTGCGCGCACTGCGACGAGGACGGGCACGGCAAACCGGTGCCTCACGGGCCGGACGGGACGGTGCTCTCCGCGAGCCTGTCGCACTCCGGCCGGTACGCCCTGATCGCGGTCTGCGACTCCCCGCAGGTGCCGGTCGGCGTCGACATCGAGCGCATCCGGCCGCACATGGACTGGACCGCGATCCCGTGCGTGTCGGGCGGCCGCAGGACCCACGGCTTCGAGCAGTGGACCCGGGCCGAGGCCCTGGTCAAGGCGGCCGGCACGGGGCTCAGCCGCACTCCTCCCCACTACACCGGCCAGTCCTTCGGCTCCTGGCGCGCGGCGCGGGTGCCGGGCTCGGGGCGCGAGTGGTTCGTACGGAGCGTACGCAGCCCCGACGGGTACGCGGCGTCGGTGGCCGGCTCGAGCCCGGAGACGCGCGTGAGCGTGGCCGACTGGAGGGGGCCCGCCCAGGCCGGGCCGGTGAAACGCTGACCTTCGAACGCCGGCCCTCGGCGGAAGTGCGGAAGTACGGGCGGCGGCCCCGGGGTTCACCCCGGGGCCGCCGCCCGTACTTCCGCCGGTTCCCGCGCCCCGTCAGAGGAGCAGTACGCACGAGGGGCTCGCCACCTCCAGGGGCGGCCCCAGCGGGCGCAGCCGACCGCTGGACGGATCGAGGCGGAACTGGCTGACCGACTGGCCCGCCTGGTTCGCCGCGTAGACGAAGCGGTCCGAGAGGTCCAGCGCGATGTCGCGCGGCCAGCGGGTGCCGGGGCCTTGGCCGTGACCGGCTGCGATTCGAGCAGGGTGAGCGTGCGGCCGGCGCCGCCGACCCGGAAGGCCTCCACCGTGTCGAGGCCGCGGTCGGTGGTGACCAGCAGCCCGGCGTCGCGGGTGAGGTGCAGCGCGGAGGGCGCGTTGCGCGGATCGAGGCCGAGCGGGGCGACCGAGGCGTGCGAGACGGGGCGCAGCCTTCCGGTGTCCTGCTCGTAGGTCAGGACGGTGACCGAGTGGCCGAGCTCGTTGGTGACGTACGCGAGCCGCCCCGAGGGGTGGAAGACGAGGTGGCGGGGGCCGGTGCGGCGGCCGACGAGCGTCCGGTGGGCGAGCGTCAGCCGGCCGGTGCGGGCGTCGAAGTCGTAGACGTGGATGTGGTCGTCGCCCTTGTCGGGCACGAGCACCCGGCTGCCCGCCGGGTCGAAGGCGATCATGTGCGGGTGGGGGCCGCGCTGTTCCACGGGGTGCGGGCCGCTGCCCCGGTGGCGTACCACGTGGACAGCTTCGCCGAGCTCGCCGCCCGCGCCCAGCGGAAGGACCGCGAGGTGCCCGGAGTCGTAGTTGGCGGTGAGCAGGAAGCGCCCCGCCGGGTGGACGGCGAGATGGACCGGGGCCGCGCCGCGGCTGGAGCGGGGGCGGCCGAGCGGGACGAGCCGGCCGGCGTCGATCCGGTAGGCGTGGATCGCGCCGGCGGCCCCGCCGGGGAGCTGGCTGACCGCGTACAGCACACGGCGGTCCGGGGAGAGCGTGAGGAAGGAGGGGTTCTCGATCCCCCGCCGCCAGCCGGTGAGTTCCAGCCGGCCGTCCGCGCCGACGGCCGCGATCCCGATGCCGGGGAGACCGGGCAGGCCGTACTCGCCGATGGTGAACCCCCCGATGTACGCCCGCCGGGCCCTCGGTCGCGGGTCACTGCCGGCGGCGGCGCTCGCGCCGGTCCAGCCGAGGGCGGCCAGGCCTCCGGCCGCGCCCATGGAAAGGACGCGGCGTCTGCTGTACGGCGAATTCATATGGACGCTCCGAAGACGAGTCCCGGCGAGAACAGGACGGCGAGTCCGCCGGCGCCCAGCGCGAGCAGCACCTGCCACCCGCCGCGCAGCCGGCGGACGCGGTGGCTGCGCCGGGCCAGGGCCAGCACCGCGGCGCCCGCTGCCCAGGCGGGCAGCGCGAGGCGCAGCGAGAGCTCGCCGGTGAACAGCAGCCCGGCGCGCGGGCTGACGCACTCGGTGGCCGTGCACACCGCGCCGTGGACCGGCGAGGCCCCCGCGAGGCCCGCCGTCAGGGCGGTCAGGGGCACGACGGCCCCGAGGAGGGTGAGCCATACGTACGGAGCGAGTCCGGTACCGCGCCGGGGCCGCCGGCCGGTGAGGGCGAGCGCGGCGAGGGCGGGCACCCAGCCGAGCGCGACCCCGAAGAGACCGGCGTGCGCGGCCTCGGCGAGCGCGTTCCAGACCGTCTCCGGCCGGAGGGGTTCCAGCACCAGCACCAGCAGGCCGGCGGCGGCGGCGAGTCCGGCGGCCGTATGGGCCCAGGTACGGGCGAAGGAGGGGGCGCCGGCCCGCGCGATCAGGACACCGGCGATCGTGAGCAGCAGCACGGGCGGGCCCGCGGTCACCCCCCAGGGCAGCGGGAACCACGACGCGCCGGCCCCGAGGGGACTGGACCAGGCCCCCCAGTCCCCGAAGAGGGCGGCCAGTACGGCGATGACGCCGGCGGCGACGGCCCCGGCGGCTCCGGAGTCCTGCACCGCGGCGGACTCCGCCCCGTCTCCGTCTCCGGCCACGGCGGGCGCGGGGCCGGAGACGGCGGGCGCCGGCCCGGCCCCGGGCTTCCGGGGCCGGGGGCGTCCGGGGCCCGGCACGGTGGCCGTGGGCCCGGACGCCCGGGAATCGGGGCGGAGCGGGATCATCGCAGGGCTCCGGCCCTGGAGTCGGCGGACCGGTCGGCCTGCGGCGCCAGGGGGGCCGGGTCCGATTCGCGGATGCCGTACTTGGACCACCAGCGGGCCAGCGGCGCCGGGGCCCACCAGGCCCACTTGCCCATCAGCGCCATCGTGGCCGGCACCAGCAGGGCCCGTACGATCGTGGCGTCGACGATCACCGCGATCACCAGGCCCACGCCGATCATCTTCATGAAGAGGATCGACGAGGTCATGAAGCCGCCGACCACCACGACCAGCAGGAGCGCCGCGCTCGTGATGATCTTCGCGGTGCGCTGGACGCCCAGGGCGACCGACTCGACCGGGTCGCCGCTGACCTCCCATTCCTCGCGGACCCGGGAGAGCAGGAACACCTCGTAGTCCATGGCGAGGCCGAAGGCGATCGCGATGATCAGCACCGGGAAGTTGGCGTCCACCGCGCCGATGGCCTCGAAGCCGAGGAGCCCGGACAGGTTCCCGTCCTGGAAGATCCACTTGATCGCGCCGAAGGCGGCGAGCAGCGACAGCAGGTTCAGGATCACGGACTTGAGCGGCAGGAGCAGCGAGCCGAAGGCCAGGAAGAGGACCAGGAAGGAGACGACGGCCACGAACAGGGCCATCCAGGGCAGGCGTTCGCCGATCATGGCGACGATGTCGACGCGGGACGCGGGCATGCCGGTGACCTGGGCCGTGGTGGCGCCTTCGGGCGGCGCGACCGCCCGTACGTCACGGACCATGTCGTTCGACTGCGCCGACATGGGGTCGGGCGTGTAGCGCAGGGTGACGCGCGCGTCGTTGCCCTCGACCGCGGTGGTGCGCGCCTCGGAGATGCCGTCGACGGCGGCCAGCTTCTGCGCGTACGCGTCGATTCCGTCGCGCTGCGGCTGCGCGGGGCCGTCGAAGCGTACGACCGCGGTCATGATCTGGGCGGGGTTGACGTCGAAGTCCTGGCTCAGCTGCTTGCTCACCACCTTCGCGTCGGCGTTGGACGGCAGCACCCACTCCCCCGGACGCGCCCAGTTGACGCCGAGCAGCGGGGCGCCGAGGCCGACGAGGACGGCGACGATCGCGAGCGTGGACAGCAGCGGCTTGCGCATCACGGCGTGGGCGGTGCGGTACCAGCGGCCCTGCGTCTCGGCCACGGGGGCCCGGCGGCGGCCGCCGGGCAGCGGGATGCGCCACTTGTCGATGCGGTGGCCGGTGTAGCGCAGCAGGGCGGGCAGGAGGGTGAGCGAGCCGACGACCGCGAAGGCGACCACGGCCACGGCCGCGTACCCCATGGAGCTGAGGAAGCGGGACGGGAACAGCGCCAGGCCCGCGAAGGAGATGGCGACGGCGAGGCCGGAGAAGGCGACGGTGCGGCCGGCGGTGGCGGTGGCGCGGTGCACGGCGGTGTCCACGTCGGCGCCCGCGTGCAGTTCCTCGCGGTAGCGGTTGACCAGGAAGAGCGCGTAGTCGATGGCCAGGCCCAGGCCGAGGATGGTGATGACGTTGATGACGGTGCTGGAGATCTCGGTGAACATCGTCAGGACACGCAGCACGACGAAGGAGCCCAGGGCGACGAACGTACCGACGGCGAGCGGCAGCAGCGCCGCCACCGCGCTGCGGAAGATGAGGACGAGCAGCACCAGCAGGATCGGCACGGAGAGCATCTCGGCCCGTGCGATGTCCGAGCCGGTGAGGGAGTTGACCTGCTCGGTCATGGCGGCGACACCGCCGTAACGGACCGTCACGCCCGGTACTTCGAAGGACTCCTTGATCTCGGCGAGCGACTCGACCTGCTCCTGGTCCACGTCCGAGGTGAACTGCACGGTGGCGTACGTCGCGTGCCGGTCCTCGGAGACGTACGCGGCCTTGTCCTGCGAGCCGGGCTCCCAGAACGAGTTCAGCCGCTCGATGTCCTCGCGCGGCACGCCGGCGAGCGCTTTGCTCACACCGTCGGAGAAGGCGGGGTCGTCGACGGTGCGGTCCTTGTCCTCGTACAGGACGATCAGGTCGTTCGACTCCCGGCCGAGCGGTCCGTCGAGCACCTTGTCGGCGGCGACGGACTCGCTGGCCGGGTCGTCGAAGCCGGCACCGCCGGTGAAGGAACCGAACACACCGGTTCCCCATACGCCGGCGAACAGCGTGAAGACCACTGCCGCGACGACGACCCATTTACGGCGTCGCGCGGTGAACTTGCCAAGGGCGGCAAACATTTCTTTCCTCCGTTGGTACGAGACGGCTCGGCGCGCGGGGGGCGCCGCTCGTCCGGTCATTCGGCGGCCGCGAGCTCGGCGCTGCGAGACCGCGGTCCGGGGGGCGGGTCTCCCGCCGCGGGCTTCTGCCGCGGGCGGCGGATCAGCAGCGCGGCGACAGCGCCGAGCGCGACCACGAGGGCGCCGAACCACAGGGCGGGTTGCAGGCCGGCGGTGAACGCGGCCGCTCCGGCCTGCGGTCCGTCCGCCGCGTGGCCGGCCGAGCCGTGGGTGAACACCGTCGTCAGTACGGCGATGCCGAGCGCTCCGCCGAACTCCCGGACGGTGTTGTTCACACCGGACGCCGTGTTGTGCTCGCTCTCTTCCACGGAGGCGATCACGGTGGCGGGGTTGGCGGCGAAGACCAGGCCCATGCCGACGCCCGCCAGCACCATGGGGATCACCATCGCCGCGTACGGCAGCCCGGGGCTGAGGACCAGCGCGAACCAGGCCAGGCCGACGGCCTGCAGACCGCAGCCCAGCGCCTGGAGGACTCCGCCGCCGACCCGGTCCACCAGCAGGCTCGCCAGGGGCACCACCGCCATGGGCGCCGCGGTCCAGGGCAGGGTGCGCAGGCCGGCCTCGAAGGGCGAGTAGCCCATCGGGCCCTGCATGAACTGCGCGAGGAAGAAGATGGAGCCGAAGACTCCGAAGTACATGGCCAGGGAAACCGCGTTGCTGAGCAGGAAGGCGGGGAGCCGGTACATGCGCAGCGGCACGAGCGGGCGGCTCGTGCGGCGCTCCCAGGCGACGAAGCCGGCCAGCAGCGCGGCGGCGGCCACCAGGCCGAGCAGGGCGCCCGGGCGGCTCCAGCCGTGCTCCGCGGCCTGTACGACGCCCCATACGGCGGCGACCACGGCCCCGGCGACGAGCGTCATCCCGGGGACGTCGAGGTGGCGTTGGGCGCCCCGGCTCTCCTTGAGGGCCCAGAGCGCCAGCGGAACGGCGACCACACCCACCGGGACGTTGATCCAGAAGATCCAGCTCCAGTCCAGACCCTCCGTCACGAGGCCGCCGGCCAGCGGGCCGAACGCGATGCCGAGTCCGTTGACCCCGCCCCAGACCCCCACCGCCAGGTTGCGCCGTTTCTCCGTGACGGCGGCCACCGCCAGCGTCAGCGAGACCGGCAGGATCATGGCTGCGCCCGCGCCCTGCGCCACCCGCGCGGCGACCAGCGCACCGATGGAGCCCGCGAGGGCGCAGGCGGCGGAGGCGGCGGTGAACAGCACGATGCCCCAGACGAACACCCGGCGGCGGCCGATGCGGTCGCCCAGCGCGGCGCCGGCCAGCAGCAGGCCCGCGAAAGGCAGCACATAGCCGTTCACGACCCATTGGAGCTCGGGCTGGGTGGTGCGGAGATCACGGGCGATGTCCACCAGCGCGTTGGTGACGACGAGGTTGTCGAGCGACACCATGAACATGGGGACCGATGTGGCCAGGAGTGCCCACAGCACCGCTGAATTCTTGTGCGACACGTCAGCCTCAAGCTTCCTTTTCTCAGCAGAGCGACTCGGCAGAGCGGCAATGCGAGCATTTCAGGGGCGAAGAGAGAGGGATATTCACGCGAGGTGGAATCCCTCATGTCTCTTTGGAGACAGAAGCGTTCGCGGCGGCGGGCACCGCGGTACGCCGCTGGGCGAGCCAGGCGACCGCGCCCACCGCCAGCGAGAGCCCGAGCCCGAGGGCGACCGAGACGACCGGGTCGTCGCTCATCGCGCCGCCGAAGTAGCCGACGCCCACCGAGTACGCCGCCCAGACCGCCTCCGCCAGGGCCGCGCCGATCGCGAACTTGTGGGCGGGATAACCCGCGGCGCCCGCCGCGAGGCCGCCGAGCAGCCGTCCGCTCGGCAGGAAGCGCACGCCGACCACGAACGGGATGCCGCCGCGCTGTATGCGCCCGGAGGCCCAGTCGAAGAGCTCGCCCTGGCGCTTGCGGGAGGCCATGCGGCGGCGCACCGATCCCCCCGCCGACCAGCCGAAACGGTGGATCAGGAGGTCGCCGAGCAGGGCGCTGCCGGCCACCGAGAGGAGCACCAGGGTCAGTGACATCTCGCCCCGGGCGGCGAGCATCCCGCCGGTGACCAGGAGCGCGGCGTTGGGCAGCAGCGGCGGCAGCGTCGTGATCGCGAGGATCGCGTACGCCCAGCAGGCCGCTCCCGCCATGCGGGCCGTCAGTCCGGAAGTGACGTCGATCCATGCCACGAGCGATGCGAAGTCCATGGTCAGCCCCTCATGCCGCCGCTTACGGAGGCCCTCAAGTCGGGTGGCGCAATGCTCCTTTGGAAACATCTGCCGGATCGTTGGTGGGTCATGACCCCTGGTCACGGGCCCACTAGCGTCGGTGTCGCGGTCCGGAGGGCGCGGGTACCGGCAACTCCTCAACAACCATAACTTACGCTATCGATAGTTGCACTATCACTTTCGGCGCAGCACCACGGTGCCGCCGTGCGCACCGAGGGGTGCGGCCCCATGACGCAGGAGAGGCCATGACGGACGTGACGCTGTTCTTCCGGGAGTTCGCCCGGACCCGCCGGGACACCGGGGCCATCGCCCCCAGCAGCCCACTGCTCGCCAGAGCCCTGACCCGCTACGTGGTGCCCTCCGCCGCCCGGCCGCGCGCGGTACTCGAGGTGGGCCCGGGGACGGGCGCCGTGACCAAGCACATCGCCGCCTCGCTCGGCCGGCTGGACACCCTCGACCTCGTCGAGGCGAACCCGCGCTTCGCCGCCCTGCTGGCCCGCACCTACCGCCACGAGGAGCGGCTGCGGCTGCTGACCGGCCTGGTGCAGGAGCACGAGCTCGGCTCGTACGACACGATCGTGTGCGGCCTGCCGTTCGCCAACTTCGACGCGGCGACCGCGCAGGACATCTTCGACCGGCTGATCGGCGCCCTGCGCCCCGGCGGCACCCTGTCGTTCTTCGCCTACGCCGGGGTGCCGCCGCTGCGCAGGGCCTTCACCCGGGGCGCGGCGCGCGAACGGACGCTCGCGGTGCAGGCCGTGGTGGGCCGGACGCTGCGCGACCACGCCTTCCGCACCGAGACGGTGCTGGGCAACCTGCCGCCGGCCCGGGTGCACCACCTGGCGCCGCTGGGCAGCACGGCGTACATCGGCTGACTCCCGCGCCGTCCGCCGGCGGACGGCAGGCGGCGGCGGGCGGACCGGGCGGCAGGCGGGCGGACCGGCCGGGGTTCCGGCCGCGGGTCAGGCGGAGTGCGGCCGCTGCTGCACCCGCTGGGAAGCGTCCTCCTGGGCGATCCTGCGCAGGGCCGCCATCGCGGCGTCGCCCAGGACCGTACCCAGCACCGCGCTCTCCACCTTGCCGTCGGTGCTGGGCACCTGCGCCAGGACGGCCAGCTCGGCGGTGGCCAGCTCGGCGGCCGCCTCGGCGTACCCGTCGAGCAGGGTCAGCAGATCGCCCCGGTCGAGGTCCCGATACGTCAGCACGATCTGGACCAGCGCCTTCCATCCCGGGTTGTCCGGCTTCGTCGCCCAACCGTGGCGCCGTACCAGGTCGGCGACCTCACGCTCCGCCCGCTCCCACTCCTCCTCGGTGCCGCGGTCCGTCGTGATCCTGGTGACCGCGGACTGGGCGGCGCCGAGCATGCCGTGGACCGTGCGGGCCGGGGAGTCGACCTCGGCGAGCACCTCGCGGGCGGCCACGATGGACAGGCCGCCGACCTCCAGCATCGCGCGGACGAGCTTCAGCCTGCGCACGTGCGCGTCGGCGTACTGCACCTGGTTCGGGCTGGTGCGCTCACCGGCAGGCAGCAGCCCCTCCCGCAGGTAGTACTTGATGGTCGGAACCGGAATTCCGGTGCGCCGCGCCAGCTCTCCTATACGCATCCCCCGAGCATAACCGGACCCGCAACCCGCCCGGCCCCCTCGGGAATTCCCTCTCTTTTATCGCGCTTGAATTCGCGCTCGACCCCGGCTTCATCCGGCGCTGCGAGGCTCTGCGTACCGGTACCCGATTCCAAAGGAACAGGTATGACAACACAAACGGCCCCGGAGATTCCTTCGGCACCCGTCGAGCTCAGTTACGGACGCACCGTCGACCGCTCGCTGGTGCACCGGGCCGCGGTGTCCGAGGTCTTCGTCACGGACATCCTCCCGCTGGCCTTCAAGAAGGTGCGCGCAGCGGTGCAGCTACCGCTCATCCACGGCTACTACAGCGACCACCTGCAGCGGCCCGCCCTGTACGACGCCCTGCTGCTGCTGGAATCGGGACGGCAGGCGGCCATCGCCGGTTCACACACCCACATCGGCCTCTCCGAGGGCACCACGATGATCGTCGACTCCTTCCGGCTGTCCCTGTCCGGGCTCAAGGAGCTGCTGATCGGGCCCGAGCCCGGCCGGCTGCGCATCGACACCGACTACATCGGCCGGCCCACCCGGCGCGGCCGCTACCGCAAGGGCAAGGTCGCCCAGCGCTTCTACATCGGGGACGCCGAGGTGGGGGAGCACGAGATGGACGTGCTCTTCATCAACCAGCACGAGAACGAGGTGCTCCGGCACGCCCAGCGCGGCACGCCGGCCCCCCTCACCTCCGACTTCCCCGACCAGGGGCCGGGCGCCGACGGCTCCCGGCAGGTCGAACCGGCCCGGGTGGGCCGCGGCAACCCGCTCAACGTCGTGCTGTCACACGCCGAGAGCTCCCCCGCCGAAGTGGCCGCCCAGGTCACCCCGTGGTTCACCAACCGGGGGCTGTTCGACCACGTCTACGACCACCTGCCGGCCATGACCCTCGTCGAAGCCGCCCGGCAGCTGTCGTTCCTGGCGGTGGACGAGTCGCTGTCGACGTACGCCGTCGGCTTCGAGGCCCGGTTCTCCCGCTTCGCCGAACTGGACGAGACGGTACGGGCCTCCGCGCCCCGGCCGTGCCTCGACGGCGGCCGCGGCGAAGTGCCGGTCCGCTTCCTCCAGGGCGACGCCGAGATCGCCCGGGTGACCGTGACCCTCGCCTCCGGGAGTGAGCTGTGAGCACCGAACGCCTGGCCGTCTGGACCGACTTCGGCGGCGTACTGACCCCGTCCATCGCCCACACCATGGGCACCTTCTGCGCCGGCCAGGGCCTCGACCCCGCGGTGCTCCAGCAGGCGCTGGGGAAGGTGACGGCCCGGTACGGCACCACCGACATCATGGAGCCGATCGACACCCCCCTCGTGAGCGAGGAGGAGTGGCTCGGCCAGGTCTCCGACGTGCTCGCGGCCGATCACGGCGTGCACGGCGTGCGGCTGACGACCCTCGCCGACGCCTGGTTCGACGGCCGCGAGACGAACCTCGCCTGGGTCGCGGAGCTGCGCAAGGCGCGCGAGCGCGGCGCCTTCGTCGGGATGCTCTCCAACATGGTGCCGACCTGGGACGCGCACTGGCGCCGCATGGTCGACCCGGACGAGCTCTTCGACGACGTACTCCTGTCCTTCGAGGTCGGCCACCGCAAGCCGTCGCCCGGCATGTTCGCGCTCGCCGCCGAACGGGCGGGGGTGCCGGCCGAGCGCTGCGTGCTCGTCGACGACCTCGCGCACAACTGCGCGGGAGCCGAGGCGGCCGGCTGGACCGCCGTCCACTTCACCGAAACCGCGGCGGCGGCGGAGCGGCTCGACGAGCTGCTGTCGGCCGCGGACACCTCACACGCCTCAGCAGCCACAGCTGCCTCGCAAGCCGCAGAAGGGAACTGATTCCGTGAGCCGTTCCGTGCTCATCACCGGCGGGAACCGGGGCATCGGCCTCGCCACCGCCCGCGTTTTCGCCGCCCAGGGCGACAAGGTCACCGTGACCTACCGCACGGGTGAGCCGCCCGAGGGGCTGTTCGGCGTGCGCTGCGACGTGACGGACCCCGACTCCGTCCGCCGCGCCGTCGACGAGGCCCGCGGCCAGCACGGCCCCGTCCAGGTGCTGGTCTCCAACGCCGGGATCACCCGCGACCAGTTGCTGGTCGGCATGGAGGACGACGACTTCCGCAGCGTCATCGAGACCAACCTGATGTCCGCCGTCACGGTGGCCAAGGAGGCCGTCCCGGACATGCTCAAGGCCCGCTGGGGCCGCGTGGTGTTCATGACGTCGATGAGCGCGCTGGCCGGCGCCCCCGGCCAGACCAACTACGCGGCGTCCAAGGCCGGTCTGATCGGCTTCGGCCGCTCGCTCGCCCGTGAGGTGGGCAAGCGGAACGTCACGGTCAACATGGTCTCGCCCGGCCTGATCGAGACCGACATGGTCAAGGACGTCACCGACGCCCGCCGCGAGCACGTCCTCGGCCAGACCTCCCTGTTCCGGGCCGGCCGGCCCGACGAGGTCGCCCACGTCGTGCGCTTCCTCGCCAGCGAGGAGGCGTCGTACGTCACCGCCGGGATCATCCCGGTCACCGGCGGTCTCGGCGTCGGCCACTGATACCCCCGCACCACCCCTCCCAAGGAAGGAAACCCATGTCCAACGCCACCGTGCTGGAGATCGCCCAGCAGATGGGCAAGATCTTCAACGACCTGGACGAGAAGGTCGCCCACGAGCTCGTCGCCCCGGACTTCGTCGACTACGAGGCCCCGCCCGGCACCCCCGGCGGCCCCGGCGGCTACCTCGGCACCGCCCGCTGGATGAACAGCGTGTTCTCCGAGGCCGCCTGGGACCACATCGACAGCTTCGCGGACGGCGACAAGGCCGTCATCCGGGTCCGGTTCACCGGCATCCACACCGGCAACTTCCTCGGCTTCGAGGGCACCGGCAACAAGGTGGACGTCGAGCACATCCACATCTACCGCGTCGGTGACGACGGCCTCGTCCACGAGCACTGGGCCTGCCGTCAGGACCTGTTCCTGCTCGCGCAGATCGGCGCCGTCGAGCTGAAGCTGCCGCCCGCCGGCACCCAGGCCTGACCGGCCCCGCGCCACGGAGCACCACGGAGAAGACCGCCGGCCCCCTCGGGGACCGGCGGTCTTCTCCGTGCGTGTGCGCTTTCCCCGCGGGCCCTACGCGGACACCGTCCGGGCACCCGGCGCCAGTACGGCCCGGGTCCGCGCCAGCACCTTCGCCTCGCCGCAGCGCACCGTCAGGTCGACGCGCACCGAACCGTCCGCCCGGACCTCGCCGACCGCGCCCTCGACGGTGAGCTCCACCCCGTCGGCGGTGTCGGGCACCGGCACGGGACGGCTGAACCGGGTGCTGTACTCGCTGACGGCCGCGCCCTCGCCCGCCCAGTCGGTGACGGCGGTGGCCACCAGGCCCATGCTGAGCATGCCGTGCGCGATGACGCCGGGCAGTCCGACGGCCGCGGCGCGGGAGTCCGACCAGTGGATGGGGTTGTGGTCGCCGGAGGCGGCGGCGTAACGCACCAGATCAGCGCGGGTGATGCGGAAGGTGCGGGTGGGAATCCTCTCGCCGGCGACCGTCATCGCTCACCTCGCGAGACGAGTGTCGACGTCGTGACGCACACCGGCGCCCCGCCGTCCGCCTCGCGGATGTGGCCGCGCAGGGTCACGACGTCGTTGCCGTCGACGGTGTCCGCGGCGACCACCTCGACGGTGACGGTGAGCCGGTCGCCGGGCCTGACCGGGCGCACCGATTCGAACCGCTGGTCACGGTGGACCACGCGGGAGAAGTCGAAGCCGAAGCCGGGGTCGTCCACCACCTGCTTCTCGGCGTGCATCGACAGCACGATGGGGAAGGTCGGGGGCGCGGTGCGCCCGTCGCCGGGGTCGGAGCCGACCGCGAGCGCGAACTCACGGATCTTCTCGCGGCCGACTTCGTAGGGTTCGGTGGGCGGGTAACTCCGCCCGGCGTACGCCGTGTTCATGGGACAGGAGTCCTTGTCTTCAGTCGGACGGGGAAACATGCAGCGGCGCCCGTGGGGGGGAAATCACGGGCGCCGCTGCTGTCCGGTGGGGGCCGGGGCGGTCCGGGGCCGGACCGGGGTGATCCGGGGGGACCCGGGGGGATCCGGGGGAGGGACCCGGGGTGGTCAACGAAGCGGGCTGCGCACCACCATCGCGGCCGCGTTCCCGTCCCGGCCGACCGAGGTGACCAGCGCGTACTCCCGCTCGGCCGGCGGTTCGGCCTGCCACAGGCCGAGCAGGGCGGCGAGCTGCATCGCACCGCTGGCGCTGTACGTCTCACCGAGCACATCGGCGACCCGTACGGTGCGCGGCAGCTCGCCACCGCCCAGCGCGGTCCGCACACCGCGCTCCTCGATCCGCTCCAGACCACGGTGGTGGACGGCGCCGAGGGAGACGACGGCCACCTCCTCCGGGCGGACCCCACTGCGGTCCAGGGCGCGGGTGACGGCCCCGGACAGGCCGTCGGCGTAGTCCCGCGCGTCGGCCGAGAAGCGCACCTCGCAGGCGAGCAGTTCGGCCAGTACGTCCGCGTCGTCCGCCGGTGCCTCCCGCTGCACCGTGAACACCGCACAGCCCTCGCCGAGCGCCGCCCGCTCCTTCAGCACTCCGGTCCGGTGCCAGGCCCAGGCCGCGGGGGCGCCGAGCTCCTCGGCGCCGCCCACCAGCAGCCGGTCGACGCGGTCGAGCGTGAGAGCGAGACGCGCGTGCCGGAAGGCGAGCAGCGAGGCGGTCTGGCCGCCGGCCACCGTGGCGTTGAGGCCGCGCAGCCCGTTGCGGATGGCGACCTGCCCGGCGGCGCAGTTCATCACCGTGTTCGGGAACTGGCCCGGGTTGACCAGGTACGGCTTGTCCAGGGTCAGCGTGTCGTGCAGCAGGGTGCTGTGGCTGGACACGGAACCGGTGTTGGTCGCCAGTACGACGCCGGTACGGTCCCCCGCGACCTCGGCGGCGTCCATGCCCTCGATGGCCTCCTTGCAGGCCACCAGGCCGAAGGAGGTGAGCCGGTCCAGGTACTTGGTGCCCTTGCGGCCCAGGTGCGCCTTCACGTCGAAGCCGTCGACGGCCCGGACCGGGCGGGGCGGGTACGCGGCCCCGTCCTCGCCGGCCGGCTCCTCGGCCGGCGAGGCTCCGTCGCGCAGCAGCCCGGCGAGCGCGGCCAGGCCGTGGCCGGCCGAGGACACGACGCCGGCGCTGGTGACGTAGAGCGGCCGGGTGGCCGTCCGTGTCGCGGCCGCGGCCGCTGTGGCGGTCGCCGTGGTCACGAAACCCTCCCGAGGATGGTGATGACGTTGTTGCCGCCGAACGCGAACCCGTGGTTCTGCACGATGTCCAGGCGGGCCTCGCGGCCGGTGCCCGGTACGCAGTCCACGCCGTCGCCCAGCGCGGGGTCCGCCTCGGTGACGTTGGCGGTGGGCGGCAGGAAGTCCTGCTCCAGCGCCTTGCAGCAGGCGATCGCGCCGAAGCCGCTGGCCGCGCCCATGGTGTGGCCGAGCATCGACTTGATGGAGCTGATCGGCGGTATACGGCCGCCGAAGACCTCGCGGGCGGCGGCCACTTCGGTCGTGTCGTTGGTCGGGGTGCCCGTGCCGTGGGCGCAGATGTAGTCGATCTGCTCCGGCTCGACACCCGCGTTGCGGTGCGCGGCACGGATGCACGCGGCGATGCTGGCCGCGTCGGGGTGCACCATGTGCGCGGCGTCGCAGTTGGCGGCGTACCCGAGGATCTCCGCGTAGATGCGGGCCCCGCGCTCCCGTGCGTGCTCCAGTGTCTCCAGGAGCAGTACGGCGCCGCCCTCGCCGGTGAGGATGCCGGTGCGGTCGGCGGCGAAGGGGCGCGGCAGGTCCTCGGCCATGGCGCCGAGCGCGTAGAAGCCGGCGTGGGTGAGCCGGTTGACGGCGTCCGCGCCGCCCGCCAGCATCACGTCCGCCTCGCCGCTGCGCACCAGGTCGTAGGCGTAACCCAGCGCGTAGTTGCTGGCCGAACAGGCGGTCGGGATGGTCTGGGTCTCGCCGTGCAGCCGCAGTTCGGCGCTCACCGCGTTGGCGATGCGCGAGGCCGGGGTCTGCCCGGCCAGCTCGCCGTCGATGGACTCCAGGCCGTCGGCGACCCACTGCTCGCCGAGCGCCTGGACGACGGCGGACTCACCGCTGGTGGTGCCCATGATCGCCCCGGCCCGGCCCTGCTCCAGCTGCTCCTCGCCGATCCCGGCGTCCGCGACGGCGAGCCGGGCGGCCGCGGCCGCCAGCAGGCCGCTGCGGCCCCACGCCGCCGGGTCGAGGCGCTTGAGGTGGTCGGTGGGCTCGAAGTCGGTGACCTCGCCCGCCCGCCGGCGCGGGAAGCCGCTCGCGTCGAAGCTCTGGATCGGCGCGGTGCCGTCGGCGCCGGCCCGGACGGCGGACGCGAAGACGTCCGCGCCGATGCCGACCGGTGACACCGCGCCGAGCCCGGTGATGACCACCCGGCGCCGTGGCGCCGAAGGAAGTTCAGCCATGGTTGCTCTCCGCGGCGTGCTGGACAACGGCCTCGACGAGAAGGCTCAGGTTCACCAGGTCGCCGAGTTCCGTCTTGGGAATGACGACTCCCAATTCCTTCTCGATCCTGGAAACGACGGTGATGAGCGACAGCGAATCGCTGTCGTAGTCGTCGATGAAGTGGCCGCTCCCGGTGAGTTCGCCCTCCTCCAGCTCCAGCTCTTCAATGACGATCCGGCTCACCTGCTCCTGGAAGTCGGCCGCCGTTGCCACAGTCTGCTGAGTCATGCGTCTACCTCTCGTTTTCCGCCGTCGCGGGCCGTTTCCGCTGTCGCGGGGCAAGACGAGAGGAACGTAAGCGGCTCGGAGTCCGGGCAGCAAGAGGGGCCGTACCAAAGAGACATGGCATTCCCCGAAAGTGATACCCGGCCCATTCATGAACCGCCCCCGACGCTTTTATCTGCCCTTCATACACCTTTCAAATCCTGCTGCCACCATTGCCTTGCTCGAATCGGAGGAGATTCGGCTGGAGACGGGAGAAGCCACGATGAGCGGTCCACGATTGGCATTGATATTCCCCGGCCAGGGAGCACAGCAGCCCGGGATGGGACGCCCCTGGGCCGGCCGGCCCGGCTGGTTCCTGGCGGAGCGGGCCGGCGAGGTGTCCGGGCGCGATGTCGTGGAGCTGCTGCTGCGCGCGGACGAGGACACCCTGCGTCGTACGGACAACGCCCAGCTGGCCACTTTCGTCCTAGAGATGGTGATCCTCCACGAGGTGCGCCATGCGCTGCCCGCCGCCAAGCGGCCCGTCGTGTGCGCCGGTCACAGTCTCGGCGAGTACGCGGCGCTGGTGGCCGCCGGAATCATCGGTTTCGACGACGGCGTACGACTGGTCACCGCGCGCGGCGAGGCGATGCGCGCGGCGTGCGCCACGGAGCCCGGCACCATGGCCGTGGTGCTCGGCCTGTCCCCGGAGCTCGTGGAGCAGGCGGCGGCGGGGGTCCGCGAAGACGGCGGCCGGGTGTGGGTGGCCAACCTCAACTCGCCGCAGCAGAGCGTCGTCTCCGGTGAGAGCGGAGCGGTCGCCCGGTGCGCCGAGGCGGCCCAGGCCCTGGGCGCGCTCCGGATCGTGTCGATCCCGGTGGGCGGTGCCTTCCACACGCCCCTGATGCGGCCCGCGGCCCACGCGTTCGTCCGGGCGGCGCAGGCCGCCGAATTCCGGCCCGGCCACGCGCCGGTCGTGGCCAACGTGGACGCCCGCCCGCACCGGGGCACCGATGCCTGGCCACAGCGGCTCGGGCAGCAGATCACCGGGCCGGTGCGCTGGGCGGAGTCGGTGCGCACGATGGCCGACGAGCTGTACTGCGACATGTTCGTGGAGATCGGGCCCGGCCGTACGCTCACCGGCCTCGCCCGCAAGATCACCCCCCAGGTCTCCCGGCTGACGATCTCCGAACCCGGCCAGCTGGTCGCCGTGCCCGCACCGGCGCCGTCCCCCGAGGACCCCTCGGTGACGCCTTCGCTGCGCTCCTCCTCGGTACGGAGCGCCGCGTGAGCACGGAGGAGCACTGGGACGCGATCGTCGTCGGCTCGGGGATCGGCGGGCTCGTCTGCGCCGCCTACCTCGCGGTCGCCGGCAAGCGGGTCCTCGTCGCCGAGCAGGGCGGTGTCGCGGGCGGCAACAGCCATGTCTTCCGCAGGCGCCGCGCGTACGAGTTCGACGTCGGCGTGCACTACCTCGGCGACTGCGGCTCCGACGGCCTGCTCCCCGCCATCCTGAACGGTCTCGGTCTGCGCGACCGGCTGCGCTACCGGGAGATGGACCCGGGCGGTTTCGACCGCATCGTGATTCCGGGGGCCACCCTGGACATGCCGGCCGACTGGGAGACGTACCGCAAGCGGCTGCACGAGGCGTGCCCCGCGGACGCGCCCGGCATCGACACCTTCCTGGGCATCGTGTCCGCTCTGGGCGCGGAGCGGCGGGACGCGATCGTCGCCCCCGGTGACGTGCCGGTGTCCGAGCTGCCGCAGCACGCACCGCAGTCGGTGGCCTGGGGGCGGCGTACGCTCACCGAGCTCTTCGTCCACTGCGGGCTGTCCACCCGCGCCCGGACGCTGCTCGCCGCCCAGTCCCCCAACTACGGCATGGCGCCCGACGAGGCGACTGTCGCCCTGCACGCCACGATCACCGACCACTACGTGCGCGGCGCCTACTACCCGGAGGGCGGCGGCCAGACCCTGGCCGCCGGACTGCTGGAGGTCATCCGTGCGCACGGCAGCGCCCTGCGCACGTACAGCAGGGTCAGCCGGATCACGGTCGGCGGCGGGCGGACCCGGGGCGTCGAACTCGCCGACGGCAGCCGGGCGCTGGCGCCGGTCGTGGTGTCCAACGCCGACTACCGGCGGACGATGCTCGGGCTGGTCGGCGAGGAGCGGCTGCCGCGCAGGCTCGCCGCCAAGACGCGGGACGCCCGGATGGCGCTGCCCTGGGCAGCCGTCTACGTCGCGCTCGACACCGACATCGAGCAGCACGCCAATCTGTGGTGGTACCGGAGCGACGACATCGAGGGCTTCTACGCCGGCCTGCTCGCCGGCGCGGACACCGCTTCCGGGGGCACGGGCACGGCCGGCTTCCTCTTCGCCTCGTTCGCCTCCGGCAAGGACCCCGTCACCCCGCGGATCTGCCCGCCGGGCCACTCCAACTTCCAGCTGATGACGCTGTGTCCCCCCGGCTTCGAGCGCTGGGGTGTGACGGCGGGCCCGGCCGACGGCGAGAAGTACCGCCGCAATCCGGTGTACCGGGCGGAGAAGGCCCGGCTCACCGAGGCCGTGCTGGACGCGGCCGAGGAGGCGCTCGGACCGTTCCGGAGCCGCATCACCCATCTGGAGACCGCGACGCCGCTCACCCACGAGCGGTACACGCACTCCACCGGCGGCACCCCGTTCGGGATGGCGCACTGGGGCGCCGCCGGCGCCCGGCCCGACACGGCGACCTTCGTCGAAGGCCTGTACGTCGCCGGCGCCAACACCCGCTACGGAAACGGCATCACCGGTTCGGCGGTCAGCGGCATCGCCTGCGCCGGCCAGATCCTGGGCCGCCGCCTGATGCACGAAGTGCACAGCGGCGCCGTCCTGGGCGACCCGGCGGCGCTGCCCGAGCGCCGCGCGGACTGGGACCCGCTGGAGGTCTCCCGCGGCGACGAGGACCGGCTCGTCCGCACGGGACCGGCACTCGGTCCCGCCCTGGAGAAGAGCCGATGAGCCTGACTCCGAAAGTGGCCGTCGTCACCGGCGCCACCAGTGGCATCGGCCTGGCGGTCACCCGTGCGCTCGCCGCCCGCGGCCACCAGGTCTTCCTGTGCGCGCGCACCGCCCGCACCGTCGCGGCCACGGTCAGGGAGCTCCAGGCCGAGGCTCTGGACGTGGACGGGACGGCGGGCGACGTCCGCGACCGCGACGACATCCGGCGCGTGGTGCGGCACGCCGTCGACCGCTTCGGCCCGGTCGACGTCCTGGTGAACAACGCGGGCCGCTCCGGCGGCGGCAGCACAGCGGAGCTCACGGACGAGCTGTGGTTCGACGTGATCGACACCAATCTCAACAGCGTCTTCCTGATGACCCGCGAGGTGCTCACCGCCGGAGGCATGCGCGACAAGAAGCGCGGCCGGATCATCAACATCGCCTCCACCGCCGGCCGGCGGGGCGACGTCCTCGACGCCCCCTGCTCGGCCTCCAAGCACGGCGTCATCGGCTTCACCAAGGCGCTCGGCGACGAACTGGCGCCCACAGGCATCACGGTCAACGCCGTCTGCCCGGGGCACGTCGAGACACCCACGGGCCGGCGGATCCGGCAGGAGTACGCGGCGGCGTACGGCATCGGCGAAGAAGTGGCCCTGAAGACGTTCCAGTCGAAGATCCCGCTCGGCCGCTACTCCACCCCCGCGGAGGTCGCGGGCCTGGTCGGCTATCTGACCACCGACACGGCCGCGTCCATCACCGCCCAGGCACTCAACGTCCGCGGCGGCCTCGGCACCTCCTGACCACCGCTAGCTCGGGTTGAGGCTGATCTCCTGGACACGCTGCGCCGGGGTCTTGCCCACGAGCGCCGTGCGCATGGCGTAGGCCACGTCGTCCGCGGTGACCGGGTGCTTCTTGCCGTCGCCCTTGGTGATCTGCACGCCGTCGAAGACGCCCTCCAGAAGCTGCTCGATCGCCTGCTTGTCGTAGACCTCCACCAGCCGGCCGTCGATCGGCTTCATGGAGAGGATCTTCGGCAGGGACCTCGCCGGGCCGAACTGGATCTGCTTGCCGCCCGCCTTGATCGTGATCAGGCCGGACATCGCCGGCTGGGCGAACTCCCGCATGGCCCGGTCCAGCTCGGCCCGGCCGATCTTCGGGGACCTGGTGACGAGGGGCAGCTCCACCGTGTTCGGCCTGCCGGTCTCCACCTGGGCGCGGTAGGCGTCCTTGACCCGGGTCATCGAGCGGACCACGTCGAGCTGCTTGCCCGCCTTGCCCGGTACGGCGACCGCCTTGCCGGGCACGAACTTGATCGTGCCCTCGCTGGCCGTGCCCGAGGTGCCCGCCAGATCGGCCAGCGCGACGCTCAGCTTCTCCTCGTCGACCGGGATCACCGGCTCGGCGACGCGCTCGCCGCCGAAGAGGGAGCCGATCACGGAGACGGGGTTGTAGTCGCTGCCCGCGGCGCCGCGCACGGTCTCCTGGCTGTCCAGGGCGAGACCGGCCTTGGACGGCTTCAGCTTCGCCTGCTTGCCGTCGACGGTGAGGACGAGCGGCATGGCGGCGCGCTTGCCGAGGGCGGTGTCGAGCTTGCCGACCGCCTCCTCCTTCGTGCCGCCGCCGATGTCGACGCCGAGGACGGTGGTGCCCTTCGGCACGTCGGAGTGGTTCATGAGGAGCCCCGCGCCGTACGCCACACCGGCCAGCCCCACGACGCCCACGGCCAGCAGGACCAGCTTGGAGCGGCCCTTCTTCGCGGGAGCGGCAGGGGCGGAGGAGGCGGGCGGCGGTGTGGTCCGGGCGGGGGCGGCCGGGCCGTCCGTGCGGGGGGAGACCGGGTCCGGGGCGAAGCGGGCGCCGGCCTGCGGCGGGGCGAACGGCGAGTGCCGCTCCGCCGCCGGGATCACGGGCATGCCGCTGGTCAGCGTGTCACCGGAGACGTTCTCGCCCGCGGAGGGGACCGGGGCCGGGTTCTGCGGGGTCAGTACCGCCGTGTCGTCGGTCATGGAGGGCTGGGCCGGGCCTGCGACGCCCGGCGAGTGCACGCCGGAACCGGGGCGCGGGCCGGAGCCCAGGAAGGGCGAGCTGCCGGTCACCGGGCCGGTGGTCGGACCCACCGGACCCACCGGACCGACGGCCGGACTCACCGGGCCGACCATCGGGCCCAAGGGGCCCAAGGGGCCCAAGGGGCCCGTGGGGCCGGACGGGCCCGTGCCGGCGGCGCGGCTGCCTCCGTTCGCGGCCGCGTCACCGGGCGTACGGCGCGGCAGCGGGGCGGCGCTCTGGCGCTGCGGCTCTTCCGGCGTGGAGTACGGGAACTCGGGGCGCTGCCCGCCGCCCTGCGGCGCGGCCGGTGCGGCAGCGGCCGGCGACGGAGCGGGCGCGGCCGACGGCTTGCGCGGCGCGAACCAGTCGCTGGCCGGCGGCTGCTTGTCCCCGCCGGGACCGGTCCCCTCCCGCGGCTCCGCGGCCGCGCTGTCCCGCGACGGCTCGGGCGGGCGGGGCGTGGCGCCCGTGCGCTCGGCCTTCACGGGCGAGGAGGGCGGCTCCGCGTCGCCCACGGGCGTACGCATGACGACCGGGGGGATCGGCCGCGATCCGGGGATGTTGATCCGGATGCGGGTGGTCAGCGTGGTCTCGGTCCTGGGCCCGTCCGACTCCGCCCCCGCGGCGTCCCCGGCAGTCTCCTCCGGAGCGTCCTGCCCGGGGTGCGGCGACGGATACTGGCGGGATCCGTACGGCGGCGTCCCCGAGGGGTACGCGGCTCCGCCACGCCCCTGGGGGCCGGAGGACGAACTGTCAGTTTCACGACTCAAGGCAGGTTCTCCCGGTTAGCTCCGCTCGCCCGCTCTTACCCTGTACTGCGGGAGGCCCGGCGGCGCGCACCACCATACTGGCCGCCGCCGACAGACGCCCCGCGCCCAGGGTGGCAAAGGGCCCGACGGCCGCGCGGGCGCGGTCGGTTCACGGACCCAACTAGTACGTCATTTACCAAGTCGGGCGCGGCCCGCGGCCGGCCGCGGCGGTTCCGTCATCGTGGCGCAGATCACAGCGACGGCCATCCCGCCCAGCAGGTAGGCGTACGAGACCGCGGAGCCGCCGACGAGCAGATCGCCCTCGGGACGGCTGACGGTCAGCAGGACTACGGCCACGAGCCATCCGGCGGCGGACGCGCCGACACCGGCCTTCGCGCCCGTGGCGTACAGGGAGCCGTAGAAGACGCCCGCCGCCGCGAGCAGCGCCAGCAGCAGGCCGCCGGGGAACCAGGCCGCGTGGACGAGTACGCCCGCCGCGCCCGTGAGCGCGCCCAGGACGACGAGGAGGAGGTGGGCGGCGGTACGGCCCGGGGTCACGAGTCCACTCCCGCGAAGAGATCCGTCTCACGTCCGCCGGTGGCGCGTTCACCGCGTACCAGCTCGTAGAACTCCGTGACGAGGACGGGCTGGCCCAGGTGGTTGGAGAGCGCGAAGAAACCGTCCTCCACCGCGATCTGGGTGGCGTGCGCGCGCATCGCGGCGGTCTTGGCCCCGGCGTACGGGGCGCCGTCGATCTCCGTGGTGATCCGCGCGTCGTCGACGACTCCGGGGATGTCGTCCACGGCGGCGGTGCCCGAAAAGCTCACCGCTGCCGCGCGCAGACGGGCGAAGCCGTCCTCCGCGTAGGTGCGCGGCACGCGGTTCCAGTAGATCTTGGCGATGGTGTGCGGCACCCCGAGGTCCGGGCGGAAGTCCGGGTCGGCCGCGAGGTCGGCCGCGCGCATCGCGACGCGGTGGGCCTGGATGTGGTCCGGGTGTCCGTAGCCGCCGTCCGGGTCGTAGGTGACGAGGACCTGCGGGCGTACGGAACGGACCACCTCGACGAGGTACGCCGCCGCCTCGTCCACCGGCGCGGCCCAGAAGGCGCCCTCGCGGTGGTTCTGCGGGACGCCCATCATCCCGGAGTCGCGGAAGCGGCCGGGACCGCCGAGGAAGCGGTGGTCGGTGACCCCCAGTTCCTTCATCGCGGCGGCCAGTTCGGCGATGCGGTGGGCGCCGAGGGTGTCGTCGCGGTCGGCGGCCAGGTGCGCGAGGGCGGGCGGGATGACCTCGCCCTCCTCGCCGAGGGTGCAGGTCACCAGGGTGACCCGGGCGCCCTCGGCGGCGTACTTGGCCATGGTGGCGCCGTTGTTGATCGACTCGTCGTCCGGGTGCGCGTGCACCAGAAGCAGACGACGGGCTGGGTGGTCCTGGTCCGTCATGGGACCACCCTACGAGCCCCGCTCAGAACTTGATGCCCCCGATCATCCCTGCCACGTTCGTGGTCAGTTCGTTGATGGTGGGAGCGATGGAGGAACTGGCGAGATAGAAGCCGAGCAATACGCAAACCGCCGCATGTCCGGCCTTCAGTCCCGATTTCCGGACCATCAGGATGACGATGATCGCCAACAGCACTACCGCCGAAATCGAGAGTGCCACGGCGGTTCACCTCCACTTACTCGGGCCGAAACGGGCATGCGGACAGCTCCCGGCAAGTTCATACCCACCAGGCGCTACGGATCATAACTATCCGTGTGTACGCATTGTTCGGTGCACGGCAGCACGAGGGGCGCATGAAGTGACGTCGCGAGCGGTAGCTTCGGGCATATGACGACGAATCAGCTCTCCTTCCCCCGGCAGCACGCCAGGACTCAGCGCTTCTCCCTCGGGGCGCCCCGCGCGTTCACGGTGTCGCCCGACGGGGCCCGCGTGGTGTTCCTCCGTTCTTCGTCCGGCACCGACCGCGCCAACCGGCTCTGGGTGCTCGGTCTGGAGGGGGGCGCGCAGGAGCGCATCGCCGCGGATCCCGGGCAGCTCCTCGGCGGCGCCGCCGAGGAGCTGTCGGCGCAGGAGAGGGCGCGGCGCGAGCGCAGCCGGGAGGGGGCCGCGGGCATCGTGTCGTACGCCGTGGACACGGCGGTCGAGCTGGCGGCGTTCGCGCTGTCGGGGCGGCTCTTCGCGGCCGAGCTGCGGGCCGGCACCGCCCGCGAGCTGCCCGCCGCGGGGCCGGTTCTCGACCCCCGGCCGTCACCGGACGGACTGCGTGTCGCGTACGTCGCCCAGGGCGCCCTGCGGGTGATCGGCGCGGAGGGCGACGGCGACCGGGCGCTCGCGGAGCCGGAGGACGAGAACACGGCGTACGGCCTGGCGGAGTTCGTGGCGGCCGAGGAGATGGGCCGTTCACGCGGCTTCTGGTGGTCGCCGGAGTCGGACCGGCTGCTGGTCGCCCGCGCCGACGACGCGGCCGTGGCGCGCTGGTGGATCCCGGACCCGGCGCACCCGGAGCGCGAGCCCGCGCGGGTCGCCTACCCGGCGGCGGGGACGCCCAACGCCGAGGTGCGGCTCTTCCTGTACGGGGTGGACGGCCAGGAGCGCACGGAGGTGGTGTGGGACCGTGCGAGGTATCCGTACCTGGCACGGGTCCACTGGTCGGACGCGGGCGCGCCGTTGCTGCTGGTGCAGGCGCGGGACCAGCGCAGCCAGGTGTACCTGGCGGTGGACACCGCGACCGGTGCGACGCGGACCGTGCACGTGGACGAGGACCCGGTGTGGCTGGATCTTTTCGACGGGGTGCCGGTCTGGGCCCCGGACGGAAGGCTCGTACGGATCGCGGACGAGGGCGGGGCGCGGGTGCTGGCCGTCGGCGACCGGACGCTGACCGGGCCGCGGTTGCAGGTGCGGGCGGTGCTGGACGTGTCGGACGGTGATGTGCTCGTGTCGGCCTCGGCGGGCCCGGAGGCCGCTGCCGCGGAGACCGGCGAGGTGCATGTCTACCGGGTCGACGAGCTGGGCGTGGAGCGCCTCTCGGAGGGGCCGGGCGTGCATTCCGCGGTGCGGTCGGGCGGGGTGACGGTGCTGGCTTCGGCGTGCGTGGAGAGCAGCGGCACGGTGGTGCGGGTGGTGCGCGACGGCAAGCAGGAGGCCGTGGTCGCGTCGTACGCCGAGGAACCCGTGCTGCGCGCCCGCGTGCGGCTCGTCGAGGGGGGCGCGCGGCGGATTCCGTGCGCCGTCCTGCTCCCGGCGGGCTACACGGAGGAGGACGGCCCGCTTCCGGTGCTGATGGATCCGTACGGAGGACCGCACGCCCGGCGCGCCGTCGCCGTCCACAACGCCCACCTCACCTCGCAGTGGTTCGCCGACCAGGGCTTCGCGGTGGTCGTGGCCGACGGGCGGGGGACCCCCGGCCGCTCCCCCGGCTGGGAGAAGGCCGTCAGGGACGACTTCACGCTCACGCTCGACGACCAGATCGAGGCGCTGCACGCACTGGCCGCGGACTTCCCGCTGGACCTCGGACGGGTCGCGATCCGCGGCTGGTCGTACGGCGGCTACCTGGCGGCCCTCGCGGTGCTGCGCAGGCCCGACGTCTTCCACGCGGGCATCGCGGGCGCGCCCGTGACCGACTGGCGGCTGTACGACACGCACTACACGGAGCGCTACCTCGGGGCCCCGGACGCGCAGCCGGAGGTGTACGCCGCCAACTCGCTCGTCACCGACGACGGGCTGTCCCGTCCGGCCGGCACGCACCGGCCCCTGATGATCATCCACGGCCTGGCGGACGACAACGTGGTGATGGCGCACACGCTGCGGCTGTCGTCGGCGCTGCTCGCCGCGGGGCGGCCGCACGAGGTGCTGCCGCTGTCGGGGGTGACGCACATGACGCCGCAGGAGCAGGTCGCGGAGAATCTGCTCCTGCTCCAGGTGGACTTCCTGCGGCGATCGCTGGGGCCGAGGTGATCCCTGCCGGCCCTCACCCGGTCGCCGGACGGACCTGGCCCTCCGGAGTCCGGGGCGTGGGTACCCGGCCGGGGGCGACATGGCGGCGCCCCCGGCCGGGCAACGGCACCCGCACGGCCGCACGATGTTCAGTGTCGTCCGTCCACATATCGGTGTGGGGTCGGCCGAGTTGCGCGGCTGTTAACCCGGCCGGCCGTCATCCGACGGGCGCGCCCGGCCCGTCCTCCGCCGGGACGACGTGCTTCTCCTCCGCGAAGTGGCACGCCGAGTCGTGCGCCGCCGGGGAGTCCTCGCCCCGGAAGGCCGCCGGCACCGCCAGCGCCGGAACCTCCTCGGCGCACGTGTCCCGCGCCTTCCAGCAGCGCGTGCGGAACCGGCAGCCCGACGGGATGTTCGCCGGCGACGGCACGTCGCCGGTCAGGAGGATCCGCTCGCGGTGGCCGCGGGCCTCCGGGTCGGGCACGGGCACGGCGGACAGCAGCGCCTGGGTGTAGGGATGGGTCGGGTGGTCGTAGATCTCGGCGTCCCGGCCGGTCTCGACGATCCGCCCGAGGTACATGACGCCGACCCGGTCGGAGATGTGCCGCACGATCGACAGGTCGTGCGCGATGAAGACGTAACTGAGGCCGAACTCGCTCTGGAGCTTCTCCAGCAGGTTGACGACCTGCGCCTGGACCGAGACGTCGAGGGCCGACACCGGCTCGTCGGCCACGATGATTTCCGGCCGGAGCGCGAGCCCCCGCGCGATGCCGATGCGCTGGCGCTGCCCGCCGCTGAACTGGTGCGGATAGCGGTGGATGTACTCCGGGTTCAGGCCCACGACGTCCAGGAGCTCCTGGACCTTGCGGCGCCGGTCGCCCTTGGGCGCGACCTCGGGGTGGATCTCGTACGGCTCACCGACGATGTCGCCCACCGTCATGCGGGGGTTGAGCGACGTGTACGGGTCCTGGAACACCATCTGGATGTTGCGGCGCACCGCCTTCAGGGCCCGTCCCGACAGCCTGGTGACGTCCTCGCCCCTGTAGAGGATCGTCCCGGACGTGGGCCGCTCCAGATGGACCAGCAGCCTGGCCAGCGTGGACTTGCCGCATCCCGACTCCCCCACGATGCCGAGCGTCTCCCCCGCCGCCAGGCCGAGGTCGACGCCGTCGACCGCCCTGACCGCGCCGACCTGCTTCCTGAGGAGGACGCCCCGTGTGAGCGGGTAGTGCTTGTGCAGGTCCCGTACCTCCAGGACCGGCTCGGCGCCCCGTCCGGCCGGCTCAGCCATGGAGGGTCTCCTGCCAGAAGTGGCACGCGCTCCCCCGGCCGTCCTCCACCTCGTACAGCGGCGGCACATCGGTGCGGCACACGTCGCGGACCAGCGGGCAGCGGGGGTGGAAGGGGCAGCCGGACGGGATGCGGGTGAGGTTCGGCGGCAGGCCCCTGATCGCGTACAGCTCCCGGCCCTTGCGGTCCAGGCGCGGGATCGAGTCCAGCAGGCCGCGGGTGTACGGGTGGGCCGGCGCCTTGTAGATGTCGTGGACCGGCGCCGTCTCCACGATCCGGCCCGCGTACATGACGGCGATCCTGTCGGCGACGTCCGCGACGACGCCCAGGTCGTGCGTGATGAGGACGAGCCCCATGCCGAGTTCGCGCTGGAGCTCCGCGAGCAGGTCCATCACCTGCGCCTGGACGGTCACGTCGAGAGCCGTGGTGGGCTCGTCGGCGATGATCAGACCGGGCTCCAGGGCCAGCGCCATCGCGATCATGATGCGCTGGCGCATGCCGCCGGAGAACTGGTGCGGGTAGTCGTCGACCCGCTCCTTCGCCGCCGGGATGCGCACCCGGTCCATCAGCTCGACGGCCTTCGCCTTCGCGTCCTTCCTGGACATCCCCCGGTGGACGGTGAACATCTCGCCGAGCTGGCCGCCCACGCTGAGCACGGGGTTGAGGGAGGACAGCGCGTCCTGGAAGATCATGGCCATCTCCCGGCCCCTGACCCCGCGCCGTTCGTCCTCCCTGAGCTTCAGCAGGTCGCGGCCCCGGAAGACGATCTCGCCGCCCGTGATCCTCCCGGGCGGCATGTCGAGGATGCCCATGACCGCCTGCGCGGTGACGGACTTCCCGGAGCCGGACTCGCCGAGCACGGCGAGCGTCTCGCCTTCCGCCACCGCGCAGTCGACGCCGTTGACGGCCTTGGCGACCCCGTCGCGCAGGCGGAACTCCACGTGCAGGTCGCGCACTTCGAGCAATGGACCGGGCATGACGGGGCTCCTCAGCGCAGCTTGGGATCGAGGGCGTCGCGCACCGCGTCACCGAGCATGATGAACGCGAGCACCGTGACCGCGAGCGCGCCCGCCGGCCAGAGCAGCATGTGCGGGGCGTTGCGGACGTAACTGGAGGCGGCGGAGATGTCGATGCCCCAGGACACGGCGGGCGGGCGCAGGCCGACGCCGAGGAAGGAGAGGGTCGCCTCCAGGGAGATGTACGTACCGAGGGCGATGGTCGCCACGACGATGACCGGCGCGACGGCGTTGGGCGCGACGTGCCGCAGCAGCATCCGTGAGTTGCTCGCGCCGAGCGCCCGCGCCGCCTGCACGTAGTCGTTCTGCTGGACGGTGATGACCGAGCCGCGTGCGATACGGGCGATCTGCGGCCAGCCGAGCAGCACGATGAAGCCGATCACCGGCCAGACGGTGGTGCTGGTGACGACGGAGAGGAAGACGAGGCCGCCGAGGACGACGGGGATGCCGAAGAAGACGTCGGTGATGCGGGACAGCAGCGCGTCCCAGCCGCCGCCGAAGAAGCCCGCGAGACCGCCCAGGGCGCTGCCGAGGAGGGCCACTCCGAGGGTGGAGCAGACGCCGACCGTCACCGACGTCCTGGCGCCGTACACGGTGCGTGTGTAGACGTCGCAGCCCTGGCCGTCGAAGCCGAAGGGGTGGCCGGGCCGGGAGCCCTCCTGGGCCCTGCCGAGGTCGCAGTGGAGCGGGTTGCCGCTCGCGATCAGGGACGGCCAGAGCGAGATGGCGACGAGGAAGGCGATGACGAGCCCGGAGACGACGAAGACCGGGTTGCGGCGCAGGTCCCGCCAGGCGTCGGACCACAGGCTCCGCGGCCTGCCGGCGGGGTCCGGGTCCGGAGCGGCGCCGCCGGGCCCCTCCTCCAGCGCCTGGCCCTCGTCCGGGGCGAGGTCCGTCGCGCCGCCGGCTCCGGCCTCCGAGACCGCCGCGTCGGGACCGTAGGGGGGCTCAGGCATAGCGGATCCTCGGGTCGAGTACGGCGTACAGGAGGTCGACGATCAGGTTCGCCAGCAGGAAGACCAGCACCAGGACGGTCACGAAGCCGACGACGGTCTGGGAGCTCTGCCGGACGATGCCCTGGTAGAGCTGGTAGCCGACGCCGTGGATGTTGAAGATCCGCTCGGTGACGATGGCGCCGCCCATGAGGGCGCCCACGTCCGTACCGATGAAGGTGACGACGGGGATCAGCGAGTTGCGCAGGAGGTGGCGCGAGACCACGCGGCGCCTGGGCAGGCCCTTGGCGACGGCCGTGCGGACGTAGTCGGCGCGGGCGTTCTCGGCGACGGAGGTCCTGGTGAGGCGGGTGACGTACGCCAGGGAGACCGAGGCCAGGACCAGGCCGGGGACCAGCAGCTCGTCGACCGTGGCCATGGACGAGACGGCCGGCTCGATGACCCCCCACTTCACGCCGAGCAGCAGCTGGAGCAGCAGGCCGGTGACGAACGTCGGGACCGAGATGACCACGAGCGCCACGAGCAGGACACCGGTGTCGGCGGGGCGGCCGCGGCGCAGGCCGGTGAGCACGCCGAGGCTGATGCCGATCACCACCTCGAACACGACGGCGACCGCGGCCAGCCGGACGGTCACGGGGAAGGCCGCCCCCATCAGCTCGGTGACCTTCTGGCCGTTGAAGGCGGTGCCGAAGTCGCCGGTGAAGACGTTGCCCATGTACGTCGCGTACTGCTGCCACACGGGCTGGTCGAGGCCGAACTCCGCGCGGAGCCGGGCGGCGGTCGCGGGGTCGCACTGCCGGTCGCCGCAGAGTCCCGCGACGGGGTCGCCCATGACGTTCACCATCAGGAAGATCAGCAGTGTGGTGCCGAAGAAGACCGGGATCATCTGCAGCAGACGCCGGATCACATAACGTCCCATGGAGGGCTCCTCGGAAGGGGGGCGCCTACGTCCGGCCCGGTGTCAGCCCACCGTGATCTCGTCGTAGACGGGGACGCTGAAGGGGTTCAGGGCCACGTTCGAGATCCGGTCGGAGTAGCCGGCGCTGCCGTTCTGGTACCAGAGCGGGATGGCGGCCATCTCGTCGCGTACGACCTTCTCGGCGTCCTTGAACTTCTCGGCCGCCCGGGCCGGTTCGGCCTCGGCGTTGGCCTCGTCGACGAGCCGGTCGAACTTCTCGTTGGACCACTTGCCGTCGTTGGACGAGGCGTTCGTGTAGTAGAGCGGCTGGAGGAAGTTCTGGATCAGCGGGTAGTCCATCTGCCAGCCGGCCCGGAAGGGGCCCGTCATCTTGTGGCCGGTGATCTCGTTGCGGAAGTCGGCGAAGGTGCCGACGGGGTGGCCCGTGCACGCCCTGTCGTTCCCCAGCGCGTTGTTGATGCTGTTGCAGACGGCGTCGACCCACTCCCGGTGGGAGCCGGTGTCCGCGTTGAACGTGAGCCGCAGCGTGCCGCCGGGGATGCCGCCGCCCTCGTCGACCAGCCTCTTCGCCTCGGCCGCGTCGAACTCGCACGCGTCGCCGCACAGCCCGTCGTCGAAACCGCCCTCCTCCTTGAGGACCGGGGAGGTCCAGTCCTTGGCGGGGGTGCGGGTCTTCTGGAAGATCGTGTCGGTGATCTGCTGCCGGTCGATCGCCATGGACAGGCCCTTGCGGACCTTCTCCATGCCGTCGGCGTTCCACCGCTTGTCGTAATAGGGGAAGGCGAGGGTCTGGATGATGCCGGCCGGGGTGTTGAGGTAGCGGTCGCCTAGGTCGGCCCGGACGTTCCTGAGCTGGGAGGCCGGTACGTCGTCGAGGAGGTCGAGGTTGCCCGCGGTGAGGTCGGTGTACGCGATGGTGTTGTCGGTGTAGACCTTGAGGTCCACGCCGTCGTTGCGCGCCTTGTCCTCACCGGGGTACTGGTCCCACTTGCGCAGGCTCATCATCGAGCCCCTGGTGTACGACTCGACGGTGTACGGGCCGTTGCCGACGGGCTTGGCCAGCCAGGCGTCGTGGTCGTCGAAGAACGCCCTGGGCAGCGGCGCGAAGGCGTTGTAGCCGAGGGTCTCGGGCCAGGTGGAGAACTTCTGGGTGAGCCTGACGGTGAAGGTCCTGTCGTCCTTCACCGTCAGGCCGGAGAGGGTGTCGGCGGTGGCCTCGCCCTTCTCCGGGTGGACCTTGTCGTAGCCCTCGATGTAGGTGAAGAAGTAGGCGTTGCGCTGGTTGTTCCTCAGGTGCGCGCCGTAGTTCCAGGCGTCGACGAAGGACTTGGCGGTGACCTTCTCGCCGTTGCTGAACGTCCAGCCGTCCTTGACGGTGACGGTGAAGTTCCGCGAGTCGGCGGTGTCGATCCTCTCGGCCAGCCAGTCCTGGGCCTCGCCGGTCTTCGGGTCGTACCGCTTGAGGCCGCGGAAGAGCATGTCGAGGACCTTGCCGCCCTGCACCTCGTTGGTGTTCGCGGGCTCCAGCGGGTTCGGCGGGTCGCCCCAGGAGGAGCTGACCACTCCTGACGCGCCGCCACCGCCGCCGTTGCCACCGCCGCCGCAGGCCGTCGCCGCGAGGGCGGCGGCCAGGGCACATGCCGCCCACTTGGCGTGCGTGGCTCCGCGCATGGAGTCCCTCCTGAGGTCCTTGGGTCTCACGTAGCACCCATGTCACCCCAGAGCCGCCCGTACCGCACTTCAGCCGCGCCCGTTCGCGCGGCGGACGCGGGCACGCGCCGAAAAGCGGAGGCGCCCCGGGCCGTGACGGCCCGGGGCGCCCCGTGTGCGTACAGCGAGCGGCGTCACGCCGCGTGGACGACGTCCTTCTCCTCCGCGAAGTGACACGCCGACTCGTGCGCCGCCGGGGTGTCCGAGGACTTGAAGCGCTCGGGGACCGCCAGCAGCGGCACCTCCTCGGCGCACTTGTCCTGCGCCTTCCAGCAGCGCGTACGGAACCGGCAGCCGGACGGCGGGTTCGCCGGGGACGGGACGTCGCCGGTGAGGATGATCCGCTCGCGGCCCTCCCGGGCGTCCGGGTCGGGGACCGGGACCGCCGACAGCAGCGCCTGGGTGTAGGGGTGCGTCGGGTGGTCGTAGATCTGCACGTCCGTACCGATCTCGGCCATCTTGCCGAGGTACATGACGCCGACCCGGTCCGAGATGTGCCGGACGATCGACAGGTCGTGCGCGATGAAGAGGTAGGACAGGTTGAACTCGTCCTGGAGCTTCTCCATCAGGTTGATGACCTGCGCCTGGACGGAAACGTCCAGCGCCGACACCGGCTCGTCGCAGATGATGATCTCCGGCTGGAGCGCCAGGCCGCGGGCGATGCCGATGCGCTGGCGCTGCCCGCCGGAGAACTGGTGCGGGTACCGGTTGATGTACTCCGGGTTCAGGCCCACGACGTCCAGGAGCTCCTGGACCTTGCGGCGCCGGTCGCCCTTGGGCGCGACCTCCGGGTGGATGTCGTACGGCTCACCGATGATGTCGCCCACCGTCATGCGGGGGTTGAGCGACGTGTACGGGTCCTGGAACACCATCTGGATGTTGCGGCGGACCGCCTTCAGCGCGCGCCCGGACAGCTTGGTGATGTCCTGGCCCTTGTAGAAGACCTCGCCGGCGGTCGCCTTCTCCAGCGTCATGAGGAGCTTCGCGACGGTGGACTTGCCGCAGCCGGACTCCCCCACGATGCCGAGCGTCTCGCCCTGGTAGAGGTCGAAGGAGATCCCATCGACCGCCTTGACCGCACCGACCTGCTTCTTGAACAGGATCCCCTGCGTCAGCGGGAAGTGCTTGACCAGGTTGCGCACCTGGAGGATCGGCTCCCCGCGCTCGACCGGGGCCTCGATCGCCGCCACCGCCTCCTCGGTGCTGGCGGCGCCGACGGTCTCGACCGCGGTGACGTTGGGGGTCGCGTCCACGGCAGCCTCGTCGTTCTTCTTCAGCTCAGCCATGGATCTGCTCCTTCCAGAAATGGCACGCACTGTGGCGCCCCGGCAGCTCGCCGCCGTCCCGCTCGGTGACGGACAGCAGGGCCGGGACGTCCGTACGGCAGACGTCCTGCGCCTTCGGGCAGCGCGGGTTGAAGGCGCAGCCGGACGGGATCTTCAGCAGGTTGGGCGGCAGGCCCTTGATCGCGTAGAGCTCCTGGCCCTTCTGGTCCAGGCGCGGGATCGAGTCCAGCAGACCACGGGTGTACGGGTGCGCGGGGCGCTTGTACAGCTCGTGGACCGGGGCGGTCTCGACGATCCGGCCCGCGTACATGACCGCGATCTTGTCCGCGACGTCGGCGACGACGCCGAGGTCGTGGGTGATCAGGATCAGGCCCATGTTGTACTCGCGCTGGAGCTCCGCGAGCAGGTCCATCACCTGCGCCTGGACGGTCACGTCGAGAGCCGTGGTGGGCTCGTCGGCGATGATCAGGTCGGGCTCCAGGGCCAGCGCCATCGCGATCATGATGCGCTGGCGCATGCCGCCGGAGAACTGGTGCGGGTAGTCGTCGACCCGCTCCTTCGCCGCCGGGATGCGCACCCGGTCCATCAGCTCGACGGCCTTCGCCTTCGCGTCCTTCCTGGACAGGCCCTGGTGGACACGGAACATCTCGCCGAGCTGGTAGCCGACGGACAGCACCGGGTTGAGGGAGGAGAGCGCGTCCTGGAAGATCATCGCGATCTTCTGACCGCGGATCTTGCGCCGCTCCTCGTAGCCCATGGTCAGCATGTCCTCGCCGCGGAAGAGGATCTCTCCCTGCGGGATGCGGCCGGGCGGCATGTCGAGGATGCCCATGATGGCCTGCGCCGTCACGGACTTGCCGGAACCGGACTCGCCGAGCACGGCGAGGGTCTCGCCGGCGGAGACGCTGTAGTTGACGCCGTTGACGGCCTTGACGACTCCGTCGCGGGTCTTGAACTCCACGTGCAGGTCACGGACGTCGAGCAGCGGTCCGCTGCCGTCCGTCGAACCTCGGGACGCGGGAACGTCCGCCGTCTTGTCGATGATGGTCATGTACGTACGCCTCCCTCAGCGCAGCTTGGGGTCGAGGGCGTTGCGTACCGCATCGCCGAGCATGATGAAGGCCAGGACGGTGATCGACACCATGATCGACGGGATGATCAGGACGTAGGCCGCGTTGCGCAGCTGCTCCTGGCCCGACGAGATGTCGACGCCCCACGAGACGGTCGGCTCCGCGAGACCGATGCCCAGGAAGGACAGCGTGGCCTCGGCCGAGATGTAGCCGCCGAGCGCGATGGTGGCGACCACGATCACCGGGGCGATCGCGTTGGGCAGGATGTGCCGGAGCAGGATGCGGGAGGTGGAGGCGCCGAGCGCCTTCGCCGCCATCACGTAGTCGGCCTGCTTGATGGTGATGACCGAGCCCCGGGCGACACGGGCGATCTGGGTCCAGCCCAGGAACGCGAGCGCCAGGATCACGACCCAGACGTGCCGCTGCTCGAAGGAGGTCAGCACCACCATCGCGCCGAGGATGAAGGGGATGCCGAAGAAGATGTCCGTGACGCGGGACAGCAGCGTGTCGATCCAGCCGCCGAAGTAACCGGCGAGCATGCCCGTCACCGTACCGATGACGGTGACGAGGAGGGTGACGAAGACACCGACGGCGATCGACGCCCGGGCGCCGTAGATGACGCGGGCGTAGATGGAGCGGCCCTGGACGTCGTAACCGAACCAGTCCTCGGCGAAGAGGTTCCCCCAGTTCGGCTTCTGGAGGTAGTGCTTGGCGAGGTCCGCGTGCCGGGGGTCGGCGCTGGTGAACAGGCCCGGGAAGGCGGACATGGTCAGCAGGAACACGATCAGGACCGCCGAGACCACGAACAGCGGGTTGCGCCGCAGGTCGTGCCAGGCGTCGGACCACAGACTGCGCGGCTTCTCGGCCTTGGCCGCGTCGGCCGCCTTGACCTGCGCGTCGGGTGCGACCGGCGTCCCGTTCTTGACGGTGGCTTCGAGCGCCTCAGGCATAACGGATCCTCGGGTCCAGGACCGCGTAGAGCAGGTCGACGAGCAGGCTGGCGACGAGATACACGACCACGATGAGGGTGACGATGCCCACCACGGTGGAGCCCTCACGCGACTTCAGCGCGCCGAAGACGGCGTAACCGACGCCCTGGACGTTGAAGATGCCCTCGGTGACGACCGCGCCGCCCATCAGGGTGCCGATGTCGGTGCCGAGGAAGGTGACCACGGGGATCATGGAGTTGCGCATCAGGTGGACGCCCACGAT
Organism: Streptomyces sp. Wb2n-11; assembly: GCF_001049855.1. NCBI lineage: Bacteria > Bacillati > Actinomycetota > Actinomycetes > Kitasatosporales > Streptomycetaceae > Streptomyces > Streptomyces sp. Wb2n-11. Next base: position 2,524,495 of record NZ_CVPB01000001.1, read on the forward strand.
GCGCCGGCGGGGCAGGCCCTTCGCCACGGCGGTGCGCATGTAGTCGGAGCGCAGGTTCTCCGCGACCGAGGTGCGGGTGAGCCGGGCGACGTACGCGAGGGAGAGCGAACCCAGGACCACGGCGGGCAGGATCAGCTCGTGCGACTCCGCCAACGCGCTCACGTTCGGTTCGACCCAGCCCAGCTGGTGGGCGAAGAAGTACTGGGCGAGGAAGCCGAGCACGAAGGACGGAACGGAGATCAGCAGGAGCGTCACCACCAGCAGTCCCCGGTCCCGGAAGGTGTCGGCCTTCAGGCCGGCCAGGACACCCATGGCGATGCCGACGATCGCCGTGAAGGCGAAGGCGAACAGGGCCAGCCGGACCGTGATCGGGAACGCGTCCCCGATCACCTCGGCGACGGGGCGCTGGGTGGCGATCTGGGTACCGAAGTCGCCCTGGAACAGGCCGGTCAGGTAGTTCCAGTACTGCTGCCAGATCGGCAGATCGAGCCCGAGGTCCTTCTTCATCTGGGCGATCTGTGCCTGGTCCACGGCCTGCTCGCCGGCGAGCGCGCGCACGGGGTCACCGGGCAGGGCGTACATCATCAAAAAGACCAGCAAGGTTGACCCGATGAAGACCGGGATCATCTGGAGCAGTCGCCGCGCGACATAACGCCCCATGTTTGCCTCCGTGTGGATAACTGTGGCCGGGGGCCGCTTCCTGATCGAGGAAGCGGCCCCCGGGCCTACCGCCGGTGCGGTGGCGGGTACTGACCGGATGAGGGGTGGTCAGCGAGCGGACTACTTCTTGACGGTGACGCCGGTAACTTCGAGGTCACCGTGGAAGTCGACCTCGACGTTGTCGACGGCCTCCGAGTGCCCGCCGTTGATGCGGTACTGCCACAGCGGGATGGCCGGCATCTTCTCCAGCACCAGCTTCTCGGCCTCCTGGTAGAGCTTGATCGACTCTTCCAGGGACTTGGCGTTGTCGCCCTTCTTGAACGCGGCGTCGACCTCCTTGTCGGAGAACTTGCCGTTGTTCGCCTCGGCGGTGGTGCCGTACAGCTCGCGCATGAAGTTGGCGTTCACCGGGTAGTCGGCGACCCAGCCACCGCGGTAGAAGGACTTCACCTGGTCGTTGTCACGGGCCTCCAGGTCGGTCTGGAAGTCCGGCTTCGCGTCCGGGAGGCACTCGACCCCGGTGGAGTTGCGGATGGACTCGCAGACCGCGGTCACCCACTCCTTGTGGCCGCCGTCGGCGTTGTACTGGATCCAGATCTTGTTGCCCGGAACGCCGCCGCCCTCGGTGACGAGCTTCTTCGCCTTGGCCGCGTCGAACGTGAAGACGTCCGTGTCGAGCTTCTGGTTGCCCTGGACACCGAGGGGCGTGAAGCTCGTGGCCGGCGTGCGCGTGCCGTTGAGCACCGTCTTGGTGATCGTCTCGCGGTCGATGCCCATCGACAGACCCTGCAGGACCTTCGGGTCGATGTCCTTGAAGGTCTTGCTGTAGAAGGTCGGGACGAGCGACTGGATCGCCGCGTACTCCTGGTCGATCGCGCGGTCGCCCAGGTCCTGCTTGTACTTCGGCAGGTCCTTCGGGCCGATCTGGCGGATCATGTCCAGGTTGCCGGAGAGCAGGTCCTGGTACGCGGCCTCGACGGTCGCGTAGTTCTTGAAGAGGACACCCTTGTTCTGGGCCTTGTTCGGACCCTGGTAGTCCGGGTTGGCCTTGACCTGGATGACCTTCTTGCGGTCCCACTTCTCGAAGATGTAGGGGCCGTTGCCGACGGGCTTCAGGCCGAACGCCTTCGGGTCGGCGTAGAACGTCTTGGGCAGCGGGGCCCAGGTCGTGTAGCCGAGCTTGTACTCGAAGTACGGAACCGGCTTCGACAGCTCGATGGTGAACGTGGTGTCGTCCACGGCCTTGAGACCGGACATCTTGTCGGCCTTCGGCTCGCCCTTGGCGGGGTGGACGTCCTCGTAGCCCTTGATGTCCTCGAACCAGAAGGCGTTCTGCTGCTTGTTCTTGACGTTGGCGTACCAGTTCCAGGCGTTGATGTAGGACTCGGAAGTGACAGCCTCGCCGTTGTGGAACTTCCAGCCCTTCTTGAGCTTGACCGTCCACGTCTTCGAGTCGGTCGTCTCGATCGACTCGGCGTTCGTGTAGACGATCTGGCCCTTGGCGTCGAAGTCCAGGAGCTGGGTGAACAGCGACTGGATGACGTAGCTGCCGAGCGTCTCGTTCGTGTCGGCCGGGATCAGCGGCTTCTGCGGCTCGCCGACGTCGATGGAGACGTAGCCGGCGGGCTTGCCCTTCTCCTTGGCATCCGTGTCGCCGCTGTCCGAGCCACCGCACGCCGTTGCCGACAGAGCCACGACTATCGCACCTGCGACCCACTTGGCGCTCTTGGCACCACGCATGGGTTCCTCCTCATGAGTCCACTGATCACTACAAGAGGGGTAAGCAGACGGTCGCCGACACCCCTGACGGCGATGAGTCGCATGTACCCCGAGTGTGCTCGTGAGTCGGCACTCCCCACAGTGCGTGACCCATTGACCCGAGCTCAATGGAGCCAACTATTAAGTAACACCGACCCGTAAACCACACCTAAAGGGTCTCGTTTTGACAACATCGACTGGGCCCACCTGCCCGAAATCCGGACAAAATGATCTCAGACAGACACCCCCGAAACGGACTGTTAACGCAGCTTCCGGAGAGCAACGACCGATAACCGGACGCACCCGCCCCTAAATCCGCTTGACGGCGAAGATCATAAGTGCGTGCCGGTTCCAGGGCCCCGACGCACCGAGGGCCGGTTGCCGTCCTTCCCCGCGGGGAGTGACGGCAACCGGCCCTCGGCGTGTCAGTACGTCAGTACGTCAGCGCTTGGCGCGCGAAGCCGTGCGGCCGCGCTCCTTCTGGTCCAGGACGACCTTGCGGATACGCACGGTCTCCGGGGTCACCTCGATGCACTCGTCCTCGCGGCAGAACTCCAGGGACTGCTCCAGGGAGAGCTTGCGGGCCGGGACCACGTTCTCGGTGGTGTCCGCGGAAGCCGCACGCATGTTGGTGAGCTTCTTCTCCTTGGTGATGTTCACGTCCATGTCGTCGGCGCGCGAGTTCTCGCCGATGATCATGCCCTCGTAGACCTCGGTGCCGGCCTCGGTGAAGATGACACCGCGCTCCTGGAGGTTGACCATCGCGAACGGCGTCACCGTGCCCGCGCGGTCGGCGACCAGCGAGCCGTTGTGGCGGGTGCGCAGCTCGCCGAACCACGGCTCGTGGCCCTCGAAGATGGAGTGCGCGATGCCGGTGCCGCGGGTCTGCGTCAGGAACTCCGTACGGAAGCCGATGAGGCCGCGGGACGGGACGATCCACTCCATGCGGACCCAGCCCGAACCGTGGTTCGTCATCGTCTCCATGCGGCCCTTGCGGGTCGCCATGAGCTGCGTGATCGCGCCCAGGTGCTCCTCCGGCGAGTCGATCGTCATGCGCTCGATCGGCTCGTGCTTCTTGCCGTCGATCTCCTTGGTGACCACCTCGGGCTTGCCGACGGTCAGCTCGAAGCCCTCACGGCGCATCTGCTCGACCAGGATGGCCAGCGCCAGCTCACCGCGGCCCTGCACCTCCCAGGCGTCGGGGCGCTCGGTGTCCAGGACGCGCAGCGAGACGTTGCCGACCAGTTCGCGGTCGAGGCGGTCCTTGATCTGACGGGCGGTGACCTTGTGGCCCTTGCCGCCCTTGCCGACCAGCGGGGAGGTGTTGGCGCCGATGGTCATCGAGATGGCGGGCTCGTCGACCGTGATCAGCGGCAGCGCGATCGGGTTCTCGGGGTCGGCCAGGGTCTCGCCGATCATGATGTCCGGGATACCGGCGATGGCGCAGATGTCGCCCGGGCCCGCCTTCTCGGCGGGCTTGCGGGTGAGGGCCTCGGTCATCATCAGCTCGGTGATGCGGACGTTGGACATCGTGCCGTCACGCTTGATCCAGGCGACGGTCTGGCCCTTGCGCAGCTCGCCCTGCTCCACGCGGCACAGCGCGATGCGGCCGAGGAAGTTGTCGGCGTCGAGGTTGGTGACGTGCGCCTGAAGGGGGGCGGTCTCGTCGTACTCGGGGGCCGGGACGTGCTGGAGGATCGTGGAGAAGAACGGCTCCAGGTTCTCGCTGTCGGCCGGGACGGTGCCGTCCTCCGGCTTGGTCAGCGAGGCGACGCCGTCACGCGCGCAGGCGTAGACGATCGGGAACTCGATCTGGTCCTCGTCCGCGTCCAGGTCCAGGAACAGGTCGTACGTCTCGTCGACGACCTCGGCGATCCGGGAGTCCGGGCGGTCGGTCTTGTTGATGCAAAGGATCACCGGCATCTTCGCGGCGAGCGCCTTGCGGAGCACGAAGCGGGTCTGCGGCAGCGGGCCCTCGGAGGCGTCGACCAGCAGGACGACCGCGTCGACCATCGACAGGCCGCGCTCGACCTCACCACCGAAGTCGGCGTGGCCGGGGGTGTCGATGATGTTGATCGTGATGGCGTCGCCGCCGTCCTTCGGGTGGTACTTGACCGCCGTGTTCTTGGCCAGGATCGTGATGCCCTTCTCACGCTCCAGGTCGTTCGAGTCCATCATGCGGTCGTCGAGCGACTCCGCGGCGTGTGCGGCGAAGGCACCGGCCTGCTTGAGCATGGCGTCGACCAGGGTGGTCTTGCCGTGGTCGACGTGGGCGACGATGGCTACGTTACGGATGTCGTGGCGCGTGGGCATGGGTGACTTGCGCTTCTCTCGATCGTGGGATCGGGCGTCGTATTCGGTTCGTTTCCTCATACGCCCGCCGGGCGGTCGCGCCACGGCTACCCCCCATGGTACGGGGAGCGAACCGCGCGGGCTTCCCGGGCGATCGGTACCGGCCCCGCGCGAGAGCTCCGGGCGGTCCGGTGAAGCTGTGTCGGAGGGGGTGTTCGAGCCCTGCGTGCAGGTGGGGGTGCGGGACGGTCCCGGGTCAAGGGGCATCTGCCACTCTGCCCGCCGACAAGGCCGGCGGGCAAGTGACTTGAGCCAATCCTGAGGGTCCTGACCTGCGAGTTCTCCTGTTCCTTCGGTTTTCTTCGCTCTTTCTTCTTCGCTACTTCTTCGACCGGTCGTCGGTTTCGGCCTTCTTGAAGCCGATGTCCTGGTAGCGCGGGGTGGCGAAGCCGAAGGCGCCCGCGTTGGCGAGGTTGGACCTGACGGCGACGACCTCGGGGCGCTGGAAGAGCGGGATGGATCCGGCCGCGGCCCAGATCCGGGCGTCGGTCCGCTTCAGCAGGTCACGGGCGGCTTCCTCGTCCAGCTCCGCCATGGCCTGGTCGAAGAGCTGGTCGATGTGGTCCGTGCCGACGCGTGTGTAGTTCTGCTCGACCAGCAGCGACCCGTCGGCGGCCGGCTCCGGTTTGGCGAAGATCGGGCGGGCGTCGGTGGCCGGGTAGGGGGTGGCGGGCCAGGAGTAGAGGGCGAGGTCGTAGTCGCCCGAGGCGATGTGGTCCTTGAAGTAGCTCGCGTCGGAGACCTTGCTGATCTCCGTGCGTACGCCGATGCGCTCCAGCATCTGCGAGATCTTGCCGCCGACGGCGCGCAGCGTCTCCGAGCCGGGGCCCGCCGGGAGGACGAAACGCAGGGTCAGCGTCTTGCCGTCCTTGGCGAGCGGGCCCGGGGCGGCGCCGGCGGGGGCCGCGGTGCCGAGCGGGGCGTAGGCCCCGGCGATGCCGCCCTTCCGCCGGCCGTCGGCGCTGTCCCCGGTGCCCGCGTCGGCCTTCGGCCGGTCCACGAAGCGCGCCTGCGTGCGCAGCGCCCGGTTCTGGAGGACCGCGTCCGGCGCCGGGGTTAGGGCGTACGTACCGGATTCCGAGCCGTGGGCGCGGCCGCCCGGCTTGGAATCGCTCACGTCCGCGTTCTTCTTGTCGCTGTTCTTCTCGTCACTCTTCTTGTCGCTCCTCTTGCCGCTCTCGTCGTCTCCGACGATGTACATGCCCTCGTCGGCTCCGCTTCCCTTGTTCTTCTCCTTCTTTTCCGCCTTCCTTTCCGCCTCGCTGCCCGCCTTCGCACCGTCCGGCGTCTGCCGCGCCGCGCCGCCGGGCGTCCAGCCCGCGTCCGCGAGCAGCGCCTGTGCGGCCTGGGTGTCCTGGTTGCCGAGGGCGCCGCTGCTGTCGGTGTACCCCTCCTGGCCGGCCAGCGCGAGATGGCTGCCGAGCGGGTGGGCGGGCAGGCCGAGCGGCTTCAGTACGACCTCGGCGAGCGCGCGGCGGTCGAGCGCACGGGCCACGGCGCGGCGTACGCGGTCGTCGGTGAGCGGACCCGACGTGCCGTTCAGCGCGAGCTGCGTGTAGGCGGGTTCGAGGGACTTGCGGAGGGAGAAGCCGCGCAGCTCGGCCTGCTCGTCGGCGTACTTCCTGATCGCCTCGCGGGACTTCTTGCGGGCCTTCTGCTCCGCCTCGGCCGCCTCCTCTGCGGAGCCGTGGGCGATCGCCCAGGACCTGAGGGCGGAGGCGGGGGTGACGGCGGCTCCGGGGCCGTGGTCCGGCTGCCGCCCCTTGGCGGCGGTACCCGCCTGCCTGGCGGCCAGGGCCATCCGGTCCGCGGTGCTGCGGCCGACGTCGGCGATGTCGAGCTCACCGGCGGTGAGCGCGGCGGTGCGCTTGTCGCGCGCCACCGCCTGGAAGACGAGCGTGTCGAGCTTCGCGGTCTTCCCCCACCAACGGGGATCGCGGACGAGCGTCACCTTGCCGGCCGCGCGGTCCTGGCTCTTGAACCTGAAGGGGCCCGCCGTCGACTTGAGCTTGGCCCGGGCACCGTCGTTGAAGGAGTCGGGGCTGCCCGTCACGCTCTTCGGGTAGAGCGGCGTGAAGAGCGAGCGCCAGTCCGCGTAGGGCTTGCCGAAGGTGACCCTGACCTCCAGGTCACTGGCGCCGCGCTCGATCTTCTCGATGCGCTCGTAGCCGGCGTTGCGGGCGGTCCAGTACGCGGTGTCCCTGCCGTTCAGCGCACGCCACTGGGCCACGAAGTCCGGCGCCCCGATCTCCCGGCCGTCGCTCCACACCGCCCGCTGGTTGATCTTGTAGAGCACAACCTGCTTGGGCTCGCGCTCGACGACCTCGGCGGACTCCAGGTAGTCGGCGTTGCGCTGCGGTCGGCCGCGCTCGTCGAGGGTGAAGAGCGAGGGGAGCACGGCGCCGGTGATGCGTGTGGTGGAGGCGTCCGCGTCGGCCTGGAAGGCGTTGAGGGTGGCCGGCTTCGTGTCGAGGGCCCAGCGCACCGTGCCGCCGTCGGCCACCTGGTCGCGTCCGGCCGGGGCGATGTCCTGGGGGACCGCCGTCGCCTGCGCCGGGTCGTCGCCCGAGGAGCAGCCGGCCAGTGCGGGGAGCGTGAGCACACCGGCGGTGACGAACGCGAGGCAGTGGACGGCCCGGGACCGCCGGGGCGTGCGGAGGGGTGCCTTCCTGCGGGGTGCCTCCCCGTGGGGGACCTTCCCGCGGGGGACGCCGACGTGGGACATGGCTGGTACCTCCAGGGCCGGCCCGGCCCACTCCCTGTCGGAATGGGCCCGGTTTTTCACATTTGGCGGCATATGATGGTGATCACATCTACTGCCCTTCAACTGAAAAGGACCCCGCGCGTGAGCCGTCGGCGACACGGCGGCACGCCTCCCGAACCCCACCCGTGCGGCCCAACCGAGGGGGCGCGCGGGTCGGCGCGCGCCGAGAATCGCTGCACATCCCTTCACAAGGAGGGATGTGACGCGCGACACTCTCAGGCGCATGAGCGTTACCACGCGCCACCGTGGAAATGAGGGCATCCCATGTCCCTGCAGGACGATCTGGCAGCGGTTCAGCGCTGCCTCGACACCCTGGTCCAGTCGGTCGAACGGCTGGAGAAGCAGGTCGGCGGCGGCAGCCTGGAGATCAGGCGCGTACGCACCGACGCGAGCCACCTCCGCGAGAGCCTCGTCCTGCTGGCCGAGGCCGCCCCCACCCTGCGCCCTCCCCAGTCGCGCCCCGATCTGGTCGCCATCTCGGACGACCCGTACAACAGCTCGCTGTGGACGGACTCGGACGACGAGGGTCTCGGCGCCCGAGACCGGCGCGCGCCCTAGGGGCACGGCCCCGCGGCGGCACGCGCCGCAGCGGTACGCACCGGCCCGTCGCCCACCCCTGCCCTGTCCCGACTGCCCGCTCCATACGGAGTCCTCGTTGGCCACTGGTACAGAACCCCAGCCCCGCACGGACGTCCCCGGCGCCCATGGCGTCCATGACGCCTCGCGCGCCACGATCGCCGCCCGCCATCTGCGTACGGACCGCTGGTGGCTGGCGCCCGCCGCGACCGCCGCCGGGCTGCTCGCCTTCGTCGTGTACTCGACCTGGCGGGCCTTCGCGAACGCCGACTACTACGCGGCGCCCTACGTCTCGCCGTTCTACTCGCCCTGCCTGGCGGAGAACTGCGTACCGATGAAGGGCGGCCCCAACTGGGAGATCTTCGGCAGCTGGTGGGGCCTGTCCCCCGCCCTGCTGATCCTGGTCTTCCCCCTCGGCTTCCGGCTGACCTGCTACTACTACCGCAAGGCCTACTACCGGGGCTTCTGGGCCTCGCCCCCCGCCTGCGCCGTCGCCGAGCCGCACAAGAGGTACACCGGCGAGACCCGCTTCCCGCTGGTCCTCCAGAACATCCACCGGTACTTCTTCTACGCCGCCGTCCCCGTCGCCGGGATCCTCACCTACGACACCGTGCTGGCCTTCCGCGACGAGACGTACGCATGGGGCCACATGGGCCTGGGCACCCTCGTCTTCCTGGTCAACATCGCGCTGATCTGGGCGTACACCTTCTCCTGCCACTCCTGCCGGCACATCGTCGGCGGCAGGCTCAAGCACTTCTCCAAGCACCCGGTGCGCTACCGGCTGTGGGGCTGGGTCAGCAGGCTCAACGCCCATCACATGGCGCTCGCCTGGGCCTCGCTGGTCAGCGTCGCGCTCGCCGACTTCTACGTGTACCTGCTGGCGTCCGGCGCCTTCGACGACCCGCGGCTGTTCTAGACGACTGGACGACCAGATGAAAGGTGCCCGATGACGCAGCTCGAACGGCAGCAGTGGGACGTCGTCGTGGTCGGCGCGGGCGGCGCCGGACTGCGCGCCGCCATCGAGGCGCGGGAGCGGGGGGCCCGTACCGCGGTCATCTGCAAGTCGCTCTTCGGCAAGGCGCACACGGTGATGGCCGAGGGCGGCATCGCCGCGTCCATGGGCAACGTGAACTCCGGCGACAACTGGCAGGTCCACTTCCGCGACACCATGCGCGGCGGCAAGTTCCTCAACCAGTGGCGGATGGCGGAGCTGCACGCGCGCGAGGCGCCCGACCGGGTGTGGGAGCTGGAGACCTGGGGAGCGCTGTTCGACCGCACGCCGGACGGGAGGATCTCGCAGCGCAACTTCGGCGGGCACGAGTACCCGCGTCTCGCGCACGTCGGCGACCGGACCGGCCTGGAGCTGATCCGCACCCTCCAGCAGAAGATCGTCGCGCTCCAGCAGGAGGACTTCCGCGAGTCCGGCGACTACGAGGCCCGGCTGAAGGTCTTCCAGGAGTGCACCGTCACCCGGGTCCTGAAAGAGCGCGGCCCGAAGGACGACGGGGGGCGGGTCGCGGGCGCCTTCTGCTACGAGCGCGAGTCCGGCCGCTTCTTCGTACTGGAGGCGCCGGCCGTGGTGCTGGCCACCGGCGGCATCGGCAAGTCCTTCAAGGTGACGTCGAACTCCTGGGAGTACACGGGCGACGGACACGCGCTGGCGCTGCTCGCGGGTGCCCCGCTGCTCAACATGGAGTTCGTCCAGTTCCATCCGACGGGGATGGTCTGGCCGCCTTCGGTGAAGGGCATCCTCGTCACCGAGTCGGTGCGCGGCGACGGCGGCGTCCTGCGCAACTCCGAGGGCGCGCGGTTCATGTTCGACTACATCCCCGACGTCTTCAAGGAGAAGTACGCGGAGTCCGAGGAGGAGGGCGACCGCTGGTACGAGGATCCGGACAACAACCGGCGTCCCCCCGAGCTGCTCCCCCGCGACGAGGTCGCGCGCGCCATCAACTCCGAGGTGAAGGCGGGCCGCGGCTCCCCGCACGGCGGTGTCTTCCTCGACGTGTCGACGCGCATGCCGGCCGAGACGATCCGGCGCCGGCTGCCGTCGATGTACCACCAGTTCAAGGAGCTGGCGGACGTCGACATCACCGCCGAGGCGATGGAGGTCGGGCCGACCTGCCACTACGTGATGGGCGGCGTCGCCGTCGACTCCGACACCGCCGCGACCCGCACCGTCCCGGGGCTGTACGCCGCGGGCGAGGTGGCGGGCGGTATGCACGGCTCCAACCGGCTCGGCGGCAACTCGCTCTCGGACCTGCTGGTCTTCGGCCGCAGGGCCGGTCTGTACGCCGCGCGGTACGCGACCGGGTTCGAGGCCGGGACCGCACGGCCGCGGCCGGACACCGCCCAGGTGGACGCGGCGGCGGCCGAGGCGCTGCGCCCGTTCAGCGCGCCGGAGCCGGAGCCGGGCGAGGCGGACGGGCATCCGCCGGAGAACCCGTACACCCTCCACCAGGAGCTCCAGCAGGTGATGCACGACCTGGTCGGCATCATCAGGCGGGCGCCGGAGATGGAGCAGGCCCTGGAGAAGCTGTCCGAGCTGCGGGTACGGGCGCGCCGGGCCGGGGTCGAGGGGCACCGTCAGTTCAACCCGGGCTGGCACCTGGCCCTGGACCTGCGGAACATGCTGCTGGTCAGCGAGTGCGTCGCGCGGGCGGCGCTGGAGCGCACCGAAAGCCGCGGCGGTCACACCCGCGAGGACTGCCCGGCCATGGAGCGGGAGTGGCGCCGGGTCAACCTGCTCTGCCGTGTGGCGGACCCCGACGGCGGCCCGGCGCCGGCCGGTCCGCCGGCGGGCCGGATCTCGCTCGTACGGGAGACCACCGAGCCCGTCCGTCCCGATCTGCTCGGCCTCTTCGAGAAGGAAGAGCTGATCAAGTATCTCACCGAAGAGGAGCTCCTGCCTTGACATCCTCCCCTCGTGAACGAGGGGGATTCCTCACTTCGCAGTGAGGGTTTCCTGCTTCGCAGCAGGTTGCCCCGTCCGGGAGGGCTCCCGTTGAGGTCTTACACCCGCTCCACAGGCTGTGACCGCCGGCCCGGCGGCCGGGATGTCGCGTGCCGCGTTGATGTCGCGGTCATGCGTGGTGCCGCACTCGCACGTCCACGCGCGGATGTTCAGCGGCGGTTTCTCCCGGATGGTGCCGCATACGGGGCACAGTTTGGTGGAGGGGAACCAGCGGTCGATGGTGACCAGGTTTCTTCCGTACCAGGTGCAGTTGTACTCCAGCATGGAGCGCAGATCGGTCCGGGCCGCGTCCGAGACGGCGCGGGCCGGGGTCTTGTTCCTGAGCATGTTGCGGACGGTCAGGTCCTCGATCACGATCGTTTGGTTCTCACGAACGGGCCGAGTGGTCTGCTGGTGCAGGAAGTCCCGGCGCCGGTCGGCGATCCGGGCATGGATCTTCGCAACTTCGATACGGGCCTTGTCCCGGTTGCGGGAGCCCTTCCCCTTCCTGGCCAGGGCCCGCTGGGCCCTGGCCAGGCATGCACGGTCGCGCCGTTCATGCCGGGGGTTGGTGACCTTCTCCCCGGTGGAGAGCGTCACCGGACTGGTGATCCCCGCGTCGACCCCTACGGCGGTGTCCGAGGTGGGCAGCGGCTTGACGGACGCGTCTTCGCACAGCATGGACACGAACCAGCGGCCCGCACTGTCCTGGGACACGGTCACCGTGGACGGCTGGGCTCCCTGTGGAAGGGGCCGGGACCACACGATCGCGAGCGGATCCTTCGTCTTCGCCAGCGTCAGGGCGCCGTCACGGTAGGGGAAAGCCGACCTGGTGTACTCGGCAGATCGGCGGGTCTTCTTCTCGGACTTGAACCGGGGGTGCTCCGCCCGGCCCTCGAAGAAGTCCGAGAACGCCCCTTGCAGATGCCGCAGCGTCTGCTGCAACGGCACCGACGACACCTCGGACAGGAAGGCCAGCTCTTCGGTCCTCTTCCACTGGGTGAGCATCGCCGGGGTGGTGTTGTGGTTCGCCCGCTCCTGGCGCTGGAACCACGCCACGGTGCGGGCCTCCAGCGCCAGGTTGTAGACCTTGCGGACACACCCGAACACGCGGAGCAGCTCGACTGCCTGCTCGCTCGTGGGGTGGAAGCAGTACTTGAACGCCCGCTCCACCAGCTCGGTCTTCACATCCCACCAATTACCAGACCGCTCATAAGACACGGACAGTCGGAACGGATACGCACTGAAGCCCCCGCTTCGCGGCTCCAGGCCAAGGGTGCGCTTCCTCCCCGAGCTAAAGCACGAGGTATCCACGCAAGGAGATTGGGATGAGCGGCTACACAGCGGGCTTCAGGGTCTGGCGCGGGGACGTGGACGGCGGGGCGCTGGAGGACTTCGAGGTCGAGGTGAACGAGGGCGAGGTCGTCCTCGACATCATCCACCGCCTCCAGGCCACCCGGGTGCCGGACCTGGCGGTGCGCTGGAACTGCAAGGCGGGCAAGTGCGGTTCGTGCAGCGCGGAGATCAACGGGCGGCCGCGGCTGATGTGCATGACGCGCATGTCGGTCTTCTCGCGCGAGGAGACGGTCACCGTCACACCGCTGCGGGCCTTTCCCGTCGTGCGCGACCTGGTGACGGATGTGTCCTTCAACTACGCCAAGGCGCGGGAGGTGCCCGCCTTCGTACCGCCTCCGGGGGTCGCGGCGGGCGACTACCGGATGCAGCAGATCGACGTGGAGCGTTCGCAGGAGTTCCGCAAGTGCATCGAGTGCTTCCTGTGCCAGAACACCTGCCATGTGGTGCGCGACCACGAGGAGAACAAGGAGTCCTTCGCCGGTCCGAGGTTCCTGATGCGGATCGCCGAGCTGGACATGCACCCGCTGGACGCGGCGGCCGAGGCCGGCGTCGACCGCAGGAAGACCGCGCAGGACGAGCACGGGCTCGGCTACTGCAACATCACCAAGTGCTGCACGGAGGTCTGCCCCGAGAACATCCAGATCACGGACAACGCCCTGATCCCCCTGAAGGAGCGGGCCGCCGACCGCAAGTACGATCCGCTGGTCCGGCTGGGCAGCAAGATCTTCCGGCGCCCGGAATAGAGGCGGTACGCCCCCGCGCTGCACCTGTCGCAACGAGCCGACGAGACGACGGGGAACGTACGCATGTGGAACGGTGACGCACTCGACCTGGACGCCTACCTGGCCCATCTGGGGTACGAGGGAGACCGCTCCCCCACCCTGGAGACCCTGCGCGAGCTGCACCGCGCGCACGTGCTGAACGTGCGCTGGGAGAACCTGGACGCGGTTCTGCGGGGGGACGTCCCGCTCGATCCGGCCACGCTCCGGAGCAAGATGATCGGCAACCCGCGCGGCGGCTACTGCTTCGAGCACGTCTCGCTGTACGCCGCGGCCCTGGAGCGGCTCGGTTTCACGTTCTTCGCGGTCCTGGGCCGGATCCGGATGGGCGCGCCCAAGATGCTGCCCACCACGCACGCCATGCTGATCGTGGAGATCGACGGCCGGCGCCTGCTGAGCGACATCGGCTTCGGGGCGGGCCCGCTGGAGCCGGTCGAGCTGACGGACGGCACCGAAACCACGGACGGCGTGTGGGCGTACCGGCTGCGGCGCGGGGAGGTCACGCCGGGCGCGGACGGGTGGACGCTCTACCAGCCGGCCCGTGAGGGCGAGAGCGACGACACCGGTGACGGGTGGACGGCGCGGCACACCTTCACCCTCGACCCGCAGTACCCGGTCGACTTCCGGATGGCGAACCACTTCATCGCGACGAGCCCGCACTCCCCCTTCAGCTACCGCCCCTTCGTCCAGCGGGTGCACCCCGACCGGCTGCACGTCCTGGACAACCGCACGCTGATCACCGTCAGGCCGGGCGTCGCCGGGCCGCCGGAGGTGCGGGAGCTGGAGGCGGAGGAGGTACCGAAGGTCCTGGCGGACGTGTTCGGCATCGAGCTCACCCCGGACGACGCGGACCTGCTCCTGACGAAGCTGGTCTGACCCCGGCGGCGCGGCTCGGAGCCCGTCCTCCGCTCGCGAGCCGCGCGGCACGGACATAACCTCACAGACGTGATGCGAACCGCCACCGCCCGGATCCTCCTCGGCACACTGCTCGCGGCGTGGTGCCTCGCAGTGCCCGCGGCCCCCGCATCCGCCGAAGACCCCGTCCGCCTCTCCCGCGACGGCCAGATCACCGACAGGGTGGGCGCGCTCGGCCACCGTACGAACGACGTCGAGGCCGCGCTGGGCCGCCTCTACGACACCCGCCGCGTCCAGCTCTTCGTCGTGTACGTCCGCGACTTCTCCGGGAGGCCCGGGCAGAGCTGGGCCGACGCCACCGCCGGACAGAACGGTCTCGGCAGCGACGACGTGCTGCTCGCGGTCGCCACCCACGACCGGCAGTACGCCTACTCCGTCGACCAGGGCTCGCGCCTCACCGACGCCCAGCTCGGCGACGTCGCCAGGACCGCGATCGAACCCGCCCTGCGGGGGAACGACTGGGCGGGCGCGGCGATCGGCGCCGCGAACGGCTACGCCGCGGTGCTCGCCGGGCAGCCCGTCCCGGTCCCCACGCTCACCCCGGGCGAGGCCGACCCCGGCGGCGGGGCGGGTGACGGCGTGAGCGGCGCCGGGGATCTGATGCTCCCCGTGGTCGTGGTCGGCGCGGCCGGTGCGCTGGCGGCGTACACGTACACCCGGCGCAGGAGGCGCACGAGCACCCGGACCACACCCGCCCAGGGGGCCCGGGAGGCCCAGGAGCGGGAGGTCCCGCTGCCCGAACTCGACTCCAGGGCCAGACGGGAGCTCGTCGGGGCGGACGACGCGATCCACACCAGCGAGGAGGAACTGGGCTTCGCGACCGCCCAGTTCGGCGAGGAGGCGGCCCGCCCCTTCGGCGAGGCGCTCGCGCACGCCAGGAGCGAGCTGGCCGCCGCCTTCCGGCTGCGCCAGCAGCTCGACGACGCCTGGCCGGAGGACGACGCCACCCGCCGCCGCATGCTCGAGGAGATCGTCGCCCGCTGCGCCGAGGCCAACCGCCGGCTCGACGCCGAGGCCGAGTCGTTCGACCGGCTGCGCGCCCTGGAGAAGAACGCCTCTCGGGCGCTGGCCGACGCCGAGGCGGCGTTCCGCGATCTCGCCGGGCGCACGGGCACGGCGGAGGCGGTGCTGACCGCGATGCGCGGGCGGTACGCCGACTCCGCGTCCGCGCCGGTCGCCGGCCACGCCGAGCAGGCCAAGGACCGGCTCGCCTTCGCGACCGGCAGCCTCTCCGAGGCCCGGCAGGCGGTGGACGCGGGCGACACGGGCAGGGCTGCCGTGTTCGTACGGGCCGCCGAGGGCGCCGTCGGCCAGGCGGCCACGCTCATCGACGCCGTCGACCGCCGGGCGCGCGAACTCGCCGAGGCCGCGGGCAGGCTGCCCGGCGCGCTGACCGAGACCGAGACCGACCTGGCCGACGCCCGCGGCCTTCTGGAGGGTCTCAGGTCCGCGGCGGAAGGCGGCGGGATCTCGGCCGCCGATCTCCAGGGGCGCATCGCCCGCGCGGAGGCGGTGGTCACCGGCGTACGGCAGGAGGAGCGGTCGGGGCGGTACGACCCGATCGACGCCCTGCGCCGCGTCGAGGAGGCCGACTCGGTGCTCGACGAG
The DNA here is from genome assembly GCF_001049855.1 of Streptomyces sp. Wb2n-11. Lineage (NCBI taxonomy): Bacteria > Bacillati > Actinomycetota > Actinomycetes > Kitasatosporales > Streptomycetaceae > Streptomyces > Streptomyces sp. Wb2n-11. The sequence continues at coordinate 2,540,216 of NZ_CVPB01000001.1, forward strand.
GCCCTGGCGGGGGCGCGCGAGCGCGAGACGGCGGCCCAGCGGGCGCGCGCCCTGCTGGGCCAGGCCACGCTCGCCGCCCGTGCCACGGTCGGGGCGGCCGCCGACTACATCACCACGCACCGGGGCGCGGTCGGCAGCCAGGCCCGCACCCGGCTCGCGGAGGCGCGGCGCCACCTCGAACGGTCCGCGGCCGCCGCACCGTCCGACGCGCCCGGCGCGCTCGCCGAGGCCCAGCGGGCGGACGCCCTGGCCCGGCAGGCGCAGAGCCTGGCCGAACAGGACGTACGCGGGTACGACGACCGGTTCGGCGGCGGCTTCGCGGGCGCGGGCGGCACGGCCGGGGGCGGCCTGGACGGGGCCGTGCTCGGCGGCATCCTCCTCGGCGGCCTCCTCGGCGGCGGCCGGGGCGCGGGCGGCTTCGGCGGGGGCGGGGGCTTCGGCAGCGGGGGCTTCGGCGGGGGCGGGGGCTTCGGCGGCGGTCCCGGCAGCTTCGGCGGCGGAGGCACACGGGGCCGCAGGGGCGGCGGCGGCCGGTTCTGACCCGTACACCGCTCGTACACCACTCAAGACCCAAGGAGACGCGCATGACGAAGCAGACGGTCCTCGGCCGCGTGACCCAGCTCGCGAGGGCCAACATCCACTCCCTCATCGACCAGGCCGAGGATCCGCAGAAGATGCTGGACCAGCTGATCCGCGACTACACCGACAACATCAGGGAGGCCGAGGAGGCCGTCGCGGCCACCATCGGCAATCTGCGGCTCCTGGAACTGGACCACGAGGAGGACGTCGAGGCGGCCCGGGAGTGGGGCGTCAAGGCGCTCGCCGCCAGCAGGAAGGCGGACGAGATGCGCGGTACCGGGCCGGCCGCGCAGGCGGACGCCTTCGACCACCTCGCCAAGGTGGCGCTCCAGCGGCAGCTCCAGTCCGAGAAGGAGGCCAAGGCCGCCGAGCCGGTCATCGCCACGCAGACGGAGGTGGTCGACAAGCTCAAGGCCGGTCTGGTGCGGATGAAGACCAAGCTGACCGAACTGACCTCCAAGCGCGACGAACTGGTGGCCCGTGCCACGTCCGCGCAGGCACAGAACCGGATGACGGACGCCGTGAAGGACATCGACGTCCTGGACCCGACGAGCGAGCTGAGCCGCTTCGAGGACAAGGTGCGCCGCGAGGAGGCGAAGGCGATGGGCAGGCAGGAGCTGGCCGCGTCGTCCCTGGACGCCCAGTTCGAGCAGTTGGACAGCCTGGGCGACGACGCCGAGATCGAGGCCAGGCTGGCCGCCATGAAAGCCCGGTGACCGGCGGCACCGGCCCCCGTACCGGCTCCGGCGCCACAGTCGGAGTCGGAGTCGGAGTCGGAGTCGGAGTCAGAAGAGGCTCAGCAGCTCGTCGACACTGAGCTCGCCCTTCCCCTTCTCCCCCGTCGGCAGGGCGAGTTCGAACCAGACCGTCTTCCCCCGCGGTGTGCGCCGCGAGCCCCACGCGGCGCTGAGCAGGTCCACCAGCTGAAGCCCGCGCCCGCCCTCGTCGGTGTCGCGGGCCCGGCGCCGCCGCGGCTGGACGAGGCCCGCGTCCCACACCTCGCACACGAGCGTACGGTCGAGGAGCAGCCGGACCCTGATCTCGCCCTCGCCGTATCGCAGAGCGTTGGTGACCAGCTCGCTGACCAGCAGTTCCGTGGTGTCCACCAGGTCTTCGAGGCCCCAGGACACCAGCTGCGCCCGCGCCAGCTCCCGCGCCCGGCCCACCGAGCGCGGCCCGCGCGACAGCCGCCAGTCGCCGACGGAACCGGCGGGCAGCCCCTGGATGCGGGCCATCAGCAGGGCGATGTCGTCCTCGCCGTGCCGGGTGTCGAGGGTGCTCAGCACGTGGTCGCAGACGTCCTCCAGGGGACGTACGGGATCGGCGAGCGCCCTGCGGAACTCGCGCAGCCCCTCGTCGAGCGGTTGGTCCCTCGACTCGACGAGCCCGTCCGTGTAGAGGGCGAGCAGCGCACCCTCGGCCATCTCGACCTCGACCTCCTCGAAGGGCTCGCCGCCGACGCCGAGCGGCATGCCCGGCGGTACGTCGAGCAGCAGCGCCTCCTCGCCCGGTTCGACGAGGACGGGCGGCAGGTGGCCGGCGTTGGCGAACGTACAGCGGCGGGTGACCGGGTCGTAGACGGCGTACACGCAGGTCGCGAGGTAGACCTCGGAGAGGTCGGCCTCGCGTGCCTTGTGGGCGGCGCGCGACGCGTGCTGCGCGCCGCTGGGCGAGCCGAGACCGCGCGCGATCTCGTCGAGGGCGGAGAGGACTTCGGCCGGCTCCAGGTCGAGGAGCGCCAGGGTCCGTACCGCCGTGCGCAGTTCGCCCATGGCGACGGCGGCGCGCAGGCCGCGGCCCATCACGTCACCGACGACCAGGGCCGTGCGGTGGCCGGGCAGTTCGATGACGTCGAACCAGTCGCCGCCCACCTCGGTCGCCGTGTTGCCGGGCAGGTAGCGGCAGGCGATGTCGAGTCCGGCGGCCTCGGGGTCGCCGGGGGGCAGCAGGCTGCGCTGGAGGATCAGGGCGCGCTCGTGCTCACGCCGGTAGAGGCGGGCGTTGTCCATGCAGACGGCGGCGCGCGCGGCGAGCTCGGTGGCGAGCGCGAGATCGCGCTCGCCGAAGGGCTCGCTCCCCTTCGCACGGGAGAACTGGGCGAGGCCGACGACGGTGTCGTGGGCGACCATCGGCACGGCGAGCGTGGTGTGGACGAGGCTGCCTTCCTCGCCGGGCACGACCCGGGCGCGGGCGGTGCGCAGGGCGCTCGCGCAGGGCGAGTGGAACGGGTAGCGGTGGACGTCGCCGACTTCGGCCGGCACCGGTTCGTCATCGCCGGCGAGGCGTGCGGGGGCGGCCGGTGGGCCGTCCGAGACCGCGCTGGCGAAGGCGACACGGCGCAGTTCGGCGCTGCCGTCGGCCCGGCCCGGCGGGGTCTCGTCACCGGCCAGGAGTCCCTGGTAGAGGTCGACGGACGCGAGGTCGCAGAAGCCGGGGACGACGACGCCGAGGAGTTCGCGGGCGGTGGTCTCCAGGTCCAGGGAGTTGCCGATGCGGGCGCCGGCCTCGTTCAGCAGGGCGAGGTTGCGGCGGGCGTCGGCAGCCTCGCGGGCGGCGACGTGGCGCCGGGTCATGTCGGTGGCGAGCCCGGCGACTCCGATGGTGCGGCCGGATCCGCTGTGCACCCGGTAGAGGTTGACCGACCAGTGCCTGCGCTCCGTCTCGCCGGGGACGGTGCCGACGATCTGCAGGTCGGTGACGGCCTCGCCGGTCTCCAGGACCCGTTCCAGGGCCGCGGTCATCCGGTCGGCCTCGGCGCGGGAGAGGTAGTCGTGGACGGTGCGGCCGCGGTGGTCGGTCGTGCTGCCGCCGAAGACGGTGGCGAAGCGCTGGTTGGCGCGCTGCACGGTGAGGTCCGTACCGAAAAGCAGGAATCCGAAAGGAGATTGACCGAAAATGGCCTGCGAGGCAGCGAGATCAGTCTCGATCCGGCGTACGGCACGGATGTCGACGACGACGCAGAGCGCGGCCCGTTCGCCGCCGGTCGCCGCGCTGGGCATCACATAGATCTCCGCGACGCCCTGCGCGCCCTCGCGGCCGGGCGCCCGGAACGGGACGAGGCCCGTCCATTCCTTGCCGTCGAGGATCCCGGCGAGCCGGTGCTGCCCGCGTCCCCGCAGCTCGGGGGGCATGAAGGTCTCGACCGGGTCCTTGCCCACGACCTCGTCGGCGGTCAGGCCGAACAGCTCTTCGGCCCGCCTGCTCCACTGCTCGACCAGCCCGTCGGGGCCCACCGAGAAGGAGGCGACGCCGATGTAGTCGTAGATCGAGCCGGGCGGGCTGTTCTGCCACATCACATCGCCAGCTGCCGCTGGTATCTCGTTCACGCGACCGTCCCCTCCAGCTCAGCGCACCGGACCGGTCCTTCCCGCAGTATTCAGCACTACGGTCCCAACCTGCACGGCGTTCACGATCACAGCACGGTCTCGTTCCTTTTCGGCCAGGAAGATTCCCCCGAGGTGATCCTTGTCCCTTCACTCTTCTAACCAGGGAGAACCAGCTCGAACCACACCGTCTTGCCCGTTCTGCCGCGGCGGGTGCCCCACCGCCGGGCAGAACAGGCCACCAGCTGCAGACCGCGTCCTCCCTCGTCATCGGGGGCCGCTGCCCGCTCCAGGGGCGGATCCGGAAGCGGGTCCGAGACCTCGACCACCAGTACGGGCCGGGTGCCCGGCGGGTGGCCGTCGGCGGCGGGGCGCAGGAGACGGACCCCGATCGGCCCGGACGCGTACCGCAAGGAATTGGTCACCAGTTCACTGACCAGCAGTACCGTCACGTCGCCGACGGTGTCCGGCAGGTCCCAGGCGCGCAGCGCGTCCCGGACGGCGTGGCGGGCGGTGCGGACGGCACCGGGTTCAGCAGGGAACGACCACTCGGCGCAGGCGCCGTCGGTGTCGATCACGCCGATCACATCCCCGATCCCAGACCTGCAGCAGACCCGCGCCCCTTTCAGGGGGGTTGGTCAGCACATACCCGATATGGAAGTCGAGCTATCGCGGTCCCTGGTGCACAGTGGCACGAACGGCGTACGGGTCCCCACCGCCCTGCCCGCCCCGGGGACCGGGCCGGGCAGGGGCCCGCAGGGGTCCGCGCGACCGGCGCGGACCGGCGCGGACCGGCGCGGGAGCCGTCCGTGCGGCGGGGCGCGGGAGCCGTCCGTGCGGCGGGGCGCGGGAGCCGTCCGCGCGGCGGGGCGCGGGAGCCGTCCGTGCGGCGGGGCGCGGCGTCACGTCTGCGCGGCGGCCCCCGGCAGAGCGCTCAGGCGGCGTACCGCCTCGGTGACGGCGGGGCGGTCCTGGACGAGCCAGTCCACGGCGTCCGCCTCGTGCGGAAGGAGCCAGCGCAGGGCGTCGTGGTCCTGGAGCGGGCGAGGGGTGCCGGACAGCAGCCGGACGGTCCACACCTGAAGGACATAACCGGGCTTCAGGGGCCACTCGCCGGGGATGCGTTCCCTCACGTCCGCCTCGACGCCCAACTCTTCACGCAGCTCGCGCACGAGCGCCTGCTCCGGACTCTCGCCGGGCTCGACCTTGCCGCCGGGCAGCTCCCAGCCGCCGGCCAGTTCGGGCGGGGCGCTGCGGCGCGCGGCCAGCAGCCGCCCCTCGTGGAACACCGCTGCGCCCACCACGACACGATCAGTCACGCCCGTCATGCCCGGAAGCCTACGGCGTACGGGGAAAGCGGCGGGACGCGGCCGCGCGGCCCGTACGGCCGGTTACTGGACGCTCTGGCCGATCCGCTCGACCCAGTACAGCTGCTTGTGGCCGCGGTTGTCGAAGCTGTCGACGATCCTCTGCGCCTCGGCCCTGGTCGCGTACCGGCCGACGCGGTACCGGTTGCCGTTGTCGTCCTGCCGTATGACCAGCCACGGGAGCACAGCGCCGCTGTCGCTCATCGTGCGCCTCCGTCCGCCGGTGTGCCCGTCTCTAAGGATCCCCAGGAAACCGCAATCCGCATATGCCCGACCCTACGCCTGACCTTTACTCAGCGGATACGCTTTTACACAAAGAGGTACGCATCAAGCCATGGGGAAGGGGGCGCACTCGACGGAGTGCGCCCCCTTCCCCGCGGCCGTTCAGCCCTCGCGCGGCGGCAGTGGCAGTGCCGGCACCGGCATCATCACGGGGCCCACCGCCTCCCCCTTGCGGCACATGTCACCGCACTCCGAGTCGAGCGAGCAGCACAGCGAGCAGACGGGCCCCGACCGGGCCGGGCAGTCGGCGACGTCCGGCAGCTCGTACGCCGTGTCGCAGTCGGCGCAGGTGTGGGTGGCGGTGATGTCGTCGACGTCGACGTGCGGGCCGTTCACCGGGTTCGGACGGGCCAGGTAGTACTTGCCCCGGGTGAGCCAGGCGATCAGAGGGCACGAGGCGAGCGCGAGACCGGCCGCGATGAAGGTGGAGAAGGCTTGGGCGTACTCGCCGAAGAGCCCGAAGAAGGCCAGGATCGAGACGGCCGAGGCGATGACCATGGCCCCGAATCCGGCCGGGTTCACCGCGTACAGATAGGCCCGCTTGAACTCGATGTACGGCGGACTCAGCCCGATCCGCTTGTTGATCACCAGGTCGGCGGCGACGGCCACGATCCACGCGATGCCGACGTTCGAGTAGAAGCCCAGCAGCTTGTTGAGGGCCGCGAACATGTTCAGTTCCATCAGCGTCAGCGCGATGGCGAGGTTGAGGAAGATGTACCAGACGCGGCCGGGGTGCCGGTGCGTGACGCGGGAGAAGAAGTTCGACCAGGACAACGAGCCGCTGTAGGCGTTGGTCACGTTGATCTTGATCTGGGAGACGACCACGAAGAGCGCGGCGGCGGGCAGGGCGACGGACCCCAGCCACGGTTTGAGCGCCTCGACCTGCGGCGCGATCGGTTCCAGCGCGTGCGTCTTGCCGACCGCCTCCAGCGCCACGAAGGCGAGGAAGGCGCCGCCGAGCTGCTTCGCCGCGCCGATGACGACCCAGCCGGGCCCCGCCGCCAGCACGGCGAGGTTCCAGCGGCGCCTGTTCGCCTCGGTCTTGGCGGGCATGAAGCGCAGGTAGTCGGCCTGCTCGCCGATCTGGGCGATGAGGGAGAGCGCGACGCCCGTACCGAGCCCGAAGGCGACCCACGAGAAGCCGGAGCCGGCCCCCTCGGTGCCGCCGAACGACGTGAACTCGCCCCAGGCGTCCGGCGCCTCGAAGGCCATCACGACGAAGGGCAGGACGAGACCGATCAGCCAGACCGGCTGCGTCCACGCCTGGACCTTCGCGAGCGCGCCCATCCCCCGGAAGACGATGGGGATGACGATCAGCGTGGTGACCAAGTACCCGATCTCGACCGGGAGGCCGACGGCCTGGTGCATGGCCTGCGCCATGATCGAGCCTTCGAGCGCGAAGAAGATGAAGGTGAAGGACGCGTAGATGAGCGAGGTCAGCGTCGAGCCGAAGTAGCCGAAGCCGGCGCCGCGCGTGATCAGGTCCATGTCGAGGCCGTACTTGGCGCAGGCACGGGCGATCGGTATGCCGGTGAGAAAGATGACGGCGGCCGCGCACAGGATCGAGGCGAAGCCGCTCGTGAAGCCGTACGTGAAGACGATCGACGCACCGATCGCGAAGTCCGCCAGATACGCGATGCCGCCGAGTGCGGTGCCCGCGACCATCGACGGCGACCAGCGGCGGAAGGAGTGCGGCGCGTACCGGAGCGAGTAGTCCTCGCGGCTCTCGTCGGCGGCGAGCCGGGCGTAACTCCGCTTGGGCGGTCGGCCGGGCTGCCTGTCAGGGGCTCTGGTCGCGGGTGTGGCGGTGTCCGTCATCGGTGGCTTCCCGTCCGTCCGGTGTGCGGGTACGAACGGGAAATTAGGACCGGGACATGACAGCCCGTCGCGGCCGTCGGTTACCCGGCCGTTACGGGGTCCGGCGGCGCGTTAACTCGGGATCACGGCGGGCGGACGGGGTGTCCGGCCATCAGCCGTCCGCCGCTTCGCGCCGGTCACTTCACGGGCAGGTGGTATGCGATCCGGTAGCGGTCGGCCGGGACCACCACGTCGGCCGTCTCGACCGCCTTCCCCGACGCGTAGTACGTCCGCTCGATGACCAGCACCGCATGGCCCGGTACGCCGCCGAGCCTGAGCAGTTCCTCCGCGAGGCCGGGCCGGGTGCCGACCTCCTCCACCACGTTGTCCACGACGATGTCGATGGCGGCCATCCGCTCGACGACGCCGCATCCGGCCAGCGGACCCTCCTCGGGCAGCATCACGGGCGTGCGCCCCGTGACGGCGAGGGGCTCCCAGGAGGTGGAGAGCATCATCGCCTCGCCGGCGTCCCTGAAGACGTACCGCGTGCGCATCACGCGGTCGCCCTCCTGGATGCCGAGCCGCTTGGCGATGGAAGCGGTCGCCCCCTCCTGCTCGCTGCCGGACTCCCAGGTGCCGCGCGCACCGGCCTCCGCCTGCTCCTGCCGGAACGGGGTCGAGGGCGTCGCCCCCCGGTAGCCGGCGCGGGAGATGCGGCGCGGGACGGGCTGCTCGCGCACGTACGTACCGGAACCGGAGCGGCCTTCCACCAGGCCCTCCGCCATCAGGACCTTGCGGGCCTCCAGGGCGACGGTGTCGGAGACGCCGTACTCCGCGCGGATGCGGGCCTGGGAGGGGAGCCGGGTGTGGGGCGGCAGGGAACCGTCGGCGATCTTCTGCCGTAGATCGCCCGCGACGCGCAGGTAGGCCGGCTGCTCACCGAATGTCACTGGCCACTCCCATCAGGTTGACAGACAGCAACAGCGTGGCAACCGTGGGTTGTCGACCGCAAGCACAGGCCAAAGTTTCACCCGAAGTGATGATTTGCTTTTACGCAGGGCCTTACCGTGGGTATGGATGTCAGGCCCTCCACCCCGGAACCGGCTTGCCTCGATTCCGCTTCCGGCCCCCGCACCCCCGTCCGGCGACTCACCGTCAGGAATGCCGCGGGCAGCGCACGCGGGGGCGGTGGGATCCGGCGCGGTGTGTGCGGGTGCGGGTGCGGGGCGAGCGGGGTTCAGGTGATCAGGCGCAGGGCGAAGCCCAGCGAGTGGGCGAAGATGTCCTCCACCTCCTCGTCGGGCAGTCCGTACCAGCCGTGGTCGGCGCCCGGCACCGTACGCAACTCGACCGGCGCGCCGGCGTCCTTGAGACCGGCGGCCAGGACTTCGCTGTGCGCGCACGACACCATGGTGTCGCGCGCGCCGTGGACGAGCAGGAAGGGCGGCGCGTCGGAGCGGACGTGCGCGACGGGGCTCGCGGCGCGGGCGCGGTCGGGGGCGGCGGCCGGGGCGGCCCCGATCAGCAGGGCCTCCGGGGTGGCCGGATCCGCGGGGTCGTAGCCGTCCCGGGGAGTGGTCAGGTCGCTCGGGCCGTACCAGACGACGGCGCCGGCCAGGGGCGGGTCGGTGTGGGTGAGGGCGAGGTGGGAGGCGAGGTGTCCACCGGCGGACTCCCCCCACACCACCGTCCGCCCGGTGTCGATGCCGAGCTCCGACGACCGCAGCGTGAGCCAGCGCAGCGCGGTGCGGAGGTCGTCCAGGGGGGCGGGGAAGGCGGCCTCGCCGCTGAGCCGGTAGTCGGCGCAGGCGACCGCGGCCCCCGCCGCCGCGATGCGGGCGAAGGGTCCCGGGGCCCAGTCGCGCGTACGCAGGCCCATGTCGTCGCGCCGTCCGCGGCGCCAGGCGCCGCCGTGCACGAACAGCACCAGCGGGGCGGGGCCGGCCGGGGCGGCCCGGGGCAGCCACAGGTCCAGTTCCAGCGGGCGGCTGCCCTCGACGGCGCCGCAGGGGACGCCGCGCAGCACGCGTACACCGGACTCGTACGCGACAGAGGGCGGCAGGGGGGCGACGTCCGGGTGAGGCCCGGCGATCAGCTCCCGCAGCGAGGGACGGCCGGGCCTCACCGCGTCCGCCACTGATGGTCGGGCAGGAAGCGCACGTCGTACTCCTGGGGGACGGTGCCGAACTTGTGGGGTTCGGGTACGACGGGCTCCCTCGGCAGGCCCAGCCCCTCGGCGGGCGCGCCGAGGTTCTCGAAGAACCGCTCGAAGGTGCCTCCGGGGCCGGCGGCGACGCCGACGACCTGGCTGTGGTGGCGCTCCATGCGGTAGGCGTGCCGGCAGTTCTTCGGCACGAAGCCGAAGTCGCCGGGGGTGAGGAGCTTTTCCTGCTGGTTGCCCTCGGTGTCCTCGACGAACAGCCGGACCGCGCCCTGGGTGATGTAGAAGACCTCGTGGGTGTCGGTGTGCAGGTGGGCCGGGATGAGGTCGCCCTTGGGGCCTTCGACGGTGAAGAAGTTGAAGGTGTTCTCGGTCTGCTCGCCGCCCGCGTAGATGGTGATCAGGTCGCCGAACAGGTGGGCGCGGTCCCCCTCGCCCTTCTCGATGAAATAGGGCTTCCCCGGTTCGGCGGGGATGCGCGAGGCACGCCGGTGGCGGGTGGCGTACTCGATCGTCATGGGTTCTCCCAGGGTCGGCTTCGCACAAGGAATGTCAGGTAGCCTGACATAAATGTAGGCCGACGGGCAAGCCACCGGCAATAAACTCGTCCCCGTCAGCCCGCCGCCCCGTCCGCCCGGCCGCCCGCTGCCCACCCCCCGCCGCGAGGAACACGTGAGGAACAGATGAACGCCACCGGCCGCGACCTTCCCCGGTTGCTCGGCGACGCCCGGCGCTGGTTCGAGGACGCGCTGCTGGCGACCCTGGAAGAGGCCGGCGCGGTGCCGGTGTCCCCGACCCAGGTCCGGCTCTTCGCCGTACTGGACGAGCAGGGCACCACGGTCTCCGAGCTCGCCCGGCGGATGGGCGTCACCCGGCAGACCGCGCACCAGGCCGTGCACGGCCTGGTCGCCGACGGGCTGCTGGAACAGGTCCCCGACCCCGCCTCCGCCCGGCAGCGGCTGATCCGGCGCACCCCGGAGGGCGAACGCGCGCACCACCGGGCCGGCGTCATCCTCGGAAGGCTGGAGGAGGAGCTGGCCGCGCGGATCGGCCGCGAGGCGGTCGACGCCCTGCGGGCGGCACTGGAGGCACCGTGGGGCCGGCCGTCCCCCCTGGACCCGGCCTGACTGACGGCCACCGAGGTGCACGGCGGCCCGGGGAAAGCGGGGCGCGGACACACGACAGGGGGCGGCCGCCGAAGCGACCGCCCCCCCTTCATCCGTTCAGCGCGCCGGAGCGCGTGGGAACGTGCCGGAACGCGTCAGAACTGGAGCGCCCAGGAGTCGATCTTCCCGATGTCGTTCGCCGCGTTGTCACTGACCCGCAGCTTCCACGTGCCGTTGGCCACCTCCGAAGAGGCGTTGACCGTGTACGTGGTGATCAGGTTGTCGCTGCTGCCGCCCGTGCCGTAGCCCTTGAGGGTGTAGGCGGTGCCGTCGGGGGCGATCAGATCGACCTTGAGGTCACCGATGTACGTGTGCTTGATGTCGACCGGCACGCTCAGCGCCGCGGGCGCGTTGCCGGTGACGCCGCTGACGGTGACCGGCGACTCCACGGTGGCGTTGTCGCGGATCGTGTAGTCGGTGAGGTTCTCGAACCGCTTGCCGGGCGGCGGGGTGGTGCCGCCCGTGCCGACGTACAGCAGGCGGTTCGGCGAGCCGGTTCCGGGGCTGGTCACGACGCCCGTCGTGGCGGCCGAGGTCAGCGCGGTGGAGACCTGGGACGGGGTGGCCGTCTGGTTGGCCGCCAGGTAGAGCGCGGCCGCGCCCGCGACGTGCGGGGAGGCCATCGACGTACCGGAGATGGTGTTCGTCGCCGTGTCGCCGGTGCTCCAGGACGAGGTGATGGACGAGCCCGGCGCGAAGATGTCGAGGACGCTGCCGTAGTTGGAGTAACTCGCCCTGGCGTCGGTGCTGGTGGTGGCGCCGACCGTGATCGCCTCGGCCACCCGGGCGGGCGACTTGGTGGAGGCGTCGGTGGACTCGTTGCCCGCGGCGACGGCGTAGGTGATGCCGGCGGCTACGGAGTTGCGTACGGCCGTGTCGAGGGCGGCGTCGGCGCCGCCGCCGAGGCTCATGTTCGCGACGGCCGGCTTGACGGCGTTCTTCGTCACCCAGTCGATGCCCGCGACGACCTGCGCGGTGGTGCCCGACCCCTGGTTGTTGAGGACGCGGACGCCGACGACCTTGGCCTTCTTGGCGACGCCGTACGCGCCGCCCGCGACCGTGCCGGCGACGTGCGTGCCGTGGCCGTGGCCGTCCTGCGCGGTGTTGTCGTTGTCGATGGCGTCGTAGCCGTAGGAGGCACGGCCGCCGAAGTCGCTGTGGGTGATGCGCACGCCGGTGTCGATGACGTACGCCGTGACGCCCTCGCCGGCGGTGTCCGGGTAGGTGTAGCTCTGGTTCAGCGGCAGTGCCTTCTGGTCGATGCGGTCCAGGCCCCAGGACGGCGGGCTGGGCTGGGTCGCGCTGACGGTGAAGGTGCGGTTCTGCACGACGGAATCGACGGCCGGGTCGGCGGCGAACTTCTTCGCCTGTGCCTCGGACAGCTCGACGGCGTACCCGTTGAGGGCCGCGGTGTACGTCTTCTTGATCTTGGCGCCGTACTCCTTGGCCAGCGCCTTGCCCTCCGCCGAGCCGGCGTCCGCCGCCGCCTCGTCAAGGGTCACGATGTAACTGCCCGCGATGGTTCCGGGGGCTCCGGCGTTCTGGATCCGGCCCTCGGCGGCGGTGGCCGCGGTGGCGGGGAGGGCGGAGGCCGCGCCGAGCGCGAGGGCTACGACGGCGGTGGCACTGGCTGCGGCAATTCTTCGCCGGGAACTACGCATCACGGACATGTGAGGGGTCCTCCTCATTGGCGGTGCGCTGGTGGGGGGTGGTGCGGCGGTGCGACAGCTCGACAGGGGCATGACAAAATGACGCTTCGGGGTCCGCGTCGTTTCCCGCGTCTTGCCGCCAGGCGAAAGATTGGCGCATCCATAGGAATCCCACAAGAGTCAATTCGGACCCGCAATACGCCTGCCACACACCCGACATGAACGATCACCGCGCGGAGGGCTTCCCCGCGCTTCCCGCATGACGACTCCGGCCACCCCGGACACTCCAACCACTCCGGTCACCCCGGCAACTCCACCGAATCCGGCGGCGGCGCCGACCTGCCACCGCCCCGCCGACGGCTCCCGCCCCCGCTCCCCCTCCCGCTCCCGCTCCCGCTCCCGCTCCCGCCGAGGGCATCGCCGTCCCGCGTCCGCCGCGCGCCCGTCAGATCCTCTGCGCCGTACGGGAGTCGGGCGGCACGTTCCCGACCGCGCCCGTTCCCGTGCCCGCGACCGTCAGCCGATCGACGTGTCGCCGAAGGTCTCCAGCAGCTTGCGCAGGGAGTCGCCGAGGCGGTCGCTCTCCTCACGACCCAGCGCGCGCAACATGCGGGCCTCGTTGGCGAGGTGGGCGGCCATGTACTCGCGGGTGACCTCGTGACCGTGGTCGGTGAGCCGGATACGCACCGTGCGCCGGTCTCCGCCGCTCTCTTCACGCACGCGCTCGACCAGCCCTTTGGCCTCCATGCGGTCGATGCGGTTGGTGATCGCGCCGGAGGTCACCATGGCGGCCTTGAGGAGCGCGCCGGCCGGCAGGGCGTACGGCGGACCGGAGCGCTGGAGGGTGGTGAGGACGTCGACCTCGCCCAGTTCGAGGCCGCGTTGGGCCGCGAACGTCCTGAACTCCTTGTCCAGTACGCGCCCGAGACGCTGAAGCCGGCCGAGAACGTGCACGGGCCAGAGGTCCTCCTCCAGGTCCGGGCGCTCCGCGACCCACTGGCCGATGATCGCGTCCACCGCGTCGCTCATCCTGATTCCCTTCAACGCAAGCTATCTCAACGTTAAGACACTTGACGTTGAGATAGTGGGGCTATTTTATCTCAACGTTGAGATTATCAAGCCTGAACAACAGGAGCTCGGTCCACCGCCACCATCGGCACGGGCCAGCTGGCCGCCCTCCTCGCCGGCTCCCTCCTCTCCCCGGTCCTCGCCGCGCTCTCCGCCCGGTTGGGCAGGCGCAGGGTCCTCACGGTCCTGGTCGCCCTGGGCGCGCTGGCGCCGGTGACGGCCGCAGTGACCTCCTGGGCGCCGCTGCTCCTCCTCGTGGCCGCGGTCGCGGTCCTCACGACCACGGCGGGAAACGCCACCCTCGCGGTGTACGCGACCCAGGCCGCCCCCGGCTTCCAACGCCCCACGGTGATCGGGCTGTTCAGCCTCTGCTACCAGCTCGGCGGCGCGTTCGGCCCGGCGATCGCCGCCCTGATCGCCCTGGCCTGATCACCCCGACCCGATCACCCGGCCCGGCCGGCGATGCCACCGGCACAGATGCCGCATTCGTACCGCCCTGTGGGAAAATGGGACGGACATGCCACCACGCACACCGGAGGTGGATCGTGGGACAGGCACGCGAGGTCATGGACCGGCTCACCGAGGCGCTCACCACGGGAACGGACCTCAAGGCCGTCATGGAGTGTTTCGCGGAGGACGCGGTCGCCGTCACGCCGGACGGAGAGATCCGGGGCCGGGAGAACATCGGTGAGTACTGGCGTCAGATGACGGACGCGATCCCGGACAGCACGTACGAGACGGCGTACACGCACGAATCCGGCAACACGGCGATCGACGAGGGCTACTTCACCGGCAGGAACACCGGCCCACTGGTGCTGCCGTCCGGCGAGAGCCTGGAACCGACGAACAAGGAAGTGAGGGTACGGGGCTGCGACATCGCGACGGTCGAGGACGGCAGGATCGTCAGCTACCGGCTGTACTTCGACCAGCTGGACTTCCTGGGCCAGCTCGGCCTCCTGCCGAACGCACCGGTCTGATCCGGGAGGTGGCGGCGGAAGTGGCGGCGCCGGTCACCGGCTGCGCTTGCGGGCCACGTAGTACACGTTGAGGACGTCGCCCTCCACCTCACGCACCTCGACGTCGTCGAACCCCGCCTCCCCGAGCATCCGCAACGCCCGCTGCGTACCCCACACCGTGCCGAGACCGGCGCCGCCCTCCCCGAGCGAGACGGTCATGCAGTAGAAGACCGAGAAGGCGTAGAGGGTGGGGCCGAGCGGGTGGCCGATGTTCTCCTCCAGCTTGCTGGAGGCGGCGATGTCGCCCATCAGGAACACCCCGTCGTCCCGCAGCGCACCCGCGACGGCCGACAGGGCGCGCTCCGGCCGCGCCAGGTCGTGGATCACGTCGAAGGCCGTGATCAGGTCGTACGTCCCGGACAGTTCGGCGGTGTCGGACACGACGAACCTGGCGTTGTCCAGCCCGAACCGCTCCGCCTCCTCCCACGCCGCCGCGATGCCCGTGTCGGAGATGTCCACGCCGAGGAACCGGCTGGCGGGGAAGGCCCGGGCCAGCAGATTCACCGCGTGGCCCTGCCCGGTGCCGATGTCCAGCGCGTCGATGCCCTCGTTCAGCCGCTCGGTGAGCCCGGGCGCCAGCGGGATGATCGCGTCGACCAGCGCGGCGTCGTACACCCGCGCCGTCTCCTCGGCCTGGAGCTCCTGGAATCGCGGATACGCCGAGTACGGGACGCCGCCGCCCCGGCGGAACGCGTCGAGCACCTTGTCCTCGACAGAGCCCAGCAGTGCCAAATCCTGCATGAAGGAGGCGAGGTTGCCGGGGCCTGCGGCCCGGACGAGCGAGGCGGCGTGCTCGGGCGGCAGCCGGTACGTACCGCCGGCCGGGTCGTACTCGACGAAGCCGCCCACCGTCATGCCGCCGAGCCACTCCCGCACGTACCGCTCGTCGAGGCGGGCGGCCTCGGCGATCTGCGCGCTGGTCGACGGCGGCAGGCCGGACATGACGTCGAACAGTCCCGTCCGGTGGCCGAGACTGCACAGATACCCCAGGCAGGAATCGTTGAGCACCTGCCCCATCCGCTCCGCGAACCGCTCCTGCCGCACCGGGTCCAGCGTCTGCTCAGACATCACAGTCTCCCTCCGGAGGCCGGAGAATTCTGACCGTTTTTCCCGATATTACGCCGGGCCCCACCGGCACCACGACGGCGAAGAAGGCCGCCCGCCCGCTCCTTCGCAGGTCGGACGGCCTTTCCCCACTCCCTGACCGGAGGATCCCACCGCCGGCGCGAAGGTCCTGGCCCGCCGTCCGCCGCCCGCCGTCCGCCGCCCGCCGCCCGCCGCCCGCCGTCCCCGCCTACGGCCGGACGAGCCGACCCGCACTACCTGCGCACTCGCAGGCATCCTTCGAAGCCCGCTCCGCCCCGAGGCAACCGAAAGTGGACACGACAACGCGGAAGGGGCCGGACTCCCCGGAGTCCGGCCCCTTCCGGTCTGTGCTTTCGGCGAATCACCCAGCAGCAGACAGCGAGTCGATCAGACGTTGAAGCGGAACTCCACCACGTCGCCGTCCTGCATGACGTAGTCCTTGCCCTCCATGCGGGCCTTGCCCTTCGCGCGGGCCTCGGCGACCGAGCCGGTCTCGACCAGGTCGGCGAAGGAGATGACCTCGGCCTTGATGAAGCCCTTCTGGAAGTCGGTGTGGATCACACCGGCCGCCTCGGGGGCCGTCGCGCCCTTCTTGATCGTCCAGGCGCGGGTCTCCTTGGGGCCTGCCGTCAGGTAGGTCTGGAGGCCCAGGGTGTCGAAGCCGACGCGGCCCAGGGTGGCGAGGCCGGGCTCCTCCTGGCCCATGGACTGGAGGAGTTCCAGGGCCTCCTCGTCGTCGAGCTCGATCAGCTCGGACTCGATCTTCGCGTTGAGGAAGATCGCCTCGGCGGGGGCGACGAGCGCGCGCTGCTCGTTCTTGAAGTCCTCGTCGACCAGCTCGTCCTCGTCGACGTTGAAGACGTAGAGGAACGGCTTGGTGGTGAGGAGGTGGAGCTCGTGGAGGAGCTGCCCCTTCTCCGTGCCGGCGGTGATGCCGGCGGCGAAGAGGGTGGTGCCCGCTTCGAGGATCTTCTGGGCTTCCTCGACCGCGGCCAGGACCGCGACCTTCTCCTTCTGGAGGCGGGACTCCTTCGTCAGGCGCGGCACCGCCTTCTCGACGGACTGGAGGTCCGCCAGGATCAGCTCGGTGTTGATCGTCTCGATGTCGTCCTTGGGCGAGACCTTGCCGTCGACGTGTACGACGTTCTCGTCCTTGAAGGCCCGGATGACCTGGCAGATCGCGTCGGACTCGCGGATGTTCGCCAGGAACTTGTTGCCCAGGCCCTCACCCTCCGAGGCGCCGCGGACGATGCCGGCGATGTCGACGAAGTCGACCGTGGCGGGGAGGATCTTCTGGGAGTTGAAGATCTCGGCGAGCTTCGCCAGGCGGGGGTCGGGGACGCCGACGACACCGACGTTGGGCTCGATGGTGGCGAACGGGTAGTTGGCCGCCAGCACGTCGTTCTTGGTCAGGGCGTTGAAAAGGGTCGACTTGCCGACATTCGGCAGGCCGACGATTCCGATCGTGAGCGACACGTTGGCGACTTCCTGGAGTGAGGACTGGCCCGGGAGTGGACCGATTCCCCAGTTTACGGGCGTGCCCCGTCGGACCCACGACCGGAAGGGTGAGTGGCCGCGTGACTTCGAACGCAAGGCCAAGGTCACCCAAAGGGCGTGTCCTGCGCCTGATTCGTCCCTCCCCGCGTCCTACGTTGTCCAGGTGGAGCAACACAGGGCACGTCCCCCTCGTCCCCAGCAGCGGTCGCAGTCCCCCCTGCTCCCGCCGGGCGGGCCCACCGAGGCCGCCGGCGCCCGCCGGGTGCCGGTGAGACCGGCACGGGGCGTGCCGCCCGTCCTGCCGGCGCTGCGGCGACTGCCCAATCCGCGGCTGACCGGGCTCGGCAGCTGGCTGTTCGCCTCGGCCGTGATGCTGGTGGCCGGCGGACTGGACCGGCTGCTGTTCGACGGTTCGTCGCTCGTGTACGGACTGCTGTTCCTGCCCCTCAGCGCCCTCGTCGCACTGTGGGTGCGCCCCGCCGACCTGGTCACCGCGCCGATCGTCGTACCGATCGCCTTCGCCGTCGGTCTGGTGCCGATCGCCGGGGGGTCGAGCGGGTTCGGCGGCCGTGTCATGGCCGTGGTCACGGCGCTCGCCGTACACGCGGGTTGGCTGTACGGCGGCACGCTCGTGGCCGGGCTGATCGCGACCGTGCGCAAGGTGCGGCTGATGACGCGGCGGCGGACCACCACGCGGGCGGCCGCCCGAACCGCCGCCCGGTCCGCCGCGCGTGTCACCGCCAAGGCAGCCGCCCCCAAGGCCGCCACCCGGCGCGCGGCCCGGAAGCCCGCGAAGTAGCGGGAGGGGGCGGCGGAACGGAAGCGGCGGGAGGGGAGCGGCGGGGCAGGAGCCGCTACACGCCGGCGCGGGCCGCCATGGCCGCGCCCACGATCCCCGCGTTGTTCTGGAGCTGCGCGGGAACGATCTCGGCGCGGATGCCCTCGATCAGGTGGAGGAACTTCTCGGTCTTGCGGCTGACCCCGCCGCCGATGATGAAGAGCTCCGGCGAGAACAGCATCTCGACGTGCGCCAGGTACTTCCGCACCCGGTGCGCCCACTGCTCCCAGGACAGGTCCTCGTCCTCCTTGGCCTTCGTGGAGGCGCGCTTCTCCGCGTCGTGGCCGTCCAGCTCGAGATGGCCCAGCTCGGTGTTGGGCACCAGGACGCCGTCGCGGAAGAGCGCGCTGCCGATGCCCGTACCGAACGTCAGCAGGAAGACCGTGCCCTTGCGGCCGACGCCCGCACCGAACGTCATCTCGGCGACACCGGCCGCGTCGGCGTCGTTGAGGACGGTGACGGGCAGGCCCAGGCGGTCACCGAGCATGGCCCGCGCGTCGACGTCGATCCAGCCCTTGTCGACGTTCGCGGCGGTACGGGTGACCCCGCCCGTGACCACGCCGGGAAAGGTGACGCCGACCCTGCCGCTCCAGCCGAAATGGCCGACGACCTCCTGGACGCACTCGACCACGCGCTCGGGCGTGGCCGGGTGCGGGGTCAGTACCTTGTGCCGCGGCTCCGCCAGGTCTCCGCGCTCCAGGTTCACGGGAGCGCCCTTGATGCCGGATCCGCCGATGTCCACTCCGAACACGTTCATGGACTCAACGTTACGGGGTGGAGCTGACCGTCACGTGCCGGAGGCGTCACTTGCCGGAGAGGCGGGCCGCTTCGGCGCGCAGGTCGCGGCGGAGCTCCTTGGGCAGCGAGAAGGTGATCGACTCGTCGGCGGTCTTCACGGTCTCCACGTCGCCGTAGCCGCGCTCGGCCAACCACTCCAGTACGCCGTCGACCAGGACGTCGGGCACCGAGGCACCGGAGGTCAGGCCGACCGTGGTGACGCCTTCCAGCCACGCCTCGTCGATCTCGTCGGCGAAGTCCACCAAGTGCGCGGCGGGGGCGCCGGCGTCGAGGGCGACCTCGACCATGCGGATCGAGTTCGAGGAGTTCTTGGAGCCCACGACGATGACGAGCTGGGCGTCCTCGGCCAGCTTCTTCACCGCGATCTGGCGGTTCTGCGTGGCGTAGCAGATGTCGTCGCTGGGAGGGGAGAGGAGGTTCGGGAACTTCTGCTTCAGGGCGTCGACCGTCTCCATGGTCTCGTCGACCGAGAGCGTGGTCTGGGAGAGCCAGACGACCTTCGACTCGTCGCGCACGGAGACGTTCGCGACGTCCTCGGGGCCGTCGACCAGGGTGATGTGGTCGGGGGCCTCGCCGGAGGTGCCGATGACTTCCTCGTGGCCCTCGTGGCCGATCAGGAGGATGTCGTAGTCCTCCTTGGCGAAGCGGACGGCTTCCTTGTGGACCTTGGTGACCAGCGGGCAGGTCGCGTCGATCGTCGCGAGCTTCCGCTCGGCGGCCTCCTGGTGGACGGTCGGCGCGACGCCATGGGCGGAGAACATGACGATCGAGCCCTCGGGGACCTCGGCGGTCACGTCGACGAAGATCGCGCCCTTCTTCTCCAGGGTCTGGACGACGTACTTGTTGTGGACGATCTCGTGGCGGACGTAGATCGGCGCCCCGTACTGCTCCAGGGCCTTCTCCACGGCGATCACGGCACGGTCCACGCCCGCGCAGTAGCCACGGGGGGCGGCGAGAAGGACACGGCGGGCGGCGGGTGCAGTCGTCATGTTTCCCATCGTACGGGCGTGCCCGGGGCCCGGAGATCGGGCCGGTGGTCAAGACTGGACGCCTGACCGCGTGGTTCTGCGTACGGAGGCGTGATGACCGGGACGAGGGAAGAGGCGGCCGGGCTCCGGCGCAGTCTGGGATTCCGGGACCTGGTCGTCTACGGGCTGCTCTTCATCGCTCCCATGGCCCCGGTCGGCGTGTTCGGGACGCTCGACGCCAAGTCGCACGGCGCGGTGGCCCTCGTCTACGTCGTCGCGACGGTCGCGATGGCGTTCACCGCGTTCAGTTACGCCCAGATGGTGCGGGTGGTCCCCCAGGCGGGCTCGGTCTTCGCGTACGCCCGCAAGGCGCTCGGCGAGGGGCCCGGGTTCGTCGCCGGGTGGATGGCGATGCTGGATTACGTGCTGATCCCGGCGGTCGCGTACCTCTTCTCCGGGATCGCGATGCACACGCTCGTGCCGTCCGTCTCGCAATGGGTGTGGACGGCAATCGCGGTGGTGGTGACCACGGGGCTCAACATGTGGGGCGTACGGGCGGCCGCGCGCGTGGGCTTCGCGGTGCTGGCCATGGAGATCGTGGTGCTGCTGGTGTTCGTGGTGGCCGCGGTCGTGGTGCTCGTACAGGACGGGGCGCGGCGCGGCTGGCTCTCGCCGCTGTCCGGCGACGGTTCCCTGGGCGGCTTCTCGCTCGCCGCGGCGCTGGGCGCGGTGTCGGTGGCGGTGCTGTCGTACCTCGGGTTCGACGCGATCGCGTCGTTCGCGGAGGAGGTGACGGGCGGCTCGGCGAAGGTGGCGCGGGCGGTGCTGTTCTGCCTGGCACTGGCGGGCGTGCTGTTCGTGGCGCAGACGTATCTGGCGGCGCTGCTCCAGCCGGGCCCGGCGGCGGAGCTCGCCGCGGAACCGGGGAAGCAGGGGACCGCCTTCTACGACGCGGTGGACGCCTCGGTCGGGACCTGGCTGGGCGATCTGGTGGCGGTGAGCAAGGCGGTCGGAGCGGCGTTCGCGGCGCTGGCGGGGCAGGCGGCGGCCGGACGGCTGCTGTTCGCGATGGCGCGGGAGCGGCGGCTGCCGGGCGCCTTGGCGAAGGTCGATCCCGCCTCGGGCGTGCCGCGGCTCGCGCTGGGGGTCGCCGCCGTGGTGACGCTGGTGGCGGCGGTGTGGGCGGCCCGGCGCGACGACGGTCTCGACCATCTGGTGTCGGTGGTCGACATCGGGGCGCTGACGGCGTTCGTGCTGCTGCACGTGTCGGTGGTGAGCTGGTTCGCCGTACGGCGGATGGCGGGGCCGCCGGTGTGGTGGCGGCACGTGCTGATGCCGGCGCTGGGCGCGGCGGTGGCGGTCGCGGTGATCGTGGAGGCGTCGCGCACGGCGCAGGTGGTGGGCGCGGTGTGGCTGGCCGTGGGGCTGGTCGTGGTGGTCGCGCAACGGGGGCGCCGGACCGGGCCCGGTGTCGGTGCCGGCGGCTAGCCTTCGTACATGGCTCTGAATACGTCCGCTGACGCCCCGCTGCCGGTCGGTGAGGTCTCGCGCCTCATCGGTGGGTGGATCGACCGGCTGGGGGCGGTGTGGGTCGAGGGGCAGATCACGCAGCTGTCGCGCAGGCCCGGCGCCGGGGTCGTCTTCCTGACCCTGCGCGACCCCTCGCAGGACATCTCGGTGGGCGTGACCTGCTTCCGGCAGGTCTTCGACCCGGTCGCGGACGTGATCACGGAGGGCGCGCGGGTCGTGGTGCGCGCGAAGCCCGAGTGGTACGCGCCGCGCGGGCAGCTGTCACTGCGGGCGGCGGAGATCAAGCCGGTGGGGATCGGTGAGCTGCTCGCCCGGCTGGAGCTGCTGAAGAAGTCGCTGGCGGCCGAGGGGCTCTTCGCGCCGGACCGCAAGCGGCCCCTGCCGTTCCTGCCGCAGTGCGTCGGTCTGGTGACGGGCCGGGCGTCGGCGGCGGAGCGCGACGTCCTGGAGAACGCCCGCCGGCGCTGGCCCGCCGTCCGCTTCGAGGTGCGCAACGTGGCGGTGCAGGGGGTGAGCGCGGTGGCGCAGGTCGTCCAGGCCGTCAAGGAGCTGGACGAGCTGGCGGAGGTCGACGTCATCATCGTGGCGCGCGGCGGGGGCAGCGTCGAGGACCTGCTGCCGTTCTCGGACGAGCAGCTCGTCCGGACGGTGTCCGGGTGCCGTACGCCGGTGGTGTCGGCGATCGGGCACGAGCCGGACTCGCCGCTGCTCGACCTGGTGGCGGACCTGAGGGCGTCGACGCCGACGGACGCGGCGAAGAAGGTCGTGCCGGACGTCGGTGAGGAGCTGGACCGCGTCCAGCTTCTGCGCGACCGGGCGCTGCGGACCGTGCAGGGCCTGCTGGACCGCGAGGAGCGCGGGCTCGCGCACACGCTGGCCCGGCCCGCGATGGAACGGCCGCACCGGATGGTGGAGGACCGCGAGGCGGAGGTCGACGCGCTGGTGGCGCGCAGCCGGCGCACGCTGGGGCACCTGCTGGACCGGGCGGACTCGGAGCTGTCGCACACCAGGGCCAGGGTGGTGGCGCTGTCCCCGGCGGCCACACTGGAGCGCGGTTACGCGGTGCTCCAGCGGAGCGACGGTGCGGTGGTCCGCTCTCCGGAGGAGGTCACGCCGGGCGACGAGCTGCGGGCCCGGGTCTCGGAGGGCGAGTTCGCCGTGCGGGTCGTGGAGTGAACGCGCCGCGGAGCCTGCCGCGCCGGGGTGGAGCGCGCGGCCGGTGACCGGTGCCGTCGGGAGAAGCCTTCGGGAAGGGGTGGGGCGCGGTGCAGAAACAGACTTGTTCGTACGCACACATAGGGTGGAACGCATGGCCAAAACGGATGAGTCCGCGACGACGCTCGGGTACGAGCAGGCCCGGGACGAGCTGATCGAGGTCGTACGGCGCCTGGAAGCGGGCGGTACGACGCTGGAGGAGTCGCTCGCGCTCTGGGAGCGCGGCGAGGAGCTGGCGAAGGTCTGCCGGCGCTGGCTGGACGGGGCCAGGGCCCGCCTGGACGCCGTGCTCGCGGACGAGAGCTGAAGGCCGGGCGGGGAAAGAGGCCGGGCGGGGTCCGGACGGGCACTGTGAGGCCGATCACGACACCCTCGCTTTAGTTGAAAGTTAACCTACTTTGACCTACGGTGAAGTCACTGCTCGACCCCTTTGCCCCACCCCCCTCGTACGCCCGGAAGGCAAGCCGCATGTCTCTCGTTCTCGACGCCGCCGCCCAGGACCTCCTCTTCCGCGAGGCCCGCACCGCGAACACCTTCACCGACGAGCCGGTGACCGAGGAGCAGGTCCAGGCGATCTACGACCTGGTCAAGTTCGGTCCGACCGCGTTCAACCAGTCGCCGCTGCGTGTCGTCCTGGTCCGCTCCCCCGAGGCCCGCGAGCGCCTCGTCCCGCTCATGGCCGAGGGCAACCAGCCGAAGACCGCCTCCGCCCCGCTGGTCGCGATCCTGGCCGCCGACAACGAGTTCCACGAGGAGCTCCCGGCCCTGTTCCCGCACTTCCCGCAGGCCAAGGACATGTTCTTCTCGGAGCGCCCGGCCCGCGAGGCGGCCGCCGGCCTCAACGCCGCCCTCCAGGCCGCGTACTTCATCGTGGGCGTCCGCGCCGCCGGCCTGGCCGCGGGCCCGATGACCGGCTTCGACTTCGCCGCCGTCCAGAAGGAGTTCCTGGACGGCGACCACACCCCGCTGATGATCGTCAACATCGGCAAGCCCGGCGACGACGCGTGGTTCCCGCGCTCCCCGCGCCTGGCCTACGACGAGGTCGTCACCACCGTCTGACGCCGGTCCGTCCGGACGAAGGACGACGGGACACGAGAAAGCCGCCGTAACCCAGGGGTTACGGCGGCTTCGTCATGTCCAGCGCTCCGGCGGAGCCTCGGAGCGGCCCGGCGGCTCAGCCCTTCCCGGCTTCCAGCGCCTCGGCCATCTCGGTCAGCCGCTCCTGCGACGCCGTCCCCGTGACCACCGTCGTCACGCCCTTCTCCTCGCGCACCAGCGCGTCGTACTTCGGGCCTTCCCAGCGCTGCCAGCCCTCCCCGCCGACCCGCAGGGTCTTCCCGGTCCTCGTCGCCTGCCGACTGACCTCGCGGACGAACTTCTCCGCGGGCCCGGACGACTGCTCGACCGCGACGTACTCCTGCTCGGGGTCGAGGAAGCCCAGGTGCCAGGCGTCGCCGGCCTGCCGGTCGTAGGAGACGGACGTCGGCTTCCAGGCCTCCGGGAGCCCCACCGGGGCCGCCACCGGATACGGCGCGGCCCGCCGCGCCGTGACGAGCTCGACGCGGTAGTCGACCGGCTTCAGCGGGTCCACCGAGTCGTCGTGCGGGATGAACATGTACATGCTCGCGGCGGCGATGCCGATCACCGACATCGACAGCACCATGCCCCGGACCGTCTGCTTGCCTTTCATACCTGCCACTCCCCCATCGTCCCCCATACCCGGACGCCGCCCGCGCGGGGGGCGGCTCATCCCGATATGCCGCTCATACGTGCCCCCCTCTGCTCATTTTGTCGACGTACCGATAGAGTCGGCGACACCCTCTTTATCCGGCCGTCGCCGTACAGAAAGGTGCGCTCCGATGACCGAGCACCATCTTCCGTCTCAGCTCGAGGTCTCGCCCGAGGCCCCCGACCGCAACCTGGCCCTGGAGCTCGTCCGGGTCACCGAGGCCGCTGCCATGGCCGCCGGGCGGTGGGTCGGCCGCGGTGACAAGATCGGCGCGGACGGCGCAGCGGTGAAGGCCATGCGGACCCTCGTCTCGACCGTCTCGATGAACGGCATCGTCGTCATCGGCGAGGGCGAGAAGGACGAAGCCCCGATGCTGTTCAACGGGGAACGCGTCGGCGACGGCACCGGCGCCGAGGTCGACATCGCCGTCGACCCGATCGACGGCACCACGCTCAACGCCAAGGGCATGCCGAACGCCATCGCCGTGCTCGCGGCGGCCGACCGCGGCACCATGTTCGACCCGTCCGCGGTCTTCTACATGGAGAAGCTGGTCACCGGCCCCGAGGCCGCCGACTTCGTCGACATCAACGCCCCTGTCTCGGTCAACATCCGCCGGGTCGCGAAGGCCAAGCACTCGACCCCCGAAGACGTCACCGTGATGATCCTCGACCGCCCCCGCCACGAGGGCATCGTCAAGGAGATCCGCGAGACGGGCGCGCGGATCAAGTTCATCTCGGACGGCGACGTCGCGGGCTCGGTCATGGCGGTGCGCGAAGGCACCGGCGTCGACCTGCTCATGGGCATCGGCGGTACGCCCGAGGGCATCATCTCGGCCTGCGCGATCAAGTGCCTCGGCGGCACCATCCAGGGCAAGCTGTGGCCCAAGGACGAGGCCGAGCGCCAGAAGGCCATCGACGCGGGACACGACCTCGACCGCGTGCTGCACACGAACGACCTGGTCAGCGGCGAGAACGTGTTCTTCGTCGCCACCGGCATCACCGACGGCGAGCTGCTGCGCGGCGTCCGCTACCGCGCCGAGACCGCCACCACCCAGTCCCTGGTGATGCGCTCCAAGTCGGGCACGATCCGCCAGATCGACTCGACGCACCGCCTCTCGAAGCTGCGCGCCTACAGCGCCATCGACTTCGACCGCGCGAAGTAGGGGCCCCGGCCGCGTGACGGCGCCCCGCTCGTCCGGGGGGGGCGCCGTTCCCTACACCCGTACGGCGAGCAGGTACAGACGCGTGATCTGCACGTCGTTGAGGTTGTCGTCGGAGACGAGATAGAGCGGCCGCCACCCCTTCCGCTTGCCCCCGGTCCACGGCTCACCGAGCGCCATCCCCTCCGCGTTCTGGAGCAGCGGGTTCGCCTGCGGGCCCTCCACGGCCACCTGCCCGGGGTCTCCGCCCGGGCAGTCGGCGAGGTCGAAGAGCTTGTCGCTGCGTACGAACTCGTCGGCCGGCCTGCGGTACAGCGCCCGCTCCCCCGTCACGTCCTGCGCGCCCCCGAGCGACAGCCGCTGGACGCGGACCGCGTTGCCGACCCCGGCGGCGTACTGGCGCTCCAGGGCCAGCAGCTCGTTCTCGCCGACCGCCACCAGTTCGGTCAGATAGAGCCCGTCCGCGGCCCGGTAGGCATACTGCCGGTCCGGTACGTACGAGCCGCCCGGCGTGCCCTTGTAGCGCTGGATGCGCAGCAGGTTGCGGCCGCGCTCGTCGCCGTCCTGGGACAGCGACGCCTCCATTCCGGCGTACAGGTGGCGGCCGTCGGGGCTGAGGGCGAGCGCCTCGATGGTGCGGCCGGTCTGGGCACCGCCGGCCGGCCAGGGCTTGAACTCCTTCGGCACGGGCAGGTCCGCGCCGACCTGGCGGCCGGTCGCCAGGTCGAACCTGCGAATGGCGGGGCCCGTCTCCGCGGCGACCAGGATCGTCCGGCCGCCCTTCTCCACGACCAGCGCCTCCGCGTCGATCCAGTCGGGCAGTCTGCCGCCCGGCGCGGGGCGCAGCGTGGTGGCGGTCCCCGCCGAGGGCTCCAGGGCCTCGGGACCGCCGAGCCGCAGCGGGAAGACCCGGTTGAAGTCGTTGTCGGCGAGCGCGAGCGCCTCGCCGTTCCCGCCGGGGAGGAGCGCGAGGCCCGACAGGCCCGACACCTTCTCGCCGTCGGCCTCCTTCTTGTCGAGCGCGTCGGAGTGGTCGAGCAGGACGGCGCCCTCGGCGCACTCTCCCACCGCCAAGACCGGCTCGCGGACGCTCTCCTGCCACCAGTGGACGGCCGGCATCGTGGCGAACCCGATCCCCAGCCCCAGCACGCCGGCCGCGGTGGCCCACGGCCAGCGCCGCCTGCGCGTCGCGGGGACCACGGGGTCGGGTGCAAGCAGCGGCGGGAGTACGGCGAGGTTGCGGACGAACTCCAGGTCGCCGACGCCGTTCTGGCTCTCGTCCTGGGGCTCCTGGGGCGTGGGCAGGTCCTCCCTCCCGGCGACCCGGTCCCTGACCTCCTGGAAGACGGCGTGCAGCCCGAGCATCTCCGGCCCGTCCGGAACACCCTTGCGCAGTACGTCGACGAGCTCCCCGGTGAAGACGCTGCAGTCGTCCGGGTCCGGCGCGTGGGACGGGCGGTCGTGCGTGGCGGAGGTCATCACGTACGAGCCCTTGATGTTCCGCAGGGTCTTGACCGCCGCCCGCACCCCGAGATCCGCGGCCACGGCCCCGGCCGTGGCCGGCGACATCTGGAGCACCTTGCCGCTGAAGCAGCAGTCGAGGATCAGCACCCGGCGCATCGCGGCGCCGTTGTCCTTCATCGCACGGCGCACGTAGCCCGCGTCCACGCAGGTCTCCGGCTTGTCCTCGCTGGAGCCGGGGACGGTGAGGCAGAGCCTGCTGTCGTCCCGGTCGAGCAGGCCGTGACCCGCGTAGTAGACCAGCAGGGTGTCCAGTGCCAGCTCGGCCGCGGCCCTGATCGGGTCGCAGATCTCGGCGGAGGTCTTCGGGTTCGAGACGGTCACGATCCGGTCGTCGGGAATGCCCCAGACCGACCTGTCGGTCAGCACTCCGCGCAGTTCGGTGAGGTTGTGCCGGACACTGCGCAGTGGTGCGAGGCCCTTGCCGCCGGGGTACTTGTCGACCCCGATCAGCACGCACGCGGAGCGGTCCGGGTCGATCCGCCGCGCCCCGCCCTCCGGCGGCAGCGGGGCCCCCGAGGGGCGGACGGCGGCCGTCACGGGGTGTGTCCGCCGAGGCTCGGCGGAGCGCCGTCCGGGGAGCCGGGGCCCGCTGCCGGGGTCTCCGGATCCGTCGCCGCCGAAGGGTGCGGGTCCGGGTCCGCCGCCGGGGGCTCCTGCCCGTGCGCGCGCAGGATCTCCGCGATCTGCTCGGGGTCCGCGCCGAAGACATTGACCGTCACCGGGCTGCGCGGCCTGCGCGCCTTCCGCCACGCGTCGAACGAGATCGGCAGCTGGGCCACCGCGGCGGCCATGGACACCAGCGCGGCCACGGCCTCCGCGTCGAACCCCATCCGGCCCTGCGCCGCGGTGTCCTGCGCGACCTTGTCGATGCGCGCGTGACCGCGCAGCGACAGGTCGTCGGAAAGCCACTTGTGGAGGGACCGCAGATCCGCGTCACGATCCGGGCCCGCGGCCACCTCGAACCTGACTTCCGTGCCGTGCCTGCGGTCCATGCGACTCCCCGTGCACCTCGGTCCGCCTCAGGTGGCGCGCGCCACACGCACCCCGTCCGATGCTCGCACAACTGACATGAAAAGGCAGGTCAGTTGAGACGCACGGAAGGGGGAAGCGGAGCCGGAGGGAGCGAGAAGGGGGAGTGGGCGGCGCGGGTCAGCCCGCGGCGGCGATCCGGTTTCCGGGCGAGGCGGCCTTCAGCTCCATCTCGCGCCGCCTGCGCCTGGCCAGCACCACCCGGCGCTCGGCCGCCGTCAGGCCGCCCCAGACGCCGTACGGCTCGGGCTGGAGCAGTGCGTGCTCCCGGCACTCGATCATCACGGGACACCGCGCGCAGACGCCCTTCGCGGCTTCCTCCCGGGCCAGTCTCGCGGCCGTCGGCTCCTTCGAAGGGGCAAAGAACAGCCCGGCCTCGTCCCGGCGGCACACCGCCTC
Source organism: Streptomyces sp. Wb2n-11 (assembly GCF_001049855.1). Lineage (NCBI taxonomy): Bacteria > Bacillati > Actinomycetota > Actinomycetes > Kitasatosporales > Streptomycetaceae > Streptomyces > Streptomyces sp. Wb2n-11. The sequence goes on from NZ_CVPB01000001.1 coordinate 2,568,396, forward strand.
CGTGTGCCATGGGCCGGCCTGGTCCCGGGCCGGCGCACGCTGCGACGGAACGGCGGCGACCTGCAGGGACTGATGCGGCGGATGCAGCACGGTCTACTCCTGACGACGTCTTCGGGAGCGAGCAGCGATGCAGCACTCCCTACCCGCTGTGCGCGCGCCTATGCACAGGGTTTCGAACCGCGTCAGTGTCCGAGGTGTTTGCGCATGCGACCGTGCAGGTCCGCGATGCGCTTTCCGCGCTTGGGCTTCGCCTCGATGCTGCCGAAGACCGAGTAGCCGTTGACCACCACGACCGGCGCCTCGGGATTGCGGGCTTCGAGGGTGTCGACCTCGAAGTCGCCGAAGATCCCGGTGCCGCTGCCGCGCAGCGTGATGTTCTCGGGGACGCGGACTTCGACGTGGCCGAAGATCGAGGTCGCGTTGATCACCGTCAACCGCTGCCCGAAGAGCGCCTCGGTGAGGTCGATCTCCACGCTGCCGAAGAGCGCGAAGGCGTTGGTCCTGCGGCCGATCCGCCACCGCCCCTTGCGCGTCGAGCCGCTGAAGACCGCGACCAGGTTCTCCGCCAGGGCCGGCGCCGAGGGATCGTCCGGCCCGTACGCCGCCGCGGCCTGCCCGCCGCGGGCGCCGCCGGGGACGGGCAGGTCCTGGACCAGCGGCTCCAGTTCGGCGACGGTCTTGGCGCGGTAGGCCGCGTCGATGCGGTCGGAGTGCTCCTCGGCGGTCAGCCTGCCCTCGGCCATGGCGTCGCGCAGGATGTCCGCGATCCGGTCGCGGTCCGCGTCGGACGCGCGGAGGGCGGGCTCTCGGGGGGTGGGCGCTGGATGGTTCTTGTCGAGGTCCACCGTCCCAGCGTACCCAAACGCGATAGATCGCGACTAGTGCGGAGGCCCGCCGACTGAGCCTTACCTCACAGACCCCGCCCTCCACCGGAGTCTTACGCTGGTGGACGCGCTGCGCCAACGGAGGCCAGTTGCCGTCTGCCGAGTGAGGAATGGCCGTAATGCCAGAGTTTGCGTACTCCGATCTGCTCCCCCTGGGAGAGGACACCACGCCGTATCGCCTGGTGACCGCCGAGGGTGTCTCCACCTTCGAGGCCGACGGCCGTACGTTCCTCAAGGTCGCACCCGAGGCGCTGCGCACCCTCGCCGCCGAGGCGATGCACGACATCTCGCACTACCTGCGGCCGGCGCACCTCGCCCAGCTGCGCCGGATCGTCGACGACCCGGAGGCGTCCTCGAACGACAAGTTCGTGGCCCTGGACCTGCTGAAGAACGCGAACATCGCGGCGGCGGGCGTCCTGCCGATGTGCCAGGACACCGGCACGGCGATCGTCATGGGCAAGCGCGGCCAGAACGTCCTGACCGAGGGCGGCGACGAGGAGGCCCTCTCGCACGGCGTCTTCGACGCGTACACCAAGCTCAACCTGCGCTACTCGCAGATGGCCCCGCTGACCATGTGGGAGGAGAAGAACACCGGCTCGAACCTGCCCGCGCAGATCGAGCTGTACGCGACCGACGGCGGCGCGTACAAGTTCCTCTTCATGGCGAAGGGCGGCGGCTCCGCCAACAAGTCCTTCCTCTACCAGGAGACGAAGGCGGTCCTCAACGAGGCCTCCATGATGAAGTTCCTGGAGGAGAAGATCCGCTCGCTGGGCACGGCCGCCTGCCCGCCGTACCACCTGGCGATCGTCGTCGGCGGCACGTCGGCCGAGTTCGCGCTCAAGACCGCGAAGTACGCCTCCGCGCACTACCTGGACGAGCTGCCCTCCGAGGGCTCGCCGACCGGCCACGGCTTCCGCGACAGGGAGCTGGAGGAGAAGGTCTTCGAGCTGACGCAGAAGATCGGCATCGGCGCGCAGTTCGGCGGCAAGTACTTCTGCCACGACGTGCGCGTGGTGCGGCTGCCGCGCCACGGCGCCTCGCTGCCCGTCGCGATCGCCGTGTCCTGCTCGGCGGACCGCCAGGCGGTCGCGAAGATCACGGCCGAGGGCGTCTTCCTGGAGCAGCTGGAGAAGGACCCGGCGCGGTTCCTTCCGGACACGACGGACGAGCAGCTGGACGAGGCCGGTGACGTCGTCAGGATCGACCTCAACCGGCCGATGGGCGAGATCCTCGCCGAGCTCACCAAGTACCCCGTCAAGACGCGGCTCTCGCTGACCGGCCCGCTCGTCGTCGCCCGCGACATCGCGCACGCCAAGATCAAGGAGCGGCTGGACGCGGGCGAGGAGATGCCGCAGTACCTGAAGGACCACCCGGTGTACTACGCCGGCCCCGCCAAGACCCCCGAGGGGTACGCGTCCGGTTCCTTCGGTCCGACGACGGCCGGCCGGATGGACTCCTACGTCGAGCAGTTCCAGGCGGCGGGCGGCTCGAAGGTCATGCTCGCCAAGGGCAACAGGAGCAAGCAGGTCACGGACGCCTGCGGCGCGCACGGCGGCTTCTACCTCGGGTCGATCGGCGGGCCGGCCGCCCGGCTCGCGCAGGACTGCATCAAGAAGGTCGAGGTCGTCGAGTACGAGGAGCTCGGCATGGAGGCGGTCTGGCGGATCGAGGTGGAGGACTTCCCGGCGTTCATCGTGGTGGACGACAAGGGCAACGACTTCTTCACCGAGCCCGCCCCTGCCCCGACGTTCACCTCGATCCCGGTACGGGGTCCCGGCCTGGCCTAGGCGTCGCCGCCCGCGGACGTAGCCCCCGGCCGCCGGACGGGCCGGGGAGAGCGGGCCCGTCCGGCGACCGGGGTCCGGGGCGGTCCCCGGTTACGCGAAGCGCTGGTCCGCCGCGCCCGTGCAGGGCTGGAGCCGCAGCGGGTCCTTGGCCGCCGCGAGCGTCACGCACAGGCCCGTCGACGCCGCCGGGCGGATCGTGGAGCCGTCACGCACGAACTGCTGGTTCGCCGCGCCCGAGCAGTCCCAGAGGACCAGGCCCGTGCCCGCCTCGTACTTCGCTCCCGGCACGTCGAGGCACCGGTCGTGGCTCAGTTCCGTGCGGAGCGACTTCCGGTCGGCGTCGTACCACCAGCCCTGGTTCCGGCCGCCGTGGCAGTCCCAGCCGCCGACCGCCGTCCCCTTGCGCGTCGTCGATCCGGGTATGTCGGCGCAGGTGCCCGTTTCCGCGTTCCTCAGCGGCCCGTACGCGTCGTCCCACGCCCCCGCGAAGAGCACCGGCTTTCCCGTACTCGCCGGGTCCGCGCAGCTCGCCTCGCGCAGCCCGGAGCCGTACATCTGGGTGAGGCAGGACGCGAAGGCCTCGTGGCCGCGGATGTTCGGGTGGAAGGACTGGCGGACCGAGTTCTCGTCCGGGAGGCCCGGCTTGGACAGGTCGATGTAGAGGCCGCGCGCCCAGGGGTCCTCCATGCACACCTCGTGGCCGTGGAAGAGGCGGGAGTTGTCGAGGTAGACGGAGCCGGTACTGGCCGCCGCCCTGCGCATGCCGCGCTCGAAGGCCGGTACCGCGCTGTTGCGGCCCCAGGCCGCGTCCGAGTCGTACCCGGCGCACCCCCCGGGGATCTTGCCGGGGAAGTTCGGGTTGTCCTTGATGTCGGGGCCGATGGGGCTGGGGTAGCCCATCACGACCATCTTGTAGTCGCCGTCGGCGTACCCGGCGTCGCGCATGACGCTGCGCAGGTCCCGGACCGTCTGCTCCACCTTGGGGACGAGGCCGTCGACGCGCGCCTGCCAGCCCGGGGCGTACTTGGGTCCGCAAGGGCCCTGGAGGGTCAGCCAGCGCGTGACGCAGTCCGTCATCACCGGGCCGAACTGGAGGTCGTCGTTGGCGCCGGCGACCAGCAGGACCATCTTGATGCGGGTGTTGCGGGCCTTGACGGCCAGGTTGTCGCTCTGGACCAGCTCGTCGGCGTACTGCTTGGTCCCGCCGATCCTGATGTTGCCGGTGTGCGCGCCCGAGCAGGAGACGTTGTACGTGACGTCGGCCGGGATGCCGGTGCGGTGGATCGCGGCGTCCGGCGAGCGGTGGCACCAGTTGCCGGGGCGGTTGGTGCCGGGTTCGTACGTGCCGACGCCCTCGCCGGATATCTCGCTGTCACCCAGGGAGATCAGCCCGGTCTTGCGCCGGTCCATGGGCCGCTCGGCCGGGTCGCCGTAGAGCTTGGTGGCCTCGGCCGCGCGGACGGCCTCCAGCTCGGCCGGAAGGGGGGTGGACGCCGATGACATCCTGTCGGCGGCGGTGGCGGGGGTTGTTGCCGCGAGGCCGCCGACGGCCGCCGCGAGTGCGGCGGCCGCGACGACCGTGGAGCGAAGGGCCGTAGTGCGGAGTCTGAGCCGTGTGCGCTGCATTGCGCCTCCCCGGTTTGTTGTTACCCCCGGTATTTACTGGCGGGTAGGCGACTTGGGAATACGCAGAACAAGACAAGTGCTCAACTTTTCCGAACTTTCCACAGGAGGTACGCGACCATGACGACCGACGACCACCAGGACGGCTACCGCGTCGAGCACGACTCGATGGGCGAGGTGCGCGTGCCGGCGCACGCCAAGTGGCGGGCCCAGACCCAGCGGGCCGTGGAGAACTTCCCCGTCTCCGGGCAGCGCCTGGAGCGCGCCCACATCGAGGCCCTGGCCCGCATCAAGGCGGCCGCCGCCCAGGTCAACGCCGAACTCGGCGTACTCGACAAGGACATCGCGCGGGCGGTCCAGGAGGCGGCCGGGGAGGTGGCCCAGGGGCACTGGGACGAGCACTTCCCGGTGGACGTCTTCCAGACCGGCTCCGGCACGTCCTCCAACATGAACATGAACGAGGTCGTCGCCACGCTCGCCACCGAGCGCCTCGGCAGCCCCGTCCACCCCAACGACCACGTGAACGCCTCGCAGTCGTCCAACGACGTGTTCCCGTCGTCCATCCACATCGCGGCGACCGCCGCCGTGACGGGTGATCTGATCCCGGCCCTCGACCACCTCGCGGCCTCCCTGGAGCGCAAGGCGGCCCAGTTCGCGGACGTCGTCAAGTCCGGCCGTACCCACCTGATGGACGCCACGCCCGTCACCCTCGGCCAGGAGTTCGGCGGCTACGCGGCGGCCGTCAGGTACGGCGTCGAGCGGCTGCGGGCCTCCCTGCCCCGCCTGGCCGAACTCCCCCTCGGAGGAACGGCGGTGGGCACCGGCATCAACACCCCGCCCGGCTTCTCCGCCGCCGTCATCGCCGAGATCACCCGCGCCACCGGTCTGCCGCTCACCGAGGCCCGCGACCACTTCGAGGCGCAGGGCGCGCGGGACGGACTCGTCGAGACGTCCGGCCAGCTCCGTACGGTCGCGGTCTCCCTCACCAAGATCTGCAACGACCTGCGCTGGATGGCCTCGGGACCGCGCGCCGGATTGGCCGAGATCAGCCTTCCGGATCTCCAGCCGGGCTCCTCGATCATGCCCGGCAAGGTCAATCCGGTCATTCCCGAGGCCGTTCTGATGGTCGCGGCCCAGGTGACGGGCAACGACGCGACGGTCGCGGCGGCCGGCGCCGCGGGCAACTTCGAACTCAACGTCATGCTCCCGGTGATGGGGAAGAACCTCCTGGAGTCGGTGCGGCTGCTCGCCAACGCGTCCCGGCTGCTGGCCGACCGTACGGTCGACGGCATCACGGCCAACGCCGAACGGGCCCGCACGTACGCGGAGTCGTCGCCGTCCGTCGTCACCCCGCTCAACAAGTACATCGGCTACGAAGAGGCCGCGAAGGTCGCCAAGAAGTCCCTCGCCGAGCAGAAGACCATCCGCGAGGTCGTCCTGGAGTCCGGGTACGTCGAGCGGGGCGACCTCACCGTGGCCCAGCTCGACGAGGCACTGGACGTGCTGCGCATGACGCATCCGTGACGTACCTCTGACCCACCTCCGACGCAGCCGTGACCTCGGTCGCAGCGCCCCGCCACCCGTACTCCTAAGATCTGCTCATGACAGATACGGCGACTGAGGCAGGCGGGGCGCGCTGGGCGCCGGGGGACCACATCCTCTGGCGCTACCGCGGCAACGCCTCCGACAGGATCCACATCTGCCGCCCCGTCACGGTCGTCCGCGACACCGAGGAACTCCTCGCGGTGTGGATGGCACCGGGCACCCCGTGCGTGCGGCCGGTGCTGGCGGACGGCACGCCCGTGCACGAGGAGCCGCTCGCCACCCGCTACACGGCGCCGCGCACCACGACCACCTCGCGATGGCGGGGCACCGGCGTGCTGAAGCTGGCGCGGCCCGGCGAGCCCTGGTCGGTGTGGCTGTTCTGGGACCAGGGCTGGCGGTTCAAGAACTGGTACGTGAACCTGGAGGAGCCACGCACCCGCTGGGCGGGCGGGGTCGACTCCGAGGACCACTTCCTCGACATCTCCGTGCACCCGGACCGCGCCTGGTACTGGCTCGACGAGGACGAGTTCGCGCAGGCCCGCCGGGTGGGGCTGCTGAGCGCCGCCCAGGCGCGGCGGGTCCGGGAGGCGGGGCGGGCCGCGGTCGACGTGATCAGCGCGTGGGGGTCCCCGTTCCGCGACGGCTGGGAGCACTGGCGGCCCGATCCGAGGTGGGCCGTTCCCCGGTTGCCCGATGACTGGGACCGCACTCCTGTTCACATGGCACCGTGAGACCCTTGATACGCCCCCATGGGTCAAACGTAGGATCGTCTTCCGCAACACCGAGCGCACTGGACGCACCGGGCCCGTCGGCAACCGGCGGCCTCGGAAAAGGAATTGACCGTATGTCACCACAGGGGGGTGGAGCCGTGCTCGCGAGCAAGTCCGCGGAGTTCCAGGACCGCCACCCTGTCGAGGCCGCCCGCAGAGCGGGTATACCGCCCCACAGAGCGATTGCCTCGCACAAGCTCCCCGGACGGACGGAACCCCACGCGTGACGGAGCACCAGTCCACCTCGCACGAAGGCCGGCAGCCTCTGGTCGCCCGGCCGCACGAGCGCGCCCGGCCACGGCAGGAGGAGGTGCCCGCGATGGTGCCAGGTCCCGCGGCGGCTCCCCCGCCGGCCGCCGACGGATCCCCGGAGCCCGCCGGGGTGACCAGGGGAGAGGGGGACCGGCTGCGGTTCGTGGGGGCGGCGACGCGGCGGATCGCGCGTGGCATCGACCTCGACGAGATCGTGCTCGGCCTGTGCCGGGCGTCCGTGCCGACCTTCACCGACGCGATCCTCGTGTACCTGCGCGACCCGCTCCCGGTCGGCGACGAGCGTCCCGCCGTGCCGTTCATGCTGCGCCTGCGCCGTACCGACCGGCTGCGTTTAACCGACGACGGAGCCGAGGAGTTCGACCTCCAGGTCGAGCCGATGCCCGCGCCGCAGCTGTGCGAAGTGCGCAGCGGCGGGGCCCTCGCCGAGGTGCTCAGGGGCGTACGCCCGGTGTTCGGCGACTCCGCGTCCGCCCGGGCGGCCCTGCCCGAGCTGCTCGGGGACTCCATGGGACTGCCGGGCGGACACCGTGCGATCCTCGCGCCGCTGCGCGGCCGGCGCCGGGTGATCGGCGCCGCCGTGTTCCTGCGCCGCCCGGAGCGGCCCGCCTTCGAGGCGAACGACCTGCTGGTCGCCGCCCAGCTGGCGACGCACACGGCGCTCGGCATCGACAAGGCGGTGCTGTACGGACGCGAGGCGTACATCGCCGACGAGCTCCAGCGCACCATGCTGCCCGACTCGCTCCCGCAGCCGACCGGCGTCAAGCTGGCCTCGCGCTACCTGCCGGCCGCCGAGACGGCCCGCGTCGGCGGCGACTGGTACGACGCGATCCCGCTGCCGGGCAGCCGCGTCGCGCTCGTCGTCGGCGACGTCATGGGGCACTCCATGACGTCCGCCGCGATCATGGGCCAGCTGCGGACGACGGCGCAGACCCTCGCCGGTCTCGACCTGCCGCCGCAGGAGGTCCTGCACCACCTCGACGAGCAGGCGCAGCGGCTGGGCTCGGACCGCATGGCGACCTGCCTGTACGCCGTGTACGACCCGGTCTCGCACCGGATCACCATCGCCAACGCGGGGCACCCGCCGCCCGTACTGCTGCACCTGGGCGGCCGGGCCGAGGTGCTGCGGGTGCCGCCGGGCGCCCCCATCGGCGTCGGCGGGGTCGACTTCGAGGCCGTCGAGCTGGACGCCCCGGCGGGTGCCACGCTGCTGCTGTACACCGACGGCCTGGTCGAGTCGCGGCTGCGGGACGTTTGGACGGGCATCGAGCAGCTGCGGGAGAGGCTCGCCGCCACCGCACAGCTGACGGGACCCGACCACTCCCCGCCGCTGGAAGCGCTGTGCGACGACGTACTCGACATGCTCGGGCCCGGCGACCGCGACGACGACATCGCGCTGCTCGCCGCCCGTTTCGACGGGATCGCGCCGAGCGATGTGGCGTACTGGTTCCTGGAGCCGGAGGAGCAGGCGCCCGGCCGGGCCCGCAGGCTGGCGCGGCGCGCGCTGGTCCGCTGGGGCCTGGAGGAGCTGAGCGACTCGGTGGAGCTGTTGGTCAGCGAGGTGGTGACGAACGCGGTGCGGTACGCCGAGCGGCCCGTGACGCTGCGGTTGCTGCGTACGGATGTCCTGCGCTGCGAGGTCGGCGACGACTCGCCGCAGCTGCCGAGGCAGCGGCGGGCGCGGGAGACGGACGAGGGCGGGCGCGGGCTCTTCCTGGTGAACCGGCTGGCGAGACGGTGGGGCGCGACGCGGCTGTCGTCCGGCAAGGTCGTCTGGTTCGAGCTGGCCACCCGCCCGTGACCGCTCGGTGCGTACGGCTGCGGCGGGCACCCCGGGTGCCCGCCGCAGCCATGTGCGGCGCGGTCCGTCAGGGGCGCGGCGGCCGGGCGTCGTCGCGGCCGCCGATGTCCGTGCCGCCCTCGGTGATGCCGCCGCCGGTGTCGCCACCGCCGGTGTCACCGCCCGTGTCGCCGCCGCCGGTGTCGCCGCCGTCCGTGGCGCCGCCGTCGTCCGCACCGCCGTCCGTGGCGCCGCCGTCGTCCGCACCGCCGTCGGTGCCCCCGGTGTCACCGCCGCCGGTGGCGGGCGGGGTGACCGTCTCGGTCGGGTCCGGGGACTCGCTCGTCGGCGTACGGCTCGGGGGCGTGCTGGACGGCGTATCGGCCGGCGGCGTGGTCGGGGTCGCCGGGGGCGTGGTCGGCGTACGGGTCGGTTCGGGGGTGTCGGCCGGCGGGGGCGAGTAGGTGTCGTCCGGGCCGATCTCCAGGTCGAAGTCGGCGTCGGATCCGCCGCCCAGGGCGCCGCGGGTGTAGTCCGCCCAGATCTTGGCGGGGAAACCGCCACCGCTGGCGCGGCCGGCGTTGGCGGTACCGGTCAGGGAGACCTGCCCGCCGCCCGGCTTCGTTGACTCGCCGAAGATGGCCACGGCGGTGGAGAGTTCGGGGGTGTAGCCGACGAACCAGGCGGACCGGTTCTTCTCCGACGTGCCGGTCTTGCCCGCCGCGTTGTAGGCCGGGCTGTAGACCTGGCGCCCCGTACCGTTCTTCACGACTCCGGTCAGCACCTTGGTCACGCTGTCCGCCGTCGACCGGTCGACGACCTGCTCGGCGGCCGGCTCGGGGAGATCCACCCTGCCGCCCTCGCGGTCCTTGTGCTCCGCGGACTTCACGATGGTCGGCGTGACCTTCTCGCCGTGGTTGTCGAGCGTCGCGTAGACGCCCGCCATGTCCATCGTGCTGGCGCCCATCACACCGAGGGACATGGCGGGGCGCTCGTCGAAGCCGCCCTTGTCCTCCATGCCCAGGTCGAGGGCGGTCTCCTTGACGCGCGCGGGGCCGACGTCCACGGCCATCTGCGCGAAGACGGAGTTGACCGAATTGGCCATGGCCTGCTCGACGGGGATGGGTCCGAAGCTCCTGCCCAGGTCGTTCTGCGGGGCGAAGGGGGTGGGGCTGCCCTCGACGGGGCGCTTGCTGGTGCCGTCGTAGACCGTGTGGGGCGTGATCGGCTCGCCGTCCTGCGTCTTGGAGTCGTTCTCCAGGGCGGCGGCGAGGACGACGGGCTTGAAGGTCGAGGCCGGCTGGTAGTCGGAGCGCGTGGCGTTGGAGAGGTAGTGCTTGGTGGCGTCCACGCCCCCGTACATCGCGACGACCTCGCCGGTCTTCGGGTCCACCGAGGTCGCGCCGGCCTGGAGGGTCGCGTCGACCTTGTTGTTCCTGCGGTCGAGCTGGGACTCCAGCTGCTGCTCGACCGCCCGCTCCAGCGCCTTCTGGCGCTTCTCGTCGATGTTGAGCGTGATCGTCCAGCCGCCCGCGTCGAACTCGGCCTCGCTGACACCCTGCTTCTTCAGCTCGGCCTTCGCGGCGTCGACCATGTAGCCGGTCTGGCCCTCCATGCCGGCGGCACCCTTGGGGTTCCGCGGTATGTCGAACTCCATGGCGTCGCGCTCGGCCCGGTCGAGCGCCCTCATCTCGATCATGTTGTCGAGTACGTAGTTCCAGCGCTCCTTGACCAGTTTCCGGCCGGTCGGGCTGGCCGCCGCCCAGTCGTACTGGCTGGGGGCCTGGAGGAGCGCCGCGAGGTACGCGCCCTGTTCGACGGACAGCTTCTCGGCGTCGACGCCGTAGTACGCCTGGGCCGCGGCCTGGATGCCGTACGCGCCGCGTCCGAAGTAGCTGGTGTTGAGATAACCGGCCAGGATGTACGACTTGTCCTTCTTCCGGTCCACCTTGATGGAGATCACAAGCTCCCTGAGCTTGCGGGTGACCGTCTGGTCCTGGGTCAGGTAGTAGTTCTTGACGTACTGCTGGGTGATGGTCGAGCCACCCTGCTTGCCCTTGCCCGTGACGGTGTTGAGCAGGCCGCGGGCGGTGCCCCTGAAGTCGACGCCGGAGTCCTTGTAGAAGTTCTGGTTCTCGGCGGCGACGAAGGCGGTCTGGACGTCCTTGGGGATGCGGGAGAGCGGGACTATCTCACGGTTGACCTTGCCGGTCCGGGCCATGATCTTGCCGTCGCTGTACTTGTAGACGTTGCTCTGGAGCTCGGCCTCGGCATTGGCCGCCGGCACGGGCACCCATATGTACAGCGCCACGAAGACGCCCATCATGAGCAGGCAGAGCCCGAAGAAGGTGCCCAGCAGTTTCCTCCAGGTGAAGAAGCGGCGTATGCCTCCCTCCTTCCTCGCCCGGCGCGCACCGCGCTTCCGGTCCTGTCTCGCTTCTGCTCGGCCCATTGGTCCGTAACTCCGCTCATCGAGCCCCCGGATGTCAGCTCAGAAAACTAACACCACCCATGCGGACAAAGGGCTGTCGATCCACTCTTTTCCGTACGTGACAATCAGCACCCGCCTCACCGGAACCGACTCATGAAGGGGCTCCAGGGTTGCGAAAACCCCCGCCCGGGTTTACGGACCCCGAAAAAGTGATATCAATTTGCTAGGTAAGCCGAACCACCGCCAGCACACGAAACCGGGGGACGATCATGTCCGTGACCAGCACGCCCGTACCGACCGACCTGCCCGAGATGCCCGCGCCACGCGTCCGCGAGAGGGCCGCGCACAGCATCGGCGGCGGCCTCGCCCTGCTGCTGGGCCTGCTGGGACTGCTCGCCGGGGCGGCGCTCGCCGTCTTCGGCGCCACCCTCACTTCGGCCGGCCCGAAGGCCGCGCTCATCGCCGTCGGCGTCCTGGTCGCCCTCGCCGCGTTCTTCGCGATGTGCGGCCTCAACATGGTCGCGCCGGGCGAGGCCCGCGTCGTCCAGCTCTTCGGGCGCTACCGCGGCACCATCCGCACCGACGGACTGCGCTGGGTCAACCCGCTGACCACCCGCTCGAAGATCTCGACCCGGATCAGGAACCACGAGACCGCCGTCCTCAAGGTCAACGACGCCTACGGCAACCCGATCGAGCTGGCCGCGGTCGTGGTCTGGAAGGTGGAGGACACCGCGCAGGCCACGTTCGAGGTCGACGACTTCCTGGAGTTCGTCGCCACCCAGACCGAGGCCGCCGTACGCCACATCGCCATCGAGTACCCCTACGACGCCCACGACGAGGACGGCCTGTCCCTGCGCGGCAACGCCGAGGAGATCACCGAGAAGCTCGCGGTCGAGCTGCACGCGCGCGTCGAGGCGGCCGGGGTCCACATCATCGAGTCCCGCTTCACCCACCTCGCGTACGCGCCCGAGATCGCGTCGGCGATGCTCCAGCGCCAGCAGGCCGGCGCGGTCGTCGCGGCGCGCAAGCAGATCGTCGAGGGCGCGGTCGGGATGGTCGAGATGGCCCTCACCCGGATCGCCGAACAGGACATCGTCGAGCTCGACCCCGACCGCAAGGCGGCGATGGTCAGCAACCTGATGGTGGTGCTGTGCGGCGACCGGTCCGCCCAGCCCGTCCTCAACACCGGCACTCTTTACCAGTGACGGACGAGACCCCTCAGCGGAAGCAGCGGCAGCGCAAGCAGGTGCTGCTGCGGCTGGATCCCGTCGTGTACGACGCCCTGGTCCGCTGGGCGTCCGACGACCTGCGCAGCGCCAACGCGCAGATCGAGTTCCTGCTGCGGCGGGCCCTGTCGGAGAACGGCAGGCTCCCCGGCGGGGCGGCGCCGATCCGCCGCCGGGGGCGGCCTCCGAAGGCACCGGACGCGGACACGGACACGGACACGGAGCCCCCAGCCCCGTAGGAGCCCCGGCCCCGTAGGAGCCCCGGCCCTGCGGGCCGCTCCCCGCCCGCCCCTTGCCGGGCCGGAGCTCCGCCCCGGACCCCGCACCTCACCCCGCGCCGGCCACCACCCGCACCGGCAGCCGCCGCATCGCCTCCCGCAGCGCCTGCGCGAACGTCTCGAACTCGCCCTGGCGCGCCGCCCCCGTCCGCATCGCCAGCGCGACCCGGCGCGACGGCGCCGGGTCGGCGAAGTGCCCCGTCACCAGCCGGTCGTTGCGGTCCGTCTCCACCTTCACCGCCGTGCGCGGCAGCAGCGTCACCCCGAGTCCGCCCGCGACCAGCTGCACCAGCGTGGAGAGGCCGGCGGCGGTCGTCGTGACCGGTGCGCCCTGGGTACGGCCCGCCTCCCGGCAGATGTCGAGCGCCTGGTCGCGCAGGCAGTGCCCCTCGTCGAGCAGCAGCAGAGGCAGCTCCCTGAGCGCCTCGCGCGGTATGTCGCCGCGCCCGCCCAGCCCGTGGCCCCGCGGCGTGACCAGCACGAAGTCCTCGTCGAACAGCGGCAGTTCGGCCACCCCCGGCACCCCGAGCGGCACCGCGAGCAGCAGCAGGTCGAGCCGCCCCGCCGCCAGCCCCTCCAGCAGCGAGGACGTCTGCTCCTCGTGCACCTGGAGGTCCAGTTCCGGGTACCGCTCGTGTACGAGCGTGAGCACCGTCGGCAGCAGGTACGGCGCCACCGTCGGGATCACCCCGAGCCTGAGCACCCCGGTGAAGGGCGCCCGTACCGCCTCCGCCTCCTCCATCAGCTCGCCCACCGCGTCGAGCACGGCCCTGGCCCGCACCGCGAGCCGCTCCCCCGCCGGAGACAGCAGCACCTTGCGCGTCGTACGCTCGACAAGCTGCACGCCGAGGGTCTCCTCCAGCGCCGAGACCGCCCCGGACAGCGCCGGCTGGCTCATGCCGATCGCGGCGGCGGCGTCCCTGAAGTGCAGGTACTCGGCGACGGCGGCGAACGCGCGCAGCTGCGCGAGGCTGGGCTGCTTGCCCTTGACGCCGTTCCCGCCGCTTCCGGTACTACTGGCCACTGATAACCACCTCCGATCGGATCAAGCAAGTCTAGCTATTTCCGTGATCAATGCTTCCTGTGTCACTGTGGGGATCCGTCCAACCCCCAGGAAACTCCCGTAACGGAATTTCCTTCTCTGCAAGGAGCGCGTGTGCTCACTGTTGGTGACCAGTTCCCCACGTACGACCTCACCGCCTGTGTCTCCCTGGAGGCCGGCAAGGAGTTCGAGCAGATCAACCACAAGTCCTACGAGGGCAAGTGGCGCGTCGTCTTCGCGTGGCCCAAGGACTTCACCTTCGTCTGCCCGACCGAGATCGCCGCTTTCGGCAAGCTGAACGACGAGTTCGCCGACCGCGACGCGCAGGTCCTCGGCTTCTCCGGTGACTCCGAGTTCGTGCACCACGCCTGGCGCAAGGACCACCCGGACCTGACCGACCTGCCGTTCCCGATGCTGGCCGACTCGAAGCACGAGCTCATGCGTGACCTCGGCATCGAGGGCGAGGACGGCTTCGCGCAGCGCGCCGTCTTCATCGTCGACCCGAACAACGAGATCCAGTTCACGATGGTGACCGCCGGTTCCGTGGGCCGTAACCCCAAGGAGGTCCTCCGGGTCCTCGACGCGCTCCAGACCGACGAGCTGTGCCCGTGCAACTGGACCAAGGGCGAGAACACCCTCGACCCCGTCGCCCTGCTGTCGGGTGAGTGACTGACATGGCACTCGACGAACTGAAGGCCGCCGTACCGGACTACGCCAAGGACCTGCGCCTGAACCTCGGCTCGGTCATCGGCAACAGCGACCTCCCGCAGCAGCAGCTGTGGGGCACGGTCCTGGCCTGCGCGATCGCCTCGCGCTCGCCCAGGGTGCTGCGTGAGCTGGAGCCGGAGGCGAAGGCCAACCTCAAGCCCGAGGCGTACCAGGCCGCCAAGTCCGCCGCCGCGGTCATGGCGATGAACAACGTCTTCTACCGCACGCGCCACCTGCTCTCCGACCCGGAGTACGGGACGCTGCGCGCCGGTCTGCGGATGAACGTCATCGGCAACCCGGGCGTGGAGAAGGTCGACTTCGAGCTGTGGTCGCTCGCGGTCTCCGCGATCAACGGCTGCGGCCAGTGCCTGGACTCGCACGAGCAGGTCCTGCGCAAGGCCGGTGTCGAGCGCGACACCATCCAGGAGGCGTTCAAGATCGCCGCGGTGATCCAGGCCGTCGGCGTGACCCTCGACTCCGAGGCCGTCCTGGCCGAATAGCCGGCAGTACGCATGTGAGGGGCCCCGCGGACATCGCGTCCGCGGGGCCCCTCACGCGTGCGCGTCGGCCCTTGAGCCACGCGTGCGCGTCAGTCCCTGAGCGCGGCCATGAGGTCCCGCATGTCCTCGATCATGAGGGGCGGGAGCGCGGACAGGTCCGGCTCGTGCCCGCCGCCGGGCGGGTCCCCGTCCCCCTGGTAGTCGACGCCGGGAGTGACCAGGATTTCCGGCACCGCGCCCCCCTCCAGGACCTTCAGCCGCGGGCCGTCGTACTCACCGGGCTGCGGTATCAGATACGCCTTCTCGCCGAGCCCGGGGACTTCCTGCAGCTCGGGCGGCGTCGCCTCCCCCCGGACGGGCTGGCCGGGAACGGCCTCGAACTCCGGTTCCGGGTCGGTCTTCTTGTGCAGCTCGGCCACGATCTCGACCTGGTGGTTCACGGTGAACCCGTCCTTGTCCGGCCTTCCCGCCGGTGCGAAGTACATGCTGCAGGTGGCCTTGTCCAGGACGCCGTGCTCGCTCACCATTTCGATCGGGTCGGCCGGCTTCTTCCCCGGACTCAGCCCCAGGGCGGCCAGCTCGGCCTTCTCGCACAGCCCCTCGCCCACCCGGTAGCCCCGCGTGTCGACCTCCTCCTGCGCTCCGTACGCGGAGAACCCGCCCGCACCGCCGAAGCGGCCACCGCGCCGCCCACGGCCCACCGCCACGGCCGGCGGCCGCGCGGCGCCCCGGGGCGTTCCCCGCCCGCGCTCGTCACGGTCCCGGGCTCCGGCGCGGCCGGGAAGTCCCCCACCATCTCCGGCTCGGAGATCATTCCGGGCCCACCGCGCCCTCTCCCTGTGCCGGGACCGGCGCGGACGCGGGTGGGGGTGCCGTCGCGGGTGGGGGTGCCGTCGCCGGACCGAGCGCGGTCGCGCCCCGCGGCTCCGGCGCCGTGCGCAGCGCCGTCTCCATGCTGTACGTCCGCAGGTAGCCGACCACCGTGTTGGTCACCGCCACCAGCGGCACCGCCACCACCGCGCCGCCGATCCCGGCGACCAGGCCGCCCGCCGCGACCGCGAGGACGACGGCCAGCGGATGCACCCGGACCGCGCGGCCGAGGATGAACGGCTGGAGCACATGGCCCTCGATCTGCTGTACGGCCAGTACGACGACCAGCACCATCAGCGCCGTGAACACGCCCTGCGTGACGAGCGCGACGACCACCGCCAGCGCGCCCGACATGACCGCGCCGACCAGCGGGATGAAGGCGAACAGGAAGATGAAGACGGCGAGCGGTACGGCCATCGGCACGTCCAGGAACCAGATCCCCAGACCGATGAAGATCGCGTCGATCAGGGCCACTATCACCGTGCCCCGCACGTACGCGGTGAGCGTGCGCCACGCGCGCGGCCCCGCGCCCGCGACACCGGGCCTGGCCTGCGCGGGCACCAGCTTGAGCGTCCACTGCCAGATGCGCTTGCCGTCGTACAGCAGGAAGAGCGTCGAGAACATCGCGAGCAGCATGCCGGTGAGGAACTCGACGATCACGGTGACGCCCTGGAGGCCCGCCGAGGTGATCTCCTCGGTGTTGGTGGCGACCGCGTCGGTGAGGTTCTCCGCGATGTCGTTGATCTGCTTCTCGGTCACGTGGAACGGGCTGTTGAGCAGCCAGCGCTTGAGCTCCTCGATGCCGTCCTTGAGGCGGTCGGAGAGGTTGTCGATGTTCTCCATGACCTGCCACACCACGAACCAGCCGACCAGGCCCATGACGACGAAGCCCAGGACGGCGGTGACGGCGGTGGCGAGGCCGCGCGGCAGCCCGGTCCTCCGCAGCCGGGCGACCGTGGGCTGGAGCATCGCGGTGACCAGCAGGGCTGCGGCGAAGGCGAGGACCACCAGCTGCACGGCACTGATGATCTTCATCAGTACCCAGAGCGTGCCCGCCAGTACGAGCAGCCGCCAGCTCGCCTCGGCCGCCACGCGCATCCCCCACGGGACGGCGGCGACCGGGTCGGGCCTGGCGGCGACGGCGGGGGCGTAGTCGGGCGGCGCGGGGACGCGCTCGACACCGGCGGTGTCCGCGGAGCCGTACAACGGCGCGCCGCCGGGGCCCGTGGCGTCGTCGTCGGACGCGGCGGCCTCGGCGCGGCGCTCGTTCAGCCGCTCTCCGATGCGGGTCAGTCCCGCCCCCAGCCTGCCGAGCCATCCCGGCTGTGGCTGTGGCTCTGGCTGTGTTGACATGTCGCTCTCTCTTCTTCCCCGTCGCGTGCTCCCCGGGGGAGACACCGGACCGACCGTACACGCGCAGAGCCCCTCACCGTAGACGGTGAGGGGCTCTGCGCGGTTGAGCTGCCGCTGGTACTAGTACCAGTGGTTGGCCTGCCAGAACGACCAGGCGCCGCAGGGGCTGCCGTAGCGCTCGTCCATGTAGTTCAGGCCCCACTTGATCTGGGTGGCGGGGTTGGTCTGCCAGTCGGCGCCCGCGGAGGACATCTTGGAGGCGGGCAGCGCCTGCACGAGGCCGTAGGCACCGGACGAGGGGTTGCTCGCCTGGTAGTTCCACGTCGACTCGTGGTTCACGATGTTGCTGAAGCACTGGAACTGGTCGCCCGGCACCATCTGCCGCGCCATCGCCTGGACCTCGGCGACGGTGTAGGAGCTCTTCGCGGAGAAGCTGCTGGCGTCACGCGTGGCGGAGCGGCTGGCGACCTGCTCCTCCTCCTCGCGCTCCTTGGCTTCCTCGGCGGCCTTCGCCTTCTTGGCTTCCTCGGCCGCCTTCCGGTCCGCTTCGGCCTTCGCCTCGGCGGCTTCCTTCTTGGACTTGGCGTCCTTGGCCGCCTGGAGGCGGGCGGATTCCTCTGCGGACTTCTTCGCGTCCACATCGGCGGCATAGGCCTGTGCGTCGGCCTGCTGCGTCAGGGACGCGGTCTGCACCTGGGCCTGCTGGCCGGCAGGGATGTCTGCGAGGAGCGTCATGTCGGCTGCGGTCGCCTCGAAGTTCTCGTTCGAGGGCTGAGTGTCGCCCGAGGCGACGCCCACGACGGCGCCGACAGTGGTGACCGCGGTAGCCGAAGCCACGGCGAATCCCCGGACCGAAATCCGGCTCACACGGTTTCCTTCCAGCAGTGCCCGCTCGGGTGACCTCGCGGACGCAATCGTGCCCCTGGCGCTGGCCTTCCCTCGCGTTGGGTTCGGGAAGGCGCGGACCCGGTGGGCAACTCCTCTGCGGGAGCGCCGCGTAGTGACTCGGGCGGCATACGGCGACGGCTGTTGAGTTGTGTGGTGCCGCGTCCTCGTGAGGAAGCGGCGTACGGGTGTGCCGTATGCGGGGCCTGACGGAAGCAAGACTCTGCCGGAACCGGACGCCGGGAAGCAATTATTCGTTGCGTGTGAAAGCTCACACGCCGTTTACACCACTCGTTTCACTGAAACTTCCCCGCAGCACGACGCCGCCCGGCTAGGATCCTGCGCCCGGCCGGACGGCGCCAACTACCTTTTCCCTCTTATGGGGTTCAGAGGGGCCAGAGGGCTCAGAGGTGCACGTCCTCCAGCATTTCGGTCACCAGTGCGGCAATCTGCGAGCGCTCCGAACGGGTGAGGGTGACGTGCGCGAAGAGCGGGTGGCCCTTCAACTTTTCGACGACGGCGACCACTCCGTCGTACCGGCCGACCCTCAGGTTGTCGCGCTGGGCGACATCGTGGGTCAGCACCACCCGTGAATTCGCCCCGATCCGGGACAGAACGGTCAACAGGACGTTCCGTTCCAGCGACTGGGCCTCGTCCACGATCACGAACGCGTCGTGCAGCGAGCGGCCCCGGATGTGCGTGAGCGGCAGCACTTCGAGCATGCCGCGCCCCAGCACTTCCTCGATCACCTCGCGGCCCGCCACGGCCGACAGCGTGTCGAAGACCGCCTGCGCCCAGGGGCTCATCTTCTCGGACTCGGAGCCGGGCAGGTAGCCGAGCTCCTGCCCGCCCACCGCGTACAGCGGCCGGAAGACCATCACCTTCTTGTGCTGCCGGCGCTCCAGCACCGCCTCGAGCCCCGCACAGAGCGCCAGCGCCGACTTTCCGGTGCCCGCGCGCCCGCCCATCGAGACGATGCCGACGTCCGGGTCGAGGAGCAGGTCCAGCGCCACCCGCTGCTCGGCGCTGCGCCCGTGGATGCCGAACGCCTCCCGGTCGCCGCGTACGAGCCGGACCGTGCCCTCGGCGGTGACCCGGCCCAGCGCCTTGCCGCGCTCGGACTGGATGACCAGGCCCGTGTGTACGGGAAGGTCCGCGGCGGCCGGCTCGTACACCGTCTCCTCGGTGTAGAGCAGGTCCACCTGCTCGGCGGAGAGGGAGAGTTCCGCCATCCCGGTCCAGCCGGAGTCGGTGATGGCCAGCTCCGCCCGGTACTCCTCGGCGAGCAGTCCGACCGAGGACGCCTTGATCCTCAGCGGCAGGTCTTTCGATACGACGGTCACGTCGAACCCCTCGGCCTGGAGGTTGCGTGCCACCGCCAGGATCCGTGAGTCGTTGTCCCCCAATCGATAGCCGGCCGGGAGCACGCCGGGATCGGAGTGGTTGAGCTCGACACGGAGCGTTCCGCCCAGGTCGCCCATCGGGATGGGGGCGTCGAGGCGTCCGTACCTGATCCGGCAGTCGTCGAGCAGGCGCAGGGCCTGCCGGGCGAAGTAGCCGAGCTCCGGATGGTGCCTCTTGGCCTCCAACTCCGTGACCACGACGATCGGGAGCACCACCTCGTGCTCGTCGAACCGGGACACGGCGTTCGGGTCGGCCAGCAGGACGCTGGTGTCGAGAACGTAAGTGCGCCTGTCGGGCATGCGGCGCTTTGTGCTGGTCACCACGGAAGGACGTACCCCCTCTGAAGACGAGCCTGAGGTCGGGGTGCGACGGCGTCGCGAGCGGTGGGACCGGGCTCGGGCCACGATGCGCGGGCCGAGCTCCGGCCCTCCGCTCCGTCCACGCTCAGCACGTGGTCGTCCTGGTGCAAGGGGCCTCCCGGGCGAGCGGACCGGCCGCTCGCTGAGATACGGCGCCCGTGGACCGGGCGCCGACCTGGAAGGGGTATTCCCTTTCTCACCCGCTGTCATGCCATGGCATATGACACCCCATGAGCCGGGAACCTTCCCGCGTCTCCCGGCGTACGCACGAGCGCCGCGGATCAGGTCCCGTAACGCCGGTGGCGGGCCGCGTAGTCGCGCAGGGCGCGCAGGAAGTCGACCTTGCGGAAGGCCGGCCAGTGGACCTCGCAGAAGTAGTACTCCGAGTGGGCGCTCTGCCAGAGCATGAAGCCCGAGAGCCGCTGCTCGCCGCTGGTACGGATGACCAGGTCCGGGTCCGGCTGGCCGCGCGTGTAGAGGTGCTCGGAGATGTGCTCGACGTCGACGATCTCGGCGACCTCCTCCAGGGAGGTGCCCTTCTCCGCGTGCTCCAGCAGGAGCGAGCGGACCGCGGCGGCGATCTCCTGCCGGCCGCCGTAGCCCACGGCGACGTTGACGAGTATCCCGTCGTTGTCGTGGGTGGCCTGCTCGGCCTCCTTCAGCACGGACTGGGTACGGGCGGGCAGCAGGTCCAGCGTGCCCACGTGGTGCACCCGCCAGCGGCCGTCGGCGGCGAGAGCGCGGACGGCGTCCTCGATGATCCCGAGCAGCGGGACCAGCTGCTCCTCGGGGCGGTTCAGGTTGTCGGTGGAGAGCATCCAGAGGGTCACGACCTCGACGTCGGTCTCGGCACACCAGCCGAGCAGCTCCTGGATCTTGCTGGCGCCCGCCTTGTGTCCCTGCTCGGGGGTCCCGCCGGAGGCCTTCGCCCAGCGTCGGTTGCCGTCGAGGATGACACCGATGTGCTTGGGCACCTGGTCGTGATCGAGGCGGCCTTCCACCCGGCGTGCGTACAGCCTGTACACCAGGTCGCGCAGGTTCACTGGGTCTCACCTCATGGCGTCGTACGTGTCGGTCGTCCCGCGGGACCATCAGGCACGCGCGGCTGTTGCCCGCCGCACACGTGCGGTCCCGAAGCGGCCACACTACTGCGCGGCCGTCCCGGCGGCCCAACCCGGCCTGTCACAAGTCCGTGATAGGGAGGGGAATGTGACTGATTCCCCTTCGTACCTCGCCGCCGGTGACCGTTACGACTCCATGGAGTACCGGCGCACCGGCCGCAGCGGTCTCAAGCTGCCCGCCGTCTCGCTCGGCCTCTGGCACAACTTCGGCGACGACCGCGCGCTGGACTCGCAGCGCGCGATCCTGCGCCGCGCGTTCGACCTCGGCGTGACGCACTTCGACCTCGCGAACAACTACGGTCCGCCGGCCGGCTCCGCCGAGCTGAACTTCGGGAAGATCTTCGCCCAGGACTTCGCCCCGTACCGGGACGAGCTGGTCATCTCCACCAAGGCCGGCTACCTGATGCACCCCGGCCCGTACGGAGAGTGGGGTTCGCGCAAGTACCTGCTGTCCTCGCTGGACGCCTCGCTGTCCCGGATGGGCCTCGATTACGTCGACATCTTCTACTCCCACCGCTTCGACCCGGAGACCCCGCTCGAGGAGACGATGGGCGCGCTGGCGTCCGCGGTGAAGCAGGGCAAGGCCCTCTACGCGGGCGTGTCGTCGTACAACGCCGAGCAGACCGCCGAGGCGGCCGGGCTGCTGCGGGAGATGGGCGTACCGGCCCTGATCCACCAGCCCTCGTACTCGATGATCAACCGCTGGACCGAGGAGGACGGCCTGCTCGACACCCTGGAGGAGGCCGGCATGGGGTGCATCTCGTTCGTGCCGCTCGCGCAGGGGCTGCTCACCGGGAAGTACCTGAAGGGCATCCCGGAGGGCTCGCGCGCCACGCAGGGCAAGTCGCTCGACCCGCAGCTGCTGTCGGACGAGGTCGTGCGCCGTCTGAACGGGCTGAACGACATCGCGGCGCGTCGCGGCCAGTCCCTCGCCCAGCTGGCGCTGTCGTGGGTGCTGCGCGACCCGCGCATGACGTCGGCACTGATCGGCGCGTCGAGCGTGCGGCAGCTGGAGGAGAACGTCGCGGCGCTGGGCGGGCCCGCCCTGTCCGAGGAGGAACTGAAGGAGATCGACACCTTCGCGGTCGACACCGAGGGCACCAACATCTGGGCCGGGCGGGGCTGACGGCACAAAAAACGGGCCGGTCCGTGGGGGGATACGGACCGGCCCGAGGGGGGGTTTCCACCATAACCCTTCGTGAGGGGTGCTCGGGGCCGCGCCCCGCCAAAAGTCAGCCCTGACTTTTTCGCGCAGGCTGATGGACGGTCGTGAGGCCAGTCGGCCCTAGGGGAAATACGCTTCTGCAGGACGCCGCCCGTAACCCCCAAGAGCTAATCCGGCGGAGGGATCCGACTTGACGCTCCGCTTACGGGCGGGGCGTTTCCCGCTCCGCGGCCCGTCGGCGGCCCGGCCTGCGCGCCCGGCCTACGCCACGTCCCGGTGCTTGACGGCGAGGATCTGGTCCATGTGCCGGTTGGCCCAGGCGCCGAGCGGGCCGAGAGCCTCGTTGAGGCCCTCCCCCATCTCCGTGAGCGAGTACTCGACGCGCGGCGGGACCTCCCGGTACACCTCGCGGTGGACGATGCCGTCCGCCTCCAGCTCGCGCAGCTGCTGGATCAGCATCTTCTCGCTGACACCGGGCACCTGGCGCTTGAGCTGCCCGAAGCGGAGGGTGCCGTCGTGGTCCAGCGCCCAGAGGATCAATGCCTTCCACTTGCCGCCCACCACGTCCATCGCCGCGTCGATGCCGCAGACGTAAGGTCCGGTGCCGTTGCTCACTGCCAACTCCTCTGTCCGTACCAGCTGTTGCCGACTGTACGGGAGCGGGTGGTGGCGCGGCAGGGCCGCTCGTCACGGGGGACGGGGCGGCACGGAGCGGACGGGAGCGGCGCCGGGCCGGGGGCGGCCCGGGGTCAGTAGCGGAGGGCCGCCGCCATGCCCTGCGCGTCCGCCAGGGACTCGTCGGGGACGAAGACGACCTCGCCGTCCGCGGTCAGCACCGTCTCCACCAGGGAGTCGACGATGTCCTCCTCCGCACCCTCGGTGTCCGCCTCCTCCTCGTCCAGCAGAGTGAGTGTCGCGCGCTCCGCGCCCTCGACGGTCTCGGGACGGGCCGTGACGCGCAGCCCCTCCTCGACGACGAGCACCGCGACCCGGCCCTCGCCCGCCGCCTGCCACACGTCCTGCACGCCCGCCGCGTAGCGCTTGCCGCTGCGGGCCTCGTCGAGCGCGTGCCGCGCGCGCGCCGTGTCGCCGTCGGCGAGGGCCTGGCGGGCCGGGGCCAGCTGGGCGGAGAGCTCCGCCGGCGTCGTGTGCGTCAGCCCGCCCACCTCCAGGTCGACGACGATCGCCTGCCCGTGGCTGGTGACCTCGCGGTAGATCGAGAGGTGCTTGCTCAGCCCGACCAGCACGACCGGCAGCGGAGTCGCCCGGAGCACGCCCGTGAGCTTCCTGTCGGCGTCCATGAGCATGTTCCGGAAATCCTGGGTGGTCCACTGTCCGCCGTCACGGCTGGGCGCCTTCTCGCGCTCCGCGCCCGACGAGATCACCGGGAAGCCCCACTCGTGGTCCTCGGCCACCTGGTCGCCGCGCCCGCGCCACAGCCGCACCTCCCCCGTGCTGAGCACGAGGACCAGGTACGGCCGCTCCCGCGCCTCCAGGGCGACCAGGTTCCGGGTGAGGTACGTCGTGTTGACCACGATGCGCTCGGGCACGGAACCGCCGACGAGGAAGCTCCGGTGCTCCTCGGGCGAGGCGTAGACGATGAGGCCGTCGCCGAAGTACTCCGGGTCGATCTCGTCGGCGGCGGCGGCCAGGTGCTGGGTGACCGCGGCCGCCTGGGCCTTGGTGACCTCGGGATCGTCGGCGAGGCGCTTCTCGGCCTCACCGAGGAGGTTGCGCAGGCGGATGTGGTCCTGCTGGCTCTCCGGCCAGTGCCGGTGCGTGGGCAGTGTGACCGACACCGCCGGGTACGGGCGGGGCTTGCGCAGTTCGGCGAGCAGTTCCGGGGTGGGGCGGGTCGGCTGCGTCATTCGGGCACTCCTGGCTGCGGCTGCGGCTGCGGCGGTGGATCGCGGGCAGGCGGCTTCCCGTGCCGCCCGTCCGTCCATACGTGCGTCTCATGGCAACTTCTCATGATTGTCCGGTTGGCGCGCGCGGTCAGCCGCCCAGTGTGCCCAGTCCGCCCAGCAGCAGACCTGCCAGTGCCCCGGCGATCATGAAGGGGCCGAACGGGATCGCGGTCCTGCGCCCGGCGCGCCGCAGGATCATCAGCCCGACGCCGTACACCGCGCCGAGCAGGAACCCGGTGAACGTCCCGGCGAAGAGGACCGGCCATCCGTACCAGCCGAGCGCGACGCCCAGGGCGACGGCCAGTTTGACGTCGCCGAAGCCCATGCCGTTCGGGTTGACCAGGAAGAGGAGGAGGTAGCCGCCTCCGAGGGCCACGCCGCCGAGCAGCGCGGCCGGCCACGACCCGCCGTCGCCGGGCAGCAGCGCGGCCAGGCCCAGCAGTGCCGCGGCCGCGGCGGCGAGCGGCAGGGTCAGTACGTCGGGCAGCCGGTGCACGCGGCGGTCCACGACCGCGAGGAGCACCGCGAACGGCGCCAGCAGCAGCCACACCGCGAGCTCGGGCCGGGCGCCGGTCGCGGCGGCGAGCAGCGCGCACACGAGGGCGGTGAGGAGGGCGTGGCGGGCGGTGTGCGGATACGGCGCGGGAGCGGGCCTCCGGTGCGGTGCGCCGGCCGGGGTACGCACCGGCGCGGCGGCGCCCGCACGCACCGCCGCCGCGCACTCCGCGCAGCGCGCGGTGCCGAGCCAGCCGCGTGCGGGGCCGGTGAAGGGGTGCCCGGCGGGGCAGGCCGCACGCCACGGCTCCTGCGGTTCGACGGCGAGCCGGTAGGCGGCGCGGGGCACGAGCGGTCCGGTGGCGGCGCCCCAGAGGGCGGCGGCCGCGATCAGCGTTGCGTACACGGCACGGAGCCTAGGCGGGGGCCGGGGGCCGGGTCATGGGCCCGTGGGCCCAGGGGGACCCACGGCGGTGGGGAAGGGCGCTACCGTCGGCCTCATGGGGCAGTGGCGGGACGGGCCGGGGATGCTGACGGTGGGGCACGGCCTGCGGGGCGGGCCCGCGGTGCCGCTGGAGATCGCGGTGTCCGCGCGGGCGCGCACGCGGGGGCTGCTGGGCCGGGACGGGATCGCGGGCGCGATGCTGCTGAGTCCGGCGAGCAGTGTGCACACCTTCGGGATGCGTTTCGCGATCGATGTGGCGTACCTCGACCGGGAGTTGAGGGTCGTCGCCGTACGGACGACGGCGCCGGGGCGGCTCGGCCTGCCCCGGCTGCGGGCGCGCCATGTGCTGGAGGCGGAGGCGGGCGCGATGGAGGTGTGGGGCGTGCGGCCCGGCGTGCGCGTAGGGGTGTGGGCGGCACCGGGTCCGTCCGGCGATTGAGGAGCGGGGGCCGCCCCGGCCGGTGAGACCGGTGCGGCCGAGCTGCCGGTGCGGCCGGTGCGGCCGGTGTTGTCGGTACCGCCGGTGCGGCCGGTGTTTTCGGCGCTGCTTGTGTCAGAGGCGCGCGGGACTCTTCTCGTCACGGTCCAGCAACCGTGCGAGTTCGATGCGTGAACGCACCCCCAGGACGGCGAAGACGTTCCGCAGATGGTGGTCGACGGTCCGCGGGCTCACCGAGAGCCGGACCGCCACTTCGCGATTGGTCGCGCCCTGCGCGACGCACCGCGCGATGCGCTGCTGCTGAGGGGTCAGCAGGGCCAGCGGGCCGGTGCCGGCGTCCCCCGCCACC
The DNA here is from genome assembly GCF_001049855.1 of Streptomyces sp. Wb2n-11. Classification (NCBI taxonomy): domain Bacteria; kingdom Bacillati; phylum Actinomycetota; class Actinomycetes; order Kitasatosporales; family Streptomycetaceae; genus Streptomyces; species Streptomyces sp. Wb2n-11. The sequence goes on from NZ_CVPB01000001.1 coordinate 2,594,032, forward strand.
GCCTCCCCGGCGGCGCGCAGCTCCCCGGCGGCGCGCTCGGCCCAGACCCGCGCACCGCAGCGCTCGAAGGCGACCAGCGCGTCACGCAGGGGCCCGCGCGCCTCCCGGGTCCTGCGCTGTCTGCGCAGCCACTGCCCGTACAGCAACTGGGTGCGGGCCCCTTCGAAGCCGCCGCCTGCCCGCGCGTGGTGAGCGAGCGCCTCCTGGTACCGGGCGGCGGCCTCGTGGGGAGGGGCCAGCAGTGCCCGGCAGCGGGCCAGTTGGGCGGGGGCCTGCGGGTCGGCCGTCCCGGCCGTCCACACCGCGAACTCCTCGACCGCCGCGGCGGCCTCGGCCGCGCGGCCCGCGAGCACCGCCGCCTCCACGAGGCACGGCACCGCGGGCATCCGGACCGCGAAGTGACCGCGCAGCGGTCCGGGGCGGACCAGGGGGAAGAGGCGTGCGGCCGCCTCGGCGGGTCTGCCTTCGGCCAGGCCGGCGCGGGCGACCGCCCAGGTGGCGAGGGTGGCGGCCTGGGCGAGGCCGTGCGGGCCCGCGTCCGCCGCGGCGGCCTCGGCGTGCTCGGCTGCGGCAGCCGCGCCGCCTTCGACGGAGGCGACGAGCGCGAGCACGGCCCGCAGGTGGGCCGCCTTGTTGCGCTGGCCCAGCCGGTGGGCGGCGCGCAGCCCCTCGCTCGCGTGGGCGCGGGCGCGGGCGTGCCGGCCGGCCCGCAGTTCTCCGTACGCGAGGTGCTCCAGGGCCTGCGGCAGCAGGGACTCCGGGCCGTGGGCGCGGACGGCGGCGAGCGCCCTGGCCCCGGCCCGGCAGGCCGCGTCGATCTCGCCGAGGACGAGCGCGGCGACTCCGGTGCGCAGCAGCGCGGCCGGGTCGTCGCCGCCGGCCGGGACGTCGCCGCCGGCCGGGACGTCGTTGCCGCCCGGGGTGCCACTGCCGGCAGCGGGGGCCAGGCAGCCGCGCAGCAGGTCGCGCCCCTGCCTCCCCCGCCCGTCGAGCACCGCGCACATGCCCGCCCGGTACGCCTCCAGCGCCGGGTCGGACTGGGGTGCCGGGATGCGGCGCATCGCGTCGAGGTAGGCGGCCGCGTCCCCCATGGCCCAGGCGGCGTCGGCCGCGCCGAGCAGGGCGTCCACGGCCCGGCCGGCGTCGTGCGGGGCGAGCAGCGCCGCCGCGGTGAGCAGGACCTCCCGGGCGTCGGCCACCGGCCCGTCGCGCAGGGCGAGCAGCCCGCGTACGTAATGGACGTGTCCGGGCGCCGGTACGACGCGCACCTGGGCCAGGAGTTCGCGGGCCCGCCCGGGGTCGCCGCCGAGCCAGGCGTGCTCCGCCGCCGCGGCGAACCGGGCGCCGCGAAGGGCGTCGTCGCAGGAGAGGAGGGCGGACCGGGCGAGCGCCACGGCGCGGTCGGCGTGCGGCCGGGGAGCGGTGGCAGCCCGTGCCAGCGCCTCCGCCAGTGCCGGGTCGTACCGGTGCGCCGCGCAGGCCCGCTGGACCAGCCTCGGCAGCGTACGGTGCGGGCCGTCGAGCAGGCCGGCCAGCAGGTGGTGCACGGCGCGGCGGCGGGCGAGCGGGGTCCGGCGCAGCAGGGCCGTGCGCAGCAGCGGATGGGTGAAGCGGACCCGTACACCGTCGTCGTGGACCGCGCCCGCCCGCTCGGCCGGTTCCAGGCAGCCGGGGTCGAGTCCGGCCAGCTGCCCGGCGTGGAGGAGCAGGGCCGCGTCCGCGCCGGTCCCGTGGGGCTCGTGCTCCTGCGCGGCCGCGGCGAACAGCAGGAGCAGACGGGTGTCGTCGGGCAGCGCTTCGAGGAGGGCGGCGTAGGCCTCCAGAATGCTCTCGGCGCCCGGCAGCGGACGGGGCAGGGGAGCGCGGCCGGCCAGTTGGTCGGGGGTGAGCCGCTCGGCCGCTCCGGTGAGGATCCGCGGGTTTCCGGCGGCCTCGCGGCACAGCTCCTCCCGTACGGCGGGATCGGTCCGGCCGTCCGTCAGCCGGTCGAGCAGGGCGGCGGACGCGTGGTCGTCGAGCGGGCCGAGCCCGAGGGCGGGCAGGCCGCCGAACGCGTCCTGGCCGTCGGCCGGGTGGTGGGCCACGGGGGCGAGGGCGGTGACGAGGACGGCGACTTTCAGGCCGGGCCCGAGCCGGCGGGCCGCGAAGCCGAGCGCGGCGCGTGAGTCGCGGTCCCAGGCGTGGACGTCGTCGACGCAGACGAGGAGTGGACCGCGGGTACCGAGGGTGCGCAGCAGGTCGAGCAGGGCCGTGGGCGCGAGGCCGGGCCGCAGGACGTCGGCGGACGCGGCGGGCAGCAGTGGGGCCGGGGCCGAGCTGAGCAGCTGGTGCAGTCCGCTGTGGGGCAGGAGCTGTTCCGCGGGAGCGGCTGCGGCGTACAGGACCGGTCCGTCGCGGTAACCGTCCATGGTGTGGCGCAGGAGGGCGCTGCGGCCGAGGCCGGGGGGCGCGGTGAGCACGAGCGCACCGCCGCGACCGGCTCTCAGGCGGGCCAGCAGGGTGTCCAGGAGGGCCAGTTCTCCGCCTCGGCCGTACAGCCGGAGGGGACTGTGCACGGTCGTCGATGGGGTCACGGCCGCTACGTTACTTCCGCGTAAACAAGCCCGGAAGGCTCGCGTCCGCCCGTACCCGCGCGGACGGGGAACTCTGGGCGGGCCCCCAACCGGGCCCGTCGGCCGCTGTGCACCGGCACAGCGGCCGACGCGTGCGCAGGCGTCGGCCGGAGCGGGGAGTTGCCGGTGGCGTCGCTTCCGCCACCGGCAACCCGTCTGCTTCCGTCAGGAGTTGTGCGGGCAGTTGCCGCGGTACTCCTCGATGGTCGCGCTCGGCCTCGGCAGCGGGCAGAGGAACTGCTCGTAGCGGGTGTCGTTGTCGATGAACCTCTTCAGCCAGGAGAGGCTGTACTTCCCGATGGTCGTGTTGGAGGTGTTCGGCGTGAAGTGGCTGGCGTTGTTGAGCTCCAGGTACGCCTTGTCGAGGGTGCTGGGCAGCGACGTGTAGAACGGCTCGGAGTGGGAGGAGACGGAAGCGACACTGTCCCCGTCGGCCCCCACCACCAGGGTGGGCGTGCGCAGCTCGGGCCAGGTCTTGTCGAGGTTCCAGCCGGTCAGTGGAATCGCCGCCTGCAGCGACGTACGGCTCTTGGCCGCCTCCAGGGCGCCGCCTCCGCCCATCGAATGCCCCATGACGCCGAGCCGCGTGCTGTCGATCCGGGTGCGGACCGCACTGCGCTCCGTCAGGTAGTCGAGCGCGGCGAGGAGCTGCCGGCCCCGGCTGTCGGGCTGGTCGAGCGTGGTGTTGGTGTCGATGGTGAAGACGACGAAGCCCTGGGAGGCCAGCCGGGGACCGAGCCAGGCGATGCTGGACTGGGAGGCGGTGTAACCGGGCGAGATCGCCACCGCCCCGAAGGTGCCGTCGGCGGTGGACGTCGGGTAGTAGATGGTGCCGCCGCCGAAGCCGGTGACGCCCAGCGAGGAGACCGAGGTCTGCGAGACGGCGTAGGAACCGCGGGAGGCTTCGATGCTCGACACGGTCGGCGCCGGACCACGCTCGTACGGGTTGGCCGCCGCGGCCTGGGCGCCCGGAACCAGCGTGGCGCACAGACTGGTGGCCGCCGCGGCTGCCGCCAGCCCCAGGCGGACCGTGCGGGAGCGGCTCTTCGTGGGGGTACGGCGGCCTCGGGAGGCGTCGCCGGAGGGGAGGAGGTGTCGCACGAGGGGGGGTCCTCTCGGTCGTGGCGGAGCCGCACCGGGGGAACAGGGCCCGTCGTCCCGGGGCCCTCGGGTGCACCGACGGCTGCCGCCGTGCTGATTGGCGGTAGCTACGTTCGCGGCACCCCCGGTGGGGACACATCGGCAAGTTCACCGGTCTTCCGGGCGCGGCCGCGGAGCGAACGGCTCCGAATCGATGGACCGAGTCCGGCCCCGACGCGTGCGCCGACGTACGGGCGGACCCCTGCTCGCGTTCACCGCGGGGGCACGAGCGGGTCCGGCGGCCGCCCCGCAGAGGCTTGCGCACGGGGACGCGCCTTGTGCAAGGGGTGTACGGGAGCCCGTGTACGGGGTGCACGGGAACGCGCGGGACAGCCGGCCCGCAGGCGTACAGGGATCCCGGGAACGCCGGCATCGTCGTCACGTCGCGTACTCTCCCGCTCCCGGCCACCTGCGTGTGGCCGGGACGGCACGAGCGCCGGGCCCGTCTTCCCTCGCGTTCCCCCGCGCCGTCCGCGACCCGGAAGAAGAGGCGAGGACCCATGACCGAAGAAGGCGTGGTCGTCTACTGGCGGCCCCTGTGCACGTACTGCCTGAAGCTCTTCCTGTGGCTGCCGTTCACGCGGCTCAGGCACACCAGGGTGAACATCTGGAAGAACCCGGACGCGGCGGCGTTCGTCCGCTCCGTGGCCGACGGGAACGAGACCGTGCCGACCGTGACCGTGGCGGGCAGGCCGATGGTGAACCCGTCCAGGAAACAGCTCCTGGAGGCGGTCGCGGCCTACGCGCCGCACGCGGTGTCCCGGGCCGAGTGACCCTCCCCCGGGGATGTTCCCTACGGCGCCGGGCGCACCGGCAGCAGCTGCGGTCGTTTCGCCGTGCGGCCGTCGCCGGAGGACCGGCCGCGCAGACGCCGGCCCAGCCAGGGGCCGAGGAACGCGGCGGCCCAGCGGAGTTCGGCGTTCGCGGCCTGCCACCCGGTGGGCGCGGGAAGCGGGGGCAGCGGGCGGGTCCACGCGTCGTCGGCGCCGGGGAGCAGGAGTGCGTGGGCCACGGCCGCCGCGATCCGTTCGTGGCCGAGGGGGCTGGCGTGGAGCCGGTCCTCGCTCCAGACGCGCGTGTCCGTGGCGAAGGCGTGCCGCGCGGCTTCGGCGACCGCGACGCCGTGGCGGGCGGCTGCCGCGCGGATGCGCGCGTTGAGGTCGTGCACGCGGGGCGCCAGCGGCCGGGCGAGGGGCACGATCCTCCCGATGTCGGGGAAGGTGACCGTGGCCACGCGGGCCCCTGCGGCGGTGAGGGCGGCGAACACCGCCTCCAGGTGACCGGCCACCTCGGCGGCGTCGAACGTGGGCCGCATCAGGTCGTTGACCCCGGCGACGACCGTCGCGAGATCGGGGCGCAGGGCCAGGGCGGGTGCCAGCTGCTCGGCGCGGACCTGGCCGGCCAGGCGTCCCCGTACGGCCAGATTGGCGTACTGGAGCTCGGGGTTGGCGGCCGCGAGGTGCTCGGCGAGGCGGTCCGCCCAGCCGCGCAGGCCGGTGGTTTCGTCGCCGTCGCCGAGCCCTTCGGTCTGGCTGTCGCCCAGGGCGACGTACCGCGCGTACGGCACGTGCGGTGCGCACGGCGGCTCGTACGGCACACACTCATCGCTCGGCACGGACCGGCCCCCTCGCGCGCAGGACGGCCGCGACGCGCAGGCCCCACTCCCGGTTCTCCCGCTCCAGGGCCAGGCCGCGCAGACAGGTGAGGTACGGGCCGATCCGGTCGCCCCGGCGCAGGAACTCCTCCTCGTCCAGCTCGCCGCGCATCTTGCGGAGCAGCTTGCCGAAGAGTTCGGTCCTGGCCTCGGCGACGGACGCCCGCTCCTCCAGCTGCTCGATCAGCGGACCGGTGTCGACGGAGTCGGCCGCCTGGACCTTCACCATCAGGTCGTCGCGGACGAAGGAGGGTTTCGAGGGAGCGGCCGTGAAGGCCGCGAGTTCGGCGAGGCCGGCTTCGGTGACGCGGAACAGCCGCTTGTTGGGCCGGGTCTCCTGGACCACCCGCCTCCCCGCGACCAGCCCTTCCTTCTCCAGCTTGGCCAGCTCGGCGTAGAGCTGCTGGGGCAGGGCGTGCCAGAAGTTCGCCACGCCGATGTCGAACGCCTTGGCCAGCTGATAACCGCTGCACCCACTGTTGCCGCCACTGTCGCCGCCGTCACCGACCAGCAGCGCCGCCAGTACGGCATGTCTCAAGGCCATCGACGCAGCCCCCTTCCCTTCCGCCGTCCGCTCCCCCATCATCATAATCAAGAAAGTGACTAGTCAGGTTCTTGAGTATGAGGTGAGTTCATGGAGAGCGCCGCTGCCGGACGCTTCCGCGCCGCCGTCGAGAAGGGCGACCTCGGCGCACTGGACGAGCTGTTCACCGAAGACGTCCGCCTCTACAGCCCGGTGAAGTTCCGGCCGTTCGAGGGCAAGCCGATGGTCATGGGGCTCTTCGGCGTCCTGCTGCGTACGTTCGAGGACTTCCGTTACGTCGGCGGGTTCGACGGCACGGCGGAGACGAACACGAACGGCGCCGAGACCCCGTCGGCCGTCCTGGTCTTCCGCGCCGTGGTGAACGGGAAGGAAGTCCACGGCATCGACCTGCTGCACTTCGACGAGGCGGGCCGGATCGAGGAATTCACGGTGATGGTGCGCCCGCAGTCGGCGTCACACGCCCTGAGCGAGGCGGTACTGGCCGGCCTGGTGGCCGACGGCCTCGTACCGGCGCCTGCGTCGGCGTCGGCCGAGGGCGCCTGACCGACGGCGATCCGCGCCGCGGACGTACGCACCTGGGACGAGGTGGTTTCGAACAGGGCCCGGCGTTCCCGGAGGGGGCGAGGCGTCCGGATTCATCGCATCCCGGGTTTTCCACGGGGGTGCGGGAGGCGGGGAGGGTGCGGGATCGTCTGGGGACGGGGATGGGTGAAGTGGGAGGGCCGGCGCGGGGTGGAGTGCTGCTGACGGCGCAGGCCCGGACGGCGGAATGGCCGGCGCGGCGGCCGAACCGGCGGCTGCGGACCGGGGGTGGACCCGGACCGTCAACGGTGCGTGGTGCGCGCCGGGCAGGGCGGCCCAGGACTTGGTTCCCCGGTGCGGCGGGGCCTGGACCTCGGCGGAGCCCCAGGTGCCGCCGCGGTCGTCGACGAGCGCCGCGAGCAGCCACAGCGAACACGTACGGCGCTCTTCGCAGAGCGAGGTCGCGGCCGGGTCCCTGCGCCGGGGATACCGGCCCCACAGCCCGCCCTCGACGCGATCATCCGCGAGGCCGCGCTACGGATGGAGTTCGGCGGACCGGTCACAGCCAAGCGGCAGCCGACGTACACCCTCGACGCGTCCGAACGCGACGACGTGACGGTACGCGTCATCCCGTTCAGGGCCGGCGGCTTCCCGGGAGCCGGTCAGTCGGTCGTCTACGCCGGGGACGTGGTGCCCGGGCTCGACGTCGTGGAACTCGACAGCACCCACGGGCCCGAGTTCATCGACTCGGAGATGCAGCTCCACAAGTACCGCGCCCAGCTCGACGCGGTGCAAGCCGCGGCGCTTTCGCCTGCCGCGTCACGCGCCTTCACCCGTGACATCGCCGCTCGGCCTCTGGGGGACGTCACCGTGCCGGCCATTCACTGGGAGCAGCCCTTCCGCGGAGAGGGCGCCAACTGCTTCCGGCTCGGAACCGACAGCGAAGGCAACGCCCACATCGCCGTCCTCGGCGAGGAGGACCGTCACCTCACCGACAGCGAGGACGCCCTGCGGAACCTGCTCCGGGACATCAAGGCGGGGCAGGCCGACCACCTGCTCTGACGCCCACGGTCCCGGCCGTACCGGCCGGACTGGCCGGACCGGACTGACAGCCGGGCCCCCGGACCGGCGGCCGGGCCGCAGAGGGGCGGCGCCCCAAGGCCCGGCCGGTGGCGGCCGTCAGCTCTGGCTGCCTGAGCCGGCGTCGGCGCCCGGCACCTCACCGCGCGGGAACGAGACCTCGACACGGCGGTTCTTCTTTCGGCCTTCTTCCGAGCCGTTGTCCGCGATGGGGTAATCCTCGCTGTACCCGCGGATCTCGAACGTGATGGTGGAGTCGAGCGACTTGTTCAACTCCTGCTGCACGGCGTCCGCGCGCTTCTTGGACAGGACCTTGCCGTGCTCGTACGAGCCGAGGTCGTCGGTGAAGCCGAAGACGCGGATCTTGGTCGCCTTCTGAGCGATGATCTCGTCGGCGATGGCCTTGATGCGGGACGCGGCCTCCGCGTTGAGCTTCGCGCTGTCCTTGCCGAAGAGCACTTCGGCCTGAAGCGCGAACTTCACGTCGGAGTTGGTGTCCTCGCGCCGCTCCTCGCCACCGAGGTCTTCGACGACGGACTTGATGTCGATGACGCGCGCGGGGGCGAGCGTGCCTCCGTCCGCCAGCTTGAGGCCGGGCGAGTTGCCGTCCACCTCCGGGGGTGGCGATGAAGTGGTACTGCCGGGCGGTGCGCTGGGCGCGGGCTCGGCGTGAGCGCTCGTCACGGACAGGCCCGTGAGCAGCGCTGTCGTCGCCAGAGTGATCATGGCGAAATGCGCTGGGCGACTTCGGGAGAAGGTGAAGGACATGGGGTCACTCACCGTCGGAAATCTCGATGGTGGCCGGAGGCATGTCGGCGATCTGGAAGTCGACCTTGGTGGTGCTCGCAGGCGGCGCGGGGAACTGGGCATACCAAGTCTTCTCGTCACCGTTCCTGAACCCACCGGAAAATTGAGTGCACAGGCAGCGCCCATCGGTGTCCCGGAGAACGAGGTACTTCTTCTTCCCAGCCTTGTCCACCAGGGATGCTCCGGCCATGGATCCAGAATTTCCTGCCAGCTCCCGCTCACCCCCTTGCCATCCCGGCGCCGACCACCGGCTTCCGCTACCGTTCTGAACCTTTCCTTCCACAGTCACAAACCCCCCCTCGTCCCGTACGGCAGAGTTGACGGTAAGAGTGACATTTTCCCCTCCCTTCACTTCTGCCAGCACAGGCCCCTCTGTCGGCGCTTCGGATTCTCTCTCCTTCGGTTTTTCATCACCCTCTTTGCCCTTGTCAGTGGGAGACGAAGCTGAACTTGATTTGGATTTTTCGTCATCACCCCCGCCACAACTGGCCACCGTGAGTACCAATCCAGTCGTAATCGCCATTGCGACCATTACCTTTCGAGCCCTCATGGCGTACCGCATACTCATCAGCAACTCTTCCTTGTCTTCACGTTCGCTCATCACTCGGCCAGGTGCACAGAAAAAAGATCATTCGCCTCGGGCGGATCGACCATCTCCTCGATTGGGGTCTTCGGGTCTATTCTCCAGATGCCGCTGCCCACGCAGTCGATCTCGATGAGCTCCGAGGAGTCGCTGTCTCCCACGATTTCACAGCGGGGCTCGATCACTGCGGTGGCGTCGGCCTTGGCGCGTGTGCTCTCCGTACCAGGGATTACCGAGTCGCCCACGGTGAAGCGAGTTTCGATCTTCGCCCTGAAAGCCGGGTAGCCATTGACTTCGGTCACCTCTACGCCACCATCAAGATTCGAGTCGTTCTCATCGGCGAGCTGGGCCGCAGCAGCCTGATACCCGTCACCGGGGAAGTCCCCCTCAGCCATCAGCCACTCGACCCATGCTTCTGGATCATCCAAGTAGTCAAAGAAGCCGTCGGTCAGCTCCTCCCGTACGTCTTGGGCAGCCGCAAGGGCAGCCGCATCAGCAGCCGACTGGCCACCATTTCGGGCGACAGCCGCCTGCGCAAAGGCGAAATACGCGAACGCAAGAAAGAGCAGACCCCCCACCACCACGACGTACATGGGGAGAGTCTGCCCTCGGTCCTGCCGAAATCCGGCAATCATCAGCCGCCGGTGATGTCGTTCACCGCGTCGCCAATGGCCCCTGAAATCGTGTCGTCCAGGTTCAATTCTCGGACCGCCACCACGATCAGCGCGATCACGACGACCAGGCCGGCGTACTCCACCACGCTTGCGCCCTCGTCCGCTCGCTGCTGCATGCGCGTCACGACCGTGTTCCGCCAGTTGTCGATCGCGAGCCGGGTCTTCGTGGCGGTCTTGAGCGTGATGTTCTTCGACATGGGGGACCCCTCCGGGTTCGGCCGGCCGACAGCCGGCCGTCGTGTGCGCCTCTTCGTCTGCGGTGCCGCTTTCGACATGGGGAACATACGCCGGAACAGAGGGAACGTCAGAGGGCCCGTGGGCCCAAGTCCGGGCCCAAAGCCGGATCCGGATCCGGGTCCGGGTCCGGTTCGGTGCTGTCGTCGTCCGTTCAGCCATGGTTCGTCGTCCCCCTCGCCGACCCCAGCCACAGCGCGATCGCTTCGCTCCTGCTCGCGCTGTGAAGCTTCGCGAAGATGCGGTTGATGTGGTTCTTGACGGTCTTCTCGCTGATGAAGCAGGTGGCGGCGATCTGCTGGTTGCTCATCCCTGACGCGATCAGGTCCATGACCTCCACCTCCCTCGAACTCAGCCCGAAGCCAGACCTGTTGCCGGGCTTCTGTGCCCGCTGGAGCCGCTGCCGGTCCGCTGTTGGATACTGTGCCACGACTGGTTGCACCTGCGAAGCACTTTCTCCGAGTCGCCCCGAATCCGAGACATCTGGCTCCCCATTGGCCTCGTACGAGGCGTGTGCAGTCGCATCGCGGGTCGCGGCGTGGCCAGGAATCCGGCCCGCACCCGTGTACGGCGTGCCCGTGGCGTACGCCGTGCCGAGGCCTTCGGGGAGCTCTCCCGCCCCGGCCGGGGGAACGCCGCCTCCGGCCCGCATATGGGCCAGCAGCGCGTCCTGGGCCGAGGCCGTGAAGTGGGCGCGGCCCTCCTTGATGTCGCGTACGGCGCCCACCAGCTGTTCCGCGGTGAACTCGCCGTGCACCAGGTAGCCGCCCGCGCCCAGCCGCAACGCCTCGCGCACGATCTCGCTCTCGCGGCTGTACGTCAGCATCATCACCGGCGCCAGCTGGACCAGGTACGGCAACGCGGAGATGCCGTCGACGCCCGGCATCCGGACGTCCAGCAGCACCACGTCCGGCCGGTGGTGCCGGACTGCCGTCAGGGCCTGGCGGCCGTCGGCCGCCTCCGCGACGACCTCGATGTCGTCGCGGCCGCCGAGCAGGACGGCGAGACCGGCCCGTACGACCGGATTGTCGTCGGCGACGACGACACGCAGGAGGGATGGCGGGCCGAAGGGGTCGGGGGGAGGGGCGGAGAGAGGGGCGGGGGCGGGTAATGCCGCTGCCGGCGGCGGAACGCGGACCCGGGCGGGGGTGTGTTCCGAGCGGGGTTCCCTCGTGTGCGAGGAGGTGTGCTGGGACACGTGCGACGGCGACGACACGGGCTGGCGGGGCCCGGAGCCGTACGAGCTTTCGTCCGGCATGGTGCGGCCTCCTCTCGGTAGAGGGGTTCGGGTGGGTTCGGGTGGGTTCGGGTGAAGGCAGGGGTCACGTGGGGGCGGGGTGGGCCGGTCCCGGTGGCGGCGAGGCGGCCGGGGTGCCCCCGGAGGCGAGGGATCCGGCCGGCAGCTCCAGGCGTACTTCGGTGCCTCCCGCGCTGCGGCCCCGCCCGATGCAGATGCGAGCGCCGATGCCGGCCGCCCGCTCGACCATCCCCACCAGGCCGAAGTGGCCGGCCTTGCGGAGGTCGTCGAGGCTGATGCCCGCGGGCAGGCCCCGGCCGTCGTCCAGCACGCTGACGCGCAGCGCACCGCCGACGAGGCCGAACTCCACCGTGACCCGGGACGCGTGGGCGTGGCGGTGGCTGTTCTCCATGGCTTCCGCGGCGATCGTCAGGAGGTGACGTGCGACCGTGTGCGGAACGGTCACAGCCGGCGCGGGTACGCCGCCCACCGGGCGGAACGCCGTCTCGGTGCGCGTACGGCGCCCGAAGTCGGCCAGGCGCGCGGCGAGTTCGTCGGCGATCATCACTCCCCCGGTGTCGTAGTCCGCCTGCCTGCGCAGGTCGGAGAGGAGCTCGCGGGATTCCGCCGCCGCCCGCCGCGCCGCACGCGCGACCATGCCCGCCTGGTGTTTGACGGTCAGCGGGTCCATGCGGTCGGCGGACCGCTCCAGCCCCTCCGCCGCCAGGGCGACGCCGTGCAGGGTCTTGGCGACCGAGTCGTGCATCTCCCGGGCCAGGCGCGCGCGCTCGCCCTCCACCGCGTCCGTGACCGCGAGCCGGGCATTGGCCTCGGACAGGGCCTGGGTGGCTGCCCCGAAGCGGAACATCAAGTTGCGCAACGTCACGCCGATGATTCCGGCCGCCACACAGAAGCCGCTGATCAGGAGCGTGCTGGCCGGGCTCGCCATCCGCTGGGCCCAGGCCGTGTAGGCCGCCGCCAGCAGAAGGATCTGGACGGCGGTGAAGATCCCCGCGCCCCGCCACCCGTACAGCAGGCCGGCGAGGAGCGGCGTACACACGGTGGCGTAGCCGAGGGCCGAGTCGGGTGAGGCCGTCAGCAGCAGGACGGAGCCGAAGACCAGGTCCACGCCCATCAGCGTGCGGTACTTGATGAGGAGGGGGCCGATCACCTCCCAGTCGCGGAGCACCGCGTACGAGCCGACGAAGCTGAAGACCACGGCTCCCCCGACCAGCCAGCCGCCGAACTGCCCGCCCGCCCTGGCCAGCGCGAAGGGCGCGCCGAGGGCGATCATGGCGAGGCGGAAGCCGAAGACCTGGCGGCACAGCGCCTGGAGGGCGTTGATCTGGATCGGGATGCTCGGTGCGGGTACGTCGTCGGCGAGGGCGGACGCGACCGGCACGTCGAGCGGCACGTCGAACGGGGCCGTCGCGCCGCCCTCGACCGTCCCGCCTCTGCCCCTGCCTCCGCTTCCGCTTCCGGCTCCGTTTCCGACTCCGCCTCTGCGCCGGATCGTGGGGAGTGCCATGGCCCGTCAGCCGCCGAAGACCGAACCGAAGTCGGTCTCCGACCCCAGGAACATGTTGGTCACGATGAGGAGCAGCGTGGCCGGGACCATGAAGGCGAGCGTGACGACCGTCGTCTTGGGGATCGCCTTCGCGGCACGGCGCCGGGAGTTCTGGGCATCGGTGCGCCGCATGTCGTTGGCGATCTGGATCAGGGTGTCGGCGATCGGCGCGCCGAGCTCCTCACCCTGCTGGAGCGCCGTCACGAACTGGGAGACCTGCTCGGACTCGTTGCGTCTGCGCAGTTCGTCGAAGGCCTGGCGCCGGCTCACGCCCATGTCCATCTGGCGCAGGGTGATGCGGAGTTCGTCGGCCCACGGGCCTTCGTACTTCTCCGCGACGCGGTCGAGCGCCTGCCGGAAGCCGAGGCCCGCGCTGACGACGACGGCGAGGACGTCGAGGAAGTCGGGCAGGGTCCGCTCGATGACGTCCTTGCGTTCCCGGATGGCCTGCCAGATGGTGACGTCCGCGGCGAACCAGCCGTACGCGACGCAGAACACGCTGAACAGCGGCAGGTCCTGCAGCAGGAGGACGAGGGCGGAGAGACCGCCGAACAGGCCGTACACGGCGCGGCGCGCGGCGTACCGGTCGACGGTGAGGCCGCCGGGGTTGCCCGCCGTGTCGATCTTGCGGCGCTTCCTGTCGACCGCCTTCGGCCCCATGAGGCGGAGCACGCCCGGGGCGAACCGCATGCCGAGGCGGTCTACGGCCGATTCGGTCCCCGAGACACGCGAGGCGCCGATCTCCAGGGCGACGGCCAGGTCCCCCGGGATCTTGGCTTCGGCGCGGTACATCCTGACGCCCTGGAAGACGCCGGCGATGCTCAGCCCGACCAGCAGCGCGAGTCCCAGTCCCACCATGCCGGACACCTCCTGTTTCAGCTCGTACGGGCGATTCGGTCGCCAGGGGTTCAGACGTCGACCTTGCCCAGGCGGCGCATCACGATGAAGCCGAGGGCGTAGAGGCCGATGGCCACGATCACGATGATCTGGCCGATCGGGTTGCTGGTCATCCGGGCCATGGAACCCGGGGTGACGGAGTTGAGCATGATCATCGCGCCGAGGCCGAGCAGCGGGATCGTGTACGCGGTGGCGTTGACCTCGGCCAGCATCGTGCGGACCTCGCGTCGCGTCTCCTTGCGCTCCTCCAGCGTCTCGGTGAGGTTGCGGAGCGATCCGACGACCGTGCCGCCGGCCCGGTTGGAGAGGACCAGGGTCGTGACGAGGACGACGAGCTCACGCGACGGCAGGCGTTCGGCCAGTTCACCCAGGGCGTCGTCGACGGACCGGCCGACCGCCAGCTGGTTGGCCACGCCCGCCAGTTCCTCGCCCGCCGGTGCCTCCAGCTCCTCGGCCGCCATGCTCAGCGCGGTACGGAGGGCGAGTCCCGCGGCCGTCGCGTTGGCCAGGATGCGGGACAGGTCGGGGAGCTGGTTGATGAAGGCCTCGATCCGCTTCTGCCGCTGCCAGCTGAGGAAGGCGCTGCCTCCCCAGAGGGCGACGAGCCCGGCGACCGGGCCGAAGAAGGGGGCCAGTACCGAGGAGGCGATCAGCCAGAGGGCGGCCACGCCGACCACCACGTAGACGAAGAACTCCCCCGCCGTCAGGTCGAGTCCGGTGGCCGAGAGACGCAGGTGGATCCTCTTGCCGAGGGCGGTCCTGCGGAGCCGCCGGTCGATCCCCGCGAACCGCCGCTGCCGGCGCATGCCGTGGCGGCCGTCCGTGAGGGCCAGGCGGTCGACGAGGGCGGCGCGCTGGGCCTTGCCCGAGACGTAGGTGTGGAGCCCGGCGATGCCCAGGACGCCGCAGAGCAGCGTGCCGCCGATCGCCAGCATTGCGGAATTGTTCATGCGTACCTACTGGGCCTCTCGGACGTGGAGCGGACTGAGCGGGTCGTCGGGTTCCGCCACGCCGAACGCGGGTGGAACCGGCTCGTTCGCGAGGTGGAGCCGTTCGGCGACACGGCGGGGCAGGCCGAGGTGTTCGAACCGTCCGTGGACGATGCGGTCCGCGCTCATCGGCTGGGCGACGAAGCGCGAGACGGTGGCGATCTGGAAGCGTTCGCGGCCGTGGGACACGAGGATCGCGATCTCGCTGATCCTGCGGGAGCCGTCGGCCAGGCGCGCCAGCTGCACGATGACGTCGACGGCGCTGTTGATCTGGTCCCTGAGCGCCTCGAACGGGATCTCGACCTCCGACATCGAGCCGAGCGTCTGGAGGCGCATCAGCGCGTCCTCGGCGCTGTTGGCGTGGACGGTGGCGAGCGAGCCGTCGTGGCCGGTCGACATCGCCTGGAGCATGTCGAGGGTCTCGCCGCCGCGCACCTCACCGACGATGATGCGGTCGGGGCGCATGCGCAGGGAGTTGCGTACGAGGTCGCGGATGGTGATCTGGCCCTTGCCCTCGACGTTGGGCGGGCGGGTCTCCAGGCGGATGACGTGCGCCTGCTGGAGCTGGAGCTCCGCCGCGTCCTCCACGGTGATGATGCGCTCGTGGTCGGGGATGAGGCCCGACAGCGCGTTGAGGAGCGTGGTCTTGCCGGAGCCCGTGCCGCCGGACACGATGACGTTGAAGCGGGCCCGCACGAGGGCCGACAGCAGCATCAGCATCTGCTCGTCGAGCGTGCCGAGGCCGATCAGTTCCTGGAGCCGGTACGCGCGCGGGAAGCGGCGGATCGTGAGCGTCGGGCCGGTGAGGGACAGCGGCGGAATGATGACGTTGACGCGCTCGCCGGACGGCAGGCGGGCGTCGACCATCGGGTTGGACTCGTCCACGCGGCGGTTGACGGTCGAGACGATGCGCTCGATGGTCTGCATCAGCTGCTCGCTGGACGCGAAGCGCATGGGGAGCTGCTCGACGCGGCCGGCCCGCTCGACGAAGATCGAGTCGGGGCCGTTGACCATGATCTCGGTGATGGACGCGTCTTCGAGGAGCGGTTCGAGTACGCCGAGCCCGAGCGCCTCGTCGACGACGCGGCGGATGAGCTGGGAGCGTTCGGCCGTCGAGAGCACCGGGCCCTCGCGGCTGATGATGTGGGCGAGTACGCGCTCCAGCCGGGCCCGCCGCTCGCCGGCCGCGAGCGAGGACATCTCCGCGAGATCGATCTCCTCCAGCAGCTTGGTGCGGTAGGTGGCGACCAGGTGGCCGTCCTCCCTGCCGCCCGCGTGCTCGTCGGGGGCGGTGATGCGTGCCCGCAGGCTCATGTGCGTGACTCCTCGCCGGTGCGGATCGCTCGTACGAATCGCTCGTACGGATCTCTCGTGCCGATCTCTCGTGCCGATCTCTCGTACGGGGTGGGTTGCTACGGCCGCCCCTCTTCGGCCGGCATCGTCACCGAACGCTCGACCTCGCCGAAGTCGTCCATGCCGGGGACGACCGAAGGGATCGAAACCGTGGCTTTGGCCGTGACGTTGCCGACGAATCCGATGGTTGTGCGCTCGGCCATCCAGTCGCTCATCGCCGCCTTGCCCGTGGCCTCGCCCTGGCCCCGGTACTCCTCCTGCGCCTCCGTACGGGCCGCCGCCCGCGCCGCGGTGCCCGCCTGGGAGGCGGCGTAACCGACGATGCCGAGCTGGATGCCGGCCATGGCGACGATCAGCAGGATGGGCAGGAAGCCGGCGAACTCCAGGATGGCTGCGCCCCGGTCGCGGTCGTGGCCGTCGATGCGGCGGCGTAGGAATCTCATGGCCCGTCCCCCTCCAGCGCAGCGCCCGCTTCGCCGTCCACCGTCCAGGGGAAGTTGCCGGCCCCGGGGAAGAGGATCGGGGTGCTGAGATCGACGCTCGCCTTCCACAGGTTGCCCTCCTCGGTGCAGGAGATCCCGGCACCGTCCTGCCACGAGGACGGCAGGTGCTCCTTGGCCGCGGCCTCGCACGCCGCGGTGGTCCCGCCACCGCTCGTGGCCGCCGCCGTGGCCGCCCGCGCCCCCTCGTCCGCCGCGTTGCCCGCCAGCGAGAACGTGTAGCCGAAGAGGACCGCCTGCCACATCGCGACCATCACGAAGATGATCAGAGGGGCCATGCCGGCCAGCTCGACCGTGACGGCACCGCGGTCCCTGTCCCTGTCCTTGCCCCGCCCCCGGAGCCCGATCGCCCCCCGGTCGCTCCGCAGCAGCCTGCCGGCGCCCTTGGGGCCCCCGCCCGCCGCCGGTTTCACCAGTCCCAGTTCGCCCGCCAGCGCCCACAGTGCCTGCTTGACCGTGCTGCGGCTGTCCAGGTCCTGCATGCGGCCCGCGTCCGTGGCCGCCTGGAGTTCCTTGAAGTTGGCGGGGATCGCGGCACGGGCGACCTTCGTGCCCGTGATGCGCTCGACCAGCGGCGGCTGGATCTCCGTGTTGCGGTTGTGGCGGTTGACGACGGTGTCCGTCTCCTCCGCCTTGCGGATCTGGAGGCGGTCCCACATCCGCACCATGCGCTTGGCCGCCCGTACCGCCACCACGTCCGGGGTGACGACGAGCAGCGCCCGGTCGGCCATCTCGACGGCTGCCGCGTTGGCGCTGTTCATCTGCGTACCGCAGTCGACGACCACGACCTCGTAGCGGTTGCGGAGCGCGCTCACCACCTGGCGCGCCACCCGGTCGGTGACCTCCTCGCCCCGCTCGCCCTCGGCCGGTGCGAGCAGCAGGCCGATGCCCGTGGGGTGGGAGAAGACCGCGTCCTGGAGGACGCGCGGCGAGATGTCGGCGATGCCCGCCAGGTCGACGATCGACCGCCGGAACTGCACGTCGAGGTACGACGCCACGTCCCCCGACTGGAGGTCCAGGTCGACCAGTGCGACCGTACGCCCCGACGCCTTCGCCGCGAGTGCGAGCTGTACGGCGACGACCGTGGCCCCGGTGCCGCCCTTCGCGCCCGTCACCGTCACCACCGTGCCGCCGGGGCCCGTGAAGACGTCCGGCCCCGTGCCCAGGTGGCGGCGTACGCCCGTGGACCAGGAGGCGGCGCCCTGCACCCGGGCCGCCAGCTCCTCGTAACCGAGCGGCAGTCCGACCAGCCCGCGCGCGCCGGAGTCCATGGCGGCCGTGAAGAGCGCGGGGCTGGTGTCGGCGGTGACGAGGACGACACCGACCGCCGGGAAGCGCAGGGCGACCTCCCGGATCAGCTCCAGCGCGGGCACCGGGCCGATGCGCTCGTGGACGAGGACCACCTCGGGCAGCTCGTCGAGCGATTCGCCCGCGGACCGCGCGAGGGTGTCGAGGAGGGAGGTGGAGTCGGCGACGGGCGGGGCCGGTTCCGCGTCGGGGAGCTGGCTGAGGAGGGTGGTGATGGCGCGGGCGGCATCGGGGTCGCCGACCGCCGGGAGGATACGAGTCGTCATACGCCGGTCCTCACTTGTCCCCGTCGAGGGTGTACTCACGGTCGCGCGGCGAAATCGTGGTGTCGCTGCCGTCCGCCACCAGCGCCAGCCGCACGTGCTCGGCGAACGACTCCGCGTACGCCACGCGCTGGGCGTCGAGCGTGTTGAGCGCGAAAGTGATCGGTACCGCGTCGGTGGCCCTGCGGCTGCGGTCGCTGCGGTCCGGCTCCAGCGCCGTGATCTTGCCGACGTCGAGCACGCGGGCGCCGGAGACGATGACCTGGGACTTGTCCGGCTGCCCCTCTTCCTCGCCCTCGAAGGTGGCGTAGATGTTCACGCGCGCACCGGGGTTGATCTTGCCCGCCACCCCCGTGGCCGCGTCGATCATGATCGCGATCTCCTGCTCCCCCGAAGCCAGTTCGGGCTTCTTGACGATCATGTCGCTCTGGAGCAGCGAGCCCTTCTGGAGCTGGGTCACCGCGATCTTTCCGCGCACCTCGGATATGTCGGTCACGGCATTGGCGGAAAGCCACCGTTCGGGCATCGAGATCTTCTCGAACTGGCCGGCTTCCAGCCGCTTGTAGGGCGCCACGTCGTTTTTGAGCCGGTACGCCGACACTTCCGGCCCCACCTTGGAGTTCACATCCCTGATCACCGAGAGCACGCCGGCGAACGCCCCGAAGGCGCAGAGAACCGAGAGGAGCAGCAGAATGACGCCGCGGCGCTGACGTGAGTTCATGGAGAAGGGCTACCTCGATCAGGAACGTCGGTTCAACGGACAGTGAGCGGGGGTGGTGCGCGCGCACGAAACGGTGGAACAGCTGTGCTGCCCGAGGGACATCGTGCCCGCACGGCGCTAGGGCGACCCCTGGTTCAGGACACCGACCGCGCGGGACCGGTTCTCGGGCGGGGTGACGGGGGCCGAACAGAATCCGCAGCGGTCACCGATGAGTTCGATCCCGCACCAGTGGCAGCGCTCGCGCCGTACGGACGCCACCAGTTGGTAGAGGACCGAGATGTCCGGCAGGAAGGCAGCGAACTCGATCATCTTCGCCGTGCCCCACCAGCGCGGGGAGTCGGCGGGCAGCGCGGTCTCCTGGACGCCCTGGACCTGCCAGGCGGGGGCGAGTGTCCCGGTGACCCAGTCGGAGACCAGGTTCCCCTTTCCGACGAGCAGCTGGGTGGAGAACTCCGGTCCGGTCAGGCCCGCCCCGGCCCCCGCGCCGGCCCCACCGCTCCCGATCCTGATCAGCTCGGGGTCCGGGTTGGCCAGTACGCCGAACTGCGTGCCCGGCATCCACGACTTCGCGTGCGACTTGAGGCTGACCGGCACCCGGTCCAGCTTCGTGACCGAGTTGAGCAGCGCGCCCGCGTAGACGTAGTGCGACAGCAGCCGGGCCGCCGACGCGACGACGCCCGCGCTGAAGTCGCAGATCGACAACTGCCGCAGCTGGCGCACGAGCACGCCGATCGCCAGGGGCGGCAGATCGAGCTTCAGCAGGGCCAGCCGGTCGGTCTCCAGTATCGACCGGACGGTGTGCAGACGGTGTTCGTGGGCGGCGGGGAGGGAGGCGGGGTAGACGGCGACGACGTAACCGTGCCGCTCCAGCATGACGCCCATGTCGACGAGGGCGGCATCGAGCGGCTGCGCGTCCGGGGCCTGGAGCAGGGCGGCCGTCGGGGTCTGCTGGTCGGTGGGCGGCAGCACCAGGTCGGCGCTGGTGACTGCGATCGCGGTCGGCACGTTGGTTTCCCCGTCCACTCCGTACGCCGATGGTCCGGTGTACGCAGATCAATGCTGCTCCGTCGTGCTGCACCAGCACTTTATCCACGGCTTACCGGGTGAAAAACGCTTTTCGTTTTTCTTGTACGGCCGCACCTCCCCGGAGCGGAACCATCCACGGCCCGTCCACGGGGAGGGAGAAGGGCCGGGCCGTCTTCGCCGGCGCGCCACCGGCGGATCGGTGGCGCAGTCGTGCCGGGCCGCTCGGCCTCACCGAGGCGGGCGGTGGCCCGGTCGGCGAGACGGGCGCACAACGGGGCGGGGCTGCGGCCGGGCTCGTTGATCCCGCACTCGCCCCGAGGGGGACCTCGGGGTGGCAGGTGCGCACGACCATGCCGTCGCGTTCGAGCCGGCGCGGCCGCTGGGCCCGCCCCTTCGCCGACTGGGCCCGGCGCCACATCGCCGCCTTCCGGCAGGCCCTCCGCGGGGCCGGACTCCGGCACCGCGGTCTCCCCGTTGCCCCTCCGCGGCGGTCCCTGGATTCCTCCCCATAGCGTTCACCTCCTTACCATTGCAACGAACGGAACAACTACCGTTGCTTTAGCCTCAAAACGATTGCAACAGTTTCCTTGCACTCACCTGGGTGAATACAGTTCTCGCGCAACGAATCTGTTGTCGGAATTCAGAAAGCAACGTAGCGTTTCCGATGCCAGAAACAACGAACGAGCACAGGAGAGCATGATGCGGAAGTTCGACACCCCCACCCCGATCCCCGCCGCCCCGGACATCCCCGCCGGACGCATCCGGTTCATCGCCGCGGACCGCGCCGACACCCTCGTCGAGGTCCTGCCTGCCGACCCCTCCGGGAACCGCGACACCGGGACCGCCGAGCGGACCACCGCCGCCTACGCAGACGGCGTCCTGCGGATCCACACCCCCGAGCCCGACAGCCGGCTCTTCGGCTCCTCCGGGGCCCTGGAAGTCACCGTCCGGCTGCCCGCCGGTTCCCGCATCGAGGCCAAGGCCGCCGGCGCCGATCTCCGCGGCGTCGGACGCCTCGGCGACATCGCCTTCGAAGGCGCGTACCGCCACACCAGGATCGACGAGGCCGCGAGCGTCCGCCTCACCGCGATCGACGGCGGCATCACCGCCCGCAGCCTCTGAAAGCGCGGAACCGGAACGGACTTGGCCATGCCTCACACGAACGGGTGGAACACATGACGGAGAACAGCACTTCCCCGGCCGGCTCGAAGTGGACCGGCATGGTGCCGGTCGACGACACGGCCCTGGCCGTCACCGACACCGGCGGCCCCGGCACCTCCGTGGTCTACCTCAACGGCCAGTTCGCCACCCAGGGGTACTGGCGGCGGGTCGTCGCCGAACTGGGGACGGGGTGGCGGCACATCACCTACGACGAGCGGGCCCGCGGCAAGTCGAAGCGCTCGGCGGACTACTCCTTCGAGGCCGCCGTCCGGGACGTCGACGCCGTCCTCGCGGCCAGGGGGGTGGACCGGGCGCTGGTGGTGGGCTGGTCCTACGGGGCGTTCGTCGGGGCGCACTGGGCCAGCCGGAATCCGGACCGCGCCCTGGGCGCGGTCCTGGTCGACGGCGCGTTCCCGTACGACTGGCTCGACGAGGCCATGGAGCAGCGGATCCGCAGGCTGTTCCGGCGGTTGGGCTGGGTCCTGCCGCTGCTGCGCCCGACGGGCCTGACCCCGCGGATGACCGCCGAACAGCAGGCGGACAGCAACATCGAGATCGGCGTGATCTCCCGCGAGCGCGAGCTGGGCCCCGTGCTGGACGGCATCAACGTCCCGGTGCGGTACGTGGTCGCCTCGGGGACGTCCTTCGGAAGCCGCGGTGACGAGCAGGAACGGATGCGCGCCGGTCTCGACGCGGTGACCGCCCGCAACGCGAACATCCGGATCGGCGCGAAGGTCGCCAGCAGCCACGGCGCGATCCTGAAGAAGGAGTCCCCGGCCATCGCCGAGGCCGTACGCGAGGTCGCCGCCCTCGGCCGCGGGAAGCACTGAAGCCACGGCCGGCGCACCGCACGGCAACCGCACGGCAACCGCACGTCCTCGCCACCGTCGCGTACAGCCGCCGCCCGGCAAAGCCCCGGCCCGCCGCGCTGGACGGCAGGATCGTTCCTTGACGCCGGCGGCCGTTCCACCGCGCTCCGGGCCGCAACCCCTTTCTCCGCCAGAGGTATTGACAACTCAATTGGTCTGAACCATTTTAGCGACCAACGACAAACGGTGGCCACCGTCCCAGTGACTCCTCCCCACACTCCCCCACCGGAGGCAGCAAGTGGACCGCCCAGCACTTCCCCGACTCACCCTCACCGCCGCCCTCACCGCCGCCACCGTCGCCCTCGCCGGTCTGGCCGCTCCCGCCGCGCAGGCCGCCGATCTGAACGTCGCCAAGAACGCCGGCTTCGAGTCCGGGCTCAGCAACTGGGCCTGTTCCGCGGGCAGCGGCGCCACCGTCTCCTCCCCCGTGCGCGGTGGCGCCGCCGCCCTCAAGGCCACCCCCGGCGGGCAGGACAACGCCCGCTGTTCGCAGACCGTCGCCGTGAAGCCCGGGGCGACGTACACGCTCAGCGCCTGGGTGCAGGGCGGGTACGCCTACCTCGGCGCGAGCGGCACCGGTACGACCGACGTCTCCACCTGGACACCCGGCTCGTCCGGCTGGAAGCAGCTCACCACCAGCTTCAAGGCGGGCCCGTCCACGACCTCCGTGACGGTCTACACGCACGGCTGGTACGGGCAGAGCGCCTACTACGTCGACGACGTGTCCGTCTTCGGGCCCGACGGCGGCGGCGGCACCGACCCCGAGCCGGGCATACCGGCCGCCCCCGCCGGGCTCACGGTCGGCGCCACGACGCCGTCGTCCGTCGCCCTCTCCTGGTCCGGCGTCAGCGGCGCCACCGGCTACAACGTCTACCGCGGCGGTACGAAGGTGCAGTCCGTGAGCGGGACCTCCGCGACCGTCTCGGGGCTGGCCGCGGACACCGCGTACGACTTCCAGGTCACCGCCACCAACTCCGCCGGCGAGTCCGCCAAGTCCGCGTCCGTCAGGGGCCGGACCGCCCCCGGCGGCGGCGACCCCGGGCCCGGCCCGGCGGTGCCCAGGCACGCGCTGACCGGCTACTGGCAGAACTTCGACAACGGCGCGGCCGTGCAGAAGCTGCGCGACGTGCAGGCGCAGTACGACATCATCGCCGTGTCGTTCGCCGACTCGACCGCGACGCCCGGCCAGATCGTCTTCAACCTCGACCCGGCCGTCGGATACGCGAGCGTCGCCGACTTCAAGGCCGACATCGCCGCCAAGAAGACCGCCGGGAAGTCCGTGATCATTTCGGTGGGCGGGGAGAAGGGAAACGTCACCATCAACAGTGACGCCTCCGCGACCGCCTTCGCCGACAGCGCTTACGCGCTCATGCGGGAGTACGGCTTCAACGGTGTCGACATCGACCTCGAACACGGCATCAACTCGACGTACCTGACGAAGGCGCTGCGCCAGCTGTCCGCCAAGGCGGGCTCCGGGCTCGTCCTGACGATGGCACCGCAGACCATCGACATGCAGAACACCGGAACCGAGTACTTCAAGACGGCGCTCGCGGTGAAGGACATCCTGACCGTCGTCAACATGCAGTACTACAACAGCGGCTCCATGCTGGGCTGTGACGGCAAGGTCTACTCGCAGGGGTCCGTCGACTTCCTCACCGCGCTCGCCTGCATCCAGCTGGAGGGCGGCCTCGACCCGAGCCAGGTGGGCCTCGGCGTACCGGCGTCCACGCGGGGCGCGGGCAGCGGGTACGTCTCCCCGTCCGTCGTGAACGCCGCCCTGGACTGCCTGACGCGCGGGACGAACTGCGGCTCCTTCAAGCCCGCCAAGACCTATCCCGGACTGCGCGGCGCCATGACCTGGTCCACGAACTGGGACGCGACGGCCGGCAACGCCTGGTCGAACGCGGTGGGACCGCACGTCCACAACCTGCCGTAACCGGCGGGAAAGTCCCGGCAGCGCCGCCGCTCCCCCGGCGGCGCTGCCGCGTCCGTCACTCGAAGAGTTCGCGCAGCTGCTGCACGCACAGCACGACGAACAGCAGGCCCGCCGCCACCAGCATCACGTTGCTGAGCATGCCGTTGCGCCATTCGGCGGGCGTACGCGAGGAGTTGAGCAGCCACACCAGCGTGAGCGCCAGGAACGGCATGAAGAACGCGCCGAGCACGCCGTACACCACGACCAGACCGAACGGCTGGTCGAGCCAGAGCAGCGCCATCGGCGGGAACGTCAGCCACAGCAGGTACGCCCGGAAGGGCAGCGAGCGCTCCTTCACCCCGGCCGCCACCTCCTCCACCGTGCCCTCGTCGACCGGCGCGCCCCCGCGGTCGCGCCGGAGGCGCTCGACGAAGTCGGCGAACATCAGGCTCACGCCGTGCCAGACGCCGATGAGGGAGGAGAAGGACGTGGCGAAGAAGCCGACGAGGAAGAGCTTGGCGGTGACCGTGCCGTACCGGTCCTCCAGGACCGTGCCGAGGTCGATCAGGCCGCGGTCGCCCTTGGTGAGGGCGAGCTGGGAGGAGTGCAGCAGCTCCGCGCCGACGATCAGCATCGCGACGACGAAGACGCCGGTGGTGATGTACGCGACGCGGTTGTCGAGGCGCATCACCTTCATCCAGCCGGTGTCGGTCCAGCCCTTGGCGTTCACCCAGTAGCCGTACGCCGCCATGGTGATCGTGCCGCCGACGCCGCCGATCAGGCCGAGGGTGTAGAGGAGCGAGCCGTCCGGGAGCACGGGGAGCAGGCCGGCGAAGGACGCGCCGACGTCGGGACCGACGCGGAGCGCGACGTACACGACGACCACGAACATCACGCCGATCAGGACCGTCATGACCTTCTCGAAGACGGCGTACTGGTTGAACCAGACGAAGGCCAGGCCGATCAGGCCCATGATGATCGCCCATGTCTTGAGGCCCGGCCCGTCGGGGAAGAGCGCGACGACGGGGAGGGCGGAGGACGACATGGCGGTCGCGCCGTAGACGAAGCCCCAGACCACGACGTAGATCGCGAAGTAGACGGTGGTCCACTGCCCGAGACTGCGCCAGCCCTCGAAGAGGGTGCGGCCGGTGGCGAGGTGCCAGCGGCCGGCGGCTTCGGCGAGGGAGATCTTGACGGCGCAGCCGATGACGGCGGCCCACATCAAGGTGTAGCCGAACTTGCTGCCCGCGATCAGCGTGGCGACGAGGTCGCCGGCTCCGACACCGGTCGCGGCGACGACGATGCCGGGGCCGATGTACTTCCAACTGGACTTGCGCGGCCGGGACACGGCCTCTGCCGCGCCGCTCTCTGTCGTGCCTGTCATCTCCTGCGTCCTCCCGCTTGTCCCCGAGGGTGATCCAAGTCACCAAAGCGGGGCCGGGGTGTTCGCGCAAGGGGCAGGGCGGAGGCGTGCGTCCGGCGCGCCCTCCCGGCGGTCGAACGGTCGGTCGAACCGCGTGGCCGGTCCTCGCTCTTGACCCGTCCATGTCACGCAGTCACCATGTGGCCAGCACCCCGCACGACATGCGTCGCACACCCCCACACTCCCCACCCAGGAGACAGCATGCGACTTCGCATACGCGGAAGAGGGTCCGCCAAGTCCGCCACCCTCGCGGGCCTCGCGGCCCTCGTGGCACTCGCCGTGGCGGCGCCACTCACCGCGAGCGCGACCACGGCCGGGGCACGCCCCTCGCCGGCCGCCGCCACAGCGGAAGAAGTGATCAGGCAGTACGAGATCCACGGCCCGGCCACCGCCGCCGCCCGTACCGCCGTCGCGGCCACCGGCGTCTCGGTGGACGAGGCCGACGGCCACTCGGTCGTCGTCAGCGCCAACGCCGCGCAGCTGGGGCGGCTCAAGGCGCTCGGATACGCGCCGAAGGCGCTGCCCGGACCACCCGCGCGCACCGCGGGACAGGCCGTCGAGCCGTTCGACTTCCCGTCCGCCGACTCGCGCTATCACAACTACGCCGAGATGAACGCGGAGATCAACCAGCGGCTCCAGCAGTACCCGAACCTCATGAGCAAGCGCGTCATCGGCAAGTCGTACCAGGGCCGCGATCTCATCGCCGTCAAGATCAGCGACAACGTGGCGACCGACGAGAACGAGCCCGAGGTCCTCTTCACCCACCACCAGCACGCCCGTGAGCACCTGACCGTCGAAATGGCGCTCTACCTGCTGCGCGAGCTGGGCGCGGGCTACGGCTCGGACTCCCGGATCACCAACGTCGTCAACAACCGCGAAATCTGGATCGTGCCGGACCTCAACCCGGACGGCGGCGAGTACGACATCGCCTCCGGCTCGTACCGCAGCTGGCGCAAGAACCGGCAGCCCAACGCCGGTTCGTCGTACGTCGGCACCGACATGAACCGGAACTGGAACTACAAGTGGGGCTGCTGCGGCGGCTCCTCGGGCTCGTTCGGCTCGGAGACGTACCGGGGCCGGGCCGCCGAGTCCGCGCCCGAGGTGAAGGTCGTTGCCGACTTCGTCCGCTCGCGGATCGTCGGCGGGAAGCAGCAGATCAAGGCCGGCATCGACTTCCACACGTACAGCGAGCTGGTGCTCTGGCCGTTCGGCTACACGAACGCGGACACGGCGCCCGGCATGACCCAGGACGACCGCAACGCCTTCGCCGCCGTCGGGCAGAAGATGGCCGCGAGCAACGGCTACACCCCGGAGCAGTCGAGCGACCTCTACATCACGGACGGGTCGATCGACGACTGGCTGTGGGGCGACCAGAAGATCTTCGGGTACACCTTCGAGATGTACCCGGGTTCCTCGGGCGGCGGCGGCTTCTACCCGCCCGACGAGGTGATCGAGCGCGAGACGAGCCGCAACCGCGACGCGGTACTGCAACTGCTGGAGAACTCCGACTGCATGTACCGGTCGATCGGCAAGGAACAGCAGTACTGCGGCTGAGCGGCGGCGGCCGAGCCTTTGGCAGGTGCGGCCGGAGGGCGCCCGTCCGGCGTCCTCCGGCCGCACACGCGCGCCCGGTCCGTCCGGTGGTCACCGGCCGGCGGTGGTCACCGGCCGAACACCCGGCCGTGCTCGACCGCGCCTGTCAGGCCCAGGCTGTTCGGGGTCAGCGCGCGGGCCCCGGCCGGTGTCGCCGCGGCCGGGGACGGTACGTACCAGACGCCGCCGGTGGAGGAGTTCTCGCCCGGTGCGCCGGCGGCGAGGTCGGCGCGGCCGTCACCGCTGAGGTCCGTGAGCGCCACGGCGGTGCCGAAGCGGTCGCCCGCCTCCGCCGCGCCGGGTATGCCCGCCGTGGACTGGTGGAAGGCGTAGCCGCCGGATCCGCCGTCCGCGCCGTGGGCGGAGCCGGTCAGTACGGAGACCGAGCCGGCCGCGGCCTCGCTGCCGAGCGCCTCCTGGCCGACGCCGACCGCCAGCTCCGGGTAGCCGTCGCCGTCGACGTCGCCCGCCGCGACCGCGGCGCCGAAGTCGTCGCCGGACTCACCGGTGCCGGGGACGCCCGGGGTGTCCTGGTTCAGGCAGGCATGGGCGGAACCGAGGCCGGACCCGGGCTTCCCGTCCACCGTGCGCACCGTGCCGCCGACGGCCTGCGGGCAGTACGTCTCCTCCGCCTCCGGGTTGGCCCGCACCCCGCCGAGGACGAGGTCGTCGGCGCCGTCCTTCCCGAAGTCCGCGACGGCGAGGGAGGCGGCGGAATCGGGGGTGGTCCAGCCCCTGACCGGCGCGCCCCGCTCCCAGGCGTAGACGTCGGTGCCGTGGATCTCCTGGCCGGAGTAGGTCACCGCCAGGTCGTCGGTGCCGTTGCCGTCGAAGTCGCCGGTGGCGAGGGCGGTGGGACCCGAGAACCGGTAGCTCACGACGCTCTGCGCCGGGGCGGCCGGGTCCGGGACGATCGGGCCCGGCTGCCACAGCACTCCGGCCGACCCCTCGTTGCTCGACCGGTACGCCAGGTCCCGGTCGCCGTCGTCGTCGTAGTCGCCGGCCGAGAGGGACCCGCCGAGGTGGGCGTCCTCGTGGGAGCCGCGGGCGGCGGTGAACGCGGCGCCGAAGCCGGTGGCGGAGCCGGGCAGCACGGTGATGATGCCGTGCCGGTGGAAGGAGTTGTCGGAGAGCGACTCGTGGGGGGCCGAGACGACCAGGTCCGCGTAGCCGTCGCCGTTCATGTCGTCGGCCACCAACTGGGAGCCGAACTGGTCGCCCGCCTCCGCGGTTCCGGGCACGCCGGTGGTGTTCTGGCTGATGACGGTGGACCCGGCGGGCCCGTTCCCGCTGCCCCACAGCACGTTCACGTACCCGGCCTCGGCCTTGCCGCCGACGGTCGCCTTCGGCACGCCGACCGCCAGGTCCGCGTACCCGTCGCCGTTGAAGTCGCCCTTGAGGTGGGAGGGCGCCGCGGAGGCGGTGCCCGTGGTCAGGGCCGAGACGGCGAGGACGCCGGCCGAGCAGAGAATCGCGGCCGAGAGGGTCTTTCCGTTGCGCAAGGATCTCTCCGTATGTCGTGAAGAAAGGTGGAACCGCGGTCGGCGGAATACGGTGGCGGCCGTGACCAGGGCTCGTCCGGGCGCGGTGTCTCCCGGAGAGGTGGATCGGGCCTCCGCAGGTGTGACACCCGAGTCGTACGGAGAGTTGTGCTCGGGTGGCGACCAAGTGAACGCGTCCGCTCGGGCCGGTGAGGACGTCCGGCCGGCGCGTCGGGAGACCCCCTCACTGACCGGTGCGGCCCGCGAGGTAGTGGGCGAGTACCGGCGTCAGCTCCGCGAACCACTCCTGGAGCTTCGCCTGGTTGCGGGCGGTCACCGCGCCCTCGAAGAACCTGCCGTCGGGGAGCACCACCGCCACCGTCAGGACGTGGCCCCAGGTGCCCGGCTTGTAGTGGACGGTCTGGATGTCCCGCCAGGGGAAGTCGGCCGTGGCGCCGTCGCGTTCGAGCGAGACGCCCTGGGCGTCGACCACGACCGCGTTGCGGGGGTCCGTCGCCAGGAAGTCGGGGCCGGGTGCGGGTGCGGGTGCGGGTGCGGGTGCGCCCGGAGTCTGCGGCGCGTACGGGGAAGGGGCGTAGGGCGAAGGGGGGTACGGGGACGGCGCGTGCGGCGGCTGCGGCGCCGGGGCGTAGGCCGGGGGCGGCGGGCCGAAGCCTTGGGGCGGCGGTGCGTACGTCTTTGGCACCGCGGCGCCCTGCTGTCCGGTCTGTTCGTCCATGCCCCCAGTATGGACGCCAGGGGAGAGGCGGATCCGGGGCCCCGGGGGTCCCGCTCCGCGCGGACGCGCGTCCCGCCCGCCGTGGTCACCGGACACGCCGGCCTGGGCGCAAGCCCGTCAGCCGCCGTCGGCCGTGTGTGACCGGGCCCGTCGTCACCGGGCTCTTCCCCCGCGCGGGCACGGTGGCCAGGGCCGGCGTCCGGACCCGCGCCCGCGCCCCGCCCCCTCTCGACGGCCGAAGGGGCGGGGCGCGGCGTCGTCAGACCACCAGGCTCAGGGTCGCGGCGACCGCGAAGCCCGCGACCGACAGGACCGACTCCAGCACCGTCCACGACTTGAGGGTGTCGCGCTCGGAGATGCCGAAGTACTTGGCGACGATCCAGAAGCCGCCGTCGTTGACGTGCGAGGCGAAGATCGAACCGGCCGAGATGGCCATGATGACCAGGGCCAGGAACGCCTGCGAGTGGCCGCCGTTCTCGACGAGCGGGAGCACGATGCCGGCCGTGGTGACGATCGCGACCGTCGCCGATCCCTGGGCGACGCGCAGCACGAGGGAGATCAGGTACGCGAGGACGATGACCGGCAGGCCCACGTCGTTGAAGGTGTCGGAGAGGGCCTGCGCCACGCCGCTCGCCTTGAGGACCGCGCCGAAGACGCCGCCGGCGCCGACGACCAGCAGGATGTTGCCGACCGGCTTGAGGGACGAGGTCGAGACCTGTTCGAGGGACTTGCGCGACCAGCCGCGCCGGATGCCGAGCAGGTAGTACGCCATCAGCAGGGCGATCGTCAGGGCGACGAAGGGGTTGCCGAAGAACTCGACGACCGAGCGGAGGGTGGACTCGTCGAGCGCGATGGAGGAGAACGTCGCGGCGAGGATGAGGACCAGCGGCGTGCCGATGATGGTCAGCACCGTGGCGAGCGAGACGGGCTGCTCCCGCGGGGTGCGGCCCGCGGCGGTCTGCTCGGCGATGACGGCGGCCCTGGCGTCCTCGGCGGCCTCCACCATGTCCTGCGGGACCTGGACGAAGACGCGCTTTCCGATCCAGCCGGCGTACGCCCAGGCGGCGAGGACGGCGGGGATGCCGCAGACGACGCCCATGAGGATGACCCAGCCGAGCGAGACGTGGAAGAGGCCGGCCGCGGCGACCGGGCCCGGGTGCGGGGGCAGGAACGCGTGGGTCATGGAGAGGCCGGCGAGCAGCGGCATGGCGTACAGCAGGACCGACTTGCCGGAGCGCTTGGCCGCGGCGTAGACGATCGGCGCGAGGACGAAGATGCCGACGTCGAAGAAGACCGGGATGCCGAAGATGAGGCCGGTGAGGCCCATGGCGAGCGGGGCGCGCTTCTCACCGAACAGGCCCAGGAGGCGGGAGGAGAGGACCTCGGCGCCGCCGCTGACTTCGAGGATCGCCCCGAGCATCGTGCCGAGACCGATGATGATCGCGACGTGGCCGAGGATGCCGCCCATGCCGGATTCGATGACGGAGACGACGGCGGACTTCTGGACCGTGCCGAAGAGTTCGGTGACGGAGAGGCCCGCGCCGAGGCCGACGGCTATGGAGACGGCGAGCAGCGCGACGAACGGCTGGAGTCTCGCCTTGATGATCAGGAAGAGGAGCAGGCCGATGCCGAGGGCTGCCACGGTCAGCAGACCGGCGGTGCCGTCGATGAGCGCGAGGAGGCCGCCGGTGTGGGGCGGTGCCTCGGCGGGGGGCGGGGCCGCTGCAAGGTGCAGGACCGGGGGGTGCACGGCGGGGAGGTTCATGGCGGGGGACCTCGTGGTTCGCGGGGCGAAGGGGGATCACGGCAGGGGGCATCGCGGCACGGCGCCCCGGGAACGGGCGCCGCGCCGTGAGGCAGGGGGTGGGGACGGGGGAAGTGGTGGTGCAAGATCAGGCGAGCACGGCCAGCGCGTCGATCTCGATGAGCAGGCCCTTGGGGAGGCCGACGTAGACGGTCGTGCGCGCGGCGGGGGCCTCCTTGAGGCCCTGCTCCTCGAAGTACGCGTTGTAGATCGCGTTCATCTCGGCGAAGTGGTCGGTGTCGGTGAGGTAGACGCGCATCATCATCACGTCGTCCCAGCTCGCGCCGCCCTCCTCCAGGATCGCCTTGACGTTGGCGAAGGTCTGGAGGGTCTGCTCGCGCAGGGTCGGGCCCGCGGGGGTGGGGGCCTGGCCCTCGACGGCCGGCAGGAAGCCGACCTGGCCCGCGACCTGGAGGATGTTGCCCTTGCGGACGCCGTGGGAGAACTTGGCGGGCGGGGCGGTGTGGGTGGAGGGGGTGATCGCGGTCTTCTCGACGGTGCTGTGCGTGTCACTCATGATCTTGCTTCCTTCGGGGATGTGTTGCCGGAGTACTCCCGGCTGATGGCGTCGGCGGTGCGGCGCACCAGCGGGAGGAGGGTGAGGAGTTCCTCGGCCGTGACGACGACGTTCGGTGCCGACACCGACATGGCGGCGACGACCCGGCCGTCCGTACCGCGGATGGGGGCCCCGACGCAGTTGATGGACTCCTCGTGGCCGCCGAGGTCGGTGGCCCAGCCCTGTTCGCGTACGAGCGCCAGCTCCTTGAGGAAGGCTGCGGCGTTCGGCGTCGAACGGGACGTGTAGGTGGGGTAGTCGAGCTTCTCCGCGATGGTGCGTCGCTCGGACTCGGGGAGGTCGGCGAGCAGCAGCTTCGCCACGGCGGCGACGGTGATCGCGACGGGCTTGCCGATGCGCGAGTACATGCGGACCGGGTAGCGGCTCTCGACCTTGTCGATGTAGAGGACCTCGTCCTCCTCGTACACCGCGAGGTGGACGGTGTGCCCGCACTCGTTGTTGAGGGCGGCCAGGTGGGGGTGTGCGATCTCGCGTATGTCGAGGTTCTCGACGGCCTCCTGGGCGAGCGCGAAGAGGCGGGCGCCGAGGCGGTAGCGCTGGTCCTGCTGGCGGTAGACGAGACCGTGCTCGTGGAGGGTGCGCAGGAGGCGCAGCGCCGTGGACTTGTGCACATCGAGGCGCTCGGCGACCTGGCCGAGGTCGGCGGGGCCCTGCGCGAGCAGCGGCAGGATGCTCAGCGCGCGGTCGACGGTCTGGCTCATGGCGTACGTACCTCCTGGTCGGCGGCGCCCGTCCAGCCGGGGCCGAGACGAAGTCTCCCCCAGGCGTCGTCGTCCAGGGCGGCCAGGCGGTCGGCGTGGGCGCGGGAGGGCGGTGCGGCGAGGTCGCCGGGGACGGTGAGGGCGGCGGCGGCCATGAGGTGGCCGTGCCGGATCCGGTCGCGTACGGGCAGACCGCGCAGGGTCGCGGAGAGGAACCCGGCGGCGAAGGCGTCCCCGGCGCCGACGGGGGCGACGACGTCGACACGGAGGGCGGGGACGGTGGTGACGGTGTCGGTGGGGCCGGGGGTGCGGGTGACGTCGGTGCCGGTGGTGTCGCCGATATCGGTGGTGCCAGTGGTGCCGTCGGCATCAGTGGCGCCAGCAGTGTCTCCGGCATCGGTGGTGAACACCGTCACGGCTGCCGCGCCCTGTTTGACGACCAGGGTCCGCGGCTCGGGAAGGGCCTCGCGGATCGCGGCCGCGCCCCTGACGCCCCAGGCCGCCTCCGCCTCGTCCTCGCCGACGAAGACGAGGTCCGCGCCACGGGCCAGGTCGAGCAGGACCCGGGGGCCCTCGCCGTCACCGTCGCCGCCGTGCCACAGGTGAGGGCGGTGGTTGACGTCGAAGGAGACCAGGGGGCGGCCGGGGCGGCGGGTGGTCAGCTCGCGCGTGAGGGCCAGGCAGTCCGCGGACAGCGCGGCCGTGATCCCGGACAGGTGCAGTACGCGGCCCGCGGCCAGTTCGTGGAGCGGCATGTTCCGCGGGGACATCGCGGAGGCCGCCGACCCGGCGCGGTAGTAGACGACCTCGAAGCCGTCGGTGTCGCGGTCGGTCGCCGTACGGAAGTAGATGCCGGTGGGGCGGTGCGGGTCGCGCTGGACGGCGGAGGTGTCGACGCCGTACGCGGCGACGGCGTCGACGAGGTGGTCGCCGAAGCCGTCGGCGCCGACCCTGCCCACCCACCGCGCGCGGTGTCCGGCGGCCGCGAGGGCGCAGGCGACGTTCGACTCGGCGCCGCCGATGCCGCGTCCGAAGGAGGGCACGTCGGCGAGGCGGCCGGGACGGGACGGCAGGAACGTCACCATGGACTCACCGAGGCAGACCACATCCACCATCGCGGCATCTCCGTCTCGCTCTGCTGATACGTCCGCGGGCGCGGTCACGATCGGGCTCCTCACCACTGGCTCACCATTGACCCTGCGTCGGCTCGGATGTTAGACAGCGTCAAGCGATACGCGCAATGACCGTTGCGCATGATGCAACGCAACTTTCCCCAGGAGGCTTCCCATGGCCGTCGGCAACCCGGACGGACGACCCGCGGAACCCACGAAGTCCGCAGGACCCGCGGCACTCGCGGACGAGCGCGTGGACCACCGCTTCAAGGCGCTCCCGCCGGACGCCGGGGGACTGACGGTCGGCGAGCTCGCGGCCGAGCGCCGCAACCTCTTCACGGGCGGGTTCACCACCCCCGTGCTCGCGCTCTCCGCCGAGTCGGTCGAGCACAACCTCGCGCTCCTGGAGACGTACGCCGAGCGCCACGGCCTCGCCTTCGCCCCGCACGGCAAGACCTCCATGTCGCCGCAGCTCTTCGCGCGCCAGCTGGAGTACGGCGCGTGGGGCATCACCGCCGCCGTGCCGCACCAGGCGCGCGTCTACCGGGCGTACGGCATCCAGCGGATCTTCCTCGCGAACGAGGTCGTCGACGCGGCCGCACTGCGCTGGCTGGCCGCCGAGCTGAACGCCGACCCCGGCTTCCGCTTCGTCTGTTACGTCGACTCGGTGCGCGGCGTGGAGCTGATGGACGAGGCGCTCCGGGCCGCGTCCGCCACGCGCCCGCTCGACGTGGTCGTCGAACTCGGCGCGGGCGAGGGGGCCCGTACCGGCGTCCGGACGGCCGCCGGCTGCGCGGCGGTCGCGGACGCGGTGGCGGCCGCGGACACGCTGCGGCTGGTCGGCGTGGCCGGATACGAGGGCGAGGTCCCGCAGGCGGACGGCGACAAGGTCCGCGCGTGGCTGCGCGAACTGGTCTCCGTCGCCGCTGACTTCGACAGGGCGGGCCGCTTCGCCGGCTCCCCCGAGATCGTGGTCAGCGCGGGCGGCAGCGCGTGGTTCGACGCGGTGGCGGAGGTGTTCGCGGAGATCCCCGCGCTCTCGCTTCCCGTGCTCAAGCTGCTCCGTTCCGGCGCGTACGTCTCGCACGACGACGGCCACTACCGTCACCTCACCCCCTTCAACCGGGTCCCGGACGAGGGCGCGCTCCAGCCCGCGTTCCGCCTCTGGGCGCAGGTCGTCTCCCGGCCCTCCCCGGAGCAGGCCTTCGTCAACGCGGGCAAGCGCGACGCGGCGTACGACCTGGACCTGCCGGAGGCGCAGGCCGTACGGGACGCCCGCACGGGCGAGGTGCGCCCGGCAGCCGGCATCACGGTCACCGGCCTGTCGGACCAGCACGGCTGGGTGCGTACGGACCCGGAGGCGGACCTCGAGGTCGGCGACTGGCTCGGCCTGGGCCTGTCCCACCCGTGCACGGCCTTCGACAAGTGGCAGCTGATCCCTCTCGTCGAGGCGGACGGCACGGTCACGGACTACATCCGCACGTTCTTCTAGCCCCTGGGGCGGAGCGCCGGGCCACCGGAAGGGGTTCTCCCCCGCCCCCGCCGCTTCCCCTCCCCCTCCAGCAGACACTCAGAGAGGCGAACAGCCATGGACCTCGTCATTCGCGGCGTACGCGTCATCGACGGCACCGGCGGTGCCTCCTACCGGGCCGACGTCGCACTGGACGGCGGCCGCATCACCGGGATCCGGCGGGAGGGCGACAGCGGCCCGCGCCCCACCGGCCGGCGGACGCTGGAGGCGGACGGCCTCGCCCTCTCCCCCGGCTTCATCGACATGCACGCGCACAGCGACCTCGCGCTGCTGCGCGACCCCGACCACAGCGCCAAGGCCGCCCAGGGCGTGACCCTCGAAGTCCTCGGCCAGGACGGACTGTCGTACGCGCCCGTCGACGACCGCACGCTCGCCGAGGTCCGCAGGGCGATCACCGGCTGGAACGGCGGCGGGCCCGGGGACACGGGCGTCGACTTCGACTGGCGGACCGTCGGCGAGTACCTCGACCGGCTCGACCGCCAGGGCATCGCCGTCAACGCCGCGTACCTCGTCCCGCAGGGCACGGTCCGCGTGTACGCGATGGGCTGGGAGGACCGCCCGGCGACGCCCGCCGAGCTCACCCGCATGAAGCAGCTCGTCGCCGAGGGCATGGAGCAGGGCGCCGTCGGCATGTCGTCCGGTCTCACCTACACGCCCGGCATGTACGCCGACGACGCCGAGCTCACCGAGCTGTGCCGCGTGGTGGCGCGGTACGACGGCTACTACTGCCCCCACCACCGCTCGTACGGAGCCGGGGCCCTCGCCGCGTACGAGGAGATGGTGACCCTCACCCGCAACGCCGGCTGCGCGCTCCACCTCGCCCACGCCACCATGAACTTCGGCGTCAACAAGGGCAGGGCGCCCGACCTCCTCGCCCTCCTCGACAAGGCGCTCGACGAGGGCGCGGACGTCTCCCTCGACACCTACCCCTACACCCCCGGCTGCACCACGCTCGTCGCGATGCTGCCGAGCTGGGCGAGCGAGGGCGGTCCCGAGGCGGTGCTCGCGCGGCTCCGCGACGACGAGAGCGCCGAGAGGATCCGCCACCACCTGGAGGCCGTCGGCTCGGACGGCTGCCACGGCGTCCCCATCGAGTGGGACACGATCGAGATCTCCGGCGTCAGCGACCCCGGTCTGGCGAGCTGCGTGGGCAAGACGATCGCGGAGTCCGCCGCGCGGCGCGGCGAGGCGCCCTGGGTCACCGCCCGGCGCCTGCTGATCGAGGACAACCTCGGTTCGACGATCCTCCAGCACGTCGGTCACGAGGAGAACGTCCGGCAGATCATGCGCCACCGCGTCCACACGGGCGGCAGCGACGGCATCCTCCAGGGCTGCAAGCCGCACCCGCGCGCGTACGGCACCTTCCCCCACTACCTGGGCCACTACGCCCGCGACCTGGGCGTACTCACCCTGGAAGAGACGGTCGCGCACCTCACCTCCCGCCCGGCGGCCCGGCTGCGCCTGCCCGACCGCGGGCTGGTGCGCGAGGGCTACCGCGCCGACCTGGTCCTCTTCGATCCGTCGACGGTCGCGGCGGGCTCCACCTTCGAGGCTCCGCGCACCCTCCCGACCGGCATCCCGCACGTCCTCGTCGACGGCCGGTTCGTGATCGAGGACGGGCGGCGGACGGACGTCCTCGCGGGCCGGTCGGTCCGGCGTACGACCTGAGCACATGGGGGGCACGGCTCCCCCCGGAGCCGTGCCCCCCATGTGCTCCGCGCCGGTCCGGAGGCTCAGACGCGCTGCCAGAGGGCCGGGACGTTCGACGGCTCCCAGCCGGCCTGGGCCTGGTGGCCCTGGAGGCAGCGGTACGTCGCGCCGCCGTAGGTGACCTGGTCGCCCGCCGCGTAGACCTTGCCCGCCGCCCACGTGCCGCCGGGCTCGCCCGGGTCACCGGGGTCGCCCGGGTCACCGGGGTCGCCCGGGTCGCCGGTGGTCGTCTTCAGCGTCAGCCCGTACGCCTGGAGCAGCGGGTTGATCGGCTGGTGGTACGTCGTGCCGCCGCCGCGGCAGTCCCCCGACCCGCCGGAGGTGACGCCCTGGGCCTGGCTGCCGGATATGTAGGAGCCGCCCGAGTCGCCCGGTTCGGCGCAGACCGTCGTGCGGGTCACTCCGCTGATGGTGCCCTCGGGGTAGGTGACGCTGGTGTTGTGCTGCTGGATGGTGCCGCAGTGCCAGCCCGTGGTGGATCCGGAACGGCAGACCGAGGCGCCCACCGGGGACTGCACCGAGCCGGCCACCTGGACGTTCTGGCCGCCCCGGCTGACGTAAGGGGTCGCGGTCCAGCTGGAGTTGGCCGCCACCCAGGCCATGTCGCGGCCGGGGAAGGTGGAGGCCTGGAAGGTGCCCTGGGCGACCCGGTTGTACCCCGTGGTGGTGGTGCCGGCCCGGCCGCAGTGGCCCGCCGTGGCGAAGCCCTGCGTGGTGCCCCGGGTGACGGCGAAGCCGACCGAACAACGGCCGCTGCCGCCCATGTAGTACGCGTCGCCGCCCCGGATGTCGTACAGCGGGCGCGGCCGCTCGGTGGTCTTCTCCACCGTGACGAGCGCACGGTCGGCACGGCTCGCGGTGATCAGCCTCTCGGCCGCCGCCGGCTCGGCCGCCCGCACCACCACCCTGTTGGCGCGTACGTCGACGTACCAGACCGGTACGCCGGTCGACGCGTCGCGGGCCGCCGCGCGGTCCAGCGCGGCCTTGGCCCGGTCGAGTTCGGCCAGCGTGTGGGGAACGACCTCGGCACGCGCGCCCCGGGCGGTGATCACGGCGGCGTCCGCGGCCCGGGTGGTGGCCACGGTGAGGGTGGCGGAGTCCGCCCCGGCCACCCACGCCCCGGCGTACGACCCGGCCAGCGCGTGCTGGAGCCGGCCCGCGGTGGCGCCCGCCTCGGCCTCGTTCTCCAGCCGGTCCGTGGCCTGTGCCCGGCTGAGCCCGAGGTCGCGCCGCATGGCGTCGAGCAGTTCCGGCTGGACGTCGGCGGCGGACCCGGTCACCACCGGGGAAGTCCCGGGAACCTGCTGCGCCGTGGCCGCGCTCTGCGGCCCGGCGAGGATCAGCGCACCGGCGGCGGCGATGGCGGCGCACGCCGCCCTGGCGTGTCTGTGGGGCATGAGGAATCTCCTCGGTCTCGGTGGGGGTGTGGCACGTGGGGTGTCCCGAAACCGTAGGGGTGCGAACAGGCGTGCAGGAGCTCTCAGTTGACCCCCCTCACCGCGTTATGGCCTCCGGCGCCACGGCTGCCGGGGCCCGGGGGGCCGGGGCCCGGAACGGTTCACCGCCCTGCCCGCGCCCGCTCCTGCGCGACAGCACCGCGCCCAGCACGCACACGGCGGCCACGACGGCGAAGCCGTACGCCGGGGTGCTGCCGTCGGGGTGGGTCTCGTAGACCAGGGCGGCGGACAGCACCGCCAGGATCCGGCCGAGCCTGCCGTTCCAGGCGGTGGCGGAGACCGCCGCCATGCCCCAGAGCAGGTACCACGGCTGCACCATCGGCGAGAGGGCGACCAGGGCCAGCAGGGCCACACCCAGGGCGTGGACCGGGTGCGGGAGCGGGGCGCCGCGCCAGGGGCGCACGCTGCGCGACGTCGCCAGGGCGGCGTAACCGATCACGGCGAGCGCGAGGGCCAGGCCGAGTGTCTGGACCGCGCGCTTGACCGGGTCCGGGTCCCAGCCGAACAGCAGGCGCGTCAGCTCGCCGAGCCCCAGGCCGATGTCGCTGGAGGCGGAGAGGGCGGTGTGGATGGTCGCGGCGACGCTCTGCGTCCGCAGCCAGCCGAAACCGGTACCGCTGAGCAGGGTGGCGACGACGGCGACCGCCCCGGCCACCAGGGCGGGGACGGCGAACGCCTTCACGAGGCGCCACAGGAGCGGTCCGGAGGTGCGGCGCAGCACCAGGACGCCGATGAAGAGCAGCGCGACGGCGGCCGGTGACTTGACCGTCGCCGCCAGCGCGACGAGCGCGCTGGCGAGGATCCACCGTCCGTGCAGCGCGCACACCACGCCCGTCAGCATGAGGGCGATCATCAGGCCGTCGTTGTGCATGCCGCCCACCACGTGGATCAGCATCAGCGGGTTGAGGGCGCCCAGCCACAGCGCGCCGGTCTCACTGGCGCCGCGGGCGCGGGCGATGCGCAGCGTCGCCCAGGCGGTCAGGGCGAGCGCGGCCAGGGCGACGAGCCGCATCCCGAACACGGCGGGGACGATCCGCCCGTCCGTGACCCCCACCACCGCCTTCGCCAGGACCAGGAAGACGGGCCCGTACGGGGCGGGGGTGTCGGTCCAGTGGCCGCCGACACTGGCCGCGGCGTCGGCTCCGAGCTCGTCCGGGCCGAGGACCGAGGGTCCGGACGTGTAGACGTCATGGCCCTCGAGGACCATCGCGCCCTGGGCGACGTAGCTGTAGACGTCGGCGCTGTGCAGCGGCGGGGCCAGTACCAGGGGCGCCGCCCACCAGACCAGCGTGACCAGCGTTTCGCGCACCCCGCCCGCCGCGCCCCGGGCCACCAGCCGCCCGTACCGCCACCAGGACACGACCAGGAGGGTCAGGCCCAGGTACGCCAGGACGGCGGCCGCCACGGTCGTCGCGGACCCGTGGGGGACCCACATCCCCCACGGGTCACGGGCCGGCAGCCTCCCGGCGGCGATGCCGCCCACGGCCACCGCGACCGATCCGGCGGCACCCAGCCGGCGATACCCGACAGCACTCAGCGTCCACATGACCGGTCAATTTATCGGAGCTGTACGCACAGCCGGACGGGGCACGGGGCGGCACGGGGCGGCACAGAGGGACTGACATCAGAAGTGCGTCAATCGGTGTGATCCCGGTGTTGGTCCCGGGGAGGCGGGCGGTGAAATGCTCATGCCCCTACGCGGCGCTCCGACGTGCTGCCGGGGGAGGCGCATTCCATGAACGACATCTTCGCGACGCGGAGCGGCCCGGTGCTGGGCCACCGGCCCGTCCCCGACGTCGTCGCGGTCCTCGGCATTCCCTATGCCGCGGCCCCGTTCGGCGCCGGCCGGTTCCTGGAACCGCGCCCCGCACCGGCGTGGACGGGTGTCCGGGACTGCGGTGCCTTCGGCCCCGTCGCCCCGCAGTCGGCCCGGCTGCCGGGTGCGCCGGTCTGGTCCCCCGGCGACGAGGACATCCTCACCGTCAACATCTGGGCTCCGGCTCCGGACGCGTCGCCGTCTTCGGACCCGCCTTCGTCCGACGGCCGCCTGCCCGTCCTGGTCTGGATCCACGGCGGCGCCCACACCTTCGGGTCCTCCGCCCAGCCCGACTTCGACGGAACCGCGCTGGCCCGGGCCGGGCTCGTCGTGGTCACCCTCAACTACCGGCTCGGCTTCGAGGGATTCGGCCACGTGCCGGCCGACGGAGGGACCTCGTACCCGGAGAACCGGGGCCTGCTCGACCAGGTCGCCGCCCTGCGCTGGGTCCGCGAGAACATCACCGCCTTCGGCGGTGACCCCGGCAACGTGACAGTCGCCGGCCAGTCCTCCGGGGCCGCCTCGGTCGCCTGCCTCCTGGTGATAGACCGTGCCCGCGGCCTGTTCCGCCGCGCCATCGCCCACAGCGTCGTCGGTCCCTGCTCCTCGCTCGGACTCGCTGTCGCCACCACCCACGAGGTCGCCGCGGCGGCGGGCTGCCCGGCCACCGCCGAAGGGCTGAGGTCCGCGACCCCCGGGGCGCTGGTCGACGCCTCCGACCAGGTGGCCGACGCCTACCGCAAGAACCCCGCCTCCGGGCCACGCCACTACGACCCCGTGATCTACGCCCCGGTCGTCGACGGCGACATCCTGCCCGCGGACCCCTTGGAGGGAGTGGCCGCCGGCGCGGCCCGCGACGTGGACCTGCTGGTCTGCCACACGACTGAGGAGCACTGGCTGTTCGACGCCGTCGGCGGCAGCGCCGGAATAACCACCGACGACCAGCTGGCGGCGTTCGCCGAGGACTTCGGCCTTCCTGACGGCCTGGTGTCCGGCTACCGCGCCCTGATGCCCCATGCTCCGGTGCTCGACGTCTACCTCGCGGTCTTCGGCGACCTGCAGTTCGGCGAGTACAGCAACCGGCTCGCCGAGCGGCACGCCCGGGCCGGCGGCCGGGCGTTCCGCTCGCGCTTCGCCCGCCGGCGCACCGGACCGGACACGGCGGTGCGGGCCTGGCACTGCGCCGACATCCCCTTCGCCTTCGGAAACCTCGGCACCGCATGCCTGGAATTCCTCATCGGCGGTCCGCCCGACGCCGAGGACCACCGGCTCTCCCGGTCCATGGTGCGAGCGTGGGCCGGCTTCGCCGCCACCGGCGATCCCGGCTGGCCGCCGGTCGCCGGCCCCACCGGCCCCATCAAGATCTGGAACACCGACGACGGTCTGGCCGACGGTGATCCGGCCGCCGTCCGCGCACTCTGGAGCCGGGTGGAGTTCCCGCCCCTGCGCCCCTGAGACCACGCGGCAGGGAGCGAGGCCGGCGACACGTCCGCCGTACGGTCCCCGCTCCTCGGGCCGGAGCGGTCCGGACCCCGTCCGGAGCGGCCCGGGCGGCCAGGATCCCCGTTCGGAGCAGTCCGGGCGGCAGCGGCACCCGCGCCTTCCGATGTCCGTGGAATCGCCGTTCCGGCGCCTCGGCCGGACCGCGTGGCCAAAAACACGGAGCGGGTCCCGTTACGCGCCCGTAAGGTGGCCGTTATGCAGGTGATCCAGTCGACGAAGCTCGCAAACGTCTGTTACGAAATCCGCGGCCCCGTGCTCGAGGAAGCGATGCGGCTCGAAGCGGCGGGTCACCGCATCCTCAAGCTCAACACCGGAAACCCGGCGGCGTTCGGTTTCGAGTGCCCGCCCGAGATCCTGGAGGACATCCTCCGCAATCTTTCGGGCGCGCACGGCTACGGCGACGCGAAGGGGCTGCTGGCGGCGCGCCGCGCGGTCGTGCAGCACTACGAGACCAAGGGCATCGCGCTCGACGTCGAGGACGTCTACCTCGGCAACGGCGTCTCCGAACTGATCCAGATGTCGATGCAGGCGCTGCTCGACGACGGCGACGAGGTGCTCGTCCCCGCACCGGACTACCCGCTGTGGACCGCGTCCGTCTCGCTCGCGGGCGGTACGGCCGTGCACTACCGCTGCGACGAGCAGGCCGACTGGATGCCGGACCTCGCCGACATCGAGCGCAAGATCACGGACCGTACCAAGGCCATCGTCATCATCAACCCGAACAATCCGACGGGTGCGGTGTACGACGACGAGATGCTGCGCGCCCTGACCGAGATCGCCCGCCGCCACAACCTGATCGTCTGCTCCGACGAGATCTACGACCGGATCCTGTACGACGGCGCCACGCACACCCCGACCGCTGCCATCGCCCCCGACCTGCTCACCCTCACCTTCAACGGGCTGTCGAAGAACTACCGCGTCGCCGGCTACCGCAGCGGCTGGCTGGCGGTCTGCGGCCCGAAGGCGCACGCCTCGTCGTACATCGAGGGGCTCACGATCCTCGCCAACATGCGCCTGTGCGCCAACATGCCCTCGCAGCACGCGGTGGCGACGGCGCTCGGCGGGCGGCAGTCGATCGAGGACCTGGTGCTGCCGGGAGGCAGGATCCTGGAGCAGCGGAACACGGCGTACGACCTGCTCACCCAGATTCCGGGCGTCACCTGCGTGAAGCCCAAGGGAGCGCTCTACCTCTTCCCGCGCCTCGACCCGAAGGTCTACAAGATCAAGGACGACCGGGAGATGGTCCTCGACCTGCTGCGGGCCGAGAAGATCATGGTCGTGCACGGTACGGGCTTCAACTGGCCCGACCACGACCACTTCCGCATCGTGACGCTGCCGGCGGCGGAGGACCTGGCGGACGCGGTGACGCGGATCGGCACTTTCCTGGACGGATACACACAGCCGTAGGCGAGTGCGACTCGGGTCAACCTTAGACAGAATCCAATGTAGGATGGTCTCCTGACTCTGCCAGGAGGCCATCCCATGTACGAGCCGATCCGCAGCAAGTCGGTCCATCGCATGGACGAGGACCGGCCCGATTTTCCGCACCGTTCCCGTGAGGAGGAGCTGGACATCCAGCTCGCCGGGCACCTCGCGGCGCTCCTCGCGGTCACCGACGAGCTGAGCCTCGGCGCCGCCGCCGACCGCATCGCCACCCAGATCGCCCGGCTGCGCGGCGCCCCGCCGGCCCGGCACGCCGGCCTCACCCACGCGGCCCCGGTCGCACTCCACCGCCGGGCCCACGAGCTCGCGGGCCGCGCACTGGTCGTCGCCGCCTCGCGCGCCGACACGGCGGTCGCGATCCTCGCCGCCGAGCGCATGGACGCACACGCGGCCGCGCTCGAAGAGCTCCGCCTCGTCGGAGCCCACTGACGGCCCCGGCCCGTGTGCCGCCGCGGCGCACGGGCCGGGTGCCCCTTTACCCCAGGACAGGGACGACCGCCGCGTCAGCCCCGCCGTACCAGCGCCGGAAGGGGTGAGGACGGCCCCGGTGAGGGGCTGTGCTCATGAGACGTGTGCGCATGGTGTGAACGCAAGGGACGAGGCGGAAGGGTGCGGCCCCCGAAGCCGTGAGGGGACTTCGGGGGCCGTGCCGCGGCGGGCCCGTGACCCCACAGGTCAGGGCGGATGTCAGGAAGGCCCGGCCGCGGAGCCCTGTCGTACCGGGGATCAGCCCAGGCGCTGGACCAGCGCGTGGTACTCGTCCCACAGCTCCTTCGGGGTGTGGTCGCCGAAGGTGTTGAGGTGCTCGGGGACCAGGGCGGCCTCCTCGCGCCAGACCTCCTTGTCGACGGTGAGGAGGAAGTCCAGCTCCTCCTCGGAGAGGTCCAGGCCCTTGGTGTCCAGGGAGCCCTTGGCCGGCAGGATGCCGATGGGGGTCTCGACGCCCTCGGCCCTGCCCTCCAGGCGCTCGACGATCCACTTGAGCACGCGGCTGTTCTCACCGAAGCCGGGCCACACGAACTTGCCCGCTTCGTTCTTGCGGAACCAGTTGACGTAGTAGATCTTCGGCAGCTTGGACTGGTCCTTGTCGGCGCCGACCTTGACCCAGTGGCCCATGTAGTCGCCCATGTTGTAGCCGCAGAACGGCAGCATGGCGAACGGGTCGCGGCGCAGCTCGCCGACCTTGCCCTCGGCGGCGGCGGTCTTCTCGGAGGCGACGTTCGCACCGAGGAAGACGCCGTGCTGCCAGTCGAAGGACTCGGTCACCAGCGGCACGGCGGTGGCGCGGCGGCCGCCGAAGAGGATGGCCGAGATCGGCACGCCCTTGGGGTCCTCCCACTCGGGCGCGATGATCGGGCACTGGCCGGCCGGGACGGTGAAGCGGGCGTTGGGGTGGGCGGCGGGGGTGCCGGACTCGGGGTCCAGTCGTTGCCCTTCCAGTCCGTGAGGTGCGCGGGCGCCTCCTCGGTCATGCCCTCCCACCACACGTCGCCGTCGTCGGTGAGCGCGACGTTCGTGAAGACGGAGTTGCCCCACATGGTCTTCATGGCGTTGGCGTTGGTGTGCTCGCCGGTGCCGGGCGCGACGCCGAAGAAACCGGCCTCGGGGTTGATCGCGTACAGCTGGCCGTCCTCACCGAACCGCATCCAGGCGATGTCGTCGCCGATGGTCTCGACGGTCCAGCCGGAGATCGTGGGCTCCAGCATGGCGAGGTTGGTCTTGCCGCAGGCGGACGGGAAGGCGGCGGCGATGTACTTGGGGGACTCCGCCTCGCCCTTCGGCGGGGTGAGCTTGAGGATGAGCATGTGCTCGGCCAGCCAGCCCTCGTCGCGGGCCATGACGGACGCGATGCGCAGGGCGTAGCACTTCTTGCCGAGCAGGGCGTTGCCGCCGTAGCCCGAGCCGTAGGACCAGATCTCGCGGTCCTCGGGGAAGTGCGAGATGTACTTCGTGGAGTTGCACGGCCACGGCACGTCGGCCTCGCCCTCGGCGAGCGGGGCGCCGAGGGTGTGGACGGCCTTGACGAAGAAGCCGTCGGTGCCGAGCTCGTCGAGGACGGCCTGGCCCATGCGGGTCATGGTGCGCATCGAGACGGCGACGTACGCCGAGTCGGTGATCTCCACTCCGACGGCGGACAGCGGCGAGCCGAGTGGGCCCATGCAGAACGGGACGACGTACATGGTGCGGCCGCGCATGGAGCCGCGGAAGATGCCCTTCTCACCCGCGAAGATCTCCCGCATCTCCGCGGGGGCCTTCCAGTGGTTCGTCGGGCCCGCGTCCTCCTCCTTCTCGG
Source organism: Streptomyces sp. Wb2n-11 (assembly GCF_001049855.1). Lineage (NCBI taxonomy): Bacteria > Bacillati > Actinomycetota > Actinomycetes > Kitasatosporales > Streptomycetaceae > Streptomyces > Streptomyces sp. Wb2n-11. The sequence goes on from NZ_CVPB01000001.1 coordinate 2,638,871, forward strand.
AGCAGATGAACGTGCGGTCCTCGACGCGGGCGACGTCGCTCGGGTCGGAGGCGGCGTAGTAGGAGTTCGGGCGCTTGACCGGGTCCAGCTTCTTGAACGTGCCCTTGGCGACGAGCTCCTCGGCGAGCCGCTCGTACTCGGCTTCCGAGCCGTCGCACCAGACGACCTGGTCCGGCTCGGTGAGGGCTGCGATCTCGTCGACCCAGGAGATCAGCTCCTGGTGGTTCGTCGGAAGGGTGGTGGGAGCCGCGTTCTCGCGCGCCACGGTTGCTCCTAAGTGAGGGTGTTTTCAGGTGTATGCCCCGTGGGGGCCGCGACCCGGATGCTTCACGACGTCGTTTCGCTGGCGCTCATCCGGTGCCGACCGCACTCATTTGATCATCGGGCCCATCCGCCCATCTGTCCAGGGGGCCGCACACGTGAGCATCGCCACTCATGGCGCCCGTACCTGGTCGTAACCTACGGTCGCGTAGGTAGGATTGTGCGTATGACCTCCGCCGAGTCCGATCAGCTCACGCATCCCGACGGTCCCGGACGAGGGCCTGTCGAGATCGACCTCCCGAGCCCGGTCAAACCGAAGCTGCGCGGCTGGCTGCACGCCGGGATGTTCCCCGCCGTCGTCGTCGCCGGCCTGGTGCTCATCGCCCTCGCCGACTCGACTCGCGCTCGCGTGGCCTGCGGGATCTACATCCTGACCGCCTGCCTGCTCTTCGGCGTCAGCGCCGTCTACCACCGCGGCACCTGGGGTCCGCGCGGCGAGGCCGTACTGCGCAGACTCGACCACGCCAACATCTTCCTGATCATCGCGGGCACCTACACGCCCCTCACGGTGCTCCTGCTGCCCGAGTCCACCGGCCGCACGCTGCTGTGGGCGGTCTGGGCGGCGGCCCTCGCGGGGATCGCCTTCCGGGTCTTCTGGGTCGGCGCCCCGCGCTGGCTCTACACCCCCTGCTACATCGCGATGGGCTGGGCCGCGGTCTTCTTCCTCCCCGACTTCCTGCGCGCGGGCGGCATCGCCGTACTGGTGCTGGTGGTCGTCGGCGGCCTCCTCTACAGCGCGGGAGGCGTGATCTACGGCCTCAAGCGCCCCAACCCGTCACCGCGGTGGTTCGGGTTCCACGAGGTGTTCCACTCGCTGACCCTGGCCGCCTTCGTGGCGCACTACATCGGCATCTCGATGGTGGCCCATTCGGCCTGACGGCCCGCGCCGTTCCCGCGGTGGCCGCGGCCTCGAAGCCGCGGCCACCCGCCATGCCACGACCGCGACCACCGCCAGCACCACCCCGAGCACCGCGGCCCCGCCGCCCAGCAGGAAACTCACGACGCACAGCGCGGCCACGACCACGGCCGACGCGTTGACGATCCCCCGCATCCCGGCTGCCCCCTTCCGCACATACGACCGAATTCACAGGCCGTACACCTACCCCACACACACCGCCACATGCGCCACCGACAGCCGGGGCGGCTCCGGGGCCGATGCCCGACAATGGCGGGCATGGCCGCCGACACCCCCCACCCCTTCGCCGACGCCGCACCGCCCCGCCCGGGTCTGCGCGAGCGCAAGAAGCTCAAGACGCGGACCGCGATCCGTACCGCGACCTACCGGCTGATCGCCGAGCAGGGGTACGAGGCCACCACTGTCGAGCAGATCGCCGAGGCCGCCGAGGTCTCCCCCTCGACCGTCTTCCGCTACTTCCCGGCCAAGGAAGACATCGTCATCACCGACGAGTACGACCCGCTCATGGAAGCGGCCCTGCGCGCCCGCCCGCCCGGCGAGCCGCTCGTCGAGTCCCTGCGGACCGTGGTGACCCAGGCCCTGCGGCACTCGCTCGACCACGAGCCCCAGGAGATGCTGCTGCGTACGAAGCTGCTGACCGAGGTACCCGCCGTACGCGCCCGGATGATGCACAGCATGTCCGCGACCGGGCGCATGCTGTGCGCGGTCGTGGCGGAGCGGACGGGGCGGCGCGCGGACGAACTCGAAGTGCGGGTCTTCTCGATGGGATTCGTCGCCGCCCTGATGGAGACGACCGTGTACTGGGCCGAGCACGGCCGGCAGGACGACCTGGCCGGCCTCGTCGACCGCACGCTGGACACCCTCGGCAACGGCTTCCGGCTGTGACGGCGGACGGACCTGCGGGACCGGCGGCCCGGACCCCTGAGGCCCGGGCCGCCCGAGACCCGGGTCACCGTAGTGTGCCGGGTCACCGGGTGCGGAAGTCCCCCTTCCCGCAGGCCCTGCCGTCCTTGTTCCGGTCCAGGCCGTGCCGGTCGCGCCGCACGTCCAGCACGCCGTACCCCTTGGACTTCAGCCACGCGCACCGGCCGGCCGCGGGCACCGTCTCCGGGAACGTCCACGGCACGCACGTGCCGACCTCGCCGTACGCGTGGTCGCAGCCGTCGTACCCCTCCGGCATCTTCACGCCCGACGTGGCTTTCGGCTTCCCGTGGTCCGCGTGCCCCGGTGCCTTCGGCGCCGCCGCCAGCTCGTCGGCGTAACGCTGCACGCGCTCCGCCGCGACCTGCCCCTGCGGACCGATCCGCACCCACTTCGACACCGAGGGCACGCCCTTGGCGTCGACGACCGACAGCATGTACCAGCCGGGCGGTGCCAGGTTGGGGTTGCTGGTGAGGGAGAGGTCGATGGTGTTCCCGTCGACCGTCATCGGGAGGTCGACCAGGCGCTGGTTCGGGTCGGACGAGTGGGTGACGGCGGCCGGGCGGACCAAGGACGCCTTGACCACCGGCTTGTCGACCGTGATGCGCTGCGCCGAGCCGTACGCCCAGTTCTGCGAGGCCACCGAAGTGATCTTCGGGCGGGCGCCCTTGAAGAAGTACGGCGGCTTGTAGAGCGAGACCCGCTGGTCGAAGGAGCCGTCGCCCGGGTTGTCACCGACGCTCAGCACCCGGCCGTCGGGCAGCAGCGTGGAGGAGGAGTGGTAGGTGCGCGGCACCGGGTCGGCGGCGAGCCCCGGTGCGAACGTGTTGGTCGCCGGGTCGTACATCGACGCCTCGAAGACCGGGTCCTCGCGGTACGTGTGCAGCGCGCCGCCCGTCTCCAGGACCTTGCCGTCGGGGAGGATCACCGCCGACAGGTAGACCTTGCCCTCGTCCCCCTTCTGGAAGGTGCCGTCCTCGTACCTGCCCTGCGGCAGGTCGGGCCCGGCGACGTACCGGGGCGAATCGGCCTTCAGGTCGATCAGGTCGACCAGGCGGTGCGCGTCCGGCGCCACGGTGTGGTTGCCGCCGCCGGCCGTGAGCACCTTCTGGTCCTGCGCCGGAGGCAGCAGCAGCGACGCCGACTGGTCGCGCTCGTCCTTCCTCCGCAGCCCCGGCACGTCGGTGATCGTGCCCTTCTCGTAGTCGTAGACCGACGCCCCGGTGCCGGGCAGGCCGGCGCCGAAGGTGTGGCTCCCGCTGTAGAAGAGCCGGCCGTCCTGGAGCAGGATCATCGCCGGGTACAGGCCCCAGAACGACCAGGCCTGCCTGGCCTCGCCCATCGGCAGCCACTTGTTCTGCGCGTAACTGAAGTGCTCGTTGACGACCGTGCCGGCCGCGTCCTCGCCCAGCCCCCCGAGCGAGATCACGTCGCCGTTGCCCATCGCGGTCGCCGACGGGTACCAGTGGCCCGCCAGCATGTCGTTGACCTTGATGTACTCGTTGACCTTCGGGTCGAAGACGTAACTGCTCCGCAGCCCCTTGTAGCCGACCGTTCCGTCCGCCGACGCGTAGTCCTTGTTCCCGCCGACCACCAGCACCCGCCCGTCGGGCAGCTGGACGTGTCCGGCGCAGAAGAAGTCCTCGGGCGTCGGGATGTCCGTGTACCTGCCGGTCACCGGGTCGAGGAGCGAGGACTTGAAGGTGCCCGCGGCGAAGGCGTCACGGTCGTTGCCGGAGCCCGCGATCAGCAGCACCTTCCCGGTGTGCAGCAGTACGGAGTGGATGGCGCGCACCGGCGAGGGCGCGGTCTGCACGGTCCACTCGCCCCGGCACTCCGGGCCCTTGCCCTCACAGGGGTCGACGGGTGGCTCGGGCACGACGGTCGCGTCGGCCATCGCGTAGTCGTCGGTGGTGAGCGAGCCGACGCCGTAGAGGGCCGCGCCCCAGGTGATCCGGTCGGTGTTCGCGGGAACGACCGGGGTGCGGACCTCGGTGCGGGCGTACTCCGCGCTCTGCGGCAGGGTGTTGAGGTCGGCCCAGAAGACCCAGCCCGCCGTCGTGTCGTGCCGGAAGAGCGTCATCGCCACGTCGGGCGATGTCGACTTGTACCAGAGGGACAGGTCGTACTGGTGGCCCTCGGTGACCTTCGGCGCGCACTCGTTCTCCAGCATCATCACCTTGCGGTCGCCGTCGGTGCGGCGGGTGAGGTCGATGCGCAGGGCGCGGTCTCCGGCGTGCGCGTCGTCCGTCACCGTGTACGTGAAGTCGTTGTCGCCCCAGCCGGACTTCTCGAAGCACTCGGGGAACGCGCCCTGCGCGTCGAGTGCTTCCAGGCCGGGGTTGGAGATCAGGTTGGGCGCCGCGCTGGCGGGCGGAGCGTCGAGCGGCGCGAGCCCGGTCCCCGCCACGAGCAGTGCGAGCGCGGTGAGGAACAGGCGCGCGGTGCCGCGCCCGGACCGTCGGCCGGTGTTCCTTCTGGACGGGGACCTGTACGGGGTCATCCCTCCCCCTTCTCGGACGTGTCTGCAGTGCCGGCCTTGCCGGCGACCTGGAGGATGTCGATCCGGCCGTCCCCCTCCCCGAAGCTCGCGATCGGCTCGCTGTGCCGGAACAGGTCGCGCAGCGTGGGCAGATTGCTCTGTTCGCCGCGCAGGGCGGGCGTGGACACGACGAAGTCGATGTCCCTCCAGCCGCGCGGCAGGGTCTTGGCGACGGCGGGGTCCTGGTCGAGCTTGTAGTGCCAGATGGCACCGGTGCCCGGCCGGTATCCGGCCTCGACGGCGTCCAGCCACAGCACGCCGTCGGTGACGACGCGGGTACGTCCGCGGTCGGCGACCGGCACCTCGCGCAGCCAGCGGGAGGCCGCGTGGTAGACGCCGTTGTCGTCGCCGAGCACGGTGGCGCGGTCCTCGCGGTACCAGTGCGGGCCCACGAAGACGGCGGTGACCGTCAGGGCGGCGACGGCCGCGGCCGGGCGCAGGGTGAAGTGGCGGGCCGGGACCAGGGCGATCACGGCGCACCCGAGCCCGGTCACGGTGAGCGCGAGGAAGGGCAGCAGCTGGGCGACGTACATCTGCGGCAGGTAGCCGCCGGGGCGCAGCGCGACCAGGGCCAGCACCAGGACGGCGAGGGCGACGGGCCGCAGGCGGCGTACGGCGAGGGCGGCCACCGCCGCCGCGCAGCCGGCGGCCGGCAGGTACGGGTCGCGTGAGAACCAGTCCAGGACCAGGGTGTTGGCGTCGGTGCCGGCCTCGAAGACGGAACCGCTGCCCTCGCGCCCGCCGAGCTGGAACCTGAGGGTGCCGAGGAGCGAGACATGGCCGGCGCCCGGCACCAGCTCGCCCTTGAGCGTCGCGTACAGCGGATAGAACAGGCCGGTGAGGACCAGGCCGGAGCCGAAGCCCGCGAAGGAGAACTTCCGGGTCCTGGGGTGGCTGCCCTGCCAGAGCGCCACCAGGACGACGGGCAGCAGGACCGCGATCGTCTCCTTGGAGAGGACCGCGAGGGCGAAGGCGCTGCCGGCGGCGATGTGGTGCCACAGGTGACGGCGCGGGGAGAGCGCGAGCGCGAAGGCGGCCAGCGCCCAGACCACGGCGAAGTTGTCGAGGTAGATCTGCCGGTGCAGGGCCACGGCGAGCGGCGACAGCCCGTACAGCAGCACGGCGAACGCGGCGGCGGGGCGGCCGAGGCCGATGCGGCGGCCGACGGTGAAGACGAGGACGGCGCCGACGGCGACGACGGGCAGCATGGCGATCCGGCCCTGTACGAACGTCGGCAGGTCGGGGAAGAGCCAGGCGGGCAGCCAGGAGAGGCCCGCGAGCTGGATCCAGCCGAACGGCGGGTGGTCGTACCAGTAGGTGTAGTGGGCGAGGTCGCCGTTGCGCACGGCCCATGCCTGGGCCAGATAAGTGCCCTCGTCGTCATTGGGGAAGGGGAAATCGCCGATGTTCCACGCACGTACGGAAACGACCACAATCAACAGCGGGGCCACCCAGAGGAAATCTCTGAGGAATGTGGCACTGCCCGGCGGCTGCGGAGTTTCCCCGGATGCGGGCGTGGCGTGGCGAGTTCGCAATAACGGACTGTCCTGGGTATTGGCACGCAGCACAGCATTGCTCATGCAGATCCCCCCACCCCCGAAGGCCCCCCTGGCCTGCGGCTGCCCAAGGTCCGACCCCCCGGACCCGGGCATGCCGCAGCAGCATGGCACACACTGGGCACGCCGCATAAGAAGAATCTTAGATTCCGGTTGTGGTGGCGCCGCACCGCCCGTGCGTCGTTGCCGCACAAAACAATGACCTGCTAGCTTCCCGGCCGGAGAGAGAAAACAGAAGACCGAGGAAGACCTGAGGAAGTCCTAGGGGGGAATTCATGGTCTCCGCCGTCCTTTTGCTGGACTCGTTCGTACTCATGGCCACCGCCGGCGTCACACTCTGGTGGATGGTCCACGCCTGGCGTACGCCGGAGACACTGGAATCCACGGCCTTCGCCGAACCCGACGGACACCACGGGGTGTCCTTCTCGCTGCTCGTCCCGGCCCGGCACGAGGAAGCCGTGCTGCGGCACACCGTCGAACAGATGCTGAAGATCGACCACCCCGGCTTCGAGATCGTGCTGATCGTCGGCCACGACGACCCCGGCACCGCGGCCATCGCGCACCAGCTCGCCGCCGAACACCCGCACATGGTCCAGACCGTCGTGGACCACCACGAGGCCAAGAACAAACCGCGCGCCCTCAACACCGCGCTGCCGTACGCCAGGGGCGAGGTCGTCGGCGTCTTCGACGCGGAGGACATCGTCCACCCCGAGCTGCTCAGCCACGTCGACTTCGCCTTCCGCCGCGACGACGCGGACGTGGTGCAGGGCGGCGTACAGCTCGTCAACTTCGACACCAGCTGGTACAGCCTGCGCAACTGCCTGGAGTACTTCTTCTGGTTCCGCAGCCGGCTGCACCTGCACGCCCGCAAGGGCTTCATCCCGCTCGGCGGCAACACCGTCTTCGTCCGGGCGGCGCTGCTGCGCGAGACCGGCGGCTGGGACGGCGACTGCCTCGCCGAGGACTGCGACCTGGGCGTACGGCTGTCCTCACGCGGCGCCAGGGTCGTCGTCGCCTACCACGCCGCGCTCGTCACCCGCGAGGAGACACCCGACACGCTCCTCGCGCTCTACAAGCAGCGCACCCGCTGGAACCAGGGCTTCCTGCAAGTCCTCAGGAAGGGCGAATGGCGGCGCCTCCCGGGCCGGCGCCAGCGCCTCCTCGCCCGCTACACCCTCTCCACGCCCTTCCTCCAGGCCGCCACCGGCGTCATGATCCCGCTGGGCCTGCTGCTGGCCTGGCTCGGCGGCGTGTCCCTGCCCGTCGCGCTCATCGCGTGGTTGCCGATGGTCCCGATGGCCGCGATGGCGGTCTTCGAAGCCGTCGCGCTGCACGACTTCGGGCGCGAGTACGGCTTCCGGATCGGCCCGTGGCAGTACGTGAAACTGACGGTCGGCGGCCCGGTGTACGCCGTCGTGCTCGCCGCGGCCGCGGTACGCGCCGTCTGGCGCGAGTACACCGGACGCAGGGACTGGGAACTGACCTCGCACATCGGCGCACACCTGGAACCCCAGCGGGAGGCGCGGTGACGGGGGACCCTGCCCAGCCGTTCGACCTGTCCGTCGTCGTACCCACCTTCAACGAGGCCGGCAACATCCGGGAACTGCTGCGCAGGATCGGTGCGGCCGTCACCACGGCCGGCCTCACCGCCGAGGTGATCTTCGCCGACGACTCGACGGACCACACCTGCCAGGTCGTCGAGGACGCCGCCCGGTCCAGCCCGCTGCCCGTCGTCCTGCACCACCGGGCCGTGGCGACGGGCGGCCTCGGCGGGGCGGTCGTCGAGGGCATCGCCCGCTCCACCGCCCCCTGGATCGTCGTCATCGACGCCGACCTCCAGCACCCGCCGGAGCTCGTGCCGGAGCTGGTCGCACGGGGCGCGTCGGCCGGCGCGGAACTGGTCGTCGCCAGCCGGTACGTGGCGGGCGGCAGCCGGGCCGGACTCGCGGACGGCTACCGGGTGCTGGTGTCCGGCGCGTCGACCGCCCTCACCAAGTCCCTCTTCCCGCAGGCGCTGCGCGGTCTGACGGACCCGATGAGCGGCTTCTTCGCGATCCGCCGGGAGGCGGTGGACCGGGCCGCCACCGGGGAGGCCGGCCTCCAGCCCCTCGGCTACAAGATCCTCCTCGAACTGGCGGTACGGTGCCGCCCGCGCCGGATCGCCGAAGTGCCGTACGCCTTCGGGGAGCGGCACGCGGGCGAGTCCAAGTCGACGGTGCGGGAGGGCCTGCGCTTCCTGCGCCACCTGGTGACGCTGCGCACCGCGGATCCGCGGGCGCGGGCCGCGGTCTTCGGCCTGATCGGCCTGTCCGGGTTCGTACCGAACCTGGCTCTGCTGTGGCTGCTCGACGGGCCGGGCGGCCTGCACTACGCCCCGGCCGAGATCATCGCCAACCAGGCGGGCCTCCTCTGGAACTTCGTCCTGGTGGACTCGCTGCTCTACCGCCTGCGGCGGAGCCACCGGCGCAGGTCGGTGCGGCTGCTCACGTTCGCGGCAGTGGGAAACGCCGACCTCGTCGCCCGCCTGCCGCTGGCGGCGCTGATCATCGCCTGGGGCGGCCTCGCGCCCGTCCCCGCCACGGCGATCAGCATGGCGGTGGTCTTCGCGGGCCGCTTCCTGCTGGTGGACCGCTGGCTCTACCGCCGGACACGGACCCGCCGGGCCCCGGCCCCGGTCCCGGTCCCGGCCGAGACCCCGCTCCCGGACCCGGCGGGCGGCTGACGCGCGGCGGGGCGGGCGGGGCTTTCCCCTGCCCGCCCCTTCCAGGACCGGAGCGACTCCCCGACCCCGGAGGACGGAACAGCTCCCAGACCTCCCAGACCTCGCAGAACGGGAGCGGCCTCCAGACCCCGCAGGACGGGAGCGGCCCCAGACCCCGGACGCCCTCCGGGCATGCCCCCCACCACCGGACGGGCCGGATTTCACTGCGCCGGCCTCTCGGAGCGCGGCGGCCCGAGCCGGGCAAACCCCGGCTCGGGCGAGCTCACCCCGGCCGCTTCCGGGCCCATCCGGCGTCCGAGGACCTGGGCCCGGGGCGGAACCGCACGCTGTCACAGCGGGAAGGGGCAGGGGGAAGCTCCGCGCGGCAAGGCACCGGCGGCGGGCTAGCGGGAAGCCTCGCCCATCCGCTCCCGCAGCTCCCCCGGATCCGAGGTCGGCGCATCGCACACGAAGTGCCGGCACACATACGCGCCGGGCCCCCGGTCCGCCAGCAGCGGGAACTCGTCGCTGCCCACTTCACCCGCCGCCACCACCGCCCCCGGTGCCCCGCTCAGCAGCGCGACCCGGTGCAGTTCCTTCGTCAGCGGGTCGTCGCCCGCGCCCACCACCGCCACCTCGCGCGGCCCGTCCAGCGCCGCCTCGGCCACCGCGAGGCCCCACCCGATGAACCGCGGCGCACGCGGCCCGAGCGTCTTCACGACGCCGAGCGCCCGCTCCGCGGCGCTGCGGTGCGCCTCGGACCCCGTGTGCGCGGCGTACGCCAGCAGCGCGCCCGCCGCGGCCGTCCACCCGGAAGGCGTCGCGTTGTCCGTCGGGTCCTGCGGGCGCCGGATCAGCTTCTCCGCGTCGTGAGCCGTGTCGTACAGCGTCCCGCCCTCCCCCACGAACTGGTCGAGGACGATGTCCAGCAGGAACCCGGAGAACTCCAGCCACACCCCCTCGCCCGACACCGCCGCCAGCGCGAGGAACCCCTCCGCCACGTCCGCGTAGTCCTCCAGCACACCGGCGTTCGGGCCCACGCGCCCGTCCTTGGACGTACGGGCCAGCCGGGCCCCCTCGTCCATGTGCACCCGCACCAGCAGATCGGCGGCCTCGGTCGCCCGCTCGATCAGGTCCGGCCGGTCGAAGTACGCCCCGGTCTCGGCCAGCGCGGCGATCGCGAGCCCGTTCCACGCGGCCACGATCTTGTCGTCCCGCCCGGGCCGCTCCCGCTTCCCGCGCGCCGCGAGCAGCCGCGCCCGGACATCGGCCACCCGCGCCGCGTCGGCCGCCTCCTCCCCCACGGGAAGCCGGAGCACCGACGCCCCCTCCTCGAACGTCCCCTCCTCCGTCACCCCGAAGAGCCGCGCGGCGAACTGCGCGTCCTGCTCCCCGAGCACCTCACGCAACTGCTCCGGCGTCCATACGTAGTACGCGCCCTCGACGTGCCTGCCCGTGCCGTCGTCGCTGTCCGCATCCAGCGCGGACGCGAATCCGCCTTCCTGCGTACGGAGTTCACTCACCAGGAAGTCCGCGGTCTCCAACGCCACCCGCCGCGCCAGGTCCGATCCGGTGGCCCGCCACAGATGGGCGTAGACCCGGCACAGCAGCGCGTTGTCGTACAGCATCTTCTCGAAGTGCGGCACGACCCATTCGCGGTCGACCGAATAGCGGGCGAAGCCGCCGGCGAGCTGGTCGTACATCCCGCCGCGCGCCATCGCCTCGCAGGTGTCGGCGGCCATCTGGAGGGCCCCCTCGGACCCGGTACGCGCGTGATGCCGCAGCAGGAACTCCAGCACCATGGACGGCGGGAACTTCGGCGCCCCGCCGAATCCGGCGTGCGTGGCGTCGTAGTCGCGCGTCAGCGCGAGCAGCGCCTGCGCGAGCTCCTCCTCCCCGGGCAGCTCGGGCGCCCCGTACGCGAGCGAGCGCCCGCTCAGGTCCCGCACGATCTTCCCGGCGACCTCGTCGACCTCTTCCCGCCGACCGGTCCAGGCGGCGCTGACGCCCTCCAGCACCTGTCGGAAGGAGGGCATGCCGTGGCGGGGCTCGGGCGGGAAGTACGTGCCGAAGTAGAAGGGCTCGGCGTCGGCGGTCAGGAAGACGGTCATGGGCCACCCGCCCTGCCCGGTGGCGGCCTGCACGGCCTCCATGTACACGGCGTCCACATCCGGCCGCTCCTCACGGTCGACCTTGACGTTGACGAAGTGCTCGTTGAGGTAGGCGGCGGTCGGCTCATCCTCGAAGGATTCATGCGCCATGACATGGCACCAGTGACAACTGCTGTACCCCACGCTGAGCAGCACCGGAACTTCCCGCCTTCGCGCCTCCTCGAAGGCCTCGGGCGACCACGGCCACCAGTCGACCGGGTTGTCTGCGTGCTGGAGGAGGTAGGGGGACGTCTCGTGCGCCAGTCGGTTCGGCATACCTCCATCCTGCATGACCCCCGCCTGATCCCCCTGATCTCTCGCGCTGGCGCGCGCCGGGCAGGACGCTTGACGCGCAATCGTTGCTCTCGGCGGGGGACGCACATGCGGGAGAGCCACCGGGCCGAGGCCGAGCGGCTGTTGGTGCGGGCCGTCGAGGAACAGGCGCGGCGGTCGGGCGGCCGCGTCGACGGCCAGGCGCTGCTGGCGCGCGGGCTGGCCGCGCTGGATTCGATGGCGGCCGGCGCGGGCGAGGAGTACGCCGTGTACGTCAAGGCGCAGGCCGGGCGGCAGTCGCCGGCGGAGCGGTTCGGCAGTACGGATCTTTCGACTCCGGCACTGATCACGGCAGTCGCCGCCGTCGCCGCCTTCGGCGCGGACCTTTCGCTCGGTACGCACAACCGGCCCGCCCAGGCGCTGGAGCTGTGCGACGGGGCGATCCGCCTCTTCGTGTCGTACGCCGACCGTCGCGGTGCGGACTGGGCGCGCTTCCTGCGCTGCACGCTGCTGCCGTTCGGATCGCCGGGCGGCTCGGAGGTCGGCACGGCGGTGGCCCAGGAGGAGCTCTCCCAGCCGGTCCGGGCGGGGCATCCGTCGCGCGACGGCAGGCTGGAGGACTGCGCGGAGGCGTACGGGCTGGTGCTGGAGCGGGGTGTGGACCTGGCGGGGGGGCCGGCAGGCGTGGCGCCTGGGCATGGTGCCGAACCGGCACGCGCGCGAGGTGATGGGGGTGCCGGTGGACGGGGCGCGGGGCTGAGTCCTTCCGGGACCGGGGTCGTGCCCCGGGCCCAGGTCCGCAGGCGCCGGGCGGGCTGGAAAATCCAGCCCGCCCGGCGCCTGAGGGCAGGGCCCGCAGGGTCTCCCCCGCCCTACGCGTCCTTGGGCCGGTCCCCCGCGGGGCCGTCCTCCGGGGCCGGGGCCTGGGCCGGCGCGGAGGGGGCCGGGGCCTGGGCGGAAACCTTCTCCCGCTCCGCCGCCGGATCCGGCGCCTCCTCGAAGTCGACCCTGCCCATGTGGCGGTTCATCGACTTCATCAGCATCCACACACCGACGGCCAGCGCCGCGAACACCAGGAACCCCAGAACACCCGGGGTCACCTTGTTCTTGTCGAACTTGTCCGCGGCCAGCGGCACGAACTGCGTCATTGCCAGGGTTACGTTCACATCAGACATTGTCGCGGATGCCCGCAAACAGGTCGCTCTCGGGGAGGGACGTATCGACGAGCGACTTGGCGAGCTCGTACTCCTCCGTCGGCCAGACCTCCCGCTGGATGTCCATCGGGACGCGGAACCAGCCGCCGTCGGGGTCGATCTGCGTGGCGTGCGCGATCAGTGCCTTGTCGCGGATCTCGAAGAACTCCGCGCACGGAACGAACGTGGTCAGCGTGCGCTCGGCGCGCTGGAACTCCTTCCAGCGCTCCAGCCAGTCACCGTACGGCGACTCCATGCCGCGCTCGATCAGCGCCTCGTGGAGCGCGACGGTGCGCGGCCGGTTGAAGCCCTGGTTGTAGTAGAGCTTCTGCGGCTGGTGGGCCGGGCCGAACTCCGCCTCCGGGAACTTCTCGGTGTCCGCGGCCCCCTCGAACGCCACCATCGTGATCTTGTGGGTCATGATGTGGTCGGGGTGCGGGTAGCCGCCGTTCTCGTCGTACGTCGTGATGACCTGCGGACGGAACGAGCGGATCGACCTCACCAGCCGGCCCGCCGCCGCGTCGACGTCCTCCAGCGCGAAGCAGCCCTGCGGCAGCGGCGGCAGCGGGTCGCCCTCCGGGAGGCCGGAGTCGACGAAGCCCAGCCACTCCTGGCGGACGCCGAGGATCTCACGGGCCTCGTCCATCTCCTTCCTGCGGACCTCGTGGATGTTCTCCTCGATGTACTTGTCGCCCTGGAGCTTCGGATTGAGGATGGAGCCGCGCTCGCCTCCCGTGCAGGTCACGACCAGCACGTCCACCCCCTCGGACACATACTTGGCCATGGTCGCCGCACCCTTGCTCGACTCGTCGTCGGGGTGGGCGTGAACGGCCATCAGTCGCAGCTGCTCAGTCAAGACTCGATCCTCAGTGATTCGGCGCGATAAGCGGCTTCTATAGTGACCGAATCGAGGGGCGGAAAATTCCGGAGTCCCCGACCCAGGAGGAACGATCATGGCCACGGTGCGCGACGGTGAGGTCAGCGGTTCCGCCGCCCGGCTTCCCGAAGGCCGTTACGGCCGCTCGGCGGACGAGCACGCGGACCGCAAGCTCAAGATCGTGGGCGCCGTGCTGGGCGCCGCGCTCGTGGCGATGGTCGGCTGGTTCGGCTACGACTACGTCGCGGGCCAGAGGATCAGCGCCGAGATGATCAAGTTCGACACCGTCTCGGACTCCGAGGTCAAGGTCCATCTCGAAGTGCGCAAGAAGGCGGACGCGGCCGGCACCTGCACGCTGCGCTCCCTCGCGGAGGACGGCACCGAAGTGGGTCGCAGGGACGTCCGCATCGACGCGTCGGGCGCCGGGCGCACCGACGAGATCTACACGGTGCGTACGACGTCCAGGGCGACGAGCACCGAGCTGACAGGCTGCGTCGCAGACGGTGGTTCCTCGGGCTGACCTGCCCCGACGCGCGTCCGGCCGTTTCTTCCTCCCTCTTTTCCGCCTGAATTGTTAGGCTCGTGGTTTCGCCCGCCCGTGGAGGCACATCCTTCTGGGTAGGGCGATGCTTGCTTTGTATTCCCAGTACCGACGAGGAGCACCTGTGACCCAGACCAGCGAAAGCGTCACCTGGCTGACCCAGGAGGCGTACGACCAGCTCAAGGCCGAGCTGGAGTACCTGTCGGGTCCCGCACGCACGGAGATCGCCGGCAAGATCGCGGCTGCCCGCGAGGAGGGGGACCTGCGGGAGAACGGCGGGTACCACGCGGCCAAGGAGGAGCAGGGCAAGCAGGAGCTCCGTGTGCGCCAGCTGACCCAGCTCCTGGAGAACGCGAAGGTCGGCGAGGCCCCCGCGGCCAGCGGTGTCGTGGCCCCCGGCATGGTCGTCAAGATCGCCTTCGACGGCGACGAGGACGACACGATGACGTTCCTGCTCGCGTCCCGCGAGTACGCGAGCTCCGACATCGAGACCTACTCGCCGCAGTCCCCCCTGGGCACCGGCGTGATGGGCAAGAAGGTCGGCGAGGACGCGCAGTACGAGCTGCCGAACGGCAAGAAGGCTTCGGTGAAGATCCTCGAAGCCACGCCGTACCGGGGCTGAGCCGGACAGACAGCCGGACAGACACGGGAGGGCCCCCGGCCGCTTCACGGCCGGGGGCCCTCCCGTGCGTACCGCCGCCCGTCAGACCGCCGCCGAGCGGTACTTGCGTACCGCCAGCGTCCTGAACACCACGATGATCAGGACGGACCAGATCAGCGAGGCCCAGACCGGGTGCTGCATGGGCCAGGCATCGGACTGGACGACGCCCGGGTTGCCGAAGAGCTCGCGGCAGGCCTGCACCGTGGCGCTGAAGGGGTTCCACTCGGCGACCGGGCGGATCCAGGAGGCCATCATCGTCGGGTCCACGAACGCGTTCGAGACGAACGTGACGGGGAAGAGCCAGATCAGGCCGCCCGAGGTGGCCGCTTCCGGGGTACGGACCGAGAGGCCGATCAGCGCGCCGATCCAGGAGAACGCGTACCCCAGGAGGAGCAGCAGGGCGAACGCGCCGAGCGCCTTGGGGATGCCCTCGTGGACACGCCAGCCCACCAGCAGGCCGACGACGGCGAGGACCACGACCGTCAGCGCCGTCTGCACGAGGTCGGCGAGGGTGCGGCCGGTGAGGACCGCGCCGCGCGCCATGGGCAGGGAGCGGAAGCGGTCGACGAGGCCCTTGTGCATGTCGTCGGCGATGCCCGCGCCCGCGCCGGCCGTGGCGAAGGTGACGGTCTGGGCGAAGATGCCCGCCATCAGGAACTCGCGGTACCTGGCGGGGTCGAGGCTGCCGCCGATGCTCATGGAGCCGCCGAAGACGTAGCTGAACAGCACGACGAACATCACGGGCTGGATCAGCCCGAAGATGACCATTTCCGGGATCCGCGCCATCCGGATCAGGTTCCGCTTGGCGATGACGAGCGAGTCGGTGACCGACTGGGAGAGGCCGCCGCGCGGCTGCGGGGCCCGGGTGCCGGGTGCGGTGTCCGTTACGGCGCTCACTTGGCGGCCTCCGCTTCTTCCTCCGCGACCTCGGCCGCGTGACCGGTGAGCGAGATGAAGACGTCGTCGAGGGTGGG
This sequence comes from Streptomyces sp. Wb2n-11, assembly GCF_001049855.1. NCBI lineage: Bacteria > Bacillati > Actinomycetota > Actinomycetes > Kitasatosporales > Streptomycetaceae > Streptomyces > Streptomyces sp. Wb2n-11. The sequence continues at coordinate 2,654,497 of NZ_CVPB01000001.1, forward strand.
CCTGCGCAGCCCGATGTCGTCGATCTCGACCCCGCGGACGTCCAGCTCGCGGATGACCTCGGCGAGCAGCTTGGCGCCGCCGGTGACGGGGACGGTGATCCTGCGGGTGTGGCGCTCGGTCTTGCTCGTCCCCTTGCCGAAGGTGCGCAGTACCTCGTCGGCGGTGGCGAGGTACCCGGGGTCGTGCACGACGACCTCGATGCGCTCTCCGCCCGTTCGGGCCTTGAGCTGGTCGGAGGTGCCGCGCTCGATGACCCGGCCGCGGTCGATGACGCAGATGTCGTGGGCCAGGTGGTCGGCCTCCTCCAGGTACTGGGTGGTGAGCAGCAGTGTCGTACCGCCCGCGACCAGTTCCTGGATGACCTCCCACAGCTGCTGGCGGTTGCGCGGGTCGAGTCCGGTGGTCGGCTCGTCCATGAACATCACGGGCGGGGAGACGACCAGCGCGGCCGCGAGGTCGAGGCGGCGGCGCATGCCGCCGGAGTAGGTCTTGGCCGTGCGGTCGGCGGCGTCGGCGAGGTGGAAGCGCTCCAGCAGCTCGACCGCGCGGGCCTTCGCGTCCCTCGCGGACATCTGGTAGAGCCTGCCGACCATCTGGAGGTTCTCGCGCCCGGTGAGGTATTCGTCGACGGCGGCGAACTGGCCGGACAGTCCGATGGAGCGGCGCACTGCGTTGGGGTGCTTGAGGACGTCGATGCCCGCGACGACCGCCGTGCCGCTGTCGGGCCGGAGCAGGGTGGTCAGGACGCGTACGGCGGTGGTCTTGCCGGCGCCGTTGGGGCCGAGGAGGCCCAGGACCGTGCCTTCCGGCACGTCGAGGTCGACACCGTCGAGGGCCTTTACGTCGCCGAAGGTCTTCACCAGGCCTTCGGCGTAGATGGCGCCTGGCATAAGGGTTCCCCCATGGTCTTGGGTGTTTCCTGCGCGAATCCTAGGTTCGGCGCACTTTTCCCGCGCGACGGGACAGTGACGCACGGCACACCATAACGCGATACATCGCGTCGGGGGAGGGGTTTCGCACAGCCCTTACGCCTCGTACGGCCCTACGGCCCTACGGCCCTACGGCAGAACCGTGTACCCCGCCTCCCGCAGCACCGCCCCGACCTCCGCGCAGTGCTCGGGGCCCTTCGTCTCCAGGTGCAGCTCCACCTCGGCCTCCGTGAGCCCGAGCCGCGGATCGGTCCGTACGTGCCCCACGTCCAGGACGTTGACGTCCACCACCGACAGCGCCCCCAGGAGCGTGGCCAGGGCCCCCGGCCGGTCCGTCAGACGCAGTCGCAGCGACAGGTACCGGCCCGCCGCCGCCATGCCGTGCCGCAGGATGCGCTGCATCACCAGCGGATCGACGTTGCCGCCCGACAGCACCGCGACCACCGGCCCCTCGAACGTCTCCGGCTTGCTCAGCAGCGCCGCGACCGGACTCGCCCCGGCCGGCTCGACGACCATCTTGGCCCGCTCCAGGCACAGCAGCAGCGCGCTCGACAGCTCGTCCTCGGAGACCGTGACCAGGCCGTCCAGCAGTTGGCTGATGACCGCGAACGGCACGTCGCCGGGCCGCCCCACCTTGATGCCGTCCGCCATCGTCTGCGCCGTCTCGACCGACACCGGCCGCCCGGCCGCCAGCGACGGCGGGTAGCACGCCGCGTTCTGCGCCTGCACGCCGATGATCCGCACGTCCGGGCGCAGCGCCTTGACCGCGATCGCGATGCCCGCGGCCAGCCCGCCGCCGCCCACACCGACGACGATCGTCCGCACCTCGGGGCACTGCTCCAGGATCTCCAGGCCCAGCGTGCCCTGCCCGGCGACGATGTCGGGGTGGTCGAAGGGGTGGATGAAGACCGCGCCCGTCTCGTCGGCGTAGTCCTGCGCGGCGGCCAGCGTCTCGTCGACCACCTGGCCGTGCAGCCGCACGTCGGCGCCGTAGTCGCGGGTCGCCGCGACCTTCGGCAGGGGCGCCCCGACCGGCATGAAGACCGTGGACCGTACACCGAGGAGGGAGGAGGCGAGGGCGACGCCCTGCGCGTGGTTGCCCGCGCTGGCGGCGACCACTCCCGCCGCGCGCTGCTCCGGGGACAGCCCGGCGATCCGCACGTACGCGCCGCGCAGCTTGAACGAACCGGTCCGCTGGAGGTTCTCGCACTTCAGGTGGACCGGGGAGCCGACCAGGTGCGACAGGTACCGGCTGCCCTCCATCGCCGTGGCCCGCGTCACGCCGGAGAGCATCTTCTGCGCCCCGCGGATGTCGTCGAGGAGGAGGGTGCGCAAGGGGTCGGGCGTGCTGAAGCTCATGACGGCAAGTCTTGCAGCTCACCCGTCGCGGGACGGTCCGGGCCCGGGGCCCGCCACCGTTTCCCGCAGCGCCGGTACGCGTGCGCCGCCACCCGCGTACTCTGTCCCCCACCACACCGACCACCGCACGAAGAGAGCCCCCAGCCATGCCCACTTCCCAGGACATGACGACTGATCCGGACACCGGCCTCCTCGATGCCCTCCAGCACCAGGTGGCCGTCTTCGCCCGCCGCGCCGAGCAGACCAGGCTCGGCGGAGTGGGCCAGGTCCGCAACTCCATGGACCGCGCGGCCTACCTGCTGCTCAACCGGCTCGACCAGGAAGGGCCGATGGGCGTCAAGGCGCTGGCCGCGGGCATGGGGATCGACTCCTCGACCGTGACCAGGCAGGTCGCGCCGCTCGTCGACACGGGCCTGGTCAAGCGCACGTCGCACCCGGAGGACGGCCGGGCGGTCGTGCTCCAGCTGTCACCGCGCGGCCAGGCGCGGCTCGACGAGGTGCGCTCGTCGCGGCGCGAACTGATGGCACAGGTGACCGAGGGCTGGAGCCAGGAGGAGCGCGACTCCTTCTGCACGCTTCTCACGCGCTTCAACTCCGCGCTGTCCGCGCGCCAGAGCGCGGCGGGGGCGGAAGCCGTCCCCGGGAGCGGCATCGAGGCCGGACCCGAGACCGGGTCCGAGGTGCCTCCGGCCTCTTGACCCCGGGCCTGCCCCTGCCCTGATATGAGGGCGTGCGAGAGCGGCAGGCGGTCCGGCATCGCCGCGGGGCCCGTGAGTTCGAGGCGTTCGTCGCGGGCGCGGCAGGACGGCTGCTGCATGCCGCGACGCTGCTGACGGCCGAGCCCGCGGACGACAACCCGCGCGCCCGGCGGCTGCTGACGGCCGCGCTCTCCCGTACGTACGCGGACTGGCAACGGCTGCGCGGCGAGGACCCGTACGAGCGCACCCGCCAGGAACTCACGGCCCGTTTCGCGCGCACCGCCTGGCACCACCGCAGGTCCCGCACCGGGGGCGGGGTCCTGGAGCGGCTGACCCCGCGGGAGCGGCTGGTCCTGGTCCTGCGCCTGTACGAGGGCGTCGCCGAGGAGCAGGCCGCGGCGCAGATCGGCCTCCCCCCGGAGCGGGTCCGGGCGATCTGCACGCGCGCGGTGGCGGCGATGCGCAGCCGGCCGCCCGCCCCGGCCGGGCCGGCACCGAAGGCGGCGGCGCCGTGAGCTTCCCCGACCGCAAGCAGGACGAGGTGCGGCGGATGCTGGAGGGCGCGCACCCACCGGTCCCGGCGGACCTGGGCCGGCGCGCCGCCGAGCGCGGGGCCCGGCTGCTGCGCCGGCGGGTGCTCGTCCGGCGACTGCTGTGGGTGCTGGTGGCGCTGGCGGTGGCGGCGTTCACGGTGTGGGCGGCGCTGGAACAGCCCTGGACGGCACCGCCGTCGGAGGTCGCACCGCCGCTGGAGGACTGGTGAGCCCCGGATCTACGCTGGAGAGAACCGCGCGGAACGAGCCGAGGAGGTCACCGTGGCCAGAAAGGTCGCCGACTGCCGGAAGACACCCAGCGTCATGAACTGCACACTCAGAATCGCCGGTGAGGAAGAGGAAGTCGTACGGGCCGCCGCCGAACACGCGGTGTCCGTCCACGAACACCAGGACACCCCGGAACTGCGCCGGATGGTCCGGGAGTCCCTGGAGGACGAGCAGCCCGGCATCTGAACCACCACCGCCCCCGCGGCGCCCGCCCTGCCCGCCTCTCTTCCCGGAGCGGGAGCGGGCGGGCGCCGCGGGCGTCCGGGGCGGCTCAGCCCAGCATCTGCTTCAGGTCGGCCAGCAGGTCGTCGCCCGATTCGATGCCCACCGACAGCCGTACCAGGTCCGCCGGAACCTCCAGCGCGGACCCCGCCGCCGACGCGTGCGTCATCCGGCCCGGGTGCTCGATCAGCGACTCGACGCCGCCCAGCGACTCGCCCAGTGTGAAGAGCTTCGCGCGGTTGCAGACCTCGACCGCCGCCTCCTCGCCGCCGTCGACGCGGAACGACACCATGCCGCCGAACGCCTTCATCTGCTTGGCCGCGGTCTCGTGGCCCGGGTGCTCCGGCAGCCCCGGGTACAGGACCTGGCTGACCCGGGGGTGGCGGGACAGCATGTCCGCGACGCGCGTGGCGTTCTCGCTGTGCCGGTCCATCCGCACCGCCAGCGTCTTGATGCCGCGCAGCACGAGCCACGCGTCGAACGGCCCGGCGACCGCGCCCATCGCGTTCTGGTGGTACGTCAGCTCCTCGCCCAGCGCCGCGTCGTCCACGATCAGCGCGCCGCCGACGACGTCCGAGTGCCCGCCCATGTACTTCGTCGTCGAGTGCACGACGACATCCGCGCCGAGCGCGAGCGGCTGCTGGAGGTAGGGGCTCGCGAAGGTGTTGTCGACGACGAGGCGCACGCCGGCCGCGCGCGCGACGCCCGCGAGCGCCTCGATGTCGCTGATGCCCAGGAGCGGGTTCGAGGGCGTCTCGACCCAGATGACCTTGGTCTTCGGGGTGAGGGCGGCCCGTACCGCCGCGGGGTCGGAGCTGTTCGCGACCGAGAAGGTCACGCCCCACCGGGAGACGACCTTGGCGAAGAGCCGGAAGGTGCCGCCGTACGCGTCGTTCGGGATGACCACGTGGTCGCCGGGGCTCAGCAGGGTCCGCAGCAGGCAGTCCTCCGCCGCCAGGCCCGACGCGAAGGCCAGCCCGAGGCTGCCGCCCTCGAGCGCCGCGAGGTTCTCTTCCAGGGCGGTGCGGGTCGGGTTGGCGCTGCGGCTGTACTCGTAGCCGCCGCGCAGTCCGCCCACGCCGTCCTGCTTGTACGTGGACACCTGGTAGATCGGCGGGACGACCGCGCCCGTGAGGGGGTCCGCGGTGTTGCCGGCGTGGATCGCGAGGGTCTCGAAACTGTGCTGGTCGCTCATGGGAAACGAGGGTAGTTCGTCGGCGCCCGCATCCCGGTTCCCTCCGGGCCCCGTCCCGGTTCTGTCCCGCCGGCGTCCGGGACAATGGAGCCATGGAGATTCTCTGGTTCCTGATCGCCCTGTGCATGCTGGCGGCGGTCATCGGCCCCGTCGTGCTGCGCAGGCGCGGCGGCGGCATCCGCCTCGTCCCGCCCGGCTCCCCCGACGCCGCCGACCCGGCCGACTACGGCTTCGTACGCCAGGAACTGCTCGACGTCCGCATGCCGGGCCCGGACCAGGACCTGGAGGACGTACTGGAAGTGGTGCAGCGCTCCCAGGACTGGCGGGCCGCCGCGCAGCTCCTGGCCGGAACGCCGAAGGAGGGCGAGGTCCGCTGGCAGCGCGTGCAGGCGTTCGCCGGGGCCGCGTCGCTGGAACTGGCGCAGCACCCGGGCGAGGGCGGGCGCTGGCTGCGGGCCTGGCGGGCCGAGTCGCCGAAGGACGCGGGCGGCGCGCAGGTGCACGCCGAGTTCCTGGTGCAGCAGGCGTGGCGCACCTCGACGCCCGGCACGGACGACTTCCGGATCATCCTGGAGGAGGCCCGTACGGTGTGCGGCGAGGCGGCGCTGCTCGCACCGGGCGACCCCGTCCCGTACCTCACCGAACTGGCCGTCGCGCGCGGACTGGCCTACTCCGAGCCCGAATTCGACCAGCTGTGGGCGAAGGTCCTGGACCGCGCGCCGGACCACATGGGCGCGCACCTCGCCGCGCTGAGCTACCGCAGCGAGAAGTGGCACGGCTCGCGCGGGGCCGCCGACGCCTTCGCCACCGCGGCCGCCGCCCGCGCCCCGCAGGGGTCGCTGCTCGCGGCGCTGCCCCTGTTCGCGGTGTACGAGCACCTGCCCGAGGTCAATCTCGTGAACGGCTTCTACCAGAGCGCGGTCGTGTCGAAGGCGATGGAGGGCGCGCTCTACGCGGTGCACGCCGCCCGCCCCGACGACCCGATGCTGGCGCACGTGCGCCACCTGCTGGTCTTCTTCCTCGTACGCGCCGAACGCTGGTCCGAGGCGATGAACCAGCTGCGGCACGTGGACGGGCACGTCGGCGCCCTGCCCTGGACGCACAGCCCCGACCCGGCGGCGGACTACGCGGTGTACCGGGCGCTGGCGGTCGCCGGGTACGAGGCGAACGGCGGCAGCCCGGCGACGCTGCCCCGCTGACGCCCCGGCGCCGGGCGGCTGACACGGAATTCCGGGCGGCGCCGGAACGTTGATCCCGGTGCCGCCCCGCCCCCGTGCCCGCGCCCCGCGCCCGTGCCCGTGCCCCGTGAAGGAGACCGCGTCATGCTGTTCGGCCGTACCCCCCAGCTCCCCACCCCCGAGCAGGCCCTGAAGGGCCGCCCGACCCCCGAGTTCGAGGTGCCCTCCCGCCACACGGTCCTCGGCAATCCGCTCGTGGGCCCATACCCGGACGGTCTGGAGACCGCCGACTTCGGCATGGGCTGCTTCTGGGGCGCGGAGCGCACGTTCTGGCAGACCGAGGGTGTCTGGACGACGCTCGTCGGCTACCAGGGCGGCTACACCGAGAACCCGGCGTACGAGGAGGCCTGCTCGGGCCTGACCGGCCACACGGAGGCGGTGCGGGTGGTCTTCGACCCCTCCGTCGTCCCGTACGAGCAGCTGCTGAAGGTCTTCTGGGAGAACCACGACCCGACCCAGGGCTTCCGCCAGGGCAACGACGTGGGCACGCAGTACCGCTCGGCGATCTACACCCACTCCCCCGCCCAGGCCGCGGCGGCGGAGGCGTCCCGCGAGGCGTACCAGAAGGTACTGACGGCCTCGGGCCACTCCACGATCACCACGGAGATCCTCCCGGCCGACACCCGCCCGTTCTGGCCGGCCGAGCCGTACCACCAGCAGTACCTCGACAAGAACCCGGCGGGCTACTGCGGCATCGGCGGCATGGGCGTCTCCTGTCCGGTCGGCGTCGCGAAGGCCGATGGCTGAGCCCTCCCGCCGGACACGGCGGCGACGCTGGACGCGCCGCTCGCCGGCCCCGGTCCGGTGAGCGGCGCCCTGCGGGCCCGGATCCCGCACACCCGCGTGACGGGCCGGTTGCGGTTGCGGTTGCGGTTGCGGTTGCGCGACGCTCGGCCTGACGGTGGACCGCGCGGCCGTCCCGGCGGCCCCGGCGCACGGGAATCCGGCTGTGGACGTCTGGTACGCCGTACCGGACGACGCCGGGGCCATGGTGTTCACCGAGGACGGTTACCTCTCGCTCCTGGAGATCTACTCGGCGTCCGGCGAGCCGGTCACCACGTGGCCGGAGCCTCGCTTCCTGGAGCACTGAGGGGCCCTGCGGGCGGCCGTCCGGTCCGGGCGCCGACGGCCGGTTCGCGCGCACCGCGGAGGGCCGGCCGGGCCGGGCGTTCCGGCGCTGCCGCTGCGCTCGCGGACCTGCCCCCCGGCCGCTCGAACCCGTCGTCGTTCACGTGCGCCCCGTTTATCCGCTGGTGGCCGCCGGCGGCAGGCGCGGGCATCGGGGAACGCCTGCCTTCCTGGAGACCGAACGGCTCGTGCTGCGGCCGTTCGGTGAGGACGACAGCGACATCGAGCGACTGGTCCGGCTCGACAGCGGCCCCGACGTCATGCGCTTCATCAACGGCGGACGCCCCACCTCCCGCGCACACGTCGTCGAGCGGGTGCTTCCGCAGCTGACCCGCGACTGCCCGTGCACCGGGACCCGTGGGGTCTGGGCCGCCGAGGAGAAGGCGACGGGCGCGTTCCTCGGCTGGTTCGGGTTCCGGCCGCTGGCGGACGACTGCGCCGATGTCGTCGAGCTCGGGTACCGGCTGGGCCGGCCCGCCTGGAGGTGTGGTTACGCCACCGAAGGAGCCCGCGCCCTGATCCGCAAGGGGTTCACCGAGTTCGGCGTGCAGAAGGTCACCGCGGACACCGTGTACGTCAGCTCCCGCTCGCGGCGCGTGATGGAGAAGGCGGGGCTCGTCTTCTCGTACGCCGGTGGTACGGGGAGTGGCCCGACAGCATCGACGGCTGCGAGCACGGGGAGGTCGAGTACGCCCTGGAGCGGAGCCGGTGGAGCGACCGCGGCGGGACCGGCCGCCCGGCGGACTGAGGCCCGTATTTTGCCTGCCCGTGCGCTTGTCGTGATCCTGACCAGGGATGATGACGTTCCGTGTACACGAATCTCATCACCGTCGTCGGCCTGGCGGTTCTCGCCTGGGCCCTCGTCCACGTCACCCGCCTCGCCCTCCGCAACCAGCGGGCCAAGCACTTCGACGCCGCCGCCCACGGCCTCGTCCCCCGCGACCGGCTCGACACCCGGCGCCCCGGCCCGCCCCGCGACGAACCCGCGCTGCGCCTCTCCGTCGACGCCGCCTGCCGGGGCGACTGGGAGCCCGCCTCCGGCCTGCTGGCCGCGGCCACGGACGAGCGGGACTGGGAGACGCGCTGGCGGCTCGTCGAGGTCTTCGCGGACGTCGCCGTCGAGGACGAGCGGTGGCTGCGGACCTGGCGCGCCGAACGGCCCCGGGACGCGGACGCCGTCGTCGTGCACGCCCACGCCCTTCTCCTGCGCGCCTGGGAGGCGCGTGGCGTGGAGTACGCCGGGGAGACCCCGGACGACCGGATGGCGCTCTTCGCCGAGCTGCTGCCGACCGCGATGCACGCCGCACGGGAGGCGGCCGCGCTGGCCCCGCGCGACCCCTCGCCGTGGATCACGATGGTCGCCGCCGCGCGCGGACTCGGGCTCCCGCACGACGAGTTCCGGCAGCTGTGGGGCGAGGTCGTGGCCCGGGCGCCGCGGCATTACGACGCCCACTGGCAGGCACTCCAGTACTGGTGCCAGAAGTGGTACGGCTCGCACAAGCTGATGTTCAAGTTCGCCAAGGAGGCGGCGGAGTCCGCGCCGGCCGGCTCCCTGCTCTCCGGGATCTACCTGCACGCCGTGCACGAGGCCGTGCGCCAGGAAGGCGGGCAGGCGTACCGCACCTGGGCCACCAGGCCGATGCTGGCCCGGGTCGCCGCCGACCTGGCGCAGGCGGTGCCCGACGACCACCGGCTGCCCCCGATACGTCATCTGCTCGCCGCCACGCTGGTGAAGACCGGGCGTTACACCGAGGCCCTGGCCCAGTTCCGGCTGATCGGCGGCTGGTGCGGAGCCGCCCCGTGGACCGACGCCGACGATCCCGTGCCGGCCTTCGACCACGCCCGCGGCCTCGCCGCGCTGGGGTCGGGCCGCCCTTAGCGGGCGGGCGGGGGCGGCGCCGCGTCACCCCGCCTGCTGCCGCATCCTCGCCGCCGTGCCCGCCGCGTCGTAGCCGGGGGCCACGCCGTCCACCAGGACGATGTCCGCGGTGATGTACCGCGTACGCAGCGGCACGATCTCCTGGTAGGCGTCGGAGTCGTACCAGGCACGCGCCTGGTGGATGTCCGGGAAGCCTATGACGACCAGGTAGCCGGGCCACTCCCCCTCGCGGACCTCCACCTCGGTCCCGTGGACGAGGAAGCGGCCCCCGAAGGGGTCGAGGGTGGCCTGGATCCGCTCCATGTACACGAAGGTGTCCTCGTGCTGGGCGGCGGCGTGCAGGTGACCGACGGCGTAGGCGCTCATGGTGTTTCCTCCCCGGGGGATGCGACGAGCTGGTGCGTCACATCCTCGCGGGGGGCCCGGCGGCAGTCGATTACCTCCTGGGTAATGCGGGACAGCGCGACGCGCGCCCGGCGCCCGGCGTCAGATCGTCGCCGCGTCGATCACGAAGCGGTAGCGGACGTCGCTCGCGAGCACCCGCTCGTACGCCTCGTTGATCCGGTCCGCGCCGATCAGCTCGATCTCCGCGCCCAGCCCGTGCCGCGCGCAGAAGTCGAGCATCTCCTGCGTCTCGGGGATGCCGCCGATCATCGAGCCGGCCAGGATCTTGTTGCCGCCGATCAGCGAGAACATGTTGAGCGCGTTGGGCTCTTCGGGGGCGCCGACGTTCACGAACGCCCCGCCCACCTTGAGCAGGCCCAGGTAGGCGTCCATGTCGAGCGGCGCGGAGACCGTCGAGACGATCAGGTCGAAGGAGCCGGCCAGCTCCTCGAAGGTCTTCGGGTCGCTGGTCGCGTAGAAGTGGTCGGCGCCGAGCTTCAGCCCGTCCTCCTTCTTGCGGAGGGTCTGGCTCAGCACGGTCACCTCGGCGCCCAGCGCGTCGGCGATCTTGACGCCCATGTGGCCGAGGCCGCCCAGACCGAGGATCGCGACCTTCTTGCCGGGGCCCGCCTGCCAGTGGTTGAGCGGCGAGTAGAGGGTGATGCCGGCGCACAGCAGCGGGGCGGCGACGTCCAGCGAGAGGCCCTCGGGGATGCGGACGGCGTAGTTCTCGTCGACGACGAGGTGGGTGGAGTAGCCGCCGTAGGTCGGCTCGCCGTTCTTGTCGAGGGCGTTGTACGTACCGGTCGAGCCCTTGGCACAGTGCTGCTCCTGGCCCGCGCGGCAGGCCTCGCACTCCCGGCAGGAGTCGACGAGGCAGCCGACGCCCACCCGGTCGCCGACCGCGTACTTGCTGACGCCGGGGCCGACCTCGGTGACGATGCCGGCGATCTCGTGGCCGGGGACCATCGGGTAGATGCCCTTGCCCCAGCCGTCGCGTGCCTGGTGGATGTCGGAGTGGCAGATGCCCGCGTACTTGATCTCGATCAGTACGTCGTGCTCGCCGACCGGGCGGCGCGGTACGGAGGTCTTCTCCAGCGGGGCGCCGGCGGAGGGGGCGGCGTATGCGGCAACAGAGGTGGCGGGGGGAACAGAAGTGCTCATGGCGGCCAGCCTGCGGGAACCGCGGGCGTCCACCCAGCCCCCTGTTGAGCGTACGTCCGCTGTGCGTACCACTGGCGGGGACAGGATCACCGTCGTACGACAGGCAATACTTGACTGTTATGGACCAGCGCGCCGAACTGAGTGAGTTCCTCCGCTCCCGCCGTGCGCGGCTCAAGCCCGAGGACGTGGGCCTGCCCGACTTCGGCAGGCACCGCCGTGTGCCGGGCCTGCGCCGTGAGGAGCTGGCGCAGCTGGCGGGGGTCTCGGTGGCGTACTACACCCGTCTTGAGCAGGGGAACGGCCGCAACGTGTCCATGGGAGTGCTGGACGCGATCGCCCGCGCCCTGCGGCTGTCCGACGCCGAGCGCGACCACCTCACCCATCTCGCCAAGCCCTCGCAGAAGCGCAGGCGTCCGGCGCGGCCGCAGCGTCTGCGGCCCGGTGTCCAGCAGCTGATGGACACCATGGAAGGGGTGCCGGCGTACGTCATGGGGCGGCGCACCGACATCCTCGGCTGCAACCGCATGGCCCGCGTGCTGTTCGGCGACATCACCGCGCTCCCCGCCGAGGAGCGCAACCTCGCGCGTCTCCTCTTCCTGGGCGACGGCTTCCGGGACGTGTACGCCGACTGGGAGCTCAAGGCGTGCGAGGTCGTCAGCCACCTGCGGCTGGACGCGGGCTGTCATCCGGACGATCCGCTGCTGTCCGCGCTGGTCGGCGAGCTGTCGGTGAAGAGCGAGCTGTTCAGGAGCTTGTGGGCCGCGCACCACGTGAAGGACAGGGGCCACGGCACCAAGCGCCTGCACCACCCGCTGGTGGGTGAGCTGACCCTGGCGTACGAGACGCTGACGCTGCCCGACGACCCGGAGCAGCACCTGATCACCTTCCACGCGGAGCCGGGCTCGCCCTCGCGGGAATCCCTGCAGCTGCTGGCGAACTGGGGCACCGATGTGGAGTACGCCGCATGAGTGACACGACGGTGACCCTGCGCCGGGCGGCCGGGCCCGACGACGCCGCCGCCGTGGCCGAGGTGTGGCTGCGGTCGTACGACGCGGCGCTGCCCACGGTGAAGCGGGCGCACAGCGACGACGGGGTGCGGGACTTCTTCCGGTACGCCGTGGTGCCGGAGCAGGAGACGTGGGTGACGGAGAGCGGCGGCGCCGTGGTGGGGATGATGGCGCTGGAGCCCGGCCGGATCGAGCAGCTGTACCTGGCGCCGGACCACCGGGGGCGCGGGATCGGCGACCGTTTCGCAGAGCTCGCGAAGGAGCGCTCGCCCGGCGGTCTGGAGCTGTGGACCTTCCAGGTCAACGGGCCCGCCCACCGCTTCTACGAGCGGCACGGCTTCCGTGCGGCCGAGCGGACGGACGGCTCGCGCAACGAGGAGCGCGAGCCGGACGTCCGTTACGTGTGGGCGCCGCGGGCCTGAGGCGGCGCCGGCGGGTGCGGGGACGGGAGGTCAGGCCGTCGCGTTCTCCGTCACCGTGACGCGGCCCTTGCGGATCGTGGCCAGGCGCGGGGCGCGGCGGGCGAGGGTGCTGTCGTGGGTGACCATCACGAAGGTCAGTCCGTGTTCCTTCCACAGCCCTTCGAGCAGTTCCATGATCTCGTCGCGCATCGACTCGTCGAGGTTGCCGGTGGGTTCGTCCGCGAGCAGTACCTTGGGCCGCTTGACGAGCGCGCGGGCGATCGCGACGCGCTGCTGCTGGCCGCCGGACATCTCGCCGGGCAGGTGCGTGAGGCGTTCGCCCAGGCCCACGGAGCCCAGCGCCTCCGCTGCCCGCTCGCGCCGGTCCGCCGCCTTCAGGCCCAGCGGCACGAGCGCCGTCTCGACGTTCTCCTGGGCCGTGAGGGTGGGGATGAGGTTGAAGCTCTGGAAGACGAAGCCGATGCTCTCGGCGCGGACCCTGGTGAGCCGGGCCTCCGGCAGCGCGGCCAGGTCGACGCCGTCGAGCTCGACGCTGCCCGCCGTCGGCCGGTCCAGGCCGCCGAGCATCTGGAGGAGGGTGGACTTGCCGCCGCCGGTGGGGCCCTGGATGACGAGGCGGCCGCCGTCCTCGATGGTCAGGTCGACGCCGGCGAGCGCGTCGATGGTTTCCTTGCCGCGCCGGTAGCGCTTGGTGACGCCTCTGAGCTGGTACATGGGTGAGGTCTCAACTCCTGCTGTGCGAAGTACGAAGTACGAAGAAGGGGCGCGGGCGGTCAGGCGACGCGGCGCAGCGCGTCGGCCGGGCGCAGCCGGGAGGCGCGCCAGCCGCCGAAGCCGCCCGCGATCAGCCCGCCCGCGACGGCCAGGGCGACGGCGAGGGCGACGGTGGTGAGGGAGACGGGCGCGGTGAGCGCGATGTCGACGGCCTTGCCGGGGGCCTGCCGGAGCGGGCCTCCCATGCCGCCGCCGGGACCGGTCACCGTGGCGCCGCCACCGCCACCCAGCTGGGCCGTAAGCGTGGGGCTGGTCGCGGTGATCAGGTACGCGCCACCGACACCCACTGCGATGCCGAGCGCGCCGCCGAGCAGACCGTTGACCAGGGCCTCGCCGACGACCTGGCGGGTGACGCGGCCGCTCTTCCAGCCGAGCGCCTTGAGCGTGCCGAATTCCTGTACGCGCCGGCCGACCGCCGACGAGGTGAGCAGCCCGGCCACCAGGAACGCGGCGGCGAGCACGGCGGCGGAGAGCCACGTGCCGACGCCGGCGGCGAGGCCGGAGGCGGTGGAGAGGGAGCCGGAGACGGTGTCGGCGAGGTCGGCGGAGGTGGTGACGGTCGTACCCGGGATGTTCTTCCGGACCGCGGACTCGACGCCGTCGATGCGCTGCGAGTCGGTGACCCTGACGTAGACGGTGGTGACCTTGTCCTCGGCGTCGGCCAGGGTCTGGGCCTGCTTGAGGGGGACGTACACGTGGGCGGCCGCCTCGCCGCTGTCGACCGTCGCGATGCCGACGACCTTGTACTTCGTACCGGAGACGGTGACGGTCCCGCCGGTCTTGAGCTTCTTCTCCTGTGCGTAGGCGCTGTCGACGACGGCGACCTCGGCGTCGGTCTCGGCTTTGGTGAAGGTGCGTCCCGAGGTGATCTCGGAGGAGGTGAGCGGGCCCAGGGCGGGTTCGGTGACGTCGGTTCCGTAGACGGAGAAGGAGTCGACGCCGAACGCGGCGCCACCGCCCCGTACCGCGCCGCCGCCTCCGGTGCCGCCGCCGGGTCCGCCCGGCTGCGCGGGCTGCGCCTTCTCGACCTCGCCGCGCTTGAACTGGCCGCTGACCTTGAGGACTTGCAGGCTCAGGCCGCCGACCGCGTCGGCGACGCCGTCCTGCTCCGCGACCTTGCCGACGGTGGAGGACGCCAGGGTCTGGAAGCCCTGCACCATCACCCGGTCGCTGCTCTGCTCCTTGTCGTCGCCGCTGTCCCTGGCGTCGAACTCGAAGCGCGGCCTGCGGCTGGTGTCGTTCTCGCCGGGCGGCGTGGCGGCCTTGGTGACCGTCATGTCGGTCCCCAGTCCGTACAGCGATTCCAGGACCTTGTCCTGGGCGCGGCCCATGCCGGTGGAGACCGAACCGACCACGATGACCAGCGCGATGCCGAGGGCGAGGCCCGAGGCGACGACGAGCGCCGCCCTTCTGCGGCGGCGCAGTTCGCGCCGGAGGTAGGTGAAGAACATGGCGCGAAGGTACGGGCGGCTCGTGATCGCCGGATAAGGCCGGTCTGAGAGCCGTATGAGAAGCGGGAACGCGAACGGCGGCGGGCGCCGCCCCAGAGGTCGGGGGGCGCCCGCCGCCGCGCTTGCTGCGGAGAGCCGGGGAAGGGGCTCGGAGAGCTCGGATCAGACCGCGGAGCCGGCCTTCCACTGCTCCCAGTCCATGTTCCAGCCGTTGAGGCCGTTGTCGGGCTTGATGGTCTTGTCCGGGGAGTTCTTGACGATGACCACGTCGCCGACGAGGGAGTTGTCGAAGAACCACGCGCCGGGCTGGTTCGGGTCGTTCGCGCCCTTGGCGTCGTTCAGGCCCACGCAGCCGTGGCTGGTGTTGGCGCTGCCGAAGATCGAGTCGGCGCCCCAGTAGTTGCCGTGGATGAACGTGCCCGACGTGGACAGCCGCATGGCGTGCGGCACGTCCTTGATGTCGTACTCGCCCTTGCCGTCGTCGTCCGTGAAGCCGACCGTCGCACCGTTCATCCGGGTCTCCTTGAACTTCTCGGAGATCACCATCTGGCCGTTGTACGTCGGGTTCTCGGGCGCGCCCGCGGAGATCGGGATGGTCTTGACCGTCTTGCCGTCCTGCGTGACCGTCATGGTCTTCGTCTGGGCGTCGACGGTGCTGACCTGGTTGCGGCCGACGGTGAAGGTGACGGTCTTGTCCTGGACGCCGTAGATGCCCTCGGCGCCCTCGACGCCGTCGAGGGCCAGCTTCATGGTGACCGTCGAGTCCTCCTGCCAGTACTCCTGGGGGCGGAAGTCGAGCCGCTGCGGGCTGAACCAGTGGCCGACGACTTCCTGGCCGCTGCTCGACGTGACCGTGATGCCCTTCTGGACGGCGGCCTTGTCGGTGATCGGCTTGTCGAAGTTGATCGACACCGGCATGCCGACGCCGACCTTGGAGCCGTCGTCGGGCGTGAAGTTCCCGATGAAGCTGTTGGCGGGCGAGACGGTGGTGAAGGACCCGTTCTCGTGCGCCTCACGGCCTTCGGAGTCGGCCGCCGTCGCCGAGATTTTGTACGTCGTCGAGCGCTCCAGCTGCGCGTCCGGCTTCCAGCTGCTGCCGTCGGCGGTGATGGTGCCCGCCACCTTCTCGCCGGCCGACGAGGTCATGGTGACCTCGGTCAGCTTGCCGTCGCTGACGGTGACCTTGGTGCCGCGGTTGATGCTGACGTTGTCGGCCCCGCCCTTGGGCGTGATCGCTATTCGCGCCTTGGAGGTGTCCTTGGCCGCCGCCTCGTCGACCTCGGCCTGTGACTTCTTCGAGCTCTCGGCAGCCGTGGCGCCGCCCTTGTCACCGCCGTCGCTGCAGGCCGAAAGGACCAGAACGCCGCTGAGCAGTGCGGACGCGGCCACAAGACCCCTGCGCCGCTTGCTGTCCGTCATCACACGCTTCTCCATCATTGCCGATTCCCCACAAATCCCCGGGCAGGGCGCTGGGCAGCGTCTCCCTGCCAATGCCTTAGAACTCCTGGACCGGTACGTCCGTTCCACATCCGGGAAGAATGTGGGGAACACCACTCATCGACGCGGCCACACCGCCGCCGGTTGCGGCAGCGGCGCGTTCTTTTCCGCCGGGCCTCCCCGAGAAGTCACTCGGGCCCTTCTTCGTCGTCTTCGTCGTCCTCATCCAGGTCCCACTCCACGGCGTCCGGGTTGTAGTCGATCCGCTCGCTGCTCCACGACGCCTGCGCGAGCTCCACCCCGGGTACGTCGCCGATCAGGTCGAACGGGTCCACGAGGTGGGCGAGGGCCTCCGCGACGTCTTCCCGCACCGCGGACCGGGCATGCGTCCGTTCGGCGTCCTGGGCGTGCGTGTCTTCCGTGACGTGGGCGAGAGCGGCTCCGGTGAGCGTTTCGGGATCGGAAATTTCCAGCACCAATTCCACCTGGAGCCGGACAAAGCGTGACGTGTCAGTTGCGTTCATGCGTCGGAGCGTAGGCCCACGGGCCCTCACGACTTTCCTGCGACCCGCTGCTTTCATTAGCATCGGCGCACACGGCCAATTCCCGGTTGCCTCAAGGGGGATCGATTACGTGTCCGCACGCCGACCGCTGCTGACCGCCACCGCTGCGGGCACACTGCTGTGTGCCCTGTGGTTCGTCCCGTCCGCCAATGCGACGGCGGAGAAGGAGACACCAGCCCAGCCCCCCGCCCAGTCCCAGCCCCGGCCCCAGTTCCAGCAGGCCGGGATGAGCGCCTCGCGGGATCTCGCGCTCGCCGACACGGGCAGCGTGGACACGACCCCGTATCTGATCGGCGGGACGGCGTTCCTCGGCGTGGGCGCCGGGTTCGTGGCGTTCTCGATGCGCAGGGCCGCGCGCCCGGTCTGACGCACGGCCCTGTCGCCCTCCGACGTTCCGTCCGGTTACGCGAGGGGCCCGGTCACGGCCGTGACGGCCTGGAGGAGTCCGCCCGCCCGCACGAAGGCGTCGGCGGCGGCGAGGTCGGGCGCGAGGTAGCGGTCCGGCCCGGGGCCCTCGACCCCCGCTTCCCGTACGGCCTTGATGACGGCCTGCGAGGCGGGCGCGGGGGTGAGTCCCTCGCGCAGCTCGATGCCGCGCGTGGCGGCGTACAGCTCGACGGCGACGATCCGCGTCAGGTTGTCGATCGCGGTACGCAGCTTGCGCGCCGCCGACCAGCCCATGGAGACGTGGTCCTCCTGCATGGCGGAGGACGGGATCGAGTCGACCGAGGCGGGAGCCGCGAGCCGCTTCATCTCGCTGACCAAGGCGGCCTGCGTGTACTGGGCGATCATCAGGCCCGAGTCGACGCCGGCGTCGTCGGCGAGGAAGGGCGGCAGCCCGTGCGACCGGTTCTTGTCGAGAAGCCGGTCGGTGCGGCGCTCGCAGATGGAACCGAGGTCGGCGGCGGCGATGGCGAGGAAGTCGAGTACGTACGCGACGGGCGCCCCGTGGAAGTTGCCGTTGGACTCGACCCGGCCGTCGGGCAGGACGACGGGGTTGTCGACGGCGGAGGCGAGCTCCCGCTCGGCGACGGTCAGCGCGTACGCGAGGGTGTCGCGCCCGGCGCCGGCGACCTGGGGGGCGCAGCGCACGGAGTAGGCGTCCTGGACGCGCGGGGCGTCGCCTGTGACCTCGGCGTGCCGCCCGGTGAGGCCGGAGCCGGCGAGGACGCGGAGCATGTTGTCGGCGGACGCGCCCTGGCCCGGGTGGGGCCGGAGGGCGTGCAGCTCGGGCGCCAGGACCTTGTCGGTCCCGAGCAGCGCTTCGAGGCTGAGCGCGGCGGTGATGTCGGCGGAGGTGTAGAGCCGCTTCAGGTCGTCTATCGCCATGAGCAGCATGCCGAGCATGCCGTCGGTGCCGTTGAGGAGGGCCAGGCCCTCCTTCTCGCGCAGCTCGACGGGCACGATGCCGTGCGCGGCGAGCAGCTCCCCGGCGGGCCGGACGACCCCGTCGGGGCCTTCGGCGTCGCCCTCGCCCATCAGCGCGAGGGCGCAGTGGCTGAGGGGGGCGAGGTCGCCGGAGCAGCCGAGCGAACCGTACTCGTGGACGACGGGGGTGATCCCGGCGTTGAGCAGGTCCGCCATGGTCCGGGCGACCTGCGGGCGTACACCGGTGTGGCCGGAGGCGACGGTCTTGAGCCGCAGGAACATCAGCGCGCGTACGACCTCGCGCTCGACGTGCGGGCCCATGCCGGCGGCGTGCGACCGGACGATGTTGCGCTGCAGCTGGGCGCGCAGGTCCTGGCTGATGTGCCGGGTCGCGAGGGCGCCGAACCCGGTCGAGACGCCGTAGACGGGCTCGGGCTTGGCGGCGAGCGCGTCGACGATCTCGCGCGAGGCGGCGAGGGCGGCGAGGGCCTCCTCGGAGAGCTCGACCCTGGCGTTGTGCCGGGCGACGGCGATGACGTCCGCTGCGGTCGTTCCGGACGTCCCCAGCACGACTGTTTGCATATCCATATTCAGAACCCTACGGATTGAATCCCTTCCTGTCACTACCCGACCGGCGGTTGACTCCTTACCCGGCGCCGGACGTGCGGCCGCCCGCGGCGCTTCCCCCGCTCCGCCCCGGATCCCGGTCCCCAAGCGGCGGACGGGCCGGAAGCCGGCGGCCGCACCAAGCCCGTCCGATGACGGAGGACACGCCCGGAGGGCGCCCGGGGCCCGTCACCCCTCCGGCCACCGCCCCCGGAACGCCCGCCGCTCGTGCGGCGCGGCCGGAGGCGCGTCCGCGAGCCGGACCACCGCCCCGTCCCGCCCCGCGACCACCGGCTTCGCCGACCGTGCCGCCTTCGCCCGGTACTGCGCCGCGTCCGCCAGCCGGAAGAGGCGGCGCGCGCTGCGCACCGGCCCGATCGGATCGCCGGTCGAGGCGACGCCGCACGCGACCCCCTCCCCCAGGTCCATCTCCGCCGCCCGTACGCACAGGGCCTCGGCCACCCTCACCACCGCGTCCGACGACGGCCCCACCGCCAGCAGGCAGAACTCGTCACCCCCGAGCCGCGCCGCCAGCGCCCCGGGCAGCATCGCGCCGCACACGGACAGCACCGAGCCGAAGCGTTCCAGCAGGCGGTCGCCCACCGCGTGGCCGAGGGAGTCGTTGACCCGCTTCAGGCCGTTCAGGTCACAGACGACCAGGCTGACGACCGTCCCGGACTCCCGGTGCCGCTCCACCGCCTCGTCGAGCCCCATGTCGACGGCCCGCCGGTTCGCCAGCCCCGTCAGCGGGTCGGTGAACGCGAGCTTGCGGACCTCCTCCAGCAGCTCCGTCTGGGCGATCCCGGCCGCCACCACCGACGCGAGCACCGTCGCGAAGTCCGCGTCGGGGCGGCCGAAGACGGGCTCCCCGGCCGGCCGCGCCACATAGAGCTCCCCCCACGCCTGCCCCCGCAGCACGATCGGCGCGACCACGCACGACCCGCGCCCGCGCCGCCGCAGCGCCGCCACCCGCTGGTGGCAGTACCCGGGGGAGCCCCCGTCCCCCTCCGGGGGCCCCTCCGCCGTCTCGACCCACGCGTGCGGCCCGCCCCCGCCCGCCCACTCCTCGTGGAGGAACTCCGCGATCTCCGGGAACCGGTGCACGGGGTAGGTCTCCTCCTCGGGGAACTCCTCCTCCCCCACCGCCCGCGCCCCCGCGTTGACGAGCACCCGCAGCCGCCCCAGCTCGCGCTCCCACACCGAGATCGCCGCGAAGCTGCCCCCAGCGCCTCCTTCGCCCCCAGCGCGGCCGCCCGCCAGGACTCGCGCGGGGTGCGCGCCGCCGCCATGGCCTGTGCCAGCGTCACCACGGCCCGCAGCCGCGCATCCTCACCCATCTCCTCAGCTTAGGGATTTTGAGGAGATTTGTATCGATACGATCCTTACTCGCTTTTCCGCCCTACTCGCCCGGCCACCGGGGCGCGCGCTTCTCGTTGAACGCCGCCACGCCCTCCACCCGGTCACCCGAGAAGGCCACCGACCGCCACGCCGCGTCCTCGACCTCCAGGCCGGCCCGCAGGTCGAGCCCGTGCCCGAGCCGCATCGCCCGCTTCGCCGCCCGCAGTCCCACCGGCGAGTTCCCGGCGATCCGCGCCGCCAGCGCCAGCGCCTCCTCGCGGTCCTGGCCGGCGTCCACCAGCTGGTCCACCAGACCGAGCCCGGCCGCCTCCGCCGCTTCCACCCGCCGCGCCGTGAACACCAGCTCCGCCGCCCGCGCCGCCCCGACCCGCCGGGGCAGCAGCTGCGTACCGCCGCCGCCCGGGATGACGCCCACCGACACCTCGGGCAGCCCGACCACCGCCGTGCGGTCCGCCACGATCAGGTCGCAGGCCAGCGCCAGCTCGAAGCCCCCGCCCAGCGCGAAGCCGTGCACGGCGGCGATCGTCGGCATGGGCAGCTCCAGCACGCCGGTGTACGCGCCCCGGGAGACCGGGCGCTGACGTACCAGTTCGGCGTCCGTGAAGGAGTTGCGCTCCTTGAGGTCCGCCCCGACGCAGAAGGCCCGCTCGCTGCTGGACGTCACCACCGTCACCCGCACCCGCGGATCGGCGCCCAGCGCGTCGCACGCCGCCCCGATGGATCGGGCCATGTCCGTGGACACCGCGTTCATCGCCTTGGGCCGGTCGAGGACCAGCTCGGCGACGTACCCGTGCCTGCGTACGCCGACGAACTCTCCGAAGCGTTCCTGTTCCCCGCTCATGCCGCACACCCTCCCGGTTAACGATCGTTACCGGAAGGATCCTAGGTGGGGCGCCTGGTCAGAAGCCATGGTTCGACCGTGCCGAGTCCGCGCACCGGCCGCTGCCACATCGGCTGGAGCGCGAACCGGTACGAGGGCGGGGTGACGCCCTCCTGCTCCGCCTTCTCCGCCTCGGCCGACGCCTGCGCCTCGGAGACCGGCGCGTCACCGGTCCGCGACAGCTCCTCGGCGAGCGCCCCGTCGACGAGGAGCCCGTTCTTCGGCGCTATCGAGGTGAGCCGGCTGGCCAGGTTCACGGTCGTGCCGAAGACGTCGCCCATGCGCGTGGTGACCGTGCCGAAGGCGATGCCGACGCGCAGGGCCGGCATCGTCTGGTCGGCCTCCATCGTCTCGATGAGCCGCAGCGCGATCTCCGCCGCCGTGCCCGCGTCGTCCGCCGCGTAGAGGACTTCGTCGCCGAGCGTCTTGATGAGCCGGCCGCCGTGGGCCGCGACGAGGTCCGCGCAGGTCGTCTCGAACGCCTCGACCAGCTCGCCCAGCTGCTCCTCCTCCAGGCGCCGCGTCAGCCGCGTGAAGCCGACGAGGTCCGCGAAGCCGACCGCGAGCCGCCGGTCGACCATCTCCTCGTCGTCGGCGGCCTGGACGACCCGCCCGGTGGCGGCGGCCAGCTGGCGCCGCCAGACGTAGCGCAGGAACTCCTCCAGCTCGGGCAGGAGCAGCTCGACCAACGGATACGTGACCTCGGTACGGGTCATGCCGGGCTCGGGCGGCTCGGTCAGCCCCTCCAGGAAGGAATCGATCTGCCATTCCGCCAGCCGGGCGGTGGTCTGCCCGGTGGACCGGGCGACCTGCACCGCCATCGGCTCGCTGAGCAGCCCCGCCTCGACGAGACCGGCGAGCCGCCGCAGGGCCAGGACGTCCGCCTCGGTCAGGGCCTTGGCCTGCCCGATGTCGGCGAAGCCCATGGCCCGCCAGAACCGGGAGGCGAGGTCCATGGAGACGCCGGCGGTACGGGCGGCCTGGAAGGGGGTGTAGCGGCGCTCGGCGCCGAGGATCAGCTGCTCCAGGCGGATGGCGAGCGGATTGTCGGTCGGCTCCGCGGTGTGGTCGACGGCGTGGTGGGGCGTGGGGTACGGCGACGGCTCCACGGCGGCGGGCACCCCGCCGCCGGCCCCGTCCGCCCGGACGACACCGTGGACCGGGCCCGCGCCGGGGCCGGACGGGGCCGCCGCACCCGCGGAGGGCTCCTTGCCCGCGCCGGAGCCGGAGGGCGCGGGCGTGCCGGCCCCCGGGTCCGTGTCCCGGTCCCGCCGCTCGCCCGCAGGGGACCCCGTGTCGTCGACGGTCACGTACCGCCTCCTGCCCGTTCCCTGCGCACTGCCCTGTGTCCTGCCGATCGTCTGTCGCGCGATCCGTCGCGGATCGCCTCAACGATACGGCAGGTGTGCCCTACCTCACTCCTCCGTCCCGTGCGCACCCTCCGCGCCCGGCCCCGGCCTGAGGTGGACGACGTCACCGGCCCCCACCGGCTGCTGGACCCCCTCCTCCGTCGCCAGCACCAGCCGCCCGTGACCGTCGACGGCCACCGCTTCGCCGGTCACCGACCGGCCGCCGGGCAGTTCCGCCCGCACCGTGCGGCCGAGCGTCGCGCACCCCGCCACGTACGCCTCCTGGAGCCGGCAGGCCGCCGGATCGCCGTCTGCCGCCCGCCATTCGCCGTACCACTGTCCGAGCGAACGCAGCACGGAGCGCAGCAGCGGATCGCGGTCCGTGGAGACCGCTCCGGCGAGCGCGAGCGACCCCGCGCCGGGGACCGGCAGCTCCTCCTCCGCCAGGGTGACGTTGATGCCGATGCCGACGACGACACCGTCCGCCGCCCGCTCGGCGAGGATGCCGCCGGCCTTGCGTTCCTCGCCCCCGGCCGTCACCAGGAGGTCGTTGGGCCACTTGAGTGCCGTGTCGACGCCCGCGGACCGGGACAGCCCGGTCGCCACCGCGACGCCGGCGAGCAGCGGCAGCCAGCCCCACTTCTCCACGGGGATCCCGGTGGGCTTGAGCAGTACGGAGAAGAAGAGCCCGGAGCGCGCGGGCGCCGACCAGCGCCGGTCGAGGCGTCCGCGGCCCCCGGTCTGCTCCTCGGCGACGAGCACCGCCCCTTCGGGCAGCTCTTGGGCCCGCGCGGCCAGGTCGGTGTTGGTGGAGCCGGTGGAGGGCACGACGTCCAGGGACGTCCACAGGCCGCCCTCCCGCACCAGTGCGCGGCGCAGCGCGTCGGCGTTGAGCGGCGGCCGGCCGAGGTCGGACCAACGGCTGTCTGAAGCATCGGGAGGCGTCATGCAACCCAGCGTAGGTGTGGCAAACGACGCACTGCCGGGCGGCACACGCGCCGCTACGCTACGTGCCAGTAGCCGTCCGCTGACCAGGCAGGGAGCCGCATCCCGATGTCCGAGCCCGAGACAGACATCCACACCACCGCGGGCAAAATCGCGGATCTGCAGCGCCGCATCGACGAGGCGACGCATGCGGGCTCCGCGCGCGCGGTCGAAAAGCAGCACGCCAAGGGCAAGTTGACGGCCCGTGAACGGATCGACCTGCTCATGGACGAGGGGTCGTTCGTGGAGCTCGACGAGTTCGCCCGGCACCGCTCGACGAACTTCGGCATCGAGAAGAACCGTCCGTACGGCGACGGCGTGGTGACCGGCTACGGCACGGTCGACGGCCGCCCCGTCTGCGTCTATTCGCAGGACTTCACGATCTTCGGCGGATCGCTCGGCGAGGTCTACGGCGAGAAGATCGTCAAGGTCATGGACTTCGCGCTGAAGACCGGCTGCCCGGTCGTCGGCATCAACGACGGCGGCGGCGCGCGCATCCAGGAGGGCGTCGTCGCGCTCGGCCTGTTCGCCGAGATCTTCCGCCGCAACGTCCACGCGTCGGGGGTCGTGCCGCAGATCTCGCTGATCGTCGGCCCGTGCGCCGGCGGCGCGGTCTACTCGCCCGCGATCACCGACTTCACGGTGATGGTCGACCAGACCTCGCACATGTTCATCACCGGCCCCGACGTCATCAAGACGGTGACCGGTGAGGACGTCGGCTTCGAGGAGCTCGGCGGCGCGCGCACGCACAACACCACGTCGGGTGTCGCGCACCACATGGCGGGTGACGAGAAGGACGCGATCGAGTACGTCAAGTCGCTGCTCTCGTACCTGCCTTCGAACAACCTCAGCGAGCCGCCGGCCTTCCCGGAGGAGGCCGACCTGGAGACGTCCGACGAGGACCGCGAGCTGGACGCGCTCATCCCGGACAGCGCCAACCAGCCGTACGACATGCACACGGCCATCGAGCACGTCCTGGACGACGGCGAGTTCCTGGAGACGCAGGCGCTCTTCGCGCCCAACATCATCACCGGCTTCGGCCGGGTCGAGGGCCGGCCGGTGGGCATCGTCGCCAACCAGCCGATGCAGTTCGCCGGCTGCCTGGACATCAACGCGTCCGAGAAGGCCGCGCGCTTCGTCCGCACCTGCGACGCGTTCAACGTGCCGGTGCTCACCTTCGTGGACGTGCCGGGCTTCCTGCCGGGTGTGGACCAGGAGTACGGCGGCATCATCCGGCGCGGCGCCAAGCTGATCTACGCGTACGCGGAGGCGACCGTCCCACTGATCACGGTCATCACGCGCAAGGCGTTCGGCGGCGCGTACGACGTCATGGGCTCCAAGCACCTGGGCGCGGACCTGAACCTGGCGTGGCCGACCGCGCAGATCGCGGTGATGGGCGCGCAGGGCGCGGTCAACATCCTGCACCGGCGCACCATCGCCGCCGCCGAGGACCCGGAGGCGGTCCGGGCGGAGCTGATCTCCGACTACGAGGACACGCTGCTGAATCCCTACGTCGCCGCCGAGCGCGGTTACGTGGACGCGGTGATCATGCCGTCGGACACCCGCCGGCACATCGTGCGCGGGCTGCGTCAGCTGCGCACGAAGCGGGAATCCCTCCCCCGAAGAAGCACGGCAACATCCCCCTCTAGGAGCTCCAGAAAGGGCCGTTGACGATGATCAAGGTCGTACGGGGCAACCCGACCCCGGAGGAGCTGGCCGCCGCCCTGGCGGTGGTCCAGGCACGCGCCGCGGCGGCGGCCGGCCCGCCGTCCGGCGCGGCGCAGCCGCCGGCCGCCTGGTCGGACCCGGCCAGGGTGGCGCGGCGGCGGCTGCCGCAGCCGGGGCCGACGGCGTGGGGCCGGACGTACTGGCCCGGCTAGACGCAGTGACGTGAAGGTGTGAAGGCCGGATCCGCGCGCACGTGGCGGGTCCGGCCTTCGGCGTGTCCGCCGGCGGGCCTCTGGAGGACCTCGGCGACGGTCTTCGCCATCAGCCGGTAGCCCGCGTCGTTGGGGTGCAGCGCGTCGCCGTGGTCGTACGCCGGGGCGAGGCGGTCGGGGTCGGCCGGATCGGCGAGCGCCTTGTCGAAGTCGGCGTACGCGTCGAACTCTCCCGACGTGCGGATCCAGTGGTTCACCTCGTCGCTGACCTTCGCCGCGTGCGGCCCCCAGTGGTCGGAACCCTTGAGCGGGAGCAGCGTCGAGCCGACGACCCGCAGGCCCTCGGCGCGGGCGGCGCGGATCAGCTTCCGGTACCCGGCGACGAGTTCGGCGGAGGAGACGACGGGGGACGGCTTGTAGGTGGGCTGGTCCTTCGCCTCGCTGAAGCCGATGTCGTTGAGCCCTTCGAGGATGACGACGGTGGAGACGCCGGGCTGGTCGAGGGCGTCGCGGCCGAAGCGGGCGGTGGCGCGTTCGCCGTACCAGGCGGAGTCGTTGAGGACGAGGTTGCCGCCGATGCCCTGGTTGACGACCGGGCGGCCGGTGCGCTCGGCGAGGGCGTCGGAGTAGCGGCGGTCGGTGTGGGGGGTCGAGCCGAAGCCGTCGGTGATGGAGTCGCCGAAGAGGACGATGCCGTCCTTCTCGCGGGGCCGGGCTTCGCGGACCTCGACACCGGAGAGGTAGTA
Source organism: Streptomyces sp. Wb2n-11 (assembly GCF_001049855.1). Classification (NCBI taxonomy): domain Bacteria; kingdom Bacillati; phylum Actinomycetota; class Actinomycetes; order Kitasatosporales; family Streptomycetaceae; genus Streptomyces; species Streptomyces sp. Wb2n-11. The sequence continues at coordinate 2,680,341 of NZ_CVPB01000001.1, forward strand.
CCAGGACTGGGTGGAGTCGGTGAAGGCGGCGCCGGAGGCGTCCGTCCGGTGGTCGCCTTCCGCGCGGTAGGTGTCGGTCCAGGCCTGGGAGTGGAAGGTGGCGGGTCCGGTGGTGCCCGCGAGGTAGAGGGTGACGGTGACGGACTCCAGCCGCTCCAGGGGCAGCCGGACGGCGTCGCTGCGCAGCTCGCCGCGGGCCGGTATCTCCACGGCCCGCTTTCCGGAGAAGGTGAGGTGGCGGACGCTGCCGGGCTGGACGGCGGCGCCCTTCGCCGTACGGGCGACGGTGGCGCCGGTGATCGTGAGCGGCGAGGTCCCGTAGGCGTTGGAGAGGCGGATACGGGCCTGCTCGCCGGCGGCGGTGACGCGGACGACCTGGCGGACGGTCTGGCGGGAGAAGCCCTCCTGGGACCAGTTGGGGGTGAAGCCGGTGCTGGGGAGCTGCGGGGACGCGCCCCAGGCGGCGGTCCAGCGGCCGGCGGACTGTGCGGGGGACGACGGCGGCGCGGGGGACGACGGCGGCGCGGCGCCGAGGAGGCCGAGAGCGAGGACGGAGGCGGCGACGGGGACGGCTGTACGGCGTACCGGGTTGGCGGGCATGACACAGCCCTTTCACTAATGGGAAGCAAGTTCCGTTAAGATGCGAGGACCGTACCAGACTCGGAGCATCTAATGGAACAGAATTCCCGTTTGGAGCCCGCCGCGCTCACACCGGGGTCCGTGCGCCCCGGCGGACGGACCGCCAAGGTCCGCGCCGCCGTGCTCGGAGCGACGCAGGAAGCGCTGGTGGAGGGGGGCTTCCACGGCCTGAACATGGACCGCGTCGCGGCGAGCGCGGGCGTCGGCAAGACCACGGTCTACCGCCGCTGGGGCTCGGCGGCGGGTCTCGTCGCCGACCTGCTGCGCGACATGGCCGAGCAGTCGGTGCCCGCCGCCGACACCGGCTCGCTGGAGGGCGACCTCCTGGCCAACGCCCGTCTCGTGCACCGGACCCTTACCGATCCGCGCATGGGCCCCGTCTTCCGGGCGGTCATCGCGGCGGCGGCGTGCGACGAGGAGTGCGCGCACGCGCTGAACGGCTTCTACGCGACACGCATCCGCGCGTGGGCGCCGTGCGTGGAGCGGGCGGCGGAGCGGGGGGAGGTCCCGGCCGGCACGGACGCGGGCGAGGTGGTCCGGGCGGTGTCCGCCCCGCTCTACTACCGCTTCGCGGTGAGCCGGGAACCGCTCGGCGAGGCGGACGCGGCGCGGGCGGCGGGGGCGGCGCTGGCCGCGGCGAGAGCCGGAACGTTCACCCGGAATTAGTCCATCGGTACCGGCCCGCCTGAGTACGGGTACTCAGGCGCCGAAGCCGTGCCGGCCGCAGGATCGAAGGCATGCTGTGGTCCGACCCGGAGAACGAGCCTCCGAAAGAGCTGCGTGAGATGCAGGCGATGCTCCGGCGCGCGGGCGTGCTGCTCGCCCTGGCGATGGTGGTGGCGATGTTCGTACTGGGTGTCCACTGACCCGGCCGGCCGGGGCCTGCCCCGCGGGAACGAGCGCCCGCGCCGGCGTCCTACGATGAACCGCATGACTGACCCGCGCCGTCGCCTCGTCCTCGCCTCCGCCTCCCCCGCCCGCCTCGGGCTGCTCCGCCAGGCGGGGCTCGCCCCCGAGGTGATCGTCAGCGGCGTCGACGAGGACGCGATCACCGCGCCCACGCCCGGCGAGCTGGCCCTCGTGCTGGCGGAGGCGAAGGCCGCGTCCGTCGCCGCCCGCCCCGAGGCCGCCGGCGCCCTCGTCATCGGCTGCGACTCCGTACTGGAACTGGACGGCCGGGCACTCGGCAAGCCCGCCGACGCCGAGGACGCCACCGCCCGCTGGAAGTCCATGCGCGGCCGCTCCGGCGTCCTGCGGACCGGGCACTGCGTGATCGACACCGCCACCGGCCGCCGCACCTCCGCCACCGCGTCCACCACGGTCCGCTTCGGCGAGCCGTCCGACGCCGAGATCGCCGCGTACGTCGCGACCGGCGAGCCCCTCCACGTCGCCGGCGCCTTCACCCTCGACGGCCGCTCGGCCCCGTTCGTCGACGGCATCGACGGCGACCCCGGCAACGTCATCGGCCTGTCGCTGCCGCTGCTGCGCCGGCTCCTCGCCGACCTGGGGACGCCGATCACCGCCCTCTGGGCATGACGTCGCCCAGTACCGCGATCCCCTCCGCGATCCCGCCCGGCGGCGTCGCGGCGTAACCCAGGACGAGACCGGGGCGGCCCGGGCACTGCCGGTGCCACGACAGCGGCTGCACCTTGACGCCACGTGCGAGCGCCGCGGCCGCGAGGTCGGTGTCGGCACCGGCGGATTCCGGATCGGCGAAGGTGACCACGAGGTGCAGGCCCGCCGCCGCACCGTGCACCACCGCCCCCGGCAGGTGCTCCCCGATCGCCGCGATCATCGCGTCCCTGCGGGTCCGGTGCCTCCTGCGCAGAAGGCGCAACTGCCGTTCCATCTCACCCGATTCCATCAGCCGCGCCAGCACCAGTTGCGGCAGTACCGGGTTGCCGAGGTCGGCGAACCGCTTCGCGTCCACCAGCGCGTCCCGGTACTTCGGCGGCGCCGGCATCCACCCCACCCGCAGCGCGGGCGCGAGCAGCTTGGACACGCTCCCGGCGTAGCAGACCTGCTCCTCTACATGGCGTGGAGCACGCTGAGGGACGAGAACGCCCTCACGGCGGAGAAGGGGGCCGGCCCCCGCCCGGCGGCGAAGGTGATCGCGTCCGGCGTTCTCATCAACATCCTCAATCCGAAACTCACGATCTTCTTCTTCGCGTTCCTGCCCCAGTTCGTGAGCGCGGGCGAGCCGAACGCGCTGGTGCGCATGGCCGAGTTGAGTGCCGTGTTCATGCTGCTCACCTTCCTCGTCTTCGCCGCCTACGGAAGGTTCGCCGCCGCGATGCGCCACCACGTCCTCTCGCGCCCCCGGATCCTGACCTGGCTGCGCAGGGTCTTCGCAGGCGCGTTCGCCACCCTCGGCGCCCGGCTCGCGTTCCTCTGAAACCCCGCGCGCGATCCCCGCGCCGCGCCGCGCCGCGGACGATCCGTCAGGCCGGTGCCGGAGTTCCGCTCTCCGGCCCGGCGGGCGGCGCGTCCGCGGCAACCGTGGTATCGCCCCGCCCCTCCCGCTCGCCGTACGCGACGAGCGACAGCACGACCAGGCCGAGCACGGCCATCATCGCCGCGAACGCGGTCCACCCGACCAGCCCGACCGCCAGCGCCCCGAGCACCCCGTGCACCACCGCGCACGCGATGAGCAGGGTCCGGCCGAGGCGGCCCGGCGCCCGGTCCGCCAGCGCGGCGCGCAGCAGGAAGACTCCGCACGCGACCAGGTAGAGGCCGAAGACTCCGCCCATCACCCATGTCGAGGTGGCCATGACGCCGGAGTCCAGACCGTCCAGGGACATCGACTGGCTGTCGACGACCCTGCCGAGGATCCAGTGGACGCACACGGTCCCGACGGCTTCGACGAACAGCACGGCCGCGGACACGGCAGCTATCGGCCTGCGCGCCATGGCGCCCCACCCTCTTCCGGCTGTTACCCCTAGTACGTGCGCGACGGCCCAAACGCTACTAACGGGTAAACCTCCGTACAAGGGGTCCGGCACCGTCGGCCCCCGGGCAAAGAATCATTCGGCCATTCGTAGGAACTCCACAAAGAAAGCCGCCACGTGGTTGACCGCTCGGACAGAGACCTGTGCCACACCGGACAACTACTGTGCGGTGAAGGAACCCGTCGTACCGTGGTGCGACAAGGGAATTCGCGAATCGCGCGAGCCTCGCATCACGCTCCGTGTGGGCAAGCTCACCATTGGGGACGGGTCGTAGGGCCGTGTCGGCAGTCCCTAAACTCAGCTTGTTTCAAGGAGGGAGCCATCGTGCGCAAGGTGCTCATCGCCAACCGTGGCGAAATCGCTGTCCGCGTTGCTCGGGCCTGCCGGGATGCCGGGATCGCGAGCGTGGCCGTCTACGCCGATCCGGACCGGGACGCGGTGCATGTCCGTGCGGCGGACGAGGCGTTCGCTCTGGGCGGTGACACCCCGGCCGCCAGTTATCTGGACATGGCCAAGGTGCTGGCGGCGGCGAAGGACTCGGGGGCGGACGCGGTCCATCCGGGGTACGGGTTCTTGTCGGAGAACGCGGAGTTCGCCCAGGCGGTGATCGATGCGGGGCTGACCTGGATCGGTCCGCCGCCGCAGGCGATCCGGGACCTGGGCGACAAGGTCGCCGCCCGGCACATCGCGCAGCGTGCCGGGGCGCCGCTGGTGGCGGGCACCGCGGACCCGGTCTCCGGCGCCGAGGAGGTGGTGGCCTTCGCGCGCGAGCACGGGCTGCCGATCGCGATCAAGGCGGCGTTCGGCGGCGGCGGGCGCGGTCTGAAGGTGGCCCGCACCCTGGAGGAGGTCCCCGAGCTCTACGACTCCGCGGTCCGCGAGGCGGTCGCGGCGTTCGGGCGCGGCGAGTGCTTCGTCGAGCGCTACCTCGACCGGCCCCGGCACGTGGAGACCCAGTGCCTGGCGGACGCGCACGGCAACGTGGTGGTGGTCTCCACCCGGGACTGCTCGCTGCAGCGCCGCCACCAGAAGCTGGTGGAGGAGGCCCCGGCGCCGTTCCTGACCCAGGAGCAGAACGCCGAGCTGTACGCCGCCTCCAAGGCGATCCTGCGGGAGGCCGGCTACGTGGGCGCGGGCACCGTGGAGTTCCTGGTCGCCGCGGACGGCACCATCTCCTTCCTGGAGGTCAACACCCGTCTGCAGGTCGAGCACCCGGTCTCCGAGGAGGTCACCGGCATCGACCTGGTGCGGGAGATGTTCCGCATCGCCGACGGCGAGGAGCTGGGCTACGACGACCCGGCGGTGCGCGGGCACTCCATCGAGTTCCGGATCAACGGCGAGGACCCGGGCCGCGGTTTCCTGCCCGCCCCGGGCACGGTGACCGCCTTCACCCCGCCCACCGGCCCCGGCGTGCGCCTGGACGCCGGCGTGGAGTCCGGCTCGGTGATCGGCCCGGCCTGGGACTCGCTGCTGGCCAAGCTGATCGTCACCGGCGCCACCCGCGAGCAGGCGCTGCAGCGCGCCGCCCGGGCGCTGGCGGAGTTCACCGTCGAGGGGATGGCCACCGCGATCCCCTTCCACCGCGCGGTGGTCACCGACCCGGCGTTCACCTCGGACCCGTTCACCGTGCACACCCGGTGGATCGAGACCGAGTTCGTCAACACCGTTGCGCCCTACACCGTGCCCGGCGCGGACGGCGAGGAGGACGAGTCCGGGCGCGAGACCATCGTGGTCGAGGTCGGCGGCAAGCGCCTGGAGGTCTCGCTGCCCTCCAGCCTGGGCATGTCCCTGGCCCGCACCGGCCTGGCGGCCGGCGCCAAGCCCAAGCGCCGGGCGGCGAAGAAGTCCGGCCCGGCCGCCTCCGGCGACACCCTGGCCTCCCCGATGCAGGGCACCATCGTCAAGATCGCGGTCGAGGAGGGCCAGCAGGTCAGCGAGGGGGACCTCGTCGTCGTCCTGGAGGCCATGAAGATGGAACAGCCCCTGAACGCCCACCGCTCGGGCACCGTCAAGGGCCTGGCCGTCGAGATCGGCGCCTCCCTGACCTCCGGCGCCGTCATCTGCGAGATCAAGGACTGACCCCGGCCACGGCCGCGGACCACCGGACAACCACCGGCCGCACCAGCACCCCAGGGCCCCGCCGAAACCGGCGGGGCCCTGCGCACACCCGGTGCGTCCGGCCCGCGATGGCATTCTGGAGACCCGAGCAGGAGAAGGGCGACGAGATGCCGACGAGCAGTCCACACAGGCCCGGGACGCCGACGTCCTCGCCGACGGCCGTACGGCCCATGCGCGCCGACGCCCGCCGCAACTACGAGCGCGTGCTGGCCGAGGCGCGTACCGCCTTCGCCGAGCACGGCACCGACGCCTCGCTGGAGGACGTCGCGCGCCGCGCCGGTGTGGGCATCGGGACGCTCTACCGGCACTTCCCCACCCGGCACGCACTGATGAGCGCGGTCTTCCAGGGCGCCGTGGACGAACTCCTCGCGCACGCGCGGGGTCTCGCCGACAGCGAGGCGCCCTGCTCGGCGCTCGTCACGTGGCTGCGCGAGATCATCACCCATGCGGGTGAGTACCGGGGACTCGCCCGCGAGCTCATGTCGGCCTCGCGGGACGAGAGTTCGGCCCTGGCGCGGTGCAGCACGCCGATGAACGCGGCGGGCGAGCGGTTGCTCGTACGGGCTCAGGAGAGCGGCTCCGTCAGGCCCGACGTGTCGATCGGGGACCTGATGCAGCTGACCAACGCCATCGCGCTGGCAGCCGAGCAGGCCCCGGACGATCCGGAGCTGGCCGACCGGCTGCTGACGCTGACGCTGACAGGTCTGCGGGCGGAGAGGTAGCGGCCGCCGGTACGGCGCGCCCGCCTCAGCGGCGGCGCAGATCGGCGACGCGCGCCCGTTCGGCCGGCCCCGCCTGCTGATCCGCCAGGGATCCGGCGGGGCGCAGTTGCGCACCGCCCCCCGGGGCGCCCGGGTGCGTACGCCGCTGGCCGGGCAGGGGCATGTCCCGGCGGGGCTGGCGCCCCGGCGGGACACCGTCCCCCCCGGCACCCGCCGCTCCTCCCGGCCCCGCGACGGTGATCTGCACTCCCTGGTCGGCCAGGGCCTGCAGTTCGGTGGCCGCACGGTCGTCGTGGGACGGCGGCTCGTCGGTGACCAGGCGGGTGATCACGTCGGTCGGCACCGTCTGGAACATGGTGTCGGTCCCGAGCTTGGTGTGGTCCGCGAGGACCACCACCTCGGCGGCGGCCTGCACCAGCGCCCGGTCGACGCTCGCGGAGAGCATGTTGGAGGTGGACAGACCGCGCTCGGCGGTCAGTCCGCTGCCGGAGAGGAAGGCGCGGGAGACCCGCAGCCCCTGGAGGGACTGCTCGGCCCCGCTGCCGACCAGCGCGTAGTTCGAACCGCGCAGCGTGCCGCCGGTCATGACGACTTCGACCCGGTTGGCGTGCGCCAACGCCTGGGCCACCAGCAGGGAGTTGGTGACGACGGTCAGCCCGGGAACCCGGGCGAGCCGTCTGGCCAGCTCCTGCGTGGTCGTCCCGGCGCCGACGACGACGGCTTCACCCTCTTCGACGAGTCCCGCGGCGAGGTCGGCGATGGCCGTCTTCTCCGCGGTCGCGAGATGGGATTTCTGCGGAAAGCCGGACTCCCGCGTGAAACCGCCCGGCAGTACCGCACCGCCGTGCCGGCGGTCGAGGAGTCCTTCCGCCTCCAGTGCCCGCACGTCCCGCCGTACGGTCACTTCGGAGGTCTGGACGACGCGGGCGAGCTCACGGAGCGATACAGCCCCGTTGGCTCGCACCATTTCGAGGATCAATTGGCGACGTTCTGCAGCGAACACGAAACTGACAGTAACCTGACCGGCCGACAGTTCTCAGCAGTTTGCGCCGAATAGCAGAAGTTGTACGTAAGCAGAGGGCCGGAGTGGTATACGCGGCGCACGCCGGTCGCGTGCGCCGCGCGCGGCTGCGCCGGCTACGCCTCGGCGGACGTCTTGCGGGTGTGCAGCTGCCGTGCCACCTCGGCGATGGAACCCGACAGGGACGGGTAGACCGTGAAGGCCTTCGCGACCTGTTCCACGGTCAGGTTGTTGTCGACGGCGAGCGAGATCGGGTGGATCAGCTCGCTGGCGCGCGGGGCGACGACGCAGCCGCCGACCACGATGCCCGTACCGGGACGGCAGAAGATCTTGACGAAGCCGTCGCGGATGCCCTGCATCTTGGCGCGCGGGTTGCGCAGCAGCGGCAGCTTCACGGCGCGCGCGTCGATCCGGCCCGCGTCCACGTCCGCCTGCGTGTAGCCGACCGTCGCGATCTCGGGGTCGGTGAAGACGTTCGCCGAGACGGTCTTGAGGTTCAGCGGGGTCACCGCGTCGCCGAGGAAGTGGTACATCGCGATCCGGCCCTGCATGGCCGCGACCGACGCCAGCGCGAACACCCCGGTGACGTCGCCCGCCGCGTACACGCCGGGCGCGGTGGTGCGCGAGACCTTGTCGGTCCAGATGTGGCCCGAGTCCTTCAGCCGGACCCCGGCCTCCTCCAAACCCATGTCCGCGGAGTTCGGGATGGCGCCGACGGCCATCAGGCAGTGGGAGCCGGTGATGACGCGCCCGTCGGAGAGGGTCACCTCCACCCGGTCGCCGACCCGCTTGGCGGACTCGGCCCGCGAACGTGCCATGACGTTCATGCCGCGGCGCCGGAAGACGTCCTCCAGGACGGCGGCGGCGTCCGGGTCCTCGCCGGGCAGCACGCGGTCGCGGGAGGAGACGAGGGTGACGCGCGAGCCGAGTGCCTGGTACGCGCCGGCGAACTCGGCGCCCGTGACACCGGAGCCGACCACGATGAGCTCCTCGGGGAGCTCGTCCAGGTCGTACACCTGCGTCCAGTTCAGGATCCGCTCGCCGTCCGGGAGCGCGTCGGGGATCTCGCGCGGGTGCCCGCCGGTCGCGATCAGCACGGCGTCGGCGGTGATGCGCTCCACCTCGCCGTCCGCGTCGGTGACGACGACGGTGCGCGAGCCGTCGGCGTCCTGCTGGCCCTCCAGGCGGCCGCGGCCGCGCAGCACGCGTGCGCCCGCACGGGTGACGGACGCGGTGATGTCGTGGGACTGCGCGAGCGCGAGGCGCTTCACGCGGCGGTTGACCTTGCCCAGGTCCACGCCGACCACGCGGGCCGCCTGCTCGACGTGCGGCGTGTCGTCGGCGACGATGATGCCCAACTCCTCGTACGAAGAGTCGAAGGTCGTCATCACCTCGGCCGTGGCGATCAGGGTCTTGGACGGTACGCAGTCGGTGAGCACCGACGCCCCGCCCAGGCCGTCACGGTCGACGACGGTCACCTCCGCGCCGAGCTGGGCGCCCACCAGGGCCGCCTCGTATCCGCCGGGTCCGCCACCGATGATCACGATCCGGGTCACGAAAAAGTCCGCCTCGCATTGTCAATCCCGGCCCGCCTGCCCGCTCGGCCGGGGATCCGGGGATCGCCCGGGGGGAATGCAGTACGTACTCCATTGTCCCGCACGCTTCAAAGTGCTTCGCCCCGGGGCCCTCCATCCGGGCGCGGCGCTCCAAGAGCCCCGCCGCGCCACCCCCTCCCGTACCCTCGACCACATGTCGCTCTACGCCGCGTACGCCGGCAACCTCGACGCGCGGCTGATGACGCGCCGCGCACCGCACTCACCGCTGCGCGGGACCGGCTGGCTCAACGGCTGGCGGCTGACCTTCGGCGGGGAGGCGATGGGCTGGGAGGGCGCGCTCGCCACCATCGTGGAGGCCCCGCGTTCCCAGGTCTTCGTCGCGCTCTACGACATCGCTCCCATGGACGAGGACTCCATGGACCGCTGGGAGGGTGTCGGACTCGACATCTACCGCCGGATGCGGGTGCGGGTGCACACCCTGGACGGCGAGGAGCCGACCTGGCTGTACGTCCTGAACGGGTACGAGGGCGGGCTGCCCTCGGCGCGCTACCTGGGCGAGATCGCCGACGCGGCGGAGTCGGCGGGCGCACCGCACGACTACGTCATGGAGCTGCGCAAACGCCCCTGCTGACGCGGGACGCCGGGGCGTTTGTCCGATCTGCCAAAGCAACGATCGAAACACCGTCGGCAGCAACATCTACGCGCGTAGGGATTCACCGGTTACCCTCGTCGGCGTGAACGCATCTGTTATCCCTGCCCCCGCCGACGGAACCGCCGACCCCCACGCGGCGGCCGACGCCGCCGCCACCCGCCTGCGCGAGCTGACCGGCGCCGAGACCCACGACGTCGCCCTCGTGATGGGGTCGGGCTGGGTGCCCGCCGCCGAGGCGCTGGGCGCGCCCGAGCACGAGTTCCCGGTCACCGAGCTGCCCGGCTTCCCGCCGCCGGCCGTCGCCGGACACGCGGGCACGGTCCGTTCGTACAAGATCGGTGACAAGCGCGCCCTGGTCTTCCTCGGCCGTACGCACTACTACGAGGGCCGCGGTGTCGCCGCCGTCGCGCACGGCGTCCGCACCGCCGTCGCCGCCGGCTGCGGGACCGTCGTCCTGACGAACGGCTGCGGCGGCCTGCGCCCGGGCATGCGCCCCGGCCAGCCGGTCCTGATCAGCGACCACATCAACCTGACGGCCACCTCGCCGATCATCGGGGCGAACTTCGTGGACCTGACGGACCTGTACTCGCCGCGCCTGCGCGCGCTGTGCAAGGAGGTGGACGCCACCCTGGAGGAGGGCGTGTACGTCCAGTTCCCCGGCCCGCACTACGAGACCCCCGCCGAGATCAACATGGTCCGCGTGATGGGCGGCGACCTGGTCGGCATGTCCACGGTCCTGGAGGCCATCGCCGCGCGTGAGGCCGGCGCGGAGGTGCTCGGCATCTCGCTGGTCACGAACCTGGCCGCGGGTCTGACGGGCGAACCGCTCAACCACGAGGAAGTCCTCCAGGCCGGCCGCGACTCGGCCACCCGGATGGGCGCGCTCCTGGCCCAGGTCCTCGAGCGGATCTGACCCCGGGGCGCCCACCGGGCCCGTCCTCGGACGCCGGAGGGGCCGGACGGTGCCCACTGGGCGGCTTCCGGCCCCTCCGGCGTCCGAGTGACGGGATCCGGGGCGGGGAACAAGCACGCCGCAGGCGAATCGGAACGCACACACACGAGAGGTGGACCACATCGTGCAGCAGGAGCAGGAGCTGATCGCGCGGGCGCAGGCCTGGCTGGCCGAGGACCCGGACAGCGAGACCCGCGAGGAGCTCGGCAAGCTCATCGACGCCGAGGACCTGGGCGAGCTGGCCGCCCGGTTCGCCGGCACGCTGCAGTTCGGCACGGCGGGACTGCGCGGAGAGCTCGGCGCGGGCCCCATGCGGATGAACCGCGCCGTCGTCATCAGGGCCGCCGCCGGCCTCGCCGCGTACCTGAAGGCGAAGGGGCAGACCGGCGGCCTCGTCGTCATCGGCTACGACGCCCGGCACAAGAGCGCCGACTTCGCCCGCGACACCGCCGCCGTGATGACCGGCGCGGGGCTGCGCGCCGCCCTGCTGCCCCGCCCGCTGCCCACCCCCGTCCTGGCCTTCGCCATAAGGCACCTGGGCGCCGTCGCCGGCGTCGAGGTCACCGCGAGCCACAACCCGCCCCGCGACAACGGCTACAAGGTCTACCTCGGCGACGGCTCGCAGATCGTGCCGCCCGCCGACGCCGAGATCGCGGCCGAGATCGCGGCCGTGCGCTCCCTCGCGGACGTACCGCGCCCCGAGGACGGCTGGTTCACGCTCGACGAGGAGGTCCTGGAGGCCTATCTCGCCCGTACGGACGAGGTCCTCACCGCCGGGTCCCCGCGCACCGCCCGCGCCGTCTACACGGCCATGCACGGCGTCGGCAAGGACGTCCTCCTGGCCGCCTTCGCCCGGGCCGGCTTCCCCGAGCCCGTGCTCGTGGCCGAGCAGGCCGAGCCGGATCCGGACTTCCCGACGGTCGCCTTCCCCAACCCGGAGGAGCCGGGGGCGATGGACCTGGCCTTCGCCACCGCCCGCCGCGCCCAGCCCGACCTGGTCATCGCGAACGACCCGGACGCGGACCGCTGCGCCGTCGCCGTGCCCGTGCCCGGCACCGACGAGTGGCGGATGCTGCGCGGCGACGAGGTCGGCGCGCTGCTCGCCGCGCACCTGGTGCACAAGGGCGCCCGCGGCACGTTCGCCGAGTCGATCGTGTCGTCGTCGCTGCTCGGCCGGATCGCCGACGCCGCGGGTCTGGCGTACGAGGAGACCCTGACCGGCTTCAAGTGGATCGCCCGCGTCGAGGGCCTGCGCTACGGCTACGAGGAGGCCCTCGGCTACTGCGTCGACCCCGAGGGCGTACGCGACAAGGACGGCATCACGGCGGCGCTCGCCGTCGCCGAGCTCGCCTCCGTGCTCAAGGAGCAGCACCGCACGCTCCTCGACCTGCTCGACGACCTCGCCGTCGAGCACGGCCTGCACGCCACCGACCAGCTGTCGGTCCGCGTCCAGGACCTCACCGTGATCGCCGACGCGATGGCCCGGCTGCGCGCCCGGCCGCCCGTCGCGCTCGCCGGCCTGGCCGTCACCACCGCCGAGGACCTGACGCACGGCACCGACAAGCTGCCGCCGACCGACGGCCTGCGCTACTACCTCGACGGTGAGGTGAAGGCCCGCGTGATCGTGCGGCCGAGCGGCACCGAGCCCAAGCTCAAGTGCTACCTGGAGGCCGTGGTCCCGGTGGCCGGCGCGAGCGAGCTGGCGGCGGCCAGGGAACGGGCCGAGGGCATCCTCGCCGCGGTCAAGCGCGACCTCGCGGCGGCCGCCGGCATCTGAGCGAGGCATCCGTCGTACGGGCGGCCGGCCCCCTGCCCGGGGCCGGCCGCCCGTACGACGTGACACGAGACCGGCTCACGAACTCCTGCGCCCCGCGCTCCCCCCGCACCACCCGCTGCTGGTCGGGGCCGTCGGACGGCTCCCCGGGGCACTCATGGCGGCGCTCGCGCCCGTGCGGTCCGGGACGTGCACGCAGCCGGACCCGCCCCGAGTCACCCCACCCCGTCGGACGGACCACGGTGCCGGGAGGGGACGTGACGGGGCGCGCCCCGCGGGGCGCCGAACACCACCACCCCGAAGCAGAACCCCGTACCCGAACGTTCGGCACCCGAGGAGACGCCCCGGCACGGCACCTACCCCGAAGCCCCCGCCCCCGAGCGCACCCGCCCGCACGCCTCACCCGGTGGCGAAGAGCACCGCCAACGCGATCGCGCCCGCCGCGCACGGCACGATGATCCCGTACGCCCAGCGGACGGCCGGCTCGCCCTGCGCGGTCGGCCGCGCTCCGCACCGCTCCGCCTGCTCGCGCAGGTCGTCGACGGTCTGGTCGGCGGGCGCCCTGCGCGTCCGCGCGTCGGTGACGTCGGCGGTCGCGGAGGTCCTGCCGTACGGGTCGTCGGTCGCCCGCCGGGCCTGCTGCCGGGCGACCCGCTTGCGCTGGCGCAGCGAGACGGGCACGGCCCACAGCTGGTACTTCCGGCCGCCCGCGAGGACCTCGCTGGAGTAGCCGGCCCGAACACCCTCGACCGCCCCCCAGGGCAGCGTGACCGTACGGAAGGGATTGCGGATCCGGAGCCGGTCGTCGTTGGCGTACACGGCGGGCCGCAGCGTGAACGCCACCACCAGCGGCACGGCGAACAGCAGCCCCGCCACGGCGGCCCACGGCGTACGGCCCTCCCCGCGCACCAGCGCGTCGCCACCGATCCAGGCGGCCAGCAGGAGGATCAGGACACCGCCGGCGAGGGCGGAGGGCGACCGGAAGACGCGGTCGGCGTACGGCGGCTCGTCGGACCGGCCGGGTCCGCCGGGGTTGCCGGGGCCTCCGGGACCGCTAGGACCGCTGGGGCTGCTTGTCATGCGGCCGATTCTGCCTCACGTCACACAGGCTCGGCCGGGGCCGGGGGTGTACAGGTCGCTACGCGCGTAGATATGCTGCAGTGGTGACCATGCCCACCACTGCACCCGCATCCGCGTTCGCCGACGTGACCACGTCCGACGCCGCGCTGCGCCGCTTCCTGCACGGGCTCCCCGGCGTGGACCCCGTCGGCCTGGAAGCGCGCGCCGCGTCCCTCGGCACCCGTTCGGTCAAGACCACCTCGAAGGCGTACGCCATCGACCTGGCCATCTCGATGATCGACCTCACCACGCTCGAAGGCGCGGACACCCCGGGCAAGGTCCGGGCGCTCTGCGCCAAGGGAGCCAATCCCGATCCGACCGACCGCACCACGCCGCGCGTCGCCGCGATCTGCGTCTACCCGGACATGGCGGCCACCGCCAAGGACGCCCTGGCCGGCACCGGCATCAAGGTCGCCTCGGTCGCCACGGCCTTCCCCGCGGGCCGCGCCGCGCTCCCCGTCAAGCTCGCGGACGTGCGCGACGCGGTCGCCGCCGGGGCGGACGAGATCGACATGGTGATCGACCGGGGGGCCTTCCTCTCCGGTCACTACCTGAAGGTCTACGAGGAGATCGTGGCCGTGAAGGCCGAGTGCGGCGACAAGGCCCGCCTCAAGGTCATCTTCGAGACCGGCGAGCTCTCGACGTACGACAACATCCGCCGCGCGTCCTGGCTCGGGATGCTGGCGGGCGCGGACTTCATCAAGACCTCCACCGGCAAGGTGGGCGTGAACGCCACCCCGCCCAACACCCTGCTGATGCTCGAGGCCGTACGCGACTTCAAGGCGCAGACCGGGATCCGGATCGGTGTGAAGCCGGCCGGCGGCATCCGCTCCACCAAGGACGCGATCAAGTTCCTGGTGCTGGTCAACGAGACCGTCGGCCAGGACTGGCTCAGCAACGAATGGTTCCGCTTCGGCGCGTCCTCGCTGCTGAACGACCTGCTGATGCAGCGGCAGAAGCTGAGCACCGGCCGTTACTCCGGTCCCGACTACGTGACGGTGGACTGATCACCATGGCATCTGTATTCGAGTACGCACCCGCTCCCGAGTCCCGCTCGGTCGTCGACATCGCGCCGTCCTACGGCCTGTTCATCGACGGCGAGTTCACCGACGCGGCCGACGGCAAGGTCTTCAAGACGATCTCGCCGTCCACCGAGGAGGTCCTCTCCGAGGTCGCCCGGGCGGGCGCCGAGGACGTCGACCGCGCCGTCAAGGCGGCCCGCAGGGCTTTCGAGAAGTGGTCCGCGCTGCCCGGCTCCGAGCGCGCCAAGTACCTCTTCCGCATCGCGCGGATCATCCAGGAGCGCTCGCGCGAGCTGGCCGTCCTGGAGACCCTCGACAACGGCAAGCCGATCAAGGAGACCCGCGACGCGGACCTCCCCCTGGTCGCCGCGCACTTCTTCTACTACGCGGGCTGGGCCGACAAGCTCGACCACGCCGGGTACGGCGCAAACCCGCGCCCGCTCGGCGTCGCGGGCCAGGTCATCCCCTGGAACTTCCCCCTCCTCATGCTCGCGTGGAAAATCGCCCCGGCGCTCGCCACGGGCAACACGGTCGTCCTCAAGCCGGCCGAGACGACCCCGCTCTCCGCGCTCTTCTTCGCGGACATCTGCCGCCAGGCCGGGCTCCCCAAGGGCGTCGTCAACATCCTTCCCGGTTACGGGGAGGCCGGCGCCGCGCTCGTCGGGCACCCGGACGTCGACAAGGTCGCCTTCACCGGTTCCACGGCCGTCGGCAAGGCGATCGCCCGCCAGGTCGCGGGTACGGACAAGAAGGTCACCCTCGAACTCGGCGGCAAGGGCGCGAACATCGTCTTCGACGACGCCCCGATCGACCAGGCCGTCGAGGGCGTCGTCACCGGCATCTTCTTCAACCAGGGCCAGGTCTGCTGCGCGGGCTCGCGCCTGCTGGTCCAGGAGTCGGTCCAGGACGAGCTGCTCGACGCCCTCAAGCGCAGGCTCTCCACGCTGCGCCTGGGCGACCCGCTGGACAAGAACACCGACATCGGCGCCATCAACTCCGCCGAGCAGCTGGCCCGTATCACCGCGCTCGCCGAGACCGGCGAGGCGGAGGGCGCCGAGCGCTGGTCCGCGCCGTGCGACCTCCCCTCCTCCGGCTACTGGTTCGCGCCGACGCTCTTCACGGGCGTCACGCAGGCGCACACCGTCGCGCGCGACGAGATCTTCGGCCCGGTGCTGTCGGTGCTGTCGTTCCGTACGCCCGACGAGGCCGTCGCCAAGGCCAACAACACCCAGTACGGCCTGTCGGCAGGCATCTGGACGGAGAAGGGGTCGCGGATCCTCGCGGTCGCCGGCAAGCTCCGCGCGGGTGTCGTCTGGGCCAACACGTTCAACAAGTTCGACCCGACCTCGCCCTTCGGCGGCTACAAGGAGTCGGGCTCCGGCCGCGAAGGCGGCCGCCACGGCCTGGAGGCGTACCTCGATGTCTGATCGACTCCCTGTCTTCAAGACCTACAAGCTGTACGTCGGGGGCAAGTTCCCCCGGAGCGAGAGCGGCCGGGTGTACGAGGTGACCACAGCGACATCAGCCGCCGGTGCGGCGGGCAAGGGCGACTGGCTGGCGAACGCCCCCCTCGCCTCCCGCAAGGACGCGCGCGACGCGGTCGTCGCGGCGCGCAAGGCGTTCGGCGGCTGGTCGGGCGCGACGGCGTACAACCGGGGTCAGGTCCTCTACCGCATCGCCGAGATGCTGGAGGGCCGCAAGGACCAGTTCGTGCGTGAAGTCGCGGACGCCGAGGGCCTGTCGAAGGCGAAGGCCGCCGTCGTCGTCGACGCGGCGATCGACCGCTGGGTCTGGTACGCGGGCTGGACCGACAAGATCGCCCAGGTCGTGGGCGGCGCGAACCCGGTCGCGGGCCCGTTCTTCAACCTCTCCACTCCCGAGCCCACGGGCGTCGTCGCCGTCGTCGCCCCCCAGGAGTCGTCCTTCCTGGGCCTCGTCTCGGTGATCGCCCCGGTGATCGCGACGGGCAGCACGGCCGTCGTCGTCGCCGCGGAGAAGACCCCGCTGCCCGCGCTCTCCCTCGGTGAGGTCCTGGCCACGTCCGACCTGCCGGGCGGTGTGGTCAACATCCTGACCGGGCGTACGCGGGAGATCGCGGCGCCGCTCGCCTCGCACCAGGACGTCAACGCGATCGACCTCACGGGCGCGGACGCGGACCTGGCGCGCGATCTGGAGATCGCCGCCGCGGACAACCTCAAGCGGGTTCTGCGTCCACAGCCTGTGGACTGGTCGGCCGACCCCGGCACGCACCGCCTGACGGCCTTCCTCGAGACCAAGACGGTGTGGCACCCGACGGGCTCCCTGGGCGCGTCCGGCTCCTCCTACTGACCCTCGCGCCCCATGCGGATGGGCCCCGTACCGCTCGATCCGGTACGGGGCCCATCCGTGCGCCCGCGCGTCCGGGCGCCCGTGTGCCCGCATGCCCATGTGGGCGGGTCAGCCCGGGAGCAGGTCCGTCGCCGGCCCCGCCGCGGGCAGGTCCTGGAGCGCGTCGCCCCGCGTGAGCGGGGCGGTGACCGCCGCGGTGCCGACCGGCTCGAAGTCGGCGACCCGGGTGCCCACCGAGTTGTCCAGCGGGTCCACCCCCGTCCCGGCCATCGGGTTCAGCGGGAGGGTCTTGACCGGGGCGGCCCCGCCGGCGGCCGCGTGCCCGAGTCCTTCGGCCAGGGCCCGGCCCGTGGCCGCCGCGCCGGAGCCCTCCGGCGGCGCCCCGGCCGCCTGCGCCGCGCCGCCGCCCGCGGCGAGGGCCGCGCCGGCGGCCGTGACCGCGAGGCCGACGCGCAGGAGCGCGCACCGCCGGGAGCCGGAAGAGGTGTGACGTGCCATGGAATTCCCGCCCGAGTGAGTGATCACGAGAGCACGCACCGTAGTCGAGATGTGATGCTGATACCAAGAAGTGTCCGGCGGGATCCCCCGCCAGGGTGCATGCCGCACACTTGTCCCCTGTGAGCTCATCCTCCATACCCACGCGCGTCGTTCTGCTTACGGGCCCCTCCGGTTCCGGAAAGTCGTCGCTCGCCGCCCGCTCGGGCCTGCCCGTGCTGCGCCTCGACGACTTCTACAAAGAGGGCGACGACCCCACGCTCCCGCAGGTCGTGGGGGGTACGGACATCGACTGGGACTCCCCGCTGTCCTGGGACGCGGACGCCGCCGTCGCGGCGATCGAGGAGCTGTGCCGTACGGGGCGTACGACCGTCCCCGTCTACGACATCGCCACCAGCGCGCGGGTGGACAGGGAAGCGCTCGACATCGAGCGCACGCCCCTGTTCGTGGCCGAGGGGATCTTCGCCGCGGACATCGTGGCGCGCTGCCAGGAACTGGGCGTACTGGCGGACGCGCTCTGCCTGCGCGGGCGTCCCACGACGACCTTCAGGCGGCGGCTGCTCCGGGACCTGCGGGAGGGCCGCAAGTCGGTGCCGTTCCTGCTGCGCAGGGGCTGGCGGCTGATGCGGGCCGAGCGGACGATCGTGGGGCGCCAGACGGCGCTCGGGGCACATCCCTGCGGCACGGAGGAGGCGCTGGGCCGGCTGGCCGCGGCGGCCGCGGGCCGCTGCCGCCGGACGCCCGCGGTGCGCTAGCTGTATTGCCCTGTGAGGTTGGGGACGCGGCTGGTGGGTGGTTGGCCTTTGAGCGCGGTGTGTCCGCGGTGGTGATTGTAGGTGTGCAGCCAGGCGGGGAAGGCGTCGCGTCGTTCCTGTTCTGAGCGGTAGGGCTTTGCGTAGGCCCACTCGTCGAGCAGGGTGCGGTTGAAGCGTTCGACCTTGCCGTTGGTCTGCGGCCGGTAGGGCCGGGTTCGCTTGTGGGCGATCCCGGCTGCCGCGAGAGCATCGCGCCAGTCGCGTGAGCGGTAGCAGGAGCCGTTGTCGGTCAGCACCCGCTCGACGGTGATCCCGGCCTGTGTGAAGAACGCCTGGGCACGGGTCCAGAAGCCGGTGGCGGTCTCTTTCTTCTCGTCGGTGAGGATCTCGCTGTAGGCGAGGCGGGAGTGGTCGTCGACGGCGGTGTGCAGGTAGCTGTAGCCGGCGTTCTTGCGGGTCTTGCGGCCTGCTTGGCGGCCCAGGACCTTGTGTCCGCCGCCGTCGGGGATGTTGCCGAGCTTCTTGATGTCGACGTGGACCAGTTCGCCGGGCTTCTCGCGTTCGTAGCGGCGTATGACGCGGCCGGTGGCCCGGTCCAGGTGCGTGAGGCGGGCCAGGCCGTAGCGGGTCAGCACACGGTGCACGGTCGAGGGCACCAGCCGCAGCAAGTGTGCGATGCGGGCCGGCCCCCAGCGGCGCAGGACACGGACCTTGATGATGCGCCGCTCGGTGCGGGTCGGGGTCCTGCGCGGGCTGGTGCGCGGGCGACTGGAGCGGTCACTCATGCCTGCTTCGCCGAACGTCCGGTAGCGGTCGGCCCAGCGCTGAGCGGTGGTCGGTGAGACCTGGAAGCGCTCGGCGGCCCGGCGCAGGGGCCAGCCGTCCTCGACCACGCAGCGGGCCAGGCGCAGTCGTCCGGTCTCGGTCAGGGGTGCATTACGGTGGGGCATGAGGGCCTTTCGTCGTTCGGTGCAGATGTCGCAATCCACACCGAACCCGGAAGGCCCTCACTCGTTCAAGTTCACTCTTCAGTGATCGCTGTCACCAACCTCCGTGGACAGAACAGCTAGCGCCACCGCTCTTCGGGCTTCGGCCGCGCCCCGCCCGCGACCGCCGCAACGACGTACAGCGGGGCCGGACAGGACCCCCCGGCCCGCCCGACCCCGCTGTGTCTCCCCCGTGAGCTTCCGCGGTCTCCCCCGAAACCGCGGCCCCCGTGCCCCCCGTGCCCCCCCTCGTGCCTTCAGGCCACCAGCTCGCCGAAGGACTCTTCCTCGTCACGGCCGAAGCTGAGGGCCTCGTCCTCGCGCAGCCGGCGCAGTGAACGCCAGATGCTGCTCTTGACCGTGCCGACACTGATGTCGAGGATGTCCGCGATCTCCGGGTCGGTGCGGCCCTCGTAGTACCGCAGGACCAGCATCGTGCGCTGGAGTTCGGGCAGCCGGGCGAGCGCCTGCCAGAGCACGGCGCGCAGCTCGGTGCCGCGCATCGCGTCCGTGTCGTTCGCCGTCTCCGGCAGTTCCTCGGTCGGGTATTCGTTGAGCTTGCGCCTGCGCCAGGCGCTGATGTGCAGGTTCGTCATCGTGCGGCGCAGGTAGCCGCCGACCGCCGCCTTGTCGCTGATCCTGTCCCAGGCGCGGTACGTCGAGAAGAGGGCGCTCTGCAGCAGGTCCTCGGCCTCGAACCGGTCGCCGGTCAGGTGGTAGGCGGTGGCGTACAGGGAGGCCCGGCGCTCCCGGACGTAGGCGGTGAATTCCGCCTCCGACCTCGGAGCCCCTCCCCCTGCGACCTCCCGGTACGCCGCTCCCCCGTGCCCCCCGTCGTTCTCCGCGGACACGTCGGGCACCGCGGCCACATGCATGGCCTGCGCGCGCTGACGCCCGGTGCCGCGAGCGCACCCCCGCCCGACGGCATCGGACTTCCCGGTGTTCCTCGTGACGTCGTGGAGACGCGTGACAACTGCGCTGGAGTTGGTGCTGTGCAGTGCGTTCATATCGCGCCCCCCGTCGGTGGAATCCGTCGCTGTCCGTGTGCCAATGAGCTTGCCCGGGCAGTTTCATCACGGTGTCCGCCGACTGTCACAGCCCTGTCACAGGGGGCGGGAGCGTCCCAACTGTCGAACTCCTCCTCCCCCATGGGCCAGAATGACCTCTGTGCCTTTCCTGTTGCTGATCGAGGACGACGACGCCATCCGCACGGCCCTCGAACTCTCCCTGTCACGCCAGGGCCACCGAGTGGCCACCGCGGCGACGGGAGAGGACGGCCTGAGGCTGCTGCGCGAGCAGCGGCCGGATCTGATCGTGCTGGACGTGATGCTGCCCGGCATCGACGGATTCGAGGTGTGCCGGCGCATCAGGCGCACGGACCAGCTGCCCATCATCCTGCTGACCGCGCGCAGCGACGACATCGACGTGGTGGTCGGCCTGGAGTCGGGCGCCGACGACTACGTCGTCAAGCCGGTGCAGGGACGGGTCCTCGACGCCCGTATCCGCGCGGTGCTGCGGCGGGGCGAGCGGGAGGCCAACGACGCCGCCGTCTTCGGCAGCGTCGTCATCGACCGGTCCGCCATGACGGTCACCAAGAACGGCGAGGACCTCCAGCTCACGCCGACCGAGCTGCGGCTGCTGCTGGAGCTGAGCCGCCGCCCCGGGCAGGCCCTGTCGCGCCAGCAGTTGCTGCGTCTGGTGTGGGAGCACGACTACCTCGGCGACTCGCGGCTGGTCGACGCGTGCGTGCAGCGGCTGCGGGCCAAGGTCGAGGACGTACCGTCGTCGCCGACGCTCATCCGCACGGTCCGGGGCGTCGGTTACCGGCTGGACTCGCCTTCGTGAGCGCTGCTTCCCGCAGGACGCTGCTGGCGGGGCTGCGTCTGACCAGTCTGCGGCTGCGGCTCGTCGTCGTCTTCGCCCTGGTGGCGCTGACGGCCGCCGTCTCCGCGTCGGGCATCGCGTACTGGCTCAACCGCGAGGCGGTGCTGACCCGTACCCAGGACGCGGCGCTCAAGGACTTCCGGCAGGAGATGCAGAGCCGCGCGGCCACGCTGCCGATGCACCCGACGCAGGCCGAACTCCAGGCCGCCGCCGCGCAGATGGCGGCCGGCGGCAGCCCCGGCTACAGCGTGCTCCTGGTGGACCAGCGGGCGGCGGGCAAGCCGATCGCCGGGACCTCCGACATCGACACCCTGACGCTCGACGACGTACCGCGGGAGCTTCAGGACGCGGTGAACCGGCGGCAGAAGGTCACGGACGCCAACGAGTTCCCGCACCACCTCTACTGGGTGCGCGTCAGCCCGAGGGGGAAGCCGCTCCTGGTGGCGGGCACGAAGGTGATCGGCGGCGGGCCCACCGGCTACATGGTCACCTCCCTGGAGCAGGAGCGCGACGACCTCAACTCGCTGGCCTGGTCCCTCGCGATCGCCACCGCGCTCGCGCTGCTGGGCTCCGCGCTGCTCGCCCAGGCGGCCGCGACGACCGTGCTCAAGCCCGTGCAGCGGCTCGGGGACGCGGCGCGGCGGCTCGGCGAGGGGAAGCTCGACACCCGGCTGAGGGTGTCGGGCACGGACGAACTGGCCGACCTGTCAAGGACGTTCAACAAGACCGCGGAGTCGCTGGAGAAGAAGGTCGCGGACATGAGCGCGCGGGAGGAGTCGAGCCGGCGCTTCGTCGCCGACATGTCGCACGAACTGCGCACCCCGCTGACCGCGATCACCGCGGTGGCCGAGGTCCTGGAGGACGAGGCGGACAACCTCGACCCGATGATCGCGCCCGCCGTGCACCTGGTGGTGAGCGAGACGCGGCGCCTGAACGACCTCGTCGAGAACCTGATGGAGGTGACCCGCTTCGACGCGGGTACGGCCCGTCTCGTCCTCGACGACGTCGATGTCGCGGACCAGGTGACCGCCTGCATCGACGCCCGCGCGTGGCTGGACGCGGTGGACCTCGACGCCGAGCGCGGCATCATGGCGCGCCTCGACCCGCGCCGCCTGGACGTCATCCTGGCGAACCTGATCGGCAACGCCCTCAAGCACGGCGGCTCCCCGGTGCGGGTGTCGGTGCGGACCGTCGGCCACGAACTGGTCATCGAGGTGCGGGACCACGGTCCCGGCATCCCCGAGGACGTACTGCCGCACGTCTTCGACCGCTTCTACAAGGCGAGCGCGTCACGGCCGCGCTCCGAGGGCAGCGGGCTCGGCCTCTCCATCGCCATGGAGAACGCGCACATCCACGGCGGGGACATCGCCGCGGCGAATTCGGCCGACGGCGGCGCGGTCTTCGTGCTGCGGCTGCCGCTCGACGTGTCGCGGTCCGCGGACGGCGAGGAGAACGCCGGTGTGAGGGAGGGCGAGGAGTGCGAAGAACAGTGAAGCGCGGGCCGTCCCGTCTCGTGGGCCTCGCCGCGCTCTGCGCCGTGCTCGCCGGGTGCGGGATCAGGACCACTTCGGTGCCGGTCGAGGCGGGCGCCGCACCGTCCCGGATGCCGTGCGAGCTGTCGGCGGAGGACTCCTCCTCCCCGGCGGCCCCCGGCATTCCGCTCCAGGTGTACCTGATCTGCGGCGCGCAGCTGGTCCCGGTGGACCGGGCGGTGCGTACCCCCGGGGAGAAACCGGTGTCCGGCCGGACGCGGGTCGCGCAGACGCTCCTCGACGAGCTCCAGGAGGAGCCTTCGGACGAGGAGAAGCAGGCGGGGTTCACCACGGACGTACGGGAGACACTGGCCGTTTCCGGGGCGCGCAAGGGCGACCCCCGGGGCGCGCTGCGGCTCAGCAGCCAGCCCGAGGACCTGCCCGCGCACGCGCTGGCGCAGATCGTCTGCACGTACGCGGACAGCGCGGCGTCCGGGTCCGACCGGTCCGTGGTGCTCGGCGGCCCCTCCGACGACCCGGTGCGCGCCTACCGGTGCACGGCGGCGCTGAAGTCCCGTCCCGAGTCGGTGCCCGTCCCCGGCGAGATCCTCCCTTCGCGCTGATCCGTCCCGGCTGCCGGCCGCACCGACCCGCCCCGTCCCCGCCGGTCCGCGCGGGCCGCCCCCGCCGGTCCGCACGGGCCCGTCCGGGTGATGTGCGGGTCCGGCTCGTCACACCGCCGCCCGGGGCGGAACCGATCGTGCCGGTGACCGCGTCTTGGAAGGCGTGCGTCATGGCTCGGACGGCAGCGCCGTCATCATCCGCTTCCGCGCGGCGGGAGGACTCCTCCTCCTCGCGCACCTGCTGCTCGTCGGGTGGCTGTCGCTGCGCCCCCTGGACGTCCCGTGGGTGACCTCACCGAACTTCCACCCGCTGGCCGGCATCGAGGCGTATCTGGCGCTCGGCCCCGCCCCGGCGGCGCGGCGCATCTGCGAGGGGCTTCTGCTGCTGGCTCCGCTGGGCGTACTGCTGCCGATGGCGGGGGGCCGGCTCTCCGTCTCGCCGGTGGCCTCGCTGGCCCGTACGGCCCTGGCGGGGGGACTGTTCTCGCTGGCGATCGAGCTGCTCCAGACCGGGGTGCCGGGCCAGGTCGTCGATGTGGACTCGGTCCTGCTGAACACGGCCGGGGTCGCGCTGGCGCACCTGACGGTCGTACCGGTGGGGCGGGCCCGGCTGCGCCGCAAGCAGGAGCGGGTGCCGGGCGGGGCCGTCCTGCGGGAGGAGGCCCCCCAGGGGCCCACCCCGACGATTCCCAGGGTCGGGATCGCCCCGTAGGGCGATGCTTCGGGCCGGTCTGCGCCAGCAGTATGGAGGTACCGGGAGGCACACCGGAAGTGACCCCCGGACCAGCTCGCGAGGAGCCCGCCATGACAGCCCTTGTCCGCCCCCGTAACGGCCGAGTGATCGGTGGAGTGTGCGCTGCGCTGGCACGGCGCTTCGGCACTTCCGCGACCACGATGCGAGTGATCTTCGTGCTCTCGTGCCTGCTGCCCGGACCGCAGTTCCTGCTGTACCTGGCGCTGTGGGTGTTCCTGCCCTCCGAGGGGACCGCGAAGACCGCCTGGTAGTCCGCCGCGGCTTCCGCGCACGCGGGTACGCGCAAGGGGCGCGCACCGGATACGGATCCGGTGCGCGCCCCTTGCGCGTGCGCTGTGCGGGTGCCCGGGATCAGACGGAGGGCAGCGTGCCGGCCGGCAGGCCGCCCAGCAGGCTCTGGACCGGGTTGGTGTCGCTGTCCACCAGGGGCTTGGACACGGGCGCTCCGGTGACGGCACCGGCGAGCGCGTTCTGGCCGGCGGCCAGAGCCTCGGGGGCTCCGGCGGGGAGCTTGTTGCCGGCCTCCTGCACGGGCAGTACCGAGGTCACCGTGGACAGCGCGGTGGCCGCGTCGGGAACGGCCGGGGCGGCCTGCTCGGCCGCGGAGGCGCTGCCGACGGCGGCAGCGGCGAAGGCGGCACCGAGGGCGGCGACGCCGAGAGTCTTGGCGGCAAACTGCTTCATGGGGAAGACGTCCTTGCGACGGGGTGGGGTGGGTGAGCGGCTCTGCAAGCTAGCCACGCCCCGACTCCGCCGCAAACACGGCGAGGCGGCCGGAAACCGTCGTTCCCGGCCGCCTCCGAAGCGGTGCGCTCAGCTTCGGACGGAGGAAGATCCGCTGGTCGCGGCGGTCTGCCGGAACAGCCATTCGGATTTCAGCTCGGCGTATCCGGGCTTGATCACGTCATTGATCATGGCGAGGCGTTCATCGAAAGGAATGAATGCTGATTTCATCGCATTGACTGTGAACCACTGCATGTCGTCGAGCGTGTATCCGAAGGCGTCGACCAGGTGCTCGAACTCGCGGCTCATGCTGGTGCCGCTCATCAGCCGGTTGTCGGTGTTCACCGTGGCCCTGAAGTGCAGCTTGCGCAGCAGCCCGATGGGGTGTGCGGCGTAGGAGTCGGCCGCGCCCGTCTGGAGGTTGGACGTCGGGCACATCTCCAGCGGGATGCGCTTGTCGCGCACGTACGCGGCGAGGCGGCCCAGCGTGACGCTGCCGTCGGCCGCGACCTCGATGTCGTCGATGATGCGTACGCCGTGACCGAGCCGGTCGGCGCCGCACCACTGGAGCGCCTGCCAGATGGAGGGGAGACCGAAGGCCTCACCGGCGTGGATCGTGAAGTGGTTGTTCTCGCGCTTGAGGTACTCGAAGGCGTCCAGGTGCCGGGTGGGGGGGAAGCCCGCCTCGGCGCCCGCGATGTCGAAGCCGACGACGCCGTTGCCGCGGTAGCGGTTGGCGAGTTCGGCGATCTCCAGGGCGCGGGCCGCGTGCCGCATGGCGGTCAGCAGGGCGCCGACGCGGATCCGGTGGCCGTTCGCCTTCGCGCGGCGCTCGCCCTCGCGGAAGCCGTCGGTGACGGCCTCGACGACCTCTTCGAGGGTCAGGCCCTTTTCGAGGTGCTGCTCGGGGGCGTACCGGACCTCGGCGTAGACGACGCCGTCCTCGGCGAGGTCCTCGGCGCACTCGGCGGCGACGCGGAAGAGCGCGTCACGCGTCTGCATGACGGCGCAGGTGTGCGCGAAGGTCTCCAGGTAGCGCTCCAGCGAACCGGAGTCGGCGGCCTCGCGGAACCAGATGCCGAGCTTGTCGGCGTCGGTCTCGGGAAGGGCTTCGTAACCCGCCTCGCGGGCGAGATCGATGATCGTGCCGGGGCGCAGGCCGCCGTCGAGGTGGTCGTGGAGCAGCACCTTCGGGGCGCGGCGGATCTGGCTCGCTGTGGGGGCGTTGAGGGTCTCGCTCGTCATCTGGGCACTCTAGCGCCTACGCGCGTAGATCGCGCCTGTCGATACGTAACAGTGACCCTGCGTACGGGTGGAGTACACCTGCGCTTCTGAGACTGTTCTGTCATGGCACAGCAAGCAAACCCGGTTTCCGGGGCCCGGTTGGGCCGGGCGCTCGGAGCGGTCGCGGCGGCCGGGGGCGGCGACCGCTCGGTGTGCGTCAACGGCGTCGTACTGCTGCTTCCGGCCGGCGAGCCGGTGTCGGCGCGCCGGCCGTCCCCGCTGGCGCACGCCGGTGTGCGGCCGCTGGCGCGGACCCTGGCCGGAGCGGGGCGGGGCGAAGGGCTCGTGGCCCATGTCGTGCGCTACCGGGGCCGCGGCTGGAACGGCGCGGACGCGCGGCTCGCGGCCGACGCGCGGTGGGCGGTGGACGAGGTCGTACGGCGCTACGGCGACGTACCGGTGTGCCTCGCGGGGATCGACATGGGCGGGCGCGCCGCGCTGCACGCCGCGGACCACGCGGCCGTCACCTCCGTGCTCGCGATCGCGCCCTGGCTGCCGGACGACGACGTCGCGGCGGCCGAGGAGCCGGTGAAGCAGCTGGCCGGGCGTCATGTGCTGATCGTGCACGGCACGAACGACGAACGTACCGATCCCGAGCTGTCGTACCGGCTGGCCGAGCGGGCCAAGAAGGCGAACCGCGACATCTGCCGCTTCGAGGTCCACTCGGACGGCCACGCGCTGCGCCAGCACCGCCCGGAAGTGCTGGCGCTGGCGGCCGACTTCGTCCTGGGCACGCTCTTCGGCCGCGGGTACGCCCGGCCGGTGGCCGACGCCTTCGCCGCGCCGCCGCCGCTGGGACTGCGGATGCCGCTCGCCTCCGGCTTCGGGCAGTCGCTGCGGCGGTAGGCGGCGGGCGGGGCGCCGCTCACGCTTCCGGCGGTGAGACCTCGGCGGTCCAGCCGTACGGAAGCTCGCCGCCGTCCAGCGTGATCGCCTCCACCGCGCGCGTGCGGGGATCGATGTCGGCCGCCACGCCGTCGCCCTCGTAATGGGGGTAACCCGACACGCTCGTCTCGCCCGTCGCCTCCACGACCGCCGTGCGCAGCGTGGATCCGTGGTCGGGGTGGCCGTCGGCGTCGGCCGTCCGGGGCTTGATCTCCACCGTGTAGCGGGCGGGGGGCCGAGTGGGAGGAGTAGGCATGGCTTCGACGCTAGCGCCGCTAGCGTCCCGCCCGCCGTACGACGCGCGCCCCGCAGGAGGCTCTGTCAGGGTCGAAGGCATGATGCGTATGGTCCGCGCCCGCGCGGCGCACTGGCCGACGACCGTGCCCGTGCTGGCCGTCGTGCTGCTGGTCTTCACCTGGGGGCGGTCCCTGCCGGGATTCGTGGTGGCGCTGCTGGCGTGTTTCCTGGCCGGTTCGGTGCTCGCGGCCGTCCACCACGCCGAGGTGGTGGCCCACCGGGTGGGTGAGCCGTTCGGCTCACTCGTCCTGGCCGTGGCCGTGACGGTCATCGAAGTCGCCCTGATCGTCACGCTCATGGCCGGCGGGGGCGACAAGAACAGCTCGCTGGCCAGGGACACCGTCTTCGCGGCCGTGATGATCACCTGCAACGGCATCGTCGGGGTGTCCCTCCTCGTCGGTTCGCTCAAACGCAAGGTGGCGGTGTTCAACGCGGAGGGGACGGGCGCGGCGTTCGCGACCGTCACGACGCTGGCGGGGCTGAGCCTGGCGCTGCCGACGTTCACCACCAGCGCTCCCGGTCCCGAGTTCAGCCCGGCCCAGCTCGTCTTCGCGGCGTTCGCGGCCGTACTGCTCTACGGGCTGTTCGTGATGACGCAGACCTGGCGGCACCGGGACTACTTCCTGCCCGTCACCACCCAGGGCCAGGTGATCGACGTAGAGGACCACGCCGATCCCCCGACGCGGCGGGTCGCGCTGATCAGTCTCGGGCTGCTGGCCGTGTCGCTGGTCGCGGTGGTCGGACTGGCGAAGGGGGTGTCCCCGACGATCGAGGCGGGGGTGGCGGCGGCCGGGCTGCCCGCCTCGGTGGTGGGTGTCGTGATCGCGCTGCTCGTGCTGGCGCCGGAGTCGATCGCCGCCGTGCGGGCCGCCCGGCGCGACCGGGTGCAGACCAGCCTGAACCTGGCGCTGGGGTCGGCCATGGCCAGCATCGGCCTGACCATTCCGGTGGTCGCCGCCGCGTCCGTCTGGATGGCGGGGCCGCTGCTGCTGGGGCTCGACGCCACCCACATGGTGCTGCTCGTGCTCACCGTGGCCGTCGGCACGCTGACCATCGTGCCGGGGCGCGCCACCCCCCTCACGGGCGGCGTGCACCTGTCGCTGCTGGCGGCCTACCTGGTGCTCGCCGTCAGCCCGTGACCCGTACTCCGCCGGGCCCTGCCCACTCCGGGCTCACTCCGGCAGCAGGTGGCCCCTGCGGGACAGCAGGAAGCGCTTGAAGGCCGCCACCGGGGGCGTGTCCGGGTGGCCGTCCAGCCATGCGACGCCGATCTCGCGTACGGCGCGCGGGGCCGTCACGGTCAGCTCCCTGACGCCGGGGCGGGCCACCGCGGGCGGCGGCAGCAGCGCGACGCCCAGGCCGGCCGCCACCAGGCCGCGCAGGGTCTCCGCCTCCTCGCCCTCGAACGCGACGCGCGGCTTGAAGCCCGCCTCGGCGCACAGGTCGTCGGTGATGCGGCGCAGCCCGTAGCCGGGTTCGAGGGTCACGAACGCCTCGTCGGCCGCCTCCGCGAGGCGCACCCGTTTGCGCATGGCCAGGCGGTGGTCGTCGGGGACGACCAGACGCAGCCGCTGCTCGTCGAGGCGGCGGGCGACCAGGTCGGGGGCGTCGGGGACGGGCGAGGTCAGGCAGAGGTCGAGGTCGCCGGCGCGCAGCCGCTCGATCATGGCTTCGCCGTAGTTCTGGACGAGCTGGAAGCGGACCCGCGGGTGGTCCGCCCGGAAGGCGCGGAGCAGGGCGGGGACGGTCTCGGAGCCCATGGTGTGCAGGAAGCCGAAGGCGACCTTGCCGGTCGCGGGGTCGGCGTCGGCCCGTACCGAGTCCGCGGCCCGCTCGACCTCGGCCAGCGCGCGCTCGACGGTGGTGAGGAAGGTGCGGCCGGCGGGGGTGAGGGAGACCGTGCGGCCCTTGCGGGCGAACAGGGCTACGCCGAGGTCCTCCTCCAGTCTGACCATGGCGCGCGAGAGGGTCGACTGGGGGACGGCCAACTCGTGGGCGGCGCGGGTCACGTGCTCGTGGCGGGCGACGGCCGCGAAGTGGGCGAGGCGCGGCGCGAGTACCTGCTGGATGTCTTCTTCGTAACTGTTGGGTGACAGGCGGGGCCGTGAGCTCTGGTTATGCAGCATGGGATTGATTATCTCGGGTTTGTGCATTGGACGCATGAACTTGCTGTGTCTACGTTCCCTGTATGCCTCCTGCAAGTACCAAGGCGTCCGCCACCCGTGTGGACGCCGACGCCGTTGTCGCCGACACCGACTCCCGTCTCGCTCCCTCCTCCCCCGGCTACCGCCGCATGAGCTTCGCGCTCTTCGCCGCCGGGATGGCGGCCTTCGCCCTCCTCTACTCCACCCAGGCGCTGCTGCCGCTGATCTCCGCCGACTTCGGCGTGAGCGCGAGCGCCGCCAGCTGGACGGTCTCGGCCGCCACGGGCGCGCTGGCCCTCTTCGTACTGCCGCTGAGCGCGCTCTCCGAGCGCTTCGGGCGCAGCCGGATGATGACGGTCTCGCTGGCGGTCGCCGTCGTGGTCGGGGTGCTGGTGCCGTTCGCACCCTCGCTGGAGTGGCTGGTGGCGCTGCGCGCCGTGCAGGGCGCCGCGCTCGCCGGTCTGCCCGCCTCCGCGATGGCCTGTCTCGCGGAGGAGGTACGGCCGAAGGCGCTGGTCGCCGCGATCGGGCTGTTCGTCGCCGGTAACTCGATCGGTGGCATGAGCGGCCGCATCGTCACCGGCTGGGCGGCCCAGCTGTGGGGGTGGCGTGCGGCGCTCGCCGCGGTCGGCCTGCTGGCCGTGGTGTGCGCGGTGGTGTTCCGGCTGATGCTGCCGAAGGCCCGCCACTTCACGCCCGGCTCGCTCAGGCCCGGGGCGCTGGCGAAGACCGTCCGCGGTCATCTGGCCGACCCGCTGCTGCTGCGGCTGTACGCGATCGGCGCCCTCTTCATGACGGTCTTCGGCGCCGTCTACACGGTGATCGGCTACCGGCTGGCCGAGGCTCCCTTCAGCCTCCCGCAGGGCGTCATCGGCTCGGTCTTCCTGGTCTACCTGGTCGGTACGGCCTCCTCCGCGGCGGCCGGGAAGCTGGTCGCCCGCATGGGCCGCCGGGGCGCGCTGTACCTGGCGGTCTCGACGACCGCGGCCGGTCTGCTGCTCTCGGTGGCCGACGCGCTGGGCGCCGTGCTGGCGGGCCTGGTGCTGATCACCGCCGGGTTCTTCGCGGGACACGCGGTGGCGTCGTCCTCGGTGAGCCGTACGGCCAAGACCGGGCGCGCGCAGGCGTCCGCGCTCTACCAGTCGGCGTACTACCTGGGCAGCAGCGCGGGCGGCACGCTCGGCGCGGTCGCCTTCCACGCCGGGGGCTGGGCGGGCACGGTGCTCCTCGGCCTGGTCGCGGTGGGCGGCGTCGTGTCGATCACGCTGTACGGGAGCCGGGTGGCCCGGGTCGAGCAGCGGCAGCTCGTGGCGGCGCGGGCCTGAAGTCCGTTCGGCCGTACCGGTTTTCGCGGCCCGTCCCTGATTGTCAGTGGCGTCCGGTAACTTCCGAAGTGCTGGTGCCATAGGCGGCGAGTGGGGTGGACCCGATGAGCGATGTCGTGACGACGCAGGACCTGGATTCCCGGCTGGAGAAGCACCGGACCGAGCTGACCGGTTACTGCTACCGGATGCTGGGATCCGCCTTCGAGGCGGACGACGCCGTGCAGGACACGATGGTCCGGGCGTGGCGGAGCTTCGACAAGTTCGAGGGGCGCTCGTCGCTGCGCTCGTGGCTCTACCGCATCGCGACGAACGTATGCCTCGACATGCTCAACGCGGGCAACCGCAGGGCCCGCCCGATGGACCTCACCGCCGCGACGCCGGTGGCCCAGGCCGCGCTCAACGCCCGGCCCGAGATCACCTGGCTGGAGCCGGTGCCGGACGGGCGGGTGCTGCCCTCGGTGGCCGACCCGGCGGAGACGGCCGTGTCGCGCGAGAGCGTGCGCCTCGCGTTCGTCGCCGCGCTCCAGCACCTGCCGCCGAAGCAGCGGGCGGTGCTGATCCTGCGCGAGGTGCTGGCCTGGAAGGCGAGCGAGGTCGCGGAGCTGCTGGAGACCTCGGTCGCCTCGGTCAACAGCGCGCTCCAGCGGGCCCGCGCGACGATCGCCGAGCGCGGCTCGCAGGAGACGGACACGGCCGCCCCGCTGGACGAGGAGCAGCGGAAACTGCTGGAGCGGTACGTCGCGGCCTTCGAGGGGTACGACATGGCCGCCCTGACCGCGCTGCTCCACGAGGACGCGACGCTGTCCATGCCGCCGTACGACCTGTGGCTCCAGGGCCACGACGACATCGTCGGCTGGATGCTGGGCGTCGGCGAGGTCTGCCGGGGCTCCAGGCTGGTGCCGGTCGTGGCCAACGGCACGCCGGCCTTCGCCCACTACCACCCGAGCCAGTCGGTCGACGGCAGCTTCGACCCGTGGGCGCTCATGGTCATCGAGATCGTGGACGGGAAGGTCAGCGGGATCACGTCCTTCCTGGACACGAAGCGGTGGTTCCCGCTCTTCGACCTTCCGGCGCGTCTCGAGAAGGAGTAGGAGCCGGAAGTGCGCACCTTCCTGGTGCTCGCCCGGGCGGTGCTGGTGGTGGCGGGGTACGGGCTGACGGTGCTGCTCGACGAGCCGGGGGAGGTCGGTGCCCCGACCGGCCGGGTCGCGCCGCAGGGCCCGTGACCGTCGGCGGTCCCGCCGCCCGCGGCTCCAGGCGGGGGCTGCCCGGAGCCGCGGGCGGACGACGGAGCGGAGTCCGCCACCCCCACCGCCACCTTCTGCGCGGTCAAGGTGGCGGACCAGGGCGGCCGGGTGCCCGCTAGGCGTAGCGGTAGACGCGTGAGTGGTCGAGGAGCTGCGCGGGCGTCGCGCTCCACGGCGGCATCGGTTCGTGGAGGCTGACGACCCGCCCGTGCTGCGGATCGGACGCGGGCAGTTTCTCGCGCGGCAGGTAGCCGGAGCCGGGGTGCGCCTTCTGCCAGCGGTCCCAGAGCAGGTCCAGGAAGGCGTGGTGCAGCCAGAAGACCGGATCGTTGGGCGAGGAGCCGCTCATCATCAGGCCGCCGACCCAGCGGTGGACCCGGTTGTGGTTGTGCGTCCTGGTGGCCGACCCTTTGACTCCCCACCCCTCCAGCTTGTTCCGGAAGCCGCCGGTCGCGGTGGAGTCCCACGGCGCCGCGTCGTAGAGCGGGTCGCGCAGCGCGTGGTCCACGTCCTGCCGGGTGGGCAGTGAGACCGGGGCGGAGGGGCGGCCCAGGTTGCGGGTGAGGAAGTTCCTCTCGCCGATCCCTGCCTTGATGGTCCAGTTCCCGTTGGCGTAGGCGAACGGCCCCGTCATCACCTGCCAGTCGCCGGACCGGCCGTCGCCCCCGAGGAAGTCCTCCGCCCACAGCGACGCGGCGGGGGTGTTGTCCTTCGTCCAGTCCCAGTACGGGATCGACACTCCCGGGTCGACGGCCCGCAGGGCGCGTTCGAACTCCAGGAGGAACCGGCGGTGCCACGGGAGGAAGGAGGGGCTCATATGGCTGGGACGCGGCCCGTCCTCGCCGTCGGAGACGTAGAACCGGCCGTGCAGGTCCACGAACTCGTCGTACCGACCTGAGCGCTTGAGCTCCAGGAAGGCGTTGACCAGGCGCTTCTTATCCGTACGGGTGAGATCTCGCTGGTTCTTTCGGGTGTACACCGCTGTTGGCCCTCCCGGGTCAGAGGCTGTGCGTGGGGGACACCGACAACTGGGCGTCGCCCAGCTCGTCGACCGCGGCACGGGCCGCGGCGAGCAGCGTCGGGAACGACTCGTAGTGGTTGACCACGCTCAGGTAGCTGCCGTCGGCGCGCCGCATGATGTGCAGCGGCCGGCCGTCGATGCGTACCTCGACGTCGTCCGGGAGGGCCATGACGGCCGTGGCGCCGCCGGTGTGTCCCGGGTGGGCGGCCCCGGCGGCCCGCCGCACGGGCGCCGGGCCGCCGGCCTTCCCCTGGATGTGCCGGCCCCGGTAGGTCTCGGTGAACCGCTCCGGTGCGGGGGCCGGGCCCTTCGCCCGGCCCTTCACCGGGCGGTCCGCCGGGCCCTCCGCCCGGGCCGGGAGGGTTCCGGCCCCCGGCCTCCTGGCGAGGACCGGGGCGAGCGCCCCCGCCGTGCCCGCGATCACACCCGCCGCGAAGGCGGTGCGCAGCAGGACACGGCGCGTCAGGGAACCCGCTCGCACGGTCGCCGCGGTCCTGCGCGTGATCAGTCCCATGCCGGGCACCTCTCGTCCTTCGTGTCGGTCCGCTCCCGCGGTGTGCGCGTGCTCCTTCGTTGATAACGACCCGGCGGCGAATCGGTTCTCGCTTGGCAGACACGCCGCTTCCGCACAAGAACGGGCTGGAAGCCCATATCAGGGCAAAGTTCACCTGTCCGCAGCAACCGGCCCGGGTCGGCACGACCGCCCGCGCTCCAGAAGGGTGTGAGATGAAAATCCCGACGCAGGAGTCCACGCAGCACATGCTGCGGGAGCAGAACGCCGACCTCGCCGATCCGTCGTTCTGGCAGCTGCCGCGCTCCGAGCGGCTGAAGGCCTTCGCGCTGCTGCGCGGGCTCGACGCCCCGGTGCGTTTCGGAGAGGGTGCGGGCAACCCCCGCAAGGGCGGCAGAGGCTTCTACGCGCTGGTGAAGCACGCGGACGTGACGGAGGCGAGCCGGCAGCCCCGCCAGTTCGCGAGCGCTCCGGGCGTCACCACTCCGGAGCCGGCCGCGTGGGCGAAGGCCGTGTTCGGGAACTCCATGGTCAACATGGACGGTCCCGAGCACGCCACGATGCGCAAGATCGTCTCCCGCGCCTTCACGCCGCGCCTGCTCGCCACGGCGGAGGAGGACATCCACGAGGTCGCCAGACGCGTGGTGGACGAGATGATCGCCGGGCAGCCGCGCGACTTTGTCCCCTCGGTCGCCTCCCGCATGCCGTTCGAGGTCATCTGCAACCTGATGGGGATCCCGGAGCGCTACCGCCCGGAGATCGCCGACCGCGTCAACCACGCGTCCGAGAACGTCGGCGTGAACCGCGGCGTTCGCGCCAGGCTGCGGGTGCCCGGACGGGGGCTGCGCGCCCTGGCGCACCTGCAGCTCGTCATGGCGAAACTCGCCCGTGAGCGCCGCCGCCACCCCACCGGCGATCTCATCTCGGCTCTGGTGTGCGCGGACATCGACGGGCAGGCGCTCTCCTCCCGCCAGCTCGGCGCCTTCTTCTCCCTGCTGCTCGTCGCCGGGGTGGAGACCACGCGCAACGCGATCGCCCACGGGCTGGCGCTCCTGACCGACCACCCGGACCAGCGCGCTCTGCTGATGTCCGACTTCGACCGGTACGCCGACGGGGCGGTGGACGAGATCGTCCGTCACTCGACGCCGATCATCCAGTTCCGCCGGACGGTCACGACCGAATGCGTCCTGGGGGGACGCGAGTTCCTCCCCGGAGAAAAGGTGGTGCTCTTCTACGCCTCGGCCAATCGCGACGAAGCGGTGTTCACGAATCCCGATGTCTTCGACATCACGCGGGACCCGAATCCCCATCTGGGATACGGGGGCGGTGGGCCTCATTACTGCCTGGGGGCGCATCTGGCGCGCCAGGAGATGAAAGCCCTTTTCCATGAACTGCTCACCAGGCCGCGCGATCTGAGGGCGGTGGGAATCCCGGATCTGGTCGACTCGAACTTCGACAACCGCGTCCGGGCCCTGCCTTTCGCTTTCGACGTGTCCTGATCCGGCCCGGTGCGGGGCCTCTCCGCCCGTAGAACCGCTCGCAGAACCGCCCGTGGCACCGTGCGGTCCGAGGTCCGGCCGGCCTCGGACCGCACGGTGTCGCGCAGGTGTCGCGTCGCCCTCGTGCCGGCGTCGCGCATTTCAGCCGAGTGGCTGCGTTTCGGGGCGGCCCTGTCACCAATGGCCCACTGACGGGCGTGCGGGCAGCTCATTAATAAGACTTTCTGCTTACTGTCGTTCATATCGGTATGAGCGACAGTTACCAGGAGGAGTCATGTCAAAGCGGCGCCGTCTCACTGGCACCTGCATCGGGACGGTTGCCATAAGTCTCGTCGTCGCCAGTGGTGTTTTCGGAGCGGAGGCGGCGGACAGAGCACCCGCCGATCCTCCTGTTCCCGCCCCCGCCACGCCGGAGAACCGCCCGACCGCCAGCGGCGCGTACCTCCACTACGGGCCCGACGGCGTGGAGCGCATGGCCGAGCTGTCGAAGTGGCTGGGCGGTGCGGAACTGAAGGTCGGGCACACCTATCTGCCGGGCGATCTCTGGTCGAACATCGAGGGCCGTCCCGAGTTCCTGCGCCCCTGGGCCGAGTGGCGGCGCGGTGCGGACGACCGGATGTTCGTGCTCAACGTGCCCATGCTGGAGCGGAACGAGGACCGCGTCCCCGACGACGAGGTCCGCGACCTGCTGCAGGAGGGCGCCGCCGGCAGTTACGACAAGCACTACCGGACCCTGGCCAACCGCCTGGTGGACCTGGGCGCGAAGGACACCGTGATCGTTCTCGGCTGGGAGATGAACGGCACCACGTACACGCACCGCTGTGGGCCCGACCCCGATGCCTGGAAGGCGTACTGGAAGCGCATCGTCAAGACGATGCGTTCCGTCCCCGGCCAGAAGTTCCGCTTCGACTTCGCCCCGAACCGCGGGGTGGACGCCATTCCGTGGACCGAGTGCTACCCCGGCGACGACGTCGTGGACATCATCGGCATGGACTCGTACGACCAGCCTCCCGGCGAGACGTTCGACGAGCAGGTGTCGGCGCCGTACGGGCTCCAGGCGCAGGTCGACTTCGCCGCCGCCCACAACAAGGCGATCTCGTACCCCGAGTGGGGGCTGTTCCGCAACGGCGACAACCCCGAGTACATGAGCCGCATGCTCGACTGGATCGCCCGGCACAAGCCGCTCTACCAGACGATCACCGACTACTGCCCGCACGGCGTCTGGCAGTGCGACGAGAACCCCCAGTCGTCGGAGGTGTTCCGCTCGAAGCTGTACGGGACGCCGGGGCAGGCCACGCCGGCCCCGGCGCCCACTCCGGCGGGTCCCCCGGAGACCAAGCCCGACAAACCCGCACCGGCCGAGGCGCCGCGGGAGCCGAACTCCGGCAACTGGTGCGCGCCGGTGAAGCTGGGCAACTGGATCAACCGGTGGGTGCCGGACTTCAGGTTCTGTGTGAAGCCTCCGCCGACGGACCGGCTGTTGTTCTAGCGACGCCGTCCGCCCGCCAGCTGTTCAGCCGGTCGCGCCAGTCACGCGCCGCGGGGAACCGCGTGCTCACGGTCTCGGCGGCCCGGTCCCGCATGGTCACCTGCGACTCGCGCACCCGCAGCAGGGGCTCCATGCCGGACCGGGCCAGCAGCAGCCGCTGGTTGGTGACCGTCTCGGGGTGCCACTGATTCTTGTACGGCTCCGACCCGCGCAGCAGGCTCAGCACGCCGCGGCCCGAGCCGGCGGCCAGGTGCGCCTCGTGGCGCAGCAGCATCGTCGCCACGTCCACCTTCCTGTCGCGCAGGCCGGGGTCGGCCCCGTACAGGTAGCCGCCGGACAGGAGACCGGACTGGAGGGTCGTGCTCACGGCCACCACCTCGCCGGCCAGCCGGAACTCCGTGACCGCGGCGTCGCCGTCCACCAGCATCCGGCGCGTGGCGCGCACCAGGTGCTCCGCGAAGCGCGGTCTGAGGTGCTCGACGTTCACCCCGCGGCCCCGCCACTGGAGTTCGTGCAGGCTCAGCAGGCGGCCGACGGCGCCGGGCACTTCGTGCTCCGCCACGGTGCGGGCCTCGATCCCCAGCGCGTCGATCTTGCGCAGCTTGGCCCGTACGCGCTGCGCCCGGCTGCTCTGCATCCGCTTGACCAGGCCGTCGATCGGCTCGGCGGGAAGTTCCATGCAGGTCGAGTCCGTGAGGCGGCTCCGGGCGCCGGTCCAGGACTCGTACAGCGTCTCGGCCGCCGCTCCGGGGCGCACCTCCCGCAGGTCGATCACGGCCTGGCGGGCGGCGCGGTCGAGTCCGCGCTCCAGTGCGGTGATCGCGCTCCTCGCCTCCTCGTCGTCCACGAGTACGTCGAAGAAGTCGGAGATCGCGCCGCCCATGGGCACGAGCAGCGGCATCGGGCGGTGCACGAGCATCAGCGGCGCCGCGCCGATCAACCGCCCGCCGCGGCGGGCCAGTACGACGCGGAGCAGGCCGTTCGCCCCGTACGAGAGCCACCACGAGTGGAGCCAGGCGTGGCTCTGGAACGGCGTGGCGGCGGCGCAGCGGCGGTGGAGCGCGTCCCACTCCTCCCGCAGCGCGGCGAACCGCCCGGGGTCGCGGCACAGGGTGACGGTGGTGCCCCGCCGGTCGCCGGCCATCAGACCAGCTCCCGCTCGGCGTTGGCGGGGGCGGCGGCGGGGGCGGGCACCGGGGCGGACGCGGCCCGGCGGGGAAGCCGCGGCCGTACGAGGAGGGCCAGCCCGCCGACGAGCCCGCCCGCGCACCCGCCGACGGCCGCGCTGATCCCGGCGGAGGGGGAGGCCGGCTCGGCCGGCGCGATGGCCTGCGAGAAGACGAGCAGCTTCACACCGGTGTTCTTGGACACGTGGTTGCTGCTGACGAAGACGGCGTCGGCGACGGCGTTGGCGATGTCCGCGGCCACGGCGGGCTTGGTGGCGGTGCCGGTGATCGCGATCATCGGCGAGTCGGGGGACGTCTCGGTCCGCACCTGGCTGCGGAGGGCCCGGGGCGAGACCCCCGCGGCCACGCGCGCGTACGCGAGGGTGGACTCGCTGGTGGTGATCCGGCCGTAGGCCTGGGCGTAGCCGAGGGCCGCGCCCGGCTCGGTGCCCTTGGCGGGAACGGCGACGACATAGCTGGTGGCGGTGTACTCCGGGGTCTTGAGGGCGCCGTAGGAGACTCCGCACACCGTGCCGAGGAGTGCGCAGACGGGCAGGGGCCACCAGACGGGCAGCGGAGGGATCCGGACGCTCAGGACGATGTCGACGATGTCGGTGATCCTGGCGCGGAGCCGGCTGATCCGTCCGGGGGCGGCGGGCTGCGGCTCGGGCGACTCGGTCATTGGCGTGCTCTCTTGGTCGAGGACGGGGAGGAGGGAGGGAGGGTGAGGGCGTGCGCGTACACGTCCATGAGGCGTGTGCTGCTGCGGGCGATGTCGTAGTGGCCGACGGCCGGGGGCGGCGGCAGCCGGCGCCTCGTGCCCTGCATCTGCCGCCGCAGGGCCGCCGTCAGCTCGCCGGCGTCGCCGCTGATGCGCCGGGCGCCGGGCGACTGGCCCGCGGGCAGGTCGTCGATGGCGGGACAGGTGCTGTGGAGTACGGGCAGCCCGGCGGCCAGCGCCTCGACGACGGCCAGGCCGAAGGCCTCCTCGCGGGACACCGAGACGAAGGTGTCCATGGCGCAGAGAAGCTCCGGGATGCCGGGGGCGGCGCCGCCGCGGGACACACGGGGGCGACGGGCGGCGGACGGCGTACCGGCGGGGCGGGACGCGGTGGTGCGGGACGCGGGGCGGGGCGCACCGGCGGAGTGGGGGGCGGCTTCGGCCGTGAGGACGCCGCCGGCGCAGGTCGCGGCGGCCGGGGCGGCGGGTCCGGGCGCGGGGCCGTCCGCGGTGAGGGCGTCGCACTCGCCGAGGAGGCGGATCCGGTCGGCGGCCCCCAGCCGGGAGGCGAGGGTGCGCAGCGCGTCCGCGTCAGGGCCGTCGCCGGCCAGCAGGAGCCAGGCGCCGGGCAGGGCGGCGACCGCGCGGACCAGCACGTCGAACCGCTTGCCGGGGACGAGCCTGCCCACGCCGCCCACCACGAACGCGTCGGCGGGGACGCCCAGCCGCGCGCGGGTGGCGAGGCGGCGCGCGCTGTCGAAGCGGAAGCGGGCCGCGTCGATCCCGTTGGGTACGACGTGGATCCGCGCGGCCGGTACGCCCCAGTCGCGCAGCCGCCCGGCGACGGTGGCGGACACGGCGACGGTGGCCGAGCCGAGGCGTTCGGTCCCCAGGTACAGCGCGCGGGCGCCCGGGGTGAGCGGGCGGCCCTCGATCTCCGCGTGCCCCAGCGAGTGTTCCGTGGCGACGGTGGCGG
Organism: Streptomyces sp. Wb2n-11; assembly: GCF_001049855.1. Taxonomy (NCBI): domain Bacteria; kingdom Bacillati; phylum Actinomycetota; class Actinomycetes; order Kitasatosporales; family Streptomycetaceae; genus Streptomyces; species Streptomyces sp. Wb2n-11. Next base: position 2,719,449 of record NZ_CVPB01000001.1, read on the forward strand.
TGACCCCGGCCAGGCGCGCGGCGACCCGCCCGTAGACGCAGGCGCGGTACAGGTGCGTGTGGACGAGGTCGTACTTCCCCCGCCGGATCAGCCGGACCAGCGCGGGCACCGCCTTGAGGTCCCGGTTGCCCCTCATCCCCAGGTGCGTGACCCGGACGCCGTCCGCGCGCAGGCCGTCCGCCACCGCCCCCGGGTTGGTCAGCGTCACGACGTCGCAGCGCACGGGCAGGTGGCGCAGCAGCAGCCGCAGTTGCTGCTCGGCTCCTCCCACCCCGAGTCCGGTGATGATGTGCAGGGCCTTCACCGGGCGTCCCCGGGCGGCACGAAACGGTGGCGCAGGCGCTTCACCCACAGCCGGAGGTTCCGGTCGGCGTGGCTGATGTGCGTGCGGGGCAGGGCGTACGGACCGAGCAGTGGGCCGGGGTCGATCGCGAGGCCGTACGTGTAACCGGCGGCGCGGACCGCGTCGGCGGCCCGGCGGTCGACGATGCCGTACGGGTAGCAGAAGCTCTCGGGGGCGGTGCCGGTGATCTCGTGGAGCAGTTCCCGGCTGCGGCGCGTCTCCTGGTGGAGGGCGTCGTCGGACAGGCCGGCCAGGCGCTGGTGGTACAGGCCGTGCGAGCCGATCCGCATGCCCGCCGCCGCGACCGACCGGATGTCCTCCTCGGTCATCAGCCGCTTGCGCGGGCCGAGCGGGTCCCACTCGTTGGTGCCGCCGCACCGGCCGGGCAGGACGAACACGGTCGCCGTGCACGCGTGCCGGCGCAGCACCGGCAGCGCCTCGTGGAGGAAGTCGGTGTACCCGTCGTCGAAGGTCAGCCCGACCAGGTGCCGGGAGCGGCCGGCCGCGTGGGCGCGCAGCAGCGTGCCGACGTCGACGCCGGTGAGTCTTCGGCGCCGCAGCCAGCCCAGCTGGCGGTCGAGCCGGTCGCGGGCGACGGTGATGCCGTACGGGTCGCCCGTCGGATCGCCCACCGAGTGGTACATCAGGATCCACGGCTGGGAGGGGCCGGCCGAGTGGCGGACCGCGTGGGGTCGGGGTGTGGGGCGTTCGGCGCTACGGATCGCCGTGTCAGCGGCCATGACGGAACCTCTGTCGGGTGAGTGCCAGCAGGTGAACGACTTCCGGAGCTCTCACTGCGAGTCCGGTGAGGACGAATACGGCGGGGACGAGCACGCAGCCGGCGGCCACGCTCAGCAGGGGGCCGGCCGTCATCGGTGCGACCGTCCAGCCCGTCGCGGCGGCAGCGGCCGCCGCGACGCCCAGCCGGGCGAAGGAGGCGCTGACGGCCCGTACCCGGATGGGGACCACGCGCGAGCCGAGGCCGCCGAGCAGCAGCAGCGCCGTCGTGCTGATGCCGACGGCGTTGGCGGCGGCGATGCCGTGGACGCCGAAGCGGCCGGCCGCGACCGCGCCGACGGCGGTGGTGACCAGGAGGCCGGCCGCCATCGCGGCGGCCGGGTACCAGGTGGGGCGGCCCGCGGAGAAGAACGGCCTGCTCAGGGCGCCGACGAGGCAGTGGCCCAGGAGACCGGCCGCGTACACCCGCATGACGGTCGCCGTCGTCGCGGTGTCCCGCGCGTCGAACGCGCCGCGTTCGAAGAGGACTTCGACGATCTGCGGCGCGTAGCCGAGGACGAGCGCTGTTCCCAGGAGGACCACCAGCGCGGCCAGGGCCAGGTCGCGTTCGACCCTGAGGCGGGCTCCCTCGTGGTCTCCTTCGGCCATGGCGCGGGCCACGACCGGGTACGTCACCGTGCAGATCATGAGGGACAGCACCATTGGCATCTGCGCGACCTTCTGCGCGTAGTTCAGGTGCGAGATGGCGCCGCCGGGCAGGGAGGACGCGAGGAAGCGCTCGACGAGGACCTGGGACTGGCGGCCGACCGCGAAGAGGACCACGGGGGCCAGGACGGCGGTGCCGAGGAGGGGGGCGGCGGTGCGGGTACGGGCTCCGGTGCGGACGCGGGGACGGGTTCCGGTGCGGGAGCGGGACCCGGTCACCAGCCCGAGGAAGGTGGGCAGTTGGGTCAGGACCATCAGGAGGCTGCCCACCGCGACCCCGGCCGCGGCGGCCCGTACGCCCCACATCGAGTGCAGGGCGAGGGTGGTGACGATGATGCCGAGGTTGTACGCGACGTAGACGCCGGCCGGCAGCAGGAACTTGCGGTGCGCGCGCAGGGCGGCGCTGAAGTACCCGGTGATGCCGAAGGTGAGTACGGTCACGGCCGTCAGGCGGGTGCACTCCACGGCCAGTTCGGGGTCGCTGAAGCCCGGCGCGAGGATCCGCACGATCCAGGGCGCCCCCAGGATCAGCAGGCAGGCGACGCAGGCCAGCAGGGCCGACAACCGGGGAAGGGTGGCCAGGACCAGTGCCCGGACGGCGTCGTACGAAAGGGCCGGGTCCTGGGTGCGCCGGGCCGCACGGTGGGCGAGGGCGTGGCTGAAGGCGGGGACCAGGAGGAGCGCCATCGCGTCCTCGATCAGGAGCGTGGAGGCCATTTCCGGCACGGTCCAGGCGATCAGGAAGGCGTCGCTGTCCACGCTCGCGCCGAAGAGGTGGGCGATGGCCTGGTCCCGTACGAGCCCCAGGAGGGCCCCTGCCGCCGTCAGCCCGGCGGTGACCGCCGCGGCCCTCGCGAGGAAGCGCCCCAGCTTCGGGGGACGGGGGTGCCGGCCGCTGCGGGGCGCAGGGGCGCCGGGGGCGCCGGGGCCGGGGGCTTCGGGGCCGGTGCCGCGCCGGGGCGTCCCCTCGGGCGCCGGACGTTCGGGGTGGTGGGTCGTTCGGGCGTGTGGTGTTCGACGCCCTGCGGGGAGCGCCCCGCCCCGGCCCCTCCCGGCACCGGGGCGGCGGTGGGGGCGTCCAGTGCGGTGCGGGTGCGGGGTGCCTGGGGTGTCTCGCTCTGCTCGTCGGTGTCGGTCATGCGGCAGTCGCCTCGGCCGGCTGTGCCAGGGCCCACCACGCGGCCAGGCCCAGGACGATTCCGGTGAGCACCGTCGAGGGGCCGCCGATGTCGGCGTACAGGAAGTCGACGGTCTGCCAGGTCATCAGGCCCACCGCGGCCAGACCGCAGTCCGTGGCTCTTCTCTTCCCGCGGGTGAGAGTCAGTCTGCGTACTCCGGCCACCAGGATCGCCGCCCAGCTGCCCACGAACGCGGTGATGCCGATCAGGCCCTGCTCGCTGAGCACGAGGAGGTACATGTTGTGGGGGGAGAGCAGGGCCTGCTTGTGGAATTCCTGGCCCGCGCCCGCCGTGTCGCTGCCGGAGGACAGGCCGATCGACGCGTGCGCGTCCCGGTGGACGGCGAATCCCTTGAGGCCGACCCCGGTGGCGGGCCGGTCGTCCCACATGCTCGTCGCGGCGGCCCACATCGTGTAGCGGTCGGTGACCGACCGGTCGGGGGCCTCGGTCACCTCGGTGATGCTGGTGAGGCGCTGGGAGATCATCTCGGAGCCGATGCCGAAGCCGCCGACGAGGACGACCGAGACGGCGGTCAGGGCGGCCAGGGCGCGTACCGCCTGGCGCAGGCCGGTGAGGAGGATCATGACGAGGGCCGCCGCCAGTGTGGCGATCCAGGCGCCCCGGCTGAAGGAGAGCGCGAGGGGGACCACGAGCGCCGCGGCGGCGGCGACGGCGGTGGGGCGCAGCCAGGGAGGAGCGTTCTCAGGCGTGCGGAGTGCCAGGGCCAGGGCCGCCAGGAGGCCGTACGAGACCACCGTGGCCATGCCCATGACGTCGGTGGGGCCGAAGGTGCCCACGGCCCTGATGTCCTCGCCCATGTACGACGCGCCCGTGCCGGTGGCGTACTGGTGGACGCCCGTGGCGCCCTGGACGAGGGCGAGGACGGTGAGGGAGCCCGTGATGATCCGGAAGTTGCGGGGGGTGCGGACCAGGAGGACCACCGCGGTGGGGACGAGGACGAAGACCTGGAGGTAGCGGATGAACCCGGTGAGGGCGGCGGCCGGGTCGGTGGCGGTGAACGTCGCCACGGCGATGCCGGCCGTGGGGATGCCGAGGACCAGCGCGGCGGCCGGTGTCAGCGGCCGCCGGCGCAGGCGCAGTACGCGGCCGAGGGCGAAGGCCACCAGGACGCACGACGCGATGTCCGCCGGGGTGATGTCGGCGGACGTCCCGGCTCCCGCCGTCTGGACCGGGACGGCCAGGAGGAGCACGGTCGCGATCAGGGGCAGCACCGGCCACCAGCGTTGTTCCCGCCACTGGACGCGCGGGTGCGGCGTCGGTGCGGCGGTCCACAGGACGGTCATGCTCAGCTGCCTCCGAGCCGGAACAGGGAAGTGGCGGTGCGCGTGAGGATGCACACGTCCTGCCAGAGCGACCAGGTCTCGATGTAGTGGTTGTCGAAGCGGGCGCGGTCCTCGATCGAGGTGTCGCCGCGCAGTCCGTTCACCTGGGCCAGCCCGGTGATGCCGACGGGCATCCGGTGACGGGCCTGGTAGCCGGGGTAGGTGTGGCTGAATTTGGTCACGAAGTACGGGCGTTCGGGGCGCGGGCCGACCAGGCTCATGTCGCCGCGCAGGACGTTCCAGAGCTGGGGGAGCTCGTCCAGGGACGTGCGGCGGAGGATGTTGCCCGTGACGCTCATGCGGTGGTCCATGGCCACGCTCCAGCGGGTGGCTGACTCGTGCTCGTCGGCCGGGCGGAGCGTACGGAACTTGAGGAGCGTGAAGGGGCGGCCGTCGCGGCCGATGCGCTCCTGGCGGAAGATGACGCCCGGGCCGTCGGAGAGACGTACGGCGAGGGCGCACACCGCCATGACCGGCGCTGCGGCGACGAGGGCGACGGCGGCCACGAGGGCGTCCATGACGCGCTTGCCCGCGCGGGCCACGGACCGCCCCGGACCGGTGCGCAGCGGGCGTACGGCGAACCCCCAGAGGTGGTCGGGGGCCGGCGTGTGGTCGGGCGCCGCCGCGCCGGCGGCCGGGGCGTCGACGAGCCAGAGCCGGCAGCCGTGCTCGGCGAAGAGCTCGACGAGCGCGGCCGCGTCGGGGGCCGACCGGGGCGGGTCGGTGAAGACGGCGTGGCGCACGGAGTTCTGGATGACCGCCCGGCTGACGTCCTCCAGGGTGGCGAGGACGGGAAGCGTGTCCGCGGGTGCGGCATCCGTGGGCTGGTGCGCCGGGTCGAAGCGGCCGACCGGGTGCAGTCCGTACTCGGCCCGGGTGTGCAGGGCCGCCGTGACCTGCTGGGCGAGCGGGGCCCGGCCCACGATCAGTGCGGACTGCGGGCGCCGGACCGCCGTGCGGCGGCGGATCCGGTAGACCGTGGACCGGCCGGCGCAGCCGAGCAGGGTCTGGGTGACGGCGGCGCAGGTCAGGTCCGACCAACCGATGCCGTGCCGTGAGTCGTACGCCGTGAGGGCTTCCGCGGTGGCGTACCACTGGACCAGGGCGAGGAGGAGGAGCGGGGGCAGTTCGTCGAGTGCCGAGGGGGACAGGCGGGGGCGGTAGAGGCCGCGCCAGGTGTGCAGCGCCAGCATGAGCGCCGCGAGCGGGACGCACGCGAGCACCGGCCAGGGCATCAGTGCCAGGGTGAGGGCCATGGCGAGCACGTCGGCGGCGAGCATCCCCGCGAGGGGGCCCCGCAGACGCAGGCTCCGTGGGGCCAGGGGGGCGGGCCGGTGCCGTGCCGCGCTCCTCGGCGGATGGACCGAAGGAGCCGTGACCTGCACGGCTGCGGCCTGGGCGGTGTCGGGCGCGAATGCACTCTCCGTCGTCATCGCTCGGTGCGCTTCCTCATCATGGGTCGGGGCAGGCTGACAAGTTCCCGGTAGAGGCCGAAGACGGCTGCGGCGGTCTTGCGTACGTCGCGGGTCGACCGGGTGTGGGTCTGGGCCTCGCGGCCCAGGGCCTCCCGGAGCCCGGGGTCGGTCAGCAGGTTCGTGAGTGCCGCCGCGAGGGCCCGCGGGTCCTGCGGCGGTACGAGGCAGTGGGCTTCGTGGCCGGGCGGCAGGCTCTCCCTGGCGCCGCTGACGTCGGACAGCACGACGGGCCGGCCGCAGGCCATGGCTTCGAGCGGGGCGAGGGCCATGCCCTCCCAGCGGGAGGGCAGGACGACGACGTCCGCCGCGTGCAGCCACGGCCGGGTGTCCCGGCTGGCCCCGGCGAACAGCACGCCCGGCGGGGCCTGGGCCGTCAGGCGTTCGCGGTCGGGTCCGTCGCCGACCAGGACCAGCCGGGCGCCGGGCACCGCCGCGGCCACCGGTTGCCAGGCCCGCAGCAGGATGTCCTGGCCCTTCTGGTGGCACAGGCGGCCGACACAGACGACGAGGGGGGCCCCGGTGGGGAGGCCGGAGAGGAGGGGGAGGGCGGCGCGGGCCGGGACGCGGCCCGCGCCCTCGTCGGGGCGGAAGTGGCGGAGGTCGACGCCGTTGCGGATCACCGACCAGCGGGCGGCGATGCCGGCCTCCTCCCCCGCCCGGCGCTCGGTCTCGCTGACGCACAGGGTCCGGGTGCTCCAGCGGGCCGCGTACCGCTCCCAGGTGAGGGCGAGCGCCGCTTCACGGCCCTGCACGGCGTCGAAGGACCAGGCGTGGGGCTGGAAGACCGTCGGCACCCGGCCGCGCACCGCCAGCCGGCCCGCGAGCCCGGCCTTGGCGCTGTGGGCGTGCACGACGTGGGGGCGGCACGCGCGGATCAGCCGGGCGGCGGTCACGACCTCCTGGGCGAGCCGGGGGCCGGGGGCGCGTTCGGCGGGCCAGGTGTGTACGCGCGCTCCGGCCTCGGCGGCCTCCGACGCCAGCGCACCGCCCGGCGGGCAGGCGACGACGGCCCGCAGACCTGCGCCCGTCTGCGCCCTGACGAGGTCGGTGACGACACGCGCGACCCCCCTTCCACCGGCTGGACGAGGTGAAAAACTGTCAGTTGGCTCTGCTCAGTCCAACTTCTTTGCAGCACGTGCGGCTCTCTTCATACCTGGACCGTAGAACTGACCGAGAAAGCAACCGTGGATTTCGACTTTGAACTTTGTCAGAAAACCGGTGGGAAAATCACGATTGAACTCGCCCGTTCGGCCATTTGGAGCCGCGCACCGATACGGGTTTCTCCCGGAGACGACATGCCGGATCGGCTTTCGCCCAGTTTTATAAAAACAGCCCATCGGGTGATCGCGCCGAAAGGAATACCGCCCGGTGAATGCCTACGAACCCGCGGGGCCGGCCTGGACGACGTCACCGAGCCCGGTGAGGCGCAGCAGCGCCAGCAGGTCCTGCCGGGGGCCGCGCAGCAGCAGGCTGCAGCCGGCCCGGCGGGCGGTGAGCCGCAGGCGGGCCAGGGCGTCGGCGGCGGTGAGGTCCGGCTCGGCCAGTCCGGTGACGTCGCAGATCACCTCGGTGGCCCCGGAGACGCACAGCAGGTCGTCCAGCTCGTCGCACAGGCGGGACACGTCGCCGGGGGTCACCCGGCCGGCGACGACGAGGACGATCGGCATCATGGCATTCACACCAGGCAGACCGGGGCCGCGGACGGAACTCATCGGTGGCCGCCTTGCGGTGGCCCCCGCCATTCCGGAACCGGGGGCCCGCGCCACTGATCCCGGACCGGCACCGACTCCGGACCGGCGCTGACCCCGGGCCGGGCGAGGTCCGGGCCGGGCGAGGCACGCCGCGGCGCCGGGTCCCGGCGCGGTGACGCGCGAGTGGACGAAAAGAAAGAGCGGGGCCGGTGGAATCCACCGGCCCCGCTCGGTCGTGCCCGCCGCTACGCGATGCGGCCCAGCACGATCGGGTTCGGAGTGAACTCCGTGCCCTCGGGGGCCGTCAGGACCCCGCCGTTCAGGGCTTCGAGGGCGTACTCGAACTTCTCCGGGGTGTCCGTGTGCAGGGTCATCAGGCGCTGGCCCGCGGTGATCCTGTCGCCCGGCTTGGCGTGGAGTTCGATGCCCGCGCCGGCCTGGACCCGGTCCTCCTTGCGCGCGCGGCCGGCGCCCAGGCGCCAGGCCGCGACACCGACGGCGTACGCGTCGAGGGTGGTGAGGACACCGCTCTCGGAGGCGTGGACGACGTGCTGCTCGCGGGCGACCGGGAGGGCCGCGTCCGGGTCGCCGCCCTGGGCCGCGATCATGCGGCGCCAGACATCCATCGCGGAGCCGTCGGCGAGCGCCTTGGCCGGGTCCGCGTCCTTCAGGCCGGCCGCGTCGAGCATCTCGCGGGCGAGCGCGAGGGTGAGGTCGACGACGTCCTGCGGGCCGCCGCCCGCCAGCACCTCGACGGATTCGCGGACTTCGAGGGCGTTGCCCGCCGTGAGGCCGAGCGGGGTCGACATGTCGGTGAGGAGGGCCACCGTGCGTACGCCGTGGTCGGTGCCCAGGCCCACCATGGTGGCGGCGAGCTCGCGGGCGTCCTCGATGTTCTTCATGAAGGCGCCGGAGCCGACCTTCACGTCCAGGACGAGCGAGCCCGTGCCCTCGGCGATCTTCTTCGACATGATGGAGGAGGCGATCAGCGGGATGGCCTCGACCGTGCCGGTGACGTCGCGCAGCGCGTACAGCTTCTTGTCCGCCGGGGCCAGGCCGTCGCCCGCCGCGCAGATGACCGCGCCGGTGGACTCGAGGACGGAGAGCATCTCCTCGTTGGAGAGCAGGGCGCGCCAGCCGGGGACCGACTCCAGCTTGTCGAGCGTGCCGCCGGTGTGGCCGAGGCCCCGGCCCGAGAGCTGGGGCACGGCCGCGCCGCAGGCGGCGACGATGGGGGCCAGCGGCAGGGTGATCTTGTCGCCGACGCCGCCGGTGGAGTGCTTGTCGGCGGTGGGGCGGGAGAGCTGGGCGAAGTTCATGCGCTCGCCCGAGTTGATCATCGCCGCGGTCCAACGGGCGATCTCGACCCGGTTCATGCCGTTGAGCAGGATCGCCATCGCGAGGGCCGACATCTGCTCGTCGGCGACCTCGCCGCGCGTGTAGGCGTCGATGACCCAGTCGATCTGCTCGGGGCTCAGTTCGCCCTTGTCGCGCTTGGTCCGGATGACGGAAATGACGTCCATGGGGTTTATCGGGTTCCTTCCGGGGTGCCGGGCGCCAGGTGCTGGGGGCCGAAGGCGTCGGGGAGCATGTCGGCGAGGGTACGGATACCCGCCGCCGTGTCGAGCAGTAGCGCGGGGCCGCCGAATTCGTACAGCAGCTGCCGGCAGCGGCCGCAGGGCATCAGGATGTCGCCCCGGCCGTCGACGCAGGTGAAGTGCGTCAGACGGCCGCCGCCGGTGGCGTTGAGCTGCGAGACGAGGCCGCACTCGGCGCACAGGGAGAGGCCGTAGGAGGCGTTCTCCACGTTGCAGCCGGTGACGGTGCGGCCGTCGTCGACGAGGGCCGCGGCGCCGACCGGGAAGCCCGAGTAGGGGGCGTACGCGCGCGACATGGCCTCGCGCGCCGCCTCCCGCAGGGCGTCCCAGTCGACGGCCGCCGCTCCTCGCCTCATTTGCCCTGGCCCTTGCGGTACGGAGTGCCGTTGGCCTTGGGCATGCGGAGCCGCTGTGCGGAGAGCGCCAGGACCAGCAGGGTGGTGACGTACGGCGCGGCGTCCACGAACTGGCTCGGGACCTCGTCGGTGAGCGCGTACCAGGTGAAGAGGGCCGCGGCGGCGACGGCGGAGACCACCGCGGGCACGTACTTCTTCTTGTACAGCTGCCAGAAGAGGACGATCAGCAGCAGGATCGCCAGCAGGAGCAGCATCGCGTGGACGTTCTCGGCGCCGCCGCGCAGCTTGAGGCTGTCGGTGAAGCCGAAGAGGCCGGCGCCCAGCGCCATTCCGCCCGGCATCCAGTTGCCGAAGATCATCGCGGCGAGGCCGATGTAGCCGCGGCCGCCGGTCTGGCCCTCCTGGTAGATGCCGGTGGCGACGATGGCGAGGAAGGCGCCCGCGAGGCCGGCGAGGCCGCCGGAGACGACGACGGCGATGTACTTGTACTTGTAGACGTTGACGCCCAGGGACTCGGCGGCCACCGGGTTCTCGCCGCAGGAGCGCAGGCGCAGGCCGAAGGCCGTGTGCCAGAGGATCCAGACGGTGGCCGGGATCAGCAGCAGCGCGACGACGGTCAGCAGGGAGAGGTTGGTGAGCAGGCCGCCGAGGACGCCCGCGACGTCCGAGACGAAGAACCAGTGTTTGTCCTGGACGTCCCGCAGCCAGTCGGAGAGCCCCGGGACGGTGATCCTCGTGATCTCGTCGATGCGCGGGGACTGCTTGGAGGAACCGCCCGCGGCCTTGTCGAAGGTGAAGTTGGAGAGGTAGCGGGTGGCGCCCACGGCCAGGATGTTGATGGCCACACCGGAGACGATGTGGTTCACGCCGAAGGTGACCGTGATGACCGCGTGCAGCAGACCGCCGAGCGCGCCGCCGAGGATACCGAGGGCGACACCCGACCACGGGCCCCACTGGTAGCCGGCGTACGCGCCGAACCAGGTGCCCAGGATCATCATGCCTTCGAGGCCGATGTTGACGACGCCCGCGCGCTCGGCCCACAGGCCGCCGAGGCCGGCGAGACCGATCGGGACGGCGAGCTGGAGCGCGCCGGAGACCTGGCCGACGGAGGTCAGGTCGTCGGCGCCGCTGACGAGGCGCACCAGCGAGACCAGGGCGAGCCCACCCGCGATGATCAGCAGGATGACGGGGACGGACAGTTTGCGGCGGGCGCTCTTCTTGGGCGCCGCGCTCACGGCGGAGACAGTGCTGGTACTCATTACGCCGCCACCTCCTCACGGTTCTTGCGGGCGGCTGCGGCGAGCTCCTCGCCCACCTTCTGCTGCTGGCGGCGGAGCCCGTAGCGGCGGACGAGTTCGTAACTGACGACGACCGCGATCACGATCAGGCCCTGCATGATCGTGGCGATTTCCTTTTCGTAGCCATACTGGTCGAGTACGGCGGACGCCTTGTCGAGGAAGGCGATCAGGAGCGCGCTGAACAGGATGCCGACCGGGTTGTTGCGGCCGAGCAGGGCGATGGTGATGCCCGTGAAGCCGATGCCGGTCGGGAAGCTGAGGCTGTACGTGTGGGTGTCGCCCAGCAGCGTCGGCATTCCGGCCAGGCCGGCGACTCCGCCCGAGATCAGCATCGCGGTCAGGATCATCTTCTTGGCGTCGACGCCGGAGGCCGCGGCGGCGGTCTGGCTGGCGCCGGTGGCGCGCAGGTCGAAGCCGAAGCGGGTCCGGTTGAGGACGAACCAGTAGACGATGCCGAGGGCGAAGGCGACGAACGTGAAGCCGTAGATCTCGCCGCCGTCACCCATGCTCACGCTCGGGAACCAGCCGGACTCCGCGATCTCGCCCGTGGTGAGGTCGTTGGAACCCTCCGGCTGGACGCCGAAGTTGTCGGGGAGGATCAGCCAGGCGATGAGGCTGGTGGCGATCGCGTTGAGCATGATCGTGGAGACGACCTCGCTCACGCCCCGGATGGTCCGCAGGATGCCCGCGATACCGGCCCAGAAGGCACCGGTCAGCATCGCGACGATCACGATGAGGGCGATGTGCAGCGGTCCGGGCAGGTCGACGCTGGCGCCGACCAGGGCCGCCATCATCGCGGCGAGCCGGTACTGGCCGTCCACACCGATGTTGAACAGGTTCATCCGGAAGCCGACGGCCACGGCGAGCGCCGCCAGGTAGTACGTGCCGGCCTGGTTGAGGATCAGCACCTGGATGTCGGCGTACGCGGCGTTCTCGATCATCAGCGTGTACGGCTCGATCGGGTCGCGGCCCGAGGCGAGCAGCACCACCGAGGTGAGCGCGATGGCGACGACCAGCGCGAGCACTGGGCCGGCGAGGCCCAGGATCAGCCGGTCCTTGTCGAATTTCTTCATCAGGCCTCGTCCTCCGGGGCGTGCTCCAGGTGACCGGTGGCGGCGCCGGTCATGGCCGAGCCCAGTTCCTCCGGGGTGATGGTGGCCGGGTCGGCGTCCGCGACCAGGCGGCCGCGGTACATGACCCGCAGGGTGTCGGAGAGCCCGATCAGCTCGTCCAGGTCGGCGGAGACCAGCAGTACGGCCAGTCCCTCGTGGCGTGCCTCGCGGATCTGGTCCCAGATCTGCGCCTGCGCGCCGACGTCCACGCCGCGCGTGGGGTGCGCGGCGATCAGCAGCTTGGGGGCGTGGCTCATCTCGCGGCCGACGATCAGCTTCTGCTGGTTGCCGCCGGACAGCGAGGCCGCGGTGACCTCGATGCCGGGGGTGCGGACGTCGTACTCGCGCACGATCCGCTCGGTGTCGGCGCGGGCCGCCTTCAGGTCGAGCAGTCCGCGCTTGGAGTTGGGCTCCTCGGTGACGTGGCCGAGGATGCGGTTCTCCCACAGCGGCGCTTCGAGGAGCAGGCCGTGCCGGTGGCGGTCCTCGGGGATGTAACCGATGCCGCGCTCACGGCGCTTGCGGGTGGGCGCGTGCGAGATGTCGGCGTCGTCGAGCGTGATGACGCCGCTGTCCGGGTCGCGCATGCCCATGATCGCCTCGACGAGTTCCGCCTGGCCGTTGCCCTCGACGCCCGCGATGCCGAGGACCTCGCCCTTGTGGATGGTGAGGGAGATCCCGGCGAGCACCTCGCGCACGGCGCCGTCGGGGTCGACGGCGTTGAGCTGGAGGTCGGCGATGCGGAGCATCGGTACGTCGGTGACCGTCGACTCACGGGTCTCGGGCGAGGGGAGCTCGCTGCCGACCATCAGCTCGGCGAGCTGCTTGGGGGTGGTGTTCGCCGGGTCGGCGGTGCCCACGGTCGTGCCGCGCCGGATGACGGTGATGTCGTCGGCGACCGACAGGACCTCGCCCAGCTTGTGCGAGATGAAGATGACCGTCAGGCCCTCGGCCTTGAGCTCGCGGAGGTTGGCGAAGAGCGCGTCGACCTCCTGCGGCACGAGCACGGCGGTCGGCTCGTCGAGGATGAGGATGCGGGCGCCGCGATAGAGGACCTTGAGGATCTCCACGCGCTGGCGGTCGGCCACACCGAGGTTCTCGACCAGGGCGTCGGGGCGCACGTTCAGTCCGTACGCGTCCGAGATCTCCTTGATCTTGTCGCGGGCCTTGTTGCCGATGCCGTACAGCTTCTCGCCGCCGAGGACGACGTTCTCCAGGACGGTGAGGTTGTCGGCGAGCATGAAGTGCTGGTGCACCATGCCGATGCCGCGTGCGATGGCGTCGGCGGGGCTGTGGAAAGCGGCCTGCTCCCCGTCGATGGTGATGGTGCCCTCGTCCGGCTTCTGCATGCCGTAGAGGATCTTCATCAGGGTCGACTTTCCGGCACCGTTCTCACCGACGAGGGCGTGCACGGTGCCCTTGCGGACGGTGATGTCGATGTCGTGGTTGGCGACGACGCCGGGGAAACGCTTGGTGATGCCGTGCAGTTCTACGGCGGGGGGCGTGCTGGACGCGTTGATGACGCACTCTCCTTGGCGGAAAGGAGCGGGAGGCAGGATGCGGGGCGCGGCGAAACTATCGTGCCGAAAAGCTTCTACGCGCGTAGTTCTGCCGAATATCAAAAAGAGCTGGGCGGTATGCGGCCCGGGGGGCCGGAGAGGCGGCAGAAACCGCCTCCCCGGTCCCCCGGGTCTCACGTCGTGACCGGTGGCCCTACGGCGCGGTCCTGACCTCGACCTTGCCGGCGACGACGTCGGCCTTCGCCTTGTCGACGGCGGCGATGAGGTCCGTCATCTTCTGGTACGCCGGGTTGGAGTCGGACAGGCCGACACCGTCCTCCGCGAGGCCGTAACGGACCTCGCCGGACTGCGGCTTGCCGTCCTTGACCGACTTGATCAGGTTGTAGACCGAGTCGGAGACGTCCTTGGTCACCGAAGTGAGGATCTTGTCCTTGTACTTCGCCAGACCGGGCTGCTCGTACTGGTCCGAGTCGACGCCGATGGCCCACTTGCCCTTGCCGGCAGCGGCCTCGATCGTGCCGGAGCCCGCGAGACCGGCGGCGTGGTAGATCACGTCGGCGCCCTTGTCGAGCTGGCCCTCGGCGGCGGCCTTGCCGAGGTCGGGCTTGGAGAAGCCGTCGGTGTTCGGCGGCTGGGTCAGGTACTGCTTGAGCACCTCGACCTGGGGGTTGGTGTCCTTGACGCCCTGGGCGAAGCCCGCCTCGAACTTCTTGATCAGCGGGACCTCGACGCCACCGATGAAGCCGACCTTGTTGGTCTTGGTGGCCTTGGCGGCGGCGACGCCGGCGAGGTAGGAGCCCTGCTCCTCGTTGAAGACCAGGTTCGCGATGTTCTTACCGGTCACCGAGGTGTCGTCGATGATGCCGAAGGTGGTCTTCGGGAACTTCGGCGCGACCTTCTTGATGGCCGGCGCGTAGGCGAAGCCGACGCCGATCACCGGGTTGTTGCCGGAACGGGCCAGCTCGGTGAGGCGCTGGACCTTGTCGGCGTCCGACTCGCCCTCGGAGGGCTCCTGGTCGTTGCCCTTGATGTCGAGGTCCTTCTCGGCCTTCTCCAGGCCGGCGTACGCGGCGTCGTTGAAGGACTGGTCGCCGCGGCCGCCGATGTCGTACGCGATGGCGGCGCTGGGCTCCTTCGAGCCGGAAGCGGAGTCCGACGTCTTGCCACACGCGGTGGCGGAAAACGTGAGGGCTGTGGACGCAATGGCCACAGTGGCAATCCTGGTTACCCGGCGCACGGGAGGGCTCCTTCAACCTGACCGAAGCGCCTCTGCCGGCGCTGGTTTCGCGGCGATCGTAACGCGCGTAGATGCCGGATAAGCGACCGTACGACAGCTGTTATCGGATCGTCGTGAACAGAAAGCGCCGTGGCTGGTTACGAACGGTGTCCGTCGAGCAACGCGGCGGCGGTGAAGAGCTCGACGCCGGCCTCGATCGCGGCCTCGTCCACGTCGAAGTCACCGCGGTGCAGGTCGCGTCGGGCGGTGTCGCCCGGAGTGCGCACGCCCAGGCGGGCCATCGCGCCCGGGACCTGCTCCAGGTACCAGGAGAAGTCCTCGCCCCCGAGGCTCTGCTCGGTGTCCTCGATCGCGTGCAGCCCGCGCCGGGCGGCCATCGCGTCGGTGAGCAGCTCGGTGACGGCGTGCTCGTTCACGACCGGCGGGACGCCGCGGACGTAGTTGATCTCCGACTTGGCGCCGTGCAGGGTCGCGATCTCGTCGATCGCGGCGTGGATCAGGTCCGGGGCCTCGTGCCAGGCGCCGAGGTCCAGGCAGCGGACGGTGCCGGCGAGCACGGCGCGCTGCGGGATGACGTTGCAGGCGTGGCCGGACTCGATGCGGCCCCAGGTCACCGCGAGTCCCGCGCGCGCGTCGACGCGGCGGGCGACCAGCGCCGGGACGTCGGTGGCGACCCTGGCGACGGCCGTGACCAGGTCGGTGGTGAGGTGCGGGCGGGCGGTGTGGCCGCCGGGGCCGTCCAGCGAGATCTCGATCCGGTCACAGGCCGAGGTGATCGGGCCGGTGCGCAGACCGACGCGGCCCGCGTCGACCTTGGGGTCGCAGTGCACCGCGATGATCCTGCCCACGCCGTCGAGACCGCCGGCCTCGATCACGCCGAGCGCGCCGCCGGGCATCATCTCCTCGGCGGGCTGGAAGATCAGCCGTACCGGCTGCGTCAGCAGGCCCTGGCGGGCCAGGCCGGCGAGGACCAGGCCGGCGCCGAGCACCACCGTGGTGTGGACGTCGTGGCCGCAGGCGTGCGCGCGGTCGGGGACGGTGGAGCGGTACGGGACGTCCGTCTTGGTGTCCGGGATGGGCAGCGCGTCGATGTCGGCGCGCATGGCCAGGATCGGACGTACGCCGTCGCGGCCGGCGGCGTCGGCCCGGTCCGTGCCGATGTCGCAGATGAGCCCGGTGCCCGAGGGGAGCACACGTGGCGCCAGACCTGCCTGCTCCAGGCGGGCCTTGATCGCCGCGGTGGTGCGGAACTCCTGATTGCCGAGCTCGGGGTGCATGTGCAGGTCGCGACGGAAGGCGATCAGCTCAAGACGCAGGCTCTCGGGCAGCGTGCCGGGGAGCGGGACCATCCCGGGCAGTGCTGCTTCTTCGGACTCGCAGATCAGGTGGCTCATCCCTGAAAGGGTAGGCGCCTCAGGGGGGTGACTGACCAGTGATCTACAAAACTTCAGTCGCATAGGGGAAAGAAAAGCGGCCCCGCGGTGCATGGGGCCCGGCCGGGGTGGGTAAGCTGCGCCGCTCTCATCGCGCCGTCGAGCTGGCGCTTTGCCCCCGTACCGGGTCTGCCCCGCGGCCCGTCTCCCGTGCGCCGGCCCCGCTCCCTCGTGTGCGATGTCACATATGTGCCGAACTAGACATTCGGCGGACATTCAGCCCGGGGCCGGGAGGCGCTGGACGTCGCGGGCCGTGGTGGTGACGCCCGACAGGAAGCCCTGGGCGCGGGGCGAGGCCGTGTCCCGCAGCCACTGCGGGTTCACGTCGCAGACCGCGACCTGTACGCCCGTGCCCGCCAGCGCGAGCGGGAGGGTGTGCACGACGGTCGAGGGGAAGCTGAGGATCGTACGGCCGATCGGGCCGCGCCGGGCTATGAGCTCCAGCGGCAGGTCGGGGCGGACGATCTCCAGGCCCGTCTCGACGGCGAGGCGGTGCAGCTTGTCGGTGCTCTCGCGGCGGTGGGCGAAGTAGCGGGTGGCGCCGTGGGTCCGGGCCAGGGCGGAGACCGCCTCGACGTACCGGTCGGGGTCGACGACCCCCGTCTCGACCAGCGAGGTGCCGACCAGGTCGGCGCCGCGCGAGACGCGGGGCGGCCCGAAGCGGGCCCGGGTCCAGCCGAAGCCGTTGGCCGTGACGGTGATCCCCGGGGCCCGCTCCACGGGCATCGAGGTGAAGACCTCGACGCTGCGGGTGGGCGACGGGGTGAGGCGGCGGCGCGCCGCCGCCGAAACCGGCCCGAAGACGAAGTCGCGCGCCGCCCGGCGGCCGCCGCGCCGGTGCCAGCGCTCCAGGCGCTCGCCGCCGGTGAGCTGGGCGATGAACTCCATGGTGGCCGTGCCGTCGTCGACGACGACCAGGTCCCGGGCGCGCGTGATCATCAGCAGCAGTTGCACGTACCGCGAGAACGGGTCTCCGATGACGACGCGGCGCGCCCGGCGCAGGGCGGACGCCAGCCCGCCGATGGTCTGGAACGGCGCCCCCGCCCCGCCACGGGCCTCCTCCCACCGCACCCGCATGCCTTCGTGGCGGGCGAGCTCCGCCATGCGCCGCAGCTGGCCGCGGGTCATGGGGTCGGTGGGCGACAGGACGACGACCGTGAGGCCGTGCCTCTGGGGATCCGCCTGCGCGTGGGCCCACTCCAGGACGTTCAGGAGCTGGACGGGGCTCTCGACGAAGGCGAGGGTCTCGGAGGCTTCGGAGGCGCGGGACGCCTCGAGGGCCTCGGTGGCGGAGGGGCCGGGGGTGCCGTTCACGGCGACTTCGACCTCGGTCCGTCAGACCGCGACGGGCTCGCGGTCGGCGCCCTCGGCGACGACACCCGCGACCCGGCGCAGCTTCTTCATCGGACCGAGCTCGGACTCGTACACCTTCTTGACGCCGTCACCGAGGGAGGCCTCGATGGTGCGGATGTCGCGGACCAGGCGGGTCAGGCCGCCGGGCTCGACGGAGGCGGCCTGGTCGGAGCCCCACATGGCGCGGTCGAGGGTGATGTGGCGCTCGACGAACGCGGCGCCGAGGGCGACGGCGGCCAGCGTCGTCTGGAGGCCGGTCTCGTGGCCGCTGTAGCCGATCGGGACGTTGGGGTACTCGGCCTGGAGCGTGTTGATCACGCGCAGGTTGAGCTCCTCGGCCTTCGCCGGGTACGTCGACGTGGCGTGGCAGAGCAGGATGTTGTCGCTGCCCAGCACCTCCACGGCGTGGCGGATCTGGCGCGGCGTCGACATGCCGGTGGAGAGGATGACCGTGCGGCCGGTGGCACGCAGCGAGCGCAGCAGCTCGTCGTCCGTGAGGGACGCGGAGGCGACCTTGTGGGCGGGTACGTCGAACTTCTCCAGGAAGGCGACGGCCTCGGTGTCCCACGGGGAGGCGAACCAGTCGATGCCGCGCTTCTTGCAGTGCTCGTCGATGGCGCGGTACTCGTCCTCGCCGAACTCGACGCGGTGACGGTAGTCGATGTACGTCATCCGGCCCCACGGGGTGTCCCGCTCGATGTCCCACTGGTCGCGCGGGGTGCAGATCTCCGGGGTGCGCTTCTGGAACTTGACCGCGTCGCAGCCGGCGTCGGCGGCGGCGTCGATGAGCGCGAAGGCGTTCTCGATGTCGCCGTTGTGGTTGATGCCGATCTCGCCGGTGACGTAGACGGGGTGGCCCGGGCCCGCGGTCTTGGAACCGAGGGTGCGGAGGCGGGAGTTGGTGCTCATGTGGATCTTTTCCTTACGGGGGGGAGTTACGGGGTGAGGGTGGGGGTGCCGGTGGTGAGTGACGGGCCGAGGACCCAGGCGGCGATCTCGCGGATCGCGCCCTCGCCGCCCGGGACCGCCGTCACGGCGCGCGCCGCCGCGCGCACCGTGTCGTGGGCGTTGGCGACCGCCACCGGCCAGCCGACGAGGGCCAGGCAGGACAGGTCGTTGACGTCGTTGCCGGCGTAGAGCACCCGTTCGGGTGCCACGCCCTGCTCCTCGCACCACTGCTTGAGGGCGAGGTCCTTGCGGTCGATGCCGTGGAGCACGGGGATGCGCAGCTTGCGGGCCCGTGCGGCGACGACCGCGTTCTGTTCCGTGGACAGGATCAGCAGCTTGAGCCCCGCCTTGCGCAGGGCCGCGATGCCGAGCCCGTCGCCGCGGTGCACGGCGACGAGTTCGCGTCCTTCGGAGTCGATCAGCACCCGGTCGTCGGTCTGGGTGCCGTCGAAGTCGATGACGACGGCGTCGATGTCGTCGCGGGTGGGGAGGGCGCCCGGTGTCTCCTGCGGGTCGAGGAGCGGCGCGAGGGCGCGGGCGCGGGCCAGGTCGTGCGGGTCGTCGATCTCCAGGACACGGGCCGGGTCCGTGACGACGAGCGCGGTCCGCCCGAAGAAGCGGTGCCCGGCCTTGCGGAATCCGGCGGCGTCCATGGCGTACGCCGCGCCGGTCTCCAGGAAGTCCTGCGGACGGTCCTGGCGGCGGGGGCGGAAGCTCTTGTCGTGGTTGACGCCCTCCGCGGCGGACGCGGCGTCCCCGGCGGACCCGGCGGACTCGCGCCAGACGAAGCCGTGGAAGGGGGCCACCGTGTGGGCCGTGTCCGCGCCGTCCTCGACGACCGCGGCGCAGACGCCGTCGACGTCCTCGCTCGTCAGGAACGGGCTCGTGCACTGCACCAGCAGCACCACGTCCACCACCGCGCCGTGCAGCGCCTCGTGGGTGTCCAGGGCGTGCAGTACGGCCGCCTCACTGGTCGCCGTGTCCCCCGCGATGCCGGCCGGGCGCGGCACCACCTCGGCGCCCGCGCCGCGCGCCGCCGCCGCGATGGCGGGGTCGTCCGTGGAGACCACGACGTGCGTGACCCGGCCGGCGCCCCGGCACGCCCGGACGGCGCGCGCCACGAGCGGCACTCCGCCGACGGGGGCGAGGTTCTTCGCCGGTACGCCCTTGGATCCGCCGCGGGCGGGGATCACGGCGAGGACGCGGCGTCCGGGCCCTGCGTCGGTCTGCGGCTGGCTGTTCACAGTTCTCCCATGCGGCGGATGACGGGCGCCACGCGCTGCACCCCGTGGCGGTACGCCCCGCGCGCCGCCTCGCGCACGGCGTCGCGCAGGACGCGGCGTACGCCGGTGACGTCGGCGGTGGTGGTGTGCGTGCCGTCGAGGCGGTGGCGGGCGAGGATGCCGGGGAGGTAGCCCGGCGCGGTGGCGGGGGTGTAGTAGGGGGCGACCGGCGGGAGGCCGGGGCGCTCCAGGAGTGCGGTGACCCGCTTGCGCACGGCGTCGAAGGCCGTCTCGTACGAGCCGTCCGCGGCCACGCCCTGCGCCGCCAGCCACTCCTCGTCGGCCCGCGGCCGGTGGCCGGCGTCGAGCTGGTCCCAGGAGGCGAGGCAGCCGGAGCCGAGGAAGTGGTGGTTGCCCAGGACCTCGCGCACGCCCAGGTCGGTGAGGACGGCGGTCGGGATGCGGCGGTGCAGGGACTCCAGGGCGGCGGTCGAGCTGACCGTGACGAGGAGGTCGGCGCGGTCCAGGACCTCGCCCATGTGCCCGTACACGAGGCGGAAGTTGGGCGGCGTGCCGCCTTCGATGCGGGCCGCGAGCTTCTG
This sequence comes from Streptomyces sp. Wb2n-11, assembly GCF_001049855.1. NCBI lineage: Bacteria > Bacillati > Actinomycetota > Actinomycetes > Kitasatosporales > Streptomycetaceae > Streptomyces > Streptomyces sp. Wb2n-11. Next base: position 2,739,602 of record NZ_CVPB01000001.1, read on the forward strand.
GTAGGGCAGTTCCTCGATGTGCGTGGTGTGCTCGCCCGGCTTGCTGCGGAGCTTGAGGAGGACCTCGCGGCCGGGGTGCAGCCGGGCGTGCTGGACGAGGCGGCGCAGCAGGTAGGCGCGGTCGGCGCGGGACTGCGGGACGGAGGGCTGGGCCGCGAAGACGACGGTGCGGGTGTCCGTACCGGTGTAGCTGTCGCCGCCGAGGAAGGGCAGCGCGGCCTCCGTCACGGCCGAGGCGTCGGCGCCCACGCCCTCGTACACCGCGCGGAAACGCTCCGCGTCGTGGCGCGAGTTGGCGAGGACGATGTCGGCGCCGTGGCGCAGCAGCAGCCCGTCCGCGAGCTTCTCGTAGACGACGCCGACGTATCCCGTGCCGATGACGGGCCGGCGCCCGGTGTCCGGCCACAGCGGCGCGAGGCCGTGCAGCATCGCCTGTACGGCGCCGCCGACGAGGGCGAGCAGGACGACGTCGTACGCCTCGTGCTCGACCTCACCGATGAACTCGGCGGCGGTCACCTCCCGCACGCCCTCGACCGGCACGCCGACCTCGGCGAGCTGACGGGGGGTGGGGGTGGCCCGGCCGCGCAGCAGGAATCCGCTGACTTCCGCTTCCGGTGCGATGCGGCGAGCGGTGAGCGCTCCCCATTTCCATCGCGTGTCGGAATCGGCGATCACGGCGATCCGCAGGGCTTTGCTGGTACTTGCTGGCACATCGAAGAAACTAGGGAGGCATTCCGATTGACGGCCCAACTCAGCCGCAACAAACGGTTAACAGCACATCGACGATCGGCGTCGGCGCCCGGGAAACAGGCAGGTTAACCATTCCGCCATTCTTCGTTCACCCGCCATCCCCGTGGGGGTCGCGGCGAATGCCGCAGTGCGCCCTAGCGTTGCGGGGTGGTCAAGCTCTCTGTCGTCGTGCCGTTCTTCAACGTGCAGACATACGCCCCAGACACTCTTCGAAGCCTCCGCGCGAATGCCCGCGAGGACTTCGAATTCATCCTCGTCGACGACTGTTCGACCGACGGGACGCCGGAGATCCTCCAGCGCGCCGAGCGTGAGCTCCCGGGGGCGGTCCTGGTCAGACACGAGCGCAACGGCGGCCTGGCCACCGCCCGCAACACCGGACTCGACGCGGCGCGCGGCGAGTACCTGGCCTTCCTCGACGGCGACGACTGGCTGGCCCCCGGCCACTACGCGCGTCTGCTCGCCGCCATGGAGGAGCTGGGCTGCGACTTCGTCCGCACCGACCACGTGCAGTGCACCGGGCGCACGCGTACGGTCCACCGCGTCCCGCACGGCCGGCGCGGCGTCGTCATGTCGCCGCGCGAGGCGATCCTGCCCGCCAGCCGGTCCACCTCCGTCGACTACGCGTACGCCTGGGCCGGCATGTACCACCGCAGGCTCGCCGACCGGGGGCTGCTGCACTTCACCGACGGCCTGCGCACGGCCGAGGACCGGCCGTGGATCTGGCGGCTGCACCGGGAGGCCGGGAGCTTCGCCGTACTCGGCATGCTGGGCGTCTTCTACCGGCGGGGCGTCGCTTCGTCGCTCACGCAGATCGGCGACGTACGGCAGCTCGACTTCATCCGGGCCTTCGACCAGGTCGTCGGGGAAACGGCGGAGGACCGCGACGCGGACCGGCTGCTGCCTAAGGCGGTACGTACGTACTGCGCCATCATCTCCCACCATCTGGGAAGCATCGAAAGGTTCGAACCGGCCGTGGCACGGAAATTGCGGACGATGAGCGCGGCGGCCCTCAAGCGGATGCCGCAGGACGTCCTGAAGGACGCGCTGGACTCGATGGACACCGAGCGTTCCGTGCGGCTGCGCCGTCTCCACCGCCGTCCCGCGGGCGCGCAGGCGTCGCCGGAGGCGGCTGCCTGATGGCCACGACGCAGATCTTCTTCGCCTCCACGCTGTACGGCGCCGCGACGCTCGCCGCCGCCATCGACAGCGACTGCTTCGCTCCGGCCGGCCGGCGGCTGCTCCTCGTCAGCAACAACGCCACCACCCCCGAGACGACACCCTCCCTCGACGAGATGCCGGGCTTCGAGCGGCTGCGCGACCGCTTCGACCGGGTGCTGTCCTGGAACGAGGCCCTCGCGCCCTTCCATCCCGGCGCCTGGTCGCCGCGCACGGACGACATCCCGCTGTGGGAACGCCACTTGAGGCTGCTGTGGGGCCTCGGGGACGACACGGTGGAGCTGGTCGTCGAGTCCATCCAGGTCAACCCGGCGCTGGCGCTCACCCAGCTGTTCACGGACGCGCCGGTCGACGTGTACGCCGACGGGCTGATGAGCTACGGCCCGACCCGCAACAAGATCGACCCGCTGGTCGGCACGCGCGTACGCCGCCTGCTCCACCTGGACCTGGTGCCGGGCCTGACCCCGCTGCTGCTCGGGGAGTTCGGCGTACCGCCGGAGGTCGTACCGACGGAGTCCTTCCTGAAGGTGCTCGGCGAACTGTCCGACGGGGAAGAGGAGCTGTCGCTCCCCGCCGGTTCGGCGCTCCTCCTCGGCCAGTACCTGTCCGCGCTCTCGATCCTCACCGCGGAGGAGGAGGAAGACCTCCACGTGGCGATGTTGCGCGGGGCCGTCGACCGGGGCCACCGGCAGGTCGTCTTCAAGCCGCACCCCACGGCGCCGGCCCGCTGGTCGCGCCTGCTGGAGCGCGAGGCGCAGACGCTGGGCGTCGAACTGACCGTCCTGGACAGCCCGGTGCTGGCCGAGGTGGTGTACCAGCGGCTGCGTCCCGCGCTGGTGGTCGGGTGCTTCTCGACGGCGCTGCTGACGGCGAGCACGTTCTACTCGGTCCCGGTGGCCCGCACCGGCACGGACCTGCTCCTGGAACGCCTCTCGCCGTACCAGAACAGCAACCGCGTGCCGGTCACGATCGTCGACGCGCTGGTCCCCGGCCTGGAAGAGGACGGCGCGCACGCCGGCCCGCCGGACCTGGCGGGCCTGCTCAAGGCGGTCGGCTTCGCGATGCAGCCGCAGATCCGCGCGGACCTGCGGCCGGCGGCCGAGCGCTTCCTCGCCCAGCACCTCAGGGGCAGCACCTGGCGCTACTTCAAGCGCCGCCGGCTGACCACGCTCGCGCTGCCGGGCGCGATCCCGAAGCAGTTCGGCTTCATCCCGCGCAGCACGGCGCTGCGGCGCGTGGTGCGCAGGGCGCGGTCGCTGAAGCGGTCCGCGCTCCGGAAGGCCGCGACGGGCTGACGGGCTGACGGGCTGACGGGCTGACGGGCTGACGGCGAAGGGGGCGGACCACCGGTCGGTGGCCCGCCCCCTTTCGTTCGTACCTGTTCGTAGCCGTTCGTACGCGTTCGTTCTCAGAGAACCGGGTGGCGTCCCAGGATCACCCGCAGGTCCGCGGCGTTCGCCTCGGTCACCTTCCACAGCTCCTGCTGCCGTCCGTGCACGTCCGCCACCGACGCGGCGTGGTCGTCGAGCAGGCCCAGCGCCCGCTCGGTGAGCACCGCCCCGAGGTTCTTGTCGTGCACGGAGATGCCCCACTCGGGCCGTTCGATGTCGGACAGGAAGTACGCCATCTTCGGGTGGGAGATCAGACTGATGATCGGCGTACCGCAGCCGAACGGGATCATCCCCGCGTGGCCGCGCATCCCGATCACCAGCTTGGTGCGGGCGTACGTGTCCCTGATCGCGTCGTTGCCGAAGTCGTACATCGGGATGACCGGCAGCGAGATGCCGTGCTCGCGCCGCAGGTCGAAGGCGATCTTCTCGTCGTCGAGCGAATGCGCCACGCACTTGACCTCGGCGTGCGCGCCGAGCGCCCGCACGGCCTTCGCCATCTCGGCGAGGAAGTGGCCGTAGTCGTGCCCGAAGCGCAGGCCCGCCCGGTCGTACGCCGCGTTGACCAGCACGGTGTCCTCGCGGTGCGACGGGTCGGTCCAGCCGGCCACCAGCTGGCGGGTGACGGTCGTCGGGCAGGGCTGGAAGCGCACCTTGTCGTGCAGCCCGGCGGGGAGCAGCAACCGCACCTTCTCGATCGAGCCGTGGTTGCGGAGCCCGAAGAAGGAGGCGCGCTCGACGAGGGTGCGCAGGGCGGTGTTGAAGCGCCCGGCCCGGTAGGACTGGCCGTCGAAGGCGTTGAAGCCGACGGCGTACACCATGACGGGTACGTCGATGCGGTTCAGCAGCGCGTCGGGGACGTTCCACTGCCAGGCGCTGTTGCCGTTGGGCGCGGTGTCCGGGATGAACAGCCCGCCGCCACCGATGACCAGTCCGCGCCGGGCGTTGACGCGCTCCAGGGCGGCCTCGTCGAAGAGCCGGTGGGCGTGGACGGAGTGCCAGCGGCGGGGGCCGGGGTCGGCGTCGAAGGCCAGCCGTACGCTCTCGGGCAGCAGCTTGTCGCCCGCGTTGCCCTGACGCTCCATGTAGAAGGCGACGTGCGCGAGCTGCTCGGCGGCGACGCCCTCCTGCGGAGCCTGCGCGGTCTGGGTGCGCCGCTGCATCAGCCGGTTCGCCCGGTGGGTCGGGTCGACCCGCAGCCCGTCCAGCGCGTACCGCTGCGCCGCGTCGTCGTCGCCGTGGATCCAGGCGATCTGGGCGAGCCGCCCGAAGGCCGTGGCGGCCCGGTTCGGGGCGGCCGTGGCCAGCAGCAGCTGCGCCCGGGCCTCGTCGTAACGCGACACACTCATCAGGGCGTGGCCCAGCACCTCGTGCGGCCAGGCCGAGTCCAGCGGGATGCGTACGCGCCCGAGCAGGTCCACCGCTTCCTGGTACTCGCCCGCCGCGATGTGGGCGGCGGCGACCCTGCGGGCGCTCTCCACGTCGCCGGTGCGCTCGACGTGCGGGGTGCCGAAGTGCACGACCAGGTCGTGGTGCAGGCCCTTGCCCAGCGCCAGGTACGCGGCGTGGAACTGCGCGTCGGACAGCTCGAACTCGCGCCAGCGCTCCTCCGCCTTCCCGTACCCCGCCTCGCCGCCCTGCCAGGGCTTGTGCCGCCCGGTGAAGTGCAGGATCGCGGTGTCGTCCGGCACGGGCAGGTCGCCGGACAGCCGCCGCTTGACGAAGTTGTAGCGGGCGTCGAGCTGGACGAAGTCCCCGTCGAGCACGGCGTTGAGGATGCCCTGGTCGTGCTTGTCGAGTTCGTACGCGCCGCTGCGTCCGGTGGCGTCGATCCGCGCGCAGAACTCGTCGCTGAGGTACTCGCGCTGGATGACGAGGAGACCGCTGTTGAGCTTGTGCTGCCCGTAGAAGAACTGCGGTACGGCCGCCAGCCCCTCGCGCAGCTTGAGCAGCTCGCCCAGGTCGCCGAGGACCACCATGTCGGTGTCCAGGGTGATCACGGTGTCGTAGTCGCGGATGCGGAAGACGTCGAGGATGAAGTACGCCTTGCGGACCAGGTAGTTGTCCTGGTCGCCCTTGGCGTACGTGTCGTAGCGGGCGGCGTCGACGCGCCGCAGCTCGATGCGCGGGTGCAGGGCTCGGATGCGGGCGACGGAGGAGGGCTTCAGGTCGTCGTGGAGGACGACGAAGTCCTCGCACAGGCCGGGGTTGGACAGCGCGAGACTGCGCAGCAGTACGAGGAAACCGGGCAGGTAGTTCTCGTCGACGAAGCTGGCGAAGGCGATGCGGCGCTTGCCGGTGAGAGCGTGGGCGGGGGCGGGGGCCTGGGTGGGGGATGTCATCGCAGGGAGATCCTCATGTCACTGACGCTCTGGGCGCGTTCCATGACCCACGCCTTTTCGCTGGTGTATTCGTGCACGGAGGTGATGGGCATCCGCATCGCTTCCTGGAGGCGGTAGGCGCCGCTCTCGTAGAAGTCGAAACCGATGAGGTCGAGCGTCGGGCTGACGTCGAGGAAGTCCAGCAGCCACAGCATGTTGAAGCCGCTGGTGGGGATGGACGACCACACGTCCGTACCGACCCTGCCGATGTTGCGCAGCGGCCAGCGCAGCGACTCGTCGCCGAGGTACTTCTGGGCGCCCGGCACCAGCCGGTTGCGCAGCGAGTGCTTCCAGTCGCCGGAGACCCCGCCGAAGACGAGGCGGGTCATGACCGGCCGGTCCCAGTTGAAGCCGTGCTTGTGGATGGTGGCGTGGATGTCGGTGCGGCTGCCGGTCGCGGCCGGGTCGATCTTGTACGAGTTGAAGCGCACCACGAGGTCGTACGCGTCGATCTCCGCTCCCAGCGTGCCGCGCCCGACCCGCTGGGAGTTGGCTATGAGGCAGATGGACTTGCCCGCTATCTGGTTGCGGAACTCGCCCAGGGTGATCCAGTCGACGCCGCCGAAGGTGGGGTCGGCGACCGGTCCGCGCATCCGGTTCCTGCGCTGGCCGGCGTAGAGCGTGATCAGCTCGCTCAGCTCCGCGGCCTCGCCGCCGTTCGCCGCGATCCGCAGGTCGAGGTACTGGCTCACGGCCGCCTGGACGTCCTGGACCGGGCTGCCGTCGTTCTCCATCGCGAGCAGCGCGCCGACCAGGCGCGGTGCGGCCTCCTCCCGGCTGCCGCGCGCGTGCAGCGCGAGGCCCTCGGCCCAGGTGTCGGTGGCCGGCCCGGCGGAGTACGCCGCGGCCCCGGGGCACTGGCGCTCCAGCAGCCGCAGCAGCTCGTCCTGCCGCCGCCCGCCCTCCCGCATTCCGGCGACTTTGGGGGCCACCCCGAAGCCGTCGTCGTCCGTCAGGGCGAGGTAGCGCTCGTACGCCTCGATGGTGGCCGCCTCGTCCCCGAGGGCCTCCAGCGTGCGGGCGCGCAGCCGCCAGCCGGCCCGGGAGTTCCTGCGCAGGGTCAGGACGGTGTCGCTGACGAGCAGGGCCAGCCTCAACTCGTCGTCGTAACCGCACTCCAGCGCCTTGCTGCCGACGGCGAGCAGCGCGTCGAGCAGCTCACCGCTCAGGTCGTCGGCGTGGTCGGCCGGGGCCTTGGCGGCACGCCGGAGCAGGGCGGTGGCGCCGGTGGCGGCCGCTGCCGGCGCGGGGGCCTGCGCCATGGCCCGGGTGGCGAGCAACTGCCGCAGTTTCTCGGCGAGTTCCGTGCGTCTGCGGTCGAGACCTGCGACGAGCTTGCCGCTGTGCACGGCGCAGGCGCGCAGGCACTCGTCGAGCCCGGTCGGGGTGATCCCCTTGCTTCCCCCGATCCCGGCAGGCGGCACGTTCGACGGCGCCTGGCCGTCCGGCGCGCCGGTGGGGTTCTCGCCGTCGCGCGGTCTCGACCATCGGTTGCGGGCCTTCGTCATGATGCTCCAAGGTCATTCAGCCCCGCTGACAGATCGCGGGTCCGCGTCACCCTAGGAACCGCGACCGACCGGGGGGTGAACTCCCCTCGTCGCGCAGGGAAATAGTCGTACGCCGGGCCGGCGGCCGGATCCCCGCGGCCCGTCAGAGCGAGGGCCGCTCACGGTGCGCGGGCAGCGGGCGCAGGGCGTGCCAGCGTTCCAGCAGCCGTGCGGCGAGGGCGTCGCTCAGGCGGCCGAGGGCGTGCAGGCGGTCGTGGTCGCGGGCCAGTCCGGCGACCACGGTGAGGCGGTGCAGGAGCCGTTCCCGGGCGGAGGCGGGGCCCCGGCGGAAGTCCTCGGCGGGCACCCGGGCGAGGTGGTCGACGGATCCGCGGCGCGCGCGTTCGACGAGGGCGTCGCCGGTGATGAGCCAGCCGGCGCAGGCGTCGGCGAGGTCGCCGGGCACGTCGGCGCCGGTGAGGCCGCGCCAGGCGGCACGGTAGACGTCCTCGGCCTCCGACAGCGGAGCGCCGGTGACCGACATGGCGCACCAGCAGGTCGGGAAGCCGATGCGGAGGTAGGCCAGCTCGACGAGGCCGTTGCCGAGCGAGGCGTGCTCGAAGTCGACGAACCGGACGCCGGTGGCGGTGCGCAGGTCGTTCCCCGGGCAGGGGTCGCCGTGCAGCAGGGCGTGATGGGGGGCGGGGTCGAGCCGGCCGAGGAGACCGGCGAGTTCGCCGTCGACGCCCTGCGGGAGGGGCACTCCCAGCGTGCGCGCGAACGCCAGGAAGGAGCCGGCGTCGGCACCGGTCGGCCCCGGCCAGGCGGGCAGCGCGCCGGCGTCGGCCGGTCCGGTGACCGCGTGCAGCCGGGCGAGCGAGTCGGCGTACGCGGGCAGCCAGTCGTCGGCGGGCCCCAGGTCGTCCAGATGCTCCATGACCAGCACGCGGGCCGCCAGGTCCGCCCCGAGCAGCGCGGGCGCGACGCCCGGGGCCGCCGCCCGGGCGGCGAGCCGCAGGGCGGCCGCCTCGCGCGCGTACCGCGCGTCGGCGGCGACTCCGCCGCCGTTCCCCTCGACGGTCTGCTTGACGATCACGCGCCCGCCGCCGCGCACGTCCACCCGCCACACCCGTGAGCGCGGACTGCTGTCCAGCAGGGCGGCGCGTTCCGGCGTGCCGGCCAGGGAGCGCAAGGTGTCACTGAGCGGCACGGTGTCGGTCATGGCGGCCAGCGTAGGGACGCCGGCCGGTCGCCGCCATCGGGTGTCCGGTCCGCGCGGCGGCACGGGACGCGGGCGACGGCGTGCCGCCGGTCCGGCCGGCGCATGACGCGTGACGTCTGCTCAGACGCTGCTGACCGACAGCTTCGCCGCGAAGCCCAGGAACAGAACGCCCGCTGCCGAGGTCGCGCCCGCCGACAGACGCCTGCGGCGGCGGAAGGCGGCGGCCAGGTGGGTGCCGCCGAAGATCAGGGCGGACAGGTAGAGCACGCTCGCGAGCTGGGCCAGGGCGCCGAGCAGGACGAAGGAGAGCGCGGGGTGGGCGTACGCCGGGTCGACGAACTGCACGAAGAAGGAGATGAAGAAGAGGATCGCCTTCGGGTTGAGCAGACTGATCACGAGCGCGCGCCGGTACGGACGCTCGGCGGGCGGCGCCGCCTCGACGACGGCCGTGTCCTCGTCCGTACGCGTGTTCCGCGTGCGCCACATCGACCAGGCCGCGCGCATCATCCCGATCGCCAGCCAGGTCAGATAGCCGGCGCCCGCGTACTTCACGATGCCGAACAGCAGCGCGTTCGCCTGGAGCAGCGACGCCACACCGGCCGCGGACAGCACCATGAGCACGGCGTCGCCGCACCAGACGCCCGCGGCGGCCTTGTAGCCCGTGCGTACGCCGCGGCGCGCGGCGACGGACAGGACGTAGAGGGAGTTCGGTCCCGGCAGAAGAATGATCAGTACGAGCCCGACGAGGTAGGTCGGCAGATCGGTTACACCCAGCATGGGCGGAGTGTCGCACGCGCCTGCGGCACTCCGCCTCCGCGTTTCACATGCCAGGCACGCCGGTCACGCGTGAGGGACGCACCCGCCTCAGAACGCGTCGGTGGGAACGTACGCCCCCCACACCTCCCGCAGCGCGTTGCAGACCTCCCCCACCGTCGCCCGTGCCCGCAGCGCGTCCTTCATCGGGTACAGGACGTTGTCCGTGCCCTCCGCCGCCTTCCTCAGCTCCACCAGCGCCGCGTCCACCGCCGCCTGGTCGCGCTCCGCGCGCAGCTTCGCCAGCCGCTCCGCCTGCTGGGCCTCGATCGCGGGGTCGACGCGCAACGGCTCGTACGGCTCTTCCTCCTCCAGCTGGAAACGGTTCACGCCGACCACGACGCGCTCGCCGCTGTCCGTCTCCAGCGCGATGCGGTACGCGCTGCGCTCGATCTCGTTCTTCTGGAAGCCGCGCTCGATCGCGCTGACCGCGCCGCCCATGTCCTCGACCTTCGCCATCAGTTCGAGGGCGGCGGCCTCGACGTCGTCCGTCATCTTCTCGATGACGTACGAGCCGGCGAAGGGGTCGACGGTGGCCGTGACGTCCGTCTCGTACGCGAGGACCTGCTGCGTGCGCAGGGCCAGGCGGGCGGACTTGTCGGTGGGGAGGGCGATCGCCTCGTCGAAGGAGTTGGTGTGCAGGGACTGGGTTCCGCCGAGGACGGCGGCCAGACCCTGGACGGCGACGCGCACCAGGTTGACCTCGGGCTGCTGCGCGGTGAGCTGCACACCCGCCGTCTGCGTGTGGAAGCGCAGCATCAGCGACTTCGGGTTCTTCGCGCCGAACTCGTCGCGCATCACCTTCGCCCAGATCCGGCGCGCGGCGCGGAACTTGGCGACCTCTTCGAGGATGGTGGTGCGCGAGACGAAGAAGAAGGAGAGGCGGGGCGCGAAGTCGTCGACGTCCATGCCGGCCGCGACGGCGGTGCGGACGTACTCGATGCCGTCGGCGAGCGTGAACGCGATCTCCTGCGCGGGCGAGGCGCCGGCCTCGGCCATGTGGTAGCCGGAGATCGAGATCGTGTTCCACTTCGGGATCTCGGCCTTGCAGTACTTGAAGATGTCCGCGATCAGGCGCAGGGACGGCTTGGGCGGGAAGATGTACGTCCCGCGCGCGATGTACTCCTTGAGGACGTCGTTCTGGATCGTGCCGGTCAGCTTGTCGGCCGGTACGCCCTGCTCCTCGCCCACCAGCTGGTACATCAGCAGGAGGAGTGCCGCGGGCGCGTTGATCGTCATCGACGTCGAGACCTTGTCCAGCGGGATGCCGCCGAACAGGACGCGCATGTCGTCGACCGAGTCGATCGCGACGCCCACCTTGCCGACCTCGCCGCTCGCGATCGCCGCGTCGGAGTCGTGACCCATCTGGGTCGGCAGGTCGAAGGCGACCGACAGGCCCATCGTGCCGTTGGCGATCAGCTGCTTGTAGCGGGCGTTGGACTCGGTGGCGGTGCCGAAGCCCGCGTACTGGCGCATCGTCCAGGGCCGGCCGGTGTACATCGACGGGTACACACCGCGCGTGAAGGGGTACGAACCGGGCTCGCCCAGCTTCTCCCGGGCGTCCCAGCCTTCCAGGGCGTCCGGTCCGTACACCGGCTCAATAGGCAGTCCCGACTCCGACTCGCGCGCCATCTGCTGTGCCTTCCACTGAACGTACTGGTTGGTAATGGACCGACCCTCGCGACGGACTGTAGCGGTGGGCGTGCGGCGGGTGGAGGGCCGCAGGCTAGGACCTTGCTCACAACACCGCTCCGCTTCGCTCTTCCATGATGCGGGGGCTTTCGCAACCGGGCAGAGCGGGAAACACTCCCTGGGGACATACGAGATGCCCGGGGGGCGGGGATGGACGAGAAGCAGCGGAACAGCAGGGCCGTGCGCAGAGCGGTGGCACTGGCGGCGACCGCGGTCGTGGCCGTGACGACGGGGTGCACGGCGCAGGCGAGCGGGGCGGGGGCGGGTCCGGCGGTGACGGCCGGCGGGGTGACGAAGCCGGCGGCTCCCGCGTTCGAGGCCGCCGACGCGCCTTCGGCGGAGCCTTCGCCCGACGCGACGCCGACGAAGGCTCCGCCGAAGGAACCGGCCGCCGCGCCCGCGCCGTCCAGGACCGAGGTGCCCGAGCCCCGGCCGGAAACGGAGCCGCCGGCCCCCAGGACCCTCATGGCGAGCGGGTCCGGAGGTGACCAGGTGCGCGAACTCCAGGCCAGGCTCCGCCAGATCGCCCACTTCAACCGCACCCCCACCGGCCACTACGGCCCGGTCACCGCCGCCGCCGTCTCGTCCTTCCAGGACAAGCGCGGCCTGCCCCGCACGGGCACGACCGACACCGTCACCTGGGACAGGCTCCTCGGGATGACCAGGGAGCCGACGCGCGCCGAGCTGCGCCCGCCGGCCGCCGATCCGGTCGCGAAGCCCGACCCGCGCTGCATGAAGGGCCGGGTGCTGTGCATCAGCAAGACCAGTCGGACGCTGTCCTGGATGGTCGAGGGGCGGGTCGTCTCCGTGATGGACGTGCGGTTCGGCTCGCAGTACACGCCCACCCGCGAGGGGACGTTCGAGGTGTACTGGAAGTCCCGGCACCACGTCTCGACGCTGTACGACAGCCCCATGCCGTACGCCCTGTTCTTCAGCGGCGGTCAGGCCGTCCACTACTCGTCGGACTTCGCGGCCCGCGGCTACAGCGGCGCCTCGCACGGCTGTGTCAACGTCCGGGACGAGGCGAAGATCGCGAGCCTGTTCGCTCAGGTGCGGGACGGCGACAAGGTCGTCGTCCACTGGTAGCGGCAGGGGAGGAAGAAGTGGCGCGGGCGGGACCGGGGGAACGTGTCCCGCCCGCGCCTGTTGCGCGGAGCCGTAGGTACGGGGGGAACCCCGGCTCGTCGCGCTGCCGATGACCAGTCGGCTCACTCTTTACTGCGTCACGTGGTGGAAAAACGTCACACCTCTGCGAGCACGGCGGGAAAACCGCAGGTCAGCCCAGTTGTGGCGAGAGGGCCACGGTGATGGACGGGGCGAGCGCCGGGGGCTCCTGGGGCGCCGGCCGGGTGAAGGAGACCTGCGGCACGGAGCCGCGGATTCCGTCACGGACTCCTTGGCCGCCGTCGGCACCGTGGCCGCCGGAACCGCCGTTCCTGTCGCCGTCGGAACCGCCGCCGGCGTCGCCGCCGGAACCGCCGTCTCCGTGGCCCTCGCCCGCACCGTCGCCGTTTCCGCCGGCGCCTCCGGCTCCGGCCGTCCCGCTCACTCCGTCGGCGCCCTTCAGCAGGCGGTCGCAGAACCGCTCCACCCGGTCGGCGCCCTTGGCCGCGGTCTCCAGGCGCCGCTCGCGGTCGGGGGCGAGGTCGCCGGTGCGGTAGTCCTGGCAGTCCTCGGCCGTCTTGCGGTACCAGTCGCCGGAGCCGGAGTCCGGGCCGGTTCCGGAGCCGGAGCCGGAGCCGCCGTCTGTTCCCGGTGCGGCGTCGGCCGAGCCCGGGCCAGTGGTGGGTGCGCCGGTGTCCGGTCCGGGAGAGGGCGCGTGCGTACCGCCGCTTTCGCCGCCGCTCCTGCCGTCGCCGTCGCGCTCCGCGCCGCCGGTCCCGCTGCCGGGCGTCCCGCCCGCGCCGCCGGGGATGCCGGGAATGCCCGGCGCGGGTCCGCCGGGGACGCCCGGTCCGCCGTCGGCGGCCCCGGGGTCGGCCGGGTGCGGTGTCGCGACCGCTGATACGGAGGACGCGGGCGCCGGGTCCGCGTCATGCCCGAAGGGGCCCGGCAGTACGCCGGTGCCCGCCGCCACCGCGACGCCGCCGAGCGCGACACCGGCGAGCGCCCCGGCCAGCCCGATGCGTACGGGACGCCCCCAGCGCACGGGGGCGGGCGCCTTGCGTCCGCCGCCCACCGTGGAGAAGACCTCGGGGGATGCCGCCCTGGCCTTGCGGAACGCCGCCAACGCAGCCGCCTCGCCCGGGATTTCGCCGCCCTCGGGACCGCCGGCCCGGGCCACCGCGTCCAGGGCGGAGGAGAGGCGCTCGGCCTGGGCGCGTGCGCGGTCGCCGACAGGCCCGACGGGTTCTCCGCGCAGCAGTCGCTCCGCCGCGCCCTTGTCGAGCCACTCGTACCGCTCGTCGGCCATCACATGCCCTTCTGCGTCCGCACGCACGTATGCGTCACACCGGCGGATGTCACCCGGTCTGGTCGCGGGCGTCGCTGGGACGGTACGGCGTCGAGTTCCGGCCGTCCGTCGACCGGGCCCGCAACCGTACCGTCACCGCCTTCACGGCCCTTGCCGCTGTCGCCGCCCTCCTCGCCGCCGTCGGCGTCCGTGGCGTTCAGCAGCTCGGCCAGCCGCTTCAGCCCGCGGTGTGCGGCGGTCCGTACCGCGCCGGGGCGCTTGCCCAGGGTCTGGGCCGCGCTCTTCGCGTCGAGCCCGACGACCACGCGCAGGACGACGGCCTCGGCCTGGTCCTGGGGGAGCTGGGCGATGAGGGCGAGAGCGTCGCCGGTGGCAAGGGCTTCCATCGCCTCGCCGGCGGTGTCGCAGGCGCCGGGCTTCGTGACGAGCTCGGTCTCGTCGCCGCCGATGGCGGGGCGCCTGCCGCGCATCCGGATGTGGTCGAGGGCGCGGTTGCGCGCTATACGCGCCGCCCAGCCCCGGAACCGGTCGGCGTCCCCGCTGAACCTGTCGAGGTCGCGGGCTATCTGGAGCCACGACTCGGAGGCGACGTCCTCGGCCTCCGGGTCGCCCACCAGCGTCCGTATGTAGCCCAACAGCCGTGGGTGCACGGCGCGGTACACAGTCCGGAAAGCGTCCTCGTCCCCGTCCTGTGCCGCGAGCACCGCGGCGGTCAGCTCCGCGTCGTCCCCCAGCACTCCCTCAACCTGTCCCGAGTCGCGGCTGGTCACCGCTGCCGCGCAGCCCCGCGCGAGTCAGCACGCTACGACGTCGCGAGGGGTCGCGTCCACGACCTGCACACCGTGCGACGGGACGCTGACAGAGAGCGGTGTGACAGAAAACGCATGCATGGCGCTGAGAGAAGTACGGGCCGCCGCACGGTCCGCGGACGGCGGCCGGGGCCTCTCCTGTGGGGGGTGGCGGCCCCGGTCGTCCTTCCAGGACCGGCGGCGGCTCCACTTCGCCTTCCCGGGGCCCGGGCCCCGGGCGGCGGCGGCCGCACACCGGCGCCGCTCACCGGCCCCCGTCGGACCGTCCACCGGACCGCTCACTGCTTGCGGGGTCCGCTCTCGCCGTTGCGCTGGGCGCCGTTTCCGCTCTGACGGCCACCGCCGCCCTTGCCTTCGCTGCCGCCCTCGCCCTCGCCCTTGCCTGCGGGTTCTACGGACTTCGTGGGCTTCGCGGGCTTCGCGGGTTTTACGGGATGCCCGGGCTTCGCGGCACCGCCGGCCGGCCGCGCCGGGGGTTCGGGCGTCCTCGGCGCCCCGGCCGCCTTCGAGGGCTTCGACGACTTCGGCGGTTTCGGCGCCTTCGAGGGCCTCGGCGCCTTCGGGGAGCCCTCGCCCTCCGCTTCCTGCCCCGGCCGCTTCCCGGCCTCCAGCACGTCTTCGCAGTACGCCTCCACCGACTGCCCGGCGGCTGCGGCGTCTGCTGTCGGACGCCCGGGAGCCGCACCGCCGCGGGAGGCGGCCCCACGCCCGTCGGACGCCAGGTACACGGCGCAGTACTCCACGTCGTCCCGGGTCCGGGACGGGAGCGCGGTCACCGGGCGGGTGGCGCCGGCCGAAGGGCGGCGCTCCGCGCCTCCCGTCACCGTGTCCCCCGCGCTCCCCCGCTCCGCACCGGGCGTCGCCGGCGCGCTGCTGCGGGTCCCCGCCGTTCCGGCGCCGGTGCCGCCGTCCGTACCACTGCCCCCGCCGCCGCCGTGCCCGAACGGCGCCGGGATCGCCCCCGTGCCGGCCGCCAGCGCCATTCCGCCCAGCGTCACCGTCGCCGCGGCCGAGGCGAACGCCGCCCTGACCGGCAGCGCGCCGCGCCGCCGCCGGGACGGCCGCCAGTCGTCACGCCCTCGTGCCCGCCACCAGCGTCCCGGAAGGGCGTGCGCGCCGGAGTCACGCGCCTCCCGGTACGCGGCGAGCGCCGCCTGCGCGCTCTCCTCACCACGGCGAGGCGATGGACGGCGTACGGCGGCCAGCAACGCCTCGACCTCCGGCGTGACAGGCTCCTCGTCCGCCGCTTCCCGTTCCCCGGCCCCGGTCTCGGCAGGCCGCCGGCCCCTCGCCTGTTCCCATACCCGTCTCATGTCTCATCCTTCAGCGTGCGCGGCGCCGCAGACGTCACAGCGCCCGTCCGGCCGCCGTCCGGGGCCAGTTGCTCGGCCAGCCGCTTGAGCCCGCGGTACGCGGACGTCCGCACGGATCCGCTGCGCTTGCCCAGCACCCGGGCCGCCGCCGGCCCGTCGAGTCCGACGACCACCCGCAGCAGCACCGCCTCCGCCTGCTCGCGCGGCAGTGTGGCGATCATTTCCAGCGCCTGCCCGGTCGACAGCGCTTCGAGCGCGTCGTCGGCGGTGTCCCGGCCGGCGGGCAGTTCCAGTACGTCCTGTTCCAGCATCGACGTACGCGGCCTTCGCTTCAGCTTGCGCAAGTGGTCGAGTGCGCGGTGGCGGGCGATCGTCGCCGTCCAGCCGCGGAATCCCGCCCCGTCGCCGCGGAACCGCCCCAGGTCGCGCGCGATCTCCAGCCATGCCTCGGACGTCACGTCCTCGGCGTCCTCCCCGACGAGCCCCCGTACGTATCCGAGCAGCCCCGGGTGCACGAGGCGGTAGGCCGCAGCGAACCCGTCCTCGTCCCCCTGCTGGGCCCGCTCGACGGCAGCGCCCAACTCCGCGTCGCACTCCTGTGTGCGACGCCGCTCCCCGCCCCTGACCACACGTCCCTCTTCGTGGTACCGACTCGGCACTGGTCACCGTGCCCATGCCCCCCCTTGCTCTGCGCCCGGAGCCGCGGAAACGTCACAGTTCCTCCGTCCGGCCCGGTTCGGGGACCTCGGCCCGGCCTCGCGCCACGCCGTGGACCCGGGCACCACGAGACGGCTCCCCCGGGCTCACCCAGGCTCGTCCGGGCTCGTTTACAAGTGCCGAAAAAGTTCGGACGGCGATGTCGAGAACCCGTGACCGGCTCCGTCCCCGTGGTGAGAGCGACCACAATGGGTCGCACCAGCACCGAGGAGCGAAACGATGGCCAAGTACCTGCTGCTCAAGCACTACCGCGGCGCCCCGGCCCCGGCCAACGACGTGCCCATGGACCAGTGGACGCCCCAGGAGATCTCCGCCCACGTGCAGTACATGCAGGACTTCGCGGCCCGGCTGGAGGGGACCGGCGAGTTCGTGGACGGCCAGGCGCTCGCCCCCGAGGGGGCGTGGGTGCGCTACGACGGCGAGGGGCGCCCGCCGGTCACCGACGGCCCGTTCGCCGAGACCAAGGACCTCATCGCCGGCTGGATGGTGATCGACGTCGACAGCTACGAGCGCGCCGTCGAGCTGGCCGGTGAGCTGTCGGCCGCCCCCGGGGCGGGTGGGAAGCCGATCCACGAGTGGCTCGAGGTGCGCCCGTTCCTGACCGCGCCGCCCACCGTCACGGAGTGACTTCCCAGATGGACGAGGCCCTGATCCGGAGCCTCACACCGAGCGTGCTCGGGATCCTCGTCCGCCGCGGAGCCGACTTCGCGGCGGCCGAGGACGCCGTGCAGGACGCGCTGGTCGAGGCGGTCCGCGTCTGGCCGGCCGACCAGCCACGGGACCCGAAGGGCTGGCTCGTCACCGTGGCCTGGCGCCGGTTCCTCGACGCGACCCGGGCGGACACCGCCCGCCGCCGGCGCGAGGACCTCGTCGAAGAGGAGCCGGCGCCCGGGCCCGCGCCCGCGGTGGACGACACGCTCCAGCTCTGCTTCCTGTGCGCCCACCCGTCGCTGACGCCGTCGTCCGCCGTCGCCCTCACCCTGCGCGCCGTCGGCGGGCTCACCACCCGCCAGATCGCCCAGGCCTACCTGGTGCCCGAAGCGACGATGGCGCAGCGCATCAGCCGGGCCAAGCGCACCGTCTCCGAAGTGCGGTTCGACCAGCCCGGCGACGTCGCCACCGTGCTGCGCGTCCTCTACCTGGTCTTCAACGAGGGCTACTCCGGCGACGTCGACCTGGCCGCCGAGGCCATCCGGCTCACCCGGCGGCTCGCGGCCGCGATCGACCACCCGGAAGTGGCGGGGCTGCTTGCCCTCATGCTGCTCCACCACGCCCGGCGGGCCGCCCGGACCGCGCCCGACGGCAGCCTGGTGCCGCTCGCCGAGCAGGACCGCGGCCGGTGGGACACCGAGTCGATCGCCGAGGGCGTCCGGATCCTTCAGGCGGCTCTCGCCCGCGATCGGCTGGGCGAGTTCCAGGCCCAGGCCGCCATCGCGGCACTCCACGCCGACGCGCCCACCGCCGAGGAGACCGACTGGGTGCAGATCGTCGAGTGGTACGACGAGCTCGCGCGCCTGACCGACAGCCCCGTCGTCCGGCTCAACCGCGCGGTGGCCGTCGGCGAGGCCGACGGACCGCGCGCCGGCCTGGCGGCGCTCGCGGCGCTGGACGGCTCTTCCCCGAGCTCTCGACTTCGCCCGGGCAGGGAGTCCCCCGTCCCCCGCCACGCCGCGGTGGCGGCGTACCTCCACGAGCGCGACGGCGACCCGGTGACGGCGGCGCGGCTGTACGCCGAGGCGGCCCGGAAGGCACCCAACCTCGCCGAGCGCGACCACCTGACGCGCCAGGCCGCCCGGCTCAACGCCCGCCTGCGCCGCTGACGGGTCCCGCTCGGACTTCCCACGTCTCCCACGGCACTCGGCGCGGCCCCATGGCCGGAGCGGTCGCCTCGAAGCGAGGAGGCGGGTCGGGGCCGGCTGCACGGCACATCGCCGGCGGGCGGGCTCAGCGGCAGCGACCTGCGCGCCGGAGACGTGGTGTCTCGGCAGACACGTCGGCTGAAGCATCCGGTGGAGGGACCCGTCCGTGACGGTTCGGCTGCCTGAAAAGCGGCTCGCCCGGGCTCATCCGCAAAGAGCCGCGAAACACCCTGCGCCCGTACTCACGGACGTGACCCATCCGGTTCACGGACTCACATCTGCGACTTGAGGTGGTCGACCACCTCGTTGAACTCCTCCGTCGGCGAGAAGTCCAGATACTCGCAGTCCTCGAGCGCTTCGGGAACGTGACCGGGCGCCCAGTAGAAAGCCTGCCCCGCCTCGTAAATCTCTTCACCGTCCTTGGTCCGCATTCTCAGCCGACCCTTGGACAGGTAACCCCAGTGCGGGCACTGGCACAGATCATCGGGCAGGCCCTTGGCGAGCGGCCCCATGTCCGTGCCCTTGGGAAACCGCGCGAAAGCGACCGTCATGCCGCCTCCGATTTCCCGCATGCGCAGCTCCACCCCGCCGCCTTCGATCGCGACAGGAGCGTCATTCCGCGTGGTCGACTCCATGGCTCCTCCGCGGCGGATCCGACACGGAAGTTCCGGGAAACTCCGCCTCCTTCCAGTCTGGTCCCGCCCGCTGCGGGGCGCGACATCTGAGAGCGGAGACCGAAGACGGCGTTCCCTCCAACTCGAATAACCCTATTTCTTCCGCATGCTCGCACGCACCGTTCGCCCGGTGTATAACCGCCCGGTTCCGAGTTGCCTGCCGAGCGAGAGATGGAGCCCCGTGCCACCACCGATGAATTCCATGCGAACAACTGGCATTTCCACAATTCAAAAGCTTTCGGCAGGCAGGCCAAAGGCATTCGGCCGCGCCGCCGTGCTGCTCGCCGCGTCGTCCCTGGCCGCCGGTCCGCTCGCCCTCACCGGCCCTACGGCCCTCGCGACCCCGCCCGCTCCCGCCACGGCCGCCGGGACGTCCGGCACCCTGCACACCTTCGACGTCCCGGCCGGCGGCGACCCGGCCGTGCGCGCGCTCCCGCAGCACACCACCCTGCCGTTCAGCCTGGTCGGCGTCACCTGGGACGACCCGTACACCCAGCTCGGCGGTACGGCCGAGGTCCGCACCCGGGACAGCCGCACGGGAGCCTGGTCCGGCTGGCGCGCGCTCGACACGGATGTGCGTACGCCGGAGAGCGGGCCCGAGCACTCCGGGCCCGGCCTGCGTGCCGGTACCCAGCCGCTGTGGACCGGCCCCTCCGACGGCGTACAGCTGCGCGTGTCCGCGGAGCGGCGCCTGCCGGACGGCCTGCGCGTCGATCTGGTCGACCCCGGGAGCGCCGACACACCCTCCCCCCGTACCGCGACCGTGGCACCCACCGCGCCGGGGCAGCCGTCCGTCACCTCACGGGCCGGCTGGGGCGCCGACGAGACGCTGGTGGCGGGCCCCCCGGCGTACACGGCCGACACCAAGGCCGTCTTCGTCCACCACACGGCCGGGTCGAACGACTACACCTGCGCCGAATCCGCTTCGGTCGTCCGGGGTCTGTTCATCTACCACGTGCGGAGCCAGGGCTGGAACGACATCGGCTACCACTTCCTCGCCGACAAGTGCGGCACCCTCTTCGAGGGCCGCGCGGGCGGCATCGACAAGCCCGTCCAGGGCGCGCACACCTACGGCTTCAACACCGGCACGAGCAGCGTCTCCGTCCTCGGCGACTACAACACCGCGACCACCACACCCGTCGTCCGTGAGTCCGTCGCCAGGATCGCCGCCTGGAAGCTCGGTCTGTACGGGCACGACCCGAGCGGCACCGCGACACTGACCGCAGGCGCCGACAACGGCAAGTACAAGCTGGGCCAGCAGGTCGTCATGGGCCGGATCTCCGGGCACCGCGACGGCTACCCGACCGAGTGCCCCGGCAGCAACCTCTACGCCGACCTGCCCGCCATCCGCACCGCGGCGAGCGCCCCCTCCGCACCTCCCACGCTCTCCGCCCCCTCCGACACCGGCCGGACGCCGGCCCCGTAGCGGAGCCGGTCGCGCTCCCCGCCCCGCCGCCCCCGGAAAAGGGCGCGGAGCGTGCCCCGCACACCGCCGGGGTCCCTCCCCAGGAGGGGCCCCGGCCCCCCGGTCCGCCGGGGGCAGTCGTCAGGACGGCCGCAGGGACGGTGGGCCCGCTGCCGGGCCGCGAGCCGGCGGAGCACGCCGGCCAGGGCACGGCGAACCGGCGAGCCGGTCAGCCGGTCAGCCGGTCAGCCGGTCAGCCGCTGCTGCGGGCCCGGCGTGAGGCCGCGGCGCGCAGGACGCGCTTGCCCTCGTTCGAGAGTTGGAGGGCGTGGTTCAGCCCGCCTCCCGAGTCCCCGGAGAGCATCTCCAGGAGCTGGGCCTGGCGGCGCAGCTCGCCGGCCGTGAGCGGGCCGATGCCGTCGGTCCCGCCGCTGCGGTACGCCTTCACACGCGCCCCGTGGTCGCCCGGCGCCACCCCGTCCAGCCGCAGGTGGACCTCCAGCACGGCGGCCGAGCAGTCCTCGGCCCACTCGCGCAGCGCGAGCGCGTCGTAAGCGATGGGGACGGCGGCGGCCATGCGGCTTGCGAAGCCGGCCAGCTCACCGGGGGCCGTCCCCGCGACGCGCTCCACCACGACCGCGACCCGGCGCAGCCGGCCGAGCCAGGCGTCGCCGCCCTCGACCGCGGCCCACAGCGGCCTGAGCGCCTCGTCCGTGTCGAGGCCGATGCGCTCGACGCCTTCGACGTACTCCAGCAGGGGCAGACAGCGGTCCAGGCAGGCCACCGCGCTCGCCGCCAGACTCCGTTCGTCGGCGCGGCCGATCAGTTCCACCAGGGTCACGGTGCCTCCCTCGGCACTGCAGGGCCCGCTCGGTGCGGACCTTCTCCTTCCGACTGCGTACCGCACCGCGATTACGTCACAGACGGCTCACCGCCCGCTCACAGCCCCAGCCGGTCCAGGAAGCGCGCGAAGAGCTCCTCGGCCAGGGGGTCCGCCTCCTGCCGCAGTACGTCGGCCAGTGCGCCCGGGGCCACGGTCCGTCCGGCCGCGGCCGACCACTCCACCGCTTTCACCGCGGCTCCCTCCGGCGTGAGGAACAGGTCCTCCAGTACCAGCCCGTCGGCGCCCAGGTGGCCCGCCATCGCCTCGCGCCCCAGGCAGCCGAACCAGGAACCGGCCGCCTCCGCGGAGGTCGCCCCCTCCACGACCACGCAGTCGCTGTCCATGACGAACGCGAACAGCGCGGGCGTCCCCGTCTCCCCGCACACCCCCCGGGCGAGCGCCCCCATGTCGCCGGCCTGCGGCTCACTGGACCGCACCCACACCTGCCACCCGTCGCCCCGCGTCTCGTGGAGCACCAGACCTTCCCGTACGTCCGCGAGCGCCGCCAGCTCCGCGAGCGGCCGCCCGCTCCGGCCGACCACGAAGTAACCCCAGAAACCCATGCCCCGCTCCCCCCACGCGTCTGCCACATTCTGCCCGCGTCGCGTCATGGTGTGGCCATGTCAGCCGAAACGGGAGAGGGCACGGTCGTCCTGAGGCGCTGCGTGCGCGTCAGCGCGCGTACGAGGAGGATCGCGAGCCCGGCGGCCGCGACGACGGCGCCCGGCAGCGCCGTCACGACGTACGACAGCCCGACCGGCGGGCGGAGTGCCGCGACGGGCCCGGAGACGGGCGGGGCGGGCGCGGACGGCGGCGGCGAGCGGGCGGGCGGCGCGGAGCCCTTCACCGGTCGTGGCCTTTTCCGTACCGCAGCGCGCACGGCATGGCCGGGCACCCCGGGAGCGCCGGGGCGCCCCTCCCCGGAGCGTGCCGGACCGTGCGGACGCCGGCCGGCGGCTGCATGCGGAACATACGCCGCCGGCCGGCGTCCCCCACGAGTGCGCGGTTCGGGCCGTCAGCCCGTACGCCCGGCCAGCGCCTTGAAGCCCTCCCAGTCCAGCGCGGGCTTGTCCGCGTCCCAGGTCTTCTGGGCGAGGGCGCGCAGCGGGAGGTGGATGCCGCGCGCGACCTCCGCCTCCGTCTGGGCGTTCGGGAGGTCGCCCCAGATCGCGAGGCGACCGCCCAGGATCTGGTCCGCGTAACGCGCCGGCACCGGGTCGGTGCCGCGCAGGACCAGGGGCGTCCAGGACTCGTAGATGCGGCGGCCGGTCGGGTAGGTGAAGGTGTTGGGCTCGCCGAGCACGTAGTAGAGGTACTCGTCGTTGGCGTTGACCAGCTTGCGGCCCTCACTCAGGTACTCGGCCGGCTGCCGCGCGCCGATCTCCTTGCCGGTCCAGTACTCGACCTCGCGGTCCTGGTCGGCCTTGACGACGCCACCGGCGTGGAGGCCGTCGTTCCACGACTTGAGCCGCTTGCCGTGCGGACGGAGAGCCGCCGCGCGGTCGTTCAGCCAACCGGTGGCCAGGTCCTGGATCCTGGCGCCGGAGCCGTACTTGCTGACGGCCGCGCGGGCGAGCTGCGGGTACGACGCCTCCGGGTCCCGCTTCATCAGCGCCTGGTACTCGTCACCGCCGAGGTGCCAGTGGCGGCCGGGGAAGAGACCGGCGTACTCGTTCAGCAGGTCGTCCACGATCCGCGCGGACGCGGGGTTGGAGATGTCCACGGCGCCGGGCGTCGCCGCGCCGTTGACGTCGCGCAGCTGGAGGTCCGGGTGCGCGCGCATCACCGCGCCGAGGTGGCCCGGCGAGTCGATCTCCGGGATCACCTCGATGTGGCGGCTCTGGGCCAGCTTCACGATCCGCCGGACCTCGGCCTTGGTGAGGTGCTGCTCGGAGACGATCTCGGGGTGGCTCTCGGACGCGATCCGGAAGCCCTGGTCGTCGGAGAAGTGCAGGACGAGCTGGTTGAGCTTGAGGTCGCCCATCTCGCGGACGGTGTCCTCGATCCACCCGGCGGTGTAGTGCTTGCGCGCGGTGTCGAGCATCAGTCCGCGCTGCGGCTTGGCGGGCTTGTCGCGTACGACGCCCTCGGACAGGCGGCCGTCGGCGCGCAGGGCCTGCTTGACGGTGCGGGTCCCGTAGAAGACACCGGCCTCGTCGGCTCCGGTGACCCGGACCCGTCCGTCACGGACGGTGAGGGTGTACGACTCGGGGGCGCCGCCTGGTGCCAGCGCCAGCTCGATGTCACCGGCGCGGCCGGACCCGGTGGACGAGAAGCCGCGCTTCATCTCCTGGGCGAGGAGCTTGCCCTCGTCGGCGAGCTCGCTGTCGCCCGGCGCCACGACGACACGCGTGGAGCGCTGGGGCTGCCAGCCCGGGCCGGTCGCGGCGTCATACTCCTGTACGGACGGGACGGCGCTGGGCGGCTCGGTCGGCCCCGCCTTGGGGGACGGTGCCGCCGGCGTGGACGGTGCCGCCTTGGCGGGCGGTGCTGCCTTGGTGGACGGCGCTGCTGGTTCTGCTGGTGCCGACGACGCCGAGGGGACGGCGGTGGCGATGAGCGGGACGAGCAAGGAGGCGGCGGCCACGGCCAGCGGCCCCCTGAATTGCGACATCATTCAGCAAACGATGCCCAATCGGCCCCCTAATCGTCCACTAATGGGCCAGTATGTGTGTTCAAACTCTCCCGTTCGGGTGAGATTCACGCATCCGTCGACAGCATTTGAAGATCATCGATAGCGTGGTGCCTCACCCGCCCCACCCTTCTCGCCGTCCCCCTTCCGAGGAGCTCACGCTGTCCAGCGCACCGCCGGGACGTACGGCCATACCCGAGCAGAACCGCGGGCCCGCGACCCCCGCCGGCCTCGGCCGCTTCAACGCCGCGCCCGCCGGCGCCGCCGAGACCGCCCTGCTCGCCTGCTGCGCCAGCCCGCGCTGGGCGCGGCGCGTCGCCGCACACCGCCCCTACCCCGATGTCGGCTCGCTGCTCGCCGCGGCCGACGAGGCGGCATACGACCTGTCCTTCGACGAGATCTCCGAGGCGCTGAGCCGCGAGTCCTCGGCGGGCCCGCACGAGGGCGCCCCCGCCGCCGCGCACACCGCGCTGCGTGCCGCCCACGCGGCGTACGAGAGCAGCTTCGGCCACGCCTTCGTGATCTGCCTGGACGGCTTCCGCCCCGAGGAGCACCTCGACCAGGTGCTGGCCGGGATCCGCTCCCGGCTGGGCAACGAACCGGACGAGGAGCGGGCGGTCGCCGCCGACGAGCTGCGCGGGCTGGCGCGGGGACGGCTCGCCCGTATCGTCTCCGATCTGCGGAAATCCGTTGTTTTACCGGCAAACACCGACCTTTCTTGCCAGACCGGCCGCCAGGTACCCGCCCGATAGCCCGTCCGTGGCCGTTTGACTGCCACTTTGATCACACCAGTGGACCCCGCGCGAACGAACCGACAAGTCGTCGCTACGATGACCGGGGCCGGTGGACCGTACCCGGCCGGGTCAGACCGACATCGAAGCCGGCCGACCCTGATCCCCGCTCCCGGAGGGTTTTTCCGTGCCGGCTGGAACGCTGTACCGCGGCCGGGAAGGTATGTGGTCCTGGGTGGCTCATCGAGTCACCGGCGTCCTCATTTTCTTCTTCCTGTTCGTGCATGTCCTCGACACCGCTCTCGTCCGCGTCTCCCCCGAGGCGTACGACGACGTCGTGGCCACCTACAAGACCCCTCTCGTGGCATTGCTGGAGTACGGCCTCGTCGCCGCCATCCTCTTCCACGCGCTCAACGGTCTCCGTGTCATCGCCGTGGACTTCTGGTCCAAGGGCACGCGCTACCAGAAGCAGATGTTCTGGACCGTGATGGGCATCTGGATCGTGCTGATGGCGGGCGCTCTCTACCCCGTGCTCGGCCACGCCGTACGCGAAGTCTTCGGGAGCTGAGGCACATGTCCATCGAGACCACTGGCGCAGTCGGCCCCGTCGAGGGCGTAAGCCGCTACGACGTGGACAACCCCGCTCCCGTCATCGAGCCGCCCCGCGCTCGTACCAAGAAGACGCCCAAGTCGACCCGTACGAACTTCGAGCTGTACGGCTGGCTGTTCATGCGGCTGTCCGGCATCGTGCTGGTCGTCCTGGTCCTCTTCCACCTGCTGATCCAGCTGGTGCTGGACGGCGGCGTGTCCAAGATCGGCTTCGCCTTCGTGGCCGGCCGCTGGGCCTCGCCGTTCTGGCAGACCTGGGACCTGCTCATGCTGTGGCTGGCCATGCTGCACGGCGCCAACGGCCTGCGTACCGTCATCAACGACTACGCGGAGCGGCCGAACACCCGCTTCTGGCTGAAGAACCTGCTGTACACCGCCACGGTGTTCACCGTCCTTCTGGGCACGCTGGTGATCTTCACCTTCGACCCGAACATCCGCTAGGCCCGGGGCTGAGGCAACCACCATGAAGATTCACAAGTACGACACCGTCATCGTCGGCGCCGGTGGCGCGGGCATGCGCGCGGCCATCGAGTCGACGAAGCGCAGCCGCACCGCCGTGCTGACGAAGCTCTACCCCACCCGGTCCCACACGGGCGCCGCGCAGGGCGGCATGGCCGCCGCGCTGGCGAACGTGGAGGAGGACAACTGGGAGTGGCACACCTTCGACACGATCAAGGGCGGCGACTACCTGGTCGACCAGGACGCCGCCGAGATCCTGGCGAAGGAGGCCATCGACTCCGTTCTCGACCTGGAGAAGATGGGCCTGCCGTTCAACCGCACCCCGGACGGCACCATCGACCAGCGCCGCTTCGGCGGCCACTCCCGCAACCACGGTGAGGCCCCGGTCCGCCGGTCCTGCTACGCCTCGGACCGCACCGGCCACATGATCCTCCAGACGCTGTACCAGAACTGCGTCAAGGAGGGTGTGGAGTTCTTCAACGAGTTCTACGTCCTCGACCTGCTGATGCAGGAGGTCGACGGGGTCCGCAGGTCCGCGGGCGTCGTCGCCTACGAGCTGGCGACCGGCGAGATCCACATCTTCCAGGCGAAGGCGATCATCTTCGCCTCCGGCGGCACCGGCAAGTTCTTCAAGGTGACGTCGAACGCGCACACCCTGACCGGTGACGGCCAGGCCGCGGCGTACCGCCGCGGGCTGCCGCTGGAGGACATGGAGTTCTTCCAGTTCCACCCGACGGGCATCTGGCGCATGGGCATCCTGCTGACGGAGGGCGCCCGCGGTGAGGGCGGCATCCTCCGCAACAAGGACGGCGAGCGCTTCATGGAGAAGTACGCGCCGGTCATGAAGGACCTCGCGTCCCGTGACGTCGTCTCGCGCTCGATCTACACGGAGATCCGTGAGGGCCGCGGCTGCGGTCCCGAGGGCGACCACGTCTTCCTCGACCTCACGCACCTGCCGCCGGAGCAGCTCGACGCGAAGCTCCCGGACATCACCGAGTTCGCGCGTACGTACCTGGGCATCGAGCCCTACACGGACCCGATCCCGATCCAGCCGACCGCGCACTACGCCATGGGCGGCATCCCGACGAACGTCAGGGGCGAGGTCCTCGCGGACAACACCACGGTCGTTCCGGGCCTGTACGCCGCCGGCGAGGTCGCCTGCGTCTCGGTGCACGGCGCGAACCGCCTGGGCACCAACTCGCTGCTCGACATCAACGTCTTCGGCAAGCGCGCCGGCATCGCCGCGGCCGAGTACTCGGCCGCGCACGACTACGTCGAGCTCCCCGAGGACCCGGCGTCGCTCGTCGTCGCGCAGGTCGAGCGCCTGCGCAACTCCACCGGCACCGAGCGGGTCCACGACCTGCGCCGGGAGCTCCAGGAGACGATGGACGCCAACGTGATGGTGTTCCGCACCGAGCAGACGATCAAGACGGCGGTCGCGAAGATCGGCGAGCTGCGCGAGCGGTACCTGAACGTGTCGATCCAGGACAAGGGCAAGCGGTTCAACACCGACCTGCTGGAGGCCATCGAGCTGGGCAACCTGCTCGACCTGGCCGAGGTCATGGCCGTGTCCGCCCTGGCGCGCAAGGAGTCCCGCGGCGGTCACTACCGCGAGGACTTCCCGAACCGCGACGACGTCAACTTCATGCGCCACACCATGGCGTACCGCGAGGTCGGCGACGACGGCACCGAGTCGATCCGTCTCGACTACAAGCCGGTCGTCCAGACCCGCTACCAGCCGATGGAGCGTAAGTACTGATGGCTACTCCGACCCTGGACAAGGTCGACGACGCGAAGCCCGCGCCCGTCGCCTCCCCGTACATCACGGTCACCTTCCGGATCCGCCGCTTCAACCCGGAGATCTCGGCCGAGGCCGAGTGGCAGGACTTCCAGATCGAGATCGACCCGAAGGAGCGCGTGCTCGACGGTCTCCACAAGATCAAGTGGGAGACCGACGGCACGCTCACCTTCCGCCGCTCGTGCGCGCACGGCATCTGCGGCTCCGACGCGATGCGGATCAACGGCAAGAACAGGCTCGCCTGCAAGACGCTGATCAAGGACATCAACCCGGAGAAGCCGATCACGATCGAGGCCATAAAGGGCCTCACGGTCCTCAAGGACCTCGTGGTCGACATGGACCCGTTCTTCCAGGCGTACCGCGACGTCATGCCCTTCCTCATCACCAAGGGCAACGAGCCGACGCGTGAGCGTCTGCAGACCGCCGAGGAGCGCGAGCGCTTCGACGACACCACCAAGTGCATCCTGTGCGCCGCGTGCACGTCCTCGTGCCCGGTGTTCTGGAACGACGGCCAGTACTTCGGCCCGGCGGCGATCGTCAACGCGCACCGCTTCATCTTCGACTCGCGCGACGAGGCCGGCGAGCAGCGGCTGGAGATCCTGAACGACAAGGACGGCGTGTGGCGCTGCCGCACGACGTTCAACTGCACGGACGCCTGCCCGCGCGGCATCGAGATCACCAAGGCGATCCAGGAAGTGAAGCGCGCGCTGATCACGCGTCGCTTCTGACCCCTTCCCGGTCGTACGGCACAAGGCGGCCCCGCCCTCCGGTTCACCCGGTCGGCGGGGCCGCCTTGTGCCAGGATTCAGGGGCACAGGACACCGGCCGAGGGGAGCACGGGGAACCATGAGCGAGCAGAATCCGAATCCGTACGCGGCGGACGGCGATCCGGACGGCAAGTACCAGTGGGGGCCGACCCCCGGCTACGGTTATCCCCACGAGGCGCAGGGCTACGGCTATCCGCAGCAGCCGACGCTGCCGGGGACCCCGGTGCCGTACACCGGTCCGCCGGCGGGCGGGGGCGCGCCGCTGATGTCGATCGGCGACATCACCGTCATGAACGACTCGATCGTCACCCCGTCCGGCACGATGCCGCTCAAGGGCGCGGTGTGGACGGCCACCGACATGTCCCGCACCGAGGAGAAGATGCCGACGGTCGCGATCGTGCTGGCCGTCATCTTCTTCATCTTCTGCCTGCTCGGTCTGCTCTTCCTCCTGATGAAGGAGAAGACGACGACCGGCTTCATCCAGGTCACGGTGACCAGCGGTGGCCGCCACCACTCCACGATGGTCCCGGCCGTCGGCCCCGACACCTTCCACATGGTCATGGGCCAGATCAACTACGCCCGCTCGCTCAGCGTCTGACAGCCGACCGGAGAGGCCCGCCCATGTCCGCCACCGCCCGCAGTTCGGTCTACGAGGTCCTGGACGACCGCTTCCGCACCGGACGGTGCGCGAGCGGGGACGAGCGGCTGGAGACGCTGTACGACGACTGCCGCTGGGCGGAGGGACCGCTCTACGTGCCCGCCTGGCGGCAGACCGTCTGGAGCGACATCCCCAACGACCGCATGCTGCGCTGGGACGAGACGACCGGCACCGTCGGTGTCTTCCGTTCCCCCGCCGGGCACAGCAACGGCAACACCCTCGACCGCGAGGGCCGGCTGATCAGCTGCGAGCAGGGCAACCGCCGCGTCAGCCGCACCGAGCACGACGGCACGGTCACCGTCGTCGCCGACCGCTTCGAGGGCAAGCGGCTCAACAGCCCGAACGACGCGACCGTGCACTCCGACGGTTCCGTCTGGTTCTCCGACCCCGACTTCGGGATCACCAGCGACTACGAGGGCTTCCGCGCGGAGAGCGAGATCGGTTCCTGCAACGTCTACCGGGCGGATCCCGCCACCGGCGAGGTCCGGCTGGTCACCGACAGCACCGAGGCGCCGAACGGCCTCGTCTTCTCCCCCGACGAACGGCAGTTGTACGTCTCCGACACGCGGGCCGGGTGCATCCGCGTCTTCGACGTGCGGGAGGGCGGCGCCCTCTCCGACGGCAAGGTCTTCGCCGAGGCCGGGGACGGAGCGCGCTTCGACAACATCCGCTTCGACGACGAGGGCCGGCTGTGGGTGGCCGCGATGGACGACGGGGTGCACTGCTACGACCCGGACGGCACGCTCATCGGCCGCGTCCGCGTCCCCGAGGCGGTCTCGAACATCTCCTTCGGCGGCCCGAAGAACAACCGCGCGTTCATCACGGCCACGACGACGCTGTACTCGCTGGTGATGTCCGTGACGGGCGCGCCGCGGATCCGGCGTGCGCACTGAGTCCTCAGTCCTGGGCGGGGATGTCGAGGGCGGTCCCGTACAGGCGGGAGACCCGGATCCGGATCGTCACGCGCCGGTCGGGCGCCGGCCGGCCGGCGGGGGCCGCCCCGTCCGCCGGGTCCACTATCTCCGCCTCGCCCTCGGCCACGGCGGAGGACCGGACGTCCGGGCCGCTGACGTGCAGTGAGGTGTGCGGGTCGCGGCGGAGCTGACGGGCCTTCAGGCGTCGGCCGTGGAGGAGACGCCCAGGACGCGCTCCTCGGGGTCCCGGTCGTAGAGCACGGTCGACCGGTGCGGGTGACCGGTGCTCCTGACGCTCGCGAGTAAGCCGAACCGCTGCCGCTCCAGGAGCCGGGGGCACCCCGCCCTGCGGCGACCGGTGCTCCGTCCCCGGCTAGGCTCGGTCACCGTGAAAGAAGACAAGGCCCCCAAGAGCGAGCAGACCCGCACGCTCATCCTCGAAACCGCCCTCAAGCTCTTCCAGGAGCGCGGTTACGACAGGACGACCATGCGGGCCATCGCCAAGGAGGCGGGCGTCTCCGTAGGGAACGCGTACTACTACTTCGGCTCCAAGGAACACCTCGTCCAGGGCTTCTACGACCGGATCGCCGCCGAACACCAGGCGGCGGTCCGGCCCGTGCTGGACCGGGAGACCGACCTGGAGGCGCGGATGGCCGGGGTGCTGAAGGCCTGGCTGGACATCGCCGCGCCGTACCACGAGTTCGCGGCCCAGTTCTTCAAGAACGCCGCGGACCCCGAGAGCCCGCTGAGCCCCTTCTCCCCCGAGTCGGAGCACGCCCGCGAGGCGGCCATCGCCGTCCACCGGGAGGTCCTGGCCGGGGCGAGGGCCAAGGTCCCCGAGGAACTGCGCGACATCCTCCCCGAGTTGATGTGGCTCTCCCAGATGGGACTCGTCCTGTACTGGGTGTTCGACCGCTCCGAGGACCGGGAGCGCAGCCGCCGCCTCGCCGAACGCGGCGCCCGCCTCACCAGCCGCGGGGTCGCCCTCTCCCGCTTCCGGGTGCTGCGTCCGCTCGTACGCGAAGTGCACGAGCTGTTCACGGACTTCCTGCCGGGGATGGCCCAGGCGGCGGCCTCCCGCAAGGCGCACTGACCGGCGGCGGGGCACCGGCGGCCGGCCGGTGCGCGGCCGGCCCCCGCCTCCCCCGCCCGCGGCCCTGCGGCTCCGTGGCCGGGGAGCGGCAGGCTGTCACGCCTGGCGGGAAGCCAGTTCCACGACGGTGATGTCGGACTGCGCGCCGACCCGGACGGGCGGGCCCCACGCGCCCGCACCCCGCGAGACGTACAGCTGGGTGTCCCCGTACCGCTCAAGACCGGCGACGGTCGGATTGGCCAGGGCGGCGATGTGGTTGCCGGGCCAGAGCTGGCCGCCGTGGGTGTGCCCGGACAGCTGCAGGTCCACTCCGTGCTCCACCGCGTCGTGGATGACGACGGGCTGGTGCGCGAGCAGGACGCTGGCGCGGGTGCGGTCCCGGTCCCCCAGCGCCCGTACGAAGTCGGGACCCTGGCCCTCGCTCTCGCCCGCGACGTCATTGACCCCGGCGAGGTCGAAGCCGGCGATCTCGACGCGGTCGTTCTCCAGCGGCCGCAGACCGAGTTCGCGCACGTGCTCGACCCACTGCCCGGCGCCGGAGAAGTACTCGTGGTTGCCCGTCACGAAGAAGGACCCGTGGCGGGCCCGGAGCTGCGCCAACGGTTCGGCGGCGGGCCCCAGGTCGGCCACGCTCCCGTCGACGAGGTCACCGACGACCGCCACCAGGTCGGGCTGGACGGAGTTGATGGTGTCGACGATCCGCCGGGTGTGCGCGCGTCCGAGGATCGGCCCCAGGTGTACGTCGCTGACGACGGCGATCCGGAACCCGTGCGCGCTCCGCGGCAGTCTGGCCAGCGGCACCCGGACCCGCTTCACCTGCGGACCGCGCAGCACCCCGTAGGTCCCGTACCCGACGGTTCCGAGCGCGGCCACCGCGGCACCGGCGCCCACCACCCGTGAGACGAACAGCCGCCGCGAGAGGTCCCCCGAGGGGCCGGCGCCGGTGGTCCTGCCGGTTCCACCGTTCCCGTCGGCGGGAGCGGGAGCGGGAGCGGGAGGCGCCACGGAGGCCGCGGGCGCGGTCACCGTGTCCGTGCCGGTGTGCGTGCCCGTGTGCGTCGTGCCCGTCCCCGTGCCGTCCGGCGCCGCCACGGCCGGCATCCGGCCGCTGCCGGGGGCCCGGGCGGCCCGCCCCCCGGCCGCGGGGAGGGGCGGGGTGGCGGAAGTCTCCCCTGACACCCCGTCCGGCGACGCGCCGACCCTGCGCCCCAGCCACCACCGCAGCAGGGGCCGCACCGCCTCGCCCGCCACCAGCGCCAGCAGCAGGTACATCAGCACCGCCAGCCACAGGAACCCCGGCCACGCCAGCACCTGCTGCGCCCAGAACGGTGCGCCGGAGCGCCCCGAGACGAGCGCGCCCACCGCCAGCAGCGGCAGCACCACCGCCGCCACCGTGCCCGCCCGCCGGGCGGCACCACCCGGCACGGTCGTGTCGCGGACCAGCCGCCGCCACACGTACCAGTGCGCCCCACCGATCAGACCGACGGCCACCAGCACGCCCACGACGACACCCAGTACGGCACCCATGGTTATCCCCGGCTCCGCTCACGACGCAGGGCACGCACCCCACGCAACCCGATCACCCCGACGGCCGTCCCCAGAAGAAAGGACGTGACGGCGAGCAGCAGGTGCACCCAGAAGTACGTGGTCGGGTCACCCGCGTCGTCGAAGGCGAGCCCGCTGCCGTCCTTCCACAGGTTTTTGACGAAAGTGATCCAGATGAACCAGCTCCACACCCCGAAGGCGAGCAGGAACCAGGAGACGGGGCGGCTGAGCTTCATGAGCCCAGTATCGCCACCGTTCTCCGGCCTCCGCCGCCGGGGTGGGGACGCGGGCCCGGGCGCGTACACGGACACCGTCGCGGGCTCCCCCCGGCGGAGCCCGCGACGGGTGGTCCCCGCCATGTCCACATCCACACCGGCGCCCTGTACGTTCTCGATCGTGCCTGTCGTTAAAAGGACCGCTCTGACGGTTCTCTCCGCCGCGCTGCTGCCCGCACTCACCGCCCTGCCCGCGCACGCGGCGACCGCGGACGACAAGCCCGGCGCCAAGCAGCCGAAGCCTCCCGCCCTCATGTCGACGGTCGGCGGAGCGCGGCTCGGGCAGCCCGGTACGCAGGTGGAGCTCGGCCCGGACGCACCCGTCCTGCCGAAGGAGCTGAGCAGCCGGTCGTGGATCGTCGCCGACGCCGAATCGGGCGACGTGCTCGCCTCGCACAACGCCCACTGGCGGCTGCCCCCCGCGTCCACCCTGAAGATGCTCTTCGCGGACACGGTCCTGCCCCGGCTGCCCAAGACGCGGGTGCACAGGGTGACGGACGAGGAGCTGGCGGACGTCGGCGAGGGCAGCAGCCTCGTCGGCATCAAGGAGGACCACACGTACTCCGTCCACGACCTGTGGCTCGGTGTGTTCCTGCGCTCCGGCAACGACGCCGTGCACGTCCTGTCGGAGATGAACGGGGGGTGGGACAAGACCGTCGTGGACATGCAGAAGCACGCGGACGAGCTCCAGGCGCTGGACACCACCGTCGTCTCACCCGACGGTTACGACGCGAAGAACCAGGTCAGCAGCGCGTACGACCTGACGCTCATCGCCCGCAGCGGCATGCAGAAGAAGGACTTCCGCGAGTACTGCTCGACGGTGAGCGCCACGTTCCCCGGCGAGAAGAAGAAGGGGAAGGAGCGCGAGAGCTTCGAGATCCAGAACACCAACCGCCTGCTGACCGGCGACCTGGGGGTCACCCCGTACAAGGGCATCGCGGGCGTCAAGAACGGCAACACCACGCACGCGGGAGCGACGTTCACCGGTGTCGCGCAACGCGGTGACAAGGTGCTGCTCGTCACCGTCATGAACCCGTCCGCGAGCGAGGGCCACGCCGTCTACAAGGAGGCCGCCCGTCTCCTCGACTGGGGCTTCGCGGCGTCGGGGAAGGCCGCCCCGGTGGGCGAACTGGTGCCGCCGAAGTCCGCCAGGACCGGCCGGGGGGCGCCGCCGGCCAAGGGCAAGGGCGGCGACGGGGAGACCGCCGGCGCCGCGCGGGACACGACGACCCGGCTCGCGGCGACCGACGGCGGCGCCAGTGGCGTCGGCGCCGCGCTCGCGATCACGGGCGGTGCGCTGGTGGCGCTGGCCGCCGGGGTGTTCCTGGTCAACCGGCGCTGGCCACTGCCTGCCCTGTCGCGTCGCCGCCCGCGCCGCTAGCCGGCGCACCGGCGCCGGAGCCGGTCCCCTCTTCCTCCGCCCGTTCGCTGTCGTGCCGCGTCGCCGTCCAGGCGGCGCAGCACAGCAGCAGCTTCGCCGTGAGGTTGATCCACAGCAGCAGCGCGACGGGGACGCCGAACGCCCCGTACATGCTCTTCGCGGCGACGCCCTTCATGTAGCTGCCCAGCAGCAGCTTGAGCAGCTCGAAGCCGACCGCGCCGATGAGGGACGCCGTGATCAGCCGGTGCCTGACCGGGTGCACCCCCGGCAACAGGGTCAGGACGTACAGCAGGATCAGGAAGTCCGCACCGGCCGCGAGGGCGAGGGCGAGGATCTGCAGCAGCACGCCGCCCGCGCCGCTCTCGGAGAGGCCGGACCGCTCGGCGGTCCAGTCGACCGCCGTCGAACCGGCCGAGGAGGCCGCCCAGGACGCGAGCCCGATCGCGCCGAGGCCGCACAGCACCACGCCGTCCATGAGCTTGCGCACGACGGGGTTGCCCTCGTCCGTGCCGTCCAGGTCCCACACGGCCCGGAGGCACTCCCTCAGCGAGCCGACCCATCCGATGCCGGTGAAGAGCAGCAGGGCGCCGGCGACGAGGCCGATGGTGCCCGCGTTCTGCACGAGGGAGGCGAGGTCGAGCTGTTCGGAGATGCCGGGCACCTGCTCGGCGAGCTTGCTCTCCATGCGGTGCAGCTGCTCGTCGGAGAGCAGGGCCGCGCCGATCGAGGCGGTGACGGTGATCAGCGGGAAGAGCGCGAGGAAACTGATGAAGGTGATCGCGGCGGCCAGCCGGGTCCAGTGGACCCGGTCGAGCGTCTCGTACGTACGCCATGCGTGGGTGACCGCCAGCCGCGTCATGAACGGGCCGACGACGGGCAGGTTCTTCAGCCAGTCCATGACGTGCGTCTACCCTCCGCGGCGGGAAACAGCGCGCTTTCACCCGCTGGTGTCCCGCGTCGCGGCCGTACGGTCCGGCCGTGGGCCCCTCCCGGGGTCAGGACCTCAGCGAAGGCGCCGCGGGCTGGTCCACGGGCGAGTTCTGGGCCGGCACCACGCTCGCGGCACGGCCCCCGAACGTGTACTCGCGGAGCTTGCGCCACACGCCGTCCGCGCCCTGCTCGTACAGCGCGAAACCGGCGCAGGCCCACTGCGCCTCGTACGCGGAAAGCTCCTCGTACGCCCGGTCCATGCCCTCTTCGGAGATGCCGTGGGCGACCGTGACGTGCGGGTGGTACGGGAACTGGAGCTCGCGCACGAGCGGGCCCGACGCGTCCCGGACCCGCTTCTGGAGCCAGGAGCAGGCCGCCGCGCCCTCGACGACCTGCACGAAGACGACCGGGGAGAGCGGGCGGAACGTGCCCGTGCCCGACAGGCGCATCGGGAAGGCGCGCCCGGACGACGCGACCTGCGCGAGGTGGGCGTCGACGGCGGGCAGCAGTTCCGCGTCGACCTCGGTGGGCGGGAGGAGGGTGACGTGTGTGGGGATGCCGTGTGCGGCAGGGTCCCCGAAGCTCGCGCGCCGCTCCTGGAGCAGGCTGCCGTACGGCTCCGGGACCGCGATCGAAACGCCGAGCGTTACGGTCCCCACGTCGTTCTCCTCCGTCGTCGTCCGGTACGTCCTGTGGCGGTGGTGCGGTGTGCCTGTGTGCAGTGTGGCGGGAGCGCAGCCCTTGTGGCCAGAGTCCTTGGTCGGGGCACTGGTCCGGACCTTGGTCCCGGTCCGGACCGGCCGCTCGGGCTCAGTGCTTGGCGGGCAGCAGACCGATCTTCTCGTAGGTCTGGGCGAGGGTCTCCGCGGCGACCGTACGGGCCTTCTCGGCGCCCTTGGCCAGGATCGAGTCCAGCGTCTCCGGGTCCCCCAGATATTCCTGGGTGCGGGTCCGGAACGGCGTGACGAACTCCACCATCACCTCGGCGAGGTCCGTCTTGAGGGCGCCGTACATCTTGCCCTCGTACTTCTTCTCCAGGTCGGCGACGGTCTCGCCGGTGAGCGTGGAGTAGATCGAGAGAAGGTTGCTCACGCCCGGCTTCTCCACGGCGTCGTACCGGATCACGGTGTCCGTGTCCGTGACCGCGCTCTTGATCTTCTTGGCGGTCACCTTGGGCTCGTCGAGCAGGTTGATCAGCCCCTTCGGCGTCGACGCCGACTTGCTCATCTTGATCGCCGGGTCCTGGAGATCGAAGATCTTCGCCGTCTCCTTGAGGATGTACGGCGCCGGGACGGTGAACGTGTCGCCGAAGCGGCCGTTGAAGCGCTCGGCGAGGTCGCGGGTCAGCTCGACGTGCTGGCGCTGGTCCTCGCCGACGGGGACCTCGTTGGCCTGGTAGAGCAGGATGTCCGCGACCTGGAGGACCGGGTACGTGAAGAGGCCGACGGTGGCGCGGTCGGCGCCCTGCTTGGCGGACTTGTCCTTGAACTGCGTCATGCGGGAGGCCTCGCCGAACCCGGTGAGGCAGTTCATGACCCAGCCGAGCTGGGCGTGCTCGGGCACG
The DNA here is from genome assembly GCF_001049855.1 of Streptomyces sp. Wb2n-11. NCBI lineage: Bacteria > Bacillati > Actinomycetota > Actinomycetes > Kitasatosporales > Streptomycetaceae > Streptomyces > Streptomyces sp. Wb2n-11. Next base: position 2,775,940 of record NZ_CVPB01000001.1, read on the forward strand.
TGGCTCTGGACGAAGAGCGTGCAGCGGTCCGGATCGAGGCCGGCGGCCAGCAGCTGGGCGGCGGCGAGACGGGTGTTGGCGCGCAGTTCGACGGGGTCCTGCGGAACGGTGATCGCATGCAGGTCGACGACCATGTAGAAGGCGTCGTGCGATTCCTGCAGGGCGACCCACTGGCGCACGGCGCCAAGGTAGTTGCCGAGGTGGAACGAGCCTGCGGTGGGCTGGATGCCGGAGAGCACGCGAGGACGATCAGAGGCCATGGACTCATTCTCTCAGGTGTGGAACCCCACTCGGTTCTCCGGTGTATCAAGAGAGTGAGGGCGCGGGAGGGGATCCTGGAGGGGGGCCGCATCGGCATCGGCGATGCTGCGGCGATCGCGCGCGTACGGTCCGGGGAGCCCGAGGCGTACGCGGAACTGGTGCGCGCCCACACCGGAATCGCGCTCAGGGCGGCGGTGGCCCTCGGAGCCGGTGCGGACGCGGAAGACGTGGTGCAGGCGGCCTTCTTCAAGGCGTACCAGTCGCTGGGACGCTTCAGGGAGGGCTCGGCCTTCCGGCCCTGGTTGCTGCGTATTGTCGCGAATGAGACGAAAAACACAGTTCGCTCCGCAGGGCGGCTGCGGGCCGCCACGGGGCGGGAGGCGGCGCTGCTCGGCGCCGGGCCGGTGATACCGGAGTCGGCCGACCCGGCGGCGGCGGCGCTGGCGGAGGAGCGGCGGGCGCTGCTGCTGGCGGCGCTGGGCGAGCTGAACGAGGATCAGCGCCGGGTCGTCACGTACCGCTACCTGCTGGAGATGGACGAGGCGGAGACGGCGGAGGCGCTGGGGTGGCCGCGGGGCACGGTGAAGTCCCGGCTGAACCGGGGGCTGCGGAAGCTGGGGCGGATCCTGCCGGGGCAGTGGGAAGGGCGGGAAGGGGGTGATGGGCATGGGTGAGAAGCACTCGGACGGGCTACCGGAAGGGCCCCGGAAGGAGCAGTGGCAGGAACGGCAGGAGGAGTTGCGGGAGGAGTTGCGCGGGCTGGGGCGGCGGATGGGGGTCCCGGACGTCGACGGGGCGACGATGGCCGAGCGGGTGCTGGCGCAGATCGTCACGGAGGCGCGGGCCGTGCCGGTGGCCGCCCGGCCCGCGGGGCGCGGTGAGCGGGCGCGGGCCTGGGCGCGGCGCAGGTGGCGGCTGCTGACCGCCGCCCTGTCCGGGCTCCTGGTCATGCTGGTGCTCACGCCCCCGGTGCGGGCGGCCGTCGCGGACTGGTTCGGCTTCGGCGGCGTGGAGGTGCGGTACGACCCGAATACCCCGCCGCCGCCGGGGCCGCCCGGCGGCGGGGCGCCCGGCTGCCCGGACGGGCTGACGGTGGCGGAGGCGGCGCTGCGGGCGGGCTTCGACCCGGTGCTGCCGCGCGGGCTGGGTGCGCCCGGCGCGGCCTCGGTCTCGCGCGACCGGCGGGTGCTGTCGGTGTGCTGGCGGGCGGACGGCGGCCGGACCGTGCGGATCGACGCGTTCAGGGCGGCCGTCGATCCGCTCTTCCACAAGTCGACGCCGGTGCCCGCCGAGTACACGGAGGTGCACGGACGGGCGGCCCTGTGGTTTCCGGAGCGTCACCGGCTGACGCTGCTGCTCGTGGACGGGGACGGCCGGCCGTACACACCGCAGGTCAGGGCGGCGGGACCGACGCTGCTCTGGCAGCGGTCCGGGGAGCTGACGCTGCGGCTGGAGGGGGTGGCGTCCCTGGAGCGCGCGGTGGAGCTCGCGGAGTCCGCCGGCTAGGGGAAGCCCGCGGGGCCCGCCGGAGCCGGGACCGCGAGGCCCCGGCCCGGCGGGGCCTCGTCGTCAACTCACCGGCGGGTGGGGGACGTCAGTCCGTGGGGAGGCCCGGCGCCGGGAAGGCGGCCATGAGGTCGGCGACCTCGGCGCGGATCGCCGTGAGCGCCTCCTCGTCACCGGTGCGGGCGGCGGTGACGCCCCGGTCGATCCAGCCGGCGACGGCCGGCATGTGCTCCGTGCCGAGACCGCGCGAGGTGAGGGAGGGGGTGCCGATGCGGACGCCGGAGGGGTCGAACGGCTTCCTCGGGTCGTACGGGACGGTGTTGTAGTTGACGACGATCCCGGCCCGGTCGAGCGCCTTCGCCGCCACCTTGCCCGGCACGTCCTTGGGGGTGAGGTCCATCAGGATCAGGTGGTTGTCGGTGCCGCCCGAGACCAGGTCGAAGCCGCGCGCGAGCAGCGCCTCGGCGAGCGCCTCGGCATTGGCGACGACCGCGTGCGCGTAGTCGCGGAAGGAGGGCTGGGCCGCCTCGTGGAGGGCGACGGCGACGGCCGCGGTGGTCTGGTTGTGCGGGCCGCCCTGGAGGCCGGGGAAGACCGCCTTGTCGATGGCCCTGGCGTGCTCCTCACGGGACATCAGCATCGCGCCGCGCGGGCCGCGCAGGGTCTTGTGGGTGGTCGTGGAGATCACGTCGGCGTGCGGGACCGGGGACGGGTGGGCGCCGCCCGCGATCAGTCCGGCGATGTGCGCGATGTCCGCGACGAGTACGGCGCCGGACTCGCGGGCGATCTCCGCGAAGGCCGCGAAGTCGATGGTGCGGGGAAGGGCGGTGCCACCGCAGAAGATCAGCTTCGGGCGTTCCTTGAGGGCGAGTTCGCGCACCTCGTCGAAGTCGATGAGCCCGGTGTCGGGGCGTACGCCGTACTGGACGCCGCGGAACCACTTGCCGGTGGCCGAGACGCCCCAGCCGTGGGTGAGGTGGCCGCCCATCGGGAGGGCCATGCCCATCACGGTGTCACCGGGCTCGGCGAAGGCGAGGTAGACGGCGAGGTTGGCGGGCGAGCCCGAGTAGGGCTGGACGTTGGCGTGCTCGACGCCGAACAGGGTCTTGGCGCGGGTGGTGGCGAGCAGCTCGACCTGGTCGATGTTCTGCTGGCCCTCGTAGTAGCGCCGGCCCGCGTAGCCCTCGCTGTACTTGTTCTGCAGGACGGTGCCGGAGGCTTCGAGTACGGCCTGCGAGACGTAGTTCTCGCTGGGGATCAGGCGCAGGGTGTCGGCCTGGAGCTGTTCTTCGGCGCCGACCAGTGCGGCGATCTCGGGGTCCGTGGCGGACAGGGCGGGGTGGCTGAGCGGGAGAGTCATGCCGTCCTCCGGGGCGAGCGGGTGTGTGACCGGTCGTGATCCCGGGGTGCCCAGGCGGGCGGCACCTCGTGCTGGGGTTCCCCGCGCGGCTTCCCCGCGGTCCGTTCCGCGTACGCCAGTCGCCGTGCGTACCGCCACCCTAGCGGCCTCGCCGCCGCGCATGGTTTCTTCGTCCGGCATACGAGCGACGATAGAAAGGGGCGTCGTTCCCGCCCCTCGCCGGATGGATTCGTCCCGACGATCGGAGACCCCGTGCCGACCACCCAAGCCGCCATCACCTCTGCGGAGGCGCACAGCGCGCACAACTACCGTCCTCTCCCCGTCGTCGTCACCTCGGCGGACGGTGCCTGGATGACCGACGTCGAGGGGCGCCGCTACCTCGACATGCTCGCCGGGTACTCCGCGCTCAACTTCGGCCACGGCAACCGCCGGCTCATCGACGCCGCCAAGGCGCAGCTGGACAGAGTGACGCTGACCTCGCGGGCCTTCCACCACGACCGGTTCGCCGAGTTCTGCGCGCGACTCGCCGAGCTGTGCGGCATGGACATGGTGCTGCCGATGAACACCGGGGCCGAGGCGGTGGAGACCGCCGTGAAGACGGCCCGCAAGTGGGGCTACAAGGTGAAGGGCGTGATGGACGGCACGGCGAAGATCGTCGTCGCGGCCAACAACTTCCACGGCCGCACGACGACCGTCGTCAGCTTCTCGACGGACCACGAGGCCCGCGCGGACTTCGGCCCCTACACGCCGGGCTTCGAGATCGTCCCGTACGGCGACCTGACGGCGCTCGACGCCGCGGTGACCGACAACACCGTGGCCGTGCTGCTCGAACCCATCCAGGGCGAGGCGGGGGTCCTGGTGCCGCCGGCCGGGTACCTGGCGGGCGTACGGGAGCTGACCCGCGAGCGGAACGTGCTCTTCATCGCGGACGAGATCCAGTCGGGTCTCGGGCGTACGGGCAAGACCTTCGCCTGTGAGCACGAGGGTGTGGTCCCGGACATGTACGTCCTGGGCAAGGCGCTGGGCGGCGGTGTCGTGCCGGTGTCCGCGGTCGTGTCGTCGGCCGAGGTGCTGGGCGTCTACCGGCCGGGCGAGCACGGTTCGACGTTCGGCGGGAACCCGCTGGCCTGCGCGGTGGCGCTGGAGGTCATCGCGATGCTGCGCACCGGTGAGTTCCAGGAGCGCGCCACCGAGCTCGGCGACCACCTCCACCAGAAGCTGGGGCTGCTGGTGGGCGGCGGCGCGGTGGAGGCGGTGCGCGGCCGCGGGCTGTGGGCGGGCATCGACATCGCCCCGTCGCTCGGCACCGGCCGGCAGATCTCCGAGAAGCTGATGGACCGGGGTGTCCTGGTCAAGGACACCCACGGTTCGACGATCCGGATCGCCCCGCCGCTGGTGATCAGCAAGGAGGACCTGGACTGGGGCCTCGACCAGCTCGGCGCGGTGCTGGAGGGCCGGGGGTAGGCGGGTCCGTGCCCGTGCGTCCGCCGCGGCGCCCCGCGGCGGACGCACGGGCACGGCCGGAGCGAGGTCGGACCGCGGTCAGGACGCGGGGCAGCGCACCGTGGGGTTCCACGGGTCGAACAACCCCTTCGGGTTGGTCTTGTACAGCCAGACGTGCAGGTCGTAGTGGATCGGCATGCCCGGCTCGTGGCCTTCCATCGGCCCGTCGAACTTCTGGCCGAACATCGTCGGGCGGTCGTCGTCCGTCCCGAGGTTCTGGTCACGGTCGACGACGAGGTACTCCACCCCCACCAGCTTCCGCTTCTCGCCCTTCGGCCCGGGCTCGTACAGCAGGGCCGCCGGCCGGGCCGGGTCGGTGGAGCCGACGTTCTTCTCGTTGACGTAGTGGTGGCCCATGGCGCCCACGTCCGGCAGGTCCGCGCATTCGTCGGTCCGCTTGAAGCCGTGCTGCACCGCGAGCGGCTCCCAGAGGTACTTGGCCGTCGCCACATAGGCCTTGGCCAGGTCGGCCTGCCTCTTCTTGTCCGTGTCCCGGCTGTCGCTCCCGGCTTGTGCCGGGCCGGCTGCCAGGGCCAGCGCGGAGACGACGGCGAGCGCGAGCGCTGCCTTGACGGTGCGTGCGGGCATGCGAACTCCTGGAGAGTGAGGGCCCGGCAGGTGCGCCGGGCCTGAGCGGGCCCACCCCTGGACCTCACCCCGGCCCACGTGAGCAGAGTGTCCTTCGGGGCGGCGCGCTGCACGCGGGGTGGCCCATTGGACTGACGCCCCGGCCCGCCGCCGGCCCTCAGAGAATGACGTGGGGCAGGAAGCGGGCGTACTCGTCCGTGACCAGACCCGACGACTCGCGGATGCCCAGACCGGCCGCCTCGTTCTCGACGACCCACGCTCCGAGCACCACGCGGTTGCCGTCGAAGTCGGGCAGCGGGGCCAGCTCCTGGTAGCAGAGGCGCTGTTCGCCCGCGGCCGGAGCGGGGGCCGTGCCCGGGGCGTGGACCGTGACGCCCGCGCCCTCGCGGCCGAGCAGCGGCTTGGCGACGTACCCGGGACCGTCGGCGGCGGCCAGTTCGCGGGGGCCGTCGAGGTAGGCGGCGAGCAGGTTCGGGTGGCCGGGGTAGAGCTCCCAGAGGATCGCCAGCAGCGCCTTGTTGGAGAGCAGCATCTTCCAGGCCGGCTCGATCCAGCAGGTGGTGCCGGTGCCGCCGCCGTTGTCGAGGGTGTCCAGGACGTGCGGGCCGAAGCGGTCGGTCGTCAGCCACTCCCACGGGTAGAGCTTGAAGCAGCTGCGGATGAAGCGCAGACGGCCGTCGACGAAGCGGCCCGAGAGCCGGTCCCAGCCGATCTGCTCGACGGACAGCGCCTCGGTGGCGATGCCGGCCTGCTGGGCGGTCTCACGCAGGTACGCCACCGTCATCAGGTCCTCGCCGAGCTCGTCTCCCTCCGAGTGGACGAAGTGCAGCGGCCCGGGCGGCAGGAGCGGCGCCTGGCGCCGCCAGGCTTCGACGAGCCGCTCGTGAAGGGAGTTCCACTGGTCGGCGCCGGGGAAGCGCTCCTCCATCCAGAACCACTGCGGGCTGGCCGCCTCCACCAGCGAGGTGGGCGTGTCGGCGTTGTACTCCAGCATCTTGGCGGGGCCCGTGCCGTCGTACCGCAGGTCGAACCTCCCGTACACGGAGGGGAGTTCGGCCCGTCGGTGCCAGGAGGCGGCGACGCGCGAGGCCAGTTTCGGGTCCGTGATGCCGAGGTCGGCGAAGCGGTCGTGCTCGACGATGTGCGCGGCGGCGGCCAGGCACATGGCGTGCAGTTCCTCGACGACCTCCTCCATCGCCTCGACCTCGGGCAGGGAGAACGCGTAGTACGCGCTCTCGTCCCAGTACGGGCGCAGCGACCCGTCGGGGAAGCGGGTCAGCGGATAGACGAGGCCCTGCTCCTCGACGGTCCGCTGCCAGTCGGGGCGGGGTTCGATCGTGTGCCGCTTCATCGGTGGGTACCCGGGGTCCCTGGAGATTCCACGGTCCGTCAGCCGCCGCCGGAGCCGGAGCCGGAGCCGAAGCCGCCCCGGTCGACCGCGGACTTGTCGAAGCTGCCGTCCGTTACCTTGCCGCTGCTGACGTGGCCGCCGTAGTAGTACCTGCCGGTGCCGTCGTCGTCGCACTTGTAGTCGGGCAGCACTTTGTGGGTCTTCGGGTCCACGCACCGCCGGTCGGGTTCCGAGCCGCAGGCGGTGAGCGTCGCCGCGAGGACGCCCATGCCGCCGAGCAGCACGGTGCCCGACCTCAGTTTGCGCCGTCGTACCGCCATGTTCCGGTCCCTTCCCCGCCGTTCGAACAGATCCTTCGGACCGTCCGACAGACTAGATGGCCCGCTTCCGCCACCGGAACCCGGTGTGTGTTCCCTTCCCCCCTAGAGTCGTTTTGTGCTCCTTGGGATGATCTGCGCTTTCTGCTCGGCGGTCTGCATCGGTACGGCCTCCGTCCTCCAGGCCGTCGCGACCCGCGCCGCGCGGCCCGGCACCGGCAGCGGAGTCGACGTGCGGCTGCTGCTGCGCTCCCTGCGCCAGTGGCGGTACGCCGTCGGTCTCGCCCTCTACGGCCTCAGCTTCACCCTCCAGGTCGTCGCCCTGCTCACCATCCCCCTCTACGCCGTCGAGGCGGCCCAGTCCGCGAGCCTCGCCGTCACCGCGGTGGCCGCCGCCCGTGTGCTGCGGGTCCGCCTCAGCCGTACGGAGTGGGGCGCGGTGGCCGCGGTCTGCGCGGGCCTGGCGGTGCTCGGGTTCTCCTCCGGCGCGGAAGGCGGAAGCGAGGGCCCGCCCGCCCTGCGGTACGTCCTCCTGGGCGTCGCGGGCGCCGTGCTGCTCGCGGGCGCTCCGGCGGGCCGCCTGCCCGGCCGGTCCCGCGCCCTGGTCCTGGGGCTCGGCGCGGGCACCGGCTTCGGGGTGGTGTCGGTCTCGGTGCGGCTGCTCGACGGCCTGACGCCTTCGGCGCTCGTCGCCGACCCCGCCGTGTACGCGCTGCTGCTGGCCGGCGGTGCGGCGTTCCTGCTGCTCGCCTCTGCGTTCCAGCGCGGTTCGGTGACCACGGCGACGGCGGGCATGGTGGTCGGCGAGACGGTCGGCCCGGCGGTGGTGGGCGTCGTCTGGCTCGGCGACCGTACGCGGGACGGCCTGGCGGCGGCCGCGGTCGCGGGGTTCGTGGTGGCGGTGGCGGGGGCGCTCGCCCTGGCCCGGTTCGGTGAGGCGTCGGTCGGCGCGGTGGCGCAGGAGACGGCCCCGGCCCCTTCCGCGAAAGACTGAGGCCGCCGTCCGTGAACTCGCGAGAGTGGTTTATCGTTCACCCTTATGTGGGGCGGAACGAGAAGCCGGAAGGCGTCCGCCGCACCCACACCCCCTACGGCCCCGGTCGGTCCCCCCGTCCGGCCGGGGCTCCCCCCCTCCGCCGGGCGCGAGCCGTCACTCACGGCAGCGCCCGGCACAGCGCGTCCAGCGCCCCCGCCCACGCGCTGTCCGGCGGTGTTCCGTATCCGATGACCAGGGCGTCCCGGTCCCGCTCCACCGACGGATGCCGGAAGCTGTCCACGCCGTACAGCGCGAGCCCCTGCCACGCCGCCGCCTGCACCACGGACGGTTCCGTGCCCGCCGGCAGTTCGAGCACCGCGTGCAGCCCCGCCGCGATCCCCGTCACCCGTACGTCCGGCGCCCGCTCCGCCAGCGCCGCCACCAGCTGGTCGCGGCGCCGCCGGTAGCGCAGCCGCATGGAGCGCACATGGCGGTCGTACGCCCCCGAGCCGATGAACTCCGCGAGCGTGAGCTGGTCCGGCGCGCTCGACACCCAGTCGACCGGGCCCTTGGCCTCCGTCACCTCCTCCACGAGCTCCTGGGGCAGCACCATCCAGCCCAGCCGCAGCCCCGGCGCGAGCGACTTGCTCGCCGTCCCCAGGTAGACCACGCGTTCCGGATCGAGTCCCTGAAGGGCGCCGACGGGCTGCCGGTCGTAGCGGAACTCCCCGTCGTAGTCGTCCTCCAGGATCAGCCCGCCCGTACCGCGCGCCCAGTCGACGGCTGCCGCGCGGCGGTCCGGATGCAGCGCGACCCCGATCGGGAACTGGTGGGCCGCCGTCAGCAGCACCGCCCCGACGCCCCGCAGCTCCCCCGGCTCCCCCAGCTCCCCGGTGCGCGAACCGAGCCCGTCGAACCCCAGCGCCGGGGTGCGCAGCCCCGCGTCCGTGAGCAGGTTCCGGTGGACGTCGAGGCCGTACGACTCCACCGCCACCTCCCGCACGCGGCGCTCCCTCAGCACCTTCGCCATGAGCCCCAGGCCGTGCGCGAAGCCCGAGCAGATGACGACCCGGTCCGGCGTGGCACGCACACCGCGCGCCCGCGCCAGGTACTCGGCGACGGCGGTGCGCAGCTCGACGCGCCCGCGCGGGTCGCCGTACCCGAAGGCCTCGTGCGGCGCGGCGGTCAACGCGCGCCTGGCCGCCTTCAGCCACTCGGCGCGCGGAAAGGACGCGAGGTCGGGGGCGCCGGGCATGAGGCTGTACGCCGGTGTGCGGCGGGCACCGTGCCGGGGCGCGGCGGCGGGCACGGCCCTGCGCGCGGCGGCCGGCCGGCCGGCGGCCCGCTGGGCGACATGTGTGCCCGAGCCCTGGCGGGCGGTGAGCCAGCCCTCGGCGACCAGGCCGGTGTACGCGTCGGCGACGGTGTTGCGGGCGACTCCGAGGTCGACGGCGAGCGAGCGGGAGGACGGCAGCCGGGTGCCGGGGGCCAGCCGTCCCGTGCGGACGGCTTCGCGCAGGGCGTCCATCAGGCCCGTGCGCAGCCCGCGGCCGCTCAGCTCGACGTGGAGGTCGACTCCGGCGGCGGCATCGGCGGTGACATCGGCGGCCGCCGCCGCATTGGCCCATGAATCCGTCACGGAAATGGACCATACCGGTGGGCCGACGCCCCCGTAGCGTCGTCCCCATGAGCACAGAGACGAGCACAGGCCCGACCACGGGCGCGAACGCCACGGCCACCGAGTACGCCCACGAGCACACGCCCCGCCTGCAGTGGGCGAAACTGGCGCCCGAGGTCTACAAGGCCATGCTCGCGCTCGAGATCGCGGCGAAGAAGGGCCTCGACCCCGTCCTGGTCGAGCTGGTCAAGATCCGTGCCTCGCAGATCAACCACTGCGCCTTCTGCCTCGACATGCACTCCAAGGACGCGCTCGCCGCGGGCGAGACGGTCGAGCGGATCATCCAGCTCGCCACCTGGGAGGAGTCCCGGCACTTCTACACGGAGCAGGAGGCCGCGGCGCTCGAACTCACCGAGGCCGTGACCGTCCTGACCGAAGGGGCCGTCCCCGACGAGGTGTGGGAGAAGGCCGCCGAGCACTTCGACGACGTCCAACTGGCCCAGCTGACGGCCGTGATCGCGGTCATCAACTCCTGGAACCGGTTCGGCGTGACGACCCGCATGGTCCCGGGCCACTACACCCCGGGCGCCTTCAAGCGCTGACGCACGGCGAGGGGCCCGCCGCCCGTACGGGAATGCCCGTACCGGCAGCGGGCCCCTCGCCCCGCCCCGGATGCCGCTCACTTCTCCGGCATCCAGGCCCTCCACGTCGGCTCGTTCGCCTTGACCCACTTCTCGGCCGCGGCCTCGGGCGCCATCTTCTCGTCCGCGATCATCAGGGCGACCTCGTTCTGCTGCTCGGTCGTCCACCTGAAGTTCTTCAGGAACTCCGCCGCCTCGCCGCCGTTCTTCGCGAAGTCCGCGTTGAAGAACTTCTGGAGCGGCGTCTCCGGGTAGCCGCAGGCGATCTTCTCCGGGACGGCGTCACAGCCTTCCTTGTACTCCGGCAGCTTCACCTCGACCATCTCGATCTCGGCGTTCAGCCACTGCGGCGTCCACCAGTACGTCAGGAACGGCTTCTTGGCCTTGGCGTACTTCTGCATGGCCGTGATCTGGCTGGCCTCGGAGCCGGCGTAGGTCGTCTTCAGGTCCAGGTTCAGGTTCTTGATGAGCGCGTCGTCGTTGGTGACGTAGTCGGGCGATCCCTCGAGGATCTCGCCCTTGCCGCCGCTCTCCGCGGTCCGGAAGTCCTCGGCGTACGTGTTGAGGTTCTTCCAGTCCGTGACGTCCGGGTGTTTGTCGGCGTAGTACTTCGGCACGAACCAGCCGATGTGCCCGGTGACACCGAGACCGCCGCCCCTGACGACGGTCTTCTTGGTGTCGACGTACCGCTTCTCCTCCTCGGGGTGGCCCCAGTCCTCCAGGATCCCGTCGATGTTGCCCCTCGACAGCGCGTCCCACGCGAGGACCTCGCCCATCTGCTGGGTCTTGACGGTGTAGCCCAGCTCCTCCTCCAGGAGGTACGCCGCCACAGCGGTGTTGGCCTGGGCCCCGACCCACGACGGGACGGTCAGCCTGACGGTCTTCGCGCCGTCGACGACGCTGCTCCTGCCGGTCTCGGCGGCTGTGCACCCGCTGAGCGCGAGCAGCCCGAGGGCGGCGGCGCAAGCGGTGGCCGTACGGAGTTTCCGCGTGTTCGTACGCATGGTGAGGGGGTCTCTCTTCTCTGGCGGGGCGGGCGGCGGAGGGGCGGGCGGTCAGCCGTGCGAGCGGGAGCGGGCCGCGCCGGGCTGGGTGAGCCGGTCGAGCACGAGCCCGAGGCAGACGATCGCCGCTCCGGCGGTCACGCCGACGCCCATCTCGCCGCGCGAGAGGCCCTTCACCACGTCGTAACCGAGCGCGCCGCCACCGACGAGGCCGCCGACGACGACCACCGCGAGCACCAGGACCACGCCCTGGTTGACGGCGAGCTGGAGCGCCGGGCGGGCCAGCGGCAGCTGGACCTGGAGGAGCTGCTGGCGGGAGCTCGCGCCCATGGACCGTGCGGCCTCCAGCGCGGACGGGTCGACGTCCCTGATGCCCTGGGTGGTGATGCGGACGACGGCGGGCAGCGCGTACACGACGGCCGCGATGATCGCGGACGCGCGCGTGACGCCGAACAGCGCGACCACCGGGATCAGGTACACGAACTGCGGCATCGTCTGCATCGCGTCCAGCACCGGCCGCATCCACCGCTCGAAGCGTCCCGCCCGCGCCGCCGCGACGCCGAGCGCGAAGCCCAGCAGCAGCGTCACGACGAGCGCCGCGATCACCTGGGAGAGCGTGTCGAGGGACTCCGTCCATACGCCGAGCACGCCGACGGCGCCCATCGCGAGCGTCGAGGTGAGCGCGGTCGCCCACGACCCGGCCAGCCACGCCAGAGCGGCGACGAGCAGCAGCAGCGCCCACCAGGGCAGCCAGACCAGGCCGTCGCGCAGCGGGTTGAGCACCCACAGCGTGAAGTTCTCCGACCAGACATCCGTGCCGCCGAGGACCGGGACGCCCGAGGCGAGGTGCTCGGTGACCCAGCCCTGGGCCCTGTTGACGGGCGTGGAGACGTCGTACGTCCAGCCCTGCGGCCAGGTCCGCGCCGACAGCGCGCGGCCGGCCACGGCGGCGGTCGCGGCGGCCGCCGCGACCAGCGACCAGCCGCGCCACCCGTGCAGCAGCCGGGAGGCACCCGGCGTGGAAGTGCCGAGCCGCTCGCCCGCCGCCGCGGTCGTGCGGTCGAGCCAGACCGCGATCAGCACGATCGGGATGCCGGCCGAGAGCGCCTTGCCGACGTCGACCGTGGACAGCGCCGAGTAGACCTCTTCGCCGAGACCGCCGGCGCCGACGAGCGCCGCGATGACGACCATCGAGAGCGCCATCATGATCGTCTGGTTGAGGCCGAGCAGCATCTCCCTGCGGGCCAGCGGCAGCCGCGCCGTCCACAGCCGCTGCCATCCGTTCGCGCCGAGCGAGGACGAGGCCTCCAGGACGCCGGCGTCGGCGCCGCGCAGACCGAGCGCCGTGAGGCGGGCCATCGGCGGGGCGGCGTAGATGACCGTGCAGAGGAGGGCCGCGGGCGTACCGGTGCCGAAGACGAGCACGAACGGCAGCAGGTAGGCGAAGGCCGGCATGACCTGCATCGTGTCGAGCACCGGGCGCAGCATCCGGTGGAAGCGGTCGGAGAGGCCGGCCACGAGTCCGAGCAGGATGCCGAGTACGCAGGCGAGGCCGACCGCCACCACCATCAGCGCGAGGGTGAGCAGGGTGGCGTTCCACATGCCGAGCAGCCCGCAGACGGCGAACACGACGGCCGCGGTGCCCGCCGTCTTCGCGCCGCGCCGGCCGAGTCCGGCGGCGCGCCACGCGAAGAGCACCGCCAGGGCGGCGAAGCCCGGCCAGCCGAGGGCGTTCAGGGCGGTGTAGACGGCGCCGACCGCGTCGGTGGCGGTGTTGGAGAGGTGCAGCAGGAAGTACAGGAACAGCGGGTGGGTGTCGCGGTTGTCGATGACCCACAGGTTGGCGTCGTCGAGCGGGCCCGACACGTCGACGGTCAGGCCGGCGGGCCAGCTGCCGCCGCCCCCCAGCACGATGCCGAGCGGTACGAGCACGAACGCGGCGGCGGTGAGCGCGAGCAGCTTCCGGCCGGCCCGGTGACGTACGACAGCGGCGAACCGGCCCAGGGCGGGCCCCGCCGTCGCCCCGTCCTTCACGGGCGCGGTGACGGCCGCCGTCATGCGGCGACCGCCTTCGTCGTGCCCAGGCCCGCGACGACGGCGAGGAGCCCCTGGTGGTCGACGATGCCGACGCAGTGTCCGTTCTCCATGACGCGGGCGGGCTCGCCGGTGCGGGCGACGGCCTCGATGGCGGCCGAGACGGTGGCGTCGGGGGAGACGGACGCGCCGGTCTCGGTCTCGCGCGCGTCTCCGGCGGGGCGCATGGCCGTGCGTACGGTCATGACCTGCTCGCGCGGTACGTCGCGCACGAAGTCCCTTACGTAGTCGTCGGCGGGCGCGCCGACGATCTCCTCCGGGGTGCCGAGCTGCACGATCCGGCCGTCGCGCATCAGCGCGATCCGGTCGCCGAGCCGCAGTGCCTCGCTCAGGTCGTGGGTGATGAAGACCATGGTGCGGCCCTCTTCGCGGTGCAGGCGGACGACCTCTTCCTGCATGTCGCGGCGGATCAGCGGGTCGAGGGCGCTGAACGGTTCGTCGAAGAGCAGCACTTCGGGGTCGACGGCGAGGGCGCGGGCCAGGCCCACCCGCTGCTGCTGCCCGCCGGAGAGCTGGCCGGGCCGGCGCTCCCCCATCCCCGCCAGGCCGACCTTCTCGACGACCTCGGCGGCCCTGGCGCGCCGCTCGGAGCGGCCCATGCCCTGGATCTCCAGGCCGTAGGCGACGTTGTCGAGGACGGTGCGGTGCGGCAGCAGGCCGAAGTGCTGGAAGACCATGGAGGCGCGGTGGCGGCGCAGTTCGCGCAGCCGCGTCCGGTCCATGGACAGGACGTCCTCGCCGTCGATGACGACGGTGCCGGAGGTGGGCTCGACGAGGCGGGTCAGGCAGCGTACGAGGGTGGACTTGCCGGAGCCGGACAACCCCATGACGACGAAGACCTCCCCCTTGCGCACGTCGAAGGAGACGTCACGCACGGCGGCGGTGCAGCCGGTGCGGGCCCGCAGCTCGTCGGCGGGCAGGTCGGCGTACTCCTTGTGCGCGGGTACGCGGTCGGCCTTCGGCCCGAAGACCTTCCACAGGTTCTGTACGGAGAAGACCGGTTCGGCGGCGGTCATCACGCATCACCTCCCGGTGCGGTTGTCGGAGCAAGCAGTTCGGCGCACTTCTCCCCGACCATCAGGACCCCGATCATCGGGTTCACGGCGGGCATCGTCGGGAAGACGGATGCGTCGGCGATGCGGATTCCTTCGAGTCCACGGATCCTCAAGTCCGGTGCCACTACGGCACCTTCGTCCTCGCGGGCGCCCATGCGGCAGGTGCCCGCCGGGTGGTACACGGTGTGCGCGACCTTGCGGGCGTACTCGCTGATGTCCTCGTCGGAGATGACCTCGGGGCCGGGGCAGACCTCGCGCTTGAGCCACTTCGCCAGCGGCTCGGCCTTGGCTATCTCGCGGGCGATGCGGATGCCGTCGACGAGTGTCCGGGCGTCGTAGTCGTCCTCGTCCGTGAAGTAGCGGAAGTCCAGGGCGGGCTTCACGGCCGGGTCGGCGCTGGTCAGGAAGAGCCGGCCGCGGCTGTGCGGCTTGGGGATGTTCGGGGTCATCGACACGCCGTGCTCGGGCCGCTCGTAGCCGAGGCGCTCCGGGTTGTCGGTGAACGGGATCTGGTAGAAGTGGAACATCAGGTCCGGGCCGCGGCTCGCCGCGTCACGCCGTACGAACAGGCCCGCGTCGGAGTCCATCGCCGAGTTCTCGGGGATCGGCCCGTCCGTCTCCCAGACGATGACCGACTCCGGGTGGTCGAGCAGGTTCTCGCCGACGCCGGGCAGGTCGTGCACGACGGGTATCCCGAGCCCTTCGAGATCGGCCTTCGGGCCGATGCCGGAGTGCAGCAGCAGCCGCGGGGTGTCCACCGCGCCCGCGCACACCAGCACTTCGCGGTCCGCCTCGACGAGCACCTCCTCGCCGTCCTTCGTGCGGACGCGGACACCGGTCGCCCGGGTCCCGTCGAACTCCAGCCTGTACGCCCAGCTCTCCAGCATGAGGTGGAGGTTCGGCCGGTCGAGGAAGGGGTGCAGGTACGCGACCGAGGCGGACGAGCGCTTGTTGTCCTCCGGGTGGTACGCGAGGTCGAAGAAACCGACGCCCTCGTGGAAGGGCTCCTTGTTGAACCCCTCGACGCGCGGCACGCCGATGGCGCCCTGCGCGGCGTCGACGAAGTCGCGGGCGATGGCGTTCCGGTCCCTCTCGTCGACCGGCACGATGTTGTTGCGCAGCTTGTGGAAGTACGGCGCCATGGAGGCGGCGTCCCATCCCTCGGCGCCGGCGGCCGCCCACTCGTCCCAGTCGGACGGCAGTGGCTGGAAGGCGATGAGGGTGTTGTGCGAGGAGCAGCCGCCCAGGACGCGGGCGCGGCTGTGCCGGATGTGGGAGTTGCCGCGTGGCTGCTCGGTGGTGGGGTAGTCGTAGTCGAGCTCACCACCCAGCAGGCCCATCCAGCGGCGCAGCGTGAGGACTTCGGGGCGGTCGACGTCGGAGGGACCGCCCTCGATGACGGCGACGCGGACGGACGGGTCCTCGGTGAGCCGGGACGCGATCACCGAACCTGCGGTTCCGCCGCCGACGACGACGTAGTCGTATACGGGCATGGGTTGCTGCTCCTCTTCGTGCGGGGCGCCACAAAGTGCTGTCGCGTAATGGGGACGGGGGGACGGGTGGGCCGGCCACGTCGGGCCGGGCCGGGTGTCAGCCCGCGAACCAGCGCACCGGGCGCGGTTCCAGGTTCTGGTAGACGTGCTTGGCCTCGCGGTACTCGGCGAGCCCGGAGGGCCCGAGCTCGCGCCCGATGCCCGACTTGCCGAAGCCGCCCCACTCCGCCTGCGGCAGGTAGGGGTGGAAGTCGTTGATCCACACGGTGCCGTGCCGCAGCCGCCCCGCGACGCGCCGCGCGCGCCCGGCGTCGGCCGTCCACACACCGCCGGCCAGGCCGTACTCGGTGTCGTTGGCGAGGGCGACGGCCTCGTCCTCGGTACGGAAGGTCTCCACCGTCAGGACCGGCCCGAAGACCTCCTCGCGTACGACGCGCATCTCGCGGTGGCACTGGTCGAGGACGGTCGGCGCGTAGAAGTACCCGCCCTCGGGCCGTACGTCGGACGGTTCGGGCCGCGCGCCGCCGGAGCGCAGGACCGCGCCCTCCTCCAGCGCGGAGGCGACGTACATCTCGGTCTTCGCCAGCTGCTGCGCGGAGACGAGCGGCCCGCACTCCACGCCGTCGGCCGTGCCGCGGCCGAGGCGGATCTTCGCGGCCCGGCGGGCGAGTTCGGCGACGAAGCGCTCGCGCACCGACTCCTCGACGATGAGCCGGGAACCGGCCGAGCAGACCTGTCCGCTGTGGATGAAGGCGGCGTTCAGGGCCTGGTCGACGGCGGTGTCGAAACCCTCTTCGGTCGCGCAGGCGTCGGCGAAGACGACGTTGGGGTTCTTGCCGCCCAGCTCCAGCGCGACCTTCTTGACGGTGACGACGGCGGCCCGCATCACCTTCGTACCGCTGGCGAGGCCGCCCGTGAACGACACGAGGTCGACATCGGGGTGCTCCGCCATGCGCGCGCCGACGGGGTCGCCCGCGCCGGTGACGAGGTTGGCGACACCGGCCGGAAGTCCCGCCTCGGCCAGCAGCTCGATGAGTGCGACGGTCGTCAGGGGAGTGATCTCGCTCGGCTTGACCACGAAGGTGTTGCCCGCGGCCAGGGCCGGGGCGATCTTCCAACTCACCTGGAGGAGCGGATAGTTCCAGGGCGCGATGAGTGCGCAGACGCCGACCGGCTCGTGCACGACGACGCTGTGGATCTCCGGCGACCCGGCGTCGACGACCCGGCCGCCGCCCTCGCCCACGACGAGGTCGGCGAAGTAACGGAAGGCGTCGCTCACGCAGTCGACGTCGATCCGCCCCTCTTCCAGCGTCTTCCCGGCGTCACGGCTCTCCAGGAGGGCGATCTCCTCGCGGTCCCGCTGGAGCAGCTCACCGACGCGCCGCAGCAGCGCGGCCCGCTCGGCCACCGGGGTGCGGGGCCACTCGCCCGAGTCGAACGCCGCACGGGCCGCCGCCACCGCGGCGTCGACGTCCGCGGCGCCGCCCTCGGCGACGACGGCGAAGGGCTTGGCGTCCGCGGGGTCGATGATCTCGCGCGTGGCACCGGAAGCGGCCGCCTGCCACTTTCCGTCCACATGAATGGTCTGTTGTACCGACACGTCGCGTTTCGCCTTCCGTTCCCGATATGTTCCGCCAGTGAAGACCGGCGATCGGGAGCCCTCCCCCCCAGGGCGAAAACCATGCACAGAACATGGCCGAAAGTGCCCTGCGTCACGAACGTTATGTAACAAAGCCGATCAAAAAATGTCAGCCAGGGCGAAGTGACGGCCGTTTCCTCCGCCGCGCGGGCGAACGCCTCGGCCCGGGCCGCAGCCGGCCGAGGGGGGCACGCCGTCGGGAGGCACGGGCAGCGTGACGCCGTGCACGACACCGGGCACGACAACGCCCCCGGCGGCCGGTCGGACCGGCTGCCGGGGGCGTCGGCGCGTATCCGCGGAACGCGGAACGCGGGAAATCAGATCAGGCCGAGCTCGCGCACCGCGTCGCGCTCTTCCTTGAGCTCCTGCACCGACGCGTCGATGCGGGCACGGGAGAACTCGTTGATGTCCAGGCCCTGGACGATCTCGTACTTGCCGTCCTTGCAGGTGACCGGGAAGGAGGAGATGAGGCCCTCCGGGACGCCGTAGGAGCCGTCCGACGGGATGCCCATCGACGTCCAGTCGCCGGCCGCCGTGCCGTTGACCCACGTGTGGACGTGGTCGATGGCGGCGTTGGCCGCCGAGGCGGCCGAGGACGCGCCGCGGGCCTCGATGATCGCCGCGCCGCGCTTGGCGACGGTCGGGATGAAGGTGTCGGCCAGCCACTGCTCGTCGTTCACGGCCTCGGCGGCGTTCTTGCCGGCGATCTCCGCGTGGAAGATGTCCGGGTACTGGGTCGCCGAGTGGTTGCCCCAGATGGTGAGGCGCTTGATGTCGGAGACCGGGGCGCCGGTCTTCTTCGCGAGCTGCGACAGCGCGCGGTTGTGGTCCAGGCGGGTCATCGCGGTGAAGCGCTCGGCCGGTACGTCCGGGGCCGCGGCCTGCGCGATGAGCGCGTTGGTGTTGGCCGGGTTGCCGACGACGAGGACCTTGATGTCGTCCGCGGCGTTGTCGTTGATGGCCTTGCCCTGCGGCTTGAAGATGCCGCCGTTGGCGGACAGCAGGTCGCCGCGCTCCATGCCCTTCGTACGGGGACGGGCGCCCACGAGGAGGGCGACGTTGGCGCCGTCGAAGCCGACGTTCGGGTCGTCGGTGATCTCGATGCCCTGGAGCAGCGGGAAGGCGCAGTCGTCGAGCTCCATGGCGGTGCCCTCGGCGGCCTTCAGGCCCTGCGGGATCTCCAGGAGACGCAGCTTGACCGGCACATCCGCGCCGAGCAGGTGGCCGGAGGCGATGCGGAAGAGCAGCGCGTAGCCGATCTGGCCGGCCGCGCCGGTGACGGTGACATTCACGGGAGTGCGGGTCATGGCGATCTCCGTAAGACAGCTGGCGGTGGGGGTCCCTGCCCCTCGTTGCTGGACATCCCCGGCA
Organism: Streptomyces sp. Wb2n-11; assembly: GCF_001049855.1. NCBI lineage: Bacteria > Bacillati > Actinomycetota > Actinomycetes > Kitasatosporales > Streptomycetaceae > Streptomyces > Streptomyces sp. Wb2n-11. The sequence goes on from NZ_CVPB01000001.1 coordinate 2,794,717, forward strand.
CGCCCCGACTCCGGCGCCGGTCCGGCGGCTGAATCTTGACGTGAAGAGATATCCAGCGGTCAGGCTATCCGACCCGGGGGGCGACGATCTCCCGCCCCCGTGTGGTGGAGCGCACATACCCCCGAACGCGGGCGGCCGCCCGCGCAGGGGGGGAACGCGGGCGGCCGCCCACCGGGGTGCCGCGCACCCGTGGGGGGATGCCGCGCTCCTTCCCCGTACGGGCGCGGGCATTCCCCCTCTTCGCCGGTTATTCCTGAGGGGTGCAGCCCTTCGCGCCGGATGCCAGGGTCGCGCACGCCTTCGCGTCACCGGACCTGGCGACGGCGACCATGGGGGTGTACGCGTCCCTGTCCGCGTCGACCAGGCCGTTCTGCTCCTTGGCGGTCCCGGCACCCGTGATCCGCACCGTGTCGCCCACTGCCGCCCGGGTGATACGCGCCCACGCCGCCCCGCACGTCTTGCTGTACCGGACCTCGACGAGGGAGGTGCCCACGGTCGCGCTGGCCGTCGTCCTGGCGAACTCACCGCCGCAGCCCATGGTCTCCGGGTCCTTGCCCGTGCAGGCGTCGCCGCTGCACTCGACACCGATGGGCAGCTCGGGGGCCGAAGTGGCCGAAGTGGCCGGCCGGACCGTCGGCTTGTCCTTCACGACGGGATCCCCGTCCGCGCCGCCGAGGCCGGTCAGCAGTACGGCGGCCGCTATGACCAGGAGCGTTCCCACGACGCCCGCGAGGAACATCGTGACCTTCCGGTGCCCGCGCCGGCCGTCCGGCGAACCCGGCCCCGGATCCGGCACTGAACCCGGACCCGGCACCGCCCCCGGGCCCCGCCCCGGTTCCCTGCCGGCCGGCTGCCGCGGTACGCCGAAGTCCTGCGGCGTACGTCCGCCCGGACCCGTGCCGGCGGAGCCCGCGCCGGGGCCCGCTCCCGTACCGGCGGAGCCCCGGCCCGTGCCGGGGGCGGCCTGATCCGCGGTGGTGCGCCGGCCCGGCCTGCCGCCCCCGGCGGGCGCGGTGGTCCGGCCGGACCCGCCCAGGGCGGCACGCGCCTGCGCGATGCGGATCGCTTCCATGGTCATGTCGTGGCGCATCTCGGAACGGCTCCACGCGCGTTCCGCGAGCTCCCACATGGTGGTCAGGTGGACCGCGTTCGTACCGGTCACCTCGGCCAGCGCGAGGACCGCGCCCTTGGGCGCGAGCAGCCGGCCGTTCAGATAGCGCTCCCAGGACGTCTTGCTGTAGCCCGTCCGGTCCGCCACCGCCGGGACGCCGAGTCCGCTCCGGTCGACGAGCCGGCGCAGCTGGTCGGTGAACTCCTTGACCTGAGGATCGAGCCCCTCCGGCAGATCCTTCCAACGAGGCATTGCTTCCCCCTTGTCCCCCCGTACGTGCCCGATGCGCCCCGTGCTCCCACGTCCCCCGCCGAACCCTTCACGGTCCGTGGTCCGGACTACCCAGAGGGATGCGCGAAGCCAGGGTGTCAGTTCCTGGGGCAGGAGCGCACGGGAGCGTTCGGGAGTCCGGCGCGCTCCCCCTGCGCGCCCCTCCCGGATCCCCGGAGTGCCGTCCCCCGGTGACGGCCCGGCCCGGCGGCCCCGGCCTCGGCCGGGGCTCCACCGCCCCGTCACGTACGAGGAAGGCCGGAGGCCGGGCCCCGCGTCCGGGCCCGGCGCGGCGGACGTCGCGGAGCCGGACCCCCCGGTCCCCGCCGCGTCCCTACCGCACCGTGAAGCGGACCGCCGACTCCAGGAACGGGAACTCCAGCCACGGACTGGGCTGGGCCATCAGCGCGAGCAGCACGATGACGGTGCCGAGCAGGCCGTACGTCGCCATGTCGGTGAAGCGCGAGCGCACGGCCAGCATGCCCACGGACGGGACCAGCCGGCGCATCACGGCGCCGGAGATCAGGGCCAGACCGATCAGCAGCGCGCCGATGCGGAAGCCGAGGCCGAACGCGTCGACCGCGACGAGGAACAGCCCGAGCCCGGTCGCGCCGAGGACGGTCAGGAACGGCCACTGCCGGACCGGGGCCACGGCGTCCCCGGACGCGGCCCGTCCGCCGCCCTCGGGCCGCGCGGTGTCCCGGGTGAACATCGGGAAGCGCCGCGTGGTCCGGACGGGACCGTCCGGACCCGGGGCACTGACGACGCCCTTGGCCGTCGGCTCGGGCTCTTCCGCGCCGAGGGCCTCTTCCGCGTCCCCGGCGCCCTCCGGATCACGGACGCCTTCCGCCTCCCCGCTGCCCTCCGCGCCTCCGGTGCCTTCCGTCTCGCGCGCGACCGCCTCCACGGTGGCGTCCCCGGTGGCGGCCGGGTCGTCCGGGCTCGTACCAGCACCCATGGGTGGCGCTTCCTTCCCGCTCAGCCCGCGGCGGAGTCGGCGTCGGCGGCGGAGCGCTCCGCCGCCTCGACGACGTTGACCAGCAGCTGGGCGCGGGTCATCGGGCCGACACCGCCCGGGTTCGGGGCGACCCAGCCGGCGACCTCCGCGACACCCGGGTGGACGTCTCCGACGATCTTGCCGTCCTCGTCCCGGCTGACGCCGACGTCGAGCACGGCCGCGCCCGGCTTGACGTCCTCGGGCTTGATCAGGTGCGGCACACCCGCCGCGGCGACGACGATGTCCGCCTGCCTGAGGTGCGCGGACAGGTCACGCGTGCCGGTGTGGCACTGGGTCACCGTCGCGTTCTCGGACTTGCGGGTCAGCACCAGCGGCATCGGGCGGCCGATGGTGATGCCGCGGCCGACGACCACGACGTTCGCTCCGTCGATCTCCACGCCGTGGTGGCGGAGCAGCTGGACGATGCCGTACGGCGTGCACGGCAGCGGGCCGGGCTCGCCGATCACGAGCCGACCGAGGCTCATCGGGTGCAGGCCGTCGGCGTCCTTGGCCGGGTCCATCAGCTCCAGGACGCGGTTGGTGTCGATGCCCTTGGGGAGCGGGAGCTGGACGATGTAGCCCGTGCACTCCGGGTTCTCGTTGAGCTCCCGCACCACCGCCTCGATCTCCTCCTGGGAGGCGGTCGCGGGCAGTTCGCGCTGGATCGACGCGATGCCCACCTGGGCGCAGTCGCGGTGCTTGCCCGCGACGTACCACTTGCTGCCGGGGTCGTCACCGACCAGCACGGTACCGAGCCCGGGGACGACGCCCTTGGACTTCAGAGCCGCCACGCGGGCGGTCAGGTCGGACTTGATCGCGGCTGCGGTGGCCTTGCCATCGAGAATCTGGGCGCTCATGCCCCCATCCTCGCGGATGGACCCGCCCGGGTTCCAATCAGGCCCCGGCGGCCCCACGCGCCGCAACCTCCGGGCGGTCCCGAGGTTGCACTTGCACAACACATACGAATACCCGCTGGACAAGGAGACGAGTGGCCTACAACGATGATCCGCGCAGTGCCGCGGGCAGCGGCGGGGGGCAGAACCGGTTCGTCGAGCAGAATTCCTTCCGCGCCGGCCGCGTCGTCCCCAGCACTTCCAACGGAGGAACACCGCCATGAGCTTCGGCGACCCGAACAATCCGTACGCGCAGGGTCAGCAGGGCGGCCAGCAGGGCCAGCCCGGCTACGGCTACCCGCAGCAGGCCCCCCAGGGCGTGCCGCCCCAGGGCCAGCAGCCCGGTTACGGCTACCCGCAGGCTCCGCCGGTGCAGCAGCAGTACGGCGGCTACCCGGGCATGCCGCAGGAGATGCCGGGCGGCGTGAAGGCCGCCCGCGTCATGCTGTACGTCATCGCGGGCTTCCAGGTCATCGGCGCGATCCTCTTCGGGCTCACCGCCGTCACGCTCAGCGCGGCCAAGGACGAGCCGTCGCTCAGGAACGACGTCCAGTTCCAGGAGCTGGCGGACATGTCGTCCGGCGCGCTGTGGGGCGGCACCGTCCTGGTCCTGCTGTGGGGCGTGCTCGCGATCTTCCTCGCCGTGAAGTTCGGCAGCGGCGGCAACGGCATCCGCATCACCACCATCGTGTTCGGCGCGATCACCGCTCTGCTCGGTATCTACCCGTTCATCCTGGTCGGCCTGGTCCACACGGTCCTGGCCGTCCTGATCATCGTGTTCCTCGCCAAGTCCGACGGCGGGCAGTGGTTCAACCGTCAGCGCGCGTAACGCGCAGGGCGCGGGCGGACACGCCCGGACGACGAAGGCCGCGGCCCCCGTGGGGGCCGCGGCCTTCCGTCATCAGTGGAAGAAGTGGCGCGTGCCGGTGAAGTACATCGTCGCGCCCGCCTTCTTCGCGGCCTCGACGACCTGCTCGTCACGGACCGAACCGCCCGGCTGGACCACGGCCCTGACCCCGGCGTCCAGCAGGATCTCCAGCCCGTCCGGGAACGGGAAGAACGCGTCGGAGGCGGCGTACGCCCCCTGCGCGCGCTCCTCGCCCGCGCGCTCCACCGCGAGCTTCGCGGAGTCGACGCGGTTGACCTGGCCCATGCCGACGCCGACGGACGCGCCGCCCTTGGCGAGCAGGATCGCGTTGGACTTCACGGCGCGGCAGGCGCGCCAGGCGAAGGCCAGCTCGGCGAGTTCGCCGTCGGGGAGCGCCTCGCCGGCGGCGAGCGTCCAGGTGGACGGATCGTCGCCCTCGGCCTGGAGCCGGTCGGTGACCTGGAGCAGCGCGCCGCCGTCGATCGCCTTGACCTCGATCTCCTCGGAGGGGGCGTCGGGGCAGACCAGCACGCGGATGTTCTTCTTGCGGGCCAGCACCTCGACGGCGCCGTCCTCGTACCCCGGGGCGACGATGACCTCGGTGAAGATCTCCGCGACCTGCTCGGCCATCGCCACCGACACTGGCCGGTTGACGGCGATCACGCCGCCGAAGGCGGACAGCGGGTCGCAGGCGTGCGCCTTGCGGTGCGCCTCGGCGACGTCCGCGCCGACGGCGATGCCGCACGGGTTGGCGTGCTTGATGATCGCGACACAGGGCTCGGTCTGGTCGTACGCGGCGCGCCGCGCGGCCTCCGTGTCCGTGAAGTTGTTGTACGACATCTCCTTGCCGTGCAGCTGCTCCGCCTCGGCGAGGCCGCCCGTCCCGGAGGTGTAGAGCGCCGCGGGCTGGTGCGGGTTCTCGCCGTACCGCAGAACACTCTTCCGCTCGTACGTCGAACCGAGGAAGTCCGGGAAGCCGCTGTCGTCCGCCGCCGCGTAGTCGGCGGCGAACCAGGAGGCGACCGCCACGTCGTACGCCGCCGTGTGCTGGAAGGCCTCGGCCGCCAGGCGCTTGCGGGCCGTCAGGTCGAACCCGCCGTCCTTGACCGCGTCGAGGACATCGGCGTACCGCTCGGGGCTGGTGACGACCGCGACCGACGGGTGGTTCTTGGCCGCGGCGCGGACCATCGACGGGCCGCCGATGTCGATCTGCTCGACGCACTCGTCCGCGCTCGCGCCGGAGGCGACGGTCTCCTTGAACGGGTAGAGGTTGACGACCACCAGGTCGAACGGCTCCACCCCCAGCTCCTCCAGCTGCGCGCGGTGCGCGTCGAGGCGCAGGTCGGCGAGGATACCGGCGTGGACGCGCGGGTGCAGCGTCTTGACGCGGCCGTCCAGGCACTCGGGGAAGCCGGTGAGCTCCTCGACCTTGGTGACCGGGACACCGGCCGCGGCGATCTTCCCGGCGGTGGAGCCGGTGGAGACCAGGGTGACGCCCGCCTCGTGCAGGCCGCGGGCCAGCTCTTCGAGGCCCGTCTTGTCGTAGACGCTGACCAGCGCGCGGCGCATCGGCCGCTTCGTACCTTCGGCGGTCACTGGATAACTACCTTTCGTCCCTCGATGTGATAGCCGTTACGGGCCAGGCGCCCCACGACATCGACGAGCAGCCGTCGCTCGACTTCCTTGATGCGCTCGTGAAGAGCGGCACCACCGTCTTCGTAGTCCTCGTCCCGGACCTCGACCGCGCCCTGCGCGATGATCGGGCCGGTGTCGACGCCGTCGTCGACGAAGTGGACGGTGCATCCGGTGACCTTCGCGCCGTACGCGAGTGCGTCGCGGACGCCGTGGGCCCCGGGAAAACTGGGCAGCAGGGCGGGGTGGGTGTTCACGACCCGGCCGCCGAAGCGCGCGAGGAACTCCTTGCCCACGATCTTCATGAAGCCGGCCGACACGACCAGGTCGGGCTCGTACGCCGCCGTGGCCTCGGCCAGCGCCAGGTCCCATTCCTCGCGCGAGGAGAAGTCCTTCACGCGGCGGACGAAGGCCGGCACTCCGGCGCGCCGGGCGCGCTCCAGACCCGCGATCCCCTCCCGGTCGGCGCCGACGGCCACGATCCGCGCGCCGTACGCGGCGGGGTCGTCGCCGATGGCGTCGAGCAGGGCCTGGAGGTTCGTACCGGAGCCGGAGACCAGCACGACGATGCGGGCCGGCGCGCCGGAGGCACGGGGGAGGACGGTCTGCGAAGGGGGCGGGGAGGCCACGGCGGGTCTCTTTCTCGCGGATGGTGCGGCTTGTGTGGTCGTACGAACGAATCGAGCCTCCCGATACGGGGAACTCTACGAAGACGCCAACCGTCGGCAACGATACCGGCACACCGAGCGGCCCCCACGGGACGGGTGCGTGGCCGGGAGGTAGCGTCAGGGGACAGGAGTCCGTCCGCGGACGGCGACCATCCGTCTCCGGACGGGAACAGACGACATACAAGGACCCTCTGTGCACCGGGTCCGAGGGGAAGACGTTCACCAGATGACGGACCGACGCCGCCGCGCGGCTCTCCGCCTCCCGCTGTCCGAGACGTACGCCGGAGAGCGGGGTTCTCAGTTGCTGCTGCGGGAACGCCAGTCCTCGTCGACCCCGTCGCCGCAGGGGGACGACAATCCCTTCGCGCCGCCTCCCGAGGGACGGCCCGACGAGCCGTGGCGACCGCGCGAGCCGGCGAACGGCGGTGGCCGCGACGACGGGGGCGAGCCCTCGCAGGGCGACCGGTGGAGCCCCCGGCAGCCGGGCCGCCAGGGCGGCGGATGGGGCGGACGCCAGAGCGGCCCCGAGGGGCCGGGCGGCCAGGGCGGCGGAAACAACACGGGGCTGCGGTGGGATCCCACCGACCCGACGCAGCGCCGGGCGCGCTACGCGCTGCTCTCCGGCATGTGGGCGTTCTTCTTCGCGCTGTTCGACCTCCCCGAGGTCGCGCTGCTGCTGGGAGCGCTGGCGCTGTACTGGGGCATCAGCTCGCTGCGCGCGAAGCCGCGGCAGGGCCAGGGCGCGGCGGCGGGTGCCGTCGCACCGGCCACGCCCGCACGGGTGCCGGCGCCGACGGCCGGCAGCACGAGGCCACAGACGACGGCGGCGGTGAGCGGCCTGGTCACGGCGGCGCTCGCGCTCATGATCGTGGCGACGACCTTCACGGTGCAGCTGGTCTACCGCGACTACTACACGTGCGTACAGGACTCCCTGACCCAGTCCGCACAGGTGTCCTGCAACGAACTGCTCCCGGAGTCCCTGCGCCCGGTCTTCGGAGTGAAGGAGTAGCTCCGGGCCTCGGGACGCCCCCGCTCTACGGCGGCGGGAGCACGGCGGACGCCCCGTCCGCCGTGCTCCCGGGCCCCTCCCCCGCCGCAGCCCATCCCACCTCACGCACACCGCTGTCGTGCCAGTCCACCTGCGTACCGGCCGAAGGATCGCCGACGGGGAAGAAATCGGCTTCGCCGTCGTACTCCGCGTCCGGCGGCGTCGTCCCGCGCCACGGGCGGGGGGTGCGGTCGCGCAGGCGCCACGCGCGCAGGGCGAGTGCGCCCGGGACACCCAGCGTCACCGTCCACACCAGCGCCGCACCGCCCGTGCGCCACCACACCGGCCCGAACTCCGACAGCGCGCCCACGCCCAGCGGACCGCCCGCCGGCACCGCCAGCACCGCCATCGCCACCGCGCACCCCACGCCGGCCAGAGCGGCCGCGAGGGCCGTCTCGCGGGCGGTCCAGGCTTCCTCCCGTACGGCGAAGGGCGGTACGGCCGTGCGGACCGTGAACCACGCGACCGCGACCGCCGCCGCGACCGGCACGGCCAGCGTCGCCCAGGCGGCCGGCGCCGTTCCCCCACCGGCCGGAACCGCCGCGAGCAGCGGGAAGTGCGGCAGCGCCGGTGTCCCCACCACCCCCAGCGGCGTGGCCGTCGCGCCCGCACCCAGGGCGAAACCGGGACCGAGCCCGTACGCGGCGCCCCACACGGCCACGTTCGGCGCGAGCGCCAGCATCAGCAGCACGAGTGCGAACTGTCCGGACCACACCCCCGCCAGCCGCAGGAACGCCCCCTGCGCGGCCCCCGCATGCCACACCAGGGACGCCAGCGCGACCATCGCGCCACCGCCCAGCAGCACCGCGGTCCCCGCCCCGGCGGCTCGCAGCGCCACCCTGAACCGGGAGCGCACCACGGCCGTCCGCACGCCCTGCGGCACCCAGTCCGGCAGCGGCCCGAGCGGGCGCCCGTTCGCCGTCCACACCCCGCCCGCCGCGCTCGCCGCCGCGACGACGGGCAGGTGCAGCACCGCGCTGAGCGCCCCGGCGGGCAGCGGCCCGCCGTACGCGTACAGCAGCGCGGCAGCTCCCACCACCACGTAACCACCGGTGACACCGCACAGCACCACCCACGCCGACGGCCGCGGGCGCCCGTTCCGGGGCTCCAGCGCGTCGCGCGCGGCCCGGTGCGCGAGCCACACCGGCACCACCGCGAGCAGCATCGGAGTCAGTCCCACGGGCGCGGGAACACCGGACAGCGTGTCGTGGCGGACGAGCTCGACCCCGTGGGCCAGCAGCCACAGCCCGGCGGCGGCGCGCAACGCCCCGCCGGGCCCGCTGTCGGGGTACGGGGAGCTGATCCACAACACCGTCACCAGGACGGCGAGCGAGCCGAGGCCGAGCCCCGCGGCGACCACTCCCCGCACGAGACAGGCGGCCTGCGCCGAGGAACGGCTGTGCGCGGACGGCAACCACGTACCGCGATGGGTCACTTGAGTCACCCGGACATGCTGTCAACGACACGCGCTTAATGCGTGTTAACACGTGATCGACCGCCGTGTCGCTCAATATATGTTTATGTACTTTTTCGCCCGGTGCAGCGTTATGGGGGGATTTCATGACGCAGCGCACTGAATCCACCCCCGCCACCCCGCTGCCCTCCGCCATGGAACGGCGCAGGCTGCGCGAAGCGAAATCGCTGACCCAGGAGCAGGTCGCCGCCGCTCTGGGCGTCACCCGCGAGACGGTCGAGTCATGGGAGTCCGGCCGGAGGGACCCCCAGCGCGACAAGCGTGCGGCGTACGCCGAGCTGCTCGCCTCCTCCGCCGGGGCGCACACCCCCGAGGCCGCGCCCGGCCCCGCCGCAGAACCCGCAGTGCCAGGAGGAGACACGCCAGGACACCCCTCACAGGGCACCGGACACAACACCCCCGAAGACGCCCCCCACCCCGCCGCAGAACCCGCAGTGCCAGGAGGAGACACGCCAGGACACCCCTCACAGGGCACCGGACACAACACCCCCGAAGACCCCCCCCACCCCGCCGCAGAACCCGCAGTGCCAGGAGGGGACGTGCCGGGGCGCTCCCCGCAGGGCGCCGAACGCAACGAGCCCGAAGAAGTCCCCGTACCCGAACGTTCGGCGCCCGAGGAGACGCCCCGGCGCGGCACCGACTCCGAAGCCCCCGCACCAGCGCTGCCCCCGGCACCCGCACCACCCCGGGAACCAGAACCCGCGCCCGAACCCGCACCATCCCAGGAACCCGCACCCGAACCCGAACCCACCCCCGCCGAGGCCTTCGACACCCTCTGCACCCGCTCCGCCCCCGCCATCCTGGCCCAGACCTACCTCCTCACCGGAAGCCGGCGCCTCTCCCGCGAGTCCGTCGAGTACGCCTTCCACCTCGCCTGGCAGCGCTGGCCCGAGGTGGCCACCGACCGCGACCCGGCGGGCTGGGTCAGGGCAGTGGCGCACGAGTACGCGACCTCCCCCTGGCACCGGCTGCGCCTCACCCGCAAGCGCCCCGACCTGCCCTCCGGCGACCGCGACCGCCGGGTGCTGCTCGACGCGCTGCTGGCCCTGCCGCCCAGGCACCGCCGCACCCTCCTGCTGCACGACGGACTCGGCCTCGTCCTCCCCGACACGGCGGCCGAGACCGAGGCGAGCACCCGGGCCGCCGCGAACCGCCTGCTCAACGCGCGCGCCGCGGTCGCGCAACGACTGCCGGCACTCGCGAACGCCCGCACCCCCGCCGAGCAGTCCGCGCTGTTCCACGAGCGCCTCAACGACCTCGCCGAGACCGGGCCGGTACCGCCCGTCAGGCTGCCGCCCGCCCGCGCCGTACGGAGGGCGAGCGAGCGCAGGACACGCTTCTGGACGCAGGCGACCGCCTGCTTCACCGCGGCGCTCATGGGCGCCACGGGATTCACCCTCACCACAGCGCCCACGCGGTACGAGCCCACGCCCGCGCCCGGCGAACCCGTCGGCGGCGTCCCGGTGTACGCCGGCCCGCAGACGCTCTCGCCCCAGGACGAGGAACTGCGCGACAAGCTCCGCACGGCTCCGACGAACGGCTCGTACCGCCTGCTCCCGGAAACCCACTGACCGGCTCACCGGCTCACCGACTCACCGAACGCGAACGGGCCCGTACCCCCTCATCAGGAGGTACGGGCCCGTACCGGACAGCCGGAGCGCGAACGCGAACACAGAAGCAGGCGCCGGAGCGGCGTACTAGCCGGCCAGAATGGCGCGCGCCAGCTTGGCCGTCTCGGTCGGCGTCTTGCCGACCTTGACGCCCGCGGCCTCAAGGGCCTCCTTCTTGGCCTGTGCGGTGCCAGAAGAACCGGACACGATCGCGCCGGCGTGGCCCATCGTCTTGCCCTCGGGGGCGGTGAAGCCCGCGACGTAGCCGACGACCGGCTTCGTCACGTTCTTCGCGATGTAGTCCGCGGCACGCTCCTCGGCGTCGCCACCGATCTCACCGATCATCACGATCAGGTCGGTGTCGGGGTCGGCCTCGAACGCCGCGAGGGCGTCGATGTGCGTCGTACCGATGACCGGGTCGCCACCGATGCCGACGGCGGACGAGAAGCCGATGTCACGGAGCTCGTACATCATCTGGTAGGTCAGCGTGCCCGACTTCGACACGAGACCGATGCGGCCGGGCTTGGTGATGTCGCCCGGGATGATGCCGGCGTTGGACTGGCCCGGGGTGATGAGACCGGGGCAGTTCGGACCGATGATCCGCGTCTTGTTGCCCTTCGAGCCCGCGTACGCCCAGAAGGCGGCGGAGTCGTGGACGGCGATGCCCTCGGTGATCACGACGGCGAGCGGGATCTCGGCGTCGATCGCCTCGACGACGGCGGCCTTCGCGAAGGCCGGCGGCACGAAGAGGACGGACACGTCGGCACCCGTCTTCTCCATCGCCTCCTTGACGGAGCCGAAGACCGGTACCTCGGTGCCGTCGAAGTCGACGGACGTGCCGGCCTTGCGCGGGTTCACGCCACCGACGATGTTGGTGCCGTCGGCCAGCATGAGCTTGGTGTGCTTCATGCCGGTCGCACCGGTCATGCCCTGGACGATGACCTTGGATTCCTTGGTCAGGAAGATAGCCATGGTGTTCTGACCTCGTCCCTTACTTCGCAGCCGCGAGCTCGGCGGCCTTGTCGGCCGCGCCGTCCATGGTGTCCACGCGCTGCACGAGCGGGTGGTTGGCGTCGGAGAGGATCTTGCGACCGAGCTCCGCGTTGTTGCCGTCGAGACGCACGACCAGCGGCTTGGTGACTTCCTCGCCCTTGGTCTTGAGCAGCTCCAGGGCCTGGACGATGCCGTTGGCGACCTCGTCACAGGCGGTGATGCCACCGAAGACGTTGACGAACACGGACTTGACGTCCGGGTCGCCGAGGATGATCTCCAGGCCGTTCGCCATGACCTCGGCGGAGGCGCCGCCACCGATGTCGAGGAAGTTGGCGGGCTTCACGTTGCCGTGGCTCTCACCGGCGTACGCGACGACGTCCAGGGTCGACATGACCAGACCGGCGCCGTTGCCGATGATGCCGACCTCGCCGTCGAGCTTGACGTAGTTGAGGTTCTTGGCCTTGGCGGCAGCCTCGAGCGGGTTGGCTGCGGCCTTGTCCTCGAGGGCCTCGTGCTCGGGCTGACGGAAGTCGGCGTTCTCGTCGAGAGACACCTTTCCGTCGAGCGCGATGATGCGGCCGTCGGCGACCTTCGCGAGGGGGTTGACCTCGACGAGGAGCGCGTCCTCGGCGACGAAGGTGTCCCACAGCGTCACCAGGACCTCGGCGACCTGCTCGGCGACCTCGGCCGGGAACTTCGCCTGGGCGACGATCTCGCGGGCCTTCTCGATGGTCACGCCCTCGACGGCGTTGACCGGCACCTTCGCGAGGGCCTCGGGGGTCTTCTCCGCGACCTCCTCGATGTCCATGCCGCCCTGGACGGACGCCATGGCGAGGAAGGTGCGGTTGGTCCGGTCGAGGAGGTAGGAGACGTAGTACTCCTCCGCGATCTCCGGAGCGGTCTCGGCGATCATCACCTTGTGGACCGTGTGGCCCTTGATGTCCATGCCGAGGATGTCCGTCGAACGGGCAACAGCCTCGTCCGGGGTGGCGGCCAGCTTCACGCCGCCGGCCTTGCCACGGCCACCGACCTTGACCTGGGCCTTGACGACCGACTTGCCGCCCATACGCTCGGTGGCCTCGCGCGCCGCCTCAGGCGTCTCGATGACTTCACCGGCCAGCACCGGTACACCGTGCTTGGCGAAGAGGTCCCTCGCCTGATACTCGAACAGGTCCACGCGCGTTCCGTCCTTGTGATCGCGGTTTTTTGTCTGCGTGGGCGTGCCGCGAGGGCAACGTGACAGCGCTGTCACAAGGGAGGCGTACACGGTGTCCGATACGCGGCATGTCCGTCTCGCAGGTTATCCCCGTGACCCGTGGGTCCGTAAATCGCAGATCACACCTGAGCGGTGATACCGGTCACAGGTCGCACGTGCGGCCCATCGGCGGAGACCGGCGGCGGACCGGCAGGGGCCCCGACGGGTGGGCGGCGGACACGGCGGCGGACACAGGGCCGGGCGGCCCCCACCCCAATGAGGACCGCCCGGAGACTTCGAACCGCGTGTCGGACGCCGGGCTCAGATGCCCTGGGTCAGGTACGACGCGTACCCCGGCGTGACCGAGGAGACCGCGTCCTGGGCGCCGGAGACGGCGTTTCCGGCGAGCGGGGTGGAGGCGACCGTGCCCGACAGGTCCCGCGCGAACGGCTGGACCTCGGACACGACACCGCCCGCGAACGGCGTCACGTCGCCGACGACACCGTGCGCGAAGGTGTGGGCGCTGCCGCCGACGCCGTACGCGACCGGCTGGACGTGGTCGACGACGGTGTCGACGAGCGGCTGGACCGCGCCGACGACTCCGCCCACGAATGGGTGGACCTCGGAGACGACGCCGCCCGCGAACGGCGTCACGTCGCCGACGACACCGTGCGCGAAGGGCGTCACGTCGCCGACCGCGCCCCGGGCGAGACCGCCGACGTCACCGACCGCCTGCCCGGCGACCGGGAGCACGCCGTCCACGGCACGAGCGGCGATGGGCGGCAGGGTGTCCTGGGCGACGGCGTGGGCGAGCGGGGTGGCGTCGGTGACCGCGCCCCGGGCGTGACCCTGTGCCCGGGCCGGCGCCTGCTCGGTCTCGGAGGCGAAGGCGGAGAGCGGGCCGAAGAGGTAGTCGACCTCGTCCTGGACGTCGGCTATGGAGGGCGCGTCGGCCACGGAAGGGGCGGCGGGCAGGTCGTACGCCGGCAGCTGGGCCTCGGCGTACTGGTGGGCCTGCTCGGCGACACCCTGCACGTCGTGGTGGTGTACGTCGCGCTGCACGTCGCGCGCGGCGTGCACGGCGTCCTTGACCGCGACGTCCGCGACGTCTACGTCCGCGGCCTCGGTGCCCGCGGCCTCGACGTCCTCGACCGCGTCGGAAACCGCGTCCGGGGCGGACAGCGGCACCGAGACGGACAGCTCGGCCGCACTGGCGGCAGCGGTGCCGAGGGCCCACATACCGCCGGCGGTGGCGGCGACGGCGATGGAACGGCGGATGTTCTTGTTCATGCTTGTGTCAGATCCTTCGAATGCATTCGGCTGTCCGGAGATTTCCGGATGGCGGGCAGACCTGTCCCGCCCCCGCGCGGCAGGTCATTGAGCGGGGACGGTCTGCCCTAGCCGGGGAATTCGAGGATTTCGTGCGGCCTGTCGTACGTCGGCGCGGCCGTTGCCGGCAACGTGGCCCCGCGCACCAGCGCGAACCGGACGCCGTCCGTGAACGCGGCCGCGTGCTGATCGCCGGAGCGCGGCGCGCTCCCGTCTCCGGCGGGTGCCTGTACGGGCGTCTTCCCGCACTTGGCGCGGTCCGCGCTCCAGGGCGTGTCGCCGTGACGCCGGTCGGGGGCGCACGGGTAACCGCCCTCGCCCCCTGCGCTGCCGGCCACGACCGCGGTGTGGGCCACGGGCCCGCTCCCGGTCCGCGGCGCCCGGTCGACGGAGTCCTGGTGCGCGGAGTTCGCGGACTTCTCCGGCGCTGCGGGCACCTCGGATCCGGGTGCCCCGGATCCGGGCGCTTCGGACGCGGGCAGCTCAGGCACCGGCACTTCCGGTACGGGAAGTTCAGGCACCGGCGCCACGATCACCGGCAGCGCGGGCACGGCCGGCCGATGCCCGGTGACACGGTCCTTCAGCTCACCGACCGGCCGGACGACGCGCCGTACGACCTCGGCCACCGGCTCTGCCGCCTCACGCACGGTCTGAGCGGCCTCGCCCGCCACCGGTTGCCGCACTGCCGGTTGCCGCAGCTCCCGCTCCGGCAGCTCCGGCTTCAGTACCGGGGCCACGACAGCGGTGGCGACATGGGGCAGCGGTGGTACCTCGACGGCGTACGCCTGCCCGCCCCACAAGAAGCCCAACGCCAGCAGGCCGCCCAGGAACAGCACCACCCGCAGCGCACGCCTCCGGCCCGCCCGGCACGGTACGCGCGGGGCGGTGGCGGGGAGAGCAACCACGGCAGTCAAGATGAACGGCGCCTTCGCAAGGGATCGCAGGGATCGCAAGGGTTGCAGGAATTCGCAGGAGTGCGCGAATTCCACAGAGGAACGGAACGACGGCAGATGCTCGCACGAGCCTCCCGGGGTCGCGCAAGTCGCCCCCTGCTAATGACTGGACATGTCCGGTATGGGTAGCGGCCGCTTCTCGAGCGCCGCAGCCATCACCTCCGGAAAAAGGTCCGGCGTACAGGCGAAGGCAGGGGCGCCGAGGGCCGCCAGGGCCGCCGCGTGCTCGCGGTCGTAGGCGGGGGCGCCTTCGTCGGAGAGCGCGAGCAGGGCGACGAACTGCACGCCCGACGCCTTCATCGCCGCGACCCGCTTCAGCATCTCGTCCCGTATGCCACCCTCGTAGAGGTCGCTGATGAGGACGACCACGGTGTCGGCGGGCCGGGTGATCTGCGACTGGCAGTACGCGAGGGCGCGGTTGATGTCCGTACCTCCGCCCAGCTGGGTGCCGAAGAGGACGTCGACCGGGTCGTCCAGCTCGTCGGTGAGGTCGACGACGGCGGTGTCGAAGACGACGAGACGGGTGTTGATCGCGCGCATGGACGCCAGGACCGCGCCGAAGACCGACGCGTAGACGACGGACGCGGCCATCGACCCCGACTGGTCGATGCACAGGACGACGTCCTTCTTCACGGACTGCGACGCCCGCCCGTATCCGACGAGCCGTTCGGGTACGACGGTCCCGTACTCGGGGAGGTAGTTCTTGAGATTGGCCCGGATCGTCCGGTCCCAGTCGATGTCCCGGTGACGGGGACGGCTGACGCGGGCGCTGCGGTCGAGGGCGCCGGTGAGCGTGGCCCTGGTGCGGGTCGCGAGGCGCTTCTCCAGGTCCTCGACGACCTTGCGCACGACGACGCGTGCCGTTTCCCGGGTCGTCTCGGGCATCGCCTTGTTGAGCGAGAGCAGCGTCCCGACGAGATGGACGTCCGCCTCGACGGCCTCCAGCATCTCCGGCTCCAGGAGCAGCGCCGACAGCCCCAGGCGCTCTATGGCGTCACGCTGCATGACCTGCACGACGGAGCTCGGGAAGTACGTACGGATGTCGCCGAGCCAGCGCGCCACGGACGGCGCGGAGGCACCGAGCCCGGCCGAGCGGCCGGCCGGACTGCCGCCGGAGCGGCCGGCGTCGCGCCCGCCGTAGAGCGCGCCGAGCGCCCCGTCCATGGAGGCGTCCCGTCCGGTGAGCACACACCCGGTTCCGTCACCCCCCTCCGCGCCCAGCACCAGCCGCCAGCGCCGAAGCCGCTCCCCGCTCCCGTCGTTCGCCTTCACGTCCCCCGCCTTCTCGTCCCCGCTCACGCTCGCGCTCACGTTCATCGGGCCTCCCCGGCCGGTTCGTCGTGGTCCGCGCCCAGCAGGAGCCGCAGCACCGGCAGCACGGCGTCGGCGCGCTCCGCGTCGAGTCCGGGGCCGAAGCCGGGCGCACCGGCCTCCGTCCGCGCCGGGCGCGCGGCGGACGGGCCGCGCCGGACCAGTTCGCCCAGCGTGCGCCGCACTCCCGGCTCGTACGCCGAGAACGTGCGGCGCAGCAGGGGCAGTACGTCGGTGAACGCCTCGTCCGGCACACCGGTCAGCCAGGTGTCCACGAGGCCGAGGAGCCGTTCGTCGTGCACGAGGAGCATTCCTCCGCCGGAGGCGCCGCCGACGAAGCCCTCGATCCAGGCCGCGGCGTCGGCCGGCGGGGTGCCGGGCGAGAGGACCAGCCCCATGAGGCGCGCCGCCTCGTCCTCCACGAGCCGTCCGTCGTCCAGCAGCAGCCGCACCGCCCGGCCCCGGATCACCCCGCCGACGGCGTCCCGCCCGGCGAGCGTGCGGAGCACCGACGCCCAACGCCCGCGCAGGTCACCGGGGTTGTCGAGGTCACCCGGTCCGGCACCGGCCAGGAGGCCGATCGCCGTGTGGACCGCGTCGAGGTGGCGGCGCATGTCCGCCGCACCGTCCGCGTCGAGACCGGTGCAGGCGGGCGGCAGCCCTACGCAGATCCGCTCGGCGAGACCCACGGCGACCTCGCCCAGCGCGACCGTGTCCGTGCCGCGCACATCGCCGTACCGCAGGGAACGGGCGAGCGCGGGCAGGGCCTGGGCCAGGTGCCCGACGTCCGTGTCCAGCGCGGCGCGGTCGGCGAGGGCCCGCATCACCACGGGCAGGGCGTCGGGCAGCCCGGCCAGCAGGCACCGCTCGGCGAGGGCGGTGACGTCGGCGAGCACGGTGGCCGACACGGCCTGGGACTCGGCCTTGGCGGTGGCCGCGAAGAGCACCGTGGTGCCCCACACCCCGGCCTCCGCGACCCGCACCGAGAGCTCGGGCTCCCAGCGCAGCCGCCAGGTCTCCCGGAACGTCCCCGTGCTCCCCCGCGCCGCGGCCGGCTCGCCCCAGCCGACGGACAGGAGCCGCAGCCGGTGCAGCAGCAGGCTGCGCGCCGCGTCGGTGTCCTTGCGCAGGTCGAGTTCGAGCTCCCGTTCCCGCGGCTCCGGTCTGAGCCGCAGGCTGCGCTGGGTCCGGGTGAGGTCGCGTTGCAGCGGTACGGCGGGCGCCGCGTCCGGGACCTCGCCGAGTACGTCGCCGACGACGAGCCTGTCGTGCACGAGCGCGAGCGGTACGTCGGAGCCCTCGCACATCACGGCCCGGACGGCGTCGGTCGCTTCGGTGAGCCCCGCGAGCGGGCGGCCGCGCATGGCGGCGAGCGTCCCGGCGAGCCGGACGGCCTCGATGACGTGGGCGGAGGAGACCATCCGGTCCTCGTCCCGCAGCAGCCCCGCGACCTTGGTCATCCAGCGTTCGACAGGGCGGTCGGGGGCTCCGAAGAGGTGCCCGTACCAGCCGGGCGACTCGATGCCCGCGCCGTACCCGCTGCGCCGGGCCAGCCTGCGGTGGGTCCAGGGCACCCAGGTCATCTCGGCCTTGACCTTGGGCAGGCCCTTGAGCAGTGCCCGGTCGGCGGTCACGGTCGAGACCTTCGCGCCGAGTGCCGGCAGGTGCCACGCGCCGCAGACGACGGCGCAGCCGTCGCCGAACTCCTTGCGCGCGGAGCGGAGCTGGAGCCTCATGTACGCCTCGCGCACCCGGTCGCGGGTGTGCCCGCCGTCTCCGTACGCCTCGCGCAGGGCGCCCATGGCCTCGGCGAGCGCCTCGAACGGCGCGAACGGACCGGCTTCCCCGCCGCTGCCCCCGCCCCCGTCCCCGTTCCCGCGGTGCTCGACCACGTCCTCCCACCACCGCTCCGGATCGTCGTACCCGGCGGCCTCCGCGAGCATCCCGACCGGGTCGACGGCGAGGGACTCCGCCGGCTCGCCCTCCGCGTCCCCCTCCCCCGCCCCTTCCCTCTCCTCCTCCGCCAGTGCCAGGGAGTGCGCCGCCGGAAGGTCGATGAAGCGGACCGGTACGCCGTGTCCCAGAGCCCACCGGATCGCGACCCATTCGGGGGAGAACTCGGCCAGCGGCCAGAACGCGGCCCGCCGCGGGTCGTCGGTGACGTGCGCGAGCAGGGCCACGGGCGGGCGCATCGCCTCGTCGGCCGCGAGCGGCAGCAGGGCGTCGCCCTCGGGCGGCCCCTCGATCAGTACGGCCCGGGGCCGCGCGGCGTCGAGCGCCCCGCGCACCGCCCGGGCCGAGCCGGGCCCGTGGTGGCGCACGCCCAGCAACAGCGGGCCGGACGTCATCCCGAGACCTCCCGGCAGGCACGGTAGAAGTCCTTCCAGCCGTCCCGTTCGCGGACGACCGTCTCCAAGTACTCCTGCCAGACGACGCGGTCGGCCGCCGGGTCGCGCACGACCGCGCCGAGGATGCCGGCCGCCACGTCGCCGGAGCGCAGCACACCGTCCCCGAAGTGCGCGGCGAGGGCCAGGCCGCCGGTGACGACGGAGATCGCCTCGGCCGTGGACAACGTGCCCGAGGGGGACTTGACCTTCGTGCGGCCGTCGGTTGTGACGCCGTCGCGCAGCTCGCGGAAGACGGTGACGACGCGCCGGATCTCGTCGAAGCCGTCAGGGGCGGCCGGCAGGTCGAGGGAGCGCCCTATCTGGCCGACGCGCCGCGCCACGATGTCGACTTCGGCCTCCGCCGTCTCGGGCAGCGGCAGTACGACGGTGTTGAACCGGCGGCGCAGCGCGCTGGAGAGGTCGTTGACCCCCCGGTCGCGGTCGTTGGCGGTGGCGATGAGGTTGAAGCCGCGGACGGCCTGCTGCTCCTGTCCCAACTCCGGGATGGGCAGGGTCTTCTCCGACAGGATCGTGATCAGGGTGTCCTGCACGTCGGCCGGGATGCGGGTGAGTTCCTCGACCCGCGCGGTCATGCCGTCGGCCATGGCCCGCATGACGGGACTGGGTACGAGCGCGTCGCGGCTGGGCCCGTGCGCGAGCAGCCGGGCGTAGTTCCAGCCGTAGCGGATGGCTTCCTCGGGCGTCCCCGCCGTGCCCTGCACGAGCAGGGTCGAGTCGCCGCTGACGGCGGCGGCGAGATGCTCGGACACCCAGGTCTTGGCGGTGCCGGGGACACCGAGCAGCAGCAGTGCCCGGTCGGTGGCGAGCGTGGTGACGGCGACTTCGACGATCCGGCGCGGCCCCACGTACTTGGGTGTGATCACCGTGCCGTCGGGCAGGACCCCGCCGAGCAGGTACGTGGCCACGGCCCACGGCGAGAGCAGCCACCTGGCGGGCCGCGGCCGGTCGTCGGCCGCGGCCAGCGCCTTGAGCTCGTCGGCAAACGCGTCCTCGGCGTGCGGCCGCAGGGCCTCGCCGGTGTCCGTACGTGCGACGGCGTCGGTTTCGGGCACGGTCATGGATCCCCCTCCAGATTTCCCGGATGTGGGATCCACCGTGCACCACGCCACTGACAACCGGCCGTAGCCGCAGGTCAGGGCCCAAACGACAGCCTGCGGGAGTTACTGCGCGATCGGGGAGACCGCGATGCAGCCGAGCAGGGCCTTCTCGCCGGTCGCCTCCTTGATCGTCTTGCCCTTGTAGACGACCTTGCAGGTCAGGTCGGCGGTGTCCGTGATGCTGATCGGGGACACGGCGGGCGGCATGATGCCGCGCAGCGTGACCGTCTTCTTCCACGGCAGCACGGGCTTCTTGACCGACACCATCTTCGGGTCCATGGCCGAACCCCCACCGCCCGCGTACTCGATGGACTCGACGGCCTTGCCGGTGACCTCGTACGTGACCTCGTACTTCTCGTCGATGGCCTTGTCGACCTGCTCGACGCCCTCCTCCTTGGCGGCTTCGGTCACCTCGGAGCAGGCGCCCAAACCGAACGTGAGGCCGGTGACGGCGGCGGCGCAGACAGCGGTACGAACGATGCGGTTCATGTGTGATCCCCCCGGATCTGTAGATAAGGAGATCGCACCCAATCGAAAAGGCGAAGTCAAGTCAAATTGCGACCGGTTCCGCGAATTCGCAGGTCAACGCCGATTGTCAGTGGTGGCCCGTAGCGTCCTTCCCATGAATCAGCAGGGGGTGCGCTGGACTGCGGAACAGGTGCTGGCCTTGGCTCCTGACGATGCGTCACGCAAAGCGGGAAGCAGGCTCGGCACGGCCGGGCCGTGGTCGGAGGCCGGAAGCAGCGGTTCGGGGGTCGTCTGGGGGCTGTGCAAGGGCAGCGGCAGCACGCCCTACCGGACGGTGGTCGACACGACGGGCGCCGGCCCCGCCTGCAAGTGCAGCTGCCCGAGCCGGAAGTTTCCGTGCAAGCACGCGCTGGGCCTGCTGCTGCTCTGGGCCGCGGACGAGGCGGCCGTGCGGGACACGGGGGCGCCGCCGGACTGGGCCGGAGAGTGGGTGGAGGCCCGCAGGAGGCAGGCCGGGCAGAAGCGGGACCGGGGCAGGCCGGACGGCGCCTCGGGCCCGTCCGCCGGGGCGGCCGGATCCGAGGCGGCGAAACGCAGGGCCGAGCAGCGCGCCGAGCGGATCACCCTGGGGGCCGCGGAGCTGGAGCAGCGCCTGACCGACCTGCTGCGCGGCGGTCTCGCCACCGCCGAGCAGACGGGTTACGGGCTGTGGGAGGAGACGGCCCGCCGCATGGTCGACGCCCAGGCTCCGGGACTGGCGGCGCGGGTGAGGGAGTTGGGTGCCATACCGGCGTCCGGGCCCGGCTGGCCCGCGCGGCTGCTGGAGGAGTGCGCGCTGCTGCACCTGCTGGACGCGGCCTGGCTGGGCCGCGACCGGCTGCCGGAGCCGCTGGCCGCCACCGTGCGGACACGCGTCGGCCTCACCGCGCCCGCCGGGGGCCCGCCGGTCCGGGACCACTGGCTGGTGCTCGCCCAGTACGACACCGCCGACGGCAAGTTGGTCACGCGCCGCATATGGCTGTACGGCAGGGAGTCCGGGCGTACGGCGCTGGTGCTGTCCTTCGGGGCCGGGGGCCGCGCGCCCGAAGTGGCCCTGCCCGCAGGTCTGATGCTCGACGCCGAGCTCATGTACTACCCCGGCGGGGGGCAGCCCAGGGCGGACGTGGGCGAGCGGTTCGCCGACCCGGTCCCGATCGACGCCCCGCCGCCCGGCATCGGCAGCGCCGAAGCGGTCGGCGCCTACGGGAGGGCCCTGCGCGACGACCCGTGGCTCGGCTCCTGGCCGGTGACCCTGGGCCGCGTCGTACCGGTCCCCTCCGGCGGCACCTGGCAACTGGCCGACGCGGAAACGGATTCGGCCCTGCCCGTCGATCCCGCGGCGCTGTCCCGCCCCGGGCTGTGGAAGCTCGTCGCCCTGTCGGGCGGCGGCCCCGTCACGGTCTTCGGCGAGTGCGGCCACCGCGGCTTCACTCCGCTGACGGCCTGGGCCGACGGCTCGGCGGAAACCGTCCCGCTCATCGAAACCTGACCGTACGGAGGGACCGATGACCATCCACACCATCAGCACCGTCCACACCACCAGCGCGGCAGCGGGCACCACGGCGGCGGACGCCACGGCCACGACCGCCTGGGAAGAGCTCGTCACCACCGCGCTGCTCGGCACCGACCGCCGTACGCCGCCACCCGGCGCCGCGGTACCCGGCAGGGACGCCCCGGCCGCGCTGCTCGACGCCGCCGCGCGGCAGACCGTACGCCGCAGGGCGGGGCTGCTCCCGGCACGCGCCGCGGCACGCCCCGAGCCCACGCCGCACGATCCGCGTCCCCCGCTGCCCGCGGCCGCCCGCCGCCGGCTCGCCCAGCTGCTGGCCGGCCGGTCCCCGTCCCCCGCCGCCGGCGGGCGGCGCGGCACCGCCCCCGACCTCACCGAGCTGCTCCCCCAGTGGCTCGGCGCCGCGAACCGGCACCGTTTCCAGGCGCCGCCCGCCCTGCTCCCCGCGCTGCTGGACGCCGCCCGGGCCCGTACCGACCTGCGGCCGCAGGCCCTCGCCTTCGCCGGGCCGCGCGGGCTGTGGCTGGCCCGGTTCAACCCGGACTGGCGGTTCGCGCTGCGCGGCGCGTCGGGCGGCACCGCGCTGCCCGACCCCGGGGACGCGGCGGCCGTGCGGCAGCTGTGGGACGAGGGCCTGTTCGCGGAGCGTGTCGGCCTCCTCACCGCCGTCCGCGCCCACGATCCGGGCGCCGCGCTCGCGCTGCTCGCCGCCACCTGGCCCACCGAGCGCGCCGAGGACCGTCTGATGTTCCTGGACTCCCTGCGCACCGGCCTCTCGGGCGCGGACGAGCCCTTCCTGGAGCAGGCCCTGTCCGACCGCAGCCGCAACGTGCGGGCCACCGCCGCCGAGCTGCTCTCCGCGCTGCCCGGTTCCGCGCTGGCCGCCCGGATGGCTGCCCGCGCCACCACCTGCGTCAGTCTGGACCGCTCCGGCCGCGCGGCTGGCGGCGAGCGCATCTGCGTGGAGGCCCCGCACGAATGCGACGCGGACATGCAGCGCGACGGCGTGTCGCCCAGACCGCCGGCGGGGCGGGGCGAGCGGTCCTGGTGGCTGGGCCAGCTGGTCGAGTCCGCGCCGTTGCACGCCTGGCAGCACCGGTTCGGCGGCCGTACGCCGCAGGAGATCGTCGCCCTGCCCGTGGGCGACGACTGGAAGGACGAGCTGCACGCCGCCTGGTGCCGCGCCGCGGTGCGCCAGCGGGACGCCGCCTGGTCCCGCGCCCTGCTCGGCGCGCCGTCCACACCGCCGGCCACCGGCCCCGGCACGTCGTCCCTCGCCGAGCGCGCGAAACTGCTGGCCACCCTGGAGGACGGCGAGCGGGCCGAGTGGGTGGCCGCGTTCATCGCGGCGCACGGCCTCTCCGAGGCGTTCCAGCTGCTCGGGGTGTGCACCGTGCCCTGGGCGGAGACGCTCGGCCGCGCGGTGATCGACGCACTCGACATCGCGCGGGACGCGGGGAGCTACCCCTGGAGCTTCAGCGGGGTCATGGGGCTGGCGGAGCGCTGCCTCGACCCCGGCGAGGCCGACCGCCTGGAGATCCTCACGGCGACACCGGACGAGCAGGAGGACGCGTCACCCGGGGCGGGCGGCTACTGGTCGGAAGCGTTCCAACGCCTCGTCGGCACCCTGCGCCTCAGGGCCGCGATGCTCGCGGAGCTGTCGGACGCCCCCGCCCCGGCCGCCGGACGGGCCGGATCTTCCGGCCCGTCCGGCGGCTGAGGCCGTGCCTACGCCTGGGCCGCCTGGCGGACGTGAGTGTTGACCCAGTCCACGATCGACTGCGTCGTCGCACCCGGTGTGAAGATCTCCGCGACGCCCTTCTCCTTCAGCGGCGCGATGTCCGCCTCCGGGATGATGCCGCCGCCGAAGACCTTGATGTCCTCCGCGTCGCGCTGCTTGAGCAGCTCGATGACCTTCACGAAGAGCGTGTTGTGCGCACCCGAGAGGATCGACAGGCCGATCGCGTCGGCGTCCTCCTGAATGGCGGTGTCCACGATCTGCTCGGGCGTCTGGTGAAGCCCGGTGTAGATGACCTCCATACCGGCGTCGCGCAGAGCCCGCGCGATGACCTTCGCCCCGCGGTCGTGTCCGTCGAGTCCCGGCTTGGCAACCACCACGCGGATCGGCCCGGTCACACCCATCACTGCCTCCATGTACCGACTGCGCCGTCATTGGCACGCGCCCCGCACCGATGAGGACGGGGAAGTGAACGAACGTTATCGACAGCATCCCGCACCCGTCCGTTTCACGGTGGGCAGGGAGGGGGAAATCACACATGGGACATGTTCGCTATGCGTCGTTCCTGCCTCATCAGGCGCTACGGCGGCAGCAGCCGCAGCAGTCGGGACGCTCGCAAGGGGAGCCGCGACGAGGTCGCCGTGCCACCGGGCCGTCAGCCGCACGGCCCGGTGGCACGGCCACCGAGTTCCTCAGCACGGCGCCCCGACGAGGGCACACGGGGCCGGAGCCGCCTCCCGCGTGCCGTTCGGAGGTCGGCCATGAGGGTCCTGCCCTTCTTCTTTCCGCCCGGTCCGTTCCAGCTCCGCCTGTCGGCCGCACTCCTGAGAGCCACCGCCCTGGAGTGCGCCATCCTCGCCGGACACCTGGTCCTCTACCCGTCCGGCATCGCCCAGGAGCGCCGCCACGACGTGGGTACGCTCCCCTCCCCGGCGCCCGCGGAGCCCGGGACCGCCCGGCTTCCCGCCACCGGCCCCGGCCCCGGCCCCGGCCACCCTCCCGTCATACTGCTCCACGGATTCGTCGACAACCGCTCCGTATTCGTCCTGCTGCGCCGGTCCCTGGCCCGGCACGGCTGGCGCCACCTGGAGTCCCTCAACTACTCGCCGCTGACCTGCGACATCCGCACCGCGGCCGAGCTGCTCGGCCGCCATGTCGAGGAGATCTGCGGCCGTACGGGCCACGCCCGGGTCGATATCGTCGGCCACAGCCTCGGCGGCCTGATCGCCCGTTACTACGTGCAGCGACTGGGCGGCGACGCGCACGTGCGCACCCTCGTCACCCTCGGTACCCCGCACGCCGGCACCAGCGTCGCTCCGCCGATGAGCGCCCACCCCCTCGTGCGGCAGATGCGCCCCGGCTCCGACGTGATCGAGGAGCTGCGCGAGCCCGCGCCCGCCTGCCGGACGCGGTTCGTGAGCTTCTGGAGCGACCTCGACCAGGTGATGGTCCCGGTCGAGGCGGCGTGCGTCAGCCACCCGGATCTCATCGCACAGAACGTACGGGTGGCGGGAATCGGCCATCTCGCTCTGCCCGTCCATCCGGCGGTCGCCGCCGGGATCCGGCAGGTGCTCGAGGAGCAGGACACGGGGGCGGGCGCGTCCGGCACGGCCTCCGTCGCCTGACCTCACCTCCCCCTCGGTCGAACAATCGTCGAACACAGAACCAAGGCTGTGCCCGCCGTCCGCCAAAAGACGGCCTAATGCCCGTTTCCGGAACGCGCGAAATCCGGCAAAGATTGTCGCCGTCGCTTACCGCCGGGTACAGTCGCGCCACTGCTTTGCCTCTGGGGCTCCTCCCGGGACCCCAGCCCCCACAGGTCCTGCATTGCCGAGGCGAGAGAGAAGTTGGTGGACGACCAGCACGCCCAAGCCGGGTACGACGGCTACTCCACCGGCAGTTTCCGGACAGACCCGCTCTTCGGAGCCTTTCCCGCCGAGACCGCCCAGGAAAGTCACTACGGAGCAGGTCACAGCGGTCAGTACGACACCACCCAGTGGGACACCACGGGTGCCCACCAGAGCGTGGGCTACGACGCGTACGGCATGCAGCAACAGCAGTACGACACCACCGGGACGTGGCCCGCCGCCGGCCACCGGACGGCGGCCGACATCCCGGCCCAGTCAACCGGCCAGTGGGACACCACCGCTTGGGACCGGACGGGGCAGTTCGACACCGGTCACATCGGCAGCGGCCCGTACGAGACCGGCACGTACGAAACGGCGCAGTTCCCCCAGGCCACCGCCGACACCACCGGGCAGTGGAACATGATGCCGGGCTACGACACCGGCACGTACGACGCCACCGCCTGGAACACCGGCCACACGGGCGACCACACCGGCGCGCACGCCACCGTCCCCCCCCTGCAAGTCCTCTACGAGACAGCCGAGTTCCCCGCGGCCGTCCTGCCCGAAGCCCCCACCGCGTACGAACCGCCCGGACCGCACGGATCGCACGAGACGCCCGGCGGGCACGACACGCCCGAGGCCGAGCACGCGTACGTACCGGAGCACGAGTACACGCCGGAGCGCGACCCGGAGCGCGATCCGGAGCACGAGCCCGAATCCGCGCCGGAGTCCGAGCACATCCCCGCCGCCGCGACCGCCGCCGCAGCCCCCGTCCCCGCCCCCCGCTCGGCCCGCCGCAACGGCGGCAACGCCGGCCGCGGCCGCCGCCGCACCCCCGCCAAGCGCTCGGCCCTCCTCACCGTCGCCGTCCCCTCCGCCTGCGTGATGGGCGTGGCCGGCATCGCCGCCGCCTCGGTCGGCAACGTCGGCGGCGCCCCCGCCGAGGAGAAGAAGGACACCACCACGACGGCCTCCGCCGCCGACTCCGGCCCGGTGGAGCCCGTGACGGTCAACAACAAGCTGGACACCCAGCTCGCCGCCCTCGACGCGGACGCCAACGACTTCGCCGACCGCGCCAGCCGCACGCAGGAACGCATCGACCTCCAGGCCCGCCAGGAGGCGGAGAAAAGGCGCAAGGCCGAGGAGGCCGCCCGCAAGGAGGCCGCCCGCCCCAAGTTCGCCGTGCCGGTCCAGCAGCACGGCCTCAGCGCGTACTACGGCCAGGCCGGTGTCAACTGGATGTCCGTGCACTCCGGCATCGACTTCCCGGTCGGGTACGGCACACCGGTGATGGCCGCGACCGACGGCACGGTCCGTACGCAGTACAACACCGCCTACGGAAACATGGCGATAGTGACCGCCGCCGACGGCACGGAGACCTGGTACTGCCACCTCAGCAGCACCAAGATCCGCTCCGGACCGGTCCAGGCCGGTGATGTCATCGCGTACGCCGGCGACTCGGGCAACTCCACAGGCCCGCACCTCCACTTCGAGGTGCGTCCCGGCGGCGGGTCGCCGGTCGACCCCCTGCCGTGGTTCCGCAGCCACGGCCTCAGCCCGACGTAGAACACGCCCACCCGCAGAACCGGCGGCCCGGCAGAACCGGCGACCCCGTAAAACACGCCCGCCCCGCGGAACCGCCCGCCCCGCAGGACCGGCGGCCCCGCAGGGCGCGAGGCCGTGCGTTCCTACAGCTTCTCGACCGGCGCGTACCGCAGCAGCAGTTTCTTCGGCCGCTCGTCGCCGAAGTCGATCGTCGCCTGCGCGTCCGCCCCCGTCCCCGTCACCGTCATCACGGTGCCGAGCCCGAACTGGTCGTGCGTGACCCGGTCACCGACCGACAGCGCGACCACCGGCTTGTCCGAGGCCCGTCGTGTGGCGAATCCCGAAGCACTCCCGCCCCCGGACCGCGACCGCGACGAGGACAGCGAGGACGACAGCGACGAGGCGACGCCCGACACCGGCCCCGCCGGAACCTGCGCCCCCTTGCGCTTCCACGTCAGGTACGTCTCCGGGATCTCCTCCAGGAACCGCGACGGCGGGTTGTACGACGGCTGTCCCCACGCACTGCGCATCGCCGCCCGCGTCAGGTAGAGCCGCTCGCGGGCGCGCGTGATGCCGACGTACGCGAGGCGCCGCTCCTCCTCCAGCTCCTTGGTCTGGCCGAGGGCGCGCATGTGCGGGAAGACGCCGTCCTCCATGCCCGTCAGGAACACCACAGGGAACTCCAGGCCCTTGGCGGTGTGCAGCGTCATCAGCGTGATGACCCCGGACCCGTCCTCGTCCTCGTCGGGGATCTGGTCGGAATCGGCGACGAGCGCCACCTTCTCCAGGAACTCGGCCAGCGTCCCCGGCTCTTCCCCCTCCCGCTCCTGCTCGAACTCCAGCGCCACCGCGGCGAGTTCCTGGAGGTTCTCGATGCGCGTCTCGTCCTGCGGGTCGGTCGACGCCTGCAACTCGGCGAGGTAGCCGGTCCGTTCGAGGACGGCCTCCAGCACCGTGGCGGGCCCCGCCCCCGACTCGACGATCGTGCGGAGCTCCTCCATCAGCGTGTTGAAGCGCTTCACGGCGTTCGACGAGCGGGCCGCCATGCCGTACGCCTCGTCCACGCGCCGCAGCGCCTGCGGGAAGCTGATCCTCTCGCGCAGCGACAGCGCGTCGATCATCGCCTCGGCGCGGTCGCCGATGCCCCTCTTCGGTACGTTCAGGATGCGGCGCAGCGGAACGGTGTCCTCGGGATTGGCCAGGACGCGCAGGTACGCGAGCACGTCCCGGACCTCCTTGCGCTCGTAGAAGCGCACGCCGCCGACGACCTTGTAGGGCAGTCCGACGCGGATGAAGATCTCTTCGAAGACGCGGGACTGGGCGTTCGTACGGTAGAAGACGGCGACGTCGCCGGCCTTCGCGTCGCCCGCGTCCGTCAGCCGGTCGATCTCCTCGGCGACGAACTGCGCCTCGTCGTGCTCGGTGTCCGCGACGTATCCGGTGATCAGGGCGCCGGCGCCGGCGTCCGTCCACAGGTTCTTCGGCCGCCGGTTCTCGTTGCGCTCGATGACGGCGTTGGCCGCGGTGAGGATGGTCTGCGTCGAGCGGTAGTTCTGCTCCAGCAGGATCGTCGTCGCGTCCGGGTAGTCCTCCTCGAACTGGAGGATGTTGCGGATCGTGGCGCCGCGGAAGGCGTAGATCGACTGGTCGGCGTCGCCCACGACGCACAGCTCGGCCGGGGCCTGCCCCTCGCCCGACGGGCCCACCAGTTCGCGCACGAGCGTGTACTGGGCGTGGTTGGTGTCCTGGTACTCGTCGACCATGACGTGGCGGAAGCGCAGCCGGTAGTGCTCGGCGACGTCCGGGAACGCCTGGAGCAGGTGCACCGTGGTCATGATGATGTCGTCGAAGTCCAGCGCGTTGGCCTCGCGCAGCCGCGCCTGGTACAACGCGTACGCCTGCGCCAGGGTCTTCTCGAAGCCGTCGGCGGCCTGCCCCGCGAAGGTCTCCTCGTCTATCAGCTCGTTCTTCAGGTTCGAGACCTTGGCGCTGAACGCCTTCGGCGGGAAGCGCTTCGGATCGAGGTCGAGGTCGCGGCAGACGAGCGCCATCAGGCGCTTCGAGTCGGCGGCGTCGTAGATCGAGAACGAGGACGTGAAGCCGAGCCTCTTCGACTCGCGGCGCAGGATGCGCACGCACGCGCTGTGGAAGGTGGAGACCCACATGTGGCCCGCGCGCGGGCCGACGAGCTCCTCGACGCGCTCCTTCATCTCGCCCGCGGCCTTGTTGGTGAAGGTGATCGCGAGGATCTGGCCGGGGTGCACACCCCGGTTGGCCAGCAGGTACGCGATCCGGTGGGTGAGCACCCGGGTCTTTCCGGAGCCGGCGCCCGCCACGATGAGCAGCGGCGACCCGGCGTGCACGACGGCGGCGCGCTGCTCTTCGTTCAGCCCGTCGAGCAGCGCGGCGGCGTCCACGACGGGGCGCGGCGCGCCGTCCCGGTAGTACGGGTCCCTGGTCGCCGGGGGCGCGTCGAAGGCGCCCCCGAAGAGGTCGTGCGGGACCTCCTCCGGGGCGGTGTCGGTGTCCTCGGGGGGCGGCGGGTCCGCGTCCTGCGCGTGCTGGAGGCCGGCCAGGAAGCTGTCGTCAAAGAGGCTGCTCATCGTTGTCCAAGCTTAGGCGGGTCCGCCGGCAGCCCGCCCCGGATTCGCCCCGCCCCGCTCCGTCCGGGCCGGTGGGAACCCGTGATCCGGTGTCCGTGAGCTTCCTCACGCCGTCGGTGAAGGGCGCCCGCCCGACCTTCCGGAGGCGCTTGTACCGGTTGTCGTGCGATGCCACAATCACGCCGCAACCAGCGTGCCGGCAGGGGGAGTTGCGACGCGATCGGCGCAATCGACGAGAAGTGCGGGCGCGGACCCGGACGACTCCGTACTGATCGGACCGACCGGAGGAGAAGGAAAATGACCGAGCGCAGGCAGAGGCTGACCGTCCTGTTCGTGCCGGAGAGCGCGTACGGCCCGACGAACAACTGCGTCGGCATCGCGGACGTGCTGCGCCGCCGCGGTCACCGCGTCGTGTTCGCCGCCGAGGCGTCGTGGAAGGGGAGGCTGGCCGCGCTCGGCTTCGAGGAGGACCTCGTCGACCTCGCGCCGCCGCCGGCGGACGGAGCGCCGGAGCAGGATCCTGGCCAGTTCTGGAAGGACTTCGTCCGCGACACCGCCCCGGAGTTCCGCAAGCCGACGATCCAGCAGCTGGAGACGTGGATCAGACCGGTGTGGGAGGAGCTGACCGCCGGCGCCCGGCACTGCGAGCCGCAGCTGAAGGAGATCATCGCCCGGACCCGCCCCGACGTCATCGTCGAGGACAACGTGGTGGCCTTCCCGGCCCTGCTCACCGCCGGGGTCCCCTTCGTGCGGATCAACTCCTGCAACCCGCTCGAGATCAAGAGCCCGGCCGTCCCGCCCGCCTTCTCCGGCTGCCCGACGGCCGACCGCACCGGCTGGGCGGCCTTCCGCGCCGAGTACGACCGCACCCACCGCGAGCTGTGGACGTCGTTCAACGCGTGGGTGGTGGAGCAGGGGGCGCCGCCCCTGGCCGACCTCGAATTCATCCACGAGTCCGAGACCGCGAACCTGTACGTCTATCCGGGGGCCGCCGACTACCCGCGCGAGCTCGGCCCCACCTGGCGCCGCCTCGACTCGTGCGTACGCGAGACCGACAGCGCGGACTTCGACGTCCCGCCGGGCGAAGGCGCGCTCGTCTACTTCTCGCTCGGCTCACTGGGCTCGGCCGACGTGGAGCTGATGCGCCGCGTCATCGGCGTACTGGCGAAGACGCCCCACCGCTACGTCGTCTCCATGGGCCCGCTGCACGAGGAGATCGAGCTCGCCGCGAACATGACGGGCGCCGAGTTCCTCCCCCAGGCGTCGGTCCTGCCCCACGTCGACCTGGTGATCACCCACGGCGGCAACAACACGACGACCGAGTCGCTGCACTTCGGGAAGCCGATGGTCGTGCTGCCGCTGTTCTGGGACCAGTACGACAACGCGCAGCGCATGGACGAGCTCGGCTTCGGCGTCCGCCTGGACCCGTACCGCTGCACGGACGGGGAACTGACCGCCGCGATCGACCGCCTCCTCGCCGACACCGCCCTGCGCGAGCGCCTGGCCGCCACGGGCTCGGAGATCCGCGGCCGTGACGGCCTGCGCACGGCGGCCGACGCGGTCGAACGGTCCGCGCGGGCGGCCGGAGCCGCCGGGCCGACCGGGGTGTCCGGGCTCAGGTCCAGAGCACCGCGATGAAGATGTTGGCGACGGTCAGCCCGCCGACCGCCCCGAAGAGCGCCTTCTCCGCCCTCTCCTCGTCCCGCTTGACGTAGACGAGGCCGAGGATCACCACCAGGACCGCCAGCTTGATGCCGATCTTGAGGTTGTTCACGCTCTGGCCGTCCGCCTGGTTGAGCCCCACCAGCGCCACGCCCGTGATCAGCATGGTCAGCGCGCCGTGCAGCATCGCGGGCGTGAAGCGGGCCGTGCCCGCGCCTATCGCCTTCATCTGGGTCAGGAAGCCCCCGAGCAGCGAGGCGATGCCGATGATGTGCAGGCCGACGAAGACATTGATGAGTACGTCCATGGGCCGGAGCCTAGCCCCGGCCCTAGCAGCCCTCGCCGCCAGGTATGCCTGCCATCGCCGTATCGGTCACGGAAGAACGGAATGTTCTATTCCGATGTGGGTCCCCTTCTCATCCCCGTACACGGAAATGCCTGTTTCGACCACTCTCGGTCATTGTGTCTCTCCCCCGTGACCGTCCGGTTTAGCGTCCCTCCCCAGGTGGCCGATTCCCCACCGCCGCCCCTGCCCGGAGCGGCGGTCGGCCGCCACCGCCGAAGGTCCGGCGGCGGGCCGCCGCCCCGTGCGGCCCGCCGCCGGATGCGAGCGGCCGACGTACAGCGCCGTACAGGACGGAAGGACGTAAACGCCCTCGTGGCCTCGCACCGAAAGCCCAAGCAACGCATGTTCACCGGCAGCACCGCCCGCACCGCCGCAACCCTCGCGCTCGCCTCGGCCGCGAGCGCCACCGCGTTCGACGGCGTCGGGCACGCGGAACCCGCCCTCACCCCCGCTCAGGTGAAGGCGAAGGTCGACCGGCTCTACCACGACGCGGAGGTCGCCACCGAGAAGTACAACGGCGTGAAGGAGAAGGCGGACAGCGGCCGCGAGGCGCTGGACCGGCTGCGCGACGAGGCGGCCCGCAGGACCGAACGCCTCAACGCCTCACGCAACGCCCTGGGTTCGCTCGCCACCGCGCAGTACCGCGCGGGCGCGATCGACCCGTCCGTGCAGGTGGCGCTCACGTCCGACCCGGACCGGTACCTGGAACGCGCCGCGGTCGCCGAGCGCGCCGGCGACCGGCAGGCGGCGGCCGTCACCGGGGTGCGCAGGCAGCTCGGCAGGATCGATCAGCTGCGGGCGGAGGCGGACAGGCACCTGGAGCGGCTCGCGTCGCAGCAGAAGGAGCTGCGCGCCCACAAGGCGAGGATCCAGGGCCGGATCGGCGCGGCCGAGAAGCTGCTCTCCCGGCTCACGGCGGAGCAGCGGGCCCAGTACGCGCGGCAGGACGGCCACGGCGCACCGGCCGCCGCCCCCGCGCGTGCCGACCGGACCGACCGGACCGACCGGACCGCCCCGGACGCCCCGCGCGGCGGCCCGGTCCGGGCGCCCAATCCCCGCGCCGGCCAGGCGGTCTCCTTCGCGTACGGGGCGATCGGCAAGCCGTACGTCTGGGGCGCCACGGGGCCCTCCGCCTTCGACTGCTCGGGCCTGACCCAGGCGGCCTGGAAGTCAGCGGGCGTCTCGCTCCCCCGCACGACGTACACGCAGATCCACGCCGGACAGCGTGTCCCGCGCTCGCAGCTGGCCCCCGGGGACCTGGTCTTCTTCTACTCCGGCCTCAGCCACGTGGGCCTCTACATCGGCGACGGCCAGATGATCCACGCGCCCCGCCCCGGCGCCCCGGTCCGCGTGGCCCCGATCGACCAGATGCCGTTCGCGGGGGCGACACGGCCCGCGTAGGCCCGGCGGCACGGGGTAAGTGCCGTACGTAGGGCAAAACGCACGCCACTCCCTATGTCACCACCGTGAACGGAGGGCCGACCATGCCGGGCATCATCAACCGGATCAAGCAGTACGCGAGCAGCCCGCAGGGGCGTCGGACGATCGCACAGGGACGCCGCGCGGCGTCCGACCCCAGGAAGCGCGCCCAGGCCAAGCAGCTGCTGGGACGGCTGCGGGGCGGCCGGAGGCAGTACTGAGGGGTGAAGCAGGGGGCGCAGGCGCCGGGTCCGGTGATCCGGCGCCTGCGCCTGCTCATGCCTCCGGTCACGCCCGGCGCGTCCTCACGCGCCAGCGACGCGAACCCGTCGGCCGCCACGGCCTCCCGGAACCCGAAGTGGGTGACGAGGAAGCCCGCGGAGGCGGCTACGTCGTCGACGGTCAGGGACAGGGCGGTGGCGGCTATCCTCACTTGTCCTCCTGGGAGTTGGTACGGGCGCTCCGCACAGGCGGACACATTGACGGGCCGGTGGGCAAAGGCCCGGGCAGCCCTGGCGGGCCCGGATCCGGCGCGCTCGGCCGGGAACAGGCAGCTGCCGGACGAACGGGGGCGCTCGGACAGGCCGGCCGCGTGAGCGGTCATGGGGTGCTGCGGCAGCGCGCTGCGGCCACGACCGCGGCCTGAGGCGGTCGTCTCAGATGCGCCAGGCGCGCAGCCGCTCGGCGACGGCGAAGACGTCGAGGTTCTCGGTGCGGATCTCGCGGACCAGCTCGGTGAGCGCGCCGTACGGCGGGTCGATCCCCTCACCGGCCGAGGCCAGGTAGTACGTCGCCACCGAGACGCCGTACAGCGAGTTGCGGAAGGGCAGCGGCCCGAGGCGCACGATGGTGTGCAGCAGGGCCGCCGCCCGCCACGCGCCGTCGGGGTAGGTCTCCATCGTCGGGATGCGGGTCTTGTGCCGGGCCACGGCGGCCACCAGGACCGAGTAGTCCGCGACCGAGCAGTCCTCGGGAATCGCCCGCTCCTGGGCGGCCAGAAGCCACGGAATGTCGATGTACAGGCTCATTCAGGCGGCCTCGTCGCCCTGCTTGCGGTCCCACGGCGGGACCTCGTCGGGGAACGCCGCGTCGAATTCCGCCTTGTGCTCGTTGAAGAACTTCGCGACGCCCTCGACGAAGAACCGGCGCTTCTGCTCCAGCACGGAGACGTCGTGCACGTACGCCTTCACGCTCTTGCCCTCGGCAGCGGCCGCCTCGCGGACCCCGGCGAGCTCTTCTTCGGTGAATTCGATGTTCACGGCGGGCATGCTTCGATGCTAGACGAGTAGTTCCGAATGTAGCTGGCATTTGGGGCGACTGGGTACTTCAGCGGCCTGGTTGAGCACCTTGGTTGGCCGCGGGCCGGTGAGTGCGAGACTTTTCGGGTGTTGCCCGGCCTACCCGTTGCCGTACTTCGCCGTGTACGTGCGAGCGATCTCCAGCTGTTCCCGCTCCATCCACTCGGCCGCCACCAGGACGCCGGGCAAGGTCTTGCGCTGCGTCGTCACCGCACGGAACAGGTATGAGACGGTCACGTCGTGATCGGGACGACGGATAATCTCGACTTGATCGCCAGTGCGGAACTCACCAGGTTCGATCACACGCAGCATCGCCCCTGGGGAGGCAGCCTGGGTGAAACGCCGCACCCAGCCCTTCTCTCCGAGCCAGCCGGCGAAGGTGCGGCACGGAATGCGCCCGCCCGTCACTTCGAGTACGACCTCGGGGCCGACCCGCCAACGCTCGCCGACCAACGCGTCGCGCAGGTCGAGGTCGACGGTGGTGAGGTTCTCGCCGAACGCACCGTTGTCCAGCGAACGGCCCAGCTCCCGCTCCCAGCCGTCCATGTCTTCGCGCGCGAAGGCGTACACGGCCCGGTCCTCGCCGCCATGGAACCGCAGGTCGCACACCGCGTCTCCGGACACTCCGCTGGCCCCGACCCCGGGTGGGCCCGGCGACGCCACCCGGACCGGTCCCTGCACCGGCTGCTTGTCGATGCCCGTCATGCCGGACGGGGCGTCGGTAAAGGTCACGGGCTTGGCCGGGCCCACGTTCACGCTGAGGATCTTCACGGTACGCAGCCTATGTCCGCTTCAAAACGCGGCCGCCCCCTCCCCCACAGTGTGGTGACGCACGACGCAAACACAGCCTGAACAACTTGAGCTCTCTCTCCCCTCGCCCCGCAAAGCGAGGGCATCCAAGATCGTTTTGTGACAAACGAGCACTTGGACGCCCTCATCACCGAACTGTACGTAAAGATCGACGACGAGATCGGAGGGGCCCGATGCCTGGGCAGACCACCGCTGTTGAGCGACTCTGAGCTGGTCTGTCTTGCCGTCGTGCAAGCTCTGCTGGGCTTTGTCTCGGAGGCACGCTGGCTGCGCTTCGCCCGCAGCAATCTGGGCTCGATGTTCCCCTACCTGCCCAAGCGACCGGGATACAACAAGCGACTGCGGTCCGCACTGCCGCTGGTCAAGAAGGCGATACGCCTCCTCGCGGCGGATACGGACTTCTGGTTCGACAACCACTGGATCGTCGACTCCACGCCGGTGCCGTGCGGGACGTCGAGGCCGACGGTGAAACGCTCGGAGCTGGCCGGCTGGGCCGGATACGGATACTGCGCCTCCCACTCCCGCTTCTTCTGGGGCCTGCGCCTGTACCTGGTCTGCGCTCCGACCGGCATGCCCATCACCTGGGCCCTGGCCAACCCGAAGATCGACGAGCGGGAGGTCCTGGCCGCGATGTTGGACCGCGAACCGCACCTGACCGCCGAGAGGCCCGGCCTGCTGCTGATCGCGGACAAGGGCTTCGCCTCCAAGGAGTTCGAGGCCGATCTGGCCTTCCAGGGCGTGGAGTTGCTCCGCCCTTCCTTCAAGCGGGAAAAGCGCCGCACGGGCGAGTCCCTACTGAAGTCGGTGCGGCAGCTGATCGAGTCCGTCAACGACACCCTCAAGGGCCAGCTCGATCTGGAACAGCACGGCGGGCGGACCTTCGAGGGCGTCGCCGTCCGCGTCGCCCAGCGCATCCTCGCGATGGCCACGGCCATCTGGCACAACCACAAGACCGGCGCACCGGTCCTGCGATCGCTGACCACATTCGATCACTGAACACATCGGAACTACTCGTCTAGTAGTCCCGGTACCTTTCCGGTGCCGGGAACCGTTGATCTCGCGCAGCTCCTCCACCCGCCGGTGGACCACCTCCGCCGGGAGCCCCCGGCAGACCTGGCAGAGCCCGCCCGGCAGCGATACGGACCCGCCGGGCGCCCCGCACTCCGTGCACGGCATCACCCGGCGCCGCGCCGCCCCTGCCGCGGGCTCGGGCGCGGGCTCGGGCTCGGGCGGCAGCTTCTCGCGCAGCCGGCTGCGGACGATGCCGCCCGGCGAGTGCACCTGCTCCGGGAGCCCCGCCGTGAGCGCGCGCACGAGGCGGTCCGCGCTCATCCCCCGCGCGAGCCACTGCGCCGCGTCGGCCTCCAGCGCCGCGCATCCGGCGGCGGAGAGCACCATGCGGGGGTCGGTCCGGCCCAGCGAGGCGAGGACGTCGTACGCCGCCGAGCGGCCGGAGGCCCGGCTCTCCCGCACCGGCCCCGCGCCCGCCTCCGCGTCCGGTACGTCACCGGCCTCGAACCGCTCCCACCAGGCGTCGTCGCGGGCGGTGCGCGAGAAGTACGTGTGCCACACCCAGCGCGTGCATCCCTCGCCCACGTTCTCCCCGACACGTCGTGTGGCAAGCCGGTCATGGAAAGTCACCCCTCAGGTGCCGCGCGGGAGTTGGGAGGGTGGGTGGGCCCAGCCCACCACCCATTCCTTGAAAAGGACGCTCGGGTCTCGCCGCTCGGATCTCGAAGCTCAGCCGCGCGTTGCGTACGCGACGAACCGAGCCCAGGAGGGGGCGGGGAGGGTGAGCTCGGGGCCGTCCTTGAGCTTCGAGTCACGGACGTGGACGGTGTCGGGGCAGGTGGCGACCTCTACGCAGGCGCCGCCTTCGGTACCGCTGTACGTCGATTTCTTCCAGGCGAGGGCGACTTCGACGCAGTCGCCGCCTCCCGTTCCGCTGTAACTGGACTTGAACCAGACCAGTTCTGTGCTCACAGTTCCTCCGCCAACTTGCCGATGAATCGCACGGACTCTTCAGGGCTGAGTGCCCGCCGAAGGATCATGGCATGGCGCTGCGTGACGATGCAGACCTTCTCCGGGTCCGAATACAATACGCCTGCCGTCTGCCCCTCCTCGTAGGCAAGATGCTCATGCTCAGGGGTCTCCAACAGAACGATGGGCCCATTGAGTCCCGGATGAGCACCCCCGCCGGGGAGGACCTGAATGGTGACATTCCGCTGCTCACCCGCCTCCGCCAGGTGGTGCAACTGCCGCCTGTGTGCTTCCGCGCTGCCGACAGCGTCATTCAACGCAGCCTCAGCGATTACGAAGTTGAATGATCTGGTGCGCTTCTCCAGCAGGAGCTGCCGCTCCAATCGAGCTGCCACCCGAACGTCGATCGTCTCGTCATCCAGTGGCGGCCAGTGTGCGCCGAGCAGAGCCCGGACCGTCTCTTCGGTCTGCAATAGGCCCGGAATCAGCAGCGGCTGGAAAGAGCTGAGGACAATCGCCTCAGCCTCGTAGCGGATGAAGTCCTGGGAGTACGACAGGAACTTCTCCGGCACCAGAAACTCCCGCGCCGCGATCAGCAGCCCGCCCGCCCCGCACAGCCCGTCCGCCACCTGGAGCAGGTGCAGCGTCGGTTTGCGCCGCCCCGCCTCCATCGACTTCACGTACTCGTAGCTGCAACTGGCCTCCTCGGCCAGCGCCTCCCGCGTCACTCCCGCCCGCTCGCGCCACCGTTTGATCTGGTTGCCGCAGTACCGCCACGCCATCGGGGGTTC
This sequence comes from Streptomyces sp. Wb2n-11, assembly GCF_001049855.1. Lineage (NCBI taxonomy): Bacteria > Bacillati > Actinomycetota > Actinomycetes > Kitasatosporales > Streptomycetaceae > Streptomyces > Streptomyces sp. Wb2n-11. The sequence goes on from NZ_CVPB01000001.1 coordinate 2,832,630, forward strand.
GGGGTTCGTCATGGATACAACCACCCTCTGTACGCGAGCCGTTACTTCAGCAGGCTATTCCCACCTCTGCACCGTATGAGCCATGAACGACCACATCGAGTGGCATTTCCGCCGCCACCCCCGCAACGTCCGCCGGGCCCGCGTCCTCCTCGCCGAGCAGGCACGGGAGTGGAAGGTGCCCGATGCCGTCGCCGAAACCGCCGTGCTCCTCCTCAGCGAGCTCGTGACGAACTCCCTGCGCCACGCGGGGTGCGCGCCCGGTCGGGAGATCCGGGTGCGGTTCGCGGTACGGGGCGACGTCCTCCGTGTCGAGGTGTCGGACGCCTGCGTCGTGCTCCCGCATCCGCGCGACGCGTCGCCGGACGACGAGACGGGGCGCGGGCTCGCGCTGGTCGACGCGCTCGCCGGGCGGTGGGGGGCCGCGCCACGGGAGTGCGGGATCGGCAAGACGGTGTGGTTCGAGGTCGATGCCGAGGTCAATTGCCTTGAGGCGGCCGACGACGGTGTGTAACGGTGCGCCCATGCCGAACGATCCCCGCGCCCCTCTTCCCAAGTCCGTCGGGGAGGCCATGGTCGCAGAACAGACCGCCGGTACCCGTCTGCGCCACCTCTGCTTCTGGGGCCATCAGCCCACTCCCGGAGCCGCCGCCGGGCCCGGCTGCCTCAGCCAGTGGTGGCCCGTCGAGTTCACCGAGGACGGCCACACCTACCGCTCCGCCGAGCACTACATGATGGCGCACAAGGCGTGGCTGTTCGGTGATCCCGGAACCGCCGCCGAGATCCTCGGCGCCGAGCATCCCGGCGAGGCGAAGTCCCTGGGCCGCCGGATCGCCGGCTTCGACGAGGCGCTCTGGCGCGAGCACCGGTACGGGATCGTCGTACGCGGCAACATCGCCAAGTTCGGACAGCACGACGACCTGCGCGCGTACCTCCTGGGCACGCGCGACCGCGTCCTGGTCGAAGCCAGCCCGGTGGACCGGATCTGGGGCATCGGGCTGGCGGCCGACGACGAACGCGCCGCGTCCCCCACCACCTGGCGCGGGCTGAACCTGCTCGGCTTCGCGCTGATGGACGCCCGTGACGCGCTGGGGAACACGGGCAACAGCTGAGTACGCCTCACGGTTTCAGCGGCTCGACGAAGCGGTACCGGCCCCTGTCCCTGCTGCCCCGCTCCCCCGGCGGGCCCAGCTCCACCAGGGCCATCGGCCGGTCGGTCAGCTCGCCGGTGTCGGGGTCGAACGCGATCTCGCCGCTGGCGCCGCGCACCCGGAACGAGCCGTTGGTCTGGCCCGGCAGTTCGTGGACCGTCCCGGCGGTGACGTGTTCCGGGCCGTAGCTGTCGACGGCCCGGCGGGCGGCGATGCCCACCGTGTACACCGCGTCGTGCCCGACCATCGCCTGGTCGTTGGCCAGCGCGTCCACAGGGCCGCCGCGCACCTCCAGGTAGCGGCGCTCGAAGTCGGCGTACGGCCCGCGTTCCCGGCCGCCGTACGGCCCCGGCCGCCGTCCCCGGGGAGGATCAGCGACTCGACGTACGTCTGCACCTACCGGTCGCGTTCCGATTCCCCCGCCCAGTCCCGCGGCATCAGTCCGCTTCCTCCCGCGTCCGGCGCCGCATCGGTGCGGCGTCACCAGAGGAGGATCGATATCCCTGTGGCGCAAGGGAACTGACAAGTGATGGACCAAGGACGTATCTCACGCCGGCCACCGGTCCCGCACCGGCGGACGGCACACCGGCCGGCGTCACACCAGCCGGCGTGCCGTCGCCCAGCGCGTCAGCTCGTGCCGGTTGGAGAGCTGGAGCTTGCGCAGGACCGCGGACACATGGCTCTCGACCGTCTTGACCGAGATGAAGAGCTGCTTCGCGATCTCCTTGTACGCGTACCCCCGGGCGATCAGCCGCAGCACCTCGCGCTCGCGCTGCGTGAGGCGGTCCAGGTCCTCGTCGACCGGCGGCGCGTCCGTCGACGCGAACGCGTCCAGCACGAAGCCCGCCAGCCGGGGCGAGAAGACCGCGTCGCCGTCCTGCACGCGGAAGACCGAGTCGACGAGGTCGGTGCCGGTGATCGTCTTCGTCACGTACCCCCGCGCGCCGCCCCGGATCACGCCGATCACGTCCTCCGCCGCGTCCGACACCGACAGGGCCAGGAACCGCACCGGGTTCTCCGCCGCCTGCATCAGCGGCGCGCAGCGGCGCAGGACCTCGACGCCGCCGCCGCCCGGCAGGTGGACGTCGAGCAGGACCACCTCGGGGCGGGTCGCCGTGATGACCGTGACCGCCTGGTCGACGTCGGCGGCCTCGCCGACCACCTCGACGCCGGTCGTCTCCGTCTGCCCGATCTCCGCCTGCACCCCCGTACGGAACATGCGGTGGTCGTCCACCAGCACCACCCGTACGCGCCTGTCCTCCGTCATGCGTCCGCCGCCCTCTCCATCTCAAGCTCGACTTCCGTGCCCCCGTCGGGCGCGGAACGCAGCCTCGCCGTGCCGCCGTTGCGCTGCATCCGTCCGATGATCGACTCCCGCACGCCCATACGGTCGTCCGGTACCGCGTCGAGATCGAACCCGGGCCCCCGGTCCCGTACGGACACGAAGACCGTCCGGCCCTCGACCTCGGCGTAGACCTGCACCGCCCCGCCCTCGCCACCGTACTTGGCGGCGTTCACCATCGCCTCGCGCGCGGCCTGCATCTGCGCTGTCAGCCCGTCGTCGAGCGGGCAGTCGCCGACGACCACGACCTCCAGCGGCACGCCGTGCTTGTCCTCGACCTCCGCCGCCGTGCGCTTGACCGCCTCCGCGAGGGTGTCGGGCTCCTGCGACTCGTCCTTGCCGTTGCCCTCCGGCTTGTAGAGCCAGTTGCGCAGTTCCCGCTCCTGGGCGCGGGCGAGGCGCCGTACCTCTCCCGTGTCCTCCGCGTTGCGCTGGATCAGGGTCAGGGTGTGGAGCACCGAGTCGTGGACGTGGGCCGCGACTTCGGCGCGTTCCTGGGCGCGGATGCGCATCAGGCGCTCCTCGGACAGGTCCTGGGTCATCCGGACCAGCCAGGGGCCCGCGAGGAGCGCGATGCCGGCGACGACCGCGAGGGCCGCCGTCAGTACGCTGCCGAGCTGCGCGGCGGATCCCCGTACCACCAGGAACGCGGTCAGGCCCATGCCGACCAGCGCGACTCCCGCCATGCCGCGCGCGAGTTGCAGCATCCGGCGGCGGCGGCCGGTCCCCGTCCAGTGGGCGCGGCGCGCGTTGTCGGCCTGGCGCCACACCAGGACGACGCCCAGGCTGATCAGCAGCGTCGGCCAGACGTACCGCCCGGCCCGGCCCCCCACTTCGACGCTGCTGACGAAGGTGCCGGCGCTGATGAGCAGCGCGAAGAGCGCGAAGACCTGTCCCTTGTCGGGTTTGCGGAGCCTGCGGCGCCCGTCGGGTGCGGTCTCGAAGGCCGAGCGCGGCGCGTCCGCCCCGCCCGCCCCGCCCACGCCGCCCACGCCGAGCGGCACCACGAACCAGAAGACGGCGTACAGCAGCGCGCCCATGCCGTCCGCCAGGAAGAGGACGAGGAAGACGATCCGTACCCACACGACCGGCACCCCGAGATGCCCGGCGAGCCCGCGCGCGACCCCTCCGAGCATCCGCCCCTCGGCGCTGCGGTAGAGCTTGCGCGGCTGCAGCTCCTCCGGTTCGGGGGCGTGGGAGCCCGCGGCTCGGCGGGGCGTGGCGACTGGCATGCCCCGATGGTCACACGTACGGGCGGGCGGGGGCATCAGGGGCGGTCCCCTACATGCCCCTGACCCGTCACCGGCGGGGCGGGCCGCAGCCGGGGCGCCGGAAGGGCGTCAGGGGCGGAAATCAGGGATCGTCCAGGGTCGGCGCGGGTGCCGCGGCGCCGGAGCGCCCCGCACCATGGACGTATGACACAGCCGTACGACGCCGCCGCTCCCCGGGGAGCCGCCGAGGAACCGCTGCCGCAGACGCCGCAGCCCCCGCTGCGCCGCAGCAGGCGGCACAAGCTGGTGGGCGGCGTGTGCGGCGGGCTCGGCCGGCACTTCGACCTCGACCCGGTGATCTTCCGGATCGGTCTCGGCGTCCTGACCGTCACCGGCGGCATCGGCCTGATCTTCTACGGCTTCGCGTGGCTCGTCGTCCCCCTCGACGGCGAGGACGAGAACGAGGCCCGCCGGCTGCTCACGGGCCGGGTCGACGGCGCCGCCCTCATCGCCGTGCTCTTCGCCCTCGCCGGCTGCGGCCTCTTCCTCTCGATGCTGAACAACAACTCCGTCCTCGGCTTCGCCGTCATGCTCTCGATCGCCCTCGCCGGCGCCGGCTACTGGTCCCAGCGCCGCCGCCTCGCCGATCCCAGGACCGGCCCGCTCGATCCGGTGGCCGCGCAGGCGGCCGCGGTCGCGCCGCCCGAGACGCAGGCTCCGCCCGTGCCCGGAGCGCCCTCCTGGTGGCGGGACCCCATCGTCAAGGACGGCACCACGGGCCCGGTCGCCGGCGGCTACCTGTGGGGCCCCGAGGACGCGGTCGCGGACGCGGCGCCGGACCTGGACCCGGCCGGCACCCCCGGCGGCCCCCCGCGGCAGCGGCGCGATCCGGCGACGCGCGGTCCGCGCGGCATCGGCGGCCGGGTGTTCCTGCTGGCCTTGCTGGCGGCCGGACTCGGCACCGGTCTGACGTGGGACACCCAGCCGCTCGGCACGAGCCTCCAGACCGGCCTGTCCTGCGCTCTCGGTGTCTTCGGGCTCGGCATCGCGGTCAGCGCCTTCCGCGGGCGTACGAGCATCGGCTCGGTCTTCCTCGCCGTGATCACGGCGCTGTTGCTGGCCGGGGCCGCCGCCCTGCCGAAGGAGATCTCCACGGACTGGATGCGTACGGACTGGACCCCCGCGTCGGCCTCGGCCGTGCGGCCGGGATACCAGCTCGGGTCGGGCGTGGGCACGCTCGACCTCAGCGCTGTGCGCATCCCCGCGGACTCCTCGGTGGCCACCCGGGTGGAGGTCGGCGCCGGGCTGCTCAAGGTCGTCGTACCGAAGGACGCGACGGTGGAACTCCGCACGGAGCTGGGCGCCGGCGACATCCAGCTGCCGGGGCAGACCCGGCAGGGCCTCCGCGTCCGGACGGACCACGACCGGCAGCAGACGCTGGAGCCGCCGCAGGGCGGCGAGGGCGCCGGGACGCTCGAACTGCGGCTGGAAGTCGGCGTCGGACAGGTGGAGGTGACCCGTGCGGCGAAGTGAGAAGCAGACGCGGACGGAGGCCGGCCCGTCCCGTTTCCGGCACGAGTTCAGGCCCGGCAGGCTGATCACCGGCCTCGTCCTGCTGGGCACGGCCGTCGCGTACGCCGGTGACGCGGGCGGCCTCTGGCACGTCCCCTCCTACGTGGTGCTCCCGGCGCTCTGCCTCGGACTGCTGGTCGCGGGCACGGCGAGCTGGGTGGCCTACAGCGTGCGCCGGCGCGCCGCCAGAGCGGCGTCGACGGAGAGGAACGCGGCGCCCGCGAGCACCAACGGCAGCCAGGCCATGAGGTAGACCAGGTCGTTCCCGTAGTAGTACGGATCGCTCTGCCAGCTCACGGTCAGCCACAGGCTCAGCGAGATCAGCGCCCCGCCCAGCGCGGCCAGCCGTGCGAGCAGCCCGATCAAGGTGGCGACGCCGACGGCGAGTTCACCGATGGCGATGGTGTAGCCGAAGCCCTCGGGGTTCTTGAGGGCGAGGTCGACGAGGGTGGGGACGGCCGAGCTGTCGCGCACGGCGCGCATCATGTCGCCGATCGACCCGGTGCCGGCCGCCGACATGAACCGGCTGTCCGTCAGCTTGTCGAGCCCGGCGTAGACGAAGGTGACGCCGAGGAAGAGCCGCAGGGGCAGCAGCGCGTAGCGGCTCGCCGTCGCCCGCAGGCCCCCGCGCCCGCGCGGCCCGTCGCCCCACCCCGTGCCGGTCGTGCCGCCGCCGGTCCGATAGCCGTGAGTCATGGTCTGGTCCCGCCTCTCCGAAACGCCCGTGCGGCGCGGGCACAATTCTTCCCGCCCTGTTCGAAGAGGGATACGTGTGCGGTGGGGATCGGGCTCAGACGGCCGCCCGCCGGCCGCTCACCGGCACGCTCCCGGTGCCCCGCCGACTCCCGCTCAGTCCGTGACGTCGATCGTCACCGGCTCGGTCTCCGTGCCCGCCGCCGTCACCACCTGCACCTCGACCCGGCCCGGCTCGACCTCCACCGGCACGGGCACGGTCAGCACCGTGTCCGTCGGATTGGCGAAGCCGCCGGTCACCGGGATCAGCGGCACATGGACGTGCACCGTTCCGATCCGTACGACCATCCGGGCCAGCCGGTCGGGGGTCCCCGCGCCCGGCGGCACGAAGCCCGCGCCGCGGATCTCGATGTCGTCGCCGGTGCGGATGGGCGCGTCCAGGTCGCCCGCCTCCCTGGTCCGTACGACCGACAGGACCACCGGGCGGCCGCCCTCCGCGTACTTGCCCGCGAAGTACGTCGCCGCCGAGACCGCCACCAGCAGGGCCAGACCCCACGGCAGGTCGGGCAGCTGCTCGGGCCGCCGGGCGAGGCGTACCACCGCGAAGACCACCGCGACCCCGCTCACCAGGACGTACTGGATGTCGGAGAAGCTGCCGCGGCCCGAGTCGTCGGTGAGCAGGTCGGCGGCGCGGGGCCGGTCGGCCCGTACCTTCTGGAGGCGCTGGGTGAGCACGCGCACGGTCACCACATGGCGGACGACGACGGCGATCGCGCAGGTCAGCGCGAGGACGGTCACCATGCCGACGCCACGGGCGAGTTCGAGGCCGGCGATGAGCGCGTCACGGCCGCCGTGGTCGGAGGCGCCGGCCAGCTGGATCGCGATCACCAGCACCGCGAAGACGACGAGCAGCACCCAGCTCGCGGCGACGGCGCGCGAGGTCGACAGCCGGTTGTCCTCGCCGATGAGGGGCGCGAGGAGCCCGCCGCGCGCCCGGTGCACGTGCGCCGCGCCGGTCAGCAGGGCGGCGGTGACGAGCGCGGCGAGGAGCCCCGCGGTGCGGGCCGCGGTCCACCCGGCGCCGATGGCGGTGAAGGCCTGCGCGAGGACGAGCACGAGCACCCCGCCCCACACCACGGCCAGCGTGCTGCGCCACACCCGCCGCAGCCACGCCTCGCCCGCCTCGCGGCTGCGCTCGGCGACCGCGCGGGCCGACTGGGTCAGCTCGTCCGACACCCACTGGCGCGAGGCGCCGGCGGAGTGCGCGACGGCGGCGGGCAGGCCCCGGCCCGCGGCCAGACCGTCCCGCTTGGCGAGGAATTCCGCCACCGCGCGCCGGTGCCCCTCACGCACGCCCTGGGGGCAGTCGCCGCACGTACAACCGCCGCCGCCACCGCCACTGTGCGTGTTCTGCATCGCCTCTTGCACAGCCACGGAGGATGCCGCCCTTTCGAACCAACCCGCCGGAGGGAACTTCCTTCCGCGATAAGGAAATTGTGCCGTACGCGGGACGGCCCGCGCGCCGCGGCCGGCGCCGGCCCCGACCGTGCGCGCTCGGACCGTCCCGGGCCGGCGGTTGATCGCCGTGAGGCCGATTGCGATGACGAAGGGATACTCCACTGACAGGTTCTCCCTCTGGAGACCAGTCGGTACGGAGGAACGGGTCGCAGGATCCAGCTCGTAGGTGCAGACAACGGGCAGGCCGTCGCTCTCTTCGACCCGCCAGAAGTACGTGACACCGGCCGCGGCGTACTTGCGAGGCTTGACCTCGCGGTCCCGGGCCTCGGAGTCCGGCGATACGACCTCGACGGCCAGGAGGATGTCCTCGGGCCTGAACCACGTCTGTTTCGGCCCCGTGTTCGCCTTCGCTGAAAACACCGGCACGTCGGGTCCGGGGCGATTGTGCTTGTCCAGCTTGATCGTCATTTCCCGGACGACGTCCAGATGGTCCGGGGCCTGCTCCCAGAGGGCGTTCTCCGGCAGGCGCATCGTCCGCGCGTGAAACGCCGTCTGCGGACTCATGAACACCAGGCTCCCGTCGATCAGCTCGGTGTGCGGCGGGAGGCCCGGGATCCGGTCGAGATCATCCGCCGTCCAGCCACCCCCGGGCGGGATCGGCCACAGGTACTTCTGCTCTTCGAGCTCGTAACTCAGGTGCGGCGCTCGTGGTTGCTCCCGTGCGACGGGGTCTCGCGTGCACAGTCAGCGTACCCACGGGATACGACGGCGCCGCCGCTCAGACGAATGAGCGACGGCGTCGGCGTTGACCTGACCGAGCGGGGAGGGTCACTCCCACTCGATCGTGCCCGGCGGCTTGCTCGTCACGTCGAGCACCACGCGGTTCACGTCCGCGACCTCGTTGGTGATGCGGGTGGAGATCTTCGCCAGTACGTCGTACGGCATCCGCGTCCAGTCCGCCGTCATCGCGTCCTCGGACGAGACCGGGCGCAGCACGATCGGGTGGCCGTACGTCCGGCCGTCGCCCTGGACACCCACGGACCGTACGTCCGCGAGCAGCACGACCGGGCACTGCCAGATGTCGCGGTCCAGGCCGGCCGCCGTCAGCTCCTCGCGGGCGATCGCGTCGGCGTCGCGCAGCAGGTCCAGGCGCTCCTTGGTGACCTCGCCGACGATGCGGATGCCGAGGCCGGGGCCGGGGAAGGGCTGGCGCTGGACGATCTCCTCCGGCAGGCCGAGCTCCTGGCCGACCATCCGGACCTCGTCCTTGAACAGCTGGCGCAGCGGCTCGACGAGCTCGAACTCGATGTCGTCGGGGAGGCCGCCCACGTTGTGGTGGGACTTGATGTTCGCGGTGCCGGTGCCGCCGCCGGACTCGACCACGTCCGGGTAGAGCGTGCCCTGCACGAGGAACGCGACGTCCTCGCCCTCCGCGCCGGCCTCGGCGACGATCTCCGCCTGGGCCTGCTCGAAGACGCGGATGAACTCACGGCCGATGATCTTGCGCTTCTCCTCGGGGTCGGAGACCCCGGCGAGGGCGTTCAGGAAGCGCTCCTGCGCGTCGACGACCTTCAACTGCACGCCGGTGGCGGCGACGAAGTCCTTCTCGACCTGCTCGGTCTCGCCCTTGCGCATCAGGCCGTGGTCGACGTACACGCAGGTCAGCTGGTCACCGATGGCCTTCTGCACGAGCGCCGCCGCGACCGCGGAGTCCACGCCGCCGGACAGGCCGCAGATGGCGCGCTTGGTGCCGACCTGCGCGCGGATCGCGGCGATCTGCTCCTCGACGACGTTGTGCGTGGTCCAGTCGGGGTCGATGCCCGCGCCCCGGTAGAGGAAGTGCTCCAGGACCTGCTGGCCGTGCGTGGAGTGCATCACCTCGGGGTGGTACTGCACGCCGTACAGCTTCTTCTCGTCGTTCTCGAAGGCGGCGACCGGCACGACGTCCGTGGACGCGGTGACGCTGAAGCCCTCGGGCGCGACCGAGCAGGCGTCGCCGTGCGACATCCACACCGACTGCTCGGCGGGGGTGCCCTCGAAGAGCGTGGAGCCGGTCTTGGTGACGGCCAGAGGGGTACGCCCGTACTCGCGCGCACCGTTGTCGTCGACGGTGCCGCCGAGCGTCGTGGCCATCAGCTGGAAGCCGTAGCACATGCCGAAGACGGGGACGCCCGCCTCGAAGATCTCGCGGTCTATGGTCGGGGCGCCCTCGGCGTACACGGAGGACGGGCCGCCGGAGAGGATGATCGCCTTGGGGTTCTTGGCCAGCATCTCCGCCACCGGCATGGTGCTGGGAACGATCTCGCTGTAGACCCGGGCCTCACGGACACGGCGGGCGATGAGCTGGGCGTACTGCGCGCCGAAGTCGACAACGAGGACGGCGTCGGGGGCGGCGGGGGGCACTGCTGGCACGAGGGCGGCCTTCCGGCGGTGAAGGGTGTCGGGACGGTCAATTCTACCGGGGGCGAGTCATTCCCCTTGTCTCACCATCCGAACCCGGCGTTGGCCGTCCGCCGGCGGCAGGCCATACTGGCCTCATGCACCAGCAGCTGAGCTTCCTCTTTACCTATGGCACCCGGTCCGACCGGTGCCATGGTCGAGCTGCTTGAGCTACTGACAAGCGACTTCACAGGCGCCCCGGGCCGACAAGGCCCGGGGCGCTCTGTCGTTTCCGGACCCGGTCGCCGTCCAGGACGCCGTACCCCTTCCCCTTCCCGGTTCAGGAGATACGGACATGAGCACCAGCACCGCCGCCACCGCCACCGCCACGGAGAAGACCGGCGCCCGCACCGACGAGGCCGCGGACCTCATCGGCAACGCCCGGGAGCGCATCGACTCCCTCGACGACAGGATCATCGGTCTGATCCAGGAACGGATGGCCGTGTCGGCCGTCATCCAGGAGGCCCGCATCACCTCGGGCGGGCGCCGTGTGAACCTCTCCCGCGAGATGGAGGTCCTCGCCCACTACAGGGACGCCCTCGGCAAGCCCGGCACCGCGCTCGCGATGACGATGCTGGAACTGTGCCGGGGCCGCATCTGAGCGGGGCCGCATCTGAGTTCGGACACGTCCTCACCCGTACGGCGCGTGACCGGGCCACGCGGGGCTTCGTTGGTCCCGGTGTCCGTGCCAGCCAGGGGCGGGCGTGCAGGAAAGAACCACGCGTGGCCCCGCCGGGGCGTGCGGCGCACCGCATGTGCGCCGTGGGACCTCGTCCCGGCGTGCGTGACCGGTCGGCAGGGGACAGCAGCCCGGTCATCCAAGGCGGCCGGTTCCGGGGACGCCCGGAACCGGCCGGCCGTGTCCCGCGGTCCGGTCCCGGGATGTCGTCGAAACTGTTGCGCGCGCCGCGGCCGATCCCCCACGATGCAAGGGCGGCCCCGCCCCCGAACGGTTGCCGCCATTGGTCCACACCATCCGCGCGCGCCCGTCGCGCGCCGGGCAGACCGCCGGCGCACCACCCGCTCCCGCACCCCCGCTCCATCGCACGAGCCAGCGGCGTACCCCCCGGCGCCGCTTCTCAGCACCGACGCCGCCCTGACGTCGGTGCTGACGGCCGGGGCCCTGCGGACTCCGGTCCGCAGGGCCCTTCGCCTTGCACCGGCAGATGACAGATGGCGGATGTGGCGCACATCACACGAGGAGCCTGTGCGATTCCGGGCAACCCTTTACGCCTTCCACAGGTCATCCATGCGAACCAACGGCCACCCGTGCACCCCACATTCACGGCGGCCCTCACATCTCGTACCGCCGCCACGCGGTACGCCAGACTTTCTGAGGTCTACATGAAGCTTCGCCGCGCCATGGCCCTTGCGGCCGCGACGGCCGTCATAGCTCCTGCCGCTTTCCTGGCTGCACCGGCCGCGTACGCCGATGGGGACCCCGCGACCACCACGCAGACCGAGACGACCGACCCGGACGGGTCGACCGGCTCCGACCGGACCGACACCGAGACTCCGGAGTCCGACCCGGCCGGCGAGCCCGACCCGGACGACGCCGAGAACCCGGAGCCCGACCCGGCCACGGACCCGGTGACCGACACCGAGGACGGGACCGGGAAGGACCCGGCCGGTGACACCGACCCGGACGCCGACCCCGCCACCGACCCGGGCGCGGACGAGGACCCGGCCGGTGACACCGACCCGGAGGGCGAGGAGGACCCGGCCGACGGGACCGACCCGGCCACCGACCCGGACGCGGAGGAGGACCCGGCCGACGGGACCGACCCCGGGGACGAGCCGGGCACCAAGCCCGACGAGGACCCGGCGACGGACCCCGAGGACGAGTTCGAGGCCTGCGAGCCGGTCATCGACGAGGACGGCGACCTGATCGACGCCGCGTCCGCCCTCCGGCTGGACATCAACGGCCTGCCCGGCAGGATCGTCGCGGGCAGCGGCTGGCACAACTTCAGGATGACCGCCTCCAACACCACGGACGAGGCGCTCGGCGAGGTCCGCTGGATCGCCTTCGTGGACAACTACTCGGAGAGCGACAACGAGAACGACTGGCTGAGCAACCACCTGCAGCTCCAGTACCTCGACCAGGGCACCAAGACCTGGAAGTCCATCGAGGACGAGGAGTTCATGGGCAGGACGGAGCTCGGCGCGAAGGACGTCGTCGACATCCAGCTGCGCGTGAACATCGACGCGAAGGCCCCGTCCGGCGACAGCTTCGCCCTCGGCCTCGGCGCGTACCTCGACTCCGACGAGGAGTGCTACCGCTCCGCGCTCGGCTACTGGGAGTTCAGCGTCCTCGCGCCGGGCTCCGACAACGAGAACCCGGGCAAGCCCAAGCCGGTCGAGCCGCCCGTCGAGAAGCCCGTGGTCAGTCCCAAGGAGCCGCAGGGCGGCGCCAAGGAGATCCCGGTGACCGGCAGCCTCGCCGAGACCGGTTCCTCGTCCGCGATGCCGATGTTCGCCCTCGCGGGTGGCGCGGCCGTCGCGCTCGGCGTCGGCGCGATGTTCGTCGTACGCCGCCGCAAGGCCGGTTCCGAGGCCTGACACGGCCCGCGCACGGCCTGAACGTACCGGTGTGACACACCGGTGGAGAGCCGGCAGGAGGGGCTGCACTCGGAGGGGGGTGCAGCCCCTCCTGCCTGTCCGCTCAACGCTCGCTCCGCTGTCCGTCCGGCGCTCGCTCAGCTCTTGGGCGGGACCGCCGGTATGCCGAGGAACGGCAGCTTCAGCGCGCCGAAGGCGTCCTCCGGCACCGCCGGCGCCTTCGGCGCGACCGCGGCGAGGCGCTCGTACGCCGCGCCCTGCGCCGGGCGCACGTCCGGCTCGCCCTTGTTGGGCCAGTACGACATGGCCCGCTCCGCCTGTGCGGTGATCGTCAGCGACGGGTTGACGCCCAGGTTGGCGGAGACCGCGGCGCCGTCCACGACCGAGATGCCCGGGTGCCCGTACAGCCGGTGGTACGGGTCGATGACGCCCTGCTCGGGGGAGGCGCCGATCGGGCAGCCGCCGAGGAAGTGCGCGGTCAGCGGTGTGCCGATCAGCTCGCCTATGTTGCTGCCGGCGAAGCCGTTGATCTCCTCGGCGAGGACCGAGGCGGCGCGCGCCGCCTCGGGTATCTGCTTCGGGTTGGGCGCACCGTGCCCCTGGCGGGCGGTGAGCAGGCCCTTTCCGATGCCGCGCGGTTTGCGGTACGTCGTCAGGGAGTTGTCCAGGGACTGCATGACGAGGCCGATGATGGTCTTCTCCGACCAGCGGTGGTTGGAGAGCGAACGGGCGGTCAGCAGCGGATGCCTGGCGGCGTGGCCGAGCCAGCCGAGCACGCGGGGGAACTTCTCGGCGTACGGCACCTGGATGATGGACATCGCGCCCATCGCGTTGGAGCCCCTGCCGTAGCGGACGGGCTCGATGTGGGTGCTGGCGTTGGGGTGGATCGAGGACGTGATGGCGACGCCCCGCGTGAAGTCGGCCCTCCTCGCGCCGTTCTTCGCGCCGTGCTTCCTGCGGTAGCGGCGGTCGGTGGTCTGGGCGCCGACGAGGGCCTCGGAGTTGGTGCGGGTCAGTTCGCCGAGCCTCGAGGAGATGCGGGGGAGTTCGCCGCGGTCCTTCATGGCGTGCAGGAGGGTCTGCGTGCCGTACGTACCGGCGGCCACGACGACCCGGCGGGCGCGCAGGGTGCGCGGCGCGGCCCTGCGGCGGGCGTCGGTGGGGACGGTGGCGACGCGGTAGCCGCCGTCCGGGTGCTCGGCGAGGCCGATGACGGAGGTCATCGGGTGGACGACCGCGCCGGCCTTCTCGGCGAGGTGGAGGTAGTTCTCGTTGAGGGTGTTCTTCGCGCCGAGCCGGCAGCCGGTCATGCACGCGCCGCACTCGGTGCAGGCCCTGCGGGACGGGCCCGCGCCGCCGAAGTAGGGGTCGGGGACCTCCGTGCCGGGCGCGGCCTTCGCCGCACCGCCGGCGTCCTTGCCGTCGCCGTAGAAGACACCGACCGGTGCCAGGTGGAAGCTGCTCCCCACCCCCATGGCCTCGGCGGCGGCCTTCAGGTGCACGTCGGACGGCGTCATGGTCGGGTTCACGCGCACCCCGAGCATGCGCCTGGCCTGGTCGTAGTACGGCGCCAGTTCGTCCTGCCAGTCGGTGATGTCCGCCCACTGCCGGTCCTGGAAGAAGGGGGCGGGGGGCACGTACAGCGTGTTGGCGTAGTTGAGGGAGCCGCCCCCCACGCCCGCGCCGGCCAGGACCATGACGTTCCCGAGGAGGTGCACGCGCTGGATGCCGAAGAGACCGAGCGCGGGCGCCCACAGATAGTTCCTGATGTCCCAGGACGTCTTGGGCAGGGTCTCGCGGGTGAAGCGGCGGCCCGCTTCCAGGACGCCGACCCGGTACCCCTTCTCCGTCAGGCGCAGCGCGGAGACGGACCCGCCGAAGCCCGATCCGACGACGATGACGTCGTAGTCGTACGCGGAATCCGCCTCGGCCTCCCGGCTGCGGGCAGAGCTCTCCTGTGGCATGGGCGCTCCTCGTTGGAAAAGCCTGGGATCAGCGGAAACGCAGGGTCTTGAGCGCCTTCAGGCTGGTGCTCATGAACGCCGCGTACTTCTCGTCGTCCATGCCGAAGGACGGGGCCATCGGCATCAGCCGCTGGTGGGCGACGGTTTGGACCTCGGTGTACTTGAGGATGCCCTCGGAGCCGTGGCGGCGGCCGAGGCCCGATTCCTTCATGCCGCCCATCGGCGCCTGGACGCTGCCGTACGCCGGGGCGTAGCCCTCGTTGATGTTGACCGTGCCGGTGCGCAGCCGGGCGGCGATCGCGTGGCCTCGCTTGCCGTCCCTGGTCCAGACGCTCGAATTGAGGCCGTACGGCGTGGCGTTGGCCTGCTCGACGACCTCGTCCTCGTCGGTGAAGCGGTAGACGGAGACGACCGGGCCGAAGGTCTCCTCGGCGCACACCGCCATCGGCGCCTCGACGCCTTCGAGGATGGTCGGCTCGTAGAAGAGCGGGCCGATGTCGGGGCGGGCGACGCCGCCCGCGACGAGCGTGGCGCCCTTGGCGACGGCCTCCTCGACGTGCCGCTTCACGTTCTCCAGCTGGCGCCCGCCGACGAGCGAGCCCATGTCGGCGCCGTACGCGAGGGACGTGCCGAGGCGCATCGCCTTCGTACGGGCGGCGAACCGGGCCACGAAGTCGTCGGCGACCGACTCGTGGACGTACAGCCGCTCGATGGAGACGCACAGCTGTCCGGCGGAGGAGAAGCAGGCGCGGACCGCGCCCGCCGCGGCCTTCTCGACGTCGGCGTCGGCGAGGACCAGCATGGCGTTCTTGCCGCCGAGTTCGAGGGACACGCCGATGAGGCGGGCGGCGGCGCCCCGGGCGACCTCGCGGCCGGTGCGGGTGGAGCCGGTGAAGGAGACGTAGTCGGCGTGCTTGACGATCTCGGGGCCGACGACCGGGCCTTCGCCGAGGACCACCTGGAAGGCCCCGGCGGGCAGACCGGCCTCGACGAGGAGGTCGCGGGCCCACAGGGCGGTCAGCGCGGTCTCGGTGTCGGGCTTCATCACGACGGCGTTGCCGGAGACGAAGGCGGGCAGCGCGTCGCCGACCGACAGTTCGAGCGGGTAGTTCCAGGGGGCGATCTGGCCGACCACTCCGCGCGGCTGGCGCAGCTCGGTGACCTTGGTCAGGGTCGGGACGGCTCCGGTGCGCCGCCTGGGCCTGAGGTAGGAAGCGGCCTTG
The DNA here is from genome assembly GCF_001049855.1 of Streptomyces sp. Wb2n-11. Classification (NCBI taxonomy): domain Bacteria; kingdom Bacillati; phylum Actinomycetota; class Actinomycetes; order Kitasatosporales; family Streptomycetaceae; genus Streptomyces; species Streptomyces sp. Wb2n-11. The sequence continues at coordinate 2,848,239 of NZ_CVPB01000001.1, forward strand.
CGCCCGTAGTGGCGGGCGGCTATCGCGACGGCCTGGACCTCCTCGTGCGCGTGCAGACGGGCCTTGCCGGTCTCCAGCTGGATGAGGTCGAGGACCTCGGCCTGGCGCTCCAGGACGAGGTCGTGGAAGCGGAGCAGGACCGCGGCGCGCTGCCGGACGGGTATGGCGGCCCAGACGGGCTGGGCGGCGCGCGCCCGCGCGAAGGCGGTGGCGACGTCCTCGGGGGTGGACTCGGGCAGGTCGGCCAGCTTCTCCCCGGTGAAGGGGGTGTGGTTGGCGGTACGGCCGGAACCGACCACGTCACGCGTGAGCTGTGCGACCACCTCGGGAGTGACCACATCGGCCGCGGTGCGCGCCTCGGCGGGGGCGGCGGCGCGGGGGTTCGTACCGAGGGCGGCCGCGGGGGCCTGCGTGTCCGTCATGAGGGCGAGAGTAAGCCTCCCGGGAGGCTTTTGGTACCCACCGGTAACGCCTTTTCACCAGCCCCTCACCATCGTGCCAGCATTCACTGGCACATAACCCCTGATCAGGGCTTGTGTTCCCGGTCCGTGTTTCCGGCTCGCGCTTTCGGCCCGTGTTCCCGGCTCGCGGGCTAGCCGCGGGCGAACGAGTCGAGGGCGGTGTCGAAGTGCCGTTTCGCCTCGTCCTGCCGGCCGACCGGCGCGGAGACCCTCACGTCGTACATCAGGCTGCCCTCCTCCCAGGAGACTTCGTACGTGTGCCGGTCCTCGTCGCCCGCCCCGAAGCCGTTCGCCTTGAACTCCCAGAGCGCCGCGGGCCATCCGTTGTGGGTCGTCCGGGTGACCTTGCCCTCGCGGTAGCCGGGGTGGGTGCGCGGACCGTTCGCGTGCGCCAGCCTCATCGCGCCGAGCGGGCCGCCCGCTGCGGGGATCTGCTGGCGTACGCCGATCCTGACGCTCCTGTCCGGCGACATGTAGGAGACCCGGTCGTCGTCGGCCGAGCGGTGGTAGCCCTCGGGGACGGCGAGCGTGAAACCCGCGGGATCGGTCACCTTGCGGTAGCCGGCCGGGGGCGTGCGGGCGGTGGCGCCCGTGCCGGAGGGGCCGGGCGGTCCCCCGGCGTCTCCGCCGCCGGACACGGTCGAGGTGACCGTACGGGTGGGCGCGGTGTCCGTACGCCCGTTGCCGCCGCGGCCGTCACCGCCGTCGTCGCCGCCGTCGAGGAACAGCGCCGCGGTCCCCGCGCCCGCCCCCGCCGTCACGACCACGAGGGCGCCCGCGACGAGCGCGCCCCGGACGCCGCCGGCCCGGGGCCGCGCCGCCCCGGGGGCGAGGGGAATGTTCGGCTGCGTGGCCGAATAAGGCGCCCCGGGAGACGCGCCGGTGGCGAGGAAGGCGAGCAGCAGCCGCTCCGTCTCGGCCGCGCCGAGCCTGCGCTCCGGGTCGCGCTCCAGCAGGTGCTGCACGACGGGGAGCAGCGGGCCCGCGGCCACGGGCACCTGGATCGGGTCGTGCATGACCGCGCACAGCACCCCGCCCAGCGAGTCGCGGTGGAACGGCGACTCGCCGCTCACCGCCGTGCACAGCAGCACGCCGAGCGACCACATGTCGGACGCCGGGCCGGCGCCGACGCCCTCCATCCGCTCGGGCGCGGTGTACTCGGGAGAGCCGACGAAGGACCCGGCGTTGGTGATCGTCGTACCGCCGGAGAGCCGCGCGACCCCGAAGTCGGTGAGGACGACACGGCCGCTGCCCGCTTCCAGCAGGACGTTGGCGGGCTTGAGGTCACGGTGCAGTACGCCGCGCTCGTGGGCCATGCGCAACGCCCTGACCAGCGCGAGGCCGATCCTCGCGGCCTCACGGGGGTCGACGGGCCCTTCGGCCGCGATGCGGTCCGCGAGCGAATCGCCGTCGATCAGCTCCATGATGATGTACGACAGCCCGGTGCCGGGGTCCTCGACGATGTCGTGCACGACGATCACGTGCGGGTGGACCAGCTGGGCCACGGTCCTGGCCTCCCGCAGCGCCCGCTCGCGGCGCATCTGCGCGTCGGCGGCGGTCGAGCCGGGTTCGTCGCCGCCGAAGTGGAGTTCCTTGACGGCGACCTGCCGGTCGAGCAGTTCGTCCGTCGCCTGCCAGACGGTGCCCATGCCGCCGCTGCCCAGCCGGTCACCGATGCGATAACGCCCGGCGACCAGGCGGCTTCCGCCCACGGCCTCGCCGGTCATGCGGTGTGAGTGGTCCACGTTTCCTGCCCCGCGTCTACGGCTGCCAGATTACGGAGCGGAAGACGGCCATGGAACCTCGTACCTCTCACGTGTCCCAATGTGATCGGTCGCCGGGCGCGTGGCACGGCCTCCGGGAGGGTCGCTCAGCCCGTCACCCGGTAGGCGTTCGTGGCCTGTTCGTATATCTCGGTGATCTCGTCGCGCTGCGTCTCGGGGCCGATCACCTGGACGACGTGGTAGCGGTCGCCGACGATCATCGCGAGGTTGCGGACGTACACGTCGCGCCCGCTGCTGTCCTGCCAGGTGAACTGGCCCTCCGCCATGGCCCGCCCGCCCACGTCGATGCGGCGCAGCCCGTTCTGCGTGGACCAGGAGGAGTCCCTGACGGGCTGGAGCTCCCGCTCCTTCCTGAGCTGGTAGTCCATCGGGTCGCTGCCCTGCTCCTCGACGGAGTCCCGGCCGGGGACGATCAGCAGCTCGAACGCGCCGCCGCGGTAACGGACCTGCCCGGCGTCGTTGATCGGCCGCCGTTCCCAGTCCTTGTCCACGGCTGTCTGGAAACCTTCGGGATCCTTGCGGATCCCGTACCCCTCGGCGACGTCGGCGGCCGGGGCGGAGGTCTGCGGCTGCTGGGCACCGGACGCCTCCGGGGTTTTCCGAGGAGTCCTCTCCGGTGCCTCCTCCTCAGGCGGCGCGGGCGCGGTGGTGCCGGAGGAGCCGGGGGCGGCGGTGCTCCTGCTGTCCCCCGCGTTCTCGGGGGCGCCCTGGCTCCGGTCCTGTTCACCGGCCTTCGGCATGAAGACCATGGCGTAGACGAGCGCGGCGGCCAGGCCGAGGAGGATCAGGAGCAGGAGCGTACGCCCGAGCGAACGGGGGCCGCCGCGCTGCTTCTTCTGGATCCGCGGTTCCTTGATCCGCGGCTCCCGCGGAGGCCGCGGCTCTCTCGGCTCCCCCTTGCCCCCGGCCCTGGTCTTCTTGTGCCGGTGGCGTCCGTGCGCGTCGGCCGCCCCGCCGCGGCGCCTGCGTACGAGCTCACCGCGGCGGCGCACGATCGGAAGCCGCGTGGCGTCGACGGACGGCAGCGGCACGACGTTCGCACCGGCATCCGGCTCGGGGGCGGACCGTACGAGCGAGCGGAGCCAGCCGCGCACCTCCTCGAAGTCGGGGCGCTCGGTGGGATCCTGACGCAGCAGCGATTCGACGACGGGCCGCAGGGGGCCGCACTCCTCGGCGAAGGCGGGCGGCTCGGCGCAGACGAGCTGGACCAGCTCCACGGCGCTCTCCTCCGGGTACGGGGCGTGGCCCTGCACGGTACGGAAGAGGAGCGCGCCCAGGGCCCAGAGGTCGGTCGAGGGGCCGATGGGCGGGGCGAGCTGCCAGTTCCCGTGGACGGAACCGGCCTGTTCGGGGGCCCAGCGCTCGGTGACGGCGCCGACGACGGCGATCCGCGCCTGCCGGGCGCGCTCGGCGGCGAGTGGGGTGGCGGGCCCGCGGTACGCGGGGGCCCGCCCACCCGCCACGAACTCGTCCCAGCTGTGGGCTTCTTCCTGGGGCCGTCCCTGTGCATGACCCTGCGCATGCCCCTGTGCCTGGCCGCGTCGCAGGCCGTCGGCGCGCAGGGCGTCGCCTGTTCCGGCACCGGGGGCCGCGCCGTGCCGGTCGCCGCCCGGCTCCGGGCGCCCGGCGGACGCGGGTCCGGACATGGGGTCGAGGCCGGGGTCGGCGTACGGGCTGATCGCCCGCGCCCCCCCGGCCGGGCGCGGCATCGCGCGCTGCGCCGGGAGCGGGCGCGCGCCGCCGCCCGGGTGCTGCTCCTCGGTGACCCGGGCCGCCGCGCGGGCTCCCGCGCGGTACGCCGCTATCGCCCCGGCGCGGGCGGCGCGGACCTCGGCGGCGGCGTTCCCCCTCCGGCCGGCAGCGCGGTGCGCGCGTCGGGGTCATGGGCAGAGCCGGGCGCGGCGCCCGGACCGGGACCGTACGGCACGGCCTCCGCCCCACGGCCGCCTCCGGCCGCCCCGTGCCCCGAAGGACCGGCGTCGCCCCAACCGCCGTCGCTCTCCTCCGCGTCCACCGCCGGCTCCGCCGGCACCGGCACGGGGGCGTACCCGCAGAGCGCCTCCTCCGCCGCGCCGGCCGCGAGCCCGGTCAGGACGATGCGGCCGTCGTCGCAGACGAGCACCGTGCGGACGGTGATGTTCCGGTGGGTCCAGCCGTGCGCGTGCAGCACCCGCAGCGCGGTCAGCACGTCGGAGGCGATCTCCGCGGCCCGGTAGGGACTCAGGGGCCTCTCGGCGAGCAGCGCCGCCAGCGGCCGCGCCGCCACCAGTTCGCTCACGATCCAGAGCGAGCCGTCCTCGGCGAAGACGTCGAAGACCTGGTCGAGTCTGGGGTGGTCGGGGATCTGCGCGGCGGCCTGCGCCGCCTCGACGGCCCGCCGCACGGCGGGGTCGGCCGGCCGCCGCGTCGCGCGCCCGGCGGCATGCCGCTGCCCCGCCCCGCCACCGCTCTCGCCGTCCAGGAACTCCGCGTCCACGACCTCGGGCAACGGCACCTGGCGGACCAGGACTTCCTGACCGCTGTAGGTGTCGAAGGCCCTGGTCTCGACCAGTTCGTACGCGTCGGAAGGCGGCAACGGAAGGCGGTAGCGGTCGGCAAGTACCCGTCCCGCGTAGTCGTCCACGACGCCTCCCCAGAGCGCGCTGTTCCCCCGGCCAGTCTGACCGCATCAAGTCGTCAATTCCGGTCGCGTACGGTCAGTCCACGAGCTCTCACGATACGTGGCTGGGACCGGCCGCGCGGCCGGGTCCGGGCAACCCGGCGGTGTCAGTCCGTCAGTCCTTCGGTGCGAACGTGTCGAACGCGGTCTCGCGCAGCGTCCGGCACTCGTCGCCGTTCCACTCGCTCGCCTTGCAGCTGACCATGATCGAGTATCCGTGCCGCGCGTCCACCTTGAAGCCACGGTTCAGGACATGCACCCGCGTGCCCCGCACGTCGCGCTCGAACTCCCAGTCGGCGGTGGTGGGATACCCGTTGTAGTCGACGGGCCTTATTCCGAAGTGCTTGTAGTTGTTGCTGGTCGCGGCGACCCCGATCCGGGCCGCGGCCCAGGCCGCGCGCGCGTCGTCCCCGGGGCTGTCCGTGAAGTCGACCTGGACGCGCGGGTACCCGCCGTCCTTGTTGTAGATGCCGCCGGAGTTCGTGCCCGCTATGCCGTTCCGCCGGAACCCCTCGGGCATCGCCATGGTGAAGTGGAACTGGTCGTCGCCGACCTTCGCGTACCCGTCGGGCAGCCCGCCGTCCTTCGACGGACCGTCCGTCCCGGACTTGCCCGGGTCCTGGCTGTCGTCGCCCTTGCCGGAGTCCCCGGACCGGCTCTGGCCGTCGCTCGGGGCCTGCCCCTGCTCCTCGCCCTTCCCGCCGTCCGTTTCCGTGCCGGTGCCCGTGCTTTCGCCGTCCTTGGCGTCGTCGCCGGCCGTGGCGCCGCTCGAAGCGGACGTCCCGTCCTTGGACTTGCCCTGCGTGCTGTCGTCGGGGCCACTGCTCAGTGCGACGGCGAGCACGGTGCCGATCACGGCGAGCGCCGCGACCACCGCCACGAGGACCAGCGTGCGCCGCGGTACGACATCCGTCAGCGAGGCCCGCTCCGGCGGCCTCGGACCCGGCGCGGACTGCGACTGCTGCGCCTCCCCGGTCCGGGTCTGCGCGGTCTGCTTCTGCTTGGCGGACTGGGCCGCCGCCGCGTTCCGTACGGACTTCAACGCGCCCCGCACCCGCTCGCCGGCGTCCGTCGCCTCGTCGTTCCTGGGCGGCCGCACCGCGCTGAGCACGTCCTCGGGCACGGGCGGCAGTGCCACCACCCGCGTCGCCTCCGGCGACGGCTCGGGCTCGGCCGGCTTGTCGGGCAGGCTGAGCACATCGTTGAGGAGCGCCCGCGCGCCCGCCTCGTCGAGCCGCTGGCCGGGATCCTTGGCCAGCAGGCCGTAGATCACCTCTTCCAGCGGTCCCGCGTTCTTGGGCGGGTCGAGCGGCTCGGTCATCACGGCCGTGAGGGTCGCGATCGCGGACCCCTTGTCGTACGGCGGGGTGCCCTCCACCGACGCGTACAGCAGACCGCCCAGCGACCACAGGTCGGCGGCCGGGCCCGGCTTGTGGCCACGGGCCCGCTCCGGCGAGATGTACGAGGGGGCGCCCACCAGCATGCCGGTCGAGGTGATCGACGGGTCGCCCTCGACCTGGGCGATACCGAAGTCGGTCAGCACGACCCGGCCGTCCTCGGAGATCAGCACGTTGGACGGCTTCACATCGCGGTGCAGGATGCCCTCGCGGTGCGCGGCGCGCAGGACGTCGAGAATGGCGAGGCCCACCTCGGCGGCGCGACGCGGCGTCAGCACCCCGTCCTCGCGCACGGCTTCGGCGAGCGACTTGCCCTCGATCAGCTCCATGACGATCCACGGCCGGTCGTCCTCGTCGACCACGTCGTAGACGGTCACGGCGCCGTTGTTGCGGATCCGGGCGATCGCCTTCGCCTCACGCAGCGTGCGCGTGATGAGCCGGCGCTTCTCCTCGTCGTCGATGCTCGTGGGGAAGCGCAGTTCCTTCACGGCGACCGTGCGCCCCAGCGTCTCGTCGACGGCGCGCCAGACCGTGCCCATGCCGCCCCGGCCGAGCACCTCTCCGAGCCGGTACCGCCCGGCGAGAAGACGCCCCTTGGTGTCCTTGGACTGCTCCGCCTCCGACATGCGTCCCCTCTGCGATCCCTGATCTTCGCCCGCGATGGCTGCGTTCCAGGGTGATGCAGTAACCCGCCCTGGCAGAGCAATCATTGTCCCTCACTGCGCGACCGATCGTGGTCCCGGGTCGTCGGCCCCTCTCCGCGGCACCGACAAAAGGGACCACTCCCAGTTCACAGCAGTGTCAGGGCAGCTGCACCGAATCTCCCCGCACCGGAGTCGAGTTCCCCGCCCGTGGCCGGATCACTGCAACGGCACGATGTCCGGCGCTCCCAGCCGCGCCGCGTCCGCCGTCAGGTCGTCCGGCTGGCGCTGCGACTCCCGCTCCGCCTCGACCCGCTTCTCGTAGTGCGCGACCTCCTTCTCGATCTGCTCCTTGTCCCACCCGAGCACCGGCGCCATCAGCTCCGCGCACTCGCGCGCGCTGCGCGTTCCCCGGTCGAAGGTCTCGATGGAGATGCGCGTGCGCCGGGTCAGTACGTCGTCGAGGTGGCGCGCGCCCTCGTGCGAGGCGGCGTAGACCACCTCCGCCCGCAGGTAGTCGTCCGCCGCGCTCAGCGGTTCGGCCAGCGACGGGTCGCGGGCGATCAGGTCCAGCAGTTCCTCGGTGAGCGAGCCGTACCGGTTCAACAGGTGCTCCACGCGCACCACGTGGAGCCCCGCGCGCGCCGCTATGCGGGCCCGCGCGTTCCACAGCGCCCGGTACCCCTCGGCCCCGACGAGCGGCACGTCCTCCGTCACGCACGCGGCGACCCGCTGGTCGAGGGCGTGCACCGCCTCGTCCACGGCGTCCTTCGCCATCACGCGGTACGTCGTGTACTTGCCGCCCGCGACCACGACGAGCCCCGGCACCGGGTGCGCCACCGTGTGCTCGCGCGAGAGCTTGCTGGTGGCGTCCGACTCCCCGGCCAGCAGCGGCCGCAGGCCGGCGTACACGCCCTGGACGTCGTCACGGGTCAGCGGCACCGCCAGCACCGCGTTCACATGCTCCAGCAGGTAGTCGATGTCCGCGCTGGACGCCGCCGGATGCGCCTTGTCCAGGCTCCAGTCCGTGTCGGTCGTCCCCACGATCCAGTGGCGCCCCCACGGGATGACGAACAGCACCGACTTCTCGGTCCGCAGGATCAGCCCGGTCGACGAGTGGATCCGGTCCTTCGGCACCACCAGGTGGATGCCCTTGGACGCCCGTACGTGGAACTGCCCGCGCTCGCCGATCAGCGCCTGGGTGTCGTCCGTCCACACGCCGGTCGCGTTGACGACCTGCCGGGCCCGGACCTCGTACTCCCCGCCGCCCTCGACATCCCGCACCCGCGCCCCGACGACCCGTTCGCCCTCCCGCAGGAAGCCGGTCACCCGGGCCCGGTTGGCGACCTGGGCGCCGTACTGCGACGCCGTGCGCACCAGCGTCGTCACGTAACGCGCGTCGTCCATCTGGGCGTCGTAGTACTGCAACGCGCCGACCAGTGCGTCCTTCTTCAGCGCGGGCGCGACCCGCAGCGCGCGCCCGCGCGTCAGGTGACGGTGCATCGGCAGTCCGCGCCCGTGCCCGGACGACACCGACATCGCGTCGTACAGCGCCACGCCCGACCCGGCGTACCACCGCTCCCACCCCTTGTGCTGGAGCGGGTAGAGGAACGGCACCGGCTTCACCAGATGCGGCGCCAGCCGTTCGAGGAGCAGCCCGCGCTCCTTCAGCGCCTCCCGCACGAGGGCGAAGTCGAGCATCTCCAGATAGCGCAGCCCGCCGTGGATCAGCTTGCTCGACCGGCTCGACGTGCCCGAGGCCCAGTCCCGCGCCTCGACCAGGCCGGTCGCCAGCCCGCGCGTGACGGCGTCGAGGGCCGTTCCCGCACCGACCACTCCGGCGCCCACGACCAGCACGTCCAGTTCACGCTCGGCCATCGCCGCGAGCGCCTCGGCGCGCTCGGCGGGCCCCAGTGTCGCTGTCCTCACCGCTGCCTCCCGTAGTCGTCGGGTGGTCGGGATCACATCCCCGCCCCCTCGATTCTGTCCGCAGGGCCCGCATTCAGCCACCGCCTGTGGACAACACTCCCGCGCCCCGGCCGCACACAATGCCGCATAACGGTCATATTTACGCCTAGTCTGACATTGCGCTCGCCCGAACTGTCCACAGGGTTTGCGCGTTGCCTCCCCTCCGGCTATTGGGAAGGACGGCCCACCGCCATGCCCGCAGATCTCGCCGTCATCGGACTCGGCCATCTCGGCCTGCCCCTCGCCCAGGCCGCGGTCGCCTCCGGCATCGACACCCTCGGCTACGACACCGACCCGCACCTCCTCGCGGACCTCACCGCGGGACGCACCCCGGGCGACGGCTCCCTCACCGCCGCCGACCTGCGCCGCATGCTGGCCGGGGGGTTCCGTACCGTCAGGGCGCCGACCGAACTCGGTCGGGTCCGTACCGCGGTCATCTGCGCCCCCACTCCGCTCGGCGCCGACCGCACGCTCGACCTCAGCGCCGTCGGCGAAGCCGCCAGGATCCTGGCGGCGCAGCTGCGCCCGCACACCACGGTGCTGCTCGAATCCGCCGCGTACCCCGGCACCACGGAAGAATTCCTCCGTCCCATCCTCGAGGAGGGATCCGGGCTGCGCGCGGGCCGCGACTTCCACCTCGCGTACTCCCCCAGTCGGGTGGATCCCGGCAACCGGCTCCACACCTTCGCGGGCACCCCGCAGGTCATCGGCGGCCTCACCCCCGCCTGCACCGAATCGGCCGCCGCCTTCTACGGGCGCCTGACCGACAAGGTGGTCCGGGCGCGGGGCCCGCGCGAGGCCGAGACCGTCGGCGTACTCGAAACCAACTACCGGCACGTGAACATCGCGCTGGTCAACGAGATGGCCGTGCTCTGCCACGACCTCGGCGTCGACCTCTGGGACGTCATCCGCTGCGCCGAGACCAAGCCCTTCGGCTTCCAGTCGTTCCGCCCGGGCCCCGGCGTCGGCGGCCACGGCGTTCCCGTCGACCCGAACTACATCCCGCACAGCAGCAGCACCCCCGGCCACCCGCTGCGCATGGTCGGCCTCGCGCAGGAGATCAACGACCGCATGCCGCAGTACGTCATCCAGCGCTGCGCCACACTCCTCAACGAGCACGGCAAGTCCGCCCGCGGCGCCCGCGTCCTGCTCCTCGGCGTCACCTACAAACCGGACCTGGCCGACCAGCAGGGCGCCCCCGCCCAGGAGATCGCCGCCCGCCTGGTGGACCTGGGCGCCCAGGTCGGCTACCACGACCCGCACGTCCCCCACTGGCGTGTCCGGGACGTCCCGGTCCCCCGCGCCGACTCCCTCTACGAGGCCGCCGCCAACGCCGACCTGACCGTGCTCCTGCAGAACCACCGCACGTACGACCTCCAGGCCCTCGCGGTGAAGGCCCAGCTCCTCCTCGACACCCGGGGCGCGACCCCGACGGGTGCGAGCCACCGCCTCTGACGCAGGAGAGGCGGTGGCTCGCGAGGCCGCGCGGGTGCGGCCGACCGGAGAACCGGTCAATCCGGTCAGCCGGTCAGCCGGTCAGCCGCTGAAGTGGAACCCGAAGTTGGCGCCGCCGGTGGGGCCGCCGAGGCCGGCCAGGTTGAAGCTGGTGGCGCCGGCGCCGGTGAGGCCCGAGGTGTCCGTCTTCAGCTTCCAGACCCGGCCCTTGAAGCCGTCCTCGCCGTTGCCGCCGACGTAGACCTCGGGCCTGCCGTCCCGGTCGGTGTCGATGACGCGGACCGCCGATCCGAAGTGGTCGGCGGTCTCCGACGTGCTGGGAATCCCCGCCGAGTTCTGCGTGAAGGACTTCGCACCCGTGGTGGTGACTCCGGTGGCGCTGCCGCGCAGGACGGTGATCGCCCCACTGGCCGTGACGGCCGCGTCGCTGCCCGTCTCCCCCTCGGCGCCGACGACGATGTCGGCGTAACCGTCCTGGTCGGTGTCGGCCACGGACACGTCCGAGCCCCAGCGGTCCCTCTCCTCGTCCACCCCGGGGACGCCCGTGCTCTTCTGCGTGTACGTCCGGCCGGGCAGCGTCGTGCTGACGCCCTCCGGGCCGCCGTACGTGACGAAGATCCTGCCCCCGAGCGCCTCGGCGCTCCGGTCGGGGCCACCGCCGACGAAGTCCTGGTAGCCGTCCTTGTTCAGGTCGCCGAAGGAACCGTTCCAGCCGGAGGTGACCGCGCCGCCCCGGACCAGGCCGGAGGCCGTGCCCCTGAGGACGGAGCCCTCGGTCCGCGACATGTCGCCGGTGGCGGTGCCGTGGGCCACGACGTCCCGGACGCCGTCGCCGGTCATGTCACCGACATGGACGTGGTTGACGCTGTGGCCGTCCTCGGCCGGGGTGTCGCGGAACCGCACGGCCGACGGCTTGCCCGTGGAACGGCTGACCGGGCCGCGCACGACGACCACGCCGTACTTCGTGCCGGGGTGCTCACCGACGGCCGCCGGCGCGACGATGTCCGCGACGCCGTCGCCCGTGACGTCGCCGACTCCGGTGCTGGAGTTGAACAGCCGGGGCGCGGTCGCGGCGTCCCCGGAGCCGGTCGTCACCGTGGTGGCCGGCGCGGTGACGCCCTGCGCGCCGCCCCAGAAGACGAGGACGCCGGAGCCGTCGCGGACGATCAGGTCGTCGTAGCCGTCCCCGTCCACGTCACCGTGGCCTCCGAGGTAGCCCCACCTGCGGTCCGCGGCCGGCTCGCCGGGGACGCCGGGCGTGGCCTGGGTGAGAAAGGCGGCGGTCCCGAGCTCCGGACCGGTGGCCGATCCGTACACGACGGAGATGCCGCCGGCCTTCTTCAGACCGGCGACGGTGGCGGATTCCGCGCTGATCGCGAGGTCGGGGTAGCCGTCCCCGTTGAAGTCCGCGGTCGTACGGTCCGCCGGCTGCGGCTGCGGCTCCGGTTCCACGGCCGTGGCCGGAGCGATGCCGGTGAAGCTCAGAACAGTGATCGCGCACATGCCGGCGGTCACCAGGAAAAACTTGCGCAAGACACAACCCCCCAGGTCGATCTTCGGGCGGCCGGACCGGCCGCCCGAAGATCAAAGCACACGCTCTCCGGGAGGAAGCGGGGTGGGAAGAAGCGGGACCGCCCAGCACTTCGCCCCGCCCGGAAACCCGGCGGGGCGAAGCACCGGACACGTACGGCCGGGGTCAGCGCTTGTGCTCGGCCGGGGAGACCGTCACCTCGACGCGCTGGAACTCCTTGAGCTCGCTGTAGCCCGTGGTCGCCATCGAGCGGCGCAGCGCGCCGAACAGGTTCATCGAGCCGTCCGGGGTGTGCGACGGGCCGAGGAGGATCTCCTCGGTCGTGCCGACCGCGCCCAGGTCCATGCGCTTGCCGCGCGGCACGTCCTCGTGGACGGCCTCCATGCCCCAGTGGTGGCCGCGCCCCGGCGCGTCCGTCGCGCGGGCCAGCGGCGAGCCCATCATCACGGCGTCCGCGCCGCAGGCGATGGCCTTCGGCAGGTCGCCGGACCAGCCGACGCCGCCGTCGGCGATGACGTGCACGTACCGGCCGCCGGACTCGTCCATGTAGTCGCGGCGGGCCGCGGCGACGTCGGCGACGGCGGTCGCCATCGGCACCTGGATGCCGAGCACGTTGCGCGTGGTGTGCGCGGCGCCGCCGCCGAAGCCGACGAGGACGCCGGCCGCGCCGGTACGCATCAGGTGCAGCGCGGCGGTGTACGTCGCGCAGCCGCCCACGATGACCGGGACGTCGAGTTCGTAGATGAACTGCTTGAGGTTCAGCGGCTCGGCGGCGCCCGACACGTGCTCGGCGGAGACCGTGGTCCCGCGGATCACGAAGATGTCGACACCGGCGTCCACGACGGCCTTGGAGAACTCGGCCGTACGCTGCGGAGACAGCGCGGCGGCGGTGACCACGCCCGAGTCTCGCACCTCCTTGATGCGCTGCCCGATCAGGTCCGCCTGGATGGGAGCGGCGTAGATCTCCTGGAGCCGGCGGGTCGCGGTCTCGTCGTCGAGCTCCGCGATCTCCTGGAGCAGCGGCTCCGGGTCCTCGTACCGCGTCCACAGACCTTCGAGGTTCAGTACGCCCAGGCCGCCCAGCTCACCGATGCGGATGGCGGTCCTGGGCGAGACGACCGAGTCCATCGGAGCGGCCAGGAAGGGCAGCTCGAAGCGGTAGGCGTCGATCTGCCAGGCGATCGAGACCTCCTTCGGGTCCCGGGTGCGCCGGCTCGGCACGATGGCGATGTCGTCGAACGCGTACGCCCTGCGGCCGCGCTTGCCGCGCCCGATCTCGATCTCAGTCACGTGTGTGGCCTTTCCCTCTTGGTATGCCGTTCCAGTATCCCCGACACACGCGCCAGGGGCGGCCCCTGGAAATTCCGGGGCCGCCCCTGTGCGCGCGTCGGTGTTACCGCGTGTTACTTCCTGCTGTAGTTCGGCGCCTCGACCGTCATCTGGATGTCGTGCGGGTGGCTCTCCTTGAGGCCCGCCGAGGTGATCCGGACGAACCGGCCGTTCTGCTGGAGCTCCGGGATCGTGCGGCCGCCGACGTAGAACATCGACTGGCGCAGGCCGCCCGCGAGCTGGTGCACGACGGCGGACAGCGGGCCCCGGTAGGGCACCTGGCCCTCGATGCCCTCGGGCACGAGCTTGTCGTCGGCGCCGACGCCCTCCTGGAAGTACCGGTCCTTGGAGTACGACTTGGCCTGGCCGCGGGACTGCATCGCGCCCAGCGAGCCCATGCCGCGGTACGACTTGAACTGCTTGCCGTTGATGAACATCAGCTCGCCCGGCGACTCCTCGCAGCCCGCGAGCAGCGAGCCGAGCATCACCGTGTCGGCGCCCGCGACGATCGCCTTCGCGATGTCGCCGGAGTACTGGAGGCCGCCGTCGCCGATGACCGGCACACCGGCCGCCTTCGCGGCGAGCGAAGCCTCGTAGATCGCGGTGACCTGCGGCACGCCGATGCCGGCGACCACCCGGGTCGTGCAGATGGAGCCGGGGCCGACACCGACCTTGATGCCGTCGCAGCCGGCGTCGATGAGCGCCTGGGCACCGTCGCGGGTGGCGACGTTGCCTCCGATGACGTCGACCGCGGAGTTCGACTTGATCTTGGCGACCATGTCGCCGACGAGCCGGGAGTGGCCGTGCGCGGTGTCGACGACGATGAAGTCGACGCCCGCCTCGATCAGCGCCTGGGCACGCTCGTACGCGTCGCCGGCGACACCCACGGCCGCACCGACGAGCAGCCGGCCCTCGGCGTCCTTGGCGGCGTTCGGGTACTTCTCGGCCTTGACGAAGTCCTTGACCGTGATGAGGCCCTTGAGGGTGCCCGCGTCGTCGACCAGCGGAAGCTTCTCGATCTTGTGGCGGCGCAGCAGCTGGACCGCGTCGACGCGGGAGATGCCGACCTTGCCCGTGACGAGCGGCATCGGCGTCATGATCTCGCGGACCTGACGGGAGCGGTCGGTCTCGAAGGCCATGTCACGGTTGGTGACGATGCCGAGGAGCTTGCCCGCCGGGTCGGTCACCGGCACGCCGCTGATGCGGAACTTGGCGCACAGCTCGTCGGCCTCGCCGAGCGTGGTGTCCGGGCGCACGGTGATCGGGTCGGTCACCATGCCGGACTCGGAGCGCTTGACGAGGTCGACCTGGTTGGCCTGGTCGGCGATCGAGAGGTTGCGGTGCAGGACACCGACGCCGCCCTGACGGGCCATGGCGATGGCCATGCGCGACTCGGTGACCTTGTCCATCGCGGCGGACAGCAGCGGGACGTTCACCCGGACGTTCTTCGAGATGTACGAGGAGGTGTCGATCTGGTCGGGGGCCATGTCCGACGCGCCGGGCAGCAGCAGCACGTCGTCGTAGGTCAGCCCGAGCATCGCGAACTTCTCGGGCACTCCATCGACGTTGGCAGTCATGCCTGACACCTTCCCAAATGGTCTTGCTCGGCGCGGATGTCCATGCTAACGGGATCGCGGGGTGTCTCATTCCACGAGCAAGATCACCCACGGAATTCGTACATTCATACGGCAGGCGGGCGCGCGAAGAGCCGTCCGGCTACTGCCCGGCGAGGGCCCGCAGTCTGCTGAGCGCGCGGTGCTGCGCCACCCGGACGGCGCCGGGCGACATGCCCAGCATCTGCCCGGTCTCCTCGGCGGTCAGGCCCACCGCGACCCGCAGGACCAGCAGCTCGCGCTGCGCCTGCGGGAGATTCGCCAGAAGTTTCTTGGCCCACTCGGCGTCACTGCTGAGCAGCGCGCGCTCCTCGGGGCCGAGGGAGTCGTCGGGCCGCTCCGGCATCTCGTCGGACGGCACGGCGGTCGAACCGGGGTGACGCATGGCGGCCCGCTGGAGGTCGGCGACCTTGTGGGCGGCGATGGCGAAGACGAACGCCTGGAAGGGCCTGCCGGTGTCCTTGTAGCGCGGCAGCGCCATCAGGACGGCGACGCAGACCTCCTGCGCCAGGTCCTCCACGAAGTGGCGGGCGTCACCGGGCAGCCGGCTCAGCCGGGTGCGGCAGTACCGCAGGGCCAGCGGGTGGACCCGGGCCAGGAGATCGTGCGTGGCCTGCTCGTCGCCCTCGACCGCACGCCGGACGAGTGCACCGATCACCGTCGTCTCGTCGTCGCGCATCGGTCCATGGTGCCTTGGCGCCGGGTCATTCGCGGCACCACGTCCGTAGTTGTGCACTGAAGCGTTATGAGCGGGTACGCCGGAACTCATCTCCTGCCCCTCCCCTCCCGCTCGACCGAATCGTCCCTGAGGAACTCTTCCACTCCCCAAGGATGCGGCATCGGCGGCGGAAAGGGGCACGCCCGTCCGTCACCCCGTCCGCCGGGGGGCGGACGGGGAACGCGGCAGCCGCGCGAGAGCGCACCGGCCGGGTCCTATCGGACCAGGCCCCAGCGGAATCCGAGCGCGACCGCGTGCGCCCGGTCCGAGGCGCCGAGTTTCTTGAAGAGCCGCCGGGCGTGCGTCTTGACCGTGTCCTCCGAGAGGAAGAGCTCACGGCCGATCTCGGCGTTGGAGCGTCCGTGGCTCATGCCTTCGAGCACCTGGATCTCACGCGCCGTGAGCGTCGGGGCCGCGCCCATCTCGGCCGACCTGAGCCGACGCGGGGCGAGCCGCCAGGTCGGGTCGGCGAGCGCCTGGGTCACCGTCGCCCGCAGTTCGGCGCGCGAGGCGTCCTTGTGCAGGTAGCCGCGGGCGCCGGCGGCGACCGCGAGCGCGACCCCGTCGAGATCCTCGGCGACCGTGAGCATGATGATCCGGGCGCCCGGGTCCGCGGAGAGCAGCCGGCGCACGGTCTCGACGCCGCCCAGACCGGGCATGCGTACGTCCATCAGAATCAGGTCCGAGCGGTCGGCGCCCCAGCGGCGGAGGACTTCCTCGCCGTTGGCCGCTGTCGTCACGCGCTCGACGCCGGGCACGGTCGCGACCGCGCGGCGGAGCGCCTCTCGGGCAAGCGGGGAGTCGTCGCAGACGAGGACGGATGTCATGACCGCCCTCCGCAGCTGATGCGCGTCACCTTGAGCCTCCAGGCTGGTACGTATTTCGTCACCTGTGCGATTGACGCTCCCGGACACTTGCCCGATCGCTTGTTCCTTCAACCGCTTCACACACTCAACGACGGTCACTCGAAAGAGTTACGGGCCGGACGGGCGACATCGGCACTCTACGTAAGGGCGCGGTTGCGCAGGGGCGCATCAGGGGTTGCCATGTCTTCTGAGTAAAGCTATGCCCCATTTAGCGGCTTTTCTTCCGTTTTGCTGGTGTCTGTGGCTAGATTCGCAATGAGTCATATTTACATCTGCTTACACCAGTGGATGCCGCCTCAAGTCCAGAGCACTCTCGATGCATCGATGCAAGGGGACAAGCAATGGCAGATTTCTCCCGCCTTCCCGGACCCAACGCCGATCTGTGGGACTGGCAGCTGCTCGCAGCGTGCCGTGGGGTGGACAGCTCTCTCTTCTTCCACCCGGAGGGGGAGCGGGGCGCGGCACGGAGTGCGCGTGAGAACTCGGCTAAGGAGGTCTGCATGAGGTGCCCGGTGCGCGCGGAGTGCGCGGCGCACGCTCTTGCGGTGCGTGAGCCCTACGGCGTGTGGGGCGGACTGACCGAGGACGAGCGCGAAGAGCTGATGGGCCGCGCGCGCAACCGCCTCATCTCGGCTTCGGCGGGGCCCACTGCCACGCCGACCTCGTGAAGGAACGTTTCTGCTCCTCCCCCCTGCTCCCGCTCCTGACCCGCCCTCACCCCGCGCCACGCCGTCCCACGCCGTCCCGCGCCGTCCCCGCTCAGCGAGCCGCAGCCAGCGCCAGCTGATCGAGCGTGGCCGCCACCGCCGGCACCTGGGCCAGGTCCGGGAGCGTGAGGGCCACGATCTCGCGCCGCACCGGAGGCTCCACCGCCACGGTGCGCGCGCCCTTCGGACGTACCGACTCCATCGCCAGCTCGGGCAGGACCGCGACCCCCAGGCCGGCCCCCACGAGGCCGATCACGGCCGGGTAGTCGTCGGTCGCGAAATCGATCCGGGGCGCGAAGCCCGCGCTCTCGCACACCTCGACCAACTGCCTGCGGCAGCGCGGGCAGCCCGCGATCCAGGGTTCGTCGGCCAGCTCGCCGATGCCGACCCGGCCGGCCTCCGCGAGCCGGTGCCCCTCGGGGACCAGACCGACGAGACGGTCGGTGAGCAGCGGGCGTACGACCAGGTCGCCCCAGTCCTCGGTGGCGCCGCCGGGACCGTAACGGAACGCCAGCGCCACGTCGCAGTCCCCCTCCCGCAGCATTTCGACCGAGCGCGGGGGCTCCGCGTCGACCAGGGAGACGCGGGTGCCGGGGTGGGCGGCGCGCAGGGCGGCCAGCGCGGTGGGCACCAGGGTGGAGCTGCCGCTGGGGAACGACACCAGGCGTACGCGTCCGGCACGCAGGCCCGCGATGGCGGCGACCTCCTCCTCGGCGGCGGTCAGTCCGGCGAGGATGCCGGCGGCGTGCCGGACCAGGGCTTCCCCCGCCTGGGTGAGTCGCATCTCGCGGCCGGTACGGATGAGGAGCGGGGTGCCCGCGGACTGTTCGAGGGCCTTCATCTGCTGGCTGACGGCAGGCTGTGTGCAGCCGAGTTCGCGCGCGGCGGCGGAGAACGAGCCGGTGGCGGCGACGGCGCGCAGGACACGGAGATGACGGGCTTCGATCACCCTTGAAGCATAAGTGACTCTTGGAGCGATCGCGGAATAATGACAAGCAGCTTTGAGCTCTGGCCGGTCTCTGCGGTCGGGAAGCCTGCCGGGCGGGCGGGGCGTGCGGGGCACTAACGTGCCGCGTATGACGACTGCACTGATTACAGGGGCCACAGCAGGCATCGGCGCCGCCTTCGCGCGGCGCCTCGCCACGGACGGGCACAACCTGGTGCTGGTGGCGCGCGACACCGAGCGGCTCCAGGAGCAGGCGACAGAGCTGCACGATCTGCACGGCATCGAGGCGGAGGTGCTGACCGCCGACCTGTCGACGGAGGCCGGGATCGCGTCGGTCGAGAAGCGGCTGTCGGACCGCAGACACCCGGTGGACCTGCTGGTCAACAACGCCGGGTTCGGCAACAAGGGGCGCTTCCTCGAAGTGTCCATGGCCGACGAGCTGACCATGCTGAAGGTGCACTGCGAGGCGGTCCTGCGGCTGACGGCGGCGGCCACCGCGGGGATGAAGGAGCGCGGGCGCGGCGGTGTCGTCAACGTCGCGTCGGTCGCGGCCTTCGTGCCGCGCGGGACGTACGGCGCCTCCAAGGCGTGGGTCGTGCAGTTCACGCAGGGCGTGGCGCGGGACCTGGCGGGCAGCGGGGTGCGGCTGATGGCGCTGTGCCCGGGGTTCGTGCGTACGGAATTCCACGAGCGGGCCGGGATGGGGACGGACAACATCCCCAGCTGGATGTGGCTCGACGCGGACAAGCTGGTGGCGGCCGCGATGAGCGATCTGGCGCGCGGGAAGACGGTGTCGGTGCCGGATCCCCGGTACAAGGCACTGATGGGCGCGGTGAAGCTGGCGCCGCGCGGCCTGCTCGGAGGGATCACTTCGAAGACGGGCCGGAAGTACGGGCCCCGATAGCAGGGGTCCCGGTAGTGCTGGCCTCGGTGGTACGGGGCTCGGTAATGCAGGGGGAGCTGGAGAGTTGATCCGTTCTCCCGGGTCACCCGGATGGCGCGACCGGTGGTCCGGACGTCGGCGGGGGTGGCGACGGGGGCCGGGGCGGGCTCGGCGGTGCCCGCGGCGGGACCTCCGGCGTAGCGGCGAGGTGTCCGTGCGGGGCGTGGCCGCCCGCGCCCCGGAAGGCGGCGGGCAGGAACGTACGGGCGGATCCCTCGAGGCCGTCGGAGCGAGGGCCGGACCAACCGGGCCGGGCGCGGGGCAGGTTGATCAGAGCGCGGCGGGGGACGCGTGGGGGCGTACGGCCGGCGGGACCCGGTCCGCCGTCGCCTCCCGGTCGTCACGGCTCCAGTGGGTGTACGGGCTCTTCGGCTGGTTCCCGAGCGGCATGATGCTCCCTCGGAGAGCTGGGGGCGGACGAACGGTCGGACGGGTGGCCGGGTGGACGGCCGGGTGGGCTGCGGCGTCGCCGGAATCCAGAACCCGGGTTGATTGGACGTCAATGGATTACGACTGAATGATCGAAACTCATATCGTTCGATCATTCTGGCCTGCGCCACAACTGCGAGGGGACTGCCGCCGTGCGCGAGAGTGCTGCTGAACGTCACGACCGACTGCTGGACCTGGTGCGGGAACGGGGTTCGGCCCGCGTGTCGGATCTCGCCGACCGGCTGGGAGTCTCCCCCGTCACCGCGCGCCGGGACGTGGAGGAGCTGGCCGGGCGCGGCCTGCTCGACCGGGTGCACGGGTCGGTGTCGTGGCCGCAGGAGCAGAGCGGCGGCGGCACCGGCGCCGCCGGCGGCGGGCTGGTGCTCGGCATGCTGGCGCCCTCGGCGACGTACTACTTCGCCGAGGTCATCCGGGGCGCGCACGAGGCCGCGGCGCGGGCCGGCGCCCGGCTGATCCTGCGGATCTCCGACTACCGGCCGGAGGAGGACCACGCGCGCACCGAGGGCCTGCTGGCGGCGGGCGCCGAGGGTCTGCTGGTCGCGCCGGGATGGCGGCGGCCGGGCGACCCGGCGGCGTACGGCGACTGGATCGCCTCGCTGCCCGTGCCCGCCGTGCTGCTGGAGCGCCTGCCGGCGGCGGGTTCTCCGCTGGACGGGACCGACCGGGTCTGCTCGGACCACCGGCACGGGGTGCTGCTGGCGGTGCGCCACCTGAGGGAGCTGGGGCACGGGGCGCCGCTGCTGATGGCCCGCGACGACTCGCCGACGGCTCTCGCGGTGCGCGCCGGGTACGCGGACGCGCTGGGCGTGCTGGGGCTGCGCCCACCGCGGGACGTGATCGATTCCGTACCGGCGGAGGTGTGTCCGGACCGGTTCGAGGCGGCGGTACGGGCCCTGCGGGAGGCGGTGGCTTCGGGGGCGGCGACGGCCGCGCTGATCCACAACGACGTGGACGCGATCCAGGTGGTGCAGCGGCTGGCCGAACTGGGCGTGCGGGTGCCGCAGGACCTGGCGCTGATCGCGTACGACGACGAGGTGGCGGCACTGGCGGACACCCCGCTGACGGCGGTGGCGCCGCCCAAGCGCGAGGTGGGGCGGCAGGCGGCCGGACTGCTGGTGGAGCGGTTGGGGCGGGGGCGGCCGGGACGGGGGCGGGACGCGGGCGGGGAGGAGCCGCGGCGGCATCTGACGCTGCTTCCGCAGTTGCGCGTACGGGCGTCCTGCGGAGCCTCATCGATCTGATCTTTTTTCGATCATTCAATCTTTCGCTCTTGACTTCGGTCGGCGCTGGTCCAAGGATCACGGCCAACGCCCGTCCCGCCGCCTGTTCAGGAGCCCTTCCGTGAGCCGCAGTCGGAACAGAACGACCCACGTCATAGTCGGCGCCGCCACCGCCCTCGCCGTCCTCACGGCCTGCGGCGGCAGCGGTGCGGACAAGGAGTCCGCCACCCCCGGCAGTGACGGCAAGCCCGTCCCGATCACTTTCTGGGGCTGGGCCAAGGGCTCGAAGGAGGTGGTCGACGCTTTCAACGCCTCGCACGAGAACATCCGGGTGAAGTACGAGGAGATCCCCTCGGGCAACGCCGGCGGCTACGCCGAGATCTCCAACGCCGTGAAGGCGGGCAACGCCCCCGACCTGGTCTCCGTCGAGTACCCGATGCTCCCGGAGTTCGTCAGCCAGGGATCGGTCCAGGACATCAGCGGCCACCTCTCCGACGACGTGAAGAAGAAGTTCCTGCCGCAGGCGGTCGAGCTGACCACCCTCGGCGGCAGGAACTGGGCCGTTCCCCTCGACGCCTCGCCGCAGGCCTTCTACTACCGCAAGGACCTGTTCGAGCAGTACGGCGTCGAACTCCCCAGGACCTGGGACGAGTTCCGTGAGGCCGCCGAGAAGGTCAGGAAGGCCGACAAGAAGGCGCGCATAGGCACCTTCTTCCCCGACGACCCGACCACCTTCCAGGCGATGGCCTGGCAGGCCGGCGCCCAGTGGTTCAAGGCCGAGGACGACACCTGGAAGGTCGA
The DNA here is from genome assembly GCF_001049855.1 of Streptomyces sp. Wb2n-11. Classification (NCBI taxonomy): domain Bacteria; kingdom Bacillati; phylum Actinomycetota; class Actinomycetes; order Kitasatosporales; family Streptomycetaceae; genus Streptomyces; species Streptomyces sp. Wb2n-11. Next base: position 2,869,728 of record NZ_CVPB01000001.1, read on the forward strand.
CACGACCGACGCCGCGACCAAGAAGGTATCGGCGTACTGGCAGGGGCTGCTCGACGACGACCTGGTCCGCAGCAACGCCTCCTTCAGCCCGGAGTGGACCAACTCCCTCAAGAGCGGCTCCACCATCGGCTACCTCGGCGCCTCCTGGGGCGCGGGCGTCCTGACGGGCATCCTGCCCGAGCAGAGCGGCAAGTGGGCCGTCGCCCCGATGCCGTCCTGGGACGGCGAGCCCGCCAGCGGCATGCTGGGCGGCTCACCTTCGCGGTGACCAAGGACAGCCGGAAGACGGAGGCCGCCGTCGAGTTCGCGCAGTGGACGACGACCACCGAGGACGGCATCGAGGCCCGGATCGCCTCCGGTACGTCGAGCGCCTTCCCCGCCGCCGCCGGACTGCGCCCGGCCGCCAAGGCCGCCTTCGACCCGAAGTTCTACGGCGGCCAGGACACCTACCAGGTCTTCGAGGACGCCGGCGCCTCCATCTCCCCCGACTGGGCGTGGGGCCCCAGTACCGGCACCACCAACACCGTCATCAAGGACGGGTTCGGCAAGGTCGCCGGCGGTGGTGCGACGATCGCCGACGCGGTCGAGGCCGGGCACGACGCGACCGTCTCCGAGCTGAAAAGGCGCGGCCTGAAGGTAGAGGGCTGAGACGACCGTGAAGGCCCGCACCCGGACCAACGCCGCCGCCGGCATGCTGCTGGCCCCCTTCTTCGTGCTCTTCACCCTGGTGATGGTGGTGCCGACCGGGTACGCGGTCTGGCTGAGCCTGTTCACCGAGAAGCAGTCGGGGCTGGGCTTCGGCGGATCGGAGACCGTCTTCAGCGGCCTCGGCAACTACGCGGCCGCGCTGGGTGATCCGGCCTTCCGCGAGGGCTTCGCCGTACTCCTCGGATACTGCGTCTTCCACATCCCGCTGATGACCGGCGGAGCCCTCGCGCTCGCCCTGCTCCTCGACTCGACGCTGGCCCGCGCCCGCCGCTTCTTCCAGCTCGCGCTCTTCCTGCCGCACCCCGTCCCCGGCATCATCGCCGCGCTGATCTGGGTCTACCTCTATACGCCCAGCTCAGCCCGGTCGTCGACGCGATGGAGGCCGGCGGCATCGGTTTCGACTTCTTCGCACCCGAAGGCGCCCTCCCCTCCGTCATCAACATCGCGCTGTGGGAATGGCTCGGCTACAACATGGTGATCTTCTACGCCGCCCTCCAGGCCGTGGACCGTTCCGTACTGGAAGCGGCCACGGTGGACGGGGCCGGCTCCTGGCGCATCGCGTTCAGCGTCAAGGTCCCGCTGATCCGCGCCTCGGTCGTGATGGTCGCGCTGTTCACGGTCATCGGCTCGCTCCAGCTGTTCACCGAGCCGCTGATCATCGACAAGGGCACCGGATCGTCCGTCACCTCCACCTGGACGCCGAACATGTACGCGTACACCGCGGCCTTCGACCGGGGCGACTACGGACTCGCGGCCGCCGCCTCCGTCCTCCTCGCGCTCACCGCCGCGCTGCTCTCCTTCGCGGTCACCCGCTTCACCGGCCGGAAGGGGAAGAAGGCATGAGCTCTCCGGACAGAACCGCGAGCACCACCACCAGCCGCTGGCTGTCGAAGTCCGCCGTCAACGGCGCGCTCGTCCTCGCCACGGTCTACATGCTTCTCCCCCTCGTCTGGCTGGTCACCGCAGCCACCAAGGACACCGGCGGACTGCTCGCCGGAAACGCCTTCTCCTTCGAGGACTTCAGCCTCGGCGCGAACCTCTCCGCCCTGGCCTCGTACGGCGACGGCGTCTACTTCCGCTGGTACCTCAACAGCCTGCTGTACGCGGGCGGGGGCGCCCTCGCCAGCTCGCTGATCAGCGTCGCCGCGGGCTACGCCTTCGACAAGTACCGGTTCAGGGGCAAGGAGAAGCTGTTCGGCACCGTCCTGCTGGGCGTGCTGGTCCCTACGACCGCACTCGCCCTGCCCATGTACCTGCTCGCCAGCGAGGTGGGCATCGTCAACACCTACTGGGCCGTGCTCGTCCCCGTACTGGTCCACCCCTTCGGCGTCTACCTCGCCCGGGTCTTCAGCGCCGGCTACATCCCGGACGAGGCCCTCGAAGCCGCCCGTATCGACGGAGCGGGTGAGCTGCGCACCTTCTGGTCCATCGGCATGCGCATGATCATGCCGGGGTTCGTGACCGTCTTCCTCTTCCAGTTCACCGCCATCTGGAACAATTTCTTCCTCCCCCTGGTGATGCTCTCGGACCGGAAGCTCTTCCCGCTGAGCCTCGGCCTGTACGCGTGGAACAGCAACGCCCACGGTGAGCCGGAGTTCTACCCCCTCGTCGTCACCGGCTCCCTCCTCGCCGTCATCCCCCTGATCGTCGCCTTCGTCTCCCTTCAGCGGCACTGGAAGGCCGGGCTCACCGCCGGAAGCGTCAAGTGACTCAAGAGGAGCCCGAGTTCCCCCATGCACCACGCCACTGACAGTCAGCCGTCCCTGCTCCTCGCCATGGGCCCCGGCATCGCGGAACGCCTGTTCACCGACCGCCACCGCGTCCGGCTGGCCGGGCTGGCGCACACCGACCCGCACCTGGTCGCGCACGACCTCACCACCCCGGCGCCGCACGTCGCGGCGGCCCTCGCCGAGGCCGAGGTCCTGTTCACCTGCTGGGGCGCCACGCCGCTCACCGCCGAAGTCCTCGACGCCGCCCCGAACCTGCGCGCCGTCATCCACGCGGCGGGCTCCGTCAAGCACCACGTCACCCGGGCCTGCTGGGACCGCTCCATCGCCGTGACCTCCGCGGCGGCGGCCAACGCCCTGCCCGTGGCCGAGTACACGCTCGCCGCGATCCTCTTCACCGGCAAACGCGTCCTGCACTCCGCCGCCCGCTACCGCGTCCTGCGCGCCGACCACGACTGGGGCGCGGATCTCCACGGCGCCGGGAACCACCGCCGCACCGTGGGCATCATCGGCGCCTCGCGCATCGGCCGCCGCGTCATCGAACTGCTGCGCCCCTTCGATCTGGCCGTCCTGCTGTACGACCCGTACGTCACCCCGCGGGAAGCCGCCGCGCTCGGCGTCGAGCCGGTCTCCCTGGACGACCTGTGCGCACGGAGTTCCGTGGTCTCGGTCCACGCCCCGCAGCTCCCGGCGACCCACCACATGATCAGCACCCGCCAGCTGGCCGCGATGCCCGCCGGCGCGACCCTGATCAACACCGCCCGGGGCTCCCTCGTCGACGAGAGCGCGTTGCTCCCGGAGCTCGTCTCCGGCCGCCTGCACGCCGTACTCGACGTGACGGACCCGGAACTGCCACCGCCGGACTCGCCGTTGTACGACCTCCCGAACGTCCTGCTGACCCCCCACATCGCGGGCTCTCTGGGCGGCGAACTCCACCGCATGGCGGACCAGGCGCTGGACGAGCTGGAGCGTTACGCCGCCGGCCGGCCCTTCGCCGACCCGGTGCACCCGGCGTCCCTGGGACACTCCGCCTGATGCGGCGCAAACAGCGCATCTCACTAAAATGGATGTGTCTCATACCTCACTAGCAGGCTCGGGAGACGTCGTGAAATTCGTACAGTTGATCGACTACACAACCGATCGCTCAGATGACATGAACCGGCTGCTGGACAGGTGGGCCGAGCAGACCAAGGGCAAGCGCACCGCCACGCACAACATCGTCGGCAACGACCGGTCCGAGAAGAACCACTACGTCGAGATCGTCGAATTCCCGTCGTACGAAGAGGCGATGAAGAACTCCCAGCTACCGGAGACCGACCGCACCTTCCAGGAGATGGTCGCGCTCTGTGACGGGATGCCCTCGTTCACCGACCTCGATGTGGTCCGCGACGAACAGCTGAACAAGGACCTCTGCAACCGCTTCTTCACCGAGATCGCCGTCGAAGGCAACCTCGACGCCATCGACGAGGTGTTCGCGGCCGACTACCGGGACCACGACATCATCAAGGAAGAGGAGAGCACGGTAGGGGCCGACGTCATCCGCAGCGACCTGACCGGCTGGCGCAACGGCTTCGACTTCAGCTTCACCATCGACAAGCAGGTGGCCGAGGGCGACGAGGTGGTCATGCTGTGGACCTGGACCGGCACCCACAAGGGTGAGTTCATGGGCATCGCCCCCACGGGCAAGAAGTGCACCATCACCGGCACCACGGTCTTCAGCTGCCGCGACGGGAAGATCCAGGAAGGCTGGTGGCACATGGACGCCCTTGGCCTGATGCGACAGCTGGGCGCCGTCCACTGAGCGAAGGGCCCCCGGAACGACAAGGCCCCTGTTCCCACCGCCGAGCGGTGGGAACAGGGGCCTTCACGCGTCGTACGACGTCACGCCGTATGACGTCAGTGGCTGTGGCCGTGGCCGCCGTGGCCGTGGCCGGCGTCCGCCTCTTCCTCGGCCGGCTTCTCGACGACCAGGGTCTCGGTCGTGAGCAGCAGCGACGCGATGGACGCGGCGTTCTCCAGCGCGGAGCGGGTGACCTTGACCGGGTCGATGACACCGGCCTTGACCAAGTCGCCGTACTCGCCGGTCGCGGCGTTGAAGCCGTGGCCCTTGTCGAGCTCGCTCACCTTGGCGGTGATGACGTAGCCCTCCAGGCCGGCGTTCTCGGCGATCCAGCGCAGCGGCTCGACGACGGCGCGGCGGACGACCGCGACACCCGTGGCCTCGTCGCCGGTCTTGCCCAGGCCGCCCTCCAGCACCTTGGCGGCGTGCACCAGAGCGGAGCCACCACCGGAGACGATGCCCTCCTCGACCGCGGCGCGGGTCGCGGAGATGGCGTCCTCCAGACGGTGCTTCTTCTCCTTCAGCTCCACCTCGGTGGCGGCGCCGACCTTGATCACGCACACGCCGCCGGCCAGCTTCGCGAGGCGCTCCTGGAGCTTCTCGCGGTCCCAGTCGGAGTCGGTGGACTCGATCTCGGCCTTGATCTGGTTGACGCGGCCGACGACCTCGTCGGCGTTGCCGCCGCCGTCGACGATCGTCGTGTCGTCCTTGGTGACGGTCACGCGGCGGGCGGTGCCCAGCACGTCCAGACCGGCCTGGTCGAGCTTGAGGCCGACCTCTTCGGCGATGACGGTCGCACCGGTGAGGGTGGCGATGTCGCCGAGCATGGCCTTGCGGCGGTCACCGAAGCCGGGGGCCTTCACCGCGACGGCGTTGAAGGTGCCGCGGATCTTGTTGACGACCAGGGTCGACAGGGCCTCGCCCTCGACGTCCTCGGCGATGATCAGCAGCGGCTTGGAGGCGCCGGCCTGGATGACCTTCTCCAGCAGCGGCAGCAGGTCCTGGATCGAGCCGATCTTGCCCTGGTGGATCAGGATGTACGGGTCGTCGAGGACGGCCTCCATACGCTCCTGGTCGGTCACCATGTACGGCGAGAGGTAGCCCTTGTCGAAGGCCATGCCTTCGGTGAAGTCGAGCTCCAGGCCGAAGGTGTTGGACTCCTCGACGGTGATGACACCGTCCTTGCCGACCTTGTCCATCGCCTCGGCGATGAGCTCGCCGACCTGCGAGTCCTGGGCGGAGAGCCCGGCCACGGCGGCGATGTCGGACTTGTCGTCGATCGGGCGGGCCGTCGCGAGGAGGTCGTCGGAGACCGCCTTGACCGCGGCGTCGATGCCCTTCTTCAGGGCGGCCGGGGAAGCGCCGGCGGCGACGTTGCGCAGGCCTTCGCGGACCAGCGCCTGGGCCAGCACGGTGGCGGTGGTGGTGCCATCACCCGCGATGTCGTTGGTCTTGGTCGCCACCTCCTTCACGAGCTGGGCGCCCAGGTTCTCGTACGGGTCGTCGAGCTCGACCTCACGCGCGATCGTGACACCGTCGTTGGTGATGGTGGGGGCGCCGAACTTCTTGTCGATGACGACGTTGCGGCCCTTGGGGCCGATCGTCACCTTGACCGTGTCGGCAAGCTTGTTGACGCCGCGCTCGAGGGCGCGACGGGCGTCCTCGTCGAACTTCAGAATCTTCGCCATGGAGCTTCTCTGTCCTCTCAAACGAAATGCGCCCCGGGCCGCCCGGCAATCGCTGGGGGCCAGGGGCGCAGATCAAAAGCAATCTTGGGGCGAGTTACTTCTCGATGATCGCGAGCACGTCGCGAGCCGAGAGGACGAGGTACTCCTCGCCGCTGTACTTCACCTCGGTGCCGCCGTACTTGCTGTACAGCACGACATCGCCGACGGATACGTCGAGCGGCAGGCGCTCGCCGTTCTCGAAGCGGCCCGGGCCCACGGCCAGGACGACGCCCTCCTGGGGCTTCTCCTTGGCGGTGTCCGGAATGACCAGGCCAGAGGCGGTGGTCTGCTCGGCGTCGAGCGGCTGGACCACAATGCGGTCCTCGAGCGGCTTGATGGCAACCTTGGAGCTGGTGGTCGTCACGGTCCGGTCTCCCCCTTCGGAGATCTCACGGGGTTAACTGATGTGGGGTGGCGACCAGGTGGATCCGTCGTCGCGGGTGCCGGACCTGCCCGTCGCTACTATTGGCACTCGCCGGTGGAGAGTGCCAACGCCGAGACTATGACGCGGTTAGCACTCGGTCAAGCGGAGTGCCAATTCAGCGCCGCCGCGCGCGTCCCCGCCCCGGTGCCCGGCCGCGTCGGAGGCAGTCCTCGGAAGCAGCTCCCGGAGGCAGTCCCCGAAGCACTCCTCAGAGGTAGTCCTCCAGCCGCGCCACCGCGAACCCCTGTTCCTGGATGCGGCGCAGCACCCGCACCGTCGTCTCCGTGAGCGCCGGCCCCTTGAGCTCGCCGGGGCCCCGGGGGTTCGCGAGCACGATGTCGCCCGGCCGCAGCCGGCCGCCCCGCGCGTACCGCAGGTCGCCGCCTCGCACCGAAGCCCCCCACAGCACCACCGCGTCGGCCCCGCAGTCGCCCGCCGCCCGCAGCGTCTGGTTGTTGTACGCGCCGTGGGGCGGCCTGAAGAACCTCGGCCCGGTGCCGAAGCGGGCCTCCAGGCGGTCCCGCTGGCCGCAGATCTGGGCGCGCTGTCCGGCGTACGGAAGACCGGGCAGGTAGACGTGGCCGACCCCGTGGTTCTGCACCGTGCCGGGGCCGCCGCCCGCCCGCCTCAGCCGGTCGAAGCGGCCGTGTCCGGGCGAGGTCGCGCTGTCCGTCAGGAACACGCTGACCGGCAGGTCCAGTTCGTCGACCAGCCGCACGAACGCGGAGTCCTCGGCGACGCCGTCGCCGAAGGTGAGGAAGACGACCTTGTCGCGGGTCGGTACGCGGTCCACGACGAAGGGCCGGTCCGGTTTACGGACCGGGGGCGCCGGCGCCGGACGGAGCGGCTCCCGCAGCCCCCACCACGCGTACGCCCCGGGCCGCGGCGCCGGCCCTCCGTGCGGCTGCCCGCCGTGCTGCTGCCCGCCGTGCGCCCGGAGGGCCTCGGCCCCCGCGGCCCCCGTCTCCCGCGCCTCCCGCACCTTCGGAGCGACGCTGCGCACCGCCTTCCCGCCGAGCCGCTCGACCGGTTCCACGGACTGTGCGCATCCGGTGAGCGCGAGCGCACCGGCCGCCAGCAGCCCGGCCGGCAGCCGGTGCGCACGTCTCACAGGTAGTCCTCCAGCCTGGCCACGGCGTACCCCTTGGCGGTGACCGTCTTCATGACCCGCCGGATCATGTCCGGCATGGTTCCCTTCCAGTCCTCCCTGCCGCGGAAGTGCGTGAGGATGATGTCGCCGGGATGCAGGTCCCGGTCCCACTCCCGCCACTCCATCCGGTCGGGGAACGCCTCGGCGGCCCACAGCGGCACGGCCTTCACGCCGCAGGCGCGGGCGGCGCGCAGGGTGTCGGCGTTGTAGTTGCCGTACGGCGGCCTGAAGAGCCGGGGCCGCTTGCCGAACCGCTTCTCGATGACGGCCTGCATGCCGCAGATCTCGCGCTTCTGCCGGGCGTAGGTGAGGCCGGGCATGTAGGGGTGGTTGAGGGTGTGGTTGTGCAGGGCGACGCCGCGCGCCTGCATGCGCTCGAAGTAGCCGTAATTCTCGCGCACCAGGTAGTCGCTGAGGAAAGCGCTGTAGGGGATGCCCAGCTCGGTCATCATCCGCAGCAGTTCCGGGTCCTTCTCCGCGCCGTCGTCCATCGTCAGGAAGACGACCCGCTCGTCGACCGGGACGGTGGTGAACACGGGCGGCAGCCCGCGCCCGGCTTCGAACCCCTTGCGCGTGGTGATCCTCGGCTTCACGGCGGGTGGCGGGGGCGCGACGAGCGGGGTCTGCGCGAGCCCCCACTTCTTGGCGGCTGCGACACGCATGGTCTGGGCGTGCCGCAGCCGCTCGGCGTACACGGCGAGGGAGCCCGCGGGGCCCGCGCGGTGCGCCTGCTGCTGGCCGGGGGCCGGCGCGGCGGGCTCGGTGGGCTCGGTGGAGGGCGTGGCGCAGCCGGCGGCGACGAGGGAGGCGGCCAGCAGCACACCGAGCCCCGCCGCGTACCCCTTTCCGGCCCTCTTTACCTTTTGTCGCACTAGTCGCATGGCGCCGCATACTGCCAGCGCGCGTCCCCCGATCCCGGCCGACACCCGCGCGAAGAGCCCGCCGTCCCCCGGGCGGCCGACGCCCCGCGCGCCGGGGGCGTTCAGCCGTACATCGCGGCCACCCCCAGCGCGGCGAGCGTGAACCCGTCGCGCACCTCCCCGCACCGGACCCCGTCGGCCAGTTCCTCCCGCGACCACCAGCGGGCGGCCGCCACCTCGCCGTCACCACTACCACCGCCGTCCAGTACGGCGTCGGCGGGGACGGTCACCTCCACCACCGCCACTTCGCTCTCCAGCAGGCCGGAGTCGACGTCCACCGAGGCCAGCACCCTGGCCGCGCCGCCCCGCAGACCGGTCTCCTCCGCGAGCTCGCGCAGCGCGTCGGCGGCCGGCTCGGTCTCCCCGAAGCCCCGGGGCAGCTCCCACATCCACCGTCCGACGGCGGGCCGCCACTGGCGGACCATCAGGGTGCAGCCGTCGCGCCGGGCCAGCACCACCACCCCGGTACGGCCCGCGCCGACCCGCACCCGGTGCAGTTCCATCGTCCGTCCGGCGGGCAGCCGGTACGTGTCGAGGAAGACCTCGCACCACCGGCCGTCCGGGTCGCCGTACACCCTGCGCGAGCCGGCGCGCTCCGGCTCACTGTCCACCGTCACCGTCCCTGGCCACCGTCACCGTCCGTCCGGCTCCGCCGTCACCGTCGTCGGCAACTCCACCACATCGCACCGCCCCCGGTACGCGTCGAGCGAGCGCCTCCCCACCGCTCTCCCCCCGGCCAGCACCACCGCCACCACCACGGGAACCATGGTCCCCGCCATGCCCGAGACGGCGTCGCCCAGCAGCCCCTCGCCCGCCACCAGGCTCGCCGCCGCGCCCAGACCGCCCGCCGCGGTCAGCTCCCCGGTCCGGCCGCCCACGGTCCGTACAGCCTGCTGGATCCGCGTCACCGGAACACCGCCTGCGGCCGGGCCACCGCTTCCCGGGTCTTTCGTACGGCCGCCGAGCAGATCTCCTGTCTCCTGCAACGCGGCCGGATCACGCGTCTCCCACCAGCGGCCGAGCGCGTCGGCCGCGTCGTCGGCGAACCGCTGCCAGTCCTCCCCGGGCATCAGGCCCAGCCGCCGCTCGAAGCCCGTCGGAAACGTCACCAGCGGCATCTCCCCGGTGAGCGCCGCCGCTTCCCGCCTGCGCACCCCGCGCCGGGCGCGGCCAGCGCCAGCATGCAGCGCTCGCCCGCCGCGATGGCCCGGTAGTAGGTCTCGTCGAAGGACTCCCGCAGCAGTTCGGCGTCGTCGTGTTCGGCCCGGTCCGCGGCCCTGGACAACGGTTCGATCCGGTCGTACAGCAGGCTGCGGTTGGGCATCCCGCCCACGTCGAGCGCCCCGCCGGTCCACGCCTCCAGCACCCCCCGGCCCGCATCGCTGCGCAGTTCCCGGGGCGCGGGCGGCGGCTGCACGGCGTACGCGGTGGCGTAGTCCGCCGGGGCCAGGTCACGCACCTCCAGCAGCCCGCGCCCGGCGGCTTCCAGCCAGTCGCGCCAGCGGGCGACGAGGCGCAGCCGCAGCGCGGGGTCCAGCTCGCCGGTCGCGCGCAGCAGCCGGTCCACGGCGTCCACCGGCCCGTCGGCGCCGGGAACCGCGACGCCGCCGCCCGCCTCCGCCAGCCGGTGCTGGAGCCGGCGGCACCGCTCGCCGCTCAGCGGGAGCGAGGACAGCAGGAAGCCGCGCGAGAGCATGGCGAGCAGCTGGGCGCCCAGGTCCGCGTCCCGGGAATTGACCCGCACGGGCAGCATCGCGCCGCCGCCGACCGCCCGTAACGCCAGCTCGTCCAGGAGCTCGGCCGGGCGCAGCACCGCGAACGCGGCGCCGTCCAGCAGCTGGGTGTAGGTCAGGAAGACCACGCCGCCCTGGATCACCTCCCAGCGCAGCCGCCCCAGCAACTCCACCCGGCTCTCCGCCGTGGCCCGCTCCTGCGGCACCCCGTCCGTGCCGTACGCACCGAGCAGCGCGCGCTGGCGCACGCTGTCCCACCCCGAGCTGAGTACCGCGTCCACGGATCCCCCGATCTCCGCCTGCCCCACGACACCTCGACAGTACGTCCCGCCACCGACAGGGAGAATGGTGTGCGTGGATCCCGACTCCTTCTCCGCCCTGCTCACCGACGAGGGCCAGTTCCTGCTCACCGCGCTCCGCGACCACGACCCCGCGCAGGAGCTGGCCACCGCCACCCGGCTGCGCCGCGACCACCCCGCCGCGCTGGTCTCGGCGGCGCTGGGGCAGGCGCGGCTGCGGCAGCGGGCCGTGGCGAAGTTCGGCGCCGAGGACGCGTACCGGATGTTCTTCACCCCCAACGGCGTCGAGCAGGCCACCCGCGCGGCGGTGGCGGCGTACCGCGCCGGCCGCTTCGCCGCGCTCGGCGTACGGAGCGTGGCCGATCTGTGCTGCGGCATCGGCGGCGACGCGATCGCGCTGGCCCGCGCCGGGATCCGCGTCCTGGCCGTCGACAGCGACCCGCTGACGGCCGAGGTGGCCCGCGCGAACGCCGAGGCGCTCGGCCTCTCCGGCACCGTCGAGGTCCGCTGCGCCGACGTCACGGACATCGACACGTCCCCGTACGACGCGGTCTTCGTCGACCCGGCCCGGCGCGGCGGCCGCGGCCGGATCTTCGACCCGGAGGCGTACTCTCCGCCCCTGTCCTGGGCGATCGAGGCGGCCCGTACGTCCGCGCACGCCGCACTCAAGATCGCGCCGGGCATCCCGCACGAGGCGGTCCCGGACGACGCCGAGGCGGAATGGGTCTCGGACGGCGGCGACGTGAAGGAGGCGGTGCTCTGGTTCGGCACCGCGCCCGGCACCGTCCGCGCCACGCTGCTCCCCGGCCCGCGCACCCTGGCCGGCACCGGACTGCCGGACCCGGAGCCCGGCGAGGTCGGCCGCTACCTCTACGAGCCGGACGGCGCCGTCGTCCGCTCGCACCTGGTGGCGGAGGTCGCGGAGCAGGTCGGCGGGCGTCTGATCGACGAGACGATCGCGTACATCACGGCGGACGAGCTCCGCCCCACGCCGTACGCCACCGCCTACGAGATCACCGACCGGATCCCCTTCGGCCTGAAGAAGCTGAAGGCGCTGCTGCGGGAGCGGGGGGTCGGCGTACTGACCGTGAAGAAGCGCGGCTCGGCGGTCGAACCGGAGGAACTGCGCCGCAGGATGAAGCTGTCGGGGCCGAACTCCGCCACGGTCTTCCTCACGCGCGTCGCGGGCGCCCCGACCGTGCTGATCGGCCACCCGGCGCCGTAGCCGGGCGCCGGGCCCCCGGGCGGGCCGCTCCGCGCCGCGGCGGCCGTTCAGCTCTTCACGCCACCCGCCGCGCCCACCCGCACCGCCCACCGGTAGTGCCCCACCGCCTTCGCCGCGCCGATCAGTCCGGCCGCCCACAGGATGACCCCGAGCCCGAAGAAGAAGACCGCGTCCGTGTACGTCTCGGTGCCCGGCCGCGCCGTCACCGCGAACCCGAACGACGACCACAGGCCGAGCCCGCACACCACCAGCGACGAAAGCAGCCACGCGGGGCTGAGCCCGGGAACGCGCCACCGCGTGGCCGGGAAGCCGTGCTCACGTCCCACCGCGGCCCAGCCCAGCAGCAGCTGACGGATCGTACGGTCGCGGCGCGCGCCCATGCCGAGGAAGACCCAGCACACCACGGCGCCCCCGAGCCCGACCGCGCCGAAAGCCGCGGCGAAGAAGACGGTCAGCGGGTCGCCCGGCCCCCCGAACGCGTTGAGGGCCGCCCCGACCGTCCCCCATCCGAGCGCGGCGCCGCCCACCAGCAGCCAGAACCGCACCAGCCGTCCGGGGCCGAGACCGCGTGCGGTCAGCTCGTCCATGGCCCGCGCCCGGTCGGCGCGCATCGCCCCGGGACCGGGCCAGACCCGCAGGTGCTCGGACGGCGGGGGCGGAGGAAGCGGCGTACGGCGAGACATGCGCACGACACTACCCAGTGGCCGGCGGGCCGGATCAGGCCCCTTCGACCGACTCGAAGCGCCAGCGGTGGACCGCCCGCGTGATCAACTCACCCTCGGGCTCCGGCAGTTCGGGAAGCTCCGCGTCGTACGCCGCCTCCCACCACGTCATGACGAGCACGCGGTCCTGCGGCGCCCGCAGGACCTCCCTGCGCACCGGCTCGCCCGCCAGGGCCCGGACCTGCGTCCGGGCCCACTCCAGCAGCTCCCCGCCCCGGCCCTCGACGGCACGGGCCTCCCACATCAGCGCGACGGTCATGAGTAGAGGTTGTCCTTGCTGATCTCGTGCACGTGGTCGTGGTCATGAGCGGCACCCGGTACGTGCGGTTCGGTGACCGGCAGCGAGGAGTCCGCCGACAGGTCCCAGTCCGACGCCGCCCGGCCCCGCGCCACCATCTCCGCGCCGAGCGCCGCGACCATCGCCCCGTTGTCCGTGCACAGCCCCGGCCGCGGCACGCGCAGCCGGATGCCGGCCCGCTCGCACCGCTCGGCCGCCAGCGCCCGCAGCCGCGAGTTGGCGGCCACGCCGCCGCCGATCATCAGGTGGTCGACGCCCTCGTCCTTGCAGGCCCGGACCGCCTTGCGGGTCAGTACGTCGACGACCGCCTCCTGGAAGGACGCCGCCACGTCCCGCACCGGCACGTCCTCGCCCGCGCTGCGCTTGGCCTCGATCCAGCGGGCGACGGACGTCTTGAGCCCCGAGAAGGAGAAGTCGTACGGCGCGTCGCGCGGCCCGGTCAGCCCGCGCGGGAAGGCGATCGCCTTCGGGTCGCCCTCCTTCGCGAGGCGGTCGATGACGGGACCGCCGGGGAAGCCCAGGTCCAGCACGCGCGCGATCTTGTCGAAGGCCTCGCCCGCCGCGTCGTCGATGGTCGCGCCCATCGGCCGTACGTCGCTCGTGATGTCGGGGGCCAGCAGCAGCGACGAGTGGCCGCCGCTCACCAGCAGCGCCATCGTGGGCTCGGGCAGCGGCCCGTGCTCCAGCTGGTCGACGCAGATGTGCGAGGCCAGGTGGTTCACGCCGTACAGCGGCTTGCCCAGCGCGTACGCGTAGGCCTTCGCCGCGGACACCCCCACCAGCAGCGCGCCCGCCAGCCCGGGTCCGGCCGTCACCGCGATGCCGTCCAGGTCGGAGGCGGCGACCCCGGCCTCCTTCAGCGCGCGCCCGATCGTCGGAACCATCGCCTCCAGGTGCGCGCGTGAGGCGACCTCGGGCACCACGCCGCCGAAGCGGGCGTGTTCGTCGACGCTCGACGCGATGGCGTCGGCGAGCAGGGTCGTACCGCGCACGATCCCGACGCCGGTCTCGTCGCAGGAGGTCTCGATGCCGAGGACGAGCGGTTCGTCAGCCATGGTGAATCTCGGTTTCTCGTACGGAATTCGCAGGGTTTGCCGGGTCGGTCGTCGTCGTCAGCCGCATCACGAGCGCGTCGACGTTGCCGGGCTGGTAGTAGCCGCGCCGGAAGCCGATCGGCTCGAAGCCGAAGCGCTCGTACAGCTTCTGCGCGCGCGTGTTGTCGACGCGCACTTCGAGGAGCACCTCGGCGCACTCGAAGGCGCTCGCGTACCCCAGCAGGTCGGTGAGCAGCCGGGACCCGAGCCCGGTGCCCCACTGGTCCTTCGAGACGGCGATGGTCTGTACGTCGCCGAGTCCCCCGGCGGCGGCGAGCCCGGCGTACCCGACGATCCGGCCCGCCTCCTCGGCCACCACGTAGCGGCGGGTGGCCCGCGGCCCGCGCGCGTGGGCGAGCTCGGACCAGAACATCCCCGGCGACCAGGCGTCCTCGGGGAACAGCCCGCGCTCCAGACCGAGCACCGGCTCGATGTCCCACCAGCGCATTTCCCTCAGGCCCGCGGTCACTTCGGCGTGACCACCTTGTAGTTCTTCGGGACCTGCGCGTCGGGCCGGCGCAGGTACAGCGGCAGCGGCGCCAGGAACGCCTCCGCCTCCCCCGCCGCGAGCTTCTCGGCGGCCAGCGACGCCAGCGCGCCCGCCGACTGGTGTTCGGGGCCGCGCGCGTCCGGGAAGGCCCCGGGGTAGAGCAGCGCGCCCGAGCCGACCACCGGCAGGTCCGCGAGTTCCTCGGCGATGTCGGCGGGGCGGTCGACGGCGGGCTCGGAGACCCGCGTACGGGCATCGGCGTACCGCGCCCAGTAGACCTCCTTGCGGCGCGCGTCGGTGGCCACCGCGAAGGGGCCGGTGAGCCCGGAGGCGTACGCGAGGCCGTCCAGGGTGCACAGCCCGTGGACCGGCACTCCGAGCACGAGACCGAAGGTCTCGGCCGTCGCGAGACCGACCCGCAGGCCGGTGTACGGACCGGGGCCGACCCCCACGACCACTGCGGTGACGGCGTCGAGTTTCAGGCCGGCTTCGGCGAGCACCCGGTCGACGGTGGGCAGCAGCAGCTCCCCGTGCCGACGTGCGTCGACCTGTCCGGCCTCGGCAACGACGGAATCACCGTCGTGGAGGGCGACGGTGACGGCTGGGGTGGCGGTATCAACAGCGAGCAAGAGCACACAAACAGCCTACGGCCCGCGTAGCGGAGGCACGGCGTCCCCCGTCCCTCCCGGCCGCTGCTGCTACCGTCACCACACATACGCACGCGGCAAGAACATGAGGTGGAGCAAGGTGGCAAGGAGCAGCTCGGGATTCGTGGCCGGGCTCACCGCGGCAGCCGTGGCCGGGGTCGCCTTCCTCGCCTACCAGGCGTCGGCGAGCGCCCCGCCCCCCGCCCAGCTCGCCGAGCCCGGTTCCGGCAAGTCCCCCGCCGCGCACGCCACGCACCCGCCCAAGAAGAAGCCCGAGAAGAAGAAGGACGTGTTCGCGGTGCCCGCCAGGTCGGGCGCGGGCCTGCGCGTCGTCTACGCGCTGGGCGACCGGCGGGTGTGGCTGGTGGACGAGCAGGGCAAGGCGACGCGGACCTTCGAGGTCATGCCGAGCACGGTCAGCCCGCCGCCCGGCACGTACGCGGTGACCTCGCGCTCGGGGAGCATCACCGGCTCGGACGGGGTGCAGATCGAGCACGTGGTCCGGTTCACCAACGTCGAGAACGTGGTGATCGGCTTCAGCGCCGCGGTCGACGGCTCCATGCCGAGCCCGGACCCGGCCGCGGGCAAGACCGGCGGCGTCCGCATGCAGCGCGCCGACGGCGACGCGATGTGGCGCTTCGCGACGGTCCGCGTGAAGGTCGTAGTCGTTCCGTAAATACGCTCGTAAGAGCTACGCGGCGTCGCGTCGCTCCGTGTGCTCGTGCTCCTCGGCGGGCGCCTCGCACTCCTGCGGCTCCCGCGGCGGTGTGGAGACCGCCGTGGCCGCCGCGCACGAGGCCAGCAGATCGCGCATGGACATGGACAGGGGCTGAGTCGCTTCGTGTTCTGAAGCCGGCATGGATGCCTCCTGTGGCTCCGGGGGCAGGCGTGGTTAGGTAGGCCTAACCATGTCTCGGCATCCATGTGACCACGCCCGGCGCCACCGGCGCAACATCTTGCCGACGTCTTGTCGGAACGTACGGACGTCAGGCCCCCAGCGCGGCCAGGTCCTCCCCGGCCCACCGCTCGCCGACACCGCGCACCGTCACCTCGCGCACGTCGTCGTCCGCGTCCCCCACCGCCCGGTGGATGACCACGTGGAGCCGGTCGTCCGACAGCTCCTCGACCTTCCCGTCGCCCCACTCCACCACCACGACGGAGTCGGGCAGCGAGACGTCCAGATCGAGGTCCTCCATCTCGTCGAGCCCGCCGCCCAGCCGGTACGCGTCCACGTGCACCAGAGCGGGACCGCCGGTCAGCGAGGGATGGACGCGGGCGATGACGAACGTCGGCGACGTCACGGCGCCGCGCACCCCGAGCCCTTCGCCGAGCCCGCGCGTCAGCGTCGTCTTGCCCGCGCCGAGTTCACCGGTGAGCATCACCAGATCTCCGGGGCGGAGCACTTTCGCGAGCCGGCGCCCCAGCTCCTGCATGAGAGCGGGCGAGTGGACGGTGAGGACGGCGGTGACGTCAGCCGCCGGGCTGTGCGGTGCTTCCATACGTCCCAACGTTAGCGGCTGCCGGCACGGCGCCCACGCGGGCCAGCAGATCCGCGAGCCGGTCGGTGACCACCTCGGGGTGCTCCAGCATGACCAGGTGCCCGGCGTCCGGGACCGTCACCAGCTCGGCGTCCGGCAGCAGGCGGGCGATGCCCTCGCTGTGCTCGCTGGGCGTCACCAGGTCCTTGTCGCCCGCCAGGACGAGCACCGGCACCTCGGCGAAGATCTCCAGCGCCTCCGCCTTGTCGTGGTCCGTGAACGCCGGGTAGAACGCGGCGACCACGTCGATCGGCGTCGCCTCGATCAGCCGCTCCGCGAACCGCGCGACCGCCGGGTCGACGTCCTTCGAGCCGAACGAGTACCGCTTGACGAGCCCGGCGAAGAGATCGGCCGTGGCGCGCCGGCCCCGCTCGACGATCTCCGCCTGCGAGCCGAGGGCGCGCAGCACGCGCGGCAGGACACGGCGTACGGCGTTCACACCGGCCACCGGCAGCCCGAAATTGACCTCGCCGAGCTTCCCCGACGACGTACCGACGAAGACGGCGCCCACCACGCGCTCGCGGATCAGCTCGGGGAACTGGTCGGCCAGCGCCATCATCGTCATGCCGCCCATCGAGTGCCCCACCAGCACCAGCGGCCCCTTGGGCGCGGCAGCGTCGATGACGGCCTTGAGATCGCGTCCCAGCTGCTCGATGTCGATCGCGACGCCCCGTTCCTGGGCCGCGCCGCGCGCCGAGCGCCCGTGACTGCGCTGGTCCCAGTGGACCGTACGCACCACACCGCGCAGCGCCGCCCGCTGGAAGTGCCACGCGTCCTGGCTCAGGCAGAAGCCGTGGCTGAAGACGACGGTGACGGGAGCCGGGGTCCGGCGCCCGAAGAGCCGGCGCCGCCGCGGACCGCCGGCGTCGGCGTCCGCCTCCACCTCGTCGACCTCGAAGTAGATCTCGGTGCCGTCGTCCGCCACGGCCTGCCCCGGCATCCCGCGCAGAGCGCCGTACGGCCCGGCGGCGTCCAGTGCGAGCCGTGCCTTCCTGCGTATGCCGCGGCCGACGGTCATCCGCTCCAGGGCGACACCCGCGGCGGCGCCCGCCGCGACCACACCTACCGCGGTGCCGGCCAGGCCCGCCCGACGCCAGTTGCCGACGGCGGCGGACGCGGCCTCCGCGGCCACCTCCACCGCCCCCGGCGCGCTGCTCTCGCTCACGGTGGCGATCTCCTAGTTTTCGGGGTCCTCGTTCACATAGACACGGGGTACCCGCGATCCGATGCGCGTGACAATTTCGTATGCGATGGTGCCCGCGGCCTGCGCCCAGTCCTCGGCCGTCGGCTCCCCCCGGTCGCCCGGACCGAACAGCACGGCCTCGGCGCCCGGCTCCACCACGTCGCGCCCCAGATCGACCACGAACTGGTCCATGGCGACCCGCCCGGCGACCCGGCGCCACTTGCCGCCGACCAGCACCGGTCCGCTGCCCGAGGCGTGGCGCGGGATCCCGTCGGCGTACCCGACGGGGATCAGCCCCAGCGTCGTCTCCTCACCGGTGACGTAGTGGTGCCCGTAACCGACACCGTGCCCCTCCGGAACCCGCTTGACCAGCGCCACGGACGCCGCGAGGGTCATCACGGGCCGCAGTCCGAAGTCGGCGGGCGTGCCGAGCTCGGGGCTCGGCGAGACGCCGTACATGGCGATGCCGGTCCGTACGAGGTCGAAGTGCGCGTGGGGCAGGGTCAGCGTCGCCGGTGAGTTGGCGATGTGCCGCACCTCGGGCTCGGCCCCGGCCTTCTCGGCGTAGTCGACCAGATCCTGGAAAACGGCCAGCTGCGCGTCGATCGAGGGGTGCCCGGGCTCGTCCGCGCAGGCGAAGTGCGACCAGAGCCCGGTGATCCTGACGGCGTCCCGCGCCTCCAGGGCGTGGCGCACCAGCTCGGGCCAGTCGGCGGGCTGGCAGCCGTTGCGCCCGAGCCCGGTGTCGGCCTTGAGCTGTACGCGTGCCACGCGCCCCGCCGCACGCGCCGCCTCGACGACTTCCCGGAGCGCCCACATCCCGCTCACGGACACGTCGATGCCCGCCTCGACCGCCTCGCGCCAGGGCCCGCCCGGGGTCCACAGCCAGCACATCAGCGGCCCGTCGAACCCGGCGGCGCGCAGCGCCAGGGCCTCTTCGGGGGTCGCGGTCCCCAGCCAGGTCGCCCCGGCGTCGAGGGCGGCGCGCGCGCAGCGGACAGCGCCGTGCCCGTACGCGTCCGACTTCACCACGGCCATCAGCCGGGCGTTCGCCGCGCGAGCACGCAAAGCCCGCACATTGGCCCGCAGGGCCGCCAGATCGATCTCGGCGCGGGCTCGCATGGGGGTATGAGTCATCGCGGTCATCGCGCCAAGTGTCTCAGAGCCCTGCGACGGCCCGGATCCAACGCCGCCGCCCCGGCCCGCCGGGAACGGCCGACGTCCCGAGGACTGCCCACCGGCGCGGGAGGGCGGACCGCACAGGAAGCGGCGTTCGGGACGTAAAACGTGATGTGTGCGCAGGGAGTGGGCTTCGTACGAGGAGCACTGCACCGCGGCTGGATCATGCGGTCCCGAACGCCGCCCCCGGAGCGGCCCGCCCCCGCCCAGCCCCCACGGCGCCGGCCGCACCCCCGCCCCGCCCCCGTCCCACGACCCCGCGCCAAGCCCCCGGCAGCGCGTCCGCCACATCCATCGCCCCCACGGGAGCCCCGTCCGCCGCCAGCCGCCCCGCCAGTCCGTGCACGTACGCCGCGACCGATCCCGCGTCCATCGCCCCGAGCCCCGCCGCCAGCAGCGCCCCCGCCAGCCCGGACAGCACGTCCCCGCTCCCCGCGGTGGCCAGCCAGGGCGTGCCCGTCGGATTCACCCGCACCGGCCGTCCCGCGAACCCCGCACTCGTTCCGCCCGCCGGCGCCACCAGCGTCGTGGACCCCTTGAGCAGCACCGTCGCCCCGTACAGCGCGGCCAGCTCCCGCGCCGCGACCAGCCGCCCCGCCTCCACTTCCTCCCGCGGGACCCCCAGCAGCGCCGCCGCCTCCCCCGCGTGCGGCGTCAGCAGCGTCGGCGCGTCCCGCTCCCGCACCATCTCCGGCTCCAGGGGCCGCAGCCCGTCGGCATCGACCAGCACCGGAACGTCCGACGCCAGCACGTCCTCCAGCGCCCCGCCGGCGTCCTCGCCCAGCCCCGGCCCCACCACCCACGCCTGCACCCGCCCCGCCTCCGACGGCGGCCCCGCGTGCACCAGCGCCTCCGGGAAGCGCGTGACGACCGCGCCGGCGCCCGGCCCGACGTACCGCACGGCCCCGGCCCCGCCCCGCAGCGCCCCGGCCACCGCGAGCACCGCCGCTCCCGGGTACCGCTCCGACCCCGCCACGACGCCGACCACCCCGCGCCGGTACTTGTCGCTCTCCGCGCCCGGGACCGGCAGCAGCGCGGCCACGTCCGCGTGCTGCAGCGCCTCGGCGTCCGCCTCCACCGCTTCGAGATCGAGCCCCAGCTCGACCAGCCGCACGGCCCCGACGTACTCCCGCGCGGGGTCGATCAGCAGCCCCGGCTTGTACGTGCCGAAGGTGACCGTCACATCGGCGCGCACGCACTCCCCCCGCACCTCCCCGCTGTCCGCCTCGACCCCGCTGGGCAGATCCACGGCGACGACCACCGCCCCGGAGTCCCGCGCCGCCCGCGCCAACGGCACAGCGGCGTCCCGCAGCCCGCCCCTCCCCCCGATCCCGGTGATCCCGTCGACCACGAGATCGGCACGCGCGAGAGCTCCAGCCGCATCACCGGCCACCGCCACCGAGCCCCCGGCGCGCCGCAACGCGGCCAGCCCGCCCCCGTGCGCCCGCCGCGCGTCCAGCAGCACGGCGGTGACCCCCGCCCCCCGCCGGGCCAGCCGCGCGCCCGCGTACAGCGCGTCGCCCCCGTTGTCGCCGCTGCCGACCAGCAGCACGACCCGCGTCCCGTACACCCGCCCCAGCAGCCCCGCGCACACCGCGGCGAGCCCGGCCGCGGCCCGCTGCATCAGCGCGCCCTCGGGGAGCCGGGCCATCAGCTCCCGCTCGGCGGTCCGTACGGTCTCCACGCCATGAGCAGCGCGCATCAGCGAAAACACCTCATCCTTCGGCGATGACAACGGCGGAAGCGACCCCCGCGTCGTGACTGAGCGAGACGTGCCAGGACCGGACCCCGAGCGCCTCCGCCCGCGCCAGCACCGTCCCGCTCACCCGCAGCCGCGGCTGCCCGCTCTCCTCGACGTACACCTCGGCGTCCGTCCAGTGCAGCCCGGCCGGCGCCCCCAGCGCCTTCGCGAGGGCCTCCTTGGCCGCGAACCGGGCGGCGAGCGAGGCGATGCCGCGCCGGTCGCCGCTCGGGAGGTACAACTCGTTGTGCAGGAACAGCCGCTGGGCCATCTGCGGCGTACGTTCCAGAGACGCCCGGAACCGTTCGATCTCGGCGACGTCGATGCCCACCCCAATGATCACGAGCTCACTCCACCGTCACGGACTTGGCCAGGTTCCGGGGCTGGTCGACCTCATTGCCCCGCGCCGTGGCCAGCTCGCAGGCGAAGACCTGCAACGGCACGGTCGAGACCAGGGGCTGCAGGAGCGTCGGCGTGGCCGGGATCCGGATCAGGTGGTCGGCGTACGGGACGACCGCCTCGTCGCCCTCCTCCGCGATCACGATCGTCCGCGCCCCCCGCGCCCGGATCTCCTGGATGTTCGAAACGATCTTGTCGTGCAGCACCGACCGCCCCCGGGGCGACGGCACCACCACCACCACCGGGAGGTCGTCCTCGATCAGCGCGATGGGCCCGTGCTTCAGCTCGCCCGCCGCGAACCCCTCCGCATGCATGTACGCGAGCTCCTTCAGCTTGAGCGCACCCTCCAGGGCGACCGGGTACCCCACATGCCGCCCCAGGAACAGCACCGTCTTCTTCCCCGCCAGCGACCGGGCCAGCTCCCGCACCGGCTCCATCGTCTCCAGGACCCGCTCCACCTCGCCCGAGATCTCCGACAGCTCGCGCACCACGTCCCGGACCTCGTCCCCCCACTTGGCCCCGCGCACCTGCGCCAGGTAGAGCGCGACCAGATAGCAGGCGACCAGCTGCGTCAGGAACGCCTTGGTGGAAGCGACGGCGATCTCGGGCCCGGCGTGCGTGTAGAGCACCGCGTCCGACTCCCGCGCAATGGTCGACCCGTTCGTGTTGCACACGGCGAGCACCTTCGCACCCTGTTCCCGCGCGTGCCGCAGCGCCATCAGCGTGTCCATGGTCTCGCCGGACTGCGAGATCGCGATCACCAGCGTCCGGGCGTCGAGGATCGGATCCCGGTACCGGAACTCGCTCGCCAGCTCGGTCTCACAGGGGATCCGCGTCCAGTGCTCGACGGCCAGCTTCGCGATCATCCCCGCGTGGAAAGCGGTCCCGCAGGCCACCACCACGACCTTGTCGACCTCCCGCAGCACGGAATCGGGGATCCGCAGCTCGTCCAGCCTCAGCGCCCCGCCCGCGTCGATCCGCCCCAGCAGCGTGTCGGCGACGGCCTTCGGCTGCTCGGCGATCTCCTTGAGCATGAAGTAGTCGTAGCCGCCCTTCTCGGCGGCGGAGGCGTCCCAGTCGATGCGGTACGACCGCACCTCGCCGGGCGCGCCGTAGAAGTCCGTGACCGAGACCGAGACGCCGGCCGCGCCGCCGCCCTCGCCGTCCCGCCGTACCTCGACGACCTGGTCCTGCCCCAGCTCGATCGCCGACCGCGTGTGCGCGATGAAGGCGGCCACGTCGGACGCGAGGAAGGCCTCCCCCTCCCCCACACCCACCACCAGCGGCGAGTTCCGCCGCGCCCCCACCACCACGTCGGGCTCGTCCGCGTGCACGGCGACCAGCGTGAACGCCCCGTCGAGCTGCCGGCACACCAGCCGCATCGCCTCCGCGAGGTCCCCGCACGAGGAGAAGGACTCGGCGAGCAGGTGCGCCACGACCTCGGTGTCGGTCTCGGACCCCAGCTCGTGCCCGCGCTCGGCGAGCTCGGCCCGCAGGCCGGCGAAGTTCTCGATGATCCCGTTGTGCACGACGGCCACACGCCCCGCGTTGTCCAGATGCGGGTGCGCGTTGGCGTCGGTGGGCCCCCCGTGCGTGGCCCACCGGGTGTGCCCGATGCCCGTGGCCCCGGCCGGCAGCGGCCGCTCCACGAGTTCCTTCTCCAGGTTGACGAGCTTGCCGGCCTTCTTCGCCGCGGCCAGTCCACCGTCCGCGAGCACAGCCACACCTGACGAGTCGTAACCCCGGTACTCGAGCCGCTTCAGTCCCGCGATGACAACATCAAGCGCCGACTGCCCGCCGACGTACCCCACGATTCCGCACATGTCCGCACCCTACGGCCGACGCTCCACGTGACCGAGCACACCACCCACGACAGCTCCGCACCCCCGACAATGTTCATGTGATCACTTCGCCGCCACGGTCCACCCACCGCCGGGCAGACGCTTCGCCGTACCTGGACCTCACACGGGCGGAGTGGAGCGCGCTGCGCGAGAAGACCCCGCTCCCCCTCACGGCGGAGGAACTCGAACGGCTCCGCGGCCTGGGCGACGTGATCGACCTCGACGAGGTGCGGGACGTCTACCTCCCCCTCTCCCGGCTGCTCAATCTCTACGTCCAGGCGACCTCTGGCCTGCGCGGCGCCCTCAACACCTTCCTCGGCGACGCGGGCAACGGCCACGGCGCCCAGCGCGGCACGCCCTTCGTCATAGGGGTCGCGGGCAGCGTCGCCGTGGGCAAGTCGACCGTCGCCCGCCTCCTCCAGGCGCTGCTGGCCCGCTGGCCGGAACACCCGCGCGTGGAGCTGCTGACCACCGACGGCTTCCTCTACCCGATGGAGGAGCTCAAGCGGCGCGGCCTCACGGCGCGCAAGGGCTTCCCCGAGTCGTACGACCGGCGCGCCCTGACCCGCTTCGTCGCCGACATCAAGGCCGGCAAGAACGAGGTCACCGCGCCCGTCTACTCCCACCTGATCTACGACATCGTGCCCGGCGAGCGCCTCACGGTCCGCCGCCCGGACATCCTGATCGTCGAGGGCCTGAACGTCCTCCAGCCGGCGCTGCCCGGCAAGGACGGCCGCACCCGGGTCGCTCTCGCCGACTACTTCGACTTCAGCGTGTACGTCGACGCGCGCGCCGAGGACATCGAGACCTGGTACCTGGGCCGCTTCCGCAAGCTGCGCGAGACCGCGTTCCAGGACCCCTCCTCGTACTTCAGGAAGTACACCCAGGTCTCGGAGGAGGAAGCCCTCGACTACGCCCGTACGATGTGGCGGACCGTCAACAGGCCCAACCTGCTGGAGAACGTGGCGCCGACGCGCGGCCGTGCCACGCTGGTGGTGCGCAAGGGCCCCGACCACAAGGTCCAGCGCCTCTCGCTCCGCAAACTCTGAGGAGTACGTGCCGTGCTGCACCTTCGCCTGATCGTCCCCGCCGACCGCACCGACGAGGTCCTGCACACGGTGGAGAAGTCGGTCGGCACGGCGCATGTCGCCGTCGTCCCCGGCGCGGCCCGCAACCCGGCCGGCGACCTCATCCTCTGCGACGTGGCGCGCGAGGCGGGCGACGACCTCATCAGCGATCTGCGCACCCTCGGCATCGACGAATGCGGTTCGATCGCCGTGGAGAACATCGACCTGTCGCTCTCCACGCGCGCCGACCGGGCGGAGAAGGAGGCGCCGGGCGAGGCCGCGGACGCGGTGCTGTGGGAGCAGCTGTCGGACGCGACCCACGAGGAGTCGACGCTCTCCGTCACCTACATCGCGTTCCTGTCGCTGGCCACGATGATCGCGGCCTGCGGTGTGCTGCTCGACAACGCGATCCTGATCGTGGGCGCGATGGCGGTGGGCCCGGAGTTCGGCCCGCTGGCCGGCTTCTGCACGGCGCTGGTGCGGCGCGCGCCGCGCCTGGCCTGGCGCTCGTTCGCCGCGCTGATCGTGGGGTTCGCGGCGACGATGGCGGTGACGGTCGTGTTCAGCCTGTTCATGAACGCGACGGGCCTGTTCACCGACGAGATGCTGCACGGCGACCGCCCCAACACGGGGTTCATCTACGCCCCGGACCTGCTGTCGTTCGTCGTCGCCGTACTGGCGGGCGCGGCCGGCATGCTCTCCCTCACGTCGGCCAAGTCCGGCGCCCTGGTCGGCGTCGCGATCTCGGTGACGACGGTCCCGGCCGCGGCCAACGCCGCCGTGGCGCTGAGCTACGGCGACGTGAAGCAGACCTGGGGCTCCACCGAGCAGCTCCTGCTGAACCTGCTCGGCATCGTCGTCGCCGGTACGCTCACGCTGCTCGCCCAGAAGTTCCTCTGGGCGAAGCAGCACAAGCGCACCGCGTACGGGAACGCCTAGCCGAGCGCCGACTTCACCACATCGGCGAGCCGCCCGGCGACCGCCTTCGCCTGCTCGATGTCGGCCGCCTCGACCATGACCCGCACGAGCGGCTCGGTGCCCGAGGGCCGCAGCAGCACCCGCCCCGTGGCGCCCAGTTCCCGCTCGGCGTCGGTGACGGCGGCCGCCAGCTCGGCGGAGGTGGTGACGCGCGACTTGTCGACGTCGGGCACGTTGACGAGGATCTGCGGCAGCCGGCTCATGACCCCGGCGAGGTCCGCGAGCGTACGCCCGGTGGCTGCCACCCGCGCGGCCAGCATCAGCCCGGTCAGGGTGCCGTCGCCGGTGGTCGCGTGGTCCAGCACGATGACGTGCCCGGACTGCTCGCCGCCGAGCGCGTACCCCTCGGCCTTCATCGACTCCAGTACGTACCGGTCGCCGACGGCGGTCTGTACGAGCTCGATGCCCTCGCGCTCCATGGCCAGCTTGAAGCCGAGGTTCGACATGACGGTGCCGACGACGGTGTTCTTGCGCAGCTGTCCCGCCTCGCGCATGGCGAGCGCGAGCACGGCGAGGATCTGGTCCCCGTCGACCTCGTTGCCCAGCGCGTCCACGGCCAGGCACCGGTCGGCGTCGCCGTCGTGCGCGATACCGAGATCGGCGCCGTGCTCGACGACGGCGGCCCGGAGCATCTCCAGGTGCGTGGAACCGCACCCGTCGTTGATGTTGAGCCCGTCGGGGTCGGCACCGATGGTGACGATCTCGGCGCCGGCCCGGGCGAAGGCCTCGGGAGAGACGCGGGAGGCCGCCCCGTGCGCCTCGTCGAGGACGACCTTCACGCCGTCGAGACGATTGGGCAGCACACCGATCAGGTGGGCGATGTACTGGTCGACACCCTTGGCGTAGTCGGAGACCCGGCCGACGCCCGCTCCGGTCGGCCGGGCCCACGGCTCACCGGTGCGGTGCTGCTCGTACACGTCCTCGATGCGGATCTCCAGCTCGTCGGCGAGCTTGTGCCCGCCGCGCGCGAAGAACTTGACACCGTTGTCCGGCATGGCGTTGTGGCTGGCCGAGAGCATGACACCGAGATCGGCGCCCAGCACACCGGTGAGGTACGCCACCGCGGGGGTGGGCAGAACCCCCACCCGGAGCACGTCCACACCCGCACTCGCCAGGCCCGCCACGACGGCGGCCTCCAGGAACTCTCCCGACGCACGCGGATCACGACCGACCACGGCGGTCGGCCGATGCCCCTCGAAGGTGCCCGCCTCGGCGAGTACGTGCGCCGCCGCGACCGACAGGCCGAGCGCGAGCTCGGCCGTCAGATCCGCGTTGGCGACACCGCGCACGCCGTCAGTGCCGAAGAGTCGTCCCACTGGTGTCCTCCGAAATACTCCGAAAATGCAAGCTCTGGTGCGCTGTACGCCGCCATACACCCGGCATACCGATAAACGAACGCCCCGACAGCACACAATGTGCCGCCGGGGCGAACGTCTGGAGCAGCCGAGCAGGCGGATTAGCGCTTGCTGTACTGCGGCGCCTTACGGGCCTTCTTGAGACCGGCCTTCTTGCGCTCGACCGCACGGTCGTCGCGGGAGAGGAAGCCGGCCTTCTTCAGGGTGGGACGGTTGTTGTCCACGTCCGCCTCGTTCAGCGCACGGGCGACACCGAGACGGAGCGCACCGGCCTGACCGGAGACGCCGCCACCCGCGATGCGGGCGATGACGTCGTAGCGGCCGTCGAGCTCGAGCACCTTGAAGGGCTCGTTGACTTCCTGCTGGTGAACCTTGTTCGGGAAGTAGTCCTCGAGCGTACGCCCGTTGATCTTCCACTTGCCGGTGCCCGGGACGATCCGGACGCGGGCGATGGCGTTCTTGCGACGGCCCAGGCCGGCCGCGGGCTGCGGGTCACCGAAGCGGCCCGCCAGGGACTCGCTGGTGTACTCGCCCTCGACGGGAACCTCGGACTCGAAGGTGGTCACCTCGGCGAAGGTCTCTTCGGCCTCGGAACCCTCGACGGGCGTCTCTGCAGTGGTCTCGGCCACGATTCTCCTCAGATTTCTTTCGTTCTTAGGGGGGTGTGGCCGGAACTACTGCGCGACCTGGGTGATCTCGAACGGCACCGGCTGCTGAGCCGCGTGCGGGTGCTCGGGACCTGCGTAGACCTTCAGCTTCGAGAGCATCTGACGACCCAGGGTGTTCTTGGGGATCATGCCCTTGATGGCCTTCTCGACGGCCTTCTCGGGGCTCTTCGCCAGGAGCTCGTCGTAACGGACGGAGCGCAGACCACCCGGGAAGCCGGAGTGGCGGTACGCCATCTTCTGGGTCTTCTTGTTGCCGGAGAGGTGAACCTTCTCGGCGTTGACGATGATGACGAAGTCGCCCATGTCCATGTGGGGGGCGTAGATCGCCTTGTGCTTGCCCCGCAGGAGGTTGGCGGCAGTCGTCGCCAGACGGCCCAGGACGATGTCCTGCGCGTCGATGATGTGCCACTGGCGCGTGACATCGCCGGGCTTGGGGCTGTACGTACGCACGGTCGTAGCCTTCGCTTCTTCAGTGAGTGGGTCCTGACAAGGCCACTGGGACGATCACGACAGCCTTGGCGGCATCCGGGGACGCAACCCGTCTGCCTGCCGCTGGTCATCGGCCCGGTGGACCGGCGTAAGGGCCCCTCGCGTGAGAACGACCAAGCCAATACGCATAACGAACTGGAAGCCTACCCGCCCGCCCCCGTACGGGTCAAAACGGCCCGGCGGAGGCGCGCACCGGCCTCCCGCGCGGCGCGGTGCCCCTACCGTGTCCGCTCCACCCGGCGCTCGTCCCACACCGGCTCCGCCGTCTCCCGCACGACACCGTCCGACCCGAAGACCAGGTAACGGTCGAAGGACTTCGCGAACCACCGGTCGTGCGTCACGGCGAGCACCGTCCCGTCGTACGCCTCCAGCCCCTCCTGCAACGCCTCCGCGGACTCCAGGTCGAGGTTGTCCGTCGGCTCGTCGAGCAGCAGCGCGGTCGTCCCCTCCAGCTCCATCATCAGGATCTGGAACCGTGCCTGCTGCCCGCCCGACAGCCGGTCGAACGCCTGGTCCCCCTGGCGCTCCAGCTCGTACCGGCGCAGCGCGCCCATCGCCCCGCCCCGGTCCTTGGAGTGCTCGGACCACAGGATGTCGACGAGCGTACGGCCGACCAGCTCGGGGTGCGCGTGCGTCTGCGCGAAGTGCCCGGGCACCACTCGCGCGCCCAGCTTCCACTCCCCCGTGTGCTTGACGTCCTCCCCGGCGAGCAGCCGCAGGAAGTGCGACTTGCCGGACCCGTTCGACCCGAGCACGGCGACCCGCTCCCCGTAGTAGACCTCCAGGTCGAACGGCTTCATCAGCCCGCTCAGCTCAAGCCCCTTGCACACGACGGCCCGCACCCCCGTGCGCCCGCCCCGCAGCCGCATCCGGATGTCCTGCTTGCGCGGCGGCTCCGGCGGGGGCCCCGCCTCCTCGAACTTCTCGAACCGCGTCCGCATGGCCCGGTACCGCGAGGCCATGTCGGGGCTGCTCGCGGCCTGTCCCCGCAGCCTCAGCACCAGGGCCTTGAGCCGCGCGTGCTCCTCCTCCCACCGGCGCATGAGCTCCTCGAACCGCGCGAACCGCTCGGCCCGCGCCTCGTGGAAGGTGTCGAACCCGGCGCCGTGGACCCACGCGTCGGCACCCGTCGGCCCCGGCTCCACGCTCACGATCTTCTCGGCGGCCCGCGAAAGGAGCTCGCGGTCGTGGGACACGAAGAAGACCGTCTTGCGGGTCTCCTTCAGCCGCTCCTCCAGCCACCGCTTGCCGGGCACGTCCAGATAGTTGTCCGGCTCGTCGAGCAGCAGCACCTCGTCGGGCCCCCGCAGCAGGGCCTCCAGTACGAGCCGCTTCTGCTCGCCCCCGCTGAGCGTGCGCACCTCGCGGAACTGTGCCTTGTCGTAGGGAATCCCCAGTGCCGCCATGGAGCACATGTCCCAGACGGTCTCGGCGTCGTACCCGCCGGCCTCCGCCCAGTCGGACAACGCCTGCGCATAAGCCATCTGCGCCTTCTCGTCGTCCACGGTCAGAATCCCGTGCTCGGCCCTGTCGACGGCGGAGGCCGCCTCCCGGATTCGCTCCGGGGACACAGCCACCAGCAGGTCCCGCACGGTCCGCTCGTCCTGTACGGACCCCACGAACTGCCCCATCACCCCGAGCCCGCCGCTCACCGTCACCGAGCCACCGTGCGGCTGCAGCTCCCGGGAGATCAGCCGGAGCAGGGTCGTCTTGCCCGCCCCGTTGGGCCCGACCAGGGCCACGACCGCGCCCTCCCCGACCCGGAAGGAGACGTCGCCGAGCAACGGCCGCCCGTCCGGCAAGTAGTACTCGACGTGTGCGGCCTCAAGATGTCCCATGCTCCGCATTGTCGCCGCCGTCCGCCGCATCACCCAACCGGATTAGGATGCGCGGCATGAGCTTTGGGCAAGGGGGGCCCTCCTGGGGTGGCCCCGAGGGACAGCAGAACCCTCAGGATCCGTACGGAACGCAGTCGTCGGGGGACACGCCGGACTGGGCGGCGCTCGCCGACGCCTCCGCCGCGCGCGCCCGCCGCAAGCGGTGGCTGTACATCGGCGGCGGCGTGCTGGCGACCGCCGTGGTCGGCGCGATCGTGGCGACGGCGGTCGTCACGACGAACAAGAACAACGGCACCACCGGCTCCACGACCGGGCTGCCGACCGCGGAGACCCTGCCGACCGAGTCCGCCCAGCCCGGCCCCTCCTTCTCCTCCCAGGCTCCCCCGCCCCCGCCGAATCCCAGAGACTTCATCTCCAGCGCCAGGAAGGACACGGCGCCGCTCAGCGCCGACACCCTGTACCCCGGCAAGCGGCTGACGATGGGCGACCGCGCCTACGCCAAGGGCGCGACGAACCGCATCGCCGGCTGCTCCGCCGCGGCCCAGGGCGCGCTGGGCTCCGTACTCGCGAACAACGGCTGCGACCAGGTCATCCGCGCGACGTACTCCAAGAACGGCGTGGCCGTCACCGTGGGCGTCGCGGTCTTCGAGACCACCGCCCAGGCCGAGAAGGCCAAGGAGCAGGCGAGCGGCGGTCTCGCGTCCCTCCCCGGCGCCGGCGTCCCCACCTTCTGCCGGGGCGGCGTGTTCTGCCGCAAGACCACCAACGCCTACGGCCGCTACGCCTACTTCACCGTCGCCGGCTTCACCGACGGCAGGAACGTCACCACGTCCGACAAGGACGTCTACACGGCCGGTGACGACATCGCCGAGTTCACGTTCCGCCAGATCCACCAGCGCGGAAGGGCCCAGGCGTCAGCAGCAGCCGCCGCCGGGCAGTGACCGCATGTTGCGGGCCTGACGGGCACGCGCCGCCAGCAGCTCGTCGGCCGGATAGCCGACTTCCTCCAGGGTGAGGCCGTGCGGGCGTACGACATGGACGGAGGAGTCCCGTACGCCCGCCGCCAGCACCTTCCCCGGCCAGTCCGCGTCCCGGTGCCCGTCCCCGACGAACAGCATCGCGCCGACCAGCGAGCGCACCATGTTGTGGCAGAAGGCGTCGGCGCGCACGGTAGCGGTGATGACACCGTCCGCCCCGCGCTCCCAGCTGAGCTGCTGCAGGGTGCGGATGGTGGTCGCGCCCTCCCGCCTCTTGCAGTACGCCGCGAAATCGTGCTCCCCGACCAGCTTCCCGGCCGCCCGGTTCATGGCGTCCACGTCCAACGGCCAGTCGTGCCACAGCACATGGCCGCGCAGCAGCGGGTCGACGCCGCCGGGGTTGTCCGTCACGCGGTACGCGTAGCGCCGCCAGACGGCCGCGAACCTGGCGTTGAACCCCGCGGGAGCCTCCGCGACCTTCCACACCCGCACATCGTGCGGCAGCCGTCCGGCCAGCCGCCGCAGCAGCTTGTCCCGGTGCTCGGCCCACACGTCCTCGGGCAGGTCGACGTGCGCGACCTGCCCGCGCGCGTGCACGCCCGAGTCCGTACGCCCCGCGACCGTCAGGTCGTACGTCTCCGATGACCGCGTCACGGTCCGCAGCGCGGTCTCGATCTCACCCTGGACCGTGCGCCGCTCGGACTGCTTCGCCCACCCGGAAAAGTCCTTCCCGTCGTACGAAAGATCCAGCCGCACCCGCACGAATCCCGGCGCCGCGCCCTCAATGTCCTCGCTCACCAGCGAATCCTTTCGATACAGCACACAACGGAACGGGCCCGCACCGCCCCGAAGGGTGATGCGGGCCCGCCCGGTGGAGTCGACGCGCTCAGGCGTCCTTGGACTCGCCCTCGGCAGCCTCGGCGGCCGGAGCGTCGTCCTGGGCAGCCTCGTCCTTCTTGGCTGCGTCTTCCTTGACCGCACGCTTCGTCGCGGCCTCGGCCTCACCGGTGGCCTGCTGGGCCACGGTCAGGGCCTCGACGAGCTCGATGACCGCCATCGGGGCGTTGTCGCCACGACGGTTGCCGATCTTCGTGATGCGGGTGTAACCACCGGGGCGGTTCTCGTACCGCGGAGCGATCTCGGTGAAGAGCGTGTGGACGACGCTCTTGTCCGTGATCGTCTGCAGCACCAGGCGACGGTTGTGGATGTCGCCCTTCTTCGCCTTGGTGACCAGACGCTCGGCGACGGGGCGCAGGCGGCGGGCCTTGGCCTCGGTCGTCGTGATGCGGCCGTGCTCGAACAGCGACTTCGCCAGGTTGGCGAGGAGCAGACGCTCGTGCGCGGCGCTGCCGCCCAGACGGGCACCCTTTGCGGGACGCGGCATGGTGTTTCTCCTAGTGTCTGCACCGGCCGTATCAGGTACCGGTGTCAGTTACCGACGAGCTAGTGCCCGCCGGAAGTGCTTAGTACTGCTCGGTCTCGACGAAACCGGCGTCCGCGTCGTCGTCGGCGCCGAAGGCGTCGGCGGCGGCGGTCGGGTCGAATCCGGGCGGGCTGTCCTTGAGGGCCAGGCCCATGCCGGCCAGCTTCGCCTTGACCTCGTCGATCGACTTCGCACCGAAGTTGCGGATGTCGAGCAGGTCGGCCTCGGAACGCGCCACGAGCTCACCCACGGAGTGGATGCCCTCGCGCTTGAGGCAGTTGTACGAACGAACGGTGAGCTCGAGCTCCTCGATCGGCAGCGCCAGATCGGCGGCGAGCGCGGCGTCCGTCGGGGACGGGCCCATGTCGATGCCCTCGGCGTCGATGTTGAGCTCGCGCGCCAGACCGAACAGCTCGACCAGGGTCTTGCCGGCGGACGCCATGGCGTCACGCGGGCGCATGGCCTGCTTGGTCTCGACGTCGACGATCAGCTTGTCGAAGTCGGTGCGCTGCTCGACACGGGTCGCCTCGACCTTGTACGTGACCTTGAGCACCGGCGAGTAGATGGAGTCGACCGGGATACGGCCGATCTCCTGGCCCACCTGCTTGTTCTGGACGGCGGAGACGTAGCCGCGACCGCGCTCGACGGTCAGCTCCATCTCCAGCTTGCCCTTGCCGTTGAGCGTGGCGAGCACCAGGTCGGGGTTGTGCACCTCGACACCGGCCGGCGGGGCGATGTCAGCAGCGGTGACCAGGCCCGGGCCCTGCTTGCGCAGGTACATCACGACGGGCTCGTCGTGCTCGCTGGAGACGACCAGCTGCTTGATGTTGAGAATGAGGTCGGTGACGTCCTCCTTGACACCCGGCACGGTGGTGAACTCGTGCAGGACGCCGTCGATCCGGATGCTGGTGACAGCGGCACCGGGGATCGAGGAGAGGAGCGTACGGCGAAGGGAGTTGCCGAGGGTGTAACCGAAGCCCGGCTCGAGGGGCTCGATCACGAACCGCGAGCGGTACTCGTCGACGACCTCTTCGGTCAGCGACGGACGCTGAGCGATAAGCATGAGAAATGCCTCCAGTCTTGGCACCCACTATTTGATGCCAACTACTACAAGGGTACGGGCGGCACGGCCCGGAAGGGCCGTGCCGCCCGAGTACAGCGCGCACGGAGGGAAGGTCGGTCTTCACTCCGTGCGCACTGCAACAACCAGAGTCGGACGCGGAGCGTCAGACGCGGCGGCGCTTGGGGGGGCGGCAGCCGTTGTGCGGGGTGGGGGTGACGTCCTGGATCGAACCGACCTCGAGGCCG
The DNA here is from genome assembly GCF_001049855.1 of Streptomyces sp. Wb2n-11. Lineage (NCBI taxonomy): Bacteria > Bacillati > Actinomycetota > Actinomycetes > Kitasatosporales > Streptomycetaceae > Streptomyces > Streptomyces sp. Wb2n-11. Next base: position 2,902,716 of record NZ_CVPB01000001.1, read on the forward strand.
GTGGCCTGGAGGGAGCGGATCGCGGTCTCACGGCCGGAGCCGGGACCCTTGACGAAGACGTCGACCTTGCGCATGCCGTGCTCCTGCGCGCGACGGGCAGCCGACTCGGCGGCCATCTGCGCGGCGAAGGGGGTGGACTTGCGCGAGCCCTTGAAGCCGACGTGGCCGGCGGAGGCCCAGGAGATCACGTTGCCCGTGGGGTCGGTGATCGAGACGATCGTGTTGTTGAACGTGCTCTTGATGTGGGCGTGCCCGTGAGCGACGTTCTTCTTTTCCTTGCGGCGCACCTTCTTGGCGGCGCCCTGACGACCCTTGGGGGGCATCTATATCTCCTACGGGAGGTGGTCGGTCCTACAGCGAAGACCGCTGATGAGCGTCCGGCTGAGGACTACTTCTTGCCCGGCTTCTTCTTGCCGGCGATCGCGCGACGCGGACCCTTGCGGGTACGGGCGTTCGTGCTGGTGCGCTGGCCGTGAACCGGGAGGCCGCGGCGGTGACGCAGACCCTGGTAGGAGCCGATCTCGACCTTGCGGCGGATGTCGGCCTGCACCTCGCGACGGAGGTCACCCTCGGTCTTGAAGTTCACGTCAACGTACTCGCGGATCTTGACCAGGTCCTCTTCGGCCAGGTCGCGAACGCGCGTGTCGGGGTTCACGCCGGTAGCGGCGAGCGTCTGCTGGGCACGGGTGCGACCGATGCCGAAGACGTAGGTGAGGGCGACCTCGATACGCTTTTCGCGCGGGAGGTCAACGCCTTCAAGGCGTGCCATTCATGGCTCCTGTTTGCTTGGAGGTCTTCCGCAGAACCGTTCCGTGGCCGCCGACCCCTCCCTCGAAGGGAGCGGTACGGACCAGGTCCCCGGCCTCCGCCGGAGGTGTCAGCACCCGTGGGCACTGGGTTCTGCGTATGTACGTATTTACGTGCGTCGCGCGAAGTTCTGCGAGATGCAGGGGGTCGTGCGTCAGCCCTGGCGCTGCTTGTGGCGCAGGTTTTCGCAGATGACCATGACCCGGCCGTGACGGCGGATCACCTTGCACTTGTCGCAGATCTTCTTGACGCTCGGCTTGACCTTCATGGGATGTGAGGTTCTCCGGGTCAGTGCCACCACCCCGTGGAACACGGGGTGCGGGCAAGATCTACTTGTACCGGTAGACGATCCGGCCACGCGTCAGGTCGTACGGAGAGAGCTCCACGACGACCCGGTCATCCGGGAGGATGCGGATGTAGTGCATACGCATCTTGCCGCTGATGTGCGCGAGGACCTTGTGACCGTTCTGCAGTTCCACCTTGAACATTGCGTTCGGGAGGGACTCGATCACGGTGCCCTCGATTTCGATGGCACCTTGCTTCTTGGCCACGCTTCGCCCTTCGAATCGGCTACCTTGATCGACTCTCGCATCCGCATGCAGGCATACGGGTACACGCGAGCCGACGAGTCAGTCTACGTCAGGCTCCCGGAAAAGACGAATCCGGGGAGTTTGCCCAGCAGTGGAGATCGTTAAGCGGTTCAGGCCAGGGGATCGGGCGCGGCCGTCACGCCGTACTCCGCCAGCTTGGCCCTGCCGCCGTCCGGAGAGGTGAGGACCAGCGGCCCCTCCTCCGTCAGCGCCACCGAGTGCTCCCAGTGGGAGGACCAGGTCCCGTCGGTGGTGACGACGGTCCAGTTGTCCTCCAGGACGTCCGTCTGCGCCGTACCGAGGCTCACCATCGGCTCGATCGCCAGACAGAAGCCGGGAACCAGCTTCGGACCCTTGCCGCGCTTGCGCGTGACGTAGTTCAGCAGGTGCGGGTCCATGTGCATCTCGGAGCCGATGCCGTGGCCGCCGTAGTCCTCGATGATCCCGTACTTGCCCGTCGCCGGACGCGGCTGGCGGCGGATGTACGACTCGATCGCCTTGGAGATGTCGACGAGCCGGTTGCCCAGCTTCATCGCGGCGAGCCCGGCCCACATCGACTCCTCGGTCACCCGGGAGAGCTCGATCAGCTCGGGCGCGTGCCCCGTGCCCACGAAGGCGGTGTATGCCGCGTCGCCGTGCCAGCCGTCGACGATCGCGCCGGCGTCGATCGAGATGATGTCGCCGTCCTTGAGGACCGTCTTCTCGTCCGGGATGCCGTGGACGACGACCTCGTTGACCGACGTGCAGATCGTGGCGGGGAACCCGCCGTACCCGAGGAAGTTCGACTTCGCACCGTGCTCGGCGAGCACCTTGCGCGACACCTCGTCCAGGTCCTTGGTGGTGGCGCCCGGCACGGCCGCCTCACGCGTGGCCGCGTGGACGGCGGCGACGACCAGCCCCGCCTCGCGCATCTTCGCGATCTGCTCGGGGGTTTTGATCTCCACCATGAGTGTGCCTTCCGCATTCGCTGTCACTACGTACTACCCGCCCAACAGTACGGCCGCGGCGCCTCTCGGACACCGCGGCCGCAACCGTTGTACTGCTGCTCGGTCAGCCCTCGGCGGAGGACTTCTTCAGAGCTTCCATCGCACGCTTGGTCACTTCGTCGACCTTGCCCAGCGCGGAGATGGTGACCACCAGGCCCTGAGTCTTGTAGTGGTCGATGATCGGCTCGGTCTCGCTGTGGTAGACCTCCAGCCGGCGCCGCACCGTTTCCTCGGTGTCGTCTCCGCGCTGGTAGAGCTCACCGCCGCAGGCGTCGCAGACGCCGTCCTGCCGGGGCGGGCTGTACGTCACGTGGAAGACGTGGCTGGAGTCGTTGCGGCAGATGCGGCGGCCCGCGATCCGCTTCACCACCTCGTCCTCGGGGACTTCGAGGTCCAGTACGGCGTCCAGCTTCTGGCCCTCGGCCTTCAGCGTCTCGTCGAGCGCCACCGCCTGGGAGACGTTCCGCGGAAAGCCGTCCAGCAGGAAGCCGCCCTCGGCGTCGGGCTGGTCCATGCGGTCCTTGGCCATCCCGATGGTGACCTCGTCCGGAACCAGGTTGCCGGCGTCCATGAAGGCCTTCGCCTGCTTGCCGAGGGCCGTGCCCTGGCTGATGTTGGCGCGGAAGAGGTCGCCCGTGGAGATGTGCGGGATCGACAGGTTCTTGGCAAGGAACGCGGCCTGCGTTCCCTTGCCGGCACCGGGCGGCCCGACGAGGACGATTCGCATCAGCGGAGGAACCCTTCGTAATTGCGCTGCTGGAGCTGGCTCTCGATCTGCTTCACGGTCTCCAGGCCCACACCCACGATGATGAGGATGCTTGTTCCACCGAAGGGGAAGTCCTGGTTCGCGCCGAAGCCCGCCAACGCCATCGTCGGCACAAGAGCGATCAGACCCAGATACAGCGAGCCCGGCCAAGTGATCCGGTTGAGCACATAGCTCAGGTACTCGGCGGTAGGCCGACCTGCCCGGATACCCGGGATGAAGCCACCATACTTCTTCATGTTGTCGGCGACTTCCTCGGGGTTGAACGAGATCGCCACGTAGAAGAAGGCGAAGAACACGATCAACAGGAAGTACGTGGCGACGTAGATGGGCTTGCCGTCGACGAAGTTCGCCTGGATCCAGGTGCCCCAGCCGGAGTTTCCACCGCCGCCGCTGAACTGGACGATCAGCATGGGGATGTAGAGCAGCGACGACGCGAAGATGACCGGGATCACACCGGCCTGGTTGACCTTCAGCGGGATGTACGTGGACGTACCGCCGTAGGACTTCCGGCCGATCATGCGCTTCGCGTACTGCACGGGGATCCTGCGCTGTGCCTGCTCGACGAAGACCACGAGGCCGACCATCGCGAAGCCGACCAGGATCACGATGCCGAACTCGATCCAGCCGTTGGCCAGCTCGCCCGACTCCTTGATGGCCCACAGTGCGCCCGGGAAGCCGGCGGCGATCGAGATGAACATCAGGATCGACATGCCGTTGCCGATGCCGCGGTCGGTGACGAGCTCACCGAGCCACATGACGGCCGCGGTGCCCGCGGTCATCGTGACGACCATCACGATGGTGACGAAGATGGACTTGTCCGGAACGATCTGGCCCGCGACGGGACAGCCCTGGAAGATCGCGCCGTTACGGGCGGTGGCCACCAGACCGGTGCCCTGGAGCACGGCGAGGGCGACCGTCAGGTAACGCGTGTACTGCGTGATCTTGGCGGTACCGGACTGCCCCTCCTTCTTGAGGGCCTCCAGTCGCGGAATCACCACGGTCAGAAGCTGGAGGATGATGCTCGCCGTGATGTACGGCATGATGCCGAGCGCGAAGATCGTGATCTGCAGCAGGGCGCCGCCGCTGAACAGATTGACGAGCCCGAAGAGCCCGCCCGTCTGAGCCTGGTCGACACAGATCTGCACGTTCTTGTAGTTGACGCCGGGAACCGGAACGTGGGCCCCGAGCCTGTACAACACGATGATGCCCAGTGTGAAGAGCAGCTTCTTGCGCAGGTCGGGCGTCTTGAACGCCCGGGCGAACGCGGTGAGCACGGTGCCTCCTGCGACCCCCGCGCTACTGCGTCAGAGGTGACGGTATTGAGGATCGACGAATCCGACGGAACAACGAGTGCAACGAATACAAAGCAGTCAAAAGCCGTGCGGACACACCGCACGGAAGTTAACGGTGCACGCCACCATACCGGCGACCATGCCCCCCTAGGAACGACCAACCGGGGATGCCCCTTATGTGAGGCATCCCCGGTCGATGTTCAAGCCATCGGGCTCGTCTCTCAGACGAGCTCGGTGACGGTGCCGCCAGCGGCAGCGATCTTCTCCTTGGCGGAGGCGGAAACGGCGTCAACCGTCACCGTCAGCGCCACGGAGACCTCGCCGGCGCCGAGCACCTTGACGAGCTGGTTCTTACGCACCGCACCCTTGGCGACCAGGTCGGCCACCGTGACCTCTCCACCCTGCGGGTAGAGGTCGGCGAGCTTGTCCAGGTTCACGACCTGGTACTCGGTGCGGAACGGGTTCTTGAAGCCCTTGAGCTTCGGGAGACGCATGTGGAGGGGCATCTGCCCGCCCTCGAAGCGCTCCGGAACCTGGTAACGGGCCTTGGTGCCCTTGGTACCACGACCTGCGGTCTTACCCTTGGACGCCTCACCACGACCCACACGGGTCTTGGCGGTCTTGGCGCCCGGGGCGGGCCGGAGGTTGTGGACCTTCAGCGGGTTGTTCTCCGCCATGTCAGTCGACCTCCTCAACCGTCACGAGGTGGCGGACGGTGTGAACCATTCCGCGGAACTCGGGGCGGTCCTCCTTGACAACCACGTCGTTCAGGCGCTTGAGCCCGAGCGAACGCAGGGTGTCGCGGTGGTTCTGCTTGCTGCCGATGTACGACTTCGTCTGCGTGATCTGGAGACGGGCCATTACGCACCCGCTCCCGCACGCGCACGCAGCAGGGCCGCGGGGGCCACGTCCTCGAGGGGCAGACCACGGCGAGCCGCGATCTCCTCGGGACGCTGCAGACCCTTGAGGGCCGTCACAGTCGCGTGGACGATGTTGATGGGGTTCGACGAGCCGAGCGACTTCGACAGGATGTCGTGAACGCCGGCGCACTCGAGCACGGCACGCACCGGGCCACCGGCGATAACGCCGGTACCGGGGGAAGCCGGCTTGAGCAGGACGACGCCCGCAGCCTTCTCGCCCTGAATCGGGTGAGGGATGGTGCCCTGGATGCGCGGAACCTTGAAGAAGGACTTCTTGGCCTCTTCAACGCCCTTGGCAATGGCCGCGGGAACTTCCTTGGCCTTGCCGTATCCGACGCCTACAGTGCCGTCACCGTCGCCCACCACGACCAGCGCGGTGAAGCTGAAGCGGCGACCACCCTTGACAACCTTGGCGACACGGTTGATCGCGACAACGCGCTCAACGTAAGCGGTCTTCTCGGCGGCAGCGCCACCGTCGCGACCCTTCCGGTCCCGCCGCTCGCCGCCACCGGCACCGCTTCCGCGGCGCTGGGGTCCAGCCATTGGATTTACCTCTCTCTGTTACGTCCGTTAGTCCCGGAACCGGGGCTTAGAACTTCAGCCCGGCTTCGCGGGCGGCGTCAGCCAGAGCGGCAATGCGCCCGGCGTACCTGTTGCCACCACGGTCGAACACGACGGCCTCGACGCCGGCAGCCTTCGCGCGCTCGGCGACGAGCGCACCCACCTGCTGGGCCTGGGCGCTCTTGTCGCCCTCGCCACCACGGATCGAGGTGTCCAGGGTCGACGCCGACGCGAGCGTGTGGCCCGCGATGTCGTCGATGACCTGCGCAACGATGTTGCGGTTGGAACGCGTCACGACCAGGCGCGGACGCTCCGGCGTACCGGAGACGTGCTTGCGGACCCGGATGTGGCGGCGCTTGATGGCAGCGCGCTTGTACGCGTCACCCTTGGCGATCTTCACACCGTATGCCATGGCTTACTTACCCGCCTTTCCAACCTTGCGGCGGATAACCTCGCCGGCGTACTTGACGCCCTTGGCCTTGTACGGGTCGGGCTTCCGCAGCTTGCGGATGTTCGCGGCGACCTCGCCGACCTTCTGCTTGTCGATGCCCTCGACGCTGAGCTTCGTGGGCGACTCGACCTTGAAGGTGATGCCCTCGGGGGCCTCGACGACGATCGGGTGGCTGTAGCCCAGGGCGAACTCCAGGTTGGAGCCCTTCGCCTGGACGCGGTAACCGACACCGCTGATCTCGAGCGCCTTGCTGTAACCCGTGGTCACGCCGGTGATCATGTTCGCCACCAGCGTGCGGGACAGGCCGTGGAGGGCCTTGTTCTGACGCTCGTCGTTGGGGCGCAGCACCGAGAGGGTGCCGTCCTCGCCCTTGGTGACCTCGATCGGCGCAGCGACGGTGTGCGAGAGGGAACCCTTGGGGCCCTTCACCGCGACCGTGCGGCCATCGATGGTGACGTCCACACCGGCGGGAACCTGGATGGGGAGCTTGCCGATTCGCGACATTAGCTTTTCCTCCGTTCCCGACTACCAGACGTAGGCGAGGACTTCCCCACCTACGCCCTTCTTGCCTGCCTGCTGGCCGGTCAGGAGACCGTGGGACGTGGAGATGATCGCCACGCCCAGGCCGCCGAGGACCTTCGGCAGGTTGGTGGACTTCGCGTACACGCGCAGACCCGGCTTCGAGATCCGCTTGATGCCCGCGATGGAGCGCTCACGGTTCGGGCCGAACTTCAGCTCGAGGACGAGGGACTTGCCGACTTCGGCGTCCTCGACCTTCCAGCCGGTGATGAAGCCCTCCTGCTGGAGGATCTCCGCGATGTGCGACTTGATCTTGCTGTGCGGCATAGCCACGGTGTCGTGGTACGCCGAGTTCGCGTTACGCAGACGAGTCAGCATGTCCGCGATCGGATCAGTCATGGTCATGAATTGGCCTTCGGCCTCTCTCGCCGGGGTTTCCTGTATGCGCCATCCCTCTCCCCACTCAGTGGCGGGACGGGTGCGGTGCGGGGACCTACGGCGTAGTAAGTCGGTCAGGGCGGCAGGCGCCCAACCCTTCAAGCCTACGGCATGCGGGGGTGGGCTCCTGCCGACCAGATACTTACCGAGAGCTTCGGGTAATCCGTACGCCCAAAGGGCAGTACAGGACTACCAGGAGCTCTTGGTCACGCCCGGCAGCTCGCCACGGTGAGCCATCTCACGAAGGCACACGCGGCACAGGCCGAACTTGCGGTAGACGGAGTGCGGCCGGCCGCAGCGCTGGCAGCGGGTGTACGCGCGCACACCGAACTTCGGCTTGCGGGCGGCCTTAGCGATCAGAGCCTTCTTCGCCACGGTCAGTTCTCCTTGAACGGGAAGCCGAGGTGACGAAGGAGGGCACGACCCTCGTCGTCGTTGGTCGCCGTGGTGACCACGGTGATGTCCATGCCCCGGACCCGGTCGATCTTGTCCTGGTCGATCTCGTGGAACATGACCTGCTCCGTGAGACCGAACGTGTAGTTGCCACGGCCGTCGAACTGCTTCGGCGACAGACCACGGAAGTCACGGATACGCGGCAGCGCGAGCGACAGCGTACGGTCCAGGAACTCCCACATGCGGTCACCGCGGAGGGTGACGTGGCAGCCGATCGGCTGACCCTCGCGCAGCTTGAACTGCGCGATGGACTTCCGGGCCTTGGTGACGGCCGGCTTCTGACCCGTGATCGTGGTGAGGTCGCGGATGGCGCCGTCGATCAGCTTGGAGTCGCGGGCGGCGTCGCCCACACCCATGTTGACCACGATCTTGACGAGACCGGGGATCTGCATGACGTTCTCGTACGAGAACTCTTCACGCAGCTTGCCCGCGATCTCCTCGCGGTAGCGCAGCTTGAGGCGCGGTGCGGTGGTGGTAGTCATCAGATGTCCTCACCAGTCCGCTTGGCAACGCGGATCTTGTTGCCCTCGTCGTCAAAGCGGTAGCCGACGCGGGTAACGACCTTCTTGCCGTCCTTCTCAACAACCAGCTGCACGTTGCTGACGTGGACCGGAGCCTCGGTCGTCACAATGCCACCGGTCTGCGAACCGCGAGCGGTCTGGCCGGCCTTGGTGTGCTTCTTGACCCGGTTGACACCCTCGACGAGGACGCGGTTCTCGCGGGGGAAGGCCACGATGACCTTGCCCTGCTTGCCCTTGTCCTTACCGGTGATGACCTGAACCAGGTCGCCCTTCTTGATCTTCATGCTTACAGCACCTCCGGCGCGAGCGAGATGATCTTCATGAACTTCTTCTCGCGCAGCTCACGGCCCACCGGGCCGAAGATACGGGTGCCACGAGGGTCGCCGTCGTTCTTGAGAATGACAGCGGCGTTCTCGTCGAAGCGGATGTACGAGCCGTCCTGGCGGCGGCGCTCCTTGACGGTGCGAACGATGACAGCCTTGACGACGTCACCCTTCTTCACGTTGCCGCCGGGGATCGCGTCCTTGACGGTGGCGACGATGACGTCACCGATGCCCGCGTAGCGGCGACCCGAGCCACCGAGAACACGGATGGTGAGAATTTCCTTCGCACCCGTGTTGTCGGCGACACGCAGTCGCGACTCCTGCTGGATCACGTCTATCTCCTGATCGTCTGCCGGTTCCCGGCAGGGGCTTCATCGCTGAAGCCCCTGCCGAGCCTGGCGGAACTGACCTGAAGGCTTGAGCCTTCAGGAATTACTTGGCCTTCTCGAGGATCTCGACGATGCGCCAGCGCTTGCTCGCCGACAGCGGACGCGTCTCCATGATGAGGACGCGGTCGCCGACGCCTGCGGCGTTGGACTCGTCGTGAGCCTTGAGCTTGTTCGTACGGCGGATGACCTTGCCGTACAGGGCGTGCTTGACGCGATCCTCGACAGCGACGACGACAGTCTTGTCCATCTTGTCGCTGACGACGAGACCCTCACGGGTCTTGCGGAATCCGCGCTGCTCAGTCGTCTCAGTCACATTCTTCTCGCTCATCAGGCGCTCTCCACCGTCTCGATGCCCAGCTCGCGCTCGCGCATCAGGGTGTAGATCCGGGCGATGTCCTTACGGACGGACTTGAGCCGGCCGTGGTTCTCGAGCTGTCCGGTCGCCGCCTGGAAGCGGAGGTTGAACAGTTCTTCCTTGGCCTCACGGAGCTTCGCGACGAGGTCCTCGTCGTTGAGCTCGCGCAGCTCGGTCGCCTTGGTACCGGCCGCCATCACGACTCACCTGCCTCGCGCCGAACAATCCGGCACTTCATCGGAAGCTTGTGAGCAGCGCGGGTGAGCGCCTCACGAGCAATCTTCTCGTTCGGGTAGGACAGCTCGAACATGACCCGGCCCGGGTGCACGTTCGCGATCCACCACTCGGGAGAACCCTTACCGGAACCCATGCGGGTCTCGGCGGGCTTCTTCGTCAGCGGACGGTCCGGGTAGATGTTGATCCAGACCTTGCCGCCACGCTTGATGTGGCGGGTCATCGCAATACGAGCAGCCTCGATCTGGCGGTTCGTCACGTAGGCCGGGGTCAGCGCCTGGATGCCGTACTCGCCGAATGCGACCTCAGTGCCACCCTTCGCCATACCACGGCGCTTGGGGTGGTGCTGCTTGCGGTGCTTGACCCTACGAGGGATCAGCATTTCGGTCAGGCCTCCGTTCCGGTGCTCTCAGCCGGAGCAGCGGCGGCGGGAGCGTCGGCCTTGGGGGCCTCTGCTGCCGGTGCGCCCTGCTGCGGCTTGCGGCCGCGGCCGCCACGCTCGCCACCACGACCACCACGGCCACCGGCCGGACGGTCGGCCGCGCCGCCACCACGGGCCGGGCGGTTACCCGCACGGGCCGCAGCGTTCTCGGCACGGACCTCGGCGATGTTCTTGACGTCGCCCTTGTAGATCCAGACCTTCACGCCGATACGGCCGAAGGTGGTCTTGGCCTCGAAGAAGCCGTAGTCCACGTTCGCGCGCAGCGTGTGCAGCGGCACACGACCCTCGCGGTAGAACTCGGACCGGGACATCTCGGCGCCGCCGAGACGGCCACCACACTGGATCTTGATGCCCTTGGCGCCGGCCTTCATCGTGCCCTGCATGCTCTTACGCATGGCGCGACGGAAGGAGACGCGGGAGGAGAGCTGCTCGGCGACGGCCTGGGCGACCAGCTGAGCGTCCATCTCGGGGTTCTTGACCTCGAGGATGTTCAGCTGGACCTGCTTGCCCGTGAGCTTCTCGAGGTCACCGCGGATGCGGTCGGCCTCGGCGCCACGGCGGCCGATGACGATGCCCGGACGAGCGGTGTGGATGTCCACACGCACGCGGTCACGGGTGCGCTCGATCTCAACCTTCGAGATGCCGGCGCGCTCCATGCCGGACGTCATCATCCTGCGGATGGCGACGTCTTCCTTGACGTAGTCCTTGTACAGCTTGTCGGCGTACCAACGGGACTTGAAGTCCGTGGTGATGCCGAGCCGGAACCCGTGCGGGTTTACCTTCTGGCCCATTACCGGGAACCTTCCTTGCTGCTGACGACCACGGTGATGTGGCTGGTCCGCTTGCGGATCCGGTAGGCACGGCCCTGAGCGCGCGGACGGAACCGCTTCAGGGTCGGGCCCTCGTCGACGTACGCCTCGCTGATGACCAGCGAGGAGGCGTCCGTGTGGTCGTAGTTGTGCGCGGCGTTGGCAATGGCGCTGTCAAGCACCTTGCCTACCGGCACGCTGGCGGCCTGCGGGGCGAAACGCAGGACCGCCTGGGCCTCCGTGGCATCCATGCCACGGATAAGGTCCACCACGCGGCGGGCCTTCATGGGCGTGACGCGGATGTACCGCGCCTGGGCCCTGGCTTCCATGGTTGTCCCTTCGGTGTCGTTCATAGTCATCGCACCCCGCCTTAGCGGCGCTTCGACTTGCGGTCGTCCTTGACGTGGCCGCGGAAGGTGCGGGTCGGCGCAAACTCGCCGAGCTTGTGGCCGACCATCGACTCGGTGACGAACACCGGGACGTGAATCTTGCCGTTGTGCACCGCGATGGTGTGACCCAGCATGGCCGGGGTGATCATCGAGCGCCGGGACCAGGTCTTGATGACGTTCTTGGTGCCTGCCTCGTTCTGTACGTCCACCTTCTTGATGAGGTGTCCGTCGACGAAGGGCCCCTTCTTGAGACTACGCGGCATCTAAACCCGCTCCTAGCGCTTCTTGTTCGACTTGCGGCGGCGGACGATGTACTTGCTCGATGCCTTCTTCGGCGAGCGAGTACGACCTTCCTTCTGACCCCACGGGCTGACCGGGTGGCGACCACCGGAGGTCTTGCCCTCACCGCCACCGTGCGGGTGGTCGACGGGGTTCATCGCGACACCACGAACGGTCGGGCGGACGCCCTTCCAGCGCATGCGGCCGGCCTTGCCCCAGTTGATGTTCGACTGCTCGGCGTTGCCGACCTCGCCAATCGTGGCGCGGCAGCGGGCGTCGACCAGGCGGATCTCACCGGAAGGCATACGAAGGTGGGCCATCGTGCCCTCCTTCGCCAGCAGCTGCACGGAGGCACCCGCGGAACGGGCGAACTTCGCACCGCCGCCGGGCCGCAGCTCGATGGCGTGGATGGTCGTACCGACCGGGATGTTGCGCAGCGCCAGGTTGTTGCCGGGCTTGATGTCGGCGCCAGGGCCGTTCTCAATCCGGTCACCCTGCGTGAGGCCACGCGGCGCGATGATGTAGCGCTTCTCGCCGTCTGCGTAGTGCAGGAGCGCGATGCGCGCGGTGCGGTTCGGGTCGTACTCGATGTGCGCGACCTTCGCCGGCACGCCGTCCTTGTCGTGACGACGGAAGTCGATCACGCGGTAGGCGCGCTTGTGTCCGCCACCCTGGTGGCGAACGGTGATCCGACCGGCGTTGTTACGGCCGCCCTTGCTGTGCAGGGGGCGGACCAGCGACTTCTCCGGCGTGGACCGCGTGATCTCGACAAAGTCGGCTACGGAGGAGCCACGGCGGCCCGGCGTAGTCGGCTTGTACTTGCGGATTCCCATTTCTCAGTCCTCGTCCGATTCCGGACGACTCGACCTCCGTCAGGAGGTCGGGCCGCCGAAGATGTCGATACGGTCGCCCTCGGCGAGGGTCACGATGGCGCGCTTGGTGTCAGCGCGCTTGCCGAAGCCGGTCTTGGTCCGCTTGCGCTTGCCCTGCCGGTTGATCGTGTTGACCCCGGTGACCTTGACCCCGAAGACCGCCTGGACGGCCTGCTTGATCTGGGTCTTGTTGGAGCCGGGCGCGACGATGAACGTGTACTTGTTCTCGTCGAGCAGCGCGTAGCTCTTCTCGGAAACAACCGGCTTGACGAGGACGTCGCGCGGGTCCGTGAAGGTCTTGCTGGTTACGTTCGTCTCAGCCATCAGACGTCGCTCCCTTCGGTCTCATCGGCCTTGGTGGGGCCAGACACGAAAGACTCGAAGGCGGCCTGGGTGAAGACCACGTCGTCGGAGACGAGCACGTCGTACGTGTTCAGCTGGCCCGGCTCCAGGAGGTGCACCTGGGGCAGGTTGCGGGCGGACAGCCACGCGGCCTCGTCCGAACGCTCGGCGACCAGGAGCACGTGCTTGCGCTCGCTGACCTTGCCCAGCAGGGACTTCGCGGCCTTCGTGGAAACCGCACCCTCGACCACGCCGGAGACGACGTGGATGCGAGCGTTGCGGGCCCGGTCGGTGAGGGCGCCACGCAGAGCGGCGGCCTTCATCTTCTTGGGCGTGCGCTGCGAGTAGTCACGCGGCTGCGGGCCGTGGACGACGCCACCGCCGGCGAACTGCGGGGCGCGGGTCGAACCCTGACGGGCGCGGCCGGTGCCCTTCTGGCGGTACGGCTTCCTGCCGCCACCGCGGACTTCGCCACGGCTCTTGGTCTTGTGCGTGCCCTGGCGGGCAGCGGCCAGCTGAGCGACGACGACCTGGTGGATCAGCGGAATGCTGACCTTGGCGTCGAAGATCTCCGCGGGGAGCTCGACCGTCCCGGTCTTGTCGCCTGCCGGCGAAAGGATGTCAATGGTGCTCATCGGTTCCTCAAACCCCCTTGGCCGCGGTGCGGACCAGGACGAGGCCACCGTTGGGGCCGGGGACGGCGCCCTTGATGAGCAGCAGACCCTTCTCGGCGTCAACGGCGTGGACGGTCAGGTTCTGGGTGGTGACCCGCTCGTTGCCCATACGACCCGCCATGCGCATGCCCTTGAAGACACGGCCGGGAGTAGCACAGCCACCGATGGAACCGGGCTTGCGGTGCACGCGGTGGGCACCGTGCGAAGCCTTGCCACCGGCGAAGTTGTGACGCTTCATGACACCGGCGAAGCCCTTGCCCTTGCTCTTGCCCGTGACGTCGACCTTGACGCCGGACTCGAACACCTCGGCAGTGATCTCCTGGCCGAGCGTGTACTCGCTGGCGTCGGAGGTACGGAGCTCCACCAGGTGGCGGCGCGGGGTCACGTCGGCCTTGGCGAAGTGGCCCTTGAGGGGCTTGTTCACCTTGCGAGGGTCGATCTCGCCGAAGGCGATCTGGACCGACTCGTAGCCGTCGGAGTCATTCGTGCGGACCTGGGTCACGACATTAGGCCCGGCCTTGACGACGGTCACCGGGACAACCCGGTTGTTCTCGTCCCAGACCTGGGTCATGCCGAGCTTCTCGCCCAGGATGCCCTTAATCTGCTTAGCCATCTTTCCCGCGCCTCTCAGAGCTTGATCTCGATGTCAACGCCGGCCGGAAGGTCCAGGCGCATCAGCGAGTCAACGGTCTTGGGCGTCGGGTCGAGGATGTCGATGAGGCGCTTGTGGGTGCGCATCTCGAAGTGCTCGCGAGAATCCTTGTACTTGTGCGGCGACTTGATGACGCAGTACACGTTCTTCTCTGTGGGCAGCGGCACCGGGCCCGCGACCGACGCACCAGTGCGAGTCACCGTCTCGACGATCTTCTTCGCCGAAGAGTCGATGACCTCGTGGTCGTAGGCCTTGAGCCGGATGCGGATCTTCTGTCCCGCCATGGCTACCTAGTAGTCCTGTTCTCTCGTCACGCTCTGGGACCCGGGGGCTGTCTCTGTCAGCACCGCTCTTCTCCGACCCACGCGGTCGGGCGTGTCGCATCCTCGCCAGTAAGAAATCCCGAAGGTTTTCCCTGAAGCAGGGGATGCGGTCCGCGACCGCAAGCCGGGGGAGGAACACCCACCGGGTGCCTGGTGTCAGCCCCGCCAACGCTTCCCGAAAGATTCCCGTACGTCCGCCCCAGCGCTGCCCGGAGGGCAGTTAGGGCGACGAGTACTGTGGGACTCGCTTCCGGTCCTCCCGACGGGAGGCGCGCAGCATCGGCACTCAACCGAGCAACCCCGACAGTCTGCCATACGGGGCACAGCCCGCGCCAATCGGGCGCAAGAGGTTACCCCGTGCGTGACGAACGTCAAACCCGGCTCCCCCGGGCGCGCCGCGACCGCACGGGCGCCTTCGCCCGTACCCCGCGGACGCCCCGGCTCCCCCTCCGGCGGAGCCCACCGGCTCCGGTGTGCCTCAACTGCCCTTTTCCCAGAAGGCGTTCAAGGCGTCGGCGCAGGTCGTTCCGGCTTCGCCGCGGCGTCCGGGCATCGCACGCACCTGCGCACACGCGGCCGCGCGGAGGCAACCCCGCGTACCGAAACTCCGTCCACCTTCACGGAACGCAGCGCGAAGGACCGCCCGCTGCGGGGGAAGCGGACGGAGCAGCACGCGTGACCAGCACGACCGAACGGGGGCTCTCCCCTGCCCGCTCCCAGGACGTCACCGCATCCGGCCCCGGCAGGCGCGCCGTCGTCGCCTCCGCCGCCGCCGTCGCCGGCGGCACCGCCCTCTCCGCCTGCTCCGTCCCCGCCCCGCGCCGGACGGGCCCCGTCGCCGACCCGGTCCCGGGCAAGCAGATAGCCGGCCCCCGTCACGCGCTGCTGATGCAGATCCTGGCGCACCCCGACGACGACCTGTACTTCATGAACCCGGACACCCGGCAGACGCTGGACTCCGGCACCCCGCTGGTCTGCGTGTACGTCACCGCGGGCGAGGCCAACGGCGTCAACCGGATACCCGGCGCCGCCCCCGGGCCCGCCGACAGGGGGGCGTACTCCTCCGCCCGCCACCAGGGACTGCGCCAGGCGTACGCCGTCCTTCTGGGCCTCCCCGGTTCTCCCGGTGGCAGAAGTCCGTGACCACCCTGCGCGGGGACCACAGGGCCGAGCTGAACACCCTCGCGAACGGTGACCGCCGGGTCGAGCTGATCTTCCTCAACCTGGCCATGCACACCTCGTGGAAGCGGCTGGGGCTGCCCAGCCTGTGGGAGGCGCGCGGCCTGTCGCTGCGCACCGTCGTGGCCGACGGCTCGCCCCTGCAGAAGGCCGGCTCGTACGACTACGGGGGACTCGTCGACGTACTCGCGGGGCTGATGGACCGGTACCGCCCCACGGTCGTGCAGACCCTCGACCCCGACCCCGACATCCAGCACAGCGACGAGGCCACCCGGCGCCACGACAGCGAGCAGCCCGGCTACTCCGACCACGCGGACCACACCGCGGTCGCCTCCTTCACCTGGGCCGCGATGATCCGGTGGGTCGCCGAGGCGACGGAGGGCGGCGGTGCCGTGCCGGGCTTCGTCACCACCGCCTACCGCGGCTACTACAACCGCCACTGGCCGAAGAACCTCCCCGAGCCCGTGGTCAGGGAGAAGGCCGCGCACCTCGTGCCGTACGGCGGCGGGCCCGACTGGGCGTGCGGGAACACGGCGGGCTGCGGCGACTACAACGTCGGCGGCGACCGTCCGCTCACCAACCGCAAGGGCTGGGTCCGCTCCACCCACTACCGCTACCCCGGCGCCCGGCCCGTCGTCGCCACCGGCCCCGACGGGCGCCTCACGGCGTACGGCGTGCTGGGCCTGCGGGTCGCGCGCTGGCGCGAGACGGCGCGCGGCAGCGGCGCGTGGGGCGCGCCGGACGACCTCGGCGGCGGACCACTGGCTCCGGCGCTCGGCGCGGCCTCGCTCGAAGACGGCCGGCAGCTCCTCTTCGGCCTGCGCTTCTCCGCGCTCACGGGCCACGGCGCGGCCAACACGCGCGAGATCGCGGTACTCGAGCAGCGCGCGCCCGGCGGCGGGTTCGGTGCCTGGACCGGCCTCGGCAACCCGGAGAGGCGTCACGACCGGGGCCGCCGCATCGGCTCCCCCGTCGCGGTGGCCGCGCCCGACGGCCGGGTCCATCTCTTCGTACGGAACGCGGACAAGGGCATCAGCACGCGCGTCCGCGGCGCGGTCGGCGTCTGGGACGCCTGGCGCGACCTCGGCGGCGGCGAGATCCAGGACGGCCTCGCGGCGGTGGTGGACCGCGCCGGCCGCGTCCACGTCTTCGCCGCGGGGCGCGAGACCGTGCACCACTGGACGCAGGACGCGCCGGGCCGGCCGGTGGGCGCGCGCCCCGGCACCGGGCTGCCCACGCCGGGAGGCCCCCCCACCGCCCTCGCGGCGCCGGACGGCGGCATAGACGTGGTGTACCGGCGCCCCGCGACGGCCCGTCTGACGACGGCACGGGTGGGCGGCAGCAGCCCGGCGCGGCTGCGGTTCAACGGGTACGGGACGGTGGGCGCGGCGTCCGCTCCGACGGGACCCGTCCTGCTGGGCCGCAGCCCCGAGGGGCAGGTCCAGCTGCTCGCGGGCGGCCGCCTGGTACGCCGTGGGGACGGCGCCCCGGCCTCCCTGGAGGGCCCGGCACTGCACGTCGGCCCACAGGGACCGGTCGTGGTCGGTCTGGGCCCGGATGCCATGCCCTGGCTCTGGCGGCCCTAGGGGACCCCGCGAGCAAGCGGGGACCGGCACAAGCAGAAAGGGCCCCGGCGCCGCCGCGAACGGCGGGCCGGGGCCCTTCTTGGTGCTCTGGTGGAGCTACCAGGTCAAGCCACGAAATTACTTCGTGATCTTGGTGACCTGGCCGGCGCCCACGGTCCGGCCACCCTCACGGATGGCGAACTTGAGGCCCTCCTCCATGGCGACCGGCTGGATCAGCGCGACCGACATGACGGTGTTGTCGCCCGGCATGACCATCTCGGTGCCCTCGGGGAGGGTGACGACGCCGGTCACGTCTGTGGTACGGAAGTAGAACTGCGGGCGGTAGTTGTTGAAGAAGGGGGTGTGACGGCCACCCTCGTCCTTCGACAGGATGTAGGCCTGGGCCTCGAACTCGGTGTGCGGCGTGACCGAACCGGGCTTGATGATGACCTGGCCGCGCTCGACGTCCTCGCGCTTGATGCCGCGGAGGAGCAGACCGACGTTCTCGCCCGCCTGGCCCTCGTCGAGCAGCTTGCGGAACATCTCGATGCCCGTGACCGTGGTGGTGGTCTTCTCTTCCTTGATACCCACGATGTCAACGGTCTCGTTGACCTTGAGGATACCGCGCTCGATACGACCGGTGACGACCGTGCCACGACCGGTGATCGTGAAGACGTCCTCGATCGGCATCAGGAACGGCTTGTCGACGTCGCGCTCGGGCTGCGGGATCGACTCGTCGACGGCGGCCATCAG
Organism: Streptomyces sp. Wb2n-11; assembly: GCF_001049855.1. NCBI lineage: Bacteria > Bacillati > Actinomycetota > Actinomycetes > Kitasatosporales > Streptomycetaceae > Streptomyces > Streptomyces sp. Wb2n-11. Next base: position 2,920,600 of record NZ_CVPB01000001.1, read on the forward strand.
GTTCAGGACCGACTGGCCCCACTCCTTGTCGCCCTCGAGCGCCTTGAGCGCCGAGACACGCACGACCGGAAGGTCGTCGCCCGGGAACTCGTACTCGGAGAGGAGCTCACGGACCTCGAGCTCGACGAGCTCCATGATCTCTTCGTCGTCCACCATGTCGGCCTTGTTCAGGGCGACAACGATGTACGGCACGCCTACCTGGCGGGCCAGGAGCACGTGCTCCTTGGTCTGCGGCATCGGGCCGTCGGTGGCGGCGACCACGAGGATGGCGCCGTCCATCTGCGCCGCACCCGTGATCATGTTCTTGATGTAGTCGGCGTGACCGGGGCAGTCGACGTGCGCGTAGTGACGCGACTCCGTCTGGTACTCGACGTGCGCGATCGAGATCGTGATACCGCGCTGGCGCTCCTCAGGAGCCTTGTCGATCTGGTCGAAGGCCGAGGCCTCGTTCAGGTCCGGGTACGCGTCGTGCAGCACCTTGGTAATGGCGGCCGTGAGGGTCGTCTTACCGTGGTCAATGTGACCGATGGTGCCGATGTTGACGTGCGGCTTAGTCCGCTCGAACTTCGCCTTCGCCACTGGGTCCTCCTGGAGTGGTTCTGTACGCCTTGCTTCATCGGCGCCAGGTGATCTTTGCTGGGATGCCAACCGCCGGGGTCTCCCACACGGGGTCGCGGGGAAACCCCCGGCGGTCGGGTCAAGCCTAAAGCGTCAACTCGGGGGAGCTACTCGCCCTTGGCCTTCGCGATGATCTCCTCGGCGACGTTCCGCGGAACCTCGGCGTAGGAGTCGAACTGCATCGAGTAGCTTGCGCGACCCGAGGTCTTGCTGCGGAGGTCTCCGACGTAGCCGAACATCTCCGAGAGGGGCACGAGGCCCTTCACGACGCGAGCGCCGCTGCGCTCCTCCATGGCCTGGATCTGGCCACGGCGGGAGTTGAGGTCGCCGATGACATCGCCCATGTAGTCCTCGGGCGTGGTGACCTCGACGGCCATCATCGGCTCGAGGAGCACGGGAGAGGCCTTGCGGGCACCCTCCTTGAACGCCTGCGAACCGGCGATCTTGAAGGCGAGCTCGGAGGAGTCGACCTCGTGGTAACCACCGTCGATCAGGGTGACGCGGACGCCCACCATCTCGTAGCCGGCCAGGATGCCGAACTGCATGGCTTCCTGCGCACCCGCGTCCACCGACGGGATGTACTCCCGGGGGATGCGGCCACCGGTGACCTTGTTGACGAACTCGTACGAGGCGTCGCCACCCTCGATGGGCTCAAGGGCGATCTGCACCTTCGCGAACTGGCCGGTACCACCAGTCTGCTTCTTGTGCGTGTAGTCGATGCGCTCGACGGCCTTGCGGATCGTCTCGCGGTAAGCGACCTGGGGCTTGCCGACGTTCGCCTCGACGCGGAACTCGCGCTTCATGCGGTCGACAAGAACCTCGAGGTGAAGCTCGCCCATACCGCCGATGACGGTCTGGCCGGTCTCCTCGTTGGTGTGAACCTGGAAGGAGGGGTCCTCCTCCGAGAGACGCTGGATGGCTACACCCAGCTTCTCCTGGTCACCCTTGGACTTGGGCTCGATCGCGACCTCGATGACCGGCGCCGGGAAGTCCATGGACTCCAGGATCACCGGGTTCTTCTCGTCGCAGAGCGTCTCACCGGTGGTGGTCTGCTTCAGGCCCATGACGGCGATGATGTCGCCGGCGCCCACCGACGCGATCTCCTCACGCTTGTTCGCGTGCATGCGGTAGATCTTGCCGATGCGCTCCTTCTTGCCCTTGACCGAGTTCAGCACGGAGCTGCCGGCCTCAAGGCGGCCCGAGTAAACCCGGACGAAGGTGAGCTTGCCGAGGTGCGGGTCGCTCATGATCTTGAATGCAAGACCGGAGAACGGCTCGTCGTCGGAAGGCTTGCGCTGGACGACCTTCTCCGGGTCCTTGACGTCGTGGCCCTCGATGGCCTCGACGTCCAGGGGAGAAGGCAGGTAGCGCACGACCGCGTCGAGCAGGGGCTGGACGCCCTTGTTCTTGAACGCGGTGCCACAGAACACCGGGGTGACGGTGACGGAGTCGGCGCTGCCCTTGGAGGCGAGCGTGATGCGACGGATGGCGGCGTACAGCTGCTCCACCGAAGGCTCCTGGCCCTCGAGGTACAGCTCCATCATCTGGTCGTCGTGCTCGGCGACAGCCTCGAGCAGCTTGCCGCGCCACTCGTCGGCAGCCTCGGTGTGGGTGTCCGGGATGTCGACGATGTCGTACATCTCGCCCTTGGCGGCCTCGGCGGACCAGACAAAGGCCTTCATCGTCACGAGGTCGACGACGCCCTTGAAGTCTGCCTCAGCACCGATCGGGAGCTGCATGACCAGCGGCACCGCACCGAGGCGGTCGACGATCATGTCGACACAACGGTGGAACTCGGCGCCGGTGCGGTCGAGCTTGTTGACGAAGCAGATACGCGGCACGCCGTAGCGGTCCGCCTGACGCCAGACGGTCTCGGACTGCGGTTCGACGCCCGCCACACCGTCGAACACGGTGACAGCGCCGTCGAGGACGCGGAGCGAACGCTCCACCTCGACGGTGAAGTCGACGTGACCCGGGGTGTCGATGATGTTGATCGTGTGATCGACATCATCGAGCGGCCAGTGGCAGGTCGTCGCGGCAGACGTGATCGTGATGCCGCGCTCCTGCTCCTGCTCCATCCAGTCCATGGTGGCTGCGCCATCGTGGACTTCACCGATCTTGTAAGACACACCGGTGTAGAAGAGGATCCGCTCGGTGGTGGTCGTCTTGCCCGCGTCGATGTGGGCCATGATCCCGATGTTGCGGACCTTGGCCAGGTCAAGCGAAGTGGTGGCCATAAGGCTCAATCTTCTCTCGGTCTCGATGTGGGTAGCGACTACCAGCGGTAGTGCGCGAAGGCCTTGTTGGACTCGGCCATCTTGTGGGTGTCCTCGCGCTTCTTGACGGCAGCGCCAAGACCGTTGGAGGCGTCGAGCAGCTCGTTCATGAGGCGCTCGGTCATGGTCTTCTCGCGGCGGGCGCGGGAGTAACCCACGACCCAGCGCAGCGCGAGCGTGGCCGCACGACCGGGCTTGACCTCGATCGGCACCTGGTACGTGGCGCCACCGACACGGCGGGACTTGACCTCGAGAGACGGCTTGACGTTCTCGAGAGCGCGCTTCAGCGTGATGACCGGGTCAGCGCCGGTCTTCTCGCGGAGGCCTTCCATGGCGCCGTAGACGATCCGCTCGGCGGTGGAACGCTTGCCGTCGAGCAGGATCTTGTTGATCAGCGACGTGACAAGAGGAGAGCTGTAGACCGGGTCGATGATGACCGGGCGCTTCGGGGCGGGGCCCTTACGAGGCATTCTTACTTCTCCTTCTTGGCGCCGTAGCGGCTGCGAGCCTGCTTACGGTTCTTGACGCCCTGCGTGTCGAGGGAACCGCGGATGATCTTGTAGCGAACACCCGGCAGGTCCTTCACGCGACCGCCACGCACGAGCACGATCGAGTGCTCCTGCAGGTTGTGGCCCTCACCCGGGATGTAAGCAGTGACTTCGATCCCGCTGGTCAGACGCACACGCGCGACCTTACGCAGGGCCGAGTTCGGCTTCTTCGGGGTGGTCGTGAACACACGCGTGCAGACGCCGCGACGCTGAGGGGAACCCTCGAGTGCGGGCGTCTTGTTCTTCTCGACCTTGTCCTGCCGGCCCTTGCGGACCAGCTGCTGGATCGTAGGCACTACTTCTCCGGTTTCTGTGTGCCGATCACTGTGAAACTAACCTGGAACACCTCCGACCCACGCGGTCGGGTGTGTCGAACACTGGAAGCCCCCGCCGAAGCGGAGAAGTCACAGATTGCGATGGCCGTTCACGGACTCGCGGTGCGGTTGAGGACACGCACACGAGCCCAGGCACACCCCAGGCACAAGGTCTGAGCGTACCTACCTCATGGACTCCGGTCAAAACAAATGCCCACGCGCGGGACGGGCCGGGCACGCGGTGACGGACCGGGTCAGGCGTACACCCTTGCGGGCGCCGCTCGAGTCACGCGTCCTCACCCTCTTCGCGGCCCTCGCGGAAAGGCCGGGGACGGCGCAGCCTCGGTATCGTCGGAACCTTGGAGCTGCGGCTCTTGGGCACGAAGGTCGCGCGGGTGTGACGCTCCGGCTCCGTGGGGGTGCCGGCCCCGTGACCGCCGGTCGCGGACGGAGGGCCGGGAGGCCGCTCACTCGCGTCGCCCGGCGCCGGAGCCGGGTCCGCCCGCTCTTCGGGTAAGCGGTCGGCCGCCTCGGCGTCGTGGGCCCGGCGGTCGGGCGGGAACGGGATCACCGCGGCCTGGCCCGGGGTGCGGGAGACGAGCGAGAGGCGGCGCGCCTGGGCGGCCTGCCGCAGTGCCGGTTCGTACTCGGCGGCCGCGTCGCGCCAGCCGCTCGCGTACGCGTCGAGTTCACGGCGTTCGATCTCGGCGCGCAGCAGGACGACCAGGCCCTCGGGAGCGTGGTCCTCCAGGTACCGACCGAGCGAGGCGAGCAGTCCGGGCAGGTTTCGCGACGGAGGAAGAGGCCGCGGATCGCGGTCGTCCCGACCGGGAGGGAGGGAGGGCGGGCCGGCGGAACCACCGTTCGGCCGGGAGCATCCATCGCCCTCGACCATGCGTCACTCTCTTTCACGTCCCGTCGCCGCCCGGCGGCGCCACAGGTAGGTCCGCCTGCGCGCGTAGAGCAGGAAGACAGGCCGCAGCAGCTTACTGGGCGCCCGGTCGGCGCTACTCCCCGATATGCCGCCGGTCATGCCGCTGAGTTGCCGGAGGGAGGAACTGTCCGGCCACTCTGATGAACATCTCGCGCTGGTCGTCCGGGACGCCCAGCGCGGCCGCCGCCTCCTCCAGCGTCAGCCGGGAAGCCCCGCCGTCCGCGCCCACGGGCGCGGCGCGGGGCCGCTCAGGGAGTGGCAGGTCCACTTCGGTGAGCCTGCCGGAGCGGATGAGCATGTCCCGGACCGGTACGCGCAGGACGTGCGCGAGCCGCCGGGTCGTCTCCAGGTCGGGCATGCTCTGGCGCTGGAGCAGTCTGGTGATGGCGGCGCGATGGACGCCCGCCTCGTCGGCAAGCCGGGACTTTCCGCCGCCGCGGGGACTGTCGATGTCGTAGCCGCGCCGCCGGATCAGGTTTTCGACCCAGTTGGCGAACTGCTCGAGCTCACTGGTGGTCATGGGGGTGCCTCCCTCCGAAGCAGAGCACCACCCTAGCGCTCTCGCGCGCACAGAATTAATCCCCCCGCAAACACGTTTTTGTGAGGGTTTTTGACCGAGCCGAGGCAATTTAAGCCAGGGCTGCTTCATTTTTGTTGCGCGCTCGCTCGCAACATGCCATCGTGCCGCCATGACCTCATCGACCCCGCCGCCGGACGACGAGCGCGACCCGCGGTCGACGTGGTGGCGCTCCGCCGCCGCGTGCTCCGGGATGCCTCCGCAGATCGTCTTCGCCCGCCGGGAGAGGGATGCGGCACCGGCCCTGCGCGCGTGTGCGCGCTGCCCTGTCCTGCGCCGCTGCGAGGAGACCGTGGCCCCCGCCGACAACTGGTTCGACGGCGTGAGCGCCGGACGCCTCTGGCGCAACGGCCGCCCGGTCACCCGCGCCCAGCACACTGCCAAGCACCGAGGGGAAAGCTGATGGCACCCACCACCCCGACACCCGCCGCCAAGGACGCCGCTCTCTGGCTCGACCTGCTGGTCCGTCAGTTCCCGGAGCTGCTCGTCGAACTGTCCCCCGGCCCCCGGAGCCGGTCCGGCGACCGCCCCGAGCCCACCGCCGCCGAACTCGCCGCCCGTGACGCCCGCATCCGCGAGGAGCGCCGTGACGCGCTCGCCGTCGAGCGGACCCACGGCCTCACCGCCCCCGGCCACTCCGCAGCCCCGCTGCGGCTCCATGTCTCCGACGCGCTGCGCGACATCAGCGACGGGGTGGCCGAACTCGACGAGGCGGTGCACGACAAGCTCGGCCTCGGCCGGCCCCGCCGCGCCACCGTCCCCCAGCGGCTCACCCGCATCCGCGCCCTGCTCGGCCGGATCGCCGCGGAGCCCGTGCTGGCGGCCCATGTCAGGGACGAGCTGCGCCGGATGGCCCGGCGCTGCGGGCGCGCGCTCGGCGACACCGAGGCGATGGTCCGGGTCGGCGGGCGCTGCCCCTGGTGCGCCTCGGTCTCGCTGCGCGCCTTTCCGGCCCGGCGGGCCGTGCTCTGCGTGAACCCCGCGTGCCGGTGCTCCAGGACGGACTGCGACTGCCGTACGGACCTGGCCTTCCGGCACCTGTGGCACGAGGACGCCTGGTCGGCGCTGGCGGCGAACGGCGGCGACCTGGCGGAGATCGGCGTGGCGCTCGACGAGCGGGCGCCGGCTTCGGTGCGCGGAGGTGCGTACCGGTGAGCACCTCCACCCAGCAGCCTCTGATCACCGGCTTGCTCGCCGCGCAGGAGGTCGCCGTGGCGCCTGCGACCATCCGCAAGTGGGTCCAGCTGGGCCACCTCGCGCCGGCCGGACGGCAGGGCCGCGCACAGCTGTTCCGTCTGGAGGACGTCTTCGCCGCGGAACGCGCCACGCGCCGGCGTTCCTGACCGCGCCCGGCCCCGAACGCGGAAAACGAGGCGGCCGCACCCCGTCGGGGTGCGGCCGCCTCGTCCTCGCTGAGCCCGCTCGTACGATTCGGGCGGCGTCCCGGCTCCCGGCCTGCCCCTGGTCCGTTCAGCGGACGCCTTTCAGGACCCGGCACGGCCGCCGGCCGGCCGTTTCCGGCCGGCTCGCTTCAGCGGCCGTCCTCCTGACTGCCGTCCGGTCCGTCGCCCGAACCCCGGCCCGGGGAGGGCGCGGGTGCCTCCGGGGCGACGCCGGGTGGTTCGGGGAGCCGCAGGATCCGGACCGTTCCGGTGTCGTCGCCGGACACCAGGTCCATCGCCTCGCGCCAGCCGCTCGTGAACCCGCGGACCTCCGCGTCGATGGTCGCCCGCACGGCGACCTTGTTCACGACCGCCGCCAACGCGCGAGCCACCTCCCCGGTGTACGTGCCCGCCTCCCCCGCTTCGGCCGCCACCTCCACAGCAGCGGCCACCACATCGGCAAGCCGTTCTCCCGGACTGCTGACCATCACGCCTCCCCTTCACCACTTAGGCGCCCGCGCTCCAGAATCGCCACCTTCTCGAATGTGAGTTCGACGCAAGGCAGCGTAACGCAGGGACGCCGAGGCGTGCGGCACCTCACAGGCACCACACACCTCAAATTGCGAACGCGGACAAGCTAATTGCGCGCTCGCGCGATCGTCGCCTTCGGCCTTCCGGGTCAGCGCACCGCCGCCTGCCACAGCGTCACGGCGAGCGCCGCACACGACGTCAGCGCGGCCAGTGAAGGCAGCGGCCAGCGCGTGCGCTCCAGCGCGTCGAGCCGTTCCTCGTGCTCGCCGAGCACCTTGTCGGTCTGGTCGGCACGTTGCAGCAACAGCGCCAGATCACCGCGCGTGGTGGCGAACCCGACGTCCACCGAACGCCGCAGTCGCTCCAGTTCCACGACCACGCCTCTCTCCTCGTACTCCCGCATCATCCGCGGCCCTCCTCTCCTTGCGCGGACGGCGCTCGCGGTGCCGCCGTCCGCCGCAGCCACGGCGGCAGCCACCGCTGCACCGCGGGCGCGGACATCACGCGGCTGAACGCCGCCGCCAGTGCCGCGGCGCCGGCCAGCACGGGCACGTCCCGTACGGCCGGCTCCTCGGCCAGCAGCGGAGCCGCCGCGAGCAGCGCGCAGCCCGCCTGCGCGAACGTGCGGAGCGCCCGTCGCGTCGTCTCGGTCATGGTCGGACACCCCTTCTCTTGGTCGTCCTCCTCGGGCCCGGCGGGACCACACCCACCGGACCCGCTCCCGTCGGCCTCAGGTCCGGGGGACCCGGAGCCGGTCCCAGCTCGCACGGCCCGGGGTTCCGTCGGCGCCGGCGCCGCGATAGCCGAGCTTGCGCTGCCAGGCCGCGTACGACGCGCGGTCCGCGGCACCCCACACCGGCCCGGGGCCGACGGAGTACCGGCCGCACCCCTCGGCCACCAGCCGCTCGCCGACGGCCGTGAACAGGGGATCGCGGTGGCCCGGCACGAAGAAGGCACCGCCCGGGAACGGCGCGTACGCCGGCGTGGGCGGTGCCGACGGCCCGGACGGACGGCCGCCGAGGCGCTTGTCGATCCGGCCGCGCATCCCGTCCATGGAGAACGACGGGTCGATCTTGCGCCGGGTCCACTCCTTGTGGCCGATCACGCTCGCCCCGGACCAGCCGTGCGCGCGGCACACAGCGGCGGAGAGGCGTTCCACGGCGTCCAGTTGGGCCGCCGGGTACGGATCGCGGCCGTTGCCGAGATTCTCGATCTCGAAGCCGTAGAAGCGGGCATTGCCGTCGACCGCGTCAGGCCCCGGGGAGGGGACCGCACGTTCCACGCGTACGGCGGCCAGTACGGCGCTACTGCCGTTCCCTGCGTGGTTGGTACGGCCGTAGCCGACCAGGTGCACGGTGCCGTCCTTGGCGACGACGCCGACGCACAGGGGACCCGGCAGGTCCGGCACGCCCCGGCGGCAGAAGCCGACGCTGCTGGAGCCGGCGGTGTGGTGGAGCATCACTCCGTGGACCGGCCCCCAGGGACCCTTGTGGTTGCGGTTGTAGGTGTCCCAGCCGGTGTGTTCGGTGATGCGCACGCCCTCGGCGCGCAGTGCGCGGGCGAAGGCGTCGGCGGACAGGGGTGCCGCCATCGGGTCCTCCTCGGGTCGGGATCAGGGGCCGCAGGGTGAAAAACGGTCCCGGCCCGCCGTGGGCACGGCGGGCCGGGACCGGGGAACGCGGAACGAGCAGGGAACACGCGCGAAGGTCCGGTCAGAACACCGGGTCCACCCGCAGGAACCGGTGGGCGAACGTGGCCGTGCTGGTCGTCGCCGAGGACCGGTACGCGGGCGTGGCGGTGTACGCGACACCGCCGCTCAGCCCGCTGACCTGGAACTGGGTCGACGCGGAGCACTGCATGTTTCCGCCGAAGAGCGCTGCGCGGGTGTCGGCCGTGGCCAAGGTGATCGTCGTGCCCTGTTTGACGGTCATCGACATGTAACCGGCCCCGGTGGCAACGCTGCTGCTGATCCGGGCACCGATCGTCACGAGGACCGTGCCGGACGGCGGGGCGGTGAAGGCCGCCGCCATCGTGTCGCCGGTGGATCCTGTCAGGGCTTCGACGTACGACGCGGACGCCGTCGTACCGGCCACCGGATTGAGCTTCAGGACCGGGCTCGGAGTGGCCGGGTGCCAGTAACTGCCGGTGTAGTAGTAGTACCGGCCCGGGGTGGTGACCCAGGCCAGCATCCCCGTCACCGGCGTGGCGATCGAGGACAGGCTGGTGGTGTTGGCGACCCGCAGCACCGTCCGCCCGTCCAGTGCCTCGGCGAGGGACTGGAGGTGCTGGGGCACGTTGGCCGCGTCGGTGGGCTGCGGGTAGGGCAGATTGCTGAGCGGGGTGAGCTGGACCATGACAGGGCCCTCCTGGGATACGGGTACGAAAAGGGCCGGCGCCCCGCAGGGCGCCGGCCAACGGTCGGAGGCGGCGGAGGGATCAGCCGCCGAGGGGGGGCGGCAGGGTGTCCGGCGGCATGCCGCCGTCGTCCTCCCGCGAGACCGGATCGTCGATGGGCACCGGAACGGGCGCGGGCGCGTCCGGCGACGGATGCGAAGGATCGCCCCCGGGCCGCGCCGGTTCCCCGGGGCCCGGCAACGCGTCCCCCTCACCGTCGGCAGCCATGAGCACCACCTCCGGCCCGGGGACGAGTGCGGCGGCGGTGTCCTCCACCGCCGCCGCGTCGAGTACGGGGATCTCGGTCCCCCTCGCGTCGGCCCGGGTCACGCCACACCTCCCAGCGTCTCCACCAGCGTCCGGTACGTGATCTGCTCCGCCGTCAGGTCGGCGAGCTGCGCGTACTGTGCCGTCACCATCTGGTACGTGCGCAGTCGCCCGTACGCCGGATCCAGCGGCGCGTCCGGGACCAGGCCCTCGTCGGCCGGAACCCCGTTGTAGCCGGTCCCGCGCAGCGTCAGGGTCTGCTGCGGAGCCGACCCCGCCGTATACGTGGTGCGTATCCCGACCACCCACGCGAGGGTGTCCAGCCTCGCGCCGGCCGTGTCCACGACCCTCACCACATCGCCCAGCTGGAGCCGCGGGTCGTGCAGCACCTCGACCTCGCCCAGCACCGGCACCGGATACCGCCCGGCGTCGAGCATGGTCTGTGCCAGGGTGTACGCCGTGTTCGCGGACTGCACCCATTCCGACGCGGGCGCGAGGTACTGCTGCTTGCCGTAGTACTGCTGGCTCGTCGGGCTCCAGCGTGCCCACACGCGCTGCGCGGGGTCCGCCGACCGCTTGAGCGGGTCGATCTGCACCGAGGGCTTGCCGTCCTTGGTGACCGTCCACACACTCGTTGTCCCGGTGTTCGTGAACCGGACGATGTACGCCGGCCCCTCCCGGCGGGAGCTGACCGTGACCCGGCCCTTTACCGCCGTACCACCCGTCGCCGCGCTGCCGAACCGCACCCGGTGGGTGGCGATCGACGCGGACGTGTCGTCCACGATCGTCAGCGGCCCGATATCGCTCTCGTCGTCCGCGATCGCATACGAGACCTCCTCCGGCACTCCGGGCTTGATCTCCCTGATCCGGGTGTCGGTCTGCACCGTACCGTGGGCGAGTCCGATGCCCGCCCAGTCCTGGTACGGCTGCTCGCAGTGGTTGCGGCAGGCGTCGATCTCCTCGCTGACGGTGAGCGAGGAGATGTCCCGGACGGTGGTGACGGTGGTGTCCGGGGCCGCCGGCACCTTGTTGAACCGTGACGGACCGCGCCAGTGGAAGACGCCCTGCTCGTCGAACTCGGCCGTGGACATGGACGCGCGGGCGATCTCCGTGATCGCGTCCCACTGCGATCCCGAGACCTTGGGGATGTCGTACAGCGGCAGCGCGGCCTCGTCGAGCTCCGCGCCCTTGCGCCACTGGTCCTTCTGCTCCCACTCCGCACGCGGGTAGGAAGCGGTGTCCGTCCACGCCCGGTCGGTGACCTGGAGACACTCCACCGCCATGTCCGTGACCAGGTCGATCTGCTGGAGCTCGGAATGCGGGTGGGCGCCGGCGGCCTCGGTGAACGTCCCCGTACCACCGACGTGGTAGGAACCGTCGGGCGCGGTGAGTCGCGGCTGCACCGTCGGCAGCACGGTGGCTCCGGTCCCCCGGGTGTCCACCGTGAACCCCAGGTGCCAGCCGCCCCGCAGGGCCGCCAGCTTGGGGAACCCCCAGCTGAAGTACCAGGAGCCGCCGTCGACCGTCCCGGAGAAGATCTGGACTGTCCCCGTCGAGATGTCGAACTTGCCGCTGATGTAGCCGGCGGCGCCGCCGCTGCGGTCGAAGACGGCCTTCATCTCGATCACGCTGTCCTTGGCCAGCGCCGTGTTGACCCAGCACTCGACCTGGAACACCTTGCCGGGCAGCACGAACCGTGATCGCGGCATCCAGGACGCCCGCAGCCCGGCCTGCTCCGGCATCAGCGCCATCTCGAACGGTGCGCCGTCCCGGATCCACCGGTAGGACGAGCTGACGGGCAGCACCTCCGGCTGCCCGTACGTCGCGTTGAAGCCACCGTGCAGCGAGGCGTACAGGACCGTGAACGGTGCCAGGTCCCTGTCGTCGGCCAGGGGCGCCCGCGGCGGCGGGCAGGTGTGGATGCCGCCCTGGCGCAGCAGTTCGTCGACGCACCAGGTCGCCGTGGCGACCGGACGGCCGTAGTAGAAGCCCTGGTACGGGCGCGGCAGCGAGGCCGGGCCGCGCAGCCGCTCGGCGCCGTCCAGGGCCTGGATGGTCACACTGTCGCTGCCCGACGCGGCCGACCGGGACCGGACCGTTCCACGGAACGTGGGAAGCGTCCGGTCCGCAATCCCGGCGGAGTGCACGACCGACTGTCCGGGGCGCACCACGTCACCGGTGGCCCGGTCGGCCCAGGCCGAGTACAGGCGCGGCGCGTGTTCGCCGCCGGCCCCTCCGAGCAGCATCTCCAGCTGCGCCGAGGCGCTGCCCGACACGGCGCGCATCGCCTCGGGCAGGTCGGTGTTGTACGCCCGCTCCACCTTCCACGACTGGATCTGGGCGCCGAGCTCCCGGCCGCCGAGACGGGTCGAGTGGGCGGGGGCCCGCTCCGGGGCGGCGAGTGCGGCGTCCAGGCTCTCGTCAGTTGGCTGCACCGCGCACCTCCACGAGATCGATTCCGATGTTCCGGTACGGCAGCCGGGGGGACGGCGTGTCGGTCAGGCCGGTGACCGCCATGGGCGGGCACCCGTCGCCGAGCGCGTAGCCGACCGGCGCCTCGCCGATGGTGAGGCAGGCGCCGGCCAGCGCGGTGGCGCCGGTCTTCCCGGGCCGGCCGACCGGGGTGACGAAGACGGCGCCGGCCGGAGCGGTGCCGGAGACGACACCGCCGGTGGCCGAAACGGTCGACAGGTACGACCCGTCCACCGCCTTCCAGTCGAGCTGGGCGGTGCACAGCGCGGGGTCCCACTCCGGCGGGACCATCCACGACACGTTCATGCCCGGCGCCACGGGCCAGCCGGTCCAGGTGCCGTGCACCCAGCCGATGGCACTGGCGACGTCCCGGCAGTCTCCGGTGAAGACGTCACCGACGGAGGGCCGCAGCGTCATGTCGCCGGCCACCGTGAACCAGTGGTCACCGCCCCTCACGTCCCGGCTCTGCCCGGCCGCCTGGAGCGGGTCGAGCAGGTTGACCGAAGCCGGGTCGAGTACGACCACCGAGCCGCCGGCGTACACGTTCTGCCCGAGCATTCCCGGCCCGCTGATCCTGCGGGCGAGCCGCACCAGGTGCTGGGCGTCCTCGGGTTCCAGCCACTCGAAGGCGAGCTTCATCCGACGGGTGGTCCTGGGCGGGGCGACGAGCGTCACGTGTCCCTCCAGCGAACGGAACTCGGACACGTTGAGGTCGGGGCTGCGGTCCCAGCTCTTCGCGGCCTGCGAGATCTCCCGCAGCAGACCGGGCTTGCCGATCCAGAGGTTCCTTGCCATGTCTGCCTACCTCCGGGCGAGCTGGCGCTGCCCGACGAGGACGGCGCGGGCGATGGTCTGGGAGTCCACCTGGACGTGGACGGGACGGTCGGCGAGACGCTCGACGGCTTCGGCGAGGCGTGCGATCTGCGCACGGTTCGCACCGGGGCTCATCATCCGGTCGAGCTTGCTCAGCGGGATGACCGCCTCGGACTCCCCGCCCTCACCGATCAGCGCCAGCGTTCCGCCGTTGCGTGCCGGTACGACACCGCCCTTGGCGAGGTGCGGGACCGGGATCTTCGGCAGGTTGATGGAGAACGACTTGCCACCGAACTTGGGCACCCAGCTGGGGATGCTGACCTTGAACCCGTTCAGCGCGCCGATGACCACGTTGACCGCACTGGCGAAGCCGCGGAACGGAGTGAGCAGCATGTTGCCGATACCGCGCAGGACGGGTCCGATCGCCTTCATCGCGGCGGAGGTCGCGGACGAGATGGCCTTCATTCCCGCCTTGAACCCCTTCTGTACGACCGCGACGATCTTGTCGACCTTCACGAACTGAAGGATCAGCGGCGCGAGCAGTGTCATGATCAGGCCGAACGGACTGGCCGCCATGGCCAGGTTGAGCCCCTTCTGCGCCAGGCTCGCTCCCTTGAGCCCCTTGGTGAGCCCGCCTCCCATGGTCTTTCCTGCTTTGTCGGCGTTCTTGCCGGCCCTCCCGACGGACTTCTCGACGGCGTCGGACTGCTGCTTCACCCCCTGGAGCGCGGTCTTGGCCTTGTCCGCCGACCCCTTGAGCCTGTCCAGCGCACCCTTGAGCTTGTCGGCCCCGCCCTTGGCGGTGCCCAACGAGGTGTTGGCGGTGCGCAGCCCCGTGCGCAGCTTGCCCACCGCGGTGTCGCCCTGTGTGGTGGAAGTGCGCAGCTTCCCGATGGCGGCGCCTGCCCGGTCCGCACCGCCGCGGATGGTGTTGAGGGCGGAGTTTCCCTGCCCTACCGCCGACTTGAGACGGGTCAGTGGCGTCGTTCCACCGGCCACGATCCGGTTGAAGCCCTGCATGGCAGAGCCGGCTGTTCTCAGACTTCCGGCGAGTGACATCCCCGCTCCTGCCTTTCCCTAGTTCTGCGGACACCGACGGTCCGCACCCCGGACACGTCCCTCATCAGCCGCTGAGCGCCCTGGAAATCCCTACGACCTGGCTCAGCGTGCTCCGCAGGTCGCTGCGGAGCTGACCGACGGCGGTCTTGGCAGCCCTGGCGTTCTCGTTCGCTTCTCTCCCGGCCTTTTTGAGGTCCTCTTCCTCTTTCTTGATCACTTCCATGCGCGCTTCGAGTTTCGTGAGCTTTTCGGCACGCCCCTCGATCTTCGCCACCTTCCGGTCGACCTTCTTCTCGAGCATCTCCGCCCGATGCACTTCCCGTCCCATGGCGAAGCGAATATCCATGACTTTTCGTGCGGCGTTCGCCCGCCCCCCCGATCCGGCCTGATCCCGCAATTCACGCGCGTTGCCCCCGCCCTCCTCCACCCTTCCCTTGATGGATTCCAGACGGTCAATCTTCTTATTTATGACCTCCTGATCTTCGCTGACCTTTTTGTTGACCCGGTCGATGCGCTCCTGCAGGGACTTCTTCTGGTCCGCCCAGGGGAACGTGACGACCTGACGTCCGCGCAGCGTTATGCCCTTCTCGTCCGCCTTGAGGAGGGTGAAATCCGCCTTGACGAACGTCAACCCCAAGGCCAGGCCGCCGAGTTCGTACTTGATCAGCGTGACCGAGTGCTGAAGGTCGCGATACAGTGCCTTCTGGTGCTCGATATCGTTCTTGTTCATCCAGAAGGGGCGAACCCACGCCTCTTCCTTGGGTGCCGGTGCCGGTGTCGGAGTAGCCACCAGTCCTCCCTTTCCTTATGGCATGTCGATCCCCGATGGAGTTCGCATGACGTATCTCGATTTCCCGCCCTGGATCTCCTACGTAATACTCGTCGCCCCCACGGCAGCCATATTCCCCTTCGCCGCAACACGCCTCTACGCGCATCTGCGCCTGAAGAAGAGGGGGGCCAAAACAGCGGGGACATACCGTTCCTCGTACTACCTGAACGGTTCCTTTTCGCTCTCCTACAGCTACCGGGACCACAAGAACGGGCTGCACTTCCGGACAGCGAAGTCGGACGACTTCGGGCTGACGGGCGAAAAAGGAGAGCCCCTCCCGGTCGTCTTCGACCCCGCATTCCCGGGCCTGTCCCGTACGCAGGCCGAACTGCGACGCCTGCTGCCCTGGTCCCCGGTCAGCACCGGTACCTGGGCAGTGGTTCAGGCAGGCTGTGTGGTGTTTGCCGGCGCGAGGGGCTTCGGCTGAGCGAGCGAACACACATGGAGCTCGCGACGCCGGCGCAGGGGGGCGAGCCGGGTGAGCGCCGTCACCCGAAGAACGACACCAGCTGGGCCGGACCCGGCCCCGGTGCTTCCGGCTCCACCGCCGGCGCTTCGGCAGCGGGCTCAGCGCCCGGACGCGGCACCGGCGCCGGAAAGTCGAGGCGCTCCGCGTCCTCGTCCTGATTCACGGTGGCGAACATCCAGTTCGCTTCGGCCAGCTGGTCCACCGTCGTGGCCAGCAGATAGTCGGAGACCGACCACTCGGCCGCCTCCCCGTGCAGTTCCCGCGCCACCGCACTGTCCCGCGGCAGGTGCTTGAGCAGCACCGAGAGCCGTCTGGAGGTCATCAGACCGCGGTGCCAGTCGAGCAGATCGAGGCCGTAATGGCGGAGCAGGTCCGCCTCGAGGGCCTCGGCGTGTTCATCGACGAACGCACCGAGGCTCAGTCTTCCCCCAGGCCGAGCCCGGTCTCCTTGCCGTACGCCTCCAGGATGGCGGCGATGTCCTGCATGGTGATCTCGTGGTGGTCGAAGCGCGCGTACTGCTTCTCGCCGAGCAGCAGCCGCAGCAGACCGTCGACGTCGTTGTCGTCGAGGTCGCGCAGCTTGCGGGCGGTCGCCCGGGTCAGCTCGGTCGGCAGCTCGAAGACGTCGTCGTCGAGCTCGAAGGTCCAGGCGCGGCCGAGCGCTTCGAGGCGCTGGGCGCGAGCGGCGTTGACGTTGAAGCCGGACATGAAAGGGCTCCTTTGCGGAAGGGGTGCAGGGTGCGGAAGCGGAACGGAACGTGGGAGCGTGCCCGAGGGCACGGGAGGAGCGGCGGGGACCCGCGGAACGGGCCCCCGCCGCCGTCACCGGGCCTTACACAGCGCCGAAGGCCTTGTCCTTCATGATCCACGTGGCCAGGGTCGAGCTGTTCTCGGCGGCCAGCGCCGTGAAGGTGACACCGAGCTTCAGCGCGCCCGTACGGGACAGCCCGATCTCCTCGGTCTCGGTGACCTGGCCGCGCGGGATGATGAAGCGGTACGTGACGTCCGCACCGTCCTTGAACTCGATGCCGAGCTGACGCTCGTCCTGCTTCGGCTCGGCGGCAAGCTTGTACTGGTACGTGTCGGTGACACCGGTGGCGGTCACCGGGGTGACGGCGTCGCCCCCCATGAAGAACGACAGCGTGTCCTTGTTCAGCTGGAGCAGCTGGAACTTCACCGTCAGATCGCGGTCCGAGTAG
The DNA here is from genome assembly GCF_001049855.1 of Streptomyces sp. Wb2n-11. NCBI lineage: Bacteria > Bacillati > Actinomycetota > Actinomycetes > Kitasatosporales > Streptomycetaceae > Streptomyces > Streptomyces sp. Wb2n-11. The sequence continues at coordinate 2,937,282 of NZ_CVPB01000001.1, forward strand.
ATGAACCGCGCCGGGCTCACCGACTGCCAGGTGTCGACCGGGTCGATCTTGTCCTTCTTGTTGAACTTGATGCCGTCGGTGGTGGTGTAGCCCAGCTCGGTCCAGCCGGCCGCCCACTCGTCACCGGTGTGGGCCGGAGCGGCCGGACCGGTCGTCCCGGCCTTCGCGACGAGGATCCGGCCGGTTCCGGCGACGCGGATCTGACTGCCGTTGTTGCCTGCCATGTCTGCTCCTTGGATGGGTGGCGCGGCGGCGGATACCGTCGCGCCGGTGTACGGAAATGACGAAGGCCCCGCCGGTGGCGGGGCCTGCGAGGAAGAATGGTCGGGTCAAGCGGGCCGGACGGAGATCCGGACGGTCGAGAGGTAGCGGTTGCCGGCGGGCCGGTTGTAGTCGGGCAGCCAGCGCGGCCCGTCCGCCTCGGCGACATCGGTGACCGCCGCCCCGCCGTACGTGGTACCGGTCAGGGTGAGAACCGCGGTACGGGCCGCCAGCGCGACCGTGTGCGCCGCCGTCTTGTCCGGCCCGTACACCTCCAGGTCGATCAGCGGCTGGTCGAGGTGGAGATCATCCACCCACGCGCCGCCGACGCGGGAGACGAGGACGGCCTTCTGGGTGCCGTCGAAACCGGCCGGGGGCTTGTTGTCGACCACCGTCCCGGCCAACTCCGGCCGGTTCTTGAGGTGATCGACGACGAGCCGTTCCGCGTCCGGGAAGGCGAGGGGACTCACATGGACACTCCCTTCGGGGGCCTGTGCTGCGCTGCTGCGGAAAACACGAAGCGGCAGGTCCGCCGCCCGGGGGTCCCGGGCGCAGCTCTGCCGCTGCCCCAACTGTGATCCATGGAGGCGGACTTCGCAACTCAGTACGAGAACCGGTCCAGGAAACGCCGCAGGGCGGCCACCCCGTGAAGGGTGACCGCCCTGTGGACGTACAGACACGCGCTCTTACTGGTTGTACGGACCGTAGTCGTAGTCCTCCAGCGGAACGGCCTGGCCGGAGCCGGTGCCGAACGGCGAGTAGTCGATGTCGTCGTAGCCGACGGCCGAGTACATCGCGGCCTTGGCCTCCTCGGTCGGCTCGACCCGGATGTTGCGGTAGCGGGACAGGCCCGTACCGGCCGGGATGAGCTTACCGATGATGACGTTCTCCTTGAGGCCGATCAGGGAGTCGGACTTGGCGTTGATCGCCGCGTCCGTCAGAACCCTGGTCGTCTCCTGGAAGGACGCCGCCGACAGCCACGACTCGGTCGCCAGCGAGGCCTTGGTGATACCCATCAGCTGCGGACGGCCGGAGGCCGGGTGGCCGCCTTCCGTGACCACACGACGGTTCTCGCCCTCGAAGCGGCCGCGCTCGACGAGCTCGCCCGGAAGCAGCTCGGCGTCGCCCGACTCGATGATCGTCACGCGGCGGAGCATCTGCCGGATGATGATCTCGATGTGCTTGTCGTGGATCGACACACCCTGGCTGTTGTAGACCTTCTGGACCTCGCCGACCAGGTGCACCTGGACCGCGCGCTGACCGAGGATCCGCAGCACGTCGTGCGGGTTGGTGGCACCCACGGTGAGCTTCTGGCCCACCTCGACGTGGTCGCCCTCGCCCACCAGCAGACGGGCCCGCTTCGAGATCGGGAACGCCGTCTCGTCGCTGCCGTCGTCCGGGGTGACGACGATCTTCTTGGTCTTCTCGGTCTCCTCGATGCGGATGCGGCCGGCCGCCTCCGAGATCGGGGCGACACCCTTGGGCGTACGGGCCTCGAAGAGCTCGACGACACGGGGCAGACCCTGGGTGATGTCGTCACCGGCCACACCACCGGTGTGGAAGGTACGCATCGTCAGCTGCGTGCCGGGCTCACCGATGGACTGGGCGGCGATGATGCCGACCGCCTCACCGATGTCGACCAGCTTGCCGGTGGCCAGCGAGCGGCCGTAGCAGAAGGCACAGGTGCCGACCGCGGACTCGCAGGTCAGGACCGAGCGGGTCTTGACCTCCTCGACGCCGTGCATGACCAGCTGGTCGATGAGCACGTCACCGAGGTCGACGTTGGCCGGCGCGATGACCTTGCCGTCGATGACGACGTCCTCGGCGAGCATGCGCGCGTACACGCTCGTCTCGACGTCGTCGGTCTTGCGGAGGATGCCGTCGGCACCCTTCTCCGCGATCTTCAGCTTGAGGCCGCGGTCGGTGCCGCAGTCCTCCTCGCGGATGATCACGTCCTGCGAGACGTCCACCAGACGACGGGTCAGGTAACCCGAGTCGGCGGTACGCAGGGCGGTGTCGGCCAGACCCTTACGGGCACCGTGGGTGGAGATGAAGTACTCCAGCACGGACAGACCCTCACGGAACGACGCCTTGATGGGCCGCGGGATGGTCTCGTTCTTGGCGTTCGACACCAGACCACGCATACCGGCGATCTGGCGCATCTGCATCATGTTTCCTCGGGCACCCGAGTCAACCATCATGAAGATGGGGTTCGTCTTGGGGAAGTTCGCGTTCATCGCCTCGGCAACCTCGTTGGTCGCCTTGGTCCAGATCGCGATGAGCTCCTGAGTGCGCTCTTCCTTGGTGATGAGACCGCGCTCGTACTGCTTCTGGACCTTCTCGTCCTGTGCCTCGTAGCCCTTGACGATGGCCTTCTTGGCCTCGGGCACGACGACGTCGGAGATGGCCACGGTGACGCCCGAACGGGTCGCCCAGTGGAAGCCGGCCGCCTTCAGGTTGTCGAGCGTCGCCGCCACGATGACCTTGGGGTAGCGCTCCGCCAGGTCGTTGACGATCTCGGAGAGCTGCTTCTTGCCCACCGAGTAGTCGACGAACGGGTAGTCCTCGGGCAGCAGCTCGTTGAAGAGCGCGCGGCCCAGGGTCGTACGCAGCCGGAAGCTGTCGCCCTGCTGGTACTCCTGCTCGCCCTCCTCGGCGACCGGCGGCACCCAGCCACGCGGCGGGATGGTGCCCACCGGGAAGCGGATGTCGACCTTCGCCTGGAGCGAGAGCTCGCGGTTGTCGAACGCCATGGTCGCCTCGGCGGTGGAGCCGAAGGAGCGGCCCGCGCCGATGACCTTGCGTTCTTCCTCGTCGGTCGTGAGGAAGAAGAGACCGAGAACCATGTCCTGGGTCGGCATGGTGACGGGACGACCGTCGGCCGGCTTCAGGATGTTGTTCGAGGACAGCATCAGGATGCGGGCCTCGGCCTGCGCCTCCGCGGAGAGCGGCAGGTGCACGGCCATCTGGTCACCGTCGAAGTCCGCGTTGAACGCGGTGCAGACGAGCGGGTGGATCTGGATGGCCTTGCCCTCGACCAGCTGCGGCTCGAAGGCCTGGATGCCGAGGCGGTGCAGCGTCGGCGCACGGTTCAGCAGAACCGGGTGCTCGGCGATGACCTCTTCCAGGACGTCGTACACGACCGTGCGGCCGCGCTCGACCATGCGCTTCGCCGACTTGATGTTCTGCGCGTGGTTCAGGTCGACCAGGCGCTTCATCACGAACGGCTTGAAGAGCTCCAGCGCCATGGCCTTGGGCAGACCGCACTGGTGCAGCTTGAGCTGCGGGCCGACGACGATCACGGAACGCGCGGAGTAGTCCACACGCTTGCCGAGAAGGTTCTGACGGAAGCGACCCTGCTTGCCCTTGAGCATGTCGGACAGCGACTTCAGCGGACGGTTGCCGGGGCCCGTGACCGGGCGACCACGACGGCCGTTGTCGAAGAGCGCGTCGACGGCCTCCTGAAGCATGCGCTTCTCGTTGTTCACGATGATCTCGGGGCACCGAGGTCAAGGAGACGCTTGAGGCGGTTGTTACGGTTGATCACGCGGCGGTACAGGTCGTTCAGGTCGGAGGTCGCGAAGCGGCCACCGTCCAGCTGCACCATCGGACGCAGGTCCGGCGGGATGACCGGGACGCAGTCCAGCACCATGCCCTTGGGGCTGTTGCTGGTCTGCAGGAACGCCGAGACGACCTTGAGGCGCTTGAGCGCACGGGTCTTCTTCTGGCCCTTGCCGGTACGGATGATCTCGCGGAGCTTCTCGGCCTCTTCGTCCAGGTCGAAGGACTCCAGGCGCTTCTGCAGAGCAGCGGCGCCCATCGAGCCGTCGAAGTACGTGCCGAAGCGGTCGCGCAGCTCGCGGTAGAGCAGCTCGTCGCCCTCGAGGTCCTGGACCTTGAGGTTCTTGAAGCGGCTCCACACCTCGTCGAGACGGTCGATCTCGCGCTGCGCACGGTCGCGCAGCTGCTTCATCTCACGCTCGGCGCCTTCGCGCACCTTGCGGCGCACGTCGGCCTTGGCGCCCTCGGCCTCGAGCTCGGCCAGGTCGGTCTCGAGCTTCTTGGCACGGGCTTCGAGGTCGGCGTCGCGGCGGTTCTCGATCTGCTGACGCTCCACGGAGACGTGCGCCTCCAGCGACGGCAGGTCGCGCGTGCGGCGCTCCTCGTCCACGAACGTGATCATGTACGCGGCGAAGTAGATGACCTTCTCGAGGTCCTTCGGCGCGAGGTCGAGCAGGTAGCCGAGGCGCGAAGGAACGCCCTTGAAGTACCAGATGTGCGTGACAGGGGCGGCCAGCTCAATGTGGCCCATCCGCTCACGACGCACCTTGGCGCGAGTGACCTCGACGCCGCAGCGCTCGCAGATGATGCCCTTGAAGCGGACACGCTTGTACTTGCCGCAGTAGCACTCCCAGTCCCGGGTCGGGCCGAAGATCTTCTCGCAGAAGAGTCCGTCCTTCTCGGGCTTGAGCGTGCGGTAGTTGATGGTCTCCGGCTTCTTCACTTCGCCGTGCGACCAGGTCCGGATGTCGTCCGCGGTGGCGAGGCCGATCCGCAGCTCGTCGAAGAAGTTGACGTCGAGCACTTGTCGTCAATCCCTCTTTCGGGGTCGAGAGTCAATCATGGTCTGAACGGGTCCGGGGAGAGCCGGCCGCTGCGGTGAAGCAGCGGCCGGCCAACCCGTCAGACCTCTTCGACGCTGCTCGGCTCGCGCCGGGACAGGTCGATACCGAGCTCTTCCGCAGCGCGGAAGACGTCCTCGTCGGTGTCGCGCATCTCGATGGACATGCCGTCCGAGGACAGCACCTCCACGTTGAGGCACAGGGACTGCATCTCCTTGATGAGCACCTTGAAGGACTCGGGGATGCCGGGCTCAGGAATGTTCTCGCCCTTGACGATGGCCTCGTAGACCTTCACGCGGCCGGTGACGTCGTCGGACTTGATGGTCAGCAGTTCCTGGAGGGCGTAAGCGGCGCCGTAAGCCTCGAGCGCCCACACCTCCATCTCACCGAAGCGCTGGCCACCGAACTGGGCCTTACCACCCAGCGGCTGCTGGGTGATCATGGAGTACGGACCGGTCGAACGGGCGTGGAGCTTGTCGTCGACCAGGTGGTGGAGCTTGAGGATGTACATGTACCCGACCGAGACCGGGTCCGGGAACGGCTCGCCGGAGCGGCCGTCGAACAGGTGGGCCTTGCCGGACGGAAGGACCATCCGGTTGCCGTCGCGGTTCGGGATCGTGGACTCGAAGAGACCGGAGATCTCGTCCTCGCGCGCACCGTCGAAGACCGGCGTGGCGACGTTGGTGCCGGGGGCGACCTCGTCGGCGCCGATGGCCTTCAGACGCTCCATCCAGTCCTCGCTGCCCTCGACCTTCCAGCCCTGGCTGGCGAGCCAGCCCAGGTGGATCTCGAGGACCTGTCCCGGGTTCATTCGGGACGGGACACCCAGCGGGTTGAGGATGATGTCGACCGGGGTGCCGTCCTCCAGGAACGGCATGTCCTCGATCGGCAGGATCTTCGAGATGACGCCCTTGTTGCCGTGACGGCCGGCGAGCTTGTCACCATCGGTGATCTTGCGCTTCTGCGCGACGTAGACGCGGACCAGCTGGTTCACGCCCGGCGGCAGCTCGTCGCCCTCTTCGCGGTCGAAGACGCGGACGCCGATGATCTTGCCGACCTCGCCGTGCGGGACCTTCAGCGAGGTGTCGCGCACCTCGCGCGCCTTCTCGCCGAAGATCGCGCGCAGCAGGCGCTCCTCCGGCGTCAGCTCGGTCTCGCCCTTGGGCGTGACCTTGCCGACGAGGATGTCACCGGCGACGACCTCGGCACCGATACGGATGATGCCGCGCTCGTCGAGGTCCGCGAGGACCTCTTCGGAGACGTTCGGGATGTCCCGGGTGATCTCCTCCGGGCCGAGCTTGGTGTCACGGGCGTCGACCTCGTGCTCCTCGATGTGGATCGAGGAGAGGACGTCGTCCTGCACCAGACGCTGGCTGAGGATGATCGCGTCTTCGTAGTTGTGGCCCTCCCACGGCATGAACGCCACGAGGAGGTTCTTGCCGAGCGCCATCTCACCCTGCTGGGTGGCCGGACCGTCGGCGAGGACCTGGCCCTCGACGACGCGGGCGCCCTCGTCCACGACAACCTTCTGGTTGACCGAGGTGCCCTGGTTCGAGCGGGAGAACTTGGCGATCCGGTACGTGGTGTACGTGCCGTCGTCGTTGGTGACGGTGACGTAGTCCGCGGAGACCTCCTGGACCACACCGTCCTTCTCCGCCTTGATGACGTCACCGGCGTCGACCGCGCAGCGGTACTCCATGCCGGTGCCGACGAGCGGCGCCTCGGACGTGATCAGCGGCACGGCCTGACGCATCATGTTCGCGCCCATGAGCGCGCGGTTGGCGTCGTCGTGCTCGAGGAACGGGATCATCGCGGTGGCGACCGACACCATCTGGCGCGGCGAGACGTCCATGTAGTCGACGTCGTCGCCGGGGATGTAGTCGATCTCGCCGCCACGACGGCGGACGAGCACGCGCGACTCGGTGAAGCGCATGTCCTCACCCAGCGTCGCGTTGGCCTGCGCGATGACGAAGCGGTCTTCCTCATCGGCGGTCAGGTAGTCGACGTCGTCGGTGACGACACCGTCGACGACCTTGCGGTACGGCGTCTCGACGAAGCCGAACGCGTTGACACGGCCGTACGAGGCGAGCGAACCGATCAGACCGATGTTCGGGCCTTCGGGAGTCTCGATCGGGCACATGCGGCCGTAGTGGGACGGGTGCACGTCACGGACCTCGAAGCCGGCCCGCTCACGGGAGAGACCACCCGGGCCAAGAGCCGACAGACGGCGCTTGTGGGTGAGACCCGACAGCGGGTTGTTCTGGTCCATGAACTGCGACAGCTGGCTGGTGCCGAAGAACTCCTTGATGGAGGCAACGACCGGCCGGATGTTGATCAGGGTCTGAGGCGTGATCGCCTCGACGTCCTGAGTCGTCATGCGCTCGCGCACGACGCGCTCCATACGAGCCAGACCCGTGCGGACCTGGTTCTGGATGAGCTCGCCGACGTTGCGCAGACGACGGTTGCCGAAGTGGTCGATGTCGTCGGTCTCGACGACGATGCTGCGACCCGACTCGCCGACCGTCTCGACCTCGCCGGCGTGCAGCCGGACCAGGTACTTGATGGTGGCGATGATGTCCTTGCTGGTGAGGACGCCGGCGTTCAGCGGCTCATCGGCGCCGAGCTTCTTGTTCACCTTGTAGCGGCCGACCTTCGCGAGGTCGTAGCGCTTGGGGTTGAAGTAGAGGTTCTCGAGCAGCGTCTGAGCAGCCTCGCGCGTGGGCGGCTCGCCCGGGCGCAGCTTGCGGTAGATGTCGAGCAGCGCGTCGTCCTGGCCCTGGGTGTGGTCCTTCTCCAGGGTGGCGCGCATGGACTCGTACTCGCCGAACTCCTCGAGGATCTGCTCGGTGGTCCAGCCGAGAGCCTTGAGGAGGACGGTGACGGACTGCTTGCGCTTGCGGTCGATGCGGACACCGACCATGTCGCGCTTGTCGATCTCCATCTCCAGCCAGGCACCCCGGGACGGGATGATCTTGGCCGAGAAGATGTCCTTGTCGGACGTCTTGTCGATGGAGGAGTCGAAGTAGACACCCGGCGAGCGGACCAGCTGCGACACCACGACACGCTCGGTGCCGTTGATGACGAAGGTGCCCTTGTTCGTCATGAGCGGGAAGTCGCCCATGAAGACCGTCTGGGACTTGATCTCGCCGGTCTCGTTGTTGGTGAACTCCGCGGTGACGAAGAGGGGAGCCGCGAACGTGAAGTCGCGCTCCTTGCACTCGTCGATCGAGTTCTTCGGAGGCTCGAAGCGGTGGTCGCGGAACGTCAGCGACATCGACCCGGAGAAGTCTTCGATCGGCGAGATCTCCTCGAAGATCTCTTCCAGACCAGACTTGGTGGGGACGTCCTGTCCGCTCTCGAGAGCGGCCTCGACGCGACCCTTCCAAGCGGCATTGCCGAGCAGCCAGTCAAAGCTCTCGGTCTGCAGCGCGAGGAGGTTGGGAACCTCGAGAGGCTCCTTGATCTTTGCAAAGGAGATGCGCAGCGGGGCGGTGCTGGCGCCGTTGTTCGTATTGGAGGTCGAGGCGTTGCGCGAGGCGGCCAAGAGGGGGTCCTTCCGAGGGCTCGGACTCACTACGCGCGTACCGGTCCCAAGCTGGCACAGCGGCAGATATCCCTGGTCAGGGAAGTCGGTCATCGATGCTCGAGCGTGGGCATGCCCCTGGTGACGGGCAGGAGGCAGCTAACAGGCAGCGCAAAGGGTCAGTGTAGCCACTCGGCTCACTGATGTCCAGAGCGGGTTCTTTGAGACCCTCGCTGTACTCAACTCCTGCGGAAAACCATGCGCTGTATGCGCATATCGATACTGCCCTCTACGTCGCCGATCCATGCCTCGGATCCGGATCGGTATGACAACGCGTCCTGAGAATTGCGCGCCTCGTGCAGTTCGTCAAGGCCCCCCGCCCCTCCGGAAGGGGCGGACGCCGGCCACGGCGCCGCACAGCACCTGGACACCGCGAGGCGTACGGCGAAGATCACGATACTCGCCACAGCGCCGAGGGCAAGAACGGCGCCCCGGAAACGCCTAAGGGCGACCACCCGAACGGGTGGTCGCCCTTAGGACGAGAGCAGCTGAGTCAGAGACTCAACGAGGTCACTTGACCTCGACGGCCGCGCCCGCGCCCTTGAGGGACTCGGCAGCCTTCTCGGCGGCCTCCTTGGTGACCTTCTCGAGGACCGGCTTCGGAGCGCCGTCGACGAGGTCCTTGGCCTCCTTCAGACCCAGCGAGGTCAGCTCACGCACGACCTTGATGACCTGGATCTTCTTGTCGCCGGCACCGGTGAGGATGACGTCGAACTCGTCCTGCTCCTCAGCGGCCTCGGCGGGGGCGCCGGGGGCACCCGGGGCGACGGCGGCGACCGCGGCGGCGGCGGTGACGTCGAACTTCTCCTCGAAGGCCTTCACGAACTCGGAGAGCTCGATGAGGGTCATCTCCTCGAACTGCGCGAGCAGGTCTTCCTGGGCGAGCTTCGCCATGATGGCGTCCTTCCACTAATTCGGCTGGTGCCGATGTACATGTGAGGCGGGCGTACTTCCGGCCCGCTGCGACCGGCGCCTAGACGGCGTCGGTCAGAAAGCGAGCCGAATTACTCGGCACCGCCCTGCTCGGCCTGCTTGGCACGAAGCGCCTCCGCGGTGCGGACGAACTTCGAGGGAAGCGCCTTGAACAGCGAGGCAGTCTGGGACTGCTTGCCCTTCATGGCGCCCGCCAGCTTGGCGAGCAGAACCTCGCGGGACTCGAGGTCCGCAAGCTTCTTGATCTCATCGGCGGACAGCGCCTTGCCGTCAAGGACACCGCCCTTGATGATCAGGTTCGGGTTCTCCTTGGCGAAGTCACGAAGACCCTTCGCCGACTCCACCGGGTCACCGGTGATGAAGGCAACCGCCGTCGGACCTGCGAACAGGTCGTCCAGCGTGTTGATCCCGGCCTCGTTGGCCGCGATCTTGGTCAGCGTGTTCTTCACCACGGCGTACTGGGCGTTCTCACCGAGCGAACGACGCAGCGTCTTGAGCTGCGTCACGGTGAGACCCCGGTACTCGGTCAGCACGGCGGCGTTCGAGCTACGGAACTGGTCCGCGAGCTCGGCTACCGCGGCAGCCTTGTCGGGCCTTGCCATAGAGCGTCGGCCTCCTTCCGGGTGATGAGGACCGCTCAGAAGGGGCTGGGCAAAACGAAACGCCCCGGCGCAGGCGCACGGGGCTGAGCTCGACCGGAACGATCCCGGGAGCTTTCCACGACACCTGCGCAGGTCGTCCGCACCTAGCGGATCCTTCGGCCACCGCACCTTTCGCAAGGCACGGCAACGACCAGCGGTCTTTGGCTTCTGGGGAAGACTACGCGAACGGGTTACCCACAAGCAAATCGGGCCCCGCGTCTCCCGGAGGAGGTGCGGGGCCCGACTGAGCCACTCGGCGGGCCGTCAGGCCCGACCCGGTCAGACAGCTGCCGGGTCCTCCTCGACGAGGAGGTTACGGGTGCGGTTCGGGTCCAGCGGGATGCCGGGACCCATCGTCGTGGCGAGGGCGGCCTTCTTGATGTAGCGGCCCTTCGCGGCGGACGGCTTGAGACGGAGGATCTCCTCCAGCGCCGCGGCGTAGTTCTCGACCAGCTTCGTCTCGTCGAAGGAGACCTTGCCGATGATGAAGTGCAGGTTCGAGTGCTTGTCGACGCGGAACTCGATCTTGCCGCCCTTGATGTCCGTGACAGCCTTCGCCACGTCCGGGGTGACCGTTCCGGTCTTCGGGTTCGGCATCAGACCACGCGGACCGAGCACACGGCCGAGGCGGCCGACCTTGCCCATGAGGTCCGGGGTGGCGACGACGGCGTCGAAGTCCAGACGGCCCTTCGCGACCTCGTCGATGAGCTCGTCGGAGCCGACGATGTCGGCGCCGGCGGCTTCCGCGGCCGCAGCACGGTCACCGGTCGCGAAGACCAGGACCCGGGCGGTCTTGCCGGTGCCGTGCGGCAGGTTCACGGTGCCGCGGACCATCTGGTCGGCCTTGCGCGGGTCGACGCCCAGACGCATGGCGACCTCGACGGTGCCGTCGAACTTCGTGGTGGAGGTGTCCTTGGCGAGACGGACGGCCTCGAGCGGGGCGTACAGGCGCTCCCGGTCGATCTTCGCGTCCGCGCTGCGGAAGTTCTTGCTGCGCTTCACTTCTGCTCCTGGGGTATGGAGGGTGGAGTCGTGGTGCGGACCAGCGCTTGGCCCTACCACTGAGGTGCTACGGGGACTTTCAGCCCTCGACCGTGATGCCCATGGAACGGGCGGTGCCGGCGATGATCTTGTCCGCGGCCTCGAGGTCGTTGGCGTTCAGGTCGGGGAGCTTGACCGTCGAGATCTCGCGCACCTGAGCGGCGGTGAGCTTCGCGACCTTGGTCTTGTGGGGCTCGCCCGATCCCTTGTCCACGCCCGCGGCCTTGAGGATCAGCTTGGCGGCCGGAGGGGTCTTCGTCACGAAGGTGAAGGAGCGGTCCTCGTAGACCGTGATCTCCACCGGCACGACCATGCCACGCTGCGACTCGGTCGCGGCGTTGTAGGCCTTGCAGAACTCCATGATGTTGACGCCGTGCTGGCCCAGCGCGGGGCCGACCGGCGGAGCCGGGTTGGCCGCGCCGGCGTTGATCTGGAGCTTGATGAGCCCCGTGACCTTCTTCTTCTTGGGAGGCATTGCTCTCTCCGGGTCCTAGTGAGAGTTTCCTGCCATCCGATCACCGGACGGAGGCATACCGCACAACGATAACGGGTATCGAGGTGCGGCTAAAAACCGAGCAGGTCAGACCAGCTGCGAGAGCCGGTCTGACCTGGTCGGAAGCGGGTGTCCAGAAAGGGTCAGTTCTTCTGGATCTGGTCGAAGCTGAGCTCGACCGGGGTCTCGCGACCGAAGATCTCGACGAGGCCCTTGACCTTCTTCGAGTCGGCGTTGATCTCGTTGATCGTCGCCTGGAGGGTCGCGAAGGGGCCGTCGGTGACCGTGACCGAGTCGCCCACCTCGAAGTCCAGAACCTGGACCTCCATCTTGCGGCTGGGCGCCGGCTTGCCCTCGGCCTCGGCTGCCTCGCGGGCGGCCTTCTCCTCGGCCTCCGGGGCGAGCATCTTGACGATCTCGTCCAGCGTCAGCGGGTACGGGTCGTAGGCGTTGCCGACGAAGCCGGTGACACCGGGGGTGTTGCGGACGACGCCCCAGGACTCGTTGGTGAGGTCCATGCGGACCAGGACGTAACCGGGAAGCTTGTTCTGGCGGACGTTCTTGCGCTCGCCGTTCTTGATCTGGACGATCTCTTCCTCGGGCACTTCCGCCTGGTAGATGAACTCCTCGACGTTCAGCGACACCGCGCGCTGCTCCAGGTTCGCCTTCACGCGCTTCTCGTACCCGGCGTACGTGTGGATGACGTACCACTCGCCGGGCAGGGTGCGGAGCTCCTCGCGGAGGGCGGCGATCGGGTCGACCGGCTCCGCGGCCTCTTCCTCGGCGTCGGCCTCTTCCTCGGCGTCGGCCTCTTCCTCGGCGTCGTCCGCCTCGGCGGCTTCCTCCGCGATGTCCTCGTCGTCCTCGGCGCTCACGGCGGACTCTTCCGCCGACTCGCCCGCAGCCGCGTCAGCAGCTTCCGCCTGGTCCTCGTCGGCCGCCTCGACGATGTCGAGCTGGTCCTCAGCGGACTCCGCGCTTTCGCTCGGCTCAACGGCGTCGTTCAGGTTCGGGTCAGACACGGTGGCTGCTTCTTCCTGGATACAAATGGGTGGAACGTGCGAAAGGGGCGCCGGGAAGGGCGCCCTACGCGGGATCAGCCGAAAACGTACTTGACGGCTCGGGCGAAGCCCATGTCGATCACGGTCACGATGCCGATCATGACGACGACGAAGATAATCACCACGGTGGTGTACGTCGTCAGCTGGCTGCGGGTGGGCCACACGACCTTGCGCAGCTCGGCGACGATCTGGCGGTAGAAGAGCGCGAGACGGCCCAGGGGGCCCTTCTTGCCGCGCTTGCCGCCCTTGCGGGACTTCTTCTTGGAATCCGGCGTCTCGTCCTGGGCATCAGGCATGTCGATGGAGCCCACGGCGTCCGTCACGCTACTCACCTGATTCCGGGTCGTGGCCGTGCCGCGCCCGGTGGAGCCGCACGGCGGTGCATAGAAGTACGTACATGCGCACACATCCTGGCGAAGATGCGTGTAGCAGGGCCGGAGGGACTTGAACCCCCAACCGCTGGTTTTGGAGACCAGTGCTCTACCAATTGAGCTACGACCCTTTGTGGTTACCCCAACCTACCGCATCCGGCCGAGTGCATGGAGTGCGCACGGAGGAGCTGCCGTTGAGGGCCAACGACGAGTGAGTGTACGTGGTCACAGGCCCGGCGTCGAACAGACCGCCCCGGACCGCTTCGCGTCCACCCCTCGGCATCTGTGCGCCCGGCGTGTTTGTGGTCTGGGACGATGGGCCGTATGAGCGCTGCAACTCCTCCCACCGAGCGCCGGGTCTCAGCCCGAATCGGCGCGATCTCCGAGTCCGCAACCCTTGCCGTGGACGCCAAGGCCAAGGCCCTGAAGGCCGCCGGCCGTCCGGTCATCGGCTTCGGCGCCGGCGAGCCCGACTTCCCCACGCCCGGTTACATCGTCGAGGCCGCGATCGAGGCCTGCCGCAACCCGAAGTACCACCGCTACACGCCGGCCGGCGGGCTCCCCGAGCTCAAGGCCGCGATCGCCGCGAAGACGCTGCGCGACTCCGGCTACGAGCCGGACGCCTCGCAGGTCCTGGTCACCAACGGCGGCAAGCAGGCCATCTACGAGGCCTTCGCCGCGATCCTGGACCCGGGCGACGAGGTCATCGTCCCGGCGCCGTACTGGACGACGTACCCCGAGTCGATCCGCCTCGCGGGCGGTGTCCCGGTCGACGTGGTCGCCGACGAGACCACCGGCTACCGCGTGTCGGTCGAGCAGCTGGAGGCGGCCCGTACGGAGAAGACCAAGGTGGTCCTCTTCGTCTCCCCGTCCAACCCGACCGGCGCGGTGTACACCGAGGCCGAGACCGAGGCGATCGGCCGCTGGGCCGTCGAGCACGGTCTGTGGGTGCTGACGGACGAGATCTACGAGCACCTGGTGTACGGCGACGCGTCCGCGGTCTCCCTCCCGGCGGTCCTGCCCGAGCTGCGGGACAAGTGCATCGTGGTCAACGGCGTCGCCAAGACCTACGCGATGACCGGCTGGCGCGTGGGGTGGATCATCGGCCCGAAGGACGTGGTGAAGGCCGCGACCAACCTGCAGTCGCACGCCACGTCGAACGTCTCCAACGTCGCGCAGGCGGCGGCGCTGGCCGCGGTCTCCGGTGACCTGGACGCGGTCGCCGAGATGCGTTCCGCCTTCGACCGCCGCCGCCGGACGATGGTGCGGATGCTCAACGAGATCGACGGCGTCGTCTGCCCTGAACCGGAGGGCGCGTTCTACGCGTACCCCTCGGTCAAGGGACTGCTCGGCAAGGAGATCCGCGGCAAGCGCCCGCAGGACTCGGTCGAGCTGGCCGCGCTGATCCTGGACGAGGTCGAGGTGGCGGTGGTCCCGGGCGAGGCGTTCGGCACGCCGGGTTACCTGCGGCTTTCGTACGCGCTGGGCGACGAGGACCTGGTCGAGGGCGTGTCGCGGATCCAGAAGCTGCTGGCGGAGGCCCGCGACTAGCAATTGCTTCTCAGTGACTGAACGGGTCCCCGACAGCGGCCGGGGGCCCGTTTCTGCGTTCGGGCGGCCACTCGTTCGAGAAAAGGTGCTTCCGGGCGGCTCGTGTGTACGGCAGGATCTTGGGATGTTGAGTGTGCGCGATGTCCGACTGCTGCCGAAGGCCCATCTGCATCTGCATTTCACCGGGTCGATGCGGCCCGGCACGCTGCTCGATCTGGCCGACAAGTACGGCGTGCACCTGCCGGAGGCCCTGACGAGCGGGGAACCGCCGAAGCTGCGTGCGACCGACGAGCGGGGCTGGTTCCGCTTCCAGCGGCTGTACGACGCCGCCCGCTCGTGTCTGCGCGAGCCCGAGGACATCCAGCGGCTGGTGCGCGAGGCGGCCGAGGAGGACGTGCGGGACGGCTCGGGGTGGCTGGAGATCCAGGTAGACCCGACGTCGTACGCGCCGATGCTGGGCGGGCTGATCCCGGCCCTGGAGATCATTCTGGACGCGGTGGACAGCGCGTCGCGGGAGACCGGGCTCGGGATGCGGGTGCTGGTCGCGGCGAACCGGATGAAGCACCCGCTGGACGCGCGGACGCTGGCGCGCCTCGCCGTGCGGTACGCGGGCCGCGGGGTCGTCGGCTTCGGGCTCTCCAACGACGAGCGTCGGGGCATGGCCAGGGACTTCGACCGCGCGTTCGCGATCGCGCGCGAGGGCGGACTGCTCGCCGCGCCGCACGGCGGGGAGCTGACCGGGCCGGCGTCCGTACGGGACTGCCTGGACGATCTGCGGGCGTCAAGGATCGGGCACGGCGTCCGGGCGGCCGAGGATCCGCGACTGCTGCGGAAGCTGGCCGAGAGGGGCGTGACGTGCGAGGTGTGCCCGGCGTCGAACGTGGCGCTCGGGGTGTACGAGAAGCCCGAGGACGTGCCCCTGCGGACGCTGTACGACGCCGGGGTGCCGATGGCGCTGGGCGCGGACGACCCATTGCTGTTCGGGTCGCGGCTGGCGGCGCAGTACGAGCTGGCGCGGCAGCACCACGGGTTCACTGACACCGAGCTGGCGGAGCTGGCGCGGCAGTCGGTGCGCGGGTCGGCCGCGCCCGGTGACGTACAGGCGAAGCTGCTCTCCGGGATCGATCACTGGCTGGCTAGCTGATTCCGTTCAGCAGGGTCCGGGCGAGGGCGGCGGCGAACTCGTCCACGGACTGCGGGGGCTTCTTGCCGATGGTGGAGTCATAGGCGAAGGCGCGCTGGGCGCAGGCGCCCAGGAGCAGTGACGCGGCCGCGAAGGTGTCGGCGCCGGGGCTGAGGCGGCCGGCTTCGCACTCCGAGCGCAGATAGGTGTCGAGGCCCTCGATGGGCGTGTGGGGGCCGGTGCCCATCTCCCGCATCGAGTCGTCGTGGCGGCGCTTGAGCTTGGTCTCGGCGTAGAGCGAGGCGGCGATCGGGAAGCTCTCCGCGTAGAAGTGGACGGCCTGGCGGGCGATCTCGGTGAGGTTCTCCTCGACGGAGCGGGTCCCCGGATCGGCGGTGAGGCGGTGGAGGAGCGGGCCCAGCTCGGGCAGGCGCTCCTTCAGCACGGCCACGAAGAGCTCCTCCTTGCTCGCGAAGTGCTTGTACAGCGCGGCCTCGGAGCAGTCGGCGGCCCGGGCGATCTCCTTGGTGGTCGTACGGGCCAGGCCGATGGTCCGCATCAGCTCGTGGGAAGCGTCGAGGATCCGCTCTCTTGCGGGCTTCTGCATGTGTGCTCCATGAGAGCTTGACGGGTGAGTAAGCATTCACCCACCCTGATGGGAAGTGAAGTGAGTGAATACTTACCCACCTGGGGAGGGTGCGCAATGAAGATCACTGTTTTCGGCGCGACCGGCGGCATCGGACAGGAGATCGTCAAGCAGGCGCTGGCGGAGGGGCACCGGGTCACAGCGGTGGTGCGCGATCCGGCGCGGTTCGGCGTGACGGGGCAGCGCCTGGAGGTCTTCCCGGCACAGCTGAGCGACGGGGACCTGGAGACGCTGCGCCGGGCGGTGGCGGGGCGTGACGCCGTGCTCTCCGGGCTCGGGGCCCGCACCCGCAAGGACGCGGGGATCGCCGCGCACCTCACCCGCCGGGTGCTGCGGGCGATGGAGGCGGAGAGCACGCGACGCCTGCTGGTGGTCAGCGCGGCTCCGCTCGGGCCGGTGCCCGAGGGCCAGCCGCTCCTGGACCGCGCCATGCTGTCGGTGGTCGGCGCGGTCCTGAAGGACGTGTACGCCGATCTGCGCGTCATGGAGGAGGAGCTGGCGCGCTCGGCGACCGACTGGACGTCGGTGCGGCCGCCGAGGCTGCTCGACAAGCCGGTGACGGGAAAGTACCGGACGGTCGTCGGGGGCAGCCCGCGCAGCGGCAGGAGCATCGCACGGGCGGATGTGGCACACGCGATGCTCGCGATGGTGGACGACCCGGCGACCGTGAAGCAGGGGGTGGGGGTCGCGTACTAGGCCGGCGCGCCCCGCGGGGTTCTCCCCTGCCTCTACAGGCTGACGCCCACCGTCACCGGCTCGTTCACCAGCGTCACGCCGAACGCCTCGCGGACCCCGTCGACGACCTCGCGGGCGAGCGCCAGCAGGTCGTCGGTGGTCGCGTCCCCGCGGTTGGTGAGGGCGAGGGTGTGCTTGGTGGAGATACGGGCCGGGCCCGAGCCGTACCCCTTGGTGAAGCCGGCCTTGTCGATCAGCCAGGCCGCCGAGGTCTTGGTCCTGCCGTCGCCCGCCGGGAAGGCGGGCGGCGTCACACCGGAGCCGAGGCGCTCCCGGGCGCGGGCGAGGAAGGCGGCGTACTCCTCGTCCGTCAGGATCGGGTTGGTGAAGAAGGATCCCGCGGACCACGTGTCGTGATCCTCGGGATCCAGGACCATGCCCTTGCCCGCGCGCAGTTTCAGCACGGTCTCGCGGGCGACGGCGGCGGGCACGCGGTCGCCGGCCGCGACGCCCAGCGTGCGCGCGGTCTCGGGGTACTTGACGGGCGCGGACAGGCCGCCCGCGTCCTCCAGTACGAAGCGGACGCGCAGGACGACGAAATGGTCCGGGTCCCGCTTGAAGCGGCTGTGGCGGTACGAGAAGTCGCAGTCGGCAGCGGACAGGGTGACCGTCTCGCCCGCCCGGCGGTCGTAGGCGACGACCTCGGTGATGACGCCGGACACTTCCTGGCCGTACGCCCCGACGTTCTGGATCGGTGTCGCGCCGGCCGAGCCGGGGATGCCCGCGAGGCACTCGATGCCCGCGAGGCCCGCCTCCACGGTGCGGGCGACGGCGTCGGTCCAGACCTCGCCGGCGGCCAGTTCCAGCGACGTGCCGTCGAGGCGGAAGCCGGTGGTCGCGATGCGCAGGGCGGTGCCGTCGAAGCCCTTGTCGCCGATGACCAGGTTGCTTCCGCCGCCGATGACGAGCAGCGGGGTGCCGGCCGCGTCGGCCTCGCGGACGACGGCGATCACCTCGTCGTCGGTGGTGGCCGTGACGAGACGGGTCGCGGGACCGCCGAGCCGGAAGGTGGTCAGGGGGGCGAGGGGAGCGTCGTGGAGTTCCTGCACGGGACAAGCGTACGGGGCGCCTCCGGCAGCCGGAGGCGCCCCGTACCCGGGCGTCGGTGGACGAGCCGCTCCCCGTGCTCCCGCGGCGGCGGCCGCCGCTTCTCACGCCGGGGCGGGATCAGCGGGGGCCGCGACCCCCGCGATCGCGGGGGCGTCCCTTCCGTCAGGCGAGCCGGACCACGGCGCGGGACATGCCCAGCACCTTCTGCCCGGCGCTCATCGCGATCAGGTCCACCCGGACCCGGTTGTCGTCCAGCAGTGCGGCGACCTTGGCGCTGACCTCGATCAGCGCACCCTTGTCGTCGTTCGGGACGATGACCGGCTTGGTGAAGCGCACGCCGTACTCGACGACGGCGGCCGGGTCGCCGGCCCAGTCGGTGACCACCCGGATCGCCTCGGCCATGGTGAACATGCCGTGCGCGATCACGTCCGGCAGCCCGACCTCGGTGGCGAACTTCTCGTTCCAGTGGATCGGGTTGAAGTCGCCGGAGGCGCCCGCGTACTGCACGAGCGTGGCGCGCGTCACGGGAAAGGACTGGGCCGGCAGCTCGGTGCCGACCTCGACGTCCGCGTAGGAGATCTTCGCAGTCATCACGCCTCCTGCGCCGCGCGCGCGACGAGCTTCGTCCATGCCGTCACGACGTGCTCACCGGTCTCGTCGTGGACCTCACCGCGGATGTCCACGATGTCGTTGCCCGCCATCGACTTGACCGCCTCGATCGTCGAGGTGACCGACAGCCGGTCCCCCGCGCGCACCGGGCGCCGGTACGCGAACTTCTGGTCGCCGTGCACCACACGGCTGTAGTCCAGACCCAGCCGCGGGTCCTCGACGACCTGGCTCGCCGCCTTGAAAGTGATGGCGAAGACGAAGGTCGGCGGTGCGATCACATCGGAGTGGCCGAGCGCCTTGGCGGCTTCCGGGTCGGTGTACGCGGGGTTGGTGTCGCCCACAGCCTCGGCGAACTCGCGGATCTTCTCCCGGCCGACCTCGTACGGTGCGGTGGGCGGATAGGCCCGCCCCACGAAGGACTGATCGAGCGCCATGGACTCGTACCTCCTGATGCCTGATGAGTTGAACTGGGCAAACGACACGAGGCCGCCCCCGAAGTGGGGACGGCCTCGCATACGAGCCTGTATTTAGCGGGTTTCGCGGTGCGCAGTGTGCGAGTTGCAGCGCGGGCAGTGCTTCTTCATCTCAAGACGGTCCGGGTTGTTACGCCGGTTCTTCTTGGTGATGTAGTTCCGCTCCTTGCACTCCACGCAGGCCAGCGTGATCTTCGGGCGGACGTCGGTGGCAGCCACGTGAGTGCTCCTTGGACGGACGGATGAACGGATGAACGCATAAAAGAGTAGCCGATCGAAGGACCGACCCCACAATCGGCTACCGTGTGTAGCGGTGACCGGACTTGAACCGGTGACACAGCGATTATGAGCCGCTTGCTCTACCGACTGAGCTACACCGCTTTGATGACGGATCCCCCCGCCCGAAAGCGAGGATCACCGATCACCAGAGCCCCAATACGGAATCGAACCGTAGACCTTCTCCTTACCATGGAGACGCTCTACCGACTGAGCTATTGGGGCGAGCGATGAAGACATTACACGGTTGCCTGCCGATCGCCCAAATCCGTTTTCCGGCCCCGCTCCCCCGCCCTCTTTCCCGCGCTCACCCCACCCGTCCCGTACGCCACTCGTGCCCACACCGGTACGACTATTGCGCTCCTCGTCGAAGGCTGGTTTGCGGCCCCCTAGGCTCGTCTCACGCTGCGTGATCTTGATCTTGATCTTGTACGCCCGAGCCCCCGCAGGAGCCCGATGTCCGACAGCCAGCCGCAGCCGCCCCGTTCGTCCGGCGGCGGCTCGGGAAACGGCGACGGCCTGCCCGGCACCGACAGCACCACGCTGCTGCTGTGCTCGGCCCGCCTCACCGACGGCCGGACCGTGGACGTACGGCTCAGTGGCGGGCGCATCGAGGCCGTCGGCACCGCGGGCAGCCTCCCCGCGGTGGGCGCGCGCGTGGACCTCAGCGGCCATCTCCTGCTGCCCGCCCCCGCCGAGCCGCACGCCCACAGTGACACCGCTCTCACCGCCGACGTCGGCGGCCCGGTTCCGTACCGCACCGAGGAGGTCCAGCGCCGCACCACCGAGGCGGTGCTGCTCCAGCTGGGGCACGGCGCGACCGCGGTGCGCTCGCACGTGCGGATCGGGGACGTGCAGGGGCTCAGGTCCATGGAGGCGGTGCTCCAGGCGCGGCGCTCGCTGCGCGGGCTGGCCGATCTGACCGCCGTCGCCGTGCCCCGGCTGCTCACCGGCCTCGCGGGCGCGGACGGCCTGTCGATGCTGCGGGACGCCGTGAAGATGGGCGCCGGCGCGGTGGGGGGCTGCCCGGACCTCGACCCCGACCCGGCCGGCTACACGGAGGCGGTCCTGGAGGTCGCCGCCGAGCACGGCTGCCCCGTGGACCTCCATACGGAGGGTGACGATCCGGCCCGGCTCGCCCGGCTCGCGGCGATGGTGGGCGGCCTGCGGCCCGGGGTCACGATCGGCCCGTGCGCCGGGCTCTCCCGACTGCCCCTGGAGGCGGCGAAGCGTGCCGCCGGACAGCTGGCCGCGGCCGGGGTGACCGTGGTCTGCCTGCCGCAGGGCAACTGCGCGGGGGTCGAGCGGCGGGGCGGCGGGCCGGCTCCCGTACGGCTGCTGCGGGCGGCCGGGGTGCGGGTCGCCGCGGGCAGCGGGGCACTGCGGGACGTGGCCAACCCGGTGGGGCGCGGGGACCCGCTGGAGGCCGCCTACCTGCTGGCCTCGCAGGGCGGGATGCGGGCTTCGGACGCGTACGGGACGGTGAGCTCGGCGGCGCGGGAGGCGATGGGGCTGCCCGAGGTGCGGGTGGAGGCGGGGTTCCCCGCGGAGTTGGTCGCCGTACGCGGAGAGCGGATCGCGGGGGTGCTGTCGCTCGCGTACAGCCGCGTCGTCATCCATCGCGGGCGGGTGGTGGCGCGTACCAGCGCGGTACGGGAGTACTGCGACTCGGCGGCCGCCGTCGCGCTCGGCCTGCCGCGTCAGGGGCGGGGCTGAGCCGGCGCGCGCACCGCGCCTCACCCGGGTGTTGCACCCGGGGCGGCCGGGTCCTGAGCACGCACGCAGAGGTGCGCGTACGGTCGGGAGCATGCGCATTGTCATCGCGGGTGGACATGGTCAGATCGCACTGCGGCTGGAGCGGTTGCTCGCCGCACGCGGGTACGGGGTCGCGGGCATCGTCCGCGACCCCGGGCAGAGCGAGGATCTGCGGGAGGCCGGTGCCGAGCCGGTCGTGCTCGACCTGGAATCGGCCTCCGTCGAGCAGGTCGCCGAGGTGCTGGAGGGCGCCGACGCCGCTGTCTTCGCGGCGGGCGCGGGGCCCGGCAGCGGCACCGGGCGCAAGGACACGGTGGACCGGGGCGCGGCCGTGCTCTTCGCGGACGCGGCGGAGCGGGCGGGCGTACGCCGCTTCCTCGTCGTGTCCTCGATGGGCGCGGATCCGGAGCGGGCGGGCGACGAGGTCTTCGACGCGTACCTGCGCGCCAAGGGCGCGGCGGACGCGGACGTACGCTCCCGTACCGGCCTGGACTGGACGATCCTGCGGCCGGGCAGCCTGACGAACGACGCGGGCACGGGACTCGTACGCCTCGGGGCCTCGACGGGGCGTGGTCCGGTGGCGCGCGACGACGTGGCGGCCGTCCTGGCCGAGCTGCTGGAGACTCCGTCGACGGCGGGTCTGACTCTGGAGCTGGTCAGCGGCTCGGTGCCGGTCGCGGTCGCGGTGAAGGACGTCGCCGGCAACTGAACGTGATGCGGCTGCCGGAGAGTTCCGGCAGCCGGAGTGTTCCGGGTGTCGAGGAGTTCCGGGTGTCGAGGGCTCCTGGCCGGTTCATCAGCCGGCCCGTCAACCGGAAAACCCCCTCCGGTCCGCGTTTCTGCGGTCCGGAGAGGGTTTCCCTACCTGTGGCGGCGCCAGGATTCGAACCTGGGAAGGCTAAGCCGGCGGATTTACAGTCCGCTCCCATTGGCCACTCGGGCACACCGCCATGGGATGTCGCTTCGGTCGACCGCCTGGGCGGTGTTCCGTGGCAACGACGTAAACGATACCCGATACCCGGGGGTGCTCCGCCACCGGATTGATCAGTGCTCGGGGCGGGCGCGGGTGACTAGGCTTTACGGAAGCGGCACGGGAGCACCGGCCGCGTACCCCGCCCGGCGAGGCAACCCGGAACCGGTACCCCCATCCCCCGATCACAAGGAGCCACAGGACATGGCCGACTCCAGTTTCGACATCGTTTCGAAGGTCGAGCGGCAGGAGGTCGACAACGCCCTCAACCAGGCCGCGAAGGAGATCTCGCAGCGCTACGACTTCAAGAACGTCGGCGCCTCGATCGATTGGTCCGGCGAGAAGATCCTGATGCAGGCCAGCTCCGAGGAGCGGGTCAAGGCGATCCTCGACGTCTTCGAGACCAAGTTGGTCAAGCGCGGGATCTCGCTCAAGGTGCTGGACGCCGGCGAGCCGCAGCTGTCCGGCAAGGAGTACAAGATCTTCGCGTCCATCGAGGAGGGCATCTCCCAGGACAACGCCAAGAAGGTGGCGAAGATCATCCGCGATGAGGGTCCCAAGGGCGTCAAGGCGCAGGTTCAGGGCGACGAGCTGCGGGTCAGCTCGAAGAGCCGTGACGACCTCCAGGCCGTGCAGGCGCTGCTCAAGGGCAAGGACTTCGATTTCGCGCTGCAGTTCGTGAACTACCGCTGACCTGGCGGTTCGCCGCGGAGCGGGGGTGGAGGCGGCGCGGCCGGCTCCACCCCCGCCGCGATGTCCGAATTCCGCCAGCTCCGGCGGGCCCTGCGTCGCAGACTCGTCGTGACGGGGCGTACGGGAACGTACGGGAACGCACTGTGAGGGAAGGGACCGGCCATGACGCTCTACGCGACCGTGGACAGCCCGCTGGGTGAACTGCTGTTGGTGGGCGAGGAGTCCGCGACCGCCGTCGGCGGTACGGCACTGGCCTCGCTGTCGGTGCCCGGGCAGAAGGGCGGAGTCGCCGTCGGTGACGTGCCGGACGGGTGGCGGCGCGAGCCCGGGGCCTTCGAGGAGATCGCGCGGCAGGTGCGGGCGTACTTCGGCGGGGAACTGACGCGCTTCGACGTGGAGTACGCCGGCGGTGTCGGTACGGACTTCCAGCGGCGGGTGTGGGAGGCGCTGGAGACGATCCCGTACGGCACCACGACGTCGTACGGGAAGCTCGCCGAGCGGATCGGGGTCTCGCGGGCCGGGGTGCGGGCGCTGGGAACGGCGATCGGGCGCAACCCGCTGCTCGTCGTGCGGCCGTGCCACCGGGTGATCGGGGCGGACGGCTCGCTGACCGGGTACGCGGGCGGGCTCGAACGCAAGCGGCGGTTGCTGGAGCTCGAGGGGGCCGGGACGCCGGCGTGACCGGGCTGTTCCCCCGGGAGCGGGCGCAGATCGCGCCGGGGGCGGTGCACGTGCCCGGCTGGCTGCCGGTGGACGAGCAGCGGGAGCTGGTCGGGGCGTGCCGGGAGTGGGCGCGGGGCCCGGTGCCGATCCGGCGCACACGGCTGCCGAACGGCGGAGTCATGTCGGTGCGGACGGTGTGCGTGGGGTGGCACTGGCAGCCGTACCGGTACACGCGCACGGCGGACGACGTGAACGGCGCGCCGGTGGCCGCGTTTCCCGAGTGGCTGGCGGAGCTGGGGCGGCGGGCGCTGGCCGTCGCGTACGGGGACGAGGAGGCGGCGCGGGGGTACGCGCCGGACACCGCGCTCGTCAATTTTTATGACGGTGACGCGAAGATGGGGATGCACCAGGACAGGGACGAGCGGTCCGGGGCTCCCGTGGTGTCGCTGAGCATCGGCGACACGTGTGTGTTCCGGTTCGGCAATACGGAGAGCCGGGGGCGGCCCTACACGGATGTGGAGCTGGCCTCGGGGGATCTCTTCGTGTTCGGGGGGCCTTCGCGCTTCGCTTACCACGGGGTGCCGAAGGTGCTGCCGGGGACCGGTGGTCCGGGGACCGGGCTGGCGGGCGGGCGGCTCAACATCACGTTGCGGGAGACGGGGCTCGGGTAGTTCAGGTGGCTCGGGGCGGCTCAGGTGGTTCTGAGTGGGCCAGGCGGCTCGGGGCGGCTCAGCGGGAACGCGAGTGGCCGAAGAGGATCCGGTACACGACCAGGAGGGCGAGCGCCCCGCCGATGGCGGCGGCCCAGGTGGCCCCGTCGTAGAACTCGTTGGCGATCGGGCGGTCGAGGTAGCGGGCCGAGGCCCAGCCGCCGATGAACGCGCCCGCGACCCCGATGAGGGTCGTGCCGATCAGGCCGCCCGGATCGCGCCCGGGAAGCAGGATTTTGGCGACGGCTCCGGAGAGCAGACCGAGGACGATCCAGCTGATGATGCTCATGCAGCCGAAGACGTTCCGGAGCTCCGGGTGGTTGCGCAGGTCAGTAGGGTGCGGCCCATGACACAGGAACTGCGGCGGACGCTCGGGGTCTTCGATGCCGTGATGGTCGGGCTCGGGGCGATGATCGGCGCGGGGATCTTCGTGGCGCTCGCGCCGGCGGCGGGGGCAGCCGGCTCCGGGACGCTGCTGCTGGCGGGGCTGGCGCTGGCCGCTGTGGTGGCGTACTGCAACGCGATGTCCTCCGCACGGCTCGCGGCCCGTTATCCGGCCTCCGGTGGGACGTACGTGTACGGGCGGGAGCGGCTCGGGCCCTTCTGGGGGTATCTGGCGGGCTGGGGTTTCGTGGTGGGGAAGACCGCTTCCTGCGCGGCCATGGCGCTGGCGGTCGGGGCGTACGTGTGGCCGGAGCAGGCGCACGGCGTGGCTGTCGCCGCTGTGGTGGTGCTGACCGCGGTGAACTACGGGGGTGTTCAGAAGTCGGCGTGGCTGACGCGGGCGATCGTGGCGGTGGTGCTGGCGGTGCTGGTGGCTGTCGTGGCGGTGTGTCTCGGGGCGGAGGGGCCTTCGCTGGGTTCGGGACCCGGCGGTGCGGAGTCCGGCGGTTCGGGACCCGGTGGGGTGCTTCAGGCCGCCGGGCTGCTGTTCTTCGCGTTCGCCGGGTACGCGCGGATCGCGACGCTCGGCGAGGAGGTGCGCGATCCGGCCCGTACGATCCCGCGCGCGATTCCGGTGGCGCTGGGGATCGCGCTGGTGGTGTACGCGTGCGTGGCGGTCGCGGTGCTGTCGGTGCTGGGCGCCGGGGAACTGGCCTCTTCCGCGGCGCCCTTGGCGGACGCGGTGCGGGCGGCGGGCGTGGGGGAGCTGGCGCCCGTGGTGCGGACCGGTGCGGCTGTGGCGGCGCTCGGGTCGTTGCTGGCGCTGATCCTCGGGGTGTCGCGTACGACGCTGGCGATGGCCAGGGACGGTCATCTGCCGGGTGCGCTGGCCGCCGTACATCCGCGGTTCCAGGTGCCGCACCGGGCGGAGTTGGCGGTGGGGGCGGTCGTCGCCGTGGTGGCCGCGACCGGTGATGTGCGTGGAGCCATCGGGTTTTCGTCGTTCGGGGTGCTGGTGTACTACGCGATCGCCAACGCCTCGGCGTGGACGCTGGGGCCGGGGCCCGGGCGGGTCGTGGCGGCGGGCGGGGCCGTGGGGTGCGCGGGGCTGGCGTTCGCGCTGCCGGTGGCCTCGGTGGGGGCGGGAGCGGCGGTGCTGGCGGTGGGGGCGGCCGTGTACGGGGTCCGGAGGGCCGGGGCTGAGTCCGGCCCGGTCTCGCGCGCACGCGCCCGCCGCCGCGGGGTGCTGGGACCGGTGCCGCGCCGGGGCGTCCCCGCCCGGCACCGGGGCCGTCGGCCCTCGGGGCGGGGAGCTGGGCGGTTACCTGGACGCGAACGGCTGGTCCGTCGGGACGATTTCGCGGCCCAGCGGGAGCAGCGAGACGGGGATCATCTTGAAGTTGGCTATGCCGAACGGGATGCCGATGACCGTGACGCAGAGCGCGATGCCCGTGACGACGTGGCTCAGCGCCAGCCACCAGCCCGCCAGGACCAGCCACAGGACGTTGCCCACGCAGGAGGGGATCCCGCGTCGCGGCGCTCCACTGCGGTGTAGCCGAAGGGCCAGAGGGCGTAGCGGCCGATGCGGAAGGACGCCAGGCCGAACGGGATGCCGATGACCGTGACGCAGAGGAGTACGCCTGCCAGGAGGTAGCCCAGGAAGAGCCAGAAGCCGCTCAGCACCAGCCATATGACGTTCAGGATTGTCTTCACGGGCGGTGACCTGCCATCTGTTCGAGTCGGGCGATGCGTTCCGCCATGGGCGGGTGCGTCGAGAACAGCTTTGACGCCGCCTGCCCGGGGCGGAACGGGTTCGCGATCATCATGTGGCTCGCGGTCTCGATGCGCGGCTCGGGGGGCAGCGGCAGTTGCTTCGTGCCTGCCTCGAGCTTGCGCAGGGCGCTCGCGAGGGCGAGCGGGTCGCCGGTGAGCTGGGCTCCGGAGGCATCTGCCTGGTACTCGCGGGAACGGCTCACCGCGAGTTGGATGACGGAGGCGGCCAGGGGCCCCAGAATCATGATCAGCAGCATGCCGAAGAGGCCCGGGCCCTCGTCGTCGTCGGAGCGGCCGACGGGGATGAGCCAGGCGAAGTTGACCAGGAACATGATCACTGACGCCAGCGCGCCGGCGACCGAGGAGATCAGGATGTCCCGGTTGTAGACGTGGCTCAGTTCGTGGCCGATGACGCCCCGGAGTTCACGCTCGTTGAGGAGCTGGAGGATCCCTTCGGTGCAGCAGACCGCCGCGTTGCGGGGGTTGCGGCCGGTCGCGAAGGCGTTGGGGGCCTGGGTCGGCGAGATGTACAGGCGGGGCATCGGCTGGCGGGCCTGGGTGGAGAGGTCGCGGACCATGCGGTAGAGCTGTGGCGCCTCGAACTCGCTCACGGGGCGGGCGCGCATCGCGCGGAGTGCCAGTTTGTCGCTGTTCCAGTACGCGTAGGCGTTGGTGCCGAGTGCGACGAGAACCGCGACGATCAGACCCGTACGGCCGAAGAAGCTGCCGATGACGATGATGAGTGCTGACAGTCCCCCGAGGAGTACGGCGGTCCTCAGTCCGTTGTGCCGGCGGTGCACGGTGCGCCCTCCAAATGGTGCGGCAGGGGAACCCCTTGCTGGGGGGGGTGCTTCCACATTCAGTGGACCCTCCCTTACTGGTCAACGCCAAGCGAGGGGGGCTAGTTCCCTTGTGCTACCGGGGCGGCCGTCGGGCCGTCCGTGCTTACTGGAAGAGGTTGCCGGTGGCGAAGCGCAGTGCCAGCTGCGGTACGCCGGACAGGGCGATGCCCGCGACGGCGGTCAGGGCGATGGCGGCCGTGATGGGCACGGGGACCGCGTGGCGGGACGGTTCGCCCTCGGGAGCGCGGAAGAGGACGGCGGTCCACTGGAGGTAGTAGTAGAGCGCGATCACCACGTTCACCGCCATGACGACCGCGAGCCAGCCGAGCCCCGCGTCGACGGCCGCGGAGAAGACCGTGACCTTGGCGAAGAGACCGATGATGCCGGGCGGCAGCCCCGCGAGGCAGAGGAGGAAGAAGCCGAGTGCGAGGGCGGCGAGGGGGCGGGCCGCGTAGAGGCCGCGGTAGTCGGTGATCCGGTTGAGCGGGTGCGTGCGGGCGACGAGGGCCGCGACCGCGAAGGCGCCGAGGTTCACCACGGCGTACATCAGGGCGTACGCGACGGTGGAGCCGATCTGGTCGTCGCTGGAGTACGCCGCCGCGGCGATCGGGACCAGGATGTAGCCGGCCTGGCCGACCGACGACCAGGCCAGGAGGCGGACGGCGCTGTACGCGCGCGTGGCCGACTGGCGGAGGGCCGCCACGTTGCCCACGGTCATGGTGAGGGCTGCCAGCACGGCGATCGCCGGGCCCCATACGTCGGCGTAGGAGGGGAAGGCCACGACGGTGACCAGGATGAGGCCCGTGAAGCCGACCGCCTTGCCGATGACGGAGAGGTAGGCGGCTACGGGGAGGGGCGCTCCCACGTACGTGTCGGGGACCCAGAAGTGGAAGGGGACCGCGGCCGTTTTGAAGGCGAAGCCGATGAGAGTCAGTGCGACGCCTGCTTTGGCGAGGGTGTCGAGCTGCGCCGGTACGTCACCGAGGTGCACGGCGATCTCGGTGAGGTGCAGGGTGCCGGTCGTCGCGTACACGAAGCTGACGCCGAGCAGCGTGACGGCGGTGGCGGTGACGGAGGAGAGGAAGAACTTCAGGGCCGCCTCGGAGGAGAGGCGGTCGCCGCGCTTCATGCCGACGAGGGCGAAGGCGGGCAGTGACGCGACTTCGAGGGCGACGACGAGGGTGGCGAGGTCGCGGGCGGCGGGGAGCAGGGCCGCCCCGGCTGCCGAGGACATCAGGAGGAACCAGAACTCGCCCGCGGGGAGCTTGTCCTTCACCGTCTCGGTCATCGAGAGCAGGGCGGTGAGCAGCGCGCCGCCGAGCACCAGGAACTGGATGACGAGGGTGAAGTGGTCGGCGGTGTAGCTGCAGACGTCCGCGTCGGAGTTCAGGCAGAAGGTGGAGCGGTCGCCCCGGCGGAGGGGGAGGAGAGTGAGGATCGCCGCGGCCAGACCGGCGACGGAGAGCCGGCCGAGCAGCTGCTTCTTGCTCTCGGGCACGAAGAGGTCGGCGACCAGGACGATCAGGCCGACGGCCGCCGTGATGGTCGGCGGGGCGATGGCCGGCCAGTCGACGGACTGGACGAGGCTGGCGCTTTCGGCGGCCACGGTCACGACTTGCCTCCTGCGAGGAGCTTCTGCACGGCCGGGTCGGTGAGGCCGAGGAGGACCGCGGGCCAGAGTCCGGCGAGGACGGTGAGGGCGACGAGGGGGGTCCAGGCGGCGAACTCGTAGCCCTGGACGTCGGTGATCTTCGTCGGTCCGGATGCCTGCTGCGGGGGGACGCCCATGCAGACACGGCGTACGACGACGAGCAGGTACGCGGCGGTCAGCAGGGTGCCGAGACCGGCGATCGCCATGAAGGTGAGGAAGGCGGGGCGGCTGAGGCCCTCGGCGGGGTCGAAGGCGCCGAACATCGTCAGCATCTCGCCCCAGAACCCGGCGAGGCCGGGGAGGCCGAGGGAGGCGACCGCGGCGAAGGCGAGGAGGCCGCCGAGGCGGGGGGCGCGGCCGTAGAGGGCCGCACCGGTGGCACCGGCGAGGGTGTCGAGGTCCGCGGTGCCGTAGCGGTCCTTGAGGGCGCCGACCAGGAAGAAGAGCAGGCCGGTGATCAGGCCGTGGGCGATGTTGGCGAAGAGCGCGCCGTTGACGCCGGTGGGGGTCATGGACGCGATGCCGAGGAGCACGAAGCCCATGTGGCCGACGGAGGAGTACGCGATCAGGCGCTTCAGGTCGCCCTTGGCGCCCTTGCGGGCCAGGGCGAGGCAGGCCAGGGATCCGTAGATGATGCCGACGACCGCGAAGGCGGCGAGGTAGGGCGCGAAGACCTGCATGCCGTCGGGGGCGACGGGGAGGGCGATGCGGACGAATCCGTACGTGCCCATCTTCAGCAGGACGCCGGCGAGGAGGACCGAGCCGACGGTGGGGGCGGCGGTGTGGGCGTCGGGGAGCCAGCTGTGCAGCGGCCACATCGGGGTCTTGACGGCGAGGCCGAGACCGATCGCGAGAACGGCGACGACCTGCACGGACGTGGTCAGCCCACGGCCGTTGTCAGCGGCGAGCGCCACCATGTCGAACGTGCCCGCCTTCAGCCCGACGAGAAGGAGACCGAGCAGCATGACGACGGAGCCGAGCAGCGTGTAGAGGATGAACTTCCAGGCGGCGGGCTGCCTCTGGTCGCCGCCCCAGCGGGCGATCAGGAAGTACATCGGGATGAGGACCATCTCGAACGCCAGGAAGAAGAGGAGCAGGTCGAGTACGGCGAAGGTCGCGAGGGTGCCGGATTCGAGGACCAGGAGCAGGGCGACGAACGCCTTCGGGGAGGGGTCCGCGGCCCGCGGCGTCAGCTGCTCATGCTGCTGCTTGAAGTAGCTGTAGAGCGCGCAGAGGAAGGTCAGCAGCGCGGTCAGCACGAGGAGGGGGAGCGAGATGCCGTCGATGCCGAGGTGGATCCTGACGTCGAGCGCCGGGATCCAGCTGATGTCGGTCGTGGCCTGCATCTTCGACGGGTGGTCGTGGTCGAAGCCGAGGGTGAGGACGACGGCTGCGAGCAGGACCGCGCCGGTCACGGTCACGCCGTGGCGGAGCACGGCCTGGCCGGGGTTCCTGCCCTTGAGGCCCGGCGGGGCCGGGAGGAGCGCCGCGGCGGCGCCGACGAGCGGGACGACGACGATGAACGCCAGGAGGAACTGCATCACGGACGGGCTGATATCGATCACGGCTCACGCTCCGACGGCGGCGACGATGACGGCGGCGATCGCCAGGACGACGGAACCGGCGAGCAGCGCGCTGAGGTAGGTCTGCACATTGCCGGTCTGGGCTCGGCGGACGCCCGCGCCGAGCAGGCGCGGGACGGCGCCCGCACCGCGTACGTACGTCTCGACGACCTCGCGGTCCAGGAAGCGGACCAGCTCGGCGCCCGCCAGGACGGGCCGTACGAAGAGGGCGTGGTAGACGGCGTCGAGGTGGAAGCCGGCCGCCGCGTGGCGGTGCAGCGGGCCCAGGAGGAGCCGGCCGGGGTCGGCGGGATCGGGGGCCGACGCGATGTCGCCGTAGGCGGGGGTGTGGGTGGCGATGGCTTCCGCCTCGGAGACGGCCGGGCTGTCCTCGGGGTGGGCGGCCACGGCACCGATCGGGGGGCGGGCGGCCATGGCCGTGGTGTGGCGCCAGGCCCCGTAGGTGACCAGTCCGCCGACGAGGGCGACACCGGTGCCGAGGACCGCCGTGGTGACGGTCGGGGTGAGGGCGTGGCCGTCGAACCAGTCGTCGAGGTAGGTGACGGCGAGGCCGAAGGCGAGCGAGGGGACGGCGAGGACCCACAGGACGCCGTTCATGACGAGGGGCTGCTTGCCGTGATCGGGGGCGGCGGGACCGCGGCCGCGGAAGGCCAGCAGCCACAGGCGGGCGGCGTACGCCGCGGTGAGCAGGGCGGTGAGCAGGCCCGCGGCGAGCACGGTCCAGCCCGCGCCGGAGGGGACGCCCGCGGTCTCGCCGAAGGAGGCGTGTTCGGCGGCGACGAGAACGGCTTCCTTGGAGAAGAAGCCTGCGAAGGGAGGGATCGCCGCGAGCGCGAGCAGCGCGATCGTCATCGTCCAGTAGGCGTCGGGGATGCGCCGGGGCAGGCCGCTCATGCGGGACATGGCGGCCAGCGAATTGGTGCCGGCGGCGTGGATGACCACGCCGGCGGCGAGGAAGAGGAGCGCCTTGAAGGCGCCGTGGGAGAGGAGGTGGAAGACGGCGGCGCCGCGGTCGCCGACGGCCAGGGCCCCGGTCATGTAGCCGAGCTGGCCGATCGTCGAGTAGGCGAGGACGCGTTTGATGTCGTCCTGGGCCAGGGCGGCGAGGGCCGAGCCGACCATCGTGACCGCGGCCATCACGGCGAGGACGGTCAGGGCGGCGGCGGAGGCGGCGAAGACGGGGAGGAGGCGGGCCACGAAGTACACGCCGGCGGCGACCATCGTGGCGGCGTGGATCAGCGCGGAGACGGGCGTGGGACCCGCCATCGCGTCGGGCAGCCAGGTGTGCAGCGGGAACTGGGCCGACTTGCCCGCCACACCGGCGAGGAGCAGCAGGGCGATCGGCGTCGGGTGGTCGAGGCCGCCGTTCGCGACGGCGCCCAGGATGCCGGTGATCCGGAACGTACCGGCGTCGACGGCGAGTGCGAACAGGCCGAAGAGGAAGGGGACGTCGCCGAGCTTGGTGACCAGGAAGGCCTTGAGGGAGGCGGCCCGGGCCTCGGGCGTCTCCCAGTAGTGGCCGACGAGGAAGTACGAGCAGATGCCCATGATCTCCCAGCCGACCAGCAGCACCATCAGGTCGCCGGAGTAGACGACGAGCAGCATCGCGGAGGTGAAGAGGGAGACCAGGGCGGCGTACGAGGGGTAGCGCGGGTCGTCGCGCAGGTAGCCCGTCGAGTAGAGCTGCACGCAGGTCGCGACGGTCCCGACCAGGACGGCGACGAGAGCCGCGAAGCCGTCGAGGTGCAGGGCGAGGTCGATGGGGACCGAGCCGGTGGGGGTGAGCCGGGTCGAGGCGTCGATCGCCCTGCCGCCGCCCTGGTGTACGGCGACGATCGCGGCCAGCACGGCGGCGGCCAGGGCCGGCAGTACGGCCAGGGGGCGGACGAATCCGGGGGCGGTGCGGCCGAGCAGCAGGCCGGCCACTGCGCCCAGGAACGGAAGGAGGGGAACGAGGACGGCGAGGGTCGTGGTCGTCACGCGGCGGCCTCGGTCTTCTGTGCGGCCTTCTGTTCCAGGGCGGAAGCTTCGTCGTCGGCCGGGCCGGCCGGGTCCGGGCCTTCGGCGGTGTCGCGCAGCCTGTCGATGTCCGAGGACCCGCGGTTGCGGTAGACCATCAGGACGATCGCCAGGCCGATGCCGATCTCGGCCGCGGCGATGGCGATGGTGAAGAGGGTGAGGGCCTGGCCGGAGTGGAGGGTGTCGCGGAGCCATACGTCGAAGGCGACGAGGTTGAGGTTGACCGCGTTGAGCATCAGCTCGACCGACATCAGGACCAGGATCGCGTTGCGGCGCGCGAGCACTCCGTACAGCCCGGTGCAGAAGAGGAGGGCGGCGAGCACGGCGGGATAGGCGAGGTGCATCAGCGCTGCTCCTTGTCTTTGGCACTGTCGCTCTTGCGGGAGAGGACGATCGCGCCGACGAGAGCGGCGAGCAGGAGGACGGAGAGCGCCTCGAAGGGCAGCACCCAGTGCTGGAAGAGGATCTCGCCGCTCACCCTGGTCGAGCCCTGGACCGGTCCGTCCAGGTCGATCCAGGTGGTGCGGAACGCGTCCACGACCACCCAGACGAGTGCGGCGGCCGCTGCCGCGGCCACCGTGAGAGCGGCCCAGCGGTTGCCCGAGTCGGCGTCCGGGGAGCGCCCGATGGGGGCCCTGGTGAGCATCAGCCCGAAGAGGAGGAGCACGACCACGGAACCGACGTAGATCAGGACCTGCACCCAGGCGATGAACTCGGCCGTGAGCAGGAGGTACTCGACGGCGAGGCCGCCGAGCGCGACGACCAGCCAGAGGGCGGCGTGCACCAGCTGCTTGGTGGTGACCGTGACGACGGCCGCGCCGAGGGTGGCGATGCCGACGAGGAGGAAGGCGATCTCGACGCCGGTCGGGGAGAGGAAGCCCTGCCCGGCGGCTGCGGCGAGGTGGCTCATTCGGCGGGGCCCTCTGCTTCCTGCTGGGCTGCCTGCTGCTGCGCTGCCTGTTCCTGGGCTGCCTGCGCCTGCGCCTGCGCTGCCGCGAGCTTGTCGGCGGCCTTGCGGGCCGCCGCGATCTCCTTCGGTTCCTCCGCGCCCGGGTCCAGCGCGGGCGGCTCGGGAACCGTCCACATCCACTCGCGGAGCTTGTCCCGCTCGTGGGTGAGTTCGTGGATCTCGGTCTCGGCGTACTCGAATTCCGGGGACCAGAAGAGCGCGTCGAAGGGACACACCTCGATGCAGATACCGCAGTACATGCAGAGCGAGAAGTCGATCGCGAAGCGGTCGAGGACGTTGCGGCTGCGCTCGCGGCCGCCGGGGACGGCGGCCGGGACCGTCTCCTTGTGCGAGTCGATGTAGATGCACCAGTCGGGGCACTCGCGCGCGCAGAGCATGCAGACCGTGCAGTTCTCCTCGAACAGGCCGATCACGCCGCGCGTGCGGGGCGGGAGTTCGGGCTGGACGTCCGGGTACTGCGCGGTGACGGTCTTCTTCGTCATCGTGCGGAGCGTGACGGCCAGGCCCTTGGCGAGGCCGGAGCCGGGGATCGGAGGCATTACTGGATCGCCACCTTCACGATGCCGGTGAGCGCGATCTGCGCGAGAGCGAGCGGGATGAGTACGGTCCAGGCGAGCTTCTGGAGCTGGTCCTCGCGCAGCCGGGGGTAGGTCACGCGGAGCCAGATGATGCCGAAGGCGAGGATCGCGGTCTTGAGCAGCGTCCAGACCCAGCCGAGGCCGTCCGCACCCCAGGGGCCGTGCCAGCCGCCGAGGAAGAGGACGGTGGTCAGGCCGCAGAGGACGACGATTCCGGCGTACTCGGCGAGCAGGAAGAGCGCGAAGCGCAGGCCCGTGTACTCGGTGTACGCACCGAAGATGATCTCCGAGTCGGCGACCGGCATGTCGAACGGCGGGCGCTGGAGTTCGGCGAGACCGGCGACGAAGAAGACGATCGCGCCGACGATCTGCCACGGCAACCACCACCACTCGAAGGCGTTCAGGATGCCGGGGAGCGAGACGGTGCCGGCCGCCATCGCCACGGAGGCGGCGGCGAGCAGCATCGGCAGTTCGTACGCGAGCAGCTGGGCGGCGGTGCGCAGGCCGCCGAGGAGGGAGAACTTGTTGGCCGAGGCCCAGCCCGCCATGAGCGAACCGAGCACGCCGACGCCCATGACCGCGAGCACGAAGAAGATGCCCGCGTCGACGACCTGGCCGACCGCGCCCTCGCTCGGGCCGATCGGGATCGCGACGAGCACGAGGAGGTACGGGAGGAGGGCGACGGCGGGGGCGAGCTGGAAGATGCGCCGGTCGGCGTCGGCCGGGACGATGTCTTCCTTCTGCGCGAACTTCACACCGTCGGCGACGAGCTGCGCCCAGCCGTGGAAGCCGCCCGCGTACATGGGGCCGAGGCGGCCCTGCATGTGGGCCATCACCTTGTGCTCGGTCTGCCCCACGACGAGTGGGAGGACCAGGAACACGGCGAAGACGACGACCAGGCGGAGGGCGACATCGAGTACGTCGTTCACGCGTCGTCGCTCCCTCGGTCGCGGGTGGTGTCGTCGGTGGTGTCGTCGGCGGAGCGGGGGGCGTCCGGGCCGGGCACCTCGCGGGGCTCCTTCGCGGCTCCCGCGTCGCCGCGCAGTGTTCCGGCCGCCGCGTCGGCGGCCGAAGCCGCGTCGGTGTCGGTGTCCTCGGACGCGCCCGTCCTGGTCGCGGCCGCTTCCTCCGGTCGCTCCGCGTCCGCTTCCTCGAACGCGGGGCGCGCGTGGTGCCAGGGCGCGTCCGCGCTGCGCGCGGGGGCCGCCGGGGCGGGCCGGGACCCGGAGGCATCGGCCCCGCGGGATCCCGCCGACCCGGCCGACGCCTCGGCCGCCTGGCTCGCCGAACCCTCGGACACGCTGCGGGTACGGCGCGCAGGCGTCGGCGGCGCGGCTTCCGGAGCGGGCGTCGCCGCCTCGGCCGCCTGGCTCGCCGAACCCTCGGACACGCTGCGAGTACGGCGCGGGGGCCGTGCGGTGGCTTCCGGGGACGGCGCCGCGGCCTCGGCCGCCTGGGTGGCCGAGCCCTCCGTGACACTGCGGGCGCGGCGCGGCGGGCGGTCGGCGGCTCCCGCCGCACCGGCCGCGCGCGGGGTGCGTGCGGGGCGGGCCGGGGCCGGCGGGAGCTGGCCCTTCTGGGGCCCCCAGTCGTTCGGGTCCGGGACGCCGGGCGGCAGCATCTGGCGGCGCTTGGGCCCGCCGTGGTCGGACTCCCCCGGCTCCTTCGCACCGGGCCACGCCTTGGCGACCCGGGCCGCCAGGACGAAGTCCTTGCGCAGCGGGTGGCCCTCGAAGCCCTCGGGCAGCAGGAGCGGCACCAGGTGCGGGTGGTCCGTGAAGCCGATGCCGAACATCTCGTGCGTCTCGCGCTCGTGCCACTGGGCGCCCGCGTAGACCGCGACGGCGGTGGGCAGGACGGGCGCCTCGTGCGGGACGGTCGTACGGAGCAGCAGGCGTCGTACCGTACGGCCTTCGAGGGCGGCGACGTGGGCACAGACGCGGAAGCCCGTGCCCGGCTCGTCGACCGCGCTCAGCCAGTCGAAGTACGTGCAGCCGAGCTTGTCGCGCGCGGTCTCCAGGGCCGCGGTCCACGAGCCGGCCGGGACATCGACGGTGAGCAGGTCGTAGGCGCGCTCGGCGGTCGCTTCCTCGCCGAAGATCTCGGTGACGGCGTCCGGCAGGCCGTCGTACGCCGTCGTGCGGGGCGTCTCGCTCACTTCCCGGCCTCCCCCGGGGCCGGCGGCGGCGTGACGAGACCGCTCCGCAGGGCCGCCGTGGAGGGCCGTCCGTGGCCGTAGCGCTCACCCAGGGACTCGCGGGCGATCTTCTCCTGGAGCTTGAGGATGCCCTGGAGCAGCGCCTCCGGGCGGGGCGGGCAGCCCGGTACGTACACGTCGACCGGGATGATCTGGTCGACGCCCTTCGTCACGGAGTACGAGTCCCAGTACGGGCCGCCGCAGTTGGAGCAGGCGCCGAAGGAGATGACGTACTTCGGCTCGGGCATCTGCTCGTACAGCCGCTTGACGGCCGGGGCCATCTTGTCCGTGACCGTGCCGGAGACGACCATCAGGTCGGCCTGGCGCGGTCCCGGTGCGAAGGGGATCACGCCGAGCCGGATGAAGTCGTGGCGCGCCATGGACGCGGCGATGAACTCGATCGCGCAGCAGGCGAGGCCGAAGTTGAAGACCCACAGGCTGTAGCGGCGGCCCCAGTTCAGGACCACCTTCATGGGCTCGGGCGCGAGGCGGGCGAGGGCTCCCAGGCGCTTCGGCCCGGACGGCGGCGGCAGCGTCGGCTCGGGGAGATCGACAGAGGTCACTCGGGTCACGTCCATTCGAGGACGCCCTTCTTCCATGCGTACAGCAGTCCCACGGCCAGGAAGCCGAGGAAGATGAACATCTCGACCAGCGTCGTCGCGCCG
Source organism: Streptomyces sp. Wb2n-11 (assembly GCF_001049855.1). NCBI lineage: Bacteria > Bacillati > Actinomycetota > Actinomycetes > Kitasatosporales > Streptomycetaceae > Streptomyces > Streptomyces sp. Wb2n-11. The sequence continues at coordinate 2,974,204 of NZ_CVPB01000001.1, forward strand.
TACTCGGGCGCGGCGAAGACCGTCGCCCACGGGAACAAGAAGATGGAGTCGACGGCGAAGATCACGTACAGGAAGGCGTAGACGTAGTAGCGGACCTGGGTGTGGGCCCAGCCCTCTCCGACCGGGTCCACGCCGCATTCGTACGTCAGCAGTTTCTCCGGCGTCGGCACGACGGGCCGCAGCAGTCGCCCGGCCCCGAAGGCCACGGCGACGAAGAGGACGCCGACGACTGCGAGCAGTCCGACGACCGAGTAGCTCTGGAAGTACCCGTCCGCGAGAACAGTCGGTTCCGGCATGTCCGCCCCTCTCGCTCCCTGACCTCGTCGCGTCCCGTCGCGCCTTGTCGCGCCCCGTTCGACGATCTGTACGCACGGGAGTCTAGGCCCTGGTAAAAGCTGGGTAAGCAGCCGCGTCGTACAGGGGGTGGGGTTATCCCCACTTCCTCACACCCAGCCACCCCATGGCATCCGCGACCGGGGGCCGTCAGGCTGGGGGTCATGACCGCCAGCGCCAGCGACCTTCTCCCAGATTACGACCAGTCGGACCACACCCAGCGTGCCGGTCACGCCGGACGTGCCGACCGGGCCGGCCATCCACCGCCCGTGCGTTTCCCCTATGGCCCGGACACCTGGAAGGAGATCGCGCATCTCCTCCTCGACCTGCCGACGGCCCTCTTCGGTTTTGTGTTCACCGTGGTGGTTCTCGCCCTCGGGTGCGGTCTTTCGGTCACGGTGATCGGTCTGCCCCTGGTGGTGGCGGGACTGCTCGGGGCGCGCCGGTTCGGCGCGGTGGAACGGGCGCGCGCACGTGCCCTGCTCGGTCTGTACGTCGACGAGCCGAGCCCGGTCGCCGCGGGACGGCGCCCGGGCGAAGGCGGTTTCCTCCCGTGGCTGTGGGCGGGCCTGAAGGACCCGGTGGGCTGGCGGACCGCGCTGTACGCGTTCGTCCGGCTGCCCTGGGGCGTGCTGGCCTTCGCGGTCACGCTGACCGGGCTCGTCGTGCTCTGGCCGGTGCTGCCGTACCTGGTGCGGGCGCTGGCCAACGCGGACCGGGCGATGGTGCGCGGTCTGCTCTGCCCCTCCGACGAACTGGAGCGGCGGATCGCCGAGCTGGAGTCGGGCCGGGGTGTCGTCGTCGACACCGCGGCCGCCGATCTGCGGCGCATCGAGCGCGATCTGCACGACGGGGCGCAGGCCAGGCTCGTCGCACTCGCCATGGGACTCGGCATGGCGAGGGAGAAGCTGACCGGTGACTTCAAGGACCCGGTCGCCGCGGCGGCGATGGTCGACGAGGCGCACGGCGAAGTGAAGCTGGCACTGCAGGAGCTGCGCGATCTGGCGCGCGGCATCCACCCTGCCGTGCTGACCGATCGCGGCCTGGACGCGGCGCTGTCGTCCGTCGCGTCGCGCTGCACGGCCCCGGTGCGGGTCACGGTCGGTCTGGCGGCGCGCCCGGCGGAGGCGATCGAGGGCATCGCGTACTTCACCGTCTCCGAGCTCCTGCAGAACGTCAGCAAGCACAGCGGGGCGCGGTCCGCTTCCCTGGACGTGTGGCGGAGCGGGGAGCGGCTGCTGATCCAGGTGCGGGACGACGGGTGCGGCGGCGCGCGGCTGGACGGCGGCACGGGCATGGCCGGTCTGGCCGAGCGGCTCGGTGCGGTGGACGGGCTCCTGGCCCTCGACTCCCCGGTGGGCGGGCCGACGACGGTCACGGCCGAGCTGCCGTGGCGCGACCGCGACGGGGCGGCCGAAGGCCCCGAAGGTGTGGCCAAGCGCGGTGCGGGGGTGGGGAAAACCCCCGGTGGAAAACGGTGACCGGCCTCATGGTCCCGGCCTGCCCGTCCCAGCATTCTTGAGGGACGCAGCCACTCAGCAGCATCAGAGCAGAAACGGACGGCAGTGATGGCCACGGAGTACGCATCGCAGACCAGAGACCGGTGGGGGCGCGAGGACCGCCCGGACCGCCCCCCGAAGAGGCACGTGCTGCCTCCGGCACTGCGCGCGCCGATCGAGGCCCGTACCTGGCGCGAGTTCGGTTACCTGATGCTCAGCCTGCCGATCAGCGTGCTGCTCTTCGTCTTCGCGGTCACCATGACGTCGCTGGGCACGGGTCTGCTGATCACCTTCCTCGGCGTACCGGTACTCGCGGCGGGCCTGGCCGGCTGCCGCGGCTTCGGGGTGGTGGAGCGGGCCCGCGCGAGGGCGCTGCTCAAACTGGACGTGGCGGACCCGGCGCCCGTCCGGGCCGGGCCGGGCGGCGGCCCGATGTCCTGGATGGGCGCGGTGCTCAAGAGCGGGGTGTCCTGGCGCCATCTGCTGTACGCCGTGCTGCATCTGCCGTGGGCGGTGTTCTCCTTCTCCGTGTCGCTGGTCTTCTGGTCGTACGGCTGGGCCATGCTCACGTATCCGCTGTGGCAGTGGGTGTTCCCGGTCTACACGGGGACGGACGGCATCCAGCTGTACGGCGACAACACGCACAGCATCTACCTCGACGAGCCCCACGAACTGGCCCTGACCAGCGCGTTCGGCCTGCTCTTCACCCTCGTCACCCCGTGGCTCATACGAGGCATGACGACCGTGGACCGGGTGATGGTGACCGGGCTGCTCGGCCCGTCCCGGCTCGCCACCCGGGTCTCGGAACTGGAGTCGGACCGGGGCGTCGTCGTCGACACCGCGGCCGCCGACCTGCGGCGCATCGAGCGCGACCTGCACGACGGGGCGCAGGCCAGGCTCGTCACCCTCGCCATGGACCTGGGACTGGCCAAGGAGAAGCTGACGGAGGACCCGGAAGCCGCGGCCCGCATGGTGGAAGGGGCGCACGGCGAGGTGAAGATCGCGTTGCAGGAGCTGCGGGACCTGGCCCGGGGCATCCACCCGGCCGTCCTGACCGACCGCGGTCTGGACGCGGCGCTCTCCGCGGTGGCCTCCCGGTGCACGGTGCCGGTGCAGGTCGAGGTGGATCTGCCGGCCCGGCCGGCCCCGGCGATCGAGGGCATCGCGTACTTCACCGTCTCCGAACTCCTGCAGAACGTCAGCAAGCACGCGCGGGCGTCCCGGGCCACGGTCGACGTGTGGCGGACGGAGGACCGGCTGATGCTCCAGGTGAGCGACGACGGGCAGGGCGGCGCGGACGCGACGGCCGGCTCGGGTCTGGCCGGGCTCGCGGAGCGGCTGGACGCGGTCGACGGGATCCTGGTGATCACCTCGCCGGTGGGCGGGCCGACCACGGTCACGGCGGAGCTGCCCTGGCGGGGCTGATCCGCCACCCGAGCGCCCGGCTGCCCGTTCAGGGGGCCGGGCGCCGCCTCCTCGCCCGCTCGTCCGGCTCCTGAGCTCCTGAGCTCCTGGCGCTTCCGCTCGCTCTCTTCTCGCGTCCCGGCAGCCCGTCCCGAGTCGTACGCCGCTATTCCCAGTACCTGAGCACGCGCCGGCCCGGATACTGAAATGCTGGACCCGACGGGGTGGGAAGCAAACAACTGCTGGGGAGCTGCACGGTCGTGGAGGACAGGGTGCGAGTGGTCATCGCCGAGGATTCAGTGCTGCTGCGGGAGGGCCTGACCCGGCTTCTGACCGACCGTGGGCACGATGTCGTCGCGGGCGTCGGAGACGCGGAAGCACTGATCAAGACGGTGGGGGATCTGGCGTCGCGGGACGAGCTGCCGGATGTGGTGGTGGCGGACGTACGGATGCCGCCGACGCACACCGACGAGGGCGTGCGGGCGGCGGTGCGGCTGCGCAAGGACTACCCCGCGATCGGAGTGCTGGTCCTGTCGCAGTACGTCGAGGAGCAGTACGCGACGGAATTGCTGGCCGGGTCGAGCCGGGGCGTCGGCTACCTGCTCAAGGACCGGGTGGCCGAGGTACGTGAATTCGTGGACGCCGTCGTCCGGGTGGCCCAGGGCGGGACCGCGCTCGATCCCGAGGTCGTGGCACAGCTGCTGGGCCGCAGCCGGAAGCAGGACGTCCTCGCCGGGCTGACCCCCGGGAACGGGAGGTGCTGGGTCTCATGGCCGAGGGCCGGACGAACTCGGCGGTCGCCAAGCAATTGGTGGTGAGTGACGGCGCGGTGGAGAAGCACGTCAGCAACATCTTCCTCAAGCTCGGGCTCTCGCCGAGTGACGGGGATCACCGTCGGGTGCTGGCAGTGCTGACCTATCTGAGGTCCTAGGTCACCGGCGCCGGACCGGCCGTGTTCTGGAGTGCAGCTCAGAGGTGGTCGGGAATGGTCGGGGGTGGCGGCCCCAGAACCAAGAGGCGAATACGGAGCGTCTTCGATGCAGAGCGCTGAGAGACGGGCTAAACATATCAAAGCAGGGCAATCGGGCGTCTCAGAACGGGATCCATCATGTGATCGGTCCAGGGAAGGGCACCCTTACCGACGTAGGGTGGGCCTTGGGGCCGCCGGTGGGCCGACCGGCCCGAACAGCCGCCTCGAAGGAGGTCCAGTTCAGTGACCAGCCAGGTCAGCAGCCCGGCCGAGAAGGCCGACGGAACCGATGGTGCCGGCGGAGCGAACGACACCGTCGTCGGGGAACAGCGCAGCACGCCGAACGGGAAGGTCTCCGAAAAGGAGGTCCGCCGGCTGGGTCAGGTGGTGATCCGTTTCGCGGGGGACTCGGGTGACGGGATGCAGTTGACGGGGGACCGTTTCACGTCGGAGACGGCGGCGTTCGGCAATGACCTGTCGACGCTGCCGAACTTCCCGGCCGAGATCCGGGCGCCCGCCGGGACGCTGCCGGGGGTCTCCAGCTTCCAGCTGCACTTCGCCGACCACGACATCCTGACCCCGGGCGACGCCCCGGACGTACTGGTCGCGATGAACCCGGCCGCGCTGAAGGCCAACCTGGCAGACCTGCCGCGCGGGGCGCAGATCATCGTCAACACCGACGAGTTCACCCGGCGGGCGATGGCCAAGGTCGGCTACCCCGCCTCCCCGCTGGAGGACGGCTCGCTGGCGGCGTACCACGTCCACCCGGTGGCGCTGACCACGATGACGGTCGAGGCGCTCAAGGACTTCGGGCTCTCCCGCAAGGAGGCCGAACGCTCGAAGAACATGTTCGCGCTGGGCCTGCTGTCCTGGATGTACCACCGGCCCACCGAGGGCACCGAGAGCTTCCTGCGCACCAAGTTCGCCGGGAAACCCCAGATCGCCGAGGCGAACGTGGCGGCGTTTCGGGCCGGATGGAACTTCGGCGAGACCACCGAGGATTTCGCCGTCTCCTACGAGATCGCCCCGGCCACCGCCGCGTTCCCGCCCGGCACCTACCGCAACATCTCCGGCAACCTCGCCCTGTCCTACGGGCTGATCGCCGCCGGCCACCAGGCCGACCTGCCGCTGTTCCTGGGCTCCTACCCGATCACCCCGGCCTCCGACATCCTGCACGAACTCAGCAAGCACAAGAACTTCAAAGTGCGCACCTTCCAGGCCGAGGACGAGATCGCCGCCATCGGCGCCGCACTGGGGGCGGCCTTCGGCGGGCAGCTCGCGGTGACCACCACCTCCGGGCCCGGGGTGGCACTGAAGTCGGAGACCATCGGGCTGGCGGTCTCGCTGGAGCTGCCGCTGGTGGTGGTCGCCATCCAGCGCGGCGGCCCCTCGACCGGACTGCCCACCAAGACCGAACAGGCCGACCTGCTCCAGGCCATGTACGGGCGCAACGGCGAGGCCCCCGTCCCGGTCGTGGCCCCCCGCACCCCGGCCGACTGCTTCGAGGCCGCCCTGGAGGCGGCCCGCATCGCACTGACCTACCGCACCCCGGTCTTCCTGCTCTCCGACGGCTACCTCGCCAACGGCAGCGAACCCTGGCGCATCCCGCACAGCGACGAGCTGCCCGACCTGCGGGTCCAGTTCGCCACCGGCCCCAACCACACCCTGCCCGACGGCACCCACGTGTTCTGGCCCTACAAACGCGACCCGCAGACCCTGGCCCGCCCCTGGGCCGTGCCCGGCACCCCCGGCCTGGAACACCGCATCGGCGGCATCGAGAAACAGGACGGCACCGGCAACATCTCCTACGACCCGGCCAACCACGACCACATGGTCCGCACCCGCCAGGCCAAAATCGACAACATCACCGTCCCCGACCTGACCGTCGACGACCCCCACGGTGCCCGCACCCTGGTCCTGGGCTGGGGCTCCACCTACGGCCCCATCACCGCCGCCGTACGCCAACTGCGCACGAACAACGTGCCCATCGCCCAGGCCCACCTGCGCCACCTCAACCCCTTCCCCCAGAACCTGGGCGACATCCTGGCCCGCTACACCAAGGTCGTGGTGCCCGAGATGAACCTCGGCCAGCTCGCCACCCTGCTCCGGGCCACCTACCTGATCGACGCCCGCTCCCACACCCAGGTCAACGGCATGCCGTTCCAGGCCGAACAGCTCGCCACCGCCCTGAAGGAGGCCACCGATGACTGAGCCGTCCACCAAAGGCACGGGCACGACCGAGGCACTCTCCCTCATCCCCCGGGCCGAGGCCCAGCAGACGATGAAGGACTTCAAGTCCGACCAGGAAGTGCGCTGGTGCCCCGGCTGCGGCGACTACGCCGTCCTGGCCGCCGTCCAGGGCTTCCTGCCCGAACTCGGCCTGGCCAAGGAGAACATCGTCTTCGTCTCCGGCATCGGCTGCTCCTCCCGCTTCCCCTACTACATGAACACCTACGGGATGCACTCCATCCACGGCCGCGCCCCCGCCATCGCCACCGGTCTGGCCACCTCCCGACGCGACCTGTCCGTCTGGGTCGTCACCGGCGACGGCGACGCCCTGTCCATCGGCGGCAACCACCTCATCCACGCCTTGCGCCGCAACGTCAACCTCAAGATCCTCCTGTTCAACAACCGCATCTACGGCCTCACCAAAGGCCAGTACTCCCCCACCTCCGAAACCGGCAAGATCACCAAATCCACCCCGATGGGTTCCCTCGACGCCCCCTTCAACCCCGTTTCCCTGGCCCTCGGCGCCGAGGCCACCTTCGTCGCCCGCACCATCGACTCCGACCGCACCCACCTCACCCAGGTCCTGCGCCAGGCCGCCGCCCACCCCGGCACCGCCCTCGTCGAGATCTACCAGAACTGCAACATCTTCAACGACGGCGCCTTCGACGCCCTCAAGGACAGGCAACAGGCCCAGGAAGCCCTCATCCGCCTCGAACACGGACACCCCATCCGCTTCGGCACCGAAGGATCAAAGGGCGTCATCCGCGATACCGCCACCGGCGACCTCAAAGTCGTCACCGTCACACCCGACAACGCCTCCCAGATCCTCGTCCACGACGCCCACGCACCGAGCCCCACCACCGCCTTCGCCCTCTCCCGCCTCGCCGACCCCGACACCCTCCACCACACCCCCATCGGAATCCTGCGCAGCACCCACCGCCCCACCTACGACACCCTCATGGCCGACCAACTCGACACCGCCCTCGAACAGAACGGCAAAGGCGACCTCAACACCCTCCTCACCGGCAACGACACCTGGACCGTCGTCGGCTGAGTCGCACGCCGTCCGTGAAGAGGGGCACCCGGTCCCAGGACCGGGTGCCCCTCTTCGCTCTCCCGCCACCGCCTGTCATGACCGTATTGCGATACGGACATGACAGGCGGGTCGTCCCGGCATTACCGTTCGACGCGATGACGTGTGTGGGTCGGGAGGGCCAGTGAAGTCGGTCAACGAACAGCGGTCGGGCTTGCTGTACGGCATCGGCGCCTATGGAATGTGGGGGCTGGTCCCCCTCTTCTGGCCGCTCCTCAAGCCCGCCGGCGCGATGGAGATCCTCGCCCACCGCATGGTGTGGTCGCTGGCCGTCGTCGGCATCGTGCTGCTGGCGGTACGCCGGTGGGCATGGATCGGGAAGCTGGTCCGCCAGCCCCGCAAGCTGGGCCTCATAGCCCTGGCCGCGACCGTCATAACGGTCAACTGGGGGCTGTACATCTGGGCCGTCAACAGCGGCCAGGTCGTCGAAGCCTCGCTCGGTTACTTCATCAACCCGCTGGTCACCATCGCCATGGGTGTCCTGCTGCTGAAGGAACGGCTGCGGCCCGTGCAGTGGACGGCGGTCGGGGTCGGCTTCGCGGCGGTGCTGGTACTGGCCGTCGGATACGGGCGGCCGCCCTGGATCTCCCTGGTCCTGGCGTTCTCGTTCGCGACGTACGGCCTGGTCAAGAAGAAGGTCAACCTCGGCGGCGTGGAGTCGCTGGCCGCCGAGACCGCCGTCCAGTTCCTCCCCGCGCTGGGCTACCTGCTCTGGATCGGGTCGCACGGGGACGCGACCTTCGGCGCGGAGGGGCTCGGGCACGCGGGGCTGCTCGCCGCCACCGGCATCGTGACCGCCGTCCCGCTGGTCTGCTTCGGTGCGGCTGCGATCCGGGTGCCGTTGTCGACGCTGGGGCTGTTGCAGTACCTCGCGCCGGTCTTCCAGTTCGGGCTCGGCGTCGTGTACTTCCACGAGGCGATGCCGCCGGAGCGCTGGGCCGGCTTCTCGCTGGTCTGGGCGGCGCTGGCGCTGCTGACGTGGGACGCGCTGCGTACGGCGCGGCGGGGACGGGCGGCAGCGGTGCGGCTGGCCGCGGTGGCGGCGACTGCCGCTGCGGCGCCGGCCGCTGCGCCGTACGCGGGTGGCGTGCCGGTCCCCGCGTCCGAGCCGGCACCGACGCCGACGTCCAGATCCGTGTCCTAGGGCGAGCGCCCGGCGGGGCTGTGGCCCCGCCCGCCCCTCCCCGCTGTGACCTTGTGCGGCTCCGCCGCGTGCGGGGCCCTTGCCCGGGGGCCCGGGCCCCGGCTCCGCCATCGCCGGAGGGGCTCCAGGGGAGCCCCTCCGGCGGCCAGGATGCCCGGGACCTGCCCCACTGCCTACCCCGCCGGTACAGCTCCCGGCCGCGCGGCGGTGGGCCGGGGCGTCTCCAGCGGTGTCCGCCCGTCGCTCCCGCCCTTTCCGCTCCTTGCGCCCCGCAGGCCGAACGCCGTGATCACCGCGCCCGCGACGACCATCACCGCCGGCACCGTCAGCGCAGCGCGGAACGCGCTGAGAGTGGATTCCGGGGAGCCGCCGCCGCCCGCCGCCAGGCCGTACACCGCCGTCACCGCCGAGATCCCGACGGCCGACCCGAACTGGGTCGCGGTGGCGAGCAGCCCGCCGGCCACCCCCTGCTCCTCCCCCTCGATGCCGTCCGTCGCGGCGATCGTGAGCGGCCCGTACGCCAGGGCGAATGCCGCGCCCGTGAGGAACAGCGTCGGGAGCATCGCGGCGTACGACCAGTCGGGGCCGACCGGCAGGAACAGCGCGTACGACACGATCGCCAGCACGAAGCCGCCGAAGATCACCCGGGCGTTGCCGAACCGGTCGACCAGGCGCGGGGTCAGCGTCGGTGCGAGGACCGCGTCGACGCCCATCACGACCAGGGCCAGGGCCGTCTCCAGGGAGGACCAGCCGCGCAGTTCCTGGAGGTAGAGCGTGACCATGAACTGGAAACCGAAGAAGGAGCCGACGAAGAGCAGCGCTCCCAGGTCGGCACGGACCATCGACGCCTTGCGCAGGATGCCGAGTCGTACGAGCGGGGCGGCCGAGCGGCGCTCGACCGTCACGAACACCGCCACGAGCAGCAGCCCGGCGGCCACCACGGCGGCCGTCAGCCGCCAGCCGTCGAAGCCGTGCTCCAGCCGTACGATCCCGTACGCCAGCAGCAGCATCGCCCCGGCGGCCGTCGCCGCGCCGGTGAGGTCGAAGGCTCCGCCGCGGCGGGCCGGCCGGGCCTCCACCGGGAGCAGCCGCAGCGCCGCGACCAGGATGAGGCCGCCCAGCAGGACCGGGGCGAAGAACACCCACCGCCAGCCGAGCTGGGTCAGCAGCCCGCCGATGACCAGGCCGAGCGAGAAACCGCCCGCGGCCGTGCCGGCGAAGACGAGCAGGGCCTTGTTCCGCTTCGGGCCCTCCTCGTACGAGGTGGTGATAATCGACATCGCGGCCGGAGTCATGAAGGCCGCGGCCACGCCGGTCACGAAGCGGGCGGCGATCAGCATCCAGCCCTCGGTGGCGAACCCGCCGAGCATGGAGAAGCCGAGGAAGACCGCGAGCCAGGTCAGGAACATCCGCCGCCGGCCGAGCAGGTCGGCCGCGCGACCGCCGAGCAGGGTGAATCCGGCGTATCCGAGGACGTAGGCGCTCATCACCCAGGCCGCGGTGCCGGTCGGCAACTCCAGGTCGGATCTGATGGACGGCACGGCGACCGACAGCATGGCGACGTCGATGCCTTCGAGGAAGATGGTGCCGCAGAGCACGAGCAGCAGCGCCCAGGCGCGTCGGGTCATGGGTAAGTGCCTCTCATATCAAGCCAGTTATCGGGATGCCGGTCAGTTCTCTCTTGTAACCAAAGGCATCCTGCGGCAGCATTCCGGCGCATGGAAGAAGGCACTTTGAAGTCACCGAGTAACTGCGAAGTCACCGGCTCCCAGGGGGTGTACGGCGACACCGACCCCTTCCAGTGGGACACCCGCGAGGACTGCGAGGTCCGCCAGATCCTCGACCGCGTCGCCGACAAGTGGTCGCTGCTGGTCATCGCGCTGCTCGACAGCCACATGCTGCGCTTCACCGAACTGCGGCGCAGGATCGACGGCATCAGCCAGCGCATGCTGACGGTGACGCTGCGCCAGCTGGAGCGCGACGGGCTCGTCAAGCGGACGGTGCACCCGGTGGTGCCGCCGCGCGTGGAGTACGAACTCACGCCGCTCGGCGCGACGTTGCACACCACGATCCGCTCCCTGGTCGCCTGGACCGAGGAGCACCAGAACGAGATCGCGGCGGCCCGCGCCGACTACGACGCCCGTACGGCGGCGGAGTCCGCGGCGCCGGAAGCCGCCGCGGCGGCTTCCGCCAGCTGACCCGGCTTCACGTCCCGTTGCGGGCACGGCCACCGGCCGCAGCGCCGCACGAACCGCCCCTCAGCCGTCCGCCGGGGCGACGCCCTCGCCGCGGCGGACGCGGTGGGCGCGCGCCTTGTTGCGGTTTCCGCAGCGCTCCATCGCGCACCAGCGGCGGCGGCCGGGGCGTGAGGTGTCGACGAACAGCAGGTAGCAGTCGTGCGAGCCGCATTCGCGGATGCGGTGGGCGTACGGTCCGGTGAACAGGTCGACCGCGTCGCGCGCCACCGTCGACAGCAGCCGGCCCCCGGTGGCGCCCGGCGCCCACGCGCGCACGGCGCCCGTCCCCACGACCACGTCGACACGGGCGGCCAGCGGCTCCCGCGCCGCCCGTTCGTTGACCACGTCGAGGTCGGCGGCGGCCAGGGCACGGCCGTGGGCGCGGTCGGCGGCCAGCCGGTGGAGCGCGTCGCGCAGGGCGCGCGCGTCCGACAGCTCGCCTCCGCTCACGGTCAGGTCGAGCCCTGCCGGCAGCCGGCTCCGCTCCGCCCACAGCGCCAGGTCGGCCGGGGTGTGCAGCATCTCGTACCGGGCGAGCGGCCCGGGGCCGCCGGTCGGCAGCAGTTCGAGGCAGAGGGTGCCCGCGTCGAAGAGATACGGACGCCCCTGCGGCGTGCGCAGGACCAGTCCGGGCGTTTCCATCGCGGGCTCCATCACGTAACCACTATAACCGGTTACCATGACACTGCACTGGAAGCTCGTCGTCGACGCCGACGACCCTCACGCCCAGGCCGTCTTCCGGGCCGCGGCCCTCGGCTACGAGGCGGAGGACAACAACGCCCTGATCGAGCGCCTCGTCGGTTCCGGCGCCGTACCGCCCGACGCGACGGTGGAATTCCACGGCCGTCGGGCCTTTCGCGATCTGGTCGCCGTCCGGCATCCGGACGACCCGTACGACAAGGACACGGGGACGGGGCCCGGCCGTCGGATCCTCTTCCAGCGCGTACCGGAGACGAAGGCGGTCAAGAACCGGCTGCACATCGACGTGCACGCCGAGCCGGGCACGCGGGAGGCCGAAGTCGCCCGCCTGGAGGCGCTCGGCGCGGCCGTCGTCCACCACGCGAAGGAGCCCGGGGGCTCATGGATGGTGATGACGGACCCCGAGGGAAACGAGTACTGCGTGCACTGAGGCGGCTTCCGCACCGCTCCCACTGTCCGGCATACGGACACGGGTGACCGGTTTCCGCTCTTGACGGTCGGTCGGACCCTCGCTGAACATTCAGCACGCACAGCCCGCGCACAACCGACGCACCATCAGCTCCAATGCCCCGCGCCGCCGCACGCGCCGCGGGGCATCTCGCACGTTCCGTCTGTCCCCGTACGGAATCCGGAGCCCCCACATGAACCTCTCCAGCACTCCCGGACGCACCGCCGCGGCCGTCGCCCTCGCCCTCACCGGCCTGGTCGCCGCCACCGCGCCCGCCGCGTCCGCCACCACCGCCGCCCCGTCCGCGGCGCTCGCCGCCCCCGACATACCCCTCGCCAACGTCAAGGCGCACCTCACCCAGCTCCAGTCGATAGCCACCGCCAACGGTGGCAACCGCGCCCACGGACGCCCCGGTTACAAAGCCTCCGTCGACTACCTGAAGGCCAAGCTGGACGCCGCCGGATTCACCACCTCCGTCACGACGTTCACCTCCGGCGGCGCGACCGGTTACAACCTGGTCGCCGACTGGCCGGGCGGCGACCCCAACCAGATCCTGATGGCCGGCGCGCACCTCGACTCGGTCGCCTCGGGCCCCGGCATCAACGACAACGGGTCCGGTTCCGCCGCCGTCCTGGAGACCGCCCTCGCCGTCTCCCGCGCCCAGCTCAAGCCCGAGAAACACCTGCGGTTCGGCTGGTGGGGCGCGGAGGAGCTGGGGCTCGTCGGATCCAAGGCATACGTCAACAGCCTTCCGACCACCGAGCGTTCGAAGTTCTCCGGCTACCTCAACTTCGACATGGTCGGCTCACCGAACCCCGGCTACTTCGTCTACGACGACGACCCGGCCATCGAGAAGACCTTCAAGGACTACTACGCGGGCCTCGGCGTCCCGACCGAGATCGAGACCGAGGGCGACGGCCGCTCCGACCACGCCAGCTTCAAGAACGTGGGCATACCGGTCGGCGGCCTCTTCACCGGCGCGAGCCGTACGAAGACGAGCGCCCAGGCCCAGAAGTGGGGCGGCACCGCCGGCCAGGCCTTCGACCGCTGCTACCACTCCTCCTGCGACACCACGGCGAACATCAACGACACCGCCCTGGACCGCAACAGCGACGCGATCGCCCACGCCGTCTGGACGCTGGGCACCGGATCCACCACCCCGCCCGGCGACGTGCACGAGAACACCACCGACGTCGCCGTCCCGGACAACGGCGCGGCCGTCACCTCGTCCGTCACCGTCTCGGGCCGCACGGGCAACGCCCCGGCCGCCCTCCAGGTGGGGGTGGACATCAAGCACACCTGGCGCGGCGACCTGGTCGTCGACCTCGTCGCGCCCGACGGGACGGCGTACCGGCTGAAGAACTCCAGCAGCAGCGACTCGGCCGACAACGTGATCACCACCTACACGGTGAACGCGTCGGGCGAGCCGGCCAACGGCACCTGGAAGCTCAGAGTCCAGGACATCGCCACGCAGGACACCGGCTACATCGACAGCTGGAAGCTCACCTTCTGACCGCGGACCGGCGGCCCGGCTCCCCCAGCGGGGCCGGGCCGCCGGCGCGTGCGGAGTGTGCGGGGTTTCCGGCCCGAAGGGGCCACGAGGGGACCGGCCCCCGGGCGGGGATCCCCATGCCGGGGGTCTCACGTTCTCCCGGAACAGCGCGTGACCGGTTTCCACGGGGTTGCCCCCCGTGCCTCAGGCCGTGATGTCCTTCGTCGTGAAGCGCGCCCAGGCCGCGGAGCCGAACACCGCCGCGTACAGCGCCTGGAGCCCGAGGTTGTCCAGCACCCCGTCCCAGTGGAGCGGCTCGCGCAGCAGGTCCGTGAAGGACAGCCAGTAGTGCGTGAAGAGATACGGATGGATCGCGTCCAGCTGCGGGACCGTGTCCAGGATCTGCACCGTGATCAGCAGTCCGACCGTCGTCGCCATCGCCGCGACACCGCTGTTGGTGAGGGTCGAGACGAACAGGCCGATCGCCGCGAGCCCGACCAGCGAGGCCGCCACGACCGCCGCGATCAGCACGGCCCGTACCAGCCCGTCCCCGAAGCCGATCCGCGTGCCCGAGATGGTGGTGACTTCGCCCAGCGGGAAGAGCAGGGCCCCGGTGACCAGCGCTGACACGGCCACGACCAGGGTCGCGACCAGGCAGAAGACCATCGTGGACGTGAACTTGGCGAGCAGCAGCCGGGTGCGTCCGGCCGGGGCGACCAGCAGATAGCGCAGCGTGCCCGCGTTCGCCTCGCCCGCCACCGCGTCGCCCGCGACGACGCCGACGGCCATCGGCAGGAAGACCGGCAGGGTCGCGGCGAGCGCGGCGAAGACGAGGAAGAGACCGTTGTTGGTGATCTGCGCGAGGAAGGCCGGTCCCGCGCCGCCCCCTCCGCCGCCGCCGCCGGCCGGCGAGCCGTCGCCCGTCTCGATCTTCACGGCGATGCCGATGAGCACGAGTACGGCGGCCAGCACCGCCAGCAGCGCGAGCGTGCGCCAGCGCCGGAAGGTGGTGGTCAGCTCGGACCGGAGGAGCCCGAGCGTCCACAGCGGGCTGCGGGCCCGCGGGTTCTCCTGCCGGACCGTCGTTTCAGCCCGCGACATCGAAACCCTCTCCCGTCAGTGCCACGAACGCGTCCTCCAGGGAGGCCCGTTCGACGCCGAAGGACCTCACCCGCACACCGGCCCGCACGAGTGCGGTGTTGAGGTCCGCCAGGTCCGCGTCCCCCGGCGGCAGCTCTCCGGTCACCCGGTCCTCCGCGACCGTCAGGCCGGTGACGCCCAGCTCCTTGAGCACCCGTGCCGCGTCCGCCGTGTCCGGTGTGGTGACGGCGAGCCGTCCGCGCGCACCGGCCGCCAGCTCGGCGACCGGACCCTGGGCGATCAGCCGCCCCCGGGCCATCACCGCCGCGTGCGTGCACACCTGCTCGATCTCGTCGAGCAGGTGCGAGGAGAGGAAGACCGTCGTGCCGTCCGCCGCCAGCTCCCGCACCAGCGAACGGATCTCGCGCATGCCCTGCGGGTCGAGGCCGTTGGTCGGTTCGTCGAGTACGAGCAGCCGGCGCGGCCGGAGCAGCGCGGACGCGAGCCCGAGCCGCTGCTTCATCCCCAGCGAGTACGCCTTGGCCTTCTTGCTCCCCGCAGCCGTCAGGCCCACCCGGTCGAGCGCCGCCGCGACCCGCGCCCGGCGGGTGCGCGGATCGGCCGCCGGGTCGGCGGAGTCGTAACGGATCAGGTTGTCGCGGCCCGACAGGAACCCGTACAGCGCGGGCCCCTCGATGAGCGCGCCCACCTCGGGCAGCACGCTGCGGGCGGCGCGCGGCACGGGTCTGCCGAGCAGGGTCGCCGTACCGGACGTCGGCTCGATCAGGCCCATCAGCATCCGGATGGTGGTCGTCTTCCCCGAGCCGTTGGGCCCGAGGAAGCCGAAGACACTGCCGGCGGGGACGGTGAGATCGAGGCCGTCGACGGCGAGCTGCCCGCCGCGGAAACGCTTGGTGAGCCCACGTGTGTCGATCACGGCCTCACTGTTCACGGCGGACAGCTCCTCCCTCCCGGCTCTGCCTCGTCTGCCCTGTCTTCCCCGCCTGTCCTACTTGGCCGCGTCGGCGGCCCGGACCAGCGCGTCCTTGGTGACCGCGCCGACGTACACCTTGCCGTCGTCCGTCATCAGGGCGTTGACGAGACGGGTTTCGAAGACCGTGCCCGAACCGAACTCACCGGACACCTTGTCGCCCAGCGCGTCCATGAACTGCTGGGCCTGCGGCGGCACATCGCCCGCCTCGGGCGCCTCGGAGCCGGCACCCGCTTCGCCGCCGGGGGACGAGATCTCGGCGACCGAGGTCCAGCCCTTGCCGATGACGTTCAGCCCCTCGAAGTCCTTCAGGCCCTCCTCGCCCTTGAAGTCCTTCCCGAAGTCCTTCTCCCGGGCCTTCGGCTCGTCGTCGCCCTCGGTCACCTTCGCGCCCTTGGGCGGGGTGAACGTGAAGGTGTCCGCGGACGGCTTCCCGAAGTCGACCTTCGTGAAGCCCACGTCGATCGCGGCCTTGCCGCCGCTGCTCGGCGTGAGCGTGAACTTGAGCGGTACGCCGTTCTGCGCGTCGACCGCGACCCGGACGGACCCGACCGTCGAACCGGACTGCTTGGGCTCGACGAGCAGCTGGTACGCGTCCCGGCCGGCGACCTGCGTCGTACCGTCGACCGTCACCGACGTGGTGTCGTCCGCGGCCTTCAGCACCTCCTCGGCCAGCTCCTTCGGCGTCGTCGGGACCCCCTCGGGCAGCTTCTCGGGCCGGCCGGAATCCTTGCCGGAGTCCTTGGCCGAGTCCTTGGCCTCCGCGGGCGCCTTGGTGTGGAAGGCCTCGTTCGAGGCACTGTCGTACGCCCAGACCTCACCGCCGTTGTGAATCAGGCTGTACTCCGCGGCGTCGCCCATGACCGACACCCGCTGCTTGTCCGGGCCGTCGGCCGCGACGCGCAGCGTGTGCGTACCGGAGGCGAGCTCCATCAGCCTGGCCTGCGGATCGGCCGACGAGCCCTCGTCCCCGCCCCGGGGCGCCAGGCTGTCCGCGATGCCGCCCAGGGAGGGGATGCCCAGGTCGGTGCTGATCTTCACGTTGCCGGAGAACTGCTGCGTGTCCGACGCCGCCATCTTCTCGACCAGCTGCTGAGCGGTGATCTTCGGCAGATCGGGGTCGCCGGAGTCGGCGAGCGCCGGGACGAGCCCGATGGTCGCCGCCGCCACCCCCGCCACCGCGACCGGGACGAGGTAACGCGCGGCCTTCCGGCGGCCCGCGGCGAAGTTCCCGTCGGTGGTCTGTGCGCTGTCGTTCGGTGCCATGTGTGCTCTACCTCCGTGGTTGGCGGCCGTCGTCCACTGCACTCGTCCACCCCGCGCCGCCATTCTCACCCGAATCGGTGGGGAGTGGTGGTTCTCATCCGACCAAAACGGCGGGCAGGAAGCGTCAACCCCCAGGATCAACTCCGTCTCCTGCTGCGGGATGACAAAAGGCGGCGGCGCCTCCCCCGTCAGTCAGGGAAGGCGCCGGTCGCCCCGTGCGTCCGTCGGCCGTCCAGATCCTGTCCGGCCGATCACGCAGCCGATCCGGGCACCGGTCCGATCCGGGAGGCCGGGAAACGGGGAAGCGCCGGGCCGCATGATCACTGGCGCGCCGGCCTGGCAGAACAGTGACCAGTGGGTACCGGGGAGCGCGAACGTAAGGTGTACCGACGGCTGCAGCGGCCGGCCCTGAGGTGATCCCGGACGCCGTTCCGGACGGCACGATGCCGTTCGTCGCCGGATACCGTGCCGAGGACGTGGCCGGCGGCTTCTCCCACCGGTACTACACCCCACGGCTCGCCGAGCGGCTCAACGAGGACTGGTACGACCACGACCTCGCCGTCTCCTCGGGTCTTCTCGATGACCGGCGTGAGTTCCTCGTTCAGCTTCCACAGGGCACCCGCACGCACCGGGCCGCCCTGCAGAACCCGCACAGCGACAGTGCCGCACCGGCGCTCCGGACCCGGGTCCGGCTTCTGGCCCACTGGGACATCATGGGCCGGGGCGCGGCATCGGCTTTCCCCGGCATACACGCGGGCCACCCAGGCTTCGCCATGATGGCTCTCGACGGCAGCGTGTACGTCATTGCCTCGACGGGCGGGATCGGCGGTCTCGCACCGCGCTTCAACGCACTACCTGAGAGATACCGCAGGTGGGCCGGCGTGACGCCGGTACGGGGATCAGCCGTCGCGTAGACGATGACCTCGTAGTCGCGCATGTAGTTGGTGTAACCGTGGTGCACGACAGCGTGATCGAAGGTCTCGTCCAGCATCTGTTCGAGTACGGCGGTATCTATACCGCCCTCTACCTCACCCGGCGAGACCTTCGACAACGAGATTCACGGATGTCACACGCCGTTCCCCGGAGACCGACCGGACAAGCCCTAGCCGGCGCGGTGCACCACCGCGTCGCACAGCTCCTCCAGAGCCGACTTCGCGTAGCACCCGGGCAGCGGCGCCAGCGACGCCCTCGCCCCCTCGGCGTACCGGATGGTGTCGCGGCGCGCCTGCTCCAGGGCCGGGTGCGCGCGCAGGCGCCGCAGCACCTCGGCGAGCAGGGCGTCGTCGGTGAGGTCCCCGTCGAGCAGCTCGCACAGCTCGACGTCCTCCGGACGCCCGTGCTCGGCGGCCTGGGCGCGCAGCAGCAGCACCGGCAGCGTGGGGATGCCCTCGCGCAGGTCCGTGCCCGGCGTCTTCCCGGACTCGTGGCTGTCGCTCGCGATGTCGAGTACGTCGTCCGCCAGCTGGAAGGCGGTGCCCAGGCGCTCGCCGTACTGGGTGAGGATGTCGACGACGCTCTCGTCGGCGCCCGACATCATCGCGCCGAAGCGCCCCGAGACCGCGATCAGCGAGCCGGTCTTGCCCGCGATGACGTCCAGGTAGTGCCCGACCGGCTCCTGGCCGTCGCGCGGTCCGGCCGTCTCCAGGATCTGGCCGGTGACGAGGCGCTCGAACGCCTCCGCCTGGATGCGTACGGCTTCGGGCCCGAGGTCCGCCAGGATGTGCGAGGCGCGCGCGAAGAGGAAGTCGCCGGTGAGGACCGCGACCGAGTTGCCCCAGCGGGTGTTGGCGCTGGCGACCCCGCGGCGTACGTCCGCCTCGTCCATCACGTCGTCGTGGTACAGCGTCGCCAGGTGGGTCAGCTCGACGACCACCGCGGAGGGCACGATGCCCGGCGCGTGGGGGTCACCGAACTGGGCGGCCAGCATGACCAGCAGGGGCCGAAACCGCTTGCCCCCTGCCCGGACCAGGTGCTGCGCGGCCTTCGTGATGAACGGAACCTCGCTCTTGGTCGCGTCGAGAAGCCCTTCCTCGACGGCTGCCAAGCCGTTCTGGACATCGGTCTCAAGAGCCTGGTCCCGCACGCTCAGTCCGAACGGCCCGACGACGGTCACGAGGGTTACTCCTGTCTGCTGACGATCACACGGATTGCCGATGTGTCGCTGTCTTCACTCAAGTCAGCGTATCCGGTCAGCTTTCGATCACAGTGAGCGCCTTCCCGTCACCCACACACAGCCCGGGAGACACCGGTATGTCCTCGCTCACCCGGTACGACCAGGAGTAGCCCTTTCGTCCCGCACCGTGTCCGGCACCCATCCCACTGACCCCGGCGACCGGCTTCCCCCAGGAGACGCCGCGCCGGTGGGACCACCGCCTCAAGGGCACGGACACCGGCGTCGTGCCGGAGCCGCTGCCGCGCTCCTGGACCAGCGCGTCGCATCCGCCGAAGACGGTGTACGAGGAGCCGCCGGGCCGGTGGGCCGACGACGCGGCGCGGCCGTCGCCCCACGTCACCACGGCGACGTACGCCTTCCGAAGCGACCCGGTGGCCGTCGCCTCCCCCATGCGGACCGGAATGGACGCCGGACGCTGCCTCCCCGTTCGGCAACGACGCGGACCCGCCGCCGGACCGGCGCGACGGAGGACGTCGCTTTCCGCCTCGACGGCATCGGCCACGGTTCTCCGCCGGGCCACCGCGTCCGCCTCTCCGTCCCGTCGGCGTACCGGCCGTGGAACTGGCCGGCGGATTCGGCGGGGTCCGCGCCCGGGCCGGCGGACCCGGCTGCGCCGTCCCGCCACGGGCCGGGACATGGAGACCACCACGCGCTCCGAAGCCGCGTGCGACGCGGCGGACTTCATCCCGTCCGACGGGGTGAAGTGCCGGGAGGCGGGTGAAACGGCCTTCCACCGGACGTGGGAGAAGCGGATCCCGCGCATGACGCGCCGACGGCTCCGGCCGGCCGGGCCGAAGTCCACCGCCCCGAAGGACGCTGAGCCGGAATTCCCGCCTCCAGCAAGGTCTTTTCGGACATTGCGAACTTTTTAAGCACTGCCGTCGCAGGCGGCTCCCACGTAACGTGTTCCCCCCATGACCTGGAAAGCGAGGCAGCACCGATGCCCGAGCAGAGCCCGCTCGACCTTGCCGAAGGCGACCTCTTCGGCCCGCACAACCTCCCTTACGGCGTCTTCTCCACCGCGGACGAGCCCGAGCGCCGCCGGGTCGGTGTCCGTATCGGCGGCCATGTGCTGGACGCGGGGGCGGCCGCACTCGCCCTGGGCTCTCCGTACGCCGCGCTGCTCGCCCGGCCCACGCTCAACCCGCTGCTCGCGGCGGGGCGTACCGCGTGGCGCGACGTGCGCCGCGCGCTCACCGCGTGGGTGACGAGCCCCGCGCACCGCGCCGACATCGAGCCCCTGCTGCACCCTCTCGCCGCGGTCACGCTGCACCTCCCGTACGACGTCGCGGACTACGTCGACTTCTACGCGAGCGAGCACCACGCCACCAACGTGGGCAGGATCTTCCGCCCCGACGGCGACGCGCTGACCCCCAACTGGAAGCACCTGCCGATCGGTTACCACGGCCGGTCCGGCACGGTCGTGGTCTCCGGCACGGACGTGGTGCGCCCCAACGGCCAGCGCAAGGCGCCGGCCGACCCGGCCCCCGTCTTCGGCCCCTCCGTCAAGCTCGACATCGAAGCGGAGGTCGGCTTCGTGGTCGGCACCCCTTCCCCGCACGGCACGCCGGTCCCGCTCGCGGACTTCCGGGACCACGTCTTCGGACTGTCCCTCCTCAACGACTGGTCGGCGCGGGACATCCAGGCCTGGGAGTACGTCCCCCTCGGCCCCTTCCTCGGCAAGTCCTTCGCCACGTCCGTGTCGGCGTGGGTGACCCCGCTGGAGGCCCTGGACGCGGCCCAGGTGGCGCCCCCGGCCCGCGACCTCCCCCTCCTCCCCTACCTCGACGACTCCGACGAGGAGGAGCCCGGCGGCTACGACATCCGCATCGAGGTGAGGATCAACGGCGAAGTGGTCTCCACTCCCCCCTTCTCCACCATGTACTGGACCGCGGCGCAGCAGCTGGCCCAGATGACGGTGAACGGCGCGTCGCTGCGTACGGGCGACCTCTTCGGCTCCGGCACGGTCAGCGGTCCCGAGGTGAACGAACGCGGCTCCCTCCTGGAACTGACCTGGAACGGCCGCGACCCGATCGAACTCCCCACCGGCAAGCGGACGTTCCTGGAGGACGGCGACGAGGTCACGATGACGGCATGGGCCCCCGGCCCGCACGGCACCCGCGTCGGCCTGGGCGAAGTGACGGGCCGCATCGCCCCCACGCCCTGACACACCCCCGACCGGACGGGCCAAGCCCCAGACCCCGGAGGCGTCCGGCGGCCGTGCCCCAGACCCCGGAGGCGCTGGACATTCCAGCCCCTCCGGGGTCGAGGAGCGGGGTCCGGGGCGGAGCCCCGGGAGCAGCGCCCCCGGCTCACCCGGCCCGTCCGGCGGGTGAGCCGGGGGCTGGGGCGGAGCCCCGGTTGCGGGAGGAGGCGGGGCGGGGAGAGAAGCCCCCTACGCCGACCCTACGGCTCCGGCTCGTCCCAGTCCGGCTCCGCGCCCCAGTCCCAGTCCGCCGCGTCCGCGTCGGCAACCCGCGCCGCACCCGCCGCCCCGGCCGGGGCCGAGGAAGCCGGGGCCGAAGGGGCCGACGAGGCCACCGGGGCAGAAGGGGCCGCAGGGGCTACTGGGGCCGCAGGGGCCGCAGGATCTCCAGGGCCCGCCGGGCCCTCCACCCCGCCCAGCGAGGCCAGCACCTCCAGCACCCCTTCCCCGTACGTGGCCAGCTTCTTCTCGCCGAGCCCGGCGACACCGCCCAGCTCCGCCACCGACCCCGGTCGCACCGTCGCGATCTCGCGCAGGGTCGCGTCGTGGAAGATCACGTACGCCGGTACGCCCTGCTCCCGCGCCTGCTCCGCGCGCCACGCCCGCAGCGCCTCGAAGACCGGCACCGCCTCCGTCGGCAGGTCCGCCTTGGCGGCCGCCGCCTTCGCCCTGCGCTCGCCCTTCGCGGACCCGGACCGCGCGGCCGGGACCGGCTTCGCCTCCTTGCGCAGGCGCACCTCACGCTCCCGGCTCAACACCGACGCGCTCTCGTCCGTCATGACCAGCGTGCCGTACTCACCCTCGACCGTCAGCAGGCCCTGTGCCAGCATCTGCCGCACCACGCCCCGCCACTCCGCCTCCGCCAGCTCCTCGCCGATGCCGAAGACCGACAGCTGGTCGTGGTCGAACTGGATCACCTTGGCGGTCTTGCGGCCCAGCAGGATGTCGATGATCTGGCCCGCCCCGAACTTCTGCCTGCGCTCCCGCTGCAACCGCACGATCGTGGACAGGACCTTCTGCGCCGCCACCGTCCCGTCCCACGTCTCGGGCGGGGTCAGGCACGTGTCGCAGTTGCCGCAGGCGGCCGCCTCGGGGTCCTGCCCGAAGTACGCCAGCAGTTGGGCCCGCCGGCACTGCGCGGTCTCGCAGAGTGCGAGCATCGCGTCCAGGTGGGAGGCGGCCCGCCGGCGGAACGCCTCGTCGCCCTCGCCGCTCTGGATCATCTTGCGCTGCTGCACCACGTCCTGGAGGCCGTACGCCATCCAGGCCGTCGACGGCATCCCGTCGCGCCCGGCACGGCCCGTCTCCTGGTAGTAGCCCTCGACCGACTTCGGCAGGTCGAGGTGGGCGACGAACCGCACGTCCGGCTTGTCGATGCCCATGCCGAAGGCGATGGTCGCCACGACCACCAGGCCCTCCTCCCGCAGGAACCGGGACTGGTGCGCGGCGCGCGTCCCTCCGTCGAGCCCCGCGTGGTACGGCACGGCCTCGATGCCGTTGCGGCAGAGGAACTCCGCCGTCTTGTCGACCGAATTGCGCGAGAGGCAGTAGACGATGCCCGCGTCCCCGGGGTGTTCCTCCCGCAGGAAGGACAGCAGCTGCTTCTTCGGGTCGGACTTCCCCACGATCCGGTACTGGATGTTGGGGCGGTCGAAGCTCGCCACGAAGTGCCGGGCCTGCGGCATCCCGAGCCGCTGGGTGATCTCGCGGTGGGTGGCGTCCGTCGCGGTCGCGGTGAGCGCGATCCGCGGCACCTCCGGCCACCGCCGGCCCAGCACCGACAGGTTCAGGTAGTCCGGCCGGAAGTCATGGCCCCACTGGGCCACGCAGTGCGCCTCGTCGATCGCGAACACCGAGATCTTGGCCCGGCCGATCAGGTCCAGGGTGGAGTCCAGGCGCAGCCGCTCCGGTGCCAGGTAGAGGAGGTCCAGCTCCCCGGCGAGGAACTCCGCCTCCATCGCGCGCCGCTCGTCGAAGTCCTGCGTGGAGTTGATGAACCCGGCCCGCACACCGAGCGCCCGCAGCGCGTCGACCTGGTCCTGCATGAGTGCGATGAGAGGGGAGATCACGATGCCCGTACCGGGCCTGACCAGCGCGGGGATCTGGTAGCACAGCGACTTTCCGCCGCCGGTCGGCATCAGCACGACCGCGTCCCCGCCGGCCACCACATGCTCGATGACCGCGGCCTGCTCACCGCGGAACGCCTCGTACCCGAAGACGCGGTGCAGCGTCTCCAGCGCGTCGCTGCGCGTCACCTCGCCGGCCTCGACCATGCCACCCGTCCCGTTCATCGCTCTGTCCCCCGTGCGTACCGTGCCCGGCTCCCCACGATAGGGGCACCCACTGACACCCCCGCCCGAAAACCGCCGCCCGGCACCCCTGCGAGGAGGGGCACCGGGCGGCGGTCGTGCCGTACGGGAGGCGGCACACGGTCAGCGCACGAAGACCCCCGCCTGGCCGGCCAGGTCCAGGAAGTACTGCGGTGCGAGACCGAGCACCAGCGTCACCGCGACGCCCGTCCCGATCGCCACCATCGTCAGCGGCGACGGCACGGCGACCGTCGGGCCGTCCGCCTTCGGCTCGCTGAAGAACATCAGGACGATCACCCGGATGTAGAAGAACGCGGCGATCGCCGACGAGACCACACCGACCACGACCAGCACCCCGGCGCCGCCCTCGGCCGCCGCCTTGAAGACCGCGAACTTCCCCGAGAAGCCCGACGTCAGCGGGATACCGGCGAAGGCCAGCAGGAACACCGCGAAGACGGCGGCCACCAAGGGCGAACGCCGCCCCAGCCCCGCCCATTTCGACAGGTGCGTCGCCTCGCCGCCCGCGTCGCGCACCAGCGTGACCACGGCGAAGGCGCCGATCGTCGTGAAGGAGTACGCCAGCAGGTAGAAGAGGACGGCCGAGACGCCCTCGCCCGTGGTCGCGATCACACCGGCCAGGATGAATCCGGCGTGCGCGATCGACGAGTAGGCCAGGAGCCGCTTGATGTCGGTCTGGGTGACCGCGACGATCGCGCCGCCCAGCATGGTGACGATCGCGATGCCCCACATCACGGGGCGCCAGTCCCAGCGCAGGCCCGGCAGCACGACGTACAGCAGCCGCAGCAGCGCGCCGAAGGCCGCCGCCTTGGTCGCCGCCGCCATGAAACCGGTGACCGGGGTCGGAGCGCCCTGGTAGACGTCCGGGGTCCACATGTGGAACGGCACCGCGCCGACCTTGAAGAGCAGGCCCATCAGGATCATCGCGGCGCCGATGAGCAGCAGCGCGTCGTTGCCCATGGTGGCGGCGAGCGCCGGGTCGATCTGCCGGACCGTGCCGTCGACGACGCTCGCGATCCGCGCGTACGAGAGCGAGCCCGCGTACCCGTACATCAGCGCGATGCCGAAGAGCAGGAACGCCGACGAGAAGGAGCCGAGGAGGAAGTACTTCACCGCGGCCTCCTGCGACATCAGCCGCTTGCGGCGGGCGACGGCGCACAGCAGGTACAGCGGGAGCGAGAAGACCTCCAGCGCCACGAACAGCGTCAGCAGGTCGTTGGCCGCCGGGAACACGAGCATCCCGGCGATCGCGAAGAGCGCGAGCGGGAAGACCTCGGTCGTGGTGAATCCGGCCTTGACCGCGGCCTTCTCACTGTCACTGCCGGGTACGGACGCGGCCTGGGCCGCGAACGAGTCGACGCGGTTGCCGTGCGCGTCCGGATCGAGCCTGCGCTCGGCGAAGGTGAACACGGCGACCAGCGAGGCCAGCAGGATCGTGCCCTGGAGGAAGAGCGCCGGACCGTCGACCGCGATGGCGCCCTCCGCCGCGATCTGCGCCTTCGTGGTGCCGTATCCGCCGGCCGCGAGCGCCACGACCGCCGCGAAGGCGGCGGCGAGGGCGACGACCGACAGGAACAGCTGCGCGTAGTACCGGGCCTTGCGCGGCACGAAGGCCTCGGCGAGTACGCCGAGCACCGCCGCGCCGACGACGATGAGCGTCGGCGACAGCTGCGCGTACTCGATGTGCGGGGCCGTGAAACCGCCCTCGGCGGCGGGCGCCGCGACCGTCGTCCACAGACCGTGGACAGCTGATGCGCTCACTTGGCCGCCTCCGCTTCAATCTCGGGGGTGGGGTCCGTCTTACGGACGTCGTTCATGGTGTGCTGCACGGCCGGGTTGACGATGTCCGTCAGCGGCTTGGGGAAGACGCCGAGGAGCAGCAGCAGCGCGATCAGCGGGGCGACGACCACCAGCTCACGGGCCTTGAGGTCGGGCATGGACCGCACCTCGGCCTTGACCGGGCCCGTCATCGTCCGCTGGTAGAGGACCAGGGTGTAGAGAGCGGCGAGGACGATGCCCAGGGTCGCGATGACGCCGGCCACCGGATACGCCGCGAACGCGCCGACCAGCACCAGGAATTCACTGACGAAGGGTGCCAGCCCCGGCATGGACAGCGTCGCGAGACCGCCGACCAGGAAGGTGCCCGCGAGCACCGGGGCCACCTTCTGCACCCCGCCGTAGTCGGCGATGAGCCGCGAGCCGCGCCGCGAGATCAGGAACCCGGCCACCAGCATCAGCGCGGCGGTCGAGATTCCGTGGTTGACCATGTAGAGCGTCGCGCCCGACTGGCCCTGGGACGTCATCACGAAGATGCCCAGGATGATGAAGCCGAAGTGCGAGATCGACGCGTACGCGATCAGGCGCTTGATGTCGCGCTGGCCGACGGCGACCAGCGCGCCGTAGATGATGCTGATCAGCGCCAGCACGAGGATGGCGGGCGTCGCCCACTCGCTGGCGTTGGGGAAGAGCTGGAGGCAGAAGCGCAGCATCGCGAAGGTGCCGACCTTGTCGACGACCGCGGTGATCAGCACGGCGACCGGGGCGGTCGCCTCTCCCATGGCGTTGGGCAGCCAGGTGTGCAGCGGCCACAGCGGCGCCTTCACCGCGAACGCGAAGAAGAAGCCGAGGAACAGCAGCCGCTCCGTGCTGGCCGCCATCTCCAGCTCGCCGCTCGCGCGCGCCTCGGCGATCTCCGCGAGCGAGAAGGACCCGGCGACCACGTACAGCCCGATGACGGCGGCCAGCATGATGAGTCCGCCGGCCAGGTTGTAGAGGAGGAACTTGACGGCGGCGTACGAGCGCTGGGCCGCCGCCGCCCCGTCGGTGCCCGCGTGCGCCCGGTCCCCGAAGCCGCCGATGAGGAAGTACATCGGGATGAGCATGGCTTCGAAGAAGATGTAGAAGAGGAAGACGTCGGTGGCCTCGAAGGAGATGATCACCATCGCCTCGACCATCAGGATCAGGGCGAAGAAGCCCTGGGTCGGCCGCCACCGCGAGGACTTCGTCTCCAGGGGCTCGGCGTCGTTCCAGCCGGCCAGGATCACGAACGGGATCAGCAGGGCGGTCAGCGCGATCAGCGCGACGCCGATGCCGTCCACGCCCAGCTCGTACCTGACTCCGAAGTCCGGGATCCAGGCGTGGGACTCGGTGAGCTGGTAGCGGTCGCCGGCGGGATCGAAGCGGACGGCCACCAGGGCGGCCAGGACGAGCGTGGCGAGTGAGAAGAGCAGCGCCAGCCACTTGGCGGCGGTGCGGCGGGCGGCCGGGACGGCGGCGGTCAGGACCGCGCCGACCGCCGGGAGCGCCGCCGTGACCGTCAGAAGGGGAAAGGACATCGTGATCAGACCGCCCTCATCAGCAGGGTCGCGGCAATGAGGATCGCCGTACCGCCGAACATCGAGACCGCGTACGAGCGGGCATAGCCGTTCTGCAGCTTGCGCAGCCGGCCGGAGAGCCCGCCGACCGAGGCGGCCGTACCGTTGACCACCCCGTCGACCAGGGTGTGGTCGACGTAGACCAGGGAGCGGGTGAGGTGCTCGCCGCCGCGGACCAGGACGACGTGGTTGAAGTCGTCCTGGAGGAGATCGCGCCGGGCGGCGCGGGTCAGCAGCGAGCCGCGCGGGGCGACGACCGGGACGGGCCCCCGGCCGTACTGGGCATACGCGGCCGCGACGCCGATCAGCAGGACGGCGACCGTCATCGCGGTGATCAGCGGCACGCTGATCGGCGGGTGCGGGTGCTCGAACTGCGTCACCGGCTCCAGCCAGTGCGCGAACCGGTCGCCGATGCTGAAGAACCCGCCCGCGAACACCGACCCGAAGGCGAGCACGATCATCGGGACCGTCAT
Source organism: Streptomyces sp. Wb2n-11 (assembly GCF_001049855.1). Classification (NCBI taxonomy): domain Bacteria; kingdom Bacillati; phylum Actinomycetota; class Actinomycetes; order Kitasatosporales; family Streptomycetaceae; genus Streptomyces; species Streptomyces sp. Wb2n-11. The sequence continues at coordinate 3,001,642 of NZ_CVPB01000001.1, forward strand.
CGACCGGGGCGACTCGTGCGGGTGCGGCTCCCCATGGGCGCCGTGCGTCTGCGCGGCGGGCTCGACGTCCGGCTCCGCCGGGGAAGCGGTCGCCGTGTTGCGCCACCGCTCCTCGCCGAAGAACGTCATCAGCATCACGCGCGTCATGTAGTACGCCGTGATGCCCGCGCCCAGCAGGGTCACGGTGCCGAGGATCCAGCCCTGCGCGCCGCCGGAGGCGAACGCCGCCTCGATGATCTTGTCCTTCGAGAAGAAGCCGGACAGTCCCGGGAAGCCGATGATCGCGAGGTAGCCGAGCCCGAACGTCACGAACGTCACCGGCATGTACTTCCGCAGGCCGCCGTACTTCCTCATGTCGACCTCGTCGTTCATGCCGTGCATGACCGATCCGGCGCCGAGGAAGAGGCCCGCCTTGAAGAAGCCGTGCGTCACCAGGTGCATGATCGCGAAGACGTAGCCGATCGGGCCGAGGCCCGCCGCCAGGATCATGTAGCCGATCTGCGACATCGTCGAACCGGCCAGCGCCTTCTTGATGTCGTCCTTCGCGCAACCGACGATCGCACCGAAGAGGAGCGTGACCGCGCCGACCGTCACGACGGCCAGCTGCGCGTCGGGGGCGGCGTTGAAGATCGCGCCGGATCGGGTGATGAGGTAGACGCCCGCGGTCACCATGGTGGCGGCGTGGATGAGGGCCGAGACCGGGGTCGGGCCCTCCATCGCGTCACCGAGCCACGACTGGAGCGGCACCTGCGCCGACTTGCCGCACGCGGCCAGCAGCAGCATCAGCCCGATGGCCGTGAGCCTGCCCTCGCCGGTGTCCCCGTTCGCGGACGCCTCCAGGACCGGCCCGAAGGTGAAGGTCCCGAAGGTGGTGAACATCAGCATGATCGCGATGGACAGGCCCATGTCGCCGACACGGTTGACGATGAACGCCTTCTTGGCCGCCGTCGCCGCACTGGGCTTGTGCTGCCAGAAGCCGATGAGCAGGAACGACGCCAGGCCGACGCCCTCCCACCCGACGTACAGCAGCAGGTAGTTGTCGGCGACGACCAGCAGGAGCATCGCCGCGAGGAAGAGGTTCAGGTAGCCGAAGAAGCGGCGCCGGCGCTCGTCGTGCTCCATGTAGCCGATCGAGTAGATGTGGATCAGCGTGCCCACACCGGTGATCAGCAGCACGAACGTCATCGACAACTGGTCGAGCTGGAAGGCGACGTCCGCCCGGAAGTCCCCGACGGGAACCCAGCTGAACAGGTGCTGGCGCATCGTCCGCGCCTCGGCGTCGTACCCCAGCATCGCGCCGAACAGCACCACGCCGACCACGAACGAGGCCGCCGCGAGCAGCGTGCCGATCCAGTGGCCCGCGCGGTCGAGCCGCCGGCCGCCGCACAGCAGGACCGCCGCTCCGAGCAAAGGCGCTGCGACGAGCAGCGCAATCAAGTTCTCCACGATTCTTGCGACCCCTTACAGCTTCATCAGGCCGGCGTCGTCGACCGAGGCCGAGTGGCGGGACCGGAACAGCGACACGATGATCGCGAGACCCACCACGACCTCGGCGGCGGCGACGACCATCGTGAAGAACGCGACGATCTGGCCGTCGAGATTGCCGTGCATCCGGGAGAAGGCGACGAACGCGAGGTTGCAGGCATTGAGCATCAGCTCGATGCACATGAAGACGACGATCGCGTTCCGCCGGATCAGCACACCCGCCGCGCCGATGGTGAACAGCAGCGCCGCGAGATACAGGTAGTTGACCGGGTTCACTTCGCGACCTCCGATTCGTCCTGGCCGCGCCCGGACTCATGGCCGGACTCGCGGCCGAGCCGCTCCGCGGCGCGCTGCTCCAGCGCCTTCAGGTCGGCCATCGCCTCGCTCGACACGTCGCGGATCTGACCGCGCCCGCGCAGCGTCTTGTTGACCGTGAGCTCGGACGGCGTGCCGTCCGGCAGCAGGCCGGCGATGTCGACCGCGTTGTGCCGGGCGTACACACCGGGGGCGGGCAGCGGCGGCAGGTGCTTGCCGCGTACGCGCTCCTCGGACATCTCCCGCTGCGTCTTCGCGCGCTCGGTGCGCTCGCGGTGCGTGAGCACCATCGCGCCGACGGTCGCCGTGATGAGCAGGGCGCCGGTGAGCTCGAAGGCGAAGACGTACTTGGTGAAGATGAGCTCCGCGAGGCCCTCGACGTTGCCGCCGGAGGCGGCGTTGGCCCTGCCGAGCCCGTTGAAGGTGGACAGCGAGGCCTGCCCGATGCCGGCGATCAGCAGGACGCCGAAGCCGAGGCCGCACCCCGCGGCCAGCCAGCGCTGGCCCTTGATCGTCTCCTTCAGGGAGTCCGCGGCCGTGACGCCGACCAGCATGACCACGAAGAGGAACAGCATCATGATCGCGCCGGTGTAGACGACGATCTGGACGACGCCGAGGAAGTACGCACCGTTGGCGAGGTAGAAGACGGCCAGGATAATCATGGTCCCGGCCAGGCACAGCGCGCTGTGCACCGCCTTCTTCATGAGGATGGTGCACAGGGCCCCGACGACGGCGATCGTGCCCAGCACCCAGAACTGCACGGCCTCACCGGTCGAAGTGGCCGAGGCGGCAAGCGTGTTCATCCCCCGATCACCTTCTTCGACATCGGCTCGTCCTCGCCGAAGGTCGACGCGGCCTCCTGCGGCCGCTCGCCCCTGCTCAGCGCCACCTGCCGCTCCGTGCCCGGCGCGGCCTCGGTGACCAGGCCCCGGTAGTAGTCCTGCTCGTCCATGCCGGGGAAGACCGAGTGCGGTGCCTCGACCATGCCTTCGTCCAGACCGGCGAGCAACTGCTCCTTGGTGTAGATCAGCGACTCGCGACTGCTGTCGGCCAGTTCGAACTCGTTGGTCATCGTCAGCGCGCGGGTGGGGCACGCCTCGATGCACAGGCCGCACAGGATGCAGCGGGCGTAGTTGATCTGGTAGACGCGGCCGTACCGCTCACCCGGGGAGTAGCGCTCCTCGTCCGTGTTGTCCGCGCCCTCGACATAGATCGCGTCGGCCGGGCAGGCCCAGGCGCACAGCTCGCACCCGACGCACTTCTCCAGGCCGTCCGGATGGCGGTTGAGCTGGTGCCGCCCGTGGAAGCGCGGCGCTGTCGTCTTCTGCTGCTCCGGGTACTGCTCGGTCAGCCGCTTCTTGAACATGGCCTTGAAGGTCACGCCGAAGCCGGCCACAGGATTCTGGAAATCAGACACCGTCGGCCTCCTTTCCGTCACTTGTAGTGTCCGGCCCACCACTGACAATCAGCTCGCGCTCGTGGCGCGGCCGCCTGCGGGGCACCGGCGGCAGCTCCTGCCCCGGCAGCGGAGGTACCGGGAAGCCGCCCGCCATCGGGTCGAAGGCGGCCGGCTGTGCCGCGTCCCGCGCCGCCTCCTCCTTCTCCTTCTTGTCGCGGAAGATGTCGGCGACGAAGGAGAGGAGCAGGATCGCGACGATCGCTCCGGAGACGTAGAGCACGATGTTCTGGAATTCCATGTTCTCGTTGCGCATCGCGCGCACCGTGGCGACCAGCATCAGCCAGACCACCGAGACCGGGATCAGGACCTTCCAGCCCAGCTTCATCAGCTGGTCGTAGCGCACGCGTGGGAGCGTGCCGCGCAGCCAGATGAAGAAGAACAGCAGCAGCTGGACCTTGACGACGAACCAGAGCAGCGGCCACCAGCCGTGGTTCGCACCCTCCCAGAAGGTGCTGATCGGGTACGGGGCCCGCCAGCCGCCCAGGAACAGGGTGACCGAGACCGCCGAGACGGTGACCATGTTGACGTACTCGGCCAGCATGAACAGCGCGAACTTGATCGACGAGTACTCGGTGTTGAAGCCGCCGACCAGGTCGCCCTCGGACTCCGGCATGTCGAAGGGGGCGCGGTTCGTCTCGCCCACCATCGTGACGACGTAGATGATGAAGGACACCGGCAGCAGGATGATGAACCAGCGGTCCTCCTGCGCCTCCACGATCGCCGAGGTCGACATCGACCCCGAGTAGAGGAACACCGAGGCGAAGGCCGCGCCCATCGCGATCTCGTACGAGATCATCTGCGCGCAGGAGCGCAGGCCGCCGAGGAGCGGGTACGTCGATCCGGACGACCAGCCCGCGAGCACGATGCCGTAGATGCCGACGGAGGCGACCGCGAGGATGTAGAGCATCGCGATCGGCAGGTCGGTCAGCTGCATCGTGGTGCGCTGTCCGAAGATCGAGACCTCGTTGCCGGCCGGGCCGAACGGGATGACCGCGATGGCCATGAAGGCCGGGATCGCCGCGACGATCGGAGCGAGGACGTAGACCACCTTGTCCGCGCGCTTGACGACCACGTCCTCCTTGAGCATCAGCTTGACGCCGTCCGCGAGGGACTGGAGGAGACCCCAGGGGCCGTGCCGGTTGGGGCCGATGCGCAGCTGCATCCAGGCGACGACCTTGCGCTCCCAGACGATGGAGAAGAGCACGGTGATCATCAGGAAGGCGAAGCAGAAGACCGCCTTGACGGCGACGAGCCACCACGGGTCGCGGCCGAACATGGACAGGTCCTCGGCCGCGAGGAACATCGGATTCACGCGATCACCTCCGGTGCGTCGGTGGCGGTGGTGACGGTGGCCGCCGGGCCGATGCGGACGACCTGTCCGGGCACCGCGCCGGTGTCGGAGGCGACTCCTCCGCCCACCGAGTTCAGCGGCAGCCACACCACGCGGTCCGGCATCGGCGTGACCTGGAGCGGCAGGCGGACCGTTCCGGCGGGGCCCGTGACGGCGAGCAGGTCGCCGTCCTTGACGCCCGTGCCGGCCGCGGTCGCCGCGGAGAGCCGGGCGACGGCCGCGTGGCGGGTGCCCGCGAGGGCTTCGTCGCCGTCCTGGAGACGGCCCTGGTCGAGCAGCAACCGGTGGCCCGCGAGCACGGCCTCGCCGGCGCCGGGGTGCGGCAGCGGGGCGGCGGACTCGGCCGGGTCGGCGGCGTGGGCTCCGCCCCAGGCGCCGAGGCGGTCCAGTTCGCGGCGTACGGCACGTACGTCCGGCAGCGCGAAGTGCACGTCCAGGGCGTCGGCCAGCATGTGCAGCACGCGCGCGTCGGCGGGGGCGAGCGTGCGCGTCATCTGGTCGGGCTTGAGCGCGGCCTCGAACATCCGGGCCCTGCCCTCCCAGTTGAGGAAGGTGCCGGGCTTCTCGGCGACGGCGGCCACCGGAAGGACGACGTCCGCCCGGTCCGTCACCTCGCTGGGCCGCAGCTCCAGGGAGACGACGAAACCGGCCCGGTCGAGAGCTTCACGCGCGCGCGGCGGGTCGGGGAGGTCCGCGACCTCGACGCCGCCGACGAGCAGGGCGGCCAGTTCACCGGTGGCCGCGGCCTCGAGGATCTGGCCGGTGTCGCGCCCGTAACGGCCCGGCAGTTCGGCCACGCCCCAGAGGGACGCCACCTCGTCCCGCGCGCGCGGGTCGGTGGCCGGGCGGCCGCCGGGCAGCAGTGAGGGCAGCGCGCCCGCCTCGACGGCGCCGCGCTCGCCCGCCCGGCGCGGGATCCACACCAGGGACGCGCCGGTCGCGGTGGCGGCCCGTACGGCGGCGGTGTACGCGCCGGGCACGGCGGCCAGCCGCTCGCCGACGACGATCACGGCGCCTTCGCCGCGCAGCGCTTCGGCGGCGGCGTTCCCGTCGGTGCCGAGTTCGGTGCGGTCCGTGATCGCGTCGAGCCACTCGGGTTCGGTGCCGGGAGCGGCGGGGAGCAGCGTGCCGCCCGCCTTCGTCAGGCCGCGGGTGGCGTGCGTGGCGACGGCGAAGGTGCGCTGGCCGTGCTTGCGGTGGGCCTTGCGCAGCCGCAGGAAGACGCCGGGCGCCTCCTCCTCGGACTCGATGCCGACGAGCAGGACGGCGGGCGCCTTCTCCAGCGCCGTGTACGTCGTCCCCGTGCCGTCGAGATCGCGTCCGCGCCCGGCCACCCGGGACGCCAGGAAGTCGGCCTCCTCGCTGCTGTGCACGCGCGCGCGGAAGTCGATGTCGTTGGTGTCGAGGGCGACGCGGGCGAACTTGGCGTACGCGTACGCGTCTTCGACGGTGAGCCGGCCGCCGGTCAGGACACCGGCCCGTCCGCGCGCCGCCGAGAGCCCCCGGGCCGCCGCTTCGAGCGCCTCGGGCCAGCTCGCCGGCTCCAGTACGCCCGCTTCGCTCCGTACGAGCGGAGTGGTGAGCCGGTCGGGGCGCTGGGCGTAACGGAAGCCGAAGCGCCCCTTGTCGCAGATCCACTCCTCGTTGACCTCGGGGTCGTCGGCCGCCAGGCGCCGCATGACCTTGCCGCGCCGGTGGTCGGTGCGGGTCGCGCAGCCGCCCGCGCAGTGCTCGCAGACGGACGGCGACGACACGAGGTCGAAGGGGCGCGAGCGGAAGCGGTACGCCGCCGAGGTCAGCGCGCCCACCGGGCAGATCTGGATGGTGTTCCCGGAGAAGTACGACTGGAAGGGGTCGCCCTCGCCGGTGCCGACCTGCTGGAGCGCGCCGCGCTCGATCAGCTCGATCATCGGGTCGCCCGCGATCTGGTGGGAGAAGCGGGTGCAGCGCGCGCACAGCACGCACCGCTCGCGGTCGAGCAGCACCTGGGTGGAGATGGGGACGGGCTTCTCGTACGTCCGCTTCTTCTTGTCGAAGCGGGAGTCCGGGTCGCCGTGGGACATGGCCTGGTTCTGGAGCGGGCACTCGCCGCCCTTGTCGCAGACCGGGCAGTCCAGCGGGTGGTTGATCAGCAGCAGTTCCATCACACCGCGCTGCGCCTTGTCGGCGACCGGCGAGGTGAGCTGGGACTTGACGACCATGCCGTCGGTGCAGGTGATCGTGCACGACGCCATGGGCTTGCGCTGGCCCTCGACCTCGACGATGCACTGGCGGCAGGCGCCGGCCGGGTCGAGCGCCGGGTGGTCGCAGAAGCGCGGGATCTCGATGCCGAGCAGCTCGGCGGCACGGATGACCAGCGTCCCCTTGGGGACGGAGACCGGGATGCCGTCGATGGTCAGCGAGACCGTGTCTTCGGGGGCTTGGGGCGGCCCCGCCGCCTCGCCGCCTCCGGAGGGAGCACTTGTCGTGACGGTCATGCGTTCACCTCCGTGGGGTGAGCGGGCTTGTCGGCCCATACGGTCGACTTGGCCGGGTCGAAGGGGCAGCCCTTGCCGGTGATGTGCTGTTCGTACTCCTCGCGGAAGTACTTGAGCGAGGAGAAGATCGGGGACGCGGCACCGTCGCCGAGGGCGCAGAAGGACTTGCCGTTGATGTTGTCGGCGATGTCGTTCAGCTTGTCGAGGTCGCTCATGCCGCCCTTGCCGGCCTCGATGTCGCGCAGCAGCTGCACGAGCCAGTACGTCCCCTCGCGGCAGGGCGTGCACTTGCCGCAGGACTCGTGGGCGTAGAACTCGGTCCAGCGGGTCACCGCCCGCACCACGCACGTCGTCTCGTCGAAGCACTGGAGCGCCTTGGTGCCGAGCATCGAGCCCGCCGCGCCCACGCCCTCGTAGTCGAGCGGGACGTCGAGGTGCTCGTCGGTGAACATCGGCGTCGACGAGCCGCCGGGCGTCCAGAACTTCAGCCGGTGGCCGGCGCGGATGCCGCCGCTCATGTCGAGCAGCTGGCGCAGCGTGATGCCGAGCGGGGCCTCGTACTGGCCGGGGCTGGTGACGTGGCCGCTCAGCGAGTACAGCGTGAAGCCCGGGGACTTCTCGCTGCCCATCGAACGGAACCAGTCCTTGCCCTTGTTGAGGATCGCGGGAACGGACGCGATGGACTCGACGTTGTTCACCACGGTGGGGCACGCGTAAAGACCCGCGACGGCGGGGAAGGGGGGACGGAGCCGGGGCTGGCCGCGCCGGCCTTCGAGCGAGTCGAGCAGCGCGGTCTCCTCACCGCAGATGTACGCGCCCGCGCCCGCGTGCACCGTGAGTTCGAGGTCGAGACCGCTGCCCAGGATGTTCTCGCCGAGGTAGCCCGCCGCGTACGCCTCGCGTACGGCCTCGTGCAGCCTGCGCAGTACGGGGACGACCTCGCCGCGCAGGTAGATGAACGCGTGGTTCGACCGGATCGCGTAGCAGGCGATCACGATGCCCTCGATGAGGGAGTGCGGGTTCGCGAAGAGGAGCGGGATGTCCTTGCAGGTCCCGGGCTCCGACTCGTCGGCGTTGACGACGAGGTAGTGCGGCTTGCCGTCGCCCTGCGGGATGAACTGCCACTTCATGCCGGTGGGGAAGCCGGCGCCGCCGCGGCCGCGCAGACCGGAGTCCTTGACGTACGCGATGAGGTCGTCCGGCGACATGGCGAGGGCCTTGCGCAGGCCCTCGTACCCCTCGTGCCGCCGGTAGGTGTCCAGGGTCCAGGACTGGGGCTCGTCCCAGAACGCCGACAGGACGGGCGAGAGCAGCTTCTCCGGGCTGGTCTCGCCCCCGGTCTCCGGCCGGGAGGCGCCCCCGTATTGGGTGGACAAGGTCATCACTCCCCCTCCTCGGCTTCCGGTCCGGCCGGGTGAGCGGGGTCGGACGCCGAGGTCTGCTGCGGAGCGTCGTGCGAGCTGAGGTGCTCGGACGGCGAAGGATCGTGCGGTGACCCGTCCTGCCGGGCCTCCCCGCGCGGGTGGACCACGCGGTGCTGCGGTGCCTCGCCCTTGGCGAGCCTGAGGCCGGTGAGCGAGGCGGGTCCGGCGCCGCCCGTGGCCTCGACGGCGCCGGGGCGCTGGTCGGGGAAGCCGGCCAGGATGCGGGCGGTCTCCTTGTACGTGCACAGGGGCGCGCCGCGGGTGGGCCGGACGGGCCGCCCGGCCCGCAGGTCGTCGACGAGCCGCTTGGCGGATTCGGGCGTCTGGTCGTCGAAGAACTCCCAGTTGACCATCACCACGGGCGCGAAGTCGCAGGCCGCGTTGCACTCGATGTGTTCGAGGGTGACCTTGCCGTCCTCGGTCGTCTCGTTGTTGCCGACGCCGAGGTGCTGCTTGAGTTCGTCGAAGATGGCGTCGCCGCCCATCACCGCGCACAGCGTGTTGGTGCAGACGCCCACCTGGTAGTCGCCGCTCGGCTTGCGCCGGTACATCGAGTAGAAGGTGGAGACGGCGGTGACCTCGGCGGTGGTCAGGTCCAGCGTCTCGGCGCAGAAGCGGACGCCGGTGCGGGTGACGTGTCCCTCCTCCGACTGCACGAGGTGCAGCAGCGGCAGCAGGGCGGACCGGCTGTCGGGGTAGCGGGCGATCACCTCCCTGGCATCCGCGTCGAGCCGGGCGCGCACGTCGGCCGGGTAGTCGGGAGCGGGGAGCTGCGGCATCCCCAAAGACATCTCTTGATTTGCTGGTGTGGCTGTCACCGGTCGACGCCTCCCATCACGGGGTCGATGGACGCGACGGCGACGATGACGTCGGCGACCTGGCCGCCCTCGCACATCGCCGCCATGGCCTGCAGGTTGGTGAAGGACGGGTCGCGGAAGTGGACCCGGTAGGGGCGGGTGCCGCCGTCGGACACGACGTGCACGCCCAGCTCGCCCCTGGGCGACTCGACGGTGACGTACGTCTGTCCGGCCGGGACCCGGAAGCCCTCGGTCACCAGCTTGAAGTGGTGGATCAGGGCCTCCATGGAGGTGCCCATGATCTTCTTGATGTGGTCGAGCGAGTTGCCGAGGCCGTCCGGTCCGAGCGCGAGCTGCGCGGGCCAGGCGATCTTCTTGTCGGCGACCATCACGTCGCCCGGTTCCCGGAGCCGGTCCAGGCACTGCTCGACGATCCGCAGCGACTGCCGCATCTCTTCGAGCCGGATCAGGAAGCGGCCGTAGGAGTCGCAGGTGTCGGCGGTCGGCACCTCGAAGTCGTACGTCTCGTAACCGCAGTAGGGGTCGGTCTTGCGCACGTCGTGCGGCAGGCCGGCCGAGCGCAGGACCGGCCCGGTCACGCCGAGCGCCATGCAGCCGGTGAGGTCGAGGTATCCGACGTCCTGCATGCGGGCCTTGAAGATCGGGTTGCCGGTGGCGAGCTTGTCGTACTCCGGCAGGTTCTTCTTCATGGTCTTCACGAGCTCGCGCAGCTGGTCCATCGCGCCCGGGGGCAGGTCCTGGGCCAGGCCGCCGGGGCGGATGAACGCGTGGTTCATGCGCAGGCCGGTGATCAGCTCGAAGGCATCGAGGATCAGTTCACGATCACGGAAGCCGTAGATCATGATCGTGGTCGCGCCCAGCTCCATGCCGCCGGTGGCGATGCACACCAGGTGCGAGGAGAGCCGGTTGAGCTCCATCAGCATCACGCGGATGACACTGGCCCGGTCGGGGATCTGCTCCTCGATGCCGAGCAGCTTCTCGACGCCCAGGCAGTACGCCGCCTCGTTGAAGAACGGCGTCAGGTAGTCCATGCGCGTGACGAGGGTCGTGCCCTGCGTCCAGTTGCGGTACTCGGCGCTCTTCTCGATGCCGGTGTGCAGGTAGCCGATGCCGCAGCGGGCCTCGGTGACCGTCTCGCCGTCGATTTCGAGGATGAGCCGGAGCACGCCGTGCGTCGACGGGTGCTGCGGGCCCATGTTGACGACGATGCGCTCGTCGTCGGCCTTGGTCGCGGCCTGGACGACCTCGTCCCAGTCGCCGCCGGTGACGGTGTAGACGGGACCTTCGGTGGTCTCGCGCGCTGACGCGGGTGGGGTAGTCACGAGTACGACCTCCGCTGGTCCGGAGCCGGGATCTGGGCGCCCTTGTACTCGACGGGGATGCCGCCGAGCGAGTAGTCCTTGCGCTGCGGGAAGCCCTGCCAGTCGTCCGGCATCATGATCCGGGTGAGGGCGGGGTGCCCGTCGAAGACGAGGCCGAAGAAGTCGTACGTCTCGCGCTCGTGCCAGTCGTTGGTCGGATAGACCGAGACCAGCGAGGGAACGTGCGGATCGCTGTCCGGCGCGCTCACTTCGAGGCGGATCAGCCGGCCGTGGGTGAGCGAGCGCAGGTGGTAGACGGCGTGCAGCTCGCGGCCCTTGTCCTCCAGGTAGTGGACACCGCTGACGCCCGTGCAGAGCTCGAAGCGCAGGGCCGGGTCGTCACGCAGCGTCTTCGCCACCTGCACCAGGTGTTCGCGGGCGATGTGGAAGGTGATCTCGCCGCGGTCGACGACGGTCTTCTCGATGGCGTTGTCCGGGAGGAGGCTCTGCTCCTCCAGGGCGCCTTCGAGCTCGTCCGCGACCTCGTCGAACCACCCGCCGTACGGCCGCGGGCTGGCGCCGGGCAGCGTGACGACGCGCACGAGGCCGCCGTAGCCGCTCGTGTCGCCGCCGTTCTTGGCGCCGAACATGCCCCTGCGTACGCCGATGACCTCGGCGGTGTCCTCGCGCTGGGCGGGGAGGCCGCCGTTCCCGGGGACGCCGTTGTTCTGCTCGCTCACCGCAGCAGCCCCTTCATCTCAATGGTGGGGAGCGCCTTGAGGGCCGCTTCCTCCGCCTCGCGGGCCGCTTCTTCCTGGTTCACCCCGAGCTTGGAGTTCTGAATCTTCTGGTGCAGCTTCAGAATCGAGTCGATCAGCATCTCGGGGCGGGGCGGGCAGCCGGGCAGGTAGATGTCGACGGGAACAATGTGATCAACACCCTGCACAATTGCGTAGTTGTTGAACATTCCGCCCGAAGAGGCGCAAACACCCATGGAAATGACCCACTTGGGGTTCGGCATCTGGTCGTAGACCTGCCGCAGCACCGGCGCCATCTTCTGGCTGACCCGGCCCGCCACGATCATCAGGTCGGCCTGGCGCGGCGAGCCGCGGAACACCTCCATGCCGAAGCGGGCCAGGTCGTAACGGCCCGCGCCCGTCGTCATCATCTCGATGGCGCAGCAGGCGAGGCCGAAGGTCGCGGGGAAGACGGAGGATTTCCGCACCCAGCCCGCGGCCTGTTCGACGGTGGTCAGCAGAAAGCCGCTGGGCAGCTTCTCTTCGATTCCCATTGGTGACCCCTCAGCCCCTCAGTCCCATTCCAGGCCGCCGCGCCGCCATACGTACGCGTAGGCAACGAAGACGGTGAGCACGAAGAGCAGCATCTCGACGAGCCCGAAAAGCCCCAGGGCGTCGAAGGAGACGGCCCAGGGATAGAGGAAGACGATCTCGATGTCGAAGATGATGAAGAGCATCGCCGTCAGGTAGTACTTGATCGGGAAGCGACCGCCTCCGGCGGGCGTGGGTGTCGGCTCGATGCCGCACTCGTACGCTTCAAGCTTTGCCCGGTTGTAGCGCTTTGGACCGATAAGCGTGGCCATGACCACGGAAAAGATCGCAAACCCTGCCCCGAGGGCGCCGAGCACGAGGATGGGCGCGTAGGCATTCACGCTCCTCGCTCCTTCCAGTCGTCCTTGACCGTTGGACCGCACCGGAGCTTGCGTTTTCCGCCGCCTCCGCGATCTTCGCCACGCGAAGATCACGTACATGTGAGGCAGTTCACAAACCCGGCTGCTTCGCATCCTATGCCTGCCGGTCTGTGATCTGCGACACGGGGTACGACAACGTCTTTGTGATCTCCAACACCCGACGAAGGATCATGAAGTTGGATGAGCGGTGATCTTTATACGCGAAGCACACGACTGGTCACGAGCCGTCACAAGTGAGGGTGTCGCCGCTGGTCGGGGGCGTGTTGCGCTATCAAGGCAGATGCGCTCAGGCAAATTCGCAATGGGCGGCGCCGGGTGGTAGAGGGCGCGCTCACCCCGACGGGGGAGCTTCGCGTACGAATGTGGACGCGTGCGCGCGTTCACGAGCGCCGACGGCACTCCGAGGGCGGCCAATCTGTGACCTGCATCACACCGCCCCGGCTTCCATACAAGCGGGCTTGGCCAACAGTGTGAACGGATGGTAAGCGCCCGGCAATTGGGACGTATTGCGGAAAACCCATGATCACAGGCTTGATCGCGCATGCCCGTATTGCCCGTTACGGCGTCAATAAAGCCCGAGCGGCGTCCGATTCGGGCCGCCGTGGCGCAACTGTGGCGCACCCCACCTTTCTTGAAGGGAACCGCGAACCCCTGATAGCGGTTGTCCCATGTCCCTCACCGCTCACATACCCAGCCACCGGAAACCCCGCCGCAGCGCCTCCAAGGTCGCGCTCCGTGCCGGAGTTGCCGGTGGCGTCCTCAGCACCATCGCGGTGGCCGGTGCTGCCGGGCCGGCGAATGCCGAGCCGGTGACCGCGACCCTCGAGATGCCCACGATCACCGCGGACCTGGCGACCACCGTCGCCGTCTCCGCCGAGGCCACCCAGCAGGTCGCGCACGCCTACGACCTCCAGGCCCAGCAGGACGCCGCCGCCGAGAAGGCCGCGAAGACCGCCAAGAAGGCCAAGGCGGACGCCGACCGCAAGGCCGAGGCCGAGCGGAAGGCCGAAGAGGCCGCCAAGAAGAAGGCCGCGGAGGAAGCAGCCGCCAAGGAAGCGGCCGCCGAGAAGGCCGAGCAGGAGCGCGCCTCGCGCACCGCGGAGCGCACGACGCTCAGCGCCTCCGCCGGTGACTCCGGCGTCTCCGTCGGTTCCTCCGACTCCTCGTCGTCCTCGTCGGCCCCGTCGTCCTCCACCGCCACGGGCAGCGCGGCGGCCGTGGTCGCCTTCGCGCGCGCCCAGGTCGGCGACGCGTACGTCTCCGGCGGCACCGGCCCCAACTCCTGGGACTGCTCCGGCCTCACCCAGGCCGCGTTCCGCTCGATCGGTGTCGACCTGCCGCGCGTCTCGCAGGCCCAGTCGACCGCGGGCACCCAGGTCGGCCTGGACAACCTCCAGCCGGGCGACATCCTCTACTGGGGCGGCGCGGGCAGCGCGTACCACGTGGGGATCTACGTGGGCGGTGGCAACTTCGTCGGCGCGCAGAACTCCGGCACCGGTGTGGTCGAGCGTCCCCTGGCGTACGACATGCCGACCGGTGCGGTCCGCGTGCTCTGAGCGGTCTCCGCATCTTCTCCACGACGGAGGGCCGTCGTTCCCGGACCCGGGAACGACGGCCCTCCGTCGTGCGTCCGACCGCCGGCCCCCGTCGTCCGGCGTCGCTCAGCCCTTGCGGAACAACTCGACGAGACGCGCGTAGCTGTCCCCGCCGTTCCCCTCCTCGACGGCCCGCTCGATCAACGCCTGCGACAGCTCGGGCAGCCGCCCGTCTATGCCCGGTCCCTCCCCGCGTGGACCAGGTGCGCGATCGCCACGCGCTGCATGGCGAGAGTGGCGTCGTCGCCCGGGTAGTGACCGGCGTCCACCTGCTCGGCGTACGTCCCCATGAAGCCCGTCACCGCGCCCAGCCAGCGGACCGCGACCGGGGTGAACACCGTCGCGGCCACGCCGTCGGCTCCGGCCAGGGCCGTGGCGTGCAACCAGCCGCTCAGCGTCGTCCACATCAGGTCGAGCAGCGCCAGGTCGTAGAGCGAGGCGACGCCGGGGTCGTCACCGAGGCCGACGGGGTCGCCCAGGGCGGCCAGGGTGTCCCGGTGGGCGGCGAAGGCGGCGGGTGAGCCGCTGTAGAGGAACATGCTCGCCGGGTCGCCGACCCCGGGCGGCGTCGACATGACGGCGCCGTCGAGGTAGTCGAAGCCGTGCCCGGCCGCCCAGGCCGCCGTCTGCCGGGCCTGCTCGGGCGAGCCGGTGGTGAGGTTGACGACCGTACGGCCCGCGAGCGACCCGGCCACCGGCTCCAGCAGTTCCCGTACGGCGTCGTAGTGGAGCACGCAGACCACCACGACCCCGGCGGCCGTCACCGCGTCGCCGGGCGTCGCCGCGCGCACGGCGCCCCGGGCGACGAGCGGGTCCGCCTTGGCCGGGGTGCGGTTCCAGACGGTCGTGGGGTGTCCGGCCGCGAGGAAAGCGTCCGCGAGCGCCGTCCCCATCTGTCCCAGGCCGAGGACCGTAACGTTTTCCCGGTTCATTGGCGTATCTCCCAAATGCGCAGTGTGTATGGCTTCTTGGTGAGATCAACCCTCGCAGCGCCCGGCGTCCGCCGACAGTGGCAGGAGTGCCTCCCTCCGCAAAATTCCTGCCATATGCTCGCCCGCATGCACACCGTCGCCATAGCCGTGGCCGAGGACGCCGGCATCTCCCCCTGGGAGCTGCACGAACTGTCGATCGCCTGCGCGGTCTTCGGTGTCCCGCAGCCCGATCTCGCCGACCCCTGGTACGACCTGCGCCTGTGCGGTACGCGCAGGAGCGCCCCCCGTACCGGCTTCTCCCTCTCGACCCCGCACGGACTCGACGCGCTCACCGGGGCGGACACCGTGATCGTGCCCTCGGTCCCCGACCCGTGCGTCGAGGACGGACAGGACGTGCCGCCCGAACTCGTCGACGCGCTGCGCGCGGCCGCCGGCGCCGGGGCCCGCGTGGTGTCCCTGTGCACCGGCGCGTTCGCGCTCGCCGCGGCCGGACTGCTCGACGGCCGCCGCGCCACCGCCCACTGGCAGCACACGGCGGCGCTCGCCGAGCGCTACCCGAAGGTCCTGGTCGACGACTCCGTCCTCTACACCGACGACGGCAACGTCCTCACCAGCGCCGGAGCCGCCGCCGGCCTCGATCTCTGCCTGCACCTGGTCCGCCGCGACTTCGGGGCCCGGGTCGCGGGCCAACTGGCCCGCCGCCTGGTCGTCCCCGCCCACCGCACGGGCGGGCAGGCCCAGTTCATCGACCACCCCGTCCCCGAGACCGACGACGACAATCTCGGCCCGGCCCTCCAGTGGGCGGCGGCCCGCCTCCACGAGCCGCTCACCGTCGACGACATGGCCCGCCGCGCCCGCATGAGCCCGCGCACCTTCTACCACCGCCTCCAGGCATCCACCGGCACCACCCCGCTCCAGTGGCTGCTGGGCCGCCGCCTGGCCCACGCCCAGTCGCTCCTCGAATCGACCGACCTGCCGATCGACCGCATCGGCGAGGAGAGCGGCCTCGGCACGGCGGCCAACCTGCGCCGCCACTTCACCCGCCAGGTCGGGGTCTCCCCCAGCGACTACCGGCGCAGCTTCAGGGCGACGCGCACCTCACCGTGACAGCCCCTGCACCGTCCGAAGCCTGACGTTTGTCATGTGTTTCCGTGCAGAAGATCGTGCTGCGGGCGGAGGGCGGGCCGCGGCGGCGCGACAAGGATGGGGAAATCGAACACCCACCGTGCACGCGTGACGAAACAGGAATGACCATGCCCCTCGCCCGCGTCAACGCCCCCCGCCCGGAGCGCCGGAGACTCCGCCTGGCCGCGGTGGCCACGGCCGCCGTCCTGTCGCTCGGGGCCGTGCCGGCGCAGGCGGCCGCGCCCGCGGCGACCGCTCCCGCCGCCACCGGGTCCGGCTCGTCCGCCGCACCGTTCGCCGGGCCCGGGCGCGGACTTGACCGGGCGGCCCTCCGGAGCTCGCTCGCGGCCTTCCACGAAGCCGGTATGTACGGGGCCTATTCCGCGGTCCGCGACGGCTCCGAGCAGTGGCGGGGAGCCGCCGGGCTGGCCGACGTGGACACCGAGCGCCGGATGCGCCCCGACTTCGAGCACCGGATCGGCAGCATCACCAAGACCTTCACCGCGGTGGCCGTCCTCCAGCAGGTCCGCCAGGGCCGCATCGGACTCGACGCGCCGATCGGACGCTACCTGCCCGAGCTGATACCCGGCGAGCGGGGGCGCGAGGTGACGGTGCGCATGCTGCTCAACCACACCAGCGGCATCCCCGACTACGTCCTTCCCGCCTTCCCCGGCCTGACCGTGGACCCGGGCAAGGAGCTCGACGAGAACCGCTTCCGCCGCCTGCGACCGGAGCAGCTCGTCCGCCTCGGGCTCGCGGCGCCGCCGGTCGCCGAGCGCGGCACGCACTCCTACGCGAACACCAACTACGTGATCGCCGGGCTGCTGTTGCAGAAGGTGACGGGCGAGGACCCGGAAACGTACATCACCCGCAACGTCATCCGTAAGGCCGGGCTGCGGCACACCTACTTCCCGAGCTCGCCCCGCGTATCCGGGCCGCACGCCAGGATGTACGAATCGATGTACGGCTACATCGAGCCGGCCCGCGACTACAGCGTCTACGACATGTCCTGGGCGGGCACGGCCGGAGCGATGGTCTCGACGATGCGGGACCTCAACGACTTCCACCGTCAACTGCTGGGCGGCAAGCTGCTCGGCCCCGCCGAACTGCGCGCCATGAAGACCACCGTCCCGGCCTACGAGCCCGATCCGGGCCAGGACGTCGCGATGCGCTACGGCCTGGGCATCTACACCCTGCGCATGCCCGGCGGCGGCTGGTACTGGGGCCACGACGGCGGTGTCTTCGGGGCCGGGACCTGGGCGCTCTCCACCGAGAACGGCCGCAGGCAGGTCGCCGTCGGCTACAGCCTCATGAAGTACGAGCGGTTCGACGAGCAGAACAAGCCGAAGCCGGACCCGATAGGGGCGGCGCTGTTCTCGTACGTCGACGGAGCGCTCAGCGGCGGAGCGGGCAAGCCCTCGACGACCCTCCGCCAGTCGGCGCCCGGCTCCCTGCCCCCGCTCCGGTCCCTGGTCACGCCCGAACAGTTGCGCTGACAGCCCCCGGCCGGGTTCTGTGCCGAGCGGCCGGGTGGTGACTTCCGTGTGCCGGGGTAAAGGAACGGAACCGACCGATCCAGCACCAGCCCCACGAAGGACTCGAAGATGACGGACGACGCCTACCTGTTTCTCGCGGACGCCTCGGCCACGCACCTGGGGGTGGCGTTGTCCGTCGTCGGCGACCTCGAATGCCTGGAGACCTCCGCCGTGCAGGCGTGGTTCGACGCCCAGGGCGTCACGGCGCACCAGGAGCACGTGCGGGTACTGCCGCCCGAGGAGAACGGTTTCGTCCCCGAGGGGGCCGAACGGCTGCCGGTCCCGCTCAGCGAGGAGGAGCTCGAACGCGTCCGGCGGGCCGGTGCTCCGGAGGAGACGGCCCGCCTCGAAGAGGAACTCCTGGCTTTCCGCGACTGCGCCGACGGGCGGGACGCATTGCTCGGCAAGGCCCTGGCGGCCGGTGTCCCGCCGCACCGCATCGTGGAGCTGACCGGGGTGGATCCCGCCACGCTGGCGGCGGCCACCGAAGCCTGAGCCCGGCACCGGCGCCGACGCCGGCACCCCGTCCGTCCAGCCGGCCGTGTCCGTCCCCCGGGCCCGCCCCGCGCACGAGCGAGGCGGCGTACTCCGGCACGGTTTCGGAGTACGCCGCCCTGGGGCGCCGGGAGCCGAGGGGGGCCGCGGGCTCATGGCGGTTGCTTCGGGTCGCGGCCGCACTTCGATGTCCCGGCCTGCCGCAGCGTGCGGCCGGGTGGACCCGGCCGTCCACACCGGTGGGCACCGGCCGGGGCGAGCGAGCCGGCTCGGCCCGTGCGGGTCCACGCCGCCGGCTCCGTACTACTGGGCCGGTTCGGCCGCGTCGGCCGGTCCGTCCTGCCCGCCGCCGAACACCTCCTTGGCGAGCCCTTGCGTCGCCTTCTGGAACGCCACCGCCATGGACAGCGCGGCGTCGTCGACATAGTTCAGCGCGGCGGTCAGGGTCTTGCTGCGCCCCGCTCGTCGTGCACGCGCGTCGTCACCCCGGTGAAACCGGACTCGGCCATCTCCTCGATGGCCTTCCGCAGCTCCGGGCGGTCCTGGTCGGCAGGAGTGACGGACATGGTGGTGTGCTCCTTACTGTCACGGAATTCGGCTGGACGGACGGGATCACCGCGGGGCGCCCCGCTCAGAGGCTGCGGGCGGTGATGTCGCCGTAGGCGGTGGTCGCGTGGATGTTCAGGCCGGCGGCGGCGCCGTCGGTGTTCTTGAGCGCGTTGTGGATCCGGCCGTAGGCGGTGCCGGCGTCCAGGGAGGCGGAGACTCCGCGGGCGGCGCCGACCGAGATCTCGCCGGACTCGGTGCGCAGCGTGACCGTCCCGCGCACGGCCTCGGCGATGCGGAGGTCGCCCTTCTGGGTGCTGATCTCCGCGGGGCCGCCCAGGCGGCCGACCGAGACGTCGCCGTCGAGGAGGGCGAGGCGGGCGCTCGCGGTCTCGTCGAGCTTGACCGTGGCCTGCGCGCCCTCGAAGGCGACGTCGCCGAGCCGTCCGACGCCCCGGAACTCGGCACTGGCCGCCTTCGCCTCGACGCGGGAGCCGGCGGGCAGTTGGATGGTCACCTCGACGGATCCGGAGTGGCCGAGGATCCGGTCCTTGGCGGGTGCGGTCCCGATCCGCAGGACACCGTCGCCGTATTCGACCGTGGTCTGCTCCGCCGCCTTCACGTCGCGGCTCTTGGCGGTGTCAGCGGGCAGGACCTCGACCGTGGTGTCGGCCCGGTCGGCGGCGATGAACCGGATGCGTCCCGCGGGGATGTCGAGGATGGCGGAGACCGGGGCGGGGGTGGCGAACTTCTGCATGGTGCGCTCCTTCGGCTCGTTGTTTCCGATGACCAAAACGCTACGTTGCATTCGTAGTTTAGGCAACGTCAACGT
This sequence comes from Streptomyces sp. Wb2n-11, assembly GCF_001049855.1. NCBI lineage: Bacteria > Bacillati > Actinomycetota > Actinomycetes > Kitasatosporales > Streptomycetaceae > Streptomyces > Streptomyces sp. Wb2n-11. The sequence continues at coordinate 3,021,040 of NZ_CVPB01000001.1, forward strand.
TGCATCCAAACCCAATAACCCCAGGTAAAAGCAAGGAAATCGTTGCAATGATTCTGACCGTAACGCAACAGCCCTCACCTCGTTCGTTGCAATGAGTTGAAGGCGAACGCTATGCTGGCGACTCCACGGACCACGAAGGAGACCCCGATGCCGGGAGGCAGACTCACCCAGCAGGAACGTCAGCAGATCGCGCTGGGACTGGCCGACGGCCTCGCCTACGCGGAGATCGCCAGGCGCCTCGACCGCCCCACCTCGACGATCACGCGCGAGGTGATGCGCAACGGCGGCCCCACCACCTACCGCGCCGACCTCGCCCACCGCGCCACCGAACGCCGCACCCACCGGCGCGGGCAGGCCGCGCCCCGGGGGCCGGAGGCTTCCCCGCAGCCCTACGGGCGCGACCCCGAGGCGGTGCACGAGTACGAGGAGACGTTCACCACCGTCCTCCTGACTTCGGGCATGCCCGCGATGATGTCCCGGGTGATGGCCTGCCTCACCCTCAGCGACGCCGGCAGCCTCACCTCGTCCGAGCTCGTCCAGCGCCTCCAGGTCAGTCCGGCGTCCGTCTCCAAGGCGATCACGTTCCTCGAGAGCCAGGGCTTCGTCAGCCGGGAACGCGACGAAGGCCGCCGTGAGCGCTACGTCGTCGACGACGACATCTGGTACCGGTCGATGATGGCCAGCGCCCGGTCCACCGCCCAGATCGCCGAGACCGCACGGCAGGGCGTCGGCGTCCTCGGCCCCGCCACCCCGGCCGCCGCCCGCCTGGAGAACGTCGCCCGCTTCCTCGACTTCGTCAGCGAGAGCACCGCCCACGCCGCGGAGCAGGCCCGCGACATCCTCCACACGAAACCCGGAACGGCCCCGGACAACACCGCCTGAGCCGCGTCCGGACGCGACGGTTCAGGGCGCCGGGCGGAGTTTGTGCGTACGGAGTGCTTCCCGGAGCCGGGCCGCCTTTCCGCGTACGACGTCGGCCGGGAGGCGGTCGTCCCGGCGTACGCACGGTTCGCTGCGGCAGACGCGGCACACGCCGCCGGGCAGGGATTCCGGCATCCCGGGGGCGTGGCAGTCCGCGCACTCCATGACATACCGGCCCTGGGCGGGGGCCGGGGGCACCGGCGGCAGCTTCGTGATCAGCCGGTTCTGTACGAAGCCGAACGGGTGCCGGACGGGGTCGGGCAGCATCGAGGCGACGGCCCGCACGAGTTGCGCCTCGGTGGCGCCCCGCCGGAACCAGTCCCCGGCCAGACCGGCCAGCGCCTCGCATTCCACGCCGGACAGGGCGAGTCGGGGGTGGCTGTGCGCGAGCCGGGCGAGGGCGTCGCGGCCACGCGCGTCGGGTTCCCGCGCGGGCGCGGGGTCGGCCATCCCGGACTGCGGAACGTCACCGCCGAGGAACGCGGCCCACCAGGCGTCGGGGCGTGCGGTGCGGGTGAAGTAGGTGCGGTAGACCCACCGCGCGCCTTCCGCGTCCTGCACGTCCCGGCGTACGCGCCGCAGGTGCCCGGCCTCGGAGAGCCTGCGCAGCGCGGTGCCGACGGCGCACTGGCCGAAGTCGTCCAGCTCCCTGGCCAGCGTCTTGATCGAGATGTCGGCGCCGTCGGGCAGCCGGTCGATGTACCCGGCGATCACCGCTTCACGCTTGGGCAAGTGTGCGAAGTCGCGCCCGCGACGGGGTTCCTGGTCGGGTGCGGACCGCTTCCCGAATCCGGGCTTGGCCATCGGATGGGCGGGCGCGTGCAGGACGGCGCGGCTAAGCTGCTGAACAGCCATGAGATCGGCTCCACGATCTTGTCGGTCAGACCCCTGTGCGGTGCTGGTAACACCGCATGGGGGTCGTTTGCTGTGCCGCACGCTACACGGCAAAAGCCCTGCGTGGCGACCTGATCACAAAAAGTCATCTGCGCTGGTGCACCGGCCGGTTGGCGCACCACAGGGAGGGTGGGTGGGAGGAATCCCCACCCACCCTTCCCAGCAAAAGGCGCTCGCACCTCGCCTCCCGGAGCTCAAGCGCCGCCGGAGCCGTTCGCCCGGCATCGGGGCAGCGGCACGGCGGGTACTCCATCGACCCGGGCGGCAGCTCCGCCCCCTCCACCGGCTCCCCTGCCGCGTCGAGCCGGAGCACGCCGTCCGTTCCGTAATCCGCCATCAGCTCCGCGAGCCGCGCCCGCGCCTCGCTCCTCCGTGGTGCGTTCATCCCTGTTCCTTGCCTCGCTCGATGCGTCGCTTTCCGTGTCCGATCGTTGCGCTGTGTGCATACGATGGGTAGGGGGCAGCGGACAACAACGGTGTTGAAACGCAGGGGAGTTCAGTGGTGAGCAAGCCAAACAAAGGCCTGAGCTTCGCTCAGGGCAAGGTCGGGTGGCCGTTCTTCGGCTCCGAACTCAAGCGGCAGCGAGAAGCGGTAGCGCTCACCCAGCAGCAGCTCGGGGAGCGGGTCTACGTCTCGGGGACGTACATCGGCCAGATCGAGGCCGCCATCCGCAAGCCCCAGCTCGACCTCGCGCAGCGCATCGACAGCGAGCTGGGGACGGACGGGCTACTGGCCCGCATGTGCAAGGAGCTGATCGACAGCAGTCCGCACCCTGCCTATTTCGCCGATGCTGCCGCCTTGGAGTCGGAAGCCCTCACCATCAGCGAGTACGCGCCGACGCTGGTTCCAGGACTGCTCCAGACCGAGGAGTACGTACGGGCGTTGATGGCACCGGCTGCCGCGCTCATCCTCGACCACGACATGGACACGTGGGCCCGGGCCCGTGCGGCGCGGGCTGCCCTGCTCGATGGACCAACAAGGCCCGTGTTGTGGGTCGTCCTCCATGAGGCCGTGTTGCGCATCCCCGTGGGCGGCCCGGAGGTGATGGCTCGCGAACTTGAGCACATCGCCGAATTGGTTCGACGCGGACGCATCCTCGTCCAGGTGCTGCCCTTCGCCGCCGGGGCCCATGCCGCAAGCAGCGGCATGTTCGCAGTCATGACGTTCGACGACGCACCGCCCGTCGCTTACTCGGAAGGGCAGCACTCGGGTCAACTGCTGGACATCCCCCCGCTGGTCGCCAAGTACCAGCGGTCTTACGATCTGATCCGGGCCGCCGCGCTGTCGCCGGAGGCGTCCCTGGCCCTGATCGAATCGGCGGCGGAGGACTTCGCACCATGAGCACTGCGCATGACCTGAGCGGCGCCACGTGGCGCAAGTCGTCCCACAGCAACGCCGAGGGCGGTAGCTGCGTCGAAGTGGCCGACGGCTTCCCAGACGTCACGCCCGTACGGGACAGCAAAATCTCCGGCGGCCCCGCGCTCCTCTTCGACGTGACCGCCTGGTCGTCCTTCGTCTCCGCCGTGAAGGACGACCGCTTGCCGCCCGCCTGAGCGCTCACCGCCAGGCGGTGAGCAACTCCTCGGGACCCACCACCTGTACGCTGTCCGCCGTGGCGCCGCTGCGTGACACCGCGAGCAGCGGGGTGTCCTCGTCCGCGCCCGGCAGTTGTGACCGGTGGACGATCAGGCGCGCCAGGTCACGCGCGTCGAACGGCCGGTTCTCCAGCCACTTGATCGAGCCGACCCATCCGGTCGAGCGCGGCAAGCTCGCGCTCGCGACGGACGAAACCGTCCGTCTGTGCCGTCGCTCCAGCCTTGGTCACACCATGTTCGGTACGCCCAGAAACGGACGTCCCACATGTGGGCGTGTCCTGCGCCATAGGTCAGGGGTCAGGGGTCAGGGGTCAGGAGTTCGGCGCGGCCTTGGCCAGGCCGTTGATGATGCGGTCCATCGCGTCGCCGCCCGTCGGGTCGGTCAGGTTGGCCAGCATCTTCAGCGTGAACTTCATCAGCACCGGGTGCGTCAGGCCGCGCTGGGTCGCGATCTTCATGACCTTCGGGTTGCCGATGAGCTTCACGAAGGCGCGGCCCATCGTGTAGTAGCCGCCGTACGTCTCCTTGAGGATCTTCGGGTAGGCGTGGAGGGCGAGCTCGCGCTGGGCGGGGGTCGCGCGGGCCTGGGCCTGGACGATGACGTCGGCGGCGATCTGGCCCGACTCCATGGCGTACGCGATGCCCTCGCCGTTGAACGGGTTCACCATGCCGCCCGCGTCACCCACGAGGAGCAGGCCCTTGGTGTAGTGGGGCTGGCGGTTGAAGGCCATCGGGAGCGCGGCGCCGCGGATCGGCATCGTCATGTTGTCCGGGGTGTAGCCCCACTCCTCCGGCATCGACGCGCACCACGCCTTGAGCACCTCGCGCCAGTCCAGCTCCTTGAACGCCTTGGAGGAGTTGAGGATGCCGAGGCCGACGTTGGACGTGCCGTCGCCCATGCCGAAGATCCAGCCGTAGCCGGGGAGCAGGCGGTCCTGCGGACCCCGGCGGTCCCACAGCTCCAGCCAGGACTCCAGGTAGTCGTCGTCGTGGCGCGGGGAGGTGAAGTACGTACGGACCGCGACGCCCATCGGGCGGTCCTCCATGCGGTGCAGGCCCATGGCGAGGGAGAGGCGGGTCGAGTTGCCGTCGGCCGCGACGACCAGCGGGGCGTGGAAGGTGACCGGGGTCTTCTCCTCGCCGAGCTTGGCGTTGACGCCGGTGATCCGGCCCGTGCGGGGGTCGAGGACCGGCTCGCCGACGTTGCAGCGCTCGTACAGGCGGGCGCCCGCCTTCTGGGCCTGGCGGGCGAGCTGCTCGTCGAAGTCGTCGCGCTTGCGGACGAGTCCGTAGTCCGGGTACGAGGCCAGGTCCGGCCAGTCGAGCTGGAGGCGTACGCCGCCGCCGATGATGCGCAGGCCCTTGTTGCGCAGCCAGCCCGCCTCTTCGGAGATGTCGATGCCCATCGAGACCAGCTGCTTGGTGGCGCGGGGCGTCAGGCCGTCGCCGCAGACCTTCTCGCGCGGGAACGCGGTCTTCTCCAGCAGGAGGACGTCGAGTCCGGCCTTCGCCAAGTAGTAGGCGGTCGTGGAGCCGGCGGGTCCGGCCCCGACGACGATCACATCTGCGGTGTGCTCGGAGAGGGGCTCGGTCACGGCGGGATCTCCCGTAAGACTCGACGTCGCGTGCCCGGGGGCACAGGTCGAAGGCAGTCTATTGGGGCGTGCCGAGCGCCCTCCCCAAGGGTCGGCGGGTCAGTCGAGGGTCCAGGTCGCCAGCGCGGTGTCGAAGGTCTTGCGGGCGTACTGCCAGTCGCGGTCCCGTGCCTTGGTGTAGATCGAGTAGTCGGTTCCGTCCTCCGCGATGTAGCCCTGGTCGATCGCGTGCAGGGTCTCGCCCGTCTGCTTGTCCGTGAACGTGTACTCCCAGATCGCGCCCGGCCGGCCCTGGAAGGTGTCCCGTTCCAGGCGCAGGCGCCGGAAGTCCCTCTGGTTCGCCTTGGCCTTCTTCTCGATGGTCAGGAAGTTCTCGTACGAGGAGGAGTACGGGGGGTCGGAGACGACACCGACGAGCAGGTGCTCCATCCCGGTGGAACCGGCGTAGGTGATCTGGCCGCGGTCGGCGCCCTGGCGGGACCAGACCTCCGGTACGGCGAGGGAGAAACCGGCCGGATCCGTCACCCTCCGGTAGCCGGCGGGCACTTCGGAGCGTGCCGGCGGGGCGGAGGTCGCGGACGGGCTCGGCGTGGTCCCGGTCCCGGAGGCCGAGGGGGACGGGGACGCGGTGGGAGCGGGCGACGTGGAGGTGCTCGGGGTTCCGGTCGCCGGTTCGGTGGGGCTCTCGCTCTCGGCCACCACGGGCTCGCCGTCCTGCGACTGCCGCACGGTGGTGCTCTTGCCGCCGTCGTTGAGCAGCAGCACACCGGCGGTGGCGCCACCGCCGACGAGGAAGGCGGCGGCGAGCGTTCCGGTCCAGAGGAGCGCGCGGCTCCGGGGCTTGGGGGCGGGCGCGGATGTGGGTGTGGGGATGAAGGCGGGAGTGGGGGCGGGCGCGGGAGGGGGGTACACCGGGTGCGATTCCGGGGCGGTGGCCGCCGTCGCCGTCGTCATCGCGGCCAGGGCCTCGGGCGGAACGTACCCGGGCGGGGCCGGTGGTGCCGGCTGGGCCGACGGGGTCGGAGGGGTCGGAGGGACGGGCGGAACTCCCGGTACCGCGTCCGTCCGCCCGCCCCGCACCCGTGGCAGGTACGGCGCGATCAGCACCGCCCCTCCCAGCCACAGCAGCCCGAGGAGCAGCGCGTACCCCGGGCTCGGCGCGACCTCCACCGTGCCCTGCGCGCCGCCGAAGTCGCCGATCCCGCCCGCGAGGTCGGCAGAGACCCCGGTGAATCCGGCGAACAGCAAGTACAGGCCGAGGAAGAAGGCCCCGGCCAGCACGTGTTCGCGCCGCTCGGCCGAGCGGCGGGCCGTCCACAGCGCGCACACGAGCGCGCACACCAGACCCAGCGCCAGCGTGCCCGCCACCGCCCAGCCGTTGTGCACCTCGCCCAGCTCGGACAGGCCGAAACTGCCGTGCTGGAGGCCGCCGCCGAAGTAACCGACCTGGCCCTGGAGGTCGTACTCCACCGGTACGCCCCAGCTCGCCCCGAGCACCAGCAGCCCGATGTTCGGCAGCACCGGCAGCGCGAACAGCAGCGCCTCGCCGTCGACGCCCCCGGTACTCGCGTACACGACGAAGCCGACGAGCGTGCAGAGCACGAGCACGGAGCCGAGCGCCCGCAGTGCCGTCCCGAGCGCGCGTACGGCCGCCTCCGCCGCGGGCCACCGCGCCGGCCACTGCGCGAGGTCGTCGCGCTGGAGCAGGCCGGCGGTGACGGCGAGCGAGAGCACCAGCGCACCGAGGGCGGCGGGCAGCGGCGACGACACGACCTCGACGCCCGCGACCGACGGCTGGGCGAACAGGCCGAGGACCAGCACACCGGCGGTGGCGAGGAGGGTGACGCGGACGGCCGCTTCGAGACCCGCCGTACGCCCGTGCTCGTGCGACGCCACCCGCGCGCGCAGCTTCCGTACGCCGATGAGGTGCGCGCCGATCCACAGGGCGGTGACGGTCAGCGGTACGAGGGAGATCTCCGCGCCGCCCGCCGGGCCGGGGGAGAACTCCGGAGAGCCGAAGTCCCCGCCCCCCGCGCCGAACTGCGACGGTCCCGCGCTCCGCACCTCGAAGCCGCCGCCGAACGCCTGGAGCAGCAGGGCGAGCGCGATGCGCAGCCGGTCGCTCCAGCCGACCACGACGTCTGCGCCGTCTCCGCCGCTGCCGCTGCCGCTGCCGCTGCCGCCACCGTCCTGGCCGTACGACGGGACGGCCAGCGCGACCGCCAGGACGAGCAGCAGCCCGAGCGGCCAGGCGGCGGCCTTCGCCGCGGACGCCCAGTCGCCCCGGAAGGCGCGGCCGAAGAACTGTCCGAGGGGCGAGGGCGTCGCGGGACCGGGTGCGTACGCGGGCGGCGGGGGTGGGGGCAGGGACATCCCGCCCCCGGCGGACGGCCGTTCGTGCCCGCAGCTCATGCAGTGGCGGGCCTCGTCGGGGCCCGGGGTTCCGCAGTTCGGGCAGTGCAGCGGCATGGGGGCTCCGGACGCGGGGAGGGCGGGATGAGCGGGGAGGCAGGGAAAGCGGGGAGAAACGAAGGAAGAGCGGTTCCTGTGTGTTTCCCGTGTGAACTGACTCGTCTTCCCCGCCGGGCGGTTCCCGGCGGGGGGATTCCCGGCGGGGGGGATTCCCGGCAAGGGCCCGTCCCGGAGCCGGCCCGGACCGGCTCCCGAAGAGCGTGCCCCGGTCCTAGAAGACCGACAGTCCCGTCAGCGTCGTGAACCGGTCCAGTGCCGCGACACCCGCCACCGAGTTGCCGCGCTCGTCCAGGCCCGGACTCCAGACGCACAGCGTGCACCGCCCCGGCACGACCGCGACGATCCCGCCGCCCACACCACTCTTGCCCGGCAGCCCGACCCGGTGGGCGAATTCGCCGGCCGCGTCGTACGTACCGCAGGTGAGCATCACGGCGTTGATCTGCTTGGCCTCACTGCGCGTCAGCAGGCGTGAGCCGTCGGCGCGCAGTCCGTGGCGGGCCAGGAAGCGGGCCGCGAGCGCCAGGTCGGCGCAGCTCATCTCGATCGCGCACTGCCAGAAGTAGTGGTCGAGGAGGGTGGGGACGGGGTTGGCGATGTTGCCGTACGAGGCCATGAAGTGGGCCAGGGCCGCATTGCGGTCGCCGTGCGCGGACTCCGACTCGGCGACCTCCGGGTCGAAGGCCAGGTCCGGGTTGCCGCTCTCCTGGCGCAGGAAGTCGAGGAGTTCGCTGCTCGCGTCGCCGGTCAGGGTCTGGAGGCGGTCGGTGACGACGAGCGCGCCTGCGTTGATGAACGGATTGCGCGGGATGCCGTTCTCGTACTCCAGCTGGACGAGCGAGTTGAAGGGGTTGCCGGACGGCTCGCGGCCGACGTGTTCCCACAGGCCGTCGCCGCCCGTGGCCAGGACCAGCGCGAGCGTGAAGACCTTGGTGATCGACTGGGTGGAGAAGGGGCGCTGCCAGTCCCCGACTCCGTACACCTTGCCGTCCATGTCCGCGACGGCCATGCCGAAACGGCGCGGGTCGACGGCGGCGAGCGCCGGGATGTACTCGGCGGTCCTGCCGCTGCCGACCTGTGGTGCGACGTCCTCCGCGATCCGCTCCAGGACCGACTGGTAGTTCACGGGAGGTCTACCGGGGCTTCGTACCGCGGTGCAGGGCGACGACCCCGCCCGTCAGGTTGCGCCACGCGACCTTCGACCAGCCCGCCCGCTGGAGCCGGGACGCCAGCGCCGGCTGGTCGGGCCAGTCGCGGATGGACTCGGCGAGGTAGACGTACGCGTCGGGGTTCGACGAGACGGCGGTCGCGACCGGCGGCAGCGCCCGCATCAGGTACTCCAGGTACACGGTCCGGAAGGGAGCCCAGGTCGGATGCGAGAATTCGCAGATCACGACCTGCCCGCCGGGCTTGGTCACGCGGTGCAGCTCGCGCAGCGCGGCGTCGGTGTCCTGGATGTTGCGCAGCCCGAAGGAGATGGTGACCGTGTCGAAGACGTCGTCGCGGAACGGCAGGTTCATCCCGTCGCCCGCGGTGAAGGGCATCCACGGGTGACGCTGCTTGCCGACCCGCAGCATGCCGATCGAGAAGTCGCAGGGCACGACGTACGCACCGGCCCGCGCGAAGGGCTGCGAGGAGGTGGCGGTTCCGGCGGCCAGGTCCAGGATCTTCTGGGCCGGGCAGGCGTCCACCGCCCTGGCGACCTCCTTGCGCCAGATCCGGTCCTGCCCGAGGGACAGGACGTCATTGGTGAGGTCGTAGCGTTCCGCCACTTCGTCGAACATCGAGGCGACTTCGGCGGGCTTCTTGTTCAGGGATGCGCGGGTCACGCCGCCCATTGTGCCGGGCCCGCCCGCCGCGGGCGGAGCGGGCCCGGTCATCGACGGCACGGGCTCCCCGCCCCGCCCGCCCGCCCACGCCCGCACATCACCTTGACCGTTCAACATCCGCTCTCAACCTTTCCGGCGTGAACCCCCTCTGAAGGGGTGGGAGCCGGTCCCGCGCTCCGGCCTCCGGGCCACCCTCCTGGCGCCGCTGGACGAACTCCCGCCCCGGGAAGGCAGTACGCCGATGATCATCCGACGACCGGGAACGGAGCGAACCATGGTGGGCGAGCAGCACGGAAGAGGCCAGGAGCGGCAGCGTGCGCAGGGGAGCCCGCCGGGGCGCGCACACCTCAGACGGACGGGAAAGCGGTTCCGTACGCGCCGCCGGCGCCGGGGCGGTCTCGTCGTGCTCGTGGCGGTGGCCGCGGTCACCGCGGCAGCGGTGTTCCTGGACCTGCCGTGGTCCGGTTCCGCCCCGCCGGCCACCGGTGAACGCCGTCAGGCGCGCCCCGTTCCGTCCTCGCCCGTACTGACGGCGTCGCCGAGCGCCTCCCCCGCTCGCTCCGCCGGCCCCGGACCGCGCAAGAGCCCCGTGCCGCCCCGGACCGGCAAGGCGTCCACGTCCCCGCCCTCCGTGCCCGCCACGGGCCCCGGCACCTTCACCGTCGCCCGCGCGGGCGCTTCGGCCCCCGGCAGCGGAAGCGGAAGCCGCTACCGGGTCGAGATGGAGGACGGCACCGGCGTGGACCCGGACGAGGCGGCCGAGGACATCGCCGGCATCCTCGCCGACCCGCGCGGCTGGGCGCACGGCGGCACCCACTCCTTCCGCCAAGTCGCGGACGGTCCGGCGGGGTTGGTGATCCGCATCGCCACCCCTGCGACCACCGACCGCATCTGCGGCTCGTACGGGCTGGACACCGGCGGCGAGGTCAACTGCCGCGGCGGCGAGGAGGTCGTGGTCAATCTCAAGCGGTGGCAGCTCGGTTCCCCGCGGTTCGACGGCTCCGCCACCGAGTACCGCGCCCTGATCATCAACCACGAGGTCGGCCACTGGCTGGGCCGCGGCCACGAGACCTGTCCGGGCCCCGGCCGGCCGGCGCCCGCGATGATGCAGCAGATCAAGGGCCTGCGGGGCTGCGTGTCCAATGCCTGGCCGTACGACCGTACCGGACGCTACCTGGGCGGCCCCAGCGTTCCCTGACGACGCCCGGCGGCCCGGCGGACGGGTGCGGTCCTCACCGCCGCCGGTGCACCAGCCGCCCGCCCAGGACCGTCGCGACGCACGTCCCGGTCCCCCGCGCGCGCAGCGCCGCCTCGTCCGGCACGTCGAAGACGGCGAGGTCGGCGCGGGAGCCGACGGTGAGCGGGTGCGCGACCACGGAAGCCGGCGGGGCGCCCCCGGCCAGCGGGTCCAGGCCCGCACCGGGGTACGCCGTCAGGGCCTCCTCCACGGCCCCGGCCCCGCCCTCGACCGTGAGGCCGGCCCGCCGCACCGCCTGGCGGACGGCCGGGATCCGGAGCGGACCGGTGACGGCGACCACACCGTGGGCCAGGAGTTTCTGGGTGCAGCGGCGGGCGCTGTTGCCCCAGCGGGCCTCGGTCATGCGCAGCGCGGCGAGGGCGTCACCGGTGAGGGGGTCCGGGCCGAGCACGTCGAACTCGCCGGGGTCCTCGGGGAAGTAGGTGTGCTCCAGCAGGAAGCCGCCGCGGTCGTTGCGCAGCCCCGGCGTGAGGACTCCGGGCCAGCGGCGGACGCGGGCCGCCGGCCGGGCGGCGGCCACGTCGTCGTACGGGCCGAGGGCGACGACCGTCGCACCGTCGACGGCGACCGCTCCCCGGACGACCGGTTCCCCGGCGACCGGGACGACCAGGTCGGCGGCGTGGATCGTCAGCAACGCGACTCCGTCAGCTCGCGCTGAGGATCTTCAGCTCGGGGTGCGCGGTGCCGCCCTCGATGGCCGTCGACGAGAGGTGCGAGACGACGTGGTCGTCGACCGGGTCGTTCGCCGGGTCGTCGTGCACGACGATGTGCTCGTACGTCGTCGTGCGCTGCGCCGGCACGCGCCCGGCCTTGCGGATGAGATCGATGATCTCCATCCGGTTCGACCGGTGCCTGGCCCCGGCCGACGACACGACGTTCTCCTCCAGCATGATCGACCCGAGGTCGTCCGCGCCGTAGTGCAGCGACAGCTGGCCGACCTCCTTGCCGGTCGTCAGCCAGGAGCCCTGGATGTGGGCGACGTTGTCGAGGAAGAGCCGCGCGACGGCGATGATCCGCAGGTACTCGAAGAGCGTGGCCTGCGTACGGCCCTTCAGCGCGTTGTTCTGCGGCTGGTAGGTGTACGGGATGAAGGCGCGGAAGCCGCCCGTCCGGTCCTGTACGTCGCGGATCATGCGCAGGTGCTCGATGCGCTCGGCGTTGGTCTCGCCCGTACCCATGAGCATGGTCGACGTCGACTCGACGCCGAGGCGGTGCGCGAGTTCCATGATCTCCAGCCAGCGCTCGCCGGACTCCTTGAGCGGCGCGATGGCCTTGCGCGGCCGCTCGGGCAGCAGCTCGGCGCCGGCGCCGGCGAAGGAGTCGAGCCCGGCGGCGTGGATGCGGCGGACGGCCTCCTCGGCGCTCACACCCGAGATCCGCGCCATGTGCTCGACCTCGGAGGCGCCGAGGGAGTGGATGACGAGCTGCGGGTAGGCCGCCTTGATCGCGGCGAAGTGCTCCTCGTAGTACTCGACGCCGTAGTCCGGGTGGTGCCCGCCCTGGAACATGATCTGCGTACCGCCGAGCTCGACGGTCTCCGCGCAGCGGCGCAGGATGTCGTCGAGGTCGCGGGTCCACACCTTGTCGCTCTTGGGCGCGGCGTAGAAGGCGCAGAACTTGCACGCGGTGACGCACGAGTTCGTGTAGTTGATGTTGCGCTCGATGATGTACGTCGCGATGTGCTCCGTACCGGCGTAACGGCGGCGGCGCACGGCGTCCGCGGCCTGGCCCAGGGCGTGCAGCGGCGCGGAGCGGTAGAGGTCGAGGGCCTCTTCCGGGGTGATCCGCCCACCCTCGGCAGCGCGGTCGAGGACGGCTGTGAGGTCGGCCTTCTCAGTCACCGGAGTGTCCCTTTCGGCAGGGTGTGGACGGACCGGCCCAGCCTACGCCAGCCCCTCGGGTGAGCTTCGGGCGCCCGGTTGACGTCGACACGGCGGACGAGGGGTGCATCGCCGTACGGCCGACACGGCACGCGTCACCATCACGCTCCCCGCCGAGCAGGTCGAAGCGCTCAAGCAGACCACCGGCAACGTCTCGGGGTACGTCGCGGAGGCAGTCGCCCGGCGGCTCCCGGGCGAGCTGATCGACCGTGATCCGGAGCGCCACCAGCGCGAGTACGGCGAGTCCACGGAGGAGGAACTGGCCCACGCTCGCGCCGGGATCTACGGCAAGGTGCTTCCCGGGACCGGCTCTGTCGCCGCGTGATCGGGGATCACTTGGACGATCGTGCTCGCCGGCGAGGGCCTCTCGGGCCGGCTCGACGACGATCGCCGCACCGGCGTCATGATCAAGGTGTTCCGGCAGGCCGAAGCCGATCTCGCCATCGGCTCGGCCACCGTCGTCGAAGTCACCCACGGCAAGGCCGACACCGCGAGGATCGACCGGCTGCTGTCCCGCCTCAGGATCGAACCCCTCACCGAGCAGGCGTCCCGGGCGGCCGCCGGCCTCCTCGAGAACACCGGCCCGCACGGCCACGAGTACGCCGTCGACGCGACGGTCGCCGAAGTCAGCGGTCCAGACGGCGCAGCGAGCCCGCCGGGTTCCCGGTTCCCCCGCCCCGCGCCCTGACGGTCATCGTGCCGTCCCTCTCCAGCGTGTACGTGACCTGTACGGTGCCGCTCGCGCAGCCGGGGGTGGAGGGGCGGGCCGGGTCGGCGCGGTCGGTGATGCGGAGCTCGTTCGCGGTCACGGAGGCCAGTTCGCCCAGTCCGTTGCACTTGAGCGGCCCGAACGTGTTCGTCGTACGGGCCACGTCCTCGCCCTTCGTCCCGCCGCTGATCCTGACGGAGTACTGGCTGGCGACGCCGCCCGCCGTGACGCTTCCCTCCCACGTACCGGTGAACGCCTTGGGCACGCCGGCCGCGGCGGCGGGAGGAGCGTCCTGATCGCCGCTGCCCTTCTCGGCGCCGGGGCCGTCGCCCGACAGTCCGCTCAGGTAGACCGAGCCGCCCACCGTCACCACCGCCAGCGCGCCCGCGACGGCGAGAACCACCGTGCAGCTCCTGCGGCGGCCGCGGCCCCCGGCGCCGGAAGCGGAGTTCTCGGTGGTCAGCGAGAACGAAACGCGGCCCGCCGCATCGGACGCGGTGGCGGCCCCGGCCCCACCACCCGGTACGACGGGCGCACCACCCGCACCCACGCCCCCGGTCCCGCTCCCGCTCCCGCTCCCGAAGGAGACCGGCGGCGGTCCGAACACGCCCATCGCCGGGCTGCTGAACGGCACCGGCCCCGAATCCCCCGGCGCCGCCGTCGCCGGTTCCAGGTCGAGCAGCCGCACCGCCGCCCGCCCCGCCCGCTCGACCAGCGGCCCCGGCAGCCACCCCGCCGCCACCAACCGCGCGGCCCCGCCCGGCGCCAGCCGCCGCGCCACTTCCTCCGGGGACGGCCGGTCCGCCGCCTCCTTGGCCAGGCAGGCGCCGACCACCTCGCGCAGTTCACCGTCGAGCGCCTCCAGCCCGTACAGCCGCGGCTCCTCGTGCACCACCTTGTAGAGCAGCGCCGCCGAAGAGTCGCCGGGGAACGGTGCCTCGCCCAGCGCGGCGTACGCCAGCACGGCGCCCAGCGAGAAGACGTCGGCCGCGCCCGTCACGTCGCCCTTGCCGAGGATCTGCTCGGGCGACATGTAACCGGGCGAGCCGATGGACACGCCGGTGGAGGTGAGGGACGCGGTGCCGTCGGTGGCGCGCGCGATGCCGAAGTCGATCAGCCGGGGCCCGTCGAGCGTCAGCATGACGTTCGACGGCTTGACGTCCCGGTGGACGAGACCGAGTCCGTGCACGGCGCTCAGCGCCTCCGCGAGCCCCGCGCCCAGAGCGCGCACCGCGAACACGGGCAGCGGCCCGGCGTCGGCGACGGCCTCCGTCAGCGTGGGCCCGGCGACGTACCCGGTGGCCACCCACGGCACAGGGGCGTCCGGGTCCGCGTCCAGCACGGGCGCCGTCCAGTCGCCGCCGACCCGCCGGGCCGCCGCCACCTCGCGCCGGAACCGGGCGCGGAACTCGTCGTCGAGCGCGAAGTGCGGATGCGCGACCTTGACCGCGACCGTACGTCCCCCCGCGCTGCGCCCGAGAAATACGCGGCCCATGCCGCCGGCGCCCAGCCGGCCGAGGATCCGGTACGCGCCGATGGTCTGCGGATCACCCGCGTCGAGCGGCTGCATGCCCTCGTCCTCCCCCGTGCCACCGCCGGCGACCTGCCCGCTGTCGCGAGCAGCCTAGGGGGCGACGTGGTCAGCCGAGCAGTTCGACCGTGACGTCGGCCGGGTACCCGGTGTCCGGTCCGGTCCGGCGCGCGAACTCCCGTACGCCCGCCAGCTGGTCGGGGCCGAAGCGGAAGTCCAGCGTCGTGAAGTAGCGCTCCAGCAGCTCCGCGTCGAAGACCTCCCAGCGGGCGGCCTGCTCGGCGACCTCGGTCACCTCGTCCAGGGACAGGTCGCGGGAGGTCAGGAACGCCTCGTGGACCTTCTTCACGACGTCCGGCTCACGCGCGAGGTAGTCCTTGCGCGTCGCCCACACCGCGAAGACGAACGGCAGCCCCGTCCACTCCTTCCACATCTGCCCCAGGTCGTGCACCTGGAGCCCGAGCCGGGGCGCATCGTGCAGCGAGGCGCGCAGCGCCGCGTCGCCGATCAGCACGGCCGCGTCCGCCTCCTGCATCATCACGCCGAGGTCGGGCGGGCACGTGTAGTAGTCGGGCTGTACGCCGTACTGCTCGGCCAGCAGCAACTGCGCCAGGCGCACCGACGTGCGCGAGGTCGAACCGAGCGCGACCCGGGCCTTGTCGAGCCGGTCCAGCGGCACCTGGGAAACGATCACGCACGACATGACGGGGCCGTCGCAGCCGACCGCGAGGTCGGGGAAGGCGACGAGGTCGTCGGCGTTGCGGAGGAACTCCACCAGGGTGACGGGCGCGATGTCGAGATCGCCGCGCACCAGCTGCTCGCTGAGCCGCTCAGGGGTGTCCTTCGACAGCTGGAAGTCGAGAAGCGCTCCGGTACGGGCCAGCCCCCAGTACAGGGGCAGGCAGTTCAGGAACTGGATGTGGCCGACACGTGGCCGGCTGCGACGGTGGTCGGCAGCAGTTGAATTGTCCACATCGCGAGGCTAGACCTGTCTGTCGCACAGACCGACGCCGGGGTCCGGGCCCCTTCGGGAGGACTTCGGGAGGACTCCCGAAGCTCTCCGGAAGGTCGCCGGCCCGGTCCCGGAAAGCGGCCCCGCAGACGTCCCGGCAGGCCCCGCCAAACTTCCGGGAGGCGTGATCTTTCCCTCTTCCACTCGCCTCGGAACGCATGCTACGCTCGCCGCAAGTTGCAGTTTGGTTTCCCTTGCAGTACAGAGCCTGCGGAGCATGTGACCCGCAGGCTTTTGTAGTTTTCAGACTTCTTTGCAGGTTCTGGAGCAGGGCAACCCTTTGGCCCATAGGAGGGCTTATGGCTACCGGAACCGTCAAGTGGTTCAACGCTGAAAAGGGCTTCGGCTTCATCGCCCAGGACGGCGGCGGCCCGGATGTCTTCGTCCACTACTCCGCGATCAACGCGTCTGGTTTCCGCTCCCTCGAGGAGAACCAGCTCGTGAACTTCGACGTCACGCAGGGCCCGAAGGGCCCGCAGGCGGAGAACGTCACCCCGGCCTAGTTGCCCGGGCCGACCGGATCGCGGTCGAAGTAGCAGTACCCAAGGAGCCCCGTTCCGCGAGGAACGGGGCTCCTGCCTGTATGCGGCTCGCCCGCCGCCGCGGACATAGGCTCGGGGATCATGGATATCGCGATAGCCCTCCTCGCCCTTGTTCTCGTCGCGCTGATGGTCTCGGTCAACGAACACAAACTCAGGCGCACCAACCACCGGATCGCCCGGCTGGAGCAGAAGATCGACCGCGTCATGGAGCACTTGGGCATCCATGAATCCGATCCGGCGATGGATCAGGTCGCCGCGCTCGCGCGGGAGGGAAAGAAGATCCAGGCGGTCAAGCTCTACCGCGACATCACGGGCGCCGACCTGCTGGAGGCCAAGAACGCGGTCGACCGCCTGGAGTCCCAGGCCTGACCCTGCGAGGCCGCGGAGGGTCCGGTCCGGGCTACGCGACCGGCACCTGGTCCCAGGGCGCCGGGCCGGTCCCCCCGGCCCACGCGGTGAGCGCCTGGTGGTCGATGCAGAGGATTCCGCACTGCTCCGCGTACTCAGCCGCCGGTTCGGTGAACTCGCCCGTGGTCACGACGGCGGCGACCTGGGCACCGTGGACGGCGTAGCACGTGCCGCCGAAACGCTGGACGTCCTGCGAGCCGACCTTGTTCGCCGGTCCGTACCGCTTGCACTGGATCACGACGCACCGCCCGTCCGGAGTGATCGCGATGACGTCGGCCCCGAGGTCCCCGGCGCCGCCGACGACCTGGACCTCCACGCAGCCGTCCCGCTCGCACAGCTCGGCGATCGCCCGCTCGAAGGTGTCCGGGTCCATGGCCGCGTACTCCACGTACCCGGCTCCGGCGGACTCGGCTCCGGCCTCGTCCCGGGCCGCCTCCACACCGTCGACGTCCACGCCGGTGATGTCCGCACCGCTGATGTCCGCACCGCTGACGTCCACGCCGACGACATCCGCCCCGACGGCGGCGGGACGGACGCGCCGCCGGCGGCCGCCCCGGACCACCGCCGCGGCCACGACGACGAGGGCGGCCGTCGCCAGGACGGCCGCCGGGAGGTTGTCGCCCTCCCCCAGCGCCGCTTTGAAGGTGAGTCCGACACCACAGACGACGATGGCGACCAGGCCGAGGCCGAACGCGACAACGCGGAGCCGGGAAGCGGGTCCGCGCCCTGTGGTGCGGCTCCGGCGGGTGGGTATCGGCATCTGCGTCGGCTCCGTCCTCCGTACGACCTTTCCAAGATCGCTCTGATGTCCGTATGCCCCGCCCGGCCGGTTTCAACGGCTCACGGACAGGCACACGACGCTCACCGCGCCCCGCCCCACGCCGAAGTGCCCCCGACGCGGGGCGTCGGGGGCACTTCGTGGTCCGGGTTCCGGCAGCGCGGTTACGCGGCGACCGGCACGGCGGCCTTCTGCCCGGCCTCAGGCGCGTCGTACTCGTCGACCGGCGAGGACGAGGCCGAGTTGTACGCGTCGTGGTCGAGGATCTTCTCCCGGGCCGCGACGATGACCGGCACGAGAGCCTGGCCCGCGACGTTCGTCGCGGTCCGCATCATGTCCAGGATCGGGTCGATCGCCATCAACAGGCCCACGCCCTCCAGCGGGAGGCCGAGCGTCGACAGGGTGAGGGTCAGCATCACCGTCGCGCCCGTCAGACCGGCGGTGGCCGCCGAGCCGATGACCGAGACGAAGGCGATCAGCAGGTAGTCCTGGATGCCGAGCTGCACGTCGAAGATCTGCGCGATGAAGATCGCGGCGAGCGCCGGGTAGATCGCGGCGCAGCCGTCCATCTTGGTCGTCGCGCCGAACGGCACGGCGAAGGACGCGTACTCCTTCGGAACGCCGAGGCGCTCGGTGACCCGCTGGGTGACCGGCATGGTGCCGACCGAGGAGCGGGAGACGAAGGCCAGCTGGATGGCCGGCCAGGCGCCCTTGAAGAACTGGAGCGGGTTGACCCTGGCGACCGTGGCGAGCAGCAGCGGGTAGACGCCGAACAGCACGAGGGCGCAGCCGATGTAGACGTCGGCGGTGAACGTCGCGTACTTGCTGATCAGCTCCCAGCCGTAGTCGGCGATGGCGAAGCCGATGAGGCCGACGGTGCCGACGGGCGCGAGGCGGATGACCCACCACAGGGCCTTCTGGAGCAGCTCCAGGACCGAAGCGCTGAGCTTGAGGATCGGCTCGGCCTTCTCGCCGAGCTGGAGGGCCGCGATACCGGCGACGGCGGCCATGAAGACGATCTGGAGGACGTTCAGCTCGGTGAACGGCGTGATGACGTCGGTCGGCACGATGCCGGTCAGGAAGTCGATCCAGGAACCGGAGCCCTCGGGCTTCCTGCCGTCCTTCGGCGTCAGGCCCGTACCGGCGCCCGGGTTGGTGACCAGGCCGATCGCGAGGCCGATGGCGACCGCGATCAGCGACGTGATCATGAACCAGAGCAGCGTGCGCGAGGCCAGCCTGGCGGCGTTGTTGACCTTGCGCAGGTTGGTGATCGACACCAGGATCGCGAAGAAGACGAGCGGCGCGACGGCCAGCTTCAGCAGCTGGACGAAGATGCCTCCGACCTGCTCCAGCGTCGTCTTGAGCCAGCTGATGTCCTGGCTGCGCGCGAGCCATCCGAGCAGGACACCCAGGACCAGACCGGTGATGATCTGGGCCCAGAAGGGAAACTTTTCGGATATTCGGAAGCGAGGCTTCCGATCCTCGGGCGTGATCGCGGAGTTCGCGGACACGGACACACTCCGTTGCTTACGTATGGGGATACGGGGGCGGGGGTGCGGCGGCCGTGAGCTGCACGTGGAACCGGAGCTGTGGGCGTCGCCGCTGCGTGAAGTCGCTTCTGATGTCAGATGTGGCGGCGACAGGCCGCGGACATGCAGCGGCAGAGATCGACATGCAGGCGCGCCACCAGCACGAGCGGAACGCTCATGACGGGGGAGTGCGCGGCAGATGTCTTCATGCCAAACACGTTAACACTTGTACTTTGAGAACATCAAAGCTGTTCTTTGGGCACGCGCGCTCCCGCCCCGGCCCGGAAAGCGCCAACACCCCGGCCCCGGACGGGCGTCCGGAACCGGGGTGGTGCGAAGTGTGACGTACCTTACGCGGCCCTTACCGGAGCAGGCCGTCCTCCTGGCTGCGGTTCGACTCCAGCTTTGCCTTCACGTGGTCCACGCGCTCGACGATCCGCTCGGACATCGCGTCGCGCTGCTTGCGCAGCAGCACGAAGCTGAGCGGCGCGGAGACGACGATGGCGAGCATGAGCACCCACAGCAGGTTGGAGTCGCCCAGGCCGGCCGGGAGCACGCCGAAGTGGACCAGGCCCCAGATGACGAAGAAGCAGCCCACGAAGACGCCAAGGCGCATCGCGGTGTAGCGAATCGTTGCGTGCTTGGTGTTCACGGGGGACCTTCTCCTCAGCGGCAACCTAAAGGGGCGCTACCAGTCAAACACAGGGGGGCAGAACTCCTGCCGGGCCCCCGCCCTTCCCGGCCGTTCCCGTCATCCCAGCGGCAGCAGCATGATGATGTCGTCGCGGTCGTCGCCCGGTGCGACCCGGATCGCGCCGGGCACGCGCCCGACCTCCTTGTAGCCGCAGGAGGCGTAGAACCGATCGGCTCCGGTGCCGCCGCGGCAGGTCAGCCGTATCGCCTCGATCCCCTCGAAGGACCGCGCCTCCTCGGCGGCCGCCGCCATCAGGTCGCGGCCGTACCCCTTGCCCTGATGGCGCGGGTGGACCATCACCGTGTAGAGCCAGATCCAGTGGGTCATCAGCCGGTGCGTGTTGTACGTGAGGAACACGGTGGCGGCGACGGCACCCTCCTCGTCGTGCCCGACGAGCAGCCGGGTACGGCCCTCGTCGATGGCGGCGAGGTGCTTGACCCACTCGGGCCGGATGTCTTCGGCGGTCACGGGCGGTACGAACCCGACGGCGCCGCCCGCGTTGGAGACGTCCGTCCACAGGGACAGGACGCCGTCGCGCAGGCCGGGGCCGATCCGCGGATCAAGTGTGAAGGTCAACGGCATGCCCCCGACGATAAACGGCCCGGTCCGACGTCCGCACGGCCGGCTCCGCGGCCCGGGCGCCCCCGGGCCGCCCCGCGGCGTCAGACCCGCATCGCCTGCGGCGACTCGCGGCGGTCCGCGTCCGGCCCCGGGTACTCGCGGATGATCTCGTACCGCGTGTTCCGCTCCACCGGGCGGAAGCCCGCGTCCCGGATCAGCTCCAGCAGGTCCTCACGGCCGAGCTTGTTCGGCGTGCCGTAGTTGTCCGCGTCGTGCGTGATCTTGTACTCGACGACCGAGCCGTCCATGTCGTCCGCGCCGTGCTGGAGCGCGAGCTGCGAGGTCTGCACGCCGTGCATGACCCAGAAGACCTTGACGTGCGGGACGTTGTCGAAGAGCAGCCGCGAGACCGCGAAGGTCTTCAGCACGTCGGCGCCGCTCGCCATCGTCGTACGGGCCTGAAGACGGTTGCGGATCTTGCCGTCCTTCATGTCCTCGAAGTCGTGCTGGTAGCGCAGCGGGATGAAGACCTGGAAACCGCCGGTCTCGTCCTGGAGCTCGCGCAGCCGCAGCACGTGGTCCACGCGGTGGCGCGGCTCCTCGATGTGCCCGTACAGCATCGTCGCCGGGGTCTTGAGCCCCTTCTGGTGCGCGAGGCGGTGGATGCGCGACCAGTCCTCCCAGTGGGTGCGGTGGTCGACGATGTGCTGGCGGACCTCCCAGTCGAAGATCTCCGCGCCGCCGCCGGTCAGCGACTCCAGGCCGGCCTCGATCAGCTCGTCCAGGATCTCCGAGGCCGACATGCCCGACACGGTCTCGAAGTGGTGGATCTCCGTCGCCGTGAAGGCCTTCAGCGAGACGTTCGGAAGGGCCTTCTTCAGCTCGCTCAGGGAACGCGGGTAGTAGCGCCACGGGAGGCTGGGGTGGAGGCCGTTGACGATGTGCAGCTCGGTGAGGTTCTCGTTCTCCATCGCCTTGGCGAGCTTGACGGCTTCCTCGATGCGCATCGTGTACGCGTCCTTCTCGCCCGGCTTGCGCTGGAACGAGCAGTACGCGCACGACGCGGTGCACACGTTCGTCATGTTGAGGTGGCGGTTGACGTTGAAGTGGACGACGTCGCCGTTCTTGCGCGTGCGCACCTCGTGGGCGAGGCCGCCCAGCCAGGCCAGGTCGTCGGACTCGTAGAGGGCGATGCCGTCCTCGCGGGTCAGCCGCTCACCCGCCCGGACCTTCTGCTCCAGCTCGCGCTTGAGTCCTACATCTTTGATAGATGCAGTCATCTCCGGCCGCCTCCCATTTGTCTACGAATCAGGCTCAGAACACCGTACTCCCCCGCCCCTCGGCCGGAGGGACCCCCGTCGGCGCTCCCCGTCAGCCTTCCTCGGGCAGTCCCCCGACGCGGTTCTCCCACTTGGTGGAGAGCACGATCGTCGTACGGGTGCGCGAGACACCCCGCGTGCCGGACAGCCGCCGGATCGTCTTCTCCAGGCCGTCGACGTCCCCCGCGCGGATCTTGAGCATGAACGAGTCGTCGCCCGCGATGAACCAGCAGTCCTCGATCTCCTCGAGGTCGCGCAGCCTGCGCGCCACGTCCTCGTGGTCCGCCGCGTCCGAGAGCGAGATGCCGATCAGCGCGGTGACGCCGAGGCCGAGCGACTTCGCGTCGACCGTCGCGCGGTAACCGGTGATGACGCCGGCCGCCTCGAGGCGGTTGATGCGGTCGGTGACGCTGGGCCCCGAGAGCCCGACGAGCCGGCCGAGTTCGGCGTACGAGGCCCTGCCGTTCTCTCTGAGGGCCTGGATGAGCTGCCTGTCCACGGCGTCCATATGCCTGAAGCCTTCCATTGTTCAGCAATACCGCGAGTTTATGTGTGCGATCTAAGGCGTGCAGCGCTCAACGCCCGTTGTCTTTCCGGGAGCCCCCGAGCTCCCCCTCCCAGCGGCGGTACAAGCCGTGCGGCACCCCCGCCGCGTCCAGCACCCGCCCCGCGACGAAGTCCACCAGGTCCTGGATGTGCGTCGCTCCCGCGTAGAACGCCGGGGAGGCGGGCAGCACCACGGCGCCCGCCTCGTCCAGCGCCACCATGTGCTTGAGGGTCTGGCCGCTCAGCGGCGTCTCCCGCACCGCGACCACGAGCGGGCGCCGCTCCTTGAGCGTCACGCTCGCCACCCGTTGCAGCAGGTCCTTCGACAGCCCCAGCGCCACCCCGGCCACGCTCGCCGTCGACGCCGGCACGACGAGCATCCCCTTGGCCGGGTACGAACCCGACGAGGGCCCGGCGGCGAGGTCCCCGGCCGCCCAGTACCGCACGTCGCCCACCTCGGCGGCGAACGTGTCCGGCCTGCCGTCCGCGCCGCGCGCCAGCCACGTCCGCAGGTCCTCCTGCCAGTGGGCGTCCCGGAACGCGATGCCCGTCTCGTCGAGCAGCGTCAGGCGCGAGGCCCGGCTGACCACCAGGTCCACGCTCTCGCCCGCGTCCAGCAGCCCGCGCAGCACGGCGGCGGCGTACGGCGTGCCCGACGCCCCGGAAACCCCTACGACCCATGGCCGGCGCGGCTGCTGACCGCGTGTATGTCCTGACTCCACGTGCCCGACCTTATCCGGGCTCCCCCGGGCGGAACCGAGTCAGGTGCCCGGGACGTTCCACCGGCAGAGCCGCACGTACCGCAGGGGGACGCCATGTCACCGACCGCCGTTGGACGGAGCCGGAACCGGAGCCGGGGACACCGGGCGAAGGCCGCCGCCGCGCTGATGCTCGGCTGGGTCGCGCTGCTGTGGGCCCTGGAGGCGCTGGACGCCGCGACGGGCGCGCTGAACACGTACGGGCTGAGCCCGCGCGACGTCGGCGAACTGCGCGACGTGCTCCCGATGTCGTTCCTGCACCACGGCTTCGACCACGTCGCCTCGAACACCGTCCCGCTGCTGGTCCTCGGCTTCCTCGCCGCCCTGAGCGGCATACGCCGCTTCGCGGGCGTCGTCCTGGTCGTCGTGCTCGTCAGCGGCCTGGGGGTCTGGCTCACCGCTCCCGACCACTCCAACACGGCGGGCGCGTCGGGCGTCGTCTTCGGCCTCTTCGGCTACCTGCTGGTCCGCGGCTTCGTCGACCGCAGCGCGCTGGACGTCGTGACCGGCCTGGTGGTGGCCGCGGTCTACGGCTCGATCCTGTGGGGCGTCCTCCCGGCCAATGCCGCCGTCAGCTGGCAGGGCCACCTCTTCGGCCTGGCCGGCGGCGTACTCGCCGCGTTCCTGTTCCGGCGGCGGACCTACCCCACGGGTCCCGCGCGCCTCACACCGTGAGGCCGCGCACCAGCAGGTCGACCAGCGCGCACCCGAACAGGGCGATCCCGATGAAGCCGTTCGTCGTGAAGAACGCCCGGTTGAGGCGGGACAGGTCGTGCGGCTTGACGATCGTGTGCTCGTAGAAGAAGGCCGCGGTCACTATCACCAGGCCGGCCCAGAAGAACGCCCCCGCGTCGGTGGCCAGCGCGTACCAGACCAGCAGGACGGTCGTCACCGCGTGGCACGCCCGCGCCCCGTACAGCGCGGCCGGGACCCCGAAGCGGGCCGGCACGGACTTCACCCCGTGCGCGCGGTCCGCCTGGACGTCCTGGCTGCCGAAGATCAGGTCGAAGCCGCCGATCCAGATGCCGACCGCGAGGCCGAGGATCACCGCGTCCCAGGACCACTCCCCCGTGATCGCGAGCCAGGCGCCGACGGGGCCCATGGCCTGGGCGAGGCCGAGGATCGCGTGCGGGAAGTGGGTGAAGCGCTTCCCGTACGGATAGACCACCATCGGGACCACCGCGACCGGCGCCAGCGCCAGGCACAGCGGATTCAGCGCGGCCGCGGCGCCGAGGAAGACCACCACGGCGACGAGCGCGCCGGTCCAGGCCGACCTGACCGAGACCGCGCCGGTGACCAGCTCCCGGTTGGCGGTGCGCGGGTTGCGGGCGTCCAGCTCCCGGTCGATGATCCGGTTGCACGCCATCGCGAACGTACGCAGCCCGACCATGGCGACCGTGACGAGCAGCAGCTCGCCCCAGTGGATGTTCCGGTCCAGCTGGAACATCGCGGTGAGCGCGGCGATGTACGCGAAGGGCAGCGCGAAGACCGAGTGCTCGATCATCACGAGCCGCAGGAACGCCTTGACCCCGCCGACCTGCGGAACGGCGGCCGCCGCGCTGGTCACAGCCCGTACTCCTTCCAGCGCCTCGACACCCGTTCAGAGGTCCCGGGGTCGGACTCGACCATGTTCGGCCAGCCCCCGTCCCGGGTGTAGCCCTCCTCGGGCAGCTTCTTCGTCGCGTCGATGCCCGCCTTGCCGCCCCAGAACTGCTGGTACGACGCGTGGTCGAGGTGGTCGACCGGTCCTTCCACCACCGTGAGGTCGCGGGAGTAGTCGACGTTCCCCAGCGCCCGCCAGGCCACCTCGTGGTAGTTGTGCACGTCGCAGTCCTTGTCGACCACGATGATCAGCTTCTCCAGCGAGAGCATGTGCGCGCCCCAGATGGCGTGCATGACCTTCTGCGCGTGCTTCGGGTACTTCTTGTCGATCGCCACGATGACGCAGTTGTGGAAGCCGCCCGCCTCCGGCAGGTGGTAGTCCACGATGTCCGGGACGATGATCTTGAGCAGCGGCAGGAAGAAGCTCTCCGTGGCCCGCCCCAGCGGCCCGTCCTCCGTGGGCGGCCGCCCCACCACGATCGACTGGAGCAGCGGACGCCGCCGCATCGTGATCGTGTCGATCGTCAGCGCCGGGAAGTCCTCCTGCGGCGTGTAGAACCCGGTGTGATCGCCGAAGGGCCCCTCCGGCAGCATCCTCCCGGGCTCCAGCCACCCCTCCAGCACGACCTCCGCCTGGGCCGGGACCTGGAGCGGGACCGTCTTGCAGTCGACCATCTCGATGCGCTTGCCCGACAGGAAGCCCGCGAAGAGGTACTCGTCGATGTCGCCCGGCAGCGGAGCCGTCGAGGCGTACGTCACGGCCGGCGGCGCACCGAAGGCGATCGCGACCGGCAGCCGCTCGCCCCGCCGGGCCGCCACCTGGTAGTGGTTCCGGCTGTCCTTGTGGATCTGCCAGTGCATCCCGATCGTGCGCTTGTCGTGGCGCTGGAGCCGGTACAGCCCCAGGTTCCTGATGCCCGACTCCGGGTCCTTGGTGTGCGTGAGCCCCAGGTTGAAGAAGGACCCGCCGTCCTCGGGCCAGGTGAACAGGGCGGGCAGCCTGTCGAGGTCCACGTCCTCGCCCGTGAGCACGACCTCCTGGACCGGCGCCGCGTCCGACTTGACCTTCTTCGGCGGCACGTGCGCCATCGACCCGAGCTTGCCGAACGCCTCCCGCACCCCCACGAAACCCTGCGGGAGCTCGGGCTTGAGCAGCCCGCCGATCTTGTCCCGGATGTCGTCGTACGACTTCAGGCCGAGCGCCTTGAGCAGCCGGCGGTCGGTCCCGAAGACGTTCATCGCCAGGGGCATCGACGAGCCCTTGACGTTCTCGAAGAGAAGCGCCGGACCGCCCGCCTTGTTCACCCGGTCGACGATCTCCCCGACCTCCAGGTACGGATCGACTTCGGCCTTGATGCGCTTGAGGTCGCCCTCGCGCTCCAGCGCCCGGAGCAGGGAGCGAAGATCGTCGTAAGCCATGCGGTCCAGTATCCGGTACGCACTACGCTTGGCCCGTCACCGGGGCTGCCCACGGCGCCCTGCGGTCCGCGCTCTGGGAGCTTGCCCTCATGCTCAGGTATCTGCCGTTCCTTCTGGTGCTGGCGCTGTGGATCTACGCCTTCATCGACTGCCTGAACACTCCCGAGGAAGAGGTCCGCCACCTTCCCAAGGTGGTCTGGGTGATCATCGTGCTGCTCTTCGGCGAGGTGCTGATCGGCCCCGTCGCCTGGCTCGCGGTCGGCAAGGTCCGCAAGGGGGCCCGCGACGGCTCCGGCGGCGCGCCCTCCGAACGGCGCCGCGGGGACAAGCAGCGATGGGTCGCCCCCGACGACAATCCCGACTTCCTGAAGTCCCTCGAGGACGAGACCGCCTCTTCCGGAACGGGCGGCGAGGACGAGTCGATGATGAAGGACTGGGAAGCGGACCTGCGCCGCCGCGAGGAGGAGCTCAAGCGGCGCGAGGACGGCCCCGGGGACTCCGTCCCGCCGAAGTCCTGACCCCGCCCCGCACACCATGGCACCGGCCCCGGCGCCCCCGCGAAGGACGGCCGCCGCACCGCCCCGCAACGGCTACCCGGCGTACAGCTCGCGGTAGCGGTCCGGGTCCCACTGCGACCAGTCCCGCGGGCGGCCGTCGAGTGCGGCCAGGAGGTACGCGAAGTGCTGGTGCCAGCCCGCGAGGCGGCTCAGCCGATCGGCGTCGCCGGCCGCCGCCACCTCGTCGGTGAAGCGCAGCACCGTGCCGATGGCGCCCGCCCAGGCCGGCTCCAGGTGGAAGCGGACCCGCCCGTGCACGGCGACGGTGTACTCGGCGACGTGCTCCGGGTCCCAGGCGGTGACCGTGCCGTGCTCGACGGCGTCGTCGCCGTCGTCCCCGGGGTTCAGCCACCGCAGCGTGACCGCGCCGCCCAGGCGCGGCTCCAGCCGCTCGACGGCGGCGAGCCACTCCCGCAGGCCCTCCGGGGTCGCGACGGCGGGCCAGACCCGGTGCGCGGGCTGCGGGAGGTCCAGCGTGAACCTCAGTACGGCCCCGGAGTCCCGGGGTTCACTGGTGCCATGAGGGATCTCGTCCGTCATGACACCAGCCTCTCCCCTCGGCCCGGCTCGTGCGAGCCGGGCCCGGGAGCGGGTCAGACCCCCGCGTACGAGTGCTTGCCGCTGAGGAAGATGTTCACGCCGTAGTAGTTCCACAGCCAGCAGCCGAACGCGAAGAGCGCCAGGTAGGCGGCCTTGCGGCCCTTCCAGCCCGCCGTCGCGCGCGCGTGCAGGTAGCAGGCGTACGCGACCCAGGTGATGAAGGACCAGACCTCCTTGGGGTCCCAGCCCCAGTAGCGGCCCCACGCGTCGCCCGCCCAGATCGCGCCCGCGATGATCGTGAACGTCCACAGCGGGAAGACGGCGGCGTTCACGCGGTAGGCGAACTTGTCGAGCGAGGCGGCGGACGGGAGGCGCTCCAGGACGGACGAGGCGAAGGCGCCCGGCTTGCCGCCGCCCGCGAGCTTCGCCTCGTAGCCGTCACGGAAGAGGTAGAGCAGCGTGCCGACCGCGCCGAGGTAGAACACCGCGCCGCAGAAGATCGCGGTGGAGACGTGGATCCACAGCCAGTACGAGTCCAGTGCGGGCACCAGCTGGTCGCTGTCGGTGTAGAGCCACGTCGTGGCGATGCCCAGGTCCAGCAGGACCGTGGTGACCAGCGGCAGGCCGGCCCAGCGGACGTTCTTCTTCGCGGCCAGGATCGCCAGGTACACACCGACGACCACGGTGGAGAAGGTGATCGAGAACTCGTACATGTTGCCCCACGGCGCGCGCTGCACCGACAGGGCGCGGGCCACCACGCCGCCCGCCTCGACGAGGAAGGCGAGGACGGTCAGCGAGACGGCGACACGTCCGTAGAGGTCGCCCTTCTCGGTGCCGCCCGCCGCTCCCGGACCGTCCGGCACGTCGCGGGTGCCCGCCGCGGACCGGGTGACGACCCTCGGCTTGTCGAGGACGGCCGTGGAGCCGCCGGAGCGCACGGTCACCGGAGGGGCCGCCGCTGTGCCGGCGGTCAGCGCGGCGGCCGTGCGGCCGACCTTGCTGCGGCTGCCGAAGACCCACTCGGCGATGTGGGCGAAGAAGGCCAGCGTGTAGACGGCCATCGACGAATAGATCAGCACATTGCTGATGTGGGCGAGGTTCTCGTTGGTTGCGGCCGCGAGATTCACGCGCGGACTCCTTCGACGGGTTCAGCGGGATCAGGTGCCGTCGGCGCCTGTGAATTGAGCGTTGCGGCCAGGTCGGCCAGTTCCTCGGGAAGCTTCGAGGACTCACTGCGGCCGAGTCCGGCCATCTCGACGACGGTGACGCCGTCCTTGCCCCGTACGGCCCGGACCCAGACGCGGCGGCGCTGGATGAACAGCGATCCGGCGAGCCCCGCGATCGCGGCGACGGCCCCCACCAGTGCGGGTACGTTGCCGGGCTGCTGCGAGATCTGGAAGGTCGCCCACTCCTTGACGTCCTTCTCGAACGTGATGGACCCGGCGCCGTCCGGCAGCTTCATGGTCTCGCCGGGCAGCAGTCGCTGCTTGAGGTCGGCGCCCCGGTCGTCCTTGAACGCCTTCATCTTGCGCTTGTCGAGCTGGTAGACGTTCTGCGGCAGGCCCGCGTCCACGCCGAGGCTGCCGTGGAAGGCGTTGAGCGCGAGGACGGGGAAGTCGAGACCCGGGTACTGGGAGAGCATCGTGCCCTTGCCGGCGCCCGCGAACGTCGGCACGAAGAACGCCTGGAAGCCCAGCTGCTCCTTCTTGCCGTCCTTGTCGCGGTAGCCGTCCATCACCTTGATCGCGCCGGACGAGGTGACGTTGGAGTCCATGGGCAGCAGCGGCACCGCGCCCTTGAAGACCTCCCTGCCCTTGCCGTCCCTGACGGTGACGACCGGGGCGTACCCGTGGCCGATCAGGTAGACCTTCGAGCCGTCGACCTCCAGCGGCCGGTTCACCTCGATCCTGGTCTTCTTCCCGGCGCCGTCCGCCCCCTCGGCGTACGTCACATGGGCCTCGTACGTACGGGGCGTGCCGCGCTGGGGGCCGGTGCGCTCGTACGTCCCGACGAACTTGTCGAGTGTGAAGCTGAACGGCGCCAGGTCGTGGTCCCGGTCGAAGAGCGACCCGGACTTGAAGTCGTCGTACTGCGTGAGGGTGTTCGCGAAACCGCCGCCCTCGACGATCAGCTTGCCGCCCTCGGACTTGAAGAGCTGCCCGGTGGCGAAGGACACCAGCATCACGATGAGCGCGATGTGGAAGATCAGGTTCCCGGCCTCGCGCAGGTACCCCTTCTCGGCGGCGACCGCGTCCCCGACGGCGTGGGACCGGAAGCGGCGCTGCTTGAGCATCGCCAGCGCGGCCTCACGGACCTGCTCGGGGTCCGTCTCCGTACGCCAGGTGGTGTACGCCGGAAGCCGCGTCAGGCGGCCGGGCGCGCCCGGCGGGCGGCTGCGGAGCTGGCCCACGAACTGCCAGGTGCGGGGCACGATGCAGCCGATGAGCGAGACGAACAGAAGGATGTAGATCGCGGAGAACCACACCGAGCTGTAGACATTGAAGAGCCCGAGGTCGTCGTAGATCGGCGCGAGCGTCTCGTGCGCCGCCCTGAAGTCCTCGACCTTCGTCTCGTCGACACCGGTCTGCGGGACCAGCGACCCGGGGATCGCGCCCAGTGACAGCAGGAACAGCAGGATCAGCGCGACGCGCATCGACGTCAGCTGCCGCCAGAACCAGCGCACCCAGCCCGTCGTCTCGCGCCAGGCCCAGGCGATCCGGCCGGCCGCGCCGGGCTGCATCACGCCGCCGAAGGAGCCGGGGACCACCCGCTCCCGGGGAACGGTGGAGAGCTGGGCACCGGCTTCGCCGAGCTCCTGCTCGTCGTGTTCGGCGGCCGCGGCGGCCGCGGCCGTCTCGTCGGTCGTCTCGGTCTTGCTCATGGAACTCAGATCCCCACCGTGAAGCTTTCCGTCCAGCCCTGCATGTCCTGAATGATGCCGTTCCAGATCCCCGTGACGAGCAGGATGCCGGTCGCGATCATCATCAGTCCGCCGATGCGCATCACCCAGGCGTAGTGCTTCTTGACCCAGGCGAACGCACCGAGCGCCCGCCGGAACGCCATCGCGGCGAGCACGAAGGGCACGCCGAGGCCGAGGCAGTACGCGACGGTCAGTACGGCCCCGCGTCCCGCGCTCCCGTCGCTGAGGGCGAGCGTCTGGACCGCGCCGAGCGTCGGACCGGTGCACGGCGCCCAGCCGATGCCGAAGAGGGCACCGAGTACGGGCGCTCCCGCGAGTCCGGCCGCCGGCCGCTTGTGGAAACGGAACTCGCGCTGGGTGATCCAGGGCAGCAGCCCCATGAAGAAGACGCCCAGGAGGATCATCAGCCCGCCGAGCACCATGGAGAGCGTCTCCTGGTGCTCCTGGAGCGTCGAGCCGAAGTAGCCGAAGAGCGCGCCGGTCGAGACGAAGACTGCACTGAAGCCGAGCACGAAGAGCGAGGCGCCGGCGACCATACGGCCGCGCTTGGCCTCGGCCAGGTCGGTGCCGCTGATCCCGGTGACGTACGACAGATAGCCGGGTACGAGCGGCAGCACGCACGGCGAGAAGAAGGAGACGAGACCGGCGGCGACGGCGATCGGCAGCGCGAGTATCAGGGCACCGCTCAGAACCGTCGGGTTCGGGTCGGTGACCGCGGCGGCGAGAACGCTCACGTGGTCACTTCTCCGCGATCAGCGGGTCGATCATCTGGTGCAGCTTCTTCTCGTTGAGGGCCATCAGCGAGCGGGCCGCGATCTTGCCCTCACGGTCGATCACGATCGTCGACGGAATGGCCTGGGGATTCAGGCTGCCCTTGGGAAAGCGGAGAACCAGCTTGCCGATCGGATCGTAGAAGCTGGGATAGGTGATGCCCCACTGCTTTTCGAACTCGATCGCGGGGCCCTTGGAGTCGTCACGGGTGTTGATCCCGACGAACTCGACTCCCTTGTCCTTGGTCTCCTCGGAGACTTTCGCGAAATTCGGCGCCTCGGCCCGGCAGGGCGAGCACCACGAACCCCAGACGTTCAGGACGACGACCTTGCCCTTGAAGTCGTCGATGTCGAGCTTCTCGCCTTCGAGCGTCTCGCCGTCGAGCTTCGGGGCGTCCTGCCGCTCGCCCTTGGCGACGGTGGAGATGCCCCCGCTGCCGGTCACGAACTTCGCGCCGCTCGACCCCGACGACGTGGCGCCGTCGCCTCCGCACGCGGAGAGGGTGAGTGCGCCCGCGACCGCGACGGCGGCCGCCGACGCTGCGTGGCGGGTGCGGTTCGAGCGGCGGCGGGAGACGCGGCTAAGGCTCATGTGAAAAGTTTCGCATGAGCGTTCCAGGGATCTTCCGCGCCCCCCGCGGTGCCCGTAAAGCCCCTTGTCAAGAGCTCTTAAGGAAAGACTTCCAGCCGCCCGCCGGGGACTGGCCCACCTGGAGGGAGCGCAGTTTGCCGAGCACCTTCGGGTCCTGCACGTCGAGCCAGTCGCAGAACTGCCGAAAGGAGACCAGCCGCACGTCCTTCTTGCCCGCCATGCCCTTGAGCGCTTCCTCGACGGCGTCCATGTAGATGCCGCCGTTCCACTGCTCGAAGTGGTTGCCTATGCAGAACGGCGCGCGATTGCTCTCGTACGCCCGCCGGAAACCGGAGAGATACGCCTCGGTGGCCTGCTTCTTCCAGCCCGGGTAGCGGGACGGCACGCCCTGGGTCGAATTCTTCGACTGGTTGGCGAGGATGTTGTAGTCCATCGAGAGCACCTCGAAGGAGTGGCCCGGGAACGGCATCGCCTGGAGCGGCAGGTCCCACAGGCCGCCCCGCTTGACGGGCCAGATCTGGTGGCCGCCGGGCGAGCTGGCGTCGTAGCGCCAGCCGAGCTTCTTCGCCGTCGGGAGGAGGTTGTCCTGGCCGAGGAGGCAGGGGGTACGGCCGCCGGCGAGTTCCTTCTCGTAGTCGAAGGGCAGCGGGTCGAGGTCGGTCCAGCCGCTGTTGGTCTTCCACTCGGTGACGAAGGACTTGGCCTGGGCGGTCTCGTTCTCCCACTGGGCGGGCGTCCAGTTGCCGACGGTGCCCGAGCCCGCGCAGAAGTGCCCGTTGAAGTGCGTGCCTATCTCATGGCCTTCGAGCCAGGCCTGGCGGACGTACTTCAGCGTGTCCTTGATGTGCCCGTCGGTGAGGTAGCCGATGTCGGAGGCGCCGACGGGGTTGTTCGGCGGCTTGTAGAGGCTCTTCTTCGACTCGGGGAGCAGGTAGAGCCCGGAGAGGAAGAAGGTCATCGCCGCGTCGTGGTCCCTGGCGAGCTTGAGGAAGCGCGGGAACAGGCCGTTGCCGACCTCGCCCGCCCCGTCCCAGGAGAAGATCACGAACTGGGGCGGCGTCTCACCGGGCTGGAGCGGTACGGGCTTGTCCGGCTGGTTCGGCTGCTTGCCGGTGTCGGCCGTCGAGCCGTCGCCTATCAGGCGTACGTCGCCGCCCGTCCTGGTCGGGGGCGGGGTGCCACCGCCGTCGCTTCCCTTGCCCTTGGCCGGGCCGGGGTGCCCCGGGTCCGACGCCCCGGAAGCGCCGCAGCCGGCCAGGCCGGCCGCGGCCGCCGCTCCGAGTCCCAGTCCCAGTCCCAGCAGACCCCTTCGACTCATGTCCCGCATACCCGTGTCCCCATCCGCACTCGTCATCCCCGTAGACGCCCGTCGGCTCTTACGACGGACGCCGGGTTAGAGGTGCTGATGAAGACGCCGGTTCCGACGAACCGACATGTTTTTCCCAGGAGTGACCCGAAAATGACCAGGAAGTGATTGGTATTACGCGCCGAATGCCTTCGTTTTACCCTTCACGGGCTTGGCTCCGGCCAGCAGGTGCGGGGGCACGAGATCGCGGGCCGGCTCGCTGTAGCCGACGGACACGATCTTGTCGCCCTGGAACGTGAAGGTGGTGAGCGAGGCGAGCGTGCACTGCCGCCTGCGCGGGTCGTGCCACAGCCGCCGCCGCTCGACGAAGCTCCGTACGATCCAGATCGGCAGCTGATGGCTGACGGCGACCGCCTCGTGCCCGCGGGCCGCGTCGCGCGCGGCGTTCAGGGCGCCCATCATCCGTACGACCTGCTCGATGTACGGCTCGCCCCAGGACGGCTGGAACGGGTTCGTCAGGTGCCGCCAGTTCCCGGGCCTGCGCAGCGCGCCGTCCCCGACCCCGAAGGTCTTGCCCTCGAAGACGTTGGCCGCCTCGATCAGCCGCTCGTCGGTGGCCAGGTCGAGCCCGTGCGACCTGGCGACCGGCGCCGCGGTCTCCTGGGCGCGCTCCAGCGGCGAGGAGACGACGTGCGTGATGTCGCGCTCCGCGAGGTGCTCGGCGACCCGGTCGGCCATCTGCCGGCCGAGGTCGGAGAGGTGGTATCCGGACCGGCGCCCGTACAGCACCCCGTCCGGATTGTGCACTTCACCGTGGCGCACCAAGTGGA
Organism: Streptomyces sp. Wb2n-11; assembly: GCF_001049855.1. Lineage (NCBI taxonomy): Bacteria > Bacillati > Actinomycetota > Actinomycetes > Kitasatosporales > Streptomycetaceae > Streptomyces > Streptomyces sp. Wb2n-11. The sequence continues at coordinate 3,054,405 of NZ_CVPB01000001.1, forward strand.
CGACGGTGGTCTCGCTCATGCCGTGGCCTCCGCTGCGGCGCGGGCGGCGGCGGGCAGCGCGGCGGCGATGCGCTCGACGGCCCGCGCGTCGTGGGCGGTGGAGACGAACCAGGACTCGAAGGCGGACGGCGGCAGGTAGACGCCGTCGGCGAGCATCGAGTGGAAGAAGGCGTTGAAGCGGAAGGCTTCCTGCTTCCGCGCGTCGTCGTAGTTGCGCACCTCGTCGGCCGTGAAGAACACGGAGAACATGTTGCTGGCGCTCTGGACGCGGTGCGCGACACCTTCCTTGGTGAGCGCCAGGGTGACCAGCTCCTGGATCTCCCTCGACACCGCGTCGACCACGGCGTACGCCCCGTCGTCGAGCAGCCGCAGCTGCGCGAGGCCGGCGGCGGTCGCGACCGGGTTCCCGGAGAGGGTGCCCGCCTGGTAGACGGGGCCGGCCGGCGCGAGGTGCGCCATGACGTCGGCGCGGCCGCCGAAGGCAGCGGCCGGGAAGCCGCCGCCCATGACCTTGCCGAAGGTCATGAGGTCGGGGGCGACGCCGTCGACGCCGTACCAGCCGGCCTTCGACGTACGGAAGCCGGTCATGACCTCGTCGGAGATGTAGAGCGCGCCGTCGGCCCGGCACAGGTCCTTGAGACCGGCGTTGAAGCCGTCGGCCGGCGGGACGACGCCCATGTTGCCGGGCGAGGCCTCGGTGATGACGCAGGCGATCTCGCCGGGATGCGCGGCGAAGGCGGCCCGTACGGCGTCCAGGTCGTTGTACGGCAGGACGATCGTGTCGCCGGCCTGAGCACCCGTCACGCCGGGCGTGTCCGGCAGCGCGAAGGTCGCGAGGCCGGACCCGGCGGCGGCGAGGAGCGCGTCCACGTGGCCGTGGTAGCAGCCGGCGAACTTCACGACCTTGGCCCGGCCGGTGAAGCCGCGGGCGAGGCGGATGGCCGACATGGTCGCCTCGGTGCCGCTGGAGACGAGTCGCACCTGCTCGACGGGTGCGACCCTGGCGACGATCTCCTCGGCCAGTGCGACCTCGCCCTCGCCGGGCGTGCCGAAGGAGGTGCCGCGGGCGACGGCCTCCTGGACCGCGGCGACGACCTGCGGGTGGGAGTGGCCGAGGATCATCGGCCCCCACGAGCACACGAGGTCGACGTACTCACGGCCGTCGGCGTCGGTGAGGTACGGACCGGTACCGGACACCATGAACCGGGGCGTACCGCCCACGGCACGAAATGCGCGGACCGGAGAGTTCACGCCGCCGGGCGTCACAAGGGACGCGCGGTCGAAAAGCGTCTGCGAAACTGGGGCGTCATAGGGGAAGCTCACACAAGCCATGGTGTCAGAGGCTCCGGCGGTCTTGCGGTCAGGTGTTTCACCGCACGGTCGCGGGGGAGGTCACTGACACGATGATCGGGTTGCGCGGCCGTGGCCGCGAGTGGTCGGGTGGAGATATGCATCGCGGTGGCGGAGTGGGCGAGGGGACCGACGACCTGGGTCCCGACGGGTCCCAGCGCGGCCGGCACAGGCGTGAGCGGGGGCGCGGGGCGCGGGCGGACAGGCGCGAGGCGAACGTGAACGCGGACACGGGAAACAGGAGCGGCCGGGTGGGGGTGACCTACAAGTACTTCGGCGCTCCGAACGGAGCCACTGCGGCCCGCGTGCCCATCTCGATGCGTCCGGAGGAGCTGGGCGGCGACGAGCTCGGCATGGGCGGCATGTTCACGAAGATCAAGCCGGAGACGGTGGCCGCGATGGTCCTGACCGGCATCGAGGGCATACCCCTGCACAAGGTGCCACCGCTGGAGCTGGTCGTGCTCCACCCCGATTACGCGGTGGTCAAGCTCCCCATGACGGTCGTCGACCCGCTGCGCGGCGTCGGCGAGGAGTCGGTGGGCGCGGCGGCCTTCATCTGGTCCACGGTCCCGGACCGCGGGGGCCCGCGCGACGCGTTCAACGTCTACCAGCTGCTGCACGAGTGGCAGGACTTCAGCCACCGCCTGCACGAGGCGGGGCACCAGGCGTACTGCCTGGTCTGGCCCTGAGCCGGGGCTTCGGTGGTCGTGGGCGGGGTCTTCGGGCCCCGCCCTTTCCGTTCCGCGGCGGGCGCGCGGCGCGGTGCTCCCGCGCCGCGCGCCCGCTCCGCCCGTTTCAGGGACGGGTCCCGGGAGGGGAAGGGGACGGCGTCCTGCGGGCCGGTGGGCCGGCCGGGGACGACGGGATCGCCGACGAGGACGCTGCCGACCGTGAGCGGGAGGGGGCCGGGGTCTTCGCCGACGACGGAGACGACGGTGCTGTGCCCGGTGCCGCCGTCGCCGCTGGTGCTCTCCGGGCCGACACCGGCGCAGGCCGTCCCGGCGCCGGAGAGGGTGATCCCGAACGCCCGCGGCCTGCTCGGCGGGACCGGCCTGCGTGCCGCCCGGGCCGAAGGCGGTGACGGGCAGGCCGCCGGGCGGGACGCAGGTGAGGTCCGGCGTGGCCTCGACGCCGCCCGGTAGCAGCCGCCGGCCTGGATCAGGGGCGGATGACGGGGTCCGTGACCGGGACGGGCCGGGGCGCGCCGGCGGTCGCGGCCCGCCGGCGGTCTTCCTGGAGCGCAGCGGAGCGGGGCGGCGAGGCCGCGAGGAGGGGGCCGCGCAGAGCCGGTGCGCGCAGGGCGAGGGTCACCAGGGCGTAGCCGACGAGTCCGCCGAGGGTATTGGCGAGGAGGTCGTTGACGTCCACTGAACGGCCGTTGTTCAGGGCGATGTAGGACAGCAGCTGGGCTGCTTCCACGGACAGGCTGGCCGCCGCCGTCATCAGGGCCGCCCGCGAGGCCGAGGTGGCCTGCCGGAACAACAGGGGCAGCAGGAATCCGGCCGGCACCATCATGATGACGTTGGGGACGATGGTGATGTCCGCGGTGAGCAGCGGGATGAAGTTGATCTGACCGGTCCAGGGGGCCTGGTTGGCGTACTCCCCCCAGGTCACGTTCAGCGGGAAGACCGTCAGGGAGAGGACCGCGGCGGCGTAGACGGCGGCGGCCAGCTGCAGCAGGGCACGGCGCGTGTTCCACACGTCGCGCCACACCTGGACGGCGGTGCCGGCAGCGAACAGGACGAGCGCGGGGCCGAGAACGGGCGCGGAGTCCACCTGGTATCGGATGTCCATGAGGGCTGTTCCTTCGATCAGGACGAGCGGCGCTGACGTGGTCCAGCCTCCTTCCGGAGCCGGGTCCGGCAGATCTCCTGAAAGTCCCATTCCCCGGCGGACGGCTACGACTTTCGTCAGAGGGGGCCGGGGGGCGAGCGCGGCTAGATTGCCCACCATGCCCAGTTCACCGCGCGCCGCGGCCGTCGGCCGGTTCGTCGGCGGCGCCTTGCTGCTCTGCGCCCTCGGCCTGGCCCTGCTGATCGACTTCGGCACCGGTGCCCTGGAGCACCAGGGCACCGGAATCCTGCTGTACCTGTCGACGGCCGCGGCGGCGGCCGTCGCCTTCCCGGCGGTGGGAATCACGCTGCCGCCCGCGATGCTGGCGTGGGCGGCGTGCGGAGCGGCCCTGGTGTCGCTGGCCTGCTCGGTCGGACTGCGTGCGGCGGCGGGCAGCGGCTCGCCCCTGAGCCAGGCTTCGGACGCCTACACCCTCTTGGAGCCGGCCGCCCTGATGGTGTTGACGCACGTGACGGCGCGGCGGGGTTCCCCGGCCGGCACCGCCGTCGCTCTGCCGCTGCTCATGACCGCCCTCATCGTGCGGCCGCTGGTGATCGAGGTGGACGAGGGCAGCAGTATCGTCGCGCTCGTCCTGACGCTGGTGGCCAGCGGCGCCCTGGCCTCCGGCCTCACCGGCCGTCTGGTCGTCGTCTCCCGCCGGCAGCGCGAGGAGCAGATCAGGCTCGAACAGCGCCTCGGTTTCGCCCGGGACCTGCACGACTTCGTCGCCCACCACATATCGGGCATCGTGGTCCAGGCACAAGGGGCCCGTGCCGTCGCGGCCAAAAAGCCCCAGGCGGTGGGCGACGCCCTCGAACTGATCGAGACCACCGGAGCGGAAGCGCTGACCGCCATGCGGAAGATGGTCGGCGCCCTGCGCGAGGACATCGTCCCGGACAGACAGGCACCGGGCACGGACGCCGTCCGCGCCCTCGTCGCCGACTGCCGGCTGCCCGGCGCCCGGGTCCGCTTCACCGAGACCGGCCGGACCGACTCCCTCCCCGCGGACGCTGCCCACCTGGTGGAACGTGTCGTCATGGAAGCGCTGACGAACATCCGCAGACACGCCCGCGACTGCACCACCGTGCGGGTGCGCCTGGACGTCTCCCGCCGCCGGGTGACCGTGCGGATCACCGACGACGGACACCAGCACCCGTCCGGCGACACCGGCTACGGACTGCGCGGCCTGCGCGAGGTCACCCACGCCGTCGGCGGCACACTGACCGCAGGGCCCGCCCCGGAGTCCGGCTGGCACGTCGCGCTCGAACTCCCGCTCCCCCTACGACAGGCACTGCGATGACCATCCGTGTCCTTCTCGCGGACGACCAGACGATCGTCCGCACCGGCATGGCCATGATCCTGGCGGCCGAGGACGACATCGAGGTCGTCGCCCAGGCCGCCGACGGGGTCGCCGCGATCCAGCAGGCCGAACAGCACCGCCCCGACGTCGTCCTCATGGACATCCGCATGCCGCGGCTGAACGGCATCGAGGCGCTGAGGCACCTGCACCGGCCCGGGGCCGCGCACGCCCCGCAGGTCGTCATGGTGACGACCTTCGGGGACGACGAGTACGTCCACCAGGCCCTGCACCACGGCGCCTGCGGCTTCCTCCTCAAGGACGCGGGCCCTCGCCTGCTGGCCGAGGCCGTCCGCTCCGCCGCCTCCGGCGAGGCCCTCATCAGCCCCTCCATCGCCGTCCGCCTGCTCCAGCGTTTCGTCCGCCCCGCAGCCGCTCCGGCCCGCCCCTCGCCCCTGTCCCCGCGGGAGACCGAGGTCGCCGCCCTCGTCTCCCGCGGGCACACCAACGCGGAAATCGCCGCCGCCCTGCACATCAGCGCGGGCACCGTGAAGACCCATCTCACCAACGTCCAGGGCAAACTCGGTGTCCGCAACAGGGTCGAGATAGCCGCCTGGGCCTGGGAGTCGGGCCTCGGACGCTGACCGAGAAGCCTTCCTCGGGTGCTTCCCCGGCAGCGCACCCCGGCCGTACGACCGGGCGGCCGGGCGACCGGAATCGGCCCGTCATGTCCGCGCACGGCCTTCAGGACCGGTCGGCGGACACCGCTTCCTGCACGCGTTGCCCTCGGTCGCCAATCCCGTGTCGAACGCCCTGTGCGGGAAGGCGGTTTCGAGCTCGCCGGCCCGTGCGACTCCGAGTTCCCGCCGGGAAGCATCATGCGCTGCAACGACTGGCGCCTGGACCTGATGGCCTGACAGGCCGACGATCCGACAGCCGGGTTCTCCCCGACCGCCGTTCCCGCCCCCCTTTCCCCGCTCGGGCAGTCGTCCGCGCCGCGTACCCGGTCGTGCGGTTATCCAGTCGCCCGGTCGGCAGCGTCGCCGGCCGGAAGACTGCCGCATTGCGCACAAGAACGTACGGCCCTGCCCAGGGCAGCATTTCGTGCATGACCGAGGCCCGTGAAGTGATCTGCCGTTCCCCCTGGACGCGCGCCCTGTGGTTCTCCGTCGGGCTCGGGGCGGCCGGGGCGGTCCTGGCCGCGGTGCGCATGACGTACGGGGGCGGTCTCCTGGACGTGTGGCTGGGTGCCGGCCTGCTGCTCGCGCTGGTGGGCGTCGCGTCGCTCCGCGGGGTCGCCGCCCGGGTGAGCGCCGACGCGTACGGTCTGCACTGCCGGACGCTGCTGCGCCGCCGGAGCGTGCCGTGGCACGACATCGCCGACCTGCGCGTACACCTGAAGCACGTGAACAACCCCCGGGTTCCGGAGACCCGTCGCGCCGGTCTGGTACTGCGCGACGGACGCAAGTGGCTCCTGCCCCTGCCGCGGAGCTGGTCCTCCGACGACCGCCCGGACTTCGACGCGAAGCTGGACGCGCTGCGCGCGCTGCACCGCCGTCACGGCGCCCCGGAGTCGAGCCACGTCCCCGTGGTCTCGTACCGCACCGCCGGGCGCGGCTGGACCGGGTCGGTGGGCCTGTGCGCGCTGCTGCTCGCGGGCGCGGGCGTGGCCGCGTGGTGCGTGCCGGACACCGCGTCGTACGAGCGGGCGTGGGAGTCGGCCGTACCGTGCGCCGCCGGGACGCCCGCCGCGTCCGGGCGGAGCCGGGAGCCGGGGAGGGACTGCCTGACCACGCTGCCGGCGGTGATCGAGCGGGCCGAGGCCAACCGGCCCAGGCAGAGCAGCTGGCTGTACTTCGCCGACAGCCGGCCGATGGAGCGGCTCGGGGTCTCGCAGGAGGGCGCCCAGGGGTTCCGGCCCGGCGACGGCGTCCGGCTGACCGTCTGGCGCGGCGAGGTGAAGGAGGTCGCCGGGGAGCACCACGTGTGGCGCGAGCACGTCCCCGCCCCCGGGGACGTGGCGGTCATCGCGGCCGCACTCGCCCTCGCCGCGGGCTACCCCGGTGCCCAGGTGCTGCTGCGCCTGCGCGGGCGGCGGCTGCCCGACGACGACGTCCTCCCGTCGGCCCTTCCGTTCGCGGGCGCGCTCGCCGGTACGGCCCTGTGGCTGCTGCCGCTCTGTTACCTCCACCCCACGACCCTGCTCACCTCTCCCACGGCGGTCACCTGGGCGGCCGCGGGCTCGTCGGCCACGCTGGGCCTCTTCGTCCTGGCCTGGCGCGCCACCCGCATCCGTACGCCCGGAGAGGTCGGAGGGATCGGACGGGTCGGAGGGATCGGACAGGCAGGCGGGACCGGAGGGGCCCCGGTGGCCCAAGAGGCCGCCGGGGAGGAGAAGGAGGTGTTCCTGGCCGCCCGCTTCCTGGAACACACCGACTACAACCCGTACGGCTTCGGCACCCACGTCGTCCTCGGGGGCGGCCCGCCCGCGGTGACGTCCCACTCCGGTCCGGGCCGGTTCGCGGCGAAACGGATACCGGTGGAGCGGCTCACCGTCCTGGACGTGCGGCGTGCCCGGGGCAGCGACGGCGACACCGTGCCCAGGAGCTGGCACATCGCCGAACTCGACGACGCGGGCACGCCGGTGCGCCTCGCGGCCGCCCCGGCCGACCTGACCCGGATCCTCCACGAGCTGGACCCTGCGGAAGCCGGCCCCGCGAAAGATCACGCGAACACCGTGAACCCCGCGCCATGACCGCCCCCGGCGGCCCCCACCGACCGGAAAGCCGCTGGATGAGGCGTCCGCCCCAGTGGCATGCTGGCGGCGTGAACGGACCGGAGATCCACCTCAGCGTCGCCCCCGAGCTGCACCTCTTCGTCGCGGCGCAGCGGCGCGACGGACGTACGGCCCTGACCACCGACGGCGCCTCGTCGCTCGGCCACGTCGTCGAGTCGCTCGGCATCCCGCTCACCGAAGCGGGACAGCTGCTCGTCGACGGCCGCGAAGTCCCGGCCTCGCACATCCCGGCGGCGGGCGAGAAGGTCGACGTGCGCGCGGTGCGGCGGCCGCAGCGGGTGCCGGGGGCGCCGCTGCGTTTCCTCCTCGACGTTCACCTCGGCACGCTGGCGCGGCGGCTGCGGCTGCTGGGCATCGACACGGCGTACTTCAGCGAGGACATCGGCGACCCGGCCCTCGCGGCGTACTCGGCGCGCGACCGGCGCGTACTGCTGTCGCGGGACCGGGGGCTGCTGCGGCGCCGCGAGCTGTGGGCCGGCGCGTACGTCTACAGCGACCGCCCCGAGGAGCAGCTCGACGACGTGCTCAGCCGGTTCGCGCCCGCCCTCACTCCGTGGACGCGCTGCGTCGCCTGCAACGGCGACCTGGAGGGCGCCACGAAGGAATCCGTCAGCGAATTCCTCGAAGGCGGCACCGAGCGCTCGTACGACGTCTTCGCCCAGTGCACGCAGTGTCAGCGCGTCTACTGGAACGGCGCACACCACTCGCGCCTGCAGACGATCGTCGAGGACGCCCTGCGCACCTACGGCGGCACGGCGGCACGGGCTTCCTGACCCGGTCCCCCTCGACCCGGCGGTCCGGCCGTTCGTCGACCCGGCGGTCCGGCTCGCCGCGCAGTCGGCCGGCGGGTCAGAAACGCCTGCGCCCGCCTCCACCCGCCTGCGGCCGCTCCGCCGTCAGGTACCGCTGCACGGTGGGCGCCAGCCAGTCGACGACCTCCTGCCGCGTCATCTCCACGGCGGGCGGCAGCCGCAGCACGTACCGCGCCAGCGCCATGCCGAGTATCTGGGAGGCCACCAGCGCGGCCCGCTCCGGCGCCTCCTCGGGGTGCGGGACGACAGCGGCGGCGACGGGACCGAGCTGCTCCCGGAACACGGCCCGCATGCGCTCGGCCCCGGCGGCGTTGGTGACACCGACCCGCAGCAGCGCGGTCAGCACCTCGTCCTCCTCCCAGCGGTCGAGGAAGTGCCCGACCAGGACGGCGCCCACCTGCCGGCCCGGCCCGGCCGCCTCCCCCAGGTCCGGCAGCCTCAGGTCGAACTCGGACGCGGCGGCGAACAGTCCCTCCTTGTTGCCGTAGTAGCGCATCACCATCGACGGGTCGATCCCGGCGTCGCGCGCGATCGCGCGGATGGTGGCGCGCTCGTACCCGTCGGCCGCGAACCGCTCGCGGGCGGCGTCGAGGATCGCCGCCCTGGTGGCGTCGGACCGACGGGGCGCGGGGGCGGACACGGGCGCGGGAACAGGGGCGGGTGGAGGCGGGCCGGGTGATTCACTCATGCCAACAAATGTAGGCCAACAACCGTTGACGTGCCATGGCCCGGAAGGAGCGACCGCCCCTCGTCCCGTGGCACGCTGAACGCATGACCGTCGCCCGCTCCGCCGCCCTCTTCCTGCTCGCCGCCCTCCTGGAGATCGGTGGCGCCTGGCTCGTCTGGCAAGGCGTGCGCGGCGGGGGTCAGGGCCACGGGCAGGGACACGGGCGCGGCTGGATCTGGATCGGCGCCGGAGTCGTCGCCCTCGGCGCGTACGGCTTCGTCGCCACCCTCCAGCCCGAGGGCGAATTCGGCCGCATCCTCGCCGCGTACGGCGGGGTCTTCGTCGCCGGCTCCCTCGCCTGGGGCATGATCGCCGACGGCTACCGGCCCGACCGCTGGGACGTCGTCGGCGCCCTCGTCTGCCTCGCCGGAATGGCCCTGATCATGTACGCACCACGCTCTCGCTAGCCTGTACACCATGCCTACGCCTATCGCCGTCATCACCGGAGCAAGCAGCGGAATCGGCGCCGCCACCGCCCGCCGGCTGGCCGCCGCCGGCTACCGAGTCGTCCTCACCGCCCGCCGCAAGGACCGCATCGAGGCGCTGGAGGCCGAACTCACCGCCGCGGGCCACCAGGCGACGGCGTACGCGCTGGACGTCACCGACCGTGCGGCGGTCGACGAGTTCGCCACCGCCTTCCGCACCCTCGCCCTCCTCGTCAACAACGCCGGCGGCGCACTCGGCGCCGACCCCGTCGCCACCAGTGACCCCGCCGACTGGCGCCGGATGTACGAGACCAACGTCATCGGCACCCTCAACCTCACCCAGGCCCTGCTCCCCGCCCTCACCGCGAGCGGCGACGGCACGGTGGTCGTCCTCTCCTCCACCGCCGGCCACGGCACGTACGAGAACGGCGGTGGTTACGTCGCCGCCAAGCACGGCGCGCACGTCCTCGCCGAGACCCTCCGCCTGGAGATCGTCGGCACCCCGGTCCGCGTGATCGAGATCGCGCCCGGCATGGTCAAGACCGAGGAGTTCGCCACCACCCGCTTCCGGGGCGACACCGACAAGGCCGCCAAGGTCTACGAGGGCGTCGCCGAACCCCTCACCGCCGACGACGTGGCCGAGACCGTCACGTGGGCGGTCACCCGCCCCAGCCACGTCAACATCGACCTCCTGGTGGTCCGCCCCCGCGCCCAGGCCTCCAACACCAAGGTCCACCGCGAACTGTGACCGCCCCCGCGCGGCCGGCGGCTCCCCTCCCGGACACCCACGGAACCACCGGCATCACCGGCATCACCGGCATCACCGGCATCACCGGCATCACCGGCATCACCGGCATCACCGGCGGAAGAACGGCCCGCACCGGGAATCAGGATCCCGGTGCGGGCCGTCGGGGAAGAGCGCGTCGCCACAGAGCGCGCCGTGGGCCGCTCACCCCCGCCCGGTCTGGTCCCGGGCCTCGCCCGCGACCGTCTGGCCCGACTGACGCGCCTGCTCCGTGACCTGACCCGCCTGGTCACGCGCCTGCTCCTTCGTCGTACGAGCGGCCTCGGCGGCAGTCTCCTTGACTTCCTGCACCGCCTGCTGCGCGACCTGGGTGGCGTCCTCCTTCAGGTGCTGCGCCGACTCGGCCGCCGCCTGCTTGACCGGTTCGACGGCCCCACTGGCCCGGTCCGACAGCTGCGCGGCCGCCTGCTGCTCGGCCTGCGTACTCGGCAGCATCGAGCCGGCCAGCAGCCCCGCGCCGAAGGCGATCAGACCGGCCGCCAGCGGGTTGCCCTCCGTCTGCCGTATCGCCTCCTCGGGCGCCTTCCTGACCGCTTCGCCCGCCTGGCCCGCCGTCTGGCGCACGGTGTCCGCGGCCTGCCCCGCGGTCTGCTGCGTACGCTCCTGGGCCCGGCTCGTGGTGTGCGAGGCGGTGCCCATGACCCGCTCCCGCACCCCCGACACCGCACCGCGGACCCGCTGGGTGCGGCGGTGCGCCATCCGGCGCGGACTCGTACGGTCGGCCAGCCGGTCGACGTCGCCGGACAGCTTCTCCCGCGTCATCTCGATGTCGGCCCTTACTTGGTCGGGTGACGTGCCCATTGCGCGTCCTCCTTCAGTGTCTGCACGGTCTGTTCCGGCTTCGGTGACACGGTCCGCATCCGGGCGCGTCCCATCACGAACAGGACGGCACCGACCACCGCCCACACCGCGGTGACGATCAGGGCGGCCCAGCCCCCGTCCATCACGTTCGCCAGGCCGAACACGGCTGCCAGTGATGCGAAGAGGGCCGCCATGTATCCGGCGAATCCCGCTCCGCCGTACATCCCTGCGGCCTTGCCCGCCTTGGTGGCTTCCTCACGGATCTCGAGCCGGGCCAGCTCCATCTCCTTGCGGAAGAGCAGCTGCACGTCCGAGGTGACCTCGGACAGCAGTTCTCCCACCGACTTGTCCTCCACCACCGGCCTCTCCTCCACCGGGCTCTGTTGCCTCCGCTTCAGCGGGGCCTGCGGCGAATACGTCGACATCTCACACCTCCGGTGTACCGGGCGTACCGGGTGTACCGGGCAGGTCGCCCCATCCGGCGGCCCGCGGCAGCGTGCCGTCGCCCGGGGGCAGCGTGCCGTCGGCCGGAAGCGGCGGCTGCACCGGGGAAACCTGCGGGGCCGGGCCGACGACGTCACTGCCCGCCGTACCGTCGCTCCCCGTACCGCTGCCGCCCGCCTTGGCGAGCCTGCCGACGGCCAGACCCGCCAGCGCCGCTCCGCCCAGGAACACCCCGGGCCGGCGGCGGGCGAAGCTGCGGACGTTGTCGACCATGCCGCCCACACCGTTCTTCTCCAGGTAGTCGGCAGCGCGGTAACCACCGTCGGCCGCCTGTTCCACCAGGCCGCGCACCGGGGAATCACCAGGCGCGTTCTGCGCCAGCCCGGCGAGGTCGTCCGCCCACTGCCGCACCGTGCCCGCCGCGCGCTCGGTCTGACCCCGCACCTCGTCGTTCACGCGCCCCCGCAGGTCACGCACCGCAGTGCCGGCCTGCTGCCGGGCTTCGTCGGTGACTGCCTTGGCCTGCTGCGCGACCGACCCCGCGACTTCACCCGCGGCCTGCTTGGCCTGGCCGGCCGTGACCGCCGCCTCGTCTTTCGCCGTCTGCCCGGCCTGCTGGACACGCCCGGCACCGCCATTCGCGGACACATCACTCATGGATTCCACCTTTTCCGGGGGACGCGCAGGGCCCCGCACGCCGGCAGAGGCCGGACCGCGGACGGATCGGGGGTGGACCACTCCACCACCGCCACCGCGTGCTGTCGCGCACTCGCCCGGCTCGGTACGCCGGGGCCTGCGCCACGCCCCGTGTGCTCTTGTGCTGGCTGGGACAACCTCCGGGTAACCCACCAGAAGCGGACGAAACGAACGAAAACCATATTCCGAAATCGCGCCGCGCACAGGACGCCTCCTCACACCTCCCCGCCCGCCGCCTCTCGCCCCCGTATCCCGCAGGACACGCGTCCGGCCTCGCCGTCCGAGCGGTTCCCGGCGGCCCGGTCCCGCCGCCGCACCATCAGCAGCAGGACCCCGAAGGTGACCAGTGCGAGGACCATCGACCCGGCACTCACCCACACCGGCGAACGGAAACCGAACCCCGCCCCGATCGCGAGCCCGCCGGCCCACGGACCGGCCGCGCCGCCCACGTTGAACGCCGCCGTGGCGAACGCCCCGGCCAGCGTCGGCGCCTTCACCGCCAGGCGGAACACCCGCGAGATCAGCACCGTCCCGGTACCGAACGCGAGCATCCCCTGCACGCCTACGAGCACGATCGCCGCCACCGGACTCCCGGCGGCCACCGCGAGCACCGCCCACCCGAGCGCGAGCGACGCCATGCCGGCCACCACCAGCACGTCCGGCCGCACATCGGCGATCCGTCCCGCGACGGTCACACCGACGAACGACCCCACCCCGAAGAGCGCGAGCACGGCCGGTACCCACAGGGCCCCCAGCCCGGTGACATGCGTGACCAGCGGCTCCACATAGGAGAACGCGCAGAACGTGGCTCCCTGTACGAGCGCCATCGTCACCAGCGTCAGCAGCAACGGAGCCCCCCGCAGAACCCGCAGTTCCTCCCGCGCGCTCACCTCCCCGGCCCCGGTCCGCTCGTCCGGGATCGTCCGCGCGATCGCGAGGACAGCCGGCAGCGACAAGACGGCCACCGCCCAGAACGCCGACCGCCACCCCCACTGCTCCCCCAGCAGCGCGCCACCGGGCACACCCGCCACGCAGGCGACGGTGACCCCGCCGACCACGACGGACGTGGCACGCGCCCGGGCCTCGGGCGCGACCATGCCGACGGCGGCCACCAGGGCGACGGCCCAGAACCCGGCGTTCGCGAGCGCCCCGGCCACCCGCGTCGCGAGCAGCACCCCGTAGCTGGGAGTGACAGCGCCGATCACATGGACGGCGACAAAGACCCCCAGGAAGAACAGCAGGGCCCGCCGTCGCGGCCACTTCCGGCTCCAGAGCGCCATCAGGGGCGCCCCGATCACCATCCCGACCGCGAACCCCGAGGTCAGCAGCCCGGCGGCCGGGATGGACACGTCCAGATCGTCGGCGATGTCCGACACCAGGCCGGACAGCATGAACTCCGATGTGCCCTGGGCGAAGACGGCCAGCCCGAGCACGAAAACAGCGAATGGCATGAAGGAACCCCAGAAGCGGTCGGCGAATCAACCAGTGAGACCGGTGAGACCGGTGAGAAACGGGCGCCCGCACGCACAGAACGAAACGAGGGGGGCGGCCCACGAAGACCCGGTGATCCGGCGACGACAGCCGCGCGAAGCACGCCCACGGCCTCTCGGGCCGGCGGCTTCAGCGCGCCCAGGGGTCAGCCACCGGACGACCGGTGGCTAGCCTCTGTCGGATTCAGGGCAGGACATGCCGGTGAAGTTACCAGCGCGCCCCCCGGGCCCCTCCACCGGTTTCCGGACGCGCGGAAGGCCCCGGCAACCACAGCCGGGGCCTTCCGTCTTCCGTCTTCCGCCTTCCGCCTTCCGCCTTTCCACGCCCAGGGCGTCGTCAGCCCTTCACGCAGATGACCTGCTTCAGCTTCGCGACGACCTCGACGAGGTCCCGCTGCTGGTCGATGACCTGCTCGATCGGCTTGTACGCGGCCGGGATCTCGTCCACGACACCGGAGTCCTTCCGGCACTCCACGCCCCGCGTCTGCTCTGCCAGGTCCTGCGCGGAGAAGCGCCGCTTCGCCGCGCTGCGGCTCATCCGCCGGCCGGCGCCGTGCGAGGCCGAGTTGAACGACTTCTCGTTCCCCAGCCCCTTCACGATGTACGAGCCCGTGCCCATCGAGCCCGGGATGATCCCGAAGTCACCGGAACCCGCCCGGATCGCCCCCTTGCGGGTGACCAGCAGGTCCAGGCCCTCGTAACGCTCCTCGCTGACGTAATTGTGGTGACAGGAGATGACCGGATCGAAGGTCACCCTGGCCTTCTTGAACTCCCGGCGGACCACGTCCTGGAAGAGCCCCATCATGATCGCGCGGTTGTGCTTCGCGTACTCCTGCGCCCAGAAGAGGTCGTTGCGGTACGCCGCCATCTGCGGAGTGTCCGAGACGAAGACCGCCAGGTCGCGGTCGATCAGCCCCTGGTTGTGCGGGAGCTTCCGGGCCTGGCCGATGTGGTACTCGGCCAGCTCCTTCCCGATGTTCCGCGAGCCGGAGTGGAGCATCAACCACACGGAACCGGCCGAATCGATACAGAACTCGATGAAGTGATTCCCCGACCCCAGGGTCCCCATCTGCTTCGCGGCACGCTCCTGACGGAATTTGACCGCATCGGCCACACCGTCGAACCGCCCCCAGAAGTCGTCCCACTTCGCCGTCGGGAAGCCGTGCAGCCGCCCGGGGTCGACCGGACTGCCGTGCATCCCCCGGCCCACCGGAATCGCCTGCTCGATCTTCGACCGGAGCCGCGAGAGGTCGCCCGGAAGGTCGTTCGCCGTCAGTGACGTCTTCACCGCCGACATGCCGCAGCCGATGTCCACACCGACCGCGGCCGGGCAGACCGCTCCGTGCATCGCGATCACCGAGCCGACGGTGGCGCCCTTGCCGTAGTGGACGTCCGGCATGACGGCGAGGCCCTTGATCCAGGGCAGGGTGGCGACGTTCTGGAGTTGCTGCATCGCGCCGCCCTCGACCGTGGCCGGATCCGCCCACATCCGGATCGGAACCTTCGCGCCCGGTACCTCTACGTACGACATAACTCCCTAATTCCCCCGAAATAAAGAAAACGCAAATCTGGCACCAAGTACCGCGAAAGAGACAGCGGACCGGCGTTTGGCCAGCGCGTGCGATACACATTGTGTCCATCGGCCGCCATCGCGCGGCAACCGCATTTCTGATCGAAGGGAGCCTGGGCCGTGCAGCGAAAGGCGTACGTACCCGGCGTCGCGCTCCTCGCGGCGCTCGCCGCCGGCTGTACCGGCGGCTCCGGCACCGACGACTCCACCGCCGACTCCAAGGTGGGCGAGACCACCACCTCCGTCGCCGCCCCCGGGAAGTACCGCACGCTCCGCGAGCCCTGCGGCTCCGTCGACCGGGGCACCCTCCGCAACCTCCTCCCCGGTGCCGCCACGCTCCCCCAGGAGCAGCAGGAGAAGGTGTACGCGGGCACCGCCGCCGTCACGTACGACACGGACCGGCGCGTCGGCTGTCGCTGGAAGGCGGACTCCCCGGGCACCACGCACCAGCTCCTGGTCGACTTCGAGCGGGTCGTCTCGTACGACTCCGACGTCAGCGACGACGACCGCGCGAAGGAGGTGTACGCCAGGCAGGAGGCCGCGGCGGACCTCCCGGCCCCCGTCGAGCGTCCGGCGGAGAGCGAGAACGAGAACGCCACGGGCGAGGACGCGGGCGGAGAGAAGGGCGGCGAGGGAGAAGCGAGCACGTCCCCCGGAGCCGGCGAATCCCCCACCGCGCCCGCCTCCGGGGCCGCTGACGAGTCCGGCGACGAGTCCGGCACCACGCCCGGCACCGGCACCCAGACCCCCGAAGGTCTTGAGCCCCGCATCCTCACCGGCCTCGGCGACGCCGCCTTCCTGGACGACGCCCTGACCCGCTCCGGCTCGACCATCCAGCGCCGTACCGTCAGCGTGGTGTTCCGCACCTCGAACGTCATCGTGACCGTCCAGTACAGCGCGCAGCCCACCCTGACCACCGATGTCCCCGACAGCAGGGAACTGCAGGAGAAGACGCGGGCCCTGGCCCGCAGACTCGCCGAGCAGTTCAGCGACCAGTGAACAGCCGACCAGTGACCAGCCGACCCATGAGCGAAGGAACCATGCACCGATCAGCCCCGCGACTCTCTCGCACACTCGCCTGCGCAGCCGTCCCGCTGATGCTCGTCGCCGCCGGCTGCTCCTCGGGCTCCGAAGGCGAGAAGGACGCGTCCCCGTCCGCCAGCGCCTCGCCCACGGCGTCGGCGACGCCGACCGTCGAGCCCGCGGTGTTCTCGAAGCTGCCCGAGCCCTGCAAGTCGATCAAGAAGAAGACGGTCGACTCGCTGGTGCCCGAGGCGAAGGACGAGTCCGGTACCGCCGACAAGTCCAAAGACGTCTCCACGCGCGGCGGTTGCTCCTGGAACGGCCTGGACAACAAGGGCGTCGACGGCTCCCAGTACCGCTGGCTCTCCGTCTCCTTCATGCGCTACGACTCCGACCAGACCCGCGGCCCCGGCGACAAGCTGGCCGAGGAGTACTACGCGAAGCAGGTCGACGGCGCGAAGGCGACGGACGGCGCGAAGAAGGTCGAGTCGGAGGCCGCCGAGTCCATCGGCGACCAGGCGACAGTGGTGACGTACGACCTGCGCAAGACGGACGCGGACTTCAAGTACGCAACGGTCGTGACACGTACGGAGAACGTCGTCGCCACCGTCGTCTACAACGGCGCCGGCTACCAGGGCGCCAAGTCCCCCAAGACCTCCGACCTGCTGAAGGACGCCCGGAAGGCGGCCAAGGAGACCGTGGCCTCGGTTGCCGCGGCGAACAAGTAGCACTCGGCAGGAAAAGGGAAACCGGCGCGTACCGGCTGATTCCCGGCAGCTCACGGAGCCCGGCCCTCCCCCGGAGGCCGGGCTCCGTCCGTACCCCCGCAACGGGCCCCGCACGCATGTGCCAGGCTGACCCCGCCAAGTCCGACGTAACGGGAGGGGATCGCGGGTGGCCGCGATGCAGTTGACACGCACGCACCGCATATTGATCGGTGTCGTCGTCGCGGGAGCGGTCGTCATCGCCGCGATCGGTTTCGCCGGCTCGTACGCCGCCGTGCGCGAACTCGCCGAGGAGAAGGGCTTCGGGGACTTCTCGCTGGTCTTCCCGATCGGCATCGACGCGGGCATCTGCGTCCTGCTGGCCCTGGACCTCCTCCTGACCTGGATGCGCATCCCGTTCCCCCTCCTGCGCCAGACGGCGTGGCTGCTGACCGCCGCGACGATCGCCTTCAACGGCGCGGCGTCCTGGCCCGATCCGCTGGGCGTCGGCATGCACGCCGTCATCCCGGTCCTCTTCGTGGTCTCGGTCGAGGCGGCGCGGCACGCGGTCGGCCGGATCGCCGACATCACGGCCGACAAGCACATGGAGGGCGTGCGCCTGACCCGCTGGCTGCTCTCGCCCCTGCCGACGTTCAAGCTGTGGCGGCGCATGAAGCTGTGGGAGCTGCGTTCGTACGAGCAGGTCATCAAGCTGGAGCAGGACCGCCTGATCTACCAGGCACGCCTCCAGGCCCGGTACGGGCGTGCCTGGCGCCGCAAGGCCCCCGTCGAGTCGCTGATGCCGCTGCGCCTCGCGAAGTACGGTGTCCCGCTCGCGGACACGGCCGCCGCGGGCCTGGCCGCGGCCGGCATCGAGCCGGCGCTGCTGCCCCCGGCCCCGGAGATCGAGGCGCAGTCCCAGGAGCGCCGGGCACTGCCGCACCAGCCCCAGTCCCAGCCGGTACGCGAACAGCAGGAGCAGGCCCCGGAGCGGACGCACGGGCAGCCCCACCCCGACGAGGAGTGGCTGGAGGCCCCGGACCTGGACCACGAGGACGAGCACGAGGCGCACGCCACCCCGGAGGAGGGCCCCGGCTCGCACGAGAGCCCGTGGTTCGCCGCACCACAGGCACAGCAGACACAGCAGACACAGCAGACACAGCAGGCGTACGGCAACGCCTACGACCCGACGGCGTACGCCGAGGCCCCGGACCCCGCCCACCCCCTCGGCTCCGTCCCCGGCCCGCGCCATGAGCAGGACCCGGCGCAGTACCCGGCGCAGTACCCGGATGCCGAGCACTACCCCGAGTCCGAAGAGGTCTCCCCCGAGGAGATCTACTACGACGCGTTCCGCAGGTACCTGAGCGAGTACAGCGCCTTCCCGTCGCCCCGTCAGTTCGGCTCCTACGTCCACGACATGTACACCGAGGCCCCGACCCCCGGCGAACTGGCGGAGTACACGAAGCGCTTCAGGGTCCGCTACGAGCACGAACTCGACGCCGAGCACATCGCCTAGGCCCGCTTCCTGCGCGCCGCCCCTCCCCACAGCGCCAGGACGGCCCCGGCCACGGCGAGGGCGACGTAGCCCCCGGCCGGGACGACCCACCACTGCTGCAACAGGCCCCAGGGATGGTCCCCGAAGACGCTCCCGGCGACGCCCGGTGCGCCCTGGACGCCGATGACCCAGCCGACGGTTCCGGTGATCCCTCTCATGTCTCCACGATCACCCGCCGGGCCCCGGAAGCGTCCCGCCCCCGGCCGAACCCCGAGTACACCGAAGGACGCAGCGCCACCGGCCCCCCTCCCCCGCGCGTCCCCCGCACACGAACGGAAGGGCCGCCGCCCCGGCAGTCCGGGAGCGGCGGCCCTTCCGTCGGCGCGGGAGCGGTTACGCCCCGAGCAGCTTGCGCACCCGGTCCGCCCCCACCGCGAGCAGCAGCGTGGGCAGTCGCGGTCCGGTGTCCCGCCCGACCAGCAGCTGGTAGAGCAGCGCGAAGAACGACCGCTGCGCGACCTTCAGCTCCGGCGTCGGCTTCGCGTCCGGTTCCAGCCCCGCCATCACCTTCGGCACGCCGTAGACGAGCGTCGTGAGCCCGTCCAGCGACCAGTGCGAGTCGAGCCCGTCGACGAGCAGCCGCAGCGACTCCCGTCCGGCCTCGTCCAGCGAGCCCAGGATCTCCGCGTCCGGCTCGCCGCGCACGACCGTGCGCTGCTCGGCCGGGACCTGGGTGGTGATCCAGTTCTCGGCGCGGTCGAAGCGCGGCCGCACCTCGTCGAGCGACGTGACCGGGTGCTCCGGGTCCAGCTCGCTCAGGATGCGCAGCGCCTGGTCCTCGTGCCCGGCGGTGATGTCGGCCACCGAGGCGAGCGTCCGGTACGGCAGCGGGCGCGGCGTGCGCGGCAGCTCACCGGCGGCCGTCCTGATCGCGCGCGAGTGCGCCGCCGCGTCGGCCGGCAGCACGGTCCCGTCCGCGACCTTCTTCTCCAGCGAGTCCCACTCGTCGTAGAGCCGCTGGATCTCCTGGTCGAAGGCGATCTTGAACGACTGGTTGGGCCGCCGGCGCGCGTACAGCCACCGGAGCAGCGGCGCCTCCATGATCTTCAGCGCGTCGGCCGGCGTCGGCACGCCGCCCTTGCTGCTGGACATCTTCGCCATCCCGCTGATCCCCACGAAGGCGTACATCGGCCCGATCGGCTGCACCCCGCCGAAGACCTCGCGCACGATCTGCCCGCCCACCACGAACGACGACCCGGGCGACGAGTGGTCGACACCACTCGGCTCGAAGACCACGCCCTCGTACGCCCAGCGCATCGGCCAGTCGACCTTCCAGACCAGCTTGCCGCCGTTGAACTCGCTCAGCAGCACGGTCTCGGAGTGCCCGCAGGCGCACGTGTACGACAGCGCGGTGCTCTCGTCGTCGTACGCCGTCACCGTGGTGAGGTCCTTGCCGCACACCGTGCAGTACGGCTTGTACGGGAAGTACCCCGCGCCGCCGCCGCTGCCGTCGTCCTCGTTCGCCGCCCCGGACCCCTCGGCGGCCTCCAGCTCGGCCTCGTCGACCGGCTTCTGGCCCTGCTTCTTGACCTGCTGCTTGGGGTCCTTCTTCGTCCGGTACCGGTCGAGCACGGCGTCGATGTCGGCCCGGTGCTTCATCGCGTGCAGGATCTGCTCGCGGTAGGCGCCGCTCGTGTACTGCTCGGTCTGGCTGATCCCGTCGTACTCGACGCCGAGCTCGGCGAGCGCCTCGGTCATGGCGGCCTTGAAGTGCTCGGCCCAGTTCGGGTACGCCGACCCGGCCGGGGCGGGCACCGACGTCAGCGGCTTGCCGATGTGCTCGGCCCACGACTCGTCGATCCCCGGGACGCCCGCCGGCACCTTGCGGTACCGGTCGTAATCGTCCCACGAGATGAGGTGCCGGACCTCGTACCCGCGCCGCCGGATCTCGTCCGCGACCAGGTGCGGGGTCATGACCTCGCGCAGGTTGCCCAGGTGGATCGGCCCGGAGGGGGAGAGGCCGGACGCGACGACGACCACCGGGGCGCCGGCACCATCGTGTTTCGCCCCAGGGGCACGTCGCTCCGACTCGGCGATGACCTCGTCCGCGAACCGGGAGACCCAGTCGGTCTCTGTGCTGCTCTGAGCCACGATCGGCACGTCCTTCTTCCTCGATAGCTGGCACAGCCATTCTCCCAGACCGGGCGACCCCGTCCGAGGCTGCCTTTATACGAGAGGACCGCCCCCCGCCCCACATGAAATACTCGTCTGCACATTCCACTTTCCTCTCGACAGGAACGGCAGCTCATGGCCTCGGTCCATTCCCTCGCTTCGACCGTCAACCAGCGCGTCGCGGACGCCCTCTCGGCAGCCCTGCCGGAGGCCGGTGCCGCCGACCCGCTGCTGCGACGGAGCGACCGGGCCGACTTCCAGGCGAACGGCATCCTCGCGCTCGCCAAGAAGGCCAAGGCCAATCCGCGCGAGCTGGCCACGCGGGTCGTCGCGGGCCTGCCCGCCGGCAGCGACCTGATCAAGGAGATCGAGGTCTCCGGCCCCGGTTTCCTGAACATCACGGTCGCCGACAGGGCGATCGTCGAGACCCTCGCGGCCCGCGCCGCCGACGACCGCCTCGGCGTACCGACGGCCGAGAAGCCGGGCACGACCGTCATCGACTACGCGCAGCCGAACGTCGCCAAGGAGATGCACGTCGGGCACCTGCGCTCCGCCGTGATCGGCGCGGCGATGGTCGAGATCCTCGAGTTCACCGGTGAGAAGGTCGTACGCCGCCACCACATCGGCGACTGGGGCACCCAGTTCGGCATGCTCATCCAGTACCTGACCGAGCACCCGCACGAGCTGGACCACCAGCACGGCGGCCCGGAGGAGGGCGAGGCGGCGATGTCGTCCCTCAACCGCCTCTACAAGGCGTCGCGCGCGCTCTTCGACTCCGACGAGGACTTCAAGGCGCGCTCCCGGGACCGTGTCGTGGCCCTCCAGGCCGGCGACCCGCAGACCCTCGCCCTGTGGCAGCGCTTCGTCGACGAGTCGAAGATCTACTTCTACTC
This sequence comes from Streptomyces sp. Wb2n-11, assembly GCF_001049855.1. Classification (NCBI taxonomy): domain Bacteria; kingdom Bacillati; phylum Actinomycetota; class Actinomycetes; order Kitasatosporales; family Streptomycetaceae; genus Streptomyces; species Streptomyces sp. Wb2n-11. The sequence continues at coordinate 3,075,739 of NZ_CVPB01000001.1, forward strand.
GGTCTTCGACAAGCTCGACGTGGAGATCCACGACGAGGACGTCGTCGGCGAGTCCGGCTACAACGCCATGCTCGAGGAGACCTGCCAGATCCTGGAGGACTCGGGCGTGGCGGTCCGTTCCGACGGCGCGCTGTGCGTCTTCTTCGACGACGTGAAGGGCCCGGACGGCAAGCCGTCCCCGCTGATCGTGAAGAAGTCGAACGGCGGGTACGGCTACGCCGCCACCGACCTCTCCGCCATCCGCGACCGCGTCCGGAACCTCGGCGCGAGCACGCTGCTGTACGTCGTGGACGCCCGCCAGTCCCTCCACTTCAAGATGGTCTTCGAGACCGCCCGCCGGGCCGGCTGGCTCAACGACGACGTGCAGGCGGTCCAGCTCGCCTTCGGCACGGTCCTCGGCAAGGACGGCAAGCCGTTCAAGACGCGTGAGGGCGAGACGGTCCGCCTGGTCGACCTCCTCGACGAGGCGATCGAGCGCGCGTCGGCCGTCGTGCGCGAGAAGGCCCAGGACCTGACCGAGGAGGAGATCGCCGAGCGTGGCACGCAGGTCGGCATCGGCGCGGTGAAGTACGCCGACCTCTCGACCTCCGCCTCCCGCGACTACAAGTTCGACCTGGACCAGATGGTGTCGCTGAACGGCGACACGTCGGTGTACCTCCAGTACGCGTACGCCCGTATCCAGTCGATCCTCCGCAAGGCGGGCGACGTGCGGCCGGCCGCCCACCCGGAGCTCGGACTCGCCGGCGCCGAGCGGGCGCTGGGTCTGCACCTGGACCGGTTCGCGGAGAGCCTGGCCGAGGCGGCGTCGGCGTACGAACCGCACAAGCTGGCGGCGTACCTCTACCAGCTGGCCTCGCACTACACGACGTTCTACTCGGAGTGCCCGGTCCTCAAGGCCGAGTCCCCGGCCCAGGTCGAGAACCGCCTCTTCCTCTGCGACCTGACCGCCCGCACACTCCACCGGGGCATGGCCCTGCTCGGCATCCGTACGCCCGAGCGCCTCTGACGATTCCCGTACGCGCACGACGGCGCTGTTCCTCCCCCGCACACAGCGGTGGGGAGGAACAGCGCCGTTCTGCACGCTTCAGCGCTCAGGAATCAGGCGTAGTAGTGGAGGGTTCCCCGGAGTTTCGGACCGTTGCAGTCGTGCGTGAAGGTGGCCGCCAGGGCGGTCACCCTGCCCGAGTCGTCGGCCGCGAGCCGGGTGACGGTGAACTCTCCCCCCACGGTGCAGCCGCGCGGATCGTTGGTCACGTCGAGCTTCGCCGCGCCGAGGGTACCGCGCCAGGTCGCCTGGTAGGTCCGGCCCACCGTCAGCGACTCGCCCTGGGGCGCCGCCAGAATGACCTTCCAGCTGTCGCGCCGGCCGGATGCGGTGAAGGTGACACCGCTCTGCACGCTGCCGGTCAGTCCGAAGGTCGAGGTCGCTCCGGTGAGCGTCTTGCTGAGGCCCTGGCCGATCCATTCCTCCGGGTCGCTGTCGTAGCGGTACGACAGGGGGTACGCGTGATAGCGGACGTTCCCCCGCAGAGCGGGCGCGTCGGCGGCCTCACAGCTCTGGTTGAAGTTCGCCTCCAGCAGGGTCACCGCCCCGGACGCGTCCCGTTCGATCTGGTGCACGGTGAACGTGCCGTAGACCTCCTGGCAGGTGGTGCCGGTCTGACGGACGTCGAGCCCCGGTGCACGTCCGGTACGCGTCCCGGCGTTCTCCGCGTCCCGGTACACCCCGGGGCGCAGCTTCTCGCCGCGCGGCGGCGCGAGGTGGATGTCCCACTCCTCACCCTCGTGGAACACCGAGACCCACAGTGCGTCCGGGTCGTCCTGCCCGGCGCGCAGAGTGATCGTGTCGGCGGGCGCCCGGTACGTCGCGCTGCGACCTCCCCCGACGGGGTCGCCCTCAGCGCTGGTGAACGAGTACGCCGTGACGGCCGCCGGCGCCGGAACAGCGGCCTGCACAGGTGCGACCGTCATGCCCAGCACTGCTCCGACGGCCACAGCGGCGACCAGTCCGGCTCTTCTCGCACGGCTCCATAAGGCCGTACGCCCCTTCTGCGACACTATGTGCCATCCCTCCCTGGTGTGGGCACCCCGATCGGGGTGCCCACACCAGGATGCTGTGAATTCGGTTCACAGGCAAGAGGTTGGTGAACCGCTCTTCAGTCAGTTCACGACGTCAGGGGGTAGGACGGCCGCCCCGCCGCCTCGTCGATCTCGCCGTGCGCCTTCCCCAGGAGCTGCGACGCGAGGTCCATGAGCGCACGCGCGCCCGCGACCTCCTCGCCGACCCGCAGCTGCTCGACGTCGGTCGGGTGCCGTTTGGCGTACCCGTGGGCCCGCAGCTCCACGCCGTCGCTGAGCCGCACCATCGCGGCCGCCCTGGTCCTGCCCTCGTGCTCCTCGAACTCCATCTCGATGTGCCATCCGACGAGTGTGTGCATGGCCGCTCACCTCCAGCAGTTCCCTTTCCCCTCCTCTCCCAGGGTGCGCCGCCGGACCACTGATCACCACTCCCCACTTACCACGAGGTAAGTACCTGACTTAATAGTCGGTACTTGTTGCCAACTCGGCACCCAGCAAGGATCGAAGGGCCCCGGAAACATCAGAAACTTCCCCCCAGGAGCCCCGATGTCCCAGCCCCTTCCCCTTCCCCCCGTGTCCGTCCTCGGCCTCGGCATGATGGGCAGCGCCCTGGCCGCCGCCCTCCTGAAGGCCGGCCACCCGGTCACCGTCTGGAACCGCTCCGCCGCCAGGACCGGCCCCCTGGTCGCGCAGGGAGCGACCCCCGCCGGGACGGTCACCGGGGCCGTGGCGGCGAGCCCGCTGGTGATCGTCTGCCTCACCACCAACGACAACGTCACCGAGACCCTCGCCGACACCGACCTCACCGGCAGGACCCTCGTCAACCTCACCAACGGCACCCCGGCCCAGGCCCGCGACCTCGCCGCCCGCGCCGGGAAGCAGGGCGCGGCGTACATCGACGGCGGGATCATGGCGGTCCCGCAGATGATCGCGACCCCGGCGGCGTACATCCTCTACAGCGGCGACGAGCAGGCGTACGAGACCCACCGGCCCACCCTGGCCGCCCTCGGCGGCACCCAGTGGGTCGGCACCGACCCGGGCCGGGCGGCCCTCCACGACCTGTCGCTCCTCACCGGCATGTACGGCATGGTGATCGGCCTGGCGCAGGCCTTCGCCCTGATCCGTACGGAGGACGTCACGGCCACCGAGTTCGCCGAGCCGCTGCACGCCTGGGTCTCGGCGATGCTGAGCGGACTGATCCCGGAGATGGCCACGGCCATCGACTCCGGACAGCACCTCACCGACGTCTCCAGCCTCGGCATCAACCAGGCGGCTTTCCGGAACTTCCTCGCCACGTACGACGACCAGGGCGTCAGCTCCGAACTCTTCGTCCCCTTCCAGAAGCTCCTGGACCGCTCGGTGGAGGAGGGCCACGCGGCGGACGGCCTCTCGCGCCTGGTGGACCTGCTCAAGAAGTAACGTCCGCCACGGCGAACTCGCACCACACGGTCTTCCCGGGCTCGCGCTCACCGACCCCCCACATGTCGGCGAGCGCCGCGACGAGCAACAGCCCCCGCCCGGACTCCCCGTCCGGCTCCCGCGCCCGGGGCAGCCCGCCACCGCTGTCGTGCACCTCGACCCGCAGGATCCCGCCCCCGTACAGCCACAGGCACAGCCGGTACCCCCGCCCCGGCGGAACCCCGTGCACCAGCGCGTTGGTCGCCAGCTCGCTCACGCACAGCAGTACGTCGTCCACGCGCGCGTGGAGCCCCCATTCCACGACCGCCGCGCGCGCGAACTCCCTGGCACCGGGCACGGACCGACGCTCACGGCGGTAGAACCGCTCGCGCAGGAGGGGGTGTTGTTCCGTCTCGTTCATGAGACAAGGGTCACTGCCTGTGACTACGGTGATGCAGTGCGCGCACCCGTACAAGAAATCCGTACGGGTCGTTCAGGCGTGACGTACGGATGGGGGTGGGGAGTTGGACAGTCATGCACCCCAGGAAGCGACAGCGGAAGAACGCCTCGGCGATGAAGCTTGTGGGCGCGCTGGTGGCCCGGTTCCGGGAGGCCGCGGGGTTCACACAGCGGGAGCTGGCGGAGCAGAGCTGCACGGGCGAGGAGACGATCGCTTCCATCGAGCAGGGCAGACGACCGCTCAAGCCGGACCTGGCAAGGCTGCTGGACCGCCTGCTGGACACCAAGCACGCGCTGGAGACGGCGGTGGAGAACATGCCGGAGATCGACCTGATCCCGGCGTGGGCGGAGCAGTACATGGACCTGGAACGAGAAGCGATCGCGCTGTCGTGGTTCGAGAACCAGGTGCTGCCGGGCCTGCTCCAGACGGAGAGTTATGCCCGTGCGGTCTTCCGTACTGATGTACCGGCTCTCAGCGAGGAGGAAATCGAGCAACGCATCGCAGCCCGCATAGGACGACAGGAGATTTTGCAGCGCACCGAGCCTCCAACAGCGAGCTTCATCATCTCCGAGGCCGTCGTGACCGACCGCCTGGGCGGGGACGAGGTGTACACCGAGATGCTGCGGCACGTCCGAGCCTGCGCAGATATCCCGGGCGTCGCCCTTCAGCTCATGCCGCTCGGACGACAGACCCACGCGGGGCTCTCCGGCCTCTTCATCCTGTTGGAATCTCCGGACCACCAGCACCTCGCGTACGCCGAGACCCAACGCGGCAGCCAGCTCATCTCTCATCCAGACGAGGTGAGCATCCTGGAGCGCAAATATGCAATGCTGCGGACGCAGGCCCTCAACACCGAGGAAACGAAGGGCCTGTTGGACCGGCTGCTAGGAGAGCAATGAACACCGCACTTGAGTGGTTCAAGTCCAGCTACAGCAGCGAGCAAGGCGGCGCCTGCGTGGAAATCGCCACCTGCCCCACCGCCGTCCACGTCCGGGACTCCAAGATCCCCGACGGTCCGGCCCTCACCCTCGCGCCCACCACCTGGTCCTCCTTCGCGACGTACGCCGCCTCCCACGACGGCTGACCGCCCCCGCGACCGGCCGGGCGGGGAGCGAGGAGCGACCCCGGCGCTGCGACCCGCGCCGGGGGCCGGCAGCGGAGTCAGTCACCACCGCCGGCCCCGGGATCGCTACTGGCTCACGCCCGCCGCCCCGGTGGTGCGGCGGAAGCGGGCGACGGTTCCGTCGTCGCTCCAGCGCTCCAGTCCGGCCTTCTCCAGCACACGGACCGAGGCCGGGTTGGACAGCTCCACGCCCGCCCGGACCGTGTGGACGCCGGGTGCGGTCAGGGCGTACTCCACCAGGGCCCGGGTGGCCTCGGAGGCGTAGCCGCGGCCGCGCCGGGACTCGACGATGCCGTAGCCGACCTCAAGAGAGCCTTCACTGGGCGGCCAGAACAACCCGATGGAGCCGACCACCAGATCACCGGCCCGCTCGACGACCTTCCGGTGGCCGTACGCGTTCAGGCCCTCGGGGTGCTCGGCGAGGAACCCCGCGATGACACGGTCGCCTTCGGCGGGGAAGTCCTCCGCCCAGTGCGGCAGGCGGGAGTCGCGGAGAACGGCGGCGAGTTCGTCGGGGGACCACGGCCGCAGCACGAGGCGGTCGGTGATCAGGTCCGTACCGGTCAGGGAGAAAGAAGGCACGCGACACTCCTGGTCGTCGTCAGAGGCGACCGGACCGCTCGACTACCCTCGCGCGGCCCGGACAAGGACATGCTGATGAGGCGCCCGGCGGGCCATATTCATCAACCTCCCTCGTCGCGGCGGCAGTCGCGGGTCTCGCGCGTGGGCGGATCGTACCAAGGGGAGGGAGGCGGCCGGTCCTGCCGGCCGCCTCGCCGCGGTCCGGCGGTTACCGCTCCCGGCCGAGCCGGTGCGCGACCTCGGTGGCCCAGTACGTCAGGATCATGTTCGCGCCGGCGCGCTTGATGCCCGTCAGCGACTCCATGATCGCCTTGTCCCGGTCGATCCAGCCGCGCTCCGCCGCCGCCTCGATCATCGCGTACTCACCACTGATCTGGTACGCCGCGACCGGCACGTCCACGGCCTCCGCGACCTTCGCCAGAACGTCCAGGTAGGGCCCGGCCGGCTTGACCATCACCATGTCGGCGCCCTCCTCCAGGTCCAGCGCCAGCTCCCGCAGGGACTCGCGCACATTGGCCGGGTCCTGCTGGTACGTCTTGCGGTCGCCGCGCAGCGAGGAACCGACGGCCTCCCGGAAGGGACCGTAGAAGGCGGACGAGTACTTCGCCGTGTACGCGAGGATCGAGACGTCCTCCTTGCCGATGGTGTCCAGCGCGTCACGGACGACGCCGACCTGGCCGTCCATCATGCCGCTGGGGCCCACCACGTGCGCGCCCGCGTCCGCCTGGACCTGCGCCATCTCGGCGTACCGCTCCAGCGTCGCGTCGTTGTCGACGCGGCCGTCCGCGTCCAGGACGCCGCAGTGCCCGTGGTCGGTGTACTCGTCCAGGCACAGGTCGGACATGATCACGAGATCGTCGCCGACCTCGGCCCGCACCTCGCGCAGCGCAACCTGGAGGATCCCGTCCGGATCGGTCCCGGCCGTCCCGGCGGCGTCCTTCTTCTCGTCCTCGGGAACGCCGAACAGCATGATCCCCGCGACACCCGCCTCGACGGCCTCGACGGCCGCCTTGCGCAGCGTCTCCAGGGTGTGCTGCCGGACGCCCGGCATGGCCGAGATGGCCACGGGCTCGCTGATGCCTTCCCGTACGAACGCCGGAAGGATCAGATCGGCGGGGTGCAGCCGATTCTCGGCGACCATGCGGCGCATGGCGGGGGTGGTGCGCAACCGACGGGGCCGGGCCCCGGGAAAGGATCCATACACAGTCATGCCAACCACGCTACGCCGCCGGACCGCCCCCTTTTACCGTCACCCCGTCGGTACCGGAAGGGGCGGGCAGGGGAGAAAGTGCCGCGGGCAACCCGCACCGCGCACTCCACCCGCACCCGCCCCACCCACGGACCGCCCCGCGAAACCGCGCCTCGCGTTAAGTGGTCCGCCGCCGCCGGGACCCCGGCCGCCGCTCGCTCGGCCGCGTCACGTGCTCGCCCGCCGCGATCGCCGCCCCGCGCCGCTGCGCGCCGAAGTCGGCCAGCGCCTCGGCCAGCTTGTGCACCGAGGGCTCCGGCGACAGGACGTCGACCCGCAGTCCGTGCTCCTCCGCCGTCTTGGCGGTGGCAGGACCGATGCACGCGATCACGGTCACGTTGTGCGGCTTGCCGGCGATGCCGACCAGGTTCCGCACCGTGCTCGACGAGGTGAACAGCACCGCGTCGAACCCGCCGCCCTTGATCGCCTCGCGCGTGTCCGCCGGCGGCGGCGACGCCCGCACGGTCCGGTACGCCGTGACGTCGTCGACCTCCCACCCGAGCTCGATCAGCCCCGCGACCAGCGTCTCGGTGGCGATGTCCGCCCGCGGCAGGAAGACCCGGTCGATCGGGTCGAAGACCGGGTCGTACGGCGGCCAGTCCTCCAGCAGCCCGGCCGCCGACTGCTCCCCGCTCGGCACGAGGTCCGGCTTGACACCGAACTCGACCAGCGAGGCGGCCGTCTGCTCGCCCACCGCGGCGACCTTGATCCCTGCGAAGGCGCGGGCGTCGAGCCCGTACTCCTCGAACTTCTCCCGGACGGCCTTCACCGCGTTCACCGACGTGAAGGCGATCCACTCGTACCGTCCCGTGACGAGCCCCTTGACCGCCCGCTCCATTTGCTGGGGGGTGCGCGGCGGCTCGACGGCGATGGTCGGCACCTCGTGCGGCACCGCGCCGTAGGACCGCAGCTGGTCGGAGAGCGACGCCGCCTGCTCCTTCGTCCGCGGAACCAGCACCCGCCACCCGAACAGCGGCTTCGACTCGAACCACGACAGCTGTTCGCGCTGGGCAGCGGCGCTGCGCTCGCCGACCACGGCTATGACGGGCTGGTGGCCCTCGGGCGAAGGCAGCACCTTCGCCTGCTTCAGGATCTGGGCGACCGTGCCGAGCGTCGCGTTCCAGGTGCGCTGCCTGGTCGTCGTACCGGCGACCGTGACCGACATCGGCGTATCGGGCTTGCGCCCGGCCGAAACCAGCTCGGCCGCCGCGGCGGCGACCGAATCCAGCGTCGTGGAGACCACGGCCGTGGCGTCGCTGGAGCCGATTTCGGCCCAGCATCTGTCGTCGGCGCTGCGCGCGTCCACGAAGCGCACATCGGCGCCCCGTCCGTCGCGCAGCGGCACACCGGCGTACGCGGCCACGCCGACGCCCGACGCGACGCCGGGCACGACCTCGAAGGGAATGCCCTCGGCGGCGCAGGCGAGCATCTCCTCGCCCGCGTTGCCGTCGAGACCGGGGTCACCGGAGATCGCACGCACGACCCGCCTGCCGCCCCGCGCGGCCTCCATGACAAGATTGACCGCATCCCTGATCGCGGGGATCCCGGCGGCTGTTGACACATCGTCAACCACCGTCAGCTGAGGCGTGCTTACGCCCGCCCTCGCATGGGTGCGCACGACGTCGAGCACGTGCGGCTCGGCGATCAGCACGTCCGCGTTCGCGAGCGCCTCGACGGCGCGCAGCGTCAGCAGACCGGGATCACCGGGTCCGGCGCCGAGGAAGGTGACGTGTCCTGATGCGGAGAACGCCGAAGGTACAGAGGCAGAGGTGGTGGGGCTCATTGTGCTCGCTCCCCCATAAGACCGGCCGCACCCTTCGCGAGCATCTCGGCGGCGAGTTCGCGACCGAGAGACATGGCGTCGTTGTGCGACGTGGGTACGGGACCGGTGGTGGACAGCTGCACCAGCTCGGAGCCGTCGGTCGAACCGACGACGCCGCGCAGGCGCATTTCGTTGACAACCTGTCCGTCGGCCAGCAGGTCGGCCAGTGCACCCACAGGTGCGCTGCAACCGGCCTCCAGGGCGGCGAGCAGGGATCGCTCGGCGGTCACGGCGGCCCGCGAGTGCGGGTCGTCGAGCTCGGCGAGCGCGGCAGCGAGGTCGACGCTCGTGGCGGCGCACTCGACTGCCAGGGCCCCCTGGCCGGGGGCGGGCAGGACCAGGTCGACCGCCAGGAACTCGGTCACCTCGTCGATCCTGCCGATGCGGTTGAGGCCGGCGGCGGCCAGAACCACCGCATCCAGTTCCCCGCTCCGTACATATCCGACACGAGTGTCGATGTTTCCGCGAATCGGCACGGTCTCGATGTCGAGACCGTGGCCGCGCGCGTACGCGTTGAGCTGCGCCATGCGGCGCGGCGATCCGGTGCCCACGCGGGACCCGGCCGGCAGCTGCGCGAAGGTCAGCCCGTCGCGCGCGACGAGCACGTCACGCGGGTCCTCGCGCCGCGGCACGGCGGCCAGCGTCAGATCGTCCGGCTGGGTGGTCGGCAGATCCTTGAGCGAGTGGACCGCGAAGTCCACCTCGCCCCTCAGCAGCGCGTCGCGCAGTGCGGTGACGAAGACGCCCGTACCGCCGATCTGCGCGAGCTGCTCGCGCGAGACGTCTCCGTACGTGGTGATCTCCACCAGCTCGACGGGACGCCCCGTGATCCGGCGCACCGCCTCGGCGACGTGTCCGGACTGGGCCATCGCGAGCTTGCTGCGCCTGGTCCCCAGCTTCAAGGCATTAGTCGTCATGCCCGTCCTCTATTCCCACCGTCGGGGGTGTCGTTCAGGTCGGCCCTGCTGACGGCGGCGACCGTCTGAGGGTCGAGATCGAAGAGTTCACGCAGCGCGTCCGCGTACCCGGCGCCACCGGGCTCGCTGGCGAGCTGCTTGACCCGCACGGTGGGCGCGTGCAGGAGCTTGTCGACGACGCGGCGCACGGTCTGCGTGATCTCCGCGCGCTGCTTGTCGTCCAGTCCGGGAAGCCGGCCTTCCAGCCGGGCGACCTCGTTGGTGACCACGTCGGCGGCCATGCTGCGCAGGGCGACGACGGTCGGTGTGATCTGCGCGGCCCGCTGGGCGGCACCGAAGGCCGCGACCTCGTCGGACACGATGGTCCGCACCTGGTCCACGTCTGCGGCCATGGGCGCGTCGGCGGAAGCCTCGGCCAGCGACTCGATGTCCACGAGCCGTACGCCGTCGAGCCGGTGCACGGCCGCGTCGATGTCACGCGGCATGGCGAGGTCGAGCAGCGCGAGCCGCACCGGTCCGCCGCGCACGCCGGCCCGCTCCCGCGGACGCCCCTGGGCGACGGCGAGAGCGTTGTCGGCCCAGGCGCCGTGCTGCTCCATGGAGCCGGCCGGTCCGGCGACGCCGGCCTGCCGGGCGGCGGGCACGACGACGGTCTCGTCCAGCACGGGGCAGCCCGCGGCCGCACCCGCACCACGTCCCGCCGCGGCCGTGGCGTGCTCCGCACCGGCCGCGCTGTCCACGGCCACCCCGAGCGCGGCGGCGACGTTCTCCGCCGTCAGGACAAGGCCCGTCGCGCCGGTGCAGGAGACGACGACGTCGGCCCGTGCCAGCTCGCGCGCCACCTCGCCCATCGGCACCGCGCGCGCGACACCCCCGGCCTCGCCGAGGATCTCCGCCAGCCGCTGCGCGCGCTCCTGCGTCCGGTTCGCGACGACGACTTCGGCGACCCCGGTGCGTACGAGCGTCGCCGCCGCCAGCGAGGACATCGAGCCCGCGCCGATCACCAGCGCCCGCTTGCCCGCGGCCCACTCGGCGACCGGCTCACCGGCGGCGAGCTGTTCGAGCCCGAAGGTGACGAGCGACTGCCCGGCCCGGTCGATGCCGGTCTCGGAGTGCGCCCGCTTGCCGACGCGCAGGGCCTGCTGGAAGAGGTCGTTGAGGAGCCGGCCCGCGGTGTGGAGCTCCTGCCCCAGCGCGAGCGCGTCCTTGATCTGGCCGAGGATCTGGCCCTCGCCGACGACCATCGAGTCGAGCCCGCACGCCACCGACAGGAGGTGGTGGACGGCCCGGTCCTCGTAGTGCACGTAAAGATAAGGAGTGAGCTCTTCGAGCCCCACCCCGCTGTGCTGCGCGAGCAGCGTGGACAGCTCGGCGACACCCGCGTGGAACTTGTCCACGTCGGCGTACAGCTCGATGCGGTTGCACGTCGCGAGTACGGCGGCCTCGACCGCCGGCTCCGAGGCGAGGGTGTCCTGGAGCAGCTTGGCCCGGGTGTCGGCGGCCAGCGACGCCCGCTCCAGCACACTGACCGGAGCGCTGCGGTGGCTCAGCCCGACGACGAGGAGACTCATGCCGGCATCACGGCGGGGACGTCCCCGTCGGGTCCCTTCCGGTTCGCGGCCGGCCCCCCGCGCAGGGGCGGCGGCGTCACGTCGGCACCCGACGCGGCGGTTTCCTCGCCGGCCTTGCGCTGCTCGTGGAAGGCGAGGATCTGGAGCTCGATGGAGAGGTCGACCTTGCGTACGTCGACCCCTTCCGGCACCGAGAGGACAGTCGGCGCGAAGTTCAGGATCGAGGTGACGCCGGCGGCGATGAGCCGCTCGCTGACCTGCTGGGCAGCGCCCGCGGGGGTGGCGATCACGCCGATGGAGACGCCGTTGTCCTTGATGATCTTTTCGAGCTCGTCGGTGTGCTGCACGGGAATCCCGGCGACCGGCTTGCCCGCCATGGCGGGGTCGGCGTCTATGAGCGCGGCGACGCGGAAACCACGGGAGGCGAACCCGCCGTAGTTGGCGAGGGCGGCTCCGAGGTTGCCGATGCCGACGATGACGACCGGCCAGTCCTGGGTCAGCCCCAGCTCACGGGAGATCTGGTACACGAGGTACTCGACGTCGTATCCGACACCACGCGTCCCGTAGGACCCGAGGTACGAGAAGTCCTTGCGCAGCTTCGCGGAGTTGACCCCGGCCGCGGCGGCGAGCTCCTCGGAGGAGACCGTGGGGACCGAGCGCTCGGAGAGCGCCGTCAGGGCGCGCAGATACAGCGGAAGGCGGGCGACGGTGGCCTCGGGAATGCCTCGGCTACGGGTCGCCGGTCGGTGATTTCGGCCAGTTGCCACGGTGCTCCTGCGGGATGAGCGGGGCTGCAGGCGGCCGTATGTCCCAGGACCGCCCCGTCTCCAGCAGGCTATGCCTTTGTGAACGCGTGCACAAAGATGGTGTCCGTTTTGTCCGGCCAAAGTGACCGGGGTCACGCATGCCGGCCGCCCGATCCCGGAACCGCGGACCGCGCGGACTCGCCGAAGACCCGAAGGGGGCATAACCGCACACACTCCTCACGACCACGCTCCCGAGATCGCCCAAAACGCCCATGATGGCAACCGCCTTTCGGTCAGCCACCCAGCGCCTTGCGCAGCCTCTCCGCGTCCACCCGCCAGAAGGTGTGCTGCTCGCCGTCGACCAGGACCACCGGGATCTGCTCCCAGTACGCCCGGTTCAGCTCCTCGTCCTGCGTGATGTCCTTCTCCTCCCAGGGCACCCCGAGCTCCCCGCACACCTCACCGACCACCTCTCTCGCGTCGTCACAGAGATGACAGCCCGGCTTGCCCACCAGGGTGACCAACCGCTCGCCGGGCTTCCTCTTCGTGTGCGCACGTCGCAGCAAGGGACTCATACCGCCATTCTGGCCCCGTCCGGCCGCGCCTTCCGTCCCCCCGCGCAACGCCGGCGTCCCGCAGAGTTCACTCCACCGCATCCCGCCGGGTCGGGAAGTACCGAACAGACTGGCTATGCTCACGCCATGGCCGCACTGGGATGGCTCACCCCCCGTAGACGCTCCGCGACAGCACGGAGCGTGCTGGCGGGAGAGGCAGCAGCCGAGGCAGCACGCAGGACGTCGCAGGAACTCGAAGAACTCGAAGGTCTCGGCACGACGCCTTCGGGCACGCCCGGAGAGCCCGCGTTCCCCGTCGTCGGAGACGACCGGGCCGCCGCCTTCTTCGATCTCGACAACACCGTGATGCAGGGCGCCGCGATCTTCCACTTCGGCCGCGGCCTGTACAAGCGGAAGTTCTTCCAGCGCCAGGAGCTGGCCCGCTTCGCCTGGCAGCAGGCATGGTTCCGGCTCGCCGGCGTCGAGGACCCCGAACACATGCAGGACGCCCGCGAGAGCGCGCTGTCCATCGTCAAGGGCCACCGCGTCTCCGAGCTGATGTCCATCGGCGAGGAGATCTACGACGAGTACATGGCCGAGCGCATCTGGCCCGGCACCCGCGCCCTCGCCCAGGCCCACCTCGACGCGGGCCAGAAGGTCTGGCTGGTCACCGCCGCTCCCGTCGAGACGGCCACGATCATCGCCCGCCGCCTGGGTCTGACCGGCGCGCTGGGCACGGTCGCCGAGTCCGTCGACGGCGTTTATACGGGCAGGCTCGTCGGCGAGCCCCTGCACGGCCCCGCGAAAGCCGAGGCGGTCCGCGCCCTGGCCACCGCCGAGGGCCTCGACCTGGCCCGCTGCGCGGCGTACAGCGACTCCCACAACGACATCCCGATGCTCTCGCTCGTCGGTCATCCGTACGCCATCAACCCCGACGCGAAGCTGCGCAAGTACGCCCGCGAACGCGAGTGGCGGCTGCGCGACTACCGGACCGGCCGCAAGGCCGCCAAGGTCGGCATCCCGGCGGCCGCCGGGGTCGGCGCCCTCGCCGGCGGCACCGCGGCCGCGATGGCCCTGCACCGCCGCCGCCGCTAGCGGCCCACCGCGACGCGCGAGCCCCGGCAGGCAATCCGGGGCTCCTACCCTCCCGTCCCCGCCGCCAGTCCCACCACCGCGACTCGGGCACAACGCATTCAGCAATCACGCAGATTACGAAGTGATCCGATCAGCAAATGATCACGACCTGCCACTCGAACCGTCACATAGACGCCACAGAAGCGACGGAATCGACGATTTGAGCAACTAGGTGTAGCGCTGCCTGTACGAAGCGTTATTCTCCTCAGACGCATACCGGACCCCACCCGTCAGCACGACGAGTGAACGGTCCCGCACTGAACGTGTTGGAAGCTCTGCCTCTGGGAGTCCCGTGTACCCACACGTCGGGGTTGACGCCTCGGGCCTGGCTACGCTGCGCGCAACGGTCGTGGACCGTTTGCGCGGCTTCGTCCCCACCGCGTACGCCGTCCCCGCCCTTGCCGCCCCTGCACTTGTCGGCCCCTGCTACGCCCTGGCCGACGGCGGTGCGGCGGTCGCCAGACGCAGCCGCGGCGCCGGCTCGGGCACCGGCACGTCCACCGCCCGTCGGCCCAGCGCCGACAGCGACAGCGCACGCATGATGGACCTCGTCGAACGCGCTCAGGCCGGCGAGGCCGATGCGTTCGGCCGCCTCTACGACCAGTACAGCGACACGGTCTACCGGTACATCTACTACCGCGTCGGCGGAAAGGCGACCGCGGAAGACCTGACCAGCGAGACGTTCCTGCGCGCCCTGCGCCGCATCTCCACCTTCACCTGGCAGGGCCGCGACTTCGGCGCCTGGCTGGTCACCATCGCCCGCAACCTGGTCGCCGACCACTTCAAATCGAGCCGGTTCCGTCTCGAAGTGACCACCGGCGAAATGCTCGACGCCAACGAGGTCGAGCGCAGCCCGGAGGACTCCGTCCTCGAATCCCTCTCCAACGCGGCTCTCCTCGAAGCGGTCCGCAAACTCAACCCGCAGCAGCAGGAGTGCGTCACCCTGCGCTTCCTCCAAGGGCTCTCGGTCGCCGAGACGGCCCGCGTGATGGGCAAGAACGAGGGGGCGATCAAGACCCTCCAGTACCGGGCCGTACGTACACTGGCCCGGCTCCTGCCCGACGACGCCCGCTGACATCCGAAAACGCCGATCGGTCGGCCACGACTCACAGTTGGTGACGCCTCCATGACGTTGTGGTCCGTTCATCCTTCGCGCGTAACCCAAGTGCCGCGACGCTCGTTGTGCGGGATGCAGGCCCCCTGCGGTCACGCCATGCCCGCAGCCACTCACTCGATCGGGTGGATGCACTCATGGCGTGCAACCTTCCGGACCCCCAGGGGAGTCGATCGTCATGACGAGAGGAGGTGCCGCCAGTGATCGCGAACGTATCGGCGCACCGGCGGGCGAACGCCTTCGCCCAGGCGCTGGAGGCACAGACGCCCCAGGGCACGGCGGCAGATCAGCCCGAAGAAACAGCTGAAGGGCCGGAGACCACACGGCTTCTGGCCCTGGCGAACGGTCTCGGCGAGCTGCCGTCACCGGAGTTGGACCCCGAGGTCAAAGTCGTCCAGCGGGCCCAGCTCATCGCCGCCATGGAGGCCATGGTCGCCGAGGGCGGTACGCCAACGGGCCCTACGGTGCCCGAGCAGCGGACCGGCCGGGGCGCCCACCGGGCATCCCCGCTCCGGAAGCTGCGCCCGCGCTCCCGATGGTCGAAGGGCATCGCTGCGGGCGGGCTCACCGTCGGTGTGGCCGCAGGAGCCTTCAGCGGAGTGGCCGCTGCGAGTTCCGACGCCCTGCCGGGTGATTCGCTGTACGGGCTGAAGCGCGGTATGGAGGACGTCAAACTCGGCATGGCCGACGACGACGCCGCCCGTGGTGAGCTCTACCTCAACCAGGCGTCGACCCGCCTCCAGGAGGCCCGCCGCCTCATGGAACGCGGCCGGGCCGCCGAGCTCGACCACGAGCAACTGGGCGAGGTCAGACGCACGCTGAGCGGGATGACACACGACGCGGGCGAAGGCCACCGCCTCCTCACCCGTGCCTACGAGCGCGACGGCTCCATCGGCGCGATCCAGACCCTGTCGTCCTTCGCCGAGTCGCACCGCAAAGCATGGAGCAGCCTGCGGGAGCGGCTTCCGGCGCAGCTGACCGATGTGGGCGACCAGGTCAACTCGGTCTTCGAAGCCATGGACGAAGAGGTCGCCCCCCTCCAGTCGCTCCTGCCGCCCACGCCGCAGCCGACCCGGAACCCGGAACGCCCCGGATCCACCCAGGACCGTACGGGCACACCGGACACGGACCGCCCCGCCCCTTCCACCACCACGTCCTCCGGCGGCCGCACGGGCGGTGACACCAAGCCCAACCCTCCCTCGTCCCCCGGCAAGTCCGAGGACGAGGGCCTGCTCGGCGGCAAGCCGGGCGACCTCCTGGATTCCCCGCCGGCCGACCTGACACCCCCGTCGCCCCCGTCCTCCAAGGACAGCGACAGGCGGCCGCCGGTCCCCGACGTCACCGTTCCTCCGCTGCTCCCCGGAATCCTCCCGGGCCTGGGCATCGACGAGGAAAAGGCGCCGGAGTAAGGCAGCAGGACAGCCACACCATGGGCCCGCTCTCCCCGGAGACCGGGCCCATACCCCTGCCCGCCCCGCCGCGCACTCAGAAGAACACCGACCGCCGCTGCACCAACAGCTTGTACAGGGTGTGCTGGATCTGCTCCCGCACCTGATCCGTCAGGTTGAACATCAGCATCGGGTCCTCCGCCGCCTCCGCCGGATACCCCTCCGTGGGAATCGGCTCCCCGAACTGGATCGTCCACTTCGTCGGCAACGGCACCGCCCCCAGCGGTCCCAGCCAGGGGAACGTGGGCGTGATCGGGAAGTACGGAATCCCGAGCACCCGCGCCAGCGTCCGCGCGTTGCCGATCATCGGGTAGATCTCCTCCGCCCCCACGATCGAGCACGGCACGATCGGCGCGCCCGCCCGCAGCGCCGTGGAGACGAACCCGCCCCGCCCGAACCGCTGCAGCTTGTACCGCTCCCCGAACGGCTTCCCGATCCCCTTGAAGCCCTCCGGCATCACACCGACGACCTCGCCCCGCCGCAGCAGCTCCTCCGCGTCCTCCGCGCAGGCCAGCGTGTGCCCGGCCTTGCGGGCCAGCTCGTTCACGACCGGCAGCATGAACACCAGGTCAGCCGCGAGCAGCCGCAGGTTCCGGCCGGCCGGATGGCTGTCGTGCACCGCGGCCTGGAGCATCAGCCCGTCCAGCGGCAGCGTCCCCGAATGGTTGGCGACGATGAGCGCCCCGCCCTCCGAGGGGATGTTCTCGATGCCCTTGACCTCCACCCGGAAGTACTTCTCGTAGAGGGGCCTGATCGTCGACATCAGGACCTTGTCGGTGAGCTCCTCGTCATACCCGAACTCGTCGACCTCGTAGTCACCGGTGAGCCGCCGCCGCAGGAACGCGAGCCCACCCGCGATCCGCCGGTCCCAGCCGCCCCCACTCCCCGGGCCCGCCTTCGGCTCCTCCGGCGCCACGGTCTCCGCGGCCCCCACGCCCACCGCACCGCCCGGACCCGCAGGCTGCTCCGGTACGGGCGCGAGCGGCCCGCCCTTGCGCCCCGGCGGGCGCTTCCCCTTGGCCCCGGTGGAGGCTGCGGCCGCGGAAGAAACCGCGTCCTTGGACCTGGGCCTGGCTCGCCTCGTCCTCGGTTCATCACCGAAGGGGATGACCTTGGCATCGGCCATGTCAGATGCGCTCCTTGCTGACGAGAGTGGAGAGCCGGTCGACGGTACGGGCAAGAGCCTCGGGCGGCAGCAGACCCCCGCCCCGGCTGTCCGCGAAGTCCGAGAATGCCTCCGCGGTCGTGTACGTGGGGTCGAACCCCAGTGTCTCGCGCATCTGAACGGTCCTGACGACCCGTCCGTGCGTCAGCAGCCGGATCTGCTCGGGCGAGAAGTCGGTCACCCCGACGGTCCGCAGCGCGGATCCGACCCAGGTGACGGCGGGCAGCAGCACCGGCACGGTCGGCCGCCCCAGCCGCCGTGAGCACTGCGAGAGCGTCAGCACCCCGTCGCCGGCGACATTGAAGGTCCCGCTGTTCATCGTTCCGCGCCGCGGGTCGTGCGAGGCGATGCGCAGAACGTCGATGACATCGTCCTCATGCACGAACTGAAGCCGCGGGTCGTACCCGAACACCGTGGGCAGCACCGGCAACGAGAAGTAATCGGCCAGCGGGGAGTCCGCACAGGGCCCGAGGATGTTGGCGAAACGGAGCACGCACACGGCCACGTCGGGCCGCCGGCGCGCGAAGCCCCGTACGTACCCCTCGACCTCGACCGCGTCCTTCGCGAAGCCGCCGCTCGGCAACGACTTCGGCGGTGTGGTCTCGGTGAAGACGGCGGGGTCACGCGGCGCCGACCCGTACACGCTCGTACTCGACTTCACGACGAGCCGCTGCACGGCCGGCGCCTTCTGGCACGCGCCGAGCAGCTGCATGGTGCCGATGACGTTGGTCTCCTTCACCGACGTACGGCTGCCGCCGGTGCCCAGCGGCGTACCGGTGACGGCCATGTGCACGACGGTGTCGACCCGGTGCTCGGCGAGCACGCGCGCGATGGCGGGCCGGCGGATGTCCGCCCGCACGAAGTCGGCGTCTCCCAAGGGGTGGTCGGGGGTGACCATGTCGACGCCGATCACCCGCTCCACCTCGGGATCACGCTGGATGCGCCGTACGAAGCGGCCACTCAGCTGCCGGGCCACACCTGTGACGAGCACGACCTTGCCCAAGATCAGCGCCTTCCCTCGGACTTCCCTGCCGCAACCGTAGCGGTTGGGCATTGCTCTGTGATGACCTCACGACACCCGAAATGGCGGCGGACGCGCGCACCCGGGCCACCCGGCCCGGAACGCACCGCAGCCCTCCCACCATGACGGTGGAAGGGCTGCGGGTCACGTACAGCTGCCGCTTACTTCTTGTTGCGACGCTGAACGCGGGTGCGCTTGAGCAGCTTGCGGTGCTTCTTCTTGGCCATCCGCTTGCGCCGCTTCTTGATAACAGAGCCCACGACTACCCTCGCTCACTTCTCTTCACTCGGTGCGGGGCGTCTGGGCCCACACGACCTACGAGGGCCTAGCCTACCCGCCACCGGGAGAGGGACGTAATCCGAGGCCCTCGTCAGGCTGATTCCACCCCCACAAAGGACTCACGGAGGTACTCGTGAACCGCTTGCTCCGGAACCCGGAAGGACCTGCCCACCCGGATCGCCGGCAGATGACCGCTGTGCACCAATCGGTACACGGTCATCTTGGACACTCGCATCACCGAGGCGACTTCCGCCACGGTCAGAAACTTGACCTCGTTGAGAGGCCTCTCGCTGCCAGCAGCCATGACCCACCACCTGTACCTTCCGCACCCGACGCGCACCGGCTTCCCCTCCGGTGACTCTTCGTCGCTGTGCGCTCACTCCCAGACTAGGGGCGGGTGGTACGAGTGGGGAAGAGGAGCAGCCATCGACCACCTACTGTGACAGACACGCCCGATTGAGTACATAGCGAGTAAGCGGCCGGTAGTAATCAGACCGCACAGCGTCATCAAGCGGAACGGCGACAGACACCTGCCCCTCGGCCTCTCCGACGAACAGCGCGGGGTCGTCCGTATCTGCGAGTCCGATGGCCTCAATACCGAGCTGACCTGCACCGCAGACCCACCCGTGGTCCCCCACGACCAGTCCGGGCAGAGGGCCGCCGCCTTCCCCCGCAGCGGCGAGCGCGACCCGGATCGGGAGGGGGGAATGGCTGTGTGCGCCGGTCTCACTCGCGGGGCCGCGCACGCCGGGTTCGCGCATCAGCGCGACTCCTCGTACGTAGTCAAGGCTGTACGTACGTACGCCGAACCGGGTCGTTATGTCGACACATCGCCCCTGCGCGGGTGTGAGGACGAGGCACCCCGCCGCCGACAAAGCGTCTGCGAGGCCGGCGTAGAACTCGAGCAAACGGTGCGGATGCCCGGTCCCGAACAGCACCGGCACCCGCCGTGCGGCGGCTTCCCCCAGCCTCCGCGCGAAGGCCTCCAGCCCGGCCAGAGTCCGCTCGGGGTCAATCACATCAGTCCCGGTGACACATCCCGGATCATCAGAAACCCCACACTTGTCGGCCATCAGAGCCATCACGTCGAGCTCGTCCCAGGCCCATTCGGGATCGAGCCCGAGCAATACCCGCGGATCCCGCGCGGCGAACAGCCGATAGCTCCGCAGGCTCTTCTCGCGCGAGGTGGCCACGGGCCCGGCCAGCCGGGCCGCCAACAGATGCGCACGCAGCGCGCCGGTACTCAACACCCTCCCGATGCTCCCGCACCCTCACCCCCTTTTTCCCGAAACCCCGAACACACCCCACACTCGGCGTAACCCGGCCCGCCGCGCTCCACCGCCCTACGCCAGCAACCCCCGCAGAGGAAACACCGCTCGCCGGGCCGCCAGCACCGCCTGGTCCAACCGGTCCGCCGGGTCGTACCCCGCGTCCCACCCCTTCCAGGCCGGCGTGAGCCCGTCCGTCATCCGCCCCGGACCCAACTGCCGCGTACGCGCGTACACTTCGTCCCGCCAGGACGCCGGGATCACCGACTCCGGATCAATCGGCCGGTGCGCCGCGATCCCCACCAGGTGCGTCCAGGAACGCGGTACGACGTCCACCACCGCATATCCCCCGCCCCCCAGCGCCACCCATGCCCCACCTTCCACGTACTCATGAGCCAGGTCGTGGCAGGCCGCCTGCACCGCCCGCTGGGCGTCCAGCGAAACGGCCAGATGCGCCAGCGGATCCTCGAAGTGCGTGTCCGCCCCGTGCTGCGTGACCAGCACCTGAGGCCGGAAGTCCGCCAACAGCTCCGGCACGACCGCGTGGAACGCCCGCAGCCACCCCGCGTCCCCCGTCCCCGCCGGCAGCGCCACGTTCACCGCCGAACCCTCCCCCGCCCCGCTCGCGCCCGTCTCCTCCGGCCACCCCGTCCCCGGAAACAGCGTCCTCGGGTGCTCGTGGAGCGACACCGTCAGAACCCGCGGGTCGTCCCAGAACGCCGCCTGCACCCCGTCCCCGTGGTGCACGTCCACATCCACGTACGCGACCCGCTCCGCACCCAGCTCCAGCAGTCGCGCGATCGCGAGCGCCGCGTCGTTGTAGATGCAGAACCCCGCCGCGCCTCCCGGCATCGCGTGGTGCAGCCCGCCCGCGAAGTTCACCGCGTGCGCGGCCTCCCCCCGCCAGACCGCCTCCGCCGCCCCCACCGACTGCCCGGCGATCAGCGCGGAGGCCTCGTGCATGCCGGCGAAAGCCGGATCGTCGACGGTTCCCAGCCCGTACGCCTGATCCGCTCCCCGCGGATCCGCCGAAGCCGCCCGCACCGCCGCCACGTAGTCCTCGCGGTGCACGAGCCGCAGCGTCGAGTCCCCCGCGACCGGCGCGGCGACCACATCCACCACCCGGTCGAGCCCGTACGCCCGTACCAGTCCCATCGTCAGGTCGAGCCTGACCGGGTCCATCGGGTGGCTCGCCCCGAAGTCGTAGCCAGTTACCGCGTCATCCCACATCAACAGTGCGCGCCCGCTCATGCCCGCCACCGTATCGGTCGGTCCCCGGATGCGAACGACCGGGCGTACACCAGCGTCACCAACACCAAACCCATGGGTACGAGCATGGCCCCCCGATAGCTCCATGCCTCCCCGAGCGCCCCCACCAACGGCGCCCCGACCAGGAACCCCACGTAATTGAAGACGTTGAGCCGGGCGACAGCCGCGTCACTCGCCGCCCCGGGAAACAACCGCCCCGCCGCCGCGAACGTCTGCGGCACGATCACGCACAGCCCGAACCCGAGCATCGTGAACCCGAGCATCCCCGCGCCCGTCCCCGGCGCCCCCGCCACCACAGCGAACCCGCCCGCGGCGAGCAGCGTCCCTCCCCGCACCACGGCGACGGACCCGAAGCGCCGCACCCCAAGGTCCCCGACGGCCCGCCCGACCAAGGTCGTGACCATATACACGTTGTACGGAAGAGTCGCCGCCTGCTCCGACGAACCGAGCACGTCCTGAAGGTACTTGGCGCTCCAGTTCGAAACCGTCGCGTCCCCGATGTAAGCGAACGTCATCACCAGGCACAGCGGCAGCAGCAGCTTGAAGCCACCCGGCCCACTCCCCGAAGCGGCTTCCTCCTCCCCCGCCGCAACCACACCGTCGGCATACCACCGGCTGCCGCCAAACGCCGCAGGCAACAGCACGACCACCACCGGCAGATACGAGGCGAGCAGCGAGATTCCTCCCTGCGCCCCCACCCACGCCAGCGACGCCCCCACGATCCCACCCAGGCTGTACGCCGCATGGAAACCGAGCATGATGCTGCGCCCGGACGCCCGCTGAAGGCTCACCCCCAGCATGTTCATCGACGCGTCCAACGCCCCGACCGCAAGCCCGAACGCCCCCAGCGCCACACCCACTTGCCACATCTCGCTGCCGGCCCCGACCCCGAGAAGCGCCAGCAGCACCACCGGCTGCGACCACCGCAGCACGGCGCTCGGTGCGACCCGCTTCACCAACTGCTCAGTGCCGACGCTGCCCACACCCGCCAGGATCGGCACGGTGGCCAGGAAGACGGGAAGCAGCCCGTCGGATATCCCGTACCGGTCCTGAACGGCCGGCAGCCGCGTCACGAGAAGCGCGAACGCCACACCCTGTGCGAAGAAGCTCAACCCCAAGGAAGCCCTGCCGTGCCGCAGACGCGCGTCAGTCATGGCCGCACAGCGTAGGCCCGTCACCTACCCACAGGTAGACATCACGCAAGCAACGCCGGCAGCTCTCTCAGCTCGGAGAAATACCCGGTGGCCCCGGGCAGCCTGTCCGCCGGAGTCATGGCCGTGAAGCCGTACACGTGCATCCCCGCGGCCCTGGCCGCCTCCACCCCGAGCGGACTGTCCTCCACCACGACACACCGCTCTGCCGGTACGCCCATCCGCTGCGCGGCGTGAAGGAAGAGGTCCGGCGCCGGCTTGCCCCGCCCTACGTCCTGTGAGCTGAAGATCCAGCTCTCCTCGAACCACTCGTCCAGCCCGGCCACCAGGTGCCCGACCCTGATCCGCTCATGACTCCCGGAGGACGCGAGACAGTACGAGGTCCCGTCCGCCACCAGTTGCCCCAGCAGCTCCTCCGCCCCGGCAACCGGCTTCAGCTCCTGCTCGAAGGCGGCGAAAATCCGGGCATGCAGCGTCTTGTCGAAGTCCTCGGGCAGCCGCTGCCCGGACCGCTCCAGCACGACATCGTGAATCCGGTGCACTGCCCCGCCCAGGAAGTCCCGCAGCGACTCCTCGTAGGAGGTGGGGTGTCCCAGCTCGCTCAGGTAACCGGCGAGGACGGTGTTGGAAATCGGCTCACTGTCCACAAGGACGCCGTCATTGTCGAAAATGATGAGGTCGTAGCGCATGACTTGACCTTAAACGCAAAAAAGCCCCGCACCAGAAGGTGCGGGGCTCTCCCACAAGAATTGTTCGGCGGTGTCCTACTCTCCCACAGGGTCCCCCCTGCAGTACCATCGGCGCTGAAAGGCTTAGCTTCCGGGTTCGGAATGTAACCGGGCGTTTCCCTAACGCTATGACCACCGAAACACTGTGAAGTTGAACCAACCGGACATGGGCACGGTTCGTTACTTCAGAACAAACACAGTGGACGCGAGCAACTGAGGACAAGCCCTCGGCCTATTAGTACCAGTCAGCTCCACCCGTTGCCGGGCTTCCACATCTGGCCTATCAACCCAGTCGTCTACTGGGAGCCTTAACCCCTCGAAGGGGGTGGGAACACTCATCTCGAAGCAGGCTTCCCGCTTAGATGCTTTCAGCGGTTATCCTTTCCGAACGTAGCCAACCAGCCATGCCCTTGGCAGGACAACTGGCACACCAGAGGTTCGTCCGTCCCGGTCCTCTCGTACTAGGGACAGCCCTTCTCAATATTCCTACGCGCGCAGAGGATAGGGACCGAACTGTCTCACGACGTTCTAAACCCAGCTCGCGTACCGCTTTAATGGGCGAACAGCCCAACCCTTGGGACCGACTCCAGCCCCAGGATGCGACGAGCCGACATCGAGGTGCCAAACCATCCCGTCGATATGGACTCTTGGGGAAGATCAGCCTGTTATCCCCGGGGTACCTTTTATCCGTTGAGCGACAGCGCTTCCACAAGCCACTGCCGGATCACTAGTCCCGACTTTCGTCCCTGCTCGACCCGTCGGTCTCACAGTCAAGCTCCCTTGTGCACTTACACTCAACACCTGATTGCCAACCAGGCTGAGGGAACCTTTGGGCGCCTCCGTTACTCTTTAGGAGGCAACCGCCCCAGTTAAACTACCCATCAGACACTGTCCCTGATCCGGATCACGGACCGAGGTTAGACATCCAGCACGACCAGAGTGGTATTTCAAGATTGACTCCACACACACTGGCGTGCATGCTTCAAAGTCTCCCACCTATCCTACACAAGCCGAACCGAACACCAATATCAAACTGTAGTAAAGGTCCCGGGGTCTTTCCGTCCTTCTGCGCGAAACGAGCATCTTTACTCGTAGTGCAATTTCACCGGGCCTATGGTTGAGACAGTCGAGAAGTCGTTACGCCATTCGTGCAGGTCGGAACTTACCCGACAAGGAATTTCGCTACCTTAGGATGGTTATAGTTACCACCGCCGTTTACTGGCGCTTAAGTTCTCAGCTTCGCAACCCCGAAAGGTCACTAACCGGTCCCCTTAACGTTCCAGCACCGGGCAGGCGTCAGTCCGTATACATCGCCTTACGGCTTCGCACGGACCTGTGTTTTTAGTAAACAGTCGCTTCTCGCTGGTCTCTGCGGCCACCCCCAGCTCGGAGTGCAAGACTCGTCACCGGTGATGGCCCCCCTTCTCCCGAAGTTACGGGGGCATTTTGCCGAGTTCCTTAACCATAGTTCACCCGAACGCCTCGGTATTCTCTACCTGACCACCTGAGTCGGTTTAGGGTACGGGCCGCCATGAAACTCGCTAGAGGCTTTTCTCGACAGCATAGGATCATCCACTTCACCACAATCGGCTCGGCATCAGGTCTCAGCCTTGATGAGGGACGGATTTGCCTACCCCTCGGCCTACACCCTTACCCCGGGACAACCACCGCCCGGGCTGGACTACCTTCCTGCGTCACCCCATCGCTTACCTACTACCACCTTGGGCCGGCGGCTCCACCACTTCCCTTTGCCCGAAGGCTCCGGGACGGCTTCACGGCCTTAGCATCAGAGGATTCGATACTGGGCGTTTCAAAGCGGGTACCGGAATATCAACCGGTTGTCCATCGACTACGCCTGTCGGCCTCGCCTTAGGTCCCGACTTACCCTGGGCAGATCAGCTTGACCCAGGAACCCTTAGTCAATCGGCGCACACGTTTCTCACGTGTGTATCGCTACTCATGCCTGCATTCTCACTCGTGTACCGTCCACCACTGCCTTCCGGCGCGGCTTCACCCGGCACACGACGCTCCCCTACCCATCCACACTCCCGTTGGGGATATATGTGTGAATGACACGACTTCGGCGGTACGCTTGAGCCCCGCTACATTGTCGGCGCGGAATCACTTGACCAGTGAGCTATTACGCACTCTTTCAAGGGTGGCTGCTTCTAAGCCAACCTCCTGGTTGTCTCTGCGACTCCACATCCTTTCCCACTTAGCGTACGCTTAGGGGCCTTAGTCGATGCTCTGGGCTGTTTCCCTCTCGACCATGGAGCTTATCCCCCACAGTCTCACTGCCGTGCTCTCACTTACCGGCATTCGGAGTTTGGCTAAGGTCAGTAACCCGGTAGGGCCCATCGCCTATCCAGTGCTCTACCTCCGGCAAGAAACACACGACGCTGCACCTAAATGCATTTCGGGGAGAACCAGCTATCACGGAGTTTGATTGGCCTTTCACCCCTAACCACAGGTCATCCCCCAGGTTTTCAACCCTGGTGGGTTCGGTCCTCCACGAAGTCTTACCTCCGCTTCAACCTGCCCATGGCTAGATCACTCCGCTTCGGGTCTAGAGCGTGCAACTCAACCGCCCTGTTCGGACTCGCTTTCGCTACGGCTTCCCCACACGGGTTAACCTCGCTACACACCGCTAACTCGCAGGCTCATTCTTCAAAAGGCACGCAGTCACGACCGCATGTGCAAGCACATACAGCGACGCTCCCACGGCTTGTAGGCACACGGTTTCAGGTACTATTTCACTCCGCTCCCGCGGTACTTTTCACCATTCCCTCACGGTACTATCCGCTATCGGTCACCAGGGAATATTTAGGCTTAACGGGTGGTCCCGCCAGATTCACACGGGATTTCTCGGGCCCCGTGCTACTTGGGTGTTGCACAAGCAAGCCGTTGATGTTTCAGCTACGGGGGTCTTACCCTCTACGCCGGACCTTTCGCATGTCCTTCGCCTACACCAACGGTTTCTGACTCGCCCAACAGCCGGCAGACTGTTGAAGTGCAATCCCACAACCCCGCATGCGCAACCCCTGCCGGGTATCACACGCATACGGTTTGGCCTCATCCGGTTTCGCTCGCCACTACTCCCGGAATCACGGTTGTTTTCTCTTCCTGCGGGTACTGAGATGTTTCACTTCCCCGCGTTCCCTCCACGCACCCTATGTGTTCAGGTACGGGTGACAGCCCATGACGACTGCCGGGTTTCCCCATTCGGAAACCCCCGGATCAAAGCCTGGTTGACGGCTCCCCGGGGACTATCGTGGCCTCCCACGTCCTTCATCGGTTCCTGGTGCCAAGGCATCCACCGTGCGCCCTTAAAAACTTGGCCACAGATGCTCGCGTCCACTGTGCAGTTCTCAAGCAACGACCAGCCACCCATCACCCCACCCTTACAGGTGAGTGCACTGGGGCCGGCATCGCGAAGCCACAGACCAAACGGTCCGTGCCCTCAGACACCCAACAGCGTGCCCGACCCGATCCACCCGGCCTCACGTTCCACACCCCGAAGGGCAGTACTGGCAAACCTTGCGAACCGTGCCGAGTAGTCAACGTTCCACCCATGAGCAACCAGCACCGGACGTTCGCCGATGAACTGGCCCCTGGACCGGCAGAGCCGGCCTGGAAGTGCTCCTTAGAAAGGAGGTGATCCAGCCGCACCTTCCGGTACGGCTACCTTGTTACGACTTCGTCCCAATCGCCAGTCCCACCTTCGACAGCTCCCTCCCACAAGGGGTTGGGCCACCGGCTTCGGGTGTTACCGACTTTCGTGACGTGACGGGCGGTGTGTACAAGGCCCGGGAACGTATTCACCGCAGCAATGCTGATCTGCGATTACTAGCAACTCCGACTTCATGGGGTCGAGTTGCAGACCCCAATCCGAACTGAGACCGGCTTTTTGAGATTCGCTCCGCCTCGCGGCATCGCAGCTCATTGTACCGGCCATTGTAGCACGTGTGCAGCCCAAGACATAAGGGGCATGATGACTTGACGTCGTCCCCACCTTCCTCCGAGTTGACCCCGGCGGTCTCCTGTGAGTCCCCATCACCCCGAAGGGCATGCTGGCAACACAGGACAAGGGTTGCGCTCGTTGCGGGACTTAACCCAACATCTCACGACACGAGCTGACGACAGCCATGCACCACCTGTATACCGACCACAAGGGGGCACCCATCTCTGGATGTTTCCGGTATATGTCAAGCCTTGGTAAGGTTCTTCGCGTTGCGTCGAATTAAGCCACATGCTCCGCTGCTTGTGCGGGCCCCCGTCAATTCCTTTGAGTTTTAGCCTTGCGGCCGTACTCCCCAGGCGGGGAACTTAATGCGTTAGCTGCGGCACCGACGACGTGGAATGTCGCCAACACCTAGTTCCCAACGTTTACGGCGTGGACTACCAGGGTATCTAATCCTGTTCGCTCCCCACGCTTTCGCTCCTCAGCGTCAGTAATGGCCCAGAGATCCGCCTTCGCCACCGGTGTTCCTCCTGATATCTGCGCATTTCACCGCTACACCAGGAATTCCGATCTCCCCTACCACACTCTAGCCTGCCCGTATCGAATGCAGACCCGGGGTTAAGCCCCGGGCTTTCACATCCGACGCGACAAGCCGCCTACGAGCTCTTTACGCCCAATAATTCCGGACAACGCTTGCGCCCTACGTATTACCGCGGCTGCTGGCACGTAGTTAGCCGGCGCTTCTTCTGCAGGTACCGTCACTTGCGCTTCTTCCCTGCTGAAAGAGGTTTACAACCCGAAGGCCGTCATCCCTCACGCGGCGTCGCTGCATCAGGCTTTCGCCCATTGTGCAATATTCCCCACTGCTGCCTCCCGTAGGAGTCTGGGCCGTGTCTCAGTCCCAGTGTGGCCGGTCGCCCTCTCAGGCCGGCTACCCGTCGTCGCCTTGGTGGGCCACTACCCCACCAACAAGCTGATAGGCCGCGGGCTCATCCTTCACCGCCGGAGCTTTCAACCTCTTCGGATGCCCGAAGAAGTGTTATCCGGTATTAGACCCCGTTTCCAGGGCTTGTCCCGGAGTGAAGGGCAGATTGCCCACGTGTTACTCACCCGTTCGCCACTAATCCACCCCGAAGGGCTTCATCGTTCGACTTGCATGTGTTAAGCACGCCGCCAGCGTTCGTCCTGAGCCAGGATCAAACTCTCCATGAATGTTTTCCCGTGATCGGGACCACACATCACGAAAGAGCGGAACAGAACGGGCCGGAATAAGACCCGCTGTCCTCAACGTCCTCGCTGTGATTCGCCCGGCCACCGCACGGGCGGCCGGGACTTCTTCAAAGGAACCTCAGCCCACCACAGGTGGGCCGGGGTATCAACATATCTGGCGTTGACTTTTGGCACGCTGTTGAGTTCTCAAGGAACGGACGCTTCCTTCGTACTCACCCTCGCGGGCTTTCCTCCGGGCTTTCGTTCGGCATTTCGTGTTCCCGACTCTATCAGACCCTTTCCGGTCCGACTTCCTCGGCACCTTCAAGTTCCCCGCTTCCGCGTTTCCCTTTCCAGCGATTCCGACTCTATCAGATCCTTTCGGACCCGATCCCCGGTCGGCGGGATTTGCCTTTCCGGCCCTTGGGCCGTTCCGACGAGTGAGACATTAGCGGAATCCTCAGCCCCGAGCTAATCGGGGTTTCGTTCCTTCGAACGTGGATTCCTCATTTCGCAAATGCGCACAAGAACGGGGCGACGACAGTCGCTCGCTCAGTGGTTACTGCGAAATGGTTGTCCGGGGCCGGCCGGGGCCGGTGCTCACGTCGGACAACTCGGAGAACACTACGTAGGTGTCAATCCCCTGTCAACCGGGGGCTCCGCCGCTATCGTGGGGGCCATGACTTCGCGTACGTACCCCCAGGGGTGGCGGGCCGCCTGACGGCGGCCGGCAGACACGTATGCGCTCAACGGCCGCCGCTTCGGCGGCCGTTGGCGTTTCTCCCTCCGGGAGGCCGGCCGCCGGTGGTGGCGGCTCCTACCAGGAGGCAAGAGAGATGACGCGGATCTTCAGCGGGGTCAAGCCGACCGGGCACCTGACGCTGGGCAACTATCTCGGGGCCGTGCGGCGGTGGGCCGAGACCGATCAGCACCGGGCCGACGCGCTGTTCTGTGTCGTGGACCTGCACGCGCTGACCGTCGAACACGATCCGGCGCGGGTACGGCGGCTCAGTCGGCAGGCCGCCACGCTGCTGCTGGCGGCCGGGCTCGATCCGGCGCTGTGCACCGTGTTCGTGCAGAGCCACGTGGATGAGCACGCGCGGCTGTCGTACGTAATGGAATGCACGGCCACGGACGGTGAGCTGCGGCGGATGATCCAGTACAAGGAGAAGAGCGCGCGGGCGCGGGCGGCCGGGGAGAGTGTGCGGTTGTCGTTGCTGACGTATCCCGTGCTCATGGCGGCGGACATCCTGGCTTACGGGACGGACGAGGTTCCTGTGGGGGACGACCAGACGCAGCACGTCGAGCTGACGCGGGATCTGGCGGTGCGGTTCAACCAGAGGTACGGGCACACCTTCGTGGTGCCGAAGGCCACGCGTCCGGAGGTGGCCGCTCGGGTCATGGACCTTCAGGAGCCGACTTCGAAGATGGGGAAGTCGCACGCGGCCACCGCGGGGATCGTCTATCTGCTCGATGAGCCCGAGGTGGTGCGGAAGAAGATCATGCGGGCCGTGACGGACAGTGGGCGCGAGGTGGAGTACGACCGGGAGGAGAGGCCCGGGGTCGCGAATCTGCTGGATGTGCTCGCGGCTTGTGAGGGTGGGAACCCGGAGGAGCTGGCCGGTGTATACGAGTCGTACGGGGCGTTGAAGAAGGACACCGCGGAGGCTGTCGTCGAGTTGCTGCGGCCGGTGCGGGAGCGGCACGCGGAGCTGGCGGCCGATCCCGGTTACGTGGATCAGGTGCTGAGGGAGGGAGCGGAGCGGGCTCGGGGGATGGCGCGGCCGACGGTGGACGCCGCTTATCGGGCCATCGGGCTGCTGCCTGCGGGCTGAGGGCGGCGGAAGGCCGCGCGGTAGTCGCGTGGGCTGGTGGCGAGGTGGGCCGCGAAGTCTGAAGGGGGTGGGGGGCACGGGCGGGGTGCGGCAGATCGTCGTGGCCGGGATCCAGACCAACATGTGCGCCGAGACGACGGCTCGGATGGGCGGGAACCTGGGGTACGAGGTGCTGTTCGCGCTGGATGCGACGTACACCTTCGACGGGGTCGGGCCGTGGGGGTGGACGCTGAGCGCCGATGAGCTGGCGCGGGCCACCGCCGTGTCGCTGCACGACGGTGGGTTCGCGCAAGTGGTGGGGGCGGAGGAGCTGGTGCGGGCGGCGGAGCGGGTGGGCGGTTCCGGTTCGCCGGCCCTGGCCCCGGGCGCGGGTGCGGGTGTCGGGTAGTCGCCTGGGCTCAGCCGTTGCCCGAGGCGAGCTCGCGGCTGCGGTCGCGGGCCGCTTCGAGGGCTGCGATGAGGGCGGCTCGTACACCGTGGTTCTCGAGCTCGCGGATCGCGTTGATGGTGGTTCCGGCGGGTGAGGTGACTGCCTCGCGGAGCTTCACCGGGTGTTCGCCGCTGTCGCGGAGCATCACGGCCGCGCCGATGGCTGCCTGGACGATCAGGTCGTGGGCCTGGGCGCGGGGCAGGCCGAGGAGGATGCCGGCGTCGGTCATCGCCTCGACGAGGTAGTAGAAGTACGCCGGGCCGGAGCCGGAGAGGGCTGTGGCCGCGTCCTGCTGGGACTCGGGGACGCGGAGTGTCTTGCCTACACCGCCGAAGATCTCCTCGGTGTGGAGGAGGTGCTCGGGGGTGGCGTGGGTGCCGGCCGAGATGACGGACATCGCCTCGTCCACGAGGGCGGGGGTGTTCGTCATGACGCGGACGACCGGGGTGTTGGGGGCGAGGCGCTCTTCGAAGTAGGCGGTGGGGATGCCGGCGGCGCCGCTGATGACCAGGCGGTCGGCGGGGACGTGGGGGGCGAGTTCGTCGAGGAGCTTGCCCATGTCCTGCGGCTTGACCGTGAGGATGAGGGTGTCGGCGCGCTTGGCGGCTTCGGCGTTGGTCACCGGTTCGACGCCGTAGCGGGTGCGGAGTTCTTCGGCGCGCTCGGGGCGGCGGGCGGTGACCAGGAGGTCGGCGGGGCGCCAGCCGGCTCGGATCATTCCGCTGAGCAGGGCCTCGCCGATTTTTCCGGTGCCGAGGAATGCGACTGTCTGGGTCATGCGGTTCACCTCGCCGGTGGGCGCGTCCGGTGTTGTCCGGTGCGTCTGGTTCTCTGTCGTTCAGGGGACATCTTCGCACCGGGGGGCGGGGCGGGGGCGGGGTGTCCGGTGGGCGGAACGGGATGGGTGACCTGGGGCGGGGTGAGGTGGGGCGGGCGCTGCGTGGGGTTGTTCCCCTGCACGTCTCCTTTCGGAACTCAGGCGGGCCCCAGGCCCCCTTTGCCCTCGACCGCCGGGCGGGCTCGAGGTGGCCGGGCGGAAGTGGGACGGTCCGGTGGGATGAGGTACTACGTGGTGCGGCGGCGGAGGGTGGCTGCGCCCAGGATGAGGACCAGGAGGGCTACGGCCGCGACGATCGCGGCGTCCCGGACGAAGGTGAACGTCACGTCCGTGTGGCGCAGGACTTCGTTCATGCCGTCCACGGCGTACGACATGGGAAACACGTTCGAGATCGCCTCCAGGGCCGGCTGCATCGTGTCGCGGGGAGTGAACAGGCCGCACAGAAGCAGCTGCGGGAAGATCACCGCCGGCATGAACTGGACGGCCTGGAATTCCGACGCGGCGAAGGCCGAGACGAACAGGCCCAGTGCTGTGCCCAGCAGTGCGTCGAGGAGGGCGATCAGGAGCAGCAGCCAGGGAGAGCCGACCACG
Source organism: Streptomyces sp. Wb2n-11 (assembly GCF_001049855.1). Taxonomy (NCBI): domain Bacteria; kingdom Bacillati; phylum Actinomycetota; class Actinomycetes; order Kitasatosporales; family Streptomycetaceae; genus Streptomyces; species Streptomyces sp. Wb2n-11. Next base: position 3,107,681 of record NZ_CVPB01000001.1, read on the forward strand.
TCCAGGCCCAGGAACCAGAGGGAGGCCCCTGTGGCCAGGGCTGATTGGACTACGGCCAGGAGGCCGAAGGCCAGGGCGTAGCCCGCGATCAGGTCGGCCTTGGCCAGGGGCATGGCGAGGAGGCGTTCGAGGGTGCCCGAGGTGCGTTCTCGCAGGGTGGCGATCGATGTCACCAGGAACATCGTGATGAGGGGGAAGATCCCGAGCAGGGACGCGCCGATGGAGTCGAAGGTCCGCGGTGACGCGTCGAAGACGAAGCGCAGCAGCGTGATCATCACTACCGGGACGAGGAGCATGAGCGCGATCGTCCGGGGGTCGTGGCGCAGCTGGGTCAGGACGCGGGCGGCTGTGGCGAGGGTGCGGGAAGCGTTCATCGGGTTGCCTCCTGGCGGGAGTCCGCCTCGTCGACCAGGTGGAGGAACGCCTCTTCCACCGTGGCGCGGTGCGTACGGGAGCGGAGGGCTTCGGGGGTTCCCTCGGCCAGGATCTCGCCCTCGCGCATGAGGAGGAGGCGGTGGCAGCGTTCGGCCTCGTCCATCACGTGGGAGGAGATGAGGAGGGTGGCGCCGCGGTCCGCGAGGGTGTGGAAGAGAGTCCACAGGTCACGGCGCAGGACCGGGTCGAGGCCGACGGTCGGTTCGTCCAGGACGAGGAGTTCGGGCATGGCGAGGAGGGCCACGGCCAGGGACACGCGGCTGCTCTGGCCGCCGGAGAGGCTGCCGGCCAGGGCGGCCTGGTGCGAGGTGAGGTCGACGTCGGCGATGGCGCGGGTGACGGCGTCGTGGCGGGCTTCGCGGTGGTCGCGGCCGGGCCGGAGAACGGTCGCGAAGTAGTCCAGGTTCTGACGAACCGTGAGATCGGCGTAGACGGAGGGAGCTTGGGTCACGTAGCCGATGCGGGGGCGGAGGGTCGCGTCGCCGGCCGGGCGGCCCAGGACTTCGAGGGTGCCGGTGACTTTGGCCTGGGTGCCGACGACGGCTCGCATGAGGGTCGTTTTGCCGCAGCCCGAGGGGCCCAGGAGGCCGGTGATTCTGCCTCGGGGGACGGCGAAGTCGAGGTTTCGCAGGACGGTGCGCCGGCCTCGTACGACGGTGAGGCCGTGGGCGGTCACGGCGGCCCCGTCTGCCGTGACCGCGGGCTCGGGGGCGTAATTCATCATGTGTTGAATAATGCTCCCGGTGGTGGTGTGCGTCAAGGACCCGGGCGGTTGATACGCCGCCGGGTCGCGGCCCGGCGGTGGTGGGTCGGGCCCCGCGGGTCTGTGGGGTTCTGGGCCCGTGGGGCTGTGGGGTTCCGGGCCCGTGGGGCTATGGGGCCCTGGGGCTGTCGGGCTGTGGGGCCGTGGAGTCGGTTCCGGGCCGGGAGGCCGCGGACCAGGGCGGGGTGGCGGATGCCAGGCGCAGAGCGCGGATCGTGGAACGTACGATCTGCTCCTTCACGAAGGCGGCCCCGCGGCCGGCCGGTGAGGACGCGCTCGCGGGGCGAGCCGTCGGCGCGAGTCGTCGGCGCGAGTCGTCGGCGCGAGTCGTCGGCGCGCACGAACCGGATCCGGCCCTCGCGGCGTCCCGGACTCACGCACGGGATCATGTACCGGAACTTCAGGGGCTCGGGCTCCTGGCACCGGGCCTCCGCGATGACGGATACGGCGGCGTGCGCGCCCGTGGGCCGGACCGCGGCGCAGGACATGCGCAGGCCGGCGGCCGAGTAGCCCTGCGGCGCGGGTCCCGGGGTGCGGGACCGAGCGCAGGGCCGCGGCCACACGGATGCGGCCCGTGCCGTCGAGGGCCGGGCCGGCGGTGGCCGTCGGCCCGGTGCGGGCGGTCATCGCGCCGGCCCGGACGACGGTACCGGGCGACCGTGCCGGAGCCGTCGGCATGGTGCCCCTCTCCGACACGCACCCCGAGCGCTTCGAGCGTCGTACGGACAGGGGCGCGGTCGCGGAAGGGGAGACCCGGAGCGAGCTGCCCGCCGGTCAGCAGCCGGGCTCGGCGGTGGCCGTCTCGATGCTGGGGAAGTCGCCGCCGATGACGATGACGGCGAAGGCGGGGGCGGCCGGGATGATGCCGGTGGCGCGGGCGGTGTCGTGCTGGGCGCCGGTACCCCGAGGAGCCGGGACAGCGGGTGGGTGGTGAGGGGCGGGCACCGGCGGCGGGTTCGTGCCGGCGTACGGGCGCGGATCGCGGGTCTCGCCGTCCGGGAGCGCCGGCCGGCGCGGCCAGGTCTCCTCTGCGGCGGTGGTGGCGACCGATCCGGTGATGCGGCAGGCGATGCCCCGGAGGCGTGTGTGCTGTTCCTCGAACGCGTCGAGGTCCGCCCCGGAGCCGGTCCTCGCCCGGGGCGGCCGGGGACATCCACGGGCAGGGGGCCGTCCGCGCGGCCTCCTGCCGCCGGGCCCGCTACCGGCGTCGCCTGGGCTTCTTCTTGCGGGCCGCCGGGTTGCCCGTGCGGGATCCCCGGCGGCGTTCGTACTGGATGAGGGCCGTCTCGTACTCGCTGCGGTGCAGCTTCTCGCCCGGGGCCTCGGTGAGCGAGCGGAAGAAGTACGCGAGGAGTACGCCGATGAAGCCGATGCTCTTCAGGCTGCGCAGCGAGGCCTCGGCGGCGGGGTCGGGGCGGTGTGCGTACCCCGTCCAGGTGCGGCGGAAGGCGATCGCGCTGCAGATCGCGAACATGGCGACCACCAGGATGTTCAGGAAGCTGCCGACGTCGGCGATCGCCAGGCCCTGGTAGGCGAAGCGCAGCACGAAGCAGCCGGCGGCAGCGGCGGCCAGTGAACCGACGGCGGCCCCGGCCCGGCGCAGCCCGTAGCCGTTGCCGTGGTCCACCCAGGTCGTGCCGAAGAACCGGATGGGCTCGGGCTGCGGGCCGCCGCCTCCGCCGTCGCCCGGGGCGGCGGGGGTGGTCGGGGTGCCGTCGGCGTTTTCGCTCACGGGTCGATTATCCCCGGTGGGCTAGGGGTGGGAGAGGCGGGCGGTCGGGCGCAGCGCACGGCGACGCGACCGTCGCGGTCCGTATTCACGCGTGCGTCCGAAACGAACTGCCCGCCCGCGATGTTCTCCCGACAGCTCGGGTGTCCCGTACGGGCCCGTGACCGTCTCGCCCGGCTTCCGGCAGTGGAGCAGCAGACGGGAACTCCGACGCCGTACGGCAGGGTCTCGATCAGCCGGTACTGCGTTCCCGGGCCCGGCCTGGCGTTGAGGCGTCAGCCGGGTGCGACCGGGTACCGAGGACCTCGTCGGCCAGGGCTCCGCCGGGGGTGGCCGCGCACCCGGCCGGGGCGGACGCTGCCGTCACTCCGGCGGCGCCCACCACCCGTCCGAATGCGACCAGGGTGCCGTCGACGGTGACGGCGGGTCCGGCGGGACCGGTGGGAAGCATGTGGCGTGCCCCCCTCGTCGTCGTCAGGCGCAGCGCACGGCGACATAGCCGTCGCTGCCGGTGTTGATGTACGCGTCCGAAACGAACTGGCTGTTCGCGATGTTGGACCAGAGGTTCGTCGTCCCGTACGGCCCCGACACGGTCGTCCCGGGGCACTGGCAGTTGATCGGCACGCGTGCGTCGTACGGCAGGACCTTGACGATCCGGTAGTTGGTGCCGGGGCCACTGCGCACGTTCACCCGGTAGCCCGGAGCGACGGGATACCGCACCGCCAGCGTCTCCGCGGTGGCGGTGGCAGCCGTGGTCGCGACTGCCTCCCCGGCGGCCTTCTCGGCGGTCTTCTCGATGGTTCCCGCGTCTTCTCCCACGGCCATGAGGCCCTCCCCCGTCGATGTACGTATTTCGTACGCCGCGCAGGCTAGCAAGCCACACCGACATCGCACGCATCATCGACTAGGCTCCGTGCGTCTCGCTTGCGGACGATTCACACGGGGGTGGACGATGCCGCCGCTGCGCAGCACCGGGACAGGACCGGAAGCGGAGCATCCGGATTACGCCGGGCAGTACCGGCTCGAAGCCGTGCTCGGCTCAGGAGGCATGGGTGTGGTCCATCTTGCCACCTCCGGCTCCGGGTTGCGTCTCGCCGTCAAGGTGGTGCACGCCGACTTTGCCGCAGATCCCGAGTTCAGGGCTCGCTTCCGGCAGGAGGTCTCCGCCGCCCGCCGGGTGAGCGGGGCGTTCACCGCACCCGTCGTGGACGCCGACACGGATGCCGAACGGCCTTGGATGGCCACCCTGTTCATCGAGGGCCCCACCCTTGCCGAACGCGTCAAGCGGAACGGTCCTCTGAGTACAGAGGAGTTGCTCAGACTCGGCGCTGGACTCGCCGAGTCGCTGCGCGACATCCATCGCGCGGGCGTGGTGCACCGCGATCTCAAGCCGAGCAACGTGCTGCTGGCGGCCGACGGGCCCAAGGTCATCGACTTCGGCATCTCCCGGCCGACGGACAGCGATCTGCGGACGGAGACCGGCAAGCTGATCGGTACGCCGCCGTTCATGGCGCCCGAGCAGTTCCAGCGCCCGCGCGAAGTCGGACCGGCAGCGGACGTGTTCGCGATGGGGTCCGTGCTCGTCCACGCGGCGACCGGACGCGGCCCCTTCGACTCCGACAGCCCGTACATCGTCGCGTACCAGGTGGTGCACGACGAGCCGGACCTGACGGACGTACCGGAAGCCCTGGTCCCGCTGTTCACGCGGTGCCTGGCGAAGGATCCCGCCGACCGGCCCACGCCGGACGCGCTGATGGCCGCGCTGCGGTCCGCGGCGTACCGGACCACCGACGACACCCAGGTGTTCATACCGGCCCAGAGGGTTCCGGGCGGGGCGGAGGAAACCGCCGCAAGGAGAAAGCCTCCGGCGAAGGCAGCGACTGCCACGGGAGCCGCGCCGGCTGCTGGGACCGACGCGCCGACCGGGCCGGCCGGGGCCGTTGCCGCCGCTCCCGCCCGCCGGCGCGAGAGCGGCCTCCGGCGGGCCGCGCTCACGGTGGCTCTGGCCTCGTCGCTGGTCGTGGGCGGCGTTCTCGGCGTACGCGCGCTGGTGGACGACGGCCGCCCCGGTCCCACGCCTGTCGCGCAACGGGCCGGGGCGAGTGAGACCGCCCGTCCCTGGAGCGTCTCCCTGTCGGCCGGCGCGCGGAGTCACGCGCCTGCCTGTGCGTACGCGGACGGCGCCCTCTACTGCAGCGCCACCGGTGTCAAGGCTTCCCGTCTGAACCCGGCCGACGGAAAGGCCGACTGGTCGGAGAAGACGGCCGGCGACGCGCCCCGTTCCCGCTCGGACGACAGCGCTCCCGTCCTCGCCGGAGGGCTCCTGCACGTCGTGACACCCGGTGGAGACCGGCTGGAGGCCCTCGATCCGCGGACCGGCGTCCGCCGGTGGAGTACCGGTATCGGCGCCTCCGGCGGCACCGTCGTCCTCCACACCGCGAAGTCGGCGCTCCTGGCCGGCCCGGACGGAGCCGTCAGGGCCGTCGACAACACCACGGGCAGAACCCTCTGGTCGGAGCGGCACGGCGGCGTCGGCACCCGGTGGGTGACATCGCCCGGCCGCCGGGGGCCGGTCTACGCGACCACGGTGTCGGACGACGGTACGTCGACCACGGTCGTCGCGGTCGATCCGGACGACGGCGAAGCGCAGTGGGAACAGCGGCTGAGCGGGATACTCGGCCCGGTCGACACCTCGGACGGCGCTCTGTTCCTGCTGGAGGACGACACCGACGGCGTGACGCGGGCGGTCGTACGCCTCGACACCACGGCGCGCACCGCCCGCCGCGTTCCGCTCGTCGCACCGCTCGACCAGGCGCAGGCCGCGGTGCGCGGGAACACGGCGTACCTCTTCGGTGTCAACGGCTCCCTGATCGCCGTCGACATGCGCGGTACGGGGGATGCGGGGGGCGCGGGGAGTGCTGAGCGCGCGCAGCGGTGGCGGCTGGAGACGTCGGTCAGCCGCGCCTCACGACCGGTAACGGCCGGAGGCCGCGTCTACCTTTCGGCCGCCGACGGGCGGCTGCTGGCGGTCGACGCCGCCGACGGCAGGCTGCTGGGCCAGACCACGCCCCGCATGGGTGAGGGACCGTACACCTTCGCGGCCTCGCTCCCGGCCCCCGTCACCGCTCCCGGCAAGGTGTTCGCCACCGCGCCCGACGGGTCCGTCTTCGCCGTGGGGGACGGGGATCCGGCGCGCTGGTGAGGAAGAGCTGGTGGGAGAACGGGGCCGGGCGGGACGGAGTGGGTTGCTCCGTCCCGCCCGGCCCCGCCGGTGAAGGCTCCGTTCAGCCCAGCTTCGAGACGTCCCGCACCGCGCCCTTGTCGGCGCTGGTCGCCATCGCGGCGTACGCGCGCAGGGCCTGCGAGACCTTGCGGTCGCGGTTCTTCGGGGCGTACACGCCGCCGAGGGCCTCGCGGCGGGCCGCCAGGTCCTCGTCCGCGACGAGGAGTTCGATCGTGCGGTTCGGGATGTCGATGCGGATGCGGTCGCCGTCCTCGACGAGCGCGATCGTGCCGCCCGACGCCGCCTCCGGGGAGGCGTGGCCGATGGACAGGCCCGACGTACCGCCCGAGAAGCGGCCGTCCGTGACGAGCGCGCAGGTCTTGCCGAGGCCGCGGCCCTTCAGGAAGGACGTCGGGTAGAGCATCTCCTGCATGCCGGGGCCGCCCTTGGGGCCCTCGTAGCGGATGACGACGACGTCGCCGTCCTTGATCTCCTTGCGGAGGATCTTGTCGACGGCCTCGTCCTGCGACTCGCAGACGACCGCCGGGCCCTCGAAGGTCCAGATCGACTCGTCGACACCGGCGGTCTTCACGACGCAGCCGTCGACGGCGAGGTTGCCCTTGAGGACGGCCAGGCCGCCGTCCCTGGAGTACGCGTGCTCGACGGAGCGGATGCAGCCGCCCTCGGCGTCCGTGTCCAGGGTGTCCCAGCGCTCGGACTGCGAGAAGGCGGTCGCGGAGCGGACGCAGCCGGGGGCCGCGTGCCACAGCTCGACGGCCTCGTCGGACGGGGAGCCGCCGCGCACGTCCCACGTCTTCAGCCACTCGGCGAGGGTGGCGGAGTGGACGGTGTGCACGTCCTCGTTGAGGAGGCCGCCGCGGTAGAGCTCGCCCAGGATGGCGGGGATGCCGCCCGCGCGGTGCACGTCCTCCATGTAGTACGTGCCGCCGGGGGCGACGTTCGGCGCGACCTTGGCCAGGCACGGGACGCGGCGCGAGACCTCGTCCATGTCGTCGAGGCCGAAGTCGAGCTCGGCCTCCTGGGCGGCGGCCAGCAGGTGCAGGATCGTGTTGGTGGAGCCGCCCATGGCGATGTCGAGCGCCATGGCGTTCTCGAAGGCCTCGCGGGTGGCGATGTTGCGGGGCAGGACACTCAGGTCGTCCTGCTCGTAGTGGCGCTTGGTGATCTCGACGATCATGCGGCCGGCGTTCTCGTACAGGGCCTTGCGGGCGGTGTGCGTGGCGAGGACCGAGCCGTTGCCGGGCAGGGCCAGGCCGATGGCCTCGGCGAGGCAGTTCATCGAGTTGGCGGTGAACATGCCGGAACAGGAGCCGCAGGTCGGACAGGCGTTCTCCTCGATACGGAGGATGTCCGCGTCCGAGATCTTGTCGTTGACCGCGTCGGAGATGGCGTCGACCAGGTCGAGCTTGCGGACCGTGCCGTCGACCAGGGTGGCCTTGCCGGCCTCCATCGGGCCGCCGGAGACGAAGACCGTGGGGATGTTGAGGCGCAGCGCGGCCATCAGCATGCCCGGCGTGATCTTGTCGCAGTTGGAGATGCAGATCAGTGCGTCCGCGCAGTGCGCCTCGACCATGTACTCGACGGAGTCGGCGATCAGGTCGCGGGAGGGCAGGGAGTAGAGCATGCCGCCGTGGCCCATCGCGATGCCGTCGTCGACGGCGATCGTGTTGAACTCGCGGGGGACGGCGCCCGCGGCCAGGATCGCGTCGGAGACGATCCGGCCGACCGGCGCGAGGTGGGTGTGCCCCGGGACGAACTCGGTGAAGGAGTTGGCGACCGCGATGATCGGCTTGCCGATGTCCGCGCTCGCTACGCCCGACGCCCGCATAAGGGCGCGCGCGCCCGCCATGTTGCGGCCGTGGGTGACTGTGCGGGACCTCAGCTCGGGCATCGTCGCTCGCTCCTTAGGCAGATGGGACGTACGAGGCTTACTCACGAGAGTAGCTTCGAGCGTACGCCTCGGATCCACGATCTGGACAGCTCGTCCGATATGCGGGACGGGGCGCTCGGCCTGCGTCACGGTCCCGGGCAGGAAACGGGCCGGGGACCCGGCCGTACCTCGCGCCCTGCCCCGCGTCACGCCCGTGTCACTCCTGCGTCAGATACCGCTGGAGCGTCGGGGCCACCATCGCGATGATCCGCTCCGGATCCGCCGACGCCAGCGGCTCCGCCTTGATGACGTACCGCAGGATCGCGATCCCGACCATGTGCGAGGCCGCGAGCTCCACCCGGAAGGTCGGGTCCGGTACGTCGAGCTCCGCCGCCACCCGCTCCAGCAGCCGGCGCAGCACGAACGTGCGCAGCACCTTCGCCGCCGTCTCGTTCGTCAGCGCGGACCGGACCACCGCGAGCAGCGGTGCCCTGGTCGCCGGGTTCTCCCACACGCCGATGAAATAGCGGGCCAGCCGCTCCCCGACGCCGTCCGTGCCTCCCTGGCCGAGGACCGCGGGGATCACCAGGGCGGGCTCGAAGGACATCTCGATGGCGGCCGCGAAGACGTCGTCCTTCGTACCGAAGTAGTGGTGGACGAGCGCCGCGTCGACGCCCGCCGCCTTCGCGATGCCGCGCATCGACGTCTTGTCGTAACCGCGCTCGGAGAATTCGTCGCGGGCGGCCTGGAGGATCCGCTCGCGGGCTCCGGGGCCTGCGTCCCCGGGCGACCGGCGGGGGCGGCCCCGGCGGCGGGGCTCCGGCGCCGTACCGCTGCTCGCCGTACCGCTCACTGGTCCCCGCTCACTGCTGCTCGCTCACTCGTGTCCGCTCACTGCTGCGACACCCGGGACGCCAGGTGCAGCCGGGTGAAGGCGAGGGCCTCCGCCAGGTCTGCCTCACGTTCGGCGGACGACATGGCCCGCCGTGTATTGACCTCGATGACGACATGGCCGTCGAAGCCGCTGAGCGCCAGGCGCTCCAGCAGTTCGGCGCAGGGCTGGTTGCCGCGCCCGGGGACGAGGTGCTCGTCCTTCGCCGAGCCCTTGCCGTCCGCGAGGTGCACGTGCCCGAGCCGGTCGCCCATCCGGTCGACCATGGCCATGGTGTCGGTGCGGGCGGTCGCGGTGTGCGACAGGTCGACGGTGAAGTGCCGGTAGTCGTCCTTGGTCACGTCCCACTCGGGGGCGTACGCCAGCATCTCGCGGTCCCGGTAGCGCCACGGATACATGTTCTCGACGGCGAAACGGACGTCGGTCTCCTCCGCCATCCGCCAGATACCGGTGACGAAGTCGCGGGCGTACTGCCGCTGCCAGCGGAACGGCGGGTGTACGACCACGGCCGACGCACCGAGCTTCTCGGCGGCGGCCTGTGCCCGCCGGAGCTTCGTCCACGGGTCCGTGGTCCACACGCGCTGGGTGATCAGCAGACAGGGCGCGTGGATGGCCAGGACGGGGACGCCGTGGTAGTCGGAGAGTCTGCGCAGCGCCTCGATGTCCTGGCTGACGGGGTCGGTCCACACCATGACCTCGACACCGTCGTAACCGAGGCGTGCGGCGATCTCGAAGGCCGTCGCCGTCGACTCCGGATACACGGACGCCGTGGACAGCGCGACCTTCGCATCGGGGATGCGCACCACTGGTTCTGCCACGAGGAACAGCGTACGGGCCGTTCCCGGGCGGATGTCGGGCGGGCGGTGGCAGGCGGGTGGACCGGCGGGCGGTCGGGCGGTCGGCCAGACACGGACGGGCGGCCGGGTGGGTGGGTGGGTGGGTGGGCGAGCGGGCGCGCCGTCAGACGGGCGGATGAACAGGCGCGCGGTCAGACGGCGGGGGCAGGTGGTCCAGGCGGCGCAGGATGACGCCTTCGCGCAGCGCCCACGGGCAGACCTCCAGCGTGTCCACCCCGAAGAGGTCCATCGCCCCTTCCGCCACCAGGGCCCCCGCCAGCAGTTGCGCGGCACGGCCTTCCGAGACTCCGGGCAGGCCGGCGCGCTGGACTATCGGCATCGCGGCGAGCTTGGGCACCCACTCCTCCAGCGATCTGCGACTGAGCTCACGCTGGATGTGCAGTCCCTCGGCGGAACGGGCCGCGCCCGCGATCCGCGCCAGCTGCCGGAAGGTCTTGGACGTAGCGACCACGTGGTCGGGCCGGCCGAAGCGGCTGAATTCGCCGACCGTACGGGCGATCTGCGCCCGTACGTGACGGCGCAGCGCCTTCACGTCCTGCGGGTCCGGCGGGTCGCCCGGCAGCCAGGCCGCGGTGAGCCGGCCCGCCCCGAGCGGCAGCGACACCGCCGCGTCGGGTTCCTCGTCGATGCCGTACGCGATCTCCAGGGAGCCGCCGCCGATGTCCAGGACCAGGAGCTTGCCCGCCGACCAGCCGAACCAGCGGCGGGCGGCGAGGAAGGTCAGCCGCGCCTCCTCCGCGCCGCTCAGCACCTGGAGCTCGACCCCGGTCTCGGCCTTGACCCGGCCCAGGACCTCGTCGGCGTTGGTCGCCTCGCGCACGGCGGAGGTCGCGAACGGCAGGACGTCCTCGCACCCCTTGTCCTCGGCGGCCTGCAGTGCGTCGCCGACCGTCGCCACGAGGCGGTCGATGCCGGCGGCGCCGATGGCCCCGTCCACGTCGAGGAGCTCGGCGAGCCGGAGCTCGGCCTTGTGCGAGTGCGCGGGCAGGGGGCGGGCGCCGGGGTGCGCGTCGACCACCAGCAGATGAACCGTGTTCGAACCCACGTCGAGGACTCCGAGTCTCATAGACGGAACGCTACTGCGGCCCCGCGCTTACCCTTGGCCACGTGTCGAAGACGAAAAAGGCGAAGCCGGGCAAAGCCACGAAGCAGCCGAAGACGACCCCGCCGGTCCCCGCCGTCCGGGACGAGAAGGGCGGGCTCGATTTCGCCCGTGCCTGGGTGGAGTTCCCCGACCCCGCCGACGACGAGCAGGTCTTCCGCTGCGACCTGACGTGGCTGACATCACGCTGGAGCTGCGTCTTCGGCAGCGGCTGCCAGGGCATCCAGGCGGGCCGTGCCGACGACGGCTGCTGCACGCTGGGCGCGCACTTCTCGGACGAGGACGACGAGAAGCGCGTCGCAGGCCATGTGGCTCGCCTCACTCCCGACGTGTGGCAGTTCCACGACGTCGGTACGGAGTCCGGCTGGACCCAGACCGACGACGACGGCGAGCGCCAGACGCGCCGCTGGAACGGCTCCTGCATCTTCCAGAACCGCCCCGGGTTCGCGGGCGGCGCGGGCTGCGCGCTGCACATCCTGGCGCTGAAGGAGGGCAAGGAGCCGCTGGAGACGAAGCCGGACGTGTGCTGGCAGCTGCCGGTACGGCGTACGTACGACTGGATCGACCGGCCCGACGACACGCGTGTCCTGCAGATCTCGATCGGCGAGTACGACCGCAGGGGCTGGGGTCCCGGGGGGCACGACCTGCACTGGTGGTGCACGTCGGCGACCTCGGCGCACGGAGCGGGGGAGCCGGTGTACGTCTCGTACCGGCCGGAGCTGACGGAGCTGATGGGGAAGGCTGCGTACGACCGGCTCGTGGAGCTGTGCGAGGAGCGTCTGGCGGCGCTGCTTCCCATGGCCCCGCACCCGGCGGACCCGACTCCGGCCTGACGCTCCCGGCGGACCCGGCCCCGGCCCGGAACACTCCCGGCGGACCCGGATCCGTCCGGTGCCCGAGGACGACGCCCGCGGGGCGTCCGGCCCCGGGGTGCCGGGGCCGGGGCCGCCGCTAGGGCGCCGGTGAGGTCGCGTCCGTCGGGGTCGGGTCCGGTGACGGCGGCGGAGTCGTCGGGTCCGTCGGAGTGGGCTCCGGCGGCGGCGTCGTCGGGGCCGTGGGGGTGGGGGACGCGGTCGTGGGCGGTGGTGTCGGGTCCGGCGACGGGGGCGGTGGCGTCGGATCCGGGGACGACGGCGCCGGCGCGGTCCGGCCGTGGCCCTGCACCACGACGACCGCGCCCGTCGGGTCCACGCCGATGCGCGCGCGCCACGGGCCCGCCGGCTCCCGCTCATGGTCCACGGACACGTACAGCGTGACCGTTTCTCCAGGGGCGAGCGTGCCCGAGGACTGGCTCAGGTAGAGCCAGGACGCGTTCGTCCACGCCGACCAGGACACCGGTGAGCCGCCCGCCGCCCGCAGGGTGACGACGGTCGTGCTGCCCGCGGACCTGGCCTCCACCGTCAGCCGGTCCGCGCCGGACCCCGGGCCGCCCGGCCTCGCCGTACCGCCGCTGACGACCTCGACGGACACGTCCGGCGACCGGCTGCCCGCCGTGAAGCGGGGGTCGGGGGTCGTGCGCGCGTTGCCCGTGTTCTCGTACGCGCCGTTGCCCGTGCCGCCGGGGCCGCCGTACGGGTCGCCGTCGAGCCCGTCGGAGTTGTCCGCCTCGCTCGCGCTGACCGACGCGCCGTGGCTCTCACCGGTGAGCGGCGCGCCCCGGTACGCCGCCCAGAGGGCGAACACGGGGGCGGCGACGACGGTCGCGACGACCGTCGTCGTGACCGCCCTGGTCCGCAGCCGGTCGCGCCGCGCCGCGTGGTCCTTGGGGTCCAGCGGGAAGCCGTTGCGGCCGAACCGCGGCGAGCCCCCGCGCGTCCGGGGTGCGCTCGTCCCCGCCGCGTAAGCGGCCGCCCGCGGTGCCTCGACGAGTGGCAGCGTGGCGGGCGCGGCGCCCGTCCCCGGCCACGGGCCGCCCGCTCCGGCCCGCTCGGCGGAGCGCCGGCAGCGCGGGCAGTCGTCGACGTGCCGGACGAGCTCGCGGCACAGGGCCGCGCCGAGCAGCACCTGGTTGTCACCGGTCAGACGGGAGACGATCGGGCAGCCGCCGTTCTCCACGACGGCGAGCGCGGCCCGGGTGCGCTCCACCTCGCAGGCCGCGGCGGCCAGCAGTTCGCGGGCGGCGGGGTAGTCCATGCCCAGGACGGAGGCGACCTCGCGCGGGCCGAGGCCGTGGCGCACGGCGAGCTCCAGCGCCTCGCGCTGCTCGGGGGTGGTGCCCGCGGCCTCGGGCCAGGCCAGCAGGGCCAGCTCGCGCCGGCGGCGCAGGGCGGTCTCGTCCGCCTCGGCGCTCACCTGCCCGGGGGCGGGGTCCGGCGCGCGGTGCCCGCTGTGCGCCCCCTGCCTGCGCCGCTTCCGCTCCGCGAGCCTGCGCAGGCAGGCCCACCGCGCCAGGGCGTACAGCCAGGCCCTGCGCTCCGGCTCGCGGGACGGGCAGCGCCCGTGCTGCCGCTCGGCGACGGCCAGTACGTCACCGAGCACCGCCGTCGCCGCGTCGTGGTCGCAGAGGACGGACAGGCAGTAGGTGAACAGGCCGTCGAGATACGGCTCGTACGGTTCGTACCGGGCGGGCGGGGCCTGCGCGGGCGTGGGCCGGGGCGCACGGCTGTGCGCCCGGTGTGCGCCGGTGATGTGCGTAGGGGGTTCCAGCCTGCTGCTTGTCACCCGGCGACCGTAGGCAAAGGAGACAGGGCTCTTCGTACCCCTTGAGCAGTTTTAACCCGTACGGGTGAACAGATCCCCCGAAAGGGGACAGGAATTCGGAATTCCGTGACTGTCGGACCCAGCCTGTACGGTCACCACCATGGCTGCCCGTACATCTCGTTCATCCGCGAAGGACCGGCCGTCCTACCGCTGCACCGAATGCGGCTGGACGACCGCGAAGTGGCTCGGCCGCTGCCCCGAATGCCAGGCATGGGGGACGATCGAGGAAACCGGCGCGCCCGCCGTACGGACCACCGCGGCCGGCCGGGTGAGTTCCGCCGCGCTCCCCATCGGCCAGGTCGACGGCCGCACCGCCACCGCCCGCTCCACCGGCGTCGACGAGCTGGACCGCGTCCTGGGCGGCGGCCTCGTCCCCGGCGCCGTCGTGCTGCTCGCGGGCGAGCCGGGCGTCGGCAAGTCGACGCTGCTCCTGGACGTGGCGGCGAAGGCGGCGAGCGAGGACCACCGCACGCTGTACGTCACCGCCGAGGAGTCCGCGAGCCAGGTGCGCCTGCGCGCCGACCGGATCGGCGCGCTCAACGACCACCTCTACCTCACCGCCGAGACCGATCTGTCGGCCGTCCTCGGGCACCTCGACGCGGTCAAGCCGTCCCTTCTCGTCCTCGACTCGGTCCAGACGGTCGCGTCGCCCGAGATCGACGGCGCACCGGGCGGCATGGCCCAGGTCCGCGAGGTCGCGGGCGCGCTCATCCGGGCCTCCAAGGAGCGCGGCATGGCGACGCTCCTGGTCGGCCACGTCACCAAGGACGGCGCCATCGCGGGGCCGCGCCTGCTGGAGCACCTCGTCGACGTCGTGCTGTCCTTCGAGGGCGACCGGCACGCGCGCCTGCGGCTCGTACGGGGCGTCAAGAACCGGTACGGCGCGACCGACGAGGTCGGCTGTTTCGAGCTGCACGACGAAGGCATCACCGGCCTCGCCGACCCCTCGGGGCTCTTCCTCACCCGGCGTGCCGAGGCCGTACCGGGGACGTGCCTGACCGTCACGCTCGAAGGGCGCCGCCCGCTCGTCGCCGAGGTGCAGGCGCTCACCGTCGACTCGCAGATCCCCTCCCCCCGGCGCACCACCTCGGGCCTGGAGACCTCACGCGTGTCGATGATGCTCGCCGTGCTGGAGCAGCGCGGCCGCATCACCGCCCTCGGCAAGCGCGACATCTACAGCGCGACGGTGGGTGGCGTGAAGCTTTCCGAGCCGGCCGCCGACCTCGCGGTGGCCCTCGCGCTCGCCAGCGCGGCCAGCGACACCCCGCTGCCGAAGAACCTGGTCGCGATCGGCGAAGTGGGCCTCGCGGGAGAGGTCAGGAGGGTCACGGGCGTGCAGCGCAGACTCGCCGAGGCCCACCGTCTCGGCTTCACGCACGCCCTGGTCCCGACCGATCCGGGGAAGGTCCCGGCCGGCATGAAGGTCACCGAGGTCGCCGACATGGGCGACGCCCTCAGAGTCCTTCCCCGCCGCTCTCGCGCACAGGCCCCACAAGGCGAGGAACAGCGCCGGTAGACTTTGCCCTGGTCTCGCCCACCCGTACGAGCACGCGAGGCGAAGTTCAGTGCCCTCCAGGGCACCGCAACCCCGTGACCGGAGGAGTGCAGTGGCAGCCAACGACCGGGCAGCAGCATCCGGAAAGTCCGGCTCAGGCTCGGGCACCGAAGCGCTGATGCGCGCCTCGCTGAGCGCTGTCGCGCCCGGCAAGGGCCTGCGCGACGGCCTGGAGCGCATCCTCCGCGGCAACACCGGCGGCCTCATCGTCCTCGGCATGGACAAAACCGTCGAATCGATGTGTACCGGCGGTTTCGTGCTGGATGTGGAGTTCACCGCGACCCGTCTGCGCGAGCTGTGCAAGCTCGACGGCGCGCTCATCCTCGACAAGGACATCACCAAGATCCTGCGGGCCGGCGTCCAGCTGGTCCCGGACGCGTCCATCCCGACCGAGGAGACCGGCACCCGCCACCGCACGGCGGACCGTGTCTCCAAGCAGTGCAACTTCCCTGTGGTGTCGGTCTCGCAGTCGATGCGCCTGATCGCGCTGTACGTCGACGGGGAGCGCCGGGTCCTGGAGGAGTCGGCGGCGATCCTGTCCCGCGCCAACCAGGCCCTGGCCACCCTGGAGCGCTACAAGCTCCGCCTCGACGAGGTCGCCGGCACGCTGTCCGCGCTGGAGATCGAGGACCTGGTGACGGTCCGCGACGTGACGGCGGTGGCGCAGCGCCTGGAGATGGTGCGCCGCATCGCCACCGAGATCGCCGAGTACGTGGTGGAACTGGGCACCGACGGGCGCCTCCTCTCCCTCCAGCTCGACGAGTTGATCGCGGGCGTCGAGCCGGAGCGCGAACTGGTCGTCCGGGACTACGTACCGGAGCCGACGGCGAAGCGTTCCCGCACGGTCGACGAAGCGCTGACCGAGCTGGACGCGCTGTCCCACACCGAACTGCTCGAACTTCCCGTCGTGGCGCGGGCGCTGGGCTACAGCGGCTCCCCGGAGACGCTCGACTCCGCGGTCTCGCCGCGCGGCTACCGGCTGCTCGCCAAGGTCCCGCGGCTGCCCGGCGCGATCATCGAGCGGCTCGTCGAGCACTTCGGCGGCCTCCAGAAGCTGCTCGCCGCGAGCGTCGACGACCTCCAGGCGGTCGACGGCGTCGGCGAGGCGCGGGCGCGCTCGGTGCGTGAGGGCCTGTCCAGGCTGGCCGAGTCGTCGATCCTGGAGCGCTACGTCTGAACCGGGCGGCGGCGCCCGGCCCCGGCGGGCGGGCCCGCGCCCGGGTCCGGGCCCTTCCCTAGTCCTTCTTCAGTGTGAACGTGGCCGGTGACTTCGCGCCCGGCATCTCCAGCAGGTAGGTCCCGTCGCCGACGGACGTGGCGGGCGGTGTCGCGCACTTCGGCGCGCTCTGGCTGAGGTCCCACTGGACGGTGTGCTTGACGGTGCTGTGCGCGGGGACGCGGAGCAGCAGGCTGCCGGAGGTCCGCGGGCAGTGCTTGGAGGACCACACCGTCTCGTTGTCGTCGTCGGTGATGGTGAGCACGGCGGCCTTCGGTCCGAAGTCCATCTTGCAGGCGGCGCCCGAGGTGTTCTCCACGATCAGCTCGAACTTGGGCTTCTCGCCCGCCTCGTACTCGTTCTTGAAGCTGCGCAGGGTCAACTCGATGGTCGCGGCGGTGCAGTCGGGAATGCTGGAGCCGGCCGGTACGCGCTGACCGCCGCCGGTGCCGCCGACAACGCCCCCGGTGCCCGCTCCCGCGCTGCCGCTGCCGCTGCCGCTGCTGCCTCCGGAACCGTCGCTGTCGCCGTCACCGCCGCCGCCGTCGGCCGCGCCGTCGCCACCGCTGCCGTCGCCGCCCGCGTCCGTACCGCCGTCTTCGCCACCGTCGTCTCCGCCGCCGCCGCCGCTGCCGCTGCCGCTGCCGCCATCGCCGGAGCCGGAGCCGCCCGTGTCGTCGCGGCCACCCGGGTCCTCACTGATGGCGGGGCCCGACGAGTCCGGCCCGGGGGTGATGGTGGTGGTCGGCTCGGGCGTGGCGCCGCTGTGGGCCCTGTCGTCCTTGTCGCCCTCGCCGCCGGTGGACATGACAATCCATAGGGCCAGCAGTACGAGCAGCACCATCAGGGACAGCGCGACTGCCCTCCGGCGCCAGTAAATGGAGGAGGGAAGCGGCCCGACTGGATTGCGCATAGATCCCACGGCGCAAACTGTACGAGAGATCGCAGCCAACTCCTGCCCCACCCGCCGCCTGCAACCCCAACTTTTCACGATCATCATTTCGGTCCGCCGCGCCAACCCCTGCCTTTCGTCGGGGTACGGCACCTGACGATCGCTCAATGTCACGGCGCCACCAGGATTCATACGGTCTGTGACCATGGACAGCACCGAGCTCTACCGAGGCGTCACCGCCTTCGCCCGTACCACTCCTTCCTGGGTCCGGCACCTCGCCGAGGTCTGGACGGAGGCGGGCATCCTGCTCTTCGGCCTCCTCTTCGCCGTGGCGTGGTGGCGCGCGCGGAACGGGGACGCGCGCGCCGTCGCGCCGGCGGTGCTCGCGCCGCTCGCGACCGCCGCCGCCTACGGGGCGAGCGAGCTGCTGAAGACGGTGGCCGACGAGGAGCGTCCGTGCCGCGCCGTCGCGAACGCGGCGGCCTCGCTCGTGCCGTGCCCGCCGTCCGGGGACTGGTCGTTCCCCAGCAACCACGCGACGATCGCGGGCGCGGCGGCGGTCGGCCTCGCCGTCGCCTGGCGGCGGCTCGCGTCCCTCGCCGCCTCGACGGCCCTGCTGATGGCCTTCTCGCGCGTCTTCGTCGGTGTGCACTATCCGCATGACGTGGTCGCGGGACTGCTGCTCGGCGCGGTGGTGGCGGCGGTCGCGCTCCGGACCCTCGCGCGCCCCGCGCAGGCGGTCGTCACGGCGATGCGTACGAGCCGGCTCGCCCTCGCGGCCTGGCTCGCGGGACCGGGACCGGGGCCGGGTCGGGGTCTCAGGCCGTAGCGCCGGCGCCCTCCGCCCCGCCGGTCAGCCCCGCCTCGTACGCGACGATCGCCGCCTGGACGCGGTTCCTGACCTCCAACCGCTCCAGGACAGCGCTCACATATGCCTTGACCGTGCCCTCGACGAGATGCAGCCGTGCCGCGATCTCCGGGTTGGACAGCCCGGCGCCGACCAGCGCGAGCACCTCGCGCTCACGGGGCGTCAGCCGCTCGGTGCGGGCGCGGGCGGCGGCGGCGCGGCCCAGCTTCTCGCCGCCGAGCTCCGCGATGACATGGCGGGCCACCTTCGGCGAGAGGAAGGCGGCGCCCTCGGCCACCGCCCGTACACCCGCGACGAGTTCGTGCGGATCGCCGGACTTGAGGAGGAATCCGGTGGCGCCACCGGACAGCGCGCGGGCGATGTACGCGTCCGCCGAGAACGTCGTCAGGATCGCCACGGCGGTCCCCGGAACGGCCCTGGTCACCTCCGCGCAGGCGGCGAGGCCGTCGAGGCGCGGCATGCGGATGTCGAACAGGGCGACGTCGGGTCGGTGGGCGCGGACCAGTTCGACGGCCTCGTGGCCGTCGGCGGCCTCCGCGACGACCTCGATCCCCGGGTCCGCGGCGAGGATCGCCCGTATCCCCGCCCGCATCATCGTCTCGTCGTCCGCCAGCACCACACGGATCACCGCGTTCACTCCTTCTCCCCTTCTCCGGCGTGTTCCCGAGTGGTGCTCAGCGTGGGCACCACCGTCTTCGACACGAGACGGCCGTCCGCGAAGCAGACCCTTAAATGCCCTACCGCCACGAAGAGTTCGCGGCTCGCCCGGTAGTAGCGGCAGTCGGCGCCGGGCGGCGGCGCGGGCGCGCGCTCGACGGGCGGGTCGGTGACGGACCGGTCCGGCAGGACCCGTGCGGCCGCGGCCTCACTCTCCCCGACGCGCAGGCTCGCGTAGTCGGCGGGGGCCAGGACGGAGTGGGACCTGGTGTACGCGTACCAGCCGAGGGCGCCCGCGACCAGTACGGCTCCGGCGCTCCCCGCCACGGCGAACGACACGGCGGCGCGGCGCCGGGCCCGCCGCCGTGCCAGCAGGAAGGCTTCGGGGGCGCGGCTCTCCGCTGCGGCCCCGGCGCCGCCGCGCGGCCGCGCCTCACCGGGGCCCGGGAGCGCGGCCGTCACGCGGAAGCCGTCGCCGTGCGGGCCCGCGCTGAACGCGCCGCCCGCCAGGGCCACGCCCTCCCGCAGGCCCAGCAGGCCGGAGCCCGTGCCCGGGGGGCCTTCGCCGGAAGGGCGCCGGGAGGGCCCGTTCGTGACCGTGACCGTCGTCGCGCCACTGCCCGGGGCCGTGGTGACGTCGACCGTCACCGCCGCCCCCGGCGCGTGCTTCGCCGCGTTCGTGAGTGCTTCCCGGACCACGCGGTACGCCGTGCGCTCCGGCACCCCGGACCGGGCCGGACGTACCGCCGAAGCGGGTGGTGACGACAGCAGACGCACCGGAAGGCCGGAGTCCGCCGCCCGTGCCACCAGGCCCTCGATCGTCTCCCCCGCCGGAGCGAGCGGGGGCCCGGCCGGCGGCTCCCCCTCCCGCAGTACGCCGATGATCTCCCCGAGCCGGTCCGTCGCGTCGGACGCCGCGGCCCGCAGCTCCCGCGCCGCGTCCCGGTGCGGCGCGGCCAGACCGGGCGCGACCTGGAGCGCGCCCGCCCGTACGGCGATCAGGCTGAGCTCGTGGCCCAGCGAGTCGTGCATGTCCTGGGCGATCCTGGCCCGCTCCAGCAGCCGCGCCCGGTCCGCCACGATCCGCTGTTCGCGCTCCAGCTGCGCGGCCCGGCTCCATCCGGCGACGACCAGTTCGCGGCGCTGGCGCCAGTACCGGCCCGCCAGCCACGGGAAGACCGCCCCGAACAGCAGCGTCCCCAGCAGGACCAGCCACTCCACGACCGGGTCGACGCGGCGCACGGCGATCACCGCGGTTCCCGCCGCGGCCACCGCACCGAAAAAAAGCGACGCGCCGCGCACCCGCGCCGCGCGGAGTCCGAGCAGCAGGCAGAAGAGGGAGAGGGCGGGCCCGTACGAGAGGGTGAGGAGCGAGCGCGACACGGCCAGGCCGAGCGCCGCGGCCAGGCCCGCCGCCACCGCGGGCCGGGTCCGCCAGACCGACGCGGCCGCGGCCAGCACCACGAGGCCGACGGCTTCCTGCCACCCCGGGCGCGGCTCGTTCAGGCCCATCCGGTCGACGGCGAGCGCGGGCACGGCGAGCGCCGCCCAGAGCAGGGCGTCGGCGAGGAAGGAGCGTGGGGGGCGACGGGCGGGGCGGGCAGGACGAAGGGGGCGGAAGCAGGCAGGACGAAGGGTGCGGAAGCGGACGGGACCAGGGATGCGGAAGCGGGCGGGCGGCATCCCGCCGACGCTACAAGCGGCCGTGCCGTCCGCGCCCCTGCCGATCGTCAGGTCCTGGCGTGCCGGGATCACGCGCCGAAACGTGTCAGGATCGGTGGTGCCATGACTGCCACAAGTGAGACCCCCGCGAACGCCACCGCCGCCACCGCCCTCCACACCCCCGTCATCGCGTGGTTCGACGCGAACGCCCGCGACCTGCCCTGGCGCCGGCCCGAAGCCGGCGCCTGGGGTGTGATGGTCAGCGAGTTCATGCTCCAGCAGACGCCGGTCAGCCGTGTCCTGCCGGTGTACGAGCAGTGGATGCGGCGCTGGCCGTGCCCCGCCGACCTGGCCGCCGACGCCCCCGGCGAAGCGGTCCGCGCCTGGGGCAGGCTCGGCTACCCCCGCCGCGCGCTGCGGCTGCACGGCGCGGCCGTCGCGATGACGGGCCGGCACGACGGCGACGTACCGAGCGACCACGCCCAGCTCCTCGCCCTGCCCGGGGTCGGCGAGTACACGGCCGCGGCCGTCGCCTCCTTCGCGTACGGGCAGCGCCATCCCGTCCTCGACACGAACGTCCGCCGCGTCTTCGCCCGTACGGTCACCGGCGTCCAGTACCCGCCGAACGCCACCACCGCCGCCGAGCGCAGGATCGCCCGCGCCCTCCTCCCCGACGAGGAGGCGCGGGCGGCCCGGTGGGCGGCGGCCTCGATGGAGCTCGGCGCGCTCGTGTGCACCGCGAAGAGCCCGGACTGCGGGGTCTGCCCGGTCTCCGGACAGTGCGCGTGGCGGCTGGCGGGCAAGCCGGCGCACGACGGGCCGCCGCGGCGCGGTCAGACGTACGCCGGTACGGACCGCCAGGTGCGCGGCAAGCTCCTCGCCGTGCTCAGGGACGCGGACGAGCCGGTTCCGCAGGCCGCGCTCGACGCGGTGTGGCACGAACCGGTGCAGCGGGCGCGGGCGCTGGACGGGCTGGTCGCGGACGGGCTCGTGGAGCCCCTGGGGAACGGCTTCTACCGGCTCCCCGCCGCCTGAGCACAGCGCCGCCCGGGCACGGCCCGTACACAGCCGCCGTCGCACGTCCGCCGTTACACGACCGATGGGTAGCCGTGCGTTTGCCGACGGCTGCCCCGGACAGTGCCGTGACAACGCCTCCGTAGCGTCATCGCCGTAAGCAAGCAGGTCACGGGGTGGCAAGTGGGACGGAGGCGGTTCTTGATGGCGCACGGCGAGGTGCTCGAATTCGAAGAGTACGTACGCACTCGGCAGGACGCCCTGCTGCGCAGTGCCAGGCGTCTGGTCCCCGACCCGGTGGACGCCCAGGACCTCCTCCAGACCGCGCTGGCGCGTACGTACGGCCGCTGGGACGGCATAGCGGACAAGTCGCTGGCCGACGCCTACCTGCGCCGTGTCATGATCAACACGCGGACCGAGTGGTGGCGCGCCCGCCGGCTCGAAGAGGTCCCGACCGAGCAACTGCCCGACGCGAGCGTCGAGGACGGCACCGAGCAGCATGCGGACCGCGCCCTGCTGATGGACATACTCGGCGTACTGGCACCCAAGCAGCGCAGTGTGGTCGTGCTGCGACACTGGGAGCAGATGAGCACGGAGGAGACCGCCGCGGCCCTGGGCATGTCGGCGGGTACGGTCAAGAGCACGCTGCACCGGGCACTGGCCCGACTCCGGCAGGAGCTGGAGAGCCGCGAACTGGACGCGCACGCCCTGGAGCGTGCGGAGCAGGGCGACGAACGGGAGACGGAGCGTTGCGCGGCCTAGGCAGGGGCAGCAGGTCCTCACTGGCGGCGGGCGGCACGGCGATGGCCGGTGCCGCCGTCGTCGGCCTGTTC
This sequence comes from Streptomyces sp. Wb2n-11, assembly GCF_001049855.1. Lineage (NCBI taxonomy): Bacteria > Bacillati > Actinomycetota > Actinomycetes > Kitasatosporales > Streptomycetaceae > Streptomyces > Streptomyces sp. Wb2n-11. The sequence goes on from NZ_CVPB01000001.1 coordinate 3,129,970, forward strand.
GTGGTGTCGTGCCACGCCGGGGGGACGGGCGCGCGGGACGCGGGTCCGGCGCGTACGGACCCGGTGGCCAGGGCCACCCTCTCGGAGGGCGAGCCGTCGCAGCCCGCCGCCAAGCGGGTCGACGCGGTGGCGCTGCTCCAAGGGGACCCGGAGGTCAGCGCCACGGTGAAGCGGGACCTGAAGCCGTGTGTCAAGGACGAGTACCCGGTCGACACGTCGTACGGGAAGCTGACCGGCGGGACCGCCAACGACGTCGTGGTGAACGTGATGACGTGCGGGGACGCCGTGGGCATCGGGACGTACGTGTACCGCGAGGACGAGGGCGCGTACAGGAACGTCTTCGCGGCCGAGAGCCCGGCGGTCTACGCGGAGATCGACCGCGGCGACCTGGTGCTGACCAAGCCGGTCTACGGGAAGAACGACCCGATGGCGTACCCGTCCGGCGAAGAAGTGATCACGTACCGCTGGTCCGGGAGCAGGTTCACCGTGCAGGACCACGTGCACAACGACTTCAGCCGTGCGGTCGGCGGGGACGGCGACGCGGTCGGACCCGAGGCTGCTCCGACCGGCCCGTCGGACGGCTGAGGGAACGACCGAGAGAGCAGAGAGCAGCCGATGGCCGAGACCCATGTCCTGTTCGTGGAGGACGACGACGTCATCCGCGAGGCGACACAGCTCGCGCTGGAGCGCGACGGCTTCACCGTCACCGCCATGCCCGACGGGCTGTCGGGCCTCGAGGCCTTCCGCAGCGACCGGCCGGACATCGCGCTGCTCGATGTGATGGTGCCCGGCCTGGACGGCGTGAGCCTGTGCCGGCGCATCAGGGACGAGTCGACGGTGCCGGTGATCATGCTGTCGGCGCGGGCCGACTCGATCGACGTCGTACTGGGCCTGGAGGCGGGGGCCGACGACTACGTGACGAAGCCTTTCGACGGGGCGGTGCTGGTGGCCCGGATCCGCGCGGTGCTGCGCCGCTTCGGACACGCGGGCGGACCGGACCGCCGTACGTCCGACGGGGACGTGGGGCCGGACGGCGGGCTGCTCGTCTTCGGTGAGCTGGAAGTCGACACCGAGGGCATGGAGGTCCGCAGGAGCGGTGAGCCGGTGGGGCTGACGCCGACGGAGATGCGGCTGCTGCTGGAGTTCTCGTCCGCGCCGGGCACGGTGCTGTCGCGCGACAAGCTGCTGGGGCGGGTCTGGGACTACGGGTGGGGCGGGGACACCCGGGTGGTGGACGTCCACGTGCAGCGCCTGCGTACCAAGATCGGCCAGGACCGCATCGAGACGGTCCGCGGCTTCGGCTACAAGTTGAAGCCGTGAGCCGGCGTTTCCAGCCCGTCCGGCGCCCGGGGGCCGGTGCGCGGGGCGGCGCCCCGGCCGCTCCGCGCCCCGCCCTGCGCACCGGTGTCCGCTGGAAGATCAGCATCGCGATCGCCGCCGTCGGCGCGCTCATCGCCGTCGCGCTCAGCCTCGTCGTGCACAACGCCGCCCGCGTCTCGATGCTCGACAACGCCCGTGACGTGCAGATCGAGCGCCTGCAGTTCGCCCAGCGGTGGTACGAGTCCTCGCGCGAGCCCCGGTTCGGCACCAAGCTCAACGATCCGGCCCTGCCCGAAGAGCTCAAGGCCAGCATGGCCAACGGCCGCCGGGCCACCTACGTCACGGAGGGCCGCGACGACGTGCCCGACGTGTGGGCCGCCGCACCCCTCCACAACGGGGACGTCCTGTCGCTGCACACCCGGTTCACCGACCGAAGCGCCACCGTCATGGACGACCTCGACCGCGCCCTGGTCATCGGTTCGGTCTCGGTCGTCTTCGGCGGCTGCGCGCTCGGCGTGCTGATCGGCGGCCAGCTCTCCCGCCGCCTGCGCAAGGCGGCCGCCGCCGCGGGCAAGGTCGCGCAGGGAAACACGGAGGTACGCGTGCGGGACGCCATCGGCGGTGTCGTACGCGACGAGACCGACGAGCTCGCGCGCGCGGTCGACGCCATGACCGACGCCCTCCAGGAGCGGCTGGAAGCGGAGCGCCGCGTCACCGCGGACATCGCCCACGAACTGCGCACCCCGGTCACCGGCCTGCTCACGGCGGCCGAGCTGCTGCCGCCCGGCCGTCCGACCGAGCTCGTGCGGGACCGGGCGCAGGCCCTGCGCACGCTCGTCGAGGACGTGCTGGAGGTGGCGCGGCTCGACAGCGCGGCGGAGCGGGCGGAACTCCAGGAGATCGCGCTCGGCGAGTTCGTCGGCCGCCGGGTCGCGCTCTTCGACCCGGACGCGGTGGTCCGGGTGGTGCACGAGTCGTGGGTGAACACCGATCCGCGCCGCCTGGAGCGCATCCTCGTCAACCTCCTCGGCAACGCCGCCAAGCACGGCAGGGCTCCCTTCGAGGTCACGGTCGAGGGCCGGGTCGTCCGGGTCCGCGACCACGGGCCCGGATTCCCGGAGGCGCTGCTCAAGGAGGGGCCGAGCCGGTTCCGTACGGGCAGCAGCGACCGGGCGGGGCGCGGGCACGGCCTGGGCCTGACGATCGCGGCCGGCCAGGCGCGCGTCCTCGGGGCGCGCCTCACCTTCCGCAACGCGCAACGGGACGGCGGGGCGATCGCGGTCCTGTGGCTGCCGGAACACGCGCCGACCGCCACCGGCAGCTTCCCGGTCGTACGGCTCCCGGACGCCGGGACCCGCCCCTAGCGGGCGGGCCCCGGCGGTCCTAGCAGATCCAGTCCTTCTCCATGCCGAGGCCGCCCTGCCGGGCCTGGGTGAGACGAGAACCAGTTCCCGGAGTCGTCCCGGAAGATCGACTCCGTGCCGTACGGGCGCTCCTGCGGCGCGGCGCGGTGCGCGGTGGCCGGGGCCGTGGTGTCCACGTCCTCGATGCTGCCATGCGGCACGGACAGCGGACGGCCCCCGGCGCGAACACCGGGGGCCGTCCCACGTCCCACACGCCCCACAGGACCGCGGGGGAGCTTTTCCCGCCGCTCAGTCGGCCGCCGGCGCCGGCTGCGGACCCGCACCCCGCAGCGGCACCTCCTTCACGAAGAAGGCCGCCGCGAACCCGATCACCGCGACCAGTCCGCCCAGCAGGAACGCCGCCTGCGTCCCGGAGGCCACCGCGAACTGGTACGCCTCCCGCACCTGGTCCGGCAGTTTCGCCAGGCTCGCCGCGTCCAGCTGAGCCGACTGCCGGGTGACGGCCGCCCCGCCCCGCTCGGTCATCGCGTCCTGCACCCGGCTGTTGAAGAGCGCGCCCATGACCGAGACGCCGAAGGAGCTGCCGAGCGTACGGAAGAGGGTCGCCGAGGAGGACGCGACGCCCATGTCCTTCATCTCGACGCTGTTCTGCGCGACGAGCATCGTGATCTGCATCAGGAAGCCCATGCCGGCGCCCAGTACGGCCATGTAGACGCCCGAGGTCAGCCGCGACGTGTCCGTGTCCATCCGGGAGAGCAGCAGCAGTCCGACGACCATCAGCGCGCCGCCCACGATGGGGAAGATCCTGTACTTGCCGGTGCTGGTGGTCATCCGGCCCGCGATCAGCGAGACGACCATCATCGACATCAGCATCGGGAGCAACAGCAGACCGGAGTTGGTCGCCGAGGCGCCCTGGACGGACTGCTGGAACAGCGGCAGGAAGAGCACCGCGCCGAACATCACGAAGCCCGTCAGGAAGCCGATCACCGACATCAGCGTGAAGTTGCGGTTGCGGAAGATGTGCAGCGGCACGATCGGCTCGGCGGCCCTGGACTCGACGAAGAGGAAGCCGACGAGTGCGGCGACACCGAGGGCGATGAGCTCCATGATGACGGCCGAGGACCAGGCGTACTCCGTACCGCCCCAGGTCGTGACCAGCACGATCGCCGTGATGCCGACCGTCAGCAGCCCCGCGCCGAGGTAGTCGATCCGCGCCTGCGACCGCTCCTTCTTCGGCAGGTGCAGTACGGCGGTGACCATCGCCAGCGCGATCGCGCCGAGCGGCAGGTTGATGTAGAAGCTCCAGCGCCAGCCCAGGTGGTCGGTGATGGTGCCGCCGACGAGCGGCCCGCCGATCATGGCGAGCGCCATCACGCCGGCCATCATGCCCTGGTACCTGCCGCGCTCGCGCGGCGGGATCAGGTCGCCGATGATCGCCATGACGCCGACCATCAGACCGCCGGCGCCGAGCCCCTGGACGGCGCGGAAGCCGATCAGCTGGCCCATGTCCTGGGCCATGCCGCTGAGCACGGATCCGAGGAGGAAGACGACGATGGCGGTGAGGAAGACGCCCTTGCGTCCGTACAGGTCGCCGAGCTTGCCCCAGACGGGTGTCGAGGCCGCGGTGGCCAGGGTGTACGCCGTCACCACCCAGGACAGGTGCTCCAGGCCGCCGAGCTCGCCCACGATGGTCGGCATGGCGGTGCCGATGATCATGTTGTCGAGCATGGCCAGCAGCATCGCGATCATCAGCGCGAGCAGCACGACCCGCACACTGCGCGGCTGGGGCTCCGCCTTCACCGGTTTCGTCTGTTCCGCGGTCGCGCTCATGTACCTGCTCCCTGTCCACTGCCCGCATTACCGCCCGCAGTGCCGCCTACCGCCACTTACTTGCCGCCCGGCAAGTTGACTACACTGGGTGAAAGTAGACCTCAACTAGCCGGTCGTCAAGTAAGTTTTCTTGGGAGAGCAGCGTGTCCAGAGGCAACACTCGCCAGCGCATCCAGGACGTCGCCCTGGAGCTCTTCGCCGAGCAGGGGTACGAGAAGACCTCGCTGCGCGAGATCGCCGAGCGGCTCGACGTCACGAAGGCGGCGCTCTACTACCACTTCAAGACCAAGGAAGACATCATCGTCAGCCTCTTCCAGGACCTCACCAGGCCCGTGGACGAGCTGGTCGCCTGGGGGCAGGAGCAGCCGCGCACCCTGGAGACGAAGAAGGAGATCCTGACCCGCTACAGCAAGGCCCTCTCCGCCGCCGCCCCCCTCTTCCGCTTCATGCACGAGAACCAGGCGACGATGCGCGACCTGAGCATCGGCGAGACGTTCAAGGAGCGCATGTTCGTGCTGCTGGAGCTGGTGAAGGACCCGGACGCGGTGCTGACCGACCAGGTCCGCTGCGTCAGCGCGCTCTTCACGATGCACGCGGGGATGTTCACGCTCAGGGACGCCGAAGGCGACCCCGAGGAGAAGCGCAAGGCCGCTCTCGAGGTCGCCATCGATCTGGTGAGCCAGGCACACGGCCAGGCTCCGGGGGTCACACGCTGAGGCCCTCCGAGCGGAGGAACATCACGGGGTTGATCGCCGTGCCGTAGTTCGGCGTCGTACGGATCTCGAAGTGCAGGTGCGGGCCGCTGGAGTTTCCGGTGTTGCCGGAGAGGGCTATGCGCTGACCCGTCTTGACCTGCTGGCCGGGGTACACGTTGATCTTCGACAGGTGCGCGTACTGCGAGTACGTGTTGTTGTCGTGCTTGACCACGATCGCGTTGCCGTACGCCGGCCCGTCACCGGCACCGTTCGGGCCCGCCTTCACGACGGTGCCGCCGTGCACGGCGTCGACGGCGGTGCCGACGGGCACCGCGAAGTCCTGCCCGGAGTGCTTGCTGGCCCACATGCTGCCGCCCTTGCCGTACGTGGCGCTGAGCGTGTAGTGCTGGACCGGCTTCATCCAGGAGGCCGCCTTCTCGGCCGCCGCCTTCTTCTTCGCCGCCGCCTGGGCGGCCTTCTTCACAGCCGCCGCCTTCTTCGCGTCGGCGGCGGCCTTCTTCGCACCGGCTGCCGCCTTGGCCTGAACCTCGGCCTGCTTCTCGACGGCAGTGGCAGCGGTCCCCTCGACGGCGAACGCCACGCCCGCCGTGCCGAGCATCATCGACGCGCCGAGCCCGGCGGCCACGACGGCGTTACGACGGGTACGGACGGACGAGGAGCGGGCTCGGGAGAACATGTCGAACTTCGGCATACGGGAGGGACCTCCGGGAGTGAGTGAACCCGGCAGTCCGCCGGGCTGGCTTCACATTGGTAACCCGCGCCCCCGCCACACCCAAAACGGCCTATCTACTACTAATGACCGTATTACCGTTATCAACTATTCGACTCTTGACGACATCTCCATCACCCTCCCGAAGCTTGGGAATAAACCTGCTTAGGGTGGTTTAAAGGCACGCCAGACCGGCGCAAACCGGCCGCCGACCTAGGTTTTCACCCCTCCTCCCGCGTGGACCGAAGGTCCTGCCGCCCACCACCCGAAAGTCCTCCGCCCGGCACGCGGCGGGCCCACTACCGCGCCTCGTAGGCCCTGAAACCGCTGTGCGCCTTGTCACCGCGAGGCCCCCCGATACGCTGATCCAACAGCGCACAGCACAGACCTCGGGGGAGGGACCGCGCGTGGATCCCGCAGTCATCGGCGCCCGTCTCGCATCGAGCGTCGCCGGGCCACTGGTGAAGAAGCTGTTCGTGGCACAGCCCTCCGGCGCCGGCCTGGTCGACCGACCGGTCCGCCTGGCCGGTTACGTCTCCTTCCGGGGCGAGAAGCGCACCCTCGCCCACTGCGACCTGCGCAGACTGGCCGCCGAGCTGGTCAAGCAGGCGCTGCGCGCGGCCGGTCCCGGCGAGCGCCCACTGCCCGCCGGCGAGGACCAGGCGGTCGTGGACGCCCTGACCACGACGTTGTACGCCCTGGGGGACCTCACCCTCACGGACGTCGAGGCCGTCGGCCTGGGCCACACCGCCCTGGCCACGGAACTGCGCCGCGCGAGCGACAGCCCCGAGCGCCACCTGTCGGCCGACGCGACGTACTTCTACGAGCGCCTCCTGACCGCCACCTGCCTGCACATCGTCCACTTCTTCACCCAGCGCTCGACCTTCGTCGCGGCGACCCTCGTCGCGCAGAGCCGCCGCCAGGGCGAACTGATCGCCAAGGTCGACGCCCTCATCGCCCGCAGTCCGCTGCCGGGGGCCGAGGACGTGGCCTTCGAGGGGCGTTACCTGGCGCACATGACGAAGAAGCACGGCAAACTGACGATCTTCGGCATCGACCTGAGCAACTCACCGGGGAAGTGGCCGCTGGACGCGGCGTACCTGAGCCTCGAGGCGGCGGCCACCGCGCCCGCCGAGGACGATCTGGCCCAGGTCTTCCGGGAGTCGCGCGACAAGTACGGGGACCACCACCGGCTCCTGGCGGGCCGGATCGACTGGAAGACGGCCCCGGCCCCCGGGCCCGGCGACACCGAGGCGCTCCCGCGCGCGTTCCCCGGAACCCGCCCCGCCGACCAGGTCCTCGCCGACCACGAACGCGTCCTGCTGCGCGGCGAGGCGGGCTCCGGCAAGACCACGCTCGTCCAGTGGCTCGCGGTCTCCGCCGCCCGCCGGGACGGCGCCGACCGGGACGGCACCGGCCGGATGGCGTACCTCCACGACCGGATCCCCTTCGTCCTCCCCCTGCGCACCCTGACCCGCCACGGCGAGCGCCTCCCCGCCCCCAAGGACTTCCTGACCGCAGTGGGCTCCCCGCTCGCCGGGGAACAGGCCCCCGGCTGGGAGTCGCGCGTCCTGACGGCGGGCCGCGCCCTCGTCCTGGTCGACGGCATCGACGAGATCCCGGACGCCGAACGCTCCCGCACCCACGCCTGGCTGAGCGACCTGATCGACACGTACCCGGGGAACCGCTGGCTGGTGACCTCCCGCCCCTCGGCCGTACGGGAGGACTGGCTGGCGGGCGAGGGCTTCACCGAGCTGACGCTCTCCTCGATGAGCCCGGCGGACGTGGCGGCGTTCATCCAGCGCTGGCACGCGGCGGCCCGTACCGGTTCGGACGACGAGGACGCGTCCTCGATGCCGTACGAACGCCAGCTCCTCGCAGCGGTACGCGCCAAGCCCGACCTGAACCGTCTCGCCACCAACCCCCTGATGTGCGCCCTGATATGCGCCCTGCACCGGGACCGCCGCGGCTTCCTTCCCCTCGGCCGCAAGGACCTCTACACGGCGGCACTCTCGATGCTGCTGGTCCGCCGCGACCGCGAGCGCGACATGGGCGGCGTACCCGAACTGCGCGAAGAACCGCAGGTCCAGCTCCTCCAGCGCCTCGCGTACTGGCTGATCCGCAACGGCCGCACCGAGATGGACCGTTCGCGCGCCGAGAGCATCATCGCCGACACCCTGCCCGCCGTCCCGGAGGTGGCCGCGCTCGGTGACGCGAAGGCGGTCTTCGACCACTTCCTGCACCGCAGCGGTCTGCTCCGCCAACCGGGCCCGGTCACGGTCGAGTTCATCCACCGCACCTTCCAGGACTTCCTCGGCGCATGGGCCGCCGTCGACGAGGGCGACTTCGGCGTCCTGACCGGCCACGCGGCCGACGACCAGTGGGAGGACGTCATCCGCATGGCGGTCGCCCACGCACGCCCGCGCGAACGCGCGGAGTTCTTCACCGGCCTGCTCGCGCACGGCGACGCCCACGCGGACCCGGCCGCGCGGACCCGCGTCCACCTGCTCGCGGCGGCCTGCCTGGAGGAAGCCGCCGAACTGTCCCCGGCCGTACGCCAGGAGACCGAGCGCCGCGCGGCGGTCCTGATCCCGCCGGCGGACACCCGGGCGGCCCGCGAACTCGCGGCGGCCGGCCCGATGATCCTGGACCTGCTGCCGGATCCGGAGGATCTGGACGAACGCACCGCCGTGCTGGTGGTCGTCGCCGCGTCCCACGTGCCGTCGGACCGTGCGATCGCGTACCTCGCCCGGTTCTCCGGGCACGAAGGCCGGCGTGTCCGCGCTCAACTCATCTGGTCCTGGGCCCGGTTCGACACCGGCCCGTACGCCGAAGAGGTCATCGCCCGGATCGACCCCGCCGGCCTGTACTTCACCGCCACGGCGGACGGCCACCTCGCGGCCCTGGGCGCGCTCGGCACCCGGCCGATGCTCGACGCGAGAGGCGACCTCTCCGCACACGCCCTGCGGACGTACACGGCCGAGGCGTCGCTCACCCATGCCCGTATCCGCGAGAATCCGTCCCTGCGGGATGTGTCCTTCCTCCGGGGCCAGGACGGGCTCTCGGAGCTGTTCGTCTCCGAGTGCCCCCGGCTGACGGATCTCGCGGGGCTCGAAGGACTGCCCCTGCGGGCGCTCACCCTGGACCTGGCCGACGATGCCGCTCCCGGCCCGCTGTCGTCCCTGGAACGCCTGGAGTCCCTCACCCTCAGGGGGAGCGGGGCCCGCTGGTCCCTGCGGGACCTGCCCGTGTCGGCGCCCCTCGCCTTCCTCAACCTGGAGAAGGCAGCCGGACCGGCCGGCGGCCTGCGCGGACTCCGGAAGTACGGCGAGACCTTGACCGCCCTCCACCTGGGATCGCGGAGCGCGCCGCAGGACCCGGAGGAGTGGGAGGAGATCAGCCGGCTGCCCGGACTGTCCACCCTCGCGGTGACCGGCGACTTCGTCGCCCGGGCCCCCCGCTCCCTGGCCGTCCCGTCCGTCACGAAATTCTGGTTCCGCGACGAAACTCCGGAACCCTCGCTCGCCAGAGTCCCGGAACTGTTCCCCCGCTTCGAAGAACTGACGCTCCAAGGCTCCGCCCCGGAGCCCTTCGACGTCACGCCCCTGGCGTCACTGCCCGGGCTCCGCGTCCTCGACTTCTCCCGTCGCACCCGCACCGTGTACGGCCTGGACCGCCTCCCCGGGCACATCGAGGTGTACGGATACGACCACCGGCGCCCCACGGCCGGTCCGAGCTGAAACCCCGCCCCCTCCCCTCCCCCGGCCTCTTGCCCGTCGAGGCGCGACGCGCACACTCCGCACACCCCGCACGCCACCGGGACGGAGGCGGCCGGGACGAACGCGGCCGGGCGTCCTTCCCGGAACCACCCCCGTCCGGGATGCTCCTGTGCCATGAGTAGACCCGTGATCCGCGCCAAGCGCCGCACGCTCCCTACGCACCCCACCCGCACCCGCGCCCGCCGCACCCACCCCTGGATCTGGCCCGTCGCCGTCGGTCTCGCCTGCACGCTCACCTGGAGCTCGCCCGCCGGAGCCGGCCCCTCCGACACCGGTCTCAAGGGCGCCATCGACACGATCCTCACCGACGCCCGCCTCGACGGCGGCGCCGCGAGCGTCGTGATCGCCGACGCCACCACCGGCGAGACGCTCTACCGGCGCGACGGCGCCGACCGCCTCATGCCCGCCTCCAACACCAAGCTGCCCACCTCCGTCGCGGCCATGGCCCTCCTCGGCCCCGACTACCGCTACCGTACGGACGCCCTCTCCACCGGCAGCCGCCACGGCTCCGTGCTCCGCGGCGACCTCTACCTGCGCGGCACCGGCGACCCCACCACCCTCGCCGAGGACTACGACGAACTCGCCGCCCAGGTGGCGGAATCCGGCATCAAGCGGATCACCGGCCGCCTGATCGCCGACGACACCCGCTTCGACACCCAGCGCCTCGGCCGCTCGTGGGCCGCCGACGACGAGTCGTCGTACTACTCCGCCCAGATCTCGGCGCTCACCGTCGCCCCGGACACCGACTACGACTCCGGCACGGTCGTCGTCGAGGCCGCCCCGGGCACCGAGCCGGGCGCCGCGCCCCGCTTCACCCTCACCCCGCCCACCGGCTACGTGGCCGTCGACGCCCGTGCCGCCAGGACCGTCCCCGCCGGTCAGCCGGACACCCTCACCGTCGAACGCCAACACGGCTCGAACACCATCAGCATCACCGGCAACATCCCTGTCGGCGCGAACCCCACCAAGGAGTGGGTCACCGTCTGGGAGCCGACCGGCTACGCCGCCGCCGTCTTCGCCGACGCGCTGACCGCCCACGGCGTACGCGTCACAGGCCCCACCCGCCTCGGCCGCCCCACCCCCGAGGACGCCAAGCCCCTCGCCACCCACACGTCCATGCCCCTCAAGGAGCTGATGCACCCCTTCATGAAGCTGTCGAACAACATGCACGCCGAGGCCCTCACCAAGACCATCGGCCACGAGACGGCCGGCAAGGGCACCTGGAACGCCGGCCTCGCCGCCATCTCCGCCCACCTCGCCACAGAGGGAGTGGACACGGCCACCCTCCGCCAGGTCGACGGCTCCGGCCTCTCCCGGATGAACAACATCCCGGCCGCCCAGCTCGCCAAGCTCCTCCTCGCCGTACGCACGGCGCCCTGGTACGCCGACTGGTACGCGTCCCTCCCCGTCGCCTGCGCCCCGGACCGCGCCGTCGGCGGCACCCTCCGCTCCCGCATGTGCAAGACCCCGGCCGCCCTGAACGCCCGGGCCAAGACCGGCTCCCTGACCGGCGCCTCCGCCCTCTCCGGGTACGTCACGGACGCGGGCGGCCGCGAGCTGGTCTACAGCATCGTCCTCAACAACTACCTGGCCTCCTCGGTCAAGAGCATCGAGGACGCGATCGTGACCACCCTCGCCTCCTCGACCGGGACCACCACCACCCCGGTACGTCCGCCCGCCCCCCGGGCCGCCGCCCCCGCCACCGACACCACCCTCGAATGCTCCTGGCGCAAGCCGGCTCCCTGCTGAGACGGCATCAGCCCCTGTCAGCACCTGCTCCATGGCGCCGCCGGCGGCCGAGGCCCCGCCGCCGGCCGGGGAAGACCCCGCACGCGCGTCGTCCGGGGCGCCGTCGGCGGCAGTTCCAGCGGCAGCGGGCACGGGTAAAGGGGCGGCCCCGGAACCACGAGGGTTCCGGGGCCGCCCCTTCAGGCCGTCAGGGCGCCGTTACGCGTCCTTCGACATGTTCGGGCCGCTGCTGCCGCCCGTCGCCTGCTCGATCGGGGGGACGTCGGGCAGGGCCGACTTCTCCTCGCCGCGGAAGGTGAACTTCTTCGCCTCACCCTCGCCCTCGACGTCGACGACCACGATGTGGCCGGAACGCAGCTCGCCGAAGAGGATCTTCTCGGACAGGACGTCCTCGATCTCCCGCTGGATCGTCCGGCGCAGCGGCCGGGCGCCCATGACCGGGTCGTAACCCTTCTTCGCGAGCAGCGACTTGGCTTCCGAGCTGAGCTCGATGCCCATGTCGCGGTCCTTCAGGCGCTCGTCCACCTTGGCGAGCATGAGGTCGACGATCTGGATGATGTCTTCCTCGGTGAGCTGGTGGAAGACGACCGTGTCGTCGACACGGTTGAGGAACTCGGGGCGGAAGTGCTGCTTGAGCTCTTCGTTGACCTTGTTCTTCATCCGCTCGTAACCGGTCTTGACGTCGCCCTGGGCCGCGAAGCCCAGGTTGAAGCCCTTGGAGATGTCCCGGGTCCCGAGGTTGGTCGTCATGATGATGACCGTGTTCTTGAAGTCCACGACCCGGCCCTGGGAGTCGGTCAGGCGACCGTCTTCCAGAATCTGGAGCAGGGAATTGAAGATATCGGGGTGGGCCTTCTCGACCTCGTCGAAGAGAACGACGGAGAACGGCTTGCGGCGCACCTTCTCGGTGAGCTGTCCGCCCTCTTCGTATCCCACGTAACCGGGGGAGAACCGAAGAGGCGGGAAACCGTGTGCTTCTCGCTGAACTCCGACATGTCGAGGGAGATCAGCGCGTCCTCGTCGCCGAAGAGGAATTCGGCGAGCGTCTTGGAAAGCTCGGTCTTACCGACACCGGACGGGCCGGCGAAGATGAACGAGCCACCGGGGCGCTTCGGGTCCTTCAGACCGGCTCGCGTACGGCGGATCGCCTGCGAGAGGGCCCTGATGGCGTCCTTCTGGCCGATGACGCGCTTGTGGAGCTCGTCCTCCATGCGCAGCAGGCGGGAGGACTCCTCCTCGGTGAGCTTGAAGACCGGGATGCCCGTGGCCGTGGCCAGGACCTCCGCGATCAGTTCCTCGTCCACCTCGGCGACGACGTCCATGTCGCCGGCCTTCCACTCCTTCTCGCGCTTGGTCTTGGCCGCGAGGAGCTGCTTCTCCTTGTCGCGAAGAGAGGCCGCCTTCTCGAAGTCCTGCGAGTCGATCGCGGACTCCTTGTCCCTGCGGACACCGGCGATCTTCTCGTCGAACTCACGGAGGTCCGGCGGTGCGGTCATCCGGCGGATGCGCATCCGGGAACCGGCCTCGTCGATCAGGTCGATCGCCTTGTCCGGCAGGAAGCGGTCCGAGATGTAGCGGTCGGCCAGGGTGGCCGCCGCGACCAGCGCCGAGTCCGTGATGGAGACGCGGTGGTGCGCCTCGTAGCGGTCGCGCAGGCCCTTGAGGATCTCGATCGTGTGGGGGAGGGAAGGCTCCGCCACCTGGATCGGCTGGAAGCGGCGCTCCAGCGCGGCGTCCTTCTCGAGGTGCTTGCGGTATTCGTCGAGCGTCGTCGCACCGATGGTCTGGAGCTCACCACGGGCGAGCATCGGCTTCAGGATCGAAGCCGCATCGATCGCGCCCTCGGCGGCGCCCGCACCCACCAGGGTGTGGAGCTCGTCGATGAACAGGATGATGTCGCCGCGGGTGCGGATCTCCTTCAGGACCTTCTTCAGACGCTCCTCGAAGTCACCGCGGTAGCGGGAACCGGCGACGAGCGCGCCGAGGTCGAGGGTGTAGAGGTGCTTGTCCTTGAGGGTCTCGGGCACCTCGCCCTTGACGATCGCCTGCGCCAGGCCCTCGACGACCGCCGTCTTTCCGACGCCGGGCTCGCCGATGAGGACCGGGTTGTTCTTGGTGCGGCGGGACAGCACCTGCATGACCCGCTCGATCTCCTTCTCGCGCCCGATGACCGGGTCGAGCTTGGATTCGCGAGCGGCCTGCGTCAGGTTGCGGCCGAACTGGTCCAGGACGAGGGAGGTCGAGGGCGTGCCCTCGGCCGGGCCGCCGGCGGCGGCGGTCTCCTTGCCCTGGTAGCCGGAGAGCAGCTGGATGACCTGCTGCCGCACCCGGTTCAGATCGGCGCCCAGCTTCACGAGGACCTGGGCGGCGACACCCTCGCCCTCGCGGATCAGGCCGAGCAGGATGTGCTCCGTACCGATGTAGTTGTGGCCGAGCTGAAGGGCCTCGCGGAGCGACAGCTCCAGGACCTTCTTTGCACGGGGGGTGAAGGGGATGTGACCGGACGGGGCCTGCTGGCCCTGACCGATGATCTCCTCCACCTGCTGGCGGACCGCCTCGAGCGAAATCCCGAGGCTCTCCAGGGCCTTAGCGGCGACACCCTCACCCTCGTGGATAAGGCCCAGGAGGATGTGCTCGGTGCCGATGTAGTTGTGGTTGAGCATCCGGGCTTCTTCCTGAGCCAGGACGACAACCCGCCGCGCGCGGTCGGTGAACCTCTCGAACATCGTTAATCGCTCCTCAGAGCGGTCAGGCAGTTAGGGGTCGGTCCCCTCCCTGTCCTTCCGCATGCTAGTCCCGCTGGGCAGGACAGCTCATTCCAACTGCCGACACCCGTCCTTGGCCTCCTGCCCCGAACAGCCGACAACTGCTCCAACCTGATGGTGCGAGACGATGTTCCCGCAGGCCAAGCAGATACCCGTTCATCCACTACGCCGATGGCGAACGTGAGACGCTCCGGCCAGCGTGTCGCCCCTTCCCACTAGGGATGTCTTACCCGCAAGCACTGACACTCCATGCGGCGCGCGCTGGTTCCCTCAGCTATGGGCGAACATCTTTGCGCCACCGAATGCCTCCGCACGCCCCCGCGAAGGCAACGCATCGCACCCGGGCGGAGACGCAGCGTAACCGCGGAGCGCTTCGGCAGTTGGTCCGGACATGACGCCCACGGTTCCGCCGCCGCGCACACCGCCGCCTCTGCCGCCCGAGGACGGCGTCGCTCAGTGGTACGAGCACGAACTCGGCTGGGCCACCGCACCGGCCGCAGCGGAGGGCCTGCCGGTCCGGCTGCTGACGGGGCTCCGCTTCGACGTACTGGAGCTGCCCGAGGACGCGGGTCTCGCCGTACTGCGGCGTCACGCGGGGCTCACGGCTCCCGTCGCGCTCAGGGGGCGGCGGATGCGGCTGCTGGTGGCCGCGGGGAGCGCCGAGGAACTGCCCGGGCTGCTCGACTGGCTGGAGTGGGGCGACGTCGCCCTGGATCTGCGCGCGATCGGCGCGGGCGGGCGGATGACCGCGCCCTCGCCGCCGGGGCGGACCGGCCGGCAGGGCGGCGGATCACCGGGCGACGGGTCGCAGGGGGCCGCCGTCTGGCTGCGGCCCCCCGAGCCGCGGCACGAGGTGGAACCGACGCTGCCGGCCTTCGCCGGGCTCGGATGCCGTGGGGAAACACCCGATCTCGTACGACTCGTGAGCACGGCGGCGACGGAATGCCACCGGGCCCAGTTGTTGCGTGCGAATTCCGCTCACGCGAATGCTCAGCCGTTGGCCTTCTCGTAGGCCTCACGGATGTCGGCCGGGACGCGGCCGCGGTCATTCACGTTGTAACCGTTGGCCTTGGCCCACTTACGGATCTCGGCGGTGTTCTGGTTGCCGCCCGTGGTCGCGCGCGTCTTGCCACGGCCCGAAGCCGCACGGCCACCGGTGCGCCGGCCGCTCTTGGTGTACGGGTCGAGCAAGCTACGGAGCTTGTCCGCGTTCGCGGTGGTGAGGTCGATCTCGTAGGTCTTGCCGTCCAGAGCGAACGTCACGGTCTCGTCCGCCTCGACGCCGTCGAGGTCATCGACAAGAAGGACCTGAACCTTCTGTGCCACCGGATTTCCTTTCATCGAAAATGCAGTACGCGGAAAGGAAACCGCTTTTCCCTGGAAAACACAAACCCCCGGAGGAGGTTCAGTACCTCAAGAAGACGGGAAACGTGCGCGTTTCGGACATAGGGATCTGACCGCTTCTGCCGATCACAGGTGCAGAAGCATCCGGCTGTTGCCCAAGGTGTTCGGCTTCACTCGTTCGAGACCGAGGAACTCTGCTACACCCTCGTCATAGGAACGCAGCAGCTCGCTGTAGACATCTCCGTCGACCGGCGCCTCTCCGATCTCCACGAAGCCGTGCTTGATGAAGAACTCGACTTCGAAGGTGAGACAGAAAACCTTGCGCACACCGAGCCAGCGGGCGGTCTGGAGCAGCTTGTCCAGCACGTGATGTCCGACTCCGGCGCCCTTGAAGGACGGGTCCACGGCGAGAGTGCGGACTTCGGCGAGGTCTTCCCACATCACGTGCAGCGCACCGCAGCCGACCACGGCCCCGTCCTCGTCGCGTTCGGCGACCCAGAACTCCTGGATGTCCTCGTAAAGGGTCACGTTCGCTTTGTCGAGCAGGATCCGCTTCTGCGCGTACGTGTCCACGAGGCGGCGTACGGACGGCACATCACTGGTCCTCGCCCGCCGGACGGTGATGGCTTTTAGCTCTGAAGACATACCTGGACGCTATCGCCCCGGGCCGCCGGGGCTCTCGTCACCCTCTGCCGGTTCGGTTGCCGTATCAGTTGCGGGATCGGTTGCGGGATCGTCGCGCTGAACGACGCGCATCGCGTCCTGAAGGGCTTCGCGCTGCTCCGCCGACATCATGCCGAAGAACGCGACAAGAGCCGCCGCGGGGTTGTCACTCGTCGACCAGGCTTCGTTCATCAGTGCGGCCGAGTAGGCGGCCCGGGTGGACACGGCCGTATATCGATAGGCGCGGCCGTCGACTTCCCTGCGCACCCAGCCCTTCTGATGGAGATTGTCCATTACGGTCATGACCGTGGTGTAGGCGATGGACCGTTCCTTCTGAAGGTCCTCGAGGACTTCCCGGACGGTGACCGGCCGGTTCCACTGCCACACGCGCGTCATGACGGCGTCTTCCAGCTCTCCCAATTGGCGAGGCACAGCGCCACCATAGTAGGAAATATCGGTAATGGCAGGTTATTTGCTCAGCGAAAAGGGCGTACGGCTCGAAACGAGTCGTACGCCCTGGTGAAGTGCGGGGCGGGCGGAGTCAGGCGCCGCCGGTCTTGGGGGTTCCCGCCTGCCGGGCGGACTCGGCACGGGCGAGGGTGGCGTCCACGGCCGCGTCTTCCTTGGCCTTGTTGGAGCCGCCCTGCGTCTTGACGATCGTCGTGACCAGGGCGATGAAGAACGCGGCCATCACCACGGGGGGCAGGAGCGCGGAAACGTAGTCCATGCCGTCCAGGGTAGCTACCCCGCCACCCTTCGTTCCCGCGGGGGCGCGGGGCGCCTGCGGGGCGGGAACACCTCGGAAGGCTTCGGCATCGGACGCTGCGCGGGCTCGCGTCCCGGCGACGGACCCCTGGGCTTCGACGGTTCGTCGTCGGCCGTGGCGCGGCCGCCGGCGATGGCCAGCAGCCGGGCGCGCGGGAGGGGCGCGTCGCTGCGGCCGGCCAGGCGGGCCCGTACGGACTCTTCCACGATGGCCCGGCAGCGGTCGTGGAGCAGCTCGCCGGCCGGCATGCCGCGCAGGGTGCGCAGCGCCACGAGGTCGTCGGGGGTCGGCTGGTAGCCGGTGGCCAGGGCGTCCTGGAGCAGCCCCAGGTAGCCGCCGGCGGCCGCGGGGAGCGCGTCCCGGTATCGGGCGAGGTCGGCGAGGAGGAACGCGCGCAGCCGGCCCGCCTCGCGGACCGCCTCGTCCAGGGTGCCGGCGAGGCGCAGGCAGTCCTGGACGTCTTCGTCGGACAGTGACGCGGGATGGAGGGCGATGGCGAGGGCGCGTCGGAGCACACGCAGCTCGTCCGCGCCGAACGCCATGCCGCCACGGGAACCGTATGGCGTGGGCATGTAGTGACAATACGCACTAAACAGACACAATCTGCTTAATGCATGTATGACGGCGCGCCGGACGGCCCTCCCGCGGTCACGACCGCCCGGCGTCACATCCGCCCGGCGTCACATCCGGGCGACGTTGCGCTCGTACACCAGGCGCAGGCCGATCAGGGTCAGCCACGGTTCGTGCTCGTCGATCTCCGAGGACTCGCCGAGCACCATCGGGGCCAGGCCGCCCGTCGCGATGACGGTCACGTCGTCCGGGTCGCCGTCGGGGCCCACGAGCTCGCGAGCCATGCGCTGCGTGACGCCGTCGACCTGGCCCGCGAAGCCGTACACGATGCCCGACTGCATGGCCTCGACGGTGTTCTTGCCGATCACGCTGCGGGGGCGGGCCAGCTCGATCTTGCGCAGCTGGGCCCCCTTGACGCCGAGCGCCTCGACCGAGATCTCGATGCCCGGGGCGATGACGCCACCCGTGTACTCGCCGCGCGCCGACACCGCGTCGAACGTCGTCGCCGTACCGAAGTCCACGACGATCGCCGGACCGCCGTAGAGCTCGACCGCCGCGACCGCGTTGATGACGCGGTCCGCGCCGACCTCCTTCGGGTTGTCCATCAGGATCGGCACGCCCGTCTTGATGCCCGGCTCGACGAGCACGGCCGGGACGTCGCCGTAGTAGCGGCGGGTCACCTCGCGCAGTTCGTGCAGGACGGACGGGACGGTGGAGCAGATCGCGATGCCCTCGATGCCGTCGCCCAGTTCGTCGCCGAGGAGCGGGTGCATGCCCATCAGGCCCTGGAGGAGCACGGCGAGCTCGTCGGCCGTGCGGCGGGCGTCGGTGGAGATGCGCCAGTGCTCGACGATCTCCTCCCCGTCGAACAGGCCGAGGACGGTGTGCGTGTTGCCGACGTCGATGGTGAGCAGCATGGGTTACTCCGCCTCGCGCAGGTCGAGGCCGATGTCGAGGATCGGGGAGGAGTGCGTGAGCGCCCCGACGGCGAGGTAGTCGACGCCCGTGTCCGCGTACGCGCGGGCGTTCTCCAGGGTGAGGCGGCCGGAGGATTCGAGGGTCGCGCGGCCGTTCACGAGAGCGACCGCCTCGGCGGTCCGCTCCGGGGTGAAGTTGTCCAGGAGGATCAGGTCGGCGCCCGCCTCCAGCACCTCGGCGACCTGGGCGAGCGTGTCGGCCTCGACCTCGACGGGAACCTCGGGGAACGCCTTGCGCACGAGCGTGAACGCCTCGGCCACACCGCCCGCCGCGACCACGTGGTTGTCCTTGACGAGCGCCGCGTCCGAGAGGGACATGCGGTGGTTGACGCCGCCGCCGCAGCGGACCGCGAACTTCTCCAGGGCGCGCAGGCCGGGCGTCGTCTTGCGGGTGTCGCGGACCTTGGCGCCCGTGCCCTCCAGAGCGTCCGCCCACGCGCGCGTGGCGGTCGCGATGCCCGACAGGCGGCACAGCAGGTTGAGCGCGCTGCGCTCGCCGGTGAGCAGGTCGCGGGTGCGGGTGGTGACGCTGATCAGCTTCTGCCCGGCCTCGACGCGGTCGCCGTCCTCGACGTGCCGCTCGACCTCGAACTCGTCCGTGCAGACGATGGACAGGACCGCTTCGGCGACGCGCAGGCCCGCGACGGTGCCGGCCTCGCGGGCCGTGAAGTCGCCGGTCGCGACGGCGTCCTCGGGGACGGTCGCGACGGTGGTGACGTCGGGGCCGTGGGCGAGGTCCTCGGCCAGGGCGACGTTCGCGACGTCCTCGACCTCGACGGGGTCGAGGCCCGCCGCGACGAGGAGCTGGACGAGGTCGGGGTCGAGGCCGCACTCGGCGGTGTCGAGTTCGTACGTCGCCTCCGTCCCGTCGCCTTCGCAGCCGCAGGAGTCGCCGCATCCGCCGGACGCGGTCGGCAGGAGCTGGGGGTTGTCGGGCGTACTCACGGTTACTGCTCCCTCGGGAGGTGTACGGGCGGGAATGCGGCGGATTCGGTGCGGTGTACGGCGAGGGTGCGGCCGGGCGTGAGCCGTACGACGAGGTGGCTGCGCCAGGTGTCGTCGTCGCGGTCGGGACGGTCCTCGCGCCAGTGGCAGCCGCGGGTCTCCTCGCGCGCGCGGGCGGCGGCGACCAGGACGCGCGAGACGAGGAGGAGGTTGGTGGCCTCCCAGGCGTCGACGCCGGGCTCCGTGTCCTTGGTGTCGTCGGTGCCGTCCCCCCGGTCCCGGTCCGCTTCGGCGGCCGCGCTGCGGTACAGAGCCTCCAGGGCGTCCGCCGCGTGGTCGAGGCTGGCCGCCGACCGGAGCACTCCCGCGCCCGCCGTCATGATCCGCTGGATCTCGATGCGGGTGGCCGGGTCGAGGAGCGGGCCGGGGGCTTCCTCGCTCCGTACGGCGGGGCCGGGGGCGGCGGGGCGGGCCGCGATGTCCTCGGCGATGCGTTCCGCGAAGACCAGGCCCTCCAGGAGGGAGTTGGACGCGAGCCGGTTCGCGCCGTGCACGCCCGTGCAGGCCACCTCGCCGCACGCGTACAGGCCCGGGACCGTCGTACGGCCGTGCAGGTCCGTCCGTACGCCGCCGGACGCGTAGTGGGCCGCCGGGGCGACCGGGACCGGCTCGGTGACCGGGTCGATGCCGTGGGAGCGGCAGGCCGCCAGGATGGTGGGGAAGCGGGACTCCCACATCTCGGCGCCGAAGTGCCGGGCGTCGAGGTACATGTGCTCGGCGCCCTGCTCGCGCATCCGCCGCATGATGCCCTTGGCGACGATGTCGCGGGGGGCCAGCTCCGCCAGTTCGTGCTGCCCGACCATGAAGCGCACGCCGTCCGCGTCGACCAGGTGGGCGCCCTCGCCGCGTACCGCCTCGGAGACCAGCGGCTGCTGGCCCTCCGCGTCGGCGCCCAGGAAGAGCACGGTGGGGTGGAACTGGACGAATTCGAGGTCCGAGACCTCCGCACCGGCGCGCAGGGCGAGCGCGACGCCGTCGCCCGTCGAGACGGACGGGTTGGTGGTGGCCGAGAAGACCTGCCCCATGCCGCCGGTGGCGAGGACGACGGCCGGGGCACGGACGGCGCCGACGCCGTCGTGCTGGCCCTCGCCCATGACGTGCAGGGTGACGCCCGCCGTGCGCCCGTCGGGGTCCGTCAGCAGGTCCAGGACCAGGGCGTTCTCGATCGTACGAAGAGAGGCGGACCGTACGGCCTCGACGAGCGCCCGGGAGATCTCCGCGCCGGTCGCGTCGCCGCCCGCGTGGGCGATGCGGCGGCGGTGGTGGCCGCCCTCGCGGGTGAGCTGGATGGCGCCCGATTCGGGGTCGGTGTCGAAGAGGGCACCGGTGTCGATCAGGCGGCGTACGGCGTCCGGGCCCTCGGTGACCAGGGTCCGTACGGCCTCCTCGTCGCACAGGCCCGCGCCCGCGACGAGCGTGTCGTCCAGGTGCTGTTCTGGGGTGTCCCCGTCGCCGAGGGCGGCGGCGATGCCGCCCTGCGCCCAGCGCGTGGAGCCGTCGTCGAGACGGGCCTTGGTGACGACGACCGTGCGCAGGCCGGCGGCGGTGCAGCGCAGGGCGGCGGTGAGGCCGGCGACGCCGGAGCCGACGACCACGACGTCGGCCTCGACGGTCCAGCCGGGGGCGGGGGCCTTCAACCGTATACCGGTACGGGTCATGCCGAAGCTCCCTGCTCGCTGTCCTGGCTGTCTTCGCTGCCTTCGCCGGCTCCGTGGGCGAAGGCCAGCGGGATGTTGTCGATCAGCCGTGTGGCGCCGACCCTGGCGGCCACGGCGAGGACCGCGTCGCCGCGGTAGGTGTCGGGGACCTCGGTGAAGTCGGACGGGTCCACCAGGGCGACGTAGTCGAGGGTGAGCGGCGGGTCGGAGCGCGTGGCGGTGTCCAGGACGGCGGATGCCGCCGCGCGGACGGCCGCGGGACCGCTCGGGTCCGCGTGGCCCGCCTGCTCGACGGCGTGCGCGTCGGCCGCCGCGCGCGTCTCGCCGACGGCCGAGAGGGCTGCGGCGCGGTCGGGGTGCGGGCCGCCGAGAGCGGTCGCGCGCGCGTGCAGTGCCTCCTGGGCGGCGAGCCGGTCACGGCCGGCGAACAGCGCGCGGGAGAGGGCGAGCGCGGTGCGGCGCTCGGCCGGCGAGAGGTAGCGGTTGCGGCTGGACAGGGCCAGGCCGTCGTCCTCACGGACCGTCGGTACGCCGACGATCTCGACGGGGAAGTTCAGGTCGCGCGCCATGCGGCGGATCAGGGCGAGCTGCTGGGCGTCCTTCTGCCCGAAGAAGGCGGCGTCGGGCCCCGTCAGGTGCAGCAGCTTCGCGACGACGGTCAGCATGCCGTCGAAGTGGCCGGGGCGGGACGCCCCTTCGAGGCGTTCGCCCATCGGTCCTGCGGCGATACGGACCTGCGGATCGCCGCCCGGGTAGACCTCGTCCACGGACGGCGCGAACACGGCGTTCGCACCGGCCTGTGCGGCGAGGGCGAGGTCGGCGTCCAGAGTGCGGGGGTAGCGGTCGAGGTCCTCGCCGGCGCCGAACTGGAGCGGGTTGACGAAGACGGTGACGACGACGAAGCCCTCGGGCCCCACGTGGTCCCGTGCGGCGCGGACGAGCGTCGCGTGGCCCTCGTGCAGGGCGCCCATGGTCATGACGACGGCGGTGCGGCCGGGGGCGTACTGGCCGAGGACGTGCTGGAGGTCCTCGCGCGTGGGGACCAGCCGGAAGGCCCCGGAGGTCCCGGAGGTGCTGCTCATCGGTCGTCTCCCTCGGCCCCGTCGGTCCCGGCCCGGTCGGTCCCGGCCCCGTCGGCCAGTACGTCCAGAAGGTCCTCGGCGAGCTCCGGCTTGAGCAGCCCGTGCGCGAGGGCGCGGTCGGCGGTCGTACGGGCCATGGCGAGGTATCCGGCGACGGTCTGCGGCGCGTGCTTGCGGAGCTCCGTGACGTGCGCGGCGACCGTCCCCGCGTCGCCGCGCGCGACGGGTCCCGTGAGGGCCGCGTCGCCGGAGCGCAGGGCGTTGTCGAGGGCGGCGCCCAGGAGCGGGCCGAGCATCCGGTCGGGGGCCCCGACACCTGCCGTACGGAGCAGCTCCATGGACTGGGCGACCAGGGTGACCAGGTGGTTCGCGCCGAGGGCGAGGGCCGCGTGGTAGAGCGGACGCGCCTCTTCCGCGACCCACTCGGGCTCACCGCCCATCTCGATGACCAGGGCCTCGGCGGCGAGACGCAGCTCCTCGGGCGCGGTGATGCCGAAGGAACAGCCGGCCAGCCGCTGGACGTCCACGGACGTTCCCGTGAACGTCATGGCGGGGTGCAGGGCGAGGGGCAGCGCGCCGGCGCGCAGGGCGGGCGCGAGGACGCCCGTCCCGTACCGCCCCGAGGTGTGCACGATCAGCTGTCCCGGACGGACGGCGCCGGTCTCGGCGAGACCCTCCACCAGGCCCGGCAGGGCGTCGTCGGGGACGGTCAGCAGGACGAGCTCGGCGCGGGCCAGAACCTCGGCGGGGGTGACGATCGGGACGTCGGGCAGGAGCGCGGCGGCCCTGCGCACGGACGCGTCCGAGACGCCGGAGACGGCGACCGGGCGGTGGCCCGCGAGCCGCAGCGCGGCGGCGAGCGCGGGGCCGACCCGGCCGGCTCCGACCACGCCGACGGTGAGGCGGGCGGGGCGGTCCCTGGCGTCCAGGGGCTCATGTGCTGCGTTTGGTGCGTTCACGTTCACGCGAGGACGGCCTTCCGTTCCAGTCCGCGGGGGGTACCGGACGATTTCCCGTCATGCTACGCCAGCGTTTCGCGCGTCCGCTTCGCTGTCCACAGGCTGTGGGCGCGGGCACAGCCGTACACGACGCCGGCTGATGACGGACACCGGCGAGCGGGAACAGCGCAGGCGCGGGCTCACCGCGTGGAAGGACTCCGGCCGCGTACTTTCGCGCTCCTCCGCGCGGACGGCGCCCGGGGAGCGGCCGACGGCGCCGCCCGGCCTGGCGCGGGAGCTGCCGCGACTGCCGGAGTGCGCGGCCCCCGCGAAGGCGGCGGCGGAGGGGTTCCGGGCGGCGGGTGCGCCGTGGTTCCGGGGGCGTCCCCGGCCGCCGCACACGCACCGGTTCCAGGTGTGGCCGCTCTGCCCGGCAAAGGCGCTGACCAAGGCGGCGGTGCGGCAGGCGGAGGAGACGGGGTGACGCTGCTCCGCCGGTGGTTCGCGGGCACGCCGCCGGAGCTGTCCGGCACGGAGGTGACGGTGGCGGGCGGGGACGGTGCCGGAGCCGGAGCGGACGGCCGGTGACGTGGTGGCAGCGGTGACGGCGGTGGCGGACTCCACTGAGCGGCCGGCGCAGCGGTGGCGCGCTCCGCGGGCGGCACCGCGCCACGCATCAGCCGCACGCGCGGGGGGCGCCGGGGCCCGCCGGACGGGCTCGCGCGGCGCGGGGCCGGGGTGCGGAACCGCGGGCGGCAAGGTCGCGGAGCGCGAGCAGGTGCGTCAGTGCGATCCGGAGCCGGCGGGCCAGCGGCGGCCGGCCCTCGACCACCGCGCGGAAGCGCCAGTAGTCGCGGACCTCCCGGACCGCCTGCCAGTCGTTGAGACCGGGCGCCGGCGGGACGGGAGCACCGAGCCGGGTGGCGCGATAGGCGTCGAGCATGTGCTGCTGAGTGGCGTTCATGTCCTCACCATGCGTACACCGCACCGCGCACCGCGCTTCGTTTGACGACCCCCGTCAATCGGCGGCCGTACTGTCGGTGCCGGCGGGCACGATGGACCCATGAGCGTGTCCATCGACATCACCGGCCTGCCGTCCGAGCGCATCGTCTTCGAGACCTCCCCGCTGGCGGAACTCGGCATGGCCCTGCACGCCCTGTCCGAATCCGGCCACCATCCAGGGCTGCACGGCTGGGCGACCGCGACCGCCGCCTCCCTGAAGCCGGACCTCGCCGACCGGCTGAGCGAGGCGGACTTCCTGTGGCGCAGCACGTTCTCCGACGTCTTCATGCCGTTCGCCGGCGTGCGGGGCGGCGACGGCAGGACGGGCGCGACACTCAGCGGGGACCTGGACGCGCTGGACCGGCTGGACGACGAGCGGTTCGTCTCCTCGGCACTGGAGTTCACCTGCTCCAGTACGTACGGCACCGGCGGCCCCTCCCCGCTCGTCGATCCGGCGGTGCGCGAACGCGCGCTGGACCTCGCCGCCGCGCGCGGGCCGAAGCAGACGGACTTCGCCCGGCGGCTGCTGGCCGACCCCGCGTCCGTACGGGCCTGGCTGCGGCGGCTCTTCGAGGACTGCGACCAGGCGTTCTTCGCCGACACCTGGCGCCGCGCACGGGTCCAGCTGGCCGCCGACGCCCGGCACAAGGGCGAACTGCTGCGCCACAAGGGCCTGGCGGAAGCGCTGCACGCGGTCTCCCCCGCCCTGACCCTGGTGGAGAGCGGCGGCGCGGGCGGGGCCAGGACCCGTATCCACGTCGACAAGCTGGCCGACGGCCGCACCAGCGCCGTGGAGGCGGCGGTCGGCGCGGGGCTCACCTTCGTCCCGTCCAGCTTCGGCTGGCCGCACCTGTCCGTCCTGCACGCTCCCGGCTGGCGGCCGGTGATCCACTACCCGGTCGGCGCCCCCGAACCGCCGAGCCCGGCGTCGGTGGAGCTGCTGAAGCTGCGGATGGAGGCGCTGGCCCACCCGATGCGCATGCGCCTGTGCCGCAACCTGGCCCGCTCCCCGTACACGACGGGCGAACTCGCCGACACGCACGGCATCACCGCGCCCGAGGTCTCCCGCCACCTGTCGGTCCTGAAGAAGGCCGGCCTGCTGACGACACAGCGCCGCGGCCGGTACGTCCTGCACAGCCTGGACCTCCAGGTGGTGTCCCGGCTGGGCAGCGACTTCCTGGAGGGCGTACTGCGCTAGGCGGTGACACGCGCCCGGCCTTGCCCGGCCTTGCACGCCGGCGCACGCTTTCCGGGGCGCCGGCCCGGTCGGGTGGCGGTGCCCCGGTCATTTGTCGATGTCGCCGACGACGAAGAAGAGCGACCCGAGGATCGCCACCATGTCGGCGACGAGCGTTCCCGGGAGCAGCTCCGTCAGGGCCTGGATGTTGTTGAACGACGCCGAGCGCAGCTTCAGGCGGTACGGCGTCTTCTCGCCCTTCGAGACGAGGTAGTAGCCGTTGATGCCGAGCGGGTTCTCGGTCCAGGCGTAGGTGTGGCCCTCCGGGGCCTTCAGCACCTTCGGCAGCCGCTGGTTGATCGGGCCGGGCGCGAGGTCGGCCATGCGGTCCAGGCAGGCGTCCGCCAGGTCCAGGGCGTTGTGCGTCTGGTCGAGGAGGACCTCGAAGCGGGCGAGGCAGTCGCCCTCGGTCCGGGTGGCGACCTCGAGGGTGTCCTGGAGTTCGCCGTAGGCGAGGTACGGCTCGTCGCGCCGGAGGTCGAAGTCGACGCCGGAGGCACGGGCGATGGGGCCGCTCACCCCGTACGCGTGCACGGCCTCGGGCGACAGCACGCCGACGTCGCGCGTACGGCCGCGGAAGATCTCGTTGCCGAGGACGAGGCTGTCGTACACCTCCATCCGGGACCGGACGTCCGCGACGGCCTCGCGGGCCCGGCCGAGCCAGCCCGCGGGCAGGTCCTCCTTGAGGCCGCCGACCCGGTTGAACATGTAGTGGATGCGGCCGCCGGAGACCTCCTCCATGACGGCCTGGAGCTCTTCGCGCTCGCGGAAGGCGTAGAAGACGGGGGTGATTCCGCCGAGTTCGAGAGGGTACGACCCGAGGAACATCAGGTGGTTGAGCACCCGGTTCAGCTCGGCGAGGAGCGTGCGGGTCCACACGGCGCGCTCCGGGACCTCCATGCCGAGCATGCGCTCGACGGCCATGACGACGCCCAGCTCGTTGGAGAAGGCGGACAGCCAGTCGTGACGGTTCGCGAGCATCACGATCTGGCGGTAGTCGCGGGCCTCGAAGAGCTTCTCCGCACCCCGGTGCATGTAGCCGATGACCGGCTCGGCGTGCTGGATGCGCTCGCCGTCGAGCACGAGTTTGAGGCGGAGGACGCCGTGCGTGGAGGGATGCTGGGGGCCGATGTTGAGCACCATGTCGGTGCTCTCCGCCGCGCCGCCGATGCCGACCGTGGTCTCCGTCATGCGGACAGTATCCCCCGGCGGGGCGGGGCGGGGACGGGGCGGGTGGACGGGCCGGCGGGCGGGGGCGCGTGGGGTGCGGGAGCGGGTGCGGAGTCGTGCGGGGTCGGGGGCGTGTGGGGTCGGGGGCGTGCCGGGGCGTCTCCTCGGGTACCGAACGTCCGGGCACGGGGACTTCTTCGGGGTGGCTGCGTTCGGCACCCTGCGGGGAGCCCCCGGGTACGCCCCCTCCCGCCACCGTGGCATGCGACACGGGAGCGGTGGCCGGCCTCTCACCCGGCCGGCGGGAGCGGCTGGGTCAGCCAGGTGAAGTCGCCCAGGCCGCCCCGGGCCGTGAGCTCCGCCGCCTCGCCCGCCCCCGCCAGCGCTCGTACGTACGCCGCCGGGTCCGTGGACGCCAGGGCCAGCGGGGGGCGGCCCGCCGTCACGCCCAGGCGGTGCAGCGCCTCCCGCTGCGACAGCAGCTCCGCGCCCGGCAGCGCGCACGCGTCCAGTGCGACGTGGGACGTGAGGTCGCACGTGCCGTCCGGGACCGGGCGTACCTCCCGGCCCGCCCGGAAACCCGTCAGCGTGCCGAAGGGCGGCCGCGCCGCGCGCGTGTGGGCGTAGTCGACGGCGACCGCCAGGCCCGCGTCGAGCGTCGCGACCGCCGCCGCCCACGCCGTGTCGCGCGGGCGGCCGATCTCCGCCCGCAGTCCGGGCCCGCCGCCGTGCGGCCACGGCCACCAGCGCGCGAGCCACTCGGCGTCCGCCCCGGTCACCGGGTCGCCGAGGCGCTCCTCGCCGTCCCGGCGTACGAGCACGTACCGCGCGGCACCCGCCGCGTCCGTCTCGGCCACCTCCACCGGGACGTTGTCCAGCCACTCGTTCGCGAACAGCAGCCCGGCCACGCCCGACGGCGGCTCGGCGAGCCACTCGACGCGGTCGTCCAGGCCGGCCGGGCGGTGCGCGCGTTCCACGGCGTACGCCCTCACTCGTACCGAAAGCTCCGGCGCCAGCGCCGCGAGTACCGCCGTCACCAGCTCGCCCCGGCCCGCCGCGACATCGACCAGCGCGAGCTCCCGCGGGTGGCCGAGCGACGCGTCGACGTCCCCGAGCAGCCGGGCGACCGCTCCCGCGAACAGCGCGGACGCGTGCACCGAGGTACGGAAGTGCCCCGAGGGACCCGGTCCTCCGGGGGCCACGTAGAAGCCCCCGGGGCCGTACAGCGCCTGCTCCGCCGCCTCCCGCCACCCATGCCACTCATCCGTCACGACACCAAGTCTCCACCTTGGGGAGTAGGCTTCGGCCCACCGGATCGCTCCTCCGGTTGACCCTGCACCTATTCGTTTTCCCTACGCTGGGTTACGTGCAACGCCTCTACGATTTCATCCGCAGGCACCCGACGAGTGTCGACAGCTTCTGGGCTGTGATGCTCTTCGGGTTCTCCCTGCTGTGGGCCGTCCAGGCGTCCATGGGCACCGAGCCGCGCATCGCGGCCGTCCCGATCGTCACGCTGCTCTCCCTCGTGGTGGCCCTGCGCCGCCGCGCACCGGAGAAGATGCTGCTGCTGGCCCTCCTGATGGGCGTCGCCCAGCTCGTGTTCGACGTGGAGGTCAACCCGGCCGACTGGGCCATGCTCGTCATCGTCTACACCGTCGCCGCGAGCGACGGGCCCCGCTGGGCCTCACGGGCCGCGCTCGCCGGCGGCCTGGCCGCGGCTCCCCTGGCGCAACTGCGCTGGCCCCCGCCGGACAGCGGCCCGGTCCTCGCGTCGGTCTTCTTCGTGATCGTCATGGCCCTGCCGTTCGCGCTGGCGTGGGTGCTCGGCGACTCGCTGCGGACCCGGCGCGCGTACTTCGCCGAGCTGGAGAAGCGCGCCACGCGCCTGGAGAAGGAGCGCGAGGCGCAGTCGAAGGTGGCGGTCGCCGCCGAGCGGGCCCGTATCGCCCGCGAACTGCACGACGTCGTCGCGCACAACGTCTCCGTGATGGTGGTCCAGGCGGACGGCGCGGCGTACGTCCTGGACGCCTCGCCCGCACAGGCCAGGCAGGCGCTGGAGACCATCTCGACGACCGGGCGCCAGGCGCTCGCCGAGATGCGACGGCTGCTGGGCGTCCTGCGGACCGGCGAGCCGCAGGAGGGCGGCGAGTACGTGCCGCAGCCCGACGTCGAGCAGATCGAGGACCTCGTGGAGCAGGTACGGACGGCCGGGCTGACGGTCGACTTCAAGGTCGAGGGCACGCCGCGGCCGCTGCCGAGCGGGGTGGAGCTCACGGCGTACCGCATCGTGCAGGAGGCCCTCACCAACGCGCGCAAGCACGGCGGTCCGGACGTGGGCGCGAGCGTACGGCTCGTCTACTTCGACGACGGACTGGGCCTGCTCGTCGAGGACGACGGGCGGGGCGCGACGCACGACCTGTACGAGGACGGCGGCGCGGACGGGCAGGGCCACGGCCTCATCGGCATGCGCGAGCGCGTCGGTATGGTCGGCGGCACGCTCGACGCGGGGCCGCGGCCGGGCGGCGGCTTCCGGATCAGCGCGCTGCTCCCGCTCAAGCCGGCCCACTGAGCCCCTCGCCCGTCCCCTTCCCCCTGCCCGTTCCCCCGCCCGCGCCGACGAAAGGCACCCCACCCCATGTCCATCCGCGTGATGCTCGTAGACGACCAGGTGCTGCTGCGCACCGGCTTCCGGATGGTCCTCGCCGCCCAGCCGGACATGGAGGTCGTCGCCGAGGCCGGTGACGGGGCGGAGGCGATCGAGGTGCTGCGCGCCACGGCGGTGGACGTCGTTCTGATGGACGTACGGATGCCGAAGCTGGACGGGGTCGAGGCGACGCGGCGCATCTGTACGGACCCCGGGGCACCGAAGGTCCTCATCCTGACCACCTTCGACCTGGACGAGTACGCGTTCTCCGGGCTGAAGGCGGGGGCCAGCGGCTTCATGCTGAAGGACGTGCCGCCGGCCGAACTGCTGGCCGCCATCCGCTCGGTGCACAGCGGGGACGCGGTCGTCGCGCCGTCGACCACGCGGCGCCTGCTGGACCGCTTCTCGCCGATGCTGCCGGGCACGGGCAAGGAGACGAAGGCGGCCGACACCGCGCTGGCCCGGCTGACCGACCGTGAGCGCGAGGTGATGCTGCTCGTGGCCCAGGGGCTGTCGAACGGCGAGATCGCGGCCCGGCTGGTGCTGTCGGAGGCCACCGTCAAGACCCATGTCGGCCGCATCCTGGCCAAGCTCAACCTGCGCGACCGTGTCCAGGTCGTGGTCCTGGCGTACGAGTCGGGGCTGATCCGCGCGGGCGGCGGCCACGCGTCCGCATAGGACACAGAGGGCACATGAGGCACGCAGGACGCGTCGGCCGCCGGGCGGCGGCCCCGTTCACGAGATCGCGCTGCGCAGCTCCACCACGTCGAACCGTTCCGTCTCGTCATGGGCCGTCAGGTCGATGACCTGGCCCACCACCGGGGCCGCCGAGTCCCGGCGCGCATCCGCCAGGGCCTCCTGGCCGACCACGTCCGCGAGGTCCTCGTCCTGGACGGCTTCGATCGCCGCCTCGGCCGACCTCTGGGTGCCGAAGAAGTCGAAGCCGCCCTGCACGCGCGAGGCGCGGCGGCGCTGGGCGGCGTACGGCATGTCCGCGGAGGCCGCCGCGGCGCGGCGCGAGACGATGGCGGACGACGGGCGCGCGCGGTCCGGAAGGGACACGGCGTCGGTACCGGCGGCCGCCTCGTGCTTCCCCTCCGGCTCCGCCACCCCGCGTCCCTGGGTCTCGCGCCCCTGGCCGGCGGTGCCCCGCACGTCACGGCTCCGCGCTTCGCGCGTCCTCCGGGCCCCCTGGTCCGCCGCGTCGCGCGCGAGCTTGTCCAGCGCCATGGAAGCCCGCAGGTACGCGGACGGCGTCGGCGAACTGCCCACCGCGGGCAGCGCCTTCGCGGGGCCGACACCTCGATCGCCAGCAGCCGCCGGCCCTCCAGTGCGCTGGCCCGCTCGGTCTCCGCGGTCGCGTAGCGCCGCAGCAGCGCGGCGTGCTCGCCGCGCAGGGCGGCCAGTTCGGCCCGCTTGCTGCGCAGTTTCGCGTCGAGCCTGGCGCGCAGCTCGCGCGACTCCTCCAGGTCCGACTCGAGGTCCGCTATCCGCTCCTCGGTCTTCCACTCGTCGCTGACGCGGGCCCGTGTCAGCTCGGCCACCCGCCGACCCGCCGAACGGTCCCAGCCACGCATGAGAACCGCGCCGGTGACCGCCGCGGCCGCGGCCGCGGCGACCAGGCCGCGCAGCACCACCGGTTCCGCGAACAACCAGGCGCCGGCGGCGCAGAGCATCGACGCGCCGGCGACCGCCGAAGGCGGAAGGATCCTGTGCAGGGGTGGCGAATGGCGGTGGCGTCCACGTGGCATGGCCTGAAATTTACCGTGCGTACGCAGGAGATGGGGACCCGCCCGGCAATCTGTTCCCGGGCGGTTACCCAATTCCTTGCGTGATCTACTTCTTGATCAGGCCCTTGGACTCCAGATACTCCTTCGCCGCGTCGGCGGGCTTCGCCCGATCGGAGTCGATCTTGCGGTTCAGCTCGACCAGATCACCGGTCGTCAGCACCTTGGTGAGCTTGCCGAGAGCATCGGCTATCTCCTGCGTTCCGGCGTCCTTCGCATTGACCACCGGCAGTACGTTGTCGGCGTTCTGGAGCTTCTTGTCGTCTTCCAGGAGTACGAGCCCGAAGCTCTCCAGCGTCGCGTCGGTGGTCGTGGTCAGCACCAGCTGATCGGCGCCGTCCTTGACGGCCTGCTTGGACTGGGGAGTGCCTACGCCCTTGGGATCGACGCCGGTGACGTCGATCCCGTACTCCTTCTTCAGGCCCGGTGCGCAGAAGGGCCGGATCTCGCATTCGTCGCCCGCCGCGATCTTCACCTTCAGCTTGGACTTACCAAGATCGGAAAGCGTCTCGAGGTTGTTCTTCTCGGCGTATTCCTTGCTCACCGCGAAGGCGTTCTGGTCGACGGCCCCGCCGGCCGGCAGCACCTTCAGTCCGCGTGGCTCCGCGAGCTTCTCCAGTGCTTCGAAGGTGGCGGTCACATCGCTGGACGCGACCGGATTCTTCTCCGGCGCCTCGGGGCCGTTCGCCTTCGCGTTGAGGAATTCGGCAAGCGTAGCGGCGTATTCCGGTACGACGTCGATCTCGCCCCTCTCCAGGGCGGGTGCGTACAGTTCGCGGTTCTCCACGGTCTTGACGGAGGTGCCGTATCCGGCGTCGGAGAGGAGCTGCGCGTACAGCTCGGCCAGCACCTTCGACTCGGTGAATCCGGCCGAACCCACCACCAGCGACCCCTTCTTGCCGGCCTCGCCGGTCTCGGCCGCACCACCGTCCCTGCCCTTCTCCAGGCTCTCACCGCCGCATGCCGCCAGCCCGCCGGCCAACGCGATCACGGCCACTACCGCACCCGCTGTGCGCGAGGTCCTGCTCATGACGTTCACCATCCAAGAGGAGAAATAGAGGAGAAACAGGGGAAACAATCCGGGGAGTCCGTCAGGCGGCCGGCCGGTCCGCGCCGCGCCGCCGCATCGGGTCGAGCAGCCGGTCCGCCGCCACCAGCACTCCCTCGACCAGGAGCGCGAGGACGGCGACGAGCAGTGCGCCCGCCACCACCTGCGGCGTGTCGTACGTGTTGAAGCCGGCCGTGATGATCCGGCCGAGGCCGCCCTCGCCCGCCATCGCGGCGAGCGTGGCCGTGGCGACCACCTGGACGGCCGCCGACCTGAGCCCGGTCATGACCAGCGGGTACGCGAGGGGCAGCTCGACCCGTACGAACAGCTGCCACCCCGACATGCCCATCCCGCGCGCGGCCTCCACCACCGCCCGGTCCACCTCCCGCATGCCGATGTACGCGTTGGTCAGCAACGGCGGTACGGCGAACAGCACCAGCGCGATGATCGTCGGCAGGTCCCCCTGTCTGCCCAGAGGGGTGAGCGTCAGCAGGACCAGCACCGCGAGGGTGGGGACCGCCCGCCCCGCGTTGGAGAGGTTGACGGCGAGCGCGCCGCCCCGGCCCACGTGTCCGAGCCGGAGCGCCACCGGCAGCGCGATCAGGCAGGACAGCAGCAGGCACACACCGCTGAAGTACAGATGCTCGGTGAGCCGGTTCCAGATACCGCTCTCGCCCTGCCAGTTGGCGCCGGACGCCAGCCAGGCGAAGGCTTCCCCGATCGCTCCCACGGCTCAGCCGGCCTTGGCGGCAGAGGCGGGGACAGGGGCGGTGCGGGCGGTACGTATGCGCGGTGCACACGGCCGGGTCCACGGCGTCAGCAGTCTTTGCAGCCCGAGCAGCAGCAGGTCGGCCGCCACCGCCAGCAGCACACAGATCACCGAAGCGGTGAGCACCTGCGCCTTGAAGAGGGAGTCGAGGCCGTCCACGATCAGCGTCCCCAGTCCGCCGTACCCCACGATCGCGCCGACCGTCGTCAGGGCGACCGTCGAAACGGTCGCGATCCGCACCCCGGCGAGCAGCGCCGGGAGCGCCAGCGGCAGCTCGACCTCCCACAGCAGCCGCCCGCGTCCGTACCCCATGCCCAGCGCGGCCTCCCGCGCCTCCGCCGGCACCGCTTCGAGCCCGGCCAGGATGTTGCGCACGAGAACGGTCAACGAATAGAGGACCAGCCCCGTGACCACCACGGCCGCCGAAAGCCCGAACACCGGCAGCAGCAGTGAGAACATCGCCAGCGAAGGGACCGTGTAGAGCACGGTCGTGAGGCCGAGGACCGGTCCCGCGAACCGGGACCGGCGTCCGTCCCGGTCACGCGCGAGCAGGGCCAGCGGAAAGGCGATCAGCAGGCCGATCAGCACGGAGACCAGGGTGATCCACACATGCTGGACGGTCGCGTCGGTCAACTCCTGGCCCCGGGAGCGGACGTACTCCCCGCAGATCCAGTCGTTCGACGTCAGGCAGCTTTGGCCGCTCATGCCGCCCCACCTCCCCCCGAGATCCCGAACTCATGTCCGACGACCCTATCCCCGGCCACTGACAGCCACCGGAATCCGCCGTGTTCCCGCACCATGGTCCCGACACCGGACCGGCCACAAGGGGGACTCATGATCCGATTCGAGCACGTCACCAAGCGGTACGCCGACGGCACCACCGCCGTCGACGACCTCTCCTTCGAGGTCGCCGAGGGTGAACTGGTCACACTCGTCGGGCCTTCCGGCTGCGGCAAGACCACCACCATGAAGATGGTGAACCGGCTGACAGAGCCGACCGGCGGCCGGATATTCCTCGACGGGGACGACATCTCCACCATCGACCCGGTACGGCTGCGCCGCCGCATCGGCTATGTGATCCAGCAGGTCGGCCTCTTCCCCCACAAGACGGTTCTGGACAACACCGCGACCGTGCCCCACCTCCTCGGTGTCAAACGCGCCAAGGCCCGTGAGCGCGCCGCCGAACTCCTCGACCTGGTCGGCCTCGACCCGTCCGTCCACGGCCACCGCTACCCCGACCAGCTCTCCGGCGGCCAGCGCCAACGCGTCGGCGTGGCCAGGGCCCTGGCGGCCGATCCGCCCGTACTCCTGATGGACGAGCCCTTCGGCGCGGTCGACCCGGTGGTCCGCGAGCGCCTCCAGAACGAGTTCCTGCGGCTCCAGTCCCAGGTGCGCAAGACCGTCCTCTTCGTCACCCACGACATCGAGGAGGCCGTCCGGCTCGGCGACCGCATCGCCGTCTACGGACAGGGCACGATCGAGCAGTTCGACGCCCCGGCCGCCGTCCTCGGGGCGCCCGCCACCCCGTACGTCGCGGACTTCGTCGGCGCGGACCGCGGCCTCAAGCGCCTCTCCGTCACGCCCATCGAGCCGGGCGACCTGGAGCAGCCGCCGGTCGTCCATCTCGACGACCCGGTCGGGAAGGCTGCCGCCAAGCTGGGCTCCGAGGGGGCCCGGTGGGCCGTCGTCCTCGACAGCGCCGACGATCTGCACGGCTGGATCTCCGCGGAACAGGCGCGGACGGCCACCGGGACCGTACGCGAACACGCCCGCCGCATGGAGGCGTGGCTGCCCGTCGGCGCCTCCCTCAAGCAGGCCTTCTCCACGATGCTCCAGCACGACGCGGGGTGGATCGCGGTCATCGACGAGGAGGGCGCGGGACGCTTCCTCGGCGTCCTCACACCGGCCCGTCTCCACGAGGCGCTGCGCCGTTCCATCGACGCGGACGCGCAGGCCGTTCCCCGTACGGCGGTGGAGGTGGAGTCCGTCGGCCGAGGCTGAACCGCCGGCCCGTCCACCGGCTCGTTCACCGGCCGCCCACCGGCCCGTCCACCGGCCCGTCCACCGGCTTTCCGGCTGAGATTTTCCGCGCGCGAGTGAACCCGGCCCCCGGATGCTCCGTCCTAGAGGGCGCAGATTGTCCGAATGCTTCGGCACGGGCAGAAGATCTCTCGCAGAGCCACGGGAAGCGATGTCTATCAGCCTGGACGCGGACAACTCAGGGGCGGTTCCGGACCGGACACGACGGATACGGGGCGTCCGGGGGGTACGGCGGATCCTGCGGGGCCCGCGTCCCGAGCGGGTGCCTCCCCTGGCCGGTACGGCCTGCGCGGCCCTGGGGGTCCTCGACATCGCCGCCGGCGTCTTCCCGCGCTTTCGGCACAGCAGGACACACGCCGTCGCGGAGGTGGTGCCCGGGGCGCTCGGTCCGTTCGCGGCCGCCCTCGCGATCAGCGCGGGCGTACTGCTGCTGCTTCTCGCACACGGCCTCAGGCGCCGCAAACGCCGTGCCTGGCGGGCCGCCGTGGTCCTGCTGCCCGCCGGGGCGGCGGCGCAGTTCACGTACCGGCACTCGGTCATCGGCGTACTGCTCCCGGTGGTGCTGCTGGTGCTCCTGGGGCGCCATCGCGGCCAGTTCGCGGCCCTGCCCGATCCGCGCAGCCGCTGGAAGGCGCTCGCCAACTTCTTTCTCCTGGGCGCCGGTTCGCTCGTCACCGGCCTGGCCGTCGTCAGCTCGCACCCGGCGCAGGTGATCGGCGACCCGAGCGTGGCGGAGCGGCTGGAACACGTCCTGTACGGGCTCTTCGGCTTCGAGGGCCCCGTCGGTTACACGGGCGGCGCCTCCTCGACCGTCGGCCACTCGCTCGGCGCCCTGGGCCTGCTCACCGCCGTCACCACCCTCTACCTGGCCCTGCGGCCCGAGCCCCCGGCGGCCCGTCTCACCGCCGACGAGGAGCAGCGGCTGCGCGCCCTGCTGGCCCGGCACGGCGGCCGCGACCCCCTGGGCCGCTTCGCGCTGCGCCACGACAAGGCCGTCGTCTTCTCCCCCAGCGGCAAGGCCGCCGTCACCTACCGCGTCGTCTCCGGCGTGATGCTCGCCGGCGGCGACCCGATCGGCGACGTGGAGGCCTGGCCGGGAGCCATCGAACGCTTCCTGGACGAGGCCAGGACCCACTCCTGGACCCCCGCCGTGACGGGCTGCAGCGAGGCCGGCGGTGAGGTGTGGACCCGCGAGAGCGGGCTCGCCGCACTGGAGCCCGGGGACGAAGCGGTGGTGCACGTGCCGGATTTCTCCCTGGCCGGGCGTGCCGTGCGCACCGTACGCCAGAGGGCCAAGCGCATCGACCGGAGCGGTTACGAAACCCGTGCGCGCCGCGTCCGTGACGTCGGCGACGGCGACGGCAAGCTGGAGCGCACCGGGCGGGCCGCCGCCGACCGGCGCGGCACGGACACCGGGCGCGGTTTCCCCATGGCGCTCGGCCGCATCGGGGGCCCGGCGGCGGGGACCGCGTGATCGCGACCGCCCACGCAGTTCCACGGGCGAACGGCAGACATCAATGCTTTAGATCATCAAGTTTCGCGCGGTAGGCTGCCCCCATGGCAGAGACAATCCGGACGATCCCCACCGAGGCCCAGCTCATGGAACGGCTCGCCGAGGCCTTCAGCGGCTACTACGGCGACTTCTCCCTGGCCGCCGCCGAAGCGGGCCTCACCGCCAGCCAGGCCAAGACCCTCGGTGTGCTGCGCGCGGCCCCCGCCTCGATGCGCGCCCTCGCCACCACCCTGGCCTGCGACGCCTCCAACATCACCGGGATCATCGACCGGCTGGAGAAGCGCGATCTCGTACGCCGCGAGGTCAGCCCCACCGACCGGCGCGTCAAGAACGTCGTCCTCACCCCCGCGGGCGAGGAGACCATCGACGCCATCCGGGCCCGCATGCACACCACCCGCGCCGCCCTCGGCGCCCTCGACGACTCCGGCCGCGCCATCCTCCACGACCTCCTCGGGCGCGTCTTCTGCGGTTCGCGCGGTCCGGGCACCACTGCCTGACGCCTACGCTGGACGCATGAGTACGTTGCGCACGCGTGGCCGGGTCGACGGTCTGCCGGAGTGGGACCGCTGTGCGGTGATGGGGGTCGTCAATGTGACGCCCGACTCCTTCTCCGACGGCGGCCGCTGGTTCGACACGACCGCCGCGGTCAAGCGCGGCCTGACCCTCGTCGCCGAGGGCGCCGACCTGATCGACGTCGGCGGCGAGTCGACCCGCCCCGGCGCCTCCCGCGTCGACGCGGACGAAGAGCTGAAGCGGGTGATCCCCGTGGTGCGCGGCCTCGCCTCCGAGGGCGTCACCGTCTCCGTGGACACCATGCGCGCCGCCGTCGCCGAACAGGCGGTCGCGGCGGGCGCGGTCCTGGTCAACGACGTCAGCGGCGGTCTGGCCGACCCCGCCATGATCCCGGCGGTCGCGGCGGCCGGAGCGCCCTTCGTCGTCATGCACTGGCGCGGCTTCAGCGAGCAGATGAACAGCCGTGCGGTCTACGCAGACGTGGTCGGCGAGGTCGTCTCCGAGCTGCGCGCGCGCGTGGAGGCCGTGATCGCGGGCGGCATCACCCCCGAGCGCATCGTCGTCGACCCGGGCCTGGGCTTCGCCAAGCAGGCCGAACACGACCTGGCCCTGGTCGCCCACCTCGCCGACCTGCGCGCCCTGGGCCACCCCCTCCTGGTCGCCGCCTCCCGCAAGCGGTTTCTCGGCCGTGTACTGGCGGCCGAGGCCGGCGAGGGAGCCGCACCGCCGCCCGCCCGCGAACGGGACGCGGCCACCGCCGCCGTCTCCGCCATCGCCGCCCACGAGGGCGCCTGGGCGGTGCGCGTCCACGAGGTACGGGCGACCGCCGACGCCGTACGGGTCGCCAGGGCCGTAGAGGGAGCCCGGTGAGCCCCGCGCCCACGGACGCCGAGCAGGTCGAACTGGCCAACACCGCGTTCTACGAGGCCGTGGAGCGCGGTGACTTCGAGGAGCTGTCGACGCTCTGGCTCGAGGACGAGGTCTCCTGCGTCCACCCGGGCTGGCCGGTGCTGACGGGACGCGGCGAGGTGCTCCGCTCGTACGCCCTGATCATGGCCAACACGGAGTACATCCAGTTCTTCCTCACGGACGTGAAGGTGACGGTGCTCGCCGACACCGCGGTGGTGACCTGCACCGAGAACACTCTCAGCGGCGGCCCGGCCGAGGAGTCCGGCGAGCTGGGCCCGCTGGTCGGCCAGCTGATCGTGGCCACCAACGTGTTCCGGCGCACCCGGGAGGGCTGGAAGCTGTGGTCGCACCACGGGTCTCCCGTTCTGGCCGAAACCGATGACGGAGAGGACGACGAGACACCCGCCTGAGTGGGTAGGGGCCTGTGGAAGGTTGGCGTCCGGGCTCCCTGGGTAGGGGCGGCTACCAGCCGGACGCGCTTCTGTCCATAGCCCCCGTGGGCGCCCGGTGTCAGTACCCGCAGGTAGATTCGGGCGAGGGTGGTATGCCGACCGCACTCGGCATGTGCCCTCGTTCTCTACGACAGCAGGAGTGATTCGCGTGGATCGTGTCGCGCTGCGCGGCCTCAAGGCCCGTGGGCACCACGGCGTGTTCCCCCGGGAGCGCGAGGAAGGCCAGACCTTCATCGTCGACCTGGTTCTCGGTCTCGACACCCGCCCCGCGGCGGCCGACGACGACCTGGCGAAGACCGTGCACTACGGCGTCGTGGCGGAGGAGGTCGTGGAAGTCGTCCAGGGCGAACCGGTCGACCTGATCGAGACGCTCGCCGAGCGGATCGCCCAGCAGTGCCTCAAGCACGACGGCGTGGAGGAGGTCGAGGTCTGCGTCCACAAGCCGGACGCCCCGATCACGGTCCCCTTCGACGACGTGACCATCACCATCACCCGGAGCCGAGTATGAACCGCACACCGAGTGACCCCACCGTGCAGCCGGTACCCGCCTCCGTGGTGGAGCAGGTGGACGCCGCGGACATCACGCTGTCCAACCCGAAACGGGCCGTGATCTCCCTCGGCTCGAACCTGGGCAACCGCCTGGAGACCCTCCAGGGCGCGATCGACGCACTGGAGGACACCCCGGGCCTGCGGGTCAAGGCCGTCTCCCCGGTGTACGAGACGGAGCCCTGGGGCGTCGACCCCGGCTCCCAGCCGTCGTACTTCAACGCGGTCGTCGTCATCAAGACCACCCTGCCGCCGTCCTCCCTGCTGGAGCGCGGGCAGGCCATCGAGGAAGCCTTCGACCGGGTCAGGGAGGAGCGCTGGGGTCCGCGCACGATCGACGTGGACATCGTGGCGTACGCCGACGTGGTCTCCGAGGACCCGGCCCTCACCCTTCCCCACCCCCGCGCCCACGAGCGGGCCTTCGTGCTCGCCCCGTGGCGCGACGTGGACCCCGAGGCCCAGCTGCCCGGCCGCGGCCCCGTCGTGGAGCTGCTCGACGGCGTCGGCGCGGGCGGCGTACTCCCCCGCCCCGACCTGGAACTCCGTCTGCCCGAGTAGTCGTTAGGCTGACGGACCGCTGACGGTCCGGCAGTGGCCGTGACCTGATGATCATGACTGGATGATCGTGACCGCATGTGAGGGGCGCTCTCGGTGAAGCAACTTCGGCTCGGGGTACTGGCCGGTCTCTTCGCCGCGGCAGGAGTCCTGTCCTGGGGCGGCGCCCGCCTCTGGGACACCGTCGGCACACTGCCGAGCGTGCCGCTCGCGGCGCCCGTCGTGCTGGCCGTGATCGCCGTCGTGCTCCTGGCGACCGCGCTCTCGATCCGTTCCCGGCTGCGCGCCCAGCGTGAGCGCCGCCCGGGCGCGAAGGGCGTGGAGCCGCTGATGGCGGCCCGCGCGGTGGTGTTCGGCCAGGCGAGCGCGCTCGTCACGTCCCTGGTCTGCGGGATGTACGGCGGCGTGGGCCTCTTCCTGCTGATGAACAGCCTCGACGTCCCCGCCCGCCGGGACCAGGCCATGTACGCGGGCCTGTCCGTCCTGGCGGGCGCGGGCGTCGTCGCGGCGGCGTTCTTCCTGGAGCGGGTCTGCAAGCTCCCCGACGACGAGGACCAGGGCACCGCCCCCGCGGCCTGAGTCCTTCCGGGCCGGAGGCGGCGCGGGGAGCGCGCCCTCCGGGCCTCTCGCGGGCGCCCTACAGCAGCGTGCCGCCCTCGACGCGGGTCTGCGCGAGGATCGCGTCCAGCCGCCCCAGTACGCCGGCGGGCAGTTCCACCCGCGCGGCTGCCAGGTTCTCCCGGATGCGGGCGGGCGTACGACTGCCGGAGATCGGCACGACGTGCTCGTCCTGGTGCAGCAGCCGGGCCAGCGCCAGCTGCGCCGGGGTGATCGAGAGCTCCTCGGCGACGGCCCGCACCGGCGCGAACCGGTCCTTGTTCGCCTGCTGGTTGGCGGCGTCGAAACGCGGCATCTGCCGCCGGAAGCCGCCCTCCTTCACCTCGCCGACCGTGCCGGTGAGGAAACCGGCACCCAGCGGTGACCAGGCGACGAGGCCCACACCCAGCTCACGGGCGGCGGCCAGCAGCTCCGGGTCCACGGGCCGCCACATCGACCACTCGGTCTGCACGGCCGCCACCGGGTGCACCGCGTGCGCGGCGCGCGGCTGTCCGGCCGTCACGTTCGAGAGCCCCAGGTGGCGCACCGGGCCGGCACTGATCAGGTCGGCCACAGCGCCCACGGTGTCGGCCGGCGGCACCTGCGGGTCCGGGAAGTGCGGGTAGTACAGGTCGATGCGGTCGGTGCCGAGCTCGCGCAGGCTGGCCCCGGCGTAACCGCGTACGTGCTGGGGATCGGCATTGACCGCCAGCTCGCCGAAGGCGAAGCCGACCGGGAAGGGGTGCGCCTCGACGCCCTCCGGGAGCCGGAAGCCGAACTGGGTCGCGATGACGACCTCGTCGCGCCTGCCGCGCAGGGCCTTGCCGACGAGCCGTTCGTTGTGGTCGTCCTGGCCGTAACCGTCGGAGGTGTCGACGAAGGTGGCGCCCGCGTCGAGCGCGGCGAGCATCGCCCGCTCGCCGCGCTCGTCGTCGATCTCTCCGTAGACCCCGGGCGAGAGGACATCGCGCCGAAACCGAGCGCGGACACGTCCAGGCCGCCCAGGCGGCGTACGGGCAGCAGATTCTCAGCCATGCGCCCGATGCTTGCGCAACCCCGCTTCCGCCAGAGGAAGTTGGCCGGACATCAACGAGCCATGATCAGGCTCATCGCCTCGTTGCGCGTCGCCGCGTCCCTGAGCTGCCCGCGCACCGCGGAGGTGATGGTCTTCGCGCCGGGCTTGCGGATACCGCGCATCGACATGCACATGTGCTCGCACTCGATGACCACGATCACGCCGCGCGGCTCCAGGATCTCCATCAGGGAGTCGGCGACCTGCGTGGTGAGCCGCTCCTGCACCTGCGGGCGGCGGGCGAAGACGTCGACCAGCCGCGCCAGCTTCGACAGGCCGGTGATCTTGCCACTGGTCGCCGGGATGTACCCGACGTGGGCGACCCCGCGGAACGGGACCAGGTGGTGTTCGCACGTACTGAACACCTCGATGTCCTTGACCAGGATCATCTCGTCGTGACCCAGGTCGAACGTCGTCGTCAGTACGTCCTCGGGCTTCTGCCACAGGCCGGCGAATATCTCCCTGTACGCCCGCGCCACGCGCCCCGGAGTGGCCAGCAGCCCCTCCCTGTCCGGGTCCTCCCCGACCGCGATGAGGAGCTCGCGTACGGCGTTCTCGGCCCGCTTCTCGTCGAACTCGCCGATCGAGCCTTCGCCGTCCAACGTCACCGGGTCGGTCATCTGTGCCTCGTTCCTGTGCTTTCACATGACGCAAACGTTCCGGCGTACGAAAACGCCGCGTCCCCCAGGCTAAAACCTGGGGGACGCGGCGTTCATTCCGGGCCCCGCGGGGGCTCCGGAGCGATCAGCTCTCGGGGCGCTCCTCGGGAATCGCCTCGGTGGCCTGGGCGTCCGTGGAGCCGGCCGTCACCGCGGGAGTCACACCGTTGGCAATGGCGCCGTTGGTGAGGGAGAGCTCCTTCGGGGAGAGCACCGGCGGCCGCGTGGACGGCGTACGGCGGGAAGAACCGGTCCACGCGGGGCGGGCCGGACGCTTCACGATCGGGCTGAAGATCTCGGCGATCTCCTCCTTGTTCAGCGTCTCCTTCTCCAGGAGGGCCAGAACCAGGTTGTCGAGAACGTCGCGGTTCTCGACGAGGATCTCCCACGCCTCGTTGTGCGCGGTCTCGATGAGCTTCTTGACCTCTTCGTCGACCAGCGCGGCGACCTCTTCCGAGTAGTCGCGCTGGTGACCCATGTCACGGCCGAGGAACGGCTCGGAGCCGTCCTGGCCGAACTTGATCGCGCCGAGACGCTCGGTCATGCCGTACTGCGTGACCATCGCGCGGGCCGTGGCGGTGGCCTTCTCGATGTCGTTCGAAGCGCCCGTGGTCGGGTCGTGGAACACCAGTTCCTCGGCCGCACGGCCACCCATCATGTAGGCGAGCTGGTCCAGCATCTCGTTGCGCGTGGTCGAGTACTTGTCCTCGTCCGGGAGCACCATCGTGTAACCGAGGGCGCGCCCGCGGGAGAGGATGGTGACCTTGTGCACCGGGTCGCTGTTCGGAGACGCCGCCGCGACCAGGGCGTGTCCGCCCTCGTGGTACGCGGTGATCTTCTTCTCCTTCTCGCTCATGATCCGGGTCCGCTTCTGCGGTCCGGCCACGACGCGGTCGATCGCCTCGTCCAAGGAGTGGTTGTCGACCAGCTTCTTGTCACTGCGGGCGGTCAGCAGCGCGGCCTCGTTCAGCACGTTCGCCAGGTCGGCGCCGGTGAAGCCGGGCGTACGACGGGCGACGGCCCGCAGGTCGACCTCCGGCGTGACCGGCTTGCCCTTCGCGTGCACCTTGAGGATCTCGAGACGACCCTGGAGGTCCGGGCGGTCGACCGCGATCTGCCGGTCGAAGCGGCCCGGGCGCAGCAGCGCCGGGTCGAGGATGTCGGGCCGGTTCGTGGCGGCGATCAGGATGACGCCGCCCTTCACGTCGAAGCCGTCCATCTCGACGAGCAGCTGGTTGAGAGTCTGCTCGCGCTCGTCGTGACCGCCGCCCATGCCGGCACCGCGGTGCCGGCCGACGGCGTCGATCTCGTCGACGAAGACGATCGCCGGGGCGTTCGCCTTGGCCTGCTCGAAGAGGTCACGCACACGCGAGGCACCGACACCGACGAACATCTCGACGAAGTCGGAACCGGAGATCGAGTAGAACGGGACGCCGGCCTCGCCCGCGACAGCACGCGCGAGCAGCGTCTTGCCCGTACCGGGCGGGCCGTACAGCAGGACACCCTTGGGGATCTTGGCACCGACGGCCTGGAACTTCGCCGGCTCCTGGAGGAACTCCTTGATCTCGTGGAGTTCCTCGACCGCCTCGTCGGACCCCGCCACGTCGGCGAACGTCGTCTTCGGGGTGTCCTTGGTGATGAGCTTGGCCTTGGACTTCCCGAACTGCATGACCCGGGAGCCGCCGCCCTGCATCTGGTTCATCAGGAACAGGAAGACGACCACGATGAGGACGAAGGGGAGCAGGGAGAGCAGAATCCCGACGAAGGCGTTCTGCTTGGTGGGGGAGACCGTGTAGCCCTTCTCGATGTCCCCGCTGTCGAACTTCGACTGCAGCTTGTTGGCGAGCGCGACGCCCTGGTCGCCGATGTAGCTCGCCTGGATCTTGCTGCTGTCCTTGACCTTCTGGCCGTTCTTCAGCTCGACCTTGATGACCTGTTCGTCACCGGTCGTCAGCTTGGCCTGCTTGACCTGGTTCTTGTCGATCGTCTGGACGACCTCGGCAGTGTCCACCGTCTTGTAGCCGCCGGACGAGCCGACAACCTGCATCAACACGACCACGGCGAGGACGGCCAGCACGATCCACATGACCGGCCCACGGAAGTATCGCTTCACGTCCATCCATACGGGGCGGTAGTCGCCCCGTCCCTCCTGCCCGTAGGTAAATGCTGCTGTTTAAAAAGACTGTCCTTCGGACGGTACCCCAGCATTGTCACCCGCGACTGCCGGGGACGGCCGGTGAACCTGCCTTCCCATGCTCCAACGGCGGGACACGGGCGGAGGTTCCCGGCAAGCGGGGCACGGCTCCGCCTGCCGGCTCAGCCGCCGTAGACGTGCGGCGCGAGCGTGCCGACGAAAGGCAGGTTCCGGTACTTCTCGGCGTAGTCCAG
Organism: Streptomyces sp. Wb2n-11; assembly: GCF_001049855.1. Taxonomy (NCBI): domain Bacteria; kingdom Bacillati; phylum Actinomycetota; class Actinomycetes; order Kitasatosporales; family Streptomycetaceae; genus Streptomyces; species Streptomyces sp. Wb2n-11. Next base: position 3,174,106 of record NZ_CVPB01000001.1, read on the forward strand.
GCCGTAGCCGACGACGAACTCGTTGGGGATGTCGAAGCCGACCCACTTCACGTCGAGCTGGACCTTCGCCGCCTCGGGCTTGCGCAGCAGCGTGCACACGTTCAGGGAGGCGGGCTCACGCGACCCGAGGTTCGACAGCAGCCAGGAGAGCGTCAGGCCCGAGTCGATGATGTCCTCGACGATCAGGACGTGCTTGCCCTTGATGTCGGTGTCGAGGTCCTTGAGGATGCGCACCACACCGGAGGACTGGGTGCCCGCGCCGTACGACGAGACGGCCATCCAGTCCATCGTGACGGGAGTGGACAGGGCACGCGCCAGGTCCGCCATGACCATCACGGCGCCCTTGAGGACACCGACGATGAGCAGGTCCTTGCCCGCGTACTCCGCATCGATCTTCGCGGCCAGCTCGGCCAGCTTCGCGTCGATTTCTTCCTTGGTGATGAGCACCGACTTGAGGTCGGTGCCCATGTCCTTCTCGTTCACCCGGGTCACTTTCGTAGTGCTTCAGCGCATCAGCCCTGCCGAATGACCAGTCTGCCACCCTGCCGCCGCGCCTCCACCCGGCCGGGGAGGTTGATGGCTCCCTGCCCGCGCCAACCGGTGATCAGCCGGTCGACCTCTTCGACGTGCCGTGCGAAGAGCGCTCCGGCCGGTGAGCCCGCCGAGATGGCCGCCCGGCGCAGGACGCGGCGGCGTACGGCCGGGGGCAGGGCGTAGAGCTTGACGCACTCCAGGTGGCCGGATTCGTCCCGTACGGACGCGTCCGCCTCGGCGGCCCAGTCGTCCAGGGCGTCGGCGTCGTCCCGGGAGAGCTGTGCCGTCCGGGCCAGGGCCCCGACGACGCCTTTGCCGAGCGCCTTCTCCAGGGCCGGCAGGCCGTCGTGACGCAGCCGCGAGCGCGTGTAGGCGGGGTCGGTGTTGTGCGGGTCGTCCCAGACGGGCAGCGACTGGACCATGCACGCCTTGCGGGCGGTCTGCCGGTCGAGCTGGAGGAAGGGCCTGCGGTAGCGGCCGGCGCCGGTCACGGCGGCCATGCCGGACAGCGAGCGGATGCCGGAACCGCGGGCGAGACCGAGCAGGACCGTCTCGGCCTGGTCGTCGCGCGTGTGGCCGAGCAGCACCGCGGCGGCGCCGTGGCGCTCCGCGGCGGCGTCCAGCGCGGCGTAGCGGGCGTCGCGGGCGGCCGCTTCGGGGCCGCCGGCGCGGCCGACGGTCACCGCGACGGCCTCGACGGGGTCGAGACGCAGTGCGGCGAGGCGGTGGGTGACCTCGTCGGCCCGTACGCCGGAGCCTTCCTGGAGGCCGTGGTCGACGGTGACGCCGCCTGCCCGGATGCCGAGCTTGGGTGCTTCGAAGGCGAGGGCGGAGGCGAGCGCCATGGAGTCGGCGCCACCGGAGCACGCGACCAGCACGAGCGGCGGGGGCGGCTCGTGCGGGGGTGCGCCCGGTACGGCGACCGGCGCCGTGGCCGTGCGTGAGGTGATGTCGTTGAGTACGTCGTGGAGTACGCGGCGGACCGCCAGGCGTATCGCTGCGACCGCAGGATGGGGACCCATGTCCGGTGCCCTTCGGTGAAGTTGGGGGTGCCTCGGGAGGAGAAGCCAGTCACTCAGAGTGCGTCGATGGTGACAGAGCCGAGCCATTACCCGAGCATCGCACGCCTACTCAGCCCTCACGGTCCCTCGGATGGGTGATTGAAGGAGCGTCCTCCTGCCGTCGGCCGGATCCGGCTCACGACTCTGCCCTACGGTGCACCCGCGCGACCCAGTCCGCCGGTTTGGCGATCTCGGCCTTGGTGGGAAGCGTGTTCGGGGAGGTCCAGACGCGGTTGAAGCCGTCCGTCCCGACCTCCTCCACCACGGCCCGCACGAAACGCTCACCGTCCCGGTACTGGCGGAGCTTGGCGTCCAGACCGAGCAGTTTGCGCAGGGCGAGGTCGAGGCGGCTCGCGCCGCGGGCCCTGCGCTGCTGGAACTTCTCGCGGATCTCGGCGACGGAGGGCACCACGTCGGGGCCCACGCCGTCCATCACGAAGTCGGCGTGGCCTTCGAGCAGCGACATGACCGCGGTCAGGCGGCCCAGGATCTCGCGCTGGGCGGGGGTCTGGACGATCTCGACGAGGCTGCGGCCGCCGTCCTCGCCCTCCTCGCCCTCGGGGCGGCCGCCGGCCAGCGACTGGGCCGCCTCTCGCAGCCGCTCCAGGACCGTCATCGGGTCGACCTCGGTCTCGGCGAGGAACGACTGGATTTCGCCCTCCAGGTGGTCGCGCAGCCAGGGCACGGCCGTGAACTGGGTGCGGTGGGTCTCCTCGTGCAGGCAGACCCAGAGCCGGAAGTCGTGCGGGTCCACTTCGAGCTCCCGCTCGACGTGCACGATGTTGGGGGCGACGAGCAGGAGGCGGCCGCCGCCGGTACCGGCGGGCAGCTCGCGGGAAGGCAGGGCGAACGTCTCGTACTGCCCGAGGACGCGCGAGGCGAGGAAGGAGAGCAGCATGCCGACCTCGACGCCGGTCACCTTGCCGCCGACCGCGCCGAGCACGGCGTTGCCGGGGCCCGAGCCCCTGCGTTCCTGCATCTTGCCGAGGAGCGGCCGCAGCACCTCCCGGAATCCGGCGACGTTCGCCCTGATCCAGCCGGCCCGGTCGACGACGAGGACCGGGGTGTCCTGCGGCTCGTGCCCCTCGGGGATCATCCGCGTGAAGGAGCGGACGTGCTCCTCGGAGGCCTTGGCGTGCCGGCGGAGCTCGGCGACGACGGCTCGCGCCTCGTCCCGGCTCACGTCGGGGCCCGGCCTCACCAGTCGGGTCGCGGTCGCCACCGCGAGGTTCCAGTCGACCATCTCCGCACCACTGATGCTCGTCATGCGTCAACCGTACGTTGTCGACCGGGCCCGCGGTCAGGTGTTGTCCTCCACCCGTACCCCTGAACTTCCTCGGGGTTCACGTACGTCCCGGCCGTCCCCCGGAGGGCTCGCAGCCGCAGTTGGCGATCGTGGAGGCCAGCCGGTCCAGGGCGGACTGGGCCGCGGCGGGGTTCTCGGCGCCCTCGGTGAGGAAGGCGAAGGAGAGGAGCCGGCCGTCCGCGTCGACGACGGTTCCGGCCAGTGCGTTCACGCCGGTGAGAGTGCCGGTCTTGGCGCGGACCATGCCCGTGCCCGCGGAGTCCTCGGCGTACCGGCTCTTCAGGGTGCCGCTGAAACCGGCCACGGGGAGGCCGGTCAGGACGGGCCGCAGTTCGGGGCGGGCCGGGTCGGCGGCGCGGGCGAGGAGTCCGGACAGCAGGGCCGCCGAGAGGCTGCCGGCGCGGTCCAGGCCGCTGCCGTCGGCGAAACGGGCGCCGGCCAGTGGGAGCCGGAGCTTCTTCAGCCGCGCCCCGACGGCCCTGCCCGCGCCTTCGAAACTGGCCGGTTCGCCCGAGGCGAGCGCGGTCTGGCGGGCGAGGGCCTCGGCGAGGTCGTTGTCGCTGTGGGTGAGGGTGCGCTCGACGAGGGCGGAGAGGGGCGCGGAGAGGGCCCTGGCGACCGGTGCGGCGCCGTCCGGCGCCTTCCCTGGGACCGGGGGCCTCTTCACTTCCACGCCGCGCTTGCGCAGCATTTCGGCGAAGGCGCGGGCCGCGTCGTCCGCCGGGTCGGCGCTGCGCGGGGCGGGGCCGCTGCGGGAGCCGTCGAGGCGGCCCTCCTCCAGCATCAGGGGGGTGACGGGGCTGATGTTCTCGTTGGGGCTGATGGGATGATCTACGGGCCCCGAGTACAGCGAGACGTCGTACGTCAGCTCCGTCCTGGTGACACCGCGGTCCCGCAGCACCCGTACCGTGTCGTCGGCCAGGGAGGCCAGGTCGTCCCGGTCGAGCGTGGGGTCGCCGCCGCCGGCCAGCACGACCTTCCTGCCGTCGGGGGCCGCGGTGACGGTGGTGGCGATGCGGTGGTCGGGGCCGAGGGCCAGGAGCGCGGCGGCCGTCGTCGCGATCTTGATGGTGGACGCCGGGACCAGCTCGTCGCCGTCGCCCTTTCCGTACACCTGCGTGCCCGTCGCGGTGTCGATCACCGACGCGGTACGCAGCGTGCCGAGCGCGGGGTCGCGCAGCAGCGGTTCGAGGGCGTCCGCGAGCGCGCTGGGGGCCGGCGGCGGCACGGGGGAACCGAGCGCGGTGAGCACACCGGGCGCGCTGGGGGCGGGCGCCGGCGGTTCGTGACGTGCGCCACCTTCCCCCGCGGCCTCGGGTGCGCGGGAGGCGGCCCAGGCCCGCTCGGCCTTACGCTGACCTGAGTCCCAGGGGCCCGCCGCGGCCACCGCCCCGGCGGAGAGGGCGAGACCGGCCACGGCCGCGACCGCCGCGAGCTGCCATGTTTTTCGCTCCGGCACCTCGGACCAGCCCCTTTCGCGATCACACACCTGCGTGAGGGACACTTAACCACTGCGTGTTGCCGGGAGCACGACGCCCCGGCTCGTCCGGCCTACCGAACCGGCCGGGAGGTCCGGGGGTCGCTCCCCCGGGAGGACGCAGCACCACCCGAAGCATGTGCTGATCATGGAGGAGCCACCCGTGGAGTTCGACGTCACCATCGAGATCCCGAAGGGTTCGCGGAACAAGTACGAGGTGGACCACGAGACCGGTCGGATCCGCCTGGACCGTCGACTCTTCACTTCCACGAGCTACCCGGCGGACTACGGCTTCGTCGAGAACACCCTCGGCGAGGACGGCGACCCGCTGGACGCGCTCGTACTGCTGGACGAGCCCACGTTCCCCGGCTGTGTCATCAAGTGCCGCGCGATCGGCATGTTCCGGATGACCGACGAGGCCGGCGGCGACGACAAGCTGCTGTGCGTCCCGGCGTCGGACCCGCGGGTGGAGCACCTGCGCGACATCCACCACGTGTCGGAGTTCGACCGCCTGGAGATCCAGCACTTCTTCGAGGTCTACAAGGACCTGGAGCCCGGCAAGTCCGTCGAGGGCGCCGACTGGGTCGGCCGCACCGAGGCCGAGGCCGAGGTCGAGGCCTCGTACAAGCGCCTGCAGGCGCAGGGCGGCAGCCACTGACGAGCCCCCGGGCTCACGCGACACCACGACGGCGGGCGGTGCACCCCAACGGGGGCGCACCGCCCGCCGTGTGTTGAGCCACGCGCAGGGGGAAGGTGTCCGTCCGCATACTGGGCACTGACTGGGCACGGCCTGGCCGTTCACCGGGCGGGCGGGCTCATTGGATCAAGGAATCGAAGCGAGGCAAGTGGTGGCGGAGCCGAAGCGCGGCGGCAGTGGGGCCGAGAGCGAGGGCCCCGAGGACCGCAAGCCGCAGTCGGACGAGGCGCGCAGCGCCTTCGCACCACCGGCCGGGGTCGAGCAGCCGGGGCCGGCCGACGAGGACAGTCCGACCTCCGAGTTCGCCCTTCCGCCGGGGCTGACCACCGGGGAGCACCCCGTGGTGCCGGAGGCGTCGGCCTTCGACACGCCGAGCACCTACAGCTCCCGCAACGCGCCGCCCGCGTTCACCCCGGCCCACGGCATGCCCATGGTCAAGCTGATCAAGGAGGCGCCCTGGCAGGACCGGATGCGCACGCTGCTGCGCATGCCGGTGGGCGACCGGCCCGTGCCGGAGCCGGTGCAGCGGCACGACGAGGCCGGGCCGGCCGTACCGCGCGTGCTGGACCTGACGCTGCGTATCGGGGAGCTGCTGCTCGCGGGCGGCGAGGGGGCCGAGGACGTCGAGGCGGCGATGTTCGGCGTCAGCCGGGCGTACGGGCTCGACCGGTGCGAGCCGAACGTCACCTTCACGCTGCTGTCGATCTCGTATCAGCCGTCGCTGGTTGAGGACCCGGTCACGGCGAGCAGGACCGTGCGCCGCCGGGGCACCGACTACACCCGGCTGGCCGCGGTCTACCACCTCATCGACGACATCACCTCCCCGGACACCGACGTCACGCTGGAGGAGGCGTACCGCACGCTCGCGGAGATACGCCGCAACCGCCATCCGTACCCCGGCTGGGCACTGACGTCGGCCAGCGGGCTGCTGGCCGGCGCGGCCTCCGTGCTGGTCGGCGGTGGGCCCGTGGTGTTCCTGGCGGCCGCGATCGGCGCGATGCTCGGCGACCGGCTGGCGTGGCTGTGCGCGGGGCGCGGGCTGCCGGAGTTCTACCAGTTCCTGGTGGCGGCGATGCCGCCCGCCGCGATAGGGGTGGCACTCACGCTGGCGCCGACGACGATGTGGGACGTCCGGCCCTCCGCCGTGATCACCGGTGGGCTCTTCGCGCTGCTGCCGGGGCGGGCCCTGGTCGCGGGTGTCCAGGACGGCCTGACCGGCTACTACATCACCGCCTCGGCACGGCTGCTCGAAGTCATGTACTTCTTCATCGCGATCGTCATCGGCGTGCTGGTCGTGCTCTACCTGGGGGTGCAGCTGGACGCGGAGCTGCACGCGGCGACGGCGCTGGAGACGGTCGAGCGTCCGGTGACGCAGATCCTGGCGTCGATGCTGCTCTGTTTCGCCTTCGCGATCCTGCTCCAGCAGGAACGCAACACCGTGCTGATAGTGACGCTGAACGGCGGAGTGGCCTGGCTCGTCTACGGTGCGATGCACGACGTCGGCGGGATCTCGCAGGTGGCTTCGACGGCCGTCGCGGCCGGGCTCGTGGGGCTCTTCGGGCAGCTGTTCTCGCGCTACCAGTACGCCTCGGCGCTGCCGTACGTCACGGCGGCGATCGGACCGCTGCTGCCGGGTTCGGCGACGTACTTCGGTCTGCTGGCCATCGCGCAGAACGACCTGAACTCGGGGCTCGCGTCGCTGTCGAAGGCGGCGGCGCTGTCGCTCGCGATCGCCATCGGGGTGAACCTGGGTGGCGAGATCTCCCGGCTGTTCCTGAAGATGCCGGGGGCGGGGCGTGGGGCGAGCCGCCGCGCGGCCAAGCGGACGCGCGGCTTCTAGGTCTCGTACGTACGCGGATCCGCCCGGTCAGCGCTTGGCGTGGCGGCCGCGCTGGGGGGCCGGGGACGCGCCATCGGCGGCCTCGGCCGCGGCGGCCTTCTTGCCCTTGCCGCGGGCGCGGAGGTACTCGACGACGATCGGGAGGACCGAGATCAGCACGATCAGGATCAGGATCGCCTCGATGTTCTTGTGAACGAAGTCGATCTTGCCGAGCGAGGCGCCGAGCAGCGTGACGCCGGCGCCCCAGAGCACACCGCCGATGATGTTGAACGTGATGAACGAGCGGTAGTTCATCCGGCTGACACCGGCGATGATCGGCGTGAAGGTGCGGACGATCGGCACGAAGCGGGCCAGGACCAGTGACTTCGGGCCGTACTTCTCGAAGAAGTCGTGGGCCTTCTCGACGTTCTCCTGCTTGAAGAGCTTGGAGTCCGGGCGCTTGAAGAGGGCGGGGCCGACCTTCCGGCCGAAGAGGTAGCCGACCTGGTCGCCGACGATCGCCGCGATGCAGACCAGGGTGCAGACCAGCCACAGCGGGGTGTCCAGGACGCCCGTGGTCACCAGCAGGCCGGTGGTGAACAGCAGCGAGTCGCCCGGCAGGAAGAAGCCGATGAGCAGGCCGGACTCGGCGAAGACGATGACCAGCAGGCCGATCAGGCCGAACTGCTCCAGCAGGTAGTCCGGATCCAGCCAGGCCGGTCCGAGCGCAAGCGTATTCATCGGGTACCGGCTCCAGGGTGGGATCGTCTGCGGCGGGGTTGCCGACCAAAGCTATCAACGTGGCCGGGGTACTCCGGGTTCCAGGAGGCGTTCTTGTGGGCCCCGGGGCGCCTCCGGGGCCCACATGGGCCGTTTGTCCTGTCACGCGTTCCGCCGTTCCGCCGTTCTACGCGTGACGGGCGGCGTTGGCCAGGATCGCCTCACGCAGATAGGCGGCCAGGCCGGGCTTCGCCGCGTCGACGGACGCGGTGAAGCGCTCGTCCGTGACGTACATCTCGGCGAGACCGACGTGCATGGCGTAGCCGCAGTCGTAGTAACTGCCGCTGATCAGGGCGCGGTGCTCCTCGGCCAGGTCCATGGCCCGGACCGAGTCGGGCGCCGCGCCCTCCTCCATGGCGGCGACCAGGCGGGCGGTGTTCCCCTCGCTCTCCGCCTTGATCCGCAGCCAGTCCCGCTTGGTGTACGACGCGGTCCTGCGCCGCGACTCCCTGTACGCCTCGCCGGCGCCCCAGCGCTGCTCGGCCTCCTCGGCGTACTGCTCGGGGTCGTGGTCGCCGAAGACCTCGAACTTCTCTTCCGGGGTGAGGTTGATGCCCATCTTCCGTGCCTCCAAGGCGGTCTCGACGGCGGCGGCCATCTCCTGCAGTTTCCTGATCCGGCCGGACAGCAGCTCGTGCCGGCGCCGCAGGTGTTCCTGCGGGTCCGCGTCCGGGTCGTCGAGGAGGGCCGCCACCTCGTCGAGCGGGAAGCCGAGCTCCCGGTAGAACAGGATCTGCTGCAGCCGGTCGAGGTCGGCGTCGTCATAGCGCCGGTGGCCCGCGTGGCTGCGGCCGCTCGGGGAGAGCAGTCCGATCCCGTCGTAGTGGTGCAGCGTGCGCACCGTCACTCCGGCGAATCCGGCGACCTGTCCCACGGAGTAGCTCATCGCTTTCCGCTCCTTCTTCTTCTCGGTACGCACCTCAGCCTGAGTCCTCACGTCACGTGAGGTGCAAGTCCCGGGTGCCGGCCGTCGTGGTCAGTCCCGGCAGCCGCCCACCTCGAAGGTGTCCCAGCGCTCCCCGTCGGCCGATATCCGGTACCGGCAGCAGCGCCAGCACCGCGAGAACGGCGCCGGTCAGCGCCCCTGCTGATCTGAACGGCCTGCGCATCGAAGCCCCCCGGTCTCGCGGCCTGCGGCCTCACGATGGACCGCTCCTCCTTCTGGTACACCGCGGACCGCGCCCGGGTTCCCCTTCCCGGACCGTCACTTTCAGTGGCTCAGCCGCCCGAACCGCCGTACCGCCAGCAGGAAGAACACCGCCACCAGCACCACCGGCCACACCACCGCCAACAGCCCCGCGTGGTCGGCGGGCCAGGAGGACCCGGCCGCCGCCGGACTGCCCAGCAGGTCCCGTACCGCCGTGGCCGTCGCCGACAGCGGGTTCCACTCGACGACCGCACCGAGCCAGCCCGGCATCGAGTCCGGGGTCGCGAAGGCGTTGGAGAGGAAGCCCGCCGGCCAGACCAGGATCTGCACCGCCTGGACCATCTCCGGCCGGCCCGCGACCATCGCCAGCTGGATGCCGATCCACAGCATCGCGAAGCGGAGCAGCAGCAGCAGCCCGATCGCGCCCAGGAGCGCGAGCGGACCGCCGTGCCAGCGCCAGCCGATCGCCCGGCCGACGGCGATCATGACGGCCAGGCCGGCCGCCGACTGGAGCATGTCCGCGACCGCGCGCCCCACCAGTACCGCCCCCGAGGCCATCGGCATCGAGCGGAACCGGTCGATCACCCCTTTGTTGAGGTCCTGGGTGACCGCGAGCATCGTCGCCTCCAGGCCGAAGACCATGGTCAGCGCCAGCATGCCGGGCACCAGGAAGTCGATGTACTCCCCCGACACGCCCCTGCCGCCGCCGACCAGGAACCCGAACATCAGCAGCAGCATCACCGGGAAGACCAGGCCGACGATCACCTGTACCGGCTGCCGCCCCCAGTGGGCGAGCTCGCGCCGTGTCATGGTCCACGCATCGGTGACCGCCCACCCGGCCGCGCCCGCGCTCATGCCGCCACCCCCTCGCTCTCGTCCTTGCTCCCGCCGGTCTCCTTCGTGAGGTGCAGGAACACCTCGTCGAGCGTCGGCCTGCGCAGCACGATGTCCTCGGCCTCGATCCCGGCCGTCTCCAGCGCCCGTACGGTCCCGGTCAGCGCCGCCATCCGGTCCGTCACGGGCGCGGTGATCCGCCGCCGGTCCGCGTCCGTCTCCGCGTCCGGGCCCAGCAGCGCGGCCGCGTCCCCCAGCCGGCGCACGTCGCGCAGCACCACGTCGATGCGGTCACCGCCGACCCGGCCCTTCAGCTCGTCCGGCGTGCCCTCCGCGACGGCCCTGCCGTGGTCGACCACCGTGATCCGGTCGGCCAGCTGGTCGGCCTCCTCCAGGTACTGCGTCGTGAGCAGTACGGTCGCGCCTCCCCCGACCAGTGAGCGCACCGCGCCCCACACCTCCGCCCGGCCGCGCGGGTCGAGCCCGGTCGTCGGCTCGTCCAGGAACAGCACCTGCGGATCCGTGATGAGCGAGGCCGCCAGGTCGAGCCGCCGCCGCATGCCGCCGCTGTACTTCGAGACCGCCTTGCGCCCCGCGTCCGCGAGTCCGAACCGCTCCAGGAGTTCGTCGGCCCGCGCGCCCGCCCCGCGCGCCCCCAGGTGGTACAGGCGGCCGAACATCTCCAGGTTCTGCCGCCCGCCCAGTTCCTCGTCCACCGCCGCGTGCTGCCCGAGCAGCCCGATCCGCCGCCGCACCTCGCCGGCCCGCGACCGTACGTCGTACCCGGCCACCTCCACCCGTCCCTCGTCGTGCCGCAGCAGCGTGGCCAGGATGCGGACGATCGTGGTCTTGCCCGCGCCGTTGGGGCCGAGCACGCCGTGCACCGTGCCGCGCCCCACCCTCAGATCGAGTCCGTCCAGGGCCCGCTTCTCCCCGTACCGCTTCCGCGCTCCTTCGACGACGATCACCGCGTCGGCGTCAGCCCGTGCCATCCGGTCCCCTCCCACTCATTAGTCAAAGTTGACTACATAGAGAAAGGTAAACCCGCTCCCCTTACTCGTCAAGCTTGATTAGCTGGCGTACGGGTTCTCCTGGCCCTCCGCGAGCACCCCCACGAAGGGCTCACCGCCCTCGCCGGCGAAGGTGTACGCCCCGCCCTCGATCCGGGCGATCAGGCCGCGCGTCCACTCGCCCCCCGCGTCCGCCGAGTGGACCCACATGTTCATGATCTCGCCGATGTGGCCGAGCGACTCGGGCCCCTCCTCCGGCGTGTAGTGCTCCGTGACGGCCGACCGCCACGCCTCCAGGGTCCGCATCCGCTCCCTGAGCAGCTCGACCGCCTCGGCCCGCTCCAGGTCGACGATGAAGCCGATGCCCGCCGACAGCACGTCCATCTTCTGGTCGTACGTCGTCAGGGCCTCGCGGAGCAGCCGGAAGTACTCCTCGGCGCCCTTCTCCGTGACCTCGTACTCGGTCCTCGGCGGCCCGCCGGCCGTGCTCGGCGCGATCTCGTGGGCGTGCAGCAGGCCCTGCTTCGCCATCTGCTTGAGCGCGTGGTAGATCGACCCGGGTTTGGCGTTGGACCACTCGTGGGCGCCCCAGTACTCCAGGTCGTTGCGTACCTGATAGCCGTGCGCGCGCCCGTGCTGACGGACGGCGCCGAGGACCAGCAGCCTGATAGCTGACATCGCCGCACCCTTCTGCTCAACTCCGCTCCGAGGGTAGCGGGCGGGCGCGCCGCGGAAACGACCAGCTCAGCCCCAGGTTTCGCCGCGCTCCAGCGCCACCAGCTCGAACGCCGTCCTGCCGTCGAGGCTCTCGCGGATGACGTCGGCGTGGCCGGCGTGCCGGGACACCTCGGTGATCAGCCGGAGCAGCAGCCAGCGCATGGACACCCGCTGGGCGTCGGGGAACCAGGGCGCGTCGGGCAGCGGGAAGGTGTCGTCCAGGCCGGGCACGGAGCGGATGAACTCCTCGGTCTGCCGGGCGACCTTCTCCCAGTACGCCAGGCGGCCCTCGACCGTCTCGCCACCGACGAGGCGGAAGCTCTCGTGCCAGTCCTCCTCGGACCGCTGCACCTCCGGTGCGCCCTGCTTCGCCCGGGACAGCCAGCCCTGCTCGGTCTCGGACACGTGCTTGAGGAGACCGGAGAGCGAGAGCTCGCTCGCGCTCGGCCTCGTCGCGGCCTGCTCGTCCGTCAGGCCCAGCAGCGCCCGGCGGATGCCGCCGCGCTCGGCGTCCAGGAAGGCCAGGAGCGCTCCGCGCTCGTCACCGGGGGTCTCCGGGTTCACGTGTACGACCATGGTGTCCGCCTCTTGCCGAAGGGTGTTCAGGCGCTCTGCCGCCCTGCTGACAAGAACCACGCTATGCATCGTCGCGGACAGCTCCTGTCCGCAATGGGCCGTGTCAGAAGGGAAACCTCGTCCGGCCGTGCTGCACCGAGATCCACTTCTGGGTGGTGAACGCCTCCACCGCCGACTCCCCGTTCAGCCGCCCGATTCCCGAGAGCTTCTCGCCGCCGAAGGCCACCTGCGGTTCGTCCTGGACGGTCGAGTCGTTGATGTGGATCATCCCGGTCTCGATCCGCTCGGCGAACCGCACGCCCCGCTCCAGGTTCCCCGTGTGCACCGCCCCGCTCAGCCCGTACTGGCTGTCGTTGGCGATCCGTACGGCCTCTTCCTCCCCGTCGAAGGGCAGCAGCAGCACCACGGGCCCGAAGATCTCCTGCTCCAGGACCGAAGAGCCGGCCGGCAGGCCGCCCAGTACGGTCGGCTCGACGAGGTTGCCGCGCGTGGCCCCCCGCACGAGCGCGGTCGCGCCCTCCGCGAGCGCCTGCTCCACCAGAGCCGTCAGGGCGTCCGCCTGGAAGGTGTTGATGACCGGGCCGATGTGGGTCCCGGGGTCGGCCGGATCGCCGGTCACCAGGGACCGCACCTTCGCGACGAACTTCTCCGTGAACTCCGCCTCGACCGACCGGTCCACCAGGATGCGGTTGGCGGCCATGCAGACCTGCCCCTGGTACACGAAGCGGCTGAAGACCGCCGCGTCCACCGCGTAGTCGACGTCCGCGTCGTCCAGGACGACCAGCGCGCTGTTGCCGCTCAGTTCGAGCACCACGCGCTTGAAGTGGCTCGCGGCGACGGAGGCGACGTGCCGACCCACCTTGTCGGAGCCGGCGAAGGAGATCACCTTCGGCACCCGGTGCTCTATCAGCGCGTCACCGATCTCCGCGATGTCGGTGACCAGCACGTTGAGCAGCCCGGCCGGCAGTCCGGCGTCCTCGAAGATCCTGGCGATCAGGCCGCCGCCGACGACGGGGGTGTTCTGGTTCGGCTTGATCACGACCGCGTTGCCGAGCGCCAGCGCGGGGGCGACCGACTTGAGCGTCACCAGGAACGGGAAGTTGAAGGGGCTTATGACCCCGACCACGCCGACCGGCAGCCGGTGGACGCGGTTCTCCTTGCCCTCCACGGGCGAGGGCAGGATGCTCGCCCCGGGACGCAGTGCCGTCCGCATCGCCTCGCGCAGGAACTCCTTGGCGAGGCCGATCTCGTACGACGCCTTCAGCCGCGTGCCGCCGAGCTCGTCGGTGATCGCCCGGGCTATCTCCTCCTCCCGCTCCTCCGTGATCCGCAGGGCGCGTTCGAGGACGTCCCTCCTGCGGTACGCGCTCGACGCGGCCCAGGCGGGCTGCGCGCGCTCCGCCGCCAGATACGCCTCGTCGACCTCGTCCACCGAGGCCACCGTGATCGCGGCGAGCTTCTCCCCGCTGTAGGGGTTGAAGTCGATGATGTCCCACGAGCCGCTTCCGGTCCGCCACTCGCCGGCGATGTACTGGTGGGCCAGGTCGGTGAAGAAGGACATGCGATCCCTTACTGCAGGGTGAGCAGGTGCGGACTCCTGTCGGAACGTCATCCTACTGGTGGGTCAGGTCAGTTGGAGCAGACCACGGAGCACGTCCCGGGTCTCGGCGGGGCTCGGGCTGTCCTTCTGGAGCCGCTCCATCACCCGTTCGTACTGGGCGACCTCCTCGCGCTTGTCCAGATAGAGCGCGCTGGTGAGCTGCTCCAGGTAGACGAGGTCCGAGAGGTCCGACTCGGGGAACCGCAGCATCGTGAACGCGCCGCTCTCGCCCGCGTGGCCGCCGAAGCTGAACGGCATGACCTGGAGCGTGATGTTCGGCTGCTCCGAGACCTCGATGAGGTGCTTCAACTGGTTCCGCATCACGGCCCGGTCACCGTACGGGCGGCGCAGCGCGGCCTCGTCGAGCACGGCGTGGAAGTGCGGCGCGTGCTCGGACACGAGCACCTTCTGACGCTCCAGGCGCAGAGCGACCCTGCGGTCGGTCTCGGCGGCGCTCGCGTGGGGCATGCCGCGGGAGACGACCGCGTGGGCGTAACTCTCGGTCTGCAACAGACCGTGCACGAACTGGACTTCGTAGATCCGGATGAGGGAGGCGGCGCCCTCCAGTCCGATGTACGTCTGGAACCAGCCGGGCAGCACATCGCCGTAACTGTGCCACCAGCCCGCCACGTTGGCCTCCCGCGCCAGGCTCAGCAGAGACTCGCGCTCCGCCGCGTCCGTGACGCCGTAGAGGGTCAGCAGGTCCTCGACATCCCTGGCCTTGAAGCTCACCCGTCCCAACTCCATGCGGCTGATCTTCGATTCGGACGCTCGGATCGAGTAGCCGGCCGCCTCGCGGGTGACACCACGCGACTCGCGCAACCGCCTGAGCTGGGACCCCAGCAGGATGCGCCGCACCACGGAGCCGCTCGACTCGCCTGCGGTCACTTCTCCGGCCCTCCCCAGTCCGACAGTCAGCAGTGGAAGCCCTCCCCCGGGACCCCGAGAGGCGCAGTCTGCCATCAAAACGCTTCACCCCGTACTCATTCGATTACGGAAACGGCAAGAGCAGCACAAGGCGCCGAAAGAGGACAGGGGAAGAAATGCGCAAGAACCGCTACGAGACTGGACAGGTCAGGCACGTGCACGTGCATCTGCCCTTGCATCTGCCGTACGCATTCGGAACCATGGTCCGCGCGCACCTGCATGCTCTTTCGTGCTGACGCCGTACTACCGCCGCATCGCTACCGCTGTATCGCAACGACCGCGAATCCCGGGAGTGCCTCGCATGGGGACGAATGGATCGACCGTGCTCGAGCCGTTCGAGCCTTTGAGGCAGGGCCTTCCGCCCATCGACCCCGGGGCGGTCTCCAGCTCGGCCTCCTGCGCGCTGCCCGCCGAGTACGAAGCGGTGGGCGGAGCACGGAAGTTCACCAAGTCGACACTGGCCCAGTGGGAGCTCGGCGAGCGCTTCGACGACGTGGCCCTGGTCGTCTCCGAACTCGTCACCAACGCGCTGCGGCACGCCCTGCCGGCCGACGTCCCCCGTACGGGCGAGCAGGATCCGCCCGTACGGCTGCACCTGATGCGCTGGACCTCGCGCCTGGTGTGCGCGGTGCGTGACCCCAGCGACGAGAGTCCGGTGACGCGCGAGACGGACGACTTCTCCGCCGAGTCGGGGCGCGGCCTGTTCCTGGTGGATTCGTTCAGCGACAGCTGGGGCTGGCACCCGCTCGCCGGGAGACCGAGCGGCAAGGTCGTCTGGGCGCTGTTCCGCCTGAGAACCGAGCGGTAAGCGGCGGAGAACGTGACCGCCGCGGCGGTCGGCCGGTGGTCGGCGGCCGGCGGTTTCCAGTCAGCCGCCGGCTGCCAGGTGGTCGAACTCGCCGTCCTTGATGCCGAGCAGCATCGCCTCGATCTCGGCGGGCGTGTAGACGAGAGCGGGTCCGTCCGGGTGGCGCGAATTACGGACCGCGACATTCCCGCCCGGCAATTTGGCGAACTCCACGCAGGAGCCCTGCGAGTTGCTGTGCCTGCTCTTCTGCCAGACCACCCCGTGAAGCTCTGTGGCCGCCATGCCGTTGTACGCGTGGTGCACAGCTCGCTCCCGGAAAGTGCAGATGTCAACTGCCCCGGATCATAGCTTTGTTCACTTGCTGATGCATGGGCAGATGCACGTGCACGCGGGGTGTTCCCTCGGTTACAGATCTTCCGCTCAGCGCGAGGAGTACGGCAGGAGGGCCATCTCCCTGGCGTTCTTGACGGCCCGTGACAGCTGCCGCTGCTGCTGGGCCGAGACCCTTGTCACACGGCGGCTGCGGATCTTCCCGCGATCCGAAATGAATTTCCGCAGCAGATCGGTGTCCTTGTAGTCAATGTACGTAATACCCGCCTCGCCCAGCGGATTGGGGCGGGACCCGGCGGATTTGCGGGGGTCATTACCTCGGTACGGACGGGACATCACGCCTCCAGGAGGGAATCAAAAGCGGACGGCAGGCGCTTCCACGCATCACGCCCCGCCGCGTATTCGGTGTCGGTCAGCAAGCAGGATTCGAGGAGCCCTTCGAGTCCGTCGCGGTCGAGCCCGGGGGACGTGAAGACCAAGTGCTGGCAGCAGTCCCCGTGCTCGGGGTGCCAGTCGAGCGCGGCCGCCGCCCTGCGGACCGGCGGGACCATCTCCCACGCGGCGTCCGGCAGCGACGCCAGCCACGGCCCCGCGCTCTCCACGCACAGCGCTCCGCCCGCCGCGTCCCACGCCATCAGCGTGTCCGGCCGGTCGGCGAGCCAGAAGCGGCCCCGGCTGCGGGCGGCGGCGCAGGTCAGGTCCTCCAGCGCCGCGTACAGCCGCTCCGGGTGGAAGGGGCGGTTGCGGTGCCACACCAGCGTGGAGACGCCCTTGTCGTCCGCGTCCTGCGGAAGCAGCGCGCACGCCGGGTGCTGACGGTCGGCCGCCGCCTCGATGTCGAAGCCGGCGAAGGCCGCCTCAGCCGCCTCGTCGGAGGCGGCCCGGACCCGGCGGGCCGTCGGGTGCAGCTGCGCCAGCAGCGCCTCGTCCTGCTCGTCCGCCTCCTCGCTGTCCACGACGGCCAGCACGGGCGCGTACTCCAGTTGCCGCGCCCAGGTGTCGGCGACCGTCCGCCGGTCGGTGGCGGCCGCTGCCAGGCCGGCTTCCGCCAGGTCGTCGCCGCAGCCGAGGCAGGGCAGGAGCAGCGCGGGATCGACGGCGGTCATGACGGCGGTGAGGTCGAGTACGTCACCGCCGTGCGCGACGACGACCTCGGCCATCGCCTTGGGCTCGACCGAGTCCCACAGCTCGACGACCGCGAGGCGGGTGAGCCCGCCGCCGGCCAGCCGCTCCAGCTCGGGCACGAGATCTTCGCGCAGCGCGCAGCAGGCGCAGTCGTCGACCAGCGGCGCTTCGCCGGACGTGCATACGCCCCCGGCGTCGCGGACGGTGCGGCGTACCGTCCCTTCGGCCGCGGTCGAGAGGTCGTGGTGCAGGGCGACGCTGCCGGGGACCCGGCTCAGCAGTTGCTCCACGACCTCCTTGCGGGCGTCGGAGTGCAGCCCGCCGACGATGACGACCGGCAGCTTCGATGCCTTCCCGCTCACCTCTTCCCCGCCCCGTAACGGCGCTCGAAGCGCTCCACGCGTCCGGCGGTGTCCAGTACGCGCGCCGTCCCCGTGTAGAAGGGGTGGCTCTGCGAGGAGATCTCCACGTCGACGACGGGGTACGTGCGGCCGTCCTCCCACTCCACCGTCTTGTCGCCGGTCATGGTGGAGCGGGTGAGGAAGGCGAAGCCGCCGGCCCTGTCGCGGAAGACGACGGGGCCGTACGGCGGGTGGATTCCGGGCTTCATTACGTGATGCCCCCTTCTGGTCTGGCTGGGCCGGTTGGTTCGGTCAGGCCGTGGCGCCGGTCGGCGCGTGGTGCCGGTCAGCGCTCTTCGCGGAAGTCGACGTGGCGGCGGACCACCGGATCGAACTTGCGGAGCGTCATGCGGTCGGGGTCGTTGCGGCGGTTCTTGCGGGTCACGTACGTGTAGCCGGTCCCTGCCGTGGACCTGAGCCTGATGATCGGGCGGATCTCATTGCGTGCCATGTGGTTAGTATATGGAAATGGTTCTCATTTTCAAGAAGGAGTGATCGCACCTTGTCCGCCCACTGCCAGCTGACCGGCGCCGTGCCGGGATTCGGCAACCGCATCTCCCACTCGCACCGGCGCACCTCCCGCCGCTTCGACCCGAACATCCAGCGCAAGCGCTACTGGCTGGCGAGCGAGGGCCGCCATGTGCGCCTCACGCTCAGCGCCAGGGCGGTCAAGACCGTCGACGTGATCGGCGTCGAGGCGGCCGTGGCCCGGATCCGCGCGCGGGGGGTGAAGGTCTGATGGCGAAGAAGAGCAAGATCGCCCGCAATGAGCGGCGCAAGGCCGTCGTCGAGCGGTACGCCGTGCGGCGGGCGGAGCTGAAGGAGATCCTCCGCGGGCCCGGGACGAGCGAGGCCGAACGCCGGTCGGCGCGGGAGGAACTCGCCCGTCAGCCGCGCGACGCGAGCCCGACGCGCGTACGCAACCGGGACAGCGTGGACGGCCGGCCCCGGGGCCACCTCAGGAAGTTCGGGCTGTCGCGGGTCCGGGTGCGGGAACAGGCACACGCCGGTTTCCTCCCCGGTGTGCGCAAGTCCTCCTGGTAGCTTGGCGCGTTCTGACCTGACGAAACTGGGGAGCCCGGAGTGCGTGAGTACGTACGTACCACCGTCGCGGCGGCGGTCGTCGCTGCCGCCCTCGTCCTGACCGGCTGCAGTGGTGACAGCGGCGGCACGGACGGCGGCAAGAGCGAGGACAAGGGCGGCAGCACCGGACAGAGCAGCACGCCGTCCGGCGGCGGCCAGGGGGCGGGGGCGTCGGCGGACGTCACCGGGTCCTGGATCGCGACGACCGACGGCAAGGTCGTCGCGCTGATCGTCCAGGGTTCCGACGCGGCCGTCGCGGGTGAGCACGTCTGCTCCGGCAAGGTCAACAAGGAGGACACGGTGACGCTGGACCTGAGGTGCGCCGACGGCAACACCGACCGTACGGCCGGGCTGGTCACGCCGGGGTCCGACGGCGGCACCCTCACGGTGAAGTGGGACAGCGGGCTCAAGGACTCCTTCAGGAAGTCCGCCGGCGGCACGCTGCCGGAGGGGGTTCCCACGGACATGCCGAAGCTGCCGGGTTCCTGACGGCCGGCGGGCCGGTCGGCCCGTCGGCCCGTCGGCCGGGCCGGGCTGCGCGCGGGCCGCGGTTCCCTCACGGGGCCGCGGCCCTTCGGCGTCCAGTTCCCTGGGGGTTGGGCGCGGGTGTGGCCGGCGTCGCGGGGCGGGGCCGGGTGTGGTTTGCGCCCGCGGGAGCGGGACGTGGGTGTGGCTGGCGCCGTGGGGGCTGGGCGGGGCCCGGGGTGTCCCAGGGTGGGCGCAGTGCGTGCCGGACGCTGGTTCCTCGTGCCGGTGGGTGGCGGGCCGTGGGTCAGGGGGTGAGGCCGGGGCGGCCCGGCATTTTCGCCCGGTCGGCGGCGGCCGTGCCGTGTTCCCAGCCCGCGTGGTCGTTGACGCCCCGTACCCGCGTCGACGTCGTCTGCGGGAACATCCGCTCCGTGCGGTCCTCCACCGCCACGTCCCGCGCCGCCAGCACCGGCAGCAGCGAACCGCCGGCCTCCTTGGTCACGTGCTGCGCCGCCTCGGACAGGCGGTGGCCCACCCGGCTCGCGTACGCCGTCAGGAACGCCTGGCGGAATGCCTTCGTGCGCTTGCGGCCGGCCGCGCGCTGGGCCGCCTCCGCGCGGGTCATCGCCGTTGTGCCCTGCACGAGGAGGGAGGTGTAGAGCAGCTCCACGGCTTCGAGGTCGGGTTCGAAGCCGACGACCGTGGAGAAGCCCAGGGCGCTGTTCCATACCGCGCGGCAGCGGTTCGCGGAGGCGGCGGCGTCGAGGAGGATCGCCTTGGCCGTCTCGTACGGGGCGTCGACGCCGATCCGGCAGGCGGCCGGCGCGTCACCGGTGTGGCCCTGGGCGGCGAGCAGTGCGACGTCGATGCTGTGGCGCGCCATCAGCTCCTGCGCCTTGGCGGTCAGGGCTTCCGCCTCGTCGGGGTAGTCGGTGGCCTCCGCCTTGGCCAGCAGCGCGCGGATGCGGGTGAGCATGCGCGGCTCGTCGGGGGTGGGCGCGTGCGGGCGTACGTGGACGGGTTCGCCCGGGGGCGGGCCCACCGGCTCGATCGCGGGGAGGCGGATCAGGAGGCGGAAGAGTTCGAGGAGGGCCGTGGCGAGGGAGAAGCGGTCCGTCCGCTCGCGGGCGGCGAGCGCGTCGGCGTAACGGTCGTCGCTGCCCCACCAGGGCTCCGTCGCCGCCAGGTCGCGCAGCTGCGCCTCCCAGCGGGGGGCCGTGGTGGCGTACCTGCGGTTCTCGGCCGCGATCAGGTCGGCCGTCAGGCGCACGTGCAGGTCGCCGAGGTCACGCCGGACGACGCGGACGACGTCGGCGGGCTGCCAGCCGCGCTCCCAGGCTCGGCGTACGGACTCCTCGCCCCCGCGCAGGAGCTCACGGCCCGCTTCGGACCAGGGCGCGGCGGCGACGAGGGAGGCCCCCAGGTCCAGGCCCGCGTCGTCCTCGGCGTACACCGCTGCCGCGACCGCCTTCTCGATCTGTTCCATCAGCGGGTTCCCGCTGCCGGTCCGGCGACGGCCGGGATGCCGTGGCCCTCCCGCGGTTCGCCGCAGTCGGTCACGAACCCGGTGATCGTCTTCCTGTGCCCCGCTGACATGGGAATGCCTCCTCACGCGACCGCACGCCGCCACCGACGATGGTCCCAGTCACGGACAGGAACCACGAACGCGGGGAGAGCCGTCCCGTCAGGGAACGTCAGGGGAAGAGGAGCACCGCCTTGCCGCCCGCGGGTCCCGACTCGCCCGGCTCGTGCGCCTTCCCCGCCCGCGCCGACGGGAGCGTCTTCGGCCGGCCGGTCCTGCGGGCGGGCCGTGCCGCCGCCCGTACCCTCACCCGCACCGGACCGGGGCCGGCGGGCGCCTTCCCGGTCTCTGTGAGCCGCAGCACTCCGGGGCCGCCGAACCCGTCGAAAACGACCGCGCCGACGGTCTCTCCCCTGTGGGGATCGTCACCCGCCCTCTCGGCGTCGTCCCTGCCGTGCCCAGGCAGGGCCCGCCTTTTGGCCGGTTGCGCCTGTCCGGAAGGCGGGCCGGGGGGCGGGAATACCGCCTTACGCTGTCTGCCATGGAGCCGAAGGCCGACAGGAACACAGGAAACGCCGCCCCCGCCGCTGCCGCCGAGGTGATCGGCGCGCCGCTGGGGCAGGCGCACGGGAGGCTGTCGGCCGTGCTGGGCGGGCTCGTCCCGCACCGCGCTTTCGCCGAGCTGTCCGGCGCTCGCGCGCACTCCCCCTTCGAGGCGCACGGCGAGCCGGGGCTCGCGGGCCGCATCACCGGCTCCGAGCTGGCGGCGATCGCCGCCGGCGTGCGGGCCGGGCGGCCCTGGCAGGGGCACGCCCGTATCGCCGGGGAGGAGCGTCCCGTACTGGCCGTGACCGGCGACGCGACGGCTCGCGGTGCGCTGCTCGTGCTCGTACGGACGGAGGACGTCCCGGTTCCGGAGGCCGACGCCACCGCTGTCCAGGCGTTCTGGGACCTCGTCACCGGCCGTCCGGGCCACCTCTCCACCGAGGCCGTGCCCGGCCCGCTCGCCCAGTCGCGCACCGCCGCCGGCGAACGGGCGCGCGCCATCGCCGAGCTGAGCGAGGCGCACGCCGCGGCCCTGACCGCCCTGCTGGGCGTACTGCGCAGCCGCGACCTCGACGACACGGCGGCCCGCGCCCACGCCACCGAGCTCGCCGTGACCTCGCTGGTCGAACTGCGCGCCGCAGCGGAACGGGACCAGGCCGTCTCCGAGGAGCCCGCCGACCAGGCCTTCGCCCGGCTGGCGGAATCGCTGCGTCCGCTGCTGAGCCACGGGCCGGTCCGGCTGGAACTCGGCCCGCCCGGCGACAGCCGTCCGCTGGCCGCCGACGTCGTGCACGCGGCGCGCGCGGTCGTACGGGCCGTGGTCCTCGCCGTACTGGAACAGGATCCGCTCGGCCGCGTCCACGTCGGCTGGCAGATCGGCGACGGGGGCGCGAACGGCTCCTCGGGCACCGAACTGCGCGCGACCGTGCGGGACGACGGCCCGGGTGACCTGTCCCGCGACGCCGTCACCGTCCACCGCGTGGGCGAACGGCTCGCCGCGCTCGGCGGCCGCCTGGACGTCGACGCGGTGCCCGGCTGGGGCACCACGGTCACGGCGGTCCTCCCGCTGGGTGCGCCGGAGGCCGCGCCCGCCGACCCGCTGGCGGCGCTCGGGGCGCGCGAACGGGAAGTACTCGCACATCTCGCGCGGGGGCACCGGAACCGGGCCATCGCACAGGAGCTGCACATCAGCGAGTCCACGGTGAAGTTCCACGTGGCGAACATCCTCAGCAAACTGAGCGTCAGCACGCGCGGTGAGGCCGCCGCCCTGGCGCACACGCTGCGGGCGGCCTGACCGGGCACCGCGACCCGCTTCGGACCCCGTCGGCGCACGGCCGTTGTCAGTGCCGGGTGCCAGACTCGCACCCATGAGCGAGCGCTGGGCCGTCGCCGCGACGGACGGGGGTGGGGCGCTGCTCGTGCCGCTGGGGCGGGACGGGCGGCCGGCCGGTGAGGTGCGCGAAGAGCCCGATCTCGTGGCCGCGGTCGGCTCTCGGCCCGAAGTCGGACGGTGGGTGTGGCGGTCCACCGCCGGGATCTATCCGCGCCTGCTCGCCGCCGGGGCGCGGGTCGGGCGGTGCTACGACATCGAGGACGCGGAGTCCCTGCTGCTCGGCCACGAGGGGCGGCACGGCGAGCCGCGTTCGGCGGCGGCGGCCCGGGCGCGGCTGCACGGCCTGCCCGTACCGCCCGATCCGCCGCAGCGCGCCGCCGAGCCCGGCTCGCAGTCCTCGCTCTTCGAGCCGCAGCCGGTGGCGGTGCCGTTCGAGGACCTGCTGGAGGTGTACGCCGATCAGCAGCGCAGACACGGCGCGGCGGAGCACCCCGACCGGATGCGGCTGCTGACGGCCGCCGAGTCGGCGGGGATGCTGGTGGCCGCCGAGATGAACCGGACGGGGCTGCCGTGGCGGGCGGACGTCCACCGGGCGCTGCTGGAGGAGCTGCTCGGCGAGCGGTACGCCGGCGGCGGCGAGCCGCGGCGCCTGGCGGAGCTGACGGACCAGGTGTCGGCGGCCTTCGGGCGGCGCGTGCGGCCGGAGCTGCCCGCGGATGTGATCAAGGCGTTCGCGCAGGCCGGGATCAAGGTCGGGTCGACGCGGCGGTGGGAGCTTAAGGAGATCGACCATCCGGCGGTGGAGCCGCTCATCGCGTACAAGAAGCTGTACCGGATCTACACGGCGCACGGCTGGGGGTGGCTCCAGGACTGGGTGCGCGGGGGCCGTTTCCGGCCCCAGTACCTGCCCGGCGGGACGATCACGGGCAGGTGGGTCACCCATGGCGGCGGCGCGCTCCAGATCCCGAAGGTGATCCGGCGTGCGGTGATCGCCGACGACGGCTGGCGGCTCGTGGTGGCCGACGCGGACCAGATGGAGCCGCGCGTCCTGGCCGCGATCTCGCGCGACCCGGGACTGATGGAGGTGGCGGGCCAGCCCGGCGACCTCTACAAGGCGGTGTCGGACCGGGCGTTCGCCGGTGACCGCGACATGGCGAAGCTCGCGGTGCTCGGCGCGGTGTACGGGCAGACCTCCGGGGACGGCCTGAAGAACCTCGCGGCACTGCGAAGACGCTTCCCGCGTGCCGTCGCGTACGTGGACGACGCGGCGCGCGCGGGCGAGGAGAAGCGGCTCGTACGGACCTGGCTGGGGCGGACGTGCCCGCCGGCCGCGGGGTCGGGCGACGACGGTGACAGCAACGGCGAGGCGGGCATTCCGCAGGACGACGACACACCGGTGGCGGCGGCGCGCGACGGGGGGTTCACGCCGGGGTACGCGTCGGTGAACGCCCGCGCGCGGGGCCGTTTCACCCGGAACTTCGTGGTGCAGGGCAGCGCCGCCGACTGGGCGCTGCTGATGACGGCGGCGCTGCGGCAGAGTCTGCGGGCGGCGGGACTCCGGGCGGAACTGGTCTTCTTCCAGCACGACGAGGTGATCGTGCACTGTCCCGCCGAGGAGGCGGAGGCGGTCGCGGAGGCGATCCGCGCGGCCGGCGCTCTGGCCGGGCGGACCGCCTTCGGGCAGACGCCGGTGCGCTTCCCCTTCACGACGGCGGTCGTGGAGTGCTATGCCGACGCGAAGTGAGGAAATGTTTCACCTGCACGAAAGCTCATGACTCGGGCGCCCGTGGGTACTCGCCGCGCATGAGCGCATTCCAGAGCACAAGAGCCAGTGGAATCGCAGGGCTCACGGACCCCATGGCCGCGAGTGACCTGGTCGTCGGCATCGCTCCGTTCATCGCGGGTCTGGCCGTCGTGGCCGCTCTGACCGCTGCCGTGTGGTGGGGCATCCGCATCAGAAGTCGTGAGCCGGCTCCTCCTACGCCCGAGGAGCAACCGCACCGCCCGCCCGACGCGGAGCTGCCCGAGGACGTGGAGTACCGGGAGCCCGACGAGGTGGTGCCTCCGGAAGGCAGGCGGCTCCTGCCGCACGAGCTCAGGAACACCGGGAACGCGTCCGGCAAGCACAGCGACAGGGACCCCCACGAGCGGCGGCGGTGGAGTGAGAACTCCGGCGGTTCGTTCGGCAGCGGAGGCCCCGGCGGCTGACTCGCCGGCAGGCGGCATGACGCCGGACTCCGGCGGACGCCTGCGGACCGGTGAGGGCAGACGGCCGGACCACAAGTGAAGACGGACGACACGACAGACGAAAAAGACGACAGAGCGTCGAGAAGGAGCTACTGCATGACCGCCCTGAAGAGCACCCTGCCCGAAGCTGCCCGCCAGACCACCGCGGACGCCCTCCAGGGCGCGCTGGTGGATCTGCTCGGCCTGTCGCTCCTGGCCAAGCAGGCGCACTGGACGATCGTGGGCCCGCGCTTCCGGTCCATCCACCTCCAGCTCGACGAGGTGGTGTCCTTCGCCCGTTCGTACGCCGACGTGGTCGCCGAGCGCTCGTCGGCCATCGGCGTCGCGCCGGACGGCCGGGCCGGGACGGTCGCCAAGACCAGCGAGCTTCCCGAGCCCCCGAACGGCTGGAACCAGGACAACGACGTCGTGACCCTGATCGTCGACGCACTCGGCACCGTCGGCCTCAGGATGCGGGAGCGGATCGAGGCGACCGAGAAGGCCGACCCGGTGACCCAGGACATCTTCATCGGCCTCACCGCGGAGCTGGAGAAGCAGCGCTGGATGTTCCAGGCCGAGAACCAGCACTGAGGCCAGCCCGCGCCGAAGGAGCCGCCGGATGGCCCGGACCGGACGAGCCGGACGGACGGAAGAGGCGGGACGGGCCGCGGGGGCCGGACGTCACGCGTCGGCCCCCGCCCGCGTGTCCGGCCGGGACACCGCCCGGCTCGCGGTCCGGGCGGTCCTGCCGGTACTCCTCGGTGGCGGTGGCGGCGTCACCGTGCACCGCCGGCAGGGCCTGGCGCTCGCCGCCCGCCTCGACAGCGACCGCCGCGCGGTGGAGCTCCTGAACCACCTGCGTGCGCGGTACGGCCCCGGCCCGCTGCATCTGCGCCCGGCCGGCCGGGACATCGCGCTTCCCCTCCGCGCCGAGGACGCGGACCGCGTCCTGGAGGAGACGCCGGATCCGTTCGGCCCGGCGGTCCACGAGAAGCACGGCCCGTTCGGCCGTGTGCGGCCGCACGGCGTGCCGTTCTCCACGGGTCCGGAACGCGAGGCACGCCGGGCCTTCGGCGAGAGGGCCCTGGAGACCGGGCACCACTTCCACCACCTCGCCCCGCGGTTCGTACGCGTCGTCCGCGAGGAGGCCGGCGAACTGCTCGACAGCGCCGGCGCCCATGCCGGCCGACTGGACCGGGACGCCTTCGGCGCCGCCTGGTGGCGGGCCGTACGCCGTGTCCTCCTCGGCGACGCGGCGCGCGACGACACCGCGCTCACCGGCCGGCCCGGCCGGCTGCGCGCTCACCTGGACCGGGCGGATCCGGGCAGCCTCGCCGGGGCGTCGGCGCGGGCCGCCGCCGGGCCGCGCACCGGTCCGGCGGACCTGGCGGACCAGATGGCGCACTGGCTGTCCGCGTTCGACGCGGCGGGCGCGGCGGCCGTACGGGCGCTGGCCCTGCTGGCCACCCATCCCGCGCAGGAGCAGCAGGTGCACAACGAACTGGCCATACCCGACCTGTCGCGGCCGCAGTTGCTTCCCTACAGCCGCGCGTGCGTCCTGGAGTCCGTACGGCTGTGGCCGACGACGCCGTTCCTGCTGCGCGAGAGCACCCGGCAGACGCGGTGGGACGAGGGGGCCGTCCTGCCCGCGGGCACGGTGTTCCTGGTGTACGCCCCCTTCTTCCACCGGGACGGATCCGTTCCGTACGGCGACCGCTTCGTACCGGAGATCTGGCTGGACGGCACGGCGCACACCGGCCCCGCGCTGGTGCCGTTCGGTTCGGGCCCCGGTGTGTGCCCCGGCGAGGACCTCGCCCTCCTCGTCACGTCGACGCTCGTCGCCGCGCTCATGGAGCGTCACGACTTCTGGCTGCCCGGTCCGGCGCGGCTGCGCCCCGGCCGTCCGCTGCCGTACACCCTCGATCACTCCGCCCTGTGCTTCACCGTCACCGCGAAACACGGTGAGAGCAGGGCCCGGTGAACAGGCCCGGTGAACAGGGTTCGGAGAGTCACGCCCCGCCGGGTCCCGCGGACGAAATGATGCGGCGCGCGCCCCTTCGTGCGTAGCTGGACGGGACCGCCCGAGAGGGACGATCCGAGGGGCACGGAGGAAAAGCGCCATGAGCCGCACGCCCCCGCCGGGGCCCGGCGCCGCAGGGGACCCGGCAGCCGTGCCGGACCACACGACCGGCCCGGGAGGGCTCGTCGTCCCGTACGGCCCGGACGGCGACGACGTGCCGGTCCTCTCCGTGTACGAGGACCCGCGCTGCCCGTACTGCGCGGCCATGGAGCGGTCCTCGGACGCCGCGATCCGCGCCTTCGCGGACGACGGCCGGCTGCGCCTCGAATACCACTTCGGCACCTTCCTCGACGCCTCGCTGGGCGGCCGCAGCTCGCGGCTGGCCCTGGGCGCGCTGGGCGCGGCGGCCGACGAGGGGCGGACCGTGTTCAAGGGCCTCCACGAGGCGCTGTACGCGAACCAGCCCGCCGAGAGCGACGACGCGTACGGCGACACGGCCCATCTGCTGGTGGACGCCGGAACGGTCGCCGGCCTGCCCTCCGAAGCGTTCAAGCAGGCGGTCGGGGACCGTACTTGCCTCCCGTGGGCGGCGGCGGTGGCCGACGCCTTCGACCGCAGCGGCGTGCGCGGTACGCCGTCCCTGCGCCTGAACGGCCGCTCCCTGCACGCCTTCGACAAGGAGGACCGGGCCCTGCCGGGTCCGGAGGCCGCCCGGCAGATCGAACAGGCGCTGTCCCCGGCCGCACGATCTGAGGAAGCCGACGGGCGGTTGTCAGTGCCGGGTGACAGGCTGCTTTACGAGTATTCACGAGGGTTTACGAGGATCTGCGACGAGAGGAAGCACCATGATCACCACTGACTTCGTGCCCGGTTCCCCCTGTTGGATCGACCTCGGCTCCCCCGACGTACCCGCCACGACCGCCTTCTACGGCTCGGTGTTCGGCTGGCAGTTCCAGAGCTACACCCCCGAGACCGAAGCCCCGGACGCCGTCGACTTCGGCTTCTTCAAGCAGGACGGCAAGACCGTCGCCGGAATCGGCCCGCTCACCGAGGAGGGGGCCCGGTCGGCCTGGATGATCTACTTCTGCACCCCGGACGCCGACGCCACCACCGAGGCCGTGGAGCGGTCGGGCGGCACGGTGCGGGTCGCCCCGATGGACGCCGACGGCGAGGGGCGGATGGCCCAGTACACCGATCCGCAGGGAGGTCAGTTCGCCGTCTGGCAGCCGGGCAGGACCCGGGGCATGGAGATCACCGACCAGCCCTGCAGCCTGTGCTGGACCGAGCTCTACACCACCGACTCGGCCGCGGCGAAGCAGTTCTACGGCGGCCTCTTCGGCTGGGAGACGCAGGACATGGACCTCCCGGGCGGAGGCGGGACGTACTCGATGATCGTTCCCCCCGGCCTCCCCCCGGAGCGCATGCACGGCGGCCTCACGCAGGTCCCCCCGGACGCACTCGCGCCGAACGGCGGCAAGCCCTACTGGCACCCGGTCTTCGCGGTCGAGGACTGCGACGCGACGGTCGCCAAGGTCACCAGCAGCGGCGGCAGCGTGCAGATGGGGCCGGAGGACGCCGGGGACGTCGGACGGCTGGCCGTCTGCCACGACCCGTCCGGCGCCGAATTCGTGGTGCTGGCCCCGGCGGCCATGCCGGCTCCGGCCTGAGGCGACGGGCCCTGGCCCCTCGGGCACAGGAGACGGCTCGGGCACAGGAGACGGAAGGAATCCGGGCCGGCGGACCGCCGGCCCGGACTCCGGTGCGCTCAGGCAGCCACCGCCACCGCGTCCACCGCCGGCGTGCGCAGCGTCCGGCGGGCCGTCCCCAGGCTGGTGCCCAGTGTCACCGCGGCGGCGACCGCCACGACGGCGAGCCAGATCCCGGGCCCCTGGCCGGGGAGGACGCCGCCGGTACGGGCGTACGTGAACGGCAGGACCCCGGCGAACCCCGCCGCCGTGCCGAAGAAGACCCCGGTCACCGTCAGCACGAGCCCTTCGCAGCCGACCGCCCCCAGCACCTGCCCGGGGGTGGCCCCGGCGAGCCGCTGCCGGCCGAACTCCCGGCTCCGGTAGGAGGTGGCGGCGTACAGGCTGTTGACCAGCATGACGCAGGAGAAGACCACGACGATGCCGACGACCACGAGGTTCAGGGTTTCCAGGTTCTTGTCCTCGACCGACCTGGTGAGGCCGGACGCCTTGATCGCGTCGCTCTCGACGGCCTGCATGTACAGCGTCGCCGTCGCCATGCCGGTGAAGAGGACCAGCGGCACCAGTACGCCCGACAGCTCTCCGGCGCGGCGGCGCATGGTGTGCGCCGCCAGATAGCCGCTCACCCCGGCGAGGGCCTCGGCCGGCCGTGCCAGCCGGCCCGCGGCCGCCCGGAGCAGCGCCGGTGAGAAGAGCGCGAAGCCCACGGCGAGCAGGATCGCGCCGTACGCCGCCGGCGCCATCGTCAGGGGGTCGGCGCCGTCCATGGCGAAGGTGGTGAGCACGGAGCCCGTACCGGCCGCGAGCGCGCCGTATCCGGCGAACTTCCGCGCCCGCCCGCCCGGTTCGCGCGCACCCGGTTCGCCCGCGCCCGGCGCCCGGGTCGCCCGGCGGACCGCGAGGAACGCGGCGCCCACCGAGGCCAGCAGGGTGATGGCCGCGCCGGACAGGAGCGCGACGGGACCGAAGACGTGCTCCACGCCGCCGGCGACCTGCCCGCTGTCCTGGAACATCCCCAGAAGCGCCCGCCCCGCGAACATCGCGGGGACGACCGCCAGTGCCACCCCGGCCAGGGCGACCACGGCCGATTCACCGAGCACCATCCGCTTGATCTGCGCCGGGGTCGCCCCCGTGCTGCGCAGCAGGCCGATCTCCGCGCTCCGCTGCCGTACGTTCACGGTGAGCGTGGAGGCGACGGCGAAGAACACCAGCAGCGATCCGTAGCCGCCGACCACCGCGGCCGTGGTGGTCATCGACTCCGCGCTGACCTCGTCGACGCCCCCGGCCCCCGCCGTGTCGTGCAGCGAGTGGAACGTCATGATGATCGCGGCCCCCAGGAAGGCGGACAGCAGCGTCGCGACGAGGCGCCCGGGGCGGTGGCGGACCGAGCTCATGGCCAGTGCGAACATCCCGCTCACACCCCCGCCGGCACGTCGTGCACGTCGCCGTGCACGCGGTCGCCCAGGTGCGCGAGCCGCTCCGCGACCGCGTCCACGGTCGGCGCGTTCAGGCGCCCCGCCAGCCGGCCGTCCGCGAGGAAGAGCACGGAGTCCGCGTAGGAGGCGGCCACCGGGTCGTGCGTCACCATCACCACCGTGCGGCCGTGGACGCGTACCGCGTCCTGGAGCAGCCGCAGGACGTCGCGCGCGCTGCGCGTGTCCAGCGCGCCGGTCGGTTCGTCGGCGAAGACCACGCTGGGTTCGGTGACCAGCGCCCGCGCGATGGCGACGCGCTGGCGCTGGCCGCCGGACAGCTGGTCGGGGCGGTGGCCGAGGCGCTCGCCCAGGCCGACCCGGGTGAGGATCTCGCGCACCCGGTCCCGGTCGACGCGGCGGCCGGCGAGCTTCAGCGGCAGGGTGGTGTTCTGCGCGACGGTGAGGGTGGGCAGCAGGTTGTACTGCTGGAAGACGAAGCCGATCCGCTGCCGCCGGAACCTGGTCAGCTCGGCCTCGGTGGAGCCGGTCATCTCCTCGCCGTCGACCACGACCTGCCCCGTGTCCGGCCGGTCGAGGCCCGCCGCGCACTGAAGGAGGGTGGACTTCCCGGACCCGGAGGGCCCCATGACGGCGGTGAAGGTCCCCGCCCCCAGGCTCAGCGTCACCCCGTCCAGCGCGGTCACGGCGTTCCCGCCCGTCCCGTACACCTTGCCGACCGATACGAGCCGCAGGGCTTCGGCTGCCGGACCAGGGGCTGCCGGCCTGCGGGGGTGCTCCTGCTTCACGCGGCGGGACCGGAACATCGTCATCACTCCCTCGTGGCACCTGTCGGTGCCGTCGGAAAGGACGCTACGGACGGGAGCGAGCCGTGCCGATGGCCGTACACACCCTGTGCGGGTGTACCTGGATACACCTTCGTCCGGCCGCCTCCACGCCACCGGATGCTTGTTTCTGTTCGTAACACCGTTCCTGCGAACACCTATTGACATGTAACTGGCGGCCCGGCCAGAGTCGACCCCGCAAGTGATGCCGGTCACGTCACGAGGAGTGTTGTCGCCATGCCCGAAATCCCCGCAGTCTCACGTCGCTTGCTCCTCGGAGGAACGCTGGCCACCGGAGCGCTCGCCGCCGGGATCGGCTCGGCCGGGAGCGCGTCGGCGGCGGCCTCGTCCGCCGCCTCCGACGTGGCCGACGCGTCCGCCGCGGCGCCCGGCCGCGGACCGGGCCAGAAGTCCATGATCAACGTGCCCTTCGAGGTCCACCGGACGGTCCGCGTCGCGGTGATCGGGCTCGGCAACCGGGGCTCCGGGATGACCCCCGGCTGGTCGGCTGTCCCCGGCTGCGTCGTGACCGCCGTCTGCGACATCCGCGCCGACCGCGCGAGGCGCACGGCCGACCAGCTGGTCTCCAAGGGCAGGCCCCGCCCCGCCGAGTACGGCGGCTCGGCCGACTCGTACGCGGACATGCTCAAGCGCGACGACATCGACCTCGTGTACATCGCGACGCCGTGGGAGTTCCACTACGAGCAGGGCAAGGCCGCGCTGCTGGCCGGGAAGCACGTCGTCGTCGAGCTGCCCGTCGCGACCGAGCTGCGCGAGCTGTGGGACCTCGTGGACACCTCGGAGCGCACCCGCAGGAACCTGATGCTGTCCGAGAACTGCAGCTACGGCCGCAACGAGCTGGCCATGCTCAAGATGGCGCACGAGGGCCTGTTCGGCGACGTCACCAACGGCCACGGCGGCTACCTGCACGACCTGCGCGCCCTGCTCTTCTCCGACACGTACTACACGGACTCCTGGCGCCGGCTCTGGCACACCCGCTCCACCGCGTCCTTCTACGCCATGCACGGGCTCGCCCCGGTCGCGGCGGCCATGGACATCAACCGCGGCGACCGGATGGCCGTGCTGCGCGCCACCGCGACCGAGCCGAAGGGCCTCGCCGACTACCGCGAGCGCTTCGTCCCGAAGTCGCACCCCTCGTGGCGGGAGACGTACGTCAACGGCGACCTGGTCACGTGCCTGATCGACACGGCCAGGGGCAGGGTCATCCGGGCCGAGCACGACGTGAGCTCGCCCCGCCCGTACAGCCGCATCAACTCCCTCGCCGGCAGCCGCGGCATCTTCGAGGACTACGCCGGCGTCTCGTCGGCCGGCGGTGGTCGCATCTACGTCGAGCCGGACCACGGCGGCCACTCCTGGCGGGCCTTCGACGCCTACCGCAAGGAGTTCGACCACTGGCTGTGGAAGAAGATCGGCGACGACGCCGCTAACAACGGCGGCCACGGCGGCATGGACTACGTCCTGCAGTGGCGCACGGTGCAGCTGATGCGGGCGGGGCTGGTCCCGGACATCGACGTGTACGACTCGGCCGCCTGGTGCGCGCCGGTTCCGTTGAGCGTCATGTCCCTGGCGAACAAGGGGCGTCCGGTCGCGATACCGGACTTCACACGGGGCGGCTGGGTCAATCTGCGTTCCGGCCTGGACTCGCGCACCACCGAGATGCCCCCCGTTTCCTGAGGACGTGAAGGAGGAGCAGGTCATGAGACCAGCACGACTGATCAGTCCGCTCAGGGCCCTGGCCGCGACGGTGGCGGGAGCGGTCCTGCTCGTCCCCGCCCCGGCGGTGGCGGCCACGCAGCAGGTCCCGGCTTCGGCCGGGACCGAGGTGGGCATCTCCCCCGTGGATCTCGACGGCCCGGCCGTCTCGACGGTGAAGGTGACCGTCAGGAACGGCGGTCCGCAGCGCATGCGCTCGCTGAAGGTGTCGTTCGCCGGGCCGGCCGGGTGGGCGGTCCAGCCGTCCGTACGCGCCGTGGACGGCTCCCTCGCGACGGGGGCCTCGGCCGACGCGACGTTCCGGATCCAAGTGCCGGAGAAACGCCCCGGGTTCGTGATCCGCACGTTCACGGCGACCGCGACGTACCGGGGCGGGGACGGCGAGGGCACGGCCACCGGCACCCGCGCCGAGCGCAGCGGAACACCGCAGGCGAGCCTGTCGGCGGCGTACAACAACGTGGCGATCACCGACGAGTCCGCGACGCGGGCCGGTGACTACGACGGCGGGGGCAACAGCTTCTCGGCGCAGAAGCTGGCGGCCGTCGGCCTGACGCCCGGGGCGGGGGTCGACGCCCTCGGGGCCGAGCTGACCTGGCCGGACGTGCCGGCCGGCACGAAGGACAACGTGGCGAGCTCCGGGCAGGCCGTCGCGCTGGGCGGCAAGGGCGGCAAGCTGGTGTTCCTCGGCTCCGGCGTCACCAGCGCCGCCACGGGCAGCGCCACGGTGTACTACACCGACGGGACGTCCGGCACGGGGACGTTCGGCTTCCCCAACTGGTCGTTCGATCCGGTCACCGCGCACGGCGCGACGCTGGTCAAGTCGACCGACGGCCGCAACCGGCAGGACGGTTACGGCAACGCCGGCGTGAAGTACAGCGTCTTCGCGCACTCGGTCCCGCTGGATCCGGCCAAGACGGTCGAGTTCGTGGTCCTGCCCTCGAACGCCAACGTCCACATCTTCGACATGGCGATCGCACCCTGACCGCGTAGGGGCGGCGCCCCGCGGGGCGCCGCCCCGGGCCCCGGCCCGCGACCGCCGGACGGGCTGAAGTCCGCCGCACACGGCACGGACAAGCCCGTCCGGTGTTCGAGGAGACGCCCGCCGCGCCGCCCTCAGACGGCGATCACCTTGATTCCGGCGTCGGTGAGGCGGCCCGTCGCCTCGGCGGAGATGGCGGAGTCGGTCACCACGACGTCGATGCGGTCCAGCCCGCAGATCCGGGCGAAGGCGCGCTTGCCCATCTTGGACGAGTCGGTCACCACGATCACCCGGTGCGCGCGTTCGGCGAACAGCCGGCTGACGCTCGCCTCGTCCTCCTGGTGCGCCATGACGCCCAGGTCCGGGTCCACCCCGTCGACGCCGAGGACGACGACGTCCAGCACGACCTCGTTGAGTACGCCCATGGTCAACGGCCCGACCAGCTCGTACGTCTGCGGGCGGGCCACCCCGCCGGTGACCACGATCTTGATCTGCGGCCGCACCGCCAGCTCGCCCGCGATGTTGAGCGCGTTGGTGACCACGGTCAGGACCGGACCGACGGGGGCGGGGACGGAGCCGGCGGTGGGGGCGGTGGCCGTGTCGCGCAGGCCGCTGCCGGTCCGCAGCGCCAGGGCCCGCGCCACTTCCGTCGTGGTCGTGCCGCCGTTGAGGCCCACCACTTCCCCGTCGGCGACCAGGTCGGCCACGGCCGCGGCGATCCGCTGCTTCTCGGACGCGTGCCGGGAGGACTTGTAGCGCAGCGGCAGCTCGTACGAGACGCCGTGTGCGATCGCGCCGCCGCGGGTCCGCACGAGCATCTGCTGCTCCGCGAGTTCGTCGAGGTCCCGGCGGATCGTCGCGGCGGAGACCTCCAGGGTGGTGGCGGCCTCCTCGACCTCCAGCCTCCCCCCGGCGGCCAGCAGTTCCAGCAGCGCGCTCCACCGCTCGTGTTTGGACATGCGGCCGGACTCCTTCGTGCCAGACGTGCGTGAAGGTGATGGTAGCCCGCCGGGGCGGTACGGCTCCGGGGAGCGCGCGGCACCGCCAGGGAGCCCCACGAGGACGTCCTGGACTGCGTGTTCACCTTCGTGGATACTTCGCCCCACGGCAGACACAAGCTCGAACCTGCTTGAAAACAGACTTTTTTGAGCAGTTCCAATCATCGGGGAGTTCGTCCCATGTCCACCGCACATTCCTCCCGCACCTCGGCCGAGATCGCCTCCCAGCCCGCCACCTGGGCCGAGGCGGCCACGTCGCTCCCTCTCCACACCGACGCCCTGCCCCGCCGCGGCGAGCGCGTCGCCGTGATCGGCTGCGGCACCTCCTGGTTCATGGCCCAGGCGTACGCGGTACTGCGCGAGAGCGGGGGCCACGGCGAGACGGACGCCTTCGCCGCCTCGGAGTTCCCGTACCGCGACGGCTACGACCGCGTACTGGCGATCACCCGTTCCGGCACCACGACCGAGGTCCTGGAGGTACTGCGGCGCGTGCGGGGCACCGTGCCCACCGGCGCGATCACCGCCGACCCGGCGACGCCCGTCATGCGGGCGGCGGACGCCGTGGCCGTGCTGGACTTCGCCGACGAGGAGTCGGTGGTGCAGACCCGCTTCGCCACCACCGTCCTCGCGCTCCTTCGCGCCCACCTGGAGGCCGAGGACGCCCTGCCGGCCGGTGTGCGCCCGCTCGCGGAGGCGATCCGGGACGCCGAACTCGCCGTCACCGTGCCGCCGGCCGCCGAGGTGCTCGGCGCCGAGCAGTTCACCTTCCTCGGCACCGGCTGGACGTACGGTCTCGCGCTGGAGGCGGGCCTCAAGATGCGCGAGGCGGCGGGCGCCTGGACGGAGGCGTACCCGGCCATGGAGTACCGGCACGGCCCGATCAGCATCACCGGTCCCGGCCGCGTGGCCTGGATCTTCGGCGCGCTGCCGCAGGGCCTGGCGGACGACGTCCTGCGGGTCGGCGGCACGGTGGCCGCCGGCTCCCGCGGGGCACAGGGCGACCTGGACCCGCTGGCCGACCTGATCCGCGTCCAGCGCCTGGCGGTCGCGCTCGCCGAGGCGCGCGGCTACGACCCGGACAGGCCGCGCAACCTCACGCGGTCCGTGGTCCTGGAGGACACCACCGCGTAACGCTCAGGACCAGCCCAGCGGGTACGCCGTACGGTCCCGCCAGCGGTCGCCGTCCCGGACGATCAGGTGGACCGCCCCGACCCGGACGGTCAGCGGCAGGGCGGGCGCGCACTCGGCCTCCAGCAGGTCGTACGCGCGCTCGTACGTCTTTGGGCCCTCGTGGTTGGCGAGCGTCAGGTGAGGGTCGAGGCCCTCGCCGAACAGGCCCCGGTAGGGCACCGCTTCGGGCCAGCGGCCGGTGAGCTCCTTGGTGAGCGCCCGTACCGGATCGTGCGGCCTCGGATCGAGGAAGAGGACGCCCGGGTACCGGCCGAACCCGGCGAAGGACAGTTCGAAGGGGGCGTGCGAGCGGAACAGTTCCAGCAGCTCACGGTGGACCGGACCGTCGATCCGGCTCGCACGGAGGAACGGGTAGAGCACGGTGACGTGGGCGGGAGCACCGGTCCTGACGAGCGGATCGGCCTCGGGGACCTTGATGGTCAGGGCCGTGTCCCCGTCGACGTCCGGCCACCCCACTGTCCCGCCCCTCCCCCTGGCTGTTCCCGCGGGAGCCAAGAGAATCACAGGCGGTCCGGCCCCCGGCGGTCAGCCCCTGCCCCTGGGCGCTCAGCCCCTGCGCCTGCGTACGGCCGCCAGTACGCCGAGCAGCGCGCCCGCCGCGAGCACGATCAGGCCGCGGGTCCACACCTCGCGTTCGATCTGGGTCGCGAGGAGGACGCAGGACACCGCACCGAGCACGGCGACCGGAGCGGGCGTCCTGAAGTGGTCGTGGGGCACCGCGTCGCGGCGCAGCACGAGCACGGCCGTGTTGACGACGAAGAAGACGACGAGGAGCAGCAGGACGAGGGTGGAGGCGAGCTCGGCCACGTCACCGGTCAGCGCGAGCAGGAGGGAGAGCGAGGTGGTGGCCGCGATCGCGGCCCACGGGGTGCGGCGGCCGGGCAGCACCTTGGCCAGAAAACCCGGGAGCAGTCCGTCGCGTGCCATGCCGTACGCGAGCCGGGAGGACATGATGCCGGTGAGCAGCGCGCCGTTGGCGACCGCGACCAGCGCGATGAAGCCGAACAGCCGTGCCGGTACTCCCCCGGCGGCCTCGACCACTTCGAGCAGCGGCCCGCTGGACGCGGCGAGCGTCTTCGTGTCGACCGCCGCCGCGGCCGCGATGCCCACCAGTACGTAGACCAGACCGGCGGTGACCAGCGCGCCGAACAGGGCGCGCGGGTAGGACCGCCGGGGGTCGCGGGTCTCCTCGGCGACATTGACGGACGTCTCGAAGCCGACGAAGGAGTAGAAGGCGAGGACGGAGCCGCTCAGGACCGCCGCCGCGGGCCCGTGTCCGGGCGTACCGAGCTCGGTCAGTCCGCTCAGGTCGCCGTCGCCGCGCAGCACCACCCGGGCGCCGAGCCCGACGACCAGCACCAGGCCGGCGACCTCGACGAGCGTGGCGACGGTGTTGGCCCGGGTCGACTCCCTGATGCCGCGGGCGTTGAGCAGGGCCAGGGCCGTCAGGAAGACCACCGCCACGAGTGCGACGGGCAGGGAGACGAAGGCGGTCAGGTAGTCCCCGCCGAATCCCCGGGCGAGAGCCGCGACGGAGACGACGCCCGCGGCGAGCATGCAGAAGCCCGCGAGGAAGCCGGCGAACGGCCCGTAGGCGAGGGTGGCGTAGTGCGAGGCGCCACCCGCCCTGGGGTACTTCGTGGCGAGTTCCGCGTACGAGGACGCGGTCAGCAGGGCGAGGCCGAGCGCGACGGCGAGGGGCACCCACACGGCGCCGCCCGACTCGGCGGCGACCTGGCCCACCAGCACGTAGACGCCCGCGCCCAGCACATCGCCGAGGATGAAGAAGTAGAGCAGCGGTGTCGTCAGAGCCCGCTTGAGCGGGCCGCCCGGGGCCGGCCCCGGTCCCGGTGCCGATTCCTGTGCTGCTGTCCCGTGCGAGGCCACGGCCTCCCTCTCTCTCCGCTTCTCCACCGGCCGCGTGCCGCCGCCGTGACGCACCGCTTCCGCGACGCCCCGCTCCTGCGGTACCCCGCTTCCGTGATGCCACCGCCGCGAGTGCTGCGAGTGCTGCGAGGAAACCGTGCTCCGCCCGTGCGCGACCGCACGCGCCGGCGTACGCCACCTCAGCCTCGGTGATCTGCCGGGCCCCGCACCTCTCCGACACTCACCGCAACGAGAACGCGTCCGCACGCACGGTGCGTATGGAGCTGCTGTCTCCGCATTGGCCTTGCGCCCCGCGTGGTGACCGGTGGAAACAGGTCTGCTGCCGCACCTCGACCCGCGGGAAGCGCCGACTCGGGGCGGAGGCCGGCTAAGTGGTGACCACGACCGCCCGGCAGCTCCTGGATCATTCCGGTGAAGGCCCCTGTCCCCGGGCCGAGTTCGACGACCACGGGGTCGCCCGTCTCGGGCACGGGCGCGGTCACCGCCGCGGCGAGTCTGCGCGAACTCGGTGCCACCGCACCGATCTGCAGGGGTGACCGCAGGAACTCATGGAGCATCACACCGGTATCGCTCGTCAACGCGCTCTGCCTCTCGGAATCAGATGGTGATGGCCGCCGCCGGCCCCTGCCGGTGTACGGACTACTCCCGCATGCCGGCCAGTTCGACCGGCCGGGTGCGCAGCGCGAGCGACGCGGGCAGTACGGCGGACACGGTGGCCAGTACGGCGCTGGCCGCGACCACGGCGCCGACGGTCCCCCAGGGCACGACGACCGCCGACCAGACGTCGAGCAGCCCCAGCGCGCCCCACACACCGAGCAGGTTCAGTACGGACACGGCGCCGCCGATCACGGCGCCCACCGCCACCACCACCAGTGCCTCCACCGCGACCAGCCGCAGGACCTGCGGTTTGGTCGCCCCGGTGAGGCGCAGCACCGCGAGGTCGCGCACCCGGTCGGAGGTGGCCATCACCAGGGTGTTGGCCAGGGCGATTCCGGTGTAGACGAGGGCGATTCCCAGGATCATCAGCAGGCCGAGGCGGGTGTTCTCACTGGAGCGCGGGTAGTGCTCCGTCACCCACTCGCTCTTCGTCAGCACCTCGGTGCCGCTCGCCCGGCCCGCCTCGCGCAGCTCCGCCGCGACGGCCGAGCGGTCGGCGCCGTCCTCGACCTTGACGTCGACCCGGTCGATGCCGGCGCCGGCGGCGTTGCGCGGCGTCAGGTACACACCGTTGCTGCCGGTGCCGGTGCCGAGTACCGCGGCCACCTTGAGCGAGACCTTGCGGCCGTCGCCCAGCCAGACGCTGACCTGCTGTCCGACGGTACTGACCAGCCACTCCTCGTTGACGACGATGCTCTTGTCGTCGAGATCGGTGAGCCTGCCCGCCACCACGGGCAGGCTGGACACGGCGGCCAGGGCGGCCGGATCCACTGCCCTGGCCTCGGACCTGATCAGCGCCGTGCCCTCTTCGAGCACCGTCACCCCGGTGGAGCGCGACGCGCTGACCGCGGCGCCCGGGATGTTCCCGGCCCGCTCCACGAACTCCGGGGAGAGAGCGCGGCCTTCGTCTGCCGGGGAGACCACGAAGTCGGCGGCCGTCTGGTTCCCCGCCTCGGTGGCCTTGGCCTCGTTGATGGTGGCCACCGTCCCCATGAGGGAGGCGGCCAGTGCGACGGTGATGATGACGGGGGCGGCCACGGCGGCGGTCCTGCGCACCCCGGCAGCCGCGTTCTCCCTGGCCAGTACGCCGGTGGCGCCGGGCAGCCGGGCCGGCAGCCAGGTCATGAGCCGGGTCAGCGGCCGCACCAGGACCGGTGCGAGCAGGGCGAACCCGACGATCAGCAGCATCGGCTGGGTGATGTACGTCTTGCGCTTGAGGACGTCCCCGGGGTCGGAGACGAGCGCCATGACGAGCAGCCCGACCCCGGTCAGCAGTACGGCCGCGCCCGTCAGCCACCGGCTCAGCGGCATCGCCCGGCTGTCGACGGCCGATTCGCGCAGTGCCTCGGTCGGCCCGACCTTCCCGGCCCGGTAGGAGGAGACCAGTACACCGGCCATGGCCACGACCAGCCCGGTCCAGAAGGCCGTGTGCAGCGGCCAGGTCTGGTCGCCGATGGCGAACCAGTGCGGCGCGATCTTCACGTCGACCATCCAGGC
The DNA here is from genome assembly GCF_001049855.1 of Streptomyces sp. Wb2n-11. NCBI lineage: Bacteria > Bacillati > Actinomycetota > Actinomycetes > Kitasatosporales > Streptomycetaceae > Streptomyces > Streptomyces sp. Wb2n-11. The sequence goes on from NZ_CVPB01000001.1 coordinate 3,213,359, forward strand.
GGCGAGCCGGGGCGCTCCGGCGGCGCCCAGCCGGCAGCCCGCGGCCGAGGCCAGCACGCCGATGACGACGGCTTCGGCGTACACCATCCGCCGCACCTGGCCGGGCGTGGCGCCCGCCGTGCGGAGCAGACCGAACTCGCGCCTGCGCTGGGCCACTGCGAAGGAGAAGGTCGAGGCCACCACGAAGACGGAGACGAAGCCGGTGATGGCGGCCGCCGTGCCCAGCAGCGCGTTGACCGAGACCAGGGCCTCGGCGTCGCGGTCCGGGTCGGGGTCGGCCCTGCGCCGGTCGTCGCCCGTGAGGACCACCATGCCGGTGCTCCCGCCGGCCACCGCGGCGACCGCCTCCGCGTCCGCGTGCACCACGACGGCGTCGATGGGCGGGGAGATCCTGGCGGCCTCGGCGCCGGTGAAGAACACCGCGGTCTCGAAGCCCGCGGGCCGCACGGTGCCGACCACGGTCCTGGTGCCGGTGCCCGCGGGGGTGCCGACCTCGATCCGGTCGCCCGTACGCACACCGGCGCCGGGACCTGCCGTGACGACGACCTCGCCGGGCGCTGAGGGGGCGCGTCCGCCGGAGAGCCGGTAGGGGGTGGCATCCGCGACCGGCCACGGGTGGCCGACGACCGCCCCGCCGTCACCGGCCAGGTCCGCGTCCGCGACGTTCACCGGGAAGGTCCGGTCCTCGACCGTACGGCCGAGCCCGGCGAGTGCGGCGGCCAGTTTCCCGGGCACCGCGCGGGGGTCGGCGAGGGGCTGCGTCCGGACGCCGATCGGCGTGTCGACCCGGAGCCGGTCCGACGCCTGGACCACCACGGGGGCCGCGGCGAACCGCTCGGGTCCCCGGTCCGGGGCGCTGAACGTGGCCGCGAGCGCGAGTCCGGTGGTCGCGATGAGCCCCACGCCCAGGGCCAGGGCCACGAAGGAGCCGACGAAGGTGACCCAGCGGGCCCTCATGCCGCGCAGCGCGAGACTCAGCACGGGACCGCCGCCAGCTTCGTCATGCGCGCGGCGACCTGCTCGGCGGCCGGGGAGTACAGCTCGTCCTGCACCCGGCCGTCGGCCAGGAACAGCACCCGGTCGGCGTAGGAGGCGGCGACCGGGTCGTGCGTCACCATGATCACGGTCTGGCCGCCGTCGACCATCGAGCGGAGCATGGACAGCACCTCCCGGCTGGTGGTGGAGTCCAGCGCGCCGGTCGGCTCGTCGCCGAAGAGCACCTCGGGGCGGGTGACCAGGGCGCGGGCCAGCGCCACGCGCTGCTGCTGGCCGCCGGACATCTCACTGGGCCGGTGCCCGGCGCGCTCGCGCAGCCCCACCCGCTCCAGCACCTCGAGTACGTGGGCCCGCTTGGGCCGGCGACCGGCCAGCCGCAGCGGGAGCGCCACGTTCTGCTCCGCGGTGAGCGAGGGGAGCAGGTTGAAGGCCTGGAAGACGAAACCGATCCTCTTGCGGCGCAGTAGCGTCAGCTTGGTCTCGTTGAGCCGGGTCAGGTCGGTGTCGCCCAGGAACACCTGGCCGCTGGTCGGCCGGTCAAGTCCCGCGGTGCACTGCAGGAGGGTCGACTTGCCGGAGCCCGAGGGGCCCATCACGGCGGTGAAGGTGCCCTGAGGAATGTCCAGGCTGACCCGGTCCAGCGCGGTCACCGCGCTGGCGTCCTTGCCGTAGGACCGGGTGACCGAACGGAGCCGGACGGCTGCTTGATTCATGGTGTCCACTCAATAGGGCCCGCGCTTCCGACACATCGGAGCGGAGCGGAGTCTTGGAGGTGGAGGTAGCTCCACCCTCATGTGCACGATGTCTGCACCCGCGCGGAAAAGGCAGCGAACCAGCGGGCAGGAACCTGCGGCGGCAGCAGCCTGCACGCGCGCGGAAGGCCCGCGGCCCGCCACCTCCACGGATCATGACGCGTGCAAGGTCGTGACATCAGACGCTGGGAGAGGTGGGTTCGCGTGACGGTCATCGACGCCGACAGGGGGAGCCGGTGGTTCCGGAGGCACCGGCGGGCCGGGGCGGCACGGGCCCGGCTGGTCTGCTTCCCGCACGCGGGCGGTACGGCGACCCTGTTCCACCACTGGCCCGGGCGGATACCCGGCGATGTCGAACTGCTCGCCGTCCAGTACCCGGGCCGGCAGGAGCGGTTCGCCGAACCGTGCATCGAGGACATGACGGAGCCGGCCGACCGGATCACCGGTGCGCTGGAGCCCGTACTCGCCGGACCGCGGCCGCTGCCCCTGGTCCTGTTCGGACACAGCCTCGGCTCCGCGGTCGCCTACGAGGTGGCTCGCCGCCTCGACGAACGGCACGGCATCGTCGCGGACCGCGTCATCGTGTCGGGGCGCGGCGCGCCCCACCTCGAACGCGGCGGGAAGCTGCACCTGCTGGACGACGACCGGCTCATCGCCTCGGCGCGGCGGCTGGGCGACCTGGCCTCGCAGCATGCCCAGCACAGGAAGTACCGGCTCCACCGTGGGGAGCAGGAAGACGATGACCAGCGTCAACCAGACCGGCACGGTGGACAACTGGGCCTGGAGCCAGTCCATTCGGATCCCCTTGGTGCCGGGCGGCCCCGGGATGCGGGGTGGGAGCAGTCGGCTGCTCACTGCCTCAAGGAGACCCGGCCGGGCGGGCCCGGCACATTGCAACTGGGAGGACTCTTCCGGGAGAGGCAGTGCCCACCCGAAAGGTGGAGCTAGCTGGGTGGTCCGCCCGCACGGCGTTTCGTAGCGTGCCCTCATGCCCTCCCCCAGCCTCTGGCAGGCACTCCAGCAGCGTCGTTACGTCCTCAGCGGCTGGCCGTGGCGCGCGGCGCTCTATCTGCTGACCAGCGTGGCGCTCGGCATGGCCACGCTGGTCACGCTGCTCCTGCTCGCCGTCGCGGGCAGTGTGCTCACGGTGGTCCTGATCGGCGTGCCCCTGCTGCTCACGCTCGTACTCACCGGAGTTCCGCTGGCCGCGCTGGAGCGCCACAGGCTCCGGCTGATCGACCCGGGCCCGTTTCCCGGACCGCACCGCGAGCCGGCCGGCACCGGGCTGTCGTCCTGGCTGCGCACGCGGATCCAGGAGCGTGCCACCTGGCGGGAGCTGGGCTACGCGCTGCTGTTCGCCTTCCTGCTGTGGCCCCTTGAGGGGCTCGTCGTGGGTACGGTGATCACGGTCTGCGGCGGTCTGGTAGCCACCCCCGTGATGATGGCGGCGGGCGGCGACGGGGAAGCGCGCGTGCTCAAGCTCTGGCTCGCCGACTCCTGCCCGGAGGCCTTCGCCGCGCTGCTGGCCGGGCTGCTGCTCCTCCCCCTGCTCGCCTACCCGCTGGGCGTACTGGCCGCCGGCCGGGCCGTACTGACCAGGCAGTTGCTCTCCGTCCCCGAAAGCGGGCTCGACTCCCGCGTGCAGGAGCTGGGCCGTTCCCGGATGCGACTGGTGGACGCCTTCGAGGCGGAGCGCCGCCGCATCGAACGCGATCTCCACGACGGGGCGCAACAGCGCCTGGTCGCCCTGTCCATGACGCTGGGTCTGGCCAGGCTCGAAAGTCCCGCCGAGCCGCTGGGCGGCCTGCTGGCCAAGGCGCACGAGGAGGCGGGGGTCGCGCTGGTGGAGATCAGGGAACTGATCCGGGGCATCCATCCCCAGATCCTCACGGACCGGGGCCTGGAGGCCGCCGTCGAGGACATCGCCGACCGCTCGGCGGTCCCGGTGGACGTGAGTTTCGACCTGCCGGGGCGCCTGCTCGAAGCCGTGGAGACAGCGGTCTACTTCGCGGTCTGCGAGGCCCTGGCCAATGTCGCGAAGCACAGCAGGGCCACCCGGGCCCGGGTGACCGGACGGGCCGAGAAGGGCCGACTGACCGTGGAGGTGGAGGACGACGGGGTGGGCGGCGCCGACACGGTCGACGGGACGGGGCTCCAGGGGGTGGCCGATCGCATCTCGGTGCTCGGAGGCCACCTGCTAGTGTCCAGTCCGCCCGGCGGGCCCACGGTGTTCCGCCTGCAAGTCCCCTGCTCACCCGCCCGATCGAGGACATGATGTTGCGCATCGTACTGGCCGAGGACAGCGTGCTCCTGCGGGAGGGCCTGGTCGGTCTGCTGGAGCGATTCGGTCATCAGGTGGTGGCAGGGGCCGGAACCGCCGAGGAGCTGACCGCGGCGGTCGCCGAGCACCGCCCGGACATCGTGGTGACCGACGTCCGCATGCCGCCCGGTTTCTCCGACGAAGGACTGCGCGCCGCGATCAGCCTGCGCAAGCAGCAGCCGGGCCTGCCCATCCTGGTGCTCAGCCAGTACGTCCAGCGCGCCTACGCCGAGGACCTGCTCGACTCGTCGGACGGTACGAGCGTCGGCTACCTGCTCAAGGAACGCATCGGCAACGTCGAGGAGTTCATCGACGCCCTGCACCGGGTCGCCGACGGCGCCACGGTGGTGGACCCCGAGGTGGTCCGGCAGCTGATCCGGCACCGCCGCGACCCCATGGCGAGGCTGACCGCCCGCGAGCAGGAAGTGCTGGCCCTGATGGCGGAAGGCAAGTCCAACGCCTCCATCGCCGCGGCCCTGACCGTCAGCGAGGGAACGGTCAGCAAGCACTTCGGCAGCATCCTCACCAAGCTCGACCTCAACCTGTCCGACTCCACGAACCGCCGGGTTCTGGCGGTACTCGCCTATTTGCGCGGGTGACCTCCGCCGCCCGCGTCCTTCCCCCGCCGCTCGGACCGTGAGCCAGCCGCGCTGTGCGGCCAGCGCGCCCAGCTGGAACCGGCTGCGGGCCCCGAGCCGCCCCATCAGCTCGGCGGTGATCCGACGGCTGGTGCGTACGGACACGCCGAGCTTGCGGGCGATGACCTCGTCGGTGAGCCCACTGGCGAGCAGCCCCAGTACGGCACTCTCCTGGTCCGCCAGGGCGCCGTCGCTGTTCCGGCAGCGGTCCTCGCCGAACCGTGCCGCCACCTGCCAGACGTGTTCGAACAGCGCCTGCAGCGCGGCGACCGGCCCCGGTCCGGACAGCAGGAAGGCACCCCGGTCCGGATCGTTGGGATCGACCGGGACGAGCGCCACCCGCCGGTCCCAGATCATCATCCGCAGCGGCAGGTGGGCGACGGTCCTGACCTGGCCCCCCTGTTCGCCGAGCCACTGGGCGTACTCGCTGGTCGGCCGGTCGTTGCGGATGCTGTCCAGGTAGACGGACCTGACCCGTACGGACCGCTCCAGCAGCATGAGGTCCAGCGCCCTGGCCTCCCGCAGGCTCTCCGCCGACTGCGCGCCCCCCGGCAGGAAGACCTCCACCTCTTCGCGGCAGTCGTGGGCGGCCTTCTCGATCCAGGCATGGACCGCGTCCGCGCCACTGGCCAGGGATCTCAAGAATGCGTGACAACAGAAACTTCTTCGCGGCGGTCATCGGTGCGGCCTGCTTGAACGCCCTGCTGTTCACCGGCACGGCGAATGCGGAGGACGACCTGCCCTGGACCCTCTCGGTCCCCACGGCGGTCGCGGCGGTCACCGTGACGGTCGGCGCGGAGGACGACCTGCCCTGGACCGGGCCCGCCCCGGCCCCGGCGCCGGCGCCGGGGCTGGGGCTGGGGCTGGGGCTGGGGCCGACCGGCAGGGCAGGAGCGCTGGACAGCGACCTGCCCTGGACGAAGTAACACACCACACCTACAAGGCGTCGACCGAGGTGGTCCCAGGGGGAACGGGAACCATCGGCCGACGCCTTGCGCGTTCGGGCTCGTGGAGGGGGCGGCGCGCGTGCCGGCCCCGGCCCGCCGCTTCGGCCGTCAGGAGCGGATGCGCAGCCCCGTGCCCCGCAGGCAGAGGGCGACATTGCGCACGGCGGCGGTGAGTTCCTCGATCACCTTGGCGGCCTGGTCCGCGTCGTGGAGGGCCGACCGGTCGACCTGCGCGAGGCCGAGTTCCTCCGTGAGCCGGCGTACCGCCTCGATGTTCTGGAGAGAGATCATGGGCGCCGCGGCGTCGGCGGAGGGCGCCGGGCGCGGAGGTGACTCCGGGTCCGGGTGGTCGATGGGGGACGAGTGGTGCATGCGGGCGACCGGCCGGACCGCGGACTCCTCGTATCCCGCGCGTTCCTGACCGCCCGGGGGGCCCTGGTGCGCCGGAGGGGCGAAGGGGGCGGCAGGCGCGGGATTCGCATGGTTCACGTGGTTCGCATGGCTCACGTGGGACGTCTCGGACGCGAGGCGCGGCACCGGGCCGTGGACGGGCGGCACCGCCTGCTCGAAGAGCTTCGTGCCATTGGCCTGCGGTTCGTGCCGCGCGTCCGGGAGCCCGGAGCGGTGGGCCTCCGTCCCGTCCGTCGCCAGGTGGTTCCAGTCCGGCTGCTGCGCGGAGTTCGCGGGCCTCGCCCGCGGCAGCATGAAACCTTCGCTGTCCGAGAGCCCGAGGGCGAAGACCGGCTGGGACATGGCGGGCGGGTACTCGGCCATCCACTGCGCGCGGTAGCAGTCGACCTGGTCCGCGCAGGCGGTCCGGGCGTGGAAGACCGCGCTCCCGTCCTCCCGGTCGGGGTACCAGAGGTTGGGGCCGGGGAAGCGCACCGTCCGCATCCGGGGCTTGATGTGCTCCGCGCATCCGATGCAGCAGTCGGGCGGGACGATGAGGGTGACGCCTCCGTTGTGTTCGGGCTGCCGGGGGCCGCCCTCCCACCGGTACTCCCCGTTGTGGCAGGGAGGCAGTTCACCGCAGGCCCGGCAGACGGAGTAGTGCTCCGGCAGGACCTGCCAGTCGTGGGACGCCGGTGCGCACCAGTGCTTCGGAGCGGACCGGGGGAGGTTCTCGTTGCGCAGCACCAGGACGATGGGGCGCTTGTAGAAGTCCGCCCGCGCGGGGGCCTCCGTGGCCGGCTGCCCGTTGGCCCGGTGCAGGCTTTCGGAGTGCTTCCACAGCTCGACGTGATCACGCCAGGCTTTCTCGTACGACTTGGGCCACGGGTCGCGGTACCCGTGGATTTCGAGGATCCGCCAGGGCTGCCGGTCGACGACGACGATGTGGCCCGCTCGCAGGCGAAGGTACGTACCGTCGTCGGCCTCTTCGGGCCAGTCGATCCGACCGATGCGAATGGGCTGATCGGGGAGCCATTCGCTGACGTGCATCACATGCTCCTCAACAACCAAGTTCTATCGACTGAATAGTTACTGGTAGTCTTGAGGACTTTGCACACAAAGCGGCCCAGCCACGCATGTACCGCCCGATTAATACCCGTACAGACCAATACTCCCAGTATCTCCCCCTTGCGGGTGGTTCTTAAGCAAGCCGAACGTGTGACGTGGGGTCACTCTCGTGAGGGAAGCCCTCAGAACTCCTGTGACGCCGTTCCCCTTGCGCGGTCCGCCCCGTGACCCATGAGAACTTCATCCCCCGCCAGTGAGGGCGGCACTGTCTGAAGTCCGTCCGCGGACAAGGATGACGGCTGAAAAGGAACCCCAGAAGCGCCACGGAAGGACACCACGACCATGGCCATGGCCATGACCATGACCGACATCATGATTGACCGCGTCATGAGCGTCGCCATACTCACGTCGTGCCCCGCGTTCACCGCCAGCAACGCCAGCAACGCCGGCATCTGCCGCGGCTTGGCCGCGCTGGGTACCACCGATGTGCCGTCGATACGTACGACGGGCGGCCCGAGAACTCCGCTCTCCATACCTGCCCCCTCTCACCTGCACTGCTCTGCCAGGACAGTGACACCGACGGGCGGCGGAGCGACATCCATCCCCTCACGAGCCGGATGTGAATGCTGCGGCTCCCCGGCACGAATCCCTCACCCCGGCGAATGACGGGCCGACCTCCGCGGGCCCGCGCCCGTCAGGCTTCCAGCTCCCGGTACGCCGCCCCTATGGCCATCAGGCTCCGGGTCACCCCGGCGCTGTTCACCGCCGCGTAACTGATCACCAGTGCAGGGGGCCTCGACGTGTCCGTGAGGGTGTAGAAGTGGCCGCCCCTGACCAGTACGGAACGGTGGCGGGCGGCCCGGACCAGGGCTTGCTCGTCGACGTGGGCGGGGAGTTCGAGGTACGCCTGCAAGCCGCTGTCGCGGCCGATGAGGCGGCTGCCGGGAAGGCTCGCCCCGGCCTGGCGGCGCACGGCCTGGCGGCGGCGGTGGAACTCCGAGCGGAGCTTGCGCTGGTGCCGGTCGAAGGCGCCGGTGTCCATGAAGCGGGTGAAGACCAGTTGCTCCAGCCCGGAACAGCCGATGTCCCAGCCCGCGCGGACGTGCTCGATCGAGGCCATCAGCTCCGAGGGGGCCGCGAGCCAGCCCAGGCGCAGGGCGGGGGCCAGGGCCTTGCTCGCGCTTCCGGCGTAGACCACCCGGTCCGGGGCGAGGCTCTGGAGCGCCGGGAGCCGGTCGTTGCGGTGCAGGAACGGGCTGTCGAAGTCGTCCTCGATGACGTAGCCGTCGACCTCACGCGCCCAGTCCGTGAGGCGTTCGCGGCGGACCCGGCTGAGCCGGGTGCCCGTGGGGAACTGGTTGCCGGGCGTGGCCAGGACGGCCCGTACGCCGCTCTGCTCCAGGAGGTCCACCCGCAGCCCGTCCCCGTCCACCGGGATGCCGACCGGACGCAGGCCCGAGCTGGTGATGAACTCCCGCTCGCCCGGGTGGCCGGGGTCCTCCACGCCGAGCGTGGTGTGACCGCGGTCGAGCAGGACCTTGCAGACCAGGGCGAGGCCCTGGGCGAAGCCGGCCGTCACCATCAGGTCCTCGGGGCGGCTCCGCACGCCGCGCACCCGGCCCAGGTAGCCGACCAGTACGCGCCGGGTCAACGGGACGCCGGCCGGCTGGGAGTAACCCAGCTCCCGGCGGCCGGAGTTGTTGACCACGTGGGTGACGCAGCGGATCCACTCCTGGCGGGGGAAGTCCACGATGTTCGACGTCCCGGTGCGCAGGTCCCACGTGGCTCCGGGAGCGGGCTCCGGGTCGGCCGGCACGAGGGCGGAGCCGACGGCGTCGGGCTGGGCGCGGCGCGAGATCGTGGTGCCCGAACCGCGCCTGGTCTCCAGGTACCCCTCGGCCGACAGCTGCTCGTAGGCCTCCACCACGACGCTGCGGGACACGCCGATGTCCAGGGCCAGTTGGCGGCTGGAGGGGATCCGCGTGCCCGGCCACAGGGTCCCGTCGTCGACTAACCCGCGCAGCGAGTTGCGCACCTGGACAGCCAGCGGAAGGTGCGAATCACGGTCCACGGTGAGCCCCAGTTGCCACGACAAGTGGTCTCCTCCCGGACGGTCGAAGTGGTATGGCCCGGGCATTCTCACATTTGATGAAGTCGTCTCGCACACACATTCGCCGCCGGGCAGGCTGCCGGCGGCACGGGGGGTGGTGCGGGGGAGCCGGGACGGTGCGGTCCTGGCATGCGTGACGTGCGGCGCTGCATGACCGGAGTGCGCCGCGGACGTGATGGTTGATTCCTCGAAGCCCCTACGGTCCGTTCGGATCAGAAAGGTTTCGTCATGTCGTTGCTGTCAGAGTTGGGCCCGCCCGGAGCCGGGGCGGCGGGGCCGGCGCAGGGGGCCGCCGGGTGCCCCGCGCGGCCCGGGGCCGTGCGGGTGCGCGTGGTCTCCGAAGGACTTCCGCCCGTCGACGCGCTGAGTCTGTACGAAGCCCTCGCCGCCACCCGGGAACAGGGCGACGTCTACCTCTTCGAGAGCCTGGACGGGCCGGACCAGGACCGGCACTTCGCCGCCGTCGGCTGCGGACGCCTCGCGGAGCTGCGCGTCTTCGCCGACCGGGTGGAGCTCGTCGCCCCCGGTGATCTCGGCGACGCGCTCGCCGCGGCCCTGACGGCGGCCGTCGGGGCGCCGTACGGCGCGGAGGGCGCCACTCGGCGGTGGGGCGTGGGCGATTCCGGCGCGGTGTGGCGGATCCTGCGCGCGGTGCAGGGCGCTTTCGACGTCGACACCGAGGTGCCCACGGGAACCTTCGCCTTCGGTTTCCTCACCACGCTGTCGTACGAGGCGGCCTGGGCCATGGAGGACCTCCCGGCCCAGGCGGCCGGGGCGGACCTGCCGCGCTGCACCCTCACCCTCTTCAGGGACACGGTCTGGTACGACCTGCGGGACGGCGGGGTGCGTCATCTCGTCGCCGAGGGGCCGCGGTTGCCGGCGGACGGGGGCCGGGAGCCGCTGCGGGCGGTCGTGGCCAGGGTGAACGCCCAGGACGCGGCGAACGGTGCCGCCGCCGTGCCGGACGCTCCGGCGCCCCGGTCCGTGCGGGACACCGTGGACGAGGAGACGTTCGTCGTGCGCGCCAAGCGGTGCCTCGGCCACATCGAGATCGGTGACGCCTACCAGATCCAGATCGGCCACCGCATCGACGTCGAGAGCGCGTTGACGCCGCTCGAGGTGTACCGGCGCCTGCGCCACCGCAACCCCTCCCCCTACATGTACCTCGTCCCCTGGGCGGGACGGACGGTGATCGGGGCGAGCCCCGAGCTGTTCGTCCGCATCCAGAACGACACCATCTCCATGCGCCCCATCGCGGGCACCGCGCCCCGCGCCGCCGACCCGGACGAGGACGGCCACCGGGTGGCGGAGCTGCGGGCCAGCGCCAAGGAACAGGCCGAGCACGTCATGCTCGTCGACCTGTGCCGCAACGACATCGGGCGGGTCAGTGTGCCCGGGACGCTCTCCGTCGACACGATGATGGAGGTCGAGCCCTTCGCCTACGTCCACCACCTGGTCTCCACCGTGTCCGGCCGGGTCAGGGAGGGCACCGACGTCTGGACGGCGATCTGCGCGACCTTCCCCGCGGGCACCATGACCGGTGCGCCGAAGCTGCGCGCCATGGAGATCATCGACGACATCGAGGACCATCCGCGCGGCATCTACGCCGGGGCGCTCGGCCTGGTCGACGTGCGCGGGTTCGCGGTGCTCGCCCTGTGCATCCGGACCGCCGTCCACGACGGGGACCGCTACAGCACCCAGGCGTCGGCGGGCATGGTCGCCGACTCCGACCCCCGCGCCGAATGGCGCGAGACGCTGGCGAAGATGAGCGCCACCTACTGGGCGCTGACGGGCGAGGAGCTGTTGAAGTGAAGGTCCTGCTCGTCGACGCGTACGACAGTTTCAGCCACATCATCGACCAGTACCTGCTCACGCTCGGCGCCGAGACCGAGGTGGTCCGCTCGCGCACCCGCACGGTGGAGCAACTGGTGGACTCGGCACCCGACGCGGTGGTCCTCGGCCCGGGCCCCGGGCACCCCGCGGACTCCGGGCACGTCGAGCTGGTGCACGCCTTCGCCGGACGGGTGCCGCTGCTCGGTGTCTGCCTGGGGCACCAGGCGATCGGCCTCGCGTACGGGGCGCGGATCGCCGTCGCCAAGCACCTGATGCACGGCAAGACCAGCCCCGTCGAGCACGACGGGCAGGGGGTGTTCACGGACGCCGCGCGGCCGCTGACCGTCACCCGCTACCACTCGCTGATCGTCACCGGTCCGCCCGCGGAACTGGCGGTGACGGCGACGTCCGTGGACGACGGTTACGTGATGGGCGTCCGGCACCGGACGCTCGCCGTCGAAGGGGTGCAGTTCCATCCGGAGAGCATCATGACGGAGGACGGAATGCGGCTCTTCGGGAACTTCCTGGAGAGGGCGGGTGCGGTGAGCGCGCCGGGGGGCGCCGCCCGCTGAAGGGGGAACCGAGGAAACAACGGGGACACGGGGAACACGGGAAATGATCCGGGGGGATCACATGAACGGCCGAGCAACCACTGAGGTGGTGTCGCCGACCACGACGACCGCCTGCGCCAAGAAGACCGAGAACGCCGGGGAGGCCGGGAAGGCCGGGCGGGCCACGACGGCGCCCGAGGAGCCGGGGACTTCCGGCCCCGCGGCGCGAAGAGCCACCGCCGGCTGACCGCCGCGCGGCGTCCGGCCGGGCCGTCACCGCCGCCCCGGCCGGGACCGGAGCGGCAGTCCGTGCCCGCGTACCGAGTCTCCGAAGGCGCCGTACGCCCCGTCCCTGCCACCGGGGCCGGCACGCGCGCCACGCCGCACCGCATCCGCGTCCGCACCGCCGTGCCGGGGCCGACCGCCGCCCCGCCGTGGGCGGCCCGGACCCCCGCGACCGCGCGACCGGCCGCGGGCCGTGCCGCCGCGAACGCCCCGGGCACCGGCGGAAACCGAACGCCCCCGTACCGCCGCGCACGGCGGCCGTACGCCTCCACGACCGCGCACCCGCGTCACGAAGACACCTGCTTCGCGCGCGGCGGCCCGCACGGCGCCGCCCCACGCGCGCTTCCACCACGAGAGGACCCCTCACCCATGTGGCTGCCCACTCAGGGCCCCGCGGCCGACTTCGCCGCCCGGTATCTCGAACTCCACCGGGCCTTCTACGGCCGGACGCTCACCGACACGGCCCTCGCGGACTGGCGCACCCGCCAGCTGCGTACCGTTCTCGACCAGGTCAGCACCGGATCGCCCTTCTACGCACGGCACTTGAAGGGCGTCGACCTCGCGGCGATCACGCCGGACGACCTCTCGGCGCTGCCCTACACCACCAAGGCCGATCTGCGGGAGGAGATGCTCGACGTCCTCAGCAGGCCGCTCGCCGACGCCCTCTTCTTCTACGAGACGACCGGCACCACCGGCCGGGCGACGCCCTGCCCGCGCGACGGCCGCGAGATCACCGCCAGCAACGCGCACATCACCGAGTCCTGGGCGTCGATCTTCCGCCACCACTTCGGCGGACACGCTCCGCGTATCGGCCTGATGGGCCCGACCGAGGTGCACTCCTTCGGCGACACCCTCGGGGACATCGCCCGCAACGTCGGCTCGCTCAACGCCAAGATCTGGCCGTACTCGCCCGTCATCGGCTTCGAGAAGGCCCTGCAGCTGATGAAGGACCTCGAACTCGAGGTGATCTGCTGCACACCGGGGGTCGCCCTCACCCTGGCCAAGGCCGCCGAGCACTTCGGTTACGACCTGCGCCGGGACTTCTCCGTCAAGCTGCTGTTCGTCACGGGCGAGATGTGCACGCCGGCGCTCGCCCACAATCTGGAGACGGTCTGGGGCGCGGACGTCTACAACATCCTGTACGGGTCCCAGGAGGCCTTCGTCATCGCGACGGCCTGCCGCAACAAGCGCATGCACCTGTCCCAGACGAACTACCTCGTCGAGGTCGTGGACCCGGAGTCCGGCGTCTCCCAGGGCCCTCGCGGCCAGGGCGAACTGACCGTGACGATGCTGGTGGACGGTGTGAAACCGCTCGTCCGGTACCGCACGGGCGACGCGGTGGCCGTCGAGGAGTCGGACTGCGGCTGCGAGATGCCGGGCGACCTCGTCCGGATCGTCGGGCGCACCCTGGACCGGCTCGAACTCGGCGGCCGGCGGTTCACCGCGGGGCAGATCGAGACGGCCGTCATGACGGGGGTCACGGGGTCCGCCGGATACCAGGTCGTGATCGAGCGGGACGCCTCGGGCCAGGACCGCCTGACCGTGCGCCTCGAACTGCTCAAGGACCTGGTGGAGGCCCCGGGGAGCCTCGCCGACACGGTGCGGACACGCGCCGCCGAGGCCCTCGGGGTGCCCGTCGCCGTCGAACTCAGCGAAGGCCTCGACCCGATCGTGAGCACGGGCGCCTTCGTCAGCTGGAAGGCCGCACGCATCGTGGACCGGCGCAGCGCGCCCGACCACGAGACCCGGGTGGCCCGGAAGATGGCGGAGAACCGTGGCTATGAGAGCTGACGCGGTGGCGCCGCCGCTGCCCGGCGCGCTCGCCGAGGAGTACACCGCGCGATGGAGCGAGCTGGCCCGCCGGTGGGCGGCCCGGCCCGGGACCACGCTGGGCACGCTCGGCCCGGCCGGGACCTCCAGTGAGCTGGCGGCCCGCTTCCTCGCGGCGGAGCACGGCCTCTCGGTCGAGCTGTTCACCACCTTCGACGACGTTTTCGACCACCTCGTCGGGCGGAAGGTCGAGTTCGCCCTCGTCCCCAGCGCGTACGGGGGACTCACCCGCTTCCACTGGCACCGGGACCTGCGGTTGCGGGCGTTCTTCCCGCAGGCCACACCGGAGTACGGGATCGCGGCGGGGGCCGCCGGCTCCCCCGCGCCGGGCGACGGTCCGCTCGTGGTCGCCGCCATGTGGGAGGTCCGCCGGATCTACGCCGAGGTGGTGCCCCCGGAGCTCCGCGACCGCGAGGTCGCGTGGGTGGACGTCTCCTCGACCCAGCAGGCCGCGGAGGTCGTCGCCGGGGGCGGCGCGCAGCTCGCGGTCACCAACGCGCCCGGAGTACGGGCGCAGGGGCTGCGCTGGGTGGCCCGGCGTCCCGGCGCGGAGATCATCTGGACCCTCTTCGGCCGCGCGGAGGACGCGGAGGACGGGGAGGGCCCCGAACGCACCGGCGCCGCCGGCTAGCCGGCCCACCACGCGCGACAACCACCAGACGCAGCCGACACGGGAGATGTTCGACGTGCCACGCAAAACCCTGCTCCACCGCGCCACGGTCCAGGAGGGCCTGGGCCGGGCCTCGCTGCCCCGCCGCAGCGTGCTGCTCGACGGCGACCGCATCGAGGCGGTCCTGCCGGAGGGCCTCGCCCCGCTGCACTCGCCCGAGGTCGACGTACTCGACCTCGACGGGCGCACCGTGATGCCCGGCATGACCCTCGGGCACACCCACATCGCGTACCTGAACATCCTCGACGGGCGGGAGATGCTCTTCAAGTACTCCGTCCCCGAGGTCACCCTGGCCGCCGCCGAGAACACCACCGCCCTTCTCGGCCTCGGCTACACGGCCTTCGTCGGCGCGGGTTCGGTCGCCGGGATCGACATGGCGCTGCGCAGGGCCGTCGACTCCGGCCGCCTCCTGGGCCCCCGGATCACCCCGTGCAGCCGCGACCTGATGGTGTCCGGGCCCCCCGAGCGCCGCAATCCCGAGGTCAGGAAGCGCATCCCGTCGGACCTGATGCGCCTGGCGGACACGCCGGAGGAGATGGCGGAGTACGTCGCCGGGGAGATCGCGCAGGGCGCGGAGATCGTCAAGGTCTTCTCGTCGGGCGACGACACCTTCCCCAACGGCCGCTCCCACGAGCTGCTCTTCACCGCCGAGGAGCTGGTGGTCGCCGCGCGCACGGCCCACGAGCACGGGGCCAGGGTACGGGCCCACTCGCGCGGCCTGGAGGGCATCCGCAACGCGATCGCCGCCGGGGTCGACGTCATCGACCACGCGACGTACGCCGACGACGCGGCGCTCGACGCGATCGCCGAGCGGGGCATCTTCGTGGTGCCGAGCCTGTACCAGCCGCACATGCTGCTGACGACCGGGACCGAGCACGGCAAGACCCCGGAGTACCTGGAGACGCTGGAGTTCGAGGCCGAGGTGGCCAACACGCTGCGCATCCTGCCGCTCATGGTGGAGCGCGGCATCCCGGTCGTGGCCGGGGACGACTTCGGCTTCGCCTGGACCCCGCACGGCACGTACGCCAAGGAGCTGGAGCTGTACGTGACCATGGCGGGCATCCCCGCCCCCACCGTGCTGACCTGGGCCACCGCCAACGGCGCCCGGCTCGCGGGGCGCGGCGACGACGCGGGGACGGTCCAGGCGGGCCGGCTCGCCGACCTGGTCGTCACGGACGGCGACCCGGCGCGGGACATCACCGTGCTCAGCCGCCCGGGAGCGATCGAACTGGTGCTCCTCGGCGGCGCCGCCGTCGCGGGCGACGCCGGCGCCTTCCGGACCCGGGTCCCGGCAGGGGCCGCGTGATGGCCCGCACCCGGCCCGCACTGCCCGTGCTTCCGGTGCTCGCCGTCGGCGCCTTCGCCATCGGGACCGACACCTTCGTGGTGGCCGGTGTGCTGCCGGAGGTGGCCCGGGGCCTGGGGGCCGGACTCGCCGACGTGGGGTGGGTGAGCACGGTCTTCGCGCTCACCTACGCCGTCCTCGCGCCCGTGCTCGGCGCGCTCACCGGCCGGGTCGAGCGGCGCACCGTACTGGTGGTCTCCCTCGTGGTCTTCACACTCGGCAACGCGGCGTCCGCCCTCGCGCCGAGCCTCGGGACGCTGCTCGCCGCCCGGGTCGCGACCGCCGCGGGCGCCGCCCTCTACATCCCCGCCGCCTCCGCGTCGGCCGCCGCGCTGTCCCCGCCAAAGAGGCGCGGGCGCGCCATGGCCGTCGTCCTCGGCGGACTGTCCGCGGCGACCGTCGCGGGGGTGCCGTTCGGGACCTGGCTGGCCGCCGACCTGGGCTGGCGCTCGACGTTCTGGCTGCTCGCCGGGGTCGGCGCGCTGTGCGCCGCGGCGGTCGCCGGCGGACTGCCCGAGGTGCGGCTGCCCGCCGCGCCGGGGCTCGCGGCGCGGCTGGCCCCGGTGCGCGACCCGCGCGTGCTGTTCACCGTGCTCACCACGCTGCTGTTCATGACCGGCGGCTACCTCGCGCTGACCTACATCGGTGCGGTGCTCGCCCCGGCGACCGACGGCTCCGGTACGACGCTCGCGTTGCTGCTCCTCGTCTTCGGGGTGTTCGCGGTGGGCGGCACGGTGCTGGGCGGGCGCGCCACCGACCGGTGGGGGCCCACCCCCGTCCTGCTCGGCTCCGTCGCGGGGCTCGGCGTCGTCCTGGCGGCGCTGCCGCCGGCCCGGGGCGGGCTGTTCACCGCGGCCGTCGCCATGGCGGCCTGGGGGGTCACCGCGATGGCCACCCAGCCGCCGCAGCAGCACCGGCTGTTCGCGATCGCACCGGCCTCGGGCCCGCTGCTCCTCTCCCTGAACTCGTCGGCCACCTTCGCGGGGATCTCCCTGGGCGGGTTCGCCGGCGGCCTGGTCATCGAGCACGGCGGCGCGGACGGCCTGGACCTGCTGGGTCCGTACGGGGCCGGTCTCTCGGTGCTCGCGCTGGTGACGGCCCTGATCGGCGTACGGGTGAAGGCGCCGGCCCAGCCGGCCGGGCCGGCCCGCGGGGCGCCCGAACCGGCGGGGAAGACCGGCTGACCGGAGCGGCCCCCCGGAAGCGGCCTCTCGTAATTCCCCGGAATTGGCCACACCCGGGGGACCACCCGCTCCTTACCGTCAGTCGCGTCATCAGCGGACCACCGCACCGGACATGACCACCGGCACCGACACCGACACCGACACCGACACCGACACCGACACACCAACGAAGGATCACAGCCCATGGACAGCACCGCCGCCGGCATCCGCACCCTGACCGTCACCATCGACGCCCGGCTGTCGGCGCACGTTCCCGGCTATGTGCTCGGTCTGATCGCCGTGCCGGACATCGACGTCGTCGAGGACGCCCCGGCGGTGGCCGCGCAGCTCACCGCCGCCGAGGACAGCCTGCACGCCGAGCGGCTCACCAAGGCGGACGTCTCCGCGCTGCCGGCGATCGCCGCCTGGCGGGACGCCTACCGCGCCGTCGGCGTGAACCCCAACCGCTTCCCCTGCGCCGCCGAGTCGGTCCTGCGCAGGGTGGCCAAGGGGGACCGCCTCCCGCGGATCAACTCCCTCGTGGACCTGTGCAACGCCGTCTCCCTGGACAGCCGCCTCCCGGTGGCCTCGTGCGACGTGGGCGGCATCGAGGACGAACTGCACGTCCGTCTCGCCCACGGCACCGAGACCTACCTCCCGCTCGGGGCGCCCGAAACTCCCGAGCAGCCCGAGCCGGGCGAGGTCGTCTACGCCGACGGCCGGGGGCGCGCGCACTCGCGGCGCTGGAACTGGCGGCAGGGAGACGTGGTCAAGACCGGCACCGGGCGGCGCCGGATCCTGCTCACCGTGGAGTCGGCGCACGAGGGCGGCCGTGACGACGTCGAGCGGGCGCTCGGCCGGCTCACGGACACGCTCGCCGGGCTCGGTGCCGAGGCGGGGCGCCCTCTGGTGCTCGACCGGTCCACGCCGTCGGGGGAGGTGTTCGGAGCCCCGTCGGCCGCGACGGTCCGCTGACCCCGCACGCGTCGACGCGCGTGACTCGTACGACTCGCATGAGGAGCACCGCATGAACCGTTCCATCCTGGTGGTCTACCGGCCCGCCGCAGGCCGCTATGCCGCCCAGTTCCGCAGCGTCGTCGCGGCCGCCACCGATCTCGGCGTCCGGACGGTGGTGCTGCTGCCCGCCGGTGAACAGGCTCCCGAGGCCGCCGGCCTGCCCCAGTACCACGCGGACCTGGAGGACACCGCGTCCGTGCGCGCCGCGGTGGACCGGATCGTCGCCGAGCACCGCATCGAGCGGATCTTCCCGCTCTTCGAGGGCGACGTGCTGCCGGCCAGCCGCTGCCGCAGGGACCACGGCATCCCCGGTCTCACCCCGGACCAGGCGCTCAACTTCCGCGACAAGAACGTCATGCACCGCAGGGCCGAGGAGCTCGGGGTGCGGGTCGCCCGCTCCTGCCGCCCCGACACCGTGACCACGGTCGCCCGGTTCGCCGACGAGGTGGGGTACCCGGTCGTCGTCAAACCGTACGCCGGCTGGGCCTGCGGCAACACCTACCGGGTCGACAGCCGCGAGGAACTGGACCGCGTCTGGGAGGAGATGGGGGACGACCGGCACGAGTACCGGGTCGAGGAGTTCGTCCGCGGCACCGAGTTCCACGTCGACTCGCTGTTCCAGGGCGGCGAGGTCGTCTTCGAGCAGCTCTCCCAGTACACGTACTCCGTCCTGGAGTACCGCGACGAGCCGGGCGGCACCATCTCGCGCAAGTACGGCCTGTCCCCGCGCGAGCAGCGCATCCTGGAGCTGAACGCGGTGGTGCTCCGCGGCTTCGGGCTGAGCACCGGTGTCGTGCACGCCGAGTTCTTCCTGCTCGACGACGGCGAGGTCGTCTTCGGCGAGGCGGGCGCCCGGGCGGGCGGCGGCTCGATCGTGCCGGCCATCGAGGCGGGGCGCGGCATCAACCTCGCGGGCGAGTGGTGCAGGCTCGAACTCGACCCGGACCACCGGCCCGCGGCGCGCCTGGGCCCGGAGGTCGGCACCGAGTACCTGGCCTCCGGCGAGTACGGCCGGATCACCGCCATCACCACCCCCGCCGAACTGATGGCGCTCGACGCGGTGCTCGACGCCGACGTGTGGAAGAGCGTCGGTGACGTCCTCGCCCCGCCGACCCGCTCCAACGACGTGCTCGGCTGGTACGTGTGCGAGGGCACCGGCTTCGAGGACGTACGGACCCGCTTCAAGACCGTGCGGGACGCCTTCCGCGTCGAGACCGAGCAGGCGTAGTCATGTGGTGGACGCGGTTCAAGGAACTGCCGCTCCCGTTGCGGGTGCTCTTCCTCGCCTCCTTCGTCAACCGCGCGGGCATGTTCGTCTTCCCCCTGCTCGCCGTCTACCTGGTGCGCGGCGAGGGCCTCACCCCCGGCGAGGCGGGGCTGCTGATCTCCGTCGGCTCCACCGGGCTGCTCGTCGGCAGTCTGCTCAGCGGGCCGTTGTGCGACCGGCGCGGCCGCCGTACGGCGCTGCTCACCGCGCTGCTGCTGAACGCGGCGGGCTATCTCGGCCTCGCCGTGCTCGACGGACCGCCGTGGACGTACGCGGGCCTGCTCTTCGTCGCCCTGGTGGGAATGGGCATGTTCAGCCCGGCGTCCAACACTCTCGTCGCCGACCTCACCACGCCCGAACAGCGCCCTTTCGCCTACACGATCAGCTACGTCGGCAACAACCTGGGGATGGGCGTCGGCCCGCTGCTCGGCGGTGTCGCGGCGGCCTACTCGTACCACGTCATGTTCGCGGGGAACATCCTCGCGGGCCTGGTGTGCGCGGTGATGATCGCGGTCTGGGTGCCGAAGGACCGCGTGCGCGGCACCGCGGAACGCAGGGAGAAGAAGCGTTCCGGGCCGCTCGGGCACGGCCACGTGCTGCTGATCGTCCTGGTCTCCTTCTTCTACGTCGTGCCGCTGATCGGCCTCGAATACGCACTGCCGCTCGCCGTCACCACGGTGCTGCACGACTCGGCGAGCCTGGTCGGCGCCGTCTACACGATCAACAGCGTCGTCGTGGTGAGCCTCGGCCTGGTCCTGGAGAAGCACATCCGGGGGCACGGCACGAAGTTGCTGCTGCTGGTCGCGGGAGCGCTGTGGACGCTGGGCCTCGCCATGATCGTCGTCGGGTTCTCGCTGGCGGCCATCCTGCTGTCCACGGTGGTCTGGACGCTCGGCGAGATCATCGTGTCCGTCGTCGTGCCCACGTACATCGCCGACCACGTCGACAAGCGCCGGGTCGGCAGCTTCATGGCGCTGAACGGCTTCGTGCTCGGCCTCGCCCGGCTCGTCGTACCGGTCGGCCTCGGCGTGATCTGGACGGCCCACGGCCATCAGCCCGTCTTCCTCGTCCTCCTCGCGGCGCCGCTGGCCGGCATGGCGGCCTTCGCGCTGCTGCGGATCAGGCCCCCGGTCACCGCGAAGGACCCCGAATCCACTCCGGTTCCCCCGGCCGCCCCTGCCCAGGCGGCGGATGCGCCGGTCCCCGGCACCTAGGGGGCCCGGGACGGTATCCGCCGTCCCGGCCTCCGCACCGGTTCCACTCCACTCAAGGAAAGTGTTCATGTCTCAGACGAAGTTCCTGCTGTCCGAAGACCGCACCCCCACCACCTGGTACAACGTGGTCGCGGACCTGCCCAAGCCACTGGACCCGATGCTGCACCCCGGCACCCGGGAGCCGCTCACCGAGGCCGACCTGGAGCCCCTGTTCCCGGCCGCGCTGATAGCCCAGGAGTTCTCCACCGACCGCGAGGTGGACATCCCCGGCGCCGTCCTCGACGTGTACAAGCAGTGGCGGCCCAGCCCGCTGGTGCGGGCCCGCCGCCTGGAGAAGGCGCTGGACACCCCGGCCCGCATCTACTTCAAGAACGAGGGCGTCAGCCCGGCCGGCAGCCACAAGCCCAACACCGCCGTACCGCAGGCGTACTACAACAAGCAGGCGGGCGTGGAGCGGCTCACCACCGAGACCGGCGCCGGTCAGTGGGGCAGCTCCCTCGCCCTCGCCTGCCAGTACTTCGGCCTCGTCTGCGAGGTCTACATGGTCAAGGTGAGCTACCAGCAGAAGCCCTACCGCCGCGGCCTGATGGAGACTTTCGGCGCCAGCGTCACCGCCAGCCCCAGCGAGCTCACCGAGGCGGGCCGGGCCGCGCTCGCCGCCGACCCGGACTCCCCCGGAAGCCTGGGCCTGGCCATTTCCGAGGCGGTGGAGGCGGCCCTCGGCAGCGGTGGCACCGCCAAGTACGCGCTCGGCTCGGTGCTCAACCACGTACTGCTGCACCAGACGATCATCGGGCAGGAGGCCCAGCTCCAGATGGAGCTGGCCGAGGACTACCCGGACATCGTGATCGGCGCGGCCGGCGGCGGCTCCAACTTCGGCGGCCTCGCGCTGCCCTTCCTCGGCGAGCAGCTGAGGGGCGGACGCTCCGTGCGGGCCATCGCCGTCGAGCCGGCGTCCTGCCCGACCCTGACCGAGGGCAAGTACGACTACGACTTCGGTGACACCGCGGGCATGACGCCCCTCACGAAGATGCACACCCTCGGCCACGACTTCGTTCCGCCGAGCATCCACGCGGGCGGTCTGCGCTACCACGGCATGTCGCCGATCATCAGCGCGCTCAAGGAACTCGACTTCCTGGAGGCCCGCGCCGTCCCGCAGACCGCCTGCTTCGAGGCCGGGGTGACCTTCGCCCGGAGCGAGGGCATCGTGCCGGCGCCGGAGTCCACGCACGCCGTGCGCGCGGCCATCGACGAGGCGCTCGCCTGCAAGGAGTCCGGCGAGGAGAAGAGCATCCTGTTCTCCCTCTCCGGACACGGCCACTTCGACATGCAGGCCTACATCGACTACTTCGCCGGGAAGCTCAAGGACTGACCGGTACGAGGAGGGGCGGGCCCGACCGGCCCGCCCCCGCACCGCTAGCCAGTGACTCATGGGGGAGTTTCATGCAAGGCGTACACGGAGCAAGGCCTGTCATCCTCGGTATATCGGGGTCCGAACGTGCCGGGGGGAACACGGATCTGGCACTCGACTACGCGGGTGAACTGGTGCGGGAACGGAATGCCGTCTTCCGCCAGGTGCACCTGCGCGACCACCGCATCTCACCGTGCAGCCCGTGCGGTGACTGCAACAACCGGACCGACCCGTGCGCCCTCCAGGACGACATGCCCGCCGTCGTCGAGGAGATGAAGCAGGCCGACGGGATCATCTACGCCGTGCCCGTGCACGGCTTCGGTCTCGCCCATCTCATGCAGATCTTCATCGAACGGGCGGGCGTCGGCTATCTGCGGTTCGACCGGCCGCTGGCCAACAAGGTCGGCGGGATCATCGTCACCGGCCGCCGCTACAGCGACGCCTCCGTGCACAACCAGCTCGTGGACAACCTGCTGCTCAACCGGATGATCATGGTGGGCAGCGGCTTCCCCGCGCTGTTGCGCAACACCTCGCGGGAGCCGGGCCTGAACGACGCCGAGGGCCTGGACGCGCTGGAGCGCATGGTCCACCGGATGATCGACATGACCCTGCTGCTGCGCAGGGTCCGGGCGACCACCGGGGAACCACTGCTGCCCCTCGACGACCGCAACGAGCGGGTCGTACGCGAGCGTTCGGCGTCCTGAGACACACCACCCGCACCACCCACCCGCACCGCCTACCGAGGAGAGCTCTCCCCATGACCACCACCACTCCCGCCCTCGTCGGCATCGACTTCGACGCCATCCCCTGGGAGAAGTGGCACAAACCCGGCGCCGACGGCCGGGTGAAGATCGCGTACACCGGAGGTCTGCGGGTGCGCCTGATGGAGCTGCCCGCGGGCTTCAACGAGGAGGAGTGGTGCGAGCGCGGCCACCAGGGCTACGTGCTCCAGGGCGAGTTCACCATCCACTTCGACGACCGTTCGGTGCCGTGCCGCCCCGGCATGGGCTTCATCATCCCCGGCGACGAGCGGCACCGCTCCCAGGGCTCCGACGGCGAGCCCACCGTCGTGTACGTGATCGACGAGGTGCCCGCGCCATGACGGGCACGGCACGGATCGAGGAGCTGCGCGGTTCCATCGACGGCCTGGACCGCCAGATCGTCGCCCTGCTCGCCGCCCGCACCCGGGTGGTGCGGGAGCTGACCGAGTACAAGCGCGACGAGGAGACGGTGCGCTCGCCCGGCCGAGTCGACCAGGTGATCGCCAAGGTGCGCCGGCTCGCGGAGGAGCAGGGCATGCCGCCCGGCATCGCGGAGGCCACCTACCGCACGCTCATCGCCGAACTGACCGAGCTCCAGCTCGACCGGCTCGCCGAGCGACGGGCGGCGGCCCGGGAGGGCGTGACGTGACGCGCCGCCGCCTCGCGGACCTGCGCACCGCGCTCGCCGGACTCGATCCGATGCCCGGGGAGCTGGTGCGGGAGCGGGAGGAGGTCCCGGCCAGGTTCGGGGTCTCCTCCCGGTACGCGGCGTGGGCCGGGACACCCGCCCCGCCGCCGACGGGGCCGGGGCCCGCGGTCCTCTTCGAACGGGTCACGCCCAGTGCCGCGGGTGCCGAGGCACGGGCCGTGCTCATCGGCCTGTACGGCACCCGCCGCCGGGCGGCCGCGCTGCTCGGGACCACCCCGGCGCAGCTCCCGCACCGGCTGCTCGACGCGGTGGCGTCACCCGTGCCGCCGGTGAGGATCCGGGGCGAACGCGCCCCTGGCCGTACGGAGCTCGCGCCGGACCTCACGGCGCTGCCGGTGCCGGTACTCACCGACGCGGACGCGGGCCCCTACCTGACGCTCGGCGCGGTCCTCGCGACCCATCCGGAGACCGGGGTGCGCAACCTGTCCATCCACCGGATGTGCGTACAGGGCCCCGACCTCCTGTCGATCTGGATGGTGCCGGGACGGGACCTGGAGGCCGCCCATCTGGCGGCCCGGCGCCAGGGCCGGCCGCTGCCGGTCGCGATCCACCTGGGTCTCGGACCGGCCGTCCTGCTCTCCTCGTGCTGCCCGGCCTCCCTGGTTCCCGGGGGAGTCGACGAACTCGCCGTGGCGGGCGCGCTGGGCGGCGCCCCGGTGGAGCTGACGTCCTGCCGGACGGTGGACGCGGAGTGCATCGCGCACGCCGAGTACGTCCTGGAGGGCGAACTGCTGCCCGGTCCGGCGCCGGAGAACCCCCGGGGGCCCTATGCCACACCGGAGTTCCTCGGTTACCAGGGCCGGGCGCACCCCGGGCTGCCGGCCGTCCGGATCTCCGGGATCACGGCGCGCGAGGGAGCGATCCTGCAGACCGTCTCGGGCCCGGGGCACGAGCAGTCGGTGCTGCTCGGCTTCGGAATGGAGGCGGCGGTCCTCGGAAGGCTGCGGCAACTGGGCACACCGGCAAGGGCAGTGCACTGTCACACGGCGGGCGGCGGCCAGCTCATGGTGGTGATCCAGTGGCCGGCCAAGCGGTCGGCCGCCGACGACGAGGCGGTGCGCAAGGCCGCGGAGTCGGTCCTGGAGGAGTTCCGGATGGCCAAGCTCGTCGTCTCCGTGGACGAGGACGTCGACCTGGAGTCGGACGCGGACCTGTGGTGGGCGATGAGCACACGGCTGCAGGCCGACCGGGACATCTCGGTCCTGCCGGACCGGGAGGGCTTTCCCCTGGACCCGACGCAGTCCCCCGCGTACTCGGACACCCTGTCCGCCGAAGGCCGCACGGCGAAGGCCCACTTCGACTGCACCGTGCCGCACGCGCACCTCGCCCGCTTCCACCGCCCGCGCTTCACGGAGCCGGAGGGGCCGGAGGGGCCGGAGGGGCCGGAGGGGCCGGAGGCAGGTCCCGCCGGCGGCCCGCCGCCTCGCGCACCGCGGCGGCCAGCAGGGCGACGCCCTCGGTGATGCGGGGGGCGGGCAGGGCGGCGTACCCCATCAGGAACGTCGGTTCGGCCGGCGGGTCCTGGACGAAGTAGCCGGACGCGGGGTAGATCCGGACCCCGCGCCCGGCCGCCAGGCGGACGATCGTGTCCTCCGGAACGCCCCGCGCCCCGGTGAAGGTGACCAGGACGTGCAGGCCGGCCGCCTCGCCGGAAATGCGGACCTCCGCGCCGAAGTGCTCGTACAACGCCCCCAGGAGGCGGCGTCTGCGCTGCCGGTACAGGCGCGTCATGCGGCTGATGTGGCGGGCGTACGCACCGGTGGAGATGAAGTCGGCGAGCGCCTCCTGGGCCACCGTGGGCGTCAGCCGGTCGGTGATCCACTTGATGCCGAGGAAGGGCTGCACGAGGTGCGGCGGCAGTACCGCGTAGCCGATCCGCAGCGCGGGGAAGAGCGTCTTGCTGAAGCTGCCCACGTAGACGACGGTGTCCCGGTGGCGCTCGGCCGCGAGCGCGGGCAGCCGCTCGGCGGTGAACGTGAACTCGTTGTGGTAGTCGTCCTCCAGGACCGTCGCACCGTGCTCGTGTGCCCACTTCAGGAGCCCGCGCCGCCGCCCCTCGGACATGATGAACCCGGTCGGGAACTGGTGCGACGGCGTGACGTACACCAGCTTCACCCGCCCGGGATCGTGCCCCTGGGCCCGCACACAGGCGTCGATGTCGGCCACCCGCAGCCCCTCCTCGTCCACGGGGACCGGCACCACGGCCGCCTCGGAGCAGCCGAACACCTGGCGCAGCACGGTGTGGCTGGGGTCCTCGATCACCACCACGTCACCCGGCCTGACCAGCATCCGGACGAGGATGTCCAGGGCCTGGGTGGCGCCGCCGGTGACCATGATCCGGTCGGGGTGCGCGTCGAGGGCCCGGCTCTGCCGGACGAGGGCGGCGATCTCCGTACGCAGCGTCGGGGAGCCCTCGGCCGGGCCGTAGCCGAGCGCGGCGACGTCGGCACGGCCGTACGCGTCGTGCAGGGACTGCCGCCAGCGGGCGACGGGGAAGTCAGCGAGCGCCGGAGTGCCGTGCCGGAAGTCGAGTGCGACGCCCGGGTGGCGGGTGGGCGGCGGCTCCCAGGGCTGCCACAGCGCGTTGCCGCCGTCGGTGGCCCGAGGCGGCTGCGGGGCGAGCACCGTGGGCGCCTTCCGGGGCGGACGGGGCGAGCCCGCGCCGCTCGCGGGACCGGCGACCCTGGTGCCGGAGCCGCGCCGGGCCGTGAGGATGCCCTGGGCGCGCAGGAGTTCGTACGCGCGGGTGATGACGGTCCTCGACACGTCGAGCTGCCGGGCGAGCTCGCGGGACGCGGGCACGGCCTCGCCCGGCCGCAGCCGGCCCGACCGCACCAGGGCGGTGACCTGGTCGCACACCTGCTGCTGCAGTGGTGTGCCGCCGTCCCGGTCCAAGGCGATGAGCAACTCCGACGCCCCCACGTCCCCCTCCGTCTCCCCCGCCTGCGCCTCCACCTCCGCCGAGTCTGCCACGGGGGTGCGGCTTCGTTCCTCGGCTCTGTCCGGCCGGCCGGACGGAACCGGAGCCGTACGCCGTGCGGCGGGGCGGGAGTTCAGTCCGCCACGCCCCGCGGACGCCGCACGCCCGGCGGCCCGGCAGCAGTGCCGACGCGGCCCCGTACACGGCTTGTCCGACGGTTCGGGGCCGTACGCCAGGGGAGTCCGGGTCCGGGTACGCGTCGGCGGCCGGCGACGACCATGAACCCCCCGAGGACCGCGGCGAAGACGGTGACACCGTCCGCCAGTCCCACCACGTCGCTGAGACGCCCCGCCACCGGCATTCGGAGCCGCGTTGGCCTCGGCCGGATCCCACGGCGGAACGGCGGAGTCGAGCGGGGAGGGGCCACCGGGCCGGCCCGTGCCCCGGCCTGCGCCCACCAGTACGGCGGAGACGGCCGGGAGACCCGCTTCCCCGGCCTGCTCACCCCGGCGGCGCAGCGGGCCCTGCGACGCCGTCACCGAGCAGCACCACACGCAGAACCCGGCGCGGCTCCCACCGACGGCGCACGGCTCACCCCTGCGCACAGTCGCTGCGCGAGCGGCCACTCCCCGGGGTGCGAAAAAGCAAAAGCCCCAGGTCACGGCGAGTGAGTCCTGAGGCTTCCACAGAGCCGCCTTCGGGATTCGAACCCGAGACCTACGCATTACGAGTGCGTTGCTCTGGCCAACTGAGCTAAGGCGGCGCCGCTGCCGACACGATGGTGCGATCAGCAGCGGGCACAAGTCTACACAGTTTCGAGGGGTGCTCCGCACAGCCCCGTGCGGGCCGCCTTCGCGCAGGTCAGAGAGGGGTCAGGAGCACTTCTTGGCGTTCTTCGGAGGTGTGCCCTCCAGGAGATAGGTGTTGATCGCCGTGTCGATGCAGTCGCTGCCGCGGCCGTACGCCGTGTGGCCGTCGCCGTCGTACGTCAGGAGGGTGCCGGAGGCGAGCTGGTCGGCCAGGGACTCGGCCCACTTGTACGGGGTCGCCGGGTCGCGGGTGGTGCCGACCACGACGATCGGGGCGGCGCCCTCCGCCTCGATGCGGTGCGGGGTGCCGGTGGGCGCGGTCGGCCAGTACGTGCAGTTCAGGGAGGTCCAGGCGAAGCCCTCGCCGAAGACCGGGGACGCCTTCTCGAAGGCGGGGAGCCCGGTGCGGACCTGGTCGGGGCCGGTGAAGGCCGACGGGAGGTCCAGACAGTTCACGGCGGCGTTGGCGTACATGAGGTTCGCGTAGCTGCCGTCCTCGGAGCGCTCGTAGTACGTGTCGGCCAGCGCGAGCAGGCCGGCGCCGTCCCCGCCCATCGCGCGGGTGAGGCTCTCGCGCAGCTGCGGCCAGCCGGACTCGTCGTACATCGCGGCGATCACACCCATGGTCGCCAGGGACTCGCCCAGGGGACGGCTCTCGCCGGTGGGGACGGGCTCGGCGTCGAGCTCGTCGAAGAAGCCCTTCAGCCGCTTGCCCGCCTCGTCCGGCGTACCGGTGCCCAGCGGGCAGTCCTCGCGCTTGACGCAGTCCGCGGCGAACGACTGGAAGGCGGTCTCGAAGCCGGCCGTCTGGTCACGGTTCAGGTCGCGGGCGGGCAGGGACGGGTCCATCGCGCCGTCGAGTACGAGGCGGCCGCTGCGGCCGGGGAAGAGCTCGGCGTACGTCGCGCCCAGGAAGGTGCCGTACGACGCCCCGACGTAGTTCAGCTTCTCGTCGCCCAGCACCGCCCGCAGGATGTCCATGTCGCGGGCCGAGTCGACGGTGGAGACGTGCGGCAGGATCTCGGCCGAGCGCTTCTCGCAGCCGGCCGCGAAGTTCTTGAAGGACGTGACCAGCTTGTTGGTCTCCCCCCGGTCGTCGGGGGTCTGGTCGACCTGGGTGTACGCGTCCATCTCCTTGCCCGTCAGGCACTCGACGGGCTCGCTGCGGCCCACGCCGCGCGGGTCGACGGCCACCATGTCGTAGCGCGCGCGGACCGGCGCCGGGTACCCGATGGCCGCGTACGCCTGGAGGTAGCCGATCGCGGAGCCGCCGGGGCCGCCCGGATTGACCAGGAGGGAGCCGAGGCGCTTGCCGGGCCCGGTGGCCTTCTGCCGGGAGACGGCCAGCCCGATGTCGGACTTCTCCGGCTTCTTGTAGTCGAGGGGTGCCTTCACCGTGGCGCACTGGAAGCCGGGGGCACCGCACTCGCGCCACTTCGGTTTCTGCGCGTAGTACGGCTTGAGGGCGGCCGGGACCGCTTCCTGCGACGCGGAAGCCGAGGCACTGGGCGACGAACCTCCCGACGAGCATCCGGAGACGAGCAGCCCGGCGGTCACGAGGGCGGTGGCGGAGGTCCGGATCAGGTGCCTGGTGTCCATCCTCGGAGCGTAGTGCGGCGATGACGGATTGTGCGGGGAGCGGCTCGTACGAGTGAGTCGGTCAACCTCGGCGGTGGGGGTCAGCCGGCGCGCAGCGCCACCGTCATCGCCTCCACCGCGAGCAGCGGCGCGACATTGCGGTCCAGGGCCCGGCGGCAGGCGATGATCGCCTCTATCCGGCGCAGGGTGCGCTCGGGGGTCGAGCTCCGCGCGACGCGGTCGAGGGAGTCCCGTACGTCCTCGTTGGCGAGGGCGACCCGCGAACCGAGCTGCAGGGCCAGTACGTCGCGGTAGAAGCCGGTCAGGTCGGTCAGCGCGAGGTCGAGGCTGTCCCGCTGCGTACGGGTCGAACGGCGCTTCTGGCGGTCGGCCAGCTCCTTCATCGCCCCCGCGGTGCCGCGCGGCATCCGGCCGCCGGACGCCGCGCCGAGCGCCGCCTTCAGGTCGTCCGTCTCCTTGGCGTCGACCTCCTCGGCGACCTGCTTGGCGTCCTCGCCCGCCGCGTCGACCAGCTCCTGGGCCGCCTTCAGGCAGCCGCCGATGTCGGCGACGCGCAGCGGGAGTTTGAGCACGACGGCGCGGCGGGCCCGCGCGCGCTCGTCTGTGGCGAGCCTGCGGGCCCGCCCGATGTGGCCCTGGGTGGCGCGCGCGGCGGTCGCGGCCGTCCCGGGGTCGATGCCGTCGCGCCGCACCAGGACGTCGGCGACGGCCTCCACGGACGGGGTGCTGAGCGTGAGGTGGCGGCAGCGGGAGCGGATGGTCGGGAGCACGTCCTCCAGGGAGGGCGCGCACAGGAGCCAGACCGTACGGGGAGCGGGCTCCTCGATGGCCTTGAGCAGCACATTGCCCGCGCCCTCGGTGAGCCGGTCGGCGTCCTCCAGGACGATGACCTGCCACCGGCCGCCCGCCGGGGACAGCTGGGCCCGCCGGACGAGCTCGCGGGTGTCCTTCACGCCGATGGAGAGCTGGTCGGTACGGACGATCTCCACGTCGGCGTGCGTGCCGACCAGCGTCGTGTGACATCCGTCACAGAACCCGCAGCCCGGAGCCCCGCC
Source organism: Streptomyces sp. Wb2n-11 (assembly GCF_001049855.1). NCBI lineage: Bacteria > Bacillati > Actinomycetota > Actinomycetes > Kitasatosporales > Streptomycetaceae > Streptomyces > Streptomyces sp. Wb2n-11. Next base: position 3,243,019 of record NZ_CVPB01000001.1, read on the forward strand.
CAGCGCCCGGTCCGGGCTGGTGCACTGCAGGGCGGCGGCGAACGCGCGGGCGGCGGTGGACCGCCCGGAGCCCGGCGGCCCGGTGAAGAGCCAGGCGTGGGTCATCTTCGACGCGGCGGGGGCGAGGGTGGCCCCGGAGCGGTCGGCGACGGCGGTCACGAGCGCGTCGGCGTCACGGGCGGCGGCGGCCAGTTGCGCCTGAACCCGCGCCTGCCCTACCAGGTCGTCCCATACGGCCATGGTGCTACCGCCTTCGCCGTGCGCTTGCGTTCTCGTGAAATCCCGACCGTCCCCATTGTGGCCGACCCCACCGACACCGGGGCCCCGGTCCCCCGGACCCCGGTCCGTCCGGCATTCGAGGACCGGGGGCCGGGGCCGTGGGACCGGGGATCGGAGACCAGGGCGGTGTCCCGCCGGGGGCTCAGCGGCGGCGGCCGCCCCGGCCCCACCGGTCGCCGTCGTCCTCGTCGGCGTCCGGGCCGCCCAGCAGTTCGTCCGCCAGCGACGGCAGGTCGTCGAGCGGCGTCTCCTCCGCCCAGTCCGACCGGCGGCGCCCACGCGCGGAGGCGCCCTGGCCCGCACCCGTGTGCGCCGCATCCGGATCCAGCCACGGCAGCTCGCGCGTACGGTCGTTGTCGTCGCCGCCGCGGTCGTCGGGCTGTTCGTCCCGGAAGAACCCCGGCGGCACCCGGTCCGAAGGCTCGTCCCGTACGGACGGCAGCGCCGCCGTCTGATCCGCGGGCCCCGCGTCACGCACCGGCGGCAGGACGGCGGTCTCGTCCATCGGCCTTGTGTCGCGCACCGGCGGCAGCACAGCGGTCTCGTCCATCGCGGGACCAGCCGGAGCAGCCGGAGCAGCGGGCGGCGTCGCGGAGGGCGCCGCGTCCTCCTTGCGCATGTCGACGCGCGGCCGCTCCACCGTCTGCGTCACCTCGTCGAGCCGGACGACCGGCGTGGGCACCGTCGTCTCCACGTCGGACGGCGGCTCGGCCGCGGCGGCGGCCGCCGACTCCGCGAGCCTGCGCGCCTCCTCCGCCCGCAGCAGTGCCTCCTCGGCCCTGCGCTGCTTCTCACGGCGGCGTTCCTCCGCCTCCGCCCGCAGCCGGGCCTCCTCCTCGGCCCGCTTGCGCAGCCGTTCCTGCTCGGCGGCCCGCGCCTTCTCCTCGGCCTCGCGACGCAGCCGCTCCTCCTCAGCGAGCCGGCGCGCCTCCTCGGCCCGTCGCCGGGCCTCCTCCGCCTGCCGTTCGACCTCGCGCTGCCGCGCCTCCTCGATCTCGCGGCGCTTGCGCTCCTCCTCCTCGGCGCGGAGCTTGGCCAGCTGTTCCTGCCGCTCGCGCTCCAGACGCTCTTCCTCCGCCTTGCGCGCGGCCTCTTCCTCGGCCCTGCGGCGCGCCTCTTCCTCGGCGGCCTTCCGCGCCTCCTCCCGCGCCTTCACCTCGGCGTCGGAGAGCGGCAGCATCTGGTCGAGACGGTGGCGTACGACCGTGGTGACCGTTTCCGGGTCCTGGCCGGCGTCCACCACCAGGTAGCGACCGGGATCGGCGGCGGCCAGGGTCAGGAAACCGTGGCGCACGCGCGCGTGGAACTCCGGCGGCTCCGACTCCAGCCGGTCCGGCGCCTCCGTGAACCGCTCGCGCGCCGTCCGGGGCGAGACGTCGAGCAGAACCGTCAGATGCGGTACGAGCCCGTCCGTCGCCCAGCGCGAAATACGGGCGATCTCGGTCGGCGACAGGTCACGGCCCGCACCCTGGTAGGCCACGGACGAGTCGACGTACCGGTCGGTGATCACGACCGCTCCGCGTTCCAGCGCCGGGCGTACGACGGAATCGACGTGCTCGGCGCGGTCGGCGGCGTACAGCAGCGCCTCGGCGCGGTTCGACAGGCCCGCGCTCGACACGTCCAGCAGGATCGACCGCAGCCGCTTGCCGATCGGTGTGGCACCGGGCTCGCGCGTGACGACGACCTCGTGGCCCTTGTTGCGGATCCACTCGGCGAGCGCCTCGACCTGGGTGGACTTGCCGGCCCCGTCGCCGCCCTCCATCGCGATGAAGAAACCGGTCGCGGCGGGTGCCTGGCCGGGCTCGCCACCCTTGAGCGCCTCGCGCAGGTCGCGGCGGAGCGGGACGCCCTGCCGGTCGTCGGCCTTGGCGAGCACGATCGCGGCCACCGGCAACAGCAGCGCGCCGACGAGCATCAGCGTGAAGGCGGCGCCGCCGTGGGCGAAGACGAAGCTGCCGCCACTCAGGTGGTGCGGGCCGATCGCGGCGGCGAGCACCGGGGCGAGGACCACGCCGAGGGCCACATAGATCCGTACGACGGCGTGCAGGTGCTCCGTGGTGCGTCCCCGCCGGAACTCCTCGGTCTCCTGGTCGAGCAGCGTGTGCCCGGTGTTCGCGGCGACTCCGGCGGAGAAGCCCGCGAGCAGAGTGACCATGAGCACGGTCGCCGTGTCGGGCACCAGGCCCATGGCGAGCAGTGCGACGCCCGTGACGGCGATCGCGAGCGACAGCAGCCGGCGCCGGGACAGCGTGGGCAGCACCTTCTGCGCGCTGCGGATGCCGATGACGGTGCCGCCGGTCAGGGCGAGGAAGAGCAGGGCGAAGGTGACGGGACCGCCGCCGAGGTCCTTCGCGTGCAGTACGGCGACGGCCGCCGCGGCGGCGACGGCTCCGGCGACCGTGGCGCAGGCCACGACGAGGAGCCGGATCGCGCCCGTGCGTCCCTTGTCGAAGCCCGTGCCGGTCCTGGGCCGGCGCCAGCCTTCCAGGGGGGAGCGCGCGCGGGGCGTCTGCGCGTCGGGCAGCTCCAGGAAGTACAGCGTCGACACGGACGCGGCGAAGAGCCCCGCGGCGACGTACGACCCGAGGGCCGCCTGGTGCTGCGAGAACCAGGCGATGCCGGAACCGAACAGATTGCCGACCAGCGTCGCCGTCAGCAGCACGGCGGCAGCCGCGGGAAGGGCGGCGAAGCTCGTACGCAGCGACAGCCGGTGCAGCGCGTCCAGGTGGTCCGGCAGCGGCCGCACCGACGCGCCCTCCGGAGGCGGCGCGGGCAGCAGTGCGGGGGCGGCGCTCTCCTTGGCGACCGCCCAGAAGCGCTCGGCGACACCGGCGACGAAGACGGTGCTCAGGAGTACGGCCTGGGCCCTGTCCGGGGTCCAGTCGATCCACAGCGGTGCGACGACCAGCAGGGCGAGCCGCAGCCCGTCCGCCCCGATCATCGTCCAGCGGCGGTCGAGTGGTCCCGACGGCGCGGTCAGCGTGGAGACCGGGCCCAGGAGGAGGGCTCCGAAGAGGAAGGTGGCAAGGATCCGAGCCCCGAACACCGCGGCGACCGCGAAGGCCGCACCGCGATAACCACCGCCGAACGACCCTTCCGAAATCGCCGCCTGAAGCGACAGCAACAGCAACACGAGAAGGGCGAGGGCGTCGCCGGTACTGCCGACGAGCTGTGCGCTCCACAACCGCCTGAGCGGAGGAAGGCGCAGCAGGGCTCGTACGGCTCGCTCGCGTGAGTCTGCGGCTAGTGCGTCGGAGGTGGGGCTCACGACCGTTGGCTGCTCGGCTCGCGTCATCCGCCCAGCCTATCCGGAGCCCACCGCCCGCCGGAGGCCTGCCCGAACAAGCGTCTGTTCACGGGCGTCCCGGCCGTCGGCAGGAGGGTGCCCCGGCTCCGTACTGGCGCCGGGGACACCCCCACAGACGGTCCTCCGGACCGCCACCTGCCGAATGACGGGACCGACCGCCCGGTCACCCGACCGCCCGGTTACTCGTCTGCTCGGTTACTCGTCCGAAGCCGACGCGCTCTTGGCTGCCGTCGTCTTCTTCGCCGCCGTCTTGGCCGTCGTCTTCTTGGCCGCCGCGGTCTTCGCCGTGGCCGTCTTCTTGGCGACGGTCTTCTTGGCCGTGGCCTTCTTCGCCGGGGCCTTCTTGGCGGTCTTCTTCTTCACCGGGCCCTTGGCCCGCTTCTCGGCGAGGAGCTCATAGCCCCGCTCCGGGGTGATCTCCTCCACGCTGTCGCCCGTGCGCAGCGTGGCGTTCGTCTCGCCGTCCGTGACGTACGGGCCGAAGCGCCCGTCCTTCACGACCACCGGACGCTCACTGACCGGGTCCGTGCCCAGTTCCTTGAGCGGCGGCTTGGCGGCCGCCCGGCCCCGCTGCTTGGGCTGGGCGTAGATCGCCAGCGCCTCGTCGAGGGTGATCGAGAAGAGCTGGTCCTCGGTCTCCAGGGAGCGCGAGTCCGTGCCCTTCTTGAGGTACGGGCCGTACCGGCCGTTCTGCGCGGTGATCTCGACGCCCTCGGCGTCCGTGCCGACGACGCGCGGCAGCGACATCAGCTTGAGGGCGTCCTCCAGCGTCACCGTGTCCAGGGACATCGACTTGAAGAGCGACGCCGTCCGCGGCTTGACCGCGTTCTTGCCGGTCTTCGGAGTGCCCTCGGGAAGGATCTCCGTGACGTACGGGCCGTACCGGCCGTCCTTCGCCACGATCTGGTGGCCCGTCGCCGGGTCCGTGCCCAGCTCGAAGTCACCGCTCGGCTTGGCCAGCAGCTCCTCGGCGTACTCGACGGTCAGCTCGTCCGGCGCCATGTCGTCCGGCACGTCGGCGCGCTGGTGGTTCTCGTCGTCCTTCTCGCCGCGCTCGACGTACGGACCGTAGCGGCCGACGCGCAGCACGATGCCTTCGCCGACCGGGAAGGAGGAGATCTCACGGGCGTCGATGGCACCGAGGTCGGTGACGAGCTCCTTGAGACCGCCGAGGTGGTCGCCGTCGCCGTTTCCGGCGTCCGCGGCGCCTCCCGGCGCGACACCGGCGTCGGCGTCGCCCTCGCCGAAGTAGAAGCGCCGCAGCCACGGCACGGCCTGGGCCTCGCCCCGCGCGATGCGGTCGAGGTCGTCCTCCATCTTCGCCGTGAAGTCGTAGTCGACGAGCCGGCCGAAGTGCTTCTCCAGCAGGTTGACCACGGCGAAGCTCAGGAAGGACGGCACGAGCGCCGTGCCCTTCTTGAAGACGTACCCGCGGTCGAGGATCGTGCCGATGATCGAGGCGTACGTCGACGGACGGCCGATCTCGCGCTCTTCGAGCTCCTTGACCAGCGAGGCCTCGGTGTAGCGGGCCGGCGGCTTGGTCGCGTGCCCGTCGACCGTGATCTCCTCCGACGACAGCGCGTCTCCCTCGGCGACCTGCGGGAGCCTGCGCTCGCGGTCGTCGAGCTCGGCGTTCGGGTCGTCGGCGCCTTCGACGTAGGCCTTCATGAAGCCGTGGAAGGTGATCGTCTTGCCGGAGGCGGAGAACTCGGCGTCGCGGCCGTCGCTCGCCCGGCCACCGATCTTCACCGTCACGCTGTTCCCGACGGCGTCCTTCATCTGGGAGGCGACCGTGCGCTTCCAGATCAGCTCGTAGAGCCGGAACTGGTCGCCGCTGAGGCCCGTCTCGGCAGGCGTGCGGAAGCGGTCGCCCGAGGGGCGGATCGCCTCGTGCGCCTCCTGCGCGTTCTTGACCTTCCCGGCGTACGTGCGCGGCCTGTCCGGCAGGTACTCGGCGCCGTACAACTGCGTGACCTGGGCACGGGCCGCCCGGACGGCGGTGTCGGAGAGCGTCGTGGAGTCCGTACGCATGTACGTGATGAAGCCGTTCTCGTACAGCTTCTGCGCGACCTGCATGGTGGCCTTGGCCCCGAAGCCCAGCTTGCGCGAGGCCTCCTGCTGCAGGGTCGTCGTACGGAACGGGGCGTACGGCGAGCGGCGGTACGGCTTCGACTCGACCGAGCGGACGGCGAACGACGAGTCGGCGAGGGCGGCGGCCAGGGCGCGGGCGTTCGCCTCGTCGAGGTGCAGGACGTCACTCTTCAGTTGTCCCACGGAGCTGAAATCGCGGCCCTGGGCGATACGCCGGCCGTCGACCGTCGTCAGGCGGGCGACCAGAGAGGACGGATCGGAGGCGTCACCGGTGCGTCCCGTGGAGAACGTGCCGGTCAGGTCCCAGTACTCAGCAGAACGAAAAGCGATGCGCTCGCGTTCCCGGGCGACGACGAGTCGTGTGGCGACGGACTGGACACGGCCGGCGGACAGCCGGGGCATGACCTTCTTCCACAGGACCGGCGAGACCTCGTAGCCGTACAGACGGTCCAGGATGCGGCGCGTCTCCTGAGCGTCGACCATGGGCTTGTTCAGGTCGCGCGGGTGGGACACGGCTTCGCGGATCGCGTCCTTGGTGATCTCGTGGAAGACCATCCGGTGGACCGGGACCTTGGGCTTGAGGACTTCCTGGAGGTGCCACGCGATGGCTTCGCCCTCGCGGTCCTCATCAGTGGCGAGGAAGAGTTCGTCGGACTCCGCGAGGAGCTCCTTGAGCTTCTTGACCTGCGCCTTCTTGTCGGCGTTGACGACGTAGATCGGCTGGAAGTCGTTCTCCACGTCGACGCCGAGGCGGCGTACCTCGCCCGTGTACTTGTCGGGCACCTCGGCGGCACCGTTCGGGAGGTCGCGGATGTGCCCGACGCTCGCCTCGACGACATAGCCAGGGCCGAGGTAGCCCTTGATCGTCTTCGCCTTGGCGGGCGACTCGACGATGACGAGTCGGCGGCCGCCGTGTGCGGTCTCGCTGGTCGGGGACAACTTGGCTCTTCTCTCCGGTCGACACTCGGTGTTCTCTAGGTGACGCTGCGGAGTGTGACGGTACAACCCGCCCCCGTGTCAAACGGCAAAAGCCCGCAACGGCCACTCGAACGGTAACCCGACTCCCGGCATTCCTGCCGCCCGGACCGCTCGACCACCCCTGCGGGACTCCGCCTGAGACGTCGCGTGGATCTCTTCCGATCAGATACGGCCGAAACACCACACTCCGAGAACGACGAAGGCCGTTCCGAACACAGTCGCCAGCGCGAAAGAGATCGCGGGGCTCACTCCGTACGCCACCGGCGCACGGTGCACGGTACGCGCTCCCGTCCACCACAGCAGCCCGGCCCCGAACAACGTGAACGCCGCTCCGGCGAAAACCGCCGGTCCGCTCTCCATCCCCGTACCCCTCACCCTCACCGTCCGTCGGCCTGGTTCCCCGGACGGTGAGGCTGGCACCCCCGGAACACCGGCCGCCGACCTGGAAACGAACTCCGGGTGAACGGATCACCGGCTGAACGGATCACCGGGCGGACCGGAAAAGCCGGGGCGCGCGGACGCCGGGGCCCTGCCGGACCCCGTCGTCACCGGACCCCGTCGTCCAGCGGCTCCAGGAATCCCTGCTCGACCAGCAGCCTGATCGACTCGGGCGTACGGTCGCGCAACAGCACCGGGTCCTCGCCGAGGAGCTGGGCGATGGCGTCGAGGATGCGGCCCGCGCCGAGCGCCCCGTCGGACACCCCGGCGAAGCCCGCGCCGACCGTGTCGACCTTCGTCGCGCGCCGCATGCCGCGGTTCTGGCGGAGTACCACGTACTCCGGGTCCTCCGCGCCCGGCAGCCCGATCTGCTCCTGCACGATCTCGTCGGCGAGCTTGAAGTGGCCGGCGAGCAGCGCCGCGTCGTCGTGCGTCCGCAGGTAGTCCTGGCGTTCGAAATGGGCTCGCACGACAGGACCGAGAGGCTGTTCGACGGGATGCGGCCACTCCTCGATGGTGATCGAGGGGTTCTCGGCGCCGGATTTGCGCAGCGTGATCCACCCGAAGCCGACGGCCTTGGTCTTGCGGGCCTCGAACTCGTCGAGCCAGGCGTCGTACCGCGCGGCGTACTCCGCGGGGTCGGTGCGGTGATCGCCGCTGTCGCGCAGCCACAGTTCGGCGTACTGCGTGACATCCTGCACCTCGCGCTGCACGATCCACGCGTCGCACCCGGCCGGCACCCAGGAGCGCAGCCGCTCCTGCCACTCCTCACCGTCCACGTGCTGCCAGTTGGCGAGGAACTGCGCGTACCCCCCGTCGTTCAGCCGCTCCCCCGCTCCCTGGACGAGCGTGCGGCACAGATCGTCCCCGCCCATCCCGCCGTCGCGGTACGTCAGCCGCGCGCCCGGCGAGATGACGAAGGGCGGGTTGGACACGATCAGGTCGTACGTGTCCTCGCCCACCGGGTCGTAGAGCGAGCCCTGGCGCAGGTCGGCCTCGGGCGCCCCGGAGAGCCCGAGCGTGAGCCGTGTGAAGTGCAGGGCACGCGGGTTGAGGTCGGTGGCGGTGACCCGGACGGCGTGCTGCGCGGCGTGCAGCGCCTGGATGCCGGATCCGGTGCCGAGGTCGAGCGCGCTGGTGACCGGCGTGCGGACGGTGATGCCGGCGAGCGTGGTGGACGCGCCGCCGACCCCCAGGACCACCCCCTCGTCGCGGGTGCCCGCGCCGCCGGCGCCGCCGACCGCGCGGCCGAGGTCGGAGACGATGAACCAGTCCTGGCCCTCCTCCCCGCCGTAGGGCCGTACGTCCACAGTGGCCCGTACGCCGCCGCCCCCGTCCGCCACCCCTTCCCGCACCAGCCAGCCGTCGGCCAGGCACTGCTCCAGGGGCAGCACGGCCCCGGCGCGGGCGGCCGGCACCGGCTGCTGGAGCAGGAAGAGCCGCACGAGCGTTTCGAGCGGGCCGGCGCCGCGCGTGGCCCGCAGCGCGGGCACCGTCTCGCTGCGGGCGAGCGCGGCGTACGCGGGCGCGCCGAGCAGCTCCAGCAGCCCGTCGGCGGTGAAGTCGGCGGCGAGGAGCGCTTCGCGGAGGCGGGCGGAGCTTTCGGGCGCGGGGAGGCTGGTCGTACTCACTGGGCCATTGTCACCGCTCGCACTGACAAAAGCCGCGCGGCCCGGTCCCCTTCCGGGGGGCCGGGCCGCGCGGAAGGGCGTGCGCGCCGCGATCACGGCTTCGCGGTCACGGCTTCGCGGCCGGCGAGACGGAGTTCGTCGCGCCCGGCTTCTGGCAGCCGGGCTGCTTGGCCATCGCCGTGCCCACCTCGCCGGACTGGAGCTTCTGGAGCGCCTGGTCACCGCTTCTGCTGATCTTGCTCAGCTCTTCCGCGATTCCCTTGAGGCCGTCCGCGAACTCCGCCTGGTCCTTGGTGTTCAGCCCGTCGACCTGCTTCTTCAGACCGGCGTACGCCGCGGAGGACTCATTGAGCTCCTTGACCGCCGCCTTCTGGGTCGCCTCACCGTCGCCGACGGGCGGGGCGCCCGCCTTCCCCACGGCGGCGCCCATCGCCTTGTAGGCGTCCGAGATCTGCTGGAAGGCCGCGGAGTCCGTCTTCTGGACGTCGGCCGGCTTGCTGTTGTCGGCGGTCTGCTTCTGGATGGAGGCGTTGGCGTCCGAGATCTTCTTCAGCTGGGGCTGCACCTGGTCGCAGACCGACTTCGCCCAGTCGTTGACCTTGTTGTCGCTGTCGTCGTCGCTGCAACCGGACAGTGCCATTACCAGTACCGCACCGCCGGACAGCGCGGCCGCACACTTCTTGTTCACCGGATTGGTCCCTTCCAAGGCTCTCGGCCCCGGAACATACACGCCAAGTGGGCGACGACCGCATGCCGTACGTCCGTTCCATAACCTATTGAAGCCATTTGCACCAAGGGAGAGACAGCTCACGGAACTGCCCGCGCAGCAGCGGCGACGGGCGGACGCCGCGTCAGGAAACAGCGCCTGCCCGCCTGCTGAGCAGGTGTGACGAGTACGACGAAGTCCTACGGCGTGGCCTTGGGCGCCGCTGCCGGGCCCGCCGGTCTCGGCACCCGTCCGGATCCGCCCCCGGGACCGTCCTCGTCGCCCACGGCGACGGGCCGCCGCCTGGAGACGTACACCGCGCCGACGATGACGGCGACGGCGAGCGTCGCCACCACTGCCCGCACCCCGGCACTGGCGTCGTCGCCGTAACCGAACCGCACCACCGCCGGGGCGATGAGCAGCGCCACCAGGTTCATCACCTTCAGCAGCGGGTTGATCGCGGGTCCCGCCGTGTCCTTGAACGGGTCGCCGACCGTGTCGCCGATGACGGTCGCGGCGTGGGCCTCGCTGCCCTTGCCGCCGTGGTGGCCGTCCTCGACGAGCTTCTTGGCGTTGTCCCACGCGCCACCGGAGTTGGTGAGGAAGACGGCCATCAGCGTGCCGGTGCCGATGGCGCCCGCGAGGAACGAGCCGAGCGCGCCGACGCCGAGCGAGAAGCCGACCGCGATCGGCGTCAGCACGGCGAGCAGACCGGGCGTGGTCAGCTCGCGCAGCGCGTCCTTGGTGCAGATGTCGACCACCCGGCCGTACTCCGGCTTCTCCGTGTAGTCCATGATCCCGGGATGCTCGCGGAACTGCCGCCGCACCTCGAGGACCACCGCGCCGGCCGACCTGGACACCGCGTTGATCGCCAGCCCCGAGAAGAGGAAGACGACCGCGGCGCCGAGCATCGGGCCGACCAGGTGGTCGGGCTGCGAGATGTCCATCCGGAGGCCCAGCCCATCGGCCTTCGCGCCGACCTCCTGGCGCGCCGTCTCGATGGCGTCCCTGTACGAACCGAAGAGCGCCGCCGCCGCGAGGACGGCGGTGGCGATGGCAATGCCCTTGGTGATGGCCTTGGTGGTGTTGCCGACGGCGTCCAGGTCGGTGAGGACCTGCGCGCCCGCGCCCGTGACGTCGCCGGACATCTCGGCGATGCCCTGGGCGTTGTCGGAGACGGGGCCGAAGGTGTCCATGGCGACGATGATGCCGACGGTGGTGAGCAGACCGGTGCCGGCCAGGGCCACCGCGAAGAGGCGAGGACGATCGACGTACCGCCGAGCAGGAACGCGCCGTACACGCCGAGGCCGATGAGCAGCGCGGTGTAGACGGCGGACTCCAGGCCGATGGAGATACCGGCGAGGACGACGGTGGCGGGGCCCGTCAGCGAGGACTTGCCGATGTCCCTGACGGGGCGCCGGTTCGTCTCGGTGAAGTACCCCGTCAGCTGCTGGATCAGGGCGGCCAGGACGATGCCGATGGTGACGGCTGCGAACGCCAGCACCCGCGGGTCGCCCCCGTGCCCCTTGACCGCGGCGTCGGTGACGCCGTCCGGGCCGGCGTACGAGGACGGCAGGTGGACGAGGACGGCCACCGCCACCAGGACGAGGGAGATCACCGCGGAGATGAAGAAGCCGCGGTTGATGGCGGTCGTTCCGCTGCGGTCGGCGCGCCGCGGGGCGACCGCGAAGATGCCGATCACCGCGGTGACCACGCCGATCGCCGGAACGATCAGTGGAAAGGCCAGTCCCGCGTCGCCGAAGGCGGCCCTGCCGAGGATGAGCGCCGCGACGAGCGTCACGGCGTACGACTCGAAGAGGTCGGCCGCCATGCCCGCGCAGTCGCCGACGTTGTCGCCCACGTTGTCGGCGATGGTCGCGGCATTGCGCGGATCATCCTCCGGGATGCCCTGTTCGACCTTGCCGACGAGGTCGGCGCCGACGTCGGCGGCCTTGGTGAAGATGCCGCCGCCGACCCGCATGAACATCGCGATGAGCGCGGCGCCGAGCCCGAAGCCCTCCAGCACCTTGGGCGCGTCGGCCGCGTAGACGAGGACGACGCAGGAGGCACCGAGCAGGCCGAGGCCCACGGTGAACATGCCGACCACACCGCCCGTACGGAAAGCGATCTTCATTGCTTTGTGTGCGACGGTCGTCAGATCTTTTCCGGCAGATCTTTTTCCGGTTCACCCTCGGCCGGGGTCGCTTCACGCGCGGCGGCCGCCACGCGCACATTGCTTCGTACGGCCAGCCGCATCCCGATGTAACCGGTCGCCGCCGAGAAAAGAGCGCCGACCAGGAAAAGCACGGAACGCCCCGCACGCTGCGACCAGTTGTCGGCCGGAAGCAGGAAGAGCAGGAAGAAAACCACGACGGCGAAAACACCGAGTGTGCGCAACTGCCGAGCGAGATAGGCATTCGCGCCTTCCTGCACCGCCGCCGCGATCTCCTTCATCCTGTCGGTGCCTTCGCCGGCCGCCAGGACCTGACGTACCAGCAGCTGAGCGACGACCAGGGCCGCCAGCGCCACTGCGGCGACGACGATCACGACGATCCGGTTCTCGTCGGTGAGTACCGCGGCCGCGAGAGTAGAGGGGTGGTCCAGCTGTTCTGAGGTGAAGAGCCCCGTCATTCGTCCTCCTTGACGCTCAGAGCTCAAGACGTGGACGGATTGCAGGGAGTGGAACCCGATCAAAACAGAGTGCCGCGAACGCAATTGACCTTCGCCGGCCACTCAGTAAATGATCGCGTTCCCGTAAACTCGCCAAAATCGGTAACGGGACAAACGCATTGATGATCAGGGAACGATCTCCCGCAAAGATCCAAGGAAATAAGAAAGGCCCTGCTCAGCAGGGCCTCACGGAAAAGACCGGCCCCCTGGGGCCGGAACGGGGATCAGGGGAGCACGGTCGCCAGTGCCGTCGGCCAGCTCATGCGGATGACACCGCCGGACTCACCGGTGACGACCTCGACATCGTCGACGAGTCCGCTGATGACCGCCAGCCCCATTTCGTCCTCGTCGTCGGAATCGGCGTCGGAGCCCGCGCCGGATCCCGCGGACGGGGACCCGGACACGGAGTCGGGCCCCGCGGTGCCACGCACCCCGGGAACCGATCCGGCCGTACCGCCCGAACCGGGGACCTCGTCCCCGACCTCGATGGAGAAAGCCTTCTCCTCCTCGGTCAGGGCGACCCGGACCGGGGCGGAGATGCCGTGGCTGCGGTGGAGTCCCACCGCACGGCTACACGCCTCGCCGACCGCGAGTCGGACTTCGTCCAGCACCGCCTCGTCCACCCCGGCCCTGCGCGCCACGGCGGCCGCCACCAGACGTGCCGTCCTGACGTGCTCGGGCTGGGCGCTGAAGCGGAGTTCAACGGTGGCCATGTGCGGTCCCCCTCGGACGTTCGGGCGTGCTTCTCAGGGGCCCGGGCCGACAGCCCGGAGCCCCTGCTCTTCCTTCCGGTTCCCGGAAGCCGTCAGTCGGTGGCCGCGACGGCTTCGTCGACCGAGGTGTGAATGGGGAACACCTTGGTCAGTCCGGTGATCCGGAAGATCTTGAGAATGCGCTCCTGGTTGCAGACCAGTCGCAGCGAGCCCTCATGGGCCCGGACGCGCTTGAGTCCGCCCACGAGCACGCCGAGTCCGGTGGAGTCGAGGAAATCCACGCCCTCCATGTCGACGACCAGGTGATAACTGCCGTCGTTCACCAACTCGACCAACTGCTCGCGCAGCTTGGGCGCGGTATACACATCAATCTCGCCACCGACCTCGACGACCGTACGGTCGCCACCAGGTCCGGACACATTGCGAGTCGACAGGGACAGGTCCACGGATCCTCCAGCACCTTGCTATCGAGCGGCCGCCCCCCTGAGGTCTCCCCGGCGGAGCCAGAGGACGGAACGCCAGCCGCAATGGCATTCAATCACTTACCAGCATGCATGCACGACGCCTTGGGAGCATTGTCCGTCACGCCAGTGACACACTCGGTGCCGATGGCCAAGAATCACCGTCCCAGTCGACCTCCGGAGAACGCGGGTGCGCGCCCCTCTCCCGGTACGGTCCTCGACCGGCTCACCGCAGGGGAGAGCCGGTCCTCGCGCATCACTCATACGGAGCACTTGCCCCCACGTGCGGGTTCCCATGCAGTCTGGCCCGACCGCATCCGTGCGGAAGTGATCGCGGCCATCCAGTCCGCCGGGATCGAGCATCCGTGGACCCACCAGGCGCAGGCCGCGGAACACGCCCTTGACGGCGATTCCGTCGTCATCGCCACCGGTACCGCGTCCGGCAAGTCGCTCGCCTATCTCGCCCCCGTCCTCAGCACCCTCCTCGACGGCTCCGAGGCGCCGAACGGGCGTGGCACGACGGCCCTCTACCTCGCCCCCACCAAAGCCCTCGCGGCCGACCAGCGCCGTGCGGTGAAGGCGCTGGCCGCGCCGCTGGGCAACGCCGTCAGGCCGGCGGTCTACGACGGCGACACGCCGGTCGAAGAGCGCGAATGGGTGCGTCAGTACGCCAACTACGTCCTGACCAACCCGGACATGCTGCACCGCGGAATCCTTCCTTCCCACCCCCGCTGGGCCTCCTTCCTGCGCGCCCTGCGCTACGTCGTCGTCGACGAGTGCCACACCTACCGCGGCGTCTTCGGCTCGCACGTCGCCCAGGTCCTCCGGCGCCTGCGCCGCCTGTGCGCCCGTTACGGCGCGAACCCCGTCTTTTTGCTCGCCTCCGCCACCTCCGCACAGCCCACCGTGGCCGCGGCCCGCCTCATCGGCCTCCCCGTCCAGGAGGTCGCCGACGACGCCTCCCCGCGCGGCGAACTGGTGTTCGCGCTCTGGGAGCCGCCGCTCACCGAACTGCACGGTGAGAAGGGCGCGCCCGTACGCCGTACCGCCACCGCCGAGACCGCCGACCTCCTCACCGGTCTGACCGTGCAGGGCGTCCGCTCGGTCGCTTTCGTACGCTCCCGGCGCGGCGCCGAGCTGATCGCCCTCATCGCCCAGGAACGCCTGGCCGCCGTCGACCGTTCGCTCCCGCCCCGGGTCGCCGCCTACCGCGGCGGCTACCTCCCCGAGGAACGCCGCGCCCTGGAACGCGCCCTGCACTCCGGCGAACTCCTCGGCCTCGCCGCGACCACCGCGCTCGAACTCGGCGTCGACGTGTCGGGCCTGGGCGCCGTAGTCATCGCCGGCTACCCCGGCACCCGCGCCTCCCTCTGGCAGCAGGCGGGGCGGGCCGGGCGGTCGGGCGAGGGCGCCCTGGCGATCCTCGTGGCCCGGGACGACCCGCTGGACACGTACCTGGTCCATCACCCCGATGCGCTCTTCCGGCAGCCGGTGGAGTCCACGGTCCTCGATCCCTCCAATCCGTATGTCCTCGCCCCCCATCTGTGCGCCGCCGCCGCCGAGCTCCCGCTCACCGATGCCGACATGGAGCTCTTCGGTCCCGCTGCCCCCGGGCTGATGCCGCAACTGGAGGCCGCCGGCCTGCTCCGCCGCCGGGGCAAGTCCTGGTACTGGACCCGCCGGGAACGGGCCGCCGACCTCACCGACATCCGGGGCGAGGGCGGCCGGCCCGTGCAGATCGTCGAGGCGGACACCGGCCGGCTGCTCGGCACGGTCGACGCGTCCGCCGCCCACACCTCCGTCCACGACGGCGCCGTCCACCTCCACCAGGGCCGTACGTACCTGGTGAAGCGCCTGGACCTGGACGACCCGTACGGCGCCGTCGCCCTGGTCGAGGAGGCGAATCCGCCGTACTCCACCACCGCCCGCGACACCACCGCCATCTCCGTCCTGGAAACCGACATCGAGGTTCCCTGGGGCGAAGGCCGCCTCTGCTTCGGATCCGTCGAAGTCACCAACCAGGTCGTCTCCTTCCTCCGTCGCAAACTCGTCACCGGCGAAGTGCTCGGTGAGACCAAGCTCGACCTCCCTGCCCGCACGCTCCGGACCCGCGCCGTGTGGTGGACGGTGACCGAGGACCAGCTCGACGCCGCCCGCGTCAATCCGGAGCAGCTGGGCGGCGCCCTGCACGCCGCCGAGCACGCCTCCATCGGGATGCTCCCGCTCTTCGCCACCTGCGACCGGTGGGACATCGGCGGCGTCTCGGTCCCGCTCCACCCGGACACCCTGCTGCCGACCGTCTTCGTGTACGACGGCCATCCGGGCGGCGCGGGCTTCGCCGAGCGGGCTTTCCACACGGCCCGCCAGTGGCTGACCGCCACTCGTGAGGCCATCGCCTCCTGCGAGTGCGAGGCGGGATGTCCCTCCTGCATCCAGTCGCCCAAGTGCGGCAACGGCAACGACCCCCTCGACAAACGGGCTGCCGTCCGCCTCCTGACCGTCCTTCTCAGGGAAGCCCCGGACGACCCGGCCGTGTCGGACGCTCCGGATGCCCCGCGGCCTCCTGCTCCCCCGGCACCCCCTGCTCCCCCGGAGGCTCCTGCTGCCGCTGAGCGGCCCGGGGAGTGAGCCCGGAGGCCACGGGTCCGGCGGGTCCGGCCCGGGCCCTCACCGTCACGTTGTACGGCCCGGCGCCGGCCTCTGCCGTGACGTCGGAGACCTCGCCGTACACGGAGCAGCTGATCAGACGCGTCCGCTGAGCCGCCGCCACCTCGGCCGCCTCATCACAGGCGGCGGCCTGGCCCCGCATCCAGTGCGCCGCCGCCGCGAGGGCCGCCAGGTCCGCCGCGCCACCGGCCCGGTGCCGGGCCAAGGCCGCCTGCCCCATGGCCAGCGCTCCCGCGAACACCACCCCGAGCACGGCCACCGCCACAACAGCCCACACCGTGGCCGACCCCCGGTCGCTCTCTCCTCCTCCCCTCCCCCTCATGCCACCACCCCCACGCTCTCTTCCGCCTGCGCGACCGCCTCGGCCCGCAGCGTCAGTGACAGCACGCCGGGCCCCGGTGCGGGTGCCTCGACGGCCACCCGCACCAGATCGCCCTCCCTACCGAGGGTGACGCGCGCCCCGCGCGGCGCCGCCTGCCGGGCCGCCGCCACCGAGGCGTCCTCCGGCTCCTGGCGCGCGGCGGCCCTGGCACCCGCCCTCGCCGCGTCCACGCACTGGATCTGCGCGGAAGTCGCCATCAGTGCCCAGACCAGCGCCATGGTGAAGAGCACCAGGGCAGGCACCACCACGGCAGCCTCCGCCGTGACATAGCCCCGGTCACCGCGTCCCCCGGCCTCAGAACGGCACATGGAGAGCCCTCCCCACGACCGCTTCCAGGGCCGACGACACCATGCCGCTCGTGACGACCTTGTAGAGCACCGCCGCGAAGGCGCATGCCGCGATCGTCCCCATCGCGTACTCGGACGTCGTCATTCCCGCGTCCCCGCCGCCGGCCGCCCTGCGCACCAGCGCCGACGCCTGTGCCCGCATCCGCTTCCACACCCGCATCTCGACCCCCAAGGTCAGTTGCCGTTCATCAGTCCGCTCGCCAGTCCGATCACCACGGGCACCACTCCGACCACCAGGAAGGCGGGCAGGAAGCACAGCCCGACCGGCCCGACCATCAGCACGCCCGCCCGCTGGGCCCGGGCCGCCGCCTCCCGCGCCCGCTCCGTCCTGAGCCCCTCGGCCAGCCGGGACACGGGATCGGCCGCCGGAGCCCCGGTGGCACCCGCCCGTTCCAGACAGCGGGCCAGCCCCGCGGCGCCAGGTATCGCGCCCAGCCGAGCCCAGGCGTCCGCGGGTTCACCCCCGAGCCGCAGTTCGGCGGCCGCCCGCGCCAGCCGCTCACCCACCGGTCCGCCGAGCGAGTCCCCGACCGCCTCCGCCGCCTCGCGCGGCCCGGCGCCCGCAGAAACGCAGGCCGCCAGGAGGTCGGCGGCGAGCGGAAGCTGGCGCGTGTCGACGGGGCCCTCCTCGCGCGGCTTGCGCCTGCGTTGCCATCGCACGGCCCCGTACGCCGCGACCGCCCCGACCGCGCACCCGCTCACGCCGCCGACCAGCACATAGCCGGTGACCACGGCCCCCAGAGGCGGCCCCCAGCGCAGTGCCCGCTCCCCGTACCCGGGCCGCCACCGCCACCACTCGAAGCCCGTCCCGGTCACCCCTGCCGCCTCCACGGCCAGCAGCGCCGCCAGCCGCCTGCGCAGCAACCACTCCCGCCGTCGTCCGGCCAGCGCGAGCACCAGCCACACCGCGGTGGCCGCGGCCGACACCACCACCCCCAGCCTGTGGACAACATCCCCGCTCAACACGAGCCCTCCCCCTGTCGTACGATCCGCCGGGCCCAGAAGAGACCCGCGCCCTCCAACAGCCCGCCGACCAGCAGGCACCCCATTCCGGCCGGGGTGTGCAGCAGCACCCGCAGCGGTCCGGCCCCCAGTGCGCTGCCGATGAGCAGCCCCGCCACCGGAAGCAGCGCCAGGAGCGCCACCGTCGCCCAGGCACCCGTCAGCTGCGCCCGGAGGTTCTCCCGCTGGTCCCGCTCGGCCCGCAGCGCGCCCTCCAGCCGGTCGAGCCCGGCCGCGAGACCGGCTCCGCCGTCCACCGCCACCCGCCAGCACGCGGCGACCCCGGCAAGCCCCTCCGCCCCCGGCTCCCGGGCCGCTCTCCTCAGCGCGTCCGGTACGTCCCCGCCGAACCGCGCCGCCGCCATCACGTCGGCCTCCGCCCCGCCCAGGCCGTCGGTGCCCGCCGCGGCAGCGAACAGCGCCTGCCCCGGCTGCCTGCCCGCCCGCAGCTCGCCCGCCACCGCCCCGCACAGCGCGATGACCGCCTCCGCCCTCCTCTCCCGCTCCCGGCGCCGCTCCCCGGCCCGCAGCCGGCGTCCCACCAACGGCACCGCCACCGCTCCCGCGGCCAACGGCAGTACCGACTCGCCCAGTACAGCCACGAGCACCGCCACCGGCACGCACAGCCACTCCCGCCGCAGCCGCCCCCGCACCGGCGCCGTCAGCCGCTCCCACAGCGCGCTCGCGCCCTCCGGATCCACCGCTCCGCCCGCGAGCATCAACCGCGCCCGCCGCAGGTCCCGGTCGCGCCCGGCCAGCAGCCAGGCAGCCGCTCCCGCGCACATCACCGCCGCATACACCGGTGCCGCTCCCGCTCCGGCCCCCGTCACAGCGCACCCCCGGTCAGCTCACGCAGCCGGGGCCAGCCGCGCTCGTACGAGAAGGCCTGCGCACCCCACCGCAGCGCCGGCACGGTCACCACGAGCCCCGCCGCGTCCCGCTCCAGCACATGGACCTCGGCGACCCGCCGCAGCCCGCCCCGGCCGCGTACGAGATGGACCACCACCGACAGGGCCGCCGCCAGCTGGCTGTGCAGCGCCGCCCGGTCGAGCCCCGCAGCCGCGCCGAGCGCCTCGAGCCGCGCCGGGACGTCCGTGGCCGCGTTGGCGTGGACGGTCCCGCATCCGCCCTCGTGTCCGGTGTTGAGGGCGGCCAGGAGTTCGGTGACCTCGGCGCCACGCACCTCGCCGACCACCAGCCGGTCGGGCCGCATCCGCAATGCCTGCCGCACGAGGTCCTGCAGCGTGACCTGTCCGGCGCCCTCCTGGTTCGCGGGCCGCGATTCCAGGCGCACCACATGCGGATGATCGGGCCTCAGCTCCGCCGAATCCTCGGCCAGCACGATCCGCTCCCGCTTCCCGACCAGGCCGAGGAGGGTCGACAGGAGCGTGGTCTTCCCCGTGCCCGTGCCTCCGCTGATCAGGAACGAGAGCCGGGCCTCGACGAGCGCCCGCAGCACCCGGTCGCCGCCGGGCGGCACCGTCCCCGCTTCGACCAGCTCCGCCGGCGAGAACGCCTTGGGCCGCACCACCCGCAGCGACAGGCACGTGGATCCGACCGCCACCGGTGGCAGGACCGCGTGCATCCGCGTCCCGTCGGGCAGCCTGGCGTCCACCCACGGCCTCGCGTCGTCGAGCCGACGCCCCGCCACCGCCGCGAGCCGCTGCGCGAGCCTGCGCACCGCCGCCGCGTCGGCGAAGGAGACGCCGGTGAGCTCGAGCCCGCCTCCCCGGTCCACCCACACCCGGTCGGGCGCGGACACCAGTACGTCCGTCACCGAGGGATCGGCGAGCAACGGCTCCAGGGGCCCCGTCCCCACCAGCTCGCACCGCAGCTCCTCGGCCGCTCCCAGCACCTCCGCGTCACCCAGCAGCCGCCCCTGGGCCCGCAGCGCGGCCGCCACCCGGGCCGGCGTCGGTTCGGCGCCGCTCTCCGCGAGCCGCTGCCTCACGGCGTCCAGCATTCCCGCGCTCATGAGACACCGCCCCCGGCGAGCGCCTGCTCCCAGAACGCCGTGCAGAAGCGGGCCAGTGGTCCGCGCGCGCTGCCGCCCGGCGGCGTCCCGCACGCCTGCGCCTCCAGCAGTCCCGGCTCCACCGGCAGCTCACCGGCCAGCGGAAGCCCCAGCAGCCTCGCCACCGACTCCTCGTCCAGACCCGCGGCGTACGGCCCGCGCACCACCGCACGCAGGTCCCTCAGCACCATGCCGGCCGTCGACGCCACCCGGCTCGCCGCCGCGACGGCCCGCAGCTCCGCCGGCACCACCAGCAGTCCGAGATCCAGCTGGGCCAGGGCCTCCGCCACGGCCTCGTCGATCCGGCGCGGCAGGTCCACGACCACCACCCCGCCACGCCGTCGCGCGGCGGCCAGCACCGCGCGCATCGCTTCCGGCGGGATCACCACACGGTCGCCCCGGTCCCAGCTCAGCACGCGCAGCGCATGCAGTTCCGGCAGCGATTCCTCGAGCGCGCCGCTGCCGACCCGTCCCCTGGATTCGGCGAAATCCGGCCACCGCATGCCTTCCGCGGCCTCCCCGCCGAGCAGTACGTCGAGTCCGCCGCCCAGTGGGTCACCGTCGATGAGCATCGTGCGCCGGCCCGTCCGGGCGGCGGCCACCGCCAGCGCGCACGCCAGGGTCGAAGCCCCTGCCCCGCCCCGTCCGCCGAGCACTCCCACGGTCAGGGCCTGACGCCCCACGCCCTCCGCCACATCGGCGATGCGCTCGACGAGCCAGTTCTCGGCGTCGGGCAGCCGCAGCACATGGTCGGCGCCGATCTCCACCGCCCGCCGCCACACTCCCGGGTCGTCCTGGTCCTTGCCCACGAGCAGCACGCCGCGTCTGCGCGCACCGCCGCGCCCGAGCACCGCCCGGCGCACCCGGTCGGCGGCGTCGTCGCCCACCAGGATCAGCGGCGCGCTCTCCCAGGTGCCTCTGCGTTCGGGCACCGCGTGGTGGACTTCCGGTTCAACGCCGGCGGCGGCACACAGCCGCAGCAGATCGTCGAGCAGGTCGGCGTCCTCGGTGACGATCAGCGGTCCGCCCTGCCGCACTCCGGCGGCCGGCGGTCGGTCGGGTGTGATGGATCCGGCCACGATCTCCGCCCCCTCTCACTGCGATTCCTTCGGTCCGCGAACTTCGTGGACGGAATCACCGTGCGGGGATCTGGAAAATCGTGTGGATCTTGCTAAAAAATTGGGGACAACCCGTCGGTTGTGAATATCCCGCTCACCTATACCAGTGACTTCCGGAGAGCGGCGGAACCGCTACGCACCGTCACGAGTCTCATCAGCAGGAGGTCGACGCCGAGGCGGCCCTGAGGGGGAGAAATGATCGGATCCGGAGGGCGAAAATGCGTCCGGACATGCGACGACCCCCGTCGGGGGGGAGAACGGGGGTCGTCTCCACGGCCGACTCGGGGGGGGAGGAGTCGGACCGGGGTAGCACGGTCGCGAACGATCCGTGACTTCCATGGTGTACCCGAGAGCCTTCTCAGGCAAACCCACACGCCACAGCGTACGCCGAATGGCGGGCGCCTATGCTCGCCTCGTGGAAAACCACTCCTTGCCCCGAACAGCCGCCTTCTTCGATCTCGACAAGACCGTCATTGCGAAGTCGAGCACGCTGACCTTCAGCAAGTCCTTCTATCAAGGCGGACTGATCAGCCGTGGGGCCGCTCTCCGCGCCGCCTATACCCAGTTCGTCTTCCTCGCCGGCGGCGCGGACCACGACCAGATGGAGCGCATGCGCGACTACCTCTCCGCACTCTGCAAGGGCTGGAACGTCCAGCAGGTCAAGGAGATAGTCGCCGAGACCCTGCACGACCTGATCGATCCGATCATCTACGACGAGGCGGCCTCTCTCATCGAGGAGCACCACACCGCCGGCCGCGACGTCGTGATCGTCTCCACCTCCGGCGCAGAGGTGGTGGAGCCGATCGGTGAGCTCCTGGGGGCCGACCGGGTCGTGGCGACCCGGATGGTCGTCGGTGACGACGGCTGCTTCACGGGCGAGGTGGAGTACTACGCGTACGGCCCCACCAAGGCCGAGGCGGTCAAGGAGCTCGCCGCGTCCGAGGGGTACGACCTGGCACGCTGTTTCGCGTACAGCGATTCGGCGACCGACATCCCGATGCTCGAGTCCGTCGGCCACCCCTTCGCGGTCAACCCGGACCGGGCGCTGCGCCGTGAGGCACTCGCCCGCGGATGGCCGGTTCTCGTCTTCAACCGGCCCGTCCGCCTCAAGCAGCGGCTGCCCGCCTTCTCCATGCCGCCCCGTCCCGCGCTCGTCGCCGCGGCCGCGGTGGGAGCGGCCGCCGCCACCGCGGGCCTGGTCTGGTACGTCAGCCGCAGACCCGGCCGACGGGCACGCCCTCCGCGAGCCGGCCAACCATACGAAAACTTTGCCCGGATTTAAACCAAAAAGTAAAGAAGCGCCTCCAGGGGTTCCGCTTCACCGGCCCGAGGAGTACAAAGGACTCAACGGCCCGCGAGACCAAGGACATCCGAGAGGATGACCTCTGATGCACGAAGGCCCCACGGACCGAGCATGAAAGCCGAGCACCCACGCGACGTCGACCCGTCGATTACGGGTCAGCCGCACCAGGCGGCGGGCAAAGCTCCCGGCCTGATGGGCGAAATTCGAGGACGCATGGTAACCCGGCGGACGTGCCAGCGGCGGTACCGCTCAGCGGTACCGCCGCAACCCTTTGCCCGCTCGCTCCCCTGCCCGTCCGCCCGCGCGGGCGCGCGGGTCCGGTGGGCGAGTTCAGGCAGCTCCGCGCTGGAGCGCCTCGCACACGGCCGTCGACTCCCTGGCGCCCAGCTCCACCGCGCGTCCGCAGTGCGCGATCCACGCCGCCACGCCCTCCGGCGTCCCCGACACGTAGCCGTCCAGCGCCGCCACGTACGCCGCTCGCCCCAGCTCCCCGTGTCCGACCTCCGCCGGGCAGACCGACTTGGGGTCGAGACCGCTGCCGATCAGGACGATCCGCTCGGCGGTACGCGCCACCAGGCCGTTGTGCGAGCCGAACGGGCGCAGAGCCAGCAGCTCGCCGTGCACCACGGCCGCCGTCACCAGCGCCGGCGCGGAACCGCCCGCGATGACGAGTTCCGAAAGCCCTTCGAGCCGGCCCGCCACCTCGTCGGCGCCCGGCAGCGGAAGTTCGACCAGGGGCTCGTCCACCGGCTCGCCCGCGAACCGCGGCCGACCCACCAACTCGTCCGACACGCCCGCACCGCCCGCCGCCACCAGATGCAGCCGGGCCAGCACCCGCAGCGGCGACTGCCGCCAGATGGACAGCAGCTGTCCGGCCTCCGCGGTCAGCCGCAGCGCCGCGCCGACCGTCCGCGACTCCCCGTCGATGCTGAAGTCGGTACGCCGCCGCACCTCCTCCAGCGCCCAGTCCGCACCCGAGAGCGCAGCCGAGCCGCGCGCCCCGCGCAGCGCCGCCTCCGCGGTGATCTCGTTACTGCGGCGCCGCATGACCCGGTGCCCGTATACCCGGTCGACGGCCTTGCGTACGGAGTCCACGGCCTCGGGCACACCGGGCAGCGCGCCGAGCGCCGCGAGGGGATCAGCGTTCGTACTCATAAGTAAGGACCCTACGCATTCCCAGCCCCCGCCCCACCTTGGAGTGGTCTTCTTCACTCGGGGTGCGCACAAGGCGCAATCATGAGATTACCCTTGGTGAACATGAAGATCGCTTTCGTAGGGAAGGGCGGCAGCGGCAAGACGACGCTGTCCTCGCTCTTCATCCGCCACCTCACCGCCAACGAGGCCCCGGTCATCGCCGTGGACGCCGACATCAACCAGCACCTGGGCGCCGCGCTCGGTCTCGACGAGACGGAAGCCGCCGCGTTGCCCGCGATGGGCGCGCACCTCCCCCTCATCAAGGAGTACCTGCGCGGCACCAACCCCCGTATCGCCTCCGCCGAGACGATGATCAAGACAACGCCGCCGGGCGAGGGCTCCCGCCTCCTCCGGGTGAGCGAGGACAATCCCGTCTACGACGCGTGTGCCCGTACCGTGCGGCTCGACGACGGCGAGATCCGGCTCATGGCCACCGGCCCCTTCACCGAGTCCGATCTGGGTGTCGCCTGCTACCACTCCAAGGTCGGCGCGGTCGAGCTGTGCCTCAACCACCTCGTCGACGGTTCGGACGAGTACGTCGTCGTCGACATGACGGCCGGCTCCGACTCCTTCGCCTCCGGCCTGTTCACCCGCTTCGACATGACCTTCCTGGTGGCCGAACCGACCCGCAAGGGGGTCTCCGTCTACCGCCAGTACAAGGAGTACGCCCGGGACTACGGCGTGTCCCTCAAGGTCGTCGGCAACAAGGTGCAGGGGCAGGACGACATCGACTTCCTGCGGGAGCAGGTGGGCGACGACCTCCTGGTGACCGTCCGCGCGTCCGACTGGGTCCGCACGATGGAGAAGGGCCGCCCTTCACGCTTCGAGCTGCTGGAAGCGGACAACCGCCTCGCCCTCCAGACCCTGCAGAACGCCGCGGAGGACTCGTACGCGCACCGCGACTGGGATCGCTACACGCGCCAGATGGTGCACTTTCACCTGAAGAACGCGGAGAGCTGGGGCAACGCGAAGACGGGCGCCGACCTGGCCGCCCAGGTCGACCCCGCCTTCGTACTCGATGAGCGTCTCGCGGAGGTCGGTGCCGCTCAGCCGGCGTGACCGGGAAGGTCGTCCCGGCGCTCGGGCGAGCGGCTGTCCGGGTGGGCGGCGCCCGGCCGGACACTGCTCGGGGTGGCCGCCGGCTGGGCGGCCAGGAATGACGCCCAGCCCCCCTTCGGGGCCTCGCCGACCCCCAGGGTGCGCATCTTCGCCAGCACCTTCGGGTCCTGCGCGTCCAGCCAGTCGACGACCTGCCGGAAGGAGACGCAGCGCACGTCCCGCTGTACGCAAACCGTCTTGATCGTCTCCTCGATGGCGCGCATGTACGTGCCGCCGTTCCAGGACTCGAAGTGGTTGCCGATGATCAGCGGGGCGCGGTTTCCGTTGTACGAGCGGTCGAAGGCCTTCAGCAGGCCGTCACGCATCTGGTTGCCCCAGAACTCGTGCTGGGACGGGTCACCCTTGACCGTTCCCGACTGGTTGACCATGAAGTTGTAGTCCATCGAGAGCGTCTCGAAGGCCCGTCCCGGCACCGGGACCAACTGGAGCGGAATGTCCCACAGGCCCTGGGTCTTCTTCGGCCACACCTGCTTGCCGACACCGCTCGAGTCGTAGCGGAAGCCCAGCTCCTTTCCGGCCCGCATCATGTTCTTCTGCCCTTCCAGGCAGGGCGTGCGGGCGCCGATGAGCTCCTTGTCGTAGTCGAAGGGCAGCGGCTTCGCCTCCTGCAGGCCCGAGTTGGTCTTCCAGCGCTTCACGAACGCCTTGGCCTGCGCGATCTCGCTCTTCCACTCCCCCGCGGACCAGGTTCCGACGCCGCCGTCCTTGCCGCAGAAGTGGCCGTTGAAGTGCGTGCCGATCTCGTTGCCGTCCAGCCACGCGCCGCGCAGCTGGTCCACGGTGTCGCTGATTCCCGCGATGTCGTTGAAGCCGATGTCGGAACGGCCCTGCGAGTGCTGAGGAGGGTCGTAGAGGTGCCGCTTCTCCTCCGGCAGCAGGTACACGCCGCTGAGGAAGTACGTCATCGTCGCGTCGTACTTCTTGCCGACCTCACGGAAGCGGGAGAAGAGCCGCTGGCTGTCCTCCCCCGCCCCGTCCCAGGAGAACACCACGAACTGCGGCGGCTTCTGGCCCGGCTTCAGCCGCTGGGGCCTGGGCAGGTGCGGCTGCTTGCCCGTGTACGCCGTGGAGCCGTCGCCGATCAGGCGCACCGCGTTCTCGGGCGCCGCGGCGGGGGTCCCCTCCTTCTCCCCGTGGGCGCCCCCCTCGGCCTGGGGGGGTTCCGGCCCGACGGGTCCGGAACAGGCGGCGAGCACACTCACCATGGTCATTGCGGCGACGCCGAAGGCGATCCTCTTCGCGGCGGCCATCATCCGCCCACCCTCTTCCCTCAGGTTTCCTGCGCTGAAGTGCCGACATTGCGCCGCAAACTTCGCACGTTCCGAAGGGGAAGAAAGTACGACAAGCCGCTTAAATTTTTTATGCGCTGAAATGGGTGAACTTCTAGACCATTTGCACCTAATCACCCCCTTGATTCTTTACTCTGCATTACCATTCGTTTACTGAGAGTTGAAAATCCCGCCGCTGCACGCCGTGACCCACGGCCGCGTCCCACATTCCGCGACCGCGCTGCCCCGGAGGAGACGGGAACCATGTCCGCTTGCGCCCCCACCCGCACCGACCACTCTTCGCGCACCACGCGCGCATCCCGATTCCGACGCCTCCACAGCCCCCCGCCGGGCGACGGCGGCAACCGCCCCCGCCGATTCCGTATCGCGGGAGCCGACTTGTCAGCCTCGATCTCCGTCTTCCTGATCGCACTGCCGCTCTCCCTGGGAATCGCCCTGGCCACCGGCGCCCCGCTCCAGGCCGGCCTCGTCGCCGCCGCCGTCGGCGGCATCGTCGCCGGTCGACTGGGCGGAGCTCCGCTCCAGGTCAGTGGGCCGGCCGCGGGACTCACGGTGGTCACGGCCGAGCTGATCCTGCAGTACGGCTGGCGCACCACCTGTGCCATCACCGTCCTCGCCGGCTTCGCCCAACTGGCGCTGTCAGCAGTGCGCGTGGCCCGTTCCGCCCTAGCCGTCAGCCCGGCGATCGTGCACGGCATGCTGGCCGGCATCGGCGCCACCATCGCCCTGTCCCAACTTCACATCGTCCTCGGCGGCACACCGCAGAGCTCCGCCGTCGACAACGCGCGCGGCCTGCCGGCCCAGTTGGCCGACCTCCACGGGCCGGCCATTCTGGTGAGCGCCCTCACCGTCGCCGTGCTTCTCTTCTGGCCGCACATTCCTGGACGCGCAGGACAGATCGCCCGGACGGTACCGGCCGCCCTCGTCGCGGTGGCTGCCGCCGCCGTGCTCGCGGTACTGACCGGGATGAAGGTGCCGCGCGTCGACCTGCCGTCCTGGAGCAGCCATGCGCTGCCGGGGCTTCCGGAAGGGCCGGTGCTCGGGATCGCCGCGGCCGTGCTCACGGTCACGCTGGTCACGAGCGTGCAGTCACTGCTTTCGGCCGTAGCCGTCGACAAGCTGGTGTCCGCGCGCAAGGAGCCGCGCACCGGCGGAATGCGCGCGGACCTGGATCGCGAACTGACCGGGCAGGGAGCCGCGAACATCGTGTCCGGAGCACTCGGCGGGCTGCCGGTCGCCGGTGTCGCCGTACGGAGCGTCGCCAATGTGTCGGCGGGCGCGGTCAGCCGGCACTCCACCATGCTGCACGGCCTGTGGATCGTCCTGGCCGCGCTCTTCCTCGTCCCGGTCATCGACCTGATCCCGCTGCCCGCGCTCGCCGCGCTGGTGATGGTCATCGGTTTCCAGATGGTGAACGTCACGCACATCCGCAGCGCCTCCCGCCACCGGGAGGTAGTGGTGTACGTGGTGACGGTCACCGGGGTCGTTCTCCTCGGTGTGCTGGAAGGTGTGGTGATGGGGATCGCGGTCGCGGTCGCGGTTGCGCTGCACCGGCTGGCCAAGACTCACGTCACCGCGGAGGCGACGGCGGACGGCACCCACCACATCAGGGTGCGGGGTCAGTTGACCTTCCTGGCGGTGCCCCGGCTGAGCCGTGCGCTGAGCCAGGTACCCCAGGGGGACGACGCGGTCGTCGAGTTGGAGGGGTCCTTCATGGACCACGCTGCGTACGAAACACTCCAGCACTGGCGGGACGCGCATGTCGCGCAAGGGGGCCGGGTCGAAATCACCGGGCGTTCGGGCCACCGGTTCACCGAGCCGGACTCCGGCACCGGCTCCGCCGGCCTTCCCGGCTCTGCCGACTCCACGCACTCCGTCCGCTCCGCCCGCTCCACCCACTCCACTCGCTTCACTCGCTCCGCCCACACCTGCTGCCGGCCGTGGACCCCCTGGCGCAACCACCACTGCGACGACCACGCCGCCGTGCCGTCCCTCACGCCGGGCCTGGCGAGCGCCGGCGCCGGCGCCGGCCAACTGGCCACCGGGCTCAGCGCCTTCCAGCGGAACACGGCGCCGCTGGTGCGCGAGGAGCTGGCCCGGCTTGCCCGCGAGGGACAGACGCCGTCGCAACTCTTCATCACCTGCGCGGACTCCCGACTGGTCACCAGCATGATCACGTCCAGTGGCCCCGGTGACCTCTTCACCGTACGGAATGTGGGCAACCTCGTTCCGCCACCCGGTACGGAGAGCACGGACGACTCGGTCGCGGCGGCCATCGAATACGCCGTGGACGTACTGAAGGTCCAGTCCATCACCGTCTGCGGGCACTCCGGCTGCGGCGCGATGCAGGCCCTGCTCACCGCACCTCAGGACGGAGCCGAGACGCCGTTGCGGCGCTGGCTGCGGCACGGCACACCCAGCCTGGAGCGGATGAGGAGCAGGCGCCACTCCTGGGCGAGGATCTCGGGACGGATGCCGGCCGATGCGATCGAGCAGCTCTGCCTGACCAATGTGGTCCAGCAGTTGGAGCATCTGCGCACGCACGAGGCGGTGCGCCGCCGGCTCGCCGAGGGCACGCTCGAACTGCACGGCATGTACTTCCATGTCGGCGAGGCCCAGGCGTATCTGCTGAAGGACGGCGTCCGGGCCGACGGAACCGGGGAAGTCTTCGACCGGGTCGGCCCTTCGGATACGGAAGGCGGGACGGGAAACGAGACGGAAGGCGAGGCGGAAGGCGCACTCCAGGAATCGCGCGCCTGAACCGATCCGCCTCCGCGTCCGTGAGACCGTATGGCCCCTCCCCGCGCCGCCCTGCGAAGAGGGGCCGCACGCCGCCGCAAACACCGGCCGAATGCGACCCGCCCCAGCTCACAGGTCTAAACCAATTCCCGGAAGGCTCTTGTCACCCGGGCACGAGACTGATGAGCTAGGGCACGGGACACATCGGACGCCCTGGGAATGGGAGATGTCGTGAGCAACGAAAGCCTGGCCAACCTCTTGAAGGAGGAGCGCCGTTTCGCGCCGCCCGCCGAGCTGGCAGCGAACGCCAACGTCACGGCGGAGGCGTACGAACAGGCCAAGGCGGACAGGCTGGGCTTCTGGGCCGAGCAGGCCCGGCGGCTCACCTGGGCCACCGAGCCGACCGAGACACTCGACTGGTCGAACCCGCCCTTCGCGAAGTGGTTCGCCGACGGGAGGCTCAACGTCGCGTACAACTGCGTGGACCGCCACGTCGAGGCCGGCCACGGCGACCGCGTCGCCATCCACTTCGAGGGCGAGCCCGGCGACAGCCGCGCCATCACCTACGCCGAGCTCAAGGACGAGGTCTCACGCGCCGCCAACGCCCTCACCGAGCTGGGTGTCGCCAAGGGCGACCGGGTCGCCGTCTACCTGCCGATGATTCCCGAGGCTGCCGTGGCGATGCTGGCCTGTGCCCGCATCGGCGCCGCGCACTCGGTCGTCTTCGGCGGTTTCTCGGCCGACGCCATCGCCTCCCGCATCCAGGACGCGGACGCCAAGGTCGTCATCACCTCGGACGGCGGCCACCGGCGGGGCAAGCCCTCCGCCCTCAAGCCCGCCATCGACGAGGCCGTCGCCAAGTGCCCGCAGGTGGAGCACGTCCTGGTCGTACGCCGCACGGGCCAGGACACCGCGTGGGACGACAGCAAGGACGTCTGGTGGGACGAGATCGTCGCCCGCCAGTCCGCCGAGCACACCCCCGAGGCCTTCGACGCGGAGCACCCGCTCTTCATCCTCTACACGTCCGGTACCACGGGTAAGCCCAAGGGCATCCTGCACACCTCCGGCGGTTACCTCACCCAGGCGGCCTACACCCACCACGCCGTCTTCGACCTCAAGCCGGAGACCGACGTCTACTGGTGCACGGCCGACATCGGCTGGGTGACCGGGCACTCGTACATCGTGTACGGCCCGCTGGCCAACGGCGCGACGCAGGTCATGTACGAGGGCACGCCCGACACTCCGCACCAGGGGCGCTTCTGGGAGATCGTGCAGAAGTACGGCGTCACGATCCTCTACACCGCGCCGACCGCGATCCGCACGTTCATGAAGTGGGGGGACGACATCCCCGCCAAGTTCGACCTGTCCTCGTTGCGGATCCTCGGCTCGGTCGGTGAGCCGATCAACCCCGAGGCCTGGATGTGGTACCGCAAGCACATCGGCGCCGACACGTGTCCGATCGTGGACACCTGGTGGCAGACCGAGACCGGCGCGATGATGATCTCGCCGCTGCCCGGCGTCACCGC
Source organism: Streptomyces sp. Wb2n-11 (assembly GCF_001049855.1). NCBI lineage: Bacteria > Bacillati > Actinomycetota > Actinomycetes > Kitasatosporales > Streptomycetaceae > Streptomyces > Streptomyces sp. Wb2n-11. The sequence goes on from NZ_CVPB01000001.1 coordinate 3,272,993, forward strand.
GACCAAGCCCGGATCCGCCCAGCGCGCGCTGCCCGGCATCAGCGCGACCGTCGTCGACGACGAGGCGAACGAGGTGCCCGACGGGGGCGGCGGCTACCTGGTCCTGACCGAGCCGTGGCCGTCCATGCTCCGTACGATCTGGGGCGACGACCAGCGCTTCATCGACACCTACTGGTCCCGCTTCCCCGGCAAGTACTTCGCGGGCGACGGCGCCAAGAAGGACGACGACGGTGACATCTGGCTGCTCGGCCGGGTCGACGACGTGATGCTGGTCTCCGGCCACAACATCTCGACCACCGAGGTCGAGTCGGCACTCGTCTCGCACCCGTCCGTCGCCGAGGCGGCGGTCGTCGGCGCGAACGACGAGACGACCGGCCAGGCCATCGTCGCCTTCGTGATCCTGCGCGGTACGGCGTCCGAGACGGAGACCCTCGTCGCCGAGCTCCGCAACCACGTCGGCGCCACCCTCGGCCCGATCGCCAAGCCCAAGCGGATCCTCCCGGTGGCCGAGCTGCCCAAGACCCGCTCCGGCAAGATCATGCGGCGACTGCTGCGCGACGTCGCCGAGAACCGGCAGCTGGGCGATGTCAGCACGCTCACCGACTCCTCGGTGATGGACCTGATCCAGACCAAGCTGCCGAACGCCTCCAGCGAGGACTGAGAGCGGGCGCCGACGCCCCGGGGGCCACGCCGTTCGTCGGTCCCGTCGGCTCATCGGTCCATCGGTCCATCGGGCACGACCGTGTTAGTACGACCCCAGAGCGGGCACCCGGCTCCCCGAGCCGGGTGCCCGCTCTGCCCGTAAAGTGATGATCACCGGATTTCGTCCTTGCACGCCCCCGGTAGAGTGGGTGCCCGCGTCAGGAACGCGTCAATAGTCCACAGGTGTGCCGGGAAGTCTGGTCGGCAATGTGCTCCATGCTGCCCACCGACCGGAGGTTTTCACCCGTGGCCGCACCTGCTTCGACCACCCCGCCCACCCCGTCCGGCCCGCCCGGCCCGCGCAAGTTCCTCGGACGGCTCTCACTTCCCGAACGTACGTTCGTGACGGATGCCCTGCGGACCGAGACCGTGGGCGGCGTACTGCTCCTCGTAGCCGCGATAGCCGCGCTGATATGGGCGAACACCGGGCTCAGCGACAGCTACGCGTCGATACGCAACTTCCACTTGGGGCCCGCCTCGCTCGGCCTCGACCTCTCCGTCCAGCACTGGGCGGCCGACGGCCTGCTCGCCGTCTTCTTCTTCGTCGCGGGCATCGAGCTGAAGCGCGAACTGGTCGCCGGTGAGCTGCGCGATCCCAAGGCCGCCGCGCTGCCCGTCGTAGCCGCCCTCAGCGGCATGGTGATGCCGGCCCTGGTGTACGTCCTGGTCAACGTCCTCGGGGACGGGTCCCTGGGCGGCTGGGCCGTCCCGACCGCCACCGACATCGCCTTCGCGCTCGCCGTCCTCGCGGTGATCGGCACCTCGCTGCCGTCCGCGCTGCGCGCCTTCCTGCTCACCCTGGCCGTCGTCGACGACCTGTTCGCGATCCTGATCATCGCGGTCTTCTTCACCAGCGACCTCGACTTCCTCGCGCTCGGCGGCGCGGTCGTGGGTCTCGCCGTGTTCTGGCTGCTGCTGCGGGGCCGTGTGCGCGGCTGGTACATCTACGTACCGCTCGCCCTGGCCATCTGGGCCCTGATGTACAACAGCGGCGTACACGCCACCATCGCCGGTGTCGCAATGGGCCTGATGCTGCGCTGCAGCCGGAACGAGAACGAGGCACACTCCCCGGGCGAGCGCATCGAGCACCTCGTGCGTCCCCTTTCGGCGGGGATCGCCGTGCCGCTGTTCGCCCTCTTCTCCGCCGGTGTCTCCATCTCCGGCGAGGCGGCCGGCGACGTGTTCACCCGGCCCGAGACCCTCGGCGTCGTCCTCGGCCTGGTGGTCGGCAAGGCCGTCGGCATCTTCGGCGGCACCTGGCTGGCGGCCCGCTTCACCAAGGCCGAACTCAACGACGACCTGGTCTGGCCCGACGTCTTCGCCGTCGCCTCGCTGGCCGGCATCGGCTTCACCGTCTCGCTGCTCATCGGCGAACTCGCCTTCACCGGGAACGCCGCGCTGACCGACCAGGTCAAGGCCTCCGTGCTCATCGGGTCGCTGATCGCCGCCGTGATCTCCGGGATCCTGCTCAAGCTTCGGGTACGCAAGTACCGCGCGATGGTCGAGGACGAGGAGCGCGACGACGACCACGACGGCATCCCGGACATCTACGAGCTCGACCAGCCCGAGTACCACCTGCGGATGGCCGCGATCTACGAGGAGAAGGCCGCGGCCCACCGCAAGCTCGCGGAACTCGCGGGGGCATCCGGCAGCAAGGGCGACGGTCCGGCATGATCTGACATCAGATCCACCGAAACAGCAGACGTAGAAGAGGGAGAGAGCGATGAGTGACCCCGCCCGCACCACTGACAGCGTCCGCACCGCTGACACCGTCGACCGCAGCCTCGGCCAGTTGGTCGCCTCGGCGACCGCCGAGATGTCCGCGCTCGTGCACGACGAGATCGCGCTGGCCAAGGCCGAGCTGAGGCAGGACGTCAAGCGCGTCGGTATCGGCGGCAGCGCCATCGGTGTCGCGGGGGTGTTCGCGCTCTTCTCCCTGCCGGTGCTGAGCTTCGCCGCGGCGTACGGCATCCACAACCTGGGGTTGGGTCTCGCCTGGTCCTTCCTGATCGTCGGCGGCGCGTTCCTGCTGCTGGCGGGTCTGCTGGCGCTGATCGCCGTGTCGAAGTTCAAGAAGGTCAAGCCGCCGGAGAAGAGCATCGCCTCGGCCAAGCAGACGGCGGCCGTGCTCCAGGGCGCCAAGCCTCATCCCCGCCAGGTCGGTGACAAGGCAGTGGCTGTGGCACGCTCGTCCACATGACGGCCCCTGATTCCGACTCCGGCGCTCCCGCGCCCGCACCTGCGCCCGTGCCCGCACCGACACCCTCTTCTGTCGTACGTCCCGACGGGCCGTGGACCCACCGCGAGGTCGCGGCCAACGGCGCGCGCTTCCACATCGCGGAGGCAGGGGACGGCCCGCTGGTGCTGCTGCTGCACGGCTTTCCGCAGTTCTGGTGGACGTGGCGGCACCAGCTGACCGCGCTCGCCGAGGCCGGGTTCCGGGCCGTCGCGATGGACCTGCGGGGCGTGGGCGGCAGCGACCGTACGCCGCGGGGTTACGACCCGGCGAACCTCGCGCTCGACATCACCGGCGTGGTGCGTTCGCTCGGCGAGCCGGACGCGGCGCTCGTCGGACACGACCTCGGCGGGTACCTGGCGTGGACGGCGGCCGTGATGCGGCCCAAGATGGTGCGCCGGCTCGTGGTCTCCTCGATGCCGCACCCGCGCCGCTGGCGCTCGGCGATGCTCTCCGACGTGTCCCAGACGCGGGCCGGATCGTACATCTGGGGATTCCAGCGCCCGTGGCTGCCCGAGCGTCAGCTGGTCGCGGACGACGCGGCGTTGGTGGGGCGGCTGATCCGCGACTGGTCGGGTCCGCGGCTGCCGGACGACGAGGACGTCGACGTGTACCGGCGGGCGATGTCGATCCCGTCGACGGCGCACTGCTCGATCGAGCCGTACCGATGGATGGTGCGGTCGATGGCACGACCGGACGGCATCCAGTTCAACCGGCGCATGAAGCGGCCGGTGCAGGTGCCGACGCTGCATCTGCACGGCTCGCTCGACCCGGTGATGCGCACGCGCAGCGCGGCGGGTTCCGGCGAATACGTCGAAGCCCCGTACCGGTGGCGGCTGTTCGACGGGCTGGGGCACTTCCCGCACGAGGAGGACCCGGCGGCTTTCTCGACCGAGCTGGTCAACTGGCTGAAGGATCCCGAGCCGGACCGCTGACCGACCACCCAGCCACCGGAACGCTTGTCCTACGAACAGCCAATTGCCTGACGCATAGGCCAATTGGCTGCCCCCGGCGCGATTACGGACCATGGGGTACGGGCACACGTCGGGTATGGGCTGGACGCACGACTACGGTGACGCAGCACGCAATCGCCGCTCGGCCACCGCGCTGAGCACCCAGGAAAGGGGCGGTCCGCAGGACCAGAGCCACGGCCACGGCCCGCCTTCCCGCACGATCGGGATTCCCCGCATTCTCCGCCGACGGGCCCGCTGGGTCTCGGCGCGGTTGCGTCATCCCCGCGACTGACGCGACGTACGCGACAAGAACAACCGGCACACCTGACGCGGCCGAAACCGCTGGAGCTACCGCGCCCCGGACTTGAGATAGGCGAGTCCGGGGTGCGCGCTCCGGTAGCCGTCGAGCAGTCTTCGTGCCACTGTGACCGAGTCGACGAGCGGATGCAGGGCGAACGCCTTCACCGCCGCTCGCGCCGACCCGCTCTCCCCCGCCTGGAGTACACACCGCTCCACCGCCTTGACCGCCGCCACCAGGCCCGCCTCGTGGCCGGTCAGCGGTGACACGGCGAGGGGGTGGGCGCCGGCCGCGTCGACCCGGCACGGGACTTCGACGACGGCCGCGTCGTCGAGCAGCGGCAGCGTGCCCCGGTTGCGGACGTTGAGGATGAGCGTGGCGCGTTCGTCGCGGGCGATGGCCCGCATCAGCGCGAGCGCGACGTATTCGTACCCGCCGGACTCCAGGTCGTCGGCGGCGCGCTCGCCCGCGCCCGCCGCCTCCCGGTTCTCCGCCATGTACGTGGCTTCGCGCTCGGCGCGGGTACGGTCCCACGCGGCCAGGGCGCCCGACGCCGACGTGCGGTCCGCCATGCCGTCGTAGAAGCGTGCCTGCTGGTCGCGCAGGAACGCGCCGCGGGTCTGCTTCGCCTCACGGTAGGCGGTGACCGTCTCGCGGTTGAAGTAGTAGTAGTGCAGGTATTCGTTCGGGACGGAGCCGAGCGAGCGCAGCCACTCGGCTCCGAAGAGCCTGCCCTCCTCGAAGGAGGTCAGGACGCGCTCGTCGTCGAAGAGGGCCGGGAGCAGGTTTCGGCCGGGCTCGTCGTCGGCGTACACCCCGTGCAGCCAGCCGAGGTGGTTGAGGCCGGTGTAGTCGAGCCGCACCCGCGCCGGGTCGGCGACGCCGAGCGCGTGGGCGACGCGGCGCCCGAGGCCCACGGGCGAGTCGCAGATGCCGATGACGCGCTCGCCGAGGTGGCGGGACATGGCCTCGGTGACGAGGCCGGCGGGGTTGGTGAAGTTGATGACCCACGCGTCGGGGGCGAGCCGCGCCACGCGCCGCGCGATGTCGACGGCCACCGGGACCGTACGCAGTCCGTAGGCGATGCCGCCCGCGCCGACCGTCTCCTGGCCCAGGACGCCCTCGGCGAGGGCGACACTCTCGTCGGCGGCCCTGCCCTCCAGGCCGCCGACCCGGATGGCGGAGAAGACGAAGTCGGCGCCGCGCAGGGCGTCGTCGAGGTCGGTGGTGACGGATACGGCCGGCGCGTCCGGGACGCCGGCGGCCTGGTCGGCCAGGACGTGGGCGACGGCGCTCAGGCGGGCGCGGTCCAGGTCGTGGAGGGTGACGTGGGTGACGCGGCCCTCGGCGCGGTCGCGCAGGAGCGCTCCGTACACGAGGGGGACGCGGAAGCCGCCGCCGCCGAGGATCGTCAGACGCATGTGAGGGTGAACCGGCCTCTCGGAATCGTCAGCGTGTCGGAGTCGTCAGAGCGCGCATTCCTGACTGTCGACCTGCTGGTTGGCGGCGCTGCCGAGGCGGATGTCCTCGCGGACCTCGTCGGCCGTCAGGGCGTACCCCGTGTCGGCGTCGTCGAGGGACTTGGCGAAGACGACGCCGTAGACCTTGCCGTCGGGCGTCAGCAGCGGGCCGCCCGAGTTGCCCTGGCGGACGGTCGCGAAGAGCGAGTAGACGTCGCGCCGGACCGTGCCGTGGTGGTAGATGTCCGGGCCGTCGGCGTTGATTCGGCCGCGGACGCGGGCGGATCGGACGTCGTAGGAGCCGTTCTCCGGGAAGCCCGCGACGATCGCGCTGTCGCCGCTGCGCGCGTCGTCGTCGGGGCCCATGAACTCCAGCGCCGGGGCGTCGAGGTTCGGAACGTCCAGTACGGCGATGTCGCGCTCCCAGTCGTAGAGCACCACCGTGGCGTCGTACCGGCGGCCTTCTCCGCCTATCTGCACGGTCGGCTCGTCGACGCCCCCCACGACGTGAGCGTTCGTCATGACGCGGCGGTCGTCGAAGACGAAACCGGTGCCCTCGAGGACCTTGCCGCAACTCGGGGCCGTACCGACGACCTTGACGATGGACTTCTTCGCGCGGGCGGCGACGGGGCTTCCCGCGAGCGCCGGGTCCGGGGCCTCGACCTCGGTGATGGGCTCGTTGGAGAAGGGGCTGAAGACCTGGGGGAAGCCGTTCTGCGCGAGGACCGACCTGAAGTCCGTGAACCACATGTTCGCCTGGTCGGGCATCACGCGCGAGACGCCGAGGAGCACCTTGGAGTTGCGGACCTCCTTGCCCAGCGTGGGCAGCGAGGTCTGCGCGAGCATGGAGCCGATCAGCCAGGCGACCAGGAGCATCGCGACGACGTTGACCAGCGCGCCGCCCGAGGCGTCCAGGACGCGCGCGGGCGACCAGGTGATGTATCTGCGGAGTTTGTTGCCGAGGTGGGTGGTGAAGGCCTGGCCCACCGAGGCGAAGACGATCACGATGACGACCGCGACGACGGCGGCCGTCGAGCTGACTTCCGATCCGTCGGTCAGCTGGTCCCACGCGAGGGGCAGCAGGTAGACCGCGACGAGACCACCGCCGAGGAAGCCGATCACCGACAGAATGCCGACGACGAATCCCTGTCGGTACCCGACGATCGCGAACCACACCGCCGCGACCAGCAACAAGATGTCCAGGACGTTCACATGGCCACCCTGTCACGCGTGCCAGTCGAGCGGGACCTGCCGGGAGCGGTCCCAGGGACGCTCCCAGCCCGCGTAGTGCAGGATCTTGTCGATCACACCCGCGGTGAAACCCCAGACCAGCGCCGGCCCGACCAGGAACGCCGGACCGCTGTGGCCGCGCGGGTGCACACTCGTCACGCGGTTGGCCGGATCCGTGAGATCCGCCACGGAGACCGTGAACACGCTCGCGGTCTCGGCGGGATCGACGACCCCGACCGGGCTCGGCTCGCGCCACCAGCCGAGGACGGGCGTCACGACGAAGTCGCTGACGGGGATGTAGAGGCGGGGCAGTACGCCGAAGACCTGGACGCCCGAGGGGTCGAGTCCGGTTTCCTCTTCGGCCTCGCGGAGCGCGGCGCGCAACGGGCCTGCCGATTTCGGATCGCCGTCGGCGGGGTCGAGGGCGCCGCCGGGGAAGCTCAGCTGTCCCGCGTGCGAGCGCAGGCTGCCCGCCCGCTCCATGAGCAGCAGCTCGGGGCCCTTCTCGCCCTCGCCGAAGAGGATCAGCACGGCCGACTGGCGCCCGGCGCCGCTCTCGGGCGGCAGGAAGCGGCTGAGCTGCTCGGGGCGCACGGACCGGGCGGCCTCGGCCACCGGATCGAGCCATCCGGGCAGCCCGGTGCTCGTCACGGCGATCTCGGGCAGGCCGCCCGCCTCCACCGTCCCGGCCGCTCCGCTGTCGTACGTCTCGCTCCTACGCGCCATGGGCACCCCCGTCGTCACAACGCCCGAAGCGGGCCTGTTCGTTCCACGCCATCCCGTACACCCGTCACCCGGCGGTCCCCAGCGGGGGCGCCGGCTCTCCCGGGAAGCCCGGCGGGGGCTTCAGCCGCTGCCCCGGGTGGCCGCCCATCTCGTACTTGAGGAGCTTCTTCGCCTTCTCCGGGTCCGTCTCGCCCTCGCCGTAGGACGGGCACAGGTGCGCGATCGGGCAGGCGCCGCAGGCCGGCTTGCGGGAGTGGCAGACACGGCGGCCGTGGAAGATGATCCGGTGCGAGAGCATCGTCCACTCGCGCTTCGGGAAGATCGCGGCGATGTCCGCCTCGACCTTCTCCGGGTCCTCGTGCTCAGTCCATTTCCAGCGGCGCACAAGCCGTCCGAAGTGGGTGTCGACCGTGATCCCCGGGACGCCGAACGCGTTGCCCAGCACGACGTTGGCGGTCTTGCGGCCGACGCCGGGCAGCGTGACCAGGTCCTCCAGACGGCCGGGGACCTCGCTGCCGAAGTTGTCCCGCAGGGCCGTGGACAGGCCGAGCAGGGAACGGGCCTTGGCGCGGAAGAAACCCGTCGGCCGGATGATCCGCTCCAGCTCCTCGGGGGCCGCGGCCGCCATGGCCTCGGGCGTCGGGTACGTGGCGAAGAGGGCCGGGGTGGTCTGGTTGACCCGCAGGTCGGTGGTCTGGGCGGAGAGGACCGTGGCGACCAGCAGCTCGAACGGGTTCTCGAAGTCCAGCTCGGGATGGGCGTACGGATAGACCTCGGCCAACTCGCGGTTGATCCGGCGGGCGCGGCGGACCATGGCCAGGCGCGACTCCGACCCGGCGACCTTCACAGGCTTCACAGCTTTGGGCGTTTTATCCTCTTTTTTGGCTTTTCTGGGCTGGGTCGGCACTTGTTCGCCCACAGCAGAATTATGGGCTTCGGTCACCTGTTCGGCCCCCTTGGCCTGCACTCTCACCGGCGATTTGGACACCCGGCCAGCCTAAAGCCCGGCACTGACATCCGCCCCGGTCACAGCCAATTGCCAACCCAATCGGCCCCCTGCCGCACGGTCAGGCACGCCGGTACGTCAAACTTGTGATTGATCGCACTAGTTTTACCGTCCGGCATCATGGTGATCACGGTTTCTGTGAGCAGGTCGACAAGGAGAGAACTCGTGGACGACGTTCTGCGGCGCGCCCCGCTCTTCGCGGCGCTCGATGACGAGCAGGCCGCGGAGCTCCGCGCCTCGATGAGTGAGGTGACGCTCGCTCGCGGCGACGCCCTCTTTCACGAGGGCGACCCCGGCGACCGCCTGTACGTGGTGACCGAGGGCAAGGTGAAGCTGCACCGCACCTCCCCCGACGGCCGCGAGAACATGCTGGCCGTCCTCGGTCCCGGTGAGCTGATCGGTGAGCTGTCGCTCTTCGACCCGGGCCCGCGCACCGCCACCGCGACCGCCCTGACGGAGGTCAAGCTGCTCGGCCTCGGCCACGGCGACCTCCAGCCCTGGCTGAACGCCCGCCCGGAGGTGGCCACGGCGCTCCTGCGCGCCGTGGCCCGCCGGCTGCGCAAGACCAACGACCAGATGTCGGACCTGGTCTTCTCCGACGTGCCGGGCCGTGTCGCCCGTGCGCTCCTCGACCTGTCGCGCCGCTTCGGCGTGCAGTCGGAGGAGGGCATCCACGTCGTGCACGACCTGACGCAGGAGGAGCTGGCCCAGCTGGTCGGTGCGTCCCGCGAGACGGTCAACAAGGCCCTCGCCGACTTCGCGGGCCGCGGCTGGCTGCGCCTGGAGGCGCGGGCCGTGATCCTGCTGGACGTGGAGCGCCTGGCGAAGCGCTCGCGCTAGTACGAGTTGGTACGACTGCCGGAAGGGCCACCCCGCCAAGGGGTGGCCCTTCCGCGTTTCCGGCCCGGGTGTCAGCGGCAGCGGCAGCGGCCACTCTGTGCACACGGCCGGTGACGGGCGAGGGGGCGGCGACGAGCGTCAGGGGCGGCGTGCCGCGGCGCGTGAGGCCTCCGCGTACGGCGAGACCGTCGCCCTCCGCCCGGAGGACGGGCCGGCCGTCCCCGTCCCACCGATCGGTTCAAGCGCGAGGAGGCCCGACCGGGCCGCCGGGCCCGGACAGCTCCGTACTAGATCAGGCCGTGCTCCCGCAGGTACTCCAGCTGCGCCCGCACCGAGAGCTCGGCCGCCGGCCACAGTGACCGGTCCACGTCCGCGTACACGCGGGCGACGACCTCGGACGCGCTGACGTACCCGTCCTCGACGGCCGTCTCGACCTGCGCGAGCCGGTTCGCGCGGTGGGCCAGGTAGTACTCGACCACGCCCTGCGCGTCTTCCAGGACGGGCCCGTGCCCGGGCAGCACGACCTGCACCCCGTCGTCGACCGCCAGCGAACGCAGCCGCCGCAGCGAGTCGAGGTAGTCGCCGAGCCGCCCGTCCGGGTGCGCCACGACCGTCGTGCCGCGCCCGAGGACGGTGTCGCCCGTCAACACGGCCCGGTCGGCGGGCAGGTGGAAGCAGAGCGAGTCGGCGGTGTGCCCCGGCGTCGCCACCACGCGCATCTCCAGCCCCCCGGTGGTGACGACGTTCCCCGCCGAAAGCCCCTCGTCCCCGAGCCGCAGGGCCGGGTCCAGGGCCCGTACGGGCGTACGCGTCAGCTCGGCGAAGCGCGCAGCGCCCTCCGCGTGGTCGGGGTGCCCGTGGGTGAGGAGGGTCAGCGCGACCCGCTTGCCCGCCTCCTCCGCGGTGGCGATCACCGCCCGCAGGTGTACCTCGTCGAGCGGCCCCGGGTCGACGACGACCGCCAGGCCGGAGCCGGGCTCGGAGACGATCCAGGTGTTGGTGCCGTCGAGGGTCATCGCGGAGGCGTTCGGGGCCAGGACGTTGACGGCGCGTGCGGTGGCGGGCCCGGAGAGCACGCCGCCGCGGGGCTGTCCGGGAAGCGCTGCCGCGTCGGTCATGCGGTGCCTCCTGCGCTCTCGGTACGGTCGCTGCTCCCCGTGGTGTTCCCGACGCGCTTCGTGAACTCCTCGTGGCCCGGCCAGCTCAGCACCAGCTCGTCACCCTCCAGGCGGGCCCGCGCGAGCACCGGCGCCAGGTCCTGGTCCGCCGCGCCCGCGAGGGCCTCGGCAGCCGTGGCGTACGGCTGGAGCGTACGCAGCGTCGAGATCGTCGGCGGCATCATCAGCAGCTCGCCCCTGTCGTAACCCGCGGCCGCCTCCGCCGGGCTGATCCACACCGTGCGGTCCGCCTCCGTCGAGGCGTTGCGGGTCCGCTGGCCGGCCGGCAGCGCGGCGACGAAGAACCAGGTGTCGTACCGCTTCGGCTCGAACTCGGGGGTGATCCAGCGCGCCCACGCGCCCAGCAGGTCCGAGCGCAGCAGCAGGGACCTCTGCCGGAGGAAGTCCGCGAAGGACAGTTCCCGGGCGACCAGCGCCCGGCGGTCCGCCTCCCAGTCGTCGCCCGTGGTGTCGCCGACCACGGTGCCGGCCGTCGGGCCCGCGAGCAGCACTCCGGCCTCCTCGTACGTCTCGCGCACCGCCGCGCACACGATGGCCTGCGCCGACGCCGGGTCCACGCCCAGGCGCACGGCCCAGTCGTCCAGCGACGGGCCCGCCCAGCCCACGTGGTGGTCGTCGTCGCGCGGGTCCACTCCGCCGCCCGGATACGCGTACGCGCCTCCGGCGAAGGCCATGGAGGCGCGTCTGCGCAGCATGTGCACGACGGGGCCGCCCGCCATGTCCCGCAGCAGCATGACGGTGGCGGCCCGCTTGGGGGACGCGACGGTGAGCTCACCGCCGGCGAGGGCGCGGATCCGGTCCGGCCACTCGGGCGGGTACCACTGACCATTGGACATGGCCGGAGGCTATCCGCTCCCGGTTGGATGTTCGAGAGGACCGGGGCCCGGAGGCGGAAGACCGGGGTCCGGAGACGGGACCCCGGCCGTCGGGCAGACGTGAGAGCCCTCGGGCGGAGGCGGCCGCTCAGGCGGAAGCGAGCTCGACCTGGATCTCGATCTCGACCGGCGCGTCGAGCGGCAGTACCGCCACGCCCACCGCGCTGCGCGCGTGCACGCCCTTGTCGCCGAGCACCGCGCCCAGCAGCTCGCTCGCGCCGTTGATCACGGCCGGCTGGCCGGTGAAGTCCGCGGCGGAGGCGACGAAGCCGACGACCTTCACGACACGCGCGATACGGTCCAGGTCGCCGGTGACCGACTTGACGGCGGCCAGGGCGTTCAGCGCGCACGTACGCGCCAGGTTCTTGGCCTCCTCCGGGGTGACCTCCGCGCCGACCTTGCCGGTGCACGGAAGCTTGCCCTCCACCATCGGGAGCTGGCCCGAGGTGAAGACGTACACACCCGACTGCACGGCCGGCTGGTACGCGGCGATCGGCGGAACGACCTCCGGAAGCGTCAGGCCGAGCTCGGAGAGCTTCGCCTCGACCACACCGGTCATGCCTGCTTCTCCCGCTTCAGGTAGGCCACCAGCTGCTCGGGGTTGTTCGGCCCGGGCACGACCTGGACGAGCTCCCAGCCGTCCTCGCCCCAGGTGTCCAGAATCTGCTTGGTCGCGTGCACGAGAAGGGGCACGGTCGAGTATTCCCACTTGGTCATACGGCGACTGTAGTCGCTGCCACAGGCAGCCTCCTGCGTAGGCCGGGTCCCGACTGGTTAGGCTCCAGGACGTGAGCAGGCTCCAGGTCGTCAGCGGCAAAGGCGGTACCGGAAAGACCACGGTGGCCGCGGCACTCGCGCTCGCCCTCGCGACGGAGGGCAAACGCGCCCTCCTCGTGGAGGTCGAGGGCAGGCAGGGGATCGCGCAGCTCTTCGAGACGGAAGCGCTTCCGTACGAGGAGCGAAAGATCGCTGTCGCACCGGGCGGCGGGGAGGTGTACGCCCTCGCGATAGACGCCGAACGCGCGCTTCTCGACTACCTCCAGATGTTCTACAAACTCGGAGGAGCCGGCCGGGCGCTCAAGAAGCTCGGCGCGATCGACTTCGCGACCACCATCGCGCCGGGTCTCAGAGACGTGCTGCTGACCGGCAAGGCGTGCGAGGCGGTCCGCCGCCGGGACAAGCAGAACCGTTACGCGTACGACTACGTCGTGATGGACGCGCCGCCCACCGGCCGCATCACGCGCTTCCTCAACGTGAACGACGAGGTGGCGGGGCTGGCCAAGTTCGGCCCGATACACAACCAGGCCCAAGCCGTCATGCGCGTGCTCAAGTCGCCGGAGACCGCGGTCCACCTGGTGACGCTGCTCGAGGAGATGCCGGTCCAGGAGACCGCCGACGGCATCGCCGAACTGCGCGCCGCCGAGCTGCCCGTCGGCAACGTCATCGTGAACATGGTCCGGCCCCACCACCTCGACGAGGACGCGCTGCGCACCGCGTCCGGTGAGCGGCGCTCCGATGTCGCCAAGGCGCTCTCCCAGGCCGGACTGGGCGGCGCGCGCCGCGGCGGTCTCGCCGAGCGCCTCGTCGACCCGCTCCTCGAACAGGCCGCGGAGCACGCGCAACGCGTCGAGCTGGAGCGCGAGCAGCGCGCCGTACTGGCCCGGCTGGACCTGACGGCGTACGAACTGCCGCTGCTCGGCGAGGGCATGGACCTCGCCGGGCTCTACCGGCTGGCGAAGGAACTGCGGACCCGTACCGCCCTTGGGGGAACTGCATGACCGCGAACGTGACGGATACGAGGGACACGACGGACGCGATGGACACGGCGCCCGCGCTGGACATCGACCCGCTGCTCGACGACCCGGCCACCCGCATCATCGTGTGCTGCGGCTCGGGCGGCGTCGGCAAGACGACGACCGCGGCGGCCCTGGGGGTACGGGCGGCCGAACGCGGCCGGAAGGTCGTCGTCCTCACCATCGACCCGGCCCGCAGGCTCGCCCAGTCCATGGGCATCGACGCCCTGGACAACACCCCGCGCCGGGTGAAGGGCATAGACGAGTCGGCCGGCGGCGAGCTCTCCGCGATGATGCTCGACATGAAGCGGACCTTCGACGAGATCGTCGAGGCGCACGCGGACGCCGAGCGGGCCCGCGCGATCCTGGAGAACCCCTTCTACCAGTCCCTGTCGGCCGGTTTCGCCGGCACGCAGGAGTACATGGCGATGGAGAAGCTGGGCCAGCTGCGGGCGCGCGACGAGTGGGACCTGATCGTCGTCGACACCCCGCCGAGCCGGTCCGCCCTCGACTTCCTCGACGCGCCGAAGCGGCTCGGGTCGTTCCTGGACGGCAAGTTCATCCGGGTGCTGATGGCGCCCGCGAAGGTGGGCGGCCGGGCCGGGATGAAGTTCCTCAACATCGGCATGTCGATGATGACGGGCACCCTCAGCAAGCTGATGGGCGGCCAGCTGCTGAGCGACGTACAGACCTTCGTGGCCGCCATGGACACCATGTTCGGCGGCTTCCGCACGCGTGCGGACGCGACGTACCGGCTGCTCCAGGCGCCCGGTACGGCGTTCCTGGTGGTCGCCGTACCGGAGCGGGACGCCCTGCGCGAGGCCGCGTACTTCGTCGAGCGGCTGGCGGCGGAGGAGATGCCGTTCGCCGGACTCGTACTCAACCGGGTTCACGGCAGCGGCGCTTCCCGGCTCTCGGCCGAGCGGGCGCTCGCCGCCGCAGAAAATCTTGACGAGGGCCGCATTGTGGATCAGGAGGCCGGGAAGGCTGGTGTTCGTGACTCCTCGGCCATCTCTCCCGATGCGGAAGTCGATGACGAAACCCACGCCGAAATCTCGCCGGACCACCAGGGCCACGGCCGCGGCGACACCCACACCGTGGAGCAGTTGACGGCGGGTCTGCTGCGCCTGCATGCCGAGCGCATGCAGGTCCTCGCGCGTGAACAGCGCACGCGCGACCGCTTCACCGCACTCCACCCCGAGGTGGCGGTGACCGAAGTGGCCGCCCTCCCGGGTGACGTACACGACCTGGCGGGACTCCGGGCCATCGCTGACCGGCTCGCCGCCGGTAAGGCCGTCGAGCCTGGTGGGTCCGTCCGTCCGGACTAACCCACAGCCGCGTACTCGATGTACGCCCCGGTTTCGTCGTCCTCGGCCAGAATGCCCGTGCTGCGCTCGTACTCAGTGCGGGCGGTCTCAAGGAGCCGGCGCCAGGAAGTGACGGTGGGGCGCCTGCGCAGAAGTGCGCGCCGCTCCCGTTCCGTCATGCCGCCCCACACGCCGAACTCGACGCGGTTGTCCAGCGCGTCGGCCAGGCACTCGGTCCGCACCGGACATCCGGTGCACACCGCCTTGGCCCTGTTCTGTGCTGCTCCTTGTACGAACAGTTCATCCGGATCGGTAGTGCGGCAGGCTGCCTGCGCACTCCAGTCGGTTACCCAGCCCATACCGGCGCCGTCCTCTCCCGAATCGAGGCTCCCCCACGGCGACAGCGGCATATTCACCGCTGCCAGTTGAGGACGTTACGGAAGGTGGGCACAGCACAACACCCCCTTCGGGCCCAATCTTGAATGACCCGAACGGACTATGCGTAAGCGACAGATCACCCGACGGAGTGATGCGAGGGCATACATGACCAACCCGGCGAAGCGGGGCGGTTCGACCAAGTCACAACGGGAATCAAGTGACGCATGAGGCGGAATCAGACATGCGCATGCCCCATTCCGGAACTGACGGGATGTGACACCGGCGATGTCGGGGGGCTTGATGCGAAACCGCACTGCTGTGACAGTTGGGAGCAGCTTAGGCCAAGGCCTGTACGCGTGTCCGGCGAATGAGAACGTAGGCTGCCCCCATGCCAAAAAAGCGCTCGGGCGGGGGTCTCACCGGGATCCAGCAGGCCGCCAAATTCATCGGTGTCGCCGCGCTCTCCGGAGTTGTGCTGGCGGGCATCGCGCTGCCGGCGGCCGGAGCGCTGGGTCTCGCGGCCAAGGGGACGGTCGAGGGGTTCGACGAGATCCCCGCGAACCTCAAGACGCCGCCGCTGAGCCAGCGCACCACCATCCTCGACGCGCAGGGCGGTCCCATCGCCACGGTCTACTCGCGTGACCGCACCGTCGTGGACCTGAAGGACATCTCCCCGTACATGCAGAAGGCGATCATCGCGATCGAGGACGCGCGCTTCTACGAGCACGGGGCGATCGACCTCAAGGGCGTGCTGCGCGCGGCCAACCGCAACGCCCAGTCGGGCGGCGTCTCGGAGGGCGCGTCGACCCTCACCCAGCAGTACGTCAAGAACGTCTTCGTCGAGGAGGCCGGTGACGACCGCACCAAGGTCGCCCAGGCCACCCAGCAGACACTGGGCCGCAAGGTCCGCGAGCTCAAGTACGCGATCCAGGTCGAGGAGGAGCTGGGCAAGAACAAGATCCTCGAGAACTACCTCAACATCACCTTCTTCGGACAGCAGGCGTACGGCGTCGAGTCCGCGTCCAAGCGCTACTTCAGCAAGTCCGCCAAGGACCTCAAGCTGGAGGAGGCCGCGCTGCTGGCCGGCATCGTGCAGTCGCCGTCCCGCTACGACCCGGTCAACGACTCCGAAGAGGCGACCAAGCGGCGCAACACCGTGCTCCAGCGCATGGCCGACGTCCACGCCGTCCCGCAGGCCGAGGCCGACCGGGCGAAGGCCACCCCGATCGAGCTGAACGTCAGCAGGCCCAAGAACGGCTGCATCACCGCCGTCAGCGGCGCGGGCTTCTTCTGCGACTACGTGCGCGAGGTCTTCCTGTCCGACCCGGTCTTCGGGAAGACCAAGGAGGAGCGGCTCAAGGTCTGGAACAAGGGCGGCCTGAAGATCCGCACGACGCTGGACCCGAAGGCACAGGAGTCGGTGCAGGCGTCGATCAGGAACCACGTCTACCAGTCCGACAAGGTCGCGACGGCCGTCACGCTGGTCGAGCCCGGCAGCGGCAAGGTCCTCGGCATGGGCCAGTCCAGGCCGTACGGCTTCGGGAACAACGAGACGACGATCAACTTCTCCGCCGACAAGGAGATGGGCGGATCGACCTACGGCTTCCCGACCGGCTCGACCTTCAAGCCGTTCGTGGCGGCCGCGGCCATCGAGCAGGGCATCCCGGCGACGAAGATCTACTCGTCGCCGTTCGAGATGGACTACCCGACGGTGCAGACCTGCAGCGGCAGGCCCTGGGTCAACGTCAACGGCGAGCGGGTGCCGAACGAGTCCGAGTCCGAGGTCGGCCCGTACCCGCTGCAGGAGGCGATGGCCCTCTCGGTCAACACCTACTTCATCCAGATGATCGAGGACATCGGCATCTGCCCGGTGACGAGGATGGCCGACAAGCTCGGCGTCGTCACGGCCGACGGACAGAAGCTGAAGGAAGTACCCGCGATCTCGCTGGGTACGGAGGGCATGTCCCCGCTGACGATGGCGAACGCGTACGCGACCTTCGCCAACCGCGGCACGTACTGCACGCCGGTCTTCATCGAGTCGGTCACGACCGCGCAGGGCAAGAGCCTGCCGGTGCCCAAGTCGTCCTGCTCGCGGGCGATGTCCGAGAGGACCGCCGACACCATCAACACCCTGCTCATGGGTGTGGTCGACTCCGGCACCGGCCGGGAGGCCGGGCTCACCAGCCGCGACAACGCCGGCAAGACGGGTACGACGGACAGCCGCCACAACGCCTGGTTCGTCGGCTACACGCCGAACCTGTCCGGTGCGGTCTGGGTCGGCGCGGCCGGCGCCGAGCAGGTCTCGATGGAGAACATCACCATCGGCGGCGTCTACCACCCCAAGGTCTACGGCGGCCAGGTTCCGGGCCCGATCTGGAAGGACGCGATGAGCGGCGCGCTGGACGGCGAGCCCGCGCCCGACTTCAACACCGTCCACATCCCGAAGCCCGAGAAGGAGAAGAAGGACGAGGGCGACCGGGACGAGGGCGACGACAACAAGCCCAGTGACAGCAGGCCCGGTGGCGACGACGGCGACAGTGACCGGGGCCGCGGCAACGGCGGCGGCCGGGGCGGGAACGGGCCGTAGACACAGCGGCATCGTGTACGGGTACGGCGGAAGGGGCGCCCGGTGGAGACCACCGGGCGCCCCTTCCGCCGTACTGCGCGCCGTACCGCGCCCGTACGTCCGTGTACGCGTAGGGCGTGCTCAGCCCGCCAGGAGCTTCTTGACCGCGGCCGCGACCCGGCCGCCCTCGGCGCGGCCCGCCACCTTCGGGTTCACGATCTTCATGACCGCGCCCATCGCGCGCGGCCCCTCGGCGCCCGTGGCCTTCGCCTCTTCGACCGCCTGCCCGACGATGGCGTTCAGCTCGTCGTCGCTCAGCTGCTGCGGCAGGTACGCGTCGAGGATCCTGCCCTCCGCCAGCTCCCGCTCGGCCGACTCGGCCCGGCCGCCCTGGGTGAAGGCCTCGGCCGCCTCGCGGCGCTTCTTCGCCTCCTTGGCGATCACCTTCTGCACCTCGTCGTCGGAGAGCTCGCGCGCCGCCTTGCCGCCGACCTCCTCCTTGGTGATCGCGGTGAGGGTCAGCCGGAGCGTGGACGAGGTCAGCTCGTCGCGCGCCCTGATGGCGGCGGTGAGGTCTTCCTGAAGCCTGGACTTGAGCGTGGTCATGGGGCAAGTGTGGCAGGTACGCACCGACTGACGCCCACCGATTTCGTGCGCCGGAACCGTCTGCGACGATGGGCACATGCGCGCACGTTACGGGATACCCCTGAAAGTCACCGCAGGAATCACGGCTGTTGGCGCGGCCGGCCTCGCCTACGCCGCCGGGTTCGAGGCCCGCTCGTTCCGGCTCCGCCGGGTGACCGTGCCCGTGCTTCCGCCGGGGGCCCGGCCCCTGCGCGTGCTCCAGGTCTCGGACATCCACATGGTGAGCGGGCAGCGCAAGAAGCAGCGCTGGCTCCAGTCGCTGGCCGGCCTGCGCCCCGACTTCGTCGTCAACACGGGCGACAACCTCTCCGACCCGGAGGGTGTGCCGGAGGTGCTGGACGCGCTCGGCCCGCTGATGGAGTTCCCGGGGGTCTACGTCTTCGGCTCCAACGACTACTACGGCCCCAAGCTCCGCAACCCCGCGCGCTACCTCATCGAGAAGGCCCAGGGCAAGCACGGCCTGAACGGCAACGCACCTGCCGTCGGCGTCGTGCACAACCCGTGGGAGCGGCTGCGCGACGGCTTCGACGCGGCGGGCTGGGTGAACCTCACCAACACCCGGGGCCGGCTCAAGCTCGGCGGGCTCGACGGCATGGAGGTCGCCTTCACCGGCGTCGACGACCCGCACATCAAGCGGGACAGGTACACCGAGGTCGCCGGCGGCCCGGACCGCTCGGCCGACCTCTCCATCGGCGTGGTCCACGCCCCGTACCTGCGCTCGCTCGACGCCTTCACCGGCGACGGCTACCCGCTGATCCTGGCCGGCCACACGCACGGCGGCCAGCTGTGCATTCCCTTCTACGGGGCACTGGTCACCAACTGCGACATCGACACGGACCGGGCGAAGGGCCTCTCGACGCACTCCGCCGAGGGCCGGCGTTCCTACCTCCACGTCTCGGCGGGCTGCGGCACCAACCGCTACACCCCGGTCCGCTTCGCGTGCCCGCCGGAGGCGACCCTGCTGACGCTCGTGGCGCGTCCCTGAAGGAGCGGCCCCACCCCGGACCCGGTGATCACCGGCCTCGGCCGGATCCGCCCCGGCCCGCGAGGCCGCGAAACCGGATTTCGCCTCCGGGCGCGCGTCCGCTAAAGTAATCGATGTCGCCGCAACGCGCGCGACATCGGGGTGTAGCGCAGCTTGGCAGCGCGCTTCGTTCGGGACGAAGAGGTCGTGGGTTCAAATCCCGCCACCCCGACAGAGAAACACCAGGTGAGGCACCTACGAATTTTCGTAGGTGCCTCACCTGTTTCGTCTGCGTGTCTATCTGAGTGACTACCGGCTCCCGCGTGTCTACGGCCGCTGCGGATCAGCTCCGAAGATCCCGTCCATGACCACGGCGCCGGTCTGGATCACGGGCCGGATCTGCTTCCGGTAGACCTCCTCGGTCACGGCCGTACCGGAGTGCCCGACGAGCCGGGAGATCACTTCCAGCGGGACGCCGCGGTCGGACAGCAGGGACACGAAGCTGTGCCGGAGCTCCCGGGGCGTCCACTCGTCGGCATTGATTCCCTCGATGCCCTTGAGCGCCTGGCGGAAGGCGCGGCGGACGTTGGCCGCGTCCAGTGGCTTGCCCACGGCCGAGGAGAAGACGAGCCCGTGTTCCTCCCACTTGTCGCCGGCCGCCAGCCGATCCCAGCCCTGATCCTCGAACTGCTGCCAGAGGGCATCGACGCAGCGCGCAGGCAGAGCGAGCGTGCGCCGGGACTTTCGGGTCTTGGTGTCCCCGCCCCGCCGGACCGAGCGCCACACCGCGATGTGCGGAGGCTGCGGCGGGTTCGCGTCCGGCTTGCCCTTGAGGAAGACGTGGTCCCAGGTGAGCGCCCGCAGCTCCTCGGTACGGGCACCGGTCAGCAGGGCGACGACGATGTACGCGTACATCGAGGTCCCCTCGGCACCCTTGAGCACGGCCTCCGCCTGAGCGAAGGTGAGCGCCTTGGAAGGGCGCCCGGCTTGGCCTTGGGGCACCGAGCACAGCTCGACGACGTTGCGCTTCACCTTGTCCCGGGCCATGGCCCGCTTGACCGCGCGGTTGAGGCACGAGTGGATCGCCTGGAGGGTGCGCGTGCTGAGCGTCTTCGCCTTGGCGGCCAGCCAGCGGTCGACGTCCTCAGCGCTCAGATCACGGAGCTTGCGAGCACCGAGGGATGGGATGACGTGCGCCTGACTCAGGATCGCGCAGGTCTTGGCCGTGCTGGGGTCGATGCCCACCAGGCCGTACGCGAGCCAGTCCGTCATGGCGTCCTTGACCGTGTAGTTGGTGGGCGCGATCGCGAGACCGTCCTCGTGGTCCCGCAACACCTCCTTGAGCTTGTTCTTCGCCTCCGTCTTGGTCTTGCCACTCCCCCGCTTCACGATCCGCTTTCCGCTCGGATCGAACCCGAGGTTCGCCGTGGCGATCCACCGTTGCCGCTTCTCGTCCCAGTGCAGGCCGCCGTCACCGCGGCTCCGACGCTTGGTCATCAGGCCGCACTCTCCATCTGTCCCGCAATGAAGTCACGCAAAGCGATAACAGGGATGCGCCGGCATCGGCCGATGGTGACCGAGGCCAGCTGCCCCGTACGGAGCAGGTCGTACACCGTGGACCGGCCGAGCCTGAGACGGGCCATCACCTCGGCGACGGTGAGCAGTTCATCGTCATGCACGGGTAGGTTCTCCTTCCGTTCCGGGAGCGGGTTCGAGGGTTTCGGCGAGCCAGGCTTCGGCGTCGGTGAGGCCGGTTCCGGCGTAGCTCCAGTGCGCGAGGACGAGGGTCGTGTCCGGGTCGGTCCCGTCCGATACCAGGGCTTGTGCGCGGCGCCATTCGGCGCGGGCGTCGCGGAGGGCGCCGAGGGTGGTGGAGTAGCGGCGGGACTTGGTGGAGAAGTGGCCGCAGAAGCCGAGCATGTGGGCCCAGGCGCGCAGGCGGAGGTGTTCGAGGTCCTTATGCGCGCCGAGGGTCCAGGCGGTGCGGATGAGCCGGCGGGCGTGGTCGCTGATGTCGAGCTGGGCGAGTTCGGCGAGGAACCTCAGCGGCCGGTCCAGAGCTCCCGTGGCGATCTCGGCGCCCTTGGTGGCGTACTTGGCGATGTACGCGGCGACGGCCCGTTCGGTCAGTTCCGGGCCGCCGTCGAAGTCGGCGGAGCGGATGGTGCGGACGTCGAGTTGGCGGCCGAAGGCGAAGGTGTGGGCGCGGCCGTCGATGACCGGGCCGTCCACGCGGGCGGCGGTGGCGGCGGCCCGGATGGCATCGGTGAGCAGTTCGGCGGTGGCCCAGGCGGGAGGCGGGGTGTCGCCGCCCTCGGGGCCGTCGAGGCGGATGACGGCGTGGAAGTGGACGGCGCCGCGCTTCTGGTATTCGGCGACCTTGGCGAAGGACACCCGGGCGTACTCGCGGAAGGCCCGCTGGGTGAGGCCGGCGCGCTTGGCGACCTCCCGGCGCAGGTAGATGGAGAAGCGCCGCCACAGTGGACCGGCGTGCGCGTTCCAGAGCACGGCCGCTTCGTAGTCGTAGGTGTCCGGGTCGAGCGGGGTACCGAGGGCGGGGTCGTCCGGGTCGTGGAGGGCACCGCAGCGGCAGCGGCGGACCGATCCGGCCGGGCCGGTGGGGCGGTTGTGGACCGGGCCGAAGCCCGGTGCGGTGAAGGTGGCGAAGACGCGCGGGTGGGCGGCGACGCGTTCGGGGACGCCCTTGCCGCCGCGCAGGCCGCTGGTGATCAGGTGGAAGGTGTCGCGGCGGTAGACCTCGGCGCAGGCCGCACAGCGGGTGGTGCGGCGGTTGTTGCAGCGGACCAGGAGGTGACCGGCCGGGAGGCTGGAGGAGTCGAGGTGGTGGAGGACGTTGCCGATCTCGCCGGTGCGGGTGTCGACGGCGTGCTCGGTGCGGTGGCCGTCGAGGCGGATCGGGTGCGTGCAGCCGCCGAGGCCGGCGAGCTGGCGCAGGAGTGCGGGCATGGTGCCCAGGGCGGCCAGTTCGCCGAGTTCGTGGAGCGGGGGCGGAGTGGCGCGGGTGATGATGGCTTTCTCCTTCTGGTTCGGCTGGAGGGAGACGGCCCCCGGGGCGGCGGATGCTTGGCGGTATCGAGGTCGCCCCGGGGGTTCGGTGCGTCAGCGGTGGTGCTGGTCGCGCAGCAGCGAGCGCAGGACCACGGTGGCGACGGCCACGGAGACGGCCGTGACGGCGACGGCGGCCAGGAGCGCGGTCAGCACGACGCCGCCGACGAGGACGGCCGCGACCGCTCCGGTGCTGACGGAGATCTGAGGGACCGGCCGCCGAGCGGGCATTTGGTCGGCCATGGTGTGGGGGTGTGCGGGCGGCGGCGTCGGGCTGTCGGGGCACTTGGGCAGGAACACGGCGAAGCTCTCCTTATCTACTCGTCTAGTCATGTGAGCCGTTGACGATGTCTACGCCGGAGCGCGTGCCGGACTCGATGGCGGGGGCCATGAAGGTGTCCGAGAGCCAGAAGCCGAAGAGGGCGATCAGGACGACGATCCATGTGCGGACGCCGAGGAACTTGACCGCTCCCCAGGCGAAAAAGCCGAGGAGGACGACGAGCGGCAGGCTGACGGTCACGGTGTGCGGGTCCTTTCAGCGGACGGGGCAGCGGTGGGTACGGGCGGCCAGTTCGGCGGCGGAGCGGCTGTCGTAGTCGGCGGAGAAGCCGCAGCGCGGAGCCGTGCAGGCGGCGGTGTGCTTCTCCCGGCCGCGGCCGTCGTAGGACGTGCCGACCTGGACGGGGCCGATGCGGCTGACGTTGCGGAAACGCTTCGGTGCGGGCACGGTCAGTTCTCCTGTCGCAGGCTGGGGCCGGGGAACTCACGCAGGATCCGGGCGGCTTCCCCGGGCTCCGACGTGCGGTCGGCAGCTTCTTCGGCGAGGAGCCGAGCGAGCGCCGACCGACCGCTTACGGCCATCTCGCGGGCCGCTTCGAGGTAGTCGGCGGCCGTGTTGAAGCAGAGAGGCATGGTTCTCCTTTGTCGGTCAGGTGAGCTGGGCGGCGATGGCGTCGGCCATGGGCGGCGGGACGCCGAGGCGGGCGCGCAGGGTCGGGGTGTCGATGGCCGTTCCGGTGCGGGCGTGGTGCTCGGCGGCGACTTTGCGGGCGTGCTCGACCAGGGCGGCCGGGACGGCGACCGGCGGCGGGGCCGGAACCGGGGTCGGTGCCGACTCGACCGCCAGAGGCTCCGGAGGTTCCGGCGCGGGATCGGGCGCGTCCTCCTGTTCCTCGATGTCCTCGGGCGCCTCCTGGCCCGCGGCGTCACTGGTCTCGTCGTGCGTGGTCGGCGACGAGTGGACGAGGAGGGTTCCACCGAGGAAGGCGACCGCGGGCCAGCCCGCGACGAGGATGCGGAGCCAGGCCGGCACATGGTCCAGGTCGAGCAGTCCGGCGGTGGCGACGTTCGCACCCAGGGACGCGGCGAGGGCGATCAGGAACCAGCACCACCCGGCCGCTTTCGCCTCGCCGGACCGCAGCCGACGCCAGGCGGCGACGAGCAGCAGGTCGACCGAGACGGGATAGGCCCACGCCTTCCACCCGTCCTGTCCGGCCGCCAAGGCGACGTCGTGCAGGTGGGCGAAGGACAGCGCGGCGGCGATGACCGCTTGGACGAGCACCGCGTCGACACGGGCCAGGTGGGCGCGCATGCGGCGGCTCCTTCCGGATTCGGGCATGGGAGGGGTAGGGACATGGCGTGAGGCGGTCACGCCGACCGGGGATGAGCGGGGACGCGGATCAGTCGGTCACCGGTCGGGGCCGCACGACCGGGCCCGGCATCTCGGCAGGCGGCCGTACGGGGACGTCGGGCCGGAAGGGCTTGAGCGCGGGCAGGTCGGGGACCAGGTGGGCCGACTCGCGGCAGGTCTCAGCGGCGTCGCCGAGGGAGAGGTACGGCGTGCGGATGCGAGACCAGCCGCCGGAGGTGTCACCGGCCACGGCGAGGCCGGGCCGTTCGGGGGCGATGGCGCAGGCGGCGGAGACCGCCTCGGGGGCGATGTCGCCGAGTGCCATCTTGGCGGAGGCTTCGTCGTTGACGCGGTGGCAGACGCGGCCGGTCAACTGGGCCCGCAGCATGGTCGCGCCCTTACCCAGCTCGGCACCGAAGCGCTGACCGCAGACCTCCAGGTAGATGCCGGCGGCCCGGCCGAGCTGGGCGAGCCGGATGAGCTGGGTGACCATCTCGTCCCGGCGTTCCTCGTCCTTCCTCGTGGCGACGAGGAAGAGTTCGGCCACCTCGTCGACGAACAACACGACGGGCACCGGGCGTTCATCCTCGGGCAGACCCCAGATGTCGGAGGTGATCTCCTCGTCCGGCGTGTTCGGCGCGATGCCCTGCCGGGCCTTGATCAGGTCGTACCGGTCCTCCATTTCCTTGATGAGCACGGGCAGCAGCTCGGCGGCCTGCTCCGGGTCGGTGGCGAGCGCCGACAGGCGCGGAGCGAAGGGCCCCAGCTCCACACCCCGCTTGCAGTCGATGCCGACCAGGGCGACGGGCTGACGGGCGAGGCCGGCGACGAGGTGGCGCAGGTACATGGACTTACCGGACAGCGTGGCGCCAAGAGTGAGTTGATGCGGAACGGTGCGGTAGTCGCGTACGAACGGAGTGGCGTCCTCGCGCAGCGCGACCGGCACCCGGAGCAGGTCCGGGCGGAGCTTGCGCGGCATACGCACCCGCCGCAGCACGTCGAAGCCGACGAGCCGCAGTTCGACCACGCCCGGCTTGACCGTGGTCACGTAGACGGCGTGGACACCCCAGGCATGCCGCAGTCGTTCGGCGGAGGCGGCCACGTCGGCGGGTTCCTGCCCCGGGGCAAGCCGCAGGCGGACCCGCAGCCCCGTCGTGGTCGGCCGGATGATCCCCCGACGCGGCGGTACGGGACGGACCTCACGGCGGGTGGTGGCCTTGACCGCCAGGACCCGCAGCCGGGAGGGGGCCACGGTCAGCCCGCACGCCTCCATGACGGAGCCGTAGGAGCCGAGCAGCCGGACCGTGGATGCGGGTAAGCCGACCGTGGACCAGTAGACGCCGGGGTGTCGCGCCCGGGCGTAGGCGGCCCCACCGCCGAGCGCGGCGACGGGACCACCCACCTCCAGAAGCGTTGCCAGGTCGGTCATCAGGCCGACGCCCCCACGGCGGCCGGGAAGGCGGCCGGAGTGACGGCGGCGGCCCGGAAGGCGATGCCGTGCCGCTGCTGGCCGTTGAACACGCTCTCCCACGGCCGGGCGATCAGGCCCGGCAGGGAGACCGGGGCACCGAGGGCGAGCCCTTCCGACACCCCGCTCTCAGGGACGGTCACCTTGATCAGGGACGACTCCCCCTCCTCGATGTACACGACGCCGATGGTCATCAGCGCCTCGCCGCTGACGGCGTCCTTCGCGATCTCGCCCGACTGCCGGTCGCGGACCTTGGGCTCGGGTGCCTCGGTTAGCAGGATCGTCGCGGCCGAGGTCTCCACACGGATGGTGCGCAAGGTTCTTCCCATCTACTCGTCTAGACAAGATGCATCTTTCGAACCCGGCGACGCCGGGAACGGGATCACCTTGCCACACAACTTGCCCACTCGTCTATACGAGTATGCATGTCAGTGTGTACGAGTCCGGGGAAGTGGCCTCGCGTACCGCCGATCAGGTCGCCGGAAGCTGGTAGGAGAGGACGTACGCGTCCGCTGCCATCACCGTGTCGCAGACCTCCACGGCCCGCCCCGCAGTGTCAAAGGCGGTACGAATCAGGTGGATCACCGGCACACCGGAGGCCAGTTGCAGCGTCTTTACCTCGGACGGCGAGGGCATCCGGGCCCGGATCTCCTCCTCGAAGTGGTCGAGCTGATGGCCCAGCTCCTCGAGGCGGGCGTAGATGCCGCCGGGGCCGGGGTTGGGCTCGGCAATCTGCGTACCGCGGGCGATATCGAGCGGGAGGTACGACGTGGCGAACTCGACCGGCCGGCCGTCGAGCAGGTACCGGCGACGCCGGGCGAGCACGCGCCGCACGGAACCGAGCCGGGTGGAGATGTCCTGGCCGGCCTTCTCCTCCTTCACCTCCAGGCTGTCCACGGTGGGGTGACTACCGGCAGCGTCGGCCTCCACGATGAACGCGGACTTCCCCTGCTCGCGATGGCGCCGGGCGAACCGGTCGGAGGCGAGACGGCGCACCGGAGGCCGGGGCCGGACGAAGACGCCCCGGCCGTGTTCGGCGTGCACCAGGCCCTCGCCCTGGAGGATCGAGAAGGAGTTCCGGACCGTCATCCGGGAGACCCCGTAGTGCTCGACCAGCTCGGCCTCGGAGGGCAGCTTCTCCCCCTCCTTGAATCGCCCACGGTCGATGGCCTCGCGCAGCTGGTCGGCGATCTGTCGGAAGACCGCACGATCACTGGTCGGGTCGAGGCCGCCGAGAATGCTCGGTAGAGACGCCATGCGTACTCCTTTAGGTATCTAGACGAGTGGGCGAGTGTTGTTGCTACGGTGGAGAGCCTAGTCAGCCGAGAGGGCCGAGGAACGTGAGCACAGAACGCCCGCACTCCGTGAGCGTCGCCGGGGTCATCGTCGATGACCAAGGCCGGGCCCTCCTGATCAAGCGCCGCGACAATGGCCACTGGGAGCCCCCGGGCGGAGTCCTCGAACGCGAGGAGACCATCCCCGAAGCCCTCCAGCGCGAAGTCCTCGAAGAGACCGGCATCAAGATCGAGCTTCCCGCGACCCTGACCGGCGTCTACAAGAACATGACGGGCCTGATCGTCTCCCTGGTCTTCCGCTGCCAGGCGGCCGACGGCACTCCCACCACGGGGACGAGACCCGCGCCCTGCGCTGGGCCACCCGCGAAGAGGTCATAGAACTCACCGACGAGGCGTACGCGATCCGTGTGCTTGACGCACTCGACGCGGCGTCCCCGCCGGCCGTTCGCGCCCATGACGGCGTGAAACTCGTCTAGCCCGAACCCGCTGCACATGGCGGCCTACCAGCACGAAGGAACTTGTATGCACGAGTATACGAGTAGCGCCCGGGTCTGGGGGCTCAGTTGCCCAGGATTCCCGGAAGAGGTCAGCAGGGCCCGCCGCTGGACCCGCGACATCCTGCGAGGTTCGCCGTTGGCCGAGGACGCCGAGCTGATCGTCAGCGAGCTGAGCGCGAACGCGATCCTCCACACGGCCAGCGGCCAGACATCCGGCAGCTTCCACCTGGCGCTCGCGGTCTCCTCGCAGGTGATCGCCCTGTCCGTCACGGACGACGGAGGCACCGGCACCGCACCGAAGGTCGAGCACCAGGACCAGGAGGCGGAGCACGGCCGGGGCCTGGGTATGGTCAGCGCGCTCGCTCACCGGGTCGTCGTCCACGGCAGCCACGGCGGTCACACGGTCACCGCGGAACTCTTCACCGAGGCCGGCCCGGCAGGAGGACACCCGTGCTGACATCCGCTCCCTCCCAAGCGCTGAGCACAGGCAGACGGCCCCTCCCCTACCTGTGCCGAGCCGCCGCCTACCCGTTGAACGAGGTCCGTTCCATCCCCTTGGGATCACACGACGCCACGAGCCCACGCCTGGCACTGCGCTGGTTACGCGAGCGCACGCAGCACATCACCGACCAGCTCGACGCCGCATACGCACAGCCGGGCCTGCACTGGCTGACGGACGAGGCCGAACACGAACGAGCCCTCGCCTACCTGACCAGCGGCACGGGCTACCAACTCACCCTCTACGACGAGAGCACCCGCTACGTGCTGCTGGCCTACCCGGCAGGAGCGACCCCATGAACGGGCCCACCCGCGGCTACTGGTGCGAATGCTGGACCGAGGAAGTCACCGGCACGGGAGGGCCGGCGCGCCTGGCATCGTTCGACGCCTACTCGGCGCCCCAGGCAGACCGCTGGGTAGCCATCGCTCTCCGCACCATCTCACCGGCGCTCGACTCCGACGCGTCGGACGAAGCGTGGACGTGGCTGTACGAAGAGCGCGCCGAGACCCGCAGAGCCCTGATGCGCTCCGAACCCTGCACGGTGACCATCACCCACGCCAGCACCCGCATCACCTGGACCATCCGCCCAGTGTTCTTCTTGCCGCTTGCACACCGACAGGACATCGAACTTCCAGCCTGTGCCCACGACTTCAAGCCCCGCACCACAGACTGAGTTACAACTTTCTTTACGGGTTCAAGTGCGGCTCGCTCCGCTCCCCGCGCGCGGCCCGGCCCCCGGCCGGGCCTGCGCTCCTGTCTCCGCCCCGCTCCAGCCCGGCCGGCGTCCGTGCCGCGCGCACAGCAATCAGCCGCCTGACGTCAGAGAAGGGGTTCGTCGTGGCTGGGGCGGTCGGTTCCGCGGCTTTACGGAGCCACTTTGGCGCGAGCCTCGAAGATCATGGCCCCAACGTCGTGCTTTACCGGGCAGGTCCACTACCTGCCCGACGCGCCGGAAGCTTACGGGGCCATGATCACTCGCGCCAAAGCAGCGCCACCCCAAAGCCGCTCCACCGCCCTGGGTGGCGCACGGAAACCAGCCCCGCATTTCCGCTGGTCAAAAACGGTCACGAAAGGCCTTGCTTCCGTATGGTTTCGGTCTTTTTCGATGTGTGGGACGGTGCGGGAACTTCTCGGCCGGTGGTGGTCGTCTGCGCGGGTGCACCCTTTGGTGCGGACAGTGGTCTGTGCGGCAGTAGGAAAGGGAGGGGTCGGGGATGGCTGAAGAGATCGGGATTGCGGAGGCTGTGGAGCATCTGCGGGCGGAGTTGGTGGCCGCTGCGGCAGGCGGTGGAAGTGGTCCGCGGTTCGAGGTGGGGCCGGTGGAGCTGGAGTTTTCGGTGGAGATGCGCAAGGAGGGCACGGCCGGGGTGAAGGCGTGGGTGGTGTCGGCTGGTGCGGGGACGTCGAAGGTGTCGGTGCACCGGGTGAAGCTGGTGCTGACGCCGAAGGACACCACGACGGGCACGGCGTATCACGTGAACACCGACCGGCCGGATGAGACGGGTGAGGTGCTGGGGTCCCGGTTCGGCGAGTAACCGGGTGGCATCCACGCTGCGGGGTCGGCCCGCGCCTGGACCGGGGCAGGACCTGAAGGACAGGGATCGGGGAGGCAGGGCGGGGTGGACAGGGCGCGGGTGGCGGTGGTGCGGTCCGGTGAGGCTCGGGGGTCGGGGTATGTGCTGGGCGGTCGGCTGGTGCTGACGGCCGCGCACGTGCTCAAGGACCGCGGGCGGGTGTCGGTGCAACTGCCCGGCCGTGCCGGGCGGGTGCCGTGCCGGGTGGTGTGGGAACGGCTGGAGGACGGCCCTCAGGGGTGGGACGCGGCGTTGCTGCTGGCCGGGGAGGATCTGTCGGACAGGCCTTTGCCAGGGGTGCGGTGGGGGCGGTTGGTGACGATGCAGGCCTGTGCCGCCCAGTGCCTGGGGTATCCGGTGGTGGGGCAGGCCGGTGCCGATGCGGTGTCGCTGGTGCAGGCGGATGGGCGGGTTCTGCCGGAAAGCGGCCGGGACAGAGACCGGTATGTCCTGGTCGGTGAGGCGGGAGCCGAGCTGTATCAGGGTGCTTCGCCGTGGGGCGGGATGTCGGGGGCGGCGTTGTGGTGCGGCAGCGCATCGGGGATGGCGCCACTGCTGACCGGGGTGGTGGCCGGTGATCCGCCTGGCTGGAGCCACACCCGGCTGGAGGCCATGCCGGCCTATGTCCTGGCGTCGGATCCGGTGGTGCGGGAGCTGGTCGAGGAGCACACCGGGCGGGCGATGCTGCTGGAGCCCGCAGACCTGCAACACCTCGCCGACCGCACGGCCATCCCCCGGCCGCCCCGCTCCCCGGCCGATCTGCTGCGCCCGGAGCAGGCGGCGGTGTCCTTCATGGGCCGCGAAGATCTGCTCGAGAAGGATCTGACCCCTTGGTGCGAGCCGCCTTCTAGCCAGGGGCAGTCCGCCCCTCACGATGGACCGGCCAGGGTATGGGGGTGGGGGCAGAGTCTGGTGCAGGCTCGGTTGCTGACCGGGCCGGGTGGTGCGGGAAAGACCCGGCTGGCGGCCGAACTCGCCACCCGGATGACGAGCCGGGGCTGGGCCGCGATCCGCCTGACCACCGATACCAGGGTGCCGCTGGACGTGCTGTCCCAGGTGCGCCGGCCGTTGCTGATCGTCGTCGACTACGCCGAGACCCGCGTCCCGCAACTGCATGCTCTGCTGGAGGCGGTCGACCACGACCAGGTCACCAGCCCCGTGCGGGTGCTGGCCCTGGCCCGTGCCGCGGGCGACTGGTGGACTCGGGCCACCGAACACCCTCACAGCCAGGCCCTGGCCACCGCCCTTGTCACACCGGTTCCGGCCCTGCACCACACCTCCCAGGACCGCACCGCCGCCTACCGGCAGGCGCTGGGCGACTTCAGCACCCGGCTGCGCCGGCTCTTCCCCGCCACCGACTGGGCGGCCCTCCTGCCTGCCCTCGCCGCCGTGGATGCGATGCCCGCCCTGGCTGGCGCCGAGTTCGACACACCCTTGTCGGTGCAGATGGCCGCCCTCCTCGCTCTCCTCGACGCCACCGGCATCCCGCAGATCCCAGGCCGGCCCACCGTGTTGGAAGGCAGGCTGCTGGGACACGAACGCAAGTACTGGGACGAGACGGCCAACAGCCCTGAGCGGGGCTTGACCGGGGAGCGCAGCGGGACCGAGATCCGTGCCCTCGCCGTCGCTGTGGCCTGCCTGGTCCCCGCAACCAACCGTGATCACGCCAGGGCGCTTCTGGCCCGGCTTCCCGGTCTGGCCGACGACAGCGCGGCCGCTGTCCGCGGGGCGCTGGCCACCTGGCTCGCGGATCTCTACCCGAACCCGGCAGGCTCCGTATGGGGCAGCCTCCAACCCGACCGCATCGCCGAGTACCACATCGGCACCCAACTCAGCCGCGAACCCGACCTGTTCACCTGCATCCTAACCACCCTTACCGGCGCACCTGCCGAGCAGGCCCTGACCGTACTGGCCCGCACCGCCCAGCACCCCCACCACCACGACATGATCAACGGCATCCTGCGTGACGCCCTCACCACGGCCCCGACCGAGCTGGGACCGGCCGCCCTGACCACAGCAACCCACGCCTCCCAACCCTCACCCTTGATCGACGCCCTGACTCACCTGACCCGCGCTACGCAGGACATCACCCTGCTGCACCATCTCAGCGGCCAGCTACCGGAATCCACCCTGGCCCTCAGCGAGTGGGCAGCCGACCTCAGCACAGCCCTGGTCGAACACCACGACACACACGAACCCAACCTGCCCGACCTCGCCGCGTCGCTGAACAACCAGTCCGTCCGTCTGGCGGACCTTGGGCGGCGCGAGGAAGCCCTGACCGCCATCACCCGCGCCGTCGAAATCCGCGAAACCCTGGCCAAGCAGCGGCCCGACGCCTTCCTCCCCAACCTCGCCATGTCGCTGAACAACCAGTCCGGCTGTCTGGCGGACCTGGGGCGGCGCGAGGAAGCCCTGACCGCCATCACCCGCGCCGTCGAAATCCGCGAAACCCTGGCCAAGCAGCGGCCCGACGCCTTCCTGCCCGACCTCGCCATGTCGCTGAACAACCAGTCCGGCTGTCTGGCGGACCTGGGGCGGCGCGAGGAAGCCCTGACCGCCATCACCCGCGCCGTCGAAATCCGCGAAACCCTGGCCAAGCAGCGGCCCGACGCCTTCCTCCCCGACCTCGCCGCGTCGCTGAACAACCAGTCCAACCGTCTGGCGGCCCTGGGACAGCGCGAGGAAGCCCTGACCGCCATCACCCGCGCCGTCGAAATCCGCGAAACCCTGGCCAAGCAGCGGCCCGACGCCTTCCTGCCCGACCTCGCCGCGTCGCTGAACAACCAGTCCAACCGTCTGGCGGACCTGGGGCGGCGCGAGGAAGCCCTGACCGCCATCACCCGCGCCGTCGAAATCCGCGAAACCCTGGCCAAGCAGCGGCCCGACGCCTTCCTCCCCAACCTCGCCATGTCGCTGAACAACCAGTCCGGCTGTCTGGCGGACCTGGGGCGGCGCGAGGAAGCCCTGACCGCCATCACCCGCGCCGTCGAAATCCGCGAAACCCTGGCCAAGCAGCGGCCCGACGCCTTCCTCCCCGACCTCGCCGCGTCGCTGAACAACCAGTCCAACCGTCTGGCGGACCTGGGACAGCGCGAGGAAGCCCTGACCGCCATCACCCGCGCCGTCGAAATCCGCGAAACCCTGGCCAAGCAGCGGCCCGACGCCTTCCTGCCCGACCTCGCCGCGTCGCTGAACAACCAGTCCAACCGTCTGGCGGACCTGGGGCGGCGCGAGGAAGCCCTGACCGCCATCACCCGCGCCGTCGACACTTACCAGACCCTGGCCAAGCAGCGGCCCGACGCCTTCCTCCCCGACCTCGCCACGTCGCTGAACAACCAGTCCAACCATCTGGCGGACCTGGGACAGCGCGAGGAAGCCCTGACCGCCATCACCCGCGCCGTCGAAATCCGCGAAACCCTGGCCAAGCAGCGGCCCGACGCCTTCCTCCCCGACCTCGCCATGTCGCTGAACAACCAGTCCAACCATCTGGCGGACCTGGGACAGCGCGAGGAAGCCCTGACCGCCATCACCCGCGCCGTCGACACTTACCAGACCCTGGCCAAGCAGCGGCCCGACGCCTTCCTCCCCGACCTCGCCACGTCGCTGAACAACCAGTCCAACCATCTGGCGGACCTGGGACAGCGCGAGGAAGCCCTGACCGCCATCACCCGCGCCGTCGAAATCCGCGAAACCCTGGCCAAGCAGCGGCCCGACGCCTTCCTCCCCGACCTCGCCGCGTCGCTGAACAACCAGTCCAACCATCTGGCGGACCTGGGGCGGCGCGAGGAAGCCCTGACCGCCATCACCCGCGCCGTCGACACTTACCAGACCCTGGCCAAGCAGCGGCCCGACGCCTTCCTCCCCGACCTCGCCGCGTCGCTGAACAACCAGTCCGTCCGTCTGGCGGACCTGGGGCGGCGCGAGGAAGCCCTGACCGCCATCACCCGCGCCGTCGAAATCCGCAAAACCCTGGCCAAGCAGCGGCCCGAAGTATTCACGGAACCTCTGAAGAGAAGTATCCAGCTACGCAAGTTGCTGGAAGAAATGCCAGAGGAATGACCCGTGGCCAATCCCGCACCACAACCGCACCAGATCGAGCAGTGAACAGCGGGGTATCACGGTGAAGCCGACAACGCCGACGAGGGCGCAGATTACCCATCGACGCAGGTCAATGCCCTGACCGACCGCAAATGCCCGCAGCTTCCCAAGCTGATGGCCTACCGCCAGCTTCTCAGCGGCCGGCTTCCCTTCGCCGCATTCCGGACCGATCATGGGGTCATGGTGTCAAGCATCGTCGTCCAGTACACCGATCTCCTGCGGACCAGCGACTACGACCTGTGGAGCCGGTTGCGGGAGCTTCTGAGGGCCCAGGGACTTGATCCGGACCGAACGATCGTCGTCGACCTCTTGCAGGAGGGCCCCGATCACGAGGACGGCCAGGTGATTTCCGAGGAAGGCAGGGTCTATAGGTTCACTCTCTACTATGACCAAGCAGCAGAGCACGGCGCGCGCAGCGCCCGCCTTGGCCGCTGGACCGACATAACCGATTCTTGGCGGCGCGGATCGCTGGCTACCCGAACAGTCGACGCTTTCGCTTGGATGTCATCGCCCGAAAGCCTGACCTGAGGTACTTCGAACCGAACAGCCGCCGTGCCACAGCCGTGCCAGATACAGGGGTCAGCAGCGGTCAACAAGGGTGGCTGGCGGGTGCGTCCGTGCCCGCCAGCTCGGTCCGCGAAGCGGCAGGTCACCGACCCGATGCCCCAGCCTCTCTCCTAAAGAGGTGCTCGCACAACGCCGCGGCTGACACAGTAGCGGCCGAGTGCCAGCGAGGCTCAGTCCTCGCCCACCTGCAACAACACCACGGTGAAGGACCCACCGGACCCCGCGACCACCCCATCGAAGGTATGCCGGGTGACCGGGTTCCATGCCCGTACTCCGGGCGAAAGGTCGATGATGTTCGTGTACCAGGTGCCCTCGGAACCCAGCAAGCGGACAACACGTTCCGCCGCTCTACGGGCATGGAGGCGGTCTCGTCGTCCTGAGCCCGGGAAAACGAGGTCATAGGTCGCCAGGTAGGTCATAAGCTCCACTGCGCGCTCAGCGTCGACCTGCAAGAGTGCGTCGTCGATCTCTACTGGTGTGTCCGGGCCGACTGCACCTTCCACTGCATACAGCTTTCAAGCCTCTTCAGCCTCGGCGGCCACTTGGCGAACGAGTTCCGGAACGGATCCGCCGGCCTCGTCGACCACACGCCCGAAGACCCCGTCTTCTCGCGACAATGAGCCCGTAAGAGCGCACAGTTCCGCAGCTACGTCCACCCTGCCATTCTCTACTGGTCCAGCTCCGACCCGGTCACGGCTATGCAGCACCGTGCGATCGGGTGGTGAGTGTCTAACTGCGTGACAACGCCGACGGACAGCGGCGGACAAGCGCGGACGCCCCTGGACCATCGCCGCAGGTGAGAGACGCACCAGCCCAAGGCCGAGCACCCATCAAAGTTGCTTCGGGACGAAGAGGTCGTGGGTTCAAATCCCGCCACCCCGACAGCTGAAACACCAGGTCAGGCCCGGTCTCCTTCATCGGAGGCCGGGCCTGACCCGTTCTCCGGTCCGTTCGGTGCCGTCGGCGCGCGCTCGTGGTGGACAGGCCCGGAGGGCATGGGGCGAGAGCCAAGGCCGCGGCTTCGCATTCACGGCGTACCTCCGACGGCGAGGCGTTCCGACTCGCGCCGGTCAGTGCGGGACCGGCGGGCGCGGGGCATCCCATGCGGTCAGCCGCTCACTGGTCCCTGGCCTGCGAAGGGGCATGTGGCCGGGAAACGCGAAGGGCCCGGAAAGCGTGTCCGGGCCCTCTTTCGTCGCAGGTCAGGTGCCTTGCCGCCGCAGCAGGGAGTCAATGAGTCGGCGGCGGGAACGGCGGACCAGGGCGGTCCGGACCCGGTGGCAGGTCATCCCCGCGCAGGGGCGGCGAAGCAGCTGGGCGCGTTGTAACCCGAGTGGGGGTAGGAGGCGGCCCAGCTCACGGCCTCGGGCTGGGCGCGGGGGAAGTCCGCGGCCACCAGCGTCGCCAGGTCGAAGTACGCCTCGCGGGTCCGCGGCTTCGTCTGCTCCAGGTCGACCTCCGAGCCCGTGGCGAGGTGCTCGTCGAACGGGATCACCACCACGCCCCGGCAGCGGGCATGGCGGTCGAAGGCTCCGTCGGCGCGGCGGCCCGGGACCCGTCGGCGACGTACCGGTCCGGCCACGAGGCCAAGCCCCTCGGAGTGCTCCCTGCCCCTGTCGGGTGCAGAGCCGTCAACACGGATGTCGCGATCGTTCGTCACGTTTTGTTCTTTCGATGAGAGGGAGGGCCCGTCGGGCGCAGCGTCGGAGGTGTGACGGCGGCAATGCTTTCCGGCCAGCACTTGCTTTCCGGACCAATGACTTGGGGCTTCGGCGCGGCAGGGATCGCCGACCGGATCGAGGACGATCGACGGCTGACCCGTGGGCAGGCTTCTGATCTGCGGTTCGGGCGGGCGGACGATGTGCTGGTGCCCGGTCCCGCGGTCCGGGCGATGCGCGAGGTCTCCTGCCGGGCCACGTGCCGGACGCCCGCCGGATCCGGCAGGGAGGGCACGTACCGCGTGACCGGACCGGGGCAGGACAGCGGCGCCCGGGCGGTTCGTCGCGGCCTCGACGAGGCGGAGCGGCCCCGGCGGCCCCGGCGGCGCGGCGAGAGGGCTCGGGGGGGCGGCGCGGACCAGGCTGCCGCCCTCGCTGATCGAAAGGCCCATCGACATGAACTGGTCCGGCGTCAGGACCCGCTTGTCACCGCGCCGGACGTGCTGCGGCGGTTGCCGGACCCGGGCCCCGTCATCGCGGAGCCCGGTCTTTGTCGCGTACGTGACGCGGTAGCCCCGGTCTGCTTCCAGAGCGAGCTGGACCTGGGGCGGGACCTCGAGCCGGCTGCGCACGCGGTACTTCCCGGCCTTCAGGTTCTCCGCCCGCTGCAACTGGACCTTCAGCGGACCGACGAACGAGTAGCACCGCTCCTCGGCGTGCGCGCGTACCGTCTCGACCAGCTCCTCACCGAGCATGAACAGGCATGCGTTGTACGACTCATGGTCGCCCGGACTGAGTTCGACGATGAAAACGTTGGGTGTGATGGTGCAGTCCCGGGTCCAGATCCGGAGCGAGCTGGTCTGGCATGTGACCAGCGAGGAGGCGGCCGTCGGGGCTCTGTGCGGGTACCCGCTGCCCTCACGTCCCCCGAGCGTGCCCCTGCCCGGGGCTGATGCGCCGGCGGACCGTCACTGCTCTTCCTGCCTGACCGCTGTCGGCTCCGCCGTCGGACGACGCCCGCGCTGAGCACCTGGCCCCCCTTGTGCCCTCGGGCATGCGACAGGAGAGGTCCTGTCGGTGGAGCGGCGCAGAATGGAGGGATGACTGAGAACAGCGGGGCCTCGCAGGCCATGTCCATGCCCGACTGGGAGAAGCGCTTCAGGGCGCCGCGCGTCTCGCTGCCCGACTGGGCCGAGGACGCGCCGGACCGCGCGTTGTTCGTGTCCAACGCGACGGGGACATACGAGCTGTACGCCTGGGACCGGGCGACCGGAGCGCAGCGGCAGGCCACCGACCGGCCGAACGGGACCACCGACGGTGTGCTGACGCCCGACGGCGAGTGGATCTGGTGGTTCAGCGACACGGACGGGGACGAGTTCGGCGTCTGGATGCGGCAGCCGTTCGCGGGCGGCGCGGACGAGCCGGCGGCGCCGGGGCTGGAGCCGTCGTACCCCGGCGGGCTCGTGCTCGGGCGGGACGGGACGGCGGTCGTGGGGCGCTCGACCGACGAGGGCGGGTCCACGGTGCATGTCGTACGGCCGGGTGCCGAGCCCGTCGAGATCTACCGGCACCGGGAGTCGGCCGGCGTCGGGGACATGTCGTACGACGGAACGCTGATCGCGATCGAGCACACCGAGCACGGAGACGCGATGCACTCCGCGCTGCGGGTGGTGCGGCTGGACGGCAGTGGAGTGGCCGAGCTGGACGACACCCGCGGCGGGGAGGCCGAGCTGGGGATCGACGTGCTCGGCTTCGCTCCGGTCGACGGGGACACCCGGCTGCTGGTCGGGCACCAGCGGCGCGGGCGCTGGGAGCCGATGGTGTGGGACGTGGCGTCGGGCGAGGAGACCGAGCTGGGGATCGAGCTGCCGGGCGACGTGTCGGCCGAGTGGTACCCGGACGGGTCCGCGCTGCTCGTCGTCCACAGCTTCGAGGCGCGCAGTGAGCTGTGGCGGTACGACTTCGCCACGCGGCAGCTGGTGGCGGTCGAGACGCCGGCCGGCACGGTGTCGGGCGCCACGGCCCGGCCGGACGGGTCGGTGGAGTTCCTGTGGTCCTCGGCGGCCCGGCCGCCGGTGGTGCGGTCGACGTCGGGGCGCGTGGTGCTCGACCCGCCGGGGACGAAGGCACCGGCGTCGGTGCCGGTGGAGGACGCGTGGGTGGAGGGGCCCGGCGGGCGGATCCACGCGCTCGTGCAGAAGCCGGCCACCGGACAGGGGCCGTTCCCGACGGTTTTCGAGATCCACGGCGGACCCGCCTGGCACGACAGCGACGC
Organism: Streptomyces sp. Wb2n-11; assembly: GCF_001049855.1. NCBI lineage: Bacteria > Bacillati > Actinomycetota > Actinomycetes > Kitasatosporales > Streptomycetaceae > Streptomyces > Streptomyces sp. Wb2n-11. Next base: position 3,310,777 of record NZ_CVPB01000001.1, read on the forward strand.
GTTCGCGGCCGGGCCGGCGGCGTGGGTGGACCACGGCTACGCGGTCGTGCGGGTCAACTACCGCGGTTCCACCGGGTACGGGCGCGCGTGGACGGACGCGCTCAAGCACCGGGTCGGGCTGATCGAGCTGGAGGACATCGCGGCGGTCCGGGAGTGGGCGGTCTCGTCCGGCCTCGCGGACCCGGCGAAGCTGGTGCTGGCGGGCGGTTCGTGGGGCGGGTACCTGACGCTGCTCGGCCTCGGTACGCAGCCGGAGGCGTGGGCGGTGGGGCTGGCGGCGGTACCGGTCGCCGACTACGTGGCGGCGTACCACGACGAGATGGAGGCGCTGAAGGCGCTGGACCGCACACTGCTGGGTGGCGCGCCGGATGAGGTCCCGGAGCGCTTCGAGGCGTCCTCGCCGCTGACGTACGTCGACGCGGTACGGGCCCCGGTGTACATCTCCGCGGGCGTCAACGACCCCCGCTGTCCGATCCGCCAGGTCGAGAACTACGTGGACCGGCTGGCGGCGCGGGGAGCGGTGTACGAGGTGTACCGGTACGACGCGGGGCACGGGTCGCTGGTGGTGGAGGAGCGGATCAAGCAGGTCCGGCTGGAGCTGGAGTTCGCCGCCCGGCATCTGGGGTAGCGGGGACAGGGCCCGGGGTCCGGCCCGCGTCCGGCGACCCCGGGCTGTGTGCGGGGCGGGGCGGGCCCGTACCTTGGTGGGGTGTACCGGTTCCTGCTGACGCCCCGCTGGTGGGGGATCCACCTCTTCGTCGTGCTGGCCATTCCCTTCTGTGTCTTCATGGGGTCCTGGCAGCTCGGGCGGTTCGAAGACCGCGTCGAGACCCACCAGGCCGCCGAGGAGAAGCCCGATCCGGGCACGCGGGCCGCCGTACCCCTCGAAGAGCTGCTCCCCGTCGACAAGGAGACCTCCGGGCGGCCCGCCACCGCGACCGGGCGCTACGCCGAGCAGTTCGTCGTGCCCGGACGGGAGCTCGACGGCAAGCGTGGCTCCTACGTGCTGACCCTGCTGCGTACGGACGACGGCAAGGCCCTGCCCGTCGTGCGCGGATGGCTGTCCGCCGGGGAGAGGGCCGCGGCCGCGCCCCCGGGCGAGGTCACCGTGACCGGCGCGCTCCAGGCGTCCGAGAACTCGGGCACCGACGGCGTGCACACCGGCGGCGGACTGCCGGAGGGACAGTTGGGGATGATCAGCGCCGCGTCGCTCGTCAACCTCGTTCCGTACGACGTGTACGACGCCTGGATCACCCTCGCCGAGGGCGATCCCGGCCTGCTGCCCGTCCCCGCGGTCGCACCGCAGGGCAGCGGCCTCGATCTCAAGGCTTTCCAGAACCTCGGCTACACCGGCGAATGGTTCGTCTTCGCGGGCTTCGTGCTCTTCATGTGGTTCCGGCTCATGCGCCGTGAGGCGGAGGCCGCCCGGGACCTCGCCCTCGGCATCCTGCCGGAGGGCCCAGCGGTGCCGGAGACCCCGGAGAGCGGGGACGGGCAGGCTGCCGGGGTGACGGCCTGCGCGGGCGCCGGCGACACCGCCGGTTCCGGCGTCAGGCGCGACTGAGAGGTACGGCGACGGGGCGGGCGCGCCGTCTCCGGCCGCGCCCGCCCCGTCGCCGTACCCTTCCGCTCCGTTACTGCGCCGCCAGCACGCCCGTGCGGTAGATCGTCCCCGCGCACGCGTTGGGGACCGTCGCCGCCGCGCTCGACGCGCCCGCCTCCGGTGTGTGGCTCACCGAGACGCTGCCGTCCGCCGTGCCGCCGTCCTCGGTGCCGAGCTGCGGCTCCATGCCGGACTGCTCCGTCTCGCTTTCCTTGCCCGTACCGCCGATGCCGCCCGTGCTGCCGTCTTCCGTGCCGCCCGTCGGGCCCGGGTCCGGGCCCGGATCGGTGGGCACGGGGTCGGGCGAGGGGTTGGTCGTCGGGCAGCTGTCCGTCGGCACCCAGGCGAACTTCACCTCGTACGCCATGTCCGGCTCCAGCAGCAGACCGGTCGTCTCCAGGGACGGGTCCGGCAGACCGGCCGCCGCGTCGCCCGAGGTGTGGTCGACGACGTTGATACGGCTGGGGTCGGCCGCGCCCATGGGCTGCGCGTACACCGAGCCCCGGCCGGCGACCGTGCACTGCATCTCGGAGACGTTGACGACCCGGAACGTGCCGTACACCTTGCCCTCGGCGTCGGGCGTGCCGGTACCCGCCGAGACGACCGAGAGCTGGCTCGCGCCGCAGGTCGGCGTCGACGCGGGCACGCTGCCCGGAGCCTCGGCACCACCACCGCCGCCGCCGCTGCCGGTGCTGCGGCTCTCACCGGCGTCCGAAGAACCCTTCCTGGCGTCCTTCTCCTTCTTCTGCTTCTTCTTCTCTTCCCGGGAGAGCTCCTTCTCGGAAGGCTTCTCCTCCACCCTTTTGCCCTTGCCTCCGTCGACACCCTTCTCCCAGCCGGTGCCGCCGTGCGTGTCCCGCCCGTGGCCCGCTATCGACGGGCGGCCGTCGGCCGCGCTGTCGGAGTTCGCCACGTGGACGAAGGCGGGGACCGCCGTGCCGACGAAGAGGGCGGCGGCCGCCATGCCGACGACGGCCTGGCGGCGCCTGGCGCGCCGGGCGGGGACCGCCTTGCGCAGGTGCTCCAGGGCGTCTCGCGAGGGCTCCAGCTCTTCCACGGCGCCGCGCAGCATCCGGCGCAGGGCGAGCTCGTCACTCATGCCGAGGCCGTCGGCCGTGCCCGGGCCTCCGCCCGTGCCGGCATCGTCGTCCGTGCCGGGACCGTCGGCCGTGCCGAGGATCTCGTCCGTATCGGGCTCGTCGCGCTCGTTCGGACTGTCGTTCACAATCGCTTTTCCAGTCAGGTCGTTCAACGGCCCGTCCGGCCCGTGCCGCTCTTGCTTGCCACTCATGCCGAGGCCTCCATGGCGACGCGAAGCGCCGCGATGCCGCGTGAACCGTACGCCTTCACCGAACCCAGGGATATCCCCAGCGTCTCGGCGCACTGAGCCTCCGTCATGTCCGCGAAGTACCGCAGGACCAGCACTTCGCGCTGGCGTCGCTGGAGCCCGCGCATCGCCTTGATCAGCGCGTCACGCTCCAGCTGGTCGTACGCCCCCTCCTCCGCGCTCGCCATGTCCGGCATCGGCTTCGACAGCAGCTTCAGGCCGAGGATGCGGCGGCGCAGCGTGGAGCGGGAGAGGTTGACGACGGTCTGGCGCAGGTAGGCCAGGGTCTTCTGCGGGTCGCGGACCCGGTTGCGCGCGGAGTGCACACGGATGAAGGCTTCCTGCACGACGTCCTCACACGAGGCCGTGTCGTCGAGCAGCAGGGCCGCGAGGCCGAGCAGGGAGCGGTAGTGAGCCCGGTAGGTCTCGGTCAGGTGATCGACTGTGGTGCCCGCGGTCATGACGTCTTCAGCGCCCTCACGCGCGGACGGTATACGGGCGGGACGTGTGGTCGGCATGGGGGCGATCACCGGCATGCCGCCGGGCGTGCGGGGCCGCCGGAGCGGGCGCACTGCTGCGCCTCGAGCCGGGCCCACTGTGATGTCGAGTACCTCTGCCACGCCTGTTGGACACGCTTCCCCCCGACAGGGTTGTACGCACGAGGCACCGCTTCTGACGGTGTTGCAAACGCCCGCATGCGCACCCGCCCTCCTGAATGCCCCAATTGTCATGGCGCTTTGCCGGGGCAACCGCAAAGACGCTCCCCTCCCAACTGCCGGTTGCAGTAAGGCGGGGAGCGAATGATCGAACAGAATCACGCCTCGGTTCAAGTGATCCAGTCTTCGACTTGATCACAGAGCGTTCACAGATCCTACAAAGGATTCCACTTGTCACCGCCCCGATTCCACCGCCGGGTTACGCCGCTCCCAGTTCGGCGGCCACCAGCTCGGCGATCTGCGCGGTGTTGAGCGCGGCGCCCTTGCGGAGGTTGTCACCGCACACGAAGAGTTCGAGCGCCGTCGGATCGTCCAGCGACCGCCGTACCCGTCCCACCCATGTCGGGTCGGTCCCCACCACGTCGGCCGGCGTCGGGAACTCCCCCGCGGCCGGGTCGTCGAACAGCACCACGCCCGGCGCGGTCGCCAGGATCTCGTGCGCCCGGTCGACCGAGACCTCGTTCTCGAAGCGCGCGTGCACCACCAGGGAGTGCGTGGTGAGCACCGGCACCCGGACGCACGTGACCGACACCGGCAGACCGGGCCGGTCCAGGATCTTGCGCGACTCGGCGCGGATCTTGAGCTCCTCCGACGACCAGCCGTCGTCCGCGAGCGAGCCGGCCCACGGCACCACGTTCAGCGCGATCGGGGCGGCGAAGGGCCCGGTGTCGTCGCCCACCGCGCGCCGTACGTCGCCGGGGTTCGTCCCCAGCTCCGTGCCCGCGACGAGCGAGAGCTGGGTGCGCAGTGCCTCGACGCCGGCCCGGCCCGCGCCGCTCACGGCCTGGTACGAGGAGGCGACGAGGCCGGCGAGACCGAACTCGGCGTGCAGCGCGCCGATCGCCACGATCATCGACAGCGTCGTGCAGTTCGGGCTCGCCACGATGGACCGCGGGCGGGTCCGTACGGCGTGCGGGTTGACCTCGGGGACGACCAGCGGGACGTCCGGGTCCATCCGGAAGGCCGCGGAATTGTCCACCACCACCGCGCCCTGGGCGGCGGCCACGGGCGCCCACCGCGCGGCCACGTCGTCGGGCACGTCGAACATCGCGACGTCGACGTCCTTCAGTGCCTCTTCCGACAACGCCAGGACCTCGGTCTCCTCCCCGCGCACGACCAGTTTGCGGCCGGCCGAGCGCGGGGAGGCGAGGAGTCGGATCTCGCCCCAGACGTCGGCGTGCTGCGACAAGATCTGGAGCATGACGGCGCCGACGGCTCCGGTCGCTCCGACGACCGCGAGCGTCGGCTTGCCGGTCACCGCCCGGTGCCTCCGTAGACGACCGCCTCGTCGGAGTCGCTGTCCAGGCCGAAGGCGGAGTGCACGGCGCGCACGGCCTCGTTCACGTCGTCGGCGCGGGTGACGACCGAGATGCGGATCTCGGACGTCGAGATCAGCTCGATGTTCACACCCGCTTCGGACAGCGCCTCGAAGAAGCCCGCCGTCACGCCCGGGTTGGTCTTCATGCCGGCGCCGACCAGTGAGATCTTGCCGATCTGGTCGTCGTAGCGCAGCGATTCGAAACCGATCGTGGCCTTCGACTTCTCCAGGGCGTCGATGGCCTTGCGGCCCTCGGTCTTGGGGAGGGTGAAGGAGATGTCGGTCAGTCCGGTCGACGCGGCCGAGACGTTCTGCACGACCATGTCGATGTTGATCTCGGCGTCCGCGATGGACCGGAAGATCGCCGCGGCCTCGCCCGGCTTGTCCGGCACACCGACGACCGTGACCTTGGCTTCGGAGACGTCGTGGGCGACTCCGGAGATGATGGCGTGCTCCACCTGCTGGTCCCCTTGCGGCTCGTTGCTGACCCAGGTACCGCGCAGCCCCGAGAAGGACGAGCGGACGTGGATCGGGATGTTGTAACGGCGTGCGTACTCCACGCACCGGTGCAGCAGCACCTTGGAGCCGGAGGCGGCGAGCTCCAGCATGTCCTCGAAGGAGATCCAGTCGATCTTCCGGGCCTTCTTCACGACCCGGGGGTCGGCGGTGAAGACACCGTCCACATCGGTGTAGATCTCACAGACCTCGGCGTCCAGCGCTGCCGCGAGGGCGACCGCGGTCGTGTCCGACCCGCCCCGGCCGAGGGTGGTGATGTCCTTCTTGTCCTGGGACACACCCTGGAACCCGGCGACGATGGCGATGTTGCCCTCGTCGAGAGCGGTGCGGATCCGGCCCGGCGTGACATCGATGATGCGCGCTTTGTTGTGGACCGAGTCGGTGATGACACCCGCCTGGCTGCCCGTGAACGACTGGGCCTCGTGGCCCAGGTTCTTGATCGCCATGGCCAGCAGGGCCATGGAGATCCGCTCACCCGCGGTCAGCAGCATGTCGAATTCACGTCCGGCAGGGATCGGGGATACCTGCTCGGCGAGGTCGATCAACTCGTCCGTCGTGTCGCCCATCGCCGAAACCACGACAACGACCTGGTGGCCGTTCTTCTTGGCATCGACGATTCGCTTGGCGACCCGCTTGATGCCTTCGGCATCGGCTACGGAGGAGCCTCCGTACTTCTGCACGACAAGGCCCACGTGCGCTCCTCGTTAGTCATTACTGCGGTCGGCTCAGTTTACCGAGCGGACGGGGCCTGCCCACGTGATACCGCATCGTGAGATGTCCCGCTCATGATCCGGGCACGTCGGCAGGTCCTGCCCGCTCGACGGGGACCCCTGCCCGGCGACGGGCAGGGGTACGCGAAAGGTGTCCCGGCTCACACGGCCGCGCCGCGGACGCCGTCCCCCTGGCCGGCGGGCGCGGACGGCCGTACGTACGCCGTCCGCGCCCGGCCGCCCGTACGCTGCACCCGTGCTGTCATACGAGGAACTGACCCCGCCCGAGCGCCGGTTGTGGGACGCCTTTCCCGCCGGGCGCGAGGTCGACCTGCGGGGCGACGAGGAGCGCACGGTCAGGGCGGCCGTCCTCGTGGCGCTGCTGCTCGGCCAGAACGCCGAGCCGTCCGGAGCCGTGCCCGCCCTGCGGCTCACCGGCGCGCGGATCACCGGCCGGATCGTGCTCGACGGGGCGGAGATCCGGCACATGTTCCGGCTGCGGGAGTGCGTGCTGGAGGAGGACGTCAGCCTCGAAGCGGCCTCCACCCTGGCCGTGGGCATCGTGGACAGCCGGCTGCCCGGCTTCCGGGCGCCCAGCGCCCGCATCGGGGGCCGGCTGACGCTGCGCGGCTCCGTCGTGGAGGGGAGCGCCGACCGGTTCCCCGTCCAGCTCATCCACGCGCACGTGAGCGGTGAGCTGATGCTGACCGGGGCGAGGCTGTCGGCGCCCGGCGGCGTCGCGCTGTCCGGCGGCGGCATGGTGCTGGACGGGGCGCTGTACGGCGAGGACGGGTTCCACGCCGAGGGGACGGTCCAGCTGCCGGGGGCGCAGCTGAACGGCGGCCTGTTCCTGCGGGGCGCGCGGCTGGAGACGCCGGGCGGCGTGGCGCTGAACGGGGACAACATGGCGGTCAGCACCGTGCGGCTCTCGCGCGGGTTCACCGCCGACGGCAAGGTGCGGCTGCGCGGCGCCCAGGTCGCGGACCTGCTGTCGTTCGAGGGGGCGGAGCTGTCGGGGACGGGCACGTCGCTGGTCTGCGTCGGCATGCGCACGGCCGACCTCGACCTGCGGTTCGCCGCCCCGCCGGGCGGCCGGGTGGACCTGCGGAACGCCCACACCTCGGGCGTGGTCGACGACCGGCGCACCTGGCCGCCGGTCCTGCGGCTCGACGGCTTCGTGTACGACTCCATACGGTTCGACGACGAGGACGCCATGCCGGGCGGCGTCGCGCCGGCGCAGCGCCTGCTCTGGTTCCTGCGGGACCGCGACTACGCACCCCAGCCGTACGAGCAGCTGGCGTCGTACTACCGGCGCATCGGCCACGACGACCACGCCCGCCGCGTGCTCCTGCACAAGCAGCGCCGCCGGCGCCGGACGGCGACGAGCGTCGTGGGGCGCCTGTGGGGCGCCCTGCTGGACTTCACCGTGGGCTACGGCTACCGCCCGTGGCTGGCCGGGGTGTGGCTCGCCGCCCTGACCACCGTGGGCACGGTGGTGTTCGGCCGGCTGACGCCGACGCCCGTGAAGCCCGGCGAGGGGCCGCCGTTCGACGCCTTCGTGTACTCGCTCGACCTGCTGATCCCTGTCGGCGGCCTGGGGCAGCGCGGCGCCTGGCACTGGGCGGGCGGGGACGCCCAGTGGCTGGCGTACGCCTTCGTCGCGATCGGCTGGGTGCTGACCACCGCCGTGCTGGCCGGGGTCACGCGGGCCCTGTCGAAGAACTAGACGGTTTTCAGGCCCAGCGGCCCGGCGATCTCCTGCGCCATGACCCGGCCGGCCTCCGCCTCCAGGTCCTCCTCGCCCGGGTCCTCGTCCGTGTCCAGGCCGTCCAGTTCCTGGAGCGGCTGGTCCAGGCGGACGTGCGCCACCAGGGACTGGAGGGCGCGCAGGCAGGCGGAGGCGGTGGCGCCCCAGTTCGAGAAGTACGAGAACTGCCACCACCACAGCGCTTCGGTGGTCCGCCCCGCCCGGTAGTGGGCCAGACCGTGGCGCAGGTCGGTGATGACGTCGGCCAGGTCGTCGGAGATGCGGCAGGCGACGGGAGCCTTGCGCGGTTCGTACGGGTCGAAGACCTCGGAGTACACGTCGATCGGGTCGAGCATGACGGCGAAACGCTGGCGCAGGTCGTCCGGGTCCGGCTCCGGGCCGGTGTCCGGCTCGTAGCGGTCGTCGGGAACGATGTCCTCGTGCGCGCCCAGTCTGCCGCCGGCCAGGAGCAGCTGGGACACCTCCAGCAACAGGAACGGGACGGCGCTGTCGGGTTCGTCGCCCTTCGCCACTTCCGTGACGGCGACGATGAAGCTCTCGATCTGGTCGGCGATCTGGACCGCGAAATCGTCCGGGTTCTGCACCACCGCGTGCAGCAGCTTGGTGTCAGACATCGAGCAATCGTCTCCCCTCGAAGGCACGGCCCAGCGTGACCTCGTCGGCGTACTCAAGATCTCCCCCGACGGGGAGTCCACTGGCCAGGCGCGTCACCCGCAGACCCATCGGCTTGACCATCCGGGCGAGGTACGTGGCGGTCGCCTCGCCCTCCAGGTTCGGATCGGTGGCCAGGATCAGCTCGGTGACGGTGCCGTCCGCGAGGCGCGCCAGCAGCTCGCGGATCCGCAGGTCGTCGGGGCCCACGCCCTCGATGGGGCTGATGGCCCCGCCGAGCACGTGGTAGCGGCCGCGGAACTCGCGCGTCCGCTCGACCGCGACGACATCCTTCGGCTCTTCGACGACACAGATGACCGCCGGGTCGCGGCGCGGATCACGGCAGATCCCGCACCGCTCCTCCTGCGCGACGTTGCCGCACACCACGCAGAAACGGACCTTGTCCTTGACCTCCATGAGGGCATGGGCGAGGCGGCGCACATCGGTCGGCTCGGCCTGGAGGATGTGGAAGGCGATCCGCTGCGCGCTCTTGGGACCGACGCCGGGCAGCCTGCCCAACTCGTCGATGAGGTCCTGGACCACGCCTTCGTACAACGGATTGCCTTCCTTGCCCTGCCGGTGTTGCGGTCTTGCCTGGTACGTACGGTAGTTCCTGCGGGGCCGCCTTAGAAGGGCAGACCCGGCATCCCGCCCAGCCCCTGGGCCAGCGGGCCGAGCTTCTCCTGCTGGAGCTGCTGCGCGTTCTCGTTCGCGGCCTGGACCGCGGCGACGATCAGGTCCGCGAGGGTCTCGGTGTCCTCCGGGTCGACCGCCTTGGGGTCGATCACCAGGGCGCGGAGCTCTCCGGAGCCGTTGACGGTCGCCTTGACCAGGCCACCGCCGGCCTGACCGTCGACATCGGTCCGCGCGAGCTCCTCCTGCGCCTTGGCGAGGTCCTGCTGCATCTTCTGGGCCTGCTGGAGCAGCTGCTGCATGTTGGGCTGGCCACCACCGGGAATCACGGTCACTCCTGGCACTTCGACGACGGTTGTTTCGATAAGGCGAGCCTACGTGTTCGACGGGCAGTGCGCGCCATGCCCTGCGAAGCGACTCTTTCGAGTGAGGTCCCCGGCCCCCCTACGGCTGACCACGACCTGGTTCCGGCCGGAAAAACTGGTATATCGGCCCCACGGCCCACCATTCGGCGGTAGGAAGAGCACGCCACACCACTTCACGCAATTTCACGGATCACGCATACAGCGCAAGCGCAGAGGAGTGCCCGGTGAGCCAGCCGGAGATGCAGCCCGAGGGGTCGCCGGTCCGGAGGGAGGGCGGGGGCGCCCCCGGGCGGTCGCACGACGAGGACGACCTGACCGGGAGGCCCTTCCCCCTCGGCGACTGGGGCGAGCCGGCGGAGCGCCTCGACGAACTCTACCGGTGGGTGGAGGCGAACGCGCTGCGCACGGCCGGCTGGTACCTCGCCGACCGGACCTGGAAGCGGCGCGGGGCCCGTGCGCTGCGGACGGGTGCGGCCGCCGGCGTGATCACCGGGGCCGCGCTGCCGCTCGTCGACCTGGCGGGGGCGGTGGACGGCGCCGCGGGGTGGGGCTACCTGTCGCTGCTGCTGGGAGCCGCGTGCGTGGCCTGCGACCGGTACTTCGGGCTCACGTCGGGGTGGATCAGGGACGTGGCCACGGCGCAGGCGGTGCAGCGGCGCCTGCAGGCGCTGCAGTTCGACTGGGCGTCGGAGAGCGTGCGGGAGGTCCTCGGCCCGGCGGAGGGGACGGCCGGTGAGGCGGCCGAGCGGTGCCTCACCGTGCTGCGGCGGTTCTCGGAGGACGTGGCGGAGCTGGTGCGGTCGGAGACCGCGGACTGGACGGCGGAGTTCCGGGCGGGGGCCGCGCCCTTGGGGACGCGGCCGGCGGAGGGGACGGGCACGGCCCGGCCGGACGGCGGGGCGCCGGCCGGGCGGTACACGCTGCCTCCGGGGGCGCGGCCGAACATGCCGCGGCAGCGGCCCCCGGAGCCGCCCCGCTGAGGCGGGCGCGGCGGTCCGTACGGTCAGCTGAAGATGATCATGGAGCCTTGGCCGAGGCTCCGGGTCGCCGCCGCGTGCAGGCCCAGCCAGACGTGGCGTTCGCGGGCGAAGGGACTGTCGTCGTACGGAAGAGCGTCCGCCGGCTCTTCCAGGGTGGTGGGCCGGGCGGGCGGACGGGGCGGCGACGGCGGGTTCATCGGGTCGATGCCTATCGCGGGGGCGATGTATTCCAGCTCGCGCAGCAGGCCCTGGGTGGAGCCCAGGGGGCCGCCGCCCGCCAGGAGCTCCTCGTTGGACAGGGGCGCCGCGTAGTCCACCGGGACGTACGCGCCCGCGTGGTCGTAGTGCCAGACCAGGTGCGACTGCTGGGCCGTCGGCTCGAACATCTCCAGGAGCTGCTCGTAGTCGCCGCCCAGGGCGTCCACCGGCGTCACCTCCAGGCCGCAGATCCGGAGCAGGTACGCGCGGCGCAGGAAGTGCAGGGCGTCGTAGTCGAAGCCCGCCACCGGGGCGACGTCACCCGAGAGGCCCGGCATGTAGGCGAACACGGGAACGGTCGGCAGGCCCGCTTCGGTGAGGGCCTTGTCGTATGACGCGATCTCTTCGGCGAAGGGGTTGTCGGGGCTGTGGCACAGCACATCGACGAGGGGGACCAGCCACAGGTCACAGGCCACGTACGGCTCGCTCTCCACTGGGTTCGTGCGGCAGTCCAGGCAGCGTAGTGCTACCGGGTCGCCGCGCACAGTTGGCGGGTCGCCCCAGTCTGTTCACTCCCGGCCGCCCACGTCCCAGATCCAGGCCCCTCCCACGTACCGGCTCTCCTTGCCGAGCAGCCGCGACACCGCGTCGCGCAGCGCCGGAGCGTTGTCCTGCGGTGCGAGTACGACCACTCCCGCCCGCCAGAACTCCAGGTCCGCGCGCGCCCGGTCCCGCCATTCGGGGCCGATGCCGGGGACCGCGCCGCCGTAGCGGATGTCGCGCAGGAGGTTGGAGGTGTGGCGCGGGGGCGCGCCGTAGATGCCGATGCGCTCCGGGCCCCACGGACCGTTGAAGTAGCCGCCGGCGACCGCGAAGCGGGGTGCGGTGGCGGACTGCCAGTGCAGTGCCTCCGCGTTGCCGGGGTCCGGGAGCGGCACGGGGACCACCGATTCGCCCTCGGCGACGTACGGCTTCCACAGGCCGTCCGCGAGGAACGCCGGCACCTCGGGACGGTCCCGCACCGGCATCGGCGTCGGGACGATCGGCACGAGCGCGAGGGCGAGGGCCGTCAGGCCGAGGGTGCGGGGCGGGCCGGCGGGGAAGGCGCGGACGCGGTCCGCCGCCAGCGCCACCAGGATGCCCAGCACCGGGGCGCAGATCATCGCCACCCGCGATTCGATGACCGACTCGAAGAGCGGCTGGTGGGCGAGCGCCCGCCACGGTCCCGGCAGGATCACCTCGGTGTGCGGGACGCGGAACCTGGGGCCGAGGGAGAGCAGTGCCGCGGCGAGACCGGTGAAGGTGAGCGCCTTGACCAGCGGGAGCCGCCACAGGCTCAGCGCGACGGCGGAGGCGAGACCGGCCAGTGGCCAGCCGTAGAAGGCGTTCTGCTCGGTGCGGTTCATGGCGAGCGGATCGGCCCGCGCCTCGTCGCCCAGCAGCGCGCGGCCGGAGAACTCCAGGAAGGCGCGCGGGCTGTTGCCGGCGTTGTCGCCGTGCAGCACGCTGTGGTAGCTCTGCGGCCCGAAGAACTGCCAGTACAGCGGGAAGGCGACCAGCGGCAGGCAGACCGCGAGCGCCACCCCGGCCCCCCGGAGCAGCGGGCGCCACGCCGCACGCGCCGCGTCCCGGTGCGCGAGGGCGTACGAGAGCGCGAAGAGCAGCATGCCCATGGCGGCGAGGAGGAGCGGCTCCTCGCCGAGGAAGATCTGGTACGTCGTGAACAGCCCCAGCAGCGCCCCGTCGCGCACGACCCTCGCCGGCCTGTCCGGGTCGCACAGGCGCAGGGCCCGGTCGATGATCACCGGGACCATGAAGAGCACCGCGAAGTTGGGGTGGGCGTTGGCGTGCGAGATCATCGGCGGCGCGAAGGCGCACAGCGCGGCGCCGGTGGCGGCCGCCCAGCGGCTGCGCACGAGCCGCTTCGCGATCAGCCAGTACCAGGCGACGGCGGTCGCGGCCAGGCCGACGGTCAGGACGAGCGCCCAGGTCACGGTGGGCCCGAAGGCGAGGGTGACGGGGATGAGCGGCACGGACAGGCCCAGCATGACGGTGTTCGCCATGAGGTTCACGCCGTCGGGGTAGTTCTGCGCCGTCGTGAAGAGCGGGTTGCGCAAGTGGGTGACGTTGTCGGCGGTGACGGCGAAGAACCACTCCCACTGGTTCTGGTCCTGCCCGGAGTCGGCGAGGTAGCGGTGGTCCAGGTCCGCCCAGAGGCCCTTGTAGAGCAGCACGGAGGCGAGGAGGAAGAGCGCGGTGACGGTGAGGTCGACGGGCCGTACGCACCGTGCCTTCAGCCGCGCCAGTTCGAGGAGCACCTTGCCGTAGTCGGCGGGCCTGACCTTGGAGCCCTCCTGGTGCGCCCAGCGGACCGGTACCTCGGCGACCCGCCATCCCGCCCGCCGGAAGAACTGCAGGATCTCCACGTCCGTCCCCCATCCGTCGAGGCGGGCGTCGGCGAAGGCGGTGCGCGCCTTGTCGCCGTCGAAGAGCTTGAAGCCGCACTGGGTGTCCCGTATGCCGGGCACGGCGACGGCCCGTATGAGCCGGTTGCCCATCCTGCCGAGCCACTCGCGGAGGCGCCGCTGGTGTATGTCGATGGTGGAGTCGGGGTGCGCGCGCGAGCCGATGGCGGCGGCGAGCCCGCCGTCGTACTCGGACATCCGCTTGTCGAGGCGGTCGAGTTCGTCGATCGGGGTGGCCAGGTCGGCGTCCGTCACGAGCACCCTGGCTCCGCGCGAGGCGAGGACGCCGCGCCGCAGGGCGTGCCCCTTGCCCCGGTTGCCGGTCTCGTCGGCCTCGACCAGCAGGATGCGCGGCTCCCGGGCGGCGGCGGCCCGTACCGCGTCGGCCGTGCCGTCCGTGGAGCCGTCGTCGACGACGATCAGCTCCCAGCCGCCCCAGCGGCCCGGGTCCGCGCGCAGGTGGGCGCAGATCGCGTCCAGGGTGGGGCCCAGGCGCCGTTCCTCGTTGTACGCGGGGACGACGACCGTCAGGTCGGCTCTCACTGTCGCGGACGCTCCAGCCGCTCGCCGTTCTGGCCGTGTTCGCCACTGCTTTCACTGCTTTCACTGCTGTCGCTGCCGCCGCACTCGCCGCCCTCAAGGCCTTCGGCCCACGCCAGCAACTTCGCGTGGTACGCCCCGATGACCGCCCGTACCGCCTCGACGTCCCCCCGCGTCACCGCGTCCACGACGTCCGAGTGGCCGTTCCACATCCGGGTCCTGAGGTCCGGGTCGCCCCGCAGGTGCGGGACGGAGAAGACCCAGCAGCGCAGCCGCAACTGGTGCAGGAACCCCGAGATGTGCGGGTTCTCGACGAGGACGCCGAGCTCGCGCCAGAAGCGCAGGTCGTACCCGATGAATATGTCCAGGTCCCCGGCGCGGGCCGCCCGCGCCGCCTCGTCCGCCCTGCGCCGTATGGCCATGAGCACGCTGACGCCCGTGACGCTCCCGCCGCTCTCGGCGAGCTTGCGGAAGACGCCGTCGGCGATCAGGGAACGCGCCTCGACCATGCCCCGGAAGTCCCCCACCGAGATCTCGCGGACGCGGAAGCCGCGGTGCTGGTCGGAGTCGAGCAGACTCTGCGCCGCCAGGTCGACGAGCGCTTCCCTGACGGGTGTCGCGGAGACCCCGTACTGGTCGGCGATCTGCTTGACGGTGAATTCCTGCCCCGGCCGCAGGCGCCCCGCGAGCACCTCGTCACGCAGCGCGTCGGCTATCTGCTGCCGCAGGGTATTGCGGGTCACAGGTCCGCTCGCGGGCATGGCGTCTTTCCCCTTCGTTCTGGCTCCGGACACCATAGGCGGTGCCGCCGGGAGCCCGTCGGAGGGCCGTGAGGGGCAGCACGGCGGTGCCCCCTCCGCGCGGGCGGGACGCGTGAAGGGGGCGCCGTGGGGGCGGGGCGTCAGGCGGTGGTGTGTTCGTCCGCCGCCGACAGGGCGATGTCCAGGACCGCCAGGCCCTCCTTCGCCTCCGCCTCGGTGATGTTGCACGGCGGGACGACGTGCGTGCGGTTCATGTTGATGAAGGGCCACAGGCCGTTCTTCCTGCAGACCGCGCCGAACGCCGCCATCGGGGCGTTGGCCTCGCCGGACGCGTTGTACGGGACGAGCGGTTCGCGGGTCTCGCGGTTCCTGACCAGGTCGAGGGCCCAGAACATGCCCGTACCGCGGATCTCGCCGACGCTCGGGTGGCGCTCCGCCAGCTCGCGCAGCCCCGGGGCGATCACCGTCTCGCCGATGTGCGCCGCGTTCTCGACGACGTGCTCCTCCTCCATCACCCGGAGGGTGGCGACGGCGGCCGCGCAGGCCAGCGGGTGGCCGGAGTAGGTGAGGCCGCCGGGGTAGGGGCGCTTCTCGAAGGTCTCGGCGATCTCGGCGGAGATCGCCACGCCGCCCAGCGGCACGTAACCCGAGTTGACGCCCTTCGCGAAGGTCATCAGGTCCGGTACGACGTCGAAGTGCTCGGACGCGAACCACTTGCCCGTACGGCCGAAGCCCGCCATGACCTCGTCGAGGACGAAGACGATGCCGTACCGGTCGCAGATCTCGCGTACGCCCGCCAGGTAGCCGGGCGGCGGCGTCATGATGCCGGCCGTGCCCGGGATCGTCTCCAGCACGATCGCGGCGATCGCGGCCGGGCCCTCGAAGGTGATGGTGTCTTCCAGGTGCTGGAGCGCGCGGGCGCACTCCTCGGCCTCGGTCTCGGCGTAGAAGGGCGAGCGGTACAGGAACGGCGCCCAGAAGTGGACGGCGCCCGACGTGCCGTTGTCGGAGGCCCAGCGGCGCGGGTCGCCGGTCAGGTTGATCGCGGTGGTCGTACCGCCGTGGTACGAGCGGTAGGCGGCCAGCACCTTGTGGCGGCCCGTGTGCAGACGGGCCATGCGGACGGCGTTCTCGATGGCCTCGGCGCCGCCGTTGGTGAAGAAGATCTTGTCGAGGTCGCCGGGGGTGCGCTCGGCGATGAGGCGTGCGGCCTCGGAGCGCGCTTCGACGGCGAAGGCGGGCGCGAAGGTGGAGAGGGTCGCGGCCTGCTCCTGGATCGCCGCGACGACCTTCGGGTGCTGGTAGCCGATGTTGGTGAAGACGAGGCCGCTGGCGAAGTCGAGGTAGCGGTTGCCCTCGTAGTCCCAGAAGTACGAGCCCTCGGCGCCGGCGACGGCGAGCGGATCGATCAGGCCCTGGGCGGACCAGGAGTGGAACACGTGGGCGCGGTCCGCGGCCTTCACGGCCGCGCCGGCCTCGGGGCCTCCCCCGCTCGAACGGAGTCGGGAGCTCGGGGAGGGTTCGACATGAGGGGTCATGGGCCCAGGGTAGGGACGCGCGGGCGGGACACGACATGGCCACCTTGTATGGACTGCGCCACTTTGGTGGGCAGGGTGTCGATGCCCTCCGAGCACTCTCGACAGGATGCTGTCTATTCGACAGCATACTGTCATAGGATTTCGAGCCGGGGAGACCGTCATGACAGACAAGACCGTGCACCTCGCCGTCTACGACACCTTCGCCGACTGGGAGACGGGCCACACCACCGCCCACCTCGCGCAGAACGGCCGCACCGTCAAGACCGTCGCCGCGACCGCCGGTCCCGTCACGACCATGGGCGGCCTGCGCATCCAGCCCGACCTCACCCTCGACGACGTACGCCCCGAGGACAGCGCCCTGCTCGTCCTCACCGGCGCCGGGCTCTGGGACGCTTCCGACGACCTCGCCCCCTTCGCCCGCACGGCGCGCGCGTTCCTCGACGCGGGCGTGCCGGTCGCCGCGATCTGCGGGGCCACGGCCGGGCTGGCGCGCGAGGGACTGCTCGACGACCGCGCGCACACCAGCGCCGCCTCCTTCTACCTCGCCGCGACCGGCTACCAGGGCGGCGAGCACTACCGCGAGGCGGACGCCGTCACCGACGAGGACGGCCTCCTGATCACCGCGGGGCCGACCGAGCCGGTCGCGTTCGCGCGCGAGGTCCTCTCCCGCCTCGGCGTGTACGAGGGCGAGAAGCTCGACGCCTGGTACCGGCTGTTCCACGACTCGGACGCGTCCGCCTTCGAGGTGCTGGAGTCATGAGCGGCACACCGGAGCAGGCGCTGCTGAGCCGTACCGCGCTCGGCGTCTTCCGTCTGAACGGCCAGTTCCTCGCCGTCTCCGAGGACCTGGCCCGCCCGGCCGGGCTGACCGCCGCCTGGTGGCAGGTCATCGGCGCCGTCCTGCACGAGCCCCTGCCCGTCGCCGGGATCGCCCGCGCCATGGGGACCACCCGCCAGAGCGTGCAGCGCATCGCCGACCTCCTCGTGACGAAGGGCCTCGCGGAGTACGCTCCCAACCCCGCCCACCGCCGGGCCAAGCTCCTGCGGCCCACCCCGGCCGGCCGGGACGCCGTACGGGAGATCGAGCCGGGACACGCGGCGCTCGCGGCGCGGCTCGGGGCGGAGCTGGGGAAGGAGGCGTTCGCCGAGACGGTACGGGTGCTGGAGCGGCTCTCCAAGGCGCTGGAAGCGGTCGCGGAGCCTGCGCGCGCCCCGGAACCGTAGGGCGCCCGGAGCCTGTCGTTGTCGTACCGGCGCACTATTCTCGGTTCGTCGGGGGACGTTTCGGGGGAGGGGTGACGCCGCCATGGAGAAGCTGGGGCCTGGCGATCCGCAACGGATCGGCGCCTACCGGCTGTTGGCGCGGCTGGGCGCGGGCGGGATGGGGCAGGTCTACCTGGCCCGATCCGACCGCGGCCGTACGGTCGCGGTCAAGCTGGTACGTCAGGAACTCGCCGAGCAGGAGGAGTTCCGCGCCCGCTTCCGCCACGAGGTGGCGGCGGCGAGGCGGATCGGGGGGCGGTGGACGGCGGCGGTTCTCGACGCCGACACGGAGGCGGTGGTTCCGTGGGTCGCCACGGGGTACGTCGCGGGGCCGGACCTCCAGGCGGTCGTCTCCGGGGAGGCCGCCGGCCACGGCCCGCTGCCGGAGCGGTCCGTCCACATCCTGGGGGCCGGCCTCGCGCACGCGCTCCGGGACATCCACGCGGCCGGTCTCATCCACCGCGACCTCAAGCCGTCCAACATCCTCGTCACCATCGACGGCCCCCGCGTCATCGACTTCGGCATCGCGCGCGCCCTGGAAACGACCACGACCACCGCCGCCCTGACCAGGGCCGGCGCCCTGGTCGGCTCCCCCGGCTTCATGGCGCCGGAGCAGGTCCGCGGCGAGCCGATCACCCCGTCGTGCGACATCTTCTGCCTGGGTTCGGTACTGGCGTACGCGGCGACGGGCCGTCTCCCGTTCGGCACGGCCGACAGCGGCGTCCACGCGCTGATGTACCGCATCGCGACCGAACCGCCGGCGCTGGACCAGGTCCCGGAGGGCCTCCAGGACCTGATCCGGGCCTGCCTGCACAAGGACCCCGCCGCGCGCCCCACCCTCGCCCACATCCTGGAGCGCACCCGGGGCGGCGGCGACGGCGAGCCCTGGCTCCCGGCGGCCCTGGTGGCCCACCTCGGCCGCCACGCCACGCAGCTCCTGGACGTCGAGAACCCGGCCGACGCCATCACGCCCCCGGGGGCGGCGGCCCCGGGGCCGCCCGGAGCCCCGGGCCCCGCGGACCACGGTGGCGACCCCGGAGCCCCCGCGCCGCACGCGATACCGACCCTCGTCGCGCCGTCCGCCCCCGCGCCGCCCTCGCCGTACGCCCGGGCCCAGCCGCAGCCGCACCGCACGCCGCCGCACCCCGCGCCCCCGCCGCACCGCACGCCGCCGCACACACCGCCCGGCGGTTACGGCTACCCCGCGCCGCAGTACCCCTACCAGCCGCCGGCCCCCGAACCGCCGCCCCGCAGCGGGCGTGCGACCGCCGCGTTGATCGCCGTGGCGCTGGTCGTCGCGCTCGGTGCGGGCGGTTCCGTGTACGCCTTCATGAACGCGGGGGACGGGAAACAGCACACCACGCACTCGGACACCCCCACCGACGGATCCACGGCGTCCGCGCGGGGGCAGAAGACACCCGCGCCCGCCCCCTCGGCCGACACGTCTCCCTCTCCCTCCCCCTCCGCCGCCCGGGACGGCTCCGTACCCGCCGGGTACCTCGGCACCTGGGTCAGCGGCCTCGACAACGGAGCGGGGCACAACACGCGGCGCCTCGTCATCCGGCAGGGAGAGGTGGGCGACCCCGTCCTCACCCTCACGGCGGACGGCCCGGCCGAGGGCGGCGGTACCTACCACTGCGTCTTCGAGGCGGAGCTGGCCGCCGCTCCGAGCGACGGCCAGCCCCTGCGCATCGGCCCGTCCCGCATCACCGCCGGCGAGCCGATGAGCTCCTGCACACCGGGCGCCGCGACCGAGGTGACGCTGCTCTCCGACGGCCGGCTCCGCCGGGTGAACACCGCCGGCGGTGAGTCCCTCACGTACACGAAGCCGGACTGACGGGGCCCGCACCGCCCGGACACGGCGCGGGGCCCCGGCGTGAGAAACACGCCGGGGCCCCGCGTCGTACCGCTCGCTCCGTCGGATCAGATGAACGAGTTGATCTCGATCGTCTCGGTGCGGCCGGGGCCGACACCGATGGCCGAGATCGGCGCGCCCGACATCTCCTCCAGCGCCTTCACGTACGCCTTCGCGTTCTTCGGAAGGTCGTCGAAGGTCTTCGCCTTGGTGATGTCCTCGGACCAGCCCGGCAGCGTCTCGTAGACCGGCTTCGCGTGGTGGAAGTCGGTCTGGCTGTACGGGAGCTCCTCGACGCGCTTGCCGTCGATCTCGTACGCCACGCACACCGGGATCTGCTCCCAGCCGGTCAGCACGTCCAGCTTCGTGAGGAAGAAGTCCGTCAGACCGTTGACCCGCGTCGCGTACCGCGCGATCGGGGCGTCGAACCAGCCGCAGCGGCGGTCGCGGCCGGTGGTGACACCGCGCTCGCCACCGATGCGGCGCAGCGCCTCGCCGTCCTCGTCGAACAGCTCCGTCGGGAACGGACCGGCGCCGACGCGCGTGGTGTACGCCTTGAGGATGCCGATGACCCGGCTGATCTTCGTCGGTCCCACGCCCGTACCCGTGCAGGCGCCGCCCGCGGTCGGGTTCGACGACGTCACGAAGGGGTACGTGCCGTGGTCGACGTCGAGCAGCGTGCCCTGGCCGCCCTCGAAGAGGACGACCTTGTCCTCGTCGAGCGCGTTGTTGAGGATCAGCGTCGTGTCGGCGACGTACTGCTTGATGTTCTCACCGTGCGTCAGCAGCTCTTCGACGATCTGCCCGGCCTCGATCGCGCGGCGGTTGTACAGCTTCGTGAGCAGCTGGTTCTTGATCTCCAGAGCCGCCTCGACCTTTTGGGTCAGGATCGACTCGTCGTAGAGGTCCTGCACGCGGATGCCGGTGCGGTTGATCTTGTCCGCGTACGTCGGGCCGATACCGCGGCCCGTGGTGCCGATCTTGCGCTTGCCGAGGAAGCGTTCCGTCACCTTGTCGACCGTGACGTTGTACGTCGTGATGACGTGGGCGTTGCCGCTGATCAGGAGCTTGGACGTGTCGACGCCTCGCTCGTTCAGACCGCTCAGCTCGGAGAGCAGGACCGACGGGTCGATGACGACGCCGTTACCGATGACCGGCGTGCACTCAGGTGAGAGGATTCCGGAAGGGAGGAGATGCAGCGCGTACTTCTGGTCGCCGACGACGACCGTGTGGCCGGCGTTGTTGCCGCCCTGATAGCGCACTACATAGTCAACGGACCCACCGAGCAGGTCGGTGGCCTTTCCCTTGCCTTCGTCACCCCACTGAGCACCGAGCAGCACAAGTGCGGGCACAGGCGTACACCCCTTCCGGGCGGGGCATGTCCAAGGTCAGGGGGCGCACGTACGGCGTACGCCCGATACTGAGCCGTCGGACCGGTTGCCCCGGAATAGACGAAGCCCCTGGCGCAATAGCGCAAGGGGCTCTTGCACAAAGATGCTACCCGAGGAAGGACCGAGGTGTCGGCTCCGGAGCCCACCGCGCGCACCGCGCATCCGCTGCTGGTGGTCATCGACCCGGTCGCCCGGCGTACGGACGGCGAATCCGTGCGCATCGCGAAGGACGTCCTGTGCGCCGGCGCCGACGTCAGGATCTGCCTTCCCGAGGGGCCGGAGGAGTTCGCGCGGGCCCTGGCACGGCGAGGCGGCCGCCGCCCCGTGGTCGTCGGCGACGACCGGGCGCTGCTGCGCGCGGTGGCGCTGCTGCACCGGGAGAGGGATCTCGGCGACGGGGCGCTGGCGCTGGTCCCGGTGGGGGCCTCGGTGCACCTCGCGCATGCGCTGGGGGTGCCGAAGGGGGCGGTGGCGGCGGCCCGTGCGGTCCTGGAAGGGGCGGTGCGCCGGCTGGACCTTCTGGTGGACGACAGCGACGGGGTGGTGCTGGGCGATCTGCGGATCCCGGCCGCGCCGTCGCCCGTGGCCTCCGCCGTGTCCGTCTGGGGGACGTGCCGTTCGCTGGTGCGCACGCTGGTGCGGCCCGCGCCGCGGCCCGCGCCGCCCCCTGCCCGCGCGTACCGGCTGCGCGTCGAGGCGGACGGGGTCCTGCTGAACGACCTGGACCGGCCGGTCGAGGACGTCTCGCTGTGCTCGCGCGGCGGCCGCGCCGAGGTGGTGATCCGCCCGCAGGGCGGTGAGCAGGTGCGGGTGGAGGCGCTCGCGGTGACGGTGTCGGGGCCGGACTTCCGGTACCGGGCCGACGCGCTGGTGTCGGGCCCGGTCCGGCGGCGGACGTGGACGGTGCGGCCGGGGGCGTGGTCGCTGCTGCTGCCGGCCTGACGGCGGCCGCGGGGCCGGGCCCTCACCCGAGGTCCAGGGTGGCCCGGTGCTCCTTCCAGCGTTCCATCACCTGGTGCAGTTCCTGCTGCAGGAACGCGAAGAACGCCGCCGTCTCGGCCGCCCGCGCGCCCGCCGGCGTGTCCGGGCCCAGCGTCTGGGCGCCGTCCCGCAGGACCTTCTCCCAGCGGCCCAGGACCCGGTCGCGCTGGGTGAAGGTCTCGTACCAGAGCTCGTTGTGCAGCACGTAGCGGTCGCGGCGCGAGCCCGGGTCGCGCTCCCTGCTGACCATGTTGACCTGGGAGAGGTAGCGGACCGCGCCGGAGACGGCGGCCGGGCTGATCCGGAGCTGCTCGGCGAGCTCCGCCGAGGTCAGACTGGCGGTCTCGGACGCGAGCAGCGCCGCGAAGACGCGGGACGCCATGCGCTGGATACCGGCTTCGGTCATCTCCGACGCGAAACGCTCCACGAAGCGCGACACGGCTTCTTCGTCCGGACCCGTCGCCGATCCGGCTCTCTCACTGCTCATCGGCTCATCGTCTCCCCTGCTCGACCGCGCAGTTGAGTTTATACGCTTCCTTGACTTCACAAATTTGTGAAATCCTCGTACGTTCGGATCCATGACAAAGGCAATCACCGTCGCCGGACTGCACAAGTCGTTCGGTGGGACGCACGCACTGGACGGTCTCGACCTCACCGTCGAGAAAGGTGAGGTGCACGGCTTCCTCGGCCCCAACGGCGCCGGGAAGTCCACCACCATCCGGATCCTCCTCGGCCTGCTGCGCGCCGACTCCGGCGCCGCGCAGCTGCTCGGCCGCGACCCGTGGAAGGACGCCGTCGAACTGCACCGGCACGTCGCCCACGTCCCGGGCGACGTGACGCTGTGGCGGAACCTGAGCGGCGGCGAGGTCATCGACCTGTACGGCAGGCTGCGCGGCGGACTCGACGGGGCGAGGCGGGCGGACCTCGTCGAGCGGTTCGAACTCGACCCCACCAAGAAGGGGCGTACGTACTCCAAGGGCAACCGGCAGAAGGTCGCCCTCGTCGCCGCCTTCGCGTCCGACGTCGACCTGCTGATCCTCGACGAGCCGACGTCCGGCCTCGACCCGCTGATGGAGGAGGTCTTCCAGCAGTGCGTACGGGAGGAACGCGACCGGGGCCGGACCGTCCTGCTGTCGTCGCACATCCTCAGCGAGGCCGAGAGCCTCTGCGACCGCGTCAGCATCATCCGGAAGGGCCGGACCGTCGAGACGGGGTCGCTGGCCGAGCTGCGGCACCTGACGCGCACCAGCGTGACGGCGGAGCTGGCCGGGCCGCCGAACGGACTGGCCCACCTGCCGGGGGTGCACGACCTGGACGTCCGGGGCAACCACGTGAAACTCCAGGTCGAGGCCGACGGGCTCGACGCCGTGCTCCGCTCGCTGACCGGCTCCGGCGTGCGCTCGCTGACCAGCGCCCCGCCCACCCTGGAGGAGCTCTTCCTCCGCCACTACGCGTCCGAAGGGGCGGTGGCACGGTGACCGCCGTCTCCGCGCCCGCGCCCGCCCCCTCATCCGCCGCACGGACCGGCGGATCGCGCCGGCTGGCGGGTACGGGAATCCTGTTGCGGCTCGCACTGCGCCGCGACCGGCTCATGGCACCTCTCTGGGTCGCGGCGATCGCCGGCCTGGTCGTCAGTGGTGCGGAGTCCATCGAGAAGTTCTACGGCACGGCCGGCGAGCGGGCCGGTCTGGTCCAGTCGACGGGCGCCAACGGCTCGTTGCGCGCCCTGTACGGTCCGCTCTTCGACGACTCCCTCGGCGCCGTCGTCGCCTGGCGGCTCGGCGGCTTCGCGGCGGTGCTCGCGGCCGTGATGAGCCTGCTCGTCGTGGTCCGGCACACCCGGGAGGAAGAGGAGACGGGCCGTCAGGAGCTCCTCTCCTCGGCCATGGTGGGCCGCCGCGCCCCGCTGATCGCCGCGCTGCTGGCCGCGCTGGTCGCCAACACGGCCCTCGCACTGCTGGTCACCGGCGGTCTGGCCGGGCCCGCCGGGTCGGTGGCCGGGGCCCTCGCGGTGGGGCTGGCCGTGGGCGCGACCGGCATGCTCTTCGCCGCCACGGCGGCGATCGCCGCCCAGCTCACCGAGAGCGCGCGGCTCGCCAGGGGCATGACGGCCGGGGTACTCGGCGCGGCCTTCGTCCTGCGCGCGGCGGGCGACGCGTCGAGCGCCGGCGGTTCCTCGGTCCTGACCTGGCTGTCGCCGCTCGGCTGGGCCCAGAACGTACGGCCGTACGCCGGTGAACGCTGGTGGGCGCTGCTGCTCGTGGTGGTGGCGGCCGTGGTCCAGGGCGCCGCCGCGTACACCCTCGCGGGCCGGCGCGACGTGGGGATGAGCTTCCTGCCGGCTCGCCCCGGCCCGGCCACCGGCTCCCTGTCCACGGCGGGCGGACTCGCCCTGCGCCTCCAGCGGGGCAGCCTGCTGGGCTGGACCGCGGGCTTCGGGCTCGCCGGTCTCGTCCTCGGCGGGATGGCCGAGGGCGCGGCGGACCTGGTCGGCGACAACGAGCAGGCGCGGCAGATCTTCGAGCGGATGGGCGGCCAGACCGGGATGTCGCAGGCGTTCCTCTCCTCGATGACCGGCATCTTCGGGATGGCCGCCGCGCTGTACGCCGTCTCCGGCGTCCTGCGGCTGCACGGCGAGGAGACGTCCCAGCGGGCGGAGCCGGTACTCGCGAACGCGGTGGGGCGGCAGCGCTGGGCGGCGGGCCACCTGGTGGTCGTCTTCGGCGGCGCGGTGGTCGTCATGCTCACCGCCGGCCTGGGTCTGGCCGCCGGTCACGGCAAGGACTTCGGCCCGGTGCTGGGCGCCTCGCTCGCCCAGCTCCCGGCGGTCTGGCTGCTGGGCGGGCTGGCGGTGCTGCTGTACGGGGTGTTCCCGAAGGCGGTGGCGGCGGCCTGGGCGGTGGCGGGCCTGTCGCTGGCGCTCGGCTGGATCGGGCCCGCGCTGGAGCTCCCCCGGCCGGTGATGAACCTGTCGCCGTTCGGCCACCTGCCGAAGCTGCCGGGCACGGCGATGGAGTGGACGCCGGTGGTGGTGCTGACGCTGGGGGCGGTGGCGCTGGTGGGGGCAGGACTCGCGGGTCTGCGCCGCCGCGACCTGCTGACCTGACCGGGGGCCGGGGCCGGGTCAGAGTTCGACGCGCAGCTCCCGCAGCCCGCGGATGACGAACCCCGGCTTCCACCGCGGCTCCTCGGCCAGCCGCATGTCCGGCGCCCCGCGCAGCAACTCGCCGAACGAAGCGGCCAGTTCGAGACGCGCCAGCGGGGCGCCCAGACAGTAGTGGATACCGGCCCCCAGCGACACGTGCGGATTGTCCGTGCGCCCGAGGTCGATCTCATCGGGGTGGTCGAAGGCCGCCGGGTCCCGGTTCGCCGAGCCGAAGAGCAGCGCCACCTCCGAGCCGCGGGGGATCGGCACGCCCCCGACCTCGATGTCGTCGAGCACCCACCGCTCGAAGAGCTGGAGCGGGGTGTCGTAGCGCATCAGCTCCTCCACAGCGGTGGACAGGAGTCCGTGGTCGGCGCGCAGGGCCTCCAGTTGCGCGGGGTGCCGCAACAACGTCCGCCAGCCGTTGGCGGTCGTGTTCACCGTCGCCTCGTGCCCGGCGTTCAGCAGCAGCACGCACGTCGAGATCATCTCCTGCTCGCCGAGCCGGCCGCCGTCCTCGTCGTCGTGCGCGGCGATCAGCGCCGAGACGAGGTCGTGGCCCGGATCCTTGCGGCGTACGGCGATCAACTCCCGCAAGTACGCCGAGAACTCGGCCGACGCCCGGACCGCCCGCCGGGCCGTCTCCTCCGGCGGATTCAGCTCGTACATCCCGCAGATGTCCGCCGACCAGGGCCGCAGGAGCGCACGGTCCGATGCCGGGATGCCGAGCATCTCCGCGATGACGGCGACCGGGAGAGGTTCCGCGACGGCGGACAGCAGGTCCCCGCCGCCCTCCGCGACGAACGCCCCCACCAGCTCCCCCGCCAGCCGCCGCACGGTCGGCGCCAGCCGCTCGACCGTACGCGGCGTGAACGCCTTGGACACGAGGCGCCGGATCCGGGTGTGGTCCGGGGCTTCGAGGTCCAGCAGCCCGTGGTCGTTCAGGACGTGGAACGGCTCGTGGCCGGGCGGCGGCGGCGTGCGCCCGAACTCCTCGTGCGTGAACCGGTGGAGGTACGTACGGCCGAGCCTGCGGTCGCGCAGCAGCGCCGAGACGTCCGCGTGGTGCGGGATCAGCCACTGGCGGGTCGGCCCGTACCAGTGGGCCCGGCCCCGGGCGCGCAGCTCGGCGTAGGCCGGGTAGGGATCGGTGACGAAGGAGGGCGACCAGGGATCGAACGTCTCTGCCATGGGCAGACGCTAGCGGACGTACTTCTTCAGGCGCTCGGTGTCGAGTTCGATGCCGACGGGGTCCGGGGGAGCGACTCTCGCTCCGGACTTCACCGTGTGGTTGTCACGGTAGCCTCCGCCGCCCGGGTCCGGCTCGCTGAACACAGTGACGGTGCACGCGTCACGGTCGATCAATAGGTGGACCGGGATTCCAGCGGCGGCGTAGGCGGGGGGCTTCTCCTGTCGGTCCCGCCGGTCGGTGTCGGAGTCGTACGACGTGATCCCGACCGTCATGAGCACGCCCTCGGGATCACCCCAGTCGCCCTGCCCGTCGAAGTGGTCGACGGGAGCGGGCACTCCGCCGGGACGGGCGCGGTCCTTGCGGTACTCCTCGGCCTTCAAGCCCTGGGTCGGGTTGAGATCCAGATCGGGCCGTGCCTGCATGCACAGGCGTACCAGCCACATGGTGATCGCTCCGTGAGCTCCATCCGTCATCCCTTTGATCCTGATTGATCACGATCCGTCCGTCGACGAGCTCGAACCTGACGGATTCGGTCTCTCTTTCGACGAGTGCGGCGATCCTCTCGAACTCGCCGACCGGCATCTGGACCGTGCGCTCAGCCATGACCGTCATGGCGCACCCCCTTCTGCGCGGACACCAGTGCGGCCAGGCCGAAGCCAGTTCGGCCGGTCTCCCTCCCCGGTCACCCCTGTGAGTGATCGCCTACCCCGGCGTGACCAGCCGCGCCTCGTACGCGAACACCGCCGCCTGGGTGCGGTCCCGCAGCCCCAGCTTCACCAGGACACGGCTCACGTGTGTCTTGATCGTGGACTCGGCCACCACCAGGTGCGACGCGATCTCCGCGTTCGACAGGCCCTGGGCGATCAGGACCAGGACCTCCGTCTCGCGTTCCGTCAGATCGCCGAACTGGGCGAGCGCGGGCGGGCGCGGGGCCTCCGCCAGCTTCGAGAACTCCGAGATCAGACGCTTGGTGACCGCCGGGGCCAGCAGCGCCTCCCCGGCCGCCACCACCCGCACCCCTTCGGCCAGCTGGCGCGCCGAGGCGTCCTTGAGGAGGAAGCCGGACGCGCCGGCCCGCAGCGCCTGGTAGACGTACTCGTCCAGGTCGAACGTCGTCAGGACCAGCACCTTCGCGTCCGCGTCGGCGGCGACGATCTCGCGCGTCGCCTCGATGCCGTTCAGCTCCGGCATGCGGATGTCCATCAGGACGACGTCCGGCCGCAACGCCGCGACCTGCGCGATCGCCTCGCGGCCGTTCACCGCCTCACCGACGACCTCGATCCCCGGCATCGCGTTCAGGAGGACCGTGAAGCCCTCGCGGACCATGACCTGGTCGTCGACGATCAGTACGCGGACGGTCATGACGCCGGCTCCGGCGCGACCTCGGCCGGGGCCGGTGCCACCGGAACGAAGACCGCGACCTCGTAGCCGCCGTCCACCGTCTCCTGCGCCGTCATCTCCCCGTTCAGCATCGACACCCGTTCACGCATCCCCGTGATCCCGTGACCGGCCCCGGGCGACGGCTTGGCCGGCCCCTGCGGCGGTGTGTTCACGATCCGCAGCCCCAGGCCCCCCAGCACGTACGACACCTCCACCTTCGCCGTCGCGCCCGGCGCGTGGCGCAGGGCGTTGCTCAGCGCCTCCTGGATGATCCGGTACGCCGAGAGCTCGACGCCCTGCGGCAGTTCGCGCACCGCGCCCGTGACGGTCTTGTCCACCGTCAGGCCCGCGTCCCGGACGTTGGTGAGCAGCCTGTCGAGGTCGGCCAGTGTCGGCTGCGGAGCGTCCGGCGCCTCGTAGTCCTCCGCCCGTACGACGCCCAGCACGCGCCGCAGCTCGGTCAGCGCCGCCACCGCGTTCTCGCGGATCGTCACGAAGGCCTGCTCCAGCTCGGGCGGCGGGTTCTCGACCCGGTACGGGGCGGCCTCCGCCTGGATCGCGACCACCGACATGTGGTGCGCGACGACGTCGTGCAGTTCGCGGGCGATCGTCGTCCGCTCCTCCAGCAGCGTGCGCCGGTCGCGCTCCACGGCGGTGACGGTCTTCTGGACGGTGACCTCCTCCTTCGCCTCCCTGCGGACGTGCAGCACGGTGACGACGAGCAGCGCGAGTGCGGAGAAGAACAGCATCTGCGGGCTGTCCGTGCCGTAGCCGAAGCCCAGGAACGTCTCGGCGAACAGGGCGTACACCGCCGTGCTCGCCCACATCCAGGCCGCGGTGCGCGGCCGGGTCCTGGCCGCGACCACGACCATCACGCCGATGTGCGCGACGAAGGAGGACGGCGTCCAGGGCCAGCCGCCCCAGGAGTGGCCGAGCGCGCCGACGACGGGTGTGGACAGCAGCGAGACCCACCAGGCACCGGCCGGTCTGACCAGCGTCATCACCAGCGCGGCGGCCGGGATGAAGCCGGACATGGCCGCGGCGAGGGCACTCCCCGCGCTGTCGGCGGCTACGGCGGAGATCAGCATCACGACCATCGCCAGCCCCACCACCACGGCGTGCGGCGTCCAGGCCGCGTACGTGCGTATCCGCTTCGGCAACCGCCGGGTGAGCGGCCCGTCCGTACGCATCGGCAGCAGCGGCCGGTAGGCGAAGGCGTCGTGGATGAGGTCCTGGCGGAGGCCGCTCAGTGCGCCCTGGACCAGGCGGAACTCGGGACTGCGGGTCTTCTCGGTCACGTACGAAACGGTAGGCGCCCGGACGGCCGCGGGCGTCCGCCCCCGTGGGGATCCTCCCGCGTCCGTCCCAGGTACTACGCGCCCCCCGTCAGTCCCGCACCCGGAAGGACTCCGCGTGGTCCGCCGCCCACTCGGCGAAGGTGCGTGCCGGGCGCCCCGTGACCCGCTCGACCGTGTCGACGACGGTGCGGCCCTCCGGCGGGGTGTTCCCGTACACGTCCAGCAGGAAGGCGACGGTCTCCGGGTCCGTCCCCGCCCGCCGCCAGCGCTCGGCCGCCTGCTCCGCGCTCAGCTCGGTCAGGCCGATCTCCCGGCCGCGCGCCGCCGCCAGCACCCGCACCTTGTCGCGGACGGTCAGCGCCTCGGGACCGGTGATCAGGTACGTGCGCCCCGCGTGCCCGTCCTCGGCGAGCGCCACCGCCGCGACCGCGCCGATGTCGGCCTCGTGGACCATCGCGCTGACCCGGTCGACGAAGGGCTCCGCCACCTCGTCCTGGGTACGGATCGCCTCCGCCCACTCCAGCGTGTTGGCCATGAACTCGACCGGCATGACCAGGGTCCAGTCCACGTCCCCGGCCTCCACCGCGTCCTGGAGCGGGGTCGGGCCGCCCCCGTTGAGGACCGTGATGCGCCGTACGCCCGCCTTCGCCGCCAGTGCGACGATCTCGGGGCCCGTGGTCAGCGGCGCGAAGTACGCTCCCCCGAACGTGATCAGGTGCAGGCCCGTGACGCCTTCCAGCGCGGGGACCAGCGTCTCGGGGTCGGTCAGGTCTCCGCGTACGGTCTCGACCCCGGCCGGGAGGTCCGCCTTCGCCGGGTCACGGGTCAGCGCCCGCACCCGCTCGCCCCTGCGGAGCAGTTCGGCGACCACCTGGCGGCCCACGGTCCCTGTCGCTCCGGTCACGAGAAACGTCATTGCAGGCTCCTTGGCTCGGCTTCTTCCACCACCGTAGGAACCCTTGCGGACAGCTCCTGTCCGCAAGAACGACGCGACCGGTGCTCAGTACGCGAGTTGCTCGATCTCCTCCGCGACCACCGCGCACGCGTCCGCCGCCGGGTCGATCAGCGGGAAGTGCCCGACGTCCTCCAGCAGGGTCAGCCAGACCGGCTCACCCGCCTTCACCGCCGCGTCGGTGTAGGCCTCGGCGACCGCCTGCGGTACGACGACGTCGGTGCGGCCCTGCACCAGGACCGTGGCGATACCGGTCGGCAGCAGCGCGGCCGGATCGGCGTACGGCCTGCGCTCGTCGAAGTCCTCCTTGCCGCCTACGAACTCGACGGCCGCCCCCGCGCACACGTCCAGCTCGCGCGCGGTCCCGAAGTCCGCGATCGGCGCGAGCGCGACGACGCCGCGCAGCGCGGGCGCCGCCGGCAGGTGCCACGGCGCGTCGGGGGGCAGTACGTGCCGGGCGGCCGCCCACAGCGCGAGGTGACCGCCGGCCGAGTGGCCCGTGAGGACGGTGCGCCGGATGTCGGCGCCGGGCAGGGCCTCCCGTACGAGACCGGGCAGCAGGTCCATCGCCGCGGCCACGTCGTCGAACGTCTCCGGCCAGCGCCCCGCCACCGGGCCTTCCCCACCGTGCCGGCGCGGCGGCTCCCCGCCCCGCCGGTACTCGACGTTGGCGACGGCGAAGCCCCGGCGGGCCAGGAAGTCCGCGAACGGCGTGATGTGCTGCCGGTCGTACCGGGCCCGCCAGGCGCCGCCGTGCAGGACGACGACGAGCGGGGCCCGGTCCCGGCCGTCGCGCGGCGCGTAGAAGTCGACCACCTGATCGGGGTGTTCGCCGTACGCGGCGGTCGCGTCGGGCACGACCGCCGCGTGGGAGAAGGCCGACTCCGCCTCGACAGCGTCCCGTTCGGCTGAGGGGTCCGGCATGCGGGGACCAACCCTTCGGTGCGTACAGCCCATCGATCCAGGTGTCGGGACGCTACCAGCCCTCAGGCCCGCGCTTCTCCCAGGTCCTCACCCGCGAGGCGACGCAGGACCTGGCCCAGCTCCCGGGCCGCCCGCTCCGCGTCCGCGAAGCCGACGTACAGCGGTGTGAAGCCGAAGCGCAGCACGTCGGGGCGGCGGAAATCGCCCACCACTCCGCGCGCGATCAGCTCCCGCATGACCTCGCCCGCGTCCACACCGTCCTCGCACCGCAGCGAGACCTGGCTGCCGCGCTCGTGGTGCGGGGCCGGGGTCACCGAAGTGACCCGGCCCGCGGGCGCGTAGCTGTCCACGCACTCCAGGAAGAAGTCCGTCAGAGCGAGCGACTTCTCGCGCACGTCCTCGACGGCGACGCCCTCCCACACGTCGAGCGCGGCCTCCAGCGCCAGCATCGACAGGATGTCGGGGGTACCGACCCGGCCCCGCGCCGCACCGTCCGCCGGGGCGTAGCCGGGCGTCATGCCGAAGGGGTCGACGTGCGAGTGCCAGCCCGGCAGCGGGGAGTCGAAGGCGGCCTGGTGGCGCTGCGCGACGTACAGGTAGGCGGGCGCGCCGGGACCGCCGTTGAGGTACTTGTACGTGCAGCCGACCGCGAAGTCGACGCCGTGCGCGTCGAGCCCGACCGGCAGCGCGCCCGCGCTGTGGCACAGGTCCCAGACCGTCAGCGCCCCGGCCGCGTGGGCGGCGGCGGTGAGTCCCGGCAGGTCCTGGAGGCGGCCCGTGCGGTAGTCGACGTGGTTGACGAGGGCCACGGCGGTACGCGGGCCGAGGGCGGCCGCGAGGTCCTCGGGGGCGACGGGGACGACCCGGCGGCCCGTCATCCGGGCCGCGGACTCGGCGATGTAGCCGTCCGTGGGGAAGGTCGAGGCGTCGACGAGGATCTCGTCCCTGGCCTCCGGCGCCAGCCGGACCGCACCCACAACCGCCTTGAAGACGTTGACACTTGTGGAGTCGCCGGCCACGATCCGGCCCGCGGCCGCGCCGACGAGCGGTGCTATCCGGTCGCCGATCCGCTCGGGCGCGGCCCACCAGCCGCTCTCGTCCCAGGAGCGGATGCGCATCTCGCCCCACTGCCGGGTGATGACGTCGGCCATCCGCTCCGGCACGTGGCGCGGCAGCGCGCCCAGCGAGTTGCCGTCCAGGTAGATGCCCTCGTCGTCGAGCGCGAACAGCTCGCGGTGCTTGGCGAGACCGTCGGCGGAGTCGAGCGCGGCCGCCCGCTCCTGAAGGTCCGCGGAGTTCGGGAAACCGGTGGAATCAGACATGGCTACGGGCCGTCCAGAGCTCGGGGAAGACGTTCTTCGTGGCGCGCTTCTCCAGCCAGGCCACACCGGCGGAGCCGCCGGTGCCGACCTTGGAGCCCATGGCGCGCCGGGTCGCGACGAGGTGGTCGTTGCGCCATCGCCACACCAGCTCGCCGACGTCGGTCAGCAGCTCGCCCAGGCGTACCAGTTCGGCGTTCTGGTCGCCCTGGTAGATCTCGGTCCAGACCGCTTCGACCTCGGGCGAGGGCTCGTACTTCTGCGACAGGTCGCGATCGAGCACGGAGTCGGGCACCGGCAGACCGCGCCGTGCGAGCAGCCGCAGCGTTTCGTCGTACAGGCTCGGCTCGTGCAGCGCCTTCTCCAGCTCGGCGTGCACGCGCGGCGCACCGCGGTGCGGGACGAGCATCGAGGCGGACTTGTCGCCGAGCAGGAACTCCATCCGCCGGTACATCGCGGACTGGAATCCGGAGCCCTCGCCGAGCGCGCTGCGGTACGAGTTGAACTGCGCGGGGGTGAGGTGGGCGAGCGGCCGCCAGGAGGCGTTGAGGGCCTCCAGTTCGCGCAGGGAGCGCTTGAGCGCGTCCGTGGCGACCCGCAGGTCGTCCTGTCCGAGCGCCTTCGCCGCGGTTTCCCACTCGTGGACGATGACGGTGAACCACAACTCCATGACCTGGGTCGTCACCAGGAAG
Source organism: Streptomyces sp. Wb2n-11 (assembly GCF_001049855.1). Taxonomy (NCBI): domain Bacteria; kingdom Bacillati; phylum Actinomycetota; class Actinomycetes; order Kitasatosporales; family Streptomycetaceae; genus Streptomyces; species Streptomyces sp. Wb2n-11. Next base: position 3,343,258 of record NZ_CVPB01000001.1, read on the forward strand.
ACCATCTCCCCGGGGTCGTCGGAGAGGGGGTGCTGGAGGTGGGTGAGGACGTCCGCCTGGACGTAGTCCTCGTAGGGGGTGGTGCCCGCGAAATCGAGGTTCGGGGTGTCCGAACCTGCCGCCTGGGCATCGGGGTTTTGTGACATCGCTGTCTCCTCGACACGAACTTCCAGGTAGCGGTCCGCCCCTTCCTTGTGGCTACGGAGCCCCGGTCCCTTCCCGGCATCATAAGACGTAGCCGCGGAACGCGGGAGGCCCGCGCCTGACGGCACGGGCCTCCGCGGCTGTCACCCCTGGTCAGCCGAGGGTGTCGGCCGCCGCCGGGGACGAGTCCCGCAGGAAGGACGAGCAGCGCTCGTACTCCTCCTGCTCACCGATCGACTGCGCGGCGCGGGCGAGCGCGTGCAGCGCGCGCAGGAAGCCGCGGTTCGGCTCGTGGTCCCACGGCACGGGGCCGTGGCCCTTCCAGCCGGCGCGGCGCAGCGCGTCGAGGCCGCGGTGGTAGCCGGTGCGGGCGTAGGCGTACGACTCGACGACCCGGCCGTTCTCGAACGCCTCGTCGGCGAGCTGGGCCCAGGCGAGCGAGGACGCGGGGTACTTCGCGGCGACGTCGGACGGCGCCGTGCCGTTCGCGAGCAGCTCGCGCGGCTCCGGGTCGTCGGGCAGGTGGGTCGGGGGCGGTCCCCCGAGCAGGTCTTGGTGAATGGCCATGGGCCCCAGTCTGCCTGGCGCGCGGCGCGGCCGCCGCCAGGGGGCACCGGCCGCCGCGCGGAGCGCCCCGCGGACGTGTCCCCGGCCGGCACGACGCCGCCGGGCCCGGCACCCCTCGGGGAGGGGTGCCGGGCCCGGCGTACACACCGCACCGCACTGCGCGGACGCCGCGCAGTGCGATCGCGCCTACTTCAGCTTCGTGCCGGTGGAGCGCAGGTTCGCGCACGCCTCGGTGACGCGCTTGGCCATCGACGCCTCGGCCAGCTTGCCCCAGGTGCGCGGGTCGTACGTCTTCTTCGAGCCGACCTCGCCGTCGACCTTCAGGACGCCGTCGTAGTTGCGGAACATGTGGTCCGCGATCGGGCGGGTGAAGGCGTACTGGGTGTCGGTGTCGAGGTTCATCTTCACGACGCCGTTCTCCAGCGCGGTGGCGATCTCCTCGGCCGTGGAGCCGGAGCCGCCGTGGAAGACGAAGTCGAACGGGGACGTCTTGCCGTACTTCTCGCCCACGCCCTCCTGGAGGTCCTTCAGCAGCTCGGGGCGGAGCACGACGTTGCCCGGCTTGTAGACGCCGTGCACGTTGCCGAACGAGGCGGCCAGCAGGTAGCGGCCCTTCTCGCCCAGGCCCAGCGCCTCGGCGGTGCGCAGCGCGTCGTCGACGGTCGTGTAGAGCTCGTCGTTGATCTCGTGGGTGACGCCGTCCTCCTCGCCGCCGGTCGGGGTGATCTCGACCTCAAGGATGATCTTCGCGGCGGCGGCCTTCGCGAGCAGTTCCTGGCCGATGGCCAGGTTGTCGGCGAGGGTCTCGGCGGAGCCGTCCCACATGTGCGACTGGAAGAGCGGGTTCAGACCCTTGGCGACGCGCTCGGCCGACACGTCGATCAGCGGACGCACGTACGTGTCCAGCTTGTCCTTGGGGCAGTGGTCCGTGTGCAGCGCGATCGTCACCGGGTACTTCTCGGCGACGATGTGCGCGAACTCGGCCAGCGCGACGGCGCCGGTCACCATGTCCTTGGAGTACTGGCCGCCCAGGAACTCGGCGCCACCGGTGGAGATCTGGATGATGCCGTCGCTCTCGGCCTCCGCGAATCCGCGCAGTGCCGCGTGCAAGGTCTGGGTCGAGGTCACGTTGATGGCCGGGTAGGCGAACTTGCCTGCCTTCGCCCGGTCGAGCATCTCGTTGTAGACCTCGGGGGTTGCGATGGGCATCTGTCCGCTCCTTATGACGTGCGGGTGTGTGGTGCTGGGCCCTGACCTGGGGGCGACGTCATCGTCGCCCCTATCTTTCCAGACTCTCGCCGCGGCTCCACCCTGCGTACGGTCCGGACATGGGGGAAGGGCGGACCGTTTCACATGAAACAATCCGCCCTCGAACGAACACGCAGGTCAGGGTGGCTGCGGGTCGCGGTTACGCGAGCCCGAGTTCCTCCAGCGAGTAGGCGTTGACGTACGGAAGGCCCGCCTCCGCGATCTTCGGGGCCGCGCCCCGCTCCACGATCACCGCGACACCGACGACCTCGCCGCCCGCCTCGCGGACCGCCTCGACGGCGGTCAGCGGCGAGCCGCCGGTCGTCGAGACGTCCTCGACGACCAGGCAGCGGCGGCCCTTGACGTCCGTGCCCTCGATGCGGCGCTGCATGCCGTGCGCCTTGCCCGCCTTGCGGACGACGAAGGCGTCGAGCCGCTGCCCGCGCGCGTGCGACGCGTGCAGCATGGAGGTGGCCACCGGGTCGGCGCCCAGCGTCAGACCGCCCACGCAGTCGTAGTCCAGCTCGGCGGTGGCGTCGAGCATCACCTGGCCGACCATCGGCGCGGCCTCGCCGTCCAGCGTGATCCGGCGCAGGTCGATGTACCAGTCGGCTTCGATCCCCGAAGACAGGGTCACCTTGCCGTGCACCACGGCCTTGTCCTTGATCTGCTGGAGCAGCTCACCACGTACGTCAGTCATGCCCATGAGCTTAAAGCCGTCGTCGCCGCCGCCGTGTCACAGCCGCCGCCAGGTCCAGGTGGTCTCGGTCTCCAGCGGCTCGATGGGGGTCACGTACCGCGGCATCGTGTTGAGCCCGTTCGGCGGCCCGGTCTGCGGCTCCACGCACACCGCTTCGGCCTGCTCGTCGTACACGACGACCCACTCGGCGCGGCTGGTCACCCTCAGCTCCAGCTGCCCCGGCCAGGTGAGCGTGACGTCCACGCCGTCCGGCATCCCGAAGCAGTCGTCCCACGGGCCGGGCCGGGGCTCGGTCCGCCGCCCGGTGGGGAGGTGGTCGTCGCCGCGCTCCTCCTGCCAGGCGGGGGTGAAGTCGATCCGCACGTCCTCCCCGCCGAGGTTGCGGAGGAACCAGGGGTGCCAGCCGGCCTGCGCCGGGAAGGAGTCGCTGTACGTCTCGACCCCCATCGTCAGGGTGAGGGAGTCCCCGGTCAGCCCGAAGGCCTGGGTGACCCGGCCCTGGTACGGCCACGGGTCGGCCAGGTCGTACGTGAACGCGGCCTCGCTCTTCTCGGCGCGGGCCGTGTGCCAGGCGGTGTCCCGGCCCGTGCCGTGGATCGCGTGGGGCGGGGAGTTGAGGGGCATCTGGTGCAGGGTCGCGCCGCTGAGGAACCTGCCGTGGTCGATGCGCCCGCACCACGGCACCATCGGGAAGCAGCCGTACCGCTCCCCCTGCCGCAGCAGTTCGGTTCCGCCGATGCGCAGGCCGGTGATGCGGCAGCCGTTGTCCTGGGCGATGGTCAGCTCGGCGTCGCCCGCCGCCAGTCGCGTCTCTTGGGTGCTCACGTTCCCGACCCTAAGGTCTGCCGCCCGGCGGGGCGTGCGCGACGGCGCTGTCGCACCGCGTTCCACCGCCGCCGGGGCTCAGCGCCTGCGCCGCAGCACCCGTCCCACCACGACCGCCGAGGCCAGCACGAGTGCGGCGGCGGGGGCGACCCAGCGCAGGGTGTCGGTCGTCGACGTCGACTGCGGGGCGGGGACCGGGGCGTACCGCCCGCGCGGCGGCGCGTGGTCGACCTCCTCCGCACTGCGGCCGATCATGGTGCGCCGCGCATGGGCCGCCTCGGCCGGCGGCTCCGCCGGCGAGGGGACCCCGGGCACGTCCTCCAGGCCGGGTACGTCGGCCTGCGGATCCAGCGACGGCGGCGGCACCTCGGTGTCGAAGACCGACGGCCGCGGCTCGCCGCCCCCTTCGGCATCGGCATCGGCGCCGACCCCGGCGTCGGCCTCGGCCGGGCCGGAACCGGGGCCGGGGTCGGCGTCGCCCGCCGTGCGCGCGTCCGCCCGCGTGCCGCCGGCCGGGGTTTCCGCCAGGCGGGTGGTGAAGCGGTCCAGCAGGCGGTGGGACGCGGACAGCGTCGCCGGCGCGTCGAGCTCCGCGATGCGGCCCTCGCCGCTCGCCGTGCCCGTGTACGTCACCGTCGTACCGCCGTCGGCCTCCTTCAGCCGTGCCGTCAGCACCACCTTGACCGCCCCCGTGCCACGGACCTCCGTGCCCTCGCCCTCGACGGCGAAGGTGCCGTCAGGGCGGCCGGTGACCCGCAGGGTTCCCCGGTACGTGATCGTGTGACCGCCGATGCGGACCCTCAGCCGCCCGGTGAGCGGACCGGACGCCTCGTCGGCGTCCTGCTGGAGGCCGGGCACGCAGCGCGCGACCCGGGCGGGGTCCCCCAGCGCGTGTCGCAGGGCCTCTGCCGGAACCGGAACGAACACTTCATGCTCCATGGGACCCGAGCCTACTCACGCATGCCCGCCCGCACCCGCCCCTGCGAGGAATCCGCACAAGTGATCCGGCGGGTGCCACGGGCGGTCAGTGCGCGTACCGCGGGTGCACCAGGGTCGACGCCACCGCTCCCGGCACCCGCGCCTCCTGTGCCGACCGCTCCCCGGCCCGGAGCACCGCCGGTGTCAGCGACCGCAGCCGGGGGGCGTCGGCCGCGAGGCCGAGGCCGGGGCGCGCGTCCCGCGCGGCGAGTACGAAGCCCCAGTCGTGCGGGGCCACCGCCGTGCCCGGGTCGCGGTCGGGGCCCCCGACGAAGCCGGAGAGGCGGCCGGTCGTACGGTACGGACGCGTCCGCAACCCCGCGGCCCGCAGCGTCGCGTCGACCGTCCAGTAGACCCGCGGCCGGGTCGCCAGCGGCCCCGCGTGGACGGCCATCCGTCCGCCGCTCGCCAGGACGCGTGACGCCAGCCCGAAGAACTCCTGGGAGTACAGCTTCGTGCTCGGTGTGATGCCGGGGTCGGGCAGGTCCGAGATGACCACGTCGTACGGCCGCCGGCCCTGTCCCTCGTACCGCAGCCAGGTGAACGCGTCGGCGGTCTCGACCCGCAGCCGCGGGTCCCGGTGGGCTCCTCCGTTCAGCGCCGACAGGGCGGGGTCGTCACGGGCCAGCCCGACGAGGTCCGGGTCCAGCTCCACCACCGTGAGCGACTCCACGTCCGGGTAGCGCAGCACCTCCCGCGCCGCCAGCCCGTCGCCGCCGCCCAGGATCACCACGCGCGCGTGGCGTCCGCGCATCGCGGGGTGGACCAGCGCCTCGTGGTAGCGGTGCTGGTCGCGGCCGCTGACCCGCAGCCGCCCGTCGAGGAAGACGTCGAGCCGCCCGTCCGGGCCGCTGGTGACGACGATCTCCTGCACGTCCGTCTGCACGGCGACTCGCACCCCTTCCCCGTACACCGCCCGCCGTACCGCCCGCTCGAAGTCGCCGACGAGGACCGTCGCGGTGGCGAGCAGCGCCAGCACCACCGTGTTCGCGACGACCAGCAGGCAGCGCTCGCGCCGCGTCAGTTCGCGCCGGAAGAGCCACAGCACCAGCGCCCCGCCCGCCACCGTGTTGACCGCCCCGGTCAGCAGTGCCCCGGTCAGCTGTCCGCACAGCGGCAGCAGGAGGAACGGGAAGGCGAGTCCGCCGGCCAGCGCCCCGACGTAGTCCGCGGCGAAGAGGTCCGCCACGTCGCCGCTCGTGTCCCGGCCCTCCCCGCGCCGGGCCACGCGCTGGATCAGCGTCATCAGCAGCGGGATCTCGGCGCCGATGAGCACCCCGATGGCCAGCGAGAAGCCGACCAGGACGTACCGTGCCCCGCCGAGCCAGGCGAACGTCGCGTAGAGCACCAGCGCCGAGGCGCCGCCGACCAGTGCCAGCGCGGCCTCCATCAGGCCGAACCCGACCGCGGCACGGCACCGCAGCCGCTTGGCGAGCAGCGAGCCGATGCCCATCGCGAAGACCATCACCGAGAGCACGACGGACGCCTGGGTGACGGAGTCGCCGATCAGGTACGACGCGAGGGCGACCAGTTCGAGTTCGTACACGAGACCGCACGCGGCGCAGACGAAGACCACACCGAGCACCAGGAAACGGCCGGTCCGCGGACGCACAGGCAGGGCCGCCGGGGCTTCCGGCGCCGAAAGCGGCACAGGTGCATCGATCACCATGGGAACGCTACGTCACAAGAAGCTGACCGCACGTCACCCATGGGAGTGCACTTACAGGGACGCATGCATACGTGCGCCGACCCGTGATCGCGTCGCCACCAGTCGGCCCTCCTGCGGGTACGCGTGCCAGGTGCGCCACCGCACCTGGCCCTCGCACCGCTGCGCCAGCATCGCCGTGAACGCGTGCGGACTGCCGGGAAACGTACCCGCCAGGCCGTGGGGGTGGTCGGCGACGAGCGCGAGGAGTTCCTGCGCCCGGCCCGCGAACTGCCTCCGGGAGAGCGTCTCCACGCGGGCGGCGAATTCGTACTCCCACGTTCCGACCCGTTTGGCCACACCCAGTGGCAACGGCGTACTGGTGTCGGCCATGCAGGCGACCGTCTCGGAACAGAAACTTTCGTCCCCCTCCAGAAGCACTTGGTGGGAGGCCCCGAGGAGCCTCAACTGGATTATCGCGCCGTTCAGTTGCAGGTCGAGGACGGCGAGGGCCGGCAGCGGCTCGCGCCCCAGCGCCCAGGCCAGATCGGCGGCGCGCGTGTCGGTGTAGGCGGTCTTGAGGGTCGTGAGCATGAGTGGGCTCCGCAAACAGGCGTTCAGAAAGGCGGACAGGGGTCACCCGGGGGTGCGTGGGGGAATTCGGGGACCGCCTGCTCGGGTCCACATGAGGTCCGAGGGCTGGTGTTCTCGACAGCGAGGGAATCACGGTGAGTGCTGCCGTCACAGCGCTTTTACCCAACTTGACGTGGTTTCCATCCCCCGGGTGACCACCCGGTTCAACTGTTCAACAGGAAAGCGCCCGGCGGGAGTTCACCTGCCGGGCGCGTGGGTCTGACGTTCTGCGCGGTGCTGTCGCGGTACGCGGAGCGAAGGCTTCGTCCCGCGGTGGCGGCGGAGGCGACGGCCCCGTGTCAGTCGCCTCCGCCGCCCCCTCCACCACCGCCGCAACCGCCACCGCCGCCCCAGGACGAACCGTCGTTCTGACTGCCCTCCCACCAGCTGCCGCCACCGCTGTAGCGGCCGCCCGATCCCCGGCCGCGCTTCCCCGCGAGCGCGGTCAGTCCCACGATCGCCAGCACCACGATCACCAGCAGGCCGAATCCCACGATCCCCACGGCCCCCACCGTCCTTCCGGTCCCCCGAAGCGAGGTGCTCGCTTCTTCCGTGTCTTGCGTGACCGGGTGATGCCCTCGGCGCTCCGGCGCCAAAGCAGACTTGAGCAACTTCAGAGGGTTCTATCGAAGGAACGGCCCCTGACCTGCATATATGTGCAGGTCAGGGGCCGTTCGCACACCACTGGGCCGTCTGCGGGCCGTGCTCTTTCCCAACGATTGTTCAGGCTCCGAGGTGTCCCCCGTCGCTGACGCCGAGGAGAGGGATCGTGAGCCGGCGTTCGACGGCGGTGGGCAGGGACCACAGCTCGGCACGCCGCCTTTGGTCCTCCGCCCCCTGACGGGCGGCGCGGCGGATACCGGACACGGCCAGGGGCAGGGCGGCCAGGGACACGGCGAGCCCGGTCCCGAGGAGCACACCGGCGAGTACGGCGCCGTCCGCCAGGGCGAACGGAAGCGCGAACCCGAGGCAGAGCGCGCCGAGGCCGCCGAGGACGGAAACCATCCACCACAGTGGCGTGAGCGGGTGCTCGTTGCGCAGGTGGTCGACCAACTGTCGGTCGGTGGGACGCCGCCGCGGGTGCCTTCCGGCGGCGATGAACAGCTCGGCCCGCCCGCGCAGCGCCCACACAGCGTGCACTCCCACCCATGCGACGGGCAGCACGAACAGCGTCACCAGCACCAGACCCGCCTGGATCGCCCGTGACACCGACACCCAGCCGGCGGCGCCGGCAACCATGGACGCCACGGCGGCTCCCACGAGTACGGCGCTCGCCGCGCTCGTGGCCACGAGCCATCGCCGGGCCCGCCGCACCCGAGCACTGAGAGGGAACTCGACCGCGTCCAACAACTTCTCCAATCGATGACCGCAAGCACTTTACGCAGCCCTCCCAGGAGGATGCGCCCCGATACGCACCGCCCCGGATGCGAACGGCCCTTGCCTGCGCAAAAGCGCAGTCCAAGGGCCGCCCGGGCCTCAGTGGACCGTCTGCGGGCCGTGATCTTCCCCAACGATGCGCCGGAACACCGAGTTGACGGCACGACGGGCACGCTCGCGGTCCCACGAACGTCTCGGTGGCTTGGGCGCTCCCGGCCAGGCCCAGCGTGCGTACGCCGCCGCAGTCGCGAGCGCGGCCGGGCGGGTGAGCACCCGTCACATCAGGAGCAGTCGGTTTTGGGGGTTTCCCGGTTCCCAGCGTCCCCACGCGTGCGCGGGAGAGCGGAAACTCCCGCCACGAAGCGTCGCGATGGGCCTCTCGGGCGTCAACCTACGCCGAAGGTGGCTGGACGGGCCATCCGCTCCGCGAGGCGGCCACGACCGCCCCCACGGCGGTCGAGGCGCGAGCGTGCGCTCTGCGTTCACCGCTTGTTGAACCCGCAATCAAGAGGTGCAGATAATTGCCGCAGAGCGGTGTTTATCTGCATATTTTGGTAACACGGATTAATGTCAAAGCGACTGCTGAGACGAGGGAGACAACCATGCGTAGAACCGCAGGCACCGCACTCATCGCCATTCTCTTGGCCATCGGCCCCGTAGGCGCAGCGGCCAGTCACGCCACCGAGCAAGTGAGCCCCACCGCCGCCACCGCCACCGTCCAGGCCCAGGAAACCAATGGCGACAAGGACGACAGTGACGACGGCCTTTGGGGCCTCTTCGGCCTTCTGGGACTCGCCGGCCTCATCCCCCGGCGCAAGAACCGCGAACACCAACCCCACAGGGACACCACCCGCTAGTACCGGCATGTGACCCGGAGAGCGCCACGGTGATCAAGAAGACGCACGAAATGGGCATCCGCAGCGGACACGCCTGCACGGCTGCCCTGGCCTCCATCGGCCTCACCGTGGCCGCCCGGGTCGGCTCCTTGAAGATGGAACCCGGCACCGGGCTCGCCCGCGCCGACCGCTGGGGTCCCTTCGTCGGCGAATGGGCACCCACGTTCTTCGGTCTGGGCCCCGCCCTCTCCCGCTACGAACAGCAGGACGGCACCCTCACCGGCGCCCACGTGCACGAGTTCCGCGAACGTCAAAGGGCCGGCTGAACAAGTCCGCGGCAGCGCCACCGCCAGAGGCGCTGTCGCGGCTTCACAAATACAAGATCATGAACACTTTCGACGACGGCCCCGGCCAAGTCCGACAACGCCCCGAGGGCGTGAGCGACACCATGGTGCGGGCCCTGGGACCACTGTCGAAGGCACTGGAAACAACAGAGCGGCCCCGCGCCGTTCGTCGCGATGCCGAGCGTCCGTCCCTCACTGCGCAGCGCTTCGAGGCCCTCCCGTACCCCTGGGAAGCAGCGCACCGGCCGAGCGATGCCGTCGACGTACTCGCGCCGGAGGTCGCCTGGGTCGTCGCTGAGCCCAAGTGCCTCCCGCAGATGGACGAAGCCCGCCGGGTGGGCCCGCTCCCGGAGCCGCTCGCCGATGACGGATTCCGCCCCCTGGCCAGTCTCCGCGACCGCGCAGAACCGCGGGCCCGGTCGACCAGGCTCCCGCGTCGGTCAACCAAGGTGCTGTCGGGATCGAAGAGTGCCAGCACACAGCGACGCTACGCGACCAGGGGCGGGTAGCGAGCCTTGGCCACTACCCGAGCGAGTACGAGCGTGACGGGCCCGGAGGAGCACGGCCCGGACACTCTGTCCGGGCCTTTGGTCTCCTGCTTCGCGCGTCGGGACCGGGCCGTCCGTGGGCCGTCCGAGGGTGGCCAACGACAACGGACGACGACAGTTGCCGACCACTCCCGCCCTGCTCGGAGACAGTGCGGTGGGTACCGTCGCAGGTGCCAGTCACCGTAGGCAAGTTGAGCAACTCCAGAGCTTCCGCCCAGGATGGCCGTCATGATGACGCCGACAGACCAAGCACGCGGCCGGGACCACGGCCGGCGCCCCCTGCTCAACCGCAGGCTGGCGGAGTTCGGGACGACGATCTTCGCGGAGATGTCGACACTGGCCCTGAGGACAGGTTCGATCAACCTCGGCCAGGGCTTCCCCGACACCGACGGCCCCGAGGAGATCAGGGAGGCGGCCGTCCGTGCCCTGCGCGACGGCCGCGGCAACCAGTACCCGCCCGGCCCCGGCGTCCCCGAACTGCGTACCGCGATCGCCGCCCATCGGGAGCGCTTCCACGGACTGGTCCACGATCCCGACACCGAGGTGCTCGTCACCGCCGGCGCCACCGAGGCGATCGCCGCGTCCCTCCTCGCCCTGGTGGAGCCCGGCGACGAGGTCGTCGCGCTGGAGCCGTACTACGACTCGTACGCCGCCTGCATCGCGATGGCGGGCGGCACCCGCGTCCCGGTCACCCTGCGCCCGCGGGAGAACCGGTACGTGCTCGACCTGGACGAGTTCCGCGCCGCCGTCACCCCCCGCACCCGCCTCCTCCTCCTCAACACCCCGCACAACCCCACCGGCACCGTCCTGACCCGTGAGGAGCTGACCGAGATCGCCGCGCTCGCGGTCGAGCGCGATCTCCTCGTCGTCACCGACGAGGTCTACGAGCACCTGGTCTTCGACGGCGAGCACATCCCGCTCGCGTCGCTGCCCGGCATGCGCGAGCGCACGGTCACCATCTCCTCCGCCGGCAAGACCTTCTCGTACACCGGATGGAAGGTCGGCTGGATCACCGCGTCCCCCGCCCTGGTGACGGCCGTCCGCAGCGCCAAGCAGTTCCTGACGTACGTGTCGGCCGGGCCCTTCCAGTACGCCGTCGCCGAGGCCCTGCGGCTGCCCGACACGTACTTCACCGGCCTCCTCGACGACCTGCGGGCCAAGCGCGACCTGCTGTCCGCCGGGCTCGCCGACGCCGGCTTCGAGGTCTACCGCCCGGCCGGCACGTACTTCGTCACCACCGACATCCGCCCGCTGGGCGAGACCGACGGCTTCGCCTTCTGCCGTGCGCTGCCGGAGCGGTGCGGAGTGGTCGCCATCCCGAACGCGGTCTTCTACGACCACCGGGAGGAGGGCGCGCCGTTCGTGCGGTTCGCCTTCTGCAAGCGGACCGACGTGCTCCAGGACGCGGTGGCCCGCCTGAGGGGCCTGGCCGGCGGCTAGCCCGGCAGACCGGCCGGCGGCCGGGCTGTCCGCCGCGGCCCGGCCGGCGGGCATGAGAAAGCCCGGCCGGGGGCCGCGGTCGTGGTGACCGCGGCCCGGCCGGGCTGCCGCTGAGCTGCGGGGCGCACCTGGTGACGGCCGCCCCGGTTCCGCCGTGGAGCGCGCCGCTCAGGCGCCGTCTTCGCTGTCGCCCTCGGCGGAGTCGACGTCCTTCTCCAGGCCGAGCTGCTCGACGAGCCACTTGTCGAACTCGATCGAGGCGCGCACCCAGCCGACCGTCGACGAGACGAAGTGCTCCAGGCTGACGCCGGTGCCGATCAGCATCTGCGCCTCACCGATGAGACGGACGGTGCCGTCGTCGTGGGTGTGGCTGTAGACCTTGGGCCACAACGTGCGGCGGTTCCAGTCGTCGATCAGTTCGAGGAGCTGGACCTTCTCCTCGATCGCGTGCGGCCGGTCGTAGAAGGTCCGTACCGAGAAGACCTGCTGGTCGTCCTCGCCGCGGAACATGAAGTACGTGCGGAATTCCTCCCACGGCGCGGCGAGGTCGCCCTCGTCGTCGACGACGTACTTCAGCTCCATCTGGTCGAGCAGCTGCTTGACGAGGTCCTGGTCCGGGACGACGGGGCCGGCCGGCCCTTCCGGCTGCGGTTCGGGCTGGCCCCCGAAGTCGGGAATCGAGGACGGGTCGATAGACATGTTCAGTACTCCTGGGATCTCGCGTGTGGGGTCTCGGGTGGCTGCCTGACATCGACCCTAGTCGCGAAAGCGGGCCGGGGTCCTTCGCCCTCCGCTGAACTCCGCCGAAACCACTACCGCGCGGCGCCCACGGTCAGTCCGTCCTCGGAGCGGTCCACCCGTACCGTGTCGCCGTCGGTGATCTCGCCCGCCAGGATCTCCTTCGCGAGCCGGTCGCCGATCGCCGTCTGGATGAGGCGGCGCAGCGGCCGGGCGCCGTAGGCCGGGTCGTTCCCCTTGTCCGCCAGCCAGGCCAGGGCGGCCGGGGTGACGTCGAGGGTGAGGCGGCGGTCGGCGAGGCGCTTGGCGAGGCGGCCGATCTGGAGCTCGGCGATGTGCGCCAGCTCGTCCCCCGACAGGGCGGAGAAGACGACCAGGTCGTCGAGGCGGTTGAGGAACTCCGGCTTGAAGGAGGCCCGCACGACCTCCAGGACCTGCTCCTTCTTCACTTCCGCGCTGGTCAGCGGCTCGACGAGGTACTGACTGCCGAGGTTGGAGGTCAGGATCAGGATGGTGTTGCGGAAGTCCACCGTCCGGCCCTGACCGTCGGTGAGGCGGCCGTCGTCGAGGACCTGGAGCAGGATGTCGAAGACCTCGGGGTGCGCCTTCTCGACCTCGTCGAGGAGCACGACGCTGTACGGGCGGCGGCGGACCGCCTCCGTGAGCTGGCCGCCCTCCTCGTAGCCGACGTAGCCGGGCGGGGCGCCGACCAGCCGGGCGACGCTGTGCTTCTCGCTGTACTCGCTCATGTCGATGCGGACCATGGCCCGCTCGTCGTCGAAGAGGAAGTCCGCGAGCGCCTTGGCCAGCTCGGTCTTGCCGACACCGGTCGGGCCGAGGAAGAGGAACGAGCCGGTCGGACGGTCGGGGTCGGCGATGCCGGCGCGGCTGCGGCGCACCGCGTCCGAGACCGCCCGTACCGCCTCGTGCTGTCCGATCAGGCGCCTGCCGAGCTCGTCCTCCATGCGCAGCAGCTTCTGCGTCTCGCCCTCGAGCAGGCGTCCGGCGGGGATGCCGGTCCAGGAGCCGACCACGTCCGCGATGTCGTCGGGGCCGACCTCCTCCTTGACCATGGTGTCGGTACGGGCCTCGGCCTCGGCGGCGGCGGCTTCCTCCAGCTCGCGCTCCAGGCCGGGGATCTCGCCGTACAGCAGCTTGGAGGCGGTGTCGAAGTCGCCGTCGCGCTGGGCGCGCTCGGCCTGGCCGCGCAGGTCGTCCAGCCTCTCCTTCAGCTCACCGACGCGGTTGAGGCCCTGCTTCTCCTTCTCCCAGCGGGCGTTGAGGCCGCGCAGCTCCTCCTCCTTGTCGGCGAGGTCGCGGCGCAGCTTCTCCAGGCGCTGCTTGCTCGCCGGGTCGGACTCGTTCTTGAGCGCGAGTTCCTCCATCTTCAGCCGGTCGACGGAGCGCTGGAGTTCGTCGATCTCGACGGGCGAGGAGTCGATCTCCATGCGCAGGCGCGAGGCGGCCTCGTCGACGAGGTCGATGGCCTTGTCGGGGAGGAAGCGGGAGGTGATGTACCGGTCGGAGAGGGCCGCGGCGGCCACCAGCGCGGAGTCCGCGATCTGCACCTTGTGGTGGGCCTCGTACCGGCCCTTGAGGCCGCGGAGGATCGCGATGGTGTCCTCCACGGTCGGCTCGGCGACCAGCACCTGCTGGAAGCGGCGCTCCAGGGCGGGGTCCTTCTCGATCCGCTCGCGGTACTCGTCGAGGGTCGTCGCGCCGACCATGCGCAGCTCGCCGCGGGCCAGCATCGGCTTGAGCATGTTGCCCGCGTCCATGGCGGAGTCGCCGCCGGCGCCGGCGCCCACGACGGTGTGCAGCTCGTCGATGAAGGTGATGATCTGGCCGTCGCTCTCCTTGATCTCGGAGAGGACGGTCTTGAGCCGCTCCTCGAACTCGCCGCGGTACTTGGCCCCGGCGACCATCGCGCCCAGGTCCAGCGACACCAGCCGCTTGTTCTTCAGCGACTCGGGCACGTCGCCCTTGACGATGCGCTGGGCGAGCCCTTCGACCACGGCCGTCTTGCCGACGCCGGGCTCACCGATCAGCACCGGGTTGTTCTTCGTACGCCGCGACAGCACCTGCACGACGCGCCGGATCTCCTGGTCCCGCCCGATGACCGGGTCGAGCTTGCCTTCGCGCGCGGCCGCCGTGAAGTCGGTGCCGAACTTCTCCAGGGCCTTGTACTGGCCCTCCGGGTCGGGTGTGGTCACCCGGCGCCCTCCCCTGATCTTCTCGAACGTCTCCAGCAGTTTCGCGGCGCTCGCGCCCTCCTGGGAGAGTACGTCCCCGGCCTTGCCGCCCTTGGCCGCGATGCCGATGAGCAGGTGCTCGGTGGAGAGGTAGTCGTCGCCCAGTTCCTTCGCCCGCTGCGAGGCGTCGGCGATGACCGCGAGCAGCTCGCGGTTGGGCTGCGGCGGGGCCACGGTCGACCCCGTCACGCTGGGCAGCGCGGCGAGCGCGCGCTCGGCCCCGGCCCGTACGGCCGCCTGGTCCGCCTCGACGGCGGCCAGCAGGTCGATGATGTTCTCGTTGTCCTCGCCCGCGAGCAGGGCCAGCAGCAGATGCGCGGGGGTGAGGTCCGCGTGCCCGTCCTGCACGGCTCGATTGCTTGCCGACTGGATCGCGTCCCGGCTCTTGTTGGTCAGCTCTGCGTCCACTGCGCTCTCTCCTCCTCGGCGGGGCGGGGAGCTTTCTCCCTCAGCTATGACTTGTTCAGCATCCGCAAAGTTGAGTCTATTCCACTCAAGGCGAAGAAGGACAGCACGGCTACGCTGCCACCATGGCCATCGACGTACGCAACCCCGGTCCGGAGTACCTCGCCTTCTGGCGCGAGTACCACTTGTGCACGCTGACAACCCCGCGCCCGGACGGCTCGCCGCACGTCGTCCCGGTCGGCGTGACGTACGACCCCGAGGCGGGGCTCGCCCGCGTCATCACCAACAAGACCAGCACGAAGGTCGCGAACGTGCAGGCGGCGGGGTCGGACGGGGCGCGGGTCGCCGTCTGCCAGGTCAAGGGCGGTCACTGGGCGACGCTGGAGGGGCGGGCGGTCGTCCGTACCGAACCGGAACTGATCGCGGAGGCGGTACGCCGCTACGCCGAGCGGTACGAGCGCACGCCGGCGCCGAACCCGGACCGCGTGCTGATCGAGATCACCCTGGACCGCGCGATGGGCCGGGTTCCGGGCGCGGTCTGATCGGGGTCCGGTCCCGGATCCGGGACCGGGTCAGGGCCCGGACTCCGATCCGCGTGCGGACAGCACAGCGGCGCCACCGTGTTCAGGTCCACGGTGACGCCGCTGTGTGGGGGAGCGCCTGAGCGATTTGTAACGACGGGGGAATCGCTTCAGGCGCTGCGGGGGGTGGCAGTGCTGGTTTCTGGTTCGAACAGCTGATGGTCACGCTGGTCGAGATTGACGAACACCATGCCGTAGCGCACGACACAGCGAACGGGCTTCGGCGCCCCCCGGGGCCTGCGGAGGCACCGGTAGGCACGGACGTCCTCATCCTCTTCACGCGCGACCAGGATGGGCTCGCCGAACAGGGTGACCATCAGCGAGTCGCCACGGTGGGGAATGGCCGTGACCAGGTCGATGAAGTGCCACCCCGAGCGGTAGGCGGTGGCCATCTCGCGCCTGAAGGTGCGGTCGTCCGGTGGGACGGTCATGCGTCCGTCTCGGCCGGCGCGACGCCCCAGCCGGTGTCCGACGGACCTTCCGCCTGTACGTTGCCCCAGCCGGTGTCCGGCGGGCCGGACAGCTGAGAGTTGCCCCAGCCGGTGTCCGGCGGCGAGTCCATCACGCCGCTGCCACCCAGGGCCCCGAAAGCCACGGCCACAGAGAAAGCAACGGCAAGCGCCGAGCGAAGCAATATTTTGTACATGGTCGGCTTCGTCCTCACTTGAAGGTTTCCTCTCCCCCGTGTCACAAAGACGATGGCTCATTCAGGCACGTCAACGCCACAGAACCGATGCATCATGTTCCTGCATGTTCAGGACCCTGGGGGGTGGAGATTTGCCTATAAATGAATCAAAACCGACACATCCCCATGCCGTCACCGAGCTGTGTGACGACGGAGCGGAGTTCTATGCCAGCGCCCTGAGCGCGGGACGGATAGCGCGCGCCGAGGTGCATACGGCCCCGTGTCTGCTGGATTTCGCCTTGCTGCATCCCGATCCGGACGACGAAACGTGGCTCCGTCCGGTTCCACCGTCCGTCGCACTGGCGCAGCGGCTCCACCCCCTGGAACGGGAGATCCAGGACCGGAGACGCCATTCCCTCGAACTGACCGAATCCTTCGAGCCGTTCATGGCCATCAGCGCCCAGGACCCGGCGCCCACGCACGCGATCACCGTGCTGGAAGGCTTCGCCCGGATCAACGCGGCGCTCAACCTCGCCACCGCGGAGTGCCGCAACGAAGTACTGACGATCCAGCCCGGCGGACGGCGCACCGAGCACATTCTCAACCAGGCCCTCGAACGCGACAGGCCGCTGATAGACCGCGGGGTCCGGATGCGCACCCTGTACCAGCACACCGTCCGGCACAGCCAGGGCACGATGGCCTACGTGGACCGGATAGCCGACGGAAAGGTCGAGATCCGGACGCTCGAAGAACTCGTCGAGCGGCTCATCATCTGCGATCAGACGGTCGCCTTCATCCCGGCCCGCGACGACCAGCAGGTCGCTCTGGAACTCCGCCACCCCGGCCTCGTCCAGTACCTGATCGGCGTCTTCGAGCAGTTCTGGCAACGGGGCGTGCCCCTCCAGGAGCAGGTCTCCTACAAGCACACCCCCGACGGCATATCCGGTGTCCAGCGCTCCATCGCCAAGCTCCTCGTCGAGGGGTACGTCGACGAGGCCATCGCCCGCCGGCTCGGCATGAACGTACGGACCGCCCGCGCGCACATAGCCAAGCTCGCCGCCACCCTCGGCAGCGGAAGCCGCGCCCAACTCGGCTACCTCATCGCCCAGTCCGGCATCCTGGAGCAGGACCACTGACCACCCTCCTCTCCTGACCACGGTTTCGCCACCGCCATCTTGTTGCACCGCAAAGACGGGGGAGCCCGGATGAGCGGGGACGGGGAGGAACCAGCGCGTTCACCTGGCGACCGGGAACGGCGCGGCGCCGCGATCCGGCTCCACACCGGAGCACTCCTGCCCCGGTGTCCCCCAGCACTCCCGTCACCGCCGTGCAGCGCAGCATCACGCGGCCCCCCGACCGGGGAAGGCACCGCCGAGGCGGTGGCCCGCAGGACGGGCACCGGCGTACGGACCTGCCGCGCCCGCATCTTCCCCAACTCGGCCTGGCGAAGCGGTAGTTTCACACCATCTCCATCTGTAAAGTCGTCCTCCCCCCACGTCTGTGACTCCTCTTCTCCAACAGAAAGAGCTGCCGGCCGTGTACGTGGACACCCGCACCTCCCTGCGCGCCGTCGCCACGGCCACCGCGCTCGCCATGAGCACCGGAGCGCTGTACGCACTCGGCGTCACCCCGGCCTCCGCCGCCTGCGCCCCGCCCACCTGGCAGGCGCAGTTCTTCGCCAACACGACGTTCACCGGGACGCCCGCCGCGACCGTCTGCGACGCCGCCGTCAGCGAGGACTACGGCACCGGCGACCCGGCCGGGGTCACCCTCCCCCCGGACGGCTTCGGCGTCCGATGGTCCCTGACCCGCGACTTCGGCTCCGGCGGCCCCTTCACGCTCACCGCCGAGGCGCTCGACGGCATCAGGGTGTACGTCGACGGAGTGCGCCGGATCGACCTGTGGCAGGACGTCACCACCGTCCGGAGGAAGACGGCCGACATCACCATCCCCCGGGGCGTCCACACCCTGCGCGTCGACTACGCCGCCTTCACCGGCTCAGCGAGCGTCAGGTTCGGCTACGCGCCGCGCACTTCGCCCGACGTGGACACGGTGCCGCCGCTCGCCCCCGCGGGCGCGAGGACGGCGTACGACACGGCCACACGCAGGGCCACCGTCACCTGGTCGCCGAACGCCGAGATGGACCTGGCCGGGTACCGCGTCTTCCGCCGCCTCAAGGGCTCCGGCACGTACCTCGACGTCACGGGCGCGCCCCACATCACCGGCACGACGTACACCGGCGTCCCGCCCGCGACCGGCGAGGTCTGGTACTACGAGGTCCGCGCCGTCGACAAGGCCGGCCGCGAGGGTCCCGGCAGCGCCGACATGCCCGTCACCACCGTCGACAGGACGCCTCCCGCGGCCCCCGCCGGCCTCGCGGGGAAGCAGGAGGGCGGCGACACCAACTCCCTGACCTGGCAGGCGGTCACGGACGCGGTGAAGTACGAGGTGTACCGCGCGGCCGGGGACTCGCGCGAGTACGCGAAGACCGCGACGGTGGAGACCCCGGCACACACCGATTCCGGCCTCGACCCGGCGGTGGCGTCGTACAAGTACACGGTCAAGGCCCTGGACGCGGCCGGGAACGCGTCGCCGTACGCCCCGCACATCACCCTCTCCCACGACACCGCCCCGCCCCCGCCGCCCACCGCGCCCGCCGTCACCGCCGAGGACGACACGGGAGTCACCCTCTCCTGGCGGAGCGGGGCCACCGCCGGCACCGAGGCGTACACCGTCTACCGCGCTCCCGAGGACCTCGACGTCGAGACGGTGGTCGGCACGACGGAGGCGCTCACCCTCCAGGACACCACCGGCCAGGCGGGGCAGCGCTTCCGTTACCGCGTCGCGGCCGTCGACGCGGTGGGCAACGAGTCGGCGAGGACGGAGTGGGTGTACGGTCGGCGGGCGGTCGGCCCGGACGCCGTACCGACCGCGCCGCAGGAGCTGACGGGCACGCTCACGGGCGGCCGGCTGGAACTGGGGTGGGCGGCGGGCCCGTACGTCCCGGTGACCGGGTACCGCGTCTACAGGAGCGCGACGAGCCCCGTCCCCACCGGCGCCGGCGCGGAGCCCTACCGCGTCACGCGGGACCCCGCCCTGGCCGTCGACGACGTCCCTGCCGACGAGCGCGGCCACTTCTACGCGGTCGTCGCCGTGACCCGGTACGGCGTCGCCTCGCCCGCCTCGGGCTCCTTCAGGCCCGTGTACCAGGCGCACCGGCCGCCCGCCGCGACCCGGATCTACGACGTGTCCGGCCACGACGGGATGGTGTGGTTCGTCTGGGACCACGTGGAGGCCGACGAGGGCGCGCCCGCGGTCACCGGCTACCGCGTCTACCGGGCGACGGAGCCCGGTGTCACGAAGGAGAACGCGACCGCACTGCCCCTGACCACGGACAACGAGTTCAGGGACACGGACGTGACCAACGGGGCGGCGTACTACTACGCGGTGGCCGCGGTCGACGCGGAAGGCGGCGAGGCACCGCTGTCGGCGGAGGTCTCCGCGACGCCGGAGGCCGACGCGGCCCCCTGACCGGGGGCCGCCGCCGGAGCGCCGGGCCCGCGGGGTGATCACGTCCGGCGTTCCCCCGCGCGGACCCGGTGCCACGCCCCGGACACGCCGAAGGGGCCGGCGGACACGAGGTCCGCCGGCCCCTTCGGCCGGCCCGCGGGGCTACGGCCTGTTCAGGTCTTCTGCTCACCCGGGCGTCTGCCCGGCCGCCAGACCACCAGCGCGCTCGCCTGCTGCACGTCCTCGTACCGGACCAGGTCGCGCCGGTACGACGCGTGCACCTGCGCCTCGCGCTGCTGCAACGCGACCGCCGCGCCCTCCACCGCCGCCGAGAGTTCGGCGACGCGCTGCTGGAGCGCGATCACCTGGTTCTCCAGCTCGATGATGCGCTTGATGCCGGCCAGGTTGATGCCCTCGTCCTGCGACAGCTGCTGCACCTGGCGGAGCATCTGGATGTCACGGGCCGAGTAGCGCCGGCCACGCCCGGCCGTGCGGTCGGGGGAGACCAGGCCGAGGCGGTCGTACTGCCGCAGGGTCTGCGGGTGCAGACCGGAGAGCTGTGCCGCGACCGAGATGACGTACACCGGCGTCTCGTCGGTCAGCTGGTACGGATTACGGCGCTGGCGCGGGTCCATCTCATGCTCCCTTCGCGGCCTGGAACAGCTCCGCCCGCGGGTCCTCCCCCGCGGTCGCCTCACGGTAGGACTCCAGTGCCTGGCGGGCCTTGTCGTCAAGGCTCTTGGGCACTTCGACCTCCACGGTGACCAGCAGGTCGCCGCGGGTGCCGTCCTTGCGGACCGCGCCCTTGCCGCGGGCGCGCATCGTGCGACCGCCCGGCGTACCGGCCGGCAGCTTGAGGGTGACCGGCGGCCCGCCCAGCGTCGGGACCTTCACCTCGCCGCCGAGCGCCGCCTCCACGAAGGTGACGGGCACGGTGACGGTGAGGTTGTCGCCCTTGCGGCCGAAGACGGGGTGCGGGTCCACGTGGACCACGACGTACAGGTCGCCGGCCGGACCGCCCCGTTCACCGGGACTGCCCTTGCCGCGCAGCCGGATCCGCTGGCCGTCGGAGACACCCGCCGGGATGCGGACCTGCATGGTGCGCGAGGACTTGGCGCGGCCGCTGCCCTTGCACACGTCGCAGGGGTCCTGGGCGATGAGCCCGCGGCCCCGGCAGTCGACGCACGGGTCGGTGAGCGAGAAGCCGCCACCGCCACCGCGCGACACCTGTCCCGTACCGACGCAGGTCGGGCACACGCGGGGCGTGCCGTTCTTGTCGCCGGTGCCGGAACACGCCTTGCAGGGTGCCTGGCTGGACATCCGGAGCGGGACCGTGGCCCCGTCGACCGCCTCGGTGAAGCTGAGCGTCACCTCGGACTCGATGTCCTGGCCGCGGCGCGGCTGCGTCCGCGCACCCGGACCGGCACCCCGGTTGAACAGGCCCCCGAACACGTCCCCGAGGCCGCCGCCGAACCCGCCGGCACCGCCGGTCTGGGCCCCGCCCTGGGCGCCTCCGAAGAGGTCGCCCAGGTCGAAGTTGAAGGTGCCGCCACCGGCGCCCGGGCCCGGACGGAATCCGCCGTTCCCGAACAGAGCACGCGCTTCGTCGTACTCCTTGCGCCGCTTGGGGTCGCCGAGGACGTCGTTCGCCTCGGAGATCTCCTTGAAGCGGTCCTCCGCCTTGGCGTCGCCCTTGTTGGCGTCCGGGTGGAACTCGCGGGCGAGCTTCCGGTACGCCTTCTTGATCTCGGCCTCGGTGGCGTCCTTCGGGACGCCGAGAACCTTGTAGTAGTCCTTCTCGACGAAGTCCTTCGTGCTCATCCCCGACGTCCCTCCTTCCTGCCGTTACGACATGTACTGCTCCTGGTCACGTCAGCCCTCTTCCGGGCCACCGCTCTCCTCGTCCGGCGCCTTGGCCGCGGGCTCGTCCGCCTTGGCGGGCGCGGCACCGGGCTGGGGCTCGGCCACCGCGACCCGCGCGGGACGGATGGTCCGCTCGCCGATCCGGTAGCCCGGCTGCAGGATCGCGACGCACGTCGTCTCCTCGACGTCCGGTGCGTACGAGTGCATCAGGGCCTCGTGGATCGTCGGGTCGAAGGGCTCGCCCTCCTTGCCGAACTGCTGCAGGCCCATCTTGGCGGCGACCGTCTCCAGCGATTCGGCCACCGACTTGAACCCGCCCACCAGCTCGCCGTGCTCACGGGCGCGGCCGATGTCGTCGAGGGTCGGGAGGAGCTCGCTCAGGAGGTTCGCGACGGCGATCTCCTTGACCGTGACCCGGTCCCGCTCCACGCGGCGACGGTAGTTCTGGTACTCCGCCTGGAGCCGCTGGAGGTCCGCGGTGCGCTCGTTGAGCGCCATGCGTACCTGGTCCAGCTGCGCCGTCAGAGCTACGTCCTGTACGTCCCCGGCCGGGGCTGCCGGGCCCGACTCCTCGGTGGAGTCGGCCCCTGCCTTCTCGGGCACGGCAGCCTGCGGTTCGGCGTCTTCGGGAGTGGCGCCTGAGGGGACGTCGGGCTTCTCCTCGAAGCCCGGAGTCTCCTCGGTCATGCGGCGCCTCCCTGCCGGCCGGCGTCCTTCTCGTCGTCGACGATCTCGGCGTCGACGACGTCGTCGTCCGCCTTGGCCTGCTCGGCGCCGGGAGCGTCGCCGCCCGCGGCCTGAGCGCCCTCGGCGTTGGCGTACATGGCCTGGCCCAGCTTCTGGGAGACGGCCGCGACCTTCTCCGTCGCCGTGCGGATCTCGGCGGTGTTGTCGCCCTCGGCGGACTCGCCCTTGAGCTTGTCCTTCAGCTCGGTGACGGCGGTCTCGACCTCGGTCTTCACGTCACCCGGGACCTTGTCCTCGTTGTCCTTGAGGAACTTCTCCGTCTGGTAGACGAGCTGCTCGGCCTGGTTGCGCGTCTCGGCGGCCTCGCGGCGCCTGTGGTCCTCGTCCGCGTACTTCTCGGCCTCTTCGCGCATCCGGTTGACCTCGTCCTTCGGCAGCGAGGAGCCACCGGTGACGGTCATCTTCTGCTCCTTGCCCGTGCCGAGGTCCTTCGCGGCGACGTGCATGATGCCGTTGGCGTCGATGTCGAAGGCGACCTCGATCTGCGGGACGCCGCGCGGAGCCGGCGGCAGACCGGTCAGCTCGAACATGCCGAGCTTCTTGTTGTACGCCGCGATCTCGCGCTCGCCCTGGTAGACCTGGATCTGCACCGACGGCTGGTTGTCCTCGGCCGTCGTGAAGATCTCGGACCGCTTGGTCGGGATCGTGGTGTTGCGCTCGATGAGCTTGGTCATGATGCCGCCCTTGGTCTCGATACCGAGGGACAGGGGCGTGACGTCGAGGAGCAGGACGTCCTTGACCTCACCCTTGAGGACACCGGCCTGGAGCGAGGCGCCGATGGCGACGACCTCGTCCGGGTTCACACCCTTGTTGGCGTCCTGGCCGCCCGTGAGCTCCTTGACGAGCTCGGCGACGGCCGGCATGCGGGTCGAGCCGCCGACGAGAACGACGTGGTCGATCTCGGAGAGCTGGATGCCCGCGTCCTTGATGACGTTGTGGAACGGCGTCTTGCAGCGGTCCAGCAGGTCGGCGGTCAGCTGCTGGAACTGCGAGCGCGTGAGCTTCTCGTCCAGGTGCAGCGGGCCCTCGGCCGACGCGGTGATGTAGGGGAGGTTGATCGACGTCTCGGTGGAGGACGACAGCTCGATCTTCGCCTTCTCCGCGGCCTCGCGGAGACGCTGGAGCGCCATCTTGTCCTTGGAGAGGTCCACGCCGTGGCCGGAGTGGAACTGCTTCACGAGGTAGTCGACGACGCGCTGGTCCCAGTCGTCACCACCGAGGTGGTTGTCACCGTTGGTGGCCTTCACCTCGACGACGCCGTCGCCGATCTCCAGCAGCGAGACGTCGAAGGTGCCGCCACCGAGGTCGAAGACGAGGATCGTCTGGTCGTCCTTGTCGAGGCCGTACGCCAGGGCGGCGGCGGTCGGCTCGTTGACGATGCGCAGGACGTTCAGGCCCGCGATCTCGCCGGCCTCCTTCGTCGCCTGACGCTCGGAGTCGTTGAAGTACGCCGGGACGGTGATGACCGCGTCGGCCACCTTCTCGCCCAGGTACGCCTCGGCGTCGCGCTTCAGCTTCTGCAGGATGAAGGCGCTCATCTGCTGCGGGTTGAACTTCTTGCCGTCGAGCTCGATGTTCCAGTCGGTGCCCATGTGGCGCTTGACCGACCGGATCGTCCTGTCGACGTTGGTGACCGCCTGGCGCTTGGCAACCTCGCCTACCAGCACTTCACCGTTCTTCGCGAAAGCGACGACGGACGGCGTGGTCCTGGCCCCTTCGGCGTTGGTGATGACGGTGGGCTCGCCGCCCTCCAGAACGCTGACGACGGAGTTGGTGGTGCCCAGGTCGATGCCGACCGCACGTGCCATTTCGATTCCTCCAGCTGACTTGAGTGGAACAGACTCAAGGATGCATGACGGATCCCGCCGCGTCAACAGACCTGAGTCTTGGAGACTCAATTCTTATGCCGCCATTATGGGCAGGCGCACGGCACGCCGCCACTCGATGGAGTGCGATCTCGGGACGAAAAGCATGAAAAAGTACACCACATGCCCGCGAAGCGGATCTTCGACCTGACGGTCGCCCCCGTCCTGCTGCTGCTCGCCCTCCCCGTCCTGCTCCTCACCGCCGCGGCCGCGGCCGTAACGTCGCCGGGCCCGGTTCTCGTACGCCGGACCCGCACCGGCCTGGCCGGGCGCCCCTTCGGCCTGCTGACGCTCCGCACCGATCACCGCACCGCGACCGGCCGGCTGCTGCGCCGGTCGCGCCTCGACCTGCTCCCCCACCTGTTCCACGTGGTACGGGGGGAGATGTCCCTGGTCGGACCGTGCGCGCTGCCCCCGGGCCATCCGTCGGCCACCCGGGTACGCCTGCTGGTGCGGCCGGGCATCACCGGCCTGTGGCAGATCAGAGGGCGGCCGGGCCTGCCGTGGGAGGAGATGGAGATACTGGATCTGCACTACATCGAGCACCACTGGCTCGGCCTCGATCTGGCGATCCTCGCCCGCACCCCCGCGGCGGTCCTCGCCGCCCGGGGCTGAGGGAACCCTTACGCGACACAGATCACCGCTTGCGCAACTACAGTGCGGCGGCATAAGTGGGTACGCTCAGCACGGACTGATTAAGTTACCGCTTAGTAATCCCATAAAATCCCACCCTCGCACGCCCGAGGAGCCCCCTCATGCAACTCGCCGCGATCATCGTGTCGTTGGTCCTGACCGTGGTCGGCGTTGCGCTCATCGCCCGAGCCGTCGCGCAGATCTACCGGTTCGTCAAGCTGGGCCAGCCCGTCCCCGCGGGCAGCCGCACCGGCAACCCGAAGCAGCGCACGATCACCCTGGCCAAGGAATTCCTCGGCCACAGCCGGATGAACAAGTGGGGGATCGTCGGCGTCGCGC
Organism: Streptomyces sp. Wb2n-11; assembly: GCF_001049855.1. Taxonomy (NCBI): domain Bacteria; kingdom Bacillati; phylum Actinomycetota; class Actinomycetes; order Kitasatosporales; family Streptomycetaceae; genus Streptomyces; species Streptomyces sp. Wb2n-11. Next base: position 3,368,101 of record NZ_CVPB01000001.1, read on the forward strand.
ACTGGTTCGTCGCGATCGGCTTCCTGACGCTGCCGCCGACCCTCGCCCAGGCGTACGGTCAGCTCTTCCAGGCGGACTGGGTGCTGCCGGTCGTCGGCGGCTTCCTGCCGTTCGAGATGTACATCGAGTTCATCGGCCTGATGACGGTGGTGGGCATCGTCGTCCTGATGGCGATCCGGCTGCTCAACCTGCCCTCCCGGGCCGGCCGCAAGTCGCGTTTCGCGGGCTCCAAGGCCTGGCAGGCGTACTTCGTCGAGTACATCATCCTGACGATCGGCCTGGCGATCCTGGTGCTGCGCGGCCTCGAAGGCGCGATCCACCACGTCGACGGCTACGGCCCCGCGTACTTCGTCTCGTACCCGCTCGTCCTGGCCTTCGACGGCCTGAGCGTCTCCACCCTCCAGACGCTGATCTACTTCACCGCGATGATCAAGATCGGCACCTCCCTGATCTGGATGATCACGGTCTCGCTCAACACCAACATGGGTGTGGCGTGGCACCGCTTCCTCGCCTTCCCCAACATCTGGTTCAAGCGTGAGGACGACGGTTCCGTCGCCCTGGGCGCGCTCCGGCCGATGACCAGCGGCGGCAAGGAGATCGACTTCGAGGACCCGGGCGAGGACGACACCTTCGGCGTCAGCCAGGTCGAGCAGTTCTCGTGGAAGGGCATCCTCGACTTCTCCACCTGCACCGAGTGCGGCCGCTGCCAGTCGCAGTGCCCCGCCTGGAACACCGGCAAGCCGCTCTCCCCCAAGCTCCTCGTCATGTCGCTGCGCGACCACGCGCACGCCAAGGCGCCGTACCTGCTCGCGGGCGGCGGCAAGACCACGGAGGGCGACGAGAAGGCGACGGCCGAGCAGCTGAAGGACGTGCCCGCGTCCGCGCTGGCCGAGGCCGAGCGGCCGCTGATCGGGACGCTGGAGGAGAACGGCGTCATCGACCCGGACGTGCTGTGGTCCTGCACCACCTGCGGCGCCTGTGTCGAGCAGTGCCCGGTCGACATCGAGCACATCGACCACATCGTCGACATGCGCCGCTACCAGGTGATGATCGAGTCCGCCTTCCCGTCCGAGGCCGGCACGATGCTCAAGAACCTGGAGAAGAAGGGCAACCCCTGGGGGCTGGCCAAGAAGCAGCGCGTCGAGTGGACCAAGGAGGTCGATTTCGAGGTGCCGATCGTCGGCAAGACGATCGAGGACCTGTCCGAGGTCGAGTACCTGTACTGGGTCGGCTGCGCGGGCGCCCTGGAGGACCGGGCCAAGAAGACCACCAAGGCCTTCGCCGAGCTGCTCCACATGGCGGGCGTCAAGTTCGCGATCATGGGCGGCGACGAGAAGTGCACCGGTGACTCCGCCCGCCGCCTGGGCAACGAGCCGCTGTTCCAGCAGCTCGGCCAGGAGAACGTCGCGATGCTGAACATGGCGTACGGCGAAGACGACGAAGACCCGTCGACCCGCAAGCCCAAGTCGTCGAAGAAGATCGTCGCGACCTGCCCGCACTGCTTCAACACGATCGCGAACGAGTACCCGCAGCTGGGCGGCGAGTTCGAGGTCATCCACCACACGCAGCTGCTCCAGCACCTCATCGACGAGGGCAAGCTGGTCCCCGTCACCCCGGTCGAGGGCCTCATCACGTACCACGACCCGTGCTACCTGGGCCGCCACAACAAGGTCTACACACCCCCGCGCGAGATCATGTCGGCCGTCCCGGGCCTGCGCCAGCAGGAGATGCACCGCCACAAGGAGCGCGGCTTCTGCTGCGGCGCCGGCGGCGCGCGGATGTGGATGGAGGAGCGGATCGGCAAGCGCATCAACACCGAGCGCGTCGACGAGGCCCTGTCCCTCAACCCGGACATCGTCTCGACGGCCTGCCCGTTCTGCCTGGTCATGCTCACCGACTCGGTCAACGGCAAGAAGAACGACGGCACCGCGAAGGAATCCCTCCAGGTCGTGGACGTGGCGCAGTTGCTCCTCGACTCGGTGAAGACCCCGGCCGACCCGTCCGGTACGGAAGAGCCCGAGCCGGCCCCGGATCAGCAGCCCGTTCCGTAACCGCCTCCCGCACACCGACGGCCGGTCCCGCCTTCCCGGTGGGGCCGGCCGTCGGCGTACGGGGCGCGCCGCCACAGACTCCTCGGGCATTCACTCGGGCCCCGTGCAACTCTCCTGCCCCACCGATGGTCTCCTCTGCGCCGCACACCTCATGTCTGCACCGGCGACCCGGCGCGAACACGGGCGTGACGCACCCCAGCGAACGGATGCCCCGCGCATCCCGGCATGCCGCAGGAGAACCCCGCATGCACCAGAGGCTCCGCACCGCCCTGGCCACCGCCGCCGTGGCCGCCTCCGCCCCGGCCGGTGGCAACGGGTCCGGCGCGGCCTCCGGCCGCTGATCCGTACGTACGCGGCGCACGTGACCGCACATGACGTACGCGCGCCGGACGGCACAGGACCTCCACCGGCCGACAACCGGTGTCCTGTGCCGTCCGGACCGGTCCGTCGCCTCAACGCGACGGCCGAAAGCGAGCATCACGTGCCGGCCGACAACTCGCGGTACGGACGAGGTGGGCCGTGCGACCAGGGATCCCGGTGACAGCGGTGAGCTGCGCGGTACCGCCGGCAGCGGCTCCCCGGGCACCCGGGCGGTACGTACACCTGCAAGGCGGTGAAGCCGCGGCCCGCGGGCGACCTCCCGGCGGGCGAGGAGCCGGTCGTCACCGGCGTCCCGCGCCACGCGGACTTCGACGGCGGCAAGAAGGCGGACACGGTGGTGCGTACGCACCGGGGCGGGACGGCGGACCTGATCGCACTGCACCCCTCGGCCCCTCGGTCGCCGAGGGCCGCGTCACCTTCTCCACGGCGGTCCTCTCCAGCGGCCGGCGCTGCCCCGTACGGCCCTCCGGCCTCCCCCGAGACCCCCTAGGGGATGTCACAGCTCGGCCGCAAAGCCGGGCCTGTTGCCGCAGGCCCGGCATGCCACCCATCCGGACCAGGTACGTTCGATTCGTGGCTGGATTCAGGATCGGACGCGGCCGGGACAACCGCACCCCGCAACAACAACCGCAGCGGCAACCGCAGCAACGGCAGCAACAGCCGTACGGGCAGCAGGCAGCACCGCCTCAGGCCCCGTACGGCCAGCAGCAGTGGCCGCAGGCACCGCAGTACGGCGGACAGCACGGCGAGCCCGAATACTTCGGCGACCCGCACCCGCACCCGGGCCACGCCCAGGGCGGTCACGGCAGCCACGGCGCTCCCGCCGGAGGTGACCCGTACGCCAACAGCAACAACAATCCGGGGCACACCCAGGCGTTCAGCATCGGCGAGGACCCGTACGGCGACGGCAGCACCTACCACGCCGGCGACAGCCCCGCCCCGCCCGCGGGCCCGCGCCTGCACTGGAAGCAGCTGCTGAGCGGCATGGTGCTGCGCCCGGGACCGACGTTCTGGCAGATGCGCGACTACCCGGTCTGGGGCCCGGCCCTGGCCGTGACGTTCCTCTACGGGCTGCTCGCGATCTTCGGCTTCGACAAGGCCCGCGAAGAGGTCATCAACGCGACCCTGTCCAACGCCATCCCGTACGTCCTCACCACCGGTGTCGCGGTGGTCGTCTGCGGTCTGATCCTGGGCGCGGTGACGCACACCCTCGCCCGCCAGCTCGGCGGCACCGGTTCCTGGCAGCCGACCGTCGGCCTCTCGATGCTGATCATGTCCCTGTCGGACGCCCCGCGCCTGGTCTTCGCGCTGTTCCTGGGCGGCGAGAACGGGCTGGTCCAGGTGCTCGGCTGGGTGACCTGGCTGGCGGCGGGCGCCCTGTTCACCTCGATGGTGAGCAAGTCGCACGACCTGCCGTGGCAGAAGGCCCTGGGCGCGTCCGCGATCCAGCTGGTGGCGCTGTTGTCCCTGATCAAGCTGGGCACGATCTGACGCACCACGCACGGCAACGGAGGAAGGGCCCCGGCGCGACACCGCGCCGGGGCCCTTCCCACTTCTCCGCTTCTCCGCTTCTCCGCGGTGTCAGGCGTCGAGGACCTGTCCCGCCCGGCGGATCACCGGCGGAGCGACCGACCAGGGGAAGTTGATCCACTCGTCGGTGCGCTTCCATACGTACTCGCACTTCACGAGCGAGTGCGCCTTCTCGTAGATGACCGCGCTGCGCACCTCCGCCACATGATCGAGGCAGAAGTCGTGCACGAGCTTGAGCGTCTTGCCCGTGTCCGCCACGTCGTCGGCGATCAGCACCTTCTTGTTGCTGAAGTCGATCACGTTCGGCACGGGCGCCAGCATCACCGGCATCTCCAGGGTCGTACCGACCCCGGTGTAGAACTCGACGTTGACCAGGTGGATGTTCTTGACGTCGAGCGCGTACGCCAGCCCGCCCGCCACGAAGACCCCGCCGCGCGCGATGCTCAGCACGATGTCGGGCTCGTACCCGTCATCGGCGATGGTCTGCGCGAGTTCGCGCACCGCGTTGCCGAACCCCTCGTAGGTCAGGTTCTCCCGCACGTCACTCTTACCCATACCCGGTATCACACCTGCGTCCGATGGAAGTTGAGGAAGGACCGCGAGGCCGTCGGCCCGCGCTGTCCCTGATAACGCGACCCGTACCGCTCGGAGCCGTACGGGAACTCGGTGGGCGAACTCAGCTGGAACATGCACAGCTGCCCGATCTTCATACCGGGCCACAGCTTGATCGGCAACGTCGCCAGATTCGACAGTTCGAGCGTCACGTGCCCGGAGAATCCGGGGTCGATGAACCCGGCGGTCGAGTGCGTGACGAGCCCGAGCCGTCCGAGCGAGCTCTTGCCCTCCAGCCGCGACGCGAGATTGTCCGGCAGCGTGATCGTCTCGTACGTCGACGCCAGCACGAACTCACCGGGGTGCAGGATGAACGCCTCGTCCCCCTCCGGCTCCACCTCCCGCGTCAGATCCGACTGCTCCACAGCCGGGTCGATATGCGGGTAACGGTGATTCTCGAACACCCGGAAGTAGCGGTCGAGCCGCACGTCGATGCTCGAGGGCTGCACCATGGATTCGTCGTACGGATCAATACGCACGCGTCCGGCGTCGATCTCGGCCCGGATGTCCTTGTCTGAGAGAAGCACGCCCCGAGGATACGCAGAACGCGCGGGCCCGCCCCAATCGAACGGTCCCGCGCGCCCCTCACTCCCTGCGCTAACGCCGCTCCAGCACCACCGGCACGGCATTCCGCAGCCGGGCACAGCGCGGACAGCGGATGAGCCGTCCCGGCCCGATCCGGCCGGCTCCGAGCCGCTGCAGTGGGAACGATGCGGTGCTGAACACATGCCCTTCGGCACAACGGACGACGGTGGGCTCCATCAAGTCCCTTCCCCAACAAAGCCTGGACGATAACGCCACATTAGGGGATGAAGAGGACGCCCCTCCAGGCGGCACTCCGCCCTCCGAGGTACGCCCCCACCCGAACACGAAAACCGCCACCACAGACACGGGGCCGGGGGTGGGGTACACTGTCCGACGACGCGGTGCCGATCAACGGCCCGCCGCGCGGGTGTAGTTTAATGGTAGAACATGAGCTTCCCAAGCTCAGAGCGCGAGTTCGATTCTCGTCACCCGCTCCATACAGAAACCCCAGGCCGGCGGCCCGGGGTTTTCTTGCTGTTCAGACCGGTCTGACCATTCCGTACCGCCTCCGCGCCTTGACCCTCTTCCCGCTGTTCAGCGCCCTTCCACCCGAGCGGCAACGGGCCATCACGCCCCGAGCCTGGCTTCAGGCCACATCTCCAAGGCGAGTCCGGTCTGGCGCGTCGACATGCGTCGACTGCCGGTGGCGCGCGGATGCAGCCCTGCCACGCACGCCACCCGGCGCCCGCCACTGACGTCGATCGACCCTGGGCGCCGACAAGTCGGCGTGCCAGAACACGGGCCCACCGTATGCAAGCCGGCCTTGATCTCCTCCCAGTCCCACGGGCGTCGGCACCAGCCGCACAGGAAGCATTGCATTTATGCAACTTTCATTCAGGAAAGTAGCCTGTCTGCAGGGAATGAACGATCGGCGAGGTGGAACCTGTGAACGGATTCGTTGGGCGTCGTACGGAGCTCGGCCTTCTGGATGACCTACTGACCCCTGTACGGACCGGCGGACGCAGCGGGCGGCCCGGACGCGCCGTACTGATCCGAGGGCGGCGGCGCGTCGGCAAGTCCCGGCTCGTGGAGGAATTCCTGGAACGCTCCGGGCTTCCTCATGTCTTCTTCACCGCAGTCGGCGGCTCGAAGGCCGAGGATCTGGCAGGCTTCGCCGCCGAGCTCGCCGCCTCTCCGCTCCCCGACGCCGGACGGGTCGCGGACTTCGCCACCCCGCAGACCTGGGACGCGGCTTTGAGCCTGCTTGCCAGCGTCCTGCCTCCGGCCACACTCAGCGTGGTCGTGCTCGACGAGATGCCCTACCTCGTACGCGATGACCCCACTTTCGAGGGCGCGCTACAGAAGGCATTCGATCGGACATTGTCCAAGCTCCCCGTACTGCTCGTCCTCATCGGCTCGGACATCGCGATGATGGAGCAGCTGAACACCTACGGTCGCCCCTTCTACCAGCGCGGCACCGAGATGGTCGTACCTCCGCTCAATCCGGCCGAGGTCGCCGCCATGCTCGACCTCCCGGCGGCTGAAGCGTTCGACGCCTTTCTCGTCTCCGGCGGCCTCCCGCTCATCCTTGAGGAATGGCCTCCAGGCGCCACTCTCTGGGACTACCTGGAACAGGCACTGGTCCGTCCGACATCCGCCCTCCTCGTCAGTGGCGAGCGCACTCTGGCCGCCGAATTCCCCACCGAGGCGCAGGCCCGCACCGTACTGAGCGCCATCGGACACGGGGAACGCACCTTCACCCTCATCGGCCGGGCAGCCGGCGACCTCAATCCAGGCTCCGTGAAACGATCCCTGGAACTCCTCACCAGCCGACGCATGGTGGCGGCCGACCTTCCCCTGTCCACCAGGCCGAGCCGTGAGAGCCGCTACCACGTCGCCGATCCGTACCTGCGCTTCTGGCTCTCCTTCATCGGGCCCGGCATCCCCATGATCGAGCGCGGGCGTGGAGACCGTGTACTCGAGTCGATCCGCACCAGTTGGACGTCCTGGCGGGGCCGCGCCGTCGAACCTGTGATCCGCGAGGCCCTGTGGCGTCTGACCGACGACCGGCTGCCTGAGGCCACCCACGTGATCGGCGGCTACTGGACCCGCACCAACGACCCCGAAATCGACCTCGTCGGCGCCGACCGCTCCCCCATCGCCAAGAAGATCACCTTCGTCGGATCCATCAAGTGGCTGGAGAGCAAGCCCTTCGACAACCGCGACCTCGCCCGCCTCGTCACCCACCGCTCACAACTGCCCGGCACCGACGACTCCACCCCCCTGCTCGCCGTCGCCCGCAGCGGAAGCAGCGCCAACGGCATCCTCAACCTCACCCCCGACGACCTCATCACCGCTTGGGCGTGACACACCAAGGGCCGCTCCCCGGCAGTAACCGCGTTCGTGCCCCCATCCGTGCCCTTCGGAGCGGACAGCAGCGGACAAGTACGGCTACCAGAGGCCGCACCGACCTTGCCCGCACCCACCAAACGTGCAGGCCAGAGCAGCTTCGTCTTCTCAAGAACCGTTGATTCCCAAGCTCAGAGCGCGAGTTCGACTCTCGTCACCCGCTCCAAGCAAAAGCCCCAGGCCAGCGGCCCGGGGCTTCTTTGTTGTCTGGAGCGGCTCAGGCGTAGCGCACCCTCCGAGCCCCTCCTGCGGACTCCAAGCCCCGCGGAAAGCGTCAGTTGGCGCCCCCGGGCCCCGTCCGGAGGGGCAAGTCGTCGGGCAGGACTCGGAACGTTTTGTGGCGGCCGAGAGGGCGGACGGCACGGAAGTCGCGTCGGTCCAGGGTGAGAATCGCATCGGTGTCGTAGTCGGCCGCCAGGGCCACATTCACCGCGTCAGCCAGGTCGAGATCGAGTCCCGAGTAGCGGGCACGGACGGATTGGGCAACGCCCAGGCGTTCTTCGGTGATCTCGGGTACGGAGACCCGGCCGCGGCGCATCCAGCCCCGGATGTCCTCGATCGCGCTCACCGCGGCCTCGCGGCCGAGTTCCCGGGCAGCCACATGATCGAGTTCGGCCAGCAGCAGCGGGGACATGACGAGCAGCCCGGCGGCCATGATCGCTTCCTGGGCCGCCCCACCCTCCGGGTGCGTCGAATCGAGGGCGGCCAGCAGGCCGGACGTATCGGCGATGACGACGATCACGCGGCGGTCCCGGGATCCCTCTCGCGCCGGACGGCGTCGGCGACGGCGTCACGCACGTCGTCTTTGCGAAGGGTGCGCCCCGGGCCGGGGAAGGTACGGGAGAACAGCGGCTCGTCCCACACCCGGTTGGCCATCGCGGCGAGATGGATGCCCTGCCTGATGATCTCAGCCTCGCTTACACCCCGGCGCTTGGCCGCTTCCTTGATGATCGCGAGGTCTTCCGGGTCGGCGTAGACGTTGGTGCGCTTCATCGACATGTACCAACCGTAGTCCATGTACCAGAGTGATGTATGCCTGGGCGTGCCGATCAAGGCTCCACGAGCCGGAGACGCCGCACGAAGACCGACGACCTCGCGGGTGCCGCCCGCGCGATGAAGACGTACTTCGTGACCGGTTCCCCACCGCCCAGCCGTGCCCCGTCCGCGCCCTTCGCCCTTTCAAGCGGAACAAGCAGGTCAGAGGTGTTTCGGTGGGGCAAGCGACGTTGCTTCCCAAGCTCAGAGCGCGAGTTCGATTCTCGTCACCCGCTCCGGACCGAAGCCCCGGGCCGGAGGTCCGGGGCTTCTCCGTGGGCGGCGCCGCGCGGCTCGGCACGGGTCGGACGAAAGGCTGTCGGCTCAGTGGTTGAGATTTCATGCATCCCGGTACGGGCTTGGTAAGGCTTGCCTTATATGCTGACACGACTTCCGGATCGCCCGGCACGCCGGAAGCGTCGGCATACCCGTACGACAGGACACCTCTCACCATGCGCACCCCCACCCGCGGTCTGATCGCAGTACTCGCGCTCTCGCCCCTCCTTGCCGGCTGTTTCGCGGCGAGCGACGGCGACTCCGGTTCGGCCTCGGGCGGCGCGAAGCGCCTGCGGGTCGCGCTCGCCGTCCCGCCCGTCCAGGCCCTCTCCCCGTACAGCAATGACGCCACCGTGCTCAGCAAGCTGTCCGTCGCGGAGGGGCTGACCACGCTCGGCCAGGACGGCACCGCGCGGGCAGCGCTCGCCAAGTCCTGGAAGCGGGTCGACGGCACCACGTGGACCTTCGAGCTGCGCAAGGCGTCGTTCCAGGACGGCACCGCGGTCACCGCCGAGTCCGTGGTCAACGCCCTCGACCACGCGAACGGGTCCGCGACCAAGCCGCGCGTACTCAGTGATGTCACGCTGACCGCCAAGGCCGACGACGCCGACACGGTACGGATCACCACCAGCGCGGCGGACCCCGTGCTCCCCCTGCGGCTGGCCAGCCCGGCGCTCGGCATCCTCTCCGCCAAGGCGTACGCGAAGGACGGCACCGTCAGCCCGGTCGGCACCGGCACCGGCGCCTTCACCATCACCAAGCTGACCGGCAAGTCCAAGGCCACCCTCAACCGCTTCGACGGCTACTGGGGCGGAAAGGCGAAGACCGCCGGTGTCGACGTGACGTGGATCGCCGACGGCACCGCACGCGCCAACGCGCTGCGGAGCGGCGATGTCGACATCGCCGAGTGGATCCCCACCTCGCAGGCGAAGCTGCTCGCCGAGGACACCCGCCACGAGGTGCCGTCCGTACGCACCGACAGCCTCGTCCTGAACACCGGCAGCGGCATCTTCACCGATGCCGCCCTGCGCGCCGCCGCCCGTGAGTCCGTCGACGGTTCGGTGCTCGTCGACTCCGTGTTCGGCGGGTACGCCGACGCGCCCACGGGCCTGTTCGGCCCGGGCGTCTCCTGGGCCGCGGACGCGCGGGCCGAGGTGACCGGTCGCGCGAAGGCCGCGAGCACTTCGCAGGTGAGGTCCAAGACCAGGGGCAAGACGCTCCGGCTGGCCACCTACACCAACCGCAGCGAACTGCCCGAGGCCGCGACCGTGCTCCAGCAGCAGCTCGAGAAGGCCGGGTTCACGGTGAAGCAGGACGTCCGCGAGTACACACAGATGGAGGCGGACCTGCTCGCCGGGAAGTACGACGCGCTGGTCTTTTCCCGGGTGACGCTGCTGGACACCGGGGACGCGGTGTCGTACCTCGCCAGCGACTACATGGCCAAGGGCGTCTACAACATCGCCGGCCTCGAGGACCCGGCGGTGGACAAGGCGATCACGGCGGCCGCCGAAGAGGGCGACACCGAGAAGCGGCGACAGAAGATCATGGCCGCCGAGGCGGAGATCCTGCGCACCGACGCCGTGCTGCCACTGGTGCACGAGAAGGTCGTGCAGGGCATCGCCGCCGATGTCGAGGGCGTACTGCTCGACCCGCGCGAGCGCTCCCTGATCGACGCCGACACGCACCTGCGCTAGATGAGCGACACGACTCCCACGGCCCCGGTCCGCCGCTTCGCGTTCGCGTGGCGGGCCGGGGCCGGGCGTGTCCTCGCGGGCGCCGCACTGCTGGTCACGGTCGCGCTGCTGCCCTGGCTCTCGCGCACCGACCCCGCGCTGACCGTACTGCGGACCCGCTCGGCCGAGCAGGACCCGACGCCGGAGGCGCTCGCCGCCGTACGGGAACAACTCGGCTTGGAAGAAGGGCCGTTCGCACTCCTCGGGCAATGGCTGGGCGGGCTGCTGCGCGGGGACGCCGGGACCTCCTGGGTGTCCGGCGAGCCGGTGCTGCCGGAGCTGACGACCGCGCTCGGGGTCTCGCTCACGCTGGTGCTCGGAGCGCTGCTGGTCACCGTCGCGGTCGCCGCTCTCGTCTCCGCCCGTACGGTCTTCCTGGGTTCCCGGCGGCGGCTGCGGCACGGCCGGGCGGGCACCGGGGCCGCCGTGCTCGCGGCGCTGCCGAAGTTCCTGCTGGCCTCCGTGCTGGCCACGGTGCTCGGGGTCTGGCTGGGCTGGTTCCCGTCGAGCGGCTGGGACGGGCCCGCGTCGATGGTGCTGCCCGCGCTGGCGCTCGGGGTGCCGTCGGGCGCGATGATCGGCGGGCTGCTCGACCAGTCGCTGCCCGCCGCGTTCAACGAGCCCTGGGCGCGCACCTGGTACGCCGTCGGCTTCCCGCCGGGCCACACGGTCCGGCACGCGCTGCGCCGCACCCTGCCCGGGGTGCTGCCGCAGCTTCTGCCCACGGTCGTCGCGCTCGTCGGCGGCGCCGTCGCGGTGGAGAGGGTCTTCAACATCCCCGGGGTCGGCCGGCTGGTCCTGGACGCCGCCATCGCCCAGGACCTGCCGGTGCTGCAGGCCGGCACGCTCACGCTGATCCTGCTGGGGACGGCCGCGGGGCTCGGGCTGCGGGCCGTGCGGCACCGGCTGCTCGGCCCCGCCCTGCGCGAAGGCGCGCTGCCCACGCTGCACCGCCCGCCGCAGCCCGTCCCGGGGTCGTCGCGGTACGTCGCCGGGGCCTGCGTCCTCGTACTGCTGGCGCTGGTCACGGCGGGACTGCTGCGTGATCCCCTGCACGTGGACACGGCGGCGCGGCTGCTCCCGCCGTCTCCGGAGCATCCACTGGGGACGGACTCGCTGGGCCGCGACCTGCTGGCCCGCCTCGCCCACGGCGCCCTGCGCACGGCGGCCGTCGCGTCGGCCGTGACCGCGGTCAGTGTGGTCCTCGGCGTCCTGCTCGGCATGGCGGCGCGGGCGAGCGCGGGGCTGACGGACGTGGTGGCGACGCTGCCCGCCGTGCTGGCCGGGCTGCTGGTCACCGGCCTCACCGGGCCCTCGGTCCTCGGCGCCGCCCTCGCGGTGTGCGTGGTCGGCTGGAGCCCGTACGCCGCCCAGACCTCGGCGCTCCTCCAGCAGGAGCGGGCGAGCGGCCACATCGCGGCGGCGGTCGCGCTGGGCGCCGGGCGGTGGCACCTGCTGCGCCGCCACCTGCTGCCCGCGCTGGTGCCGCCGCTGCTGCGCAACGCCCTGCTGCGGCTGCCCACCGCCGTCCTGGTACTGGCCTCGCTCGGCTTCCTGGGCCTGGGACAGCAACCGCCCGCGCCGGAGTGGGGGCGGCTGCTGTCGGAGAACCAGCCCTACGCCGAGCTGGCGCCCTGGACCGTGCTGGGGCCCGCCGCCGCGCTCGTGGTGCTGGCCGTGCTCGCGGTCACGGCCGCCATGGTCGTGCGAGGGGACGGAAGAACCTCCCGATGAGCACCACGACGGCCCGGCGTTCACGGGTACCGCTGACCGGTCCGCCCCAGCTGCCGCCGCACTGACCGCCTGCCGGCCCATCGGCTCGCTTCCGGCATCGGCTTCCGCGCCGCCCTGCTCTGCCCTGTTCTGCCTTGCCCGTCCACGCGTCCGGGGCGGGAACCCGGGCCTGTGGACCGGCTGACCGGGCCTGTGCCGGGACCGCGTCCGCCGGGGCCGGCCGGGTGTGGGCTGCGGCGCCGTCGTGGGTACGGGCGCGGGGCGGCCGTTCCACCGTCGGTGCGTCCGTCCGGCTCGGCCCGGTACGCGTCGTCTCCCTCCGCCCACTCCCGTACGAGACGCGGAGACGGGCGGGGGGCAATGCGGGGCAGCGCTCGTCCGGCGTCCTCGGGGCCTGTCCACACCCTCCGCCGGTCTCCTCCGTACGGCTGTGGACAACGCGTGGCCACCCCGCCGTACGGGCTGCCGGCCCGGCGTGGGGAGCGGTGTGGAGGGTGATGTTGAGGGTGATGTGGTGAGTGGTGTGGAGGGCGGGGTCCGGGCCGGTCAGCGGATGCCGTTGAAGTCCGCGCCCAGGACGAGGGTGACGGCGCCGGCCACCGCGCTCGCGTCCTGCTTCGCCGTGACACCGGGCAGCCGGGACGCGAGTACCCCGGCCTGCTTCTCCAGCCCCCGGGGATAGGTGACCGTGCTCTTGGGTGCGGCGGCGGGCGCGTTGCCGGTGCCGGTGACGGTGTAGCCGGCGGACCTCAGCGTCTGGGCGACCTTCGCGGCCTGGCCGGGCACCCCGCTGCCGTTGAGGACCTGCACCCGCACCGTGGCGGCGTACACCGGCCCCGCCGAGTCGGCCGCCAGCTTCTCCTTGTCCACCTCCCGGTCCCTGGCCAGCGAGGCGAACAGGCCGGCCGCCTGCGGGTACTGCCACACCACATTGGCCCGGTCGGAGGGAACGTCCGCCTCACGCCCGTAGTTCGGCACCGTCAAGAAGGTCAGCCGGTCGCCCGGGATGCCCTTGATCTCGTTCGCGAGACCGGTCAGCGGCTTGATCCCCGCCAGCTTCGCGTCCGTGGTCAGGGACTTGGTGGCCGCGTCCAGGAACCCGTACAGATCGGCCGGACTGGTCAGCTTCTGCTTCGCCCTGGCCGCCAGCGCCTGCATGAACTCCTGCTGGCGGCCGATGCGGCCCAGGTCCGAACCGTCACCGACGCTGTAGCGGGTCCGCACGTACCCCAGCGCCTTCTCGTCCCGGACCGTCTGGCACCCGGCCGCCAGGTCCAGATGAGCCTTCCTGTCCCGGATCGCCGTCCGGGGACAGACCTCGATACCGCCCAGAGCGTTGACCATGCCCTTGAAGCCCTGGAAGTCGACGGACATGAAATGGTCGATCCGCAGACCGGTGGACTGCTCCACCGTCTTGATCGTGCAGGCGGCGGCCCCCGCCACCTCACCGCCCGTGCCGCCGACCGCGAAGGAAGTGTTGATCTTGGCATGGCCGGGGGCGGACGTCGTCCCGTCACCGCGGTCGCAGGCCGGCAGGCTCACCCACGAATCACGCGGCAGCGACACCACGGTCGCCCACTCCCGGTCCGCCGACAGGTGCATCACCATCAGCGTGTCCGAGTGCATGGTGTCCAGGTCGCGGCCGTACTTCGCGTTCTTGCCGTCCCGCGAGTCGGACCCCACCACCAGGATGTTCTTCGACCCCGGACTCAGATTGACCGGCCGGTCACCCCCCAGCCGGTCCTCCACGTCCGCGGAACCGATGTTCCCGTCCAGCCCCGCATAGACCCAGCCCCCCGCCCCGGCCGCCACCAGCACCGCAGCGGCCAGCGCCCCGCCGGCCCACAGCGCTATTCGCCCGCGCCGGGTCAGCCGGGCCGGCCGCCCCTCCACCCTGCGCCGCCGCCGCGCCGGCTGCGCCCGGCGACCGTGCCGCCTCCTGTCCTGCGTAACCACTCTGGCGTCCTCCGGGCCTTCGTCTTCGTCCGTCCTCGACCGCCACTGCATGCGATGCGTGAACTTTACAGTCGCGTAGAGGGGGCAAATCCGTCAGCCGAAGACCCTCCTCGGCCAATGCGCAGGACTGTCGGCTCCATTGAGGGGGGTTCCCGGGGCCGTCGGAGGAGCGGACCGTCGGGCAGGAACCGGAACACCCCGGGGGAACGGGGCGCCGTTCAGTCCCATGTCGCGCCGGCGGGCTCCTGGACGGTGGCGTTGAGCCGGTTGAAGAAATTGGTGGTGGCGATCATGAGGATGAGGGCGGCGAGCTGCTCCTCGTCGAAGTGGTCGGCGGCCTCGTCCCAGACGGCGTCCGGTACCGCCTGGCCGGTACGGTCGGCGATCCGTGTGGCGGCTTCGGCGAGGGCGAGGGCGGCGCGTTCGGCGTCGGTGAAGAACGGGGCCTCGCGCCAGGCGGCGACGGCGTGAAGCCTTTCGTCGCTCTCACCGGCCTTCTTGGCACTGGCCACACCGCCGTGCACACAGGCGCTGCACCCGTTGATCTGACTGACCCGCAGGTGGGCCAGTTCCATGGTCCGCTGCGGCACGCCGCCCTGGTGCATGGCCTTGAGGAGGTTCTGGACCCCCCTCATGGCGTCGGGCAGCACCATCGCGGGGTTCTTCATGCGGGCTTTCACGGTGTTTTCCTCCAAGTCGCTGCCGAGCAGCGGTCGTTGAGCCGGTCGGCTACCGTCCTTCACTGCTCTGACGGATCAGGACACGGGGATGTGACAGGTGAGCGGGGAAGACTTTCTGGCGCAGCGGTTCGAGGAGCACCGCCCTCACCTGCGGGCGGTGGCCTACCGGATGCTGGGCTCGCTCAGCGAGGCGGACGACGTCGTACAGGAGACCTGGCTCAGGCTGAGCCGCTCCGACGCCGCCGCGGTGGAGAACTTGGGCGGCTGGCTGACCACGGTGGCCGGCCGGGTGTGCCTGGACCTGCTGCGTTCGCGCAGCACACGACGCGAGGACCCGCTCCACGACCAGGACGGGCAGGTCCGACTCCCCGATCCGGTCATCAGCAGCACGGCCGGTCCCGACCCCGAGCAGGAGGTACTCCTGGCCGACTCGGTCGGCATGGCCCTGATGATCGTCCTGGAGACCCTCGGTCCCGCCGAACGCCTCGCCTTCGTCCTGCACGACATGTTCGCCGTGCCCTTCGACGAGATCGCCCCGGTCCTCGGCCGCACCTCCGCCTCGGTCCGGCAGCTCGCCAGCCGCGCCCGCCGCCGCGTCCAGGGCGCGGTGCCCGCTCCCGGCGACGGCTCGGCCCTTCCTCGGCCTCCGGCCGGGGGGACGCCCGTGCGCCAGGTCGTCGACGCCTTCCTCGCCGCCGCGCGCGACGGAGACTTCGACGCACTCGTCGCCGTACTCGACCCCGAGGTCGTCGTCCGCTCCGACGGCGGCACCCTGCGCCCGAGTCTGCTCCGCCGCGGTGCGGCCCAGGTCGCCTCCCAGGCGATCACCTTCGCCCGGTACGCCGAAGCCGCGCACCCCGTACTGGTCAACGGCACCCCGGGCGTGGTCGCGACGGCACAGGGCCGGCCGCTCTCGGTCATGGCCTTCACCGTCCGGGGCGACAGGATCACCGCCCTCGACATCCTCACCGACCCCGAGCGCCTCGCGCGTATCGACCTGAGCGTTCTCGGCCGCTGAGCCACCGGGCGCACCGCGTCGACGGCTTCGGCCGGTTCCTGCTCGTGACCAGGATCGCCGGTGGCCCTACCGCATGATGCCCGCCTGACGGTTCGGGGGAAGTTCGTGGCTGTCGACGTCCGTACCAAGGAGAAGGCCCTGCGGCTGTGCGTTCGGGGCGAGGAGGTCCTCGTACTACCGAGCGCGTGGGACGCGGGCAGCGCGGCCGTGGACGTGCCGGTGACCGGCGAGGCCGAGGGCGGCTGCGACGACGTAGCGGCGACGGTACGGGGGGTGGCCGCCGCCGGTGCGGCCGGCATCAGCCCCGAGGAGTCCAGGGCTGCGGTCGGCCCGCTGTTCACCGCCGGGGAGCAGGCGGAGCGCGTCCGCGCCGTCCGCGCCGTGGCGACCGGTGCCGGGCTGCCGGACCTGGTCGTCAACGCCCGTACCGGTGTCTGCCTGTTCGGCATCGGTGAGGAGGGCGGCCGTCTCGCCGGGGTGACCGCCGGGACCGCGGCGGAGGCGGGGGCGGCCGAAGCCGGGGTGCGCCGCATCAGCGTCGGCACGGGCGTGACGCAGGCCGCGTACACCGCGGCTCGTGACGCCGCCCTGGAGCTGCTGGGCGAGGGAAGTTACGGAGCGCTGGACGGTTCGTTGGACGGTTCGCCGGGCTTCTCCGCGCTGAACGGCCTGTCCAGCAGGTGACTGTACGGGCGGTTGGCGGTGGGCCGACGTCTGCCGGGCCGGGGAGCCGGGCCTCATGCGCGCAGGCGCAGGCGCTGTCCGGGGTAGATCCGGTCCGGGCCCTCGTTGAGGATGCGCCTGTTCAGTTCGTACAGGGCCTTGGTGCCGCCGGGGACATCGGCGCGGTACGCGATGGCGGAGAGGCAGTCGCCCTCGCGCACGACGTAGGTGGTTCCGCTGATGGCTTCGCCGGAGCGCTGCGCCGGTACCCGGGACACCGCCGGGGGCTGGTAGGTGCTGCCGTCGGCACCCGTGCTCGGGGTCCGGGGGGCGCTGCTGCCGGACCTCGTGCTCGGGGCCTGGGGGGTGAGGTCGGAGGCTCCCGAGTTTCCGGTGTGGGACGCCGCGCGGCGCCCGCACTGGGGCCAGGCGGACAGACCGACGTCCTGGGCCACCCGCTGGGCCACGGCGATCTGCTCCGACCGTGAGGCGAGGTCGGCGCGGGGGGCGTACTGGTGGCCGCCGTAGGCGCGCCAGGTGGAGGGGGCGAACTGCAGGCCGCCGTAGTAGCCGTTGCCTGTGTTGATGTTCCAGCGGCCGTTGCTCTCGCAGGCGGCGATCGTCTCCCAGTCGGTTCCCGACGGGGCGGATCGCGCATCGGTCCGTACATCGGCTCGCGCAGCGCTCTGTCCGGCGAGGCCCAGAACGCTCAACAGGGCCAACAGCAGAGGCAGGATCGTTTCAGCAGTCCGCTTGACGAGGGGTGAAGGCGACATCTGGGTTTCCTCCGCTGTGCTCCGGCAGCGCCGTGACGCAGTGGTCGTCACGGCCAATGGGCATGCAAGGAATAACCCACCGATATGCTTTTAGGGGGGTATGCGGAGTTCGACGTGCGGGTTTTCACCCGGGTGGAGGCTTGCCGCGAGCGGCGGCCGGCCCCCTTTGACCGCCGCCGTTGTGGCGGCGGACGGCCGGTCGGCCGGCCGGCCGGCCGGTGGGTCCGGTGGGCCCGGTGGGCCCGGCGAAGGACGCGTGCCCGTCAGAGCACCTTCTTGACCAGGTCGGACAGCTCGGCGACCTCGGCTTCGGTGAGGTCGGTGAGGGGGGTGCGCACCGGGCCCGCGGGGTGGCCGGCGACCGTCATGCCGGCCTTGACGATGCTCACGGCGTAACCGGGGCGGCGGCGCCGGATCGCGCAGTAGGGCAGGACGAAGTCGTCGAGGCGCCGGCGGACCCCGGCGCTGTCGCGCGCGCGTACGGCGTCGTAGAAGTCGAGGGCGAACCGCGGCAGGAAGTTGAAGATGGCGGACGAGTACGTGGTGACGCCCATCTCCAGGTAGGGCAGGGCGAACATCTCGGCGGTGGGCAGTCCGCCGATGTAGACGAGGCGGTCGCCGAGACGGGAGTGGATGCGGGTCATCAGCTCCAGGTCGCCGACGCCGTCCTTGAAGCCGATCAGGTTCGGGCAGGAGTCGGCGAGTTCGGCCACGGTCGTCTCGTCGTAGACGGCGTTGGCCCGGCTGTAGAGGATGACGCCGAGACGCGTCGCGCGGCACACCGCCTTCACGTGCGCGGCCAGGCCCTCCTGCGACGCCTCGGTCAGGTACGGGGGCAGCAGCAGGATGCCGTGGGCGCCGTCGCGTTCGGCCTGCTGGGCGAGTTCGACGGCGGTCGCGGTGCCGCCGCCGGCCGGGGCGACGACGGGCAGCCCTTCGGGGGCCTCCCGCACCGTGGCGGCGACGACCTCGGCGACCTCCCGGCCGGTGAGGGAGAAGAACTCACCGGTGCCGCCCGCCGCGAAGAGCCCCGCGGGTGAGAAAGCGCCGAGCCGGGCGATGTTCTCCCGGTAGGCCGCCTCGTCGAAGGAGAAGTCGGCGCGGAAGTGGGTGACGGGGAAGGACAGCAGCCCGGATCCCAGCTTCCTGGCGGCCTCGTCGGGCGAAAACTGTGACATGGTCTCGGGTCTCCTCGTGCAGACGGTGTACGGGTGGGTGCGCCGGACCGTTCGGCACCGTGTCGCCGGGCGCGCTTCTGAGGCTAGGATCGCGCAACGATTCCCGTCCAACACGAAAAACGCATCCACCGATACCGAGAGAGCATCATTGTTCACCCTCACCCAGTTGACGAACTTCGTGGCCGTCGCCGAAGAGCTCCATTTCGGACGGGCCGCCGAGCGGCTCCAGATGACCCAGCCGCCCCTCAGCCGGCAGGTCCAGCTCCTGGAGGGCTACCTGCGGGTCCAGCTCTTCGACCGTACGAACCGGTCCGTACGGCTGACGCCCGCCGGGCGCGCGTTCCTGCACGAGGCCCGGCGCATCCTGCGCCAGTCCGAACAGGCCACCCTCGCCGTCCGCCAGGTCTCCACCGGCGAGGCCGGCAGCATCGCCATAGGCTTCACCGCCGCCAGCGCGTACTCCATGCTCGACGCCCTCCTGGACACCGCCCGCACCGTGGTGCCGGGGGTGGAGATCGTGCTCCGCGAGATGGTCACCCGAGACCAGTTGGAAGCGCTCACCGAATCCAGCCTGGACCTGGGCCTGGTGCGGCCGCCCGTGACCGACACCGATCTGTGTTCCCGGCCGGCCGCGGAGGAACGGCTCGTCGCCGCGCTCCCCGCCGGACATCCGCTCGCGCGGGCCGAGGAGCCCCTCGGCATCGCCGCCTTCCACGGCCAGGACGTCCTGATGTACTCACCGGTCGAGGCGCGCTACTTCCACGAACTCCTGATCAGCGTCTTCCGCGCGGCCCGCATCACCCCGGTGTTCTCCCAGTACCTCAGCCAGGTGCACAGCATCCTCGCCCTGGTCAACGGCGGCTGGGGCGTCGCCCTGGTCCCCGAGGCCGCCACCCGGCTGCGCTATGCCGGGGTCGTCTTCCGGGAGGTGCGGCTCGCCGCCCCCGCCCCGGTCGAGCTGTCCCTCACCTGGCGGAAGAACAACGACAACCCGGCCCTGCACGCCCTGCTCAAGCACCTCTGAGGCATCTCCACCGATTCAATTTCGGCATCGCAGCATACGAAACAAGTGTTGGACCTGCATGCGTGCGGCTCCTAGCTTCCTCTGTAGCGAGAGCTCGCCGGAACTCCATCCGGGACGGGTGCCCCCCGGCGAGTTGAGCCGCACCCCGCAGGTGCCTGAGGAGAAGGGGCGTCCATGCCCTCCGCTCGTGTCACGCGCGCCGATACCCCCGTCGACAGCGCCGTCGCCAAAGTCTTCCGCCGTGTGGTCCCGCTGTTCATCGTCATGCTGATCTGCAATCAGCTCAACCGCTCCAACATCGGTTACGCCCAGGTCCACCTGGAGGCGGACGTCGGCATCGGCGCCGCCGCGTACGGGCTGGGCGCCGGTCTGTTCTTCGTCGCGTACGCCCTCTTCGAGCTGCCCAGCAACGTGCTCATGGAGCGGTACGGGCCCAAGGTCTGGCTGACCCGCATCATGGTCAGCTGGGGCCTCGTCTCGGCCGCGACGGCCTTCGTCAACGGCCCCGCCATGTTCTACGTGCTGCGGTTCCTGCTCGGCGTGGCCGAGGCGGGCTTCTTCCCCGCCATCATCTTCTACTTCTCCCGCTGGCTGCCCGGCTCCCACCGGGGCCGCGCCACCGCCATGTTCGTCGCCGGATCATCCATCGCCGCCGCCGTCTCGGGACCGGTCTCCGGCCCCCTGCTCGCGCTCGACGGAATGGGCGGGGCAGCGGGCTGGCAATGGCTGTTCGGCCTCGAAGGGCTGCTGTCCGTCGTCGTCGGCTGCATCGCCTACCGCCTGCTCGACTCCAGGATCGAGGACGCCCGCTGGCTGACCCGCGCGGAGCAGCGGGCCCTCGCGGACACCGTGGAGCGGGAGGACGACGTACGGCGCGCCGAAGCGGGCGCCGAGGCCGGCACGGTGTCGCGCTGGAAACTGCTCCTCAACCCGCAGGTCCTGGTCTTCTGCGGCATCTACTTCGCCATCCAGCTGTCGATCTACGCCAACACCTTCTGGCTCCCCGGCATCGTGCGCCGCATCGACGGCGTGAACGACATCACCGTCGGCCTGCTCTCCTCGCTGCCCTGGATCTGCGCGGTGGTCGCCATGTACCTGGCCGGCCGGGCCTCGGACCGCCTGGGCCGCAGCAAGCCGCTGCTCGTCGCGGCGCTGCTCGTCGCGGCCGCCGGCACCTACCTGGCGGCCATCACGTCACCCGCGCTCGCCCTGGTGTTCCTGTGCGTCGCCGCCATGGGCTTCAAGAGCGCCAGCCCGCTGTTCTGGACCATTCCGCAGGGCACCATGCACCCGGCCGTGCTCGCACCGGCCATCGCGCTCGTCAACTCGTTGGGAAACCTCGGCGGTTTCGTGGCCCCGTACGGCTTCGGCCTCGTCAAGGAAGCCACCGGGCAGGTCACGTACGGCCTGTACGCGCTGGCACTGTCCTCCGTGGCCGGCGCCGCGCTGGTGCTCCTGATCCGCCGGGACCGCTCCCCGGGGGCCCCGGAACCCGGTGCCGCCGTACCGCCCGCGCCGTCCGCCTCCCCCCGCCCGGCGGCCTGACGCCCGCCGTCCCGACGCACCGACGCATCCGCCTCCCGTACGCACCCGAAGGACTCCCCATGAGCGCCCCGCACCCCAGCGCCCCGCCCCCGTCCGTCGTCTCCCTGCGCGTCGTCCCCGTCGCCGGCCGGGACAGCATGCTGCTCAACCTCAGCGGCGCGCACGCCCCGTACTTCACCCGCAACCTGGTCGTCCTGACCGACTCCGAAGGCCGCACCGGCGTCGGAGAGGTCCCCGGCGGCGAGCCCATCCGCAGCACGCTGGAGGAGGCCCGGGACCTGGTGGTGGGGCAGCGCGTCGGCGACCACCACGCGGTGCTCCGGGCGGTGCGCACCCGCTTCGGCGACCGGGACTCGGGCGGCCGCGGCGCGCAGACCTTCGACCTGCGGGTGACGGTGCACGCCGTGACCGCCCTGGAGTCCGCCCTGCTCGACCTCCTCGGACAGCACCTGGGCGTGCCCGTCAGCGCACTGCTGGGCGAGGGGCGGCAGCGCGACCGGGTGCCCGTCCTCGGATACCTCTTCTACGTCGGTGACCGCGGACGCACCGACCTGCCCTACCGCGCCGAACCGGACGCCCGGGACGACTGGCTGAGGCTGCGCAACGAGGAGGCGCTCACCCCGGCGGCGATCGTACGGCTCGCCGAGGCCGCGCAGCGGCGCTACGGCTTCCAGGACTTCAAGCTCAAGGGCGGTGTCCTGCCGGGAGAGCAGGAGGCGGACGCCGTACGCGCGCTGGCCGAGCGCTTCCCGCGGGCGCGCGTCACCCTGGACCCCAACGGGGCCTGGCCCCTGGAGGAGGCCATCGCCCTGGGGCGCGGACTGCGCGACGTCCTCGCGTACGCGGAGGACCCCTGCGGCGCGGAGGGCGGCTACTCGGGCCGGGAGACCATGGCCGAGTTCCGCCGCGCGACCGGGCTGCGGACGGCGACGAACATGATCGCCACCGACTGGCGGCAGCTCGGCCACGCCGTGCGCGGCGACGCGGTCGACATTCCGCTGGCCGATCCGCACTTCTGGACCATGCACGGTTCGGTGCGCGTCGCCCAGCTCTGCGACTCCTGGGGACTGACCTGGGGTTCGCACTCCAACAACCACTTCGACGTGTCGCTCGCGATGTTCACACACGTCGCCGCGGCGGCCCCCGGTGACATCACCGCCATCGACACCCACTGGATCTGGCAGGACGGCCAGCGCCTCACCACCGCACCGTTCGAGATCGAGGACGGCATGCTCGACGTCCCGGACCGCCCGGGGCTGGGCGTCGAGCTCGACATGGAGCAGGTGGAGGCGGCGCACGAGCTCTACCGCGGCCTCGGTCTCGGTTCCCGCGACGACGCGGCGGCCATGCGCTGCCTGGTGCCCGGCTGGCAGTTCGACGGCAAGCGGCCCGCACTGGTGCGGTGACGTCCTGGCCCCCGGCCGGCGGGCCAGGACGTCAGGCCCCGGCCGCCACCACCGCGGCCTTCGTCCGGGCCACGCCGCAGAGGGCGCCTCCGGCCCCGCACCTGCGGCTCAGGCCCTTCTTCCCGTCGGCCGTCCTCATCCCGTAGGGCATCCGCAGGATGCACGTGCGGTCCCCGGCGGCCACGTCGCGCGTGCCCGGGCGGCCGTGGCCGCGCGGGCCGACGAGGATCTCGCGGCGCGCGTGCGCGCCCCCGCCCTCCCCCGGGCCCCCCGGACTCCTCCCCGGGCGAGGGCGACGGCCCCGCGGCCGGCGGCGTCCCGCACCGGACGACCGGTCACCCGTACACCGGGGCGGTGGCCGGCACCCGGCAGAGCCTGGCCAGGAGTCCGGCGTCGGCGGGTACGGCTCGACCAGCGGGCCCAGCGCCCGGAAACTGTGCCGGGCCTCGCCCCCCGGACTGCCCGGCGGCTCCGCCGCCCGTCGGGCAGAACTCGCCCGCCTCCTCCGGCAGGCGCGCCGGATCGTCGGACCCGGCCGCCGCGAAGACCCTCGTTGCCGCCCTCAGATGCAGGGGCCCCGTCCCGGTGAAGTAGGTTCAGCAGACTTGGGATTGTCAGAGTGAAATCGGGGTTGGTGCGCAAGTGCTGGTGGCGGACAGATACCGGCTGGACACACCCATCGGGCGGGGCGGGATGGGCGAGGTCTGGCGGGCCACGGACGAGGTGCTGGGCCGGCCGGTCGCCGTCAAGCTGCTGCTTGGCAACGGAGCCGACGCGTCGGCCGCGGCCCGGTTCCGCCTGGAGGCCCAGACCGCCGCCCGGTTGAGCCATCCGCACCTGGTGGCGGTGTTCGACTTCGGGGCGTGGGAGGACCAGTTCTATCTCGTCATGGAACTCGTCGAGGGGACGAGCCTGGCGCAGACACTGACCACCGAGGGCGCGCTGCGGGCCGACCGGGTCGCCTCGATCGCCGCCCAGGCGGCAGCCGGGCTGGCCGTGGCACACCGTCAGGGAGTCGTGCACCGGGACATCAAGCCCGGCAACCTGATGACGAGCTTCGACGGTACGGTCAAGATCGCCGACTTCGGCATCGCCCAGTTCGTCGACGACCCCGCCACCGCGCTCACCACCGCCGGCCAGATCGTGGGCACCAGCCTCTACCTGGCGCCGGAGCGCGCGCTGGGCCGGCCCGCGGGCCCGGCCTCCGACATGTACTCCCTCGGCTGCGTCCTCTACCAACTGCTGGCGGGCCGTCCGCCGTTCCAGGCCGACACCGCGACCGGCACGCTGTACCAGCACGTCGACGCCGCTCCCGTACCGCCGCGTGAGCTCGGCATCGACGTACCCGCCCCCTTCGAGGCGTACTTGCTGGGTCTGCTCGCCAAGCAGCCCGAGGACCGGCCCACGGCCGAGCAGGTGGCCGACTGGTTCCGTCAGGACACCTGGCGGGGACGCCCCCAGCCGCTCCCCGCGCCGCAGCGGCAGCCGGCGCCGCTGCCGGCGGACCAGCCCGCGTCCGGGGCCACGAACACGTACGCCCTCCCGTCGACGGGCACGGCGCGGCCGGCGTCCCGGCGCCGCGCGGCGCCCGTCCAGCGGCCCAGTACGCGGGTGTTCGTACGGCGCAGACCCCGGGTCGCGAGTGCGATCGCCGGTGCCATCGCCTTCCTCGTGGCGGTACTCGTCGGAATGGCCTGGATGTCGCCCGATACCGGCTCCGCCGAAACCCCGGAGCCCGGCCCCGGCATCACTGCGGAGTCCTCGCAGGACTGAGGCGCGGCAGGCGCGGTGAGGCACAGTGAGAAAGCTTATATTTCCGGTCATATGCTGACATGCGTGGACCGGTGCACCGCTCCCGCGGCAGCGGTGGGAGAAAAAATAAAAAAACTGACAGGAATGAGTGCTCCGGTCGCGGGCAGGAGCGCCCCTTGAAGGGTTTGCACGATTACTGGGAGGGCGAGGACATGACGACGATGCCTGTGGGAGCTACCGACGTGATGACGACGGACGCGCTGATGCCGCAGCCGCAGGCGGAGTTGATCGGTGACCTGCCCTGGATCGAGGACGCGGGCAAGATCGCCCCGAAGGACGCCCGGGCCCTGTCGCAGCTGTTCTTCGACCAGTTGCAGGTCCTCGAAGAGGGCACGCACGAGTACCAGTACGCCCGCAACACCCTCATCGAGATGAACCTCTCCCTGGTCCGGTTCGCCGCAGGCCGCTTCCGCAACCGCGGCAGCGGCGACATGGAGGACATCGTCCAGGTCGGCACCATCGGCCTCATCAAGGCCATCGACCGGTTCGACCTCTCCCGCGAAGTGGGATTCGCCACCTTCGCCGTGCCGTACATCGTCGGCGAGATCAAGCGGTTCTTCCGCGACACCAGCTGGGCCGTCCACGTCCCCCGGCGGCTCCAGGAGCTGCGCGTCGACCTGGCCAAGGCCAAGGAGGAACTCTCCCTGCGCCTGGACCGCGACCCGACGGTGCAGGAGCTCGCCGAGCACCTGTCCCTCTCCGAGGACGAGATCATCGAGGGCCTCGTCGCCTCCAACGGCTACACCGCCGGCTCCCTCGACGCCCCGGGCGACGGCGGTGAGGGTTCCGACGCGAACGGCCGGACGTTCGCCGACCGACTGGGCGAGCCGGACCCGGCGATGGAGAGCGTGGAGGACCTGCACACCCTGGCACCGCTCCTGGAGGAGCTCGACGACCGCGACCGCCGCATCCTCGAAATGCGTTTCGGCCAGGAGATGACCCAGTCGCAGATCGGCGAGGAGCTCGGCGTCTCCCAGATGCAGGTCTCCCGACTCCTGTCGCGCGTGCTGAAGCGGCTGCGCACCAAGATGCTGGTCGAGGACTGAGCGGAGAACGACGGTGAACCGTCCCCGGCCACCGGTGCCGGAGTACGGGCCGGTACCGGAGCACCGGCCCGTACTGACAGCACCGCCCCCGGGGTGGCACAGTGGAACGATGCCTCCCAGCCATCCGTCGTGCCCGCAAGACCTGGCGCACACCGCTTCCGACGTGACGGATCTGCTCGCGGTTCTCTGGGGAAGGGCGCAGCCGAAGGCTCCCGCCGGACCGATCTCGCCCTCGCAGCTTCGCGCGCTGCAGGCGATCGAGCGTCTGGAGGGCGGCAACCTGCGGACGCTGGGCGAGGCGCTGGGGTCCAGTCCTCCCGCCACGAGCCGGCTGTGCGACCGCCTGGAGGCGGCCGGCCTGGTGGAGCGGCGGCTCAGTCCGGCCAGCCGCCGCGAAGTGCAGTTGTACCTGAGCAGGCCGGGACGGGCGCTGCTGGGTGAGGTGCGCGAGTGCCAGGTGCGGGAACTCCGCCCCGTACTCGAGATGATGTCACCCGAAGCCCTGGCGCAGCTGGCCACCGGTCTCGCCGCGTTCGGGGACGCCGCCGCCTCGGTGATCCACGGCGGCGCCGCGGACGACGCACGTATGCGCGTGGTGCGCCCCGCCTGACAACCGGACGGAGACCCGGGTGTCCGAGCGCATCCCACACGGCAATTGTTGTCAAAAGACAAATAATCGTTCTACCCTCTTCACGGACGCACCGGGCGGCCCTGCGGACCAGGTCGGCCGCGGTGAGAGGAGGAACCCTGACATGGGGACCGTCTCCGATCCTGCCCACACCGCGCTGTGGAACTGGGAACAGCCGACCGTACTGCTCATCGAGGACGACCCCGGCGACGCGCTGCTCGTCGAGGAGCTGGTGGCCGACGGCGGCGTCTCCATAGAACTCCGCTGGGCCAGGTCGCTGGCGGACGCCCTCGACCAGCTGTCCTCGGAGATGCCCCACTGCATCCTGCTCGACCTCCACCTGCCGGACGCCCAGGGCCTGGAGGCCCTGCGGAAGGTCCTGGGCCACGCGGACGGCTCCGCGGTGGTGGTCCTGACCGGACTCGCCGAGGAGCAGTCCGGGCTGGCGGCGGTCGCGGCGGGCGCCCAGGACTACCTCATCAAGGGACGGCTGGAAGCGGACCTGTTCGTACGCGCCATCCGTTACGCGATCCAGCGCAAGCAGACCGAGCAGGCGGCCTCCGCCCTCCAGACCGGCCAGCTGCGCGCCCAGGAGAACGCCCGTCTCGAACGCGGCCTGCTGCCCACCCCCTCCTGCTCGACAAGAGCGTCGAGGTCTGCGCCCGCTACCAGCCCGGCCGCGCCCAGGCCCTCCTGGGCGGGGACTTCTACGACGTCGTGCAGACCCCCGACGGCACGACGCACGCGGTGGTGGGCGACGTGTCGGGCCACGGCCCCGACGAAGCCGCCCTGGGCGTGTGCCTGCGCGTGGCCTGGCGGTCGTTCGTACTGGCCGGGGCCCGCGGCGAGGAACTGCTGGGCCTGCTGGAGCGGATGCTCGTCGCGGAACGCTCCGGACCGGAGATCTTCGCCACCCTCACCTGCCTGAGCCACACCGCCGGGGAGAGCCACGTGAACGTGTTGCGGGCCGGTCACCCCGGCCTGCTGATGCGCTCGCCGGACGGCGGCGTACACCTGGAGGAGGTCCCGGGAGGCCCGGTGCTCGGGCTGCTGCCCGGTATGGCCAGGTGGCCGGTCACCCCCCTGCCGGTGGCCGTCGGCGAGGCCATGGTGCTGTTCACCGACGGCCTGATCGAAGGGCGCATCGGGCAGGGCACGGAGCGCCTGGGCGAGCAGGGGCTCCTCGACATCGCCCGCCGCCACGCGCACCGGCCCGCCGACGCCTTCGTCGACTCCCTCATCCACACCGCGCAGTCGCTCGCGGCGGACAGCGGCGGGCTGGCCGACGACGTCGCCGTACTTCACCTGGAATGGAAGAGCACCACGTGACACCCGTACAGCACCAGCACCCGGCCGCCGGCTCCGAGCCGTCCCGGCGCCTGACCGTGCGGGGCTGGTTCCTGCTCGCCCTGGCCGTCATGGGCACCCTGACCGTCGTCGCGGCCGGGGTGGGAGCGGCCGTGCTGTCGCGCACCGCCGAGGCCACGGACCACCTGGTCGACCGCATCGCCCCGGCCGGCGCCGAGGCCTTCCAGCTCCAGGCCGCCCTGCTGGACCAGGAGACCGGCGTACGGGGCTACCTCCTGACCGGCGACAAAAAGCTGCTGGAGCCCTACCGTCGCGGAATCACCGCCGAAACCCGCGCGCGCGAACGGCTGGTGGAGCTGACCCGCCACTCACCCCGCCAGGCCGCCGACCTCCGCGCGATCGACCGGGCGGTACGCACCTGGCGCGAGGACTTCGCCGCCCCGGCCATCGCCGGCGAGCGGGAGACCGACGACGCCGCCGCCTCCTCCGTGGCCGAGGGCAAGCATGCCTTCGACGTGGTACGCGAACGGCTCGATGCCCAGCAGGCCCGGCTGGAGCAGGACCGCGACCGGGCGCGCGCGGCCCTCGGCGAGGCACGTTCCGAGCGGGACCGCGCGCTCTACGCCGTCCTGGCCGCGTTCCTGCTGACCGGCGTGGCGCTGGCGGCCCTCCTGCACTTCACCGTCGTCCGCCCGCTCGCGGCGGTGCGCACCGCCGCCCGGCGCGTCGCGGGCGGGGACTTCGACCACCACATCCCCGCCCGGGGCCCCGCCGACCTCCAGGCGGTCGCCCGGGCGGTGGAGGCGATGCGCCTGCGCGTGGTCACCGAACTCACCACCTCCAAGACCAGCGAAGCCGCGCTGTCCCGGCAGGCGGCGGACCTCGACGCCCACGCCGTCGAACTGCGCCGGTCCAACGAGGAGCTGGAGCAGTTCGCCTACGTCGCCTCGCACGACCTCCAGGAACCGCTGCGGAAGGTCGCCTCCTTCTGCCAGCTGCTGGAGAAGCGCTACGGCGACCAGCTCGACGAGCGCGGCACCCAGTACATCGCCTTCGCGGTCGACGGCGCCAAGCGCATGCAGATCCTCATCAACGACCTGCTCACCTTCTCCCGCGTGGGCCGTCTCAACGACGCCCAGGAGACCGTGGCGCTGGACACGGTCGTCGACCGGGCCGTACGCAACCTGGCCGCCGCCATCGAGGAGAGCGACGCGCGCGTCGACCGGCCGCAGGAGCTGCCGCAGGTGACGGGGGACCCGACCCTGCTCACCATGCTGTGGCAGAACCTGATCGGCAACGCGATCAAGTTCCGCTCCCCGGAGCGCACGCCGCACGTCGAGGTCACCGTCGACCGCGGAGAGGAGCCGGGGTTCTGGCAGTTCACGGTGACCGACAACGGCATCGGCATCCCCGCCGAATTCGCCGACAAGGTCTTCGTCATCTTCCAGCGCCTGCACGCCCGCGACACCTACGCGGGCACCGGAATAGGCTTGTCCCTGTGCAAGAAGATCGTCGAGCACAGCGGCGGGCGCATCTGGATCGACACCACGCGCGCCGAAGGCACCCGCCTGGTCTTCACGCTCCCCGACGCCGCGCCGCAGACGGCTTCGGAGCCGTCCGCCGAAGGGCCCCAGGAGGCCCACGCCATCACTGGAAGAGGCCCCGCATGACCACCCCGCAGCCCGAGCCGGTAGAAGTGCTCCTCGTCGAGGACGACGCGGGCGACGAGCTCATGACCCGCGAGGCGTTCGAGGACAACAAGATCGGCAACACCCTCCACGTCGTACGGGACGGGCTGGAGGCCCTCGACTTCCTCTACCGGCGCGGGCAGTACGCCGACGCGCCGCGGCCCGACCTCGTCCTCCTCGACCTGAACCTGCCGAAGTACGACGGCCGCCAGGTGCTGGAGCAGATCAAGTCCGACCCGGACCTCAGCCTCATCCCCGTCGTCGTCCTCACCACCTCCTCGGCCGAGGAGGACATCCTGCGCAGCTACAAGCTCCACGCCAACGCCTACGTGACGAAGCCCGTCGACCTCGACCAGTTCATCCTGGCCATCCGTCAGATCGACGACTTCTTCGTCACCGTGGTGAAGCTGCCCCGCCGCTGACGCCCGCCCCCGGGCTACGGCCCGGGTATGGCGCCGGCCGCCGCCTCCTGGCTGTCGCGGATGATGAAGGCGGTGTCCAGTCCCAGGACCCGCAGCAGACGCATGACCAGCGCCGAGGGCGCGGCGATGCGCAGGCGGTTCCCGAGCCGGGGACGCGCCCGCAGCAACGCGTTGATCATCGCGGTGTCGGCGAACTGCACGGCCGACAGATCCAGCACGACCGGCTCCTCCCCCTGGCGCCCGGCGCCGTCCAGCGCCAGGCGCAGGGGTTCGACGGAATCCAGGTCCACTTCGCCGCGCAGAGCGAGAATATGAGCGCGCTCGGATCGATGGCTGACAAGGAGCATGCGCTGATCGGTGCTACAAGTGTGCACAACTGGCCCCTCAGATGTGGCAGCGGAACCGGCTGGTGCCGACGCGGCTGCCCCGATGGTGCGGCAGAATCAGCCTAGGGCGAACAGTTGCCACTTAGCAACACTCCCTGCTTGTCAACAGTTCGCGTCCACTCCCAGTACCCCACTCCTGACAAAAGAGGCCAACCGACCGTGACGTCTTTCCTGGCCGTGGAGCGCGCCGTCCGCACCGCCGCGCCGCACGCCCTCCTCGATACGGCACGTGCCGCACTGGTCGAGCACTACGAAGCGGTCGCCGTCGACCTGCTGATGGCCGACTACAGCCTCACGGTCCTCCAGCCCGTCACCGCCCTGCCCCACACCGCGCGGGCCCTCCCCGTCCACTCCAGCCCCGAAGGCCGCGCCTTCGGCAGCCAGGAGCCGTACGGGCAGTACGCCGCCGGGGACGGCACGGTGGCCCTGCACCTCCCGGTGACCGTGCGCGGGGACCGCCTCGGCATCCTGACCGTGAGACTTTCCAGACAGAGATGCACGCCCGAGGCCATCGAAGAACTCACCGAGATCGCCGAACTCCTCGGCCACGAAATCATCGTCGCCGAGCGCGACACCGATCTGTACCTCCAGGCCCGCCGTGTCAGCCGCCTCACCCTGGCCGCCGAAATGCAGTGGCAGCTCCTGCCCGGCCGCGCCTGCGCCCGCCAGGAGTACGCCATCGGAGCCCAGCTGGAGCCGGCGTACGCCATCCACGGCGACAACTTCGACTGGGCCACCACCGCGGAGACCCTCACCCTCACCGTCACCAACGGAATGGGCGAGGGAATCGACGCGTCTCTCCTCACCAACCTCGCCGTCAACGCGCTGCGCAACGCCCGCCGCGCCGGCATCGGCATCGCCGACCAGGCCGCGCTCGCCGACCAGGCGATCTACGGCCAGCACCGCGGAGCGGCGTACGTCTCGACCCTCATCCTCTCCTTCGACCTGGCCACCGGCCAGGCACAGGTGGTCGACGCCGGGTCCCCCCAGCTGTGGCGCCAGCGCGACAGGACCGTCGAACGTGTGCCCTTCGAGGCGCAGCTCCCGCTCGGCATGTTCGACGAGACGGCGTACGTCGCCCAGGACTTCCACGCGCTCCCCGGCGACCGGCTGGTCTTCGTCAGCGACGGCGTGTACGACGCCGCGACCCGCGCCGGAGAGGCGTACGGCGAACGGGCCCTGGCACGGGCCATCCAGGCGGCGAGCCTCCTGCCCGCCGCGGCCGTCCCCCGCGCGGTCCTGCGCGAACTGGCGTCGACCCGCGACACCGACGCGGACACCGCCGACGACGCCCTCGTCGTGTGCCTGGACTGGTTCGGCCGGGACGAGGGCTGAAGTTAACACGCTGTAAAACCGGGCAGAAGCCCCAAGGTCACCGGATATTGATCTCCTGCCACCGAGGGTGAATGACATGAACCACCCGCATGCCGTCAGTGACCACAGTGACCACAGGGTCCGCCTCGCCCACCGGACGGTCCGCCCGACCACGGCGGGCGAGGCGCGCGACGCCACGCGCGCGTTCCTGTCCGGTCTGGCCCAGGCGCCCGGTCCGGAGACCACCGACAACGTGGTGCTGGTGGTCTCCGAGCTGGTCACGAACGCACTGCGGCACGCGGGCGGCATCACCAAACTGCGCCTGGCCGCGGGCCGGACCACGGTGCAGGTGACCGTGCAGGACCCGAGCCCGGCACGCCCCCGCCCCCGCTATCCCGACATCACGGGATACGAGGGCGGCTACGGCCTCACCCTCGTCAACTTCCTGGCCCGCTTCGTCACGGTCACCCCGACCTCCGAGGGCGGCAAGAAGATCTGCGCGGCGATCAGCCTCTAACGGGCCGAAGCCGCCACCGCCGCGACGAAGGCGGCGAACGCTGCGGGGGTGACGGTGAAGGCGGGGCCTTCGGGGTTCTTGGAGTCCCGGACGGCGACGTGAGCGGCGAGACCGGCGACCTCGACGCAGTCGCCGCCGGTGTTGCCGCTGTAGCTGGACTTGCGCCACTGTGCGGTACCGAGCGGGGCGCACTCGACGCATTCGCCGCCGCTGGTTCCGCTGCGGGACGACTTACGCCACCGTGCGCCTGCCAGGCTCTGACTGGTCCCCATAGCGATCCTCCATTACGCGGGCGATCAAGGCAGCCGAGCCCTCAGGAGAGAGAGCCGCAGCCTGCAAGCGAGCGTATCCGACCGAACGTTTTCTGATCACTTGGGAATTCGCTGTCATGTGTCCCGAGTCATAGCTCTCCGAGTAGAGGACGTCCGGATCGCCATCAAAGCGCAGCAGAGTGAATGAGCCCATCATCCCGGTGTGTTGGCCTGTCGAGAAAGGCAACACCTGGACTTGAACCCACTGTTGTTCCAGAAAGGTCAACAGGTGGGCGAGTTGGTTCCGCATGATGTTGCGGTCGCCGACCTCGCGGTGGAGCAGTGCCTCATCGAGTACGACCCACAGGGCCGGCGGGTTTTCGCGCCTCAGAATGCGCTGTCGGTCCATGCGCGCGGACACCAGCTCATCGACCCTGTCGGGATTGTCCACGCTCAGCAGCGTGCGCGCGTACTCCTCCGTCTGCAAGAGGCCGTAGACCGCCTGCGCCTGATAGGTCGAGATGTACGCCGCCCGCGCCTCCATCTCCGCGTACGGCCGGAACCACGACGGCAGTTGGCTCCGCAGCACCAGACCGACCAGCCGGCTCAGTGTCCCCTCCGTCCCCAGCGCCGCGTCCGCGCGTTCCGAGAACGCGCGCGTGGGCACCTTGCGGGCCGTCTCGATCCGGCCGACCAGGGACGCCGTGCAGAAGATGATCGAGCCGAGTTGCTTCTGGTTGAGCCCCGCCGCCTCCCGCAGACGGCGCAGTTCGGCGCCGTAGCAGTCGAGCGCGGAGGCGTGGGGATCGAGGTCACGGATGTTGGCCATGCGGGTTCTCCCTGGCTCAAGAACAAGCTCACACAACGTAATGTTTTCTTCTAGCCGTAGCCGAGCGTAGCCAGGAGGCCACATTCTGGTGATGTGAATCACGTAACTGATGAACAGAGCAGGGAAGTTGAGCCTTCATGCTACGGGGCGAACTTCACCGTGGGTGAGCACTCGGCGCGGCATCTGCGGCGCATCCTGCGGTCGTACCTCATGAACTGGGCACTCGACGAGGTCTCCGACGCGGCGGAGCTGGCGCTCACGGAGCTGGTGGCGAACGTCGTGCGCCATGTGCCCGGAAGACACTGCTCGGTGCTGATCCTCCGCGCGGAGGACGGCGTACGCGTGGAGGTGGCGGACACGTGCCCACGGCTTCCGAAGGCGAGGAGCGCCGGGCCGCTGGACGACGGCGGGCGGGGGCTGGCACTCGTGGAGGCCGTCAGCGACCGGTGGGGGGTGTCTCCGGTACTGGGCAGGGACGGCAAGACGGTGTGGTTCGAGTGCGTCGCTAAAACCTGATGCGGGCGGCGATCGGCAGGTGGTCGCTGCCCGTGGCGGGCAGTGACCACACCCGGGTGACGGTTGCCTTCCGGGTCATGATCTGGTCGATCCGCGCCACGGGGAACCGGGCGGGCCAGCTGAAGGCGAAGCCCCGGTCCGCCGTGTCCATCCGCCGGACGACCGGATCCAGCCCCCGGTCGTCCACCGTGCTGTTGAGGTCGCCCAGCAGGACCACCCGGTCCAGGGGCTCGGCGGCGACGGCGGCGCCCAGCAGAGCGGCGCTCTCGTCCCGCCACCCGGTGCCGAAGCCGGTCGGTCCGAGACGTACGGACGGCAGGTGGGCGACGTACACGGCGACCGGACCGCCCTCCGGCATCCGCACCTCGGTCCGCAGGCCGCGGTTCCAGTCCGCCCCGACGCCGTCCGGCCCGATGTCCACAGGCCGCGTTCCCGCCAGCGGGTACTTCGACCAGATCCCGACCGTCCCCACCACCCCGTGGTGGGGGTACTCCGGCGCCAGCGCCGCCGCGTAGGCGGGCAGCGCGCCGGGGGTCAGCTCTTCGAGGGCGATGAGGCCGGGGCGCTTCTTCAACAGGGCCCGCGCGGTGCCTGCCGGGTCGGCGTTCTCGTCGCTGACGTTGTGCTGGACCGCGACGACGTCGTACGCCGCCGGATCCTCCGCCGGCAGCAGCAGTCCGCCGAAACCGCCGAGCCAGGCGGCGACGGGCAGCAGCAGTGCCAGGAGGGCGAGGCGGGAACGGCGCAGCAACGACAGGACCAGCAGCACGGGGACCGTCAGGCCGAGCCAGGGCAGGAACGTCTCCAGGAGGCTGCCGAAACGGCCACCCCCGTTGGGCACGGCGGCATGGAGAACCAGGAGACCGGCGACCGCCACGGCGACTGCGGCCAGAACACGCCCCCGCCCGCTCCACCGGTTTTCGCCGCGCTCCTGGCTCATCGCCCCGACCGTAGGGCCGCGCCGCTCACCACGGCAACTGCTGGAGAGTGACGGGCGAAATGCCGGGAAGGCGGATCGAACGACGTATCCCAGTACCCAGGAGGCGGACGGAATGACCCGGAGCACTGCCGGCACGACCGATGTGGTGGAGCTGATCCTCAAGGACCACCGGCGGATGGAGGACCTCTTCCACGCGATGCGGAGTGTGGAGGCGGACCGGGCCGCCGCGCTCAGCGAGTTCGCGGACCTGCTGATCGCGCACGGCGAGGCCGAGGAGGCCGAGGTCTATCCGGCGTTGCGGCGCTACAAGAAGGTCGACGACGAGGAGGTCGAGCACGGCGAGGAGGAACACACCGAGGGCAACAAGGCCCTGGCGGCGCTGCTGGAGGTGTCGGAGGTGGGTTCGGACGAGTGGGACGAGAAGCTGGAGGAGCTCTCGCAGGCCATCTCCCACCACACGGACGAGGAAGAACGCACGCTCCTCAACCACGCCAGGGAACTCGTGAAGGACGAGCGACGGGCGGAGCTCGGCGCGGCGTTCGTCCGTGAGCGCGACCGGCTGATCAAGGAGAACTGCGGAAGCCTGGAGAACGTACGCAAGGTCATCGCGAACTCGGAGTGACCCTGAAGCGTCATCCGGTCAGCAGCCACCGCCGCCCTCCCCTCCGCCGTGGCGACGCACGAGGGCGGCGAGGCGGACGTGTGCGACAGGAAGCTCAAGGAAGCGGCACTGCCCACCCCGGAGCACCGGGGTGGGTTACCGAGCCGCCGGTGACCGCCACAGTGGGCAAGGCGCCGAGCCAGTACACCGCCTGAGCGTTCACCAGGTCTTTCCTTGCCCCGCGTCGCGTGCCACGGTGCCGGGAGGGGACGTGCCGGGGCGCTCCCCGCAGGGTGTCGAACACCACCACCCCGAAGCGGAACCCGGTGCCCGAACGTTCGGCACCCGAGGAGACGCCCCGGCACGGCACCGACCCCAAAGCCCCCGCACCGCACTCGCTACGCGTCGCGCACCGCACCCCGCCAAGCCGACTCCCGCAGCAGCCGCAGCCCATTCAGCCCCACCAGCACGGTCGACCCCTCGTGCCCCGCGACCCCCAACGGCAGCGGCAGGTGCCCCACCAGGTCCCAGATCACCAGCGCCCCGATGCACACCGAAGCGATGACGAGGTTCTGGACCACCAGCCGGCGCGCACGCCGCGACAGCGCGACGACAGCGGGAACCGTCGCCAGCTCGTCGCGCACCACCACCGCGTCGGCCGTCTCCAGCGCCAGATCCGACCCGGCCCGCCCCATCGCGACCCCGGTGTGCGCGGCGGCCAGGGCCGGCGCGTCATTGACCCCGTCACCGACGACCAGCACCTTCTCGCCCGCCGTCTCCCACTCCCGTACGGCGGCGGCCTTGTCCTGCGGCAACAGCCCGGCCCGTACCCGCGTGATGCCGACCTCGCCGGCGAGCTTCCCGGCGGCTCGTTCGTTGTCGCCGGTCAGCAGCACCGGCGCCGACCCGGTCAGCCGCCCGAGCGCGGCGACCGCCTCGCCCGCCCCGGCGCGCACCCGGTCCTCCACCGCGAGCACCCCGGCCGGAACCCCCTCGACCAGCACCACCACGGCCGTGTGCCCCGCCCCCTCCACTTCGGCCACGATCACCCCAGCTTCACCACGCACCGCATCCGCCCCCGTGCCCGCGCCCCCACCCCCGCTCGCACCCGCACCCGCACCCGCGCCCGCACCCACGCTCGCGTCCGCGCCCCCCAGCAGCGCCGCCGGGCTCCCCACCCGGACCTCCCGGCCACCGACGACCGCCCGCACCCCGCGCCCCGGCGCCGAGGAGAAGTCCTCGGCCGGATCGAGGCGCAGGCCGCGCTCCACCGCCAGGGAGACCACCGCCCGCGCGAGGGGATGCTCGCTGGGGTACTCGGCGGAGGCCGCCAGCGCCAGCACCTCGTCCTCCTCCCACACACCGGCAGCCACCGGCACCCGCACCCCGGCGACCCGCGGCGAACCCTCCGTCAGCGTGCCGGTCTTGTCCAGCGCCACCCGCGTGACCTCGCCCAACCGCTCCATCACCACAGCGGACTTGACCAGCACCCCGTGCCGCCCGGCGTTGGCGATGGCGGACAGCAGCGGCGGCATGGTCGCCAGCACCACCGCGCACGGCGAGGCGACGATCATGAACGTCATGGCCCTCAGCAGCGTCTCCTCGAAGTCCGCCCCGAACACCAGCGGCACCCCGAACAGCGCCAGCGTGGCGACGACGACGCCCACCGAGTAACGCTGCTCGACCTTCTCGATGAACAGCTGCGTCGGCGCCTTGGTCCCACTCGCCTCCTCGACCATCTCCACGATGCGGGCGATGACCGACGCGGAGGCGTCCTTGGCCACCCGTACCCGCAGCGCCCCGGTGCCGTTGAGGGTGCCCGCGAAGACCTCGTCGCCCGCCTGCTTGGTCACCGGCAGTGGCTCCCCGGTGATGGTCGCCTGGTCCACCTCACCGGCACCGGCGACGACCGTACCGTCGGCGGGCAGCCGCTCACCCGGCCGTACGAGCACCAGGTCGCCGACCCGCAACTCCCCGATCCCCACCACCTCTTCCCCCGCGTCCTCCCCCGCGTCAGCACCCTTCAGCCGTACGGCCGTGGCCGGGGCCAGGTCCAGCAACCCCCGCACCGAGTCGGCCGTGCGACGGGTGGCCAGCGCCTCCAGCGCCCCCGACACCGCGAAGATGACGATGAGCAGCCCCCCGTCGAGGAACTGCCCGATCGCCGCCGCCCCGATCGCGGCGACCACCATCAGCAGGTCGACGTCGAGGCTCCGCTCCTTGAGCGCCAGCAGCCCCGCCCACCCCGGCTCCCAGCCGCCGGACACGTAGCAGAGCGCGTAGAGCGGTCCCCAGGCCCACGCCGGGGCGCCGGCCAGGTCGAGCGGGAAGGCCAGCAGGAAGGCGACGGCGGACAGCGCCGCCCACCGCACCTCCGGCAGCGCCAGCAGCCTCGTACGGCGCGAGGGGACCGGCGGGGCGGCGAGCAGCCGGGCGACGGGACGGTCACCGGCGGCCCGGCCGTCGAGTACGGGGGAAGCCATCGAAGGGCCCCTCTCACAGAGGTCTCACAGAGGATCGGACCGGGCGCACAGGCACGGGCGGACCTCACCACCATAACGGAACACATGAAGAGCTCTTCACTCGTTGTTCCGTATGCCCCGATACGATGGGCGCATGGGACACGGAGTCGACGCACGCGCCACACCCACGGGCCACCTGGACGCGGACGCCGCCGCCACCATCGCCGCCACGCTCCAGGCCCTGGCCACCCCGTCCCGGCTGATGATCCTGACCCGGCTGCGCCAGAGCCCGTGCGGCGTGACGGAGCTCGCCGAAGCGGTCGGGATGGAGCAGTCCGCGGTCTCCCACCAGCTCCGGCTGCTGCGCGCGCTGAGCCTGGTCACCGGAGCCCGGCAGGGCCGCCGGATCGTCTACAGCCTGTACGACAGCCACGTCGCCCAGCTCCTCGACGAGGCCGTCTACCACATCGAGCACCTGCGCATCGGCGCCCGCGACACCCCCGCGCCGGCACGGCCGTGACCACGCCCCGTCCCGTCCCGTACGCGCGCGAAGAAGGCCGGCACGCACACCGAATGGCGTACGTGCCGGCCTTCACAGCCCTGCGGCCTCACCCAGGAGCACAAGGAGGGCGAGGAGTGCAGAAGCGCAGGCGTTCCCTCAGTCCCCGAGCGGCAGGCCGCCGAGCGCCCGGGTGGCCTCCATGGCGCCTTCGGCACCTTCCAGCACCAGCTTCTTGGAATCGCCTTCCTTGAGGTGCTGTACGGCCTCGGTCGCAGTCCGCGGGACGGATTCGACGACAGCATCGCCCAGCTGGCCCGCGGCCACGGCCGGCGACGCCACTCCAGCAGCGCCCAGCTGGCCCGCGGCCACGGCCGGCGACGCCACTCCAGCAGCGATCATCGAAATGGCAACAGCCGAAGCGGCCTTCATGTACTTCATTCCAGTAATCCTTTTTGTGCTGGCGTAAACCCGCGAACCACGAATCCCACGACACTCTGACGCTGCTGTTCCGTGCCACTTACACCTGGACTAACGAAGGCCCGGACGGAGAGAAACTGAAGCCCGGGGCGCTTCTTGTGATTCACCCGGATGCCGGGATGGAAGAGGTCCGGACACGGCGATGGAGCGGG
The DNA here is from genome assembly GCF_001049855.1 of Streptomyces sp. Wb2n-11. Taxonomy (NCBI): domain Bacteria; kingdom Bacillati; phylum Actinomycetota; class Actinomycetes; order Kitasatosporales; family Streptomycetaceae; genus Streptomyces; species Streptomyces sp. Wb2n-11. The sequence continues at coordinate 3,406,484 of NZ_CVPB01000001.1, forward strand.
CTCCGGAGAACCCGCTCCATCGGACACGCCGGTGACCCGCGGCTCAGACCCGCGCGGCCCCGCGACGGCGGACCATCAGCACTCCGCCACCGAGCAGCGCGGCACTGATCGCGGCGGCGGCTCCGATCTCACCGGCGCCCGTGTGGGCCAGCGCCGGGGCTCCGACGACCCGGGTCTCCTTCGCAGGGGCCTCGCCGGCCGGAGTCCCGGCCGCCGGGACCTCGTGCACGGCCGGCTGGGTCTTGGGAGGCCCGTCGACGGGCGGCTTCCCGACGGGCGGCTTGCTCCCGGGAGTCTCCCCGCCGGGCTCCGCGTCGACCGGCGGCTTCGCGGCCGGCGGCTTGCTCCCGGGGCCCTCCTCGCCGGGGCCCTCCTCGCCGGGGCCCTCCTCGCCGGGGCCCTCCTCGCCGGGGTCCCCGCCGACGGGCGGCTTTCCGACGGGCGGCTTCCCGCCCGGCGCCTCGTCGCAGGGCGGCTCCTCGCCCGACCACCCATGACCGGGGGCCCCGCCGCCGAGGTGGCCGCCCTCGAAGTGCCCGTCACCCCGGTCCGAGTGGTCCGGGAGGCCCGGGTGGTCCCTGTCCGGGTGCCCCTTGCCCGGGTGCCCCTTGCCGGACGAACCGCTGTCGTGGTCCCGGTAGGACGACGGCTCGTCCTTCGCGCCGTTGGCGCAGTCGTTGCCGACCGCCGGGTTGAGGGCGCCGACGGCGTCGACGGTGTTGCCGCAGATGTTCATCGGCGTGTGTGCGGGGCTCTGGGCCGTGTTGCCGGCTCCGACACCGGGCGCGTTGCCGGCCCCGCCGTGTGCCTGGACATCCGCGTGGGCGTAGCCGCCGGTCATGGCGAGGACCCCGGAGGCGGCCGCCGCAGCGAAAACGCTTCTGCTCAATACCTGTCGCACTTTGCCATTCCCTGTCTTTGATGCGTGCGAGTGAGCCGATTGCCCACGCGCGATGAGGGAAGTTCGATCGGCCGGACATGTCGTCCGGACTGAGAACCACTGGCTGACGCACTCGTTGTCGACTGGTCAAGTCGCGGCGCACAGCCGTCGATATCCGTAACGACCGGACCGCGTCGAGGAAACTCGGCAAAAGGGTCTATTTCTCTGGCATCGTCCGAAGGCTCCGGGCCTTTGCCAACAGCGGGGTTCCCGCAGGAGGCGTCCGCCTTTCAGGGTGGCCGTCGCCGCACCGCACCCGGACCGCCACCGCTCACCGCTTGCGCACCGGCGCAACCCGGTCCCGCCGCGATGTCCGTCCCTCGGCTTCGCCGAGAGCCGTAGCCACCAGCGGGCCCACCTGTGCCGTGGCCCGAGGACCCAGCAGGTGGAAGTGCTGCGCCGGTACGCCATGCGTCCGTACGGCGCCCTCCACGTACCGGTGCCACTCCCACGCGGTGTGCGCGGGATCGCGGCGGTGGCCCGGGATCGGCTCGTCCGCGGTGAACAGCAGCAGGTCGCCCCGGAAGACTCCCGGCTCGAACGTGCTCATGAGCTTCACGTTGTTGCGCATGACGTCCAGGAGAGGAAAGGTCGTCCGGCCCTGGAACAGGTGGGCGGGCAGCCCGGCCTCACGGATCACCGTGTCCACCAACCGCTCGACGTCCCCGGCGCCCATGGCGTTCACGGCGTCCTCGGCGTTCACGGGCCCCGCCGTGTCCGCCGGGCCGGTGGCCGGGACTCCGTCGTGCCGGCCGTCACCGCCGGGGCCGCCCCATCCGCCGCCCGGGCCCAGCTCGCCGCCGAGGTCGTCCAGGAGCAGCCGCAGCCACTGCCGCCTGTTCAGCTCCGGCAGGCCGGCGAAGGCCCGCTTGTTGTCGGGGTAGGCGTCGAGCACCGCCAGCACGCCGACGCGCTCCCCCTCGTCCTGGAGCCGAGTCGCCATGGCGTGAGCCACCAGTCCGCCGAAGGACCAGCCCAGCAGGTGGTACGGGCCGGCCGGCCGGACCGAGCGGATCTGCCGCACGTAGTCGGCGGCCATCTCCTCCACGCTGGACGGCGGTACGCCACCGAGGTCGCTCAGCCCCCGTGCCTGGAGGGCGTGGACGGGCCGGTCGGGTTCCACATGGCGCAGCAGGGCCGCGTAAGGGGTGCCGAGACCGCTGCCGGGATGGACGCAGAACAGAGGCGGCACACCGCCGTCCCCCGCGCGGAGCGGCAGCAGGGGGTCGAGCCGGTCCCGGCGTCCGGGTGCGCCGGACCGGCGCCGGGCGGCCGGCTCCTCCTTCCGTCCCGCCTCCCCCGGCCCCCGTGAGGCCGGCCGGCCCCGGTACTGCTCGGGCACCTCCGCCCCGTCCGGGCCCCGCAGCCGCTCGGCGAGCTGCGCCACCGTGGACGCCTCGAACACGGCACGGACGGGCAGTCGCGCTCCGAGCGTCTCGTGGACGCGGGCCACCAGCCGGGAGGCGAGCAGCGAGTGCCCGCCGAGCTGGAAGAAGTCGTCGTCGACGGACACGCCGCCGAGGTCGAGCACTTCGCCGAACAGCGCGCACAGCCGCTCCTCCCGTTCGTCGCGCGGCGCACGCGGCGCACGCGACGCGACCGCGGCGCGCTCCGGCACCGGAACCGGCACGGGCAGCGCCTTGCGGTTCAACTTGCCGCTCGGGCTCAGCGGCAGTGTGTCGAGCACCACCAGATCGGCGGGGACCATCTGCTCGGGCAGGGTGCGCGCCAGGTCCCGCCGCGCCCCGGCGAGGTCCACGCCGCCACGGTCGCCGCCCGCCGCCGTCTCGGTGACATAACCGATCAGCCGCTCACCGGCCACCGTCACCGCGGCCTGTGCCACACCGGGCAGGGCGCGCAGGGCGGCCTCGACCTCGCCCAGTTCGATCCGTACACCGCGCAGCTTGACCTGGTCGTCGGTGCGGCCGAGGAAGTCGACGGAGCCGTCCGGCAGCCAGCGGGCCAGGTCACCGGTGCGGTACATCCGGGCGCCCGGGGCACCGAAGAGCTCCCCGAACGGATCGGCGGGAAACCGTTCGGCGGTCAGCTCCGGTCGGCCCACATAGCCGCGGGCCAGCTGTGCGCCCGCCAGATACAGCTCACCGGGCACGCCCGGGGGGCACGGCTGGAGGGCGGCGTCCAGCACGTACAACCGCGTGTTCCACACCGGCCTGCCGATCGGTACCGGTCCGCGGGCGCCCGGCACGCACCGGTGGTGGGTGACGTCGACGGCGGCCTCCGTGGGCCCGTACAGATTGTGCAGTTCCGCCCGTGGGAGCAGTGTGTGGAACCGGTCGGCCGTCCCGCGCGGCAGCACCTCGCCGCTGCTGAAGACCTGCCGCAGCTCCGGACAGCGGGCGGCGTCCGGTTCGGCGAGGAAGGCGTCGAGTACGGAAGGGACGAAGTGCGCGGTGGTGATGTGCTGTTCGCGCACGACCCGCGCCAGATACGCCGGGTCGCGGTGGCCGCCCGGCCGTGCCAGGACGAGTGTGGCGCCGCTGATGAGCGGCCAGAAGAACTCCCACACGGACACGTCGAACCCGACCGGGGTCTTCTGCAGGACCCGGTCGTCGCCGGTGAGGCGGTAGGTGTCCTGCATCCACAGCAGGCGGTTGACGATGGCCCGGTGCGGCACGGACACGCCTTTGGGGCGGCCGGTGGACCCGGAGGTGTAGATCACGTACGCCGGGTCCTCCGGCCGCGCGGCGGGCAGCGGACGACCGTCCCCGGCCCGGGGGTGGCCATGGAGGACGTCCGCGACCGCCGGGTCGTCCAGCAGCAGCCGCGGCACCGCGTCCGCCGGGACGAGTGGCGCTGCCGCCGTACTGTCCGACCGGGTGACCAGGAGTTCCGGCCCGGCGTCGGTCACCATGCGGCCCAGCCGCTCGGCCGGCTGGTCGGGGTCCAGCGGCAGGTAGGCGGCGCCGGTCCTGAGCACGGCGAGCAGAGCGACGACCAGTTCCGTACAGCGCGGGAGGCCGACGGCGACGGTACGGCCGGGAGCGGCACCACGGGCGGCGAGCAGCTGGGCGAGCCGTTCGGCGGCGGCGTTCAGCCGGGCGTACGTCGTCGGCCGGTCACCGTGGTCCGCGTGGTCGGTACGGTCCGTGGGGGCCGCCGGGTCCGCGTCCGCCGGGAGGACCGCGAGCCGGTCGGGGGTGCGCGCGGCCTGCGCCATGAGGAGTTCCGGCAGGGTGGTGTCGGGCACCTCCCGGGCCGTGTCGTTCCACTCCACCAGTACCCACTGCCGCTCCTGCGCGGAGAGCAGGCCCGAACCGCCCACGGTGCGATCGGGGCGGGAGGCGTCGCAGAAGGCGTCCAGCAGCCGTACGAAGCGTGCGCGGTGCCCGGCCAGGTCGTCCTCGGAGTACAGCCCGGCGTTGGCGTTGAGGTCGATGCGGATGCCGGTGCCGTCCGACCTGTCGTACGCCATCACGGCGAGGTCGTCGACGACCCCGTTGGACAGGTTGTGGGCCGTGACCCGGTGTCCCGCGAACGTGAAGTCGTAGCCGAAGGACATGATGTTGACCTGCGTCCCCGCGAAACCGCGTCCGCTGTCCGGCAGCCGCAGGTCACGGGCGATGTCGACGCAGCGGTAGCGCTGGTGCGGCAGCGCCCGCCGGACCTCGCGCGACACCTGCCGCAGCAGATCACGGACGCGCAGGTCCGCCGACACCTCAAGACGCAGCGGCACGAGGTTGGCGGACATCCCCGGCATGGCGCGCAGCGCGGCGTCGGTGCGCGCCGTGACCGGCAGGCCGATGACGACATCCCGTTCACCGGTGACCCGGTGCGTGTACGCCGCCGTGGCGGCGATCACCATGACGGACCAGTGGGTGCCGGCGTCCCTGGCCGCACGGCGCAACCGGACGGCCTCCTCCTCGGACAGGCGCACGGTCTCGCGGAGGGTGACGGGGGAGGGGGAGCCACCGGTGCGGCCGGACAACCGGGGCGGGTCCTGGCAACGGAGAAACCGCTCGGTCCAGTACGCACGGTCGGTGGCGCACTCCGGCGACGACTGGTACGCGGCATCGCGTTCGAGCAACGACCGCAGTGAACCGAAGGAATGCTCGGCCGCCTCGACTCCGCCGACCAGCGCGGTGTACAGCTCGGCGACCCGTCGCACCACCAGGACGGCCCCCGCCGCGTCGGTGATGATGTGGTGGAAACTCTGGTACCAGGCGAACCGATCCGGCCCCAGTGCGAACAACGCGTACGAGAACAAAGGACCGCGCCCCAGATCCACCGGCCGCCGCAGTTCTTCCCGCATCCACTTCTCCGCGGCCGCCCGGGGATCCGGCTCGCCGCTGACGTCGACCACGGGGAACGGCCAGTCCCGCACCGTGTCGAGCACCTGCCACGGAGCCCCGCCGTCCTCCACGAACCGCACGTTGAACGGCTCGGCCTCCGCCACGGCTCTGCGCACCGCCTCCTCGAACAGCCGCGGCTGCACCGGGCCGTGGATCTCCAGGTACTCACCGATACGGAAGGCCGCGCCGTGTGCGTGCATTTGTTCGCCGAACCAGATCTCGCGCTGACTCGTCGACAGGGGCAGGCGAATTCCGCGGAGGTCGGGCTGGTCGAGGTGATCGGGCCGCACGTTTTCCCCAAGGGCTGATGGTTCGAAATTTCATTCGCATTGATTCGGTGGGGCGGTACCGCATCGCAATCACCGCCGCGTACCGAGCCTAAGGGAAGGGAAATTCGGAATTCTCCGGACTGGCCTCGGTGCGACCGGTTCCCTATTCGGACACCATTCCGAAGTGCGTTGTTTCTTCTGATCGCGTGCGGGGCACCGGGCCGGTCGGGGAGGCGGACGGCCCCTCACTGCGAAGGGCCCATGGGGACAAGAGCCCCCTGCGGGCCCATGAGGACCCATGAGGTCCCCCAGGCACCCACGACGGGGGGCCTGGGGGAAGTCCCTTCTGCGTAGCGTGCGCGCGGCCTGTGCACCGACCGGCAAGCCATATGGATATGCGCACCGGTGAACGCCGCAAATCTGCGCTGCCCGCATTCGGAGATCTGGATCATGGTGAGCCTTTTCGAATCTCACGTTGATACGCGGTGAAGGGCGAGGACGGCCCTCACGAAACCTGTGATGCGGTGGGTGCCCCGGCGGGGTTTCCGCGGGATCCGCCAGTCCTTGAGGGTGGCCATGGCCTGCTCGCCGAGGCACCGCCTCGTCCGGCGACCTTGTCTACGCGCCCGCCCGGAGGGCTCCTCGCCTCGTTCGCCCGATGTAATGACGGCCGGTGCGCGCTCGGCGCGTACGGCACGACCACCGACGGCGGCCTCACCGAGCGCCTGATCACCGGCGGCGTGGACATGTTCCTGAGCCACTACGGCCCGCGGAACCCGCAGAAAAGGTGAAAGGGAGCCGGGAACGTCTTCCCGGCTCCCCTCCTCTCAGGGCGTTACCGCGTTACCGCCTCACCCCTGCTTCTCTTCGCCGCTGCCGTACGGGCGCGTGATCGCCTCCAGGCCGTGGCCGGACGGATCCATGAAGTACATGCCGCGACCGCCGTCATTGCGGTTGATCTCGCCCGGCTGCTTGCCGTGCGGATCGGCGTAGTACGTGATTCCGGCGTCCTCGACGCGCTGGAAGACGCCGTCGAACTCTTCCTCCGTGACGAGGAAGGCGTAGTGCTGGACGGTGATCGACTCCGCGGGGACGGTCGCGAAGTCCAGAGTGACGCCGTTGCTCAGCTCCACGGCGATGAACGGGCCCCACTCGGCCGAGATCTCCAGGCCCAGGACGCGGGCGTAGAACTCGGCTGATTCCCGGTTGTCCCGGGAGTGGACGATGGTGTGATTCAGCTGTACCGACACGGTGGAATGCCTCCGTAAGGCAAACTCACGGGCTACCTCCATGCCTCACCCGACCGGTGACCGACACGCGATGCCGTGCGGATGATCCTAGGACGGACTCCCGTCCCCGTCACGTGGGTTGGCGGCCGCTCACGCGATGCGGGCGGCGGCCGGGGCCCGCATCGCGGCCGCCTCTTTCGGGTGCCGGCGTCCGGCTTCCGGTACGGCTGACCGGACCGGTCCGGTATCCATAGGGTGGGCGGAGAGCGGGAAGGGACCCCTGGAAGCGATGGACCAACGGGCAGACGCACATCCGGGCCTCCTGCCCGTTCAGGGGATGCGGGCGGGCGACCACGCGTTCCTCGGTTATGACGACGACGAAGCCAACTGGGGCGCGCTCGTCGCCTACACCCGCACCGGACTGGCGCGCGGTGAGAAGGTGATCGTCTTCGCGGCGCCACAGCTCGACCCCGACGCCGTACGCCTGCGTCTGGACGGGACCAGTCCGCTGCTCGCCGAGGCCCGCGGACGGGGACAGCTGACGCACAGCAGCATGCGCGCGCTCATCCGGCCCGATCGCCGCTTCACTCCCGAGCGGCAGTGGGAGCGCCTCCGCGAAGAGACCTCGCTCGCCGTCGCGCAGGGGTACCGGGGACTGCGGGCGTTCATCGACATGCACTGGGTGGCGGACCTCGACGCCGATGTCGCCACGATGACGTACCGCGAGTCCCACGCCGGACACCTCTTCGACGGCCGGCCCTACAACGAGGTCTGCTCCTACGACCGGCGCGCGTTCGACAGCGACGTACTCGACGCCATGTCCGACGCACACCCCCGCTCGCTCCTCTCCGCCCTCGGGGAGCTGCGCGTCCTGCACGCGGACGACTCGGTCAGGATCGCGGGCGAGGCCGACCACGCCACGCGTGAACCCTTCGCGACCGCCCTGCGCGCCGCCCTCGACCGGACCGCCGGGTCCCGGCTGCTGGTGGATCTGGGGTCTCTGCACTTTCTCGGCGCACGGTGCGCCCTCGATCTCATCGACCTCGTCGATCACGGCCACCGCGTCCCCGGGGCCTCCGGACACGGCGGCGTCGAGGTGCGCTGCGGCGCCGCACAGGCGGTGCTGCTCCGCAGACTCGGTTCGGGCGGGGTCCGGCACCTCACGCTGACGGAGGTGGCCCGGGAATGGTGACCGAAGGGGCACACCTCAACGGCGGCGGGCCGCAGGAACGGCTGCTGGAACTCGATTTCGTCCAGGACGACCTGCCCCGGCTGCGCGTACTGGTCGACCAGTACGCCGCCTGGGCGGGACTGGCGGAGCCCCGCAGGGGCGACTTCGTCCTGGCGGCGGACGCGGTGGCGACGAACGCCGTCGAGCACGGCGGCGGGAGCGGCAGGCTGCTGCTGCGCCGCGCCTCCGGCGCGCTCGAATGCACGGTCAGCGACTCGGGTCCCGGCTTCACCTCCTCCGTCATCCCGGAGCTGGCGCCGGGGCTCGGCGGCAGCCACTGCGGCCGGGGGCTGTGGCTCACGCGCCTGATCACGGACCGGCTGGTCGTCGCGGCCGGGGCGGACGGGGCGGACGGGAGCGTGGTGACGTTCGCCATGGTGCTGCCGGGCTGAGGCGACCGGTCACGCGGGGGCGGTGAGCTCGGCGGCGCCGAAGGAGACGTCGAAGCGGTCGCACCAGATGCTGACACTGGTGAGGCCCTTCAGGTCGAGGCCGGCGGGCAGCGCGTAGTTCTGGTCGCCCTTGTTGCCCTTCAGCCTGCCGAGGCTGACGTACGTGCCGTCGTCGAAGACGTGCCAGCCGGCCCTGCCCTCCTTCACCGGCGCGTCGGTGAGCCAGACGCGCAGGTCGGGGCCGTTGCTGGTGTCGAGGTTCTCCAGGCGCAGGGTGCGGGAGCCGTCGGGGAGCCGGACGACCTTCGCCGTACCGGTGGTGCGGTGCTCGTGACTGATCAGGGAACCGGAGGCGAGGATCCGGGGGGCGGAGGGGGTGGCGGGGGCGTCCGGGGTGGCCGCCCCGGGGCCCGGGAGGGCCGGCGGGGTCGCGGGGGCCGCTACGGGGAGTTCGTCCCGCACCGTGTCGTCCACCCACAGTTTCCACGGCTGGAACCAGTACAGACCCGCGCCGGCCGCCACCACGGCGACGAGCAGCACTCCGATGACCCCGGGCTTGCCGAGTATGCGACTCATGCGCCCATTCAACGCCCCGAAGCCCGCTCCGGCCCCTGCTTTCCGGTGACGAAAGCCTTACGGCGCTAGACCGGTGGGGGGGACTTCGGTGTCGTACCGCTAAGAACCGGCCCGGTCGTGGGACCAGACGCACATGCCTGCCAAGTGCCCCGGCCCGGTCCCGCGCGCGGTGCGACGCGGTGTGCTGACGGCGCTGCTGGTACTCACCGCGGTCTTCGCCGCGGTGCTGGGCGAGAGGGGCACAGTACAGGCCCGGTCGCCGGTGGTGCCCGTCGCCGAATCGGCGTTGGGGGCCGGGGCCGAGGGCCAGCCGTCGGACACCGCCGACAGTGAGGTGCGCGGGGGCGGCGTGGGGTCCCGCGAGGTCCGGCGGGGGCGCGCGCGGGGCCGCAGCACGGCGGGGGCGGGGGTGGTGGCGCCGTACCGGCGTGCGCGGGCCGGGGGCCGGCTCCCGCACCGGACGGCCCGGTCCGGGGACGTGGCGCTGCCGGTCGAGGGGCCGTTGGCGTGCGCGGTACGGCGGTGTGTGGTGCTGCGCTGCTGAGGAGGACCGCGCCTGCGCGCCGCCGCGCCGCGCGCCACTTCCCCGCTTCAGCGCTGAACCCCCTCGACCGTAAGGACGTTCGCCATGCCCATCGATCCGTATGCCGCCCTGAACGCCATGCTGCGCGCCGAAGTCGCCCGCTCGTCCGACCCGTCCGCCGTGGACCCGTCCCTGGAGCGGCACGAGCCGCAGCAGTCCGAGCGGGGCGGCGAAGGCGGCGGTGAAGAGGGCCCGGCGGCCGGTTGCCGCCCCTGACGGCCTCTCCCCGGCCGAAGGAGCCGGGGGCGGGCCCGCCCGCCGCGGTCCGGCACCACCGGCCCGGCCGAACGCCGGCGGTCGCCCGGCTCATCACCACCGGCGGAGTACGGGGGACCTCCGTACTCGGTCCTCCGCCCCACGGGTCCGGCCCGCAGCGGAGCGGAACACCGGATCACCCGGAACCCCCGGGACACCCGGAACACAAGGCGGTGGCGCTCTTGGCCCGGTCCGGGAGCGCCACTGCCCTGTGTTCCGGCCCCTGAGCTGCCCTTACGTCCGACAGGAGCCCCGGACGAGCCCGGAGTAGGGTAATGCGTAGGCAAAGCAGCCGGCCGCTTTGTGTGCTTTCGGCCGCCGCCCGGAAGTCCCTCCTCGCCGTGGCCGGGCAGCAGACCGGGAGGCAGAGCATGAGTACGCGCCGCACCACGCTGCCGGGCGTCGGCACGCAGTACGACTTCGTCACCGACGGCGGTCAGCACATCTCCGTCGTCGCGCACAAGGACGGGCGGCGCTTCCTCGGCTTCTACGACCGCGACGATCCCGACGCGTGCCTGCTCTCCGTACCCCTGACGCCCGACGAGGCCACGGCCCTCTCCCACCTCATCGACGCGGAGCCCGGCCACGCCGTGCGCACGGACGGGGTCGACCTCGTCACCGAGCACATCCCCGTGACCGGCAAGTCGCCGTACGTCGGACGGCCGCTCGGCGACACCCGGGCGCGCACCCGCACCGGCGCCTCGGTCGTCGCCGTACTCCGGCGGACCGCCGTGACGCCGTCGCCCGGGCCGGACTTCCGGCTGAGCGTCGGGGACACGCTGGTCGTCGTCGGCACGCGCGAGGGCGCCGACGCGCTCGCCGGGATCATCGCGGGGGGCTGAACCGTGCACAACACCGCCGCGCTGCTGATCGAACTCGGAACGCTCATCCTCGCGCTCGGCCTCATCGGCAGACTGGCGGAACGGGTCGGCCTCTCCCCCATCCCGCTCTACCTGCTGGCCGGGCTCGCCTTCGGGCACGGCGGGCTGCTGCCGCTCGACGCCAGCGAGGACTTCGTGGCCGTCGGCGCCGACATCGGCGTCATCCTGCTGCTGCTCCTGCTCGGGCTGGAGTACAGCGCGTCCGAGCTGGTCACCAGCCTCAGGACCCAATATCCGTCGGGGGCCGTGGACTTCGTCCTCAACGCGACACCGGGCGCCGCCGCCGCGCTCCTCCTCGGGTGGGGGCCGGTCGCCGCCGTCGCGCTCGCCGGCGTCACCTGGATCTCGTCGTCGGGGGTCATCGCCAAGGTACTCACCGACCTGAGCCGTCTCGGCAACCGCGAGACCCCGGCCGTGCTCGGCATCCTGGTGATCGAAGACCTGTCGATGGCGGTCTACCTGCCGCTGCTGACCGCGCTGCTCGCGGGCGTCGGCCTGGCGGGCGGCAGCGTGGCGCTGGTGATCGCGCTCGGCACGGTCGGGATCGTCCTGTACGTCGCGCTGCGCCACGGGCGCCTCATCAGCCGGGCCGTGTCGTCCGACAACCCCGAGATGCTGCTGCTCGTCGTACTCGGGCTGACGGTGCTGGTGGCCGGTGTCGCGCAGCAGCTCCAGGTCTCGGCGGCGGTCGGCGCGTTCCTGGTCGGCATCGCGCTGTCGGGGGACGTCGCGGAGGGCGCGCGCACGCTCCTCGCACCCCTGCGGGACCTCTTCGCCGCCGTCTTCTTCGTCTTCTTCGGCCTGTCGACCGATCCGGCGGGCATCCCGCCGGTGCTGCTGCCCGCGCTGCTGCTGGCCGTCGTGACGGCGTTCACGAAGATCCTCACCGGCTGGTACGCCGCCCGGCGGGCCGGCATCGGCACACGGGGCCGGCTGCGGGCGGGCGGGGCGCTGGTGGCGCGGGGCGAGTTCTCGATCGTGATCGCGGGCCTGGCGGTGGCGACGGAGCCCCGGATCGGGCCGATCGCGACGGCGTACGTCCTGATCCTGGTCCTCCTGGGCCCCCTGGCGGCGCGCTGGACCGAGCCACTGGTTTCGCGGATGCGGTGGAGGGGGCGGGGAAAGGGCGCCGGGCGGGCGGCCGGGGCACGGGAGCAGGGCCCGCCGTCCCTGCACCGTGAGGCGTTCGGCCTGACGGCGCACGTGGCGCCGGAGCAGCGGCGCGGCGCCTGAACGGGAGCGCGGGTGGTCCGCGGGGAGCCGCGGACCACCCTGGAATACGACAGGGAGGCGCACCGTTGTAGGGTTTGTTCAACATTCAACTAGAGGCTTCCCCGCCTCGGAGGTGAGCGCTGTGCAGTTCGGGATCTTCACCGTCGGTGACGTGACGACCGACCCCACCACCGGCAGGACGCCGACGGAGAACGAGCGCATCAAGGCGATGGTCGCCATCGCGCTCAAGGCCGAGGAGGTCGGGCTCGACGTCTTCGCGACGGGCGAGCACCACAACCCGCCGTTCGTCCCCTCCTCGCCCACGACCATGCTGGGCTGGATCGCGGCGCGCACCGAGAACATCATCCTGTCCACGTCCACCACGCTGATCACCACCAATGACCCGGTGAAGATCGCCGAGGACTACGCGATGCTCCAGCACCTGGCCGACGGCCGGGTGGACCTGATGATGGGACGCGGCAACACCGGGCCGGTCTACCCGTGGTTCGGCAAGGACATCCGCCAGGGCATCCCGCTCGCCGTCGAGAACTACGCGCTGCTGCACCGCCTGTGGCGCGAGGACGTCGTCGACTGGGAGGGCAAGTTCCGCACCCCCCTGCAGGGCTTCACCTCCACACCGCGCCCGCTGGACGGCGTACCGCCCTTCGTCTGGCACGGCTCCATCCGCTCCCCCGAGATCGCCGAGCAGGCGGCGTACTACGGCGACGGCTTCTTCCACAACCACATCTTCTGGCCGGCCGACCACACCCGGCGGATGGTCGAGCTCTACCGCGAGCGCTACGCCCACTACGGGCACGGCACCCCGGACCAGGCGATCGTCGGGCTCGGCGGCCAGGTGTTCCTGCGCAAGAACTCCCAGGACGCGGTGCGCGAGTTCCGCCCGTACTTCGACAACGCGCCGGTCTACGGACACGGGCCCTCCCTGGAGGACTTCACCGAGCAGACCCCGCTGACCGTCGGCTCGCCGCAGGAGGTCATCGAGAAGACGCTGGCCTTCCGCGAGTACGCGGGCGACTACCAGCGCCAGCTGTTCCTGATGGACCACGCCGGGCTCCCGCTCAAGACCGTCCTGGAACAGCTCGACCTGCTCGGCGAGGAAGTCGTGCCCGTGCTGCGCAAGGAGTTCGCGAAGAACCGCCCGGCGAACGTGCCGGACGCCCCGACCCACGCCTCCCGGGTGGCCTCGGCGACCGCACGGGAAAAGAACGCACCGGAAGAGAACGAGGTGACCTCATGAAGCTCGTGGTCGTATCGGCGGGCCTGAGCGTGCCCTCCTCCACCCGACTCCTCGCGGACCGGCTGGCGGAGGCGACGCGCACCTCCCTGAACGCCCCGGGCGACGCCGACATCCGCGTCGTCGAGGTACGGGAGCTGGCGACCGCCATCGCGAACCACCTGGTCACCGGCTTCCCGAGCCCGGCGCTGTCCGAAGCGATCGACGCGGTCACGGAGGCGGACGGCCTGATCGCCGTCACCCCCGTGTTCTCCGCCTCGTACAGCGGTCTGTTCAAGGCGTTCTTCGACCTGATCGACAACACCGCCCTCGTCGGCAAGCCGGTCCTGATCGCCGCGACCGGCGGCACGGCCCGTCACTCCCTGGCGCTGGAGCACGCCATGCGTCCGCTCTTCGCCTACCTGCGGGCGCTGGTCGTACCGACGGCGGTATACGCCGCCTCGGAGGACTGGGGCTCGCAGGGAGACGCCCGGACGGACGACCTCCCGCGCCGGATCGAGCGGGCGGGCGCGGAGCTGGCGGAGCTGATGGAGTCGCGCGCCGGGTCCCGCCGGCCCGCCGGTGAAGCGGTGGTGCCGTTCGCCCAGCAGCTCGCGGCGCTGCGGACCGGCTGACCCGGCCGGGTCGGCCGGACCGGCCGGCCCGGTTCACGTGATGGTGAGGTCCGCCCACACGACCTTGCCGACGTTACGCTCCGTCACGCCCCACGCGTCCGTCAGCGCCTCCACCACGAGCAGCCCGCGCCCGCCCTCGCCGTCCCCGGCGTTCCCGGCGGGGCGGGCGCGCGGCCATCGCTCACCGCGCGTGTCCGCCACCTCGATACGGACCCGCCCTCCCGCCAGCAGCAGGAGACGCACCTCGAAGTCCCGTCCGGGCACGTGCCCGTGCGTCACGGCGTTCGCGGCCAGCTCCGCGACGACATGGGCGACGGCGTCGGAGGGCTCGGTACCGAACGGCACACCCCAGGTGTCGAGCTGCTGGACGGCGAGCATCCGCGCGAGCCTGGCCCCACGGCGGGTGGAGCTGAAGCGTTGGACGAACTCGGCGGAGACGGAAGCGATTTCGGTGTTCATGTGACAGAGCGTGTCTGCCCCGGCGTACCCTGACCAGGCATGACAGCTGGACGCTGGGTAACTGTACGGGTACGCACGGCACGGTGTACGGCACGTCGGCCGTGACCGGGAGAGCGGTACGGCATGACGGAATCCGTGAACCGGGAATCACGCCCCGAGCTGCCCTCGGAGGCGGACGGCACCGCACACCTGTTCCGTGCGATCGGCAAACAGATCCGGGTGCTGCGCGAGAACCTCGCCATGAGCCAGAGGGAACTGGCCACGGCGACCCACTGCGGGCTCGACCTCATCTCCGCGATGGAACGGGGCGTACGGACCCCGCAGCCGGAGTTCCTGGACCGGGCCGACGACGTACTGAAGGCGGGCGGGGTACTGCGGGCGGCGGTCCCGGACGTACGGGAGGCGCAGACTCGGGCGCGGACGCGACACCCGGATTGGTTTCGTGATTACGCGAAGGCGGAGGCGGACTCGGTCGTACTGCACGAGTACGCCAACCAGGCCGTACCCGGTTTGCTTCAGACAGAGGATTACGCACGAGCGGTCTTCACGCAGCGTCGCCCTTTGCTGGACGAGGAGACGATCGAAAAGCGAGTCGCGGACCGGCTCGCGCGCCAAGTGATATTCGAGCGGTGGCCGGCGCCCACCTTCAGCTATGTACTCGAGGAAGCAGTGCTGCAACGACCGATCGGTGGCCAGCGCGTGCACGAGCACCAGTTGCGGCAACTGCTGCAATACGGTCGATTGCGCCCCATCGAACTACAGGTGATGCCAACCAGTCGCGAGGAACACCCGAGTATGGATGGGCCGTTCACACTTCTGACGCCCAAGGGGCGCCACCAGGTGGCGTACACGGAAGTCCAGGGCTACCCCCGGCTGATCACTGACTCTGAGGGAGTCAGCACGTTCACCGAGCGCTATGGGATCATCCGAGCCCAGGCTCTCACGCCCAGGGAGTCGCTGGCACTGATCGAGAAGATGCTGGGAGAGCGATGATGACGGAACTCCACTGGTTCAAGTCCAGCTACAGCGGCGGTGAAGGCGGGACGTGCGTCGAAGTCGCGTACAACTGGCGCAAGTCCAGCTACAGCGATGGCGAGGGCGGCGACTGCGTCGAGGTCGCCGCGCACCCCACCACCATCCACGTCCGCGACTCCAAGATCACCGACGGCCCGCAGCTCGCCGTCGCCCCCGACTCCTGGGCCGCGTTCGTCTCGTACGCCCGCGCCTGACGCGCGAGCCCGCCGCCGACGCTCTCACCAGCGACGCCTGTCGTGTGGGGAGGGCGTCGGTGTCTGCTCACCGCGCTTGTCCGGGCAGCGGTCGTTTCACAGCGGCGATCACGGCGGTCACGGCAGCGGTCACGACGAGGCTCCCCACCGCGACCATCACCACGCCGACCATGAAAAGGCCGCTGCCGTCGTCCGACCAGTCGTAAGAGGCGGCAACGGTCAGGCCGGCCGTGGTGCCGAGCACGGCGGCTGCGACGTAGCGCCGGGACGCCGCCCAGTACAGCGGCACCAGCAGAGTCAGCACCAGCCCGATCACCTGCCACGCCTCGTACGGACCGGTCGTCGACCCATCGGGCTGTACGTCGCGATGCTGGTCCCAGCCGAGCCAGGAAGCCCACGCCGCTGACGTCACCACAGCCAGCACGAGGATCGCCGACAGCTGGGAATGGATTTCCGGGATTCGTTGTCGCATGGCCCGAGACTTCCGCCTCACGCTCGTGACCGGCCAGAGCGCACGTACTCAGACGTATGCGAGTACTTCGACGTGCGCCCGAGTGGATTGACCGCCCCCGCCGCGATGCGGCAGCCGATGCCGATGCCGGAACGGTGCGCCGCTGCCGGGCTCCCCGGCCCGAACCGGCCTGTCGGGGGCATTTCGCTGGGCATATGCGGGAGTTGGGCGCGATGCGGTACGGTGACCGCATCATCACCCTTCGTGTCCGTCCGGACACGGGGCGGTCCCCGGCGGTGCGCCAACACCGATCCGAGGACCTTCACCATCGAGGACCACTCAGGAGTCCCGAGGATGCTTCGGCATGCTATCGCGCCCCTTCGTCGCTACACGAAGGCTTCGCACGACGTCGTGCAGCACCCGCGTTTGAACAGCGACGCGAAGATCCTGCTCCTGTACGTACAGGGCCTCCCCGAGGGCTCGACCGCCAAGTCCCTCAGCGCGCACGCGGAGCGCCTCGGAATCAAGGGCCGGGCGTACCAGAAGGTCAAGCAATCCCTCGCCGCCTGCGGCTTCCTGCACGAGTGGCGCCACCAGGACGAGCGGGGCCGCTGGGTGACCGATCAGCTCCTCGCCAACGTCCACCTCACCCCCGAGGAGGCGACGGCCGTCCGGGACGGCGGCGTACCGAGTACGCACATGCGGACGGTCGGTGAACCAACGCCTCGGACGGTCGGTGACTCCCCTTCGGGGGTTAACGACGGGGAGAAGAACACTCCCCACCCACCCACCAAGCCGCAGGAACCGGAGACGGACCCGGAGCCTGAGCCGGCTCCTGCCACCGACGACGACCCCGACGACCCCGAACGCGCGCTCGCGGAGAACGTCCTGCTGTCCCTGCGCCAGACCCGCCGCGAACTGCACCTGGGCGAACGCGAGGCCCGTACGCTCTCCGGAATCGCGGCCGACTGGCTGCGCAGAGGCATCAGCGCGGCCGACCTGCGGCACGCGCTGACCAGCGGGCTGCCACCGGCCGGCGTCCGGTCCGCCGTCGGGTTCCTGCGGCACCGCCTGACGGAGAAGATGCCGCAGGAGCGGCCCGCCACGCGCCCGCCGCACGAGGCCGCGCCCCGGCAGGAGGCCCACCGCCCGAAGCCCCTCATCACCTGCGAGGGCCCCGGCCCCGAACACCTCTTCCGGCCGCTGGACGACGAGACGCGGTGCGGACGCTGTCGCCAGGACGCGGCCTGGGAGGCCCACGCCGCGAAGCACCCGCCCCACGGCCCGGCTCCCGTATCGAGCACGAGCTGAGGCCCGCCGCAGACGCCAATGCGGTCTCGATGGCGGCACCCGGCCATCCACCATCAAGATCATCCCCGGAGCCCAGGGCCCCGTCTCCGAATTCCTCACCAACGTCGACGGCAACGGCGCCGGTGCCGCGTTCTCCCTACCCGACCCCAACGCCGAGAAATCGGAGAATCCCCCACCTTCCAACTACGCCTCGACGAGAGACACCTGCCATCGCCCCTCAACCAAACGACCGGCGAGACGCACTCCCCCCGACCGGGACCCAAAGCCGGGTGCATTCGCAGCCGAAGACAAGCCCCAGGTGAGGGTTTCGGCCTGCCATAGGCCGGAATTAAACCAATTCACCTAAACATGCGGTGAGTGTGCACCTTGTCACCAAGAGCAATGCCTTCACATAACCAACGCACCTTGCGCACACGTGTTCACCAAACGTAACTTTGACGCGTTGATCATTGCCTGGTCCCCAACTAGGCGCCATATCAGCGGTGTTTGGGTGGGGGGGACTTCGGCCGACCACACGTGTGTCCTCTCCTGCCATCTCCCAGCTCTTCACGGCCTTGAAGGCTGTGACCTACCGGAAGTGACAGGAAATGCGCACCTCGATCAAGACCGCAGCCCGTGCAGTCGCCGTGACCGGCCTGACCCTGGCGGCACTCGGCGCGACCACCACCGCCCAGGCCGAGACCCGTTCACCCTCAGGCGAGGCCGTGACCGTGGCGAGCTGTGGCACGCTCTCCAGAGGCTACGTCTGCACCACGCTGAGCAGCGGCACCCTCTACCACCGCAAGTACACCAACGACATCGCCTCCACCTGGTACGACAAGGACAGCGGCGGCAGCATCACCGCGCGTCTGGGCTACGACGGCGCCGGCTACAAGTGGACCGGCTGGTTCACCCAGTCCGCCGGCACGACGAAGACCGGTACCTGGAGTGACGTCTCCTACTGCAATGCCACCATCGGCCGGCTCGAGGTCAGCGGCCAGCAGACCTTCCAGACTCCGCTGGCTGACTGCTAGAACCCCCGTCCGGTCCGGCCTGACACAGGCCGGACCGGATCGGCTGACCTCGCTTGATGTTCCTCCCTGGATAGGCCCACCACTGCCGTGTTCTCTGCGATCTTCAAAGACCAGACAGTCTTCATCATCTCCGCCTCCATCGCGGTCCTCTTGGCCGCCGCGATCTGCTACCTCCTCGCACACCGCATGGGCACGCGCCCGTGGTCCTGTGCCGGCCTGGGGGCTGCGGTCACCGCCGAAGTGGCCCTGACTCTGTTCCTGCCGAGCGGCGATGGTGTGTCCGGAGCAGGCAAATGCGTCCTGAACCGCAACTACGCCGAACCCTTCGCCACCGAGCAGGGCCTGCTCAACCTCGCCCTGTTCATGCCTGTCGGGGTCTTCGGCATTCTGGCCCTGCGTCGGCTCCTGCCGGTCCTGGCCGGCGGGATCGGGCTGTCGCTGGCCACCGAACTGCTGCAGACCCTCCTTCCCGGAGTCAGCCGGGGTTGCGACAGCAGTGACCTGCAGATGAATGCCCTGGGAGCCGCCGCCGGCGCCCTGGGCACCTGGTGGGTCCTCCGTTCCCGCGACCGCGCCCTGCCGGCCGACGCCGCTGCCAAGCCCACCGCGATGGCCTGCGTGGCCGCGCTTGTGGTGACCGCTGTGACCTGGACCCTGTGGATCACGCCCGTCCCCGTGGACGCCACCACCCTCCAGCTCACCGGCGACAAGGAACGAACAGCCGCCGAGAAGGCCCTCTCCCATGCGCTCGGCGACCGCTTCAGCATCAGCGCCGTCCAGCTACGGACCGGCACCCAGGGAGAATCCGACTCGCTGCTGATCACCCTCGAAGCCGGGAGCGCGGAACTCAGCTGGCCCGATACCTCCAGACTCACGGTGAGCCTGGAGAACTCCAGCCTCACCAGCCCCGCCAGCTTCCCCGTCGACGGCGTCATCAAGCCCCCCGCGAACGAGAAGGACGCCCTGGACATCGCCCGCCGCTACGCCCAGGCCCGCTATCCCTGGGGCCTGCGGGACACAAAAGTCCAGGCCGTTTCTGTGGGAGAGCGCGGAGAACTGGGCTGGATCGTCAGCTGGCGCCGGCTCAACGACGACGGCGTCCTGATGCCCATGCGCCTGGATGTCCAGATCAACACCGCGGGCCGCGTCTCCCAACTACTGGTCCACGACATCGACGACCCCAAAGCACTGCCCGCCCCCACCGTAAACAAGAAGAAAGCAGCTGACATCGCACTCAGGACACTGGACGCAACTCAGCAAGCGAACAATGTCCGCGTTCAGGACTGCGGCCTGCGGGCCGTCGACCACGACGGTACCTGGAGGACCCACTGGGTCTGCGCTTTCCAGTCCGACGACCCGAGCCTGACGCTCATGCCCGTCTCCGTGGACGCCGTCACCGGAAAGCCGCAAGAACAACAGCAACCACAGGAACTGCAGCCCCCCTCCGGCGAACTCTCCGACGGCCCCCCGGGAGAGAACGGGCCAGGCTCCACCCCGCAGAACCCGTAACTGCAAGCTTTTCCACGTCACGCCAGCGGACAGCCGCACCAGGCCGGCGTCGGCAGTTGTCCGGACACGAGCTTCCCGGGGTCGAGGCCGACCAGGTACCCGTGAAGGCGCTGACGGACCTTGGAAGGCCGGGCCGGGGAACCGGTCGGGGACATCGTGTACGAATACGAGAGGGTGCCGGTGCCTACGATGACGTGATGGTTCATGATCCGGTGGCGTACGTACGGTTCCAGGGCACGGTTCCCCGGGCACGGGGCAACTTCCCCGGGGTCTTCGGGCTCGTCAACGGCCTTGCGCGGGACGGGAAGCTGACGACGGAGCAGGAGCGGTTCCGGCGTACGAACAACGACTGGTACGACGTGGCGTACACCGACCCGAGCACCGTCGACCCGGCCGTCTACGACGAGCGCGTCAACCCGGGCGCGGCGGCCTGGTTCAAGCCGACCGCCGTGGAGCTGATCGCGCGCGTGGGCGGCTATCTGGAGATCCTGGCCGCCCACGGCGTCGAGTACCGGCTCGTACGGTCGACGGATCCGGGGCGCGTCGTCTACGAGGACGCGCACCAGATCGTCGTCGTCCCGCACGGCTGAGGGGAGCCGGCCGGCGGCCGCGACCGCCGACTACGGCGCGGCCGGGCCGGCGGTGCGCACTCCGCCTCAGATGCCGAACTCCGTGGGCGGCACACCGAGAGCCGCGCAGGCTTCACGAATGGCGTACTGCTCGGACGGCTCGAAGTACCCGTCGGCGCCGGCGACGACCATGCCGGTCTGGATGACCGCACGGGCCTCCGCGGGCTTCTTGGCGGCCTTGGCGATCACCTGGAGCACCTCGGCCTTGCCCAGCTCGAAGTTGGACAGGAGCCGGTCCACATGCTGGTTGAAGCGCTGGCGGAGCTGGTCCGCCGGGAAGTTCTGCAACACCTCGTTGGAGACGATCAGCTCCTCCACGCGCTGCCGCTCCGCGGGCTCCACCTGCCCGTCGGCCGCCGCCACCAGT
Source organism: Streptomyces sp. Wb2n-11 (assembly GCF_001049855.1). Classification (NCBI taxonomy): domain Bacteria; kingdom Bacillati; phylum Actinomycetota; class Actinomycetes; order Kitasatosporales; family Streptomycetaceae; genus Streptomyces; species Streptomyces sp. Wb2n-11. The sequence continues at coordinate 3,427,199 of NZ_CVPB01000001.1, forward strand.
GCGCACATCGCCATGCTGGCGTCCCGGTAGGCGCCGCTCTTGAGCTCGGTCTTGACCGAGGCGAGCTGGGTCTTGAACAGACCGATCAGCTGGGCCTTGGATCCGCCCGATCCCGAGCCCGAACCGCGGGATCCGGATCCGCTCTGCCCGTAGGCGCCGCTCTGGCCGGGGGCGCCGCTCTGGCCGGGGGCGCCGCCCTGTCCGTGCCCCCCGCCCGTGCCCCGACTGCTCTGGGACTGCTGGAAGCTCTTGGCCTGGTCCTTGATCCGGTCCCAATTCACCACTGGTGCCACCTCGGCTTGTACGGCTGTCGACTGCCTTCACGATCTGTCAGGTGAACGTCTCGGGGAGTGATCGGGTTCCCGGATGGCAAAGCAGGAGTAAAGCAGGCCGTCACTTGCGGTTGTAGAGCCGCATCGTGACCGTGCCGAAGACGACCAGCAGCACCGCTGACCAGCCGAGCGTCCAGCCGATGTCGGCGGCCGGCCAGTTGCCCGCCATCAGTTCGCGCACCGCCGTGGCCACGTGGGTCACCGGGCTGTTGTTCACGAACGCCTGGAGCCAGCCCGGCATCGTCTTCGGGTCGACGAAGACATTGCTCAGGAACGTCAGCGGGAAGATCACCATCATGCTGACGCCCATCACCGACTTCTCGGTGCGCAGGAACAGGCCGAACATCGTCCAGATCCACGAGAACGCGAACGCGAAGACCATCAGCAGCGCCACACCGGCCACGACGCCGAGCACCCCGCCGTGCGGGCGGTAGCCGATGATCAGGCCGACCGTCAGCATCACGACGGACGCGATCAGGTAGCGGATCACGTCGCCGAGCAGGTAGCCGACCATCGGCGCCGGGCGCCAGATCGGCAGCGTACGGAAGCGGTCGAAGACGCCCTTGGTGATGTCGGTGTTGACGGAGACGCCCGTGTACATGGTGATCATGACGATGCTCATGGTCAGGATGCCGGGCAGCAGGAACTGGATGTACTCCGCGACCGACCCGGCCAGCGCCCCTCCGAAGAGGTACGTGTACATCAGCACCATCATGATCGGGAACGCCGTCACGTCGAAGAGCTGTTCCGGCACGTGCTTGATCTTGAGCATGGCGCGCCAGCCGAAGGTGAGGGACGCGGAGAGCGCGCTCGGGCGCGGCGGCCGGTCCCTGCTCACGAGGAGCGCGGCCAGTTCCTCGGCCTTCGGCGCTTCGAAGGCGAGTGCGTCGAGGCTCTTGTCCTTGGTCGCGACGGTGCTCATGCCGTGACTCCTGTCGTCGTGTCGTCCGTCGTGGCGTCCGTCGTGCCGCTCTTCTTGTCGCCGTCGGTCAGGGCCAGGAAGACCTCGTCGAGGCTGGGCTGGCCGAGCGCGAAGTTGTCCACGGTGATGCCCGCCGCGGTGAGCTCCGACAGCGCCCGCGCGGCCTGCTCCGCCGCGCCGAGGTCGCTCGTCCGCCCGTTGACCGTCGCCGTCAGGGCGACCGGGTCCGCGTCCAGCTGTACGGCGGTGCCCAGCGCCCGCGTCAGCACCCGCTCGGCCTCGGGGCGCTGCGCCGGGTCGCGCAGCCGCAGGTGCACGGAACCGGAGCCGACCGACGCCTTGAGCTCGCCCTTCGTGCCCTCGGCGATGACCTTGCCGCGGTCGATCACGGCGATGCGGGACGCCAGGTGGTCGGCCTCGTCCAGGTACTGCGTGGTCAGCAGCACCGTCGTGCCCTGCGTCACGACCGCCCGCACGATGTCCCACACCTGGTTGCGGCTGCGCGGGTCGAGGCCGGTCGTCGGCTCGTCGAGGAAGAGCAGGTCGGGTGTGTTGAGGATGCTCGCGGCGATGTCGATACGGCGCCGCATGCCGCCGGAGTAGTTCTTGACCTGGCGTCCGGCCGCCTCCGCGAGCCCGAACGCCTCCAGGAGCTGGGCCGACCTGGCGCGTGCGGCGGGCTTGGAGTGGCCGAGCAGCCGGCCGAGGAGCACCAGGTTCTCCGTACCGGTCAGGTCCTCGTCGACCGACGCGTACTGACCGGTGAGGCTCACCCTCCCGCGCACCGCGTCGGCTTCCCGCACCACGTCCTTGCCGAAGACGTGCGCCACGCCGCCGTCCGGGCGCAGCAGGGTCGCGAGCATCTTCACCGCGGTGGTCTTGCCGGCGCCGTTGGGCCCGAGGACGCCGTACACGGTGCCGGTCGGCACAGCGAGGTCGATGCCGTCGACAGCCCGGTTCTCACCGAACACTTTGACCAGGCCCGCCGTCTCGATGGCGAGTTCCGGGCCGGGGTGTCCACTCATGTCTTCCGCCCCTCCGAGGGGTCGTCGGAACCTCTTTCCCAGTGTTGACCGGCCCGGTCCCGCAAAGTAATCGTTCTTTGGTCCTACGGCTCATTTCCCCGCCCCGCCCGCCGTGCGCGGCGCACTGGAGCTGCACGGCGGCTGGAGGTGTGCTGGGGTGGGGGTGGGGTAGTGGAGTGGTCCGGGCGATCCGACCGATCCGACGGAGGCGAGCCGCCATGGAAGACGCCAACCAGAAAATTCTCGACACCATCAACAGTCTGGTCGGCGAGGAGCGCGAGCTGCGTGAGCGCTCCACCCGGAAACTGGGTCTCGACGACACCGAGCGCACCCGGCTGAAGGCTGTGGAGGTCCAGCTCGACCAGTGCTGGGACCTGCTGCGCCAGCGCCGCGCGAAGTCCGAATTCGGTGAGGATCCGGGTGAGGCGAAGGTGCGGCCGGCGGTCGAGGTCGAGAACTACAAGAACTGAACCGGCAGGAATCCACGGAAATCCACAGGAAGTGGACGTACGAGCGTGAGGGATGCCCCGCTCCGAAAGTTGTCCACAGGCTGTGGACAGTGATACTGCTCCGAGTCGCTGACGTGCGCGAGGAGTTCGACTTCGATCTGTTGAGGGCATGGCTGAGCAGAGAGCAGGGGGCCGGCTGACGCCGCCCGAGTGGCTGACGCAAGGGCTGCGGCCGCAGCGGGCACCGGTCCCGTGGGCCGCCGCCGTCCGGGCCGGGATCACGATGGCCGCGCCGCTCGCCGTCGGGTTCGCCGTCGACCGGCCGGCGTACGGGGCGCTCGTGTCGATGGGCGCGCTGTCCGGCGTCATCGGCGACACCGCCGACGCGTACCGGATGCGTCTGCTCAACATCGCCGTCCCGCAGCTCTTCGGCGCGGTCGGCGTCACCCTCGGCACGCTCGTGTACGGGCAGGGGTGGCTCGCCGTCGGAGCCCTGACGCTGGTCGCGCTCGTGTCGGGGATGATCTCGTCGATCGGCGCGGTCGCCTCCGTGTCCGGCCTGCTGCTCCTGCTCCAGGCCGTCGTCGGAGCCGGACTGCCCATGCCGGACCCCTGGTGGACGGCGCCGCTGCTGTTCACCCTGGGCGGCCTCTTCGTCCTCGTACTGACACTGGTCGCCTGGCCGCTGCGGGGCGGGGTGCCGGAGCGGGGCGCGGTCGCGGACACGTACCGGGCGGCCGCCGACCTGCTGGAGGCGGCGGGCCGGGACCCGGACACGTACGACGCCAGGCGCCAGGCCGTCACCCAGTCCCTGAACACGGCGTACGACCTGGTCCTGGCCCGGCGGGCCCGCGACCACGGCCGCCGGAGTCCGCTCGTACGGCTGCTCGCGCAGCTCAACGTCGTCGTACCGCTCGTCGAGTCGGCGCCCGTCGCACACCTGCGGCGGCGGCCGCTCCCACCCGAGATCCCGGCCGCCGTACGAGGGCTGGCGGACGCGGTCGCGGACGGGCGCGCGGGGGTGGGAGCGGGTCCGGGTGCGGGGGCGGGGGCGGGGGGAGTGGAGCTGCATCTGCCCGCTCCCACCTCGCCGTCCGGGCGCGCCGTCGACCACGCGCTGCGGCACGCGGCGGCCGTCGTCCTCGGCGCCGGACCCGACGCGGCCGGCATCGCCAATGTCGACGACCGGCTCGGCCGCCCCGCCGCCCTCGGCGTACGGATCCGCCGCGCCACCCGCAACGTCCTGCTCTCCCGCGCCTCCTGGCACTACGGCCTGCGGCTCGCCCTGTGCATCGGACTGGCGCAGGCGCTCGTCTCGCTCATCTCCGTGCCGCGCTCCTACTGGGTCGCGCTGACCGTGGTGTTCGTACTGAAGCCGGACTTCGGGTCGGTCTTCTCGCGGGCCGTGCAGCGGGCGTTCGGGACGGCGCTCGGCCTGGTGGTCGCCGCCGCGGTCCTGGCGGAGCTGGAGCGGGGGTGGTGGGACGTACCGGTGATGGTGGTGCTGGCCGCGCTCATCCCGGTCTTCACGGCGAAGGGGTACGCGTTCCAGACGGCGGCGATCACGCCGGTCATCCTGCTGCTGTCGGACGTGCTGAACCACCAGGGGTTCGGGCTGGTCCTGCCGCGCCTGTACGACAGCCTCCTCGGCTGCGCGATCTCGCTGCTGGCCGGGTACCTGCTGTGGCCGGAGAGCTGGAGCACGCGGGTGGGCGCGCGGCTCGCGGACACGGTCGCGGACACGGCGGGCTACGTGGAGTGCGCGTTCGGCCCGTCGGACCCCCAGGGCGAGCGGCTGCGGCAGCTGCTGCGCCGCCGTCTCTACCGGGACCTGTCGGTCGTGCGCTCCGAATTCCAGCGCGCCCTGACCGAACCGCCGCCGACCGGGGCGCGGGCGGCGGCCTGGTGGCCGCTGGTGGTCGCGACCGAGCGGATCGTGGACGCGACGACGGCGGCCCGGGTCCGCGTCAACCACGGGGCGCAGCCGCCGGACGAGTCTGAAGTGGCGGAAGTGGCGCAAGAGTTGCGTGAGCTGGCGGAGGGGTTGCGGACGAGCGACACGCTGGTGGAGGTACGGACGGACCTCCCCGGTGACGACGAGAGCGTCCTCGCCCCGCTGCGGCAGGAGGTGGCGGCGGCACGGGCGGTGGCTTCACCGGTGACTCCACGGGGGTGACGCCGGCGGCGGATGCGGGGCGGGGGCTTCTGGGGGGCCCTGCGCGGTGCGGGGCTTCGGGGTCGGTGCCGTGCCGGGGCGTCTCCTCGGGTGCCGAACGTTCGGGCACCGGGATCCGCTTCGGGGTGGCTGCGTTCGACACCCTGCGGGGAGCGCCCCGACACGTCCCCTCCCGCCACCGTTACACGCGACACGGGGGCTTCTGAGGCGCGGCGGGTGCGGGGCTTCGGGGTCGGTGCCGTGCCGGGGCGTCTCCTCGGGTGCCGAACGTTCGGGCACCGGGATCCGCTTCGGGGTGGCTGCGTTCGACACCCTGCGGGGAGCGCCCCGACACGTCCCCTCCCGCCACCGTTACAGGGGAGGCGGGGGCGGAAATCCAGCCCGTCGGGGGCCCCGGACGAAGTCTGGGGGAGATCGAGGACATGCCCGGAGGGCCTCGGGTCTGGGGGCTTGCCCCGGGTTCGGGAAGGGGCGGGGTGGGGGAAAGCCCCGCGCAGCGGTACCGCGCCGCGTTAGAACAGGGGCAGCTGGCCGGGGAACGGTGGCAGTTCGTAGCCGTCCAGGGTGCGCTGCGACGCCGCGGGAGGAGCCGTGCGCTTCGAACCGGCGCACAGGGTCAGCTCGGCGGTGGCGGCCCGGGTGCGCGGGTCGTGGCGTACGAAGCGGCCCGCGACGACGGCGACCTCACGGCCACAGAACGGGCACGGGCGGCGCGGGGAAGTCGACGACATGGCCCTCACTCTGCCAGCCGTCAGCCGGCCGTCGGCTTCGGCCCCTGGAGCCGCTCCATCTCGCGCCGGTCGCGCTTCGTCGGCCGGCCCGCGCCCCGGTCCCGCACCGCCACCGGCGCGACGAACTCGCGGGGCGGGGGCGGCGGGCTGTTGTCGACGTAGCACTCGGCCGCCGCGGGGGCGCCCACGCGCTTGCGGATGACCCGCGAGACGACCACGATCCGCTCCCGGCCGGCGTGGAACAACCGCACCTCGTCGCCCGCCTTCAGCGCGTGCGCCGGCTTGACCCGCTCGCCGCCGACGCGGACATGGCCCGCCTTGCAGGCCGCCGCCGCCTGGGAGCGGGTCTTGGTGAGCCGTACGGACCAGATCCAGACGTCGATCCGTACGGTCCCGGCGCTGGTCGTCCCCTCGTCTGAAGCCATGGATCCGAGGGTACGACCGCCCGGCTGCTCCCCGCGCGCGAAGCGCACTACTATGCGCACGGTCTCCCGTCCGGAAGGGGCACCTCCGGACTGGGACAACATCTCTGACTTGTCGCCAAATGTCGTGTCACACAAGAGGAACAGAGCATTCCAATTGTGTTCGGCACACTTCCGGAAGCAGTTGAGAACAGCATGAGCCACACCTCCGGCAGAGGACTCCAGCCCAACGCCCTCGGCACCTTCGAAACGATCGTGATGGCCGTCGCGGGCAGCGCCCCCGCCTACTCCCTCGCCGCCACCACCGCTGTCCTCGTCGGCGCCGTCGGCCTCGCAAGCCCTGCCGCGCTGCTCTACTGCGCGATCCCCATGCTCGGCATCGTCCTGGCCTTCGGCCGCCTCGGCCGCATCGACGTGAACGCGGGCGCCACCTACTCCTGGGTGGGCCGCACCCTGCACCCCTTCCTCGGCTTCATCAGCGGCTGGGCGCTCGTCGTCGCCGCCACGATCTTCATGGTCGCCGGATCGCTTCCCGCAGGTCAGATGACCCTTTCCCTCTTCGACCCGGACCTCGCGTCGAACACCGCGCTCGCCACCGCCGCCGGCGCCGGCTGGTTCCTGCTGATGCTCGCCGTCGTACTCGGCGGCGCCCGCCTCTCCGCCCGCGCCCAGCTCCTGGTCTCCGGCGTCGAGCTCGCGATCCTCGCCCTCTTCGTGCTCGGCGCGCTCCTCCACAACGGCGCGGCGGCCGCCTTCGACTGGTCCTGGCTCGGCTTCGGCCACTTCGACGGCTTCACCGGCTTCGCCGCGGGCACCCTGATCGCCGCCTTCTACTACTGGGGCTGGGACGTCACCAGCAACCTCAGCGAGGAGACCCGCGACAGCCGCCGCACCGCCGGGCTGGCCTCGCTGGTGGGCGTGGGCGTCGTCTTCCTGCTGTTCGTGGTCTTCACGATCGCCGTCAACGTCATCCTGACGAGCGAGCAGATCTCCGCCCACGACACCAACGTCCTCGCGGTCCTCGGCGAGGTGATCTGGCCGGGCGCGGGCGGCAAGCTGATGGTCCTGGCCGTCGTGCTCTCCACCATCGCCACCCTCGAAACCACCCTGATCCAGGTCACGCGCTCGCTCTTCGCGATGGGCCGCGACCGTACGATGCCGGCCGCGCTCGGCGTCGTGCACCGCCGCTGGAACACCCCGTGGGTCGCGGTCGCCGTCGTCGGCACGGTCGCGCTCGTCCTCTTCGTCGCCTCGAACGCGCTCGGCTCGACCGAGAAGATCATGTCGGACGCGCTCGCCGCGATCGGTCTCCAGACGACGCTGTACTACGGGCTCGCGGGGCTCGCCGCCGTCGTCGCCTACCGCAAGACGCTGCTGGCCTCCCCGAAGGACTTCGTCCTCGGCGGGGCCTGGCCGCTGCTCGGCTCGCTGTTCATGTTCTGCGTCTTCGCGGCCTCGCTCACCGAGCTCAGCGCGGCGGCGATCGCGATCGGCCTCGGCGGGCTGGCCGTCGGCGTCGTCCCGATGCTCTGGTACTGGCGGCAGGGCAGCGCGTACTACACCCCCGCGCGGCTCGACGCCACCCGCGCCATCCCGATCGAAGCGGTGCACGTCGGTTCCGGAACGGAGCGCGGGGGCCGCCGGGACCACGTCGACGCCGGATTCCCCACCGACTTCTGACCCCGGCCCCGTGACCACGGATTTCCGACCGCCGACTCTCTGACCAGGAGGTGCTCCGATGGCCGTACGCCGCCGCCGTTCCGGATCCGGTTCCGGTCGCGCGCCCGACTTCGACCCGGACTTCGGCGACCGGCCGCTGACCGCGGCCCGGCAGGACATCGTGATCGGCCGCTGGCAGGGCGTACGCGACCTGCTGCGCGCCACGGGCGAGAACTGGCCCCTGCGCACCCACCGGCTGCGACTGCTCGCGAACGCGGCCGCGAGCAGCTCCGTGGTGGAGACGTGGCGGGCGGCCGAGCCGGACACCCCGGACGCCGCGGTGCTGCGGGCCGCGACCGAGGTCGTACGGGTCTTCAACCAGGCCATCGCGGCGGGACGCGGCACCGAGATCGACCGCGCCCGTATCGACGTCGCCGTCATGACCTGCCTGAGCGCGGCCGACGCACGCCCCGCCGATCCGATGCCCTGGGTCTCGCTGCTGACCGTGGCGCGGCTGTACGGCGACGGGGTCGGCCGGGCGGAGCTGCGCGAATGGTGGGAGGAGCTGCGGCGCCGCGACCCGTACAACATCGAGGGCCATGTGCAGCTGCTGCGCTACCACTCGGCGCGCTGGCACGGCACGCACGGCCGGATGTACGACTTCGCCCGCGACGCGGCGGGCGCGGCGCCCGCCGGGTCGCCGCTGCCGGTGCTGGTGCAGATCGCGCGGGTGGAGGAGTACCGGTACGTCGCGGCGGCGGCCGGGGGCCGTCCGGTGCGCGGCTTCGACCAGCACTGGCACCACGAACTGGCCGTGACGGAGGTACGCCGGACCCAGGAGCGGTGGCTGGGCGGGCGGCCGCCCGGACCCGTGGCCCCGGAGGAGGTCGGCGAGCTGAACTACCTCGCGCACGCGGCCTGTTGGGCGGGCCTGCCGGACGAGGCGCGGGAGGCCTTCGCGCTGCTGGACGGCCGCGCGGCGCGGGTGCCGTGGGCGTACACGGGGGACGCGGCGGAGCAGTACACGAGGTGGCGCGACCAGGTGGGCGCGGAACGCCGAAGGGGCTGAAGCCCGCCGTCACCGGCACGCTCCAGCCCCTTCGGCGTACGGCTACACGCCGATGTCGCGGCCGTCCTTGCGGTAGACCGCCACGACCGACGGGCGGACGATCCTGCCGGGGCCGTCGGGCCAGACCGACGCCGGCTTCTCGACGCTCGCGCCGTCGACCTCGCCCGGGTGCTGGACCGCGACGAGCACGCGGCGGTCCTGGATGACCGGACCGCAGGTCTCCGCGCCCTTCGGGACGGTCAGGAACTGCTTCAGCTCACCGCGCCGCTCGCCGCGCGTCGCCACGCCGAACAGGCCGTCGTGGGAGCCGAGCTGGTTGCCGTCCGTGGACAGCCACAGGTTGCCGTGCGGGTCGAAGGCCACGTTGTCCGGGCAGGAGATCGGACTGACCTTGTCCTTCGGGAAGCCCGCGAAGTACGTCGCCGGGTCGTCCGGGTCGCCCGCGACCAGGAAGAGCCGCCAGGCGAAACCGTCCGACGCCGGGTCGTCCCAGTGCTCGGCGAGCTCCAGGACCTGGCCGTGCTTGTTGAGGTTGCGCGGGTTGGCCTCGTCGGCGCCCGCCTTGCCGGGCTTGCCCCGGTCGGTGTTGTTCGTCAGGGCGACGTACACGCGGCCGGTGCGGGGGCTCGGCTCGACGTCCTCGGGGCGGTCCATCTTGGTCGCGCCGACCTTGTCGCCCGCGAGGCGCGTGAAGACGTACACCTCTTCGGCCGTCATGCCGGGGACGTGCGAGGTGGTGCCGGTGGCGAGCGGGATCCAGACGCCGCTGCCGTCGAACTCGCCGTCATCGGGGAGCTTGCCCGTGCCGTCGACCTCGCCGGGGGAGTCGCCGGTGATCTTGGCGACGTACAGCGTGCCCTCGTCGAGAAGGGTGAGGTTGTGCTCGCGGGCGGCCCGCGAGTTGCCCTTCTTCATCCGCTTGGACGAGACGAACTTGTAGAAGTAGTCGAAGCGCTCGTCGTCGCCCATGTAGACGACCGGGCGGCCGTCGGCGGTCAGGCGGGGCTGCGCGGCCTCGTGCTTGAAGCGGCCGAGCGCGGTGCGCTTGCGGGGCGTCGAGTCGGGGTCGTACGGGTCGAGCTCGACGACCCAGCCCTGGCGGTGGGACTCGTTCGGCTCCTGCTTGACGTCGAAGCGCTTGTCGAAGAGCTCCCACTTGCGCTCGGTGGCGCCGGACCCGATGCCGTAGCGCTTGTCGGTGGCGCTGGAGCCGTTGGCGAAGTACTGGTTGAAGTTCTCCTCGCCGTGCAGGGTCGTGCCCCACGGGGTGGTGCCGCCGGCGCAGTTGTTGAGCGTGCCGAGGACCTTCCTGCCGGTCGGGTCGGCGGACGTCTTCAGGAGCGCGCTGCCGGCGGCGGGGCCGGTCAGCTCGAAGACGGAGGTGGTGTGGAGGCGGCGGTTGAGGTGGTGGCGGGTGACCGGCGTGAGCCTGCCGGACTTGCGCTCCTCCTGGACCACGACGACGGACAGGCCGTGGGCGGCCCAGGCGGTCTCGACCTGCTCGCGGGTGGGCTTGGCCGGGTCGTACCCCTTGAACATCAGGATCTCGTCCGTGTACTCGTGGTTGGCGACGAGTACCTGGCGGCCGTGCTCACCGGGGAGGGGGAGCAGGGAGAGGAAGTCGTTGTTGTAGCCGAACTGACCGGCCTGCGCCTTGGCGGACTGCTTGTCCGGGTCGAAGGCGGGGGCGCCGCGGAGGATGGGCTCGCCCCAGCGGATGACGACGTTCTGGGCGTAGCCGTCGGGGATCGTGACGGCGTCGGCGGTGTTGGGCGCGACGGGCGCGAAGCGCAGTCCGCGGGCGCCGTCGCTCCTGCCCTTGCCGGCCTGGGGCTTCTGGCGGCCTTCCGCCGCCACGGCCTGCGGGGCGGCGGGCCCGGTGAGGGCCGAGGCTCCGGCGGCGGTGGCCACGGTCACCACGGCGGCGGCGCGCATCATCGACCGTCTCGACAGAGCACCGGCTATGACGTCACCGGCGTACTCGTTGTCGCTGGTGTTCGGGACCTCCTGGAAGCAGGCGTCTCCGCAGCGGTAGCGACAGGTCAGCGCGGAGCGCCCACCCGAGTGCGGCGAGTTGAGCAGCGGCAGCAGATTGCGCACGGACCCCTCCAAATAGGCTGTACGGGCTGTGTTTCGGCGCGCCCTGCGCCGACATCGTGTTCGTGTCGGAATGTCTCCGGCCGTGACGTTAGGGGCGTGCGCGCGCGTTCCGGCGGCTGTGGGGTGAACGCCAGGTGAATGCGTGACGGCCGTGTGGGAGTTGGCGTGGCGGCGAGGACGCGTACGGAGTAAGGGGCGCGGGGGCGGCCGCCGGGGCGGTCCGGAGGGTCGCACCGGGCACCGGTGTTCGCCGGCGCGAGCCGCGTGCGCCCGGAACGCGCCCGGAACGCGCCCGGAACCAAAACGGCACGGCTGACCCTCCCGAAGATCAACGGGCGGGGCCGCTAACCTTACGTGTCCGCCCTGGCCAGGGTTGATCCCACGGGTGCGGACGTGCATCGCACCCAACTCATGCGAAAGGCCTCGCCCATGGGCATTCGGAGCTTGCTGCGCAAGGTGTTCGGACGCGATCGAGCGGAGAGCAACGAGCAGCCGCCGGCACGGGAGACCTCGACGGCAGCTTCCGTTCCGTCCCAGGCCGAACGTGAGCCGGACCCGGCCTCCGCGCCGGAACCGGAAACCGCGTCCGCCGAGGTCAGGGAGACGGTGGCCTCAGTGCCCGCCCCGTCGCAGGCCACGGCCCAGGAGGACGAAACGGCGGCGGAGAAGCCGGCCGGGAAGCCGGCGGCGCCGGGCATCGCATCGGACCTGGTGGCGGCGGCCTTCGACAACCCGCCCGCGTCCCGCACGACGACTCCCCCGCCGGCTCCGAACGTCCCGGCCCAGTCCACCCCGGCCGACCCGGCCCCCGCGTCCCCCTCGGCCCCGGTCACGGTTCCCTCACAGCCCACCGAGCCCGAGGCGAACGCGGCCGTTCCCGAGCCGGCCGCGGCAGAAGCCCCCGCCGAGCCCGCCGCCGACGAGGCCGCCAGGGCCGACGACGACCTACCGGCGACGACGACGGCCACCGAGCCCTCCGAGGAGACCGCGCCCGACGCCGAGCCGGAAACCACCCGCGAGCCGGCAGCCGACCCGGAGCCGGTCGCCGCCGAGCCCGAGGCCGTCCCGGCAGCCGAGCCCGTCGCGGCCACCGCCACTCCGGATCCCGAGCCCGCCGCCACGGAGCCCGCCCCGGCCGCCGAGCCCGAGGCCGTCCCGGCAGCCGAGCCCGTCGCGGCCACCGCCACTCCGGATCCCGAGCCCGCCGCCACGGAGCCCGCCCCAGCCGCCGAGCCCGAGCCCGAGCCGGTTGCGGAGCCCGCCCCGGCCGCCGAGGCCGAGCCGGCGCTCACTCCGGCCGTCACCGCCGCCCCCGAACCGGAAACGGTCACCGAACCCGAGCCGCTCGCCGCCGACGCCGCACCCGCACCGGTCACCGAGCCGGAGACCGAGACCCCGGCCGACACCGAGGACACCTCGCCCGAGCCGACCGCCACGAAGCCGGTCACCGCCGAGCCCGAGGCCGAGCCGGCCGCAGAACCCGCAGCGGCAGCCGACACCGCCCCGGAGCCCGAGCCCGCCCCGGCCACCGAGGCCGAGCCCGAGCCGGTTGCGGAGCCCGCCCCGGCCGCCGAGGCCGAGCCGGCGCTCACTCCGGCCGTCACCGCCGCCCCCGAACCGGAAACGGTCACCGAACCCGAGCCGCTCGCCGCCGACGGGGAGCCCCTCGGCCAGAGCGCCGACGACAGCGACGGCGTTGTCGGCGAAGGCGGGGGTTCCGCCCTTTCCCTCGCGGACATCACGTCGCGCGCCCCCGCGCTCGCCGCCCACTACCGGGCCGCCGGGGCCGCGCTCGACGCCGAGCAGCTCGCCGGGGCTCGGGCGGACGTGTACCTGGTGCTCGACCGGTCCGGGTCCATGCGGTCGTTCTACAAGGACGGCAGCGCCCAGCACCTCGCCGACCGGACCCTCGCCCTCGCCGCGCACCTCGACGGCGACGCCGCCGTACACGTCGTGTTCTTCTCGACCGACATCGACGGGACCGTCGACGTGAGCCTCGGTGCGTACGAGGGCCGTGTGGACGAGGCGCACGCCGCCATCGGGCACATGGGGCGTACGAGCTACCACCGCGCCGTCGAGGAGGTCGTCGCGCACCACGAGAAGTCCGGCAGCGGCCGCCCCGCCCTGGTCGTCTTCCAGACGGACGGTCCCCCCGACGCCAAGGGACCCGCCAAGCAGGCCCTGGCCGACGCCGCCGGAAAGTCCCTCTTCTGGCAGTTCGTCGCGTTCGGCGAGCACGACGCCAAGGGCTTCGACTTCCTCCGGAAGCTCGACGTCCCCAACGCCGCGTTCTTCCACGCGGGCCCGGCCCCGCGCGCGGTCGCGGACGCCGAGCTGTACACACAGCTGGTCCAGGGGCTGAAGGGCCTGAAGGACCTCAAGGGCTAGACCACCGGGACGGTGACGGCGAGACCCCGCAAGGACGGGGCACCGCCGTCACCGTCCCGCCGTTTTATGCGTGTGAGTGGATCTCCCGTGGGCCGTTAGGATTTCGACCATGGCGGCCACTGGATCCGAGAAGCAGGGGGCGAAGGCGTTCTACGTCACGACCCCGATTTACTACGTCAACGACGCTCCTCACCTGGGCCACGCCTACACGACCGTTGCAGGTGACGTGCTCACGCGCTGGCACCGTCAGCGCGGCGAGAAGGTGTGGTACCTCACCGGCACGGACGAGCACGGTCAGAAGATCATGCGCACTGCCGAGGCGAACGGGGTCTCGCCCCAGGAGTGGTGCGACAAGCTCGTCGAAGAGGCCTGGAAGCCCCTCTGGGAGCACCTGGACATCGCGAACGACGACTTCATCCGCACGACGGAGAAGCGGCACACCGACCGTGTGCAGGAGTTCGTGCAGGACCTGTACGACAAGGGCGAGATCTACAAGGGCGGGTACGAAGGCCCGTACTGCGTGGGCTGCGAGGAGTACAAGCTCCCGGGCGATCTCATCGAGGCCGAGGACGGCACGAAGCTGTGTCCGGTCCACAAGAAGCCGGTGGAGATCCTCAAGGAGGAGAACTACTTCTTCAAACTCAGCGAGTACGGCCCGAAGCTGCTGGAGTTCTACGGGGCCAACCCCGGCTTCATCCAGCCCGAGTCGGCCCGCAACGAGGTCCTGAACTTCGTGCGGCAGGGCCTCCAGGACCTCTCCATCTCGCGCTCGACGTTCGACTGGGGCATCCCGGTCCCGTGGGACGAGAAGCACGTCATCTACGTGTGGGTCGACGCTCTCCTCAACTACGCCACCGCCGTCGGTTACGGCGCGGACCAGGCGAAGTTCGACACGACGTTCCCGGCCGACGTCCACCTGGTCGGCAAGGACATCCTGCGCTTCCACGCGATCATCTGGCCCGCGATGCTGATGGCGCAGGGCCTGCCGGTCCCGGGCCGGGTCGCGGCCAACGGCTGGCTGATGGTCGGCGGCGAGAAGATGTCGAAGTCGAACCTGACCGGCATCAAGCCGCAGGACCTGACCTCGCACTTCGGCGTGGACGCCTACCGCTGGTATTTCCTGCGGGCGATCGCCTTCGGCCAGGACGGGTCGTTCTCCTGGGAGGACTTCAGCGCCCGCTACACGAGCGAGCTCGCGAACGACTTCGGCAACCTCGCCTCGCGCGTGGCCGCGATGGTCGGCAAGTACTTCGGCGGCACGCTGCCGGAGGCGACGGCGGCCGGTGACGCGGAGACGGCGGTCCGGGGCGGTCTCGCGAAGGCGGTCGCCGAGGCCGACCGGAAGATCGGCGAGGAGCTGGACTTCCAGGGCGGCATCCTGGCGATCTTCGACTTCGTGAAGCAGGTCAACGGCTACATCACGGAGCAGGAGCCGTGGAAGGTGGCCAAGGACGAGTCGCCCCAGGGCAGGGCCCGCCTCGCGACGATCCTCTACACGGCCGCCGAGTCGCTGCGCGCGATGGCCGTCCTGCTGAACCCGGTCATGCCCGAGACCTCGCAGAAGCTGTGGGACTCCCTGGGCGCGGAGGCGGCCCTGGGCGCCCTCGACGGCCGGCCGGTCCAGGACGCGGCCACGTGGGGGCAGCTCCCGGCCGGCGTGACGGTGACGAAGGGCGCGGTGCTGTTCCCCCGCCTGGAGGAGCCGAAGAAGGACTGAACACCAGCAGTACCGTACGGCGCACGAGGGGGCAGGGCCCGGAGATCACCACCGGGCCCTGCCCCTTCGTCGGCCGCCCCCCGCCGCGGCCGGTCCTTGACGGGGAGGCAGGCCCGGAAGGCCGGTCATATGTCCGCTTGAGGTGATTATTGTCTCGACCGATTGGTGCGGAGGCGGTACGCGTCATACGGTCAGCGGTCGACCTTCCTCGTCATCCCCCATTCCGCCCTTCAGGTGCGAGAAGGCCGGCCGCCCCCCAACGGTTTCCCCCATTCGATCGTTCCTCCCTGCCAGGAGCCCCACCCGTGCCCTCTACCGGACTCCCCCGCCGCCGCCGCGTCGTGCAGCTCTCCGCGCTGCTCGCGATGCTCGCGGCATTCGCAGCTCAGCTCGTCGGCGCGTTGCTGGCCCAGGTGCCGGTGTTCGTCGCCGCCTCCGCCGCGGGTCTCGCGCTCGACCTGTACCTCCAGTACAAGCGCCCCTCCCTGCTCTCGAAGCTGAACCGAATACGCTTCGACGTCACCGTCCGGCAGCTGCTGCGCGACATGCTGATCCTGGTCGGCCTGCTGCGCATCGACGACATCCAGCCGCTGCGTGAGCACTCCCCCCTCACCATCGCGCTGCTGTTCTTCTACGCGCTGCACTTCGTCTGCCAGGCGGTGGCGCTGATGGTCCGGCGCGTCCGCACGCTGCCCATCGTCACCCGCAACATCGACGCCTCGGCGCTGCGCCCCTCCACCGCTCCCCCGCGGATCCTGGCCCGCCGCCCCGGCCACCGGCTGCTCACCTTCTCCGTGCCCGCCACCGCCGGCCTGCTGGTCACCGCGGTCACCGGGGACGTGTACGGCGGCGCCGCCGGCATCGGCGTCTCCCTCGCCCTGATGGCCGCCGGCACCGTCCGCCTGGCCACCTGGCTGCTGCCGAAGAAGCGCCCCGCCACCCAGCAGGAGACGCTGGAGTGGCTGGACGCCTGGCTGGCGGAGTACCGGCCGACCGTGGCGATGTACTTCTCCGGCGGCACCACCTCGGCGTACCAGGCGAACATGTGGCTCTCCACGCTCTCCGAGCTGGACGGCAAGCCGCTGATCGTGCTGCGCGAGCGCTTCATGGTGCAGAAGATCCAGGCCACGGACGTGCCGATCATCTGCATCCCCAGGGTCGCGCACATGTTCGCGCTGGAGAACTCGACGCTGAAGATGATGCTGCACCCGGCGAACTCCGGTAAGACCTCGCAGGTGCTGCGCATCCCCTCCATCAAGCACGCCTTCACCAACCACGGCGAGAGCGACAAGCTGTCCAGCTGCAACCCGTACGCCAAGGCGTACGACGAGGTGTGGGTGGCCGGCCCGGCGGCGCGCGAGCGCTACCAGCTCGCCGAGACCGGCGTCGACGACAAGGACGTGGTGGAGGTGGGCCGCCCGCAGCTGGCCCCGATCCTGCCCTACACGGGCGCTCCCGAGGGCACGTACACGACCGTGCTGTACGCCCCCACCTGGGAGGGCTGGGACGGCAACCCCGGCAACACCTCGGTCGTCCTGGCCGGCGAGAACCTCGTCCGCGCGCTCCTGGAGGACGACCGCGTACGGCTGCTCTACAAGCCGCACCCGATGACCGGCTCCGTCGACCCGGAGGCCGGGGCCGCCGACAAGCGCATCCGCGCGATGATCGCCGAGGCCAACGCCGGGCGCTCCGGCCCCCGCCCCGGTCCCGAGGCCGCCGCCGAACTCGACCGCCGCACCGCCGAACTCGACCGGCTCACCAGCACCGGCTTCCGGACCGGTGTGGACGAGCTGGAGCGGATGCTGCTGCAGGGCTCGCCCGAGGAGGGCCGCGCGGCGGCCGTCGCGGCGGCCGCCGCGGCCTGGGAGGCGGCCTACTGGGCGTCCTTCCCCGAGTGGGAGCACCGGATCGTCGTCACCGCGCGCCCCGGCATCTACAGCTGCTTCAACCAGGCCGACCTGCTGATCAGCGATGTGTCGAGCGTCGTCTCGGACTACCTGCACAGCGAGAAGCCGTACGCCGTGGCCAACACCAGCGGCATGACGGAGACCGAGTTCCGGGCCGGCTTCCCGACCGTGCGGGCCGCCGCCGTCCTCTCCCCGGACGCGTCCGGCGTCCCGGAGCTCCTGGAGTCCGTGCGCCGTCCGGAGAAGGACCCGTACAAGGAGGCCCGCGCCGAGCTGAAGGAGCACCTCCTCGGCCCGTCCGACCCGCCCTCCCTGGTCCGCTTCAACGCGGCCGCCCTGGCCCTGTGCGCCAAGGCCGACGACCGCCGCGCCCGCATGACGACCCGCCTCGCCGCGGAAGTCCCGGCCCAGCGCACGGCCGGGTTCGACGACACCTCCGAGGCGCTCGACTCCGACCCGGCCGGCTCCGAGGCGCTCGACTCCGACCCGGCCGGCTCCGAGGAGCCGGTCGGCGCCTGACGGCACCGCGGAAGCCGGCCGGCCCCCTCCCGGCCCGGCCCCGTCCTTCGCCCCGCCGGTCACCCGACCGGCGGGGCGAAGTGCTGTGCGTCCGCTCAGTCGCGCAGCGACGCCGCGTCGCCCATCACCACCACCGGGTTCTTCGCCGGGTCGATCGTGCGCAGGAGGTGCTTCATCACGTCCTTCCGCAGGGACACGCAGCCCTGCGTCGGGCCGTCGTGGTCCACGTGGAGCCAGATGCCGCCGCCCCGGGCCGCGCCGAGGGGGCGGGACCGGTCCAGCGGGGTGGTGCCGGGCTCGCGGTTGTAGTCGATGGCGATGACGTAGTCGAAGGAGCCCGCGAGCGGCTCGCCCCGTGAGCCCGTGCCGCGGGCGGTGAAGGCGGGACCCTCGTCGTACGGCAGCTTCGCGCCCGGATCGGGGAGCAGGCCGCCCGCGTCCGTCAGGGTGAAGACGCCGATCGGGGAGCGCAGGTCGTCGCGCATGTGCTTGCCGGTCCAGCCGCGCAGGCCGTTGTGGGTGGGCCAGGAGGGGCCGGGGCGCCAGGGGGCGCCGGGGCGGTCGCGCTCGTAGAGGACCGCCGTGCCCCGGTTCTCGTCGCGGCCCTCTCCGGTGACGACGAGTGCCTGGCGGGTGCGGCCGGGGACCCGGGCGAGGGTCTTGGGGCCCAGGCCCGGGAGCCGGAGCAGCGGGCGCTTCTCCGGCGACGCGGGCCGGTCCGGCGCGCCCTTGCCCGTCTTGCCGCCGGACACCTCGTGCGCCGGTGCGCCGGGCCGTGCGGTGCCTTGCGGCGTCCCGGTGGTGGGGGCGGTGGAACCCGTACTGGCGCTCGTGCCGCTCGTGCTCGTACCGCAGCCCGCCGCCAGGAATGCGGCTGCCGCCAGCAGCGCGGTCAGCGGCGCCATGATCCGGTTCCGGCGCTTCATTTCGTCCCTTTCGTCGTCGTGCTGCCGAACGGACCGCCTCGACGCGTTCCGCGGAGAGGCCGGCCCCACAGGCCCTCGCTTCCAGGAAGCATCCGCGACATGGAAGAAGGGGCCCGGAACCGATCGATTCCGAACCCCTTCAACCTAAACGCACTACTTGTCGGAAACCGGCTTCCGCAACTGAATGTTGAGCTCCCGCAGACGGGCCTCGTCCAGCGTCGTCGGCGCGCCCATCATCAGGTCCTGGGCGTTCTGGTTGAGCGGGAACGCGATCGTCTCGCGGATGTTCGGCTCGTCGGCGAGCAGCATCACGATGCGGTCGATGCCCGGGGCGATGCCGCCGTGCGGCGGGGCGCCGAACTGGAAGGCACGGAGCATGCCCGCGAACTCGCGCTCGACGGTCTCCTTCGAGTAACCGGCGATCTCGAACGCCTTGAACATGACGTCGGGCTCGTGGTTGCGGATCGCGCCGGAGGACAGCTCGACGCCGTTGCAGACGATGTCGTACTGCCAGCCCAGGATGTCCAGCGGGTCCTGGGTCTCCAGGGCCTCGATACCGCCCTGCGGCATCGAGAAGGGGTTGTGCGAGAAGTCGATCCTGCCGGTCTCCTCGTCCTTCTCGTACATCGGGAAGTCGACGATCCAGCAGAACCGGAAGACGCCCTCCTCGAAGTGGCCGGCGCGCTTGGCGGCCTCGACCCGGACCGCCGACATGATCTTGGAGACCTCGTCGAACTCGCCCGCGCCGAAGAAGACCGCGTGGCCGGGGGCCAGCGACAGGCGCTCGGTGAGGACCTTGACGTTCTCCTCGGTGAGGAACTTGGCGATCGGGCCGCTCAGCGAACCGTCCTCGCCGACGCGCACCCAGGCCAGGCCCTTCGCGCCGTGCTCGACGGCGTAGTCGCCGAGGCCGTCGAAGAACTTCCGGGACTGGCCCGCCGTGTCCGGCACCGGCAGCGCGCGGACGTGCTTCCCGGCGAACGCCTTGAACTCCGAGCCGGCGAAGACGTCCGAGATGTCGACGAGCTCCAGCTTGGCGCGCAGGTCCGGCTTGTCGTTGCCGTACTTCAGCATCGACTCGCGGAACGGGATCCGCGGGAAGGGCGACGTGACGTGGCGGCCGCCTCCGAACTCCTCGAAGAGCTCGGTCATCAGCTTCTCGATCGGCTGGAAGACGTCCTCCTGCTCGACGAAGCTCATCTCGACGTCGAGCTGGTAGAACTCGCCCGGCGAGCGGTCGGCGCGGGCGTCCTCGTCGCGGAAGCACGGCGCGATCTGGAAGTAGCGGTCGAATCCCGAGATCATCAGCAGCTGCTTGAACTGCTGCGGAGCCTGCGGGAGGGCGTAGAACTTGCCCGGGTTCAGGCGGGAGGGGACCACGAAGTCGCGGGCGCCCTCGGGAGACGTCGCCGTCAGGATCGGGGTCGCCATCTCGTTGAAGCCGAGCGCCGTCATCTTGTGGCGGACGGCCGAGATGACGGCCGTACGCAGCATGATGTTGCGGTGCATGCGCTCGCGGCGCAGGTCGAGGAAGCGGTACTCCAGACGGCGCTCCTCGCCCACCCCGTCGTCGGTGTTGATCTGGAACGGCAGCTGCTGCGACGCGCCCAGCAGCTCGACCCCGGAGACCTCGACCTCGATCTCGCCGGTGGGCAGCTCCGGGTTGACGTTGTCGGCGCCGCGCGAGACGACCCGGCCGTCGACGCGGACGACCGACTCCTTGTTGAGCTTGTCGAGGGCGTCGTACGCCGGGGTGCCGGGGCGGGCGACGAGCTGCGTGATGCCGTAGTGGTCGCGCAGATCGATGAAGAGGATGCCGCCCAGGTCTCGACGATTGTGCAGCCAGCCGCTCAGCCGGACGTCGGTGCCGACGTCAGAGGCGCGGAGCTCGCCGCAGGTGTGGGACCTGTACCGATGCATCGTCGTTCATCCAGCCTTCGGGATTCGGGGTTGTCACAAGACACTCCAGGTTACCGCCCGGCGTCTCTCCTTTTTCTGGCCCGTGCTCCGCACGGCCGGTCCGGCTCCGACCTGTAAAGATGAAGCAATGCGTACCGAGGACATCCTGGCCGCCATCGCGACCGGCCTGTGGCACTGGGACAACGCATCCGGAGTCGTCACGCTCGACGCGGAAGCCGCCCGGCTCCTCGGCCTGCCCGCCGAGTCCGTGGTGCTTCCCGAGGCCGCCGTGCGCTCCCGCTTCCACCCCGCCGACTGGAACGAGATCAACGGGGTCGTGAGCCTCGCGGCCGCCGAGGGCACCCTCGCCGAGGCCCGGCTCCGGATCATGGATGTGGAGGGGCGGATGCTCAGGACCGTGCGCAGCCGCTCCAAGCCGGTCTCCGCCAACGGCGACTACCAACTCTTCGGCACCCTCCAGGAGGTCGCCGAGCCGCAGCCGGGCGAGGCCGCGCACTCCCCGGTCACCGGCGACTGGCGCCGCTCCCGCGAGGCGTTCCTGCTGGACGCGGGGCGGGCGCTCGCGGAGGCGCGGTCCACGTCCGAGGTGCTGCGGGTCGCCGCGTCCCTGTCGATGCCCGGCTTCTCACCGGACAGCCTCGCCGTCTTCGGCTCCTCGGGCAGCCGCATCACGGTCCTGGGGCACCACGGATACGGCCCCGTCGACGAGCTCCCGTTCGCCGACATGCTGCTGGACACGGACCATCCGGCGTCCGAGGTCGTACGGACCGGCCGGGCCATCTACCTCTCGTCCCCCGAGGAGTACAGCCACCGCTATCCCGCCGGCCGCCCCCTCGCCCGCACCCCCTCCCGCCGCTCCTGGGCCTTCCTGCCGCTGACGGTGGCCGGCCGCACCATGGGCTCCTGGATGGCGGGCTTCGCGCACCCCGTCGCGTTCACCCCCGACGAGCGCTCCGTGCTGACGACGGTCGCCCGGATGCTCGCCCAGGCGCTGGAGCGGGCCTCGGTGGCCGAGAGCGAGCGCGAACTGTCGCTGGGCCTCCAGCGGTCGATGATGCCGACGCTGGGCCCGGAGATCCCCGGCATGACGGTGGCGGCGCGGTACGTGCCGACCGGCGGGGGCCTCCAGGTCGGCGGCGACTGGTACGACATGATCCCGCTGCCCAACGGGCGAATAGCGCTGGTCATCGGCGACGTACAGGGACACGACGTGCGGGCGGCCGGACTGATGGGCCAGCTGCGGATCGCCCTGCGCGCGTACGCCTCCGAGGGACACCGTCCGGACGCGGTCCTCTCCCGCGCCTCCCGCTTCCTGCACGGGCTGCATGATTTCCCGGGGGCCGACACCTACGACCCCGGCGACTACTCCAGCCCGCGCTTCGCGACCTGCCTCTACATCGAGGCCGACCCCACCACCGGCTTCCTCGACATCGCCCGCGCGGGCCACCCCGAACCGGCGGTGCGCCTGAGCGACGGGACGGTGCTGGTCCGGCCGACCGCCGGCGGGCTCCCCCTGGGCATCGTCCCGGACACGGACTACCCGACGACGCGCCTGGTCCTCGAACCGGGCGAGACGATCATGATCTGTACGGACGGCCTCATCGAGACCGGCGGCCACGACCTGGACACCGGCTGGGCCAGGCTCCGCCAGATCATGGAGGAGCACACCGGCGACAGCCTGGAGAAGCTCGCCGACGCCCTCGTCGCCGCCGTGCACGGCCCCGCCTCGCACTACACCACGGGCCCGCTCGTGGACCGCCGCGAGGACGACATCGCGCTGCTGCTGCTGTGCCGCGAGGGCGACGGCCGCGGCCCCGGCTCCCCGGTGGGCCCGCACGCCCCGGTCCGGCGTACGGCGCTGTCCGTGGCCCAGGCCGAGCCGGAGCGGATCGCCGCCGCCCGGCAGCAGCTGCGGGACCTGCTGCACGACTGGGCGGACGCGGAGCAGCTCGACTCGGCCGTGCTGATGGTCTCGGAGATGGTCACCAACGTCCTGGTGCACACGGACGGCGACGCCCTGCTGGTCGCCGAGGCGACGGGCGAGCCCGGCGCGCGGCGGCTGAGGGTCGAGGTGGCGGACTCCAGCGACGAACTGCCGCACAAGCGGCGCCCGGGGGAGATGGCGTCCAGCGGACGCGGACTGATCCTGATGGAGATGCTCGCGGACACCTGGGGGGTGGACCCGAGGGGTGAGGGCAAGTGCATCTGGTTCGAGCTCTACGAGGACGGCGCTCCGCAGAGCCATTAGAGCGGCCCGCGCTCCCGCGACGCCTGCCACGGTGGCGGGAGGGGACGTGCCGGGGCGCTCCCCGCAGGGCGTCGAACGCAGCCACCCCGAAGCAGATCCCGGTGCCCGAACGTTCGGCACCCGAGGGGACGCCCCGACACGGCACCGACCTCCACTGGAGCAGATGCTCGCCGGCTTCGAGCCGGTGACCGGGAACGCCGTCCCCCCGCAGGCCGTGTGAGAGCACGCTAGAGTCCGGCGCCGGGCGCGCCCCTGCCCGGCGCGGCCCTCGCGCTCTCGTGCTCGTGATGCTCGTGACGCCTGCGCAGCTCTCCGATCACCCCGAAGACGGCCGCCGTCAGCGGCACGGCGAGAAGCATCCCGAGGATGCCCGCGACGGACGCCCCGGCGGTGATCGCCAGCATCACCAGAGCCGGGTGCATCTGCACGGTCCGGCTCTGGATCACTGGCTGGAGGACGTGCCCTTCCAGCATCTGTACGGCCAGTACGACCCCCAGCGCCCACAGCGCGATCACGAACCCCCGGTCCGCGAGCGCGACGAGCACCGCGACCGCGCCGGAGATGAAGGCGCCGAGGTAGGGGATGTACGCGCCGACGAAGACCAGCGCGCCGAGGCCGACCGCGCCGGGCACCTCCAGGACCAGCAGCCCGACGGTGATGAGGACCGCGTCGATCAGCGCGATGAACGTCGTACCGCGCATGAAGCCCTCGACGGCCTCGAAGGCGCGGCGGCCCATCGCTTCGACGGCGTCGCCGGTCGAGCCGGGGGAGAGGGCCCGCAGGGTCCCGGCGGCCCGGTCCGAGTCCCGGAGGAAGAAGAAGATCAGCAGCAGGGCCAGGACGGCGACCGCGGCCATCTCCCCGACGACGCTGAGCCCGGTGATCACCCCGGACGCCGCGGTCCCGCCGAACCTGCCGAGCAGTCCCCTGGCGTTCTGGGCCACGTCGTCCAGGGAGGTCCCGGCCGCCCCGAAGTGCCGGGACAGGTCCCGGGCCGCCTGCCGGAGCGAGCCGAGGATCTGGTCACCGGTCCCGACGAGCGCGTTGACGACGATGTACGAGGCGCCGCCGACGACGGCGACCACCGCGACACAGGTGAGCAGGGCGGCGAGCGACCGGTTCAGCCGCATCTTGACGAGCCGCCGGTGCAGGGGCCCGAGCAGCGCGGTTCCTAGGAGGGCGAGCAGGACGGGGGTGACGGCGGTCCTGAAGGTGACGCACAGCCAGACCCCCACCGCGGCGACCCCGGTGACGAGCAGCGCGACGACACACCAGGCGGCGACCCGGTGCGCGGACTCGGGGAGGAGCGGCTGAGTCGGCTGCACGGTGCCAGCGGATCACGGGCGGCGCGGGGCGGCCCGTCGGCGGGGCCCGCCCGGGTGACGGACCGCGGTCCGTCACCCGGGCGGAGCCACACCGCTCAGCGCATGCCGTGGACGGCCGGGACGGTGCCGAGGCGGCCCCGCTGGAAGTCCTCGAAGGCCTGCTTCAGCTCTTGCTGCGTGTTCATCACGAACGGCCCGTAGTGCGCCATCGGCTCCCGGATCGGGCGCCCGCCGAGGAGGACGATCTCCAGGTCCGGGGCGTTCGCGTCCTGCTGCTCGTCCGCGCGGACGGTCAGCGAGTCCCCGTCGCCGAAGACCGCGGTCCGGCCCGTGCGGACGGGGCGGCGGTCCGTACCGACGCTGCCGCGGCCGGCCAGGACGTACGCCAGCGCGTTGAAGTCCGCACGCCACGGAAGCGTGATCTCCGCACCCGGCCGCAGCGTCGCGTGGATCATCGTGATCGGCGTGTGCGTGATGCCGGGGCCCTCGTGGCCGTCCAGCTCGCCCGCGATGACACGGAGCAGCGCGCCCCCGTCCGGCGACGTCAGCAGCTGCACCTGGCCGCCGCGGATGTCCTGGTAGCGGGGGGCCATCATCTTGTCGGAGGCGGGCAGGTTGACCCACAGCTGGAGGCCGTGGAACAGGCCGCCCGACATGACCAGCGACTCCGGCGGAGCCTCGATGTGCAGCAGGCCGGACCCGGCGGTCATCCACTGGGTGTCGCCGTTGCGGATCGTGCCGCCGCCGCCGTTGCTGTCCTGGTGGACGAACGTGCCGTCGATCAGGTACGTGACCGTCTCGAAGCCGCGGTGGGGGTGCCAGGGCGTGCCCTTCGGCTCTCCGGCCTCGTACTCCACCTCACCCATCTGGTCCATCATGATGAACGGGTCGAGGTATGTGTAGTCGATGCCGGCGAAGGCACGGCGTACCGGGAAGCCCTCGCCTTCGAAACCGCCCGGAGCGGTCGTGACGGCCAGCACGGGGCGCGACACGGCGTCGCCCGGTGCGACGACCTTCGGCAGGGTCAGCGGGTTCTCAACGGTTACTGCAGGCATGGCGGGCCTCCTTGTACGTCCACTTTAGTTGAACATAGAACTTCTTGCCACCACCAACGAGAAGAGCCCGGGAGGAATTCCTCCCGGGCACCGGCACTCGTCACCACCGCGTCTAGCCGTACATCCGCCGCATGGCGAAGTCGACCATCTGCTCCACCGCCTTCGCGTCGAAGACCATCCGGTGCTCACCCTCCATGTCGAGGACGAAGCCGTACCCGGTCGGCAGCAGGTCGATCACCTCCGCTCCGGTGATCACGAAGTACTTCGACTCCTTGCCGGCGTACTTACGCAGTTCCTTGAGCGAGGTGAACATCGGGATCACCGGCTGCTGGGTGTTGTGCAGCGCGAGGAATCCCGGATTGTCGCCGCGCGGGCAGTAGACCCTCGACGTGGCGAAGATCTGCTGGAAGTCCTCGGCGGAGAGCGATCCGGTGGTGAAGGCGCGCACCGCGTCGGCGAGCGAGGGCGGCGACGGCTCCGGGTAGAGCGGCTGCTCCCCGTAGCCGCCCTGGGGCGGGGGCTGCGGCGGCGCGTACTGCTGCTGTCCACCCTGGTTCTGGTCGTAGCCGTACATGCGCGCAAGCGTATCGAGTCGACGCCTCCGGCCGCTGGCCGCAGTTTGCATTGAGAAGCGTCACAGATGACCCGTTGAGGGGTTGCGCCTTATTACCGACGGGTAGCATCATCGTAGCTACTTGCCAGTAGTAGATGTACGAGGAATCTGCCTCCCGATCCTTACGGAGCCGTTGCCATGGGTCACTACAAGTCGAACCTCCGCGACATCGAGTTCAACCTCTTCGAGGTCCTCGGCCGCGACAAGCTGTACGGCACCGGCCCGTTCGCGGAGATGGACGTCGAGACCGCCAAGAGCATCCTGGACGAGATCGCCCGCCTCGCGGAGAACGACCTCGCCGCCTCCTTCGAGGACGCCGACCGCAACCCGCCGGTCTTCGACCCGGCCACCAACACCGCGCCCGTACCGGCGTCCTTCAAGAAGAGCTACCAGGCCTTCATGGACAGCGAGTACTGGCGCCTCGGCCTCCCCGAGGAGATCGGCGGCACCACCTCCCCCCGCTCGCTGATCTGGGCCTACGCGGAGCTGCTGCTCGGCGCCAACCCGGCGGTCTGGATGTACTCCTCGGGCCCGGCGTTCGCCGGCGTCCTCTTCGAGGAGGGCAACGAGGCACAGAAGAAGATCGCGCAGATAGCCGTCGACAAGCAGTGGGGCTCGACGATGGTCCTGACCGAGCCGGACGCCGGTTCGGACGTCGGCGCCGGCCGCACGAAGGCGGTCCGGCAGGAGGACGGCTCCTGGCACATCGAGGGCGTGAAGCGCTTCATCACGTCCGGCGAGCACGACATGTCGGAGAACATCCTCCACTACGTGCTCGCGCGGCCGGAGGGTGCGGGCCCCGGCACCAAGGGGCTCTCGCTCTTCCTCGTCCCGAAGTACGAGTTCGACTGGGAGACCGGCGAGCTGGGCGAGCGCAACGGCGTCTACGCCACCAACGTCGAGCACAAGATGGGCCTCAAGGCGTCCAACACGTGCGAGATGACCTTCGGCGACCAGCACCCCGCCAAGGGCTGGCTGATCGGCGACAAGCACGACGGCATCCGCCAGATGTTCATGATCATCGAGTTCGCCCGGATGATGGTCGGCACGAAGGCGATCGCGACGCTGTCGACCGGTTACCTCAACGCGCTGGAGTACGCCAAGGAGCGCGTCCAGGGCCCGGACCTCGCCGACTTCATGGACAAGACGGCGCCCAAGGTCACCATCACGCACCACCCCGACGTCCGCCGCTCGCTCATGACGCAGAAGGCGTACGCCGAGGGCATGCGCGCCCTGGTCCTGCACACCGCGTCCGTCCAGGACGAGATCACCGCCAGGGAAGCGGCGGGCGAGGACACCTCGGCGCTCGTCGCCATGAACGACCTGCTGCTGCCGATCGTCAAGGGCTACGGTTCCGAGAAGTCGTACGAGCAGCTGGCGCAGTCGCTCCAGACGTTCGGCGGCTCCGGGTACCTCCAGGAGTACCCGATCGAGCAGTACATCCGCGACGCGAAGATCGACACCCTGTACGAGGGCACGACCGCGATCCAGGGCCAGGACTACTTCTTCCGGAAGATCGTCCGCAACCAGGGCGCCGCGCTGAACTCGCTGGCCGAGGACATCAAGAAGTTCCTCGCCGTCGGCACCGGCGGCGAGGAGCTCGCCACGGCCCGCGACCACCTCGCCAAGGCGGCCGTGGACCTGGAGGCCATCGTCGGCACCATGCTGACGGACCTCGCGGGCACCGAGAAGGACGTCAAGTCGATCTACAAGGTCGGCCTGAACACCACCCGTCTGCTGATGGCCTCCGGTGACGTCGTGGTCGGCTACCTGCTGCTCCGGGGCGCGTCCGTGGCCGCCGAGAAGCTGCCGACCGCGTCCCCGAAGGACGTGCCGTTCTACACGGGCAAGATCGCGGCGGCGAAGTTCTTCGCCGCGAACGTCCTGCCGGGCGTCGGTGTCGAGCGCGCCCTGGCCGAGTCCGTCGACCAGTCCCTGATGGAGCTGGACGAGGCGGCCTTCTAGTCCGCCCGGTCCACTTCCCGAAACCCTCCGGCCACGGGCCGGGGCCGCTCCCCGGGGCGGTCCCGGCCCGTTGTCGGAGGCCCGTGCGACTCTGGACGGCATGAGTTCCATGGAATCCCGCAGGGGTGGCTACTCCGTCCCGGCCGGCCGGCCGTACGCGCTCAGTGAGCTGCGCGGAAAGCTCGGCTCCGTGGGCGACCAGATCGGCGAGCTGTACGAGGGCTCCCACCCGCTCGAGTACGAACCGGTCGCCGACACGCTGTACATCGCCTTCAAGACGGCCGCCGACCTCGCCCCCGCAAAGAGCTACACCGGCTGCGAGCTGCACCCCAACGGCGCCACCGACCCCGAGGCCCCCGCGGGCTGGGGCCGCTGCCTGCTCTGCAACGACCGCCGCCGCCGCGGCGAGCGCAGCGTCCCCGCCCCGGCCGAGCAGCGCCGCCTCGGCTACCCCGTGCCCGATCCGCCGTACACGCAGAGCCGGCTCAAGGGGTACGTCCAGGAGGTCAACGACCGCGCCTTCGCCGTCACCGTCTCCTCCTCCGCCGAGGAGTTCGTGGAGATCGCGGACACCCTGCACCGCGCCTTCATCGTGGCCCGCGAGCTCTCCCGGCCGCGCAACGCGTCGGGCTGCGCCGAGCACCCCGGCTCGCCCATCGACCCGACCGCGCCCCCCGGCGAGGGCTGTCTGTTCTGCGTCGGGCGGCGTCGGCAGGAGCAGCGGCCGGCCGGCGCCCCGCGGATGCTGCCGCAGGTGCGGCGCGGCGAACGCCGGACGATACAGCGGCGGTTCGAGCGGCCTCCGGGGCTCTGACACGGGCGGTACGGGCCCGCGTCCGCCCCTGGTTATGGTGAACCCCATGAGCGCACCCGCCCGCTTCGACCGCGGCCACACCGACGACCTGATGTCCTTCCTGGCAGCCAGCCCGACGCCGTACCACGCGGTGGCGAACGCCGCAGAGCGACTGGACAAGGCCGGGTTCCGGCAGGTCGCGGAGACCGAGGCCTGGGACGCGACGACCGGCGGGAAGTACGTGCTGCGCGGCGGAGCGATCATCGCCTGGTACGTACCGGAGGACGCACAGGCGAGCACGCCGTTCCGGATCATCGGCGGGCACACCGACTCCCCGCACCTGCACGTGAAGCCGCTGCCCGACATGGGCGCGGAGGGCTGGCGGCAGATCGCCGTCGAGATCTACGGCGGGACGCTCCTCAACACCTGGCTCGACCGGGACCTGGGCATCGCCGGACGGCTGACGCTGCGCGACGGCTCGCACCGGCTGGTCAACATCGACCGGGCGCTGCTGCGCGTGCCGCAGCTGGCCGTGCACCTGGACCGGTCGGTGAACACCGACGGCCTCAAGCTCGACAAGCAGCGGCACATGCAGCCGATCTGGGGCCTCGGGGACGTGAACGAAGGGGACCTCATCCGGTTCCTGGAGGAGGAAGAGGGCCTGGCCCGGGGCGAGGTCGCCGGCTGGGACCTCATGGCCCACAGCATCGACCCGCCGTCCTACCTCGGCCGTGACCGCGAGCTGGTGGCCGGGCCGCGCATGGACAACCTGATCTCCGTGCACGCGGGGGTCGCGGCGCTGGTGGCCGTCAGCGGGTCGGACGGCCCGCTCCCGTCCATTCCGGTGCTCGCCGCCTTCGACCACGAGGAGAACGGGTCGCAGTCCGACACCGGCGCCGACGGGCCGCTGCTGGGCAACGTGCTGGAGCGTTCGGTGTTCGCGCGCGGCGGCAGCTACGACGACAGGGCGCGCGCCTTCGCCGGCACGGTCTGCCTGTCGTCCGACACCGGGCACGCCGTGCACCCCAACTACCGCGAGCGCCACGACCCGACGCACCACCCGCGCGTCAACGGCGGACCGATCCTCAAGGTCAACGTCAACATGCGGTACGCGACGGACGGCAGCGGCCAGGCCGTGTTCGCGGCGGCGTGCGAGAAGGCCGGAGTGCCCTGGCAGAACTTCGTGTCGAACAACGCGATGCCGTGCGGCACGACGATCGGCCCGATCACCGCCGCCCGGCACGGGATCCGGACCGTCGACATCGGCGTCGCGATCCTGTCGATGCACAGTGCGCGCGAGCTGTGCGGGGCGGACGACCCGTACCTGCTGGCGAACGCGGTGACGGCGTTCCTGGAAGGCTGACCCTCCCGAATCCCGAAGCCTGCTTGCACGCTTGCCCGTTGAAGGGCCGGGTACCCGAAAGACGTACACCGGCCCAACAGCCGGGCCTACAGGGAGGCAGACTCATGGGACTGGGAGGATTCATTCTCCTCATCGCGGGCGGGGCGATACTCGCCTTCGCCACCGACTGGGAGATGGAGAGCGTCAACCTCGACCTTGTCGGGATCATCATGATGCTCGTCGGAATCATCGGGGTCGCGGTCTACGCCAGCGTCGCCAGGCGCCGTCGCATGATCGTACCGCCCACCACCACCGTCGTGTCCGACGACCGGCACCACAACCCCTGACGCCCGGCGACGGCCGACCGGCGCAGCCGGGCCCGGACAGCGCACGCCGGGCCCGGACGGCCGGGCCCGGACGGCGCCTGCTGCTCAGCCGTCCATGCCGGCGAGCACGAGCGGCAGCCGGGGCGTTCCTTCCGCGCTCACGCGGACGGGCACACCCCAGTCCTGCTGGTGGACATGGCACGCCGGGTACTCGTTGGCGGGGTCGTCGTCGCAGGATGCGGCCATCGCCGAGACGTGCAGCACCCCCTCGGTGACCTCCGGGTTCAGCTCCAGCTCACGGCTCAGGTCGGTCCCGGCGCCCTCGCCCCCGGCCAGCAGCTCCGGCGGGGTCGAGGAGACCAGCAGCCGCGTCGAGGGCCCGTACCGCGTGTCCAGCTTCTGTCCGCTCGGCGCCTGGAAGACGACGTCCAACCGAAGCTTCCCCGGCGCCACTTCGGTCGCCGCGCGCTGCGTGCGGTGGGCGACGGACTCGACACGGACCGCCTCGTCGGGCAGGCGCAGCCGGGTCAGCCGGTGGCGGGCGGACTCGACGACGACGATGTCGTCACCGACGAGCACGGCGTCACTCGGCTCCCTCAAGTCCGTTGCCAGGGTGGTCACTTCACCACTCGCCGGGTCGTAGCGCCGCAGCGCGTGGTTGTACGTGTCGCTGACCGCCACCGATCCGTCGGGCAGCGCCGTCACCCCGATCGGGTGCTGGAGCAGCGCCTGCCCCGCCGCACCGTCGCGGTGCCCGAAGTCGAAGAGCCCGGTCCCGACGGCGGTGTGCACCACCAGTTCGCTGTCGACGTACCGCAGCGCGCTCGTCTCCGAGTCCGCCACCCACAGCCGCTCGCCGTCCGCCGAGACCGCGAGCCCGGACGGCTGAGCGAACCACGCCTCGGCGGCGGGCCCGTCCACCAGCCCCTCGTTGGTCGTCCCGGCCTCGGCCCGCACGGTCCCGGCCTCGGGGTCGTACGTCCACAGCTGGTGCACACCGGCCATGGCGATCCACACCTTGCCCTGCCACCAGGCCACGTCCCACGGCGAGGACAGGTCGACCTCGCGGGCGGGCCCGGAGACCGGGGACCCCTGCCACCACTGCTTCCCGGTGCCGGCGAGAACCTCGACGGCACCGCTCGCCGGGTCGTACGCACGCAGCTGGTGGTGGACGGTGTCGGCCACGACGACCCGCCCGTCGGGCAGCAGCGCGAGCCCCTGCGGCTCCTTGAACCCGCCGTCCCCACCGCCGTCGCCGACGCGCCGTACGACGGTCTCGCCGTCCGCTTCGAGCTCGACGAGCTGGTGGCGGGTGGTGTCCGAGACCAGGAAGTGCCCCGTGCCGGGCAGCAGCAGCGCCTTGCCCGGGAAACGCAGGTCGGTCGCGACCGGCTCGGGCGCGATGTACGGCCCGTCCCCGCGCCGCAGCGTCCCCTTCGCCTCGTGCGCGGCCTCCAGCTCCTCGACGAGCCTCTCGATGGCGTGCGCGTGGCCCTCGCCGGCGTGCTGCGCGACGACGTACCCCTCGGGGTCGATGACGACGAGCGTCGGCCAGGCCCGTACGGCGTACTGCTTCCACGTCGCGAGCTCGGGGTCGTCGAGGACCGGGTGGTGCACGCCGTATCGCTCGACGGCGTCGACGACGGCCTGGTGCTCGGCCTCGTGCACGAACTTCGGCGAGTGGACCCCGATGATCACCACCGTGTCCCGGTGCTTCTCCTCCAGCTCCCGCAGCTCGTCCAAAACATGCAGGCAGTTCACACAGCAGAAGGTCCAGAAATCAAGGATGACAATGCGTCCTCGCAGGTCGGAGAGGGTCAGGTCTTTCCCACCCGTGTTCAGCCAGCCGCCCTTGCCGATCAGCTCGGGGGCACGGACACGGGCACGGCGGGGCGCGGGGGTGGGCGCCGGGGCGGCATCGTTCATGCTTCAAGCTTGCCATCCGGCTCATGAACACCCGGTCACGGCCGTGGGACGCGGATGACCTCCTCCGCCGGGACGAGCCGCTTCCTGCCTCCCAGCCCTCTGGCCAGAGAAACGCCACTGCCCGTTTACGGCGCTCACCCGGCGGGTCGGCAGGCTCCCCGTAGCCGGTCGGATCCCGCATCCGTTGGAACGCCCCCACGGCGTCCACCACAGGGGGAGCACTGCATGCCCGATGAGCGGTTACGGGCCGCCACGCCGTCCGGCGGATGGGCACACGCGCCCTTGGCGCACGCAACAGGCGTCGATCCGGAGTCCTTCGGACGTCGGGCGTCGGGTCGATCCGGACCGTAGGCCTCGTCGGACAACCGCTCCCAGGGCCGCACGACTGCTCGGGGAGGACGTTCACGCGCTCCGGGCCGGCGCCGAGGCAGCCCCGGGCGGCTGACCGCTGCCGCATTCGGGTCGTCGGGCAAGTACGTCTGGTGCGAGGTCGCCGCCACGGGGTAGCCCTGACCGCATGAAGTACCTCGTACGCGACAAGATCTTCAGCATCGGCGACGACTACTGGATCGAGGACGAGCACGGCCACCACGCCTTCCTCGTCGACGGCAAGGCGCTGCGGCTGCGCGACACCCTGGAGATCAAGGATCCGGGCGGCCGGGTGCTGGTCACGCTGCGCGAGAAGGCGCTCAGCATCCGGGACGCGATGACCGTCGAGCGGGACGGGCAGACGCTCGCGACCGTACGCAGGAAGCGGCTGTCGCTGCTGCGCAACCACTACCGCGTCACCCTGGCCGAGGGGACCGAGCTGGACGTCAGCGGCCGGGTGCTCGACCGGGAGTTCTCGGTCGAGCACGACGGCGAGCTGCTGGCCCGCATCTCCCGGAAGTGGTTCCGGGTCCGCGACACGTACGCCGTCGACGTCGTACGGGACGACGCCGACACGGCGCTGCTGATCGCGGTCGCGGTGTGCGTGATCCGGATGGCGGAGAAGGAGCGCGAGGACGGCTGACCGCCGGGGGACGGCCGGGGCGCCGGGCCGGTCAGTTCCGTTCCGGCTTCCTGAGCAGCTCGGTCAGCGACGAGGTGCTGTGGTCACGATGGCCTTCGGCGACCGCCCGCCGCACCAGATCGTTCATGGGGGCGAGCCAGGAGGTGTCGATGCCCACCTCCTCCCCCATCTCCTCGTCGTGGCCGATCCCGTCGTGGAAGACGCCGACGGAGGAAGCGGGATCGGTGTAGTCGCCGGTGTCGATCTCCTCCGCCAGGGCCGGCAGGACGGAGCCGGTCATCTCCGGCCACTCGACGGTGTACGGCACCAGCGTGCTCGCCCGCAGGCCGCGCGCCGTGACGGGAGCGGCGCCCTGGAAGAAGCCGAGGAGGGCCGGCAGCAGGGTGCCGCCCGCCGCCGACTCGTACAGGGCGGCGAGGTCCGCCTCGGTGCCCAGGTGGACGGTGCCGCCGCCCAGCACCCGCAGCGTCTCCGCGTGGTCGTCGAAGGTGCCCCTGTCGCCGCTGTAGTACAGGAGCGCGTCCGGTTTCCCCACGGCCGAGGGGACGTTCTTCACCGCCCCGTCGAGGAACCGGGCGCCGCGCCCGGCCGCCCGGGCGGCCATCCGACGGACCCCGGCCGGGGTTCCGCTGTTCAGGGTGACCAGCGTGCGTCCGGCCGGCGCGTCGCCCGCCGGTTACAGGCTCCGGAGTGTGGCGTCGTACGTGGACAGACAGGCGACGGTCAGCGGGCTCGCGGCGACCGCTTCCCCGATCGCCTCCGCGTGCGCGGCGCCCTTGGCGACGAGCGGCGCGGCCTTCTCGGGGCTGCGGTTCCAGACGGTCGTCGGGTGTCCGGCCTCGATGAACGCCTCGGCCAGTGCCCTGCCCATCGGGCCCAGCCCGACGACGGTCACGGGTGTGCGGTGGTTCGCAGTCATGTTTCGCTCCAGCCCCTCGGCGGTCGGACGGATCGTTCGGCAGCTGCGAAACCCATGCCGGTGCTTTACTGACACACCATCACGTACCTACATTTTTATCGGGTACCCACATTTTTGTCGGTAGGGAGTGGTGATGAAGCAGCGGTCCTACACATGCGGACTCGACGCCGCCATCGACGTCATGGGAGGCAAGTGGAAGGGACTGATCCTGTTCGCGATCCACGAAGGGCCCCTGCGCTTCGGGGAGCTGAGGCGGGCGGTGCCCGGCATCAGCGAACGGATGCTGATCCTCCGGCTCCGCGAGATGGAGGCCAGCGGCCTGGTCCACCGCGAGGTCTACCACCAGGTCCCGCCGAAGGTGGAGTACTCGCTGACCGAGTTCGGCCAGTCGCTCAACACGGCACTCAGGCCGCTCGGCGAGTGGGGCGAGACGCACATGGAGCGCATCGAGGCCATCCCCTGAGCCGGCCTTCCGATGTCCTGCCCCACGACACCGCCGAGCCCTGTCCCGTGGATCTTGTCTCGCCGAACCGCACATTCGGCGTCGCACAGATGCGAAGGTGTAGGGCTCACATCTGCTCAACGGAATCCAACGGAGCTCAACGGAGGAGAATCTTCGACATGGCCGTCATCCACCACACCACCCTGAAGCCGACCAAACTGGAATTGCTCGCCTCCTGGCTCCCCTCCCGCCCTTGGTACTGCGGCGGCGCCGCCGAGCCGGAGTTGGCCAAGGCCGGCGGCTTCCGGCTGGACGATCCGCAGGGTGAGGTCGGCATCGAGTTCATCGTGGCCGCCGACACCTCCGGCGCCCGCCCGGTCACCTATCTGGCGCCGCTCACCTATCGCGGTGCCCCGCTCGGCGGAGCGGACCACGCCCTCATCGGCACCATGGAGCACGGGGTGCTGGGACGGCGCTGGGTCTACGACGGCTGCCACGACCCGGTGCTGGTCGCCCAGTTGCTGGCCCTGATCGAGGGGCGGGTCCAGGCACAGGACCAAAGCGCCAGCGACACCCTCGACCGGGAGGTCACTCGCTCATACACCGGTGACGCCCCCCTCCGCACGGACTTCACCGGCACTGCCACCGACGACCGAGAGGGCACCGGGCTGCCCGTCCCGCAGGGCACGACCCTCCGCTTGCACCGGGTCCTGCGGCCCGCCCCGGACGGCCCGTCTCTCCTTCCGCAGGAGGCGACCGGTCACGTCGCCGGTTCCTGGCACCTGCCGGACGGCACCCGGGGCCGGGGGCTGTTCGCCGTTCTGCACGTCGCCCACGGGTCCAGCGGTGCCTCCCCGGCCGGGTGACCCGTTGATCACCAGCGCCTAGCGCAGCCGCCGGTCCTTCAGGGCCGGGAACTGGTCGCGGGTCTTCGCCACTCCGGCCGGGTCCAGGTCGACCGTGAGCACTTCCTCCGCCGGTCCCGCCTCCGCCAGCACCTCGCCCCACGGGTCGACGACGATGCTGTGCCCCGCCTGCTCCACCCCCGCGTGGGTGCCGGCGGTGCCGCAGGCCAGGACGTACGCCTGGTTCTCGACGGCGCGGGCACGGGCCAGCAGCGTCCAGTGGTCGCGGCGCCGGGCGGGCCAGCCGGCCGGAACGACGAACGCCTGCGCCCCGGCGTCGACGAGGCCGCGGAAGAGTTCGGGGAAGCGCAGGTCGTAACAGGTGCCGAGGCCGAAGGTCAGGCCCGCGGCCCGCACCGTCACGAGCTCCTCGCCCGCGCCCATCAGCACGGCCTCGCCCTTGTCGAAGCCGAAGCGGTGGATCTTGCGGTACGCACGGACGAGCTCGCCGTCGGGGGAGAAGACCAGCGAGGTGTTGTAGAGGGGCCCCTCTGGGTCGCGCTCGACGATCGATCCGGCGTGCAGCCACACCCCGGCACCGGCCGCCGCCTCCGCCATCACCTGGTACGTCGGGCCCTCCAGGAGCTCCGCCTCGGCGACGAAGGATCCGTACGCGAAGGCCCCGGTCGGCCACAGTTCGGGAAGGACCACCAGATCCGCGCCGTGCCGCTCGCGCTGCTCACGCACGAGCGAAGCCGCGCGCAGCCGACGAGAATTAACCGATTCGTCCGGGTCCACTGCAATCTGGATGAGGGAGGCGCGCACACTACCACCGTCCTGGCATTCGAGCCGTCAACACGGGCCTACGATCGTCACACCAAAGCACTGCCAGGGTGCCACGGGGCAGCGTAACTTAGCGTGCAAGCCTCCCACAGAGCCCAGACCAGCCCGCGCCACCGCCACTGAACCGCACGAGGGGTCCCGTGACCGTCCATCCCAGCCTCCAGCCCTACGCCGAAGCATGGACTCACTCCATCGAAGCGATATCCGAGCTGGTGACACCGCTCGTCGAGGGCGAGTGGAACCGTCGCACACCGTGCCCCGGCTGGTCGGTGCGCGACATCGTCTCGCACGTCATCGGCATGGAGTGCGAGATGCTCGGCGACCCCCGGCCGATCCACTCGCTGCCGCGCGACCTGTACCACGTGACGTCGGAGTTCGCCCGGTACATGGAGATGCAGGTCGACGTGCGGCGCCACCACACCGCGCCGGAGATGACCTCCGAGCTCGAATACACGATCATCCGCCGCGCCCGTCAGCTCCGCAACGAGACGCGCTCCCCCGACACCATGGTGCGCGCCCCGCTCGGCGCCGAGCAGACCCTGGAACTGGCCATGCGGATGCGGGCCTTCGACACCTGGGTGCACGAGCAGGACCTGCGCACGGCGCTCGGCCGGCCCGGCAACCTCGACTCCCCCGGCGCGCTCGTCACCCGCGACGTCCTCGTCCAGGGCCTGCCGAAGGTCGTCGCGAAGGGGGCGGACGCGCCCGCCGGCTCCGCGGTCGTCTTCGACGTGCACGGTCCGGTCGAGTTCATGCGCACGGTCCGCGTGAACGCGGAGGGCCGCGGCACTGTGGACGGCACGCCCTCGCTGGGCCCGCTCGCGACGATCGTCCTGGACTGGGAGACGTACGTGCGCCTGGCCTGCGGCCGGGTCCGCCACGGTGTGGTCGCCGACCGCGTCAAGGTCGAGGGCGACGAGGAGCTGGCGGACGCGATCCTGCGCAACTTCGCCGTCACGCCGTAAGGCCGTCGCCCCGTAGGGCCGTCACACCGTAGGAACGTCACGCCGGCACGCCGTGAAGCGGCCGCCTTCCGGCCCCCTCAGACCGGGACGTGCACCGCCTCGACACGGCTGGCGACCAGGTGGTCCCGCTCCCGGCGGGCCGTGCGCTTGCGCAGGCGCAGGATCTGCACGACCCCGGCCGCCTCCAGCACGAAGACCGAGGCGAACGCGATCCGGTAGTTGTCCCCGGTGGCGTCGAGCAGCACGCCCACCGCGAGCAGCGTCGTCATCGAGGCGACGAAGCCGCCCATGTTGACGATCCCGGACGCGGTGCCCTGGCGCTCCGGCGGGTTGGCGGGCCGGGCGAAGTCGAAGCCGATCATCGAGGCGGGACCGCAGGCACCGAGCACCGCGCACAACGTGATCAGCAGCCACATCGGGGCGTGGTCGCCCGGGTGCGCGAGGGTCGCCGCCCACAGCAGGGCGGTCGCCCCGACAGTGCCGAGGGCGAGCGGCGCACGGGCCGCGCCGTGGCGGGCGATGAGCTGCCCGTACACCAGGCCGAGCGCCATGTTGGACAGCACGACGAGCGTCAGCAGTTCACCCGCCGTCCCGCGCGAGAGCCCCTGCGCCTCGACGAGGAACGGCAGCCCCCACAGCAGCAGGAACACCATCGCCGGGAACTGCGTCGTGAAGTGCACCCACATCCCGAGCCGCGTCCCGGGCTCGCGCCACGAGGCGGCGATCTGCTTGCGGACGTAGGCCGCGCCCGCGTGCCCGGCGGGTGCCGGCTCGTGCCCCTCGGGGTGGTCCTTGAGGAACAGCAGCAGGAGTACGAGCACGAGCACCCCGGCGAGCGAGCTGCCCGCGAAGGTGGTGGTCCAGCCGACGCCGTGCAGCATGCGCGCGACGACGAGCGTGGACATGAGGTTGCCCGCCATCCCGCAGAGCGCGGCGACCTGCGCGATGAGCGGCCCGCGGCGGGCCGGGAACCAGCGGGCGCCGAGCCGCAGGACGGCGATGAAGGTCATCGCGTCGCCGCAGCCGAGGAGGGCGCGGGCGGCGAGGGCCGTGCCGTACGAGGGGGAGAGGGCGAAGCCGAGCTGCCCGAGGGTGAACAGGACGACGCCCAGGGTCAGGACCTTCTTGGTCCCGAGGCGGTCGACCATGAGGCCGACGGGTATCTGCATGCCCGCGTACACGAGGAGCTGGAGGATCGAGAACGTCGACAGCGCGGACGCGTTGACGTCGAACCGGTCGGCGGCGTCGAGCCCCGCGACCCCCAGGCTCGTACGGAAGATGACGGCGACGAAGTAGACGGCGACGCCGATGCCCCAGACGGCGGCGGCGCGCCGGCCGCCGGGCGGATCGCCGGGCAGGGAGGAGGCGGGAGCGGCGGGGCCGGGTGGAACCGGGGGAACCCTCACCGGTCCTCACCCCGGACCAGCACCTTGACCCGGCCGACGTGGCGGCGTACGCACTGCGCGGCGCCTTCCACGTCCCCCGCCCTGATGGCTTCGAGCATCTCGGCGTGCTCGGTGATGTTCTTGGCCACGCGGTCGGGGTGCGCCTCCATGATGGTGACGCCCATGCGCAGTTGACGGTCGCGGAGCTGGTCGTAGAGGCGGGAGAGGATCTGGTTCCCGGCGTGGCGGACGATCTCGGCGTGGAAGCAGCGGTCGCTGGCGGCGACTTCGGCGAGGTCGCCCTCCAGGGCGCGCTGCTTCTGCTCCTCCAGCAGCTCTTCGAGCCGGGCGACGAGGGCGGGGGGCGCGGGTACGGCCCGGCGCACCGCGAACTCCTCGACCAGCAGCCGGGTCTCGACGACGTCCGAGATCTCCTGGGCGGAGACGGCGAGGACCAGGGCGCCCTTCTTCGGGTACAGCTTGATGAGCCCCTCGACCTCCAGCCGCAGCAGCGCTTCCCGCACGGGCGTCCTGGACACGCCGACGGCGTCGGCGAGATCGCCCTCGGTGAGGAGGGTGCCGCCCTCGTAATGGCGGTCGAGCACACCCTTCTTGATGTGGGTGTAGACGCGCTCGGCAGCGGGGGGCTGCTTGCCGGGGGCGGCGGGGCGGGCGGGAATCGAAGGCGCGGCAGGCATGCGCACAGCATAGATACAACAGGGGTGCAACAGAAGCCGGCGTCCGCATCCCGGGACAAAAGGCGACCACCCGACAGCGTTCGTTATACGGGCACTGGTGATCATCCGCAGGGAAATGCTCCTCGTCCACCCGCACTTGTGAACATTCACGATTCGACTGGCATATCCGATTCGCGCCGTTCTACGTTCCGCCCTGGAGGTGGTCCGAATGAACGAACACGGCATGCCGCCGCGGCACGAGGCGATCGACATCGGCGACTTCGCCTACGGCGCGACCGGGGCACGGCTCCGGAGGCTGACGATGCCCGACGGAAGCCACTGGTTCCCGGCGTCCGACGTCTGCAGGAAACTCGGGTACACCAGGCCCGGGAAGGCTCTCCTCGATCACGTCCCGGAAGAACACCGCGAGCGCCTGGAGACGCTGACCAGAAGTCACGGTCTCGGCGTCCCCGCAGGCAGAGAGTGGCGCCGGGACCTTCAGCTCATTGATCTGCAAGGGCTCGTCCTCCTCGTCATCGGCTGTACGAAACCCGCCTGCACACCGTTCAGGGAATGGGTCGCCGAGGTGGTCCTGTCCGCCCAGCGGTACGGCTCCTACGCCCTCCCCGAAGCCGAAGTGCAGCCGTCGGACCCGACGGCCCCCGCGGCCTACGCCATGCCGGCGCGGATCGCCGACGCCATCGTCCGGAGCGAGGAACGGAACCTCCGGTCGGACGAGGAATTCGCAGCCGTACAACGCGAGTCGTTTGCCGCGCAGCACGCGTCCTTTGTCGCGCATCAGGCGACCGCGCCCGCCATGGAGCGGATCGCGGACCGGCTCGACGTGCTGCTCACCGACCGCACCGCGCCGCCGGCCGTCCGGCACCCGCGCCTCACCGCCGAGGCGGTGCTGGCCGGCTGGAAGGCGCGCATGTCGGTGACGGGGGACGTGTGGGCCGTGGCCGTCACCATCGCCCCCGCACTGGCCCAGGACGGTGAGCTCCGGCAGTCGCTCGAATCCATCGCGGAGCGGACGGGGCTGCCGGTGCCCCGCGTCGACGAGTGCCTGAGGCTCATGCGCGAGCACGCGTGCATCCGCCCTGCGGACGGCACGGAGGAGGGGCCGCCGGTCTACGTCCTGCACCGGCCGTAGGTCCGCCTGCGCCGGCCGTAGATCCGCCTGCGCCGGCCGCGGGTCCGCCCGGTCCGGCGCAGGCGCAGCGGTCCGGGGTGCCGGGAGTTCCCGCCGCTGACAGACCCGTCTGGGACGCTCGGCCCATGGAGACAACGCTGCAAGTGACGGTCGACTGCGCGGACCCGCGGAGGCTGGTGGCCTTCTGGTGCGAAGCGCTGGGTTACGTGCCGGAGCCCCCGCCGGGCGGGCACTCCACGTGGCGGGCGTACTGGGCCGACATGGGCGTGGCCGAGGAGGAGTTGGCCGACGGGGCCGGCGAGAGTCCCGAGTCGATCGTCGACCCGGCGGGGCGGGGGCCACGGGTGTGGTTCCAGCAGGTTCCGGAAGCCAAGAGCGTCAAGAACCGGGTGCACCTCGACGTGAAGGTGAGCGGCGGGCGCGGTGTTCCGCTCGACGTCCGGACCCGGCGCGTCACCGACACGGTGAGACGGCTGACCGGCGCCGGTGCGACGGTGTTCCGGGTCCTGGACCGGCCCGACATGGAGTTCTACGCCGTCGTCCTCCAGGACCCCGAGGGCAACGAGTTCTGCGTC
Organism: Streptomyces sp. Wb2n-11; assembly: GCF_001049855.1. Taxonomy (NCBI): domain Bacteria; kingdom Bacillati; phylum Actinomycetota; class Actinomycetes; order Kitasatosporales; family Streptomycetaceae; genus Streptomyces; species Streptomyces sp. Wb2n-11. Next base: position 3,467,870 of record NZ_CVPB01000001.1, read on the forward strand.
GGCTGAGCCCGGGAACAGCCGGGCCGGGCCCCGCCGTACGGCGGGGCCCGGCCCGGGCGAAAACGTCCCGGAGGAAGCGTCCGGAAGGAAGCGTCCGGAAGGAAGCGTCCGGGGGAAAACGGATGCCTAGGCCCAGGTGATCAGGCGCTTCGGCTGCTCCAGTACGGCCGCCACGTCCGCCAGGACCCGGGATCCCAGCTCGCCGTCGACCAGGCGGTGGTCGAAGGAGAGGGCGAGGGTGGTCACCTGACGGGGCTTCACCTTGCCCTTGTGGACCCACGGCTGGAGCTTGATCGCGCCGACCGCGAGGATCGCGGACTCGCCCGGGTTGAGGATCGGCGTACCGGTGTCGACACCGAAGACGCCGACGTTGGTGATGGTCACCGTGCCGCCCTGCATCGCCGCCGGGGGCGTCTTGCCCTCGCGGGCCGTGGAGACCAGCTCGCCGAGCGCGGAGGCGAGTTCGGGCAGGGTCTTCGCCTGGGCGTCCTTGATGTTCGGGACGATCAGGCCGCGCGGGGTGGCCGCCGCGATGCCCAGGTTCACGTACTCCTTGCGCACGATCTCCTGGTTCGCCTCGTCCCAGGCCGCGTTGACGTCCGGATTGCGCTTGATCGCGACCAGGAACGCCTTGGCGATCAGGAGGAGCGGGTTGACCCGCAGGCCCGCCATGTCCTTGTCGGACTTCAGCTCCTCGACGAGCTTCATCGTGCGCGTGATGTCGAAGGTGATGAACTCCGTGACGTGCGGCGCGGTGAACGCGCTGTTCACCATGGCCGAGGCGATGGCCTTCCGTACGCCCTTGATGGGGGTACGGGTCTCCCGGGCGCCGGCGGTGGCCGGCCCCGGAGCCGCAGCCGTCTCCGGCGCGGACACCGGCTCGGGCTCCGCCCGCTGTGCCGCCTGCTCCTGCTCCGGTCGTACCGGAGCCGGGACCGCCGCGCGGACGTCCTCGCGGGTGACGATCCCGTCGGGGCCGGTCGGCGTGACCGTGGCCAGGTCGATGCCCAGGTCCTTGGCGAGCTTGCGGACCGGGGGCTTGGCCAGCGGGCGGGACTCCGGCGCCGCCGTGGCGCCGGAACCGTGCCCGTTGAGCTCCGCCTGGACGGCGGCGGCCGCCGCCGTCTCCGCCGGGGCCGCCACGCCCCTGCGCGGGCGGCGCTTCGTGGAGGCCTCGGACACGCCGTAGCCGACGAGCACCGGCTGGCGGGCCGCGGGCTTGGTCTCCTCGGGCCGGTCCGCCTCGGGCACGGGCTCCGCCACCGGGGCCGGAGCGGCGGCGGGCGTGTCCGACCCCGGCGCCACGTCCACCGTGATGATCACCTGGCCGACATCGACCGTCACGCCCTCGTCGAAGCGCAGCTCGTGCACCACGCCGTCGTACGGGATGGGGAGTTCCACGGCGGCCTTCGCCGTCTCGACCTCGCACACCACCTGGCCGTCGGTGACCGGGTCGCCCGGCCGGACGTACCACTTGAGGATCTCGGCCTCGGTGAGTCCCTCGCCCACGTCGGGCATCTTGAACTCGCGGAAGCGCTGGGAGGTACGGGGAGTCTGGGAAGTCTCAGTCATCGTCACGGCTCTCCTCAGTACGCAAGCGAGCGGTCGACGGCGTCGAGTACCCGGTCGAGTCCCGGCAAGTACTCCTCCTCCAGGCGCGCCGGCGGGTACGGCGAGTGGAAGCCGCCCACCCTCAGCACCGGCGCCTCCAGGTGGTAGAAGCACCGCTCCGTCATGCGGGCGGCGATCTCCGCGCCCGAGCCGTAGAAGACCGGGGCCTCGTGGACCACGACCAGGCGGCCGGTCTTCTCGACCGACGTCTGGACCGTGTCGAAGTCGATCGGGGACATCGACCGCAGGTCGATGACTTCGAGGGACTGGCCCTCCTCGGCCGCCGCCGCTGCCGCCTCCACGCAGACCTTCACCATCGGGCCGTACGCCGCGAGCGTCAGGTCGGTGCCCTCACGCACGACGCGCGCCGTGTGGAGCGGGCCGGGAATGGCCTCGACGTCGACCTCGCTCTTGTCCCAGTAGCGCCGCTTCGGCTCGAAGAAGATCACCGGGTCGTCGCTCTGGATGGCCTGCTGCATCATCCAGTACGCGTCCGACGAGTTGGACGGCGAGACCACCTTCAGACCGGCGACGTGCGCGAACAGCGCTTCCGGGGACTCGCTGTGGTGCTCGACCGCGCCGATGCCGCCGCCGTACGGGATGCGGATGACGACCGGCATCTTGATCGTGCCGAGCGAGCGCGCGTGCATCTTCGCGAGCTGCGTGACGATCTGGTCGTACGCCGGGAAGACGAACCCGTCGAACTGGATCTCCACGACCGGGCGGTAGCCGCGCAGCGCGAGGCCGATCGCCGTGCCGACGATGCCGGACTCGGCGAGCGGGGTGTCGATGACCCGCTCCTCGCCGAAGTCCTTCTGGAGCCCGTCGGTGACCCGGAAGACGCCGCCGAGCTTCCCGACGTCCTCGCCCATGATCAGGACCTTGGGGTCGGTTTCGAGGGCCTTGCGCAGCGACTCGTTGATCGCCTTCGCGAGGGGGAGTTTCTGGACGGACTGGACAGACTGAACGGACATGCTTACTTGCCCTCCCCTGACTCGGCCGCGAAGGACGCCTGGTAGGCGGCGAACTGCGCGCGCTCCTCGTCCACGAGGGCGTGGCCGTCCGCGTAGACGTTCTCGAAGATCGCCAGCTGGTCCGGGTCGGGCATGGCGCGCACCGCCTCGCGGACCCGCTTGCCGAGGCTCTCGCTCTCGGTCTCCAGCGCCTCGAAGAAGGCCGCGCCGGCGAGGCCCTCCTTCTCCAGGTACGTGCGCAGGCGCAGGATCGGGTCCTTCGCCTCCCACGCCTCGCGCTCCTCGTCGGCCCGGTACTTCGTCGGGTCGTCGGAGGTGGTGTGCGCGCCCATGCGGTACGTGAACGCCTCGACCAGCGTCGGCCCCTCGCCCCGCCGCGCGCGCTCCAGCGCGTCGCGGGTCACGGCCAGGCAGGCGAGGACGTCGTTGCCGTCGACCCTCACGCCCGGGAAGCCGAAGCCCTGCGCGCGCTGGTAGAGCGGGACGCGGGTCTGGCGCTCGGTGGGCTCGGAGATCGCCCACTGGTTGTTCTGGCAGAAGAAGACGACCGGGGCGTTGTAGACCGCCGAGAAGGTGAACGATTCGGCGACGTCGCCCTGGCTGGACGCGCCGTCGCCGAAGTACGCGATGACCGCGGAGTCCGCGCCGTCCTTGGCGACACCCATCGCGTAACCGGTCGCGTGCAGCGTCTGCGAGCCGATGACGATCGTGTACAGATGGAAATTGTTGGTGCTGGGATCCCAGCCACCGTGGTTCACGCCACGGAACATTCCCAGCAGGTTCGTCGGATCGACACCTCGGCACCAGGCGACGCCGTGCTCGCGGTACGTCGGAAAGACGTAGTCGTCGTCACGCAGCGCGCGGGCCGAGCCGATCTGGGCGGCCTCCTGGCCGAGCAGCGAGGCCCACAGGCCCAGCTCGCCCTGGCGCTGGAGCGCGGTGGCCTCGGCGTCGAAGCGGCGGGTCAGGACCATGTCCCGGTACAGGCCGAGCAGTTCGTCCGGGGTGAGGTCGATCGCGTAGTCCGGGTGCTCGACGCGCTCGCCCCCGGGGGTGAGCAGCTGTACGAGCTCCGGCTCGGATCGCTGGGGTTTCTTGGCGCTGACGCGCTTGGTGCTGCTGCGTCGCGGCTTACGCGCGGCAGTGCTCTCCACGGTCACGTGCGTGCTCCTCCGTCTGTCCGGCCCCCGGGGTCTGCCGGTGACCAGTGCGGCTCACCTGCTCGCGTCCTCGTGCACGGGGTGGGTGCGACTCGGCCGGGAACAGGTGTGACAGGTGCCCCGGCGAAACGCCTGCCACAGGCACGTTACCCAGTGGGCCGCATAACTGCGAAACCCCACTTGACCTGCGATTTTGCTTGGATATCCAAGTAAATCGCAGAATTCGGGAACAACCACTGGTCAGAGCCTTGCAGTCCGCCGGAACAACGGCACGTTATCCCGGCGACCTACGACACGGGAAGAGTTCGTGTGTGAGGATGACGGCGTGCGCGAAGATGGAAAAATCACCGTATTTCTAGTCGACGACCACGAGGTGGTCCGGCGCGGCGTCCACGAACTGCTCACCGTCGAGGACGACATCGAGGTGGTCGGTGAGGCCGGCACAGCCGCAGAGTCCCTGGTCAGGATCGTTGCGACCCGTCCCGACGTGGCGGTTCTCGACGTACGGCTGCCCGACGGAAGCGGCGTGGAGGTCTGCCGCGAAGTCCGCTCGCAGAACGAGGACATCAAATGCCTGATGCTCACCTCGTTCTCCGACGACGAGGCACTTTTCGACGCGATCATGGCCGGTGCCTCCGGATACGTGCTCAAGGCGATCCGCGGCAACGAGCTGCTGGCGGCCGTGCGCGACGTGGCGGCGGGCAAGTCGCTGCTGGACCCGGTGGCGACCGCCCGCGTCCTGGAGCGGCTGCGTTCGGGCAGCGCCACCAAGGACGACAGCCGGCTCGCGCGCCTCACCGAGCAGGAACGCAGGATCCTCGACCTGATCGGCGAGGGCCTGACCAACCGGGTCATCGGCGAGCGGCTGCACCTCGCGGAGAAGACCATCAAGAACTACGTCTCCAGCCTGCTCTCCAAGCTGGGCATGGAGCGCCGCTCGCAGGCCGCCGCGTATGTGGCGCGCAAGCAGGCGGAGGAGAAGCGCTAGCCGACCCCCGCTTTCCGGGCCCCAAGTTCCGGGACCCGGCTTCCGGCTTCCAGGGCCCGGCATCCGGGTTCGATTCGGGACTTCCGTCCCTTTTACGGGCCCCTGCCGGTGGCCGACAGTGAAGGGCATGTCCACCGAGCCCGCCCAGCCCGCCGAGGATCCACGCGCCGTCGAGCTCCTCCGCCGCGTCCCCTACGGCCGAGTCGTCACGAGCATGCGGGCCCTGCCCTTCCTCGCCGTCGCACGTCACATCGTCGTGCGCGGATGCGTGCTGCTGCGCATGCACGCGGGCTTCAACCACCACCAGGCCTGCCACGGCAGCGTGGTCGCGTACGGCGCGGACAACTTCAGCTCCGGCCCCGGCGCCGGCGACGCCACCCTGTGGTCCGTCCAGCTCACCGGCACCGCCGAGCTGTTCGAGCCGACCACCGACGAGCTGGAGCTCTTCGGCCGCGGCCCCCACTACGTCAACGGCGAGCCCTTCGATCCCGTCCACATGCGCATCGAACCGCAGTTCACCACCGTGCACACCCTGGACCGCACCCCCGAGCGACATGACGAGTACGCTCTGTGATCTAACATCTGGCGGGTGTCACGCTCATCTGTACCCGCACCTTCGCCGCCCGTCGGCCCCCTGCTGCGCCACTACCGCGACCCGGGCGAGCCGCTCTCCTGCGAGCCCGTGGCCCAGGGCCTGCTCAACCACGGCTACCGCCTCGTGACCACCCGCGGCGACTACTTCCTCAAGCACCACCTGGACGGCGACCGCGACACGATCAGACGCCAGCACCGCGCCACCCGCCACCTCCAGGCGTTCGGCGTCCCCGTCGCCCCGCCCGTCGAGGACACCCACGGCGGCACGGTCACGGTGATCGGCGGCCGCTGCTACGCCCTGCACCCGTGGATCGACGGCCGGCACCGGGACGGCGCCCAGCTCACGACGGCGGAGTCCCGGCGGCTCGGAGCGCTCCTGGGGCTCGTGCACACCTGCCTCGACCGGGTGATGGAGGAGACCGCACGGCGTACGCACGGCTGCGCCGACTGCGCCGACCCCGCCGACACCTTCGCCCTGATCGACGAGCTGCTGACGCTCGCGCGCGGGCGGCGGCCCCGCGACGCCTTCGACGTACTGGCGGAACACCGCCTCCTGGAGCGGCGGGTCCTCCTGGAGCGGCACGCCCACCGACGGCCCCCGCCGGTCGCCGAGCCCGCCACCGGATGGGTGCACGGCGACTTCCATCCGCTGAACCTGCTCTACCGGGGCGCCGAGCCCGCCGCGATCGTCGACTGGGACCGCCTCGCGGTGCAGCCGCGCGCGGAGGAGGCGGTACGGGCCGCGGCGATCTTCTTCGTGCGGCCGGACGGGGAGCTGGAGCTGGCGAAGGTACGGGCGTACGCGGCGGCGTACCGGCGGGCGGCCGGGGCCGGTGCGGACGAGCTGGCCGCCGCGGTGCACCGGGTGTGGTGGGAGCGGCTCAACGACTTCTGGATACTGCGCTGGCGCTACCAGCTGAACGACCGAAGGGCCGACCCGCAGTTTCCTGCGGTGTCGGCCCTGGCGGTGTGGTGGACGAGGGAGTACGAGGCGGTGCGCGAGGCGTTCGCCGGATGAGGGGCCCGGATCAGGGGGTGGCGGCTCCGCCGGCCGCGTCCGTACCGCCGATGTCCGTGCCGCCCGCGTCCGTGCCGCCCGCGTCCGTACCACCGGCGTCCGTACCGCCGGCGTCGGTGCCGCCGGCGTCGGTGCCACCGGTGCCCGTACCGCCCGTGTCCGTGCCGCCGGTGCCCGTACCACCCGTGTCCGTACCACCCGTGTCCGTACCACCCGTGTCCGTGCCACCCGTGTCGGTACCGCCGGTGTCCGTGCCACCGTCCGTCGTCGTGCCCGGGGCGGTGCCCGTCGCCGACGGCGTGCTGCTGGGCATGCGCGACGGCGTACTGCTCGGGGGGTACTTCGGGTACTTGTTGGACGGGGTCCGGCCCGGCTGCTGACCGCCGGTGGAGGCGCCCGGGTCGGTGTCGTCGGGCGAGGACGCGTCGTCCGAGGGCTTCGTCGTCTTCTCGTCCGACTTGGTCGGGGTGGAGGAGACCGACGGGTTCTTGTCCTTCTGCTCCGTGCCGCCGCCGTTGTCGTCCGTCCGGTTCATCGCGAAGGCGACACCCGCCGCGATCGCGATGACCGCGAGCACCGCGAAGATCCACATCTTGCCGCGGCCGCTCCCGCCGCCGCCGTGCCCGCCGTCGTACGCCCCGTCGTGCGGGTTCATCGGCGGGAGTATCGCGCCGCCCACCTGCATCTGCGAGGTGTCGCCGTGGTTCGGGTGGCCCATCGCGGTCGTCGCGTAGGCGCCCCCGGCGGGGGTGTGGCCGCCCTCGTGCATCTCGACGGGGCCGGTGTTCCAGGTGCCGGTGTGGCTGCCCTGCTCCTGGAGCATCGACAGGCCGTACTGGATGAGCCCGCGCATCTCCTCCGCGCTCTGGAACCGGTCGTCCGGGTCCTTCGCGAGGGAACGCATGACGAGCCCGTCCAGCTCGGGCGGTGCCACGTCCGAGATCTCGGACGGCGGCACGGGGATGTCCTGGACGTGCTGGTAGACCACCGAGAGGGGGGTCTCGCCGGTGAAGGGGGGCCGCAGCGCGAGCAGCTCGTAGAGCAGGCAGCCCGTCGCGTACAGGTCGCTGCGGTGGTCGACGGCCTTGCCCAGCGCCTGCTCCGGGGAGAGGTACTGGGGCGTGCCCATGACCATGCCGGTCTGCGTCATCGTCGACTGCACGCCGTGCAGGGCGCGGGCGATGCCGAAGTCCATGACCTTGACCGCGCCGCTGTGCGTGATGATCACGTTCGCGGGCTTGATGTCGCGGTGCACGATGCCGTGCTGGTGGCTGTACGCAAGCGCTTCGAGCACGCCGGAGACGATGATCAGCGCCTGCTCGGGGCCGGGGGCCTCCGCGTTCTGGAGCAGCTCGCGGATCGTACGGCCCTCGACGAGCTCCATCACGATGTAGGGGACGACGCTTCCGCCGACCTGGTCCTCGCCGGAGTCGTACACGGCGACCACGGCGTGGTGGTTCAGGCCGGCGACCGACTGTGCCTCACGCGTGAACCGCGCCTTGGAGGTGGGGTCCTCCGCAAGATCGGAGCGGAGCAGCTTCACCGCCACGGTACGGCCGAGCCGTACGTCCTCGGCGGCGAACACTTCCGCCATGCCGCCGCGGCCGAGGCGGTGCGTCAGCCGGTAGCGGCCATCGCCGACCAATCCGCCCATACCCCATGATTCCGGGGCGTCCGACACTCCGCCGCCGCTTCCCTCGGGTTCGGGTGCCATCAGTCCTCGCCGTCGTTTCTGTCCGCGTCGCGTTCGCGGTGGTCCTCAGGGGCCTCAAGGTTCTCCGCCACGTCACGCTACAGCCTCCGCGCAGCGCGCCGGTCCGGGACGGACCGGCCATCAAACCCGTTGCCGATGTACCCATGCAAATTCCAGCCACCTGCCGGACTCTCGTCGGTCTCTCGCCGGGCCCCCCGCTGTAACGCTTGCGCGACGCTTGTGGCGCGTACGGTCACGGAACGGGCACCGCGCTTGACGTGTCAGTGCCCTGGGGCAGACTTGGCCCGTAAATCTTGCGCTGAGGGGGAAGCACGGTAATGAGCCAGGACGGCGGACAGGGCCGCTACGCGGGCGGCTCGGTCGCGGGCGGGCGGTACCAGCTGCGCGACCTGCTCGGAGAAGGCGGCATGGCGTCGGTGTACCTCGCGTACGACTCCGCGCTGGACCGCCAGGTGGCCATCAAGACACTGCACACGGAACTGGGGCGCGAACAGTCGTTCCGCGAACGGTTCCGGCGCGAGGCGCAGGCGGTCGCCAAGCTCTCCCACCCCAACATCGTCTCGGTCTTCGACACCGGCGAGGACCAGCTCGACGGCGCGCTGATGCCGTACATCGTCATGGAGTACGTCGAGGGGCAGCCGCTCGGCTCCGTGCTCCGCGCGGACATCGAGCGGTACGGCGCCATGCCAGCCGACAAGGCGCTCAAGATCACGGCGGATGTGCTGGCCGCGCTGGACACCAGTCACGAGATGGGCCTGGTCCACCGCGACATCAAGCCCGGCAACGTGATGATGAACAAGCGCAATGTGGTCAAGGTCATGGACTTCGGCATCGCGCGCGCCATGCAGTCCGGCGTCACGTCGATGACGCAGACCGGCATGGTCGTCGGTACGCCGCAGTACCTGTCGCCCGAGCAGGCGCTGGGGCGCGGCGTCGACGCGCGCTCCGACCTGTACTCGGTCGGCATCATGCTGTTCCAGCTGGTGACGGGCCGGCTGCCGTTCGACGCGGACTCGCCGCTCGCCATCGCGTACGCACACGTCCAGGAGGAGCCGGTGACTCCTTCGTCGATCAACCGGTCGATCCCGCCGGCGGTCGACGCACTCGTCGCGCGGGCGCTGAAGAAGAACCCGAACGAGCGGTTTCCCAGCGCGGCCGCGATGCGCGACGAGTGCGCGCGGGTGTCGGGGTCGGGCCAGACGGGTGCCGCGCCGGTGATCATCGGTGGCGGTCCGGCGGCGCAGAGCGGGTCCGGGGTCGGGTCGGCGGTCTTCCCGCCGGTCGAGCAGACGGGTTACCCGCAGAGCGGCAGCGTGCAGACGCCGTACCAGCCGGGTCCGGCGTCGTACGGGCCGCCGACGCCCGCTCCGGCCCCCGCTCAGCAGGGATACGGGTACCCGGCGCAGACGGCGCACCCCACGCCCGCCCCCTCGCCGTACGCGACGCACGGGATGCAGCACGGCGGCCACGGCATGCAGGGCGGGCAGACCCCGCCGCCGTACACGATGTCGCCCCGGACGGCACAGGGCCCGGGCGGCGGGAACGGCGGCGGCAACCGGAACATGCCGGTGGTCGTGGGATCGGTCGTGGTCGCGCTGCTGGCCATCGGCGGCCTGGTCACGGCGCTCTCGCTCAGGGACGACTCGAACGGCGGGAACGAGGGCGGCGACGACCCCACCCGGAGCGAGGCGGTGACCAAGCCCGGCTACAAGGGCCCGGACCGCTCCAGGACCATGAAGACCACCGACTGCTCGCCCGGCAGGGAGTCGATGTCGGACCCGGAGAAGGTCGTGGTGCCGAGCTTCCTCTACAAGGACATCCGCTCGGTCAAGCTGTGCCTGAACGCGGCGGGGTGGAAGCTCAAGGAGACCAGGGTCGACGACCCCACCTGGGGCGAGGACACGGTGGTCAACCAGTACCCCAAGCGTGACGCCGACATCGACCCCGAGGACTTCACGATCGAGCTGGAAGTCGCCACCGGCAACCCGCCCTCGGACTAGACCGGACGGCCGAGCGGTCCGGTTCGGACGTACGGAAGGGGCCCCTGCGCGTATAACACGCGCGGGGGCCCCTTTCGTGTGACCCGGGGTGCCGGAGGTGTCGCGGCGTGTGACGCTGGGTCCGGCATCCCAGCGCCGGACACAGTGGTCCGGCGCATCTCTTCACATCTCGTCATGTCCCAGCGAATCTCGGCGTACCTCGGCGCATCTCGGCATACCTCGGCTTATCTCGGCAAAGGAGGCGGAATCCCATGGCTGTCCGGTTCGCGGCGGTGGGGGTGGCCGCGGTGCTGGCGCTGCCGGCCCCGGGGGCGTGCGCCGACGAGCGGGCGTCGGATCCGACGCCCGCACGCGTCTCAGCGCCTCTCTCCACTCCCTCGCCCCCGCCCGCCTCCTCATCGTCCGCGCCCGCCTCCGCGGGGGAGCCGGGGCCGGGCGCCGGAGCGTTCGACGGTTCGAAGCGGTTCTCCGCCCCCACCACCGCTCCTTCCGAGAGCCTGGCCGGACGGCCGGCCGGTGAGGGGCGTACGCGGCCGGGAAGGACGCCCGGGAAGGACGCGGCTCCCAGCGGGAGCGGGTCCGCCACGCCGGAGGCGGCCGAGAGCGGCGGTGCGAGCCCCTCGGGCAGCGCCGGGGCCACGCACAGCCCCTCCGCGTCCGCGTCCGGCTCGGCTTCCGCGTCGGCGAGCACCTCGGCCACCCCCCGCACGTCGTACGCGCCCTCGTCCGGAGAGGTCCACGAAGAGGCGCTGGAGGAGCCCTGGCGCGAGCCCGCCGCCTCCCCTTCCTCCCACGCCCCTCCGGGCACCGCCCGCAAGGGTTCCCAGCAGGCCGTCGCGCAGTCCGACCCGCTGGGCGTCCATGTGCTTCCGCTGGGTGTGGGGCTCTCGCTGTTCGGGCTCGGGCTCGGGTTCCTGGGACTCCGGATGCGGCGCGGCTGACCCGCCGCCCGGCAGCCCGTCCCCCTCAGGGCCTACCCCCGATGTCCTCCTCAGGTGGGTTGGCGCCCGCCAGCATACTCGGTATACATACTCGGTATGTCGATTCGTCACGGGCTGCTGGCCCTCCTGGAACACGGCCCTCGTTACGGCTCCCAACTGCGTACCGAATTCGAGTCGCGCACCGGTGCGACCTGGCCTCTCAACGTCGGCCAGGTCTACACGACCCTGGCCCGCCTCGAACGCGACGGCATGGTCGTCCAGGACGGCGAGGACGGAGCGGGCCACGCGCTGTACGCGATCACCGGCGCGGGGCGAGGCGAGCTCAAGAGCTGGTTCGAGCGGCCCGTCGACCGCGCCAGCCCGCCCCGCGACGAGCTGGCCATCAAGCTCGCCATGGCCGTCGGCGCCCCCGGCGTCGACATCCGGGCCGTCATCCAGGCCCAGCGCCACGCCACTCTGCAGGCGATGCAGGACTACACCCGCCTCAAGGCCCGGGCCCTCGCCGCCGTGGAGGTCGAGAGCGAAGACGGCGAGCAGGCGCGTGACGACATCGCCTGGCTGCTCGTACTGGAACAGCTGATCTTCCAGACCGAGGCCGAGGCGCGCTGGCTCGACCACTCCGAGTCCCGGCTCACCCGGCTCTCCGCGGCGGTCGCGCGCAGGGCCGGGAACGCTCCCGCGGCCGCGTCACCGGTTCCTGCGGGCCATGGCGTCACCACCATTGCCGATACCGCCCGTACGGCCCCGGCGTCTCGCAGCACACGGCGCTAGAACCCGCGCCCCACCACCATTCCACCTCAGGGGGGACCTTTTTCATGCCTGAATCCATGCCCCACACGTCACACCAGCCCCAAAGGTCACAACAGACACAGCAGCCCGTACTGCAACTTGAGGAGCTGACCCGCGTCCACGGCAGCGGCGCCACCGAGGTGCACGCCCTGCGCGGCGTCAACCTCTCCGTCTTCCCCGGTGAACTCGTCGCCGTCATGGGCCCGTCGGGCTCCGGCAAGTCCACCCTGCTCACCATCGCGGGCGGCCTCGACAACCCCACCTCGGGCCGGGTCGTCGTCGAAGGCACGGACATCACGACCGTGGGCCGCAAGGAACTCGCCGCCCTGCGCCGCCGCAGCATCGGCTACGTCTTCCAGGACTACAACCTCATCCCGGCCCTGACCGCCGCCGAGAACATCGCCCTGCCCCGTGAACTGGACGGCGTGTCCGCCCGCAAAGCGCGCGTCTCCGCCGTCGCCGCCCTGGAGGAAATGGGCCTCGGCCAGCTCGCCGACCGCTTCCCCGACGAGATGTCCGGCGGCCAGCAGCAGCGCGTGGCCATCGCCCGCGCCCTGGTGGGAGACCGCCGCCTCGTCCTCGCCGACGAACCGACCGGCGCCCTGGACTCCGAGACGGGCGAGTCCGTACTCGCGCTGCTGCGCGCCCGCTGCGACGCGGGCGCGGCCGGCATCCTCGTCACCCACGAGCCGCGCTTCGCGGCCTGGGCGGACCGGGTGGTCTTCCTGCGCGACGGCTCCGTCGTCGACGAGACCCTGCGCAGCCAGGCCGACTCGCTGCTCTCCGGGCAGGCGGCCGCACAGTGAACCACTGGTACCACTCATGGGTGGCCGCGGTGCGCATCGCCCGCCGCGACGCCTGGCGCTTCAAGGGCCGCAGTTCCCTCGTACTCGCCATGATCGCCCTGCCGATCCTGGGCGTGAGCGCCGCCGATCTGACCCTGCGCAGCGCCGAACTCTCCACCGAGCAGCAGATGGAGCGCGACCTCGGCGCCGCCGACGCCCGGGTGTCCGACCCGGGCATGGGCGGTGTGCCGATCCACCAGTCTCCCGACGGCCGCAACTACATGACGGTGGAGAACTTCGACAACAAGCCGTGGCCCGAAGGCTCCGCCGACATCCGGGCGGCGTTCCCGGCGGGCGCGAAAATCCTCAAGGACACGAGCGGCAGCGGCAAGCTCCGTACCGAGCACGGCCTGCTCAACACCGTGATCCATGAGCTGGACGCGACCGATCCGATGGCCAAGGGCCTCATGACCCTCCATCAGGGCCGGTTCCCCGACAAGGCCGGCGAGATCGCCGCGACCGCCCACTTCCTGGAGGCCAGCGGCCTGGAGGTGGGTTCGGAGCTCACCGCCCGCGGGCTCGCCACCGAGTACCGGATCGTCGGCTCGTACGAACTCCCCGGCGCACTCAAGTCCGACGAGGTCCTCGCGCGGCCCGGCACGTTCCTGGCGCCGCTCGACAAGGCGCTCAAGGCCGACGGCCTGCCCGGCACGGCGGCCGGCAGCACGTACCTGGTGTCGGTCGACGGCGACGGTTTCACGTGGAACATGGTCAAGAAGGCCAATGCCCACGGCGCCGTGGTGACCTCGCGGGCCGTGGCCCTCACCCCGCCCGCCGACTCCGAGGTGCCGCTCCACCAGCGGGACGACTGGTCCGACTACGAGCAGAGCACGGCGGCCAGGACCGCGGAGCTCGCCGCCATCGGTACCGTCGTCGGCCTCGCCATGCTGGAGATCTGCCTGCTCGCGGGCCCGGCGTTCGCGGTCGGGGCCCGGCGCTCGCGCCGTCAGCTCGGCCTGGTCGGCGCCAACGGCGGCGACCGCCGCCACATCCGCGCCATCGTGCTCTCCGGCGGCCTGGTGATCGGCTTCGCGGCGGCCGTCGTGGGCACCGCGCTCGGCCTGCTCCTCACCTTCGTGCTGCGGCCGCTGCTCGAGGACTACATGGGCCAGCGGTTCGGCAGCTTCGACGTCCGTCCGCTGGAACTGCTCGGCATCGGCCTGCTCGCCGTCCTCACCGGTCTGCTCGCCGCGATCGTCCCGGCCGTCACCGCGTCCCGGCAGACCGTGCTGGCCTCGCTCACCGGCCGCCGCGGTGTACGCCGCTCCAGCCGCCTCCTGCCCGTCGTCGGCCTGATCGCGACCGGCCTGGGCATCGCCATCACGCTGTTCGGCGCCACCGCCACCGACAGCATTGTCATCGTCGCGGGCGGCAGCGCCCTCGCCGAGCTGGGCATCGTCGCGCTCACCCCCGCCCTGGTCGGCCTCTTCGGCAAGCTCGGCGGGTGGCTGCCGCTGTCGCCGCGCCTGGCTCTGCGCGACGCCGTACGCAACCGGGGCCGCACGGCTCCCGCCGTCGCCGCCGTGCTGGCCGCCGTGGCGGGCACGGTCGCCGTGGCGACGTACGCCACCAGCGACGACGTACAGCAGCGCGCCGCCTACCAGGCACGGCTGCCGCACGGTGCGGTGACCGTGTCCGACACGGAGGGCGGCGGCCGCGGTGTGCCGGCCCTGCGCACGGCCGTCCAGAAGCACTTCCCCGTCGATGTGCGCGCCGATGTCGGCCGGATCGTCGTGGGCAACGCCAACTGCGAGCCGTACAGCGACGTGAAGGGCTGCGGGCGGTACGAGCTCGTCGTGCCCGAGGACAACCGCTGCGCCCTGTGGTCGCAGGACCTCCCGGGCGCGAAGGAGCTGTCGCCGGCCGAGCGCCGCGAGCTGTCCGAGGACTGGCGCTGCCAGGAGGGCGGCCAGTACACCGATCAGGAGGTCCTCGTCGCCGACGAGAAGCTGCTGTCGGTCCTCGCGATCGACGACCCGGCCGTCGTCGGCGCCCTCAAGAGCGGCAAGGCCGTCTCCTTCGACCGGCGCAACGTCGAGGAGGGGCAGATCGGCGTCAAGCTGATCACCGATACGAAGAAGGCCGACCTGATGACGCAGAGGGGCGAGGACGCGCCCGGTGAGATCAAGTCCTTCCCCGTCCACCAGGCCCCCGAGTCCGTCCAGTCGTACGGGCTGAACGTCGTCCTGCCGGCACAGGCGGTGAAGGCCGCCGGGCTCACCACCGTTCCCCTCGGCTCGTACTTCTCGGCCGGCACCCTGCCGGACAGCACACAGCGGCAGAGGCTCGACGCGGCGCTCGACGTACTGGGCACCGACGGCGGCCTGTACGTGGAGGAGGGGTACATCAGCGACAACAGCATCGTCCTGCTGGCCCTGACCGTCTTCGCCGGACTCGTCACCATCGGCGCGGCCGGCATCGCGACGGGCCTCGCCCAGACCGACGCCGAACCCGACCTGAAGACCCTCGCCGCGGTCGGCGCGCCCCCGCGGGTGCGCAGGACACTGAGCGGTTTCCAGTGCGGGGTGGTCGCCGCGATGGGCGTGGTGCTCGGCTCGGCGGCGGGCGTGCTGCCCGCGATCGGGCTGCGGCTGACCGAGGAACACCAGCAGCTGAAGTGGTACGAGAGGGACCTGGACGCCGGCATGGGCGGCATGACCGACCCGCCGTACGTCCCGATCGTCGTCCCGTGGGAGACCCTCGCGGCGCTGCTCGTCGCCGTACCCGTGGGCGCGGCGCTCCTCGCCGCACTGGTCACCAGGTCCCGCACCGCGGTGGCGCGGCGCGCGGCGGGCTGAGCCGAAGCGCCGGTTCCCGTGCCCCCGCGCAGGGTGGATCACCTCTGCGCGGGGGCACACCGTGTTTGGGACGCAGGTGTACGAGAGAATGGCAGCATGGAGATGCCGAGGAGTGAACGGTCGCAGGAAAGCCCGAAAGTTCTTGTCATGGGACAGGACGGAATGGCTTTCGGCGGCGCTGACGACGAGTCGCGCGAGGTGCCAGTGACAGAGATGGTCGAACAGCCCGCGAAGGTCATGCGCATCGGCAGCATGATCAAGCAGCTCCTGGAGGAGGTCCGGGCGGCTCCTCTCGACGAAGCGAGCCGGGTACGGCTGAAGGACATTCACGCCAGCTCGGTGAAGGAACTCGAAGACGGTCTCGCGCCTGAGCTCGTCGAGGAACTGGAGCGGCTCTCTCTGCCGTTCACGGACGAGGCGATCCCCTCCGAGGCGGAACTGCGTATCGCGCAGGCCCAGCTGGTCGGGTGGCTCGAAGGCCTCTTCCACGGCATCCAGACGGCGCTCTTCGCCCAGCAGATGGCGGCTCGGGCGCAGTTGGAGCAGATGCGGCGCGCGCTTCCGCCGGGCGCGGGCCACGAGGACGACGGGCATGACGAAGGCCAGGGCCCGGTGCGTTCGGGTCCGTACCTCTAAAGCCCGCCGGGCTCACCGGATCCGTTGAACTCGTTGGACCCGGTGGCCCGGTGGACCCGCTCACGAACGGCGGGAGGCCCGCACCGCCGTGACGGCGGTGCGGGCCTCCCGCGCGGATCGGGCCCGATCAGGCCGTGGTCAGCAGGATCTTGCCGACGTGGCCGCCCGCCTCCAGCACCCGGTGGGCCTCCGCCGCCTCGGCCATCGGCACGACACGGTCCACCACCGGGCGTACGCGGCCGGTGCCGATCAGCGGCCAGACATGTTCCCGTACCGCCGAGACGATCGCCGCCTTCTCGCCCAGCGGGCGCATCCGCAGCGACGTCGCCGTGATCGCGGCGCGCTTCTTCATCAGCGCGCCCAGATTGAGCTCGCCCTTCACGCCGCCCTGCATGCCGATGACCGCGAGGCGGCCGTTGACGGCGAGTGCCTTCACGTTCCGGTCCAGGTACTTCGCGCCGATGATGTCGAGGATGACGTCCGCGCCGGCTCCGCCGGTGGCCTTGCGCAGCTCCTGGACGAAGTCCTGCTCCCGGTAGTCGATCAGGATGTCCGCGCCCAGCTGTGCGCAGTGCGCCAGCTTCTCGGGACCGCCGGCGGTGACCGCGACGCGCGCGCCGACCGCCTTGGCGAGCTGGATCGCCATCGTGCCGATGCCGCTCGCACCGCCGTGCAGCAGCAGCGTCTCACCGGGCCGCAGGTGGGCGATCATGAAGACGTTCGACCAGACCGTCGCGGTCACCTCGGGCAGCGACGCCGCGGTGACCAGGTCCATGCCGTCGGGCACGGGCATCAGCTGCCCGGCCGGTACGGCCACCTTCTCGGCGTATCCGCCGCCGCTCAGCAGGGCGCACACCTCGTCGCCCACGGACCAGCCCGAGACGCCGGGCCCCAGTGCCGCGATCCGGCCGGAGCATTCGAGGCCGGGGTACCGGGACGAGCCGGGCGGCGGGTCGTAGAAGCCCTGGCGCTGCAGCAGGTCGGCGCGGTTGACGGCGCTCGCGGCGACCTCGACGAGGACCTCGCCCTCGCCGGGTACGGGATCGGGGACCTCCGCCCATACGAGCGCCTCGGGGCCACCGGGTTCAGGAATCGTGATCGCATACATGGCCGCGAGGCTACTCCGCACCGGCCCGTAGCAGCCTAGTCCGGCACCGTCACCCGCATGTCCCCCGCGGTCGTGGTGCCGGGCGAGGCGCGCACGATGGTGATCAGCCGGTCCGTCAGCTGCAGCGGGCTGGCCGCCGGATCGTCGTAACCGAGCAGCCGGTGCCCACGCAGGACACTGACCACCAGGTCCTCGGTCTCCCGTACGCTCCGTCCCACTTCGGCCTTTATCACCGGCCGCTCGACGAGATCGAGTCCGCTGCCCTGCTGGATCAGGTCCTCCATCACCGTGCCCGCGCTGGGGCTGAGCACGGACAGGCCGAGGAGCCGCCCGGCCGCGCTGGCGCTGGTGATGACCGCGTCGGCACCGGACTGGCGCAGCAGCGGCGCGTTCTCCTCCTCACGGACCGCCGCGACGATCTTCGCACCGCGGTTGAGCTGACGCGCGGTGAGCGTGACCAGGACCGCCGTGTCGTCGCGCTGGGTCGCGATGATGATCTGGCGGGCCTTCTGGAGCTCGGCGCGGAGCAGTACGTCGCTGCGGGTGGCATCACCCAGGACGCCCGTGAACCCGTCGGCGTTGGCCGCCTCGATGACCTTCGCGCTCGGGTCGACGACCACGATCTGCTCTTTCCTGAGCCCCGTGGCGCCCAGGGTCTGGATCGCGGAACGACCCTTGGTACCGAATCCGACGATGACGGTGTGGTCGCGCAACTGGGACCTCCAGCGGTTCAGCCGCCACTCCTCCCGGGTCCGTTCGGTGAGGACCTCGAGAGTGGTGCCGACCAGGATGATCAGGAAAAGCACGCGCAGCGGCGTCACCAACAGCACGTTGACGAGCCTGGCGCTGTCACTGTGCGGCACGATGTCGCCGTAACCCGTCGTGGAGAGGGTCACGGTCGAGTAGTAGACGGCATCGAGGAGGTCGATGCTCTCGTCGGCGTTGTCGTGGTAGCCGGCGCGGTCGAGGTAGACGATGAGCACCGTCGTGGCCAGAACCATCATCGCCATCAGCAGACGCTTGCCGACCTGCCGCAGCGGGCGGTCGACGATACGGCGCGGCAGCTTGATCCGGGCGGTGACGAGGTGCTCGTCGGCATGCCTGGCCATCGCGTCTTGGCCGGGAAGTTTCACGTGAAACGTCCTTCTGTCCAGGGCAGGTCGAGGATCTCCAGTACCTGGCCGGCCCGTGCGCCGCCGGGCGGGACGACGGCCAGGCCGTCGGCTGCGGCGATGCCGCGCAGCATGGCCGGACCGTTGTAGTGCAGCGGCACGGCCTGCTCCGGTCCGTTCCCCTCTCTTCCCCCTCCGCGGCGGGCGACAGGGACGAGACGGGTGTCGTACGGGTGGCCGCTCACATCGTCCCGTACGGACAAGAAGCGCGGAGCGCGGGGGCCTGTCGGGCACGGGCGCGCAGCAGCGGCTCGGCAAGGGTCAGCAGGCCCGACACGGCGGCCAGCGGATTGCCGGGCAGGCCCACCAGATACGGGCCTTCCGCCCCGCCCGCTTCTCCTCCCCCGGCTCCGAGGCGCGCCAGCAGCATCGGATGGCCGGGCCGCACCGCGACACCGTCGACCAGCAACTCGGCGCCCGCCTTGCGCAGAATCGGGTGGACGTGGTCGACGGGACCGGCCGCCGTACCGCCCGTGGTCACGACGAGGTCGGCCGTGGACGTGGTGACGGCCCGGTGGAGCGCTTCGGCGTCGTCGCCCAGGCGGCGGGTGCCCAGCACTTCGGCGCCGAGGGCGCGCAGCCAGGGGTCGAGGAGCGGGCCGAGGGCGTCACGGACCATCCCGTCGTGCGGCAGGCCCTCACTCAGCAACTCGTCACCCAGTACGAGCACTTCGACGCGGGGCCGGGACACGACGGACAGCGTGTCGTAACCGGCGGCCGCGGCGAGGCCGAGGACGGCGGGGGTGACGAGGGCGCCGGCGGGCAGCAGCCGGTCACCGGTGCGGCACTCCTGGCCGCGCGGCCGGATGTCCTGGCCCTGGACGACCTCGCGGCGCGCGTACAGCCGCCCCTCGACCTCCGCCGGCCGGGCGTGCTCACTGCGGATCACAGCGGTGGTGTCGGGCGGGACCCGGGCGCCGGTGGCGATGCGTATGGCCGTACCGTCGGCGAGCGCTCCGGGCGCGGCGTGCCCGGCGAGGACCTGACCGCCTTCCCCGATGTGCCACGGCCCTGGGCCCGCCACCGCCCATCCGTCCATGGCGGACGTGTCGAAGGACGGCAGATCGGTGAGCGCGGCGAGAGGTTCGGCGAGCACCTGCCCGAGGGCCTGCCCCAACGTCACTCGCGCCGTGCGGGGCGCGGCGGTCCCGCCGGCCCGGGCGGCGACGGCGCGCGCCTCGGGCCAGGCAGTGGCGCCGGTACGGGCGTGGGACGCGGGCACGGCGGCGGGCCGGCCCGCGCGGCCGGCCCGCCCGGACTCCTGCCCGGACGGCTCCGGCCGTTCCCGCTGCTCCGACGCCTGCGACTGCTCCGACGTCCGAGCCGGAGCCGGCTCCGGTGCCGGTGCCGGTGTCCGGCTGACGAGAGCGAGCGCCTCGTCGATCTCGCGATCCTCCTGGTTCACCCCGCGCCGTCTTCCCTGCGGTCTCCCGCGGCGGCCCCCGAGGCCTCCCCCTTGGCCTCTTCCTCGGCCTCCTGCGCCCAACGGGCGGCGAGGTCCGCGGCCTTGCGAGCCGCTTCGACAACGGCCTGCGGCCCGTCCCCGCCCGCCTTCGCCGCCGCATAACCGACCAGGAAGGTGGTGAGCGGCGCGGCGGGCCGGGCGACACCGTGCGCGGCGTCGCGGGCGAGGTCGAGCAGGAGGCCGGTGTCGACATCGAGTTCGATGCCGAGCTCGTCCTTGACTGCGGTCATCCATTCATCCAGCACGTGTCCATGCTCCCTGATCCGCGACCGGGCTGCGGCAATGTTTTCCCAGGTGTCGCAGTCGAAGGAGTCCAGGGGGCCTGCGGCGACGCGTATCAGGCCGAGCTCGCCCGTGAGCAGCCGGAGCGGCAGGCCGAAGAGACTGCCGTGCTCGGTGGCGAGGAGCGCCAGCCCGCGGCGGAGCGGTTCGGCGCGGTAGACGGCGACGAGGGGCTGGTCCCGCCCTCCCGCGTCCACCAGCAGGGCGACTTCCCGCCCGCTCTCCTCCAGAGCCCCCAGGAGCCGCTGAACCGTACCGATCCCGATGAACGGCAGATCGGCGGAGAGTACGAGCACGCTGTCCGCGGTGGTACGCCGCACCCCGGCGTCGAGCGCGGCCAGCGGCCCGCCCCCGGCCGGTTTCTCCCGCACCCACTCGACGGGGCGCACGGTGGCCCGCCGCCCGCCGACGACGACGGTCGTACCGGCTCCGCGGCAGGCCCCCAGCACCCGGTCGAGCAGGGTTCGTCCGCCCACGCGCACCCCGGGCTTGTCCACCCCGCCCAGCCGCTTCGCGGCGCCTCCGGCCAGCACGATGGCGTCATACGCGGTCGTGGTCATTCCCCGAGTATGCGGCCCTCCGGGAAGAGACGGGTAGGGGCGGCGCCCCGTGCGGCGGTCCGAGCGGCCTAGAGTGTGCGCAGCAACAGCGCCGGCTGCTCCACGCAGTCCGCCACGTACCGCAGGAAGCCGCCCGCCGTGCCGCCGTCGCACACCCGGTGGTCGAAGGTCAGGGACAGCTGAACGACCTTGCGGACCGCCAGCTCGCCCTCGTGCACCCACGGCTTGGGGACGATCCGGCCGACCCCGAGCATCGCCGCCTCCGGATGGTTGATGATCGGCGTGGAGCCGTCGACACCGAACACCCCGTAGTTGTTCAGCGTGAACGTGCCGCCGGTCAGCTCCGCCGGGGTCAGCGCCCCCTTCCTGGCCGACTCCGTCAGCCGGGCGATCTCCGCGCCCAGTTGCTCCACGTTGCGGGCATGGGCGTCCCGTACGACCGGGACGACCAGCCCCCGCTCCGTCTGCGCGGCGAACCCGAGGTGCACACCGGGAAGACGCACGATCTCGCGGGAGGCCGTGTCCACGGTGGAGTTGAGCTCCGGGAAGCGGGCCAGGGCAGCCGTACAGATCCGGGCGAGGAGCGCGAGTACCGAGACCGGTGGCCCGGCCGACCGGTTCATCGCCGCACGGGCCGCCATGAGTTCCGTCGCGTCCGCGTCCACCCAGCAGGTGGCGTCCGGGATTTCGCGACGGCTGCGCGAGAGCTTGTCGGCGACGGCCCCGCGCATCCCCCGCAGCGGAACACGCTCTCCGGCGGCGACGGAAGCCCCCGCAGACATCGGAACAGACGTCGGCACAGACGCCGGTGCCGGTGCCGTCGCAGGCTCCTGCTCCTGCTCCTGCTCCTGCTCCTGCTCCTGCTCCTTGCCGCGGATCGTGCTCTCCACGTCGGACCGCAGGATCAGACCGTCGGGCCCCGTGCCCTTCAGTTCGTGCAGGTCCAGGCCGTTCTCGCGTGCCAGCCGCCGCACCAGCGGCGAGATCACCGGCACCGGCCCGGCCGTCTTGGCCACCGCGGCCTCAGCGACCGGCACCGGCACCGCCACCGGTCCGGCAGCCGTGACCGGCCGGATGCGCCGCCGCCGGGCCGCCGCCGCCCCCGTGCCGTACCCCACCAGCACATTCCCCGAGGACTCCGCCTCTGCGGGAGGGGCGGCAGCCGCCGCGGTGCCAGAGGCCGCCGCGGTGTCAGGGGCCGCCGCCCCCACCGCGACCGTCAACAGCGGGGAGCCCACCGGCAGCTCGGTCCCCTCCTCGCCGAAGCGGGCGGTCACCACGCCTCCGTACGGGCACGGCACCTCCACCATCGCCTTGGCCGTCTCGACCTCGACCACCGGCTGGTCGACGGCGACGACATCGCCCACCTCCACCAGCCAGCGCACGATCTCCGCCTCGGTGAGGCCCTCACCGAGGTCGGGCAGCTTGAATTCCAGACTCGCCATCTCAAAAGCGTGTGGCATCAGCTGCCCGCCTCCCACTGAAGCCGCGCGACCGCGTCGAGAACCCGGTCCACTCCCGGCAGATGGTGCCGCTCCAGCATCGGCGGCGGATACGGGATGTCGAATCCGGCGACCCGCAGCACCGGCGCCTCCAGGTGGTGGAAGCAGCGCTCCGTCACCCTGGCGGCGATCTCCCCGCCGGGTCCGCCGAAGCCGGTGGACTCGTGGACGACGACCGCGCGCCCGGTCCGCCGTACCGAAGCGGCCACCGTCTCGTCGTCGAAGGGCACGAGCGAGCGCAGGTCCACGACTTCGAGGTCCCAGCCCTCCGCCCCGGCCGCCTCCGCCGCCTCCATGCACACCGGCAGGGACGGCCCGTACGTGATGAGCGTCGCGCTGTGCCCGGAGCGTCGCACCACCGCCCGGCCGATCGGCTCGACGGCGGCCGGCGCGTCCGGCGACCATGCCGCCTTCGACCAGTAGAGCCGCTTCGGCTCCAGGAAGACCACCGGGTCGTCGGAGGCGATCGCGGCCCTCATCAGCCCGTACGCGTCCTCGACCGTGGCCGGCGTGACGACATGGAGCCCCGGAGTCGCCATGTAGTACGCCTCGGACGAGTCGCTGTGGTGCTCGACGCCACCGATCCCGCCGCCGTACGGCACCCGGATCACCATCGGCATCGGCATCGCGCCGCGCGTGCGGTTGCGCATCCGTGCGACATGGCTGAAGAGCTGCTCGAACGCCGGGTAGGCGAACGCGTCGAACTGCATCTCGACGACCGGCCGCAGTCCGTACATCGCCATGCCGACGGCCGTTCCCAGGATCCCCGCCTCCGCGAGCGGTGTGTCCGTGACCCGGTCCTCGCCGAACTCCTTCACGAGCCCGTCGGTGACCCGGAAGACACCGCCGAGCGCGCCGACGTCCTCGCCCAGCACATGGACGGCCGGGTCCTCGGCCATCGCGTCGCGCAGCGCCCGCCCGAGGGCCTGTGCCATCGTCGCGGGCTTCGCGGCTTTCGCGGCGGCCGCCGTGGCCGCCGCCCCCGTCCTAGCTGCCGTGGTCATCGCTCGCCCTCCGCGTCGAGTTCGGCCCGCAACAGGGCCTCCTGCTCCCTCAACTGCGCGGTCTTCTCGGCGTAGACGTGCGTGAAGAGGTCCATGGGGTCGAGCGCCGGATCCGCGTTCATGCGCTCGCGCAGGTCCGCCGCCATCGTCTCGGCCTCCTCACGTGCCTGCCGTACGGCGTCCGCGTCCAGGATCGCCCGCTGGGTGAGTTCCCGCTCCAGCAGCTGGACCGGGTCGTGCGTACGCCACGCCTCCACCTCGGCCTCGCCCCGGTAACGGGTCGCGTCGTCGGCGTTCGTGTGGGCGTCGATGCGGTACGTGACCGCCTCGACCAGCGTCGGACCGCCGCCCCGCCGGGCGCGCTCCACCGCCTCGGCGAGCACCTCGTGCACGGCGGCGGCGTCGTTGCCGTCGACCAGCCGGCCCGGCATGCCGTACCCGACGGCCTTGTGGGCCAGGGAGGGCGCCGCGGTCTGCTTGGCGAGCGGTACGGAGATCGCGAAGCCGTTGTTCTGCACGAGGAAGACGACCGGTGCCTGCCAGACCGCGGCGAAGTTGAGCGCCTCGTGGAAGTCGCCCTCGCTGGTGCCGCCGTCACCGACCATGGCGAGCGCGACCACGTCGTCGCCCTTGAGGCGCGCGGCGTGTGCCAGGCCCACCGCGTGCGGCAGCTGGGTCGCGAGGGGGGTGCACAGCGGCGCGATGCGGTGCTCCCGCGGGTCGTACCCGGTGTGCCAGTCGCCGCGCAGCAGCGTCAGCGCCTGTACGGGGTCGAGTCCGCGCACCACGGCGGCCAGGGTGTCCCGGTAGCTGGGGAAGAGCCAGTCCTGCTCCTGGAGGACGAGCGCGGCGGCGACCTCGCAGGCCTCCTGGCCGGTGCTGGACGGGTAGACGGCGAGGCGGCCCTGCTTGGTGAGGGCGGTGGCCTGCGCGTTGTACCTGCGGCCGCGGACCAGCTCCGCGTACAGCCGCCGCATCAGGGCGGCGTCGAGCCGGTCGGCGGCTTCGGTGCCGAGCACGCGGTACGGCTCGCTGTCCGGGAGCAGCGGTGCGGGGTCCGTGCGGGGCTTCCAGGCCGGGGGAGGCGTGGGCCTGTATGCGGCAGCACCCGGCATTTCCTGGACCGTCATGGTGCTCTTCTTCATCGCGTGCACCTCCTCGTGGGAGCGGTGAGAACGGCACAGGAATGTGGTGTGCCTCACCTACCGATTGTTCGGTCGTGGATGCAATTTGGCTACAGGCGGCGCCAGCCTGTGGACAAACGGTTCTCCACAGCCTGGGATGGACGCAGGTCGTCCATGAGAGGAAGGCGGGGGGACATGGCAGCTGAACAAATGGCCGACGCGGGAGCGGGGCCTCCCGCGCGCCCGCTCGACGCCATCGACCGCGACATCCTGCGCATGCTCCGAACGGACGGCCGCGCGTCGATACGGTCCGTGGCCGAGCGCGTGCACGTGTCGCGCGCCAACGCGTACGCGCGCATCAACCGCCTCATCGACGACGGCGTGATCCGCGGCTTCAGCGCGCGCGTGGACCACGAACGCGCGGGGCAGGGAGCGTCGGCGTACATCACGCTCAAGATCGTGCAGAACTCCTGGCGGACGGTGCGCGAGCGGCTTCAGGAACTGCCCGGCGCCGCGCACATCGCACTGGTCAGCGGGGACTTCGACGTACTGCTGCTGGTGCACACGGCGGACAACAGAGCGCTGCGCGAGCTCGTGCTGACGAAGATCCAGTCGATCCCGGAGGTGCTCAGCACGCGCACTCTGCTGGTCTTCGAGGAGACAGACCTCGACTCGGCCGCCTCGCCGCAGACGTCCCAGCCACCCCAATCCCCTCAGCCGCCTCAGGAGCTGTGAAAAAGCTCAGCGGCTGGTGCGCAGCGAAGGCTCAGCGGCTGGTGCGCAGCCCGTCGAAGGCCAGCCGCACCACGGTCTCGGCGAGCTGTTCCCCGTCCGCCCCGCCGCCCCCCTGGGCCGTCTGCGGCCGGTACCACTCCACCAGCGAGTTGACCATTCCGAAGAGCAGTCGCGTCGCCAGGCGTATGTCCACGTCGGTACGCAGGTCCCCGTCGGCCGCCGCCGCCTTCATCAGATCGGCCACCCGCTGGTCGAACTCGCGGCGCCGCTCCAGGGCCCAGCGCTCGGCCTTCGTGTTGCCGCGCACGCGAAGGAGCAGCGTGACGTACGGCAGCTCGGCCATCAGCACCTCCACGGTGCGGCGGGTGACGTACTCCACCCGCTCGATCGCCCGCCCGCGCACCGCGCCCGGCTCGTCGAGGATCCCGAAGAGCCCGTCGAGCGCGCGGCTGACGGCGCGCCGGAGCAGCTCCTCCTTGCCCGTCACATGGTGGTAGATCGAGGACTTCGAGATGCCGGCGGCCTTGGAGAGGTGCTCCATGGACGTGCCGTCGTAGCCGCGCTCGTTGAAGACCCGGACGGCCACCGTCAGGAGGCTTTCGGGGGTGTACGTGTCCCGCTTGGCGGTGGCCATCAGGCGCTCTCCCCCTTGGTGGCGAACGCCTGCCGGTGAAGCGCCAGGGACGGGGCGTAGCGCCCGGTCGGACAGCACTCGTGCAGGTTCTTCAGCAGGTCGTACGCCCAGTCCTGGCCGAGCGCGTCGCTCCATTCGACCGGCCCCAGCGGGTAGTTCACGCCGAGGCGCATCGCCGTGTCGATGTCCTCGGACGAGGCGACACCGCGCGCGACGGCGTCGGCGGCCAGGTCGATGAGCATCGCGACCGTACGGGCGACGATCATGCCGGGGACGTCACCGATGACGCTGACGTCCTTGCCGAGCCCCTGGAAGAGCCCGGTGGCCTCCGCGATCGCCCGCGCGGACGTGTCCTCGGAGGCGGAGAGCGCGATGCGGGTGGCGCCGCGGTAGTCGAGGGCGAGATCGAAGTAGACGACGTCCGCGTACTCGACGGAGGTGCGCCCGTCGGCCGGTACGAGCTGCCCTTCGCCCGGCAGCTCGATGTACGGGCCGCCCGTCCCGACCCGCTCCACGGCGATGCCCGCCTCCTCCATCATCGCGACGAGGACATCGGCGTGGCCGAGGTCCCCGACGACGGTGACGGCTTCGGGAACGTCCTCCGGCCCTGCGGTGAGCGGGGCCGGCTTTGCCGCTCCCGCGTCTCCGTACGGGAACCAGCCGTGTCCGGACTTGCGCCCGAGCCTTCCCGACTCGACGAGGCGGCGCTGCGCCAGCGAGGGCACGAACTTGGGGCTCTGGAAGAACGACTCCCACACCGACCGGCTGACGGCTTCGTTGACGTCCTGTCCGATCAGGTCGGTCAGCTCGAAGGGGCCCATCCTGAAGCCGCCCGACTCGCGCAGTACGGCGTCGATGGTGGCCGGGTCCGCCCCCCGCTCCTCGTACACCGCGAACGCCTCGGCGTAGAAGGGGCGGGCGATGCGGTTGACGATGAAACCGGGGGTGTCCGCGCAGCGGACCGGGGTCTTGCCCCAGGCGGCCGCGGTCGCCCACGCGCGCGTGGCGCTCGTTTCGTCGGTCGCGAAGCCGCTGACGACCTCCACGAGGGGCAGGAGGGGCGCCGGGTTGAAGAAGTGCAGTCCTACGAAACGGCCGGGGTTCTCCAAGGCGCCCGCGATGGCCGTGACGGAGAGGGAGGAGGTGTTGGTGGCGAGGAGACAGTCGTCGGCGACGATCGATTCGAGTGTGGTGAAGAGCTGCTGCTTGACCGGCAGGTGCTCGACGACCGCTTCGACGACCAGCGCGGCGTCGGCGAGCTCGGCGAGATCGTCCACGGCGGACAGCCGGGCGCGGGCCCCGTCCGCCGCGCTCCGCTCCAGCCGGCCCTTCTCGACGAGCCGGTCCAGGCGCGCTCCGACGGCCTCGGCGGCCTCCTGGGCACGTCCGGCCGCGGCGTCGTGGAGACGCACCGGGTGGCCGGCGAGGAGGGCGACCTGGGCGATGCCCTGACCCATGGTGCCGGTGCCCACGACGGCGACGGTGCGGGCTCGATCGATAGCTGTCATGACCCCGATCCTCCCGTACGAGTTGTCCACAGGTTTTACCGGGCCCTCTTGTCCCGACCGATCGTTCGGTTACTGTATCTCGTGTCCGCCTGTCCCCGCCCAGCTCGACGAGGAGTTGGTCCGCCGTGGCCGCCGAACTCACCACTTCCCAGCTGTCCGAGACCCACCGGACCACGCTCGACCAGGCGCTCGACGTGATCCGCACGCGGGCGTACTGGTCCCCGCACCCCGAGCACCCCAAGGCGTACGGCGAGAACGGCAGCCTGAGCGCCGCCGAGGGCCTCGCGGCCTTCCAGGCCCTTCAGGGCAGCCGCTTCGAGCTCGACCAGCCGGGCACCGACGGCTGGACGGGCGCCGAGGTGTCGCCGTACGGGCCGCACCTGGGCATCGAGTACCCGCACGCGGACATCGACGTCCTGCTGCCGGCGATGCGGGCCGGCATGGGCGCGTGGCGGGACGCGGGCCCGGAGGCCCGCGCCCTGGTCTGCCTCGAAATCCTGTCGCGCATCAGCGCCCGCACGCACGAGTTCGCCCACGCGGTCATGCACACCAGCGGCCAGGCCTTCATGATGGCGTTCCAGGCGGGCGGCCCGCACGCGCAGGACCGCGGCCTGGAGGCCGTGGCGTACGCGTACGCCGAGCAGACCCGCACCCCCGCCGCAGCCGACTGGTCCAAGCCGCAGGGCAAGCGCGACCCGCTCAGTCTGAACAAGACCTTCACCGCGGTCCCGCGCGGCATCGCGCTGCTGATCGGCTGCAACACCTTCCCCACCTGGAACGGCTACCCGGGCCTCTTCGCCTCCCTCGCCACCGGAAACCCGGTCCTGGTCAAGCCGCACCCCCGCGCGGTCCTCCCCCTGGCCCTCACGGTCCGCATCGCCCGCGAGGTCCTCGCCGAGGCCGGTTTCGACCCGGACCTGGTGGCGCTGGCGGCCGAGCGGCCCGGCGAGGGCATCGCCAAGACCCTCGCGACCCGCCCCGAGATCCGGATCATCGACTACACGGGTTCCACCGCCTTCGGCGACTGGCTGGAGGCGAACGCCCGCCAGGCGCAGGTCTACACGGAGAAGGCCGGCGTCAACACGGTCGTCATCGACTCCACCGACGACTACAAGGGGATGCTGTCCAACCTGGCGTTCTCCCTGTCCCTCTACAGCGGCCAGATGTGCACGACCCCGCAGAACCTGCTCATCCCCAGGGACGGCATCGCGACGGACGCCGGACCGAAGTCGTACGACGAGGTGACCGCCGACCTCGCGGCCTCGGTCGCGGGCCTCCTCGGCGACGACGCCCGCGCGAACGCGTTGCTGGGCGCGCTGGTCAACCCGGACGTGAAGGCCCGCCTCGAAGCGGCCTCCGACCTGGGCGAAGTGGCCCTCCCCTCGAAGGAGATCACCCACCCGGACTTCCCGGACGCGACCGTCCGCACGCCGCTCATGGTCAAGCTCGACGGTGCGAAGCCGGACGCGGAAGCGGCGTACATGTCCGAGTGCTTCGGCCCGGTCTCCTTCGCGGTCGCGGTGGGCTCCACCGCGGACGCCCTGGAACTGCTGCGCCGTACGGTCCGCGAGAAGGGCGCGATGACGGTGGGCGCGTACACGACGTCGCCGGAGACCGAAAGCGCCGTCGAAGAGGTCTGCCTGGAGGAGTCCGCCCAGCTGTCCCTGAACCTGACGGGCGGCGTCTACGTCAACCAGACCGCGGCCTTCTCCGACTTCCACGGCTCGGGCGGCAACCCCGCGGCCAACGCGGCCCTGTGCGACGCGGCGTTCGTGGCCAACCGCTTCCGGATGGTCGAGGTGCGCCGCCAGGCGTAGCCCCCCTGCGGTTTTCCGCCGGCCCCGGGCCCGCCGTTCCGTGCCCGCCTACGCGGGGCCGGCGGCGGGCCCGCCCCAGTGGAACAGCGCCATGGCCACACTGGTCGCCAGGTTGTAGCTGGAGACCTGCGGCCTCATGGGAAGGGCCACCAGTCTGGTGACCCTGGCGCGCACCTGCGGTGAGATCCCGTGGCGCTCCGAGCCGAACGCGACGAGCGCGTCGTCAGGGATCTTGACCGACCTGATGTCCTCGCCCTCCGGGTCCAGTACGTACAGCGGCCCCGGAGGCAAGGCGTCAAGACTCCTGCGCTCGACGGCCGTGGCGTAGTGGAGCCCGGCGCCCGCCCGCACGACGTTGGGATGCCAGGGGTCCATGTCACCGGTCGTGACGACACCCGTGGCACCGAATCCGGCAGCCAGCCGGACCACCGCTCCGACGTTGCCGAGGTTACGGGGGTTGTCCAGCACGACGACCGGGGCCGGCCGGGGCAGCCGGGCCAGCCGGTCCGCGTTCGCGCGAGCGTCGCGCCGCACCGCCAGCGCGGCCACCGCTGTCGTGTGAACCCTGGGAACCAGTTCGCGCAGGGCGTGCGCCGGAATTTCGACGACGGACTCGGCGAGCACGTCCGACAGGTCGTCGGCGAGCTCCCGCGCGAGCGCCAGCACGGCCTTCCGATCGCTCGCGACCGTCAGCCGCACCTCCGCGCCGAAGCGGAGCGCATGCTTCAGGGCATGGAACCCGTCGAGCAGAACAGCGCTCGGGGCAGCCTCACGCCACTGCCGCATCACGGCCTGGGCCACGTCCTCAGTCATGGCCTCAGCCTACGGGGGCCTGCGGCCGGGGCTGTCACTCGACGAGCGTACGGACCTGCTCCTCGTGCCGCGGGCGCCCCTGCGGCGTCACCCGCGCTGCCGGGCGCCGCCGCACCCCGGCACACACCCGGTCACGTCCGCGCGCCGCCCAGCGGCCGGTGCGCCGCAGGAAACCGGTCGGCAGGAAGACCGCGTCGGCGGCGATCATCGCGAGCGAGAAGAAGGGCAGGCCGAGCACCACGGCGATCGCCGCATGCTCAGCGATCATGACGGCGAGCAGGACGTTCTTGACCCGCCGGTTCAGGAGCGTGAAGGGGAAGGCGACCTGCACGGCCACCGTCCCGTACGTCAGCAGCATCACGATCACGCCGTGGGAGGCGAGCAGCTCCGAAAGCGCGGGCCAGGGCGAGAAGTAGTCCAGGTGCAGCGGGTAGTAGAGCGCGGTGCCGTCCTGCCAGCGCGAGCCCTGGATCTTGTACCAGCCGGCGGTGGCGTAGACGAGGCAGACCTCCGCCATGATCACGAGGAGGCCCGCGTTGTGCGTGAGGTTGGCGATGACGTCCAGCAGTGCGCGCGGCTGCCCGGGCGCGTAGCGGCCTGCGGCCCACCACAGCGCGTGCACCGCCCACAGGCCCCAGAGGATCAGCAGCCAGCCGCCGCCGAGCGGGCCCATGAACGTCAGCGCGATGAGGCAGGCGCCGAGCGCACCCCACAGGGCGGGCCCCACCTGGTCGGCGCGCGAGGGGTCGCGCCGGGCGTCCAGCGACCACACCTGCCCGCACCGCGTCAGGACCAGGTAGATCGCCATCAGGTGGATGACGTTGTCGCCGCCGTCGCCCATGAAGATGCTGCGGTTCTGCAGCGACAGCACGCCGATCATGAAAAGGACGGACATGGTCCGGGTCCGCCAGCCCAGCATCAGCAGTGCCGCGGACACGACCGCGAGCCCGTAGACGATCTCGAACCAGACCGGGTTCTGCGACCACATCAGCGCGGTGAACGCGTGGTTGTCCGCTATCAGCCGGCGGGCCATGTCCCAGCTCCACGGCCCGCCGGGCCCGTACAGCTCGTGACGGTGCGGGTATTCGCAGAGCAGGAAGAACAGCCAGGTCAGCGAGAACCCGATCCGGACGACGGCACTCTGGTACGGCCCGAGGGCGGTGGAGGTGACGCGCTGGACGGCGCGGGCGAGCCCACGGACGGGAGCGCGGCCGGAGACACGGCCCGGGGTGCGGGCGGGAGTGCGGGCAGGGCTGCCGGCTGGGGCGTCGGCGGAAGGGGGAACGGACGAGCTCACCGGACCGCCCCCGATGCGTGCCGCACGCCCTCGGGCAGATCCGCCCCGGTCACCGGCCACCACGGCAGGACCCGGTGGGCCGGCCGCGTGTTCGTCTTCTCCTCGCTCCACGGCGGGGCCTTCACCCACACCGTCTCCGACCTGACCTGTATCCGCTCGACCTCGCCGCCCAGGTCCTGCCCGCCGAGGCGCAGCATGACGGTGCGGCGGACGTAGCGCTCGGAGAGGGCACCGCGCAGGCCGTTCGGCTTGTTCGCGTTGTCGTGCGTGGCGGTGTAGAAGTCCCAGCTGCGCCGCAGCGCGTTCTGGACCGTGTGGCTCGGCAGCAGGTTGCCGCGGATCGCTTCGCCGTCCTGGGCGGTGAGGTCGATCCAGTCACTGGTCTTCACCTGGCCGTCTGCCGTACGGACCTGTGCCCGCACCTGCACGGAGATGTTCTGCTGGAGCGGATTGGGCGCGAACAGCTTCCAGTTCTGCTCGAACTCGGGGTAGACCCAGTCGTCGACCGCCTCGCCGTTCTGCTTGGTGAGGGTGTTGGACGGCGCGACGTGCAGGAAAACCATCCCCAGGTGCACACAGGCGACCACCCCGACCACGGCGAGCGCGAGAGCGGCCAGGAGCCGGTACGGGAGGGAGAGCGCCGCGATACCGCCCGACGTGCCGGGGCCCGACGCGTCGAGGTGACGCGTGTCCTCCGGAGCTCCCGCGAGATCTGACGGCGTCACACCCTCCGGGGCCGTCGCGGCCCCGGGAGCGCCCGGGGCGGAGGCCGTGTCCCGCCCGGCGATCACACCCCTGTCGTCGTACGAATCCATCCCGCCCCGATCCCCATCGGCCCACAGCAGTTATCCACAGGGTTGACACCCTACGGGCCGTCGACTCACCATTGAAGTCATCGAACCGAACGATCGGTCGGTCGGCTGGTCGTTTCTTCGGAGGACCGGCCGGGAACCCGGCAGGGACGGCAGGGGGCTCGGATGGCTACAGCAGCTGCGCACCGTACGACGACTGGGACGCAGGCCGGACAGGCAGAGCGGACAGCGGCATATGAAGCGGCGTTCGACACCGCGGTGGCCGCGGACGAACGCATCGAGCCGCGGGACTGGATGCCCGACTCCTACCGGGCCTCGCTGGTCCGGCAGATGGCGCAGCACGCCCACTCGGAAATCATCGGCATGCAGCCGGAAGCCAACTGGATCACCCGCGCCCCCTCACTGCGCCGCAAAGCCATCCTGATGGCCAAGGTGCAGGACGAGGCAGGGCACGGGCTCTACCTCTACAGCGCCGCCGAGACCCTGGGCACCAGCCGCGAAGAGCTGCTCGACAAGCTCCACTCCGGCCGCCAGAAGTACTCGTCGATTTTCAACTACCCCACGCTGACCTGGGCCGACGTCGGTGCGATCGGCTGGCTGGTGGACGGCGCCGCGATCACCAACCAGGTGCCGCTGTGCCGCTGCTCGTACGGTCCGTACGCCCGCGCGATGATCCGGATCTGCAAGGAGGAGTCCTTCCACCAGCGACAGGGGTACGAGCTGCTGCTCACCCTCAGCCGGGGGACGCCGGAGCAGCACGCGATGGCGCAGGACGCGGTGGACCGCTGGTGGTGGCCGTCGCTGATGATGTTCGGCCCGCCGGACGACGAGTCGGCGCACTCGGCGCAGTCCATGGCCTGGAAGATCAAGCGGCACTCGAACGACGAGCTGCGCCAGCGCTTCGTCGACATCGCCGTCCCGCAGGCCGAGGCGCTCGGCCTCACCCTCCCCGACCCGGACCTGCGGTGGAACGAGGAGCGTGGGCAGTACGACTTCGGCGCGATCGACTGGGACGAGTTCCGGGACGTGCTGAAGGGCAACGGTCCGTGCAACGAGCAGCGGATCACGCAGCGGCGCCAGGCACACGAAGAGGGTGCCTGGGTCAGGGACGCGGCGAGCGCGTACGCCGCGAAGCACGGGGAGGCAGCAGCATGACGAGTTCCGACTGGCCGCTGTGGGAGGTGTTCGTGCGCTCGCGCCGCGGACTGTCCCACACCCACGCCGGCAGCCTGCACGCACCGGACGCGGAGATGGCGCTGCGCAATGCCCGCGACCTCTACACCCGCAGGTCGGAAGGTGTCTCGCTGTGGGTCGTGCCGTCGTCGGCGATCACCGCGTCCTCACCCGACGAGAAGGACCCGTTCTTCGAACCGGCCGCGGACAAGCCCTACCGGCACCCGACGTTCTACGAGATCCCGGAAGGGGTGCGGCATCTGTGAACCGAGCACCTGTGGCCGCCGCGCTCGCGCCCGCGGCTCTCGCCCTGGGCGACGACGCGCTGGTGCTCTCGCACCGGCTGGGGGAGTGGGCGGGACACGCCCCCGTACTGGAAGAGGAGGTGGCCCTCGCGAACATCGCGCTGGACCTCCTGGGGCAGGCCCGGATCCTGCTCTCCCTCGTCGGTGACGAGGACGAGCTGGCGTACCTCCGCGAGGAACGGACCTTCCGCAACCTCCAGCTCGTCGAACAGCCCAACGGCGACTTCGCGCAGACCATCGCCCGCCAGCTCTACTTCTCCACCTACCAGGAGCTGCTGTACGGACAGCTGGCGTCCGGGGACGGCGCGTTCGCGCCGCTGGCGGCGAAGGCCGTCAAGGAGGTCGCTTACCACCGGGACCACGCCGAGCACTGGACGCTGCGCCTGGGCGACGGCACCGACGAGAGCCACGGGCGGATGCAGCGGGGCTGTGACGCCCTGTGGCGGTTCACCGGCGAGATGTTCCAGCCCGTCGAGGGCGTCGACGCCGACTGGCAGAAGCTGGAGGACGACTGGCGGGAGTCGGTCGGCACCGTGCTGGGCCGGGCGACGCTGACCGTGCCCGACGGACCGCGCAGCGGCGCCTGGGCGGCGGGAGCGGGACGGCAGGGACTGCACACCGAGCCGTTCGGGCGGATGCTCGCCGAGATGCAGCACCTGCACCGCAGTCACCCGGGGGCGACATGGTGACCGAGACGCTCCTGGAAGCCGAGCTGCGCCGGCTCGCGGGCTCGGTCCCCGACCCGGAGCTTCCGGTGCTCACCCTGGAGGAGCTGGGCGTCCTGCGCGCCGTCCACGTCTTCGGGCCCGGCCGGGTCGAGGTCGAGCTGACCCCGACGTACACCGGCTGCCCCGCGATCGAGGCGATGTCCTCGGACATCGAGCGCGTGCTGCACGAGCACGGCATACCGGAGGTCTCGGTCCGCACGGTCCTGTCCCCGGCCTGGTCGACGGACGACATCAGCGCGGAGGGCCGGCGCAAGCTCGCGGAGTTCGGCATAGCCCCGCCGCGCCCGCAGCCCACCGGCGGCGGGCCCGTTCCGCTCACCCTGTCGGTGCGCTGCCCGCACTGCGGCTCCACGGACACCGAGCTGCTCAGCCGGTTCTCCTCCACCGCGTGCAAGGCACTGCGCCGCTGCGTGTCCTGCCGCGAACCGTTCGACCACTTCAAGGAGTTGTAGATGCTGTCCTCAGACGCCGGACGGGCTGGGTTCCATCCGCTCCGGGTCCGCGAGGTCGAGCGGCTCACCGACGACTCCGTGGCCGTCACCCTCGACGTACCGCCCGAGCTCCACGAGACCTTCCGGCACACACCGGGCCAGCACATCGCGCTGCGCCGCGTGGTGGCCGGGGAGGAGATCCGGCGTACGTACTCGATCTGCGCCCCGGCAACCGAAGAGCCGCTGGCTCCGGTCCTCCGGGTGGGCATCCGACTGGTCGACGGCGGCGACTTCTCGACGTACGCCCTCAAGGAACTGGCCGTCGGCGACACGGTCGAGGCCATGGCCCCCACGGGCCGGTTCGTCCTGAAGCCGCGCCCGGGCCGCTTCGCGGCGATCGTGGGCGGCAGCGGCATCACACCGGTGCTGTCGATCGCGGCGACACTGCTGGCGCGGGAGCCCGATGCCCGTTTCTGTCTGATCCGCAGCGACCGCACCGCGGCTTCGACGATGTTCCTGGACGAGGTGGCCGATCTCAAGGACCGCTACCCCGACCGTTTCCAGCTGGTGACCGCGCTCTCCCGGGAGGAGCAGCAGGCGGGGCTGGGACCGGGCCGCCTCGACGAGGACCGGCTGACGGGGCTGCTGCCCGCGCTGCTGCCGGTGGCGGATGTGGACGGCTGGTTCCTGTGCGGACCCTTCGGACTCGTCCAGAGCGCCGAGCGCGCCCTGCGCGGCCTGGGCGTGGTCAGGAGCCGCATCCACGAAGAGATCTTCCACGTCGACGCCGGGGGCGGGACGGAGACGGTCGCGAGCAGTACGTCACCAACCGCGTCCACGAGCAGCACCCTCACCGCCACACTCACCGCCACACTCGACGGCCGGTCGGGCAACTGGCCGGTGCGGGACGGCGAATCGCTGCTGGAGACGGTGCTGCGCAGTCGCGCGGACGCGCCGTACGCCTGCAAGGGCGGCGTCTGCGGGACGTGCCGGGCCTTCCTGGTCTCCGGCGAGGTGCGGATGGACCGCAACTACGCGCTGGAGCCGGAGGAGACCGAGGCGGGCTATGTACTGGCCTGCCAGTCGCACCCGGCGTCACCGGACGTGGAGCTGGACTTCGACCGCTGAGGCGCGGCTGAGACGGCTGCCGCGGCTGAGACGGCCGAGGGGCGACGTCAGAGGACGAAAGCCGGGCTTCCGTCGTCGGTGACCATCGGACGTCCGGCGCCGTCCCAGGCGAGCATCCCGCCGTCGATGTTCACCGCGTCCACACTCTGCTGCACCAGGTACTGCGTGACCTGTGCGGAACGGCCGCCGACCCGGCACATCACGTGCACCCGCCGGCCGTCCTCCGCCGCTTCGGTGAGTTCACCGAAGCGGCTCACGAAGTCACTCATCGGAATGTGCAGCGCGCCCTCGACATGACCGGCTGCCCACTCGTCGTTCTCCCGTACGTCCAGCACAAGACCGTCGGCCGGCACCGACGCCACGTCGACGGAGGGGAGCGGGGCGAAGTTCATGGGTCATGCCTTCTCTCGTACGTACACAGTGTGCTCGTCGTGCCGGTCGTGCTCGTCGCTCAGCGGGGAGCGGAGCCCGCCCGGCAGTGCAACCTACTACTGCACCAGTCTCGCAAGGTCCGCCTCGCGCTCGGCGACCCGCGCGAGCAGCTGTTCCGCGATCTCCTCCAGCAGCCGGTCCGGATCGTCGGGCGCCATCCGCAGCATCGAACCGATGGCGCTGTCCTCCAGCTCCTTGGCGATCACGGACAGCAGCTCCTTGCGCCGTGAGAGCCACTCCAGCCGGGCGTAAAGCTCATCGCGCTCCGGCTGCTGCTCCACGGGCACCGGACCCGCGGCCCACTCGTCGGCGAGCACCCGCAGCTGGCCCACGTCCCCACGCCCGTACGCCGCGTTGACCCGCGCGATGAACTCGTCCCTGCGGCTCCGCTCCGCCTCGTCCTGCGCCAGGTCCGGGTGCGCCTTGCGGGCCAGCTCGCGGTAGAGCCTGCGCGCCTCCTCGCTCGGCCTGACCCGCTTGGGAGGCTGCACGGTCTGCTCGGTGAGCATCGCCGACGCCTCCGGGGAGAGGCCGTCCGAGTCCATCCAGTCGTGGAACAACTCGTCGACGCCGGGCATCGGCATGAC
Source organism: Streptomyces sp. Wb2n-11 (assembly GCF_001049855.1). NCBI lineage: Bacteria > Bacillati > Actinomycetota > Actinomycetes > Kitasatosporales > Streptomycetaceae > Streptomyces > Streptomyces sp. Wb2n-11. Next base: position 3,504,555 of record NZ_CVPB01000001.1, read on the forward strand.
CATGGCCCGCGCCTCCTCCGCCCTGCGGCGGTCTTCCGGATCGCCGGTACGGGCGGCCGTGGCCTCCGCGATCCGGGCGTCCAGCTCGTCGAGGCGTGCGTACATCGGGCCGAGCCTCTGGTGGTGGAGGCGGGAGAAGTTCTCCACCTCGACCCGGAAGGTCTCCACCGCGATCTCGAACTCGATCAGTGCCTGCTCGGCAACGCGCACGGCCTTCTCCAGCCGCGCCTCCGGCCGTTCCGAGGCCTGATCCTGCTCCTGGTCCGGCCCCGTGTTCTGACCGGCGCCCTCGCCGCCGGCCTGCCCAGCGGTCTCCTCACCGCCCGCCGGCCCGGCGGCGGCCGCCCGTCCGGCGGCCTGCTGACCGGCGGCCTCGTGCCCGGCCGCCTGCGGGTCCTGCGCGTCGTCGTTCCGGGTCGTCGGCTCCCCGGGAGCTTCCTGAGTCACCTGCCCAGCGTACGGGCGACCGGGGCACGCGGTCACACCCCCGCGGTCACACCCCCGGCTCGGTGGCTATTCGCCCGCTCCTGACCGCCGCCACCAGGTCACCGTGATCCGCTTCCGTACGGTCCGCGTACGTCACCGCGAAACGCGCCACCGCCTCGTCGAACTCCTCGTTCTTCCCGCAGTACCCGGCGAGCAGCCGCGGGTCGACGCTGTGCGCGTGAGCCCGCGCCAGCAGCGCCCCGGTCATCCGTCCGTAGTCGTCCAGCTGGCCGGGTTCGAGCGCCGTCGGGTCGACGCTGCCCTTGCGGTTCCTGAACTGCCGCACCTGGAAAGGCCGGCCGTCCACTTCGGCCCAGCCCAGTAGAGTGTCGCTGACCACTTGCATCCGCTTCTGCCCGAGCACCACCCGCCGTCCTTCGTGCCCGGCCTCCGGTGCCCGGAACCCTGCCGCCGGCAGAAAGGGCGCCAGCGCCGAAGCACGCGCCTCCTTCACCTGGAGCACCAGCGGCTGGCTCCGGTGGTCGAGGAGCAGCACCACATACGACCGCGTACCGACACTGCCGGTGCCGACCACCCGGAACGCCACATCGTGGATCGCGTACCGCGCGAGCAGTGGCAACCGGTCCTCCGGAAGCGTCTCCAGATACCCGCCGAGCGCCGAAGCCACCGCGGCGGCCTCCGCGTCCGCCACCCGCCGCAGCACCGGCAGCGCGTCCACGAAGCGCCGCATCCCGCCGGGCCCCTCGGCCGTCGCCCTGGCGGCGAAGCGCGCGCTGGTGTTGTTACGGGCCTTCTGCGCGACCCGCTCCAGAGTGCCGGCCAGGTCCCGCGCGTCCGCGTGCGAGACGAGCTCCTCGTCCGCGATCGCGTTCCACGCATCCAGCACCGGCATCCTGGCCAGCAGCCGCATCGTCCGCCGGTACGCCCCGACCGAGTCGAACGCCGCCTGCCGGCAGACGTCCTCGTCGGCCCCGGCCTGGCGTCCCGCCAGCACCAGCGAGGCCGCCAGCCGCTTGACGTCCCACTCCCAGGGACCGACGACGGTCTCGTCGAAGTCGTTCAGGTCCATGACCAGACGGCCGCGCACATCGCCGTAGAGGCCGAAGTTCGCCGCATGCGCGTCGCCGCAGATCTGCGCGCCCACTCCGGTGACGGGCGTACCCACCAAGTCGTGCGCCATCAGTCCGGCCGCGCCCCGTAGGAAGGCGAAGGGCGACGCGGCCATACGGCCGACCCGTATCGGGGCCAGCTCGGGCACCCGTCCGCGGCTCGACTCCTCGACCGCCCGCACCGCGTCGGGCCGCCCCACCGAGAGCACCAGCGAATCGTGCGAGGCCCTGGGCACCCGGGACCGCAGCGTCTTGCCCTCGCCCTTCGGCGAGTTCCCGGGCGAGCCTTCCGCCGCACACCACGCGAAACCGCGAACCTCCGGGATCCGTTCCCCGGCGCCCCCGCCCGGTCTCTCGCCCGCTCCCGCACCGGATCCCTCGCCGGACCTCCCGCCGAGCGCCTCGCGCCGCCCCGACACCACCGTCTCGTCCTCGGCCATGGTGCGCCGCCTTCCCAGCCCTCGCACAGCACCGGCTGCCGGCCCCAGCGGCCAACATCAACTGCTCACGACCGTACCGCCGCCCGCCGACACCCGTCTCTCCCTGTGGACAACCGTCAGCCGCCGACCGTCAGCCGCGGACCGACGACAGCCGGCCGCCCGGGGGTTCACACCCCGACGGCCTCCTCCATCTCCTCCTCGACCGCAGCCGACCCGGACTCCGAAGCCGCTCCAGCGGCCGCCCCGGCAGTCACCTCCGGAGCTCCGGCCACAGCCGCCCGTCGCCGCCGCGCCTCGGCCAGCCCCGCCGCCCCCATCACCGCGAGTCCGGCCACCAGCCACAGGACCAGCACCAGCACATGCCGTCCGAGCCCGTTCCCGTCGAAGTACACATGGCTGCGCGCGCCCTCGATGAAGCCCGCGCCGTTCCAGAACGCGTGCAGCGCACCGAAGAATCCCGACTGCAGTTCCGGCCGGAAGATGCCTCCCGAGCTGGTGAAGTTGAGCATCACGAACAGCACCATCACGCCCAGCGTCGTCCATCGCTTGAGGAAGGTGTGCAGTCCGACGCCGATCAGCAGGACGCCCGCCGAGTACACCCAGGACATCGCCCACAACCCGCCGAGCCCCCGGTCCACCAGGTGGAACATCGGCCCCGCGAAGACCGCCCCGATCCCGCTCACGGCCAGCGACGTCCCCGCCGCCAGCAACGCCCTGATCTGCAGCGGCAGCACACCGCCCGCGCCGCCGATCACCGCGACCGAGGCGTACGAACCGATGCTCAGCGCGACCAGCAGGAAGAAGAGCCCCTGCCCCGTCGGGTCACCGCTCGCCGCCGGCGTCACGTCCGTCACCTTCAGCGGTTCGCCCCGCTTGGCCGCGACCTCGGTGAAGACCTTCTGGACGGCGGTCGCGCTGGTCTCCGAAGAGGCGGTGGCGACCAGCAGCTCCGGAGTCTCCTTGCCCTTCCCCGGTACGTACGCCCCGTAGACCGCCTGGTCCGTCAGCCGCCCGACGGCGGCTTCCCGGTCGGGCACGGTACGTACGTTCAGCGCCCCCGCCCCCTTGTCCTGCAGCGTCTGCGCGAGCACCTGGGCACTCGGCCCGGATCCCACCACGTCCACCCGCAGATCGTGCGGGGCCGGGGCGTGGAAGGCCCCCAGGTACGCGATCCCCATGCCGACGCACATGAGCAGCGGTGTGAGGAGATGGCCGAGGACATGGCGCAGAGCGGCCCCGCCTCCCGTACGGCCAGGGACCGCGTGTGCCGGAGCGGACATCAGGACAACCTCCGATGGTTGGTTTTTACAACCGAATCAATGGATGTACTCTACAACCAATAGCCGGGAGGGCAAAACACATGACCGACACCAACGAAGCCATCGACACCATCGAGCGCGAACTCACAGCGTTCGCCCGCCGCGCCCGCGCGGCAGCCGCCCGCCTGCACCCCGACCTGCCCCTGGTCTCGTACACGCTGCTCGCGCACATCAACGACCAGCGGGGCTGCCGCGCCACCGACCTCGCGGCCCACTACCTGCTCGACAAGTCGACGGTCAGCCGGCAGATCGGGTCCCTCCAAAAGCTGGACCTGGTCGAGCGCCGCCCCGACCCCGACGACCACCGCGTCCAGGTCCTGCACCCGACCCGGGCCGGCGCCGAGCTCCTCAGCGCGACCCACGCCAGCCGCCACACGGCCTTCCAGGAGCGCCTCGCCGACTGGAGCGAGGAGGACCTCACCCGCTTCGCGGCCTACCTCCTGCGCTACAACCAGGCAGGCCGAGCAGACCGGACAGGGCGCACAGATCCGGCAGATCCAGCAGATCCGGCTACCGCAGCGTGACGACCGTCGCCGCCCCCACGGCCCCGTCCGTCCCGATGGTGCGTACGTCGGCCTCGCGCCCTGCGACCAGCCGCTCCAGCCCCGCCGCGTCCGGCTGCAACCGTCCGCGCTCGAAGACGACCAGGCTCACCCGCGTCCCCTCGGGCACCCGCTCCTTGCGCTCCCGGTACTGGGCGTACGTCACCGCGTCGCACCCGGAGCACCAGCCGAACTCCGGCTCGTACCCCGTCACCACCAGGCACGGCCGCCCCTGCGCCGCCGCCCCGATCTCCCGCGCGACCGGCACCGTCGACCAGCTCAGCCGCGTCGGCACCGGCATCGCGCCGTGCGCCACGACCTGCGCCGTGCCGAGCACCGTGAGCCCGGCCAGCACGGCCGCGCCGGCCAGCACGGGGGCACTGCGCACCGGTCCCACCAGTTCGGCCACCGCCTGCACGCCGAGCACGGTGAGCAGGACGACGGCGAGACAGACGAACCGCGGTTCCCCGTCCGTCGCCAGGCCGAGGACCACGAAGACCAGCACGGCGGCCGCTCCCAGGAACACCCGCCTCCGGTCCTCCGGTCGCGCCTGCGGCGCCGCCCCGCCCCGGACGCCCCGCGCCCCCCGCACCCGCCGCAGCGCCGCCCCCGACGCCCACAGGCCCGCGACCATCACCACCGCGCCGAGGTCTCCCGCCAGCCGGTAGGGGAAGACCGCCAGGTAGTAGACGAGCCCGTCACCCACGTACGCGCGATTGGCCTGCGACGTCGCCGAGAGGATCATCCCGAGCGGCCGCCCCGTCTCCCGCACGGCATGCACGAAGTGCGGTACGAGCCCGAGCGCCAGCAGCACGGCCGCTCCCGCCAGCCGCCGCCCCTGTGCGGCCCACGCGCGCGGGCCGTACGCGAAGAGCGCGGCGAGCCCCAGGGCCAGCAGGTTCCCACCACCCCGTAGCGCAGGCAGAACGCGGCCAGCGCGGCGGCCGGCACCCCCCACAGCGCCCGCGACCCCTCCTTCTCCTGCGTCCGCACCAGCAGGAAGACGACGATCAGCAGCAGCCCCGTCGCCCCGATGTCGTTGAGGTACTCCGGCACCCTGCGTAAAAACCCCAGCCCGCTCAACAGCACCAGCAGGACCACCACCGCCCGCCGCCGCGAGGTCCAGGCGGCCGCGACGAGATACGTCACCGTCAGCGTCCCCAGCACCAGCACGAGCGCCACCGCGCGCAGGGCGCCCTCCCCACCGCCGCCGCCGTGCAGCCACAGGGCGAGCGCGCCGAGCGCGGGAAGCCCCACGGGCCGGTAGACGCCCCAGCCCGCGTCGGGCGTCCCGTCCACCCAGGAGCGCGCCTTGTTCGCGTACACCGCTTCCTCGTGACCGAGGTACGGTTCGAAGTCCTGAAGCGCCGCCCACACTCCGGCGGCGAGCACCAGCACCCCCAGGACGTACGCCCGGGAAGGCACCCGCCGCAGCGCGCCCACCGCCGGCCGCGGGCCGGCGGAGACCCGCTGCGCCCACAGCGGCCGGGAAACCAGCCAGGCCGGCGCCGCGACAAGCAGGTACGGCCACGGCTGCCACCCCGGCAGCCACCCCCCGAACCCGGCCACCAGCAGCACCTGCTGCACACCTGCCAGAGCCGTGAACACCACGGCCACGACGAAGGCGGCCTTCCTACGGGTCACCACGAGATCCCCCCACCGCAGACGGCCCGCCGGACTCACCGCACGCCAGACCGCACGACGGACCGCAAAAAGAAACGGACCCCATCGTGGTCAACGATGAGGCCCGGATCATGGGTCCTGCTAAGTGCGCGAGGGGGGATTTGAACCCCCACGTCCCTAAGGACACTGGCACCTGAAGCCAGCGCGTCTGCCGTTCCGCCACTCGCGCATGAGTGGTGCCGTTCGAATCTCTCACTGGTTTGTGCGAGCGCCTGACGACATGCAGAAGATTAGCACGGCGGCGAGGAGGGATTCACACCCGTTGTTGCGGGGGACCTGGGAAGAAGCGGATCACGGGACGGAAGACGGATCCGAGGGCCGGACGGAGGCCGGACGGAGGCCGGACGGGGCAGTGAACGGGAGGGGGAACAGCGAGGGAACAGGGAGAGGGAACGACGACGCCCCTCACCCACTCCTCCAGAGTGCCGCCCGGGTGCGGGACACTGTCAGGAGGCCACCTCTACGATCCCTGTGAGAGGTGACACTCATCCACTGTGCAGACAAGGGGAACCAGCCGATTTCCCGACGCGTGGATACGATCAGTAAGCAGTACCAGGACGACAACGACGGAGGAGGTGCCCCATGGGAGTCCTGAAGCGTTTCGAGCAGCGTCTCGAAGGTCTGGTCAACGGCACCTTCGCCAAGGTCTTCAAGTCCGAGGTCCAGCCCGTCGAGATCGCCGGCGCCCTCCAGCGCGAGTGCGACAACAACGCCACGATCTGGAACCGCGAGCGGACCGTCGTCCCCAACGACTTCATCGTCGAGCTCTCCACCCCGGACTACGAACGCCTCAGCCCGTACTCCGGCCAGCTCGGCGACGAACTCTCCGGACTCGTCCGCGACTACGCCAAGCAGCAGCGCTACACCTTCATGGGCCCCATCAAGGTCCACCTGGAGAAGGCCGAGGACCTCGACACCGGTCTCTACCGCGTGCGCAGCCGCACCCTCGCCTCGAGTACGTCGCAGGCAGTCGCCCCCCAGTCCCCGGCCCCCGGCCGCTCCCCCTCCGCACCGGCCGCCCCCCGCGGCGGCGGCTACGGCTACCCGCCGTCGGCCTCCCCCGGAGTGCCCCCCATGCCCGTGGCCCCGCCCCCCGGCGTGAGGCCCGGACCGGCGGCAGCGTCCGCCAGGTCGGCCGGCGCGGGCCCCACGCCGGGCGCCCAGACGCGGCGCTGGATCGAGATCAATGGCACACGCCATCAGATGTCCCGCCCGACGCTGGTGCTGGGCCGCAGCACCGAAGCAGACGTGCGGATCGACGACCCCGGCGTATCGCGCCGGCACTGTGAGATCCGGACCGGAACGCCCCCGACGATCCAGGATCTCGGGTCTACCAACGGCATCGTGGTAGACGGACAGCACACCACCCGCGCTACGCTCCGCGACGGCTCGCGGATCGTCGTGGGCAGTACGACCATCGTTTATCGGCAAGCCGAAGGGTGAAGCGGGGGCAATGTCAGAGCTGACCCTGACGGTCATGCGGCTAGGTTTCCTGGCTGTTCTGTGGCTGTTTGTGATTGTGGCCGTCCAGGTCATCCGCAGCGATCTGTTCGGTACGCGGGTCACGCAGCGCGGCTCACGCCGTGCTGCGTCCGCCGACGCCAGGCCGCAGCAGACCGGACGCCAGCAGCAGGCTGCGGCACCGCCGCAGCAGCGCCAGCGCCGAGGCGCCCCCACGAAACTGGTGGTGTCCGAAGGCACGCTCACCGGCACGACGGTGGCCCTCCAGGGGCAGACCGTCACGCTGGGGCGGGCGCACGACTCGACGATCGTGCTGGACGACGACTACGCGTCCAGCCGTCATGCCAGGATCTACCCGGACCGTGACGGCCAGTGGATCGTCGAGGATCTCGGGTCCACCAACGGCACGTATCTCGACCGGACCCGTCTCACCACCCCGACCCCCATTCCGCTGGGCGCGCCGATCCGCATCGGCAAGACCGTCATCGAGCTGCGGAAGTAGTGCCACGTCATGATTGAGCGCGAGCGGAGCGAGCGAGCCGCGGCGGTCCCCACAACGGATCCCCGAAGGCTCCCGACCGGAGGGTGGGCACCGTGCGGATGTACCCGGAGCCGACGGGCGAGGTGCGCATGAGTCTGTCACTGCGCTTCGCCGCCGGATCGCACAAAGGCATGATCCGGGAGGGCAACGAGGACTCCGGTTACGCCGGCCCGCGCCTTCTCGCCATCGCCGACGGCATGGGCGGCCAGGCCGCGGGCGAGGTGGCGAGTTCCGAAGTCATCTCCACCCTGGTCACGCTGGACGACGACGTGCCCGGCTCGGACATCCTCACCTCGCTCGGCACCGCCGTGCAGCGTGCCAACGACCAGCTGCGCATGATGGTCGAGGAGGACCCCCAGCTGGAGGGCATGGGCACCACGCTCACCGCCCTCCTCTGGACCGGCCGGCGCCTGGGCCTCGTGCACGTCGGCGACTCACGGGCGTACCTCCTGCGCGACGGCGTGCTGACGCAGATCACGCAGGACCACACCTGGGTGCAGCGCCTCGTCGACGAGGGCCGCATCACCGAGGAAGAGGCCACCACCCACCCGCAGCGCTCCCTGCTGATGCGCGCGCTGGGCAGCGGCGACCACGTCGAACCCGACCTCTCCATCCGTGAGGTCCGGACCGGCGACCGCTATCTGATCTGCTCCGACGGCCTGTCCGGCGTCGTCTCCCACCAGACGATGGAGGAGACGCTCGCCGGTTACCACGGCCCGCAGGAGACCGTGCAGGAGCTGATCCAGCTCGCGCTGCGCGGCGGCGGTCCCGACAACATCACCTGCATCGTCGCGGACGTCCTCGACGTCGACGGCAACGACACCCTGGCCGGGCAGCTCAACGACACCCCGGTCGTCGTCGGCGCGGTCGCCGAGAACCAACTCCAGCTGAACGACGGCGGCGCCATGCAGACCCCCGCGGGCCGCGCGGCGGGCCTCGGCCGGCCCGTTCCCCCGCAGCCCGCGCCCGGGGGCTCCTTCGGCCCGCCCGGCAGCGGTGACGACAGCGGCTACGGAGCGGCCCCCGACGGCGCCTTCGGCGCGTACAGCGACGAGGACTTCGACAAGCCCCGCGCCGGCCGCAGGTGGTTCAAGAGATCGCTCTACATCGTGCTCGCGCTCGCCGTCGTCGGCGGCGGTCTGTACGGCGGCTACCGCTGGACCCAGACCCAGTACTACGTCGGCGCCAACGACGAGCACGTCGCGCTCTACCGGGGCATCAGCCAGGACCTCGCCTGGGTCTCCCTCTCGAAGGTCGAGAAGGACCACCCCGAGATCGAACTCAAGTACCTCCCGCCCTACCAGCGCAAGCAGGTGGAGACGACCATCGCCGAGGGCAGCCTCGCCGACGCGCGCGAGAAGGTCACCGAACTCGGCACCCAGGCCTCCGCGTGCAGGAAGGACGAGGAGCGCCGCCGGGCAGAACGCGCGAAAGCGGAACGCGAGCAGGCAGAACGCGGGAAGGACGCGCGTACGGGCGAGGGCGGGGCGGGCGGCACGACCGGTTCCGGCGCCACGACCCAGACCACCACGACCAAGAAGATTCCGACGGCCACAGCTCCGCCCACTCCTGGCCCCAGCCTCTCCGAGGAAGAGCAGAAGCTCGTCTCGCAGTGCGGTAAGCCGTAAAGCCGTAGGGGGCCTTACCACCATGAGCGTTGTCACCAACACGACCACCATCGGCGCGATCGAAGCGCCGAGCCGCCGCAACACCGAGCTCGCGATGCTCGCGTTCGCCGTCATCATCCCGGTCTTCGCGTACGCCAACGTCGGCCTCGCCAAGGACGGCAGCCTGCCCGCCGGCATGCTCGGCTACGGCATCGGGCTCAGCCTGCTCGCGGGCGTCGCTCACCTGATGGTGCGCAAGTTCGCGCCGTACGCCGACCCGCTGATGCTGCCGCTGGCCACCCTGCTCAACGGGCTCGGACTGGTGCTGATCTGGCGGCTCGACCTGGAACCGTCGATCACCACCGACGCCCTCGGCGGCGCGATGGCACCCAAGCAGATGATCTGGTCGGCGCTCGGCGTCGCCCTCTTCCTGGGCGTCCTGCTGTTCCTCAAGGACCACCGCGTACTCCAGCGCTACACGTACATCTCCATGGTCGTGGCCCTCGTGCTGCTGATCCTGCCGATGTTCTTCCCGGCCAAGTTCGGCGCACGGATCTGGATCACCATCCCCGGCGTCGGATCGCTCCAGCCCGCCGAGTTCGCGAAGATCATCATCGCGGTCTTCTTCGCCGGCTACCTGATGGTGAAGCGCGACGCGCTCGCCCTCGCCAGCCGCCGCTTCATGGGCATGTACCTGCCCCGCGGCCGCGACCTCGGACCGATCCTCGCCATCTGGGCGATCAGCCTGATGATCCTGATCTTCGAGACCGACCTGGGCACCTCGCTGCTCTTCTTCGGCCTCTTCGTGATCATGCTGTACGTCGCCACCGAGCGCACCAGCTGGGTCGTCTTCGGCCTCACCCTCAGCGCCGCCGGCGCCGTCGGCGTCGCCTCCTTCGCCGGCCACGTGCAGTCCCGCGTCAACAACTGGCTCAACCCCCTCGCCCTCCAGGACGGCGGCGTCACCGAGACCGCCCAGGCCGTGTACGCCTTCGGCTCCGGCGGCCTCTTCGGCTCCGGACTCGGCCAGGGCTACTCCCGCCTCATCGGCGGCATCGCCCCCAAGAGCGACTACATCCTCGCCACCGTCGGCGAGGAAATGGGCCTGACCGGCCTCATGGCGATCATCCTGGTGTACGGCCTCCTCATCGAGCGCGGCGTACGCACCGCCCTCGCCGCCCGCGACCCCTTCGGCAAGCTCCTCGCGATCGGCCTCTCCGGCGCCTTCGCCCTCCAGGTCTTCGTCGTCGCGGGCGGCGTCACCGGTGTCATCCCGCTGACCGGCATGACCATGCCGTTCCTCGCGCAGGGCGGCTCCTCCGTCATCGCCAACTGGGCGCTCATCGCCATCCTGCTGCGCATCAGCGACACCGCGCGCAGGCCCGCACCCGCACCCGCTCCCACCTCCGATGCCGAAATGACCCAGGTGGTCCGACCGTGAACAAGCCCCTGCGCCGGGTCGCCGTCTTCTGCGGCCTGCTCGTCCTCGCCCTGCTCGTACGCGTCAACTGGGTGCAGTACGTCAAGGCCGACGAACTCGCCAAGGACCCCAACAACCGCCGCGTCCTGATCGACCGCTACGCCCACAAGCGCGGCGACATCATCGTCGACGGCAAGGCGATCACGGGGTCCAAGGAGTCCAAGAGCGGCGACTTCAAGTTCCAGCGGACCTACAAGGACGGCCCGATGTGGGCGCCCGTCACCGGCTTCACCTCGCAGCGGATGGGCTCCAACCAGATCGAGTCCATCGAGGACGACATCCTCACCGGCACCGACGACCGGCTCTTCTTCGACCGCACGCTCTCCATGTTCACCGGCGACAAGAAGCAGGGCGGCCACGTCGTCACCACCCTCAACGGCGCCGCCCAGAGGGCCGCCTTCGAGGGACTGGGCAGCCGCAAGGGCGCCGTCGCGGCCATCGACCCGCAGACCGGCGCGATCCTCGCCCTGGCCAGCACCCCCTCGTACGACCCCTCGAAGGTCGCCGGCAACACCGACGAGGACGTGAAGAACTGGCAGAAGTACGAGAAGGACCCGGACAAGCCGACGACGAACAGGGCCCTGCGCGAGACCTACCCGCCCGGCTCCACGTTCAAGGTCGTCACCGCGGCCGCCGCCCTGGAGCACGGCCTGTACGACGAAGCCGACGAGAAGACCGACTCGCCGCTGCCGTGGCGCCTGCCCCTCTCCACCAAGAACCTGGTGAACGACGGCAACCACCCCTGCGAGAACGCCACCCTCCGGGTCGCCCTCCAGTGGTCCTGCAACACCGTCTTCGGCAAGATCGGCGCCGACCTCGGCAACGACAAGATGCTGGAGACCGCGGAGAAGTTCGGCTTCAACGAGCAGCAGTTCGTGCCCGTCCGTTCCAACGCGAGCGTCTTCTCCAAGGACATGGACGGGGCCCAGACCGCGCTCTCCTCCATCGGCCAGTTCAACACCGCCGCCACCCCGCTCCAGATGGCCATGGTGACCGCCGCCATCGCCAATGACGGCTCGCTCATGCAGCCGTACATGATCGACCGGCTCACCGACCCGAACCTGGACGTGCTGGAGAAGACGAGCCCCGAGGAGATGAGCCGCCCGCTCTCTCCCGAGAACGCCCAGAAGGTCCAGGAAATGATGGAGACGGTCGTCGAGGAGGGCACCGGCAAGAACGCCCAGCTCCCCGGCGTCACCGTCGGCGGCAAGACCGGCACCGCCCAGCACGGCGTCGACAACAGCGAGAAGCCGTACGCCTGGTTCATCTCATATGCCAAGACCGCCGACAACGGATCCCCCGTCGCCGTCGCCGTCGTCGTCGAGGACGACAACGCCAACCGCGAGGACATCTCCGGCGGCGGCCTCGCCGCTCCCATCGCGAAAGACGTGATGAAGGCGGTCCTGGAGAGCAGGAAGTGACACCGGTCACCTGACGACCGCGTACGCCCACGTCGTGGTACCGGACGGGTATCAGGTGACCGTCACGGGCCGACCAGGTACGGCGTGCCCGGTACCGTATGCGCGGACAGCACACCGCCGGACCACACACAGGTGCGGTCGGGACAGACGGAGAGGGCTGGAAAGCTATGGAAGAGCCGCGTCGCCTCGGCGGCCGGTACGAGCTGGGCTCGGTGCTCGGCCGTGGTGGCATGGCCGAGGTCTACATCGCGCACGACACCCGGCTCGGCCGCACCGTCGCCGTGAAGACGCTGCGGGTGGACCTCGCCCGCGATCCGTCCTTCCAGGCCCGGTTCCGCCGCGAGGCCCAGTCGGCGGCCTCGCTCAACCACCCGGCGATCGTCGCGGTCTACGACACCGGTGAGGACTACGTCGACAACGTCTCCATCCCGTACATCGTGATGGAGTACGTCGACGGGTCGACCCTGCGCGAGCTCCTGCACTCCGGCCGCAAGCTACTGCCCGAGCGCACCCTGGAGATGACCGTGGGCATCCTCCAGGCGCTCGAGTACTCGCACCGCGCCCAGATCGTCCACCGCGACATCAAGCCGGCGAACGTCATGCTGACGCGCACCGGCCAGGTCAAGGTCATGGACTTCGGCATCGCCCGCGCCATGGGTGACTCCGGCATGACCATGACGCAGACCGCCGCGGTCATCGGCACCGCCCAGTACCTCTCGCCCGAGCAGGCGAAGGGCGAGCAGGTGGACGCCCGCTCCGACCTGTACTCCACCGGCTGCCTGCTCTACGAGCTGCTGACGGTACGGCCGCCGTTCATCGGCGACTCCCCCGTCGCGGTCGCGTACCAGCACGTACGGGAAGAGCCGCAGCCGCCCAGCAACTTCGACCCCGAGATCACGCCCGAGATGGACGCCATCGTCCTGAAGGCCCTGGTCAAGGACCCGAACTACCGCTATCAGTCCGCCGACGAGATGCGCGCCGACATCGAGGCATGCCTCGACGGCCGACCCGTGGCGGCCACCTCGGCGCTCGGTGCGGTCGGCTACGGCGGCTACCCGGACGACCAGCCCACGACGGCGCTGCACGCGGCCGACGCGAGCGGCGGCCACACGTCGATACTGCCGCCGGTCAACCCGGACGACGGCGGCTACGGCTACGACGACCGCCCGGACCGCCGCAGGCAGCAACAGCAGAAGAAGAGCAGCCTCTCGACGATCCTGCTCGTCCTCGCGGGCATCCTCGTCCTCGTCGGCGCGATCCTGATCGGCAGATCGCTCTCCGCCGGCGACAACAGCACCGAGGGCGTCCCCGTGCCGACCCTGATCGGCGAGAACGTGGCCGATGCCAGGGGCCTGGCCAAGAACGCCGACCTGACGCTCGAGGTCGGCGACCGCAAGGAGTGCGAGGACCAGCCCGAGGGCAAGATCTGCGAGCAGACCCCGGCCGGCGGCGAGGAGGTCGAGCCCGGCTCGTCCATCAAGGTCGTCGTCTCCACGGGCGCTCCGAAGATCGAAGTCCCCGACGTCATGGACCAGTCGAAGGACAGGGCGACGGAGAACCTCGAAGCCAAGGGCTTCGACGTCGAGACCAAGTCGGTCGAGTCCGAGAAGACGGTCGGCACGGTCATCGACCAGGACCCCGAGGGCGGTACGAAGGCGGAGAAGGGCGAGACGATCACCATCTCGATCGCCAAGACCTCCAAGGCCGACGTTCCGGACGTGGTCGGCCAGGACTTCGAAGCGGCCAAGAAGCAGCTCTCGGACCTCGGCTTCGTCGTCGCCCGCGAGGAGGAGGAGTCGGCTCAGACCCCGAACTCGGTCCTCAAGCAGACCCCGGTGGGCGGCAGCCGGACCGACGAGGGCGGCACCATCACCCTGACCGTCGCCAAGGCCCCCGCCCAGGAACAGGTCGCGGTGCCGGGCGTGACCGGCCAGAAGCTCAAGGACGCCCGCAAGGCGATCGAGGACGCCGGTCTGACCGTCGGCACGATCACCGAACCGCAGGACGACGAGGCCATCGTCGTCCTCACCCAGCCCGCGGCCGGCCAGCAGGTCCCCAAGGGCACGCCGGTCAACTTCACCACCGCCGCTGCCCCGGGCGACAACAACGGCGGCGGAGACAACAGCGGCAACGAGAACGGCGGCGGCAACAACGGCGGCGGCAATGACGTCGGCGGCCTCTTCGGCGGCGGCTTCGGCCGCAACCGCGGCGAAGGCGACTAGCCCCTACAGCACCGGGAAGGGCCGTGGCTTCGGACGAAGTCCACGGCCCTTCCCGTTTCCCGTAGAACACAGCACAGCACCACACACAGATCCGGAAGCCGAGAGTGCCTTCAGGGGGCCGGCGGGATCCATCGCGGCCCAAAGGCCCTCTTCACGACCTCGGGCGAGCAGCGGAAGGAGCTCACCGCCCTCCGGCAGGGCGTGCGGCGGGACGAGCGGGAGCCGTCCGGCACGACGTACGGCTCCCGCGCCCGGAGCGCCGGCACGGTGCCGCACGTGCCGCGCTGACGCTTCGGCTTCGGCTTCGGCTTCGGCTTCGGGAGTGACGACGCGCCACTCCCGCTGAAAGGCAGGTCAGCGCAGCTCCGCCGGCGGCGTCCGCTTCGCGTCGACCTTCTCCGTACGCTCCAGCTCGCCCCACACGATGTACCGGTGCTCCGACGTGTAGACCGGCGTGCACGTCGTCAGGGTGATGTAGCGGCCCGGCTTCTTCTTCCCCGACTCCTTCGGGACCGGCTTCAGCACGTCCACGTTGTACTTCGAGGTCTCGGGCAGCTTCGCGTACACCTTGTAGACGTACCAGGTGTCCTTCGTCTCGAAGACGATCGTGTCGCCGTCCTTGAGCTTGTCGATGTTGTGGAACTTCGCGCCGTGTCCGTCGCGGTGCGCCGCCAGTGAGAAGTTGCCCTGCTTGTCCGACGGCAGCGCCGACTCGACCGGGTCCGTGTAGTAGCCGGCGACGCCGCGGTTGAGGCTCTTGGGGTCGGTGCCCTTCTTGACCAGCACCTCGCCGTTCCTCATCGCGGGTACGTGCAGGAAGCCGATGCCGTCCTTGGTGTCGAGGGCTCCGGGGCCGCTTGCCCAGCGGTCGCGCACCTCGTTGCCCTGCTTGTCGGCGTCGCGGTCGGCGAGCACGTTCGTCCACCACAGCGAGTAGACGACGAAGAGGCCGAGGATCAGGCCCGCGGTGATCAGCAGTTCGCCGAAGACGCTGACCGCTCCCGCGACACGTCCGCGCCTGCGCCGCGCCGGCGCGGGTGCCTGCGCGGGCACGGGCGTGCCGGTCTGCTCGTCCTGCTCGGTCCTGGCTGCCACCGCACTCGTCCCCGTCCCTCGGTACTCTTACGTCCGGCCGACCCCGTCTCAGCCGACGAGTGCGTCGGGCTGCCCCTCACTGCGCGGCCGTTCGTCGACCATCTTGCCCCACACGATCATTCGGTACGTACTCGTGAATTCCGGTGTGCAGGTCGTCAGGGTGATGTACCGGCCGGGCCCGGTGAAGCCCGACCCCGGCGGCACCGGCCCGATCACGCCCACGTTCGAGGGCGGGGTCTGCGGCAGGATGCTCGCCATCTCGTACGTGTAGTACGTGTCCTGCGTCTCGACGACGATCGGGTCGCCCGGCTTCAGCCGGTTGATGTACCGGAACGGCTCGCCGTGGGTGTTGCGGTGCCCCGCGACCGCGAAGTTGCCCTGCCTGTCCGACGGCATGGCCGTCCTGAGCTTGCCCTCCGCGTAATGGCCGACCATGCCGTTGTCGAGGACCTTCTCCTTGTCGATGCCCTCGGCGATCGGCACGACGACGTCCAGCTTGGGGATGTGCATGATGGCGAAGCCCTGGCCCGGCTCGAACGCCCCGGCGGGTTTCCTGCCCTTCGCCCAGCCGTCCTGGATCTTGTCCGTCTCGTTGCCGGCGAACAGATCGGCCCGGACGTTCGTCCACCACAGCTGGTACGTGACGAACAGCAGCATCAGCACGCCGAGCGAGATGAAGGCCTCTCCGAAGAAACGGCTGGCGATGACGCCGGGGCTGTCTTTCGCGGCGCGGGCGGCGCGCCTGGCCTCCAGGCGGGAGCGCGGCGCCTCGGTGTTCCCCGCAGGAGCGCCCTTCGCCGGGGCGCCCCCGGCCGGGGTCCGGCCGCGGCTTCCCCGCCCCTTGGCGGCTCTGCGGCGCTCCGCGCGGCCACCGGTGGCCTCGACCGGCGGGGCGGGCGGTGCGACGGGGTCCGGTCCGGCCCCTGTCCCGGCTATCCGCCGGGTGTCGTCCGTCCGCAGGGCCACGGTCTCGTCGTCGTACACGGGCGCGGCGACGGCGGTGGGGACCGGCGTGGGCTCAGGGGCCGGTGCGGGCCGCCGGCCGCCGTACCAGTCCTGCGGGTGGTCCGAGTGGGGGTACCACTCCTGGGGCTGCTGGAGGGCCTGCTGGGGCTGTTGTACGGGCTGCTCGTACTGCTGCTGGGGGTGCTGCGACTGTTCGTGCTGCGGATGCGGCGCCCGGGACGGGGCCGGGGCCTGCTGCACCGTCGCCGACCGGAACCACGGCGAGGTCGGTCCCGAAACCGGGTCCGGGTCCGGCCCCGGGCCCGGCGGCTTCGCCTGCCCCGGCAGCGGATCGTTCAGCGGATCCGCGAGCTGCTCCACCGCCGCCTCGAACGCGCCTGCCGCCTCGTACGCGCCTTGCTCGTACGAGGCTCCCTGGCCGGCGTCGGGTTCGGGGCGGAGCGCTGTCACGCGGCGGCCTTGCCCACCACCGGCGCGAGCCCGGCCGACCGCTCCACCGCTCCCGGATCCCCGCACCGGGCGAGCCAGTTGGCCAGCATCAGGTGCCCGTGCTCGGTCAGCACCGACTCGGGGTGGAACTGCACGCCCTCGACCGGCAGGTCCCGGTGGCGCAGGCCCATGATGATCCCGTCGGCCGTCCGCGCGGTGACCTCCAGCTCGGCGGGCAGCGCCGCCGGCTCGGCGGACAGCGAGTGGTAGCGCGTCGCCGTGAAGGGAGAGGGCAGGCCGGCGAAGACGCCGGCGCCCTCGTGCGTCACCAGGGACGTCTTGCCGTGCAGCAGCTCGGGGGCCCGTCCCACCACACCGCCGTAGGCCACCGCCATCGACTGCATGCCCAGGCAGACGCCGAAGACCGGCACGTCCGTCGCGGCGCAGTGACGCACCATGTCGACGCACACGCCCGCCTGTTCGGGGGCTCCCGGACCCGGCGAGAGCAGCACGCCGTCGAAGCCGTCCTGGGCGTGGCTCAGCTCCACCTCGTCGTTGCGCAGCACGTCGCACTCGGCCCCGAGCTGGTACAGGTACTGGACCAGGTTGAAGACGAAGCTGTCGTAGTTGTCGACGACCAGGATCCGCGCGCTCACCGGCCCGACCCCCCGTCGACCGTCACGTCGTTGAACGGGAGCAGTGGCTCCGCCCACGGGAAGACGTGCTGGAACAGTGCGTAGACGACCGCCAGGATCAGTACGAGCGCGATCATCGCCCGTACCCATGCGTTGCCCGGCAGATGCCGCCAGATCCAGCCGTACATGCTGTCCCTTCCGTTCGGTCGAAACCCAGAGTAAAGGGCGACGGCGGGGACATGTGGGTCAGCTGCGCAATGCGCGTGGCTACTCGGCGGCTATCCGGCCGGCTTCGCGTAGTGGAGGTCCACCGCGCCCGAGTAGCCGGGGAGAGTCGTGGCCTCGTGCTCGTCGACCTTCCAGCCGAGACCGTACGCCTTCACGTACAGCTGGTAGTTCTGGAGCGCCGTGGAGGCCGTGAGCGCGCGCTGGAGCTCGTCCCGGTCGCCGACCGCCGTGACCTTGTACGGCGGCGAGTAGACGCGCCCCTGGAGGATCAGGGTGTTGCCGACGCAGCGCACCGCGCTGGTGGAGATCAGCCGCTGGTCCATGACCTTGATGCCCTTGGCACCGCCCTGCCAGAGAGCGTTGACGACGGCCTGGAGGTCCTGCTGGTGGATGACCAGGTCGTTGGGCTGGGGCTCGGGGTAGCCGGGGTTGGCCGTGGCGTTCGGCGGGGCGTCGTCGAGGGTGACGGTGAGGCCGGAGCCGGTGAGCTTCTTGGTGCCCGCGGAGCGCTCCAGCGCGTCGAGCTTCGCGTCCTCGGCCTGCGTACTGCTGTCGCCGCGCTGCGCGAGGGAGTCGACCCGGTCGCGTACGGACGCTGTCG
Organism: Streptomyces sp. Wb2n-11; assembly: GCF_001049855.1. Classification (NCBI taxonomy): domain Bacteria; kingdom Bacillati; phylum Actinomycetota; class Actinomycetes; order Kitasatosporales; family Streptomycetaceae; genus Streptomyces; species Streptomyces sp. Wb2n-11. The sequence goes on from NZ_CVPB01000001.1 coordinate 3,522,781, forward strand.
ACTCGTCCAGTTCCTTGTTCTTGTGGCTGCGCTGATCAATGAGGTCGGAGAGCTTCAGCAACGAGGCGTCTGTGCGGATGTTGGTGCCCTTGGCAGTATTGAAGCTGGTGACGAAAATGAGCCCGGCGAGCGCGAAGACACCGGCCGTCAGCAGCCTGACCGGCCGCAGGGCGGGACGCCGGGCGGGTTCGGTGGAGGAGTCGGCGGAATTGCTCAACGTACCCTTATCTCCTTCGGCGCCTCGGAAGCACTACGCTAACGGACGCCCGGGGGAGGCAGTGTTGTTCCCCGTCGCTCCCGCCCCAAGCGCCCGCCACAGTTACCTGCGCGGTCACGCAGCGCATCGACAGGAGAGTCCCTCGTGCCGAAGTCACGTATCCGCAAGAAGTCCGACTTCACGCCGCCCCCGCCCGCTGCGAAGCAGGCGACGAGCATCAAGCTGACGAACCGCAGCTGGGTGGCCCCGGTGATGTTGGCGCTCTTCCTCATCGGACTGGCCTGGATCGTGGTCTTCTACGTGACCGAGGGCGACCTCCCGGTCCAGAGCCTCGAGAACTGGAACATCGTGGTCGGGTTCGGCTTCATCGCCGCCGGCTTCGGAGTCTCGACCCAGTGGAAGTAGGGCTGCGCAAGCCTTGACCAGAGGTTATCCACAGCGTTGTCCACACGGTGGGGAAAGGTCAGACGATCTGTGGATAACTCACGGAGACGCTGATCACGGCGTGACTGCCCGAACCTTCCGAAGGCATACGGCCTGCCTCCTGTCGCCCCTTGTCCTGTCTGGGAAAACCCAGTTCAGCGACGAGGGGCACAGCTGTTCCCAGGCTGCTTCCGGACGCTTCCGCAGGCTTCCGCCCGAGTGCACAAGCTTCAGCACCCACTGTGGACAACCGACGCTGCTGACGCTCAGGTGAGCGTCGCTGTTCTCGCCACGATCAGGCCGACGGACACGAGCAGCACCAGCCCGCAGGCGCCGTACTGCACCAGCGCCCGGCGCTCGCGCGGGGCGTGCACCAGGGCGATCGCGACGAGGGTGCCGGCGACGAGGCCGCCGACGTGGGCCTGCCAGGCGATGTTGGCCCAGGTGAAGGTGAAGAGCAGGTTCAGCGCGAGGAGCACGAGAACCGGCTTCATGTCGTAGTTCATGCGGCGCATGAGGACGGCGGTCGCGCCGAGCAGCCCGAAGACGGCGCCGGAAGCGCCGAGAGAGGGCTGGTTCGGGGCGGCGATCAGATACGTGAGCGCGCTGCCCGCCAGACCCGACAGCAAGTAGAGCGCCAGGAAGCGGACACGTCCCAGAGCGGCTTCCAGTGGCCCGCCGAGCCACCACAGGCCCAGCATGTTGAACGCGATGTGCCAGATCTCCTGGTGCAGGAACATCGCGGTGAGCAGGCGGTACCACTCGCCGTCCGCGACCCCGACCACCTGCGAGGCCGCAGGGTCGATCGCGAGCCCGACGAGGTCGAGATCGTGGACGAGGTTCTCGCGCGAGCTCACGGCGATGAACAGCACCACGTTGATGGCCAGCAGGATCTTGGTGACCAGCCGCGGATCGGCGGATACGGCGCCTCCCGCCAGCGTGCGCGGCCGGCTCGCGTCCGGGGCGTGGCCCGTACCCGATCCTTCGCGGACGCAGTCGGGGCACTGGAAACCGACCGACGCGCTGATCATGCACTCCGGGCAGACCGGTCGCTCGCAGCGCGTGCAGCGGATGCCCGTCTCGCGGTCCGGGTGCCGGTAGCAGTGATCCATCGGTCCGTCCCCAGTTCCCTAGGTGTGGCTCTTGTCGGCGCGGCTCCGCTCGGCGCGCCACCCCGCCTATCCAGTACGGACGGGCGGGGCGGTTTGGTTCCCGGCCCCCGGTACTCGGCGGTCTCCGTGGTCCCAGCGGGTCTCAGCGGGTCTCGACGACGACCGAATCGATGACGACGTCCGTGACCGGGCGGTGGGTGCGCGCGTTGGTCTCCGTGGCCGCGATGCCGTCCACGACCTTCCGGCTCGCGGGGTCCGTGACCTCGCCGAAGATGGTGTGCTTGCGCGTCAGCCACATCGTCGGCGACACGGTGATGAAGAACTGCGAGCCGTTGGTGCCCGGCCCCGCGTTGGCCATCGCCAGCAGGTAGGGCCGGTCGAAGGCGAGATCGGGGTGGAACTCGTCCGCGAACTCGTAGCCGGGGCCGCCCGTGCCGTTGCCCAGCGGGTCACCGCCCTGGATCATGAAGTCACTGACCACCCGGTGGAAGACAGTGCCGTCGTACAGCCGGTCCGTGCTCTTGTGACCGGTTTCCGGGTTTGTCCACTCCCGCTCGCCCCGGGCGAGTTCGACGAAGTTCCTGACCGTTTTCGGCGCGTGGTTCGGCAGAAGCCGGATCTGGATGTCGCCCCGGTTGGTCTTCAGGGTGGCGTAGAGCTGCTCGGCCACGTTCTGCCTTCCATAAGTCTTCGATGACGGCTCCCGATCCTCCCACGGGCCGGTTTGCTACGAGTAACCGCCGAACCGGCACGCGAGACGGCGAAGCGTGACATCGTCGTTCAGAGGTTCCCCTTGCTCGGCATTGCCCTGAGATCACCCGAGTCGCCACCCATGACCCGGATGCCCGCTCGCACGTGCCGTGATGGGCCCCGGAAGGCATGATTTCGACATGTGTGGATAGGCGATATAGCGAAACGCCACCAAGGAGGAGGATCCAGTGACCCGCATCGACAGCGTGCGCGCCGCATCCGAATCGGCGAAGGAAAGCGTGCTGCACGCCGCGGAAGTGGTGGCGCCCTACGCCGGTACGGCCAAGGAACAGGCCACGCAATACGCGAACGAAGCCCGCGTACGGCTCGCGCCCAAGGTGTCCCAGGCAGCTCGCCAGGCCCGTGTCCAGTACGGCGCGCATGTGGCACCGCGCGTGGAGCAGGCCCTTGCCCAGGTGCCGCCGAAGGTCGACGTGGCCGCGCACCGGGCCGCCGTACGCACCCGGCACGCGGTCCGGCAGGCCGCCGACTACACCGTGCCGCGCGTGGAACACGCGATGGCGGTCGCGCAGCCCGTACGCGAGCAGGCAGCCGCGCGCAGTGCGGCCGCCGTGGCCGCGCTGCGCGGGCAGATCACGCAGAAGGAACTCCGCAAGCTCGTCAAGAAGCATGAGCGGCGGGCCAGGGCCGGCCGGCTGGCCAAGGGGCTCGCGGTCCTCGGCATGGTGGCGGGCGGCGCTTTCGCGGCCTGGAAGTGGTGGGACAAGCAGGCCAACCCGGACTGGCTGGTCGAGCCCCCCGCCGCCACCGAGGTCTCGGACCGCGCGCCGCTGACGTCGGTCGACGGCAGCGGTGAGGCGGCGCTGGACCCGGAGGTCGAGGCCAAGCAGGCCGAGGCCGAGACGGCGGAGCGCGACAAGAAGGACAACTGACGTCACGGCCCTGCGGGCCGGATGTGCACACGCAGCGCACGGGTGCCGGGCGGCCTTCGGGCCGCCCGGCACCCGTGCGCTGCGGCCGAAGTGGCCCACGTATCAAAAAATGCCCCTCTGACGCGTAAATAGCAGCAGGTCAGGGTGGGTGTGGGCAGGACTGGGTGCCCGCTGGCCGTTGAGGGCTGGCGGGTGTCCGGGTCTGCCGGTCAGGCTGCGGTCTCCCTTGGGTTGAAAGTGACGGTGTAGCCGAGCTGGTTGAGCTGGGTGATGGCCCGGCGGGTGGCGCGTTCGGGGTCGCGGCGGGTGAAGTAGTCGCCGCCGAGCTCTTGATAGGCGACGTTGTCGGTGAGCATGTGCCAGATCGCGGTGATGATCGAGTGTTCGACGGCGACGAGGGCCCGCAGGGGGCCGCGGCGGGCGGTGAGCCGTTTGTAGCGGGCGGCGAGGTAGGTGTCCTTGGTTCTTGACCGCGCCGAACGCGGCGAGGCCGAGGGCGCCTTTGAGGTAGGGGTTGCCGGGCCGGACCTTGGTGTTCTTGGTGCGGCCGGCGGACTCGTGGTGGCCGGGGCAGACTCCGGCCCAGGAAGCGAGGTGCTTGGCCGTCGCGAACCGGGTCATGTCCCCGCCGGTCTCCGCGATGATCACCTCGGCGACGTGCTGATTGATGCCAGGGACGGTGTCGAGCAGGTCGAGGGCGCCACGAAAGGGTGCCATCGCCTCCTCGATGCGCCCGGTGAGCTGGTCGATCATGACGGTGAGCTGGTCGTACTGGTCCAGGTGGAGGCGGGCCAGGAACGCGTGGTGCTCGCGGAAGCGTCCGGTCAGGGCCTCGGTGAGTTCGGGGATCTTGTTGCGGAGCTTGCGTTTGGCCAGGTCCGCGAGGACGTGCGGGTCGGCTTCGCCGCGGATGAGGGCTTCGAGCATGGCCCGGCCGGAGACGCCCATGATGTCGGCGGCGACCGCGGAGAGTTTGATGCCGGTGTCTTCCAGCAGCTTCTCCAGCCGCTGGACCACACGGCTCCGTTCGCGGGTGGCGGTGGTCCGGGCGCGAGTGAGGTCCCGTAGTTCACGGACCGGTTCGGGCGGCACGAAGGAGGGCCGGACCAGGCCGTGGGCGCCGAGTTGGGCCAGCCAGGCCGCGTCCGAGACGTCCGTCTTGCGGCCGGGCAGGTTCTTGACCTGCCGGGCGTTGACCAGGATCACGTTCAAGCCCTCGGCCAGCACGTAGTAGAAGGGCTTCCAGTAGTCCGACGTCGCCTCGATCACCACCAGCGTCACCCGTGCGGCGAGCAGATGGTCCCGCAGATCCAGGACCGCGTTGGTCGTCGATCCCCACGTCGTGGTCTCCGTTGTGAAAGACCCCCGCCGCTTCGTACTCGGGGTACGGACACAAGCCTTGGCGTCTTTCTTGCTGATGTCGAGGCCGGCGCAGCGTTCGTGCAGCACGTCCACGGCACTTGCTCCCTCCCTGGCTGACGGACCCGTCGTATGCCGTTCCGGGAGGGCCAGGGTGAATCAGGAATTCTGACGCACGTGCTTCGCAGCAACACTCCACGGTTCCCGTGGACGGCCCCCAGCACCACGCTGACCTGCGAGCTCAGGGGCATCACAGAGGCATCGGTTTCGGCCGGAACGAACCCCACCACGATCCCGAACCGAGACCAGCCCGCGTCAGGGCAGACAGAAGCACCTCCGGCGCGCGCCACGGGATTTACCACGCCCCCGGCGCGCACCGAAGGTGCGCTGGATCGCTGACCTGCGGAAACAGGCCAGAGGGGCATATCTGCGACGTGGAGCCTAGGAGATTCGAACTCCTGACATCTGCCTTGCAAAGGCAGCGCTCTACCAACTGAGCTAAGGCCCCGGGACGGGTGGACGTGACCGGCTGAACCGCACCGTGACCACCGCCGCAGAACAGAGTACCGGGTCTCCCCCCGGATCCTGCAAAAAGATATGGGACTCCCCGTCCGCGACCACGCTCCGTAAGATGCTCGGCGAGGTTCGCAGCAGCGAAGGGGAGACGCAATGGATACAGCGCAGCAAGAGGCGACGGCCAGAGCCAGAGAGCTTCAACGCAGTTGGTACGGCGAGCCGTTGGGGGCGCTCTTCCGTCGGCTGATCGACGATCTGGGCCTGAATCAGGCCAGGCTCGCCGCGGTGCTCGGGCTGTCCGCGCCCATGCTGTCCCAGCTGATGAGCGGCCAGCGCGCCAAGATCGGGAATCCGGCCGTGGTGCAGCGTGTCCAGGCTCTGCAGGACCTGGCCGGCCAGGTCGCCGACGGCAGCGTCAGCGCCGCCGAGGCCACCGGCCGAATGGAAGAGATCAAGAAGTCCCAGGGCGGCTCCGTGCTCAACAACACCAGCCAGACCACCGCGAGTTCCGGAGCGCCGACCGTGCGCCGCGTGGTGCGCGAGATCCAGTCGCTGCTGCGCTCGGTGGCGGCGGCCGGCGACATCATAGATGCGGCGGACACCCTCGCCCCGACCCATCCGGAACTGGCAGAGTTCCTCCGGGTCTACGGCGCCGGACGCACCGCTGACGCGGTCGCCCACTACGAGGCACACCAGAGCTGATCCGAGCGGACCGGGGAGCGGGAGCAGCGCAATGGGTGAGGTCTTCGCCGGTCGGTACGAGCTGATCGACCCGATCGGACGCGGTGGAGCGGGAGCCGTCTGGCGGTCGTGGGACCACAGACGCCGCCGGTACGTGGCGGCCAAGGTTCTCCAGCAGAGCGACGCGCACGCCTTGCTGCGCTTCGTGCGCGAGCAGGCACTGCGGATCGACCACCCCCATGTCCTCGCCCCGGCCAGTTGGGCCGCGGACGACGACAAGGTGCTGTTCACCATGGACCTGGTGAGCGGCGGCTCGCTGGCCCATCTGATCGGGGACTACGGCCCGCTGCCGCCCCGCTTCGTCTGCACCCTCCTCGACCAGCTCCTCTCCGGTCTCGCCGCGGTGCACGCGGAAGGCGTCGTGCACCGCGACATCAAACCGGCCAACATCCTGCTGGAGGCCACCGGCACCGGGCGGCCGCACCTGCGGCTGTCCGACTTCGGCATCTCGATGCGCAAGGGCGAGCCCCGCCTCACCGAGACCGACTATGTGGTGGGGACGCCCGGCTACTTCGCGCCCGAGCAGATGACGGGCGCGGAGCCGGACTTCCCGGCCGACCTGTTCGCGGTCGGCCTGGTCGCCCTCTACCTGGTGCGGGGCCGGAAACCCGACTCCCGGGCCCTGGTGGAGCACTTCGCCGCGTACGGCACACCGGGCGCCCCGCAGGGCGTCCCGGAGCCGCTGTGGCAGGTCGTCGCCGGGATGCTGCAGCCCGATCCGCAGGCCAGGTTCCGGACGGCGACGGGCGCGCGCAAGGCGCTGACCGCCGCCGTCGAGATGCTCCCCGAACCGGCCCCCGACGAGGAGCCGGTGGAGGTCTTCGACCAGATCGGCCCGCTCCCGCCCGGCTTCGGCCCCCAAGGGCCTTCCACGCCCGCCCCCGGCCCCCAGGACTCCGTACAGGACAGCCACCGGGGCCACCAGCAGGCGCAGCCCGTACAGCGGCCGTCCTCCATGTCGGAGACGGGCAGCTTCCACCTGGCGCCTCCGCCGCGGCGGCAGCCCGCACCGCCGTCCCCGGCGGCGCAGCCGCCGGCTCCCCCCGGGCCGGTGCCCGTGCCGGCGTCCCCTTCCGCCCCCGCGTCCGCGCATGCGGCCTCCCCCCTCCCCGACGCGGCGCAGGGCCCCTCTCAGATCCCCGTGGGCGCGGCGCAGCACGAACAAGCCCTTACTCGTCCTTACACCGCTCGCGGTCCGGAGGTTCCCGCTCCGGCTCCACCTGCCCCGTCGGCCCCGCACGGCGCCCACGCCTTCGTCCAGACCCCGCGCAGGCGGCCGGGACCGCCCCCGAAGGTGACGGTCCCGGTGCTGCTGCTGGCACTGGCCTGTTTCGCGGTGGGCATCTGGGCCCTGGCGCAGAGCTGACCGGCTCAGGGCCGGGACCGCCTACCAGGCGGCAGGCAGCCCGTACCCCGCAGGCTCCTGGCTGTCCTGGCCCGGGCCACCGCCCGGCTCCGCGCCAGGGCCCCCACCGGGCCCCGCAGGCTGCGGCCCTGCCGCCGCGCGCCGCCTGGCGACGAGCGTCCACACCCCGAGCCCGAGCACCAGCACGGTGCCCGTACCGATCCCGGACACCCCGACGAGCCGCATCGTGGCGCTCCTCTCCGCCGCGGAGGTGCTCTGTCCGCTCTCCGCCGCGCTCAGGTCCTCGTCGGTGACCTGGAAGTCACCGGCAGGCCCCTCATAGGCGGGGGCGCCCTTCCCCCTGCCGCCCTCGACGTTCAGCCGCAGGGAGAGCCCGAGGGCTTGTGGCCCGAACTCCTTCTCCACCTCCGGACTCAGACTGACCCTCAGGTAGTACCAGCCCGCGAACCGCATCCCGTTGACGGAATCCGACGAGTCGAAGCGGTTCTCGTACGCCACGGGCGGCAGCGGATCCAGTACGGACGACTTCTGCCTGCCGTCGTACGCCACGTCGGTCGCACTGTCGACGAGCCCCCGCGCCGGGTTGTACAGCGCCATGGTGAGCGCGTGGGACACATACCCCTCGCCGGCCGCGCTGCCGAGGTCCGCACTGGCGAAGAGCTGCTGTCCCCAGTCGACCGGCACCTTGTAGAACAGCGTCTCGCCGGGCTTGATCCTGTCCTGCCATTCGCCCTGTTCGAGCCCGGGCGCGCTGAAGAAACTCGTCCCGCCCCTGCGCTCCCGGGGCCCGGCGCCGGGCGGCGCCGGCGAGCCGCTGGGCCAGTTCTCGGGTGCCGCCGTCGCTCCGCCCGCCTTCACCCGGGGTTCCGTCAGGTGGCGGATCTCCAGCTCCCACGGCTCGCTCGACGAGGTGTCCGCGCCGGTCCGCTCGACGAGCGCGTAGTACGTGTCGGCCCCCTGGCAGGAGGCGTCCTCCTCGACGGTCCGGTGGGCGTACGTCCCGATCGGCCGCGCGAACTCCGCGGAGCCGAACCGCGCGGTGTCGGAGCTGCACGAGTTGCCGTCGCGGTCCTGCAGCGTCACCTTGAGCTCGTCGGCGTACGCGACCTTCGTGCCCGTTCCCGGCACGGCCGTCGCCGACACATAGGCGTTGGACTCCGCGCCGAGTTCCAGCCGGTAGAAGAGCTTGCCGCCCGGCCCGATCGAGTCCCGGTACGTCCCGCCCGGCTCCAGCCGCTCGGCTTCGGTGCTGATCGCCGCGCCCTCGACCGGCTTCGCCGACGGTTCGTAGGCGTACGGGCCGGGCCCCTCCGCGGCCCCGGCCTGCGCCGGCAGCGTCACCACCGCGCACAGCGCCGCCACCGCGCCGAGCCCCGCCCTGCCCATGCTGCGCCGCCTCATCACGCGCCACCCCTCGTCGTCCGCAGTGCCCGACCATCCTGCCCCGCGGGCCCCGGTGCTGTCTGCGTGAGCCACCGGTCGCACCGCGCACACCCCCGGGCCGCTTGCTTTCGCACACAGGAGATGCGCTCAGGCGGGTTGAGGAGAAAGTGCGTCACGGCTCCGCGGCGACCCACGCGACCCACGCGACCCGTTCGGCCGTCCCCCGGACAGCACGAAGCCCCGGCCGCTCAGCGACCGGGGCCCGTGCTGGGACTACTGGGTCTCACACACCCGAACCTGCGGGCACGGAGTCAGTCGCCTCCGTCCACAGATCCTGCTCGGCGCGATCCGCCTGGATCTGGCGGTACACGAGGAGCCCGCCGATGGCGGCCAGTGCGACCAGGAGAAGCTTCTTCACCGCGCGACCTCGTCTTTCCTTGACGTAGGGGACTTCTGGCGCCCGACTATACACACCGACCGATATCGATCGGTTACCTAGTTCCCACCCAACTGAGGCGTGGCACACAGCAGTCAATCCGCCCCGCGTCGCCCCGACGCGTACACATCACCACGGCACGGGAGGGCGGAACGCGGAAGGCCCGGCAGATCTTTCGATCTGCCGGGCCTTCGACCTTTTCAGGTCCGTGGTGGGGCCAACAGGATTTGAGCCTGTGGCCTCGTCCTTATCAGGTCGATCATGAGGGCGGATCGACGCCGCTCGGCCTGAGCCACGCTGGTAAGAGCGGTGCACAGAGACACGTCGTCAACCGGCTCCATTCGCCCCTGTTGGTGTCAGGCACTGAGGACAGCCAGGAGGACAGTCCTGACGGGCGCCCGACTCAAGGACGATCATCCGGGTACGCGCCACCGGTCCCTGTGCCGCGACGGGTTCCCGTGTCGTGTGTCTTACGCCGACGGGGGATGAGACCGAGCAAACCCAGAAGACCGGTGAGACCCCAAAGACCCCACCCCCCATCGTCATCGTCCTTGTTGTCATCCTGCGCTTGACTCTGGGTGGCCTGCACGGTGGCCGCCTGGGCCACCACCGGCGTCTGCGCTTCCGCGGTGACCGCAGCGGGTCCCGCAAGAAGAGCGGCGGACAGGAGAGCACCGATAGTCACGCGACGCATAGTTCCTCCTTGAGTAACCCATAAGATGGGTCTTGTTCTCATATCACGTGATTTCGGAGAGGTGCGCAACCCCGGCAGGCACCACGGCTCCTTCCGAAGCGCGGTGGAGCCCATTTCCCGGGCCCTGCGTCCAGCAGGGCCATTCGGCCGAATGGGTGACCGAGTGGAGCGCCCCCGCCCACCACTCATCCCAGCTCCCATCCCGTCCACCGTCGACCCACACACCGTGGAGCGGGCGTGGTTCACAAGGGCGTCCAGGTGGAGCGCGCCACTGTACGAACGACCTGGACGCCCTGGGCCGCGTCTGCTCGGCTCTGCCTGGGTCGACGGCGGACGGGGTGGGAGCTTCCCCGCGCCGACTACCGCGCCGCCCAAGGGCGGCGCGAACGCGGCTTACCAGACCCGGACGACGACCAGGAGGGCTCCACCCTCGTGATCGCCCACTGGGCCTACGCCGGACACGGCCGCACACCCGGCGAATCCTGGCTCGCCGCCAGCATCGCCCGCGACATCGAGACCAACCGCGACACCGCACGGGGGGGCCACCGCACGGGGGCCTGAGGGACCTTCCCGAGCACGACGGCATGGGGGCTGGGATGACTGACGAACTGCTGACCGTCCCGGAGGTCATGGCTCGGCTCAAGGTCGGCCGCACGACGGTCCACGACCTGATCCGCACGCACCGCCTGCCCTCGCTGACGATCGGACGGAGCCGTCGCATTCCGGCTGAGGGCCTGCGGGTGTATCTCGCTTCGCGACTCCAGTACGAGGAGGCTGCCTGATGGCCAAGCGTCGCCCCGACGATGGGGAACGGTCACCAAGCGGAAGGACGGCCGCCATCAGGGAGCTGCCTACGTCACCAACACAGACGGCCACCGCGTCCGGAAGTTCGTCTACGGCGCCACGTATGACGAAGCCTCCGAGAAGCTCGGCACGTCGCAGGACCAGGAGCGGAACGGAATCCCTGTGCCCTCCCGCTCGTGGAGCCTCGGCGAGTGGCTGACCTACTGGCTTGAGCACATCGTAGAGCCGGAACGCGAGCACAACACCTACGTGAAGTACGAGTCCAAGGTCCGGCTCTACCTGATTGCCCCACCTTGGCAAGAAGCCCTTGGTCAAGCTCACGCCCGCCCGGATCCGTACGTTCATGGCGACGCCGAAGCGTCAGGAGGTCGGCGTCGCTACCCGCTTCGAGGTGCTGCGCATCCTCAGGAACGGGTTCAACCGGGCGATGCGTGAGGAGCTGCTGACGCACAACGTCGCACTGCTCGTAGACATGCCCAAGGTCAGTAAGGACAAGGCCAAGCCCTGGAACGCCCATGAGGCGATCACCTTCCTGCGGTCTGCTCGGGTTCACCGCTTCTACGCGGCCGGCGTCCTGGTGCTCGTCCTCGGGTTACGGCGGAGCGAGGTTCCCGGTCTGCGTTGGCAGGGCATCGACTTCGGGAATCGGCAGTTCACTCCGGTCAAGCAGGTGCAGCGCGAGAAGGGCGTGGGCCTGGTCCTCAAGGACCTCAGGACCGAGTCCTCACAGGCCGTTCTGCCCCTGCCCGAACTCTGTGCTCGCGCCCTGGAAGAGCGCCGGGAGCCGCAAGAACTGGAGCGGAAAATCGTAGGTGCCGACTGGACTCGGGAGCCGGACCATGACGTGATCTTCTCGTCGGAGCGTGGCGGCCTGACCGACCCGCTGGGCTTCTCCCGGACCTTCGACCGGTTGGTGACTCGGGCCGGTGTCCGCCGTATCACGGTCCGCCTCGCCCGGCACACCTGTGGCACTCTGCTCGCCTTGCTGAAGGTGCATCCCAAGGTCGCTTGGGCGATTCTGCGCCACACCCGGATCAGCATGACGATGGATGTCTACACCCATGGGGTCGGCGACGGGGAGCGGGAAGCCGTATCCATGCTCGCCGGGCTGCTGGAAGACCCACTCATCGGCTGATGTCAGCCGGAGATGTCAAAGACCCCCAACCGTGATCGGCTGGGGGTCTTTGCGCTGGTGGGGCTAACAGGATTTGAACCTGTGGCCTCATCCTTATCAGGGATGCGCTCTAACCAACTGAGCTATAGCCCCGCGCTGCCCCTGAAGATTAGCGCACCTCGGGGGCAGTACCAAAATCGGCTCCGTCGCCCGTCTACTCGTCCTCGGCCAGCGTCAGCTCGACGCCGCCCACGAAGCCCGCCGACAGGTTGTAGATGAACGCACCCAGCGTCGCGAGCGCCGTGGCGAGCACCACGTCGATCATCGCGATGACCGACGCGAAGATCAGCACGCGCGGCAGCGAAAGGAAGGACTGCAGGTCGAAGCCGTTGCTCTCGTTGGAGCCCGTCGCCTCGCTGATCGTCCCGCCCACCGTGGAGAAGACGCCCATCGCGTCCATGACCATCCACAGCACCGCGGCGGCCACCACCGTGCAGATGCCCAGCGCGATGGAGAGCAGGAAGCTCACCTTCATCACCGACCACGGGTCGGCCCTGGCCACCCGCAGCCTCGCCTTGCGCGTACGCGGCGTCGTACGCGCCCCGGTCCGCGGCAGGCGCACCGCGGCGGCGTCCGGCTGCTGCCCGCCCTGCGTACCGCCGCCCTGGGGCGACGGGTACGCCTGCGGCGGGTGATACGGCTGCGCTGTCTGGTCCTTCCCCTGCGGCTCGCGCTCACCGGGCAACGGCCCGCTCGCGTACCCGTCGTAACCCTGGGGCTGAGGCCCTCGCGTATCGGTCACAGTCCCCCCCTGGGAGTCCGTGGCAGAGCCACGGGCACGGGGTGCTCCAGATTCGGAAGCGGCCGCTCCGGCGCCCGTGGCTCCACTCACGCTTTACTCCTCGTGCTGCCCGGCCGAAGGCGCTGCGCCCTCGGCGGATGAGGGCACTGTGCCCTCGACGGATTCGGCAACCTCGACCGCGACACCTTCGGACCCGTCGACATCGGCCGCATCGACATCGGCCCCTTCGGAGCCTTCGACCTCTTCAGCCTCACGACCGGCCTCGGCGTTGCGCGCGATACCGACAACGGCATCGCGCTTGCCCAGGTTGATCAGTTGGACGCCCATGGTGTCACGGCCCGTCTCCCTGACTTCGTTGACTCGCGTACGAATCACACCACCGCCGAGCGTGATGGCGAGGATCTCGTCCGTCTCCTCGACCACCAGCGCGCCGACCAGCGAGCCCCGGTCCTCCACGATCTTGGCGGCCTTGATACCCAGGCCACCACGACCCTGAACGCGGTACTCGTCGACGGGAGTCCGCTTCGCGTACCCACCATCGGTGGCAGTGAAGACGAACGTACCGGCCCGCACGACATTCATCGAGAGCAGTTCGTCCCCTTCGCGGAAACTCATGCCCTTCACACCGGAAGTCGCACGCCCCATCGGCCGCAGCGCCTCGTCGGTCGCCGTGAACCGGATCGACTGCGCCTTCTTGCTGACCAGCAGAAGATCGTCCTCGGCCGACACCAGCTCCGCGCCGATCAGCTCGTCGTCGGCACCGTCCGCGGTCTCCCGCAGGTTGATCGCGATGACACCACCCGAACGCGGCGAGTCGTAGTCCTTCAGCGGCGTCTTCTTCACCAGGCCGCCCTTGGTGGCCAGGATCAGGTACGGCGCCGCGTCGTAGTCACGGATCGCGAGGATCTCCGCGATCTGCTCGTCCGGCTGGAAAGCGAGCAGGTTCGCGACGTGCTGCCCGCGCGCGTCCCGGCCGGCGTCGGGAAGCTCGTACGCCTTCGCCCGGTAGACCCGGCCCTTGTTCGTGAAGAACAGCAGCCAGTGGTGCGTCGTCGACACGAAGAAGTGGTCGACGATGTCGTCCTCCTTCAGCTTCGTCCCGCGCACACCCTTGCCGCCGCGCTTCTGCGACCGGTAGTCGTCCGTCTTCGTGCGCTTCACATAACCGCCACGCGTGATCGTGACGACGATGTCCTCCTCGGCGATCAGGTCCTCGATGGACATGTCACCGTCGAAGGGCACCAGCTTGGACCGCCGGTCGTCACCGAACTTGTCGACGATCGCGGCCAGCTCCTCGCTGATGATCTGCCGCTGACGCTCCGGCGAGGCGAGGATCGCGTTGTACTCGTTGATCTTCGCCTGAAGCTCGTCGTGCTCCGCGACGATCTTCTGGCGCTCCAGAGCCGCCAGCCGGCGCAGCTGCATCTCCAGGATCGCATTCGCCTGGATGTCGTCGATCGACAGCAGGTCCATCAGGCCCCCGCGCGCCACATCCACGGTCTGGCTGCGCCGGATCAGCGCGATGACCTCGTCGATCGCGTCCAGCGCCTTGAGCAGGCCGCGCAGGATGTGCGCCCGCTCCTCCGCCTTGCGCAGGCGGAACCGCGTACGCCGGACGATGACCTCGATCTGGTGCGTCACCCAGTGCCTGATGAAGGCGTCCAGCGACAGCGTGCGCGGCACACCGTCCACCAGCGCCAGCATGTTCGCACCGAAGTTCGTCTGCAGGTCGGTGTGCTTGTAGAGGTTGTTCAGGACGACCTTCGCGACCGCGTCCCGCTTCAGCACGATGACCAGGCGCTGCCCGGTACGCGAAGACGTCTCGTCACGGACGTCCGCGATGCCGCCGATCTTGCCGTCCTTCACCAGGTCGGCGATCTTCTGCGCGAGGTTGTCCGGGTTGGTCTGGTACGGGAGCTCCGTGACCACCAGGCACTGGCGGTTCTGGATCTCCTCGACCGCCACCACCGCGCGCATCGTGATCGAGCCGCGGCCCGTCCGGTACGCGTCCTCGATGCCCTTACGGCCCACCACCAGCGCACCGGTCGGGAAGTCGGGGCCCTTGATGCGCTCCATCAGCGCGTCGAGCAGCTCCTCGTGCCCCGCGTCCGGGTTCTCCAGGAACCACTGCGCGCCGGCCGCCACCTCCCGCAGGTTGTGCGGCGGGATGTTGGTGGCCATACCGACCGCGATACCCGCCGAACCGTTGATCAGCAGGTTCGGGAAGCGCGCCGGCAGGACCGTCGGCTCCTGGTTGCGGCCGTCGTAGTTGTCCTGGAAGTCGACGGTCTCCTCGTCGATGTCCCGGACCATCTCCATGGCCAGCGGCATCATCTTGCACTCGGTGTACCGCATCGCCGCGGCCGGGTCGTTGCCCGGAGAGCCGAAGTTGCCGTTGGAGTCCACCAGCGGCATCCGCATCGACCAGTGCTGCGCCAGGCGCACCAGGGCGTCGTAGATCGAGGAGTCGCCGTGCGGGTGGTACGTACCCATGACGTCGCCGACGACACGGGCGCACTTGTAGAAGCCCTTCTCGGGCCGGTAGCCGCCGTCGTACATCGCGTACAGCACACGGCGGTGCACGGGCTTGAGACCGTCCCGCACGTCGGGCAGCGCACGCGACACGATGACGGACATCGCGTAGTCGAGATACGAACGCTGCATCTCCGTCTCGAGCCCCACGGGCTCGACACGCATGCCCACGCCCTCGACGGCGGGCACCTCTTCGGGCGTCACAGGGGCAGGGGTGTTCTCGTCGGCCATTACTGGTCAAAGTCCTTTCGAGCTGCGGCTGGTGGCGTACACGGCCGACTCAGATGTCGAGGAAGCGGACGTCCTTGGCGTTGCGCTGGATGAACGAGCGCCGCGCCTCGACGTCCTCACCCATCAGCACCGAGAACAGGTCGTCGGCCTGCGCCGCGTCGTCCAGGGTCACCTGGCCGAGGACCCGGTGGTCCACGTCCATCGTGGTGATGCGCAGCTCTTCGGCGTTCATCTCGCCGAGACCCTTGAAGCGCTGGATCGAGTCGTCCCGCACCCGCTTGCCGTTCTGCTTGCCGAGCTCGACGAGCGCGTCGCGCTCACGGTCCGAGTACGCGTACTCGAAGTCGTCCCGGCCCCACTTGATCTTGAACAGCGGCGGACGCGACAGGTACACGTGTCCCGCCTCGACCAGCGGCCGCATGAAGCGGAACAGGAACGTCAGCAGCAGCGTGTTGATGTGCTGACCGTCGACGTCGGCGTCCGCCATCAGAATGATCTTGTGATAGCGGAGCTTCTCGATGTCGAAGTCCTCGTGCACACCGGTACCGAACGCCGAGATCAGCGCCTGCACCTCGGTGTTCTGCAGGATCTTGTCGATCCGCGCCTTCTCGACGTTCAGGATCTTGCCGCGGATCGGCAGGATGGCCTGGTACATCGGGTTGCGCCCGGACTTCGCCGAACCACCGGCCGAGTCGCCCTCGACGATGAAGATCTCGCACTGCGTCGGGTCGTTCGACTGGCAGTCACTGAGCTTGCCCGGCAGCGACGCCGACTCCAGCAGGCCCTTGCGACGCGTCAGGTCGCGCGCCTTGCGGGCCGCGACACGCGCCGTGGCCGCCTGGATCGCCTTGCGGATGATGTCCGCGGCCTCGTTCGGATTGCGGTCGAACCAGTCGTTGAGGTGCTCGTGCACGACCTTCTGCACGAAGGTCTTCGCCTCCGTGTTGCCCAGCTTGGTCTTCGTCTGGCCCTCGAACTGCGGCTCGCCCAGCTTCACCGAGATGATCGCCGTCAGGCCCTCGCGGATGTCCTCACCGGCGAGGTTGTCGTCCTTCTCGCGCAGGAACTTCTTCTCGCGCGCGTAGCGGTTCACCAGACCCGTCATCGCCGCGCGGAAGCCCTCCTCGTGCGTACCGCCCTCGTGCGTGTGGATCGTGTTCGCGAAGGAGTACACACCCTCCGTGTACTGCGAGTTCCACTGCATCGCGATCTCGACCGAGAGCATCCGCTCCTTGTCCTCGGCCTCGACGTCGATGACGGTCGGGTGGATCAGCTCACCCTTGCGCGAGTTCAGGTACTTCACGAAGTCGACGATGCCGCCCTCGTAGTGGTACTCCACCGTCCGCGCCGGCTGCTCCTCCGCCGCCTCGGCGTCGGGGTCGTCGGCGCCGACCGTGGCCTTCGCGGACTCGCGCTCGTCGGTGAGCGTGATCGTCAGGCCCTTGTTGAGGAAGGCCATCTCCTGGAAGCGGCGCGAGAGCGTCTCGAAGGAGTAGTCGGTCGTCTCGAAGATGTCCGGGTCGGCCCAGAACGTGACCGAGGTGCCGGTCTCGTCGGTCTCCTCGTGTTGCGCGAGGGGCGCGGTGGGGACGCCCATCTTGTAGTCCTGCGTCCAGCGGTGGCCGTCGGTCCTGACCTCCACCGAGACCCGGGTGGAGAGGGCGTTGACGACGGAGACGCCGACGCCGTGCAGACCGCCGGAGACCGCATAGCCGCCGCCGCCGAACTTGCCGCCCGCGTGGAGGACCGTCAGCACGACCTCCACGGCCGGCTTGCCCTCGGACGGGACGATGCCGACGGGGATGCCGCGGCCGTTGTCGACGACGCGGACGCCGCCGTCGGCCAGGATCGTCACGTGGATGGTGTCCGCGTGGCCGGCCAGGGCCTCGTCGACCGAGTTGTCGACGACCTCCTGCACCATGTGGTGCAGACCACGCTCACCGGTCGAGCCGATGTACATGCCGGGGCGCTTGCGGACCGCGTCCAGACCCTCGAGCACGGTGATCGCGCTGGCGTCGTACGGCGAGGAGCCCTGCGGTGCGGCCTCGCCGTTCTCACCGGCATCAGTGGACGGAATGTTCTCGTTGGGGTCGCCGGAATCGGCCACGAAGCGCCCTTTCTGGCACAGCACGAGCCGAAACCCCGACAAACGGGACCGGCCGCGTCGTTCTGTATAAGTCGACGTGTCCCGCAAGCGAGCGGGATTCCGTACCAGTCTACCGGTAGCACTGACACTCATGGGGGTTTGCCGGTACCTGAGTACCCATGTGCCGTCCTGAACCGGCGTCGTCCGACTCCCCATATCCAGGAAGGGGCTCCAAGAGGCTCACGCGGGCACCCAGCGCTTCCGGCTGTCAAGGACCCATCACCGTGAGGGACACCTCACGCGCGCACCGGCTACTCAGCCGTAGGTATCCCCGGGGCCCGTACTCCCCGGCGCCCTCAGCGCACCGAAACGACGCGGCGGACCACCCGGTCCCCAGATCTTGATCGTCCGCACCGTGTCCCGGCCCAGATCCTTGTTCAGCCGCGTCAGCAACTCCCGCTGCATGAGCCGCAATTGCGTCGCCCACGCCGTCGAATCGCACTGCACCGTGAGGACCCGCTCGTCCTCGTCGTAACGCTGCGGCACACAGTGATTCGCCAGGTCCCCGCCCACGATCTCCGGCCACCGGCCCATCACCCCGCCGACCGCCATCGGCATCTCCCAGCCGCGCTCCGTCTTCAGCCGGTCCAGCGCCGCACCCAGCGCCAACGGATCACGGCCGTCCGCCCCCGCCCCGACCGCAGCCCACCCCCATGCCTGGCCTGCGTCCTCTGCTGCGCCGCCGCGCCCCGGGCCCGCGCCTGCTCCTTCGCCGCCCGCAACGCCACCCGCGCCAGATCCACCCCGGACGGCTCGGGCACCTTCGGCTGCCGCGAAAACTCCCCACTCACACCCGTCATACCCGCGCCACCTCGCCACCGGCCACCACACACCGCGCGCCCGCCAGCACCCCCGGCACATCGTCGTCCACCGCAGCCGTCACCAGCACCTGCTCCCCCGGCGCCACCAGCTCCGCCAGCCGCTCCCGGCGCCGCGCGTCCAGCTCCGCGAAAACATCGTCGAGCACCAGCACCGGCTCATTGCCCTCGGACCGCAGCAAGTCGTACGAAGCGAGCCGCAACGACAGCGCGTACGACCAGGACTCGCCATGACTCGCATAGCCCTTCGCCGGCAGCTGCCCCAGCTTCAGCACCAGATCGTCCCGGTGCGGGCCCACCAGCGTCACACCCCGCTCGATCTCCTGCTTCCGCGCACCCGCCAGCGCCTCGATCAGCTGCCCGTACAGCTCCTCACGCGTCCGCGCCGACCCGACGCCCCCGCCGACCGAACTCCGGTACTCCAACGACACCGGCCCCCCGCCCGGCGCCAGCTGCTCGTACGCCTTGTCCGCCATCGGCTGCAGCGTCGCGATCAGATCCAGCCGCTGCGCCAGCAGCTCCGCACCGACCTGACCCAGATGCTGGTCCCACACGTCCAGCGTCGACATGTCCATCGAACGCCCGCCGTGCCTGCGCGCCATCGCCGCCGACTTCAAGAGCGTGTTCCGCTGCTTCAGCACCCGCTCGTAGTCCGATCGCACCCCCGCCATCCGCGGCGAGCGCGCCGTGATCAGCTCGTCAAGGAACCGCCGCCGCTCGCCCGGATCACCCTTCACCAGGGCCAGATCCTCCGGCGCGAACAGCACCGTCCGTACGATTCCCAGCACATCACGCGGCCTGACCTGCGAAGACCTGTTGATACGCGCACGATTCGCCCGACCCGGATTCAGCTCCAGCTCCACCAGCTGCTGCCGCTCGCCCTGCGTCACAGCGGCCCGTATGACAGCCCGCTCCGCACCCATCCGCACCAGCGGCGCATCCGAGGACACCCGGTGACTGCCGAGCGTCGCGAGATAACCGATCGCCTCGACCAGGTTCGTCTTGCCCTGACCGTTCGACCCCACAAAAGCAGTGACGCCCGGGTCGAGAGGAACTTCGACCCGGGCGTACGAGCGGAAGTCGGCCAGCGACAGATGCGTGACATGCATGGTGTACGCCGACCTTCTTCCAGCTCTGAACTACTTCTTCGACTCGACCGCGTGACCACCGAACTGGTTGCGCAGGGCAGCGATCATCTTCATCTGCGGGGAGTCGTCCTGACGCGACGCGAACCGCGCGAACAGCGACGCGGTGATCGCCGGCAGCGGCACGGCGTTGTCGATCGCGGCCTCGACCGTCCAACGGCCCTCGCCCGAGTCGGCGGCGAACCCGCGGAGCTTCTCCAGGTGCTCGTCGTCGTCCAGCGCGTTGACCGCCAGGTCCAGCAGCCAGGAACGGATGACCGTGCCCTCCTGCCAGGACCGGAAGACCTCGCGCACGTCCGTGACGGAATCGACCTTCTCCAGCAGCTCCCAGCCCTCGGCGTACGCCTGCATCATGGCGTACTCGATGCCGTTGTGAACCATCTTCGCGAAGTGGCCGGCGCCGACCTTGCCCGCGTGCACCGAACCGAAGTCGCCCTCGGGCTTCAGCGCGTCGAAGATCGGCTGGACCTTCGCCACGTTCTCGGCGTCGCCGCCGTACATCAGCGCGTAGCCGTTCTCCAGGCCCCAGACACCACCGGAGACGCCGCAGTCGACGAACCCGATGCCCTTGCGGCCCAGCTCCTCCGCGTGCTTCTCGTCGTCCGTCCAGCGTGAGTTCCCGCCGTCCACGACGACGTCGCCGGGCTCGAGCAGCTCGGCCAGCTCGT
Organism: Streptomyces sp. Wb2n-11; assembly: GCF_001049855.1. NCBI lineage: Bacteria > Bacillati > Actinomycetota > Actinomycetes > Kitasatosporales > Streptomycetaceae > Streptomyces > Streptomyces sp. Wb2n-11. The sequence goes on from NZ_CVPB01000001.1 coordinate 3,542,931, forward strand.
CCACGGTGGACTGGGTCGCGGCACCGGCCGGAACCATCACCCACACGACCCGCGGGCCCTTGAGCTTGGCCACAAGCTCCTCAAGGCTGTGGACATCGGCGACGTCCGGGTTGCGGTCGTAACCGATGACCGTGTGGCCTGCGCGGCGGATGCGCTCCCGCATGTTGCCGCCCATTTTGCCGAGGCCGACGAGACCGAGCTCCATCAGAGATTCCTTAAGCGTCGTGGCGATTCTTACCCGGGAACGAGCCTACGCCCGGCCCGCGAAGACCTCAGCCCGAGAGCCGCACCGGCATGATCAGGTACTTGTACGCCTCGTCCGCCTCGGCATCGACCGCGGGCCTGCCACTGAGCAGCGCCGGCTTGGTGGACGTCGTGAAGGAGAGCTGGGCGACCGGAGAATCGATCGCGCTCAGGCCGTCCAGCAGGAAGGTCGGGTTGAAGGCGATCGAGATGTCGTCGCCGTCGAGGTTCGCGTCGACCCGCTCCACAGCCTGTGCGTCGTCGCTCGATCCCGCTTCGAGGATCAGCACGCCCTGCTCGAAGCTGAGCCGCACCGGGGTGTTGCGCTCGGCGACCAGCGCCACACGCTTGACGGCCTCGACGAACGGGGCGGTCTCGATGACGGCGATCGAGTTGAACTCGGTCGGGAAGAGCGTCCGGTACTTCGGCAGGTCGCCTTCGAGCAGCCGCGTCGTCGTCCGACGGCCGGCACCCTCGAAACCGATCAGGCCCTCACCGGCACCCGAGCTGGAGAGCGCGATGGTCACCGTGTCACCGCTGGTCAGCGACTTGGCGGTGTCCAGCAGAGTCTTGGCGGGCACCAGGGCGACGGCGGAGGCCTCCGGGTCCTCCGGCTTCCACAGGAACTCGCGGACCGCGAAGCGGTAGCGGTCGGTGGAGGCCAGCGTGACGGTGTCGCCCTCGATCTCGATGCGCACGCCGGTGAGGACGGGCAGCGTGTCGTCGCGGCCGGCGGCGATGGCCACCTGGGCGGCGGCGGAGGCGAAGACCTCACCGGGGACGGTGCCGGTCGCGGTCGGCATCTGCGGCAGCGCCGGGTACTCCTCCACAGGCAGTGTGTGGAGTGTGAACCGCGAGGAGCCGCAGACCACGGTCGCCCGTACACCGTCTGTGGAAATCTCCACCGGCCTGTTCGGCAGGGCGCGGCAGATGTCGGCGAGGAGCCGGCCGGAGACGAGAACGGTGCCGTCCTCCTCCACGTCCGCCTCGACCGAGACCCGCGCCGAGACCTCGTAGTCGAAGCCGGAGAGGCTCAGCGCGCCCTCCTCCGCCTTCAGAAGAAGGCCCGCGAGAACGGGCACCGGCGGACGGGCCGGGAGGCTGCGCGCCGTCCAGGCCACCGCCTCCGCGAGTACATCGCGCTCAACCCGGATCTTCACCGGAACCGCCTCCTGCTTGTTGCTGGCTCGCCCTGCTGGCCGTCGTCGTCTGGCTGTGTTGCCGGGGACCAGTCTGACGCACCGCACCGACAGTCCGTGCGGCTCGGGGTCAAGTCGTGGCGAGAGGCGTCGCCGGCTCCGGGCCCGAGTTGTGCACAGGCCCTTCTTCCAAGCGATTTCCGAGCTATCTCTAAGTGGGAGTAGTAGTAGGGCCTGTGGAAACGGTGGATAACCCTGTTTCCACAGGTCAAGCCCACTTTTTTGTCCACCGGCCCTGTGGGCGGGCCCCGTGGAAAACCAAGGGGTTCTGTGGACACGCGAAAGTTCTGCACACCCCATGCACAGGCAGGAGTCACTTCTCCCCAGTGCTGTCCCCAGCTTTACCCGCGTTCCCCACAACCCAACCCAGCTTCTTGGTGTGACCGCTTTCACTCGATGCGGTGAGTGGGCGCGTTTCGTTGCCGAACAGTGGACAGGGGTGTGGATTAGCTGTGCACAACGTGGTCCTGCCTGTGGGTTTCCGGTGGACAACCAAGAGTGAACCCTGTGGACAGTTCCATTGTCCACAGGCTGTGGATGAAGGTTGGACACAAATCCACAACCACCTGACCTGGGGTGATGAGCCCCCACGATCCGCGCCTGTGGACCCGGTCTGGACAACCCGGGAGTCCCCAGGCTGTGGACAAGGCATTCCGCCCTCCTCTGTGGAGAAGAGAGCCGTGTGGCCCGGCATTCGAACACCACAGAGCCGCGGAGCCGCGAAGGGCGCCCCGGGAGTACGTCCCTGGGCGCCCTCCGGGCGGTGTTTCCGGTGCCGGGTCAGCCGTTCTTGATGCGGTTCGTGAGCTCGGTGACCTGGTTGTAGATGGAGCGCCGCTCCGCCATCAGTGCCCGGATCTTGCGGTCGGCGTGCATCACGGTCGTGTGGTCGCGGCCGCCGAACTGTGCGCCGATCTTGGGCAGGGAGAGGTCCGTCAGCTCACGGCACAGGTACATCGCGATCTGCCGGGCCGTCACCAGCACGCGGCTGCGGGACGAACCGCAGAGGTCCTCCACCGTCAGCCCGAAGTAGTCCGCTGTGGACGCCATGATGGCGCCCGCCGTGATCTCGGGAGACGCGTCCTCGCCACCGGGGATCAGGTCCTTGAGCACGATCTCGGTGAGGCCGAGGTCCACGGGCTGCCGGTTGAGTGACGCGAAGGCCGTCACACGGATCAGCGCGCCCTCCAGCTCGCGGATGTTGCGCGAGATGCGGGACGCGATGAACTCCAATACCTCGGGCGGCGCGTTGAGCTGCTCCTGCACCGCCTTCTTGCGGAGGATCGCGATGCGCGTCTCCAGCTCGGGCGGCTGTACGTCGGTGGTCAGGCCCCACTCGAAGCGGTTGCGCAGCCGGTCCTCCAGGGTCACCAGCTGCTTGGGCGGCCGGTCCGAGGACAGCACGATCTGCTTGTTGGCGTTGTGGAGCGTGTTGAAGGTGTGGAAGAACTCCTCCTGCGTCGACTCCTTGCTCGCGAGGAACTGGATGTCGTCGACGAGCAGGATGTCCACGTCGCGGTAGCGCTTGCGGAAGGCGTCGCCCTTGCCGTCGCGGATGGAGTTGATGAACTCGTTGGTGAACTCCTCGGAGCTCACGTAGCGCACGCGCGTGCCGGGGTAGAGGCTCCGCGCGTAGTGCCCGATCGCGTGCAGCAGGTGCGTCTTGCCGAGCCCTGACTCTCCGTAGATGAAGAGCGGGTTGTACGCCTTCGCCGGCGCCTCGGCGACGGCCACGGCGGCCGCGTGCGCGAAGCGGTTGGACGAGCCGATGACGAAGGTGTCGAAGAGGTACTTCGGGTTGAGGCGGGCGTGCGGTTCGCCGGGGCCCGGCGTCGAGGGCTGTGCGGCCAGGGGCCCGGGGGCGCCGCCGGCGGACATCATCGAGGAGCCGGGGCCGCCGCGGTGCGGGGCGGGCTGGTCCTGGTGGTCGCGGCGCTCGGGGCGGTCGGGACGCTCGTGACGCGGGGACTGGTCGTAGTGAGGCTGCTCGTACTGCTGGTGCTCGGGCGGCTGCTGCCGGTAGTCGTGCTGCGGAGGGCGCGAGGCGTACGGGTCGCGTTCCTGGAACCCGCCCAGCCGGGGCTGCTGCCAGCCGTGGTCGTCCTGCGGGCGGGGCCAGGAGCCCTGCTCGTGGCGGGGCTGCCGGTAGTCGGGGTAGGCGGGCCTGGCGGTCGGCAGGTCATCGGCCTGGGGCCGGTGTCCGTAGCTGTCGTACGACTCGTGCTGGGGCTGCTGCTGCGGGGCGGGCTCTCCCGCGGAGTCGTCGACGGTGATCGCGATCCGGATCGGACGGCCGCACTCGCGGCTCAGGGTCTCGCTGATGAGGGGGGCGAGCCGGCCTTCGAGGACACGCTTGCCCCACTCATTGGGGACGGCGAGCAGCGCGGTGTCGGCGACCAGTGCGAGCGGCTGGCAGCGCTCGATCCACTGTTTGTCCTTGGGTTCGATGCCCTGCTGGCCCTCTTTGAGGAGGTGCTCCAGCACTCGCGGCCACACTGCGGCAAGATCGGCAGGTACGTCAGCCACAGGGCACGCTCTCTCACAGGTCCCACGAATGTGTGGTTCTAGGGACGGGATGGAAGGACAGGCAGGAAAGGAATCCAAGTTCAGTCACGGTAGTCGCGGCGCCTCGCACGGTTCAAGTTGTTGTCCACAGGCTGTGCATAGTCACCCGGCAACAAGGTGTCGGTTTGACCGGATGGCGTAGCCGCGCGTACCGTGACCAGGTCGAGTTGTCGATGGCTGCTGCCGCCTGCCTCCGATGGGCAAAGATCACGGTCTGTGATCGTGAAGCGGTGCACACGGGCGTTGCGAGCTTCCTCGTGGGCGCACGGTGACAGCCAGGCGATGCCCCGCCACCACACCACTTCTGGAGCCCCCGAGTGAGCAAGCGCACCTTCCAGCCGAACAACCGTCGTCGCGCCAAGACCCACGGTTTCCGTCTTCGCATGCGGACGCGTGCCGGTCGCGCCATCCTGGCGACTCGCCGTGGCAAGGGCCGCACGCGCCTTTCCGCCTGATCACCTACAGGTCATGACGTGCTGCCTACCGAGAATCGGCTGAGGCGGCGCGAGGACTTCGCGACCGCGGTACGCCGAGGACGCCGGGCCGGACGCCCGCTCCTCGTCGTCCACCTACGCAGTAGCGGTGCAACGGACCCGCACGCGCCTGGGGAGAGCGTTCCCCAGCCGCGTGCGGGTTTCGTCGTCAGCAAAGCCGTTGGCAATGCTGTGGTGCGCAACGTGGTGAAGCGGAGGCTTCGCCACCTTGTCCGGGACCGTCTGCCGGAGCTGCCCCCCGGTAGCCTGGTTGTCGTACGGGCATTGCCCGGAGCAGGCGATGCCGACCATGCACAGCTGGCCCGAGACCTGGATGCCGCGCTTCAGCGGCTGCTGGGAGGGGGCGCGCGATGAAGTACCCGCTGCTGGCTCTGATCAAGCTGTACCAGTGGACGATCAGTCCGTTGCTCGGGCCTGTCTGCCGGTACTACCCGTCGTGCTCCCACTACGGGTTTACGGCCATCGACCGGCACGGTGCGGTCAAGGGCACGGCCCTGACCGCCTGGCGCATTCTGCGGTGCAACCCGTGGTCGCCGGGCGGTGTGGACCATGTCCCGCCGCGCAGACGTCCGCGTTGGCACGAAGCGCTGCGCAATGCGTGGAGCGGCAACCGCGGCAGCAAGGGCGGGCAGCACTCCGCCGCTGAGATCAGCCCGGCCGCAGAGACCTCGCCCAATGCTCAAGGAGCCTGATTAGTGGACACGATTGCCAGTCTCTTCAGCTTTATCACCACCCCGGTTTCCTGGATCATTGTCCAGTTCCACACGATGTACGGCGCGCTCTTCGGGCCTGACACGGGCTGGGCCTGGGGTCTGTCCATCGTGTCCCTGGTGGTGCTGATCCGGATCTGTCTGATCCCGCTGTTCGTCAAGCAGATCAAGTCGACGCGTGGCATGCAGGCGCTCCAGCCTGAGATGAAGAAGATCCAGGAGCGCTACAAGAACGACAAGCAGCGTCAGTCCGAAGAGATGATGAAGCTGTACAAGGAGACGGGTACCAACCCGTTGTCCTCGTGCCTTCCCATCCTGGCGCAGTCACCGTTCTTCTTCGCGCTGTACCACGTGCTGAGCAAGATCTCCTCGGGTGACGAGATCGGTGTTCTCAACCAGAACCTGGTGGACAGTGCCCGTGAGGCCCACATCTTCGGCGCCCCGATCGCGGCGAAGTTCATGGACAGCACGGAGAAGGTCGCTGCCCTGCAGGCTTCGCTGACCGATGTCCGCATCGTCACCGCGGTCATGATCGTCCTGATGTCGGCGTCGCAGTTCTACACACAGCGCCAGCTGATGACGAAGAACGTCGACCTGACGGTCAAGACGCCGTTCATGCAGCAGCAGAAGATGCTGATGTACATCTTCCCGGTCATGTTCGCCGTCATGGGCATCAACTTCCCGGTCGGTGTCCTCGTCTACTGGCTGACCACCAACGTGTGGACCATGGGCCAGCAGATGTATGTGATCCACGGCAACCCGACCCCGGGCAGCAAGGCGCAGGCTCAGCTGCTGGAGCGGATGCAGAAGTCGATCGTCAAGCACGGCAAGGTGCGCAGCAGGCGCGAGCGCAACGTGATCAAGCAGATTGCCGCCAAGGGCCGTGAGCGCAACGAGGCCGAGCGCAAGTTCGTCAAGGGTCTCGGCATGGCGCGCCTGACCGTGCAGCCTGACGGCACCGTGGTGAAGGGTGAACCCGAGGTCGTCGAGACCGAGGGTGGCGCTACGGCCGACTCCGGCCCGAAGCGGCAGCAGCCCAAGCGGCTGACCAAGGCACAGCGTCAGGCCGGCGCCGAGCCTGTGGCGGCGAAGACCTCGCTGCAGAAGGAAGAGCCGCAGCAGGCCGACAAGCCCAAGACGGCCGGCAAGCCTGCTTCCGGTTCCGCACGCCAAGCCAAGTCCGGGCAGCGCAAGGGCCAGCAGCGGCCCAAGCACCCGTCCAAGAAGTAATAAGGAGTCCATCCCGTGACGGAAGGCACCACCTCCGTGGCCGCTGAGGGTGTCGACACCCTGACCCGCCTCGAGCAGGAAGGGGAGATCGCGGCCGACTACCTTGAGGGTCTGCTCGACATCACCGACCTCGACGGTGACATCGACATGGATGTCGAGGCCGATCGGGCTTCGGTCTCGATCATCAGTGACACGGGTAGCCGTGATCTTCAGAAGCTCGTGGGTCGCGACGGTGAGGTGCTGGAGGCGCTTCAGGAGCTGACGCGTCTCGCCGTGCACCGTGAGACCGGGGACCGCAGCCGGCTGATGCTGGACATCGCGGGCTTCCGGGCCAAGAAGCGCGAAGAGCTCGCAGAGCTCGGCGCCAAGGCCGCGAATGATGTGAAGAGCACGGGCGAGCCGGTGAAACTGGACCCGATGACGCCCTTCGAGCGCAAGGTCGTGCACGACGCGATCGCGGCGGCGGGACTGCGCAGCGAGTCCGAGGGCGAGGAGCCGCAGCGCTTCGTCGTCGTGCTCCCGGCCTGACCGGTCCATCGCCTGTCGGCCCCGTCTGTTCGCAGGCGGGGCCGATCTTTGTCAGCCTGATAGTCAGCCACCAGTGCGGTAGTGCGGTACGGAAGGACGGTCCCCGTGACGGAGGAAGCAGAGCTTCCCCAGGCGCCTGAAGAGGCACGGGCGGTATTCGGTGAGTGCTTTCCAAAGGCCGTCCGGTACGCGGAACTGCTCGCGGATGCCGGAGTCGAACGAGGCCTGATCGGTCCGCGTGAGGTACCGCGATTGTGGGAGCGGCACTTGCTGAACTGCGCGGTGCTCTCCGAGGTCGTTCCCGAAGGGGTCACGGTCTGCGACGTGGGGTCGGGGGCCGGGCTCCCGGGTATCCCGCTGGCGCTGGTGCGTCCGGACCTGAAGATCACTCTGTTGGAGCCTCTTCTGCGGCGCACGAACTTCCTTCAGGAAGTGGTCGAGCTGCTGGGCCTGGAGCACGTGACGGTGGTGCGCGGCCGCGCGGAGGAAGTCCTCGGGAAGCTGCCGCCCGTTCATGTGGTGACGGCGCGGGCCGTAGCGCCGCTGGAGCGGCTGGCCGGCTGGGGGGTCCCCTGTTGCGTCCGTACGGGGAGATGCTGGCGCTCAAGGGTGACACCGCCGAGGAGGAGCTCAAGAGCACCCGCTCCGCGCTGAGCAAACTCGGTGTGGTGGAGACGGAGGTGCTGCACGTCGGTGAGGGTGTGGTGGACCCGTTGTCCACGGTGGTGCGCGTGGAAGTCGGGGAGAGCCCTGGCGGGGTGCGGTTCGCGGCCAAGCGGGCCAAGGCGGCACGGACAGGGCGTACGCGTCGGCGCCGGTGATCTGCGTTGTCTGTCAATAATGCTGCGCACGATCTGCCATATGTACGTATTTCGGAGTGTCGTGAGGGCGTAGCCGTGGAGCAGGTGCATCGTGTTTCACGTGAAACACCGCTCTCTGCTGCATGGAATCATCAGTCGCACCCGTGCGACTGCCGCGCCGCGCGACCGCAGGCCCGCCAGGGTTACGGAGTTGTTCACAGAGGTGGATTTCTCCACAGAAGAACAGGCCTCGCTGGTTCATGACCCCGGAAGCATGGCAGGCTCTGTGCATTGCGAGCCTGAAGTCGAGGAGAGTGAATCCTTGCGGTCCGACGCCAACATCGCGGGACCGATGACCGACCCGGTCCCCGGTCCCCGAACCGAATCGGCGGGGGAGGACGTTTCACGTGAAACGCCGCCCCCGATGGACGACACCCCCATTGGTCGTGCTGCTCAACTGGCGGTAGAGGCTTTTGGTCGCGCCGGTGAGGGGATGCCCCGGCCCGAGCAGACCCGCATCATGGTGGTGGCCAACCAGAAGGGCGGCGTCGGGAAGACCACGTCGACGGTCAACCTTGCTGCTTCGCTCGCGCTGCACGGCGCGCGTGTCCTGGTGATCGACCTCGACCCACAGGGCAACGCTTCCACGGCGTTGGGGATCGACCATCACGCCGAAGTACCTTCGATCTATGACGTCCTGGTGGACAGCAGACCGCTCTCCGAAGTGGTTCAGCCGGTCCCGGACGTCGAAGGCCTCTTCTGCGCCCCGGCCACTATCGATCTCGCTGGTGCGGAGATTGAGCTGGTGTCGCTGGTGGCGCGGGAGAGCCGCTTGCAGCGGGCCATCCAGGCGTACGAGCAGCCGTTGGATTACATCCTCATCGACTGCCCGCCTTCGCTGGGTCTGCTGACGGTCAATGCCATGGTCGCCGGTGCGGAGGTACTGATCCCCATCCAGTGCGAGTACTACGCGCTCGAAGGTCTGGGACAGCTCCTTCGGAACGTCGATTTGGTGCGGGGGCATCTCAACCCGGACCTGCATGTGTCGACGATTCTGCTGACCATGTACGACGGAAGGACGCGACTCGCCTCCCAGGTGGCTGACGAAGTGCGTACTCACTTCGGCAAGGAGGTGCTCAGGACGAGCATCCCGCGGTCCGTGCGTATCTCCGAAGCACCGAGTTACGGGCAGACCGTGCTCACCTACGACCCGGGATCCAGTGGGTCACTGTCGTACCTCGAAGCGGCCCGTGAGATCGCACTGCGGGGCGTCGGGGTGCACTACGACCCGCAGCATGCCCACTCGGGCAGCCAGAACAGTCAGCAGAGCATGTCGGAGGGGATCCAGTGAGTGACCGCCGTAGAGGATTGGGGCGTGGGCTCGCCGCGCTGATCCCGCCCGCTTCGCCGGAGAAGCCGAGCGTGTCCGTAGGGCTGGCTTCGACGTCTCCCGGGGCAGTGCCGGTGCTGACCGCGGAGCGGGGAGTGGCTGCCGCGAAGGTGGCTTCGCTTCCTGCGGCTTCTGTTTCACGTGAAACAGAAGCTCCCGTGCAGGAGCAGGAGCCGGCGGAGCTTGATGAAGTCGCCGGGGTTCATTTCGCTGAGCTGCCGCTGGACCTCATCAAGCCGAATTCGAAGCAGCCCCGCAAGGAGTTCGACGAGGAAGCCCTCGCCGAACTGGTCACCTCTATCAAGGAGGTGGGTCTCCTTCAGCCTGTCGTCGTACGGCAGCTGGGGCACGAGCGCTATGAGCTCATCATGGGTGAGCGCCGTTGGAGGGCCTGCAAGCAAGCAGGGCTGGAGAGGATCCCCGCGATCGTCCGGGCCACAGAGGACGAGAAGCTGCTCCTGGACGCGCTGCTGGAGAACTTGCACAGGGCTCAGCTCAACCCGCTGGAAGAGGCGGCGGCATACGACCAGCTGCTCAAGGACTTCAGTTGCACGCATGACCAACTGGCCGACCGGATCGGGCGCTCACGTCCGCAGGTCTCCAACACGCTGCGCCTGCTGAAGCTGTCGCCTTCGGTGCAGAGCAAGGTTGCGGCGGGTGTGCTGTCCGCCGGCCATGCGCGGGCCCTGCTCGGCGTGGAGGACTCGGAGGAGCAGGACCGCCTGGCGCACCGCATCGTGGCCGAGGGGCTGTCGGTGCGTTCGGTCGAGGAAATCGTCACTCTGATGGGCTCACGTCCAGAGGGCTCTCCCAAGGTGAAGAGTCCGCGGGCGGGTGCCAGGGTGTCGCCCGCCCTGACCGGTCTCGCTTCCCGGCTCTCGGACCGGTTCGAGACCCGGGTGAAGGTCGACCTGGGGCAGAAGAAGGGGAAGATCGTCGTCGAGTTCGCGTCGATGGACGATCTGGAGCGGATTCTCGGGACGCTTGCCCCCGGTGAGGGGCGGGTCCTGCAGAAGGGCCTCACCGAAGAGAACGCGGAGGACGGCGAGAGCTGAGCTCTCGGCCGGGCCATTGCAGGGCGGGTCGTGTTCCGGAACACGACCCGCCCTTTGCTTTCCCACGGTGTCCGTCCGATCGCATGGTGGATACGATGTGTCCTGGTATGGCATATCCACCTTGGTTCACTTGAGAGGGAGGTTGGGGGTCATGCGATCGGTGAGCCGCAGCCGGCTGGTGACAGCAGGGCTGAGTGTCGGGGCAGTCGGTGGGTTCGTCGGCAGTCTGCTCCGGGAACGGGGCGCGCTGGCAGCCGCCCGCGATGCGGCAGGCGAAGGAAGCGAGGAACATCCTTCATGGGGCGTCGGCTCGTACCGCTCACGCTGGACAATCTTCCGGACCTTCCCAAGCGCTGCCGGTCCTGTGTCTTCTGGGAGCTTGATCCGGTCAGTGGAGAAGCAGCCGTAAAAGCAGGCACTCCCGAGCTGGAGAAGGAAGCCTGGATTTCGGCCGTTCTGCTGGAGTGGGGGTCCTGCGGGCGGGTGGTCTACGTCGACGAGGTCCCGGTGGGCTTCGTTCTGTACGCGCCGCCGGCGTATGTACCGCGGTCGACGGCGTTTCCCACCAGTCCGGTGTCCCCGGACGCCGTACAGCTGATGACGGCCTGGATCATGCCCAGTTATCAGGGTCAGGGGCTGGGGCGGGTGATGGTGCAGACCGTTGCCAAGGACTTGCTGCGGCGGGGATTCAAGGCCATCGAGGCATTCGGCAACGCCCGCTGGACGGAGCCCGCGTGTCTGTTGCCGGCAGAGCACCTGCTGTCGGTCGGCTTCAAGACCGTCCGCCCTCATCCGCTGCATCCCCGGTTGCGACTGGAGTTGCGTACGACGCTGTCTTGGAAGGAAGACGTCGAGCTTGCTCTCGACAGGTTGCTGGGGGCAGTCCAGAAGGAGCCGGTGCTGCGTCCGCTGTGAGAGCAGGAAGACGTGTGGGGTCCATCCCTCACAGGGATGGACCCCACACGTTTCACGTGAAACAGGAGATGCGATCAGGCCTTGGAGCCCTCGTCGCCGATGAAGTCACCGAGGTCGCGAACGATCGCGGCCTTCGGCTTGGCACCGACGATGGTCTTGGCGACCTCGCCGTTCTGGTAGACGTTCAGCGTCGGGATGGACATCACGCCGTACTTGGCAGCGGTGGCCGGGTTCTCGTCGATGTTGAGCTTGACGACCTCGATCTGGTCGCCGTGCTCGGCCGCGATGGCCTCGAGCGACGGAGCGATCTGGCGGCACGGACCGCACCACGCGGCCCAGAAGTCGACCAGTACGGGCTTGTCGCTCTTGAGGACGTCCTGTTCGAAGGATGCGTCAGTCACGTTCTTCAAGGTGCCGGCCACGGCAGCCTCCTTAACTTCGGGTGGGGTGTGGGGTGGGGAGGGAAGGTCAGACGGTGGCGGTCTTCTCGGGCTCGGCCACCTTCTCGGTGTCGGCGAGAGAGGCCAGGAAACGCTCGGCGTCGAGTGCGGCCGAGCAACCGGTGCCCGCAGCCGTGATGGCCTGCCGGTAGGTGTGGTCGACGACGTCACCGGCGGCGAAGACGCCGGTGAGGTTCGTGCGCGTCGACGGCGCGTCGACCTTCACGTAACCCTCGTCGTCCAGCTCCAGCTGGCCCTTGAACAGCTCGGTGCGCGGGTCGTGGCCCACGGCGATGAACAGTCCGGTGACGGGCAGCGGCGTGGTCTCACCGGTCTTGGTGTCCCGCAGCGTCACACCCGCGAGCTTCTGATCGCCCTGAAGGTCGGAGACGGCGCTGTCCCAGGCGAACTTGATCTTCGGGTCGGCGAAGGCGCGGTCCTGCATGGCCTTGGAGGCGCGCAGAGTGTCCCGACGGTGGACGATGGTGACGGACTTCGCGAAGCGGGAGAGGAAGGTTGCCTCCTCCATCGCGGTGTCGCCACCACCGACCACGGCGATGTCCTGGTCCTTGAAAAAGAACCCGTCGCAGGTGGCGCACCAGGAGACACCACGCCCGGAGAGCGCGTCCTCCTTGGGCAGGCCGAGCTTGCGGTGCTGGGAGCCCGTCGAGACGATGACCGCCTTGGCGCGGTGGACCGTGCCGGCGGTGTCGGTGACGGTCTTGATGTCGCCGGTGAGGTCGACGGACACGATGTCGTCCGGGATCAGTTCGGCGCCGAAGCGCTCGGCCTGGGCGCGCATGTTGTCCATCAGGTCGGGCCCCATGATGCCGTCGCGGAACCCGGGGAAGTTCTCCACGTCGGTGGTGTTCATCAGAGCACCGCCTGCGGTCACCGCACCTTCGAACACCAGCGGCTTCAACGACGCACGCGCTGTGTACAGCGCGGCGGTGTAGCCGGCGGGCCCGGAGCCGATGATGATCACGTTTCGGACGTCGCTCACGGGTTTTTCCTCGTCTCTGCGGACTGCCTGCTGTCTACTGGGGCCTGTCTAGGACTCTCACCCCACCCAACGGATCCTACGGGGCATGCATTCCCGAGGTGTCCGGCCCGTTCCACCGTGATGTCAGCGGCGGGAATAGGCGTGCGTCAGCAGAATCTCACCCTTGGCAGGGGGATCCGCCTCGACACAAGAGGCGTCGACGACATAGGCCTGCACCCGGGTGGTGTCGGTGGCGTGCGGCAGTACGACGAGGAAGGCGCTCTTGCCGTTGTACGTGCCCTTCTCCGCGGCAAGCGGCACGGTGTTGCGGCCGGTGCCGTCCTGGACGCACTGAGGCACGATCGTCTCGATCGCCCGTTTGGGAGAGTTGGACTCGATATCCATGGACGGGCCGTTCTCGGCCGTCTCGCGCTGAGACATCGGCTGCTTGGTGATCAGGTCCCGCACCCGGTCCTCGAGAGGGGTCTTGGAGAACTTGTCCTCCGACCTTTTCGTTGCGGAGACGCCACTGTCGGCGGAGGCGTCCTTGTCGTTCGATGACTGGAACGGCTGCAGCAGGAGTACACCCATGCCGAGGGTGGCCGTGCCGAACACCGCGCCGATGACGGCATTGCGCCGACGACGCTTGGCCCGACGGTCACGGCCGGGACCGGTCGTCGCACGGGGGCGGCCGACGGGGCGGTCCGTGACGGAGGTTTCGGCGACTCGCGGTGCGGGCGGTGTTTCACGTGAAACATGCGCGCTCTCTTCGGGCGCGGTGCAGTCCAGGAGTGCTTCGGCGGCCAGAGTGGCGTCGATGCGGCCTGCGACATCGACAGGCATGTGCAGCGGGCCGGGCAGGGTGCCGAGCAGCCCGCGAATCTCGTCCAGAGAGGCCTGTACGCCGGCGCACAGCACGCACGCGTCCAGATGGCGGCGTACCTCTTCCGTGCGGGAAGGCGACAGGAGGCCCTCGGCGAGATCGGAGATCTCCGAGACGTCCGGGTGCTGAGTCGTGCCGGCCGTTGATGTCATGCGCGCCCACCTCCGCCCTTCACAGCAGCAGGATCACTCGGCCCTGCGTCCTTTGGCCCCGATGCCGGTGGGACGGATGCCCCGGGCGTCCGGTTCCTTTCCCCACCGAGGTGATTGCTATCCCCGCCACCGGTGCGCAGATGGGTGAGAAGCGGCAGCAGTCGGGCGCGGCCGCGTGCGCAGCGGCTCTTCACCGTCCCTGCCGGTACACCGAGGACGTCGGCGGCTTCCGCCACCGGGTAGCCCTGCATGTCCACGAGCACCAGGGCGGCCCGCTGCTCGGGGGCAGGGTGGCCAGGGCCGTGATGAGTTCTCGGTGGAGGTCCTGGCGCTCCGCGGGGGCCTCGGCGGACTCGTGGGGCTCCAGGAGCTGGTCGAGGCGGTCGGCGTCGTCGACCGGTGCGGTCTTGCGGGAGGCCGCTTTACGGGCCCGGTCGAGGCAGGCGTTGACGGTGATGCGGTGCAGCCAGGTGGTGACGGCGGACTGGCCGCGGAAGGTGTGAGCGGCGCGGTAGGCGGACACCAGGGCGTCCTGGACCGCGTCGGCGGCCTCCTCGCGGTCGCCCAGCGTGCGCAGGGCCACGGCCCACAACCGGTCGCGGTGGCGTCGTACGAGCTCACTGAAGGCGTCCGGGTCGCCTTTGACGTGGGCGGCCAGGAGATCCTGGTCGCTTGTGGCGCTGAGCGTGACGTCGTCCAACGGTGAGCCCCCTCCCCTGCTGTACAGGTCAGCCGCTGATCCTGATCTCCGAGATTCCGCCACGGAAGGCGCTGGGTGATCCGTCGGTCGGCAGTGCCGTGATGTGGATCAGGATGTACCGGGTGCGGACCGGCTTGTCGAGCGTGGCTTCCAGCTTGTCTGCCACCGGCTCGAGTTCGGTCATCTGCTGGGGGAAATCGGAGACGGCGGACGGGGCCGAGGCGTCTTCGCCGGCGGCGAGCACTTCGACGGTCTGCCCGCTGCGGTACATGTCGATGTCGATGCCGGACACGTCCTTGACGCTGCCGAGATCGACGATGATCCCGCTGCCGTCCTTGCGCTGCGGGAGATTGCCGAAGTTGGCGAAGCCCCGGTACTGCCCGGTGATCCAGGCGGTACTGGTTTCGCCGTCGGTGGCGTTCGGTACGTCTTCCGGCTCTATGCCGGAACCGTTCGGGGCGAACACCGTGGCGCCGGAGATCCGGAGCGGCTTCGGGTCCGGCTTCTTCCGGGAGGCCTCGTCGTCGTTCGGCTGCGAGGTCTTCGTGTCGCCGAAGTCCTTGTTGCGCTCCAGGAGCGTGTCGGCGAGCTGCCAGCTCCCGAGGCCGAGCGCGGTGATGAGCAGCGCGGCGACGCCCCACTTGAGGGCTCTGCCGGTGCGGCTCTGGAGCGGGCGGGGCGGGGCGGCGGCGATGTTCTGGGTGACGGGCGTGCCCGGGTGCGGGCCCGGCCTGCCGTAGGTGCCCTGCTGGTAGGTGGTGCGCTGGTACTCGGGCGGCGCCGTGAAGGCGGGCTCCGGCGGGCGGATGCGGGGCATCGCGGCGACGGCCTTGGCCAGCTCGTCGGGGGTGGTGCAGGGTGGTTCCTGGCGTGAGGCGGTGGCGCCGTCGTTGACCAGGGCCCGCATGGCGAGCTCCGAGAGGCCCCGGTGGATGCCGGCCCGTACCTGGTCGGGGGCGATCAGTCCGACGCCCTTGGGCAGACCGGAGAGGCCGTAGGCGTCCCTCTCGTACGGCCAGCGCTGTGTCAGGGCGGCGTACAGCAGCGCGCCGATCGCCTCGGTGTCGGTGCGCTGCGGACGGTCGGAGGTGATGCCGCGGAGGGCGGCGTTCACCGCGAGACCGCGGATGCGGTACTGGCCCGAGGAGGTCCGCAGGATGGCGCTCGGGGTGAGCCTGAGGTGGGCGAGGCCCTCGCGGTGGGCGGCGGCCATGGCCTGGGAGATCTGGCTGACGAGCTGGTACGCCTCGTGGGCCTCCAGGGGGCCCGCTGCGAGGAGCGCCGTCAGTTCGGTGGCGTCGGGCAGCCACTCGTGGACGACGTAGACGAGGTCGTTCTCCTCCACGGCGTCCAGGACCTGCACGAACCGGGGGTCGCCGAGCAGTGCCGAGGAGCGGGCCGCGGCGAGTACGGATCTGGCCCGCGGGTGGTCCGCGGGCAGCAGGTGCACGCCCACGGCGCGGCGAAGCTTCTCGTCGACCGCGCGCCAGCTGCTGAAGCCGTCTAGGCGGGTCACGCATTCTTCGAGCCGGTAGCGCCTGGCGAGCTTGTGCCCGCTGTGCAGCTCGGGTGTGGCGATGGGGGATTCGGCGCCTTGGCGCTCGCCGTCCGCGTCGTCCTTGTTCTTGTCCGCTGGCTCCTGGGCTTTTGCCACCCCGTCGGCCGTGGCCTCGTCCGCCTTGGCGGCCAGCGGTTCATCACCGCTGTTGTCAGCCACGTCGACGGCAGCCGTGCTACGTTCCGCCACCGTCGTTCCTGCCTCCCCATCCGTTGCGCGCTGTTGAACAGCCATGCCAATTGTGCCCACAGTCCGGCGCTATGCACGACACGCGGCGGCCGGTGATGGTTGTGCGGGGTCGCCGGACCGTCAGCGACCGAGACGTCCGCGCACCATGCCGACCATGGCGTTGAGTTCCACGATCCGCATCCTCTTCGCGGCGAGGAAGAAGACGCCGAGGAGCACGATGCCGCCCACGACCAGCGCGGCGAGCGACCCGAGGGCGTCGCTGCCCAGGACCCGCATGATGCCGAAGGCCGCTGCTCCACCGAGGATCGCCGCCGGTACGGAGGCACCGGAGAGCCTGGCGTACGTACGCAGGACGTGTGTGCCGTCCAGGTCGCCCCCCAGCCGGTTGCGCAGGCGCCGCCAGGCCACACCGACACCGATGGCGTAGGCCAGTCCGTAGGAGGCGGCCATGCCGACCACGGCCCACTGGGCGGGCAGGACGAAGTAGCAGACGGCGGAGGCCGCGGCGTTGACCGCGGCGACGATGACGGTGTTGTAGAAGGGGGTCCGGGTGTCCTCGTACGCGTAGAAGCCGCGCAGGATGACGTACTGCACGGAGTACGGGATGAGGCCGAGCCCGAAGGCCATCAGGGTGAAGCCCATGGCCTGGGCGCCCTCGTGGCCGGTGGAGGCGAACAGCAGGGTGCACATGGGAACGCCGAGCGCCAGGAACGAGAAGGCGACCGGGACGATCGCGACGGCCGAGTTGCGCAGTCCCTGGGAGATGTCGTCGCGGACGGCGCCCGGGTCGTTGTCGTGCGCGGCGCGGGAAATGCGGGGCAGCAGGGCGGCCATGACGGAGACCGTGATGATGGCCTGCGGCATGCCCCAGATCAGCTGGGCGTTGGAGTAGGCGAGGATGCCCGCGCCGTCCTTGTCGGAAGCCTTGCCCGCCGCGGTCGCGAGCTGGGTGACGACGAGGACGCCGGCCTGGTTGGCGAGGACGAACAGGACGGTCCACTTGGCGAGCTTGACGGTCTTGCCGAGCCCGTGGCCCTTCCAGTCGAAGCGGGGACGGAAGCGGAAGCCGGTCTCACGCAGGTACGGGAGCATGGCCAGGGCCTGGACGGCGAGGCCGAGCAAGGTGCCGATACCCAGCAGTCTGATGCCCTCGTCCGGGATCGTCTGCACGCCCATCCGGGTCTCGGCGGAGGTGCCGTAGACCCAGATGAACAGGCCGAAGGTGACGATCATGACGATGTTGTTGAGGACGGGTGTCCACATCATCGCGCCGAACTTGCCACGAGCGTTGAGGATCTGCCCCATCACGACGTGCACGCCCATGAAGAAGATCGTGGGCAGGCAGTAGCGGGCGAAGGTGACGGCGACGCTGTTCGCCGCCTCGTCGTCGGCGATCGGCAGGGACATCAGACGGACCAGCAGCGGCGCCGCGAAGACCGCGACGGCCACGATCACGCCGAGCGCCACCATGACGAGGGTCAGGAGGCGGTTGGCGAACGCCTCGCCGCCGTCCTCGTCGTTCTTCATCGCACGCACCAGCTGCGGCACGAAGACCGAGTTCAGGCCGCCACCGACGGTGAGGATGTAGATCATCGTCGGCAGGGTGTACGCCACGGTGAAGGTGTCACCGAGGAAGGAAGCGCCCAGAGCCGCGGTGATCACCAGGGAGCGCACGAAGCCGGTGAGGCGGGAGACCAGCGTGCCCGCGGCCATCAGCGCGCTCGACTTCAGCACGCTCGCCGCGCGGCCGGCGGGCTTCTTCGGCGGGGCGGGGGCCGGGGCCGGTTCGGGGGCGGCCACGGGGGCGGGCTGCCCCGGTGCCTGCTGGTCGCGGTAGAGGTGGGCGAAAGCGTCCTGCTCGGCGGGTTCCTCGCCCGCCTTGGTGACCAGTTCGTCCACGCCCACGAACTCGGTGGTCGCGGCATCGTCCCCGTACGGCAGGCGGCGCGAGAAGCCTTCCGGCTCGGGCGGCGGGGTCTGCGCCCACACGTGCGGATCCGGCGCGTACTGCGGCGCGGACGGCTGCTGGTACAGCGGCTGCGGCTCCTGGTAGGTGCCGGGCGGCGGCGGGGGGTGCGAGGCGCGGTCGTAGAGCGCCTCCGTCACCGGGTCCTGCGCGGTGAGGTCCTGGGAGCGGTACGGGTCGTAGCTGTAGGCGTCCTGGACGTACGGGTCCGGGGCGGCATAGGGCTCCTGGCCGGACTCGGGGTGCAGGGCGGACTCGGGATGCTGCGGCGATGGCACATGGCCTGCTGCCGAGGGCTCCGGGGGCGCCCCCCGGAAGGGCGTGGTGCCACCCGCGCCCTGTCCACGGTCACCGTCGTACGGCGCGTTCACTGGTGCTCCCCTCGAGCTTCCTGTTCCGGCGAGCTGTGCCCCGCTGGCCGGCCATGCTGATCCTGTGGGCCGGCCGGAGATCCGGGGACTCTCTCCCGGGAAGACGCTGCATTGCAACCCCACCTCATCGTCCCCGGCCGCCCGGTCACGGTGTTGCTCAACGGTCCACTTTCTCACCCGTGCCCGACGGGTTGCTGCTTTCGGGACCGGTGTCCGGTGTCGGGTCACTCGGCTGCTCGGAGTCGTCGCCCTCGCCGTCGCCCCCGTCGGCGGCCTCACGGGCCGCCGCGCGCTTGCGCTGGGTGTACATCCTGATGCCGGCGAGAACCAGCAGCAGCACACCTCCGGCGATGACAAGCATCACGGTCGGGGTGAACTCGTTGACGTCGACCGTGAACACCATGCTGCGGCCGTACGGCGTGCCGTCCTCGGTGTAGAGCTGGGCGATCACCGGGACGGGGCCGTTGGCGTTGGCGGTGGCGGTGAACTTCACCGACTGGCTGTGGCCGCCCGCGACCTTCACCGGCTGCTCGGCGACGGTCTGCCCGCCGTCCATGTTGAGCCGGGTGGGTTTGGTCGACGTGAGCCGCAGCACCAGGTGATCGACCCCCTGCACCAGCTTGTTCTGAACGGTCACCGGCACCGTCGCGCTGCGCCCCGACAGGGTCGCGTCGGACTTCTGGATGAGCTGCACTTCGTCGGTGAGGCTCGCCAGGTAGCTCTGCACCCCGGTGCGGTACGTCTGGGCCTTCGGCCCGTTCCCGCGCCAGGACGCCGACATCGCGCGGTTGATCGCGTTGCCGAAGGGGGTGACCACCCGGTCGGGAGCGGTGAGTATCACCTTGAAGTTGTCCAGCTTGGCCTGCGTGGCCTTGATGTCCTGGAACGCCTTGGCCGCGAGCTCCTGCTTGCTCAGCGACCGGGGGTACGAGGACGGGCCCGGCACGTCGGTCGTGGCACGGGCGTCGGGCTTGGTCTTCGACGCGGCCTCCAGGTCCAGCGGCTGAGACCAGCGCTGGGCGTCGAGGCTGTGCAGGGCGCGCGCCATCGACTGCGCCTGGCTCGCGGACGGAAGCCGCTGCGGGGCGACCACGACGCTGCGTTGCTTCTCCTCGTCCTGGAGCGTCACCGCCAGGGTCTGGGCGAGGAACTTCTGTATGGCGAGGGTGGACTCCCCGGCCTTCGACATGTCGCCCTCGAAGGCGGTGGAGAGCCGGGCGTCGGCGACCACCGCGGTGGTGCCGCCGCCGATCGGCCGGGCCGCGGTGGGCGTGTACGGCAGGCCGCTCGTCTCCTGGAGGCTGTCGCTGCGGGCGATCACGTTGTGTGCGCCGGCCGAAGTGGCGACATCGACGACCGACGGGTCGACGGCGCCGTTCACCGGCCAGGAGAAGTCGGTGGAAGGCTCCGTGTGGAGGATCGACTTCACGGTGGTGGCGGCGACATCGGTCGCGCGCCGCAGGTGGCTGAGAGAACCGGGCACGTCCTTGCCGCGGTGCGCCAGCGAGGCCAGGTCGGGATCGGCGAACGGCAGGGCGACGACCTTTTTGCCTTCCACCGCCTTCTGGAGATCGTTCAGCCACCGGTTGGCGACGGCCTGGTTCTTGCCGGCGACGGTTGTTTCGCCGTCCTCGGACTTGACGTCGTAGCTCTCGGTCATCGCGTTGACCGTGGCGAGCAGGTCCGGGTCGATGACCCAGGTCACCGGCAGTTCCCTGCCGAGCGAGACGAGCTGTTCCAGCCGCCCGCCCGGGGCGAGCTCCGCGCCGAGGTCGTCGTTCTCGAAGACCGGGGTCTGCTGCTCGTCCGAACCTGTCTCGGCGGTGAGATGCGTCGAGGAGATCAGCGGCCAGAGATAGGTGAGCTGGGTCTTCTTCTCCGTGGCTTCGGGCTGCCAGGGGAGGAAGGTCCGCTGGATGCCCAGGGTCTGCTCGTACGGCCGGCTCGGGGTCTGTCCCGACAGGGACACCCCGAGCCGGTAGATGCCCTGATCATCGAGGTCCAGTTTGTCGATCGGCACGGTGATGCTGAAGCTCTCGCTGATGCCGACGGGGAGGGTCGCGAACTTTTTGGTGAATTTCCCGCCGAGCTCCGCGCGGTCGCGGACGTTCGCATCCCGGCTGTGCCGGTCCGCGGCATCGATCGCCGCTCTGCCCGACAGGCGCGGCCCCACGCTCAGGCCGACATGCGCGTCGGTGACGGCTTCCTTGCCCCGGTTGGTGACCGTGCCGGAAACGGTGATTTCCTCACCCTCCACCGGGGCGCCGGGGGTCAGTGCGTCGAGGGACACATCGACCGTGTGCTGGCCGGCGGCCTTCTCGGTGGCCTGCGCGGGCGCGGCGGCCGGGAGGTACAGAAGGCCCGCCACCAGCGGGGCGCCGGCGAGCAGTCCTGCCGTGCGCCGCAGCCACCGGCGGGCAGGTGAGGGAATCATCCCCTGAAAGTCTGCCGCCTTGGCCACGCTCTCGCCCGTCCCTCGTCATCGTCTGCTGCCGGTGTTGGTTGTCGGTTCCTGCGTCCACGCATGGTAACGAGGTGTGCTGTGGCAAAGTGCTGCCGAGTGCTCCACGTGACCGGAGGGCTCTTCGGGGTGGCGGTAAACAGGGACGCTCCGGCCGGCCGGGGCACGTACTCTTTTCTGTTGTGCCGAACGCCAACGAAGACAATCCCAGTGCCCTGAATCAGGTGCAGCGCCGCGCGGTCAGCGAACTGCTGCGGGTCTCTCCTGTCGCCGACGATCTCGCGCGCCGTTTCCAGGAGGCGGGCTTCACCCTCGCGCTCGTCGGCGGATCGGTCAGGGACGCGTTGCTCGGCCGCCTCGGCAACGACCTGGACTTCACGACCGATGCCCGCCCCGAGGACGTACTGAAGATCGTCCGCCCGTGGGCGGACTCGGTGTGGGAGGTCGGGATCGCCTTCGGCACGGTGGGGTGCCAGAAGGCGGGCTACCAGATCGAAGTCACGACGTACCGCTCCGAGGCGTACGACAGGACCTCCCGCAAGCCGGAGGTGTCCTACGGCGACTCCATCGAGCAGGACCTCGTACGCCGCGACTTCACCGTGAACGCGATGGCTGTCGCGCTTCCGGAGAAGGAGTTCATCGACCCGCACGGCGGCCTCGACGACCTCGCGGCCCGCGTGCTGCGCACTCCCGGGACCCCCGAGGAGTCGTTCTCCGACGACCCGCTGCGCATGATGCGCGCCGCGCGGTTCGCCGCCCAGCTCGACTTCGAGGTGGCCCCCGAGGTCGTCGCTGCGATGAAGGCGATGTCCGAGCGCATTGAGATCGTCTCGGCGGAGCGGGTACGGGACGAGCTCAACAAGCTGATCCTCTCCACGAACCCGCGCAAGGGCCTGAGGCTGCTCGTCGACAGCGGTCTCGCCGGACACGTGCTGCCCGAGCTGCCGGCGCTGCGCCTGGAGAGTGATGAGCATCACAGGCACAAGGACGTCTACGAGCACTCGCTGACCGTTCTGGAGCAGGCCATGGACCTGGAGCAGGACGGGCCCGACCTGGTGCTGCGGCTCGCTGCGCTGCTGCACGACATCGGGAAGCCGCGGACGCGGCGCTTCGAGCAGGACGGCCGGGTCTCCTTCCATCACCACGAGGTGGTGGGCGCGAAGATGACCAGGAAGCGCATGACCGCCCTGAAGTACTCCAACGACATGATCAAGGACGTCTCGACGCTGGTGGAGCTCCACCTGCGCTTCCATGGGTACGGCACCGGCGAGTGGACCGACTCCGCCGTGCGCCGGTACGTACGCGATGCGGGCCCTCAGCTGGAGCGGCTGCACAAGCTGACCCGCTCGGACTGCACCACGCGCAACAAGCGCAAGGCGAGCGCGCTGTCGCGGGCGTACGACGGGCTCGAGGAGCGCATCGCGCAGCTTCAGGAGCAGGAGGAGCTGGACTCCATCAGGCCGGACCTGGACGGCAACCAGATCATGGAGGTCCTTGGCACCGGCCCTGGTCCGGAGATCGGCAAGGCGTACAAGTTCCTGCTGGAGCTGCGGCTGGAGAACGGGCCGATGGGCCACGACGCGGCGGTCGCGGCACTCAAGGAGTGGTGGGCGACGCAGAGCTGAGGTCATGTTTCACGTGAAACATGACGGTGGGCGAAGGCGGTGAGGGGGCGGTGTTTCACGTGAAACACCGCCCCTTCGCGTGTCCGCTGCTCCCGCTACAGAGTGCTTTTGATCCGGCTCCAGCGGAACATGGCCGCGGCAACCGCCGCATAGAGGAGGGCGACCGCGACCACCAGGGCGGCCGAGCGGCCGTCAGCAGGCAGCACCACCGCGGCTGTGGCCGCGGCGCCCACGAACGCGACGTTGAACAGCACGTCGTAGACCGAGAAGATCCGTCCGCGAAAGGCGTCGTCGACCGACGACTGCACCACCGTGTCCGTGGCGATCTTCACGCCCTGTGTCGTGAGGCCGAGCACGAAGGCGGCGATCATCATCGGGACGGGTGCGAACGGCAGGGCGAGGGCCGGCTCCAGCACGGCGGCCGCCCCCGCGCACATGACCGTCCACCCGTGCGGTCCGAACCGCCTCGCCCCCCACGGTGTCAGTACCGCGGCCGTGAAGAACCCCGCCCCCGAGATCCCGACGGCGATGCCGAGCAGCGCCAGTCCCTCGGACCCGTCTCCCGGACCGTCGGCCCAGGCGTACCGGCACAGCATCAGCACCATGACCGTCAGTGCGCCGTAGCAGAAGCGCATCAGCGTCATCGCGGCCAGCGCGCGTGCCGCGGCCCGGCGCTCGGCCAGGTGCCGCAGGCCGTCGGCGAGACCCCGCGCGGTGG
Source organism: Streptomyces sp. Wb2n-11 (assembly GCF_001049855.1). Taxonomy (NCBI): domain Bacteria; kingdom Bacillati; phylum Actinomycetota; class Actinomycetes; order Kitasatosporales; family Streptomycetaceae; genus Streptomyces; species Streptomyces sp. Wb2n-11. The sequence goes on from NZ_CVPB01000001.1 coordinate 3,566,105, forward strand.
AAGCCAGTGCGGCACCCAGTCGCGGCTGCACCTGCTCGGGGTCGGGGCCGAGCAGCTCGCGGCTCATGAGCAGCGACGACAGGGCGGCGCAGAGATAGAGGGCCGCTCCCAGGAGCACCACCGCCGCATCGGAGTCCGGCCCCACCAGCCGTACGGCGAACGCGAGACCGCCGCCCGCGGTGGCGGCGAGCGTCCCGGCGGTCGGAGAGAGCGAGTTGGCCACGACGAGCCGGTCGGTGTCGACGACGCGCGGCAGTGCGGCCGAGAGCCCGGCCAGTACGAAGCGGTTGACGGCGGTGACGGAGAGGGCCGAGGCGTAGAAGAGCCAGTCGGGCACGGACGCGAGGATCAGCAACGCCGTGCCGCAGGCGAGCACGGCCCGCAGCAGGTTTCCGTACAGGAAGACCTGGCGGCGCTGCCAGCGGTCGAGCAGTACGCCCGCGAAGGGGCCGACCACCGAGTAGGGGAGCAGCAGGACGGCCATCGCCGAGGCGATCGCGCCGGGCGAGGTCTGTTTCTCCGGGGAGAAGACGACGTACGCGGCGAGCGCGACCTGGTACACGCCGTCCGCGCACTGGGAGAGCAGCCGGACCGCCAGCAGGCGGCGGAAGTCGGTCAGGCGCAGGAGTACGCGCAGATCACGTACGACGGACATGCGAGCAAGCGTCACACACGTCGAGGGTCCCCGGGCGGAATTGCCCGGGGACCCTCGACGATCGGCCTGCGGTGGAGCTTCGGACGCGGCAGGCGCGCCAGGCGGAGCTCTAGCGCTCGACCTCGCCCTTGATGAAGCTCTCGACGGCGCGGTGGGCCTCGTCGTCGAAGTACTGGACCGGCGGGGACTTCATGAAGTACGAGGACGCGGAGAGGATCGGGCCGCCGATACCGCGGTCCTTGGCGATCTTCGCGGCGCGCACGGCGTCGATGATGACACCCGCGGAGTTCGGGGAGTCCCAGACCTCGAGCTTGTACTCCAGGTTCAGCGGAACGTCACCGAAGGCGCGGCCCTCGAGGCGTACGTACGCCCACTTGCGGTCGTCCAGCCAGGCCACGTAGTCCGACGGGCCGATGTGGACGTTGTCCGCGCCGAGGTCGCGGTCGGGGATCTGCGAGGTGACGGCCTGCGTCTTCGAGATCTTCTTGGACTCCAGGCGCTCGCGCTCGAGCATGTTCTTGAAGTCCATGTTGCCGCCGACGTTCAGCTGCATCGTGCGGTCCAGGACGACGCCCCGGTCCTCGAACAGCTTCGCCATGACGCGGTGCGTGATGGTGGCGCCGACCTGCGACTTGATGTCGTCGCCGACGATCGGGACGCCCGCCTCGGTGAACTTGTCCGCCCACTCCTTGGTGCCGGCGATGAAGACCGGGAGAGCGTTGACGAAGGCGACCTTGGCGTCGATGGCGCACTGCGCGTAGAACTTCGCAGCGGCCTCGGAACCGACGGGCAGGTAGCAGACGAGGACGTCGGCCTGCGTGTCCTTGAGGACCTGGACGATGTCGACCGGCGCCTCGGCGGACTCCTCGATGGTCTGGCGGTAGTACTTGCCCAGGCCGTCGAGGGTGTGACCGCGCTGCACGGTGACGCCGGAGTTCGGCACGTCACAGATCTTGATGGTGTTGTTCTCGCTGGCGCCGATGGCGTCCGCGAGGTCGAGGCCGACCTTCTTCGCGTCGACGTCGAAGGCGGCGACGAACTCGATGTCCTTCACGTGGTAGTCGCCGAACTGCACGTGCATGAGACCCGGCACCTTGCCCGCCGGGTCGGCGTCCTTGTAGTACTCGACGCCCTGCACCAGCGAGGCGGCGCAGTTGCCCACGCCGACGATGGCTACGCGAACCGAACCCATTGGCGGTTGCTCCCTGTGTTCTCGACGAAGCCCTGCGGATGCGCAGGACTTCACTTTGCGGTGTCGTCGGACGGATCCGGCCCGGTGTCGTCCCGGTGCGGGAGCAGGCCGTCCGTCTTCTCTTCAGATGTGATGTCGTGACGAGCCGGGCTTTCGGGGTCGGATCGTCGCTGATCCCTCCCCGCCCGCTCGCTCTCGATGAGCTCGTTCAGCCAGCGCACTTCGCGCTCCACGGACTCCATGCCGTGACGCTGCAGCTCAAGCGTGTAGTCGTCGAGCCGCTCACGGGTACGGGCCAGGGAGGCGCGCATCTTCTCGAGACGCTCCTCCAGCCGGCTCCTGCGGCCCTCGAGGACCCGCATCCGCACTTCGCGCTCCGTCTGCCCGAAGAAGGCGAAACGAGCGGCGAAGTGCTCGTCCTCCCAGGAGTCCGGGCCCGTGTGGGAGAGCAACTCCTCGAAGTGCTCCTTACCTTCGGCCGTCAACCGGTAGACGATCTTGGCCCGGCGTCCCGCGAGCGAAGCGGCGAGCGCGTCCTCCGGAGCACTGCCGGTCTCTTCGATCAACCAGCCGTTCGCCACGAGCGTCTTGAGGCAGGGGTAGAGCGTCCCGTAGCTGAAGGCGCGGAAGATCCCCAGCGAGGTGTTGAGGCGCTTGCGCAGCTCGTAACCGTGCATCGGGGACTCGCGCAGCAGACCGAGCACGGCGAATTCGAGGATGCCTGAGCGCCTGCTCATCCTTCGCCTCCTCAGTCGCCGTCGGTCTTTATGCCGAGCTGATGTATCGACTCGATACATCCAGACGATAGAACGGGAGCTTCGATGCGACAAGGGGGGTCATGGTGAACGGCGTCACATCACCATTTCGATGCGCGTAACTTGCCTGTTTTGAGGCGAACCTCGGCGCTGGGCGGGTTTTGACGGTGCGTAGTCTGTGCGGCATGCAGACCACCGGGAACCAAGTGACGCCAGGGAGCGTCCTCGTCCTGGATGTACATGAGGCCGTACGGATGAGCCCCACCCCGGGTTGTTCCGTACTTCGGGGGACCGGAACTCACCTGCCGCTTCCAGGCGCTCTCGCCTGCCCGAGGAGTAGTCGTTCGATGAGCGAGCACCGTCGCAAACCGTCGCAGCCGCAGGACGGCGGACGCGCCGCGGCCCGGCGAGCCGCCCAGCAGCCATCAGGCCGCCGCGCGGCACCCACGCGGGACACCCACGCCAGTACCACCGAGTCGCCCTCCGGTCCGTACGGAGACGAGCGGCCGCCCGGGGGCAGGGCCGAAGCCCGCCGTGCCGCCCAGCGCGGCGCGGCCGGCGGTTCACGCCGGCGCGGCGCCGAGGCCGGCGGCCGCGGCGGCGCCGGGCGGGGGCGCGGAGGACCGCCGGCCAAGAAGCGGTTCATCGACTACCCGCGCTCGGACAAGTACGGGTGGCGGCGGTTCGTACCGTCCTGGAAGCTGATCGGCGGTACCTGCCTCGGCTTCTTCGCGGTCCTGGTCGCGGGGACGGGGGTGGCCTTCGCCTGGGTCGATACGCCAGACCCGCAGAAGATGGCCCAGGCGCAGAACAACGTCTTCTACTGGTCCGACAAGTCGCAGCTCGCCGCGACCGGCGGTGAGCGCAACCGCCAGAACGTCACCATCGAGCAGATCTCGAAGTCCATGCAGGACGCGGTGATCGCGGCGGAGAACGCCTCCTTCTACGACGACTGGGGCGTCGATCCCATGGGCATCGGCCGGGCCGTGTTCAACATGGCCACGGGCGGGGAGACCCAGGGCGGCTCGACCATCACCCAGCAGTACGTGAAGAACAACTACCTGGACCAAGAGCAGACGCTTAAGCGCAAGTTCACCGAGCTGATCATCTCGCTCAAGGTCGGTGTGCAGGAGGACAAGAGGAAGACCCTCGCCGGTTACCTGAACACCGCGTACTACGGCCGTAGCGCCTACGGAATCCAGGCCGCGTCCCAGGCGTACTTCGGCACGGACAGCAAGGACCTGAAGCCGGACCAGAGCGCGTTCCTCGCCCAGATCCTCAAGGGGCCGAACCTCTACAACCCCGACGGCGGCATCGGCACCAACGCCACCCCCGAGGCCAACACCGAGCGTGCCAAGGAGCGCTGGGAGTGGATCCTCGACCGTCAGGTGGAGGTGGGCCTGATGACGAAGGAGGAGCGGGCGAAGTACACGACGTTCCCCGAGCTCGAGGACTCCGCGGAGGCCACCGGCCTCACCGGCCAGAAGGGCTATCTGGTCGAGACCGCCAAGAAGTACGTGATGAAGCAGACCGGCCTCAGGGTCGAGGACCTGGAACGCGGCGGCTATCGCATCTACACGACCTTCGACAAGGAGAAGGTCAACGCGATGGAGAAGGCGGTCAACAAGACCCGCAAGGAGTTCCTGGACACCAAGGAGCGTCCGGAGAAGGACAAGTTCGTCCAGTTCGGCTCTGCTTCGGTGGACGTGAAGTCCGGCGCGATCGTGGCCCTCTACGGCGGTGAGGGCTGGGACAAGAAGCACTTCACCAACAACGCCGACACCTCCGGCGTCCCCGTCGGCTCGACGTGGAAGCCGTATGTTCTCGCCGCGGCGATGCAGCACGGCACCCAGAACACCGCCGAAGGCGAAGGACTCTCGCCGGACAGCAAGTACAACGGCAACGACCTCACCGTCATCAAGAACCGCGACGGCGATCCCCTGATGAACAACAAGGGGCAGCCGTTCAGGCAGAAGAACGAGAGCCCCACGCCGTACGGCTACGTCACGCTCACCGAGGCGATGGAGAAGTCCATCAACACGCCCTTCGCCCAGCTCGGCCTCGACGTCGGCCTGGACAAGGTGCGCAAGGTCGCAGAAGACACCGGCATCCTCAGGGATTCCATGGATCCCAACAACAACGCCTCGTTCTCCCTGGGTACGTCCACCCCGAGCGCCATCCGCATGGCTGACTCGTACGCGACGTTCGCCGCCTCGGGCAAGCACCACGAGCCCTACTCCGTCGTGAGCGTCGTCCGCAACGGCCAGGAACTGGCCGGCTTCGAGGCGCCCAAGGGCCAGCAGAACCTGGAGAACGACGTCGCGGACAACGTCACCAAGGTCCTCGAGAACGTCATCGAGAACGGCACCGGAACCAAGGCCAAGAAGCTGGGCCGCCCGGCCGCGGGCAAGACCGGCACCACCGACAAGAACAAGTCGGCCTGGTTCGTCGGCTACACCCCGCAGCTGTCGACCGCGGTCACCCTCTTCCGCACGGACCCCGAGTCCCGCAAGCTGCTCTCCATGAACGGCACCGGCGGTGTCCCGTCCATCCACGGTGGTGACATCCCCACCGAGGTGTGGACGAACTACATGAAGGAAGCGCTCAAGGGCACACCCGTGAAGGACTTCCCCGAGGCCGGACCGATCGGTGAGAAGGCCGACTCGGTCGGTGCGCCGAGCCCGACGCCTACGCCCACGCCGTCCCAGACGCCTTCCGAGACACCGTCCCAGACGCCCTCCGCGACCCCCTCCGAAACGGAAACGGTCAAGCCGTCCGAGTCCGTCACCCCCTCCAGCGACGAGACCTGCTCACCGCTCGACTGGGCCTGCGACGGCGGTGACAACAACGGCGGCGAGAACAACGGCGGCAACGGCAACGGCGGCACGGACGCAGGCGGTACCGATACAGGCGGTACGGACGTGGGCGGCACCGACACGGGCGGTACGGACGCAGGCGGCACCGACACGGGCGGGACCACCGACGGCTCGACCACCGGCGGCAGTACCGAGGGCAACGGCAACGGCAACAACGGTGGCCTGTTCGGAGGAGGCGACGGCTGACGCCACGCGCCACCCCCACCACCCCTGACGAGGGCCGTCGCACCCGGTGCGGCGGCCCTCGCCGCATGCACAGCCCCGTACGGCAGGATGACCCCCATGACGAGCGTGCACGAGGACCGGCCCGTAGTACGGCCCACGCAGCAGGACGGAGTCGCCGCGGCGGGCAGCGAGCTGATCGGCGGGCCCGCCGGCCGGTGGGCCGGGCTCGGCGCCGGACGCCTCACGCCGGTCCGCGTCGTCGCCCTGGTCGCGCTCGGCATGTTCGCGCTCGGCATGGTGCAGAAGATCCCCTGCTACGAGTGGGCATGGTTCCGCGGCACCAGCTCGCAGTACACGCACGCCTGCTACTCCGACATCCCCCACCTGTATCTGGGACGGGGCTTCGCCGACGGCCTCGTACCGTACTTCGACCGCTTGCCCGGCGACATGCAGTTCCTCGAGTACCCCGTCCTGACGGGGCTCTTCATGCAGGTCGCGGCCTGGCTGACCATGCCCTTCGACGGCTCCGTGCAGGAACGCGAACAGGCCTACTGGATGGTCAACGCGGGCATGCTGATGATCTGCGCCGCGGTCATCGCCGTCTGCGTCGCCCGTACGCACCGACGACGCCCCTGGGACGCGCTGCTCGTCGCTCTCGCTCCGGCCCTCGCCCTCACCGCCACCATCAACTGGGACCTGCTCGCCGTCGCCCTCACCGCCGCCGCGATGCTCATGTGGTCCCGGGGACGTTCACTGGCCTTCGGTATCCTCATCGGGCTCGCCACCGCCGCGAAGCTCTATCCCGTACTCCTCCTCGGACCGCTCCTCGTACTGTGCTGGAGGGCGGGCAGGTACCGCGAGTACGGGGCCGCGCTGCTCGGCGCGGTGGGGGCCTGGCTCCTGGTGAACCTGCCCGTCATGCTCTTCGCTCCCGAAGGGTGGAAGAAGTTCTACACCTTCAGCCAGGAACGGTCCGTCGACTTCGGGTCCTTCTGGCTGATCATCACGCAGCGCACCGGGAAGCCGCTCGACGTCGAAGCCGTCAACACGTACGCGACACTGCTGATGATCCTGCTGTGCGCGGGCATCGCGGCCCTGACCCTGACGGCACCCCGCCGGCCGCGCTTCGCCCAGCTGGCCTTCCTGGTCGTCGCCGCGTTCATCCTCACCAACAAGGTCTACTCGCCGCAGTACGTCCTGTGGCTCATCCCCCTCGCCGCCCTGGCCCGGCCGCGCTGGCGCGACTTCCTGATCTGGCAGTCCGGCGAGGTCATGTACTACCTCGGGATCTGGATGTACCTCGCGTACACCACCAGTGGCGACAAGCAGCGCGGGCTGCCCCCCGAGGGCTACCAGCTCGCCATCGCGCTGCACCTGCTGGCCACGCTCTACCTGTGCGCCGTCGTCGTACGCGACATCCTCGTGCCGGACCGGGACCCCGTGCGGCGCGACGGAACGGACGACCCCTCGGGCGGTGTCCTCGACGGGGCCCAGGACACGTTCGCCCTGGGCCGGGCTGCGCACCCGCCGCGGCATGCCGCGCACCACTCCGAGGCGCCCCAGGTGGAATGGGGCGCCACCGCGTCCGGCGGCTGACGCCGCGGGCCGTCAGCGGTCGATCCGGCGGCTGACGCCGCGGGCCGTCAGCGGTCGACGAGACGGTCGAACTGCGTGGTCGTGTGCCGCAGGTGGGCCACCAGCTCGTCGCCGACCTTCGGCTCCTGGGCGTCCGCGGGGACGAACAGGATCGACACCTGCATGTGCGGCGGCTCGGCGAACCAGCGCTGCTTGCCCGCCCACACGAACGGCGCGAGATTGCGGTTCACCGTGGCGAGTCCGGCCCGCGCCACACCCTTCGCGCGCGGCATCACACCGTGCAGCGCCTTAGGAGCCTCCAGCCCGACACCGTGCGACGTACCACCGGCCACCACCACCAGCCAGCCGTCCGATGCCACCTTCTGCTGGCGGTAACCGAACCGGTCGCCCTTGGACACCCGGGTCACATCCAGCACCGCTCCCCGGTACTGCGTCGCCTCGTGGTCGCCCAGCCACAGCCGGGTACCGATGCGCGCGCGGAAACGGGTCTGCGGGAACTGCTGCTGCAGCCGCGCCAGCTCCTCGGCCTTCAGGTGGCTGACGAACATCGTGTGCAGCGGAAGCCGGGCCGCCCGCAGCCGGTCCATCCAGCCGATGACCTCCTCGACCGCGTCCGAACCGTCCATGCGGTCCAGCGGGAGGTGCAGGGCGAAGCCCTCCAGGCGTACGTCCTCGATGGCCGCGTGGAGCTGCCCGAGCTCCTCCTCCTTCACTCCGTGACGCTTCATCGAGCTCATGCACTCGATGACGACACGGGCGCCGACCAGGGCGTGCACCCCGTCGACGGACGACACCGAGCGGACCACCCGGTCCGGCAGCGGAACCGGTTCCTCGCCACGCCGGAACGGCGTCAGGACGAGCAGGTCACCACCGAACCAGTCCTTGATGCGGGCCGCTTCGTAGGTGGTGCCGACGGCGAGGATGTCCGAGCCGAAACGGGTCACCTCGTCCGCGAGCCGCTCATGGCCGAAGCCGTAACCGTTGCCCTTGCAGACCGGCACGATTCCCGGGAACTGATCGAGCACGGACTTCTGGTGCGCCCGCCAGCGCGCGGTGTCGACATAGAGGGTGAGCGCCATGGCCGGTCCGGAACCTTTCTCGGGGCTGCGGTGTGTCAGAGGTATGAAGGGGTGCGGAGACGAGCGGGAATCAGCGGCGCGACATGTAGATGTCGAGCGCCTTGTGCAGGAGCTTGTTGAGCGGGAAGTCCCACTCACCGAGGTACTCGGCGGCCTGCCCGCCCGTACCCACCTTGAACTGGATCAAGCCGAACAGGTGATCCGTCTCGTCCAGCGAGTCACTGATGCCCCGCAGGTCGTAGACGGTCGCGCCCATGGCGTACGCGTCGCGCAGCATCCGCCACTGCATCGCGTTCGAGGGCCGGACCTCGCGCTTGTGGTTCGCCGACGCACCGTAGGAGTACCAGACGTGACCACCGACGATGAGCATCGTCGCGGCCGCCACGTTCTCGCCCTCGTGGCGCGCGAAGTACAGCCGCATCCGGTTGGGGTCCTCGGAGTTGAGGGCCGTCCACATGCGCTCGAAGTACGAGAGGGGACGCGGCCGGAAGCGGTCGCGCTCCGCGGTGATCTCGTACAGCCGCTGCCACTCGGCCAGGTCTTCGTAGCCGCCCTGGACGACCTCGACACCGGCCTTCTCGGCCTTCTTGATGTTGCGTCGCCACAGCTGGTTGAAGCCCTTGTGGACGTCCTCCAACGAGCGGTTCGCCAGCGGCACCTGGAAGACGTAACGGGGCTGCACGTCACCGAAGCCGGCGCCCCCGTCCTCGCCCTGCTGCCAGCCCATCTTCCGCAGCCGGTCCGCGACTTCGAAGGCGCGCGGCTCGATGTGCGTCGCCTCGATGTCGCGCAGGCGCTTCACGTCCGGGTCCTGGATGCCCGACTTGATCGCCGTCGCGTCCCAGCGGCGGATCACGACGGGCGGCCCCATCTTCACGGAGAACGCGCCCTGGTGCTTCAGGTGCGCCAGCATCGGCCGCATCCAGTCGTCCAGGTTCGGTGCGAACCAGTTGATGACCGGGCCCTCGGGCAGGTACGCGAGGTAACGCTTGATCTTCGGCAGCTGGCGGTAGAGCACCAGGCCCGCGCCCACCAGCTGGTCGCTTCCGTCGAACCAGCCCAGGCTCTCCGCGCGCCACTCCGCCTTGACATCGGCCCATGCCGGGACCTGCATGTGGCTTGCCGCGGGCAGGCTCTGGATGTACGCCAGATGCTGCTCTCGGCTGATGGTCCTCAGGGTCAGGCTCATGCGGGGCGCTCCTCGGCAGGTCTGTCCCCATGGGATCAGGGGCTCCGGCTCTCGCGCCGAAGCCTACTGCGCCATGGGAGCGCCCCGACTGGCCCTCCGGCCGAGCCGGCCCTATCCCAGCACTCCGCCGAACAGTCCGCCGTGCGCCATACCGAGGTAGAAGCCGATCGCGGACGCTCCCAGACCGAGGGTCAGCAGGGTCCGCTCGCGTGTCGTGGCCGAGATGAACTGGCCGTACGCACCCGTGAGGATCCCCACCAGCCCCGCCCACGAACTGAGCAGGTGCAGGTCGTGGAACATCGCCGAGACAAAGGCGACCAGGCCCAGCACCAGTGTCACCGCGAGCAGCGTGTCCTGGAGCGGATGGGGCTTGCCGTCCGTCTCGAAGAGGGAGGACGAGGAGCGTCGTCGCATTGCATGTGCCATAAGGCACCTCCTGCTGCTCGAAGGCGGCGAACCGTGATGCCGCACACACCCGATGTGTACAGATTGCGGCCCTTCCCGGCCGGATTTCAACCGGAAGGCGGTGAGCAGGTAGTCTGTACGGTCTGCACCGGTGTCTGCCCACCCCAGAAAGCAAGCCTCTTCCCTCGAAGAAGCCGGCTTGTCAGTGGCGGCCGATACCGTTGCGTACGCATCACGACCCTCCTGCCACGGAACGACCGTGGCCGCTGAGTCCAAAGGAGGTGGGTTCCACATGCGTCACTACGAAGTGATGGTCATCCTCGACCCCGATCTCGAGGAGCGCGCTGTCTCCCCGCTGATCGAGAACTTCCTCTCCGTCGTCCGTGAGGGCAACGGAAAGGTCGAGAAGGTCGACACCTGGGGCCGTCGTCGTCTGTCCTACGAGATCAAGAAGAAGCCCGAGGGCATCTACTCGGTCATCGACCTCCAGGCCGAGCCTGCGGTCGTCAAGGAGCTCGACCGACAGATGAACCTGAACGAGTCGGTCCTCCGGACCAAGGTCCTCCGTCCCGAAACCCACTGAGCTCAGTAGCTCAGCGGTAATCGGGTCCGAGTAGCAACAAGCAGCCAGCAGCAATCCCCGCCGAGAGGTTCACCCATGGCAGGCGAGACCGTCATCACGGTCGTCGGCAATCTCGTCGACGACCCCGAGCTGCGCTTCACCCCGTCCGGTGCGGCGGTCGCGAAGTTCCGTGTCGCGTCCACTCCCCGCATCTTCGACAAGCAGACCAATGAGTGGAAGGACGGCGAAGGCCTGTTCCTCACCTGCTCGGTCTGGCGTCAGGCGGCGGAGAACGTCGCGGAGTCGCTCACGCGAGGCATGCGCGTCGTCGTTCAGGGCCGGCTCAAGCAGCGGTCCTACGAAGACCGCGAGGGCGTCAAGCGCACGGTCTACGAGCTGGACGTCGAGGAAGTCGGCCCCAGTCTCAAGAACGCCACGGCCAAGGTCACCAAGACCACCGGCCGAGGCGGACAGGGCGGGTACGGCGGCGGTCAGCAGCAGGGCGGCGGCAACTGGGGCGGAGCCCCCGGCGGCCAGCAGCAGGGCGGCGGCGCTCCCGCCGACGACCCCTGGGCCAGCAGTGCACCGGCCGGCGGCGGTCAGCAGCAGGGTGGCGGCAACTGGGGCGGAAGCTCCGGTGGTTCCGCCGGCGGCGGCTACTCGGACGAGCCCCCCTTCTAGGGCGGGCCCGTACCCCACTTCTTGATCACACAGGAGAAACACCATGGCGAAGCCGCCTGTGCGCAAGCCTAAGAAGAAGGTCTGCGCGTTCTGCAAGGACAAGGTCACGTACGTGGACTACAAGGACACGAACATGCTGCGGAAGTTCATTTCCGACCGCGGCAAGATCCGTGCCCGCCGCGTGACCGGCAACTGCACGCAGCACCAGCGTGACGTCGCCACGGCAGTCAAGAACAGCCGTGAGATGGCGCTGCTGCCCTACACGTCCACCGCGCGATAAGGGAAGGGTGACCGAAAAATGAAGATCATCCTCACCCACGAGGTCACTGGCCTCGGCACTGCCGGCGACGTCGTTGACGTCAAGGACGGCTACGCTCGCAACTACCTGGTCCCGCGTGGTTTCGCGATCCGCTGGACCAAGGGTGGCGAGAAGGACGTGGCGCAGATTCGCCGCGCCCGCAAGATCCACGAGATCGCGACCATCGAGCAGGCCAACGAGATCAAGGCCAAGCTCGAAGGCGTGAAGGTGCGCATGGCCGTTCGCTCCGGCGACGCCGGCCGCCTCTTCGGTTCCGTCACCCCGGCCGACGTCGCTTCGGCGATCAAGGCCGCCGGTGGCCCCGAGGTCGACAAGCGCCGCGTTGAGCTGGGCTCCCCGATCAAGACCCTTGGTTCGCACCAGGTCTCCGTGCGTCTGCACGCCGAGGTCGCCGCGAAGCTGGACGTCGAGGTCGTCGCCGCCTAAGCGCTGCGCATCGCAGAGCAGTCAGAAGGGCCGCACCCCACGGGGTGCGGCCCTTCGCTGTTTCACGTGAAACGCAGCTCTCAGCGCGTGGCGCCCGTGACGACCCACCGGCCCGAGCGGGTGCGCAGCAGGAGCGTCACCATCCGGACCGCCATCATCAGCGTCATCGCCCACCACAGAGCGGTCAGCCCGCCGCCGATCACCGGCACGAGAAGAGCGACCGGTGCGAAGACCGCCAGCGTCACCAGCATGGCCCACGCCAGATAGGGACCGTCGCCCGCTCCCATCAGTACACCGTCCAGTACGAAGACGATGCCCGAGACCGGCTGGGACACGGCCACCACCAGCAATGCGGGCAGGAGCATGTCCCGTACCACCGGATCGCTGGTGAACAGAGGGATGAACAACGGCCGTGACACCACGACCAGCACCCCGAGCACCACCCCGGAGACGATGCCCCACTGCACCATCCGCCGGCATGCCTCCTGCGCACCCTTGGCGTCATTGGCGCCCAGATAACGCCCGATGATCGCCTGACCCGCGATGGCGATCGCGTCGAGGGCGAAGGCCAGCAGACTCCACAGGGACAGGAGGATCTGATGGGCCGCGACATCCGCGTCACCGAGCCGGGCGGCCACCGCAGTGGCGATCATCAGGACGGCGCGCAGCGAGAGTGTACGGATCAGCAAGGGTGCGCCGGCCTGTGCGCAGGCCCGTATGCCTGCGGCGTCGGGACGCAGGGACGCGCCGTGGGCCCTGGCACCCCGCACCACCACCGCGAGATAGGCGGCAGCCATTCCGCACTGGGCGATCACGGTGCCCCACGCGGAACCGGCGATGCCGAGCCCGGCGCCGTACACCAGACCCACATTGAGGGCCGCGTTGGCGGTGAAGCCACCGATGGCGACGTAGAGAGGGGTCCTGGTGTCCTGGAGACCGCGCAGAACGCCTGTGGCCGCAAGTACGACCAGCATGGCGGGGATGCCGAGACTGGAGATCCGCAGATAGATGATGGCGTACGGGGCCGCCGTGTCGGAGGCGCCGAAGGCGTCGACGAGCCAGGGGGCGGCGGGCAGGGCGACCGCGACCACTGCGGCACCGAGGAGCAGTGCGAGCCAGATGCCGTCCATGCCCTGACGGATGGCGGACGCGAGGTCGCCCGCACCGACACGACGGGAGACCGCGGCGGTGGTGGCGTAGGCGAGGAAGACGAAGACACTCACGGCGGTCATCAGGAGTGGGGCGGCGATGCCGAGGCCGGCGAGCTGCGGGGTGCCGAGGTGGCCGATGACGGCACTGTCGACCATCACGAAGAGCGGCTCGGCGACCAGGGCGCCGAAGGCCGGGAGGGCGAGTGCGATGATCTCGCGGTCATGTCGGCGTCGGCTGGTCCCGGCTGCCGTGGAGGCCTGAGTCATGCGTCTAATCTAATCTTCCACAGGTAAGTGATGCAATGGCACTGCGATCCTTACGTGCGGGCGCTTTCCGGATCCGGGTGTGTGCCGTTTGTTCTGATCTTGAACCGGATGGCAAAGTTTTTCTTCCCCACAGCCAGTGGATGGAGAAAAGGCAGGTCAAGGTGGTGTGGGCGGGGCCGTTATGAGTTTGTCCACAGTGCTGTCCCCCGGTCCGTGCACAGGTTCTGGGGAGTTCTCCACAGCAACTGGTCTTTCTTCCACAGGGCCTGTGGATAACCAGATTGGCTGAGGCTGTCCGCGGGCCTACCGTGGTGCGGCGCCCGCCTTCTGTTCCGGCCCTGGACGCGCGTCGAACTCGATGCGCCGGAACTGGAGTCGGGCATCTCATTTGTCAGAGCCGTGCCGTAAGAAAGAGTGGCACAGCGAGGTCCGCGAAGCGGACGGGAGGAGGTGGCCCGGTGAGTATTTCCGAGCCATTGGACGACCCCTGGACCGACAGCGGTCCCGGTGACCGTCTGCCTTCCCGTCGGCGCCGTGGCGAAGGCCGGGGCCGCGACGAGCAGCACGACCGCGGCGGCGAGAGCGGTGGCTGGGAGGGCGGCTCCCCCGCTTTCGAGCGGGTGCCCCCGCAGGACCTCGATGCCGAGCAGTCCGTTCTCGGCGGCATGCTGCTCTCGAAGGACGCCATCGCCGACGTGGTGGAGATCCTCAAGGGCAACGACTTCTACCGCCCGGCCCACGAGACCGTCTATACGGCGATTCTCGACCTCTACGCCAAGGGCGAGCCGGCCGACCCCATCACGGTGGGCGCCGAGCTGACCAGGCGCGGCGAGATCACGAAGGTCGGCGGCGCCTCGTATCTGCACACCCTGGTGCAGACCGTGCCGACCGCGGCCAACGCGGAGTACTACGCCGAGATCGTCCACGAGCGGGCGGTGCTGCGCCGGTTGGTCGAGGCGGGCACGAAGATCACGCAGATGGGATACGCGGCCGACGGCGATGTCGACGACATCGTCAACGCCGCCCAGGCCGAGATCTACGCCGTCACCGAGCAGCGCACGAGCGAGGACTACCTGCCGCTCGGCGACATCATGGAGGGCGCGCTCGACGAGATCGAGGCGATCGGTTCCCGCACCGGCGAGATGACCGGCGTGCCGACCGGTTTCACGGACTTCGACTCGCTGACCAACGGCCTGCACCCGGGCCAGATGATCGTCATCGCGGCCCGTCCCGCCATGGGCAAGTCGACGCTGGCGCTGGACTTCGCGCGGGCCTGCTCGATCAAGAACAACCTGCCCAGCGTGATCTTCTCCCTCGAAATGGGGCGCAACGAGATCGCGATGCGCCTGCTGTCGGCCGAGGCCCGGGTGGCACTCCACCACATGCGTTCGGGCACGCTGACGGACGAGGACTGGACGCGGCTGGCACGGCGTATGCCGGATGTCTCCCAGGCGCCGCTCTACATCGACGATTCGCCGAACCTGTCGATGATGGAGATCAGGGCGAAGTGCCGTCGGCTGAAGCAGCGCAATGATCTGAAGCTGGTGATCATCGACTATCTGCAGCTGATGCAGTCCGGTGGTTCGAAGCGGGCGGAGAGCCGTCAGCAGGAGGTCTCGGACATGTCCCGAAACCTCAAGCTGCTGGCGAAGGAGCTGGAGCTCCCGGTGATCGCGCTGTCGCAGCTGAACCGTGGTCCCGAGCAGCGGACCGACAAGAAGCCGATGGTCTCCGACCTGCGTGAATCAGGTTCCATCGAGCAGGACGCCGACATGGTCATCCTGCTGCACCGCGAGGACGCGTACGAGAAGGAGTCGCCGCGCGCCGGTGAGGCGGACCTGATGGTCGCCAAGCACCGCAACGGCCCGACGGCGACGATCACAGTGGCGTTCCAGGGCCACTACTCGCGCTTCGTGGACATGGCGCAGACGTGACGTACCCGTGTGCAGGGTCTCAGGTCTCGCGGCACCATCTCATCTCCGATGGCACATAGGCGGCACATATGCCGTCTTAGCATCCCCCTCCGGCCACGCGGCGGAGCCAGCCACCGGACCGCCCTACGCGCCGCTGACGAAGCCGAGGCTCTTCCCCATTCCTCCGCAAGCCTTCACCGGCCCCTACGCACGACAGCGGGAAGCTGCTCAGCGCCTCGTCTCGTACCTGGTCAGGACCACGCCGCCGGGAAACGTCCGCGTCTCCACCAGGTTCAGGTTCACCCAGCTGTCCAGCGCGGTGAAGAACGGCGTGCCGCCGCCCACCAGGACCGGATGGGTGGCGATCACGTACTCGTCGATCAGCCCGGCGCGCAGGGCCGCCCCGGCGAGCGTTGCGCCGCCGATGTTCATTGGGCCGCCGTCCCCGGCCCTGAGCCGGGTGATCTCGGCGATGGCGTCGCCGGTGACCAGGCGGGTGTTCCAGTCGACCTTGTCGATCGTCGAGGAGAACACCACCTTCGGCGTGTCCCGCCAGTTCCGCGCGGACTCGATCTCCACCGGGGTGGCGTTGGGCTGCTGGTCGCCGGTCGGCCAGTAGGAGCTCATGGTCTCCCAGAGCTTGCGCCCGTACAGCGACAGGCCACTCGCCTGCTCGTGGTCGAGCCACCACTGGAACAGCTCGTGGCTCGGCGGTCCGCTCCAGCCGATGTCATCGCCGGCCGCGGCGATGTAGCCGTCCAGGGTCAGGTTCATGCCGTAGATCAGTCTCCGCACGGCCCAGCCTTCCGTGCGTGGGTGTCCGACGTAGAGACCAGCGCGGCGCGGGAAACTCATCGGTGCGCGATCTGGGCTCGCCGGTAGTCCTCGTGCTCGGGGCTCAGCGTGGTGTACTCGGCCGACACGGGCAAGCCGCCTGATCTCGACCTCGCCCTCGCGAGGAAATGCCACGGATTTGAGACTGATCATGGGTGACAAGACTGTAGGACAGCCAGGAACGCCCAGGTCACGCAAGATCGACATGCCACGAGCGGCGAGACCCCACAACCCGTAGGTCCTCAAATGCCGTGTCATTTTCTCAGGCGCGATGTCATCTGACCGGCCTGACTGGCACGGGACGGAGAATCGCCGGCCTTTGCCACCACTCGTTCAGGTGGCATTGCCCCCGGTCCGGCATGGGCAGTAGCCGCGAGACGCCCGAGGAGGCCCGGTGCCTGCGCCGGCCGAGTCCCAGCTGACACGCGCCTGTGACGTGCTGGAACAGCTGATCGTCGACGCACCGGACGACTCCTACGCGCGGCTCCTGCTCGGCCGCACCCTTCAGCGCCTGGGGAGGGAAGGCGAGACGGATCCGCATCCGAAGACGGCCGCCGCCATGACGCCCGAGTTCGCCCGGCCGACCGGTGCCGGCGTCGAACGGTGTCGCGGCGTCCGCCGGGCCGGGCACGTGTTCACGGGCCCGTCCTGCGGCAGCGAAATGGTGAACGCGCAACCGAACCTTCTGAAAAGAGGTCGACGGGGTGAGACCGTGCCGGTAGGTCTTGACCATGACCTCACCGCTCGAAGAGCTGCTTCCCGGTACGCAACGTGCCCTTCTGCACCGCATCGCCACCGCACAGGCCGAAGGCAGGGCGCCCTCGCTCGTCGCCGCGGTGGCCCGTGGCGGGCAGACCGTCTGGACGGGCTCTCGTACCTCGGTCGACGGGCACGGGCCGGATGCCGGTACGCAGTACCGGATCGGTTCGATCACCAAGACGTTCACCGCTGTGCTGGTGATGCGGCTGCGTGACGAAGGCCTGCTCGACCTCGGTGACCCCCTGGAGAAGCACCTCCCGGGGACGGGGGTGGGTGAGGTGACCGTTGCCCAACTGCTGAGCCACACCGCGGGGTTGGCGGCGGAGACTCCGGGACCGTGGTGGGAACGGACCCCGGGTTCCCTGCGTCCCGAACTCGGTGATGTGCTGGGCGAGCAGCCGCGCATGCATCCCGTCGGGCGTGTTCACCATTACTCCAACCCGGGCTACACGCTGCTCGGCCGGCTCGTCGAGGCCGTACGCGGGGATTCCTGGGCCGACGTCCTGCGGCGCGAGGTTCTTGAGCCGCTGGACATGCGCCGTACGAGTGTGCAACCCGAGGCCCCGCATGCCGGTGGCTGGGCCGTGCATCCGTGGGCGGACGTGATGCTGCCCGAACCGGCCGTGGATCTCGGGGTGATGGCTCCGGCCGGTCAGCTCTGGTCGACGACCGCCGATCTCTGCCGCTTCGCCGCGTTCCTCGCGGCGGGCGACGAGAAGGTGCTGAGTGCCGAGTCCGTACGGGAGATGCGCACGCCCGCCGCTCCGGCGGGTCCCGGAGAGGCGGGCGGCGGTTACGGGCTGGGGATGCAGATCGTCCACGGCGGTGGACGGACGCTGGTGGGGCACACGGGTTCGCTGCCGGGCTTCGTCGCGGGTCTGTGGATGAGCGTGGAGGACGGGGTGGCCGCGGTCGCGCTCGTCAACGCCACGTCGGGGGTGTCCGCGCCGGCGGTGGCGGCCGACCTGATCCGTATCGTCGTCGAGGCCGAGCCGCGCATCCCGGAACCTTGGCGGCCGCTGGCCGAAGTCGACCAGGAGCTGCTGACGCTGACAGGCCCATGGTTCTGGGGCACGTCGTCGTACGCCCTCTCCCTTGGCGCCGACCGCGCGCTGGAGCTCCAGCCGCTGCGGGGCAGCGGCCGGGGCTCGCGCTTCGCCGCCCGGCCGGACGGGACCTGGACCGGTCTCGACGGCTACTACCTGGGGGAGACGCTCCGGGTGGTACGGCGGGAGGACGGCTCGGTGAGCCATCTCGACCTGGGATCGTTCGTCTTCACGCGTGAGCCGTACGAGCCGGGGGATGTGGTTCCCGGGGGTGTGGACGAAGGCGGCTGGCGTGCGCTGTGATGTTTCACGTGGAACCGGGCTGTGGGTCCTGGATTCCAGCAGGGTGAATTCGTCGGCTCTCTGACGCGTCTCCTTCTGAGCCCTCGGGTCCGTTCGAGCGGGACGACGAGCCGAATCGGACAAAAGAACGGTTGTCAGATGCTCATCTTGAATCCGACATGGGAGGCTTCGAAGCCGAGCCGCTCGTAGAAGCGGTGGGCGTCGGTGCGGGTGGCGTCGGAGGTCAGTTGCACCAACTGGCAGTTCTGGCGTCGGGATTCGTCGATCGCCCACTCGATCAACTGTGTCCCGAGGCCGCTGCCGCGCTCGTCGGCATGGATGCGTACGCCTTCGACGACCGAGCGGGTGGAGCCGCGCCGGGACAGTCCGGGTATGACGGTGAGCTGCAGTGTGCCGACGACTCGGCCCTCGCGTACGGCGACGACCACGTGCTGGTTCGGGTCGTCGGCGAGCCGGGCGAGGGCGGCGGTGTACGGGGCGAGGTCGTCGGGGGACTCGCGCCGGGCGCCCAGTGGGTCGTCGGCGAGCATGGCCACGATCGACGGGAGGTCACCGGGGGCTGCGGGGCGTATCTCAAGATCGCTCATGGAGCGCAGATTACGCAGTCGGCACGGGCATCCGCAGTTCTTCGACGGCCTTGACCAGGGGGGCCAGCTCGGGGTTTTTCGCGGCCTCGTCGAGAGCCTCCCGCAGTGCGGCGTCGTTGGTGGGCCGGGCCTCGGCGAGCAGGGCCAGGCCGGCTTCGGTGACGTCGGTGTAGATGCCGCGCCGGTCGGTGTCGCAGAGGTAGCGGGTCAGCAGGCCGCGGTCCTCGAGGCGGGTGACCAGGCGGGTGGTGGCGCTCTGGCTCAGTACTACGGCGTCGGCGACCTGCTTCATCTGCAGGTGTCCGCCGGTGCCGTTGTGCTGGCGGCTGAGGACGTCGAGGAGCGAGTACTCGCGCACGCTCAGGCCGTGGCGGCTCTGAAGGGCCTTTTCGATGTGGGCGTCGATCCTGCCGTGCAGCAGGGAGAGGGCGCACCAGCCCTGGGAGAGCGCGGTCAGGGCGGGGTCTGTCGCTGTCATGGATCTCTCCTTGTCCGGAGCCGCTGGAGCCCGGAAACCAGGATAGACGACAAGCGCAATAGCCCGCGCTTGCACTTATCCCGCGTCTGCAATTATTGTGGACGCTCTTAAGGTGCATGTGCAATCTATTCGGAAGGTCTGGCCATGCCACTCGCGCTCCTCGCCCTCGCCATCGGGGCGTTCGGGATCGGCACCACAGAGTTCGTGATCATGGGCCTGCTGCCCGAGGTCGCCATCGACTTCGGTGTCTCGATCCCCACCGCCGGCTACCTGGTCAGCGGCTACGCCCTCGGTGTCGTACTGGGTGCTCCGCTGATGTCGGTCCTCGGCACCCGGATCTCCCGCAAGCGCATGCTGATGCTGCTGATGGGACTGTTCATCGCGGGCAACCTGCTCTCGGCGCTCGCTCCCTCGTTCGGTGTGATGCTCACCGGCCGTGTGGTCGCGTCCCTCGCACACGGCGCGTTCTTCGGCATCGGGTCGATCGTCGCGGCCGACCTGGTGGCCCCGGAGAAGAAGGCCGGAGCCATCGCCATGATGTTCACCGGCCTCACCGTCGCCAACGTCGTGGGCGTCCCGCTCGGCACGTTCATCGGCCAGAGCTACGGCTGGCGGCTCACCTTCGCCGCGGTGGCGGCGCTGGGGGTGCTCGGTCTCGCGGGCGTCGCCCGGCTCGTACCGGAGACGCCGAAGCCCGAGGGCGTACGGCTGCGCCACGAGCTGGCCGCCTTCCGCAATGTGCAGGTGCTGCTCGCCATGGCGATGACCGTGCTGGGCTTCGGCGGTGTCTTCGCCGCGATCACCTACCTCGCGCCGATGATGACCGGCGTCGCCGGCTACTCGGCCGGGTCCGTCACCTGGCTGCTGGTTCTCTTCGGGCTCGGCATGGTCGGTGGCAACCTGGTCGGCGGCAAGTTCGCGGACCGTGCGCTGATGCCGCTGCTGTACGTGTCTCTGGGCGCTCTCGCCGTGGTCCTGGCCCTCTTCACGGTCACCGCGCACCACCAGATCGCGGCGGCGGTCACGATCGTGCTGATCGGCGCGCTGGGCTTCGCCACCGTTCCGCCGCTTCAGAAGCGCGTACTGGACCAGGCCGCGGGCGCTCCCACTCTCGCCTCCGCCGTCAACATCGGCGCGTTCAACCTCGGCAACGCGCTCGCCGCCTGGCTCGGCGGCCTCGTCATCGCGGCAGGACTCGGTTACACCGCTCCCAACTGGGTCGGCGCGGTGCTCGCCGCCTCGGCTCTCGGCCTCGCGTTCCTGTCCGGCGCCCTGGAGCGCCGCACGGAGGACCGCAGCCGGATCGTCGCGGGATCAGCCTCCGGACCGGCCGCCGCCACCGCTGCCGCTGACGCCCTTCACTGAACCAGCCGGCCGGCCGGACCAGCCGGACCAGCCGGCCGAACCACCTCCCGAACAACCAAGGAGTTCCCTCATGGGCACCACGACCACCGCGACCGCCACCGCCGTCGTCCCGCTGACCATCCAGGACGCCGAAGCACTCGTCGATGCGGCCCGACGCGCGGCAGAAGAGGCCGGTATCACGGTCGCTGTCACCGTTCTCGACGCGGGCGGTCACCTGCTGGCCTTCCGGCGCGACGACCGGGCCGTGCTGATCGCCGGTGAGACCAGCACGCGCAAGGCGTACACCGCACTCCAGCTGAACGCCCCGACCGCCGGTCTGGTCGACGCGGTCCAGCCCGGCGGGCTCTTCCACACCTTGCCGACCGCGCTGGAGCGCCCGCTCCTGTTCATCGCCGGAGGAGTACCCGTCCGCCGTGACGGCCGTCTGATCGGTGCGGTCGGTGTGGGCGGCGGAGCGCCCGACCAGGACCACGGGTTCGCGACCGCCGCCGTCGAGGCCCTCGGCCGGTAGCCGGACCCGGCCCCGGACACGGGCCCGCCGTCAGCCCGCCGCGACTGTCAGGGGGGCGAAGCGGCGGGTCCAGTCGCCGGGGAGGGCGGGGATCTTGCAGGTCATCACGTCGTTGAAGGCGACCGGTTCCAGGCCACAGGCCTTCACCCACGCCAGCAGTTCCTCGTGGCGTACGTCGATGTCGGTGCGCAAGGGGCGGTCCGTGCCGGCGGCCAGGGAGGTGACCAGTGCCTTGGCGGTCTGCGTGTCTCTGGCGATCAGCGGACCCACGACATGGGTGTGCATGTTGGGCCAGGCGGCGGCGTACCCGATGATGCCGTTCTTGTCCTCGGCGACCCGGATCTGGTCGGCGAAGGCGGGCAACCGTGTGAGCACGGGGGTGCGGTCCAGGCCGAAGACCTCGGTGTCCAGGCGCAGGATCGCGGGCAGGTCGTCGGCGGTGGCGGGGCGGGTCGGTACTCCGGCCGGGGAGCCGGACGGACGGAAGTGGCCGCAGACCATTTCGGCCCTTCCGGTCACGGTGAAGCCGAGCTCCTCGTAGAGCGGGCGGCCGTTGGGGGTGGCGTGCAGAGTGAGGGGGGTGTCTCCGGCTTCCGCGACGAGGTGGCGCATCACGCGGCGGCCGACGCCCTGCCGTGAGTGACGTTCGGCGACGAGCACCATGCCGATCGCGGCGAGTCCGGGTCCGTACGAGGTGAGGACGCTCGCGGCGACGAGGCCTTTTCCTTCCGGTGCGTCGATGCCGTAACCGGCGCCGGAAGCGAGCAGCAGGCCCCATTTGTGCTCCTCGCGCGGCCAGCCCCGGTCTTCCGAGAGGTCGGCGCAGGCGGTGAGATCGCCCAGGGTCAGGCGGCGGACAGGCAGATCGGCGAGGGAAGTCGGCATTGGATCAGGCTGGCTGACGCATCGATCGCGCGTCCACCGCTTTACGTGAAGAGGAGGAGACGGCTCGGAGAAGTCGACCGCGGCGAGTGAGCCCCCCAGGGCTTGAGGACCGAGATCGCGGTCATGAAGAAGTAGGCCGTGGAGGCGACGGCCGGTGCGGCGACCAGGCTGATGTCGGGAAGGCCCAGGGCCGCGGCCGCACTGATCCCGGGGCGCAGCACGAAGATCGTCGCGGCGCCGGTGACGAGAGTCGGCCAGGACTTCACCCACACCCGGCGGTGCCTGACCAGACCCCACGGCGTACCGAGGGAGAGCACCAGCCCGGTGGTCAGGGACAGCAGCGCCGCCGGTGTGACCAGCCATTCACCGAAGACCTTCATGGAGGTGCAGGCGGTCCGCGTCATGGCAGCGGACCCGGTCGTCCAGGCGGTGATGCCGAGGGCGAGCAGTCCGACGCTGAGGCCGAGCCGGCCCACGGAGGCGGCGACATGTGTGGCGAGGAGCGCCCGGCGTGCGGGGCGTGAGAGTGGTTTCACGTGAAACACGGTGCCGGGTGAGGGGCCGGTCCGGCGTCTGGCAGAGGGAGTAACCGCGCGTACTAGCCTCGGCGTACATGACGCGACTTCACCTCTTCGATCTCGACGGAACGCTGATGCGAGGCTCGGCGGCGGCCGTCGAGATCTCCCGTCAGCTGGGTGTGAGCACCGAGATCGCCAAGCTGGAACGGGATTTTCTGCTGTACGGCCTGGCGCCCGACGAGTTCGCCGTACAGGCCAGAGCGCTGTGGGCACAGCTCACGCAGGCGCAGGTGACGGCGGCCTTCGAAGGTGCGCCGTGGCTGTCGGGCATCGAGGAGGTGTGGTCGGACATCCGCTCGCGTGGTGAGTACTGCGCCGTCATCTCCCTTTCGCCGGACTTCTTCGTGGAGCGGCTGCTGGCCTGGGGCGCGCATGCCGCGCACGGTTCCCGCTGGCCCGCGGTGCCTTTTCTGGAGCCGGTGGAACGGGCGGGCATCCTGAACGCGTCTGCGAAGGTGAAGATCGCAGACCGGCTCTGCGAAAAATTCGGGCTGGGGCGGAGCGACTGCGTCGCTTACGGGGATTCGATGTCGGACGCGGAGATCTTCGCGGCGGTTCCGCTTTCCGTGGCCGTCAACGCGGATCACCACGTTTCGGACCTTGCCGTACTCACCTACCGGGGTGGAGATCTGCGCGAGGCGTACGCACTGGTAACTGATGCGGTCCTGCCGGTAATTCCGGAATAGCCGTGGGGGAGCGCGAATTGGAGGGTACGAGCAGCAGGGCAGGGGGCTTGTGTGCCGGGCTACCGCCGGTAGGGTCGACTCCGGTTTACTCCCTGTGCCTTGGTGTCCTAAGACGTGGGGGCAAAGCAGCCTAACCGGAGAACGGGCTCGGATGCCCGGACTTCCTGGTCTTTGTCCGATGCGAGAGCGGTGCCTGCCA
Organism: Streptomyces sp. Wb2n-11; assembly: GCF_001049855.1. Taxonomy (NCBI): domain Bacteria; kingdom Bacillati; phylum Actinomycetota; class Actinomycetes; order Kitasatosporales; family Streptomycetaceae; genus Streptomyces; species Streptomyces sp. Wb2n-11. The sequence goes on from NZ_CVPB01000001.1 coordinate 3,589,567, forward strand.
TGCTGCAACAACGGGAACTGCGGTCAATGTCACATTTTTGCCCGGGTCACCCCGAATGGTGACAGCGGCGCGATTAATGTGGGCAGTCGACATCGGCAGAACTGAAGCACAGGCCAGTAGCAGAGCGGGGAATTGCGAGCACGTTCCGGTCCCGGAAGTGCAAAGACCGACCGAGAGATGTTCGAGGCGAGGCACATCTATGGACGCTCCGACCACCACGTCGGCCGACAGCGGCACCTCCAGTGACGGCGGCGGCTGGTTCAAGCCGCGCAAGAAGCCGGACGCGGGGCTTCGGCAGCCGCCCGGCCAAGGCTCCGAGACCGGCCAGGGCCGGATACCGGGTCCCAGCCGTCCGGTGTCCACGATACGCCCGGTGGGTACCGGCGCATCGCGCCCCCAGCCCGCCCACGTCTCCGCCCCGGCCTCCGACGTCCCGCCCGCAGCGCCGGTAGCCTCCGCGGCGCCGGCGGCCCCCGAAGTGCCCACTGCGCCCACCGTGCCCGCGGCGCCCGCCGCCCCCGTTTCTCCTGACGCCGCCCTCATCCGCCGCACCCTCGCCGACATCGGCCCCGACGCCGGCAAGGTCACGTCGTACTTCTACGCACTCCTCTTCACCCGCCATCCCGATCTGCGCGTGCTCTTCCCCGCCGCCATGGACACCCAGCGCGACCGCCTCCTCAAGGCGCTGCTCACCGCCGCCGAGCACATCGACAACGGGCCCGTGCTCACCGAGTACCTCAGCAACCTGGGACGCGGGCACCGCAAGTACGGCGCCCAGGCCGTCCATTACCCGGCGGTCGGCGAGGCCCTCCTCGGCGCGCTGGCCCGTTACGCGACGACCACCTGGGACGACGAGTCCGAGGCCGCGTGGATCCGTACGTACACGGCGATCTCCCAGGTCATGATCGACGCGGCCGCCGAGAACGAGCTCCGCGCGCCCGCCTGGTGGCAGGCCGAAGTCGTCTCGCACGATCTACGCACCCCCGACATAGCCGTCATCACCCTGCGCCCCGACCAGCCCTACCCGTTCCTGGCCGGCCAGTACACGAGCCTGGAAACCCCCTGGTGGCCGCGGATCTGGCGGAACTACTCCTTCGCCGCGGCCCCCCGACCCGACGGCCTGCTGTCCTTCCACGTCAAGGCGGTCCCGGCCGGCTGGGTCTCCAACGCCCTGGTCCACCGCGCCCGCCCCGGCGACACCGTGCGCCTCGGCCCCCCGGCCGGTTCGATGACCGTCGACCACACCACTGACAACGGCCTGCTCTGCCTCGGCGGAGGCACCGGCATCGCCCCCATCAAGGCGCTCGTCGAGGACGTGGCCGAGCACGGCGCGCGCCGCCCCGTCGACGTCTTCTACGGTGCGCGCAGCGACGACGACCTGTACGACATCGACACCATGCTGCGTCTCCAGCAGTCGCACCCGTGGCTGTCCGTGCGCCCGGTGGTCGACGGCAGGACGCAGTTCCCGGACGCGGTGATCGAGCACGGCCCGTGGAACTCCTACGACGCCTATCTCTCCGGCCCGCCCGGCATGATCCGCAGCGGCATCGACGCACTCAGGAAGCTCGGGATCCCCGGCGACCGCATCCGCCACGACTCCCTCGAAGAGCTGGTGGCGGCGGGCGACTAGCCCGGACCCGGGGCCGGGCCCTCAAGTCCCCGGGCCCGTCACCCCAGGTCGTGGGCGTGCATCGCCCGTACGCCCTCGATGTTGCCGTCCAGGTAGTGCCGCAGCGACAGCGGTACGAGGTGCACCGCCGCGATCCCGACCCGGCTGAAGGGCACCCGCACGATCTCGTACTCTCCGCGCGGTTCGTCGACTTCGGGCCCGTGTCTGCGCGCGGGGTCCATGGACTCCAGCCGGCAGACGAAGAAGTGCTGCACTTTCACGCCCGTCACCCCGCCGTCCGCGATGTGCTCGACCGTGTCGACGAAGCAGGGCACCACGTCGGAGATCTTCGCGCCGAGCTCCTCGTCGACCTCGCGGTGCAGGGCGTCGACGACAGTGGCGTCCTCCGGTTCGACGCCGCCGCCCGGCGTGAGCCAGTACGGGTCGACGCCGGGCTTGGTGCGCTTGATGAGGATCAGGTCGTCACCGTCGAGCAGGATGGCACGTGCGGTGCGCTTGACCACGGGCCTCGGCGGCGCGGGGGTGGTTCCCTCGGGAAAAGAGGTGCCGGTCATGGCAGTACAGTGGCCCGCTCCGCCCGTTCTGAAACTCCCGCACCGCTGTTGTCCGCCGGGTACGGGCCCGCTCAGCACCAGTCGGTGGCGGCGCGCAGCAGCCACTCGTGTGCCCGCGCGATGTGCGCAAGGGTGAGAGTGCCGGTGCGCACCACCAGGAAGTAGGTCCGCAGCGGCGGCACCGGCGGGTCGAGGAGCGCCACCACTTCCCCCCGCTCCAGGGCCTCCTCGCACAGATACCTCGGCAGGACGGCGAGCCCGGCGCCCGCGGCCGTGGCGTGCAGCACCGCCCGCAGGTCCGGCGCGATGACGGTGCCCGCCGCGGCCGGCCGGGCGTCGAAGACGGTGGTCCAGTAGCGGGTGACCAGCGGCAGCGACTCGTGGACCTCCACCACCGGCAGGTGCTCCAGCACCTGCGGCCCCTTGCGGCGCAGCAGTCCGGGGCCGATCCTGCCGGCCCAGCGCGGAGCGGCCACCAGGACGTGCTCCTCGTCGCAGAGCGGGCTTCCGGTGAGCAGGGTGCCGCGCGGCCGGTCCGTCGAGATGGCCAGGTCGTGGTGGCCGGCGGCGAGGCCCTCCAGGGTCTCCTGGGCGTTGCCGAAGGAGATGCGCAGCGCGAGGCCCTGGGCGATGAGCGGGGAGAGCGTGGGCAGGACGCGTACGGACGTGAACTCCGGCGGCCCCGCGAGGTGCAGGGTCCGTACGCCGGACTGTTCGTCGAGTCCGGCCTCGGTGATCTCGACGAGCGCGTCCAGGTGCGGCGCCGCCCGGTGCGCCAGCTCGTCGCCGACGGTCGTGGGCGTGACGCCGCGGGCCTGGCGGAGGAACAGCGGGCGCCCCAACTGGCGTTCCAGGGTGCGTATCTGGCTGGTCACCGCGGGCTGCGACAGTCCGAGGAGGGCGGCGGCGCGGGTGAAGGAACCGGCCCGGTGCACCGTGACGAACGTGCGGAGCAGAGCCAGGTCCACGGCGCGCCCTCCCGTCCCGGCGAAGTCGCCGACGGTCACAACTATAAATATGTCGATAGGTCTCTGCCGTTACTGTGATTGGACACTGACGCAGAGTCAACTAGTTTTGATTGCGCGGTTCTTCGCGTGTGGAACCGGGACGGTCCGAGTCATGAGGGGGGAGACTCGGACCGTCCGCCGTACGCAGGGGACGCGTCAGGGGGCGGCCGCGTCGAGTGCGCGCAGTACGTCCGCCACCAGGTCCTCGGGGTCTTCGGCCCCGACGGAGAACCGGACGAAGCCCTCCGGCACGGCGTCGCCGCCCCACCGTGCGCGTCGCTCGGCGGTGGACCGCACCCCGCCGAAGCTGGTCGCGTCCTCGGCCAGCCGCAGTCCGTCCAGGAAGCGCTCCGCGTACCCGCGGTCGGGCAGCGTGAAGGACACGACGGAGCCGAAGCGGCGCATCTGGCGCGAGGCGACGGTGTACGACGGGTCGCCGGGCAGCCCGGGGTGGCGCAGCCCGCTCACGGCGGGGTGCTCGCGCAGCGCCTCGGCGAGGGCCAGCGCGTTCGCGCCCTGCTTGTCGGCGCGCAGCTGGAGAGTGGCCAGGGAACGGTGCGCCAGCCAGGCCTCCATCGGCCCGGGGATCGCCCCGACGACCTTGCGCCAGCGCCGTACCCGCGCCGCGAGTTCCGCGTCGCGGCAGGTCACGTAGCCGAGCAGGACATCGCCGTGGCCGGTGAGGCCCTTGGTGCCGCTGGCCACGGAGAAGTCCGCGCCGAGCTCCAGGGGGCGCTGGCCGAGCGGGGTGGCGAGGGTGTTGTCGACGGCGACCAGGGCCCCTGCGGCGTGCGCCGCGTCCGCGAGTCTGCGGACGTCGCACACGTCGAGCCCGGGGTTGGACGGCGTCTCGATCCACAGGAGCCGGGCCCCGTCGAGTACGCCGAGCTGCGCGTCACCGCCGGTCGGCGCGGTGCGCACCCGCACGTCGTACGCCTCCAGCTGTTCGCGTACGAGCGCGAGTGCCTGGTAGCCGTCGGAGGGCAGGACCACCGTGTCGCCGGCCCGCGTCTGCGAGAGGAGGACCGCGGAGACGGCGGCCATGCCGGAGGCGAAGACGACCGTCTCGACGCCCGTCTCCTCCGGTGCCTCCAGCTCGCCGATGGCCCGTTCCAGATGCGTCCAGGTGGGGTTCTCGTCGCGTCCGTAGGTGTACGGTCCGGTCGGCTCGCCGGGCAGGTGGTAGTGCGCGGCGAAGACCGGCCCCGGGAGGGTCGGTTCGTACGCGACGGGGTCGGGCAGTCCGGCCCGTACCGCCCGGGTGCCGTCGCCGGTGCGGCTGTTCATGGTGCTCATGGTTCAGTCCTTGTCGGGCAGGATGACGTTCATCGCCCACGAGACGACGCTGATGACGAGGGCGCCGAGCAGGGCCGTCCAGAACCCCTCGACGCGGAAGGCGAGGTCGAACGTGTCGGCCAGCCAGGAGGTCAGCAGCAGCATCAGCGCGTTGACCACCAGTGTGATCAGGCCGAGCGTGAGGATGAAGAGCGGCAGTGTCAGCAGCTTCACGACGGGCTTGACGAGGAAGTTCACCAGGCCGAAGAGGAGCGCGACGACGATCAGCGTCAGCACCTTGTCGCCGGTGCTGTCGCCGGTCAGCGTGATGTCCTGGAAGAGCCAGACGGCTACCGCCAGGGCCGCCGCGTTGGCGATCGTCTTGACTACGAAATTCATCATGTGTCTGATCGTGGCAGACATGATCGGCGCCGGACACCGGCGTACGACGGGCCGAGGGGCGGACGGACGATGAAGGCATTCCGGCTGGACGAACTGGAGGCGGAGCGCGCCGCCAACGAGGGTGCGTATCTGCAGTTCCTGAGGGAAAGGAACATGTCGGTCGGGCTGTACGCCCTGGACGCGGGCGAGAGCGACCCGCAGCAGCCGCACCGTGAGGACGAGGTCTACTTCGTCGTCAGCGGGCGCGCGTCGATCACCGTCGGCATGGAGACGACGCAGGTGGGGCGGGGCAGTGTGGTGTACGTACCGGCCGGGGTGCCCCACAAGTTCCACCACATCAGCGAGGACCTGCGGGTGATGGTCGTCTTCTCCCCGCCCGAGAGCTGATCCGGAAGTCGGGGTTCCCTAGGGGGCCGATCAGGGGTCTTCAAGGGCTCCGGAGCCTTCGTGGGCCGTCCTTCCGCCCCTAGCATCGGGGTCAGGAAGAAAGCTTCGAGCGGGAAGAGGCAAGGCGATGGCCGTGCGGGAGATATTCGCGGGGATGCCGTGGTGGGTGAAGTGGGTCGCGGTGCCCGTCATCGCTCTGGTGGTGTTCGGCGGCGCCATCCTGAGCGCGATCGGTCTGTTGATCGGTCTTCTCTTCAAGGTGCTGGTCTTCGTCGCCCTGGTCGGTGGCCTGATCTACGTCGTGCGGAAGTTCATGGCGTCGTCCTCGTCGGGCGGCGACCGGTAGACCGAACGCGCCGTACGGTACGCCTCCCGAACGCCGTGCGTACGCCGTTCGGGCGCCCTCCGCAGGGCCGTTAGCCCACTCGGGGGACCCGGGTGGCAAACCTCCTGCGCGCCCGGGGCGGGCGGTTAGGGTAACGATTCTCCGCCGCCCCTGGGACCCGTGGCCCGGCAACCGCGCCGGCCAAGGGCGATCCCCACTCCATCGGCCCAGGCCCGCGGCGAACTCGCGGGGGCGGCCCCCGCAGGCGGGCGCACAGCCCGTCACCACGCCTGGGGGTGAGTCCTGTGGCCACGGCACACACCGCCGCTGCCCCGACCCTGATCGGTTCGGTGCAGCGCGCCCTTCGTCTGCTGGAGGCGGTGGGCGCCCATACCGACGGGGCCCCGGCCAAGCAGCTGGCCAGGGAGGCCGGCCTTCCCCTCCCGACCACCTATCACCTGCTGCGCACGCTGGCGCACGAGGGCTATCTGCGCCGCCAGCAAGGGGTGTTCGTCCTCGGCGAGGCGGTCGGGCGGCTGACGTGCTCGGGCGCGCGGCAGAATCGTCGCGGCATGATCACGGACTCGCTGGAGCACTGGCGGGACGCGATCGGCGTCGCCGTCTACTTCGCCCTCTACCGCGAAGGCGAGATCGAACTCGTCGCGGTCGCGGAGGACCCGTCGTCACCCGCCGTGGAGGAGTGGGCCGACTTCCGTGCGACCTGTCACGCCCACGCGCTGGGCCAGTGCCTGCTGAGCCAGCTCGACGAGAGGTCCCGCCGGGACCACCTGGCCCGTCATCCGGTCGAGCCGCTCACACCGCATTCGGTGCGTGACCGGGAGACCCTGCTCGACCGTCTGGCAGCGACGGAACGGATGCGCCCGGTCGTGGAACGCCAGGAGTACGCGGTCGGATCCGTCTGCGCGGCCATTCCGATCACCGTCGGTTCCACCGCCGCCACGATGGCCATTTCCCTCCCCGTCGACCAGGAGCACCGGTTGCTCTGCGCGATCACACAACTACGCAGTGCGGTGGAAGTGTTGCTCGGCTCGTTCGCGTTCTCTATCAGTATCTGAAATATCACTCCTTGTGATCTGGTACTGCTTCGAGCACCATGGCGTCAAGAGGGCCAGGGGGAACGATTCCTGGCCAGTCTCACTAGTGCGGGGTTGAGCATGCGCGAGTCGGTTCAGGCAGACGTCATGATGAGCTTCCTTGTCTCGGAGGAGCTCTCCTTCCGGATCCCGGTGGAGCTCCGGTACGTGACCAGGGATCCGTACGCGGTGCGGATGACGTTCCACCTGCCCGGCGACGCCCCCGTCACCTGGGCGTTCGGCCGGGAGCTGCTTCTCGACGGTCTCAACATGCCGTGCGGCGAAGGTGATGTGCACATCGAGCCGACCGGTCCCGACGGGCTCATGGACGTGCACATCCGGCTCCAGGTCGCCGGGGACCGCGCGCTGTTCCGGGCGAGCGCGGCCCCGCTGGTGGCGTTCCTGGACCGTACGGACCGGCTCGTGCCCCTGGGGCAGGAGTGCACCCGCGGGGATTTCGACGGGGACCTGGAGGACGCGCTCGACCGGATCCTCGCCGAGGAGCAGAGCGCCGGCTGAAGGCGCCGGCAGTGGGCTCCGGCCGCAAGGGGCGCAAGGGCCGAAAGGGGCGCAGGGCTGCTTCAGCGCTTGCGGCGCCGGCCCTTGCCGCCGCCACGTGCGGGGAGAGCCGCAGCGGTCCCGCCGGACCCCGGCCGGTCGGCCGAGACGACCAGCGCCGCGAGCGCGGTGGTCACCGGCACCGACGCGACCAGGCCGATCGAGCCGACCAGTGTCCGTACGATCTCCTCCGCGACCAGCTCGCTGTTGGCGACCGTGCCGACACTGCTCTGTGCGATCGAGAAGAGCAGCAGCAGGGGCAGTGCGGCGCCCGCGTACGCCAGCACGAGCGTGTTGACGACGGACGCGATGTGGTCGCGGCCGATGCGGATGCCGGCCCGGTACAGGGCGCGCGGGCCCATCGACGGGTCCGCCTGGTGGAGTTCCCAGACCGCCGACGTCTGGGTGACCGTCACGTCGTCGAGCACGCCGAGCGAGCCGATGATGACGCCCGCGAGCAGCAGGCCGCTCATGTCGATGTCCGGGTAGAGGCCGTGGATCAGCCCGGTGTTGTCGTCCGTGTTGCCGCTCAGGAACGCCCACCCGATGAAGAGCGATCCCAATAGCCCGATCAGCAGCAGTGAGATGAGCGTGCCGACGACGGCGACGGACGTACGGGCCGTCAGGCCGTGGCAGGCGTAGAGCGCGATGAGCATGATGGCGCTCGCCCCGACGACCGCGACGATCAGCGGATTCGATCCCTGGAGGATCGCGGGGAGGATGAACAGCGTCAGGATCGCGAAGGACACGGCGAGCGCGATCAGTGCCATCAGGCCCTTCATCCGGCCGACGACGATCACCGCGAGCGCGAAGATCCCGGCCAGCAGGGCCATCGGGATTCCGCGGTCCACATCGGTCACCGAGTACTGGAGGTCGCGGGGCGCGTCGGGCGCGTACGCCACCACCACGCCCTGACCCTCGTTCAGCTGTCTCGGCGCGTCGGGCTGGACGATCTCGGTGAACGTGCGGCCTTCGTCCTTGCCGGACGTGACCTCGATCGTGGCCCGCTCGCAGGTGCCCTGCTGGGCCTGCTGGGCCTCGCGACCGGACGGCGTGGACGTGTCGCCGGTAGGGGGCACCTGGGCGGCGTTCACGTCCTTGCAGTCGACCTGCTGCACATCCGTCACCTTGCCCGACACGGTCTGCCGGTCGAAACCGACACCCGTGCGCTCGTGCTCGGGCGCGCCGCCCGGCCAGAGCACGACGAGGCCGACGAAAACGGCCGTGGCGAAGGGGATCAGCACGGCCGCGATGACCTTGCGCAGGTGCTGGGAGACGGGCGCGGCGGGCCCGTGGCTGTGGGTGTGGCCATGGATTTCGGGCGTTGGCTGGGGGGACGTCACCGACCGATCATCGCAAGAACGGAGGGGGCCCTCTGGTCAGCGCGCCAGAGATGACGCTAGCGTGGGGGCACCTTTGCACACGCGGGAGCTCGGAGCACCGGGCTGAGAGGGCGCTGACCTCCGTACGGACATACGTACGGAAGCCGCTGCGCCGACCGCCGAACCTGTTACCGGGTAATGCCGGCGTAGGGAGTAGGTCTCATGACCACAGCGGATGCACACACGCCTGCCACCGGCCAGGACGGCCGCAAGCCGGGCTGGCACAAGGGGTACGTCGCGGGGCCCGAGGGCTCGCGTTCGGACCTCCGCGTGCCGGTCCGTCAGGTGCACCTCACCAACGGGAAGGACGTGACGCTCTACGACACGTCCGGCCCGTACACCGACCCGACCGTCGAGACGGACGTACGCCGCGGACTCGCGCCACTGCGCGAGAACTGGATCATCGGACGCGGCGACACCGAGGAGTACGCGGGCCGCCCGGTCCGCCCCGAGGACGACGGGATCAAGCACACCTCGCCGCGCGGGGGCCTCAAGAACCTCGACGCGGTCTTCCCGGGCCGTCCGCGCCAGCCCCGCCGGGGCCGCGACGGCCAGGCGGTCACACAGCTCGCGTACGCCCGTCGCGGGGACATCACGCCCGAGATGGAGTTCGTGGCGATCCGGGAGAACGTGGCGCCCGAGGTCGTACGGGACGAGATCGCGGCGGGCCGCGCGGTCCTGCCGGCGAACGTCAACCACCCGGAGATCGAGCCGATGATCATCGGCAAGCGGTTCCTGGTGAAGGTCAACGCCAACATCGGCAACTCGGCGGTCACCTCCTCCATCGAGGAGGAGGTGGACAAGATGACCTGGGCGACCAAGTGGGGCGCCGACACGGTCATGGACCTGTCGACCGGCCGCAACATCCACACCACCCGCGAGTGGGTGCTGCGCAACTCCCCCGTGCCGATCGGCACCGTCCCGCTCTACCAGGCCCTGGAGAAGGTCGACGGCCGGGCGGAGGAGCTGACCTGGGAGATCTACAAGGACACGGTCATCGAGCAGGCCGAGCAGGGCGTCGACTACATGACGGTCCACGCCGGCGTGCGCCTGCCGTACGTCCCGCTGACCGCCCGCCGCAAGACCGGCATCGTCTCGCGCGGCGGCTCGATCATGGCCGCGTGGTGCCTGGCGCACCACAAGGAGAGCTTCCTGTACGAGAACTTCGAGGAGCTCTGCGACATCCTCGCGGCGTACGACGTGACGTACTCGCTCGGCGACGGCCTGCGGCCCGGTTCGATCGCGGACGCCAACGACGAGGCGCAGTTCGCCGAGTTGAAGACGCTCGGGGAACTCAACACGATCGCCAAGCGGCACAACGTGCAGACGATGATCGAGGGTCCGGGCCACGTCCCGATGCACAAGATCAAGGAGAACATCGACCTCCAGCAGGAGATCTGCGAGGAGGCCCCCTTCTACACGCTCGGTCCGCTCACGACGGACGTGGCCCCGGCGTACGACCACATCACCTCCGGCATCGGGGCGGCGATGATCGCGTGGTGGGGCACGGCGATGCTCTGCTACGTCACGCCCAAGGAGCACCTGGGTCTGCCCAACCGGGACGACGTGAAGACCGGTGTCATCACGTACAAGATCGCGGCCCATGCCGCGGATCTCGCCAAGGGGCACCCGGGGGCACAGGAGTGGGACGACGCGCTGTCGGACGCCCGCTTCGAGTTCCGCTGGGAGGACCAGTTCAACCTGGCCCTGGACCCGGACACGGCGCGGGAGTTCCACGACGAGACGCTGCCCGCCGAGCCGGCGAAGACCGCGCACTTCTGCTCCATGTGCGGGCCGAAGTTCTGCTCGATGAAGATCAGCCAGGACATCCGGCGTGAGCACGGCGGCACGCAGGACGAGATCGAGGCGGGTATGGCGGAGAAGTCCAAGGAGTTCGCCGCCGCCGGCAACCGGGTGTACCTGCCGATCGCCGACTGAGTGCCCGGCGGGCCCCTGTCGGGGGCGGGGCCCGCCGGCCGGGCGGCAACAGAACAGGCAGGAGCGTTCCGCCACGTGACCTTTTCCGCCCGTGCTCCCCGGCACGGGAGGAATCGATGTGGCCGATGGAGTGGTGGGCGCCGCCGGTCCCGGCGCTGTTCCACCTGGTGCTGGTCCGTGTCCACGGCCCTGCGTCGGTGGAACGCGCGGAGGCGCAGGCGGTGCGCCGGCTGTAGGGCTCACTCGGGTGTGTGGCCCGGGCTGCCGAAGTCGGGGCCAGAGAAGTCCGGGCTGGAGAAGCTCGGGCGCGGCCCCGGCGTGGTGCCGCCGTGCGGGCCCGGACTGCTGTAGTCGGGCCGTGAGTACCCCAGGTCGGGGGTGCGGCCGGCGGACCGGTGCGGCCCCGGGCCGGGCGGGTCCGGCGCCGCACAGGCCAGGGCTTCGCGCAGGAACGGTACGACGCCCCGTTCCAGCAGGGCGTGCCGCCAGGCTTCCCTGGCCCGGGCGACCTCTTCGGGCAGCCCGTTTCCCCGGTCTTCGGAGAACGCCGGCGAGCCGTTGCGCAGAGCTGTCAGCAGCAGTCCGGCCGCGGCGACCAGGATGCCCACCGCCGTGAGCGCTCCGAAGAGCCAGCCCACCGTCAGCAGTGTCCGGGCGAAGGCGGGTTCGGGCGTGAGCAGTGTGAGCAGGTAGCCGACGATCAGGAAGATCGCCGCGGCGGTCCCCGCGAGCAGCGGCGTCAGGACGGCGACGACGGCGACGGCGCCCGCGCCCGTCGTCTCGGCGCTCTCCCCCATGGTGAGGACGGGGCCGGCGCGGCCGGCCGCCGCCGGAGGTGTGCGTACCTCCTCGCGGACCCTCACGTAGTGGTCGTACTCGGCGGCCGCGGCGGCGGCGATGAGCGCGCTGGCGTCCAACGCCATGGTGCGCAGCTGCGCGGTGGTGAGCCGCTGCCCGGCAGCGGCCGGATCCGGACGGTGACGAGCGGTGCGCAGTGCCTCGTCGAGAACGCCTTCGAATGCCGGGCGGTCTTCGGCCAGCAGGTGCGGAGCGCTGCTGTTCATGTGCATCCCCCGATGCTCCGTAGGGCCGGACAGCCCGCTCCGGGCGGGCAGTTGGGCGGAAACGGAGGAGAGCCTGCTACGGATAAGCCGATGGTAGAGCGCTCAGAGCACGGGGTGACAGGGGGTTTCCGGAAATTGGCGCAGTGGTAAGTGCGGCGTGTATATGGCCGCGTCCTCCCCGGCGGGGTTCAGTCGCGCAGGGGGAGCTGGACCACCAGCAGCTTTCCGGCCATGGTCACGCCGCCGTCCATGGCGATGGCGAGCCCGTCGGCGTACACGTGAGGTCCTTCCACGATCGGCCCCGCGTTCTCGTCGCCGTTGTCCGCGCTCTCGTTGCCCACCTCTCCCAGCAGGTAGGGAATGGGGCTGTGACCGTGGACGATGCGTTCGCCGCCGTACGCGCCGAGCAACTCGCGCACCGCCTGGGCGCCGCCCTCGTCACGGAAGGCGAAGCGTTTGGTGAACTTGCGGAAGACGTCCCAGCACTCGTCGGCGTCGTTGCGCGTGAGGATGTCGTGGACGGTGTCGTTCACGTCCTCGATGGTGTGGCCGTAGTCGAGGTAGGCCGTCGTGTCGGAGTGCGTCAGCAGGTGCGCGTCCTCCAGTGCGACCGCGTCGAGACGGGACATCCACTGGAGGTGTACGTCCTGGAGGCGGTCCATGTCGGACTTCTGGCCGCCGTTGAGCAGCCAGGCGGCCTGGAAGGTCGCCGTCCCCGCACCGGAGTTGACGGGGGTGTCGCCGAACCGTTTGGCACCGATGAGCAGCAGCTCGTGGTTGCCCATGAGGGCCTTGCAGTAACCGCCGGCGGCCGCGGCCTCCGCGGACAGCCGCATCACCAGGTCGATGACGCCGATGCCGTCGGGCCCGCGGTCGGTGAAGTCGCCGAGGAACCAGAGCCGGGCGTTGCCGGCGGCCCAGCGGCCTTCGGCGTCGATGAGCCCCTGTTCCGCGAGGGCGGCGAGCAGTTCGGCGAGGTAGCCGTGCACATCGCCCACGACGAAGAGCGGACCGAGTCCTTCGCCGGCGGCCGGCTGTGGCTCGAGCCCGGTCTGTGCGGTCACCTGGACCGTGTCGCCCGGGCCGCCGCGGCTGATCACCGGCAGGTCACGCTGCGTGGGGGTGTACCCCTCCGGCTCCTCGTCGGGGGCGTAGGCGCTCCCGAAGGCGTGCGGGTGCGGCGTGTGCGCGGGAATGGGGGCCTGTGCGTACGGCGGTACGCGGAAGTCCCGCAATGTAGCCGTCCGCACTGCGGGTCCCTGACCGGCCCCCTGTGTCATCGACCCCTCCACCACCGTCGCGCGCCGCCGTACACCTTCCGGCCTCACCTGGTCGTGGTGGGTCCGCAGTGTCGTGCGCCCATCATAGGAATGCGGCTCGTGCTCTGTGACGCACCAGGGGTGGTGAATCCGGACGCGTACGCGGTTCGCCGGTGGTTTCGTCCGAATTGAGGAGGTCAGTCCCTGGAAGGTGAACGCGGTGGGCTCACTTTGGTGCGGTGCGGCCGGCGCTGTGAAGACGTCCGGACGATGAGTTCGGTCGGTATGACCTGCTCGACGGGACCGTCGGTGTTGATGCCCTCGATGGCGTCGATGAGGAGCTGGACGACGGCCGTGCCGATCCTGCGCGGCTTCAGTGAGAGCGTGGTGACGGGCGGTTCGGTGGCGGCGTACACGGTGGACTCGCTGCAGCAGACGAGCAGCAGGTCCTCGGGTACGCGCAGTCCGTAGCGGCGGGCGGCGGCGAGCAGGTCGGTGCCGTTGGGGTCGAAGAGCCCGTAGACGGCGTCGGGCCGGTCCGGGCGGGCGAGCAGCCGGTCGGCGGCGACGGCCCCCGCGCACGGGTCGTGGGCCGGGTAGGACTCGTACACCGGGTCCTGGCCGACGCGCTCGCACCAGCGCAGGTACGCGTCGGTGGACAGGCGGGTGTAGGTGTCGGTGGTGTTGCCGGTGAGCAGTCCGATGCGGCGGGCGCCGGCGTCGGCGAGGTGGTCGAGCAGGCCGAGGACGGCTGCTTCGTGGTCGTTGTCGACCCAGGCGGTCACGGGCAGGGTGCCGGCGGGCCGGCCGTCGGAGACGACGGGAAGGCCCTGGCGTACGAGTTCGGTGACGACCGCGTCCTGGTCGGACGGGTCGATGACGACGGTGCCGTCGAGGGCCACGTTCGACCAGACGTCGTGCCGGGAGGTGGCGGGGAGGATGACGAGGGCGTATCCGCGGGCGAGCGCGGCGGACGTCGCGGCTCTGGCCATCTCGGCGAAGTAGGCGAACTCGGTGAAGGCGAAAGGTTCATCCCCGTAGGTGGTCACGGTCAGACCGATGAGGCCCGACTTGCCGGTACGGAGGGTCCGGGCCGCCGCGGAGGGGCGGTAGCCCAGTCTCTCGGCGACCTCGCGGACGTGGCTGCGGGTGGCGTCCGGGAGCCGGCCCTTGCCGTTGAGCGCGTCCGAGACCGTCGTGATGGAGACACCGGCCGCGGCGGCGACGTCCCGAATGCCCGCTCGTCCTGGCCGGGTGCTCCGCCGGTGGGTTTCCGTCCGGCTCACCTGATGCTTCCCTGCTGCTGTCATGGCGAGCCGATAGTAGGGCTCGGGCGGGTGGTCAGGGCGGGTGCATATGCAGTCGTTGGCAGGTACGTTTCTGCAAGGGCTTAACGCGTTAATCACCTTGGATTACAAGGTAATTGACGGGAAAGGCGAGCCATTGGCACTTGTTGACCGGTGCTGCCCTGCCAAGTGGTCCACGCCTCGAAGAGGTCCCAACTCACCTTCACGGGGGATGCGCGCCACGGAGTGAGCCACGGGCGCGCGCCGGGGCGGGGAGCGCTCCCCCTGTCCTGTGCGCCTGCCATTCGCACGGGGCCGCAATCCTCATAAGGTGTGCAGTATTGGTGGTACGTACGGTCGAGGAGGACCCAGAGTGAGTGAGACGAGCCCCAAGCTGCGCGCGGTGCTGGACGGCATCCCCACTTACAAGCCGGGGAAGCCTGCCGCCGCCGGGGGACCGGTGGCGTACAAGCTGTCCTCCAACGAGAACCCGTACCCGCCGCTGCCCGGTGTGCTGGAGGAAGTGATCGCCGCGGCCGGGAGCCTGAACCGCTACCCGGACATGGCCTGCACCGGCCTGATGAACGAGCTCGCCGACCGGTTCGGGGTGCCCGTGTCGCACCTGGCGACCGGCACCGGGTCCGTCGGGATCGCGCAGTCGCTGCTCCAGGCGACCTCGGGCCCCGGTGACGAAGTGATCTACGCCTGGCGGTCTTTCGAGGCGTACCCGATCATCACGCGGATCAGCGGTGCCACAGCGGTGGAGGTGCCGCTGACCGAGGGGGACGTGCACGACCTGGACGCCATGGCCGACGCGATCACCGAGCGGACCCGGCTGATCTTCGTCTGCAACCCGAACAACCCGACCGGCACGGCGGTGCGCAGGGCCGGACTGGAGCGGTTCCTGGACCGGGTGCCCTCGGACGTGCTGGTGGTGCTGGACGAGGCGTACCGGGAGTTCGTCCGGTCCGTCCCGGGCGAAGAGGACGACGTGCCCGACGGCATCGAGCTCTACCGCAGCCGCCCCAATGTGGCGGTGCTGCGCACCTTCTCCAAGGCGTACGGCCTGGCCGGGCTGCGGGTCGGCTTCGCCGTCGCGCACGAGCCGGTGGCGGCCGCGCTGCGCAAGACGGCGGTGCCCTTCGGCGTGAGCCAGCTGGCGCAGGACGCGGCGGTCGCCTCGCTGCGGGCCGAGGACGAGCTGCTCGGGCGGGTCGGCTCGCTGGTCTGCGAGCGCAAGCGGGTGTACGAGACGCTGGTCAAGCAGGGCTGGACCGTGCCGGACACGCAGGCGAACTTCGTCTGGCTGCGGCTGGGGGAGCGTACGGCCGGCTTCGCGGCGGCCTGCGAGAAGGCCGGCGTCGTCGTCAGGCCCTTCGCGGGCGAGGGGCTGCGGATCACGATCGGTGAGGCGGAGGCCAACGACATCCTGCTGCACACCGCGGAGGCGTTCCTCAAGGAGCTGTAAATCACACGATCTGCCCCGCCTGGGTGCTCAGCCTTGGTTGTGGTGGGCGTTTCGCCACTTCTCCCTTGCTTTCCTGTGCCCTCGTGCACCTTTTCGGAGGTGTTCGGGGGCACAGTTGTACCCCCCGGCTGGATGCCGGGAAACACGCGTGCGCCATACTGGTGCTTGTGAATGTGAACGCGTTCACAAGCTCCACAAGCACCGAGGCGATACGAAGGAGAAGGCGACGTGGACCTAGCTCTGGCGCCGGAGACTCTCGCGCGATGGCAGTTCGGCATCACCACCGTCTACCACTTCCTTTTTGTCCCCCTGACGATCTCGCTGGCCGCGCTCACCGCGGGGCTGGAGACGGCCTGGGTGCGTACGCAGAAGGAGAAGTACCTCAGGGCCACGAAGTTCTGGGGCAAGCTCTTCCTGATCAACATCGCGATGGGTGTCGTCACCGGCATCGTCCAGGAGTTCCAGTTCGGCATGAACTGGTCCGACTACTCGCGCTTCGTCGGTGACGTCTTCGGGGCGCCGCTGGCCTTCGAGGCGCTGATCGCCTTCTTCTTCGAGTCCACCTTCATCGGACTGTGGATCTTCGGCTGGGACAAGCTGCCCAAGAAGCTCCACGCGGCCTGCATGTGGATGGTCTCGATCGGCACCCTGCTGTCGGCGTACTTCATCCTGGCGGCCAACTCCTGGATGCAGCACCCCGTCGGCTACCGGTTCAACGAGGAGAGGGGCCGTGCCGAACTCACCGACTTCTGGCTGGTCCTGACCCAGAACACCACCCTCAACCAGGTCTTCCACAGCTTCTCGGCGGCCTTCCTGACGGGTGGCGCCTTCATGGTGGGCATCGCCGCCTTCCACCTGATGCGCAAGAAGCACGTCCCGGTGATGCGGATGTCGCTGCGGCTCGGCCTGGTCACCCTGGCGGTCGGCGGTCTGCTCACCGCGGTCAGCGGTGACACCCTCGGCAAGGTCATGTACGAGCAGCAGCCGATGAAGATGGCCGCCGCCGAGGCGCTGTGGGACGGCGAGAGCCCGGCGCCCTTCTCCGTCTTCGCGTACGGGGACGTCGACAAGGGGCACAACGAGGTCGCCCTGGAGATACCCGGCCTGCTGTCCTTCCTCGCCCACAGCGACTTCGAGTCCTACGTGCCCGGCATCAACGACACCAATGAGGCCCTGCGGGAGAAGTTCGGTCCCGGCGACTACAAGCCCATCGTCCCCGTCGCCTACTGGGGCTTCCGCTGGATGATCGGCTTCGGCATGGCGTCCTTCTCCCTGGGACTGCTGGGGCTGTGGCTCACGCGGAAGAAGTTCCTGCTGCCGGCCGCCCTGCGGACCGGGGAGGACGAGGTGCCGCATCTGGTGCTGCTGAGGAAGCCGCTCCGGCCGAGGCTCACCCGGCTGTACTGGCTCCTGGCCCTGTGGACGATGGCGTTCCCGCTGATCGCCAACTCGTGGGGCTGGATCTTCACCGAGATGGGACGGCAGCCCTGGGTCGTCTACGGCGTGATGCAGACCCGCGACGCGGTCTCCCCCGGCGTGTCCCAGGCCGAGATCATCACCTCGATGGCCGCCTTCACCCTGCTGTACGCCGTCCTGGCCGTCATCGAGGTCAGGCTGCTCGTCAAGTACGTCAAGGCCGGTCCGCCCGAGCTCAGCACGGCCGACCTGAACCCGCCCACGAAGATCGGCGGCGACGTGCGTGACGCCGACAAGCCGATGGCCTTCTCGTACTAGGCCGAGGGAGCTGCACCGTCATGGAACTGCACGACGTCTGGTTCGTCCTGATCGCCGTCCTGTGGATCGGCTACTTCTTCCTGGAGGGCTTCGACTTCGGGATCGGAATCCTCACCAAGCTGCTGGCCCGCGACCGGCCCGAGAAGCGGGTGCTGATCAACACGATCGGCCCCGTCTGGGACGGCAACGAGGTGTGGCTGCTGAGCGCGGGCGGCGCGACCTTCGCCGCCTTCCCCGAGTGGTACGCCACGCTCTTCTCCGGGTTCTACCTGCCGCTGCTGCTGATCCTGCTCTGCCTGATCGTGCGCGGAGTCGCGTTCGAGTACCGGGTCAAGCGCAGCGAGGAGCGCTGGCAGGCCAACTGGGAGCACGCGATCTTCTGGACCTCGCTGCTGCCCGCGTTCCTGTGGGGTGTGGCCTTCGGCAACATCGTGCACGGCATGAAGATCGACGCCGAGATGGAGTACGTCGGCACCCTCGGGGACCTGCTCAACCCGTACGCGCTGCTGGGCGGGCTCGTCACGCTGAGCCTCTTCACCTTCCACGGCGCGGTCTTCGCGGGGCTCAAGACGCTGGGTGACATCCGGGAGCGGGCGCGCAGGCTCGCGCTCGGGCTCGGCGCCGTCACCGGGGTGCTGGCGCTTGCCTTCCTGGGCTGGACGCAGGCGGACAACGGCGACGCGGCGAGCCTCGTCGCGATGGCCGTGGCGGTGCTGGCCCTGGTCGCGGCGGTCGGGTTCACGGCGGCGGGACGCGAGGGCTGGGCGTTCGGGCTGTCGGGGGTGACCGTCGTGGCCGCGGTTGCGATGCTCTTCCTGACGCTGTTCCCGAACGTCATGCCGTCCTCGCTGAACGACGCGTGGAGCCTCACGGTCGCCAACGCCTCCTCCACCCCGTACACCTTGAAGATCATGACCTGGTGCGCCGGGATCGCCATGCCGGTGGTGCTGCTCTACCAGGGCTGGACGTACTGGGTGTTCCGTAAGCGGATCGGCACGCAGCACCTCGCCGATGCGCATTAGTGGGAGATGTTTCACGTGAAACCGATCGACCCGCGTCTGCTGCGGTACGCCCGTGCCACCCGCTTCTTCCTGGGGGCCGTGGTGGTCCTCGGCCTTGCCGGGGCGGGCCTGGTCATCGCCCAGGCGATGCTCATCGCCGAGGTGGTGGTGGGCGCGTTCCAGCGGGGACTCGACGGCTCGGAGCTGCGTACCCCCCTGATGCTTCTGGCGGCGGTCGCGGTGGGACGGGCCCTGGTGGCCTGGCTGACGGAACTCGCCGCGTACCGGGCGAGCGCGGCGGTCAAGTCCGAGCTGCGGGGGCGGCTGCTGGAGCGGGCCGCCGAGCTGGGGCCCGGGTGGCTGACGGGAGGCGGGGGCTCCTCCGACCGAGCGGATTCGAGAGCTTCGGGGAGGGCGGGGGCGCTGGTGGCGCTGGCGACGCGGGGCGTCGACGCGCTGGACGACTACTTCTCGCGGTACCTGCCGCAGCTCGGGCTCGCGGTCGTCGTACCCGTGGCGGTGCTCGCGCGGATCGTCACCGAGGACTGGATCTCGGCGGCGGTGATCGTGGTGACCCTGCCGCTCATTCCGCTCTTCATGATCCTCATCGGGTGGGCCACCCAGGCGCGGATGGACCGTCAGTGGCGGCTGCTCTCACGGCTGTCCGGGCACTTCCTGGACGTCGTCGCCGGGCTTCCGACGCTCAAGGTCTTCGGGCGGGCGAAGGCGCAGGCCGAGTCGATCCGCTCGATCACGGACGAGTACCGGCAGGCCACGATGCGGACGCTGCGCATCGCGTTCCTGTCGTCGTTCGCGCTGGAGCTGCTGGCGACGCTGTCGGTGGCGCTGGTCGCGGTCGGCATCGGCATGCGGCTCGTGCACGGGGACCTCGATCTGTACACGGGTCTGGTGATCCTGGTGCTGGCGCCCGAGGCGTACCTGCCGCTGCGGCAGGTGGGGGCGCAGTACCACGCGGCGGCGGAGGGGCTGTCCGCCGCGGAGGAGATCTTCGGGGTTCTGGAGACGCAGCCGCGAGGGCCGGCGGGTGACGCGGACGCTCCGGCGGGGCCGCTGCGGGTCGAAGGGGTGACGGTCCGGCACGCGGGGCGGACCGAGGCGTCGCTGGACTCGGCGTCGCTGGTCGTGGGGGAGGGCGAGACGGTCGCCATTGTCGGGCCGAGCGGGGTCGGCAAGAGCACGCTGCTGAATGTGCTGCTGGGGTTCGCCCCGGTGGACGAGGGACGCGTGCTGGTCGGGGACGGGCCTCAGGCGATGGACCTTGCGGACGTGTCGATGGAGCGGTGGCGCGAGCGGATCGCGTGGGTGCCGCAGCGGCCGCACCTCTTCGCGGGAACGGTCGCCGAGAACGTACGGCTGGCGCGGCCGGACGCGGACGACGCGGCGGTGGCGACGGCGTTGCGGGACGCGGGGGCGTACGACTTCGTGGCCGGGCTCCCCCACGGCGCCGAGACGCGGCTCGGGGAGGACGGTGCCGGGCTCTCGGCCGGGCAGCGGCAACGGCTCGCCCTCGCCCGGGCGTTCCTCGCGGACCGGCCGCTGCTGCTGCTCGACGAGCCGACGGCGAATCTGGACGGCGAGACGGAAGCGGGGATCGTCGACGCGGTACGGAGGCTGGCGGCGGGGCGGACCGTGGTGCTGGTCGTGCACCGGCCGGCGCTGCTGGCTGTGGCGGACCGGGTGGTGGAACTGACCCCTCCGTACGGGGCGGGTGCGGGTGCGCGGAACGCGCGTCCCCTCGGGGTGGAAGGGTCTCAGGCCCTCCCGCCCGTCGGGGGAGGGACCGCCGGCGCCCCGGTGACGACCGTGGCCTCCGTGGCGTTGGAGCCGGTGGGTGCGGGCGGCGGCCCCGTGGTGGCAGAGGGCACGGCCGGTTCCGGTGGGCGTGGGGTGCTGGGGCGGGTCCGGAAAACCGCCGGGGAGCTGAGGGGGCGACTGGGGCTCGCCCTGGGGCTCGGGAGCCTCGCGCTCGGATCGGCCGTCGGGCTCATGGCCGTGTCCGGGTGGCTGATCTCGCGTGCTTCCGAACAGCCCCCGGTGCTCTACCTGATGATGGCGGTCACCGCGACCCGGGCCTTCGGCATCGGGCGGGCCGTCTTCCGTTACGCCGAGCGGCTCGTGTCGCACGACGCCGTGCTGCGGATGCTCGCCGAGATGCGCGTCGCCGTGTACCGGCGGCTGGAGCGGATCGCGCCCGCCGGTCTGCGCGAGACCCGGCGCGGTGATCTGCTGTCCCGGCTGGTCGCGGATGTGGACGCGCTCCAGGACTACTGGCTGCGGTGGCTGCTGCCCGCCGGGACGGCGGTCGTCGTGAGCGCCGGGTCCGTCGGGTTCACCGCGTGGCTGCTGCCCGAGGCCGGGGCGGTGCTGGCCGCCGGGCTGCTCGTCGCCGGGGTGGGCGTGCCGTGGCTGAGCGGGGCGTGTGCCCGGCGGGCCGAACGGCAGCTGGCGCCCGCGCGCGGGACGCTGGCGACGCGCGTCGCCGACCTGCTCGGCGCAGCGGCCGAACTGACCGTCGCGGGCGCGCTGAAGCGGCGCATCCAGGGAGTCCGGGAAGCGGACGGGGTACTGACGCGGATCGCCTCGCGAAGTGCGACCGCCACCGCCCTCGGCGGCGGGCTCTCCTCACTGGCCTGCGGGCTGACCGTCGTGTTCGCCGCGCTCGCCGGGGTGCAGGCGGTGCAGGACGGGCGGCTGTCGGGAGTGACGCTGGCGGTGGTCGTCCTGACCCCGCTGGCCGCCTTCGAGGCCGTCACCGGGCTTCCGCTCGCCGTGCAGTACCGCCGGCGCGTCAAGCACAGCGCGGAGCGCGTGTACGAGGTGCTGGACGCGCCGGTGCCGGTGCAGGAGCCGCGGACCGCCGCCGCCCGGCCCGCGTCGCCGTTCCCGCTGGAGGTACGCGGGCTGAGCGCCCGGTACGCCGGGCAGGAGCAGGACGCGCTGTCCGGCCTCGACCTCACGCTGGAAGCGGGCAGGCGCGTCGCCGTGGTCGGTCCTTCCGGCGCGGGGAAGACGACGCTCGCACAGGTCCTGCTGCGCTTCCTGGACGCGCGGGCGGGGACGTACACGCTCGGCGGGGCGGACGCCGCCGGGCTGGACGGCGACGACGTGCGAAGGCTCGTCGGCCTGTGCGCGCAGGACGCGCACATCTTCGACAGCTCGGTGCGCGAGAACCTCAGGCTGGCCCGGACCGACGCGACCGAGGAGCAGCTGAGGGACGCCCTCGCGGCCGCTCGGCTGCTGACCTGGGTGGACGGCCTGCCCGACGGCCTCGACACGATGGCCGGCGAACACGGCGCCCGTCTCTCCGGCGGCCAGCGCCAGCGCCTCGCCCTGGCCCGCGCCCTCCTCGCCGACTTCCCCGTACTCGTACTCGACGAGCCCGCCGAGCACCTCGACCTGGCGACGGCGGACGCGCTGACGGCCGACCTGCTCCGGGCCACCGAGGGGCGTACGACGCTGATCATCACGCACCGGCTCCGGGGGCTGGAGGCCGTGGACGAGGTGATCGTGCTGGACGACGGGCGCGTCGTCCAGCGTGGCGTGTACGCGGCGCTGGTGGAGGCCGAGGGGCCGCTGCGGCGGATGCTGGAGCGCGAACGGGAGGCCGAACCGGTCTGACCGGCCGAATCGCTGCACACCCGGCTTTTCTCCCGAAACAGCACTTACTAGGCTCGGGGGCATGCCAGTGCACGACGTGCCGGAACCGGAAGACCACCGCGAAGCCGCCGCGCAGGCGGCCCGCAGCCTGCAGGGCCTCTCCACCGAACTCACCGCGCGCGTGCCCCGGCTGCTGGAGGCCATGCGGTCCGTCGGCACGGGGCTCGAACTGCACTCCACCCTCGACCGGATCTGCGAGACCGCCGCGGAACTCGCCGACGCCCGGTACGCGGCGATCGGCGTCGTCGACCAGGAGCGCGACGGGCTGTCCGACTTCGTGACGTACGGCGTGACCCAGGCGCAGGCCCAGCGGATCGGGCGGCTGCCGGACGGCCACCAGGGGCTGCTGGGCGCCCTGGTCCGGCACCCCGAACCGGTGCTGCTCGGCGACCTGACGACCGACCCGCGCTTCGCCGGGTTTCCGGCGCACCACCCGGTGATGCGGACCTTCCTGGGCGTCCCCATCCGCGTACAGGGCGAGATCTTCGGCAACCTCTACCTCGCCGAGAAGAACGGCGGAGCCGAGTTCAGCGACTACGACCTGCACATGGTCCGGGTGCTCGCCACGGAGGCCGGCATCGCCATCGGCAACGCCCGGCTGTACGAGGCGGCCCGGCAGCGCGAACGCTGGATCGACGGGTCCGTCGCCGTCACCACCGCGCTCCTGTCGGGCGGCGACGCCGACGACGCGCTCACCGTCGTCGCGGAACAGGCCCGCCACCTCGCCGACTCGGCCGCCGCGATGGTGCTGCTGCCCGCCGAGGAGGGCGGCCTGGAGATCGTCGCGGTCTCGGCCGACGACCCGTCCGAGTCGCTCGGCGTGGTCCTTCCGCCGGAGAGCCCGGTCGTCGCGCGGCTCCTCGACGGCGAGGCCGTGTTCATCGGCGACCCGGCCGGCGACCCCCTCATGATCACGAGGATGGCGCGGCGGTACGGGCCGTGCATGCTGCTGCCGCTGCGCAGTGGCAGCCGGGTGCTGGGTGCCCTCGCCACCCCGCGCGAGCGGGGCGGGAAGCCGTTCACGGAGTCGGAGCGGACGCTGGCCACGCAGTTCGCCTCGCAGGCCGCGCTCGCGCTGATGATGGCGGAGACGCAGCGGGACCGGGAGCGGCTCGCGGTGTACGAGGACCGCGACCGGATCGCCCGCGACCTGCACGACCTGGTCATCCAGCGGCTGTTCGCCACGGGGCTGATGCTGGAGAGCGCCCAGCGCAGGTCCGTCGTGCCCGAGGTGCGGGCCGGGGTGGGCAAGGCGGTGGACGAGCTGGACGTGACGATCCAGGAGATCCGTACGGCCATCTTCGCGCTTCAGCAGGGCCCGGCCGAGGCGCCCGTGGGGCTGCGCACACGCGTACTGCGGGAGATCAACACCGCGGCCGTGCCACTGGGCTTCCGGCCCGCCCACCACTTCGTCGGTCCGGTCGACGTGCTGGTCGGCGAACTCACCGGCAAGAACCTCGTCGCGGCGCTGCGCGAGGCGCTGTCCAACGCCTTCCGGCACGCGCGGGCTTCCCGCATCGAAGTCGTCGTCGACGCCACCGCCGAGATGGCGGACGGCAGCCGCGGGGTGCGGCTCTCGGTCGCGGACGACGGTGCCGGCATTCCGGAAGGCGGCCGGCGCAGCGGACTGCGCAACCTCGAACGGCGCGCCGAGTCACTGGGCGGGACGAGCCGGTGCGGTCCGGGGCTCGGGGAGGACGGCGGGGGCACGACGGTGGTGTGGGAGGCGCCGCTGTAGCGCCGTCGCAGCGGCCCGGATACGCCGTATGGCGGGACGACACCCGGTGGCGTGGCCCGGGTGCACGCAATCGCGAGACGGCCGGGACACGATCCGTGGATGCACCTCGGACCCTGCCAGCGGCTGCTCGTGCCGGTGCTGTGCGTGCTTCTTTGGCTTCCCGCGCCCGCCGCTGTCGCCACCCCTGCTTCCGCCCCTGGCGCTGTCTCTCTTTCCTCCGCTTCCGCAGCGGTCGCACCCGCCGGCGACGCCTCCCCCTCCGACGGGCCCGCCGTCGGAGCCGAGGTGGCGCGGCTGTACGAGGAGGCCGCCCGGGCCGCCGAGACCTACGAGCGGGGCAGGCGCGCGGCGCGGGACCAGCGGACGAAGGCACTGCGCCTGGAGCGGCTGATCGCGAGGGAGCGGCGCGAGATGGAGGGGCTGCGCGGGGACGTGGGCCGGATCGCGCGTGCCCAGTACCGGGCCGGCGGCGGAGGCGTCGTGTACGCGGCGAAGCTGCTGCTCGCCGACGACCCGCGGGAACGGGTGGACGGCCACCGGCTCGTCCGGCAGGCCGGGCTGGCCGTGGCCCGGACGCTGCACCGGGCCGAGCGGGCCGAGCGCAGGCTCGTCGAGGACGAGCGGCGGGCGACCGTTGCCTGGCGCGACCTCGACGTCCGTACGCTGCGGCTCGCGTCGATCAAGCGGGGCATCGCGGCGAAGCTGGAGGACGCCCGGTGGCAGCTCCAGGGCGAGGCGGACCGCAGTGTCGCGGCGGGGCGCTGCGCCGGCGCCGTACGGCTGGAGGAGCGGGAACCGCCCGCCACGCGCGCGTGGGTGACTCCCGTGGAGGAGTACGAGCTGTCCGCCGGGTTCGGCGGTACGGGGGCGCGCTGGAGGAGCCGGCACACCGGGCAGGACTTCGCCGTGGACATCGGCACACCGGTGCGGGCCGTCGGCGCGGGCCGCGTCGTCTCGGTCTCCTGCGGCGGCGCTTTCGGGATCGAGGTGGTGGTCGGCCACCCGGACGGCTACTACACGCAGTACGCGCACCTGGCCGGGGTCATGGTCGACCAGGGGGAGCGGGTGCGTACCGGACAGCGGATCGGGCAGGCCGGCACCACCGGCAACTCCTCGGGACCGCACCTGCACTTCGAGGTGCGGCTCACTCCCCACGTGGGGTCGGCGATCGCTCCGGAGCCGTGGATGCGTGAGCGCGGGGCGGGTTTCTGAGGGGCGGGCCGGGACGGCTGGTCCGGGGCCCGCCCCTCGCGCGGCTACAGGCCGGCCAGGATCCGCTCGATGACCACCGCGACGCCGTCGTCGTTGTTCGCGACGGTACGGCCGGACGCCGCGGCCACCACGGCCGGATGCGCGTTGCCCATCGCGTACGACGTGCCCGCCCAGGACAGCATCTCCACGTCGTTCGGCATGTCGCCGAAGGCCACGACCTCCGCGGGCGAGATGCCGCGCTCGGCGCAGCACTGGGCCAGGGTGCTGGCCTTGGAGACGCCGTAACCGCTGATCTCCAGGAGGGCGGTCGGGCTGGAGCGGGTGACGGACGCGCGCTCGTCCGCCGTGGCGCGGGCCAGGGTGAGGAAGTCGTCGGGGGACAGCTCGGCGTGGTGGGCGAGCAGTTTGATCACCGGGGCCCCGGAGCCGGGAGTCGTCTCGTGGAGGAGCTTCTCGGCGACGGCCACGGTCGCGCCCGGGTCGAGGTGGAACGGCGGGTACTCGGGTTCGTAGTGGATGCCGGTGGAGAGCTCGACCGCGAAGGAGGTGCCGGGGGCGGCGGCCCGCAGCGCGAGCACGACGGCGAGGGCGTCCTCGCGGGCCAGCGGACGGACCTGGATCAGCCTGCCGCCGGCGTGCAGGTCGACGACGGCGGCGCCGTTGGCGCAGATCGCCAGGCCGTGGCCGTGGACGTGGTCGCTGACCACGTCCATCCAGCGGGCCGGGCGGCCGGTGACGAAGAAGACCTCGATGCCGGCCCGCTCGGCGGCGGCGAGTGCGGCGACCGTACGGTCCGACACGGACTTGTCGTCGTGCAGCAGAGTGCCGTCGAGGTCGGTCGCGATCAGCCGGGGGGTGGTGGTGCCGGCCGGTGCCGGCCGGGCCTGCTGGGGGTCGGTAGCTGAGGTCACGGATCCATCTTCCCGCATGAGGTGCACGGGCGTGCGAAGGGGCGCACATGTGAGAGCCTCCCCACAGAACCGGCTCGTCACCTTCCGTCACCGGTCCGCCGTCGTCCGTCGCTGTCCGGAGCCGGCCAGCCGTCGGCCCGTCGTGGTGCGGCCGGGACCGGCCGGACGCAAACGCCTTCGGCGTTGTCGGCACCCGCCTCTACGACTGCCGTCGATTCCGCGCCCTGGGCCTGCGCGCCCACCTCGCCCCGCGCCCCTCGCCCCGGTCTCCGGAACGGCCCCGCCGACGGCCGGGGCGGGCGGCGTAGGGCCGGGGATGGGTCTGAGTACCGTGATCCTTCCCATCCGCCGTTGGTCGGAGGGCGGGCGTGACGCCTGGCAGCGGGCCGAGCGGCGGACCGCAGAGCGGGGGGTGAAGAACTCCCCGCCTCGTTTCCCTGCGCTGTCAGCGAACGTGCCGAGGATCAGGTCATAGGCACGACCGACCTCATCACCGAACTCCAGGTTGTCGTCGCTCAACAGAACGCGGGGGTGACTTCCGCGCTGCCTGGCCCTGCACACACCTCGGGTTGTCAAGCTTGCGGGTGCCCAGTCACGCGCTGCCCCTGAGGAACGCGATACGGGGAGAGACGGGTCGTGTTGCGCGGGGGAAGGATTGGTCAGTGGGCCAAGATCTTGGCGCAACGGAGATCGTGGTGGCAGACGGCTTCGGCCCGCGCAGGCCGGTCACGGCCAATGCGAACGCAGCCAGGCCCGCTGGACGCGGTCGGGGAACTCCCCCGTCCTCCCGAGTCGGGGCGGACACCGCCCCGGCGACCGCTCTCGCGATTTCAGTCGAGCCCTGTTCACCTACCGTCCTGACCTGGGAGGACGTGCGCCAGGGGCACCCTGGCCCCGACTGAAGCGGATCAGAGCGCGATGAGCCGGACGCGACTACCGCACAGCTTGGCCATGTCGTCGATGTCCGACGTGAGCATGGCCACCGGGTCTGGCTGGCGGAGCGCGAGCTCGGCGACGGTGGCATCGATCGCGTACTTGTGGCCGTGCAGGCCGGCCTCTTCCAGCAGGCCGGCGGCGGCTCTGGCCGCCTGCTCGGTCACCGCTCCCACCTTGACCTGGGAGAGCACCCAGTCCAGTCGGGTGGTGTTCACCCGGGCGTGCATGACTTCCACGATGGTGTTGGCACAGACCACGAGATCGGCAGCCATCGAGTGGAAGGATCGCATCATCGCGAGCACGGCCCGGTCCTGTGAGATCCAGGCGGACAGTCCCTGGGAGTCCAGTACGACGGTCTCGACGCGGTGGTTCACGCGGCGCTCGCCGACTCCTCGTGTTCGGCCGCGCCGAAGATTCTGGCCCGGGCCGCGGCCAGCTCCTCGTCGGTGAACGCGCCGTGCTCCTCCTCGTAGCGGCGCAGCTCCTCGCCGAGCAGCTGGTGTCTGATCTGGCGGGCGACCGCCTCCGCGACATAGCCGGAGACGTTGTCCGTGAGCCTCTTCAGCTCCGCCACCTGCTCGGTGGGAAGAGTGACCGTGATGCGGGTCGTACCAGCCATGAAGCCAGCATACTGCGGTATGCGCATCATCTGTTGGGCGTCTCCCCGTACGAGCTCAGCTCCGTCCCGCACCGAGCAGCTCGCGCAGACGGTCGCCGATCACGGACACCCCGGGGCGCGGGTCGCTCTCGTAGTACCAGGGCTTGCGCCGGCGCAGCAGCGTCTCGCCGTGCTCGCTCCAAGAGAATCCGGGCCTCCGCAGCAACTTCCGGAACACGACGTCCGCTGTCTCAGGGTGGGCGGAGACCAGCCGGCGGATCGGCAGTGGTGTGATCGACTCCTCGCGCAGGTACGTGCGCAGCAGGTCCTGGTGCTGTCTGCGGCCCGCGAGGGCGGGCTCCGCGAAGAGGTCCCGCAGCATCCCGTATTCGGCGTAGAAGTTGAGCCCGTCGACCCGGTCGTAGATGACGCCGACGGTGTCCGAGTCCGCCAGTTCTGACGGCAGCTCGAAGAGGGGCAGGTCCAGGCCGGGGAGCTGCTTGCGTCGGGCACGGCTGGGCTGTGCGGCGACGGCGGCCTGTTGGCGGTGGCGGTAGTAGGCGTTGAGGAGGTCCTCGGCTTCGGCAGGCGGAAGGACCAGTTCGTCGCCACCGCAAAACTCGATGAACGCAGCCCGGTCCTCCCGCATCCGCCGCCATCCCTGCTCGATCTTCTCTGGGTTGCGGAAGACCAGCCCGGGGTCGTGCGTGGCCAGTTGCAGAGCTGCTTGGGCGATCTCGGCGGCGCTGGACCTGGGGTAGCTCGTCATCGCCCCGGACACCAACCACGCCCCGCCGACCGAGTGGACGGGTACCAGGCAGGTATGGAGGAATCCCCCCTTGGACACTCCGCGGAACGCCGCCCGCCCGACGTTCGAGTACGTGCGGTACTCCAGGTCGTCGACAAGGTTCAGCAGGATGACAGCATCGCCGTCCTTACGCCGGATCTCGAAGACGCCCCCGACCGGGTCACGCCAGCCGAGCAGCATCTCCCGGTCGGCCGCGGTCAAGTCCTTCCGGCCGGCGATGAAGCGGTCCACCACGGTCGAACCGTCCGGCAACCGGTACCCCAGGGTGAAGTGGTCGGTGATCCGGATCGCCTCACCCTCGTCCAGTCGTCGCGCAGGCCCAGAGGCCTCCAGCAGGAGAGGCGTCAACCACCGGTCGAAGCGAGCGCTCTGAGCGAAGGCGACCAGTTCGCCCTTCAACTCGGCGCTGCGCTCGATGAGATCGTCGAGCGACAGTTCGCCGGCATCCTGATGAGCGCCTTGTGCGGCCTCAGCCACGTTCAGCCCTTCCCTGTCGGCCAGTTCCCGGCGCCAGCCTCAAGCGGCCCAATGACGGTACGCCTCGATCCACTCCGCGCCCCCGGGCGGCGGACTCGGCAACGGCAGCTCCAGGATTCCGATCGACTGCCGGAGGCCGCCGCGGGAGCACAGGGCGACAATCCTGCCATCCGGCGTGAGGTCGACACCGCGAACGGTTACCTCGATGCCAAGAACCGCGGTGGTGAAGGGCAGGTCGAGGTACTCCCCGATCATGGTGAACAGACCAGTCCGCTGCTCGTCCTCGCCGTAGGCGTCCACCGTCGCCTCTTCGACCATGGCCTCAAGCTCGGCCCTGCCCAACGTGCGCATGACGCAACGGTAGCGGCCTGCATCGCGACGCCGGCGCGGATTCCCGAATCTGCTCCGTCGGCACATCCGTGGCAGCGGGAAGCGCGCGTATCGTCGGGGCATGCGTCTGAGCACGGTAATCCTCCCCGTCCACCGGTGGGTCGAAGGACAGAAGATCTGGCGGCGGGCCGAAGACCTCGGGTTCCATGCCGCGTACACGTACGACCACCTCTCCTGGCGGACCTTCCGTGACGGACCGTGGTTCGGTGCCATCCCCACGCTCACCTCCGCAGCGACGGTCACACAGCGCATGCGATTGGGTACGCTCGTGACCTCGCCGAACTTCCGCCACCCCGTGACGCTCGCCAAGGACCTGATCACGCTGGACGACGTGTCCGGCGGACGCGTCACGCTCGGCATAGGCGCCGGCGGCAGCGGATTCGACGCCACCGCGCTCGGCCAGGAGCCGTGGACCCCGCGCGAGCGCGCCGACCGCTTCGGCGAGTTCGTGCCGCTCCTGGACCGGCTGCTCACCGAGCCCGCCGTCACCCGGGCGGGCATGCACTACTCCGCCGTCGAGGCCCGCAACATCCCCGGATGCGTTCAGGGCCCCAGGATCCCCTTCGCCGTCGCCGCGACCGGCCCGCGCGGGCTGAAGCTCGCCGCCCGGTACGGCCAGGCCTGGGTGACCACGGGCGACCCGAAGCTCTTCGAGTCCGGTACGCCCGCCCAGTCGGAGGAGGCCGTCCGCGGCCAGATCGCCAAGCTGGGCACCGCCTGCGCCGAGACCGGCCGGGACGCCGCCGAGCTCGACAAGATCCTGCTCACCGGCTTCACCCCGGAGAGGAACGGTCCGCTGGAGTCCCTCGACGCCTTCGTCGACTTCGCGGGCAGGTACTTCGCACTCGGCTTCACCGAGATCGTGCTCCACGCCCCGATCCCCGACTCGGACTTCGCGGCCGACGAGAAGGTCTTCGAGCGGATCGCGACGGAGGCACTTTCCCAGCTCAGCTCCTGACCGTCCCGGCCGGGGCCCCGGCCGGGACGCCGGCTGAGACGCCACCCCGGCGGGAAAGTGCCGGTGCTCCATGCCGGAGATCATGCGGCGTGCCTGGGCCGGCCCGTAGGGACGGGGGAACGGTTCTGGCGGCCCCCAGGGCCGAATCGCAGCGCCTGTACGAGAAGGTCTGCGGGATCCCGGAAGGGGAGTGGGACCGGCCGAGCCCGTGCGGCCCCCGGACCGTGCGCGAGGTGTTCGCCCACCTGACGACCGTCGTCGACCGGACCGGCGACATGCTGGCCGAGCCCGAGCCGTCGGGTGTTCTGGTGACGGCCGCCGGTTACTGCGCGCCGGACGAGCGCTTCTCGCCGCGGAGCAACGACCCGCGGGTCGAGGCGGCCCGGGAGTCCGCCGCCGTGCACGCCGACGGCCCGGCCCTCGCCGAGCACTTCGACGCCGTCTGGCGCTCCGTGACCGCTGCCTGCGCCGAGGAGCCGCCGGAGCGGCAGGTCCGTACCCGGCACGGCGACCCGATGCCGTTGCCCGACTTCCCCGTCACGCGGGTCGTCGAGGTGTGCGTGCACGGTTTCGGCGTCGCGGCGGGGCTCGGCCACCAGCCGTGGCCGACCGGGGAGGCCGCGGACGTGGTGGCGCGGCTGCTGCTGGACGGACGCCCGTACGACCGGCCGGTCACGGTGGTGGGCTGGGGCCGTACGAAGTTCCCGCGCAAGGCGACCGGCCGGCTGCCGATGTCCGCGACCGAACGCACCGCGACCGAACGCCACGGGCTGCGCCGGCTGACGCGGGGCCGGGGCCGGGGCCGGCCCCGGCCTCAGCGGGGAAAGCGCAGGAACCGCGGCGGTACGGACGCGGTGAGCCATACGCCGTTGTCGCTCACCCGGAACACATGGCCGGCGCGGTGCATGGCCCCGGCGTCGACGCTGATGACGACCGGGCGGCCGCGCCGGGCGCCGACGCGGGTGGCGGTCTCGCGGTCGGGCGAGAGGTGGACGTCGTGGCGGGCCATGGCGCGCAGGCCCTCGGCCCGGATCGCGTCGAGACTGCGGGCGACGGTGCCGTGGTAGAGGTACGCCGGAGGCTCGGCCTCCGGAAGCCCCAGGTCAACCTCCACCGTGTGTCCCTGGACGGCGCGGATCAGGGGGCCGTCGACCGCGAAACGCTGTTTGTCGTTGACGGCGACGACATGGTCGAGCTCGGCCCGGGTGAAGGGGAAGCCGTGCCCGGCGGCGGCCCGGAGCAGGGCGTCGATCTCCACCCAGCCGTGCTCGTCGAGCACGATCCCGATCCGGTCGGGCCGGTGCCGGAGATGGGCCGAGAGGTACTTCGACACCTTTGTGGTGCGTCTTTCATCCATCTCACCAGGGTGCACAGCGAGACGAGCATCACGCCACTTCATTGAGCAAGCAGGTTTGATCCACAGGCAAGTCGTGTTTTACACAACGGATTTGACGCCTCTGTGGATAACTCGCAAGAGGATTCAGGGTATTTGGCCGCCATCGGTACTCCGCGCGCCGTCTGCGGCAAGTGCGTCCAATGTCCTGGCCCGCACCTCCCGTTCGGCTGCCGCGGTGATGAATGCCGCCGCGCGGGCGGGTCCGACCAGTGCGCGGACAGCGCGCACGGTCTCCCCCGGAAGCGTCACCGTGACGGGCTCCGGACCGGCCACGGGCGGGTCGGCCGCGCCGAGGCGCTGCTGGAGGCGGCGGGTGGCGAACAGCCGCATGGCCCGGGCCAGCTCCGCGTCGACCGTCCGCTGGGCGAGCGGCCGCAGGCGCCGCACCAGCGTCGCCGCGTCCGCCGCGTCCGCGTCCGTGGGCGGGTGGTGGCCGGGGAAGTGGGCGAACACGTGCTCGGCGGTGAACTCCAGGAAACGTTCAGCGATGTGCTCCACCTGCCCGCGAAGCTCCCTCAGGTGTCCGGAGATCGCGGGCAGCGGCACCCCCGCCGCGTGCAACTCGGCCGCTACGGCCAGCTCTTGGGGTGACGGCACCAGGAACTCGTCGTCCCGCCCCGGCACGCGCTCCAGCACCCCCAGCTCCACCGCCTCGTCGATCGCCTTCTCCGGCGCCTCGCCGGCCGCCGCGGCGCCGGGCTTCCCGCCGAACCGCTCGCCCAGCTCGGACCGCGAGATCCGGCCCGCCTCCTCGTCCGTCCACGGCCCGCCGACCTCGGTGACGAGCCCGAGCACCCCGCCGAGCCCCTTTCCCGTGTCCCACGCCTCCAGCAGCTCCTTGACGCTCGCCAGCGTGTAACCGCGTTCGAGGAGGCCGGCGATCTGGCGGAGCCCGGCCAGGTGCGTGTCCCCGTACACATTGGACCGGCCGCGCCGCTCCGGTCTGGGCAGCAGCCCGCGGTCCTGGTAGGCGCGGATCGTACGGACCGTGGCTCCGCTCAGATGCGCGAGGTCCTCGATCCGGTACTCCCGGTGTTCCCGGTACCCCTGGTGATCCGGGTGCTCCCCGGTACTCACAGCGGGGGATTCACCCGGGCGATCGCGCGCAGGGCCCTCGGCGCGAAGCGCGACAGGAGGCGGAAAACGCGGGCCTCGGGCGTCACCGGCACGAGCGCCTGGTTGCGTACGACGGCCTTCAGTACCGCTTCCGCGACCTTCTCCGGCGGATAGTCGCGTCGCCCGTACAGCCGCGCGGCCTTCTGCCGCCGGCGCTTCTCCTCCTCCGCCGAGGCCCCGGCGAACCGCGCGGTCGAGGTGATGCCGGTGTTCACGAACCCGGGGCAGACCGCGCTGACCCCGATGTCCCGGCCCGCGAACTCGGCCCGCAGGCACTCGCTCAGCATCAGCACCGCCGCCTTCGAGGTGCAGTACGCGGGCAGTGTCCTCGACGGCTGGTACGCCGCCGCGGAAGCGGTGTTGACGATGTGGCCGCCCTGGCCGCGCTCGGCCATCTGTCTGCCGAAGAGCCGGCAGCCGTGGACGACACCCCACAGGTTCACGTCGAGGACCTCTTTCCAGTCCTCGGAGGTGGTGTCCAGGAAGGAGCCGGAGAGACCGATTCCGGCGTTGTTCACCAGGACGTCGACGACGCCGTACTCCGCGGCGACCTTCTCGGCCAGCTTCTCCATCGCCCGCTCGTCGCTGACGTCCACCGTCTCGGCCCACGCCTCGGGGGCGCCGATCAGCCGGGCCGTCTCCGCGGTACGGGCCGCGCCCTCCGCGTTCCGGTCGACGGCCACGATCCGCGCTCCCGCCTCGGCGAACGCGTGGACGGTGGCCCGCCCGATGCCGCCGGCGGCGCCCGTCACCAGGACGAGCTGCCCGCCGAACCGGTCGGCGTACGGGCCGCTCGCCACCGTGGTTCCGGGCGCCGCCCCCGTCGCGGTCTCCGCGCTCGCGTTCTTCTCGTTCGCGGTGCCCTCGTTCGCCGTGACGAACTCGCCTACCCAGGCCGCCAGCTGATCGGGCCGGGTGCGCGGCACCCAGTGCTTCGCGGGCAGCGTGCGCCGCACCAGACGCGGCACCCACCGCTCCAGACCGTCGTACAGCCGCTCGGAGAGGAACATGTCGCCGGTCGGCGTGATCAGCTGGACGGGCGTGTGGGCGTACGCGTCGGCGCGCGGCCGGCGCAGCCGGGCGCGGACGTTGTCCCGGTAGAGCCAGGCGCCGTGCGCCGCGTCCCGCGGCAGTGACGCCGTCGGGTAGTCACCGGCCTCGACCTTCTCCATGCGCCGGAGGATCCCGGGCCACCACTTGCCGAGCGGTCCGCGCCAGGCCAGTTCCGGCAGGACGGGGGTGTGCAGCATGTACACGTACCAGGACTTGGCGCCCTGCCCGAGCAGCTGGGCCGTCCCGCGCGGGGTCGGCCGCGTCGTCCGCTTCCTGATCCAGTGGCCGAAGTGGTCCAGGGACGGGCCGGACATCGAGGTGAAGGAGGCGATCCTTCCCTCGGTGCGCCCGACCGTCACGAACTCCCAGGCCTGCACGGACCCCCAGTCGTGCCCGACCAGGTGCACCGGCCGGCCCGGGCTCACCGCGTCCGCGACCGCCAGGAAGTCGTCCGTCAGCTTCTCCAGTGTGAAACCGCCGCGCAGCGGCACGGGCGCCGTCGACCTGCCGTGCCCGCGCACGTCGTACAGCACCACATGGAAGTGCTCGGCGAGCCGCGCGGCGACCTGCGCCCACACCTCCTTGCTGTCCGGATAGCCGTGCACCAGCACTACGGTCGGCCGCGCCGCGTCGCCCAGTTCGGCGACGCACAGCTCGATCCCGCCCGTGCGCACCCACCGCTCGGTGGCTCCCTCGATGCTCATGCCGGCTTCTCCCCCGCCCAGTGCCGCACGTGCGGCAGATCGTCGTCGAACCGGAAACCTGACACTCATGAATGTGACCATGCCCGGCGGCGAGGTCAAGGGGCCGGCCGTACCTGTGGAAAACCAAGGCGGAAACGGGCCTTCGAAAGGACCTTCAAACGGTCCGCCGGTCCGGGGGCCGGGCCGGCCGCCGGACCGGCCCCCTACGGGGCCGTACGCCTGGAGGCGGACACCGATCCAGCCTCCAGGTCTGACGCATCCTGTGGTGTGCGCCACTACCTTCGAGAACGTGACTGTGATCGCGACCGAAAGCCTGAGCAAGCGGTTCCCGAGGGTGACCGCTCTTGACCGGCTCTCCCTGGACATCGGACCCGGCGTGACCGGTCTGGTGGGCGCCAACGGAGCCGGCAAGTCCACCTTGATCAAGATCCTGCTGGGTCTGTCCCCCGCCACGGAAGGCACGGCCGCCGTACTCGGCCTCGACGTCGCCACCAGCGGCGGCGCCATCCGCGAGCAGGTCGGCTACATGCCCGAGCACGACGCGCTGCCACCCGACGTCTCGGCCACCGAGTTCGTCGTCCACATGGCGCGCATGTCGGGGCTCCCGCCGACCGCCGCCCGCGAGCGCACCGCCGACACGCTGCGCCACGTCGGCCTGTACGAGGAGCGCTACCGCCCCATCGGCGGCTACTCGACCGGCATGAAACAGCGCGTGAAACTGGCCCAGGCCCTGGTCCACGACCCGAAGCTGGTGCTTCTCGACGAGCCGACCAACGGTCTCGACCCGGTCGGCCGCGACGAGATGCTCGGTCTCATCCGCCGCGTCCACACCGACTTCGGCATCTCGGTGCTGGTCACCTCGCACCTCCTCGGCGAACTGGAGCGCACCTGCGACCACGTCGTCGTCGTCGACGGCGGCAAGCTGCTCCGCTCCAGTTCCACCAGCGACTTCACGCAGACCACCACCACCCTCGCCGTGGAAGTGACCGACAGCGACGCCCACCCCGACGGCACCCGCGCCCTGCGCGAGGCGCTGACCGCCGCGGGAGCGACGCTCCACGCGCGTGGGGAGGACGGCCTGCCGGGCGCGGGCCACATCCTGCTCGTCGAAGCGACCGGCGAGGAGACGTACGACCTGGTGCGGGACACCGTCGCCGGCCTCGGGATCGGGCTCGTACGGATGGAACAGCGCCGCCACCGCATCGCGGAGGTCTTCCGCGCAGGCGCAGGCACAGACGCTCATGTCGCATCGGACGCTCACGCCGCATCGGACGCCGAGGCCGCCCGCGAGCCCTTCGCCGCCGTACAGCAGAAGGGAGGCGGCCGCGATGGCGTCTGACCTCACGACACCGCCGGGCACCGACCCGACCCGTATCCACAACATCGGCTACCGGTCGTACGACGGCCCGCGCCTGGGCCGGGCGTACGCACGCCGCTCGCTCTTCTCGCAGTCCCTGCGCGGCGCGTACGGACTGGGCCGCAGCGCCAAGTCCAAGGTGCTGCCGATGATCCTCTTCGCGGTGATGTGCCTGGTCGCGGCGATCATCGTCGCGGTCGCCGTCGCCACCCCCGGCATGACGGACCTGCCGCTGGAGTACACGCGGTACGCGATCGTCATGCAGGCCGTCGTCGGCCTCTACCTGGCCTCCCAGGCCCCGCAGTCCGTCTCGCGCGACCTGCGCTTCAAAACGGTCCCGCTGTACTTCTCGCGGCCCATCGAACGCGTCGACTACGTCCTCGCCAAGTACGCCGCGATGGCGTCGGCCCTCTTCATCCTCACGGCGACCCCCCTGGTGATCCTGTACGCCGGTGCGCTGCTCGCCGAATTCGACTTCGCGGACCAGACGAAGGCGTTCGCACAGGGGCTGGTCTCCGTGGCACTGCTCTCCGTCCTCTTCGCCGGCCTCGGCCTGGTGATGGCCGCCCTCACCCCGCGCCGCGGCTTCGGCGTGGCCGCCGTCATCGCCGTACTGACGATCTCGTACGGCGCGGTGTCCACGGTCCAGGTGATCGCCTGGGAGCAGGGTTCCACCGGGGCGGTCGAATGGCTCGGCCTCTTCTCGCCCCTCACGCTGATCGACGGCGTGCAGACCGCCTTCCTCGGCGCCACTTCCGCCTTCCCCGGAGGGGAGGGCCCCTCGGTCGGCAGCGGCGTGGTCTACCTGCTCGCCGTCCTCGCGCTCATCCTCGGCTCGTACGCCGTGCTGATGCGCCGCTACCGAAAGGTCGGGCTGTGACCACCATCGACATCGACCACACCTCGCGCTGGTTCGGCAACGTGGTGGCCGTCAACGACGTCACCATGCGCGTCGGCCCGGGTGTGACCGGACTGCTCGGCCCCAACGGCGCCGGCAAGTCCACCCTGATCAACATGATGGGCGGCTTCCTCGCCCCCTCGACCGGCACCGTCACCCTCGACGGAAAGCCGATCTGGCGCAACGAAGCCGTCTACAAGGAGATCGGCATCGTTCCCGAGCGGGAGGCGATGTACGACTTCCTCACCGGACGCGAATTCGTCGTCGCCAACGCCGAACTGCACGGCCTGACCGCCGGGGCGGCCCAGCAGGCGCTCGCGACCGTCGAGATGGAATACGCGCAGGACCGCAAGATCGCGACGTACAGCAAGGGCATGCGCCAGCGCGTGAAGATGGCCTCCGCCCTCGTCCACGATCCGTCGGTGCTGCTCCTGGACGAGCCGTTCAACGGCATGGACCCGCGCCAGCGCATGCAGCTGATGGACCTGCTGCGGCGGATGGGCGCGGAGGGCCGTACGGTCCTCTTCTCCTCCCACATCCTGGAGGAGGTCGAGCAGCTCGCCTCGCACATCGAAGTGATCGTGGCCGGACGGCACGCCGCCTCCGGCGACTTCCGCAGGATCCGCCGCCTGATGACGGACCGCCCGCACCGCTATCTCGTACGGTCCAGCGACGACCGGGCACTCGCCGCCGCGCTGATCGCGGACCCGTCGACGGCGGGCATCGAAGTGGACGTCACGGAGGGCGCCCTGCGCATCCAGGCCGTCGACTTCGGCCGGTTCACGACGCTGCTCCCGCGGGTCGCCCGTGCGCACGGCATCCGGCTGCTGACGGTCTCGCCCTCCGACGAGTCGCTCGAATCGGTCTTCTCCTACCTCGTAGCGGCCTGAAAGGAGCTTGCAGCGATGATCTACGAACCCACAGTCGCCCGGCTCACCTACCGGGCCCTCCTCGGCCGCCGCCGGGCCGCCGTCCTCTTCGTCCTGCCGGCCCTGCTGATCGCCATCGCGGTCGCGGTACGGCTGCTCACGGGAGCGGACGACCAGATCGCGTCGGACGTCCTGGGCGGCTTCGCGATCGCCACGATGATCCCGCTGATCGGCGTGATCGCGGGCACCGGTGCCATCGGACCGGAGATCGACGACGGCTCGATCGTCTACCTGCTCGCCAAGCCGGTGAAGCGGCCCACGATCATCTTCACCAAGCTCATCGTCGCGATCGCCGTGACGATGGCCTTCTCCGCGATCCCCACGTTCGTCGCGGGGATGATCCTCAACGGCAACGGCGGCCAGATCGCCATCGCCTACACGGTCGCGGCGCTGGTCGCCTCGGTCGCGTACAGCGCGATCTTCCTGCTGCTCGGTACGGTCACCCGGCACGCGGTGGTCTTCGGCCTCGTCTACGCGCTGGTGTGGGAGACCCTCTTCGGCAGCCTCGTCCCGGGCGCGCGCACGCTCAGTGTCCAGCAGTGGGCGCTGTCCCTGGCCGAACGGATCGGAGCGAACGGCGCGATCACCTCGGACGTCGCCCTGCCGACGGCGGTGGTGCTGCTGGTGGCGGTCACGGCGGCCGCGACCTGGTACGCGGGCCAGAAACTCCGCACGCTGACCCTGGCCGGCGAGGAGTAAGCGGAACACCGGCCTCCGTCAACCCCCGTTCACTGAGCGGGGGTTGACGCATTTCCGTGCAATTGTACGCTTATCGGCTCGTTGTTCCCTGTGCGTGGAGGCAACTGGAATCTGAGACGTCGAGCGTTCGTGAATACGGGGATGGCCGGTGCCGGAGCGGATCCGGGCCGGTCACCGGAGTGAGTAGCCGCCTTGAGCGCCCTCCGCCCCCAGAAAAGCCCGGGGACAGGGCTGTCCATCACCGGCTTTCACGACGGAAGGCATCCTCATGCCATCAGAAGTCACCCTGCTCGAATCGCGCATGATGCGCGACGAGCACCCGGGGCGCGTCGACGTCCTCGACAAGGTCAAGGCGCTTGTCATGCTCCCGAACGGAGTTCACGTTCGCACAGAGGACGTGGCCCGGCGCTTCGAAGTATCCACAGAGATGCTGAAGAAGGTGGTCCAGTGCCATCGGGCCGAATTCAACGAGAACGGGTTGCAAGTACTGCGAGGGGATGACCTGCGCGTTTTCCGGAGGGACATCTTGTCCCTCCGGAACGACGACCTGGGGACAGGTTATCCACAGGCGGCCACGAATCTCACCCTCCACACCCGCCGGGCCGTCCTCAACGGAGCGATGCTTCTTCGCGACAGCGACATCGCCCGCTGCGTCCGTACGTACCTCCTCGACGCAGAGGAGAGCGGCCGCCGCACGGGCTACGCATCGCTCGACCGCCGCGTCACCAAGATCGAGTCCCACCTCGACACGGTGGGGCACGCGCTCCAGGAGCTCGGCCCCGTCATCAACGGGATCTCCGTACGGTTCGACCGCCTCGACGCCACCCACCAGGTGGTCGGTGCCATGAGCAACCGGCTCTGCGATCTCTCCGACCACATGCGCCGCATGGAGGATCGGATCGACCGCAGGCTCGACGACGTGTCCTACCGGCTGAGCGCCCTGGAGCGCGGTCAGCGCGGCAAGAGGGGTGAGCGCCGCTGATCCGTCGCCGCCGCCGGGACCTCAGGTCAGCAGCAGCCGCCGCAGTACGGCGGTGTGCCCGCGGTCCGGGTCCCTGGCGGCGGTGAGCAGGGTGATCCGGTCGCCCGCCTTCGCGAGCTCACGCAGGTCGCGAAGGGCCGCGGCCGCTTCGGGACCGGCCAGCTCGGCCTCGTAACGTCGGGTGAACTCCTTGAAGCCGCCGGAAGGGCCGTGGTACCAGCGGCGCAACTCCGTCGACGGGGTGAGGGCCTTCGGCCACTCGTCGACCTCCGCCGTCTCCTTGCTCAGGCCGCGTGGCCACAGCCGGTCCACCAGGACGCGCGTACCGTCGTCGGGCGACGGCGGCTCGTACACCCTGCGCACTCTCACATCGGTTCGGGTCACGAGGACCAGCCTGCTACACCTTCCGGTCG
Source organism: Streptomyces sp. Wb2n-11 (assembly GCF_001049855.1). Taxonomy (NCBI): domain Bacteria; kingdom Bacillati; phylum Actinomycetota; class Actinomycetes; order Kitasatosporales; family Streptomycetaceae; genus Streptomyces; species Streptomyces sp. Wb2n-11. Next base: position 3,629,184 of record NZ_CVPB01000001.1, read on the forward strand.
CGCGCCGCGAACAGCCCCACCACCAGGGCAGCCGCGCACACCCCCAGCATCAGGGCGATCGGCAGCGTCCAGTTTCCCGTCGCCTCGTACACCGCGCCGGCCGCCAGCGGGCCCGCCGCGGCCAGCAGGTAACCCACCGTCTGCGCCATCCCGGACAGCCGGGCCGCCGTCACCGCGTCCCCCGAGCGCAGCACGATCAGCGTCAGCGCCAGGCCTACCGCGCCGCCCTGGCCGACACCGAGCACCGCGGACCAGATCCAGGCGCCGGACACCGGGGCGGTCATCAGACCGGTGTAACCGGCCGCGACCATGGTCGTGACCACGACGACCAGCGGGCGCTGACTGCGCATCCGGCCGGCCAGCAGCGGTACGCCGAACGCGCCCGCGATCTGGATGAGGTTGTTGAAGGCGAAGACCACACCAGCGGTGGAGCGGCTCATTCCGTGGTCCGTGAAGATCGTCGGCATCCAGGCGATCAGGACGTACGACCAGAGCGACTGCAACCCCATGAAGAGCGTGACCTGCCACGCCAGCGCGGACCGCCACACGCTGCGGGTGCGGTCGCCGCGCGCCGGCGCCGCGACCCGTACCTCATGTCCCGTACGGCAGCGTGCGATCAGCACCTGCGGCAGCCACGCCACGGCGGCGACCACGGCGAGCAGCGACCAGAAAGCCAGCGACGCCTCCCAGCTGTTCCCGAACGCCTTCTCCAGCGGCACCGAAGCGGCCGCCGCGACCGTCGCGCCCGCGATCATCGCGCCGGTGTAGACCGACGTCATCGGGGCGGCCCGGTCGGGGAAGTCACGCTTGATCAGGCCCGGCATCAGGACGTTGAGCAGGGAGATCGCCAGACCGATCAGCAGGCTGCCGCCGTACAGCGCCGGCACCTGGGGAACGACGCGCACCACGATGCCCACGCCGAGCAGGAGCAGCGCGCAGAACAGCACCAGTTCGGTGCCGAACCGCCGCCCCAGCCACGGCGCGACCAGCGCGCCCACACCGAGGAAGAGCACCGGCACCGATGTCACCAGGCTGGTCGCCGTCGACGACAGCCCGAACGTCTCGCTGATCTCGCTCACCAGCGGCGACGCACTCGCGAGCGCCGCCCGCATGTTGACGGACGCGAGCACGATCCCGATCAGCAGCATCACCGGACGGGCGGGCAACGCCCTTCTCGCGACGTCCCCTTGAGGCGACGGCCGTACGTCGGCCTCGGCATCCAGGAGGAGCTGATCAGAATCCGGGCGTGACAAAACGAGCACCTTTCACAGGGAGAAGGGGGGAAGGCAGAAGGGAAGAAGGGAAAAGGAGGGAGGGCCGGGGCGGAGGTCAGGTGCCGATCAGGGCGGTGACGACGTCGATCGGCACCTGGAGGACCGCCCGTGCGGCCCGTTCCGCCGCCGCCGGGTCACCGCTCTCGATCGCGTCGACCAGCGCCGCGTGCGCGGCGAGGTCGATCGGCGGCATCTCGTGGTCGCCGAGCGAGGTGACCAGCGTCTCGTGCACCTGGGTGGAGAAGAACCGGTAGACCTCGGTGAACGCGGTGTTGTGCGTCGCCTCGACGATGCCGAGGTGGAAGGCGAGGTCGGCGTCGGCGGCCCGGTCGCCCTGTTCGTGCAGCTCGGCGAGGGCGTGGCGCAGCGTGCGCAGATTCGCCTCGTCGCGCCGTACGGCCGCCAGCCTCGCCGCCTCGGCCTCCAGCGCTACCCGCAGTTCCAGTACGTCCAGTACGCCCGCGTGCCGCATGCCGCGCAGCACCGCTGCCGGATCCGCGGCCGAGCGTACGAAGGTGCCGTTGCCCTGCCGCGATTCCAGGAGCCCGGCGTGCACGAGCACGCGCACCGCCTCACGCACCGTGTTGCGGCCGACGCCGAGCTGTTCGGCGAGCTCGTGCTCGGTCGGGATCCGGTCGCCGACGGCCCACTCGCCCTCCGCCAGCTGGGCCCGCAACTGCTCCACGACGGTGTCCACCAGGGACTTCCGCCCCGCCGCCCGCAGCGCCATGCCCGCCTCCGCTTCGCCGGCCGCCCACTGGCCGGCCGCTCACTGGTCACCGAGCAATTCGCCCGGTTGCCCAGTCATCCTACAACTCGGCATATGGGTGGCACCGTCCTGCGGGCCCGGGCACAGTGGTGACGTACACCTCACGGGGGAAGGGTGTTGGCCGGTGACGTATCCACCCGGCCAACACTCGCCATGCGTCCTCTGCCACCGGCCTCAGCCGGACAGCAACTGCTCCAGCACCACCGCGATGCCGTCGTGGTCGTTCGACGCCGTGATCTCGTGCGCCACGGCCTTGAGTTCGTCGTGCGCGTTGGCCATCGCCACGCCGTGCGCCGCCCAGCCGAACATCGGGATGTCGTTCGGCATGTCGCCGAAGGCGATCGTGTCCGAGGCCCTGAGTTTCAGCCGCCGCGCCGCCAGCGACAGGCCCGTCGCCTTGCTCAGGCCCAGCGGGAGGAGCTCGACCACGCCGGGGCCCGCCATGACCACGTCGACCAGGCTGCCGACGGTCTGGCGCGCGACCCGCGCCAGCTCGTCGTCGTCCAGGTCGGGGTGCTGGATGTAGACCTTGTTCAGCGGCGCCGACCACAGCTCGGCCGGGTCCTCGAAGGCGACGTACGGAAGCGGGCCTTCCTGCACCCGGTAGCCCACCCCGACCAGCACTTCGCCGTCCAGGCCGTCGCGGCTCGCGGCGAGCGCCAGCGGGCCGGTCTCCGCCTCGATCTTGGCCAGCGCCAGCCCGGCCAGCTGCCGGTCCAGCGTCACCGAGGTCAGCAGCCGGTGTTCGCCGGCGTGGTAGACCTGCGCGCCCTGGCCGCAGACCGCGAGACCCTCGTAGCCCAGATCGTCCAGGATGTGACGGGTCCACGGGACCGCGCGCCCGGTGACGACGATGTGGGCCGCGCCCGCCGCCGTGACGGCGGCGAGCGCTTCGCGCGTACGGACCGAGACGGTGTCGTCGGAGCGCAGCAGCGTCCCGTCGAGGTCGGTCGCGACGAGTTTGTACGGGAACGGCCGGGAAGCGGTGCTCACTTGGAAAGGGGCTCCAGGATCTCTCGTCCCCCGAGGTACGGGCGCAGCACTTCCGGCACCCGCACCGAGCCGTCGGCCTGCTGGTGGTTCTCCAGGATCGCCACGATCGTGCGCGGTACGGCGCACAGCGTGCCGTTCAGCGTCGCGAGCGGCTGCACCTTCTTGCCCTCGCGCATCCGGATCGCCAGCCGGCGCGACTGGAACTCCAGGCAGTTCGACGCGGACGTCAGCTCGCGGTACTTGCCCTGCGTCGGGATCCACGCCTCGCAGTCGTACTTGCGGGAGGCCGAGGCACCCAGGTCACCACTGGCCACGTCGATCACCTGGAACGGCAGCTCCAGCGACGACAGCCACTGCTTCTCCCAGGCCAGCAGCCGCTCCAGCTCGGCCTCGGAGTCCGCCGGGTCGACGTACGAGAACATCTCGACCTTGTCGAACTGGTGCACCCGGAAGATGCCCCGGGTGTCCTTCCCGTACGTACCGGCCTCGCGGCGGAAGCACGGCGAGAAGCCGGCGTACCGCAGCGGCAGCTTGTCGGCGTCGATGATCTCGTCCATGTGGTACGCCGCGAGGGGGACCTCGGAGGTGCCGACCAGGTAGTAGTCGTCCTTCTCCAGGTGGTAGACGTTCTCGGCGGCCTGGCCGAGGAAGCCCGTGCCCTCCATGGCGCGGGGCCGGACCAGCGCGGGCGTCAGCATCGGGACCAGGCCGGCCTCGGTGGCCTGCGCGATCGCCGCGTTGACGAGGGCGAGTTCGAGGAGCGCGCCGATGCCGGTCAGGTAGTAGAAGCGCGAGCCGGACACCTTGGCGCCGCGCTCGACGTCGATCGCGCCGAGTGCCTCGCCGAGCTCCAGGTGGTCCTTGGGCTCGAAGCCCTCGGCCGCGAAGTCGCGCGGGGTGCCGACGGTCTCCCGTACGACGAAGTCCTCCTCGCCGCCCACGGGGACGTCGGGGTGGACGATGTTGCCGAGCTGGAGCAGCAGCCGCTTGGACTCCTCGGCCGCCTCGTCCTGCTCGGCGTCGGCGGCCTTGACGGCGGCGGAGAGCTCGCCGGCCTTCTTCAGCAGCTCGGCCTTCTCGTCGCCGGAGGCCTTGGGGATGAGTTTGCCGAGCGACTTCTGCTCGGAGCGGAGTTCGTCGAAGCGGACGCTGGACGACCTGCGCCGCTCGTCGGCGGAGAGGAGAGCGTCGACGAGGGCGACGTCTTCTCCACGGGCGCGCTGGGAGGCGCGAACACGGTCGGGGTCCTCACGGAGCAGGCGAAGGTCAATCACCCCACCAGGCTACCCGCGACCGCTTCCGCTGATCGACCTGATATCGCATTGCGTGGCGCTTTGTCCGTATTGCGCAAATCCGGCCGGTGGTGACGGGGGTGCTTCGGCCGCCCGCCGCCGCGCGTCAATAAAACGTGCCCTATTCCTCGAAACGGGGCACTTCCCTCCGCTCGCCTTGACGCTTCTCCCTTGAGTGGGGCGGGAGTTGGCGAACGGGTTGTCCACAGGAATGCGCGCCCCCCGCAACTTATCCACAGGCTGTGCGAAAGATCTGTGGACACCGGAAGAGATCGTTCCGAAAGGTCGGGAGGGCGAAGGATTCCTTGCTGAAACCTACTTCACACACTCATTCGGGTGGGAATTACTCGCTCTAAAGTGTTGATCAATGGAATTGAGGTGACGGAACCCCGTCTGCCCGTACTGCTGCACTGTGGAAGGAAGGAGGCCGTCCGAGCTGCTTTGTCGACAATGTCGGCATGTGTTGTCGACTTGTCCCCAGGGTGGAAACCAGCCCTGTGGATAACTTCTGTGGGTAACGCGGGCCTCCGGCGACCTCCAGCGAGAGGACGGGCGCCCGGCCGGTCAGACCCGCCCGTCCTGGCTCCGCGCCAGCCAGTCCGACGCCGCCACGAACTCCGCGTCCGAGGTCCCCGGCCGCAGCGCCCGTACGTCCTCGGCCGCCACACCGGCCCGCGGGTACGACCCGAGGAACCGCACCTTCGGGCAGATCCGTTTGAGCCCCATCAGGGCCTCGCCCACCCGCCGGTCCGAGATGTGGCCCTCGGCGTCCACGGCGAAGCAGTAGTTGCCGATCCCCGCACCTGTGGGCCGCGACTGGATCAGCATCAGGTTGACCCCGCGCACCGCGAATTCCTGGAGCAGTTCGAGCAGCGCGCCCGGGTGGTCGTCGCCCAGCCAGATGACCACGGACGTCTTGTCCGCCCCGGTCGGCGCCGCCGGCCGCGCGGGCCGCCCCACCAGCACGAAGCGGGTCTGCGCGTTGACCGCGTCGTGGATCTCGGTGACGAGCGGTACGAGACCGTACGTCGCCGCGGCGAACTCACCCGCGAAGGCCGCGTCGTACCGGCCCTCCTGCACCAGCCGGGCCCCGTCCGCGTTCGACGCCGCGGACTCCCACAGCGCGTCCGGCAGGTTCGCCGCCATCCAGTTGCGGACCTGGGGCTGGGCGGCGGGGTGCGCGGTGACCGTCTTGATGTCGGAGAGCCGGGTGCCGGGACGGACCAGCAGCGCGAAGGTGATCGACAGCAGCACCTCGCGGTAGATCATCAGCGGTTCGCCGGACGTCAGCTCGTCGAGGGTGGCGCTGATCCCGCCCTCGACGGAGTTCTCGATCGGTACGAGCGCCGCCGCCGCCTCCCCGCACCGCACCGCGTCGAGGGCGGCCGGTACGGACACCATCGGGACGAGCTCCCGGGTGGCGGCTTCCGGGAGCGTACGGAGGGCGACCTCGGTGAAGGTGCCTTCGGGACCGAGATAGGCATAGCGCGTGGCCGACATACGGTCACCCTAATGCGCCGTGCGGGACGCGTGCCGCGTCCTCACGACTCCAGCAGCCGCTGTCCCACGTACTCCCCGTCCCGCGCCCCGCCCGGCACCGCGAACAGCCCGCTCGCCTCGTGCCGGATGAACGGCGACAGCGCGTCCCCCCGGTCGAGCTTGCGCTGCACCGGAACGAAGCCGCGCAGCGGATCCGCCTGCCAGCAGATGAAGAGCAGCCCCGCGTCCGGCGTACCGTCGGCGGCGATCCCGTCGTGGTAGGAGAACGGCCGCCGCAGCATCGCCGCGCCGCCGTTCTGCTCGGGCGCGGAGATACGGGCGTGCGCGTTGGAGGCGATGACGAGCTTGCCGTCGGGCCCGGTCTTCTCCAGGTCGGGCTCGGTGGTCTCGCTCCCGCCGGTCAGCGGGGCGCCGTCGCTCTTCCTGCGCCCGATGACCTTCTCCTGCTCGCCGCGCGCCAGCTTCTCCCAGTCGTCGAGGAGCATACGGATGCGGCGTACGACGGCGTACGAGCCGCCCGCCATCCATCCCGGCCCCTCGCCGCTCCCGTCCGCCGGTACGAAGATCCGCCGGTCGAAGTCGGCCTCGGACGGCTTCGGGTTGCCCGTCCCGTCGACCTGTCCCATCAGGTTGCGGGCGGTCATCGGCTGCGCGGTCGCGCCCGGGGAACGGTTGAAACCGTTCATCTGCCACCGCACCCGGGCGGCTTCCCCCGCCTCCCACTGGATCGCGCGCAGCGCGTGGAAGGCGACCAGTGCGTCGTCGGAGCCGATCTGCACCCACAGGTCGCCGTCGCTGCGCCGCGCGTCGAGGTGGTCGGAGGAGAAGTCGGGCAGTGGGTCGAGCGCGACAGGGCGCTGTCTGTCCAGGCCCGTGCGGCCGAAGAAGGTGCGTCCGAAGCCGAAGGTGACGGTCAGCGAGGAGGGCCCCGCGTCCAGCGCCACCCCGGTGTCGGCGTCCCCGAACGGCTCGCCCGCCGTCATCCTCCGCGCCGCCGCCGACCAGCGCCGCAGCAGGGCAGCGGCCTCCTTGCGCCCGGCGCCCGGCGCCAGGTCGAAGGCGACGAGGTGGCCGCGGGCCTGGAGGGGCGTGGTGATGCCGGCCTGGTGCTCGCCGTGGAAGGGGACGGCGGTGGAGCCGACGGACGCCAGCGCCTTCGCGCCCCCGTCGTCCCCGCCGGAGCCCGAGACCGCGGCGTACCCGGCCGCTCCGCCCCCGGCGCCGAGCACCAGGCCCGCGGCGCCGGCCGCGCCCGCCGCCCCGAGCAGCCGCCTCCTCGGTATGCCGTTGTCGATGTCGCTGTCACTCACGCCGGTCAGCCGATCTTCACGTTCTTCTTCACGGTCACTTGGTCGATGTCGGAGGTGCGTACGGTCACTTCGAGCTCCCAGGTCCCCGGCATGGGGATCTGCACTCCGTCGGCGCTCCAGTGTCCGGTGGCGATGCGGTCGGGGACGACGGGCAGCGGCCCGATCTCCTTGGCGTTGTTCGTGAACGCGACCTTCAGTTCGGGTGCGTCCATGGCCCGTCCGTTGGGCCGCTCCAGCCACACGTGCAGGGCGTTGCCACCCGAGCGCCCCGGGTCGAGCTCGACCCGGGCGGTGCCCCTGCCGTCCTCGCCGCCCGTGTCGAAGGGGACGCGGACGTCGACCGGGCGGTCGGGGACGGCGGCGGTGGCGGACCCGCTCCGGCCCGCCTCCTTCTCCTCGGTGCGTCCGGGCTCGGTGCTCGTCAGTACGGTCGTCACGGCCAGGACCACCACGGCGACCGCGGCCTCCGCCAGTACGGAGCGCCGCAGCCCGAGCCGCCCGGGGTCGGCGTCCCGTACCCGCTTCACGCGCGCGGTGGTCATCGCGGCCTTCTGCCGGGCGAGCTGCGCGGCCCGCGCGGGGTCCTCGGGCACGGTGACCGGCTCGGCCTCCGCCTCCGGCGCTTCCTGCTCCCCGGCCCGCTCTTCGGCCCGCTCCCCGGACGTCGCGGCGGCCTCCGCCTCCGGCACGAGCCGCTCCCCGAGCCGCCCCGTCCAGCGCCGTGAGAACCACGCGGTCCCGACGAGGACGGTGACCAGAGCGATCTTGACGAGCAGGAGCCGTCCGTACGCCGTCCCGGTCAGCGCCGACCAGGAACCGACCTGCCGCCAGGACTGGTAGAGCCCGGTCGCGGCCAGCACGGCTACGCCCGCGAAGGCCACGCGGGAGAAGTTCCGTACGGCGCCGCGTTCGATGTCCGGCACCCGGTAGAGCGCGACCAGCAGCGCGGCCAGGCCGCCCAGCCAGGTCGCGACGGCCAGCAGGTGCAGTATGTCGACGGGCATCGCGAGGCCGGTCTGGATGCCGGTCGACGCGTGCTCGGAGAGCGCCCAGGTCGCCGCGATCCCCGCGGCCAGTACGCCGCCGCCCAGGGCGAGTCCGAAGGTGAGGTCCTTCTTCTCCTGGGGGTCCTCCCGCTTCGCGTACGCCCCGAACAGCACGGCGACGAAGAGCGCGGCCGCGCCGAGCAGCAGCAGCCGCGAGACGAGCGAGGCGCCGGCCCTGGTGTCCAGCACGGCCTTGAGCCCGCTGAGGTCGAAGGCGTCGGCGAGTTTCCCGGAGCCGGTGTAGGGCGCGCGGAGCAACAGCATGACCAGCGTCGACGCGGTCAGCGTGATCCAGCCCCGCACGACGAGGCGCTGCAGCGGCCGCTCGCCCGCGCCGCGCTGCCAGCAGGCCAGGACGAAGGCGCCGCCGCCGACGAGGAGGACGAAGCCGGCGTACGCGGTGTAGCGGGCGATGCCGTAGAGCGCGCCGACGATGCCGCCGCCCGCGGACTGCTCGGGCAGGGCGACGGTGGTCTTGGAGGGGGCGCCGACGGAGAAGGTGAAGGCGCCGGAGATGGGGTGGCTGTCGGCGGAGACGGCCTGCCAGGCGACGGTGTACGTGCCGTCCGGCAGCCCGGCGTGCAGGGAGACGCCGTACTTGACGACGCCCCCGGCGCTCATGTCGCGCACTTCGCCGGTGTCGGAGCGCTTGCCGCTCGGCTCCAGTACGCGGATCGAGTCGTCCCCGAGAGCGATCTTCTCGGAGAAGGTGAGGGTGACCTGCTCGGGCGCGGTGGCGACCACCGCCCCGTCCTTCGGGTCGCTCCCGGTCAGCGCGGCGTGCGCGGACGCGGGAGCGGCTCCTGCGAGGAGGGTGCCGAGGAGCGCTGCGGTGACGAGCAGCAGCCTGATCACTGCGGCTCCGAAGGGCGGGGCGGTTGCGGGCATGGCGGGTCAGTCCCTCACTGCTTCTTCGGGTTGTGGGTGGTCTCCTTCACGGGAAGCTCGGCCCTGACCGGGCCGGCCTTCTCGAAGTGCAGTTCCACGGACACCTTGTCGCCCTGCTCGGGCTTCTTCCTGAGCTCCATGAACATCAGGTGGTTCCCGCCGCGTTCGAGGTTCAGCTCGCCGTCCGCGGGAACGTCGAAGGACTCGACCTCCTGCATCTTCTGGCCCGTGGTCCGGTGGATCGTGACCTCCTCCGCGATGTCACTGGTGACGGAGGTGAGCCTGTCCGCCGTGTCGCTGTCGTTCCTCACGGTCAGGAAGCCGGCGGCCATGTCGTCCATGACCGGCTCCGGCATGAAGGCTCCCTCGATCTTCAGCTCGGGTCCGCCGCTCCCGGACCCGGTGGAGCAGCCCGCCAGTACGAGGCCCGCGGTGAGGGCCGCGACCGCGGCGAGGGTGGTGCGGCGGTTCACGGGTTCTCCCCCTCGACCAGCTCCGGGAGGTCCTCGGTGTAGTCGTCGGCGGTGGTGTCGTCGCCGTACAGCACGTACCCGGTGTCGGTCTTCGGGGAGAACGCGACGACCTGGGCGCCGTGCATGGAGACGACCGAGCCGTCCTTCTCCTTCTTCGGCGGGTCGATGCCGATGCCCATTTGGCGGGCCCCGGCCTGGATGGCCGGGAAGTCGCCGGTGAGTCCGGTGAAGGCGGGGTCGCCCGCGCCCTTGAGCCACTTGCCGAGCGCCTCGGGGGTGTCCCGTTCGGGGTCGGTGGTGACGAAGACGACCTGGAGCTTGTCCCGGTCGGCCGGGGGGAGCTTCTTGTACGCGATGGCGATGTTGCTCATCGTCAGCGGGCAGACGTCGGGGCAGTTGGTGTAGCCGAAGTAGATGAGCGTCGGCTTGCCCTTGGTCCGCTCGCGCAGGTCGTACTTCTTGCCGTGGGTGTCGGTGAGGACGAGGTCCGGCTTCTTGAAGGGCCGGTCGAGTACGGTCGCGGCCTTCTCGTCCGTACCGGTGGAGACGTCGGAGACGGGGCTGGAGCCGCTGTCGGCCTTGTCGCCGGCGCAGGAGGACAGGGTGAGCGCGGTCGTGGCGACGAGCGCCACGGCCAGCGCGTTCTTCTTGAGCATGGAGGTGGGTCCCGGTGTTTCAGTGAGGGTGCGGGGGGTGTCGGGAGACGTCAGGAGGTGCGGCGGCGGCCGGCGAGGATGCCGAAGGCCACACCCGCGGCACCCACGACGATGCCGACGACGCCGAGGACGCGGGCGGTCGTGTCGCTGCCGGCGGTGTCGCCGTCGGCGGCCGTCCCGCTCTCGTGGCCGTCGTCGGCCTTGGCGGTCTCCTCGCTCTCGCTCTTGGCCGCATCGGCGGAGCCGCCGTGGTGGTCGTCGCCGGCGGGCTCGCTCAGCCTGAGGACGGCGGCGGGGTGCTCCGGCTCCTCCTCGCCCTCCTTGGGCTCCTCGATCCAGCGGACGACTTCCTTGTTGTCGTACGTCTGGACGGCCTTGAGGACCAGCTGGTCGGCGTCCTCCGGCAGCTGTCCGAGGGAGAGCGGGAATTGCTGGAACTCGCCGGGACCGATCTTGCCGCCGCTCCAGGTGACCTTGGAGACGGCCTCGTCGATCTCCCTGCCGTGGACCTTCAGCGGCTTGTCGAGCTTCGTCTTGGTGACGTCGGCCTCCCAGCCGGGCACGGGCTGCGGCATCACGGAGGACAGCGGGTGGTCGGCGGGGAAGGAGACCTCGAGTTTGACGGTCGAGGCGTTGTCCCGCTCGTTGGGCACCTTGACGTTGACGGTGGCGTAGCCGCCCTTCTCGGCGGAACCGACGGGCTGTACGCCGACGTGCGCGAAGGCCGTTCCCGCGAAGAGCAGGACGGTGGAAGCGGCGGCGGCAGCGGCGACGGAGACACGGGTGATGTTCATGTGGTGAGCACTCCACGGAGCGGGGAAGGGTGTTCCGGCGCGCGGGTGCGCACCGGCATCACGACGCCGCTCCCGTGACGTGGTGTGTGCTGTTCCGGGGAGTGCGCCGTGTCAGGCTGCGAGTACGAGCGCCGCGGCGGGCGGTCCGCGCCTGATCACCGTGTGCTGGAGGGCTTCCCCGGCCGGCCGCAGGGGCGTGACGAAGGGGGTGCGCAGGGCGCGCGGCCCGTGCGCGGGCGCCCCGGGGAGCAGGCCGGCGCGCAGCGACCGTACGAGCGCCAGGGCGGCGCGCAGGGACCGTACGAGCGCGCCTTCCGCGACCCCGTGGGCCGACAGCAGGACCAGCCGGGACAGCGCGCTCTCACCGCGTCGCAGGAGCCATCCGGTCGCGACGGCTGCCAGCAGGTGGCCGAGCAGCATGGGGAGGGTGGGCAGCAGCCCGGCGGCCGCACTCGGGTGCGCGGCGTGCGCGAGGTGCTGCTGCGTCGTGTGTACGGACGCGGGGTCGATGCCCGCCTCGGTGATGATCCGCCGCGCTTCGGCCGTGCTGAGCGGCAGTGCGCCCGCGCCGCACACGAGCTTCGCGGCGAAGGCGCGCAGCGAGGTGTCGGTGGCCGCGCTCTCGAGGGCAGGGCTGTGCTGGCCGAGTGCGAAGAGGGCGTGCAGGGCGAGCTGCCCGCAGGCCAGTGCGGCGGCGATGGCGGGCATCGAGCGCGCGCGTCCGGCGAGCGGGGCGACCAGGCCGAACAGGGCGGTGGCGCCGAGCGCCAGCGTCCACCAGGGGACGGTGGCGCAGGACGCCATGACGTGTCCTGTCGCGGACAGCACGACGCAGACCGCGGTGAACACCGCGGTCCTCAGCAACCGCAGACCGGCTCCGGCGTGTGCGACGGACGTAGACATGGCTTCGACATCATCGCATTGCGCCCCCCGGTATGCCTACGGCAGGTCCAGGAGCGCATACACCGGCGTAAGAAGTGCTCGCGTCGGCCGAATGAGCGCAAACACGTTGACTCCACGCTTATGGAGCGTTGCTCACGGCTATACGTAACCGTATGTCGAGCCGCAGCCAGGAGGCTGGAGCATGAGCATCTGGTGGTCTCTCCACTTGCGGCGCGAAGCCGCGAGCGTTCCGCTCGCCCGCCGCCTTCTGCTCGGCACCATGGAGACGGCGGGGGTTGATCCGGACGTCTCCTACGACCTGTCGGTCGCGCTCAGCGAAGCCTGTGCGAACGCGGTCGAGCACGGCGGGGACGAGCGGTCCGGAGTCCCCTGCGCGGAGTACCGCGTGACCGCTTACCTGGACGGCGAGAAATGCCGTATCGAGGTCGCCGACTCCGGGCCGGGCTTTCCCCCCTCGCGGCGGAACCGCCCCGCCGCACCACGTCCCGCGCCCGCCTCGGCGGAGAGCGGCAGAGGCCTGTGCCTGATCGAGCAGCTCGCCGATCACGTGCATTTCGGGAACAGGCCGGGGCACGGCGCGGTGGTCAGCTTCGACAAGATCCTGAAATGGCGCGAGGGCGCGCTGCTCAAGGTGTCCTGAAGGCCCTGAGCGGCACGCCCGCGCGGGTACGTCAGCCCTGCTTGACCTGCGCCATCCAGGTCTCGACCTCGTCGGAGCGGCGCGGCAGCGCTGCCGACAGGTTCAGGTTGCCGTCCTCGGTGACGAGGATGTCGTCCTCGATGCGCACGCCGATGCCGCGGTACTCCTCGGGCACGGTCAGGTCGTCGGCCTGGAAGTACAGGCCGGGCTCGACGGTCAGGCACATGCCCGGCTCCAGCGTGCCGTCGGCGTACGCCTCGCGGCGGGCGGCGGCGCAGTCGTGGACGTCCATGCCGAGCATGTGGCCGGTGCCGTGCAGGGTCCAGCGGCGCTGGAGGCCGAGCTCCAGGACCTTCTCGACCGGGCCTTCGACGAGGCCCCACTCGACGAGCTTCTCGGTGAGCACGCGCTGCGAGGCGTCGTGGAAGTCGCGGTACTTGGCGCCGGGCCTCACGGCGGCGATCCCGGCTTCCTGGGCCTCGTACACCGCGTCGTAGATCTTGCGCTGGAGGTCGGTGAAGGTGCCGTTGATCGGCAGGGTGCGCGTGATGTCGGCGGTGTAGAGGGTGTGGGTCTCCACGCCGGCGTCGAGCAGCAGCAGGTCGCCGGAGCGCACGTCGCCGTCGTTGCGCACCCAGTGGAGGGTGGTGGCGTGCGGTCCGGCGGCGCAGATGGAGCCGTAACCGATGTCGTTGCCCTCGACGCGGGCGCGCAGGAAGAAGGTTCCTTCGATGTAGCGCTCGCTGGTCGCCTCGGCCTTGTCGAGGATCCTGACGACGTCCTCGAAGCCGCGGACGGTGGAGTCGACGGCCTTCTGGAGCTCGCCGATCTCGAACTCGTCCTTCACGGCGCGGGCCTCGGAGAGGTGGACGCGCAGCTCCTCGTCGCGCTCGGCGGTGACCTTGTCGGTCAGCGCGGCCTCGACGGCGGCGTCGTGCCCGCGGACGCACCGGACCGGTCCGGTGGCTTCCTTCAGCGCGGCGGTCAGTTCGCGGACGTCCTTGGCGGGGATCCCGAGGATCTGCTCGGCCTCGGTGAGGGAGTGACGGCGGCCGACCCACAGCTCGCCCTGGCCGTCGAGCCAGAACTCGCCGTTCTCACGGTCGGAGCGGGGCAGCAGGTAGACCGTCGCGTCGTGGCCCCCCTCGGCTTCCGGGCGGGGTTCCAGCACGAGGACGCCGTCCTGGGTCTGGTCGCCGGTGAGGTACGCGTACTCGGTGGAGGCGCGGAAGGCGTACTCGGTGTCGTTCGAGCGGGTCTTGAGGTTGCCCGCGGGGATCACGAGACGCTCACCGGGGAAGCGCGCGGAGAGCGCGGCGCGGCGGTCGGCGGTGTGCCGGGCCTGCGCGATCGGCTCCAGGCCGTGCAGCTCGGTGTCGGCCCAGCCGGACTTCATGTTCTCGGCGAGCTCGTCGGAAACGCCCGGGTACAGGCCGTTCTTCCGCTGCTTGATCGGCTCTTCGGTCTCTTCCGGGGTCTCCGGGCTGAGCTCTTCGGACACGACTGTCTCCTTGATACGACACTGGACCGCCCTCCATCGTATGTGCGGCGGGAAGACGGCCCAGGACCTTGTGGACAACTGTGAGGAATCAGTCGAACCGTGCCGCCAGCAGCACGATGTCCTCCGCCGAGTCCGCCGTGTCGCCGCCGTCCGGCAGCGCGGTCCGCAGCACGTGGTCGGCGATCGCTCCCGGGTCGTCCCTGTCGGCCCTGGGCACGCTCGCGGCGGCCGCGTGCAGCCGTGCGAAGGCGCGGTCCATCGGGTCACCGGTGCGCTGGAGCAGCCCGTCGGTGTAGAGGAGGACTGTTTCGCCGGGTGCGGGCGCGAACTCCACGCTCGGAGCCTCCCAGCAGGACAGCATGCCCAGCGGTGCGGAGAGCGACGTCTCGACGTACTCGGTGCGCCGGGCGCCGATGACGAGCGGCGGGCTGTGCCCGGCCCCGGCCAGCACGATGCGGCTCCCCCGGCCTCCGGCCCGGAGGGCTCCGGCCGGTTCGCAGTAGGCGAAGAGCGTGGTGGCCGACCGGGCGGGTTCGGTGAGCCGGAGCAGCAGTTCCAGGTCGGACAGTACGGCGACGGGGTCCTCGCCCTCCATCACGGCGTACGCCCGGAGGCCGGCCCGCAGCCGCCCCATCGCGGCCAGGGCGCTGGGCCCCGATCCGGAGACCGATCCGACGGCCAGTCCCAGGGCGCCCTCGGGCAGCGGCAGCGCGTCGTACCAGTCGCCGCCGCCGTGCGGTCCGGTGCGGTGGCGGGCGGCGAGCCGCACCCCGGGGACCCGGGGCAGCCTGCTGGGCAGCAGTTCCTCGGCGACGGTCGCCACCTGCGCGCGGGCGTGCTCCAGTTCCATCAGCCGGGCCAGGTGCTCGGCGGCGTAGCGCGTGTAGAGACCGGCGAGGTGACGCCGGCGCTCCGTGGGTTCGGCCGGTTCGTCGTACAGCCAGACGGCCGCGCCGAGCCGCGGGGAGGTCTCGGCGGCCAGGGGCAGCGCGTAACTGGCGGCATAGCCGAGGCGCGCCGCGACTTCGCGGTGGCGCGGGTCGAGTCCCGGCTCGCCGAGGAGGTCGGGGTGGGCGACCTCGCCGGGGCGGGGGGACCCGGGGAGGCCGTCGAGGAGCCGGCCGTACGACATGGCGCCGCGCGGCACGGTCTCGATGTGGCCGAGGTCGGCGTGGCCGAGGCCGAGGCCGACGGTGGTGGACGGGCCGTCGTCCTCGGCCGGACCGAGGACGACGAAGCCGCGGCGGGCGCCCACGAGGGCGGCGCCGGCGCGGAGCAGTTCGTGCAGCGCGCCGTCGGTCGAACGGGTGCGGGCCAGGCGCTCGGTGAGTTCGTGCAGGGTGGTGAGGTCGGAGACCCAGCCCGCGAGCCGGTCCTGGAGCACCGCACCCGCGGCGGGTGGGGCAGGGGTGGGCGGAAGGGGTGCGACATTGTGTGTGGGGGAGGGAACTGCTGGATCGATTCCAGCCACTTTCCGTACGTGTGGGGCGCTCATGATCGCAGGCTTTCCTGCTGGTGCGTTCTGCTCAATAGCATCGCAAACCCCCATGTCATTCTGCGCCGCTATCAATGCATCCACATGTACACGTACATGTGAGGCGATGTCCAGCATCGCGATCGTGGGACTCTTGGTGTCTGTGGGGATAGTCAACTTGGCTTAAAAATGCCACACACGGCCGTAATTTGAGGTCGACTGAGGGCGTTCGACAGTGCGTCATATCAGCCGTGACGGGTACCTAATCGGTGATGGCCAGGGGCAGTTGGGACCGCCCTGGAACCTGGTGGCGGGACCGGGCGTCTTAACCGCCGCGGGCCGTGCCCCATCCCCGAGTGGCGGGACCGCAGCACTACGGATCTCCTACGGATCAGTTAAGCGCCATGCGTGCGCCACCCTCCGCTACGTTTCACGCTCAGCCCCAGGGGCTGCCCGTGCCGCAGGCTGGAAGTGCGGCGATGTGCCACCAGTACGCAGCCAGTACGCGACGTGCACGACCAGTGAAGACGCACACACAGTGCGATATGGACCTCGGCGTTCAACGGAAAGGAACGAGCGCTCATGCGCGAGATCCTCGGAAGGCGACGCAGGCTCCTTCGGTTCCGGCGGAGTGCGGGGCCTGCCCGACTCGGTGCGGCGCTGACCTGCGCCACCGCTTGGCAGTGGCCCGTACTCCCCGGCGTGGGGCTGAAGGCGTCCGGCGGACGCGGCGGCCGTGGCAGCCGCGACGGCCTTGGGCAGGGCTGTGCCTGCCCCGATCCCGAATGCGCGGTGCCCGGCGCGCACCCCTTCGATCCGGGCATCCTGGCGGCCACCACCGACGAACGCATGATCCGCTGGTGGTGGACCAACCGTCCGACGGCCCCCGTCGTGCTGGCCACCGGGGGCGCGGCTCCGTGCGCGATCAGCCTCCCCGCGGTCGCCGGCGCCGTCGCGCTGACGGCGCTCGACGGCATGGGGATGCGCCTCGGCCCGGTCGTCGCGACCCCGACCCGCTGGTCGCTGCTGGTCGCCCCGTACTCCCTGGAGCGGCTCGGTGAGTTGCTGTACGCCAAGGACTGGGTGCCCAGTTCGCTGCGGTTCCACGGAGAGGGCGGCTACCTGGTGCTGCCGCCCTCGGAGACGGGCACCGGACAGGTGCGCTGGGAGAGGGCGCCCCTGGCGGGTTCGGCCGCGCCCTGGTTGCCGGACGTCGAGGCGGTCGTGGACGCGCTGGTCGCGGCGAGCAGCGGCGCACCGGACGGCGGCAGCCGGCTCGCGTACTGAGTGCGCGTGCTGAGCGGGTGTGCGTGAGGCCGGCGGCTGTTGTACGACGGCGCGCCGCCGGCTCACCCGTACGGGTGCGGGGGAGCCCGTGTTCCGGGGGATTCCGGAGGACTCGGGCGCGCGGCGGCCCTGACGGGGGCCATCCGTCGATACCTTCGGCTCACCGCAAGAACCTCCGGGCAGCTGACAGGTGGGACCCGCCTTGAACCTCCGCATGATCGGGCTCGCGGCCGTCGTGGTGTTCACCGTCCTGTTGCCTCTGGCCGGCGCGTCGGCGGAGCCCGAGCCCGCACCCGCGCCCGACGACGCCAAGGCCGCTCCGGCGACCGTTCCCGGGAATGCCCCCGGGACTGTTCCCGGGAACGCCCCCGCGGCCCTTCCCGGGAGCGTCTCCGTGACCGTCCCCGGGAGCGCTTCCCGGGCCACCTCTTCGCCCGCGCCGCTGCCCGCCCCTCCGTCGGTCCCCCCGACCACCCCTCCGTCCGGCAGTGACCCGGCCGCACGGTGCGGCCCCGAGCTCAGCTCTCCGGAAGGCGTCGAGGGCCAGACCTGTGTGCTGACCGACGGCGACGACACGTGGGCGCGCACCTACTACCGCAATGCCACGGGTACGGAACTGCGTTCCGTACTCACTCTGATGGGCCCCGGCGGCCGGACCGTTCAGATGCATTGCACGGTGAGCGCCGAGGACGAGCCGGGAGTATGCGAAACACCGCGTGAACCGTCGCGCGGAAAGGCCGCCGAATATTCGGCGGTGTCGGAGTTCGCCGAGGCGGGAGACGGCCCGCTGCTGCTGCGTTCGGGGAGCAACCCGACTTCTCCCGCACCCCGCTGACCGTATGGTTACGGAGAGTGGCGGGTCGGGGCACGGAAAGGCCCGGTCGCTGGCGACGGGGGATGCACCAGCGACCGGGCTTTCAGAACCGTAACAAGATATCCACGGTTGGCAAATCTGATCCCCCCTATTCGGACAGGGGTTTACCTGCCGATATGGGGAGTTGTGACCGGAGTCGCCGGCCGTCCGCGGGAAGGGCGGCTGTCAGCTGAGCGTCACCTGGCGGTTGGTGAGTCCGCCCCGCGCGCGGCGCTCCTCCGGGGTCAGCGGGGCGTCCGACGCGAGGGCAGCGGCGAGACGCTCGGCGAACTCCGCGGCGGGCTTCTCGATGTCCTCCGCCTTGATCTCGCTCGGCAGGTCCCACACCGGAACCATCAGCCCGTGCGCCCGGAAGGAACCGACCAGGCGGGTTCCCTCGCCGAGCGAGGAGGTGCCGGCGGCATGCAGCCGGGCGAGCGCGTCGAGGAGCTGCTCCTCGGCGTGCGGCATGACCCAGCGCAGGTGGTTCTTGTCGGGGGTCTCGCACCAGTACGCGGCGTCGACGCCGGACAGCCTGACGGTGGGGATCGCGGCGGCGTTGGCACGCTCCAGGGAGGCGCTCACCTCGGGCGTCGCGTTCTCCGCGTCGGGCACCCAGAACTCGAAGCCGGAGTGCACTTCCGGCTCGAACGCGGCGTCCGGGTCGAGCAGGTCCTGGAGGCGCGGACCGTCCGCCGGGGCGCGTTCGGCCGTCACCGGGGAGCCGGGCTTCGCGGTCAGCGCACGCCGCAGGGTGTCCGCGAGGTCGCGGCTGAGGTCACCGGAGGGGGTGTCGTTCTGCAGGCCGAGCAGGACGGAACCGTCGTCGCGGCGCAGGGCGGGCCAGGCCATCGGCAGTACGGTCGCCAGCGTGACGGAGGGGACGCCGTCCGGCAGCCCGTCCTTCAGCGTCAGCGCCGCGGTCGCGGCCGGCACCAGTTCGCGCAGGGCGACCCAGTCGCTCTCGCCGGCCAGGCCCTCGAAGGGGCGCTGGACCAGCTCGGTGACGGCGTGCGAGGCGGCGCGGCCGTGGCAGGCCTTGTAGCGGCGGCCGGAGCCGCACGGGCAGGGTTCGCGGGCTCCGACGACCGGCACCTCCCCGCTGCTCACCTGGGCCTGCGGCTTGGTACCCCTTGCGGGCTGGGGGCGCTTCTTGGCCATGGCTTGGCTTCTCCCGTTCACGGCAGTGCTGTGTCGGGCGCGAGCCTAGTCGCTGAGACGCCCCCGGTCGGGACCGGCGAGGTCGGTTCGGGGCCCGGCCCCCGCCCGGCCGGGCCGGTTCGGGAACCGGTTCCGGTCAGTCCAGGTCGTCGAACGGGACCGCGAAGTCCAGTCCCGGAACCGCGACGCGCGTGGCGAAGTCGTCGCGTCGGTGCCCCTCGGTGACGTTCGCCCACACCGTGACCTCGCCGGACGCGTTGTCCCGTACGCCCCAGTCCCGTGCCAGCGCCGTGATGATGTTGAGCCCGCGGCCGCCGCGTGCGGTGACCGAGGGCGTGGCTGGAACCGGCCGGGTGGGACCGCCTCCGTCCGTCACTTCGACGGTCAGCCTGCCCGACGTGTCGACGTGCCATGCGGCACGTACGTCACCGTCGCCCACCTCGGCCTGCCCCAGTGGCCTGCCGTGGCGGCAGGAGTTGCTGAGCAGTTCGGACAGGATCAGTACGGCATCGTCGATGACCGAATCGGACACCCCGTTGATGCGCAGTTCGTCGCGCATACGGCGTCTTGCCTCACCCACGCCCGCAGGGCCATGGGGTACGGCCATGCTCGACGACGTGGGCACTTCTCGTGCCACCACCAACGCCACCCCCGAGACCTCCTTCACCCCACGCCAGGGAGTGAATGCCCCAATGGCCTGAACCGGAAACCGGACAAGTGCCGGTCAGTGACGCACTCGCGCTGATCGAATACGGACCGAACGCGCCGGTGCACTCCCTGTAGTGGAAATTATGAGCGGCCCAGTTGGGAAAGTACCTGCTTCGGGCGGTTTGTGATGATCGCTTCCACGCCGAGGCGTTCGCAGAGTTCGACGTCCTCCGGCTCGTTCACCGTCCAGACGTGCACCGGATGGCCCGCGCGGTGCAGCCGTTCGATGTAGCGGGGGTGGCTGCGGACGATCCGGATGCCGGGACCCGCGATGTGCGCGCCGGCCGGAAGCCGCCCGTCGCGCAGGAGCGGGGAGGCGAACTGCATCAGGTAGACGGTGGGGAGGGTGGGCGCGGCGGCCGCCACCCGGTGCAGCGAGCGCGCCGAGAAGCTCATGACGCGTACGGGTGAGGGCTCGCCGGCCACGGGGGCGTCCAGGCCGAAGCGCTTCAGCAGCTGGAGCAGCCGTTCCTCGACCTGTCCGGCCCAGCGGGTGGGGTGCTTGGTCTCGATGGCCAGCTCGACGCGGCGCCCGGCGTCCGAGACCAGCTCAAGAAGGCGCTCCAGGGTGAGTACGGAGGTGAACTCACCAGGGCTGTGCCCCCTGGCCGGGTCCCAGTCCGGCGACTCCTCGCCGCCCTGCCAGGAGCCGAAGTCGAGGGCGGCGAGGTCGGCCAGTTCGAGGGCGGAGACGGCGCCTCGGCCGTTGGAAGTGCGGTTCACCCGGCGGTCGTGGACGCATACCAGGTGCCCGTCCGCGGTGAGCCGTACATCGCACTCGAGGGCGTCCGCGCCGTCCTCGATGGCCTTGGTGTACGCCGCCAGGGTGTGCTCGGGGGCGTCCTCGGAGGCGCCGCGGTGAGCGACGACTTGGATGGTGTGCTGCCGGGCGTGGGTCACTGCGTCATGGTGTCACCGTGGAGGGGCAGGCGCGTAGACACATCACGGGGGAGCCGGTTCGGCCCTTCTCGGGATGCGGGTGTTTTGACCGATGTAAAGGATGTTCCGTGGATGCACAGGAACCGCTTACGGCCGTCTGATGTGCGGTGAGAAAAGCTGACAGCGGACACTTGCACAGTGGTGACGTTGACCAAGACCGACGTGGTACCGAGGAGAAGAGAGCTGTGAGCACCGAGAACGAGGGCACTGCGGTTCCGGCCGCCCCGTCAGCACCTCCCGTGCCGGTGGCCGCTCCCGGGCCCGCCTCCGACACCACGGGCACGAACGCCGCGGACCCCGGCCACGAGCCGGCGCCGCCCGCCGCGAGCCAGTCCGCCCAGAACCCCGACTCCGGCCGGCCCGTCGGGAACCCCGCCCCCGACCGGCCCGCCCACGACCCCACGACGCAGGGGCACACCCCCACCCCGCAGCCGGGGTACATGCCCGTGCCGCAGCCCGTGGCTCCTGCCCCGCAGCCGCCGGGGCAGCCCGGGGCAGGATGGCCGCCGCCCCCGCCCTCCCACCCCACCTACGGCGGCGGTGGCAGCGGTGACGGCGGCGGTCCCGGGTGGGGCGCGCCCATGGGGCCCGTACCCCCCGCCCACAGGAAAAAGCGCGCCGGCGGTCTCGTCGCCGGGGTGCTGGCCGCCGCGCTGGTCGCGGGCGGCGTCGGCGGCGGCATCGGGTACTGGGCCGCCGAGCGGGGCGACAGCCCCACCGACTCGACCACCGTCTCCGCTTCCGGCAACGCGAAGGACTTCAAGCGCGACCCGGGCACCGTCGCGGCGGTCGCGGCCAAGGCCCTGCCGAGCGTCGTCACCATCGAGGCGCAGGGCGGCGACGGCGAGGGCGGCACGGGAACGGGCTTCGTCTACGACGTGCAGGGCCACATCGTCACCAACAACCACGTGGTGGCGTCCGCGGCGGACGGCGGCGACCTGTCGGTCACCTTCTCCAACGGCAAGGAGTACGACGCCGAGGTGGTCGGCCGCGCGCAGGGCTACGACGTGGCCGTGCTGAAGCTGAAGAACGCCCCCTCCGGTCTGGCCCCGCTGCCGCTGGGCAACTCGGACAAGGTCGCGGTCGGCGACTCGACGATCGCCATCGGCGCGCCCTTCGGCCTGTCGAACACGGTGACCACCGGCATCATCAGCGCCAAGAACCGGCCCGTGGCCTCGGGCGACGGCCAGAACAGCAAGGCGTCGTACATGAGCGCCCTGCAGACCGACGCGTCGATCAACCCGGGCAACTCGGGGGGACCGCTGCTCGATTCGAGCGGCGCCGTCATCGGCATCAACTCGGCCATCCAGTCGGCCGGCACCGGTGGCTTCGGCCAGTCCCAGGCGGGCTCCATCGGCCTGGGCTTCGCGATCCCCGTCAACCAGGCGAACACGGTCGCCCAGCAGCTGATCAAGACGGGCCGGCCGGTCTACCCGGTGATCGGTGCCACGGTCTCCATGGACCCGAAGGGCGACGGCGGCGCCGTCATCGCGGACCGTGGCACGGGCGGCACCCCGGCGGTCCCGTCGGACAGCCCGGCGGGCAAGGCCGGTCTGAAGGCGGGCGACGTCATCACCAAGCTCGACGACCGGGTGATCGACAGCGGTCCGACCCTGATCAGCGAGATCTGGACCCACAAGCCGGGCGACAAGGTCACGCTCACGTACGAGCGCGACGGCAAGACCTCGACGGTCGAAGTCACCCTGGGCCAGCGGGAAGGCGACGACAGCTGACCGGTTAGGCTGTCCTCGCGCCACCGCGGGCCGGTGGCGCGAGGGTGGGTTGCCCGAGCGGCCTAAGGGAACGGTCTTGAAAACCGTCGTGGCGCGAGTCACCGTGGGTTCAAATCCCACACCCACCGCAGTACGTCCGAAGGGGCGTCCGGAGTCTCCGGACGCCCCTTCGGCGTGTCCGGCGCCCTGCTTCGTGCTCTCACGCGCGGTGCCGGTGCCGTGTGCGCGGGCTCAGGACGCCGTGGTGAGGCGGGCGGCGGAGGCGAGGGTGGCGCGGGCCTCGCGGTCGGTGAGACCCGCGTGGACGGCCGCTTCGGCGAGCGCGTCCGCGAGGGAGTCGCCGATGCCGTTCTCGTACGCGCGGCAAGCAGCCCAGAACAGGCGGGTGTTGCGCTGGCCCTCGTGTGCCGCCCGTACGAACTGGACCAGGCCGTGGCCGCGGCCGGTCCCGTCGGCGGGGTGGCCCGCGCGGGGGTGGGAACGCGCGGGGGGCGTGAGGAGGCGCAGGAGCGCGCTGGGGCAGGGGGCCGGCGCGAGGTGGCCGGTGCCGGGCGCGGTGCGGTAGATGCCGTGGGTGGTGAGGGAGCCGGGGCCCACCAGGTAGCCGCCGGTACCGCGGATGTCGATGCCGGGGGCGAGGCGGCTCGCGGAGTTGGGGACGGTGACGCCGGGCGGGCCGGTCAGCCAGATGTGGCGGCCGCCGCTGGGGGTGAGGACGACGACGGTCTCCGGGATCGTGAAGAGGTGCCGCAGTGCCAGGTGCCGGAGGGACGCGGTGGCGTCGGTGTCCGATTTCGTGTCGAGGTCGATGCCGATGAGGTGGTGCGGGGGCCGGCCGCAGGCGATGCCGTAGCCGGTGGCCCAGGGGGCGGCGGCGAAGAGGGCGCGGACGGCGGCGGGGTCGGCGGTGGCGTCGTGGACGCCGTGTCCCGGGCGCCCGCACTCGCCCCGGCACAGGAACGGTTCGGGGGCGTCCCGGTGCGGGGAGCGCAGGGCGGGGAGCTTGGTGCGGGACAGGGGGATGACGGGGAGCCCGCGCTCGGCGGCGGAGAGAGCGTGGGCGAGGGCCAGGGTGGCGGCGCGCCGGTCGGAGGTGGCCATGAATCTATTTTCGTACTCACGTTCGAAGAAAGGAAGGGGGCGGGCGGGGGAAGGGGCCGACCGGAAATGTGCTGGAACGCTTCTTCCCTTGCCGTGTCCGGGTTGCGGGGTGCGGTGAGGGTGAGCCGGGGCCCGGCCGGGGTCTGTGCTGAGGGGTGAACGACGGCCTGCGTGACGGTGCTCCCGGCACCGTCACGCAGGCCGTTCCCGTTCCGGCCCGATCGCGGCCGGGTTCGGCCGACTGGGTTCGGCCGGCCGGGTACGCGGTTCCCACCGTCCGGGTTGAACCTGGGCGCGGATGGCTGACGGCGGGGTGTGAGAGGCGCCCGGCGGCGCCGGGGGCACGTTCACTCTCCCCATGCACCTGCAGAGACTCCTCGGATACGCAGTCGCGCTGGTGGCCGTGGTCGGACTGCTGGGCGTTCCGCAACAGGCGGACGCGCAGTCGGGAGCCCCGGCCCCCGCTCCCGCCCCGGCCCCCGCTCCCGCCCCGGCCCCCGTCGCGGCCCCCACCGTGACCTTCCGCGGCCGGGCCTTCGACACCTGCCTGACCCCGTCGCTCTCCACCCTGCGGGCCTGGCGCTCCTCCCCGTACCGGGCCGTCGGCGTCTACTTCGGAGGCCGCGGCCGGGCCTGCCCCAAGCAGAGCAACCTCACCAAGAAGTGGGTGGCGGACGTGGACCGGCTGGGCTGGCGGCTGCTGCCCGTCTTCGTCGGCTCGCAGTCCCCCTGCGTACTGGCCAAGAACAAGCGGCACGTCAGGATGGGCAACGCGCCCTGGCGCCAGGGCAAGAAGGAGGCCAGGGAGGCGGTCGGCGCGGCGAAGAAGCTGGGCATGCTCAAGGGCAGCGCGCTCTACCTCGACATGGAGGCGTACGACGCGGGGAACAGCCGCTGCGCCCGTACCACCCTCGACTTCGTCCGCGGCTGGAGCCGCGAAGTGCGCAAGTACGCGTACCTCCCCGGCTTCTACAGCAGCGCGGATTCCGGCGTGCGGCACATGGAGCGCGCCCGCAAGGCGAAGGAGGCGGACCTGCCGTCGGCGATGTGGTTCGCCCGCTGGAACGGCAAGCCGTCGCTGTACGGCGAGCGGTCCCTGTCCGACCGGGCCTGGACGCCGCACCGCCGCATCCACCAGTACGCCGGGAACGTCACGGAGAAGCACGGCGGCCGGCGCCTGAACATCGACCGCAACGCGGTGGACGCCCCTGTCGCCCGGATCCGCCCCTGACCTGCCACAACGGGCGATGAGCCGGCCCTGCCCCCGAGACGCGCCCCTTACGGAAGCCCGGGCGTCCTCCACCCTCAGGAGGTGGGGCCGGCACCACCCCTACAACCTGAGGCGGATCCGGCTTCGGGACCTGTGGCCGATCCGCGGCGCGGTACCCGCTCCTAGCGTGGAGCCATGACCACGCCTGTCCGCACCAGCGCACCCAAGGCGGCGACGAGGGCGCCGGCGACGGCACCCGCGCCCTATCCGTCGTTCTCCGTGTACGTCCGCGCCCGGGGGCCCGTGCTGCTGCGCACCGCGCGCTCGCTCATCGCGAACCCGTGCGACGCGGAGGACCTGCTGCAGACGGCGCTCACCAAGACGTACGTCGCCTGGGACCGCATCGAGGACCACCGCGCCCTCGACGGCTACGTACGCCGCGCCCTGCTCAACACCCGCACCTCCCAGTGGCGCAAGCGCAAGGTCGACGAGTTCACCACCGACGAGCTGCCCGAGCCCGCCGCCACCGCCGCCGCCACGGCCGCCGACCCCGCCGAACGGCAGGTGCTGCGCGACGCGATGTGGCGGGCGGTCATGAAGCTGCCGGACCGCCAGCGCGCGATGGTCGTCCTGCGCTACTACGAGGACCTCAGCGAGGTTCAGACGGCCGAGGTCCTGGGCGTCTCCGTCGGTACGGTCAAGAGCGCCGTCTCGCGCGCCCTCGGCAAGCTCCGCGAGGACCCGGAGCTGTCCCCGGCCCGCTGACCTCCTCCGGCCTCCCCGCGGGGCCCGGACGATTCGTACTCCCGGAAGTAGTGACATACCGAGCGGTACGTGCGCAGAATCAGGCCACCCTTATTACTGCCACGTAGCGCCCACCGGGAGGACGCCGTGCTGAGCACCATGCAGGACGTACCACTGACCGTGACCCGCATCCTGACGCACGGGATGACGATCCACGGCCGCTCACAGGTCACCACCTGGACTGGTGAGACCGAGCCCCGGCGCCGCACCTTCGCCGAGACCGGCGAGCGCGCGATCCGGCTCGCGAACGCCCTGCGCGACGAGCTCGGGGTCGACGGCGACCAGCGGATCGCGACCCTCATGTGGAACAACTGCGAGCACGTGGAGGCGTATCTCGCGATCCCCTCCATGGGCGCCGTGCTCCACCCGCTCAACCTGCGCCTGCCCCCCGAGCAGCTGGCCTGGATCGTCAACCACGCCGCCGACCGCGTCGTCATCGCCGACGGCTCGCTGCTGCCGCTGCTCGCGCCGCTCCTGCCGCACCTGAGGACCGTCGAGCACGTGGTCGTGTCGGGCCCCGGGGACCGCTCGCTCCTCGACGGCTGCGCGCCGCGCGTGCACGAGTACGAGGACCTGATCGCGGACCGCCCCACCACGTACGACTGGCCCGAGCTGGACGAACGCGCCGCCGCGGCCATGTGCTACACCTCCGGCACCACCGGTGACCCCAAGGGCGTCGTCTACTCCCATCGCTCCCTCTACCTGCACTCCATGCAGGTCAACATGGCCGAGTCGATGGGCCTGACCGACCGCGACACCACCCTCGTCGTCGTGCCGCAGTTCCACGTCATGGCCTGGGGGCTGCCGCACGCCACCTTCCTGACCGGCATCAACATGCTCATGCCGGACCGGTTCCTCCAGCCCGCCCCGCTCGCCGAGATGATCGAGCGCGAGAAGCCGACGCACGCCGCCGCCGTCCCCACCATCTGGCAGGGCCTGCTCGCCGAGGTCACGGCCAACCCCCGCGACCTCTCCTCCATGGCGAGCGTCACCATCGGCGGCGCGGCATGCCCGCCCGCCCTCATGGAGGCGTACGACAAGCTCGGTGTGCGCCTGTGCCACGCCTGGGGCATGACGGAGACCTCGCCGCTCGGCACCATGGCCCACCCGCCGGCCGGCCTCACGCCCGAGGAGGAGTGGCCGTACCGCGTCACGCAGGGCCGCTTCCCGGCCGGTGTCGAGGCGCGCCTGGTCGGACCCGGCGGCGACGTCCTCGCCTGGGACGGCGAGTCGGCCGGTGAGCTGGAGGTACGCGGCAACTGGATCGCGGGGGCGTACTACGGCGGCGCGGCCGGCGAGGACCTCAGGCCGGACGACAAGTTCAGCGAGGACGGCTGGCTCAAGACCGGCGACATCGGCGTCATCAGCCACGACGGCTACCTCACCCTCACCGACCGCGCGAAGGACGTCATCAAGTCCGGCGGGGAGTGGATTTCGAGTGTGGAGCTGGAGAACGCCCTGATGGCCCACCCGGACGTCGCGGAGGCGGCCGTCGTCGCCGTACCGGACGACAGGTGGAGCGAACGCCCGCTGGCGACGGTGGTGCTGAAGGAGGGCGCGACCGCGGACTACGAGGAGCTGAGGGCGTTCCTCGCCGGCAGGATCGCGAGGTGGCAGCTGCCGGAGCGGTGGGCGACGGTCCCGGCCGTGCCGAAGACGAGCGTGGGCAAGTTCGACAAGAAGGTGATCCGCAAGCAGTACGCGGACGGCGAGCTGGACGTCACGAAGTTCTGACGCGCCCGTGAACCGCTGAAGGGGCCCCACCGCGGCGGGGCCCCTTCAGTCCGTGCCGGCCACGGCTCAGTTGGTGCCGATCTTCGCGAGCAGGTCCACGATCCGGCCCTGCACCTCACCGCTGGTCGAGCGCTCCGCGAGGAAGAGCACCGTCTCCCCCGAGGCGAGCCGGTGCAGTTCGCCCTCGTCGAGTCCGGCCGAGGTGTAGACGACCAGCGGAGTGCGGTTCAACTGCCCGTTCGCGCGCAGCCAGTCCACGATTCCGGCCCGGCGGCGGCGTACCTGCATCAGGTCCATCACCACCAGGTTCGGCCGCATCTGCGTCGCCAGCGCGACCGCCTCGGTGTCCGTCGCGGCGCGCGCCACCTGCAGGCCGCGCCGCTCCAGCGTCTCCGTGAGCGCGAGCGCGATCTCCTCGTGCTCGTCGATCAGCAGGACGCGCGACGGGTGCTGCTCGCTGTCGCGCGGCGCGAGCGCCTTCAGCAGTACGGCGGGGTCCGCGCCGTACGCCGCCTCACGCGTCGCCTGCCCGAGCCCGGCCGTCACCAGGACGGGGACCTCGGCGGCGACGGCGGCCTGGCGCAGCGACTGGAGCGCGGTACGCGTGATCGGCCCGGTCAGCGGGTCGATGAACAGCGCGGCAGGGAAGGCCGCTATCTGCGCGTCGACCTCCTCGCGGGAGTGCACGATCACCGGGCGGTAGCCGCGGTCGCTCAGCGCCTGCTGCGTCGAGGCGTCCGGGGCCGGCCACACCAGCAGGCGGCGCGGGTTGTCGAGCGGCTCCGGGGGCAGCTCGTCGTCGACGGGCTGCGGCTGGGGCCGGTTGGCCACCTCCACGGCGCCGTTGGGGCCGTCCAGCGGTTCGGGCCCCTCGGAGCCCTCGTCGGGTGCGCCTATGGCGTACGCGCGCCCCTCGGCCTGGGCCGGCAGCCGGTGCTGGAGCGGGCCCTGGGAGTGCGGGTGCGGGCGGGCGGCGGCCTCGGCGTCCGGGGCCTCGGTGCCCTCGGCGGGCGCGGGCTGCTCCGCCTCGGTGCGCACGGCGGCGAGCTTGCGGCGGCGCCCCGAACCCAGGGTCTCGTTCTGCTGCTGGGCGATCTGCTGCGCGAACGGCATGCCCTGGCCGAGGGTGCGCACGCTGAACGCGCGGCCCTGCGAGGAGTCGGCGGGCACGGGCTGGGCGGGCGGCAACGGCTGCGCGGTACGCGGCGGCTGGGGCCCGGCGGCGGGGTCCGGGGCGGGAGCGGCGGCGTTCGGGCCGCCCCCGTGCTGCTCGGCATCGTCCTCGCTCACCCCTGCCGCGAAGTCGCGGGCGGGCCAGGTCTGGGTCGTACCGGTGGCCGTGGCGGTGGTCCCGCCGGCAGCGGAGGACCAGCCCGGGGGCACGGAGGCGGCGTCACCGGTCCGCGCGGCGTCGTGGGTGGAGCCGCGGGCGTCCGGAGCCGAAGACCCTTCCCCTGCCCCCGCCTTCGTCCGCTGCTCTCCCGCGTCACTCGGGGAGGGCATGGCCGTTCCGTGTCCCGGGGGAGTCCCGCCCACCGCCCAGTCGGGCTGTCCCGGCTCAACGTCCCTGCGCGCCCTGCGCCGTCCCGTGGGCGCCGGGGCGGGGTGCGGCTGCGGCGGGGTGCGGTCCGCGTCCGGAGCGGTGCGTACGGCGTCGTGGCGCCCCGGCAGCGAGGTGTCCGCCTCGCCCGCCGTCGGCCGCACGCGGTCGGCGTCGGCCGGCGGCAGCGCGAACGCGCTGCGGGGAGCCTCGGGGGACCGCTCCTGCGCCGGCGCGAGCGCCCTGCGCGCACGCCGCCCGGAGGACTGCTGCGGGGACTCGCCCCCGGCGGGCGGCGCGGCGGACAGCGCGGGAAGAGCGGTCTCGTGCGACCCGCCCCCGCCGCGCAGCGCGCGCTGCCCCGCCGTTCCCGGTACGTCGACGGGCACCCCCTGGGGCGGCACCGTCTCCCCGCGCGCCGCGCGCCCGGTTCCGTGCGCCCCTTCGGAGGCCGTCACGACGGAGCCCTCCGAGACGGCGCCGGGAGTGCCGGAAGCCCCGGAAGGACCGGCGGCGGGCAGCGCGGCACGCGGTTCTGCGCCGCGACCGTCCCCGCCCGGGCGCCCCTCGACCGGACTCGGCCGCCCGCGCCTGCGCCCCGTGCCGCCGGACCCCGGACCGAGGGCCGGGACGCCCGGGCCGCCGTCCCCCGTGGCCTGCGCCGGAATACGTTCCTGCGGACCGGCGGCGCCGGCCTCGCCCGGACCGCCGCGCCGCGCCCGGCGCCGCCCGGTGGGCGCCACCGCCTCGCCGTCGGCGTCCGCCTCGGCCGGCTCGGCCGCCGTGCTCTTGCTCTCCAGTTCCAGGAAGGCGTCCGTGGACGCCCGCCGTGCCCGCCGCCCGGCCCCGTCCGTGGGAGCCGACTGCTGCGCCGGCACCGGCACCGGGTCGGGAGCGGCCACGGCCGCCTTGCCCCGCGCCGGGACCGCCGCCGCCCCCGCACCCGCGCCGAGCGGCACCTCCAGTACGTACGCGCTTCCGCCCCTACCGGGCACCTCATGCGTCTGCAGCACACCGTCGTGCGCTGCCACGATGCCGCGCACGATCGGCTCGTGCACCGGGTCTCCCCCGGCGTACGGGCCGCGCACCTCGATGCGTACGACCTCGCCGCGCTGCGCCGCCGCGACCACGATCGTCGAGTCCGTGTGCCCGCCGCCGGCGGCCGCCGCCGGGGCGTTGCCCGTCGAGTCGATCCCGGCCACGTCGGCGACCAGGTGCGCGAGCGCCGTCGCCAGCCGCCCGGCGTCCACCTCGGCCTCGATCGGCGGCGCGTGCACCGCGAACTGCGCGCGCCCGGGCCCGATCAGCTCGACCGCGCCCTCGACACCGGCCGCCACCACGCCGTCGAGCAGGACCTTCTTCTTGTCCAGCTGCTCCATGCCCTCCGCGAGGCGCTGGAAGCCCAGCACGTTGTCGACGA
Source organism: Streptomyces sp. Wb2n-11 (assembly GCF_001049855.1). Lineage (NCBI taxonomy): Bacteria > Bacillati > Actinomycetota > Actinomycetes > Kitasatosporales > Streptomycetaceae > Streptomyces > Streptomyces sp. Wb2n-11. The sequence continues at coordinate 3,659,187 of NZ_CVPB01000001.1, forward strand.
GGGTCGTCATCCGGGCGTAACCGGCGGCCAGGTGATGCAGGATCTGGTTCGCCTCGGGCCACAGCTGCCCGGCGGGGTCGGACGCCAGCGTCCCCAGCTCGCCCCGCAGCTCCTCCAGCGGCCCGCGCAGCGAGTCGCCCAGTACGGCGGTCAGCTGGGCGTGGCGCGCGGCCATCTCCTCGTACCGCCGGTTCTCGCGGTCGAGCACCTCGGCCTGCTTCTCGACCAGTTCGTCGTACGGCCGGCGGTCGGTGAAGGTCATCACCGCGCCGACCAGCTGGTCGCCGTCCCGCACGGGGGCGGTCGTCAGGTCGACCGACACCGGCTTGCCGTTTTTCGCCCACAGGACCTGCCCGCGCACCCGGTGCTTGCGCCCGGACTTGAGCGTGTCCGCGAGCGGTGACTCGTCGTACGGGAAGGGGCTGCCGTCGGCGCGCGAGTGGATCGCGAGGGTGTGCAGCTCCTTGCCGCCGAGATCGCTCGCGCGGTAGCCGAGCATCTGCGCGGCGGCCGGGTTGACCAGCACCACGCGCCCGTCGGTGTCGGTCCCGACGACGCCCTCGGACGCGGCCCGCAGGATCATCTCGGTCTGGCGCTGCGAACGCGCCAGCTCCGCCTCGGTGTCGACGGTCCCCGACAGGTCGCGCACGACGAGCATCAGCAGCTCGTCGCCGGTGTAGCCGGGGCGCTCGGTGTGGGAGGCGTACGCGTCCCGGCCGTCCTCCAGGTTCGCGCTGGTCACCTCGACCGGGAACTCCGTCCCGTCCGTGCGCCGCGCGATCATCCGGGTCGGCTTCGTACGTCCCCGGTCGTCCGCGCCGTCGGCCCGCCGCATCGATCCCGGGATCAGCTTCGAGTCGAAGGAGGGCAGCAGGTCCAGCAGCCCGCGCCCGACGAGCCCGGTGCCCGGCGACTCGAACGTCTCCAGGGCGATGGTGTTGGCGTTGACGACGGTGCCGTTGCAGTTGACGAGCAACAGCCCGTCAGGGAGGGCGTCGAGTATCGCTGCGAGGCGAGCAGCGCCTCGGGATGGCCTGCTGCTCACGTCGACGGTTCCTCCCTGAACTACTGCACCTTGCCGACAACCGGCCTCATTTTGACCCTCGGGCCGCAAGCTGTCACTGGAGGGAGTCTAAAGGCAGGCGGTGGGCGCGCGACGGCGGATGAGGGGGAGCTCTCACCAAGGTTGTGTGCGCTTGCGGGCACATCGGACGTCATGGCGTACGCCCTGACCAGGTGCGAGCGCCCCGTGGCACTGCTGGAGGCGGAGCGGGGGCGGACTAGGAACGCACGCTGGGAAGCACCGGCTCCATGTCGCGCCAGCGGGCGATTTCGCAGCCATTGCCCTGATTGAAGCTCGCGTCGACGCGCTGCCCGTCCCACGTTCCGGTGATCCGGGCCGTGGCGGGGCCGCCGTGCTGGTGGGTGCACATCCGGTTCTGCGGCACGGGCGCGAAGGGGTCGCCCTGCCTGGCCAGCTCGTCGAGCCGGTCGCACGCGGAGCGCGCGTCGGGGTGCGTGCCGCCGGCGGGCCCGCAGCGCAGTTCGTACGTCCCGTTGGCGGCCCGGTTGCCCGTCCCGGCCGTCGTCACGGTGAGCCGGTCCTGCGGGCCCCGCGGAGCGTCCGTCACCGGGATCATGTCCTGGAGTGACGGCAGCGGGATGGGCACGGCCGCGGCGGAGGCGCCGGGGAGGGCGGCGGACAGTACGGCGGCGGACGCGGCGGCGGTGAGGGCGAGGCGACGCAGCATGGAGACTCCTGGAACGAGGAAAAGCGGGGCCGGGTGCCCCGCACTCTCTAACGCTCCGCGGCCCGCGGCGTTGCGCAACCGCCAAGACTTTGCTCTGTGGCCCACCGGCCTAGTACCGTGGGCAGCGATTGGTGACACCCCGCAAGGCTGTGTCATCATCTGCACGCACCCACTCGCGCAGGCGAGAGTGTGCTGGAGGCGTCGCCTAGTCCGGTCTATGGCGCCGCACTGCTAATGCGGTTTGGGTCTTAAAGCCCATCGAGGGTTCAAATCCCTCCGCCTCCGCGCTTGATCACCGAAGCCCCGGTCCCTGGACCGGGGCTTCGGTCGTTCCAAGGCTGTCCGAGGACTGTTTTCGCAGCTCAGCAGGGCTACGGGGAATGGATTTCGCGTCACGGCGCAGGTCATGTAATGTTGTTCTCGCAACGCCGACGGGGCAGAAAAGCCCAGGACGCCAAGCACTCGTAGCTTAACGGATAGAGCATCTGACTACGGATCAGAAGGTTGCAGGTTCGAATCCTGCCGAGTGCACAACAGGCCGGAGGCCCTGACGAGAAATCGTCAGGGCCTCCGGTTTTTTGCGTTCCGGAGGACGCCGTTAGCCTCCGGGTATGAGCTGGCTGTGCGGTGGGCTGCGGTGGACAGCGGGGCGGCCGGTGCTCGCCTGGTACGCGTACGGGCACGGGCCGAGCGGGAGCGGGGGCCGGGGGCGGGCCGAACGGGTCAGTGAGCCGGCGTACGGGAGTGACATCGCGTTCCGGGTGACGGGTGCGGAGCGCCTGTGCGTCGGGGCGCGCCGGGGCGGGTGCCCGCTGCACGCCGTGGTGCCGGGGCGGAGCAGCGGCGGGCAGTGCCCCGAGTGCGCGCGGCTGGACCGGTCGCGGTCGGTGGCGGCGGACACGATGGCGGACGATCCGCGGCCGTACGCCGTCTACCTGGCCTGGTTCGGCCCCGGGATGGTCAAGGTCGGGATCACGGCGGACGAGCGCGGGTCCGCGCGGCTGCTGGAGCAGGGGGCGGTGGCGTTCAGTTGGCTGGGGCGCGGGCCGCTGATGGCGGCGCGGCGGACCGAGGAGCTGCTGCGGGCGGCGCTGGGGGTGCCGGACCGGATTCCGTACAAGGAGAAGCGGGCCGTGCGGACCTCGTTGCCCGGGAGGGCGGAGCGGGCGCGGGAGATCGAGGAACTGCACCGGCGGGCCGGGGTGCTCGCGGGCTGGCCGGAGTCGCTGGAGCGGGCGCCGTTCGAGGTGGTGGACCATGCCGGGGTCTTCGGGCTGGAGGGGCTGCGGCCGATGACCGGCGCGGTGACCGAACTGACCCCGGGCGGGGTGGTCGCGGGGAGGCTGCTGGCCGCGGCCGGGCCCGATCTGCATCTGGGGACGGCGGACGGCGGGGTGGTGGTGCTCGACACCCGGCTGATGAGCGGGTGGGAGCTGGCCGGCGACCGGAGCGGGGCGGCGGGTGTGAGCGTGCCGGTCAGAAGCGCGGAGCGGGGTGTGCAGGGCGGGCTCTTCTGACCGGGAGGGCGGTGCGCGGATCTCCTCCGGGCCCCTTGCTCCGGGAGGGTGGACCGTGGGGGCGTCCGCGGTGGAGGGTGACCGGCATGGACGAGAGGTACGGGGAAGAACCGCGCCGCGTGCGCGGTGGGGACGTGCCCGGGGCCGAGGGGGAGGCCGCGGGCGTACGGCGGTTCTGGGAGCGGCTCGGGCTGCCGGGGATCGTCGACGTGCACACGCACTTCATGCCGGAACGGGTGCTCAGGAAGGTGTGGGCGTACTTCGACGCCGTCGGGCCGCTGACCGGGACGGAGTGGCCCATCGCCTACCGGCACGAGGAGGAGGAACGGGTCGCGCTGCTGCGGGAGTTCGGGGTGCGGCACTTCACCTCGATGCTCTATCCGCACAAGGCGGGGATGGCGGTCTGGCTCAACGGCTGGGCGGCGGATTTCGCGGCCCGGACCCCCGAGTGCCTGCGCACGGCGACGTTTTTTCCGGAGGAGGGGGCCGCGGCGTACGTGCGGCAGGCCGTGGAGAGCGGGGCGCGGGTCTTCAAGTCCCACCTCCAGGTCGGGGCGTACGACGCGAACGACGCGCTGCTCGACCCCGTGTGGGGGCTCCTGGCGGAGGCCGGGATCCCGGTGGTGACGCACTGCGGCTCGGGGCCCGTGCCCGGCAGGCACACCGGACCCGGGCCGGTCGGGCGGCTGCTGGCGCGGCATCCGCGGCTGCGGCTCGTGGTGGCGCACATGGGGATGCCCGAGTACGGGGACTTCCTCGCCCTGGCGGAGCGGTACGGGGAGGTCCGGCTCGACACGACCATGGCGTTCACCGACTTCTCCGAGCGGCTGATGCCCTTTCCCGGGAGGGAGCTGGGGCGGCTCGCGGATCTGGGCGACCGGATCCTGTTGGGGACGGACTTCCCCAACATCCCGTACGGCTACGGGCACCAGCTGGAGGCCCTGGAGCGGCTGGAGCTGGGGGACGACTGGCTGCGGGCCGTCTGCCGCGGGAACGCGGCGCGGCTCTTCGGGCTCTGACGGCGGGTGCGCGGGCGGGTGCGCGGGCGGGTGGGGATGAGTGGGGTGCGGGTTTCTCAGGTTTCTCAGGGGATTCACAGGAACGGGAAAGGAAGCTCTCAGAGGCGCCGTCCAGGCTGGGGCCCATGCGTACCGAGATGCTCAGACCCGGTGGCGGGCCCGTGCGGGTGCTCGTCGTGGACGACGAGGCGCCGCTCGCCGAGCTGCTGTCGATGGCACTGCGATACGAGGGGTGGGAGGTCCGCAGCGCCGGTGACGGCGCCGGCGCGGTCCGCTCCGCGCGCGACTTCCGGCCCGACGCGGTCGTACTGGACGTGATGCTGCCGGACATGGACGGCCTCGCCGTCCTCGGGCGGATGCGCTGCGAACTGCCGGACGTCCCCGTGCTGTTCCTGACGGCCAGGGACTCGGTCGAGGACCGGATCGCCGGGCTGACGGCGGGCGGCGACGACTACGTCACCAAGCCGTTCAGCCTGGAGGAGGTGGTGGCGCGGCTGCGCGGGCTGATCCGCCGGTCGGGGACGGCGGCCGCGGCCGTACGCGACGAGTCGCTGCTGGCGGTGGGGGACCTGACGCTCGACGAGGACAGCCACGAAGTGGCCCGGGGCGGCGAGGGGATCCATCTCACCGCGACCGAGTTCGAGCTGCTGCGCTTCCTGATGCGCAACCCGCGGCGTGTGCTCAGCAAGGCGCAGATCCTGGACCGGGTGTGGAGCTACGACTTCGGGGGGAAGGCGAACGTCGTCGAGCTCTACATCTCGTACCTGAGGAGGAAGATCGACGCCGGCCGCCCGCCGATGATCCACACCCGGCGCGGGGCGGGGTACCTGATCAAGCCGGGCGGGTGAGTGGTGTCCCTGCGCAGCCGGCTGGTGCTGTCGGCCCTCGCGCTGATCGCGGTGGTCGCGGCGGTGATCGGGACGGTCACGACGATCGCCCTGCACTCGTACCTGGAGAGCCAGCTCGACGGCCGGCTGGTGTCGTCCGTGCGGCGGGCCGAAGGCGTCCCTCCGGGGGAGGCCGGCCAGGAGCTGAGGTTCGTGGCGGCGCCCGGACAGCCGCTGGGGACCGTCGGCGGGCTCGTCGCCCCGGACGGGACCGTGCCGGCGAGCGCGAAGAGCACCGAGGCGCGGGGAGCGCGGCCCGAGGCGCACCTGGAGGCGCTGTCCGGCGCGCAGGCCCGGGCGCTGGGCTCGGTGGAGCGGGACGCCGCGCCGCACACGGTGACCCTTCCGGGGCTCGGTGACTACCGGGTCGCTTCGGCGCGCGACGGGTCCGTGGTGCTGGGCTTTCCGCTCGGCGGCGTACAGGACACCGTCAGCACGCTGATCGTCGTCGAGGTGTGCGTCACGGCCGCCGGGCTGGTCGCCGCCGGGCTCGCGGGGACGGCGATCGTGGGCGTCGCGCTGCGTCCGCTGCGGCGGGTCGCCGCGACCGCGACGCGGGTGTCCGAACTTCCGCTGCACAGTGGTGAGGTGGCGCTCCACGAGCGGGTGCGCGGGCAGGAGGCCGATCCCCGGACCGAGGTCGGACAGGTCGGGGCGGCGCTCAACCGGATGCTCGGGCACGTCGGTTCGGCGCTGGCGGCGCGGCAGGAGAGCGAGACGCGGGTGCGGCAGTTCGTCGCGGACGCGAGCCACGAACTGCGCACGCCGCTCGCCTCGATCCGCGGGTACGCCGAGCTCACCCGGCGCGGGCAGGAGACGGCCGGGCCCGACACGCGGCACGCCCTCGGGCGGATCGAGTCGGAGGCGGCGCGGATGACGGGCCTGGTGGAGGACCTGCTGCTGCTGGCGCGGCTGGACGCGCGGCCGGACGCGGGGCCGGACGCCGGCCGCCCGCGCCCGCTGTCGTACGAGCGCACCGATCTCTCGCCGCTCGTCGTGGACGCGGTCAGCGACGCGCGGGTGGCCGGGCAGGGGCACGTCTGGCGGCTGGAGCTCCCGGACGAGCCCGCCGTCGTACGCGGCGATCCCGCCCGCCTCCAGCAGGTCCTGGTGAACCTGCTGGCCAACGCCCGCACCCACACCCCGCCGGGGACCACCGTCACCGCCCGCGTGCGCCTGGAGGACGGCCGGGTCGTGACGGAAGTCGCGGACGACGGCCCCGGCATCGCTCCCGCCCTCCTCCCGTACGTCTTCGAGCGCTTCGCCCGCGGGGACGCGTCCCGCGCGCGGCGCGCGGAGGCGGCGGGGGAGACGGCGTCGACCGGCCTGGGCCTCGCGATCGTGCGGGCCGTGGTGGTCGCGCACGGCGGCGGCGTCACGGTGGAGAGCACGCCGGGCCGCACGGTCTTCGCGGTACGTCTTCCGGCCGCGGCGCGGGAAGCGCGGGAAGCCGCGCCGGCGTGACTCACAGGTGGGTCACAGGGCTGCCACACCGCCCTGACAGGGCGGTTCACGAGGGTCGGGGCCATGCGAACCGACACTTCAGCGGGCGCCCTCCCGGCCAGGGAGCATCTCCCGGCCGGGGAAGCGGGCGGCGCCCCCGTACCCGTGCTTGACGTCGTCATACCGGTCCACAACGAGGAGAAGGACCTCGAAGCGTGCGTGCTCCGCCTCCACGAGCACCTGGCCCGCACGTTCCCGTACGGATTCCGGATCACCGTCGCCGACAACGCGAGCACCGACCGCACGCCCGGGATCGCCGCCCGGCTCGGGCGCGTGCTGCCCGGCGTGACCTCCGTACGGCTGGAGCAGAAGGGGCGCGGGCGGGCCCTGCGCGCGGTCTGGGAGCGTTCCGACGCGCCGGTCCTCGCCTACATGGACGTCGACCTCTCCACCGACCTCAAGGCCCTGCTCCCGCTGGTCGCCCCGCTGATCTCGGGCCACTCCGACCTCGCCATCGGCTCCCGGCTCGCGGGCGGTTCGCGGGTCGTGCGCGGGCCGAAGCGCGAGTTCGTCTCGCGTACGTACAACCTGATCCTCCGTTCCTCCCTCGCCGCCCGCTTCTCCGACGCGCAGTGCGGGTTCAAGGCGATACGGGCCGACGTCGCCGAGCGGCTGCTGCCGATGGTCGAGGACACCGGGTGGTTCTTCGACACCGAGATGCTCGTGCTCGCCGAACGCGCCGGACTGCGCATCCACGAGGTGCCGGTGGACTGGGTCGACGACCCCGACAGCACGGTCCGCATCGTGCGGACGGCCGTCGACGACCTCAAGGGCGTCTGGCGCGTCGGGCGCGCGCTCGCCGTCGGCTCGCTGCCGCTGGACCGGCTCGCGCGGCCCTTCGGCGACGACCCGCGCGACCGTGCGATCAGCGGCGTCCCCGGCGGCCTCGCCCGCCAGCTGGTCGGTTTCTGCGTCGTGGGCGCACTGAGCACGCTGGTCTACCTGGCGCTCTACTCCGCCTTCCGTACGGGGGCGGGGCCGCAGGCCGCCAACGCGCTCGCGCTGCTCGTGTCGGCCGTGGCCAACACGGCGGCCAACCGGAGGCTCACCTTCGGGGTACGGGGCCGTGACCGCGCCCTGCGCCACCAGGCCCAGGGCCTCGTCGTGTTCGGCATCGGGCTCGCCCTCACCAGCGGCTCGCTCGCCGCCCTCGACGCCGCCGCGTCCTCGGACGCCCCCTCCCACGGCACCGAACTGGCCGTGCTCGTCGCGGCGAACCTCGCCTCGACCGTGCTCCGCTTCCTGCTCTTCCGGGCCTGGGTCTTCCCCGACAGGCCCACCGACCGCACCGCACCCCAGAGGGCCGACCGATGACCACACACCGACGCGACGACCCCCGCTGGGCCCGTCCCGCGCTGTGCGCGCTGCTGCTCGCCACCGCGCTGCTCTACCTCTGGAACCTCGGCGCCTCCGGCTACGCCAACTCCTTCTACTCCGCCGCCGTCCAGGCCGGCAGCGAGAGCTGGAAGGCCTTCTTCTTCGGCTCGTCCGACGCCGCGAACTCCATCACCGTCGACAAGCCCCCGGCCGCCCTGTGGCCGATGGCCCTGTCCGTACGGCTCTTCGGCCTCGGCTCGTGGCAGATCCTCGTCCCCGAGGTGCTGATGGGGGTGGGGACGGTCGCGGTGCTGTACGCCGCCGTACGCCGCCGCTTCTCCCCCGCCGCCGGCCTGATCGCGGGCGCCGTGCTCGCGCTCACGCCCGTCGCCGCGCTGATGTTCCGGTTCAACAACCCGGACGCGCTGCTCGCGCTCCTGATGACCGTCACCGTGTACTGCGTGCTCCGCGCCCTCGAGGACGCGCGGGCGAAGTGGCTGGTGTGGGCGGGGGCGGCGGTCGGCTTCGCGTTCCTGACGAAGACCCTCCAGGCGTTCCTGATCCTGCCACCGCTCGCCGTGCTGTACGCCGTGTGCGCGCCCACGTCCGTACGCCGCCGCCTCGGCCGGCTCGCCCTCGCCGGGCTCGCGGCCGTGGTCGCGGGCGGCTGGTGGGTCGCGATCGTCGAACTGTGGCCGGCGGCCTCGCGTCCGTACGTCGGCGGCTCGCAGACCGACAGCTTCCTGGAGCTGACCTTCGGCTACAACGGCCTGGGCCGCATCAACGGCGAGGAGACCGGAAGCGTCGGCGGCGGGGGAGGCCGAGGGGGCGGCTGGGGCGAGAGCGGCATCGGGCGGATGTTCGGTGCGGACATCGGCGGCCAGATCTCCTGGCTGCTGCCCGCCGCGCTGATCCTGCTCGTCGCGGGGATCGTCGTCACCCGGAAGGCGAAGCGCACGGACACGGCGCGGGCCGCGTTCGTCGCGTGGGGCGGCTCGCTGCTGGCGACCGCGGCCGTCTTCAGCTTCATGGCCGGGATCTTCCACGAGTACTACACGGTGGCCCTGGCCCCGTACATCGCCGCCCTGATCGGCATGGGCGCGACCGTGCTCTGGGAGGAACGCCGCTCGCTCGCGGCGGCGGCGACGCTGGGCGCGACGGCCGCGGTGACCTCCCTGTGGGCGTACGTCCTGCTGGGGCGCACCTCCGACTACCTGCCGTGGCTGCGCTGGGCCGTGCTCGTCTGCGGTCTGGTGGCCGCGCTCGGGCTGGCGCTCGCGGGGCGCGTGGACCGGAGAGCCGCGCTGGGGGCCGCGGGGCTGGGTCTCGCGGCGGCGCTGGCGGGGCCGGGCGCGTACGCCCTGACCACGGTCGCCGACGCGCACACCGGATCCATCGTCACGGCGGGACCGGCCTCGGCGCGGGGCGGTCCCGGCGGCGGGTTCGGCGGGGGCGAGCGTCCGGCGGGCGGTGCGGGGCAGCCTCCGGCCGGTGCCGGTGCCGGTGCCGGTGCCGGTGCCGGTGCGGGGCGGCCGGGCGGCCCCGGTGGCCAGCAGGGCGGCGCGATGCCCGGCGGCTTCCCCGAAGGACCCGGCACGGCCCGCGAGAGCGGCGCGGGCGGTGGCATGGGCGGACTGCTCGACGGGCAGAGCGTCGGCTCCGAGGTGGAGGCCACGATCCGGGACGGCGCCGACGACTACACCTGGGCCGCGGCCGCCATCGGCTCGCAGAACGCCGCGAGCTACCAACTCGCCACCGAGGAACCGGTGATGGCGATCGGCGGCTTCAACGGCAGTGATCCCTCCCCGACCCTGGCCGAGTTCACGGCGTACGTACGGAAGGGCGAGATCCACTACTTCGTCGCGAGCGGCAGCGGCGGAGGTCCCGGTGGCGGCGGCTCCGCCGTCACCACATGGGTGGAGGCGAACTTCACGAAGGTCACCGTCGACGGGACGGTCCTCTACGACCTGACCGAGCGGAAATAGTTATACGGCGTACAGGGGCTCCTTGTGCGGTGTACGGGAACAGGCCGAACGCCCCGCACCCGTACGAGGGGACCCCCGCATGACGGCGACGACCGCCCCACCGCGCAAGGCCACCCGCAGCGCTGGCTGATCCCCGGTGTCATCTGCCTCGCCCAGCTCACCGTGCTGCTCGACAACACCGTCCTGAACGTCGCGATCCCCTCCCTCACCGAGGAACCGGACGCGTCCACCGCCGACATCCAGTGGATGATCAACGCGTACTCCCTGGTCCAGTCGGGCCTCCTCCTCACCGCCGGCAGCGCCGCCGACCGCTACGGCCGCAAGAAGATGCTCGTCACCGGCCTCGCGCTCTTCGGCGTCGGCTCACCGGTCGCCGGACTCGCCCGGTCCAGCGCCCGGTTGATCACCGCCCGCGCGACCATCGCCTCCGGCATGACCCTGCTGTCCGCCGGTCTCGCCGCGATCGCGGTACTCGGCGGCGGCACCGGGTCCGGCCACGGCGGAATGCTGCTCGGACTGGTCGTGATGGGCGCGGGCATCTCGCTCGCGATGCCCGCCATGGCCAACGCCATCATGAGCGCCATCCCGCCGGAGAAGGCCGGTGTGGGCGCGGGCGTCAACGGCACGCCGGCCGAGTTCGGCAACGGCCCGGGCGTGGCCGTCCTGGGCGCGGTGCTCAACTCCCGCTTCGCCGCGCTCGTTCCCGCCGCGGCCTCGCTGCCCGCGGCGCTGGCGGCGGCGGACGGCGCGGAGGAGCGGGCCCGTATCGCGGACGCCTTCGCCTCGGGGGTCGAGACCAGCCAGCTGGTCGGCGCGGTGCTGTTGCGCCGTGCGGAGCGGGCAGACTCATCCGGAGCAGCATCAGCGGCTTAGCATCGGAACGGGAGGCGGACCGGATCATTCCGGTTCGTTGCCCGCCCCGCCGGGAGAACGAGGAGTGTGCGTCCATGGTGTCCGCGGCCGACCGCGTCAGGAACCCAGCCCGCAACAGCGTCTGGCTGGAGGGGAAGACACCACGCACCCGCAAGGCGGACCAGCCGGCCGGTCTCGACCGGGACCGGATCACCGAGGTGTCGGTGCGGTTGCTCGACGCCGAGGGACTCGCGAAGTTCTCCATGCGCCGGCTCGCCGCCGAGCTGAACGTCACCGCCATGTCCGTCTACTGGTACGTCGACACCAAGGACGACCTGCTGGAGCTGGCCCTCGACTCGGTCTTCAGCGAGATCACGCCCCCGGCGGACACCGGCGACTGGCGGGACCGGCTGCGCGCACTGGCCACCAGCTACCGGGAGTTGCTGGTCCGGCACGTGTGGGTGTCGCCGCTGATCGGCACGTTCCTCAACATCGGGCCGCACTCGCTGGCGTTCTCCCGGGCCGTCCAGGACGTGATGCGCGCGACCGGACTGCCGCCGCACGGGCAGATGGGCGGCCTGTCCGCGGTCTTCCAGTTCGTCTACGGGTTCGGCACGATCGAGGGCCACTTCGTGCAGCGGTGCGCGTCGGCGGGCATGAGCCAGGACGAGTTCTTCGCCCAGGCGATGGGCACGATGAGCACCGCGCCGCAGCTGCGCGAGACGTTCGAGAGCGCGAAGGACCTGATGGAGGCGCGGGGCGGGGACACGGTGGCGGAGATGCGCGAGCGCGACTTCCAGTTCGCGCTGGAGACACTGATCGCGGGCATCGAGGTGATGACGGCCCGCTGAGCGGTCGGCCATCACCACGAATGCTTCGTCGTGGGACAGAAGCGGATAGAGATAGAGTCTATCCGTCCTTTGCTCGCAGTCGGGAATGTGCTGCGGAGCTCTCCTGCGCATGGCCGCACCTTCAGTCATGCTCGCCGAAGAGGTTCGTGGTGTCTGCGTTCGACATTCCTGAGATTTCCTACGGTTCTTCCCCCATGGGGAAGTCTGTCTCGTTGGCGGAGTCGTTGGCCGCTGCCGCGATCACCCTGTACGAAGCCGAAGGACATGCGGAGACGGCACGGGCCGGGGTGCGACTGGCCAGGGAGATCGTGCCCGACGCCGATCACGCGGGTATCTCCCTCGTCGAACGCGCCGGAGACGTCCGTACCGTCGCCTGGACCGACGAGGTGATACGGACCCTCGACGCGGCCACCGGATGCGGAGCGGGCTGCGCCATGGGCCGGCCGGAGCTGTGGACCAGCCCCGTCGCCCGCATAGAGGAGATCGCCGCGTGCGACGGCCACGGGCCGGTGCTCGCCGAGAACGGCCTGCGCTCCGTCCTGTTCCTCCGGCTCCGGGGCCACCAGCGAAGATTCAGCGTGCTGACGCTCTACTCACGCAAGCCGAGCGCCTTCGACGACGAGTCCGTACGCGTCGGGCGGCTGTTCTCGGCCCACCTCGGCATCGCCCTGGACTCCGTCGAAGTGCAGGAGCAGCTCTCCGAGGCCATGCACACACGGGACGTGATCGGGCAGGCCACCGGCATCCTCATGGGGCGCATGAACATCGACGCGTCGCAGGCCTTCGACCGTCTCGTGCGCGCCTCGCAGAAAGGCAATGTGAAGCTCCGCGACATCGCGTCACGCATCGTCGAAGTCAGGACCACGGAATAGCACCCAGAGTGACCGGCGCGATCGCGGGCACAGGAAACGCATGACGGATACGGCAAGGAGCGCAGAGGGCACGGGGAGCACCCCGGCCGACGGCTTCGACTTCGCCTCGCTCCACGACGCGTTCACGGACTGGCGTGGCCTGCACGCCTTCCTCCAGGACGTGACGCGGCGCGCCGTACGCGCGATGGACGGCGCACAGGCGTGCAGCATCACGATGCGCCGGGGCGGCCGCCTGGTGACGGCCGCCGCCGAAAGCGGCGAAGCGCTCCGGCTGGATCTGCTGCAGTACGAGGCCGAGGCCGGGCCCTGCGTGTGCAGCATGGAGAACGGCGAGGAGAACTACGTACCCGACATGCTCCAGGAGCGGCGCTGGGGCCCGTACCCGGCGGCGGCCGCCGCGCACGGCGTACGGTCCGTCCTGGCCACTCCGCTGGCGCTGAACTCCCACGCCCTCGGCGCCCTCAACCTCTACTCCGGCCGGCCCCACGCCTTCAGGACCCAGCGGGACACGGCGCGGCAGCTGTCCGCCCAGGCGGCCGGGGCGGTCGCCGTCGCCGAACGCATCGAGCGGGAGGCGGAGACGGTGCACGACCTGCGGACCGCGATGCTCTCGCGCTCGGTCATCGACCAGGCGATCGGCATCGTCATGGCCCGCAGGCGCTGCACGGCGGGTGTGGCGCTGAACATACTGCGCCGGGCCTCGCAGGGACGGAACGTCAAGCTGCGGGACCTCTGCTACGCCCTGGTGTCCGAGGCGGGCGACGGCCCGCCCTCGCCCGGCTCCTTCACCGGCCGCGCCTCCCGCTAACGCTCCGCCAGCGCTCCGCGGACGCTATGCCTGCGGGAGCCGGTCCCCCTGCACCGCCTGCATGTCGAGTTCGACCCGCAGCGTCGCGCCGATCGCGGAGATGCCCGCCTGGACGACCTGGTTGTAGTTCATGGCGAAGTCGTCGCGGCGCAGCTCGGCCGTCGCGCGGAAGGCCGCCCGTACGCCGCCCCACGGGTCCGGGCCCGTCCCCAGGTAGCTGAGGTTCAGGTCGACGGCGCGCGCCACCCCGTGCAGGGACAGCTCGCCGTGCACGGTCCACCGGTCGGGGCCCGCCGGGGTCAGGCCCGTGCTGCTGTACCGGATCTCGGAGAACCGCGCCACGTCCAGGAAGTCGGGCGACTTCAGGTGGCCGTCCCGCATGCCGTTGCCGGTGTCGATGCTGGCCGCCGTGATGACGGCCTCGACGCGCGACTTCTCCAGGTCCTCGGCGATCTCGATGCGCCCGCCGAACTCGGTGAAGCGGCCGTGCACGCTGGAGATGCCCAGGTGCTGCGCGACCGCGGCCACCGAGGAATGCGCCGGGTCGAGCGTCCAGGTGCCGGGGGGCGGGAGTTCCACGCCGCCCTGGCGGGCCAGTACGACCGTTCCGGCGTCCGCCCGTCCGCTCGCCGTGACGAACGCCGTCGACGCCGCGGGGGCGTAGCCGGCGGCCGTCACGATCACCGTGTAGGGACCGGCGGGCAGAGGGGTCTCGGTCCTCGCCGTCCCCTCCTCGTCCGCGGCCGCCCGGATCACCTGGGTGCCCGTCATGTCGGTCACGGTCACCACCGCGTGCTGCACGGCCCAGCCGTCCCGGGTCCGTACCTGTGCGCGAAGTCCCATCCCGTTCCCTCTCCTTGAAGACTGTGGGCCCCGGCCGGGCCCGACAGGCCGTCCCCTGCCTGTCGGGCCCGCTGCCGGGGCCCGTTTCCACACCGGCCGTGGGGGGCGCGCCTCCGCTAAGGACGCGCCCCGGGCCGGGGGCCTTGGGTTACTCGCCCGGGTGGGCGAGCTCGATGTCGTGGGCGTCGACGCCGCGGCCCGAGACGGTGAGCACTCCGGCCACCGGCGGGTAGCCGGTCGCGACGACCGTGTACTCGCCCGAGTCGAGGTCGGCGAAGGCGTACGCCCCGTCGTCCCCGGTGGTGGAGGAGGCGACCACGTTCCCGGCGGCGTCCATCAGCGTCACCCGGGCGTCGGCCAGCGGGCGCCGGGCGGCGCCGCCGCGTACCGTGCCCCGGACCAGCGCGCCGGACTGGAGCGCGACCTCGACGCGGGTGACGCCCTGGCCGCCGATCTCCACCGGCAGCGCCACCGGCCGGAAGCCGGCCGCGTTCACCGCGACGGTCACCGTTCCGGGGACCAGCTCGCCGAAGACGAAGTCGCCGTGTGCGGCCGACCTGCCGGTGGCGAGCACGTCGCCGCGTACGTCGGTCACGACGACCATCGCGTCCTCGACGGGCAGGCCGCCGTCCGCGGTGCGCACGGTGCCGGCGAGTCCGCTCGTACCGGACAGGAGGATGTCGTACGCGACGGGCCCGTCGCCCACGACCACCGTGGACGCCTGCGGCTGGAAGCCGTCGGCGGAGGCGATCAGGACGTACGAACCGGCCGCCGGGGCGTCCAGCGCGTAACGGCCCTCCTGGGCGACCGCGCGGCCGAGCTGCCGTCCGGCGAGCGAGATCAGCGTGACCGCGGCGTGCGGTACGGCCGTTCCCTCGGCGGTACGGACCGTGCCGTGCAGGGTCCTGCCGGTCACGATCGGGGCGGTGGCCCCGGTGGCCCCGGTGTCCTCGGTGGTCACGTCGGCGGGCGCCGCGGACACCGGCTCCGCGTCCGGCTGCGACGACTGCGTCGCGTCGTCGTTGGACGACTTCAAGGCGACCTCCTTCACGAACAGGACCAGGACCAGACCGACCAGCGCGATGGGCGCGGCGTACAGGAAGAGGTCGGCGACCCCGTCTCCGTAGGCGCTCTCCATGACGGTCCTGATCGGCGCGGGCAGCGCGTCCATGTCCGGGATGGTGTTCCCGTCGCCGGCCGCGCCCGGCTTGATGTGGAGGGCGGCGAGGCCGTCCTCGACGTAGTGGGTGATGCGGCTGGAGAGCACCGCGCCGAGCGCGGAGACGCCGATGGCGCCACCGAGGGTGCGGGTGAAGGTGACCAGCGAGCTGGCCGCGCCGAGCTCGTGCGGCTTGACCTGGTTCTGGGAGGCCAGGACGAGGTTCTGCATCATCATGCCGAGGCCGAGGCCGAGGACCGCCATGTAGAGGGCGACCTGCCAGTACTCGGTGTCGTACGTGATGGTGCTGAGCAGGCCGAGGCCCGCCACGAGGCCGACACCGCCGCCGACCAGGAAGCCCTTCCAGCGGCCGGTCCTGGTGATGATCTGGCCGGAGACCGTCGAGGAGACGAAGAGGCCGGCGATCATCGGGATCGTCATGACGCCGGACATCGTCGGCGACTTGTCCCGGGCGAGCTGGAAGTACTGGCTCAGGAAGACGGTCGAGCCGAACATCGCGACACCGACGAAGAGGCTCGCGAAGGACGTGAGCGCGATCGTGCGGTTGCGGAAGAAGCGCAGCGGGATCAGGGGCTCCGCGGCCTTCGTCTCGACGAGGACGAAGATCAGGCCGAGCACGACGGATCCGCCGGCCATCGCGTACGTCTGCCACGAGATCCAGTCGTACTTGTCGCCCGCCAGGGTCACCCAGATCATCAGCAGGGAGACGGAGGCGGCCAGGAAGAAGGCGCCGAGCCAGTCGATCTTGACCTTGCGCCTGACGACCGGAAGCTTGAGGGTCTTCTGGAGGAGGACCAGTGCGATGGCCGCGAACGGCACACCGACGTAGAAGCACCAGCGCCAGCCCAGCCAGTCGGTGTCGGTGATGACGCCGCCGAGCAGCGGACCGCCGACCGTCGCGACCGCGAACGTGGCGCCGATGTAACCGGCGTACCGGCCGCGCTCACGCGGCGGGATCATCGCGGCGATCACGATCTGCGAGAGCGCGACCAGACCACCGGTGCCGACGCCCTGGAGCACGCGGAAGGCGATGAGCGTGCCGGTGTTCTGCGATATGCCGGCGAGCGCCGAGCCGATCACGAAGATGACCAGGGCCACCTGGACGAGCAGCTTCTTGCTGAAGAGGTCCGCCAGCTTGCCCCAGAGCGGGGTGGTCACCGTCATGGACAGGAGCGCCGCGGTGACGACCCAGGTGTACGCGCTCTGGGTGCCGTCGAGGTCCCTGATGATCTCGGGGAGGGCGTTGGACACGATCGTCGACGACAGCATCGCGACGAACATGCCGAGCAGAAGACCGGTGAGGGCCTCCATGATCTGCCGGTGAGTCATCGGCGCGCCGTCGGAGGAGTGGGAGGACCCCTGCCTGGCGTGGCCGCCCCGCACACCGGCTGGTGTGGTCGTAGCCATTGAATTCCTTTGCTCTTACGCGGGTGTTGCGGGTGTTGCTGCGTCGTGCTCGAAGTGGTGCGGTGACCGCGCCCGGCATTCGCCGAAGCTGCGGCGCAGGCGCGCCAGCATCGTGTTGAGCTGTCCGACCTCGTCGTCGGACCAGTCGTCGAGGGCACCGGCGAGCGTCTGGATGTAGCGCTCGGAGAGTTCCTCCAGGAGCGCCCGGCCCGCCGGGCTGAGCCGCAGGATGCGTGAACGCTTGTCGCACGGGTCGGGGGCCCGGTCGACCCAGCCGCGCTCCGCCACGTGTGCCACGTGCCGGCTGGTCACCGACATGTCGACCGCGAGGAGCTCGGCGAGCCGGCTCATCCGCATCTCGCCGTGGTGGTCGAGAAGGGTGAGCACGGCGGCCGATCCGGCCGGGCAGTGCGCGGGGAGGATGCGTGCGAGATCGCGCTTCACGGCACCGATGGCGCTGAGCTGCCGGGCCAGTTCCGCGAACTGGCTCTGTGCGGCCATGGGCACCTCCGAACATCTTGTTGCTTAGGGCAACCATATAAGCGGTTGGTTGCTACAGGCAAATGAATTCGGGCTTGACGGAGTAAAGGAACCCAAAAGGATCCGTTCGTGGCGGGTCAAGGGCGGCCGAGTGGCCGGTAAAGCCGCAGATCAGGCCCGCGGAGGCGTGGTGGCGCCGCTACCGGGGTCCTGGGGTGTGCTGGGCGGTTCCACTTCGCTAGTGTCCTTCCCCATGGCACACAACCCCCATGCCCCCCAGGGCCCCGAGGGTCACCACGACCCGGCGGGCAGCACCCAGATGTTCCGCGCCTTCGTGGACGACGGCGAACCGCAGCGACAGCAGCCGGCCGCGGCCGCGGCGTCGGGCGGTCCCAGGACCGGCCTGATCGTCGGCGTCGTGGCCGTCGTCGTGATCCTCGCGGCGGTCGCCTGGCTCGCGCTCGGCTGACCGCCGCTCCCGGTCGGCGGACACGCCGCCCGGAACGGCACGACCGCCGGGGCGCTCGTCGTAGCGCCCCGGCGGTCGTGTGCCGGGCCTCGTGACAGTGGTGCCGGTCGTGCCGGTGACGCCGCTCAGTCCGCGATGAGCCCTTCCCTGAGCTGCGAGAGCGTGCGGGTCAGCAGGCGCGAGACGTGCATCTGGGAGATGCCGACCTCCTCGCCGATCTGGGACTGCGTCATGTTCGCGAAGAACCGCAGCATGATGATCTGGCGCTCGCGCGGCGGCAGCTTCGCCAGCAGTGGCTTCAGGGACTCGCGGTACTCGACACCCTCCAGCGCCATGTCCTCGTACCCGAGCCGGTCCGCCAGCGAGCCCTCGCCGCCGTCGTCCTCCGGGGAGGGCGAGTCCAGCGAGCTCGCGGTGTAGGCGTTGCCCACCGCGAGGCCGTCGACGACGTCCTCCTCCGACACCCCGAGCACCGCGGCGAGTTCGGGGACGGTCGGCGAGCGGTCGAGCCTCTGCGCGAGGTCGTCGCTGGCCTTCGTCAGCGCGAGCCGCAGCTCCTGGAGGCGGCGCGGAACCCGTACCGACCAGCTGGTGTCGCGGAAGAAGCGCTTGATCTCGCCGACCACCGTCGGCATCGCGAACGTCGGGAACTCGACGCCCCGTTCGCAGTCGAACCGGTCGATCGCCTTGATCAGCCCGATCGTGCCGACCTGGACGATGTCCTCCATCGGCTCGTTGCGGCTGCGGAACCGGGCGGCGGCGTACCGCACCAGGGGCAGGTTGAGCTCGATCAGCGTGTCCCGTACGTACGTACGGTCCGGGCTGTCCTTGTCGAGGGCGGCGAGCCGCAGGAAGAGCGAGCGGGACAGAGTGCGGGTGTCGATGGCTTCCGGCTGCGACACCAGCGGCGGCGGAGCCGTCACCTGGTCGAGCACGGCGGGCACTACTTCCTTCGTGAGCACCTTCGAGCTGCCCTGTTCTGCGGACATGCCACCCCCTTGAGGTCGCTGACGGTAGCGGCGGGCGCTCCCGTCGGAGGAAGCAGCCTCCACCTGAATACCGGAGGAGTGGCTGCGGCAAACGCGGTCTCAGCAGAATGTCACATGTCGGCAACGCGCTGTAGCGCCAAGTCGACAAACCTGCGCAGGAAAGAGGGGGTGTGCGGCTTTTCGGCCACGAACAGGTTCTACCCGATCCGGTTACGCCTCGATCCGATTTGCGGATCTGAGCCGGGCGAAGCTTCTCGCCAGAAGTCTCGACACATGCATCTGGGAGACACCCAGTTCGGCGCTGATCTGGGACTGCGTCAGGTTGTTGTAGTACCGGAGCAACAGGATCCGCTGTTCGCGTTCGGGCAGCTGTACGAGCAGGTGCCGCACGAGGTCGCGGTGCTCGACCCCGGCCAGCGCCGGATCCTCGTACCCGAGCCGGTCGAGCAGTCCCGGCAGTCCGTCACCCTCCTGGGCCGCCTCCAGCGAGGTCGCGTGGTACGAGCGCCCCGCCTCGATGCACGCCAGCACCTCGTCCTCGGAGATGCGCAGGCGCTCGGCGATCTCGGCGGTCGTGGGGGAGCGCCCGTGGGCCGTCGTGAGGTCCTCGGTGGCCCCGCTGACCTGCACCCACAGCTCGTGCAGCCGGCGCGGCACGTGCACGGTCCTGACGTTGTCGCGAAAGTACCGTTTGATCTCGCCCACGACGGTCGGCATCGCGAAGGTCGGGAACTGCACGCCGCGGTCCGGGTCGAACCGGTCGATCGCGTTGATCAGCCCGATCGTGCCGACCTGGACGACGTCCTCCATCGGCTCGTTGCGGCTGCGGAACCGGGCGGCGGCGTACCGCACCAGCGGCAGGTTCGCCTCGATGAGCGCCCCGCGCACGCGGTTGTGTTCGGGCGTGCCCGGGTTCAGCCCCTTCAGCTCCGTGAACAGGACCTGGGTGAGCGCCCTGGTGTCCGCGCCCCGGCGCTTCGCGGGACCGCCCGCCGGGCCGTCGGGCGCGGTCTCGGGGGGAAGTGGCTGAAGCTGCTGGGGCGGAGCTTGAGGTGCTGTACTGGCCGGCACGGTCACGCCACCCCTTTTCTCGGTCAACCACGTCAACTCATCCGTCAAAAGCGGTCATAGCATCACAAGACATGTGCAGTGTGTGCAAGCACCGTATAGAGCCGTGTTGAAGGCAAGTTGGGTCTTAAACATGCAAAAACCCCGCACCGGAACGATGCGGGGCCTGGTGTCCCTGGGGCTCAGAACTCGTAGTCGGCGATCACCCACGTGGCGAATTCGCGCCACCGCGCGGCGGCCGCCTGGTGGGCCGGGTGTTCGATGTAGCGCTTCAGCGCATCGCGGTCCTGGACGGCCGAGTTGATGGCGAAGTCGTACGCGATCGGCCGGTCGGTGATGTTCCAGGCGCACTCCCAGAACTCCAGCTCGGGAACGGTCCCGTCGAGCGCTTCGAAGGCCTTCGCGCCGGCGACGACGCGTGGCTCGTCCCGCTCGACACCCTCGTTGAGCTTGAAGAGGACCAGATGGCGGATCAAGGAGCACTCCTTCGATGCGGAGGGCGTCCGCTCACTGGATCAGCTGGGACATGAGATCGCCGACGCCCTGGGCGGCAGTGGACACGCCTTCGAACCCTACCTGGACGAAATCGGCCGCCCGCTGGGGGAAATTGATGATCGTGTACAGCACGAAGACGACGACCACGTAGAGCGCTATCTTCTTCGCTTGCACCATGTTCTTCGGCCTCTCCTGCCGGTCCCCTGAGTCGCGTGAGTCTAACCGCAGGAACCAGCAGTTCAGGGGACATGTTTTCGACCGGGACGGCCGGAGCAACACGAAAGCCCCGACTCGGGGAGTCGGGGCTTTCGTTCTGAGCGGTAGCGGTGGGATTTGAACCCACGGAGGAGTTGCCCCCTCACACGCTTTCGAGGCGTGCTCCTTAGGCCGCTCGGACACGCTACCGAGAGAGAGCTTAGCCCACGGGGGGCCGTGCTCCGAAATCGGTTGTCCGGCCGGTCCTCCGGCCGACCCCTCAGCGGTCCCTGAAGAAGGCCGTCAGCCGGTCCGAGCACTCTTCTTCGAGCACGCCCCCGATGACCTCGGGCCGGTGGTTCAGTCTCCGGTCCCGTACGACGTCCCAGAGCGAACCGGCCGCGCCCGCCTTCTCGTCGAGCGCTCCGTAGACCACCCTCTCCACCCGCGACTGCACGAGCGCTCCCGCGCACATCGTGCACGGCTCCAGGGTGACGACGAGCGTGCAGCCCGTCAGCCGCCACTCGCCGAGCGCGTGCGCCGCCCTGCGGATGGCCAGCACCTCGGCGTGCGCCGTCGGGTCGCCCGTCGCCTCACGCTCGTTGTGGCCCGCCGAGAGCAGCGAGCCGTCGGGGGCCAGCAGGACGGCGCCGACCGGTACGTCACCGGCCACCGCCGCCCGTGCCGCCTCGTCCAGGGCCAGGCGCATGGGCGCCCGCCACCGGTCCCGTACCGGATCCGGGCCCGGATCCGGTACCTGTTCCTGTTTCTCTGTCACTGCCGGACCCACTACTGGACGGTCTCCAGCACGTCGGCGGCGCCCAGGGCGTCCGCGATCTCGTTGAGCGCGTCCGTGCCGAGCGCCAGCAGCTCCTCCCCGGGCAGGCCGAGGTCCGCCAGGATCCCCGCTTCCCCGAGCGGGCCCGCCGGTACGGCACCGCTGTCGTCCGCCGTGATCTCCTCCTCGTCGTCGATGGCTTCCTCGTCCGGTTCCCCGTCCTCGGTGCCGTCGAGGTCGACGAGCACTTCCAGGACGTCCGGGTCCTCGGGGTCCCGGCCGAGCAGTTCGTCGGTGAGCAGGATCTCCCCGTACGAGGAACGGGCGGCCGCGGCCGCGTCCGAGACATAGATACGAGGGTCCTCCTCGCCGTCCACCCGGACGAGGCCGAACCATGCGTCTTCCTGTTCGATGAAGACGATCACCGTGTCGTCGTCGACCGTGGCCTCACGGGCCAGATCGGTCAGGTCGGACAGGGTTTCCACGTCGTCGAGCTCCGTGTCGCTCGCTTTCCACCCGTCTTCGGTGCGCGCGAGCAGTGCGGCGAAGTACACCGTGACTCTCCCACTGGTCTTGAGAAGTGCCGGTTGGAGTTCCTCCCGGCTGGAGGGTTCGCTGAGGTGGGGGGAAACCGTTTCGCAGCTCCGAGCCCCGCCCACTCGGAATCGTGGCAGAAACAATCGCTCCGTGAGAGGTCTTCCGCTCTTGCGTCGTGTCCCAGTCCCGCGAGCAGGCCCGCTACCAGCGGAAGGTGCGCATCCGCATCTGCTGCCGCATCCGGGCCGCCCGGGCCCGGCGCGGCTGCACCCGGTCACGCAGTGCCTTGGCCTCGTACAGCTCGCGCAGGAACTGGGCGCGCCGCCGCCTCCGGTCGGCCTCACCTGTGTTTTCCTGCTGTTCCTGACCGTGCTCCCCGTCCGGCATCGACCACACCACCCCAAACCCGGGTTTGTTCCCCACCCCACCTTCCCCCCGGCCGGCGGATTGATGCCAGCGCGGGCGGCCGGGATGCCCGGTTACTGTTGACGCCATGCGGATCCATGTTGTCGACCACCCGCTGGTGGCGCACAAACTCACCACGCTGCGCGACAAGCGCACCGACTCCCCGACCTTCCGGCGCCTCGCCGACGAGCTGGTCACCCTGCTCGCGTACGAGGCCACCCGGGACGTGCGCACCGAGCAGGTCGACATCCAGACCCCGGTCACGTCGACGACGGGCGTGAAGCTGTCCCACCCGCGCCCCCTGGTCGTGCCGATCCTGCGGGCCGGCCTGGGCATGCTCGACGGCATGGTGCGGCTGCTGCCGACCGCCGAGGTGGGTTTCCTCGGCATGATCCGCAACGAGGACACGCTCCAGGCGGAGACGTACGCGACCCGGATGCCGGAGGACCTCTCCGGCCGCCAGGTGTACGTACTCGACCCGATGCTGGCCACCGGCGGCACCCTGGTCGCGGCGATCCGTGAACTGATCAAGCGCGGCGCGGACGACGTCACGGCGGTCGTGCTGCTCGCGGCGCCCGAGGGCGTCGAGGTCATGGAGCGGGAACTGGCCGGCGCTCCGGCCACCGTGGTCACCGCCTCGGTCGACGAACGGCTCAACGAGCACGGCTACATCGTGCCGGGCCTCGGCGACGCGGGCGACCGGATGTACGGGACCGCCGGCTAGCGGCAGCCGTACGGACGCGGCGTTCTCAGCACTTGGAGGAGGGCGCGGGCGCGGGCTTGGCCAGAACGGCCAGGGCCCTGTCCGCGTCCTTCTTCGCGTCCAGCTTCTTGAAGTCCGTGCCCAGGATCAGGTCCACGTCGGCGCCCTTGCGGGTGTCGGCCTTCCGCAGGGCGCCCTTGAGTTGCGTGCCGAGTACGGGCAGGGTGCCGGCGAGCGCCTTGGGCGAGCCCAGCAGCAGCCCCGAGCCCTTGACCTTCTTGTCGTACTCCTTGGGGGCGTTGCCGATCTCGCCGATGGCGAAGCCGCGCTTCTTCAGCTCGTCGGCGGTGTTCTTGGCGAGGCCGGAGCGCGGTGTCGCGTTGTAGACGTTGACCTTGATCCTGGCCGGCTCGGGCAGCGCGGCCTTCGGCGACGCGGACGGCGCGGGCTTCTCGCAGCCCTGCCCGCGTCCGGCGGCCCTGGTCCGCTTCTCGCCGCCCGTGAAGACGTCGATGAGCTGCAGAGTCCCCCAGCCGGCCAGACCGAGGGCCACGATCGAGGCCGTCACCACGAGGAGGGTCCTGCGTCGGTTCCGGGGGCGTCGCATGCGCGGGAACTTCTTGCCCGTAATGCGGTACTTTCCGCCCATGCCGGGGGGTGTCAGCATGCTCATGGGCGCAGCGTAGTGCGCCTCGGTGATGATGCCTACTAAATGATCAATGACGTGGGTCGGACCAACCCGTAAGGACCAACAGGGGCGGCCTTCCGGGGCCGTCCGGGTGACCGGGCGGCCCGATGATCAGATGTTGTCGAGCTCGAGGACGCGCGCGTGCAGCACCTGGCGCTGCTGGAGCGCGGCGCGGACCGCGCGGTGCAGTCCGTCCTCCAGGTAGAGGTCGCCCTGCCACTTCACGACGTGGGCGAAGAGGTCGCCGTAGAACGTCGAGTCCTCGGCGAGCAGTGTCTCGAGATCCAGCTGGCCCTTGGTGGTCACCAGCTGATCGAGGCGGACCGGGCGCGGCGCGACATCCGCCCACTGCCGGGTGCTTTCCCGGCCGTGGTCGGGATACGGCCGGCCGTTTCCGATGCGCTTGAAGATCACACGGAAAGCCTACCGGGCGAGCGGCTCCGGGCGCAGCCATGAGGGCGGGGCGCAAAGGCCGTATCAACCGCCAGAACGGGAGCAAGCAATGAGTGGAAGTGATCCTTCCGGTGATGTGGTGCGGTTCGGGCGGCCCTACCGCGGTGGATTGCGGCGGGTCGTGGCGGACGCCACCGTACGGGGAGCGGGGCGGGCGGGTTTTCCCCCGTTCGGGGGACGCCCGTCACGGGAGCGGCTCCGCTGCGACTCCGGGCTCGTCGGTTCCGGCCTCGTCCTGCGGTGATCACGCGTACACGCCCGCTTCGCGCACCTCACCGCCCGCCACCTCCAGTCGCGTCCCCGTGAATCCGCCCCGTATCCGCCGGTCGTGCGTGACGATCACGAGCGCGCCCGTGCAACAGGCCAGGGCCGCCTCCAGCTCCTCGACAGGGCCGGCGCCAGGTGGTTCGTCGGCTCGTCGGCTCGTCGAGCAGAGGAACACGCGGTCGTGGGTGACCGCGACCACCGTGCCGCGGTGCGCGAGCAGGTGCTCCTCCAGCCGCCCGAGGGCCTCGTCGTCGAGGTCGTCGGTGGGTTCGTCGAGCAGCAGCACCTCCGGCGCGGCGGCCAGGGCCGCGGCGAGCGCGAGCCGGGAGCGCTGCCCGCCGGAGAGCGTGCCGAGGGGGCGGGCGCGGTCGGGGGCGGTGCGCTCGCCGAGCCTGCGCGGGGCGGTGTCGACACGGCGGTCGGCGTCGTGGCCGCCGCGCGCCTCGAACCCGGCCACGAGGGCGGCGTACGGCGAAAGCCCGTCCGGACCCGTGTGGCCGAGGTCCGCTTCGGCCTGCCGCATGCGCCGCTCCAGCGCCCGCAGTTCGGCGAGGGCGAGGTCGACGGCGGCGCCGACCGGTGCGGTGGGCGGCGGGCCGAGGGTCCGGGCGAGGTGGCCGACGCCGCCGGGGGCGATGACGGGGCGGCGGGTGCCGGCGAGGAGGCGGAGCAGGGTGGACTTGTCCGACCCGTTGTCGCCCACGACGCCTGCTTTCCCGCCGGGCCGGACGGTGAGGGAGACGCGGTCGAGGACGACGTGGTCGTCGTACCGCACGGTGACGCCGGACAGGGCGAGTCGAGTACCGGATCGGAACAGGAGCGGCCTTCTTCCACGGAAATCGATATGAGACGTTCCGTATCGACTTCGCCGCAGCCGCCCCCTCCCCTTCTACGCGAAACGTTTCGTCTCGCCTCTCCGCGAGGCGGCTGTCAGCCGATGTACTGCCGCAGGTGCTCCGCCGTCAGGGTGTCCCCGTCCGCGACGAGCTCCGCCGGGGTGCCGGTGAAGACCACCCGGCCGCCGTCGTGGCCGCCGCCCGGCCCCAGGTCGATCAGCCAGTCCGCGCGCGCCATCACCGCCTGGTGGTGTTCGATGACGACGACCGTGTTCCCGGCGTCGACCAGCCGGTCGAGGAGCGCCAGGAGCTTGTCGACGTCCGCCATGTGCAGTCCGGTCGTCGGCTCGTCCAGGACGTACGTCGTCGACTTCTCCGCCATGTGGATGGCGAGCTTCAGCCGCTGCCGCTCGCCGCCCGACAGGGTGCTGAGCGGCTGGCCGAGACGGAGGTAGCTCAGCCCGACGTCGATCAGGCGGCCCAGGATCGCACGGGCCTGCCCGGACGGGAAGAAGTCGTACGCCTCGGCCGTCGACATGCCCAGCACCTCGCTGATGTTCTTGCCGCGCAGGGTGTAGGTGAGCACCTCCGGCGTGAAGCGCCTGCCCTCGCACTTCTCGCAGACCGACGCCACCCCGGCCATCATGGCGAGGTCGGTGCAGACGAGGCCGAGGCCGTTGCAGCCCGCGCAGGCGCCCTCCGAATTCGCGCTGAAGAGCGCCGCCTCGACCCCGTTCTCCTTGGCGAAGGCGGTGCGGATCGGGTTCAGCAGGCCGGTGTACGTCGCCGGGTTCGACCGGCGCGAGCCCCGGATCGGGGACTGGTCCGCGACCGCCACGCCGTCGCGCACCGACAGGTAGCCGTGGATCAGCGAACTCTTGCCGGAGCCGGCGACGCCGGTGACCACGGTCAGTACACCCGTCGGGATGCCGACGTCGACGCCCCGCAGGTTGTGCAGGTCCGCGCCCTCGATCGAGATCTTCCCGCGCGGCTCGCGCACGCTCTCGCGCAGCCGCGCCCGGTGCCCCAGATGGCGCCCGGTGAGGGTGTCCGAGGCGCGCAGGCCGGGCACGTCGCCGCTGTAACAGATCCGGCCGCCCGCCGAACCCGCGCCCGGGCCCAGGTCCACCACATGGTCGGCGATCGCGATGACCTCGGGCTTGTGCTCGACGACGAGGACCGTGTCGCCCTTGTCGCGCAGGCGCAGGAGGAGGTCGTTCATGCGGTTGATGTCGTGCGGGTGCAGTCCGACGGTGGGCTCGTCGAAGACGTACGTGACGTCGGTGAGGCTGGATCCGAGGTGGCGGACCATCTTCACGCGCTGTGCCTCACCGCCGGAGAGCGTGGACGACGTACGGTCCAGGCTCAGATAGCCGAGGCCGATCTCGACGAGCGAGTCGAGGGTGTGGCGCAGGCCGGCGAGCAGCGGCGCGACCGACGGTTCGTCGATCCTCCGTACGAAGGCGGCCAGGTCGCTGATCTGCATGGCCGAGCACTGGGCGATGTTGACACCGTCGATCACCGAGGACAGCGCGGCGGCACTGAGTCGGGCGCCGCCGCAGGCCGGGCAGTCGGTGAAGACGACGGCCCGGTCCACGAAGGCCCTGATGTGGGACTGCATCGCGTCGCGGTCCTTGGAGAGGTAGACCCGCTGGACCTTCACCACGAGGCCCTCGTACGTCAGGTTGTTGCTGCCGACCCTGATCTTGGTGGACGGCTTGTGGAGGAAGTCCTCCCACTCGGTGGGCGTGAAGTCCTTCAGTTTCCTGTCCGGGTCGTAGAGGCCGGAGCCGGCCATGACCTGCCAGTACCAGGAATCGACCGCGAAGCCGGGAACGGTGATCGCGCCTTCGTTCAGGGACAGTTCACGGTCCACCAACTGGTCGGTGTCGATCTTCGACACCTGCCCGATGCCCTCGCACTCGGGGCACATGCCCTCCGCGCTGTTGAAGCTGAAGGCGCTGGACGTCCCGATGTGGGGCGTGCCGAGGCGGCTGAAGATGATCCGCAGCATCGTGTACGCGTCCGTCGCCGCGCCCGCCGTGGAACGGGAGTTGGCGCCCATCCGCTCCTGGTCGACGACGATCGCCGCGCTCAGGTTGTGCAGGGCGTCGACGTCGGGGCGGCCCGTGCTGGGCATCAACGACTGGAGGAAGGCGGTGTACGTCTCGTTGATGAGCCGCTGCGACTCGGCGGCGATGGTGCCGAAGACGAGCGAGGACTTGCCCGATCCGGAGACGCCGGTGAAGACCGTGAGCCGGCGCTTGGGGAGGTCGACCGACACGTTCGCCAGGTTGTTCTCGCGGGCACCGCGCACCTGGATCACGTGGTGGCGGTCCGCGGCGGTCGGCTGGTGGCTGGACGGGCCGGCGGACGGGTCGGCGGGCATGGCGGCGCTCCTGGAGGCGAGAGGGCGGGGAAGTCGTGCATTCTGTCGGTTCCGGCAGCCCGGCGGGGGCCGGAATCGGGCAATCCGGAACTGGGCGGGCCGGTGCGCCCTCTCCGCCGGGAACCCTCCCGCCTCCCGCCGCGCGCCGCCCGTGCTCGGGCGGCGGGGCCGGCACCACCCCTCGGGCGCGTTCCGGGCCGGACCGGCAGGGGCCTGACGGAGCCGCGCGGCATGATTGTCAGACCCTCGTGGAACGATTCCCTGGTCGGCTGTAAACAGCACAGTTTACGGGTGGGGGAGTCATGGTCTCGTACGACGAGCGCGACGCATGCGACGCGTGCGGTGTTCCGCGCGGCAGGTGGCGGGCGGTTCTGGGGATGACGCTGTGCGGTCCGTGCGAACGGACCGGAGGCAGCCGTCCCGGCCGTGAACCGGTGCTGCTCGCCGAGGTGCTGGCCGTCACGGTGGCCGGGTTGTCCTTCGATGTCACACGTGACGCGGCGGTGTCGTCCTCATGACGGGAACGAAGAAAACGACGCGGCAGGGGAAGCAGAGGAATTCGACGCGCTCCGCGGACGCCTGACGGGCATCGCCCACGGGATTCTCGGCGGCGTCGACGAGGCCGAGGACGTGGCCGGGCGTCACCCTGCGCCGGGTGGACGCGCGCGGCCGAGCTGTCGGACGGGACGGTGCTGGACGCCCGTACCGTCATGTGGACGGTGGACGGTGGACGGTGGACGGTGGGCAGTGGGCAGTAGACGGTGGGCGGTGGGCGTCCGGGCCGGCCCGCTCACCGCCCTGCTCCCCGCCCCTCCGCCTCCCCCGACCGCATCGGCCGCCTGACGGCCGATCCCTTTCTCCGGGTCGCCGGTGTGCCCGGGGTGCACGCCGCCGGGGACACGGCAGCGGCGTACGCCGAAACGGGCCACCGGGTGCTGCCGAGCTGCCGGCACGCCGTCCCCCTCGGCATACTCGCGGGGCACAACGCGGCCGCCGCCCTGCTGGGCCTCGCGCCCGCCGCCTTCGCGCCGAAGCCGTACGTGACGTGCCCGGACCTCGGCGGCGCGGGGGCGGTGTTCACCACCGGCTGGGAACGGACCGTACGGCTGACCGGGCCGGAGGCGAAGGCACGCAAGCGCATGATCACAGAGCGGTGGATCCACCCGCCGCTCGACGACGCCGAGGAGATCCTGCGCCAGGCCGACCACAGCCGTCCCCTCGGCGAAGAGGAGGGGGAAGGGGAGCGGGCGGCGTGACGGACTGACGGACTGACGAACTGACGGACTGACGGACTGACGGGCGTCCCAGGAGTGGGATATCTTCTCTGATATGAGAAGTATCGAGGACCGTCTGGCGGCCAGGCTCTCCGAGCTGCGCACGGAGCGCGGCTGGTCGCTGGACGAGCTGGCGCGGCGTACGGACATCAGCCGGTCGACCCTTTCGCGGCTGGAGCGTGCCGAGATCAGCCCGACGGCGGCGGTGCTGGGCACCCTGTGCACGGCGTACGGGCGGACGATGTCGCATCTGCTCGCCGAGGTGGAGACCGAGCCGCCGCAACTGGTCCGTAGCGACCGCCAGTTGGTGTGGCGCGACGAGGAGTCGGGCTTCACTCGGCGGTCGGTGTCCCCGCCGCACCCCGGACTGCGGGGCGAGATCGTCGAGGGGGTGCTGCGGCCGGCTGCGGACATCTCGTACGAAGGACCTCCCGTGCCGGGCATCGAGCAGCACATCTGGGTACTGGAAGGCGCCCTGGAGGTCACGGCGGGCAGCGGCGTCCACGAGCTCCGCGCCGGGGACTGCCTGCGCTTCCGGCTCTGGGGCCCTTCGCGATTTCGCTGCCCGGGCCCCGGTCCGGTCCGCTACGCGGTCATGGTCGTCCTGCCATGACCGCCGCCACGCGGACTCATGCCGTGGCGCGCCTGTCGCCCGACGAGTTCCGCGACAGTGTGCAGGGCCTGGCCGGCCTCCTCGTGGACACGGTCGACGGCAACGCGTCCGTCGGCTTCCTCGCCCCCTTCGGCCACGACGAGGCCGTCGCCTGGTGGACCGCCCGGCAGCCGGCGGTGGACGACGGCAGCCTCGCCGTGTGGGCCGCCCGAGGCCCCGGCGGCATCGTCGGCACCTTCAGCCTCGTCCGCAGCCCCAAGCCCAATGGCCGGCACCGCGCCGAACTGGTCAAGCTCATGGTCCGCCGCGACGCCCGCGGCCAGGGACTGGGCCGCGCACTCCTCGCCGCCGCCGAAGAGGCCGCCGCCCGCGCCGGAGCCACGCTCCTGCTCCTGGACACCGAGACCGGCAGTCCCGCCGAACACCTCTACCGCGCCGCGGGCTGGACCCGCTACGGCGTCGTCCCCGACTACGCGGGCGACCCGGCCGGCACCCTCAGGGACTGCAGCTTCTACTTCAAGCGCCTGACGCCCACGCGCGCCGCGGCCGCGGCCGTGGGCCGGGGCCACCGCCCGGAGGAGGCCGGCGGCGTCGAAGACGGCGCGTGAGACCGGCGCCGGCGGCTTCTGCGAGTTCCACGGATTTCACGGGTCCCGCGGAGGCGGCCGGTGCGCCTCAGCGCGCGAGATCGCCGAGACCGCGCAGTCCTTGGAGCACTTCGGCGGTGGTGGGCGCGGTGGCCGGGTCGCCGAGGTGCTGGATCATCAGGCCCGACATCAGCGCGAGCTGGACGCTGCCGAGAGTCCGGACGGAAGTCTCCGCCACCTCGCTCTCGGGGACGTTCTCCAGGATCGCCGCCATGCCACGGCGGCCCTCCGCCATGCCTTCCCCCAGCGCGGCGCGCAGTTCCGGCTGACGCTGGGCCTGCATGAACAGCTCCATGGAGGCCAGCCACAGGTCGGGATGGGCGGTGAAGTCCGCGATGAGGCTTTCCCACATCTGCTCGAAGTGACGCTCCGTGGAGCCGTCGGCGTCGGGGACGAGCGCCCGGCCCATGCTGTCCCCCACTCGTCGAGGATCTCGAAGAGGGCTTGGTTGAGCAGCGTCTCCCTGGATCCGTAGTGGTAGCCGATGGCAGCCATGCTGACGCCGGCCGCGGTGGCGATGTCGCGGACGCTGGTGCGGTCGTACCCCTTCTCCCGCAGGCATGACTTGGCGCCTACGAGGAGGGCTTCACGGTTCCCCATGCGCGGCAGCGCAACACCCCTGTTGGGCGATTGCATGAGGCGCACGAATGATGCGAACGCATTGCGCGATCGCCCAAATCTGTTCAGCGTTCCTCCCATGAGACACATCAGGGGCGTTTCCAGGTGGTTCGTCGCCGCGCTGACGCTGGGGGACTGGGATGGGGGCCGGGCCTCGGTCCGGCCGCGTCCGCCGATGCGGGGAGGGCCGGGACGTCGAAGACGCAGACCCTCGGCACGGTCGTCACCACGACGACGGGAAAGGTGCGCGGCGAAGCCGACGGGACTCTGCGCAGTTTCCGGGGCGTCCCCTACGCGACTCCGCCGGTCGGCGCGCTGCGCTGGGCCCCGCCCAGGCCGGCCGCGGCCTGGACCGGCGTGCGCGGGGCGACCACCCCGGGCGCGCCCTGCGCGCAGCCGGCGGGACTCCCGGTCGGGATGCCGAGCGAGAGTGAGGACTGCCTCTGTCTGAACGTCACCGCACCCGCCGAGTCCGACGGCAGGCGGCCGGTGATCGTCTGGATCCACGGCGGCAGCCCGATGTACGGCACCGGTGACATGTACGGACCCGACCGTCTGGCCGCCGGAGGCGCGGTCGTGGTCTCGATGAACTACCGGCTGGGAGCGATGGGCTTCCTGAGTACCCCTGCCCTGGAGGGCGCGGACGGACTCGGGCTGGAGGACCAGCAGGCGGCTTTGCGCTGGGTCCGCGCGAACGCCGCCTCCTTCGGCGGCGACGCGGGGAACGTCACGGTCATGGGCCAGTCCGGCGGTGGCTACAGCGTGTGCGGCCACCTCGCCTCACCCCTGTCGGCCGGCCTCCTCGACCGGGCCGTCGTGCAGAGCGCCCCGTGCGCCACGGGCGGCTCCCGCACCCGGGCCGAGGCGGAAGCCAGGCGGATCGTCACGGCGGTGAAGTGCGAGAAGAACACGGCGGCCTGCCTGCGCGAGGTGCCCGCAGCCGATCTGCTGAAGGCGTACGGCCCGTTCAACGAACCCCGCCCGGTGTCCGGTACGAAGCTGATGCCGCTGTCCCCGCGGGAGGCGCTGCACACCGGACGGTTCAACCGGGTGCCCGTGCTCATCGGCGTCAACCACGACGAGGAGCGCGGCATGGTCCTCGGCCAGGAGCTGGCGCCGGGGGGGGCGCCCCCATGAAACCGGAGGCGTACGAACCCGCGATCCGCGAGGAGTTCGGCGACAGGGCCGACGACGTACTGAAGCGCTACCCGCTCGGCGCGTTCCCCTCGGCGGGCGAAGCCCTGGCGGCGGTCCGCACGGACGCGGCCTGGTCGGCCCCGGCCCTGGACACCGCGCGGCTGCCCTCGAAGTGGGCCCCGACCCGGATGTACGAGTTCGGCGAGCGTGACACGCCCTGGTTCGACGCGTACCCGGCGCCGAGCTTCGGCCAGCGCGCTCAGCACATGTCGGAGCTGGCCTACCTGTTCGGCATGGACCTGTTCCAAGAGGTGAAGGACGGGCAGGCGCGATTCCGCGACCGGATGATCAGCACGTGGGTGGAGTTCGCCGCCTCGGGCCGGACGGACTGGCCGCGCTTCCAGGAGGACGGCGGACACGTGCAGACGCTGGCCTCGGACGCCTGGAGGCGCGCGGACTTCGCGAAGGACCACGCCTACCCGTTCTGGAAGAACCACCGCTGACCGACCTGGAGCACGACGAAGGCCCCGACCGGAATCCGGTCGGGGCCTTCTGTACCGCGGAAGCGGTGGCGGAGGATACGAGATTCGAACTCGTGAGGGGTTGCCCCCAACACGCTTTCCAAGCGTGCGCCCTAGGCCACTAGGCGAATCCTCCGCCGCAAACAATACAAGACGTTGAGGAGTGCTCGCGAACGCGTTCCGCGTGGTCGGGGTCCGGCTCGTTTTTCCGGGGGGTGATCCGCTACTGTGGGGGCCAGCCCCTCACGTGGCGCTATCTCACCGAACTCCCCCAGGGCCGGAAGGCAGCAAGGGTAAGTGAGCTCTGGCGGGTGCGTGGGGGGCGCTTGCGTTGGGCGGGGACGGTTGTCGGTGGGTCCCGATAACCTCGTATGCGTGTCGTCCCTTGCGCTCTACCGCCGCTACCGTCCCGAGTCGTTCGCCGAGGTCATCGGGCAGGAGCATGTCACTGCCCCGCTGCAGCAGGCCCTGCGTAACAACCGGGTCAACCACGCGTACCTGTTCAGCGGGCCGCGGGGCTGCGGAAAGACGACCAGCGCGCGCATCCTCGCCCGCTGTCTGAACTGCGAGCAGGGGCCCACGCCCACCCCTTGCGGCACGTGCCAGTCCTGTGTCGACCTGGCCAGGAACGGCCGGGGATCGATCGACGTCATCGAGATCGACGCCGCCTCGCACGGTGGCGTGGACGACGCCCGTGACCTGCGGGAAAAGGCGTTCTTCGGTCCGGCCAGCAGCCGCTACAAGATCTACATCATCGACGAGGCGCACATGGTCACCCCGGCGGGCTTCAACGCCCTGCTGAAGGTGGTCGAGGAGCCTCCGGAGCACCTCAAGTTCATCTTCGCGACGACGGAGCCCGAGAAGGTCATCGGCACGATCCGGTCGCGTACGCACCACTACCCCTTCCGCCTGGTGCCGCCCGGGACGCTGCGCGACTACCTCGGCGAGGTGTGCGGCAAGGAGAACATCCCGGTCGAGGAAGGGGTGCTTCCGCTGGTCGTGCGGTCCGGGGCCGGGTCCGTGCGCGACTCGATGTCCGTCATGGACCAGCTGCTCGCCGGCGCGGCCGAGGACGGTGTGACATATGCCATGGCCACCGCGCTCCTCGGGTACACGGAGAGCTCGCTCCTCGACTCGGTCGTGGACGCCTTCGCGGCGGGCGACGGAGCCGCCGCGTTCGAGGTCGTGGACCAGGTCATCGAGGGCGGCAACGATCCGCGCCGGTTCGTGGCCGACCTGCTGGAGCGGCTCCGGGACCTGGTGATCCTGGCCGCCGTTCCCGACGCACGCGAGAAGGGCCTGATCGACGCGCCCGCGGACGTCGTGGAGCGGATGCAGGCCCAGGCCTCGGTGTTCGGCGCGGCCGAGCTGAGCCGCGCCGCCGACCTGGTCAACACGGGGCTCACCGAGATGCGGGGCGCGACGTCGCCGCGGCTCCAGCTGGAACTGATCTGCGCCCGGGTGCTGCTGCCCGCCGCCTTCGACGACGAGCGTTCGCTCCAGGCGCGGCTGGACCGGCTGGAGCGCAACGGCGCCGGCGGCGCGTTCATGGCCGCGGCCGCCGCTCCCGGCCCCGCGATGGGGTACGCACCGGGGCCCGACGCGCACGGGGGAGCGGGTGCGGCCGTGCCCGCTCCCGCTGTGCCCGTGGCTCCCGCTCCCCCGCAGGTGGCCGCACCGCCCGCTCCCGCCGCCGTCGAGGGCGGGCAGCGTCCCGGTGCGTGGCCCGGTGCGGGCGGCGGCGCCGGCGGCGGCGCCGGGCAGGACGCCGGTCGCCGGCCCGGCGGGTGGCCCACCGCCTCCGCTCCGGGCCAGGGCCGGCCGGAGTCGCAGGCCGCGCCCGTCGCGGCCCCGGCGGCCCCTGCCGCGCCCGCGCCCGCCGTGTCGCAGTCGGCCGCCCAGGGCGCCGCACAGGTGCAGAACATGTGGCCGGGCATCCTGGAGGCCGTCAAGAACCGGCGGCGCTTCACCTGGATCCTGCTCAGCCAGAACGCCCACGTCAGCGGCTTCGACGGGACCACGCTCCAGATCGCCTTCATCAACGCCGGCGCCCGGGACAACTTCGCGAGCAGCGGCAGCGAGGACGTGCTGAAGCAGGCGCTGGCCGAGTCCTTCAACGTGCAGTGGAAGGTCGAGTCGGTCGTCGACCCGTCCGGTGGCGGCGCGCAGCCGCCCGGTGGCGGCGGCTTCGGCGGACGGCCCCCGGCCCCGGCCCCGCGTCCCGCGCCCCAGTACCAGGCGACCCCGGCCGCCCCCTCGGCTTCCCAGCCCCCCGGCCCGCAGCGCCCGGCGCCGGAGACCGCCCCGGGTCCCGGGCCCGGAGCTGGTCCCGGTCCCGGTCCCGGTTCTTCCTACGCCGCGGATTCGGCGCCCCCGCCTCCTCCCCCGCCGCCGATGGCGATCGAGGACGACGTACCGGAAGAGGACGATCCGGACCTCGTCGACTCGGCGCTGTCCGGCCACGACCTGATCGTGCGGGAGCTGGGTGCGACGGTCGTCGAGGAGTTCACGAACGAGTAGCCGGCGGGAGCCCGGCCGACGCCCGGCGGGGGGAGCGCGGCGCGCGGGCTAGGCTGCACCCGTGAAGGTCCTCGTCATCGGCGGCGGCGCCCGCGAACATGCCCTGTGCCGCTCTCTGTCCCTCGATCCCGACGTCACCGCGCTGTACTGCGCCCCCGGCAACGCCGGGATCGCCGAGGTGGCCGAGCTGCACCCGGTCGACGCCCTCGACGGTGCGGCCGTTGCCCGGCTCGCCGGCGAGCTCGGCGCCGGCCTCGTCGTCGTAGGCCCGGAGGCGCCGCTCGTCGCCGGGGTCGCCGACGCCGTGCGCGCGGCCGGCATCCCCTGCTTCGGCCCGTCCCGGGAGGCCGCTCAGCTGGAGGGCTCCAAGGCCTTCGCCAAGGACGTGATGGCCGGGGCGAACGTTCCCACCGCCCGCAGCTACGTCTGCACCACCCCCGAAGAGATCGACACGGCGCTGGACGCCTTCGGCGCGCCGTACGTCGTCAAGGACGACGGTCTCGCCGCGGGCAAGGGCGTCGTCGTCACCGACGACATCGAAGCGGCCCGCGAGCACGCGCTGGCCTGCGACCGCGTGGTCATCGAGGAGTTCCTCGACGGCCCCGAGGTCTCGCTCTTCGCGATCACGGACGGTGTGACCGTCCTCCCCCTCCAGCCCGCGCAGGACTTCAAGCGCGCGCTCGACGGCGACGAGGGCCCGAACACCGGTGGCATGGGCGCGTACTCCCCGCTCCCGTGGGCCGACCCCAAGCTGGTCGACGAGGTCATGGCGACCGTGCTCCAGCCGACCGTCGACGAGCTGCGCCGCCGCGGCACGCCCTTCTCCGGGCTGCTGTACGCGGGTCTGGCGATCACCTCGCGCGGCGTGCGGGTCATCGAGTTCAACGCCCGTTTCGGCGACCCGGAGACCCAGGTGGTCCTGGCCCGCCTCAAGACCCCCCTGGCGCGCGTGCTCCTCGGCTCCGCCCACGGCACTCTCGACGTCGAGCCCCCGCTGAACTGGCGCGACGCCGCCGCCGTGACGGTCGTCATCGCCTCGCACAACTACCCGGACACCCCGCGTACGGGCGACCGGATCGAGGGTCTCGACGAGGTCGCGGCCCAGGACGCGCCCCACGCGTACGTTCTGCACGCCGGAACCAGGCGGGACGGCGACGCCGTGGTGAGCGCGGGCGGCCGGGTGCTGTCGGTGACCGCGACGGGAGCGGACCTGACCGAGGCCCGCGAGCGGGCGTACGCCGCGGCGGCGCGGATCCGGCTCGACGGGGCGCAGTACCGGACGGACATCGCCCGGAAGGCGGCGTCCGAGGCCTGATCCCACGCCCCTTCCGACGCCCGACCGCGTCAGCAGCTTTCCCCAAAGCCATTCCATCGAGTGACCACTGGTCCATCCGGCTGACGGCCGCCGAACCCCCAACTAGGGTGCGGCGCAAGCATTCCGGCACTTGGCCCACCGACATTGCGATGTCAGTGGCGGGTGCCACAGTGGGGGAATGAGCAAAGCCGTCGCAGGGCGAAGGGGGTGACGTCCGGCCGTGTCCGGTACCGGTAAGGGTGTGGAGAAGGGCGCACAGGCCGCGCGTTCCAGGGCTCTCGCCGTGCTGCGCGTCCGCGGCAGGGCGCTTGCCGTCGCCCTGCTTCCCGCGGCCGTCGCCGTCGTCCTGCTGGTGGGCGGCGCCACGGGCCATGCGGTCGGCGGAGGCTGGGACGCCGCGCGCTGGGTGACGTCCGTCGTCGCGGTGGTGGCGCTGCTGGCGGCCGTCGCGGTAGGGGCCGTGGTCGTACGGGCGAGGCCGGCCGTCACCCCGACGGTGGAGGTCGCCGAGGAGTCCGCGCCGGACCTCTACCGGCTGGTGCGCGACCTGGCGGACCGCCTGGAGGTGCCGGCGCCGTCCGCGATAGCGCTCACGCCGGACTGCGACAGCTGGCTGGAGGACCGCACGCACCCGGCATCGGCGTCCGTACCGGCCGCCCCGGCCCCCGCCCCCGCGCGGCGCAGAACCGCGGCCGCCCCCGTGCTGGTCATCGGCTCGCCGTTCCTGTGGTGGATGCGGGTGGCCGAGCTGCGGGCGGTGCTCGCCCCGGTCGTCGCCGGTACGGGGCCCTCCGCGCACCCCGACATAGCCGCCGCGCGCCGCTTCGTGCGGGGCCTGGACGCCGCCGTCGCGGTCGCCGCCCACCCGGACCAGAGCCTCCTGCGCCGCGTACCCCTCGGTTTCATCGGCTGGGCCTCCCGGCTGATGCTGCGCAGCTGCCGCGTGCACGCCGCCGAGATGGAGCGGGGCGTAGCGACCGCCGCGTCCGAGCGCGCGCAGACCGTGGACTACGGCCTGCGGATCGTGGCCCAGGAGCAGGTCGGCCTGGCGTACGCGGGCTGGGACCGGCTGCTGACCCGGGTCGCGCTGCCCGCCTGGCGCATGGGCCGCTGGCCGTCCCGCCTCGACGCGGGCGTGGTCTCCGCCCTCACCGAACTCTCCCGGCGCGACCGTCTGGCCGAGGGCTTCACCTCCCGGCTGGGCGACCGGCCGGCGTGCGACCTCCTGGAGGAGCCCGGCGCCGTGGACGAGGCCGCCTCCCTCCTCGCCGCCCGCCTCTTCCACGGCGGCCCCGTCGAACCGGGGCCGGACTGGTCCCCGGTGGACTGGCCGCAGTACCCGGAAGAGGTCGTCGATCGAAAGTGGCGCGCCGACGCCGCCCGCCTGCACCGTGTGCTGGACACCCTGGGCATACGCCGCCCCGCGGCCCCCGACGCCCCCACCCTGGCCCGGGTGATGGACCATCTGTCGGCGCCCCCGCCCACGAGCGACGCGCCCCGCCCGGCGGCCGAGGCGCTTGCCACGGCCATCGAGGCGGAGGTCGCCCGGGAAGGAGCGCCCGCCCCGGCGACCGCGCCGCCCGGGCCCGACGAGGGCGACGGCCTGTGGGAGACCGGTCCCCTCCCGCTCTTCCCGCTCCAGCCGCCCAGGGCCGGCCGTGACCTGCTCGCCGACCACGTCACCGCGATGGTCTGCTGCGCCGCCGTCGACACCGCCGGCGCCGTACCCGGCCTGGACTGGCTCGACGGTCCCGTACTCCTGGTCGAGGGCGAGCGTCACGCGGATCTGCCCGCCCATGTCCTGAGCCTCGTCGAGGACGGCGACGCGGCGCCGCTCCGCTCCTGGCTGGCCTCTGCCGGCGTACGTCCGGAGAAGCCGGTCCGCCTGGTCTGAGACCCCCCGCGCCGCGTGCCACGCCGGCGGGAGGGGGACGTGCCGGGGCGCTTCCCGCAGGGCGTCGGACGCAGCCACCCCGAAGCAGACCCGTACCCGGACGTCCGGCACCCGAGGAGGCGCCCCGGCACGGCTCCGGCCCCGAAGCCCCCGTACCCCCAGAGGCACCGCACCTCGGACGCCTCGCAAGCCCTCTACCACGCCCCTCGCGTACCGGAGGCTCGGATTCCGTTCACGTCTATTCGCGACGAACGGTGACGGAGTGCGTGCGTTATGTGATGTGCTGGGGGTCAGTAGCTGACAAGTGGTGCACCACTGTTGTCTCGGGGGCTTGAGGGAGGGAAGCGGTATGGGGGACGAATTCATCCGGCGCTGGGAATCGGGAGCTCTCGCGCATGCCGTTTCCGACCCCTTCGGCCAGGGTCCCCTGCCCTGGCTGCGCGGTGGCGAGCACTACTTCAGCGACAGCGGTCAGGTCATCCCCTGGTACGCCGAGCACACCGAGTACACCGAACACGTCGACCCCGTCACCGGCGTCAGGCTCCCGCAGCCCCGCTCCACCTCCGCCGGCGGCCCCCGCAACGCCGACGACGTGGGCCAGCAGATCAAAGGCTTCGCGTCCCCCGGCGCGGCCGCGCCCGGCGAGGCGATCGACTTCCACATCACCGTGGACCCGCCCCAGCAGTTCTCCGTCGACATCTACCGGATCGGCCACTACAGCGGCCACGGCGCGGCCAAGATCACCACCAGCCCCCGTCTGTCCGGCATCGTCCAGCCGGCCCCGCTCGCCGCCGACCGCACCGTCTCCTGCCACCACTGGTGGCTTTCCTGGCGTCTGCAGATCACGGAGTTCTGGAACGTCGGGGCGTACGTCGCCGTGCTCACCACCGCCGACGGCTACCGCTCGCACATTCCCTTCACGGTCCGCGACAGCCACCCCGCCGACCTCCTCCTGCTCCTGCCCGACATCACCTGGCAGGCGTACAACCTCTACCCGGAGGACGGCCGCACCGGCGCCAGCCTCTACCACGCGTGGGACAGCATGGGCCGCCTCCTCGGCGAGGAGGACGCGGCCACGACCGTCTCCTTCGACCGCCCGTACGCCGGAGCGGGCCTGCCCCTCCACGTGGGCCACGCGTACGACTTCATCCGCTGGGCCGAGCGCTACGGCTACGACCTCGCCTACGCCGACGCCCGCGACCTGCACGCGGGCCGCATCGACCCGACCCGCTACCGCGGCCTGGTCTTCCCCGGCCACGACGAGTACTGGTCCGCCCCCATGCGCCGCACCACCGAGCTCGCGCGCGAGGCGGGCACCTCCCTCGTCTTCCTCTCCGCCAACACCATGTACTGGCAGGTCGAACTCGCGCCCTCCCCCTCCGGCACCGCCGACCGCCTCCTCACCTGCCGCAAGCGCCGCGGCCCCGGCAAGCCCGCTCTCTGGCGCGAGGTCGACCGTCCCGAGCAGCAGCTGATGGGCATCCAGTACGCCGGACGGGTCCCCGAGCCCAGCCCCCTGGTCGTACGCAACGCGGACCACTGGCTCTGGGACTCCACCGGCGCCCACGAGAACGACGAGATCGAGGGCCTGGTGGCCGGCGAGGCGGACCGTTACTTCCCGCGCACCGCCCTCCCCGAGCACCAGCGCCGCATCCTGCTCGCCCACTCCCCCTACCGGGACGGCGACGGGGCCCTCCGCCACCAGGAGACATCGCTCTACCGGGCCCCCAGCGGCGCCCTCGTCTTCGCCTCGGGCACGTTCGCATGGTCCCCGGCCCTGGACCGTCCGGGTCACATGGACCCGCGCATCCAGCGGGCCACGGCCAACCTCCTGGACCGCATCTGCAAACGTGACTGAGCTCCCGGGCCGCCCCGCCACGACGTCCGCGCTCCGCATACGGGAGAATCGGAAGCGCTCCTGGATCAACCTACGCGGAGGAACCGTGTCCGGATTCGTAGAAAAGCCCGAGCCTCTCCAGCTCCCGGGCCTGACCCACCTCCACACGGGCAAGGTGCGTGACCTCTACCAGAACGAGGCGGGCGACCTCGTCATGGTCGCCAGCGACCGCATCTCCGCGTACGACTGGGTGCTGCCCACGGAGATCCCCGACAAGGGCCGGGTGCTGACCCAGCTCTCGCTCTGGTGGTTCGAGCAGCTCGTGGACATCATCCCGAACCACGTCATCTCCACCGAGCTCCCGCCCGGAGCCCCCGCCGACTGGGCCGGCCGTACGCTCGTCTGCACGTCCCTGCGGATGGTCCCGGTCGAGTGCGTGGCCCGCGGCTACCTCACCGGCTCGGGCCTCGCCGAGTACCAGCAGTCCCGCACCGTGTGCGGCCTGGCCCTCCCCGAAGGCCTGACCGACGGCTCCGAGCTCCCCGCGCCGATCTTCACGCCCGCCACGAAGGCGGCCGTCGGCGATCACGACGAGAACGTCAGCTACGAGGAAGTCGCCCGCCAGGTCGGCGCCGAGACCGCCGCCAAGCTGCGCCAGACGACCCTCGCCGTGTACAGCCGGGCCCGCGACATCGCCCGTGACCGGGGCATCGTCCTCGCCGACACGAAGTTCGAGTTCGGCTTCGACGGCGACCGGCTGGTCATCGCCGACGAGGTGCTGACCCCGGACTCCTCCCGATTCTGGCCCGCCGCCACCTGGGAGCCCGGCCACGCCCAGCCGTCGTACGACAAGCAGTACGTCCGCGACTGGCTGACCTCGCCCGCCTCCGGCTGGGACCGCAAGGCGGAGCTGCCGCCGCCCGCTCTCCCGCAGGAGATCGTCGACGCGACCCGGGCGAAGTACCTGGAGGCGTACGAGCTCCTCACCGGCACCAACTGGTCCTAGGCCAACGCAGAAGGCCCCGGTCGTGACGACCGGGGCCTTCTGACTCACTCTGAGCGGACGACCAGGTTCGAACTGGCGACCTCAACCTTGGCAAGGTTGCGCTCTACCAACTGAGCTACGTCCGCATGCGCCGTGGCGCGATGCCCACTATACCCAACCCCGCTCGCGTGCGATGCGTACAGCCGTATGACGATTTTCCGCACCCAGCTTCGAAGCGGCCGACGACAGGTAGTTGCGCACTGTCCCCGGCGACAGTGCGGCCCGCTCCGCGATCTCCGCGACGGGCGCCCCGTCCGCCGCCAGCTCCAGCACCTCCGCCTCGCGCGCGGTCAGCGGCGAGTCTCCCGCGGAGATCGCGTCGGCCGCCAACTCCGGGTCCACATAACGGTTTCCGTCCCGTACGCTCCGGATCAGTTCGGCCAGCCGCTGCGCGCTGACGGTCTTCGGCACGAACGCCCGCACCCCCGCCGCGAGCGCCCGCTTCAGGTGCCCGGGCCGCCCGTGGCTGGTCACGATCATGCAGCGGCACCCGGGCAGCTCGGTCCGCAGGGATGTGGCCACACTCACACCGTCGATCCCCGGCATCTGCAGATCCAGGACGGCGACGTCCGGCCGGTGCGTCCGCGCCATCGCCAGCGCCTCGGGCCCCGTGGCCGCCTCGGCGACGACGACCAGATCGTCCTCCAGCGCGAGCAGCGCGGCGAGCGCGCCCCGGATCAGATGCTCGTCGTCGGCCAGCAGCACCCGTACGGGAACCGGGGGAGCGGTCATCGCAGCGCCTCCCGAGCCGGCGCCCCTTGCGCCGGCACCTCCTGCACCGGCACCCCCTGCGTCCGCGTCGCCCGCGTCCGCGCCTCCTGTGCCAGCGGCACTTCGGCCGTGAGCCGGAACCTGCCGTCCTCCACCGGCCCCGCCCGCAGCGTCCCGCCGACCGCGGTCAGCCGCTCCCTGAGCCCGGCAAGCCCCGACCCCGGGGTGCCCGGAGCGGACCCGCCCTCCGCGCCGTCGTTCTCCACGACCAGCACCGCCCGCCCGCCGCCGGACGTCAGCCGCACCGTGCAGCTGCGCGCGTCCCCGTGCCGCAGCACATTGGTCGTCGCCTCCCGTACGACCCAGCCGAGCGCCGACTGCACGCCCGACGGAAGCCCGTCGCCGAGCGGCTCCCGAACCATCAGGCAGTCGATGCCCGCCGCACTCAACACGCCCCGTGCTCCTTCCAGTTCGGCGGACAGATCCGCGTCCCGATAGCCGCGTACGAGCTCACGCACCTCGCGCTGCGACTCCTGCGCGATCCGCTGCACCTCGGCCATCTGGTCGGCGGCCTCCGGCCTGGCGCGCCGCGCCAGCCGCACCGCCAGCTCGCTCTTGAGCGCGATGACGGCCAGATTGCGGCCCATGACGTCGTGCATGTCCCGCCCGAAGCGCAGCCGTTCCTCGGCGACCGCCAGCCGGGCGGACACGTCGCGGGACCGGTCCAGCTCCCAGATCATCGCCATGAACCAGGCCGTCGAGCGCGTGGTGACCAGCGCGAACAACCCCACGAAGAACACGACGACCGCAGCCGACACCGCGAGCGGGGGCTCCGCCCCGGTGGCAGCCGTCGCGCCGGCCACCAGCGCCGCGGTCACCACCGATCCCAGCACCAGCCGTCGCAGCGTCGACAGCATGAACGTCGACATGGCCGGGGACAGCAGGGCGTACGGCAGCATGTGCAGCATCGCCGCCCCGTCGCCGATCCCGCCGATCGCCTGGAGCACCAGGAGCAGGCTCACCGAAACGCCGCCCAGGGCCAGCGCGACGGCCGCCGACCGCCACGGCGCCGGAGCCCCGTCGACGTAGTGCGCGAGCCCGTGGTGGATGGTGTGCATCGCGACCGCGCACTGGGCCACGGAGAGCGCCACCAGCCCGCGTGCGAGCGCGACGGCGTCGGGGTCGCGGGCGAGCTCCTGGGCGAGGGGGGTGAGGATGCTGACCGGGATCAGCCACGGCAGGACGTACAGCACCGCCCGCATGTACAGATCCAGCTTCGCGGCCTGGCTCCGCTTCCGCCAGAAACCCCTCATCCCCGTCCCCCCGCTCTCTTCTCTCCGGTCGCCTAGCGCCGCGGTTCCCAGCGGAACCATCGCTGCACGGCGAACACCGACAGTACGGTCCAGGCCACCGCCGTGGCGACGGCGCCCAGCGCCTCGTACGCCCCCAACTGCCCGGTCCAGCCGCCCCGCACCAGTTCCACGGCCGGCGACAGCGGCAGCAGCTCGCAGACCGAGGCGAGCGCGTCCGGCATCAGCTCCAGCGGTACGACGACCCCCGACCCGGCCATCGAGACCAGCAGCATCGGCATGATCGTGATCTGCGCGCCCTCGGCGGACCTGGTGAAGACCGTCGTCGCCGCCGCCGTCGTGCTCGCGACCGAAAGACCCAGCACCACCCCGGCCACCACCCACAACGGATCGGCGGGCATCTCCATCCCCAGGACCACCGCCCCCGCGACCACCAGCAGCACGCACTGCGCGCACCCGGCCGCCAGCGTGGCGGCCGCCGTCCCGGCCAGGATCTCCGCGTCGCCCGGCTCCCCGGTCCGCAACCGCTTGAGCACAAGCTCCTCGCGCCGCACCACATAGACCGTGACCAGCGCCGAGTACACCCCGAAGAGCAGCACGAACGCCACGGACATCGGCATCAGCGCCGCGCCCAGTGACATCCCGGCCTCCTTCAGGGCCGCGCCGTCGAGGAACGGCCGCATCGCGTAGGTCATCGCGACCGGCAGCACCAGCGCCGTGATGAGCACCGCCTTGTGCCGTACGAGCAGCGTCAGTTCGGCCCGCGTCAGCGCCGCCATACGCCCCGCGACAGCCGTGCTCATCGCGCCGCCCCCTTGCCCGCCGTGTCCGCGTCGTCCGCTTCCTTTTCCTTCGCCTCCCGCGCGATGCTCAGGAAGGCCTCCTCCAGCGAGGCCGACCGCGCATCGAGCCCGCGCAGCTCCACCCCCGTCGTGCCGGCCCATGTCAGCAGCCCCGTGGCGGCCGCCTGGAGCCGGTCCGTGAACAACCGCACCGACCGGCCCGCCACCTCGTGCCCCGTGACGCCCAGTTGCCCCAGCGGCGGCAGGTCCCCCAGGTGGTAGCCGTCCGGCAGCTCGAAGGCGATCTGCGACGGGTACGCCGCCACGACCTCGTCGACCCGCCCCTCGGCGGCGATCCGCCCCTCGTGCATGATCGCCAGCCGGTCGGCGAGCTCCTCGGCCTCCTCCAGGTAGTGCGTGGTCAGCAGTACGGTCGTTCCCCCGTCGCGCAGCTCGCGCACCAGCTCCCACGTCTCGCGCCGCCCCTCGGCGTCGAGACCCGTCGTCGGCTCGTCGAGGAAGAGGACCTCCGGCCGCCCGAGCAGCGCCATCGCCAGGTCGAGC
The DNA here is from genome assembly GCF_001049855.1 of Streptomyces sp. Wb2n-11. Taxonomy (NCBI): domain Bacteria; kingdom Bacillati; phylum Actinomycetota; class Actinomycetes; order Kitasatosporales; family Streptomycetaceae; genus Streptomyces; species Streptomyces sp. Wb2n-11. The sequence goes on from NZ_CVPB01000001.1 coordinate 3,703,519, forward strand.
CGCCGCCGTTCACCGCCGGACAACTGCTTGACCCGTACGCTTTCCCGCCTCCCCAGTCCCACCAGCTCCAGCGCCTCGCCCACCGGCCGCGCTCCGCTGGTGCACCCCGCCCACATCCGGGCCGTCTCGCGCACGGTCAGCTCGGACGGGAAACCGCCCTCCTGGAGCATCACGCCGACCCGGGGACGTACCTTCGCGCGTTCGGTGTACGGATCGTGGCCCAGCACCCGGACGCTGCCGCCGCTGGGCGGGGCCAGGCCCTCCAGGAGCTCCAGGGTCGAGGTCTTGCCCGCGCCGTTCGTACCGAGCAGCGCGAAGAGCTCGCCGCGCGCCACGGAGAAGGAGAGCGAGCGGACGGCCTCGAAGCCGCCGCCGTAGACGCGCCGCAGCCCTTCCGCGTCGATCACATAGTCATCGGTGGTCATGTCCCCAGACTCCCGCCGGACCACGGCCGGCGGCAGTGCGTGCTGTCACCACTGCACATGACAAATGTCAGTACGGCCGGGGGCGGACACGACGAAGACCCCGGTCGCAATGACCGGGGCCTTCGTACTCGCTGAGCGGACGACGAGATTCGAACTCGCGACCCTCACCTTGGCAAGGTGATGCTCTACCAACTGAGCCACGTCCGCATATGGTGCCACCACTGTACCCGACCACCGAAGTGGCCGGTCTAGCGATGCAGAGCGGGTGACAGGAATTGCACACTGCGCCTTCCCCCTGGAAGGGGGATGTTCTACTACTGAACTACACCCGCACGCTGCTCGGGGACCGGCCCTTCGGCCTTGCCCCTCGGCGTGATCCAGACTCTAGCCGACAGGTGGGGGGGCAATGCAAATCGGCTCCTCCACGCGTCGTCAGGAAGCCTCCGTGAAGGCCTCGTAGACCTTCTTCGGGATGCGGCCGCGGGCCGGCACGTCCATCTGGTGCGAGCGTGCCCACGCGCGCACCGCCGCCGGGTCGGGGGCCACGGAGGTGTGGCGGTAGGTCCTGCCCGACTTCGACTGCTTCCGGCCGGCCTGGATGAAGGGCTCCAGCGCCGTGCGCAGTTTCTTTGCATTGGCGGGATTCAGGTCGATCTCGTACGACTTCCCGTCCAGGCCGAAGCTGACCGTTTCCGCTGCTTCCCCTCCGTCGATGTCGTCGAAGAGCGTGACCACTACGCGCTGAGCCACGGATATCGGTCCTTTCCTACGGCGTCACCACGCTTGACGTGGGGCGACGCCGGCCTTCCGGCTGTTTTGGGGCAATGCTGATTTCTTCGCTATTCCTTTGTACAGCGACAGCCATTGCATGGTGTAGCCCAGTTAATTCCGTCCGCGTGTCCGTACGCAATCGGAGACGGCCGTTTTCCCTGATTTTTTCTCGGGGCTGCCGCCCCCGATGCCGGTCCGTGATCCACGTCAACCTATATCTACCCGCGTAGAATTTCTGGGCGGGTACGCTGATGGAACCGCCTTCGCACCACACCACCACCGGGAGTGCCAGTGGCACGCGTCGTAGTCGACGTCATGCTCAAGCCCGAGATCCTCGACCCGCAGGGACAGGCGGTGCAGCGTGCACTGCCCCGTCTCGGCTTCGAGGGAATCGCGGACGTCCGTCAGGGAAAGCGTTTCGAGCTCGAGGTCGAAGGGCCGGTCGATGACGCCGCCCTCGCCCGCATCAACGAGATGGCCGAAACGTTCCTCGCCAACACCGTCATCGAGGACTTCACCGTGAAGGTGGAGGAGTCGAAGTGACCGCTCGTATCGGAGTCGTCACCTTTCCTGGAACGCTCGACGACCAGGACAGCCTCCGCGCCGTCCGGACCGCAGGCGCCGAGCCGGTCTCGCTGTGGCACCGCGACAAGGACCTCAAGCAGGTCGACGCGGTCGTCCTCGCGGGCGGTTTCTCCTACGGCGACTACCTGCGGGCCGGTGCCATCGCCCGCTTCTCGCCCGTGATGGAGACGATCATCGAGCAGGCGAAGGCCGGCCTGCCGGTCCTCGGCATCTGCAACGGTTTCCAGATCCTCACCGAGGCCCACCTCCTGCCCGGCGGAATGCTGCAGAACAACCACCTGCACTTCATCTGCCGCGAGCAGAAGCTGCGCGTGGAGACGAGCGGGACGGCCTGGACGGCGGACTACACCGCCGGGCAGGAGATCCGGATCCCGCTCAAGAACATGGACGGCCGCTACGTCGCCGACGAGCGCACGCTCGACGAGCTGGAGGCCGAGGGCCGCGTCGCCTTCCGCTACCTGGACGTCAACCCGAACGGTTCGCTCCGCGACATCGCCGGCATCACCAACGCCGCCGGCAACGTCGTCGGCCTGATGCCGCACCCGGAGCACGCCGTGGAGCCGCTGGTCGGCACGGGACGCACCGACGGCCTCGGATTCTTCACCTCGATCCTGAAGAAGCTGGTCAACGCATGACTCTCGACACCGTCAAGCACGCCTCGGAGACCCCCGAGGCCGAGCAGCCCTGGAAGGAACTCGGCCTCAAGGAGGACGAGTACGCGCGCATCCGCGAGATCCTGGGCCGCCGTCCGACCGGCGCCGAGCTCGCCATGTACAGCGTCATGTGGTCCGAGCACTGCTCGTACAAGAGCAGCAAGGTCCATCTGAAGCAGTTCGGCGAGAAGGTGCCGGTCAACGACGCGATGCTCGTCGGCATCGGCGAGAACGCGGGCGTCGTCGACGTCGGCCAGGGCTACGCCGTGACCTTCAAGGTCGAGTCGCACAACCACCCCTCGTACATCGAGCCCTACCAGGGCGCGGCCACCGGCGTCGGCGGCATCGTCCGCGACATCCTGGCCATGGGCGCCCGCCCGGTCGCGGTCGTCGACCCGCTGCGCTTCGGTGCGGCCGACCACCCCGACACCCGGCGCGTACTGCCCGGCGTGGTCGCGGGCATCGGCGGCTACGGCAACTGCCTGGGCCTGCCGAACATCGGCGGCGAGGTCGTCTTCGACGCGTGCTACCAGGGCAACCCGCTGGTCAACGCCGGCTGCATCGGCGTCATGAAGCACGAGGACATCCACCTCGCCAAGGCGAGTGGTCCCGGCAACAAGGTCATCCTGTACGGCGCCCGCACGGGCGGCGACGGCATCGGCGGCGTGTCGGTCCTCGCCTCCGAGACCTTCGAGTCGACCGGTCCCGCGAAGCGTCCGGCCGTCCAGGTCGGCGACCCCTTCCAGGAGAAGCTCCTCATCGAGTGCACCCTGGAGATCTTCCGCGAGCAGCTCGTCGCGGGCATCCAGGACCTCGGTGGCGCGGGCCTGTCCTGCGCCACCTCCGAGCTGGCCTCGGCCGGTTCCGGCGGTATGCGCGTGGAGCTGGACGCCGTTCCGCTGCGCGACTCCTCCCTCTCGCCCGAGGAAATCCTCATGAGCGAGTCGCAGGAGCGCATGTGCGCGATCGTCGAGCCGGACAAGGTCGACCGCTTCCTGGAGATCTGCGAGAAGTGGGACGTCATCGCCACCGTCATCGGTGAGGTGACCGACGGCTCGCAGCTGGAGATCTTCTGGCACGGCGAGCAGATCGTCGACGTACCGCCGCGGACCGTGGCCCACGAGGGCCCCGTCTACAACCGGCCGTACGCCCGCCCCGCGTGGCAGGACGCGCTCCAGGCCGACGACGCCAACAGGCTGGCGCGCCCGGCGAACGCCGCCGAGCTGCGCGCACAGGTGCTGAAGCTCGTCTCGTCGCCGAACCAGGCGTCGAAGTCGTGGATCACCGACCAGTACGACCGCTTCGTGCAGGGCAACACCGTGCTCGCCATGCCCGAGGACGCCGGCATGGTACGGATCGACGAGAAGACGAACCTGGGCGTCGCCATGGCGACCGACGGCAACGGCCGGTACGCCAAGCTCGACCCGTACACGGGCGCGCAGCTGGCGCTCGCCGAGTCCTACCGCAACGTCGCCGCCTCCGGCGCCAAGCCGCTCGCGATCTCCGACTGCCTGAACTTCGGCTCCCCCGAGGACCCGGACGTCATGTGGCAGTTCGCGGAGGCCACGCGCGGTCTCGCGGACGGCTGCCTCCAGCTCGGCACCCCGGTGACCGGCGGCAACGTGTCGCTCTACAACCAGACCGGCGAGACGGCCATCCACCCGACGCCCGTCGTCGCGGTGCTCGGCGTGATCGACGACGTGACGCGGCGCACGCCCGTCGCCTTCGCGGAGGAGGGCCAGCTCCTCTACCTGCTCGGCGACACGCACGAGGAACTGGGCGGCTCGGCCTGGTCCCAGGTCATCCACGACCACCTCGGCGGCATGCCGCCGAAGGTCGACCTGGACCGGGAGAAGCTGCTCGGCGAGATCCTGATCTCCGCCTCGCGCGACGGCATGATCGACGCGGCGCACGACCTCAGCGACGGCGGCCTGGTCCAGGCGGTCACCGAGTCCTGCCTGCGCGGCGGGAAGGGTGCGCGGCTGGTCGTGCCGGACGGTCTCGACTCCTTCGTGTTCCTGTTCTCCGAGTCGGCCGGCCGGGCGGTCGTGTCCGTGCCGCGCAGCGAGGAGCTCCGCTTCACCGACATGTGCGGGGCACGCGGTCTGCCCGTGACCCGGATCGGTGTCGTCGACGGCGACGAGATCGAGGTCCAGGGCGAGTTCAGCATTCCGCTGAGCGAGCTCCGTACGGCGCACGAGAAGACCCTTCCGGGCCTCTTCGCCTGATTTCCGCACGGATCACCGGGGATGTGCGTACGGCCCCGCCCTCCAGGAGGGCGGGGCCGTCGGCCGGTCCGGCGCGGTGCCCGAGGACGGCTCACTCCGCCGTGCCCCAGAAGGCGTCGGTCTCGTCGATGTCCTGGACGCACTCGTCGATGTCCGACAGCTTGCCGCCCACGATCGTGAAGAAGAGCGCGCCCTTCATCTCGATGCCGCGGTCCCCGCGCTCGGCGTACCACTTGTGGGCGGCCACGGCGTGTCCGCGCCCGTCCACGTAGACGCCCTCCAGGTCGGCGCGCATGGAGCCGCCCGACAGCTCGAAGAGCCTGCGGAACAGGTCCAGGACGTTGTCCCGGCCCTTGTAGTGACCGGAGATCTGACTCGACCCGGGCGTGTGGAACGTGCAGTCCGCCATCATCATGGTCGCGAGGGTCTCCATGTCGCCCTTGTTGAACGCCTCGTAGCCCCGGCGTACCAGGGCACTGTCCGGGTGCTCACCCATGGCTGCTTCCCACCTTCCGTAATCCGTACGACCGCCTTCCTCCATCGTCCGCCGGGTGTGCGCCCGCTGCCACGCGGCCACGACCGGTACGACGGCCACGACCGGCGCGACCGGGTCGGTTAACCTCGCCCCCATGCCCCCTGCCAGGAAGCGCGCCCGCAGGTACGACCCCGCCAAGATCCGCGCCGCCGTGCTGGCGCAGTCCGCCCAGGTGCGGGCGGGAGTCCGCACCCTCACCCCCGAGCAGCTCGCCGCCCCCACCCGGCTGGGTGACTGGACGGTCCGCGAGCTGTCGGCGCACGTCTGCATGGCGCTCGGCTCCGTCGCCCGCTCACTGGAGGAGCCCGAGCCCGCCGGGCAGGAGATGGCGCTGCTCGACTGGCCTTTCGCCACCGTGACCGCCGCGGGCCGGATCGACGAGGACACCAGGGCGCTCGCCGCCGGGGCCGGGCCGGGCGAGCTGGGCGAGCTGTACGCGCGTACCGAGGCGGCCGTCGCCGCCGCGCTGCCGGGCGCTTCGGACGACCGGCTGGTGCCCATGCGGTTCGGGGCCATGCGGTTCGGCGACTTCCTGGTCACCCGTACCGTCGAGCTGATCGTCCACACCGACGATCTGAACGACGCGACCGGGCTGGGCATCCCGTACGACCGCCAGGCCCTCGCCGCCTGCACCCGCGTCCTCGCCGACGCCCTCGCCGTGAAGGCGCCCGGCGGTTCGGTCGAGGTCCGCGTCCCGCCGTACGCCGTGGTGCAGTGCGTGGAGGGCCCCCGGCACACCCGCGGGACCCCGCCCAACGTCGTCGAGACCGACCCGCTCACCTGGATCCGCCTCGCCACGGGGCGTACGGACTGGGACACGGCCGTCGGCGAGGCGAAGGTCAGTGCCAGTGGCGAAAGGGCCCACCTGGCCGGGTTGTTGCCCCTTCTCGGGTAGCGGTGACAAATGATCATGTACTGTTGCCGACGCCAACGCAGGACGTACGCACCGAGGAGGTGAGACCCATTACCGCTGTACCAGGTCGGGTGCTCTCCTCTCGCGACCGCGCGGTCCCCCTGACATAGGTGACCGAGGGAGCGCCCATCGGCGTCCCGAAAGGTTTCCCGTGTCCCTTTCCCCTTCCGTCGTCGTCACCAGGCTTCGCGCCGCCGGCTGTGTGTTCGCCGAGGACGAGGCGGAGCTGCTCCTCTCCACCGCGCGAAATCCCGCGGACCTCGCCGCCATGGTGGACCGGCGGACCGCCGGCCTCCCCCTGGAACACGTCCTCGGCTGGGCCGAGTTCTGCGGCCGTCGCGTCACCGTCGACCCCGGGGTCTTCGTCCCGCGCCGCCGCACCGAGTTCCTCGTCCGGCAGGCCGCCGCCCTCGTGCCGTCGCGGGCCGTCGTGGTCGACCTGTGCTGCGGCTCGGGCGCGCTGGGCGCGGCGCTGGCCACGTCCATGGAGCAGGCCGAGCTGTACGCCGCCGATGTCGACCCGGCCGCCGTGCGGTGTGCCCGGCGCAATGTCGGTCCCATGGGCGGGCAGGTGTACGAAGGCGACCTCTACGAGCCGCTGCCGGCGGCCACGCTGCGGGGCCGGGTCGACGTACTGCTGGCCAATGTGCCGTACGTACCGACCGGGGAGATGGAGCTGCTGCCCCCGGAGGCCCGCATCCACGAGGCGCGGGTCGCGCTCGACGGCGGGGCGGACGGGCTCGACGTACTGCGGCGGGTGACGGCGGAGGCGGCGCGGTGGCTGGCGCCGGGCGGCCACCTGCTGTTCGAGACGAGCGAGCGCCAGGCGCCGCAGGCCGTGGAGACCGTCGCCCGCGACGGGCTGGTCCCGTGGGTCGTCACGTCCGACGAGCTGTACGCCACCGTCGTCATCGGAAGGAAGGAGGACGGACAAGCCGGGTGACGGGCAGACGGAACCAGAAACGCCACTGGTTCCGTCCCACCGCCATGGATACGTCGCGCACCCGCCTCTGCGGCCCCCTCACCGGCGCCGCCACCGTCCTCGCCCTCCTGACCCTGGCCGCCTGCGGTACGGAACCGGGCCCGGGCGCCGGAGGTGACGCCACCGTGAAACCGGCCCCCCAGGTCACCGGCGTCGACTGGACCGTCGACAGTGTGACCGTCGACGGCGAGAAGGTGCCGGCGCCCGAGAGGGCCACGGTCCGGTTCGACGAGAAGGGCCGGGCCGAGGGCAGCACCGGCTGCAACCACTTCGGCGCCGATGCGACGGTCGAGGGCGACACGATCACGGTGGGGCCCGCCCGGACCACCGAGATCGGCTGCCCCAAGAGCGTCGCGAAGTTCGAACAGCACCTCCAGCGCACCCTCACCGGTGAGCTCAAGGCCGAGGTCGCGAACGGCAGGCTCACGCTGACCACGGCCGGGGGCGACACCATCGCCCTGTCCGAGACGGCCCCCGAGCCCGGCGCGCAGCTGCTCGGCACCGAGTGGCGGGTGGAGTCGCTGCGTGACGGCGACACCGCGACCTCGCTGCCCGGGGACGCGGCGGGCAAGGCGAAGCTGGTCTTCGCCGAGGACGGGTCCGTGGGCGGTCATCTCGGCTGCAACAACGTCTCGGGCCGGGCGAGGGTCTCCGGGGACACCATCACCTTCTCCAAGATCGCAACGACCCGGAAGCTGTGCCCTCCGCCGGTGATGGACGCCGAGCGGGCGCTGCTCGGCATCCTCGACGGCAAGGCGGCCTACGAGATCCGTGAGCGCGCCCTGTCCCTCACCGCGGCGGACGGCAAGGGACTGGACGCGGTCGCGATCGCCAAGTGACCTGAGCACCGGTGTTCGCGGTACGGGGGCCGAAGCCGCCGACGGGGCGGGTACGACACCGCGTCACCCGGCTCAGGACACCGCCCCGTACGGCAGCAGCCCCGCGTCCGTCCTCTCCCAGGCGGCCCGCAGCGCGCCCAGCCGCTCCGGCTCCCGGGACGCCCTGTCCGCCTGCTCCCGCGCGTCCTCGGTGAGCCGGAAGAGCTGGTCCCTGCCGCCCGCGTCCCGGTAGTACTTCCACTCGCCCCGCCGCAGCGCCCGTTCGCCCCGCACCCGCCAGAACAGGTCACGTGCCGGGGCCCGCTCGCCCCGCAGCAGGTACCCGGCGAGGCTCGCGCCGTCCAGGGGGTACGCCGGGTCGGGGCGCGCGCCCGCCACCTCGAGCAGCGTCGCCGTCCAGTCCGGCGTGAAGACCGGCACCTCGCTGACCTGGCCGCCGTCGATCCGCGCGGGCCAGCGCACGAGGGTCGGCACGCGTATGCCGCCCTCCTTCAGGGAGGACTTGTTGCCCGACAGGGGCCAGTTGTACGAGAAGCGCTCGCCGCCGTTGTCGCTCGCGAAGACGACCAGGGTGTCCTTCTCCTGCCCCGACCGCCGCAGCGCGCCCAGCACCTCGCCGACCGACCGGTCCAGGTCCTCGACCATCTCCCGGTACTTCTCGACCGAGCCGCCGTCCTGGTGCCACAGCGCGCCCCGCTCGCCCGCCTTGATCCGCCGCACGATCCCGGCGCTCGCCTCCTCGTCGCCGTCGGCGATCCAGGGCCAGTGCGGGGTGGTGAAGTTCAGGTTCAGCAGCCACGGTCTGTCGTGTTCGCGCTCCATGTAACCGCTCGCCCGCTCGGTCAGGATCCGCGTGTAGTACCGCAGGTCCTTGTACGGGGCGTCGCCCTCGTAGAGGTCGTACTCCCCGCCGAGCCCCAGCTTCGAGTAGTACTCCAGCGCGCCCCCGAAGTTGCCGAAGAACTCGTCCCAGCCCGACCGTGTCGGGCTGTAGTCCGGCAGGTGCCCGCAGTGCCACTTGCCGATCAGTGCGGTCGCGTACCCGGCGCCCTTCAGCAGCGAGGCGAGCGTGGGGTGCGTCGGCTCCAGACCCACCGACCTGTCCGCGATCGGCTCGGCGAGCCCGCCCTTCGTACGCCCCGGGAAGCGCCCCGTGTAGAGGCTGAAGCGGGTCGGGGAGCAGGTCGCGGACCCGGAGTACGCGTCGGTGAAGCGCACCCCCTGCCGGGCGAGCCGGTCGAGGTGCGGCGTACGGATGTGGGGGGATCCGTACGAGGAGAGGTCGGCCCAGCCCAGGTCGTCGCCCAGGACGAACAGGATGTTGGGCCGCCGGGAGCGCCGGCCGGCGGCCGCCCGGAAGGGCCGCTCCTCCGGGGTGCCGGCGGTGGCTCCGGCAGGGGCGGCGGAGGCCGGCCCGGCCGCGAGGCCGACGGCGGCGGCGCTCGCGCCGACGACACCGCCGAAGGCGCGCCGGGACAGCTTCTTGTCGTGCGAGGTCACGGGATCTCCAGTGATGAAGAGCACGCCGACCGGGCCCGTGACGGCGCGGTTCAGCGCTCTGCCGGGGCCGGACCGGGGCAGGGGGAGGCCGCGGGAAGGCGGCACGGAGAAAGGAGAGGTGATCTACGGGGCGCGGAAGGGGAACGCGCCTACGCGCAGCGACAGATGGCGCTCGCGACACGGACCAGGTCGACGTGGCGGCGCTCCACCAGCGTGACCGAGCGGTCACCGAGGGGCTGCATGGGGCAGGAGCCTGGCGGAGTCATCGCGCACCTGTCAAGCCCCGCCCCGCCTCGGCCGGCGGCCGACCGCGTCCCCAATTCGGACCAGTGGTCGATCTCGCCTACACTCGGTGGCGTGCCTCGTGGTGATGGACGACTCAACCACGACCTGCTCCCCGGTGAGAAAGGCCCCCAGGACGCTTGCGGCGTCTTCGGTGTCTGGGCTCCCGGCGAAGAGGTCGCCAAGCTCACCTATTTCGGACTGTATGCCCTGCAGCACCGTGGACAGGAGTCCGCGGGCATCGCAGTGAGCAACGGGTCCCAGATCCTGGTCTTCAAAGACATGGGACTGGTCTCGCAGGTCTTCGACGAAACCTCTCTCGGATCCCTCCAGGGCCATATCGCGGTGGGCCATGCCCGCTACTCCACCACCGGAGCATCGGTGTGGGAGAACGCGCAGCCGACCTTCCGTGCCACCGCGCACGGATCGATCGCCCTGGGACACAACGGCAATCTGGTCAACACGGCGCAGCTCGCCGAGATGGTCGCCGCCCTCCCCAAGGAGAACGGCCGCGCGACGCAGGTCGCCGCGACCAATGACACCGACCTGGTCACAGCGCTGCTGGCCGGCCAGACGGACGACGACGGCAAGCCCCTCACGATCGAGGAAGCCGCCGCCAAGGTCCTTCCCGACGTCATGGGCGCCTTCTCCCTCGTCTTCATGGACGAGGGCACGCTCTACGCCGCCCGCGACCCGCAGGGCATCCGCCCGCTGGTCCTCGGCCGGCTGGAGCGCGGCTGGGTGGTGGCCTCCGAGTCCGCCGCCCTCGACATCTGCGGCGCCGCGTACGTCCGTGAGGTCGAGCCGGGCGAGATGCTCGCGATCGACGAGAATGGTCTGCGCACCTCCCGATTCGCGGAAGCGAAGCCCAAGGGATGTGTCTTCGAGTACGTCTACCTGGCGCGCCCGGACACCGACATCGCCGGCCGCAACGTCTATCTCTCGCGTGTCGAGATGGGCCGGAAACTGGCCAAGGAAGCCCCGGTCGAAGCCGACCTGGTGATAGCGACGCCCGAGTCCGGCACCCCCGCCGCGATCGGTTACGCCGAGGCGAGCGGAATTCCGTACGGCTCGGGCCTCGTCAAGAACGCGTACGTCGGCCGGACCTTCATCCAGCCGTCCCAGACGATCCGCCAGCTCGGCATCCGTCTGAAGCTCAACCCGCTCAAGGAAGTCATCCGCGGCAAGCGCCTGGTGGTCGTCGACGACTCGATCGTCCGCGGCAACACCCAGCGCGCCCTGGTCAAGATGCTCCGCGAGGCCGGCGCCGCCGAGATCCACATCCGGATCTCCTCCCCGCCGGTGAAGTGGCCCTGCTTCTTCGGCATCGACTTCGCGACCCGCGCGGAGCTCATCGCCAACGGCATGACGATCGACGAGATCGGCACCTCGCTGGGCGCCGACTCGCTCTCGTACATCTCCATCGACGGGATGATCGAGTCGACCACCATCCCCAAGGCGAACCTGTGCCGCGCCTGCTTCGACGGCGAGTACCCGATGGAGCTCCCGGACCCCGAGCTGCTCGGCAAGCAGCTTCTGGAGACCGAGCTCGCGGCCGGCCCGGCGAGCGCCGCGGCCGAGGCGCTCCGTCGCCCGTAACGCCCCCCTTTCACGACACGAAAGATCTCAAACTCATGTCTGCTGAATCTGCTGGGCGTGCTCCGCACGCGGGCACCGGTGCCAGCTACGCGTCCGCGGGCGTAGACATCGAAGCCGGCGACCGCGCCGTGGAACTGATGAAGGAGTGGGTGAAGAAGACGCAGCGCCCCGAGGTCCTCGGCGGCCTGGGCGGCTTCGCCGGCCTCTTCGACGCCTCCGCCCTCAAGCGCTACGAGCGTCCGCTGCTCGCCTCCGCCACCGACGGTGTCGGTACGAAGGTCGACCTCGCCCGCAAGATGGGCGTGTACGACACGATCGGCCACGACCTCGTCGGCATGGTCGTCGACGACCTGGTCGTCTGCGGCGCCGAGCCGCTCTTCATGACCGACTACATCTGTGTCGGCAAGGTGCACCCCGAGCGTGTCGCGGCCATCGTGAAGGGCATCGCCGAGGGCTGTGTCCTCGCGGGCTGCGCCCTGGTCGGCGGCGAGACGGCCGAGCACCCCGGCCTGCTGGGCGAGGACGACTTCGACGTCGCCGGCGCCGGTACGGGCGTGGTGGAGTACGACCGGCTGCTGGGCGCGGACCGTATCCGCGAGGGTGACGCGGTGATCGCCATGGCGTCCTCCGGTCTTCACTCGAACGGGTACTCACTCGTCCGGCACGTGGTCTTCGACCGCGCCGGCTGGACGCTGGACCGCGAGATCGAGGAGTTCGGCCGCACCCTCGGCGAGGAACTCCTGGAGCCCACCAAGATCTACTCGCTGGACTGCCTGGCCCTCACCCGCACCACCGAGGTGCACGCTTTCAGCCACATCACGGGCGGCGGTCTTGCGAACAACCTGGCCCGCGTGATCCCGGACGGCCTGCACGCCACGGTCGACCGCTCCACCTGGACCCCCGGCGCGGTGTTCGACCTCGTCGGCAAGGCCGGACAGGTCGAGCGGCTCGAACTGGAGAAGACCCTCAACATGGGTGTCGGCATGATGGCCGTCGTCCCCGAGGAGTCGGTGAACGTGGCCCTGGAGACCCTCGCCGACCGCGGTGTCGACGCCTGGGTGGCCGGAGAGATCACCGAGCGCGGTGACCACGCCACGGGCGCGACGCTCACGGGTGACTACAGCAAGTAATCCTCCGGGCAGCACAGAACCCGGTCCGGGGCCGAGGCCCAGGACCGGGTTCCGTGTGTGATGCCTGTTCGAGGTGTACGGACGTCAAGCGCCGCGACGATGTGCCGAAGGACCGGACTCCTCGTCCTCGTCCCCGTCATCGTTGTACTGAGCCGCGTACTGTGCGTACGGGTCGTCTTCCTCGTCGTCGTCCTCGAACGGCTCGCCATTAGGCGGCTGTTGCGAAGTCGTCGAAGCGCCCAGCTCGTTGGCCAGACGCGACAGGTCAGTCCCGCCGCTGCTGTACTTCAGCTGGCGGGCGACCTTAGTCTGCTTGGCCTTTGCCCGGCCGCGCCCCATGGCTCGACCCCCTCGGTGACGGGGCTCGACGGCCCCAGAGTCTTGACACGCGTTCATGGTTCGGAACGGACTCCCCTGGGAGAGACCGGTCCGTAGGGCATCAACGGTACCTGCTTCCGTGGCCATACGGTACGCCGCCCGCATGCAACGCCTCGGCACAGAACCCACGAGAAGCCCCGTCCTCGCTGGTCAACTGCGATTTTAACCTCTTCTGAGGGCCGACCCGCCGACGGGGGTGAGTCATGTCTCGCCGACGGCGGGCCGGCCCCTCGGGAGAGGGCCGCGATGTCAGCGCCCGCGTGCCTCGGCCATCCTCTGCTCGGCGATCCTGTCGGCCGCAGCGGCCGGCGGAATGCCGTCTGCCTTCGCACGTGCGAATATTGCGAGCGTGGTGTCGAAGATCTTCGCGGCCTTCGCCCTGCACCGGTCGAAGTCGAAACCGTGCAGCTCGTCGGCGACCTGGATCACGCCGCCGGCGTTCACCACGTAGTCGGGTGCGTAGAGGATCCCGCGGTCCGCGAGGTCCTTCTCGACGCCGGGGTGGCCGAGCTGGTTGTTGGCCGCACCGCACACCACCTTCGCCGTCAGCGCCGGAACGCTCTCGTCGTTCAGCGCGCCGCCGAGTGCGCACGGGGCGTAGACGTCCAGGCCCTCCACCCGGATCAGCGCGTCGGTGTCCGCGACGACGGTCACCCGGGGGTGCCGGTCGGTTACGCGGCGTACCGACTCCTCCCGCACGTCCGTGATCACGACCTCGGCGCCGTCCTCCAGGAGGTGCTCGACGAGGTGGTGGCCGACCTTGCCCACGCCCGCGACGCCGACCTTGCGGTCACGCAGGGTCGGGTCGCCCCACAGGTGCTGGGCCGAGGCCCGCATGCCCTGGAAGACGCCGAAGGCGGTCAGCACGGAGGAGTCGCCCGCGCCGCCGTTCTCGGGGGAGCGGCCGGTCGCCCAGCGGGTCTCGCGGGCGACGACGTCCATGTCGGCGACGTACGTGCCGACGTCGCAGGCGGTCACGTAGCGGCCGCCGAGGGAGTCCACGAACCTGCCGTAGGCGAGGAGCAGCTCCTCGCTCTTGAGCGTCTCGGGGTCGCCGATGATCACGGCCTTGCCGCCGCCGTGGCCGAGCCCGGCCAGGGCATTCTTGTACGACATGCCGCGCGCGAGGTTCAGCGCGTCGGCGACGGCCTCTTCCTCGGTCGCGTACGGGTAGAAGCGCGTGCCGCCGAGGGCCGGGCCCAGGGCGGTGGAGTGGATGGCGATGACGGCCTTGAGGCCGCTGGCGCGGTCCTGGCACAGCACGACTTGCTCGTGGCCGCCCTGTTCCGATCGGAACAGGGTGTGCAGGACGCCTTCGGATGCGTCGGTCACGGTGGTGACTCCCAAGTACGAGGCGCTACGCCCTCCTGCGGGTGGGGAGGGCCGGTGGGCAAGAGAGTAAGACCTGGCAGGCCCCGGGTGGACCCCAGTGCCGAGGATCACCCCCCGGCGGAGTACGCGTGGGACGATTTCTCCCCGGTTTCCTTCCAGGTTCTTTCCGGTCGAAGTGAGGAGCAGGCGTGGTCCAGGCGTCATCGGTGACCGTTCCGTACGCCGCCCATCTGCGGGTGTACGAACCACTGGCCGCCTTCCCCGAGCCGGAGCGCGGCCACTGGGCGCGGTACGCGGGCCGCGAGCGGCTGCCCACGGCCCAGGACGAACTCAGGCGGTCGCTGGCCGACTTGCTGCCCACCCCGCCGGTGCCCGTGCCGGTCCACGAGAGCGGCGACGCGTTCGTGACCGAAGTGGACGGAGTGGTGTGCGTCTGTCCCTGGCGGACGAGGCTGCGCGGCTGGCTGGCGCTGGAGGAACTGCCCGCGCTCTTCCCGGAGCCGATGCTGGACGCGGCGCTGCCGCCGCTGGTGCGCCGGCAGGCGGCCGCGGACTTCGAGCGGTGGCTGGAGCGCCACCCGGACGCGAGGCCGTGGATCAGGAGTGCGACGTGGCACGTGCCGGTGCGCTGGTTCGCGCTTTTCACGGACGAGGAACGGGAGTACCGGAAGGGCGAGGGGGAGGCGGCGCCCGTACTGCGCTACCGGACGCCGATGGCCCAGGCGCGGCGGCGGGTGGCGCGGGCGCTGAAGACGCTGCGGGAGCAGCTCGACGCCGAGGCCGGCGGGCCGCTCGTCGAGGGCCTGGTGGATGTGGGCCGCTGGCTGGAGGAATTCCACCCCAGGTCGCTGGTGGAGCTCGATTACGGCGGTCTGGTGCACGTGCTTCCGCAGGAACATCTCGCCGAGGACCACTCCGCGGCGGATGTGGCCGAGGGGATCGCGGCGCTGCGGGCCGGGGACGGCGCGGGGGCCGGCGAGGCGTACGGGAGGCTGACGGAGCGGTGGCGGGTGGTGCGCGGGCTTCAGTTCGCGAACTGACCGTGAGGGGGCGCTGATCCGGCGGCCGGGACGTAGGTCCTGATCCGGGCCTTTGCCTCAAGCGTGATGGACAGCACTTAGCGGTCTCTTGCGCCCATCCCCCTTCCTCATGCCAAAATAGGACAAGGAGTCCGGCGAGGGCTCCTTCCGTCCTGCTATGGGTGGAATAGCTCGGTATTGCGCGCTATGGGGGGTCATGACGGCTCCTGATCGCTCTGTGACTGATCGTCACTGTGACGTGACTGTCCGCTATGGCATGGTCCATCGGCTTCGTCGCTGATGAACACCTGGGAGGGCAATTCCATCGGTTTGGCCGACGTGGCTGGACGGATGGTGTAGTTGTAGTGCCGAGGACAAGCCGTTCGTCCTATAACCGACTCGGCCCGCGTCCGCCATTTCGGGCAACGCGGGTCAAGGTGCAGAATTTAGAGGAAAGAACCGTGATGGTTCGGTTCTCCCGAGGAGGCCGCTCATGACCGCTCGCACCCCTGACGCCGAGCCGCTGCTGACCCCGGCTGAGGTTGCCACGATGTTCCGCGTGGACCCGAAGACGGTCACGCGCTGGGCCAAGGCAGGCAAGCTCACGTCCATCCGCACGCTTGGTGGACACCGGCGTTACCGCGAGGCAGAGGTCCGCGCACTGCTTGCGGGCATTCCGCAGCAGCGCAGCGAGGCCTGAACAACTGAATAACCCGCTTTACCGGGCAATCCTCCGGGCCCCCCAACCCGGACGCCCACCTGAGCACCACACGACAGGCGCCTGCCCCAACAGGCGCCACATCCGGGCTTGATGGATGCGTCGTTGATCGCGCTGGACTCCGCCGGGTCCAGCGCGATCTTTTTTTATGCCCGCGCCAGGGTGCCCGCCGACCGCTCTGACCTGCGGCGCGCCGGCCCCCGGGGCCCCTCGGGGGAGGGCTGGGGGGAGGGCTCCGGACGGCCCTTCAGGAGAGTGCAATTGCACATATTAAATTGACTGGTTGTAGGGAGGGTGTAAGTCCCCCAGTTCCCAAAACTCATGGGGTGACACCCGTCACATGGGGAAACACTTGTTTGTTTCCGTCCCGCCAGCGATAGGGCGGGGATGCGCGGCGCCATCCGTCATGACGGCGGGGGGCTTTCGGCCTCGGCGGCTTCGGGGGCTCCGGCGGCCTCCGTCGGCCCGGTGACCTTCGCCGGCCTCTCCGTCTCCGTCTCCGGCTCCATGGCGAGCCGCAGGAGCCGGTGGCAGATGGGGCAGTGTCTTGTGACGTGGCGGTAGCCCGTCGAGGCCGCCAGATGGGCACGCAGCAGTGCGCGCGTCTCGTGCCTGGCAGTTGATGCGGCCATGCGTCACCTCCCGGTGCGGGCTCCCGGGGGCCCTGATGCCTGGTTACCGGTGGCGGATGACGCAGTCAAGACGCAAGAAGGCCCGAATCCTTGCGGATCCGGGCCTTCCCGTACTTCTTCTTATGCGGTCCTGACGGGATTTGAACCCGCGGCCTCCACCTTGACAGGGTGGCGAGCACTCCAAACTGCTCCACAGGACCTTGCTTCGCTTTGCCGTGTTGCTCGGCGCTGCGAAGACAGACTGTACAGCAGGTCAGGGGGTGCGTGCGAACTCACTCAAGGCGACGGCGGAGTTACGGGGCCGCCGCGTCGATCGCCTTCACGATCCGCTTGTCGGAGACGGGCTGGGCCGTCCCCAGGGCGTGCGCGAAGTAGCTCACCCGCAGCTCCTCGATCATCCAGCGGATGTCCAGGACTTCCTGCGGTACGGGCCTGCCCTGCGGCAACTGCTCCAGCAGCCAGGCGTACTCGTCCTGCATCTCGTGGACCTTCTCCATGCGCGTGGTGTCGCGCTGGACGGCCGTCGGCATCTGCTGGAGCCTGCGGTCGGCGGCGACGAGATAGCGCATCAGGTCGGGCAGCCGGCGCAGCCCCGTCTTCGTGACGAACCCGGGCGGCACGAGGGCCGCCAGCTGGTCGCGTACGTCGGCGAGGTTGGTCAGCAGCGCCGGGCTGGAGGCGGCCTTCAGGCGGCGCTCGCAGGCCTGCCAGGCGGCCAGGATCTGCTGGACCTGGTTCACCGTGCGCACGGTCGCGTCCACGAGGTCGGCGCGGACCTTGTCGTACAGCTTCCGGAACGATTCCTCGTCCCAGGCCGGACCGCCGTGGTCCGCGATCAGCTTGTCGGTGGCAGCGGTCGCGCAGTCGTCGAAGAGCGCCTGGACCGAGCCGTGCGGATTGCGCGAAAGGGCCAGTTTCTGCTGGTTGCTGAGCTTGTCCGAGGCGAACTTCGCCGGATTGACCGGGATGTTGAGCAGGATGAGCCGACGCGTGCCCCGCCACATCTCCTGCTGCTGCTCGGCCTCCGTGTCGAAGAGCCGTACGGCGACGCTCCCGCCCTGGTCGACGAGGGCCGGATAGGCCCGGACCGGCTGGCCGGCCCTGCGCGTCTCGAAGACACGGCTGAGCGTGCCGATGGTCCAGTCCGTGAGGCCCGTACGTTCGACGGACTCGCCCGAGGGGCCCGCGGTCGCCGCGGCGGCCTTGGAGAGGGCCTGACGGGCCTTGGGGCGCAGCCTGAGCCGCAGCGCCTCCAGGTCCTTGTCCTCGGCGAGGTTCCTGCGGCGCTCGTCGACGATCCGGAATGTGATCTTCAGGTGGTCCGGGACGCGCGACAGGTCGAAGTCGTCCGCCTCGACCGGTACGCCGACCATCCGCTTCAGCTCGCGCGCGAGCGTCACCGGCAGCGGCTCCTGCAGGGGCACGGCCCGCTCCAGGAACTTCTGCGCGTAGTTCGGGGCCGGGACGTAGTGGCGCCGGATCGGCTTGGGGAGGGAGCGGATCAGCTCGGTGACCACTTCCTCGCGCAGGCCCGGGATCTGCCAGTCGAAGCCCTCGGACGTGACCTGGTTGAGGACCTGGAGCGGGATGTGGACGGTCACGCCGTCCGCGTCCGCGCCCGGCTCGAACTGGTACGTCACCCGGAACTTGAGCTTCCCCTGGCGCCAGCTGTCCGGATAATCGTCCTTGGTGACCGCCCCGGCCTTCTCGTTGATGAGCATCTCGCGCTCGAAGTCGAGAAGTTCGGGCTCGTCGCGCTTCTTGTGCTTCCACCACGAGTCGAAGTGCGCGCCCGAGACGACGTGTTCGGGGATGCGCCGGTCGTAGAAGTCGAAGAGCGTCTCGTCGTCCACGAGGATGTCGCGGCGGCGGGCGCGGTGCTCCAGCTCCTCGACCTCGGTCAGGAGCTTGCGGTTGTCCGCGTAGAACTTGTGGTGGGTACGCCAGTCGCCCTCGACCAGAGCGTTGCGGATGAAAAGATCGCGGCTGGTCTCCGGATCGATCCGGCCGTAGTTGACCTTGCGCTGGGCGATGATCGGGACGCCGTACAGCGTGACCCTCTCGTACGCCATGACGGCCGCCTGGTCCTTCTCCCAGTGCGGCTCGCTGTACGTGCGCCTGATGAGGTGCTGGGCGAGCGGCTCGATCCACTCGGGCTCGATCCTCGCGTTGACCCGCGCCCACAGGCGTGACGTTTCTACCAGCTCTGCAGACATGATGAAGCGGGGCTGCTTCTTGAAGAGCGCCGAGCCCGGGAAGATCGCGAACTTGGCGCTGCGGGCACCGAGGTACTCGTTCTTCTCGGTGTCCTTCAGGCCGATGTGGGAGAGCAGGCCGGCCAGCAGGGACTGGTGCACGGACAGCTCCGGCGCGTCGTCCTCGTTGACGTGTATGCCCATCTGCTTCGCGACGGAGCGCAGTTGCGTGTAGATGTCCTGCCATTCGCGAATGCGCAGGAAGTTGAGGTACTCCGACTTGCACATCCGGCGGAAGCTGGAGGAGCCGCGCTCCTTCTGCTGCTCGCGGACGTACCGCCAGAGATTGAGGAAGGCGAGGAAGTCGGACGTCTCGTCCTTGAAGCGGGCGTGCTGCTGGTCGGCCTGCTGCTGCTTCTCGGACGGGCGCTCGCGCGGATCCTGGATGGAGAGCGCGGAGGCGATCACCATCACTTCGCGCACGCAGCCGTTCTTGTCCGCCTCCAGGACCATGCGGGCCAGGCGGGGGTCGACCGGGAGCTGGGCGAGCTTGCGGCCCTGTTCGGTGAGCCGCTTCTTCGGGTCCTTCTCGGCCGGATCCAGCGCGCCGAGCTCCTGGAGGAGCTGGACGCCGTCGCGGATGTTGCGGTGGTCCGGCGGGTCGATGAAGGGGAACTTCTCGATGTCGCCGAGGCCGGCCGCGGTCATCTGGAGGATGACGGAGGCCAGGTTCGTCCGCAGGATCTCGGCGTCCGTGAACTCCGGCCGGGTGACGAAGTCGTCCTCGGAGTAGAGCCGGATGCAGATGCCGTCGGACGTACGGCCGCAACGGCCCTTGCGCTGGTTGGCGCTGGCCTGGCTGATCCGCTCGATCGGCAGGCGCTGGACCTTGGTGCGGTGGCTGTAGCGGGAGATGCGGGCGGTGCCCGGGTCGATCACGTACTTGATGCCGGGGACGGTGAGCGAGGTCTCCGCGACGTTGGTGGCGAGGACGATCCGGCGGCCGGTGTGGCGCTGGAAGACGCGGTGCTGCTCGGCGTGCGAGAGGCGTGCGTAGAGGGGGAGGACCTCGGTGTGGCGGAGGTTCCTCTTGTTGAGCGCGTCGGCGGTGTCGCGGATCTCCCGCTCGCCGGACAGGAAGACCAGGATGTCGCCGGGGCCCTCGGCCTGGAGCTCGTCGACGGCGTCGGCGATCGCGGTGATCTGGTCGCGGTCGGAGTCGTCGCCGTCCTCTTCGAGGAGCGGGCGGTACCGGACCTCGACGGGGTACGTACGGCCGCTGACCTCGACGATCGGCGCGTCACCGAAGTGACGGGAGAAGCGCTCGGGGTCGATGGTCGCGGAGGTGATCACGACCTTGAGGTCGGGCCGCCTGGGCAGCAGCTGGGCGAGGTACCCCAGCAGGAAGTCGATGTTGAGCGACCGCTCGTGGGCCTCGTCGATGATGATCGTGTCGTACGCGCGCAGGTCGCGGTCCGTCTGGATCTCGGCGAGCAGGATGCCGTCCGTCATGAGCTTGACGAAGGTGGCGTCCGGGTTGACCTGGTCGGTGAACCGGACCTTCCAGCCGACCGCCTCGCCGAGCGGGGTCTTCAGCTCGTCCGCGATGCGTTCGGCGACGGTGCGGGCGGCGATGCGGCGCGGCTGCGTGTGGCCGATCATGCCCTTCACACCGCGGCCCAGCTCCATACAGATCTTGGGGATCTGGGTGGTCTTGCCCGAGCCGGTCTCGCCCGCGACGATCACGACCTGGTGGTCGCGTATCGCCTCGGCGATGTCGTCCTTGCGCTGGCTGACCGGCAGCGACTCCGGATACGTGATCTCGGGCACGCGGGCAGCACGCTGCGCCAGGCGGGCGGCGGACTTCTCCGCCTCGGCGGCGATTTCGTCCAGCACGGCCTGTCGGGCCTCGGGCTTGCGGATGCGACGGGCGCCGTCGAGACGGCGGCCGAGCCGGTGGGCGTCGCGGAGCGGCAGCCCGGCGAGCGCGGTCTGGAGGTCGGCGAAGGAAGTAGACATACCTCATTCAGGATCTCACCCGCCGGTTGCGACTGGCGAACCGATTTCGGCCGGGGCGGGCGCGCGAGAGCCTTTACGCTTGGCGGGACGCCCCCGGACAGGAGATCCCGAGCCAATGCCCCAGGTCAGCCGTCGGTGCCGCGGTGCGGCGACGGCGAGCGCGCTGCTGGGGACGTTGCTGGCGCTGGCCGCGCTGCTCCTCTGCACGGACCCGAGGGGCGGGGCCCCGGCCGCGACCGCAGCGGTCACGGCCCCGGGCGGGGTTCCCGCCTCCGCCTCTGCCCTTGCCCCTGCTTCCGGTCCCGCCTCCGCCACCGCGCCCGGCTCCGCCGATGAGCGGGAGCCCGGCTGCCGCGGGCGGCACCGGGACGGCGTGGGGAGCGCGCCGGTCACGCCGCCGCGCAAGGGGGCGGCGTACGAGCTGCTGCCCGCCCTGTACGACGCCGGGGACGGGGCCGGTTCGTGGGGCGCCGGCGGCCCGGCCCGGCGGCCGGCGCCCGGCCACCGGCCGCCGCCGCTGGACCCACCGTCGCCCATAGGCCTCTCGATCCTGCGGGTCTAGCCGAACGGCCCTGCGGGGCCTTCCCCTGCCCGCCCCTCCCCTGAACCGGGGCGGGCCCTGGGCCCCGTGCCCGGACCCCCGGGCCCCGGGCGCACTTCGGGCGTGTCCTCAAGCACCGGCCGGGCTCGGTGCGGCCGACCGTCCGCGGGTGAGGACCGGACCCCGGGGCGGGCGTGGGAAACAGCCCCGCCGGGCCCACCGCGCTCCGGTTCATGCCCCCCTTGCCTCCTCCGCCTCCGCATTCCGTCAGGAGTACCGAACACCCATGGCTCCCTCCCGTAACCGCAACCGCTCCAAGTCCCTCGCCATCGGCGCGGCCGTCGCCGCCGCGGCCGTCCTGCTCGGCGTCGTCTCGTACACGGCCACCAAGCCCGACGGGCGCGACTCCGCCGCGACGGCCGAGGTCTCCTCCGACCCGCAGGCCGACGTCTACGCCGAGCTCGCGAAGCTCGCCCGCCGCGACGCCGGGGACACGCTCGCGCAGGGCAGGGCGGACGCGCCCGTCGTGCTCATCGAGTACGCCGACTTCAAGTGCGGCTACTGCGGAAAGTTCGCCCGCGACACCGAGCCCGCGCTTGTGAAGAAGTACGTCGACAACGGCACCCTGCGCATCGAGTGGCGCAACTTCCCGATCTTCGGCAAGGAGTCGGACGCGGCGGCCCGCGCCGCGTGGGCGGCCGGGCAGCAGGGCCGCTTCTGGCAGTTCCACGCGGCCGCGTACGCCGACGGGGCCAAGGAGAAGGGCTTCGGGGACGCCAGGCTCAAAGCGCTGGCCGGGGAGGCCGGGGTGGAGGACATCGCCCGCTTCACCCGGGACGCGGGCAGCGAAGCGGCCGTGAAGGCCGTGAAGAAGGACCAGGAGGAGGCGTACCAGCTGGGCGCCACCTCCACGCCGTCGTTCCTCGTCAACGGCCGGCCGATCGCCGGCGCCCAGCCCGCCGAGACCTTCACCGAGGCGATCGAGGCGGCGGCGGAGACGGTGAAGACACAGAAGGCGCAGAAGACGGGGAAGACGGGGAAGACGAGGACGGGGACGACGGACGAGGCGGCGAAGTGAACGCCGACATCGGATATCTGGCCGCCTTCCTCGGCGGCCTGCTCGCCCTGCTCAGCCCGTGCAGCGCGCTGCTGCTCCCCGCCTTCTTCGCGTACTCGATCGACTCGGCGTCACGGCTGATGGCCAGAACCGGCATCTTCTACGCCGGGCTCGCCACCACCCTGGTGCCGCTGGGCGCGGCCGGCTCGTACGCCGGGCGGCTCTTCTACGGGCACCGCGACCAGCTCGTCCTCGCCGGCGGCTGGCTGATCATCACCCTCGGCCTCGCGCAGATCCTCGGCATGGGCTTCGCCCCACGCCGTATCGCCTCCCTCTCCGGGCGGATCCGGCCCACGACGGCCGTCTCGGTGTACGCGCTGGGAGCCGTCTACGGCCTCGCCGGCTTCTGCGCGGGTCCCATCCTCGGCAGCGTCCTCACGGTCGCGGCCGTCAGCGGCAGCCCGGTGTACGGCGGACTGCTGCTGGCTGTCTACGCGCTGGGCATGGCCGTGCCGCTGTTCCTGCTCGCCCTGGGCTGGGAGCGCTTCGAACTGGGCAGGCGGCGGTGGCTGCGCGGGCGGGCGCTGCGGGCGGGGCGCTTCGAGCTGCACACCACGTCACTGCTGTCCGGGCTCTTCTTCGTCGCGCTGGGCACGCTCTTCCTCGTGTTCGACGGGACGACGGCCCTGCCCGGACTGCTGGACGTGGACGATTCGTTCGCCGTCGAGCAGTGGGTGGGCGGTCTCGGCGAGGCGGTGCCCGACGCGGTGCTGCTGGCCGCGGTGGTGGCGGTGGTGGCAGTGGTGCTCGCCCTGCGCGCCCGGCGCCGCAAGGCCCCGGCGGAGGAGGGATAGGACGAAAGGCCCCGTCCGGTGGACGGGGCCTTCGAAGTGGTGGCTGGGGCCGGGATCGAACCGGCGACCTATCGCTTTTCAGGCGATCGCTCGTACCAACTGAGCTACCCAGCCACTCGGATCTTTCGATCCGCAGCGGTCCTGACGGGATTTGAACCCGCGGCCTCCACCTTGACAGGGTGGCGAGCACTCCAAACTGCTCCACAGGACCAAGCGTGGTGCGAGACCAAGTCTCGCACACGGTTGTGCGTGCCCCCAACGGGATTCGAACCCGTGCTACCGCCTTGAAAGGGCGGCGTCCTGGGCCACTAGACGATGAGGGCTAGAGCCCGCCTGGGCGCTTTGCAGCGCGTCGGGGACGTGAGAAGCATATGGGATGGCGGGACCGATCGCCAAAACGGTTTACGGGGAGGGTGAGGGGGAGGCCGGGGAAGGGGTCCGCGCGGGGGACGGGGACGGGGTGGCCCCCGGGCTGTTCTCCTGGGGGAGGCGGCGGCTGACCTCGGCCGTCGTCAGGCCCAGGCCGCCCAGCGTGATCTCGTCCCAGGCCTGCAGCCGCTTGGTCGTACGGTCCAGGTAGAGCACCGACGCCCGCACCTTCTCCGGCTTCTCGTTCTGGAGCGCGCGCAGGCCGCCGCCGCCCGTCGAGCCCTCGATCTTCAGGCGGGTGCCCTGGTCGAGGACCTCGTTCTTGCGGTCGTGGATGTGTCCGGCCAGGACGAGCGGGACCGTGCCGTCCGTCTCGCGGGCCGCCACCGGGTTGTGCGCCACCGCGATGTCGACGGGCGTGCCGGCGTGCTTCTGGTCGCGCAGGGCCGAGGCGAGGCGGATGCCCGCCATGCGCTCGGCCGGGTCGCCCTGCGCCTCGACCGAGCGGTCCGGAGTGAACTGCGGGTCGCCCGTGCCCGCGATCCGCAGCCCCGCCACCGTCACCGCCCTGCCCTCGTCGAGGACGTGCACGCCCTTGAGCCGTTCGAGGTAGCGCTGGGTGGCGGCCGAGTCGTGGTTGCCGCGGACCCAGACGTACGGGGCGCCGAGGTCGGATACCGGGTCGAGGAAGCCGTTCTCGGCGGCGGTGCCGTGGTCCATGGTGTCGCCGGAGTCGATGATCACGTCGATGTCGTACTGCTCGACGAGCGAGCCGATGATGTGCCACGACGCCGGGTTGAGATGGATGTCCGAGACGTGCAGCACGCGCATCGTGGCCGGGTCCGGCTGATAGGTCGGGAGGGTCGACGTGGCGTCGTACAGCTTCGTCACATTGGTGACGAGCCGCGCCAGTTCCTTCTGGTAGACGTCGAACTCGCTGACGATGCTGCGCGCGTTGCCGACCACGGAGGGCGCGGAGGAGAGGAGCCCGGAGAACTTCGGCTCCAGGACCGACTTCGGGTTCCAGGTGGCGTACGCGCTGATGCCCGACGCCGTCAGCAGGGCGAGCGCGAGACCGCCGGCCGCCAGGGCGCGGCGCGGGCGCCGGTAGACGGCCAGGCCGAGGGCGGTGGCGCCCGACACGACGGCGACGCAGGAGCGCACGGCCAGTTCGGTGGCGCCGTCGGCGACGTCCTCGGAGATCTCCTCCTGGAGGCCGGAGAGGCGTTCGGGGTGTTCGACGAGGGCCTGGGAGCGGACCGGGTCGAGCTGGTCGACGTCCACGTCGAGACGGACGGGGGCGGTGTGGGTGTCGAGTTCGAGGGCGCCGAGAGGGGAGACGTTGATCTTCGTGCCGCCGACGGCGGACGCGCGCAGCGTCATGGTCGCGTCCACCGGGCCGACCGGTGTACGGACACTGCCGACGATCAGGAGGCCGAGCCAGGCGCCGCAGAGGACCACCGCGGTGAGGCCGAACATCCGCGCGTAGGGGTGCGGGGCGTGTACGAGGGTGCTGGTGGGGGCGGTGTGGTGGGAGCGGTAGTGGCGTTGCAGCCGGGTGAGCACGGCACGAAAAGGAGCGCGGGCCATTGCTGCCGTATGCCCATGCGGGAGGCGGCCCATGCCCACTGGCGCCCACCCCCGCCCGTCGGGCGGAATCTACGTGACAATGGCCAGGTGCTGGAGATGACGCGTGAGGAGTTCGAGGAACTGGTCGCCGAGGCGCTGGACAGGATCCCGCCGGAGCTGACGCGGCTGATGGACAACGTCGCGGTGTTCGTGGAGGACGAGCCGTCGGCGGACCACCCGGACCACGAACCGGATCTGCTCGGACTGTACGAGGGGACCCCGCTGACCGATCGCGGCGAGTGGTACGCCGGGGTGCTGCCGGACCGGATCACGATCTTCCGGGGGCCGACGCTGCGGATGTGCGAGTCCCGGGAGGACGTCGTCGCGGAGACGGAGATCACCGTCGTCCACGAGGTGGCGCACCACTTCGGGATCGACGACGAGAGGCTGCACGCGCTGGGGTACGGGTGAACCGCGCGACCGGTCCCGACGGCGCGATCGACCCGGACGTCGACCTGCATGTGCCCGCGCACCGCGCTGAGACCGCCGGGAGCGGCGGGTGGCGGGTGCTCGCGGCGGTCTCGGCGGGCGGCGTGCTGGGGGCGCTGGCCCGGTACGGGGCGGGGGTGGTGTGGCCCGGGAGCGTGTGGACGACCTTCGGCGTCAATGTGACGGGGTGCGCGCTGATCGGGGTGCTGATGGTGCTGGTGAGCGAGCAGGGGCGGGGGCACGCGTTGGTCCGGCCGTTCCTGGGGGCCGGTGTGCTGGGCGGCTTCACGACCTTCTCGACGTACGCCCTGGATGTGGCCCGGCTGCTGGACCGGGGCGACGCGCTCACCGCGCTGGGGTACGCCGCCGGGACGTTCGCGGGGGCGCTCGGCGCGGTGTGGGCGGCGGTGGCGGTGACGCGGGCGGCCGTGGGGCGGGCGGCGGACGCGTGACCTGGCTGCTGGTGGCGGCCGGGGCCGCGGTCGGGGCGCCGCTGCGGTACCTGACGGACCGCGCGGTCCAGAGGCGGCACGATTCGGTCTTCCCGTGGGGGACGCTCGTGGTCAACGCGGTGGCGAGCCTGGTGCTGGGGACGCTGGCGGGAGCGCTGGTCTCCTCGGGGACGTACGCGCTGCTCGGGACCGGGCTGTGCGGAGCCCTTTCGACGTACTCGACCTTCAGCTACGAGACGCTGCGGCTGGCGGAGCGCGGCTGGACGTTCCTGGCGGCGGCGAACGCGGGGGCGTCGCTGCTGGTGGGTCTCGGCGCGGTCTTCCTGGGATTCGATCTCGCGCGGGGGCTGCTGGGGTGACGGCCCGCGGGGCGTCCGCCGCCCGTGGGCGGTGCGCGGGCGGCGGGTGCTTGTCTCGCGCGGCCCCCGCCTGTTCTCTGCCTGTTCTCTGTTTGTTCCCCGCCTGTTCCCCGCCTGTTCCCTGAGCGCCCCTCGGGCGTCCCTTGCGTGTCCCTTGTGGGGCAAAGGGAGTTGGGCAGTGAAATCCCGCTTGCCGTGCCCCGGAGGTGCCGCCCGTGCGCCAGTTGCCCCATCCTGTCCGATTGGCCCCGGCCCGATTGGCCGCTGTCGTGCTCGTGGCCACGGCGTCGGCGGGCTGCATGAGCGTGACCGACGAGGGGAGCGAACCGGCGCCCACCCGCCCGGCGGCCCGGCAGGGCGCGGCGGCGGAACCCGACGGGACGAAGGCGAGGATCGGGACGGGGATCGGCCACACCGGCGGGCAGGCGGCGTCCGGCCGCGACGGCGGCAAGAGTGCCAGGGGCGGCAAGAACGCCAGGGCGGGCGACGACGGCAAGACCGGGGACGACGCGCCGGCGGGCCCCCGCTCGTCACCGGGCGTCTCCGCCGCGCCGTCGAAGAGCGCCCAGGCCCCGCCCCCGAAGGGCGGTACCCGGCCGAAACCGCGCCCCGGCGTGCCGACGCCGACGGAGAGCACGGCGGCACCGACGCGCCCACCCGAACCCTCCGAGCCGCCGCCGACGACGGAGCCGCCCCCCGTGACGCCGTCCGATCCGGAACCGAGCACGCCGCCGCCCTCGGCGTCGCCGGCGGCCGGCACGCAGACCGCGGCGATGGGGGAGCGGCGTGAAATGGGGCGCAAGCCGGCGGCATCACCGCAGGTCGGGCCGGTGTAGGAACCCCGGTTTGCCAGAAGGGGGGGAGGGTGCGTATGGTTATAGATCGTTTGATCCCATTGCCCGGCGCCGTTGAGTTCTCGTAAAGAACGAGGACCTGGAGCGCCCCGTGGCGCGTACTCTCCCTTACCGTGACTGACCGCACTGAGGCGGTCGATTTGCGATTGATTTGCGATTTCACGGAGTTTGGGCGCGTGCCGAGACTCCGAGAGGTTTCGCATTCCGCATGTCCATTTCCAGCACTGACCGCACCGCCGTGCCCGAGAACGAGACGGCCGTAGAGGCCGCCGACGTCATCGAGGCCACCGAGATCACCGCAGAGATCGACGAGATCGACGACGCGATCGAGGCCGACGCCGACGCTGACGCCGAGGCCGCTGAGCCCACCGAGCCCACCGTGACCTTCGCCACTCTGGGCCTGCCCGACGGCGTCGTCCGCAAGCTCGCGCAGAACGGCGTCACCGCCCCCTTCCCGATCCAGGCCGCGACCATCCCGGACGCCCTGGCCGGTAAGGACATCCTGGGCCGCGGTCGCACCGGCTCCGGCAAGACGCTCTCCTTCGGTCTGCCGACCCTGGCCACGCTGGCCGGCGGTCACACCGAGAAGAAGAAGCCCCGCGCGATCATCCTGACCCCGACGCGTGAGCTCGCGATGCAGGTCGCGGACGCGCTGCAGCCGTACGGCGACGTACTCGGCCTGAAGATGAAGGTCGTCTGCGGCGGTACGTCCATGAGCAACCAGATCTACGCCCTGGAGCGCGGTGTCGACGTCCTCGTCGCCACCCCGGGCCGTCTGCGCGACATCATCAACCGCGGCGCCTGCTCGCTCGAGAACGTCCGGATCGCCGTCCTCGACGAGGCCGACCAGATGTCCGACCTGGGCTTCCTGCCCGAGGTCACCGAGCTGCTCGACCAGATCCCCGGCGGCGGCCAGCGAATGCTCTTCTCCGCCACCATGGAGAACGAGATCAGCACGCTGGTCAAGCGCTACCTGACCAACCCGGTGACGCACGAGGTCGACAGCGCCCAGGGCAACGTCTCGACCATGACCCACCACGTCCTCGTCGTGAAGCCGAAGGACAAGGCGCCGGTCACGGCCGCGATCGCCGCCCGCAAGGGCCGCACGATCATCTTCGTCCGCACCCAGCTGGGCGCGGACCGCATCGCCGAGCAGCTCCAGGACTCGGGCGTCAAGGCCGACGCGCTGCACGGCGGCATGACGCAGGGCGCCCGTACGCGCGTTCTCGAGGACTTCAAGAAGGGCTACGTCAACGCCCTGGTCGCCACCGACGTCGCCGCTCGCGGCATCCACGTCGACGGCATCGACCTGGTGCTCAACGTGGACCCGGCCGGTGACCACAAGGACTACCTGCACCGCTCGGGCCGCACCGCCCGCGCCGGCAAGTCCGGTGTCGTCGTCTCCCTGTCGCTGCCGCACCAGCGCCGCCAGATCTTCCGCCTGATGGAGGACGCGGGCGTCGACGCCTCGCGCCACATCGTCGGCGGAGCGGGCGCGTTCGAGCCGGAGGTCGCCGAGATCACCGGCGCCCGTTCGCTGACCGAGGTCCAGGCCGACTCCGCGAGCAACGCCGCCAAGCAGGCGGAGCGCGAGGCCAAGGAGCTCACCCGTGAGCTGGAGCGCGTCCAGCGCCGTGCGACCGAGCTCCGCGAGGAGGCCGACCGCCTGGTCGCCCGCGCGGCGCGTGAGCGCGGCGAGGACCCGGAGGAGGCTCTCGCCGAGGCGGCCAAGGCCGCCGAGGCCGAGCTCGCGGCCGCCGAGGCTGCCGCCGCTGTGCCGGCCCAGTCGGTGGAGCGTCGCGACGAGCGTGGCAACTTCCAGCGCCGTGACGACCGCGGCGGCGACCGCGGTGACCGCGGTGGTTTCCGTCGTGACGACCGCGGCGGTGACCGTGGCGGTTTCCGCCGCGACGACCGTGGTGGCGAGCGCGGCGGTTTCCAGCGCCGTGACGACCGTCCGGCCGGTGGCGACCGTGGCGGCCGTCCCTTCGAGCGCCGTGACGACCGCGGCGGTGACCGTGGTGGCTTCCGCCGCGACGACCGTGGTGGCGAGCGCGGCGGTTTCCAGCGCCGTGACGACCGTCCGGCCGGTGGCGACCGTGGCGGCCGTCCCTTCGAGCGCCGTGACGACAACCGCGGTGGTGGCTTCCGCCGCGACGACCGTCGTGACGACAACCGCGGTGGCGGCGACCGTGGCGGTTTCCAGCGCCGTGACGACCGTCCGGCCACCGGTGGCGGCTTCCGCTCCGGCGGCCACGACCGTCCGTTCAACCGCGACCGCCGTGACGACCGTCCGGCCGGTGGGGGCTTCCGCTCCGGCGGCCACGACCGCCCGCAGGGCCGTCGTGACGACCACCGCGGGAGCGGCAGCACCGGCACCGGCACCGGCTCGTTCGGCCGCCGTGACGACAAGCCGCGCTGGAAGCGCAGCTGACGGCTGATCAATTCGGCGGCACAGGCCGCTGATCTGCGAAGGCGGGCCCGTTCTTCACGAACGGGCCCGCCTTTCTTTTCCCTTCCCCCACATACGTCACTGCTGTTACGCTCCGCCCACTTGCATGGGGAGCACTGCCGGGGGGCGTGGCTCGATTCGATTCGCCGACGGCGCGCACAGCCGCCGTCGCCTTCCCATGCCTTCTTCAGGCTCCCGGGGAGGGACCTCAGTGACACGTCATGCCCTTGTACGCGGCACGATCGCCGCAGCCGTGGGAATCGGCCTCACCGCAGGCCTGACGCCGCTGCAAGCAGCGGTGGCGGACGGCGGGACACAAGCGGCTGAAGGGGTCGTGATTCCGGCGGAACTCCGCACCACTGTCCGGGACGCCACTTTGCAGGGTCCCATCGTCGGTGGCGCTGACGGCACCGGGCGGCAAGGCGTGTTCCATACCGAGGAAGGCCGGAACGGCGGACTGTGGACCCGGTTCGCGGACGGGGAGACGTTTCCGGTCAGTGCTCACGAGAACGGCGTTCCCGGCCGTGCCACCGGAAGTGACGTACTGGCCTTCACGGAGGGGCACGGCGTCATCGAGCTCCGGGACGCGGCAGACGGTTCGGTCCGTACGGTCGCTGTCCCCGAGGGCCAGGAGCACCGCGCGACGTACGGCTCGACTGTCCTGACCGCCGAGAAGGTCGTGAACAGCGACGGTACGAGTACGACCTTGCTGCACCTGCTTTCGCCGGGCGCAGAGGGAGCGACCCGTGATGTGCGCGTCACCGGGCTGCCCGAGGGCACAGTGTTCCGGTCACCCGCCACAGGCGACGACACCTCCGTTGTCCTGAGGGCAGATGTCGACGGCACACAGCGTCTGATCCTCGTCGATAAATCGACGGGGATGGTGAGTGGGGTCACTCCACCGTTGGGGGCACCGTTTTGGACTCCCGAGCTGACGCCGGACCGCCTCACTCTCTACAGCTCGGCCGAACGCACCGTGTTGTCCGTTCCTCGTGACGACCTCTCAGCCGTCCCGACCGTGCTGAAGCTCGGGGCGGAGCTGTCCAGTCCCACGACCGGCTGGGCGGTTGTCGGGGAATGGCTCGTTTACCAGTCCACCGCGTCCCTGGCGCTGCAGGCGGTGCCACTCGCCGGAGGCCCGTCGATCATGCTGCTGCGGAGCAGTAAAAGGCGCGTGCTGGCGGGCCCGGACGGTACGGCAGTGACGGTCGGCGGCTACAAGGCCGACGATTGGGGTATTCGTCGCGTGACCGCCGGTCCGGACGGCAGGCCGCAGGTGACGATGGTCAAGAAGCTGCCACCTGTGTCCGCCACCGTGGAAGGGCTGTCTCTCGCCCAGGGACGCCTCGGCTTCACCGACAACAGCACGGGCGCGAAGCGAGACTACGGCCGCACGCTCAGCCCCAGCGGCACGCCGACGTACGGAGAGCGCGGCCGGCTCACCGACCACGCCTACGACGTGCCGGCGTGCGCGGACGGCGACGCGGCCTGCGGCGCGCTCCACGGCGTCGGTGACGGGCGGTTCGCGCGGCTGGACCGGGACACCGCCGAGCGGGACCTGGTCCGCGTCGAAGGGCCGGACGCCGACGACGACAGCACGCTGGTGGTCCCCGAGGGCGGAGAGATCACCTCCGTCACCCCGGACCACCTGGTCCACACCTCCGAGGCGGCGGGAAAGCAGACCGTCCACCGCCTCTCCGACGGCAAGGTCCTCGTCCGGCGCGCCCCCGGTGCCGCCGCCGTCTGGGCGGGCCGGCTGTGGACCGCGGGCACGGCGAAGGGCGTGGTCACCGCGCGGGACCTCGCCGCCGGGACGACCGCCGAAACGGCGGGCACCGGCGCGGGCTGCGTGCCCGACGAGCTCCAGGCGGTCGGCCGATGGCTGTACTGGAGCTGCCCCTCGGGCGGCCCCGCCGGGGTGTACGACCGTACGACGAAGAAGTCCGTGCCGGTGCCTTCGGGCGAGGCGCTGCTCGGCGACGGATGGCTGGTCACGCACGACAGGGCCGCCGGGAGGCTCGTGCTCACCACGGTGGACACCGGACAGGCCCGGAGCCGTACCGCCGGCGAGCTGCCCGACACGGGGGTCCCGCAGCGGCATGTGCGGTGGACCGTCGACCGCTTCGGCGGGAACGCCGCGTACGTGGACGACCAGGAGCGGACGCGTCTGATCCCGTCCGGTGTCCTCGGGCAGCCCATGACCGCCGCCGGAACGCCGGAAGACCACCCCGAGATCACGCCGCGCACCCTCGACGCCGTACCCCAGGACGTCACCACCACTGCGCTGTCCAAACCGGCCGCGTCCTGGACGCTGACGCTGCGCGACAGGGCCACCGGCAAGGTCGTCGACACGGTGCGGGGCGGGGCCGCGCGCGAGCGGCTCACCGCCCACTGGCACGGCACGGTCCGGAACGTGCCGGGTGACGTCCCCTTCCCGAACGGCACCTACGCCTGGACGCTCTCCGCCGCACCGGCGGACGGCAACGGCCCCGCGCTGCGGCGGACCGGGACCGTCAGGCTGCGGGGGGCGGGACCGGTGCGCCACGACTTCGCCCTGGGCGACGCCGTCGGCGACCTGCTGACGCTCAACAGCTCCGGTTCCCTCACCTTCCACCACGGAACGGCAGGGGGGAAGTTCTCCGGCAAGACGTCGGGCAGCGGCTGGCCGGCGTCGGCGTACGCGGTGCCGTTCGGTGACGTGAACGGCGACCGGTGCAATGACGTGCTGGTGCGGCAGCCGTCGGGCGAGCTGCGTGCGTACAAGCCCC
Source organism: Streptomyces sp. Wb2n-11 (assembly GCF_001049855.1). Classification (NCBI taxonomy): domain Bacteria; kingdom Bacillati; phylum Actinomycetota; class Actinomycetes; order Kitasatosporales; family Streptomycetaceae; genus Streptomyces; species Streptomyces sp. Wb2n-11. The sequence goes on from NZ_CVPB01000001.1 coordinate 3,736,018, forward strand.
GCTGCGGGAAGGCGCTGACGCCGTCGACCGCGTACACCTCGATCGGGACGGGCTGGGGGCGGTACGACGTGCTGACGTCCCCCGGCGACATGAACGGTGACGGCCGTACGGACCTGGTGGCACGTCAGGCGTCGACGGGAGACATGTACTTCTACGCGGGCGCGGCCGGCGGGAAGTTCAGCGCCAAGGTGCGGATCGGCACGAACTGGAAGACGTACGGGCGGATCGCCGGTGTCGGCGACATCACCGGCGACGGCAAGGCGGATCTGCTCGGGCACGACAGGTCGGGCGGGTTGTGGCGCTACGACGGTACGGGGAACGGCACGTTCAAGGGGCGGGTCCAGGTCTTCAAGGACTGGGGCCGGTCGTACAACGCCGTCGTCGGCGTCGGTGACCTGAACGGTGACGGCAAGGCGGACATCGTCGAACGCGACTCCGCCGGAAAGCTGTTCCGCAACAACGGCGACGGCCGCGGTTCCTTCGGCAGCCGCACGCAGATCGCCACCGGCTGGCAGAACTACAGGGGTCTGTTCTAGGGTCCCGGCAGACTCCGACGGGCTCGGTAACCGATACCCGATCGGCTGCCGGGCCCGCTGCGGCTATGCTCGGGGGTGACGCGCCGAGGGCCGTTAGCTCAATTGGCAGAGCAGCGGACTTTTAATCCGTTGGTTGTGGGTTCGAGTCCCACACGGCCTACCGCCCGAGGCGGCCGGGGATCCCCGGCCGGTCCGCACGTCAGCGCCCCGCCGGGCTCGTCCCGGCCGGGGCGCTTTCGTGTCTTCGGACCCGGGCGCGTCCGCGTGCGCGCCGGCTCGTGCCTGGGAAGACTGGGGGCATGACGGACAAGGCACTCCTCGAAGGCGGCCCGGACGACCTGCGCGATCGGATCGTCCCGATCACTCCTCCCGGGCAGGAACTGAAGATTCCGCACCGCGGCGGGTACGAACACTTCAAGGTCACGACGAGGCACCAGGACAGTGACGAAGGACGGCTGACCGTCTACGAGTGGTGGGAGCGGACGGAGGTCGCCGAGTAGCTCCGGCGGACAACGCCCATCGGCCGGAAAGGTGTTGGGCGCGGTCGTTGCAGTGACGCCGTGGCCGTCCGGGGGATCGTCCTCAACGGTGGTTCCAGCTCGGGCAAGTCGGTCATCGCGCGCTGCTTGCAGGCCGTACTGCCCGAGACCGGCGGGATCGGGTTCGGGGCGGACGGGCAGGCGTCCGTGGGAGACGGGTTCCGGGCGCTGGACGTGGCGTGGAGCCGTGGGGTCGCCGAGATGGCGCGTGCGGGGGTACGGATCGTCGTCGACGGGGTCCTCCTCGGCGGGGCGGCCTCGCAGGACCGCTGGCGGACCGCCCCCGACGGGCTCGGTGTGCTGTGGATCGGGGTGCGGTGCGAGAGCGCTGTCGCCGCCGGGCGCGAGGTGGCCCGCGGGGACCGGGTGCCGGGGACGGCGGCGGCGCAGGCGGAGCTCGTGCACCGCGGTGTCGTGTACGACCTGGAAGTCGGCACCACGCGGACCGAGTCCCTGAAGTGCGCGCGCGTGATCGCCGCGCAGGCGTAAATGGTCGGAGCCGGTCCCCGAATGGCGTAGAGTTGGGTTCAACGACGCGGGGTGGAGCAGCTCGGTAGCTCGCTGGGCTCATAACCCAGAGGTCGCAGGTTCAAATCCTGTCCCCGCTACTGAAGACGAAGGTCCGGATCTCGGAAGAGATCCGGACCTTCGTCGTTCGCGGCTCGCACGAGGGCGCCGCCGTCCCCCGGTCGGCTGCCCCCGGACGGCCGTGCGGCGCGGCTACGGCCAGCCTGGGCTGGGCACGGTACCGTCCGCACGCGGATGCGGAGCGAGCGGGAGACCACAGGTGGGGAAGCAAGGCGGAGCGGGCGTCGACGCCGTGGGGACGGCCCGGCACTTCCTCCGGGCACTGCCGGCGCTGCTGATCGTCGGCGGGCTCGTCTTCGACGTCGTCACGCCGCCGCACTTCACCGCGTCACCGCTCTTCGCCGCCGCCCCGCTGATCGCCGCGCCGTTCTTCTCCCTGCGCAACACGCTCCTCGCCGGGGGCGCCGCGGTCGCCGCCGTCGTGGGGCTGCACCTGTACAACGACACCTCGACCGAGATCGAGTCCGTGACCGAACTGGTCACCGTCGTCACCGTCGCCGTCCTCGCGCTGGTCATCAACCGCGTCGTGCGCCGCAGCGGCGAGCAGCTCGCCTCCGCCCGCACCATCGCCGAGGCGGCCCAGCGTGCCGTGATCCCCACGCCCCCCGCCCGGATCGCCGGCCTGCACGTCGCGGCGCGGTACGAGGCCGCGCAGGCGGACGCGTTCATCGGCGGGGACCTCTTCGCCGTGCAGGACACACCGGCCGGGGTACGGCTGGTGGTCGGCGACGTACGCGGGAAGGGCCTCGACGCGGTGGAGGCGGTGGCCGTCGTCATCGGGGCGTTCCGGGAGGCCGCCGAGCAGGAGAGGTCGCTCGAAGGTGTCGTGCAGCGGTTGGAACGGGCGCTCATGCGGGAGGGCGCGCGGCGGGACGGGATCGACGCCTTCGAGGGGTTCACGACCGCCGTGCTCGCCGAGATCCCGCGCGGCCAGGGTGTCGTGCGGCTGGTCAACCGCGGCCATCCTGAGCCGCTCATGCTGTACGCCGACGGGGCTCTCACGGAGATCGTGCCGGACGAGGCCGCGCTGCCGCTGGGGATGGGCGAGCTGGGGACCTGGCCCGACCGGGCCCAGGAGCGCGCGTTCCCGCCGGGCGCCACGCTGCTGCTCTTCACGGACGGCCTCTCCGAGGCCAGGAACGCCGACGGCGTCTTCTACGATCCGCCCGCGCGGCTGCGCGGGCGGATCTTCCCGGGCCCCGAGGAACTGCTGGACGCGATCACCGACGACGTACGGCTGCACACGCACGGGGCCGCCACGGACGACATGGCCCTGCTGGCGGTCGCGCGGCCCGCCGAGGGACAGCCGGACCGCCGCCGGACCGTGAGCCTGGTCAGGCGGGTGGCGTCACACCCGTCGCGCCCGTCCCACCCGGCACCCTCGTCGCACCGAACCAGTGGAGACTCTGACCGTGCGGAGCGGTGAAGGCGACCACGCGCTCGTCGAGGGCGAGGGTGAGCAGGTGCTCGTCGTCGGGGGCGGGGGCGTCGAGCCGGGGCAGCACGGTGTGGTGCTCGTTGGAGATCCAGTGGCCCGGCAGCTCGCGGACGAGCGCGGCGAACTCCTCGCGGCGGGCGAGCGGCAGGTAGGTCAGTACGGCGGTGTGGAAGACGACCAGGGTGGCGTCCGCCGGGGCTTCGGCGGCCAGCGCCGGGAGTTCGTCGACGAGGTCGCCGCGGACGATGCGGGGGCGGGGCGCCGTACGTACGGCCTCGATGGCGGCGAGCTGCTGCCGCGGGCGCTCCGCGCGGCCCGGCCAGATCAGTGACTGGAGCCAGCGGACGTCTTCCTCGTCGGTGGTGTCGAGGGGGTTGAGGTCGATGCCGGCGCGCCAGGCGATGCCGGGCAGCGCGGTGGGGAGGGGTGCGGGGCCCTCCGTACGGCAGTCGAAGGTGACGGGGGAGGAGCCCAGGACGGCGCCGCCGTCGTAGCGGTAGGCGTAGCGGTCGGGGTGGAGGCACAGGCCGGCGGAGGCGCCGACCTCGATGAGGGCGAGGGGCTGCGGGAGCGCGGCGAGGAGGGGCAGCAGGGTGGCGCAGCGGGCGGGCTCGTTGGTCTGGGTGAAGCGGGTCAGCACGACGGCGCGTACGGCGTCCCAGTGGGCCAGGGTCCAGGCGCGGAAGGGCGCCCACCGCTCGGAGGGGCCGCCGAGGAAGCGGACGGCCGCGAGGAGGAGATTGGGCTGCTGCTTGTTGCCGGGCGGCAGGGCGGCGATGAGGGCGCAGAGGTCCTCGTCCTCGCTGATGCGGGCGGTGAGTTCGGCGTAGGCGGGGGAGACGCCGCGCGCCTGCTGTTCGGAGAACTCGCGGTAGCGGTCGGCCACGGACCGCGTGCTGTTGACAACCATGACGACGAAACTAGGCCCGCGACGCTGCGTAGTCGTAAGACGCCACTACGCATAACGATTGACGAACCGTCATGGAAGCGAGGTTTCAGAGTGTCGATCGGGGGCAGATCAACTCGCCCCACTACGACCGCTTGTGTGGTGATTGATTCAGGTCGATATCGTTAACGATCAACGGGAACAGCTTGGAAAGCGGACCTGGTGTCTATTAACGTTCGATAACGCAGCGCGGTCGTCCCAGTCGTCGCAAGAGGCGACACCGTGCGCACGCGCCGAATTCCGCAAGGGAACCGGGGAACCACGTTCCTTGGGGTGAATCGGACTCCTTCGTACCTACGAGGAGCCCGTAGGAGACCTTCCTGCTCCGAACCCGTCAGCTAACCCGGTAGGCGAGAAGGAAGGAAAGGAGCACGCCTCCGTGGCGTCCAACAGGCCTGCCCCCGAAGCCACCCTGCCCTCTTACGGGTACGAGGTACCGAACGCCGCCGGCATTCCCGGTGGCGCGGAGGGAACCTGGGAAGAGTGGAATCCCACCGAGGAGTCCATCCGTCCCGTGCGCGGCCGTCATCGCGTCGCCAAGCAGCGCGGCGGAATCGGCCGTAGTTCCACCGTTCTCGGCGTCGGCGTCATCGCCGCGGTCGGCGCGGGGGCATAGCCACCGCGCAGGACAAGCCGGCCGTCTCGATCTCCCTTCCCGACGCGATCGCGGACTCGCTGCCCGACGCCAAGTCCCTTCCCGGCATAGGCGCCTGGATGCCCGGCGACTCGGGCTCCGGCGGCCAGGCGGGTACGGGCACGGCGGGCCAAGCGACCCTGGCCGCCGCCCCGCTCACCACCGCGGGCGTCTCCACCGCCGACGCGCAGCAGGGCACCACCGACGCGGGCGAGGCACTGCGCGCCCGCATCCTCCAGCAGGCCGAGCAGCAGCAGGACGCGGCCGACACCGAGGCCAAGGTGGCCGCCGAGGCGAAGGCCGCCGAGCAGGCAGCGGCCGAGGCGGCCGAGCAGCAGAGCGCGGCGGAGGCCAAGGCCGAGGAGGAGAAGCGGAAGGCCGAGGAGGAGAAGCGGAAGGCGGAGGAAGAGGCCGCGCGCAAGGCCGAGCAGGAGCGGCTCGCCAAGCTGGCCGCCAGCTACTCGCTGCCGCTCTCTTCGTACACGCTCACCTCCACCTACGGCCAGTCCGGCTCGATGTGGTCCTCCGGCCACCACACCGGCCTGGACTTCGCCGCCCCGAAGGGCACGCCGCTCAAGGCCGTGCACGGCGGCACCATCAAATCGGCGGGCTGGTCGGGCGCGTACGGCTACCGCATCGTCCTGGAGCTCCCGGACGGCACGGAGATCTGGTACTGCCACCTCTCCTCGATGACCGTCACCTCCGGAGAGGTCGGAACGGGCGACGTCATCGGCCGGGTGGGCGCCACCGGCAATGTGACGGGAGACCACCTGCACCTCGAAGTGCACACGCCCGGCGGCGCCGGCATCGACCCGGCCGCGTGGCTGCGGGACAAGGGCCTCACGGTCTGACGGCATTCCCCGCGGTTCCCCTCGATCCCCGGCAGTCCTGGCACACACCCCCCGTCGCCAGGGCTGCCGGCTCTGTTACCGCTGCTGCTGCCGGTACGGGTTGTGGACGGCGTGGTCCCGGTGGGGGGCGGAGCGCTGGGGCGGCGGTCCGTACCACGGCGCCGGCGACGGCCACGGGTACGGCCGGGTCCGCCACGGGGGCGCTGGCGGGGCCCACACCCGGCTCGTCGCCCGCGCCGCGTACTCCAGGGCCGGCCCGGCCACGTCCCTGCGCTGCCACAGGTGGTGCAGCAGCTCCTGCTCGCGTGCGGTGAAGTCCGGGCCCGCCGCGCCGCGGTGGGCCCGGTGGCGCAGGAGGGCCAGGGACGTCGCGAAGACCTCGTACTCGGCGACGGCACGGGCGGCGGCCCGGGACGCGGCCCGCCCGCCGGATGCCGCCTGGTTTCCGTACGGACCGCTTCCGTACGGACCGCTTCCGTACGGACCGCTTCCGTACGCGCGCGCCGCCGCGCCCCGTGCCAGCGAACGGGCCCGCATCGAGGCGAGCGCGGCCGGCTCGGCCGGCCGCAGCCAGCCGGCGGCGGCGTAGGCGGGCAGTTCGGCGGCGATCGTGCGCAGTTCGCGCTGGCGCGTCCAGATCACCAGCCAGGTCAGCAGCGCGAAGGCGGGGACCATGAAGGCGGCGTACACCGCGTAGAAGCCGTACGTCCCGAAGGCCGCGGAGCCGTTCCACAGGGCGTGCACGCCCATGGCGAGCACCAGACCGAGCAGCGGCAGCGCGATCCGCCGCCACCGGCCCGGGCGCCGCTGCGGCGCGAGCGCGGCGAGCCCGAAGCCGATACCCGTCAGCACCGTGAACAGCGGGTGCGCGAACGGCGACATCACGATGCGTACGAAGAAGGTCGCCGCGGTCACCGAGGCGAGGCCGGAGGCACCCGCCGCCTGGTCCTCACCGAAGGCGTTGCCGAGATAGAGGATGTTCTCGGTGAAGGCGAAGCCGGTCGCCGTGAAGCCGGCGACGACCACTCCGTCGACGATCCCGGTGAAGTCCCGTCTGCGGAAAAGGAAGATCAGCAGTATCGCCGCCGCCTTCGCGCTCTCCTCGACGACCGGGGCTATCACCGTCGCGCCGAGGGATTCGGCCCCCGCCGGATCGGCGGTGGCCGTGGCTATCCAACGGGTCGCGAAACTGTTCGCGATGATCGCGACGAGGGCCGCGGCGAACGCGCCCCAGGCGAAGGCGAAGACGAGGTTCCGCCAGGGTTCGGGCTCAACCCGGTCCAGCCAGAGGAACGCGGCGGCCAGCAGCGGCACCGGCAGCACCGCCAGCCCCAGGCCCACCAGGAAGCCCTGGGTACCGGTCTGGTCGCGGACGATCGCCAGGATCACCAGGGCGCAGAGCGCGAGCAGCGTGATCACCGCGCCCGCGCGCACCGCCCTGGCACGCCGCCGGGCGCGGCGCGGCTTGTAGTGCCAGTGCGCAGGCGGCGGTACGGCGGTGAACTGCGGCTGCTGCTCACAGTCCGGGACCGCCGGGTGGTGCCGGGGGTGCGGAGGCGACTCGTACACCCGACGACCCTAACGAGGGGTACGGACAGCCGGCGATGCCCAGGGACTCTGCCCGTGGGTTCTGGTCGCGGGTTCTACTTGCGGCGGAACAACAGGTCGTGCACGACATGGCCCTTGTCGAGCCCCTGCCCCTCGAAGCGGGTGAGCGGCCGGAATCCGGGCCTGGGCGCGTAGCCGCCGTCCGGCACGGTGTTCTCGAAGCCGGGGTGAGCGGTGAGCACTTCCAGCATCTGCTCGGCGTACGGCTCCCAGTCGGTCGCGCAGTGCAGGATCGCGCCGGGCGCGAGGCTGGGCGCGGCGAGGGAGAGGAACTCGGGCTGGATGAGGCGCCGCTTGTGGTGGCGCTTCTTCGGCCACGGGTCGGGGAAGTAGACGCGCAGCCCGGCGAGGGAGGCGGGCGGCAGCATCTCGCGGAGCAGAATGATCGCGTCGCCGTTGGCCACCCGGACGTTGGTGAGGCCGGCGCGCTCGGCGAGACCGAGCAGGTTGCCCTGCCCGGGGGTGTGCACGTCGACGGCGAGGATGCCGGTGCCGGGGTCCTCGGCGGCCATCTGTGCGGTGGCCTCACCCATCCCGAAACCGATCTCCAGCACGACCGGCATCCCACGGCCGTCGAAGAGCTCGTCGAGGTCGAGGACGCGCTGCCCGTCGATGTCCAGGCCCCACTGGGGCCAGAGCCGCTCCAGCGCTTCGGCCTGGCCCGTGGTCACCCGGCTGCGCCGCGGCTGGAAGCTGCGGATCCGCCGCTCGTGGTGCGACCCGGCGGGGTCGGGCGCGGGACCGCCGGGGAAGCGGGGCTCGCCCTTCGCTCGGTGGAAGGGGGAGACGTGGTGGGCGGCGCCGGGAGGCACGCTGGAGGACTCAGACACAATGCCCCGATTCTACGGCGCGACCGACAGGAAGGGGAAAGCCCCGCAGCCCGGGAGGGCGGCGGCCCCGGAGCGCCGCTGATCCCGAATGCAGCGGGTCCCGGAGCGAGGCGGGCGCCGGAGGGTGGTGGGCCCCGGAGTGCGGCAGGCCCTGGGTACCGCTGACCCCGGAGGGTGGCGGGCGCCGGAGGGTGGTGGGCCCCGGAGTGCGGCAGGCCCTGGGTACCGCTGACCCCGGAGGGTGGCGGGCTCCGGAGGGTGGCGGATCTCGGAGGGTGGCAAGCCCCGAGTGCGGCCGGCCCCGAGGGTGGCAGACCCCGGAACATCACAGGCTCCGAGCGTCGCAGGTCCCGGAGGGCGGCGGTCTACCTCGCCCCCAGTGCCTCCAGCGCTCCCAGCGCCCGCCGTGCCACCCGTCTGCCGATCGGGAGCGAGGCGGTCGCCGCCGGGGACGGGGCGTTCAGGACATGGATCGTGCGCGGCGCCTCCCGGATCAGGAAGTCGTCGACCAGCGTCCCGTCCCGCAGCACCGCCTGCGCCCGCACCCCCGCCGGCGCCGCCCGCAGATCCGCCTCCGTGACCTCCGGCAGCAGCCGCCGCACCGCCTCCGTGAAGGCGCGCTTCGACACCGAGCGGTGCAGCTCACCCGCGCCGTACCGCCAGTGGCGCCGCGCTATCCGCCAGGAGCCCGGCCAGCCGAGCGTCCCGGCCAGTTCGCGCGGCCGTACCACCGACCAGGCGTACCCCTCCCGAGCCAGCGCCGGCACCGCGTTCGGGCCGACGTGCACGCCGCCGTCGATGCCCCGCGTCAGGTGCACCCCCAGGAAGGGGAACGCCGGATCCGGCACCGGGTAGACCAGGCCGCGCACCAGCTCCGGCCGGGCCAGCTCGTAGTACTCACCCCGGAACGGGACGATCCGCACCCCCGGGTCGTCACCCGCCAGCCGCGCCACCCGGTCGCAGTGCAGCCCCGCGCAGTTCACCAGGACCCGCGCCCGCACCACCGTCCCGTCCGCCGTCCGCACGGCGACACCCCAGGGGCGCCGGCCGACGACGGTCACCTCCGCGCCGTACCGGACCTCCGCGCCCGACGTGCTCAGGTTCTCCGCGAGTTGCGCCGCGACCGCCCCGAAGTCGCACACACCGGTCGTGGCCACCTGGATCGCGGCCAGGCCCCGTATCTTCGGCTCGTATTCCGCTATCTGGGCGGGTCCGAGTTCCCGCACCGGAATGCCGTTCTCCCGGCCGCGCTGCACCAGGGCGTGCAGCCGCGGCAGTTCCGCCCGCTCCGTCGCGACGATCAGCTTGCCCGTGACCTCGTGCGCGATGCCGTACTCCGCGCAGAACTTGACCATCTCGGCCGCGCCCCGCACCGCGTACCGGGCCTTGAGCGAGCCCGGCCGGTAGTAGATGCCGCTGTGAATGACGCCGCTGTTGCGCCCGGTCTGGTGCAGGGCCGGGCCCCGCTCCTTCTCCAGCACCGTCACGCGCGTGCCCGGCGCGGCGCGCGTGACGGCGTACGCCGCCGAGAGACCGACGATTCCCGCGCCGATCACCAGCACGTCGCAGTCGTAACGGCCATAGCGGTCGTACGGCATCGCTTCACCTCCCACCACGGCCGTGTCCGGGCCCGTGTCCTCCCGGAGAGCGCCCCGGAGTCCCGATGATGCACTGACCCACTGACAGCGCCTTCAAACCACCGCCGGAGCCGCCCCCTGGGCCCTGTCCCTGCTCCTGTCCCTGTTTCCTACGCCGGTGCCACCAGCAGCGGACGTGCCCGCTCCCGCAGTTCCGCGACCCGCGGCTCGTCGCCGTACGGCTCCAGCCGGTGCAGCAGGTCCCGTACGTACTCGGTCGTCCGCGCCGACGAGATCCGCCCCGCGACCTCCACCGCCCGCGTGCCCGCCGCGCATGCCGCGTCGAGGTTCCCCGACTCCAGTTCGGCGACGGCCGACACCACCAGGCGCAGGCCGTGCGAGCGCACGAACTCCTCCGTCGGCCGCGACAGCGCCTGCTCCGTGAACCGCCGCACCTGCCGGGGCGCCTTCAGGTCGCGGTAGCACTCCGCCGCGTCGGCCGCGAACCTGTCGTACGAGTAGAAGCCCAGCCAGGACGGGTCCGAATCACCCTCCCGCGCCCGTTCCAGCCACCCCTCGGCCGCCCTCAGCGCGGCCCCCGCCGCCTGCGCGTCGCCCGCCTTCGCGTGCGCCCGCGCCTCCACGAGACGGAAGAAGCTCATGGTGCGGGCGGTCGCCAGGCCCCGGTTCCGCTCCAGGGCGGCCTGTGCGAGATCCACGCCCTCGTCGGCGAAGCCCCGGTAGGTCGCCTGGAGCGACATCGACGCCAGGACGTACCCGCCCAGCGGCACGTCGGCCGCCGCGCGGGCGAGCCTCAGCGCCTGGATGTAGTACCGCTGGGCGGCCTCCTGCTGCCCGGTGTCGAAGGCCATCCACCCGGCCAGCCTGGTCAGTTCGGACGTGGCGCCGAAGAGCGAACGGCCGACGTCGTCGCTGTACGAGCCGAGGAGCAGCGGCGCAGCGTCCACCCGTAAGCACTCCGGGACCATCGACGAACGCCAGTCCCCGCCTCCGTACTTGGAGTCCCAGCGCCGCGCGTCCTCCGCCGCCTCCCGCAGCTTGGCCACATCCGCGTGCCCCACCCGCAGCGGCGTCGCGTCGGACGCCGGCTCACCGGGCGACGTCGCCGTGGAGTCCCGCGCGACCGACGAGTCGGCGGGTGTTATCAGCCACCGGGACGCGGGTGTGGCGTACGCGCTCACCGCGAACGAACCGGCCAGCGACTGCCAGATGCCGCCCCCGCCCGCCCGCCTGCCCGCCAGGTCCAGCCGGTACAGCTCGGTCGCCGACCGCACCGCGGCCGACACGTCGCGCGGAAAGGCCAGGCCGACCTCCGGCGCCGGGTCGGCGTCCGCCAGGCCGATCTCGTGCAGCGGCACGGGGCGGCCGAGCTTGGCGCCGATGGCGGCGGCGATCAGATGGGGCGCGGCACCCTGCGGCACCATGCCCTTGGACACCCACCTGGCCACCGACGTCTTGTCGTAACGAAGTGTCAGGCCGCGTTGCGACCCCAGATCGTTGACCCGCCTCGCCAGGCCGGCGTTGCTGATTCCCGCGAGGGCGAGAACCGTGCCGAGCTTTTCGTTCGGCCCGCGTTGTTCCCTGGACATGCGCCACCCCTCGCCACAGACGGCCGTCCGCCGGGACATTCCCGGCCTTACTGCCCGCACGGGCGCGCGGCCAGCCCAACCGGAATATGCGGCCCGCGCAGGACATCGGTAAACCCAGCGTAGTTCTCCGCATCCCGACCGTTAAGGGGCGGTGTTCCGTATGGCGAGATTCGTGTAGTTACACGAACGCCCGTGCCCCGCCCCGTGCTCCGTGCGTGTGGCCGTGCGCCCGTCCGTGCGCTCTCCTCGGGCTCGTGTCGGAACCGCTTCCATGGGAGTCGCGTGGGTCGGCCCGCTGCACTGGATCCAGCGGGCTGGGGGACACCGCCGCCTTCATCCCCGCGGGTGGCGGACCGGTCCGGGAGGCGAACCGCGTCTCCCGGACCGTGCGTTCACCCGTGGCTGCGCCGCGCCCGCAGAATGGCCGAATGGCGCCTGTCGCCCAAACCGGCCGAAGTCCTGGGCGCAGCGGGTGCTTTGTCTTGCCCGCGCGCCTTCCACAGCCCCTCTCGTACGCCGTTGTCGTGGCAGCATGGTCCCGAAGCTACTTCTCGCAGCTGTTTCTCGGGGCTGCTTCGGTATGTGCGTTTGGTTGTCCACGGCCTGTGGAGGCGGCGATGCGGTGGTTGGTGGGGTGGAGCAGTGTCGCCGCCAGCTTCGGGGCGGTGGGTGCGGTCGGCACGGCCGGCGCCACCCCTGCCTCCGGCTCTCCCGGCTCCTCCGCCTTCTCCGACCACGAATCCCTCACCGTGCACCCGGTCGGCGCCCAGCTCCTGTGGGGTGATCCCGACCCCCTGTGGGCCGTCGGCGACTGGCGTCCCGACGAGGTCCGCACCCTCAGCGTCGACGCCTTCACCCGGATCGCCGTCCTCGGCTGCTGCGGCGCTTCCGACGAAGAACTGCGCGTCGGCCTCTTCGCGGCGCGCGGCGGCGCACTGCGGCACCTGACCGCGTGGTCCGGCAGTTACACCGCAGTCGTCCAGGTCGGCCGCCGCGTCACCGTGGCCGGTGACCTGGCAGGTGCCCGGCCCGTCTTCTACACGCCCTGGGCCAACGGCACCGCGTACGCCACCGCCGCGCTCCCGCTCGCCGACCTCATCGAGGCACAGCTCGACATCGGCCACCTCGCGGCGCTGCTCGCCTGCCCCGACGTCCCCGAGGCGCTGCGCGACGGCACGCCGTACGCAGGCGTACGGCGCATCCCGCCGGGGCACGCCCTCGTCCTGCGCGAGGGCTCGCGCGAGATCACCGGCTACGAACCGGTGGCCTCCCTCGCCGTCGCCGCGCCCCAGCTCGACCCGGAGCGCGCGGTCGACGACGTACGCGACGCCTTGGTCGAAGCGGTACGGGCCAGGCTCACCGCACCGCGCCACGCCCCCGAGACCCTGCCGCCCGACCCGGGTCCCGTCCCCGGCATGGGCCCCGCCGAGCGCCGGGCCGCCCGCGGCGCGCCCGTCCCCGGCATCGGCGCCGACCTCTCCGGCGGCAGCGCCTCCGCCACCCTCGCCCTGCTGGCCGCGGGCCTGCCGGGGCTGCCCGGCACGGTCCTGGGCCACGGCACGGGCGCGGGGGAGCGGCTGCTCGCCGTCACCTTCAACGACCTGACCGCCGAAGACCGGGGCAACAAGGAGGAGTTGGAGCGGGCCGGTGCCATCGCCGCCAACCCCCGCCTGCACCACGTGGTCGTCGCCGCCGGTGAGGAGGCCCTTCCGTACGCCGATCTGGACAGCGGCCCGCTCACCGACGAACCGGGTCCGTCCCTGGTCAGCGCCGAGCGCCACCGCCGCCGTCTCGCCGCGGGCAGCGCCGACCACTTCACGGGGCACGGTGCCCGCCAGGTCCTCGACGCCCACCCGGCCCGCCTCGCCGACCTGCTCATGGACCGCAGACGACGCGACATGCTGCGCCCCGTCACCGCGCTGGCCAAGGTCGAAGGACCCTCCGCCCACTCGCTCTTCGTCCCGCTGACCGTCTACCGCGCCGCCCGTCGCCTCGCCCGTACGCCGTACCGCGCGGGCATCGAGGAGACGGCGGGCCGCCTCATGGAGCGCCGCTTCGACGAACCGGGCGCCAGGGGCGGGGGCAACGGCGGCGCGGGCAGCGCGCTGGACGCCTCACTGGCCGCCCTCGCCTGGAGCAGGCCGGGGCCGGCCGCACGCTGGCTGACGGGTGAGGCGCTGGCTGAAGTATCGGTTCGCCTCCAGGGGGCGGCGACCAGACCCACGTCCGTGCAGCGCCCCGGTGAGGCCCGCGCGCGGGCCGCCCTGGCCCGCGCCGCCGCCGACCACCGGGTCTTCGAGCAGGCCGCGGAGGTCCGCAGCCAGCGTCTGCACGCGCCCTTCCTCGACAACCAGGTCGTACGGGCGTCCCGCAACCTTCCCGAAGCCCTGCGCGTCCAGCCGGGCGCGCGCGCCGCGATCCTGCGCACGGTCCTGTCCGGTGCGGGGATCAAGGACCTGCCGCCCGGCTGGGGCGCCACGTCCCACGCCTCTTCGGCGGCGGCCGCCCGCGCCGGCCTGCGCACCGCCGTCGGCGACCTGATCGCGCTCTTCGACGCGCCACTGCTGGCCGACGCGGGTCTGATCGAGGCCCGTGTCGTACGCAAGGCCCTGCGCGCGGCGGCCGAGGGCGGACCCGTACCGCTCGACGGGATCGCCGACCTGGTCTCCACGGAGCTGTGGCTGCGCCGCCTGGTGTCGCGCCGGGGCACGTGCTGGACGGGCACGGCGGCCCCCCGCCAGCGTGCGGTGGCCGGCGGAGTCCCCCCGCGCCGCGCACTCTGACCGGGGAAGCGCCCGCCCCGGCCGCGCCGCCCGCCGGACGTGCTGAAAAGCCGCCGCGGCCCGGGAAATCCACCCGGGCCGCGGCGGGAAGCCCTGCCCGAAGGGCCGGAACCGTCCGTCCTCCGGCGAACAGGCCGACCGACGGGCGAACCCCCATGAACGCCCACGAAGCCACGGAGCCGCGAAGTCACGAGACATGACCCCACGGGCCTGCGGGCCCCCGGACCCACGCCCACGCACCTACACGGGCCTGGACCGCAGGCCTTCCAGCAGGATGTCCAGCAGCCGGGCGGAAGCCGCCGCCTGCTGCGCCGCGTCCGGCAGCGAAGGCGCAGCCGTGGCGATCACCAGCAACACGTCGGCCACCGTCACATCGCCGCGCAGCTCACCGGCCGCACGCGCCCGGTCCACGAGCCGCCCCACGACCTCGAGCAGCGCAGCGGCACCCGCGTCGTCACTCCCGAGGCCGTCCGTCCCGGCACCGCCGTCGTCCGCGGGCCGCGGTTCGACCAGTCGCAGGTCCGGCGCCGCCGGCCCCGCGGCCTGCCGCTGCTGCGGCACCCGTGCCTCGTCCCGCGCCGGCGGCGACTCACCGCCGTCGCCGCCCTCCACGCCCACCCGCAGCACCTGCGGCGGCAGCAGCCGGCCCGCGCCGGACGCCACCGAAGTGCGCAGGAAGCGGGACAGCGCCGACCACGGCTCGTCCTCCTGGCCCAGGGCCGTACGCGCCTGATCGGTCAGCCGGGAGGTCTCCTCCTCGGCTATTCGGCGCACCAGTACGTCCTTGCTCGGGAAACGGCGGTACACCGTCCCGACCCCGACCCTGGCCCGTCGCGCGACGTCCTCCATCGGCGCCCCGTAGCCCAGCTCGCCGAACACCTCGCGAGCGGCCCGCAGTACATGCTCGAGATTGCGCTGTGCGTCCACACGCAGCGGCGCGGAACGAGATCTTCCAGACCCCGCGCGCCCGTTGCCGTCGGATGTGACGGCAGCCTGCCATTGAGAGTTTTGAATGTGCATCAGCGTTCCCCCGGTAATGATGTCTCCCCCCGGAGACTCCCCGCCCTGACAGTCGGCCGGGACCGCATACCCGGCCGCCCCGATGAGATACGAACATAGTTGAGCGCGCGTAGATTCAGAAGGGGGTAGTTCCGCCCGGAGCGCCCGCCCGATCGGAGTATGGGACAAAACCTTCCTGATCCGGTCGCCGCCCGTGCCCCGCCCACACCCCCTGACCTGCACACCTTCCGCATCGCAGCGGAATTCCCGCACCTCACGGAGCACATGACCTGCGGTCACACAATTTGCCGGGCCTGTGGACAAACTCCTGAGGTCGTTGCGTCATGGGACAGTGACAGAACCTGCGCGCATTCTCGTTGTCGGCGGCGGCTACGTCGGGATGTACACCGCGCTGCACCTCCAGCGGAAGCTGAGGAGCGGCGAGGCCGAGGTCGTCGTGGTGACCCCCGACCCCTACATGACCTACCAGCCGTTCCTGCCCGAAGCGGCGGCCGGCTCCATCTCCCCGCGCCACGTCGTGGTCCCGCTCCGCCGCGTCCTGGACAAGTGCAAGATCGTCATCGGCGAGGCGAAGTCGATCGACCACGCCAAGCGCACCGCGACCGTCACCACCCTCGCCACCGAGGAGGAGGGCAGCGGCGCCGCCGAGATCACGTACGACGAACTCGTCCTCGCGCCCGGCTCCGTCTCCCGCACCCTCCCGGTCCCCGGCCTCGCCGACTACGGCATCGGCTTCAAGACCGTCGAAGAGGCCATCGGCCTGCGCAACCACGTCATCGAGCAGATGGACATCGCGTCCACCACCCGCGACCCGGCCGTCCGCGACGCCGCCCTCACCTTCGTCTTCGTCGGCGGCGGATACGCGGGCGTGGAAGCGCTGGGCGAGCTGGAGGACATGGCCCGCTACGCCACCCGCTACTACCACAACGTCAAGCCCGCGGACATGAAGTGGATCCTCGTCGAGGCATCCGGGCGGATCCTCCCCGAGGTCGGCGAGGAGATGGGCAAGTACGCGATCCGCGAACTGCGCGGCCGCAACATCGACGTACGCCTGGAGACCCGCCTCGACTCCTGCGCGGGCCGCGTCGCCGTCCTCAGCGACGGCTCCCGTTTCCCCACCCGCACCGTCGTGTGGACCGCCGGCGTCAAGCCGCACCCCGTCCTCGCCGCGAGCGACCTGCCGCTGAACGAACGCGGCCGCCTCACCGCCACCCCCAGGCTCACGGTCGAAGGAACCGAACACGCCTGGACGGCCGGAGACGCCGCCGCCGTCCCCGACCTCACCGCGCCCGAGAAGGGCAAGGAGTGCGCTCCCAACGCCCAGCACGCCGTACGCCAGGCCAAGGTCCTCGCCGAGAACGTCCTGGCCTCGCTGCGCGGCGAACCGCTGAAGAACTACGAGCACAAATACGTCGGTTCCGTCGCCTCGCTCGGTCTCCACAGGGGTGTCGCGCACGTCTACGGCCGCAAGCTCAAGGGCTACCCGGCCTGGCTGATGCACCGCACCTACCACCTCAGCAGGGTGCCGACCTTCAATCGCAAGGCCAGGGTCCTCGCCGAATGGACACTCGCCGGACTCTTCAAGCGCGAGATCGTTTCGCTCGGCTCGCTGGAACACCCGCGAGCCGAATTCGAACTGGCGGCGGGCGGCAAGCCACCCAAGACCAAGTGACGGCTGTCAGTGCGGTCGGTCACACTGGACGTGTGACCATAGGTGGGCCCACATCTGCACAGAGTGACCCGCCGTAACGGCACAGCAGTTCCCGGCAGCCCCGGCGCCCCCGGCGTCAGCAACGCACCACCACGCACCGCGACACCATGAGGCTTGAAAGTCAGTGAACTTCACGCGCTGGAGCGCCCGTTTCCCCGGAACGCAGCGCCGCGCCGCAGCGCGGACCGACCGCGGCTCCGTCCCGGCGGCCCGCGGTGAGTACGGCCGGCGGTCCGAGCAGGCACCCGACGGGTCCGACGCGCCCGACGGCACCCCGCCGCACCCTCTGACGGACCTCTCCGTCCGCGAGGTCCTCGGCCGGCTCCCCGCCCTCGTCGCCCTGGTGTACGGCCCCGAGCACCGCGTCGCGTACGTCAACGACGCCTACGCGGCGGTCTTCGGCCCCCGCGAGACCGGCGCCCCCGCCGCCGTCGCCCTCCCCGAGCTGGACGAGCTCGGCCTGTTCCCGCTCCTGGACCAGGTCCTGCGCAGCGGAACGCCCCGTACGGTCAAGTCCCGCAAGGTGTCCAAGGGCGGCTCGTACACCATCACCTGCACGCCGATCGAGGTCCCGGGCGGCGCGGACGGGCACGGAGCCAGAGAGGGCGGCGTTCTCGTCTTCGCCGCCGACGTCACCGACCACGCGGAGGCCGCCGAGCGCCTGCGTGCCAGCGAACGCCGCCTGCGCGAGACGGCCGTGACCCTCCAGCGCTCGCTCCTCCCCCAGGAGCTGGAGCAGCCCGACGACCTGCGCATCGCCGCCACGTACCAGCCGGGCGGTACGGACGCGGCGGTCGGCGGCGACTGGTACGACGTGATCACCCTCGGCGCGGGCCGTACGGCCCTGGTCATCGGCGACGTGATGGGCCGCGGGGTGCGCGCCGCCGCCGTCATGGGCCAGCTCCGCACGGCGGTCCGCGCGTACGCCCGCCTCGACCTCCCGCCCCACGAGGTCCTGCAGCTCCTGGACGGCCTGGCCGCCGAGATCGACGCCAACCAGATCGCGACGTGCGCGTACGCCGTCCACGACCCCAACGAGGGCCGCCTCGTCTACGCGTCGGCGGGCCACCTCCCCATCCTCGTCCGCGACGAGGACGGCACGGTCCGCCGCGCCGAGGACCACACGGGCCCCCCGCTCGGCACCGGCGGCTGGATGCACACCTCGGGCACGATCGCCCTCCCGCCGGGCTCCACGGCCGTCCTCTATACGGACGGCCTCGTCGAGCGACGCCGCGAGGACATCGACGAGGGCGTCGCCGCCCTGGAACGCGCCCTGTCCGGCGCCACCGGAACGCCCCAGGTCGTCTGCGACCGCTTGATCCGCGCGCTGGGCGTCACCGCCGACCACGACGATGACGTGGCGGTACTGGTCCTCCAGCACCCCACCCGCACGGGCTCGGACGCGGAGCTCTTCCACAACGCCGCGCTGGACCTGCTCGGCGGCGTAGAGGCGGCCCCCCGCGCCCGCGCCTTCGCCACCGGAGTCCTCGCCTCCTGGCGCTTCCCGGTGGAGCTGTGCGACCTGGGCGTACTGGCCGTGAGCGAGCTCGTCGCGAACTCCCTCCAGCACGGCACACCCCCCATGCGCCTGCGCCTGCGCCGCACGGACCGCCGCCTGATCATCGAGGTGACGGACGGCGACGACCACCTGCCGCGCCGCCGCCGCGCCGAACCGGCGGACGAAGCGGGCCGCGGCATCTCGATCGTCGCGACGATCGCCTCGTCCTGGGGCAGCCGCCGCACACAGGGCGGCAAAGCGGTCTGGTGCGAATTCGCCCTCCCGCCCCTTCTCTGACCCGCCGGAACTCCACCCGAGGAACGAAAGGTGCGGGGCGGGGAAAGGAGCTCCCCGCCCCGCACCTGTTCACCTCACCACTCGGCTCACTGCTCGGCCGCGGCGAGATCCTTCACCGGCACGCCCGAGGCCACGACCCGCGACCTGGCCGGAAGCGGCCGGTCCTGCACCGCCGTCAACTGCCTGCCGAGCCGCAGCGCCAACCCGCTGATGCCCAGTGAGAAGACGATGAAGGTGAGGATGTACGGCGCGTGCAGCGAGGCGCCCATCGGCCCGCCCACCGCGGGCCCGACGGCCAGAGCAAGCTGCTTGACCAGAGCGAAGGCCGAGTTGTACTGCCCGACCATCGACTCCGGTGCCAGGTCCGCGACCAACGGCGCGAGGGTCGGCGACAGCATCGCCTCGCCGAGCCCGAAGAGGGCGTACGTCGAGATGAACGCGGCCGTGGCCATCGTCCGGCTGCCGTGCCCGAGACCGGCGTACCCCGCCACGATCCACGCGACGGCCCAGATCAGCC
>NZ_CVPB01000001.1:3760000-4292500 GCF_001049855.1 Streptomyces sp. Wb2n-11
ACTGGATAGGCGATGGGCCCTACCGGGTTACTGACCTTAGCCAAACTCCGAATGCCGGTAAGTGAGAGCACGGCAGTGAGACTGTGGGGGATAAGCTCCATGGTCGAGAGGGAAACAGCCCAGAGCATCGACTAAGGCCCCTAAGCGTACGCTAAGTGGGAAAGGATGTGGAGTCGCAGAGACAACCAGGAGGTTGGCTTAGAAGCAGCCACCCTTGAAAGAGTGCGTAATAGCTCACTGGTCAAGTGATTCCGCGCCGACAATGTAGCGGGGCTCAAGCGTACCGCCGAAGTCGTGTCATTCACACATATATCCCCAACGGGAGTGTGGATGGGTAGGGGAGCGTCGTGTGCCGGGTGAAGCCGCGCCGGAAGGCAGTGGTGGACGGTACACGAGTGAGAATGCAGGCATGAGTAGCGATACACACGTGAGAAACGTGTGCGCCGATTGACTAAGGGTTCCTGGGTCAAGCTGATCTGCCCAGGGTAAGTCGGGACCTAAGGCGAGGCCGACAGGCGTAGTCGATGGACAACCGGTTGATATTCCGGTACCCGCTTTGAAACGCCCAGTATCGAATCCTCTGATGCTAAGGCCGTGAAGCCGTCCCGGAGCCTTCGGGCAAAGGGAAGTGGTGGAGCCGCCGGCCCAAGGTGGTAGTAGGTAAGCGATGGGGTGACGCAGGAAGGTAGTCCAGCCCGGGCGGTGGTTGTCCCGGGGTAAGGGTGTAGGCCGAGGGGTAGGCAAATCCGTCCCTCATCAAGGCTGAGACCTGATGCCGAGCCGATTGTGGTGAAGTGGATGATCCTATGCTGTCGAGAAAAGCCTCTAGCGAGTTTCATGGCGGCCCGTACCCTAAACCGACTCAGGTGGTCAGGTAGAGAATACCGAGGCGTTCGGGTGAACTATGGTTAAGGAACTCGGCAAAATGCCCCCGTAACTTCGGGAGAAGGGGGGCCATCACCGGTGACGAGTCTTGCACTCCGAGCTGGGGGTGGCCGCAGAGACCAGCGAGAAGCGACTGTTTACTAAAAACACAGGTCCGTGCGAAGCCGTAAGGCGATGTATACGGACTGACGCCTGCCCGGTGCTGGAACGTTAAGGGGACCGGTTAGTGACCTTTCAGGGTTGCGAAGCTGAGAACTTAAGCGCCAGTAAACGGCGGTGGTAACTATAACCATCCTAAGGTAGCGAAATTCCTTGTCGGGTAAGTTCCGACCTGCACGAATGGCGTAACGACTTCTCGACTGTCTCAACCATAGGCCCGGTGAAATTGCACTACGAGTAAAGATGCTCGTTTCGCGCAGAAGGACGGAAAGACCCCGGGACCTTTACTACAGTTTGATATTGGTGTTCGGTTCGGCTTGTGTAGGATAGGTGGGAGACTTTGAAGCATGCACGCCAGTGTGTGTGGAGTCAATCTTGAAATACCACTCTGGTCGTGCTGGATGTCTAACCTCGGTCCGTGATCCGGATCAGGGACAGTGTCTGATGGGTAGTTTAACTGGGGCGGTTGCCTCCTAAAGAGTAACGGAGGCGCCCAAAGGTTCCCTCAGCCTGGTTGGCAATCAGGTGTTGAGTGTAAGTGCACAAGGGAGCTTGACTGTGAGACCGACGGGTCGAGCAGGGACGAAAGTCGGGACTAGTGATCCGGCAGTGGCTTGTGGAAGCGCTGTCGCTCAACGGATAAAAGGTACCCCGGGGATAACAGGCTGATCTTCCCCAAGAGTCCATATCGACGGGATGGTTTGGCACCTCGATGTCGGCTCGTCGCATCCTGGGGCTGGAGTCGGTCCCAAGGGTTGGGCTGTTCGCCCATTAAAGCGGTACGCGAGCTGGGTTTAGAACGTCGTGAGACAGTTCGGTCCCTATCCTCTGCGCGCGTAGGAATATTGAGAAGGGCTGTCCCTAGTACGAGAGGACCGGGACGGACGAACCTCTGGTGTGCCAGTTGTCCTGCCAAGGGCATGGCTGGTTGGCTACGTTCGGAAAGGATAACCGCTGAAAGCATCTAAGCGGGAAGCCTGCTTCGAGATGAGTGTTCCCACCCCCTTCGAGGGGTTAAGGCTCCCAGTAGACGACTGGGTTGATAGGCCAGATGTGGAAGCCCGGCAACGGGTGGAGCTGACTGGTACTAATAGGCCGAGGGCTTGTCCTCAGTTGCTCGCGTCCACTGTGTTTGTTCTGAAGTAACGAACCGTGCCCATGTCCGGTTGGTTCAACTTCACAGTGTTTCGGTGGTCATAGCGTTAGGGAAACGCCCGGTTACATTCCGAACCCGGAAGCTAAGCCTTTCAGCGCCGATGGTACTGCAGGGGGGACCCTGTGGGAGAGTAGGACACCGCCGAACAATTCTTGTGGGAGAGCCCCGCACCTTCTGGTGCGGGGCTTTTCCGCGTTCCCGGCCAGCTCCCTCAGACCGGCCGTACCAGCTTTGTGTCGTATGCCAGGATGACCGCCTGTACCCGGTCCCGGGCGTCCGTTTTGGCGAGGATTCTGGAGACGTGGGTCTTCACCGTCGATTCCGCGAGGTGCAGGCGTTCGGCGATCTCGGTGTTCGTCCAGCCCTGGCCGATGACGGTGAGGATTTCCAATTCCCGGTCGGTGAGGGGCGTAAGGCGGGCGTCCGGTGCTGCCGCCCCGTCGGCTGCTGTCTTCGGCAGGTGGTGGGCGTACGCGTCGAGAAGCCGGCGGGTCAGGCGGGGGGCGACCACCGCGTCGCCCGTCGCCACCGCGCGGATGCCGGACAGGAGCTCTTCCGGGAGCGCGTCCTTGATGAGGAAACCGGAGGCCCCGGCGCGCAGTCCGGCGTAGGCGTACTCGTCCAGGTCGAAGGTGGTCATGATGAGGACCTTCGTACGGTCGCCCGCGGCGACGATGCGGCGGGTGGCCTCGATGCCGTCGAGGCCGGGCATGCGGATGTCCATCAGGACGACGTCCGGGCGGAGCCGGGAGACCAGACGCACGGCCTCCGTACCGTTGGACGCCTCGCCCAGGACCGTCATGTCGTCCTGGCTTCCGAGGAGCATGCGGAAACCGAAGCGCTGCATGGGCTGGTCGTCGGTGATGAGCACGGTCGTCACGGCTCGGGGTCCTCGTTCCGGGGAAGATGCAGGTGGACGCGCCAGCCGCCGGAGGGCCTGGCGCCGGCTTCGAGTGTGCCTTCGTACAGGGCTGTCCGTTCGCGCATGCCCGTGATGCCCCGGCCCTCGGGGGCGGGAGAAGGCGTTGTGCTGCTGGTGTCGGTGATGGTGGCGAAGATGGCCTGCGGGGTGTACGTGACGTCGACTTCCGCCGTGGCGCCGGGGCCCGCGTGCTTGAGGGTGTTCGTCAGGGCTTCCTGGACGACTCGGTAGACGGTGAGCTGTCGGCCCGGTCCCGGTGGTACGGAGCCGGGGTGGCGGCTCATCGTCATGCGTACGGGCAGACCTGCGGCCCGTACGCCGTCCATGAGCTGGTCCAGGTCGGTGAGGGTGGGCTGCGGAGTGAGGTCGGCCGAAGGCGGCTCGTCCTCGCGCAGCACGCCGAGGACGCGGCGCAGTTCCGCCAGGGCCGTGCGGCTCGTCGTGCTGATGGCCTGGAGGGCCTGGGCGGCGCGCTCCGGGGATTTGGCCGCCGCGTACCTGCCGCCGTCCGCGAGGCCCGTGATGACCGAGAGGTTGTGGCCGATGATGTCGTGCATCTCACGGGCGATACGGGTGCGTTCGGCGGCGGCGGCGAGCTGGGCCTGCTGGTCGCGTTCGGTCTCCAGGCGGCGGGCGCGGTCGACCAGCGCTTCTGTGTAGTCCCTGCGGGTGCGGACCGCGATGCCGAGGAGCGTGACCATGGTGAAAGCCCAGGCGGCCGGTACGACTTGCTCGCTCCAGCCGTCGGGCGGAAAGCGGAGGGCGCCCGCGACGGACGGTCCCATCGTCAGTGCCGCCGCCCACCAGAGCGTCTTGAGCGGCAGGCGCAGCGCGATGTGGAAGACCGGGAAGAGCTGGAGGAGAGCCGCTTGCAGGACGGCGCCGGTGAGGCTGTTGGCGAGGGCGGCCAGTGCCATGGCGGTGAGAACGGGCAGGGGGCGGCGGCGGCGCCACAGCAGGGGCACCGAGAGGCCGAGGCTCATCGAGAGCACCAGCCGGTCGGGCAGGTCCGCGTTGTGGGCGATGGTCTGCCAGCCGCCCTCGCCGTAGTCGATCAGGGCGGCCGTCACGAGGAAGGCGGTCAGCAGCAGGTCCCAGACCAGTGGGCGGCGCCGGTCGAAGGCGCGTACGCGCTGCAGGAGGTGCTGGATCTGCCGGGTGGGCGCCGGAGCGCCCGTGGACCAGTCCTGGTCCCGGGCGCCGGCTTCGCTCCTCGGGGCGCGTGTCACCTGTTCATCCTCGTACAGGGGGTGTGCGGAAGGGAGTTGGGGTTCATACATCGCGGCGCTCGAGCAGCAGGCCCGCCGCCGCCAGGGAAGCCGCCGCCCACAGGACCAGGGCGAGCAGCGCCGCTCCGGGCGAGGCGGCGCCCGGTACGGTCTGGGCGGAGACGAGGACCTCCACCGACTTGGACGGGAAGTACTCCACGGCGTCGCCGACGATGTCGTACGGCAGCATGGCGAACACTTCCGGGAGGATCATGACGCCGCCGACGAAGGCGCCGACGGCGCCCGGCACCGAGCGGAGCAGCGCGCCCAGGCCCAGGGCGATCAGGCCGAGCAGGGTCAGGGCCGCCGCGCTGCCGGTCAGGGCGCGCACCACGCCCGGGTCGCCGAGCGAGGCCGCCTGGTCGGTGCCGGAGAGGAAGAGCTGAGCGGTCAGGAAGGTGACGAAGGCGGTGACGAGCGTGAGGGCGAAGGTGACCGCGCCGAAGACCGCGGCCTTGGACCACAGGACGGGGAGCCGGCGTGGTACGGCGGTCAGCGAGGCGCGGATCATGCCGGTCGAGTACTCGCCCGCGGTGACGAGGATGCCGAGGACGGCGAGCGCGATCTGTGCGAACTGGATGCCGATCAGGACCAGGAGGACGGTGTCGACGTCTCCGTCGCCGCCGCCCGTGGTGTAGGTCGCACCCATCAGCAGGCCGATACCGAGCGTCAGCGCGCTCGCCGTCAGCAGGGTGATCCAGGTGGAGCGCAGCGTCCACAATTTGTGCCATTCGGAGCGCAGGACGCGGCCGGGGGTCACCCGGTGGGCGGGCGTGTTCATGCTGCGGCTCCTTCCAGAGGCGTGGCCTGGTACTCGACCGCGTCGCGCGTCAGGTCCATGAAGGCCTGCTCCAGCGAGGCGGTGCGGGGTGCGAGTTCGAAGAGGGGGATGGAGTGGGCGGCGGCGGTGCGGCCGATGTGTTCGCCGTCCGTACCGCGGACTTCGAGCGTGCCGGGGGCGGGTGAGGTGATGTCGACGCCCGGAGCCGTCAGGAGCTCGGAGAGGAGGCCGGCCTCAGGGGTGACGACCTTGACGACGCCCTGCCCGGAGTCCCGTACGAAGTCGGCGACCGTGGTGTCGGCGAGCAGCCTGCCGCGGCCGATGACGACGAGGTGGCCGGCGGTCAGGGCCATCTCGCTCATCAGGTGGGAGGAGACGAGGACCGTGCGGCCTTCCGCGGCCAGGGACTTGAGGAGGGTGCGGATCCACAGCACGCCTTCCGGATCGAGTCCGTTGACCGGTTCGTCCAGGACGACCGTGGCCGGGTCGCCGAGCAGCGCCGCCGCGATGCCGACGCGCTGGCCCATGCCGAGCGAGAAGCCCTTCACCCTGCGGTGCGCGACGTCGGTGAGGCCGGCGAGGCCGAGTACGTGGGTGACGCGGCTGCGCGGGATGCCGTGGGTGTGGGCGAGCGCCATCAGGTGGTGGTGGGCGGTGCGGCCGGGGTGGACGGAGCGGGCCTCCAGCAGGGCGCCGACCTCGTGGAGCGGGGCGGTGTGCGCGGCGTAGGCGCGGCCGCCGACGGTCGCGTGGCCCCGGGTCGGTGCGTCCAGACCGAGGAGCATGCGCAGGGTGGTGGATTTGCCGGCTCCGTTGGGGCCGAGGAAGCCGGTGACGGCGCCGGGGCGGACGGTGAAGGTGAGGTTGTCGACGACGGTCCTGTCGCCGTACCGCTTGGTGAGTCCGACTGCTTCGATTCCGTTTGGCCTGGTCATGGACTCGACGCTACGGAGCGGGCGGCGGCGCGTCGTCCGACCGCGGGCGGGGGCGGGGCACGGGGAGTGGTACCCGGGTACGACGCCGAAATCGCTTGGCTCAGGGGCGAGGACGGGTGAGTATCGCCGGATGGACTGTGTGATTCGCCCCGTACGCGCTGATGAGTGGGACAAGGCGAAGGAGCTGAGGCTCGCCGCGCTCCAGGACCCGCTGGCGGGCATCGCTTTTCTGGAGACGTACGGGAAGGCCGCGAGCGAGCCCGACTCCTTCTGGAAGGGGCGTACGGACCGGGTCACGGGGGACGGCTCCGAGGCGCGGCAGTTCGTCGCGGAGGCGCCGGGCGGTCGGTGGGTGGGGTCCGTCACCGTGATCGTCGAACGGGCGGGGGCGGAGGGGGCGTTCGACGGTGCGCCGGAGGTCGACCAGACGCATGTCGTGGGTGTCTTCGTGCGGCCCGAGGCGCGGGGGACCGGGGTGGCGCAGGAGCTTTTCCGGGCGGCGCTGGAGTGGTCGTGGGCGCTGACGGATCCGCGGATCGAGCGGGCCAGGCTGTACGTGCACGAACGCAACGGGCGGGCGGAGGCGCTTTACGCCAAGGCCGGCTTCCTGCGGAGCGGGAAGACGGTGGCGATGCCGGGGAACCCGTCGGAGACGGAGTACGAGATGGTGGCCGAGCGGCCGCGGGAGCTGGGTGCGGGCGGGGACAGGGGGCTCTAGCCGGCGGTGAGGGTGTGGTCCGGCCAGCGGGCCCGGCCCTGTTCCCGGGAGCGGAGCAGGACCAGGGTCGACAGGCCCTGGTCCTGGCCGGTCGACAGCAGCTCGGGGAGCGGGGGAAGCGGAGCCACGGCCGCGACGTCGTCCAGGACGAACGTCATGGGCGGGTCGAGCCGGCCGGCGGGTGACCGTGCGGCCAGGCGGCGGCCGTGCTCGACCACGCTCGACGCGAGTGCGGTGAGCAGAGGCATCGCTCCGGGACGCGACTTGGGGTCCTCGATCGCTTCACCCACCACGTAAAGGGTGCCCCCCTCGTCCGCAAACGATTCCAGACTGAGCGAATCGGTTCGATTCGGGGTGCAGGCTTCGCGGATGTGGACCGAGGAGAGGGCCGCGAACGCCCTGGCCGTCAGTTCCTGCGCGATCTCGCGGCGTTCGGGGTAGGCGGTGAGCGCGGATTCGAGGAGGCCCGCGGCGCCGCTCGACGCCTTGGGATGGGTGCGGAGGATACGTACCGCCTCGTGCGCGCTGTGACCCTGCGCCCAGCGGTGCACCTGGCGGAAGGGGCGGCCGTCCACGGCGGCGGCGTGCAGCCAGCTGCTGAGCAGGGTCTGGGCGGTGTCGGCCACCGCCGCGTCCAGCCGCGCCTGGGGCTGTACGGGCGCCAGCAGCGCCACGGCGCGCGCGGTGGCGGTGTCGGCCCGGTCGCAGCCGGCGGTGGGGGACCAGTGGAGGCGGGCCGGGGTGTCGCAGAGGTGCCCGGGGTCGTACACGAGGACGGGGCCGAGCTTGGCGCGCGCGTCCTTGGTCTCGGCCCACACGGTCGGGTCGGAGGTGACGACGAGCGCGGGGCCTTCGGCGTCGAGGACGGCCTGTACGGCGGTGGGGCGCCGGATTTCTGGGCTGCCGTAGAGGAGGCGGGGGGCGCGGGGCGCCGGGACGGCGGGACTGCTCCAGCCACCTGCCGGCTGCGGTGCGGCGAGGGGGCCGGAGGTGGGCGCGGGGCCAGGGGCGGTGGCGCCGGGCGGGAGAGGGGGGCTCGGGGCCGTGTGCCGGGTGCCGGCGGTGCCGGGGCCGGTGGCGCCGAGTGGAGTACCGGCCGGGGCGGCGGCCCGGGCACCCGTGTGGTCCCCCGGGTGGGGCGGCGGCACCTCGGAGCCGTGGCCCGGGCCGGGCCCGGCGCTCGCGGCCGGCCCTGCGGGCGATGCGGGCCCGGGCCCGCAGTCCGCGCCCGTGGGCGGCGGGACCGTGGCGCGCGGACGTTCTTCCGCTTCCGTCCTGGCCGCCCTCGCCGCTGCCCTTGCCGTCTCGCGCTGCGCCTTCAGGCGGGCCAGTACGCCCACCACGAAGACCGTCAGCACGCACAGCACCATCAGCTCACTGATCAGCAGCCCCCAGAACAGGCCGTACCCGGACAACTGGCCCGGCGGTGTGTCCGGCCACGCCGCCGGGATGTCCTGGGGGGCGCCCATCAGGTGGCGCAGGGCCAGCGGCGTACGGGCGAACGTGACGCCGTCCGGCCAGGCGCCGTGGGCGAACAGGCCCGCCAGGCCCGTCGCCAGCCATGCCAGGGCCGTCAGGCCGAACAGGAAGGCCAGCAGACCGACCAGCAGGGAGTCGGGAATGCCGCGCCCGCCCTGCTGCTGCTGTCTGTCGTCGGGTCTCATGTCAGGCGACCGTCGATTCCGAGGACGACCCGCTCATCTGCTGCTCGATGAGGGCCGCCCGCTGTTCCGCCTCCAACTCCGCGGCTCGCATGTCGTCCGAGATCATGTCCGCCGAGGTCTCCGTCATCGCGCGGTCCGTGAAGACCAGGGGCCGTTCCGCCTCTGTGATCAGGTGTTTGACGACCTGGACGTTGCCGTTGACGTCCCATACCGCGATGCCCGGCGTGAGGGTCGGGATGATCTCCACCGCCCAGCGCGGCAGCCCGAGCACCCGGCCCGTGGCCCGCGCCTCGTCCGCCTTCTGGGCGTAGATCGTCCGCGTCGATGCCATCTTCAGGATCGCCGCCGCCTCCCGCGCCGCCGCGCCGTCCACCACGTCCGACAGGTGGTGGACCACCGCCACGAACGACAGGCCGAGCCGGCGGCCGAACTTCAGCAGGCGCTGGAAGAGCTGCGCGACGAAGGGGGAGTTGATGATGTGCCACGCCTCCTCCACCAGGAAGATGCGCTTCTTGCGGTCCGGCCGGATCCAGGTGTGCTCCAGCCACACGCCCACGATCGCCATCAGGATCGGCATCGCGATGGAGTTGCGGTCGATGTGGGACAGGTCGAAGACGATCAGCGGCGCGTCGAGGTCGATGCCGACCGTCGTCGGACCGTCGAACATGCCCCGCAGGTCACCGTCGACGAGGCGGTCCAGGACGAGGGCGACGTCCAGGCCCCAGGCCCGTACGTCGTCCAGGTCGACGTTCATCGCCTCCGCGGACTCCGGCTCGGGGTGGCGCAGTTGCTCGACGATGTCCGTCAGGACCGGCTGCCGGTTGACGATCGTCTCGTTCACGTACGCGTGCGCGACCTTGAGCGCGAAGCCGGACCGCTCGTCGAGGCCGTGTCCCATCGCGACCTCGATGATCGTACGGAGCAGGGCGAGCTGCCCCGTCGTCGTGATCGACGGATCGAGGGGGTTGAGGCGGATGCCGCCGTTGAGGGCCGCCGCCGGGTCGAGCCGAATGGGGGTTATCCCCAGCTCCTGCGCGATCAGGTTCCATTCGCCCACGCCGTCCTCGCCCTGCGCGTCCAGGACGACGACCTGCCGGTCCTTGAAGCGCAGCTGGCGCAGTACGTACGTCTTCTCCAGCGCCGACTTGCCGTTGCCGGACTCGCCGAGCACCAGCCAGTGCGGGGCGGGCAGTTGCTGTCCGTACAGCTGGAAGGGGTCGTAGATGTACCCCTTGCCGCTGTACACCTCGCGGCCGATGATCACGCCCGAGTCGCCGAGGCCGGGCGCGGCGGTCGGCAGGTAGACGGCCTGGGCCTGCCCCGTCGACGTACGGACGGGGAGTCTGGTCGTCTCCACCTTCCCGAAGAGGAAGCTGGTGAAGGCATCCGTGAGTGCGGACAGCGGATCTCGCATGGCGGGTCTGCCCTCTCGGTTAACGACGGATACCGGTGGCGAACGGCAAGGTGTTGACGAACGCCCGGTGGTGCTCGCGGTCGCACCACTCCAGCTTGAGATACGACTTTCCGGCCGAGGCCCTGATGGTCCGCTTGTCGCGGGCCAGCGCCTCGGGAGAACGCGACGACACAGTGATGTACCCGACCAGGTTGACACCGGCCGCACCGCTCGCGAGATCTTCACCCCGCTGGTCGAGCCGGCCGTGTGCCGCGATGTCGCGCGGGTCGACGGTCCGGTTCATCTTGGCCTGGCGGCTGGCCTCCGCCTCGTCGTTCGTCTTCTCCGTCAGCATCCGTTCGATGGCGACCTCGGTGGGTTCGAGGTCCATGGTGACCGCGACCGTACGGATCACGTCGGGGGTGTGGACGAGCAGCGGCGCCAGGAAGTTGACGCCGACCGGCGTCATCGGCCACTCCTTCACCCAGGCGGTGGCGTGGCACCAGGGCGCGCGCGTGGACGACTCGCGGGTCTTGGCCTGGAGGTACGTCGCCTCCATGGCGTCCAGCTCGGCCGGCCAGGAGTTGCGCTTGGTCATGGCCTGGATGTGGTCGATGGGGTGGTCGGGGTCGTACATCGAGTGCACGAGGGAGGCGAGGCGCCCCTGCCCGAGGGGCTGGCGCACGCGGATGTCGGCCTCCGCGAGCCGCGCACAGATGTCGGTCAGCTCGCGCGCCATGACGACGGCGAGCCCGGAGTCGCGGTCGAGCCTGCGGCCGCCGTGGGGGCGGGCGGCGCGGGCCATGGCGTGGGCCTCGGCGGCGAGCTCGCGGGAGTAGTGCATGCAGGCGACGAGGTAGGCGCGGTGCTGCTCGCTGGAGGTCGACACCATGGACTGGAGCTGGTCGTACGACTCCTTGAGCCAGCCGGGGGCGTGCGTGTCGCCGCGCTGGGCGACGTCCTTGGCGTGGGCGTCGGGGTCGGCGGGGAGGGTGCGGGCGAGCATCTGGAGGCGAGTGACGAAGCCGTCGCCGTTGGCGACGTGCTTCAGCAGCGTGCCGAAACGGTCGACCAGCGCCTCCTGGTCCTCGCTGTCGCGCAGGCCGACGCCCGGCCCTTCGATCTCGATGGCCGCTGTCACCGTGCGGCGGTCGGCGTGCAGGAGTACGGCGATCTCGTCGGGGCCGAAGGGGGCGGCGAGCCAGGTGATGCGCCCGATGCCGGGCGGCGGGCCCACCTCGACCTCGCGGCCGTCGCCGCGCACGCCCGCTTCCATGGCGCCGCTGCGGTAGGTCGTGCCGTTGCGCAGGGTGCGCTTGTAACTGCGGTTGATCTCGAACCACTTGTAGAAGGTGCGGTGCTTGTACGGGACGTACACCGCCATCAGGGCCAGCATCGGGAAGCCCATCAGCAGCACGATCCGCAGGGACAGGACGGGGACCAGCAGTCCGCTCATCATGCCTAGGAACGCGCCGGCGATGATCAGCACGATCTCGCCGGTCTCGCGGTTCTTGCCGACGATCGCGTTCGGCCGGGCGCGGCCGATCAGATACGTACGGCGGGGCGCGATGGGTTGGGACTGCGTCGTCAACGCCCTGCACCTCCTGTGCTGTTGTTGCCGGTACCCGTGTTGCCGGTACCGCGGTTCGTGTGCGTGCTGGTGCTACGGGCCGAGGGGGCGGCGGAGGGGACAGCTCCGCCGCCCCCCGCGCCGCCGCTTCCTCCGCCGGTACCGCCTCCGCCGCCTCCGCCGCCTCCGCCGGAGCCGCGGGAGCTGTGGGCCGCCACGCCGCCGCTGACGGGGTTGGCCTGGCGGGGCGGCGAGCCGTTGCCGCCCCGGTCGCCGCCTCCGCCGCCACGGCTGCTGTGGGTCTTGATGCCCTGGGAGACGAGGGCGGCGGGGGAGCTGATGACGGCGGCCGCCTGGGCGCCGTCGGTGGCCTTGTTGCGGTTGGAGCGGGCGGAGGCGATCTCGTCGCCGAAGCCGGGGACGAAACGGTAGATCATCCCGGAGGCGAAGATCGCCAGCAGGATGATGGCGAGGCCGGACACGACGGCGGAGAAGGCGTTCGGCCCGTCGTCGGAGGAGAGCGCCCCGGCGAGGCCGAGGACGATCACGATGACGGGCTTGACCATGATGACGGCGATCATGATGCCGGCCCAGCGGCGTACGTGCCCCCACATGTTCTTGTCGACGAGGCCCGCGTAGACGACGACGCCGAGGAGCGCGCCGACGTAGAGGAGCAGGGCCCGGATGAACAGCTCCAGGAAGAGGATCCCGGCCGCGAGGATGGTGACGAGGGACACGACGATCAGCATGATCGGCCCGCCCCCGATGTCGTCCCCCTTCTTGAGCGCCTCGGAGAACGACCCGAAGAACACGTCGGTCTGGCCGCCGGTGCCGGCGGCGATGACTTCGGTGACGCCGTCGGTGGCCGTGACGATGACGTAGAGGATCAGGGGCGTGAAGGCGGAGGCGAGGACGGTGAGCCAGAGGAACCCGATGGCCTCGGACAGCGCGGTCGCGAGCGGCACGCCGCGGATGGCGCGCTTGGCGACGGCGAGCAGCCACAGGACGAGGGTGAGGATGGCCGAGGCGGCGAAGACGATGGCGTACTGCTGGAGGAACCTGGGGTTGGTGAAGTCGACGCTGGCGGTCGACTTCACGGCCTCGGAGAGTTTCCCGACGATCCAGGCGGCGGCGTCCGCGCAGCCCTTGGCGAGGGAGGACAGGGGGTCCAGGGACTCGGTGGGGCTGGTGGGGGTGCGGAGACCGGAGCGCTCGCCACCGCTTTCGCCGTTCCGGCAGTAGTCCTTGGCCGGACCGACGATGAGGTCGCAGTTGTCCTTGTCGGACGGCGTCGGCGTCGGCGATGGCGCGGCGAACGCCCGGGCGGCAAAAAGCATGGCCGTTGTCTGTACGAACGCGAAGACAGCAGTGAGTTTCAGCGCACGGCGTGGGCTACCGGGCATAGGTGAACCCTCCGTACTCCTCGACTGCCTTGGAGATCTCGTCTGCGTCGGAGGCTGCACGGTCAGCGTTCACGGGGGCCGGTCCCTCCTTCTGGGAGAAGCTTTCGACCTTCCAGTCGCCACCTGCCCACTGGACCTCGAGTGTCATGGTGAACCAGTCATTGGTCACCGGGTTGGTCGAGCCGACGCCTGCGGTACCGAACACGCCTGTGCACCAGACCTCAACGGTCGCGGCGCTGTCCGTGTAATTGGTGACCTTGGTGCCGACGGGCGCTGTGCGTGAAACGTATGTCATCCCCTGAGCGGCGTTGCCGTTCTTGTCGAGCCCGACCTTGTCGAGGAAGTCCTGGCTGTAGGCCTCGTCGAACCTTGCCTCCAGCTCCGGGACCTTCGCCGGGACGAAGATCTGTCCCACGATCTCCTGTCGCCGGTCGGGCTTGAGGATCTCGGCGGAGACGAGAGCCACCGCGTAGTTCGCCGCGGCGCTCTGCGCACCCTGCTCGTCCTGCGCGAAACCGGACGGAATCAATCCGTTCTTGCCCTCGACCGGCCTCACGCCCGTCGCGGCCGTCGGTTCCGCGCCGCCGCTCCCCTTCACCTCGCCGCCCGAGCCGCTGTCGCCGCCACCCCGGTTCGCGAATGCGATAGCCGCGATCAGCAGCACCACCACGCCCACCACGGTGACGAGGGAACGCGAGGTCCGTACGGGCCGTCGCGCGCCCCCGTACACATCGTTCCCCCCGCCCTCGGGGAGGCGCGTGCGGGTCTGGCCGGAGCCGCCGACACGGCTCGTACGACCCGTGTCGCCGCCGTACCCGTGCTCGTCGCCGAGACTCATGCCGCGTGCACCCCCTCAACCGTTTGCAGTTCCGCGTAGTACGACGGTAGCCGTGCTGGTTCCCGCGCGGGCGCGGTGTGGTGACTCGACATCAGGGAGACGCAACCTCAGCCGGTGGGCACGACGGACGGGTGGGGTGGGAGAGTGGGCCGGGAACGCCCGGTGCTGGCTGACGGCGGGTTAAACAGCCATCCCGTACACGATGGTGAAGAGCGTGCCGAGTGAGCCGATGATGAAGACGCCGGTGAGACCGGCGACGATCAGTCCCTTGCCCTGCTCGGCGCTGAACGTGTCCCTCAGAGCCGTCGCGCCGATCCGCTGCTTCGCGGCTCCCCAGATGGCGATTCCGAGGCAGAGGAGGATGGCGACAGCCATCACAACCTCGATCATGACGCGGGCCTCGTTCCCCAGGGTCCCGAACGGGCCCCAGTTCGGGGCAATTCCGCCGATGATGGTGGTGATATCGCCCTTTTCGGCTGCCAGGTTCATGTAAGTCACCGCCCCTGTCGGGTAGTTCGTCGCCCCTGCCGCACGACAGGGGTCACGCTCTATCTTCGCTGATGAAACCGCGTAGGTATGTCGACTTGGTAGCTGTCTTTGCCCGGCCTCCGGCGTGTCGCCGGTCCGACCGCGCTGACCTGCGGTGCCGACCGGCTGTATTCGGAAACACGTATGGTGACTCTGTGTATCACGCGGTGTGACTCCGGGCAATGACTGGCGTTATGCACCTTGGGCCGGACGCGGCTCCCAGGGGGCGCGGACGACTCCGCGGCGCGTGCGGTGGGGCACCGGGGCCCGGCGCGACCCCGGCGCGTGCCCTGACGGCCTACCGGTCCGGGTGGTCCGGGGGCCGGGGTGCCGAGCCCGGTGGAGTGGTCGAACTCGACGGCTCGTACGCCGAGCACGAACGCGTCCCACTTCTTCCGGTTCGTCGTGGGACGTTCTCGGGATCGCCGGTCCCGCGGAGGTGGACCGGGTCCTCCGGCCCGAAGGCGATCTCGATCCGGGGGCCGGGGCCGTCCTCTCCCCCGGGGGCGGCGCGTATCCCGTCCAGGCCGGCGGGGGTGGCCCGGAGTGGCGCTCCGGCGGGGCCGCCGCTTTCCGTGACTCCGACCGTGCCGTGTGAACTGGCCACGTGGCCGCAGGAGTCGCCCTGGGTGCAGTACGAGGACTTCCGCCAGTCGCGCGTGGGCATTACGGCTCCCTTCACGGGTTGCGGCTGGTGCTGTGGATGACGTCCCGGTTCTCTGCCGACGAGTGCGCGACGGCTTCAATTCTGTTGAAGGGAATCCGGTGCTTCTGAAGTCCGGTACCTCCGAAGTTGGGCCTCGGCATCGGGGAACGCGAGTCCGTGGGACCGGTCCAGGCGCACGGTGTCCATCTGCGGGACCGGGCCGTACGCGTAGTGGATGGACTGACCCGAACCAGGGATGGCGCCGGCTTTGAAGGGGGACCACCTGGAGGGTGATGTGGTCGCGCTCACTCATACGGGACGCGGTGCTCCACCTCGGGCGGCGGCATCGGCGGGACGTCTTGCTGAAAGCCCGCCCGCCCCCGGCGGCGACGGTCCGGCCGGGTCCGGGCGCGGGCTTGCAGGTCGCGCGGCTCTGCGCCGACAGCTGGGGCGCGTGCCTGCTCGGCGGTGGGCTGCCCGGTGGTGGCGGGGAACTGCTGTGGGTGGAGTGTGAGCGGAAGGCGGGGTACCGGGGTACGCGTCGAGCGATCCGGTGTGACCGTGCGTACCGGGCGCACCCTGGTGGTGCGGACATCCGGGGTGCGCCAGGGGCCGTCACCCACATGGGCTGTTCTCCTGACATGCACGAAGGGCCGTACTCCCGTTGGACACGAACCTCTCCGGCAGTTCAGCCGCATCAATGAGCCGGGAGAAGGGGAGTCCTTCATGCTCGTACGCCACCGGGTCGCCCTCGCGTCGGCCGCCGTGCTCGGCGGGCTCGCTCTGTCCGTCTCGCCCACCGTCGCGCACTCCGCCGCACCGGCCGCCGCGCCCGTGCCCGTCGCCCGGTTCGCCCCGCCCGCCTACTGCGGCCACTACGACGGCAGTACCACGACCCGGCGCGGCCATTCCGGTGCCGCGGTGAGGGAGGCGCAGTGCCTCATCAACCACCGGGCCGGTGGGGAGGCGCTCGCTGTCGACGGCGTCTTCGGGGCCCGTACGGAGAGCTGGGTCGTCCGCTTCCAGGACGTGAAAGGCCTTCAGGTCGACGGCATCGTCGGGCCGCGGACCTGGGCCGCCCTGCGCGCGCTCTGATCCGGTGCCCCGGCCCGGTGCTCTGATCCGGTGCTCTGACCGGGCGCTCCGATCCGCCGCGTCCCGCGGTACGCGAACGCCGTGTCCGCCACTCCGTGGCGGCGCTGCGTTTCGGACGTGTGTGACACCACGTCGGACGCGTGCGCGAAAACTGCTGTGAACCCGTCTCGGATGGGGGAGGGTTGAAGGGTGCGCAAAGTCTGGGTGGTCAGCGGGATCGGGATCGGCCTCTGCCTGAGTTTCGTCGCGCTGCTCGTCGTCGGGACGTTCTCCGCCGCCGCGGGGCTGGCCGGCGGTGCGGGCGGCGGGCGGGCGGTCGGGCTGGCCAAGGGGGCCGTGCCCGCGTTGTACCAGCCGCTCGTGCAGAAGTGGGGCAACCTCTGTCCGGCCATCAACCCGGCGCTCCTCGCCGCGCAGTTGTACCAGGAGAGCGGCTGGAACCCGAGGGCGCAGAGCCCGGCCGACGCGCGCGGCATCGCGCAGTTCATCCCCGGCACGTGGGCGTCCCACGGGGTCGACGGGGACAGGGACGGGGACCGGGACATCTGGGACCCGGCCGACGCGATTCCGTCGGCGGCGACGTACGACTGCGAATTGGCTGGTTACGTCAAGAAGGTGCCGGGGGATCAGACCAAGAACATGCTCGCCGCCTACAACGCGGGCGCGTACGCCGTCATCAAGTACGGGGGCGTCCCGCCGTACCGCGAGACGCAGAACTACGTGAAGATCATCACAAGTCTGGAGGAGAGCTTCGCGCGCCCCGTCGGGCGGGTCGAGCCGTCGCGGCAGGCCGCCGGGGCCATCTACTTCGCGCAGAAGAAGCTCGGCACCAAGTACCTGTGGGGCGGGAACGGCACGCCGGAGCAGGGCGGCCGGTTCGACTGCTCCGGGCTGACCCAGGCCGCGTACCGCACGGTCGACATCGAGCTGCCGCGCGTGGCCAACGACCAGTACAACGCCGGGCCGCACCCGTCCAGGGACGAGCTGCTCCCGGGCGACCTGGTCTTCTTCTCGGACGACCTGACGAACTCGCGCGCGATCCGGCACGTCGGCCTCTACGTCGGCGGCGGCTACATGATCAACGCCCCGTACACCGGTGCCGTGATCCGCTTCGACAAGATCGACACACCGGACTACTTCGGGGCGACCCGGGTCACCGAGGACGGCGCGGAAGCACTCCCCACGAACCTCCCGGAAGACCGCGGCGGCGCGTGACATGGCTTGAACCCTCTGTTATCGCCGCCCCCTGAGCTGCGGTGATGTGTCTCTCTTCGGTAACGTGATGGTGATCTTTCAGTGGAGATCGGTGGAGAGTGGAACGGTGGGGCCGGAGAGAGCGTTCCCTTGACCGGGGGACTGTGACAGCCGCGCTCACCACGCACTGACCACGGCATGGCTTTGCGTCGAACCGATCGCATCGCATGGACCACGGGGGTTCGCAGGAGCGGCACGCAGACGCGCGTGCCGCGCAGCAGGCAACAAGGCAAGGGGCCGCGGCAGATGGCTGGACTCGCACTGGACGGGGCGAACCCCGACGTCAGTCTGCTCTACGACATCAACGGACTGGCGGCGGATGCGCCGGGCTGGTTCGACCGGGTCATGGAGTTCGTCGGGGAGTACGGGACGATGCTCGGCATCGTCCTGCTGGGGCTCTGGTGCTGGTGGAGCGTACGCAGGCGCGAGGACGCGGTCACCTCGGTGGCGGGGCTCGTCTGGGCGCCGCTGGCGGCCGGGATCGCGCTGCTGATCAACATCCCGATCCGCGGGTTCGTGGAGCGGCCCAGACCGTTCAACGACCACAAGGGGCTCGAGGTCCTCATCGCGGGCAAGACGGACTACTCGTTCGTCAGCGACCACGCGACGCTGGCGATGGCCATCGCCGTCGGAATCTTCGTCGCCAACCGGAAGTTCGGGTTCGCGGCGATCGGGCTGGCGGTCGTGGCGGGCTTCTGCCGCGTCTACATGGGCGTGCACTACCCGACCGACGTCATCGGCGGATTCGCCCTCGGTACGGCCGTGGCGCTGCTGCTCGCGCCGGTCGCGATGGCGCTGCTCACGCCGCTCGTGGGAGCGATCGCGCGCTCGGAGAAGGCGGGCCGGCTCGTACGGGCGAAGGGGCCCGCGGTGCGTACGGCGGACGTCGGGGCCGGGACGGGAGTGCGCGGCGGTGACGGCGGGCCGGCGGTCGTCCCGGCGCCGCGCGCCGGGGACAGCGAGCGCAACGACCTGGCGGCCTGAGCGCGGATCACCAGGGGAGAGGCGCACCGGACGGTGCGCCTCTCCCTTTTTTCACAGCGCCTGGGGGAAGTCGAAGAGCCTGTCGGGGTCATAACGCCTCTTCAGCTCGGTCAGCCGACCCGCGGCCGCGCCGTAGTAGGCCCTGCGCCAGTCGGTCAGGGCCGCGTCCGTGTAGTTCTGGTACGCCGCCCCCGAGGCGTACCGGCGCATCACCATGTGGGTGTTTTTCAGCCACGTCTGCTGGGCGGTGCCGGAAGTGCCCGCGCGCCAGGCGCCGGTGTACTGGGCGAGCATCCGCGAGCGGCGGTGCACGAACGCCGTCGCGAGCGGGTCCACACGGTTCACCGCGCCGCCGAGGGCGGTCAGCGCGATGGTCCCGGCGCCGCCCCCGCCCACGGGGAGGCGGGTGAACGCCTCGGCCCGGTCGAGCAGCGCGCGTACCCCGGCGGGGGAGAGGGAGCGGTCGAAGAAGTCGCTCCGGGACGCGTACGTCTCACGGCGCAGGACGCCCTCGGGGGTGCGGCCGGGGGTGGTGCCCGGCAGGTGGCACTGGGCGTCGCTGAGATCGGCGCAGCCGGCGTACAGGAGCATCGACTCCTGGTGGCTGCGGCGGCGCAGGGAGACCGAGCGGGCGGGGGCGCCGATCCTGTCGGCGAGGCGGTCCACGGCGTTCTGGAGGTCGCCGTACGTGCCGAGCGAGAAGGCGGAGACGGAGACGTTGGGCGCCGTACCGCCCGGACCGGCGGCGAGGTGCGCGGACGACCAGATCTCGTCGGGCTGGTCCGGCCCCCATTCCTGCCAGGCGGTGACGACGGCCTGCGCCTTCGACCAGGGCCAGGAGAGGAACGCGGTGACGGCGGCGGGGGCCGGGCGGGTCCGGAAGGTCATCTCGGTCACCACGCCGAAGTTGCCGTTCCCCGCGCCGCGCAGGGCCCAGAAGAGGTCCGGGTGCTCGGTGGACGTGCAGCGCAGGCGCCTGCCCGCGGCGGTGACGAGGGTGACGGAGGTGAGGCTGTCGCAGGTCAGGCCGTACGCACGGGAGACGACCCCGTGGCCGCCGCCGAGGGCAAGTCCCGAGATGCCGACGGTGGGACAGGAGCCGGCGGGGACGGTGCGGCGGCCGTGGCGGGCGAGGCCCTGGTAGACGTCGATGAGTTTGGCGCCCGCGCCGATGGTGCCGTTCGCTTCGATCTTGGCGAGTTTCGATACGTCGACGACCAGGCGCCCGGTGCCGGAGGACCAGCCCGCGTAGGAGTGGCCGCCGTTGCGGATGGCGACGGGGGTGCGGTGCGCCGCGGCGAAGGCCAGGCATTCCCCGACGTCCGCCTCGTGCGCGACGTAGGCGACCGCGGCGGGCCTCAGGTGGTCGAAGCGGGTGTTGTAGAGCCGGCGGGCGGTGGGGTAGGCGGCGTCGCCGGGGCGGAGGAGCCGGCCGTCGAGACTGCGGGCGAGGGCGGTCCAGGCGGGGACGCGGGAAGAGGAGGGGGAAGGAGCGCGGGAGGTGGTACCGGGGGGGCCGGTGGGGCCGTTGCGGCCGTCCGTGGTGCCGGTGGCGGTGCCGGTGCAGGCGGCCGCGGCGGCGGTGGCCGCCAGGGCCGTGGCCGAGGTGAGAAGTGTGCGCCGTTCCATGATGTCTGCCTCCCGGTGGTCGAGACGGCTTCGAGGCGGAACGGGTTCCTGCGGGGCGGTGCGCTTTCCGGGCCCGGGTACAGGTCCGGGACCGGGTGTGGATGCGGCCCGGGCGCGGGTACCGCTGCGGAGTCTCCCCGGCCGCGCCCGTTCCCGAAACCGGGTCAGCTTGTCGTCACGTGCAGGTCCGCGTCCGTGCGGGCCCGTTCGCGGGAACGGCGGGCCGGGCCGCGCCAGCCGCAGGTGCAGTGGGCGAAGCAGAAGGAGCCGCGTTCGGTCGTGCCGGTGCGGTGGGTGGGAGCGTCCGTTGTGGCGTGTTGCAGCACGGGTCCACGGTACCGGGGGAGTCGGACCGTGTGACCGGCCGGCCGGAAGTCGGCGGCCGGCTTGCGCGGGCCGGTGCGCACGGAGCCGGGCGGGCCGGGGCGTGACCGCGTTCGCGGGGAGTCGTTAGGCGGGGCGGGTGCGATGGGTCACCGTGTGGTAAGGCGTTGGGGGTTGGCGGCGATGGTGGTGCGGCAGCACAGAGGCAGGGGCGGCGCGGTCGCCGTGGCCGTCGCGGCGGGGCTACTGGCCTCCACCGGGTGTTCCGGTGGCGGTGCGGTCGCCGAGGACCAGCGGGGCGGCGCTCCCCTCGACACCGTGCGCCGCGCGGCCGACGTGCTCTTCGCGGCCGGCAGCTCCAAGGCCCGTACGTCCATGGTCATGGC
Source organism: Streptomyces sp. Wb2n-11 (assembly GCF_001049855.1). Classification (NCBI taxonomy): domain Bacteria; kingdom Bacillati; phylum Actinomycetota; class Actinomycetes; order Kitasatosporales; family Streptomycetaceae; genus Streptomyces; species Streptomyces sp. Wb2n-11. Next base: position 3,780,539 of record NZ_CVPB01000001.1, read on the forward strand.
CACCGGCGGTACCCGGGTCACCATCCGGGGCGAAGGGGCGTACGACTTCAAGAAGCGCATGGGGCGGCTCGAGGTGGCGCTGCCGCCGGACCCCGACGGCTCGGACAAGCAGCGGCCCATCACGGAGCTGCTCGCCCCCGGGGCGCTCTACATGAAGAACCGGGGCGCGGGCGTGCCCGCCGACAAGTGGGTGCGGATCGACACGACGACGCTGGAGGACGGGAACCTCGTCACCGGCGGGGCGACGGATCCGCTGGCCGCCGCGGAGTTGCTGCGCGGGGCGGAGGACGTGACGTACGTCGGGAAGGCCGATGTGGCCGGAACCGGTGTCCGGCACTACCGAGGGATCACCGACATCGCCCGGGCCGCGCGCGTCGCCGCGCCGCACGCGCGCGGGGCGCTCGCCGCCGCGGCGAAAGGGTTCTCCGAGGACGCGGTTCCGTTCGACGCGTACTTCGACGAGCAGGGGCGGCTGCGCAAGGTCCGCCACCGGTTCGACTTCGCCAACGCGGGACGCACGGTGGCCGTCGCCTCGACGACGCTGCTGTACGCGTTCGGAGCGTCGGCCGAGATGCGGCTGCCGGCGGCGGCGGACATCTACGTGGGGAAGATCCACACATAGGCGGGTGGGGGGAAATGGTCCGTCCGTGCCATGCGCGGTGCGTGCCGCGCTGCCTACGCTGGGAAGCCGACGATGGCTGAAAGAGGTGATGTACGTGGCACCGTTGAGCAGTACGCCCGTCCAGGACCACGTCGCCCTCGCCGAGATCGAGCTGTGCGGTGAGCTGATGATCGCGGCGTCCGGCGCCGACGGGGAACGGCTCAGTCCGGACCGTATCGACGAGGTGCTGAAGGTCGGGGCAGGGGCAGGGGCAGGGGCAGGGGCAGGCGGCGGGCCGGAAGCCCACGAGCGTCCGTTCTGACGGCAGGTCCGGGGACCGACGGGTCCCCGGACCGTGAACGCCCCGGGATCAGGTCCTCATCAGGTCCTCAGCAGGCGGGCGATCGCCTTGGTGGCTTCTTCGACCTTCTCGTCGATCTCTTCGCCGCCCTTGACCGCCGCGTCCGCCACGCAGTGCCGCAGGTGCTCTTCCAGGAGTTGCAGCGCGAAGGACTGGAGCGCCTTCGTCGAAGCCGAGACCTGCGTGAGTATGTCGATGCAGTAGACGTCTTCGTCGACCAGCCGCTGCAGACCGCGGATCTGGCCCTCGATCCGGCGCAGGCGCTTGAGGTGCTCGTCCTTCTGCTTGTGGTACCCGTGCACCCCGTGGTCGTGGTCGCTCACCACGGCTTCGGAGGCTCCGGAGGGCGCTTCGGTCGTCGTCGCGCCGGCCGCCTCGGTGGTCGTCATCGCGTCCTCCCGTTGTCCTGAAAGGGTCTGCATACCCCGGATGGGTATATGGTAACGAATTTCGCGGGTACTGGCCCGGGGGCCCGTACTGAGCACTGTGCCCGATGGGCGACACTGAAGAACGCCGGTTAGCCGTGGCCGGATGATGCGCCTAGCATCACCCTGACCGAATCCAATGCACCCCGAGGACCCCACGTGCGCTTTCGTCTGACCCCCAGGGAGACGAGCTTCTACGACATGTTCTCCGCCTCCGCGGACAACATCGTCACGGGCTCGAAGCTCCTGATGGAACTGCTCGGAGCGGACTCCTCCGCCCGAGTCGAGATCGCGGAGCGGATGAGGGCAGCGGAGCACGCGGGGGACGACGCGACCCACGCGATCTTCCACCAGCTCAACTCCTCGTTCATCACGCCGTTCGACCGCGAGGACATCTACAACCTCGCCTCGCAGCTCGACGACATCATGGATTACATGGAGGAGGCCGTCGACCTGGTCGTTCTGTACCAGATCGAGGAGCTGCCGAAGGGCGTCGAGCAGCAGATCGAGGTCCTGGCCCGAGCGGCCGAGCTGACCGCCGAGGCCATGCCGCACCTGCGGACCATGACCAACCTGACCGAGTACTGGATCGAGGTCAACCGCCTGGAGAACCAGGCCGACCAGATCCACCGCAAGCTGCTCGCGCACCTCTTCAACGGCAAGTACGACGCCATGGACGTGCTCAAGCTGAAGCAGATCGTGGACGTGCTGGAGGAGGCGGCCGACGCCTTCGAGCACGTCGCCAACACGGTCGAGACGATCGCCGTCAAGGAGTCCTGACCTCCGGTGGACACCTTTGCGCTCATCGTGACCATCGGGGTCGCGCTCGGCTTCACGTACACGAACGGCTTTCACGACTCCGCGAACGCCATCGCGACTTCGGTTTCCACGCGGGCGCTGACCCCGCGCGCGGCCCTCGCCATGGCCGCCGTGATGAACCTCGCCGGTGCCTTCCTCGGCAGTGGCGTCGCCAAGACCGTCAGTGAGGGGCTCATCGCGACCCCGCACGGCGACAAGGGGATGGGAATCCTCTTCGCCGCACTGGTCGGGGCGATCGTCTGGAACCTCGTCACCTGGTACTTCGGTCTTCCTTCGTCCTCCTCGCACGCGCTCTTCGGCGGCATGGTGGGCGCGGCGCTCGCGGGCGGGACCGAGGTCATCTGGTCCGGGGTGCTGGAGAAGGTCGTCATCCCGATGTTCATCTCGCCGTTCGTCGGGCTGCTGCTCGGCTACCTGGTGATGGTGGTCATCCTGTGGATCTTCCGTAAGGCGAACCCGCACAAGGCGAAGCGGGGCTTCCGTATCGCCCAGACCGTCTCGGCGGCCGGCATGGCGCTCGGGCACGGTCTCCAGGACGCGCAGAAGACCATGGGCATCGTGGTGATGGCGCTGGTCATCGCCGATGTCGAGGGTCAGGGCGACGCGATCCCGATGTGGGTCAAGATCGCCTGTGCGCTGACGCTCTCGCTCGGTACGTACGCGGGCGGCTGGCGCATCATGCGGACCCTGGGCCGGCGGATCATCGAGCTGGACCCGCCGCAGGGCTTCGCGGCGGAGACCACGGCCGCGTCCGTGATGTACACGGCCTCGTTCATGTTCCACGCGCCGATCTCCACGACGCACGTCATCACCTCCGCCATCATGGGCGTCGGCTCGACCAAGGGGTCGCGCGCCGTGCGGTGGGGCGTCGCCAAGAACATCGTGATGGGCTGGTTCATCACCATGCCGGCCGCCGCGCTGGTGGCCGCCGCGTGTTACTGGGTCGTCCTGCTGGCCTTCGGCTGAAGCGTATGAAAACGGGTCCGCCCCCACTCCCTGTGAGGAGTGGGGGCGGACCCTTTTGCCTTGCGGTGGCACCGCCATGCAGCACCGCAGGACAGGCGTGGCGGCCGGCTTCCAGCCGAAGGGGTCCAGCCGAAGGGGGTCCAGCCGAAGGGGTCCAGCCGGAGCGGCCTAGCCGAAGCGGCCGGAGATGTAGTCCTCCGTGGCCTGGACGGACGGGTTGGAGAAGATCCGCTCGGTGTCGTCGATCTCGATGAGCTTGCCGGGCTGGCCGATGGCCGCGAGGTTGAAGAACGCCGTGCGGTCCGAGACGCGCGCCGCCTGCTGCATGTTGTGCGTCACGATGACGATCGTGAAGCGCTCCTTCAGCTCGCCGATCAGGTCCTCGATGGCGAGGGTCGAGATCGGGTCCAGGGCCGAGCACGGCTCGTCCATCAGGAGCACCTGCGGCTCGACCGCGATCGCGCGGGCGATGCACAGACGCTGCTGCTGGCCGCCGGAGAGGCCGGAGCCGGGCTTGTTCAGGCGGTCCTTGACCTCGTTCCAGAGGTTGGCGCCGCGCAGGGACTTCTCGACGACCTCGGCGAGCTTGCTCTTCTTGTACGAGCCGTTGAGGCGCAGGCCCGCCGCCACGTTGTCGAAGATCGACATGGTGGGGAAGGGGTTCGGGCGCTGGAAGACCATGCCGACCGTGCGGCGTACGGCGACCGGGTCGACGTCCTTGGCGTACAGGTTCTCGTCGTCCAGGAGGACCTTGCCCTCGACGCGGCCGCCGGGGGTGACCTCGTGCATCCGGTTGAGGGTGCGCAGGAAGGTGGACTTGCCGCAGCCGGAGGGGCCGATGAAGGCCGTCACGGAGCGGGGCTCGACGGTCATCGAGATGTCGTCGATCGCCTTGTGGTTGCCGTAGTAGGCCGACAGGCCGCTGATGTCGATTCGCTTGGCCATCTGAATCACTGCTTTCTGCTGGCCTTAGCGGCCGGTGCTCGGGGCCTTCCAGCGGGCGATGCCGCGGGCCACCAGGTTGAGGATCATGACGAAGGCGATCAGGACGAGCGCTGCGCCCCAGGCCCGGTCGATCGACGCTTCGGTGCCGACGACGTACTGCTCGTACACGTACAGCGGAAGCGAGGACTGGGCGCCTTCGAAGGGGTTCGGGTTGATCAGCTTCGTACCGAAGACGAGCAGCAGAACCGGGGCGGTCTCACCCGTGATGCGGGCCACCGCGAGCATCACTCCCGTGGTGATTCCGCCGATCGCGGTCGGCAGCACCACCTTGAGGATGGTCCGCCACTTGGGGACGCCGAGGGCGAGGGACGCCTCACGGAGCTCGTTCGGGACGAGCTTGAGCATCTCCTCGGTGGAGCGGACGACCACCGGCATCATCAGGATCGCGAGGGCCAGCGCGCCGGCGAATCCGGAGGGCCCGAAGCCCAGCATCAGATTCCAGGTGGCGAGGATGAACAGGCCCGCGACGATCGAGGGGATGCCCGTCATGACGTCGACGAAGAACGTGACGGTCTTCGCCAGCCTTCCGCGTCCGTACTCGACCAGGTAGACCGCGGTGAGCAGACCGACCGGGGCGGCGATCAGGGTCGCGATGCCGACCTGCTCCAGGGTGCCGAGCAGGGCGTGGTAGATGCCGCCGCCCTCGTCGGTGTCGAGCAGGCCGCTCATCGAGTGGCTGAGGAAGTACCCGTCGATGACCTTGATGCCCTTGGTGACCGTCACCCAGGCCAGGGAGAGCAGCGGGACGAGGGCGAGGATGAAGCAGACCCAGACGACGCTGGTCGCCACGCGGTCCTTGCCCTGCCGGCTGCCCTCCACCTTGGTGGTGATCGCGAAGGTGGCCAGTACGAAGAACAGGGCGGCCAGCATGCCCCACTGCACACGGCTGTGCCAGCCGGCGACGAGGCCGAGGCCGACGCCGGCCGCGACGGACCCGGCGGCGATGGCGGCGGGGGCCCAGCGGGGGAGGCGGGCGTGGGCGAGCGACGCGTGGGGCGCGGGGGAGACCGGGCGCTTGTCCATGGTCGGGCTTGTCAGGCTCATGCGTTGGCCCCCGAGTACTCCTTGCGGCGGCCGATGATCCAGCGGGCCGCGCCGTTGACCAGCAGCGTGATGACGAAGAGAACGAGACCGGAGGCGATCAGGGCGTCACGGCCGAACTCGTCCGCCTCGTTGAACTTCGCGGCGATGTTCTGAGCGAAGGTGCCGCCGCCCGGGTCGAGCAGCCGGCCGGAGATGATGAAGCTCGGGGAGAGCACGACGGCGACGGCCATCGTCTCGCCGAGGGCACGGCCCAGGCCCAGCATCGAGGCGCTGATGATGCCGGAGCGGCCGAAGGGGAGGACGGACATCCGCATGACTTCCCAGCGCGTGGCACCGAGGGCCAGAGCGGCCTCCTCGTGCATCTTCGGCGACTGGAGGAAGACCTCCCGGGTGACGTTGGTGACGATCGGCAGGATCATGATCGCCAGCAGGATGCCGACCGTGAAGAGGTTGCGGGCGGGACCGTCGCTCGTCTTGTCGAAGATGTAGGTCCAGCCGAGGTACTGGTCGAGCCACTGGTTGAGGCCGGCCAGGTGCGGAACCAGGAAGACGGCGCCCCAGAGGCCGTAGATGATGCTCGGCACCGCTGCCAGCAGGTCGACCACGTACGCGAGCGGTGCGGCCAGCCTGCGCGGGGCGTAGTGCGAGATGAACAGCGCGATGCCGATGGCGATCGGCACGGCGACGGCCATGGCGATGATCGAGCTGACGATGGTGCCGAAGAGGAGGACGGCGATGCCGAACACCGGCGGGTCGCCCGCCGGGTTCCACTCGGAGGTGGTGAGGAAGTTGGCTTCGTCCTTCGAGACGGCGAGGCCGGTGCGGTAGGTGAGGAAGGCCGCGATGGCGGCCATGATCACCAGGAGTGCGATTCCCGAGCCGCGGGACAGACCGATGAAGACGCGGTCACCGGCGTGGCTGCTGCCCTTGGAGGCCAGCGTGGTGCCGGGTCCGGGCGGGGGTGGAGGGGACGAGGTGGTTTCGGTTGCTATATCCATCGGTTTTCTCCGGTCTGCGGAGCCGGCGGGGGCTCCTGGCGGCGGTGCACCGGAAGGCGTGGCCGGCCCCGGGTGGCGGGGCCGGCCACGCCCGGGGTCAGGAGAGGGTGGGGATGGTCTCGCGGACCTTGGCCGCGATCTCGGCCGGGATCGGCGCGTAACCGGCGTCGGCCAGGACCTTCTGGCCGTCTTCGCTGGCGGCGTAGTTCAGGAACGCCTTCAGGGTGGACAGGGTCTCGGCCTTGTTGCCCTTGTCACAGGCGATCTCGTACGTCACCAGGACGATCGGGTAGGCACCCTCGGCCTTGGTGGCGTAGTCCAGCGACAGGGCGAGGTCCTTGCCCTGTCCCTCGACCTTCGCGGCGGCGATGGCCTTGGAGGCGTTGTCCGTGGTGGCCTCGACCGGGGCGGAGGCGCCGGTGTCGATCTTGACGGTGTTCAGCTTGTTGGCGGTCGCGTAGGACAGCTCGAAGTAGCCGATCGCGCCGTTGGTGTCCTTGACGTTGGAGACGACGCCGGAGGAGCCGTTGGCGGCCTGGCCGCCCTTGGCGGGCCACGACTTCGACTTCGGGTCGTACGTCCAGTCCTTCTCGGCGGCCGTGCTCAGGTACTTGCCCAGGTTCTGGGTCGTACCGGACTCGTCCGAGCGGTGGAAGGCCTGGATCGTGCTGGACGGGAGCTTGGCGTCCGGGTTGAGCTTGGCGATCGCCGGGTCGTTCCACTTGGTGATCTTGTTGTCGAAGATCTTCGCGAGCGTCTTGGCGTCGAGGACGAGGTCGTCGACGCCCTCCAGGTTGTAGCCGATGGCGACCGGACCGCCGACCATCGGCAGGTTGATGCCCTGGCCGCCCTTGCAGATCTTCTTCGATTCGGCGACCTCCTCGGGCTTGAGCGCCGAGTCGGAACCGGCGAAGGCGACCTGACCCTGGTTGAACTTGGTGATGCCGCCACCGGAGCCGATGGCCTGGTAGTTGATCTCCACGCCTTCGCAGGCGGCCTGGAAGTTCTTGACCCAGAGGTCCATGGCGTTCTTCTGGGCGGTCGAACCGGCCGCGAGGAGCTGGCCCTTGGCGTCGTCGCACGTGATGTTGCTGGCGGCCTTGGTCTCGCCGGTACCGCCGGTGGAACCGCTGTTGTCGTCCGAGCCGCACGCCGTGAGGACCAGGGCGCCGGAGACGGCGAGGGCGCCGAGCGCGGTGGCGCGAAGCCGGTTCTTGCGCTGAAGCTTCACTGTTCGGGTGTTCCTTCCAGGAGCCGCCGGTCCTGTGTGGTGGCGGCGTGCGAAGAGGTAGATGTTCTCGGGTCCCAGCTACCCAGTGGGGCGGCGTCCTGCGACGTGCCTCGCACCGTGTACGTCCGAAATTAGGCAGAACAGGTGAAGCCGCCGACGGGGGAGGGTGAACGGGAGGTGAACCGTGCCGAACGGTGTGGTGTGCGGGGGCGCCTCGCGGCGGGAGAGGGGTGGAACGGGGTGCGGGTCGGCGGTCCGGGGACCTTCACCTGCGGGTGATGCCCGAAAAGCGGGTCTATACTCCGATATGCGGTTTTTGGCGCCGGTTCCTCGGCCCGTTCGCTCCCGCCGTTTCGGCCACTGTCCGCGGGCCACTGTCCGCCGGACGCCGGACGCCGGACGCCGGACGCCGGACGGATCAGTGGATCAGTCGACGGATGTCCGCTCTTCCCGGCCCGCGCGCAGGACACGGAGAAGGGCGGCGACCAGATCCCTGTCCCTGTCCTGCGTCAGTTGCCTTCGCGCCGCACCGGGACGCAGCCACAGCACGCGGTCCACCTCGTCGTTCGGCTCGAACGAGCCGCCGGTGGCCTCCGCCGCCCAGTAACGGACCACCTTGGGGCGGCCGTCGACCGTATAGCGGACCGTGGGCAGTTCCGGTCCCGGGTCGCAGGTCATGCCGGTCTCCTCCCGCACTTCACGGACCGCCGCGTCCCTGGCGTCCTCCCGTGACCTGAGCTTGCCCTTGGGGTGCGACCAGTCGTCGTACTCGGGCCGGTGCACGAGGCAGATCTCCCACGGCGCCTCCCCCGCGCGAACGGAGCCGGGAGCCCGGGGAACGCCGCCGGGCGGCGACCGGCGCCACAGCACGCAGCCCGCGGCGAGCACGGGGTCCGGGTCCGGGGCGTCGGCCGGGCCGGTCACGGCGCTGTCGCCGCCGTCCGCTGCCACACCTGCTGGAAGGCGAAGCGGGCCGCCTCGACCTCGTGGCGCTGGTCGGCGTGGAGGACACCCAGGGCGTACGCCGTCGCCGGGGCGATGCGCGGGGTGCGGGCCGCCGACGCCGCCGCGCCGGCCGCCTCCGCCGCGTCCCGGTGGCGGTCGAGCGCCTGCGCGGCGAGGCACGTGCCGGTGGGGGCGGTGGGGGCGGTGGGGACCGCGAAGGTCTCCTGCGCGTAGTGGTGCAGGCGCAGGAGGAGCCGTACCTGGTGCCAGGGGGCGTCCTGCGCCTCGCTCGTGGGCGTGGCGGCCAGGCCGTGGACGAGCGCCTCCGCGTTGTACGGGTGCGCGGCGAGCCCCAGCGGAAGCGCGGCCACCGCCTCCTTGAGCCGCTGCTCGGCGCCCACCGCGAGCGGTGCGAGCACCTCGGCGGCGGGCGCGGCGGCGGCGGGGCCGAGCGGAACGTCCGAGGCCAGTAAGGCCACGGCGTCGGCGACCGCGTGGAACCGCGAGGAGCCCAGCGCCTGCAGCGCGGCCGAGTGCGCCCGCGTCCTGGCCAGGGTCAGCTGCCGCTCCAGCAGCGCGCCGGCCCGCGCGGCGCCCACGGTCAGCGTCCCGGTCGGCTGCGTCCGCGACGCCGTGCTCTCACGGGCCCCCGGCGCTGCGGAGGTCCCGCCGCCCGCGCCCGAGAGCCGGTTCAGCGCCTCCAGGAGCCGGTTCAGGCGCCCCGCGTAGGCGTGCTCGCGGGCCAGGGTGCCCGAGAGCCAGGCCAGCTCGCCGCGCAGGGTGTCCGCCCACCCCGTGTCGGTCAGGGGCCGGAACGTGTGCAGCGTCCCGCTGATCCGGCGCGCCGCGCCACGCAGCGCGCGGGTCGCCTCGGCCGCGTCCGCCGCCCCCTGCGGATCCTGGCCGCTCTCGCGGTGCAGGCGCAGGGAGCGCAGGAATTCCGAGGCCCGGGAATGCAGGTACGGGGCCAGGAGGTCACGGGCCAGGAGGTCACCGGCCTGGAGTTCCTGTGCGCGCAGCCGGCTGGACAGGCCCTCGGGGGGCAGCGCCTCGCCCCCCGCCGCCGGAAGGACGGGGCCGGTGTCCGGCCGGGGACGGGTTCGGGATGCGGTGTCACGGTGTTGCACGCCGGCGCCTCCGGGCCTCTATGAGCATTTCCTGTACGTGCCGCAGCGGCTGTCCCTCGGCGTCCGTCGCGTGCCGCGTCCAGTTGCCGTCGGGGCCGAGGTGCCAGGAGGACGTGGCGTCGGACATGCCGGTCTCCAGCAGCCGGCTCAGGGTCGCGCGGTGGACCGGGTCGGTGACCCGGACCAGTGCCTCGATGCGGCGGTCGAGGTTGCGGTGCATCATGTCGGCGCTGCCGAACCAGACTTCGGGCTCGCCGCCGTTGCCGAAGGAGAAGATCCGTGAGTGTTCGAGGAAACGGCCGAGTATGGACCGGACCCGGATGTTCTCCGAGAGGCCGGCGACCCCGGGGCGTATCGCGCAGATCCCGCGTACCCAGATGTCGACCGGAACGCCCGCCTTCGCCGCCCGGTAGCAGGCGTCGATGATCGCCTCGTCGACCATCGAGTTGACCTTGAACCGCACGTACGCGGGACGGCCCGCCTGATGGTGCGCGACCTCTTTGTTGATACGGGCGACCAGGCCGTCCCGCAGCGACTTGGGCGCGACGAGCAGCCGGCGGTACGTCTCGCGGCGCGAGTAGCCGGAGAGCCGGTTGAAGAGGTCGGAGAGGTCCGCGCCGACCTGCGGGTCGGCGGTGAGCAGGCCCAGGTCCTCGTAGAGGCGGGCCGTCTTGGGGTGGTAGTTGCCCGTGCCGACGTGCGAGTAGCGGCGCAGGGTCTCGCCCTCCTGCCGGACCACCAGGGAGAGCTTGCAGTGGGTCTTGAGGCCGACGAGCCCGTACACGACGTGGCAGCCGGACTCCTCCAGCTTGCGCGCCCACTTGATGTTGGCCTGCTCGTCGAAGCGGGCCTTGATCTCGACGAGGACCAGGACCTGCTTGCCGGACTCGGCGGCGTCGATCAGGGCGTCCACTATCGGCGAGTCGCCCGACGTCCGGTACAGCGTCTGCTTGATCGCCAGCACGTCCGGATCGGCCGCCGCCTGCTCCAGGAAGGCCTGCACGGAGGTGGAGAAGGAGTCGTACGGGTGGTGCAGGAGGACGTCGCGCTCGCGCAGCGCGGCGAACACGTCCGGCGCGGACGCCGACTCGACCTCGGCGAGGTCGCGGTGCGTGCCCGCGATGTACTTCGGGAACTTCAGCTCCGGCCGGTCCAGCGCCGCGATCCCGAACAGGCCGGTCAGGTCCAGCGGCCCGGGCAGCGGGTACACCTCGGCGTCCGACATCTTCAGCTCGCGCACGAGCAGGTCGAGGACGTACGGGTCGATGGACTCCTCGACCTCGAGCCGCACCGGCGGGCCGAAGCGGCGCCGCATGAGCTCCTTCTCCAGGGCCTGGAGGAGGTTCTCGGTGTCGTCCTCCTCGACTTCCAGGTCCTCGTTCCTGGTCACCCGGAACATGTGGTGCGCGAGCACCTCCATCCCCGGGAAGAGCTCTTCGAGGTGCGCGGCGATGACGTCCTCGAGAGGTACGTACCGTTGCGGCGACGCCTCCAGGAAGCGGGACAGCAGCGGCGGGACCTTGACGCGCGCGAAGTGGCGGTGGCCGCTGACCGGGTTGCGCACGACGACCGCGAGGTTGAGGGAGAGACCCGAGATGTACGGGAAGGGGTGCGCGGGGTCCACCGCGAGCGGGGTCAGGACCGGGAAGATCTGCTGCCGGAAGAGCGTGAACAGGCGCGCCTGCTCCTTCTCGGTCAGCTCGGGCCAGCGGATGAGGTGCACCCCCTCGTCGGCGAGGGCGGGGCAGATGTCCTGCTGGAAGCAGGCGGCGTGCCGGGCCATGAGCTCGCGCGAGCGGGTCCAGATCAGCTCCAGGACCTCGCGGGGCTGGAGGCCGGACGCGGACCGGGTGGCGACGCCGGTCGCGATGCGGCGCTTCAGGCCGGCGACGCGGACCATGAAGAACTCGTCCAGGTTGGAGGCGAAGATGGCGAGGAAGTTCGCTCGTTCGAGGAGCGGGGTGGCCGGGTCCTCGGCGAGTTCGAGCACCCGCTCGTTGAACGCCAGCCAGCTGCGCTCCCGGTCGAGGAAGCGGCCCTGCGGCAGCTCGGTGTCCGCCTCGGGGCCTTCCGCGTACTCCACGTACGCATCCGGATCCGCGTCGATGTCGGGGTCCAGGTTGGTCACCGGCGATCCGGCCAGGGTGTGCGGGCGGTGCGCGGCGATGGCACCGACGGACGGCTGAGCATGCTGGACGGGGACATCGGCGCTCGGCTGCTGGCTCATGAACCCATTGTTCCGCGCGTGAGGGTCCCCGGGCGCGCCGAAGAAGGGCGATGTGCGGGGGGTTCTCCCGTTCGGGGAGGGGGGTGGCACAGCGGGCTGCATTCCGAGAGGGTCGCAAGCGTGTCTGAATGTGCGGTAACGGAGACATGACATGCAGGATGCGACCACCGGGGCCCGGGATGCGTTTCCCCGGGCCCCGTGCGTCCCGTGCGTCCCGCTCCCGTCCCGTCAGGCCGCGCGGCGGCGCAGTACTCGGAAGGCGGCGTAGGCGGCCCCGGCGGCGAGGGCCAGCACGATGCCGGTCTCGATCAGCTGGACGTACCAGAAGTGCGTGTACGGGTGGAAGTCCACGTACCAGTTGGTGACCTCGAGGTCGGCGGGGCAGTACGCGCCCGGCATCCTGTCCGGGAGGCACTGGGGGAGCACGAAGCGGTCGCCGGCGGCGTTCTGCACCCCCATGTCCGTCATGAAGGCGTTCAGGGGCATGTCCTGGCCCCTGAAATGTTCACCGGGTCCGGTGACCGTACGCACCGGAATCAGGCTCCACCGCAGGCTGCCCATGGCCATCAGCACGGCGCCGGTGACCACGCCGGTGACCGACATGGCGAGCAGGGTGCGGCGCACGAGCAGGCCGGCGAGCGCGCCCGCGGCGACACCGAGCAGGCAGTACGCCACGAGGGCCGGGCCGGTCGCCTCGTACACGCCGCGGTCGTGCCAGGACAGGTTCGCCCGGCCCAGCAGGCCGGACGCGCCGAGCCGGAAGACGCCCATGAGGGCGAGCGTCCCGGCCGCGGCGAGCGCCGCGGCGGTCGCGAGCTTGGACGCGAGCCAGCGCGCGGGGGAGACGGACTGGGTCCAGGCCAGGCGGTGCAGCCCCGACTCCAGCTCGCGGGCGACGACCGGGCCCGCGACGAAGGCTCCGATCAGCAGGGGGAGGAGCAGGAGGAGCACGGAGCCGCGCAGCATGTACTCGGTCAGGAGTTCCCTGGCGCCGGCGAATCCGAGGAAGGTGTCGGGTTCGGCGCAGGGGCCGGGGGTGCTGGGGCAGACGATCTTCTCTTCGGGGAAGGCCGAAGCCGCCCAGCGCAGGAAGCCCGTGACCACTGCCGCCAGCACGATGAGGGCGAGGGCCGACCGCAGGGCGGTGCGGTGGAGGCGCAGGAGTACCCGTCGGGGTCCGCGCGGGGTGGCTTGCGGGGGGCGCGGTGTCGCGTCGGGGGAGGTCAGGGTGGTGGTCACGAGATCACCTGCCGTGCCGCGTCGCGGGCCGTCGTGCCCGGGGTGAGCAGCGGGGGTGTGTCCGGGGAGCGCAGGTGGGCGAGCAACAGTTCCTCCAGGGAAGGCTCCTCGGTCTGCCAGCCGTCGCCGACCGGGCCGTCGGGGCGGATCAGGGCGGTGGTCCCGCGCCCGGTGGCGCGGGCCTCGACGACGGTGTGCGGGGCCAGGTCCTCCACCGGGGCCAGCCCGGTCACCAGGACGTGCGCGTCGACCAGGTCGTCGATCCCGCCGCCGAGCCGGATGCGGCCGCCGGAGACGAGCAGGAGATGGTCGCAGGCGTCCGCGAGTTCTCCGATGATGTGCGACGACATCACGACGGTGGTGCCGTGTTCGACGGCCTCGGCCAGCAGCGTGCCCATCAACTGGTGCCGGGCCAGCGGGTCCAGGTCGGCCATCGGCTCGTCCAGGAGCATGAGTTCGGGCCGCTTGCCGAGCGCGAGGGCGAGCGCGACGCGGGTGCGCTGACCGCCGGAGAGCGTGCGGATCCGCGCGCCCGGGTCGAGTCCACCGCCGTGCACGACGCGGTCCGCGACGCGTGCGTCCCAGCGGCCCGGATTGAGCTCGGCGCCCAGGCGCAGGGTGTCGGCGATGGTGAGCTGCGGGTAGAGCGGCTTCTCCTGCGCGACGTACGCGATGCGGTCGCGGGCCGACGCCGGGTCGGTGCCGAGCACGGTGAGCGAGCCCTCGGTGGGGCGGATCAGTCCGGCCGCGTGGGCGAGCAGGGTCGACTTGCCGGCGCCGTTGGGGCCGACGACCGCGCAGACGCGCCCCGCGGGCAGCCGGAAGGAGCACTCGCGCAGGGCCCAGCCCCGCCGCCCGTAGCTCTTGCCCAGCGCGGCCGCCTCGATGGCGGTGTCCGTCATGTGTGATCTCCCTTGAACTGTTCGCCGAGTACGGAGGTGAAGAGCGCGGCCACGTCGTCCCTCTCCAGCCCGGCCTCGCGGGCCCGCGCCACCCACTCCACGAGCTCGCCGCGCAGCGGTGAGCCGGCCGGGGCGCCGCTGCCCAGTGACTTCCGTACGAAGGTGCCCAGGCCGCGCCGCGCCTCGACCAGGCCCTCGCGTTCCAGTTCGCGGTACGCCTTGAGGACGGTGTTCGGGTTGACGGCGGTGGCTTCGACGACCTCGCGGGCCGTCGGGAGTCTGTCGCCGGGCTCCAGCAGGCCCAGGCGGAGGGCGTGTTTGGTCTGCTGCACGATCTGTACGTAGGTCGCGACGCCGGTGCGCCGGTCGATGCGGAATTCGACCATGTTGCCTCTACCCCCCTTTCACTAGTCAAGTAGTGGAATGGTGATGCGAAGAAGGGGCGGTGTCAACCGACGCCGCCCCCTTGACCGTTGCCGCGTCGCGGGCTACGGCTGCGTCACGACTCCGTGCGGTACATCAGGTCCGTCTCGTGCGTGGTGAAGCCGATCCGCTCGTACACCGTCACCGCCGCCGTGTTGTCCGCGTCGACGTACAGCATCGCGGTCGGCAGTCCCTGCGCCGCCAGGTGCCGCAGGCCGGTCGCGGTCAGGGCCTTGCCGAGGCCGCCGCCCTGCGCGTCGGGGCGGATGCCGACGACGTACACCTCGCCGAGCTGCTCCTCGGCGTGCACCTTCGTCCAGTGGAAGCCGACGAGTTCGCCGCCCCGCTCGGCCAGGAAGAAGCCCTTCGGGTCGAACCACGGCTCGGCCTTGCGGTCGTCCAGGTCGCGCTGCGTCATCCCGCCCTGCTCGGGGTGGTGGGCGAACGCCGCCGCGTTCACGGCGAGCCAGGCGGCGTCGTCCTGTCCCGGCACGAAGGTGCGGACCCCGACCCCCGCCGGGTACACCGGCTCGGGGACGTCCAGCGGGCTCAAGGGGCGCCGCATCTGGCGCAGTTCGCGGAAGAGGGTGAGCCCGAGGACCTGGGCGAGGTGGCGCGCCGCCGCCTTCCCGCCGTGCGCCCAGACCCGCAGCCGCTTCCCCGACGCGTCCAGCACGGTCGTCCCGAGCGTGCGGCCGTGCCCGGCGCCGCGGTGCGCGGGGTGCACGACGAGCTCGGCGGCCGGTGCCTCGACGGGGTCGGTGTCCTCCAGCTGCGCGTATCCGAGGAGGGGCCCTTCGCCGACGTACAGCAGGAAGTGCCGTACGCCTTCCCGGTGTCCGCCGCGCAGCTGAAGCCGTCCCTGCTCGGAGACGGCCTGCGCGCCGTCCGCGCGGGCGGCCTCGTCGAGGAGCGCCAGGACCTCCTGGGCCTGCTCCTCGGTGAGCGCGTCGAGGGTCTGGATCTTCCTGAGGAAGGCGGGGGTGGCGGGGTCAGTCGTCATGGGTACGAGCGTACGGCGACGGTGGTGCGAGAGGGCGCCGGACGGATCCGGTCCCCGTCGATCGGCCGAACCGCTCCCCGCGCCGGG
Organism: Streptomyces sp. Wb2n-11; assembly: GCF_001049855.1. Taxonomy (NCBI): domain Bacteria; kingdom Bacillati; phylum Actinomycetota; class Actinomycetes; order Kitasatosporales; family Streptomycetaceae; genus Streptomyces; species Streptomyces sp. Wb2n-11. The sequence goes on from NZ_CVPB01000001.1 coordinate 3,795,942, forward strand.
CGTACCCGGCCGCCCCGGCCGCGCTCCCGCCGCCCTCGCGCGCGGGGTTGCCCGGCCCGCCCGTCCATCCCGCCCGCCCGTCCGTCCGTCCGGCCCGTCCGCCCGTCCCGTCGCGTTCCGTGACGGAAGAGTTCCGCCGTACGGGCGGCGGCCGGGCAGAGGCCGATGTACGGCCGAAGGCAACCACCTTGTAACCCGTCACCCCCTGTTGCGCTACGCGCGTTGACTTTAGGCTGCGGTTCGTCCGTCACGCTGAACTCACAAGGGGACAGATGTCAGCGAACCCTCGCACCACCCGCACCCACCGCGCGACCCGGCGCGTGCTCGCCTCGGCCGCCGGCCTCGCCACCCTCGGTGCCCTCCTCGCGGCGATGCCGGCCGGCGCGCAGGAAGGCGACCGGGCAGCCGGCGGCGGGCACCACAAGCCGAAGTCCTCGCGGACCGTGGACGTACAGCTGCTCTCCTTCAACGACCTGCACGGGAACCTGGAGCCCCCGGCGGGCTCGGCCGGCACGGTCAACGAGACGCAGCCCGACGGGACGGTGAAGGCGGTCCCGGCCGGCGGCGTCGAGCACCTGGCGACCGCGCTGCGCAAGGCGCGCCAGGGCGAGCGGTACTCCGTCACCGCGGCCGGCGGCGACATGATCGGAGCCAGCCCGCTGATGTCCGGGCTCTTCCACGACGAGCCCACGATCGAGGCGCTGAACAAGCTCGACCTCGACGTGTCGGCCGTCGGCAACCACGAGTTCGACGAGGGCGCCACCGAGCTGGCCCGCATGCAGAACGGCGGCTGCCACCCGGTCGAGGGCTGCTTCGAGAAGGGCAAGGAGTTCCCGGGCGCGGACTTCCCCTACCTCGCCGCGAACGTGACGAACGAGAAGACCGGCAAGCCGCTCCTCAAGCCGTACACGGTGTGGGAGAGGAAGGGCGTCAAGATCGGCTTCATCGGCGTGACCCTGGAGGGCACTCCGGGGATCGTCACCGAGAACGGCATCAAGGGCCTGAAGTTCCACGACGAGGTCGAGACGGTCAACAAGTACGCCAAGGAGCTCGACCGCCGGGGCGTCAAGTCGATCGTCGCGCTCATCCACGAGGGCGGCTCGCCGGCCTCCTCGTCGTACAACTACGACTGCGACTCACCGGGCGCCGGCGACGGCATCTCCGGTCCGATCGTCGACATCGCCCGGGGCATCACGCCGAAGGTCGACGCGCTGGTGACGGGCCACACCCACCAGGCGTACGTGTGCACCGTCCCCGACCCGGCCGGCAAGCCGCGCATGGTCACCTCGGCGTCCTCGTACGGCAAGCTCTACACGGACACCACGCTCACCTACGACCGCCGCACCAAGGACATCGTGCGTACGGGCGTCAGGAGCGCGAACCACATCGTCGTCCGCGACCAGGAGCAGGCCAGGATCTGGGCCCCGGACATGACCTCGCTGATCGGCCGCTGGAACGCGCTGGCCACCCCGATCGCGAGCAAGCCGCAGGGCTTCATCGCCGCCGACATCAACGGACGCGGCTCCACGGCCCCCGAGAAGCCGCTCGGCGACCTGATCGCGGACGCGCAGCTGGAGGGCCTGGCCCCGGCCGACAAGGGCGGCGCGCAGATCGCCTTCATGAACCCGGGCGGGATCCGCTCCGACCTCGTCTTCAAGGCGAGCGGCAGTGAGGGCGACGGAGTCGTGACGTACGGCGAGGCGTTCACCGTCCAGCCGTTCACCAACATGATGAACGTCGTCGACCTGACCGGCGCCCAGCTCGTCACCGCGCTCCAGCAGCAGGTCAGCGGCGGCAACGAGGCCTCGCCGAAGATCCTCCAGGTGTCGAAGGGCTTCACGTACACCCTCGACATGACGAAGACGGGCGCCGCCCGCGTCGACGTCGCCTCGGTGAAGCTGAACGGCACCCCGCTCGACCCGGCGAAGACGTACCGCGTCGCGATGAACGAGTTCCTCGCGGGCGGCGGCGACGGCTTCCCGGTCTTCAAGGAGCACAGGAACAAGCTGGTCGGCGCCTCCGACCTGGACGTCTTCAACGCCTACCTGGCGAAGAACTCCAGCGCGGCCGCACCGATCACGCCGCCGGCCGCCGACCGGATCACGATCGTGAAGTAGGCACCGCACCGCACTGCGGCACAGCACAGCACAGCACGGCTCAGCGGGGCGGCACCCGGACCGGGTGCCGCCCCGCACCGCTGCCGCCGGGGCCGGACGGCGTCGCGAGGACGCTTCCCGCGGAGGTCTAGCCGGTGCCGGGCGGCGGTACCGGTGCGCCCGGCAGCCTGATCACGGCCTCCGTGCCGCCGCCCCCGTCCGCCGGGCGCCGCAGCGCGACCGTGCCGCCCGCCTGCTGGACCGTACGGGCCACGATGGACAGGCCGAGCCCCGAACCCGGCAGGGACCGGGCGGACGGCGAGCGCCAGAAGCGTTCGAAAACGTGCGGGAGTTCGGCGTCCGGGATGCCGGGCCCGTGGTCGCGCACCGTCAGTCCGCCGTGCCGGTCCAGGGTCACGTCGACCGCGGCGCCCGGCGGGCTGAACTTCACCGCGTTGTCCAGGACGTTGACCAGCGCCCGCTCCAGCGCCGCCGGTTCGGCCCGTACGTACCAGGGGGAGAGGTCCGCTTCGATCGTCAGCCCGGAGCCGCGCAGCCGGGCGCGCTCCAGCGCGGCGGCCGCGATCTCGTGCAGCGCGACGATCCTCGGCGGGCTGCCCTGCTCGGCCGTGTCGGGCCGCGCGAGCTCCTGCAGGTCGCCGATCAGCGACGCCAGTTCGGTCATCTGCGCCTTGACGGACACCATGAGCGCGGCCCGGTCGGCGGGCGGGATGGCCCGTCCCGTCTCGTCGCTGCGGGCCAGCAGCTCCACGTTCGTACGCAGGGACGTGAGCGGGGTCCGCAGCTCGTGGCCCGCGTCGGCGATCAGCTGCGCCTGGCGGTCGCGGGAGGACGCGAGGGCGGTGGTCATGGCGTTGAAGGAGCGCGAGAGGCGGGCGATCTCGTCCTCGCCCTCGACCGGGATGCGTACGGTCAGGTCCTCCGTGCGCGCCACGTGCTCGACGGCGCCGGTGAGCTTGTCGACGGGGCGCAGGCCCGCGCGGGCGACCCAGAGGCCGGCGGCGCCGGCGCCGACGACACCGATCCCGGACACCGTGAGCAGCACCCAGGCGAGGGAGCCGAGCGGCTCGTCGATCTCGTTCACCGGGCGGGCCACGGAGAGCGCGAACCGGCCGGCGGCGGGGCCGGTGCCGGCGATCCGGCCCAGCGGCCGGGTGTGGACGCGCATCCGCGTGCCGGCCTTGTCGGCCGTCGTGTGCAGCGCGTCGTCCCGCAGCCCGCTCGCCACGGCGATGTCGTCGCGCTGCGCGGGGATCGGTGAGGACCTCGGGGCGGTACAGGTCCGGCCCGACGCCGCCACGATCTGCACGGAGTACTCGCTGGGGAACACCGGGGCCGGCAGGGCTCCGCCGCTCAGGCAGGACGCCAGCAGGTCCCCGGTCGCCTTCTCGTCGAACTCCGCACCCCGCAGCGAGTCGTCCATCTGCTCCTGGAGCTGAGCCTTCGTCACGAACCAGCACGCCGCCGCGACCGCCGCCACCGCGACCGCCACCGCCGTGGCCGTCAGCAGCGCCAGCCGGGACCGCAGCGGCAGCGCGCGGAACCTGCGCAGTGACGCCGATGCCGGCGCCGGCGCACCGCTCACGCCTCACCGCCCCGCAGCGCGTACCCGACCCCCCGCACCGTGTGCACCAGGCGCGGCTCGCCGCCCGCCTCGGTCTTGCGGCGCAGGTACATCACGTACACGTCCAGGGAGTTCGAGGTGGGCTCGAAGTCGAAGCCCCACACCGCCTTGAGGATCTGCTCGCGCGTCAGCACCTGGCGCGGGTGCGCGAGGAACATCTCCAGCAGCGTGAACTCGGTACGGGTCAGCTCCACCGGCCGGCCGCCCCGCGTCACCTCGCGCGTCGCGAGGTCCATCCGCAGGTCGGCGAAGGACAGGACGTGCCCCGGCGCCTCCTCGCCGGCCGCCCCGGCGGCGTACCCGCTGCGCCTCAGCAGCGCCCGGATGCGGGCGAACAGCTCGTCCAGTTCGAACGGCTTCACCAGGTAGTCGTCGGCGCCCGCGTCGAGCCCGGTCACGCGGTCGCCGACCGTGTCGCGGGCGGTGAGCATCAGGATGGGGAGGGTGTCGCCGGACGAGCGGATGCGGCGGGCCGCGGTCAGGCCGTCCATGCGGGGCATCTGGATGTCGAGGACGATCAGGTCCGGTGCGTACGACGCGGCCTTGGCGAGCGCGTCGATGCCGTCGACGGCGACCTCCGTCCCGTACCCCTCGAAGGCGAGACTGCGCTGGAGTGCCTCGCGCACGGCGGGCTCGTCGTCGACGATCAGGATGCGCTCGGCGGGGCTGTTCATCGGTCTTCCTCGGCCTGTCTGTGGTCGCTGCGCGATGGCTGGCGCGGGCCCGTGGCCCGTGGATCGCCTTCAGCCTCGCACGGTACGGGCGTCAGCTGTCGCCCCCGGCGCGGAGCCCGTCCAGGTCGGCCTTGACCGTGCCGACGGGGATGGCGAAGCCGAGGCCGACGCTGCCGGAAGCGGAACCGCTGGCACCGCTCGGGGCGTACATCGCGGAGTTGATGCCGATGATCTCGCCGTCCATGTTGATGAGGGCGCCACCGGAGTTGCCGGGGTTGAGGGAGGCGTCGGTCTGGATCGCCTTGTACGTCGTCTTCGACGAACCGGTGTCGCCGTTGAACTGCTGCCCGCCGAACTCGAACGGCCACTGGCCGCCGCTCCGCCCCTGCTGTTCCTGCTGCCCCTGCTGTTCCTGGCCCGGGTTCCCGTCCTTCGACACGGTCACGTCCCGGTCCAGTGCCGAGACGATTCCGCTGGTCACCGTCCCGGTCAGGCCCTCGGGCGAGCCGATCGCCACCACCTCGTCGCCGACCTCGACGTCGTCGGAGTCCCCGAGCGTCGCCGCCTTCAGACCGCTCGCGCCCCGGAGCTCGATGAGGGCGAGGTCCTTGTCGGGGTCGGTGCCGACGACATCGGCGGTGTACGTCCTGCCGCTGCTCAGCTCGACCTTGACGGAGGAGGCGCCCGAGACGACGTGGTTGTTCGTGATGATCTCGCCGTCGGCGGTGATGATCACCCCGGAGCCGGTGGAGGCGCCGGAGGCCGACGTCGCGCTGATCTCCACGATGCTCGGGCTCACGGCCTGCGCGACCCCGGCGACGGTGCCCTTGCTGCTCTGCGAGACGGTCGTACCGCTGACGCCGTTGCCGCCGGTGACGGGGTCCGGGCCGGCCAGGCGCTCCGCGAGGGCCGCCGTGCCACCGCCGATCGCGGCGGCGACGATGGCGACCGCCGTCAGCAGCGCCACGGGCCGCCGGGCCCGCCGGGGCGCGGCGACAGGAGGCGCGTACGCGGGCGGCGGCGGATACGCGGCGCCGTACGGCGGTGCCTCGGACCCGGCGCCGTCCCCGGCGCGCTGCCGGGGGACGAAGGAGGGCTGCTGCTCGGGCTCGGGGTACTCGCCGCTGCGGCGGGGGCTCTCGGTCATGTCCCAGAGCCTGGTCGGCGCTCATGAGAACCGTCTGAGGAGCCGCTGAGAAGCCCGACAGAACCGCGTATGTCCCATGTAAAGAGAGCTGCGGCACGAGGAGAGCTACGTCGCCGGGCAGCCGCAGGAACGGCGCACCACCAGCGCCGACGGGAACTGCTTCAGCCGCTCGCGCCGCGACCCCGCCACCCGCAGCGAATCGTCCAGCACCAGGTCCACCGCCGCTCGCGCCATCGCCGGCCGGTCGGAGTACACCGTCGTCAGCGGCGGATCGGTGAGCGCCGCTTCCTTCACGTCGTCGAAGGCGGCCACCGCCAGCTCGCCCGGTACGTCGATGCGCAGCTCACGCGCGGCCCGCAGCACGCCGATCGCCTGGTCGTCCGTGGAGCAGAAGATCGCGGGCGGCCGGTCCGGCCCCGCGAGCAGCTTCAGGGCGACCTGGTAGGCGTCGTACCTGTTGTACGGAGCCTGGAAGAGGCGGCCCTCGGTGGACCGCCCCGATTCCCGCATCGCCCGGCGCCAGCCCACGACGTGGTCGGCCACCGGGTCGCCGACCATGGGCGTCGACTCCATGCCGCCCAGGCAGGCGACGTACGGATGACCGTGCTCCAGGAGGTGGCGGGTGGCGAGCTGCGCGCCGCCGATGTTGTCCGTGACGACCGCCACGTCGTCGATCGTCTCGGGCCGCTCGTGCAGCAGCACCACGCGCGCGTCCCACGCCTCGATCTCGGCGGCCGCCCACTCGCTCGGGCCCTGGCTGACCAGGATCAGGCCGGAGACCCGCATGCCGAGGAAGGCCCGCAGGTAGTGGACCTCGCGCTCGTCGCGGTAGTCGGAGTTGCCGACGAGGACCATCTTCCCGCGGTCGGCGGCGGCCTGTTCGACCGCGTGCGTCATCTCCGCGAAGAACGGCTGCCGCGCGTCGGGGACGATCATGCCTATGAGGTCGGTGCGGCGGGACGCCATGGCCTGCGCGACCCGGTCCGGCCGGTAGCCGAGCTCCTTGATCGCGGCGAGGACACGCTCGCGCGTGGCCGGGGCGACCGGCCGGGGTCCGTTGTTGATGACGTAACTGACGACCGCGGTCGAAGTCCCCGCCAGTCGCGCCACATCGTCCCGCGTCACCTTGGCCACGCGCGGCAGTCTACGCGGGGTGACCTACCGCTGGGCAGGTCGTACGGTGGCTTCCTCCCGGGGGGTGGCGTCCGCGGCGGCGTCGGGAACGGTGTCCGTCACACGGGTGACGGTCTCGGGTGCCGCTTTCCGCCCGGTCTTGGCCCGGACCTCCTCGGCGGCCGCCCGCTCGACCTTCTCGGGGGTCACAAAGCGGTAGCCCACGTTGCGTACGGTCCCGATCAGCGACTCGTGCTCGGGGCCGAGCTTGGCGCGCAGCCGCCGTACGTGCACGTCGACCGTGCGCGTACCGCCGAAGTAGTCGTAGCCCCACACCTCCTGGAGGAGCTGTGCGCGCGTGAAGACCCGGCCGGGGTGCTGCGCCAGGTACTTCAGCAGCTCGAACTCCTTGAAGGTCAGGTCCAGGACCCGCCCCTTCAGCTTCGCGCTGTACGTCGCCTCGTCGACCGACAGGTCGCCGTTGCGGATCTCCATCGGGGAGTCGTCGGAGGTGATCTGCCGGCGGCCCGTCGCGAGCCGCAGCCGTGCCTCGACCTCGGCCGGACCCGCGGTGTCGAGCAGTACGTCGTCGATGCCCCAGTCGGCGGTGACGGCCGCCAGGCCGCCCTCCGTCACGACGAGGATCAGCGGGCAGCCGGGGCCGGTGGACCGCAGCAGCTGGCACAGCGATCTGACCTGCGGGAGGTCGCGACGGCCGTCGATCAGTATGACGTCGGCACCGGGGGTGTCGACGAGGGCCGGGCCCTCGGCGGGGGCCACCCGCACGCTGTGCAGAAGCAGGCCGAGGGCGGGGAGCACCTCCGTCGACGGCTGGAGGGCATTGGTCAGGAGCAGCAGAGAACTCATCGTCGGCCACCTGCCCGGGTCGTCCGGTCATGCACGGTTCGCTCGCCCATTACGTCGGTTCCTCCTCGGTCCCTGCGAGGACGTATGCGGCACTGCTTCGTACTTCGTGCGGTGCGGTTCCACGCCCTGGGACCGCACCGCGTCATCTGTCCGTAACAACGGTCAGAAAACACAAAAGGACCCGGGGGCAACGTTGCCCAGGTCCTGTGCCCAGCACAATAGCTCACATGAGTTCCGTGCCGGAGGACCGGTTCCGCAGATCACCTGTTCCCTTGATCACGCACGGGGCCCGGCGCACGGTTCTGCGGGCGGACGACGGGGTGCGTGTCGAGGCGCTGTACGAGCCGTCGCCGGGCGGCGGGACCGCCGGCCCCGCGATCGTCGTCGCACACGGCTTCACGGGCTCCCTGGACCGGCCCGCGGTACGGCGCGCGGCCCAGGTGTTCCGGCAGTACGCAGCCGTGATCACGTTCTCGTTCCGGGGTCACGGCGGCTCCGGCGGGCGCTCCACGGTCGGCGACCGCGAGGTCCTCGACCTGGCGGCGGCGGTCCGCTGGGCGCGCTCGCTGGGGCACGGGAAGGTGGCCACGGTGGGCTTCTCGATGGGCGGCTCGGTGGCCGTCCGGCACGCGGCGCTGTACGGGGACGGGAGCGGCTCCGCGCACGGGGGGCGCACAGAAGCGAACACGGCCGCGCACGCCGACGCGGTCGCGGCCGTCAGCGCCCCCGCCCGCTGGTACTACCGGGGCACGGCGCCGATGCGGCGGCTGCACTGGGTGGTCACCCGCCCCGCCGGGCGGCTCGTCGGGCGGGTCGGGCTGCGCACCCGGATCCACCCCCGGGACTGGGACCCCGTGCCGCTCCCGCCGGTCGAGGCGGCGGCCCGGCTCGGTACGACGCCGCTGCTGGTCGTGCACGGCGACCGCGACCCGTACTTCCCCCTGGACCACCCGCGCATGCTCGCCGGTGCCGCGGGCGACCGGGGCGAACTGTGGATCGAGCCCGGCATGGGCCACGCCGAGAACGCGGCCGCGGAGACACTCCTCACCCGCATCGGCGCCTGGCTGGTGGCGGCATAGCCCATCATGGAAGCCGACGAAAGGAGCGCCGTTATGGCAGCGGGCACCATCCGCTACTGGGCCGCGGCCAAGGCCGCGGCCGGGACCGCCGAGGAGCCGTACGCGGCCGGGACGCTCGCCGAGGCGCTCGACGCGGTGCGCGACCGGCACCCCGGAGAGCTGACGCGCGTACTCCAGCGGTGTTCGTTCCTCATCGACGGCGCCCCCGTCGGCACCCGCCCCCATGAGACCGTACGGCTGGCCGAGGGCGGCACGGTCGAGGTGCTCCCGCCGTTCGCAGGAGGATGACCCCCACACCATGAGCAACCAGCAGCCGTACCCCTACGACGGACGCGACGGACGCGACGGCCACCAGGAGCCGCACCCGTCCGCGCAGGAGCCGTACACCCAGACGTGGGACGGGCCGACCTGGGACACCCAGTACCAGCCGGTCCAGCAGCCGTACCGGCCGCAGGAGCAGTCCGCGGCCGGCACGGCGTATCCGGCGTACCCGGCCCACCCCTCGGACCTCTCGGACCCGTCGCCCCGCAACGGCGCGTACGCGCCGCCGCCCGAGGCCCAGGGCGCGTACGACCCGTACCCGCAGGCCCAGGGCGCGTACGACCCGTACCCGCAGGACCCGGCGGCACACGACCCGGCGGCCCCGGCATCCGGCGCGTACGGCTACCCGGCGGCGGCGGCACCCGGCGCGTACGGCTACCCGGCGGCGGCGTACGACCCCGCCCCGGCGCCCGCGCCCGCGGCGGCCCCGGCTGCCGCCTCCCGCTCCACCGACCACACGGCGTACAGCGCGCCCACCACCCTGGGCAACGCACGTCCCCTGGCTTCCGGTTCCGCTCGGACCGGGGAGGCCCCGCTCACCGCCGCCCAGCGCGCCCGCGCCGAAGGCCGGTCGCCTATCATCGCGCCCGGGATGCAGCCGGCCGCCCTGACCGCCGGGCTCTCGCTGCTGCTCGCCGGCACGGCGGCCGTCGGCCCGTACGCCCTGCTCGTGCCGCTCGTACTGCTCCAGGCCGTCACCGCGGCCGGCTGGTTCCGGCTCAACGGCATGTGGCCCGCCCGCCAGGGCATCGCGCTCGCCTTCCTCGGCGGCGTCACCGCCGACATCGTGCTGCTGGCCGTCGGCGCCGAGCACGCGCCCGCCGCGATCATCGGCACGCTCGGTGTCTGGGTGCTGCTCGCGCTCGTCCTCCAGCTGCGCAACCGCGCCCCCGCCGACGAACGGATGTACGGCCTGACGGCCACCGTCACCTCGGCCGCCCTCGCGGTACTCGCCGCGGGCCACCTCACGGCGGCCCCCGAGGCCGTGACCGTCGGGGGCGTGGCCGTCGCCGTCGCCGCACTGGCCCGCGCGCTGCCGCTGTCCGGCGTCGCGTCGGTCGTCGTCGCGCTGCTCGCCGCCACCGGCGCCGGGGTCGCGGTCGGCGGGACGGCGGACGTGGGCGCCGGGGGCGCTCTGCTCGGGCTCGCGGCCGGGGGGTGCGCGCTGATCGGCCTGCGCGTGGCCAGCTACGACTACCCGTCCCGCTTCGTCCACATGACGGCCGGAGTGGCCCTGCCCCTGACCGCCGCGGCCCCCGCCGCGTACCTGATCGGCCGGATCATCACCTGATCCTTACGCTACCTGGCAGTAGGCTCGTGATCGTCAAGACGAGCCGGTCGACTCGGGGGATCCGTAAACAATGCGTGCGCTGCGAATACTGCTGGTCGTCGCCGTGATCCTCGGCGGCATCTTCGTCGCCCTGGACCGCCTGGCGGTCGGCATGGCCGAGTCCGAGGTCGCGAAGCGCCTCCAGAGCAGGCAGGGCCTGACCGGCACGGCAGACGTGTCCATCAAGGGATTTCCCTTCCTGACGCAGGTCGCCGCCAAGCGATTCGACCAGGTCGACGTCACCCTCAGGGGCATCGAGGCGAGCACCGCCGGCCACCGGCTCCGGATCAGCGAGATGACCGCCGAGCTCCACGACGTGAGGGTGCGGGGCGGCGTCACCGACTTCGCCGGCGCGACGGCGGATCGCGCCACCGGCGGGGCCCTCGTCTCGTACGGGGACCTGTCCGAGGCCGCCGAGGACGACATCTCCCTCTCCTACGGCGGCAACGGCAAGGTGAAGGTCACCGGCTCCGTCGACGTCCTCGGCCGCAAGATCACACGCAGTGTGCTGTCCAGCGTGAGCCTGGCCGACGGCGACACCATCCGGGTGCGGGCGGACGAGGTGCCCGGCGAGGGCATCCCCGGGCTGGAGGGGATGATCCGCGAGAGGACCGACTTCGACCGGCAGGTCAGCGGGCTGCCCGAAGGCATGGAGCTCGAAAAGGTCGAAGCGACGAAGGACGGGGCGAAGATCTCCGTCACCGGCACGGACGTGGCCCTCGCCGGATAGTGAGACACCCGCGTCCGCCCCTCAGGAAGCGGACGGGCGCGGGCCCCGCGACCGCCTGGAACGGTGGCCTCGCACCCCTCCCCGTCCCACATCACGGACGATCGCGTCTCACCATCCGACACGCCGGTGACATGCCGGTCGTGACGTCCCTACGATCGGTCCCATGCAGCAGCGACAGGCGGACCTCACGAAGCGGCGGGCAGTAGACCTGTGCCGCGTCGCCGCCATGCTCTGTCGCACTGTCTGAGCGGGTTCTGGCCGGAACAGCCTCCGGCGCCCGCCTTCCCCGGCCCTGCGACCGACCGACCGAACGAACCGGCGACGTCGAAGTCGGGGCCGTCCCGTGCCGCCGTACGCCGTCCCGTTCCGCGTACCCGCACACCCCCTCGCGCACAACCGCCGCACCTGCCCCGGAGGAGAACAGCATGAGCCGCAGCGACGTCCTGGTAGACGCAGACTGGGTCGAGGCCCACATCGACGACCCGAAGGTCGCCATCGTCGAGGTCGACGAAGACACCTCGGCGTACGAGAAGAACCACATCCGCAACGCGATCCGCATCGACTGGACCAAGGATCTCCAGGACCCGGTCCGCCGCGACTTCGTCGACCAGGCCGGTTTCGAGAAGCTCCTCTCCGAGAAGGGCATCGCGAACGACACGACGGTCGTCCTCTACGGCGGCAACAACAACTGGTTCGCGTCGTACGCCTTCTGGTACTTCAAGCTTTACGGCCACCAGGACGTCCGCCTCCTCGACGGCGGCCGCAAGAAGTGGGAGCTCGACTCCCGCGACCTGGTCGCGGAGGTCCCCGAGCGCCCGGCCACGCAGTACAAGGCCAAGCCGCAGGACACCTCGATCCGCGCCTTCCGCGACGACGTCGTGGCCGCGATCGACAGCCAGAACCTCGTCGACGTGCGCTCGCCCGACGAGTTCAGCGGCAAGCTGCTCGCCCCGGCCCACCTCCCGCAGGAGCAGTCGCAGCGCCCGGGCCACGTCCCGTCCGCCCGCAACATCCCGTGGTCGAAGAACGCCAACGACGACGGCACCTTCAAGTCCGACGAAGAGCTCAAGGCCCTGTACGAGGCCGAGCAGGTCGACCTGGCCAAGGACACCATCGCGTACTGCCGCATCGGTGAGCGCTCGGCCCTGACCTGGTTCGTCCTGCACGAGCTGCTCGGTGTCGACAACGTCAAGAACTACGACGGCTCGTGGACCGAGTACGGCTCGCTGGTCGGCGTGCCGATCGAGCTCGGCGCCAGCAAGTAACTCCTCCCGACCGCGACTTGAAGGACGGATTCAACATGTGTGGAGCAAAGGCCGGCGGCCCCGACGCCTCGACGATCAAGCCCGGTGAGACCACCATCCAGGGCAGCGTGACCCGCGACGGCGAGCCCGTCACCGGTTACGTCCGTCTCCTGGACTCGACCGGCGAGTTCACCGCCGAGGTCCCGACCTCGGCCACGGGCCAGTTCCGCTTCTACGCGGCCGAGGGCACGTGGACCGTCCGCGCGCTGGTCCCGGGCGGCACGGCCGACCGTACGGTCGTCGCCCGGACGGGCGGTCTCGCGGAGGTCGCGATCGCCGTCTGACGAGGCGCTTTCTGCTGGCCGGAGGGCCGCACCCCAGGGGGTTGGACGCTACCTGGACCGGGTGCGGCCCTTCGGTCGTACCGTGGAGGTATGTACGCGCGGCGCCGTCACGCTTATTTCCTGCTGATGGGCGGATGCATCGCCCTCTTCGTCTCCGCCTGGGCCCTCGTACGGCTGTGGTCCGTGCCGGTGGCCGTGGGGATGTGCTTCGTCGCCATGGTCATTCCGCCGGTCGCGGCGGTGGTCGCCAACCGGCGGGGGCCGGAGGACCGCTGGTGGGACGATCCGTCCGGGGACCCGACGTCCGACGAGTGGTGGGACGAACTGGACGGCAAGAAGCACCGTCGGTGAGCGCTCGGTAGGCGTCGGTATCAGTAGACGAGGGACTGGACGCCGTCCGCCATGACCTCGCTGACGAAGACCTGGGCGCCCGCGATCCGTACGCCCTCGATCACGTCCTTCTCGGTGATCTCGCGCCGCGCCGCGCACTGCGTGCACAGCGTGATCTGGCCCGCCGCCGTGATCGACTCGATCAGGTCCGGCAGCGGCGCCGCGTGCGGCAGCTCGAACTCCGCCGCGCGCCCCGGCAGCGCGAACCACGAGGACTCGCCGGTCAGCCAGAGCGAGACCTCGACCCCGCTGGCCACGGCCACCGCCGCCACCGTGAACGCCTGCGAACACCGCTCGGGGGCGTCGGCCCCGGCGGTCACCTTGATCACGAGCTTTTTCGCCATGCCCGAACTGTAATCCGCCGCCGTACGACGCTGCTGATCGCCACAGCGGCGGTACTCGGCGTGGTCGCGGGGTGATCACCGGTTACGTCGTGCAGTACGACCGTGAGCCGACCCCGCTGCCGCCGCTGTCGCAGCCGGACCTGCGTGACCCGAAGGACGCCCCCGTGGCCGTGGAAGCCTCGCCGTCCCCACCGTGGGCTGCTCGTCGGCGTGTCGGCCGCGCTGGCCGCCGCCGTGTCGGGGCCGGTGTGTGGGCCGTGGACAGCCTCGGCGACGCCGACCGCACTGCGCCGACTGTCGTCTGGGCGGAACCGGCCGACTCGGCGGACCGCACGGAGGGCGAGGGCGCGGCCAAGCAGCCGGAGGGGCTCGCCGCCAGTCTCCTGCCGGTGCCGTACTCGTACGAACTGGGCCCGGACATCGACGATTACGGCAACGACAGCAGCCTCACGCGACGGCAGGCCGTCGCGGTCTTCAAGGAGGGCTCGCGCGGCCTGCCCTCCGCCCAGCGCAACAAGCGCAACAAGGCGGTCGACAAGCTGAAGCTCCAGGGCATCGCAATGCGCGGCTACCGCGCTTCCGACGGTGGCCTGGTCTCGAGACCCGGCTCGCCCGAATAGAGAACACCACCAACGGCCGGGCGCCGGCCGGCTTCCGGAGCGCCTCCGCCGACGCTCTGGGCATCTTCCGCAAGGGTCCCGAGGTCCGGGGGTTCAAGAACGCCAAGTGCTTCTTGATGCCGAAGGACTCCGAGTCGAAGCTCGACGCCATGTTCTGCAGCGCCTACGAGGGCGATGTGCTGGTGAGCACGTTCGCGTACGGGACCAAGCCGTTCGAAGCCGAAGAGGCCGCGACGATGCTCAGCGAGCAGCCGGTCCGTCCGAAGACCCCTGGGGAGTTCGTGTGACCGGCCATCAGTCCGCGGCGCCTCCCGTGCCCGCACAGGTCATCTCCCCGCCACCGCCCGAGCAGCCGCCCGCCCGGCCGAGTCGGCGCGGGCTGCGCGCGGTCCTGCGCTGGACGGTGGCGGTCCTCGTCTTCGGGGTGTCCGGCGCGGGTGTCGCGTACGGAGTCACGGAGAAGACGCGCACCGGCGTTCCGGGGCTCCGTACCGAGGACGACGGCCCCTGGGTCTGCCCGAAGCTGGCCAAGCCCGTCCTGCCGGCCGGCGCCGGGCGGCCCTTCGACGAAGGCAACCCGGGCGAGAAGCACTACGCCGACCCGGCGGCGTTGCCGCTTCCCGCCCCGGCGCGCGCGAAGCCCGACCCGGCGTTCAAGGGCGCCGGTCACCGGGTCCCGGCCGCGCTCTACCTCAAGGAGTACGCCGAGGAGGAGCGGGCCGGTATGGCGCAGGATCTCGCCGACGGCGGCCTGCTCGATGTGACGGCCCGTGGCTGGACCGTGCCGGATTCGACCTCGTCCCGGATCTACCTGGTCCGTTTCCGGTCGGGTGCCTTCGCCGAGGCGTTCTTCTCCGACCACATGGGAGGCGGCGCCGATGCCGGCCTGCTGGTGAACGGTGTGGAGGACGCGGCTCTGCTGGACGAGTCGCATCCGTCCGACGCGATGGTGGCTTCGACGGAGGTGTACGTGTACGACGAGACGGCGCCGCGCGGTCCGGTGCACGTCCGGCACGGGTACATCCGGGCCGGCGACACGGTCGCCCTGATCGTCCAGTCGAGGAAGGGAACCGCGGCCGCTGTGCCCTTCCACCAGACGGTGGTGCTCCGGAACCAGCTCCTCGGCCGAGCCGTGGAGCCCTCGCAGACAAGGCCGGGCCCCCGCCGACTAAGCTGGGGCCCGGCCCCGTACCGCCCACCGCTCGTGCAAGGAGCACCCCCGTGCTGACGATTTTCTTCGAAGCCCTGCTGGTTCTGGTCTGCGTCGGTGTTCTGGCCTTCGCCGGTCTGACCGTGAAGAAGCTCTACCAGGGTCAGCGCTAACCCACCCCTCCCCTCACAGATCGCCTGAGCAGCTCATGATCGAGATCCCGTCCGACCTCCACCCGGACCTCGTCCCCCTCGTCTTCCTCCTCGGAAACTGGGAAGGCGCGGGTGTCTTCGACTTCCCCGGTGACGAGAAGGCCAATTTCGGCCAGGAAGTCACCTTCTCCCACGACGGCCGGGACTTCCTCGAGTACGTCTCGCGCACCTGGGTGCTCGACAGCGAGGGCAAGAAGGTCCGCCCGCTGGAGAGCGAGACCGGCTACTGGCGCATCGACAAGGACCGCAAGGTCGAGGTCGTCATGATCCGCGACCAGGGCGTCGTCGAGATCTGGTACGGCGAGCTGGCGGACCAGAAGCCGCAGATCGACCTGGTGACGGACGCCGTGGCGCGTACCGCCGCCTCGGGGCCGTACACCGGCGGCAAGCGTCTCTACGGCTACGTCAAGAGCGACCTGATGTGGGTCGGCGAGAAGGCGACCCCGGACGTCGAGCTGCGCCCCTACATGTCGGCGCACCTGAAGAAGGTCGTCGACCCGAGGGAGTGGGCGAAGGACCTCAAGGACCTGCCCGACGACGGAATCGCCTTCTTCAAGTAGGCCGTACGCACCTTCGGTCGCTCGCCGCGCTGCCTACACTGGGCACGTGGTGAGCACCGACTGGAAAAGCGACCTGCGGCAGCGCGGCTACCGGCTGACGCCCCAGCGCCAGCTCGTCCTGGAGGCCGTGGACGCCCTGGAACACGCGACGCCCGACGACATCCTCGTCGAGGTGCGCAAAACGGCGTCCGGCGTGAACATCTCCACGGTGTACCGGACCCTTGAGCTCCTGGAGGAGCTGGGTCTGGTCAGCCACGCCCATCTGGGGCACGGAGCCCCGACGTACCACCTGGCGGACCGCCACCACCACATCCACCTGGTGTGCCGCGACTGTACGAACGTGATCGAGGCCGACATCGAGATCGCCGCCGACTTCACCGCCAAACTGCGCGAGACGTTCGGCTTCGAGACGGACATGAAGCACTTCGCGATCTTCGGGTGCTGCGAGAAGTGCGCCGCACAGGCTTCGACCACCGGGTCGTAGGCTGGCCGCATGCTGCGACACTCACCGACCAGCCCCTTGCTGTCCCTGCCCGGCGCCGTCCCCGCCGAAGGGCGTGACGAAGGCGTCGCCGCGCACTACGGAGACCTGTTCCGCGAGCAGCGCGCGCTCGCCGGCGGCGCCGGTTTCGTCGACCTGTCCCACCGAGGCGTCGTCACCGTCACCGGGGACGACCGGCTGAGCTGGCTGCACCTGCTGCTCACGCAGCACGTCAGCGAGCTCCCGGCCGGCCGGGCCACCGAGGCGCTGATCCTCACCGCGCACGGCCACGTCGAGCACGCGATGTACCTCGTCGACGACGGCGAGACGGTGTGGATGCACGTCGAGCCGGGCACGCAGGGCGATCTCCTCGCGTACCTGGAGTCGATGAAGTTCTTCTACCGGGTGGAGACCGCCGACCGTACCGAGGACTTCGCGGTCGTCCACCTGCCGGCCGGATCCATCGCCGAGGTGCCCGGGGGCGTGGCCGTACGGGAGACGCCGCACGGCCGGGACCTCTTCCTGCCGCGGGGCGAGCTGGAGGCGTACGCCGGGGCCCACGGTCCGGCGGCCGGCATCCTGGCGTACGAGGCCCTGCGCGTCGAGGCGCACCGGCCCCGGCTGGGCTTCGAGACCGACCACCGCACCATCCCGCACGAGCTGGGCTGGATCGGCAGCGCCGTACACCTCCAGAAGGGCTGCTACCGGGGCCAGGAGACCGTCGCCCGGGTGCAGAACCTGGGGAAGCCGCCGCGGCGCCTGGTCTTCCTGCACCTGGACGGCAGCGAGGTCCTGCTGCCGCCGCCCGGTACGCCGGTGCGGCTCGCGGCGGACGGCGAGGAGGGCCGTCAGCTCGGCTTCGTCACCACTTCGGCCCGTCACCACGAGCTGGGGCCGATCGCCCTCGCGCTGGTCAAGCGCAACGTGCCGGTGGACGCGGAGCTGATGGCGGGCGACACGGCCGCGGCGCAGGAAGTCGTCGTAGAGCCGTAGCGGCAGCCGCGGCGGTCGCGGCGGTCGCGGCGGTCCTCCTCCGCCTCGGAGCCGCCGCCCCGGGCCGCCCCCGGCGGCCTCAGACCTCGATCAGTACCGTGAACGGGCCGTCGTTCGTGAGCGAGACCCGCATCTCCGCTCCGAACCGGCCCGTCTCCACGTGGGCGCCCAGGGCGCGGAGCTGCGCCACGACCTCGTCGACCAGCGGTTCGGCGACGTCGCCGGGGGCCGCGGCGTTCCAGGTCGGGCGGCGGCCCTTGCGGGCGTCCCCGTAGAGGGTGAACTGTGAGATGACCAGAAGCGGCGCGTTCACGTCGGAGCAGGATTTCTCGCCCGCGAGGATCCGGACCGACCACAGCTTCCGGGCGAGCTGTGCGGCCTTGTCCGCCGTGTCCTCGTGGGTGACTCCCACCAGCACACACAGCCCTTCGCCGACGATCTCGCCGACCGTCCGGCCCGCCACGACGACGCTCGCGCCGTCGACCCTCTGCACCACTGCACGCATGTGGACCAATCTATCGGGGGCCGAACGGGCGTAGAGCACCTGCAGGGTGGCAGTCAGGAGTGGCACGATGCACGGAGGCGGTGCGCGCCGCACCGGTCGAGGGGACGGAACACTTCATGAGCACACCTGGCGCCGGGCAGTCGCCCGGGCCCGTACCTATGCCGATGAGCCGGCTGGCGGCTTCCGCTTCCGCCGCACGACCACCGGCTCAGCGGACCGGCGAGAGTACGGGCAACGCCTTCGCGGCCGACCGGAAGAAGCACGATCTCGCCGTGCTGGGGCTGCCGGAGCTGCGCGCCCTGCGCCGTGACTCGCAGCGCGACGAGGCGGACCTCAGCTATGTGCGGCGTCTGCTGCACGGGCGGATCGACATCCTGCGGGCCGAGCTGGCGCGGCGTACGGGGCCGGAGTCCCCGGTCGTCGACCGGCTCTCGGAGATCCTCGCCGACGCCCCGTCGCAGCACCGTTCCTCCGCCCGGCACGTCACGCTCTCCACACCGCGCAGCGAGGAGTCCCGGCAGCTGGCCGCCGAGATGCTCGCCGAGGTCGAGCTCTCGGACCTCGGCGCCCGTACGGACGAGGAGCTGCACGCGGCCATGGTGCGGCTCGTCCGCTACGAACAGCAGGTCTCGCGCCGCCGGCAGCTCCTCCAGCGGACGGCGGACGATTGCAGCACCGAGATCGCCCGCAGGTACCGTGATGGTGAAGCACAAGTAGACGACCTGCTGACCTGAAGCTGACCCGAGGCCGCGATCCGGCCGGCTCCGCCTCGGAGAGGCCGGTCCCGCCCCGGAAGGTCGCCCCCATGTCCTCCAGCACCGCCGCCGCTGCCATATCCCCGGTCCTCGCGGAAGTCGTTCGTTCCGGTTTCGTCGAGGGCCGTCACCGGGGTTCGCTCGTCGTCCTGGCGGCGGACGGCAGTGTGGAGCTGGTGGTCGGGGACCCGCACGCCCCGGTCTTCCCGCGCTCCAGCAACAAGCCGATGCAGGCGGCGGCGGTGGTGCGGGCCGGGCTCGACCTGTCGGGCGAGCGGCTGGCGCTGGCGGCCGCGAGCCACTCGGGGGAGCGGTTCCAGCTGGATCTCGTACGGAAGATGCTGGCGGAGCACGGGCTCACCGAGGCGGACCTCCAGACCCCGCCGGACCTGCCGCTGGACCCGGTGGAGGCGGAGGCGTACCTGGCCGCGGGCGGGGTGCGGGAGCGGCTCACCATGAACTGCTCGGGCAAGCACGCGGCGATGCTGGCGGTCTGCGCGCTGAACGGGTGGGACGCGGACTCCTACCTGGACCCGGCTCATCCGCTTCAGCGGCTCGTGCTGAAGGTGGTCGAGGAGGCGAGCGGCGAGCGCGTCACGGCGGTCGGGACCGACGGCTGCGGCGCGCCTCTGATGGCGATCAGCCTGACCGGGCTCGCGCGGGCCTTCCGCCACTTCGTCCTGGCCGGGCAGGGCACGGCGGAGCGCCGCGTCGCGGACGCGATGCGGGCGCACCCCGAGTACGTCGCGGGTACGCGCCGCCCCGACACCTGGCTGATGCGCGAGGTGCCGGGCACGCTGTCCAAGATGGGCGCCGAGGCGGTGCAGGCGGTGGCCCTGCCGGACGGCCGGGCCCTCGCGTTCAAGGTCGACGACGGTGCGACGCGGGCGCTGGGGCCGGTGCTGGCACGGGCGCTGCGGCGGCTCGGTGTGGACGCGCCGGTGGTGGACCGGATCGGGCGGGTGCCGCTGATGGGCGGGGCGGCCGAGGTCGGGGAGATACGCGCGGCGTTCTGAGGCCGTCGGGAGCGGCCGGGACGGCCACAGAGGGGTCGGGAGCGGCCGGAAGCCGGCCGGGGGCGGGCCGCCGGGGCGCGAAATGTACGCGACAGCCGTGGCCCGTGTGCCTAGCGTGGGCGCATGAGCGTCGACGTCCGTACGGTCACCGAGTCCGAGTTCCCCGACTGGCTGCGCGCCCTCGCCACCGGCTTCCTCCGGTCGCCCGTCCTCCGGGAGGACGAGACGGCGGAGCGCCTGTCGCACATGGGCCTGTCGCGCATGCGGGGCGCGTTCGACGGCGGGCGCTGTGTCGCGACGTACCGCTCCTTCGCGCAGGAGCTCACGGTGCCGGGCGGCGCGGCGGTCCCGGCGAGTGCCGTGACGCAGGTGACCGTGTCGCCGACGCACCGCCGCCGCGGCCTGCTCAGCCGGATGATGGACGCGGACCTCGCGGCGGCGAAGGAGCGCGGGGACGTCCTGTCGACGCTGATCGCCGCCGAGTACCCGATCTACGGGCGGTACGGGTTCGGGCCCGCCGCATCGGTCACCGAGTGGGAGATCGACGTGCCCCGGGCCGGGCTCGACGCGCGCTGGGCGGGGCCCGGCGACGGCGGAGGCCGGGTCGATCTGGCCGACGGAGCCGACGTGCGCAAGCTCGGGCCCGAGCTGCACGAGCGTTTCCGCGCGGTGCAGCACGGTGCGATCAACCGGGACGAGCGCTGGTGGCAGCTCGGCACGGGGCAGGTGGTGATGTCGTTCCAGCCCTGGACCGAGCCGTTCTACGCCGTCTACCGGTCGGCGCGGGGCGAGGTCGAGGGGCTGATGACCTACCACGCCGACGAGAAGTGGGGCGACGGCAAGCAGCCGCTCAACACGGCGACGGTACGCGACATGATCGCGGTGTCTCCGGCGGCGGAGCGCGCGCTGTGGCACTTCGTCTGCGCGGTCGACTGGATCACGACGGTACGGTCCGGGTACCGCGCCGGTGACGACCTGCTTCCCCTCCTGCTCCCGGATCCCCGGGCGGCCAGGACCCTCACGCAGGCCGATTTCCTGTGGGTGCGGCTGCTGGACGTCGTACGGGCCCTTGAGGCGCGTACGTACGCGGTGCCCGCCTCGCTCGTGCTGGAGGTGCACGACGCGGCGGGACTGGCCGGCGGGCGGTTCCGGCTGGAGGCATCGGCGGACGGGGCGGTGTGCGCCCCTTCGGCCGAGGCGCCGGATCTCACGCTGGACGTGCGGGAGCTGGGGGCGCTGTACCTGGGCGAGGAGTCCGCGGTGCGGCTCGCGGCGCTGGGCCGGGTCGCGGAGGAGTCGGCGGGCGCCGCCGCCGTGGCCGACGCCCTGTTCCGTACACCCAGGCGCCCGTGGTGCCCGGACATCTTCTGACCGGCCGGCCGGGCGGGCGCGGGCCGGACGGGCGCCCGGCGTTCGGCGGCCGCCGGAACGCGGCCCGCGGAACGGGGCGTCCGGGGAGCGGCCGCGGAAGTGGTCCGACGCGCTCTGGAACACCGCCACGTCGGGCCTGACACTCTCCTAGTGACCTCTGACACGACTCAAACCGAACAGGCGGCACCGGTGACCGAGGAACTGCGGGATCTGATCACGGGTGCGCACTGCGTGGTCTTCGGCTTCGACGGACCCCTCTGCCGGCTCTTCGCGGACCGTCAGGCGCACGACATGGCGGGCGGCCTGGTCGACCGGCTGGCGAAGCGCGGCCTGCATGTGCAGCTGACGGAGGAGGAACTGGCTTCCGGCGGCCCGCACGCCGTCCTGCGGGCCGCGGCACGGGCCCGCCCCGGCAGCGAGCTGCTGGAGGCCCTGGAGGAAGATCTCACCCGCGAGGAGCTGCGGGCCGCCGCCACCGCCAGGCCCGCCCCGTACGCCGACCCGCTGGTACGCACCTGGAGCGCGGTCGGCAGCCGTCTCGCGCTCACGACGGGCAGCTCTCCGCTGGTGGCGGAGCAGTACCTGGCCGGCCGGGGCCTCGCCGGCTGTTTCGGCCCGCACATCCACGGCCGTACGCCCGGCCCGGGCCGCCCCGCTCCCGGCCCGGACTGCCTCGGCCGCGCCCTCACTGGACTGGACGCCCGCCCCGCGGAGACCCTGATGGTCGGCGGCACCCCGGCGGACCTGACCGCGGCGCGGGAGGCGGGCGTACGGTTCCTCGGCTACGCGCGCGACGAGAGGCGGATGCGGGGGCTGCTCGGGGCGGGCGCGCCGGTGGTCGTGGACGACCTGGAACCGGTGCTCCGGACGGTGCGGGCGGCGGCTCGGGTCTGAAGGCCCGCCAGCTGCCCGCGGGAGCGGCCCGGCCCCGGCTCACCCCTCGGCGACGGGCCGGTAGGTGCAGACGTGCACGCCCGCGTCGCTGATGACGGTGGAGACCAGTTCGAGCGTGCGCAGCCCGCCGTCGTCGGGGAAGATCGTCTTTCCGCCGCCCAGGAGCACCGGCATGATCATGAGCCGGAGCTCGTCGGCCAGGCCCTCGCTCAGGAGGGTGCGTACGAGCGTGGGGCTTCCCATGACCACCAGGTCGCCGCCGTCCTTCTCGCGCAGCTCCCGGATGCGGGCGACGGCCTCGTCGCCGGGGATGCGCGTGGTGTTCTCCCACGTCAGTCCGGAGTCGTCCAGTGTCCGGGACACGACGTACTTCGGAAGGGAGTTCATCCGGTCGGCGAACGGGTCGCCGGCCCGCTCGGGCCACGCCCCGGCCATCGTCTGCCACGTGCGGCGTCCGAACAGCAGCCCCTCGGCCTTGGCCGTGGCGTCGTCGAAGGCGCCGCCCACCACCTCCGGGTCGAAGAACGGGTGCGACCAGCCGCCGTGGGCGAAGCCGCCGTCGGTGTCCTCGCCGGGGCCGCCCGGCGCCTGCACGATGCCGTCCAGGCTCATGAACTCGCTGATGACGATGCGCATGGGACTCGCTCCTCTTCCTCGCTCCGGGGTTACGGCAGTGGAGACGGCCGCGTCGCCCCGAAATCATCGCGCCCGCCCGGTTCCGCCCTTGTGTCGTGGGACACATGGCCGTGTGCCGGTCCCGTCCCGGCGCCGGACCTCACGCCGTCCGGCGCCGGAACAAGGCGTCCGACAGGGCGACGGACACCGCCAGGATTCCCGCGCACCACACCAGGGCGACCCACGGGGTGTTCCCCACGGGCTCGTTCGTGAGCAGGCCCCGGAGGGATTCGATGACCGGGGTGATCGGCTGGTGGTCGGCGAAGCCGTGGAGCCAGGCGGGCATCGTGTCGGTGCGGACGAAGGCGCTGCTCGGGTAGGGGAGGAAGGAGACGAAGAAGGTGAACCCCCCGGCCGCCTCGGGGGACTTGGCCAGGAGGCCCACGGCCGCCGACAGCCAGGAGAGCGCGGTGATGTACGCGAGCAGGACGGCCGCCGCCGTGAGCCAGTCGGCGGGGGAGGCCGAGGGGCGGAAGCCGATCGCGCAGGCGACGCCCAGGACCAGGGCGGTCGAGACGAGGTTGCGGACGGTGCTGGCCAGGACGTGGCCGGTCAGGATGGGGACGCCGCCGACGTCCAGGGTGCGGAAGCGGTCGATGACGCCTCTTCGGGCTCGAACGGCTGCTGGACGGGGTCGAGGTGCTGGTGCGCAAGCGGGCGGGGGGTTAGGGAGCGCCCGGGACCGGTCGGGTGGCCGGTGCCATCGGGTGCAGGGTGCCGGGCACCGTGGGCCGGGTCGAGGGCCGGCCGCTGCCGCCCGCGAGCCCGACGCCGGACCGGTCCCGGCGATGTGGCGGCGCGCAGTGGCCTCCGAGGCCGAGCTGCCGAAGGGCTCGCCCGGTCCCGCGGAACAACGAGGGGAAGCCTGGGCGGCGGGCTGGAGACCCGGCCGGCGGCGGTGGCGCACGCGCGCGCCGGCGGCCGGGAACGCGGACGGGGCGGCGTACGCCGACGGGGATGTCGGGGTACGCCGCCCTTGGGCGGGGCGGGCTGCGGGAGGCGGCCCGCGCGGTCGTCCCGGTTACTTCGGGTCGCGGTTGAAGGCCGCCTTCGACCAGAAGTAGCCGAACGCGGCGAGAGCCAGGCACCAGCCGAGCGCGAGCCACCCGTTGTGGCCGATCCCAGTGCCGAGCAGCAGTCCGCGCAGGGTCTCGATGGCCGGGGTGAACGGCTGGTACTCGGCGATCGGCTGGAACCAGCCCGGCATCGCGTCGACCGGGACGAAGGCGCTGGAGATGAGCGGGAGGAAGATCAGCGGCATCGCGTTGTTGCTGGCCGCCTCGGCGTTGGGGCTGGTCAGGCCCATGCCGACCGCGAGCCAGGTGAGTGCCAGAGTGAAGAGCACGAGCAGCCCGAACGCCGCGACCCACTCCAGGGCGGTGGCGTCGGTGGACCGGAAGCCGATGGCCACACCGACGGCGCCGACGAGGACCACGCTCACGACCGACTGCACCACGCTGCCGACGACGTGCCCGATGAGCACCGAGCCGCGGTGGATGGCCATGGTGCGGAAGCGGGCGATGATGCCCTCGGTCATGTCCATGGCGACGGACACCGCGGTGCCGATCGTGGTGGAGCCGATGGTCATCAGCAGCAGGCCCGGCACGAGATAGGCGATGTACTCGGACCGGTCCGCCCCACCGCCCCCGATGCCGGCACTCATCACGTCGCCGAAGACGTAGACGAAGAGCAGCAGGAGTATGACCGGCGTGAGCAGCAGGTTGAGCGTCATGGACGGGTAGCGCCGGGCGTGCAGGAGGTTGCGGCGCAGCATCGTGGACGAGTCGCGCACGGCGAGGGAGAGGGAGCTCATCGGACTGTCTCCTCGGAGGGCTGGCCGGTACGGCTGGTCAGGGCGAAGAAGACGTCGTCGAGGTCGGGGGTGTGCACGGTGAGTTCGTCGGCCTCGATGCCGGCCGAGTCCAGCCAGTCGAGGAGGGCGCGCAGTTCGCGCTGGCTGCCGCCGCTGGGGATCTGCAGCGACAGCGCCTCGTCGTCCCGGGTGGCCTCGCGCAGGGCGGAGGCGGCGGACCGGTAGATGGCCGGGTCGGTGAAGCGCAGCCGTACGTGGCCGCCGGGGACGAGCCGCTTGAGTTCGTCGGCGGTGCCTTCGGCGGCGATCCTGCCGTCGTTGAGCACCGCGATGCGGTCGGCGAGTTCGTCGGCCTCCTCCAGGTACTGGGTGGTGAGGAAGACGGTGACGCCGTCCGTGACCAGTTCGCGGATGATCTGCCACATGTTGTGACGGGAGCGGGGGTCGAGGCCGGTGGTGGGCTCGTCGAGGAAGATGATCCGCGGGGAGCCGACCAGGGTCATGGCGATGTCGAGGCGGCGCTTCATGCCGCCGGAGTAGCTCTGGGCGGGCTTCTTGGCGGCGCCCACCAGGTCGAAGCGCTCCAGCAGCTCGGCGGTGACCCGCCGTCCCTCGCGCTTGGACAGGTGGTGCAGGTCCGCCATGAGGAGCATGTTCTCCTCGCCGGTGATCAGGCCGTCGACGGCGGAGAACTGCCCGGTGACGCCGATGGCGGCACGCACCCCGTCCGGTGACGTGGTGACGTCGTGGCCCGCGACCCGGGCCTGCCCGCCGTCGGCGGTGACGAGCGTGGAGAGGATCTTGACGGCGGTGGTCTTGCCGGCGCCGTTCGGCCCGAGCAGCGCGAACACGGATCCGGCCGGGATGTGCAGGTCGATGCCGTCGAGCACGGTCTTGACGCCGTACGACTTGCGCAGACCGACGGTGGAGACGGCGGCGGGCGGCTGCGGGCCGTCGCCCCGCATGGACGTGGACATGACAGACGAAGGCATGGAGCCCTCCCGTTCGAAGGGTGAGGTGGCTGGGGGAGTGGGCGGGGTGAGGTGAGGCGGGGCGGTGCTTCTGGGACCGGGCCTCACTTCTGGGATCAGGCCTTGGCGCGGAGGACGTCGATGTTGCCCCAGTTGGTCCGTGCACGGACCCTGACGGTGCCCTCGGCCTGCTCCGGGGCTTCGGACGCGGTGAGGGCGTTGCGTACCTGCCCGCGGTTGGAGCTGACGTCGAGCCAGGCGGCGGTGCCCTCGTGGACGCCGACCTCGATGGAGCCGTGGGAGGTCTCCAACTGGACGGTGCCACGGGCGACTTCGGCGATACGGAGGTGGCCGTGGGTCGAGGTGCCGGTGACCGACCCCCCGGCGCGCGTGATGTCGATGCCGCCGTGGGCGCCGCCCACCCGCAGATCGCCGGTGACGGTGCCGACGGTCGTGGAGCCGTGCGAGTTCTTCAGGGCGGCGGGGCCGTCGACGGTGCCGACGCGCACGTTGCCGGTGCTGGTGGTGATCTCGGCCATGCCCTCGACCCGGTCCACCGTGATCGTGCCGTGCGACGCGTTCAGCGTCAGCGGGCCGGTGGTGTCGAGGCGGACGTCGCCGGCGGAGGTCTTCACGCGGACCTCGCCGAGTCGGCCCTCGCCGAGCACATTGGCCCCGGTGCCGGTCAGGTCGATGTCCGAGCCCGTGGGCAGTTCCACCGTCACGTCGACGGAGCCGCCGCGCCCGAGCAGATTGGCCTTGGGCGTGGTGACGGTCAGCACCCCGCTCGCGCAGGTGACCTCGGTCTGCTCGGCGGCCCGTACGTCCAGGTCCTTCTTCGGGGCGCGGGGCCGCACCTCGACGGCGGTGTCGAGGCGGTCGCCCGCGATGAACCGGATGGAACCGGCGTACAGGAAGGCGGACACCGAAATCGGTTCGGGAGTGTCGAAAGAAGGCATGGCTGTCCCGTCCTCTTGGGTCTTCAGGGCGTCCCCGCTGGTGGGACGTGGTGGGGTGAAGTGGTGCGGGCGCGGGCGCGGCTAGCGCACCCAGCCGGTGAAGCTCTGTCCGAAGGTCTGGGTCTTCTCCGTCGTGCGCGGCCGGGCGCCGCCGTCGACCGCGGCCGACACGGCCCGCACCAGCCACGCGTTGACCGACAGGCCCTCGCGGTTCGCGGCCTCCTCGGCGCGCGCCTTGAGGTGGGCCGGCAGGCGCAGATTGACGCGGGCGGTGCCGCCCTCGTCGCCGTCGGCCGGGGCCGGGGCCCTGAGCGGTTCGGCGGGCGCGGCGGGCTCCGCGGGGGCGCCGCCGTCGCCGGGCGGCCGCGTCACCACGAAGTCGGGGTCGATTCCTCGCAGCCGTACGTCGACCGAGCCGGGGGCGAGTTCGCGGGTGATCTCGTCCATCGCGGCGGAGAGCACGTTGAGCATGGTCAGCCGGGTCGCCGACTCCAGGGGAGCGGTGAGCCGCTCGGCCAGCTCGCGGGCTTCGTCACCGCCGGCTTCGGCGGCCACCGCGAGTTCGCGGCGGAGGGTGTCGACATACGGGGTGAGGTCCATGGCGCCATAGTGGCATCACAATGGCACCTCACGCAAGAGTGGCTGGCGCCTTATGGGGGCGAGCTTGACGTGAGCTCGGAGAGATGTGCCCTGAGCTGCGAAAACGTGCAGAGGTCGGCCTGGGGCATTGTGGTGCCATGCGTGCGCATGTGCTTTTCGGGGACACGAAATGGCGCCGGGTGGCACTACGTGGTGCCACCCGGCGCCACGTGGTGCCATGCGAGGTCGCAAGGGGTGGGGTCTGCCCCCGCCTCGCGGTCTGCCGCCGGGCCGGTCCCCTGCGCGGCGGTACGACCGGGCCCGCCCCGCCCCGCCCGGCCGGGGCGTGTGCGGGGTCGTGATCAGACGAGCCGGGCCGGGTCCGCCCCGGGGCGGACCCGGCAGGAAGACCGGCACCCCGTGTCACTCGAACTTCTCTACGGGGTTCTGCGGAGCCGGGTGGGCCCTCTGCGCGATCGGCCGCTCGACGCCCCGCGCCGGCTCGGAACCCCCGCGGAGCGGGCGGCCACCGGCAGGATCGGTCCTACCGGAATTTCCTGCGCCTCACCCGCTCAGGCTCGTGAGCAGCGCCTTGCCCGCCACCGCCCGCGCCTCGATCGCCGCGTGCGCCTCCGCGGCCCGGGCCAGCGGGAACGTGGCCGCGATCACCGGGCGCAGGCGGCCCGCCGCCGCCCGTGCCAGGGCCTGCGCCGACAACCGCGTGATGTCGGCCGCCCCGTACTGGACCTCGCTGATCCCGCGCAGCGTGATCCCCCGGCGCTCCGCCTCGCCCGCGTCGACGGCCGCGAAGCCGCCGCTGGACGCGCCGTGCGTCGAGACGCGGCCGCCGTCGGCCGTCAGCGCGAAGCCCGCCAGGCCCAGCTCACCGCCCACGCCGTCCAGCAGTACGTCCGCCCCCGCGCCGCCGAGCGCCTCGCGAGCCCGGTCGGTCCAGCCCTCCTCGGAGTAGTCCACCACCGCGTCGGCGCCCAGTTCCCGTACGAGTCCCAGCTTCCGCTCGCCGCGCGCCGCCCCGACGACACGGGCCCCGGCCGCACGGGCCATCTGCACCAGCAGCGTCCCCATACCGCCCGACGCGCCCAGGATCAGCACCCGCTCGCCGGGCCGGATGCCGGCCGCCTCGGCGATGCCGGTGCCGGTGACGCCGTCGTGCGCGAGTGCGGCGGCCTCGCGCAGGCCGAGGCCGTCCGGGACCGGGATCAGCCGGTCGAGCGGGACGGCGACCTGTTCCGCGTACGTCCCGAGGGCGCCCGGCCCCGCCACGACCCGGCGGCCGGTCCACGCGGGGTCCACGCCGTCGCCCACGGCCAGTACCGTGCCGGCGGCCGCTCCGCCCGGCACGTACGGCGGCTCGATGCCGAACTGCGGGCCCCAGCCGCCGCGGATCTGCGTCTCGACGTAGATGGTGTCGGTCACGGCGACTTCGACGACCACTTGTCCGGGCCCGGCCACCGGGTCCGGCAGCTCGGTCGCCACCAGTACCTCCGGGCCGCCGAACTCCGCCACCTGGATTGCGCGCATGACGTTCACTCCCACTCCGCCGGTACCTGTGCGACTGCCTGTGCGGCTGCCCGTTCCACGAGTCTGGGACCTCAAGTTCTGTTGAGGTCAAGCGCGTACGCTTCGTCGTCATGAGTGGTTTGCGCGAGCGCAAGAAGCAGCGGACGTACCGGGTGATCTCCGATGCCGCGATCGCCCTGTTCCTGGAGAAGGGCTTCGACAAGGTCTCCGTGGCCGAGGTGGCGGCCGCGGCCGAGATCTCCAAGCCGACGCTGTTCCGGTACTTCCCCGCCAAGGAGGACCTCGCGCTGCACCGGTTCGCCGACCACGAGGACGAGGCGGCCCGGGTGGTGGCCGCCGGGCGCGCGGACGGGCTCTTGCCGCTGGACGCCCTGCACCGGCACTTCCTGGACGGACTCGGCCGGCGCGATCCGGTGACCGGTCTCTGCGATGACGCGGACGTGCTCGCCTTCCACCGGCTGCTGTACGGGACGCCGAGCCTGGTGGCCCGGCTGCACGCGTACGTGAAGCGTTCCGAGGAGGCGCTCGCCGCCGCGCTCGGCGGGCCGGACCTCCTGGCCTCGCGGCTCGCGGCCGGACAGATCGTCGCCGTGCAGCGGATCCTCGCCGAGGAGAACTGGCGCCGGATCGACGCGGGGGAGAGCGCGCGGGAGGTGTCCGCGGGGGCGGTGGCGGCGGCGGATCTGGCGTTCGGGCAGCTGAGGGACGGGCTGCGGGAAGCGGGCTGCGGAAAACAGGATTCTGAGTCTCGGTAAAATTAGTTACTCGGTTACGTTATCTTGGGCGGATGACGTCACCCGACCATGCCCTCAGCCAGGAACGGACCTTCCACGACCTCTGCCGCGCGGCCCTCGCCCGGATGACCGAAGGCGCCGACGAGCAGGTCGTCACCGGCGAGGACGTCTCCGCCTCCGGTGCCGACGCCGAAGCCCTCGGCTTCCATCTGCGCTCGTACGCGAAGGAGTTGAGGCAGGAGCCCGAGGGCCCGCTCTTCTTCGGGCGGCTGGACCTGGCCGACGGCCGGAGCCACCACATCGGCCGCCGCCGCATCGCAGAGCACCCCGCGGACCCGCCGCTGGTCATCGACTGGCGCGCCCCCGTCTCCCGCGCCTTCTACCAGGCGAGCGCACGCGACCCGCAGGGCGTGGCGGTGCGCCGTCGGTTCGGCTGGGCGCCGTGGAGCAAGGGGGCGTCCGAGGACCTGACCGGGCTGGAGGACGAGCGGCTCGCGGCGGGGGAGGAAGCCGGCGGCGTACCGGGGAGCGGCATCCTCACCGGCGAGATCGAGCGCCCCCGCGTCGGCCCGATGCGCGACATCGCCGCCACCATCCAGCCCGAGCAGGACGACCTCGTACGCTCCGGGCTCACCGAATCCGTCTGTGTGCAGGGCGCCCCGGGCACCGGCAAGACCGCCGTCGGCCTGCACCGCGCGGCCTACCTCCTCTACACGTACCCGCAGCGCCTCAAGCGCGGCGGACTGCTGGTCCTCGGCCCCAACCGGACCTTCCTCTCCTACGTCTCCGAGGTGCTGCCCGCCCTGGGCGAAAGCGGCATCAGGCAGTCGACGGTCGAGGACGAGACCGGCCGCCACCCCGTGCGCGCCCGGGACACCCCCGCGGCGGCCGCCGTCAAGCACGACGCCCGGATGGCGGCCGTGCTCCACCGGGCGCTGTACGGGCGGGTGTCGGCGCCCGCCGAGACCGTCGTCGTGCCGGACGGTTCGTACCGCTGGCGGATTCCACTGGACGAGCTGGAGCGGATCGTCGCGGAGGTACGGGCCGAGGCGCCCCCGTACGCCGTTGGCCGCGAGCGCGTCCGCACGCGCGTCGTCCGGGCGCTCCAGCTCCAGGCCGAACGGCGGGCCGGGCCGCCGGACAACGCGTGGCTGCGGCGGACGGGGCGGTCCCGGGCGGTCGGGGCGTTCGTCGACTCGGTGTGGCCGAAGGTCCGGCCGGAGGAGATCGTCGCCGCCGTGCTCACCGACCCGTCCGATCCGCTCCTCACCCCGGAGGAGCGGCGGGCGGTCCGCTGGACGAAGCCGCCGCGCTCGTGGAGGAGCGCCAGGTGGTCGGCCGCCGACCTGGTGCTGATCGACGAGGTCGCCGGACTCGTCGAGCGCCCCGGAAGCTACGGCCACGTCGTCATCGACGAGGCACAGGACCTGTCCCCGATGCAGTGCCGGGTGATCGCGCGCCGGGTCGGCTTCGGGTCGGTCACGGTGCTGGGCGACCTCGCGCAGGGCACGACGCCCTGGGCCGCCCGCACCTGGCCCGAACTCCTCGCCCACCTCGGCAGGCCCACGGCCGCCGTCGTCCCGCTGACCACCGGCTTCCGTGTCCCGGCCGCGATCGTGGAGCTGGCGAACCGGCTGCTGGGAGCGCTGGACGTCGACGTACCGCCAGGGCGGTCACTGCGCGCGGACGGGGAACTGTCGGTGCGCCAGGTGCCGGACGTGGTGGCGGCGACGGTCGACGCGGTACGGGCGGCGCGGGCCCGGGAGGGATCGGTGGGCGTCATCGCGGACGCGGGGCGGGTGGCGGAGCTCAGGGAGGCGCTGGAGGCGGCGGGGCTGGGGGAGACGCCCCGGGTGTCCGTGCTGCCCGCCACGCTCGCCAAGGGCCTCGAGTACGACCACG
Organism: Streptomyces sp. Wb2n-11; assembly: GCF_001049855.1. NCBI lineage: Bacteria > Bacillati > Actinomycetota > Actinomycetes > Kitasatosporales > Streptomycetaceae > Streptomyces > Streptomyces sp. Wb2n-11. The sequence goes on from NZ_CVPB01000001.1 coordinate 3,826,998, forward strand.
TCGTCGCCGTCGAACCGGCCGAGATCGCCGGAGGCGAGGAGCGGGGCCTCCACCGGCTCTATGTGGTGCTGACGCGGGCGGTCAGCCGCCTCGACGTGCTCCACCGGCTTCCGCTTCCGGCGGAGATGCGGGCCTGAACGCCTGCCTGCCACCGTGGATCACCCCGGCGGCCGGGCGGCGCCCGTACGGGCCCGGAAGTTCCCCGGCGGCCCCCGGTGCGGGGACGGCGGCGGTCCCGGCCGTCACGGGCGCGGCAGGTGCGCTCCGAAGCGGCCGGCGCGGCTGGGGGGCCGGCGCGGCAGAGGGCCGGCCGGGACGCGGGGGCCGCCCGTACGCCGGACGCGGGGTCGCCCGTACGCCGGGTGGCCCATCGCCTCGCACGTCCCGCCTCACACGTCCGTACGCCGGAGCCGCACCACCGGAATGTCGCGGCTGGTCTTCTTCTGGTAGCTCTCGTACGGCGCGAAGACGTCCACCAGGTGCGGCCACACCCGGGCCTTCTCCTCGGGGAGAGCGTCTCGGCGCGGGCCGGGAACCGCTCGGTACCGACCCGGAGTCGCACATCGGGATTCTCCTGGATGTTCCGGTACCACAGCGGGTGCTTGTCGGAGCCGCCCTTCGACGCCACGATCAGATGGTCGTCGCCGTCGCGTCCGTAGATCAGCACGGTGCGCCGTGTGATGCCGCTGCGCCGCCCGACGTAGTCCAGCAGCAGGCACGGCGCGCCCTGCATCGTGGTGCCCCTGGTGCCGCCGGACTCCTCGTACAGCTCGGCCTGTTCGGCCACCCAGCCGCTGGGGCTGAGCTTCACCGCACCGCTGTCGTCGCCGCCGTTTCCGTGTGTCACGTGTGCCGCTCCTTCTCGCCGTGTCGCTGCTGTCCCGTCGTACTGCCGGGCATCCTCCAGATTCGCCCCTGGAGCCGCAGGCCGCACAAAATCACTCGACAGCGGGTGTACGGGCGAAGAACATTCACCCCGATGACACGAACCGACGAACCTCCCACGCCCGACGAGCGCGCCACGCTCGCCACCTTCCTCGACTACGTCCGCGACACCGCGCGCGCCAAGTGCGACGGCGTCTCGCCGGAGGACGCCCGCGGGGCGCCACTGCCCGGCTCCCCGCTGATGACCCTGTGCGGGCTCATCAGCCACCTCCACTGGGTGGAGTACTACTGGTTCCAGGTGGCGTTCCTCGGTGAGGAGGACGAGGGGCCGTGGACGGACGAGGACCCGGACCGGGAGATGCGCATCGCGCTCGACGTCCCCCTGGCCGATCTCCTCTCGGCGTACGAGGCCCAGTGCGCCCGCTACCGGAAGCTGGTCGCCGAGCACGACCTGGACACCGAGGCGAAGCGCGCCGGGCGCAACGGCAAGCACCCCAATCTGCGCTGGATCCTGCTGCACCTGATCCAGGAGACCGCCCGCCACAACGGCCACCTCGACATCCTGCGGGAACTGGCCGACGGCCGTACCGGCGAGTAGGCCCGCGCGCCGGCACCCTTCCTCCGCCCCCGTCAGCCGGTCGTGCGCAGCACCTCGTCCGGGAGCGGCAGGTGCCGGTGCAGCGCGTCGCGGCCCTCGGGTGCGCGGACCGTTGCCCGGCATCCGGTTCCAGCCGGTACGGCAACGCGCTCACGGCTGCCGACGAGCCGAACCCGGCGGACGGGCGGAGCCCGGCGGTCTCACCGCCCCCGCACGGTCCTGCGCGCGGTCACACCCGCCCACCAGGTCGTCCCCGCCCCGACGGCCGGCGGCCACAGCAGTCCCACAACGTCCGGCTCCGCCCCGCGCACCGGACCGGCCACGGCGGCCAGACAGCCGCGGGCCACCAGCGGCCCCCGCACCCGCCACGGCAGCGCGACGGCCGCGGCCGCCCGCGCCACCGCCCACACCAGCCGCCCGGCGCGCGCGGCAGTGCGGTCGCGTCCCGCCACGGGACGAGGAGCCACGCCCGGCGCGGGAACGGCGGGCGTACGCCGGACCGCGCGCTCCGGGGCCGGGTGGCCCGTACGGCCGCCCGTGCCTGCCACAGGTCCGGCGAGTACGGGGACGCCCGCGCCCGCAGCGCGGTGCCCGCGTGCGTCCGTGCTCGGTCACGCCGACACGTAACACTTTTGCAAGCGCTCGCTTGCAAAAGTTAGCAACCATGGCGCACTATCGGGACATGGCATCGCTCAACGTCGGCAATCTCGGTGAGTACCTGCGCGAGCAGCGGCGCAACGCGCAGCTGTCGCTGCGGCAGCTCGCCGACGCCGCCGGGGTGTCCAATCCGTACCTCAGCCAGATCGAGCGCGGGCTGCGCAAGCCGAGCGCGGAGATCCTCCAGCAGCTCGCGAAGGCGCTGCGGATCTCCGCCGAGACGCTGTACGTGCAGGCCGGCATCCTCGACGAGCGGGAGCGCGAGGAGCTGGAGACGCGCGCCGTCATACTCGCCGACCCGTCGATCAACGAGCGGCAGAAGCAGGTTCTGCTGCAGATTTACGAGTCGTTCCGCAAAGAGAACGCGACGGACGCCGAAGCGGACGCCGTGACGGACGCCCCTGCCGGCGACAGCGATGCAGGCACACCACCCTCACAGTGAACTGAGATCCGGGAGGACCACAGTCATGGCCATCACCGATGACCTGCGCAAGACCCTCACCGACCCGACTCCCCTCTACTTCGCGGCCGGCACCGCGGACCTCGCCGTACAGCAGGCGAAGAAGGTGCCCGCGCTGATCGAGCAGCTGCGTGCCGAGGCTCCGGCGCGCATCGACGCCGTGCGCAACACCGACCCGAAGGCCGTCCAGGACCGGGTGTCCACCCAGGCCAAGGAGGCCCAGGCCACCGTCCAGGCGAAGGTCACCGAGGTGCTCGGCGCACTCGACACCGACCTGAAGAAGCTGGGCGAGCAGGCGCAGGACCTGGCGCTGCGGAGCGTGGGAGTGGCCGCCGAGTACGTGGTCAAGGCGCGCGAGACGTACGAGAAGGTCGCCGAGCACGGCGAGCAGAGCGTGAAGACCTGGCGCGGCGAGGCGGCCGAGGAGATCAACGAGATCGCCATCGCCGTGGAGCCCGACCCGGAGACCGGGAAGAAGGCGGACGCGGACGAGCCGAAGGCCGCCGAGGCCAAGGCCGCCCCGGCGAAGAAGGCCCCCGTGCGCAAGGCGCCGGTGAAGAAGGCCACGCCGGCCGCCGACAAGTAAGGCGAGTAAGGCAAGTAAGGCAAGCGGGCCGGACAGGGCAGGCGGGCGATACGAGTGCGATCCGGGCACCTTTGTGGGTGTCCGGCTCGTTGTCCGGGTACCTTGGCCGCGAGGCGCTCATCCACTCTCTAGGCGGTGTACAGCATGTTGCTTTCGGCATTCGGCACTCTGTTGTGGTTGATCAACCTCGCCATGCTCGTCCTCGCCGTGGTGGCGCTGTTCTTCGCCGCGACGGCCCGCGAGGACGCGTACCGCGCCGCCGACAAGCAGACCAAGGTCTTCTGGCTGGTCCTGCTGGGCGTCACGGTCGCCGTGAACCTGTTCGTCCCGATGCTGTTCCTGCAGATCGCCGGCCTGGTCGCGACCATCGTCTTCATGGTCGACGTACGGCCCGCGGTCAGGCAGGTCTCGGGCGGCGGCGGTGGCGGCCGCAGGGACGGCAGCAGCAGTGACGGTCCGTACGGGCCGTACAACGGCGGGCGTTAGGGCGCCGGTCACGACCGGAACCGTCCCGGGCCGGCCCGCCGCCCGGGACGGGCGCCGCTCAGCCGCGGTCGAGGAGCAACAGGGCCACGTCGTCGGTCAGTTCGCCGCCGTTGAGGTCCCGTGCCTCGGTGACCGCGGCCTCCAGGAGGTCCTCGCCGCCGAGCCCGGCCGCGAGCTGGCGGTTGATCATCTCGACCATCCCGTCCTGTCCGAGCCGCCGCTTCGAGCCCGGCGGGCCGACGCGGCCCTCGATCAGGCCGTCCGTGTACATCATCAGGCTCCAGGAGCCGCCCAGTTCGACCTGGCGGCGCGACCAGCGGGCGCGCGGCAGCAGGCCGAGCGCGGGGCCCCCGTCCTCGTACGGGAGGAGCTGCGCGGCCCGGCCGTGGCGGGCTATCAGCGGGGACGGGTGACCGGCCAGGCACAGGCCGGCCCGCCGTCCGTCCGGCGCGATGTCGACCGTGCAGAGCGTCGCGAAGATCTCCTCGCTCTCCCGCTCGTGCTCCAGGACCTGCTGGAGCGTGGAGAGCAGCTCGTCGCCGCACAGTCCCGCGAAGGTCAGGGCCCGCCAGGCGATGCGCAGCTCCACGCCGAGGGCGGCCTCGTCCGGGCCGTGGCCACAGACGTCGCCGATCATCGCGTGGACCGTGCCGTCGGAGGTGCGGACCGTGTCGTAGAAGTCCCCGCCGAGCAGGGCGCGCGAGCGCCCCGGCCGGTAGCGGGAGGCGAAACGCAGGTTCGAGCCCTCCAGCAGCGGGGTGGGCAGCAGGCCGCGCTCCAGGCGGGCGTTCTCCTGGGCGCGCAGCCGTGACTCGGCCAGCTTGTGCTGCGCGGTGTCGGCGCGCTTGCGCTCCACGGCGTACCGGATGGCGCGGCTGAGCTGGCGGCCGTCGAGTTCGTCGCGGAAGAGGTAGTCCTGGGCGCCGACGCGTACCGCCTCGGCGGCCCGCTCGGCGTCGGCCTCGGCCGTCAGCGCCAGAACGGCGTGCCGGGGCGCGAGGCGCAGCACGTGCCGCAGCGTCGCCAGCTCGTCCCCGTCCCCGCCGGAGGGCCCCGGCAGGGCCAGGTCGAGCAGGATGCAGTGCACGTCGTCCGTGAGCAGCCGCTCGGCCTCGGTGAGGTTGCGGGCGGTGCGGATACGGACACGGGTGCCGGCGGCGTCGAGCAGCGACGGGACGGTGAACGTCCCCGCCGGGTCGCCCTCGATCACCAGCAGGGTGAGGTCGCTGCCCTGCGCGGACGGGACGGGGACGGCGGGGGCCGCCGGAGCCGCCGGGGCGGCGCGGTCTGCGGCTGCCCGGACTGCGACGGCTGCTGCGCTCTCCGTGCTGCTGCCGTCCTGCTGCTGCCGCGGCAGGACGGGCTGACCGTGCTCGACGGCCGGGTTCTCACGCTGCCGCGGTACGGGTACGGGCATCGGTCTCGGTTTCCTTCCCTCCCCCCGAGGGCGCGGCGGCACGCCGATCGACGTTCCGCCAGACGGGGACCATAGCGTCACCCGGCACCGCAATGGAATGCCGTGCGGCGGGCCGCCGGCGTCATATGCCGCCTCCCGCAACGCATCCGGCGGGGTCGGCGGGGTGCGGGGCCATGACGAACATCACGCCCCGCCGCACCCGCGCCCCGTCCGTTCGGCCGCCGCTACTTGTCCGGGCGCACGACGCCCAGGATCGGCATCGAACCGGCCCCGGCGACCGTCACGTCCCGCCCGGGACGCGGCGCGTGCACCATCGACCCGTCGCCCAGGTACATCCCGATGTGGCTGGCGTCGTCGAAGTAGACGATCAGGTCACCGGGCCGCATGTCCTTCACGTCGACGCGCGGCAGCTGCCTCCACTGCTCCTGCGACGTGCGCGGTATGACCCGGCCCCCGCGCGCCACGCCTGCGACGTCAGCCCCGAGCAGTCGAAGGAGCCGGGCCCCTCGGCGCCCCAGACGTACGGCTTGCCGATCTGCGCCGTCGCGTACGCGACGGCCGTCTCGCCGTCCCGCGTCGCCCTGCCGCCGGTGGCCCGGAGGGCGCCGGAGTCCAGCCAGGCGGTCTGCGCTTCGCGTTGCGCCTCCTGCTCCATCCTGAGGAGCCGTTCCCGCTCCTCCTTCTCCAGCGTGGCTTCCAGCTTCTCGGCGGCGGCGATCTGCTTCTTGATCTCCTTCTTCGCCGCTTCCTTCTTCTCGCGGTGGGACTCCAGTTTCTTCAACTGGGAGGTCGCGTCCTGGGTGTACGCCTCCAAGTCGGCCTGGGTCCGCGACAGTTCGGCGATGAGCGCCTTGGCCGCCTGCTGGCCCTGCAGGATCCGGCTCGCCCCGTCCAGGAAGTGCCGAGGGTCGTCGCTGAGCATCAGGTGCGCCTCGGGCGGCAGGCCGCCGCTGCGGTACCGGGCGCTGGCCTCGGCCCCCACCCGCTTCTTCAGCTCCTCGATGCGCTTCTCGCCCTCGGTGATCTCCTCGGCCAGTTCCGCGACCTCGGACGACTGCTTCTCGGCGCGCTCCTCGGCGAGGTTGTACGCGTCCGTGGCGGCCCCGGCCCTGCGGTAGAGGGCGTCGATCTCGCCGCGCACCTCCTGGAGGCGCTGCTCGCTCCTCGGCGGCCTGGGATCCGCGTACGCCTGCCCAGGCACGGCCGACACGGCCAAGGCGCAGACCAGCACGATCGCGCTCGCGGCGCTGCGACGTCGGTTCACGAGCTCCCCCCGGATCCCAGATCCCAGATCACACATCCACATGTGATTTACCGTCAGTAACTTAGATTTCAATGCCGTGATGCTGCCATGCCGTCCGTCAAAACGACAGAGGTCCCCGCCCACAGGTTTCTGACGAACGGGCAGAGGGCCGTGTTCCCCCCTGGCGGTCACTCGTCCGAGAAGATCCGTACCGGTTTCAGGCGGTGCGGGGCTGGAGAGCGGCCCAGTTCACCGTGACTTCGCCCTGCCGCCACCGGCGCTCCCCGTCCGCCAGCGGCCAGTCGGCCGAGAGGTCGCGCACGGCCTTGATCCAGCGCTGCCGGGCGCCGAGCGAGGCGTACGGAGCGGCCGCCGCCCACGCCCGGTCGAAGTCCCGCAGGAAGGCGTGGACCGGCTCGCCCGGCACATTGCGGTGGATGAGCGCCTTCGGCAGCCGCTCCGCGAGGTCCGACGGCCGGTCCAGCGACCCGAGCCGGGTCGCGAAGGTGACCGTCCGCGGCCCCCCGGCCCCGAGTGCGACCCACACGTGCCGCCGCCCGATCTCGTCGCACGTCCCCTCGACCAGCAGCCCGCCGGGTGCCAGCCGCCCGCACAACCGCGCCCAGACGGCGGCGACCTGCTCCTCGTCGTACTGGCGCAGCACGTTCGCCGCCCGGATGAGGGCGGGGCGGCGGCCACTGGGCAGCGGCACCTCGAAGCCGCCGTGCCGGAAGGCGAGGCCGTCGCGCTCGTACGGCTTCGCGGCGGCGACCCGGGCCGGCTCGATCTCGATGCCCACGACCTCGGCGGCGGGCGCGGCGGTGCGCAGCCGGCCGAGCAGCTCGACGGCGGTCCAGGGCGCGGCCCCGTACCCGAGGTCGACCGCGACGGGATCGTGGCTGCGGCGCAGCTCGGGGCCGTGCACGGCGGTGATCCAGCGGTCCATGCGGCGCAGGCGGTTCGGGTTGGTCGTCCCGCGGGTCACGGCACCGACAGGGCGCGAGGGGGGAGTACGGGAGGCCATGAAGCGAGGGTAGACGCCCGCCCGGACCCGTAGAGGTTGAGGCGGATTGGGTAATGATTTGGCAAAGCGGAAATTGGAGGGGGGTATTCCGCTGTTTGCGCTCAACGGAGGGTCCCACCCCTCTCCCTGTTATGCCCGAGCGAGGAGGACCTTCGACGTGAGCCAGTACGTCTCCCGACTCGCCGGCACACTGGCGACGCCGCCCCGCCTGAGGCTGCCCGGCGCCCACCACCGCAAGCCGCGCCGCATCGCCATGCTCAGCGTCCACACCTCCCCGCTGCACCAGCCGGGAACGGGCGACGCGGGCGGCATGAACGTCTACATCGTCGAGCTCGCCAAGCGCCTGGCCGCGATCAACATCGAGGTCGAGATCTTCACCCGGGCGACCACGGGCGGCCTGCCTCCGAGCGTCGAGCTCGCGCCCGGCGTACTGGTCCGCCACGTCGACGCGGGACCCTACGAGGGCCTCGCCAAGGAGGAGCTGCCCGCGCAGCTCTGCGCCTTCACGCACGGCGTGATGCAGGCCTGGGCCGGTCAGCGCCCCGGTTACTACGACCTCGTCCACTCCCACTACTGGCTCTCGGGACACGTCGGCTGGCTCGCCGCCGAGCGCTGGGGCGTCCCCCTCGTACACGCCATGCACACCATGGCCAAGGTCAAGAACGCCGCGCTCGCGGAGGGCGACACACCCGAGCCGGCCGCGCGCGTCATCGGCGAGACGCAGATCGTGCGCGCCGCGGACCGCCTCGTCGCGAACACCGCGGAGGAGGCCGACGAACTGGTCCGCTTCTACGAGGCCGACCCCGGCAAGGTCGCCGTCGTACACCCCGGCGTGAACCTGGAGCGCTTCCGTCCGGCCGACGGCCGGGCAGCGGCCCGCGACCGCCTGGACCTGCCCCAGGACGCGGTCGTCGCGCTCTTCGCCGGCCGCATCCAGCCGCTCAAGGCCCCGGACGTCCTGCTGCGCGCGGTCGCGGTGCTCCTCGACGAGGACCCGTCGCTGCGCTCGAAACTCGTCGTGCCGGTCGTCGGCGGTCCCAGCGGCAGCGGCCTCGCCAAGCCCGAGGGCCTCCAGAAGCTCGCCGCCCGCCTCGGCATCGCCGACGTCGTGCGCTTCCGCCCGCCCGTCGGCCAGGACCGCCTCGCGGACTGGTTCAGGGCGGCATCGGTCCTCGTCATGCCGTCGTACAGCGAATCCTTCGGCCTGGTCGCGATAGAGGCCGAGGCGTCCGGCACGCCGGTCGTGGCGGCGGCGGTGGGCGGTCTGCCCGTCGCCGTACGGGACGGGCAGACCGGCATCCTCGTCGAGGGCCACGATCCGGCCGGGTACGCCCGCGCGCTGCGCCGCTTCATCGACGAGCCCGGCCTGGTGGACCGGATGGGCGCGGCGGCGGCCCGCCACGCGCAGTCCTTCGGCTGGGACACCGCCGCGTCCGCCACGGCCGACGTGTACACGGCCGCGATGCACGAGCACCGCCGTCGCGTACGCTCGCACCATGGCTGACGCACGGCAGACCGCCGCCGAGACGCTCGAACGGACGCTGAAGGACGCGGACCTGAAGTGGGAGAGCCCCGAGCCCGGCTCGTACGTGGTCACGCTCCCCGGCACCCGCAAGCTGTCCACCACCTGCTCCCTGATCGTCGGCAGGCACTCCCTCTCGATCAACGCCTTCGTGATCCGGCACCCCGACGAGAACGACGCGGCGGTGCACCGCTGGCTGCTGGAGCGCAACCTGCGCCTGTACGGGGTGAGTTACGCGATCGACGGCCTCGGCGACATCTACCTGGCCGGGAAGCTCCCGCTCTCCGCGGTGACCCCCGACGAGCTGGACCGCCTGCTGGGGAGCGTCCTGGAAGCGGCCGACGGCGGCTTCAACACCCTGCTGGAGCTGGGTTTCGCGAGTGCGATCCGCAGGGAGTACGCGTGGCGGGTGTCGCGCGGCGAGTCGACCAGGAACCTGGACGCGTTCACCCACGTGACCCGGCCCGCGTCCGACTGACCCCGACGGAGTCCTCCTCGCCGTGCGGCGCCGTCAGGCCACGTACCTCCACTGGTAACTGACGGCAGCTCAGGTACCGGAAGGGGTGCGGCGGCCTGCCCGCCGCACCCCTTCCGCGTACGCGAACACAGCGGACGCGCCCCTTTCCCCGCCTCCGGCCTTCCCGCCATGCTCGCCGACGATGCGCCCCAGACCTGACGCCTGCTCACTTACACGGAGGCCGGGCCCACGGACACCGGTCGGGGCGCCCTCACCGGACGGAGCCTGATCGCCAGCGCGACGGCCGTCGCGGCGGCGACGCCTCCGCCGGCCCCCTCCACGGCGCCCGCCTCCCCCACGGGAACGTGAAGGCCGCCGACGTCCGCGCCGGACTCACGAGGACCGACACCGTCGCCCCGTACAGCGCGACCGTCGGCATCGGCGAGGTCAGGGATTTCGGCCAGAGCGACGCCCCCGGCGTCCCCGGCTTCACCGGACCGCTGCACTCGCGGCCGGCGGCGTACGGCGCTCCCGGCTCCGTACGGCCGCGCAATCCGTACGACGCCCAGCGCGCCCTCGCCCCCGGGCGCTGACGGCGGGCGCCGGCCTCAGGCGACGGCCCCGGGCTCCACCGCCGCCTTCCGCGCACCGGCGGCGGAGGGAGCCACCACCGCTTCCACCACCACCGTTTCCACCACTGCTTCCACCGCCGCTTCCACCGCCTCCGTCTCTGCCGGAAGGTTCCGCATCAGCAGCCAGTACCCGGCCGCCGCCACCGTCCCCAGCACCGCGCAGGCCCCCCACAGCCACTCCGCCCCGTACCGGTCGATGAGGAAGCCGGACATCAGCGGGGCGACCAGCGCCGCCGCCGACCACGACATCGTGTAGACGCCCTGGTAGCGGCCGCGCCCGTGCACCGGCGACAACCGCACCACCAGGCCCGTCTGGACCGGGGAGTTCACGATCTCCGCCAGCGTCCAGACGCACACGGTCAGCGCGTAGACGGTGATCGACCCGGCGAAAGCGGTGAGCCCGAAACCGTACCCCGCGAGCAGCGACGAGACGATCAGCAGCCGGCGCGGATCCCGGTGCTCGATGAACCTGGTCACCGGTATCTGCAGGGCCACGATCAGCACACCGTTGACCGCGATCGCCATGCCGAAGTCCGCGCTGGTGAAGCCGTCCGTGCCCATCGCCACCGGCAGGCCGACGTACCCCTGTTGGAAGATCAGCGCGATGACGAACGACAGCCCGACCACGCCCATGAAACGCCCGTTACGCAGCACGGACCCCAGCCCGGCGTCCGGCTCGGCCGGCCTGCCCGCCGCGTTCATCACCCGTACCGGCCTGGACTCGGGCAGCTTCACGAAGATCAGCACCGCGCACACCAGCGTCATCGCGGCCTCGCCGAGGAAGCCCGCCAGATAGCTGTACTCGGCGATGAACCCGGCCCCCGCCGACGAGATCGCGAACCCGAGATTGATCGCCCAGTAGTTCAAGGAGAAGGCGCGCACCCGGTCCTCGGGCTTCACGATGTCCGCCATCATCGCCTGCACCGCCGGGCGCGACGCGTTGCTCGCCATGCCGACGAGGAAGGCGACGCCCGCGATCGCCACCGGGTGCTCCATGAAGCCGAGCAGCGCCACCGAGAAGGCCGTCGACGTCTGCGCGACCAGCAGGGTGGGGCGCCGGCCGAGTCGGTCGGTCATCACGCCCGCGCCGAGGGAGGAGACGACACCGCCGAGCCCGTGCAGCGAGGCCACGAGTCCGGCGTACGAAGCCGAGTAGCCGCGGTCCAGGGTCAGGTACAGCGCCATGAAGGTCGCGACGAAGGCCCCGAGCCGGTTGACGAGGGTGCTCGTCCACAGCCACCAGAACTCCTTGGGAAGCCCGGCGACGCTCTCGCGCACGGCCCGTCTCATACTGTTCACGGACACGGTGGACATCGTGCTTCCCCCCAGGGATGTAAGCGGCTCAGCGGTATCCGCAACTTACAAGTGCTCTGCTCAGGGGAGCCAGTCAATTGACGGCAGGCGTCAATCGTGGCGCGTGGATTAGGCTCGGCGCATGGCCGAAGCACCGTACAAGCTGATCCTCCTCCGCCACGGCGAGAGCGAATGGAACGCGAAGAACCTGTTCACCGGATGGGTGGACGTCAACCTCACCGAGAAGGGCGAGAAGGAGGCGGTACGCGGCGGTGAGCTGCTCGTGGACGCCGGCCTGCTGCCCGACGTTCTGCACACCTCGCTCCAGAAGCGTGCGATCCGCACCGCCCAGCTGGCGCTGGAGTCCGCGGACCGCCACTGGATCCCCGTCCACCGCTCCTGGCGTCTGAACGAGCGCCACTACGGCGCCCTCCAGGGCAAGGACAAGGCGCAGACCCTCGCCGAGTTCGGCGAGGAGCAGTTCATGCTGTGGCGCCGCTCGTACGACACCCCGCCGCCGGTCCTGGAGGACGGCACGGCGTTCTCCCAGTCCGACGACCCGCGCTACGCGACGATCCCCAGCGAGCTGCGCCCGCGCACCGAGTGCCTCAAGGACGTCGTCGAGCGCATGCTGCCGTACTGGTACGACGGCATCGTCCCGGACCTCCTCGCGGGCCGCACGGTCCTGGTCGCCGCCCACGGCAACTCGCTGCGCGGCCTGGTGAAGCACCTCGACGGCATCTCCGACGAGGACATCACCGGACTGAACATCCCCACCGGCATCCCGCTCTACTACGAGCTCGACGCCGACTTCCACCCGGTCACCAAGGGCGGCACGTACCTCGACCCGGAGGCCGCGAAGGCCGCCATCGAAGCCGTGAAGAACCAGGGCAAGAAGAAGTAACACCTACGGATCGAGCCCCCTGCCGCGGATGTTCCGCGGCAGGGGGCTCGGTGCTGCGTGACGCGGCGTAAAGGTTTCCTGCGGTCCGAGAAGTACGCGAAGAGGCGAGAGCACAGTATGAGCGACACCCTGCTGACCACACTGGCCACTGCCATGGCGCAGTTGGTCACGACCATCGACATGACGGACGAGGACGAGGTCGATCCGGACCTGACCACGACCTGGTTCGAAGACGTCGCCTACAACCTCGGCAGGCTCTCCACCGAGGACCGGCACCGGCTCGCGGCGCTCTTCAGGGAAGCGGCCATGGAGGAGACGCGGCCCGAGTTCCGGGAGGCGATGCTGGAGGTGCCGGAGAACTTCGGCCTCGAGGACGACGAGGACGACGAGGGCGACGAGAGCGGCCAGTACGGCCGTTACGACGAGGACGACCGGGTGTAGGTCCGGGTCCGGGCGCAGGCCCGTACAGAAGGGGCCCCGTCCTCACCGGACGGGGCCCCTTCCGCGAACACCGGCAGCACTGTCAGCACCGGCAGCACCGGCCTCACTGACCGCTGCAGCCGCCGCACTGGCACGGCGCGCCCGACTGGCAGCCGCAGCCGCAGCCGGAGCCGCAGCCGCAGGCGCCGAGGACGGGCAGCGCGGGCAGGCGGACCGCCTCGGCCGGCGGGTCCTGCGGGGAGCGGGGTGTGGGGGAATCGGCCATGGGGATCCTCCTCGAAGAGGCACGTGGCGTACTCCTGCTGCTGCCCATTGGATCCCCACGGGGGCGGGCGCATCAACGGCGCACACGCGCAATTCCCGGGCTTACTCGCCCTGCGAGGGCGTGGCGGCCGCCTGGATCTCGTCCGCGTGCTCACCCGTCACCAGGTACACCACACGCTTCGCCACCGAGACCGCGTGGTCGGCGAAACGCTCGTAGTAACGGCCCAGCAGCGTGACGTCGACCGCCGTCTCGATGCCGTGCTTCCAGCGGTCGTCCATCAGGTGCTGGAACAGCGTGCGGTGCAGCAGGTCCATCTCGTCGTCGTCGTGCTCCAGCTGAAGCGCGAGGTCGACGTCCTTCGTGGTGATGACCTCCGCCGCCTTCGCCATCAGGCGCTGCGCGAGCTGGCCCATCTCCAGGATGGTCGCGTGCAGGTCGTGCGGCACGGCCGAGGCCGGGAAGCGCAGCCGGGCGAGCTTCGCCACGTGCTGGGCGAGGTCGCCCGAACGCTCCAGGTCGGCGCTCATCCGCAGCGAGGTGACGACGATCCGCAGGTCCGTCGCGACGGGCTGCTGACGGGCCAGCAGGGCTATCGCGCGCGCCTCCAGGTCGTGCTGGAGGTCGTCGACCTTCTGGTCGGCGGCGATCACGCTCTCGGCGAGCTTGAGGTCCGCGTCGAGCATGGCCGTGGTGGCCCGCCCGATCGCCGACCCGACGAGCCGGGCCATCTCGACCAGGGCTTCGCCGATCGAGTCAAGTTCCTCGTGGTACGCGTCGCGCATGAAAGTCCCTCTCTTGTCCTTCTGAGGTCAGCCTCTGAACCCCACGCTCCCACGTTCTGTCCGTTACGCGTCCGCTTCCGGCACCCCAAGTGAACCAACCCCGTCACCTCGGTGAACTCTGAGCGACGACTGTTCGAGCGTCCACCCTTTTGGCTGGGGCGGTGTCACCGTCCCGGCATAACCTGGACGCATGGACGTGAACGCGGCAGTCGCCGCAGCAGCAGCGATCGCCGGTCTGTGCACCGGCGTGGTCGCCGTGCTGACGTTCCGCTGGAGCGAGCGCGAGCAGTCCAGACCCACCCGGTCCTCGCTGCGCCCCGACATCAACGCGGTGCTGCCCCCGGGCGTCGACACCGTGCTCTCCGTACTCCGCTCCTCCGCCGTCGTACTGGACGAGAGCGACAGCGTCGTCAAGGCCAGCTCGGCCGCGTACGCCCTCGGGCTCGTCCGGGGCGGAAAGCTCGCCGTGGACCCCATGCTCCACATGGCCCGCGACACCCGCAGGGACGGCGAGATACGCCAGGTCGAGCTGGACCTCCCCCGTCGCGGCACGGGCCGCGGCGAGGCTCTCGCCGTGTCCGCCCGCGTCGCCCCGCTGGGCTCGCGCCTCGTCCTGCTCCTGGTGGAGGACCTCACCGAGGCCCGCCGCATCGAAGCGGTACGGCGCGACTTCGTCGCGAATGTCAGCCATGAGCTCAAGACTCCTACCGGAGCGCTCTCGCTGCTCTCCGAAGCCGTCATGGACGCGTCGGACGACCCGGAGGCGGTCACCCGGTTCGCGGGCCGCATGCAGATCGAGGCGACCCGCCTCACCAATCTGGTCCAGGAACTCATCGACCTCTCCCGCGTCCAGAACGACGACCCGCTGGAGGACGCCGAGCCGGTCCGCGTGGACGAACTGGTCGCCGAGGCCATGGACCGCAGCCGCCACGCCGCGTCCACCAAGAACATCACGATGGCCGCCGGCGGCACCGAGGGCCTGTACGTCTGGGGCAACCGCGGCCAGCTCGCCGCCGCACTCGGCAACCTCGTCGAGAACGCCGTCAACTACAGCCCGGCCCGCACCCGCGTCGGCATCGCCGGCCGCCGGATCTCCATGCCCGGCGGCGGGGGCGCCCCCCCGGCCCCCGGCGCCGGGGGACTGATCGAGATAGCCGTCACCGACCAGGGCATCGGCATCCCCGAGAGGGACCGCGAGCGGATCTTCGAGCGCTTCTACCGCGTGGACCCGGCCCGCTCCAGGGCGACCGGCGGCACCGGTCTGGGCCTCGCCATCGTCAAGCACGTGGCCGCCTCGCACGGCGGGGAGGTCGCGGTGTGGAGCTCCGAGGGACAGGGCTCCACCTTCACCCTGCGGCTGCCCGAAGCAGCCGCGCCGCGCGACCGGTCACCGGTCGCCGCTCCGGACGCCCCGGACATCCCGGACGACGACGTCGACGAGGACGACGGCGGCCCGTACAAGACCACTGATCGCGAACCCATTCCTGCCCCGGAGGTCCTTCCGTGACCCGAGTGCTCGTCGTCGAGGATGAGGAATCCTTCAGCGACGTCCTGTCCTACATGCTCCGCAAGGAGGGCTTCGAGGTCGCCATCGCGACCACCGGCCCCGACGGGCTCGACGAGTTCGAGCGCAACGGCGCCGACCTCGTCCTGCTGGACCTGATGCTCCCCGGCCTGCCCGGCACCGAGGTCTGCCGCCAGCTGCGCAGCCGTTCCAACGTCCCGGTCATCATGGTGACCGCCAAGGACAGTGAGATCGACAAGGTCGTGGGCCTGGAGATAGGAGCGGACGACTACGTCACGAAGCCCTTCTCCTCGCGCGAGCTGGTCGCCCGCATCCGCGCGGTGCTGCGCCGCAGGGGGGAGCCGGAGGAGGCCACCCCTGCGGCCCTGGAGGCTGGTCCGGTCCGCATGGACGTCGACCGTCACGTGGTCACGGTCGGCGGCGGCAAGGTCGACCTCCCGCTGAAGGAGTTCGACCTCCTGGAGATGCTGCTCCGCAACGCGGGTCGGGTCCTCACCCGCATGCAGCTGATCGACCGCGTGTGGGGCGCCGACTACGTGGGCGACACCAAGACCCTCGACGTCCACGTGAAGCGCCTGCGGGCCAAGATCGAGCCCGACCCGGGAGCGCCGCGCTACCTGGTGACGGTCCGCGGCCTGGGGTACAAGTTCGAGCCGTAGACCGGGACCGTTCACCGTTCACGCACGGGGGCGCCCCGCCGGTACGTACCGGCGGGGCGCCCCCGTGCGTGCTGTCCGCTGCGGCTGTACGGGCGTCAGTGCTCCGCGCCGTGCTCCTCGGCGTCGTCGCCCGCGGCCTCCCCGGAGGACGCGTCCTGCGGCGTGGACGAGGCCGTGGCGCCCGCGGCGCCGCCGTCCGCCTCGTCCGGGGAGCCGGTCGGCGTGCCCGTGGGGCTCGCGGTGGTGCCCGGCGGCTTCGGGAGCTCGCTCGGACCGAAGTCCTTGAAGTGGTGCGTCGCCGGGAACACCAGCGCCTGCAGCTCCACCGCACCGGTCTCGCTGAGCTCGAAGACCACCGGCTGCACGCCGCCGTCCTCCGCGGCCTCGCGGCCGTTCTCGATCACGGCGGAGGCGTTGCCCTCGCCGCCGAGGACGAGCGACCCGCCGGCGGGTACGGACACCGGGCCCGTGCCCTTGGCCGGCTTGAGCTTCACCTCGCCGCTCGCGCCGGGCAACTTGATCGATTCGAGCGTCTCGGCCCGGGCGCCGTTGTTGAACAGTGTCGCGGTGACGACCGCGGGGCCCTCGGCGTCGAGCTCCGGCTGGGTGACGACCGCCGCGTTCTGGATCTTGATATCGTCGACGGCGGCCTCGGCGTTGTCCGGCCTGATCTGCAGCGACTGCGCGTCGTTGCCCGCTCCGCAGGCGGCGAGCGAAGCGATCGAGAACACGATGGCGGTGGCGGCGAGGGCACCGCGTCGAAGGCTGCGGCTCACGGCGGCGGCATCTCCTGTCAGAGGTACGGACGTACGGGCGGACCCATCAGGTGCGAGCGACGTAAAGCCGCCCCAAGGGTGTGTCGGCGCGCTTAGGTTACCGAGCCGTCGACCGGCCCTCGCACCCGACCCGCCCCACCCTGCCCGCCCGTACCGGCCCACGCCTGCCCGGCGGCCTGTTTCGTACACCGCTCACATATCCGGGGAGGGACGAGAGCGCGTCCCGGACGCGGATTATCCGTAAGGAATGCATGGAGGCCCGGAATTGATCACAGCCGCACGTGATCAATTCCAGATTCGGGCCGAACGAGTGACCGGTCACCGAACGGAGTACGTCGACTTCACCGCTTGGAACCCGGCAAAACGGGACGTTCGGACTCTTCGGGGAGGCCCGTGATGTGTGTAACGTACGCGTTTCTCTCCGCCCGCACAGCCGCTCCGACCTGCGAATACCCGCTTCCGGAAGGCCCGCGCAGCACGTTCCTGTCGCTGTTGTCAAGCCCCGAGATATGCCCTGACCTGCGGAAACGCCATTCAGAAGAAGCCGTTTCCGTGTTACTCTGGATAGCCACGGAAGGGGTACCTGTCACATGACGTTCAAGGTTGGCGACACCGTGGTCTATCCCCATCACGGGGCCGCGCTGATCGAGGCTATCGAAACTCGCCAGATCAAAGGCGTGGACAAGACCTACTTGGTGCTCAAGGTCGCCCAGGGTGACTTGACTGTTCGTGTGCCTGCGGACAATGCGGAGTTCGTCGGTGTACGCGACGTAGTCGGTCAGGAAGGGCTCGACCGGGTCTTCGAGGTGCTCCGCGCACCGTATGCAGAAGAGCCGACGAACTGGTCCCGGCGCTACAAGGCAAATCTCGAGAAGCTCGCCTCCGGTGATGTCATCAAGGTCGCTGAGGTAGTGCGCGACCTGTGGCGCCGTGAGCGTGAGCGTGGTCTCTCCGCAGGTGAGAAGCGCATGCTCGCCAAGGCGCGCCAGATCCTGGTGAGCGAGCTCGCGCTCGCGGAGAACACGAATGAAGACAAGGCCGAGGCTCTGCTCGACGAGGTCCTCGCGTCCTGATCCCGGGTCGCAGGGGCTCCTTCCCTGATACCCAGCAACGATGCCGTGGTGCCCGCTGACAAGGCCGTCCAGCCCTTGTCGCCGGGCGCTGCGGCATGTCTCGTTCCCGTGCACCTCCGAACCGAACCGTCCCCCGGTGCTCCGGCATGCCGGCCCGGGCAACCGGCTCGACCGGTCCTCACGGAAGGGGCCGGTCAAGGCGTCGCGCCCGGCACGCTGTGGCCATACCCACGTAGGCCGCCGACACAAACCTGGCGGTCCCGAACCCGTTCCCGAAGCTGTCGGCCCCGGAGCTACCGATGACAGACGAATCGCGCCCCACGTCCACTCCGCAGACCACACCGCGCACCGCCGCCGTGATCCCCGCCGCGGGCCGCGGCGTGCGGCTCGGCCCCGGCGCGCCCAAGGCGCTCCGCGCGCTGAGCGGCACCCCCATGCTGATCCACGCGGTACGGGCCATGGCCAACTCCAGAGCCGTCGCGCTCGTCGTCGTGGTGGCCCCGCCGGACGGCGCCGCCGAGGTCAAGAACCTCCTCGCCGAGCACGCGCTGCCCGAGCGGACGGACTTCCTCGTCGTACCGGGCGGTGAGACGCGCCAGGAATCGGTGCGGCTCGGACTCGAGGCCCTGCCCGACGACATCACCGCCGTCCTCGTGCACGACGCGGCCCGCCCGCTCGTGCCCGTCGACACCGTCGACGCGGTCGTCGAGGCCGTACGGGACGGAGCGGCCGCCGTGGTGCCCGCGATGCCGCTCGCCGACACCGTCAAGGAGGTCGAGCCCCGGGAGAAGGGCGAGCCCGAACCGGTCGTCGCCACGCCCGAGCGGGCGCGGCTGCGTGCCGTGCAGACCCCGCAGGGCTTCGACCGTGCCACCCTCGTCCGCGCCCACGAGACGATCACGGCGAAGGGTGAAGGCGCGACGGACTGCGCCGGGATGGTCGAGCGGCTCGGCGTGCAGGTCGTGGTCGTACCCGGCCACGAAGAGGCGTTCAAGGTGACCCGGCCGCTGGACCTCGTCCTGGCCGAGGCGGTACTCGCCCGCAGGAGGGCAAACGATGGCTTCTGAGATCTCCGCGGGTCTCCCCCCGATGCCGCTGGTCGGCATCGGAACCGACATCCACGCCTTCGAGGAGGGCCGCGAGCTGTGGTGCGGCGGCCTGCTCTGGGAGGGCGAGGGCCCCGGCCTGGCCGGCCACTCGGACGCCGACGTCGTCGCGCACGCCGCCTGCAACGCCCTCTTCTCCGCCGCCGGCCTCGGCGACCTCGGCGCGCACTTCGGCACCGGCCGCCCCGAGTGGTCCGGCGCCTCGGGCATCACGCTGCTCACCGAGGCCGCCCGGATCGTACGGTCCGAGGGCTTCGAGATCGGCAACGTCGCCGTCCAGGTCGTCGGCGTACGACCGAAGATCGGCAAGCGGCGCGACGAGGCGCAGAAGGTGCTCTCGGCCGCGGCCGGCGCGCCGGTCTCGCTGTCGGCCGCCACGTCCGACGGCCTCGGCTTCACCGGCCGCGGCGAGGGCCTCGCGGCGATCGCCACGGCACTGGTCGTCCGCACCGCCTGAGCGCCGCGGGGCGCCCGAGGCGGGGCGGGGAACCCGCCGCGGGGCACCTGTCGGCCCGTACGGGTGAACCACAGCCGCGGCGCCCTCCGCGCCGCGGCCCCCCAGTACCGGAAAGGGTCGCTGGGCACTGCCGTCCGCCCACTACCCTGGTGTGGTGACTATTCGGCTGTACGACACCAGCGCCCGGCAGACTCGCGACTTCTCCCCGCTCACTCCGGGCTGCGTCTCGATCTACCTGTGTGGCGCTACCGTGCAGGCCGCCCCCCACATCGGGCACATCAGGTCGGGGCTCAACTTCGACATCATGCGCCGCTGGTTCGCCTACCGGGGCTACGACGTGACGTTCGTCCGCAACGTCACGGACATCGACGACAAGATCATCAAGAAGTCGGCGGAACAGGGCCGCCCCTGGTGGTCGATCGGCTACGAGAACGAGCGCGCCTTCAACGACGGCTACGCCGCCCTCGGCTGCCTCCCGCCCACCTACGAGCCCCGCGCCACCGGCCACGTCCCCGAGATGGTCGAGATGATGCGCGGCCTCATCGAACGCGGGCACGCGTACGAGGCCGACGGGAACGTCTACTTCGACGTCCGCTCGTACCCCGGCTACCTGGAGCTCTCCAACCAGGAGCTGGACAACCTCCTCCAGCCGTCCGGCGAGGGCGAGACCGGCAAGCGCGACCCGCGCGACTTCGCCATGTGGAAGGCCGCGAAGCCCGGCGAGCCGAGCTGGGAGACCCCGTGGGGACGCGGGCGCCCCGGCTGGCACCTGGAGTGCTCCGCGATGGCCCACAAGTACCTGGGATCCGCCTTCGACATCCACGGCGGCGGCATCGACCTGATCTTCCCGCACCACGAGAACGAGATCGCCCAGGCCAAGGCGTTCGGCGACGACTTCGCCACCTACTGGGTGCACAACCACTGGGTCACCATGGCCGGCGAGAAGATGTCGAAGTCGCTGGGCAACTCGGTCCTCGTCTCCGAGATGGTCAAGCAGTGGCGCCCGATCGTCCTGCGCTACTACCTCGGTACGCCGCACTACCGCTCCACCATCGAGTACAGCGAGGAGGCCCTGCGCGAGGCGGAGTCCGCCTTCTCGCGCATCGAGGGCTTCGTCCAGCGCGTCGTCGAGAAGGCCGGCGGCGACGTCGAGCCCGCGGCCGAGGTCCCGCCCGCCTTCGCCGAGGCGATGGACGACGACCTGGGCGTCCCGCAGGCGCTCGCGATCATCCACACCACGGTGCGCCAGGGCAACTCGGCGCTGGCCGCCGACGACAAGGACGCGGCCGTCGCGCGGCTGGCGGAGGTACGGGCGATGCTCGGCGTCCTCGGCCTCGACCCGCTCGACGAGCAGTGGACGGGCGGCGGCACGGACCGCGGAGAGGACCTCCACGGCGTCGTCGACACGCTCGTACGCCTCGTGCTGGACCAGCGCCAGTCGGCCCGCGACCGCAAGGACTGGGCCGCGGCCGACGCGATCCGCGACCAGCTCCAGCAGTCCGGCCTCGTCATCGAGGACAGCCCGTCGGGCCCGCGATGGACCCTCGGTCCGCGCTGACCGGCACGCGCGATGTGCCGCCCGGCCCCCGGGCGGCACACTTTCCCTTATACGCACGCACGTCTGAAGCAACGGAACAGGTAACAGGTCATGGCCGGGAACAGCCAGCGCAGGAACCGCCGCACGTCCAACAAGAAGGGCGCTACGGTCGGCAGCGGTGGCCAGCGGCGCAAGGGCCTCGAAGGCCGCGGCCCGACGCCGCCCGCCGAGGCCCGCAAGAAGCACAAGAAGAACCGCATCGCCACCGCCAAGGCCAAGCAGGCCGCGGTCCGCCGTCCGGCTCCGCGCCGCGGCGGCGTCAAGGGCACGTCCGAGATGGTCGTCGGCCGCAACCCGGTCTTCGAGGCGCTGCGCGACGGCGTCCCGGCGACCACGCTGTACGTCCAGCAGTACATCGACAACGACGAGCGGGTGCGCGAGGCGCTCCAGCTCGCGGGCGAGCGCGGCAACATCAACCTGATGGAGGCCCCGCGTCCGGAGCTCGACCGGATGACGAACGGCCTGAACCACCAGGGCCTCGTCCTCCAGGTCCCGCCGTACGAGTACGCGCACCCGGACGACCTCACGGCGGCGGCGTACGACAAGCACGAGGACCCGCTGATCGTCGCCCTCGACGGGGTGACCGACCCGCGCAACCTCGGCGCGATCGTCCGCTCGGTCTCCGCGTTCGGCGGCCACGGCGTGGTCGTGCCGGAGCGCCGCGCGGCGGGCATGACGGCCGGTGCGTGGAAGTCCTCCGCCGGCACCGCGGCCCGTACGCCGGTCTCCCGCGTCACCAACCTGACGCGCGCCCTGGAGGGCTACCAGAAGGCCGGGATCACGGTCGTGGGCCTGGCGGCCGACGGCGAGCACACGGTCCAGGACCTGGAGCAGCTGGGCGGACCGGTCGTCATCGTCATCGGCAGCGAGGGCAAGGGCCTCGGCCGCCTCGTCGGCGAGACCTGCGACTACCTGGTCCGCATCCCAATGCCGGGCGGTGCCGAGTCGCTGAACGCCGGCGTCGCGGCGGGCATCGTGCTCTGGGAGGCGGCGCAGCGCAGGCGCTGACCTCCTTGGGGCGAGAAAAGATGTTTTGCCCGGTAAGAGCGGCTTGACGGGTCTCGGACAGATCAAGCTCGTCAAGGCAGTGTCCTAAACGCCCATCACTCGGTTAGATGAGTGTGGACACCAGAACACCCGGGACCGACGATCAGCCCGTCCTGAGCATGGTCAAGGTGCCCTGCGACCCAGCGCAGGTCACCGCCAACCACGCCGTTTTCCGCGTGCAGTTCGCCCCGGCCCCGAGCAGGAGGCCCGTCCCGCCGTACGCGGGAGCGGGCGGTGTGGGCGCCGGCCTGGGGGACACGGGACGGTTCCCGGCCGGGAACGTCAAGGCCGTGGTGCGGCGCCGGGCGCCCATCGTCTGGAGCGGCAAGTCCGAGCCGGGGGACCCCGGCGCCACCGGACTGCTCCAGGCCGTACGCAACTCCTCGGTCGGCGGTGAGCGCCTCGACAGCGGCGCCACGCAGGTCATCCCCCGGACCGCCGTGGACGGAAACGCGGAGGACACGGCGGCGCTCCCCACCGTCATCGGGCCGCGCAGCCCCGAGTCGCCCATGACGCAGATGCTGCCCAGGACGAAGCCGGCCGTCGGCGCCTACGACGACCCCGGCCCGGACACCCGGGGCGCCTACGCGGACGACCGGTTCGACGAGTACGGCGACCCGGGCGAGGACGGCGAGGACGAGGCGTACGGCGAGGACGGCGCGCGCGGCCGGAACACCGAGGCGGCCGCCGTCCGGCACGGCTACTACCCCGGGCGGCGGATGAACCTCGGTGTGGTGCTGCTGCCGCTGAGGGTGTTCCTCGGCTTCATCTCCATCTACGCCGGCATGGGCAAGCTCTGCGACCCCGTCTACTTCGACGGCGGCGAGCGCGGCTCGATGGTCAAGTGGCTCAACTCGCTGCACCCCTGGACCCTCGCCGAACCGCTGCGCGACTTCGCGCTCACCCACCCGGTGGGCGCCGGCCTGACCGTCGCGTTCCTCCAGGTCGTCGTCGGCGTACTGACGGTGCTGGGGCTGTGGCAGCGGGTCGCCGCCTGCTTCGGGACGCTGCTCTCCGCCGCGCTGCTCGTGACGGTGAGCTGGAAGACCGTACCGGCGTACGACGCGCCCGACATCATCTACCTCGCCGCCTGGTCCCCACTGATCATCGCGGGCGCGCCCGTCTACTCCATCGACGGCCGCCTCGCCGGCGAAGCCTGGCGCAAGCTCGGGCCGCGCTCCGAACTGTGGGAGCTGCGGCGGCGTGTACTGCGGCGCGGCGCCCTCGTCGCCTCCCTGGTGGTCGGCCTGACGATGCTCGTCGGCTCGATGCTGGGCGGGGCCGTACGTTCCTCGGAACTGGTGACCGTGCCCGGCCCGAACGACGACCCGACCAACTACCTGCCGGGAGCCCCGCTCCCCCGGGAGACCGGCAGCGGCAAGGCCCGTTCCTCGCAGGCGCCGGCGAGCCGCAAGCCCACCCCCTCCGCCAGCAGCTCCGCCGCCCCTTCGGCCAGAGCCACGACCCCGGACGCGGTCCGCGAGACCAGCACGGCCGGCGCGGCCGGCACGGGCGCCCAGCCGAGCCAGACGCAGGGCAGTACGGCGGGCCAGGCCCCGCCCCCGCAGCAGCCCGCACCGCCGCAGGCACCCACCACCAGCGCCGGACCGTCGTCCAGCGGCGTGGGCAGCGGTGGAACCACCGGCGGCGGCTCCACCACCGGCGGGGGCACCACGGGCGGGGGCACCACCGGCGGCTCCACCACGGGCGGCTCCACCACGGGTGGCGGTGGGAGCGGCAGTGGCGGAAGCGGCGGCAACGACGGCAGGGTGATCGGCGGCCTGCTCGGCTAGACCGCCCCGCACGGCACGTACGGCGAAGGGCCCGGCGCACGGGACGAGTGGATGTGCGCCGGGCCCTTCGCCTTCGCCGTATGTACGGGTACGTAAGGACGTGCGGGTGCGGAAGGGCTCAACCGCGCGCGGCCGCGAGCTCCTTGGCGGCCTCGGTGAGGTCCTTGGCGGTGTCGATGGCCCGCCAGTACGCCCCCTGCGGCAGCGGGAAGCCCGCCAGACGGCGCTCTCGCGCCAGCCGGGGGAACGTGGTGCGCTCGTGGTCGCCCCGGTCCGGGAGAAGCCCTGTGAAGGCCGCGGAGAAGACGTACACGCCCGCGTTGATGAGGTACGGCGAGAGCGGCGACTCGATGAAGTCGGTGATGTGCCCGAAGGTGTCCGTCTCGACGGCGCCCCAGGGGATCCGGGGACGGGCGAGGGCGAGCGTGGCGGTGGCGTCGCGCTCGGTGTGGAAGGCCGCCATGTCGCGCAGCGAGAAGCGCGTCCAGATGTCGCCGTTGGTCGCGTACCAGGGGCGATCGGGGTGCGGGAGGTGCGCGGCGGCGTACTTGAGGCCGCCGCCGCGGCCCAGCGGCTCCTTCTCCACCACGGTGGTGACGCGCAGCGGGAGTTCGGCGGAATCCAGCCACTCCTGGAGGACGCCGGCGAGATGGCCGCAGGAGACGACCACGTCCCTCACGCCCTCGGCGGCCAGCCAGGAAAGCTGATGGCCGATGATCGGGGTCCCGGTGCCAGGGATCTCGATCATCGGCTTGGGGCGGTCGTCGGTGTAGGGGCGCAGCCGCGAACCCTGGCCGCCTGCCAGGATCACGGCCTGCGTCGGAGACGTAGTCATACGGGGCACGATATGCGGCGGGACGTCGGCGGCCCGACGGTGCCCGGTTCTGGTCAGCCTCTCGGCTGCTCGGATGCCCGGTCGGCCCGGCCGCCGCTCAGCCGGTCTGCCGGGCCACGCCGGAGGCGAAGGAGGTGTCGCAGACGGGGCGCGAGAACGACTGCGCGCGCGTCGGGCCGTAGTGGTCCACCGCGGCGCGGCCGAGCGAGCGGGCGATCGACATGCAGTGCTGGGCGAGCGAAGGACGCCGCTCGATCTCGCGCTGGAGGTGGGTGAGCGCGACGCCGGGGTCCTTCTCCTGGAGTTCGAGGAGGAGCTTGTCGCGCAGGATGTCCTGCGGGGCACGGGACTTGGCGCGTACGTTCACCTTCTCGGAGGACGCGGTCAGGACCTGTGACTCGGGTCCGCTCGTGGACCACGGGACACGGGTGACCGCGAGGGTCCCGGAGAGCACCAGGACGACGGGCAGGACGAGAGCGAGACTTCGGCCGATTCGGCGGGCTGTGTGGGTCACGCGAGCGAGCGTAGCGGCCGGTAATGATTTGGCGACATTTAGTCACCCTTGCGGGGGATGGTTCGAGGTAATTTTTCGAATCCGTGTTGACGTACAGAGTTCGAAATGGCCGTTCTGCCGGGGTATTTGTCGACACCTGAGGCGCATGCGAAGGGCCCCGCACCGGAGTGCGGGGCCCTTCGCGCGCAGTTGATGTCAGTCGCTGAGGCGCTCGCCGGTCGACGAGGAGAAGACGTGCATCTCGCCCGCGCGCGGCACGACGTGCAGCTCGACGCCCTTGTCCGGAACGGCGCGGCCGTTGACGCGGACCACCAGGTCCTGGTGCTCGCCGCCGACCTGCGCGCTGCCGTACACGTAACCGTCGGCGCCGAGCTCCTCGACGACGTTGACGGTGACGGCCAGACCGGCCGGGGCGTCGGCGGCGGCCTTGGTGAGCGACGCGGCGGCGGCGCCGCCCTGCTCGACGATGTCGAAGTGCTCGGGGCGGACGCCGACCGTGACGGTGGTGTCGCCCTTGTCGGCCGCGGCGGAGAGCGCTTCGCGGGAGACCGGGACGACGCTGTTGCCGAACTTCACACCGCCGTCGGCGATCGGGACCTCGACCAGGTTCATGGCGGGGGAGCCGATGAAGCCGGCGACGAAGAGGTTCGCGGGACGGTCGTACATGTTGCGCGGCGAGTCGACCTGCTGGAGCAGGCCGTCCTTCAGTACGGCCACCCGGTCGCCCATGGTCATGGCCTCGACCTGGTCGTGCGTGACGTACACCGTGGTGATGCCGAGGCGGCGCTGGAGCGAGGCGATCTGCGTACGGGTCGAGACGCGGAGCTTGGCGTCGAGGTTCGACAGCGGCTCGTCCATGAGGAAGACCTGCGGCTCACGCACGATGGCGCGGCCCATCGCGACACGCTGGCGCTGACCGCCGGAGAGCGCCTTCGGCTTGCGGTCCAGGTACTCGGTGAGGTCGAGGATCTTCGCGGCCTCTTCGACCTTCTTGCGGATCTCCGCCTTGTTCACGCCGGCGATCTTGAGCGCGAAGCCCATGTTGTCGGCGACGGACATGTGCGGGTACAGCGCGTAGTTCTGGAACACCATGGCGATGTCCCGGTCCTTCGGCGGCAGGTGGGTGACGTCGCGGTCGCCGATGCGGATGGCGCCGCCGTTGACGTCCTCAAGACCCGCGAGCATGCGCAGGGAGGTCGACTTGCCGCAGCCGGAGGGACCGACGAGGACGAGGAACTCGCCGTCCTCGATCTCGATCTCGAGCTGGTCGACGGCGGGCTTGGTGGAGCCCGGGTAGAGCCGGGTGGCCTTGTCGAACGAGACAGTTGCCATGGTGATGTGCTCCTTCACCGGCAGGAACGTGCCGGACGATCCGAGTAAGGGAGTGGTCTGGTCCACAGGCGTGAACCTGCCGTGACGCTACCTGGCGATGCCCGTTCTGTCAGTAGCCGGAAGGCGACGGAATTTTCGACCAGGGCGCCGGGCGATCCGGTTAGACTTCTCGGACGCGCCTCCTTAGCTCAGCTGGCCAGAGCAACGCACTTGTAATGCGTAGGTCGTCGGTTCGAATCCGACAGGGGGCTCCACCAGGGAAAACGCCCCGAACTTCGAAAGTTCGGGGCGTTTTGCTCTGCGAAGTGGCGATGGCCGACGACGGCCTTTCGGGTGGCCTGGGCAGAGTTCTCCCCAGGGTCCGTACAACCCCCACGCCCCGGAAACCGTCTCCTGTGCGCCGACCGCCGCGTGATGCCGTGCCTCATTCCGGACGAACACGGAGGAAACGCACCCTTTGGCCGAGGTCACTCCTCCGGGCGTGGTCCCACCGGCCGATCCGGTTTCCACCACAGCAACCGAACACCCCGGGCCCGCGCCCACCGCAGCGGTCCGGGCTTTCGGCATCTGGAGTCCCATGCGTACGCACGCCCTGTTCCTGACCACCGCTCTGGCCGCCGGCCTCCTTGCCGCTGCCCCCACCGCGGCCGCCGCACCCTCGGGCCTCAGCGGCGACTTCAACGGCGACGGACACCGCGACTTGGCTCTCGCCGCGCCGTACGCCGCCCTCCCCGGCAAGGGCATGTCCGGGTACGCGGCGGTGGGGTACGGCACTTCGGCCGGCATCAGTACGGCCAAGCGCACCGTCGTGCACCAGGACTCGACCGGTGTACCGGGTTCCGCCGAGGCCGAGGACGCCTTCGGCGCGGCCCTCGCCGTCGCCGACACCAACGGCGACGGTTACGGCGAACTCGCCATCGGCGTTGTCTTCGAGGACATCGGCGAGGACGAGGACACCGGCTCCGTGGTCGTCATGCGCGGTTCCGCCGCGGGTGTTTCCGGGACCGGTGCGAAGAACCTCACCCAGTCCACCTCCGGTGTCCCCGGCGCCGCCGAGGACATGGACTACTTCGGCTCCGACGTGCACCTCTCCGATGTGACCAGGGACGGCCGCGCCGACCTGGCCGTCACCGCCGGTTTCGAGAACGAAGGCGTCGGCGCCGTCTGGACCCTGCGTTCCACCACCGCGGGCGTCTCGACGGCCGGAGCGAAGAGTTTCGGGTCCTCCGCCGTCGGGATGCCCACGGAATACGGAGCGTTCGGCGCCAACCTCGCCAACTGACCCCCGTACCGCTCCTGGAGACCTCCTTCACGCGCAGATGCGACCCGGCCACGGTCTCGGCCACGACGCCGGCCGCAGGGCAAACGCCCCGGATCCGAAGGTCCGGGGCGTTTCCCTGCCCGGGCGGCGCTGTCTCAGTGGCGGCCGGCGATGCGGTCGGCTGCTCTTGCGAGGGGGTCCGTCTCCGTCGTGCGGCCGGACGCCTCGCGGCGGTCGGCGGTGCGGTAGGCGGCGTACATGCCCTGGACTCCGAGCCAGCGGAAGGGCTCGGGCTCCCACTTGCGGACCTTGTGGTTGACCCAGGGGAGCGTGGTGAGGTCGGTGGGGCCGCCCTGGCCCGAGTCCTGCTGGATCAGGTCGCGCAGGGTACGGGCGGCGAGGTTCGCCGTGGCCACACCGCTGCCCACATAGCCGCCGGCCCAGCCGATGCCGGTGGAGCGGTCCAGGGTGACGGTCGAGCACCAGTCGCGGGGCACGCCGAGTACGCCCGACCAGGCGTGGGCGATGGGAACGCCCGCGGTGGTGGGGAAGAAGCGGATCAGGATCTCGCGCAGCGCCTCGATGGTGGCGGGCCGGGTGCGGGCCGTGTCGTTGATGTGTGCGGCGCGTGAGCCGTAGCGGTAGGGGACGCCCCGGCCGCCGAGCGCGATGCGGTCGTCGGCGGTGCGCTGGGCGTACATGTAGGCGTGGGCCATGTCGCCGAGGGTTTCGCGGCCGTCCCAGCCGATGGTGTCCCAGACGCGCTGGGGGAGGGGGTCCGTGACGATCATCGAGGAGTTCATGGGGAGCCAGGCGCGGCGCTGGCCCTTGAGGCCGGCGGTGAAGCCCTCGGTGCAGCGCAGGATGTACGGGGCGCGGACCGTGCCGTAGGGGGTGACGGCGTGCTTCGGCTTGATCTCCGTGACCGGTGTTGATTCGTGGATGGTTACGCCGAGGGATTCGACGGCGGCGGCCAGGCCCTTGAGGAGTTTGACCGGGTGCAGGCGGGCGCCGTGGGGGGTCCAGGTGGAGCCGACGGCTCCGGTCACCCTGATGCGGTCGGCGGTCTCGCGGGCTCCGCGGAAGACGCGTTCTTTCTCGCCGAAGGCGATCTCGGTGGCGTGGAAGTGCTTGAGGCGGGCCAGCTGGGCGGGTGTGTAGGCGACTTCGAGTACGCCGCCGTGGTGGATGTCGGCGTCGATGTTCTCGGCGGCGGCGGTGGTGATGACCTCGGTGACCGTGTCGTTCATCGCCTGCTGGAGGCGGACGGCCGCGTCGTGGCCGTGGAGCTTGGCGTAGCGGTCGCGGCCGGCGATGCCGTTGTAGAGCCAGCCGCCGTTGCGGCCGGAGGCGCCGTAGCCGCAGAACTTGCCTTCCAGGACGGTGATGTTGAGGAAGGGGACGGCTTTTTTGAGGTAGTACGCCGTCCAGAGGCCGGTGTAGCCGCCGCCGACGATGCAGACGTCGGCCGTCGCGTCGCCGGGCAGGGGCTCACGGGGGGCGGGTATGCCCTCGTTCGCGTACCAGTAGGAGATGCCGCCGTTGACGGTGCTCATGATCCTGTTGCCCCTGCGTTCGTTTCTCGCTGCTGCTCAGTGGTGGTGGTGGCGCGGACGCTAGCGGGCGGGGGCGGGGTGCGGCAACGGCGGGGTGTGCGGTGCGCGGTCGCAGGATCCGGGCGTGATCGGGATTCCGGGAGCTCTGGTCGGGACGCGGGCGGAGTTCAACGGTGAGGCGGGGCGGAGGTGGATCGCCGCGCTGCCCGGGGAGGCCGCGGCGTACCTGGAGCGGTGGCGGCTCCGGCTCACCGGGCCGTCGATGCACGGTGCGGTCTCGCCCGTGCTGCCGGTGGAGCGGGCCGACGGGACGCCGGCCGCCCTCAAGCTCCAGCTGCTGGACGAGGGGAGCGCGGGTGAGGCCGCCGTGCTGCGGGCGTGGGACGGGGACGGCGCCGTGCGGCTGCTGGAGCACGACGCGCGGAGCGGCGCGATGCTGCTGGAGCGGCTGGACGAGGGGCGGCACCGGTCGGTGGTGCCGGACACCATGGCGGCGGTGCGGGTGGTCGCGGAGCTGCTGGTGCGGCTGAACGCGGTGGTGGCGCCCGAGGGCGTACGCCGTCTCGGGGACATCGTGGAGGGGATGCTCGACGACGTACCGCGACGGGTGCGGGGAGCGGCGGATCCGGCGGACCGGCGGCTTCTGGAGTGGTGTGCGGGGGCGGTGCGGGAGGTCGCGGGGGAGCCGGGCGGGCAGTTGCCGCACTGGGATCTGCGCTACGGCAACGTGCTGGCGCCGTTGGCGGGGTCCGGGCGCGGTGAGCCCCGGGTGGTGATCGATCCGAAGCCGCTGGCCGGTGATCCGGGGTTCGAGCTGCTGCCCGCGCTGGTGAACCGTTTCGAGGCGGACCAGGTGCCGGCGCGCTTCGATCCGATGACGGAGGTGCTGGGGCTGGACCGGGGGCGGGCGCGGGCGTGGACGCTCGGGCGCGTACTGCAGAACGGTCCCTGGGAGCCGGAGGGCGAGGAGGAGGGGACGGGGCGTGCTGTCGGGGAGCGGGTGGCTGTCGCGCGGGCGTTGTCTACGCTGCGGGCATGATTCGAAACGCCACGCCTGCCGATGTCCCCGTCATTCACGAGATGGTCCGCGAACTCGCCGAGTACGAGAAGGCGCTGCACGAGGCGCGCGCGAGCGAGGAGCAGCTGCGTGAGGCGCTTTTCGGGGAGCGCCCCGCCGCGTACGCGCACATCGCGGAGACGGCGGAGGGGGAGGTCGTCGGTTTCGCGCTGTGGTTCCTGAACTTCTCGACCTGGCGCGGGGTGCACGGGATCTACCTGGAGGATCTGTACGTGCGGCCCTCGCGGCGCGGCGGTGGGCACGGCAAGGCGCTGCTGGCGTCGTTGGCGCGGATATGCGTCGAGCGGGGGTACGAGCGGCTGGAGTGGTCGGTCCTGGACTGGAACGAGCCGTCGATCAACTTCTACCGGTCGCTGGGTGCGCAGCCGCAGGACGAGTGGACGGTGTACCGGCTGACGGACGGGGCGCTGGCGGAGCTGGGCGGTTAGGCGTTCCCCCTCCGTCCGCCGCCGGGGGCCGGGCGCCGCTTCAGGAGCGTACGTCCGCCGCGTCGAGGAGGGTCTCCGCCGCGTCGCGGGCGTGGCGGGCCGGGTCCTGGGAGCCGGTGATGCCTGCCGTGGCCATCGCTCCGTTGGCCAGGACGGCGAGCTGGGCGGCGAGCCGGTCCGTGTGCCCGGGGGGTGTGCCGGCGGCTGCGACGAGGGTGGCGAAGTGGTCCTGGAGCGAGCGCTTGTTGGCGCGGGCGATGGCGGCGACGCCCGGTGACACGCCGCCCAGCTCGCCGTAGGCGTTGATGAAGGAGCAGCCGCGGAACGTGTCCTGGCCGAACCACTCCTCCAGGTGGTCGAAGACGGCGAGGACGCGTTCGCGCGGGCTCTCGTGCGCGGCGGTGGCCCGCTCGATTCCGCTGCGGACGGTTTCGTCGCGGCGGCGCAGTACCGCTTCGAGGAGTTCGTCCTTGGAGGGGAAGAGCTGGTAGAGGCGCTTGAGCGACACGCCGGACGCGGAGCGGATGGCGTCCATGCCGACGGCCTGTACGCCGCGTTCGTCGAAGAGGGTCTCGGCCGCGTCCAGCAGGCGGGCCTCAGCGGTTGCGGCGTCCATTCCTCGATCACCTCTTGCGTGGAGAACCGTCGTTCTCTTACTCTACACGGCATGGGGAGAACGATCGTTCTCCGTCGATTCGTCCGTCTCACGTCGCCCGGGAGCAGCTATGTCCGTGTTCGGTACGCGCCACCACACCGTCGACATCGACGGACTGGACGTCTTCTACCGCGAGGCGGGCGACCCGTCCCGCCCCACGCTCGTCCTGCTGCACGGGTTTCCGTCCAGCTCGCACATGTACCGGGGGCTGATCGCCGAACTCGCCGACGAGTTCCACCTGATCGCCCCCGACCACATCGGCTTCGGGCGCTCCGCCGCCCCGGACGCCGGTGAATTCACTTACAGCTTCGAGAAGTTGACCGAGGTCACGCTGGCGCTGCTCGACCGGCTGGAGGTGGAGAGGTTCGCGCTGTACCTCCACGACTACGGCGCCCCGATCGGGCTGCGCATCGCCAGCCGCGACCCCGGGCGCGTGACCGCGCTGATCAGCCAGAGCGGCAACGCCTACGCGGAGGGCTTCACGCCCTTCTGGGACGTGCTGTTCGCGCACGCCGAGGACCGCGTGACGCACGAGCCCGCCGTGCGCGAGCTGCTGACGGCCGGGGCGACCAGGTGGCAGTACGAGCACGGGGTGCCGGCGGACCGGCTCGACCGGATCGGCCCCGAGACCTGGACGCTGGACCAGGCGGGACTCGACCGGCCGGGGAACAAGGAGATCCAGCTCCAGCTCTTCTGGGACTACCAGTTCAACCTGGACGGTTACCCGGCCTTCCAGGAGTACTTCCGCACCCACCGGCCGCCGGCGCTCGTCGTGTGGGGGCGGGGCGACGAGATCTTCGGCCCGGCGGGCGCGGAGGCGTTCGCCGGGGACCTGCCCGACGCGCGGATCCATCTGCTCGACGCCGGGCACTTCGCGCTGGAGACGCACGGCGGGGAGATCGCCGCTCTGGTGCGGGACTTCCTGCGGGGCGTGCGCGGGTAGCCGCCGGCCGGGCCGGCCGGGGCGAGGGTGGGGTCCTGGGCGGTGAACCGCTCGATCCAGCCCGGCGCCTCCAGGTCGGAGATGACGAACGGGTCGCTCCTGCGCGTCCGGACGGCCAGATCGAGCAGCGCCGTACGCCCGCTGTCCCAGGTCAGGGTGGCATCGTCGAGGAGCCGGCGGGCCGCTTCCAGGGACGTCGCGACGATCACCGGGCCGCCGTCGCCGGGGAGGGCGGTGACGCGCTCCGCCGTCGCGATGCGTACGCCGAGGTTCCAGGCCCGCGCGGCCATCCGGTCGACGACCGGGGCCCAGCCGCCTCGCGGGTAGTGCGCCTCGGGCGGGAGCTTGACGACGCGCCGCAGCCGCTCCTGCACGAAGCGGGCGGAGAGGGCGCCGGAGTCGTGGTGGAAGAGGGCGACGGCGATGTGGTGCGCCGCCGCGCGCGCCCCGGCCTCACCCACCTCGCCGGTGGCCCAGGTGAGGAAGTCGGTGTCCACGGGGGCCTTCGCGGTGGGGCGCAGGCTCAGCTTCACCATCGCGAGCGGCGGGGTCCTGCGCAGGGCGCCGCCGCGGTGGAAGCGCAGGCGGGCGCCTTCGAGCGGGGGCACGGCCATGACGGGGCCGAGCAGGCCGCGCTGCTTGAGCCAGGCCCAGAACGGCCCGCCGTTGTAGAGGGCGTGCGGGCCCTCGTTGGTCTTGTACGGGCCCTCGGCGGTGCGGGCCCGGCCGCCGAGCGTGTGGTGGGTCTCGCGCAGGGTCACGCTGGCGCCCGACTCGGCCGCGGCGACGGCTGCGGTGAGGCCGGCGACGCCGCCGCCGATGACAGTGATGTGGAGCATTTCCCTTTTCCCCTTGCCGTCGTTGGTCGCCCTCACGGGACTCACGGGTGATGACGGACGGCGGGGGCGCGGATGTGACATCGGGGCCGAGGGGCGCCGGGGGCCGGGGGCCGCCGGGAACCGCCGGGGATGTCAGTGGGGTGGTGCAGCATGGGCGAATGGCACGGCACACGAAGCAGACGCAGGCAGT
Organism: Streptomyces sp. Wb2n-11; assembly: GCF_001049855.1. Taxonomy (NCBI): domain Bacteria; kingdom Bacillati; phylum Actinomycetota; class Actinomycetes; order Kitasatosporales; family Streptomycetaceae; genus Streptomyces; species Streptomyces sp. Wb2n-11. The sequence continues at coordinate 3,860,314 of NZ_CVPB01000001.1, forward strand.
ACGTCCCGTACGGCGCCCCGAGGTGCGGCTGCCGCCGCTCGCGCCGTTCGGTCCCGGTGGGCTGGAGTCCGAGGGGGACTACGACGGGTTCGAGTTCCGGGACCTCGATCTGGGTGGTCAGGAGGGGCGCGGAGCCCGCTTCATGGACTGCGGTCTGTACGGCGTCGCGCTCGACGGGACGGTGCTGAGCCGGGCGCGCATCATCGACTCGGTGCTGGACGGGGTGCGGGGCGTGGGCACCGACCTGGCGGAGGCGTCACTGCGCGACGTGGAGGTGACCGACGCCCGGCTCGGCGGGGTCCAGCTCCACGCGTCGTCCCTGGAACGGGTGCTGGTGCGGGGCGGGAAGATCGACTACCTGAATCTGCGCAGGGCGCGCCTGAAGGACGTCGTGTTCGAGGGCTGTGTGCTGGTCGAGCCGGACTTCGGCGGGGCCCGCCTGGAGCGGGTGGAGTTTCGCGACTGCGTGCTGCGGCAGGCGGACTTCAGCTCGGCCACGATGGCCGGAGTGGATCTGCGTACGGTCGCGGAGCTGGACATCGCGCGGGGCGTGGACCGGCTGGCGGGGGCGGTGATCAGCCCGTCGCAACTGCTCGAACTGGCACCGGCGTTCGCGGCGCAGATGGGGGTGCGGGTGGAGGGCCCCGGGGAGTAGGGGCCGGGGGGCAGGCAGTGGAGGGCGGGGGCTAGGGGGAGACGCGGGGGAAGCGGGCCTGGAGGTCCCAGACCACCGGGTTGTCGGCGAGGCCGTCGTGCATGTCGGTGAGGTCCGCGATCAGGTCGTGCAGGAAGTCGCGGGCCTCGCGGCGCAGCAGCCGGTGGCTGAAGGTGATCGGGGGCTCCTCGGCCGGCATCCAGTCGGCGGCGATGTCGACCCAGCCGAAGCGGCGCTCGAAGAGCATCCGGTCCGTCGACTCGGTGAAGTCCAGCTCGGCGAACTGCGGCTTGGAGGAGCGGCTGCCGCGCGGGTCCTGGTCGAGCTGTTCGACGATGTCGCACAGGGCCCACGCGAAGTCGAGCACGGGCACCCATCCCCAGGCCGTGGACACTTCCCGGTCCGACGTGGTGTCGGCGAGGTAGACGTCCCCGCAGAAGAGGTCGTGCCGCAGGTCGTGGACGCCGGCGCGCCGGTAGTCGGTCTGCGGGGGGTCCGGAAAGCGGCGGGAGAGGGAGTAGCCGATGTCGAGCACGTGGTCGATGGTGTCACGTCTGCCGGACGGGCTCGCCCCGGCCGGTTCCGGCCTGTGGAAACGTCACCGCTCGCACGCTCGGGTGAACGGTTTCGGGTTCTGGCCGGGGGAGGGCACCTATTCTGGGAGTGTCGCTCGGCGCGAAGGTGGTCCGCCGTGGCACTGCCCGTACCGGGGCACGAGCTGTATGAGACCGAGCTCAACGGTGATGAGCTCGATGGCAGGACCCTGCTCAGGCTGGTGAAGAACGGGGTTCCGGCTCTGTCGGCAGCAGAAGCCTTCGACGTGTTCAGCGCGGCCGCCCCGGAGGGGTGGCGCGTGGAATTGATCGAAGGGGAAATCCACGTGACACCTCCCGCCGACGGCGAGCACGAAGAGACCGTGTCGGAGATCACCGGCCGGGCCCGGGATCACCGTAAGGATCTGGGTCGATATACCGGGATCGGGCTGTTTCTTCCCGGTGCGTCGAAAGCGGCAAGATCGAGCCGGATGTAGTCCTTGCGCCGAAGGGCAGCTTCGCGGACCAGCTGGAGTACCACGACCCCGCTCCCGTACTGATGGTCGCCGAAGTGACCTCGGCCTCGACCGCCGACAACGACCGGAACAGGAAGGTCCACGGTTTCGCCCGCGCCGGCATCCCGGTCTGCCTGCTGATCGACCGTGAAGCGGGCACGGCCACCCTGTGCACCGAGCCCGCGGGTGAGGACTACGCCGGCAAGGTCGCGCACAAGCTGTCGGAGACCGTCCCGCTGCCCGAGCCCCTCGGTTTCGACCTCGACACCAGTGAGTTCCGACCCCGCAAGGCATGACGGCTGACGGCGCTACGGCAGCAGGCGCTGCTCCTTGGCCACCGCCACCGCGCCCGACCTCGTGTCCACGCCGAGCTTGGCGTAGATGCGGCCCAGGTGGGTCTTCACCGTCGCCTCGCTGATGAACAGCGCGCGGGCGATCTCCCGGTTGCCCAGGCCGTGTGCCAGCTGGCCGAGGATGTCCGTTTCCCGTTCCGTCAGGGCCGGGCGGGCCGCGCCGCGCATGCGGTCCATGACGCGGCTGGCGACCGGCGGGGAGAGCGTCGTGCGGCCCTGGGCGGCCGAGCGGATCGCGGTGAAGAGCTCCTCCGGGCGCTCGGCCTTGAGCAGGTAGCCCGTCGCGCCCGCCTCGATCGCCCGCGTGATGTCGGCGTCCGTGTCGTACGTCGTGAGGACCAGGACGTGGACCCCGGTCGGAGCGATACGGCGGGTGGCCTCCACGCCGTCGATGCCGGTGCCCAGCTGGAGGTCCATCAGGACCACGTCCGGGGTCAGCTTGGCGGCCATCGCCACGGCTTCCTCGCCGCTGCCCGCCTCCCCGACGACCTCAATGTCGGGTTCGCTGCCCAGCAGGGCGAGCAGTCCGGCGCGTACGACCACGTGGTCGTCGCAGAGCAGGATGCGTACGGGGCTCACGGGACCTACGGGACTCACCGGATTCGCCGGGTTCATGGCTGGGGCTCCAGGGGGATCGCGGCGGAGAGCACGGTGCCCTCGCCTGGGGCCGACTCGATCGTCAGGGTGCCGCCGAGCTGGCGTACGCGGGCACGCATCGCGGGCAGACCGTGGCCGCGCACACCGGGGGAGGCGGACGGGGTGTGCGCGAAGCCCGTGCCGTCGTCGGCGACGTCCAGCACCACCTGGTCGCCCAGGTAGGTCAGGGTCACCGCCGCGGCCCGCGCGTTCGCGTGTTCGCGTACGTTCGCCAGTGCGCCCTGCGCGATCCGCAGCAGCGCCGACTGCACCCGGTCCGGCAGGCCGCCGTTCGGCGCCCCGTCCACCCGGAACGCCGCCGACTCCCGTGCGGCGAGCATGCGCAGCGCCTCCTCCAGGCTGCCGCCCTCCGCCAGGTCGGCCGGGGCCAGGTCGTGGACGAAGCGGCGGGCCTCGGCCAGGTTGCGCTCCGCGATGGACTCGGCCGTACGGACGTGACGGCGGGCCGTCGCCGGGTCGGCGTCCCACTGCCGGTCCGCCGCCTGGAGCAGCATCTGCTGGCTGGACAGGCCCTGCGCGAGCGTGTCGTGGATCTCCATGGAGAGACGCTGGCGCTCGGCGAGCGTGCCCTCGCGCCGCTCGGTCGCGGCCAGTTCGCGGCGCGTACGGATCAGGTCGTCGATCAGCGCACGCTGCCGGGCCGCCTGCCGCTGCATGTAGAGGAAGACGGCGGTCGCGACCGCCGCCACCGCGGGCGGCGCCAGCACCAGGTTGGGATCGAAACCGCCGTGCGCCAACTGGAGCTGCGCGGCGACCACGAACGCGGTGAGCAGGCCGACCAGGAGGAGTGCGGCGCGGGAAGGGAGCGTACGCAGCCCGGTGTAGAAGAGCGGCACCGCGCACCACGCGAAGCTCGGCGCCAGCACCACCAGCACCATCCAGACGGCGACGACCCCGCCCAGCCAGGCCAGCCGGCGGGGTGCGGGGCGGGCCGTGCCGGGGGCGGCGGGGCCCAGGACCGGGCCCAGTACGTACAGCAGGGCCAGCGTGATGCTCAGCGCGATGATCCACGGGGTGCGGGCCTCACCGGGGTGCCGCAGCAGGAACCGGGTGAGCGAGGCACTCAGCAGCAGGAAGAACGCGGCGTGCATCACGGGGGCGAGCCAGCGGGCGTCGGGGTCCGGCTGCTCGGGCTGTTCGGGGCGTTCCCGTCCCCGGCCCTGGTCCTGGTGCACCGTTCGCTCCTCGCCGACCTGCGCGTACGTCCCCATGGTGACCCGGTGGGACCAGGCCCGCATCAACCGATCGGCTGACGGACAGGTCGGCCGTCCCGCACGCCGTGTGCAGCCGGTACGCCGACGGTACGGGCCCGGAAGCGGCCGGAGGATCGACAACAGAGCCGAAGCGGGGTGCGACCGGCCCCCACCGCCACCGGCCCCCACTCGCAACCTTCCCAGCCCCAGGAGCCACACCATGAAGAAGCTTTCACCGCGTACCCGTGTCCTGACCGGTGCCGTCGCCGCCGTCGCCCTCAGCGCCGGCACCTTCGGCGCGATGTCCGCCAACGCCACCGAGCCCGCCGCCGCGCCGGCCGTCGCGGTCAAGGCCGACGCCGCGAACAAGAACCTCCAGCAGACCACCCACCTGACCGTCGCCGCCGCCACCAAGGCCGCGCAGGCCACCCTGGACGCCGCCGAGGAGGAGAACCAGCGCATCACCGTCGCCGTCGTCGACCGCAACGGCAACACCGTCGTGACGCTGCGCGGCGACGGCGCCGGCCCGCAGTCGTACGAGTCCGCCGAGCGCAAGGCGTACACCGCCGTCTCCTGGAACGCGCCCACCTCCGAACTGGCCAAGCGCCTCGCCCAGGCCCCCAACCTGAAGGACATCCCCGGCACCCTCTTCCTCGCGGGCGGCGCCCCGGTCCAGGTCAAGGGCGCCCCGATCGCGGGCATCGGGGTGGCCGGCGCGCCGAGCGGCGACCTGGACGAGAAGTTCGCGCAGGCGGGCGTCGCGGCGCTGGGCAAGTAACGCCCTGACACCGGTCCGTGCCCGCCCCGCGCCGTGCCCGCCCCGCGTTCGCCTGACCAGGTGAACGGAGCATTCCGCGCATATGATCCTCTCTGTGGATCAATGGTCTCGTGTACGACGCGCAGTCCACGCCGTCGCCGCCGCCACCCTGCTCGCGCTCACCTCGTGCACCGGCGCCGGGGCCGGCGGGCTCGGCGACGGCGTCCGCGGTGAACCGGGTGCGTCGGGTGTACGCGACCCGTACTTCCCCGGGCTCGGCAACGGCGGCTACGACGTCGAGCACTACACCCTGACCCTCGACTACGACCCCGCGCCCGGCGGCGACGACCGCACGGAAGGCGCGGGCAGTGCGGAAGGCACGGGCAGCACGGAAGGCGCGGGCAGTGCGGACCGCGCCGGCGGTGCGGACCACGGAGGGCCCGCGGGCCGCCTCACGGGCACCGCCGAGATCACCGCCCGCGCCACCCAGGACCTCAGCGCCTTCAACCTCGACCTCCACGGCCTGGAGGTCCGTTCCGCCACCGTCGGGGGGACCGAGGCCGCCGTCAGCCGGGCGGGCGACGAGCTGACGCTGCGCCCCGCCGCCGGGCTCGCCAAGGGCCAGGCCTTCACCACGGTCGTCCGCTACTCCGGCACCCCCGCCACGATCACCGACGCCGACACCTCGCAGGAGGGCTGGCTGACGACCGTGGACGGCGCGCTCGCGCTCGGCCAGCCGTCCGGGTCGATGGCGTGGTTCCCCGGCAACAACCACCCCAGCGACAAGGCGTCGTACGACATCACGGTCACCGTCCCCCAGGGCCTGAAGGCCATCTCCAACGGCGAGTTGAAGAGCGAGCGGACCCGCGGCGGCCGCACCACCTTCGCCTGGCACAACGGCGAGCCGATGGCCAGTTACCTCGCCACCGTCGCCATCGGCGCGTACGAGACGAAGGCTTCGCGCACCCCCTCCGGTCTGCCCGTCCACACCGCCGTCGACCCGGTCGTCGCCGAGAGCAGCACCGCGATCCTGGCCGCGGTCCCCGACGTCATGGAGTGGGCCGCCGAGCGTTTCGGCCCGTACCCCTTCTCCTCCACGGGCGCGATCGTCGAGCGCGGCAACGACGCGGGATACGCCCTGGAGACCCAGACCAAGCCCGTCTTCCCCGGCGCGCCCGACCAGGGGCTGCTCGTCCACGAGCTGGCCCACCAGTGGTTCGGCAACTCCGTGACGCCCGAGACCTGGCAGGACATGTGGCTCAACGAGGGCTTCGCGACGTACGCCGAGTGGCTGTGGGACGAGGACTTCGAGGACATCCCCGCGGACGACAACTTCGCCGTCGCCTTCGCCGACCCGGTCAACTGGGCCTTCCCGCCGGCAGATCCGCCCACCGCGGCCGAGATCTCACGGGCGCCCGTCTACGGGCGCGGCGCGATGGTGGTCCACAAGGTCCGCGAAGCGGTGGGTGACGACGCCTTCTTCGACATCGTGCGGGGCTGGACCGCCGCCCACCGCCACGGCAACGCGTCCACGGACGACTTCACGGCGTACGTCGAGAAGAAGTCCGGCAAGGACCTGAAGGACCTCTGGGACACCTGGCTCCACGGCCGGGAGAAGCCCGCTGCTCCCACCGGCCCGGGGGACGGGGCGTGAACCGGACCGCCGCTCGGCCGCGCGGCAACACGACCGCGCGGCAACGGGACAGGGCCCCGGCCGTGGCCGGGGCCCTGCTCGACAGGCGTGCGCGCGCCAGACGTCAGACGTTGACGCCGAAGTCCGTGGCGATGCCCGTGAGGCCGGACGCGTAACCCTGGCCGACCGCGCGGAACTTCCACTCCGCGCCGTTGCGGTAGAGCTCGCCGAAGACCATCGCGGTCTCGGTGGCGGCGTCCTCGCTCAGGTCGTAGCGGGCGATCTCGGCGCCGCCGGCCTGGTTGACGATGCGGATGTACGCGTTGCGCACCTGGCCGAAGTTCTGGCTGCGGGTCACGGCGTCGTAGATCGAGACCGGGAAGACGATCTTGTCGACGTCGGCCGGCAGGCCCGCCAGGTTGACGTTGATCGCCTCGTCGTCGCCCGCGCCCTCGCCACTGCGGTTGTCACCGGTGTGGACGATGGTCTGGTCCGGCGTCGACTTGTTGTTGAAGAAGACGAAGTGACTGTCGGAGTAGACCTTGCCGGTCGGGTTGACCGCGATCGCGGACGCGTCGAGGTCGAAGTCGGTACCGGTGGTCGTACGGACGTCCCAGCCGAGGCCGACCGTGACGGCGGTCAGGCCGGGGGCCTCCTTGGTGAGCGAGACGTTGCCGCCCTTGGACAGACTTACAGCCATCGGGATGTCCTCTTCCTTGAAGTCGTGCGGGCCGGACGGACCCGTGGGGTCCGAAGCTACCGTCACCCGTCATAACGCGGGCAGGTGGCCGCAAGGTTCCAGGTCTGCGGGGGAAAGGGGAAAGAAGGAAGGGGAAGGGAAAAGCGGGTGACGGGATGCCCGTGGACACGGGATCATTGGACGCATGTCCGGGCCTCATGTCATTCGCGGTGCTGTCTCCCTGCCGGAGGCAGAGCTCATGTGGCGTTTCTCCAGGTCCTCCGGGCCCGGCGGACAGCACGTCAACACCACCGACTCCCAGGTGGAACTCCGCTTCGACCTGGCGAAGACCGAAGCGCTGCCTCCGGTCTGGAAGGAGCGCGCGCTGGAGCGGCTCGCGCCCCGGCTGGTGGGCGGCGTCGTCTCCGTACGGTCGTCCGAGCACCGTTCCCAGTGGCGCAACCGCGAGACCGCGCTGGTCCGCATGGCCGCCCTGCTCGCCGAGGCGACGGCCCCGCCGCCCAAACCGCGCAGGGCGAAGAAGATCCCCCGGGGCATCAACGAGCGCCGGCTGCGCAACAAGAAGGCGCGCGGCGAGACGAAGCGCGGCCGCGCCGGCGGCTGGGACTAGGACCGGCCCGGGTTCGACCGCCCGGGGGCAGGACCGGCCCGAGGTCGACCACCCGGGGCCAGGGCCGGCCCGGAGCCGGACCCGGGGTGGGGCCGGGACCGGCCGGTCAGGCCAGGTGCCGGTAGCGGCCCCTGAAGTACGTGAGCGGGGCGCCGTCCGCGTTCGGCAGGCCCACCGCGAGCACCCGGCCGATCACCAGCGTGTGGTCCCCCGCCTCCACCCGCTGCTCGGTCCTGCACTCCACCACCGCCAGCGCGCCGTCGATCAGCGGGGCCCCGGACGCCGCGCCGCGCGTATGGGCGATGTCCTCGAACAGCAGGCGGTCGCTGAGACGGCCCTTCATCGCGAACCGTCCCGCGATGTGCCGCTGGTTCTCCGAGAGCAGTGAGACCGCCCACAGCGGCTGCTCGGCCAGCAGGTCGTCCATGCGCGAGCCGTTCCGTACGCTCACCAGCACCAGCGGCGGGTCCAGCGACACCGACATGAAGGCCGTCGCGGTCATGCCGGCGTCCTCGCCGCGGGCGCCGCTGTCCGGGTCGTGGGCGGTCACCAGGGTGACGCCCGCGGTGAAGCGGGACATCGCGGCGCGGAACTCGTCGTTGCTCACCCCTTCAGGATGGGGGATCGGGGCGGGGGGCTGGGGGGAGGTCGTCTGGAACACACAAGGAACGGTATGCCCGGGGCTCCTACCCGCACCATCGGGCATGGGGACCAGGAAGGGACCCTGCCCCGGTCCTAGGACCGGGGCGGGCCCGCGCGCGGCGGCCTCACGGGGGTCGCGGACCCTCGCACACCTCCCGCGCCGTTCATCATCTGACGTGACTTGAGTCACAGAGGGCACAATTTGCTGACCCTGTGTACCGGGTGGGCAGCTCGCTGTGATTCAGTGGCCGTGATAGTGCAACACGTGCGGCTATGGGAATCCTGGAGTTGCTGTCGAGGTCTCGGGGAGAGCGAACAATGGAGGCCGAGTCCGAGCCGTACGTCCGCCTGGCGACGATGCGGCAGCTGCACCAAGTGGTCGCCGATCTCAACCGGGCCACCAGCCTGGCCGACACCTTGCAGGCCGTGGCCGACGGAGTCGTCACGGGCCTCGGATACGAGCTGGCCTGCGTCAACCTCGTCCAGCCCGACGGCGACCTGGTCATCGCCGCCTTCGCCGGCAACGCGGCGGCCGAAGCCCTGATCACCGGCCGCGTCGGCTCGCGCGCCTCCTGGGAGCGCCGCCTCTCCATGGGCGAGGCATGGGGTGACCTGCACTTCATTCCGCACACCGAGGGCTGGGTCCTCATGGAGGACGACGTCCCCCAGTGGCACACCGACGGCCCCGAGCCCCGCTTCGCCGGCGAGTGGCACCCGCAGGACCGCCTGTACGCCCCCATGTACGCGTCGGGCGGCGGCCAGGAGCTCCTGGGCGTCATCTCCGTCGACCGCCCGCGCAACGGCAGGCACCCCGGCGCGTGGGGCCAGGAGGCGCTCCAGATGTACGCCTCCCAGGCTGCCATCGCGATCAGCAACGCCCGGCTCCGCGCGAACATGCAGCGCGCCCTCGTCCGCCTGGAACGCGAGCAGCAGGCCCTGCGCGCCAGTGAGGAGTCCTTCCGCCAGGCCTTCGAGTACGCCCCGAGCGGCATGGCCATCGCCGAGATGGGCGGCGACCAGCACGGCCGCCTGCTGCGCACCAACGACGCCCTGTGCCGTCTCCTGTGCCGTCCCGCCTCCACGATGCGCCGCTACTCCTTCGCCGACCTCGTCCACCCCGAGGACATCGGCACCCTGCTGCGCACCTCCGCCGAGGGCGGCCGGGCCGAGCTGCGGCTGGCCCGGCGCGACGGCACGTACGTCTGGGTGTCGCTGCGCAACTCCGTCGTCGCCGACACCACCGACGGCCCGCGCTTCCTCCTCACCCACGTCGAGGACATCGAGGAGCGCAAGCGCCACGAGCTGCACCTCGCCCACCGTGCCTCGCACGACCAGCTCACCGGCCTGCCCAACAGCGCCGAGCTGCGCACCCGCCTCGCCTCCCGGCTGTGCCGCCGCCCGCACGGGCACTCCTCCGCGCGCGCCACGGCCGTGGAGGCCCTGGACGCGGCGTACGGCGAACCGGCCGCCCCGGGGACGTCCGTGCCCGAGCACGACTTCGACTACAACCCGCACACGGACGCGGGCTTCTACGACCACCACGTCCACGCGGTCGCGCCCACCTCCGCCGCCGGCGGCGCCGACGACGGCACGAAGGGCCTCGCCGTCCTCTTCTGCGACCTCGACGGCTTCAAGTCGATCAACGACCGGTTCGGGCACCACACCGGTGACGCCGTCCTGATCGAGGTCGCCCGCCGCCTGACGACGTGCGTGCGCGACGGTGACACGGTCGCCCGCCTCGGGGGTGACGAATTCGTCGTCCTCGCCGACGGTCTCGGCAACGCGGACGCCGCCGACCTCGCCGTACGCTTGCGAAACGCCATCATTCCGCCCATCCGCGTCGACGGCAGGGCGGTCCGCGTCGGCGCGAGCTTCGGCATCGGCTGGGCGAGCTGCGGGATGACGGCCGAGGAAGTGTTGCAGTCGGCTGACCAGCGGATGTACGTGGAGAAACGCTCTCGTGCCAAGGTTCACAGGCGAGCGGGCTGAAGGACGCCCTACTACCGCACTGTGACCCATGCCAAACCTTCGGCTTGCCGGTTCAAGGTAGGCTCGCCGGGTCGGCGACGGCTGGCGAACATGGTGAGGAGTGACCAGGGATGACGGCCGCGAACAACGGCACGAGCACGCCTGAGGACGACGATCCGTTCGGCTACCTCTACGAGGACGGACAGGCGGCGGGTGCTGTCCCGCCCGGCTCGGGCGGCTACGGCTACCCGGGTCCGGCCGCGCAGCCCGGGGTGCCCAGGACCTCGTACAACCAGGTGCGGACGGTCGGTGAGCGGCAGTACGGACAGCAGGCTTACGGCCAGCAGACGCCTCCGCAGCAGGCTTACGGCCAGCAGCACTACAACCAGCCCAACGCGCACTACGCGGCCCCCGAGGCGCAGCCCGGCGGTCCCCCCACCCGCCCGGTGCCACCGGTGGGCGGCGGTGGCGGCCGCAGTGGCGGACCCAACACCAGGGGCCTGCTGATCGGCGCGGTGGCGGTGGTCGCGGTCGTCGTCCTCGGCATCGGTATCGCCCTGATGACCAGCGCCGGCAAGGAAGACAAGGACCCGCAGGCCGGCGGGACGGGCGGCGGCCCGACGGCCGGCGCGACGACCGAGCCGAGCGAGGAACCGACCAAGAAGGACGAGGAGCCGGCGGTCGAGCTGCCCAAGCAGGACGCGGCGCTCCTCAAACTCTCCCCCGGGATCTCCACGGACAAGGCGGTCCCCGGCGCCAGGTCGGCGAGCGGCGCGTATGTCCCGCTGAACGCTCCCGGCGCCTCGGCGACCTGGAAGGTCAAGGTGCCGAAGGCCGGGGCGTACACGCTGTCGATCGACTACGGCGTGCCCGGCAAGGACGCCAAGACGTCGCTGACGGTCAACGGCAAGCCGCACGGCGGCGGCCTCAACATGAAGAACTTCGCGCGCGCCGAGGAAGGCGCCTGGGACAAGGGCTGGACCAACACCTACGCCTGGGTCAACCTCACCGAGGGCGAGAACACCTTCGTGATCTCCTGCGGCAACGGCGACCGGTGCGAGGCCAACCTCGACCGGCTGGAGCTCAAGGCCGGCCACATCAAGTGACCTCCGTGTTCCAGCGCTCTAGGGGCGCATCAGCCCCAGGAAGTGCGCCACCGTCCCGGCCATCGCCTCGCGAGCCGGGACGAGGTACTTCCTGGGGTCGACCGTCGTCCGGTGCGCGTCCAGGTAGGTGCGTACCGCGCCCGTGAAGGCCGTGTTCAGCGCCGTGCCCACGTTGATCTTGACCATGCCGGCCGCCACCGCCCGCCGGATCTCCTCGTCCGGTACGCCCGACGAGCCGTGCAGGACCAGCGGCACCGGCACGGCGTCGCGCAGGGCGGTGATCAGTCCGTGGTCCAGGGTCGCCGTGCGGTCCGTCATCGCGTGGGACGAGCCGACGGCGACGGCGAGGGCGTCGACGCCCGTGCCGGCCACGTAGTCCACCGCCTCGCCGGGGTCCGTGCGTACGCCCAGCGCGTGGGCGTCGAGCGGGGCCTCGCCCTCCTTGCCGCCGACCTTGCCCAGCTCCGCCTCGATCCAGATGCCGCGCGCGTGGCCCCAGCGGACCGCCTCGGCGGTGGCCTTCACGTTGTCGCCGTACGTCAGCTTCGAGGCGTCGAACATCACAGAGCTGAAGCCCGCCGGGTGCGCGGCCCGCAGCAGTTCGACGGACTCGACGTGGTCGAGGTGGAGGGACAGGGGGGCCGAGGACGCGCGGGCCGCGGCCGTCGCCGCCGCCGCGACGGCGGTGAGGTCGCCGCCGTGGAACTTCACCGCGTTCTCGGAGATCTGGAGGACGGCCGGTGCGCCCGCCCGCTCCGCGCCCGCCGCGATCGCCTCCGCGTGCTCCAGCGTGATGACGTTGAAGGCGGCGACGCCGTGGCCGGATTCCCGGGCGGCGGTGACGAGTTCGCCGGTGCTGACGAGTGGCATGCGGTCCCCTGGTGCTCGTGTGCGGGCGCGGTGCGGGCGCGGTTACGCCGCCGTGGTGTGTGTCGTGACGTCGATCCTCGGCAGCAGGTCTTCGTACGCCGCCGCGTCGAACTCGCCCGCCGCCGGGGCCAGTACGGTCGCCGCCGACAGCGCCACCGCCCGTGCGAGCCGCCGCGGCCAGGGGAGTTGCTCGACCAGCCCCGAGAGCAGCCCGGCCACCGCCGAGTCGCCCGCGCCCGTCGGGTTGCCCCTCACGCGGGCGGGCGGGGCCGCCTGCCACAGGCCGCCGGGGGCGGCGGCGAGCAGGCCGTCCGGGCCGAGCGAGGCGACCACGGCGTGGGCGCCGCGGCGGCGGGCGTCGTGGGTGGCGCGCAGGGGGTCGCGGTCGCCGGTGAGCTGGGCGAGTTCGTCGGCGTTGGGCTTGACGAGGTCGGGGCGTGCGGCGATGCCCCGGCGCAGCGGTTCGCCGCTGGTGTCCAGGAGCACGGGGACGCCGGCGGTGCGGGCGTGGCGGATCAGCTCGGCGTACGCGCCGACGCGGACGCCGGGGGGCAGGCTGCCGCAGAGGGCCACCGCCCGGGCGCCGCGCAGGAGTTCGCCGTACGAGGAGAGGAAGGCGGCCCACTCCTCGGGGGTGATGACCGGGCCCGGCTCGTTGAGCTGGGTCGTGTCGCCGGTGGTGGCGTCGACGACGGCGACGGTGCGGCGGGTGGCGCCGGCGGTGGGGACGAGCGCGTCGACGGGGGCGAGGGGGGCGAGCAGGTCGCGCAGCACGGCGCCGGAGGAGCCGCCGGCGAAGCCCGTCACGACCGTGTCGTGGCCGAGGGCCGCCAGTACGCGCGCCACGTTGATCCCCTTGCCGCCGGGGCGTTCGGCGACGTCGCTCACGCGGTGGGAGGCGTGCGGAACGAGGGCGGGGACGCGGTAGGTGATGTCGAGCGCGGTGTTCAGCGTGACCGTCAGGATCATCCGCGTCACCCCCTGTGCCCCGTGGAAAACGCTTGTCGTGTGCGTGGCGTCGGGGTGATCATGCCAAAAAGAAAGCGGTTGGCCCAGGGTCCGGGGCCAACCGCTCTATGTCGCTTTGGTATCAACTGGTACAGAAATCAACCCAGTTGGGACGGCTTGGGACTTACGGCCCAATCACCCAGGCGCCCTTGCGCATCACGCCCCTGAGCGTGAAGTCCGCGTCCAGCACCACCAGGTCCGCGTCCTTGCCCGGCTCCAGCGAGCCGACCCTGTCGTCGACGCCGAGCAGGCGGGCGGGGTTGGCGGAGACGGACCGTACGACGTCCTCGACCGGCAGCCGGTCGACGGTCACCGCGCGCTTGAAGGCGGTGTCGAGGGTGAGCGTGGAGCCGGCGATCGAGCCGCCTTCGGCGAGGCGCGCGACGCCGTCCCTGACCTCGACCTCCAGCGGTCCGAGCAGGTACGTGCCGTCGCCGAAGCCCGCCGCGTCCATCGCGTCGGTGATGAACGCGACCCGGTCCGCGCCCGCCCGGTGGTACGCCAGCTCCAGCGCGGCCGGGTGCAGGTGCGTGCCGTCGTTGATCAGCTCGACCGTGACCCGCTCGTCCTCCAGGAGCGCGGCGATCGGGCCGGGCGCGCGGTGGCCGAGGGCGGGCATCGCGTTGTAGAGGTGCGTGGCGACGGTGGCGCCCGCGTCGATGGCCTCGGCGGTCTGCTCGTACGTCGCGTCCGTGTGGCCGATCGCGGCGATCACGCCGTGCTCGGCGAGCAGCCGCACCGAGTCGATGCCGCCGGGCAGCTCGGTCGCCAGCGTGACCATCTTCGCCGTGCCGTGCGCGGCGTCGATCAGCTTGCGGACCTCCGCCGGGTCGGGGTCGCGCAGCAGGTCCTCGCTGTGCGCGCCCTTGCGGCACGGCGAGATGAACGGTCCCTCGAAGTGGAGGCCGGCCAGGTCGCCCTGCTCGACCAGCTCGGAGAGCAGCGCGGCCTGCCGGGCGAGTACGTCCATCTCGCCGGTGACCAGCGACGCGGCGATGGTCGTCGTGCCGTGCTCGCGGTGCGTCCGTACGCCCTTGAGCACCTCGTCGGCGGTGCCGGAGGTGAAGGACGCGCCGCCGCCGCCGTGCACGTGCATGTCGACGAAGCCGGGCACGATCCAGTGGCCGGAGAGGTCCAGGGAGGGGGCGTCCGCCGGGGCGGAGCCGGCGATGCGGCCGCCCTCGACGATGACCCGGCCGTTCTGGACGGTCCCGGTCGGCAGCACCACCCGGGCGCCGGAGAGAACCTTGGTTGCAGCGCGTCCGGCCATCAGGCGGATACCTCCGTGCCTTCTGTGATTGCTGGGGCTTCCGTGGCGAGAAGATCCCAGGCGAGGAGCCCCGCGCCCAGGCACCCGGCGGTGTCCCCGAGGGCCGCCGGAACGATCGGGGGCAGCTTCTGGAACGTGACGCGTTCCGCGACGGCCGCCCGCAGTGGTGTGAACAAGGTTTCCCCGGCCTCGGCCAGTCCGCCACCGATGATCAGCGTGCGGGGGTCCAGGAGGGTGAGCGCGGTGACCAGCCCGTCGGCGAGCGCGCCGACGGCTTCGAGCCACACCTCCCGGGCCCGCGGGTCGCCCGACTCGACGGCCTTCGCGCAGTCCGCGGCGTCGGCGTCCGCGTCGCCGGAGGCGGCGGCCCAGGCGGCGGACACGGCGGAGGCGGAGGCCAGGCGCTCCAGGCAGCCGCGCTGGCCGCAGCCGCACGGGGGGCCGCCGGGGCGTACGACGATGTGGCCGATCTCGCCGGCGCAGCCGTGGGCTCCGGCCTCGATGACGCCGTTGATGCCGATGGCGCCGGCGATCCCGGTGCCGAGCGGTACGAACAGGAAGCGGTCCGCGTCCCGGCCCGCCCCGATGCGCCCTTCGGCGAGGCCGCCGGTGCGGACGTCGTGGCCGAGGGCGACCGGCACCCCGCGCAGCTTCTCGCCGAGGAGCGCGCGCAGGGGGACGTCGCGCCAGCCGAGGTTGGCGGCGTACACCGCGATCCCGTTCTCGGCGTCGACGATGCCGGGCACGGCCACGCCGGCGGCCGATGCGCTCTCGCCGTACCGCTCCTCGCCGTACGCGCGCAACTCGGCGGCGAAGCCGGTGATCGACTCGACGACGGCCTCGGGCCCCCGCTCCCTGCCGGTGGCCCGGCGGGCCTCGTGCAGCAGCGTGCCGTCCGCGCCGACCAGTGCGGCCTTCATCCCGGTGCCGCCCACATCGAGGGCGATGACGTGTTTCACGGACACAGTCTCGCGCGTCAACCGTGGAAAGGTCTAGTCCACTTGCATTCGTTCTGCCGTCCGCCGTGCGCGCAGGTGTTGCAGAAGCGATATTCGGGTGGTGTAGACCTCCCCGTGCGGAATAGGGGAAAATCGCAGCTCACATGCATGTCGGACAACAAATTGATGAATCAGGGTGGGACAGGGCTGTGCATCGGCGCTTCTTGGGTTTGACCGCGACAGTCGCCGTACTCGGTATGACAGTGGCTCTGTCGGGATGCGGGAGCAGCGGCTCCGAGGGTGAGGTCACCCTCAAGTTCGTCGCGGCGGACTACGACCCCGAAGGCGGCGACAGCACCAAGCGGTACTGGGACGGCGTCGCCACCGCTTTCGAGGCCAAGAACCAGGGCGTCAAGATCGACGTCACGATCTACGACTGGAAGGACGTCGACCGGAAGGTCGCCGAGATGGTCGCGGCCGGCAAGGCCCCCGACATCGCCCAGATCGGCGCGTACGCCGACTACGCGGCCCAGGACCAGCTCTACTCCGTCGACGACCTGCTCTCCATCCCCGTACAGGCCAACTTCCTCGCCCCGCTCGCCGACGCGGGCGAGGTCAACCGCGTGCCGTACGGCCTGCCGTTCGTGGCCAGCACCCGCCTGCTCTTCTACAACGAGACGCTCTTCACCCAGGCCGGTCTGGAGCCCCCGAAGACGTGGGGCGAGATCGGGAGCGCGGCCGCCGCGCTCAAGCAGCGCGATGTGAAGTACCCGTTCGCGCTGCCGCTCGGCAACGAGGAGGCCCAGGCCGAGACCATGATGTGGATGCTCAGCGCCGGTGGCGGTTACACCGACGCGGTCGGGACGTACCAGATCGACTCCGAGCAGAACGTCAAGGCCTTCGACTGGCTGAAGGACGACCTCGTCGGAAAGGGGCTGACCGGCCCCGTCGCCCCCGCCAAGCTCAACAGGAAGCCCGCCTTCACCGCGTTCGCGAACGGTGAGGTCGGCATGCTCAACGGCCACCCCTCCCTTCTTCAGCAGGCCGAGAAGAAGGGCGTCGAGGTCGGCATGGTGCCGCTGCCCGGACCGAACGGCAAGCCGGATTCCAGCATGGGCGTCGCCGACTGGATGATGGGCTTCAAGCAGAACGGCCACCGCAAGCAGATCGGCGACTTCCTCGACTTCGCGTACAGCGACGAGAACGTCCTCGAGTTCGCCGACCAGTACGACCTGCTGCCGGTCACCGTCTCCGCCTCCGAGACGATGAGCGAGGACCCCGAGCACAAGAAGCTGTGGCCGTTCCTCGAAGCGCTGCCGGAGTCGACGCTCTACCCGGTGGACAAGACGTCGTGGGCGAAGGTCAGCGAGAGCGTCAAGAAGCAGATCGGCTCCGTGGTCGGCCCCGACGGCGACCCGGCCGGGACCCTCGGCTCCATCGGCCGTGAGGCGATGGCGACGGAGAACGCCGAGTAAGCCGGGTAACGCGAAGCGACGCCGGGCGGCACAGAGCAGCACGGAGGAACACAGAGCAGCGCAGAGCGACGCAGAGCAGGGCGTTTCCGACCCGTTCTAGACTGCTCATATGCCTTACGACTCCGACGAAGAGGACGCGCGCGGTCCCGAGCTCTCCGAGCGGGACCGTGCCCTCCTCGCCGTGGAGCGGCGCTCCTGGGCCGGGCCCGGGGCCAAGGAACGGGCCATGCGCGAGCAGCTCGGCATCTCGCCGACCCGCTACTACCAGCTCCTCAACGCCCTGATCGACGACCCGCGCGCGCTCGCCCACGACCCCGTCACCGTCAACCGCCTCCGCCGGGTGCGGGACGCCCGCCGCGAACGCCGCTGAGCCGGTACGGGTCCGGTACCGGGCCGGGCGTGCGCCGGTAGGGTCGGGGGGCATGGGCAGCCAACCGCAACCGCATCCGCATCCCCTGCCGACCGACCTCACGCCGGTGACCCCCGCCGGCCGCGACGGCCTCGCCGCGCTGCTGGACGCGCCGGACCGGGCGCTGATCGCCCTCGACTTCGACGGCACGCTCGCCGACATCGTCCCCGACCCCGAGCAGGCCCGCGCCCACCCCGGCGCGGTGGAGGCGCTCGCCGCCCTCGCGCCCCACACCGGCGCCCTCGCCGTGATCACCGGCCGCCCGGCCGCCGTCGCGGTCCGCAACGGCGGCTTCGCGGGCGTCCCCGGCCTCGAACACCTCGTCGTGCTCGGCCATTACGGTGCCGAACGCTGGGACGCCGTCACCGGTACCGTCCGCGCCCCCGCCGCCCACCCCGGCGTGGAGGCCGTCCGCGCCGAACTCCCCGGCTTCCTCGACGGCATCGAAGCCTGGCGCGGCTCATGGGTCGAGGAGAAGGGCCGGGCCGTCGCCGTGCACACGCGCCGCGCCGCCGACCCGGTGACGGCGTTCGAGTCCCTGCGCGTCCCCCTGGCCGACCTCGCCGCCCGCCACGGCCTGATCGTCGAACCCGGCCGTCTGGTACTGGAGCTGCGCCCGCCCGGCGTCGACAAGGGCGTGGCGCTGACCGAGCACGTGCGCGAGACCGGTGCGAGCCACGTCCTGTACGCCGGGGACGACCTGGGTGACGTGGCCGCGTACGCGGCCGTGGAGGAGCTGCGCACGGAGGGCGTCCCGGGCCTGCTGGTGTGCAGCGGCAGCGAAGTCCCCGCCCTCGCGGACCGGGCGGACCTGGTGGTCGAAGGCCCGTCGGGAGTGGTCCGGCTGCTCACCGCTCTGGCCACGATCGCCGGAGGGGCCTGATTCCGGGCCGGACCGGGAAGCCGCCGCGCGCAGCCGCGCCGCGGCGGCTTCCCGGTCCGGCCCGCCCGGCTCTACTCCGGGGCCAGCGCCGCGAGCTGGTCCAGGAACCAGGCCGTCGGCGGCAGCGCCGTCGCCGCCGCGGCCAGCCGCTTCGTACGCTCGGCCCGCTCCTGCGGATCCATCACCAGCGCCTCGTGCAGCGCGTCCGCCGTCGCCATGACGTCGTACGGGTTGACGGCGATCGCGTCCTCGCCCAGTTCCTCGTATGCCCCCGCCTCCCGCGAGAGCACCAGCGCGCACCCCTCGTCGGAGACGACGGGCACCTCCTTGGCCACGAGGTTCATGCCGTCCCTGACCGGGTTGACCAGCGCCACGTCGGCCATCCGGTACGCCGCCAGGGACCGCGCGAAGTCGTCGTCCAGCTCCAGCAGCACCGGCTGCCAGTCGTCCGTCCCGTACTCGGCGTTGATCTCCTCGGCGAGGCGCCGTACGGACGCCATGTAGTCGCGGTACACCGCCAGGTCCTGCCGCGACGGGTACGCGAACGCGATGTGCACCACCCGCCCGCGCCACTCGGGCCGGTCCGTGAGCAGCCGCCGGTAGGCGAGCAGTCCGCGCACGATGTTCTTGGAGAGTTCCGTGCGGTCCACCCGGACGACGGTCCTGCGCCCGGCCCCGACCCGCTCCCGCAGCCTGACCAGCCACTCCTCCACGTCCTGCCGCTGCGAGCGCGCCCGCAGGAAGTCCGCGTCCGCGCCCAGGCCGTGCACCCCGACCGCCGTGCCCTCCAGCGCGCCGGCGCCCAGCACGTCCACCGCGCACGCCGCGAAGGTGTCCGCCCAGCGCCGGGTCAGGAACGCCACCCGGTCCGCGCCCAGCAGACCGCGCAGCAGCTGCCGCGCGATGTCGTCGGGCAGCAGGCGGAAGTAGTCGACGGGCGCCCACGGGGTGTGCGAGAAGTGGCCGATCCGCAGGTCCGGGCGCAGCTCGCGCAGCATGCCGGGCACCAGGCACAGGTGGTAGTCCTGCACCATCACCACGGCGCCCGGCGCCGCCTCGGCCGCCAGGGCGTCGGCGAAGGCGCGGTTGTACGTCTCGTACGCCGCCCACTGCCGCCGGAACTCCGCGTCGAAGGCCGGCTCCAGCGGGGTCTGGTAGAGCATGTGGTGGACGAACCACAGCACGGAGTTCGCGATGCCGTTGTACGCGTCCGCGTGCACCCCGGCGTCGATGTCGAGCATCCGCACGCCCGGCTCGCCGGTCCCGCGCCGCACCGCCTCCCGGTCGCCGTCCCCGAGCGCCGCGCACACCCACAGCGAGGAGGCTCCGTCCCCGTCCCGCCCGATCGCCGACAGACCGGAGACGAGACCGCCCCCGCCGCGCCTGGCGTCGAGTGAACCGTCCTCGCGGAGGGTGTACGAGACCGGGCCGCGATTGGAAGCGACGAGTACCTGTGCAGCGTGCTCGGAGACCATGTGGCGAACCTAGCCAGTCCTGGCTGCCCTCAAACGTGCGTACGGTCCGGAGCCTCCGGCGTCACGCCGCGCGGCGTGACGCGTACTCGTCGATCTCGCACATCGGCGGCCGCTCCTCCGTGTCCACCGCGTAGGTCCGCGGCACGAACCCGAACCCGCCGTCCTCGTCCCGTTCGAACTGCGTCAGCACGGGCCGCACCAGAGCGCCGCGCGAAAGCCGCTGCTGAGCCGTCCGGTAGATCGTGGCGGCCATCCGTCCGAGCGCCTGCCCGTCCTGGTGGCGGTGTTTGCGTACGCCCACGTCGACCTGGGCCAGCGCGTCCAGACCCACCGTGTGGAGCGAGTCGACGAGCAGGCCCAACTCCACTCCGTAACCGACGGGGAAGGGCAGCCGCTCCAGGAGCGAGCGGCGCACGGCGTACTCGCCGCCCAGCGGCTGGACGAATCCGGCCAGCTGCGGCCAGTGCAGATTGAGCAGCGGGCGGGCCACCAGCTCGGTCACCCGGCCGCCCTGACCTGTGGCTTCGCCGAGAGGGCGGTCGTACATCGCCTTCACGAAGTGCACGTCGGGCTCGGTGAGCAGCGGCCCGACGATGCCCGAGACGAACGAGGCGGAGAAGTCCTTCAGGTCCGAGTCGATGAAGCACACGATGTCGCCACTGGTCACCAGGAGTGACCGCCACAGCACCTCTCCCTTGCCGCGCAGGGCCGGTATGCGCGGCAGCACGGCGTCACGGTGGACGACCCGTGCCCCCGCCGCCGTCGCCACCTGCGCCGTGCGGTCCTTCGAACCGGAGTCGACGACGACGAGCTCGTCGACGAGCGGCACGGCCTCCATCAGCTCATGGCGTATCGCCGCGACGATGTCACCCACCGTCGACTCCTCGTCGAGGGCGGGCAGCACGACGCTGACGGTGTGGCCACGTCCGGTCTTGGCCGCGACCAGCTGGTCCAGCGACCGGTCGGCCGTGGTCCAGGACCGCAGTTCCAGCCAGCGCTCCACCTCTTCGAGCACGTGCTTCTCCCTTGCGTGCCATGCCGCAAAAGCGGCATATCAATACAGTCATCTCGCGGTGCGGACGACTGTCTCCGCCGCCCGGGGCTTCGGTTACAGTCTTGAACAACGCGGACCGCCCTCGCATCTCGGGGGGTCTCGCGGACACAAATGCGCCGGGTCCAGACCCGCCGCCATAGCGCTCATCCAGAGGGACAGAGGGAACGGCCCGTTGAAGTCCCGGCAACCATCCCGCCGACCGCGAGGTAACGGTGGGGACGGTGCCAATTCCGTCTCACGGCGAAACGCGCCGTGGGGAAGATGAGGAGAAAGGGCCTCGCCACCATGGCTGTGCAGACCGTCGAAACCGATGCAAGCGCCACCGACTCGCATTCCCTGCCCGTAGACCTGGGCCCCGCCGCCGCGCTTTCCTGCCGCGAGTGCGGAGAGCGATTCGAACTCGGCCCGATCTTCGCCTGTTCTTCCTGTTTCGGTCCTCTCGAGGTCGCCTACGACCTCCCGCTCGGTGACGCCGAGGCGTTGCGCAAGCAGATCGAGGCCGGACCGGACAACATCTGGCGCTACGCGCCGCTGCTGCCCGTGCCCGCCGACGTGGCGTCCAAGCCCAGCCTGAACCCCGGCTTCACCAAGCTCGTCAAGGCCGACAACCTGGCCCGCGAGCTGGGTGTCACCGGTGGTCTGTACGTCAAGGACGACTCCGGCAACCCGACGCACTCCTTCAAGGACCGCGTCGTCGCCATCGCCGTCGAGGCCGCACGCGCGTTCGGCTTCACCACGCTCTCCTGCTCCTCCACCGGCAACCTCGCCGGCGCGGTCGGCGCCGCCGCCGCGCGGGCCGGCTTCCGCTCCTGCGTGTTCATCCCGCACGACCTGGAGCAGGGCAAGGTCGTCATGGCCTCCGTCTACGGTGGCGACCTGGTCGGCATCGAGGGAAACTACGACGACGTCAACCGTTTCTGCTCCGAGCTCATCGGCGACCCGCTGGGCGAGGGCTGGGGATTCGTCAACGTCAACCTGCGCCCGTACTACGGCGAGGGCTCCAAGACCCTGGCGTACGAGATCTGCGAGCAGCTGGGCTGGGAGATCCCGGACCAGCTCGTCATCCCGATCGCCTCGGGCTCGCAGCTCACGAAGATCGACAAGGGCCTGAAGGAGCTCATCGCCCTGGGCCTGGTCGAGGACAAGCCGTACAAGATCTTCGGCGCCCAGGCGGAGGGCTGCTCCCCGGTGTCGACGGCCTTCAAGGCCGGGCACGACGTCGTACGGCCGCAGAAGCCGAACACGATCGCCAAGTCGCTGGCGATCGGCAACCCGGCCGACGGCCCCTACGTCCTGGACATCGCCCGCCGCACGGGCGGCGCGGTCGAGGACGTCGACGACGAGCAGGTCGTCGAGTCGATCAAGCTGCTGGCCGAGACGGAGGGCATCTTCGCGGAGACCGCGGGCGGCGTGACCGTCGGCGTCACCAGGAAGCTCATCGAGGCCGGCCTGCTGGACCCGGCCCTCACGACCGTCGTGCTCAACACGGGCGACGGCCTGAAGACCCTTGAGGCGGTGGCCCCGACCACGGGCCAGTCCGCCGTCATCCGCCCCAACCTGGACTCTTTCCGAGAGGCTGGCCTCGCATGAGTGTCAACGTCCGCATTCCGACGATTCTCCGTACGTACACGGACGGCAGGGCCGAGGTCGCGGCCGAGGGCGCGACCCTCGCCGAGGTCATCGCCGACCTGGAGAAGAACCACGCGGGCATCGCGGCCCGGGTCCTGGACGACCAGGGCAAGCTGCGCCGCTTCGTGAACGTGTACGTGAACGACGACGACGTGCGCTTCGAGCAGGGCCTGGAGACCGCCACGCCGGACGGCGCCGGCGTCTCGATCATCCCGGCCGTCGCCGGAGGCTGATCCGCCGCCGCACCGCCCTCGTCACGCGCCTTGCCCCCTCCGCCCCAGAAGCGGAGGGGGCAATTCAGTAGGGTTGGGCGGGGTAGAGTTGGGGAAGCCCCCTCCGCTGTCTTTGCCGGGCGCATATGAGAATGCGTCCCCGTGCGACAAGAAGCAGCCAAAGTGTTCGAGCCGATTGCCGCCAATGCGCGCTTTGTCCGGCCCGACTTGCCCTGGAAACCAGGGAATTCCTCATATTCGAGTGCTCGGCCGCGCCCAGATTTCTCGTCCGATTGACCTGTTGCAGAGGGCAGTTGGGCGGATACATTCAGCCGCGGTCGACGCGTTCCGGCGCACGCCCTCTCCTGTCGGAGGGTGGAGATCTGACCCGGGTC
The DNA here is from genome assembly GCF_001049855.1 of Streptomyces sp. Wb2n-11. NCBI lineage: Bacteria > Bacillati > Actinomycetota > Actinomycetes > Kitasatosporales > Streptomycetaceae > Streptomyces > Streptomyces sp. Wb2n-11. The sequence continues at coordinate 3,883,254 of NZ_CVPB01000001.1, forward strand.
CGCGAAGTGCGGTCCCGTGCAAGGGCCAGTAATAGGGGAGTTAGGCATGGCTCAGGGCACCGTCAAGTGGTTCAACGCGGAGAAGGGGTACGGCTTCATCGCGGTCGACGGTGGTGCGGATGTTTTCGTCCACTACAGCGCGATCCAGATGGACGGGTACCGCACCCTTGAAGAAGGTCAGCGAGTCGAATTCGAGATCTCGCAGGGCCAGAAGGGTCCGCAGGCGGACATGGTCAAGCTCGCCGTCTGATCCCGGCGCGATCGGCCACCGACGCACTCACGCAGGAAGGGCCTGCACCCGCACCGGGTGCAGGCCCTTCCTGCGTGCCGCGCGCCCCCGGACCGTCTGTCCACATCGGAGGGGGACGCTTGCACTCGAAGGGGTCGAGTGCTAATCATTGGCGTTAGCACTGTTAGCACTCTCCCAGTGAGAGTGACAGAAGGACCGGGCCGGTGAGGCCCGCAGGCCGGGTGGGACAAGGAAAACCACCAGGCAGGCTGGCCGTCCGTCGCGGGCGCCACTCGGTCCGGAGAATCCACCCCAGTCCGGGAGGACCACTTCACATGGCCAAGATCATCGCGTTCGACGAGGAGGCACGGCGCGGTCTCGAGCGCGGGATGAACCAGCTCGCCGACGCCGTCAAGGTCACCCTCGGCCCCAAGGGCCGCAACGTCGTCCTCGAGAAGAAGTGGGGCGCCCCCACGATCACCAACGATGGTGTTTCCATCGCCAAGGAGATCGAGCTCGAGGACCCGTACGAGAAGATCGGCGCCGAGCTGGTCAAGGAAGTCGCGAAGAAGACCGACGACGTCGCCGGTGACGGCACGACGACCGCGACCGTCCTCGCCCAGGCTCTGGTCCGCGAGGGCCTGCGCAACGTCGCCGCCGGCGCCAACCCGATGGCCCTCAAGCGCGGCATCGAGAAGGCCGTCGAGGCCGTCTCCGCCGCTCTCCTTGAGCAGGCCAAGGATGTGGAGACCAAGGAGCAGATCGCTTCCACGGCCTCCATCTCCGCCGCCGACACCCAGATCGGCGAGCTCATCGCCGAGGCGATGGACAAGGTCGGCAAGGAAGGCGTCATCACCGTCGAGGAGTCGCAGACCTTCGGTCTGGAGCTTGAGCTCACCGAGGGCATGCGCTTCGACAAGGGCTACATCTCGGCGTACTTCGCCACCGACATGGAGCGCATGGAGTCGTCGCTCGACGACCCGTACATCCTGATCGTCAACTCCAAGATCTCCAACGTGAAGGACCTCCTTCCGCTGCTGGAGAAGGTCATGCAGTCGGGCAAGCCGCTGCTGATCATCGCGGAGGACGTCGAGGGCGAGGCGCTGTCCACGCTCGTCGTCAACAAGATCCGTGGCACCTTCAAGTCCGTCGCCGTCAAGGCTCCGGGCTTCGGTGACCGCCGCAAGGCCATGCTCGGCGACATCGCCATCCTCACCGGTGGCACCGTCATCTCCGAGGAGGTCGGCCTCAAGCTGGAGAACGCCGGTCTCGACCTGCTCGGTCGCGCCCGCAAGGTCGTCATCACCAAGGACGAGACGACGATCGTCGACGGCGCCGGTGACAGCGACCAGGTCCAGGGCCGCGTCAACCAGATCCGTGCCGAGATCGAGAACTCCGACTCGGACTACGACCGCGAGAAGCTCCAGGAGCGCCTGGCGAAGCTGGCCGGCGGCGTGGCCGTCATCAAGGCCGGTGCCGCCACCGAGGTCGAGCTCAAGGAGCGCAAGCACCGCATCGAGGACGCGGTGCGCAACGCCAAGGCCGCCGTCGAGGAGGGCATCGTCGCCGGTGGTGGCGTGGCTCTGCTCCAGGCCACGGCCGTCTTCGAGAAGCTCGAGCTCTCGGGCGACGAGGCGACCGGCGCCAACGCCGTGCGTCTCGCGCTGGAGGCCCCGCTCAAGCAGATCGCCGTCAACGGTGGCCTCGAGGGTGGCGTCATCGTCGAGAAGGTGCGCAACCTGCCGATCGGTCACGGCCTGAACGCCGCGACCGGCGAGTACGTCGACATGATCGCCGAGGGCATCATCGACCCGGCGAAGGTCACGCGCTCCGCTCTGCAGAACGCCGCGTCGATCGCCGCGCTGTTCCTCACCACGGAGGCGGTCATCGCCGACAAGCCCGAGAAGGCCGGTGCCCCCGCGGGCGGCGGCATGCCGGGCGGTGACATGGACTTCTGATCGACTCGTTCGGTCATCTGTCCCGCAGCACCGGGGCGGCATCCCTTCGGGGGTGCCGCCCCGGTGGCGTTTCGGCGCGCGCCGCGTCTCAGCCTGTGAGAAAGCGCACCGATCCCAGGGGTATTGTGCGGCTTTGCTCCTGGGTAGCCTGCCGGGAGCTTTGTATGGAATGAATACTTCCACGGCCGGCCGCATACGTGCGCCGTCAGAGCCGAGCACTCCCGACTCCGAGGACACGTCACGTATGGACACGCTGGACTCCATGATCATGGACGTCAACGACGTCTTCTGGACCTATCTGCTGATCCCGCTCGTCGTGGGCGCGGGCCTGTGGTTCACCGTCAGGTCCAAGGTGGTGCAGGGCAGGCTCTTCCCCGAGATGCTGCGCGTCCTGGGCGACAAGACGGCTCCCGCCAAGGACGGCCGTAAGCAGGTCTCCTCCTTCGGCGCCTTCACCATCTCCGCCGCCGCGCGCGTCGGCACCGGCAACATCGCCGGTGTCGCCACCGCCATCACCCTGGGCGGCGCGGGCGCCGTCTTCTGGATGTGGGTGATGGCGTTCATCGGCGCCGCTTCGGCGTTCGTCGAATCGACGCTCGCCCAGCTCTACAAGGTGCAGGACAAGGACGGCACGTACCGGGGCGGACCCGCGTACTACATGGAGCGCGCGCTCAAGAAGCGCTGGCTCGGTGTGCTCTTCGCCGTCACCATCACGCTGACCTTCGGTTTCGTCTTCAACGCGGTGCAGGCCAACACCATCACCGCCGTGGCAGGCGCCTCCTTCTCCGCCGACGACACCTCCTGGTTCGCGCCGGTGACCGGCATCGGGCTCGCCGTGCTGCTGGCCCTGGCCGTCTTCGGCGGCGTACGCCGGATCAGCTCCGTCACCCAGGTCCTCGTGCCGGTGATGGCCGTGCTCTACCTGGTGCTCGGTCTGATCGTCGTCGTCCTGAACATCGGTGACGTGCCGCGCGTCTTCGCCGACATCATCGGCGGCGCCCTCGGCTTCCGCGAGGTGGCGGGCGGCGCCATCGGCATGGCGATCCAGCAGGGCATCCGCCGCGGCATGTTCTCCAACGAGGCGGGTCTCGGTTCGGCCCCGAACGCCGGCGCCACCGCCGAGGTCTCCCACCCGGTCAAGCAGGGCCTGGTCCAGTCGCTGGGCGTCTACTTCGACACCCTGCTGATCTGCTCGATGACCGCCTTCATCATCCTGACGACCAACCCGGAACTGGCCGGTGCCCGCCAGGGCGCGGACCTCACCCAGACCGCGCTCACCGAGACGCTGGGCGGCTGGGCCGGGCACGTGCTGACGCTGGTCGTCTTCATGCTGGCCTTCAGCTCCATGATCGGCAATTACTACTACGGCGAGTCCAACATCGAGTTCATGACGGACAAGAAGTGGGTCCTGCCGGGGTACCGCGCGCTCGTCCTGGTCGTGGTCTTCCTCGGTGCGCTCGGTTCGGTGAGTGTGGTGTGGAACCTCGCCGACGTCTTCATGGGCTTCATGGCACTGGTCAACCTGGTGGCGATCCTGCCGCTGTCGGTGATCGCGTTCCGGCTGCTCGACGACTACGTGGCGCAGCGCCGCCAGGGCCTGAACCCGGTCTTCACCAAGAGCCGGATGCCGGACCTCGACGGGGTGGAGTGCTGGGACGCGCCGCCGTCGCACCCGGCGCCGGAGAAGGAGCCCGCCGGTCGCGGCTGACGGCTGACGATTGACAGTACGAGGGCGGTGCCTCCGGGGAAGGGGCGCCGCCCTCGGGCGTTGTCGGCTTCGATGGGCGAAGTCCTCGAGCTTCTCGCCATCGTGCCCGGCTTTTGGCGCGGGTGAGCTGAACGGTCACCTGCGGGCCCTCTCGGGCGGGCGGGCCGCCGCTGCTCGCACCCTGGCCGCGTGGGCGCGCACCTCGGACGCGGGCAGGCCGCTGCCCGGCGGGCGCGCAGGCTCGTCGCGGCACACCCGGCACAGGCCGCCGGCCAGGGCTTCCGGGCGGCCCGGCACACGGCATTCCGTGCACTCCAGCATGCGCAGGGGCGGGCGGGCGGCCGTCTGCCCGGGCTGGGGCTCGGGTGCCCGCTGCGGCGGCAGCTTCCCCAGCCGGACACGGGCGATCGCGGGCGGACTGTGGACCGGCCGGGGCAGGCCGCCGGTCAGCGCGTGCACCAGCTCGGCCTCGGTGGCGCCACGGGTCAGCCAGTCGGCGGCCAGGGTCTCCAGCGCGACGCAGTCGGCCTCCGAGAGCGACATCGCGGGCTCGGTGCGGCCCAGCGAGGCGAGGATGCCGTACGCCCGGCTGCGCGGACGGGGCCGGCGCGGCTGAGCGGGGCGGGGCGTGCCGGGGGCGTTGCCGCCGCCCTGGAACGCGGCCCACCAGGCGTCGTCCCTGGCCGTGCGGGAGAAGAACGTACGGGTGACCCAGCGGCGGCTGCCCGTCCGGTCGGTGACGGCCTCCTTGCCCAGGCGCAGATGACCGGCTTCCGAGAGGCGGCGGAGGGCCGTGCGTACGGCGCACTGGCCGTAGTCCGGCAGGACCTTGGCCAGCGTCTTCACGGAGATGTCCGCGCCCTCGGGGAGCCGGTCGATGTACCCGGCGATGGACGCCTCGCGGCGGGGGAGGTGGGCGAAGTCGCCGTCGTGGGGGCGGCGTTGCTCGGGGGCGCTGCGCTTTCCGTACCCCGGATTGGCCAGGGGATGTGCGGGCGCGGGCAGGGCAGGATTAAGCTGGCTTGCAGCCATGGGATCGCCTCGTTCGATCTTGTTGGTTAAGCCCTCGTCGGTGCGGACACACCGGCGGGGGCTGTTCGTTATGCGGTTATGGGGGCACGCTAGACCGCCGCGACGCGTTGTGGCAAGCCGGTCACGGAAGGTCACGCGCGGTGGTGCGGGCGGGAGTTGGGGCGGGTGGTTGGTGTTACCCACCACCCCGTCCACTGAAAAGGGCTCGGACTCCGGGGCTTGAGCCCCGGGCCGAGTCAGGCAGCTGTGACCTGCCCGTTCTTCACGCCGGTGACGAACGCGGACCAGGCCCCGGCCCGGAACACGAGCGCCGGGCCGAGCAGGTCTTTCGAGTCCCGGACGGGGACGATGCCGGGGTGGCCGTCGGCTACTTCGAGGCAGTCGCCGCCGTCTCCGCCGCTGTACGTGGACTTGCGCCAGGTGGCGATCTCCAGGCAGTTGCCGCCGCTGCCGTCGCTGTAGCTGGACTTGTGCCAGGTCGCCGTGGACAGGTCGTACTCAGGGGTGATCTCCATGCGCGTAATCCTCCGCCACTGAATCGATCAGAGCCAGGGATTCCTTGGGTGACAGCGCCATGGCCCCAATCAGATCGTAGGCCAGTTGGTGGCGGGCGACCGTGGCCGGATCGTCCTCCAGCCGCCCTGTACCCGGGCCTTCGAGGTAGGCGAGCGGGGGTGCGTCGTCGAAGGCCATCAGCTTGAGGGCGCCGCCCATCGCCGCGTGCGCGCCCGCCTCGAACGGCAGCACCTGCACGATGACCCGGTGGCGCCGGACCATCGCCGTCACATGGCGCAGTGCCTCCGCCGTCTCGGCGGGCTCGCCGACCTTGCGGCGCAGTACCGCCTCGTCCAGGACCGTCCACAACAACGGCTTTGCTGGATCGTCGAGCAGGTGCGCGCGCTCCAGCCTCGCCGCCACCAGTTCGTCGATGACCGCCTCCGTCGCCGTCGGCTGGTACGCGCGGAAGATCGCCCTCGCGTACGCCTCCGTCTGCAACAGGCCCGGGATCAGCAGCGGCGCGTACTCCTTGATCGCCGTCGCGATCGCTTCCGCCTCGGCCGCTTCCGCGAAGTGGTCCGGGTACTTCGACTTCGTGGACGCCTTGCAGTTCCGCTCGAAGAAGCCGGCCGTGCCCAGGACTTCGTCTATCTTCACCGCGTACTCCGGCATCATCCGGCGCGTGCCCGCCTCCAATTGGCCGATGAACGAGCCGCTCACGAACAGCGGCTGGCCCAGCTCCTCCTGCGTGAGGCCGGCCTTCTCGCGGGCGTGGCGCAGTTCCGCGCCGAGCAGGGCCCTGGGGGAGGAAGACGGGTCGAGGCCCTTGGGTCCGGGCATGGCAACTCCCTGTCCGACATGCGGTGTTGTTGGCCGCTGTTACTGGTCAGGCTAGTGCGCTTTCGGCCACTCTGTGTGAGGAAAGCTAATACACAGCGTGCGGAGGTGCCTGGTCATGGTGGTGCGGTCGTCGGAGCGGTTGCGGGCTGCGGAAGAGGTGGTGGCCCAGTTGCGGGAGGGACTGGAGGTGGTGTCGGTGACGCTGCCGTCGTTGCGGGTGGACGTGGTGTCGCTGGCGAGCGAGGCGCCGTACCCGCTGGTGGACCTGGGGCGGTGCAACCTCGACACGGCGATGAGGCTCGCCGCCGTCCTGCACGGGCTCAAGCCGTGACGGTCGGCGGGCCGCCGGAGCCGGGGACGTACGCCGTGGATGTCCGGGACGGGCGGGTGGGGAGGGTGATGGGGCAGGTGGGGACGTATGTACAGCTGCGGCCGCCGGGTGGGGGCCGGGAGTGGGACTGCCCGCCGGAGGACGTGCGCCCGGCTCCGCCGGGGGAGGTGCTGAGGGTGCGGGTGCGGGAGATCAACGCGGCGGGGCGGCTGCCGTGAGGCGCGGCCGTGCCGGGGGCGGGTGGGAGCGTAATGGCATGAGGCTTCCGGCCGGCGCGAGCACGACGACACCGCCGGGCTGTGGACCGCCGTCGACGACGGGACCAGGACCCTGACCATGACGGCGGAGACGTCCGACGAGGCGAGTGCCCTGGTGGAGGAGGTTTTCGTGCTGTCTTCTCACCGGCCGAAACCGCCGCCTCCGCCCGGGTGGCGCCGCTTCGAACTGATTCACCGCTCGGTTGAAGGCTTCGGCTGCTTCGGCCTGGAGGGTGAGCGGCCCGCGCCGCGTCTGCTGGTCGCGGTCGCGGTCGCGGTCGCGGTCGCGGAACTGTGCGCCGATGCGTGCTTACGGTGACCGGGGTCCTCCGGCGCGGGGCAGGACGGCCGGGACCGGGCCCTGGGCCGGGGTGCCCGGGGCCGGCCGGGGCGTCGCGGGTTCGTCCGTGGAGACGTTGAGGTCGGTCAGCATCTGCCGGGTGAAACCGAAGTAGTACGTCGCCAGGAAGCCCGCGATGTAGCCGGCGACCAGGCCGGCGGCGTAGACCGCGGCGACCGCGGCCAGGCTCTTGTCACCGTCGAGGAGGGGGAACAGGGCCCAGCCGGACGGGCCGATGGCCGTTGAGCCCACCGAGTCGCCGAGCTGGTTGAGCAGGCCCACGACGCCGCCGCCGAAGGCGCCGCCGACGCACGCGGTGACGAAGGGGCGGCCCAGGGGGAGCGAGACGCCGTAGATCAGGGGCTCGCCCACGCCCAGGAAACCGGGCGCGATCGCGGACCTGATGGTGCGGCGGATCGAGGTGTTGCGGGGGAGGCGGAGATAGACCGCGGCGGCCGCGCCGACCTGGCCCGCGCCCGCCATGGCGAGGATCGGCAGGAGGACGGTGAAGCCCTGCTGCTCGATGAGGGTGGCGTGGATCGGGATCAGGGCCTGGTGCAGGCCCAGCATCACGAGGGGGAGGAACAGGCCACCGAGGACGAAGCCGGCGGCCACGCCGCCGGTGGACAGCAGCCAGCCGGCGAAGTCGCCGATGGCCGTGGAGATCTCACCGGCCACGAACATCAGGCCGAAGACGGTGACGAGGCCGGAGACCAGGACCGTGAGGGTGGGGGTGACCAGGACGTCCAGGGACTCCGGGACCCAGCGGCGGCACCATTTCTCGACGTACACCCCGAGGACCGCCGCGCCGAGCGCGCCCAGTACGCCGCCCTGGCCCGGGGAGAGCGACTGGCCGAAGACGTCGGCTTCGGCGACGCCCGGGAAGACGATGATCGCGGCGACCGCGCCGCCCAGGATCGGCGTACCGCCGAACTCCTTCGCCGTGTTCAGGCCCACGAAGACCGCGATCAGCGCCATGAAGCCGGTCGCGATGGCGGCGAGGGCGGGGGTGACGGCGGGGAGCCAGCCCAGGTTGATGAGCAGGCCGTTGAGGCCGGCGATGATGCCGCAGCCGATCAGGGCCGGGATCAGCGGGACGAAGATGTTCGCGATCCTGCGCAGGAACAGCTTGAAGGGGGTGGCGTTCTTCGCCTTCTGCCGGTCCTTGATCGCGGCGCCCTGTGCGGCCAGTTCGTCGGCGGTGGGGGTGGGGGCGGCCGTGGGGACGGGGGCGGCCGCTCGTTCCTCCGCCACCAGGGCCTCGAACTCCGGGGTGACCCGGGCGACCGCGCCCGGCCCGAGCACGATCTGGTACGTGTCGTCCTCGACCACGCCCATGACGGCGGACAGGGCCTTCAGTTCCTCGTCCCGGACGAGGGTGCGGTCGCGCAGGCCCAGGCGGAGCCGGGTCATGCAGTGGGCGATGGAGGTGACGTTCCCCGCGCCTCCGACGAGCGGAAGGATCGCGGCGGCGGTGGCGCGGTTCTTGGGTTCGGTCATGGTGCGGGTGCCTTGCTGTGCGGGAGGGGGGAGGAGGTGCGGGGTGGTTCAGGTGGTACGGGCGGCCCGGAGGGCGGCGCGGAGGTGGCCCTGCGCTTCGTCGAGCAGGGCGGCGGAGGAGGGGCCGTCGACTCCGGAGAGGAGGACGAGGATGGCGTTCTTGACCTCGCCGTCGGTGGCGGCGAGCGCGGCCTCGATCTCCGCGTCCTGCGCGCCGGTGGCCAGGGCGACGATGCGGCGGGAGCGGGCGCGCAGCTTCTCGTTGGAGGCGCGGACGTCGACCATGAGGTTTCCGTACGTCTTGCCGAGCCGGATCATCGTGATGGTCGAGATCATGTTGAGGACGAGCTTCTGGGCCGTGCCCGCCTTGAGGCGGGTGGAGCCCGTGAGGAGCTCGGGGCCCACGACGACCTCCAGGCCGTGCTCGGCGGCGGCCGCGAGCGCGCTGTCCGCGTTGCAGGACAGCCCGATGGTGAGGGCCCCCGCGGCGCGGGCGTGCTCGACGGCGCCGATGGCGTAGGGGGTGCGGCCGGAGGCCGAGATGCCGACGACGGTGTCGTCCGGGGTGAGGGCGAGGGCGTCCAGGTCCGCCGCCGCCAGTTCCCTGGAGTCCTCCGCGCCCTCGACGGCCTTGACCATCGCGGTCGGGCCGCCCGCGATCAGGCCGACGACCTCGGACGGGTCGGTGTTGAAGGTGGGCGGGCACTCGCTCGCGTCCAGCACGCCGAGCCGCCCGGCCGTGCCGGCGCCCGCGTAGATCAGCCGGCCGCCGCGGGCCATCCGCTCGGCGGTGGCGTCGATGGCCGCGGCGATCCGGGGGAGCTGGGCGGCGACGGCCTCGGGGACGGTGCGGTCCTCGCCGTTCATGATGCGGGCGATCTCGGCCGTCGGGAGCCGGTCGATGTCGGCGAGCTCGGGGCGGAACGCCTCGGTGGTGAGGGTGGCGAGCTGGGCGCGCAGTTCGCCGTAGGTGCGGGAATCCCCGGGGGAGGCTGTGTCCCGGGAGGCCGTGCCCCGGGAGTCCGTGGCCGGGGTGGAGTTCGCGTTCGCGCTGGTGGAGGTCATGAGGAAGGCGGCTCTTTCTCGTCGTACAGGCTGGCTTCTAGCGGGTGCTGCCGCGCGGGGTGTGGCGGTGCGCGAGGGCCTCGTAGGAGGCGGCGAGGGCGGGGGCGGCCGTGTCGTACGTGCGCTGGGCCACGCCTATGAACAGGCAGTCCACGACGAGGAGCTGACTCGTACGGCTGGACATGGCGGCCGGGCGCAGTTCGCTCTCGCGGGCGGTCGAGGTGGTGAGGACGTGGTCGGCGTACTGCGACACGGGCCCGTCCGGGCGGCCCGTGATCGCGACCGTCGTCGCTCCCCGGTCGAAGGCGACGCGGAGGGGTTCTATGACGTCACCGGTCGATCCCGAGTGCGTGATGGCCACGGCCACGTCGCCGGAGCGCAGCTGCACGGCGTTGGTGACGGCCAGGTGCGGGTCGGTGTGCGCGTGCGCGATGAGACCGATGCGCAGCAGCTTCTGGGCGAGGTCCATGCCGACGAGGGAGGAGGCGCCGACGCCGTAGATGTCGATGCGGCGGGCCCCGGCGAGGGCGGTGACGGCGGCGCCGAGCTGGACGGTGTCCAGGCCGGCGGCGGTGTCGGCGAGGGTCTGCTGCTCGTCGTACGCCAGCTTGGTGACGACGTCGGCGATCGGGTCGTCGACCGCGATGTCGGCGGTCACGGCGGGCGCCCGGCCCGACTGCTGCTGGGCGGCGAGCCCGGCGAGCGCGAGGCGCAGGTCGCGGTAGCCGGGGTAGCCGAGGAGGCGTGCGGTACGGACGACGGTGGCCTCGCTGGTGCCGGTGAGCTCGGCGAGACCGGTGACCGTGAGGGCGGAGCAGCCGGCCGGGTCGGCCGCGACGGCCTCGGCGACGCGCTGCATGGAGCGGGTCATGGACGGGGCGAGGGTCCGTACCTTGGCGGCCAGGGCGGCGGGCGCGGGCGGGGCGGAGCCGCTGCCGGTGGTGCCGGCGGCCCCGGTGAAAATTTCCTTCACTTCATTGGTCACTCTTGAAAGATATTTTCGAGCCAGTGGGCCGTCAACCCCACGTCCGCCCTGTACGGGGCGCGGGACAATGGCTCCATGGAACCCCTCGCGTCCCCGCTCGAACAGGCCCTGCACGTCGCCCGCGCCCTGGTCATGGCCGACCTCACGGCCCGTGACGTGGCTCAGGCGGACGTCGTGTCGATGGTCGAGGACGCGGTCGCGCAACGCCGGTGGTGGGTGGAGCAGTGGCCGGAGGGCGCGGCGTACGTGACGGGGCTGATAGCCCAGGACGTGCAGGACGCGCTTCTGGAGCGGTACGGCCGCTGGCCGCTCTGCCCGGTCTGCGCGGACGGGGAACCGCACGCCCTGGAGGTCGAGCCGGAGCTGGGGGCCGACCCGCACTGGGTGTGCACGAAGGCGGCCGTCATGGTGGCGCCGGTCGGCGGCCTGACGTGACGGTCTACATCGACCCGCCGACCTGGCCGGGGCACGGCCGCATGTGGTCGCACCTGGTGAGCGACGTCTCGTACGAGGAACTGCACGCGTTCGCGGCCGCCATCGGGTGCCCGGCGCGGGCGTTCGAGCGCGATCACTACGACGTGCCGGACGTGCGGTACGCGGACGCGGTGGCGGCGGGGGCGGTGGAGGTCGGCTCGAAGGAGCTGGTGCGCCGGCTCACCGCGGCGGGGCTGCGGCGGCCGAAGGGGCGGCCGGCGCCGGAGTGACCCCCGGAGGGCGTCCGGGGGCCGGGGCCGGGTGCGGGGATGCGCTCAGGCGCCGGTGCGCTGCGTCGCGGCCGTGTCCGGGGCCGGCGCGGGCGCCGACGCCGCGATCAGGCGTGAGCCGCCTCCGCGGTGGAGCCGCAGCGAGAACGCCACCGCCACCAGTGCCAGTACCGTCATCGCCGCGCCCGCCCACGCCGTCGAGGAGAAGCCGAAGCCCGCGTCGATCACCGTGCCGCCGAGCCAGGGGCCGCCCGTGTTGCCCAGGTTGAACGCGGCCGTCGTGGTCGCGCCCGCCAGGGTGGGGGCCGCGCCGGCGACGTTGAACATCCGGGCGTTGAGCGCGGGCGCCGTGTAGAACGTCGAGAGGCCGAGCAGGAACGACACCGCCACCGCCACCACCGCGTCCGAAGCGAAGAGGGCCAGTACGGCCAGGAAGACCGTCGAGGCCGCGACACCGCTGATCAGTACGCCGAAGAGGTGCGCGTCGGCGACCCGGCCGCCGATGGCCGTACCCACCAGCGCGCCGATCCCGAACAGGGCCAGGACCGTCGGCACCCAGCCCGCGTCGAGGCCCGCCACGTCCGTCAGCAGCGGCGCGAGGTAGCTGAAGGCGCAGAAGACGCCGCCCGCCGCGAGTGCCGTGATGGTGATCGCGAGCCAGACCTGGCCGTCACGGTAGATCGCCAGCTCCCGCTTGAGCTGCGGCTTCCGGGCGGGCAGCGGGATGCGCGGGATCAGCGTCACGACACCCACCAGCGCGACGGCCGAGGCGGCGCCCACCGCCCAGAACGCCGACCGCCAGCCGAAGTGCTCGCCGAGGAACGCTCCGGCGGGCACGCCGAGCACGTTCGCGATGCTCAGGCCGCCGATCATGACGGCCATCGCCCGGGCCCGGTGGTTCACCGGCACCATCGCGATGGCGACCGCCGCCCCCACCGCCCAGAACCCGGCGCACGCGAAGGCGCTCACGACGCGCGAGGCGAAGAGCAGCTCGTACGTCGGGGCCAGCGCGCCGGCGACCTGCCCGAGGCCGAAGACCGTGATCAGGGTGATCAGGGTCGTACGACGGGGGAGGCCCAGTGTGGCCACGGCCAGCAGGGGTGCGCCGATCACCATGCCGATGGCGAAGGCCGAGATCAGCAGTCCGGCCTGGGGGATGGACACGCCCATGTCGTCGGCGATCGGTGGCAGCAGCCCGGAGAGCATGAACTCGCTCGTTCCGAGGGCGAAGACCGCCATCCCGAGTATGTACACGGCCAGGGGCATGCGGGTGCGGCGATCGGCGGAGTCAGGCATGACAGTTGAAAACACCACTGTCGCCGCCCGCATTCCCGCCGGTGGTTCCGGCGGCTTCGTCGGCACCCCGGCTCAGGCGGTGAGGAGGTCCAGCTCCGTCGTCAGGTTCTGCCGCGCCCGCGCCTCCCACTGCGCTCGCCCGTGCGGCGTGCGGAACAGCGTGGGCAGCGCCAGGAGCTGCCGGAGCACCGCGGCGCGGCCCTCGTGGAACGTGTCGTCGGGGACGAAGCCGTACTCCTCGCGCACCGCCGCGGCGTAGGCGGCGTACGGCGCCGGGGGCGCGGCCAGGATCGCCAGGTCCGCGTCGCACAGGGCCTCGCCGTTGGTGTCGCCCGGGGCGGGGTCGTGGCCGGCGGTGAGGCGGACCAGACGGGCGACTTCGGCCGTACGGGCGTCGTCGAGACCCAGCTCGGACAGGGCGCGCTCGGCGAGTACGGCGCTGCGCTCCTCGTTCTCGGAGCGGTCGGGGCGGTAGACCGCGTCGTGGAACCAGGCGGCGAGGCGGACCGCGACCGGGTCGTCGGCGTGGGCGGCGAGCGTGTCGAGGTGGCCGAGGACCGCGACCAGGTGGTCGGTGGAGTGGTAGCGGCGCTGCGGTTCGGCCCAGCGGGCGAGGAGGTTCTCGGCGTACGGGCGAGGGTCGGCGGCCCGATCGTCGTCTTCGGCGGGGACGGTGTCCAGCCAGCGGCGGACCAGGTCGTCGTGCGCGGGGTGCCGGTCGTCGGCGGGGGTGGCGGCCGTGGCGTTCATGCCCCCCATTCTGCCGTCGGGCGCGCCGGTCCAGGAGGGGCCCGGCCCGTTCCCGCGGTGTCCCCGTGGTCTTCACCGGCGCGCGCTGATGCGTTGGCGGGGCGTGGGCCCTAGGGTGGATATTGGACTAGACCTGTAGTCGTCGTTTTCCCGAGTTCCCGAGGAATGGGGTCCCATGAGCAACCGTGCAGTCCTGGAGGTGATCGCCCTCGACGCGCAGGACGCGATCGCCGCCCAGTCCGGAGGGGCGGACCGGCTGGAGCTGGTCACCGACATGGCGGCGGACGGCCTGACCCCGTCCCGCGAGACCTTCGGACGCATCCGCGCGGCGGTGGACATCCCGCTGCGCGTGATGCTGCGGCTGACGCACGGATTCGCCGCGGGGGACGTCGACGCGCTGGTGCGGGCGGCGCGGGGGGTGCGCGCGGAGGGGGCCGACGAGTTCGTGCTGGGCTTCCTCGACGCGGACGGGAACCCCGACCTGGTCGCGGTCGAGCGGGTCGTGGCGGAGATCGAGGGGTGCCGCTGGACGTTCCACCGGGCGATCGACCGCGCGGCGGACCGCGACGCGCTGCGCAAGCGGCTCGCGGAACTGCCCGGCCTGGACGCGTACCTGACCGCCGGCGCGGCGGAGGGGGTCGACGCGGGCCTGCCGGTGCTCGTGGCGGAGGCGGCGCGGCGCGGCACACCGGGGTACGAGCCGCAGATCCTGGTCGGGGGCGGCCTGCGCCTCGACCACCTGCCGGAGCTCCGGGCGGCGGGCATCGACGCCTTCCACATCGGCGGGGCGGCGCGGCCGGGGGGCTGGACGGGCCCGGTGTCGGCGGAGGCGGTGCGGACCTGGCGGGCGACGCTGGACGCGTAGGGGGGGCGGGGTGCGGGTGCAGGGTGCGGCGCCGCTGCGCGGAGCTGTTCCCCTGCCCGCCCCTTCCCGAACCGGGGCCCCGCCCGGGCCCCGGTTCGGGAACGCCGGACAGGCTGAAAGCTGCCGCACGGACACAGTCGGCGCAGTCATGTCAAGCCCGTCCGGCGATGGAGGACACGCCCGGAGGGCGTCCGGGGTCCGAGCCCGGAGCGGAGACCCGGTCAGCCGAGGGCCGGTGGGAGCGGGGCCCGGTGGACGATGGTGAGGCCCGACACCGCTCGGGTCAGGGCCACGTACAGCCGCCTCAGCCCCGTCCGCTCGTCCGGCTCGCCCTCCACCACCGCCGCCGGCTCGTCCAGCACCACGTAGTCGTACTCCAGGCCCTTCGCCAGCGACGTCGGCACCAGCGTCAGCCGCGCCCGCGCCGTCGTCTCCTCGCCGGGGGAGAGGTACGCGTGGCCCGCCGCGGCAAGGGCCGCCGCCAGTTCCGGGATGCGCGCGTCCGCGGCGATCAGTCCCGTCGAGCCCTCGTGGCGCAGCGCCTCGGCGCAGGCCGACACCACCGCCTCGGACACCACCGCACCGGACTCCACCCGCCGCACCGACAGCGAGCCGGGGCTCTCCCGCACGGACGACACCGGCGCCAGCCCCGGCGAGATCGACGGCAGCAGCCGCGACGCGTACGCGATGACGTCGCGCGGCACCCGGAAGCCCGCCGTCAGTTCCTCGACCGCCGCGTCCGGTTTGCCCAGGTGCCGCAACGCCTCGGACCAGCTCGCGGTGGCCCACGGCGTCGTGCCCTGCGCCAGGTCGCCCAGTACCGTCGCCGAGCCCGTCGTGCAGCGGCGGCCCACCGCGCGGTACTGCATCGGCGACAGGTCCTGGGCCTCGTCGAGTACGACATGGCCGAGCGAGTGCGTACGCGAGACCAGGTCGCCGGCCTCGTCGATGAGCACCGCGTCCGCCGCCGACCACTTCGCCGACTTCACGCTCCTCGGCGGCTTCGGCCACAGGATCGTCTTCTGCTCGTCGGCGCTCAGCAGCCCTTCGGCGTGCTCCGCCAGGAATTCCGCGTCCGACAGCAGCCGCAGGACCAGCTTCGCCGGGTCCACCGCCGGCCAGACCGCCTTGACGGCCGCCTTCACCGCCGGATTGCGGGCCACCGTGTCCTGCACCCGGTCGTCGGGGGCCTCGCCCGCCTCCTCCATCCGTACGAGTACCGCGTGGGCGATGCGCTGCGGCAGCGCGTCGTGGGCGGCGCCGTAACGGATGTCGCGGGCCAGCAGCTCGGTCACGATCTTTTCCAGTTCGTAGGCCGGGATCCGCCAGCGGCGCGAGCCGCGCACCACGACCACCGGCTCGGCGGGAACGGTGACGTGCGAGCGCAGCGCCCGCCGCAGGACCTCCGCCATCCGCGCGTCGCCCTTGATCACCGCGGCGTCCGCCCCGTCCGCGCCGCGCACCTCGGCGTGCGGCGCCACCAGGTCGTCGACCGTGGCCTGCTTGACCTCCAGCTCGCCCAGCGCGGGCAGGACCTGCTCGATGTAGTGGAGGAAGGACTTGTTCGGGCCGATGACCAGCGTGCCGGTCCTGGCCAGCCGCTCGCGGTGCGCGTAGAGGAGGTACGCGACCCGGTGCAGGCCCACCGCCGTCTTCCCGGTCCCCGGCCCTCCCTGCACGCAGACGCTGCCGGACAGGCCCGACCGTACGATCTCGTCCTGTTCGGGCTGGATCGTCGCCACGATGTCCCGCATCGGGCCGACGCGCGGGCGCTCGATCTCCGCCTGGAGCAGCTTGCTGGTCCGCTCCCCGGACTCCGCCGGGTCGCAGAGGTGCTCGTCCTCGTACGCCGTGAGCTCGCCGCCCGTGTAACCGAAGCGGCGGCGCAGCCCGACGTCCAGCGGGTCCTTCCGGGACGCGCGGTAGAAGGGCTGGGAGACGGGCGCGCGCCAGTCGATGACCATCGGGTCGCCGTCCGCGTCGTGGACGTGGCGCCGGCCGATGTAGAAGCGCTCGCCCTCCGCGCCCTCGGCCCGCTCCGCGCCGACCGTGTGGAGGTAGTCGAGGCGGCCGAAGAAGAGCGGGGTGTGGGAGAGGTCGGCCAGCGACTTGATGCGTTCGTCGATCTGGGCGCCGAGGACGGCGGCGTTCACCCAGTTGGCGGTGACATCGCGGATGTCGAGGGCCTCGGCGTCCTCGCGCATGGCGCGCAGCGCGGCGCGCGAGGCGGTGAGGTGGGCACGCTCACGGCTCAGTGGATCGGTTCCGGGGCCGGAACCGGGCGCGGGCGCGGGCTTGGTTCCGGGCTCGGTCTCGGGGGTGGGGGCATGGCTGGGACTGGGCGCGGACACGGTGTTGCCTCCGGGGGGATCGCGACGTGGGCCGGCCGGTTTCCGTCCGGGCGGCGGCGCTCCACGGAGGGAGGCGGGAAGACCGGGGAGTGTAGCCGCGGTACCGCGCCGCGGGCCAATGGATTTCCCCCTCGGGCGGCGGCTCCCGGAACCGGCCGTCAGGGCGGGGTCGGGGTCGTAGGGGGACCTCAGGAGGAGGGCGGGGACGCGGAGTTCAGCCCGTAGACCGTTGTGCGCAGAATGTCCGGACCTCATCCTGGAGGTATGGCTTCAGCAACCTTCACCCCAGGCCCCTCCGCCCACCACGCCCGCCCCGCCGGTGCGACCGCCACGGGCGCCGCCCCCCACCCCGGCCACCGGATCGGTGACGCCCTGCGCGCCGTCAAGGTCTTCGTGGGCGCCGCGTTCGGCGTGGCCGTCCTCGGCGAGTACGCACAGGAGGCGGGTGTGAAGCGCCGCTGACCACGTGGCTCCGCGGGTCCGCCCGCCGATCCACTAGGGTCGCGGCCGTGGAACTCCGCAGCGTGACATCCCGATCACCGGGCGTACCGGCCCGGACGCCCGCCGGCGTCAACGGCATCACCGGCGTCCTGCTCGCCGTGTCGCTGGCCGCGCTGGGCGCGCTGGGCGTACTCCAGCACATCCCCATGGTCGACGCCCTCGTCTACCGGGCGGAAGGCGCGGCGGTCGCGAACGGCACCGATCTGTACGGGTTCACCGTCACCCAGTGGCAACTGCCCGCCACCTACCCGCCGTTCGCCGCGATCCTCTTCGTGCCGACCACCTGGCTGCCGCTGGGCGGCCTCAAGATCGCCTTCGCCGCGGGCAACGCCGCGCTCCTCGCGCTCCTCGTCCACCTCTCCTGCCGGTTCGCCCGGCTCCCCGCCACGCCCGCCCTCGTTCTCGCGGCCACCGCGGTCGGCCTGTGGCTCGAACCGGTCTTCCAGACCCTCCTCTTCGGCCAGATCAACCTCGCCCTCGCCTGTCTCGTCCTGTGGGACCTGACCCGTACGGACGACGCGATCGGCAAGGGCTTCGCGCTCGGTGTCGCGGCGGGCGTCAAGCTGACGCCCGCGATCTTCATCGTGTACCTGCTGCTGACGGGGCGGGTGCGCGCCGGCCTCACCGCCCTCGCGTCGCTGACCGGCACGGCCCTGCTCGGCGCGCTCGTACTGCCGCACGCCAGCGTCGACTTCTGGACCCGCAGGCTCTTCGAGACCGGCCGGGTCGGCAAGGCGTGGATCGTCGACAACCAGTCGCTGCAAGGGATGCTGGCCCGCGTCCTGCACACCCCGGAGCCGGGCCCGGTGTGGCTCGCGGCAGCGGCGGGCGTCGCGGTGGCGGGGCTGTGGGCCGCGCGCCGGGCGGTGGTCGTGGCGGGCCGCGAACCGTGGGGCGTGCTGGCCGCCGCCGCGACGGGACTGCTGGTCTCGCCGATCAGCTGGTCCCACCACTGGGTGTGGTGCGTGCCGGTGCTCGCGGTGCTCGCCGCCGAGGGGCGGTGGAGGGCGGCCGGAGCGGTGGCCGTCGCCTTCACGGCGCGCACGCTGTGGCTGGTGCCGCACGACGGGGCGCTGGATCTCCGGCTCCCGTGGTGGCAGCAGCCGCTCGCGTCCCCGTACCCGCTGCTGGGGCTGGCCCTGCTGGTCTACGCGGCGACGAGGCCGGCGCGGGCCCGGCGGGCCCCGTCCCTCCCGTGCTCCGTCCCTGCCCGCGGTGGGGCGGGCGGCCCGGCCGCCTGGCTTCCCGCGCCCCCGGGCGGGCCGGAATCCCGTCCGGGGGCGGACGGGGCCGTCGGACGGGACGGAATCGCCCGGGCGGGCAAGGCGGGCAAGGTGCGCACGGCAGGCAGGGCGGGTGTGGCGGGCGCGGCAGGCGCGGCGGGAGTGATGGGCGCGGCAGGCGCGGCGGGCGCGGCGGGAGTGACGGGCGAACGGGGCCGACGGGACGAAGCGGCCTGCCATCGGCCGGAATAGCTCCGGAAGAAGGGGAGTTGGAAGCGGGGACTCACCGATTCCCCCGGGCCGCGGCCGGCTTCACGCCCCTTCGGCGGTCGCGTCCAGGGGGCCGAGACCGGAGCAGACATGACCACCGAAACGCCCCGCGGCACGGACCGTTCGTTCCTCTTCGTCCTCGGCAGCTCCCGCCCCGACGGCAACACCGAGATCCTCGCGCGGGCCGCCGCCGAGCAGCTGCCCGCCGGTGTCCCGCAGCGCTGGGTGGACCTGGCCGGGCTGCCATTGCCCGACTTCCAGGACGGACGGCACGAGACCGACACCTGGCCCGCCGGGGAGAACGAGGAGACGCTGCGGCAGGCCACGCTGGAGGCCACCGACATCGTCCTCGCCTCGCCCCTGTACTGGTACACCCTCTCCGCGCAGACCAAGCGCTACCTCGACTACTGGTCGGGCTGGCTGGTGGACCCCGCCTCGGACTTCAAGGAGCGGATGGCCGGCCGGACCCTGTGGGGGGTGACGGTCATGGCGGACGACGACGAGGCCGTCGCCGACGGGCTGACGACCACCCTCAACCACTCGGCGGCGTACCTGCGGATGCGGTTCGGCGGGGTGCTGTTCGGCAACGGCTCCCGGCCCGGTCAGGTCCGGAACGACGAGCGGGCGGCGATCCGCGCCAAGACGTTCTTCCAGCGCGAGGCCCCGCTCGCCCGGTTCCCCCACGAGGAGGAGGCCGGGCGGCAGCGGTAGCCGGACCGGGCCCGAGACCGGGTCGCGGACCCGGGGCCCGCGATCCGGGCCCCGGGTCCGCGTTACGGCGTGGTGCCGTCGTCCGCCATCAGCTCGTCCGCGTCCACGATCCGGTACGCGTAACCCTGCTCCGCCAGGAACCGCTGGCGGTGCGCCGCGAAGTCCTGGTCGATCGTGTCGCGCGCGACCACCGAGTAGAAGTGGGCCTGGTGGCCGTCCGACTTCGGCCGCAGGACCCGGCCCAGACGCTGCGCCTCCTCCTGACGCGACCCGAACGTGCCCGACACCTGGATGGCGACCGTCGCCTCCGGCAGGTCGATCGAGAAGTTCGCGACCTTCGACACGACGAGCACACTGATCTCGCCCTGCCGGAACGCGTCGAAGAGCTTCTCGCGCTGCGCGTTCGACGTCTCGCCCTTGATGACCGGTGCGTCCAGGTGCTCGCCCAGCTCGTCGAGCTGGTCGATGTACTGGCCGATGACGAGGATCTGCTGGCCGGCGAACTTCCGTACCAGCGCCTCCGTCACCTTCCGCTTGGTCGCGGTCGTCGCGCAGAACCGATACTTCTCCTCCGCCTCGGCCGTCGCGTAGGCCAGCCGCTCGCCGTCGGTGAGGTTGACCCGTACCTCGACGCAGTCGGCGGGCGCGATGTAGCCCTGCGCCTCGATCTCCTTCCACGGGGCGTCGAAACGCTTCGGGCCGATGAGGGAGAAGACGTCCGACTCGCGGCCGTCCTCGCGCACGAGCGTCGCCGTCAGACCCAGGCGCCGCCGTGCCTGGAGGTCGGCCGTGAACTTGAAGACGGGTGCGGGCAGCAGGTGCACCTCGTCGTACACGATCAGGCCCCAGTCGCGGGAGTCGAAGAGCTCCAGGTGCGGGTAGACGCCCTTCCGCTTCGTCGTCAGGACCTGGTACGTCGCGATGGTGACCGGCCGGATCTCCTTGCGCGTACCGCTGTACTCGCCGATCTCGTCCTCGGTCAGCGACGTGCGCTTCACCAGCTCGTGCTTCCACTGGCGGGCCGAGACGGTGTTCGTGACCAGGATCAGGGTCGTCGCCTTGGCCCGTGCCATCGCGCCCGCGCCGACCAGCGTCTTGCCCGCGCCGCAGGGCAGGACCACGACGCCCGAGCCGCCGTGCCAGAAGCCCTCGACGGCCTGCTTCTGGTACGGGCGCAGCGCCCAGCCGTCCTCCGCGAGGTCGATCGCGTGGGCCTCACCGTCGACGTAACCCGCGAGGTCCTCGGCCGGCCAGCCCAGCTTGAGCAGCGTCTGCTTGATCTGCCCGCGCTCGGAGGGGTGCACGGCGACCGTGTCCGCGTCGATCCGGGCGCCGACCAGCGGCTGGACCTTCTTCGAGCGGAGGATCTCCTCCAGCACCGGGCGGTCGGTGGTCGTCAGGACGAGACCGTGCACGGGGTGCTTGGAGAGGGTCAGACGGCCGTAGCGGGCCATCGTCTCGGCGACGTCGACGAGCAGCGCGTGCGGGACCGGGTAGCGGGAGAACTCGACGAGCGCGTCGACGACCTGCTCGGCGTCGTGCCCGGCGGCCCGCGCGTTCCACAGACCGAGCGGCGTCACCCGGTAGGTGTGGATGTGCTCGGGGGCGCGCTCCAGCTCGGCGAAGGGCGCGATGGCACGGCGGCAGGCGTCGGCGCGCTCGTGGTCGACTTCCAGGAGCAGGGTCTTGTCACTCTGGACGATGAGGGGTCCGTTCACGCGGGTTTCGGCCCTTTCTGCGGCAGGTCGGCCCGTACGGCCAAACGTCCAGTGTGCCGTACCGCGTGCGATACGGGTCGGGAGCGCGGGTAGACGGATGTCCATGACAGCTGAAGCGGAACCCCGTGTCCCCTGGTGGCGGACGGTACTGCGGGCCCTCGCGGTGGTCGTGGCCTTCGTCGGTCTCATCCTGTTCTCGGCCGTACTGGCACGGCTGACGCTCGCTCCCTCGCAGGCCTCGGAAGACCTGGTCACCACCAATCTGACGCCCGGCGCCTCACTGCGGCAGTACGCCGAGGACTACACCTTCCTCGCCGCGTGCAAGCAGATCGGCGGCAACCTGCTGCTGGGCATGCCCTTCGGGCTGCTGCTGCCGGTGCTCGTGCCGCGCTCGCTGCGGCTGCTGCGCGTGGTGGTCCTCACGGTGGTGGTGATGGTGCTGGTGGAGCTGGCGCAGGGCGCGATGGTCACGGGCCGGGCGTTCGACGTCGACGACGTGATCCTCAATACGACGGGCGCGCTCATCGGCTACTTCCTCCTCGGCCGCAGGATCGGCCGGGCGGTGCGTGTGCGGCGTGCGCCGCGCGGGCGGGAGGAGACGGTGCCTTCGGGCCAGTGACCGCGCGGGGGCGGGTCCGGCTTCCGCCGCGTTCCAGGGCGCCGCTCCGGGGGCAGCGCCCCTACGGGCTGTCCGCCAGTTCCGCCACGCCCGTGATGCGGTGCAGCGGGTACGTCCGCACCTCGTCGGCCGTGTGGTCGTACGCCGTGACGAAGCCGCCCTCCACCCGCACCGGCGCGATCACGCGCTGGCTCGCCGCGCCGTCCGCGTTGACGTACCCGATCCACACCGCGGACCCGGTGAGGGCGGCGGCCTGGACCGTGGCGAGCGTCTCCGCGGACGTGGTGCGCGGCAGCTCGCCGGGGGCCGTCGTCCCGGTTCCCGACGCGGCCGCCGGGGTCTCCTTGCGTACCGCCGTGGACGCCATGTCCCCGGCCCGGATCGCCCGCAGCGCGGCGCCCAGCAGCGTGTCGTCCGGGGCCGGCGGTCCCTCGGGGACGGGCGCGGGGGCGGTGCGCGGCGGGGTGCGGTAGGAGTGGGCCCGGGTGATCAGCACGTCTCCGGCCGCCGACTCGGCGGCCGGCGCGAAGCCCATCGTGCGCAGCCCCTCGAGCAGCGCCGCCGGGTCGGCCTGCGCCGCCAGCACCGTGGGCGCGAGGCGCCGCAGGCCCAGCGGCTGCGACCGCTTGTCGGCGAGGATCTCGCCGAGCATCGCGTCGTCGTCGCAGCGCACGTAGGCGGAAGCGGCGCCGACCCGCAGGTGCCCGTGCTTCCTGGCCACGTCGTCGATGAGGTAGCTGAGCGGCTGCGGCACCGGTGTGCGGCTGTGCTCGGCCAGGAAGGCGTGCAGGTCGGACGCGGCCCGCCCGGCGTCCAGCGCGCGGCGCACGGACGCGGGCGTGAAGCGGTACACGGTCGCCCCGCCCTTCGACTCCACGTCGGCGAGTACGTCGAGGGTGTCCGCGAGCGGCCGTCGCAGCGGCCCCGGGGCGACGGCGGTGAGATCCGCCTGGAGGAGTACGTGGTCCAGGGGCTCCGGGATGAGCGGCGCGAGCAGCCCGGCGGCGCGCGCGGCGGCCGCCGCGTCCTCGGCGCCGGTGGCCGGGGCGGTGGCGCCGGTGGCCAGCAGCGCGCGACCGTGGGAGGAGAGCGCGCCGCGCCCGGTGACGCCCAGGAGCTCCGCCTCGGTGAGGGTCCACAGCGCGATACGGGAACGCAGGTCGCCGGGGGTGCCCGTGGAGGACCCCGTACCCCCGGCGCCGGCACCCGCCCCCCGCAGCGGCCGTTCCCAGCGCAGCCGGGCCAGCACCTGCTCCGGTGCGGGCACGGCGCCCTCGGGGAGTGCGGCGAGGAGGCCGAGGACACGGCGGCGCACCTCGGGGGCCGCCGAACGGTCCAGGTCGGGGCCGAGCGCCGCCAGCACGCGGCCCTTCGTGTCCTGGCTGCCGACCAGGCCGGCCGTGCGGGTGGCGTGCAGCCAGGCGGCGGCGAGGCGGGTCCACCGGTCCTGCGGCGGGAGGTCGAGCCATTCGTCGTACGCGGGCGTGGCGGCGTACCGCTCGGCGGCCTCGCCGTCGGACGCCAGCAGTCCGGCGGCGTAGGCGAGTTCGATCCAGAAGGCGGCCGTGTGCTCGGGCACGTCGAGCGCGGCGGCCGTCCGCTTCAGGTCGCGCACGCTCAGACCGCCGGAGCGCAGGACGGCCGGGCCGCCCTCGTTCCAGTCCTTGAGCAGTCCCTCGACGGTGGACAGTGCCGTGTACGCCTGGCCGGCGGCCGTACCGTCCACGACCCGCGAGCTGTGCTCGCCGAGGGGCACGACGGCGGGCGGCACCGGCTCCGGCGCCCGGTGCGCGCGTCCGGCACGCAGGTGCAGCGCGGCCTCGCGCGGCAGCACGACCGTACGCAGGCTCGTCGGCAGCAGCAGCCCCCGGTCGCGCAGCCACCGCACGGGCGGCGCGGGGTCGGAGGTCACCTCGCCGTACGGCGGCCCCCACACCAGCCGCTCCAGCACCATCAGCGCCTCGGGCGGGGCCGTGTCGAGCAGGGCGGACATCCGGGTGCGGTCGTTGAAGAGCGCGGCCAGGGCCGTCACCGCCGACACCGGGTCGTGGGTCGGCGGCAGCCCGGCCGCGGCCAGCGTCTCCTGCCACCGCCCCGGCGACATCCCGGCGGTCGCCTCGGCGACGGTCGGGCCCAGGCCGGTGGGGGACGGGTGCGCGGGGGAGGGGGCGAGCAGCTCGCGCGCCGTACGCACCAGGCGCAGCCGGTCGTCGTCGCCCCAGAGCAGGGCCTGTTCACGCAGCGCGGCGACGGCCCCCGGAAGCGCCGCCTCGACCGCGGGGTCGCCCTCGTCGCCGGTCATCAGCGCGCGCAGCGCCTCGTACGGAGCCGGGTCGGGGGCCACCGCCAGGGCCTCTGCGGTCTGGAGGGCGAACCGGTCGAGCCGCTCCAGCGCCCGTACGACGGAGGCGCGGGTGCCCGCCCGGGTGGCGAGCTGCGACACGTCGCCGGGCACGGGCGAGAGCAGGTCGGGCCGTGCGCGCAACAGTGCGGCCAGCGACGCGTCGTCGCGGGTGCGCAGGGCTTCCGCGAGCGTGCGTGGTGGCGTTGCGCCTGATCCTTCGGACACGTGCGCCTCCTGGTTGCGCTCGCCGGTCCCCATCCGCCCCACGGTAGCCGGTGTGGCGCTACGGTCGGTGCAGGCAGTTGGAGGTTGGAGGGCGAGGGGACGGAACGGCGCGTGGGCATCGAGAGCGATCAGCTCGTCTACGACTACCTGAGCCGGGTCGGCGACCTGGCGCAGCAGCACAAGCTGCCCGCGGCGACGCGGATGCGGCTGGTGGCCACGCTGCGTGGCGAAATCGACCGGCAGCGCTCCGGGTTCGGTACGCCGGACTCTCCCGCGGCGGTACGGCGGATCCTGAACCGGATCGGTCCCCCGGCCGATCTGGTGGCGGCGGCGTCGGGCGGCGCGATGCCGGAGCCGGAGCCCGCGGCGCGGCAGGCCGCACTGCCGGAACAGCGCGACGAGCCGGCGGAGGGCGGCGGGCCCGGTGGGCGTGGCGGGCGCGGCCGGTGGATCCCCCGGCCGCGCGGACGCGACCACGAGCGGGCGGGCGCGGTGGACGGGCCCGTCGCTTCGCCGCCCCACCTCGCGGGGTCGGACGAACTCGGCCCGCAGGGCAGCGAACCCGACTGGTGGCGCATCGAACCGGGGCCGCTCGGCATGGGTGCCACCGTGCCGGGGTTCGTCGGCGGTGTGGAGATCCCCGAAATACTCAAGCCCCCGCCGGCCGAGGAGGAAAAAGCCGGAGAGGAAGCCGAGGGGAAAGCCGGGGACGGTGGCGGAGCGGCCGTCGAGGCGGAAGTTCCGCCGCGCCGCCGCCGGTTGCGGTTGCGGTTGCGGCGTCGTACGGCCGGACAGGGCGAGGCGGCGGCAGCGGCAGCGACTGTGGTGCGCCGGCCCGCGAACGCCCTGCTCCTGCTCGCCGCCGCGCTGCTCGTCGTCGGCGCCGTCCTCGGCAACTGGCTCGCGCTGGGCGGCGGCTGGCTCCTCGCGTACGCCTCGCCCCGCCTCGGCCGCGCCGAGGCGAAATGGGCGGTGCTGGGCCTGCCCGGAGTGGTCGCGGCGGGCGCGGCCGTGTGGCTGTGGGGCAGGACCGAGGGGCGGTGGGGCGAGCCGCTCGCGCAGGGCGCGCTGGGCGAGGCGGTCTCGGGCCTGTGGCCCGTGGTCGTACGGACGGCGGCCGTCGCCTCCGCGCTCTACCTGGTGTGGCGGGCGCGGAGGCGTTAGCCGTCGGTCACTTCGTCAGGTGGCCCTGCATCTCGTCGAGGATCTTGTCGGCGGCGGTGTAGCCGATGCCCTGGATCCACAGTTCGTCCTCGACGCCGAACACCTTGCCCGCCTTCGCGGCGGGCATGTTCTTCCACAGCCCGCTGTCCAGGGTCTGCGTCTGCTTGGCCTTCTTCGGGTCGCCGTACGTCGAGTGGAAGACGACGTCGGCGTCCTCGCCCGCGAGGTCGATCTTCTCCGGGCTCACGTCGTACGAGAAGCCGTCCTTCGCCTTGTCGGTGATGGCCGGGCGGCCGAGGCCGACGTCGGCCAGGACGGTCGCGATGTAGTTCTGCCTGCCGTAGATGCGGATGTCCGCGCCTTCGATGAAGCGCACCACGTTGACGTTGGTCTTCGCGGCCTTGTCCTTGCCGCCGACCGCTTCGGTGACCTTCGCGGCGTGCGCGGTGTAGTCGGCGACGACCTGCTCCGCTTCGGCCTTCTTGCCGAGCGCGTCGGCGTGGACCTGGAAGTTCTCCTTCCAGGGGTAACCGGTGTTCTCCGTCATCACGGTCGGCGCGAGTGCCTTGAGCTCGTCGTACAGGGCGCCGTGCCGCACCTTGCTGGTGAGGATCAGGTCGGGTTCGAGGGCGGCGACGGCCTCCAGGTTGGGGGTCATCATCTCGCCGACGTCCTTGATGCCCGCGACCTCGTCCTCGGGCAGGTAGCTCAGGAAGCCCGGCTCGGCGGTGGTGCGGGTCGCGCCGACCGGCTTCACGCCGAGGGTGATCGCGGAGTCCAGCTCGGCGGTGTCGAGGACGACGACGCGCTTCGGGCTGTCCGGGACCCGCACGTCGCCCATGGCGGTCCTGACGGTGTGCGTCCCGTTCTTGGTGGAGGACGACGGCTCGTCCGTGCCGGAGGAGCCGCAGGCGGAGAGCGCGAGGGCGGCGGTGACGGCGAGGGAGCCGGCGGCTAGGCCGCGGCGGCGGAGGGTTCCGGTCATGGGGTGGGGCACCTTTCAGGTGGTCCGGGGGGTGTCGGCGGGGTCGCGGGGCGCGGCGGGCCGAGCGGTGCCTTCGGCGGGGGTGCGCTCCGGGGCGGGGGCTTCGGGGTCGGTGCCGCGCCGGGGCGTCTCCTCGGGCGCCGAACGTTCGGGCACGGGGATTTCTTCGGGGTGGTCGCGTCCGGTGCCCTGCGGGGAGCGCCCCGGCGCTTCCCCTCCCGGCACCGTGTCCCGCGGGGCGGTGGCGGGTGCCGGGCTCCACGGTGTGCCCGGGATCACCAGGGGGGAGCCCGTCACCGGGTCCGGGATCACTACCGACGTCAGGCCGAAGACCTCGCGTACGAGGTGTGCGGTGACGATCTCGGTGGGGTGGCCCTCGGCGACGATGCGGCCCTCCTTCATGGCGATCAGGTGATCGGCGTACCGGGCCGCCTGGTTGAGGTCGTGCAGGACCGCCACGACGGTCCGGCCCCGGTCGTGGTTGAGCCGGCGCACCAGGTCCAGCACCTCCACCTGGTGGGAGATGTCGAGGTACGTCGTGGGCTCGTCCAGGAGGAGGAGGTCCGTCTCCTGGGCCAGGGCCATCGCGATCCACACGCGCTGGCGCTGGCCGCCGGAGAGCGTGTCCACGGGCCGCTCGGCGAGTTCGGTGACGCCGGTGCGCGCCATGGCGTCCGTCACCGCCCGTTCGTCCCCGTCGGACCACTGCTGCCACCAGTGCTGGTGCGGCTGGCGGCCGCGCGCGACGAGGTCGGCGACGGTGATGGCCTCGGGGGCGACGGGGGTCTGGGGCAGCAGGCCGATCGACTGGGCGATCTTCCTGGTCGGGATCTTCGCGAGTTCGGCGCCGTCCAGCAGTACCGCGCCCGCCTTGGGCCCGAGCAGCCGGCCGAGCGCGCGCAGGGTGGTGGACTTCCCACAGGCGTTCGGGCCGACGATCACGGTCACCCGGCCGTCGGGCACGGCCAGGTCGAGTCCGTGCACGACCGTACGGTCCTCGTAGGCGAGCGTCAGCTCGCGAGCGGTGAGCCTGCTCACGCCTTGCCTCCAGTGCGGCCTTTGACGATCAGCCAGATCAGGTACGGGGCGCCGACCGCTGCCGTCAGCACGCCGACCGGTAGTTCGGTGGGGGAGAGGAGCCGCCGGGCCAGCAGGTCCGCCAGTACGACGATCAGTGCGCCCATCAGGGCCGAGCAGAGGAGCGGGATCTGCGCGGTGCGGGTCGTGCGGCGGGCGATCTGCGGGGCGAGCAGCGCCACGAAGTCGACGGGGCCGGCGGTCCCGGTCGCCACGGAGGCGAGCACCACGCCGGTGAGGACCAGGCCCAGACGGACCCTTCCCAGCCGTACGCCCAGCGCGGTCGCGGTGTCGTCGTCCATCGACACGGTGCGCTGGGCGCGGGCGGCCCAGAGGACGGCGGGGAGCAGTGCGAGGAGCACCCAGCCCAGGGGGCCGCCTCGTCCCAGCCGCGGCCGTTGAGGGAGCCGGTCATCCAGATCTGCGCCTGCTGGGCGACGAGGTAGTCGCCCTTGGTGAGGAAGAGGAGCGTGACGGAGCGCAGGGCGATCGCGAAACCGATGCCGATGAGCACGAAGCGGGTGGCGTGCAGTCCGCCGCGCCAGGCGAAGGCGTAGACGAGGACGGCGGCGAGGATTCCGCCGGCTGCGGAGAGGTAGGGGAGTACGGCGTAGGAAGTGATCCCGAAGGTCATCGCCCCGACGGTGAGGGCGCTCGCGCCCTGGCTGATGCCGATGATGTCGGGGCTCGCGAGCGGGTTGCGCGCGACGGTCTGGATCAGTGCGCCGGCCACGCCGAACGCCGCCCCGACGAGCAGCCCGACGGTCATGCGGGGCAGGCGGAGGGTTCCCACGACGAGTTCGTCCGCCGACGGCTGTCCGAAGACGACCTTCAGCACTTCGGCGGGCGGGACGCTGCTCTCGCCGACGCAGAGGTACGCGACGCACGCTCCGGCGAGTACGAGTGCGAGTGCGCCGGCGGCCACGGCGGCCCGCCGGTGCAGCAGGAACCGTCCCCGTCCGACCCGCACGAGCGCGTACCCGGCGGGCCGTATCCCGGCAACCGCGCTGTTCGCTGTCACGCCGGCACCGCCTTCCGTCGTACCAGGGCGACCAGGAACGGCACGCCGATCAGCGCGGTCGTCACGCCCGCCGGGACCTCGCTCGGCGGGAAGATCACGCGGCCCGCCACGTCGGACACCAGCAGCATCACGGGGCCCACCAGCGCCGCCATCGGCAGCACCCACCGGTGGTCGCCGCCCACGATCGCCCGCGCGATGTGCGGCACCGCGAGGCCGACGAAGGCGATGGGGCCGGCCGCCGCGACCCCGCGCCGGTCAGGACCGTCGCGCCGACGCCGCCCACGATCCGTACGGCGGCGACGTTCTGGCCGAGCCCCCTCGCGACGTCCTCCCCGAGCGCCAGGGCGTCGAGCCCCCGCGCGACGGACAGGACGAGCGCCACCCCGACCAGCAGGAACGGCCAGATCCGGCCGACGACCTCCGCGTCACGCCCGGCCACGGACCCGACCTGCCAGAAGCGGAACTCGTCGAGCGCCGCCGCCTGTGTCGTCAGGACCGCCATCGTCACGGACGTGAGCAGCGCGTTGATCGCGGCGCCGCCGAGCGCGAGCTTCACCGGGGTCGCGCCGCCGCGCCCGTTCGCCGCGATGGCGTACACCGCGACCGAGGCGAGGGCCGCGCCCGCGAAGGCGAACCACACGTACCCGGACAGCGAGTGGACGCCGGCGAAGGCGATCGCGAGGACCACACCCACCGACGCGCCCTGGCTGATTCCCAGGATCCCGGGGTCGGCGATCGGGTTGCGGGTGATGCCCTGGAGGACGGTCCCCGCGAGCGCCAGCGCGACGCCGACCATCAGGCCGATGAGCGTGCGCGGCACTCTCATGGTCCGTACGATCTCGGCGGCGTCGCTGTGGCCGCCGTTGAGCAGGACGTCGAGGACGGTGGACGGTGCGATGGAGCGCGCCCCGACCGCGAGGCTCAGCAGGACGGAGAGCAGCAGGGCCACGACAGCCGCGGCCGTCCAGCCGGTGCGGCGGGCCGACGGGGCGCGCCTGGGGTGGCTGGTGGCGGCTCGCATCTGGTCCTATCCGCGTCCGGAGGTTGGTAAGGCTTGGCTAAGTGTAAGGGTGGGTCCCGGACCCGCCGTGGGCACAATGGCCCCTATGCCCACTCACCTGTCCACGCCCCCGCTGACGGTCGGCTTCGACCTCGACATGACGCTCATCGACTCCCGGCCCGGCATCAAGGCCGCCTACGAAGTGCTCGCCGCCGAGACCGGCGCGCACATCGACGCCGACCTGGCGGTCACCCGGCTCGGCCCGCCGCTGGAGCAGGAACTGGCGTTCTGGTTCCCGGAGGACCGCATCCAGGAGATGGGCGACCGCTACCGCGAGATCTACCCGGCGTACGCGATCACGCCAACTCTCGCGCTGCCCGGCGCCCGCGAGGCGGTGGCCGCAGTACGGGCGGCGGGCGGGCGCGCCGTCGTCGTCACGGCGAAGCACGAGCCGAACGCCAAGCTCCACCTCGAACACCTCGGCATCGAGCCGGACGCCGTCGTCGGCTGGCTGTGGGCGGAGGCCAAGGCGGAGGCGCTGCGCGAGCACGGCGCCTCGGTGTACGTCGGCGACCACGTCGGCGACGTACGCGGCGCGCGGGCGGCCGGAGCCCTGTCCGTCGCCGTGCCGACGGGGCCCTGCGACGCCGCTGAACTGCGCGAAGCCGGTGCGGACGTGGTCCTGGACGACCTGGCGGCCTTCCCCGCCTGGCTGAGGGACTACCGCGACGCGGCGCGCGCCTGACGGCGCTGGGCGGCGATCGACCTGAGCACTCCGGCGGCGGCGATCACGAAGCCGACGCCCATCAGCATGCACACGGCGTACGCCACCGGGGGAAAGGGCTCCGTGCCCAGGAAGAGCGGAGCCACGGTGACCAGTGTGGCCAGTGCGCCGACGAAGAAGACGATCGCTCCGGTACGTACCAACCGGTCGCCGGGGCCGGCCTCGGACGATGGGGTTTCAGTCATCACCTGACCAGGGTAGTTCCCTGCTCCGAGGAACCGCCCGGCGACGTCTTGTCACCAGCCCCTGGACCATTAGCCTTGGTGGTGGCGGGTCCTACGACCCGCTGTAGTGCTATCCAGAGCCGTTTTCAACGACGAGTACGAGGACGAGGACAGACGTGCCTACCGGCAAGGTCAAGTGGTTCAACAATGAGAAGGGCTTCGGCTTCCTCTCCCGCGACGACGGCGGCGACGTCTTCGTCCACTCGTCGGTGCTCCCTGCCGGAGTCGACGCGCTGAAGCCCGGCCAGCGCGTCGAATTCGGTGTCGTGGCCGGTCAGCGCGGTGACCAGGCGCTTTCGTTGACGATCCTCGACCCGACCCCGTCGGTCGCCGCGGCGCAGCGCCGCAAGCCCGACGAACTCGCGTCGATCGTGCAGGACCTGACGACGCTCCTGGAGAACATCACGCCGGCGCTGGAGCGCGGCCGCTACCCCGACAAGGCGGCGGGCGCGAAGATCGCGGGCCTGCTGCGCGCGGTGGCCGACCAGCTGGACGTCTAGCCGGGGCTCAGACGAACGCCAGCGCGTCGCGGCCGAGGGGCGGCACCAGCCCCTCGGCCGCGGCGCGCGTGAGCAGCCCGCGCACCGCCGCGTAACCGTTCTCGCCGAGGTCGGCGGTGAACT
This sequence comes from Streptomyces sp. Wb2n-11, assembly GCF_001049855.1. Taxonomy (NCBI): domain Bacteria; kingdom Bacillati; phylum Actinomycetota; class Actinomycetes; order Kitasatosporales; family Streptomycetaceae; genus Streptomyces; species Streptomyces sp. Wb2n-11. The sequence goes on from NZ_CVPB01000001.1 coordinate 3,914,452, forward strand.
CGTTGACGTAGAGACCGATGTGCTGATCGGCCACCGCGGGGTCCATCTCCTGCGCGTGCTCCAGTACGTACGGCCGCGACACCAGCGGATCGTCCCAGGCCATCCGCACCGAGGTCCGCGCCGCGTCCGCCAGGGCGCGCAGCCGCTCCGCGCCCAGCGAGCGCTTGGCGATGATCGCGCCCAGCGGGATCGGCAGGCCGGTCGTGTCCTCCCAGTGCTCGCCCATGTCGGCGAGCGAGTGCAGCCCGTAGTCCTGGTAGGTGAAGCGCGCCTCGTGGATGACGAGCCCCGCGTCTACCTTGCCGTCGCGCACCGCGGGCATGATCTCGTGGAACGGCATGACGACGATCTCGCCGATCCCGCCCGGCACGGCATGGGCCGCCCACAGCCGGAAGAGCAGGTACGCCGTCGAGCGCTCGCTCGGTACGGCGACCCGCTTGCCGGTGAGGTCGACGCCCGCCTCGCGGGTGAGCACGAGCGGCCCGCAGCCCCGCCCGAGCGCCCCGCCGCACGGCAGCAGCGCGTACTCCTCCAGCACCCACGGCAGCACGGCGTACGACACCTTGAGCACGTCGAACTCTCCGCGCTCGGCCATCCCGTTGGTGATGTCGATGTCCGCGAACGTCACGTCGAGCGCCGGCGCCCCCGGCACCCGGCCGTGCGCCCAGGCGTCGAAGACGAAGGTGTCGTTCGGGCAGGGCGAGTAAGCGATCTTCAGGGCGTCAGACGTCGTCATGTTCCTCATCCCGGTCTTCGTTCCGGTCTTCCCAGGCTTCGAGTACGGGCGCGAGCTTCCCGAACGCCCCGGTGAGCGCCTCCAGCGCCTCCTCGATGCGCCAGGCCGCCCGGTCGCGCGGTCCGACGGCGTTCGAGACCGCGCGGATCTCCAGCACCGGCACCCCGTGCAGGGCGGCGGCCTCGGCGACGCCGAAGCCCTCCATCGCCTCGGCGGCGGCGTACGGGTGCCGGGCGCGCAGCTCGGCGGCGCGGGCGGCGGAGCCGGTCACGGTGGAGACGGTCAGCACGGTGCCGGTGACGGCGCCGGTCGCGTCGGCCGCGGCCCGTACGAGCGGGGCGGGCGGCAGGTGTTCCACGGTGCCGAAGCCCAGCGCGGTCACCGGGACGTAGCCGTCGGGGGTCTCGGCGCCCAGGTCGGCGGCGACGACCGCGTCGGCGACGACGAGGGAGGCGGGCGGGGCCAGCTGGCCGAAGCCGCCGCCGATGCCGGCGGAGACCACCAGCCCGTACGGGCGGGTCGCGGACGCCAGCGCCGTCGCGGTCCCGGCCGCGCTCGCGGCGGGCCCGACCCCGCAGGCGATGACATCGACGTCACCGGCCCCGGGGGCGAACGCGCGCGTGACCGCGTCCCGCTCGGCGGGAACCGCGGTCACGACCAGGACACGCATCGTCAGGAGGTCTTCTCCAGCTTGAAGTGCCAGATGCCGGTGAGCTTCTTGCCCTTGGCCTCGACGACGCTGACCTGCGCCTCGTCGGGGCTGGGCGCGCCCGGCTGCTGCTGTTGCTGCTGTGCGAAGAAGGCACTGCCCGGGATGGTCCGGTACGTCTTCTTGAACGGCTCCTGCTCGGCCTGCTGGCCGTTGATGAAGAGCGTCCAGCCCTGGTCCGCGATCTCGGGGTCGACACCGAAGCGGACCTTGTCGTCCATGGAGACCTTGACGGTCTTCTCGGCCTTCTTGTTCAGGCAGTCCTGGAGCAGGGATTCCTTGATCGCGGAGCCGTCGTTGTAGCACGTGGCCTCGGTGTGCACCGATTCCGTGCCGACCGTCACGGTCGCGAGCGGCGTCGGCTTGTCGCATGCGGACAGGACGAGGAGTCCGGCCGACACGGCACCGAGAACGGTGGCGGTGCGGCGGGCCTTACCAGAGAGGAGCGCAACGGTCATGGGGCGAAGGCTATCGCCCGCCCCGTCTCACGCCACGCGGGGGTGCGGCGAGCCGCGCCGCGCCGCACTCAGGAGGCCCCGTACGGACAAGGCCGCGCCCGTCGCGAGGAGGCAGGCGGCGACCGACATGCCGAGGGCGCCGTTCAGCGGCAGGGCGATCCCGACGGCGCCGCCCACCACCCAGGCCATCTGGAGCAGCGTCTCCGACCGCGCGAACGCCGACGTCCGCACCTCCTCGGGCACGTCCCGCTGGATCAGCGCGTCCAGGGACAGTTTGGCGAGCGCCTGGCACAGGCCCGCCGTCGCGCCGAGCACCGCCACCATCAGCCCGCCGAAGAACAGCGCCGCGCAGACGGCCACGCCCAGCGTCAGCCCCAGCACCGTCGCGATGATCGCCTCGGGCCCGCGGTCCCTGAGCCACGCCCCCACCGCCGTCCCGCAGGCGTTGCCCACACCGGCCGAGACGCCGACGACCGCCAGCGACACGGCGGCGCTCTGCCCGGAGAGCGGGTGCTCGCGCAGCAGGAACGCCAGGAAGAAGATCAGAAAGCCGGAGAGGGAGCGGAGGGCGGCGTTGGCCTGGAGGCCGTGGAGTACGGAGGGGCCGACCGTGCGCAGGCCGGGGCGGCGCGGCGACTCCTGCTTCCCGCGGCCGTGGCCGTGCCCGTGTTCCAGCAGCCTGGCCTTCCGCTCGCCCTTCGCGGAGTCCACCTTGTGCGGCATCGTGAACGCCAGGAACGTACCGAAGACGAACAGCGCGCACGCCCCGTACAGCGGCCACGCGGACCCGATCTGCTGGAGTCCCACCCCGACCGGCGCGGCCGCGCCGGTCGCCAGCAGCCCGGCCAGGGTCACCCGCGAATTGGCCTTCACGAGGGAGAAGCGGGGCGGCAGGAGGCGCGGCACGACGGCGCTCCGTACGACGCCGTACGCCTTCGAGGACACCAGGACGCCCAGGGCCGCCGGATAGAGCTCGATCCCGCCCGTCGCCACCGCGCCCGACAGCGCCAGCGCGAGCAGCGCACGGGCCAGCATCGCGGCGGCCATCGCGGCCCTGCGGCCGTGCGGCACCCGGTCCAGGAGCGGGCCGATCACCGGGGCGAGGAGCGTGAAGGGCGCCATGGTGATCACGAGGTAGAGGGCGACCCGGCCGCGGGCCTCGTCGGTGGGGACGGAGAAGAAGACCGTGGAGGCGAGGGCAACCGTGATCATGACGTCGCCCGCGCCGTTCACGGCGTGCAGCTCGATCAGCTTGCCGAGGCCCGACTCGCCCGCGCCCTGCGCGTGCGTGGCGCGGCGGATGCCCTTCGCCGTACCCGTGAAGGGCAGGTGGAGGGCGCGGCCGACCGCCCGGCCCACCCTGCGCAGTGGACCGGATCCGTCGGACGAATTTGCGGCAGCCACCCCGCCATAGTGCCCCACACCTCCCGGCCCGAACCTGAAACAGGGCGGACGGGGCCGGTGAGCCGCCACTCCGGGCATTTGGGACTCTCTGCCGGGTCTCTCCGGGCCTTCCGGTCCCAAAGACGGCGTGCAGGTGGGCCCGGGGCGGCAGAGGGGGTAGCGTGCGTAGCGCGCCACCGGCGGTTGTCCTCGGCCGCGCGCCTCTCCGTCATCCCGCAGAATGGGTGGTGGAAAGTGCGCCCGAGACCGAGACGAGTCGGGCGAGGCGTGGACGTCGACGCGGCCCTTCGGTCCGCTCCGCCCGCAGCTCGCACCTCGTATCTCGTACCTCGTACGGGCATCCGTTGGCGCACCCGTGAGACGGCGTAGGAGAGAAGCGAGACCTGTGAGTGCTGCGACGACGCGAAGCCGAACCCCTGACCGCCTGTGCGCCGAGGCGGTAGACCTTGCCCGTGAGGCGGCCGAGGAGGCCGCCTTCCCGGGGGTGGTCGGCGAGCATGTCTCCCTCTTCGCCGAGGGTGACCGGGTGGTCACCCACCTCTTCGAGTGCAAGGAACCCGGCTACCGGGGCTGGCGCTGGGCGGTGACCGTCACCCGCGCCTCGCGGGCCAAGCTGGTCACCCTCAACGAGACGGTCCTCCTGCCGGGACCGGACTCCCTGCTGGCGCCGGAGTGGGTGCCGTGGAGCGAGCGGCTGCGCCCCGGGGACCTGGGGCCGGGCGACCTGCTCCCCACCGAGGCGGACGACCTGCGCCTGGAGCCCGGCTACACGGGCGCCGACGCGCCGCTGCCGGACTCCCCGGTCTCGGAGGAGATGGCGGAGCTCGTCGAGGCGGAGGACGCCGAGGTCACGGGCGGTGCGCCGGCGGCACTGCCGCTGGCTCCCGCGCGGGGTTCGATCGCGGCGGTCGCCGAAGAGCTCGGGATGCGGCGTGCGCGCGTCCTGTCGCGGTACGGGCTGCACGTCGCGGCGGACCGCTGGGACGAGGCGTACGGCGCGAAGACCCCCATGGCCCAGGCGGCCCCCGCCACCTGTGTCTCCTGTGCCTTCCTCGTGCCGATGGCCGGTTCACTGCGCCAGGCGTTCGGTGTCTGCGCGAACGAGTTCTCCCCGGCGGACGGCCACGTCGTCTCGCTCGCCTACGGCTGCGGGGGCCACTCGGAGGCCGCGGTCATGCCGAAGCCGCTGCGCCCGCCGCCCCCGGTCCTGGACTCGATGACCACGGACGTGTTCCCGCTCCGCCCGGACCCGGAGGGCGGCTCGGTCCCGGCCACGCCGGACCCGGCGGAGGACCTGGGCCACTCCTGAGCCCGGGCGCCCTCCGGGCGTCGTCCCGATGGCCGGACGGGCCGGATCCTTTGGCCGTCGGGGCCCGGGCCGGAGCCCCTCATGCGGCGGAGCCGCACGAGGTCACCGTGGGAAGAGGTGCGCGGGGGAAGCCCCGCGCGGCGGCGCATCCCACCGTCCCCGGATCCGCGCCGCGGCGACCCGGCGGACAGGTGGACGCCGCGGGGCCGCCCACACGCGATACTTGCGCCGCGTGGACGCGGGTAGGCGCCAGTTGACGAGCCGACCGGCGGGCAGCACCCGTACCTCAGGACGAGCGGAGACAAGCGTGAGCGTCAGGGCCACCGACGAGGCCGACCCCCTCGGGACGGCGCGGTTGCGGCGCGGGGTGCTCGACGCGTGGAGCGCGAGCCCCGCCCGGTTCCGCGAGGACGCCAACGCCGAGGAGGACCTCGCCCTCGGCGGCTACCGGGACCGCCTCGTCGTCGAGCTGGCCCAGAACGCCGCCGACGCCGCCGCCCGCGCCGGCGTCACCGGCAGGCTCCGGCTCACCCTGCACGCCGCCCCCGGCCACGGCGCCCCCGCGATCCTCGCCGCCGCCAACACCGGCGCCCCCCTCGACGCCGCCGGCGTGGAGTCCCTCAGCACGCTGCGCGCGTCCGCCAAGCGCGAGGACACGAGCAGCGCGGTCGGCCGCTTCGGCGTCGGGTTCGCCGCCGTACTGGCCGTCAGCGACGAGCCCGCCGTCCTCGGCCGCCACGGCGGTGTCCGCTGGTCCCTGGCGGAGGCCAGGGAGCTTGCCGTGGACGCCGCCGGCACCGCGCCCGGGCTCGGCGAAGAGCTGCGGCGCCGCGACGGCCACGTGCCCCTCCTGCGGCTCCCGCTCCCCGCCGAGGGCTCCGCCCCCGAGGGCTACGACACCGTCGTGGTCCTGCCCCTGCGCGACGGCGGCGCGGTGGACCTCGCCCGGCACCTGCTCGACGCCATCGACGACGCCCTGCTCCTCACCCTCCCCGGCCTCACCGAGGTGGTCGTCGAAACCCCGGACTCCACCCGGACGTTGACGCGGCACGAGCAGGACGCGTACGTACACATCGACGACACCGCGCGCGGTGCCACGCCCGCCGCCCGCACCACCCGCTGGCGCACCGTCACCCGCTCGGGAGCCCTGGAGCCCGCGCTCCTCGCCGACCGGCCCGTCGAGGAGCGCCTGCGCCCCCACTGGTCCGTCACCTGGGCCGTCCCGGTGGACGCCGAGGGGGCGCCGCAGCGCCCCCGTACCGCGCCCGTCGTGCACGCCCCGACGCCGACCGACGAACCCCTCGGCGTACCGGCCCTGCTGATCGCGTCGCTGCCACTGGACACGGCCCGCCGCCACCCCGCGCCGGGCCCGCTCACCGACTTCCTCGTGCAGCGCGCCGCCGATGCGTACGCCGAACTGCTCGGCGGCTGGGAGCCCGTCTCGACCGGGACGGTCGACCTCGTCCCCGGGCCGCTCGGCAAGGGCGAACTGGACGGCGCACTGCGCGCGGCCGTCATCGAGCGGCTGCCCCGCGTCGCGTTCCTCGCACCGGCGGCGCCGTCCGAGGAGTTCACCGCGCTGCGCCCGTTCGAGGCGGAGGTCGTCGAAGGCGCGGGCGCGGACACCGTCCGCGTCATGGCCGAGGTACTGCCGACCCTGCTGCCCGCCGGGTTCGAACGCCGCCCCGAGCTGCGCACCCTCGGCGTCGGCCGGCTGCCGCTGGGCGACGCCATCGAACGCCTCGCGGGCGCCGAGCGCGAGCCGTCCTGGTGGCGGCGGCTGTACGAGTCCCTGGCCGGCGTCGACCCGGACCGCCTGTCCGGCCTGCCGGTCCCGCTGGCCGGCGGCCGTACGGTGATCGGCCCGCGCCAGGTCCTGCTGCCGCTCCCCGGCGCGGACACGGGCGCGGGCACGGGCGCGGACGCCGCCGCCCCCGAGCAGCTCACCCGCCTCGGCCTGAAGGTCGCCCACCCCGACGCCGCCCACCCCCTCCTCGAAAAGCTCGGCGCGCTCCCCGCCACCCCCGCGCCGTCCTTACCACGCCGCAGGTGCGGGCCGCCGTCGCCGCCTCCATGGACGAGGGCGGCCGGATCTGGGACGAGGACGCCCCCGACGCCGAAGAGCTGGCGGAGACCGTCCTGGCGCTCGTGCGCGACGCCGACCTGCTGCCCGGCGACGAGCCGTGGCTCGGCGCGCTCGCCCTGACCGACGAGGACGGCGAGCTCTCGCCCGCCGGCGAACTCGTCCTGCCGGACAGCCCGTTCGCGCGGGTCATGCGCGAGGGCGAACTGGCCCTGTGCGACGCCGAACTGGCGGCTCGCTGGGGCGCACAGCCGCTCACCGCCTGCGGCGTCCTGGCCGGCTTCGCGCTCGTACGCGCCACCGACGTCGTCCTGGACCCCGACGAATTCGAGCCGCGCGAAGGCGACTTCGCCGAGCCCGACGACGCGGGCCTGCTCGACGCCGTGGACGTGTGGTGCGAGGACATCCTCGACCAGCTGCCGGAGACCTCCGTGCCGCCGGTCGCCACCGAGATCGTCGCCGTGCGGGACCTGGACCTGGTGGACGACGACAAGTGGCCGCAGGCCCTGGCGATGCTCGCCCGGCCGCCGCTGCGGGACGCGCTGACCCAGCCCGTGCGCGTCCTGCTGCCGGACGGCACGACGCAGTCCGTACGCCCGTACACCGCGTGGTGGCTGCGCGACCACCCCGTACTCGACGGGCGCCGCCCGGCCGGTCTGCGCGCGGCGGGCGGCGACCCGCTCCTCGACGGGCTCTACACCTCCGCGGACGCGACCGGCTTCGACGACGAGCAGGTGCTGAGGGCGCTGGGCGTACGCACCTCCGTGGCCACGCTGCTGGACGAGCCCGGCGGCGCCGCCGAGCTCCTCGGCCGCCTCGCGGACCCGGACCGTACGGTCACCGCTTCCCAGCTCCACGCGCTGTACGGCGCCCTGGCCGATCTCGACCCCGAGCAGGTCACGCTCCCCGACGAGCTGCGCGCGGTCGTGGACGGCGAGGTGCGGGTGGTCGACGCGGCGGACGCCGTGGTCGCGGACGCCCCCGACCTGCTGCCGCTCACCGCCGGACTGCCGCTGCTGCCGGTGGCCCCGTCCCGCGCCGCCGACCTGGCCGAACTCCTCCAGGTGAGCCGCCTCAGCGAGTCGGCCCGGGCCGAGGTGACGACGGAGGGCGTGGAGCGAGAGGTTCCGGAAGCGGTACGGGCCCTGCTCGGCGCCGCCACCCCGGCGACGTACGTCGAACACGAGGAACTCCTCACGGGCGGCGTCGAACTGGACTGGCGCCGCACCCCCGACGGCGTGGTCCACGCGGCCACCCTGGAGGGCGTCGCGGCCGGTCTCGCCTGGTCGACGGGGCAGTGGCCGCGCCGCTTCGAGGTGGCGGCGCTGATCGAGGACCCGTCGCGCACGGAAGAGCTGGCGCGCGACCGCTGGTTCGACTGATTCTTTGTTTACGAACTTTCCACGCTGTCCCTACACTTCGTTCGACACTCAAAGATCCCGCCGGGGGGAAACACGGCGGGTTCGCATCCATGTGGGGACATACATACATGCGCATACGTGCCACTGTGGCCGCCGTTTCGGGCGCCCTGGCCCTGTCCGCCCTTGCCGTCCCGGCCGCCCAGGCCGACGACAAGCCGGACCACCGCGTCTCGCCCTTCGCCGCCAACGCGCCGCAGGACGAGATCGAGGGTGACATCAAGATCACGAAGGTCGTCGTCAACGGCGGCAAGAACATCGTGGTCGGCACCACCGCCGCGAAGACCTTCAAGATCGCCATCACGGCCACCGACCCGTCCGGTATCGAGGGCGGTGACCAGTTCCTCTGGCACGGTTCCGCCTTCAACGAGAACGACATCGACGGCGCGCTCCTCTCGGAGCAGGAGGAGGCGGACTGCGTCAAGGCCAGTGCCACCACCTCCACCTGCACCGTGAGCGTGACGGTCGACCCCCAGCTCGACCTGTACAAGAACGCCCTGGCCGGCACGTGGAAGGTGTGGGCATCCGTCTACGCCGGTGACGGCGACTACGTGTTCAAGGAGATCGCCGGTACCGCCCGCGTCCAGCGCTACGCGAAGCTGACGGCCAACGCCTCGCCCGAGCCGGTCGTGAAGGGCAAGACCATCACGATCACGGGCAAGCTGTCGCGCGCCAACTGGGAGACCTCCGCCTACGCGGGCTACACCAAGCAGCCGGTGAAGCTCCAGTTCCGCAAGGCCGGTACCAGCACGTACACCACCGTCAAGACGGTGACCTCGAGCAGCACCGGCAGCCTGAAGACGACCGTCACGGCGGCCTCCGACGGTTACTGGCGCTACTCGTTCGCGGGTACGTCCACCACCCCCGCGGTCTCCGCGGCCGGTGACTACCTCGACGTGCGCTGAGCACCCGGAGCAGTAACCCCAGCAGCACCCCGGGCAGTACCCCCGCTACGCGGGGAAGCGGCGGCCGACCCAGCGCCACACCAGCTCCAGGGCGGCCGCCGCCACCGCCGCGATGCCCACCGCCGTCCACGGCATCGTCGTCCCCACCAGCCTCAGCGCGAAGAAGTCCTGGAGCCACGGCACCACGAGCACGACCACGAAACCGAGGCTCATCGCGGCCACCAGGCTGACGCGCCACCAGGTGTACGGGCGGGCGATGATCGCCAGCACCCAGACCGACACCAGGAAGAGCGTGAGCGTCGCCGAGCTGGTCTCGGCGGCCAGGGCCCCGGGCCCGGAGTAGTGCGACCGGGCGAGCAGGTACGTGCAGAAGGTCGCGGACGCGGCGATGACGCCGCCGGGGACGGCGTACCGCATCACCCGGCGTACGAAGTCCGGCCGGGCCCGCTCCGTGTTGGGCGCCAGCGCGAGGAAAAACGCGGGCACCCCGATCGTCAGCGTCGAGAGCAGCGTCAGATGGCGCGGCAGGAACGGGTACTCGACCTGCGAGCAGACCACCAGGACCGCCAGCAGCACCGAGTAGACCGTCTTCGTCAGGAAGAGGGTCGCCACCCGGGTGATGTTGCCGATGACCCGGCGCCCCTCGGCCACCACCGAAGGCAGCGTCGCGAAGCTGTTGTCGAGCAGCACGATCTGCGCCACCGCCCGCGTGGCCTCCGACCCGGACCCCATCGCGACCCCGATGTCGGCGTCCTTGAGCGCCAGTACGTCGTTGACGCCGTCGCCCGTCATGGCGACCGTGTGGCCCTTCGACTGGAGCGCCCCGACCATGTCGCGCTTCTGCTGCGGGGTGACCCGGCCGAAGACCGCGTTCTCGTCCAGCGCCCCGGCCATCTCCGCGCGCCCGGCGGGCAGCGTGCGGGCGTCGACGGTGTTCGCGGCGCCCGACATGCCGAGCTCGGCCGCGACCGCCCCGACGGACACCGCGTTGTCGCCGGAGACGACTTTCGTGGCGACGTCCTGGTCGGCGAAGTACCGGAGGGTGGCGGCGGCCTCCGGGCGCAGCCGCTGCTCCAGGGCGACCAGGGCGGTGGCGTGCGAGCCCTCCCTGCGACGCCTCCTCGGCGAGCCGGGTGGCGTACGCCTCGCGGCCGACCCTGGTGGCGGTGAACGCGCCGCCGCCCGCGACCACGAAGCTGCCGGACATCACCTGGTCGCCGGGTTGCTTGAGCACCGGATCGGCCTCACCGGTGAGGAGCGACTCGTCGACCTCCAGGCCGTCGGCCTCCACGACCTCGCCGTCGACGACGGCCTTGTCGCCCGGTCCCAGCTCCACCAGGTCGCCGAGGACGATCCCGGAGGTGGACACCTCGGCGGCGGCTCCGTCGCGGCGGACCTTCGGTCTGGCCTCACCGATGACGGCGAGGCTGTCGAGGGTCTTCTTGGCGCGCAGCTCCTGCACGATGCCGATGGCCGTGTTGGCGACGATCACGAAGCCGAAGAGGCTGTCCTGGATCGGCGCGACGAAGAGCATGATCACCTACAGCACGCCGATGATCGCGTTGAAGCGGGTGAGGACGTTCGACCGGACGATCTCGGTGGCGGAGCGCGAGCTGCGCACCGGTACGTCGTTGACCTCGCCCCGGGCGACCCGCTCGGCGACCTCGGCCGTGGTGAGCCCGGTGTGCCTGGCGGGCCGGGGGAGTTCCACAGGGTGTACGGGGTCGGGTTCGGCGCCCGCGTCGATCATGTGCCCGTCCGGCTCGGGCCCGCCCGTGCCGATCTTCGCCCGCAGCGTCATGGTTCCGACGGTACGACCGGACGTGCGGATCGACCCGTCGAGCGGCCGAGGACGGTACCGGGGGACGACGGAGGGGCGGTGAAGACGGGCCCGTGGTCGTACGGGATCCCGTACTTCCCCGGCCGGAGCTCTCCGCTCTCCCTGCCTACGCGTTCCCCTGCTTACGCGTCCGGGCCGGCGGTGCGGGCGTTCGCTCCCGCGGACTCCGCTCCCGCGGACTCCGTCCCCTCCGCCTCCGCCCGCTCGGCCTTCGCGCGCTTGATCGCCGCGTCGCGCCCGCGCACGTACCAGATGCCGATCAGCCCGAGACCGGCGCCGGCCAGGCAGGTCCACACCCACCATGCCCGGCCGCGGTCGTCGAACCAGGCGTAGAAGGGAAGCTGCACCAGGAAGAGGGCGAACCAGAGGATCGTGCCGCCGACGACGGTGGCGACGACGGGCCCTTCAAGGGGCTCGGGTGCCTCGTGCTTGGGGGTCCACTTCGCCATGGGGACAGTGTAGGCGGCACCCGCGCACGTGCTGCCGGGCCAGACGCCCCAAGGGTCTACGCGCGGAGATAGCGATCTTTCCCTTATGTATTCATACTGAAACAGGTTTCGTCTGACTGGTTTTGTTCGTCTGAACATCCAATGTCGACCACTTCCAGATGTACCCGAGTTGCCCCTCCGTCTGCCCTTCAGCCCCTTCTTCCGCATGAGGTCACGCATGTCTCCCTCGGCCACGGCTCCGGTCGACGCCAAGCAGCCGCCGTCTTCTCCGGAGCCGAAGAGCGGCCTCGACCGCTTCTTCAAGATCTCCGAGCGGGGCTCCACCGTTCCGCGCGAAATCCGGGGCGGTCTCGCCACCTTCTTCGCGATGGCCTACATCATCGTGCTGAACCCGATCATCCTGGGCAGCGCGAAGGACATGTACGGGCACCAGCTCGACGGCAGCGAGCTGGTCACGGCCACCGCGCTGACGGCCGCGTTCTCGACGCTGCTGATGGGCGTCATCGGCAACGTGCCGATCGCGCTCGCCGCCGGCCTCGGCGTCAACACCGTCGTCGCGCTCCAGCTGGCGCCCCGCATGAGCTGGCCCGACGCGATGGGCATGGTCGTACTCGCCGGTTTCGTCGTGATGCTGCTCGTCGCGACCGGCCTGCGGGAGCGCGTGATGAGCGCGGTGCCGATCGGCCTGCGCAAGGGCATCGCGATCGGCATCGGCCTCTTCATCATGCTGATCGGCCTGGTCGACTCGGGCTTCGTCTCCCGCATCCCGGACGCGGCGCACACCACCGTCCCGCTCCAGCTCGGCGCCACCGGCCAGCTCAACGGCTGGCCGGTCCTGATCTTCGTCCTCGGCGTGCTGCTCACGCTCGCGCTGATCGTCCGCAAGGTGCCGGGCGCGATCCTCATCTCGATCGTCGTGATGACCGTCGTCGCCCTCGTCGTCAACGCCGTCGCCGACATCCCCTCCTGGGGCCTGACCACCCCCGAGTGGCCCGGCAACCCGGTGGCCTCCCCGGACTTCGGTCTGGTCGGCCAGGTCAGCCTGTTCGGCGGCTTCGAGAAGGTCGGTCTGCTGACCGGCGTCCTCTTCGTCTTCACCGTGCTGCTGTCCTGCTTCTTCGACGCGATGGGCACGATCCTCGGCGTCAGCGACGAGGCCAAGCTGCTGGACGAGAAGGGCAACCTGCCCGGCGTCAACAAGGTGCTGCTCATCGACGGCATCGCCGTCGCCGCGGGCGGCGCGACCTCCAGCTCCGCCACCACCTGCTTCGTGGAGTCCACCGCCGGTGTCGGCGAGGGCGCGCGCACGGGCCTCGCGAACGTCGTCACCGGCGGTCTCTTCGCCGTGGGCCTGTTCCTGACGCCGCTGGTCACGATGGTGCCGTCGCAGGCCGCCACCCCGGCCCTGCTCGCGGTGGGCTTCCTGATCCTGTCGGGCTCGGTCAAGGACATCGACTGGGCCGACTACACGATCGCGATCCCGGCGTTCCTGACCATGCTGATGATGCCGTTCACGTACTCGATCACGAACGGCATCGGTATCGGCTTCGTCAGCTTCTGCGTGCTGCGTCTGGCGGCCGGACGCGGGCGCGAGGTGCCCGCGGCGATGTACGCGGTGTCGGCGGTCTTCGCCTTCTACTACCTGATGCCGGCGCTCAACCTCACGTAGGCAACCTCGCGTAACGGCCTCACGTAAGCAACCTCGCGTGGGCGGTCCCATACGAGCGGCATCGCGTGAGCGGCCTCACGCGATGCCGTCGTAGAACTTTTCCGTCTCGTCGACCGCCGTCTTGAAGCGTTCGTCGAAGTCGTCGCGAATGAGCGTCCGGACCACATAGTCCTGGACGCTCATTCCGCGTTTGGCGGCACGGTCCCGGAGGCGGTCGTGCAGCTCATCGTCCATCCGCAGGCTGAGCACTGTTGATCCCATGCGGGACAGCGTCGTCGCCCCGCCCCCGGCGATACGTCACTTTGCGGAGCGGTCTCACTCGTACGGGTGAAGCGATGTCTCGACTGTATTTAGCGTGGGTAATGAGTTAGGCTAAATACATGCCTGACCTGTCGCGCGACGGTAATGCCGCCGCCGTGAACTCCCTGCGCTCGGCCGTCATGCGGCTGGGCCGGCGCCTGAAGCACCAGCGCGTCGACGAATCGCTGAGCCCCACCGAGATGTCGGTACTCGGCACCCTCGCTCGCTGCGGCTCGGCCACCCCCGGTGAGCTGGCCCGCAAGGAGCACGTGCAGCCGCCCTCGATGACCCGCATCGTGGCGCTGCTCGAAGCCAAGGGACTGGTCAGGCTGGAGCCGCATCCCGACGACCGCCGGCAGAAGGTGGTCAGCCAGACCGAGACCGCCGAGGCGATGCTCGAAGAGAGCCGCCGCAAGCGGAACGCCTGGCTGGCCGGCCTCTGCGAAGGTCTGGACGAGGACGAATGGGCGAAGCTGCGCGCTGCCGCCCCCGTCCTGGAGAAGCTCGCACACCTCTGACCGCACAACCGACCCCGCGCGCCGCCAAGGAGGCGAACCCACTTTGAGTACGGGATCCGGAGCAGACTCCGCCCCCGCACCGAACACCCACCACGAGATACCCACCAGGGAACGCAAAGGGCCGAGCATGTTCTCGTCCTTGAGGATCCGCAACTACCGGCTCTTCGCGACCGGCGCCGTCGTGTCCAACACCGGCACGTGGATGTCGCGCATCACCCAGGACTGGCTGGTCCTCGACCTCACCGGGTCCGCGGCCGCCGTCGGTATCACCACGGCCCTCCAGTTCCTGCCGATGCTGCTCTTCGGCCTGTACGGCGGTGTCATCGCCGACCGGTACCCCAAGCGCACCCTTCTGCTCTTCAGCCAGGCCGCCCTCGGTCTGTGCGGCGTCGCGCTCGCCGCCCTCACGCTCTCCGGCCACATCCAGGTCTGGCACGTCTACCTGATCGCGTTCCTGCTCGGCATGGTCACGGTCGTCGACAACCCGGCCCGGCAGTCCTTCGTGTCCGAGATGGTCGGCCCCGACCAGCTGCGCAACGCCGTCAGCCTCAACTCGGCGAACTTCCAGTCCGCCCGTCTGGTCGGCCCCGCCGTCGCGGGTGTGCTGATCACGACGATCGGCAGCGGCTGGGCGTTCATGCTCAACGGCCTGTCCTTCCTCGCACCGCTCGCGGGCCTGCTGCTGATGCGCCAGAGCGAGATGCACAAGACGGAGAGGGTGCCGCGCGGCAAGGGCCAGCTGAGGGAGGGCCTGCGCTACGTCTCGGGCCGCCCCGAGCTGATCTGGCCGATCGTCCTCGTGGGCTTCGTCGGCACGTTCGGCTTCAACTTCCCGATCTGGCTCAGCGCCTTCGCCGACGGCGTCTTCCACGGCGGCGCCGGGCTGTACTCCTTCTTCAACATCCTGATGGCGGCCGGTTCGCTGGCCGGCGCGCTGCTCTCCGCCCGCCGCCGCTCCTCGCGGCTGCGGATGCTGGTCGCCGCCGCGATGGCCTTCGGCGCGCTGCAGATCGCGGCGTCGTTCTCGCCCGCCCTGTGGCTGTTCGCGATGCTGCTGGTGCCGATCGGCATGCTCGGCCTGACGGTCAACATCACCGCCAACACGAGCGTCCAGATGGCGACCGACCCGGCGATGCGGGGCCGCGTCATGAGCCTCTACATGATGGTCTTCGCCGGTGGTACGCCGGTGGGCGCGCCGCTCCTCGGCTGGGTCACCGACACCTACGGCGCGCGCGTCGGCTTCGCGACGGGTGGCGCGATCTCGCTGCTGGCGGGCATCGGCGTGGCGATCGTACTGGCGCGCCTGGGGGGCCTGCGCCTCAAGGTTGACCTGCGCCGGGGCCGCCAGCACGTGGCGTTCGTCCCGAAGGAGTCCAAGGAGCCGGTACGTCCGAAGGAACTCGCCACGGTGGCGTGACGCGGACCGGCGTGACGCCTCCGCCGGACGGCCGCGGCCCCGGACACGGACGTGTCCGGGGCCGTCCGCGCGGGAGGGTCACTGCTGGGACCAGCGGTGGAGGTGCTCGCTCAGGGCGCGGACACCGGCGGCGCCGGGCCGAATGGAAGCCAGCACTTTCCGCAGCTCGTCCGGTGGCGGCTGGAGGCGCAGGCCGTTGGCCCGCATGAACGCGCGGGCCGCGGTGAAGGCAAAGGCCTTGTTGCCGCGCTCCAGGGGAGCGAGCAGGGCGAGTGTCTGCATGAGCGCAGCCGCTTTCAGCGGTACAGAGCCGTACACCTCATGATCGAAGGCTTTGGCCTGGGTGCGGGCCGACCCCGCGATCAGTACACCCAGGTCGTCCGCCTGAGGGTCGCCGGGGACCTGCTCCGCGGTCCACAACAGCTGGCTCAGGTCGAGATGATGAGTCATGCGGCGTCGGCCTCCGTGCGGGGCGGAGCGTCGTCCGCGAGGTCCGCCTCGGCCAGCACGTCGCCGTACAGCTCGAACGTCTCGAGCACAGCCGCCCTGTACCGCTCGTTGAACTCGTCCCGCTGGAGCGTCGTGACGACGTACTCCTGGACGGTCATGCTGCGAGCCGCGGCCCGCTCCTTGATCGACTCGAGGGAGTCGCTGTCTATGCGCACGCTGAGCATCCTGGTAGCCATGCGTTCATGCTTGCACCTTGTCTGCGCAGGTGAAAGTGGAAGTGCGTATGCGAGTGGGAAGCGACCGCAGTCGATCATCACGTGCCGGAAACTGGTCGTATGAGACTCTTCGCCGCCGTACTTCCGCCCACCGAGGCCGTCGACGAACTCGCTGTCGCCGTCGACCGGCTGCGTGCCCTCCCCGGCGCGGGTGACCTGCGCTGGACGGGCCGTGACGGCTGGCACTTCACGCTCGCCTTCCTCGGGGAGGTGGACGAAGAGCTCCTGCCGGCCGTCGAGGATCGCTTCGGCCGCGCCGCCGCCCGCCAGGACCCCTTCCCTCTCCGTCTCCACGGCGGCGGCCGCTTCGGGCAGCGCGCCCTGTGGGCCGGGGCGGCGGGCGGCCTCGACGCGATGCGGCTGCTCGCGGACCGCGCGGACGCGGCGGCGCGGCGGGCCGGGGTGGCGATGGACGAGCACCGGGCGTACAAGGCGCACCTGACGATCGCCCGCAGCCGCGCCACCGGGCCGGCCGCGGACCTGCGGCCGTACGTCGAGGCGCTCGCCCCCTTCGAGGGCACGGCCTGGACGGTGGGTGAGCTTGCTCTCGTCCGCAGCAACCTGCCGGTGCACGGGGTGCCCGGTGCGCGGCCCCGGTACGAGCGGGTGCGGGTCTGGCCGCTGAGGCGCTGACGGAGACTCCGCCCCCGTCCGGTTACGCTCGATGGGTGGACCCGAAAAGCAGAAACCGGATCATGGCCGGTGTACTCGTGCTGATGTTCGTCGTCGTCGCCCTGGCGGCCGCGGTCGGCGGCTGACCGACCGGCCGGCCGCGACCACCACGGCGACGTGCTGCCGGACGTGCTGCCGGCCGTACTCCTACGGGGCCGGGCCTACCAGGCGAAGGCCTCGGGGGACGGCCCCGGCCCCGGGAAGATCTCGTCCAGCGACGCCAGCACCTCCTCCGACAGCTCCAGCTCGACGGCGCGCAGCGCCGACTCCAACTGCTCCGCCGTGCGCGGCCCGACGATGGGTCCGGTGACCCCCGGCCGGGTGAGCAGCCAGGCCAGGGCGGCCTCGCCGGGCTCCAGTCCGTGCTTGGCCAGCAGGTCCTCGTACGCCTGCACCTGCGCGCGGACGGTTGTGTTCGCGAGCGCGTCGGCCGACCTCCCGGAGGAGGACCGGGCCGCCCCGCCCTCGCGCTCCTTGCGCAGCACGCCGCCGAGCAGCCCGCCGTGCAGCGGCGACCACGGGATGACCCCGAGGCCGTACTCCTGCGCGGCCGGGACGACCTCCATCTCGGCGCGCCGCTCGGCGAGGTTGTAGAGGCACTGCTCGCTCACGAGCCCGTACGACCCGAGCCGCCGCGCGGTCTCGTTGGCGCGCGCGATGTGCCAGCCGGCGAAGTTCGACGACCCCGCGTACAGGATCTTGCCCTGCTGCACGAGTACGTCGATGGCTTGCCAGATCTCCTCGAACGGAGTGTTCCGGTCGACGTGGTGGAACTGGTAGAGGTCGATGTAGTCGGTCTTCAGCCGCCTGAGGCTCGCCTCGACGGAGCGCCGGATGTTGAGGGCGGAGAGGCGGTCGTGGTTGGGCCAGGGTGGTGAGTCGTCGAGCGACATGTCGGCGTACAGCTTGGTGGCGAGGACGGTCTTGTCCCGCCGGTCGCCGCCCTTCGCGAACCAGGAACCGATGATCTCCTCGGTCCGGCCCTTGTTGGCGCCCCAGCCGTAGGCGTTGGCGGTGTCGAAGAAGTTGACGCCGGCCCCGAGAGCGGCGTCCATGATGCTGTGGCTGTCGGCCTCGTTGGTCTGGGGCCCGAAGTTCATCGTGCCGAGGACGAGGCGGCTGACCTTGAGTCCCGTGCGTCCGAGTTGCGTGTACTTCATGGGCACCAAGCCAACGCCTTCGAGCGCGCTCGAAGCAAGAGGGCATGCGCGGAAGGCGGGCCGGAACAAAGCGGCTCGAGGGGACGCCGGCCCCGACGGAACAGCAACGACTGTCCGGAAGGTGTGAGCACACGGTGGGTGACACCCGCGCGGTGGTGGAGGAGCTGTACCGCCGGATAGGCGAGGAGCAGGGGGAGTCGCTGGGCGAGCTCTTCGCGGAGAAGGCCGAGTGGGACATCTACGGCGCGGAGACCGTGCCGTGGGCCGGCCGGCCGGCGCGGGACGCGGGAGGAGGCCGTGGAGTTCTTCCGGTCGCTGCCGGACCACCTGCGGGCGGAGAAGTTCGCGGTGGAGCGCATCCTCGTCGACGGTGAACACGCTGTGGCCCTGGGGCACATGAGGCAGATCGTGCTGGCGACGGGCAAGGTCTTCGACTCGCCGTTCGCGTTCCACGTGAAGGTCGAGAACGGTCTGATCACGCGCTGCATCACGTTCGAGGACAGCCTGGCACTGGCGCGGGCGTTCGAGAACTGATCCCCCGGCCCGACCGTGACGCCCGACGGCGACTGCCCCGCCAGGTGAGTGGCGGGGCAGCTCTGCGCACGTGACCGCGCGGGTGTCAGGTCAGCCGCAGGAGCCGCTGATCCACTGGTGCGACTTGAGCTTGTACGTACCCGCGAGGTTGCCCCGCGCGCCCTGGGGCGTGCAGCCCTTGCGGGTGTTGTAGTTCGCCCACTGGTAGTAGGCGACGCCGCTGGCCGAGCTGGTGCCCCGGTTCCACACCGACTTCACGTTGTGGGTCTGGGACCAGGAGCAGCGGATGGACCCCTGGGTCCAGTCCGCGTCGGCGACGCTCCAGGAACACTTGGAGCCGGTGCCGTAGGTCCCCGTGTAGAAGCAGACGTTGCCGCTGGCGCACGCCCCCCACTCCTGCGCGTCGGCCGGGGCGGCGGACGCCACGGGTACGGACACGGTGGCGAGGAGGGCGGCCGTGCCGAGGCCGGCCAGCATCGTACGAGTCTTACGCATGGTCTGGTGCTTCCTCTCCGTCGAGTTCCCCCGTCGCCCCGGGTCAGTGGGGCGACGCGGCCACGCTAGGGAAGCGGCGACCGGACGGACAAGGGACCGAATGAGCCAACAGCGGCTGTGCGTAAGGGAGTTGGCGCAGTACGCCACATCCTCAGCGTACGCGTCCTGCTCACTGTGAAGGTTTTGCGAACGGGCAGACCCCTCTTGCGAGCCCTCTTTCACCTGCTGGTTAACGTGGGACGAGGGTTGACGGTTGCGAATTCCGAAACAAGGGGGCCCGGCGCGATGGGAGCAGGTTTCAAGGTCGAGATCAGTGAGCTCGACGGGCTCGTCAGAGAGCTCCACCGGAGCCAGGAGGAGATGCGCTCGGCGCTGAACGCGCTGCGCGACACCGGCCCGAAGACCACGGGCAGCAAGGAACTCGACAACGCCTGCGACGAGTTCCACGACAGCTGGGACGACGCGATCAAGAAGATCGCCGACGGTACGCAGGTCATCGAGGACAAGGTCAAGCAGACCCGTACGACCTACCACGAGGTCGAATCGGCCATCCGGGACGGCTTCGCCGCCGGGGCCGGGAAGGGCGGCGGGAAGTGAGCGCCACCTACCCCTCCCTCGGCTTCGACCCCGCGCCGGGCGACGCCGGCAACGTGGGGTCCCTCGCGGCCCGTACGAAGAGGGCGGCGACCGCGCTCGACAACGCGCAGGACACCATCAGGCGCCTGACCGGGAACGTGAGCTGGGCCGGGGACGCGGCCTCCGCGTTCTCGCGGAAGGTCGGCGAGCTGCCCGGCTACCTGAAGGACAGCCACGAGGCGATGCGGACCGCGTCGACGGAGCTGTCGAAGTGGCGCGAGGCGCTCACGCACTACCAGAGCACGGCCCGTACGTACGAGACCCGCGCCAAGGAAGCCAAGGGCAAGGTGGCCTCGGCCGAGAAGGCCAACGAGGCCGCGACCGGCCGCTACAACCAGGCGGCGGCCGACCCCGCGTTCCGGCTCAGCGGCCAGTACTTCACGGGCCCCGCGCTCCAGGAGGCCCAGGCGAAGGTCGACGCGGCGAACGCGCGGCTGAAGCAGGCGGACGGTGAGCTCTCCTCCGCCTCCGCGCAGCTGGACCGGGCGCAGCGCGAACTCGAAGAGATCATCAAGCGGGCCGAGCAGCTGCTGGAGGACCACCAGGCCGAGGCGCGCGGGATCGCGGGGCAGCTGCGCAAGGCGACGGACAGCGCGCCGGATCCGGGGTTCTGGGAACGGCTCGGCGACACGTTCCAGGAGATCGGGCACGCGATCCAGGAGTGGTGCGCCCGCCACAAGGACCTGCTGAACAAGATCGGCGACTGGCTGGGGAACATCTCCGCCGTACTCGGCATCCTGGCGCTGCTGACACTGTGGTGCCCGCCGCTGTCCGGCGCGCTCGCGCTGGCGAGCGCGGGGTTCTCGGCGGGAGCGCTGCTCTCGCACGGCGCGGCGAAGCTGGGCGGGGCCGATGTCAGCTGGCTGAGCCTCGCGGGTGACGCGGTCGGCATCATTCCGGGCGCGGGGTTCGCGAAGACCGCGGTCACCGGTTCCGTGAAGGTCGTGGTCCGTGCGGAGCAGGTCGGGGAAGCGCTGGTCACGCGCGTTGACGATGTGCAGAGGATCACCCGGCTGAACCGCCTCGTTTCCGAGGGAGCCGCAGAGGTGAGCGACTTCACCCGAGCGGGCAACCGTATCCGTGATGCCGCCGATGTGCGGGTCTTCAAGGCCACAGACGGCGTCGGGAACCGGATACAGCTCGCCTGGGAGAATTCGGTCGCCAAGAACATGGGGGCCGGGTTCAGTGAAAACCGGCTCAGTGAAATCGTCACCAATACTCCGGTGCTCAAGGACATCGACTCCCTGAAGGCGGCGATCCGTCCCGACGGCAGCCTTGATCCGACGTCCTGGTGGTCGAAGGGCCCTCTGCTCGCCCAGTCCGTGCCGGGCACTGTCAGCGGCATCTACGACAGCGTGACGGGAGAGTAGGCATGGCCACGGCACGCCCCGAGGCGTCCGCCGACCCCGTACTTCCCCATGCGTCGAGGCTGGGGCTTGTCGTGTGGTTTGTCGCGCAGTGGGTCGTCGTCCCTGTGGACTTCGTCTTCCGAATCGTCTGGATGCTGGCGCTTCTCCTCGCAAACGGCGACGAGGACATGGTCCTGCGGCCCTCCGACGCTCTCGCACGGTTCCTGTCACCGGGCAAGTTCATGCTCCGCATGTCGCACGACCCGGCCAGGCACGAAGCCCACGTGGACCGGGAGTTCGCCCGGCTGTCCCGGGAGATGGAGCAGCAGCGATTCGGCCGGCGCACGAAGATCTACCACCTCGTCATGCACGTGGGCATGCCTGACGGCGGATTCCTGGAAGGCGTCGGCCTGCATCCCCGCGAGTTCCGGGGGATTCCGCTCAGTGTGCTGACGCGCACGGCACACAAGAACCGCCTTGCACTGGAAGCGTCGAAGGACCTCAGCCACGGCATGATCCTGGGCCCGGTCGGAATGAGGAACCTGTAATGCGGCCCACGTTTCGCGCCGACGAATCGCTTGGTCCCGCCTCTTCGAAAGAAAGCTGTGGTCGGAACTGCCATGTCCCTCTCTGCTGAGCCGGAACTCCACCTGGACGTCCCCGGTGGCTTCTACTCCCTGGGCCTCGACCTCGACGGTGAGGAACGCCTGGAACAGCTCTGGGCCATCGCGGAGGAGATCTGGCCGACCGGGACCGACTTCCAGCGCGAAGTCACCTTCCACTCCTACCGCGAGATGGCCGACCACGCCCTCGCCGGTAACGCCTTCTACGCGGGTTTCTGCCTGGACGACGCCCCGGACGGCCGCCGCACCACCGCCTCGCTGCTGGCCCGCCTCGACCCGCTGGACGAGGCCGACGCGGAGCTGTCCGCGCGCGGCCTCTTCGAAGCGCTCTCCGCGAACGAGAACAACACGGTCGAGTACATCCGCGTTCCGGCGGGGCCGGGCGTGCTCGTACTGTGCGGCCTGCAATGGCAGTCCGACCCGGACGACGACACGGCACCGTCCATGCCCCTCGCCCGGACCGACGTGTACCTGCCCCTGCCCCGCATGGGCCGGCTCCTCGTCCTGAGCCTCACCACGCCGTCCCTGCCGGACCTTCCCTTCTACGTCTCGCTGCTGTCGAAGACGGCCCACGACCTCACGGTCTCCAGCGGCGCCGAGCCTCCCTCCGTCCCGGAGACCGGTGGAGAGAGGGGGACTGCCATCGCCGAACAGGTCAGGTCCGACTTCGGGTAGGGGCAGGCGGGGTCAGCGTTCGTGGCGGTACGTCGCGACGAAGGCGGACCAGGTGGTGGGGGAGAGGGTGAGGGCGGGGCGGGTGACGTCTTTGGAGTCGCGGACGTGGATGGCGTGGGGGCAGGTGGCTACCTCGACGCAGGCACCACCCTGGTCGCCGCTGTAGCTGCTCTTGAACCAGTTGAGGTCGGTACTCATAGCGTGTCTGCCACCTGCTCAATCAGTTTCGCGGACTCTTCGGGGCTGAGTGCCTGAGCTCGCAGAATGCCATACCGGGCGAACAGATCGCCCAGGTGAGGCTGTTCGTCGACGAAGAAGCTGCCATTTTGGCCTTCGATGTATGCAAGTTGCCGACGTTCCGCTGTGTCCAGCAGGATCATCGGGCCGTTGAGCGCAGCATGAGTCTCCCGGTCCGGCGGCATGATCTGGATTTCGACGTTGCGCAGTCGGGCGATGCTGAGCACATGGTGCAGTTGTTCCTTGAGGACGTGAGAACCGCCGATGGGGCGGGTTAGAGCGATCTGCTCCAGAACGAAACTGACGACGGGTGCAGGCCTGCGCTCGAAGAGCTTCTGGCGCTCCAGCCGGGTCATTACTCGGTCTCCGACCTCTTCGTCGTCCAGTGGCGGGCAGTGACAGTTGAAGACAGCCCGCGCGTATGCCTCGGTCTGGAGGAGACCGGGGACCAGGTGGTTCTCGTACCAGTGAACGACGGCTGCTTTTGCTTCCTCCTCCGCGTACTCCTGGAACCAGGAGGGGAAGTGGCTGGCCTTCAGCTCTTTCGCGATCGCTAGAAGTGCACCTTGTGCACCTAGCACTTCGTCCGCGCTGGGGACGAACCTGTCCTTCGGTGGGCGTTCCCCCCTTTCCACCATGGCTACCTGGGACTTGGAAAAGCCGATGCGAAGGCTCAGCGCCTCTTGCGAGATACCTGCGCGCTCGCGGTAGAAGCGCAGCAACGAGCCGAACATCTTCGTGTTGCCGGAGCCTCGTTCACTGGCGTGCACAAAGTCCTCCCCGTAGTGCACAGACCTGCACAGTCGTCGTGTGGTGCTGGTCACAGTCAACTCCGGCGCGGGATCGTCTGTTTCATGAACAGAGAAACTGCGCCCTCATGGGTGCCCGCCTCCGGGCATGCCCTGCGACATGCCGGTATCCACTTCGACGCGGTGCGGATCGAGGGGATCCTGGGGGAGCAGGCCGCGTACGAACTGCTCCAGTTCACGGACTTCCGGGCCGGGCCGATCGTCCGTGAGGAGACCGGCGCGCGGAGCATGTACTTCCTGTTGCCACCGCAAACCGCCGCCGCCCACCGCTGGCCGGCGGGTGTGCGGGCGCTGAGCCGGGGTGCGGGGTGTGCGGCGTTCGTCGGCGTACCGGCGCTGGGGGGAGCCACCTGGCCGCTGGGGTGGCAGTCGCGTCCGACGGCGGAAGTGCCGTTCGTGGACGGGGCGTTGCTGCGCGAAATGGTCGAAAGAGCGGTCCGTGCGGTACGGTGACCGCGTCATCACACTCCGTTAATCGGAGCGGCCCCCGGCGGTGCTTACGACACCGGCCGAGGACCTACACACCGAATGGACAGTGAGGTTCCACCGGGATGCTTCGGCATGCTATCGCGCCCTCGCGCGACTATCTCAAGGCCCCGCACGCGATCGTGCGGCATGCACGCCTCAACAGCGACGCGAAAATGCTCCTGCTGTACGTCCTCGGGCTGCCCGAGAGCAAGTGCGGCAAGCCCCTGGGCGAGCACGCCGCCCGGCTCGGGATCAAGCCGCGGGCGTACCAGAAGGCCAAGGCGCTGCTGGTCGAGTGCGGGTTTCTGCGGGAGAACAAGTGGCAGAACGACCGCGGGCGTTGGGTCACCGAACAGATGGTGACCAACGACGTTTTGGCGTCACCGGGTGCGCGGTTCCCGACGGCCGGTGATTCGACCGATCGGGTGGTCGGCGCCTCTCCTGCGGAGAGGGAAGAACAGGGGAAGAACACTCCCCACCCCCCACCCGAAGGCGAGCCGGAGCCGGAGCCGGAGTCGCGGCCGGAACCGCAGGAGCGGCCGGAACCGCAGGCGCAGTCCCAGCCGCTCACCGGGGAACTCGCCGAGGCCGAACGCGTGCTGCTGTCGCTGCGGCACCTCGACCGGAGGCTGCACCTGGGCGTACCGGAAGCACGGAGGCTGGCGGCGACGGCGGTCGAGTGGCTGCGGCGCGGGGTCTCGCCGGGGGAGCTGCGACTGGCACTGGGCGCGGGGCTGCCCGCGGGCGGGGTCCGGTCGGCGGTCGGGTTCCTGCGGTACCGGCTGGTGGAGAAACTGCCCGAGGTGCCGTCCCTCGCCCGCACGATCGCCACGGCGACGCCCCCGCCCGGCCGGGACCGGGGTGAGCTGGTGCTGTGCGCGGGGCCGGGCGACGACCACGCCTTCCGGCCGGTCGCGGGCGAGACGGAGTGCGGGGAGTGCCGCAGGGAGGCGGCGGCCGGAGCGGCGGGCTTCGGTGCCCGGCCGCAGGAGGACGCCGTACGGCTGACGTGGCGGGAGCGGGTCGCGGCGGCCACCTGCACGGCGTAGGGCGCGGCGCGGGGTGGGGGCCGAACGGCGGGCTGGGCTCAGGGACTTCCGGCGCCCTCGGCGTTGGCGATCATCCTGCGCAGTACCTTGAGCGCGGCCGCGTACTCCTCGTCGCTGACGCCCTCGTGGACCACGGCGCGCACCTCCGTCACCAGCGCGCGCAGCCGCACCCTGGCAGCCTCCCCGGCATCGGTGAGGTGCAGGAGCTGCCCGGCGCCGGTCCGGAGCCAGCCGCGGTGGAGCAACTGGTCGACGACCCGCGCGATGTCGTGCGGCCCGTCCGCGAGGGGGGTCAGCCGGTCGACCACCTCCTCACGGCTGGGCGGCACCGGCCCGCCGTTCACGGTGTTCAGCACCCAGTACTGCGGCTGCGTGACGTCCACCCCGGCCATGACGTCACGCAGGTGCCGGGTGACCGCCGCGTGGGCGCGACCGCTCCAGTAACCGACGGGCTGGGTGGCCAGCATGTCGTCGGTGGCGGCGGGATCGGCCGGCGCCTGGTCGGTGGTGGTGGTTCCGGTCAATGGGTCCATGATCTTGACGCTATCCGCTGGGTGCACGCGCGCGCCCCGAACCTGCGCGGTTGTCTCAAACCACGACCTGGCACGGCTCGGACCGATGCGTTCGGTACGGAAAAGGAGTGCAGGCGCGGGCGGGCTCCGTGGTGCATGGCTCCATGGTGTCCACCGACCGGCTGCCGGCGTTCGCGGCCATGTCCTTCCTGCTGATCGTGATTCCCGGCCCCAGCGTGCTGTTCGTGATCGGGCGGGCGCTGGCGCAGGGGCGCCGTGCCGCGCTGACCACGGTCGCGGGGAACACGCTCGGTGCCTGTGCGCTCGTCGTGGCCGTGGCGCTCGGGGTCGGTTCCGTCGTGGAGCGTTCGGTGCTCGTCTTCACGGCGCTGAAGCTCGCGGGCGCCGCGTACCTGGTGTATCTCGGGGCCAAGGCGGTACGGCAGCGCGGGTCGCTGCACGCCTCGTTCACCGGTGACGGTCCCGCGCACGGCGGCCTGCGCACGTTGTGGGAGGGGTTCGCGGTCGGTGTGGCGAACCCCAAGACCATCGTGTTCTTCGCCACCGTACTGCCTCAGTTCGTCGACCGCAGCCAGGGGAACGTGCCGGTTCAGATGCTGCTGCTCGGACTGGTCTTCAACGTCATCGCGGTGACCTGCGACAGCGTGTGGGGACTGGTCGCGGCGACCACGCGGACCTGGTTCGCCCGCTCGCCGCAGCGGCTCTCCCTGATCGGCGGGGCCGGCGGGTTCGCCATGATCGGCCTCGGCGTCACCGTCGCCGCGACGGGCCGCAAGGACTGACCGCAAGCGTTTCCCAAGACCGTTCGGGGCACGGCGGGACCCCGCCGTGCCCGGGGCCGGTCACCTCGGCCTCTATCACCACGTCGACCCGGTCCGGATCGCTCTCGCCGGGCCGGCTGCCGACGACGACGGCTCCGCCCAGGTCCCAGTGGCGCACCGCGTTCCGGTCCTCGTCGTCGTCGTGGACATGGAGGCTCAGGTCACCCAGGTTGTCGCGCTCCCGCCCGGCCCCGTCGACGGCCTTGCGGAGCCGGCCGTCCGGAACGCACCCGACCAGGGTCAGCCGCTCCCTGCGCGGTGCGCGGTCCACGAACAGCCCCTCGACGTCGGCGCACCGTGTCCAGAGGGTCTGCTCGCCGTCCCACTCCTCGTCGATCAGCAGGTAGCGCAGCGGAAGGTCCCGCTTCCAGGTCCAGCGCACATCCTCGAACCGTTGTTCTTCCGTCACGGGGCAGACCCTAGTCGCCCCTCCGGGAGCCGTGCCCGGGGGCGCTTCCCGGCCGTGTGAGGGCCTACCGCAGTACGACATGACCCGGCAATCCCCTAGGGGACAGAGCTGACCGTCGTCGGATGTGGCGCCGGGGCCGTGCTGCGTACGGTCGCCGCATGGTCAACAGTCGCACGGTCACCAGCCGTCCCTTCACCCTTCGCCGCCGTACCGCAGCCGCCCTGCTCGCGCTCGTGCTGCCGCTGTCGCTGCCGGTCGTCTCCGCGCAGACGGCCTTCGCCGCGTCCGCCGGCTCCTCCGCCGCGCCTTCCCCGACCGCAGCCACCACCGAGCAGCTCCGACTCCCCCGCCCCACCGGCCCGTACGCCACCGGACGCCAGACCCTCCACCTCACCGACAAGAGCCGGCGCGACCCCTGGGTGCCGTCGGCGGGTGTGCGGGAGCTGATGGTGTCGATGTACTACCCGGCACGCCCCGGCACCGGTGGCCAGGTCGCCGAGTACATGACGACCGAAGAGGCCCGGCTGCTGCTGGAGAGCCAGGGGTACGCGGGTGTCTTCCCGCCCGAACTGCTCAGCTCCACCCGCGCCAACGCGCGCACGGACGCCCGCCCGGCAGCGGGCCGGCATCCGCTCGTCGTGCTCTCGCCGGGCTTCTCCCTCAACCGCGCCACCCTCACCCTCCTCGCCGAGGAACTGGCCGGACGCGGTTACGTCGTGGCTCTGATCGACCACGCCTACGAGTCCGTCGGGACGGCGTTCCCCGGTGATCGCACCCTCACCTGCGTCGCGTGCGAGAAGGTCGAATCGGTGCCCGACGGCAAGGAGAGCAGGGCGGTGCTGGCCGCCGTCGCCAACGGCCGGGCGGACGACGTCTCCTTCGTACTGGACCGGCTGACGGGACGCCACCGGGTGTGGAAGGACGCGGGGATGATCGACGGCAAGCGGATCGGGATGGCCGGGCACTCCATCGGCGGCAACAGCGCCGCCCGTGCCATGGCGTACGACAGCAGGATCCGGGCCGGGGTGAACATGGACGGCACGTTCTTCGCGCCGGTGCCCGTCGGCGGGCTCGACGGGCGGCCGTTCATGATGCTCGGCACCGATTCGCTCCACCGCCCCGGCGGCGAGGACAGGAGCTGGGACAAGGGGTGGAAGCGCCTGGACGGGTGGAAGCGCTGGCTGACCGTGACCGGTTCCGGCCACTTCACCTTCATCGACCTGCCGGTGCTGGGCGGGCAGTTGGGCGTGACCGATCCCAAGGCTCCGCTGCCCGGGAAGCGGTCCGGTGAGATCACCCGTGATTACGTCGGCGCCTTCTTCGACCAGCACCTGCGCGGGATCCACCAGCCACTGCTGGACGGGCCTTCGTCCGCGAACCCGGAGGTCGACTTCCAGCCCTAGTCGGGCCGGTCGGCGCGGCCGGTCGGCGTGGTCAGTCGCGGGGGAACCCGTCGGTGGAGAGGGCGAGGCCGACGAGCGTGCCGGTCAGGTCGACGGGGTCGCCGAAGTCGAGGGTCAGTTCGCCTCGGTACTCGTCGCCCTTGGGGAGCGTGTAGAGGTGGCACTGCCCGGTGTACGGGTCGGCGACCAGGCAGACGGGGACACCGGCGGCGGCGTACGCGGCCTTCTTGGGCCCGTAGTCGTTGGGCGCGGTGTCCTTGGAGATGACCTCGGCCACGAACTCGATGTCCTCGTAGCGCCAGCGGCCCTCGGCGTTCTTGGCGGCGCCGTCCGCGAGCGCGACGACGTCGGACGCGAAACCGTTGAGGTGGCCCGGGAAGTCGATGCGGACGTCCGAGGCAGTCCGCTTCCTCGGGTACTTCACCCGCAGCTGCTCGACGATGTCCAGGATGATTTCCCAGCGAGTCTGCCGTTGCGGCGACATGTGGATGGTCCCCTCGACGACCTCGACCTTGTATCCCTCGGGGACGGGCATCCGCTCGAGTCACTCGAACAACATGTCCAGAGTCGGCTCGTCGCTGCTGTCGGCCATCTCGGTCCTGTCGGCCTCTGCGACGGTCGTCGTGCGGCTCCTCCCCGCTGCCGCGTGTGCGCGGGCAGCCCGCGCAGTACAACGATACGCACGGTGGCCGGGTCAGGCGCGGCTGAATGAGGGGGAGGGCGCGGAGGAAGACAAGGGGTACGGCGCTCCCAGGCCCCACGCCCCGTGCATCGCGTCCGCGAAGGCCGCCGCCAGTTTGTGTTCGCCCGTCGGGCCCGGGTGCGTGCCGTCGTACGTGTCCCGGTGGATGTCGTACGCCGGGTGGGGCGCCGCCAGCAGCAGCGGGGACGCCCCGGGCGCGTCGAGGTTCGCGACCGCCTTGGACAGGAGCTCGTTGAAGCGGACGCACTCGGCGGCGAACGGGGCGTCGGACTCGGCCCGGACGTTGGGGATGACCGGGTGGATCACGATGCGGACGCGCGGGTTGGCGGCGCGGGCCTCGGTGATGAAGCGCTCCGCGTTGTCGGCGGTCTGCGCCGCGTCCGTGTAGAAGCCAAGGTCTATCAGGCCCAGGGAGACCAGGAGGACGTCCGCCCCGGACGAGGCGACCGCCTCCCGGATCAGGGGCGCCATGTGCAGCCACCCCTCGCCCCAGCCCGACAGGTGGCGGCGGGCGTGCGGCGGGAAGTCCGGGTCGGCGTACGCGCGGGAGAGCGGGGCGTCCACGGAGGCGTCGTACAGCCCGGTGCGGGGACCGACGACCTCGAAGGGGCCGCCGAACGACGCCGCGAGGTGCTGCCACATGCGATAGCGCCACGTGAAGTCGCCGGCGCGCCCGACGGTCATGGAGTCGCCGACAAACAGGAAACGCATTGCGTCATCATCCCGGATCACCGCCGTGGCCTGCGACATGATGATGAACACTTGGGCCATGCGCTCGCTCTCGTACGCCGCCGTTCCCGTCGTCGCCGCCGCTCTCCTGCTGGGCGCGGCCGGCACCGCCGTCGCCGACGACGGCTTCACGATCAAGGACCCGCGGATCACCGAGTCCAGCGGCCTGGCCGCCAGCCGTGTCCACCCCGGCGTCTACTGGACGCACAACGACAGCGACGACGGGGCGTTCGTCTACGCCGTGGACTCCAGGAGCGGAGAGACGGTCGCGACCCTCACCCTGCGCGGGATCGGTGCGCCGCGCGACGTCGAAGCGATCTCGATCGGAGCCGACGGGAACATATACGTCGGCGACATCGGCGACAACCTGGGCGGGACCTGGGACCACGTCTGGATCTACCGCTTCCCCGAACCCCGGAAACTCGGCGACGCGACGGTCGACGCGACGCAGTTCACGGTGGAGTACGCCGACGGGGCGCGCGACGCCGAGGCCCTGATGGTCCATCCCACAACCGGCCGGGTCTACATCGCCAGCAAGAACGAGGACGGCGGCGGGCTCTACGAAGGGCCCGCCCGGCTGTCGGCCGGCGGCACGAACGTCTTCCGGCGGGTGGGCGAGGTGCCGTGGGTGACGGACGGGGCGTTCTCGCCGGACGGGAAGGAGCTGGTGCTGCGCTCCTACCTCAGCGCGCGTGCGTACGAGTGGAAGGCCGGGAGCGGGGGCGCGGGGCGGCTGGGGGCCGACCGGGGGGTGGGCGCACCGTTCCAGCGGCAGGCCGAGTCGGTGACGTACACGGCCGACGGCACAGCCATGATGTTCGGCTCCGAGGGCGTCGGGAGCGAAGTCGAGCGGGTGGAAGTGAAGGGCCGGGAAAGCGGCGGGGGAGGCCAGGGTGCTGGGGGCAAGTCGCCTTCCGGGGAGGGGGGTTCGGGCGGTGACGGCGAGGGGGGCGGCAGCGGTGGCGGTGGTGACGGCGAGGTCACCCTGGGGCTCGTCGTGCTCGGGGGCGTGGTGGCCGCGTTCCTCGGGCTGAAGCGGCGGGGGCGTCGGTCCTAGGGGGCGACGTAACGGACGGTGACGGTTCGGCGTGCGGGGGTGACGGGTTGCTGCTTCGCTGGAGGGGACCCGCTCTTCCTAGCGTCAAGGAGTGATGATGAGCGTTGCAGGCGAATCCCGTGGCCGCGTACAGCAGATGCGAGACAAGGCCGAGCAGCTGAAGCAGGCGGCGGAGCGCGCGACCGACCCGCAGGAGCGCCAGAAGCTTCAGGAGAAGGCCCGGCGGCTGCAGGAGCAGAGCCAGCAGGAGGCTGCGATGGGCGGCCAGGGGCAGTACCCGCCCGACTAGTCGGCCCTCGGCGTCGTCAGCACCACCGCATCATCAGCACCTTCACGAGTCGATGGCCTTCCGTTCCGCACGCGCGGGCGGGGGCCATCGGTCCGTTCCCGGGAACGTCCCCACGCGTTCGCCGGCCGCCCTGGCTACGGACGGAACGTCGGGTTTCCCGCCGGGGATTGTGCGCAGCGGCGCAGGACCCGCCGCACCGTCGCCCCTAGCCTCACCGGAACAACACCAGCACCTACGAGGGGCGGTACCGGTGAACTGGCTGATCCATGACTACCGCGAGAGTGATCTCGCGGCAGTGGTGCACCTGATCGACACCACGGCCGAACTCGGGCAGGAGTCGGTCTTCTCGCTCGCCGAGTGCATCGGTGCGCTCACCTCGCGGCAGCCCGCCGTCGTCGCCGTGCACCAGGGCGTCCCCATCGGCGCGGCGCTCGCCTGTGTGGCCGGGGAGCGCGCCTGGGTGATGCGCATCGCGATCTCCTCGGCCTGGCGCGGGCGGGGACTGGCCAGTGCCCTCCTGGTGGAGCTGGAGCGGCGGCTCGTCGCGGCGCGGGTGGGGCGCATCGCGTACGTGCTGCCCGAGGAGGACCTGCTCGGCGAAGGGCTGCTCAACGCGGGTTACACGCGCCGGCCGGCCGTGGCGTACTTCGAGAAGGTCGAGCCGTTGCACGGCCCCGCGGCCAGCCTCCTGGAGGACCTGGGCGGGCGGTTCCTGCCCAGTGACCTCTGGGCGAAGGTGGCCGGCATGGAGGCGGAGAAGGACCTGATCGAGCGGCGCGTCGTACTGCCGCTCGCACAGCCGGAGCGCGCCGCCCGGCACGGGGTCCGGCCACCGCGCGCGATCGCCCTTTTCGGGCCTCCCGGGACCGGCAAGACGACGTTCGCGCGAGGCATCGCCTCCAAGCTGGGCTGGCCGTTCGTCGAACTGCTGCCGTCGCGGCTGGCCGACGAGGGCAACCTCGCGACGGCCCTGCGCGACGCGTTCGCCCGTATCGCGGAGCTGGAGCGGGTACTGGTCTTCATCGACGAGGTGGAGGAGATCGCTCCCGTACGGACCGAGCCCGCCCAGCCGGGCGGGATGCACGGGGTGACCAACGAGCTGCTCAAGCTCATACCGGGCTTCCGGGAGGGCGACGAGCGTCTGCTGGTGTGCGCCACCAACTCCGTCCGGTCGCTCGACCCGGCGTTCCTGCGGCCCGGCAGGTTCGACTACCTGATCCCCATCGGTACGCCGGACACGGCGGCGCGGGCGGCGATCTGGTTCCGGTACACGGACGGCCGGGCCGGCGTGGACGTGGCGGTGCTGGTGGCGGCCAGCGAACTGTTCACCCCGGCGGACATCGAGCACGCGGCCCGCATCGCCGCCCAGGCCGCGTTCGAGCGGGACCTGGAGGAGATCGGGGCCGGTGCGGGCGATCCGCGCGCGCCGGGCGCGAGCACCGAGGACTACCTGGCGGCGATCGCGCAGTGCCGGCCGACGGTGACGCCCGAGATGGTCGACCAGTTCGGCGCGGACATCACGGCGTACGCGAGGTTCTGAGAGGGCGGGGCGGTCCTGCGGGTGCGGCACCGCGCGGGGGCGGCCCGTGGTGCGGGCGGTGGGGCCGCAGTGATGGCGCCTCCGAGGATCTCGACGCGGTAGCCGGGAAGCCGGTCCCTGAGGATGTTGGCCTCTGTGAGCAGGGCCGGCGGCTCGCCGTCGTCACAGGGGTGCTCGACTGCTGCTGCAGACACTGCGGGCCTCCTGGGCGGCTGGTGTCGGGAGCATCATCGTAGGCAGGCACGCCCGTGCGTGTCCTGTATGTGAGCGTCCGCCCGGTCGAGTGAACGCGAGGGGCCCCGGTGCACAGATGATGCGCCGGGGCCCCTCGCTCGTACACGGGCTGAACTGCTACAGCTTCTCGATCACGTAGTCGACGCAGGCCGTCAGGGCCTGGACGTCGGCCGGGTCGATCGCCGGGAACATCGCCACGCGCAGCTGGTTGCGGCCCAGCTTGCGGTACGGCTCCGTGTCGACGATGCCGTTGGCGCGCAGCGCCTTGGCGACGGCCGTGGCGTCGATCTCGTCGGAGAAGTCGATCGTGCCGATGACCTGCGAGCGCTTGGCCGCGTCGGTGACGAACGGCGTCGCGTACTTGGACTCCTCGGCCCAGCCGTACAGGTTGGCCGCGGAGGCCGCGGTGCGGCGGGTCGACCAGTCGAGACCGCCCTGCGTGTTGATCCACTTCAGCTGGTCGTCCAGCAGGAAGAGGGTCGCCAGCGCGGGGGTGTTGTACGTCTGGTTCTTGAGGGAGTTGTCGATCGCCGTGGGCAGGCTGAAGAACTCCGGGATGTGGCGGCCGGACGCGTGGACGCGCGCGGCGCGCTCCAGGGCGGCGGGTGAGAAGGCCGCGATCCACAGGCCGCCGTCGGAGGCGAAGGACTTCTGCGGGGCGAAGTAGTAGACGTCGGTCTCGGCGATGTCGACCGGCAGGCCGCCCGCGCCGGACGTGGCGTCGACCAGGACGAGGGAGCCGGCGTCGGCGCCCTCGACGCGCCTGAGCGGGGCCGCGACACCGGTCGAGGTCTCGTTGTGGGTGAAGGCGTAGACGTCGACACCCGCCTCGGCCCGCGGGTCCGGGTGCGTG
The DNA here is from genome assembly GCF_001049855.1 of Streptomyces sp. Wb2n-11. NCBI lineage: Bacteria > Bacillati > Actinomycetota > Actinomycetes > Kitasatosporales > Streptomycetaceae > Streptomyces > Streptomyces sp. Wb2n-11. Next base: position 3,947,670 of record NZ_CVPB01000001.1, read on the forward strand.
CCGGGGTCGGAGGCGATCACGGTCGGGTCGTCCAGCCAGGGCGCCAGCTTGGCGGCCTTCGCGAACTTCGACGAGAACTCGCCGAAGTTCAGGTGCTGGGACTTCCGCTCGATCAGGCCGTGGGTCGCGATGTCCCAGAAGGCGGTGGAGCCGCCGTTGCCGAGGATCACCTCGTAGCCCTCGGGGAGCTGGAAGAGGTCGCGTACGCCGTCGCGCACCGAGCCGACCAGGTTCTTGACCGGGGCCTGGCGGTGGGACGTACCGAGGAGGGAGGTGCCGGTGGCGGCCAGGGCGTCCAGCGCCTCCGTACGCACCTTGGAGGGGCCCGCGCCGAAACGGCCGTCGGCGGGCTTCATGTCAGCGGGAATCTGGATCTCAGCCACGAGCCGGAGCGTAGCCGGTTTGCAGGGGCACTGGAGACGCGTGTCCGGCGGGTGAGACGCGGACTCCGGGGGGTGAGACGGCGGACGCGGGCGCACGGCCGGGGCGCGGGTGAGCCGTGGCTGGGGTCAGGGCGGGGCGCGGGCGGGGTGCGGGAGCGGTGTGGCTCCGGCGCGGGAGCGGGGTGGGGACGGCCGGTTCGGGCAGGGCGCGCGGGGGCATTCTTGGGTGCATGGCCGAACAGAGGAACGCGTGGCGCAGGTCCGACACGGCGGCGCTGGCGCGCGAGCTGCGCGGGGCCGTCCGCGGTGAGGTGGCCTTCGACGCGGCGGCGCGCGCCCTGATGACGATGGACGCCTCCAACTACCGGCGCGTGCCGCTCGGTGTCGTCGCCCCGCGCGACACGGAGGACGTGGCCGCCGCGCTCGCCGTCTGCCGGACGTACGGGGTGCCCGTCGTGCCGCGCGGCGGCGGCACGTCGATCGCGGGACAGGCGACCGGCACGGGCGTCGTCCTCGACTTCACCCGGCACATGCGCGCCATCACGGAACTGGATCCCGGGACCCGCACGGTCGTGGTCCAGCCGGGTGTCGTCCTCGACGATCTGCGGGCCGCGGCGGGGGTGTACGGGCTGACGTTCGGGCCGGATCCCTCCACGCACAGCCGCTGCACGCTCGGCGGCATGATCGGGAACAACTCGTGCGGCTCGCACTCGGTGGCGTGGGGAACGACGGCCGACAACATCTACGGCCTCTCGGTCGTCCGTTACGGCGGAGAGGAGCTGCGCCTCGGCCAGGGCTGGCAGAGCGACACCCCCGAAGGACTGCGCGCACTGGTGAACGGCGACCTCGCGCTCCTGCGCACCGGGTTCCCCGAACTGCCGCGCCGCATCTCCGGATACGCACTGGACGCGCTGCTTCCCGAGAACGGCGTGAACGTCGCGCGGGCGTTCTGCGGAAGCGAGGGAACGCTCGCAGTGGTGAGCGAGGCGACCGTACGCCTGGTGGAAGCACCCCGCGCACGGGCACTCGCCGTTCTCGGGTACGCCGGTGAGAGCGCCGCCGCCGAGGCCGCGCCCGCGCTCCTGCCGTACGGCCCGCTCACGGTGGAAGGGATGGCCGAAGACCTCGTTCCCGAGAACGAGCGCAGGCTGCTCCCGCGCGGCTCCGCCTGGCTCTTCGTGGAGATGGGAGGGGACTCGCCCGCCGAAGCGCTCTCGCGCGCCGAGCGGCTCGTGAAGGCCGCCCAGGCGCTCGACGGAGCAGTCGTCACGGACGCGGCCGGACAGCGCGCCCTGTGGCGCGTCCGCGAGGACGCCAGCGGTACGGCGACGCGGATGCCCGACGGGAGCGAGGCCTGGCCCGGCTGGGAGGACTGCGCCGTACCGCCCGCACGGCTCGGTGCGTACCTGCGCGACTTCAGGTCCCTGCTCACCGAACACGGCCTGCGCGGCACGCCCTACGGCCACTTCGGCGACGGCTGCATCCACGTCCGTATCGACTTCGACCTGCTGAGCGAGAGCGGCGTACGGCGCTTCCGCGCGTTCTCCGAGGAGCAGGCGGAACTCGTCGTCGCGCACGGCGGCTCGCTCTCCGGTGAGCACGGTGACGGACAGGCACGCGCCGAACTGCTTCCGAAGATGTACGGGAACGAACTCGTGGCCCTCTTCGGCCGCTTCAAGGACGTGTGGGATCCGGCCGGCGGAATGAACCCGGGCGTGCTCGCCCGCCCCGCGCGGCTGGACGAGAACCTGCGCTTCGAGGTGCTCCCCGGGCACCCCGTCGACGTCGCCTTCTCCTACCCGCACGACGGGGGCGACTTCTCGGCCGCCGTACGCCGCTGTGTGGGCGTCGCGAAGTGCCGCACCGAGCAGCCGGCGCCGGGAGCGGGCGTCATGTGCCCCTCCTTCCGCGCCACCGGCGACGAACAGCACTCCACGCGCGGGCGCGCGCGTCTGCTGCACGAAATGCTCGCGGGGGAGGTCGTCACGGACGGCTGGCGGTCGGAGGAGGTGAGGGAGGCGCTCGACCTGTGCCTGTCCTGCAAGGGGTGCCGGAGCGACTGCCCGGTGGGCGTCGACATGGCGACGTACAAGGCGGAATTCCTGCACCACCACTACAGGGGCCGTGTGCGCCCCGCCGCGCACTACGCGATGGGGTGGCTTCCCGTGTGGCTGCGTGCTGCGGCGCCGTTCGCGCGTGTGCTGCGGCACGCCTCCCGGGTGCGTCCGCTGGCCGCTCTCGTGAAGCGCCTGGGAGGCATCGCACCGGAACGCGACCTGCCGGCCCTCGCGCCCGGCACCTTCAGAAGCTGGTGGCGGGCCCGGGACAGGGCCGGGCGGCAGCCGTCCCCCGCGTCCGGTGCCAAGGCGGTCGTGCTGTGGCCCGACACCTTCACCGACCACCTCTCCCCGGACGTCGGACGGGCCGCCGTGCGCGTGCTGGAAGCGGCCGGTCTGCGGGTCACGGTGCCCCCGCGGCAGCTGTGCTGCGGCCTGACGTACGTCTCGACCGGGCAGCTCGACAGGGCCCGCGCGGTGATGCGCCGCACCCTGGACGGCATGGAACGCGCCGCCGGACTGCCCGTCGTCGTCCTGGAACCGAGCTGCGCGGCCGCGCTCAGGACGGACCTTCCCGAGCTCCTCCCGGACGACCCGGGAGCGGCCGCGCTCGCTTCCTCGGTACGCACCTTCGCGCAGGCACTGGAGGAGTACGCCCCGCACTGGAGGCCACCGGTGATCGACCGCCCGGTCGCCGGCCAGACGCACTGCCACCAGCACGCCGTACTGGGCGACGCGGCGGAACGGCGACTGCGCGAGCGGGCCGGCCTCACCGGGTCCCTCAGCGGCGGCTGCTGCGGCCTCGCCGGGAACTTCGGCTTCGAGCGCGGCCACTACGACGTGTCGGTGGCCTGCGCGGAGGAACAGCTGCTCCCCTCGGTGCGCGACGCCGCACGGGGGACGGAGCTCCTGGCGGACGGCTTCTCCTGCCGCACCCAGCTGGAACAGCTGGCGGGCCGCCGGGCGAGGCACCTGGCGGAGGTACTGGCCGAGGGACTCGCGGAGGGGCGGACAGAGGAGCCGGCGGAGGGACCGGCGCCCGGGTCGGCGCCCCGGCCGGCGGAGGGGCCGTAGGCGGACCCCGGTCAGGGGTGTGGGCAGTAGACGGTCCTGTTCCCTTTACCGTGGAGCACATGGACCAGCCCACCTCCGCCGCCCCCGGCCACGCGCCCGCCCCCACCCCCGTTCCTTCGGCGTCCGAGCCCGCCCCCGGCGGGAGCACCGGCCCCGGGGCGCGTCCCGGGGTCCGGCTCGGTCCTGTGGCGATGGTCGTGGCCGGCGGGCTGTCGGTGCAGTTCGGGTCCGCCCTCGCGGTCACGATCATGCCGAGCACGGGAGCGGCCGGTGTCGTCGCCCTGCGGCTCGCCGCCGCGGCCGTGATCCTGCTCGTGGTGTGCCGGCCACGCGTGCGCGGGTACGCGCGTGCCGACTGGTGGACCGTCGTCGCCTTCGGACTCGCCATGGCCGGCATGAACGGCTTCTTCTACCAGGCGCTGGACCGCATCCCGCTGGGCGTGGCCGTGACCCTGGAGGTGCTCGGCCCGCTCGCGCTCTCCGTGTTCGCGTCCCGCCGCGCCATGAGCGTGGTGTGGGCCGCACTCGCGCTCGGCGGCGTCGCGCTGCTCGGCGGCGGCGGCTTCGGCCGGCTGGACCCGGTCGGCGCGGCCTGCGCGCTCGCGGCGGGCGGCTGCTGGGCGGCGTACATCCTCTTCAGCGCGCGCACCGGGCGCAGGTTCCCGCAGGCGGACGGGCTGGCGCTCGCGATGGCGGTCGCGGCGCTGTTCAGCCTCCCGTTCGGACTCGCGGGGGCGGGCGGCAGGCTGCTGGAGCCGCGCACGGTGGTGCTGGGCGTGGCGGTCGCGCTGATGTCGTCCGTACTGCCGTACACGCTGGAGCTGCTGGCGCTGCGCCGGCTGCCGGCCGCGACCTTCGCCGTACTGATGAGCCTGGAACCGGCCATCGCGGCGGTCGCCGGATTCCTGGTGCTGCGCCAAGCGCTCTCCGTGACCGACGCGTTGGCGATCGCGCTGGTCATCGGGGCGAGCATGGGAGCGGTCCGGAGCCAGACGCGGCACAGGGCCCGGGAGCGGTCCGCGTCCGTCGCGCCGTCCCGCGCGAAGCCGTCACAGAAATAATGCAAGCACGCTTGCTTGTTTTCTGAAGCACTGTCATGCTCCGGGACACACCGCCCTGCCCCGAGGGGAGCGCACCGTGTCCGATCCGGCAGCCGTGCTCGACGATCTCCATGCGGAAGGGGACGAACTCGACCAGTTGGCCGACGGCCTGAGCGAGCGGCAGTGGTCGCTCGCCACGCCCGCACCGGGCTGGAGCATCGCCCATCAGATCGCGCACCTGGCCTGGACGGACGTGGCGGCACTGCTGTCCGTCACCGACCCCGAGGGCTTCGCGGCGGAGGTCCGCAAGGCGCCGGCCGCGCCCGAGCGCTTCGTCGACGAGGGCGCCGAGGCGGGAGCCGGGCTGCCGGCCGGTGAGCTGCTGGCACGGTGGCGGGACGGGCGCGAGCAGCTCCGGCGCGCGCTGCGGGCGGCGCCGGACGGGGTGAGACTCCCCTGGTACGGGCCGCCGATGAGCGTTGCCTCCATGGCGACCGGGCGGCTGATGGAGACCTGGGCGCACGGGCAGGACATCGCGGACGCGGTGGGCGTACGGCGGGAACCGACGGCGCGGCTGCGGCACGTGGCCCGGATCGGGGTGCGGGCGCGCGGCTACGCCTTCGCGGTACGGGGACTGACGCCGCCCGCCGAGGAGTTCCGGGTGGAACTGACCGCGCCGGACGGGCCGGGGCTGTGGACGTACGGGCCCGAGGACGCCCGGCAGCGGGTCACCGGCCCGGCGCTCGACTTCTGCCTCCTGGTGACGCAGCGGGCCCACCGTGACGATCTCGCCGTACGCGCCGAGGGCGCCGACGCCGACCGGTGGCTGGACATCGCGCAGGCGTTCGCCGGACCGGCGGGAGCGGGGCGCGAGCCGAAGCGGGACGGGGGAGGAGCGTGACCGCCGTGACGGAGCGGCGGCCGCTGCGGATCGGCAACGCCTCCGGCTTCTACGGCGACCGCTTCGACGCGATGAGGGAGATGCTCACCGGCGGCGCACTCGACGTCCTCACCGGGGACTACCTCGCCGAACTGACCATGCTCGTCCTCGGACGCGACCGGCTGAAGGACCCGCGGCTCGGGTACGCCAAGACCTTCCTGCGGCAGCTGGAGGAGAACCTCGCCCTGGCGCACGAGCGCGGGGTGCGGATCGTGGCCAACGCGGGCGGGCTGAACCCGGGCGGCCTCGCCGACGCCGTACGGGAACTCGCCGGCCGGACCGGCGTGCCGGTGCGGGTCGCGCATGTGGAGGGCGACGGCCTGCCGCTGCCCGAAGGGGCCCTGACCGCCAACGCCTACCTGGGCGGCGGCGGGATCGCGGAGTGCCTGCGGGCGGGCGCGGACGTGGTGGTGACGGGACGCGTCACGGACGCGGCTCTCGTCGCAGGACCGGCCGCGTGGTGGTTCGGCTGGGGGCCCGAGGAGTACGACCGCCTCGCGGGGGCGGTGGTGGCCGGGCACGTGCTGGAGTGCGGGACGCAGGCGACCGGCGGCAACTACGCGTTCTTCGCGGACCGTTCCCCCGAAGACCGCGCGAGGCGTCCCGGGTTCCCGCTCGCGGAGATCCGTTCCGACGGTTCCTCGGTCGTCACGAAGCACCGGGGAACGGGCGGTCACGTCGACACGGGAACGGTCACCGCGCAGCTGCTGTACGAGACGGGCGCACCCCGGTACGCCGGTCCCGACGTCACGGCACGCCTCGACACCGTGCGCCTCGCCCAGGACGGGCCCGACCGGGTGCGGATCTCGGACGTACGCGGGGAGGCCCCGCCGCCCGTCCTCAAGGCGGGGCTGACCCGCGTCGGCGGGTGGCGCAACGAGGTCGTGTTCGTACTGACCGGCCTGGACGTCGAGGCGAAGGCCGCGCTCGTACGGGACCAGGTGGAGGACGCGCTGCCGGCGGCCGGGCGGCCGGCGGAGGTCCGCTGGGAACTGGTGCGTACGGACCGGCCGGACGCGGACACGCAGGAGTGCGCGAGCGCGCTGCTGCGGCTGACCGTGCGGGACCCGGACCCGGCGAACGTCGGCCGCGCGGTCAGCGGAGCGGCGGTCGAGCTCGCGCTCGGCAGCTACCCGGGGTTCCACGTGACGGCACCACCCGGGAAGGGCGCTCCGTACGGAGTCTTCGAGGCGGTGTACATCGACGCCGGGGACGTCGACCACGTGGCGGTGCTGCCGGACGGAGAACGGGTGAGGGTGCCGCACCCCGTACGGACGAGGGCGGTCGAGGCGCTCGACGCGGCCGAAGCGGCCGCTGCCCCGCCCGCGGCGTGGGCGGGGCCGGCGCCGACGCGCAGGGCGCCCCTCGGACTCGTCGCGGGCGCCCGCAGCGGGGACAAGGGCGGGGACGCGAACGTCGGCGTGTGGGCACGCCCGGACGACGCGTGGCGGTGGCTGGCGCACACGCTGACGGTGGACCGCTTCCGGGAGCTGCTTCCGGAGACCGCGGACCTCCCTGTGACGCGGCACGTCCTGCCGAACCTGCGCGCGCTGAACTTCGTGGTCGAGGGCCTCCTGGGCGAGGGCGTCGCCTCCCGGGCCCGCTTCGACCCCCAGGCGAAGGCACTGGGCGAATGGCTGCGCTCCCGCCACATCGACATACCGGAGGTACTCCTGTGACGGTACGACGTTCCCGAGGGGGCTTGTTCCGGCCCGTCCGGCGTACGAGGCCCGGGGCCCTGCGCGTACCCCCCGCACCCCGGGCGACCCCCGGCGCCCCGGTGGCCCCGGCGGTGGCCCCGTGACCGTGCTCCCCTCCGCACTGGATCCCCGGTCCCCCGAGTACGCCGCCAACCGCGCCGCCATGCTCGCCAAGCTGGCCGGCCTCGACGCCGAGCACGCCAAGGCCCTCGCGGGCGGCGGCGAGAAGTACGTCGCCCGCCACCGCGCGCGCGGCAAACTGCTCGCCCGCGAGCGGATCGAGCTGCTGCTCGACCCCGACACCCCGTTCCTGGAACTGTCGCCGCTCGCCGCCTGGGGCAGCGACTACGCCGTGGGCGCGTCCATGGTCACCGGGATCGGCGTCGTCGAAGGCGTCGAGTGCGTGATCACCGCCACCGACCCGACGGTCCGCGGCGGCGCCTCCAACCCCTGGACCCTCAAGAAGGCCCTGCGGGCGAACGAGATCGCGTACGCGAACCGCCTCCCCTGCATCAGCCTCGTCGAGTCCGGCGGCGCGGACCTCCCGTCCCAGAAGGAGATCTTCGTCCCGGGCGGCGCGCTCTTCCGCGACCTCACCCGCCTGTCCGCCGCCGGGATCCCGACCGTCGCGGTCGTCTTCGGCAACTCCACGGCCGGCGGGGCGTACATCCCCGGCATGTCCGACCACACCGTCATGATCAAAGACCGGTCGAAGGTCTTCCTCGGCGGTCCGCCGCTGGTGAAGATGGCCACCGGCGAGGAGTCGGACGACGAGTCCCTCGGCGGCGCCGACATGCACGCCCGTACCTCCGGCCTCGCCGACCACTTCGCCGTCGACGAACACGACGCCCTGCGCCGGGCCCGGCGGATCGTCGCGCGTCTCAACTGGCGCAAGGCGCACGCCGACCCGGCCCCCGCCGAGCCGCCGAAGTACGACCCGGAGGAGCTGCCCGGCATCGTCCCCGGCGATCTGAAGACCCCCTTCGACCCCCGCGAAGTCATCATCCGGATCGTCGACGGCTCGGACTTCGACGAGTTCAAGCCGCTGTACGGGCCGAGCCTGGTGACGGGGTGGGCCGGGCTGCACGGCTACCCGGTGGGGGTGCTGGCCAACGCGCAGGGCGTGCTGTTCAGCGCGGAGTCCCAGAAGGCCGCCCAGTTCATCCAGCTGGCGAACCAGCGCGACATCCCGCTCCTCTTCCTGCACAACACCACCGGCTACATGGTCGGCAGGGAGTACGAGCAGGGCGGCATCGTCAAACACGGCGCGATGATGATCAACGCGGTGTCGAACTCACGGGTGCCGCACCTGTCGGTGCTGATGGGCGCCTCCTACGGCGCCGGCCACTACGGCATGTGCGGCCGCGCCTACGACCCGCGCTTCCTCTTCGCCTGGCCCAGCGCCAAGTCCGCCGTCATGGGCCCGCAGCAGCTCGCCGGTGTCCTGTCGATCGTCGCGCGCGCCTCCGCCGCCGCGAAGGGGCAGCCGTACGACGACAAGGCTGCCGAGGCCGACGCCGGCCTGCGCGCCATGGTCGAGCAGCAGATCGAGTCGGAGTCCCTGCCGATGTTCCTGTCGGGGCGGCTGTACGACGACGGGGTCATCGACCCGCGCGACACCAGGACCGTGCTCGGCCTGTGCCTGTCCGCGATCCACACGGCACCGGTCGAAGGCGCGCGCGGCGGCTTCGGCGTCTTCCGGATGTGAGGGGCTTGCCGATGATTTCTTCCGTCCTCGTCGCCAACCGGGGCGAGATCGCCTGCCGGATCTTCCGCACGTGCGCGCGGCTCGGTATCACCACGGTCGCCGTGTACTCCGACGCGGACACGGGAGCGCTCCACGCGCGTTCCGCGGACGCTGCCGTACGCCTCCCGGGAACGGCGCCGGCCGACACGTACCTGCGCGGTGATCTCGTGGTGAGAGCCGCCCTGGCGGCCGGAGCGGACGCGGTGCACCCCGGGTACGGCTTCCTCTCGGAGAACGCCGGGTTCGCCCGCGCCGTACTCGACGCCGGCCTGGTGTGGATCGGGCCGCCCCCCGGGGCGATCGACGCCATGGCCTCCAAGACCCGCGCCAAGGAACTCATGGCCGCTGCCGGCGTCCCCCTCCTGGCCCCCGTCGCCCCCGACCGGGCCGCCGAAGCGGACCTCCCGCTGCTCCTCAAGGCGGCGGCGGGCGGCGGCGGCAGAGGCATGCGCGTCGTCCGCGACCTGGCGGCACTCCCCGGAGAACTCACAGCGGCCACCGCGGAAGCCCGCGCGGCCTTCGGCGACGGTGAGGTCTTCGCCGAGCCGTACGTCGAACGCGGCCGCCACGTCGAGGTCCAGGTGATGGCCGACGCGCACGGCACGGTGTGGGCGCTCGGCACCCGCGACTGCTCCCTCCAGCGCCGCCACCAGAAGGTCGTGGAGGAGGCTCCCGCGCCCGGCCTGGACGACGCCCTGCGCACCGCCCTGTACGACGCCGCCGTGGCGGCGGCGCGGGCGGTGGACTACCGGGGCGCGGGCACCGCCGAGTTCCTGGTCTCCGCCGAGGGCCGCCCGTACTTCCTGGAGATGAACACCCGCCTCCAGGTCGAGCACCCGGTGACGGAAGCGGTGTTCGGCATCGACCTGGTGGCGCTCCAGCTGCGCGTCGCCGAGGGCGAGGCCCTGCCGCCCGGACCACCGCTCCCCTCGGGGCACGCGGTGGAGGCCCGCCTCTACGCGGAGGACCCCTCCCGGGACTGGCAGCCGCAGGCGGGCCCCCTGCACGCCCTCGACGTCTCCCCGGCGCCCGGACTGCGGCTCGACACCGGGTACGCGGCCGGGGACCTCGTCGGGGTGCACTACGACCCGATGCTGGCCAAGGTGATCGCCCACGCGCCCACCCGCGCCGAAGCGGTGCGCAAGCTCGCCCACGCCCTGGAACGGGCCCGCGTCCACGGCCCGGTGACCAACAGGGAGCTGCTCGTACGCTCACTGCGCCACCCGGACTTCGCGGCCGGGCGGCTCGACACCGGGTTCTACGACCGGCACCTGGGTGAGCTGACGAAGGCGTCCCCGGACCCCTCGCAAGGGGCGCTCGCCGCCCTCGCCGCCGCCCTCGCCGACGCCGCCGCCCGGCAGACGGCGGGAACACCGGCCGCCCGCATCGGCGGCTGGCGCAACGTGCCCTCCCGGCCCCAGGTGAAGACCTACCGGACCGAGCCCGGCGGAGAGGACCACGAGGTCCGCTACCGCGCCACCCGCGACGGCTTCACCGCGGAGGGCTTCCCGGGCGTCCGCGTGTACGACGTACGCGCCGATCACGTGAGCCTCGAAACCGACGGCGTACTGCGCCACTTCCGCATCGCCGCGCACACCGGCGGCCGGGTGTACGTCGACACGTCCACCGGCGGCTCCCACACCCTCACCGCCCTGCCCCGCTCCCCCGGACCCGCCACCCGCACCGCACCGGGCTCCCTGCTCGCGCCCATGCCCGGCACCGTCGTCCGCGTCGCCGGAGGACTCACGGAGGGCGCACGCGTCACCGCCGGACAGCCCCTGCTCTGGCTGGAGGCCATGAAGATGGAGCACCGCGTCTGCGCTCCCGCCTCCGGCACGCTCACCGCGCTCCGCACCGCCCCCGGCCACCAGGTCGAGGTCGGCGCCCTGCTCGCCGTCGTACAGGCCGAAGAGGCCGTCGAAGAGCCCCAGGAGGAACAGCAGCCATGAGCCCCGACCCCGCCGTCGCGGAGACCGAGGAACACAAAGCGCTCCGGGCGGCCGTCGCCGCTCTCGGAAAGCGCTACGGACGCGACTACGCCACCACCGTCGTGCGCGAAGGAGCGCACCCCGACGCACTCTGGGCAGAGGCCGCCAAGCTCGGTTACCTCGGGGTGAACCTCCCCGAGGAGTACGGCGGAGGGGGCGGCGGCACGGCGGAACTGGCCATCGTCCTGGAGGAGCTGGGCGCCGCCGGCTGTCCGCTCCTCATGATGATCGTCTCGCCCGCCATCTGCGGCACCGTCATCGCCCGCTTCGGCACGGACCGGCAGAAGGCCGCCTGGCTGCCCGGTCTCGCCGACGGCAGCCTCACCATGGCCTTCGGCATCACCGAACCCGACGCCGGGTCGAACTCCCACCGGATCACCACCACGGCCCGCCGCGACGGTGAGGGAAACTGGCTGCTCACCGGACGCAAGGTCTTCGTCTCCGGCGTCGACATCGCCGACGCGACCCTGATCGTCGGCCGGACGGAGGACGCGAGGACGGGCCGCCTCAAACCGTGCCTGTTCATCGTCCCCCGCGACACCCCCGGCTTCCGGCGCTCACAGATCGACATGGAACTCCAGGCACCGGAGAAGCAGTTCGAGCTGGTCCTCGACGACGTGCGCCTGCCCGCCGAAGCCCTCGTCGGCGACGAGGACGCCGGCCTCCTCCAGCTCTTCGCCGGACTCAACCCCGAACGCGTCATGACCGCCGCCTTCGCCCTCGGCATGGGCCGCTACGCGCTGGGCAGGGCCGTCGAGTACGCCAGGGAACGCACCGTCTGGAAGGCCCCCATCGGCTCCCACCAGGCCATCGCCCACCCCCTCGCCCAGGCCCACATCGAACTCGAACTGGCCCGCCTGATGACGCAGAAGGCCGCCCGCCTCTACGACGAGGGCGACGACCTCGGCGCGGGCGAGGCCGCCAACATGGCGAAGTACGCCGCCGCGGAAGCCTGCGTGAAAGCCGTCGACCAGGCCGTCCACACCCTGGGCGGCAACGGACTCACCCGCGAGTACGGCCTCGCGTCGCTCATCACCGCCGCCCGGGTGGCCCGTATCGCGCCCGTCAGCCGCGAAATGATCCTCAACTTCGTCTCCCACCAGTCCCTGGGCCTCCCCAAGTCGTACTAGGACGCGCGATTCTGGCCACCACCCCTACCGCGGGAGGAAACCGTCATGGCGTTCCAGAGCGCGTACGCGTCCGTAGAACCCGTCGAACTGCCCATCCACGAAGCGGTGCTCGGAAAGGCAGCCGAGTACGGCGGAACACCCGCCCTGATCGACGGGACGAACGGCGACACGATCACGTACAGCCAGCTCGACGCCTTCCACCGGCGCGTCGCCGCCGCGCTCACCGAGGCGGGCCTGCGGCAGGGCGACGTACTCGCCCTGCACAGCCCCAACACCATCGCCTACCCGGTGGTCTTCTACGCCGCCACGCGCGCCGGGGCCTCCGTCACGACCGTCCACCCGCTGTCCACGGCGGAGGAGCTCGCCAAGCAGCTCACCGACTCCTCCGCCCGCTGGATCGTCACCGTCTCACCGCTCCTCGGCGTGGCCCGGCGTGCCGCCGAACTCGTCGGCGGGATCGAGGAGATCTTCGTCTGCGACCACGCGGAGGGACACCGGTCGGTGCTCGACATGCTCGCCTCGACCGCACCCGAACCACGGCTCACCATCGACCCGTCCGAGGACGTCGCGGCACTCCCGTACTCGTCGGGCACCACGGGCGTCCCCAAGGGGGTGATGCTGACGCACCGCAGCATCGCCACCAACCTGGCGCAACTGGACCCCTTCATCCCCATGGGCCCCGGTGACCGCATCCTCGCCGTTCTCCCGTTCTTCCACATCTACGGCCTCACGGCCCTCATGAACGCACCCCTGCGCAACGGTGCGACGGTCGTCGTACTTCCGCGCTTCGACCTCGCCCAGTTCCTCGCGGCGATCGACCGGCACCGCATCAACGGCCTGTACGTCGCCCCGCCGATCGTCCTGGCCCTCGCCAAGCACCCCTCCGTCGCCACGTACGACCTGTCCAGCCTGGAGTACATCGTCAGCGCCGCCGCCCCGCTCGACGCCGCTCTCGCCCGGGCCTGCTCGCACCGCCTCGGCCTGCCGCCCGTCCTCCAGGCGTACGGCATGACGGAGCTGTCCCCCGGCACCCACGTCGTTCCCCGGAACGCACCGAACCCGCCCCCGGGAACGGTCGGAAAGCTGCTCCCGGGAACGGAGATGCGCATCCTCTCCCTCGACGACCCCGGCAAGGACGTGGGCGTCGGAGAGGAAGGCGAGATCGCGATCCGGGGCCCCCAGGTGATGAAGGGCTACCTCGGCCGCCCCGACGCCACCGCCGCCATGATCGACACCGACGGATGGGTACACACCGGCGACGTCGGAAGGACCGACGCGGACGGCTGGCTCTTCGTCGTCGACCGCGTGAAGGAACTCATCAAGTACAAGGGCTTCCAGGTCGCACCGGCCGAACTCGAAGCGCTCCTCCTCACCCACGAGGACATCGCGGACGCGGCGGTCATCGGCGTGTACGACGCGGACGGCAACGAAGTGCCCATGGCGTACGTCGTCCCGCAGCCGTCCGCCCGCCTCACCGAGGACGACGTGACGGCGTACGTCGCCGAACACGTCGCCCCGTACAAGAAGGTCCGCCGCGTCGCGTTCATCACCAGCGTCCCCAGGGCCGCCTCCGGGAAGATCCTCAGGCGCGAACTGCGTGCCCTGCGCGCACGTGAAGGGGACCGCGCATGACCCTGGTACCCACCGCGCACGAACGCGGGATCACCACCCTGACCCTCGACTCGCCGGCGAACCGCAACGCGCTGTCCGCACGGCTCGTCGGCGAACTCGGCGACGTCCTGTCCGCCTGCGCGAAGGACCCTGCCGTACGGGCCGTGCAGCTCACCCACACGGGGAACACCTTCTGCGCGGGCGCCGACCTCAGGTCCCCGCCCGCCCCGGCGGCCTTCGTCGCACTCCTGCGGAGCATCACCGAACTGCCCAAGCCGGTGGTGGCACGGGTGGAGGGACACGTACGGGCCGGCGGCCTCGGACTGCTCGGCGCGTGCGACATCTCCGCGGCGGGGCCCGGCGCGAGCTTCGCGTTCACCGAGTCCCGGCTCGGACTGGCCCCCGCCGTCATCTCGATGCCGCTGCTGCCGCGCCTGGACCCGCGCGCCGCCGCCCGCTACTACCTGACCGGGGAACGGTTCGACGCGGCGGAGGCGGCCCGTACGGGACTGGTCACCCTCGCGTCCGACGACGTGGACGAGGCGCTCGCGCCCGTGCTCGACGGACTGCGCAGGGCCTCCCCCCAGGGGCTGGCCGAGTCCAAGCGCCTGGTCACGGCTACAGTGCTGGCAGCTTTCGACCGGGACGCGGACACGCTCGTCGAGCACTCCGCGCGCCTGTTCGCCTCACGGGAGGCGGCCGAGGGCGTGACGGCATTCCTCGAACGACGGGACCCCGCATGGGTGCTGTGACCCCGATCCCAGTCCCGCCTCCGCACCTGGCCCCGGGCAAGACCCCCAAGCAGGAACGCTCCAGGGCCACCAGACAGCGCCTCCTGGAGGCCGCCGTGTCCTGCCTGGCCGAGCGCGGCTGGGCAGGCTCCACCGTGACCGTCGTCGCGGAACGGGCCGGTGTCTCCCGAGGCGCCGCCCAGCACCACTTCCCGACCCGCGAGGACCTCTTCACCGCAGCCGTCGAGTACGTCGCCGAGGAGCGCTCCACGGCGCTGCGCGCACTGTTCCCGCAAGGCGCCGCCAACCGCGCGGCCGTCGTCGGCGCCCTCGTCGACCTCTACACGGGACCGCTCTTCCGGGCCGCCCTCCACCTGTGGGTGGCCGCGTCCAACGAGGACCAGCTCGGCCCCCGCGTCACCGAACTCGAAAGCCGCGTCGGCCGCGAGACACACCGCATCGCGGTGGAACTCCTCGGCGCCGACGAAACGGTTCCCGGCGTACGCGAGACCGTCCAGGGCCTCCTCGACATGGCCCGCGGCCTGGGCCTCGCCAACCTCCTCACCGACGACGCGACGCGACGCCGGCGCGTGGTGACGCAGTGGGCCGCCCTGCTCGACAGCGCACTCGACGGCGCGCCGGACTGACACCTGCACGCACGTGAAACCCCGAAGGGGCCGGGGAGCAGGCAGTCCGGCCCCTGAGCCGTCGTACAACCGCTCAGCGCGCGATGTCGTCGAAACCCGTGACCTCCTGCGGGCTGCGCGACGCCGGACCGACGTACCGCGCGGAAGGCCGCACCAGACGGCCCGTGCGCTTCTGCTCCAGGATGTGCGCACTCCAGCCGGCCGTACGCGCACACGTGAACATCGACGTGAACATGTGCGCCGGGACCTCCGCGAAGTCCAGCACGATCGCCGCCCAGAACTCCACGTTCGTCGCGAGCACCCGGTCGGGACGCCGTGCGTGCAGCTCCTCCAGAGCCGCCTTCTCCAGCGCCTCGGCGACCTCGAAGCGCGGCGCGGCCAACTCCTTCGCCGTACGCCGCAGAACGCGCGCCCGCGGGTCCTCGGCACGGTACACACGGTGGCCGAAGCCCATCAGACGCTCGCCCTTGTCGAGGGCCTGCCGCACGTACGCGGCCGCGTCCCCGGTGCGCTCGATCTCCTCGATCATGCCCAGGACGCGCGAGGGCGCGCCACCGTGGAGCGGCCCGGACATGGCACCGACCGCGCCCGAGAGGGCCGCGGCCACGTCCGCGCCGGTCGACGCGATCACCCGCGCCGTGAACGTGGAGGCGTTCATGCCGTGCTCGGCGGCCGACGTCCAGTAGGCGTCGACGGCCTTGACGTGCTTGGGGTCGGGCTCGCCGCGCCAGCGCTTCATGAAGCGCTCGACGACGGTCTCCGCCTTGTCGATCTCCCTCTGCGGAACCATCGGCAGGCCCTGCCCGCGCGCCGACTGGGCGACGTACGACAACGCCATCACGGCGGCGCGCGCCAGGTCGTCGCGCGCGGTCTGCTCGTCGATGTCGAGCAGCGGTTTCAGGCCCCACACGGGCGCGAGCATCGCCAGCGCGGACTGCACGTCCACGCGGATGTCACCGGAATGGACCGGGATCGGAAACGGCTCGGCGGGCGGCAGCCCGGGATTGAACGCGCCGTCGACCAGCAGGCCCCACACGTTCCCGAAGGACACGTGCCCGACCAGGTCTTCGACGTCGACCCCCCGGTAACGGAGCGCACCGCCCTCCTTGTCCGGTTCTGCGATCTCCGTTTCGAACGCGACGACCCCTTCGAGACCGGGTACGAAGTCGGACATCAGGCGGCTCCTCATGATGTGTTCGACAAGCATCGACAAGCGGCTCACGACCAGGGGTCAGGTTTCAGGTGCCATCGGTCACCCCGGCGATTCCCCGCGCGGCAGGTGGTCACCAACCGCTTCGGAAGCAGGCACGATATCCCCTGCTGTAGGGAGGTCACAGTGCCCGGCGCCCACATTTTGGCGGGTTCCGCCGATGCGGGGAAGCGTGATTACCGGCACACTTCCCCGTTTCCCGCGCAGAGGGTTGGTGGCACCGGGTGCCGGGCAGACTGGACCACTGCGGCAGGATGGCACCGTGCCGAACCGAGATTTCGATCCCGCCGCCATGCGCGAGCACTACCGCAGCGAAGCCTTCACGGAGGCGGAACTCGCAGCCGAGCCGATGGGCCAGTTCGACCACTGGTTCGTGCAGGTCGCCGCCGGGGGCCTGCACGAACCGAACGCCATGATCCTCTCCACGGCCACCCCCGACGGCCGGCCCTCGTCCCGCACGGTCCTGCTCAAGAAGTACGACCCCCGGGGCTTCGTCTTCTTCACGAACTACGCCTCCCGCAAGGGACGCGAGATCGCGTCCAACCCGTACGTCTCCCTGCTCTTCCCGTGGCACCAGGTCGCACGCCAGGTGGTAGTCACCGGTACGGCCGCGCGGATTGGCCGCGACGAGACGGCGGCGTACTTCAGAACACGCCCGCACGGCTCGCAGCTGGGGGCCTGGGCGAGCGCGCAGTCGTCGGTGATCGCGTCACGCGAGGAGCTGCTCGCGCGCTACGACGAGCTGGCGGCGCGCTACCCCGAAACGGAGCGCGTACCGGTGCCTCCGGAGTGGGGCGGATACCGGATCGTTCCCGAGACGATGGAGTTCTGGCAGGGCCACGCGAACCGCCTGCACGACCGCCTGCGGTACGTCGCCGAGGACGGTGCATGGCGCGTGGAGCGCCTCTGCCCGTAGGGCCCCGGCCCCCCGCAAGCCCCGGGCCCGTACGCCGCCCGTACGCCCGAGAGGACCCGTGGAACGCAGAAACCCGCGGGCTCTGGTCCCTCCGGAGAGGAGCCGGCCGGACTTACCGGCGAGCCCGCGGGTCGGTGACTGCTTGGGATTTCGGCCGACACCCTGCCGGCCTGCACTGAGTGCGACGACGGGCCGTCAGCCCGCAGTCACCTCACGAGTCCGAAATGACATCACTTCCGAACCACCTCCCTTCACGTGTACCGCAAGCCTAAGAACCTGTCCCGCTCCCCACAACCGCATTACCGGCAGGCATCTTTTTCCCTGAACCGGGTGTGTGCTGCGTCACGTTCCAGTTGAATGATCCCGGGTGCGGCAGTGCAAGCAGTGCAGAGAAGGTGAACACCTGCAGGGGGTGCCAGGTGAGTGCTTCCCGGATGGGCGAGACCACCGACGCGTTCGGTCCCGACGAGCCGGGGGCGGGTTCCGGCGGTCTCCTCGCCGCGCTTCTCGACGGCATGGACGCCGCGCTCTGCGCCTTCGACGCGGACGGAGTGATCACCCACTGGAACCGTGAGGCCGAGCGGATCCTCGGGTGGACGGCCGGCGAGGCGGTCGGGCGGACCGGTTTCGCGGGGTGGGCGGCGCGCCCGGCGGACGCGGACGAGGTGCAGGGGCGGCTGATGTCGGCGATGCACGCTCCGGGCCGGCAGGTGCACGAATTCGCGCTCCTTCGCAAGGACGGCGGGCGCGTGCTCGTACGGACGCAGGCGGCGGGCGTGCAGGGCGCGGAGGGCAAGCCCGCCGGGGTGTACTGCGCGTTCAGCGAGGTGCACGCGCAGATCGACCTGGAGCGGGCGATCGCGCTGAGCGAGGCGCTCTTCGAGGACGCGTCCTGGGGCGTCGTCCTGGTGGACGTGGACCTGCGCCCGACCGTCGTCAACGCGCACGCGACGCGTGCGCTGGGCGTGGGGCGTACGGCGCTGCTGGGCCGCCCCCTGGGGGAGCTCGTCGTGCAGGGTGTGGAGGAGCTGGAGGGCGCCCTCCAGCACGTACTGGCGGAAGGGGCGCCCCCGGCCCCCGCGGAGCTGTGGGTGACGCTGCGGGCGGCGGAGTCGGGCGGGAAGCGCGGACGGCGGCGGTGCTGGCGCAGCGGCTTCCTGAGACTGGCCTCGCCGCTCGCCGAGCAACCGGTTCCGCTGGGGGTCGGCTGGCTGTTCCAGGATATCACCGAAGCGAAGGCGGCGGAACAGGAGGCCGCGCGGCAGCGGTTCCGCGGCAACCAGCTGCACCGCGCGGGGCGCGCGGCCGCCGAGTGCGAGGACCCGATGGAGGCCGCGCTGTCGTACCTCGACTTCGCCCTCGCCGGTTTCGCCGACCACGCGCTGGTCGACCTGACCGCGGGGGACCACCCGGCCCGCCTGGTCCGGGCGGCGGCCACGCCGTCGGGCGCCCCGGGCCCGTGCCTGCCGGCGACCGGCGGAGCCGGGATCCCGGTCCCGTACCCGCCCGGTCATCCGGCGCTCCAGTGCCTCGACCGGCTCGGCTCGGTACGGGCGAGCGGGGGCCCGCGGGACTGGGCGGCGCAGCGCCAGTGGCCTGAGGGCACCGTGCACGCCCTGTGCGTGGTGCTGCGCAGCCGCGGCAGGACGCTGGGTGTGGCCACGTTCCTGCGCGGTCCGAGCCGCAGCGCCTTCGAGCGCCCGGACGCGGCGTACGCGGAGAACATCGCCGTGCGCGTGGCGGCGGCGATCGACCTCCACCAGTGCCTGCGCGGGTCCTAGCCGCCGGTCGGGCCCCCTCAGCGGCGGAAGAAGATCCGGTCGCGGTACTCCGTCATCACGCGGCCGTTCCATTCGTGGCCGCCGTCGACGTTGCCCGAGCGCAGCAGGGGCGGTTCGATGCCGCGCTCCGCCAGGTCGCCCGCCGCCGTGGCCAGGACGGCCTGCATCAGGGCGCTCGTCACCACCGTCGAGGCGGGGGCGAAGGGCGCCTCGATCCCCTCCGCGGTGAGTTCGGCGTCACCCACCGCGATCTTGCTGTCGAGGACGATGTCGCAGTGGTCCTTGAGGTACGTGCCGGAGACGTGCCGGGACTTCGTCTCGCGCGCGTACGTCAGCGAGGTCACGCCGATGACCTTCAGGCCGAGCGCCTGCGCGTTCATCGCCATCTCCACCGGCAGGGCGTTGCGGCCCGACAGCGAGACGACCGCCAGTACGTCGCCCGGTTCGGCGGGGCTGCTGTCCAGCACGGCTCCCGCGAGCCCGTCGACGCGTTCCAGGGCGGAGCCGAGGGTGGCGGGCGTGACGTCCACGCCGACGGTCCCGGGAACGGCGAGAAGGTTCATCAGGGCGAGGCCGCCGGCCCGGTAGACGACGTCCTGGGCGGCGAGCGAGGAGTGGCCCGCGCCGAAGGCGAAGAGCCGGCCTCCCGCCGCCACGGTGTCGGCGATGGCGGCGCCGGCGGCCGCGATGTTCCCGGCCTCCTCGTCGCGGACCCGGTGCAGCAGCCCGATCGCGGCGTCGAAGAACTGACCGGCCAGCTTGCTTTCGCTCATCGCGGAGGAGCCCCTTCCAGCGGTACGTCGTACGACGGTGGCGCGGATCACGTTGCGGTCTGGACCAGTGCCGTGTCAATACGGCTTCCCACCGGCGCGACACGGTTGTCGGTGCTATGCGTCAGAATTGGGTCAGGGCCAGCGCACGAGTAATCGAGGGGCACGTATGTCCGGACTGATCGACACGACGGAGATGTATCTCCGCACCATCCTCGAGCTCGAGGAAGAAGGCGTGGTCCCCATGCGCGCCCGTATCGCCGAGCGGCTCGACCAGAGCGGACCGACGGTGAGTCAGACCGTGGCGCGCATGGAGCGCGACGGTCTGGTGACGGTGGCGGGCGACCGTCATCTGGAGCTGACCGGCGAGGGCCGGATGCTCGCCACCCGCGTGATGCGCAAGCACCGGCTCGCCGAGTGCCTGCTCGTCGACGTGATCGGCCTGGAGTGGGAGCAGGTCCACGCGGAAGCCTGCCGCTGGGAGCACGTGATGAGCGAGGCGGTGGAGCGGCGCGTCCTGGAGCTGCTGCGCCACCCGACGGAGTCTCCGTACGGGAACCCGATCCCGGGTCTGGAGGAACTGGGCGAGAAGGCCGGGGCCGATCCGTTCCTGGACGAGAACATGGTCAGTCTGAACGACCTGGAGCCGGGCCCGGAGGGCAAGACCGTGGTCGTACGCCGGATCGGGGAGCCGATTCAGACGGACGCCCAGCTGATGTACACGCTGCGTCGTGCGGGTGTGCAGCCCGGATCGGTCGTGAGCGTGACGGAGTCGCCCGGCGGGGTACTCGTCGGCAGCAGTGGTGAGGCCGCGGAGCTCGGCGCCGAGGTGGCCTCGCACGTTTTTGTCGCCAAGCGCTGACACCGGCGTCCTGGCGGCAACGTTGCGCGGTCCGGCGGTGGTGGGGCCGGGCCGGCGATCCTCCGGAATCCCAGCGACCGGGCGGATCGCGTGCCAGGCTGTGACGGAGGCACATGACGTGAGGGCCGTCGGCCGGTCCGCCGGCCGGTCCGGCAGGGCCAGGTCGGTCCGGTCGGTCCGGTTCAGTCGTCCGGTTCGGTGGGGGAGGGGGCAGGGGATGCGCCCGTCGCGTCGGCACCCGCTGGGTGCCGCTCGTGTTCACGCTGTCCGTCGGGAAGCTGTCCGTCGGCAAAGGGGTGGCTCCGGCGCCCTGAGGCGCCGGAGCCCGTCCTCCCCTGTGCTGACCCGGAGCCCCGAGCTCCCAGGGTCAGCCCCCGCGGACCGTCTTCCCCGAGCGGCCCGCCTCCCGTTGAAGATCTCCCCTCGGCAGCGGGAGCCAACCCTTGAGAGCGGTCACTCGAACGAGGGGTGTTGCGCGCCAAAACCGTGTTCTCGAATGCGGGTTCGATAGTCTCGCTGGGCTCGACCACTCATCAATGGACCACCCGGGGACGAAGGGGGTGCCAGGACATATGGTGCGGCGCATCGATGTGACCGGAGCCGGCGGCGTACGCCTCGCGGCCTGGGAGTTCGCCGACCCGCCCAAGGGGAGCGGAGAAACCGACCGGGCCTCCGGGGTCCTCCTGCTCCACGGACTGATGGGCCGTGCCGCGCACTGGGCGGGCACCGCGCGCTGGCTCTCCGAGCGCTCCCGCGCGGTCGCCCTCGACCAGCGCGGACACGGCCGCAGCGAGAAGCCGGCCGACGGCTCGTACACGCGCGAGGCGTACGTCGCCGACGCCGAAGCCGCGGTCGAGCAGCTGGGCCTCGCACCCGTCACCCTCATCGGCCACTCCATGGGCGCCCTCACCGCCTGGCAGCTCGCCGCCAAGCGCCCCGATCTCGTCCGCGCCGTCGTCATCTGCGACATGCGGGCCAGCGCGCTCGGCGCCGCGTCGCAACGGGAGTGGGAGGACTGGTTCAAGTCCTGGCCCGTCCCGTTCGCCACGCTGGCCGACGTCCGCAAGTGGTTCGGTGAGGACGACCCCTGGGTGGAGCGGCCGAGCCCGGGCCGCGGCGAGTTCTTCGCCGAGGTCATGGCCGAGCGCGCCGACGGCTGGTACCCGCTCTTCTCCCGCCGCCAGATGCTCACCTCCCGCGAGACCTGGGTGTACGAAGCCCACTGGGAGGAGCTCGCGCTGGTCCGGTGCCCCACCCTGGTGGTCCGCGGCCTCGACGGAGAACTGGGCCGCGCGGAGGCCCAGGAGATGGTCAGGGTCCTGCCGCGCGGGCAGTACGCCGAGGTGGTGGACGCGGGACACCTCATCCACTACGACCGGCCGGACGGCTGGCGCGCCGCGATCGAGCCCTTCCTGGAAGCGACTGCCGAGGAGCCCGTCGCCCCCGCCCCTGAGGCGCCCCTGAGGCGTCCCTGAGGCGTCCGTGAGCCCGCCCTCCCCCCCGGTGGCCGTCGCTCCCGCTCCGGCGGAGCCGCAAGCGGCGGCCGCGCCCGGGGGGTGGGGGCCGGCAGGTGCCACCGACGGGGGCCGGTGGCCACCGAGCCGTCCGTGCCCGGCGGTCAGCCCTTGCTGACCGCCGTCAGGATCTCCGGCAGCCGCGCCGCCGCCTGCGGCGCCGCCCAACGCACGCCCGCCCACGAGATCAGCGCGCCGTACGCCGCACCCAGCGGCAGCACCAGCCACAGCCAGCCCCGCCCGTCCGCCACGTGCAGCCAGATCGTCAGCGCGATCAGCGGAGCGCACAGCAGTGCCGCCGCGACCATGCCGCCGAGGATCGAGATCCAGGCGAGGCCCGCCTGCCCCGGAGCGACGTTCTTGTGCGCGCTGTCCTGCGGGATCGAGTACGGGAAGCGCACCGAAGTCACCGCTCCCGTCGCCAGCATCGCGCCCAGCAGAGCGAAGGACAGTCCGAGCGCCTCGGGAAGGGCCCGCCAGTCCCCCACCAGCGCCGCCGTGACCACGGTGACCAGCGCCGTGTACGGAAGCGTGATCACCAGCAGCGCCAGGGCGCGCGCCCGCAGTTCCTCGTACGCGTCCCGCGTCGTGGAGATCGTCGTCGCGACCATCCAGAAGGCGGACGTGTCCTGGCCGAACTGGTTGTACATCTGGATGCCGAGCATCCCGGCCGCGAAGCACGCGAAGTAGACCGTGCCCGTTCCCTGGAGCGCGTTGAACACCGGGACGATCAGCCCGATCGCCAGCGAAGTCACCCACGCGGCCTTGGTCTTGGGGTCCCGCCGCACGTACCGCAGACTGCGCTCGATCACCGTTCCCGTACGTCCGCCGGCCAGGAACCGGCCGCCGAACCCCGGCGACGACTCCTGGCCGGCCGGCTCGCCGGCCTGGAGCGTCGAACCGTCCGGGGACGTCATCAGCCCGACCAGGCTGCGCTCCCAGGACCACAGCAGCGCGGCCAGCGCCGCCACGGCCAGCAGCAGCTGGGCCGCGCCACGGCCGTACGCCCCGTCGCCCACCGCGTCCACGGCGCCGATCGCAGACGCCGGCGGCACCCAGCTCAGTACGTCCGCGACCGGGTCGAGCCTCGCGAGCCCGCCCGCGTTGGAGAGCCGCTGCGCGCCGAAGTTGACCACCTGGATGCCGACGGCGATCACCAGGCCGCTCAGCACGGCCAGATCGCGTCCTTTGCGGCTGGTCAGCAGCCGCACGTTCGCCGCCGCCACGGCCCGCGCCAGCGCCACGCACAGGAGCAGCGTCAGCGCCACGGCGAGGACACCGGTGGCGGCGGCCGCCGCGCCGCGCGCCACGGCGATCACCGATCCCAGAGCCAGGCAGAGGGTGAACAGCGGTCCGATGCCCACGAGTGACGCCGTCAGCAGCGCCCGGATCAGCGGCCGGGGCCGCAGCGGCAGCATGACCAGGCGGGACGGGTCGAGCGTTTCGTCGCCGCTGGGGAAGAACAGCGGCATCACCGCCCAGCCGATCCCGACAAGGGCCGTCAGCAGCACCACGACGGTCACCGCGTGCTCGTTCCCGCGCAGCACGACCAGGCCGATCAGCTGGAGCGCCGCGAAGAGCAGCGCGAACACCGCGGACGCGATGTACGCGGCCTTGCGGCCGGACGACTGCCGCAGCCCGTTGCGCAGCAGCGACAGCTTCAGCCGTACGAAGACGGAGGTGATCCCGGGAACGGCCGTGGCGCCCGCGCTCACCGGGCGCCGCCGCCCAGCCAGTCGAGGCTCTCCCCGCTGTCCCGTCCGTTCGCGCCGACCAGTTCGAGGAAGGCCCTCTGGAGGGAGGGCGCGTCGCCCCGTACCTCTGCGAGCGTTCCCTGGGCGCGGATCTGTCCTCCCGCCATCACCGCGACCCAGTCGCACAGCGACTCGACGAGCTCCATCACATGGCTGGAGAAGACGACGGTCGCGCCGGACGCCGTGTACCGCTCCAGTACGCCGCGGATCGTCTGCGCCGACACGGGATCGACACCTTCGAAGGGCTCGTCGAGGAAGAGCACTTCGGGATTGTGCAGCAGGGCGGCGGCCAGGCCGATCTTCTTGCGCATGCCGGTCGAGTAGTCGACGACCAGTTTGTGCTGCGCGCCCGCCAGGTCGAGTACGTCGAGGAGCTGCGTCGCCCGCTTGTCGACCTCGTCGCCGGGCAGCCCCCGCAGCCGGCCGGAGTAGGCGAGGAGTTCACGCCCCGACAACCGCTCGAAGAGCCGTAGCCCTTCCGGCAGTACGCCGATCCTGGCCTTGACCGCGACCGGGTCCCGCCACACGTCGTGCCCGCCGATCAGGACCGTTCCCGCGTCGGGCCGCAGCAGCCCCGTGACCATCGACAAGGTGGTGGTCTTGCCCGCCCCGTTCGGCCCGACCAGGCCGATGAACTTGCCCGCGGGCAGTTCCAGATCGATGCCGGCGACGGCGATCTGTTCGCCGAACCGCTTCCACAGGCCCTCTGCACGTACGGCGGCGGGCGGCGCCGTGTGCGCTCCGCCCGCCTCTTCTGGTCCCACTGCCCGGTCACGCATGCAGCACAGCCTCCAAGTGTCCCCGTCCCGCTACGGGGAACACCCTACGGTCGGCGTGTGCGCGCAGCGGCTGCCTCTCGCCCGCAGGAATAGGCGAGGGGGCTGATCAGTTCCTCCACGTCCGGCAGCCACCGGTTGGCCGGTGTGGGGCGGCGCGCCCACTGCACCGCGCCCATCCCGCCGAGCCGGGTCGGAGGCGCCGCGACGTAGTCGCCCTCGCCCCGCGTCGTCAGGTCGATCGCGGTCGGTGCCCAGCCCAGCTTGCGTACCAGGTCCGGCACTTTGGCACCGGCTCCCGGCAGGACGAAGAACAGCATCCTGCGGTCGGGGGTGCAGGTCACGGGGCCGAGCGTCAGCCCCATGCGCTCCATCCGGGCCAGCGCCAGGAATCCGGCCGACTCGGGTACGTCCAGGGCGTCGAAGGAGCGGCCCGTCGGCAGCAGGATCGACGCTCTCGGCTGCTTCGACCACAGGCGGCGGGCCGCGGTGGCGCTGCCCGTCGCCTGGGCCGCCCAGTCGGCGGTGGCGGGGTGCGCGCCGGGAGAGGCGCAGGAGGGGACGCCGCACGAGCAGCGCTCGACCCCCTCGTCCGCCTCCAGCCAGGTGCCGGGGAACACGTCCCAGTGCCGTTCCTCCGCGTACCGCACGGCGCTGTCCAGCAGTTGATCGCCGCGCTGATGGGGGATCTGGGCGGCGTCCGTGACTCCGATGGTCTCTTCCACGAACAGCTCAACTCCCGCCGTCACCCCGGGTTACGGGCGTGCGCCGCCTTGCGGGAGGAGCATCGATCCTGCACGCGGGGCGCACCGGTGCATGGCCGGGGGCGCGCATGCGACTGAACGGCTGCGGGCGGGTAGCCACAGGTACGGAAGCCCGGGAATGACGGCCAAAAGACCACCAATACCGTTCTCTTCCGGCATGTTCCGCATTCTCTGCATATCCGCCGGGCAGTGATCAGCGTGATTCAGTCCATGAGTCACGGACCACTGCGGCACCAGGGGGTAGTCAATGGCAGCCAGGCCTCTCGTCGCCCGCCAGCCCAACGAACGGTTGCAGGCGCTCATTCAGGAAGCCGGATGCTCCAACGCCGGGCTCGCCCGCCGCGTCAACATGTGCGGCGCCGAACACGGTCTCGACCTGAGGTACGACAAGACATCGGTCGCCCGCTGGCTGCGCGGACAGCAGCCGCGCGGGCGCGCACCCGGCATCATCGCCGAAGCGATCGGGCGCAAGATCGGCCGTACGGTCACGATCGACGACATCGGCATGACCAACGGCAAGAACCTGACCTCCGGGATCGGCCTGCAGTTCTCGCCGACCGTGCCCGGCGCGATCGAGCAGGTCTGCGAGCTGTGGCGCAGCGACGTGGGGCGCCGCGGCTTCCTGTCGGGCACGGCGGTCGCCGCGTCGGCGCTCGTCGAGCCGAGCCGTGACTGGCTGATCACGGGCGCGGACACCCAGGTGGCCAGGACGGCGGGCGGCGGCCGGGTCGGCGCGTCGGACGTGGCGGCGGTACGGGCGACCACGGAAGCCCTCGTGGAGCTGGACCACCGCTTCGGCAGCGGGCACGTCAGGCCGGTCGTCGTGCACTACCTCAACAGCGTCGTGTCCGGGCTGCTCTCCGGTTCGTACCGCGAATCGGTCGGCCGGGACCTCTTCGCGGCGGTGGCGCGGCTGACGGAACTGGCCGGCTACATGGCCGTCGACACCGGCCAGCCGGGGCTCGCGCAGCGCTACTACATCCAGGCCCTGCGGCTCGCCCAGGCGGCGGACGACCGCGGCTACGGCGGGTACGTACTGGCCGCGTCCATGAGCCACCTGGCCGCCCAGCTCGGGAACCCGCGCGAGATCGCGCAGTTGGCGCGGGCGGCGCAGGAGGGGGCACGGGGACGGGTGACACCGCGCGCGGAGGCGATGTTCTGCGCGGCGGAGGCGCGCGGGCACGCGCTGATGGGCGACGCGCGGGCCTGCGACGCGATGGCGGCCAAGGCGCTGGGCGCGCTGGAGCGTTCCGGGGACGGCACGGGCGACGACCCCGCGTGGATCACGCACTTCGACCACGCGTACCTCTCCGACGAACTGGCGCACTGCCACCGCGACCTGGGGCAGGGGAAAGCGGCGGCGCGCCGCGCCCAGGAGGCCCTGGACGGCCATCCGGAAACGCGGGCGCGGCGCCGGGCGATCGGTCTGGTCGTACTGGCCACGGCGCAGGTCCAGCAGCGCGAGATCGAGCAGGCCTGCGACACGGGCACGCGCGCGGTGGAGCTGCTGGACACGGTGCGGTCGAACCGGGGAGCGGAGTACCTGGAGAACTTCCAGCAGCGGCTGGAGCCGTACCGCGACGAGCCCGCGGTGCGGGAATTCGGCGCCCGGCTGGAGATGCAGGCGGCCTAGGGACTTTCCCGGGGCCCGGCGGGGCCCTGCGGGGCCCTGACGGGGCCCTGACGGGGCCCTGACGGGGCCCTCAACGGGGCTTTATGGGGCACAACCTGTTACAGGACCCCCCGCCGGGCCTCCGGCGGTATGTGTGGGGACGGTGGGCGCGTGGCAAAGGCGCGGTGTCACCCGGTAGCGTGAACCGACGATTCCGTAGGTCCACACATACGTCCACACGTAGGAGTCCCGGTGACGCAGAGCGGACAGGGTGACGAGTCGCAGCTTCCCGCTGCGCGGCCGCCCGCGCACGAGGGTGTCGTGCTGCCCGCGGACGGCAGTGGCCCCTGGGCGCCCGGGGCACCCGAGGAGCGGGTGGCTCCGGCGGGTGGACAGCCGTGGGGCGGGCCGTGGGGCCCTCAGCAGCCCGCTGCCGCCCAGCAGCCGCAGCAGCAGTACGGCGCGCCGCAGCCGCAGTACGGGACGCAGCAGTACGGCGCCCAGCAGCCCGGCGCTCTGCCGCAGCCGCAGCCGGGAACGCAGCAGCACCAGCCGCAGTACGGCGCGCAGCCGCAGCAGCAGTACGGCGCCCAGCCGGCACAGCAGCAGCCGCCGCAGTACGGCTCCCTGCCCCAGCAGCCGCAGCAGCAGTACGGCGCTCAGCAGCCGCAGCCCCTGCCCCCGGAGGCCCCCGCGGGAACCCCGGCAAGCGAAGCGGATGCCACGCAGTACCTCCCGCCCGTGCCGCCGGCCGGACCCGGCGCCCTGCCGCCCGAGAACCCGGCGGACCCGACGCAGTTCCCCGGCCGTCACCAGAGCGCTCCCGCGCCCGCTTCCGGTGGAGCCCCGGCGGGCGACGCGGACGCGACGCGGTACCTCCCGCCCGTGCCGAACGCCCAGGGCGCTCCCGAGGCGCCCGCCGGCGCCCCCTTCGGCATCCGCCCCGGCGGCCCCGAAGACCGGCAGCCGCCCGCCGAGTTCGACAACCTCTTCCGGGCCGGCGCCGGGCCGCAGGCGGCGGAGGGCACCCGGCAGATGCCGCACTTCGACGGACGGCCCCAGGCGCAGCCTCAGCAGCAGCCGCCCTACCAGCAGCCGCAGTTCGGGGCCGCCCCCAGGGCCGTGCCGCGCGCCGCAACGCCGCCGCGCAGGCTCCGGCCGCGATGCCCGTGCCTCCCGCGGCCCCCGCAGGGGGCGCGGGGACTGCCCCGCGCCGGCGCAACTCGCCCTTGGTGCTGATCGCCGCGGTCGTCGCCGGCTGTTCCGTGCTCGGCCTCGGGGCGGGTGCGCTGCTCAGTGGCGGCGAGGAGGAGAAGCCCGAGGACAAGAAGCCGGTCGCCGCGGTGAGTTCACCGGCGGGCGAGACCTCGCCGCAGGCCGCCCCCGACCCGGCCGAGCCGCAGGCCGAGTCGCTCGACGCGCTGCTCGCCGACAGCAATGACAGCCGCGCCTCGGTCATCAGCGCGGTCCAGTCCATCGGGGCCTGCAAGGACCTGCCGAAGGCGGCGAGCGACCTGCGGACCGCCGCCAAGCAGCGCAACGAGCTGGTGACCCGCCTCCGGGGTCTGGCCGTCGACAAGCTGCCGAACCACACCGAGCTTTCGGCCTCGCTCACCAGCGCGTGGAAGGCGTCGGCAGCGGCCGACAACCACTACGCCGCCTGGGCCGACCAGGTCGCGGGCAAGAAGGGCTGCAGGAAGGGGCACGCGCAGTCGACGCCGCAGCAGCAGGCGGGCAACCGCGAGAGCGGCAAGGCGTCGCAGGCGAAGAAGGAAGCCGTCGGCATGTGGAACGCGATAGCGAAGCGCTACGGCCTGACGGAGCGCGACGCCACGCAGCTCTGACCGCGGCCGGCGAGCAGGAGCCGGGACGACAGGTCGGCAGGTCGCAGGAACAGGGAGGGGGACGGACGGCCCGGTTCGGGCGCCCCTCCCCCTCCTCCCGTCTCTCCGTGCGTCAGCCCGCGGAAGGTGCCTGCACCAGCGTCTTGCCCACGTCCACGAAGCCCTCCTTCACCGACACCAGCCGCCCCCGGCGCACCACTTGGAACGTCACGTACCTGTTGACGATGCGGGGAAAGTCCCGTGCCGCCAGCAGGTGCTCCAGGCGCCAGCTGAGAGTGGGCGTGAGGCCGCCCGTCTCCACTCCCTCGTTCTGGTTCAGGGCACCGACCACGTCGGACGCCGCAACGCTGTCCGTGCCGTTCTCCGCGAGCGATTCGATGATCCCCTTGAGCACGGTGTACGCGATCCAGGTGGTCTGCACTCCGGTGTCGGCCGGGTCGATCCGGTTGTCCGCGAAGGCGTGTTCCCGGATCACCTTGCGCATCGGGTCCCAGCGCGCGTCGCTCGCCACCGGGTACCAGCCCGTGACGTACGCACCCTCGAAGGGCCCGTCCTTGCCGCCCGTGCGGTCGAGGAGCGGCTGCCCGACGCTGCCGAGGACCGACGCGACCCGGACGTTCCCGTGAACCTCCGGCTCCAGTCTCCGGAACGAGTCGAAGAACGTCTCCGTACGGTCGCCGAGCACCGCCGTGACGCAGCCGGTCCCGGTCCCGTAGGCGTCGAAGGCGCCCGCGCTGCTGAGCGCCTCCCGTGCCTGCGCGGTGTAGTCGTTCGCGTCCTCCGCCGCCAGGATGTCGGTGGCCGCCTTGCGGTCGCCCTCCGCGAGGCCCGAACCGAGGAGCGTCGCCAGGTCGTCACCGGCGACCGTGTCGGGGCGTACCAGGGACACGCGGTCGCAGTCGCGGGCGAGCTGCCTGCCGTTGCCCGCGAGGAGGGCCGCCTGGCCGCCGTTGACGGGGTACGAGAGCGGGCTGTTGAACTCCTTGTCGGAGGCGCCGTAGCCGCCGAGGTAAGGGATTCCGGCGGTCTCCAGCGGCGCCATGAAGGCCCGGCCGTGCTGGCTGTACGAGCCGACGACCGCGATCACGCCCTGCCGCACGGCCTGTTTGGCGCACTGGGCCGCGCCGACGGTGGTGTTGTGCTCGTTGCAGGTGACGACCTTGAGCTCGTGACCCGCGAGACCGCCGTTCGCGTTGACCCAGCGGGCGTAGGCCTTCGCCATGGCGGGCATGCCCGGCATGTTCGTGGCCGGGGTCCCTTCGGGGGCCCACGTCATGACGGTCACGGGCTCCCCGGAGTCCCCCGAGGCCCCGGGGAGCAGCGCACAGCCGGCGAGCAGCGACGCCCCTACCGCCGCTGCCGTACCCGCGGCTACCGAGGCCGTGGCCTTCGAGAGGAATGTGAGGGAGGAGCGGGAGGAGGAGGAGGGACTTCGCCGTCCGGTCATGTGTGCACACGCTTCCGCCCCATGGGTAACGGAGGAGTGAGCATGTCTCAACGAAGGGTGACGTCGAAGTGAATTACGGGGGCCCGTACGTCCGTGCCATCAGGGAACGTACGATTTGCAACCGTGCAAGGTTCGGTGAACTCTTCCCGTCGCGGCCGTCGCTCCCCCACCATGGGCGGCATGCCGCTCAATGACATGCCGTGGTGGCGCTGGCGCACGAACGTGCGATCCGCGCTGCACATGCTCTCCGACCCCGTCTTCCAGCAGCAGTGCTGGCTGGCGGGCATCGAGGGCTACGGAGACGTGACAGACGCCGTGTACCGGCTGGTCGAGGACACCTGGCTGGACAACTGGTCGGCCGAGAAGTACGTCGGCACGATCTTCCGGGACTCCCAGGAGGCCTCGCTCGTCGACGCCGCGGTCCTGCGGGTGCTGAAGATCATGCACCAGGTGGGCGCGGACGCCCCCGTTTCGGCGTACCTGGAGCACCACGCCTGGCCGGAGGCGGTACGGGCGGCGCGCGAGGCGCACGTACGGCTGGCGGCGAACGACGGGGACGACCCGGACACCGAGCCGCGCACGCTGGAGGTCATCCGCATTCTGACCGGGGCGGCCTGACCTCCGCCGGATGTGGAATCCTCGGAGGCATGAGTGCCCCGCAGCCCGCCCCGTCCCCCCTGCCCCCGTCGGACCGGCCCTCCTCGGACCAGTACGTCCTCACCCTCTCGTGCCCGGACAAACAGGGCATTGTGCATGCCGTGTCGAGCTACCTCTTCATGACCGGATGCAACATCGAGGACAGCCAGCAGTTCGGTGACCACGACACCGGTCTGTTCTTCATGCGGGTCCACTTCTCCGCGGAGGCTCCGGTGACCGTGGAGAAGCTGCGGGCCAGCTTCGCCGCGATCGGGGACTCCTTCCGGATGGACTGGCAGATCCACCGCCCCGAGGAGCGGATGCGGATCCTGCTGATGGTCAGCAAGTTCGGCCACTGCCTGAACGACCTGCTCTTCCGGTCGCGGACCGGCGCCCTGCCGGTGGAGATCACGGCGGTCGTCTCGAACCACACGGACTTCGCCGAGCTGGTCGGCTCGTACGACATCCCCTTCCACCACATTCCGGTGACGCGGGAGAACAAGGCGGACGCGGAGGCGCAGCTCCTCGAGCTCGTACGTTCCGAGAACGTCGAGCTGGTCGTCCTGGCCCGCTACATGCAGGTCCTCTCGGACGACCTGTGCAAGCAGCTGAGCGGCCGGATCATCAACATCCACCACTCCTTCCTGCCGAGCTTCAAGGGCGCCAAGCCGTACCACCAGGCCCACGCGCGCGGTGTGAAGCTCATCGGCGCCACGGCGCACTATGTGACGGCCGACCTCGACGAGGGCCCGATCATCGAGCAGGAGGTCGAGCGGGTGGGCCACGACGTGACGCCGGAGCAGTTGGTGGCGATCGGCCGCGACGTGGAGTGCCAGGCGCTGGCGCGGGCGGTGAAGTGGCACAGCGAGCACCGTGTCCTGCTCAACGGCCGCCGCACGGTGATCTTCGCGTAGGCGCGTAGGGCCGGTGAGGCGGGCCGGGCCACGGGCCTACAGGCGGCTCAGAGACGCCGCCGCGAAGAGCACGTCGCGGATCGCCTCCCGGTCGCCGTTCTGTCCCGCCGCCGCGTCCTGCGGCGGCACGTGGCCCGAGGCCAGCCGGCAGAACTCGACGCCGTCCAGAGCGACATGGGCCACCTTGTGCGCGGCCGAGCCGACCGCCGCCGGGGAGTCCAGCGGGATGTACCAGTCGCCGCCGCCCGCGCCCTCGATCTCCAGGTGGAGCGAGCGGCCGGGCGAGCCCGGCGTCACCAGGTGCCGGGCCGGGGTCGCGAGACCGGCTCTGCGGCGGGCGGCGAGGGTCGCCGGGATCAGCCGGGCGACCAGGTCGATCATGCGGTTGAGGTGCGCGGCGGTCGGCGGCTCGTACGGATAGTGCACCGCGTTCGCGATGTCCTCGGCGTGCACCCAGCACTCGAAGGCGCGGTCCAGCAGCGCGTCGCGCAGGGGCAGGGCGAAGTCGCCGTACGAGACGGAGAGCTCGGCAGCGCCGCGGCCCGCGAAGGACACCGTGCGGATGAGGGCGTGGCTCTGCTCGCGCCACGGTTCGCGGACGGTGCGGGTCGGCGGGAAGCGGGAGGAGCGCCAGTACGACTCGGTGCGCTCCGACGGCGATTCCGGTCCTGCCGCGCCCATCGGGTCGTCGAGGCCGAGCGCCTTCGCGACCAGGCCGTCGACCGTCATCAGGTGGCCGATGACCCCGGCGACGGTCGTTCTGCGGGTCGTCGCCTCCTCGCCGGCGAACCACTTGAGGCGCACCGGCGCGTGCCACTCCGAGTCGCCGATGTCCCGCAGCAGGGCGTCCAGGCGTGCCGTCTCGGCGTCGTACGGCGTGGTCCAGCCGGGAACGGGGACGCGCGCGGGCCGGCGGCCCAGGCAGCCGTCGAGCACGCGGTTGCGCAGCAGCGGGTCGAGGTCCAGGCTGCGCTCGGTGTGGAGCAGGCCGACCGCGTCCCGCAGCCGCAGGGCCTCCTCCGCGCAGGGGGCGCACGCGGTGAGGTGGTCCTCGACCGCCTCGGTCTCGTCGGTCGCGCATGCGGACAGCGCCCAAGCGCCCAGCAGCGACTTGAGCACGTCGTGGGAGAGGACCTCGGGCGGCGGGAGCGGGACCGCCACCGCCGCCGGCACCTCGAGGTCGTCCGCCGCCGCTCTCGGCGCCGGGATGCGCGGAGTCCGGTCCTCCGGCGGTTCCGGTCCGGCCGGTCCGTGTCTCCCGCTCATCCGTGCTGCCCGTGTCCGGGAGGAAACGGCAGACCGTCCTGGTGGTGCGGGTTCGCCGTGGACAGCAGCTGCAGCCCGAGCCGCAGCCGCCTGCGCGCCTCGTCCTCCGTGACCCCCAGGTCGGCCGCCGTCTGCCGGTAGTCCCTGCGCTGGAAGTACGCGAGCTCCAGCGCGGCCCGCAGCGGCGCCGGCATCGACGTCACGATGTAGTCCGCGCGGGCGGCGGCCGAGGCCCTGCGGACCTTCTGCTCCAGCTCCTCCGAGGTGCCGTCGCCGCCGTCCGTCAGCGCAGCGGCCCCGGTCTGCCGCAGCCGCTGCACGGCCTGCCGGTGGGTGAGCCCGGCAACCCAGGACCTCATCGAGCCCTGTTTGGGGTCGTACGCGTCCGGGTGCTCCCAGACGTGACCGAAAACCTCGCGTGTGACCTGGCCGGCGGCCGCGTCGTCGTCGAGCACCCGGTGGGCGAGGCTGTGCACCAGCGAAGCGAACCTGTCGTACAACTCGCCGAGCGCCGCCGCCTCGCCGCGCGCGAGCCGCTGCTGCATCCTGCGGTCCCAGCGAGGCGGTGCGTCCTTCCCCATGCGGCCCCCAGCCCTGTGATCCTGCCCACCACGTGCCCTGCGCCCCTTGTCACTCCTTTTCGAATGTAGTGCGAGCCACTGACAACGCATGCCCCTTTACGGTAAGTGTGTCCGCGTGCCGGTCCGGGATGATAATGATCCGGCCCCTCGTTCCGGTCCTTCCGGGGCAGGGAGTGTTTCGTGGGAGAGCGGCGGGGGCAGCCGCGAGTGGAAGGACGACTTCCGCATCGGCAGAACGAAAGGTCCGGACGCGTGACGCTGAAGGTGATCGAGGCCGAGCACAACGCCTGGGCCGTACTGCACGTCTCCGGAGAGCTGGATCTGGTGACCTCGCCCGCCGTCCGCCAGCACGTGCACGAAGCCGTCGCGCACGGCCGCCACCGCGTGGTGCTGGACCTGTCCGAGGTTCTCTTCTGCGATTCCAGCGGGGTCGGCGTCATGATCGCCGCCCGCCGTCTGATGCACTCCTGCGGCGGCGACCTGCGGCTGATCCTGCCCGCCCGCGGCGCGGTCGACGGTTCGCACGTCAACCGGGTGCTCGCGGCCCTCGGCGTACGCCGCCTCTTCGAGGTCTTCCCCGACGTGGCCACGGCCGCCGACGACGAGGCGCAGGCGCTCTCCGCCTGAGAGGGCGCCGGTCCGCCCGCCCACGTCGTACCCTCCCTCCATGGACAGCGCAGAGCACGAGCGCAAGGCGGCCGCCCGCTTCGCGAGCTTCGACCAGGACGGCAACGGATACATCGACCGTGAGGACTTCAGCGCCGCGGCGGCGGCGCTGCTGGCCGAGTTCGACACGGCGGCCCGCTGCGACAAGGGACAGGCGCTCTACACAGGCGCCGAGGCCTTCTGGCAGGGCATGGCGGGCATCGCCGACGTGGACGGGGACCAGCGGGTCACCCGCGAGGAGTTCGTCACGGGTGCGGTGAAGCGGCTGGGGGACAACCCGCAGCGGTTCGCCGAGATCGCCCGCCCGTTCCTGCGCGCGGTGGTCGCCGTCGCGGCCGAGGAGGACGGCTCGGGAGTCGCCCCGCAGGCCGCGGCCCGGGTGCTGCGCGTGCTGGGTGTGCCCGAGGACACCGCGCGGGGCGTGGCCACCGCGCTCGACGCGGACGGTGACGGCCTCATCGGCGAGGAGGAGATCCTCTCCGCCTTCGCCCGCTACTACTGCACGGCGGGGCCCGACGGCCCTGCCGCCCCCGGCGCCTAGGACGCACCGCCCTGCCGGGGCCGCCGAGTCGGTTCGGCGGCTGATCCTGCGACTGATGAGCGATTACCGTGCGTCGATATCGGGTTGTGTCCTTCACGTGCACTCGTCACGGCCCGGAGTCGGCGTGTGCTCCGGTACTCTCCGTGGGATGCGAGTGGTTGTGATGCGCAGCTGTCCCGGCGTCGCCCGTGTGGTGACTCCGGGCCGCGGGATGTGCGCCGCTCGCACCGTGCGGGGGCGCCCTGCGTGCCCCTGTTCGACTTCCCGCAGCGTGCGTCGCACAGTATGCATCACGCGTACTCCTTCGCGCTGGAATATGCCCGAAGCGCTTGTTGCGGTGACTGTACGTCAACCATGCTGTCTCGCAAGGGAATCACGTTCCGTGACCCTGTGGAGACGCGAGGCGATGTGTCCGCCGGTTCGGATGGTGTGAGCGGTGCAGGTGCTTCAAGTGCAGTTGGAGGTAGGGGCCGACCCTGCCGAGGTGGGACGGGCCCGGAGATGGGCGCGCTCACGGCTTGTCGGCTCAGGGATAAGGGCCGACGAGCCACTGGCCGAGACCCTGATCCTGCTCATCTCGGAGCTGGTCACCAACGCGGTCGTGCATACGGGTTGTCCGGCCGTACTGCGGATGCTCTTCGGCACCGCTGACGACGGCACGGTCCGGGTCGAGGTCGCCGACACCAGTGCCTGCCCGCCGAAGCCCCGGCACGCGGAGGGCGACGACACCAACGGGCGCGGGCTGGAGCTGGTCGACGGGCTCGCCGACCGGTGGGGCTGGCAGTCCGAGGGGGCCGGCAAGCGGATCTGGTGCGAGGTCGACCGGGGGGCGCCCGTGGTGACGACGAGGGCGTACGAGGCGGTCACGTACGAGCCGTCGCGCGCTGTCACCCACAGCGCATGACCCGCACATCACCGAACGGGTGTTGACGGCTCGTGACAGCCTGATGACCCTGGGGTGAGGCGGTCCGTCGCGAGGGGACGCCGAGGATCAGAGGCGTGCTGTACTGCCCGTCCTTGGCGAGTGCGGTCCGTGGTCCGGCGTCAGCTCCTCCGGGGCAGGAGGGGCAGGGCCTGTACGCCGGAGCCGGGTGGCGGCCCTTGTGCCGTGCTCGGGGCGTGCGGAGGCGCGCCGCCACCCGGTTGCCCGAAGCGGGCGCACACCGACGGGGCGACGGCGCGCCCCGCGGTGCGGCCGGTTCCACGCCGTAACGCGAGACCGCCCGCCCGCCGGCCTGTCCTGCCCCGGCCCCTTGCTGCGATCGGCGCGGCAACCCCGGTCGCCGCGGCACCGCTCGCGGCCGCTCGCGCTCGTCTTCCCGATATTCCTGGTGCGGAAGCGGCACGCCGTACTCCTTGCCCCGATTAAACGGTGGCTGGTGTAGACCTTTACCTGATACATCTCTGCGCTGTGACGGACAAGCGTGCAGCGCCCCAGGAGATTCCCGAGAGGGCCGCGGAGAGGGCGCCAGGGCCGCGAGCGGCCTCCGGAAGCCTCTGGAACCACAACTTCCGGCTCTTCTTCGTGGCCCGTACGGTCGCCGTCTTCGGCGACGGCATGGTCCCCGTCGCCCTCGCGGCGGGCCTGCTCGGCGCGGGCCGCCCCGGCTCGTCCGTCGGTTACGCCCTCGCCGCGTGGATCGGCCCCTTCGCGGCGCTGGTCCTCTTCGGCGGCGTACTCGCGGACCGCTTCACGCCCCGCCGGATGATGATCCTCGCGGACGGCCTGCGGCTGGTCGGCGCCTCGGTGCTCGCCCTCTCCTTCGCGGCCGGCAGTCCGTCGGTGTGGGTGGTGTACGGGCTGAGCGCGGTCAGTGGCGTCGGTGCCGCGCTCTTCCAGCCCGGGGTCGCTTCGATCATTCCGCGCATCGCGCACGACGTACAGGAGGCGAACGCGGTCCTGCGCGTCTGCGAGGCACTGATGACCATGGCGGGCCCGGCCTTCGCGGGGCTGGTGGCCGGCCTCTCCGGCGGGGCGGGCGCGGTCTTCGCCGCCAACGCCGCGACCTTCGGGGTGAGCGGGGTCTGCCTGTTCCTGCTGCGGCTGCCACCGGCCGGCGTCCCGGTCGGGCGCGGCTCGTTGATGGCCGAACTGGTCGACGGGTGGCGCGAGTTCACGGCGCGCAGCTGGCTGTGGGGCGTCATCGCGATCTGGACGGTGTACGGGCTGACCGTGGCCGGCCCGATGCTGCCGCTGACGGCGGTCCTGGTGACCGAGGAGCACGGATCGGGGATGTACGGCGCGCTGATGGCGGTCAACGGCGCGGGCAGCGTCGCGGGCGGTCTGCTGGCACTGCGCCTGCGTCCGGGGCGCCCGCTGGCGGCGGGAGCGGTGGCAATGCTCGGGGTGGTGGTGGACCTGGTGGTGCTGGGACTCGGCATGCCCGTACCCGCCCTCGCGGCAGGGCAGTTCATCGCCGGCGCGGCTTTCGCGTTCTGGCTGGTGATGTGGTCGACGACGGTCCAGACGCACGTCCCGGCCGACGCGCTGAACCGGCTGCACGCGTACGACGTGTCCGGATCGCTGCTGATGATGGCGGCGGGGCGGGCGCTGGCGGGTCCGGTGGCGGAGGCGGTGGGGGCGGAGAGGGTGCTGCTGGCGGGGGCGGTGGTCATGGTGGCGGTGGTCGGGGTGCTGCTCGGAGTCCGGCCGATCCGGGAGCTGCGGCGCATGCCGTGACACCGGACGGTTCGGTGTCACGGTTCCTTCGGACGATGTCCTTCGGGCCGCTCGCCCGGGTTTTTACGCGCCGAAAGCCCGAAAGCCCGAAAGCCCGAAAGCCCGGAAGCCCGAAAGCCCGGAAGCCGAGCGGCGTGGCCGGGACGGCCGAATCCGCCGCGCACACCGTCCCCGTTCCCGTCCCGCCCATGCCCCGGGCCCGGCTCTCAGTTCCCTGCCGGTCCTGCCGACCGACCCGCGCCACCAGGGGTGTCGTCGCTCGGGTGCCTACGGCCAGAGCAGTTCCCGCGCCCACTCCGCGCCGCCGTCCCGCCGGTACCGCAGCCGCACGTGCCGGCGCCTGGCGTCCCCCTGGAAGAACTCCACCTCGGCGGGGTCGACGACGTACAGCGTCCAGGTCGGTACGCCGGCCTCCGGCTCGGTCTGTGCCCGTTCCCACGCGGACTCCGACGAACGCGCCAACTCCTCGTACTCCGGCAGGACTTCGCTCTGCCGCCCCACCAGCGCGGAGGCGAGCGCACCCGTCGACCGTGCGTGCAGGTCGGCCCGGCTCTCGTCCGGCGTCCCGGTGGTCACCGCGCCCCTGACCCTTACCTGCCTGCCCTGCGCCGCCCAGTAGAACCCGAGCGCCGCGTGCGGGTGTGCGGCCAGCTGGCGGCCCTTGGCGCTGGTGGAGTGGGAGGCGAAGTGCCAGCCGCGGTGGTCCGCGCCGTGCAGCATCACGGTCCGTACGTCGGGGAGCCCGGCCTCGTCCACGGTCGCCAGGCTCATCGTGTGCGGCTCGGGCTGTCCGGCGGCGACGGCCTCGGCGAACCACTGGTGGAACAGGGGGAGCGGCTCGTGCGGTGCGGCGGCCAGGTCGAACGCGGGGAGCTCCGTGTCCCATACGCGCTGGGAGCGGAGCAGGTCCTGGAAGGTCATCCGGTCATCTCACACCATGCGCGCGAGAGCCGCACCACGGCTCCCGGCCGGGCGGGCGCGGCGGCGTTGCGGACGCGACGGGAGCGGGCGGAGAATGCCGCAGCGGCGGACCGTGGCGCGGTCCGCCGCTGCGTAGACAGGACTGGGGGCAGGGCCCGGGGTTCAGTGACTCAGGAGGTATCGGACTCCGGGGCTCGAGGGCGTCAGGACTTCGGAACTCAGGACTTCGGGGCTTCGGGGTTCGAGGGCTCGGGGTCTGCTTCGCGTGCTACTTCGTGGGCTTCTTGCCGGTGATGCCCAGGTGTACCAACAGGGCCAGATGGGGCTTGAGTTCGTTCTGCTTCACACCCCAGGACTGGAAGCCCTTCTGGTGCGAGGCGACCGCCGCCAGCATCGCGACGAGCGAGCCGGCCATCGCCGCCGGACTGATGTCCTTGTCGACCTTGCCCTTGGACTGGAGCTCCTTCACCGCGTCCGCAAGGGAGTTGGTCACGGAGTTCAGGATTTTCATGCGGATCTTGTGAAACCGCTTGTCGCCCTCCGCCGCGCCGAGGTCGACCACCCGGAGGATGGCGTCGTTCTTGCGCCAGAAGTCGAGGAAACCCTCGACGAGGTCTTCGGAGGTCGACCAGCCGGCCTTTCCGACCCAGGAACGGCCGGAGGCGAGTTCGGCCAATCCGGCGCCTTCTTTGGCCATTTCTTCCGCGATCTCGAGGACGGCGCCCTCCACATCGGGGAAGTACTGGTAGAACGTCGCCGGGGAAGTGCCCGCTTTCCGGGCCACATCGATGACTTTGACGTCCCGGTAGGGTGAGGAGCTGAGCATTTCACTGAGGCAGTCGAGCAGCTTCTGCCGCGTCGCCTGACCGCGTCGTCCGGCCACACGGCCATCGACGGTGCGCACTTGTCCTGTCATGCCGTCAGCTTACCGACGGGTGATCGGAGCGCGATTTGGCCGACTGCAAATGGGGAATCGGCCTGCTGCGCCTGCCCGGCCGCAGCCTGCCTGTGGCCTGTCCGCGCTCGGCCTTCGGCCCTTCCGCGGCTCTTCCGTGACCTGTCCGCGAACCGTCACCGGGGTCCGCGGGCCGACTTCGACCCGAATAGTCTTATCAACAGCCTGTGGACAACTTCGGTGGAAAAGTCGTGCGCCCCAAGGTGAATGCCCTCGCGATTGGCCAAGTGTTCGATTTTCTTTCCTGCGCGAAGAGCGGCGGCCCGTTAGTTTTGCGGTGATGGGAGCCACGCATTGCCCTGCCCTGTGTGACGGAAGGACCCGGGCCCATGGCCGTATATGCAGAAGGCATGCCGTGCTGGGTGGATGTGACGCTTGCCGACGTCGAAGCGGGCAAGCGGTTCTACGGTGCGCTGTTCGGCTGGACCTTCGAGGACCCGGGCGCCGACGACCGGGGAAGAGCGGTGTGGGCCGGCTTCGTCAACGCCCTCAGCGAGGGCAGGAAGGTCGCCGCCCTCGCGCCCAAGCGCGACGGGCGCATGCCCACCGCCTGGGGCGTCTACTTCGCCACCGACGACGCCGTGGCACTCGCCCGGAAGATCAGGGACGCGGGCGGCCAGATGGTGACGGATCCGCTGCCCGTTCCCCCGCTCGGCACGATGGCCGTGGCCGCCGACCCGGGCGGCGCCGTCTTCGGTCTCTGGCAGGCGGGCAGCCACACCGGTTTCGAGAAGCGGGACCTGCCCGGCTCCTTCTGCTGGGCCGAGGTCTACACGCGCGACAAGGAGCGGGCCGACCCCTTCTACGAGACCGTCTTCGGCTTCCAGGGCTACGACCTCGAAGAAGCGGGCGAGGACTTCAGGACGTGGTCGCCCGCCGGCGCCGACCCCGGCCCCGACACGGCCATCGGTGGCCGCAGCGTCATAGGCGACGCCTTCCCGGCCGAGATGCCCGACCACTTCATGATCTATTTCGTGGTCGACGACTGCGACGAGGCCGCGTCGCGGACCGTCGGTCTCGGTGGCCGGATCCAGGCGCCGCCCTTCGACACGCCCCACGGGCGGATCGCGGTTCTCACCGACGACCAGGGCGCCGTCTTCGCCGTACTCGCCGAGCAGACCGGGCGCACCGAGTCCGCCGGGACCGCGGAGCACGCCGAGGTCCCGGAGCATGCCGGGGCCGCAGAGCCCGCCGGGGCCGGCGAGACCGCCGGATCCAGGGAAGCCGGAACCGGGGCGTAACGGGCCGGCGCGGAGCGGGCCGCCGCGGTTGTGGTGCGCCTGCGCGACCTGTCCGAATCCGGGTGAGACACCCCGTTCCGCCCCGGGTTCGCCACCGCCGCTTCGGACAGGAAGAATCAGGGTGCGCACCGCTGGGTGGTGCCCAGTGGTGAGACGCTTCACGGGGCTGTGTTTGCGGCCTCGTACGGGGAGGTGGCAGGCAAGTTATGGATCAGCTGACGCAGCACGACCCGCGGCGGATCGGCCCGTTCGAGGTGCTGGCACGGCTCGGGGCCGGCGGCATGGGGCTGGTCTATCTCGCGCGGTCGGCGTCGGGCCGGCGCGTGGCGATCAAGACGGTGAGGACCGAACTCGCCGAGGACCAGCTGTTCCGCGTCCGCTTCACGCGTGAGGTGGAGGCCGCGCGGGCCGTCAGCGGCTTCTACACGGCCGCCGTCGTGGACGCCGATCCGCGGGCGGCGGTGCCGTGGCTGG
Organism: Streptomyces sp. Wb2n-11; assembly: GCF_001049855.1. Classification (NCBI taxonomy): domain Bacteria; kingdom Bacillati; phylum Actinomycetota; class Actinomycetes; order Kitasatosporales; family Streptomycetaceae; genus Streptomyces; species Streptomyces sp. Wb2n-11. The sequence goes on from NZ_CVPB01000001.1 coordinate 3,988,843, forward strand.
CCACCGCGTACGTACCCGCGCCCTCCCTCGAAGAGATAGTGAATGAATGCGGGCCGATGCCGGTCCAGGCGGTGCGCTGGCTGGCGGCCGGCATCGCCGAGGCGCTCCAGTCCATCCACGGGGCGGGCCTGGTCCACCGCGACCTCAAGCCGTCGAACGTCCTGGTGGTGGAGGACGGGCCGCGCGTCATCGACTTCGGCATCGCGTCCGGCGTCTCGAACACCCGGCTGACCATGACCAACGTCGCCGTCGGCACGCCCGCCTACATGTCGCCCGAGCAGGCGCGCGACTCGCGCAGCGTGACGGGCGCCAGCGACATCTTCTCGCTCGGCTCGACGCTGGTCTTCGCGGCGACCGGGCACGCGCCCTTCCACGGGGCGAACCCGGTGGAAACGGTCTTCATGCTGCTGCGGGAGGGCCCGGACACCGAGGGGCTGCCCGACGAGCTGCGTCCGCTGATCGAGTCGTGCATGCAGCGGGAGGCCGTACGGCGGCCCAGCCCGGCCGACCTCCAGGCACAGCTCTCGCCGCACCTCTTCGCCTCCGGCCAGGACGACAGCGGTACGGCGTCCGCGTGGCTGCCGGCGCGGGCCACCGCGATGATCGAGGAGCGGCGGGGCGGCCGCCCGGCGCTGCCGAGCGCGCCGCCGTCCCGGGCGCACTCCACACCGCCGAGACCGCCGGGACCGCCGCCGTTCGCCCCCGTGGCGTCCCGGGTCCAGTCCCCGCCGCAGTCCCAGCCCCACTCCCAGGCCCCGGTCGCTCCGTCCCAGGCCTCTTCCGCCTCCTCCGCCGCTCCGACCTCTCCGATCCCTTCCGCCTCTCCGGCACATGCGTACACCGGTGGCCACGCGGCTCACCCCCCGCAGCACGCCGTACGGCTGCCCGGGGCCAAGGTGCCGATCGGGCCGGGCCCCCGCGTGGCCGACGGCCGCACCGCCGCCGTCCAGGTGCCGGGCGAGCAGGCCACCGGGTGGATCAGGCCCCCGGCCGGGGTCGTCCCCGGGAACGGCGCGGACGCCGCCACCGGCGCCGTGCCTCCGCCCGTGTCGTCCGCGCCCCTGCCCCTGCCCCCGCCCCCGTCCATTCCGCCGCCCTCGCCGTCGGTGGACGGCGCCGGTCCCTCCGGGGGGTGGCGGCCGTGGCGGTTCCGCATGTCCAACGACGTGTGGGGGACGCCCGCCGTCGCGGACGACCTCGTCTACGTCACCTCCTTCGAGGTGCACGCCCTCGATGTGGCCAGCGGCCGGCGGAAGTTCAAGACGCGTGACGTCGCCTGGGCGATGGCGGTCGCGGGCGGGCGCATCCACGCCTCCGACGGCCCCACGCTGTACGCCCTGGACGCGGTCGACGGCCAGGAGCGGTGGCGGCTGCAGACCGACGCGTGGGTGTACTCCCTCAAGGTCGACCGCGGCACCGTGGTGACCGGCACGCGGGGCGGCGGCGTCCAGGCGCGGGAGGCGTCCAACGGCCAGAAGCTGTGGGAGCTCACCGGCGCGCAGACCGACTTCGAGACCCCGGAGGCCGGTCCCGCCGTACACGACGACACGGTGTACGTGTGGCAGGGCGCGAGGCTGCGCGCCCTCGACGCCCGTACCGGCCTGGAGCGCTGGTCGTACCCGATCGGCGACGCGGCGTCCTGCGGGGGAGTCCCGCTGCGGCTGACGCCGGCGCCGGACGGCTGTGTGTACGTCGCCGCCGGCACGCGCGTCCTCGCCATCGACGCCGCCGGCGGCCGTGTGCGGTGGCACTTCGAGGCCCCCGCGGTCTTCCTGAGCCCGCCCGCCTTCGCACCGGGCCCGGCCGTCACGGGCGGCGGCGTCTACCTCGCCGACTACCTGGGCACGGTGTACGCCCTGGACGCCTCCACCGGCAAGGACCGCTGGCGCATCGCCACCGAGTCCCGCCAGTCCATCGAGCCGGTGCTCGTCGCGGCGGGCAACATCCACGTGGGCAGCGGCAGCGCGCTCTACACCCTGGACGCGGTGACCGGCACCCCGAAGTGGCGCTTCGCGGCGGGCGGCGAGGTCGTCGGCGCCCCGGTCGTCTCCGACGGGCGCGTGCACTTCGGCTCGGCGGACCACTGCCTCTACACGCTGGACGCGAGCGGCGGCCAGCTGCGCTGGAAGCTCGCGACGGGCGGGGAGATCACCGGGTCGCCGGTGGCGCAGAACGGCGTGGTGTACGCGTGCAGCAAGGACCGGTGCGTGTACGCCCTGGACGCGGTGAAGGGCACGGCGACGGGCCGTACGTCGGGCACCCGGGCCTGAGCCCGCCGGCCTGCCGGTGGGGCGGAAACCGGTGGGACGGGAACCTGCGGGGCCTCCGCTTCTGCCGGAGGCCCCGCAGGTGCGGACCGCGCGGGTCTACGCGTCCGGGGTGCCGGTGTACGGGCATCCGGAGGGTGCGGGGCCCTCGGCCGGTGCCGGCACGGCTGCCGGTCCGGCGCTTCCGCGGCCGTGTGTCCGGTCGCGGGAGGCCAGCCGCACCATGACGTCCCGCAGCGGGCGCAGCGAGATCACCGGTGAGCCGTACTGCAGCGCGTGGCCCGGGATCATGCTGATCCTGAACCTCTGGTTGATCATCGCCACGATGGTCCGCAGTTCGAGCAGCGCCATGGAGTTCCCGATGCACTGGCGAGGCCCCGCCCCGAAGGGGAAGTAGGCCATGCGGGGACGTTCCCGTACGGCCTGCGGGGTGAAGCGGTACGGGTCGAAGGCCAGCGGGTTGTCCCAGTAACGGGGATTGTGGTGCGAGACCAGCGGCGAGACGAGGACGGAGGAACCGGCCTCGATGTCGTATCCGCCGAGGGTGTCCGGGCCGACCGCGGCACGCGGGAAGATCCAGATGGGCGGGTGCATCCGCAAGCTCTCGTCCACCACCATCTTCGTGTACGTCAGCGCGTCGGTGTTCTCGGCGTCCGGTGGTCCACCGCCCAGGACCCGGTCGATCTCGCCGCCCAGCTCCTCCTGCACCGGCGGGTGGTTGGCGATCGACAGGAGCGTCCAGCAGAGCGAGACGGCGGTCGTCTCGTGGCCCGCCAGGTAGATGGTCAGGAGCTCGTCGCGGATCTCCTGGTCGGTCCAGGGCTCACCGGTGACGGGGTCCACGGCCTGTTCCATCAGGGAGGTCAGCGAGCCGTCGCCGGTGCGCGCGTATGTCTCGCGGACGTCTGCGACCACCTTGTCGAAGACGTGGTGGATGCGGTCGATCTTGCGCTTGCGGTCGGTCGGAAGCCAGGAGGGCAGCATCTCGGACGCCGTGCCGCGCCGGAACATCACCTCGACCACGTCGTCGACGATCTGCTTGAGCACGCGGGACGAGGGCTTGATGTCGTAGGCGAACAGCGAGCGGCTGAGGGTGACCAGGGTGAGCCGGAGCATCTCGGTCATCAGGTCCACCGGCTCGCCGCGCGCGGCCTTGCCGTCCCACTCGTCGAGCATCTCCTCCGTGGCCCGGACGATGTTCGGGACGATGCCGAGGACGGCGTTCTTCTGGAACGCGGGCTGGACGGCGCGGCGGTGACCGCGCCAGTACTCGCCGTCCGAGGTGAGCAGGCCCTTGCCCATGACCACGCCGAACTGCTCGTACAGCGGGCCCCGTACGTAGTTGCCGTGGTTCTTCACCAGCACCTGGTGCACCGCCTCGGGGCCGGTGACCTGGTGGACGGTCATCGGGCCGAGCCGCATGCGGACGACCTCGCCGTAGTCGCGTTGCAGGCCCAGCAGGAACTCGGCGGTGTTGCGGCGCCAGGAGCCGAGGCTGCCGAGCAGCGGGACCCCCTTGGGGCCGGGGGCCGTGGTGGCGGCCCGGGGGGTGGCGGGCGTGGCGGCGGTCATCACTGGTCTCCTTGGTGTCGGGGCTGCGGCCCGCTCGGCGTCGTCCGCCGGGCGTCGGCGTTGTTCCGGGGCACGGGAAACACCCGCCGTACGAAGAGGTTGTCGAAGACGGCGTCCGGGGCCAGCCGGCGCAGCGCGATGGTGCTGCGGGCGAGGAGGCCGACGGGGTAGCGGGCGTGCGGGCGGGTGCTGCGGACGGCTTTCTCCACCACGCGGGCGACGTCGTCGGAGTGGATCGCGAAGGTGCCGGCCAGGGTGCGCCGGCTGCCGGTGTAGATGGCGTCGAAGTACTCGGCCGTGCGCCGGCGGAAGTCCTCGTACTCCTCGTTGACGGGTTTGAGGTTCGCCACGTAGGTGTCACCGAAGCCGGTGGTGCGTACCGGGCCCGGTTCGATGAGGACCACCCGGACGCCGAAGTCGGCGACCTCCAGCCGCAGGGCGTCGCTCAGGGCCTCGACCGCGTGCTTGGACGCCTGGTAGAAGCCCCCGCCGGGGACCGCGTAACGTCCGAAGACCGACGAGACGTTGACGATGGTCCCGCTGTGCGCGGCCCGCATCGCGGGGAGGACCAGTTGGCTGAGGCGGGCCAGACCGAACACGTTGGTCTCGAACTGCCGCCGCATGTCCTCCAGGCCGGCTTCCTCCACGACGCCGGACATGGCGTACCCGGCGCTGTTGACGAGCGCGCCGACCGAGCCGTGCTCCGCTTCGACGGTGTCGACGGCGTCGCGCATGCTGTCTTCGTCGGTGACGTCCAGGCGCAGTGTCCGTATGCCTTCGGCGGCCAGCCGGGCAAGTGTCTCCGGCTTGCGCGCCGTGGCGTACACGGCCGTCCCGGCCCGGTGCATCCGCAGTGCGCAGGCACGGCCGATACCGGAGGAACAGCCAGTGATCAGCACGGGAAGCGGTGCCGCCATCCCACTCTCCTATTCTCTGCCCCGACCGGCGGGGTATTTTCTGCGAGGGTGCCGTGGTGTCAATCGAGACGTGCGCAAGCAAGCATGAGGGGATGTGAAAAATGCGGCTCGCGCATTCGATGGGCAATTCACGCGCCATCGAATTGTTGCCGCAAAGCTCCGCAAGACCTCTTCTGGCATCAGCTCCGGAAACCGGCAGTCCGTGGCGGACGCGCCGGCGCCCGGGTTCACCCGCGTGTTCCACGAGAGGTACGCGCTCCCCGTGGAACGGCTGAACGACGTACGGCCGGGGCCGTGAGCCTGCGGTGGCGGCGGATGTCCAGGCTGTTTCCCGGAGCCGGATTCGAACCGCCGGAGACCGTCGTCTCCGGCGGGCGCTCGACCGGATCACCGCTTCCGGCAAACGCGGAGGCGCGTGCCGGGCCCGTCACGGACGCGTACGCGCGCTCCGTCCGGCAGGGCTGGCATCCCGGCCGGAGCCCACGTCCGTCCCGGGCCCCACGTCCGGCCCCGGCGCCGCGCGGCGCCGGGGCCGGACGCGTTCAGCCCAACGCCCCGAGCTGCTTGGCCAGTTCGAGCCCGTCCAGGGAGAACCAGCTCTCCACGATCAGCCCGTCCCGGAACTCGTCGATGACGATGCCGCTGACGGCGAACTCCCGGCCGATGGGCGGCACGCCCTCGTACGGCTCCCCGGTGTGGGTGCCCCGGGCGGTGAACCGGCTGACGACCTTGTCGCCCTCCAGGATCCAGTCGTCGACCGTCACGTGGAGGTCGGGGAAGGACGCGCGCTGGATCCGCACCCACTCCTTGAGGTGCTCCACGCCCTCCTTGCCGTTCGGGGCCGTGCCGTGGCTGACGTGGGAATCGGCGGCGCCCTCGTAGATCACATCGAGATTTCCCTTGTTGAGGCACTCCTCGTAATAGCGTTCCAGTACCGCTTTGTTCTCGGCAAGCGTCGTCATGACTGCATCGTCCTCTCTCCGATTGGCCCCGGAAGCCCTGAAACCGTCATCACGGGCTTCCCTGAGTCCATGTTTTTTACTTTCCAGACCCCGAGTGAGGGGTCCCCTTCGACAAGGGAATTCCCGTGCTCGTGGGAATGGAGTGCGATACGTCCGACGGTCAGCGGGTCGACCGCGACCGACAGTCCGTTCCCCTGTGTCGCACACGCCCTCAACACGTTTTCCAACGCGGATACCGAAAGCGCGGTGCGCGGCGCGTGGAGCGCCGCCCACAGGTCATTGGGCGCGCACGGTCGCACCTCGGCGATCCGGCGGCCGTCCGGCCCGTCGGACCAGGCGGCGGTCGGCACCACCGAGGACCGCCAGCGCAGCAGCGGCGGACCCGAGCGCCAGGTGGTCGTCCGGGTCACGTCGGGGCGGGGCGGGGCGGGCGAGCGCCCGTCCCCCGGCTCGTGGATCACGCGCACGCTCGCCTCCGGCCCGTCCGCGCCGTCCCCCGGCCGCCTGAAGCGCACCTCGGTCACCCAGGTGTCCCCCTCGTGGGCCCCGCGGACCTCCCGCTCCCACACGGTCGGGCCGGCGTCGAGCCGCAGCAGGTCCAGCGGTACGACCACCTCCTCCAGGCAGCTGACCCGCAGCGCCGGGTAGTCCTCCGGGACGATCCACTCCGCGCCCCGCACCGCGCTCTCCAGCAGGACGCTCACCGGGACCGCCTCGACGCCGTCCACCAGGAAATCCGTGAGGACCGGCGCCGTGTCGCGGTCGAACGTCACCCGCGACACCATCCGGACGTGCGGCTGGTACGTGGTCACCTCCCCCAGGTGGAAGATCCTCGGATAGGTGCCGGTGAACCCGGGCAGACCGGGCACGACCGGATAGTCGGTGGCCTGGCCGGGGCTCATCGCCCTGCCCAGCGGTCCCACGAAGGTGACTTCGCCGTCGGAGCCCGCCCGCAGCTCGTCCCGCCACCTGGCGAGGCCGTCGGTGATGTCGACGGCGGCCATGTAGCGCAGCGTCGCCGAGAAGTTGGAGATGAGCCCGATACGGTCCCAGGTCGGCCAGGCGAGCGTCATCACGGGGAAGTCCGCGTGGCGGCCCGCCCACCGCCCCAGGCGTGCCAGCCCCTCGTTGGCGGCGGCGTACTCGAGCTGGCCGACCATGCCGCCGAGCCGCCCGGTCAGGGAGCCCACGTTGCAGAAGAACTTGAGCCGGTGGTCCCGCAGTTCCTCGAAGAGGTGGACGAAACCCCCGATCTTGGTCCGGACGGTGCGCAGGATCTCCTCGTCCGTCTTCTTGGGCAGCCGCGCCGCGGTGTCCACTCCGGCGTTGTGCACGACGCCGGTCAGCGCGGCGCCTTCGCGGTCCAGCAGGGCGCGCACCTGCTCCCGGTCGGTGAAGTCGCACCGGGCGTAGTCGACGCGCAGCCCGCGGGCCCTGGCGTCGGTGATGTTGGTGGAGAGCTCCCACAGGCGGCGGGTGCGGGCGATGTCCCGGCGGATCCCGACGGGGGACCGCCCCTGACGGCGATCGGCCCACAACCGCGCCTCCAGCTCCTTGAGCCGGCCCTCGTCCGCGCCGAACCACGGCTCGTCCCCCGTGGGGAAGTCCTCCCGGCCGGTCACCACGACGCGCATGCCGTAGGTGTCCGCGAGGGAGCGGGCCAGTTCCCAGCCGATGCCCCGGCCACCGCCCGAGATCAGTACGCAGTCCTCGGCGCCGAGGGCGACGGCCGGCGCCCCGGCGGGGCGCGTGACCGGGGTGAGGGTCAGGCGCTGCCCGTCGCGGTAACCGATCTCCAGCGCGCCGGGCCGGCCCAGCTCGGCGGCGACGATCCCCGGCAGGTCGCGGACCGACGCGAGGCCGATGTCGACGACGCGCGCGTTGCAGTTGGGCAGTTCACGGTGCAGCGTCTTCGCCAGCCCCGCCCAGATGCCGCCCAGCGGCTGGGCCAGGTCGTCCCGCGGGTGCTGGCCCATCCCGCCGCCCAGGTAGGTGACGGCCAGGTAGAACAGCCGCCGCGCCGAGGTCTCCGACGCCCAGTCCTCGTAGTGCTCGCGCAGTGCCGCGACGGTCTCCAGCAGCGGCCCGCACCAGGCGTCCGCCGGGCCGTCGGCGCCGGACGCGGGGGCACGGCCCAGGGTGAGGTCGACGATCGCGTCCACGGCGCCGCCGTCCGGTGCCGGGGCGGGTGCCCCTGCACCGGGTGCGTACCGGCGTACCCGCGCTCCGCGGGCGGTCAGTTCACGCTCCACGGCGGCGGCGCTCTCCCGGTCGCCCCCGAGGAGGAGGACCCGCATCCCCACCAGCCGGGAAGGGTCCCCGGCGCTCGCCGGCAGGGTGGTGAGCTCCCATTCCATGCGGCTCACCGCCTGGACCGGAGCGTTGTCGTCCGCGCCCCGGGCGCCGGCGTCGGCGGGTACCGGCACCGGCGGCCTTTCCCGTACGGAAACCACGGTCCGTACACCTCCCTCGTCAGTCACGTTCGGCGTCGATGGCGACGGCGTCGCCGGTCCGGGCGTCGACGTAACCGATCAGGGTCGCCCGCATGTCCTTCATCTGCAGGAGCATCCGGCCGTCGGGGCGGGCGGCGACGAACCGGTTGTCGACCGGGACGGCGGCCAGGTCGAAGCCGGGGGGCGTCGCGTACAGGTCGATCCGGTCCGCGGCCCCGGCCAGGGACAGGTCACTGGTCTCCTCGTAGAGGTCGATGCGACGGATGGACAGCGGGGCGGCGACGGGTACGAGGTGGCCGTCGACCAGGTCCAGTACGCCGACCCTGGCCAGCCCGTCCAGCAGCACGCAGGGGACGGTGAAGCGTTCCCATGTCGGGTCGTCCGCCGGAAGCGAGGGGGCGTAGCGCGCCCGCTTGCCGTTGGGGTGGATGCGGGTGTCGGTGGTGGACACGAACGGGCCGGTGAGCCGCACCGGCGAGCCGGGCAGGTGGTAGGGGTCGGGGACCGGGGTGTCGTCCGCGGTGTCCCAGGGCTCCCACCGGGGAGCCGCCGGGAAGGCGTCCGCGAGCAGCACGCGGGCCGTGAAGTGCACACGGTCCTCGACGAGTACGACGCCGGCCGGTGACACCACGTCCTCGGTGATCCGGACCTCGACGACGGTCGTGTCGCCCGGTGTTCCGACGACCTTCGCGTAGATCCGCCTGGGCGTCGGGGGCAGGTCGCGGTAGACCCGCAGGAAGTGCTCGAACCGCAGGTCCTCGAAGGCGACGACGTGCCGGTCCGTCACCAGGTGCCGCGCGGCCTCGGCTGCCAGCTCGGTGACGAACGTGCCGGGCAGCGTCGGTTCACCGCGCACGGTGTGGTGCTCCAGGTAGCCGTCGGTCTCCAGGTCGAAGCGGCACTCGAACACCGCGGAGGTGCCGTCCGACCCGACCGTCCGGCGCAGGAAGAAACCGGGCGCGGGGGCGGGATCCGGCGCGTCGGTGCCGGTGTCCGCCGCCGTCAGGTAGCCGGGGTAGAAGTGCTCCACCGTGGCGCGCTCGGCATCTCCCAGGTGCACGAGGGAGGGCCGGCGGACCGGCGCGTGCAGTTCCTGCACGAAGTGGTGCACGCCCTCGGCCACCGGCATGCTGCTGTAGGAACCGGCCCGCTCGTAGTACGCCTTGGTCAGTTCGTCGGCCCCCATGCCGACGCCGGCCCACAGCGTCCAGCCGATGGTGAATTCGCGGGGGTCGTCCGAGGTGGCCGCCGCGTAGGTGGCCGCACTGCCCAGGAAGTCGTTGGCCGAGGCGTAGTCGGACTCGCCGAGCTGTCCGAAGTAGCCCAGCAGCGAACCGAAGTTGCACCACAGCCGGGGAGGGGTGTCGCGCAGCGCGTACTTGAGGTTGAGGTAGGAGTCGACCTTGAGGTCGCGGATGGAGGTGAACTCGGCGAAGTCCTTGTCCTTGATGAGCGCCGACCGCTGGAGCCCGGCCGCGTTGACGAGCAGGTCGATCCGCCCCTGCTCGTGGAGCACCCGGCCGATGGACTTCTCCACCTGGGCGCTGTCCCGCATGTCGCACGGCAGGTACGTGACCCGGCCGGCACCGCAGTGCTCCTCCATCGCGTCGAGGTTCCGCCGGGCAGCGCGGGCGTTGAGCATCCGGTCGAAGGACTTGTTGATGTCCGCGACGGTCCGCTTCCCGCGCTTGGCGAGTTCGGACGAGATGTACGCCGCCCGGCCCGCCGCGAACTCCTCGTCGCTCCCGGCGAAGGCCGAGGCGGGGTAGGTGTCGAGCGCGTTGCTGCCGAACACGTAGACGCGGGGGGCGAAGTGCTCCGCGACCGCCTTGAGGACCTCGGCGGTGATGCCCCGGGCGCCTCCGGCGACCACGACCACGGAGTCCCGGTCCAGCGCCGCGGGCGTCGAGGCGTCCAGGACGTTCGGTTCCTCCCGCAGCCGGTGGACCCGGCGTACGCCGTCGGCGTCGACGACCACGGGGAAGTCCCGGTGGGCCCGGCTCTCCTCCTCCGCGAGCCGGACCGCGGCGGCCGGGTCGGTGCCGGAGGTGAGCAGCGCGAAGCTGGTGCTGTCCGGGAGTTCCCTGCCCGCGCTCTTGAGCAGGCCGGTGAACAGGCCGGAGAAGGGGTGCGGGGTGCCGCCGGGCACCGCGTCGAGGAAGAGCATGAGGAGGGACGACCCGGCGGTGGACAGGCCGTCGTAGGCGTGCTGGACGGCCAGGTAGGCGGCGTCGTGCAGGGCGCGCAGGGGCGCGGATCCCTCGGCGAGGGCCCGGGACGGGGGCGCCGTACGGCCCAGGTCGCCCAGTACCCGCAGGTGGGTGACCGGCCGGCGGCCGCACGCCAGGACCTCGGCGACCGTGTCCGGGGTGATGTCCGGCAGGTGGTGCCAGCCGGGGCGGGAGGTGTCCAGCGGTGTGGTGGACAGGACGGTCAGCGCGGCCTCGGGGCCCGCCGCACGGGCGAGCAGCGCGGGGGCGTCGGTGACGACGACGGCACCGTCCGGCAGGAACGGTACGGGCTCCCGTACGCGCCGCGGCGGCGTGTCCCGGAGCACCGGGACCTGGCGGCGTACCCGCAAGGGGTCCTGTGCGCCGGTGCGGGTCGTGGACAGGAAGCCCCCGGGAACCGTGCCGGCGACGGCGGGCCGGCCGGTCCCGCTCTTCGCCGGGGCGGGTCCGGCGGGGTCCGGGACGGTCAGCAGGAGCCTGGTCCCGGAGCCCTCCCCGCTGTCGTCGCAGGCGACCTCGACCGTGCCCGCGGGGCCGTGCAGGGCCTTGAGGACGGCCAGCCCTCCTGCCGCGCCCAGGTAACGGGCGTGCTCGGGCGCCGTGCACCGTACGGATTCCCGCTCGGGTACGGCGCCGGCCTGTGCGGCCGCGCTGTCGAGCGCTTCGTCGACGTACGCGAGGACCGGCAGGCCCGCGCTCTTCGCCCGCTCCTCGGTGGTCAGGGCGAACAGGAAGGCGCCCTCGGCCAGGTGCTGTTCGCGCTCCGGGAGCAGCTCGCCGATCAGGGCGCGGTACTCCGGGAGGCTGTTGCCGTTGATGCCGCCGGCGAGGGCGAAGTCCAGTTCGCCGGTGCGCAGGTAGCGGCCGGCCGAGGTGATCGACGACAGCGCGGAGGCGAAGCCGGAGTCCATCGTCATGTTCGGGCCGTTGAGGTCGAAGTAGTTCGACACCCGCGCGGAGATGATGTTGGGCATCTGGCCGGGGAACGCGTCCTCGTTGGACGCCGGGATCATCCCCCGGACCCGCTCGCGCAGCCGGTCGAGGACCTGCGCCGCCGCGGGGGACCCGGCCAGCGGCGAATCGGCGAGCGCCCGGCCGACGTCGTCGAGGTAGCACCGGTTCGCGTACAGCATCGCGGCCCGGGTCGGGCCCATGTGGCCGACGAAGACACCGGTCTTGCGGGCCTGCTCGTCCCAGAACTCGGGCAGGCGGTCCCGGAGCTGGTGCGCGCACTGCAGGATCATCAGCTGGCACCGGTCCAGGGCCCTGATCGTCTTGGGCGGCAGCCGGACCTCGCTGAACGGCGGCGACGGGTAGTCGGCGCCGAAGCTGTCGAGCGGCTGCTTCCCGCCGGCCAGCCAGCGCGACACCTCTTCGTGTCCCGTCAGGCCGGGCAGGTGGGTCGACCAGCCGACGACGGCCACCCGGCTGTCGGTGTCCGGCTTCCGGGTGGCGGGGATGGTCCCCGCCGGGGCCGTTCCCGCCGGGGTCTTCGCTGCCGACGCCTCGGTGCGGGGCCGGTTCTCGGAGACGATGAGGTGGGCGTTGGTGCCGCCGAAGCCGAACCCGGAGACGGCCGCGAGCCGGGGACGGCCGCTGTGCCGGGGCCACGGCGCCGCCTCGGCGGAGATCTCCAGTTCGGTTTCGGCGAGGCGGAAGTCCTCGCGGGGGTTGGTGAAGCGGTACTGACCGGGAACGGTCTGCTGCTCCAGCCCCATCAGGTTCTCGATGAGCGAGACGACTCCCGCGGCCCAGCCGGTGTGGCCGATCAGGGACTTGTTGGAGGTGACGGCGGTCGGACGCGTCGTGCCGAAGTGCTCGCGCAAGGTGGTGAACTCCGCGAGGTCACCGGCGGGCGTTCCGGTCGCGTGCGCGTTGATCCAGTCCACGTCGGCGCCGTCGACGGCGCCGTTCTCCAGCGCACGCCGCACCGCCAGGCTCTGGCCGGCCGAGTTCGGGGCGTAGATCGCCTTGCCCTTGCCGTCGGAGGAGGAGCCGAACGCCCGCAGTACGCCGAGCACGCGGTCGCCGTCCTCCTGGGCCTTGCTCAGCCGCTTGAGGACGACCAGGGCCGCGCCGTCGGCGAAGATCACACCGTCGGCGGCCTCGTCCAGGGCGTGCACCTTGCCGCTCTTGGACAGCCCCTGGAGCTTGGAGAAGAGCACGGTGCCGCGCGGGGCCAGAGCGAAGGCCCCACCGCAGACGGCGATGTCCTGTTTGCCCATCAGCAGGCCCTTGGCGGCGATGTCGATGGCGTAGAGCGACGAGGAGCACGCGGTGTCGACCATGTGGAGTTCGGTGGACGACGGCAGGATGCCCTCCATGGCCAGCTCGCCGACCCGGTGCGGCAGGAAGCGCGACGGGTTCTGCTCTCCGCGCCAGTACCGGCGGGTGAGCGACTCGTCGATACCCTCACGCAGCGCGGCCCGCTCCCCGTCGGACACCGCCAGGTCGTCGACGATGCCGTGGGCCGTCCGGGTCATGCTGGCGAGGACGCCGGCCTCCTCCAGGTGCTGGCTGCCGTCCGGGGTGTAGCCGACCACGAAGGAGCAGCTGTCGCTGTCGCTGTAGTGGACTCCGTCGAGCGCCTGGACCAGGCTGTGGCGCAGCCACTTGGTGGTCAGCTCCTGCTCTTCGGAGCTCCCCTCCATCCCGTCCAGGGCGCCCGGGACGGGTGTGAAGTCGGTGATGAACACACAGTGGTCGGCGTACGCCTTGTCCTCGGCCGCCGTGTCCACCGCGTGGAAACTCTCGTGCCGCCAGCGGTCCTGGGGGACCTTGACGAACAGTTCGTCGCCCGTCATGCGGAGCTTCCAGAACTCCTCCGGGCTGTTCGCCCCCGCGACGGCCAGCCCCATGCCCACGACGGCGATCGAGTCGTCACCGAACTCCGCCACGGGCCCGGGCTCGGGATCGGGCTCCGCCCCGGGCTCAAGCTCAAGCTCAAGCTCGGGCTCGGACCGCCGTCCGGCGGGGGCCTCTTCGGTGTGCTCTTCGAGGACCTCTTCGGTGTCCTTCCCCATGACCGGCTCCGCGTCACGCCCCTCTGTCGCGGGAGGTGAGAGCAGGGCCGCGCCGAGCGTGAGCCCGCCGTCGGCGAGGACGACCTGACCGGTGATCCAGCGCGCGTCGTCGGAGGCGAGGAAGGCCACGACGGTGGCGAACTCCTCCGGTGTGCCGAGCCGCCCCCAGGGTGTGGCCCGCGCGATGACGTCCTGCATCTCCGCTGCCCGGGGGAACTTGTCCGCCACCTCACTGCTGAGCATGGCCGCGGACGCCGTGTTGACCCGGATGCCCAGCGGGGCCAGCTCCACGGCGAGGTACCGTGACGCGGCCTCGGCCGCGGCCTTCGCCGGAGCGCAGGCCAGGTAGTTCGCCATCACCATCTGCGAGCCGCCGAGCGCGGAGACGGTGACGACCGATCCACCACCGCCCCTGGCCATCAGCGGCGCGGCGGCGCGCGCACAGCGCAGCCCGCCCTTGTAGTTGGTTTCGAGCGCCTTGTCGAGGTGGTCGTCGGTGATCTCCTCCAACGGCAGCAGCGCGCCGTCCGCCGCGTTGTTGACGAGGATGTCGAGCCGGCCGTGCAGCCGGTCGATCTCCGCGAACATCCGGTCGACCTGTTCCTGCCGCGCCACCGAGGCGCGGACGAGGTCGACGCGGAAGCCTTCCGCGACCAGTTCGTCGCGCGTCCGCTTGGCCTGGTCGTGCGAGTGGAAATAGTTGAGGACGATGGAGGCGCCGCGCGCGGCGAGTTCCCGCGCGACGGCTTTCCCCACCCCCTTCGAACCGCCGGTGACCAGGGCCACCTTGCCGGTGAGGTCTGTCATGGAACACGTGCCCTTCTGGGACGGGAGAACGAGCGGGAGCGGTCCGGGCCTCGTCAGCCGGTGGTGACGGGCTTCTGGCCGGCCAGCTCCGCGAGCACGAATTCGACGACCTTGCCCATCGTGTTGTAGTTGTCGATGCGGAAGCCCGACTGCCGCGTCGGCAGGCCGTAGCGCTTGGAGACGCGGGAGAGCAGCTCGACCTGCTTGACCGAGTCGACGCCGAGTTCGGCCTCCAGCTGCACCTCGTCCTCGAAGACCTCCTCGGGGTACTCCAGGGCCTCGGCGTACAGGGCCCGCAGCTCGGCGGCGACCTCCGCGCGGGTCGGAACTCCCGCGGGGGCGCCGGTCTCCTCGGCCGCGGCCGAGGGCTCCTCGGGCACCGCGGCGGCCTCCTGCGCCCGCTGGTAGGCGACGAGGTCGCCGGTGACGCGCCGGACGACCTCGTCGCCGTGCTCGTTCCAGTACGCCTCGAAGACGTCGACGGGCACCGACGGAGCCAGCAGCCCGGCGAGTCCCGGGGTCCGGCCGGCGTCGGCCAGGCCCGCGTCCGACAGGGCCCGCACGGTGGCCTCGAGAGCCAGCCCTCCGTCTCCGTCGACCGCCAGCGAGGCCAGGACCCGTACGTCCGATCCCTTGGTCAGACGGGTGACCAGCTTGGACAGCGCGGCCCGGCCGCCCGCCTCCACGAACGTGGTGACACCGGCCTCCCGCAGGTGGCGCACGGCGGCGGCGAACCGGACCGGGGTGACGAAGTGCTCGGCCAGGCGGTCGGCCAGGGCGTCGTCGGGCTCGTAGTAGCGCTGAAGGATCGGCGAGTACACCAGGTTCCGCAGCGGGTACTGGTCCAGCTTGCCCACATAGGCGGCGAAGTCGGGGACCGCGGGAGCCAGGGCCGGGGTGTGGAAGGGGAAGGGCGCGTCGATCTCGATGGCGCCGATGCCCAGTTGTCCGGCGATCGCCACCACCCGGTCCAGGACCTCGCCCGGACCGCTCACCACGGTCTGCTCGTCGTGGTTCTCGGTGGCGACGGCCAGCATCGGGTCGTCCAGCAGTTCCAGGAGCCGGCGGGCCCGGTCGGCGTTCGCCGACAGGGCCACCATGCGGCCCTCGATGCCGTCCTGCCGCTGGATCACCGCCACGCGCTGGGCGACGATGCGTACGCCGTCCTCGACCGAGAAGGCACCGGCGGCCACCAGGGCGGTGATCTCACCGAGGCTGTGGCCGACGAGGACGTCCGGCCGCGCTCCCCGGGCCGTCAGCACCTCGCAGGCGGCCAGGCCCGCGCCGTAGATCGCCACCTGCGAAACCCACGGGTCGCCGTCGAGGAGCTCGCGCAGATCCGTCTTCTCCGGGCCGAAGAGCATGTCGGTTATTCGGCGCGAGAACAGGTTCAGGGTCTCCGTGTCGATTCGCTCGAAGACGCGCCGGACCTGCGGGTACTTGTCCTTCGCCATGCGGAGGGCTTCGCCGTCGAAACCCCCTTGACCGGGGAAGAGGAAGGTGGTGCGCAGGTCCCTGGAAGTGTGGTCGGACATGGTGGTGCCTCCATGGTGGTGCCGGTGACGGGATGTGCGGGAATCACGAATTCGGTGATCGGGGATCGGTGATCTGTGACCGGTAAGCGGTGAGCGGGAATTCGGGAACTGCGGGCTCAGGTCAGGTACTGGCCCATGGGCCCGAGGTTCTCGGCGATCAGCCGGTCGCCGAAACGGGTGGCCGCGGGAATGTGCCGGGGGGCTCCGCGTACGAGCCAGCGCACCATCCGCAATTTCCAGCTCGGCCCGCTGCCCGGCTCCAGATGGTCGAGCAGGGCGTGGATGTTGGCCGCCGAGTAGAACTCCGAGGGGCTGACCATGGTGGCGAACATTCCGACCATCTCACGGCCGTGGGTGGGACTGCGGCTCATCGCGCGAATGAATTCGATTTCCTCGCGCGTGTGGTTCGCGATCGTCGCGTGGTCGAGGGTGTAGCGGTAGTGGCCGGTGACCAGGTCGTCACGCTCCCGGCCGAAGCGGGCGAGCGCCGCGGGCAGCGGCTCGCTCCCGGAAAGGCCCGCGTCGAGGGCCTGCGCGAGGAGTTCGGCCCCGCGCAGCGCGTCGGTGATGCCCGCGGCGGTGATCGGGTCCCGGGTGTATCCGGCGTCCCCGACCAGGGCCCAGCCGGGACCGTGGGAGCGGCGCAGGAAGTTGGGCACCGCCCCCGTCATCCACCGGTCGACGCGGCTGGTCCGGCGCAGCAGTTCGGCCCGCTGCGGGTCCACTTCCTCGAACGCGGAGATGACCGTACGGTCCCGTTCCTCCTCGCTCGCCGCCTTGAAGTCGCCGACCGGCAGCGCCACTCCGACGATGGTCAGACCGTCGTGGGTCGGCCAGGTGAAGGCGTGCTTGCCGGCGTGGCGGTAGGTGCGTACCCGCCCGTCGTGCGGCAGCCCCTCCCAGTAGGACCAGTGGCTCTTGTTGAGGACCGGGTGGGCGTCGTACTTCTCGGCGCCGACCAGGCGGGCGAGCGTGGAGTTGGAGCCGTCCGCCCCCACCACGACGCGGGCGCGCTCGACCACCGGGGTACGGTCCCCCGTCTCCCCCCGCACGCCGGTCACGGTGCCGTCGTCGTCCGTGACGAGCCCGCGGAGCGAGACACCCGCGCGCAGTTCCGCCCCGGCCTTGACCGCGGCGTCCAGCAGGATCCGGTCCAGCTTGCCGCGGTCCGGCGAGTACGCCTCGCCCACCCCGTCGACGGTCGGCAGACGGGCCATCAGTTCCACCTGGCCGCTGCGCAGACCGTACTCGTGAATGGGCGGACAGCCGGTGGCCGTCAGCTCGTCGAGCAGTCCCCAGCGTTTCAGCCGGAGAATGCCCGGCGGATGGACCAGATTGGTCGCCGCCGCTTTTCCGCCCGGGAGCACGGCCCGGTCGAGCAACAGCACTTCGTAACCCGCTTTTGACAGCAGCAGCGCTGTGGAGGCTCCGCTGACCCGTGCACCCACAACAACAACGTCGTACATCTCGACTCCCGGGCCAATCGACTGGTGGGCGGATTCGTGACGTCCGGTGGACCTACCGGTGCGAGGGCTCCAGCCGGCCGGCGTCCGGGGACTCTTCGGCGTCCGGGCTCCCGCTTTCCTGCCATGCGTCCTGCTTCTCCTTGGAGCGGCGGGGGGCCGCGAGAATGGAGAGGCAGCCGAGGGCCGCGATTCCGGCGCCGATCCACGAGGCGGGAACCAGGCCGTCCACGAATTCCTGCGGGGAGCCGTATCCGCCCTGTGCGGTGAACACCGAGGTCAGTACCGCGACCCCGAGTACGCCGCCGAGTTCGCGGAAGGTGTTGTTGGCTCCGGAGGCGACTCCCTGGTCGCGCCGGGAGACGATGTTCATGGCCATCTCGGCGACGGGTGCGAAGAACAGCCCGAGTCCGATGCCGCCGAGCACCAGGCCGGGGACCTGGTCCGCGTAGTCGGTGTGCACGCGGGTCACCGAGGCGAGCCAGCCGAGGCCGACGGCTTCGAACAGCAGCCCCACGGCCACCACCAGCCGGTTGCCGAACCGTGCGGTCAGCAGGGCTGCGAGCGGAGCGACCAGGACGGGCATCGCGGTCCACGGCAGCATCCGCACACCCGCCTCCAGCGGCGAGAACCCCTGGATGTTCTGCATGAACTGGGTCAGCAGGAAGACCAGTCCGAACATGGCGGCGAACATCAGCAGGCTGGCGGCGTTGACCGCGCTGAACGAGCGGTTGCGGAACAGCCGCATCGGCAGCATCGGGTGGGGGGCGCGCACCTCCCAGGCGACGAAGGCCACGAGGAGCACCACCCCGCCGGTCAGGTAGGCCAGCACCTCGCCGCCGGCCCAGCCGTGCTCGGTGGTCCGTACGAGGGCGTAGACCACGCCGAACATGCCGACACTCACCAGGACGGTGCCGACCGGGTCGAGCGGGCTTTCGGGGAGCCTGCTCTCGGCCAGCTTCCACAGGCTCAGCGCCAGCACCACGACACCGATCGGCACGTTCACCCAGAAGATCCACTCCCAGGAGATCTCCTCGACGACGGCGCCGCCGATCAGCGGGCCGAGCGCGACCGCGAGACCGCTCAGCGCGCCCCAGATGCCGAGGGCGAGGCCGCGCCGGCGGGCCGGGACCGCGACGGTCAGCAGCGTCAGGGTCAGCGGCATGACGATGGCCGCGCCGAAGCCCTGCACCGCGCGGGCGATGATCAGCTGCTCCGAGGTGTCGGCCATCGCGCACGCCGCGGACGCGGCGGTGAACACCACGAGCCCCACCACGAACATCCGGCGGCGGCCGAAGCGGTCACCGGCCGCCGCACCGGCCATGAGGAAGACCGCGAAGGCCAGGGTGTAGGCGTTCACCGTCCATTCCAGGTCCTGCAGGCTCGTGTCGAGGGACTCCTGGATCGCGGGCAGGGCCGTGATGACGACGAGGTTGTCCAACGCCGCCATGAAGACCGCGAGGCCGGTCACGAGGAGCGTCCATACGGAATGTCCGCGTGAACTGGACCTGCTTGACATGAAGAATCCTCCGTGGTGGTGGGTGGTACGGGTGCGCCGGAGAGGGCGGAGCGGGACCGTGGTGGTGGCGGGTCAGTACGTGAACAGCTGGTCCGGAGCGGCCGGTGTGTTCAGTGCGGCCGGTGCGTCCAGCGCGTCCAGCGCGTCCAGCGCTTCGCGCCACAGGGCCGCCAGCCGTTGCGCTCCAGGAAGCCTGCGGTCGTACAGGAAGCTCACCTGGACCCGGGAGCCGCAGGACAGCAGCGTCACGGACAGGGGATTGCCCGGCAGGAGCACACCGAGCGGGATCGCGTCCGTCACGGGATCGCCCTTGAAGCAAAGGTTCTTCGGCACGGTGTAGTTGGAGGCGTACAGCGGCGCCGAGCGGGGGCTGAGCAGGCGCCTGACGGTCCACCGGGTCACAGCGGACGGCAGCAGGGCGACGAAGGCCCTGCTGGCCGGCCGCAGACCGCTGGAGCGCATCCGGTGGGTGCTCTCGACGAGCTGGGCGAAAGCCTCGGCGGGCGGCAGTTCCCGGCCGGGGAGCATGACGGTCGCTGTGGTGAGGTGGTTGCCGACGGCCGTCTCCTCGCCCGTGTGGCGGGTGCTCAGCGGCATGCGCACCGGCACGGGGGCGGACCGGAACGCCGACCGTACGTCGTTGCTCTCGCCCGACGCGCTCCAGGCGGCCAGCGCACCCCACAGCGCCATGAGGAAGGCGTCGTTGACGGTGCCGCCGTGCTTCCTGCCCAGTCTGCTCAGTTCGTGCCAGGTGGCGCCGGTGCTGCACACGGCGAGGTGTCCGGGTCCGGGCCGGGGCGCCTTCGGCCACAGCCGGGCGGGCACCAGAGCGCGCGCCAGCCCCGCACCCACGCTGAGCGTCCCGCGCAGCAGCTCCACGGGCCCCGCGGTGAACAGCGGACCGTTCCGCTGCTCGTCCTGTCGCGTCCGCCCCGGCTGCCGGGGGTCACCGAACAGGACGGTGGCGACGTGGGCCGCGCCCGTTCCGTCCTCCAGGCCGTGGTGGACCCGGTAGCACACGGCGTACTCCCCGACGGCGTACCCGTGGACGAGGTGGACCGACCACAGGGGGCCGGACGCGGGCAACGGCTGACGGGCCAGGACGCCGAGCGCCTCGTCCAGCGTGGTCCCGGCCGGGAGCTCCACCTCCCGCACGTGGTCGCGCAGGTCGAAGCCGGGACGGGGAGCGCGGGACGTCCTTCGCCCTTCGCTCCCCGCCCGGTGGGTCAGCCGGGAGAGCCGGGGCAGCCGGTCCGCCAGGTGGTCGTGCAGCACGTCCAGTGAAGGAGGAGTCCCGTCGAACCGCAGGAACTGGCCATGGACCATGCCGATGTTCCGGTCCATGGCGAGGAAGACCTCGTCGATCGGGTTGAGTGGGTGTTCCACGATCCGCTCCCAGTCGAATGCGTCGGAGAAGGCCGGCGGGAGAACAGGGGTCAGGGCGGGAGGCGCGCGTTCGGGGCGAACGGGTGCGGCTCCCCGGCCCTCGCGGGGCGCGGTCATGACGCGGGCCGGTCCGGTGCGGTCCGGCCCGGTGCGGGCTGTCCCGGCCGCGTACGGCCCCCGGAGCGCCAGGACCCGGCTGGGCGCGACCGGTGGCCGTCACCGCCCCAGGCCGCCCTCGCCGGACCCGGCGCCACGGCCGACCCGGCGCCGGGTCGCCCGGCCACGGTGCTCAGCACCGCGATGACGGCGGCCAGTTCGACGTCGTCCGGGCAACCCCGGACCACCTGGAGGCAGGTGCTCACGGCGCCTGTCACGTCGGCGGGTTGCCGTGCTTGCGCGACGGCAGGTCGGCGTCCTTGGCACGCAGCACACGCAGCGCCTCGACGAGCGCGGAGCGTGTGTGCGACGGGTCGATGACATCGTCGACGAGGCCGCGCTCGGCGGCGTAGTACGGATGCATCAGATCCGTCCTGTACTCCTTGACCAGCCGGGCACGGGTCGCCTCCGGGTCGTCGGAGGCGGCGATCTCCCGGCGGAAGATGACGTTCGCCGCGCCTTCGGCGCCCATGACCGCGATCTCGTTCGTCGGCCAGGCGTAGGTCAGGTCGGCGCCGATGGACTGCGAGTCCATGACGATGTACGCGCCGCCGTACGCCTTGCGCAGCACCAGCGAGATGCGCGGCACGGTGGCGTTGCAGTACGCGTACAGCAGCTTGGCGCCGTGCCGGATGATGCCGTTGTGCTCCTGGTCCACGCCGGGCAGGAAGCCGGGCACGTCGACCAGGGTGATCAGGGGGATGTTGAAGGCGTCGCAGGTGGAGATGTGCCGGGCGGCCTTCTCGGAGGCGTGGATGTCCAGTACGCCGGCCAGCACGGCGGGCTGGTTCGCCACGATGCCGACGGGCTGCCCGTCCATCCGGGCCAGCGCACAGATGATGTTGCCCGCCCAGCCCGCGTGCACCTCCAGCAGCTCCCCGTCGTCGACGATCTCCTGGATCACCGCGCGCATGTCGTACGGGCGGCTGCCCTCGGCGGGCACCAGGCCGACGAGCGCGTCGGTCCGCCGGCCGGCGGGATCGCCCGTGTCGAGCACGGGTGGCAGCTCCCGGTTGTTGGAGGGCAGCAGGGACAGGAGGTGGCGCACCTCCTCCAGGCACTCCTCCTCGTCGTCGTAGACGAAACCGGCGACGCCGGAGACCGTGCCGTGGACGTCCGCGCCGCCCAGACCGTTCTGCGTGATCTCCTCACCCGTCACGGCCTGGACCACGTCCGGCCCGGTGATGAACATCTGCGAGGTCTCGCGGACCATGAACACGAAGTCCGTCAGGGCGGGGGAGTAGGCGGCGCCGCCCGCGCACGGGCCGAGCATCACCGATATCTGCGGGATCACCCCCGACGCCCGGGTGTTGCGCCGGAAGATCCCGCCGTAGCCGGCCAGCGCCGAGACGCCTTCCTGGATACGGGCGCCCGCTCCGTCGTTGAGCGACACGAGCGGCGCGCCGGCCTTCACGGCCATGTCCATGACCTTGTGGATCTTCGCCGCGTGCGCCTCGCCGAGCGAGCCGCCGAAGATGCGGAAGTCGTGGGCGTACGCGAAGACGGTGCGGCCGTGGACCGTGCCCCAGCCCGTGACGACGCCGTCGGTGTACGGCCGGCGGTTCTCCAGGCCGAAGCCGGTGGCCCGGTGCCGGCGCAGCTGCTCGATCTCGGTGAACGAGCCCTCGTCGAAGAGGAGGTCCAGGCGTTCCCGCGCGGTCAGCCTGCCCCGCGCGTGCTGCTGTTCGGTGGCGCGCGAGCCGGGTCCCCGCTCGGCGTCCAGACGTGTGGCGTGCAGGTTGCCGACGCTGCCGCGCATGTCCGGCGGCGCGGCCTCGGGGGCGTGAGGAGGCGGAATGGGTGAGGGTGCCGGACTCCCGGTGGGAGCGGCGGGGCGGGCCGTCATGGGCGTGACCTTTCTCCGTCACCGTGAAGTGACGAGCGGAGGATTCATCGGAGCTGAATCCTCCGCAGGGTGCGTCCCGGAAAGTTCCTGGTGAATTCGGCCGGATCTCCGGCCGCTGTTTTCAGGAAAACCCTATCGAGCGCCCATTCGGTCGGGAACTGTACCTTGGTACAGGTGGCGATATGTGTGGGCGACGAGGCCGGCTTGTAACCTGGATTCAACACGTAATTTACTCAGTACCTGAGCCACGTGGAACTTGACGGTCCGCTCGGTGATGTCGAGGTATTGGGCGATGCTGCGGTTGGAATATCCCCTTCCGAGGAGCCCGAAAACCTCCGCCTCGCGCCGGGACAGCAGCGCCGCCCGGTCCGACGCCTGCTGCCAGAGCGGCAGTCCGGCATCGCCTTCGGCGGTCCGGCACGCGGCGCAGAGCACCGGCCCGGCCTCCCCCTCTTTCTCCTGCGCGTATGAACAGGTGCCTACGGTGCGGGTCAATTCAGCTCCCTCTGACAGCAGACCGAAGCTCTCGGCGCTCCGGTTCTCCGGCTCTCCGCCGTTCGAGTATCAACTGCCCGCAGTGGGGGCTGTCAAGAAAGATAATTCTTTCCCGCAGAGTGAGAATGCACAGGGCTCGGCCCTCCCGGCAGGCGAGAAACGGGCATCGTCTTTCGTCTGCCGAGAAAGCGGTATTTCCCGCTCCGTGAGAAAAGCAACTGTTCGGCCGAGGTAATGCGACAGCCAGGTTTCGACGTTATTGCGTGACCGGTCGGCAGGGCCGCGGCCGTCGCACGCGGTTCAGTAGGAGCTGGGGGTCTCGGACGACCAGGCGCCGCAGCCGCCCGTCTCGGTGAACGCGGCGGCGGCCCTCCTGAGGGGCTCGACGAGGCTGTCGGACCACTGCGGCACATCGGCCATGGGCTTGAGCACCAGGATGGACCCCATGATCAGCCCGTCCCAGAGGACCGGGGCCGCGCAGCCGCTCCAGCCCGCCGCGCACTCCTCGATCCCGATGGCGATCCCCTGCTCCCGCACGGTCTTGAGGGAGGCGAGCAGAGCCCCCTCGTCGCGGTACGCGCCCGGCCCGGCCTCGGGGGGAGCGGCTCGGCGAGGACGCCCTCCTGGATCACCTCCGGGAGGTGGGCGAGGATCGCCCGGCCGGAGGCACCCGTACGCAACGACTGGAAGATCACCAGCAGCGCGCGGTGGCTGAGGTTGAGTTCGGACAGGTCGGAGTCGCCGACAGCCATGTCCAGGCACTGCTTCCTGGCGCCACCGAAGGGAGCCACGGCGAAGAGGAACACGAGCCCCCCGCCGGTGTCCGCGCGCAGCTTCTCCAGCACGCCGTGCGCGACCTCGGCGTTGGGCGCGTGTGTGAGCGCCTTCAGGCCGAGGCGCGCGGCGCCGGAACCGAGCCGGTAGAGACCACGGCTCTCACGGAAGAAGATGCCGTCGTGGACGCCGGACTGCAGGATGCGGTGCACCGTGGAGTCGTCCAGTCCGGTCGCCTCGGCGAGCTCCCCGGGACCGTGCACCTGCCCCAGGAGCTCGGTGAAGGCCCGTTGGACCCGGAATACCCGGTTGGCGTGATTGCTTCCCCCTGTGCTGCCACCCTTTGCCATGTCCCCGTTCCCCGTTCCCCGTTGAGTACTACCTGGCACCAGGGCCGGCCGTGCCCGATGCCGCGATCAGTGTCAACTACCGACCATAGCCAGCCATTCCGATATGCCGGCGTGGAGCACCGGTCGTGTCCGGCCGTGGACGCGGCGTCTCCGGCCGTGGGCGCGGCGCCCTCGCCGTCGTCGCCGTCGGCGGCCGTGCGCGGTAGCGCTTCGAGGCCCCGGCGGCTTCCCGCGGTGGCGCGGAAACACCGGTGCGCGCACGCCCTGGTCGCGGCGATGGGCCGCACACCGGACACCCGCGTCCGACCCGCGTCCGACCTGCTCCCGGCCGGTGGCATCACGGTGTCAACGCGCCTGCAAACACATGTTTGCAGGCGCGTCCGGCACCGCACTAGGGTGACGTGCGCTTGTCAATCGAGCATCAGAATCTACGACTTCAACGGGGGTTGAAGCGTGCAGCTTCGCCATGTCCGCGCTGTCGCCGTTTTCGGTATCGCCGTCTTCGCACTGACCGGGGCCCGGGGCTCCGGCGGTGGCGGCTGCGACAACAGCAGCAGTTCGAGCAGTAGCAGTAGCAGTAGCAGTAGCAGTAGCAGTAGCAGCAGCGGCGGTTCGAGCTACGACGACGACTACTCCACGTCGGGCAGCTCCACCACGACCGGCTCCACCACTTCGGGGTCCGGCTCCAGCAGTAGAAGCAGGGACGTACGGATCGACTCCTGCGTGTACGACGTCTCCCGCGGCATGGTCGCCACCGTCAGCGCCACCAACAGCAGCTCGTCCCAGAACTACACCTACACCTTCACGGTCTCGTTCACCGGCCCGAGCGGCACGAGCCTCGGCGACCGCTACACCACCATGCCGATGGTGCTGGCGGGGGCGACCGACAAGCTCGACGTCGCCACCCCGTACGTTCCCGAGGAGGGCGAGACCTCCGGCGGCAGGTGCACCCTGTCCAACGTCGGGCGCGTCGTCTCCTGACGCCCGCACACCCGGCGCGCAAGCCCGCAGCCGTCCGGCGGATGCGCGATGACCTGCCGGTGGGGTGGGCGGAGTGCGGCTGCCCCCGACGGTCCGGAGCAGGGCTGCTCAGGCGGTGAGGACGGCACCGGGGAGTCCTTCCGGGCATGGAGCACGGGCGCGGACCCCGGTGACGGCCTCGCGGACAACGCGGCGCGGCCCCCGTCGGAGGTCGTGACGAACACGGCCAATGCCTGTGCGGGCACGGGCTGCTCGGCTGCCGCCGCGAGGCCGGCTGCGGCGGCGCCCCGGGGAGGCCCGGTCATGGCGGCCGCCGGACATGCGGCGGCCGCGGTGGCTCCCCCTCCACGCCACCGCGGCCGTTCCCCGTCAGGAAGGTCCTTGTTACGCAGGCTCGCTCGTGGCGTGGTTGTCCTGCGGGGCAGCAGCACCGCCACCCGTGCCTGCGGCGTGGTTGTCCATGGTGGTGATGGCGTCGTCACCCGTGCCTGTGGCGTGGTTGTCCTGCGGCTTGAGGACGGGCTCGGTCTTCTTCGTCTCACTCATGATTGTCTGCTCCCCTGTGTGACTGGCTCTGCTCGATGGACCGGCGATGCCCGCCCGGCTGTTCCCCCGTGGACTGCCGGACGGGCGTCTCAGGGCCGTTCACCTCAGTGCGCGGCCTTCTCCGGTGATCCGCATGCCCCCCGACGTGACGGATCGACAGGTACGAGCATGCCGGGCGGTGATAAACGTTCAATGAACGCCCTGCACGGGGCGTCAGGCGGTTGCCACCGGCGCCAGGAGCGACCGGACGTCGGCTGCTTCCGGTGAGTTCAATTCCTCGTAGATGGCAACGGCTTCGCGCCAGCAGACCTGGGCCCGGCCGATCTGTCCGACCTGATGAAGAGCGCGACCGAGGACGGTGAGTACATTGCCGCGCCGCCACTCTCCGCCGATACCTCGGAGGATGGCGAGTGCCTGCTCCGCCCTGGCGGCCGCCGCTGCCGGCCGGCACGCCGCCAGGTCGACCTCCGCGATTCGGAACAGCGTCATCCCCTCCCACAGGCGCTGACGACTGTCACGGAACACTTCCAGTGCCTCCATGAGCCTGTCCGTGGCATCGGAGAACTGTCCGGAGTGAGTCAGTGCCAGGCCGAGGGCGTACCGGCCGTTCGCGCCCCGGAGGGAGTGCCCCATGGAGTCGTAGATATCGATGCCCTGCTGGGCGAGGGCGACGGCGCTGGCTGTTTGACCCATCGCGAGGTGGACGCGTGACAGGTTGCACAGTGCACTGGCCTCGCCGGGACGGTTCTTGCCGAGGCGGAAATTTGCGATCGCCTGGTTCAGGTACCCCTCGCCGTCGGCGTGCCGGTTCTGATAGATCGCGATGATGCCCCTGTCGTTGGGGGCCCAACAGCTGGGGAGCGGGTCTCCTGCGTTCTCGGCAAGCAGCATCGCGCGTTGTGCGTCCTGATCGGCCTGGCCGAAGCGGCCGGCGACGAGGTGGACGTTGGTCAGCGCGGTGAGCGCGCGCCCCTCGGCACGCGCGTCGCCGCATGCCAGTGCCTTCTCGCGTACGGCCGTGGCCGCTGCCTCGTACTGTTTGGCGTTGGCGCCTGACTCGGCCAGGTCCTTGGCCGCCCACAGCAGGTCTACGGCCCGGCGGAGCATGCCTGGCTCGGAGGACTGCTGTACGCACGCCAGCAGGGAGTTGGCTTCGGAGTACAGCCAGTCCTGCGCGGTGTGACGGTCCGGAAACGCGAGGCCCGGAAACTCGGTGGGTTCAAGATGGTCGGCCAGCCGGTCCCCCGGCCGTTCCAGCGCGTACACCGCCGCCGCCGTCGCCAGGTAGAAGTCCAGCAGCCGGGACAGCGCCCGCTCGCGTTCCGCCGGGGGCTGTTCGTCGCGTTCCGCGCAGGCACGCGCGTAGAGGCGGACCAGGTCGTGGTAGCGGTAGCGGCCGGGGGCCGCCGATTCCAGGAGGGACGTGTCGACCAGGGACTCCAGGAGGTCCTCCGTGGCCTGGAGGGGCTGGTCCAGTACGGCCGCCGCCGCGGCCAGGGAGATGTCCGGGCCGTCCGCCAGGCCCAGGAGGCGGAAGGCGCGGGCCTGCTGCGGTTCCAGCTGGCCGTAGCCGAGCTCGAAGGTGGCCTTCACGGCCAGGTCGCCGGCCTGGAGTTCGTCGAGGCGGCGGCGTTCGTCCGCCAGTTTCGCCGCCAGGACCGAGACCGTCCAGGTGCGGCGGGCCGCCAGGCGGGCGGCCGCGATGCGGATGGCCAGGGGGAGGAAGCCGCAGGCGCCCACGACGTCCAGGGCCGCCTCGCGCTCGGAGGCGACCCGTTCCTCCCCCACTATCTTCGTGAAGAGCTGGAGGGCCTCCTCGGGGGACATGACGTCCAGGTCGATCAGGTGCGCCCCCGCCAGGTCCACCATCCGCGCCCGGCTCGTCACCAGCGCCGCGCTCCCCGTCGTGCCGGGGAGCAGGGGGCGGATCTGCGAGGCGTCCCGGGCGTTGTCCAGGAGGACCAGGACGCGGCGGCCGTCGAGGGTCGAGCGGTAGAGGGCGGCGCGTTCGTCCAGGGTGTCGGGGATGGCGGTGTCGGGGGTGCCCAGGGCGCGCAGGAACATGCCCAGGACCGTTTCCGGTTCCGCCGCACGCGAGTCCACGCCCTGGAGGTCGATGTACAGCTGGCCGTCCGGGAAGTGCGGGCGGGCCGCGTGGGCCACGTGCACCGCGAGGGTCGTCTTGCCCACGCCGCCGATGCCGGCCAGCGCCGACACCGCCATGACGCCGCTCTCGGCCGCGGCCAGGCGGCCGCCCAGCTCGCGTACGAAGGACAGGCGGCCGGTGAAGTCGGGCACGGTGGCCGGCAGCTGCGCGGGACGTACGACCGCCGGCGTGGCCGACGGCGGCGGTTCCACCGGGCGGGCCAGGTCCGCGTCGGCCGCCAGGATGCGCTGCTGGAGGTGGGAGAGCTCGGGGCGCGGGTCCACGCCCAGCTCGTCGGCGAGCAGGCGGCGGGTGTCGGCGTACACCGCCAGGGCCTCCGCCTGGCGGCCGCTGCGGTAGAGGGCGAGCATCAGCAGCTCGCGCAGGCGCTCGCGCAGGGGGTGCGCGGCCGTCAGCGCGGTCAGTTCCGAGATGGCCTCCGCGTGGCAGCCGACCTCCAGGTCCAGGTCGAGGCGGGTCTCGGTGAGCTGGAGCCGCCACTCCTCCAGCCGGGCGCGCTGGTTCTCGGCGTACGGGCCCGGGACCGAGGCCAGCGGTTCGCCGTCCCACAGGCCGAGCGCCTTGTTGATCAGGGCCCGGGCCCGGTAACGGTCGCCGGAGGCGCGGCACTTCTCGGCGTCGGCGGCCAGCTCCTGCGCGACGGCCAGGTCGAGGGTGCCGGCGCCCGCCCTGATCGCGTACCCGCCCGACTCGCTGACCAGGACCTCCGGGTCCAGTGCCTTGCGCAGTCTGGAGGCGTACGTCCGTACCGCGGCCAGCGCCTGTGACGGCGGGTCCTCGCCCCAGATGCCGTCGATCAGCTCGGCCGCCGTCGCGGTCCGGCCGTCGCGGAGCAGGAGGGCGGCCAGCAGGGCGCGCTGCTGCGGCGATCCGGTGCTGAGGGGTTCGCCGCCGCGCCAGGCGCGGACGGGCCCGAGCACGCTGAAGCGCACGGCGTCGCGCTGCGGGGGCCGGTCCTGGTGCCGGTTCTCGTGCCGGGTGCCCTCGCCGGGCTGCGGACCGGATGCCGGAGCCCGCTGCTCCGGTACCCGAGGTACGCCGTCCATCGCACTCCCCCTGCCTCTGCTGCCGCCGACGGTCTGCCCCACCGCCCAGTCGCAACAGTCAGTTTGCCTTGTCCGTGGCGAATGCGGCAGCACCGGAAGACGCCTCCCCATTACCTCCCCACCACCGGTCGCCCGCACCGGACGAACCCTCCGGAAACGCGTACGGGAAACTTTCGAATCGGGCAAAGTGGACAGCGTTGCGGTTTCCGCACCTCGGAAGTTCCTTTGATGGCCTACAAATATTCACCTTCTGCTCTTCATGGCCTTTGATCCGCAACCAATAGGCCGCTCAACGCCGTGGGAAGCAAGGATCTTTGGAGTGGAGTCAAGTGCTCCGGATATGGAAAACGCACCGGTTAACGTCCCGTTTATGACTCAGGTGGATGCCCGGCCCCAGGCCGGAGACACGGTGAGGGGCGTCCGCGCCCCGGACGGCGCGGCCGTACGCGACAAGGGCCTCAGCAGTAAGTCCGTCGGGCTCATGGGCAGTGCCGTCATCGGCATCTCCACGGTCGCCCCCGTGTACTGCCTCACCTCGACCCTCGGTTCGACCGCGGGCGAGGTCGGCCTGCAGATGCCGGCCATCTTCCTGGCCGGCTTCCTGCCGATGCTGTTGGTCGCCTTCGCGTACCGCGAGCTCAACCGCGCCATGCCGGACTGCGGCACCTCCTTCACCTGGACGGTGAAGGCGTTCGGGCCGCGCGTCGGCTGGATGTGCGGCTGGGGCCTGGTGATCGCGACGATCATCGTCCTCTCGAACCTCGCGGGCGTCGCGACCTCGTACTTCTGGCTGCTCGCCGGACAGCTCACGGGCAGTGACGCGATCAGCGCCCTGGACGACAACAAAGCCGTCCACATCCTCACCTGCCTCACCCTGATCGCCATCGCCACGGCCATCAGCTACCGGGGCATGACCGCCACCAAGGGCGTGCAGTACGCCCTGGTCGGCCTCCAGCTCGTGGTGCTCGCCATCTTCGTCGCGATGGCCTTCCAGAAGGCCGGCAGCGGCACCTTCGACACGGGCCTGGACTTCTCCTGGTCCTGGATGAACCCGTTCGCCGTCCAGTCCTTCGCCGCCTTCACGGCCGGCCTCTCCCTGTCGATCTTCATGTACTGGGGATGGGACGCCTGCCTGACCGCGAACGAGGAGACCACCGGCAGCACCAAGACGCCGGGCCGCGCCGCCCTCATCGCGATGCTCGTCCTCGTCGCCTCCTACCTGGCCACCGGCATCGCCGCCCAGATGGCCGTCGGCTCCGGCGACAAGGGCCTCGGACTCGCCAACCCGGAGAGCTCCGACAACGTCTTCGCCGTTCTCGGAGAGCCCGTCATGGGCCTCGTCCTCGGCGTCTTCCTCTCGCTCGCGGTCTTCGCCTCCGCCGCCGCCAGCCTCCAGACGACCTTCATCCCGGTCGCCCGCACGGTCCTGGCCATGTCCGCGTACGAGGCGCTCCCGGCGTCCTTCGCCAGGGTCCATCCGCGCTTCAAGTCCCCGGGCCGCGCGACGGTCGTCGCGGGCGTCGGCACCGGTGTCTTCTACTCGGTGATGACCCTGCTCAGCGAGAACGTGCTGATCGACACGATCTACGCCCTCGGCCTGATGATCTGCTTCTACTACTCGATCACCGCGTTCGCCTGCGCCTGGTACTTCCGCCGCGAGCTGCTGGGTTCCGCCCGCGACTTCGTCCACAAGGGCCTGTGCCCGGTCCTCGGCGGCATCCTGCTGACCGGAGTCTTCGGCAAGACCCTGTACGACATGTGGGACCCGGCGTACGGCAGCGGCTCCGCGGTCGGCGGCGTCGGCTCGGTCTTCGTCATCGCCGTCGGACTGCTGCTGCTCGGCGTCGTGCTGATGCTGGTCATGCAGCGCCGCAGCCCGGCGTTCTTCCGCGGCGAGGTGCTGACGAAGGAGACCCCGGCGCTGGTTGTCGAGGACTGACCCCGCGGAGTCCGCCCGGCCGGGCGGCGCACCGACGACGTACCCGAGTCATGACAGGCCCGGGGAGCCGGACCCGGCTCCCCGGGCCTGTTCCCGTGTGCGGTGGGGGTGCCGTGTCACACGCCTCCTGGCCGCATCAGGCCCAGGCGGGAGAGCGAGCCGCTGACCGGCGAGCCCCTGGCCCCGGACCTCGTCGGCACCCGGCCGGCCGGGAGGGCCGCACGGACCTGATCGGCACCCCGCAGCGGCCGGCCGCACGGCCGCCGCGGTCACCGAACGGCTCGGCCTGGGCGCCGGCACCACCCTGGTCGCCCAGCACGACCCGATCGACCTGGCCAAGCGGGTCGCGACCCTGGACCACCTCTCCGGCGGCCGCTTCACGCTCGGCGTCGGCCACGGATGGAACCGGGAGGAGGCCGCGGACCACGGCGTCGAGTGGCGCACGCGCCGCGAGCGGACGCGGGACCGGAGGGCGCTGATGCGGGCGCTGTGGGCGGCGGAGCCGACGGCGTACACGGGCGGAACGGCGTCCGTACGGGCGTCCTGGGCCTACCCGAAGCCGGCCGGCGCCGCGCCCCGCACGCTGATCGGCGGCGGCGCCGGTCCCCAGCTGTTCGCGCACGTCGCCGAGTACGCGGACGGATGGCTTCCGGTCGGTGGCCGGGGCCTGGGGGAAACGGTGCCGGTGCTGCGCGAGGTGTGGGAGAAGGCGGGCAGGCTCCCGGAGGACCTCCAGGTGGTTCCGTACGCGGTGATCCCCAGTCCGGGCAAGCTGGCGCACTACGCGGACCTGGGCGTCACGGAGGTGGTGCTGCAACTGCCGCCCGCGGCCGAGCCGGAGGTCCTTCGCGTACTCGATGAGTACGCCGCGTTTACCCGAGCGACGGCACGCTTTTCGCCGCGGCCCCCTGTGCCCGGTGGCCGGGCGCCGCTACCTTGGCCTCTTCGGCATGGACCGCGCCCGGCCGCACGGCCGGACCTCGGGGGAGAGGCAACGCACATGCAGAGAAGCCCGTTCAGCATCGTCGCGATCGTTTTCGGTGCGGTGGCACTGTTCTTCTGCCCGCCGCTGTTCGGCGTCCTCGGCCTGGTCTTCGGCGGGATAGCCAAGTCCAAGGACGAGCCGCTCGCCGTGACGGGTCTGATCGTCGCGGCGATCGGACTGGTCGTCGGCATGATCCTGGGATTCGTCGTCTTCAGCTCGATGTCGGCCCCCTGACCGGTGCTCCCGGCACCGCCGCCGGGCCCGGGCGCAACGGTCCGTGCCGGTGCGCGCTCGTATGCTCGGACGCATGACGACGAGCGCACCGCAGGCAAACGGGAACGGCCACCAGGACGGGAACGGCTCCGGGAACGGTCGCGGTGCCGGAGCAGGACCCACCGCCAACAGCATGCGGCGCGCCCTCAGGCGTGCGCGGGACGGGGTCGCGCTCGACGTCGCCGAGGCCGCCGTACTGCTCCAGGCGCGCGGCGACGACCTCCAGGACCTCGCCGCCTCCGCCGCGCGGGTGCGCGACGCGGGACTGGAGGCCGTCGGCCGGGCCGGGGTCATCACGTACTCGCGCAAGGTGTTCATCCCGCTGACGCGGCTGTGCCGGGACAAGTGCCACTACTGCACCTTCGTGACCGTTCCCGGGAAGCTGAGGCGCGAAGGGCACGGGATGTTCCTGTCGCCCGACGAGGTGCTGGACATCGCGCGCCGCGGCGCCGAAACGGGCTGCAAGGAAGCCCTGTTCACCCTCGGCGACCGGCCCGAGGAGCGGTGGCCCGAGGCGCGGGAGTGGCTGGAGGCCGAAGGGTACGACGACACCCTCGCGTACGTACGGGCCATGGCGATCCGGGTGCTCGAGGAGACGGGGCTGCTGCCCCACCTCAACCCCGGTGTCATGTCGTGGACCGACCTCCAGCGGCTCAAGCCCGTCGCCCCCTCCATGGGCATGATGCTGGAGACGACCGCCACCCGCCTGTGGGCGGAGCCCGGCGGACCGCACCACGGCTCCCCCGACAAGGAGCCCGCCGTGCGGCTGCGCGTGCTGGAGGACGCCGGCCGCTCCAACGTCCCCTTCACGACCGGGCTCCTGATCGGGATCGGCGAGACGTACGAAGAGCGGGCCGACGCGCTCTTCGAGCTCCGCAAGACCGCCCGCGCCTACCACGGCATCCAGGAAGTCATCGTCCAGAACTTCCGCGCCAAGCCGGACACCGCCATGCGCGGCATGCCCGACGCCGAGCTGGAGGAGCTGGCCGCCGCCGTCGCCGTGGCCCGCCACATCCTGGGGCCGAGCGCCCGCATCCAGGCACCGCCCAACCTCGTCGACGCGGAGTACGCGCTCCTCATCGGCGCCGGCATCGACGACTGGGGCGGCGTCTCGCCGCTCACCCCCGACCACGTCAACCCCGAGCGTCCCTGGCCGCACATCGACGAGCTGGCCGCCAGGACCGCCGCCGCCGGCTTCGAGCTGCGCGAACGGCTCACCATCTACCCGGAGTTCGTCCGGCGCGGCGAGCCCTGGCTCGACCCCCGGCTGGTCCCGCACGTACGGGCGCTCGCCGACCCGGAGACCGGGCTGGCGCGCGAGGGCGTGCGCCCGCGGGGACTGCCGTGGCAGGAGCCCGACGAGGGCTTCACCGCGACCGGCCGCACCGACCTGCACCGCACCATCGACACCGACGGACGCGCCTCCGACCGCCGCGACGACTTCGACGAGGTGTACGGCGACTGGGACGCGCTGCGCGAGGCCGCCGCCCCCGGCATGGTGGCCCAGCGCATCGACACCGACGTGCGGCAGGCGCTGCGGCAGGCCGCGGACGATCCGACGAAGCTGAGCGACGACGAGGCGCTGGCGCTGCTGCACGCGGACGGCCCGGCGCTGGACGCCCTGACCCGGATCGCCGACGAGCTGCGCCGTGACGTCGTGGGCGACGACGTCACGTACATCGTCACGCGCAACATCAACTTCACCAACGTCTGCTACACCGGCTGCCGTTTCTGCGCCTTCGCCCAGCGGCGCACGGACGCCGACGCCTACACGCTGTCGCTGGACCAGGTCGCCGACCGGGCCCAGCAGGCGTGGGAGGTCGGCGCGGTCGAGGTGTGCATGCAGGGCGGCATCCACCCCGACCTGCCGGGCACGGCGTACTTCGACATCGCGCGCGCCGTGAAGGAACGCGTCCCGGACCTGCACGTGCACGCGTTCTCGCCGATGGAGGTCGTCAACGGCGCCACCCGCACCGGCATGTCCGTCCGGGACTGGCTGACGGCGGCGAAGGAGGCCGGGCTCGATTCGATCCCCGGGACCGCCGCCGAGATCCTCGACGACGAGGTGCGCTGGGTCCTCACCAAGGGCAAACTGCCGACCGCCACGTGGACCGAGGTCGTGAAGACCGCGCACGAACTGGGCATCAGGTCCTCGTCGACCATGATGTACGGGCATGTCGACCAGCCGCGCCACTGGCTCGGCCACCTGCGCACCCTGGCCGCCATCCAGCAGGCCGCGCTGTCCGAGAACGTCGGCGGCTTCACGGAGTTCGTGACGCTGCCCTTCGTCCACACCAACGCGCCCGTCTACCTGGCAGGCATCGCCCGGCCCGGCCCGACGGACCGCGACAACCGTGCCGTCACCGCCATGGCCCGCCTCCTCCTCCACCCCCACATCACCAACATCCAGACGAGCTGGGTGAAGCTGGGCGCGGAGGGCGCGGCCGAGATGCTGCGCTCCGGCGCCAACGACCTCGGCGGGACGCTGATGGAGGAGACCATCTCCCGGATGGCGGGGTCCGGCTACGGTTCGTACCGCTCCGTCCAGGACCTCGTCGCGATCGCGGACGCCGCGGGCCGCCCCTCGAAGCCGCGCACGACGCTGTACGGCGACGTACCGCAGGAGCGGCAGCGGGCGGCGGCCGCGTCGGACGGACACCTTCCGGAGTTGCTTCCGGTGCTGGAGTGAAGCGGCATTAAGGGAGCGTAAAGATTGCCGGAACCCGGCAATGTTTCCTCCCGGTCACGCATGAGACGATCCCTTCTGTTCAACAGATCGGCGCGCACGGGGGAGGGCAGCGGATGACTGTTTTTCTTGGTCTCGGCATTGCGGGGATCGTGCTGCTGGCTCTCTCGCTGATCTTCGACGGGATTCTCGAAGGGCTGTTCGGGGGAGTCCTCGACGGCCTCTTCGACGGCCTGCTCTCGCTGCCCGTGATCGCCGGGTTCCTCTCGATGCTCGGCTTCGGCGGCGCCATCATGCTCGGCACCACGGGGCTCGGGGTCGGCGCGGCCACGGCGGTCGGGATGGCGGCGGGGATCGCGGCGGGCTGGCTCGTCTGGAAGTTCAGCCGTGCGCTGATGCGCGACCGGACCGACGCCACCCCGCGCGGTACCGACCTCGTCGGCACCGCCGGGTCCGTCGTGACCGCGATCCCCGCCGACGGGTACGGCGAGGTGATGCTGCGGCTCGGCGGGCAGCCGGTCAAACTCGCGGCCCGGAGCGAGGTGCCCGTCGCGCGGGGCGCCGAGATCTGGGTGGAGGCGTCCCTGTCGAGCACCTCGGTCGCGGTGCGCCCCGTCGAACGCTGACACCGCCGCGCGCCGCCCCACAGTCCTGCGTACCACTCCAACTGCTGCCGTCCCCTGGGAAGGCAGGGGGGAATTCCTCATGAGTCCAGTCATCGTCGCCGTCGTGGGAGTCGTCGTACTCCTCGTCCTGCTGGCCCTTGTCGTCGTCACGCGCTACAAGGTCGCCGGCCCCAGCGAGGCCTTCATCATCACCGGCCGCCGCGGCAAGACGTCCACCGATCCGGTCACTGGCCAGACCTCCACCGACAACAGCGGCCAGAAGGTCGTCGTCGGCGGCGGCGTCTTCGTCGTGCCGTTCGTCCAGCAGAAGTTCACCCTGGACCTGTCCAGCCGGCACATCCCGATCTCCGTGCGCGGCGCCGTCACCCTGCGCGGTGTGAAGGCCAACCTCGAAGGCGTCGCGATCGTCAAGGTCGGCGGCAGCGAGGACGCGATCCGGGCCGCCGCCCAGCGTTTCCTCCAGCAGCAGGACGGCATCGTCGGCTTCACGCAGGAAGTGCTGTCCGGTGCGCTGCGCGCCATCGTCGGCCGCATGTCGGTCGAGGACATCATCCGCGACCGGGCCGCCTTCGCCGGGCAGGTCGCCGAGGAGGCCGAGGCGAGCCTCTCCGGACAGGGCCTGATCCTCGACGCCTTCCAGATCCAGGACATCACCACCGAGGGCTCCTACCTGGAGGACCTGGGCCGCCCCGAGGCCGCCCGCGCCCGCCAGGAGGCCGACATCGCCGAGGCCATCGCCAAGCGGGCCTCGGAGCAGGCCCGGCTGAAGGCGGCCGAGGAGATCGCCATCGCGGAGCGGACCTTCTACCTCAAGCAGGCGGAGATCCGCGTCGAGACCGAGGCCGCGGCCGCCAAGGCCAACGCCGCCGGCCCGCTCGCCGACGCCGCGCGCCAGCAGGAAGTCCTCGCCGAGCAGGAGAAGGTCGCCGAGCGCCAGGCGGCCCTGACCGACCGCGAGCTCGACACGAAGGTCCGCAAGCCCGCCGACGCCGCCCGTTACCAGGCCGAGCAGGAGGCCGAGGCCCGGCGTATCGCGCAGGTCAAGGAGGCCGAGGCGGAAGCCGAGCGCGCACGCCTCACCGGTGAGGGCGAGAAGCTGCACCGCGCGGCGCTCGCCGAGGCCGTACGGATCGAGGGCGAGTCGGAGGCCGCCGCCATCGCCGCGAAGGGCTCGGCGGAGGCCGAGGCGATGCGCAAGAAGGCCGACGCGTTCGCGCAGTACGGCGACGCGGCCGTCCTCCAGATGCTCGTCGAGGTGCTGCCGCAGGTCGTCGCCAAGGCGGCCGAGCCGATGAGCGCCATCGACAAGATGACCGTGATCTCCACGGACGGCGCGAGCCAGCTGTCCCGTACGGTCACCGACAACGTCGCCCAGGGCATGGAGCTGCTCAGCTCCGCCACCGGGGTCGACCTCGCAGAGCTGCTCAAGGGCGCCACGCAGCGGGGAGCGAGGCAGGCCGCCACCGAGCAGGCCGGGGCGAACGGCAAGATCCAGGTCACGGACTGATCCGCGCGGCACGGCCTTCCTCGCCGGAAGGGCTGGAACCGAGCCCTCCGGCGAGGGGGGCCATGCCGCCGAGCCGCGGACCGCCTGCCCCCTGAACACCTTCTTCCCCTTCGGTTACAGTGCTGCGCCGGACGCCGGACGCCGGACGCCGGACGCCGGACGCCGGACGGCAGGTGTCGGCCACAGGGAAGGGCAGAAGCGGTGAGCGCACCAGTCACATCCGTATGGGGCCGTGCCGAGCAGCAGGACTTCCGCAGCCGGGTACGCGGCTGTCTGCTCGGCGGCGCCGTGGGCGACGCGCTCGGCGCCGGCGTGAGCGCCCTGAGCCTGGACGGGATACGCGCGGCCCACGGTGCCGACGCCGTCACCGACCTCGTCCCCGCCTACGGCAGACGCGGCGCCGTCACCGCCGGCACCCAGCTGACGCTCTTCACGGTCGACGGCCTCATACGGGCCCAGGTGCGCCGCGACACCGGCGCCTGGCACCCGCCCACCGACATCCACCGCGCACACCTGCGGTGGGCCGTCACCCAGCGCGACTGGGGCCCGGACGAACGACGCGAGGACAGCGGCTGGCTCGCCCGCGAGGAGTGGCTGTACGCCCGCCGCGGCCCCTCCCGCGAGTGCCTGACCGGCCTCGCCGACGAGACCATGGGGACCCTCGAACGTCCCAGGAACCCCACGGCCCGCGACTTCGGCGCCGTCACCCGCTCCGCGCCCTTCGGGCTCCTCGTCGGGTGGGACCCCCAGCTCGTACTCCAGCTCGCCGTCGAGTGCGCCGCCCAGACCCACGGCCACCCCGCCGCGTACCTTTCGGCCGGGGCGTTCGCCGTCATCGTGCACGGCCTGGCGCGCGGCGAGAGCCTCGACGCGGCCGTCCAGCGGATCCTCGCCCTGCTCGCCGCGCGCCCGGGGCACCAGCCCGTCACCGACGCCCTCAAGCACGCCCTCGGCGCCGTACGCCAGGGGATCCCCTCCCCGGCGCGCGTGGAGTCCCTCGGCGAGGGCCGTACCGCCGAGGACGTCCTGGGCGTCGCCGTCTACTGTGCCCTCGTCGGCGAGGACGTCCGCCACGGCCTGTGCCTCGCCGTCAACCACGGCGGAGCCTCCGAGGCGACCGGCGCGCTGTGCGGCAGCCTGCTCGGCGCCCTGCACGGCGAGACCGCGCTGCCGCCGGGGTGGCTCGCCGAGCTGGAGGGGCGCGGCACGGTCCTCGAACTCGCCGACGACTTCGCGATGGAGATGACCCAGGGCCCCGCCCTGCACGGCCCCGCGGTCAGCGCCCCCGGCTGGCTGATCCGCTACCCGAGGGCCTGAGCACGTCCGTACTCCGGCCCCCGGGCCCGCCCCTGCTCCTGGCCTCAGTCGGCCGCGCCTTCGCGTGCCTTCGCGTCCCCGGCGGCCGCCGGAGCCGGGACCGCCGCGCCCGCGACCGGGCCGTCGCCGTCGTCGTCCGAGTTGATGCGCGCGAGCACCGCGTCGCGCTCGGGGGTGTCCTCCGGCTTGACGAAGCCGATCAGGATGTACAGCACCAGGGAGACCGCGAGGGGCACCGACACCTGGTACTGCGTCGCGACGCCGTCGATCCCGTAGTTCAGCAGCCAGAAGGCGAACAGCCCGCACGCCCAGGAGACCAGCGCCGCCGTCGGACCGGACCTGCGGAACCGGGGCAGCAGCCCCAGCATGAACGGGATCGCGATCGGCCCCATCAGCCCCGCGACCCACTTGATGACGACCGTGATGATGTCCTTGAACGCCGGCGAGTTCACCTGGGTCGCGATCGCCATCGACAGTGCCAGGAACGCCACGGTCGACAGCCGCGCGGCCACCAGACCGGTCCGCTGGGACCAGCCGCGCGCCTTCTGCGACAGGGCGGGTGCGATGTCGCGGGTGAAGACCGCCGCGATGGCGTTGGCGTCCGAGGAGCACATGGCCATGGTGTGCGAGAAGAACCCGACGATGACCAGGCCCAGCAGGCCGTGCGGGAGCAACTGCTCGGTCATCAGGGCGTACGAGTCGGACGCGTCCGGCTTCTGCGCCTCGACCAGCAGTGGCGCGCACCACATGGGGAAGAAGAGGACCAGCGGCCACACCAGCCACAGGATCGCGGAGAGCCGGGCGGAGCGGGTGGCCTCACGGGCGGTCGCCGTGGCCATGTAGCGCTGGGCCTGGTTCCACATGCCGCCCGAGTACTCGAAGGTCTTGATGAAGAGGTAGGCCAGCAGGAACATCAGGGTGAAGTCGCCGGTCAGCGGGTCGTTGTGGCTCTCGGGGAGCTTGTCCCACACCGTCCACAGCGAGCTGAACCCGCCGAGCTCGGCCATCACCGCGAACAGCATCGCGAGACCCGCGAAGAGCTGGATGACGAACTGCCCGAGCTCGGTGAGGGCGTCGGCCCACAGCCCGCCCACGGTGCAGTAGATGCCGGTGACGACGCCGGTGATGAGGATGCCCTGGTTGAGCGAGAGGCCGGTGAAGACCGACAGGAGGGTGGCGATCGCCGCCCACTTGGCGCCCACGTCGACGATCTTCAGCAGGACACCGGACCAGGCGAGAGCCTGCTGGGTCGAGATGTTGTAACGGGTCTTGAGGTACTCCAGCGGCGAGGCGACATGCAGCTTCGACCTGAGCCGGTTGAGCCGGGGGGCGAACAGGCTCGCCCCGATCGCGATACCGATCGCGATGGGGAACGACCACGTCACGAAGGACGTGACGCCGTACTTGTACGCGATGCCCGCGTAGCCGGTGAACATGACCGCGCTGTAGCCGGACATGTGGTGCGAGATGCCGGAGAGCCACCACGGCATCTTTCCGCCGGCGGTGAAGAAGTCGCTGACGGTCTCCACGCGTTTGTGGGACCAGACGCCGATCGCGACCATGACGCCGAAGTAGCCGATGAGCACGGCCCAGTCAAGACTGTTCATGCCCCCTCCAGGGGTCCGCCTTATGCTGCATGCTGCGTTCAACTGAATGAACCGGATCGTGCTTCGTCAGTACGTTCCATTGGCGGAGTCCCCGTGCGGGAGCGGGGACTTCGGGGATTGAATCGCTCGACGCGGGGGCCGGTCAAGACTTTCTTCGGTCAGGAATGTGAACGCAGGACACAAAGCAGAACGTCTTTACCTTCCCTTGACCCTCTGGGCGGTTGTCGTGAACGCGGCGGCGGCCACACCATGGGCGGGCGCTTCGTCAGGCGCCGTACACAGAGCCCGGATACGCGAACGACCGCACGGGATGCGGGTCCCGTGCGGTCGGAAGAGGGAGGAGAGCGAGGAGGGGGAGGAGACGCATGGCTGCCGCTCCGGCGTGCCCGGAGGTGAGCGGGTACGCCAGAGCCCCCTCGGCCAGGACGGCGAACCGGTCGAGAGGGCTCACTGCGGTCTTGCTCCGCGCGCCTTGACGGCGCGTCGTGACCGGCGCGGGCCGGTCAGCCGAGGTCGAACGTCCCCTGGCCGACGCCGCCCACGAACGTGGTCCAGGACCCGGGGGCGAAGGTGATCGAAGGGCCCTCGGGCACCTTCGAGTCCCGCACCGCGACGGCGTGCGTGACGGGGGACTTGACTTCTACGCACGCGCCGTTGCCGCCGGAGTACGAGGACTTCGTCCAGGTGTCCGTAGCGCCCTGATGGATTGCCATGTTCGCTCCGATTTTGCTGGTCGTGGAGTGAGACACCAGCGTGCTTGCCGGCGGGAGCGACGCTACTCGCGAACGCCCCCGCCCGAAGCGGCCGTTCACTCGACCGGATGGCATATCCGATGAGGGCCTTCCGCTGCGGGACGGCCAAGGTGTACGGTTCCGATTCCTCCGGCGGGCCCTCTGGTTCAGCGGGCGTACTCCTTCGCGATGTCCGCGATGAACTGCCGCGAGGCCTCGACGTTCAGCGCCTGGGCGCGCAGATGCTCGTACATCACGCTGTACTTCTGGACGTCGTTCGCCTTCTCCAGGTAGAGGTCGCTCGTGACCCCCTCGATGTAGACCACGCTGGAGTCCGCCGCGTCCGGGAACTCCAGGATCGCGTAATGACCGCTGATGCCGGGGTGCGCGCCCATGTCGAACGGGAGTATCTGGACCGTCACATGGGGGAGCTGGGACTGCTCCACCAGGTGCTCCAGCTGCTCCCGCATCAGCTGCCTGTCCCCGACGACGCGGCGCAGCGCGGCCTCGTCGATGACGGCCCACAGGCGCAGCGGCTGCTCGGCGGAGAGGACGCGCTCCTGCCGGCGCAGTCTGACGTTGACCCGCTTCTCGACGTCGCCGGCCGCCGTCTCGGGCAGCGCGCCGGTGATGAGCGCCTCGGCGTACCGGGGGGTCTGGAGCAGGCCGGGGACGATCTGGGGGTCGTACACGCGCAGTGAGGCGGCGTCCGTCTCCAGGCCGATGTAGACGCTGTACGGGATGTCGCCGAAGGCGTGCCACCAGCCCTGCTGGCGGGAGTCCTTGGCCATCTGCATCAGCGAGTCGACGATCCGGTGGTCCTCGACCTCGTACACCCCGCACAGGTCGCGCACGTCGCGCTGGCTGATGGAGCGGCGGCCGTTCTCGAGGCGGCTGATCTTCGACTGGGAGACCAGCAGGCGCTCCGCGACCTCCTCGGCCGTCATGCCCTTGAGCTCGCGGAGCCGGCGGAGCTCCTGGCCCAATCGGCGTCGCCTGACGGTGGGGTTGACGTTGGACGCCACGGGAACTGCACCTCCGGCTGAGTGCGTTGTGCGTATGTACGGCTGTACCGCTTGCACGCTCTACTGCTCAGCAGACTGCCACCATTGCTCGCCGCCGCGCTGGGAAATGACCACAAGCGGTGCCGACGCGAACGCGCGGGGTGGCGGCCCGGTCCGGTCCAGGAAGGCCTGGACGGCCGGCCCACCACCCCGCGCGCTTCGGTGCGGCTCCCGAACCGGGTCTTGGGGACGTCGGTGCGGCATCGGTGCTGGTCTTGCGGGTGCTGCCCGGGCGGTGCCGGTACTGCGGCCCGGCTCAGTGCGCCGCGAGGCGCGTCATGCCGTCGCGGCGCGACTGCGCATGCGGCGGAGATTGCGATTGCATCGGTACGGACGGCTGCGGCCGGCCTCCCGCTGCGGGTGCTCGGCGGGGCTGTGCGGCCACACCGTTCTGGACGTCCATCACGGCGTGCGCCACGAGTCCGCCCATGGGGTCGTGCCTGATCAGATCCCGGAGGCGGGAGCGTGATGAGCGCCCCTCGTTGCCGGGGTAGAGGTGCTTGCCGAGTCCCACTGCGTGAGCGAGCGCGGCGAGCGCCGCGGTCCGCGGGTCCGGCGGTACGCCGGTGCGGATCGCGTTGTCCAGCCGGGTCCTGATCTCCCGGCAGATCACCGACTCCGTCGCCTGGTAGCGAGTCGTCGGCAGCACCCCGCACATCTGCCCCGCCACGGCATGCACCATGCCGCACCGTTCCAGATGCGAGAGATACGTCTGGCGGAGCCCCAGCCGGGGCCCGCCTATCCAGTGGACCGCCCGGACCGGGCTGCCGCGCCTGCGCAGCAGTTCCAGTGCGGAGTCCAGTGTCGGATCTCCTGTCGGCCGTGCCATCACCACGGCGATACGATCCCCGTCTGGGGCTATCCGTCCTGCCAGAGCCAGCTCTACTAGCTGTGCCCCGGCCAGGCCGAGGTCGAGCGACTGCGGCTGCGCTGTGGTACCCGTGGTCGGGTCCAGAGCGAGCAGCAGAAGCTCCTCCGGAAGTGTTCTGCGGCTCCTGCCCATCCATGCCTCCCCGCGTGGATGAATGACAGGGTGACCCCTCTCACATTCATCTGTCGAGAGCGCCTGGGTGCTATGTACGGGAACCGGAAGGTATGTCGTTCTCGTCTGGCGAGGAAGTCCGGGTCTCAGACAGGACACTGGTACATGGTTCGGACATCGGACAGCGGGCGTATGCGCAAGCGCGTATGAAGGAGGCATCGGTGGCGGGCGAGTCCCCCGACAAGTCGGAGCAGCGGAAGTCGTCGGTGGGGACGGCCCCGGGCGAGCACGATCCGCGGCTCGCCGTTTTCCGGGAATCAGCCGGTTCGGCCGAACCGGCTGCGAAGCCGGAGCC
This sequence comes from Streptomyces sp. Wb2n-11, assembly GCF_001049855.1. Taxonomy (NCBI): domain Bacteria; kingdom Bacillati; phylum Actinomycetota; class Actinomycetes; order Kitasatosporales; family Streptomycetaceae; genus Streptomyces; species Streptomyces sp. Wb2n-11. The sequence continues at coordinate 4,031,411 of NZ_CVPB01000001.1, forward strand.
GGAAGGCCGCGGCCGCGTGGACCAGCCGACGGCGGTCTTCAGGATGCCCACGAAAACGGAGCCGGAGGAGCCGAAGGCTCTCGAAGGGGACGGAGAGGTCTCCTCGGAGGTCGAGGCGACCTCCGAGGAGTATCCGGACAAGGCCCTGAAGGGGCCGGAGAGCGCATCGGACGCGCCGGGCGGCCCGGAGGTGCCGGACGCCTCGCCGAGCGCGCCGGAGGGCGACGTACGCCTTCGGGTGGCGGTGGCGGCGTGGGTGGCGACCGAGGACGCGGACGGCAAGGACCCGTCGGGTGCGGCCCCGGCCGCCGGCGGGGGCGAGGGCGAGGCTCACGGTGGCGAGGCTGCCGACGCGGACGGAGCGGTCGCGGCGGCAGGCGGCGACGAGCCGTCGCGGGGCGAGGTCGGGGGCGACGCCGACGAGCCCGCGGCCGGCTCTTCCGAGTCAGATAAGGCCGACATGACCGGTAAGACCGTTAAGTCCGGAGAGGTCGAGCGGGACCGGGCGCCGGAAGGAGCCGAGGGCGGTTCCGGCGACGAGGCGGACCAGGCGACGGCGGTGTTCAGGGCCGTGCGGCCGCGCGGGGCCGTGGACCAGCCGACCACCGCGCTGAAGACCGTGAGCAGGCCCGAGTCCGCCGCCGAGCGCACCAGCAAGTTCGTGCCGTTGAAGCCGGACATCGTCCGGCCGCCGGCCGGAAGGCCGCGCAGCGCCCCGGCCGCCCCGGCCGCCCCGGCCGCCCCGGCCGCCCCGGCCGCCCCGGCCGCCCCGGCCGCCCCGGCCGCCCCGGCCGCGCCCGCCGCGCCCGCCCCCCTCCCGGAGACCGAGCGCACCCGGCAGCAGCCGTTGCCGCCCAAGCCGCCGCTCGACCTGCTCGCCGAGCTGACGAACACCCCGCCTCCGCCGGAGACCCCGGTCAGGACCGCCGTGCGGCGGGTCAAGATCTGGACGCCGCTGGCCCTCCTGCTGGTGGTCGTCTTCGCCGTCGCGCAGGCCGTGCGCCCGCTGCCGGAGCCGCAGCTGACCATGACCGCGGAGCAGACGTACACGTTCGACGGCGAGAAGCCCACGCTGCCGTGGCCCGAGAAGGGCCAGGCGTTCATGGCGGCGTCGGGGGCGGGCTCCCTGGGCTCGTCCGGCGAGCAGACGCCCGTACCGATCGCCAGTGTGACGAAGGCCATGACGGCGTACGTCATCCTCAAGGAGCACCCGCTGAAGAGGGGCGAGAACGGCCCGTCGATCGAGATCGACGCGAAGGGCGAGTCCGAGGGGCAGCTGGACAAGACGGACAACGAGTCCACGCTCAACACCGTCAAGGAGGGTGACAAGCTCACCCTGCGCGACGCGCTCGCGGCCATCATGATTCCGTCCGCGAACAACATCGCGCGCCAGCTCGCGCGCTGGGACGCGGGTTCCGAGGAGGCATTCGTCGAGAAGATGAACGACGCCGCCAAGGACCTCAAGATGACGAACACCACGTACACCGACCCGTCCGGTCTCAACGCGACGACGGTGAGCACGGCCGAGGACCAGGTGAAGCTCGGTCTGGAGCTGGTGGAGATCCCGGCGTTCATGGACATCACCAAGCTGCCGTCCTGGACGGACCCCTCGGGCAAGAGCTGGCGCAACTGGAACGGTCTCGTTCCGTACGACGGCGCGCTCGGCATCAAGACCGGCAGCACGACGAAGGCCGGCGGCAACCTGCTGTTCGCCGCGCACAAGATGGTCGGTGGGACCGACCAGCTGATCGTCGGTGCGGTCCTCGCCCAGCACACCCCGTCGATCCTCGACACCGCCATCGCGGCGAGCAAGGAACTGATGCTCGCCACGCAGGACGCGCTGACCTCGCGCACGCTCGTGAAGAAGGGCGACGTGGTCGGCACGGTCGACGACGGGCTGGGCGGTACGACGCCGGTCGTCGCGGCCGAGGACGTCAAGGCGGTCGGCTGGGCGGGCCTGGAGGTGAAGCTCGAACTGTCCGACGGCGGCTCGGCCGTTCCGCACTCGGCCGCGGCCGGGACCGAGGTCGGCATGCTGACCGTGGGCGAGGGGGCCAGCCAGGTGAAGGTCCCGGTCGAGCTCCAGAAGGACCTGGCCGAGCCGGGCTTCGGCGCCAAGCTGACCCGCGTCGGCTGACGTCCGGACCGTGAGTGAAGCGCTGCCGCCGGTCGCGGGAACCGGCGGCAGCGCCACGTGCGCTCCGTGTTAGCGTCCGGGCAACTGCGGGACGCGGGGACGGCGTCCTTGCGCATGTCGGGGGTTCGTCGGTACCCGGGGAAGACGGGGAGAGCAGTAATGACCACCGCTGAGCCCACGCGCGCCAGGGGCGAGGACGAGGACAGCAGGAACTTCGGTACACGCGGCTCCGGCACACGGAGCGGCGGCACACGGAGCGGCCCACCGGACGGTGCGACGCCACGCCGCACACCGGTGGCCACGCCCCGGAGCACCGGCCCCGGGCCCGGGCCCGCGTCCCCCGCCCGGGACGGAGACCGCCTGCGCCACGTCCTCCGGCACCCCGTGACGGTCGCGACGGCCGCCGCCGCGGTGGCCCACGTCGTCTGGTTCTTCTTCTTCGCGAACAGCGGCGGCGACCTCGCCGCGCAGGACGCCTGGGCCGAGTTCGTCGGCCGTCACCCCGACTCCGCGTACAACCTCGCCTGGTACGGCGGGATGCACCCCGTGTCGTACAGCGTGGTCTCGCCGTACCTGATGTCGGTCCTCGGCGTCCGTACGACGATGATGATCGTCGGCACCGTGTCGGCCGCCCTGACCGCGCTGATCCTGGTCCGCGTCAAGGCGGTCCGCAACCCCCTGTGGTGCTCGCTCGCCGGGGTCTTCGCCCTCCTCTGCAACGCCCTGTCGGGCCGCGTCACCTTCGGTCTCGGCATGATGTTCGCGCTCGGCGCGGTCGCCGCGGTGTTCTGCTGGCCGCGCCGCTGGGCCGCGAACCGGTGGGCGAAGGCGGCCGTCGCCGCGCCGCTGGCCGGTCTCGCGACGGCGAGCAGCCCGGTCGCGGGCCTGTTCCTCGGCGTCGTCGCGGCGGCGCTGTTCCTCAACAAGCGGCGCCCCGGTGCCTACGCGCTCGGCCTCGCGCCGGTCGCCGTCGTCGCCCTGTCGTCCTGGCTGTTCCCGTTCTCCGGTACGCAGCCGATGTCCTTCGGGACGGCTTCGCTGCCGTTCCTGTGCGGCGTGCTGATCCTCGTACTCGTGCCCGAGGACTGGAAGACGGTACGGACGGGAGCCGCCGTCTACTCCGTCGGGGTGCTCCTGACCTGGCTGATCGACTCGCAGATCGGCAGCAACGTGTCGCGCCTGGCGATGGTGTTCGCGGGTGTCGTCCTGCTGGCGGCGCTGCCGTTCGCCGTGCCCCGCACCGCCAAGTGGTACGCCCTCGTGGTCGCCTTCGCCGGCTTCAACGCCTGGATCGGCTTCAAGAGCGTCGACGACATCGCCCGTACCGCCCCGACGGCGTCCTGGACGCGGGAACTGGCGCCGCTGGTGAACCAGTTGCAGGAGGTCGGCGCGGAGAAGGGACGGGTCGAGGTGGTCCCGGCCAGCAGCCACCGGGAGGCCTCGGCGCTCGCCCCGTACGTCAATCTCGCGCGCGGCTGGAACCGGCAGGCCGACATGGAGCGCAACCCCCTCTTCTACGACGACACGCTCCGCTCCGACACCTACCGGGAGTGGCTGTACCGCTGGGCCGTGCACTACGTCGTACTGCCCGAGGGCGCCCCGGACCGGAGCGGAGCCACCCAGGAGTACGAGCTCGTGCGCTCCGGCCTGCCCTACCTGAAGCAGGTCTGGGGCGACGCCAACTGGCGGCTCTTCCGGGTCGAGGACCCGACGCCGCTGGCCGACCCGCCCGCTACGGTGGACCGCGCGGGCGCGGGCGAGCTGACGATCCGGGTGAAGAGCGCGGGCCGGGTGCTGATCCGTATCCCGTACTCGCCGTGGCTGGGCCTGGTCGACGCCGAGGGCGAGCGCGTCGAACCGCCGGCCGAGACCCCGGAGTCGAAGGCCCGCGGAGACGCGGCGGACCGGACGTTCACCAACCCGAACGGCTGCCTGATGAAGGCGGACGAGGACGCGGCGGGGGACGAGTGGACACAACTCCTCGCCCCCGCTCCCGGCGTGTACCGGCTGGCGGCCCCCTACGGGCTGACGCGGGGCACGGCCTGTCCGGAGGAGCTGCGCTGAGCGCCGCCGGAGGAGCCGTGCCGGGCGAGGACCGGGCCCGGCCCTAGACGCGCTTCGCGCTGCGCAGCGTGCTCGCGTAGTAGCCGTTGCCGTCCAGGCGCGACGTGCCGCCCTTGTCGCCGATGGTCGGCCCGTTGACCTCTTCGCGGCTCGACACGAAGACCTTGTGCCCGTCGGTGTCGTGGCCCATGAAGATGCCGACGTGGTCGAGCCGGTCCTTGGTGCGCTCGTCGAGCTTGAAGAAGACCAGGTCGCCCGGTTGCAGGACGTCGATGGACTTCGGCCGGGACCCGGCGTCCACACCCTTCAGCGCGATGACGTCCGCTCCCAGCTTGGAACGGGCCATGCCGTTGGCGGTGCGCGGCAGGCCGCGGGGCTCGGTGGTCGTGGGCTCGGTGAAGGTGCGGCTGGGGCCGGTGAGCGTGGCGGTGCGGGCGTCGTCGGTGAAGGTGGCCAGGACCGCGCCGGCCTTGGCCTGCCCCCTCTTTGCGGAACTCCGCGGTGAAGGGTGCGGTTCCCGTTGCATCGGGAAATCTGTGACCTCACGGCCTCCTGCCAGCTTATGGGCAACCGCTCAGGCCCAGAGCGCGCGTCTCACCGGCTTCCCCCGGTGCGCGGTTCGGTGCACGGCTTCTGGGGTTCTTCCACGTAGAGCCACGCAGTCGACGGTCATGCAGTCGAGACGTTACGTGATCATTTTGAAGCCGGAAGGATGCCGAGTCGTAGTAGGGATACGTACAACCATTAGTCGATGTGACGAGTGCCACTGCCCTGCTCGGGCCTTGGTCTTCGTTCGCCCCTTATGCGGGTTGTGGGGAGACGTGCACACGTAGTTACGTTCGCAACACATCAATGAGCGAATTGTGGGGGGACTGTGTTTGGCGTGGAGAGACGCGCACATCGCGTCGGTAGTGTTGGGGGGTTTGTCATCGGGTCGGCGTTGTTGGTGGGGTTGTTGCCCACTACCGGCGCGGTGGCGATGGCTCCGGTGGCCCAACGCGTCGAAACGGCCGACGAGGCTGAGACGGGGGCGGCACCGCATTCGGAGGCGGAGGCCTTCGCGGAAGCCAAGCGATCCGGTAAGGCCGTGGAAGTCTCATCGCTGCGCGGCGAGACCAGCGAGGTCTACGCGACTCCGGAAGGTGATCTGGAAGCGCGGGAGTACCTGCGTCCGGTGTGGGCGCGTGCAGGTGGCGCGTGGAAGCCGGTCGACACGGACCTGACAGTCGCAGCGGACGGGATGGTTGCTCCCAAGGCCGCCACCGTGGAAGTGGCGTTCTCGGGTGGCGGCAAGGGGCCAATGGTGCGGCTGAAGAAAGCCGGCCGTGAAATGGAGCTGTCCTGGCCGAAGCCGTTGCCCAAGCCGACGCTTGAAGGCGACACGGCGACCTATGCCCATGTTCTTCCGGGGGTAGACCTGCGGCTGATCGCTTCACCGGAAGGCTTCTCCCATCTTCTGGTGGTCAAGAGTGCGAAGGCGGCAGCCAGTAATGACCTGGCGAAGCTGCGCCTGAAGCTGGCTGCTCACGGGTTGGAGATCAAGGAGACCGCCGAGGGGGGCCTGCAGGCGCTGGACGCAGGTGCGAAAAACGCGGTGTTCGAAGCGTCGACGCCGGTGATGTGGGACTCGAGCGAGGGTGAGAACGCCTCAGCCGCTCGCACCTCGGCCACTCGGACCTTGGCAGCGGCCAACGATGATCAGACGCGTGGGGAGCCCGGGGCAGGGGAGTCGGGACAACTCGCACCGGTCGGTGTAGAGATCCCGGCCGACGGCGACGAACTGGTCCTGACCCCGGACACAGAGGTGCTGAAGGGCAAGGACACCGTGTATCCGGTGTTCATCGACCCGCAGTGGTACTCGCCACGGGCGACATCGTGGACCATGGCCTCGAAGTACTGGGCCTCGTCCCCGCAGTGGAAGTTCAACGGCAAATCGACCGAAGGCGTGGGCTACTGCGGCTGGTCGTACTGCGCACCGCACGACACCAAGCGGGTCTTCTATCAAATCCCCGTCTCGAAGTTCGCCGGCAAGTCGATCCTGTCGGCCGAGTTCGTGGTGCGAAACACCTGGTCTGCCTCATGTGCGGACCGGTCCGTGGAACTGTGGCAGACGAAGGGCATATCGACGTCGACCACGTGGAACTCCCAGAACGCATCCGGATTCTGGGTCAAGGAGCTGTCTTCCAAGTCGTTCGCCTACGGTTACGAAGGCTGTGAGGCCAAGGATGCCGAGTTCTCGGTGAGATCGGCCGTGCAGGCTGCTGCCGACGGCAGGGATCCGTCGATGACGTTCGGCCTGCGGGCCTCCAACGAGTCGGACGCGGACGCCTGGAAGCGTTTCTCCGACAAGGCGTTTCTGCGGGTGAAGTACAACCGGCCGCCGTCCCAGGTCAAGATGTCGCAACTGAGCATGGAGTACAGCGACACCTGCAAGAGGCCGGGGAGCGCCAAGCGCATCCGCAGTCTCGGCAAGATCCACGCCGACAAGATCACCGACCCCGACGGCGACAGGGTGTCGGTGCAGTTCCAGGCGACATGGGACGGCGGAGCCTGGAAGCCCTCCTTGACCTCGGCCAAGAGCTCCGGCTCCGACTTCTCGATCAGCCTGCCGTCGTCGATCCCGGAGAACAAGGAGGTCAACTGGCACGTCCGCACATATGACGGCGCACAGTACTCGCCGTGGTCGTACGCAGGCGACCCGACAGGCTGTTACTTCTACTACGACACCAAGGCTCCGAGGTCGCCGACGATTTCCTCGGACGAATATCCCGCCTCGAATACGGAGGACCCGGACGACCCGTGGTTCGACGGGATGGGCAAGTACGGAACGTTCGAGATCAAGGCCAACGACACGCAGGTCACCAAGTACTGGTACGGCCTCAACGTCAATCCCAGCTCCAGCAACTCGATCAGCACGGCGAGCGGTGCCGCCAAGACACTGCGGATACTGCCGCCCAAGATCGGGGTGAACACGCTCTACGTTTCCTCGCTCGACGCAGCAGGAAACGTTTCAGCAGCCACCGGTTACCGCTTCAGGGTCAAGGCAGGCCAGCCCGAGCGCGCTGCTTGGTCCATGGACGAAGGAGCCGGCGCCACGGAAGCGAAGGGGGACGCGGGGGTATACACCGCCTCCCTGTCAGGTGGCCCCGCACTCAAGGCTCCGGGGGCCAAGGGGACAGCCGTGACCTTCGACGGGGTGGACGACTACGCCAAGACCGACATCCCCACGGTGAGCACCGAGACCGGGTTCTCGGTCTCGGCTTGGGCCAAGCTCTCCAAGGCCCCTGACGGCGCGGCAATCATCGCCGCTCAGCCAGGCAATCACGCGCCGGGATTTGAGCTGTACTACTCCAAGGCGTATGACCGGTGGGCGTTCAACCAGTACCAGGCAGACACCGCTGACGCGGGCATCACCCGGGTCATGCAAGCCTCCGCAGGAGGCGCCACAGTCGGCAAATGGACCCATCTGGTGGGCACCTACAGCGCGACTTACGACGAGATGAAGCTCTACGTCGACGGTGAACTGGCCGGCACCATCACGTACGACTCGCCATGGGATGCCCGGCGCGGTCTGCAAATCGGGGCCGGCTCCTACAGCGGCAAGCCCGGAAGCTTCTTCCCGGGCTCCATCGACGAGCTGCAGATCTTCGACAAGCCGCTGGCGCAGGGTGAAGTGACGCGACTCAACGGAAAAGAATCCCTCATCTCCGCCCGGCCCGCACGTGCCGTCTTCCCGATGGACGAGGAGGCCGCCTCAACGACGCTGACCGGCACGCCAGAGGTGATAGCTGCCAGGTACCAAGGTGCTCCGACGACGGGTGCGGCAGGTGTCGCGGGCGCGGCGACCACGTTCGACGGGCAGGACGACTACGCCAGCACGGGGCGACCGCTCGTGAACAACCTGCGCAGCTTCGCAGTCTCGGCTTGGGTGAAACTCCCCAAGACGAAGCCGGACCACGCGGCGATCATTGCGACGCAAGCAGGCACGCACAAGCCAGGCTTCGAGCTGTACTACTCCGCCGCCTATGACCGATGGGCCTTCAACCAGTACTCCGCAGACACCCCCGACGCCACGCCCATCCGTGCCGTCGAGGCCGAGGGCAGGAGTGCACGCGGCGGGGAATGGGTGCACGTGGCCGGTGTGCATGACACGGTGGCCAACACCCTGACGCTCTATGTGAACGGTACGCCTGCCGGGCCTCCCACGAGTGTGTCCTCGACGTGGTACGCGGGCGGCGCCGTGCAGATCGGCGCCGGCTCGTACGACGGACAGCCCGGCGCACACTTCCCCGGCCAGATCGACGACGTCAGGCTCTTCGACCGGCCCGTTTCGGCCGGCGAGGTGCAGCAGCTGTTCAAGCAGCGTCCGCTGGTGAAGAACCGTTGGAAGTTCGAGGAGACGGCCGGTACCTCTCCGGTCACTACCCCGGATGCTGCCGGCACGGGCAATGGGCTCACGTTGTACGGAGGTGCTTCGAAGTCGGACGCGGCAAACATCGACTTCGGTGCCCTGCAGCTGAACGGTACGAGCGGCTATGCCGCGACCAGCACTGTTCCAGTTGATACGTCAGGCAGCTTCACGCTCACTGCCTGGGCGCAGGCGGCGGCAATGCCCAAGGACGCGGTGGCAGTGGCCAGCGCGGAGGGCAGCAAGCAAAGCGCGTTCGCGGTGCGTTTCGTGCCTGATGCCGCGGCCCCGGAGGCGAACCACGGCCGTTGGCAGCTGTCAGTGGCAGACAAGGACGCCACTGACGCGGCCGTGGTCAAGGCAGACAACGGTGAGTTCTATGACGCCCGCGAGTGGAACCACCTGGCGTTGGCCTACGACGGTTTCGCCAAGGAGGCACGCCTGTACGTCAACGGCGTACTGGCCGAAGTGACCTGCCAGGACGCCGACGGCAATGGAGAGAACGACGATCCGGCATGCGCGGACCTGGTGCCGTGGGCGGAAGACGCGCTCGCTTTCAAGGCGGCCTCGCTTCAAGTCGGCCGGTCCGGCACAGGCACCAGGGCAGGCGACTACTTCCCCGGCATGGTGGACGACACCTGGATATTCCAGGGTGCGCTGACGGATGACCAGGTCGCGAAACTTGCGACCAGCTGGTTCGACGTACCCACCAAGGTGCCCGGCGACTGACCAGTGCGGCGGGGCGCGGCACTTCGCCGCGCCCCGCCTGCGTTTGTCGCCATTTCCGTGTTCCTCACGGCTATGCCGCTGAGCACTGACCCGACAAAGGATTGATCAAGGAATGAACGGCATATCGCCACCTCGGCGTGGTGGGCGGCTGCAGCGCAGAATCGCGCTGGGCGCCTCCGCGGTCATGGTGGCCACCCTCCTCCAGGCCACGGCTTTCGCGCCTGCGGCAGCGGCAGGCAGCAACCTCCCGGGGCTGCCCGCATCGGAAAAGCCCATCGCCGGACACAACAGCGAGAAGATCATTGCTCGCACCGCGCAGAAGGGCCCCCGGACCCCGCAGGACAAGCCGAAGGCCACCTGGCCCAAGCCCGGGTCGGCGGTGGTGACACTGCCCGAGCCGGCGAAGAGGACCAGCGCGCAGCTCAGGGCCGAGAACCTGCCCGTGCGGCTGCAGACGCCTTCCGCCAAGCAGGCCAAGCACGCCACGGGCGGCAAGGTCGAGGCACGTGTCCTTCCGCGCGGTACGGCCCGTGAGGCAGGTGTCGACGGCCTGTTGTTCAGCCTCCAGTCCCTTACCAAGGGCACGAAGGGGACCGTCGGCACACAGGTGGATTACTCCTCCTTCGCCGAGTCCTTCGGCGGCGGCTACGCCTCCCGCCTGACCCTGGTGAAGCTGCCGGCCTGCGTGCTCGACACGCCGGGCAAGGCAGCGTGCCGCACGGCCACCCCTGTGGTCACGGACAACGACACCGAGAAGCAGACGCTGACCGCCAAGTCGGTTCCCCTGAGCGCATCAGGGCCCACGGTCATGGCGGCGGTCGCCGATGACACCGGAAAGACGGGCGACTACAAAGCGACACCCCTCGCCCCGTCCTCGGCCTGGAACACCGACCTCAACTCCGGCGACTTCAACTGGGCATATGACATTTCGGTGCCGGAAGTGCCGGGTGACCTGGCCCCGAAGGTAGGCCTTTCGTACTCCTCTGGCACAGTCGACGGACGCACTGGCGGTACCAACAGCCAGTCCTCCTGGGTCGGTGACGGATTCGACCTGTCGCCCGGCTTCATCGAGCGCCGCTACAAGCCATGCGCGGACGACGGCATCAAGGACGCGGACGGCAACAAGCCCGGTGATCTCTGCTGGGGTTACGACAACGCGTTCATCAATTTCAACGGCAAGGGCGGTGAACTCGTCCCCACCGGCACGGTTAACGAGTGGAAGCTCAAGAAGGACGACGGCACCCTCATCAACCGCCTGACCTCGACTAATCGGGGCAACGGTGACAACGATGGTGAGTACTGGCGACTGACCGCACCGGACGGTGCCCGCTACTACTTCGGTTACCACCGCCTGCCCGGCTGGGCCGACGGCAAGGAAGCGACCGACTCCACCTGGACCGTTCCCGTCTACGGCGATGATGACGGCGAGAAGTGCCACGGCGCCACCTTCGCCGAGTCCTGGTGCCAACAGGCATGGCGCTGGAACCTCGACTACGCGGTCGACACCCACGGCAACGCCATGGCGTACTACTACAACAAAGAGACCAACCACTACGGCCGCAACCTCAAGGCCGCCGACGACACCCCCTACACCCGCGGCGGTTACCTCGACCGCATCGAGTACGGCCTGAAGTCCAGCTCCATGTACGGCACCAAGCCACTGGCCAAGGTCGACTTCACCAGTTCCGAGCGGTGCATTCCCAACAGCCAGACGGACTGCTCTTCGATCGGCACGGACTCGTTCTACTGGTACGACACGCCGTGGGACATGAACTGCACAGCCGGAACCGACTGTGATCAGGGTCGTCTGGCCCCCAGCTTCTGGACCCGTAAGCGGCTGACCAGCATCAGCACCCAGGTCCTGCAGGCCGACGGCACCCACGCCAAGGTCGACTCCTGGGCGCTGGCCCACCGCTGGGGCCAGGCCGACATCGACTACCAGCTGCTGCTGGACTCCATCCAGCGCACCGGTCACACCGCAGCCACGCCGGCCACGCTGCCAAAGACCACGCTCGCCTACACGCAGCTGGCCAACCGGATGGACACCACCGGCGACGGCTACGCCCCCTTCATCAAGGCCCGGCTGTCCACCGTCGCCGACGAGCACGGTGGCCAGATCGACGTCGACTACTCCTCCGAGGCTTGCAACGCTGCCAGCCTGCCCACTCCGCAGACCAACACCACCCGCTGCTTCCCGCAACTGCTCGGCGGCAGTGACACCGAAGCCCCCGAGCGGCACTGGTTCAACAAGTACGTCGTCGAATCCGTCACCGCCACCGACCGTACCGGCGGCGCTCCGGATGCCGTGACCGCCTACTCGTACCTGGGCGACGGGGCATGGCACTACGACGATGACGACGGCCTGACCAAGGAAAAGTACAAGACCTGGTCGCAATGGCGCGGCTACGGGCAGGTACGGGTCAAGACCGGGGGCCAGGGCGGGGACACCGCCATGAGGACGCAGCAGGACACTTATTTCCTGCGCGGCATGCACGGCGACCGCAAGGACGCCTCCGGTGACACCACGAAGTCCGTCACCGTCGCCCTCGCCACGGGCGAGGGCGACCCGATCACCGACCATGAGGCCGCTGCCGGATTCGTATACAAGAAGGTCGACTACTCAGGTCCCGGCGGCAAGGTCCTCTCCAAGACCATCGAGCGGCCCTGGCGTCACGAAACAGCCAAGAAGATCCGCGACTGGGGCACGGTGACCGCCAACTTCACCGGCACCGGCAACTCCACCACCCACACCTCCCTGGACAACGGCGCGGGCACCAAATGGCGCACGACCACCAAGTCGACCACGTACGACACAGTCGCCGGACGCGTCGTCGAACTCGACGACCGTGGTGACACCTCCACCGCCACCGACAATCGGTGCACCCGCACCACCTACGCCACCAACACGTCAGCGAATCTCCTCACCCTGACCTCGCAGGTCGAAACCCTGGCGACGGACTGCGGCAACGCCACACCCAACCGTGCCACCGACGTCATCTCCGACGTCCGCAGCGCTTACGACGGCCTCGCCTACGGAGCCGCCCCCACCAAGGGCGACGAGACCGCGACCGCCACGCTGAAGAAGCACAACGGCACCACCGCCACCTATCTGGAGGTCGGCACCACCTTCGACGGTTACGGCCGCGAGACGGCGACCACCGACCTCACCGCCAACGTCACTGTCGCCGGCACCGCCGCCCCGACACGTGCCGCGCGCACCGACGGCCTTACCAAGACCACCACCTACAGTCCCGACACAGGCTTCCCCGCCACGGTCACTTCGACCACTCCGCCCGCCGACTCCGCGGACACCACCACGGTTCAGAAGACGGTGCTCGCCCTGGACGCACTGCGCGGCCAGCCCACCGCCAAGACCGACACCAACAACCGCGTCACGACCTTCACCTATGACGCGCTGGGCCGCTCAGCCAAGATCTGGCTGCCCAACCGAGCCACCTCCCTGACCCCTTCCTACGCCTTCGACTACTTCATCGAAGAAGGCCGGGCAACCGCTGTCCGCACCCAGACCCTGGACAACAACGGTGCCCAGATCGCCTCGTACGCCATCTACGACGGCATGCTGCGCCCGCGCCAGACCCAGGACGTGGGCCCCGACAGCGGACGCCTGCTGACGGACACCTTCTACGACGAGCGCGGCCAGGTCGCCAAGACCTTCGCCTCCTACTACACGACCGGTGCGCCCCGTCGGGACCTCTTCACCCCCGAAAACGCCCTGAGCGTGGAGACCCAGAGCCGTCACACCTACGACGGTCTGGGACGTGAAACCGAGTCCAAGCAGATCGCGGGCAACGGCGACGGCGGCACCGTGCTCGGCATCACCCAGACCCTCTACGACGGCGACCGCACCACGGTCATCCCACCGGAGGGCGGAACAGCCACCACCACCCTCAACGACGCCCGCGGGCAGACCACAGAGCTGCGCCAGCACCACTCCCGCAGCGCCACTGCCGCCTACGACCCCACCACCTACAAGCACACGCCCGACGGCAAGCTCTCCCAGGTCACCGACCCGGCAGGCAACAGCTGGAAGTACGCCTACGACCAGCTCGGTCGCCAGATCGAGGCGGTGGATCCCGACAAGGGAACCACCAGGAGCACGTACGACGACCGCGGCCAGCTCGTCACCACCACCGATCACGGCAAGACCGTCTCGGACACCGACGGGTACAAGAAGACCCTTTACCGCGACTACGACGATCTCGGCCGCCAGACCGAGCTGCGCGAAGGCAGCGCCACCGGCACTCTGCGGGCCGAATGGACCTACGACACGGTCACCGGAGCGAAGGGCCAGCTCGCCTCCACCACCCGCTACGTGGGCACCAACGCCTACACCACCCGCATCACCCAGTACGACTCGCTCTACCGGCCGCAGCGCACCGCCGTGGTGATCCCGGCCTCCGAAGGCGCCCTCGCCGGCACCTACCAGACCGGCACCTCCTACAAGCCCTCCGGCCTGGTGGCAGGAATCTCCTACTCGGCAGCCGGCTCCCTGCCCGGGGGCTCGTACGCCTACGGCTACGACGAGGCCCTGCGGCCCGTCTCCCTCCTGGGTGACGGTTTCGAGACCAGCACCGGCTACTCGCTGACCGGCAAGCCGTTGCAGCACACCTTCGCCTCCACCGCTGCCGGTGCGAAGAAGACACAGGTCACGAACGACTACCAGTGGGGCACCCAGCGTCTTTCCGCCTCACGCGTGGACCGCGAAGGCGTCAACGGCGTCGACCGCAACGAGACCTACCGCTACGACCAGGCAGGCAACATCCTGTCCGTCGCGGACGTCTCACGCTCCGGCACCGACAACCAGTGCTTCACCTACGATTACCTCCGTCGCATGTCCGAGGCATGGACCGAGGCGGACACCACCTGCTCGACGGAACCCTCCGTCGGCACGACCGGTGGAGTGGCCCCGTACTGGCACTCCTACACCTACGACAAAACAGGCAATCGCAAAACCGAAACTCTGCACGACCCCGCAGGCGACAGCACCAAGGACGTCAAGCGCGACTACGCCTACCCCACCCCTGGAACCTCGCAGCCGCACACTCTGGACGAGGTCAACCAGATCGGGCCCGGCGGCACGTCGAAGACCGCCTACACCTACGACGAGGCCGGTAACACCCGTACCCGCATGGTCGGCGGCGACACACAGACCCTCGACTGGGACGCCGAGGGCCACCTGGCCAAGGTCACCAAGCCCGTCGAGGGCGGCACCAGCGAGGTCACCGAGTATCTGTACGACGCCGACGGCAACCGCCTGATCGCTCGGACAGGTGACGAAACCACGCTGTACCTCGGCCATACCGAACTCGTGCTGCCCAAGGGCGCCGCCAAGGCCAAAGCCACGCGCTACATCGACCTCGGAAGCGGCCACCAGGCCGTCCAGGCCGACGACGGAAGCATCACCCTCACCCTCGCCGACCACCACGGCACCGGCCAGATCGCCGTCAAAACCGCCGACCTCGCCATGACCCAGCGCCGCACCCTGCCCTTCGGTGGCACTCGTGGGACCCCCGCACCCACCTGGCCCGGCACGAAGAGCTTCGTCGGCGGCACCGACGACACGGCCACCACCGGCCTCATCCACCTCGGCGCCCGCGAATACGACGCCTCGATCGGTCGGTTCATCTCCATCGATCCGATCATGGACCTCGCGGCCCCGCAACAAATCAACGGCTACACCTACTCGAACAACAATCCCATCACCTTCAGCGACCCCACAGGCTTGTACATGCCCGGCGGCGGCAGCGACCCGCGAGACACCCCGCGCACACCGCCCGGCAAGGGACCCAGCGACAACGACAACGGTCCCAGCCCCAGCCCCAGCCCCAGTCCCAGCCCCAGTCCCAGCCCCAGCCCCAGTCCTGGCACCGGGGGGATCACTGTCGAAGTCACGGTCACTACCCCCGCTCCCGAAACTCCAAAAACATGCACGCACGGTAGAGGGTTCAAAATTGACTGCCCGTCATCGAAGCCCTTCGAGGTCGTTGTTGCCCTGGTAGTGCCGGACACCGAGGCGTGGAGGAAGTGCCTCTCCGAACGTCACGGCGAAAGCTGTCTCTGGGCGTCCACCGACCTTCCTTTGCTGAAGGCCGGCAAGCTAGCAAAATTTTTCAAAGCCAAGAAGGTCAAGAAGTCAGAATCCTCACGTGACTGTAAATGCTTCCTCGCCGGAACCGGTGTTCTCATGGCCAATGGGAACACCGTGGACATCGAGGACGTCGAAGTCGGCGACAAGGTCATCGCGACTGATCCGAAAACCGGCGAGACCAGTGAGCGTGAAGTAACTGCCACGATCGTCACCGACGATGACAAGCACTTCACGGAACTGACGATCGCCACTCCGGACGGCAGCGAGAAACTCACAGCTACCTACGAGCACCCGTTCTGGTCCGTCTCCGCGCATGACTGGATCGAGGCCGGCGACCTCAAGCCCGACATGACCCTCCGTACCGACGACGGTCGTACAGTCAAGGTCACCGACACCCGTCAGTACGAAGACCGCACCCGCACCTACAACCTCACCATCGAGGGCCTGCACACGTACTATGTGCTGGCGGGCGAGACTCCGGTTCTGGTTCACAATTCCAATGGCTGCCTTACGATGTCTTCCGCGATTGGCGGGGACTCGTCTCTGGTGAAGGCTGCGCAGCAGGCAGGGAAGAACCAGAAGGTTCAGGCCGACCTGGATAGCTTGTTCCAGCAGCTGTCGCGCGGGAATATGAATCCGGGACTCGGAAGTAAGGCGCTGTCTGGAACGGATGTCACCTATGCGCGAGGGCGAAACGGTGGTCGCCTATTCTTCCGGAATGTTGACGGAGGGATTCAGATCGTTGGGAAATCCGATAAGGCAAACGAGTCCAAGGTGATTGCGAGGCTGAATCAGCTCTATGGTCAGTGACTCCCTCTACCGCATAGAGAACCAGCAGTTCAGCGCCCTCTTCATGTTGGGCGCGGAGGACGACAAGGAAACCGTTGAGAACGTTGACGCTGAACTGAGTCTCCCGGATGGGACGCGATGGAGCGCCACGTTCATGACGCTACGGGCGATCGAACAGGTGATGAATCGATGGCAGGAGACTGGGGAATGTGCCAGCGGTGCGTACTTCCAGTGTTCTGACCTCGTAATCATTCCGGAGGGCGGTCTGGCGGCGATGCTGGATTCCTTCAAGGGGATTATCGATTCAGGTGGACCTGAAGGAGTTTTGCAACTCCTGAATGACGACTAAATCGCCGTAGATGCTCCTGTGGAGCGAACCAGGATGCCCCTTTCCCGGGTTACGGGGAAAGGGGCATCCTGGTTTTTGACGGCAACGGTGACGGCAACGTCAGCGGACGGTTGTCGCGGAGGGCGGGTCTCCTCGGTCGTCGTTGCCCGTGCCGAGTACGTCGTTGAGGGTGTCGATGGCTTGGCGTTGGAGTCGGAGTCGTACGTAGGCGTAGACGCCGGCGGTGACGCCGATGTGAGCGTGGCCAAGGAGTTTTTTGATGACGACGAGGTCGACGCCCTGTTCCAGGAGCAGGGTCGCGGTCGAGTGTCGGAGGTCGTGGAAGCGGATGCGGCGGAGTCCGGCCTGGTTGAGGAGTCGGCCGAAGTGGCGGGTGAGGTTGGTCGGGGCGATAGCTACTTCGGGGTGTGCAGCAGCAAGGAAGTCACCGGGCCCGCCACGGGCCCTGCTCCGTACGGTGGCCGGCCGGAGTCAGTCGAGGTAGACGCGGGCCGCGGCGATCGGGCGTGCGGTCACCTTGTGGACGGTGGAGGAGTTGACGCCCCAGCGGTAGCCGGCGAAGAGCTTCGTGGTGCCGTCTCCGTAGAACACCATGTGGCCGTAGCCGGCGCCGTTGTGCTCGGTCCACTCGGGGGTCCCGCCGGGTGTCTCCTCGATGCGGGTGTCGGGGAAGCCCCGGTAGGTGGCCTCGGCGGTTTCGGAGGCGGCGGGGTTGCCGTGCGGGTTGCTGGTGCAGTCGATGACGTCGAAGACGTAGGGAACGACACCGGTGCCGACCCCG
Source organism: Streptomyces sp. Wb2n-11 (assembly GCF_001049855.1). NCBI lineage: Bacteria > Bacillati > Actinomycetota > Actinomycetes > Kitasatosporales > Streptomycetaceae > Streptomyces > Streptomyces sp. Wb2n-11. Next base: position 4,048,777 of record NZ_CVPB01000001.1, read on the forward strand.
CTGTCCACCGGCGAGCTCCATGTCCCCTTGCGCTCCCGGATCATCACGATGTGTCCGGTGTACGGCTCGCTGGTGGCCGTCGGGTCGTAGTCCAGGGCGACGAGGTCTCCGGGGCGGAGGTTGACCGGCTTGGTGACCGCCGTGAAATGGGGGATGGCCGCAGCGTTCGCGAAGCCCTCACGGAACTTCTCGGCCGTCGGGTAGAACTTGCCGGCCTCGGTGTTGAAGTACTGGCTGAAGTACTCCCTGGTCGCCCATCCGTACGCCGTTCCGGTGCCGTAGGCGCGCTGCAGGACCAGGGTGATGAACGACGAGCACTGTGCGAACGAGGAGAACTCCTCGGGGTGCCCGGGCGTGCCCCAGACGACCGAGGAGTTCTCGTCGGGGAACTCTCCTGCCGTCTTGTAGCGGTTGGCGTTGTCGCTCCAGGGACGCATTCGCAAGTAGTCGATCAGCGCCTCCGCCTCTATCTGGTGCGGCAGTCTGGTCTGGTACGGGTTCGGCGGCGGCACCTCGGCGGCCGAGGCGGATCCGGCGGCCGGCCCGGTGATCAGCGCGGCGCCCGCGCCGGCGGAGGCGGCCAGCAGACCACGACGGCTAAGTCGCTCGTAGGACATGGAAGTTCCCCTTCGGCCGGCCGCCGGATCGGATGACCGACGATGCTTGCCGGATCCTATGGCAGACGGCCGATCCGCTGAACTGTGCCCCTTGGCCCCGAGGGGCGGCCCCGGCCGGGGTCAGGAGCCGCCCCCCACCGGTGCCGCGCACACCGACGGGACCCACGGGGTGTTCTGGGCGTGGTGCCGCTCCGTCTCGTCGTCGAGCTGTTCCAGCAGGCCCTCCAGCAGGTCGTGGTCCGCCGGTGCCGCGAGGAATTCCAGTACGGCGCGGTGGAAGACTCCCCGCAGCTCCGGCGGCATGACGTCCGAGGCGTCCGTGCACAGCCGCTTCGCGCCCGTCAGGGTCTCGTCGACGGCCCGGTTCGCCCAGGCGTCGCCGTACGCGCCGACGGAGACCGGGAAGAACGGCCGGTTGCGTTCGGGCACCGCACGCGCCCAGGTGGCCCGTGCCGCGTCCCCGGTGAGGAAGGTGATCAGCGACCGCGAGCCCTCGGTGTCGCGGAACAGGGCGGCCATGTCACCGGCCACCTCGTAGGCGTTGCGGTCGTTGGCGAGCTCCGGGACGGCCTCGGTGGTGGGGACGAACGCGACGTCCTTGCCGTACAGCCGCCGGATGAAGCTGCCCTGGTGTTCGCGGGCGCAGCCCCGGCCGTCCGCCGTCAGCAGGCCCTTGCCGTCGTTGCCCTGGAAGTCGTTGGCGAGGGCGGCGGCGGCCTGCGCGTCGCTGCCGCCGGGGGCGATGAGCCGGCCCCAGGTCTTCCACGCCCCGCGGACCTCCGGGCTGCGCCACGGCAGCTCGCCGGTCGCCCACTGCTCGTACACCGCCGGGCCCGACCGCTGGAGCAGGATGTCCTCGATCCAGTCGCTGCCCGGCCACCCCGAGGTCGCGCCGGAACCCATGCCGAGGCACCAGTCGCCCCGCCGGGCCGAGCGGTCCGGGTAGTGCCAGACGACGCTCTTGAGGTCGACCTTCACCGGGGTCCAGTACGTGTTCTTGCGGTGGTCGACGGTGAGTTCGGGAGCCCACGGCTGCGGGGAACGCTCGCGCACCTCGTCGGGGAGCGGCACCAGTTCGCCGTCGTGCGCGTACTCGGTGAGCTCGCCGAGGCTGTTCAGTACGGCGATGTCGGGCGGCGATCCGGCCTGCACCTGGGCGAGGAGCGTCTCGCGCAGCGACGTCGTGCCCTGGTAGTCGACCTCGATCCCGTACTTCTTCCTGAACCGGTCGAGCACCGCCTCGAAGCTCTCCTCCTCGTCGCCGGTCCAGGGGCCGAGGACGCTCACGGCGGGGCGGGGCTCCTCGGCGCACGCGGCGGAGACCAGCGCGAGCCCGGCGAGGAGGCAGGAGGCCAGCAGCAGCCGCAGGCCCGTCCGGCGGCGGGGACGGCGGGGACGGCGGGGACGGCGGGAACGGTTCACCGGTGACCTCCTGCGGGACGCCGGGGGACGGCGTATTCGACGAGGAGCGGCTGGAGCGTCCCCACGACGACCCCCGCCATCAGTACGGCCGCGAGCGGAACGAAGCCCGCGCCCGGGGCCCAGGCGTCGGCGTCCCCCTCCCGTACCGCCCTCTCCATGCCGGACTCGGCGGCGGCGACGGCCGCCGCCTGCTGGCCGGGGGTGCCGTCCGGCGTCAGCAGCCCGGCCGCGTCCTGCGCCAGCGTCTGGCTCCGGTGCGCCTGCCACGTCCCGAACGCCAGCACGGGAACGGCGGCCAGCAGCACCGTCACCGCCGCCAGCGGGACGCTCAGCCGCAGCCGGAAGCGCCGGCGCAGGAACACCTGCGTGCCGACCAGCCGCACGCCGAGCAGCAGGCAGGCCGTGACCGCCACCGGCCAGGCCAGCAGCGGCGCGGCGCCCCAGTCCTGCCGGCGGTCCAACGCGGCGCTCTGCCGGTCCTGGAGGGCGGAGATCCGGGCGAGGATGCCCGATGTGCGGGCGTGCATCATCGTCTGCGCGTACGAGAGGTTGGCGAGGCTCAGGTGCGCCTTGTCCGACTGGGTCCACGCCCCGTCGATGCGCAGGGCGTAGCTGTCGACGAGCCCGGACGCGATGCGCAGGGTCTGCTGGTCCTCGCGGTTCAGGGCACCCGTCGCGGCGGCCCGGGCGAGGCTGCTCCTGGCCTCGGCGAGCTGGGTCCGGTACTCCTCGCCGCGCGCCAGGATGTCCGGCCACCTGTGGTCGCGGGCCCGGTGGCGCAGGTGGTCGCGCGCCGTGGCGTCGGCCTGCCGGAGGGAGGTGTGGGCCCTGGCGAGTTCGACGACGGCGGGCCCGGTGCGGTCCCGGATCGCCGCGGAGTCGCTGTGGACCTCGTCGTACGCGCCGAAGAGCGTCACGCCGCCGACGGCGGTCAGCGTGAGCAGCCACAGGAGCTGGCGGTGCAGGTAGCCGACGGTGGTGACGCCGTCGGCCCCGGTGGCCGAGCGCCAGAACCGGCGCGCGAGGCCCCTCACGCGGGGTCCCGCGGCGTGTCCGGCGACGTGCCCCGCGGCTTCTGCCGCGGCGGCAGCATCGTGCTGTGGGAGCGCAGCACCATCGCCGAGTTGATGTCGAGGGGGCGGATGTCGGGGCGGATCTCCACCTCGCCGGCCGCCGCGTCGATGATCCGTACGACATCGCCGAGGCGTTGCAGCATGGGCTCGTTGCCCATGGCGTGGGCGCGGCGCACCGCCTCGCCCCAGGCGGCGCGCGCCCGCGCCGCGTCACCGGCGCGCTGGGCGGCGCGGCCCTCTTCGAGGCCGCGGACGAGGGCGTCGTGGTGGGCGTAGTGCGCCACCTTGGGGTCGTACCTGCTGTAGAGGTCGCGGTGGTGCGTCCAGCGGACCAGCAGGGGCCGCGCGGGCGGCAGTTGCGGCGGCGGGCCCTCGGCCCGCGGGTCCCGCACCACCTTCAGGTCGGCCAGCCACAGCTCCCGGTCGACGGGCTCCTGCGGCGTACGGGAGGCGGCGACGCACACCAGGTACTCGCGGGTCTCCTCGCCCCACGGCGGCAGGGGGAACTCCAGGCACCGGTCCCCGGCCGTCACGCGGTCCGGCAGCAGGTCGCGGCGGGTGGGGTGGACCTGCTGGACGGTCAGCGGGGCGCTGCCGGGGCGGTGGGTGAGGCGCAGGCGCAGGCCGGTGACCCGGCGGGCCGCCGACTCGGCGGCGAGGGCACGTAACTCACCGGGCAGCGCGTCGAGATCGCGTACGGCGTCGGCCCTGCCGTTGAGGCTGCCGGCGATCAGCTGGAGCTCGTCGGGATCCCAGTCCTCGCCGATGCCGAGGGCGTCGCAGGTGAACACGGGGGAGCAAACGGTGAGTTCGGCGGCGAGGGCGTCGTGCTGTTCGTGTTCGTTGCGGCCGTCGCTGAGCAGCAGCGCGTGCCGGACGGCGGAACCGGGGAGCTGCGCGAACAGTTCGCGGGCGAGGGCGAGCCAGCTGCCGATGGCCGTACCGCCGCTCGGCGCGAGGCGGCCCACGGCCTCCTGCGCCTCCTCGCGGGTGGTGGCGTCGGCGCGTACGAGACCCGGGGAGGCGCCGGTCCTCGTGGGGTAGACCGGCTCCGCGGTGTGGCGTCCGGCGACGATCGCGAAGTACGTGCCGTCGGGCAGCGCGCGTACCGCCTCCGCCGCCGCGTCCTGGGCGGCCCAGAGCTTCTCGCGCGGATAACCCATGGACGCGGAGCAGTCGAGGAGCAGGACCTCGGCCCCGGCCGGGGAGGGGACGGGGGCGGCCGCTTTCGCCGCCGCGTCGTCACCCGCGCCGCCACCCGGGGCCACCGTCACGGTCACCACGGCGCACATGCGCGTCCCGCCCTCGGCTCCGCGCTCCACCGAGACGCAGGGCTGCTGGCTCACTTCGAGGGAGACGGCTCCTGCGGCTCCTGAGGCTTCCGGGCCCCCTGCGGCTCCCGTGGCTCCCGTGGCTCCTGCGGATCCCGCTGTTCCCGCTGCTCCTGCGCCTCCCGGGCCTGGGACACCTGCCACGCCTCCCGTACCTCTCGGATCTCCCGCACCGTCTGTGCCGTCCTGAGCCATGCGTGCTCCTTGTATGTCCAGCGCAGCGGCCGTATCCCGTTGGCCAGGTCGAGGAGCGCGTGCGCCCGCACGTCGCCCGCCTGCTGGGAGAGGCCCCGGTACGCCTCTTCCAGGCGTCTGCGCAGCCTGTTCTCGGTGAGTTCCCCGTCCTGCACGCGCTCGCGGAGCTCCGCCAGCCGCTCCGCTCTGCCGCCCTCGCCGCCGGGCGCGCCGCAGACCCAGTCGAGGACGACCTCCCGGATGTGCGTCTCCAGCCGCAGCGCCGCGTGCCGGTCCGTCAGCCCCTCCTCCTCCCGCAGCTGCGTGACCCGGGCGAGCGCGGTGACGAGGGACTCCAGGGGCGGCGGTGCGCCGTCCGGGAACCGCCGCCCCGCCAGGATCCGTACGACCGCGGTCCGCGCGGCCGTCCGGTGACGGGAGTCCTTGGGCACGCGCTCCAGGATCTCCAGGGCCTCCTCCCGCTTCTCCGCGGCGAGGTGGATCCGGGCGAGCCCGAAGGCCGCGCTGCCCAGGGAGTGGTTGCGCAGCCACACCGCCTCGTAATAGGCCCTGGCGCGGTCCGGCAGGCCGAGCCGTTCGTAGCAGTAGCCGAGGGCGAGCTTGGGGGCGTACTCGCCGGGGAGCGAGTCGTAGACGTGGTCGAACTCCTCGCGGGCCTCGTCGATCCGGTCGTCGTCGAGGTGCAGCAGCCCGGCGTGCCAGTGCAGGCGCCAGTCGTGCGGTGCCATGGCGCCGACGAGGCCGCCGGCCAGGGCGAGTTCGGCGCGGGCCGCGTCGTGGTGGGCGCGCTGCCGGGTGCGGCGGGCGAGGCCGAGGTGCAGGCGGCAGCGCAGCAGGTGCAGTTCCACGGACGGCTTCCAGCCCGCGAGCAGTTGCAGCAGCCCCGGCGCGTCGTACGAGATACGGGCGAGCGACGCCGCGTGGAGGTCGTCGGGGTCGGTCCTGGGCACGGGCAGGCCCGCCGCGACCTCGTCGGGGGACGGCCGCGCGGCGTTCAGCGGGAGGCGCTGGGTGCCGTACGCCCAGCGGTCGAGGACGGGGGCCTCGCCGAGGCCGCCGTCGAGCGCGGCCGACGCCGGTTCGAAGAGGAGGGAGGGCTCGAAGGTCTCCTTGCGCAGCCGCAACGACCGCAGCTCGCGGATGACGCCGCGCAGCTGGAGCGACATCTCGGCGGCCGTGGCGAACCGTCTGCGCGGCTCCTCGTCGGTGGCGCGGGCGAGCGCGCGGCGCAGGGACTCGGCGCCGAGCCCGGGGGCGGGGTGACGGGCGGAGTCGGTCAGTTCGCGCAGGGTCATGCCGACGCTGTAGAGGTCGGACTGGGGGCGCGCCCTGCCGTCCTGCTCGACCTCGGGCGCCTTGTAGAGGTCGGTGTACGGTCCCGGGGCGTCGAACTCCCGCACTCCCCCCACGTCGATGATCTTTATGCCGTCGCCGCAGTGCATGACGTTGTCCGGCTTCATGTCGCCGTACACCTTGCCCTCGTGCGTGTGCAGGTAGCCGAGCGCGTCGAGGATCCGGATCCCGTAACTGACGATGAACTCGTGCACGCGCGAGCCGGCGAACGGCTCCTTGTCGCGCCTGATGCGTTCGGCGATCTGGTGCAGCGCCATCCCGCCCGCGAACTCCATCACGATGTAGTCGGTGCCGGTGGGGCGGTGCGTCGCGTAGTTGATGACGCGGATGATGTCCTTGTGGTTGAGGTCGGTCAGGTGCCGGCGCTCGCGCAGCGCGACCTCGCGCGCCAGTGAACTGTGCGGGTTGCGCAGTCCCTTGAGGGCGACCGGCCGGTTGTAGAGCTGGACGTCCTCGGCGAGGTACACCCAGCCGAGGCCGCCGTGGGCGATGGGCCCGACGACCCGGTACTGGTCGGCGAGTACGTCGTCGCCGGACAGCTGGGGCTGGAGCGCGTACGGCGTACCGCAGGCGCAGCGCCCCTCGGAGGCCGCGAAGCCGATGAACTCCATGCAGTCGGGGTTGCCGCACCGCATGACGCGGGAGGAGGACCGGTCCTCGACGGGCTCGACGAGGAGGGCGGGATCGGGGACCTCGACGCGGGGGAGGTCCATGAGGCCGTCACCGGCGCGGGAGAGCACGAACTGCTCGACGGGCACCGGACGCCGGGCCCCCGCGGGCGCCGGACCCCCGGAACCGACGGGCCCGGCGCCCGCGCCGCTGCCGCCCGCTCCCCGTCCGTCCGCGCCCCCACCGCCCGCGCCCCCGGCTTCGACGGGCAGGCCGGTGATGTCGCAGAAGCCGGTTTCCGTGACCTGCCCGGTGCACTCGGGGTGCGGACACGCCCTCACGGTTCCTCCTCAGGCTCGGTCCCCGTCTCCGCCCCCGGGCGCGCTTCGAGCGCCGTGCGGGCCTCCCGTACGAACCGGTCGACGGCCGCCTCCGCCACCGCCGGCTCGCACGGCCCGCCGGTCAGCAGCCGCTGCGCGTCCTGGTGCAGCGAGGCCGCGGCCTCGGTGATGCCGTGGGCGGCGAGGCGTGCCTGGTACCCGTCGAGAAGGCCCCGCAGCTCCTGGTGGCGGGCGAGCTGCCGGGTCAGCAGCCGGTGGACGGCCTCCGCCTCCAGCAGAGCGGTTTCCGCGGTCCTCTCGACGTACGACAGCTTGACGAGGAAACCGGTGGTGCCCTGCTGGGGGTCGGCTTCGAGGCGGGCCGCCTTGAGCTCCAGGTCCGGGGCGTACCGGGGGAGGCGCGGCAGCGGACCGACGCAGCTCGCCGCGCGCCGGTGCAGGTCCCGGGCGCCCTCTTCCGTACGGGCGAGCACGTCGATCCGGCGGCCGATGCGCTCCAGCCAGCGCCGGGGGTACGCCGGATCGAGGAGGAGTTCGTACGTGCGGCGCAGGGCGGGAGAGTCGAGCTGCCGGAAGACGAGCAGCAGCCGTCCGCCGCGCCGTACCAGCGTGTGCAGCAGTTCCACGGTCTCCACCGGCCGGGCGGCCTCGTCCACGCCGCGGACCACGGTGGTCAGCGGCAGGGCGTCGGCCGCGACGCGGGCGGACGGGGGGAGGGGGCCGGGGCCGTCGAGGCCCATGCCCTCGGCGATCTCCTCGGCGACCTGCGCGGGGGTCTTGTCGCTGACGACGAGGGCCAGGTCGATGCTGCCGGCGCGCGGGGCCGGGCCGGTGTCGTCGCGGCCGTACGTCGCGGAGGAGGTGCGGGGAGAGCGTTCGCGGTCGGCGAGGGTGAGGGTGGTGCGCAGGGCGAGGTCGGCCTCCGCGTCCTCGTGCCGTACGAACGTGATCTCCACGTCGGCCATGTCGTCCTCGCCCGCCAGCCAGCGGGTGAGCCAGCGCGCGAATCCGCGGTCGGGGGCGAGGGGGGTGGAGGCGGGGTCGGCGGGATCGGCGATGAGGGGGTCGGGGACCGGGCGCCGGCCGCCGATGTAGCGCTCGGGCTCGGCCTCGCGCACCCGTTTGAGGTGCTTGACGATCGTGCCGGTCGGGATCATGTAGCCGTGCCGGTGGTGCGCGCCCTCGCGCTCCGATTCGAGCTTGCTGACGACGATCCCGATGACGTGACCGGTGCGGTTGTCGACCACTCCGGCGCCGCTGAAGCGCCGGAGGATGGTGTCGGCCTCGGTGACCGGATCGATCTGCACCCACTCGTCACCGGGCCCTCCCGGTCCCTTGATGAGTGCCTCGGCCCACTTGCCGCCCGTGAGGCGGGAGGGGTAACCGGCGAAGTGGACGCGGTGGTTCCAGAGGGTGGGCAGCCGGTGGAGGGTGGCGTACGAGGCGACGGGGGGTGGTCCGGCGAGCTGGAGGAGGGCGAGATCGCCGGTGTGGTCGTCGGCGCGGGGGACCCAGTGGCCGGGAACGACGGTGGCGCGCAGGCCGTCGGAGCCGGCACCGCCGGAGCCCGGGAACTCGACGACCACGGACGGCTTGTGCCCGTCGGTTCCGGCGGTCTGGATGACGTGGGCGCAGGTCAGAACGAGCCCGTCCCGCAGCAGCACCCCGGCCCCGAGCACTCGGCCGCGCGGGTCGTCGGTGCGCAGCCGGACACGCCAAGTCTCTTGATCCGTAGAGAAGTTGGTCTCACTGATCAGCGCCCCCATGCTGTACCAGCATAGTCGCGACAGGTGACAATGAGGCCTTGGCGTCAGTGGGGGGATGTGAGCAGGGTGAACGCGGAAGACGCGACGCAGGGCGTGGAACTGGCCGACGTGATCAGCCGGGTACGGGAAGAACTCGAGGTGGCCCAGCGCCGGGGAAGAGCGAGCGGCATGCGCTTCCGGGTGGAAAGGGTGAACCTGGAGTTCGAGGTCCAGGTCCGCCGGGAGACCGGCGGCAAGGGCGGCCTGCGCATCGGAGTGGTCACGGCGGAGGCGGGCAGGACGAAGGCGAACGACACGACCCACCGCATCCAGGTGGAACTGCAGCCCTGGAGCCGGGACGACGGCGGCCCGGTGGACGTGGGGGGCGAGCCGGAAGAGGGCTGAGCCCGGCGGGGCGCCGGCCCGCGCCCGCCGCGGCCCGCACGAGGACGCCTGCCGCGACCGACTGCCGGGTCCGAGCGGCGAGCGGTGGAGAGCCGCGGCGCGCCTCCCGGGGGAGGAGGCGCGCCGGCCGGCGGCCGGGGGACGTCAGTTGGCGAGGACGTCACCGAAGTACGACAGCCCGGAGGGACCGCCGACCGAGGCGGCTCCGAACGACGTCGAACCGGTGGCGGTGACACCGCTCGTGCCGGACTTGAAGAGCCAGACGGAACCCGCCCCGCTGTTCTCGGCGGGGGCGCCGGCGATCAGCTCCGCCCGCCCGTCCGCGTTGCTGTCGGTGAGGTGCACGGAGCTGCCGAAGTGGTCGCGGGACTCGGCGGTTCCGGGCACCCCGGCGGTGTCCTGCGAGAAGCTCTTGGCCCCGGTGCCGGTCAGCCCCGTGGCGGAACCCCGCAGCACGGTGACGGCACCGGCCGCCGTCTTGCTCCCGAGGGCCTCGCTCTCCGCGCCGACCACGACGTCGGCGTAGCCGTCGCCGTTGGTGTCGCCCGCGGACAGACTCCAGCCGAAGCGGTCGCCCTTCTCGGCGGCTCCCGGGACGCCGGAGGTGTCCTGGGTGATGCGGACCGGGGTGCGGGTGGACAGGCCGGCGGAGCTGCCGTACGTCACGGTGACCGCGCCACCGGGCCCTCCGTTCGGCTCGTCGGCGGACTTCTCCATGAAGTTGCCGGTGACGATGTCGCCGTAGCCGTCCTTGTTGACGTCGGCGATGGCCGCCGCGTAGCCGCCCGCGACCTTGCCCGACGCCTTGAGGCCGGTGGCCCCGCCCTTGTAGAGGACGCTGCGGGTGGCGTACGCGCCGCCGCTCTCCTGCTGGCCCATGACCAGGAGGTCGGTCGCGCCGTCGCCGTTGACGTTGCCCGCGAAGATCTTGTCCGCGTTGATGCCGGTCCCGTCCGTCGTGTCGATGCCGACGCGGGAAGCGGCCTTGCCGGTCCGGGAGAACGGCCCCTTGAAGATGTTCAGCTCGGGCGCCGCGACGTTGGCGGCGGCCAGGTCGGTGTGGCCGTCCCCGTCGAAGTCACCGGTGGCGACGTCCCAGCCGAGCTCGTTCCGGTACTCGGGCAGCGGCGACGAGATGTCGGTGGCGGACGTGAGACCGCCGGCGCCGCCCCAGACGACGGTGAGGACACCGGACGAGTCGGTGCTCCCGATGCGCTCGGCGTGCACGCCGACCACCAGGTCGGTGTAGCCGTCGCCGTCGAGGTCCCCGGCGGTGAGGCGGTCGCCGAAGTAGTCCTGTGTCTCCGGGACTCCCGGAATGCCGCTGGTGGCCTGGCTGATGAGGGTGCGCCTGGACTTGTCGAGGCCGGTCCTGGTGCCGTAGACGACGGCGACGTAGCCTGCCGCCCGCTTGCCGCCGACCGTGGCGGTGGGCGCGGCTATCGCGAGGTCGCGGTAGCCGTCGCCGTTGAAGTCGCCCTGCAGCCCGGAGGGCGCGGCGGCGGCGCTGCCCGCTCCGGCGACGAGCAGGCCGCCGGTGAGGGCGGCCGCGGCGGCGGTGGCGAGGACGGTACGAAGGTGTTGCTGCACGCGGGTCTTCTCCTGTGGCATGCCGGATGCCGATCGGGCATCCGAAGTCGGTGAGCCGAATCGACCGCGCGCCAGGGGCTCGCCCCTGCCGGCACGTGTCGCTCGGTGCACAGAGGACCGCCGGAGGGGCCCAAGGGTTGTACGGGGACCAGTGGCAAGTTCGTACGGACAGAGCCCGCCGGGCTGAGCGCATCCGGCGAGGCCGGTGGTTCTCGGCGGCCCGGTCCTTTCCCGGGTGCTCGCCGGAGTCGTCGGCGCCCCGGGTCGTCGACGACTTCCCGGTCTCGCGGGCGGCCGCCTGGCGGAAGGACGGGTGCCCGCCCGGCACGCGGCCGAAGGCGCAAGAAGGCACAACGCGGAGCACAGAAGAAATCCAGATCTCGTCTGTCACTGGCATGTCATACGCTGACTCCTCTCGGCAGCGCTCCACGTGCCCGTCGTCGGCACGAGGGGGGAACGCGCTGCCTTCTCCTGTCCACCCGGTGATCACCGGGTTCCTTCTGTGGGGGTTCACATCACTGTGCGCAGGCGCAGCATTTCGACCGCGACGGCGCTCGCGGTCCTCTTCAGCTCCGCGGTGATCGTCGCGGGCACAGCGGGTCCGGCAGCGGCCGACTCCGCGAAGGTCCTGTCGGTGAAGTCGGTCGGCGACCTCGTCGTGGACGGGGCCCACCAGCGGGTCTACGTCTCCGACCCGGCCGACGGCAAGATCGTCGTCACCGACTACGCGGGCACCGTCAAGGCGACCCTCACCGGCCTGCCCGGTGTGACCGGCCTCGCGCTGTCCGCCGACTCCGGCCAGGTGTACGCGGCCGTCAAGGACACCGACCGGATCGTCTCGGTGGAGACGGGGACGTACACGCGGACGGCGAGCTACGACCTGACCGGCGCCGACGCCCCGGCCGCCCTGGAGACCGTGGACGGCCGCCTGTGGTTCGGCTACGGGTCGGGCATCGGGTCGCTCGACGTCTCCGGCGCCGAGCCCCTCGTGAAGCTCGACCAGAACGCGGGCGCCGAATTCTCCGGCGCCGCACCGCTCCTCGGCGCCGACCCGGCCGTGCCGGGCGTCCTGGTGGCGGGGGCCGGCGGCCGGCTCGCCGTGTACGACGTCTCCGCCGAGGGGGCGGCGCTGCGGGTCCGGGGCAGCATGGACACCGGCGTCAAACAGCTCGACCTGACGCCCGACGGCACGCAGGTCCTCACCTCCTGGGACGGCAGCGGGTACGGGTACGGCTTCCCCGCCTACTCCACCACCAGCCTGGAGGAGGTGGCGAGTTACCCGACCGAGGCGTACCCGAACGCGATCGCCATCGCTCCCGACGGCACCGTCGCGGGCGGCTCCTCCTCCTCGTACGCCCCCGACGTCCACATCCACCGGGCGGGCGACCCGAAGCCGACGCGGCAGTACGAGTTCCCCAACACCGGCAACAGCAGCGGCGGCGACCTCCTGGTCCCCGGCGCGCTGGCCTGGGCACCGGACCGCAGCCGGGTGTTCGCGGTCTCGGAGAACACCTACGGCACGTTCACCCTGCGCGCCCTGACCGACCCCGCCAAGGAGCTTCCCGCTCTGAAGGTGTCGGCTCCCGCCAGTGCCGAGCGCGCCCAGAAGCTCACCGTCACCGGGAAGCTGACCTCGAAGACGGCGCTCCCGGCGGGCACGGCCCTCAAGGTGACCCGCACGGACGTCGAGTCCCCGAGCGGCAAGGCCCTGCCCGACGCCAGGACGAAGGCCGACGGCACCTTCTCCCTCACGGACACACCGCCCGCCGGCGGCAAGGTCACCTACAAGGTGGTGTACGCGGGCGACGCCACGCACGCCCCCGCCTCCGGCTCCGACACGGTGCAGGTCTCGCGCAAGGCGGCCTCGCTGACCCTGAACCGCAACGGCAACGTCTACACGTACGGCACCGACGTGTCCTTCACGGCGCACCTCGGTACGACGTACAAGAACCGCGTCGTCGAGATCTACGCCAACCCCTACGGCTCCGACAGGCCGAACAAGCTGCTGAAGAAGGCCCGGGTCAACTCGCAGGGCAACCTGTCGGCGACCGTGGACATGACGCGCGACACCGTCGTCACCGCAGTCTTCGCGGGCGACGCCCGCTACGCCTCCAAGACCGTGAAGTCCACCGCGTACGCCAGGGCGAAGGTGTCCGTGAGCGTCTCCAAGCACTACAGGACGGGCAAGATCGGCTCCACGACGTACCACTACTTCCGCAAGAACACCGACCCGGTGTTCACCACGGCCATGAACTACTACACGGGCCGCAAGCAGCGGTTCGAGCTGGAGATCTACCACCAGGGCACCTGGTACGCCTCCACGTCCGAGTACTTCGGTCTGGGCACCGACGGCAAGTCCGCCGTCAGGCTGGAGGCACCGGGCCAGTCCGGCATCCGCGCCCGGATGCGCTCGTCGTACGTCAACGGCTCCTCCGGCGACAACGTCAACAGCACGGCGCATGCACCCTGGAAGTACTTCACCTTCACCAACTAGCCACCCCGGAACGGCCGATCGGCTGCGGCCCCCGCACCCCGCGGGGGCCGCAGCCGCGTTCCCAGGCCCGCCTGCGCTCTCGGCAGACCGTGTGAAGCCGGCCGCACGGCCCGCTGCCGGCCGCGCTCCCTGCCGGCATCCGCGGTTCCCGGTGAGTCCCCGCCCGGCCCGGTGCGGTGGTGACACAGGGAGGAGTGGCCCGGCCGGCCAGAACGGTCGCCACCGGGCCCCGAAGCCGGGCTTCGCGGCTCGCGTCCCTGCCGGACCGTTGGAACGCCGCAGGAGCACTCTGTTGGCCGTTTGTTCACGCGCCGCCCGTCGCCCTGCCAAACTCCGACCACGCCCCGTACCTGACGCTCCGTCCCTCCAACGGGCGCGGTCTCGGGGCAGGACAGGGGGCCAGGTCGTGTCGTATCCCGTAGAGCGTCCAAAAGGCAGGGCTCATACGCTTCCGTCACGTGACATACGGGGAGGCGCGTCCCACTGTCAGAAGTGCGGATCGAGGTTGCCCAGGGACAGGTGGGGGCGACGATGGTGAATCAAGGGCGGGTCGAGGGCGAACGACCGCTGCTGCTGACGTCAAAAGCGCCGGGCGGCCGGCCCGGGAACCGTTGTGCGATTATGCGGTGGACGACGGCCCGGGGAGGGGTGCCGAGCAATGGGCGACGCGAGGAGTTCAGCGTGAACGCGGGTGGGGGCCAGGGTGGTTCGTCCGTCTCCGACGAGGAGTGGGAGCGGTTCCTCCGGGAGTCGGCGGACGGCGTGCCGGGCGCACCCGAGGAGCCCTCGGCGCGGGCGCGGGCCGTGGCGCGGCGGTTGCGCGAGGAGCCCGCGCGGGCGGAGCCGTGGCGCACGTACACGCCGGCCCGGCCGAGGCGGCTGAAGGGCTGGTACGTGGTCGCGCTGCTGGCCGCGCTCGCCCTGCTGGCCGTGGCGCTGATCCCGGGGCGGGTGACCGGATGGTTCGGTGCCGGCGGCGGGACCGGCGGGCCGCTCGCCACGGAGTCGGAGCGTCCGGACCAGCCGCCCCCCACGGAGGCGGCCCGGCGGCCCACGCCGGACGAACCGTTCAGAGGATCGCCCGCGGCGCGCTGGGCGCGCGGCACGGCCGGGATCACGGTGCCCGCGGCCAGGGCGACCGGGTGGATGAGCACGGCGCAGGTCGAGCGGGCTCTCGGCCGCACCCGGGACTTCCTCGCCGCGTCCCATCTGGATCCGGGCGTACTGCGGGGCGAGCGCCCCGAACGGGCGATCGCGCTGATCAACCCGCACCAGCAGGACGTCCAGGACTTCCTCGCGACCGCGTTCCGGAAGCCGAGCGGGGAGAACGACCCGCTGATGCTCTTCAGCCGGTTCGACGAGGCGCACGTGCGCCTCGTCGGGGACGTGGTCAAGACCCGGGGCCGGATCACGTACCGGGAGGGCGGGCAGGGCGCCCTCCGGGTGACCGCGGACGTCACGTACGTGTACCCGGTCACGCGGGCGACGGCGGACAGCGACGAGGTCGCGCGCACGATCGTGCGGCGCGAGCTGGTGCTGGACTGGGACGACCCCGCGAAGGTGATCACCAAGCCGGGAACCTTCTCCTTCGTCTCGTACAAGGCCGACACGACCAACGGCGGCTGCGACACGGTCACCGGCTACTTCACCCAGAAGTTCGCCGCCGAACAGCCGGTCGCGGAGCCGGGTGACGGCCCCGGGGCCGACCCGTACGACCGCAGTGCCTCGATGGCCGAGCGGATGCGCGAGGCCGCGGACGAAGAGTGCGGGACCGCGACGCGGTCGTGAGCGGGGTCAGGGGCGTCGGCCCGTCGTCCAGGGCCGCAGCTTTTCGGGGTTCCGCACGCCCCGGATGTTTTTGATCCGGTCGCCGGTGACGTCGAACGACATGACCGCCACGGTGACGTCGTCCAGCTGAAGCACCGGACCGGGCTGACCGTTGACCGTACGTTCCAGGAGCGCCAGGCCGGGCGTCCTGCCGGCGGGTTCGACGAGGTAGCGCGCCACCTGCTCGCTGCCTTCGACCAGGTGGAGCGCGGTTCTGACGAGGCCGCCACCGTCGCTGACCGCCGTGACGCCGGGGTCGAGGAGACCGATGAGGGCGTCGATGTCTTTGGCGTCCCACGCCTGCTTGAAGCGCCGGACGACACCGGCGCGCTGGGCGGCCGGAGTCGCCGGAGCCTGCGACGCGCGGAGGCGGCGGCGGGCCGAGGAAGCCGGCTGGCGGCAAGCCGCCGGCGTACGGCCGACGATCTCGGCCACTTCGGCAAAGGAGTAACGGAAGACGTCGTGAAGGACGAACGCGACGCGTTCGGCCGGGGTCATCGATTCGAGCACGATGAGGAAGGCCATGGTGATCGACTCGTCGGGAGTGACGCGGTCGGCCGTCCTGCCGCCCGCCGGCCCACTGCGTGGAATCGGGCAGCGGCTCCGGGATCCATTCGCCCACATAGCGCCCGCGCCGGGCCCGCGCCGAGCCGAGCTGGTCGAGGCAGATACGGCTTGCGGCCTTCGTCAGCCAGCCGCCGGGGGCTTCGACGGCCTTCTGCTGCTGCGGCGACATGGCGTACCAGCGGGTGTACGTCTCCTGTACGACGTCCTCGGCGTCGGCCAGGGAGCCGAGGAGCCGGTACGCGAGATTGATCAGCTGTCGCCGCTCACTCATGATCGCGCCAGGCCCGGATCGAGCGGGCCGTCTCCTGGCTCGGACTGGGTCTTCATGGTGTCGCCGTTCCCTTGGCTGCGTCTGCTGTCACCCGTACGACGGAGCAGCCCTCCGGAATGCGAGGTGGGCGCGGCGACGAGACTGCGCGTCGTGACGTTGAACGTATGGAACACCCGGGGTGACGCCCCCGCGCGGATGGCACTGATCAATGCCGAACTACGGCGGCTCGAACGGGATCTCGTCGCATTGCAGGAGGTCCTGCCGGACCGACTGCCCGGCCTGGCCGAGGGGACCGGGCTGCCACGGCACCCACCGGTCGCGGACAGCCGCGACGGCACCGCCCTGCGCGGACCGGTACGGCGGAACCGCGATCGCTACGCGATGGCCGCACCGCATCGTCGAAGTCCTCGGTCAGCGCGGAACGAACGCGCCCGACATCCCGTGGCTCACCCTGGCGGCCCTGGTGCCGCTGCCCGGGCTGGGCGAAGTGCTGTTCATCACACCGACGACGTCGTTCCGGCTCGACGCGGAAGCACAACGGGAGCGCCAAGTGCTGGCCTTGGGCGATCTGGACGCCCGACACCGGACAGCCCTGCCCATGATCATGGCTGGTGATTTCCACGCGGATCCCGATGCGGCCGGCATCCGGTACCTGACCGGCCGGCAGTCACTCTCGGGACGCAGCACACGTTTCCACGAAGCATGGGAGATCGCGGGCTCCGGTCCCGGACACACCTGGTCCGCCGACAACCCCAACGCCACCGAGGACATCGAGGTCCTGGTTCGCCAGCCCGGCCACCGCCGACGGATCGACTACGTCTTTGCCGGCTCACCGCACGCCCACCCGAACGCCTTCGCTCGTGTCCGCAGCGCCCGACTCGCATTCGACGAGCCGACCGACGGCCTGTGGGCGAGCGATCACTACGGTGTCGTCGCCGACCTGGAAGCGGGCCTGCTCGCCACCGGGTAGCGCCGCGGTCGCCGCGCACCGGGACCGGCCTCACCGACGCCGACCCGTCCGCTCAGACAAACGGCCCCGGACGAGGAGTCCGAGGCCGAATAGAAGCCCCTTCCTGTGGAGAACCTCAGGTCAGAGCGGTAATGCGTGGTGCCCCCGGCAGGATTCGAACCTGCGACACCCGCTTTAGGAGAGCGGTGCTCTATCCCCTGAGCTACGGAGGCGGGGATCTGCCGGAAAACGTGTCTAAAACTCGGCCGAGGTAGACGCGATGATCCAGACAGGCATGCAGACAGCGTACGGAGCCCTGGCTGTGAGGCCAGGCCGCCGCGGTCAGTGTAGCGGGTGGCGCCTGATCCGCATTCGGATGCATGGCTCCTGGCGCTCCCGGCCGGGTGCACCAGGGGGTAGGGCTGTCAGGCTGCGGGGGCGAGGTTGACCATGGTGCGGGTGACCGAGTTGCTGAGCCAGGCGTAGCCGATGTAGACGAGCACGGAGCGGCGATCGCGCCGTAGGCGGGGACCCGCTTGTGCGGGTAGCTCTGGTCGAAGCATGAGTGCTGGGACTCGCTGTCCTGGCGGAAGCCCTTGAGACGGCGGCCGGCATGGCTGTCAGGGGTACCTGTCGAAGGTGCTCGGTCCGGTTGAATCCAAGGTGGCCCGTTTGAGGATGTCGACGTCCTCACGCAGACGGCGGTTCTCCCGCCGCAGTGCGGCCAGTTCCTCGCGTTCGCTGCTGGTCAGGCCGTCCCGCTCGCCCGCATCGACCTCGGCTTGCTTCACCCGGTCACGCACCGCGGTCTCGGTCAGGTCGAAGTCCTTGGCGATCTGACCGACCGAGCGGTCACCACGTCGGCACAGCTCGACGGTCTCCGCCTTGCACTCCGGCCTGAACGAGCGACGAGGGCGAGGCTTCTTCTTCCCCATGCCCCCCATGATGGACACCTTCCCGGGGCTGAGCCCCTGATCTCGGATGCCCGTCACAGCGGATCGAGTCCAGTCCACGTCTGAGCCGTTCCCGCGCCCTCAGAGCCTCACACTCCCGTCCGCGCCGCCTGCCCGGCGCCCTGGCACGCGCAGGACCGCCGGGGCGCCGCCGCCAGGCCGGCCTCCATGCTGTCCAGGGCCTGGCGGGCTGCGGCGAGCTGTGCCCGCAGGGCCTCTGCCGGGTCGTCCGCCCGCGGCTGCTGCCCCGGCACGGTGTGTTCCCGTTCCTTCTCCAGCTCCCGGGCTTCCTCCAGCGAATTGATGACGACGCCGATGAGGAGGTTGACCAGCAGAAACGAGCCGAGCAGGACGAACGAGCCGAAGTAGAGGACGGTCCAGCGGGAGATCTCCAGGCCACCGCGTACGGCGTCGCCGAGGCCGTCGAGCGTCATGAGGAGAAAGAGCGTGAGGGCCGCGCGGCCGAGGGACCCGTAGTGCTCGGGGTCGTCGCCGGCGAAGAACACCCAGCCGACCATGGCGTACACATACAGCAGGAGCGCTCCGACGAGGGCGAAGCTCAGGGTGCCGGGCAGGCTCTTGCCGACGGCGACGATCACGATGCGCAGCTGCGGCAGGAAGCGCGCCGCGCGCAGCACGCGCGCCAGGCGCAGGAGCCGCAGCACGGTGGCGTTCTCACGGGCGAACGGCATGAAGGCCAGGGCCACGACGAGCAGGTCGAACACATTCCAGGGATCGCGGAGGAAGTCTCTGGGGCGGTCGGCGTGGGCGGCTGCCCGCAGCAGTATCTCGGTGGTGAAGGCGACCAGGAAGAAATGCTCCGCAGCCTCGAGGGCGCCGTGCCGTTGATGCACGACACCGCTGTACGTCTCGATTCCGAGCAGGACGGCATTGGCCGAGATGAGACAGAAGACAGTGCTGGTGAACGCGCTGGAGTCCACGATGCGGCGACTGCGGTGTGCGAGCCCGCGCCGCAGATGCGCAACCGTCGGTTCGGACATGGGTGATTCGTTTCCTCACAGACCTGTTTCAGACATTTCCCGCGAGCCGCAGCGGGATGAGGCCCGGGCGGGTGACCGCCCCCTATGCTTCTACATGCGTGTAGAAAGCGCGAGCCCGACCCGGCCAATCATTCACTTTTCAGGAGGACTTCATGGCATCGATCGACCTGGACAAGGTGCTCGACAAGGCATGGACGGACAAGAGCCTGCCGGAGATACTCGCTGCTCCCGTCGGGGCCCTGAAGGGCGTCTCGGACCGTGACGGCGAACTGCTGCAGGAAGCATTCGGCGTCAAGACCGTGGCAGACCTCGCAGAGTTGAAGTACGTCCGCTGGGCGCAGGCCCTGGCGGCACTGGACGCGGCAGCCAAGTAAACGCGATCGGTGGGCTGCCGCACCTCGGGGGTGAGGCGGCCCACCGCCCCGAACCACGTACACCTGAAGGAGAGAACGCCACGATGGTGTTCAAAAAGCTGCTCGGGTCGCTCGGCGTAGGCGGCCCCACCGTGGACACGGTCCTGGAGGGCGGCCCGGTCCAGCCCGGCGGGATCCTGCGCGGACAGCTCCACCTCGTCGGCGGGAAAGCCGACTTCGACATCGAGCAGATCACCCTGGAGCTCGTCGCCCGCGTCGAGGCGGAGCACGACGACGGCGAAGCCGAAGGGACGGTCTCCTTCGAGCGCTTCAGCGTCGGAGGCGGATTCCGGCTCGCCGAGGGCGAGCGTCGAAGCATCCCGTTCGCAGTGACGGTGCCATGGGAGACCCCGGTCACAGAACTCCACGGCCAGCCGCTCGGCGTGGTGCTGGGCCTGCGTACCGAACTCGCGGTGGCGGGCGGCAAGGACAAGGGTGATCTGGACCCGCTGACAGTCCGGCCGCTGCCTGCGCAAGAGGCTGTCCTGGAGGCGTTCGGGCAGCTCGGCTTCGGCTTCAAGTCCGCAGACCTGGAGTACGGGCACATCGGCGGCACCGGCCAGCAGCTGCCCTTCTACCAAGAAGTCGAGCTCACCCCGGCTCCGCGGTACGCCCACACCATGCGGGAGATCGAGGTGACCTTCCTGGCCAACCCGGGCGGCATGGAGGTCGTACTGGAGGCCGACAAGCCCGGCGGCCTCTTCTCCTCCGGCCACGATGCCGGCTACCGCTTCACCGTCGGCCACAAGGGCGTCGATCAGCGCGACTGGAACGCCGAGGTCGAAGGCTGGGTACACCAACTGGCTGCCGGACACGGCGCCCACGGCGCCCACGCCCCACACCATTACGGCCATGGCCACGGCGAGCGTCACCGCGGCGACAGTCACCACCGCTCCGGACCCGGCATGGGCACCGTGGTCGCCGCCGGTGCGGCGGGGCTGGCCGTCGGCGTCGTCGGCGGCATGGTGGCCGCCGAAGTCGTCGACGAGGTGGGCGACTTCTTCGAAGAGGGCGACGAAGAGGGCGAAGAAGGCTGAAGTGCGGCAAGCCCGCCTGATAACTTCTACGTGACTGTAGAAGAATGTGAGTGTCCGGGCCGGCCCCCCTTAGGCCCGGACAACTCCTGACGCATATGGAGTTCTTATGGCCCTGTGGGATCGCTTCAAGGAGTCCGCGTCGACGATGCAGACGCAGCTCATGGCGAAGAAGAACGACCTCAAGAGCGGCGCCTTCCGCGATGCGAGCATGGCGATGTGCGCCCTGGTCGCCGCCGCCGACGGCACCGTCGACCCCGCCGAGCGCCGGCGGGTGGCCCAGCTCATCGCCACCAACGACGTACTGCAGAACTTCGCCGCGGACGATCTCCAGCGCCGCTTCGACGAAAACCTGAACAAGCTGACCGCCGACTTCGCCTTCGGCAAGGTCAGCGTCCTTCAGGAGATCGCCAAGGCTAAGAAGAAGCCCGCCGAGGCGCGCGCCGTCATCCAGATCGGCATCGTCATCGGCGGCGCCGACGGCGACTTCGACAAGGACGAGCAGGCCATCGTGCGCGAAGCCTGCTACACGCTGGACCTGCCGCCCCACGAGTTCGACCTGTAACAAGCGGGGCACACGTACCTCGCACGACGTACCAGAGGAGCAGGCGTGGAAATCTCAGGCATCCTCAGCGCGATCATGATCGGCATCATCATCGGTGTGCTGGGACGGCTCGTCCTTCCGGGCCGGCAGCACATCGGCATCCTGTGGACGATCCTCGTCGGTATCGCCGCGGCCTTCCTGGGTACCGCCATCGCGGCCGGCCTGGGTGTCGCGGACTCCAAGGGCATCGACTGGATCGAGTGGCTGATCCAGATCGCTCTCGCCGTCGCGGGCGTGGCCGCCCTCGAACGCGTCAAGTCCCGGCGCTGACGCCCCGCACGGGCTTCGAAGAAACGGTGGGCCTGCGGCATTCAGCGGCAGGCCTACTGGCGTTCCCGAGCCGGCTGGTCGGCGTCATGGCCCGCTGGCCACGTTTCCGCTCATCAACGCTGACACCAACGTGACGATCTTCTCTGGGTGTTCTTCCACTACGAGGTGTCCCGCACCGGGCACGGTTGTCACTGCGACGCCGAGGTGGCGGGAAGCGGGCGAAGCCAGTCGGGACGGCGGCAGGAAGACGTCGTGCTCGCCGGTGGCCACCACGTTCGTCACCCCCGGGACCGGGCTGGTGTCCCTCCAGGGAGGGGCGCGGGCGCCAGGCTGGACCGGCAGGACCGGGCCAGGAGGGTCATCCAGGTGATGAGTCCGGCCGACGGAGCCCGGCCGGACCCGTGCATCTGCCGCAGCAGCGTCGCGCTGCGGGCCTCGGTGGGGCGGGCGAGCCAGGGCAGGGTGGCCGCCAGGACCCGGCCGGTGACCCTGAGCCGGGTCAGTCCCGCGGGGGAGACAAGTACCCGCCCGGTGAGCTGCGGGACATCGCAGGCCAGCGCTATGGCGCCGCCAAGTGAATGGCCCACCACGACGGTCGGCCCCGGGCTGATCTCGTTCAGCACATCCTGGAGCCACTGCCCGTACCGGGCCGGCCGGTGAAGTCCGGGACGGTCGGCGGCGCTGAGTCCCGGCTGTCCGGCACGTCCACGACATAGCCGGGCCAGCGTGCCGCCGGCGCTGTGACCAGCGGCAGGCTGGTGGCAGCGTTGAAGTTGGTGCCGGGAACCACCACCACACGGGGTGGGGTCTGCTGCGGGCCGGAACCCTCTCCCATGGCGACGACATGGGTTCGTCCGGCGCATGTGGCCAGTGCCATGGTCCGGTGGGACACCGGCCACCGTGCGAGCTGATCGGTGCACCACCTCTCGACATCCCGGTGAGCAGCAGCACTCCTATGGATGGCGGTCATCCCAGCACTGTCTCAGATGACATGCCCTCACCAGCAGCGTCCAGTCGGACTCGGGATGTCAAACAGATTCCTCAGCGGATGCCGCTGAAGTCCGAGCCCACGACGAGAGTGACGGCGCCGGCCACGGCGCTCGCATCCGGCTTTGCCGCGACGCCAGGCAGCCGGGAAGCGAGCACCCCCGCCTGCCTTGCGAGGTCCTGGGGGTACGTGACGGCGGTCTTGTCCGCGGGGGCCGGCGCATTGCCGGTGCCGGCGATGCTGTAACCCGCTGCCTTCAGCGTTTCGGCGACCTTCGAGGCCTGGCCGGCCACCCCGCTGCCGTTGAGGACCTGCACACGCACCGAAGCGGCGTACACCGGCCCCTTGGCGTCCGCCCCCAGCTTCTTTTTGTCGACCTCCCGGTCCTTGGCCAACGAAGTGAAGAGATCGGCGGCCTGCGGGTACTGCCACACCACGTTGGCCTTGTCGGAGGGTACGTCCGCCACGCGTCCATAATTGGGCACGGTCAGGAAGGTCAGCCGGTCGCTCGGGATGTCCTTGATCTCGGACGCAAGACCGGACAGCGGCTTGATCCCCGCCAACGCCTCATCCGTGGTCAGGGACTTGGTGGCGGCGTCCAGGAAGTCGTACAGGGCAGTTGGACTATCGAGCTTCTGCCGGGCCTTGCCGGCGAGGGCGCCCATGAACTCCTGCTGGCGGCCGATACGCCCGAGATCCGAGCCGTCACCGACGCTGTAGCGGGTACGGACGTATCCGAGGGCGTCCTCGCCCCTGACGGTCTGGCACCCGGCCTCCATGTCGAGGTGCGCCTTGTCGTCGCGGATCGCGGTCCGGGGACAGACCTCGATGCCGTCGAGGGCGTCGACCATGCCCTTGAAGCCCTGGAAGTCGACGGACATGAAGTGGTCGATACGCAGGCCGGTGCTCTGCTCCACCGTCCTGATCGTGCAGGCGGCGGCTCCGGAGACCTCGCCGCTGCTACCCCCGATGGCGAAAGCGGCGTTGATCTTGGAATGGCGCGGAGTGGACGTCGTCCCGTTTCCGCGATCGCAGGCCGGCAGGCTCACCCAGGAGTCACGCGGCAAAGAGACCACGGTGGCCCATTCCCTGTCCGCGGACAGATGCATGACCATCAGTGTGTCCGACTGCATGGTGTCCAGGTCCTTGCCGTACTTCGCGTTGTCGCCGTCCCGCGAGTCGGATCCCACCACCAGGATGTTCTTCGAGCCCGGACTCAGGTTGACCGGCCTGTCGCCGCCCAGCTTGTTGTCCACGTCCGCGGAATTGATGTTTCCGTCCAGCCCCTGGTAGACCCAGGCTCCCGCCCCGGCCGTCACCAGCACGAGGACAGCCAGTGCCCCTCCGGTCCACAGTGCTATTCGCCCGCGTCGGGTCAGCCGGGCGGACCCTTCTTCCACCTTGCGGCGCCGCCGCGTCGGCTGTGCCCGGCGACCGTGCCGCCTCCTGGCCTGCGTACCCACCTGGCGTCCTCCGGGCCTTCGCGCTCGTTCATCCGCAACCGCCGCTCCCTGCGGTGCGTGAACTCTACAGTCGCGTAGAGACAACCAAGTCCGGCACAGGATGCCCCGGATGCCGTGGATTACCCATAGGTGGCCGATTGCAGAACGAAGAACAGGGCGATCGCCGCGTTGAGCGCCGACAAGGTCGACGCGGCCGTTCCGGCTGCGGCGACGATGGCTGCGATGCCGGCCGTAGTCAGTGCGGGCGGCCAGCCGCCGGCCGGCGGAACCGGCCTCAGCAGCGCGGCAACGCGGCGCGGTACCGGACCGGCCTCGGCGAAGGCGGCCAAGCCGGGTACTGCGGCGCGCTGGGAGATCAGCGCAGCCTTGCCGACGGTGCGGGCCGTCATCCGGCGGTCACCGGTAACCCGGGCGGCTTCCTCGTCAGCCCAGCGTTCAGTGCTGTAGCCCACCGCGGAACGGAGCGGGCGCAGAAGCGGGTTGGCGCAGCCGGCGAGCTGCACCGTGAGCAGAAGGCGGTGGTGCTTTCCGGCGAGGTGGGCACGTTCATGGGCGAGCAGGGCCCGGCGCTCTGCCTCGTTCAGGCCGGACAGCATGCCGGTGGAGACCAGGATCCGGCCGGGAGATCCCGGCAGCGCGTAGGCGTACGGCACCTCATCGGTGAGTACGGCGACCTCCGAGGCGTCGGGAAGCGCGGCCAGCGTCCGGTGGGCACGGGCCCGGAAGCCGTAGTGCCGTCGAACCGTGAGCGCGCAGGCCGCCACCACGAGGGCGAGGACGCCGATGGACGCCTTCCCGGCCACCTCGTCGTAAGGAACCGCTTCTCGCACTTCTGGATCGGACCAGCTGTCGGGCAACGGGTTGCCGGGCAGCTGTGCGGTGCCGACGACCACCAGGAGTCCGAGGCACAGCGTGCTGCACGCGGCGAGGATCGCCCCCACCCAGGTCAGCAACAGCGCCGCGCTGCGCGGATGCAGATGCTGTTCGGCCAGCCGTGCGATCGGCAGTGCGGTCAGCGGCAGGATCAGGGGCAGGAAGACGAAGACGCCCATCGGTCAACGCTCCGGATCGTCAGCTTCATTGAGGAGGGAGCGCAGGAGCTGTTCGTCGTGTGAAGACAGGGACGACACGAAACTGGAGAGGACCGCATCGCGGTCTTCCTGGTTGTCGAGCAGCTTGCGCATGCGCATGGCCACCAGACCGGCCCCGTCCGCCATCGGCGTCCACTCGAAGGACCGGCCGGCCCTGGTGCGGGTGACCGCCCTCTTCGCGTACAGCCTGGTCAGGATCGTAATGACCGTGGTGTACGCCAGATCGCCGCCGAGCTGTTCCTGTACCCACGCGGCGGTCACCGGTCCCGGTGCCGAGCCGAGCGCCGACAGCACCTGTGTCTCAAGTTCGCCCTGGCGCCTGCGACCGCGCCCATCGGGGCTCGTCTTCTCCGTGCCGTCAACCATGGCGCGGCCTCCTTTCCGTCCCGCCGCCCCGAAACGTACGAGCGTCGAGGAGGCATCGTACTGGCCACCCGCCGCCTGCCTCTCCCAGCGGCCGAGGCGGCTGTGTGACCGGAAGGCGCCTACCGACATGCCCGGTTCGCATCCCTACACGTTTCTACATTGCTGTAGATTTCAGATGCTGTCATACGAGGGTCCGAAGCGGCGTCCCGTTTCCGGGCCCAGGTCTTGAGAAGGGAAGCGACATGGGTGTGAGCCTCGCCAAGGGCGGCAATGTCTCGCTGAGCAAGGAGGCGCCGGGCCTGTCCGCCGTACTGGTCGGCCTGGGCTGGGATGTCCGTACGACGAGCGGCACTGACTACGACCTCGACGCAAGTGCACTGATGGTCAACGAGGCCGGGAAGGTCGCGTCCGACCAGCACTTCATCTTCTTCAACAACCTGACCAGTCCGGACGGCTCTGTCGAGCACACCGGCGACAACCTCACCGGCGAGGGCGAGGGGGACGACGAGGTGGTCAAGGTCGATCTGGCCACTGTCCCCGCCGACGTGTCGAAGATCGTCTTCCCGGTCTCCATCCACGACGCCGAAGCCCGCGGTCACAGCTTCGGCCAGGTCCGCAACGCCTTCATCCGCGTGGTCAACCAGGACGGCGGCACCGAGCTCGCCCGATACGACCTGAGCGAGGACGCCGCCACCGAGACCGCCATGATCTTCGGTGAGCTCTACCGCAACGGCGCCGAGTGGAAGTTCCGCGCGGTGGGCCAGGGCTACGCCAGCGGACTGGCGGGCATAGCCACCGACTTCGGCGTCAACGTCTGACACACGCGCCATCGGGGGTGCGGCGAGAGCCGCACCCCGTGCCCGGCTCACCCACCACATCGAGAGAGCGGACACTGGTGTTCGGACTCAGCGAACTCGCGATAGTCCTGATCGTCGTCATTGTCTTCTTCGGCGCCAAGAAGCTCCCCGAGCTGGCCCGCAACGCCGGCAAAGCGGCACGCATCCTCAAGAGCGAGGGCAAGGCCATGAAGGCGGAAAGGTCTGCCGAGCGACAACAGGACCCTCCCATCGTCCAGGTGCGGGCTGGCGACAGGACCGGCGAACGGCCCGACAACGGAACAGGAACGGGCGACGGCCCGGTACGAACTTGACCGCAGCAGCGCATCTCCCAGCCGCCACCACGACCCAACGAAGAGGCAGCACATGTCCGTGAACATGACCAAGGGCCAGCAGATCAGCCTGAGCAAGTCCGACGGCGGTGCGCTCACCGTCGTACGGATGGGACTGGGCTGGAAGGCCGCCCAGCGCAAGGGGTTCCTTGCTAGGCTCACCGCCCGGGAGATCGACCTGGACGCCTCGGCGGTGCTCTTCGCCGACAAGAAGCCGGTGGACGTCGTCTTCTTCCAGCACCTCGTCAGCGACGACGGCTCCGTACGTCACACCGGTGACAACCGCGTGGGCGGCGCCGGCCAGGGCGGCGACGACGAGTCGGTCATCGTGGACCTGCAGCGCGTGCCCGTCCACGTCGACCAGATCGTCTTCACCGTGAACTCCTTCACCGGCCAGACCTTTGAGGAGGTCGACAACGCCTTCTGCCGCCTCCTCGACGAAACCACCGGCCAGGAGCTGGCCCGCTACACCCTCACTGGCGGCGGCCGTCACACCGCACAGGTCATGGCCAAGGTGCAGCGAAGCGGCACCGGCTGGCAGATGGCGGCCATCGGCAGCCCCGCCGACGGACGCACCTTCCAGGACCTCATGCCGGCCATCGCCACTCATCTGTAAAAGGGGGAGCGTGGCGGCCTGACTGCCCATCGCCCGAGCGTGATTCCCGTAGTCGGAGGAAGCGGCGACGCTCTACGTCTGCGCGGCCGAGATCCGTGACGGCTGTGACCGGGTCGCCATCACCGGGCGGCGCGATGCCGGCGGACTGCAAGCCGATCTCAGTCTGAGTGATGACACGGCCGGGCCTGCGGGTGAACCGCGAGCGCATCGCCCGCGTCATGCGTGAGCGCGACATCCGCGGCGTTACCCGCCGCAAGCGGCGCTCGCTGCCCCGGCCGGATGCGAAGGCGAAGCCGGCCCCGGACCTGATCGGCCGCGACTTCCACGCCGAGCACCCCGGCACCGGGCCGGTCGGCGCCATCACCTGCCGTCCGACGGCCGGGGGCCGGCTCTGCCGCGCCTGCCGGCTGGACCTGGCCACCCGCGAGATCGTCGGCTACGCGATGGCCGACCACCACCGCGCCGAGCACGTCGTGGACGCCCTCGGCATGGCCCACGGCCGAGGCTCTCCGGAGCCCGGATGCGTGGTCCGCAGTGATCGCGGAAGCGAGTACACGCCGGCTCAATCCCACGGTCGAACAATGGAGTCGGGGCTGCAGCAGAGCTGCGGACGCACCGGCTCGTGTTTCGGCAACGCCGCAGCAGAGGGTTTCCGGGCCCTGCTCGAGGAAGAGATCGGAACCCGGACCTGGCCCGACCGGGCCACCGCCCGCGCCGAGGTCTTCGACCTCATCGAGACCTCCTACAACCGCCGCCGCCTGCGCAAGCACAAGATCTTCGGCTACCTCGCCCCGGCCGGGACCAGGCAGCGGCATCAACACGCCCTCGCGGCATAACGAACGAGTGTCCAGGATCACGGGGAAACTTCACTTCTGCCGCAGGTGGCCCTCTGCGCTGTCACTGACACCAGCCTCACAACCGCGGCGGCTGCGCTCACCCAAGCCAGGGAATCGCGGCGGCTGGGGGCGCAGAGCGCATCCCGGCCGTCCCGCGCGGCGGCCAGTCACGGCGTGAGTTTCCGTCAGTGGGTGCGCGCGACGCCGAGGTCCTGTACTGATGCCACTTTCGGGCCGGCCCGGGCGGCGGGTGCCCAGCGGTGGGCCTCGTGCGCTCAAGCTGGGGGCGTTTTCGAATCAGGGGTGGGCCGTTTTGGAGCCGCGGGCGCCGAGGCGCCGACCTGGGCTTCGGGGGTTTTCGGCAGATCCCACGGAGGCGCGGCCGTGGTGCTGCGTGGCCGAGGGCTGGCGTACCGGGTCGGGGGGCTCGTGTGGGAATGGGTTCTGTGGCGGGGTGGCGGTGGGGTCACGGAGGGGCGGCAAGAGAAAGATGGCTGATGCATGAATCTTGACTGGCGGCGGGAGCGGGCATAGCGTCCAAGTGCTGAGCAAGCGCTTAGAGAGGTTCGTCCGTGCCGAACAATGATCCGTCGCGCGCCGCCGAAGCCGCGCTGACCGCCCCCGGGGCGCCCTTCGAGGTCGTACGGGCGGAGGACGGGAGTCCGCTGTACGCCGACGGGCCCCGGACGCTGCGGGAGTTCGTCGAGGCGACCTGGGCGTACGGGGACCGGCCGTTCCTGGTCGCGGAGAGCGGGACGTACGCGTACGGCGAGTTCTTCGCCGCCGCCTGCGCGCTGGCCCGGCGGTTCGCCGGGGAGTACGGGCTCGTACCGGGGGACCGGGCCGTCATCGCCATGCGCAATCACCCTGAGTGGCAAGTCGCTTTCTGGGCAGCCCAGTTGGCGGGTCTTGTCGCCGTTCCGCTCAACGGCTGGTGGACCGGGGCGGAGTTCGCGTACGCGCTCGACGACTGCGAGCCCGGCGTGCTGCTCGTCGACGGGGAGCGGCTGCCGCAGGTCGAGCCGTGGCTCGCGGGGCGGACGGCGCGGAA
Organism: Streptomyces sp. Wb2n-11; assembly: GCF_001049855.1. Classification (NCBI taxonomy): domain Bacteria; kingdom Bacillati; phylum Actinomycetota; class Actinomycetes; order Kitasatosporales; family Streptomycetaceae; genus Streptomyces; species Streptomyces sp. Wb2n-11. The sequence goes on from NZ_CVPB01000001.1 coordinate 4,077,420, forward strand.
GCGGCGGCCCCGGGTCGTCGTGTTCCACGGGGAAGCGGAGGAGTCGGGCGAGGAGTACGAGGCATACCAGGCGTACGAGGTGTACGAGGGGATCCGGCAGGCCGATCCGCTTCTCGGGCCGCCCGATGTCGACGTACGGGCCGAGGACGACGCCACCATCATCTACACGTCCGGGACCACCGGGCGGCCCAAGGGCGCCGTCGCCACCCACCTCGCCCAGGCAGGCGCCGCCACGCACCCCCGCTTCCACGCCGCGCTGGCCGCGCTCGCGCGCGGGGAGGTGCCGGGGCAGGGGCCCGCTCCCGTGACGCTCATGACGTTTCCGTTCTTCCATGTCGCCGCCTTCACCGCCGTGTACGCCGCCATGGCGGCCGGCGGTTCCCTCGTCCTCATGCGCAAGTGGGACGCCGGGCGCGCGCTCGCGCTGATCCGCGAGCACCGCGTCACGCACTACGCCGGTGTGCCGGCCACCGCCCTCCAGCTGCTGGACGCGGCGGAGGCGGCCGGGGACGGGCTGGAGAGCCTCACCATGCTCAACACCGGCGGAGCCGCCGCGCCCGCCGGCCTCGTCGGGCGGCTCACGGCCCGGCACGGCGAGCGCATCGAGCCCCGCAACGGCTACGGGTTGACCGAGACCAGCGGCGGCGTACTGGCCACCTCCGGCGCGGCGTACCGCGCGGACCCCGGCAGTGCCGGCCGGCCCGCACCGGCCGTCGAGGTGCGGATCGCGGGGCCGGACGGGCAGGCGTCGGCCGAGGGCGAGGTCGGCGAGCTGTGGCTGCGCGGGCAGTCGCTCGTCAGGGGGTACTGGAACGACCCCGGCGCGACCTCGCGCGCCTTCGCCGCGGGCGGGTGGTTCCGGACCGGGGACCTCGCGACCGTGCGGGACGGCGGGTGCGTCAGCATCGTCGACCGCATCAAGGACATGGTCATCCGCGGCGGCGAGAACGTGTACTGCGTCGAGGTCGAGAGCGTGCTGCACGACCATCCGGAGGTGCTGGACGCGGCCGTACTCGGCGTTCCGCACCCCGTACTCGGGGAGGAGGTCGCCGCCGTCGTGCAGCTGCGGGCCGGAGCCGAGGCCGGTGCGGAGGAACTGCGGGCGCATGTGGGCAGGAGCCTCGCCGCGTTCAAGGTGCCCGCCCATGTGTTCGTACGGGAGGAGCCGCTGCCCCGCAACGCCACCGGGAAGGTCCTCAAGAGGGAGCTGCGGGAAGAGGTGGGAGGCGGTCCGGGCGTCAGCGGCGGGTGACGCGGACCCGGAAATCGCCGTCCGCCGTCCTGTCGGTCACCGAGATCCGGACTCCGTACTGGCGGTCCCTGAAGGTCTGGCCCTCCTCGAACGGCGCGTCCGACAGCTCGGCGTGCACATTGGGCCACCGTGTGCAGCCCCCGCTGTCGTGCTCGCTGTCGGCGACCGTCACCGGGCCGTGGCCCGTGTCGACGTCGGCGTCGACGCGGTAGATCAGCACGCCCGGCTTGCAGACGGCCTCGTCGTTGCCCGCCCGGGTGCGCACCTCCACCGCGTAACCCGTCTTCTCCGTCAGGGGGATGAAGACGAGCTTCGCCCTGGTGTCCCCATCCCCATTTCCGTCCCCGGCCTCGTCCCGCGAGGCGAGCGGCGTCAGGAGGTGTTCGGTGGTGCCGGGCGCGGCCGCGCAGCGGATCTGCGCGCTGTCGAGCCAGCCGAGCTTCCACTTGTGCCAGGCCAGCAGATCGTTGTTGGCCCCCCAGTCCTCGGACATGATGTCCCAGTGTCCTACCGACCCCCCGCCGTCCATGGTGTAGAGGTCGGGCAGCCCGAAGACATGGCCGTTCTCGTGCGGCAGGACCCGGAAGCCGGTCTCGCCGTACGAACCCGACCCGTCGTCCTGGCGGCTGTAGACGAAGGACGTGTTGGCGAGCGGGACGCCGTCGGCGCGCGGCGCGCCCTCGTTGCCGGAGAAGGTGACGGACAGGACGGTGTCCAGGGCCGAGGGCCCGGCATTGGGCGTGACCAGGACGTTGACCAGGTCGTACGAGCGGAAGTCCACCCGGGCGTCGGTCGCGGCGACGATGTCCTGGACGAGACGGCGGTAGCCGGGTTCGTACGGTGAGCCGCGGTCTATTCCGTACGCCGCGAAGGGCATCGGCATCCGTATCCACTCGGTGAACGGGGTGACGGGCCGGTAGCGCAGGCGCCCGTACGAACTCGTCTCGAACCACTTCGTCGTCTGCGGGAAGAACTCCTCGAACCGGTCGCGCGCCGAGCCCTTCCCCGGCGCGTCCGAGAAGTCGATCATGAGGGTCAGGGCGTGGACGTCACCGGTGGAGCGGACGAATCCGGGCGGCGTCGGTATTCCCTCCGACATCTGCACGCCCAGGGTGCCCGCGATCCTGCACGGTTCGAGCGCGGCCTCACCGGTCACGGACGCCGCCGGGTCGCCGGAGCCCACCGGGCCCGCCGACGCGCTGGTCCCGGTGGCGAGCGGGGACCCGGCGGAGGTCACGGACGCGAGGGTGAGACCGGTGAGAACGGCGAAGCTCACCAGGTGGCGGGGTCTGCGTATCCGGGGGCGGGTCTGCCGCATGGAGGCGCCTTCGGGGTCCGCGGCAGCCGGCCGTCCCTGACTGCTCTCGTTCGCTCACCCTGTGCCGGGGGATCTCCGGGCGCTCGCCGGGCGGACCTCCGGGTAGGCCGATCGTGCGGAATTCTCCACTCCGTTTGTGATCAGGGACACATGTGGTAGTTCGGGAAATAAGCGGGGGCGCACTCCCCGTTTATGCCTGTGTTCGCCGAACCGGGGACGGACTCCCCGGTTGCCGGCTCTCGCGCGGGAAGGTCTTCGCGCGGGAAGGCTTTCACGCGAGAAGGTACGAGAAGGAGCGCCGTGGCCACCGACACCGGAACCGACGCCGGCACCGGCATCCGCACCGGGGCCGCCCGGCCCCGCGCCCAGCGCCCGCGGGCCGACGCCCTGCGCAACCGGGAGCGGATCGTCTCGGCCGCGCGTGAGATGTTCGTCGAGTCCGGCCCCGAGGTGCCGCTCGACGAGATCGCCCGCCGTGCGGGCGTCGGCAACGCGACGCTGTACCGGCACTTCCCGGACCGCACCGAACTGATCCACCACGTGGTCGTCTCCGTCCTGTCCCGCACCGCGGACCGGGCCCGGGCGGTGATCGCCGAGGAGGCCGACCCCTTCGACGCGCTGCGCCGCTTCGTCCACGCGGCCGCCGACGAGCGGATCGGCGCGCTGTGTCCGATGCTCGCCGACGGCTTCGACAGGGAACACCCGGAACTGCTCGCCGGGCGCGAGCGTCTCGAAGGGGCCGTCGACAGCCTCATGAGGCGCGCGCGGCAGGCCGGGCGGCTCCGTGACGACGTGGCCGTCGGCGACCTGCTGGTCGCCCTCTCCCAGCTCACCCGGCCGCTGCCGGGCAGCGCGTGCATGAACTTCGACCAGTTCGTCCACCGTCACCTGCAACTCTTCCTCGACGGCCTGGAGGCACCGGCGCGTTCCGTCCTCCCCGGCACTCCTGCGACGTGGGAGGGCCTGCGCCGGGATTCGTGACCCCTGCCCGACCCCCGCTTCCGCTCACATAGTTACGTACCTTTTATCCTCTTCGCACCCTTAGGCGGATACCTCCATGCCAAAAACAGCCGACACCCTCCTCCCCGATCCGGGCCGCTGGAAAGCGCTGGTCTTCATCGCCCTCGCCCAGCTGATGGTGGTCCTCGACGCGACGATCGTGAACATCGCGCTGCCGTCGGCCCAGCAGGACCTGGGGATCTCGGACGCGAACCGCCAGTGGGTCATCACGGCGTACGCCCTGGCCTTCGGCGGACTGCTGCTCTTCGGCGGCCGCATAGCCGACCTGTGGGGCCGCAAGCGCACCTTCGTCGTCGGCCTGCTCGGTTTCGCGGCGGCCTCCGCCCTCGGCGGCGCGGCCACCAACGAGGCGCTGATGCTGGGCTCGCGCGCTCTCCAGGGCGCCTTCGGCGCGCTGCTCGCGCCGGCCGCGCTCTCGCTGCTCGCGGTGACGTTCACCGACGTGCGCGAACGCGCCAAGGCCTTCGGCATCTTCGGTGCGATCGCGGGCGGCGGCGGCGCGGTCGGCCTGATCCTGGGCGGCTTCCTCACCGAGTACCTGAACTGGCGCTGGACGTTCTTCGTCAACATCCCCTTCGCGGTCGTCGCGGCGGCGGGCGCCTACTTCGTGATCCGTGAGCCGGCCGGCGGCCGCAACCGCTCGCCGCTCGACATCCCGGGCGTCGTCCTCTCCACCCTCGGCCTGGTCGCGCTGGTGTACGGCTTCACGCGCGCCGAGACCGACGGCTGGGCGTCGGGTGCGACGATCGGTCTCTTCGTCGCCTCCGCCGTGCTGCTCGCCGTCTTCGTCGCCGTCGAGTCGAAGGTCAAGTCGCCGCTGCTGCCGTTGCGCGTCCTGATGGAGCGCAACCGCGGCGGTGTCTACGCGTCGCTGGGTCTCGCCGTCATCGCGATGTTCGGGCTCTTCCTCTTCCTCACCTACTACCTCCAGATCGTGAAGGGCTACTCGCCCGTCATGACCGGCTTCGCCTTCCTGCCGATGATCGCGGGCATGATCACGGGCTCGACCCAGATCGGCGCCCGTCTGATGACGCGGGTCGCGCCCCGCTACCTGATGGGTCCCGGCTTCCTGGTCGCGGCGCTCGGCATGCTGCTGCTGACGCAGCTGGAGATCGGTTCGTCGTACGCCGGACTCATCCTGCCCGCGCAGCTGCTGCTGGGACTGGGCATGGGTACGGCGTTCATGCCGGCCATGTCGCTGGCGACGCACGGCATCGAGCCGCGCGACGCGGGCGTGGCCTCGGCCATGGTCAACACCTCGCAGCAGGTGGGCGGCGCGATCGGTACGGCGCTGCTGAACACCATCGCGGCCAGCGCCACCACGGCGTACATCACCTCGCACGCCGCCGGCGCCACCAACGAGCAGCTGCTCCAGGCGCAGGCGATGGTGCACGGCTATGCGAGCGCCATCTGGTGGGCGGTCGGCATCCTGGCCGTCTCCGCGGCGATCGCGCTGACGCTGATCAACACCGGCCGTCCGGGTACGACGACGGTCGCGGGTTCGGGCGACGGCGCGGGCTCGGGCGCGGAGGACGAGGTGCGGATCCCCGTCATCGCGCACTGACGTCCCCGGCCGGGCCCGCCCCGGCCGGCCCGGCCGCCCTGGTTCTGCTCTGGCTGCCCCGGCCGCCCTGGTTCCGCTCCGGTTCCGGCTTCAGCGGAGCCAGGGCAGGTCCGCGCCCGCGCCCGTCGGCTGGAGCCCCTCCGCCACGACCCGCATGATCTCGCCGAGCTGGCGCACCTGCTCGGGGGTGAGCCGGTCGAACATCGCCTGGCGGACGGTGGCGACATGGCCGGGCGCGGTCTGCTTCAGGACCGCGTACCCCTCGTCCGTCAGTACGGCGTTCTGCCCGCGCCGGTCGGACGGGCACTCCTCGCGGCGCACCCAGCCGTTGCGCTCCAGGCGGGAGACGGCGTGCGAGAGCCGGGAGCGGGTGATCTTCGCGGTCTCGGCCAGCTCGGTCATCCTCAGCCGCCGCTCCGGTGCCTGGGAGAGCTGCACGAGCAGGCCGTAGTAGACGTGCGGCATGCCGGCGTCGCGCTGGAGCTGGCGGTCCAGGTGGTCCTCCAGAAGGGTGGTGGCCTGGAGATACGCGCGCCAGGTGCGCTGCTCCTCTTCGCTGAGCCAGCGGGGTGCCGTCGTCATGGGCGCCACTCTACGGGCCCTCTCTTGAAACTTAAACTAGCTGGCGTTAGGGTTGCCCCCACAGGCTTACTTGAAATTTCAAGGAAAGGTTGCGGCCGTGGAGCGTATGCCCGCCCTCTATCTGAGCCACGGAGCTCCGCCGCTGGCCGACGACCCCGTCTGGCCCGGCCAGCTCGCGTCCTGGTCCGCCGGCCTTCCCCGGCCGCGCGCGATCCTGATGGTCTCCGCCCACTGGGAGGAGGCCCCGCTCGCGCTCGGCGCCACTGAGACGGTGCCGCTCGTCCACGACTTCTGGGGCTTCCCCGAGCACTACTACCGCGTCCGGTACGCCGCGCCCGGCGCCCCCGGACTCGCCGATTCCGTACGGAAGCTGCTGCGCGGCGCCGGTACGCCCGTCCAGGACGTCCCGGACCGCGGACTGGACCACGGGGCGTACGTCCCGCTGGTCGAGATGTTCCCGGCGGCCGACATCCCCGTACTCCAGATCTCCATGCCCACCCTCGACCCGCAGGGGCTGATGGACATCGGGCGCAAGCTCGCGCCCCTGCGCGACGAGGGCGTACTGATCGTCGGCAGCGGCTTCTTCACCCACAACCTGGCCGCCCTGCGGCACCCGGGCGGGGGAGTGCCCGGCTGGTCGGCGGAGTTCGACGCGTGGGGGCGCGAGGCGCTGGCGGCGGCGGACGTGGACGCGCTGCTCGACTTCGCGCACACGTCCCCGGCCGGCCGGCTCGCCCACCCGCGCACCGAGCACTTCGCGCCGCTGTTCGTGACGCTGGGCGCGTCCGAGGGAGAGCTGGAAACGCAGCGCGAGGTGATCGACGGCTTCTGGATGGGGCTGGCGAAGCGGTCGGTGCAGTTCGGCTGACGGCTCCTCGGGGCCCTGGGCTTCTGGGCTTCTGGGCTTCTGGTCCTCGGGCCCTTCAGGTCTCCGGGGCCTGCTTCAGGACTCCAGGGACTCAGGTCAGCGGCTCGCTGAGTTCGATCGCGCGCAAGGCGGCCGCCAGTGACCGCTCGTCGCCGATGTCGAGCGCGGTGTCGGTGAACTTGATGACGTGCTCGTCTCCGTGCGCCGCCGCCCGCTCGAAGACCTCCTCGGGGGTGACGGAGCCCGGCGCGGCGTACGGAACGGGCTCGTCCGGGGCGTACATCGAGGTGACCGCCGCCGACGCCGCCCAGGCGGCGTGCAGGCTCGGCACCCACAGGGTGCGGGGGAGCGCGGGAAGGGTGCGCAGGACGGCGTTGGGGGCCGTCGCCGCGTGGACCAGCATGGTCTCGTCGCCGTGCCCGTGCGTGGCGTACCGGTGGGTGGCGGCCCGTACCAGCTCCGCCAGCCGCCGCCGCGCCTCGTCCGGGTCCGTGGCGGCGAGGGCCCCCGCCCACACCGGGAGCCGCGTGACGCGGCCGAGGCGGTCGGGGAAGCTCCCCCGGCGTACGTCGACGGGCGGTACGGAGTCCAGTGCCTCGGCGGCGGTGGGGGCGGCGGGCAGCGGGACGGGCGGCTCCACGGGACGGTGGCGGGCGGCCCAGTAGCCGAGGCCGTGGGCGAGCTCGGTGCGGCGGGGGGCGTTCTCGCCGTCCGTCAGGAGGGTGCGTACCGCGTGGCCCACCCGGATCACCGGATGCGCGGCGCCGCCGTACACGCCCGGCAGCAGCCTGGGCCACCACGTGGCGAGCACCTCGCGCCACGGCTGCCCCGCTTCCATGAGGCGGTGTGCGAAGTACGCGATCCAGTCGGCGGCCCGGCGCGGATCGCCCAGCGCCTCCTGCCAGTTGCCGTCGGTCACCGGGGTGTGGCGGGAAGGGAAGTCTTCCAGCCGCGCGGCGTAAAGATCCAGCCAGCGGTGGACGGACCCGGCCCGGCCGTGCGCGGCGAGGGACTCGACGGCCATGGGGGCGTGGTTGGAGAGGCGGCCCAGACGTTCGGGGCCGTGGGTGTGGAGGCGTTCGAGTGCTTCGTCGAGGATGCCTGTGGTGTCCATGCGCCGGAGACTAGGCGCGGGGGCGGGCGGCGGGTAACGGGCCGCGGACCTACACCGGGGCCTAGGCCGCAGGGCCGAGACCGGGTAGGGGGACGGGGCGGGAGGGCGCTCGTACCGGGCGGCGCCCCAGTGGCGGCCGAGCTTCCGGCCCACCTCCCGGAGCGTGCCGGCGTGGCGGGAGTCGAAGCGGGCGTGGTGGCGAGGAGCAGTGGAGCCGGGCGGACGCCTCGTCGGGCCGGGCCGCGCCGGCGTACGCGCGGTGGAGGCACGCGCCCTGTCCGCGCCCGCCGGCGCCTCGAAGAGCGCCTCGTGCGGCAGCGTGCCGGTGCCGGCACGCTGCCGCCGGCGCCGGGCGCGCAGGAGACGCCGACTCCGACGGAGGTGCCGTAGGCGTCCTTCGGGCGGGAGAGGCTACTCGTCGCGCAACCGAGAACACGGTCGGGACGGGCGTCGCGGGCAACCGGCAGACGGTGCGGGCCGTCTTCAGGGGGGAGAGCGGCCGCGGGCGGGGCTGCTCGGGTGTGAAGACGGTGAAGACGGTGGTGTCGAAGGCGATCGCCGTCTCGCGGACGCCCGCGGACGCGGTGGCCGCGGATGGCCGTGAGGCCACCGGGGCCGGCTTCGGCGCCCGCGCTGACCTGCGCTTCCGGGTGCGCGAGTTCCATGAGACTCCCCCGGAAAGCGGACAGGGTACTGCAAGATCACGAAAATGAATGCACGCCATGGGAATTCTGTCCGGATTCCAGTCGTTGTTTCCAGTGGAAGCGGGGCACCCGAAGGGAGTCCGGCAGCCAACACATCGCGACCTACTCAGCAAGGGAGCACGCATGGCAACCCGTGCCGTCGCCCGTCAGCAGACCGCCACCGGCGGATCCGGCGGGGTACGCAGCGTTCGCGCCGTAGGCGGGGAGATCGCCGACCGCGACCTGGTCGGTATGTACCTCGACGAGATTGCACGGACGCCGCTGCTCGACGCCGCCAAGGAAGTCGACCTCTCACAGACCATCGAGGCAGGTGTGTACGCGCAGCAGATCCTCGACAAGGAAGTGGAGAGCGACGCGGGCGGCGCCTCCCGCGAGGAGCTGGAAGCGCTGGTCGCGCAGGCCGAGCGTGCCAAGGACCTGTTCATCCGTGCCAACCTCCGTCTCGTCGTGGCGGTCGCGCGCCGCTATCCGCGCAGCGGCCTCCCCCTGCTCGACCTGATCCAGGAGGGGAACGCGGGCCTGGTGCGTGCGGTCGAGAAGTTCGACTACACGAAGGGCTTCAAGTTCTCCACGTACGCCACCTGGTGGATCCGGCAGGCCATCACCCGGTCCATCGCGGACCAGTCCCGCACCATCAGGCTCCCCGTCCACCTGGTGGAGGAGCTGGGCCGTATCCGGCGCGTGCAGCGCGAGTTCAACCGTGAGCACGGGCGCGAGCCCGAGCACGCGGAGATCGCGGCCGAGCTGGACGCCAAGCCCGAGCGCGTCAGCGACGTCCTGGACTGGGCGCGCGACCCGGTCTCGCTCAACATGCCCGTCGACGACGCGGGAGAGACGCAGTTCGGCGACCTGCTGGAGGACACGTCGGCGGTCTCGCCCGAGCAGTCGGTGCTCTCGCTGCTGCGCAGCGAGGGGCTGGAGGACCTCATAGGCCGGCTCGACGAGCGGACGGCCTCGATCATCCGTATGCGGTACGGCATCGAGGACGGCCGGGAGCGGACCCTGACCGAGGTCGGCAAGCAGCACGGACTGACGCGTGAACGGATCCGGCAGATAGAGAAGCACGCTCTGATGGACCTGAAGCGCATGGCGCACGACACAGGCTTCGACGCGGTCGCATAAACGGCCCCGATCGAGGTACCCGTCTCTCCAGGGCCGAGTCCCGGCGCACTCCCCCCGGCGCCGGGGCTCCCCGGTGTCCGCTGCTCTCTGTGCCGCTCCCGAGGTGCAGTCGCGTCCCTGCTGCTCCCGCGGGTCCTACTGCTCCCGTGAGTTCCGCGTCCCCCGCGAGTTCTCCTGCTCCCGCGGGGCGGTCGCGCGGGTGAGCCTGCCGCCGAGCTCGGCCAGGTAGTCGACCAGTTCCTGCGGCTCGGACACCGTGAACTCGCAGTCCACCAGCGCGAGCCGGAGCCCCAGCCACTCCACCGAGTCGGTGGCCGTCACGTCGAGCCGGCAGCGGCCGTCGTCGCCCCCGACCGGCTCCGGTGTGCCGAGCGAGCCCGGCAGCCGGGCCGCGACGAACTCGGCGGGCGCGTCGAACGTCGCCACCACCCGGTACTGGGGCTGGAGCCGCTTCATGGAGTGCCGGATGAATTCGGCGGCGTCCCCGCTCGGCAGCCCCCGCGGGGTGAAGCGCGCCCCCGTGGCGAACGGCTCACTGACCCGGTCCACGCGGAACGTACGCCATGCGTCCCGGTCCAGGTCGTACGCGACGAGGTACCAGCGCCGCCCCGTGCTCACCAGCCGGTGCGGCTCGACGAGACGCCTGGTCCGCGACCCGTCCCCCGAGCGGTAGGCGAACCGCAGCCGCTCCTGCCCGGTCGCCGCGCCCGCCATCACCGTGAGCGTACGGGGATCTATGGTCGCCCCGTCACCGCTGGTCAGCGGGATGGTGGCGGCCTGGAGGGTGGAGACCTGCCGGCGCAGCCCGGACGGCAGCACCTGCTCCAGCTTCGCCAGCGCCCGCACGGACGCCTCCTCGATGCCCTCGACCGCGTGGCCCGCGCCGGCCCGCAGCCCCACCGCGATGGCGACGGCCTCCTCGTCGTCGAGCACCAGCGGCGGCATCGCCTTGCCCGCCACGAGCCGGTAGCCGCCGTCCGCGCCCATCGTCGCCTGCACGGGATAGCCGAGCTCGCGCAGCCGGCCGATGTCGCGCCGCACGGTGCGGCGGCTGACGCGCAGGCGTTCGGAGAGTTCGCTGCCGGGCCATTCGCGGGGTGTCTGGAGCAGCGAGAGCAGTTGCAGCAGCCGGGCCGGCGTATCGGTCGTCATGTCTTCAGGGTGCCGTTTCAGTGGGACACAACCTGTCCTACATCCGCCCTAGTCTCGCTCGTATGACTTCAACACCCCTGCAGTCCGAGCAGACGGACGGGACCGGGACGGGCACGCCCGACCGCCGCCGGTGGTTCGCGCTCGCCATCGTGATGACCGCCGCCTTCATGGACCTGGTCGACGTCACGATCGTCAACATCGCGGTCCCGAGCATCCGGCAGGACCTGGGCGCCACCTTCGGAGCGATCCAGTGGATCACCGCGGGGTACGCCCTGGCCTTCGCCGCCGGGCTGATCACCGGCGGCAGGCTGGGCGACATCTACGGTCGCAAGCGGCTCTTCCTGATCGGCATCGCCGGCTTCACGCTCGCCTCCGCGCTCTGCGGTTTCGCCACCGGCCCGGAGATGCTCGTGGCCTCCCGCATCCTCCAGGGCGGGATGGCGGCGCTCATGGTGCCGCAGGTCCTGTCGATCGTCCACGCCACCTTCCCCGCGCACGAGCGCGGCAAGGTCTTCGGCCTCTTCGGCGCGATCGTCGGCCTGGGCGCCGTGTCGGGCCCGATGCTGGGCGCGCTGCTCACCGAGTGGAACCTGTTCGGCCTGGAGTGGCGGCCGATCTTCCTCATCAACCTGCCCGTCGGCATCATGGGACTGGTCCTGGGCGTCCGCTTCATCGGCGAGTCCAAGGCCCCCAAGGCGCTGCGCCTCGACCTGATCGGCGTAGCGCTCGCGACCCTCGCCCTTCTCATGCTGATCTACCCGCTCATCCGCGGCGAGGAGCTGGGCTGGCCGCTGTGGGGCCACCTCGCCATGATCGGCAGCCTGGCCGTCTTCGCCCTCTTCGTCGCGTACGAGCGCTACAAGACCCGCAAGGACGGCTCGCCCCTGGTCGAACTCTCCCTCTTCAGGGTCAAGAGCTTCGCCGCCGGCATCGCGGTGCAGCTGACCTTCGGCGTGGCACTGGGCATCTTCTTCCTGGTCTGGACGCTCTACATGCAGATGGGGCTCGGCTGGAGCGCGCTGCGCGCCGGCACGACGGGCATCCCGTTCTCCATGGCGGTCTCACTCGCCGCAGGCATCTCCGTGCAGAAGCTGGTCCCGCGCTTCGGCAGGAAGGTCCTCCAGGCGGGCGCGCTGACGATGGCGGCCGGGCTGCTGCTCTACATCTGGGAGGCCGACCGGTACGGCACGGCCATCCACCCCTGGCAGATGGCGCTGCCGCTCGTCGTGATGGGGCTCGGCATGGGCCTGATCGTGGCGCCGCTGACGGACGCGGTGCTCTCCGAGGTGCCGCGCGAGCACGCCGGTTCGGCCTCCGGCCTGATCAACACGGTGCAGCAGATGGGCAACGCGCTGGGCCTCGGCCTGGTGTCGGTCGTCTTCTTCGGTGTCATGGACGACCACCTGACCCCGGACGCCGTCGGCATGGCCTTCGTCGACGCGTTCCAGAACGCGCTGTGGTGGGCGACCGCGGTGCTGGTGGCCATCTTCTGCCTGATGTTCGCGCTGCCGGCGCGGCCGCGGGCGGGGACCGAGGACGCGGCGGCCGCGGACCCGGAAGCCCCACGGGTGAAGGAGCCGGTGCTCACCCCCTGATCCGCCACTGCCGGCCGACGGCGCCCGTGTCTCCTGACACGGGCGCCATCTCCGTTTGGGCCCGAATATGTCCGTCCAGTGCCCGAGTTTGTTTACATTCGCGAGACCTGGTCGTACTCTGCGAAATAAACCACAGGTTCGGGCATCGAACGGATGTAACCCCACATGTACGCACCGGAGCGCCAGCAGGAGATCCTGCGCCTCGCCCGCGAGAGCGGCCGGGTGGACGTGCTCTCTCTCGCCGAGACCTTCCAGGTCACCGCCGAGACCGTCCGCCGCGACCTCAAGTCCCTGGACCGCGCGGGTCTCCTCCGGCGGGTGCACGGCGGCGCGATCCCCGCGGGCCGCCTCGGCTTCGAGCCGGACCTCGCCGAGCGCGAGTCCACCGCCGCCGACGAGAAGGACCGCATCGCGCGGGCGGCCCTCGCCGAACTGCCCGACGACGGAAGCGTCATCCTCGACGCCGGCTCGACCGTCGCCCGCCTCGCCGCCGACGTACCGCTGGAGTGCGGGTTCACCGTCGTCACCCACGCGCTGCCCGTCGCCGTCCGCCTCGCCGACCACCCCGGCATCGACCTGCACCTCGTCGGAGGGCGGGTCCGTCACCGTACGCGCGCCGCCGTCGACGCCTGGGCGCTGCGTGCGTACGGCGAGATCCGCGCCGACGTCGCCTTCCTCGCCACCAACGGCTTCTCGCCCGACGGCGGCCTCACCACCCCTGACCTCGCCGAGGCGGCCGTGAAGCGCGCCGTCGTCGCGGCCGCCCGCCGGGTCGTCCTGCTGGCCGACTCCGCCAAGCACGGGCAGGAGCACTTCGCCCGCTTCGGCGACCTGGCCGACGTGGACCTGCTCATCACCGACGCCGGTCTGAGCCCCGAAGACGCCGCCGCCATCGAGGCCGGCGGCACCGAAGTGCAGTGTGTCTAGGAACGAGTGCCCATGATCCTCACCATCACCCCCAACCCCAGCCTCGACCGGACGTACGAAGTCCCCGTCCTCCAGCGGGGTGAGGTGCTGCGCGCCACCGCCGACCGGATGGACCCGGGCGGCAAGGGCGTCAACGTCTCGCGCGCCGTGGCCGCGGCCGGACACCGCACCCTCGCCGTCATGCCGCTGGGCGGGGCGCCGGGCGCGCTCGTCGCCGAACTCCTCGGCGCCGAGGGCATCGAGGTCGTGCCGTTCGAAGCGGCGGGCGACACCCGCTCCAACATCACCCTCGTGGAGCCGGACGGCACCCTCACCAAGATCAACGCGCCGGGCCCCGAACTCTCCGCCACCGACTCCGAGTCGCTCCTGGAGACCGTACGCACGCACTCGGCCGGCGCCGACTGGATCGCCTGCTGCGGCAGCCTGCCGCGCGGCCTCGCCCCCGAGTGGTACGCCGAACTGGTGGCCCGCGCGCACGAGGCGGGCGCCCGCATCGCACTCGACACCTCGGGTCCGTCCCTCCTCGCGGCACTCCGCGAACGCCCGGACGTGGTCAAGCCCAACGTCGAAGAACTCGCCCAGGCCGTCGGCCGCCCCCTGGTCACGGTCGGCGACGCGCTCAAGGCGGCGCGGGAACTCCGCGACGCGGGGGCGCGCACGGTACTCGCCAGCCTCGGGGCCGACGGCCAACTGCTGGTCGGCGAAGAGGGCACGTACTACGCCACCGCGAAGGTCACCCTCGTGCGCAGCAACGTCGGCGCGGGCGACGCCTCGCTCGCCGGCTTCCTGACGGCGGGCGGCGAGGGCCCCGAAGCCCTGGCCTCGGCAGCCGCACACGGCGCGGCAGCCGTCCAGCTGCCCGGCAGCGTCATGCCGGCACCGGCCGACCTGGCCCCCTCCTCGGTCGCCGTGACGGCCGACGTCCCCCTGGACCGCGCGCTGGCGGAGCCGGCCGCATGATCCGCATACCCCCGTACTCCCGTAGGAGCTCGCGATGAGCCAGATGATCACCGCGGACCTGGTTGACCTCGACCTGGCCGCCGGCACGAAGGAAGAGGCGGCGCGCGCGCTCGCCGAACGCATGGTGGCGCTCGGCCGCGTGACCGGCCTCGACGGCTTCCTCGCCGACGTCGCGGCGCGCGAGGCGCAGATGCCGACCGGCCTGGACGGCGGCATCGGCATCCCGCACTGCCGCAGCGAACACGTCACCGAGCCGACGCTCGCCTTCGGGCGCAGCGCGCGCGGCATCGACTTCGGTGCTCCGGACGGCCCGGCCGACCTCATCTTCCTCATCGCGGCCCCGGCGGGCGCGGACGACGCGCACCTGACGATCCTCTCCAGCCTGGCCCGCCACCTGATGGACGCCGACTTCACCGCCGCCCTCCGCGCGGCCGGGGACCCGGCGTCGGCGGCGGCTCTGATCCGCGGCGACGCCCCGCAGGACGCGCCCGGCGCCGTCGCGGAACCCGCGGCGACGGAAGGGGACGTGCCGGGGCGCTCCCCGCGGGACGCCGAACGCGACCACCCCGAACAGGCCGGCGTACCCGCACGTCCGGCACCCGGGGAGACGCCCCGGCGCGGCGCCGACTCCGACGCCCCCGCCCCTGAGCGCACCGCCGCCGACGCCCCCGCCCCGCCCGCCGTGGCCCCGTTCAAGATCGTCGCCGTCACCTCCTGCCCCACCGGCATCGCGCACACCTACATGGCTGCCGAAGCACTCGAACAGGCAGGAAACAACGCCGACACGGAACTGACCGTGGAGACCCAGGGCTCCGCCGGTTTCACGCGTCTGGACCCCGCCGTGATCGCCGCCGCGGACGGCGTGATCTTCGCCCACGACGTGCCCGTACGGGAAAAGGAGCGTTTCGCGGGCAAGCCGACCGTCGACGTGAACGTCAAGGCCGGTATCAACCGCCCCGCCGAGCTCATCGCGGAAGTCCGCGCCAAGGCCGCACGCGGCGAGGTCACTTCGTCCGCCGCCAAGGGCTCTCCGGTCGAGGAAACGGGCGAGCCGGGCGAAGGCTACGGAACGAAGCTCCGCAAATGGCTCATGTCCGGCGTCAGTTACATGGTGCCGTTCGTCGCCGCGGGCGGCCTGCTCATCGCCCTGGGCTTCGCCATCGGCGGCTACGAGATCAACAAGGTGCCTTCCGTCATCGAGCACTTCGCCTGGACGGACACCACCAGCTGGGCCGCCCTGATGTTCCAGATCGGCGGCCTCGCCTTCGGCTTCCTGGTGCCCGTCCTGGCCGGCTACATCGCGTACGGAATGGCCGACAGGCCAGGGCTCGTCCCCGGCTTCGTCGGCGGCGCGATCGCCGTCGCCATCGACGCCGGCTTCCTCGGCGGCCTGGTCGCCGGTCTCCTCGCCGGCGCGGTGGTGATGGCGATCCAGAAGCCCAAGGTCCCCGCCCCCCTCCGCGGCATCATGCCGGTGGTGGTCATCCCCCTGATCTCCTCCGCCGTCGTGGGCTTCCTGATGTTCCTGGTGGTCGGCGAGCCGATCGCGAAGCTCCAGAGCGCGCTCACCGACTGGCTGTCCGGCCTCTCCGGAGCCAACGCGATCATCCTCGGCGTCATCCTCGGCCTGATGATGTGCTTCGACCTGGGCGGTCCGCTCAACAAGGTCGCGTACGCCTTCGCCGTCGGCGGCCTCGCCAACCCCAACGAGGGCAGCCTCAAGGTCATGGCCGCCGTCATGGCCGCGGGCATGGTCCCGCCGCTGGCGATGGCACTGGCCACGACCGTACGCGGCCGGCTCTTCACCAAGACCGAGCGCGAGAACGGCAAGGCGGCCTGGGTGCTGGGCGCGTCGTTCATCACCGAGGGCGCGATTCCGTTCGCCGCGGCCGACCCGCTGCGCGTGATCCCGTCGGCGATGGCGGGCGGCGCGGTCACCGGCGCCCTGTCGATGGCCTTCGAGTGCACGCTGCGGGCCCCGCACGGAGGCGTCTTCGTGGTCCCGCTGATCGGCAACCCGTTCCTCTACCTGGTCGCCGTCCTGGCCGGTACGGCGGTCAGCACGGGCCTGGTCGTCCTCCTCAAGGGACTGCGGGAGACGGCGGGGCCGGCGAAGGCCGGGGACGCGGCCACGGGGGCCGACGACGCCAAGGTGGCAGTAGCCGCCTGACGCACGGCCGCCGCCCAGCCGGCGCATGCCGGGCCCGCACAGGACGACGCGGGCCCGGCGGCGCAGCGGCCTTGCGGCGCTACGACCCGGTGGCGCGACGGCCCGGTCAGCGCACCCGCGCGCGGAGTTCCATCGCCTCGCGCGCGGTGCGCTCCGTTTCGTACACCTCGCACATGTGACGGCCGTCCGGCGTAGCCGTGTGCTCGACCTCCCACAGACTCACCTCGCTGCCGTCGCGCAGCAGGAACGCGTGCTCGTACAGCGTGAACCCGGCGTCCCGGCCCTCCACGCTGCACTGGCGGCCGAAGGCCTGGGTGATCTGGTGGGCGACGGCGTCGCTCAGGCGCAGCGCGGTGTCCCTTCCCGGGCGGCCGGCGTTCTCGGCGCGGCGGAGCACACGGCGCGCGTGGTCGGCGGAGTTGTCCGGGATGAAGATGCGGCGGGCGGGCGGTCGCACGGCCATGAGCGCGGCAAGGATTTCGAGGTCGGCGTCCAGGTCGGTGTCCGGATCGCGGTCGGGGCAGCCCGCGTCGAGCCCCGTGGCGCCGTCCCCGCCGGGGAAGCCGGAGCCACCCGTACCGCCCGGGCGAGGCAGCCGGGACACGGCCAGCCGGACCCCGTCCGCCTCCGTGTACAGCTCGTGCTGCGTGGAGCCGTCGCGGGTCGCGTTGTGCGCCAGCTCCCACAAAACGAGGGAGCTGCCGTCGGAGAGCAGGAACGCGTGCTTGAACGTCTCGCGGTGCAGCCCCGCGCTGTGGTGCGAGGAGTGCAGGGACGTGCTGTGGGCCAGCGCGGATTCGAGCCGCTCCACGATCGTGTCGGGCAGGTCGAACGAGTTGAGTGCGCGCCCCAGGAGTCCCTCGAGGTGCTCCTCGGTTGTCTCGTACGGATCGCTCAAGGGTCTCTCCAGGCCGTCGCCGCTTGTCACTTGCCGAGTGCTCAACGTAGCCCCTGGGTCTGACAACGTCGCCGGGTTGAGGAAAACGAAGGGGAAGCAAGTACGGTTCCCGTCCTCCCGGCCGGCCGACTCGCCGTGTCGGCCGACCAGTCCGTCAGTAGAGATCCCGGTACGCCGGGTAAACGCCCCCGGCCCCCTCGACCCCCTCCGCCGCCAGCACGGCCTTCACCACCGCCCGGGCCAGCGCGTCCGCCCCGGCCCCCAGGACATCGTTGAGAGCGGTCACGTCCGCGCCTGCGTACGCCCCGAACCCGGACCCGGGGGATTCGGCCGGCAGCGGCCTCGCCCCCGTCGCCAGGGCGAAGACGATGTCGCCGTCGGTGAGCAGGTGTACGGGACGCAGGGCCCGCGCGAGACCGTCGTGCGCCGTCCCTGCGAGCTTCTGCGCCTGCGCCCGGGACAGTTCCGCGTCGGTGGCGACGACCGCGAGGATGGTGTTCAGCACCGGACGCACGGGGGGCGCCGAGCGACGCCGCGTCTCCTCCCGCGCTTCGGCCAGCCTGCGCTGCGCCGCCGCGTGGACCTCCGCCGCCGGGCGGTCGGCCCACCCCTGTACGCCATCGCCGTACAGGACGCCGGTCAGCGGATCGACGGCCGAACCCGCGGCGTTGACGACCGCGAGCGCCCCCACCGTGATGCCCGAGCCGAGTACGACGGAGGCCGTGCCGACGCCGCCCTTCATCGCTCCCGCGACCGCGCCCGTCCCCGCGCCCACCCCGCCCTGCGCCACGGGCGCCCCGATGCCCGTACGGGCGGCCTCCTCGACGGCGGCCCGTCCCGTCGCGGCGCCGGGCCTGGCCCGCCAGTCGCCGCCGCGCCCCAGGTCGAAGAGAGCAGGCGGCCGGCACGACGGGCACCACCTGCGCCGGGTCGGGCCCGACCCGGACCCCCCGGCCCCGCTCCTCCAGCCAGGCCATCACCCCGGAAGCGGCGTCCAGGCCGTACGCGCTGCCGCCCGTCAGGACGACGGCGTCGATGCGCTGCACCAGGTTGCGCGGGTCGAGGGCGTCCGTCTCGCGCGTGCCCGGAGCCCCGCCCCGCACCTCCACGGCGGCCACCGCCCCGCCCTCCGGCGCCAGTACGACGGTGGTGCCGCTCAGCGCGCGATCGCCCGGCACACGTGCGTGGCCGACCCGCAGCCCTGCCACATCGGTCAAGGCGTCCGCTCTCGTCCGGTGTCCCATGGCATCCTGCGTATCACGGGACGGCCCGCGTGAGGGCGGAGCCGCCGGGACCGCCGGGACCACCGAGGCCGCAAAGGCCTCAGAGGCCGCCGAACCGTCCGACCGCCGTACCCTGGAACCATGAGCACCGCCCCCGCCCACGGACCGCGCGATCCGGAGCAGACGTCCGAGCAGCAGGCCCAGCGAAAGCCGCGGCCGAAGCCGGCGCTGGACTTCGGCGATCCGCTGGACCAGCAGTCAGCGGACGATACGGACCGAGGGTGGGGCGAGCGGCCTCCGGGCAGCGGCGGCAGCACGGCAGACCTCGCCCGGTTCCTGGACGAGAAGCCGCCGCACCACCTCTGAGCGACCCGGGTTACGGCGAGTTGCCGTGGCCCGGGCCGCGCTGTGCGACCAGGGCGTCCCTGATCTCCTTCAGCAGTTCGATCTCGGTGACCTCCATGACCTCCACGGCGGCTTCCTGTGCCTTGTCCCGTGCCGCCCGCCGCGCCAGGTACTTGGCCATGGGCAGCACCATGAGGAAGTAGACGACCGCCGCGGTGATCAGGAAGCTGAGGACCGCGCTGAGGACCAGCCCCCAGTTGATCGGGATGCCCTGCATCACGCCGTTCTTGTCCGGCGCGCACGGCTGCTTCAGACAGGAGCTGTACTTCTCCAGGTCCTGCGTGCCGAACGCGCCGACCACCGGGTTGATCACCCCCTTGACGATCGAGTTCACGACGTTGGTGAACGCGGCGCCGATGACCACCGCGACGGCCAGGTCGATCACGTTGCCGCGCATCAGGAAGGCTTTGAAACCCGCCAGAACGCTCTGCTTCTTCTCCTCGCTCACGAATGAGCCTCTTTTCGCATGTACCGGGGGCGGAGCAAACAGTTCCGAAACCTACGTCAGCAGGTGAAGGGCCTGTCCAATCGCCGTCCACGGACCAGTGGCACGAGGGATCGTCAGTTCTGGTCAGCACACCGTCACCGCCAGTCGGGACGTCGCGCCCGCACCGGCCAGTGCGGCGGCCGTGGCGCGCGGTACGGACAGAACGACCAGCGCTCCCTCGCCCCCGCCCGCGGAGGTCTCGCGCACCTTCGGCACCTCGGCCACACGGGCACCGGCAGCCACCACCCGAGCGTCCGGCGGCTCCCCGCCGACCCCCTGGGGGCCGGCCGCCGCAGCGATCACATCGACGCGGTCCCCGCGGCGCAGCAGCCGCACGGTCGCGGCGTCCGAGATCCGCACCGGCGCGGACACCATCTCCACCGGCCGGCGCTCACGCTGCCGCGCCCCGGCCCCGGCCTGCTCCTCGGCCTGAGCCCCGGTCTGTGCCCCACCGCCCGTACGTCCCGCGTCACGCGCCCCCGAAGCGGCCAGCGCGGCGGCTGTCATCGCGAGCCCGGCCGCCATCGCCCGCCTCCTGCGCCGCACCGCGCGCCGCAGCCGGTGCCTGCCGCCGCGCACCCGCAGCGGAGAGAAGTCGGGCACACCGCACGGCTCCGGTCCGGGAACGGACGCGGGAGGAGTGGGGGCGTAGGGATAGAGGGACACGGTGGTCACCGCCTGCCATGAGGAGTTCCGGCTGAACGCTCCTCACGATCCACGGCCCGCCCCGACCCTGCCGGAGCCTGTGGACGGCCCCCGGACTGTGGACAACCCGCTCACCCACGCCCGCTCCGGTCAAGGCGGCGCAAGACAGCGGTCCGCTCGGGTCAAGGCAGCGGTCCGTTCCGGTCAAGGCGGCGGCCCGCTCAGGTCAAGGCAGTGTGATCCCCGTGTCTGTCCCGTCCAGTGCGTGCGCGCACAGGCAGTCCCGCGTCTCGTCCGCCGGCAGCGCCGCCACCGCGTCGAAGAGCACATCGCGCAGCCGGCCCACATTCGCCCCGAACACCTTGAGCACCTCTTCGTGGGAGACGCCCTCGCCCGTCTCGGCCCCGGCGTCCAGGTCCGTCACCAGCGTCAGCGACGTGTAGCAGAGCCCCAGCTCCCTGGCGAGGACGGCCTCCGGGTGCCCGGTCATGCCGACCACCGACCAGCCCGCCGCCGCGTGCCACCGCGACTCCGCCCGCGTCGAGAACCGCGGCCCCTCTATGACGACCAGCGTCCCGCCGTCCACCGGCTCCCACTCGCGCCCGCGCGCCGCCGCGAGCGCCGCCGCGCGTCCCTCGGGGCAGTACGGGTCGGCGAACGTCACGTGAACGACCTTCGGCAGCTTCCCGTCCACCGGCGTCCGACCGTCGTAGAACGTCTGCGTGCGCGCCTTCGTACGGTCCACCAGCTGGTCCGGTACGAGCAGGGTCCCCGGCCCGTACTCGGCCCGCAGCCCGCCCACCGCGCACGGCCCGAGCACCTGGCGCGCACCGACGGACCGCAGCGCCCACAGGTTGGCGCGGTAGTTGATGAGGTGCGGCGGCAGGTGGTGACCCCGTCCGTGGCGGGGGAGGAAGGCCACCCGCCGCCCCGCTATCTCACCGAGGAAGAGCGAGTCGCTCGGCTTCCCGTAGGGCGTGTCCACCTCGATCTCGGTGACGTCCTCCAGGAAGGAGTAGAAGCCCGAGCCGCCAATCACGCCGATCTCTGCGTTCGCCATGGCGGTCACAGTAGCCGGGCGTGAAAACGCCGAGGGCCCCGCCGTCGGAAACGGCGGGGCCCTCGCGCGCACTGCGCAGAAACAGGCGGCCTAGGCGGCCGAGGTGCTGCTGGAAGAGCTGGACGAGCTGGACGAACCGGCGGAACCCGACGAGCCGCTGGAGCCCGGGGACGAGCTCGTCGACGACGCGGCCGGCTTCGAGTCGGAGCCCGAGGACGACGACGAGGATCCGGCCTTCGAGGGCGACGTGGCCGGCGTGCTGCTCGACGAGGAGCCGCGGCTGTCGTTCCGGTAGAACCCGGAGCCCTTGAAGACGATGCCGACCGCGGAGAACACCTTCTTGAGGCGTCCCTCACAGCTCGGGCACACGGTCAGTGCGTCATCGGTGAACTTCTGCACCGCCTCGAGGCCTTCGCCGCATTCGGTGCACTGGTACTGGTAGGTCGGCACTTGCTCCTCCTGGCACTCTCACTCAATGAGTGCTAACGACGTTCCATACTGACGTATTCCGAGAGATCAGTCCACTGTCACCGGCACTCGGTGACTCACGCCACGTGCGGCGACCCGTCCCGGAGCCTCCGGCGCGAGCCGCGAGCGCAGCGCCACCAGGATGGCGAGGGCGAGCGCGGTGCCCACCAGCGGCACCAGGAATCCGGCGCTCG
Source organism: Streptomyces sp. Wb2n-11 (assembly GCF_001049855.1). Taxonomy (NCBI): domain Bacteria; kingdom Bacillati; phylum Actinomycetota; class Actinomycetes; order Kitasatosporales; family Streptomycetaceae; genus Streptomyces; species Streptomyces sp. Wb2n-11. The sequence continues at coordinate 4,099,148 of NZ_CVPB01000001.1, forward strand.
CACCGTTCGCGTCCGCCAGCCGTCCCGCGACCGTGACACCCGCGGCCTGCCCCAGAGCCACCGCTCCGGTCAGCCAGGTGAACGCCTCGGTACGGACCGAAGCGGGCACCAGGGTCTCGACCATCGTGTAACCGGTGATCAGCGCGGGCGCGATGCACAGGCCGACCAGCAGCCCCAGGCCCGCGAGCAGCGGCACGGAGTGCACCGCCCACAGCCCGGACGCGGCCAGCGTCAGAGCGGCGTACCCGACCATGAGACGGCGCCGGGGCCCGGACTTCCAGGCGATGGCGCCGCACGCGATACCGGCGAGCATGTTGCCCGCTGCGAACGTTCCGTAGAGCAGCCCGTTCACGCCGGGGTTGCCGATCTCCTCCGAGAACGCCGTCAGGGAGACCTGCATTCCCCCGAAGACCGAGCCGATGCCGAGGAAGGCCACCGCGAGCACCCGCACGCCGGGCACGGAGAGCGCGGAGACGCGCGGCCCCTCGGACGCGGACAGGCGCCCGGCCCGCGGCTGCGTACGCCGCTGCAGCGCGAAGAACAGACCGCCGACCAGGGTCAGGACGGCCTCGGCGACCAGGCCGGCCGCCGGGTGCACACCGGTGCACAGCGCGGTCGCGAGCACCGGTCCCACGACGAAGGTGAACTCGTCGGTGACGGACTCGAAGGCCGCGGCGGTGGACATCAGCGGCGAGCCCTCCAGCTTGGCGGCCCAGCGGGCCCGCACCATCGGACCGATCTGCGGAACGGACGCGCCCGTGGGAACGGCCGCGACGAACAGCGCCCACAGGGGCGCGTCCGCGAGCGCGAGCACCGTCAGGGTGACGACGGAGGCGGTGTGCACGAGAACGCCCGGAACCAGAACGGCGCTCTGTCCGAAACGGTCGGCCAGCTTGCCGCTCTGCGGCGCGAACAGCGCCATGGAGACGCCGGTGACGGCGGCGACGGCGCCCGCGCTTCCGTACGACCCTGTGGTGTGCTGCACCAGCAGCACGATGCCGATCGTCAGCATCGCGAAGGGCTGCCGTGCCAGGAACCCGGGCAGCAGGTACGTCCATGCGCCGGGGGTGCGCAGCAGTTGCCCGTAGCCGGGGCGGGGGGTCGTGACCGTGTGGGGCACGGTCCTTGCCTTTCTGCCGCCTGGTGACGCTCCCCCGTGCACGCGGGGGTGGGTGCGTGCGGGAGCCGCCGAGAGCTGTCCTCTTGCGCAGGACCGGCGGTAGATACCAGGACACCCACTGCGAGGGGCCGGCCGCCGTACGGTCGCGCCAGCTCTGCGTCAGGCAGAGTTGGTCGATCAGTAGACCTTCATGTTACAGGGCATCGCTTCCGCCGCACCTGTGAATGCGTACGGATTACGTCACACGGCCTGCGATCAATGGGCGCTCACACCACCGGTTCCCAGCCATCCGGCCAGCTTGCCGCCCTGCCCGACGGCCCGCAGCCGCCGCTCGGCGGCGTCCCGTACCGGATCGGTCGCCACCACGAGCAGCTCGTCGCCGCGCCGCAGCACCGTCGTCGGCAGCGGTACGAAGCTGGTTCCCTCCCGTACGACCAGGGTGACCGCGGCCCCGTGCGGCAGCCGCAGCTCGGCCACCTCCACACCGTGCATCTTCGACTTCTCGGGGATCGCGACCGACAGCAGGTGTCCGCGCAGCCGCTCCAGCGGGGCGGACTCGACGCCCAGGTCGGCGGCTTCGGACGGGTCGTCGCCGAGCCGCAGCCACTTCGCCAGCCAGGGCAGCGTCGGCCCCTGGACGAGGGTGTAGACGACGACGAGGACGAAGACGATGTTGAAGATCCGGTGGCTGCCCTCGACACCCGACACCAGGGGGATGGTCGCCAGGATGATGGGCACGGCGCCGCGCAGCCCGGCCCAGGACATCAGGGCCTGCTCCTGCCACGGGATGCGGAACGGCGCCAGGCTGATCAGCACCTCCAGGGGCCGCGCCACCGTCGTGAGCACCAGCCCCACCATCACGGCGGGCCAGAAGTCGGCCAGCAGCTCGTGCGGCGTCACCAGCAGGCCGAGCAGGACGAACATGCCGATCTGCGCGATCCAGCCGAGCCCGTCCGCGAACCCGCGCGTCGCCGGCCAGTGCGGCAGCCTGGAGTTGCCCAGCACCATCGCCGCCAGGTAGACGGCGAGGAAGCCACTGCCGTGCGCGATGGCTCCGGCGGCGTACGCCGATACGGCGATCGCCATCACCGCGATCGGATAGAGACCGGACGCGGGCAGTGCCACATGCCGCAGTGCGAACGCCCCGAGCCAGCCCATCGCGAGCCCCAGACCCGCACCGATCGCCAGCTCCAGGGCGATCTCGCCGAGCAGTACGTACCAGTGGTCCACCGGACCGACCATCGAGAAGGCGACCACCAGGATCACGACCGGGGCGTCGTTGAAGCCCGACTCCGCTTCCAGCACACCGGTGATCCGGGAGGGCAGCGGCACCTTGCGCAGTACGGAGAAGACCGCGGCGGCGTCCGTCGACGAGACGACCGCGCCGATGATCAGCGACTGCCGCCAGTCGAGACCGACGAGATAGTGCGCACCGGCCGCCGTGACGCCCACGCTCACCGCGACGCCGACGGTCGAAAGGACGACCGCGGCGGGCAGGGCGGGCTTGATCTCTTTCCACTTCGTGCCCAGGCCGCCCTCGGCCAGAATCACCACGAGCGCGGCATAGCCGATCACCTGCGTCAGTTCGGCGTTGTCGAACTTGACGTCGAAGATGCCGTCCTGCCCTATGGCGACCCCGATCCCGAGGTACAGCAGCAGGCTGGGGAGCCCGCTCCGGGACGAGATGCGCACCGCCGCGACGGCGAAGAGCAGCACGAGTGAGCAGATGAGCAGGAGTTCGTTGAGCTGGTGGACAGTCAGTGGCCGTTCCTTCCGTCACACGCCTGCCGGATCGTTCCTTCGGCGACCGGTACTTCGTTACCTTACCTAATCTTTAACGTTTTCTTGACGCCTTCGATCGTCCGTACGATCACGGTTGGAGATACCGAGTCCGGAGCGCGGGAGCGCTGCGCCTATGGTTGCTCCAGCACTCCAGGACCACCCTGCCCCTCGAAGGACAGCGATGCCCGCCAACACCACCGCCTCTTCCCGCAAGAAGAAGGGGCGTCGCGCCCGTCTGCTCGTGATCGTGCTGGTGTTGGCCCTTGTTGCGGGTGTCGGCTACGGCACCTACTGGAGCATCAGCACGGTGCGCGCCTCCTTCCCCCAGACCACGGGGTCGATCGAGATCGACGGACTGACGGAGCCCGTCGACGTCAAGCGCGACAGCTACGGCATTCCGCAGATCTACGCGACCACCGACGAAGACCTCTTCCGCGCCCAGGGCTTCGTCCAGGCGCAGGACCGCTTCTACGAGATGGACGTCCGCCGTCACATGACGTCGGGCCGGCTGTCCGAGATGTTCGGCTCGGGCCAGGTCGAGACCGACGCGTTCCTGCGTACGCTCGGCTGGCGCGAGGTCGCGCAGAAGGAGTACGACACCAAGCTCACGCCGGAGACGAAGAAGTACCTCCAGGCGTACGCCGCCGGCGTCAACTCCTACCTCGAAGGCCGCGACGGCAAGGAGATCTCCGTCGAGTACGCCGCTCTGGGGCTCACCAACGACTACAAGCCCGAGAAGTGGACGCCCGTCGACTCGGTGGCCTGGCTCAAGGCCATGGCGTGGGACCTGCGCGGCAACATGCAGGAAGAGATCGACCGTTCGCTGATGACGAGCCGGCTGAGCGCGAAGCAGATCAAGGACCTGTACCCGCCGTATCCGTACGACCGGAACAAGCCGGTGGTCGAGGCGGGCGCGATCGACGGGACGACGAAGAAGTACGACCCGAAGGCGTCGCCCGACTCGGGCACGGGCACGGGCACCGGTACGGGCACGGGCACCGGTACGGGCGCGGCGGGTTCGGGCACAGGCGCCGGCACCGGCAGCGGGACCGGCACCGGCACCGGCGTGGGCACCGGCACCGCCGGCAGCTCCGCCGACGCCGCCCAGGGCTTCCAGGCCCAGCTCTCCAGCGTCTCCGACGCCCTCGACGAGATCCCGGCCCTGCTCGGGCCCAGCGGCAGCGGCATCGGCTCCAACTCCTGGGTGGTCTCCGGCGCGTACACGACGACCAAGAAGCCGCTGCTCGCCAACGACCCGCACCTCGCGCCCCAGCTGCCCTCGCTCTGGTACCAGATGGGCCTGCACTGCCGGAAGGTCTCCCCGACCTGCCAGTACGACACCGCGGGCTACACCTTCTCCGGCATGCCCGGCGTGATAATCGGTCACAACCAGAACATCGCCTGGGGCTTCACCAACCTCGGAGCCGACGTCACCGACCTCTACCTGGAGAAGGTCTCGGACGACGGCTACCTCTACGACGGCCGCACGAAGCCCTTCACGACCCGCGAGGAGACCATCAAGGTCGCCGGCGGCAAGCCGAAGAAGATCACCGTCCGCTCCACCAACAACGGCCCGCTGGTCTCCGACCGCAGCGACGAGCTCGGGAAGGTCGGCGAGAAGGCCCCGGTCACCAACGCCGCCCCGGACCGCGGCGAGGGCTACGGGATCTCCCTCAAGTGGACCGCGCTGATGCCCGGCAAGTCCATGGACGCCGTGTTCGAGCTGAACCGGGCCACGGACTTCAAGAGCTTCCGCGCCGCCGCCGCCCACTTCGAGGTCCCGTCCCAGAACCTCATCTACGCCGACACCCAGGGCAACATCGGCTACCAGGCCCCCGGCCGCATCCCGGTCCGGGGCGCCGGCCACGACGGCACCGTGCCCGCCGCCGGCTGGGACTCGCGCAACAACTGGAAGAGCTTCATCCCGCAGGCCGAGCTGCCGTACGAGTACAACCCGAAGCGCGGCTACATCGTCACCGCCAACCAGGCCGTGATCGACAAGGAGAAGTACCCGTACCTCATCACCGAGGACTGGGGCTACGGCGCGCGCAGCCAGCGGATCAACGACCTCATCGAATCGAAGATCGCCGACGGCGGCAAGATCTCGACCGAGGACATGCGCACCATGCAGACGGACAACAGCAGCGAGATCGCCAAGCTGCTCACGCCCTACCTGCTGAAGATCGACGTGTCGGACCCGGACGTCCGCGAGACGCAGAAGCTGCTCGAAGGCTGGGACTACACCCAGGAGCCGGACTCGGCGGGTGCCGCGTACTTCAACGCCGTGTGGCGCAACGTCCTCAAGCTCGCCTTCGGCAACAAGCTGCCCAAGGAACTGCGGGTCAAGGGGCAGTGCCTCAGCGTCCGTCCCGCCGACAGCACGGGCCCGGTCGACGACCTCGACGAGCGCGTGCGCGAGTGCGGGCAGCGCGCCAAGGACTCGGCGCAGCCGGACGGCGGCGACCGCTGGTACGAGGTCGTCCGCACGATGCTCAAGGACGAGAAGAACGAGTGGTGGCAGACGCCGAAGACCCGTCTGGACAAGGCGACCGACACCCGTGACGAGCTGCTCGGCCGCGCGCTGAAGGACGCCCGCTGGGAGCTGACGGCCATGCTCGGCAAGGACATCGACTCCTGGAGCTGGGGCCGCCTGCACCAGCTCACGCTGAAGAACCAGACCCTGGGCACCAGTGGCCCCGGCGCCCTCCAGTGGCTGCTCAACCGGGGCCCCTGGAACCTGGGCGGCGGCGAGGCGGCGGTCAACGCCACCGGCTGGAACGCGGCGGGCGGCTACGAGGTCATGTGGGTGCCGTCCATGCGGATGGTCGTGAACCTCGGCAACCTCGACCGGTCCCGCTGGATCAACCTCACCGGTGCGTCGGGCCACGCGTACAGCGCGCACTACACCGACCAGACCGACAAGTGGGCCAAGGGCGAGCTGCTCGACTGGCCGTTCGGCAAGGAGGCGGTCGAGAAGAGCACCACCGACACGCTGGTGCTCAGGCCGTAGAACGCCGGGCCGGGCCCCCGGCCCGAGGTCCCCGGCCGGGAACCTCAGGCCGTGAAGCGCCTGACAGCGGCTGGTGTCACCACGGCGCTCACGAGGTGGTCGTGCGGTTCCCTCGGGACCCGCGCGACCACCTCTTCGTCGTACAGGAGCACCACCAGGTGAGGGTGCGCGCCCGCCGCCTCCAGCCGGGCGAGCACCCGGTCGTACGATCCGCCGCCACGCCCGAGCCGCACCCCGCGTCCGTCCACCGCGAGCCCGGGCAGCAGCACCGCGTCGGCCTCCGCCACGGCCTGTACGCCGAGCCGCGCACCCCGCGGCTCCAGAAGCCCGAGCCGGGCGCGCGCGAGCCGCTCCGCACCCTCGTACAGGGCCCAGTCCAGGTCGTTGTCCGCGAGGAGTACGGGAAGCAGCACCCGTACGCCCCGCGCGCGCAGCGCGTCCAGCAGCGCCCGGGTGCCGGGCTCGCTCCCGACCGACACGTACGCGGCGACCGTCCCGGCGTCGGCGAGCTCCGGCAGCTCCAGTGCCCTGCGGGCCAGAGCCGCACCGGCTTTCTCCACGTCACCCCTGGTCAACCGGGATCTCATGTCGAGTCGTTCTCGTCGCAACCCGGCCTTGCCAGACTCGTCACACATCACAGGGGCTCCACAAATCGCTCGTATGAGAATTTATTGACCGGATCCTCATCTTCCGCCCATAGGTAACGGATATCGTTCTGACCATGACTCAGTCGCACCCCGGGATCACCAAGGCTGTCATCCCTGCCGCCGGCCTCGGCACGAGGTTCCTGCCGGCGACGAAGGCCACTCCGAAGGAGATGCTGCCCGTCGTCGACAAGCCCGCCATCCAGTACGTGGTCGAGGAGGCCGTGACCGCGGGGCTTTCCGACGTTCTCATGATCACCGGTCGCAACAAGCGCCCGCTGGAGGACCACTTCGACCGCAACTACGAGCTGGAGTCGGCCCTCGGACGCAAGGGCGACGCCGAACGCCTGGCGAGGGTGCAGGAGTCGAGCGACCTCGCCACCATGCACTACGTCCGCCAGGGCGACCCCAAGGGCCTCGGCCACGCCGTCCTGTGCGCCGCGCCGCACGTCGGCGACCAGCCCTTCGCCGTACTCCTCGGTGACGACCTGATCGACCCGCGCGACCCCCTGCTGGCCCGGATGATCGAGATCCAGGAACAGTACGGCGGCAGTGTCGTCGCCCTCATGGAGGTCGACCCCGCCCAGATCCACATGTACGGATCGGCGGCCGTCGAGCCGACCGTCGAGAGCGACGTCGTACGGGTCACCGGACTGGTCGAGAAGCCGGACCCGGCCGACGCGCCCAGCAACTACGCCGTCATCGGCCGCTATGTGCTGGACCCTGCCGTTTTCGGCATACTGCGCAAGACCGAGCCGGGCCGCGGCGGCGAGATCCAGCTCACCGACGCGCTCCAGCACCTGGCCGAGGACGAGAAGGCCGGCGGCCCGGTGCACGGCGTCGTCTTCAAGGGCCGCCGCTATGACACCGGCGACCGGGGTGACTATCTGCGTGCCATTGTCAGACTCGCATGCGAACGTGAGGACCTTGGCCCGGAGTTCCGGACCTGGCTTCGCAGTTACGTGACCGAGGAGATGTAGCACCTTGAGCAGCACGATCTGGTCTGTCGACGAACACCTCGAGGACATCCTCGCCACGGTCAAGCCGCTCGAACCCATCGAGCTGCAGCTCCCGGACGCGCAGGGCTGTGTCCTCGTCGAGGACGTCACGGTCCGGATCGCGCTGCCGCCCTTCGACAACAGCTCGATGGACGGGTACGCGGTCCGCACGAGCGATGTGGCGGGCGCCAGCGAGGAGTTCCCCGCCGCCCTCACCGTCATCGGTGACGTGGCGGCGGGCAGCGGCCGGACGCTCATGGTCGGTCCGGGCGAGGCCGCCCGCATCATGACCGGTGCCCCGCTGCCGCCCGGCGCCGAGGCCGTCGTCCCGGTCGAGTGGACCGACGGCGGCACGGGCGGCGGCCCGGCCGACACCATGCGCGCCGCGAGCGGTGCCCCCGAGGGCGCGTCCGGCGAGGTCCGCGTCCACCGCCCCGTCGAGGCGCGGGCGCACGTCCGCGCGCGCGGCAGCGACGTCCAGGCCGGCGACCTCGCCCTGGAGGCCGGTACGGTCCTGGGGCCGCCCCAGATCGGCCTGCTCGCCGCCATCGGCCGCGCCACCGTCAAGGTCAGGCCCCGCCCCCGCGTCGTCGTCCTGTCGACCGGCAGCGAACTGGTCCAGCCCGGCCTGGAGCTGGCCACGGGTCAGATCTACGACTCCAACAGCTTCGCGCTGACCGCCGCCGCCCGCGACGCCGGAGCCATCGCCTACCGCGTCGGCGCCGTCACCGACGACGCCGAGACGCTCCGCGCCACCATCGAAGACCAGCTGATCCGCGCCGACATGATCGTCACGACCGGTGGCGTCAGCGTCGGCGCGTACGACGTCGTCAAGGAGGCGCTGTCCTCCGTGGGCGATGAGGACGAGCCCGGCAGCGGCATCGACTTCCGCAAGCTCGCCATGCAGCCGGGCAAGCCCCAGGGCTTCGGCTCCATCGGCCCCGAGCACACGCCGCTGCTCGCCCTCCCGGGCAACCCGGTCTCGTCGTACGTCTCCTTCGAGCTCTTCGTGCGTCCGGCGATCCGCGCCCTGATGGGCCTGAAGGACGTGCACCGCCCGAAGACCCGCGCCGCCCTGAGCGTCGACAAGCCGCTCTCCTCGCCCGCCGGAAAGCGCCAGTTCCTGCGCGGTACGTACGACGAGGAGTCGGGCACCGTCACCCCTGTCGGTGGCGCCGGATCCCATCTGATCGCCGCACTCGCCCGCGCGAACGCCCTGATCACGGTCCCGGAGGACGCCACCGAGGTCGAGCCCGCCACCGAGGTCGACGTGGTCCTGCTCGGCTGACCCGGGGCCGGTGGGAGTACCGTGTCTGCCCTCACAGGCCCTGACCGGGAGCACCACACGTAATGAGTACGCACGAACGGCTCACGCACATCGACGAGGCGGGGGCGGCCCGCATGGTCGACGTCTCGGCCAAGGACGTCACCGCGCGCACCGCGCGCGCCACCGGACGCGTCCTTGTCGCGCCGCGCGTCGTCGAGCTGCTGCGCGGCGAGGGTGTTCCCAAGGGCGACGCCCTCGCCACCGCCCGCATCGCCGGAATCATGGGCGCCAAGCGCACGCCCGACCTGATCCCGCTCTGCCACCCGCTCGCGCTCTCCGGCGTGAAGCTCGACCTCACGGTCGCCGACGACGCCGTCGAGATCGCCGCCACGGTGCGCACGACGGACCGTACGGGCGTCGAAATGGAGGCGCTGACCGCCGTCACGGTCGCCGCGCTCACCGTGATCGACATGGTGAAGGCGGTCGACAAGGGCGCGGTCATCACCGACGTACGGGTCGAGGAGAAGACGGGCGGAAAGTCCGGCGACTGGAGCCGCTCATGAGCCCCGCCCCCCGCGCCGGAGAGGTGTACGGCCACGGCCACGGCCCGGTGGCCGAGCCCGTCCCGGTCCCCGCTCCGCAGCCGCCGCGCCGCGCCCTCGTCGTGACGGCCTCCAACCGCGCCTCCGCCGGCGTCTACGCCGACCGGGGCGGCCCGATCCTCGCCGAGGGCCTGCGCACCCTGGGCTTCGAGGTCGAAGGACCGCTGGTGGTCCCCGACGGCGATCCGGTGGAGCGGGCCCTGCGCGACGGGGTCACCGCCGCGTACGACGTCATCCTCACCACGGGCGGCACCGGCATCTCACCGACCGACCGCACCCCCGAAGCCACCCGCCGCGTCCTCGACTACGACATCCCCGGCATCCCCGAGGCGATCCGTGCCGAGGGCCTGGCGAAGATCCCGACCGCCGCGCTCTCCCGCGGTCTGGCGGGCGTCGCGGGCCGGACCCTGATCGTGAACCTGCCGGGTTCCACCGGTGGCGTACGGGACGGCCTCGCGGTCCTGGAGCGCCTCCTGCTCCACGCCGTGGACCAGATCAGGGGCGGCGACCACCCCGGATCCGGATCCCCCCGACCGGGGAGCCCGAGCTGAACGTCTCGTCCTGGCCCGTCGAGCTGACGGACGGCGATGTCACCCTCCGTCCGATAAGACTTCGCGACCAGCGGGTCTGGCGCGAGGTGAACCGGCGCAACCGCGAGTGGCTGCGCCCCTGGGAGGCGACGATCCCGCCGCCCGCGCCCGCGGGCCCGGCGGCCCAGCGGCCGACGTACCGTCAGATGGTCCGCCATCTGCGCTCCGAGGCCAACGCGGGCCGGATGCTGCCCTTCGTCATCGAGTACCGGGGGCAGCTGGTCGGCCAGTTGACGGTCGCCGGGATCACCTGGGGATCGATGTGCTCGGGGCACGTCGGTTACTGGGTGGACCGCGAGGTGGCGGGCCGCGGCGTGATGCCGACGGCCGTCGCCCTCACCGTCGACCACTGCTTCCGTACGGTCGGTCTGCACCGCGTCGAGGTCTGCATTCGCCCCGAGAACGGGCCCAGCCGCAGGGTCGTGGAGAAACTCGGATTCCGCGAGGAGGGTCTGCGGCCCCGATATCTCCACATCGACGGCGGGTGGCGCGACCACCTGGTCTACGCGCTCACGGCGGAAGAAGTGCCCGAAGGACTGCTCACCCGCTGGCACCGGGCACGATCGGGCCCATCCCGTAAATGAAATAAGTGTTCGAATTTGATCGGCTGTTGACTGTAAAAGCACCCATAAAGCGGTCTGTTGATCCGATCGGTCATAAAAAAAGCTCGAGTTATCAGCCAGATCGTGCGACACACCGGCTCAATTGGCGGATGGGTTTGCGCGAACCCCTCTACGGTGTGGGGTGTGAGCAGCAGCGGCCTCATCTACGCAGTCATCGTCGGGGCCTGGGCCGCCTACTTGGTGCCGATGTGGCTCCGCAGGCAGGACGAGCTCAACGAGGCCCGTCCGACCGAACGCTTCAGTACGGCCATCCGGCTGCTGTCCGGACGAGCGGCCATGGAGCGCCGGTACGCCAGGGAGCTGGAGGAACGCGCCGCAGGTGAGGCGGGACCCGACGTGGACCCGGACGCCGTCACGGACCGATTGAGTTCCGTCGACGTCCGGGCCTTCGCCGTGCCCCCGACGCAGACGGAGCACCCCGCCACGCGGGAGGGCGCCCCCGAGGGCGCGCGCGGGGGAGTGCGGGAACAGGTGCGGGAGGAAAGGCGCGCGCGCACCGCGAGTGCCGCCGCCGAACGCGCCCGGCGCTCGAAGGTCCTCGCGCGCCGCCGGCGCACCACCGTGGTCCTCTTCCTCGCCTTCACCCTGGGCGCGATCGTCGCGGCGGTCGGCGGGCTCCAGTTCCTCTGGGCACCGGCCGTCCCCGCCGTACTGCTGAGCACGTACATCGTGCATCTGCGGTCCACCGAGCGGCGGCGCTTCGCCTTCACCATGGACCGGCGCAGGGCGGAGGCGGCGGCGCAGCGCCTGCGCGAGCGCCGCCCGCACCCGGCCCGCCGGCCGGTCTCCGCGGAGCCGGACGAGGAGCCGGCCGTACGCCCGGAGCCCGAGCCGGTGCCCGCCGTGTCCCCGCAGGAGGCGGGGAGGCGCGCACTGGTGGAGCAGACGGACCACGCGGAGTGGGTGGACCAGCAGCGCGAGCGGGAGCGCGGCTCGGCCCGCGGCGAGAGCTGGGATCCGGTCCCGGTCCCGCTGCCGACGTACGTGACCGCCCCCGTCGCCCCGCGCGCCACGGGTGGCGTCGACTTCGGCGACCCGGGCACCTGGAGCTCGGCCCGCTCCAGCGCCGCCGAGCCGACGCCCGCGCCCGAATCCCCGGCCGCCGCCGACCCGGCCCCGCGCCGGCGCGCGAACCCGGCGCGCCGTGACCGGGGTCACGGCCGCACGCCGCTCTTCGACCAGTACGAGGACGGAGACAGGCCGCGCGCGGTCAACGAGTGACCTGCGCGGAAGCGGATTACCGAGCACCCCGATCGAGGTGCTAAAGTTTCACTCGTTGCAAGGGCCTGTGGCGCAGTCTGGTAGCGCACCTCGTTCGCATCGAGGGGGTCTGGGGTTCAAATCCCCACAGGTCCACCGCAACGAAGAGCCTCTATCGGGAAACCGGTAGGGGCTCTTCGCATGTTCCAGGACGAGGGCCTGGGGCGACGGTCCCGGGATCCACCGGCCCCGGCCGCTCAGCGGGGCGCCGGGGCCCGGAGCTCCGGCGCGCCGGCGTCCACGCGCGGGGCCCGCGCGGCGCGCAGCTCCAGCCGCGCGGTGTTCCGCTGTGACGGAAGGAACGCCGCCAGGAGCAGGCCGACGAGGACCGCGCCGGCGGCGATCGCGAACGAGATGCGGAAACCCTCCATGCTGGGCACCGCGACTCCGCCCGCCCGGACCGAGGTGTGGGCCAGGACCATGCCGATCACGGCGCTCGACACCGACGTGCCGATGGAACGCATCAGGGTGTTCAGGCCGTTGGCCGCGCCGGTCTCCGACGGGTCGACGGCGCCGACGATCAGGGCGGGCAGTGACGAGTAGGCGAGCCCTATGCCGGCGCCCAGCGTCACCGAGACGACGACGGTCTGCCAGGCGGCGCTCATCAGGCCGAGGCCCGCGCCGTAACCGACCGCGATGATCAGCAGGCCGAGCATCAGCGTGGCCTTGGGGCCGCGCCGGGCGGAGAGGCGGGCGTACACCGGGGCGACGAACATCATCGTCAGGCCGAGCGGCGCCACGCACAGCCCCGCCACCACCATCGACCGGCCGAGGCCGTAACCGGTCGACGTGGGGAGCTGGAGCAGCTGGGGGAGGACCAGGGAGACGGCGTAGAAGGCGACGCCGACCATGATGGAGGCGAGGTTGGTGAGCAGTACCTCGCGGCGCGCGCTGGTGCGCAGGTCCACCAGCGGGGCCTCGATCCGCAGCTCCATGACGCCCCACAGTCCGAGGACGACGGCCGCCGCGGCGAACAGGCCGAGCGTGGTGGGCGAAGTCCAGCCCCAGTCGCCGCCCTTGGTGACGGGGAGGAGGAGGCAGACCAGGCCCGCGGCCAGGCCGATCGCGCCGGGTACGTCGAACCGGCCGGTGGCCCGTACCGGAGTCTCCGGTACGACGAGAACGGTCAGCAGCATCGACAGCACGCCGAGCCCGGCCGCGCCGAGGAACAGCGCGTGCCAGCCGGCGTGCTGGGCGACCAGGGCCGCGGCCGGCAGGGCGAGCCCGCCGCCCACCCCGATCGACGAACTCATCAGCGCCATCGCCGAACCGAGCCGCTCGCGCGGCAACGCGTCGCGCATGATACCGATGCCGAGCGGTATCGCGCCCATGGCGAAGCCCTGGAGCGCCCGGCCGGCCACCATCGTCACGAGGTCGTCGGTGAACGCGCAGACCAGCGAGCCGACGACCATGACGGCGAGACTGGCCAGCAGCATCCTCCGCTTGCCGAAGAGATCGCCGAGCCGGCCCATGACGGGTGTGGCGACAGCGCCCGCCAGGAGGGTCGCGGTCATGACCCAAGTGGCGTTTCCCGGCGATGTGTCGAGCAGTACGGGCAGGTCCTTGATGACCGGGACGAGCAGGGTCTGCATCACGGCGACGGTGATTCCCGCGAAGGCCAGTACGGGGACGACGAGGGCGGGGCGGTCGGTCGTCGTCTGCGTCATGCGTGGGGCCTCCGGGCAGGGGCGAGGGGACGGGCGCCAAGTATGTGCCCATTGAACGTTTTTAGGCGCGGCGGTGTTCCGCCGTGTCCGTCACGGCGTCACGGCGTCAACAGGGTTACGGCGTCAGCGGCTTGGCGAAGCAGCGGCTGTCCGGGTAGTCGCGGAAGTGGCCGAACTTCTCGGTCGGGGCGTAACCGCTGGACGTGTAGAGGGCGATGGCCTCCGGCTGTGCGGTGCCGGTCTCCAGGACCATCCGCGTGCGGCCGGCCGTGCGGGCGTCGTCCTCCAGGGCGGCGAGGATGCGGCGGGCCAGGCCGAGGCCACGGCAGTCGGGGATCACGTACATGCGCTTGAGTTCGGCGTCGCCGTCCGCGTAGCCCTCGCCGTTCTCGTCCTGGGCGCGCCAGCCGCCGCTGGCGACGGGGCGGTCCCGGTCGTCGTACGCGAGGAGGTAGAGGCCGCGCGGCGGCTCGAACATGGTGGGGTCGAGGGGGGTCGTGTCGCCCTCGCCGTCGTAGCGCTCGATGTACTCCTGCTGTACCTCGGCTTCGAGCTTGACGGCGTCGGGGTGGTCGTAGGGGCGTGCCTGGATATTCATGCGGGATATCGTACTTCTATGCAGGTTCGGCGCCGGGAGATTTTCCATCTCTGTATTGTGCCGGGGTGCTCACTGTGACCTCTGTGAATGTAAACGGCCTGCGCGCCGCCGCCAAGAAGGGCTTCGTGCCGTGGCTGGCCGAGACCTCCGCCGATGTGATCTGCCTCCAGGAGGTACGGGCCGAACCGCAGCAGCTCCCGGGCGAGGTGCGCGAGCCCGAGGGCTGGCACGTCGTGCACGCCCCGGCCGCCGCGAAGGGGCGGGCGGGCGTCTCCCTCTACGCGCGGCGGGAGCCGGAGCGGGTACGGGTCGGATTCGGCAGCGCCGAGTTCGACGGGAGCGGGCGGTACGTCGAGGCGGACCTGCCCGGTGTCACGGTCGCCAGTCTGTACCTGCCCTCCGGTGAGGTCGGTACGGAGCGGCAGGACGAGAAGGTGCGGTTCATGGACGAGTTCCTGCCGTACCTGAAGGGGCTGAAGGAGCGCGCGGCGGCGGACGGGCGCGAGGTGCTGGTGTGCGGCGACTGGAACATCGCCCACCAGGAGGCCGACCTCAAGAACTGGAAGGCGAACCGGAAGTCCTCCGGGTTCCTGCCGGAGGAGCGGGCCTGGCTGACGCGGGTGTTCGACGAGGCGGCGTACGTCGACGTGGTGCGGGCGCTGCATCCGGACCAGGAGGGCCCGTACACGTGGTGGTCCTACCGCGGGAAGGCTTTCGACAACGACTCGGGATGGCGCATCGACTACGCGGTGGCGACGCCGGGGCTGGCCGCGCGGGCGGTCAAGGCGTACGTCGAGCGGGCGGCCAGTTACGACCTCCGCTGGTCGGACCACGCGCCGGTGACGGCGGTCTTCGGGCAGTGAGCCCCGGCCCGGCCGGTTCAGAGGTCCTTCTCGGCCCTGATCAGGCGGTCCAGGGCCATCGAGAGCTCCGCCTCGACCACGCTCTTGGCGAGCGGGCGCAGACGTTCCAGGGGCGCGGCGAGACCGTTCCCCGGCGCGTCGCCGTCCGGTGCGTCGTCGGTCAGGTGGGAGCGGACCACGGCCGTGAAGATCTCCGCCATCGCCGTCGCGTGCTCCCGCACCTCCTTGCCCGCCCGGAGCACGGCCGCCAGCGGTACGCCTTCGCGCACCAGGGCCGCCGACACGTCCAGCAGGCGGCGGCTGATGTGCACGATCTCCTCGCCGTCGACGGCGAGGTAGCCGAGGTCGAGCGCCGCGGCGAGGTTCTCCGGGGTGACCTCGCCCGCGAAGTGGTCGGCGAGGTCCTCGGGGGAGAGCCGGACCGGGGTCTCCTCGGTCCAGGTGGCGGGGGCGGCGTCCTCGCCGCGGCCGAAGAGCTCGCCGACGTCGCGGCCGCTCCCGAAGGCGGCGGTGAGGTCCGCGATGCCGTTCAGGGTGTGGCCGCGCGCCAGCAGAGCGGCGATGGTGCGCAGCCGGGCCAGGTGGCGGTCGTCGTACCAGGCGATACGGCCCTCGCGGCGCGGCGGCGGCAGCAGCTTGCGCTCGCGGTAGAAGCGCAGGGTGCGCACGGTGATGCCGGCCTCCCTGGCCAGCTCCTCCACGCGGTACTCACGGGCTCCTGCGGCTCTTTCCACGGGGGAAGCCTATGCCGCTACCGCCGGTACCCGCGGTCGGTGCGCGCTGATGCCACTTCCTCCGGTGCTTCCTCGGGCACTTCCTCCGCGACTTCCTCGTGTCCGATCCCTACCCATGAGTACGCGGCTGCTCTACTCTCCGAATCGTGCCAGTGATTGCTGGCAGATTCGTGGGACCGCGGGAGGCGTCGGCATGGCCGAGCACGAGCACGTACGAGTGGCGGTGATCGGATCCGGATTCGGCGGCCTGGGCGCCGCGGTCCGGCTGCGCCGCGAGGGGATCACCGACTTCGTCGTCCTGGAGCGCGCCGGCGCGGTGGGCGGCACCTGGCGGGACAACAGTTATCCGGGCTGCGCGTGCGACGTGCCCTCCCATCTGTACTCGTTCTCCTTCGCGCCCCACCCGGACTGGCCGCGCACGTTCTCGGGGCAGGAGCACATCAGGGCGTACCTGGAGCACGTCACCGACACCTTCGGGGTGCGGCCGCACATCCGGCTGGACCACGAAGTGAGGATGATGCGCTGGGACGGCGACGAGCTGCGCTGGGAGATCGGGACCACGCAGGGCACGATCACCGCGGACGTGGTGGTGTCCGCGACCGGGCCGCTGTCGGACCCGAAAATTCCGGACGTGCCGGGACTCGACGGCTTCCCCGGCAGGGTCTTCCACTCGGCACGGTGGGACCACGGTTACGACCTGCGCGGCAAGCGCGTGGCGATGGTCGGGACGGGCGCTTCCGCGATCCAGATCGTGCCGTCGATCCAGCCCGGCGTCGCGAAACTGACGCTCTTTCAGCGCACGCCGCCGTGGGTGATGCCGCGCATGGACCGGGCGGTCACCGGGCCCGAGCGGTGGCTGCACCGGCGGCTGCCGTTCACCGGGAAGGCGCGGCGCGGACTGCTCTTCGGGATACGGGAGTTGCAGGTCGCCGCGTTCACCAAGCACCCCAAGCGGCTCGGCGTCGTCGAGTCGCTCGCCAGGGCCAACATGGCCAAGGCCATCAAGGACCCGGCGCTGCGGGCCAAGCTGACACCGTCGTACCGGATCGGCTGCAAGCGCATCCTGCTGTCGAGTTCGTACTATCCGGCGCTCGCGAAGCGGAACGTGGACGTCGTCGCCTCGGGGCTGCGGGAGGTGCGCGGGTCCACGGTCGTGGCGGCCGACGGGACGGAGGCCGAGGTCGACGCGATCATCTTCGGCACGGGCTTCCGCGTCACCGACATGCCGATCGCCGAACGGGTGGTGGGCGCGGACGGCATCACGCTCGCCGAGGCGTGGAAGGACGGGATGGAGTCGCTGCGCGGCGCGACGGCGGCCGGGTTCCCCAACTGGATGACGATCATCGGGCCGAACACCGGGCTCGGGAACAGCTCGATGATCCTGATGATCGAGTCGCAGCTGAACTACATGGCCGACTACCTGCGGCAGTTGACGGACCTGGGTGGCAGGGTGGCGCTGGGCGCCCGGGCCTCGGCCGTGCACGCGTGGAACCGGAGGGTGCAGGACCGGATGAAGCGGACCGTGTGGAACACGGGCGGCTGCGACAGCTGGTACCTGGACGCGAACGGCCGCAACACCACCATCTGGCCGGGGACGCCGAGCGAGTTCCGGCGCGCGACGAGGGAAGTGAACATGGCGGAGTACGAGGTGATACGGGCGCGGACAGCGGCCGGATCAAGTGCCGGTGCCGGTGCCGGTGCCGCGGAGGCGGTCGCATGAGCCGGCTGATGCGGGCCGCCGGCGAGCCGCCGGTCCCCTCGCGCGAGCTGACCGCCGTCTCCGCCGACGGATCGCGGCTGCACGTGGAGGTGTACGGGCCCGAGGGTGCCCCCGCGCTCGTCCTGGCGCACGGCTGGACCTGCTCGACGCTCTTCTGGGCGGCGCAGATACGCGCACTCGCCGGCGCCGGTGAGTGCCGGGTCGTGGTCTACGACCAGCGGGGACACGGGCGTTCCCCCGCCGTCGGGCCGGGCGGCTACAGCACGGACGCCCTCGCCGACGACCTCGAAGCGGTGCTCGCCACCGCCCTCGCGCCGGGTGAGCGGGCCGTACTGGCCGGGCACTCCATGGGGGGCATGACGATGATGGCCGCCGCCGGACGGCCCGGGTTCCGCGAGCACGCGGCCGCCGTTCTGCTGTGCAGCACGGGCAGTTCGCGGCTGGTCGCCGAGTCGCTCGTCCTGCCGATGCGGGCCGGCCGGCTGCGGACGCGGATGACGCGCGCGGTGCTGGGGGCGCGTGCGCCGCTGGGGCCCGTCACGGCGCTGTCGAAGGCGATCCTCAAGTACGGGACGATGGGGCCCGGGACCTCGCCGGAGCGGGTGGCGGAGTGCGCCCGCATCGTGCACGCCTGTCCGCGGGCCGCGCGCGTGGCCTGGTCGCACGTGCTCGGCGAGCTCGATCTCGTGGCGGGGATACGGGAGCTGGACGTGCCCACCGCCGTCATCGCGGGGACCGCCGACCGGCTGACGCCGCCCGTGCACGCCCGCGAGATCGTGGCCGCGCTGCCGCATCCGCTGGGACTCACCGAGTTGGCCGGTGTCGGGCACATGACGCCGGTGGAGGCACCGGAGGCCGTCACGGCGAAACTCCGCGAGCTGGTGACCGCGTACGTCACCCCCACCGTCCGCGACGAGGAGAAGGAGCAGACCGTATGAGCGGCAGGCGGAACCTGGAGGGGCAGGTCGCGGTCGTCACGGGCGCGGCGCGGGGCGTCGGCGAGCTGCTGGCCCGCAAGCTGTCGGCGCGCGGCGCGAAGGTGGCGCTGGTCGGCCTGGAGCCGGACGAGCTGGAGCAGGTGGCGGGGCGGCTGCACTCCGACGCGGACTGGTGGCACGCCGATGTCACCGACCACGAGGCGATGGCGCGGGTCGCGCGGGAGGTCAAGGAGCGGTTCGGGAAGGTCGACATCGTCGTGGCCAACGCGGGGGTCGCTTCCGGGGGTCCGTTCGTGGACTCGGATCCGGTCGCCTGGCGGCGGGTCGTCGAGGTCAACCTGATCGGCGGGGCGGTGACGGGGCGGGCGTTCCTGCCGGTACTCCTGGAGAACCGGGGGTACTTCCTCCAGATCGCGTCGCTGGCCGCGATCGCACCGGCGCCGATGATGACGGCGTACTGCGCGTCGAAGTCGGGCGTCGAGGCGTTCGCGCACTCGTTGCGGGCCGAGGTCGGGTACCGGGGGGTGCGGGTCGGGGTCGGGTACCTGTCGTGGACCGACACGGACATGGTGCGGGGCGCGGACGAGGACGACGTGATGCGGGAGCTGCGGCAGCGGCTGCCGTGGCCCTCGAACCGGACGTACCCGCTCGGTCCGGCGGTCGACCGGATCGTCGCGGGCATCGAGCGGCGTTCGTCGCACGTGTACGCGCAGTGGTGGCTGCGGGGGATGCAGTCCGTGCGCGGGTACCTGCCGGCGCTCATCGGGGTGGTGGGGCAGCGGGAGATGAAGCGGTTCGGGCCTCGGCTGACAGGGGTGGGGAAGGGACTCGTGGGGGCGGGGGGAGAGGCGGACGAGAAGGCGCGTGCGGAGCGTACGGAACGAGCGCCGAGTACACAGCGTTAGTGATCAAAATGCGCCGAATGTCCGGTCGTGTCAGTCTGGTCGAGGCCCAAGGGGGCCGACATGCCCCACTTCCCCTCGCACCCCTCTAGGAGTGAACTTCATGGGCATCGCAGACCAGTTCAAGGACAAGGCGCAGGAACTCGCCGAGCAGGCCAAGCAGGCCAAGCAGGGTTCGCGCGGCACGAAGGGCGAGGCGTCGGAGCATGTCCGGCGGGCCCGGGAGGACCGGAGCCAGGTCATGGGCCGGGACCTGGACCGGGACATGGTCAGGGACCGGGACATGGACCGGGACCGGGACATGGACCGGGAGACGGACCGGGACATGGACCGGGAGATGCTCGATGAGCGGGACGAGGGCCAGGAGCGGCTCCGGTCCTGACGCGGGCGGCGGCTGACGCGGCGCACCCCGTCGCTCCGCCCCGCCGTACGAAGGGCGCACCCGGTCCCACCGGGTGCGCCCTCTCGCGTGGCGGGGCGGCGTGGCGGCGCGGTGGGTGCGGCCCGGCGGGCGGTGCCGGCCGACGGGGCCAGGGGGGGCAGACCGGCGGGGCGGGGCCAGGAGGGTGTCTCCTGGCCCCGCCCCGCCGCGGAGTCGCGCGCCCGTCACGGAGTCGCGCGCGGCGGGAGGGGAGGGCGGGTCCTGTCGGGGACGTTCGAGTACGTCGGAGGGGCCGACGCCGGCCGCGCCGCCAGCAGGTCCAGCGCCACCCGGACCGCGTCGTCCAGTTGGGCGTAGCGGCCCTCCGCCCAGTCGAGGGGGGTGCGCAGGGTTTCGATGTCCGGCTCCACGCCGTGGTTCTCCACCGACCACCCGTACGCGTCGAACCACGCCGCGTTCATCGGCACCGTGATCACCGTGCCGTCGCCCAGCGTGTGGCGGCCGGTCATGCCCACCACCCCGCCCCAGGTGCGCTGGCCCACCACCGGCCCCAGGCCCAGCAGTTTGAACGCCGCCGTGATCATGTCACCGTCCGAGGACGTCGCCTCGTCGGCCAGAGCGACCACCGGGCCCCGGGGCGCGTTGGAGGCGTACGAGACCGGCTCCGCGTCGCGCGTCAGGTCCCAGCCGACGATGGTGCGGGTGAGCTTCTCCACCACCAGTTCGCTGATGTTCCCGCCCGCGTTGCCCCGTACGTCGACGATCAGCGCGGGCAGGGACACCTCCCTGCGCAGGTCGCGGTTGAACTGGGCCCAGCCGGAGCCGCCCATGTCGGGGATGTGCAGGTAGCCGCACTTCCCGCCGCTCAACCTCCGCACCACCTCCCGGCGTTTGGCCACCCAGTCCTGGTAGCGGAGGGGGCGCTCGTCGACCAGGGGGACGATCGCGACCCTGCGGGCCGCCCCCTCCCCCTCCGCCGGCTGGAACGTCAGCTCGACCGTCGTCCCCCCGGCCGCCGCGAGGAGGGGGTACGGACCCGACACGGGATCCACCGGCCGGCCGTCCACGTGGGTGAGGACCGCGCCCTCCCGGATGCCCGTACCGGCCAGGGGCGAGCGCGCCTTGGAGTCGGACGACTCGCCGGGAAGGATCCGCCGGACCAGCCACTTGCCGTCCCGGCACACGAAGTTGGCGCCGAGCAGCCCCATCGCGCGCTGGTAGTGCGGCGGCCCCTCGTTGCGGCGCGCGGCGGCGACGTACGCGTGCGAGGTGCCCAGCTCGCCCAGGACCTCGCGGAGCAGGTCCGCGAACTCGTCGGGGGTGGCGACCCGTTCCAGCAGGGGGCGGTACTGGTCGAGGACCGCGTCCCAGTCGATGCCGCACATGCCCGGTTCCCAGAAGTACGCCCGGACGATGCGGCCCGCTTCCGCGTACGCCTGCCGCCACTGCGCCACCGGGTCGACCTGGTGCATGATGCGGCGCATGTCCAGGTAGACCGTCGAGTCGCTGTCGCCGGTCTCGGTGGCGGGGACGGCGCGCAGTTCGCCCTCGTCCATGACCACCAGGCGCGATCCGTCGCCGCTCACCGCGAACCAGTCGAGGTCGTTCACGAGCTCGGTCCTGCGCGCCTTGGTGAGGTTGAAGTGTTCGAGGGCGGGGCGGCCCGACATGTCGGCCGGGTTGGCGAACGTCTCGCCGAGCGCTCCGGAGATCGGCCAGCGCAGCCACACCAGGCCGCCGCCGGAGACCGCGTGCAGCCCGGAGTACTTGGACGCGGACACGGGGAAGGGCGTCACCCGGTTCGGCAGGCCCTCGACCTCCACCAGGACCGTCGTGCCGTCGGTGCTCCCGCTCCCCCCGCCGTCCGCCAGGTCCAGCCCGCCGGCCGCCGGACGGCCCTCCGCGGACATCGCGAAGGGGGACGGCGTCGCGGAGGAGAGCGGGGCCAGGTAGGGGCGGCAGCCCAGGGGGAAGGAGAGGTCTCCGGTGTGGACGTCGTACACCGGGTCGAAGCCGCGCCAGGAGAGGAAGGCGAGGTAGCGGCCGTCGCTCGTGAAGACCGGGTTCTCGTCCTCGAAGCGGCCGTCGGTGACGTCGACGATCTGCCGGGTCTCGATCTTCGCGATCTTGATCTGGCGCAGGGAGCGGCCGATACCGGGGTGCGACCAGGTCAGCCAGGCCCCGTCGGGGGAGAAGGCGAGGTCGCGGACCGGGCCGTTGAGGGAGCGGGTCAGTTCGGTGACCTCGCCGTCCGCGTCCTTCGGGGTCTCCGCGGTCCCCGCGTCCTCCGCGGTCTCCATGGTGTCGACCAGCAGGAGCCGGCCGTCGTGCGAGGCGATCGCGATGCGCTCGCCCTCCGGGTCCGACACCAGTTCGTGTACGCGTCCGAGCCTGCCGGACGCGAGGCGGCGCGGCGCGCGGTCGCCGCTGGCGCGCGGCAGGTACGCGATCTCGATCGCGTCCTCGCCCTCGGCGTCCGTGACGTACGCGACCTTGCCTCCGCCGCCGAGCATCTCGGGCAGGCGGGCCCGCACGCCCGGGGTGTCCGTGATGGTGCGGGCCGGGCCGTCGCGGTGGGTGAGCCAGTACAGGCTGCCGCGGACGACGACGGCGCTGGCGCGGCCGGTCGTGTCGACGGACAGGCCGTCGATGTTGCTGGCGGCCGGGACGTGGTGGGGGCGCCGGCCGGCGCGGGGGCCGCCGAGACGGACGTCCAGGCGGCGCGGTGTCGCGCCGGGGGACAGGTCGTCCACCAGCCACAGGTCGCCCGCGCACTGGTAGACGACGCGGGTGCCGTCGCTGGAGGCGTTCCGTGCGTAGAACGCGTCGTGGTCGGTGTGGCGGCGCAGGTCGGTGCCGTCGTACGCGCAGGAGTAGAGGTTGCCCACGCCCTCGTGGTCGGAGAGGAACGCGACGCGTCCGTTCACGAACATGGGGCAGTTGAGATGGCCGCCGATGTCGGGGAGCAGCCGCTCGCCGTGCAGCCACAGGCGGCCGGTCGCGCCGCCCCGGTAGCGCTTCCACGCGGCGGGCTCGTGCGGAGGCTTGCCGGTGAGCAGGAGCGTACGGCGCTCGCCGTCGATGTCCGCGACCGCGATGTCGGAGACCGGGCCCCAGGGCAGCTGGGCGCCTGGGCTGCCGTCGGTGGGGAGGGTGTAGGCCCACGAGTAGTGGGAGAAGGGCTGGCCGTGGGAGGCGACGGCCAGGATGTGCGGGGGGTTGTCGGGTGTCTCGGGTGTCCAGCCGCAGACGCGGGTGTCGAGCGAGCCCCAGTAGCTGAGCCTGCGGGCGGGCCGGCCGCCGTCCACGGGCAGGAGGTGGACCTCGGGGTCGAGGCTGCGCCAGGTCGTGAACGCGATGTGGCGGCCGTCGGGGGAGAAGCGGGGGTGGGAGACCTTGGTGCGGTCGACGGTGAGGCGCCAGGCCCGGTCCGGCTGCTTTCCGGGGGGCGCGACCGGGGCCAGCCAGAGGTCGTCCTCCGCCGCGAAGCAGAGGAGGTCGCCGTGCAGGTGCGGGAAGCGCAGGTACGGGTGGGTGCCGTCGGCGGGGGCGCCGTCGCCCCGGGGCTTCTCCTCGGGCGCCGGACGTCCGGATACGGGTTTCTCTTCGGACTCGTCGCGTTCGACGCCCTGCGGGGCGCGTCCCGGCACGTCCCCCTCCGCAGCCGCCGCGGCGGGCGAGGTGGCGGTCGGCGCGTCCCGCGCGGGAGCGGCCGGAGAGATGCCCGTGGTGCCCAGGGGCTCGGGGGCTGTGGTCTCTTGCGGGCCGACGGACCCGGGTTCGTCGCTCACCCCCCAATGCTTTCCGCCCGGAGGGGGCGCGGCAACTTGTGGCGCGGAACACCACCGAAACGGTTTCGTTTCGATGAGTGCGGGCGTACCTTTGAGGTGTACGAAACCGTTTCGTTCAGGAGAGGGGTGGGGGATGGCGCGCACACGGCTCACGGCCGAGCGTGAGGGTGAGCTGTACGGAGCCGTGCTCGACCTGCTCCGTGAAGTCGGCTACGACGCCCTGACCATGGATGCCGTCGCGTCCCGCACCCGGTCCAGCAAGGCCACCCTCTACCGACAGTGGGGGAGCAAGCCGGAGCTGGTCGCCAGGGCGTTGCGCCACTGCAAGCCGGTCAGTACCGCCGACGTCGACACCGGCACGCTGCGCGGGGACTTCCATGCCCTGGTGCGGCGCTCCGACGACTGCCAGCTGGAGAAGGACTCCGCGCTGATGCGGGGTCTCGCCCAGGCCGTGCACCAGAACCCCGACCTCCACCAGGCACTTCGGGAGCTGCTCTTCGCCCCCGAGCTCACCGGGCTCGACGGCTTGCTGCGGCGGGCCGTGGACCGGGGTGAGATCCCCGCCGGGACGCCCGCCCTGCGGTACGTCCCGCACATGCTCCTGGGCGCCTTCGTCGCCCGGGAGCTCATCGAGGACCGGTCGCCCGACCGGGCCTTCCTCGCCGACTACGTCGATGCCGTGGTGCTGCCCGCGCTGGGTGTCGCCTGACGGCCGCAGTACCCCGGCGGCGCCGCGGGGTCCCCACCCCGGCGTCCGCCCCCGGAGAAACGCTCCACCTGACGCGCACCGCTCTTGTCGTCGGGCTGGTTCCCCCTGCCCTGCTCGTCCCAACGACCTGACCGGGAGTACGCCCTCGTGGCCACATTCCTCTACACACTGGGCCGGTTCGCCTTCCGCCGCCGCCCCTTCGTCGCCCTCGCCTGGATCGCGCTGCTGGTGCTCGCCGGCGTCGGCGCCGTCTCCGCGTCCACTGCCACCTCCAGCTCCTTCTCCATACCGGGGACCGAGGCCCAGAAGGCATTCGACCTGCTCGACCAGCGCTTCCCCGGCGCCTCCGCGGACGGTGCCACCGCCCGCGTGGTGTTCAAGGCTCCCGAAGGGGAGCGGATGACCGACGCCGGACACCGGAGCGAGGTGGAGAAGGTCGTCCAGGGGCTCAAGTCCGGTGCCGGTGCCGAGCAGATCGCCTCGGTCGTCGACCCGTACGCGGGCAAGGCCGTGAGCCGTGACGGTACGACGGCGTACACCCAGGTCTCGTACAAGGTCAGCGGCATGGAACTGACCGAGGGGACCAGGGAGGCGCTGGTCGAGGCGGGCGACGAGGCGCGGGCGACCGGGCTGACCGTCGAGATCGGCGGCGACGCGCTCCAGGCCGTGCCCGAGACCGGCTCGGGCGAGATCATCGGCGTCGCGGTCGCCGCGATCGTCCTCGTCGTCACCTTCGGGTCGCTGGTGGCCGCCGGGCTGCCGCTGCTCACCGCGCTCATCGGCGTGGGCATCGGGGTCTCCACGATCGCCGCGCTCGCGAACGTCCTCGATCTCGGCTCGACGACGTCGACGCTCGCGATGATGATCGGGCTCGCGGTCGGCATCGACTACGCGCTGTTCATCGTCTCCCGCTACCGGGCCGAGCTGGCCGAGGGGCGTGAGCCGGAGGACGCGGCCGGGCGGGCCGTCGGAACCGCCGGGTCCGCCGTCGTGTTCGCCGGGCTGACCGTCGTGATCGCGCTCGTGGGACTCGCCGTCGTCAACATCCCGATGCTGACGAAGATGGGCTTCGCCGCGGCCGGCACGGTCGTGATCGCCGTTCTCGTCGCGCTCACGCTGGTCCCCGCACTGCTCGGGTTCGCGGGCAGGAAGGTCTTCGGGCGCAAGGCGCGCAAGCGCCAGGAGCGGGCCGCCGGGACGGACAAGCCCAACATGGGTACGCGCTGGGCCCGTTTCGTACTGCGGCGGCCGATCGCCGTCCTGATCACCGCCGTGGTCGGGCTCGGCGTGGTCGCCGTGCCCGCCGCCTCGCTGGAGATGGGGCTGCCCGACGACGGTTCGCAGCCGGTCAGCACCACTCAGCGCAAGGCGTACGACCTCCTCTCGGACGGGTTCGGCCCCGGCTTCAACGGGCCGCTGATGGTCGTGGTCGACGTCGAGGGGGCCGAGCGGCCCAAGGACGCGGTGGACCGGGTCACCGGCATCGTGAAGGACATGGACGGCGTCGCCGCCACCGTGCCCGGGCAGCTGAACAAGGCCGGCGACACGTCGGTCGTCACCGTCGTCCCGAAGGACCGGCCCAGCTCCGAGGCGACCGAGGAACTGGTGCACTCGATCCGCGACGCGGGCCCGGGCATCACGTCCGACACCGGCGCCGAGGTCCTGGTGACCGGCTCCACGGCCATGAACATCGACTTCTCGCAGAAGATGAACGACGCGCTGCTGCCGTACCTCGCGCTCGTCGTCGGCCTCGCGTTCCTGCTGCTGATGCTGGTGTTCCGCTCGGTCCTCGTCCCGCTCAAGGCGGCGCTCGGGTTCCTGCTGTCCGTGGTGGCGGCGCTCGGCGCGGTGGTCGCGGTCTTCCAGTGGGGCTGGCTGGCGGATGTGATGGGTGTCGAGCAGACCGGCCCCGTGATGTCGATGATGCCGATCTTCATGGTGGGTGTCGTCTTCGGTCTCGCCATGGACTACGAGGTCTTCCTCGTCACGCGCATGCGGGAGGCGTACGTCCACGGGGAGCGGCCGGGACAGGCGGTCATCACCGGCTTCCAGCACGGCGCGCGGGTCGTCACCGCCGCGGCCGTGATCATGATGGCCGTCTTCGCCGGGTTCATCGGGTCGAGCGAGTCGATGGTCAAGATGATCGGCTTCGGGCTGGCGATCGCCGTCTTCTTCGATGCCTTCGTCGTACGGATGGCCATCGTGCCCGCCGTGCTGGCGCTGCTCGGCGAGAAGGCGTGGTGGCTGCCGCGCTGGCTCGACAAGGCGCTGCCGAACGTGGACGTCGAGGGCGAGCAGCTGCGCAAGGAGCTGGGCGACGACACCCCCCGGGACGAGCGTGAGCTGGTGCGTGCCTAGGCGCTGAGAAGCTCCGGGGCCGCCTCTTGAGCGGAGGGCGCCCCGGTCGCGCACCGGCTCGTGGGGACGGGACCCGGTGCGGCGGTGAGGCCCCCGGTCGGAAGACCGGGGGCCTCACCGTTTCTCAGCGGGCGGCTTCGGGGGTCGCGGGAGCGGGCTCCTCGACAACGTGCGTACGTTCCAGGAAGCGGCGCAGCGGCGCCCTGTCGAACTGGATCACCGCCATGCCCTGCGGCGAACGCAGTTCCATCACGGCCTGCACCCGGCCGCACGGCCAGACCCGGACGTCGCCGTTCTCGGTTTCGGCCGGACGGTTCAGACCCGCCTCCAGGAGGGCGCGGTCGAAGACCCACTCGTTCGCGGCTCCGTCGGGCGAGACGTCCGGCGGGAAGACCAGGCGCACCGCGCGCGGGTTCTTCCCCGGGTCGTAGCGCAGGGCGACGGGGACGGCGTGACGCTGGGGACCGTCGGTGATGAGGCAGGCCCGTGCGTGGCCCTCGATTGCTGGGTGCATCGGGCTACTCCTCGAATTCGCGGCTTTTGTCCTTAATATCCCATATTCCGCGGTGCGGCCAGGCTCCACCTGTGACCCGTTTGCTCTTGCGACCTCTTCGCAGGAGGGCGCTGCCGTCGAACGGTCAACCACCCCGCATGAAGCGGAGCCTCCCCATGCGTGTCCCCGACGGATTCATCAGCACACCTGTTTCGGCTGTGGCGGGCGTCGCAGCCGTGGCCGCTGTCGCCGTCAGCCTGCGAGGAGCGCGCCGCGAACTCGGGGAGGAGCGGGCGGCCCCGCTCGCCGGTCTCGTCGCCGCGTTCGTCCTCGCCGGGTTCGTGTCGTTCTACGCCTCCGCCGGCCCGGACGGCCTGGAGAAGATCGCCGCAGACCAGGGCATCGACAAGAACGTCGAGGAGCACGCCGCCGCCGGTTCCCCGCTCGCCGACCACACCGTCGAGAGCATCGGCGACGGCCGTCTCTCCGGCGGCCTCGCGGGCGTCGTCGGTGTCGGCGCGACCGTCGCCGTCGGCAGCGGCGTCTTCTGGACGGTGCGGCGCCGGCGCGGACAGCGGCAGCCGGCGGTCGGGGCCACGGCGGCGCGTACAGGGAAAAGGAAACCGCCTGACATGGGAGCGGGCCACGCCCACAAGCTCTACCGGCACGGGCACACCGCCGTGCACGCCCTGCCGCCGCACTGCAAGCTCGTCGCCGTCCTCTGCTTCGTGCTCGTCGTCGTGTCCACGCCGCGCGAGGCGATGTGGGCGTTCGGCGGGTACGCCGTGCTGCTCGGCGCGGTCGCGTACGCCGCCCGCGTCCCGGCCGGCCACCTGCTCAAGCGGCTCCTCGTCGAAGTGCCCTTCGTCGCCTTCGCCGTCCTGCTGCCCTTCGTGGCCGAGGGGGAGCGGGTGGAGGTGCTCGGCATACCGCTGAGCGTCCCGGGCCTGTGGGGCGCCTGGAATGCCCTCGCCGAGGGGACGCTCGGCGTCGCCGCCTCCGTGCTGCTCGCCTCCCCCATGGAGCTGCGCTCCCTGGTGCTCGGACTGCAGCGGCTGAGGCTCCGCCGATGCTGGTCCAGATCGCGTCGTTCATGATCCGCTACGGCGATGTGATCACGGACGAGATGCGAAGGATGTCGGCCGCGCGGCGCTCGCGCGGGCTCGAGGCGCGGGGCGTGCGGCACTGGGGCGTCCTGGGCAAGACGGCGGGCGCGCTCTTCATCCGCTCGTACGAGAGGGGCGAACGCGTGCACCTGGCCAGGGTCGGCAGGGGGTACACGGGCACCATGCCGTGCGGGGGGCTGGACACCACGGTGCTGATGGTCACGCACGACCTGCCGTACGCCCTTGAGCTGTGCCCGCGCTCGGTGATCCTCAGCGGGGGCGTGATCGTGGCGGACGGGCGGACGCAGGAGCCGCTGTCGGACGACGCGGTGGTGCGGGCGCACCGGCTGGAGCTGCCGTTCGGGTTCGACCCGGGGTCGGTGCGGGTGGAGGCCTAGGGGACAGGCCCCGCACGGCGGCACCGAGACCCCCCGCCACCCCGCCCAGCAGGGCCGTTGCACCATGGGGGACATGAGCGCGAGCGCAGCAGTGGATGCACGGGGCACGGTGGCGGCCGGATTCGAACCGGTCAGGGACGCGTTCGTGCGCAACTTCGGGCAACGGGGCGAGCGAGGAGCCGCCGTCGCCGTCTACCGGGACGGCCGCAAGGTCGTCGACCTGTGGGCGGGGACGCGCGACGTGGACGGCACCGAACCGTGGGCCGTGGACACCGCCCAGGTCGTACGGTCCGCGACCAAGGGCGTGGCCGCCGCCGTGCCGCTGCTGCTGCACCAGCGCGGGCAGATCGACCTGGACGCGCCGGTCGGCACGTACTGGCCGGAGTTCAAGGCCAACGGCAAGGAACGGGTCCTCGTCCGGCATCTACTGTCCCACCGGGCGGGCATACCCGCGCTCGACCGCCCGCTGACGCCCGCCGAGGCGATCGACGGTGTCTCCGGGCCGCGCGCCGTCGCCGCCCAGGCGCCCGCCTGGGAGCCCGGAACCGATCACGGCTACCACGCGCAGACGTACAGCTGGCTGATCGGCGAGCTCGTGAAGCGGGTGACGGGGCGGACCGTCGGGCGGTGGATCGCCGAGGAGATCGCCCGCCCGCTGGGGCTCGACTTCTGGATCGGGCTGCCGGCGGACGAGGCGCACCGGGTGGGCCGGGTCGGGCCGGTCGAGGCGCCGCCCCTGGACGGCGGGGCGCTGCGGATGCGGCCCAAGCGGAGCGTGACCGAGGCGTACGCGGACCCCGCGTCGCTCACCCGGCGCGCGTTCGACGCGATCGACCCGGACGCGGACCTGAACGACCCGGCGTTCCGGGCCGCCGAACTCCCCGGCGCGGGCGGGATATCCACCGCGCGGGCGCTGGCGCGGTGCTATGCCGCGATGATCGGGCCGGTCGACGGGCACCGTCTGTTCGCCCCGGCGACGCTCACGCTCGCGCGCACCGAGGAATCGTCCGGCCCGGACCGGGTCCTGATCGTCAACACCCGCTTCGGACTGGGCTTCATGCTGCACGGCTCCGGCGCGCCGCTCCTCGCGCCCGGCTCGTTCGGCCACCCGGGGCGGGGCGGCTCGCTCGGTTTCGCCGATCCGGAGTCCGGGATCGCCTTCGGATACGTGACCAACGGCCACCAGAAGGGAGTTACCTCCGACCCGCGCGCGCAGGCCCTGGTCAGGGCGGTGCGGTCCGTCGTGTGACCGGCCGGGACCCCGGAGGCCGTCCGGTGGGGAGCAGCAGGCCGACGCCGGGCGCAGCAGGCCCGCCGTGACGACAGGTGTCGTCCGGCCCGCTCGCGCACGTCCACCGGCGCGCCGCCCGCCCGGCCTTCTCCGCGCCCGGTCCGCGCCGTACGGGCTCCACGCCGACCCGCGGCGAACCGCCCGTCGGGATGCCGGGCGCGCGGGGCTTCGGCGAACCGGGGTGGGCCCGGTTCTCGCCGGCGTGCTCACCGCCCGCGCCCCGACGGTGGTCGTACCGGCCGTGCGAGCCGGTCCCGCGGCCCTCCGTCAGCCCGCCCGCAGCACGGCCGCCACCAGCGGGCCCGCCGCGTCGCCGCCGTGGCCGCCCGATTCGACGGACGCCGCCGCCGCCACGTCGTCGCTGAAGCCGGCGAACCAGCTGTTGGACTTGCCCTGCCCGTCGACCTCCGCCGAACCGGTCTTGGCGCCCTTGTCGCCGCCGACCGAGGCCATCGCCTCCGTGCCCGTGCCCCAGGACGCCGTCGCCGTCTGCCGCATCATGCCGAGCAGCTGGCTGTGCACGGAGGGCGACAGGGAGCGGGTCGCGGTCGCCAGCTGCCGGCCGTCGAGCGACTGCGGCACGATGACCGGCTGCTTGAACGTGCCGGCCCTGGCGGTGGCGGTGACCGACGCCATGTTGAGGGCGTTCATCTCGATCGCGCCCTGGCCGATGTACTGCGCCGCCGCCTCGCCGCCGGTGACCTCGGGCACCGTGCCGTCGGCGGTGGTGATCCCGGTCTGCCAGTTGTCGAGGCCGAGGCCGAAGACCTCACGCGCGGTCCTGGGCAGCGCCGCGTCGTCCTTGGTGTCGTCGATCAGCTTGATGAAGGCGGTGTTGCAGGAGCGGGCGAAGCTGGTGGCGAAAGTGCCGTCGGGGATCTCGAAGTTGTCCAGGTTGTGGAAGCTCCGGCCCTGGTACAGCACGGTCCGCGGGCACTCCGCCCTGCGGTCCGCCCCGGTCAGGCCCTTCTCCAGCAGCATCGCCGCCGTCACGATCTTCATCGTGGAACCGGGCGCCTGCTTGCCGAGGGCCGCCGCGTTGTAGCCGTCGGCGCGGTTGTTGGCGATCGCCAGGATCTCGCCCGTGCTGGGCTTGACCGCCGCGACCGACGCCTCGCTGTGCTGCTTCACCGCCGTCTCGGCCGCCGCCTGCACGTCCGCGTCCAGCGTCGTGGGGAGCTCGCCGGGCTTGCCCTTGGCGAGGGTGAGCACGGTCCGGGCGGGTGCCTCGCCGCCCGGGCTCCCGACGGTCAGCTCGACGCCCGGCGTACCGCCCGCCTGCTCGCCGTACTTCGCGCGCAGCGCGTCCAGGACCGGACCGAGCGACGGGTACTTCTCCTTCGTCAGCTCGGTGCCGTTGCGGTCGACCGCCCGGACGGGCGGGGCCGAGGACTCGCCCGCCCTCAGCGTCTCGCCGTCCTTCAGGTCGGGGTGGAGGACGGACGGCTCCCAGTCGACCAGGGCCTTGCCCGAGGTCTGCCCGCGTACGACGGTCAGCTCCGACGCGTACGAGAAGCTCTTGCTCTTCCCCTTGTACGTCACCGTGGCGTCGGCGGTGAACGGCACCGTCGCCCCGGCCGCCGTGCCCGGCGTCAGCTTCACCTCGCTGATGTGCGCCTCGTCGCGGTAGGCGGACAGCGCGGGCCGCGCGGCGGCGGCGTTGTCGGTCAGCTCACCGGCCGCGCGGGCGTCGCCCTTCGCCCAGGCGGCGAGGAAGTCCTGCGTGGTCCGCTCGACCTCGTCCGCGCCCGGCGGCCCGGTCCTCTTCGGCGCCGAGGCGGACGTGAGGTCCGTACCGTCGCCGGTCCCGCCGCTCACCACGGAGTAGGCGCCGTAGCCCACGCCCCCGGCCGCGACCAGGAACACCCCGCCGACTATGGCGACCTTCGTTCCACTGCGCATGCTGTGCAGTCCCCCTCCCCAGGAGTCCCCGGCTGAACTGAACATGTTCAAGAAGTGCTGTACCGCACTGTACGGGACGCCAGTGACACCGGGGGTGACCGTTACCGGACCGGGACGAACGGCCGGACGGCCCGGGAACGCCTGTACCCAGACCTGGATTCGGGCCCGGCCCGGACCCGGCTCAGACCCAGGTGTCGAGCCACATCCGGTTGCGCCACTCCTCTGTCGGGATGGTCCGGCCGGTGTAGATGGGCCAGAAGTAGATGAAGTTCCAGATGATGAGGAGCACGAGCACGCCCGCGCCGACCGCCCCCACCGTGCGCCGCCGCTCGTCCGAACCCGGTGGCCCCAGCATCGCGCCGATCATCATCGCCACCGCCAGGCACAGGAACGGCACGAAGACGACGGCGTAGAAGAGGAAGATCGTGCGCTCCTGGTAGAAGAACCAGGGCACCCAGCCCGCCGCGACGCCGCACGCGATCGCCCCCGCGCGCCAGTCGCGCCGGAACGCCCACCGCCACAGCACGTACAGCACCGCGAAGCACGCCGCCCACCACAGCAGCGGGGTGCCGAGCGCCAGCACCTCCTGGGCGCAGTCGCCGGTCGCGGTCTCCGGGCAGCCCCGCTCGCCGGGCTTCGGCGACTCGTAGAAGTACGAGACGGGGCGGCCCAGGACGATCCAGCTCCAGGGGTTCGACTGGTAGGTGTGACCCGAGGTCAGGCCGATGTGGAAGTTGTAGACCTCGGTCTCGTAGTGCCACAGGCTGCGCAGCCAGTCGGGCAGCCAGGTCCAGTTGCCGCCCCTGCCGTCGCCCTGGGCCCAGTCCCGGTAGTAGCCGCCCTTGGTGACGATCCAGCCCGCCCAGGAGACGAGGTACGTCGCGAAG
Source organism: Streptomyces sp. Wb2n-11 (assembly GCF_001049855.1). Taxonomy (NCBI): domain Bacteria; kingdom Bacillati; phylum Actinomycetota; class Actinomycetes; order Kitasatosporales; family Streptomycetaceae; genus Streptomyces; species Streptomyces sp. Wb2n-11. The sequence goes on from NZ_CVPB01000001.1 coordinate 4,131,783, forward strand.
GTGACCACGACCGTCGCCGCGAAGGCGGGCACCACGTCCCGCCTCAGGACCGCCGCGTACGGACGGAACGCGCCCGCCGTCCGCCGCGCGCCCACGTCCCACACCACCGTCATCAGGCCGAACGCCGCCAGGATGTACAGGCCGTTCCACTTGGTGCCGAACGCCAGGCCCAGGCACACACCGGCCGCGATCCGCCACGGCCGCCACCCGAACCGCAGCCCCTCCGCGACACCGGCGTCCGGGCGCAGCACGTCCTCCTCGGCGTCGTACGGCAGCGCCGCCGCGAGCCGGCGCCGGGACCAGTCGCGGTCGATCAGCAGACAGCCGAACGCGGCCAGCACGAAGAACATCAGCACCTGGTCGAGCAGCGCCGTGCGGCTCATCACGAAGTGCAGGCCGTCGACCGCGAGCAGCGCGCCCGCCAGACACCCCAGGAACGTCGAGCGGAAGAGCCGGCGTCCGATCCGGCAGAGCATCAGGACCGACAGCGTGCCCAGTACGCACACCATGAAGCGCCAGCCGAAGGGCGTGAACCCGAAGAGCTGCTCGCCCATCCCGATGACCCACTTGCCGACCGGCGGATGCACCACGTAACCGGGATCGACCGGGACCGGGACCGCCGACGGATCGGCGAGGATCTTCTTGTCGACGTCCTTGGGCCACTGGCCCTCGTACCCCTGGTGGATGAGCGCCCAGGCGTCCTTGGCGTAGTACGTCTCGTCGAATATCACCGCCTTGGGGCTGCCCAGGTGCCAGAACCGCAGCAGCCCGGCGACGAGCGCGACCAGCAGCGGCCCGCCCCACGCGGCCCACCGCACCAGGTGCCCCGCGAGTACGGGCGGCACCCCGAGCACCCGCCAGACCTGGGCGCCGGGCCTGCTGTACGGCGGCACGAGCCGCATCCGCAGCCCGATGTGGCGGCCGGGCGCGGGCACGTAGCCGAATCGGCGCAGCCGCCGCTGCCACGGAGGCGGCTGTTCCCCGGGGGCCCGGCCCTGCTGGGCTTCTGACGCGGTACTGGTCACCGCGCCATCGTAGGGAACACATCTGTGCGCGTCGTCCGTGCGCCCTGGGAGGATGGTCCCTGTGACTGGAACGACTGGAACGACCGGAACGCTCGTCCTCGCGGGGACTCCCATCGGCGACGTGGCCGACGCGCCGCCCCGCCTCGCCGCCGAACTGGCGACGGCCGACGTCGTGGCCGCCGAGGACACCCGCCGGCTGCGCCGCCTGACGCAGGCGCTCGGCGTGCAGACGACGGGGCGTGTCGTGTCGTACTTCGAGGGCAACGAGTCCGCCCGTACGCCCGAACTCGTCGAGGCGCTGGAAGACGGCAAGCGGGTCCTGCTGGTCACCGACGCGGGCATGCCGTCGGTCTCCGACCCCGGCTACCGGCTGGTCGCCGCGGCCGTCGAGAAGGACATCAGGGTCACGGCCGTGCCGGGCCCGTCGGCCGTACTGACCGCCCTGGCCCTGTCCGGCCTGCCCGTCGACCGCTTCTGCTTCGAGGGCTTCCTGCCGCGCAAGGCGGGCGAGCGCCTCGGCAAGCTGCGGGAGGTGGCGGCGGAGAAGCGCACGATGGTGTTCTTCGAGGCGCCGCACCGCCTCGACGACACGCTCGCCGCGATGGCCGAGGTCTTCGGCGCCGAGCGCAGGGCCGCCGTGTGCCGCGAGCTGACCAAGACGTACGAGGAAGTGAAGCGCGGCCCGCTGAAGACGCTCGCCGCATGGGCGGCCGAAGGGGTGCGGGGAGAGATCACCGTCGTGGTGGAAGGCGCCCCCGACGCCGGACCGCAGGATCTGGACCCGGCGGAACTGGTGCGCAGGGTGCAGGTGCGCGAGGAGGCGGGGGAGCGGCGCAAGGAGGCGATCGCGGCGGTCGCCGCCGAGGCGGGCCTGCCCAAACGCGACGTGTTCGATGCCGTCGTCGCGGCAAAGAACGCGGCACGGACGGGCTCCGCGGAGGGCAAAGGACTATCGTGAAAAGTTAAAGCGCAAGCCGCGCACCGGGCCTTTTTCCATGGAAAGGCCAAGACCGCTCCATATCTCGACAGGCCCCGATGCGCTCCCGCCGAAACAGGCGTCCACTGGACCAGTGGAAAGGAGCTGGCATGAGCGAGATCGCAGACACCGCCGGCGCAGGAACCACCGTTCACGAGGCCTACGCCTTCGCCTGCATGAGGTGCGGCCACGGGTGGGAGCAGTCGTTCGAAATACATCACCACGTCGACGGCAAGGGCCACGCATTCGTGACCTACACGGCTGACGGCGAGCGAGTTCCTTCGCCGCTGTCCCGCCCCACCTGCCTGAACTGCGGCGGACACGTCGTGCGCATCATGAAGGCCGGTCAGGTCTCCTCGATCAGGGAAATGCTGCGGTCCGCCGTGGTGGACGCACCCGTGGGCGGACCGGTGGTGGGAATGCCGGGACCGGCACCGGCTCACGACGACGCCCCGGGCCCGGTGCGGGTGAAGCGCCACCGGCACCTGTCGGACCTGCTGCACGCCTTCCACCACCGGAAGTAGGAGGCCGCACCCGAAGGAGCAGGCCGCCGCACCGCGGGCACGGCGCGTGGTTTTCGTACGATCGTGACCATGAGCCCCAAGGACGCACTTCCGCCGCTGCCCGAGCCTCTCCGGGGAGAGGTCGCCGATTCGCACACCCACCTGGACATGCAGGACGGCACGGTCGAGGAGGCCCTGGAGAAGGCCGCCTCGGTCGGTGTCACGACCGTCGTCCAGGTGGGCTGCGACGTGAAGGGCTCGCGGTGGGCGGCCGAGACGGCGGCCGCCCACCGGAACGTCCACGCCGCCGTGGCCCTGCACCCCAACGAAGCCCCGCGCATCGTCCTGGGGGATCCCGACGGCTGGTCGCGGCAGGGCGCGCGGATCGCGGGCGGGGACGAGGCGCTCGACGACGCGCTCACCGAGATCGACCGGCTGGCCTCCCTGCCGTACGTACGGGGTGTCGGCGAGACCGGTCTCGACTACTTCCGCACGGGCCCCGAGGGCATGGCCGCCCAGGAACGGTCCTTCCGCGCCCACATCGAGATCGCCAAGCGGCGCGGCAAGGCGCTCGTCATCCACGACCGCGAGGCGCACGAGGACGTGCTGCGTGTCCTGGAGGAGGAGGGCGCCCCCGAACGGACCGTCTTCCACTGCTACTCCGGTGACGCCGCGATGGCCGAAGTCTGCGCCCGCAAGGGCTACTTCATGTCCTTCGCGGGGAACATGACCTTCAAGAACGCCCAGCCCCTGCGGGACGCGCTCGCCGTCGCGCCGCTGGAACTGGTGCTCGTCGAGACGGACGCGCCGTTCCTGACCCCCGCGCCCTACCGCGGACGGCCCAACGCCCCCTACCTGATTCCGGTCACCGTGCGCGCCATGGCGGCGGTCAAGGGGATCGAGGAGGACGTCCTGACCGCGGCGCTCGCCGCGAACACGGCCCGTGCGTTCGACTACTGACAGCGACCGCCACGACTCTCCGTAGCCGTATTGCCTTGGAGAGTGACCACGGCTCCGCTAGTGTCCCGGCCCGCAGCGTCATCGGGGCGGACCGGACTTCTGGAGCGTCGTGGGCAATTCGCAGGGCAGTCACCGGGCGGTGCGCGGCAGCGGCCGCCGCACGGCGGAGTACGGCGCGCCGCCGGCGCCGTCGTACGGGCTCCGGGAGGTACGGCTGCCCCGCCAGTTCCCGGGCGCGGCAGCCGCGCCCGCCCCACCGGTGGCGCCCGGCGTGCCCGGCGGCAGGGCGGATGCCCGGCGCGCGGCCAGGCGCCGCAAGGGCGCCGAGCGCCCGGAGGCACTGCGCCGCCTCGTGCCGCAGGCGCTGGTCGTCGCGTTCCTGGCCGGCGGCACCTCGGCGTTCGTCGCCCACGACAAGGCGGTGAAGCTGAGCGTCGACGGCGTACCCCGCACGATGCACACCTTCGCCGACGACGTCACCGAGCTGCTGGAGGACCAGGGTGTCGAGGTGGGGGCGCACGACCTCGTCGCACCCGCGCCCGGCGCGGCACTGACGAGCGGCGACGAGGTGGTGGTCCGGTACGGCCGCCCCGTGGCCCTGACCCTGGACGGGCAGCGGCGCCGGGTGTGGACCACCGCCCGCACGGTCGAGGGCGCCCTGCGCCAGCTCGGGGTGCGCGCGGAGGGCGCGTACCTCTCCGCCTCGCGCTCCCTGGAGATCGGACGGACCGGCCTCGCACTGGACGTACGCACCGAGCGGGCCGTGACGTTCATGGCGGACGGGCGCGAACGCACCGTCCGCACGAACGCCGCGACCGTGCGGGAGGCGGTCGAGGAGGCCGGCATCACCCTGCGCGGCCAGGACACCACCTCCGTGCCGCCCGGCAGCTTCCCGCGCGACGGGCAGACGGTCACCGTGATGCGGATCAGGGGCACCGAGGAAGTACGTGAGGAACTCGTCCCGTTCGCCGTCGAGAGGACGGCGGACCCGTCGCTCTTCAAGGGCACCGAAGCCGTCGTGCAGGCGGGGCAGTACGGCTCCAGGAAAATCACGTACTCCGTGCGGATCGTCAACGGGGTCAGGCAGAAGCCGAGAAGGATCGCCGAGGAGATCGCCCGGGAGCCGGTCACCCAGCGCGTGAAGGTCGGGACCAAGGAGCGGCCGGCCTCCGTGTCCGGGGCCGACGGGCTGGACTGGGACGCGCTCGCCCGCTGCGAGTCCGGAGGGCGGCCCGGCGCGGTGGACGCCACGGGCCACTACGGCGGCCTCTACCAGTTCGACACGCAGACCTGGCAGGCGCTGGGCGGGCGGGGGCGGCCGCAGGACGCGAGCGCGGGCGAGCAGACGTTCCGGGCGAAGAAGCTGTACGTGCAGCGGGGGGCGAGCCCCTGGCCGCACTGCGGGGGCAGGCTGCGGGGCTGAGGCGGGGGCGGTGCCGCCGTGGGGCGGTGCGGTCGCCGTTTTTCGCGGGGGCTCCGGGGGCGGTGCCGTGCCGGGGAGTCTCCTCGGGCGTCGAACGTTCGGGACGGCTGCCCGCGACGCGTGAAGTCGTGTTCGACGCCCTGCGGGGAGCGCCCCGGCACGTCCCCTCCCGGCACCCCGGTATGCGGAGCGGCGCAGGGACGGACCACGCGGGGCGAGGCGGGTGCCGGGGGCCTTTACGCTTGAGCGGTGAGCAGCACTGAGCCTTCTGAGACGCCTCCCGAGCCCCTGCACGACCTGCTGGGCCCCGCCGACATCCGGGAACTGGCGGCGGCGCTCGGCGTACGCCCGACCAAGCAGCGCGGCCAGAACTTCGTCATCGATGCGAACACCGTTCGCCGGATCGTGCGGACGGCCGGTGTGCGGGACGACGACGTGGTGGTCGAGGTCGGGCCCGGTCTCGGCTCACTCACCCTTGCGCTGCTGGAGGCCGCCGAGCGGGTGGTGGCCGTGGAGATCGACGACGTGCTCGCGTCCGCGCTGCCGGCGACGATCGCGGCGCGGATGCCGGAGCGGGCCGACCGGTTCGCCCTGGTGCACTCCGACGCGATGCAGGTGACGGAGCTGCCGGGGCCCGCTCCTACGGCGCTGGTCGCGAACCTCCCGTACAACGTCGCGGTTCCCGTGCTGCTCACCATGCTGGAGCGCTTCCCGAGCATCGAGCGGACGCTGGTCATGGTCCAGGCGGAGGTCGCGGACCGGCTCGCGGCCCGCCCCGGCAACAAGGTGTACGGCGTACCGTCGGTGAAGGCCTGCTGGTACGCCGACGTCAAGCGGGCCGGTTCGATCGGGCGGAACGTCTTCTGGCCCGCCCCGAACGTGGACTCCGGGCTGGTGTCGCTGGTGCGCAGGAGCGAGCCGATCAGGACCACGGCGTCGAAGGCGGAGGTCTTCGCCGTGGTCGACGCGGCCTTCGCGCAGCGCCGCAAGACGCTGCGGGCCGCGCTGGCGGGCTGGGCGGGATCGGCTCCGGCGGCGGAGGCGGCGCTGGTCGCGGCAGGGGTCTCGCCGCAGGCCCGGGGCGAGTCGCTGACGGTGGAGGAGTTCGCCCGTATCGCGGAGAACAAGGGAGCGGCGGCATGACGGTCACGGTCCGGGTCCCCGCGAAGGTCAACGTCCAGCTGGCGGTGGGCGGGGCGCGCCCCGACGGGTTCCACGACCTGGCGAACGTCTTCCTGGCCGTCGGGCTGTACGACGAGGTCACGGTCGCCCCGTCCGACTCGCTGCGCGTCACGTGCTCGGGGCCGGACGCGGACCAGGTCCCCCTGGACCGTACGAACCTGGCCGCGCGGGCGGCGATCGCGCTGGCCGCGCGCCATGGCGTCCAGCCCGACGTGCACATCCACATCGCCAAGGACATCCCCGTCGCGGGCGGCATGGCGGGAGGCAGCGCGGACGGCGCGGGCGCGCTGCTGGCGTGCGACGAACTGTGGGGCACGGAGACCTCCCTGCCCGAACTGCTCGCCATCTGCGCGGAGCTGGGGAGCGACGTGCCGTTCAGCCTGGTGGGCGGGGCGGCGCTGGGGACGGGCCGGGGCGAGAACCTGTCCCCCCTCGAAGTCGGCGGTACCTTCCACTGGGTGTTCGCGGTGGCGGACGGCGGGCTGTCGACCCCGGCGGTGTACGGCGAGTTCGACCGCCTGACGGCGGGCACCGAGGTCCCGCCCCCGGTGGCGTCCCCGGCGCTCCTGGACGCCCTGCGCACGGGCGACGCGACGGCTCTGGCGGGTGCGCTGGTGAACGACCTCCAGCCCGCAGCCCTGTCCCTGCGCCCCTCCCTCGCCGCCACCCTGGCCGCGGGCACGGAGGCCGGCGCCCTGGCGGCCCTGGTCTCGGGTTCGGGGCCGACGACGGCGTTCCTGACGAAGGACGAGGAGTCGGCGGAGGCGGTGGCCGCGGCCCTCACCGCCTCGGGCACCTGCCGCACGGCACGGGTGGCCCAGTCCCCGGCGCCGGGCGCGACGGTACTCGGCGCCTGAGCGGCCCGGAACCGGGCAGTCGTCGGCAAGGCCGCGGGGGCGACTACGCTTGAGCGTCTGTCCCCTTCCCGTCCCTGGAGTGCGCACTCGTGGCCGTCAACCTTGTCAATGTCGAGGCCGTCAGCAAGGTCTACGGCACCCGTGCCCTGCTCGACGGCGTGTCCCTCGGCGTCTCGGAGGGCGACCGGATCGGTGTCGTCGGCCGCAACGGCGACGGCAAGACGACCCTCATCCGCATGCTGGCCAAGCTGGAGGAGGCCGACGCCGGCCGCATCACGCACAGCGGCGGCCTGCGTCTGGGCGTGCTCACGCAGCACGATTCGCTCGACCCCGCCGCGACCGTCCGCCAGGAGATCATCGGCGACCTCGCCGACCACGAGTGGGCGGGCAGCGCCAAGATCCGCGACGTACTGAACGGTCTCTTCGGCGGGCTGAGCCTGCCGGGCTTCGAGCACGGCCTGGAGACGGTGATCGGCCCGCTCTCCGGTGGTGAGCGCCGGCGCATCGCCCTCGCCAAGCTGCTCATCGACGCGCAGGACCTGCTGGTCCTCGACGAGCCGACCAACCACCTCGACGTCGAGGGCATCGCCTGGCTCGCCAAGCACCTCCAGGGCCGCCGCTCCGCGCTCGTCTGCGTGACCCACGACCGCTGGTTCCTCGACCAGGTCTGCACCCGCATGTGGGACGTGCAGCGCGGTGCAGTCCACGAGTACGAGGGCGGTTACTCCGACTACGTCTTCGCGCGCGCCGAGCGCGAGCGCATCGCGGCGACCGAGGAGACCAAGCGCCAGAACCTGGTCCGCAAGGAGCTGGCGTGGCTGCGCCGCGGCGCCCCCGCCCGTACGTCGAAGCCGCGCTTCCGCGTCGAGGCGGCCAACGAGCTGATCGCCGACGTGCCGCCGCCGCGCGACACCTCCGAACTGATGAAGTTCGCCAACTCGCGGCTCGGCAAGACCGTCTTCGATCTCGAGGACGTCACCGTCCAGGCCGGGCCCAAGGTGCTGCTCAAGCACCTGACGTGGCAGCTCGGTCCCGGCGACCGCGTCGGTCTCGTCGGTGTGAACGGCGCGGGCAAGACGTCACTGCTGCGCGCCCTGGCCGACGCGGCCCGCACGCAGGGCGACGCCCAGCCCGCCGAGGGCAAGGTCGTCGTGGGCAGGACCGTGAAGCTCGCGTACCTCTCCCAGGAGGTCGGCGAGCTCGACCCGAACCTGCGGGTCCTGGAGGCAGTCCAGCGCGTACGCGACCGGGTGGACCTGGGCAGGGGCCGCGAGATGACCGCGGGTCAGCTGTGCGAGCAGTTCGGGTTCACCAAGGAGAAGCAGTGGACTCCGGTCGGCGACCTGTCCGGTGGTGAGCGGCGGCGGCTGCAGATCCTGCGGCTGCTGATGGACGAGCCGAACGTGCTGTTCCTCGACGAGCCGACCAACGACCTCGACATCGAGACGCTGACGCAGCTGGAGGACCTGCTCGACGGCTGGCCGGGGTCGATGATCGTCATCTCCCACGACCGGTTCTTCATCGAGCGGACCACGGACAAGGTGTACGCGCTGCTGGGCGACCGGACGCTGCGGAACCTGCCGCGCGGCCTCGACGAGTACCTGGAGCGCAGGCAGCAGATGATCGAGGCCGCGGGCCCGGCGCCCGCTGCCGCCGCAGCGCCCGTCAAGAAGAAGGCGTCCGGCGACGCCCGCGCGGCCCAGAAGGAAATGCAGAAGATCGAGCGGCAGCTCGGCAAGCTCTCCGAGAAGGAGACGAAGCTGCACGCCCAAATCGCGGACAACGCCACGGACTTCGAGAAGGTCGCCCTGTTCGACGCCGAGCTGCGTGAACTCGTCACCGCGCGCGACGAGCTGGAGATGCGGTGGATGGAACTGGCGGAGGACGCGTAGCAGATACGTAAAGCTGGATAACGAGCACGTCACGGGCCGGTCCTCCCTTGGGAACAGGGGCGGGCCGGACCCTCGTCAGGAGGGGGCCGGGTGATAGAAAGAAGCCCCGCTCGACTGACGTAGATCTGCGGGGCTCAAGTCCGATTCGCTCCGTTCCGGAGGGATTACGCCGCCGGAATTGCGGGGGAGGCCGAACGGGCGGCGGTCTCGTGTGAAGAGGTAAGCGCTGATGTCTCAGCCGCCCAACCAGCCGCCGCAGGGCGGCTTCGGAGCTCCCCAGGACCCCCGGCAGCAGCCGCCCCAGCCGCCGCAGATGCCCCCGGCCCCGCCCCAGCAGCCGCCGGCGCAGCCCGGGTACGGCTACCCGCAGGCCCCGCCGCAGCCGCAGCCGCAGCCGGGGTACGGCTACCCCGGCCAGCAGCCCGGCCAGGCGGGACCGTACGGACAGCAGCCGCAGCCCGGCCAGCCCGGCCAGCAGCCCGGCCAGGCGGGACCGTATGAACAGCAGCCGCAGCCCGGCCCCTACGGCCAGCCGCAGCCGGGCCCCTACAGCCAGCCGCAGCCGGGACCGTACGGTCAGCAGCCGCAGCCCGGACCGTACGGTCAGCAGCCGCAGCCCGGCCCCTACGGCCAGCCGCCGCAGCCCGGTCCCTACGGCGGTTACCCCGGCGCACCCGCCCCGGGCAGCGGCGGCAGCGGCGGCCCCTTCAAGGGCAAGCCCGCGGTCGTCATCGGCGCGGCCCTCGCCGCGGTCCTCGTTATCGGCGGCGGCGTCTACCTCGCCACCAGCGGTGACGGCGGTGGCGGCAAGAAGAAGCCCGTCGCGGACGGGAGCAAGGACGCCGGGACGGGCGGTCTGCCCTCCGGGGACGACGGCGGCTCCGCCGGCGGGCGCGACGCCGACGACGACCTCAACGGCGGGCGCCAGTCGGGCGAGGCCAAGATCATGTGGCTGCAGAAGAATGACGTGGACCTGCCGCGCAACGGCTCGGACGTGTTCGGCCCGTGGTTCACCGACAACGGCCTCGTCGTCAAGGCCATGTACAAGAAGGTCGCGGCCTACAACACCAGCGACGGCAAGGAGAAGTGGAGCCTTCCGCTCTCCACGCAGCTCTGCGCGGCGCCCAGCAGGGCCTCCGACGACGGCAAGATCGTCTTCGGCGTCAAGAGCGACACCACCGAGCGGGCCAAGTGCAGCAAGCTCCAGATGGTCGACCTCGGGACCGGCAAGGCGGGCTGGACGGCCGAGGTGAGGAAGGAGGGGACGTTCGACCTGCTCTCCGACATCACGATCGCGATCAGCGGCAACACCGTCACCGCCGGCCGCACCGGCCACTCCACCGCCTTCAGCATGAAGGACGGCAAGGAGCTCTGGGGCAAGCTGCCCGGCGAGTGCCAGCCGTACGCCTTCACCAGCAGCGCCAGGCTGATCGCCGCCGCGGCCTGCTCCACCGGTGAGGCCGCCAAGAACCACCAGCGCATCCAGGAGCACGACTCCGCCACCGGCAAGGTGAAGTGGTCGTACCCGCTGGCCCAGGGCTGGGAGGTCGACCGGGTCTACTCCGTCTCCCCGCTCGTCGTGTCCGCGACGCACCGCGAGAAGAAGAGCTGGAGCGTCATCTCCCTGACGGACAGCGGCAAGCTGCGCTCGGAGATCGACGGCGGCAAGGACAAGTTCCAGCCGCAGTGCGGCGGCACCTTCGTGATCTTCGGCAGGAACCTCGAAGGCTGCACCGGCGTCGCCGCCGACGAGGACACCTTCTACATGGTGACCGCGGACAAGACGAGCGGCCTCAACCGCACCAACGAGGTCGTCGCGTTCAGCCTCGACACCGGCAAGCCCAAGTGGCGTTCCTCCCCGGGCCCCGACCGCACGATGACGCCGCTGCGGATGGAGGGCGATGACGTCCTGGTCCACATCGACGGCTCGTACGACAGGGGCGGCGCGGTCGCGACCATCCCGGCGTCCGGCGGCAAGCCGAAGGTGCTGCTCCAGAACCCGGCGTCGACGGCCTCGATCGAGAACAACTTCTTCACCCCGAGGATCGCCTACGAAGGCGGTCAGCTCTACCTCGTGAACTCCCGCGTCAGCGCCAGCAACGACAAGGAGGAGAAGGAGGCGAAGACCATGATGGTCTTCGGCAAGTGACGGCACGTGACTGAGTTCCGGGTCCACGTTCCCGACGTCTTCCGCCCCCCTTCTCCAGAGGTACGTACGCCATGACGCAACCCCCGCCCCCGCCTCCGCCCAACGAGCCCCCGCAGGGCGGTTTCGGCGCCCCGACCCCGCCGCCCGCGGGCGGTTTCGGCGCTCCGGCGCCCCAGCAGCCGCCTGCGCAGCCCGGGTACGGCTACCCGCAGACACCGCCGGGACCGCCCGCCCAGCCCCAGCCCGGGTACGGCCACCCGGCCCAGCCCGGCCAGCAGCCCGGGTACGGCTACCCGGCCCAGCCCGGCCAGCAGCCCGGTTACGGCTACCCGGGCCAGCCGGGGCAGCCCAATCCGTACGGCCAGCAGCCGCCCTATGGTCAGCAGCAGCCGCCGTACGCCTATCCCCAGGGCGCGCCCCCGCAGGGCACGGGCGGCGGCAGGAAGATCAGCAACACGACGACGATCGTCGTCGCGGCGGTCGCCGCGGTGGCGCTGATCGTCGCCGGCGGCGTCTGGTACGCGTCCGGCAGCGCCGGGGGCGGCAAGGACGACCCGGCCCGGAACTCCTCCGCGGGCTCGTCCGGCGGAGGCGGTGACGACGGCAAGCCCGCGCCCGACGGCGCAGGCAAGGAGCAGAAGCCGGCCGACACCGACGCCCGGCTCCTCTTCCAGCTGCCCGGCCCGAAGGTGAAGGAGTCGGTCGCCGGCGTCAACGGCTCCTGGATCACCGGCGAGGCGTACGTCAAGAGCGGCCTCAACGAGGTCGTGGGCCACGACCTCGACAAGGGCACGGAACTGTGGACGATCCCGCTCCCCGGCGAGGTCTGCGCGGCGTCGCCCCACGTCACCGAGGACAACAGGACCGCGATCCTCTTCGCGGGGCCGATGCCGGCGGGCAAGACGTACTCGCCCTGCACCGAGGTCGGGGTGATCGACCTCGCCGAGGGCAGGCTGGTGTGGCAGAAGTCGGTCAAGGCGGGTGACCAGAAGATCACCTTCAGCGAGGTCACGGTCGGCGGTGACGCGGTCGGCGCCGGCGGTACCGGCGGCGGCGCCGCCTTCGACGTCGCCACCGGCAAGCTCCGCTGGCAGCCGGACGACAACGCCGAACAGTGCCGCGACGTCGGGTACGCGGGGGGCGAGGCGCTCGCCACGGTGCGCAGCTGCGGTTCGGTCAGCGCTCCCCAGCTCTCCGTCCAGTACCTGAACCCGAAGGACGGCACGCCGCTCGCCACGTACAAGATGCCGAGCGGCGTGGACCGGGCGAGCATCGTCTCCACCAAGCCGCTGGTCGCTGCCGCCGACGTCGGTGACACGGCGGGCGACGGCAGTGGCGTCACCGACTTCTTCTCGATCGACGAGAAGACCGGCAAGCTGCGCGCCAGGATCGCGGTCGACGCCCAGAAGTACGCGCCGAGGTGCCGGGACACCGAGGGCTGCACCAAGGTCGCCGTCGGCAACGACAGGATCTACGTGCCGACCGAGGAGCACGAGGGCAGTGGTGTGGGCGTCCGTACGAACGAGATCGTCTCCTTCGACCTCGCGACCGGCAAGCCCACCACCGACCGGGCCGACGCGGGCGAGCGCTACACGCTGCACCCGATCCGCATGGACGGCGGCAACATCATCGCGTACAAGTCGCCGCCCTACGACAGGGGCGGCCAGGTCGTGAGCATCGACGGCGGGTCCATGAAGGAGACACTGCTGCTGGAACTCCCGGTCGGCGACGCGGTCCGCGATGTGGTGACCAGCTTCGGCGTGGACTCCGCGCACTACCGCTACGCCGACGGCCGGCTGTTCATGGGGGCGCGCCTCATGAGCCAGCAGCGCGACGGCTTCAAGCGCTACCTGGCGGCCGGCTTCGGCACCGGCTGACGCGCCCGACGCGCCTGACGCACAGGTCGCAACGGCCCCGGCAGTGGTTCGCCGCCACAGCCGGGGCCGTTCCATGGCACACACCGATCGGCAAGTAGTCCTGAATCGCGTGGAATTCGACAATCCGAGGGGCTTCTTACCGGTAAGGGGCGCGCGACGTCGAACAAGCGTGTAGCTTGCCGGGTCAGGAGGGCCGGGGGGCCAGCTCCAGGGCAGGAGTATGGGGGGTTGTCCATGAGTGTGCGGCTCATGGTGGTCGACGACCACCGACTGCTCGCCGAGGCGCTCGCCTCGGCACTCAAACTGCGCGGACACCGGGTGCTCGCGGCGACCGCCCCCACGTCCGGGGCGGCGGAACTGGTCGTCAGCAGAACGCCCGAGGTGTGCCTGTTCGGTACGGCGGCCCCCGCCGGACCGGGGGTCTTCGACCCGATCGTCCGTATCAAGCGCGAGCGGCCGCAGGTGGCCGTCCTCGTCCTCGGCCCGGTGCCCAGCCCGCGCGGCATCGCCGCGGCCTTCGCCGCCGGGGCATCCGGTTACGTACGCCATGACGAGCGCATCGAAGGCGTCGAGCGCGCCATGGTGAAGGCCCGTGCGGGGGAGGCGGCGGTGGCGCCGCTGCTGTTGCAGGGCGCCTTCGCGGAGCTGCTCAACCCGGCGGCGCAGCCCGACGACGAGGGCCGGCGGCTGCTCCGGATGCTGACGCCGCGCGAGGTCGAGGTCCTGGTGCGGGTGGCGGACGGCGAGGGCACCCGGCTGATCGCGGCCGGCATGGGCATCGCGCCGAGCACCGCCCGTACGCACGTCCAGCGGGTCCTGATGAAGCTCGGCGTCGGCTCGCGGCTGGAGGCGGCGGCCCTGGCGGTACGGACGGGGCTGCTGGACCGGGCGACGGCGGGCGGCGCGCAGGCGGGGCGGGACTCCCCCGTGTGAAGTCCGGCCCCGCCCGGGTGGGTCGCGCGGACTACTCGGCGGGCCCGGTGGGCTGTGCGGGGCCGGCCGGCGGCGGGACGATCGGGCGCAGCTTGAGCCAGACGAGGAAGAAGAGGCCGAGCGCCAGCATGGCCAGCCCCGTCCACAGGTTGATGTTGACGTCCTGGGCCTTCTTCAGGTCCGCGTCGGACGCGGTGATCCCGGCGATCGTGACGATCACGCCGTAGACGGTGAACAGGCCGCCGATGATGCGCCGGATGTCGAAGAGGCGTGCCGCGGTCGCGGACTTGCTCTCCAAATCGGAGACTTCGCGATGCAGTTCAGACATTTTCCTGGCCTCCGGTCAGAAGGAGTAGGGGACATAGCAGAGGGCGGCGATGACGATCGCGCCCCAGCCGAGGAGGGCGGGCCTGCGGTACCAGGCGTCGTCGCCCTCGGCGGGCGGCTCCTCGAGACCCGGCGAGCGCGTTCCGTACACCAGGCCCGCCAGCTCGGCCTCCGGCTTCGGCGCGGTGAAGAGGGTGACGACGACCATGACCACCGCGCCGGCGACGAAGCCGACGATCGCGGAGACGAAGTTGGCGCCCTGGTCGGACGGGATGTCGACGATCCCCTGCTTGTAGATCCAGAAGTAGTTGACCATCGCGGCCGCGGTGCCCGCGACCAGGCCCCAGACGCCGGACTTCATCGAGGCGCGCTTCCAGAACATGCCGATGATGAAGACCACGAACATCGGGACGTTGAAGAAGGAGAAGAGCGTCTGGAGGTAGCTCATGATGTTGGAGAAGCTGGCGGCGATGAAGGCCGTGCCGATGGAGGCCAGCACTCCGATCGCCGTGATCAGCCGGCCGAAGCGCAGGTAGTACGCGTCGTCGCGGCCGGGCTTCACGTACTTCGCCCAGATGTCGCTGGTGAAGACGGTGTTGAACGACGACACGTTCGCCGCCATGCCGGCCATGAACGCGGCCAGCAGACCGGTCACCGCGATGCCCAGCACACCGTTGGGCAGCAGCTCCTGCATGAGGAGCGGGATCGCGTCGTTGTACGTCAGGTCCGAGCCGGCGGTGCCGATCCTCGGTACGAGCACGGCGGCGACCAGGCCCGGGATCATCACCAGGAACACGATGAAGATCTTGGGGAAGGCGGCGATCAGCGGCGTGCGCTTGGCGGCGGAGAGGTTCTTCGCGGACAGGGCGCGCTGGACCTCGGCGAAGTTGGTGGTCCAGTAGCCGAAGGAGAGCACGAAGCCGAGGCCGAGGACGATCGTCAGCCAGTTGGCGCCCAGCGGGTTGGCGTCGCCTATGCCCGTACCGCCCCAGGCGGTGAGGAAGTCGCCGCCGTGGTTCTTCTCCAGTGAGCCGGTCAGGCCGTCCCAGCCGCCGACCCGCTTCAGGCCGAGGACGGTGAGCGGGATGAGCGCCGCGAGGATCACGAAGAACTGGAGCACCTCGTTGTAGATCGCCGAGGAGAGGCCGCCGACCGTGATGTACGCGAGCACGAAGAAGCCGGCCACGACGATCGACACCCACTGCGGCCAGCCGAGCAGCGCCTCGACGACGATCGACAGGGCGTAGAGGTTCACGCCCGCGATGAGGATGGCGGCGAAGGCGAAGAGGACCGAGCTCAGCAGGTGCGCGGACCTGTCGAAGCGCTGGAGCAGGAACTCGGGGACCGAGCGGACCTTGGAGCCGTAGTAGAACGGCATCATCACCAGGCCGAGGAAGACCATGGCGGGGATGGCGCCGATCCAGTACCAGTGGACGACCGCCACGCCGTACTGCGCGCCGGTGGCGGCCATGCCGAGGATCTCGGTCGCGCCGAGATTCGCGGCGACGAACGCCAGACCGGTGACCCAGGCCGGCAGCGACCGGCCCGAGAGGAAGAAGTCGAGGCTGGTCTTCACGCTGGCCCGGGCGGCGAACCCGATGCCGAGGACCACGGCGAAGTAGATCGCCAGGATCGTGTAGTCGAGCCCGTTGGTGGGGAGCCGAAGCCCTTCGGCCAGGTAGTGCATGGAGACCTGCTTCGTCTTCGTCGAGCGAACGGATCGGAACGGAACCTACGCCTCCAGATAGCGAAACTGAATACTTTTGATGGTGTTCTTTGTTGGATCGTGATGGAAAAGCGGGTGGGGGTCGGGGCGGGACTGTTGACTGTGCTGTTCGCTCATGGTTTGTTGTGTTCGGTTATGTTCGGTGGGTGTGATGAGGAGTCTGCGTGTGAAGAAGACATCGACCCGGTTGGCCGACGGCCGGGAGCTGCTCTACTACGACTCCCGTGACGACGCCGTGCGCGACGCCGTCGACCGGCGGCCCCTCGACCCGATCGCGACCACCTCGCAGGTCCGCCACGACCCGCTGCTCGGTGACTCCGTCGCCGTCGCCTCGCACCGCCAGGGCCGCACCTACCACCCGCCCGCCGACGAATGCCCGCTCTGCCCGTCGCGCGACGGCCGGCACAGCGAGATCCCGGCCGCCGAGTACGACGTGGCCGTCTTCGAGAACCGCTTCCCCTCCCTGGCCGGTGACGCGGGACGCTGCGAGGTGGTCTGCTTCACCTCCGACCACGACGCGTCCTTCGCCGCCCTCACCGAGGAACAGGCCGGCCTCGTCCTGGAGGCCTGGACCGACCGGACGGCGGAACTGGCCGAACTGCCGCAGGTGCGGCAGGTGTTCTGCTTCGAGAACCGGGGCGCGGAGATCGGCGTCACCCTCGGCCACCCGCACGGCCAGATCTACGCCTACCCCTTCGTCACCCCGCGCACGGCCCTGATGCTGCGCTCGACGGCCGCGCACCTGGCACGGACCGGCCGCAACCTCTTCGACGACATCGTGGCGCGCGAGCGCGCCGAGGGGACCCGGGTGGTGCTGGAGGGCGAGCACTGGGTGGCCTTCGTGCCGTACGCCGCGCACTGGCCGTACGAGGTGCACCTCTACCCGAAGCGGCGCGTGCCCGACCTGCGGGCGCTCGACGACGGCGCGCGCACAGAGTTCCCACAGATCTATCTGGAACTGTTGCGCAGGTTCGACCGGATCTTCGGCCCCGGGGAGCCGCCGACGCCGTACATCTCCGCCTGGCACCAGGCGCCGTTCGGCGTCCTGGACGGCGTGGACGGCGCGGAGGGGCTCGACCGACACGAGTTCGGGCTCCACCTCGAGCTTTTCACCATCCGACGTACTTCGGGCAAGCTGAAGTTTCTCGCGGGTTCCGAGTCCGGCATGAATGTGTTCATCAACGATGTGCCGCCGGAGGCCGCGGCAGCGCGACTGCGAGAGGTAGCGAGCGAGT
Organism: Streptomyces sp. Wb2n-11; assembly: GCF_001049855.1. Classification (NCBI taxonomy): domain Bacteria; kingdom Bacillati; phylum Actinomycetota; class Actinomycetes; order Kitasatosporales; family Streptomycetaceae; genus Streptomyces; species Streptomyces sp. Wb2n-11. The sequence goes on from NZ_CVPB01000001.1 coordinate 4,148,848, forward strand.
GAAGCAGAAGTACCTGGTCACAGGCGGTGCGGGATACGTGGGCAGCGTGGTCGCGGCCCATCTCCTGGAAGCCGGTCACGAGGTGACCGTCCTCGACGACCTCTCCACCGGCTTCCGGGAGGGCGTCCCGGACGGCGCCGCCTTCGTCGAGGGCCGCATCCAGGACGCCGAGCGCTGGCTGGACCCGTCCTACGACGGCGTCCTGCACTTCGCCGCGTTCTCACAGGTCGGCGAGTCCGTCGTCGACCCCGAGAAGTACTGGGCCAACAACGTCGGCGGGACGCTGGCGCTGCTCGCCGCGATGCGCGGAGCGGGCGTGCGCAAGCTCGTCTTCTCCTCGACGGCGGCGACGTACGGGGAGCCGGTCTCCACGCCCATCACGGAGGCGGCGGCGACCGCGCCGACCAATCCGTACGGCGCCTCCAAGCTCGCCGTCGACCACATGATCAGCGGCGAGTGCGCCGCCCACGGGCTGGCCGCGGTCTCGCTGCGCTACTTCAACGTCGCGGGCGCCTACGGGGCGTACGGGGAGCGGCACGACCCGGAGTCCCACCTCATCCCGCTCGTCCTCCAGGTCGCCCAGGGCCGGCGCGAGGCGATCTCGGTCTACGGCGACGACTACCCGACCCCCGACGGCACCTGCGTCCGCGACTACATCCACGTCGCCGACCTCGCCGAGGCGCACCTGCTGGCGCTGGGCGCGGCCGAGTCCGGATCCCACCTGATCTGCAACCTCGGCAACGGCAACGGCTTCTCGGTCCGCGAGGTCGTGGAGACCGTGCGCAAGGTCACGGGACACCCCGTCCCCGAGGTCATGGCGCCCCGCCGGGCCGGCGACCCGGCGGTGCTCGTCGCGTCCGCCGAAGCGGCGCGCGAGAAGCTCGGCTGGAACCCGTCCCGCGCGGACCTCGCGGGCATCATCGCGGACGCGTGGGCGTTCGCCCGCCGGGAGGGGCAGGACGTATGACCGCCACCACGGCCACCGGCACGGACGCCACCGCGGCCGCCACGGCCGCGGCCGCCGTCACCGAGGCCTTCGCCGAGCTGTACGGCGCCGGGCCCGACGGGGTCTGGGCGGCCCCCGGCCGCGTCAACCTCATCGGCGAGTACACCGACTTCAACGACGGCTTCGTGATGCCGCTCGCCCTGCCGCACACGGCGGTCGCCGCGGTCGCCCGCCGCGACGACGGCGTACTGCGGCTGCACTCGGCGGACGTCGACGGCGGCGTCGTCCAGCTCCGCCTCGACGAGCTGGCCCCGCTGTCGGACGGCGGCTGGGCGGCGTACCCGGCGGGCGTGGTGTGGGCGCTGCGCGAGGCCGGGCACCAGGTGCCCGGCGCCGACCTGCACCTGACGTCGACCGTCCCCACCGGCGCGGGCCTGTCCTCGTCGGCGGCGCTGGAAGTCGTCACCGCGCTCGCCCTCGACGACCTGTACGAACTGGGGCTCAGCCGTCCGGAACTGGCGCGGATCGCGCAGCGCGCGGAGAACGACTTCGTCGGTGTGCCCTGCGGGATCATGGACCAGACGGCGTCGGCGTGCGCGGTCGAGGGCCACGTGCTGCACCTCGACTGCCGCTCGCTGTCGATCCGGCAGGTCCCCTTCGACCTCGCCGCGCACGGCCTGTCGCTGCTGGTCGTCGACACCCGCGTCAAGCACGCCCTCGGCGACGGCGCGTACGCCGCCAGGCGGGCGGGGTGCGAGGAGGGCGCGCGGGTGCTCGGGGTGAGCCACCTGCGGGACGTGCCGTACGCCGGCCTGGACGAGGCGCTGGAGCGGCTGGAGGACGAGACGGTACGGCGCTACGTCCGGCACATCGTGTCGGACGACCACCGGGTCGTGCGGATCGCGGAGCTGCTGGCGGACGGTGACGTGCGGGCGGTCGGGCCGCTGCTGACGGAGGGTCATGCCTCGCTCCGCGAGGACCTGCGGGTGTCGTGCGACGAGCTGGACCTGGTCGTGGAGTCGGCGGTGGCGGCGGGAGCGCTGGGGGCGCGGATGACGGGGGGCGGATTCGGCGGCTCGGCGATAGTCCTGGTGGAGTCGTCGGCGGCGGACGTGGTCACGGAGTCCGTCGAGGCGGCCTTCGCGGCGAACGGGCTCGCCTCGCCCCGGGTCTTCCCGGCGGTCCCGTCCCGGGGAGCGCACCGCCTCGCCTGAGCCGGCCGCGGCGTCTCCTGGCGGCTTCCGCCCCCTTCCGTCTCCCCGCTGAACGGAGAAACACCCCGGCCACCCCGGCCGGCCAGTTCCGCGAATCGCCTCCGGCTTCCCGCCCCCCGCCGTACGCTGAAGCGGAGCGCCGGTGGGGGCCGGCGCCCGATCAGGGGGCGAGACAGTCGGGTACGCCGTCCGGGGTGGGCAGTGCCAGGGGTGCGGCGGCGGCCGTGCGTCCGGACCGCCCGTTTCCCCGGGCGTCGTACCCGCAGGTGGTCCGCCTCCCCGGGGGCCAGGGGGGCACTCCGGTCCAACACGGCATGGGGGTGTCTGTGGCTCGTATCCGGGTACTGGTGGTGGACGATCACCGCATCTTCGCCGAGTCGCTCGCCGCGGCCCTCGCCGCCGAACCCGACGTGGAGGTCTCCGCGGCCGGCAGCGGCCCGGCCGCGCTGCGCTGCCTGGAGCGGGCGGCGGCGGAGGGCCGCGGGTTCGACGTCATGCTCGTCGACGCCGACCTCGGCGCCACCGCCGCGGCGACGGCCCGCGCCGTGCGCGTGCCGGAGCCGGGCGAGGACGCGCCGGTGGACGGCATCTCCCTGGTGGCGGGCGTCCGTACCGGCCGGCCGGCCGTTCGTACGGTCGTACTCGCCGAGAAGGACGACCCGCGCCGCGCCGCCCTCGCCCTCCAGGCCGGGGCCTCGGGCTGGGTCGCCAAGGACTGCTCGCTGCAACGCCTGCTGGCCGTCATCCGCGGCGTACTGCGCGACGAGACGCACCTGCCGCCCGCGCTCCTGACGGGCGTACTGCGGGAGCTGACCGCCGCCCGCAAGCACCGCACCGAGAGCGAGCGGCTCGTCGGGTCACTGACGCCGCGCGAGTGCGAGGTGCTGCGGTGCATGGTGGCCGGGCTGGGCCGCAAGGCGGTGGCGGAACGTCTCTTCCTCTCCCCGCACACCGTGCGTACGCACATGCAGAACGTACTGGGGAAGTTGGGGGTGCACTCGACGCTCGCCGCGGTCGCGCTGGCGCGCCGGGCGGGGGTCGGGCCGGTGGACCTAACCGGGGATGTTGTCGAACGGGGCGGTCAACTGGCGTAGCAGACCGGCCAGTTCGCCGCGCTGTGCGCGCGAGAGCTCACCGAGGATGGCCCGCTCCTGCGCGAGCAGGCCGGCGAGTGCCTGGTCGGCCCGGTCGCGTCCCTCCGCGGTGAGCCGCACCAGCACCCCGCGGCGGTCGCTCGGATCGGGCAGCCGCTCGACGAGGCCCTTCTTGGCGAGCCGGTCGATGCGGTTGGTCATGGTGCCGGAGGTGACCAGGGTCTGGGTCAGCAGCTGGCCCGGCGAGAGCTGGTACGGGTCGCCGGCGCGCCGCAGCGACGTCAGCACGTCGAACTCCCACGGCTCCAGCTGGTGCTCGGAGAAGGCTATGCGGCGGGCGCGGTCGAGGTGGCGGGCCAGCCTGGAGACACGGCTGAGGACCTCGAGTGGTTCCACGTCGAGGTCGGGGCGCTCGCGGCGCCATGCAGCGACCAGTCGGTCGACCTCGTCCTCCATGACGATCAGTGTAGTTGGTCTGTCGACATGAAGTCTCTTGGAAGAAAGAATCTTGGCATCGAGATAAACGGTCCGCGAGGCTGCCGCCATGACCGTACGACCGACCTGGGACCCGGACCAGTACCTCCGGCACGCCGACCACCGCACCCGGCCCTTCCTCGACCTGCTCGCCCGCATCGGCCCCGGCCCCGGCCCCGGCCCCGGCGCCGGCCCCGCCCGCATCGCCGACCTCGGCTGCGGCGCGGGCAACGTCACCGCGCTGCTGGCGGAGCGCCGGCCCGCCGCCCATGTCACGGGCTACGACAACTCCCCGCAGATGCTGGAGCGGGCCCGGCGGTACGCGGGACCGCGCCTCGACTTCGTCCACGCCGACGCCGCCACCTGGGCGCCCGGGGCCGGAACGTACGACCTGATCGTCTCGAACGCCCTCCTCCAGTGGGTTCCGGACCACGTCGGCCGCTTCCCGGTCTGGCTGGACGCCCTCACGCCCGGCGGCACCTTCGCCTTCCAGGTCCCCGGCAACTTCGCCGCCCCCAGCCACGCGATCCTGGCGGCGCTGCGCGACTCCCCGCGCTGGCGCTCCCGCCTGCGCGGGGCGGGCGGGAGCGCGGCGGCCGTGCTCGAACCCGACGCCTATCTCACCCGCCTCGTCGCGCTGGGCTGCGAGGCCGACGTGTGGGAGACGACGTACCTTCAGATCCTCCAGGGCGAGGACCTGGTCCTGGACTGGGCGAAGGGCACGGCCCTGCGTCCGGTCCTCACCGCTCTCGCCGACGACCCCGGGGCGAGCGGGCAATTCGTCGCGGAGTACGCCCGGGCTCTGCGCGCCGCCTACCCGACGGGCCCGCACGGCACGGTCTTTCCGTTCCGGCGCATCTTTGCCGTCGCCCGGAAGAAGGTCACCGCGCAATGTTGAAATGCGTATTTTCCTGCAGTTTGCAACCAATTGGGTCACGTGCAAACCTGGTGATACCGCCTCAATAAGGAGATGGTCCCATGATTATGGACCGCACTTCCCACGTCGAGACGGCCGCTCTGACCGCCGAGGTCGAGGGGTTGCTGGACTCAGCCGAGCCCGAGGGGTTCTTCCGCGACACGCGTGAGTGCAGCGCCGTGCTGCTGATTGCCGGGACTATGAAGAGTTCACCGCCGACTCCCCGTCCGAAGAAGGAATCCCGTTAATGGCGGATGCGTTGGCCGAGCAGACGGGAGCGGGAGCAGTCCCGCTGAGCGCTGTGATCGCCGATGCCGCGAACGGGGTCGCCCTCGCCCTCAGGGGCGAGGGCGACCCCTATGCGCTCTCCCGCCTCCTGCGGCAGGGCGACGCGCTGGCGTCGGCCGCGATCCGAGTGCTGGGCGCCGACGCGCTCGCACCGTACGCGCTGGACCACCGGGCGACGCCGGGTGGCGCGGACGACGAGGCGGTGGTACGGGAGGCTTTGGCGGCGTACCCGCCGGGACCCGACGCGTCGGAGGTCTCGGTGTGGAGCTACCGGGGACTGGTCGAGGCGTCGCACGCGTTCCTGCCCGGTGGCGCGGACCACTGGCCGCAGGCGCCGCGGGCCGGATCGGCCTGGGTGGCCGACGACCCCTGGCCCAGGTTCTCCCACCGGACGTCACAGCTGGCCGCGCTCGCACTTCCGGGAATCGCGACGGACCTGGCCGGTCGGCTGGCGCCGCGCACCGACGACCTGGCCCGTGGTTTCGTCCGGGCAGTACGCCGCAGGGACTGGCTCCAAGCCGCCGGCCTCGGGCGCTGGCTGGCCCGGCTGGGGCAGGTGCCGCCGACTCTCGGCCTCGACAACGGGCTGGTGTTCGTACGGCACATGAGCGACGGAGACGCCCGGGTGGCGCTCCATCTGGCGGCAGCGCGGCAGTTCTACGGACGGGGCGGATGACCGGCGCCACGGCCGCCCCGGCGCTGCTGCTCGACCGCATGGCCGGTGACAGCCTGGGATGGCTGGACCGGGCGCGCGCGCACTTCCGGCTGCCCCCGGACGTCACGACCGACGCCGACCCCGATCTGTCCCTCAAACCCCTCGGAGAACTGGCCGAACTGACGCACCTGATCAGGACGTCACATCCGCGCGCCGACCTGCGCTCGGTGGCGGACGGACTGTTCGCCTTCGCCTGGAACGAGACCCGCGACGGGAAACTGTTCGCCGAGCTGGTCCGCGGCGAGCCGCATGCGACGTACCCGGTGGAGATCTACGGGGTCTTCGCACAGGCCGGGCTGCGCGACACCGCCATGGACGAGCTGCTGACGACGACAACAGGGCTGCGCAACTGGCGGCTCGCCCGCGGGGACCACACCCGGACGCTCTCCGTCCTCAACGCCGAGCAGCGCATCGGCCTGCGCCGGCACGCCGATTTCCAGGCGGTGCTGGAACTGACCGGCCTCGGCCTGACGCCGGAACCGTGGACCCTGGACCGCAAGGCGGCGTACGGCCTGACCCATGACGTCTTCCACCTCACCGACTGGGGCCGCGCCCGCGGGCGGATGTCCCGGCCGCTCGCCGGCTATCTGCGACTGTGGCTCCCCGCCTGGCTGGAGAGCTGGCTGGACGAGGAAATGTGGGACCTGGCGGGTGAGTTGCTGGCCGTGACGGCCTGCCTGCCCGCCGCTCCGTACGATCCGGTGGCCTGGCAGCGGCTGGCCGGAGCGCAGGCGCCGGACGGCAGCGTGCCCATGATGGGCGCCGCGCCGCCCGAGGGCGACCGCGCCGGGGCGTTCGCGGCCTGCTACCACGCCACCCTGGTGACCGCCTTCGCCGCCACCCTCGCCCGTATCGCCCTGGACGAGAGCGCGGCCGCACCGGACGAGACCGTGACGACGACCGCCGGGCGGCAGACCCACGAAGACGAGGTGGCTCCATGACCGTCACATCCGCAGCCGCTTCCCCCGCGCTGCTGCACGGCATCGGCGACCGGGCTCTGGCCTGGCTCGACGGCCACCGTGAGCACTTCCGGCTGACCCCTGAGGACCGGGCCACCAGCAGAGGTGTCATCGAACGGCTCAAGCCCATCGGCGAGTTGTCGGTCAACCTGCGGGTGCTCTTCAGGGAGGGCGTGGCGGGCTCGCACCAGCACATCCGCGCCGGGCACCTGCTGGACTTCGCCTGGCGGGAACTGCTCGACGGCGGCAATGTGCTGACCGCCTTCCAGCACGAAGAACCGTTCTCCTCCGTACCCCTGGAGATCTATTCGACCTTCCACGAGCTGGGTTTCCGCCACCCGGGACTGGAGTCGGCCATGGAGGCCGGCCGCCGCACCCTCACCTGGTCGGCGTTGGAGATGGTGCCCAACCGGCGGCTCGGCGTGATCAATTCCGAACGCCAGACGGGCCTGGTGCCGAGGGAGGACTTCGACCGGGCCGTGAGCCGCACCTGGCTGGGCCGGCTGCCCGAACCGTGGACCGTGCAGTACCACATCGCGTACGACATCACCCACACCGTCTTCCACCTCACCAACTGGGGCGAGAAGCCGGACGGCATCCCCCCGGACATCGCCTCCTATCTCGCGCTGTACCTGCCCGCCTGGATCGAGGACTGGGCGGACCTCGAACACTGGGACCTGCTCGGCGAACTCCTCGTCGTCGACACGTGCCTGCCGCGGCCCGTACTGGACGCGGAGATCTGGGAGCGGTACGCCGCCGCGCAGTGCGACAGCGGGGCGATGCCCCTTCACCACGCCATGCCGGACGGCGACGAGGCGGAGGTCTTCGACATCGTCCACCACCCCACCATGGTCGCCGCGTTCGCCTCCGCGATGGCCGTCTCCCGTGCGATGTCCGCCGCGTGATGAGCACGCTCGCACCCGCCGCCAGGACGCCCGTCACCCCGCTCGCGGTCCGCCTCGCGGACACGCTCACCACGATCCGCGCCCCGGACGTCGTGCTCGCCGTCACCCGCCACGGTCGGCGGACCACCGTCACCGGCGGCGCCGCGCCCGCTCCGGCCGTGCCGCGTCACGCGCTGCGCTACGAACTCGGTTCGATCACCAAGACCTTCACGGTGCTGCTCCTCGCCCACCTCGCCCGCTCCGGCGTCCTGAACCTCGACGACCCGCTCGCCGCCCACCTGCCCCAACTGCCCCTGCGCCACCCCGACTCGCGCCGCATCACCCTGCGCCACCTGGCCACCCACACCGCGGGACTGCCCCGCATCCCGGGCGACCTGATGCCCCGTGCCCTGCTGCGTCCGAACGTCGACGGCTACGCCACGTACGACACCGAACGCCTCCTGCGCACCTTCGCCCGCACCCGGCCCCGCCACCGCCCCGGCACCCGCTGGCACTACTCCAACTTCGGGGTGGCCCTGCTCGGCCCCGCCATGGCCCGTGCCACCGGCACCGACTGCCCCGCCCTGCTCACCCGCCACGTGGCGCACCCCCTCGGCCTGACCGGCACCACCCTCGGTCCCGGCGACCCCGCCACCACCGCGACCGGCCACCGCGCGGACGGCACCACCCCGGTCCCCGGCGTCGACATGGGCCCCTTCCGCGCCGCCGGCGCCGCCCGCTCCACCCCCGCAGACCTGCTCACCTACCTCGAAGCCCACCTCGACCCCGGGCGAGCGCCCCTGCCCCTGCCCCTGGGCGACGTCCAGATCCCGCAGCTGCGCCGCGGCCTCCACCACCGCCACACCCACACACTGACCTGGTACCACCACCCGGCCCCCGGCGGGCCGCTGCTCTTCCACAGCGGAGAGACCTTCGGCCAGCAGGCGTTCCTCGGCTTCCACCCGGCCTCCGCGACCGGCGTCGCCGGCCTCGTCACCCGCCCGGGCCGCAGCTCCCGCCTGGTGAACACCGCCTACGAGCTGCTGTACGCCCTCGCCGCCGACTCCGCGCCCTGAACGCACGCCCAGCCCGTCACAGCCCCGCCTCCCGCCCGCCCGCGGTTTCGGGGTCGGAGCTGGTGGAGTGCGTCCGGCGTGATGTCGATGTCGATCGTGTACGGGACGCCGGTCCTGACCCGGCCGGCCGTACCGTCTGACGCGAACGCCTCCCGAGGCGGGGACGACGTGAGCGGGCCGCCCCCGCAAGGGCGGCCCGCCCACACGGTTTCGGGGTCAGTTCTTGCGGTGGCCTATCAGGCGGGGCTTCGCCTCCAGGTTCTCCAGGCCGTGCCAGCACAGGTTCACCAGGTGCGCCGCGACCTCCGCCTTCTTCGGCTTGCGGACGTCCAGCCACCACTGGCCCGTCAGCGCCACCATGCCGACCAGGGCCTGGGCGTACAGCGGGGCCAGCTTGGGGTCGAAGCCGCGGGCCTTGAACTCCAGGCCCAGGATGTCCTCCACCTGGGTGGCGATGTCGCTGATCAGGGAGGCGAACGAGCCCGTCGACTGGGCCACCGGCGAGTCCCGGACCAGGATGCGGAAACCGTCCGTGTACGTCTCGATGTAGTCGAGCAGGGCGAACGCGGCCTGTTCGAGGAGTTCGCGCGGGTGGCCGGCGGTGAGGGCGCCGGTGACCATGTCGAGCAGGCGGCTCATCTCCCGGTCGACCACCACGGCGTACAGGCCCTCCTTGCCGCCGAAGTGCTCGTACACCACCGGCTTGGAGACGCCCGCCTTCGCGGCGATCTCCTCCACCGACGTGCCCTCGAACCCCTTCTCGGCGAAGAGGGTGCGACCGATGTCCAGCAGCTGTTCGCGGCGCTCCTTGCCGGTCATGCGGACGCGGCGGGCACGCCGGCTCGGAGTGGGCCTGCTCTTCTCGCTGTTCGTACTGCTGCCGTCGATCGCCACGTCACCCATCATGCCGCTTCGGAGGGCCCGGTCCTGCGGCGGGAGTCGATACGGTCCGCGCTCGGCCACCGGACGTCGTACGCCCAGCCGGCCTGCTCGAACCAGCGGATCAGGCGGGCGCTCGAGTCCACCTGCCCCTTCATCACACCGTGCCGTGCCGAGGTCGGATCGGCGTGGTGCAGGTTGTGCCAGGACTCGCCGCAGGACAGCACGGCCAGCCACCAGACGTTGCCGGACCTGTCACGCGACTTGAAGGGGCGCTTGCCCACCGCGTGGCAGATGGAGTTGATCGACCAGGTGACGTGGTGCAGGAGGGCGACCCGGACCAGCGAACCCCAGAAGAACGCCGTGAACGCGCCCCACCACGACATCGTGACCAGACCTCCCACCAATGGGGGGATGGCCAGGGACAGGATCGTCCAGTAGACGAAGTCGCGGGAGACGCGGCGGATCACCGGGTCCTTGACGAGGTCCGGTGCGTACTTCTCCTGTGAGGTCTGCTCCTCGTCGAACATCCACCCGATGTGCGCCCACCAGAGGCCCTTCATCAGGGCCGGGAGCGTCTCGCCGAACCGCCAGGGGGAGTGGGGGTCCCCTTCGGCGTCCGAGAACTTGTGGTGCTTGCGGTGGTCGGCCACCCACCGGACCAGGGGTCCTTCCACCGCCATGGAGCCCATGACCGCCAGGGCGATGCGCAGCGGGCGCTTCGCCTTGAAGGAGCCGTGGGTGAAGTAGCGGTGGAAACCGATGGTGACGCCGTGGCAGCCCAGGTAGTACATGAAGACCAGCAGGCCCAGGTCGAGCCAGCTCACACCCCATCCCCACGCGAGCGGCACGGCCGCCAGAAGGGCGAGGAAGGGGACGGTGATGAAGAGGAGAAGTGCGAGCTGCTCGATGGAGCGCTTGGACTCCCCGCCGCGAGTGGCGGAGGGGGCCGAGGTTCCGGTCGTCGCCCCGCTGTCGTCTTCGAGCACGTCGGAACGTGTGGTCATGGGATCCCCTGTGGGGTGAGGGAAGTGACTGATGCGTTGGCTACGGATGCGTAACCTACGGCATCGTAAGTATGGCAGTGCGTCGCCTCGCGGCAAGAGGCCGAGGAGTACAGGTTCAGCCGTGCCGCATATCCTGGGCCTCGTCGGACAGCGTGGTCCACAAAACCTCCAGACGTGCTGAAACACTGCAAGGAGCCGCACCTGTGAGCAGTGCCGACCAGAACTCCAACACCAGCGCGGAGCTGCGTGCCGACATTCGCCGTCTAGGCGACCTGCTGGGCGAGACGCTCGTACGGCAGGAAGGGCCCGAACTTCTTGAGTTGGTCGAGCAGGTGCGCGCCCTGACGCGCACCGATGGCGAAGCCGCCGCCGAGCTGCTCGGCGACACCGACCTGGAAACCGCCGCCCGGCTGGTGCGCGCCTTCTCCACCTACTTCCATCTTGCCAACGTCACCGAGCAGGTGCACCGCGGCCGCGAAATGCGCGCCAAGCGCGCCGAAGAGGGCGGACTGCTCGCCCGTACGGCGGACCGGCTGAAGGACGCCGACCCCGAGCACCTGCGCCACACCGTCAAGAACCTCAACGTCAGGCCCGTCTTCACGGCGCACCCGACCGAGGCGGCGCGCCGGTCCGTACTGAACAAGCTGCGCCGCATCGCCGAGCTCCTCGAAACCCCCGTCATCGCCTCCGACCGGCGCCGCCACGACCTCCGTCTGGCCGAGTCGATCGACCTCATCTGGCAGACGGACGAGCTCCGCGTCGTACGCCCCGAGCCCGCCGACGAGGCGCGCAACGCCATCTACTACCTCGACGAACTGCACGCCGGCGCGGTGGGTGACGTCCTGGAGGACCTCGCCGCCGAGCTGGAGCGCGTCGGCGTCGAGCTGCCCCCCGGCACCCGGCCGCTGACCTTCGGCACCTGGATCGGCGGTGACCGCGACGGCAACCCGAACGTGACGCCCGCCGTGACGTGGGACGTGCTGATCCTCCAGCACGAGCACGGCATCACCGACGCGCTGGCGCTCGTCGACGAGCTGCGCGGCCAGCTGTCCAACTCCATCCGCTACACCGGTGTCACCGAGGAGCTGCTGGTCTCCCTCCAGGCCGACCTGGAGCGGCTGCCCATCAGCCCCCGCTACAAGCGCCTGAACGCCGAGGAGCCCTACCGGCTCAAGGCCACCTGCATCCGGCAGAAGCTCCTCAACACGCGCGAGCGCCTCGCCAAGGGCACCCCGCACCGGCCCGGCATCGACTACCTCGGCACCGGTGAGCTGATCGCCGACCTCGCGCTGATCCAGACGTCGCTGCGCGAGCACCGCGGCGGGCTCTTCGCCGACGGCCGCATGGACCGCACGATCCGCACCCTCGCCGCGTTCGGGCTCCAGCTCGCCACGATGGACGTGCGCGAGCACGCCGACGCGCACCACCACGCCCTCGGGCAGCTCTTCGACCGGCTCGGCGAGGAGTCCTGGCGGTACGCCGACATGCCGCGCGACTACCGGCAGAAGCTCCTCGCGAAGGAGCTCAGGTCCAGGCGCCCGCTGGCCCCGACGCCCGCGCCGCTGGACGCCGCCGGGGAGAAGACCCTCGGCGTGTTCACCACGGTCAGGGAAGCCCTGGAACGCTTCGGGCCCGAGGTCATCGAGTCGTACATCATCTCGATGTGCCAGGGCGCCGACGACGTCTTCGCCGCCGCGGTACTGGCACGCGAGGCGGGTCTGATCGACCTGCACTCGGGCTGGGCGAAGATCGGCATCGTGCCGCTCCTGGAGACCACGGACGAGCTGCGTGCGGCCGACGTGATCCTCGACGAGATGCTCGCCGATCCCTCGTACCGGCGGCTCGTGTCGCTCCGCGGTGACGTGCAGGAAGTCATGCTCGGGTACTCCGACTCGTCGAAGTTCGGCGGCATCACGACCTCGCAGTGGGAGATCCACCGGGCGCAGCGCCGCCTGCGCGACGTCGCCCACCGGTACGGCGTGCGCCTGCGCCTCTTCCACGGCCGCGGCGGCACCGTCGGCCGCGGCGGCGGCCCCTCGCACGACGCGATCCTCGCGCAGCCGTGGGGAACGCTGGAGGGCGAGATCAAGGTGACCGAGCAGGGCGAGGTCATCTCCGACAAGTACCTGGTGCCGTCCCTGGCCCGGGAGAACCTGGAGCTGACGGTCGCCGCCACGCTCCAGGCGTCCGCGCTGCACACCGCGCCCCGCCAGTCGGACGAGGCGCTCGCCCGCTGGGACGCGGCGATGGACACGGTGTCCGAGGCCGCCCACACGGCGTACCGCAAGCTCGTCGAGGACCCGGACCTGCCGGCGTACTTCTTCGCCGCGACCCCCGTCGACCAGCTCGCCGACCTGCACCTGGGCTCGCGCCCCTCGCGCCGCCCGGACAGCGGAGCGGGCCTCGACGGCCTGCGCGCGATCCCGTGGGTCTTCGGCTGGACGCAGTCACGGCAGATCGTGCCCGGCTGGTACGGCGTCGGGTCCGGCCTGAAGGCGCTGCGCGAGGCGGGCCTGGACACGGTCCTGGAGGAGATGCAGGAGAACTGGCACTTCTTCCGGAACTTCCTCTCCAACGTGGAGATGACCCTCGCCAAGACCGACCTGCGCATCGCGCAGCACTACGTCGACACGCTCGTCCCGGACGACCTGAAGCACGTCTTCGAGACGATCCGCGCCGAGCACGAGCTCACGGTGGCGGAGGTCCTGCGGATCACGGGCGGGGAGCGGCTGCTCGACTCGAACCCGGTGCTCCAGCAGACGTTCTCGATCCGGGACGCCTATCTGGACCCGATCTCCTACCTCCAGGTCTCGCTGCTGGCCCGCCAGCGCGCGGCGGCCGAGCGGGGCGAGGAGCCCGACCCGCTGCTGTCGCGGGCGCTGCTGCTCACGGTCAACGGCGTCGCGGCGGGTCTGCGCAACACGGGCTGACCCGGCGGGACGCACAGGAACGGCGGCGGTCCGGGAGGACCGCCGCCGTTCGCGTACCGGCCGGTGCCGGTGTCAGTGCTGCCGGGCCTTGCGGCGGCGCATCACCAGGTAGCCGCCGGCGGCCACCAGGGCCGCTGCGGCGGCGGCGAGAGCGCCGACGGGCGCGCCCGAACCGGTCTCGGCGAGGTCACCGGAAACATCGTCCTGGCCGGACGGGGCCGGGGACGCCGGGGCGGGCGCCGCCGGAGAGGCGCTGCCGGCCGGCTGCTCACCGCCGCCGGCCGGGGCGGGCCCGGCGGACGGCTCCTCGGCGGGCGTGCCGCCCGGCTTGTCGGTGGACTCCTCGCCGGGCTTGCCGGTGGGCTTGCCGGGCGTGCCGCCCGGCTCCTCGCCCGGCTCCTCGCCAGGCTCCTCGGCGGGCTTGCCGGGCTCTTCCACCGGCTCGCCTTCTTCGGGCTTGCCTTCGCCCGGCTTGTCCTCGACCGCGCAGTCGGTCTTGAAGACCTTGTGCTTGGCCTTGCCGTTCTCGCCCTCGAAGTTCCAGAACAGCTTGTACTGGCCGTCCGTCAGGACCATGTCCTCGGTGCGCTCGTGGCCGGAGCCGTCGAGCGTCAGCGAACCGGACTTGACGGTCTCTCCCTTCGGGAGGGTGTTGCCGGCCCATGCCTCGATGTGCCAGACGACCTTCTGGGCCGCGTCGAAGCCGAAGGCGTCGAGGTAGAAGGAGCAGACCTTGGGCTCGTTCTTGCGAAGCTCCTCACCGGTCGTGGTGTCGTGGATCTTCACCGTGCCGTTGTCGCCCTTGGGTGTGGCGTGGGCGGAAGGTGCCAGGAGCAGGGAGGCGGTCACAGCCGTCACCAGAGCGGCGGAAGGAACGGGGATGCGCATAGGGGCAGTCCAACGTGAGAGAAGTGGGTGCCGTGGGGGGCGGCTCAGCCTCCTGTGGACTCCGCGTCACGTCAAGGACGATCTTGACCCATTCGCCCTGTGTGCCGTGACTTGACCTCAAAGATCTCGGATAACGATCAGGATTACGTCGTTCCGGAACGGGGCCGAGCGGTTCGGCGACAGCCCCGGGTACGGATCAGAGCGCGAGGAACGACGCGAGCAGCAGTGCCCCGCCGGCCGCCCCCGCTCCCCACGCGACGCGGGTCAGCCGCAGGCCGCCGCCGATGACCAGGCCGGCGAGCAGCAGGGCGCCGCCCAGCGGGGTCCAGGCGTGGAGGATGCCGGGGGCTTCGGCGCGTACCGCTTCGGACGTGCCGGGCTTCAGGACGACCGGGAGGGCCGCGCCCTTCTGCACCGCGACCGACCTGTCGATGGTCACGCGGGAGTGGCGGGGCGCGGGGCCCTCGGGGCGTACGGCCCCGTACAGGTCCCGGCGCCGCAGTCGGCGACGGTCAGCGTGCCGTGCTCGCGCCCCTTGGCCAGCATGACGTGCTGGGCCGTCTCCCAGGAGGAACGGACGCCGGCGACGAGCAGCAACAGGGCGATGCCGGCCATCGCCGCCCGTCGGACGTACGGAAGGGCTTGGATCCGCTTCGAGGCCATGGAGCGCGATCCTTGGCCATGCGGACACGCTCGGTCAACCTCTGCCCACTGATCCTCGGAGGCCGTCCTCAGGAGTTGTACGTACTCTGCGCACGCTCCAGGCCCTCGGTGACCAGGCACTCCACCGCGTCCGCCGCCCGGTCCACGAAGTACCCCAGCTCCTTGCGCTCCGTCGACGAGAAGTCCTTCAGCACGAAGTCGGCCACCTGCATGCGCCCCGGCGGCCGGCCGATGCCGAAGCGCACCCGGTGATAGTCCGGCCCCATCGACCTGGTCATCGACTTGAGGCCGTTGTGGCCGTTGTCGCCGCCGCCCAGCTTCACCCGCAGCGTGCCGTAGTCGATGTCCAGCTCGTCGTGGATCGCGACGATGTTCGCCGTCGGCACCTTGTAGAAGTCGCGCAGCGCCGTGACCGGGCCGCCGGACAGGTTCATGTACGACAGCGGCTTGGCCAGCACCACCCGGCGGTTGGCGGGACCCGGCGCACCCATACGGCCCTCGACGACCTGGGCCCGGGCCTTGTGCGCCTTGAACTTCGCCCGCATGCGCTCGGCGAGCAGGTCGACGACCATGAAGCCGACGTTGTGCCGGTTGGCCGCGTAGTCGGGACCCGGATTGCCCAGACCCACGATCAGCCAGGGATCGGCTGCGTCCGTCATCTGCATGTCTCCTTCATACGCCTTCACACGCCCTCATACGCCAGCCGCCGTCCCGCGCGCAGAGGCGCGGGACGGCGGCTGGACGGCGAACAGCGAGGCTCAGGCCTCGGCGCCCTCGGCACCCTCGGCGGGCGCCTCCTCGGCCTGCGGGGACAGGACCTGGATGACGATCGCGTCCGGGTCGGTCGCCAGGGTGGTGCCCTCGGGCAGCGGAACGTCCTTGGCGTGGATCGTGGCACCGGCCTCGAGGCCCGCGATGGAGACCGTGACGGACTCGGGGATGTGCGTGGCCTCGGTCTCGACCGACAGCGTGTTCAGCACGTTCTCGAGCAGGTTGCCGCCCGGGGCCAGCTCGCCCTCGGTGTGGACGGCGACCTCGACCGTGACCTTCTCGCCCAGCTTGACCGCGAGCAGGTCGACGTGGGTGATGGTGCGCTTGATGGCGTCACGCTGGACGGCCTTGGGGATGACCAGCTCGGACTTGCCGTCGACGTCGAGGCGCAGCAGCGCGTTGCTGGTCTTGAGCGCCATCATCAGCTCGTGGCCCGGCAGGGTGACGTGGACCGGGTCGGCGCCGTGGCCGTAGATGACGCCGGGAACCTTGTTGGCACGGCGGGTCTGACGGGCAGCACCCTTGCCGAACTCGGTACGTACTTCAGCGGCGAGCTTGATCTCGGCCATGGCTGCACTCCTCGCGGATGACGAAAAACGGAAGGGTCACCCGGCCACGAAACGGCCTGCTACGAAGAGCGCGTCGATAACGGATCCGCCGTACCACATGAGTACGGCCTCCCTCGCCGAGCAACTCGGGGAGTCTACCCGGCGGGGAGGCCGCACCAGAAATCGATCTTCGGATCAGCCTCGCGGCCGGACGGTCACGCCTGCTCCTCGAAGAGGCTCGTGACCGAACCGTCCTCGAAGACCTCGCGCACCGCGCGCGCGATCGTCGGCGCGATCGAGAGCACCGTGATCTTGTCGAGCTCCAGTTCGCCCGGCGTCGGCAGCGTGTCCGTGAAAACGAACTCGCTCACCTTGGAGTTCTTCAGGCGGTCGGCCGCGGGACCCGACAGGATGCCGTGCGTGGCCGTCACGATGACGTCCTCCGCGCCGTTCTCGAAGAGCGCGTCCGCGGCGGCGCAGATCGTGCCACCCGTGTCGATCATGTCGTCGACCAGGACGCAGATGCGGCCCTCGACGTCACCCACGACCTCATGGACCGTCACCTGGTTGGCGACGTCCTTGTCGCGGCGCTTGTGGACGATCGCCAGCGGCGCGTCCAGACGGTCGCACCAGCGGTCGGCGACCCGCACCCGGCCTGCGTCGGGCGACACGATCGTCAGCTTCGAACGGTCGACCTTCGCGCCCACGTAGTCCGCGAGGACCGGCAGCGCGAACAGGTGGTCGACCGGGCCGTCGAAGAAGCCCTGGATCTGGTCGGTGTGCAGATCGACCGTGACGATGCGGTCCGCACCCGCCGTCTTCATCAGGTCGGCGATCAGACGGGCCGAGATCGGCTCGCGGCCACGGTGCTTCTTGTCCTGACGGGCGTAGCCGTAGGACGGCACGACCACGGTGATGCTCCGCGCGGAAGCCCGCTTCAGCGCGTCCAGCATGATCAGCTGTTCCATGATCCACTTGTTGATCGGAGCTGTGTGGCTCTGGATCAGGAAGCAGTCGGCGCCACGCGCCGACTCCTGGTAGCGGACGTAGATCTCACCATTGGCGAAGTCGAAAGCCTTCGTCGGCACGAGGCCGACACCCAACTGGTGCGCGACCTCCTCGGCCAGCTCGGGGTGGGCGCGGCCGGAGAAGAGCATCAGCTTCTTCTCGCCGGTCGTCTTGATCCCGGTCACAGCACTGTCTCCTCGGACGTGAATCATTGCTGCTGCGCCCACACGCCTTTGAATCGCATGCGAGCCAGCCGAATTGTGTGCACCTATCACGGTACGCCGTGAAAGACGCACCTGTTTCCGGTCAGCTTTCGCCGTCGGCCGTCACGGCCGCCGACTGGGCCGCCTGCGCGGCGGCGCTTCCCGGACGCTTGCGAGCCACCCAACCCTCGATATTCCGCTGCTGGCCGCGGGCGACAGCGAGGGAGCCGGGCGGCACATCCTTGGTGATGACGGAGCCCGCCGCGGTGTACGCGCCGTCCCCGACCGTGACAGGAGCCACAAACATGTTGTCCGAGCCCGTCCGGCAGTGCGAACCGATCGTGGTGTGGTGCTTGGCCTCGCCGTCGTAGTTCACGAAGACGCTCGCGGCGCCGATGTTCGTGTACTCGCCGATGGTCGCGTCGCCGACGTACGACAGGTGCGGCACCTTCGTGCCCTCGCCGATGACGGCGTTCTTCATCTCCACGTACGCACCGGCCTTGGACTTCGCGCCGAGCCGGGTGCCGGGCCGCAGATAGGCGTACGGGCCCACGCTCGCCCCCTCGCCGACCTCCGCGCGTTCCGCCACCGTGTTGTCCACCCGGGCGCCCGCGCCGACGACCGTGTCCGTCAGGCGGGAGTTCGGACCCACTTCGCAGCCCTCGCCGAGGTGGGACGCGCCGAGCAGCTGCGTACCCGGATGCACGATCGCGTCCTGGCCGAATGTCACCGTCACGTCGATGAACGTCGACGCGGGATCGACGACCGTCACACCGCCGAGCATCGCGCGCTCCAGCAGCCGGGCGTTCAGCAGGCCGCGCGCCTGGGCCAGCTGCACACGGTTGTTGATGCCCAGGATCTCCCGGTGGTCGGCGGCGACCGCCGCGCCCACCCGGTGGCCGGCCTCGCGCAGGATCCCGAGGACGTCGGTCAGGTACTCCTCGCCCTGGCTGTTGTCGGTGCGGACCTTGCCCAACGCGTCCGCGAGCAGCCGGCCGTCGAAGGCGAACACCCCGGAGTTGATCTCGCTGATCGCCCGCTGCGCCTCGGTGGCGTCCTTGTGCTCGACGATCGCGGTGACGGCGCCGCTGGCGTCGTCCCGGACGATCCGCCCGTACCCCGTGGAGTCGGTGACCTCGGCGGTCAGCACGGTGCAGGCGTTGCCGTCGGCGGCGTGCGTGCGCGCGAGGCCGGCCAGCGTGCCGCCGGTCAGCAGCGGGGTGTCGCCGCAGACGACGACCACGGTCCCGTCGACCCCGCCGCCGAGCCGCTCCAGGCCCATGCGCACCGCGTGCCCGGTGCCCTTCTGCTCCTCCTGAACGGCGGTCACGACCTCGGCGTCGATCTCGCCGAGGTGTGCCGCGACCTGCTCGCGGGCGTGGCCGACGACGACGACGAGGTTCTCGGGGCCCAGCTCCCGGCAGGCGGCGACGACATGGCCGACGAGCGAGCGCCCGCTGATCTCGTGCAGGACCTTCGGGGTGGCCGACTTCATGCGGGTGCCTTCACCCGCTGCGAGGACGACGACGGCGGCAGGGCGGGAGGCGCTCACGGTGATGCCCTTCGGCTTCGGGTGGTGGACACCCGCAGGATACCGGGGGGCCTTGGAGCTGAAACGCGCGCGGGTCCTGACCAGTGTGGTCAGGACCCGAACCGAAGTGCTCCCCTGCCAGGACTCGAACCCGGACATAAGGCACCAAAAGCCTCAGTGCTGCCAATTACACCACAGGGGAATATGGCCATACGGACCGGACATTCAGTCAGGTCGCTGAATCGGCACCCAACACTATGCCGTACCGGCGCCCTCTGTGCGACGGCGGAGGCCGGTGCTCTTCGCGGCGGTCCGCTCGCTGGGCCTTTCGAAGTCGGCGTACGCGCCGAGCACTTCTGTCGTGCGGGCGGTTCTGTTCGGTATGCGGACCCACGGGTCGAAAGCCCGGTCGATTCAGCGGTTCGTGTGGGCACCACACGTTTCGCGCGTGTGCGGCCGTCTCCCGCGCTCGTCAGGTCTCCGGATATTGGGTGGCGGCCGCCCGTAGGGTGGATGGCATGACCGTAACGGGGGCAGATCAGGACGCCCCGGGTATGACCGCCCGGCGCTACTGGTGGTGGGACAGACGGCGCAGTGCCGTCCTGGACGTGGGGCTGGCGCTGGTTTCGGCGCTCGAATGTGCGTTGGAGGGCGTGAGGTTCGCGGGGAGTGCGGGACTGCCGGTTCCGCTGGGAGTGGGGTTCGGGCTGGTCGCGGGGTCCGTGCTGCTGGTGCGGCGGCGGTGGCCGATCGCGGTGGTGCTGGTGGCGATCGCCGTGACGCCGGCCGAGATGGCATTCCTGATGGGCATCGTGTCGCTGTACACGCTGGCGGCGTCGGAGGTGCCGCGCCGGATCATCACGGTGCTGGCGGGGATGTCGCTGGCCGGGACGCTGATCGTGACGTTCGTACGGACCCAGCAGGACGTGGCGAACGCGGCGGACGGGGATTTCGATCCCGGGCCCTGGTACGTGCCGCTGGCCTCGTTGTTCCTGTCGCTGGGGCTGACCGGGCCGCCGGTGCTGTACGGGCTCTATATAGGGGCCCGGCGGCGTCTGATGGAGAGCCTGCGGGAGCGCGCGGATTCGCTGGAGCGGGAGCTGTCGCTGCTGGCCGACCGGGCGGAGGAGCGGGCGGAGTGGGCGCGTACCGAGGAGCGGACCCGGATCGCGCGTGAGATGCACGACGTGGTCGCGCACCGGGTGAGCCTGATGGTGGTGCACGCGGCGGCGCTCCAGGCGGTGGCGCTGAAGGACCCGGCGAAGGCGGTCAAGAACGCGGCGCTGGTCGGTGACATGGGGCGGCAGGCGCTGACCGAGTTGCGGGAGATGCTCGGGGTGCTGCGTTCGGGGGAGCAGACGAGGCCGGTGGCGTCGGAGGTTCCGCTGGCCTCGGTCGCGGCGGCCGCCGCCGCGGTCGCCGCCGCGGAGGCGGAGGACGGACCGTGCCTGGCCGATCTGGAGGCGCTGGTGGGACAGTCGCGGCAGGCCGGGATGGTGGTGGAGTTCTCGTCGGAGGGCGAGCCGGTCGGGTGCGGGGCGCTGGTGGAGCAGACGGCGTACCGCGTGGTGCAGGAGGCCCTGACGAACGTGCACAAGCATGCGGCGGGGGCGAAGACGTGGGTACGGCTCGCGTACCGCCGGTCGGAGATCGCCATGCAGGTGGAGAACGGCCCGTCGGACGGCGGTACGGCCGACGCGGGGCTGCCGAGCGGCGGCAACGGGCTGGTGGGGATGCGGGAGCGGGTGACGGCGCTGGGGGCGTGTTCGTGTCGGGGCCGACCGACGCGGGGGGCTTCCGGGTGTCGGCGGTGCTGCCGGCCGGCCCGCGCGGGGCGTAACAGGCCGCGGGTCTCGCCCGGCCGCGGTGCCGGGAGGGCTGTGCCCGGACCGGTACCGCGCGGGCTTCCCTCGACGCACCCTGTAGCACCGCGTCGCCTGCCACGATGCCAGAAGGAGACGCCCCGTCACGGCACCGGCCCCAACGCCCCCGCACACCGCGGGACGCCGGACCCCGGGGCGCCGTACCGCTCCCGGGGTCCGCCCCTACGCCGGAGCCAGCCGGCTCGGCTGGGTGCCGGTCACCAGGGTGCCCAGGGCCTGGTCGAGGTCGGGGCCCAGGTACCAGTCGCCGGTGTGGTCGAGGCTGTAGACGCGGCCCTGCGCGTCGATCGCGAGCACTGCCTGGCCGGTGTCCCCGTCGTTGCTGAGCTCCGTGCCGAGCGGGCAGACCTCCGTGCCGAGCGCGCGGCCGAGGTCGGCGAGGGTGCGGGCGTGATGGAGGCCGCTCAGCGGGTCGAAACGTACCGGTGTCGGCGCGATCTGCCGGCCGGATCCCGGCGCGGTGACGTGCAGGCCGCCGAACTCGGCCCAGGCTTCGACGGCGGCGGGGAAGACGCTGTGCCGGTGGCCCGCCGGTGAGGTGTGGGCGCGCAGGGTGTCGGCCCAGTGCTCCGCCTGCCGCATGTCCCAGCGTCCCGGCTGCCAGCCTGCTGCGCGCAGGGCGGCGTCCACGGCCACCGGGAAGCGGGTGGTGCCGGTGTTGGGGCGGGCGGCGGCGGGGTGGGGAGTGGGGCCCGGCATCGGCTGCGGGTCAGCCCTTCTCGGTAGGGGACGCGGTGGGGTCTACGGGGCGTACGCCGAAATGGGCGAGCATCGGCGTACAGGAGCGGCACGGCGGGGCGTAGCTGCCGTGCAGCGGGTCGCCGTCCTCGCGGATGCGGCGTGCGGTGAGCTTGGCGTGTTTGAGCGAGCGGCGGGCTTCGCCCGTGGTGAGGGGTTTGCGGGAGGCGCGCTTGGAGCGTGAGCCTTCCACGGCGGTGATGTGCCGGGAGAGCAGGATCGCCTCCGGGCAACGGCCGGTGAAGCGTTCCCGCTGGCCGCTGGTGAGGGTGTCGAGGAAGTCCTGGACGAGCGGGTGCAGCGGGGGTGGCCGGTCGCCCCGGCCGGCGGTGCACGTGAGGGTGTCGGCGCCGCGCACGGAGAGTGCGGCGGCGACCGTCGGCAGGATGCCGTCGCGGCGGTGGTTGAGGACGGGCGCGCGGGCGGGCTCGTTGCTGCTCCAGCTCAGGCGCGGGTCCCCGGCCGTCGTGGTCGCCGGAGGTGCGGTGGTCGTGGTCGTGGTCGTGGTCGTGCCTGTCGGTGTCGTCGTAGCGGCTGTCTGTGCCGTGTGCATGGTGGTGCTCCCCTCCGTGCCCGCGGCGGTAGCCGCTGGTGTGCACGCCCCCGCGTTGCTGGGACAGCCTGCCAAATGTGTCCGGTGGTGTGGAAGCTGGGTCGGTGAATCGTGTACGTGTGTCGCCGGGTGGTGACCTGGGTGTGACGGTTCGTTACGCAAGGCGAGGGGCGGGGTCCCCTGTCGTCCCACCGCATAGGCTGTGGCGAACCAGCCAGCAGCAGCAGGGGGCAACCGCCATGACGACAGGTCGGCTCGGGCAGCAAGCCGCGCCACCGAACGCGGCCTACGCCGGGCAGGTCGTGCGTTTCCCGGACCCGGTCCGGGCCTCTCGTCACCCGCAAGGTGTACGGGTTGACGAGGACGGCTTCCCGGTTTTCTCGCCGTACGCGCGTGCCGTCGCGGAGATCGCCGAGCCCCCGGAGGGCTTCGGCGTCGACGAACTGCGGCTCACGGACTACGTGTCCGCCAACGCGGCGCTGGCCGCCGACGGGCACGCGCTGTGGGACACCATTCCGGCGGTCGCCACCCCGCACGGCTGGACCTGGCACCACGTGGCGGGCACTCGGCGCATGGAGCTCGTACCGGTCGAGGTGAAGGCGCTGTTGCGGCATCACGGCGGACTCACGACGGCCGCCGTCGACCACGGCAAGCGCGGCACGCGTCCGCTGCAGGAGACGCGGCCGGCCCACTTCGGGCTGCCGAAGGGTTCCGTGTCGGTCAGTGAGCAGCAGATCCTGGGTGTCGAGGAGGACCTCGGCTACCGGCTCCCGGGTGCCTACCGGTCCTTCCTGAAGGCGGCGGGCGGCTGCGCGCCGGTGGGTACGGCGCTCGACGCCGAGCTGGGGCTGCTGGTCGACCAGCCGTTCTTCACGGTGCGGGACGAGGCCGCGGTGAACGACCTGGTGTACGTCAACAAGTGTCTGCGCGACCACATGACCAAGGACTACCTGGGTGTCGCCTTCGTCCAGGGCGGTCTGCTGGCCGTGAAGGTCAGGGGCGAGGGCGTGGGATCGGTGTGGTTCGTCGCGTACGACGACGCGCGTGACCGCGACGGGCTGACGGTGCACGAGCGCGTGGAGCGGCTCCTGCTGCCCTGCGGTGAAGACTTCGACGCTTTTCTGCAGCGGCTGGCGGGCAGTCCGCCGGAGCTGGAGACCGTGGCGAACCTGATGGTGGACGGCGGCTTCGCGCGCGCTGTCCCGGTGGAGGGGTGACGGCCCGATGGTGACCTTCGCGCAGGCGCAGGAGCGCGCGGAAGAGTGGGTCAACGGGGACGTGCCGGCGCCGTCGCACCGTGAGGTGAGGGTGCGGGAATTCGAACTCGGTTTCGTGGTGTGGGCGGAGGACCGTGAGAGCGGTCCCACGTCGGACGGCGGGCGGCAGCGCCTGGTCATCGCCCGGGACAGCGGTGAGGCCACGCTGTGGCCCGGGCTGCCGGTGGGAGAGGTGATCCGCCGGTACGAGGAGGAGTACGGGGCGCCGGAGGCGTCACCGGCGGACGCGGGGCCGGTTCCGGCGCAGCGGGTGGACCTGGAGCAGACGTCGTTCCTGCTGACGCCGCCGGAGTGGCTCCAGGAAGCGGCGGACGGTCTGGGTGCCCCGGACCGTCCCGCACCGGGTTCGTCCGCCGGTTCACCGGCGGGTTCGTCCGTGGCGGGCGGGGCGGGCTCTCCGGGCGCGGCTCTGCCTCCGGAGGCCGGTGCGGGTTCCGCCGGTGCGGAGGGCGACGGGCCGGCGGCGGACGCGGGTTCGGCTGGGGCGGGTGGCGGCTGGGCCGACGCGGTCGGCGCGGGTGCGGGGGCGTCTTCGGCGGGTGCGGGCCGGTCCGGTGCGGACGGGGACGCTTCGCAGGCCGGGCGGGGGACCGGGGGGGTCTCCTGGCCCAGTGCCGGTGCGGAGCGGGCGGACTACGAGCCCACCGCTTCCGACGGAGTGCCCGCGGCGCCCGCGGTACCCGCCGGGGCGACCCCCTGGTCCGGGACCGACACCACTCCGGCCATCGGTTCTGACGACGCGTCAGTTCCGTTGCCCGCCACGGTTTTCGCGCCGCCGCTCTCCGGTTCCGACGAGGACGACTTCCCGCCGCCCGGTGTGGCGCCGGAGGCCAGGACGGCGCTGATGTCGGGCGGCAGCCAGTTGCCCTCGACCACGGTGGCTCCCGCCGTCCCCGGTGAGGTTCCGCAGCCGCCGGGGGCGCCCGCGCGCCCCGCCGGACTCGCGCCCGGCGCCGAGGAGATCGCCGACGCCGCGACCAGCAAGGCTCCCGTGCAGCCGCCGGGTGGGCGGCCCGGCGCGGTTTTGCCGCCTGCGCCGCCTGCGCCCCCGGCTCCGCCGTCGGGCCCCGGCGGGCCCGGTGCCCCGGCGGGCGGGTACGTACCGACGCAGCTCGTTTCGGCGCTCGGCCCCGACGGTCCGCAGCCGCCCGGTCTTCCCGGTCCGCCGGCTCCGCCCGGCCCGCCTGCGCCGCCGTCCGGTGGCGGTGTTCACCATGCGGCGACGGTGCTCGCCCATCCGAGCCAGGGCGGCGGCATGCCCGGTCCTCCCGGTCCGCCGGCTCCGCCCGGCCCGCCTGCGCCGCCGTCCGGTGGCGGTGTTCACCATGCGGCGACGGTGCTCGCCCATCCGAGCCAGGGCGGCGGCATGCCCGGCGCCCCGCAGCCCCCCGGTCCGCCCGGCGGCGATGTGCACCACGCGGAGACCATGCTGGCCGGCCCCGGTCCCGGCCGGCCGGGACCGCCGGGCGCGCCGCAGCCTCCCGGCCCTCCCGGTCCCCCGGGACCGCCCGGCCCGCCCGGGATGCCGCCGGGCGCCGCGCCGCAGCGGCCCGTGCCGATGCCGCAGCCCGCGCAGCCGCAGCCCCCGGCCTACGGCTATCCGCAGCCCCGGCCGGCCGGACTGCCGACGGTCGGCCCCGGCTACCAGGCCGTACTGCGCTACCGCGCCCAGGACGGCAGCGAGCAGCAGCTCATCCGCCGCTCCGCGCCCGGTACCCCGCACCCGGAGTGGCAGATCCTGCACGAGCTGCGCGCCATGAACGTGCCGCCGCAGCAGGTGCTGGAGCTGCACACGGAGCTGGAGTCGTGCGAGCTGCCCGGCGGTTACTGCGCCCGCATGATCCGCGAGACCTGGCCCCAGGTGCGGATCACGAGCGTGGCGCCGTACGGGAAGGACCACGCCGGCCGTCAACAGGGCATGCGGCACCTCCTCACCCACCAGGGCGAGTTGCACCAGGTCGCGGACGGCCCGGCGCGTCCCGCGCCGGTGCGGGCGCCGCTGCCGCCGCCGGGTCAGCTGATGCAGGCGCCGCCGATTCCGCCCGAAGGCGTCGCACACGAGCTGATGGGTGCCTTCGGGCCGCAGGGCGTCTTCCGCTTCGACCGGGCGGCGGTGTCGCGCCAGGGCGTGCCGGACATCGTGGCGCACACGCTCGTGGTGGCGGGCCTGCCGGTCGATTTCGGGCCGTTCTTCTGGGCGCAGGCGGTGCCGGGCCAGCCGGTGCCCACGCTCGCGGAGCTCGCCGCGCAGCGCGGGGTGCAGCCGGCCGCGGACGCGGGCTCGTACCTCGTCATGGGCAGCGACTTCGGCCGGGCCCTCTGCGTCCAGTACGGCACGGCGAACATCGTGGCCGTACCGGTGGAGGCGGGCCCGGGCGGTCACCCCGCGCCGCCCCAGTTCGTGAACACCGGGCTGCCGGAGTTCGCGCGCTCACTGGCGCTGCTCGGCCACATGTGGCGGCTGCGTTTCGGACTCACGCCCGAGCAGGCGGGCCGTTGGACGGTCGACTTCCAGGCGCAGCTGGCGGCGCTGGACCCGGTGGCGCTGGCGTCGCCGGAGAGCTGGTGGTCGGTGCTGCTGGAGCAGATGTGGGACGGCCTGCTCTGACGGCTTTCCGGCGGAGTTGCTGAGGGCGTCCCGGCCGTTCCCCGTACGACGGACGCCCTCGCCCGGGACGGACGGCGGCCGGAAATCTCCTCGACGCGCTGCGCGCGGATACTCCGATTCCGGCTTCTGGTGCCGGCGGGCGCATCCTTGAGCGGAACGGCCGGGCGGAGTGTCGTGTTTTGCGCTGTCAACCCCATCCGTCAGGATTGCGCCGGATCGCGTTGTGTGTCGGAGAGAGGCATCAAGGATGAGCGCATCGGTTTCACCGTCACCTCACGGCTTCGTCGCCGTACGGGGCCGCGGCTACCGTCCGGAACAGGTGGAGCGGTACGCGGCCGGACTCTCCCAGGACCGCGACGCCGCGTGGGAGCGCGCCGCGTGCCTCACCGTCCTCACCAAGGAGATGGAGGCCGAGGCGGCGCGGATGCGCGAGCAGGCGGACGGGCTCGCCCCCCAGACGTACGAGGCCCTCGGCAGGCGCGCCCAGCACCTCCTCGCGGTGGTCGAGGAGGAGGCCGCGGAACTGTCGGCCGCGGCCCACGACCGGGCCCAGGAGATGCACGACGCGGTCGCGGTGGAGGTCGCCGCCGTCCGCGAAGCGGCCCGTACGTACGCGGATACGGTGCTGGCGGACGCCGAGGCCCGCGCCCAGGAAATCCTCGTCGGTGCCCAGCGCGCCGCCGAGGAGGTCAGGGCCGATGCCCGCCGGGACGTGAAGGAGTGGCGGAGCGAGGCCGTCGCGGCGCTGAGGGAGATGCGGCAGCGCACGGCCGGCCTGCTCGCCGACCAGGAGAAGAAGCACGCGGAGCGCTGGGAGAAGGCCGAGCGCGAACACACCGGACGCGAGGCGGAGCTGGCCGCCCGCGAGGCCGAACGGACGGCCCGCGCCGAGAGCGGCCTCGCGGACGCGAAGCGGGTCTTCGCCGAGGCGCAGGAGGCCGCCCGCCACGGCCAGGAGGACGCGGAGGCACGCGCCGTCGAACTGCTCGTCGAGGCGCGGGTGCGGGAGGAGCGCGTCGTACGCGAGACGGAGCGCGTCCTGCGCGAGCACGACGACGCCCGCGAGGAGGTGCAGGCCCACATGGCCCACGTACGCACCAGCCTGGCCGCCCTGACCGGTCACGCCGCGGCGGAGGGCTGAGAGCGGCGGGCCGCCGTCCCGCGTCTCAGGCGCCCGGGCGGCGGCCCGCCGGCAGTGCGCAGGCCGGTGTGGAGCCCGGCATCCGCTCGCGGTTGTTCGCGACGAGCCGGTACACGCCGTGGGCGAGCCACCGCAGGGGCGGCAGCGTGAGCAGCGCCCCCAGCACGGCCCACCCCCGGCCGGCGTTCAGCAGCAGCTTGGCGACGCCCTGCGCGCCGCCGTGCACCGCCCCGGCGGGCGTGACCCACAGGACTTCGTACGCGGCCCGCTGCCGGGTGACGCCGAGCGAGTCCAGATCCGCGAACTGCCACGGGGTGATCTCGCAGCGGGGCCGCAGGAGGCGCTCGGCGAAGCTCACCGAGGCGGTGCAGAAGGCGCAGTCGCCGTCGTAGACGAGTACAGGTTCGGTCCGCATGGCTCCATGGTGCCGTGCCCGGCGGATTACTGGAGGGCTGCCTCCGGGGCCGCGGCGGGTCCGGAGGCAGCGGGCCATGGCCATGGCCATGTTCTCGGCTTCTCGGCGCAGGCGCGGCCCCCTGTGCGGCGTACGCCTGTGAACGGGAAGGGCCCGCGTCCGGTGGGGACGCGGGCCCTTCGGCCGTCCGGCGGGGCCGGCTCCGCCCTACGCGGCGGAGCCGCCCCTGCGGCGGCGTGCGGCGAACACCGCGCCGGCGCCGGCCAGCAGGGCCGCGCCGCCCACGAGGGCGACCTGCGGGACGGCGGAGGACGAACCGGTGTTGGCGAGGCTGCCGTTCACCGGCTGGTCGGAGACACCGCCCTGCGGTGTCGGGGCCACGGCGGTGGGCGTGGCGGTGGGCGTGGCGGCGGGGGTGGCCGACGGCGTGGGCGTGGCGTCCGGGGTGTTGCCGGGGGTGCCGGCCGCGGCCGCGGCCGCGATCTCGAACTCGTACGTGGCGAGGTCCGGAGTCCCGCCGCAGGACTCGTCGTCGTTGTAGTAGTCACCGGCGGCGAAGGCGACGCCCTGGCCCGCCGGGGCCTTCGCGTCGACCTTGAGGCGCAGCTTGATGTCGCTGTGGGCGCCGGCCTCCAGCGGGCTGACGGGGTCGATGTAGTAGGTGTCGTCGACGGTCTTCCAGGTCGTGGAGGACGCGGAGGACCACTGCAGCTTCAGCAGGTCGTCGATGTCCTTGAGGCCGCTCCTGTCGGTCGCGTGGACGCTGGCGTACGGGTACACCTCGTCCATGGTCTTCTCGGTGCCGTTGGTCAGACGGAGCCGGAAGTTGACCCATTCGCCCGCGACGACCTCGGAGGGCAGGCCGGTCACCACGGTGGTGAGCTCGGGCTCCGGGACGCACGTGTCGTCCTCGTTCCCCTCCTCTTCCCTGGCCTCGGCGAGGGCCTCGTCGGCGGCCCTCTTGTCTTCGAGGGCCTTCTCCACGGCCTTCTTCAGCAGGTCGTACGCCCGGACGGCGGCGACCCGCTCGTCGTCCCGCGCGTCGAGGGCGGTCCCGGCCTCGGCGTCGGCGGCGGTCTTCGCCTCGCCGGCGGCCTTGGCCGCGGCCTCGGCGTCGGTGACGGCCTTCTCCGCGGCTTCCCTCTCCTCCGGGGTGGCGGCGTCCGTGAGCGCGGCCTCGGCGTCGGCGAGCGCCTTGTCGGCGGCGGCCTTGGCGGTTCCGGCTTCCTCGGCGGCCTTCACGGCGGCGGTGGCCGCCACGGCGAGGGGGGTGGTGTCGGCGAGCGCCGCCTCCAGGACCTCCCTGCCCTCCTTCTCGGCCAGTACGGCGTCGTCGTACGCCTTCTGCGCCTCGGCGGCGGCTTTTTCGAGCTGGGCGAGGGTGAGCCTGCCCGGCTGCTCCTGCGTGGCCGGCTTGGTGTCGGCGAACGCGGGGGTGACGGAGAGCAGCGCGACGGGCGTCGTCACGGCGGCGACAGCGGCAGTGGCGAGAATGCGGCGGAATCTCACAGGCGACCTTCTCCGGGTCCGAACGTACAGAAACAGAAACAGAAGTGGGAGCAGTCGCCGTAGGAGGTCTTCACACCGCGCGACTCCGTCGAAGAGTAGGACGGCCAAAAGAGCGGTGGGAAGCCGGATTCGGCCGACGCGGTGGGTGGCGCCGACGCGGGAGAAGACCAAAAAGGATATTCGCGGATGGTTGTCCACGAGTTCTGTGATTTCTCTGTGGGGCATGTCACGGAACCGGCGCGTGTGCGGGAAAGGTCTGCCCCCGCGGTTCCCGAACTCCGCCTCGTCCGGACGCACTTCGGCGCCCGGACGAGGGAACCGCCGGCCGGGTCCGGGGCTGTCAGCCGGCCGGTGTCTCCTCGGTCTCGGTGATGACGGGGAAGTGGCGCGGCGCCACGAAGACGAGTGCGAGCAGGGCCAGGCCCGCCGCGATCGCCGCTCCCACGTAGACGTGGCCGACGGCCGTGTCCACCGCCCGCCGGAGGTAGTCGGCGGCCTCCGCCGTGAGTGAGTCCGGGTCGCCCAGCGCGTGCGAGACGGAGTCGAGGTCGCCGGGGAGGCCGTCCCGTATCCCCTCGGGGGCGGCGGCGAGCCGGGACGCGAGCGTGGCGTTGGCGATCGCGCCGAAGAGGGCCGCGCCGACGGACTGGCCGACCTGGCGGCAGAAGAGTACGGACGCGGTCGTCGTACCGCGCTCCGCGTACCCGACCGTCGACTGGACGCCGACGATCAGCGGGAGCTGGAAGAGGCCCAGCGCCGCGCCGAGCAGCAGCATGATCAGGGCCGGCTGCCAGGCCGCGCCCGGGAAGGGGAGGAACGGGAAGGCGAGCAGGACCAGCGCCGCGCAGGTGATGCCGGTGATCGCGGTGAGGCGGAAGCCGATGCGGTTGTACGCGTGCTGGCTCAGGGCGGCGGAGAGCGGCCAGCTCAGGGTCATGACCGACAGGACGAAGCCCGCGGCGATCGGGCCGAGGCCGAGGACCGACTGGGCGTAGGTGGGGAGGAAGACCGTCGGGGCGACCATCAGGAGGCCCAGCGAGCCGAGGGCGAGATTGACGGCGGCGATGGTGCGCCTGCGCCACACCCAGCCGGGGATGATCGGCTCGGCGGCGCGGCGTTCGATGACGACGGTGGCGGCGGCGAGGAGCGCGCTCGCGCCGAAGAGGGCGAGGGACGGCGCGGAGAGCCAGGGCCAGGCGACGCCGCCCTGGACGAGGGCGAGGAGCAGCAGGCCGCCGCAGGCGAACACGGCCAGCGCGCCGGCCCAGTCGATCCGGGGGCGGGTGGCCGGCTTGCTCTTCGTACGGGCGGGTTCGTGCAGGTGGCGGACGACGAGCCAGAGGGCGACCGCGCCGACCGGCAGGTTGATGAGGAAGATCCAGCGCCAGTCGGCGTACGCGGCGAGCAGTCCGCCGAGCCCCGGGCCCGCGACGGCCGACACCGCCCACACGGTGGACAGTTTCGCCTGGATCTTCGGGCGTTCCTTGAGGGGGTAGAGGTCGGCGGCGATCGTCTGGACCGTGCCCTGGATGGCGCCACCGCCGAGGCCCTGGACGATGCGGAAGGCGATCAGGCTGCCCATGTTCCAGGCTGCGGCGCAGAGCAGGGAGCCGAGGAGGAAGAGGGCTATGCCCGTGATCAGGACCGGCTTGCGGCCGAAGGTGTCGGAGAGCTTTCCGTACACGGGGAGGGTGACGGTGACGGCGAGGAGGTAACCGGAGAAGAGCCAGGAGAAGACGGCGAAGCCGCCGAGGTCGCCGACGATCTGGGGGACGGCGGTGGAGACGATCGTGCCGTCGAGGGCGGCGAGGGCCATGCCGAGCATGAGCGCGGCGACGACGGGGCCGCGGCGGGGGTCCGGGGCGGCTCCCGGCGGTCGGCCGGCGGTGCCGGTGCTGT
Source organism: Streptomyces sp. Wb2n-11 (assembly GCF_001049855.1). Taxonomy (NCBI): domain Bacteria; kingdom Bacillati; phylum Actinomycetota; class Actinomycetes; order Kitasatosporales; family Streptomycetaceae; genus Streptomyces; species Streptomyces sp. Wb2n-11. The sequence continues at coordinate 4,179,865 of NZ_CVPB01000001.1, forward strand.
CTGTGCTTCCCGTGCCGTCCGTACCGCCTGTGCCGTCCGTACCGCCTGTGCTGCCCGTGCTGCCCGCACTGCTTCCGGCGCCGCTCACCGAGATCCCTTCACCGTGCACGTATCTGGTCCTCGACACCTTCTCACCCGCAGGTCACGCAGGGGGAGGGGCGGAGGGCCCGGAGGCGGGGTCCACCTGCGGGGGGAGAGCCCCTAGGGGGTTCTCCTTACTTCTGGCCAGAGGACGTTCGTCCCGGTGGAGGACGAGGAGGACGCGCCCGTTCTTTAGCTTGGTCCTACAGCCCAACCGGCCGCGGCCGAAGGGAAACCACACCTCGGGGGTGGGGTTTTCCCCAGGTGAATACGGAGCTGGACACCACTGTGCGGAGGGCTGGGGGCCGCCAGACTCGAAGTGCTTGATCACCGACGGCTCGCACGTCTCGCACACCTCGTACGGCATATGGCTCACGACTTACGCGACATAGGAGACTTACCGTGACAACGGCTATGACCATTCCCAGGCACGGAGGCGCCGGCGGGCATGCGGCCGTCGCCGCGAGGTCGCGGCAGGTCGTCAAGGCGTACGGGGCGGGGGAGACCCGGGTCGTCGCGCTCGACCACGTCGATGTGGACATCAACCGGGGACAGTTCACCGCGATCATGGGCCCGTCCGGCTCCGGCAAGTCCACGCTGATGCACTGCCTCGCGGGCCTGGACACCGTGACCTCGGGCGAGATCTACCTCGACGAAACCGAGATCACCAAACTCAAGGACAAGAAGCTCACGCAGCTGCGCCGGGACCGGATCGGCTTCATCTTCCAGGCGTTCAACCTGCTGCCGACGCTCAACGCCCTGGAGAACATCACGCTGCCGATGGACATCGCGGGCCGCAGACCGGACGCCGCCTGGCTGAACCAGGTGGTGGAGACGGTCGGCCTCGCGGACCGCCTCAAGCACCGGCCGACGCAGCTCTCGGGCGGCCAGCAGCAACGGGTGGCGGTGGCGCGGGCCCTGGCCGCGCGCCCCGAGATCATCTTCGGTGACGAGCCGACCGGGAACCTCGACTCCCGGGCGGGTGCCGAGGTGCTGGCCTTCCTGCGGAAGTCCGTCGACGAGCTGGGCCAGACCATCGTGATGGTCACCCACGACCCGGTCGCCGCCTCCTACGCGGACCGGGTGCTGTATCTCGCGGACGGCCGGATCGTCGACGAGATGTTCTCGCCGACCGCCGACCAGGTCCTCGACCGGATGAAGGACTTCGACGCACGCGGGCGGACGTCATGACCGTGGTCAAGACCTCCCTGCGCAACTTCGTCGCGCACAAGGGGCGGATGGCGCTCTCCGCCGTCGCGGTCCTGCTCTCGGTGGCGTTCGTGTGCGGCACGCTCGTCTTCACCGACACCATGAACACGACCTTCGACAAGGTCTTCGCCTCCACCGCGGCCGACGTCACCGTCAGCCCCGAGTCGGCCGGAAGCGACGGCCAGGGGCCCCGGACCGGCAGACCCGAGGTGCTCCCCGCGTCCGTGGTCCAGCGGGTGGCGAAGGCGGACGGCGTGGAGTCCGCCGAGGGCGCCGTCTCCAGCACGTCGGTGACCGTCGTCGACGGCGACAACAAGAGGATGGGCTCCGACGGCGGCGCCCCGACGGTCGCCGGCAACTGGACACGCAGTGACCTCAAGTCGATGGAGATCACCTCCGGACACGCCCCGCGCGGGCCCACCGAGGTGATGGTCGACGCCGACACCGCCGACAAGCACGGCCTGGCCCTCGGCGACGAGCTGCGCACCATAGCCGTCACCGGCGACATCAGCGCCAGGATCTCCGGCATAGTCTCCTTCAAGGTGACCAACCCGGGCGCGACCGTCGTCTACTTCGACACCGCGACCTCGCAGCAGAAGCTGCTGGGCAAGCCGGACACCTACACACACGTCGCCGTCACCGCCGAAGAGGGCGTCAGCGACGAGCAGTTGAAGCAGTACGTCGCGGGGGCGCTCGGCGGGACCGGCGGCGCGTACGAGCTCCAGACCGCGAAGGAGGCCGCGGACTCGGGCCGCGAGGAGATCGGCTCCTTCCTCGACGTGATGAAGTACGCGATGCTCGGCTTCGCCGGAATCGCCTTCCTCGTCGGCATCTTCCTCATCGTCAACACCTTCTCGATGCTCGTCGCCCAGCGCACCCGCGAGATCGGCCTGATGCGGGCCATCGGCTCCAGCCGCAAGCAGATCAACAGGTCCGTGCTGGTGGAGGCGCTGCTGCTCGGCATCGTCGGTTCGGTCCTCGGCGTCGGAGCCGGTGTCGGCCTCGCCGTCGGCCTGATGCAGCTCATGGGCGCCGTCGGCATGGAGCTGTCCACCGAGGATCTGACCGTGGCCTGGACGACCCCGGTCGTCGGGCTCGCGCTCGGCATCCTCGTCACCGTCGTCGCCGCCTACGTCCCGGCCCGGCGGGCCGGGAAGGTCTCCCCGATGGCCGCGCTGCGCGACGCCGGGACCCCCGCGGACGGCAGGGCCGGCCGGGTACGGGCCGGGCTCGGCCTGGTCCTCACCGGTACGGGTGGCGCGCTGCTCTACCTGACGACACAGGCGGACAGGGCGAGCGAAGGCTCGCTGTTCCTCGGCGGCGGTGTCGTCCTCACCCTCATCGGATTCATCGTCGTCGGCCCGCTCCTGGCGGGCGGCGTGGTGCGGGTGCTCAGCGCCGTGGTGCTGCGGATGTTCGGCCCCGTGGGCCGGATGGCCGAACGCAACGCGCTGCGCAACCCGCGGCGCACGGGAGCGACGGGCGCGGCCCTGATGATCGGCCTCGCGCTGGTCGCCTGCCTCTCCGTCGTCGGATCCTCGATGGTCGCCTCGGCCACGGAGGAGCTCGACAAGTCGGTCGGCGCGGACTTCATCGTCCAGAGCGGCCCCAGCGGTCCGATCGTGCCCAGGGCCGAGAAGGCGCTGCGCGCGGCTCCCGACATCGAGCACGTCACCAGCTACAAGGCGATCGAGGCGAAGCTCACCTCCCCCGACGGCACGTCGGAGACCAAGGACCTGACCGCCGCCGACCCGACATACGCCCAGGACCTGCGGCGCGAGACCGTCGCCGGTGAGCTGGGCGCGGCGTACGGCAAGAACGCCATGTCGGTCGGCTCCGACTACGCCGAGCAGCACGGCATAGAGGTCGGCGACCGGATGACCGTCGCGTTCAAGGGCGGGAAGACCGCGAAGCTCGAGGTCGCGGCGATCACCTCGGACGAGTCGAACGTCGACAGGGGTGTGATGTACACCAACATCACGACGGCCGCGCAGTACCTGCCGGCCGACCGGATGCCGCCGAACATGATCATGTTCGCGAAGGCGGTGGACGGCAAGGAGGAGGCCGCGTACGCGGGGCTCAAGGCCGCGCTGTCCGATTACCCGCAGTACAAGGTGCAGAACCAGACCGACTTCAAGCAGGAGCTGAAGGACGAGGTCGGCCAGTTGCTCAACATCGTCTACGGCCTGCTGGCCCTCGCGATCATCGTCGCGGTGCTCGGTGTGGTGAACACCCTCGCCCTGTCGGTCGTCGAGCGGACCAGGGAGATCGGCCTGATGCGGGCCATCGGCCTCTCCCGCAGTCAGCTGCGCCGCATGATCCGCCTGGAGTCGGTGGTCATCGCCCTCTTCGGCGCCCTGCTCGGCCTCGGGCTCGGTATGGGCTGGGGCACCTCGGCCCAGAAGCTGCTGGCGCTGGAGGGGCTCGGCGTCCTGGAGATCCCGTGGACCACGATCGTCACGGTCTTCGTCGCGTCGGCCTTCGTGGGGCTGCTCGCCGCCCTGGTCCCGGCCTTCCGGGCGGGCCGGATGAACGTACTGAACGCGATCGCCACGGAGTAGGGCACGGAGCGGGAGCGGTGGGGGCGGTGCGGTGACGGGCCCGGTCCCGGGGTGTTCCTGTGAACACCCCGGGACCGGGCCGCGGTCGTGGTCAGACCGCCATGACCTGCACGTCGTACTGCGGGATCCACTTGTCGCGGGTCACGACGGTCGGACCCTCCGTCTGGGCCTGCGCGATGACCACCCGGTCGAAGGGGTCCCGGTGGTGAGGGGGTAGCCGGCCTGCTCTCACACCGTGCCCGGCGGTGACGGGGAGGCTCGTCAGCTGGCAGTCCCGGACACGTTCCGCCAGATCCTCCGGGCCTGGAAGCTTCCCGATCGACTGTTCGATGGCGATCTCCCAGGGCGTTGCGGCACTGATGAACACAGCGGGCTCGGTGTCGACGAGGTCTTTGACCTCGTCGGAGAGGTCCGGAGAGTCCTCCAGCCACCACAGTGCGACACGGGTGTCGAGCAAGAGACGCCTCAGCGCATCCCGAAGGCTTCCACGATGTCGTCGGGCAGCTCGTCGAAGTCGTCCGGGATGTGGATCCGGCCTCGGAGCGGTCCCCGGCCGGTACGCCGGACCTCGGGGCGCAGCGGTACGACCTTGGCAATGGGCTCGCCCGCCCTGCTGATCACGACTTCCTCGCCGGTCTCGACCTGGTGCAGTATCCGGGAGAAATGCGTCTTCGCCTCGTGGATGTCGTACTGCCGGGCTGGTCCCATCGCCGCCTCGCCCGGGGCCCGGGGCTTACCGGACCAGATACCTGGTCCGGTACCCGGCGTAGTCTGCGTTCCGCCGTCCGAGCCGCAGCGTTCCCTCGCGCGGGCGACGTACCGGCGTCGTAGGCTGGAGCCCCCGGCCCGTGAGACGTGTCGGGCCCTCCGCGTTGTCCACCTCGTCACTTCGTTACCCGGACGGAAACCCTTCATGAGCCTGCACGGTCTGCTGGATGCCGTAGTACGAGACCCGGCGCTCGCCGAAGCGGTGAAGGCCGCCACCGACGGCAACCGCATGCACATCGATCTGGTCGGCCCGCCCGCCGCGCGCCCCTTCGCGGTGGCCGCGCTGGCCCGCGAGACCGGGCGTACCGTGCTCGCCGTGACCGCGACCGGCCGCGAGGCCGAGGACCTGGCCGCCGCGCTGCGCACGCTCCTGCCGGAGGAGGGGATCGTCGACTACCCGTCGTGGGAGACGCTGCCGCACGAGCGCCTGTCGCCGCGCAGCGACACGATGGGTCGCCGTCTCGCCGTCCTGCGCCGCCTCGCGCACCCGCACGCCGACGATCCGTCCGCCGGCCCGGTGAGCGTGATCGTGGCCCCCGTGCGGTCGGTGCTCCAGCCGCAGGTCAAGGGGCTGGGCGACCTGGAGCCGGTGGCCCTGCGGACCGGGCAGAGCGCGGATCTGGGCGACGTCACGGCGGCGCTGGCGGCAGCGGCGTACTCGCGGGTCGAACTGGTCGAGAAGCGCGGCGAGTTCGCGGTGCGCGGCGGCATCCTCGACGTCTTCCCGCCGACCGAGGAGCACCCGCTGCGCGTGGAGTTCTGGGGCGACGACGTCGAAGAGATCCGCTACTTCAAGGTCGCCGACCAGCGCTCCCTGGAGGTGGCCGAACACGGCCTGTGGGCCCCGCCCTGCCGCGAGCTGCTGCTGACCGACAGCGTGCGCGAGCGGGCGGCGGCCCTCGCCGAGGAACACCCTGAGCTGGGCGAACTGCTCGGCAAGCTCGCCGAGGGCATCGCCGTGGAGGGCATGGAGTCCCTCGCCCCGGTCCTCGTGGACGACATGGAGCTGCTGCTCGACGTCCTGCCCAAGGGGTCGATGGCGCTGGTCTGCGACCCGGAGCGGGTGCGGACCAGGGCGGCGGACCTGGTGGCGACGTCGCAGGAGTTCCTCCAGGCGTCCTGGGCGGCCACGGCGGGCGGCGGCGAGGCCCCGATCGACGTGGGCGCGGCCTCGCTGCGCGGCATCGCGGACGTACGGGAACGCGCCCGTGAGCTGGACATGCTGTGGTGGTCCGTGGCGCCGTTCGCCGCCGACGAGGAGCTGTCCGACGACACGCTCAAGCTGGGCATGCACGCCCCGGAGGCGTACCGGGGCGACACGGCGAGAGCGCTCGCCGACACCAAGGGCTGGCTGGCCGACGGCTGGCGCACCGTCTACATCACGGAGGGCCACGGCCCCGCGGCCCGCACCGTGGAGGTCCTCGGCGGCGAGGGCATCCCGGCCCGGTTGGAGGCGGACCTCGCCGAGATCGCCCCGTCCGTCGTCCACGTCGCCTGCGGCTCGATCGACAACGGCTTCGTCGACCCCGGCCTCAAGCTGGCCGTACTGACCGAGACCGACCTCACCGGGCAGCGCACCGCCAGCAAGGAACTGGGCCGCATGCCGGCCCGTCGCCGCAAGACCATCGACCCGCTGACGCTCCAGGCCGGCGACTTCATCGTCCACGAGCAGCACGGCGTGGGCCGCTACATCGAGATGGTCCAGCGCACGGTCCAGGGCGCGACCCGCGAGTACCTGCTCGTCGAGTACGCCCCCGCCAAGCGCGGCCAGCCCGGCGACCGCCTCTACATCCCCACCGACCAGCTGGAGCAGGTCACCAAGTACGTCGGCGGCGAGGCCCCCACCCTCCACCGGCTCGGCGGCGCGGACTGGACGAAGACCAAGGCGCGCGCGAAGAAGGCGGTCAAGGAGATCGCCGCCGACCTCATCAAGCTGTACTCGGCGCGCATGGCGGCCCCCGGCCACACCTTCGGCCCGGACACCCCGTGGCAGCGCGAGCTGGAGGACGCCTTCCCGTACGTCGAGACGCCCGACCAGCTGTCCACCATCGCCGAGGTGAAGGAGGACATGGAGAAGTCGGTCCCGATGGACCGTCTGATCTGCGGCGACGTCGGCTACGGCAAGACCGAGATCGCCGTCCGCGCGGCCTTCAAGGCCGTCCAGGACGGCAAGCAGGTCGCGGTCCTCGTGCCCACGACGCTGCTGGTGCAGCAGCACTTCGGCACGTTCTCCGAGCGGTACGCGCAGTTCCCGGTCGTCGTGAAGGCGCTGAGCCGCTTCCAGACGGACACCGAGGCGAAGGCGACGCTGGAGGGCCTCAAGGAGGGCTCGGTCGACATCGTCATCGGCACGCACCGGCTCTTCTCCTCCGAGACGAAGTTCAAGGACCTGGGCCTGGTCATCGTCGACGAGGAGCAGCGCTTCGGCGTCGAGCACAAGGAGCAGCTGAAGAAGCTCCGCGCCAACGTCGACGTCCTGACGATGTCCGCGACCCCCATCCCCCGTACGCTCGAAATGGCGGTCACCGGCATCCGCGAGATGTCGACGATCACGACACCGCCGGAGGAGCGCCACCCGGTCCTGACCTTCGTCGGCCCGTACGAGGAGAAGCAGATCGGCGCCGCGATCCGTCGCGAACTCCTGCGCGAGGGCCAGGTCTTCTACATCCACAACCGCGTCGAGTCGATCGACCGGGCGGCCGCGAAGCTCCGCGAGATCGTCCCGGAGGCGCGGATCGCGACGGCGCACGGCCAGATGGGCGAGAGCAGGCTGGAGCAGGTGGTCGTCGACTTCTGGGAGAAGAAGTTCGACGTTCTCGTCTCGACGACGATCGTCGAGTCCGGCATCGACATCTCCAACGCCAACACCCTGATCGTCGAGCGCGGCGACAACTTCGGCCTCTCCCAGCTCCACCAGCTGCGCGGCCGCGTGGGCCGTGGCCGCGACCGCGGGTACGCCTACTTCCTCTACCCGCCCGAGAAGCCGCTGACCGAGACCGCGCACGAGCGCCTGGCGACGATCGCCCAGCACACCGAGATGGGCGCGGGCATGTACGTGGCCATGAAGGACCTGGAGATCCGCGGCGCGGGCAACCTCCTGGGCGGCGAGCAGTCCGGCCACATCGCGGGCGTCGGCTTCGACCTCTACATCCGCATGGTCGGCGAGGCCGTGGCGGACTACCGCGCGGCGGTGGACGGCCGGACCGAGGAGGAGCCCCCGCTGGAGGTCAAGATCGAACTCCCGGTGGACGCCCACGTTCCGCACGACTACGCCCCCGGCGAGCAGCTGCGCCTCCAGGCGTACCGGGCGATCGCCTCCGCGAATTCCGAGGACGACATCAGGGCCGTGCGCGAAGAGCTCACCGACCGGTACGGCAAGCTCCCCGAGCCGGTGGAGAACCTGCTGCTGGTCGCGGGCCTGCGCATGCTGGCCCGGGCCTGCGGCGTCGCGGACATCACCCTGGCCGGCCCCAACATCCGCTTCGGCCCGGTGGAACTGCGCGAATCCCAGGAGCTGCGCCTCAAGCGCCTCTACCCCCGCACGGTCCTGAAGCCGACCACCCGCCAGATCCTGGTCCCCCGCCCCACCACGGGCCAGATCGGCGGCAAGCCGGTGGTGGGCCGCGAACTGCTCGCCTGGACGGGGGAGTTCCTGACGACGATCCTGGGGTCGTAACAGGACCGGTGCCCGGCCGTACGCCAGAGCCTGCCCGGACGGCCGGGCAGGGCCGGCGTACGGCCGGCGGTCCGTCAGAGTGTGTCGAGGTCGAGGGCCTCGGCCATCACGCGGAATCCGGCGTCGTTCGGGTGCAGGCCGTCGCCCGAGTCGTAGGCCGGGAGCATGCGGTCCCGGTCGGCGGGGTCGGCCAGGGCGCGGTCCAGGTCGACCACCGCGTCGTACTCGCCGGACGTACGGATCCAGTGGTTGACCGCGTCGCGCTTGGCCTCGTTGACCTCGCTGTAGTACGCCGAACCCTTGACGGGCGTCAGGGTCGCGCCGACCGCCTTGATGCCCTTGGCGTGCGCCTGGCGGATCAGCGTGCGGTGGCCCTCGACGAGCCGCTCGGCCGACACCTCGGGGGTGGGGCCGCCCGGGAACCCCTGCCAGCTGCTGCCGCTGCCGCCGATGTCGTTGATGCCTTCCAGCACGATGACCGTGCCCACGCCCGGCTCGCCGAGCACGTCCTTCCCGAAGCGGGCCACGGCCTTCTCGCCGGCCCAGGCCGTGTCGTTGGTGATCTGGTTGCCGCCGATGCCGTGGTTGACGACGCTGCGCGGCTGTCCGGCGGCCGCGAAGCGCTCCGCCAGCTCGTCGGGGTAGCGGTTGTTCGTGTCCGAGGTGGATCCGACGCCGTCGGTGATGGAGTCGCCGAAGGCCACCACCCCGTCCCGGCGCGGGGCCCCGCCCCCGGAGATCTCCACGCCGGACAGGTAGTACCAGGAGTCGCTGGTCTCCTTGAACGCCGCAGCGCCGCGGTCGAAACGGTGGTCCCCGTCGGCCCGGTAGCTCGTGGCGGAGGCGATCGCGTGGAAGGTGGCAGGCCCGGTCGGCGCGGCGAGATACAGCGTGACGGTCACCGACTCCAGCGCCTCGACCCGGAACGGCACCCCGTCGCTGAGCGCTTTGCCGCCCGCCGGGATCGTCACCGACCGGTCCTTGCCGAAGGACAGCCGCCGGACCGAGCCGGCCTCGACCGAAGCCCCCTCGTCCGTACGGGCCACCGTCGCGCCGGTGATGCGCAGCGGGGCGGAGCCGTAGCGGTTGGACAGTTCGACACGGGCCTTCGTGCCGCCCGTACTGACCCTGACCACTTGCCGGACCGTGTGGTCGGCGAAGCCCTCCTCGGACCAGTTCGGCCCGAACGGCGTGATCGGCGCCTGCGGCGAAGCGGCCCAGCCGCCCTGCCACGCCGTCCGGCCGCGCTGCTCGGCCGCGACGGCGTCGGCGGACCCGGCCGGTCCGCCGGCGCCGACGACCGGCAGCGCCGCCAGTACGGCCGCGGAGAACAGTGCGACACCCGTACGCCGTAAAGAAGTTGTGGAACCCATCTGTCCCGCCCCCTGTCGTGGATCACGTGCGTGCGACACGGTCAATCACGGATCGGCTCGGGCTATTCCCAGGGCCGGGACAGGTGCTCTCCCCGCTAGCGGACGTCGACGAAGTCCTGGCGTCCGTAGTCCGCGTAGTGCGTCTTCACCGTGTCGGTGTAACGCATCTGCCAGGTGCCGTCCTGTTGCGCGGTGAACTTCTTGCTGAAGGTGCCGTTGCCCAGGGTCCTGGCGGTGCCCAGCTGCTTCCACGCGGCGCCGCCGGTGGAAGCCTTGAAGTAGATGCGGACCGTCTGGCCTGCGTACGTCTTCCAGGAGGTTCCGGACCGCTGCATCAGGCCGCCCTTGGCCGTGATCGTCGTCCCCTTGCGGACGCCCTCGGGCGTGACGTCGTCATTCCACAGTTCGGTCGCCTTGCGGCCGAGCTTGAACGACGCGCTGTTCAGGTCCGCGGCCGAGTGGCGCAGGCGCCAGTAGCTGCCGTCCGTGCCCTTCTTGGACGGGGACTGCGTGAAGGTGGTGCCGTACCGCGCGGTGAAGGAGTCGACGGTCGACCAGCTGCTGCCGTTCGTGGAGTGCTGGATGGAGATCTTCGCCGACGTGCCGGCGGGGTACGACCCCTCCTTGCCCCGGCTTTCCGGTGAAGGTGACCTTCCGGTACTCGTCCACGCTGGGGATCGGCAAGGTCCAGCTTCTGGGTTCATGGCATTCTGAGAGTATTCATCCCGACCCGTCAGGACGGAATGCCGTGATACGCAGGTTCAGGACAGCCCTCCCCGTCGCGGCGCTCGCCGCCGCCCTCGCCGTCACCGGCTGCACCCCCGGTGCGGAAGGCGACGGCGGGCAGGACCGTGCGACCGGTGACAGCGGTACGAACCCGCTGCGCAACCCCGACGGGACGAAGCCGGGTCTGGCCCCGGTCGCCTCCGAGGCGGACAGGTCCTCGGCCCGGCAGCTGATCGGCAAGGTCTCCACCAAGGGACGCGGGCCGAAGACGGGTTACGACCGCGACGAGTTCGGCTACGCCTGGATGGACACGGCGGACGGCGTGCCGCTGGCGCGCAACGGCTGCGACACCCGCAACGACCTCCTGGCCAGGGACGGGGAAGACCTCGAGTACCGCTCCGGCTCCGACTGCGTGGTCGTGGCGATGACGCTGGACGACCCGTACACCGGCACCACCGTCGAATGGCGGAAGCAGAAGGCCACCGCCGTGCAGATCGACCATGTCGTCCCGCTGTCCTACGGCTGGCAGATGGGCGCGTCGCGGTGGTCCGAGGACAAGCGGGAGCAGCTCGCCAACGACCCGCTCAACCTCATGCCGGTCGACGGGCCGACCAACGGCTCCAAGAGCGACTCCGGTCCGGCGTCCTGGCTGCCGCCGAACAAGCAGATCCGCTGCTCGTACGCGGTGCGGTTCGCGCAGGTGGCTCTGAAGTACGAGATGCCGGTGACGGCGGCGGACAGGAACGCGATGCTTGCACAGTGCGGGGCTTAGGAGGGCGTCGCGGAGCGTAGAGGGACGTCACGGGGCGCGGGGAACGCAGGGGCGTGGAAAAGCCGTTGGGCGGGGGAGGGGGCGATCCAGCCCGCCCGCGTGGGACCGGCCATCACTGCGCTCACCGAACGACCGCATCTCCAGGGCCCCGTGTGGCGGATGCCCGACAGCCGGCCCGAGTTCGTCCTGCACGACCCGGTGGGCTGGGCCACCATGGGGCGCATAGTCGCCGAGCTGCCCGAGTAGGTCCTCGTGGACACCGACGCCGACGGCGCCGTAGTGGCGCACGGGCGTTCGGCGTGCCGTTCGCGCTGAACGCCGAGGGGCGCGGGGAGCCGCCCGCGCGCGGCGGGGACCAGGTGCTGCTGTGGGCGTTCTCGGACAGGCGGCACGGCCGTGTGCCGGACACGGTGAGTGCCATCGGGATCACGGTCGCCAACCCGCACAAGGGGCGCGGGATTTCGGGGAAGATGCTCACCGCCCTGCGCGAGAACGCCCGTACGCACGGATTCGGTGAGGTCGTCGCGCCCGTGCGGCCCAATACCAAGCACCTGGAACCGCTCGCGCCGATGGACGAGTACGCGCTCCGCACCCGGCGGGCGGACGGTCTGCCGCACGACCCCTGGCTGCGCGTCCACGTCCGGGCGGGCGGAACCGTCCAGGCCGTGGCGCCGGCCTCCATGACGGTGTCCGGCTCACTCGCGCAGTGGCGGGAGTGGACCGGACTGGCCTTCGACGCGGACGGGCCTGTGGAGGTTCCGGGGGCGCTGGCTCCGGTCCACTGCGAGACGAGGGGCGGGGACGCCGTGTACGTCGAGCCAATGCGTGGGTGCGCCACCGTCTGTGAACGGGCCGGTGACACAGGACCGGGGAGGCCGTCCCCCTCCGACGGCCTCCCCGGTCCTGCGGTCCTGCGGTTCTGCGGCTGATCAGAGCTTCAGGTCCCACTGCGAGTCGTCGTGGGAGATGCCGGGGGAGACCTCGACGACCAGGTTCTCGGCGTCGGCGGGGGCGTCGAAGGCGTACTGCAGGGTGGCCTTCTTGCCCGGCATGATCGATCCGGTGAAGATCTCGCCGACCTTGTCGTCGATGATCTCCTCGGCCTTCACGCCCTCCTCGCCGGCGCGGGCCTCGGCGGTGATGAACGTGGCGTCGAACTTCTCCTTGCCGGCGTTGTCGATGACGACCGTGACCAGGTAGGCCTTGTTGCCCTTGGTGTGGCCGAGCGCGTACTCGCCGGGGGTGTACGCCTTGGGGTCGGACACGGTGACGGTCAGCTCGTCGTCGTAGACGGCCGAGTCGCCGGCCTCCAGCGTCTCTTCGCTGCTCTTGTCCTCACTCTTGTCCGCGCCCTTGTTCCCGTTCCTGCCGTTCCTGCCGTCGCCCTTCGCGGAGCCGTCGCCCGGCTTCTCGGCCGCCGACGAGTCGCTGATCGTCTTGTCGATGTCGTTCACCGCGTCGTCCACGGCCTTGAACAGGATCACCGCGCCGACCACCGACATGATCAGGGAGATCAGGCCCAGGACGGTGCCCGCCAGGGCGACGCCCTTGTTGGTGGCCTCGCCGCGCTTGGCGCGGCCCCGGCCGGCCAGGCCCATGATCAGGGCGATGACGCCGAGGATGCCGGCGAGCCAGAAGAGGAACGGGATCAGACCCGACAGCGCGCCGATGATGCCGAGGATCAGGGCGGCGGTGCCCAGTCCGTTGCGGGCCTGCGCGGCGGGGACCGGAGCCTGCGGGAACTGGGGCTGCTGCGTGTACTGAGACATGGATGTCCTCCGGACAAGGTGTGTTCGGGACTGTCTGCCGCCCCGTGCTGCGATGGAGTAATCACAGCAGAGCTTGTGAACCGAGTCAACAAGATTGCTTGGAATGTTTCTGTTCACGACGTGAAGCGGCCCCTCTTGTATGCGCAGGTATGCTCGCTGTCACAAGCAGGCGCAGGTGTACGAGGGGAGCCGGCCGGTGTCGGACAACGCAACAGAGGTGACCGCCGCCGGAATCGCCCGGCTCGCCGGCGTCGGACGCGCCGCCGTGAGCAACTGGCGCCGCCGTCACCCCGACTTCCCCAAGCCCGTCGGCGGCACCGAGACGAGCCCTTCCTTCGCCCTCACCGAGGTCGAGCAGTGGCTGCGCGACCAGGGGAAGATCGCCGAAGTACCCCTGCGCGAGCGCGTCTGGCAGCAGCTCTCCGGGCACCCGGCAGGCGCCGTCCAGGCCCTGGTCCACACGGGCTGCGCGCTCCTGCTCGTACGCGACAGGCCCACCGCCTGGCTCCAGCTCGCCGCCGTCTCCGACGAGAAACTCGCGTTCCTGCTGCCGCCCGCCCTGGAGGAGGTCCTCGCTCCCCGCTTCGGTCCGGACCGCGCCGTTCGCACGCCCGGCACGCCCGAACTGGCCTCCTCCGTCCCCCTGTTGCGCGCGGCCGCCGAGCTCGCCGCCGAGCTCGGCGCCCGCCAGACGTACGAGTTCCTGCTCGGCCGCCACCTCGAGGCCAACCCGCGCCAGCACACGCTCACCCCGCCGGGCCCCGCCGCCCTGATGGCCGCCCTCGCGGGCAGCCCCCGCACCGTTCTCGACCCGGCCTGCGGCACCGGCACCCTGCTGTGCGCCGTCGTGCGGACCACCGCCGGAACCCAGGAGGGGCCGGCCGTCCACGGCCAGGAGGCCGACCCCGACCTGGCCGCCCTCGCCGCGTTGCGCCTCGCCCTGCGGACCGGGACCGGCCCGGCAGAAGTGCGGGTGGCCGCCGCCGACTCACTGCGCGCCGACGCCTTCCCGCACCTCGCCGCCGACGCCGTGATCTGCCACCCGCCGTTCAACGAACGCAACTGGGGCCACGACGAGCTGGCGTACGACCCCCGCTGGGAGTACGGCTTCCCGGCCCGTACGGAGTCCGAACTCGCCTGGGTCCAGCACGCCCTCGCCCGGCTGCGCGAGGGCGGCACCGCCGTCCTGCTGATGCCGCCCGCGGCCGCCTCCCGCCGCTCCGGCCGCCGCATCCGCGCCGACCTGCTGCGGCGCGGCGCCCTGCGCGCCGTCGTCGCGCTGCCCGCGGGCGCCGCGCCCCCGTACGGCATCCCCCTCCACCTGTGGGTCCTGCGCAAACCCGCGCCCGGGGGCCGGCCCTCGCACGAAATGCTCCTGGTCGACACCGCGGACCTCTCCGCCGCCGGCCGCGACAGGCTCGACTGGCAGGCCCTGCACACCGCCGTCCTCGACACCTGGCAGGCCTTCGACCGCCACGGCACCGTCGAGGAACGTCCGGGCGTCAGCCGCGCGGTGTCCGTCATCGAGCTGCTCGACGACGACGTGGACTTCGCCCCCGCCCGCCACCTGCCGCCCCCGGCCGCGGGCGGCGGCGCCGCCGAACTCGCCGGCGTACGCGAGCGGCTGGCCGACACGCTGCGGACGACCGCCGAACTGACGCCTCCCGCCGTCGAGTCCGCCGAGCCCCCCCGCTGGCCCACCACCACCGTCGGCGAACTCGCCAGGGCGGGAGCGCTCGTGCTGCGCGCGGGCGGCGCGGGAGCCGGTTCCGGGGAACCCGTCCTCACCGAGCACGACGTCCTCGCCGCAGCGGCGCCCTCGGGCACGCTCCCCGAAGGCCCGGCGGAAACCCCCGTGCTGGTCGAGGAGGGCGACGTGGTCGTGCCCGTGCTCGGCGGAGGCTCGGTCGTACGCGTCGTCGACGGGGCCACCGCGGGCGCCGCCCTCGGCCGCGGCCTCCAGCTGCTGCGCCCGGATCCGGCGGCCGTCGACCCCTGGTTCCTCGCCGGATTCCTGCGCGGTACCGCGAACAACCGGCAGGCCAGCAGCTACGCCTCCACCTCGACCCGGCTCGACGTGCGCCGCCTCCAGCTGCCCCGGCTGCCGCTCGCCGACCAGCGGCGGTACGGCGAACGCTTCCGCGCGCTCGCGGAGTTCGAGGCCGCGCTGCGGCGGGCGGGCCGGCTCGGCGAACAGCTGGTGCAGGGGATGTACGACGGCCTGACGGACGGGACCGTACGACCGGAGTGAGCTGTGCCACACCGGATCCGTACAACCCGTGGGCCGTTGTCGGTGTCGGTGTATACGCTCGAAGCGCGCGTCCCCACGCGTGTCCGGCTCACGTCTCTCACCAGGTCTTCAGGAGCACCCATGCACGGCTCCGGCAGCACGCCGCCAGTCCGCAGTGAAGGCGTCGTCATCACCCTGCGCGTGCTGTTCACGGCCTGCGCCGTCATCAGCTGCGGAATGCTGTCGTGCGTGCCGCTGTTCCGCGTCGCGATCCTGCGCGGGCGCCCGGTCGACTGGGTGGCCGCCTGGCTGAGCCTGCCGGCGGCGATCGCGGCCTTCGCCGTCGTCGGCGAGATGCCCGAGAGGCACGTCTCCACCGACATCGCCATGTCCTGCGTCCTGCTCCTCGGAGCGGCGAGCGCCGTGTACTTCCTGGTCTTCGACATCAGGCACCAGGCGCGGCTCGCCGCCACGGGCCCAGGGGCCGCCCTTCCGCGTGTCCCGTACGGGCCGTACACCCCGCATGTCCCGCATGTCCCGCAGCACTCCGGGGCCGCACGGACCCCGCAGCCCCCGTATGTCCCACAGGCCGCCCCGCCGCAGTACGGCTACCCCAACCCGTACGCGAGCACCCCGGTGGTCAACCCGGCGCCCGCGCCCGTCCCGGCATCCGCACCGGTCCCGGCGCCGTCCCCTGCCCCGGTCCCCCAGCCCCAGCAGACTCCCCACCGCATGGACCAGGTCCGCGCCGAGCTCGACGAGCTCAGCGACCTCCTGCGCAACAAGGACCAGCGGGGTGACCAGCCCCGGTGAACGGACGGATCATCGCCGGGCGTTACGAGCTGTCCACCGTCATCGGACAGGGCGGCATGGGCCAGGTCTGGACGGCGTACGACCAGCGCCTCGACCGCCGCGTCGCCGTGAAGCTGCTGCGTCCCGACCGGATGGCCGCCGCCGCCACCGCCGCCGACGAGATGCGCCGCCGCTTCGTGCGCGAGTGCCGCGTCACCGCCCAGGTCGACCACCCGGGCCTGGTCACCGTCCACGACGCGGGCAGCGAGGACGACGACCTCTACCTCGTCATGCAGTACGTCGAGGGCGCCGACCTCTCCGACCACCTCGCCGAGCACGACCCCTACCCGTGGCCGTGGGCCGTCTCCGTCGCCGCCCAGCTCTGTGCCGTGCTGTCCGCCGTGCACGCCGTGCCGATCGTGCACCGCGACCTCAAGCCGCGCAACGTCATGGTCAAGCCCGAGGGCACGGTCACCGTCCTCGACCTCGGCGTCGCCTCCGTCCTCGACACCGACACCACCCGCCTCACCCACACCGGCTCGCCCATCGGCAGCCCCGCCTACATGGCGCCCGAGCAGGCGATGGGCGGCGCGGTCGGCCCGTACACCGACCTCTACGCCCTCGGTGTCCTCCTGCACGAACTCCTCAGCGGCAACGTCCCCTTCGCCGGATCGACCGTCCTGGGCGTCCTCCACCGCCACCTCTACGAGCCGCCGCTCCCCGTCCGCCAGCTCCGCCAGGACGTCCCCGAGCCGCTCGAAGCGCTGGTCCTGCGGCTGCTCGCCAAGGACCCCCAGCACCGCCCGTCCTCCGCCCAGGAGGTCTACGAGGCCCTGGCCCCGCTGCTGCCGGCCCACGGCGGCATCCCGACGGGCCCCCTCGACCCGACCCGCCCGTTCCTGCGCCCGCACGCCCCCTGGCCCGACCGCGCCACCACCCCGCCCGCCGCCCAGCCCACCCCCGCGCAGGCGCAGCCGGACGTCGCGGGAGCCGTCGACGAGGTCAAGCAGCTGCTCGGCGAGGGGCGGATCACCCAGGCCGTCGACATCCTCGGCGGGATCCTCCCGGCGGCCGCCGCCCAGCACGGCGAGCGTTCCCCGGTCGTACGCATCCTGCGCAAGCAGTACGCCGCGACGCTGCTGGACGACGGGCAGTACCGCCGTGCCCTGCCCGAACTCCGCCGCCTCGCCGACGACCGTGCCGCCGAGGCGGGCCTGGCCGACCCGCAGGCGCTCCAGTTCCGGTACGAGGCGGCGCAGTGCCTGGAGCAGCTGGGCGAACCGGCCGCGGCGCTCGCCGAGTACCGCGCCCTGCTCCCGTACTACGAGAACCAGTACGGGGGCGGACCGGCGGCGGCCGACGCCACCGCCCGCGCCTTCGACATCCGCCACCGCACGGCCAACCTGCTGCTCGCGATGGGCGACCACGCCGCCGCGCACGGCCAGTTGCAGAGCCTGCTGTACGACGCCGAGCGCGTGTACGGCCCGTACCACCCGCTGCCGGCCGAGGTGCGCCGCGCCCTCGACCGGCACCGGCGGATGCGGGACGTCTGAGAACCGGGAACGCCCGCGGGGTCAGCGCGCCCGCAGGAAGGCGGAGGTGGCGACCCGGCCCACCATCGTGAGCCGGCTGTCACCGCCCGCCAGGTGCTTGTCCAGCGCCTCCTTGACCCCGGGCCAGCGCTTGTCGCCGTAGTCGTCGAGCACGACGACACCACCGGGCGCGGCGATCAGCTCCACCCACTCCAGGTCGGCGCGGACGCCTTCGAAGGAGTGGTCGCCGTCGACGACGATCACGCCGTACTTCCGGTCGGAGACCTCCGCCCGCACCCGCGGGTCCTCCGAGAAGCCCTGCCGGATGCGCGCCCCGGTGCCGGGACGGCCGCCGCCGAGCGCCAGGTTGGCCCGTACGACGTCCTCGCGGACCGGGGTTCCCGTCGGCTCCTCGTAGTCGGAGGTGCCCGGCTGGAGCTGCGAGCCCGCCAGCGGATCGACGATCGTCAGCGTCGCCTCGATGCCCGTCCGGTGCAGCATCCGCATCAGCGCGGCCGCGAACAGCCCGTGCAGCGTGCCGATCTCCAGTACGTCGAGCCCGCCGGGTGCGCCGTGCTCCTCGCCCTGCGGCCGCGCGAGCAGCGGGACGGTGGCGAGCTTGCCGCACACATTGGACGTACCGCCCGCCATCCGGCCGACGCCCAGCGCCTCCAGGGCCACCACGTTGCGGTAGGCGACGGTGACGTTGCGGCGGGCGCGCTCACCCGCGTCCGTCACGGCGCGGACCTCACGCACGAGCGTGTCGATCTGCTCGGGCGTCGGCATCCGGTGCTGGCCGCGCCCGGTGCGGTCGAGCAGCATGCTGACGCCGTGCTGCTTGCGCCGGAGTTCGGTGATCTCGCCGCGGAGCCCGGCGGTGTGACGTGAGATGCGCTGGTCGACGAGCGCGGCGACGGGGCCGAGGGCCCACTTCGTCAGCCGGTTGCTCAGCAGAGATGGCATGGGTTCGCCTCTGGCTTCGGTCCTGGGAGTGGGGGGCGGACGGCCGACCGTACGCCGGGGTTCATGCCGCGTGGGCCACGATCCGGTGGTCCCCGGATGAAGTCTTCGTGTGGCTCCTGCGCCGGGCCCGTACGCGCGGAAGCACACCCACCGCGACGAGGACCAGCAGCGACAGCCCGCCCGCGAACCCACCGGCGCGCAACCCGGGGGGACTGAACTCGCAGCTCACGGCGGCCGACGTGGAGCGGCCGTCCAGGGGCACGGCGACCAGGCCCAGATACGAACCGGCGGGCCGGGCCTTCGCGCCGTCCGTGCCGCAGCTCCAGCCGGCGATGCGCGGCACGGCGAAGACGGCCGTTCCGGCGGCGCCGGGCGGCAGGTCGGCGCGTACGCCGCTGCCGGTGACGCGCACCGAGGTCGCGCCGCCCGACCGGAGGCCGTCCACGGCGGCGGCCAGCCGGCCGCGGTCCAGGCAGCCCACGCTCTCGCGCGGCAGCCCGCCGGCCCGGTCGCCCTTCAGCGTGATCGTGACGCGGCCGTCGTCCGGGACGGCGCCGAGCGGCTGCATCGCGGCGCGCCGCGCGGGCAGGCCGCCGCGCAGGTCGCTCTCGGTGCCGTCGCGGCCGAGCCGGGCCGTACCGAAGAAGTCGGGGGCCCAGAGGAAGACCTCGCCGCGGGCCGGGCAGACGGCGGTCAGCGTCCCGTCGCGCAGCGCGGTGGGCGGGAGCGTGTAGACGCGGGCGCCGAGGAGCTTCTCCTGGTTGCGGAAGGGGGAGGCGCCGAAGCGCGGCTCGGGGCCGGGCGGGCGCACGGTGACCAGCTGCGGCACCGTGGCGCGGGTCACCGTCACCCCGCGGTCGTCGGGCCGCGACCAGGACTGGTGCGGGTCGCGCGGCATGCGCACGCGCGCGCCGACGGAGAAGACCGCGTCGGTCACCGGATTGTCGACGCTCTGGACGGAGCGGCCGTTGGACGTCCAGCCGGCGCCGAGCGCGGCGAGCGTGCGGGTGAGGACGTCGGGCGTGTGGCTGCTGTAGTACGCCGCGCCCTGGCCGCCCACGGTCAACGGGTCGTTGCCGGTGGTCTGTTCGCGTCCGGGTTCGGTCCGGTGGGCGGGCCACCCGTCGGCGTCCGCCACCGCGTCCGCCTGGGCCCGCTGCCGGTCGCCCCACGGCGCGTAGTCGTCGAGGTGCGCCAGCCGCTGCCGGTCGGCGTACGCGGTGGTCACGGCGGCCTGCGCCACCTGCGCGCCGGCCAGCAGCAGCGCGGCGGCCACCGCGAGCCCCCTGCCGCGGGCGGGGACCGGCACCGGACCCCGGGCCCCGGCCGCCGGACGGGCCCGGTGTTCCGCGCGCCGCGCCAGCACCACCGCGCCCACCGTCGCCGCCACCCCGGCCACCGCGAGCGGATACGTCCAGGAGGTGATCCGCGGGCTGGTCACCGCGCCCAGGGCCACGACCGCGACCAGGCCGGCCCCACCGAGCAGTGCGCGCCGCCCCGGCCAGCCGTACGAGAGCGACACCCAGGCCGCCATCACCAGGACCCCGGCCAGTACGAACGTCTGCCGGTACGGGCTGCCGTTCGGCGTCGCGAAGACGTGCCACACCAGGTGCGTCGGCCCCCACTGCAACGACACCGCCACCACGGCCGCGAGCAGCGTCCACGCCCGCCGCTCGCGCCCCGGCGCCGCCCGGTTCAGGAGCAGCGTGGCGGCGAGCAGCAGCGCGCCGGTGCCGAGGAAGACGGCGGGAGTGAAGAAGCTGTACGTCGCCGGAAGCGCGCGGGCGAACACGTCGGCCCAGCCGGCGGGCTCGAACTCCCGTGTCCAGCCCGGGTACGCGTGGGACGACCCGAGGAAGACGACGGCCAGCACGGGCGCCGCCAGACCTATGCCGAGAAGGGTGGTGAGGGCGGCGCGCAGCAGTACGCGCAGCCGCTCCCGCACGGGCGCGCCGTCGTCGGCGGTGAGCAGCCGCAGCAGCAGGACGAGCCCGGCCCCGAGCGTCGCCATGTACGCCGTGTAGAAGTTCGCGGTCCACGCCACGGCCACGACCACCGGCCCCAGGACGCGCCTGCGGCCCGTACGCGCCCACTCGCCCACCAGGCACAGCAGCGGGAACGCGATCAGGCCGTCCATCCACATCGGGTTGTAGACGGCCTCGGTGACTGCCCACCCGCACAGCGCGTACGACGAACCGAGCACCCCCGCGGCCCACCACCGGTCCCCGCCCCCGCGCAGGGCGAGCAGCAGCACGGTCATCGCGGCCGCCGCCGCGGCCATCTTCAGCACGGTGACGAGGTAGACGGCGAGGTCGATCTCGTCGCGCGGGAAGAGCCCGACGAGTGGCGCGAAGGGGCTGCCGAGGTACGTGCCGATGTCGGGCAGGAAGCTCGTGCCGTACCCGGACTGCCAGTTGACCAGCACCCCGCCGTCCGCGCGTCCGTGCAGCAGGTCCCACAGGCGGGTGTGGTACGGCACGAACTGGTTGCCCAGGTCATTGACGCTGCGCGTGTGCGGCCCGAAGGGGAAGGAGCGGGCGAGCGCGTCACCGGCGCACACCGCCGCCACCGTGATCAGCGCGGACAGCGCCGCCGCACGGCCTCTGGCCGGTTCCGTAATCGACATGTTGATCCTTCTACTGCGCCCGATATCGAATAGGCCAGCGTGTGACGGAAAAAGAGATCTCCATGACATCGGGGCCGCTCAAAATCCCGCTGAAAACGGCGAGTTCACCCGTTCGTCGCCGACACGTCACGCGGAGAGTTGGACTCCGCCACATGCGGGGGCTGTTCTTCGCTGAACGCCTGTCTTCGCCTGCTGCGACTGTGCGAAACCACCGGGAGAGCCGTGCTCATCTCAATTGTCGTTCCGTGCTTCAACGAAGAGGAGATCATCCGCCGCTTCCACGAGCGCGTGACGGAAGAACTCGGCAGCCTCGGCCACCCCGTCGAGCTGGTCTATGTCGACGACGGGAGCAAGGACGGCACGCTCCCCGTCCTCCAGGAGATCGCGGAATCCGATCCGCGCACGCGCTATGTCTCCTTCAGCCGGAACTTCGGCAAGGAGGCGGCGATGCTGGCCGGCCTGCGCAACGCCTCGGGCGAGGCCGTCGTCATCATGGACGCCGACCTCCAGCACCCGCCCGAGCTCGTCCGCCGCATGGTGGCGCTGCACGAGCAGGGCTTCGACCAGGTCGTCGCCCGCCGCACCAGGAAGGGCGACCGGGTCACGCGTACGCTTACCGCTCGTGCGTACTACCGGATCATCAACCGCCTGGTCGACGTCGAGCTCGTCGACGGCGTCGGCGACTTCCGCATGCTGTCGCGCCGCAGTGTCGACGCCGTACTCGGACTCACCGAGTACAACCGCTTCTCCAAGGGCCTTTTCGCCTGGGTCGGATTCAGCACCGTCACCTTCGAGTACGAGAATGCCGTACGTGAGGAGGGCCGCTCGAAATGGACCTTCTCGAAACTGCTCAACTACGGACTCGACGGCCTGCTCTCCTTCAACGACAAGCCGCTGCGGGCCGCGCTCTATCTCGGCCTGCTGCTGCTCACCGTCGCCATGGCGTATTCGGCGTGGATCGTCGGTGTCACCCTCGTGAACGGAGTGGAAACCCCTGGTTATGTGACGCTGCTCGTCGCCGTCACCGCGCTCGCCGGGGTCCAGATGCTGATGATCGGCGTCGTCGGCGAATACGTCGGACGCATCTATTACGAGGTGAAACGGCGCCCGCACTTCCTGGTGAAGGCGACGAACGTGGAGACAGCGGCCGCCCACCCGCGGAACCGGGAGCTCGTACGCCGATGATCCGCCGCCAGCTGGTCAGGTTCGCCCTGGTGGGTGTGGTGAACACCGGGACGTACTACGCCTGCTACCTGCTGTTCCTGCTCCGGCTGCCGTATGTCGCCGCGCACGTCCTGGCCTTCGCCGTCAGCATGACCGGCTCCTTCTTCCTCAACTGCCGCTTCACCTACAACACGCGCCCCACCTGGCGGAAGTTCCTGCTCTTCCCGCTCACCAACGCCGCCAACTTCGTGATCACGACCAGCGGCGTCTATCTCCTCGTGGACGTCCTGCGTCTCCACAGCACGTACGCCCCGCTGATCGCCGCGTCCGCCGCGATCCCCATCACCTTCGTCGTCTCCCGGACGATCATGCTCGGCGGCCCCTCCCGGAATTCCCGGGACGGCGCATCCACGAACACGAACGAATCGTTGGGCGAATCAGTGGCCCGGACCACTCCGACTGCCTAACATCGATCACCGCAAGGTCGTTCGTCGCACTTTCACCGCGATGCCGCACGATCACCGCCGGGAGGCCCCCTTTGCACCGCCGCCGTCGCACCGCGCTCTCCCTTTCCACCGCCCTTCTGGTCGCGGCGCCGTTCCTCGCCGCCTGCGGCAACGAGGCGCATCCAGGGGCCGCGGCCGTCGTGGGCGGCGGTCGTATCGAGGTCTCCGCCCTCCAGTCGCAGGTCAAGGACGTACGCCAGGCCCAGCAGACCTCGCCGCAGTCCGCCCAGCTCGTCGGCGCGACCGGGCAGCTCGGACGCGCCAAGCTCTACGACCTCATCGTGGACCGGATCGTGCAGCGGGCCGCGGACGACGCCGGCGCGCGCGTGAGCCGCAAGGAGATCCAGACCGCGCGGGGGGAGGCGGCCGAGCAGGCCGGCGGCGAGGAGCAGCTCGCCGCGATGTACCTCCAGCAGCGCGGCGTCGCCCCCGACCAGATCGACGACGCGATCCGCAGGGACGTCCTGGTCGGCAAGCTCGCCGAGAAGATCGGCGCGACCAACACCCCCGAGGGCCAGCAGAAGGTGAACGAGGCGTTCGTCACCGCGTCGGAGAAGCTCGACATCGACGTCAACCCGCGTTACGGCACGTGGGACGACCAGAAGATGGAGCTCGGCGACTACAAGGCCCCGTGGATCACCCAGGTCACCAAGGAGGCGACCGCCCCCGAGGCGCAGCAGGCGGGTGCCTAGCCCCCGCCCGTCCGGCAGACCCGGGGCCGGGGCCGGCCCCGGGCTGTCGTACCGCCGGGGTACGTTCGAGGGGTGACCAGCGAAGCACCCGCCCCCGCCCCCGCGCCCGCCGCCCCCGGCCGTATCGTCCTCCTCACCGCCAGCCACCGGGTCGCTCCAGGACTCCTCTCCTGGCCCGCCTGGCAGACGCTGCGCGACGCCGACCTGGTGGTGTGCGCCGACGCGGACCACCCGCAGCTGCCGTACCTGCGCGAGGCGGGCGTCACCGTGGAGCACGCCGCCCCGACCGCCCAGGAGCTGATCGACGCGTGCGAGGGCGACCGCACGGTGGTCGTCGTCCCGTCCGGCGAGGGCGACCAGGCCCTGACCGACGGCCTGGCGAGGCTGGCCGGGTCGGGCCGGGTCCAGATGCCCGACCTGGAGCTGCTGCCCGGCTCGTACGACCTGCCGGGCGCCCGCCTCCTCGACCTGGTCCAGGTCATGGACCGCATCCGCCTCGCATGCCCGTGGTCCTCGCGCCAGACCCACGAGGGCCTCGCGAAGTACGGCATCGAGGAGGCGTACGAGCTCGTCGAGGCGATCGAGGACGGCGACCGCGACGAACTCCGCGAGGAGCTCGGCGACGTACTCCTCCAGGTCGTCTTCCACGCACGCATCGCCCAGGAAGACCAGGACGAACCCTTCTCGATCGACGACGTCGCTGGCACGATCGTCGACAAGCTCATCCACCGCCACCCGCACGTCTTCGGCGACGAGACCGCCGAGACCCCCGAGGACGTCAAGGCGCACTGGCTGCGGACGAAGGCGGCCGAGAAGCAGCGCGACTCGGTCACGGACGGCGTCCCCCTCGGCCAGCCCGGCCTGGCCCTCGTCGCGAAGCTCTCCTCGCGCGTACGCGGCGCCCACCTCGACGTGCCGCTCCCGGCGGGCGAGGGCATCGGCTACGAACTGCTGGCCATGGCGGTACGGGCGGAGGAGTCCGGCGTCGACCCCGAAGCGGCGCTGCGGGCGGCGGCCCGCACGTACCGCGACGCGATCCGGGCGGCGGAGGGCCACAAGGACTAGCCCGCCCCGGCCTGCCCTCCCCGGACGCGGTCGAGCCTGTTCGCCCGCGTCCGGCGGCCGGGGGCGAAGGGATACGGTCGACGGCGTGCCGCACCACCAGAACACCCCCGAACCCCCGTCCGAGGGCCCCGTGCCCGAACTCTTCACCTGGGAGTTCGCCACCGACCCCTACCCGGCGTACGCCTGGCTGCGCGAGCACTCGCCCGTCCACCGGACGACGCTGCCCAGCGGGGTCGAGGCCTGGCTGGTGACGCGCTACGCCGACGCGCGCCAGGCACTCGCGGACCAGCGGCTCTCCAAGGACCCGGCCCACCACAGCGGCTCCGCGCACGCCAAGGGCAGGACCGGCATTCCGGGCGAGCGCAAGGCCGACCTGATGACGCACCTGCTGAACATCGACCCGCCGGACCACACGCGGCTGCGGCGCCTGGTGTCGAAGGCGTTCACACCGCGCACGGTGGCCGAATTCGCCCCGCGTGTACAGGAACTGACGGACCGGCTGATCGACGCCTTCCTGGAGGAGGGGGAGGCCGACCTCATCCACGACTTCGCGTTCCCGCTCCCCATCTACGCGATCTGCGACCTGCTCGGCGTACCGCGTGAGGACCAGGACGACTTCCGCGACTGGGCCGGCATGATGATCCGCCACGGCGGCGGGCCGCGCGGCGGCGTCGCCCGGTCGGTGAAGAAGATGCGCAACTACCTCGCCGAGCTCATCCACCGCAAGCGGGAGGAGCCCGGCGACGACCTCATCTCGGGCCTGATCCGCGCCAGCGACCACGGCGAGCACCTCACCGAGAACGAGGCCGCAGCGATGGCCTTCATCCTGCTCTTCGCGGGCTTCGAGACGACGGTCAATCTCATCGGCAACGGCGTGTACGCGCTCCTGCGCAACCCGGAGCAGCGCGAGCGCCTCCAGCGCGCCCTCGACGAGGGGGACACGGAACTGCTCGCCACGGGCGTCGAGGAACTTCTGCGGTACGACGGCCCGGTGGAGCTGGCGACCTGGCGGTACGCCACCGAGGCGCTGACCCTGGGCGGCCAGGACATCGCGGTGGGCGACCCCGTGCTCGTCGTGCTCGCCGCGGCCGACCGGGACCCCGAGCGCTTCGACGACCCGGACACGCTCGACCTCTCGCGCCGCGACAACCAGCACCTCGGGTACGGGCACGGCATCCACTACTGCCTCGGCGCGCCGCTGGCCCGGCTGGAGGGGCAGACGGCGATCGCGACGCTGCTGCGCCGCCTTCCCGATCTGCGACTTGCGGCAGAACCCGATGATCTGCGGTGGCGCGGAGGGCTCATTATGCGCGGATTGCGTACTTTGCCCGTGCGCTTCGGGTCAGAACGGAAGTGACGGTACGTCAAGAGCGAGACCTTCATGTGATCTCCGCTGTATCGACTTGTGACAGACGTTCGAGTGCGGCTACGTTCACCGTCAACCTCAGCCGCCACTCGAAAGGCCACCGCATGCGCTCCGGGAACGGTAGACACCGCCGACCCCGCCAGGCTCCAGCTCTCGTCGTCGCGGCAGGAGTCGCCGGATCGGCCATCGCCATCCCGCTGCTCGGCGCGACCGGTGCGAACGCTGCCGAAGCCACGACCTGGGACCGGGTGGCCGACTGTGAGAGCGGCGGCATGTGGAGTGCCGACCTCGGCAACGGCTACTACGGCGGACTCCAGTTCTCGCCGGAACTCTGGCAGCGCTTCGGCGGTACGGCGTACGCGCCGCGCGCCGACCTCGCCAGCCGCTCCCAGCAGATCCAGGTGGCCGAGAAGGTACTGGCCGCACAGGGGCCGCGGGCGTGGCCGAGCTGCGCGCTCATCTCGGGCCTGACGAAGGGTGAGGACGCCGAGCCGAGCGGCGGCGCGACCGCCGAGCCGGATGCCGCACCGAAGGCCGACTCCGAGTCCGGCTCCAGGACCGGTTCCGAGGCCGGCTCGAAGGCCGACGCGCCGGCCGGGACGCCGGAGAGTTCCACGGCTCCGGAGGCTTCCTCGGACGGAAAGGCGGCCGGGGCCGAGAAGTCCGCCGGGTCGACGGCGGCTCCGTCGGCCGACGCCGCCGACGCCGCCGACGCCGCCGACGCCGCGGAGGCCACCGCCGACGCCGAGACGTCCGGCGCGCCCGCCCGTGAAACCGCTGGGGCCACTCCTGGGAGGAGCGCCTCCCCGGGCAAGCATCGCGGCGAAAAGGCCCGGGAGGACACGGACGCCGTAACGGGCGACTCGGGCATCGAGCGCGAATCGGGCCGTCACGCCTCGCGAGGTGACGGACCGACACGCGACGCGGTCGGCACGGCCGGTGAGCGGGAAGCGGAAGAAGCGGGACCGGACAGGGGCGCGGACGCAGGTGCGGACAAGGGTTACACCGTCCGCACCGGCGACAGCCTCTGGGCCATCGCGGACGCGCACGACGTGCGCGGCGGCTGGCCGGCGCTCTACGCCGCGAACGAGAAGACCGTCGGGTCCGATCCGGACCTCATCGTCCCTGGCCAAAGCCTCGATCTGAACTGAAAACGGGGACAGTTCGGGCCGCTATGTCCGTATTGGAGACAGTGAGACATGGATCTCTTTGCCTCATATCACGCGGCTGGCCCGAACGGTCCGTCAGTCTCGCCCCTGACCTGCGCAGATGGGGATCAGGTGGGGGTGGGAACGGGCGATATTTCCGTGATGCTCCTCTTTGAACATCGAGGGCTCATGTGTTTACGGTCGAACCGCTCGCCATCGCGGGCCCCGTCGACCGTCACGCCGAATCCTGCCGTCGGTCGGGGAACCGACGCGTAAAGCGCCGTAGGCAGGAGCGGGGGACCCAGGTAGGCGCCGGGCCCGGACGTCGGAAGACGGACGGAACCGGCTTGGGGTTAAGGCGCGCGACGCAGGTCGCGCGGCCGGGCACTCATTGGCCCGAACCCGACAGCTCACCTCGTAGGCGTCGGTGAGGAGATGTCGCATGCTGTTTTCCGGCAAGGCCAAGCACCGTCGTCCGTCGAAGGCCGCTCGTATCGCCACGTTCGCCGGCATCACCGGCGCCGCTGTCGCCGTCCCGCTGATGGGCGCGACGTCGGCCTCCGCCGCCTCCGTCGAGACCTGGGACGCTGTCGCCCAGTGCGAGTCCGGCGGCAACTGGTCCATCAACACGGGCAACGGTTACTACGGCGGCCTGCAGTTCTCCGCGTCCAGCTGGGCCGCCGCCGGCGGTACGCAGTACGCCCCCACCGCGGACAAGGCCTCCAAGGCCCAGCAGATAGCCACCGCCGAGAAGCTCCTCGACATGCAGGGCCCGGGTGCCTGGGCCTGCGCCGGCGCCGGCGGTCTGACCAACGACGGCGTCGACCCGGGTGTCGACACCTCCGGCTCCTCGCAGCAGCAGGCGCAGCCGCAGAAGGCCGCGCCCCAGCCGCAGCGGACGCAGGAGCAGGCCGCCCCGCGCGCCGCCGAGCAGCCCGCCTCGCGCAGCGAGGTCCGCTCCGCGCCGAAGGCCGAGACCGCGAAGCCCGCCGCCCCGAAGGTCATCGAGAAGGGCGACGGCGAGTACAAGGTCAAGTCCGGCGACACCCTCGGCAAGATCGCCGAAGCGAAGAAGGTCAAGGGCGGCTGGGAGAAGCTCTTCGAGCTGAACAAGGACATCGTCGACGACGCCGATGTCATCTACGCGGGCCAGCAGCTGCACCTCAGCTGACCCGCTTCCCCCGAAGCACCCCGGTCCGGCGCGCTTCCCCCGTGCGCGCCGGGCCGGGGTTTCCCCTTACTGATGAGTAGAGCGGAACGCTGTTCCGCACATCCAAGAGTTACGTCCGCTGTTGCGGGTATTCGGGCCTCTTCTTGTCCCAGGGGGCGGGCGAACGGCCGATCGACGCCCCCGGTCCGGTTAGGCTCTTGTCGCAAGGCCAAAGTGACCCTGCACCCCATAGCGTCACATCCCAGAAGGAGATGCTCGTGCCGTCCATCGACGTCGTCGTAGCCCGGGAAATCCTGGACTCCCGAGGCAATCCCACGGTCGAGGTCGAGGTCGGCCTCGACGACGGCAGCACCGGTCGTGCTGCCGTTCCGTCCGGTGCCTCCACCGGAGCGTTCGAGGCCATTGAGCTTCGCGACGGTGACCCGAACCGCTACCAGGGCAAGGGTGTCGAGAAGGCCGTCCTCGCCGTCATCGAGCAGATCGGCCCGGAGCTCGTCGGCTACGACGCCACCGAGCAGCGTCTGATCGACCAGGCCATGTTCGACCTGGACGCCACCGAGAACAAGGGCTCCCTCGGCGCCAACGCCATCCTCGGCGTCTCCCTCGCCGTCGCGCACGCCGCCTCCGAGGCGTCCGACCTGCCGCTCTTCCGCTACCTCGGCGGCCCGAACGCGCACCTGCTGCCCGTTCCGATGATGAACATCCTCAACGGTGGGTCGCACGCCGACTCCAACGTCGACATCCAGGAGTTCATGATCGCGCCGATCGGCGCCGAGTCGTTCTCCGAGGCCCTGCGCTGGGGCACGGAGGTCTACCACACCCTCAAGTCCGTCCTGAAGTCCAAGGGCCTGTCCACCGGCCTCGGCGACGAGGGCGGCTTCGCGCCGAACCTGGACTCCAACCGCGCCGCGCTCGACCTCATCCTCGAGGCCGTCAAGCAGGCCGGTTACGTCCCCGGTGAGCAGATCGCGCTCGCGCTCGACGTCGCCGCGTCCGAGTTCTACAAGGACGGCAGTTACGAGTTCGAGGGCAAGTCCCGCTCGGCCGCCGAGATGACGGAGTACTACGAGGAGCTCGTGGCGGCGTACCCGCTCGTCTCCATCGAGGACCCGCTCTTCGAGGACGACTGGGCCGGCTGGAAGGTCCTCACCGACAAGCTGGGCACCAAGGTCCAGATCGTCGGCGACGACCTCTTCGTCACCAACCCGGAGCGCCTGGCGCGCGGCATCGAGGAAGGCGCCGCCAACTCGCTGCTCGTGAAGGTCAACCAGATCGGTTCGCTGACCGAGACCCTGGACGCCGTCGAGCTGGCGCAGCGCAACGGCTTCAAGTGCATGATGTCGCACCGCTCGGGCGAGACCGAGGACGTCACCATCGCCGACCTCGCCGTCGCCACCAACTGCGGCCAGATCAAGACCGGCGCCCCGGCCCGCTCCGAGCGCGTCGCCAAGTACAACCAGCTGCTGCGCATCGAGGAGATCCTCGACGACGCGGCGGTGTACGCCGGCCGTTCCGCCTTCCCGCGGTTTCGCTCCGCGAACTGATTAGGCACAGCAGGGCGTAACAGCTCAGCCCGTCGTACGTACGTCCCCGGCCGCGGTCCCGTACCGTGTCCGGGGACGTACGTGCGTAACGGCAGGGGAGGCGGGAGACATGGCCGGGAAGGACCGGGACCGGTTCTCCACCGCGACCAGGCTGCGGGTGCTCGGCGAGCAGACCGCCGCCCGTGTCTACCGCTCGCAGACCCGCCGGCAGGCCCGCCGCTCCCGGCTCACCGGCCGGGCCGCGCTCCTCGTCCTGGTCCTGTGCTCACTGGTCGTGGCCCTCGCCTATCCGATGCGTCAGTACGTGTCGCAGCGCGGCGAGATCGCCGACCAGCAGCGCAAGATGCGGGAGGCCGGCCGACGCGTCGAGGAGCTCCGCGACGAGAAGGCCCGGCTCAAGGACGACGCGTACATCGAGCGCCTCGCCCGCGAGCACCTCCACCTCGTACGGCCGGGGGAGACGGGCTTCACCGTCATCGACCCCGGCGCGCGCGACAAGCGCCGCGACGACCGGGAAGGCACCGGCCGCCCCTGGTACACCAACCTCTGGGACGGCGTCGACCAGGCCGACCGCCCGGCCAAGTGACCAGCGGTCAGCAGCGCAGTAACCAGTCATCAGCAGTCACGACACACACGAAGGCACGAACGCACGCATGGACGCCGCACCCCCCACCACCCCGCGCACCGAGCCCACCGAGGCGGACATCGCCGCGTTCAAGCTGCAGTTGGGCCGCCCGCCGCGCGGACTGCGCGCCATCGCGCACCGCTGCCCGTGCGGACAGCCGGACGTGGTCGAGACGGCCCCGCGCCTGGAGGACGGCACGCCGTTCCCGACGCTGTACTACCTGACCTGCCCGCGCGCGGCCGGGGCGATCGGCACCCTGGAGGGCTCCGGCCTGATGAAGGAGATGCAGGACCGCCTCGCCGAGGACCCCGAGCTGGCCGCCGCCTACCGCGCCGCCCACGAGGACTACATCCGGCGCCGTGACGCGATCGAGGTGCTCCAGGGCTTCCCGAGCGCCGGTGGCATGCCGGACCGCGTGAAGTGCCTGCACGTGCTGGTCGGCCACGCGCTGGCGGCCGGTCCCGGGGTCAACCCCTTCGGTGACGAGGCGCTCGCACTGCTGCCCGAGTGGTGGGCCAAGGGCCCGTGCGTGACGCCGTGCGCCGAGGGCGCCACCGGTCAGGAGGACGGCAAGTGACCCGGGTGGCCGCCATCGACTGCGGTACGAACTCCGTCCGCCTGCTCGTCGCCGACGCCGACCCCGTGACGGGGGAGCTGACCGACATCGACCGCCGGATGCGGATCGTGCGGCTCGGCCAGGACGTCGACCGCACCGGACGCCTCGCCCCGGAGGCACTGGAACGCACCTTCGCCGCCTGCCGCGAGTACGCCGAGGCCATCGCGGCGCACGGCGCCGAGAAGGTCAGGTTCGTCGCCACCTCGGCCTCCCGCGACGCCGAGAACCGCGAGGACTTCGTACGCGGCGTCCACGACATCCTGCGCGTGGAGCCCGAGGTGATCACCGGTGACCAGGAGGCCGAGTTCTCCTTCACCGGCGCGACCAAGGAGTTGACGGGCCGCGAGGACCTGACCGGGCCCTACCTCGTCGTGGACATCGGCGGCGGCTCCACGGAGTTCGTCGTCGGCGACGACCGGGTACGGGCGGCCCGCTCCGTCGACATCGGCTGCGTACGGATGACCGAGCGCCACCTCGTGCAGGGCGGCGCCGTCACCGACCCGCCCGTCCCCGGCCAGGTCGCCGCCATACGGGCCGACATCCGCGCCGCGCTCGACCTCGCCGAGGAGACGGTGCCGCTGCGCCAGGCGCACACCCTCGTCGGGCTCGCGGGTTCGGTGACGACCGTGGCCGGGATCGCGCTGGGCCTCGGAACGTACGACTCGGCGGCGATCCACCACTCCCGGATCCCGTACGAGCGGGTCGCGGAGATCACCGCCCGGCTGCTCTCCTCGACGCACGACGAGCGGGCCGCGATCCCCGTCATGCACCCGGGCCGGGTGGACGTCATCGCGGCCGGCGCGCTCGTACTGCTGGAGATCATGGAACGGACCGGGGCCCGGGAGGTCGTGGTCAGCGAGCACGACATCCTCGACGGGATCGGCTGGTCCATCGCCTGAGCGGGCGCCCGGGCCCCCGCGGGGTCGGGGGCCCGTCCCGGGGAGGGCCCCGGGAGGGGCTCGCAGGCCCGTCCCGGGGCCCCCGCGGGCCTCGCGGAAGCTTCCCGCCGACGAACTTCGTGAAGTTCTTCACAAGGAATTGGGGGCTGTCGGCCCCCGATCGGGCGTCCGGGACCCCCTCCGCCGCCCAACTCGGGTGCGCCACTCGCATTTCGGACGGTTCCGGGCGCGTTGCGCGGGTGTGAACCGGACCGCTGGTACAGCTCCCGAAAAGGCCTGAACGGCAAGCTCACGAGGGGTTTTCAACGTCCCGTCGTACACCGCGGTTCCTCTGCCCCGCCATGACCTGTGTCACGTGGGCGGCGGAGTGTAGCAGAGGGGGCCGGGATGCTTGTGAAGGGGCTCACGAGCCACCCCCCTCCGAGGGGTGGATACTCGATGGCATGAGCACCACGGAGCGTCCCAGGATCCTCGTAGTAGGCGGTGGGTACGTAGGCCTGTACGCAGCTCGACGCATCCTCAAGAAGATGCGTTACGCGGAAGCGACCGTCACGGTCGTCGACCCGCGCTCGTACATGACGTACCAGCCCTTCCTCCCCGAAGCCGCCGCCGGCAGCATCTCGCCGAGGCACGTCGTCGTACCCCTGCGACGCGTCCTGCCCAAGGCCGAGGTGCTCACCGGTCGGGTCACCACCATCGACCAGGACCGCAAGGTCGCCACGGTCGCGCCGCTCGTCGGCGAGGCCTACGAGCTGCCCTTCGACTACCTGGTCGTCGCGCTCGGCGCGGTTTCCCGCACCTTCCCGATCCCCGGCCTGGCCGAGCAGGGCATCGGCATGAAGGGCGTGGAGGAGGCCATCGGCCTCCGCAACCACGTCCTGGAGCAGCTGGACAAGGCCGACTCCACGACCGACGAGGACGTCCGCCGCAAGGCGCTGACCTTCGTCTTCGTGGGTGGCGGCTTCGCCGGCGCCGAGACCATCGGCGAGGTGGAGGACATGGCCCGCGACGCGGCCAAGTACTACACCAACGTCAAGCGCGAAGACATGCGCTTCCTGCTGGTCGACGTGGCCGACAAGATCCTCCCCGAGGTCGGGCCCGAGCTCGGCAAGTGGGGCAAGGAGCACCTCGAGGGCCGCGGCATCGAGGTCTACCTCAAGACCGGCATGGACTCCTGCGTGGACGGCCACGTGGTGCTGAACAACGGCCTGGAGGTCGACTCCAGCACCATCGTGTGGACCGCCGGCGTGAAGCCGAACCCGGCGCTGGCCCGCTACGGCCTGCCGCTCGGCCCGCGCGGTCACGTGGACACGTCCGAGAAGCTCCAGGTGCAGGGCACCGACTACATCTGGGCCGCCGGCGACAACGCCCAGGTCCCGGACATCGCCGCCCGCAAGGCCGGCGTCGAGAACGCCTGGTGCCCGCCGAACGCCCAGCACGCGCTGCGTCAGGCCAAGGTCCTCGGCGACAACGTCATCTCCGGGATGCGCGGCTTCCCGCAGAAGGACTACAGCCACGCCAACAAGGGTGCGGTCGCCGGTCTCGGCCTGCACAAGGGCGTCGCGATGATCGTCATGGGCAAGATGAAGATCAAGCTCAAGGGCCGTCTCGCCTGGTACATGCACCGTGGCTACCACGGCCTGGCCGTACCCACCTGGAACCGCAAGATCCGCGTCGTCGCCGACTGGACTCTCGCGATGTTCCTCAAGCGCGAGGTCGTCTCACTCGGCGCCATGGAGACTCCGCGCGAGGAGTTCTACGAGGCCGCCAAGCCGGCTCCGGCTCCGGCCGCCCAGGCGGGCGCGCCCGTCGGCGGCCAGAAGGCCAAGGCGTCCTGACGCACCGGCAGACCCGGTGGGGCGGCGGCGGTCCGGCAGTGGCCGGACCGTAGCCGACCGGTCGGGCCGGCAGGTAGTCAGGCACTCAGTACAGCGCAGCCCGAAGGGGCCGCCCGCCATCCGTGGTGCGGGCGGCCCCTTCGGCGTACCGGATCCACGGCGTCCGTGCATGTAGAGGCCACCTGCTTTGCTGATCCCTTACCCGGTACCGGGATGCGGCGGGTGCACGGCGGCGTTAATGAGGGAAGAACGTCGCCGAACAATCCGGGTTCCACCGTCACGGAGGTGCGCACCATGGCCGACGCCGCCCTGCGGCTGACCACGCTTGCCGAGGAACTCCTCGGGTCTCCCCTACCGATCCGCATCCGGGCCTGGGACGGAAGTGAATCCGGCCCTTCCGGCGCCCCGGCCCTCGTCATCCGGAGCCGCCGCGCGCTGCGCCGCCTGCTGTGGAAGCCCGGCGAACTCGGCCTGGCCCGCGCCTGGGTGGCCGGTGAGATCGACATCGAGGGCGACCTGTACGAGACACTCGACCACATCGCCGGACTGCTCTGGGAGCGCGGCGCCGGGACCAAGTCGGCCGTCCACGCCGTCCACGCCGTCCGCGACCCCCGCCTGCGCGCCGCCGCCCGCGGCCTCGTCGCCCTCGCGGGCCCCTGGCCGCCGCCGCCCCCGCCCGCCGAAGAGGTCAGACGCCGCACGGGGCCGCTGCACACCAAGCGCCGCGACAAGGAGGCGATCAGCCACCACTACGACGTGGGCAACGACTTCTACGAGCAGGTGCTCGGCCCCTCGATGGTCTACTCGTGCGCGTACTTCGACGACTCCGCCGATGGGATGACCCTCGAAGAGGCCCAGTACGCCAAGCTCGACCTGATCAGCCGCAAGCTGGGGATCGGGGAAGGGACGCGGCTGCTGGACGTGGGCTGCGGCTGGGGCTCGATGGCCATCCACGCGGCGCGCGAGTACGGCGCCCGGGTCACCGGCATCACGCTCTCCAAGGAGCAGGCGGCGTACGCCCGCAAGCGCATCGCCGACGAGGGCCTGACCGACCGCATCGAGATCCGGGTGCAGGACTACCGGGACGTCAGGGACGGCCCGTACGACGCGATCTCGTCGATCGGGATGGCCGAGCACGTCGGCTCGGTCCGCTACCGGGAGTACGCCGACGACCTGTTCGCCCTGCTGAAGCCGGGCGGCCGACTGCTCAACCACCAGATCGCGCGGCGCCCCGAGCCGGACGAAGAGGCGTACCAGGTGGACGAGTTCATCGACGCGTACGTCTTCCCGGACGGCGAGCTCGCGCCCCTCGGCCGGACCGTGGGGACGCTGGAGGAGGCGGGCTTCGAGGTCCGCGACGTCGAGTCGATCCGTGAGCACTACGCCCTGACGCTGCGCCGGTGGGTCGCCAACCTGGAGGCCAACTGGGCAGAGGCCGTACGGGTGACTTCCGAGGGGCGGGCCCGCGTCTGGCGGCTCTACATGGCGGCCTCCGCGCTCTCCTTCGAGCACAACGGGATCGGCGTGAACCAGGTCCTCGCCGTACGGCCGGGGGAGGGCGGCACGTCGGGCATGCCGCTGCGCGCCCGGACGTGGAACCCGGCGGCCGGATGACGGCCGGCGCACGGTGAGGGGCCGGTCCCCGTCCGGGGCCGGCCCCTCACCGTGCGCGTACCGCGGTCCGTCCGGCCGCCTACTCGGTCTTGATCGCGGCGAGCATGTTCAGCCTCGCGGCGCTGCGGGCCGGCCACATCGCGGCCAGTACGCCGACCACCGCGGCCAGCAGCAGGAAGACGCCGAACCGGTCCCACGGCAGGACCAGCGCGTAACCCGGCACCGAGTCCTTGACCGTCTGGCCGATGGCCCAGCCCAGGAAGGTGCCGAGGCCGATGCCGATCACCGCGCCGAAGAGCGAGATGACCACGGCCTCCAGCCGGATCATGGTCTTGACCTTGCCGCGGTCGAGGCCGATCGCCCGCAGCATGCCGATCTCCTGCTGACGCTCGAAGACGGACATCGCCAGGGTGTTGATGACACCGAGCACCGCGATGAGCAGGGCCATGCCCAGGAGCCCGTACATGATGTTCAGCATCGTGTTGATCATGCCGCCGAACTGGTTGCGGATGTCCTGCTGGTCCATCACGTTGATCGCGGGGTTCTGGCCCAGCGCTTCCACGAGCGCCTTCTCGTTCGCCGCGCTCGCGCCGCCGTCGGTCTTCACCCAGATCTCCCGGATGTACGGCTTGGCCTCGTGCTCGGCCACGATCTCCTGGTCGAGCAGGACGGGCGAGAGGAACTCGTTGCCCTCGTACGTCGCACCGACCGTCAGCTCCGCCTTCTCGCCGTCGGCGAACTCCACCGGCACGCTGTCGCCGACCCTGAGGCCGCTGTTCTTCGCGGTCTCGTCGGCGACCGCGATCGCGCCCTTGGCGAGCGAGTCCAGCGAGCCGGAGACCGGCGTGACGTTGATGACCCGCTCGATGTCGCCGGGAGCGACACCGGAGGCCGCGGCCCAGGTGCCCTTCAGTTCGAGGTCGGCGGCCGTCTGCGGGGAGAGGGCCGACACGCCGGACGTCTTCTCCAGGGCACTGAGCGCCGACGCGTCCAGCGAACCCCCGTTGGCCATGGAGAACATGTAGTCGGCCTTGATGTTGTCCGTGGTCATCTTGTCCACGGCCCTGCCCATGGTGACGCCGAGCACGGAGAGCCCGGTGACCAGGGTGAGGCCGATGGCCAGCGCGGACGCGGTGGCCCCGGTACGCCGCGGATTGCGCACCGCGTTCTGGCCGGCCAGCGTGCCCGACACTCCGAAGAGCTTGCCGATCAGCGGCCGTACGAGCGCGATCACCGGCCGCGACAGCAGCGGGATCAGCACGATGACGCCGATCAGCGCGAGGAAGGCACCGGCCCCGATGAGCATCCGGCCGTCCTTGCCGGCCGCCGCGCCGCCGAGGATGCCGGCCGCGCCCAGCAGCGTGATCGCGCCGCCGATGGAGTTCCGTACGACCAGCGACTTGGTGGTCGGAGCGGCGTGCACGCTGCTCATCGCCGCGACCGGCGGGATCTTGGCGGCCCGGCGGGCGGGCAGCCAGGCGGCGAGCATCGTGACCAGCACGCCCACCGCGAACGCGGCGGCGACGGCGGTGGGGGAGACGATCAGCGGACCGGCCGGAGTCTTCGCGCCGAAAGCGGACATCGCGGAGCGCAGCCCCGTCGCGAGCCCCAGCCCGAGGACGAAGCCGACGACCGACGCGAGGGCGCCGACCACCAGCGCTTCGAGCAGCACCGAGCGCTTGACCTGGCGACGGGAGGCGCCGACGGCCCGCATCAGCGCCAGCTCCTTGGTGCGCTGGGCGACGAGCATGGTGAAGGTGTTGGAGATCAGGAAGATGCCGACGAAGAGCGCGATCGCGGCGAAGGCGAGCAGCACCTGGTTGAGCGCGCTCATGCTTTCCTCGATCATCTCGGCCTGGTCGTCGGCGAGCTCCTTGCCGGTCTGGGCCTCGGCGCCCTCGGGCAGCAGCGGCTTCACCGCGTCGAGCAGCCGTTGCTCGGACGCGCCGGCCGCGGCGGTGACGGTGACGTCCTTGAAGTGGCCGGGCGCCAGGTAGAGCTTCTGCGCGACGGGCGTGTCGAAGAGCACCAGCGAGCCGCCGGCGTTGACCTGGCCGTCCTCGGTGGTGAAGACGCCGGAGAGGGTGTACTCCCGCACCGGGCCGTTGGTCGCGACCCGCACGGTGTCACCGGTCTTGTACTCGCCCTTGTCGGCCGTGGCCCTGTCGAGGGCGACCTCGCCGGCCTTCGCGGGACCGGCGCCGTCGGTGAAGTCGTACGCAGGGTCTTTGGGGTTCCTGCCGTCGTCGCCGGGCGCGAAGTTCGCACCGGTGTTGGACCAGCCGTTGCCGATCAGCTTGCCGTCGGGGTCGGCGACACCGGCGAAGCCGGAGACGCGCCCGGTGGCGGAGGCGACGCCGTCCACGCCCCGGATCTTCTCCAGGGTCCGGGCGTCTATGCCCTGCTCCTTCTTGCCGTTCTCGCGGTCCGGGTAGGTGGTGACCGCTACGGCGACGTTGTCGTAGCTCTTCGCCGACTGGTTCCTGAAGGCGTGGGAAAGGGTGTCGGTGAAGACCAGGGTGCCGGACACGAAGGCCACGCCGAGCATGACGGCGAGCACGGTCATCAGCAGCCTGGCCTTGTGCGCGAGCACATTGCGCAGGGCGGTACGAAGCATGTTTCTGTCAGTCCTGGGGATGGAGGGGCGGCCGGAGGGGGGCGGGCTCGTACGGGTCAGCTGGTGCGGCCCTTGGAGTCGAACTCCTTCATCCGGTCGAGGACGCCGTCCGCGGTCGGGGCGAGCATCTCGTCGACGATCCGGCCGTCCGCCAGGAAGATCACGCGGTCCGCGTACGACGCGGCCGTCGGATCGTGCGTCACCATGACGACGGTCTGGCCCAGCTCGCGCACGGAGTTGCGCAGGAAGCCGAGCACCTCGGCGCCCGAGCGCGAGTCCAGGTTTCCGGTCGGCTCGTCACCGAAGACGATCTCCGGCCTGCTCGCCAGGGCGCGGGCCACGGCGACGCGCTGCTGCTGGCCGCCGGAGAGCTCGGTGGGGCGGTGGCTGAGCCGGTCGGCCAGACCGACCATGCCGATGACCGTCTCCAGCCACTCCTTGTCGGGCTTGCGGCCCGCGATGTCCATGGGCAGCGTGATGTTCTCGGCGGCGGTGAGCGTCGGCAGCAGGTTGAACGCCTGGAAGATGAAGCCGATCTTGTCCCGGCGCAACTGCGTGAGCTGCTTGTCCTTGAGGGTGCCCAGCTCGGTCTCGCCGATCCGGACGGAGCCTGAGCTGAAGGAGTCGAGGCCGGCGACGCAGTGCATCAGCGTCGACTTGCCGGACCCGGACGGACCCATGATCGCGGTGAACTCACCCTGCCGGAAGTCCACGGTGACCCGGTCCAGGGCGACCACCTGGGTCTCGCCCTGTCCGTAGACCTTCGAGAGCTCCGTGGCGCGTGCGGCCACCGCGGTGGTGCGGCGGGCGGTGGCGGTGGGGGTGGTGGTCACGAGAGGGCACTCCTGTCGGGGACGTTTGGGGGACTCGTCCATCGTCCCGTCCGACCGGCGCCCGCGGATCAGCCCTCGTACCCGTTCTCGCGGCCCTCTTGAGTCGCATCGCCGGGCCCGCCCGTCCTCCTTTGGTATGACGCCGCCCCCTAGACCGGGCAGGGGTGCGAGCCGGGGGCCGGGCAGTCGAGTTTCCGCCTTTCCCGCGTGCGGCCCCCCGGGCCCGCCCACCGCGTCGGGCATGTGCCGACGGCCCGTTACACAGACTGACGCCCTCTCAGGCGCCCATAAAATAAGACAACATCGGCCAGGAGTTCCGCTGTCCGGGGGAACCGTCCGGATAGGCTCTGACCCGCGAATTGCGGAGCCGCGCACCTTGCCCGGATGGTGGAATGCAGACACGGCGAGCTTAAACCTCGCTGCCCCTCGGGGCGTGCCGGTTCGAGTCCGGCTCCGGGCACGTCACGGTCTCAGAAAGATCCTCCCCTGGCACTAGGGTGTTCCTTTTGCTTTCCCATTACTCTTGAGTCAAGGCCACGCAGGGTGGCCATGGAGGAGTGAGATGAGGAGCAGCAACCCGGTCTTCTCGCGACGGGGCTTCAGCCGCGACAACGGCACCGCGGGCTTCAACGCGGCACCGCAGGCCGGGGGCCCCGCCGTCGGTACGGCGCAGGGCAACCCGTATGCCCAGGGCGCCCCCGCGAACCCGTACGCGACGAACCCCTACGCGACGAACCCCTACGCCCAGCAGGACACGCAGTACGGCGCCCCGCAGGCTCCCGTACGCGGCAACGTCATGACGATGGACGACGTCGTCGCGCGGACGGGCATCACGCTCGGCCTCGTGATCGCCGGCGCCACCGTCGCATGGGTGATGGACCTCGGCATCGGCCTGGCCGTCGGCGCCGCTCTCGTGGCGATGGTGCTCGGGCTGGTCCAGTCCTTCAAGCGCAAGCCCGTCCCGGCACTGATCCTGGCGTACGCGGCCTTCGAGGGCATCTTCCTCGGCGCCCTCAGCAACCTGGTGAACACGTGGGTGTCGCCGGGTGCGCCGATGCAGGCGGTGCTGGGCACGATGGCGGTCTTCGTCACCATGCTCGTCCTGTACAAGACCCGGATCATCCGGGTCACCCAGCGCTTCACGCGCTACCTGATGATCGCCGCGATCAGCTTCATGGTCCTGACCGCTGTGAACCTGCTGTTCATGGTGTTCGGCGGCGGTGACGGCCTCGGCTTCCGCAGCGGCGGCATGGGCATCCTCTTCGGTGTCGTCGGTGTGCTGCTCGGCGCCTTCTTCCTCGCCCTGGACTTCAAGCAGGTCGAGGACGGGGTCGCCTACGGCGCTCCGCGCGAGGAGTCCTGGATGGCGGCCTTCGGCCTCACCATGACCCTGGTGTGGATCTACCTGGAGATGCTGCGGCTGGTCTCCATCCTCAGCGGCGACGACTAGTCGCCCCCCCCGGCGGCCCGAGAGCTGCTGGGAACCGCTGAGAACTGAGGAAGGGCCCGTCCGGCATTCGCCCGGCGGGCCCTTCCGCATGTGCGCTCCGGCCCGGCCGCTAGAGCAGTCGCCGGGCGGCGCGCCTCAGATCGTGCTCGTGGATGATCGCTTTGGCGTGACCGTAGGCGAGATCGTGTTCGCTCCGGAGCCAGCTCACCTTCTCGTCGAAGCGGAGGAGGGCGGGGCCGTCGTCCACGGTGCGGAGCCAGTCGGAGACTTCACGACCGGTGCAGTGGGGGATGCGGGACAGCAGGTTGCGGTGGGTCTCTTCGGAGAAGACTTGGGACATTCGGCGCCTCCGGACGCTTCGCGCGAGTGCTCCTTCACGTCACCGTGCCTGAGTGTCCGCCCGTTGGCAACAGCCCCGGGGAGGCGCGTAGGGTCGCGGGGTGCTCGATACAACGCCCCTGACGGCCGCCGTGGACCGATTCGCCGACCGGCTGCGCGCCGCCCCGCAGAGCCGCCTCCAGCGCGGCGCGGCCGCCGAAGGTCTCGCTCTGGCCAGGGAATTGGCCCTGCGGGCACAGCGGATCGAGGAGCCGGGGCAAGAACCGCGGATCATGCCGGACGCGGGCGCGTTCGCGGTGGCCGACCAACTCGCGGTGGCCGGTCATGATCTGGCGTGCGCGCTGGAACGGGAAACGGCCCCGTCCGCCCGGGCCGGGCTGGACGAGGCCGTGAGTCTGGTGAGAGCCGCCGCGGCGCGGGCGCAGGTCTGACCGGGCGCCCGGTCAGACGGACGCGATGACGCGGTCGGCGAGGATGTAGACGCTCTCCTCGCCGCAGGAGAAGGTCAGCGCGTACGCGCCGGAGATCCCGGAACCGCCCAGCAGGACGGGGGACTCGCCGGCGCGCAGCGACTCGGCGAGGCGCTCGGCGGTCTCGCGGTGGCCGGGGGTCATGCAGAGCGTCGTACCGTCCGTGAAGACGTAGACGTCGAGGGTGCCGAGCGGCCCCGGCCGTACGTCGGCGAGCGCGGTACGGGCGGCCGCGAGCTCTTCCAGGCGGGCCACGGTGCGCTCGTGGTCGGTCACGGCCGGCGCCTGGACCGGCACGAAGTCCGGGTGCGAGGGGTGGCGGCGGCGGGCGGCGGCCAGCTCGGGGGAGTCCTCGGGGAACGCGTCGGCCGGCTCCAGGCCGTCCAGCCCGTCGACGCCCTCGATGCCCTCGATGCCGTCGGCACAGCCGAGGGGATCGACGGCGCCGGCCCTGTCGAGGGATTCGAGCGCCTCGTACGCGTCGAACGACTCCAGGCCCGTGAAGTCCGCCTGGCGCGGGACGAAGAACGGGGGCGTCTCGTCGCCCAGGCCGGGCAGGCCGCCCAGCAGCGACGGGGCGTCGGCGGCGTCACGGGCCTCCTGCGCGGCCCAGAAGGCACGCGCCTCGGCGAGCTCGCGCTCGCGCTCCTCCGCGAGGGCCTCGGCCACTGCCGTCCGTATCCCGTCGGCCTCCGCGGAACGGGGCTGCTGGGGGACGGCGGCCCCGGAACGGCCGAACGCGGCGGCCGCTGTCAGTTCGGTGCGCAGAGCGGCGACCTGCTTGCGCAGTCCGTGGACTGCGTGCAGGGCAGCGGCGCCCACAGCCGTGGCGACGGCCGTGGTCAGCAGCAGGGCAAGAGGCATGGCGCTCACTGACTTACTCCCGGTTTCATCGATCCCCCGACTTCCTACATCAGCTTGAGGCGAGTGCGCGCCGCCTGTCAGTGCATTACGTCACGAATTGGACAGATCTTTCTGGCGGGCATTCGGCCTGCAACCGTCCTTGACCTGGGGATATGCCTCTCCCCCAGGAGATAGATCACATCCTGGGGGAGATTGGGTTACGAACCGGGTGCGGCCGGGGCCCCGGACGGGGTCAGCTGAGGCGCTCGATGACCATGGCCATGCCCTGGCCGCCGCCCACGCACATCGTCTCCAGGCCGAACTGTTTGTCGTGGAACTGGAGGTTGTTGATCAGCGTGCCGGTGATGCGGGCGCCGGTCATGCCGAAGGGGTGGCCGACGGCGATGGCGCCGCCGTTGACGTTGAGCCTGTCCAGGTCCAGGCCGAGGTCCTGGTAGGACGGGATGACCTGGGCGGCGAAGGCCTCGTTGATCTCGGCGAGGTCGATGTCGCCGATGGTCAGCCCGGCGCGCTTGAGCGCCTGCCTGCTGGCCTCGACCGGGCCGTACCCCATGATCTCGGGCGAGAGGCCGGAGACGCCGGTCGAGACGATCCGGGCCAGCGGGGTCAGACCCAGCTCGCGGGCCTTGGTGTCGCTCATGATCACGAGGGCCGCGGCGCCGTCGTTGAGCGGGCAGCAGTTGCCGGCGGTGACGCGGCCGTCGGGGCGGAAGACGGGCTTCAGGCCCTGGACGCCTTCGAGGGTGACACCGGCGCGCGGGCCGTCGTCCTGCGACACGACGGTTCCGTCGGGGGTCGTGACCGGGGTGATCTCGCGCTCCCAGAAGCCGTTCTTGATGGCCTGCTCGGCGAGGTTCTGCGACCGTACGCCGAACTCGTCCATCTCGGCGCGGCTGACGCCCTTGAGGCGGGCGAGGTTCTCGGCGGTCTGGCCCATGGCGATGTACGCGTCCGGGACGAGGCCGTCCTCGCGCGGGTCGTGCCAGTCGGCGCCCTCGCTCTGCGCGACGGCGGCGGTACGGGCCTCCGCGTCCGCGAAGAGCGGGTTGTGGGTGTCGGGCATGCCGTCGGAGCTGCCCTTGACGGAGCGGGACACCATCTCCACGCCGGCGGAGACGAAGACGTCGCCCTCGCCCGCCTTGATGGCGTGCAGCGCCATGCGGGAGGTCTGGAGCGAGGAGGAGCAGTACCGGGTGACGGTGCAGCCCGGCAGGTGGTCCATGCCCATCTGCACGGCGACGATGCGGCCCAGGTTGTGCCCCTGCTCGCCGCCGGGGAGGCCGCAGCCGAGCATGAGGTCGTCGATGTCGCGGGGGTCGAGCTCGGGCACCTTGGCGAGGGCGGCCTGCACGATGGTGGCGGTCAGGTCGTCGGGCCGCAGGTCCTTCAGCGAGCCCTTGAAGGCGCGGCCGATGGGCGAACGGGCGGTGGAAACGATCACGGCTTCGGGCACGACGGCTCCATGGGGGCGAGAAGGGCGATTGGGCACGGCTGAGTGGGAAGTTACCCGTACGTACGGCTGTGGTCACCGACCTGGTGATGTGATGCGGGCCTCTTTTCTAAGCGTCCGCTCAGTCGGTGGGTTTCCTTCCCCGTCCCGCCCTCTCCCGAAACTGACGGGGGCAGGCCCCGGCCCGTCCGGCGACCGGGGAGCCGGGTCCGGGGCCGAGCCCCCGCGGGCGGCGCGGCCGCGTCTGTCACAGCGCGCGGCGGGGCTCCGGCTGGTGGGCCGGTTCCGCCGGGACGGGAAGGCGCCGGCGGCGTCGGTGCTTGAGGAGGGCCCAGGGGGCCCGGGCGGCCGTGACCTCCGTACCGGCGGCCGACGCAGCTTCCGCCGCCGCCTTGGCGACCGGCAGGATGTCCTCGTCGCGCGAGGCGTCCAGGCGGTCCGACTCCGGCCACAGCCCGAGCGCCGCGCACAG
Source organism: Streptomyces sp. Wb2n-11 (assembly GCF_001049855.1). Taxonomy (NCBI): domain Bacteria; kingdom Bacillati; phylum Actinomycetota; class Actinomycetes; order Kitasatosporales; family Streptomycetaceae; genus Streptomyces; species Streptomyces sp. Wb2n-11. Next base: position 4,223,686 of record NZ_CVPB01000001.1, read on the forward strand.
CGTGGGCAGTACGGCCATCGCCGCGGTCGCGTAGCCCTCCGCCGAGGGGTGGTAGTTGTCCGGGCCGAACAGTTCGCGGGGGTTCGCGAGGAACTCGGGGCCCAGCAGGTCGCCCAGCGACACCGTGCGGCCGCCCTGCTCCACCGTGCCGATCGTCTGCGCCGCCGCGAGCTGCCGCGACACGCGCCGGGCCAGCCACCGCAGCGGCTGGTAGACCGGCTCGATCGTGCCCAGGTCGGGGCAGGTGCCGACGACCACCTCCGCCCCCGCCGTACGCAGGCGCCGTACCGCCGAAGCGAGGTGGCGCACCGACTGCGTGGGCGGCATGCGGTGCGTGACGTCGTTCGCGCCGACCATGATCACGCAGACGTCCGGCTGCCGCTCCCGGTCCGCCAGCACCACCGTGACCTGGCGCTCCAGGTCGTCGGACTGCGCCCCGGGCTGCGCGGCGTTGTAGAGCGCGACCGGGCGTTCCGCCACCGCCGCGAGACCGGACGCGAGCAGCGCCCCCGGTGTCTGCCCGGCCCGGCGCACGCCCTGTCCGGCCGCCGTCGAGTCGCCGAGCATGGCGAGCCGCAGCGGGGGATCCATGGGGTACCCGGCCAGGGGCATGCCATAGAGCCCGTCCGCCAGGGGCGGCACCGGAGCCCGGCCGCCGCCCACCGACCGCTTGGCCAGCTGGACCTCGGCGAGGAAGATCCCCACCGCCGCCGCGCCGACCAGACCGATCCCGCCCCCGCCGTACGCCGCGCCGGCGGCGATCCGCCGTGCCACCCTTGCCCTCGACACAGTCGCAGCCACCTCCTCGAAGCCTCCCGCACACTTGCTTACTGCCCGGTAGTGGGCGCTTTTCAATCGCGCTCGGAGGTGAACGCGTCGTCATCCGCCCCTTACGCTGGGCTGCACCATCACGGAGACCCCGGAGAAAATCGTGCAATTCCACGACTCGATGATCACCCTCGTCGGCAACACCCCGCTCGTGAGGCTGGGCAGCGTGACGGCCGGCATCCAGGCGACGGTCCTGGCCAAGGTCGAGTACTTCAACCCCGGCGGGTCCGTGAAAGACCGGATCGCCCTGCGCATGATCGAGGCGGCCGAGGAGAGCGGCGCCCTCAAGCCCGGCGGCACGATCGTCGAGCCGACGTCCGGCAACACCGGTGTCGGCCTCGCCATCGTGGCCCAGCAGAAGGGCTACAAGTGCATCTTCGTCTGCCCGGACAAGGTGTCCACGGACAAGATCAACGTGCTGCGCGCGTACGGCGCCGAGGTCGTCGTGTGCCCCACGGCCGTCGACCCCGAGCACCCCGACTCGTACTACAACGTCTCCGACCGGCTGGTCGCCGAGACGCCGGGCGCCTGGAAGCCCGACCAGTACAGCAACCCGAACAACCCGCGCTCGCACTACGAGACCACCGGTCCCGAACTGTGGACGCAGACGGACGGGAAGATCACCCACTTCGTCGCGGGCGTCGGCACCGGCGGCACGATCACCGGGACCGGCCGCTACCTGAAGGAGGTCAGCGGCGGCAAGGTCAAGGTCGTCGGCGCGGACCCGGAGGGCTCGGTGTACTCCGGCGGCTCGGGGCGGCCGTACCTCGTCGAGGGCGTCGGTGAGGACTTCTGGCCGTCGGCGTACGACCGGACCGTCACGGACGAGATCGTCGCGGTGTCCGACAAGGACTCGTTCCAGATGACGCGGCGCCTCGCCAAGGAGGAGGGCCTGCTGGTCGGAGGCTCCTGCGGCATGGCGGTGGTCGGTGCGCTGCGGGTGGCCGAGCGGCTCGGCCCCGACGACGTCGTGGTCGTCCTGCTGCCGGACAGCGGACGCGGCTACCTCAGCAAGATCTTCAACGACGAGTGGATGGCGGACTACGGCTTCCTGGAGGAGTCGGGCCCGTCCGCGAGCGTCGGCGACGTCCTGCGGCACAAGGAGGGCGCGATCCCGAAGCTGGTGCACATGCACCCGGAGGAGACCGTCGGCGAGGCGATCGAGGTGCTCCGCGAGTACGGCGTCTCGCAGATGCCGATCGTGAAGCCGGGCGCGGGCCACCCGGACGTCATGGCCGCCGAGGTCATCGGCTCGGTCGTCGAACGCGAGCTGCTGAACGCCCTGTTCGCGCAGCGCGCGTCGCTGAACGACCCGCTGGACAAACACATGAGCCCGCCGCTGCCGCAGGTCGGCTCGGGCGAGCCGGTGGAGGACCTGATGGCGGTGCTGGGCGGCAAGGGGCAGCACGACGCGGCCATCGTGCTGGTCGAGGGGAAGCCGACGGGCGTGGTGAGCCGGCAGGACCTGCTGGCCTTCCTGGCGAAGCCGCAGGCGTAAGCCGTAGCCGCAGTCGGAAGCGCAGTCGTGAGCGCAGTCGTGGCCGCGGCATTCCGGAGGGACGGAAGACCGCGGTTCGCGAAAGTGGTACGAGCGCGACATGTTCGCGCAGCACCGGCTTAACACGCCTCGGGCACAGTGGTTGTTGTCGGCGTCAAGGACAACCGGAGCGGCTCCCGGGCCTCCACGGACGCCTGGACGCGAGGCCGGCCCTGAACCCGGTCCGTGTCCCTCGCGGGGACCGCCGTCGTCCCGCCCTCCGGGCAACCGGGGGTGCGGCGGTCCCCGCGGCACTCACTCCTCCCAGTCGGACCTCTCGCGGTTCCCGCGCAGCCGGGGCAGGCCGCGCGCCGCGTGGACCGCGTTGACGCCGACGATGCCCAGCCAGGCCACCACCAGGCCCTTGAAGTCCGCGTTCGTGACGGCGATCGCCGACAGCGGGACGGCGAGGACCAGCGAGACCGCGCCGAAACCGAACCGCTCGCCGAAGCCCGGCCCGCCGCGCGGCGGCTCGGCGGCGCCCCGGGCGGTGGTCATCCGCTGCTCGGCGAGCCGGCGCCGGACGCGGCGGTCGACCGTACTGTCGAGGCGCTGCTCGACCTTCTCCAGGAACGACTCGACGAGCGCGGACTCGTAGTCCTCACCCAGCTCCCTGCGGGCACGCAAGGTGGCGTCGAGTTCCTTCTTCAGCTCAGGGTCGCGGGCTTCCATGGTGGCAACGCTACGGAGCGGGGCGGCCCGGCGCAGTGGGGCTACCCCCCCTTCTCCCCGATTCCCCCGGTTCCCCGCTCCGCGCCGCCGATGTCGTACAGGTGAGTGATCCGGCACTCTTACATCCGATGAGTCGGTGGATTATGGTCAAGAATTACTGAACTATTGCCTCAACTGACCCTCTACTCCTAAGTTCGGCTCGCCAGTCATCCGAGCTCCAGGAGTGGGTCCATGTCGCGGAAGTACACCCGGAGGCCGGTCCTCGCCCCAACGGCCGGACCGACCGCAGTTCCGGCCGCCGAGGGGGCCGGGCCCGGCTCCGCCCCCGCCCCCGCCCTCCTCTGGTACGACGAGCCCGCCACCAGCTGGGAGCGCGAAGCGCTGCCCCTCGGCAACGGCGCCCTGGGCGCCAAGGTCTTCGGCGGTGTGGCGCGGGAGCAGGTGCAGCTCAACGAGAAGTCCCTGTGGACCGGCGGCCCCGGCAGCGCGGAGGGCTACGACCACGGCGACTGGCCGAAGCCGCGGCCCGGGGCCGTCGCCGGTGTGCGGAGGGCCATCGACGAGAAGGGGGCGATGGACCCCGAGGAGGTGGCCCGGCGGCTCGGCAATCCGGCGTACGCGACCGCCGGCAGGATCCCAGGCTTCGGCAACTACCAGAACTTCGGCGACCTCTTCCTCGACTTCCCCGGCGCTCCGGCCCCGCCCACCGGCTACCGCCGCGGCCTCGACATCGCCGACGCCGTCGCCACCGTCTCGTACGGCGACGGGGAGACCCGCTTCACCCGCGAGTACTTCGCCAGCCGCCCCGACGGCGTCGTCGCCGGGCGGATCTCCGCCGACCGGCCCGGAAAGGTCTCCTTCACGCTGAGTTTCAGGAGCGCGCAGGACCGGACCTCGGTGACGGCGAAGGACGGCCGGCTGCTCGTCCGCGGCGCGCTCGCCGACAACGGTCTGACGTACGAGGGGCAGGTGCGGGTCCTCACCACCGGCGGGGAACGGACCGACGGCGACGACGGGCGGATCACCGTCACCGGCGCGGACAGCGCCACGTTCGTGTTCTGCGCCGGGACGGACTACGCCGCCACTTCTCCCGGCTACCGGGGCGAGGACCCGCACGCCCGTGTCTCGGCCACCGTCGACCGGGCCGCGGAGCGGACGTACGACGAGCTGCGGCGGGCCCATGTGGCCGACCACCGGGCGCTGTTCGACCGGGTGCGGCTGGACATCGGGCAGCGCGCGGCCCCCGACGTGCCGACCGACGAGCTGCTCGGCTCCTACACGGGCGGCGCGTCACCCGCCGACCGCGCGCTGGAAGCGCTCTTCTTCGCGTACGGGCGGTACCTGCTCATCGCGTCCTCGCGGCCCGGGTCGCTCCCCGCCAACCTCCAGGGCGTGTGGAACGACTCCAACACGCCGCCCTGGAACGCGGACTACCACACCAACATCAACATCCAGATGAACTACTGGCCGGCCGAACCGGCGAACCTCGCGGAGACCGCCCGGCCGTACCACGAGTTCATCGACGGCCTGCGGGCGCCGGGACGCAGGACCGCCCGGACGATGTTCGGCACGGAAGGCTGGGTGGTGCACCAGAACACCAACCCGTTCGGCCACACCGGCGTGCACGACTGGCCCACCTCCTTCTGGATGCCGGAGGCCAACGGCTGGCTGGTCCAGCAGCTGTACGAGCACTACCTCTTCGGCCGGGACGAGGACTTCCTGCGGGAGACGGCCTATCCCGCGATGAAGGAAGCGGCCCGGTTCTGGCTGGCGAACCTGCACACCGACCCGCGCGACGGCAAGCTGGTCGTGTCGCCCGGTTACTCGCCCGAGCACGGCGACTTCACGGCCGGGGCCTCCATCTCCCAGCAGATCGTGCACGACCTGCTCACGAACACCGCCGAGGCGAGCGAAGTCCTGGGCCTCGACGCCGGGTTCCGCGCGGAGGTCACGGACGCGCTCGACGCCCTCGACCCCGGACTGCGCATCGGCTCGTGGGGCCAGCTCCAGGAGTGGAAGGCCGACCTCGACGGCCGCACCAACACCCACCGGCACGTCTCGCACCTCTTCGCGCTGCACCCGGGGCGTCGGATCGAGGCCGGTTCGGCGTACGCCGACGCGGCGCGCGTCTCGCTCACGGCGCGCGGGGACGGCGGCACCGGCTGGTCGAAGGCATGGAAGATCAACTTCTGGGCGCGGCTGCGCGACGGCGACCACGCCGCCAGGATGCTCGCCGAACAGCTGAAGTCCTCCACCCTGCCGAACCTCTGGGACACCCACCCGCCGTTCCAGATCGACGGCAACTTCGGGGCCACGGCCGGCATCGCGGAGATGCTGCTCCAGAGCCACGGGCGCGACGCGGACGCAGGCGCCGTCATCGACGTGCTGCCCGCGCTGCCCTCCGCCTGGGCCGCACGCGGGTCGTACGACGGCCTGCGCGCCCGCGGCGACTTCACCGTCGGCGTGGACTGGCGGCGGGGCGCGGCCACGGAGATCCGGATCACCTCGGGCAGCGGGGTGACCGCGAAGCTGCGCGGTCAGCTCTTCGCGGGCACGTTCCGTGTCGTACGGGGGGACGGGAGGCCCGCCGGCCACACGGTGGAGGACGGGGCGCTGACCCTGCCCACCCGGGCCGGTGAGCACTACCGGATCCTCACCCGGGCCGCGGTCGCCCGGCCGGCCGGCTGACGGGGGTCATCCCGCCCGGACCGGCCCCCGGTGCCGCCGAGCGCCACGACGTAACCCACCTGGCCCGCCAGGAACGCGTCCCCCGCCGTCGCCGCGACCAGCACGCCGAACGTCATCGACCACTGCGACCCCGGCGCCGACCCGCCGAGCGTCCACCAGAAGGTGGCCCGGCCGCTCGTCGTGCGCGGGAGGTAGCGGGAGCAGTCGGCCACGTACGGGCCGAACGCCGGCTGCCAGGACGCGGGGAGGGAGACCGCCAGCAGGAATACGGGGAGGTCGAACGCGGCACGCTCCGACAGCACCGCGCCCAGGTCCACACGCTCCAGCAGGCGCACGCCCAGGTACACGAACGCCACCGCGCAGACGACGCTCGCCACCCGGCCCAGGGCGTGGATGACGCGGTAGCCGACGGCCGCCGTCACGGCGGTGACGGCGGCGAGGATCACGATGCCCGTCGTGTCGCCGAGGCGGGTCGGCTCACCGACCGCCTGGCCCGCCAGGACGCCGCCGCTGGCGAAGAAGCCGACGTACATGACGATGACCAGGAGGAGCGGGACCACCGCACCCCTGACGCCGAACCGGGCGCGTGACCGGATCATCTGGGGCAGGCCGGGCTTCGGGCCCTGCGCCGAGTGCAGGGCCATCACCGCGCCGGGCGGCGTCGGCGGCGAGGCCGGCGGTCTCCAGGAGCTCCGAGGCCCTGGCCCGCGCCTTCTTCCGCCCCCGTCCCAGCAGCAGCGGGACGGTGGCGATGTTGTCGAGGACGGTGCGGTGCGGGAAGAGCCCCGACTGCTGGATGACGTGGCCGATGCCGCGGCGCAGCTCGGCGGCGTCCGCTTCGGGGACGTCCCGGCCCGCGACCCGGATGGTGCCCGAGGTCGGGTCGACCATGCGGTTGACCATGCGGAGGGTGGTGGTCCTGCCGCATCCGGACGATCCGACCAGCACGGTGATGGCGCCTTCCGGCATCTCCGGGGTCAGGTCGTCGACGGCTGTCGTGCCGTTCGCGAAGCGCTTGTGCACTGCGGCAAATGTGATCATCGGTCATCCCTTGCCAGGGCTGCATATGGTCATGCAGAGTTCTGCGTGACTGAATAGATGTCAATGCTCTGCGGTGAATCGCTGGTGACGACCGACCGGTGTGCGAGACGAGCTGTCCGGAAAAGGAGGGGTTCGCGAATGAAGTCGTCCCCCATGGTGGTCGTTCTGGACGGGCAGAGCCTCCCCGTCGCCGACGTCGTGCGCCTCGCCCATGGCGCGGCCCGCCCGGTACCCGGCACCGAGGCGATGAAGCGCGTCGAGGAGTCCTGGCACGCCGCCCGTGAACTCGCCGCATCGGGCCGCGTCTACGGCCGCTCCACCGGAATCGGCGCTAACCGCTCCGAGGCCGTGCCCACCGGAGCGGCCGCCGACCACGGCCTGCGCCTGCTGCGCGGCCATGCCGGTGCGATCGGCTCCACGCTGCCCGCCCGCGAGGTCCGCGCCATGCTCGCCGTCCGTGCCAACCGGCTGCTCGCGGGCGGTGCGGGCCTGCGCCCCACCGTCGTGAGTGCCCTGTGCGAGGCGCTGGAGTCGGGTGCCCACCCCGTCGTCAACGAGTACGGCCCGGTCGGTACGGGCGACAGCGCCGCCCTCGCGCAGGTGGGCCTCGCCCTCGCCGGCGAGCAGCCCTGGCTCGGCGGTACCGTGCTCTCCCGGGCGTCGAGGAGCAGGCCGGTTTCGCCTCGCCCGCCGCCCGTCAGGCGCTGCGCGCGAGTGACGCGTACCGTCATGTCGTCGGCTGCGAACTCGTCGCCGGCTTACGCGCGTTGCGCCAGCGCGACCTGCGCCCCGACCCGGCGCTCCCGGTCGGCCGCGCCTTCGCGCTCGCGGACGCCGCGCTCGACCCCGACCACGCGGACCGCCCGCTCACCGATGATGTGACTGCGGCGGCCGCGCTGCTCGACCAGTTCACGGACCTCTGAACCACCGACCTCCGAGGGGGATGGCATGAGCGACAGCCCTGCCGCACGACTGCAGCAGCTCTTCGACGGGCACCGGCTCACGCCGACCCAGCGGCGTATCGCGCACTGCATGGTGCGCAAGGCCGCCGACGTGCCGTTCCTGTCGAGCGTCGAGCTCGCCGAACTGGCCGGGGTCAGCCAGCCCTCCGTCACCCGCTTCGCGGTCGCGCTCGGCTTCGACGGCTATCCGGCGCTGCGCAAGCACCTGCGCGAGGTCGCGCCCGCCGAGTCCTCGCGGGGCGAGGACCACTACAACGAGTACCAGCAGGCCGTCCAGGCCGAGATCGAGAACCTCCAGCACCTCGCCGGGCTGCTCGCCGACCCCCGCCCCGTCGAGGAGGCGGGCCGGGTCCTCGCCGCCTCCAACCCGCTGCCCGTCCTCGGCCTGCGCGCCGCTTCCTCGCAGGCCCGCGGCTTCGCGTACTTCGCCGCGAAGGTCCATCCGGACGTACGGCTGCTCGACGAGGGCGGCACGATGCTCGCGGACCGCATCGACGGGGCCCGCCGGGCGGGCGCGAGCGCGCTGCTGTGCTTCGCGCTGCCGCGCCATCCGCGCGAGGTCGTGGACGCGCTGGTGTACGCGCGCGAACAGGGCCTGACGGTCGTGACGGTCGCCGACTCCGCCTTCGCGCCCGTGGCCGCCCACAGCGACCTGCTGATCCCGGCGGCGGTCGGCACGGGCCTCGCCTTCGACACGGCGTGCGCGCCGATGCTGCTGGGGCGGGTGCTGCTGGAGGCGATGTGCGACGGCCTGCCGGACGCGCAGGCGCGGCTGGAGGAGTTCGACGCGAAGGCGGCGGCGCGGGGCCTGTTCGTCGAGTGACCGGCGGCCCCGGCCCCGCTCGCCGTGTCCTCCCGCGCCCTCCCGCACTTCTCCCGCGTTCTCGGCGGTTTTTCAGACGGTGCTCAGAATCGGGCGTTACCCTCCCCGACTGGAAACAGTCGGAGCCGGCGAGGAGGGGCGGTCGTGGGACGCGGAGAACAGGCGCAGTCGTTGGCGCGGGTGGCGGTGGTCGTACGGGCCGGGGCGGCGCCGTTGTGGTGGCTCGGCCTGCTGGCCGCCGGAATCGGAGTACTCGTACCCGGCCTGACCGGGCGCAGGACCGGGCTCCTGGCGGGGGCCGCGCTCTTCGTGGCCGCGGCGGCGGCCGCGGTGCTCGCGCGCAGGGGCCGGTACGCCGCCCTGGCCTCGACGGCCACCCGCGCCGCCCGCCGCGACTTCCTCCAGGACCGGTCCGTGACGGCGCGGGCCTGGCGCCGCGGCCGTCGCTGGTGGCTGGCGGCCGCCTTCCTCGCCGCGGTGGGCACCGCGTTCGCCGTTCCGGGCGCGGGCGGACTGCTGATGGCGGGCGCGGGCGCCGGACTGTGGCTGAAGGCGGTGTGGATCGGCGCCAGGGAGCGCCGCGAGGAGACCCTGCTGTGGGTGCGTACCGACTGGCTCGGCGGCGGACCCGCCGGCAGGCGGATCGCGGCGTACCGCACCACCGGGATCGCGGCGGGTGACGCCGCGCCGGGCGGCGCGCGCCGCCGCCCGGCCCCCGCGGCGGTGGTCACACGTCGAGTTCGGCCTCGATCCTCTTGAGCTGGTGGCGGGCCATCGCGAGATTGGCCCGCGCCTTGTCCAGTGCCAGGTAGAGGAACAGGCCGTTCGCGCCGCGCCCCTTCAGGAGCCGGATCAGGTGATACTGGCTGCCGAGGGTGATCAGGATGTCCTCGACCTCGTCCTTGAGGCCCAGGTGTTCCATGGTGCGCACCTTGGCGCGCACCACATCGGTGTTGCCCGCGGCGGCCACCGTCAGGTCGAGGTCCTTGCCGCCGCCGAGGGTGCCCAGCGCCATGCCGCTGGTGTAGTCGACCAGAGCGACACCCAGGGTGCCCTCGATGCCGGTCATCGCTTCCTTGAGCGCGGTTTCGGTGTTGGCCATGAGTGTCGCACTTCCTTTTCGTCCGGTGGTTCGTCCGGTGGTTCGTCCAGCGGTGTTCCTGGCTGCCGCTGTCGTGCGCCTGGCCGCGGTCACACGTTCTCCCGGGCCCGGGCGCCGTCGAACAGCGCGCCGATGCGGACACTGGCCCGGCGTGCCTCCAGGTGGAGCCGGCCCACGTTGACGCGCGGTTCGGCGAGGAGCGTGAGGACGGCGGACGACCCCGCCGCGTAGGTGGCCACGTAGCCGTCGTCACCGCGCACGAGCAGTTCGCGGAAGGCGCCCTGCCCGGTCGCGTCCGTCAGCCGCACCGCGATGCCGAGCGCCGCCGCGGTGAGCGCCGCCACTCCCTCGGCCTCCACGGCCGGGGTGTCCTGGGCCAGTACGAGGCCGTCGGCGCTCGCGGCCAGGGCTCCGGTCAGCTGGGGGACCCTCGCCCTCAACTGCCGCAGCTCGTCGAGGACTTCCGGCTCGGCCGCCATCAGCATTCTCCTTTCGGCGCGTTGTCTCAGGGCGCGCCTCATGACGCGGAGGCGGGGGACGCGCCGACGGTCCGGGGAATCACAGCTGTGCCTCCAGGGCGTCGCGGAGCCGGCGCAGCAGGGCGGTGTCCGGGTCGTCGGTGGCCTGCAGGGCCCGCGCGACCCGGGCGGGCACGGGAGGCGGGGGTGCCGGGGTGTCGCGGGGCGTGGCGACCGCCCCCGCCGCCGCGAGCCTGCGTACGTCGATCAGCGTGTGGAAGGCCGGCCGTCCCAGGGCCCGGGCGATGTCCCCCGGGGTGCGTTCACCGTCCACCAGGTCGAGGACGGCGCGCTGCCTGCGGGTGACCGGCCGTCCCGACGGTCCGCGGCGGCGTACGACGGGGGCGGTGTCGGTGTCCGGGTAGGGCCAGAGCCCGTCCAGCAGCCGTCTGCGCCGCCGCGACTCCCGCTCGACCGCCGCGGCGGGGACCGGGCGTATGCGGCCCAGCCAGTGGGCCGCCCCGTAACGGAACCGCGTCGGGCCGCTGCCGGGGGCGAGGACGAAGAAGGCGGCGTCGAACAGCGCGCTGAGATGGCAGAGTTCCAGCTCGCCGCCGGCCAGCCGGCCGCTGTCGACGAGGAAGCGCCCGACCCGGCCGCGGGTGCCCGCCCGGTCGACGGCCTCCTGCCAGTCCTCGGCCGGCAGCCGCCCGGCCGAGGTCAGCAGTACGTCGATGCCGGGCGCCGCCGGGCTCTCGGCGTGCACGACCTGTCCCTCGTCGAGGTAGAGGGCCCCGTGGTCCCGCAGCAGGGCGCCGGTGGCGCGTTCGGCGGCCAGCCGCACGAGCATCGGGGACACGGTGGCGGCCCCGGCCGCGGTCCCGGTCATGCCAGGACCAGCTGCTCGGCGAGGCCGCGCAGGCGTAATCGGGCCAGGGCCAGATTGCCTTTCTCGCGGTCGAGCCACAGGTGCAGGAAGACGCTGCTGTCGAAGGCGGTCTCCACGAAGCGCAGCAGGTGGTAGCCGCTCGGCGTGGTGATGATGACGTCCTCGACGGGAAGCCCCTGCGGGGAGAACGCCCGCTGCTCGGCGGCCATCCGGGCCAGCTCCGCGGTCTCCGCCGCGGTGACCTCGTGGTCACCGTTCGGCGACCGTCCTTCCGTACCGAGCGCTAGCCCGCTCGTCCAGTCCACCAGGGAGGCTCCGAGGGCACCGGGCAGGGCCATCGCCGCGAGCAGACATTCGTCGATCCCGGGCATGCGGAACCCCCCTTCCGGCGTGGCACACGGATGCGGACTGCCGGACACACGTTCTGTGGCAGTGGTGAGGAGGTTACGTAAAGGGAGGTGCGCCGGCGCATGGTTCCGGCATTTTCCATGTGCACATGCCAGCTAGCTTTCGCCTCGTGCCTTCATTACTGCTTTATTGATCGCCCAGAGACCAATTCCGATCAAAAGAAGGACACCTGCGCGGATGTAGACGTCCGCCGGCCGGTCGGCCAGCGGACTGGCGAGGACGATCGCGGTGATCGCGCCGAGCACCGGCAGGATCGTCGGCGTCCGGAAGTGCCGGTGCGCCACCCGGTCCTTGCGCAGGACCAGCACGGCGACGTTGACCACGGCGAAGACGCACAGCAGGAGGAACGCCGTCGTGTCGCCGAGCCCCTCGATCCCGCCCGTCGACACCAGGCCGATCGCCAGCAGCGAGACGAAGACGATGCCGACGACGGGCGTGCGGCGCCGGGACAGGACGCGGCCCATGGCGCGCGGCAGGATGCGTTCGTTGGCCATTCCGTAACAGAGCCGCGAGGCCATCATGATGTTGATCAGCGCGGAGTTCGTCACGGCGAACAGGGCGATCAGCGCGAAGAGTTTGGGCGGGAAGTCGACCCCGCCCGCCTTCACGACCTCCAGCAGCGGCCCGCTCGATTTCTCCAGCGTCGTGTAGTCGACGAGCAGCGAGGAGACCAGGGCGACCAGGACGTAGATGGTGCCGGTGACCGCGACACCGATGAAGATCGCCTTCGGGAAGGTGCGCTGCGGGTCCTTCGTCTCCTCCGCCATGTTGACGGAGTCCTCGAAGCCGACGAAGGCGAAGAAACCGAGCGCGGTGGCGCCGAGCACGCTGGTCAGCAGGGCGTAACCGGTGCCGGACGCCTGGAACTCACCGAGCCGCGCGGGCTCGCCGCCGCCCGTGAACACGGCGTACGCACCGATCCCGAGGATGATCGCCAGACCGGTCAGCTCGACGAGCGTCAGCACCACGTTCGTCTTCACCGACTCCGAGACACCGCGCAGATTGAGCGCGGCGAGGGCGACGACGAACAGGATCGCGACGAGCGTCGGCGGCACGGCGTCCGTGAACTCCGCCAGGTAGTCGCCGCTGAAGGCGCGGGCGGCCGCGCTCGCGGACGACAGGCCCGAGCACATCACCATGAAGGCGATGATGAAGGTGAGGAAGGGGACCTTGAAGGCCTTCTGGGCGTAGAGCGCGGCGCCGGCGGCCTTCGGGTACTTGCCGACGAGTTCGACGTACGAAGCCGCGGTCAGGAGCGCGACGACGAAGCCGATCGCGAACGGCAGCCACAGCGCGCCGCCGACCTTCCCCGCCACCTTTCCCGTGGTGGCGTAGATCCCGGTGCCCAGGATGTCGCCGATCACGAACAGGATCAGCAGCTTGGGCCCGAGCGCGCGCTTGAGCGGTGTCTCGTCGACCGGTGTGGCTGATGTGCCGGATGTGCCAGGCGTGTCTGGTGTGGCACCGGATACGGACATAGGGAACCTCCCCCGAGATGGACTGGGGATGTTCTGCCCGGCGCGGCTTGTGTGATGCGCGTCAGGTGCTGCGTGCCGTCCGGGCGTTCGGGCGGCGGGTGCGGCCGGAGCTTCAGGGATCCACCTCAGGGATCCAGGAGCGCGTCCGCGTGCCCCCCGCCCGACTCGGCGACGATCTCGTCGAAGGTCTGCGGCGGCCGTACGACGCTGAAGCGGACCCCGCCGGCGGTGGCGGCGAAGCCGTGGATCCCGGCTCTGGCAAGGCTGTTGTAGCCGTAGTGCGCGGCCATGTAGTACGCACCGGTGTCCAGCACCGCCGCGTAGTCGCCCTGCTCCAGGAGCGGCAGCGGCCGGTTCTCGGCGAGCAGGTCGCCCGCGAAGCACGCCGGGCCCGCCACGTCCTGGGCGACGGGCGGGCCCGGCTTGGGAAGGCCCTTCGCGTCGTACGCGGCGATGCGCAGCGGCCAGGACCCGGGGACGTACACGGTCCGCGTCGCGATCTGGACGCCCGCGTGGGTGACGGCGATCGGCCGGCCGCCGGAGGTCTTCGCGTACTCGACGCGGGTGAGGACCGTGCCGTGCTTGGCGAGCAGGGAGCGGCCGAACTCGGTGACCAGGCCGTAGCGCCCGTCGAGCAGGCCGGGGACGTGCTGCTTGAGGAGGCGGGCGTAGTCGGCGTACGACGGGGCCCCGGCGTCGGAGGCGAAGTCGACGGGGAGGCCGCCGCCGATGTCGACGGTGTCGACCTGCCGGCGGCCCGCCGCCGCATTGATCTCCTCGGCGAGTCCGTACGCCGCCGCCACGCCCCGGACCATCAGCTCCAGCGGCAGGCCCTGCGAACCGGAGTGCGTGTGCAGCCGGGTCATCCACGGCCGGTCGAGGTAGGCGCGTACGACCCGTTCGCGGGCGCCCGGGTCGCGCAGCGCCACGCCGAACTTCGAGGTGGCGGTGGCGGTGGAGAGCGCGCCGATGGAGCCGCCGCCGATCTGCGGGTTGACGCGCAGGCCGACGGGGGAGGCGGGGGCCGCCGACTCCACCAGCGCGTCGATGCGCGCGAGTTCCTGGAAGTTGTCGGCGTTGACCGCGATGCCCAGGGCGAGGGCTTCGCGCAGCTCGGCGGTGGTTTTGGCGGGGGAGTCGAGGACGGTGTGCGCCGGGCGGACACCGGCGGCGCGGGCCAGGGCCAGCTCACCGGGGCTCGCGACTTCGGCGCCGATGCCCCCGTGCTCGTACAGCAGCCGCAGGACGGGGACCAGCGGCGTCGCCTTGACGGCGAAGGCGTGCAGGACCGGGGTGCCGGGCGGGGTGACCTCGTCGAACGCGGCGCGCAGGGCGGCGGCCGAGGCCCGGATGCCGGTGATGTCGAGGAGGCCGGCGAGCGGGGCGGCGGGGCCGACGACCCCCTGCTCGACGGCGGCGCGTACGGCCCGCTCGCGCCGCTCGGGCGCACTCATGTCCGAAGGCATGTGTTCCAGCCAACCACCCGCTTTGGCCGCGCGCAGGCGGCCGGACGTATTGACTAGCTCTATTCACATCGCCAGGATGTGAATGGACGGCAATGCAGTCACTCGCGAGGAGGCACACCATGTCAGGACCCCGCCCCGTACGGGCACCGCGCGGTACGGAGCTGAGCGCCCTGGGATGGCAGCAGGAAGCCGCCCTGCGCATGCTCCAGAACAACCTCGACCCCGAGGTCGCCGAGCACCCCGACAAGCTCGTCGTCTACGGCGGCACGGGCAAGGCGGCGCGGGACTGGCGCTCGTTCGACGCCATGGTGCGCACCCTGAGGACCCTGAAGCAGGACGAGACGATGCTCGTCCAGTCCGGGCGCCCGGTCGGTGTCATGCAGACCCACGAGTGGGCGCCGCGCGTGCTCATCGCCAACTCCAACCTGGTCGGCGACTGGGCGAACTGGGAGGAGTTCCGCCGCCTGGAGGCGCTCGGCCTGACCATGTACGGCCAGATGACGGCCGGATCGTGGATCTACATCGGCACCCAGGGCATCCTCCAGGGCACGTACGAGACCTTCGCCGCCGTCGCCGCGAAAAAGTTCAACGGCACCCTCGCCGGCACCATCACCCTCACCGCCGGCCTCGGCGGCATGGGCGGCGCCCAGCCCCTCGCCGTGACCATGAACGACGGCGTCGCGATCTGCATCGACGTCGACGCGCGCGCCATCGAGCGCCGCATCGAGCACCGCTACCTCGACGTCAAGGCCGACAGCCCGGAGCACGCCCTCCGGCTCGCCGTCGAGGCCCGCGACGCCCGCAGGCCGCTGTCCATCGGCCTCCTCGGCAACGCGGCGGAGCTGCTGCCGCGCATGCTCGCCGAGGGCGCCCCGATCGACATCGTGACCGACCAGACCAGCGCCCACGACCCGCTCTCGTACCTCCCCGTCGGCGTCGACTTCGACGACATGGCGTCGTACGCCGCCGAGAAGCCCGCCGACTTCACGCTGCGCGCCCGCGAGTCCATGGCCCGGCACGTCGAGGCGATGGTCGGCTTCATGGACGCCGGAGCCGAGGTCTTCGACTACGGCAACTCGATCCGCGGCGAGGCCCAGCTGGCCGGCTACTCCCGCGCCTTCGACTTCCCCGGCTTCGTACCGGCGTACATCCGCCCGCTCTTCTGCGAGGGCAAGGGCCCCTTCCGCTGGGCGGCCCTGTCCGGCGAGGCGTCCGACATCCACAAGACGGACCGCGAGCTGCTGAAGCTCTTCCCGGAGGCCGATTCGATTCAAAACGCGTCCCTGCACCGCTGGATCAAGATGGCCGGCGAGCGCGTCCACTTCCAGGGCCTGCCGGCCCGCATCTGCTGGCTGGGCCAGGGCGAGCGCGACAAGGCGGGCGCCCTGTTCAACGACATGGTCGCCGACGGCACCCTCGCCGCCCCCCTCGCGATCGGCCGCGACCACCTCGACTGCGGATCCGTGGCCTCGCCGTACCGCGAGACCGAGGCCATGCTCGACGGCTCCGACGCGATCGCCGACTGGCCGCTGCTCAACGCCATGGTCAACGTCGCCTCCGGCGCCTCCTGGGTCTCCATCCACCACGGCGGCGGCGTCGGCATGGGCCGCTCGATCCACGCGGGCCAGGTCTCGGTGGCGGACGGCACGAAGCTCGCGGGCGAGAAGATCCGCCGCGTACTGACGAACGACCCGGGCATGGGTGTCATCCGCCACGTGGACGCGGGCTACGACATCGCGGAGAAGACGGCGGACGAGCAGGGCGTACGCGTCCCGATGCGGGAGGGCGAGTGACCTCCGTGGCACCCGCCGACGGCTCGCCGCACCCCGCCGCCACCGCGTCGTTCCACGAGATGTGGGCGGACCTGCTGCCGATCGGCCGCGACGCGGCCTCCGACGGCTACCGCCGCTACGCCTGGACGGCGGCCGACGCCGACTGCCGCGCCTGGTTCAGGGCCCAGGCCGAGTCCCGCGGCCTGACCTACGAGGTGGACCGCAACGGCAACCAGTGGGCCTGGCAGGGCGATCCCCTCGCCGGGGACGCGGTCGTCACCGGCTCGCACCTCGACTCGGTCCCGGACGGCGGCGCGTTCGACGGCCCGCTCGGCGTCGTGTCCTCCTTCGCCGCGCTCGACGAACTCCGGCGCAGGGGAGTGGAGTTCACCAAACCGCTGGCCGTCACCAACTTCGGTGACGAGGAGGGCGCCCGCTTCGGCCTGGCCTGCGTGGGCTCCCGCCTGGCGGCCGGGCAGCTGACGGCCGCCAGGGCCCGCGAGCTGCGGGACGGGGACGGCGTCAGCCTTCCCCGGGCCATGGAGGCGGCGGGTTACGACCCGGCCGCCATCGGCCCGGACCCCGGACGCCTCGCCCGTATCGGCGCCTTCGTCGAGCTGCACGTGGAACAGGGCCGCGCGCTGGACGTCTCCGGTGACCCCGTCGGCATCGCGTCCGCCATCTGGCCGCACGGCCGCTGGCGGTTCGACTTCCACGGCGAGGCCAACCACGCGGGCACCACCCGCCTGGAGGACCGCCGCGATCCGATGCTGACGTACGCCGAGACGGTCGTCGCCGCCCGCCGCGAGGCACGGCTCGCCGGGGCCCTCGCCACCTTCGCGAAGATCGCCGTCGAGCCGAACGGCGTCAACGCGATCCCGTCGCTGGTCCGCGGCTGGCTCGACTCGCGCGCCGCTGACCAGGAAACCCTCGACCGGGTCGTCGCCGGCATCGAGCAGGCGGCACGCGAGAACGCCACCCGCTCCGGCATCGACCTGCACATCACGCAGGAGTCGTTCACCCCGGTGGTGGAGTTCGAACACGCCCTGCGCGACGAGCTCGC
This sequence comes from Streptomyces sp. Wb2n-11, assembly GCF_001049855.1. Lineage (NCBI taxonomy): Bacteria > Bacillati > Actinomycetota > Actinomycetes > Kitasatosporales > Streptomycetaceae > Streptomyces > Streptomyces sp. Wb2n-11. The sequence continues at coordinate 4,240,873 of NZ_CVPB01000001.1, forward strand.
GAAACTGCTCGGGGGCGACGTCCCCGTCCTCGGCACGGGCGCGGGACACGACGCGGGTATTTTGTCCGCTTCGGTCCCGACCGCCATGCTGTTCGTACGGAACCCCACGGGCATCTCGCACTCCCCGGCCGAGTACGCCGCCGAGGACGACTGCGTCGCGGGGGTCATCGCACTCGCCGACGTACTGGAGGGGCTCGCGTGCACGTGACCTACTGGCTGGAGCACGCCTGGCTCGATGCCTTCGTCGAGCCGGGCGTGGCCCTGGACGTGACGAACGGCCGGATCACGGCGGTCCGCAAGGACGTCCCGGCCCCGCCGCCCGGCGCCGTGGTCCTGCGGGGCCTGACCCTTCCCGGCCTCGCCAACGCCCACTCGCACGCCTTCCACCGGGCGCTGCGGTCCACGGTGCAGGTGGGCTCGGGCACGTTCTGGACGTGGCGGGAGGTGATGTACGGCGTCTCCTCCCGCCTCACCCCGCAGACGTACTTCGACCTCGCCCGGGCCGTGTACGCCGAGATGGCGCTGGCCGGGGTCAGTGCGGTGGGCGAGTTCCACTACCTCCACCACGCGCCGGGCGGCACCCCGTACGCCGACCCCAACGCCATGGGCGAGGCCCTGATCGCGGCCGCCGCCGAGGCCGGCATCCGCATCACCCTCCTCGACACGGCGTACCTGGCGTCGGGCTTCGGCACGCCGCCCAACCGCCCCCAGCGGCGCTTCTCCGACGGCACGGCCGACGCCTGGGCGGAGCGCGCGTCGCTGCTCAAGGACCGCGACCACGCGCGGATCGGCGCGGCCATCCACTCGGTGCGCGCGGTACCCGCCGGCCAGCTGGCGACGGTGGCGGCCTGGGCGCAGGCCCGCGAGGCCCCGCTCCACGTCCACCTCTCGGAGCAGACCGCCGAGAACGACGCGTGCCTGGCCGCGCACGGCTGCACCCCGACCCGGTTGCTGGCGGACCACGGGGTCCTCGGCCCCCGCACCACGGGCGTCCACAACACGCACCTGGCGAACGAGGACATCGCCCTCATCGGCGGAACCTCCACGGGCACGTGCATGTGCCCCACGACGGAACGCGACCTGGCCGACGGCACCGGCCCGGCGGTCCGCCTCCAGCGGGCGGGCTCGCCCCTCTGCCTGGGCAGCGACAGCCACGCGGTGATCGACCTCCTGGAGGAGGCCCGCGCGATGGAACTGAACGAACGCCTCAGCTCCCGCACCCGCGGCCACTGGACGGCGGCGGCCCTGCTCCGGGCCGCGTCGGTGGACGGCCACGCGGCGCTGGGCTGGCCGGACGCGGGCACGATCGAGCCGGGCGCCCTGGCCGACCTCACGACCATCGCCCTCGACTCGGTCAGGACGGCGGGCCCACTGCCGCGCCTGGGGGCCGAGACGGCGGTGTTCGCGGCCTCGGCCTGCGACGTACGCCACACGGTCGTGGCGGGCCGCCACATCGTCCGCGACGGCGTCCACACCTTGGTCCCGGACGTTCCCGGGGCGATGGCCAAGGCGGTCACAGCCGTCTACCAGCAATAGGGGCGACAGGGGGCGGGCAGGGGGGAAGCCCCGGGCAGCGGCCGGCCCCGGCCCCCGGACACGCCGCCCCGCCCCCGCACCCCCGAGAGGACCTCGTGAGCACCACCCTCGTCACCAACATCGGCAGCCTCGTCACCAACGACCCCGCCCAAGGCGCCGGCACGGGCCCCCTCGGCCTGATCCGGAACGCCGCGGTCGTCATGGAGGGCGAGCGCGTCGCCTGGGTGGGCGAAGCCGCCGCCGCACCCGCCGCCGACACCTCCTACGACGCGCGGGGCCGCGCCGCGATCCCCGGTTTCGTCGACTCGCACTCCCACCTCGTCTTCGCCGGCGACCGCACCGAGGAGTTCAACGCCCGCATGTCGGGCCGCGCCTACTCCGCCGGCGGCATCCGCACCACCGTCGCCGCCACCCGTGCCGCGTCCGACGAGGCGCTCGAAGCGAACCTCACCCACTACCTCCGTGAGGCGCTGCGCCAGGGCACGACCACCTTCGAGACCAAGTCCGGTTACGGCCTGACGACCCACGACGAGGCCCGCGCCCTGCGCATCGCGTCCGCCCACACCGACGAGGTCACCTACCTCGGCGCTCACATCGTCTCCCCGGACTACGCCGACGACCCGGCGGCGTACGTGGAACTCGTCACCGGCGACATGCTCGACGCGTGCGCCCCCCACGCCCGCTGGATCGACGTCTTCTGCGAGAAGGGGGCCTTCGACGGCGACCAGGCCCGTGCCGTCCTCACCGCCGGCAGGGCGAAGGGCCTGCACCCCCGCATCCACGCCAACCAGCTCAGTTACGGCCCCGGCGTCCAACTCGCCGCCGAACTCGACGCGGCGAGCGCCGACCACTGCACGCACCTCACCGACGCCGACGTGGACGCCCTCGCGAACAGCCGTACGGTCGCCACGCTGCTGCCCGGCGCCGAGTTCTCCACCCGGGCCGCCTGGCCCGACGCCCGCCGGCTCATCGACGCGGGCGCGACCGTCGCGCTGTCCACGGACTGCAACCCGGGCTCGTCCTTCACCAGCTCGATGCCGTTCTGCATCGCCCTGGCAGTACGGGACATGGGCATGACCCCGGACGAGGCCCTCTGGTCGGCCACGGCGGGCGGCGCGGCGGCCCTGCGCCGCACGGACGTCGGCCGCGTCACCCCCGGCGCCCGCGCGGACCTCGCCCTGCTGGACGCCCCGTCCCACGTCCACCTCGCCTACCGCCCCGGAGTGCCGCTCGTCTCCGAGGTCTGGCACAGGGGCAGGCGTACGACCGGGCACGCCGGGTAGGCGTCAGAACGAAGAAGAAGGAGTGAGGGCCTGCCCCGGATAGCGCCTGGGGCAGGCCCTCACTCCTTCACGTGCGCTCACTCACGTGTTCGTTCCCGTGTACGCCGAGGCGTCACTCCTCCAGCGTCAGGCCCTTGCGCAGCTTGGTCAGCGTGCGCGACAGCAGGCGTGACACGTGCATCTGCGAAATGCCGAGCTCGTCGCCGATCTCGGACTGCGTCATGTTGGCGACGAAGCGCAGCGAGAGGATCTTCCGGTCCCGCGAGGGGAGCCCGGCGATCAGCGGCTTCAGGGATTCGATGTACTCGATGCCTTCGAGCCCGTGGTCCTCGTAACCGATGCGGTCGGCCAGCGCGCCCTCGGAGTCGTCCTCCTCGGGCTGGGCGTCCAGCGAGCTCGCGGTGTACGCGTTGCTCGCGGCCATGCCCTCGACGACCTCTTCGTTGGTGAGGCCGAGGCGCTCGGCGAGTTCACTCACCGTGGGAGAGCGGTCGAGCTGCTGAGCGAGCTCGTCACCGGCCTTGGCGAGGTCCAGCCGCAGTTCCTGGAGGCGCCGCGGCACGCGGACCGACCAGGACGTGTCACGGAAGAACCGCTTGACCTCGCCGACGATCGTCGGCATCGCGAAGGTCGGGAACTCGACGCCTCTGCTGAGTTCGAAGCGGTCGATCGCCTTGATCAGGCCGATGGTGCCGACCTGGATGATGTCCTCCATCGGTTCGCTGCGGGAGCGGAACCGGGAAGCGGCGAACTTGACCAGGGCCAGGTTGAGTTCGACGAGTGTGTTGCGGACGTACGCGTACTCGTGCGTTCCCTCTTCGAGGGTTTCCAGGCGCCCGAAGAGCGTCTTCGACAGCGCCCTGGCGTCCAGCGGCCCCACCTGGTCGTAGGGGGGGATCTCCGGGAGCCCTTCAAGGCCCTCGGGTCCGGTCTCGATCTGCTCGGGTGGGGGTGTCGACGTCGCGTTCTGCTGTGGGGGAAGCGTTCGCGGGTCGTCGAGCCGGGGTGACATGGTGTCCTCCATCGTTCTCGGCATATGGCTGCCGATGCCGATACGTCTGCGTGCGATGTGCGGCGCCTCCAAAGCCGGTCGTGTTGGTTGTGTCCCTACTAGCCCTACCCGCTCTTGACCGACAGTTGCAAGTTCCTTATGTCCGAATTTGTAGGTATTGCACGGGTCTTCGGGTACCGATCGGCGCACAGAGGGCGTAAGGTTCTGGCACGTCAATGACAGCCACGACTGCGAAGAGAGACGAGACGGGCATGGAGCGCGGGACGGTCGGCAGCGCGAACCGGGGTCGGCTCCGGGTCGCAGTTCGCACCGAGGGCCGGAGCGAGATTGTCACGCCGGCGGGTGAGCTGGACCACCACACCGCCGAGCTGCTCCGCGAGCCTCTGGAAAACGCGGTCGAAGCCGGGCGTTCGCGCCTGGTCATCGACTGCTCGTCGCTCGATTTCTGCGATTCCACCGGGCTCAACGTGCTGCTCGGTGCTCGCCTCAAGGCCGAAGCGGCCGGGGGAGGAGTCCACTTGGCCGGGATGCAGCCGGTAGTGGCCAGGGTCTTCGAGATCACCGGGGCCGAGGCCGTCTTTACGATCCACGAGTCGCTCGAAGCCGCAATGGAAGACTGAATTCCGGCCCTTGCGGCGCCTCCTGTCGACCGGTTGGTTGCCCGTGTCACACGTCCGTCCCGAAAAAGTGGGTGTTCTCACCGTTCGGCCGGGCAGGAGGTTTCTGACCCTGACGACCCCGGGGCTCCGAAAGCTCCCATGTTCCTGCAGTGATGAATTGATGAATTGGCGAATCGGTGAGGTGAAGCGCTGATGAGCACCACCCGGCAGCCCCGGTCGGGCGATCTCGGCCCGGAGGCTGTGAGCCACAGCTCGGCCTCTGCCGTGTCCGCCACCGACCAGGCGCGTTCCCTGGCGCTGAGCAGTGCCAGCGGCATCGTGCCGCTGGCTCGCGACTTCACCCGCCAGGCGCTGTACGACTGGGGCTGGCTCCCCGCTTCGTCGGCCGACCGGCGGGCCGCCGCCGAGGACGTCCTGCTGGTCGTCTCCGAACTGGTCACCAACGCCTGCCTGCACGCCGAGGGGCCGGAAGAGCTGCGCGTCGCGTGCGACGGCAAGGTGCTGCGCCTGGAAGTCGTCGACCGCGGCACGGGCCAGCCGGCCCCGCGTACGCCGCACCGGGCGGGACGGCCCGGCGGCCACGGCATGTTCATCGTGCAGCGGCTGTGTCTCGACTGGGGGGTCGAGCGGACCCAGGACTCCCCCGGCAAGACGGTCTGGGCGGAACTCGCCGCTCCTGCGTAGCCCGCCGTACCGGCGGTTCACGGTCCTTCTGGTGCACGCCGGCCCGGCGTGCACTTTCTTCTTGCCCGGAGGCGGGGTGTCCCGCCTTCTTGCCCCGGCGGGGTGTCCCGCCGGACAACGCCCCGCACGCGTCGTGAACGAGAAGGGCCGCCGCACCGAGTCGGTGCGGCGGCCCTTCCTTCTTCAGCGTGTCAGTGCACGCCGCCCATGAGCGGCTGGACCTTCTTGCGGTACATGAAGATCGCGACGCCGGCGAGCACGGCGAGCGCGCCCTGGCTGGCGAACCAGAACTCGGTGTCCGTCGGTGCGCCCAGCAGCTGGAGCAGCGCGATGACCGAGTCGCCGGCCGTCACGGCCAGGAACCAGACACCCATCATCTGGCTCGCGTACTTCGCGGGGGCCAGCTTCGTCGTGAGTGACAGGCCGACCGGAGAGAGGGTCAGCTCGCCGACCGTCTGGAGGAGGTACACGGCGGCCAGCCACAGCGGGGTGACCATCGCGCCGCCCGCGGCCGCGGTCTGCGCCAGCATCATCACGCCGAAGGAGAGGCCGACGAGCACCAGGCCGAAGGCGAACTTCGCCAGCGTGCTCGGCTCCTTGGAGCGGCGGTTGAGCGCCACCCAGACCCAGGCGAAGACCGGGGCCAGAGCCATCACGTACAGCGGGTTGAGCGACTGGAACCAGCTGGCCGGGAAGTCGAAGCCGAACAGGTCGGTGGCGGTGTTCCTCTCGGCGAACAGGCTCAGCGTGGAACCGGTCTGGTCGTAGATGCCCCAGAAGACGGCGGCGGCGACGAAGAACCAGACGTACGCCGACATGCGGGACTTCTCGACGGCGTCGAGCTCGGGGTCGCGCTTGACGCGGAAGATGTAGTACGCGGGCAGCACCAGGCCCAGGATGGTCAGCGGCCACAGCACCCAGTCGATGGTGAACGAACCGCTGCCGCCGACGATGCCGTACGCGACGGCCGCGACGGCCAGCCAGATCAGCACCTTCTTGATGACGGCAGCCCGCTCGACGTCGGAGAGCGGGGCCGGGACGAGGTTGCTCTCCTTGGCCAGGGCGCGGGAGCCCAGGAGGAAGCAGACGAGGCCCAGGGCCATGCCGACGCCGGCCATGGCGAAGCCGTAGTGCCAGTTGACCTGCTGGCCGACGTAGCCGATGGTCAGCGGCGCGATGAAGGCACCGAGGTTGATGCCCATGTAGAAGATGGTGAAGCCGCCGTCACGACGCGGGTCGTTCTTGTCCGGGTACAGGTGGCCGACCATCGTGGAGATGTTGGCCTTGAGCAGGCCCGAGCCGGCCGCGATGAGCACCAGACCGGCGAAGAACGAGATCTCCAGCGGCACGGCCAGGAGGAAGTGCCCGACCATGATGATCGTGCCGGACACGGCCACGGTCTTGCGGGCGCCCCAGAGGCGGTCGCCGAACCAGCCGCCGGGAAGGGCGAGCAGGTAGACCATCGCGTTGTACACGCTGTAGATCGCGACGGCCGTGGCCGTGTCGAAGCCCAGACCGCCGTCGGCCACCGTGGCCGAGAGGTAGAGCACGAGCAGCGCGCGCATCCCGTAGAAGCTGTACCGCTCCCACATCTCCGTCAGGAAGAGGATGGGCAGGCCGAGGGGGTGGCCGAGGAAGGTCTTCCCGCCCGGGGCGGCCTCGGGGGTGTCCTTCGTCAGGCTGGACGCCATGGTGATCCTTGCTTGCTCGGGACGCGTCCGCCTCGTGAGCGGATACGCGCCCGGTGGGGGCGGCCGGCACCGACGCGGAGCAGTCCGCGCCAGGATCAACTCCCTCCGCGCGCCATCGCGTGAGGGGCCCGGCCCAAAGGTCGTTCTCTGTCGGGCCGGCAGCGCCAACCCCGCACAGAAAAAAAGAGACCTTCGGCGTGTATGACAGGCCAAAGGCCGCTGAGTCGTGATAAAGCAGTTTCGCCACCATACGTCACGACAGTGCCCCATATGGAAGAGGTTGAGAGATGGATCACAGGTGACCTTGGAACCAAGGGGACTGATTCGAAGGTCGATACCAGGATCGCATCCCAGGATCGCATCCCAGGGCCGCAGGCCGGAACGATCACTCGGTGATCGACCGCACCCCGTACCTCTCGCGGACTACCATCACTCCATGACCCGTGTACTGCTCGCCGAGGACGACGCATCCATCTCGGAGCCACTGGCCCGCGCCCTGCGTCGGGAGGGTTACGAGGTCGAGGTGCGCGAGGACGGTCCGTCCGCGCTCGACGCCGGCCTCCAGGGCGGCGTCGACCTGGTCGTGCTCGACCTGGGGCTGCCCGGCATGGACGGCCTGGAGGTCGCCCGCCGGCTGCGCGCCGGGGGCCACACCATCCCGATCCTGGTGCTGACCGCCCGCGCCGACGAGGTGGACACCGTCGTCGGCCTCGACGCCGGCGCCGACGACTACGTCACCAAGCCGTTCCGTCTCGCCGAGCTCCTCGCCCGCGTACGGGCCCTCCTGCGGCGCGGCGCCGGCGACCACGCCCCCGCGCCCGCCACCCACGGCGTGCGGATCGACGTCGAGTCGCACCGCGCCTGGATGGGCGAGGAGGAACTCCAGCTCACCGCCAAGGAGTTCGACCTGCTGCGGGTCCTCGTCCGGGACGCCGGCCGGGTCGTCACCCGCGACCAGCTGATGCGTGAGGTCTGGGACACCACCTGGTGGTCGTCGACCAAGACCCTCGACATGCACATCTCGTGGCTGCGCAAGAAGCTCGGCGACGACGCCGCCAACCCGCGCTACATCGCCACCGTGCGGGGCGTCGGCTTCCGCTTCGAGAAGAGCTGACGTACACACACAGCCATGCGCCGCCGCCTGATCAACTCCACGCTCGCCGTGGTGCTCGTCGTCATCGCAGTCTTCGGCGTCTCCCTGGTCATCGTGGAGACCCGCACCATCAGCAACAGCGCCCAGGAGAGCGTCGACTCCGAGGCACTGCGCCTGATCAGCGTCGTGGAGAGCCGTCTCCTCGGTGAGGAGAGCGTCAACCCGGGGGTGCTGGGCGAGCAGATCGACCCCCGGCGGTACGCCCGCATCGACATCCCGGGCCGCGCCCCCATCGAGATCGGCGAGCGCCCCGAGGGCAGCGTCATCGAGGGCGTCGCGCGGAGCGGGACCGGCGAGAAGGTCACCGTCCAGGAGTCCCGCTCCACCGTCACCGACGAGGTCGGCCGTACGCTGCTGATCATCGGCGCGGTGGCGCTGCTCGCCGTGATCGCCGCGGTCCTCCTCGCCGTACGCCAGGCCAACCGGCTCGCCTCCCCGCTCACCGACCTCGCCGAGACCGCCGAACGCCTGGGCTCCGGCGATCCGCGCCCCCGCCACAAGCGGTACGGCGTGCCCGAGCTCGACCGGGTCGCCGACGTGCTCGACTCCAGCGCCGAGCGGATCGCCCGGATGCTGACCGCCGAGCGCAGGCTCGCCGCCGACGCCTCCCACCAGCTCCGCACGCCGCTGACCGCGCTCTCCATGCGGCTGGAGGAGATCACCCTCACCGAGGACCTGGACACGGTGAAGGAGGAGGCGACGATCGCGCTGACGCAGGTCGAGCGGCTCACCGACGTCGTGCAGCGGCTGCTCACCAATTCCCGCGACCCGCGCACGGGCTCCGCCGTCGTCTTCGACCTCGACGAGGTCGTCAAGCAGCAGATCGAGGAGTGGCGCCCGGCCTACCGCAGCGCGGGCCGGGCCATCGTGCACTCGGGCAAGCACGGCATGCAGGCCGTCGGCACGCCGGGCGCGGTCGCCCAGGTGCTGGCCGCGCTGATCGAGAACTCCCTGATGCACGGTGGCGGTACGGTCGCCCTGCGTACCCGCGTCACCGGCAACCAGGCCGTCATCGAGGTGACCGACGAGGGCTCCGGGGTGCCCGCCGACCTCGGCGCGCGGATCTTCGAGCGGTCCATCAGCGGCCGCAACTCGACGGGAATCGGCCTGGCCGTCGCACGTGACCTGGCGGAGGCGGACGGCGGCCGTCTGGAGATGCTCCAGCAGCAGCCGCCGGTGTTCGCGCTCTTCCTGAGCAGGGTGACGCGCCCCAGACAGGAGCCGGAGCCGACGGTCAGGTGACGCGGTCGGCGGTCAGACGACGCGGTCGGCGGGGACCCGCGGGGCGCGGGCGTCCAGGAGCGGATCCGACTCCGCGGCCTTCACTGCGCCGGTCTCCACGGAGCCGGGCTCTATGTCGCCGCTCTCCACGGCGTCGCGCTCGGGCAGCTTCCGGAAGACCCAGGTGCGGTACGACCAGAAGCGGAAGACGGTCGCGATGCCGATGCCGAGGAACTTGAAGGCGTTGCTCTGGAGCGGGGTGTCCCAGCCGAAGCCGTACGTAGCGGTGTACAGCACCCCGCTCTGGATCACCAGGCCGGCCACGCTGAACAGCAGGAAGAGCGTGAGCTCCCTGGTCCTGCGGTTCTTGTCGCGCTCGCGGTACGTGAAGTAGCGGAAGCCCAGGTAGTTGAAACCGATCGCCACCACCGTGGCGGCGATGCTCGCCCGCACGACGGGAACGTCCGTGAGGTGGCGCAGGAGGTTGAAGACGCCGAGGTCGACGAGGAGCCCCAGACCGCCGATCGCACCGAACTTCGCGAATTCGCGCCCGAACCGCTCCAGGCGCCTTCGCAAAGGGCCGCCGTCCCGTCCACTCATGGTGATCGCTCAGCCCCGTTTCGGTTGGTGTCGCCCCGTGGTCGACAGCCGGTCGGTGCCGTCGACCCAGCCATGCTAACCAGCGGCCCTCCAGGATGTTCGCGGACGCCGTCGAAGACGTGACGGACCCGTGACGGCGGGTGAGGGGTGCGCCGGCGGGCGCGCGGACAGGGGGCCACGGGCCTGCGGATACCCTGGAGGAGTGACGTTCCCCGTAGTCGGCATGGTCGGTGGCGGTCAGCTCGCCCGTATGACCCACGAGGCCGGTATCCCCCTCGGCATCAGATTCAAGCTCCTCAGTGACACACCCCAGGACTCGGCGGCCCAGGTCGTCAGCGACGTCGTCGTCGGCGACTACCGCGATCTGGACACGCTGCGTGACTTCGCGCGCGGCTGCGACGTGATCACCTTCGATCACGAGCACGTCCCGACCGAGCACCTGCGGGCCCTGGAGGCGGACGGCATCCCCGTCCGGCCGGGTCCCGACGCACTGGTGCACGCCCAGGACAAGGGCGTGATGCGAGCGAAGCTCATGGAGATCGGAGCGCCCTGCCCGCGCCACCGCATCGTGAGCGACCCGGCGGACGCGGCGGCGTTCGCCGCCGAGACCGGCGGCTTCCCGGTGATCCTGAAGACCGTCCGCGGCGGATACGACGGCAAGGGCGTCTGGTTCGTACGTGGGGAGGAGGACGCCGAGGAGCCCTTCAGGGCCGGCGTCCCCGTCCTCGCCGAGGAGAAGGTCGACTTCGTACGGGAACTGGCGGCGAACATCGTCCGCTCCCCGCACGGCCAGGCCGTCGCCTACCCGGTCGTCGAGTCGCGGCAGGTAGACGGCGTCTGCGACACCGTGATCGCCCCGGCGCCCGGCCTCTCCGAGGAGCTCGGCGGGCAGGCGCAGACCCTGGCGCTGCGCATCGCGAAGGAACTCGGCGTCGTCGGCCACCTCGCCGTCGAGCTCTTCGAGACGACGGACGGCCGCATCCTCGTCAACGAGCTGGCGATGCGCCCGCACAACTCGGGCCACTGGACGCAGGACGGCGCGATGACGTCGCAGTTCGCGAACCACGTCAGGGCCGTCCTGGACCTGCCGCTCGGCGATCCGCGCCCGCGCGCGAAGTGGACGGTCATGGCGAACGTCCTCGGCGGCGACTACCCGGACATGTACCAGGCGTACCTGCACTGCATGGCGCGCGACCCGCAGCTCAAGATCCACATGTACGGAAAGGACGTGAAGCCCGGCCGCAAGGTCGGCCACGTCAACACCTACGGCGACGACCTCGACGACGCGCTGGAGCGCGCCCGTCACGCCGCCGGCTACCTGCGAGGAACGATCACCGAATGACGACTCCTGCTGCTTCCGCTCCCGTAGTCGGCATCGTGATGGGGTCGGACTCCGACTGGCCCGTCATGGAGGCGGCGGCCAAGGCCCTGGACGAGTTCTCGATCCCGTACGAGGTCGACGTCGTCTCGGCGCACCGGATGCCGCGCGAGATGATCGCGTACGGCGAGGAGGCGGACGGCCGCGGCCTCAAGGTGATCATCGCGGGCGCGGGCGGCGCGGCGCACCTGCCGGGCATGCTGGCCTCGGTCACGCCGCTGCCGGTCATCGGCGTGCCGGTCCCGCTCAAGTACCTCGACGGGATGGACTCGCTCCTGTCCATCGTGCAGATGCCGGCCGGTGTGCCGGTGGCCACGGTGTCGGTGGCGGGGGCGCGCAACGCGGGGCTGCTGGCGACGCGCATGCTCGCGGCGCACGACCCCGAACTCCTCGTCCGCATGCGGGAGTTCCAGCAGGAGCTCAACGACCAGGCGACGGAGAAGGGCAAGCGGCTGCGCGCGAAGGCGCTGGGCGCGGACTCGTTCGGCTTCGGCAAGTGACGCCCGTGGAGCACGGCCGGCTGACCGACCGGGCGCGCGAGCTGCTCGCCGCGCACCCGGTGGTCGACGGTCACAACGACCTGCCGTGGGCGCTGCGCGAGCAGGTCCGGTACGACCTGGACCGGCGCGACATCGCCGCCGACCAGTCGGCCTGCCTCCACACCGACATCCCCCGCCTGCGGGCGGGGGCGTGGGCGCGCAGTTCTGGTCCGTGTACGTACGCTCCGACCTGGCGGGGGACGCGGCGGTCAGCGCGACGCTGGAGCAGATCGACGCCGTCGCGCAGCTGTTGGCCCGCTACCCGGAGCACCTGGTGCGGGCGACGACGGCGGAGGACATGGAGGCGGCGCGGGCCGAGGGGCGGATCGCCTCCCTGATGGGCGCCGAGGGCGGGCACTCGATCAATAACTCCCTGGCCACGCTGCGGGCGCTGTACACGCTGGGCGTCCGGTACATGACCCTGACGCACAACGACAACATCGCGTGGGCGGACTCGGCCACGGACGAGCCGGGGGTCGGCGGGCTCTCGCCGTTCGGCCACGAGGTGGTCCGCGAGATGAACCGCGTCGGCATGCTGGTGGACCTGTCCCATGTGGCGGCCACGACGATGCGGGCGGCGCTGGCCACCTCGGTGGCTCCGGTGATCTTCTCGCACTCGTCGGCGCGGGCGGTGTGCGACCACCCGCGCAACATTCCGGACGACGTACTGGGACTGCTCCCGGCGAACGGGGGCGTGGCCATGGCGACGTTCGTGCCGAAGTTCGTGCTGCCGGAGGCGGTGGAGTGGACGCGGCGGGCCGACGAGAACATGCGGGCGCACGGGCTGCACCACCTGGACACGACGGCGGACGCGATGAAGGTCCACCGGGCCTTCGAGGAGGCGAACCCGCGACCGGTCGCGACGGTGGCCACGGTGGCCGACCACCTGGACCACATGCGCGAGGTCGCGGGCGTGGACCACATCGGCATCGGCGGCGACTACGACGGGACGGCCTTCACCCCGGCCGGCCTGGAGGACGTGGCCGGCTACCCGAACCTGGTCGCGGAGCTGCTGCGGCGCGGGTGGTCGGACGCCGATCTGGCGAAGCTGACGTGGCACAACGCGGTGCGGGCCCTGCGCGACGCGGAGTCGGTGGCCGCGGGGCTCCGCCACCTTCCCCCGTCGAACGCGACGCTGAGCGAGCTGGACGGGTAGGCCGGGGCGACGCGGGGGCGTTGGGGTCGGTGCCGTGCCGGGGCGTCTCCTCGGGTGCCGAACGTTCGGGCACCGGGTTCTGCTTCGGGGTGATGGTGTCCGGCGCCCTGCGGGAAGCGCCCCGGCGCGTCCCCTCCTGCCACCGTGGTCTGTCCGGCGGACCCGGCGCCCTGGCCTCGCGCATCGCCGCGGCCATCGCGACGGCGACCGCCGGGGGGACCTGGCCGCGCCTCAAGGCGTGCGGGGCCGAGTGCTGCCGGTGGGCGTACTACGACCGCAGTCCGGCGGGCCCGAGCCGCTGGTGCTCGATGGCGGTCTGCGGCAGCCGGGCCAAGATGCGCGAGTACCGCGCCGGCCGCGCGAAAACGTGGGAGGGCGCCCTCCCCGCGCGGGAGGACGCCCTCGTCGGAACACCGGCCGCCGCTACGCCTTCGGCCGCCCCATGGCCCGGTACGTCCAGCCCGCCCCGCGCCACAGCTCCGGATCCAGCGCGTTGCGCCCGTCCAGGATCAGCCGTACCGAAGCCGCCCCGCCCAGCTCCACCGGGTCCAGCTCCCGGAACTCGCGCCACTCCGTCAGGTGCAGCACCACATCCGCGCCGCGCACCGCTTCGAGCGCGGTCGGGGCGTACCCGAGGGTCGGGAAGAGGCGCTGCGCGTTCTCCATGCCCTTCGGGTCGTAGACCGTGACCTGGCCGCCCTGGAGGTGGATCTGCCCGGCGACATTGAGCGCCGGCGAGTCCCGTACGTCGTCCGAGTCCGGCTTGAACGTCGCGCCCAGCACCGCGACCCGCTTCCCCAGGAAGCCGCCGTTGCCGCCCACCGCCTCGCGCGCCAGCTCGACCATGTGGCCACGGCGCCGCATGTTGATCGAGTCGACCTCGCGCAGGAAGGTCAGGGCCTGGTCGGCGCCCAGCTCACCGGCGCGCGCCATGAACGCCCGGATGTCCTTCGGCAGGCAGCCGCCGCCGAAGCCGATCCCGGCCCGCAGGAACTTCTTCCCGATCCGCTCGTCGTACCCGATCGCCTCGGCCAGCTTCACCACATCGCCGTCGGCGGCCTCGCACACCTCCGCCATGGCGTTGATGAACGAGATCTTCGTCGCCAGGAACGAGTTCGCGGACGTCTTCACCAGCTCGGCCGTCGGGAAGTCCGTCACCACGAACGGCGACCCCTCCTCGATCGGCCCGCCGTACACCTCGCGCAGCAGCTTCTCCGCGCGCTCGCTCTCCACACCCACCACGATCCGGTCCGGGTGCAGCGTGTCCTGCACGGCGAAGCCCTCGCGCAGGAACTCCGGGTTCCACGCGAGCTCCGCGTCCGCCCCCACGGGCGACCGCTCGGCGAGCAGCGCCGCGAGCCGGGCGGCGCTGCCGACCGGGACCGTGGACTTGCCGACGACGAGGGCGGGCCGGGTCAGCTGCGGCGCGAGCGAGGCGAAGGCGGAGTCGACGTAGCTCATGTCGCACGCGTACTCGCCGCGCTTCTGCGGCGTGTTCACGCACACGAAGTGCACGTCGCCGAACGCGCCGACCTCCTCCCACGACGTCGTGAAGCGCAGCCGCCCGGTCGACCCCTCGATCCCCGCGACGTGCTTGCGCAGCAGCTCTTCGAGTCCGGGTTCGTACATGGGGACCCGGCCGGCCGCCAGCATCTCGATCTTCTCGGGCACGACATCGAGGCCGAGGACTTCGAAGCCCAGCTCAGCCATGGCCGCGGCGTGGGTGGCGCCGAGGTAGCCGGTGCCGATCACGGTGATCTTGAGGGCCATGTAGTGCTCCAGGAAAGTACGGGCAGACATTCGCCGCCCGAGCATAGTCGCGCCCGCCGGCGGGGACGTTTTCCCCGTGTCGGGCCTCTGTCGGCAAACTCACGTATCCCTGGGGGCGGGGCGCCCACTAAAATTGGGTTACTTAACGGTAGTTAGCATTCTTGGGGAGTGAGAGACCTTGGCAGGCTCGCCTGATTTCGACCTGTACCGCCCGTCCGAAGAGCACGACATGCTCCGTGACGCGGTCCGCTCGCTCGCCGAGGCGAAGATCGCGCCGTACGCCGCGGCGGTCGACGAGGAGGCCCGCTTCCCGCAGGAGGCGCTGGACGCCCTGGTCGCCAACGACCTCCAGGCCATCCACGTCCCGGAGGCCTACGGCGGCGCGGGCGCCGACGCGCTGGCCACCGTCATCGTCATCGAGGAGGTCGCGCGCGTCTGCGCCTCCTCCTCCCTGATCCCGGCGGTCAACAAGCTCGGCTCGCTCCCGGTCATCCTGTCCGGCAGCGAAGAGCTGAAGAAGAAGTACATGGCGCCGCTCGCCAGGGGCGAGGGCATGTTCTCGTACTGCCTCTCCGAGCCGGACGCGGGTTCCGACGCGGCGGGCATGAAGACCAAGGCGGTCCGCGACGGCGACTACTGGGTCCTCAACGGCGTGAAGCGGTGGATCACCAACGCCGGCGTCAGCGAGTACTACACCGTCATGGCCGTCACCGACCCGACGAAGCGCTCCAAGGGCATCAGCGCCTTCGTCGTCGAGAAGTCCGACGAGGGCGTCTCCTTCGGCGCCCCGGAGAGGAAGCTCGGCATCAAGGGCTCGCCGACCCGCGAGGTCTACCTCGACAACGTCCGCGTCCCAGCCGACCGCATGATCGGCGAGGAGGGCACCGGCTTCGCCACGGCGATGAAGACCCTGGACCACACCCGCATCACGATCGCGGCCCAGGCCCTCGGTATCGCCCAGGGCGCGCTCGACTACGCCAAGGGCTACGTCCAGGAGCGCAAGCAGTTCGGCAAGCCGATCGGCGACTTCCAGGGCGTGCAGTTCATGCTCGCCGACATGGCGATGAAGATCTCCGCCGCCCGGGCCCTCACCTATCAGGCCGCCGCCGCCTCCGAGCGCGGCGACGCCGACCTCACCTACCTCGGCGCGGCGGCGAAGTGCTTCGCCTCCGACGTCGCCATGGAGGCCGCCACGGACGCCGTCCAGCTCCTCGGCGGCTACGGCTACACCCGCGACTACCCGGTCGAGCGCATGATGCGCGACGCCAAGATCACCCAGATCTACGAGGGCACGAACCAGGTCCAGCGGATCGTCATGGCCCGCAACCTGCCGTAACGCGCGGCGAACGTCACGCACGGCGAAGGGGCCCGGACGGTGATCCGTCCGGGCCCCTTCCGCACGACCGGTCAGTCGCCGGCGACGGTGACCTTCTCGTCGTTCTTCAGCTGCTCCACGAGCTGCGCGACCTTGGCCTTGTCCCAGACCAGGTTGCCGCCGTTGCTGCCCGAGATCGGCATGTTCATCGACGTGCCGTCGCCGCCCGTGACGCCCTTCATCGCGAAGAACATCTGGCCCAGGGACCACAGGCTCATGTCCTTGTCGACGATCAGCGTGTCCAGGCCGGCGCCCATCGTCGGGTAGAGCTTGAACGGGTTGAGGACCGTGCCGGGCGTCGCCGTCTGGCTCGCCAGCGCCGCCAGGAACTTCTGCTGGTTCTTCGTACGGTCCAGGTCGCTGCCCGCGAAGGCGTACCGCGTACGGACGAAGGCCAGCGACTGCTCGCCGTCCAGGGTCTGCTTGCCGGCCTGGAAGTCGGCGCCCGACTTCTTGTCCTTGAACGCCTTCGGGATGTCCATCTCCACCCCGCCGATCGCGTCCACGATGTTGGCGAAACCGGCGAAGCCGATCTCGACGTAGTGGTCGATGCGCAGGCCGGTGTTGTGCTCGACGGTACGGACCAGCAGTTCGGGGCCGTCCTCGGCGTACGCCGCGTTCAGCTTCACGCGCCGGCCCTGGGCCGGGAACTTCTTGCCGGACTCCGAGCCCACGAAGGACGGGATCTCCACGTCGGAGTCGCGCGGCAGGGAGATGAGCGTCGGGCCGTTGGAGCCGTCGTGCAGGATCATCATCGAGTCGGTCCGCTTGCCCTCGGCCGACCCGGTGTGCAGCTTCTTCTTGTCGTCGGCGCTCATGCCCTCGCGGCTGTCCGAGCCCACGATCAGGTAATTGGTGCCGTCGCCCTCCTCGGGCCGGTCGATGACCTTCGCCAGGTCGACCTCGCGCTTGAGCTTGGAGTCCGCCCAGAAGTACGTACCGATGGAGACGGCGAGGAGCACGACGACCAGCGTCAGCGACCCGAGCTTGATCCGGCGCCCCCAGTCGGGCGCCGGGCCGCCGCGCGGCGGTCGGGGGCCCCGGCCACCGGAAGACACGCGTCCGCCGCCGTAGACCTGGCCGGTGTTGTAGCCGTCGTCGCCGTGGCCCTGGCCGTAGCCGCCCCGGCCGTAACCGTCGTCGTACCCCTGCGGCTGCGCCGGCACCGGACCGTGGGCCGGAGGTGCGGGGGGCACGGGGGCGGCGGACTGCGGCGGGACCTGGCCGCGCTGCACATGCCGCATCACGCGCGCGCCCTCGGGCTGCGCGCTGCCGCTGCCGCGTCCGTGCCGGTCGCCGCGGTCGTTGGTCCATCCGTCGGGCCAGTCGCTCATGCGGAACAGTGTGCAGGCAAGGGGTGGGCCGCTTACAGGGCGGGTGGGAAATCGGGTCGGGGCTGTTGCAGTCCTGATGCAATGCGCCCCCGTGCAAGCCCCCGCATAAGGTGGAGGGCATGACAGATCAGGCCCACATTCCGACCGGAACACTTCAGCCGGGCGATATTCCGGGCAAGCCCACCTCCGCGTCCCGCACCACGCTCAGCCACATCATGACCGGCAGTGACACCAACCTCCTCGGTACGGTGCACGGCGGCGTGATCATGAAGCTGGTGGACGACGCGGCGGGAGCTGTCGCCGGCCGGCACTCCGGCGGGCCTGCCGTTACCGCGTCCATGGACGAGATGGTCTTCCTGGAGCCGGTGCGCGTAGGGGACCTGGTCCATGTGAAAGCCCAGGTCAACTGGACGGGCCGGTCCTCGATGGAGGTCGGCGTACGGGTCATGGCCGAGCGCTGGAACGAGTCGACCCCGGCCACGCAGGTCGGCAGCGCCTACCTCGTGTTCGCCGCCGTCGACGCGGACGGCAAGCCCCGCCGCGTGCCGCCGGTCGTCCCCGAGACGGAGCGCGACCGGCGCCGTTACCAGGAGGCCCAGATCCGGCGCACGCACCGCCTCGCGCGGCGCCGCGCGATCAAGGAGCTGCGGGACAGGCGCGCCGCCGAGGGCCTGGACGCCGAGGGCTGACGCGGAGGACCGGCACGGAGGACCGGCGCGGCCGGTCACGGACAGAGCACCTGGTCGCCGGTGACCGCGGCCGGCTTGCCCTGGTACGGATCGTTCGCCCGTACCGGCCGCACCTTCTTGAAGTCCGTGCCCGCCATCACCTTCAGCAGTCCGCCCTGCCCGTCCACCGCCCGCAGTTCGCACCCGGGCAGCGCGGCCTGGAGCGACTTCGCCGAGCGGTCCCAGCGCGGGTCGTACATGACGATCGTGCGCCGTACGTCGTCCAGCTCGGCGTCGCCGGGCGTGCGGGTGGTCCTGAACCCGGCGGAGCGCAGCGCGTCGTCCACGCGCCTGCCCAGACCCCGGACCGACGTCCCGTTGTAGACCTGCACGGCGATCCGCCGCGGCGGTACGTCGACGAGCGACGCTCCCGCCCTCTCCGGGAGGCGTGAAGCGAGCGGCTTGTCGTCGCGCAGCGCCTGGAAGAGCTTCTTCGCCTTCGCCTCGTCCCACCTCACCGTCGAGCCGATGCCCCTGACGGGCGGGTTGATGCCCGCGACCGGTACGGACGTGAACTCCGACGACGCGGGCGTGAAGCCCCGCATCGCCTGCCCCAGGGCGAGCATCTCCTCCGTACCGAAACCCTTGTCCGCGCGGACGGAGGAGAGCAGCGCGGACGTCACCTCCCGGAACTTCACCGGGTTCAGCAGGACGCGGCTCTCGGTGGCCCTGGCGATCAGAGCGGCGAGGAAGCGCTGCTGACGCTGCATGCGGCCGAAGTCGGACGCCCCGTCGATGTGCCGGGAGCGGACGTACTGGAGCGCCTGGCCGCCGTTCAGCCGGTGGGTGCCGGCGGGCAGGTCGAGGCCGGTGTAGCGGTCCCTGAGCGGGCGGGCCGTGCAGATCTCCACCCCGCCGAGCACGTCCACCGTCTTCATGAAGCTGGTGAAGTCGAGCTCCAGGTAGTGGTCGATCTTCACCTTCGTCATGTGCTCCACGGTCCGCACCGTCAGGTGCGGGCCGCCCTCCGCGTACGCCGCGTTGATCTTCACGGGGTGGGCCTCGTGGTGCTCGCCCGTGGACCGGTCGGTGTGCCCGGGCACCTCCGCGTAGCTGTCGCGCGGCAGGCTCACGATGCTCGCGCGCTTCCTGTCCGCGGAGAGGTGCACGATCATGATCGTGTCGGTGCAGTGGCAGGGCGCGCCGCCCAGCCGGTACTTCCGCTTCTCCCCGGACGTGATCCTGTCGCGGCCGTCGGTGCCGACGAGCAGGATGTTCCTGCCGTGGCCCCCCGCGGGACGGTTCTTCATGTCCTTGAACGGATCGACCCGCTCGATGCCGGTCTCCATGCGGGTCACCACGGCGTGACCGATGCCGCCGGCGCACAGCACCAGGACCCAGATCGCGGTGACCAGGCGCGTCGGCCACCGCGGACGCTCCTGCCTCCGGTCGCGGCCCTGCCGCGGACGGGGCTGTGGAGGGGGCGACGTGGGCACGTGGGACACCTCCGCGAAGGCGAGGGGGAGAGGGGAGAAGTGAGTAACGTAAGCCCATACGATCTACGTCCCGGGCAGTGACGTGGCCGCCGCGCGTCCGCGTCCCCCGTTCGCGGTAACGTGACCCCTGATATGAACGCCACACCCGCAGTCTCCGTGATCATGCCGGTCCTCAATGAGGAGCGGCACCTGCGCAACTCGGTCCGCCACATCCTGGAGCAGGAGTACGACGGCGAGATGGAGGTGGTGATCGCGATCGGCCCGTCCTCGGACCGCACCGAGGAGATCGCCGCCGAGCTGGTGCGCGAGGACCCCCGCGTGCGCACCGTCCCGAACCCCACCGGCCGTACCCCCGCGGCGCTGAACGCCGCCATCAAGGCATCCCGGCACCCCGTCGTCGTACGGGTCGACGGCCACGGCATGCTCTCGCCGAACTACATCGCGACCGCCGTCCGCCTCCTGGAGGAGACCGGCGCGCAGAACGTCGGCGGCATCATGCACGCCGAGGGCGAGAACGCCTGGGAGGACGCGGTCGCGGCCGCGATGACCTCGAAGATCGGCGTCGGCAACGCGGCGTTCCACACGGGCGGCGAGGCCGCGCCCGCCGAGACCGTGTACCTGGGCGTCTTCCGGCGCGAGGCCCTCGAACAACAGGGCGGTTACAACGAGGAGTTCATCCGCGCCCAGGACTGGGAGCTGAACTTCCGCATCCGCGAGGCGGGCGGCCTGATCTGGTTCTCGCCCGAGCTGAGGGTCCAGTACCGCCCCCGCCCCTCCGTCAAGGCCCTCGCCAAGCAGTACAAGGACTACGGGCGCTGGCGCCACGTCGTCGCCCGCTACCACGCCGGTTCGATCAACCTGCGCTACCTCGCGCCGCCGGCCGCCGTCTGCGCGATCGCCGCGGGCACCGTCGTCGGCGCCGCCCTCACGCCGTGGGGCTTCGTCGTCCCGGCCGGTTACCTGGCCGCGATCGTGGCGGGCTCGGTCCCGGCCGGCAAGGGCCTGTCGCTGAAGGCCCGGGTACAGATCCCCGTCGCCCTGGCGACCATGCACATGTCGTGGGGCTACGGCTTCCTGACGAGCCCGCGCTCGCTCGCGAAGAAGGTCATCGCGAGCCGCCGCCCCGCGGTCACGGCCACGACGGCCTGACGACGACGTCGGAAGTGCCGCCGACCGCGGGCCGGCGGCACTCGGCCGGTCCCGGGCAGGCCGGGTGCCTGCCCGGATCAGCCGCGCATCACTCGCGTGTCACTCGCAGCGGAACCGTCCGGGGGCCGGCCCGCGGTACCGCGTCCGGCGTGCCGACCCGGTGGACGGGGGTCTCGGCGACCGGCGGACCGCTGCCGGCCGGTTGGCCGACCGAGCCGGCCGGGCTGCCGTAGCGGGCACAGGCAGCGGCCGCCGGAGCCGCGGTGGCGAAGGGCACCACGAAGCCGAGGCCGGGCACGACGGCGAGCCGGCGGCCGAACCCGTGCTTCTTCACGGAGGGTTGGTCCGGTGGGGCCGGCAGCCCCTGGAGGTGGAACCGCCGGCGCCGTTCGGGCGACCCGTGCGTGCGTACGTGCGGTGGGCCGTGGCGCCGGCCGCCGGACCCCGGAGCCCGGCCGGGTCAGTCGGACCAGACGAAGCCGGGCTGTACCTTCATGCAGGCGCCGGTGTCGTCGCCGCTCAGCGCGCGGGCGGACTTGAGGGTCTCTTCCTTGTCCTTGCCGTCGTCCTCCGCCGCGGACTCGGGGTACGTACTGCCGGTACGCCAGTCCGCGCCCACGACGAGCGTGACCCCCGAGACCTCGGTGGACCTCTTTGCCGAACTCACCGGCAGCCCAAGCGACTTGGCGACCGCCTGGGCGTCGCCCTCCAGGTCGACGCTCGGGAAGTACACCGTCGTCCGCTCCTGCGGGGTGCGCTGGGCGTCGGCCTCCGCCTGCGTGAACCCCTTCTCCGTCAGGACGTCGACGACTTCGGTGGCGCGCCCCGCCGCCGCTCCGAGAGCGGCCGTGTAGGTGCCGTTCCGCACCATCACGCCGATCTCCGCGTCGGGCGCGGCCGGGTCCTCGGAGACCTTCGGCTTCTGCTTCTCCGAGTCCCTGCCGTCCAGCGGGGTGTCCTCGCGGACCATCTTGAAGAGCAGCTCGGCCTCGTCCGGCTTGGGAAGGACCCTGCTGCCCTCCGGCACCGACGGCATGGTGGTCATGGTGATCCGGGCCGTCGGGACCTTCTTGAGCTCCTCGCCCAGGTCGTACAGCTTCTTGACGGTGTCCAGCTCTTCGTCGACGACGAGCGCCCGGGTGGCGGCCTCGGCGAGCTTGCGCAGCTTGTTCGGCTCGCTGAGCTCGGTCCTCTTGAGCTCGCGGACCATCGAGTTCATGTACATGTGCTGGCCGTGGGCGCGGGCGAGGTCGGTGCCGTCCTCGAAGCCGTAACGGGTGCGCAGCCACTGGAGGGCCTTCTCGCCCTTGATGTAGGTCGTCCCCTTCTTCAGCTCCAGGCCCGAGCCCTCCCCCTTGCTGTTGCGGGAGCGGACGTTGTCGCTGACGCAGACGGGAACGCCGCCGATGGCGTCCGCCATGGAGACCACACCGGAGAAGTCGATCATCATGAAGTGGTCGATGGTGATGCCGGTCAGCATGTGCCAGGTGGCGACCGTGCACCCCGGACCGCCGCGTCCGAGGCTCTCGTTGGTCATCCTCGGCCTCGTCGTCTCCGGGTAGACCTCGCCGGTTTCCGGGTCCGTGCACCGGGGCATCTTCAGCAGTGTGTCGCGCGGCATGCTGATCACCGAGATGTTGCTGCGGTCGGCGGAGACGTGCACCAGCATCTGCACGTCGGCGAGCGGCGTGCTGTCGAAGGTGCTCCTGGCACCGCCGAGACGCTTGTTCTCGTCGGAGTTACGCGCGTCCGAGCCGATGAGCAGAATGTTGAGCGGGGTCTGGCCTGCGGCGTTGGCCTTGTGCTCAGCCATCGGCTGGTCGCCGAGATTCAGTTTTTCCCGCTTCAGGTTGTTGTTGAGGTGACGGTAGTAGAGGTATCCGGCGCCGGCCGTGCCGAGTATCAGCAGGGACAGCACGGAGGCGATCCAGCGCAGTGTCCGCCGCTTGCCGCTGCCGCGCCGCCGGGGCGGCCCCGTGCCGGCGGCGGCCGTGCTCACCGGATCCGGCGGTGCACCGCCTCTGTCCCCGGCCCCCTCCGGCCCGTCCTCGTACGGGCTGTCGTCCTCACTCCGGTCACCGGTGTCCCGGGCATCTCGCCGTGTCCCCGCCCCGCGCACGCTGTTCTGTCCCACCCCTGGCCCCTGCTGTTCAGGCGCGCCGCATCATCCGGTGACCCGGTTTCACTTGGCGCAGATCTTCTTGTCTGCTTCGACCTTGTCGACGTTCTCGGGCGGCTTCACCGGGCCGGCGATGGGTACCCCTTCCCCCTTGAAGTCGGCACCCAGGGTCAGGACCATCGCCTGCATCTCCCCGGCGTCCTCGGTGTCCTTCTTGAGCGCCCCGGCGGGCAGGCCCATCAGGTCCGCGAGCTTGCGCGCCTGGTCGGCCTGGTTCGGCGCGTACTCAAGAGTGGTCTTGGCGATCTTCTCCGGGGCGTTGCTCTTGTTCGTGGACTTGAGCACGCCCTTCTGGACCTGCAGCCAGTTGAGGGTCCTCTGCGCGGCCCCGGGGGTGTCGCTGCCGTTGTAGACGTCGACCCGCACCTCGGACGCCTGGGCCCGCGCGCCCTTGAGCAGGGCCGCCTGCTTGCTCTTGGCGGCCTTCTCCTTCTTCTTCACCTCGGTGAAGGAGACGTCGTTCTGCAGTGCGCTGAAGACCTCCGGCGCTTTGACGGGGTCCACGACGACGGTCGCCTTGACCGTCTCGGCGGGATTGTCGATCACGGGGATCGTCATGAAGGTGATGTTCTTGAGGTTGATCTTGCCGAGTTCCTGGGCGAGACCGGTCAGTTCGGGAATGCCGGCGATCTCCTTGTTCACGGTGAGCGCCTTGGTCGCCGCGTCCGCGAGGTCGAGCATCCTCTTCGGGCTGCCGAGGGTGTCTTCCTTCATCTTGCGGATCATCGAGGCGATGAACTGCTGCTGCATCTTGATCCGGTCGAGATCGCTCTCGTTGCCGAGGCCGTGCCGGTTCCGGACGAAGGCGAGAGCCTCCTCGCCCTCGATGCTGTGGTTTCCGGCCGGCAGGTCGAGCTTGGAGTAGTTGTCGTCCTTGATGGGCTTCGACAGGCAGACGTCCACGCCGCCGATCGCCGTGGTCAGTGTCTTGACCGCGTTGAAGTCGGCCATCATGAAGTGGTGGATCGGGAGCCCGGTGATCGCCGAGACCGTGCGCATGGTGCACCCCGGATCCCGGCCGCTCACTCCGAAGCTCTCGTTGAACTTCGTGTACTTCTTGCCCGGAATGACCTTGTCCGTGCCATCCGGCTGTTTGGTGAGGCAGTCGGGAATGTCCGTCTTGAGGTCCCGGGGAATGCTCAGCGCGGTCGCGTTGGTGCGGTCCTCGGAGACGTGGAAGAGGAACGTCGTGTCGGCGTGGCCGGTGGTGTTCTGCCGGTCTCCGTAGTCTTCGTTGCCCTCGCCGGTCCGGATGTCCGTGCCGATGATCAGAATGTTGATCGGCCCGTCCTTCAGGCTGCCGCCGTTGGCCGCGTCACCCACGTCGACCGAGTTGATGTTCCCGTTGAGGCGGTCGTACACGAGGTAGGCGCCGACCGAGACGCCGACGAGCACGAAGCCCATGACGCCGCCGGTCCACAGCAGCGCCTTCTTCTTGCCGGGCTTCTTCGCCTTGCGCTTGCGGCGGCCGGCCTGCGGGGCGGCCCCTTCGCCGCCGGAGTCGCGTGAACCTCCCGCACCGCGCGAGCCGTTCGCACCGCGCGAGCCGTTCGCGGCCCGCCGGCTGCGCTGCGCCGGGACCTCGCGCCGGGGCGCGGCGGTCCGTTCACGGGCCTGTGCTCTCGACGGGGCTTTCCGGGCCCGGGGCGCCGCGGGCGATTGCCCAGCGGATTGCTCCAGTCGCAATTCGTAATGACCGGTCTCCGGGTTGAGCACCCACTGGTCAGCGGGATCGATTTCTTCCGCCCGCCCACGGTTTTGCGCATCCACGGTTGCTTGAGTCCTCCGTCGGGTGCGACACGAGGCGCCTCCCCCAGGCACCCGGTCGTTCATTCCAGCAGTGCGACCTCAGGGCCGGAAGCACCGGATCGCGTCACACTATCTGCCCAGTTCAGCGCGCAGCGACGTCCGTGACAAATTCCACGCCCCTTACAACTGGGCAATACGCCCAATCTGTTCTGTTGCCGGTCATGCCTTGGGTATGGTTTTACTCGCACGTGCCGACGGCGGCATTGCTCCCGGTGAAAGTGGGTGCCGGAGTCGGTCCGGGCGAATCCGGGCCGTCCGGCTTCCCGGCGTTCTTCCCGGCGGGGGCTCCGTCTTCCTGGTCCCCCTCCTCCGCGCCCGCCGGCACGACCGAGACGGGCGCGTCCTCACGCAGCCGCTTGAACAGACGGCCGGCGTCCGGCTCGACGAGCTCGTCACGATTGGGGTCGTACGTGTACGGCCGGCGCGGCACGGTCAGGAACTGCACCCGCTCGGTCGGAATGTCCCGCATGCCGCGCACCAGGTCGTACAGATCCCTGAGCGAGTCGAGCCCGGGATCGGTGGTGAGGGACTTCGTCGCCGCGTCCAGCACCGGGTAGAGCCTGGTCGGATTGAGCAGTACGCCGTTGCTCTGCACCTTGTTCACCAGCGCGCCCAGGAACTTCTGCTGGCGGTCCATGCGTTCGGTGTCGCTGCCGTCGCCGACGGTTTTGCGGGCCCGTACGTAGCCGAGGGCCTGCTCGCCGTCGAGCTTCTGGAGGCCCTTGTCCAGCCGGAGGAGGGCGTCGTCGTCGTCGATCGGTTCCTTGACGCAGATCTCGACACCGTCCACCGCGTCGACCATCCCCTTGAACCCCGCGAAGTCGATCACCATGTGGTGGTCCACGCGGATGCCGGTGAGCCGCTCGACCGTACGGATCGTGCACGCCGTACCACCGAGCTCGAACGCCGAGTTGAACTGCGCGAACCGCTTCTTCGTGCGGGTGCCGTCGGGCTTGCGGCAGCTGGGGATGTGCACCATCAGGTCACGCGGCAGCGAGACGGCTGTCGCGCTCCCGCGGTCCGCGGCGAGGTGCAGCAGGATCGTCGTGTCGGAGCGCTGGGTGCCCTCGTCCGGACCGTACTTGCGGTTGTCCTTGCCGGAGCGGGTGTCGGACCCGATGAGCAGGATGTTCTGGGCGCCCAGCGCGATGGACGCGGGGCGTTCCTTCTCGTACGTCTCCAGCTCGGCGGCGGCGCCGGTGTCCGTGGTGATGTTGTCGTCGAGCTTCCGGTAGATCCACCAGCCGGCGCCGGCCGCGACGAGGAGGAGGAAGGAGACACCGAGAGCGGCCCAATGGAGCCAGCGCCGCCTGCCGTCGGCGCCGGCCCCGGTCTCCCCGTCCGCGCCCCCGGCCGCACCTTCCGTGACCCGGTCCTCGGCCTCGCCCCCGGCCGGGCTGTCCGGTTCGGAGGGCGTGCCAGCACTGTCGGTCACGTCTGCGTCCATCCTTCACGGAGTCGGCGGCGCGCTGGGCCGCCGGTCGCAGGGGTAGACGGCTGAACCTCGCGCTTGGTTGTGCGGTGCGTACCGTCGATCATCCACCGGAGCCGGCGCTCCGCCCCGGGGGCTCGGCAGCCGGTGGGCCGGACGAGTGGCCCTCAGGGTGCTTGTCGTACCGCCGTGTTGGTGACCCGCTCGCTCTCGGCCCGCTGGGCGAGACCCTCCTCGGAGAGCTGCCCGAGGTGCCGGCACAGCACCACGGAACCGCCGGAGGCGAGCGGTGCGAACAGCCCCGAGGACAGCCCCTCCCAGGTGTCGTACGCCAGCCCCGACAGCAGCCGCGCCCCGGGGCCGAGCCCGAGAGCCCTCGCGTCGGCGCGCGCCCGGTCGACCACCTCCGCGGCCGTCAGTTCCGTACCGTCGACCCGCAGAGCGGGCCCGTCCGGGTCGACGGGGGCGTACGGCGCGAAACGGTCGCCCTGCCCCGGCACCTCGACGGCGTAGTCCGCGAATCCGGCGGGCGGCTGCGGGAAGCGGCCGCCCAAGGGGCGCAGGGCGAGCGCCACACGCTCCCCGCCGCAGGCCCGCGCCTCCTCCAGCGTGTCGGGTCCCGTCACCACGACATCGGCGCCGGCCGGGTCGCCGCCGACGTCGGCGACCACGCCGACCGAGGAGCAGGCGAGGAGCCAGACCGCGGTCTGCCAGTGCGGGGGCAGCAGCAGCGCGAGCCGGTCGCCCGGGGCCGCGGCGAGGTCGCCCTGGAGCAGATTGGCGGTCTTGGCCACCCAATTGGCGAAGGTGGCGACGGACAGTTCCACGCGTTCGCCCGTGGCGTCGTCGTAGAAGGTGACCAGAGGGCGGGCCGGATCCGCGGCGAGCGCGGATCGCAGCAGGTCGGCGGGGGTGCGATCGGTGGCGTTCACCGCGCAAGAGTACGCCGCGCCCGCGCCCGGACGCCGTGGAGCCCGGGGCGGGCGCGGTCGGCCGTACCCCGCCGGACCGATGAGCCGTCAAATGCTCAAATGGACATATTTATATGGTTATGCACAAGATCTACACCATGCGTGCATTCCTTGCTTCCGCGATCGGAGTCGCGTGCGCCGCCGCTCTGGTCCTGCCCACCGGCGCCGTGGCCGCCTCCGCCACGACCGCCCCCGCCACCGAACCCGCCCCCGCGCCACCCGGCTCCACCCAGTCGCTGCCCCTCGCGCCACTGGTGCCGGAGGGCCCCGGGACCGACCGGGCCGCAGGCACCGCCCCGCGCGGCCTGCCACCCCGCGACGTCAGACCGTTCTCCCTGGTCGGGGTCGTCTGGGACGACGCCGAAGCCGAACTTCACGGCACGGTCCAGGTCCGTACCCGCGCCACCGGGGCAGCCGGCTGGTCCGGCTGGCAGGACGTCGAGACCCACAACCACGACCACGCCGCCGACTTGGGTACGGCGGAGCGCGAGGCGGATAAGGTCCGCGGCTCGACCGCGCCCCTGTGGGTCGGCGACAGTGACGGTGTGGAGGTGCGGGTACACCCCGAGGAGGCCGACGGCGTACGCGCCGACACCCCCACTCCGCTCCCGGGCGGCCTGCGCCTCGAACTGGTCGACCCCGGCGACGACCCCCCTGCCGGCTCCCGCGACGACGACACCACCACCAACACCGAAGCCGAGACCGACGCCATCGACGACCCCCGGACCACCACCACCGTCGTCCTGTCCGCCGAGGAAGCCGCCAGCTCCGCGGTCAACGCCGACCTCGCACCGCTCGGTGCCGCCGAAGTGCCCGCCCTGAGCCGGGCGGAGACGGAAGAGGAAGTCGCCTTCCTCGGATCGAAGCCGCATATCGGACCGCGCCCGCGCATCGTCACGCGCAAGGGGTGGGGCGCGGACGAGAAGCTCCGCCAGCGCAGCTTCGTCTACACCAAGCGCGTCAAGGCGGCCTTCGTGCACCACAGCGCGACCGGGAACAACTACACCTGCTCGCAAGCGCCCTCAGTCCTGCGCAGTATCTACCGCTACCACGTCAAGAGCAGCGGCTGGCGCGACTTCGGCTACAACTTCGCCATCGACAAGTGCGGAAACATCTACGAAGGCCGGGCAGGAGGTGTGGCCAAGCCGGTCTTGGGGGCGCACACTCTCGGTTTCAACACCAACAGCACGGGCATCGCCGTTCTCGGGACGTACAGCAAGTCGAAACCACCCACCGCCGTCGTGAACGCGGTTGCCCGCCTCACCGCCTGGAAGCTCGGCCTGTACGGCGCGGATCCGCGCGCGAAGACCACGCTCAAGTCCGGTGGCGGAAACCGTTACAAGAAGGGCACCAACGTCAAGCTCAACGTCATCTCCGGACACCGGGACGGGTACGTGACCGACTGCCCCGGAAACCGTCTCTACAGCAAGCTCGGCGCGACCCGGACCGCCTCGGCCCGTCTCCAGGGACGCTGACCGCCGCCCGGGGTACATCGAACGGTCTGCATACACTGGCCTGCCCGTACCCCGGCCGGCCCCAGCAGGAAGCAGAGACGACAAGGTGACTGAAGCGATCCTCCTGGTCGGCGGCAAGGGCACCCGGTTGCGCCCGCTCACCGTGCACACACCGAAGCCGATGGTCCCGGCGGCGGGCGTGCCCTTCCTCACCCACCAGCTGGCCCGCGCCCGGGCGGCCGGAGTCGAACACATCGTCCTCGCGACCTCGTACCTCGCCGAGGTCTTCGAACCGTACTTCGGCGACGGATCCGACCTCGGCCTGCACCTGGAGTACGTCACCGAAGAAGAACCGCTCGGCACCGGCGGCGCCATCCGCAACGTGGCCTCGCGCCTCCGCTCGGCCCCCGGCGACCCGGTCCTGATCTTCAACGGCGACATCCTCACGGGCCTCGACATCGGCGCCCTCGTCTCCACCCACACGGCCTCGGGCGCGGACGTCTCGTTGCACCTCACCCGGGTCGAGGACCCCAGGGCCTTCGGCCTGGTCCCCACCGACTCCACGGGCCGGGTGACGGCGTTCCTGGAAAAACCCCAGACCCCCGAGGAGATCGTCACCGACCAGATCAACGCGGGCGCGTACGTCTTCCGCCGCTCGGTCATCGACACGATCCCCACGGGCCGCCCCGTCTCCGTGGAGCGCGAGACCTTCCCCGGCCTCCTCTCCTCCGGAGCGCACCTCCAGGGCATGGTCGACTCGACGTACTGGCTGGACCTGGGCACCCCGCAGGCCTTCGTCCGCGGCTCCGCCGACCTGGTCATGGGCCGCGCCCCGTCCCCGGCCGTGCCGGGCCGCTGCGGAGACCGCCTGGTCCTGCCGACCGCCTCCGTCGCCACGGACGCGAAACTGACCGGCGGCACGGTCGTGGGGGAGGGCGCGGTGGTCGGCGAGGGCGCCCGCATCGACGGCAGCGCCCTTCTTCCCCACTCCGTGATCGAGCCGGGCGCGGTGATCACCGACTCCCTCGTCGGCGCGGGCGCGAGGATAGGCGCCCGTACGGTCCTCTCCGGCGCGGTGATCGGCGACGGCGCGACGGTGGGGGCGGACAACGAGCTGCGCGAGGGCGTACGGGTGTGGTGCGGCGCGTCCCTCCCCGACGCCTCGCTCCGTTTCTCGTCGGACCAGTAACGCCGCTCCACTGGGTCCGGGACGGACCTCGATGCCCGTAGGCTCGAAGTCCATCCCGGACCCGAGGACCCCCATGCCAGGCCGAGCCGCCCCCACCACCGCGGGGATCACCCGCACGTGGACACCACCGGGGCCACTGGACCTCGGACTGGTGCTCGGTCCGCTGCGGCGCGGACCGGCCGACCCCGCCTTCCGCGCACCCCTCGACGGCTCCTTCTGGCGCACCAGCAGGACGCCCGAGGGCCCCGGCACCCTCCACCTCGCCGCACGCCACGGCGCGGTGGAGGCGACAGCCTGGGGCCGGGGAGCGGACTGGCTCCTGGACCGGCTTCCCTGCCTCCTCGGAGCGTCCGACGACCCGTCCGCCTTCGTGCCGCGCCACCGCCTTCTCGCCGAGACGCAGCGCCGCCGCCCCGGCCTGCGCCTCGGCCGCACCGGCCTGGTCCTCGAATCGCTGATCCCCTCCGTCCTGGAGCAGAAGGTCACCACGGACGAGGCGTACCGGGCGTGGCGCCTGCTGCTCCGCAAGTACGGAGAACCGGCCCCGGGCCCGGTGAAGGGCATGCACGTCATGCCCGCCCCCCGCACCTGGTCGCTGATCCCCTCCTGGGAGTGGCACCGCGCGGGCGTCGACAGCAAGCGCTCCTCGACGATCCTGCGGGCGGTACGCGTGGCTGGCCGCCTGGAGGAGGCCGCAGCCATGGCACCGGAGGACGCCGCGGCCCGCCTGCGACTCGTCCCGGGCATCGGCCCCTGGACTGCGGCGGAAACCCTGCAACGCAGCAACGGAGCCCCCGACGCGGTGACGGTCGGCGACCTCCACCTGCCGGGTACGGTCGGCTACGCCCTGGCGGGCAACCGCGACGCGGACGACGCGGCCATGCTCGAACTCCTGGCGCCGTACGCGGGCCAGCGCCACCGGGCGACCCGCCTGATCCTTCTCTCCGGCCGGACCCCGCCCCGTCGGGCTCCCCGCATGGCCCCGCGCGACATAGCCCGCCTCTGACCGGCATCCCACCCCACGCACGGCACGGCACCGCCCCGGGGCCCCGCGCTCGCCCCGCCTCGCGTGACACGGTGCCGGGAGGGGCCGCCGCGTCGGGGCGTTCCCCGCAGGGCGTCGAACACAAGCCGCCCGGACGCTCCACCTCCCGGACGTCCGGCACCCGAGGAGACAGCCTCGGGACGGCACCGGCCCAGTGGCCCCCGTGACCGCCCCGCGCTGCCTCACGCACCGCCCTGTCCCACCCCGCCCCGGCGGCCCCGCACCCCGCGCCGGCCCGCCTCAGCGCACCTCGACGAACGCCGCCGCATCCCGCGCCGCCCGCTCCTTCGGCGGGGCCGCGGCATGGCCCACCGCGACCGCGCCCATCGGGTCCCAGTCCTCCGGCAGCCCCAGCACGTCCCGCACCACCTCACGGCAGAACATCGTCGACGAAACCCACGCCGACCCCAGCCGTTCGCCCGCCAGCGCCACCAGGAAGTTCTGCACACCCGCGCCGGCCGCGACCACGAACATCTCCCGCTCCGCCGCGTCGCGACGCGCGTCCCCGTACACGTGCGCGCCGTCCGTCACCAGGCACGGCACCACCAGATACGGCGCCCTGCGCAGCACGTCCCCCCGCCGCACCCGCTTGGCGACGGACTCCTCCGACTTCCCGTCGGCCCGCAGGTCCGCGACCCAGGCGTCCCGCATCGCGTCGAGCAGAGCCACCCGCGCCGTCTCCGACTCGACCAGCACGAAGCGCCAGGGCGTCGTATGGTGCGGCGCTGGCGCCGTCACAGCCGCCGCGACCGCGCGACGCACCGCGCCCGGATCCACGGGTTCGTCGGTGAAGTCCCGAACCGTACGCCGCAGTGTCACCGCTTCCCGCACCGCCTCCGACGTCCCGAGCCGGAACATGTCGTCGGCCGCCGTCCGGACCAGAGCCCGCCCGCCACCGTCACCGCCGGAGTCCCCGCCGGTCAGATGCGAAAGCCCCCGCACCACCGCGACCGGCAGCCCCTCCGCCTTCCCCTTCACCAGATCGCCCGCCGCCGCGAGTTCGTCCCCGACGGCGACGACCGTCACGTTCAGCGGATTGCCGTACGCGTCGGTCCCGCCCCGCAGGTCGTCCAGCACCCGGACCCCGGCGGCTCCGATCGCGACATCGGTCAGGCCGTTGCGCCAGGGCCGCCCGAAGGTGTCCGTAACGACGACACCCACGTCCACCCCGAGCGTGTCCCGCAGCCCGTCCCGGATCAGCCGCGCCGAAGCGTCCGGATCCTCGGGCAGCAACAGCACGGTCCCGGCGGCCGTGTTGGACGCGTCGACACCGGCCGCGGCCATGACGAGCCCCTGCCGGTTCTCGACGATACGGAGCGCTCCGCGCCGCGCGACCACCCGTACGGTCTCGGCGTCGATCGCCGCCTCGCGGTCGGCCGCCTCCACGACGCGGCCCTCCGCCTTGCTGACGATCTTCGAAGTGACGAGCAGGACGTCGCCGTCGACGAGCCCGGGTTCCGCGTCCGCGATCAGCTTGGCGAGGTCGTCCCCGGCCCGCACCTCCGGAATCCCGGCCGGCGCCCACACCCGGCAGGCCGGGGCCGTCCCGGAACCGACCCCGGCCCCGACCCCAGCCCCGGCCCCGGAACCACGCCCAGGCCCCGGCGCACTCACGCCCGTACCTCCTCGGCCAGCTCCAGCGCCTCCCGGGCCATCGCGGCCGTGGCCTCGACACCGGTCATCATCAGCGGAACGGCCCGGCACCGGATCCCCGCGCTCTCCACGTCCTCGACCGTGCCCGCGTCCACCGTGTCGACGAGCCACCCGTCGAGCAGCCCGGACCCGTAGTGCCGGGCGACAGCGGCAGCGGTCGACTCGACACCCACCGCGGCCAGCATCTTGTCGGCCATGCCCCGCACGGGCGCGTCCCCGACGATCGGCGAGAGCCCGACCACCGGCACCCCCGCGTCGGCGATCGCCTCACGGACGCCGGGCACGGCCAGGATGGTCCCGATGCTCACCACGGGATTGGACGGCGGAAAGAGAATCACGTCGGCCTCGCCGATGGCCTCCAGAACCCCCGGCGCCGGTTTCGCCTGCTCCGCACCCACCGGCACGACGGCCTGCGCGTCCACCGACGCGCGCAGCTTCACCCAGTACTCCTGGAAGTGGACGGCCTTCCGCTCCCCGTCCACCTCGACAGCGACGTGCGTCTCGATCCGGTCGTCGGACATGGGCAGCAGCCGCACCCCCGGCTGCCACCGCTCGCACAGCGCTTCCGTCACGGCGCTCAGCGGATAGCCCGCGCCGAGCATCTGCGTACGGACGATGTGCGTCGCGAAGTCACGGTCGCCGAGCCCGAACCACTCGGGCCCCACGCCGTACGCCGCGAGTTCGCTCTTCACCTGGAAGGTCTCGTCCGCACGCCCCCAGCCCTGCTCCTCGTTGATGCCACCACCGAGGGTGTACATCACGGTGTCGAGGTCGGGGCAGACCTTGAGCCCGAACAGATGAATGTCGTCACCGGTGTTGCCGATGACGGTGATGTCCGCGTCAGGCGCGGCCGACTTGAGGCCGCGGAGGAAGCGAGCGCCACCGATACCGCCTGCCAGAACCACAATGCGCATGCACAGCAGTCTGTCAGGCAGGAACGGCATCCTGAGCCGCCGGGGAGCACTGGGCCGACTGGTCCGACTGCGCCGGACGCATCGGCATCTCGGTGAGTCCGGGGAAGTAGACGTGCAGGCTGACCGCCGGTTCCAGCGAGTCGTTGGTGACCTCGTGGACGTACCCGGGCGCGAACACCCGCTGCGCGCCCGCCCCCAGCGTGCGCCCCGCCCGCCCCGCCCGCTCGGTCAACTCGCCGTCGAGAACGGTCAGTACGCCGGACGAGAGGCCGTGGTCATGCATACCACTGCTCTGTCCGGGCACCCAGCTGAGCAGCCAGACCTCGTATCCGGGTCCGGTGCGCAGCCGGTGGTACCAGCGGGTGGTGGCGTCGTACGCGACGAGGTGCTCCCACTGGGCGCGGTCGGCGGCGATGGAGCGGGCGAGTCCGGCGAACTCGGCGACGGTGGCCGGGTGCTCACGGGCGGGCTGGAGGAGGTGCTGGACGGCGAGGATGTCGCCGGCGATCTGGAGGTCGCTGTCGCTGTTCATGGTGCGGGGGTTCCTCGGCATGAGTGCTGGGGTGTCGCAAGGGGAGAAGAGGCGGTGCGACGGGAGATGGCGCGAGTCGTCACACGACAGGTGGAGCGGGTGTTACGGAGAGTGAGCTGGAGCGCGGCGGCTTCAACAGCTGGAACAGCAACAGCGGGCCTGGACAGCGCAACGGAACCCACGGGTGTGGGTCCGAGGGAGCGCTGCGGTCGCTGGCATGCGCTCAAGAAGACCGGCTCGCTCACCCGCTGTCAACCCGGTGACCGATTTGGGGGAAATGTTTCACCTCATCCGGTTAATGGATGTGGGGAAAGGTTTGTGCGGCTCGCGGAGCGGAGAAGTGGCGCATCAACCGCGCGGGCAAACGTCGTCGAGGCGTTGTGGCCGGACTGTGATCCGGATCGCTTCCGCGGGTCGGCCGCAACAAGATCGAACCTCGCTGCATCTCCCCCGGACGAGGGGGCAGGAGTGGGCCGGTGGCATGTGTCGCGGTTTTTAGCGATTTGAACACTTTCCGCATAACTTTGGTTCCGCAGAGTGAATAACCGGCTCGATAGCAGATCTCGGCTTGACTGCCTCGGATCCGCACACTTGTAATTTCACTCGTGTCGTTCGGCCGAAAACGGCAACGACTACATCACGGGGAAGTAAAAGACAGACGAGGGGCGCACATGACCGAGCTGTTCCAGCAACTGCTGGTCGAGGACGCGGATGAGGAAATTGGCTGGCAGGAGCGTGCCCTGTGCGCCCAGACCGATCCCGAGTCCTTCTTTCCCGAGAAGGGCGGTTCCACCCGCGAGGCCAAAAAGGTCTGCCTCGCCTGTGAGGTCCGCTCCGAATGCCTTGAGTACGCGCTTTCAAATGATGAACGGTTCGGCATCTGGGGCGGCCTGTCCGAGCGTGAACGCCGACGACTGAAGAAGGCAGCCGTCTGACCGCTGTGCCTTACGCCTTATTGACCAAATGTCACAAGCTTGTACGTATCCATCGGTCCGTCGCCCGGCCCCCGGCCGCAGGCGGCGGACCGCTGTGTTGCCCAGCCGTTAGTGTGGGGCGCTGTCCGAGACGCATCAACGCACCCACGGGGCGCGCGCGTCCGCGCAGTCAGACAGCAGCCTTCCGGGGGGCGACCCCCGGACCCCGGCCGGAGGGCCCGTACCCCGATGTCCGTGCACAGCCAAACGTCGGCGCCGTACGCGGCGGCCGAGCCCGAGTTCCCCCGGCATGT
The DNA here is from genome assembly GCF_001049855.1 of Streptomyces sp. Wb2n-11. Lineage (NCBI taxonomy): Bacteria > Bacillati > Actinomycetota > Actinomycetes > Kitasatosporales > Streptomycetaceae > Streptomyces > Streptomyces sp. Wb2n-11. Next base: position 4,275,944 of record NZ_CVPB01000001.1, read on the forward strand.
CGTCACCGCCGTGCTCGTCTCCCACGACGGAGCGCGCTGGCTGCCCGACGCGCTCGCCGGGCTCCTGGGACAGGAACGCCCCGTACAGAACGTCGTCGCCGCCGACACCGGCAGCGCGGACGACTCCGCCGAACTGGTCGCCGACGCGATCGGCGCCGACCGCGTGCTCCACCTCGCACGCCGCTCCGGCTTCGGCACGGCCGTCGACGAGGCGGTCCGCAGCGCACAGGTCCTCACGCCCGAGGAACTGCCCTACCTGAAGCGCCCCAGCGGCTGGGACCCGGTGAGCAGGACGTGGCGCGACGACGCGTACGACCTCCCCGACCTCCCGCACGGCGAACCCGTGCAGTGGCTGTGGCTCCTGCACGACGACTGCGCGCCCGAGCCGGACGCGCTCGCCGAACTGCTGCGCGTCGCCGACTCCGACGAGCACGCCGCGATCGTCGGCCCCAAACTGCGCGGCTGGTACGACAGGAAGCAGCTCCTCGAAGTCGGCGTCTCCATCGCCAACAGCGGCCGCCGCTGGACCGGACTGGACCGGCGCGAGCAGGACCAGGGCCAGCACGACCAGGTCCGCTCCGTCCTGTCCGTGTCCACCGCCGGGATGCTGGTGCGCCGGGACGTGTGGGAGGAGCTCGGCGGCTTCGACCGACGGCTGCCCCTCATGCGCGACGACGTCGACCTGTGCTGGCGCGCCCACGCGGCGGGCCACCGCGTCCTCGTCGCCCCCGACGCCGTACTGCGCCACGCCGAGGCGTCCGCGCGCGAGCGCAGGCCCATCGACTGCGCCGGGCGCTCCGTCGCCAGCCCGCACCGCGTCGACAAGGCGGGCGCCGTCTACACGATGCTCGTCAACGCGCGCGGCCCCGCCCTGCCGTACGTCATGCTGCGCCTGGTCGTCGGCACGCTGCTCCGCACGCTCGCCTACCTGCTCGGCAAGGCGCCGGGCCAGGCGGTCGACGAAGTCACCGGACTCTTCGGCACCCTGCTGCGCCCCGGGAAGATCCTCGCGGCCAGGAAGCGGCGCGGGAAGGGACAGGTCGACGCGAGCGAACTGCGGCCCCTCTTCCCGCCGACCGGCGCCACGGTCCGGGCGACCGTCGAACAGGTGGCGGGCACCTTCGGCGGCGGCTCCGAGCCCGACACCGGCTCGCGGCACGGCGTCGTCGAGTCGGGCCCCGGCGGCGGCGACGCCGACTACCTGGAGATCGAGCAGTTCGCGCGGCTGAAGCGGATCGCCCGCAAGCCGGGGCCCATGCTCTTCGTGCTGCTCCTCCTCGTGTCGCTCGTGGCCTGCCGGGGTCTTCTCGGCGGCGGATCGCTCGCGGGCGGCGCGCTGCTGCCCGCGCCCGCCGACGTGTCCGGCCTCTGGTCGCGGTACGCCGATGCCTGGCACCCGATCGGCACCGGCGGCACCCAGACGGCGCCGCCCTACCTCGCCCTCCTCGCCGCCCTGTCGGCCGTCTTCCTCGGCTCCACCGGATTCGCGCTCACCGTGCTGCTCGTCTGCTCGGTGCCGCTGGCCGGCCTCACCGCCTACTTCGTCTCGCGCCCGCTCGTCGAGTCCCGGCTGCTGCGTGCCTGGGCGGCCGTCGCGTACGCCTTCCTGCCCGCCGCCACCGGTGCCCTCGCCACCGGACGCCTCGGGACGGCCGTCCTGGCGGTCCTGCTGCCGCTCATCGCGCGGTGCGCCGTCTCCGCGAGCGGTCTGCGCGCCGAGGGCGCGCGTTCCAGCTGGCGCGCCGTCTGGGCGTACGCGCTCCTGCTGACCTTCGCGACGGCGTTCACGCCGGTCGTGTGGCCGATCGCCCTGGTGCTCGGCATCGGCGTACTGGTACTGCGGCGCGGCGACATCGTGGCGTACGGACTGCGCTTCCTGGCCGGCCTCGGCACCCCCGTGCTGGTGCTGGCCCCCTGGTCGCTCACCCTGCTGACCAGCCCGGCCGCCTTCTTCCGCGAGGCGGGCCTGGACTTCGGCACGGACCCGGCCGGGGCACTCGACCTGCTCGGCGCCGGCCCCGGCGGCCCGAAGGCCGCGGGCGGGCTGCTGCTCGTCGGCATCGTCCTCGCGGCGCTGGCGGCCCTGCTGCGCGGGGAGCGGACCTTCGCCATCCGTACGGCATGGGTCGTGGCGCTCGTCTCCCTGCTGGGCGCGGTCTTCGCCAACAGCCACGGCTGGGCGGGACCGGCGACCCTCGTCTACGGCCTCGCGCTGATCGCCGCCACCGTGCTCGGCGCGGACGGCGCGCGCGAGCGCGTCGCCACCCAGAGCTTCGGCTGGCGCCAGCCCGTCGCCGTGCTGATCGCCTTCGCCGCGGCGGCCGGACCGCTGCTCGCCGCCGCCGGATGGATGATCGGCGGCGCCGCGGGGCCGCTGGAGCGGCGTGACCCGGTGCAGGTGCCGGCGTTCGTCGCGGAGGAGAGCGGCACCCGCGACCAGGCGCGCACCCTGGTCCTCGGCGGTACGTCGGCCGTGAAGGTCTCGTACACGCTCGTACGCGGCTCCGGCGCCCGCCTGGGCGACGGGGAGCTCGTCGAGGCGGGCGGCAGCAGCCCGCGCCTCGACAGGATCGTCTCCAACCTGGTCGCGGGCTCCGGCGCCGACCAGGCCGACCAGCTCGGCGGGTACGCCGTCCGTTACGTCCTCGTGCGCGACGGTGCGCCCCGCTCGGTGAGCCGCGTCCTGGACTCGACGCCCGGCCTGAGCCGGCTCAGCCAGCTCGACGGCAGCGCGCTGTGGCGCGTCGACCGCCAGGTCGCGCGGGCCACGATCGTCTCCGGCAAGGAGGGCGCCGAGCCGCTGTCCGTCGCCTCGGAGCCGGTCGAGGCGCACACGCAGATCCCGTCGGGCGAAGCGGGGCGCGTCCTGCGCATCGCGGATTCGGCGGCCGAGGGCTGGCAGGCCACGCTCGACGGGCGCGTACTCGCGAAGAAGACCGTCGACGGCTGGGCGCAGGGCTTCGAGCTGCCCTCCGGGGGCGGCAGGCTCGACCTCACCTACGAGGCCCCCGTCACCCACACCGTGTGGGTCTGGACCCAGGTCGGGATCGTCCTCCTCCTGCTGGTGCTCGCACTGCCGGGCCGCCGCAAGGAGATCGACGACGACCTGCCCGAGGAGGAGCCCGAGGTGCCCGCGCAGCCGGTGGCCGGCGAGGGCCGCAGGGCGCGCAGGCTGCGCGCGGCGGCGCGGGCGGAAGCCCCGCACGCCCCCCGGGAGGACGTGGAGGAGTCCGGGCAGCAGCCCCCTGCCCCGCCGGTCGCGGACCCGTACGGTCAGCCGTCCCAGGAGCAGGACGGGACCGCCGTGTACGCGGCCGTGCCGCCGCAGCAGCAGTACGGGGAGTGGGACGCGCAGGCGTACGCGGACGCCGGGTACGGACAGCAGCAGCCGTACGCCCAGGACCAGCACCAGGGGTACGGCGGCGAGCAGTACCAGGCCGACCCGTACCAGGCCGGCCAGTACGGCGACGGCCGGCAGGGCTACGGCGGCGAGCAGTACCAGGCGGACCCGTACCAGGCGGACCCGTACCGGACCGGTCAGTACCAGGAAGACCAGTACCCGGAAGGCCAGTACGACCCGTACGGCTACGGACAGCAGCAGCCGCAGCCCTACACCGAAGGCAACGAGCCCGAGCAGCGCCCCGACGGGAGCAACAACCGATGAACCGCACCACCCTCTCCCTGATCGCCGCCGCCACCGCTCTCGCCGCAGTCACCGGATTCGCCGCGGTCTCCGCGCCGGACGGCCCGGCGGACACCGCGGCGGCCGGTACGGGCAGGGCCGCCGGTGCGAAGACCCCGGCGCGGATGCCCGTGGAGCGCTCCAGCCTGCTCTGCCCCGCACCCAGCACGTCCGACCTCGCGGAGACGACGTACACGTCGGTCACTCCGGCGGGCAGGGGCGACGCGGACGCGGAGGAGGGCTCCGCGGAACTCGTCCCCACCAACGCGACCCTGGCCACCCGGGACGGTGCCGAGGACGAGAAGGAGAAGGACACGGGGAAGGCGGGGCCCGGCAAGCCGGTCCTCTCGCTGAAGGAGCCCGGCAAGCCCGTCACCGCCGAGGCGAACACCGCCGAAGCCCCCGCCCTCGTCGGCTCGGCCGACGGCCTCCTGGCCCCCGGATGGACCGCGCAGCAGACCACGAAGATCACGGCGGGCGACGGCCGGGGCGTGCTCGGCGTCAGCTGCACCGCGCCCGACACCAGCTTCTGGTTCCCCGGCGCGAGCACCGCCGACACGCGGCACGACTACGTACACCTCACGAACCCGGACGACACCGCCGCCGTCGCCGACGTCGGGCTGTACGGCAGGGACGGCGCCCTGGAGTCCGACGCGGGGGAGGGCATCACGGTCCCCGCCAGGTCCAGCGTCCCGGTGCTGCTGTCGACGCTGAGCGCCGACAGCGTCGAGAACGTGACCGTCCACGTGACCACCCGCACCGGCCGCGTCGGCGCCGTCGTCCAGGCGGTGGACGAGGAGGCCGGCAGCGACTGGCTGGCCGCCTCCGCCGACGCCTCGGACACCGTCGTGCTCCCCGGCATCCCGGCGGACGCCACGTCCGTGCACCTGGTGGTGTTCGCGCCCGGTGAGGACGACGCCGACCTGAAGGTACGGCTGGCGGGCCGCAGCGGCTCGATCACACCGGCGGGCCACGAGACCCTGCACGTCAAGGCGGGCATGACCACGGCCGTCGACCTCAAGGACGTCACCAAGGGCGAGGAGGGCTCGCTGCTGCTGAGCCCGGCGCAGGGGGACCCGGCACCGGTGGTCGCCGCGCTGCGCGTGGTGCGCGGCAAGGGCGCCGCCCGGGAGACGGCGTACATCCCGGCGACCGGGCAGGTGGGCGAGCGGGCCACGGTGGCGGACAACAGGGCCGGGGGCTCGGTGCTCTCGCTGACCGCGCCCGGCGCGACGGCCGAGGTCGAGGTCACCGCGTCGGCGGGCAGCGAGGGCGGCGAGCCGGTCGTCAAGAAGTACACGGTCGAGGCGGGCACGACGCTCGCGGTGGAACCGCCGGTGCCGTCCGGGCTCAAGGGCTCGTACGCGCTGACGGTCGAACCGCGGTCGGGCGGCCCGGTCCACGCGTCGCGCGCGCTCGAACTGCCCGAGGACGGCATCCCGATGTTCACCGTGCAGACGATGCCGGACGACCGCGGGACGGTCCTGGTGCCGGAAGCGGAACAGGACCTGTCGGTACTGGACGACTGACCGGCGTCAGTCCTGCCCGTCCCCGCCCCCGTACCGCGGATCGACCGACTCCGGTGCGAGCCCGAGCAGTTCCGCGACCTGCTCCACGATGATCTCGTGCACGAACAGGGCGCGCTCGTCCCGGCTCTTGGTGCGGATCTCGACGGGGCGCCGGTAGACGACGATCCGGGCCGGGTGGGCGCTCGTCGCGGCGGTCACCCCGCCGAGCGGCACCGACTCGTCGGCCCAGGCGCCGGAATCGTCGCCGCCGCCGGCCGCGGGCGGTACGTCGAGCACCAGGAAGTCGACTTCGGCGAGCTGCGGCCAACGCCGCTCCAGCCGCTCCACGGAATCCTGCACGAGGTCGCCGAAGACGGCGGCCCGGCTGACCGAGAGGGGCACCTGGGGCGGCGCCACGGGTCCACGCATGCCGCGGCCGTGGCGGTCGCGGCGGCGCGGCCCCGGGCCGGTGGGACTGGGGGGTACGGGACTGTCCATCACTGACGCAGGGTAGCCCTCATCCGAGCGGTCGGACCGCGACGGAGGGACGGCACGCGGCATGTCGCATATTGAGCATTCCAGCCAAGGTTGGGCTCGTTTTCACGCCGGTGCACGACCGTCGATCTCACGCCGCTTGACGGCATTTGTCCCGAGTGACGACCGGTCACGGCCGGTTCTCCACCGCCTCGTCGCGGTCTCCGCGCAGGTCAGACCGGTGGCTCAGAAGGCCGTCGCGGCACGGTGGAAGACACGACACGGTGGAGTGACGTGGGGGAGAGTCGTCGCGGCCCGCTCAAGAGTGCGGTACCGTCCAACATCGTGAGCCCTGTACGTCGCTGTTCGCGCACCGCGTGCGGCCGCCCTGCCGTCGCGACACTGACGTACGTCTACGCGGACTCGACCGCAGTCCTCGGCCCGCTCGCCACCTATGCCGAGCCCCACTGTTACGACCTGTGCGCCGAGCACTCGGATCGGCTGACCGCCCCGCGCGGCTGGGAAGTCCTCCGGCTCGTCGACGGGTCGGCCCCCCCGCGCCCCAGCGGCGACGATCTCGAAGCACTGGCCAACGCCGTACGTGAGGCCGCCAGGCCGCACGACCGCGCCGCGGACGTCGGCGGCGGGACGCGCACCGCGGACCCGATGGAGGTCGCACGCCGCGGGCATCTGCGGGTCCTGCGCTCTCCCGACTCCTGAGGCCCGTTTCTGACGTCACGTCCTGCGGGTAGCTTGGGGGGTCCTAACCGGACTTCAGGAGGGTTGGCCGTGGCTGCTGATCTGTCGCAGATCGTCAAGGCGTACGACGTGCGCGGAGTGGTCCCCGACCAGTGGGACGAGTCGCTGGCCGAGCTGTTCGGAGCCGCCTTCGCGCAGGTGACGAATGCCGACGCGATCGTCACCGGGCACGACATGCGGCCCTCGTCGCCGGGGCTCTCGCGGGCGTTCGCGCGCGGGGCGGCGGCGCGCGGGGTGGACGTGACGGAGATCGGACTCTGCTCGACCGACCAGCTGTACTTCGCGTCCGGGCAACTCGGTCTGCCGGGCGCGATGTTCACGGCCTCGCACAACCCCGCGCAGTACAACGGCATCAAGATGTGCCGGGCGGGAGCGGCTCCGGTGGGCCAGGACACGGGTCTCGCGGAGATCCGCGCGCTGGTGGAGGAGTGGTCGGCGAACGCTCCGCAGACGCCCCCCGCCACCAGGACCGGAACCATCACCCGGCGTGACACGCTGACGGACTACGCGGCCCATCTCCTCTCCCTGGTCGACCTGGCCTCGATGCGCCCCCTGAAGGTCGTGGTCGACGCGGGCAACGGCATGGGCGGCCACACGGTCCCCACGGTCTTCGCCTCCCTGCCCCTCACGGTCGTCCCCCTCTACTTCGAGCTGGACGGCACGTTCCCGAACCACGAGGCCAACCCGCTCGACCCGAAGAACATCGTCGACCTCCAGGCGAAGGTCCGCGAGACCGGCGCCGACCTCGGCCTGGCCTTCGACGGCGACGCGGACCGCTGCTTCGTCGTCGACGAGCGCGGCGAGGGCATCTCCCCGTCCGCGATCACGGCGCTGGTCGCCGCGCGCGAGCTGGCGCGCAACGGCGGCAAGGGCACGGTCATCCACAACCTGATCACGTCGTGGTCCGTCCCGGAGGTCGTCAAGGAGAACGGCGGCACCCCGGTCCGTACCCGTGTCGGCCACTCCTTCATCAAGGAGGAGATGGCCCGTACCGGCGCGATCTTCGGCGGCGAGCACTCGGCGCACTACTACTTCCGGGACTTCTGGAACGCGGACACCGGCATGCTGGCCGCCCTCCACGTCCTCGCGGCCCTCGGCGGCCAGGAGGGCACCCTGTCCGACCTGGTCGCGCAGTACGACCGCTACGCGAGCTCCGGCGAGATCAACTCGACGGTGGACGACCAGGCGGGCCGGCTGGCGGCGGTCAGGGCGGCGTACACCGGCCGCGACGGAATCACCATCGACGAACTCGACGGCCTGACGGTCACCGCCGCCGACTGGTGGTTCAACCTCCGCCCCTCCAACACGGAGCCCCTGCTGCGGCTGAACGTGGAGGCGAGGGACGAGTCCACCATGGTGAAAACCCGGGACGAGGCCCTGGCGCTGATCCGCGCCTAGCCTTCCGGACCCGGCACGGCGGCACCGCGCGCGTACCCTCTCCGCCGGGCTCCACGGGGCCCGGCGGAGGGGGTTTCGCACCCCGCCCCCTTCACTCGGGCCCCTCCGCACCGCCCCTCCGGCAGCGAGGAACCGGTGAACACCGCCACGTCCACGCCGACCGCCCCGCCAGACCGCGCCGCCCCCGCCCCGGCGGTAGGCTGACCTGGCCCGATCCGTACCCCTGTCCGCATGCTCGAAGGGACCCGCCCCATGCCGCTCGAAGCCGGCCTTCTGGAGATCCTCGCCTGCCCCGCCTGTCACGCGCCCCTCGACGACGCGTCCGCCGCGGACACCCCCGAGCTGATCTGCACCAGCAAGGACTGCGGTCTGGCCTACCCGGTACGGGACGGCATCCCGGTCCTCCTCGTCGACGAGGCCCGCCGCCCCGCCTGACGCGCCGCCCGCCCGACACCCGCCCCGCCTGACGCCCCACCCACCACCTCGCGCAGGGCCACGAGCCACGCGCCCGGCGATCGGAGGCCCGCACCATGCTCGACGAGTCGTTGCTGGACGACCCGGAGTCCCTGGCCCGCGCCGACCACCGCGGCCTGCTCCGCGGCGCCGCGGAGGCGGGCGCACGCGTACGCACCGCCGCACGGCACGCCACCGAGGCCGGCCTCGCGGAGATCAAGCCGGAGGGCCGCCCCCGCGCCGTACTGATCGCGGGCCCCGGCACCGCCGCGAACGGCGTGGCCGACCTGCTGGCCACCCTCGCCGGCGCCTCCTGTCCGGTCGCCCGGCTGCACTCCACCGGAGTCGCCCCCGCCGCCGGCGCCCTGCGCTGGGCGCTCCCGGGCTGGGCGGGCTCCGTCGACCTCCTCCTCCTCGTCACCCCGGACGGCGCCGAACCCGGCCTCGCGCTCCTCGCCGAGCAGGCGTACCGCCGCGGCTGCACGGTCGTCGCCGTGGCCCCGCAGCGCTCCCCGCTGAGCGAGTCCGTCGGCGGTGTGCACGGCATGGTCGTACCGATGGCGACGGCGCCCTACGAGGAGTACGACAAGGGCGACGCCACCGGCCCCGGCGCGCTCTGGGCACTCCTCACCCCCCTCCTCGTCCTCTTCGACCGCCTCGGCCTGGTCACCGCGCCCCCGGACACCCTCCGGCTCGTCGCCGACCGCCTCGACCGCACCGCGGAACGCTGCGGCCCGGCCATCGCGACGTACGGCAACCCGGCCAAGACCCTCGCGTCCGAGCTCGCGGACTCGCTGCCGCTCATCTGGACGGAGGGCACGTGCGCCGGCCCCGCCGGCCGCCGGTTCTCCTCCGTGCTCGCCGAGCTGGCCGGCCGCCCCGCCCTCGCCGCCGAGCTTCCGGAGGCCCTGCCGGCCCACGGCGTACTGCTCGCGGGGACCTTCGCCGCGGGCGCCGACCCCGAAGACTTCTTCCGCGACCGTGTCGACGAAGCACAGGCACTGCACGCACGCGTGGTGCTCCTCCGGGACCGCCCCGCCGGCGGAATCTCCGCGGCCCCGGCCGCCCGCGAACTCGCGCTCAGCCACGACACGGCCGTCAGTGAGATCGAACCGGAGGAGGGCAGCGAGCTGGAGAACCTCGCCGAACTGCTCGCCATCACGGATTTCGCCGCCGTTTACCTGGCGCTCGCTTCCGCAGGGTGATCATGAGGACCAGCATCTGACCTGCACCGCCTGCCGCCGCCACCGAGGCCGGCCGGTACCAGAGCCACCACACCCAGGGAAAGCCCCATGGACCGCCTCTCGAACACCGTGCGCCCCTACGCCTGGGGCTCCACGACCGCCATCCCGGACCTGCTCGGCACCGCCCCCACCGGCGAGCCCCAGGCCGAGATGTGGATGGGCGCCCACCCCGGAGCGCCCTCCCGCGTCGACCGCGGCACGGGCGAACAGCCCCTCTCGGCGGTCATCGAAGCCGCCCCCGAAGCCGAACTGGGCGAGGCCGCGGTGCGGAAGTTCGGCCCCCGCCTCCCCTTCCTCCTCAAGATCCTCGCGGCCGGCGCCCCCCTCTCCCTCCAGGTCCACCCGAACCTGGCCCAGGCCAAGGAGGGCTACGCCGCCGAGGAGGCCCGGGGCGTCCCCCTCGACGCCCCGCACCGCAACTACAAGGACGCCAACCACAAGCCCGAACTGATCTGCGCCCTCACCCCCTTCGACGGCCTCTGCGGCTTCCGCGCCCCCGCCGAGTCGGCCGACACGCTCGCCGCGCTCGAAGTCGACTCCCTCAAGCCGTACGTCGACCTCCTCCACGCCCACCCCGAGGAGGCCGCGCTCCGCGAGGTGCTCACCGCCGTACTGACCGCGGACCGCGCCGAGATGGCCGGGACCGTCACGGCGGCCGCGGCCGCCGCCGAGCGCCTGGGCGGCGCGTACGCCCCGTACGCCGGCCTCGCGCACCACTACCCGGGCGACCCGGGCGTCATCGCCGCCATGCTGCTCAACTACGTACGGCTGCAGCCCGGCGAGGCACTCTTCCTCGGCGCCGGCGTCCCGCACGCGTACCTCAGCGGCCTCGGCGTCGAGATCATGGCGAACTCGGACAACGTCCTGCGCTGCGGCCTGACCCCCAAGCACGTGGACGTCCCCGAACTCCTGCGCGTCGTCCGCTTCGAGGCCGGCGACCCGGGCGTCCTGCGCCCCGAGGCGTCGTCCCCCGACGGCGAAGAGCTGTACAACACCCCGATCGACGAATTCCGCCTCTCGCGCCACGTCCTGGCCGAGGGCGCGGCGCCGCGCACCCTCCCGTCCGCCACCCCGCAGATCCTGCTCTGCACGGCCGGCAGGGTCAGCGTCGGCGAACACACTCTCGCACCGGGAGAGTCGGCCTTCGTACCAGCAGGAGAATCAGTCCAATTGTCCGGTACGGGCACACTCTTCCGCGCCACAGTCGTCGCCTGACGTACCGTCCGCGCAGGCTTCCGCGGCAAGCTGCAACAATGACCGGCCGTACGGCGGCGCCAGGGCCGCGGCATCAAGGAAGGGACATCCGGCACCCATGAGTGCGTCAGGCGGAACCAAGGCGATCGTGGCGGCACTCGCCGCCAACCTCGCGATCGCAGTAGCCAAGTTCGTGGCGTTCCTCTTCAGTGGCTCGTCCTCGATGCTCGCGGAGAGCGTGCACTCGCTCGCCGACTCGGGCAACCAGGGCCTGCTGCTGCTCGGCGGCAAGAAGGCCAAGCGCGAGGCGACCCCCCAGCACCCCTTCGGCTACGGACGCGAGCGTTACATCTACGCCTTCCTGGTCTCCATCGTGCTGTTCTCCGTCGGTGGCATGTTCGCCATCTACGAGGGCTACGAGAAGATCAAGCACCCGCACGAGATCGAGGCCTGGTACTGGCCGGTCGGCGTCCTGGTGTTCGCGATCATCGCGGAGTCCTTCTCCTTCCGCACGGCGATCGTCGAGTCCAACCAGACGCGCGGCAACCTGTCCTGGAAGAACTTCATCCGCCGCGCCAAGGCCCCCGAGCTGCCGGTCGTCCTCCTGGAGGACCTCGGCGCGCTGGTCGGCCTCATTCTGGCGCTCGTCGGCGTCAGCCTGGCCATCGTCACGGGCGAGGGCGTCTGGGACGGCATCGGCACCCTCTGCATCGGCGTCCTGCTGATCGTCATCGCGATCATCCTGGCGGCCGAGACCAAGTCCCTCCTCCTCGGCGAGTCGGCCGGCACGGAGGACGTGGAGAAGATCAGGACCGCTCTCGTCGACGGTGAGACGGTCACCCGCGTCATCCACATGCGTACGCTCCACCTCGGCCCCGAGGAACTGCTGGTCGCCGCCAAGATCGCGGTCCAGCACGACGACACGGCCGGCGAGATCGCCCACGCGATCAACGCGGCGGAGGAGCGCATCCGCGCGGCGGTCCCGATCGCCCGCGTGATCTACCTGGAACCGGACATCTACAGCGAGACGGCGGCAGCGGCGGGCAAGGACCCGGCGAGCACACCGGGCGGCCCGGTCGGTCACTGACCTTCGTACGCCCCACGGGCCTCACGCGTCTCACGACGAAGGCCTCCGCCGTCCAGGCGGATTCCAGGGGCCGTTGCAGCACATCGGTCAACTGGCTGTTGCCAGGAGCTCAGCGAGACGCCCGGCCGGGGTTTCCCGGCCGGGCGTTTTGCGTGGGCGGCTGTCGAGTTCCGCCGCGACGGCCGCCAGGTCGCCGGGGGTGTGGGCTGCCAGGCCGGTTCCCTCGGTGAAGTACTGCCGCAGCAAGCCGTTCGTGTTCCCGTTCGGTCCGCGCTGCCAGGGGCTGGCCGGATCGCAGAAGAAGATCGGAATGTCCGTGGCGGCGGTGAACGAGCGGTGGGCGGACGTCTCCGAGCCCTCGCCCCAGGTCAGGGACCGCCTGAAGGTGCGCGCACGGCCCGAGGAACAGGCGCCGTGCCACACGGAACACCTCGATCAAAAGCCCAAAAAATCCGGTATCGGCCGACCTGTCCCCCGGCTTACCGTCCACAGCGCTGACCAGGGCGGCTGGGGTTCACTGGGCCGATCGGTGTAGATTCGTGACCTAGCCAGACGTCGCTGCTGATGGCGGTCGGGCGGTCCCGTGGACCGGCCGAGGGAGAGAGGGCCTCCGACGGACTGCGCTGCGAGCGCCCGGGCACTCGTATGCCCGCCGCCGCAGAGTCAGCCGTACCCACCTCGAACCAACCCACGAGGAGCAGCCCGCATGACGACTGTCGCCACCGGCCAGGACTTCAAGGTCGCCGACCTCTCCCTCGCCGCTTTCGGCCGCAAGGAGATCACTCTTGCCGAGCACGAGATGCCCGGCCTGATGTCGATCCGCGAGGAGTACGCCGCCGCTCAGCCGCTCGCCGGCGCCCGCATCACCGGCTCGCTGCACATGACCGTGCAGACCGCCGTCCTCATCGAGACGCTGGTCGCCCTCGGCGCCGACGTCCGCTGGGCCTCCTGCAACATCTTCTCCACCCAGGACCACGCCGCCGCCGCCATCGCGGTCGGGCCGAACGGCACCCCGGACGCCCCCGCCGGTGTCCCGGTCTTCGCCTGGAAGGGCGAGACCCTGGAGGAGTACTGGTGGTGCACGGAGCAGGCTCTGACCTGGCCGAACACGCCCACCGGCGGCCCGAACATGATCCTCGACGACGGTGGTGACGCGACCCTCCTCGTTCACAAGGGCGTCGAGTTCGAGAAGGCCGGCGCCGCTCCGGACCCGTCCACCGCGGACAGCGAGGAGTACGCCCACATCCTCACGCTGCTGGGCCGCACCCTCGGTGAGAACCCGCAGAAGTGGACCCAGCTGGCCTCGGAGATCCGCGGCGTCACGGAGGAGACCACCACCGGTGTCCACCGTCTGTACGAGATGCACCGCGACGGCACCCTCCTCTTCCCGGCGATCAACGTGAACGACGCCGTGACGAAGTCGAAGTTCGACAACAAGTACGGCTGCCGCCACTCCCTCATCGACGGCATCAACCGCGCCACCGACGTCCTGATCGGCGGCAAGGTCGCCGTCGTCTGCGGCTACGGCGACGTGGGCAAGGGCTGCGCGGAGTCCCTGCGCGGCCAGGGCGCCCGCGTGATCATCACCGAGATCGACCCGATCTGCGCGCTCCAGGCGGCCATGGACGGCTACCAGGTCACGACGCTCGACGAGGTCGTCTCCATCGCCGACATCTTCGTCACCACGACGGGCAACAAGGACATCATCATGGCCGCGGACATGGCCAAGATGAAGCACCAGGCGATCGTCGGCAACATCGGTCACTTCGACAACGAGATCGACATGGCCGGCCTCGCCGCCATCCCCGGCATCGTCAAGGACGAGGTCAAGCCGCAGGTCCACACCTGGACGTTCCCCGACGGCAAGGTCATCATCGTCCTGTCCGAGGGCCGCCTGCTGAACCTGGGCAACGCGACCGGCCACCCCTCGTTCGTGATGTCCAACTCCTTCGCGGACCAGACCCTGGCCCAGATCGAGCTGTTCACCAAGCCCGAGGAGTACCCGACCGACGTCTACGTGCTGCCCAAGCACCTCGACGAGAAGGTCGCCCGCCTCCACCTCGACGCCCTCGGCGTCAAGCTCACGACCCTCCGCCCCGAGCAGGCCGCCTACATCGGCGTCGAGGTCGAGGGCCCGTTCAAGTCCGACCACTACCGCTACTGAGCACCACGCTCAACACACAGCAGCAGCTTTCAGGCAGGCCCCCGCACCCCCGTGCCGGGGGCCTGCCCCGTGTCGGACCCGAAGAACCGGACAGACCCATGCCCCGAGGCCGATATTCGCTCCACGACCCCCACGACCACACCCTCCTCGGCGAAGAACACTTCCACTGCGCGCCCGGCCCCTCCGGCTGGCGTTACGTCTCCCAGATCACCACCCCCTCCGGCGACCACGCCGGCTCCGTCGACCTGGCCATCGACGAACTGGGCCGCCCCATCCGCCTCGAACTGCACGCCGCGAGCTGGCAGATCCGCGGCGCGGCCATCGACGGCGTCACCTGGGTCCGCACCGACCCGACCGGCACTCACGCCACCGAAGGCAACGTCCCCGCCCACGCCTTCACCGGCACATCCCCCGCTTTCCTCATCGCAACCACCCGCCTCCTGCGCCTCACCCCCGGTTCCCCCGCCGCCCGCGTCCGCCTCGTCGCCTTCACCGACCCGGTCCTGGCCCCCCGCACGATCGACCAGGCCTGGGCCCTGCTCAAGAGTGAAGCGCACGCCACTGACAACGGCCCCCTGATGGTGGACGAGTACCGGGTCGACGCGCTGGACACCGGCGAGCAGCACCAGATCCACATCGCGGGCGACGTGGTCCTCTCAGCCCCCGGCATCGAGCTGGAACACCTGGAAACCCCCCTTCGGCCTTTCCCTGACCACCAGCCCCCGCCTCCCACGACTTCGAGCGCCGCCCCGCCCGGCAACTTCCAACGCAATGATCTTCGAGGCGGCCGGTCCACTCCGGGACCGCTGGTCCGGGGGCGGGAGTGCTCGGCCGAAGCCGTGGCATGCCGAGAACACCGGGAACACGCTGTGGGAGGGGGCCGAACCGCTACTGCCGAAGCCGGAGCGCCGCACTCGGTGACCGGACCGGTGGTGTGGCCAGGGCATCCTGCCCGTACTGCACACCGGCATCGTCAGGACCCGCCGCGCGAGCGCCCTGGACTTCTTCCGGGCAGCGGCGGACGGCTCCCCATCCGATCCGGGCAGCGCGCCCCCCGAGCACCGACCCCACCGATATCCCATATCCCACCCGCCACCACGCCGACCGGCGACAACCGCAACGACGTCACCCAGCTTCTCCCGCCACTCCGGGCGGCGCCGCCGAAGCGGGGCAGGCGCGGACCCGCCGGGAGATCCGCGACGACATCCATGAGGCGTTCCTGCGCCCCGCGTGCTCGCTGATCTGCCGGGCCGCCTGTCACAGCCGGCCCGCTGAGCCCCCGCCTTCCCGCAACAGCCATTCCCTGACCGTCGGAACGCGGTCCAGGAGCCGGCTGATCCGCACGCCCTCTTCGCGCGAGGTCACCCTCGGCAGCGGGACGAAGGCATCGGGAAGTATGTCCAGCAGGCTCATCACGTGCTCTCCCGAACGCAGTGTGAGCAGCAGCTCGCACCGCAGCCGATGCGGAATGTCCGGACGGTGGGACGGGCTGTTCCACAGGGCCGGCCACAGGTGGTGACTCCCCTCGGGCGCCGCATTCGCCCTCACCCACGCCGGGTCCGACCGCTGGTCGAGGCTGAGCTCGCACGCCCGCTCCTCCAGCATGAGCAGCGAGGCCGTACCGATGACCTTCACCCACGAGGCAGCGGCTGACCCGAGTGCATCGCCCCACGCTGCCCGCCGGCACCCCGCGACGAGGAACCAGCCCCCTTGAGGGCCATTCGGTCAGGAGCCCTAAGCGGGCGGCGCAAACCCAGTACCAGTACCGGTACTGGACAACGGCGCCTCCGTCCGCCCCGCTCCAGCGCCCGGCCCGGCATCCGGCGCAGCCACCCGCACAGCATCCACCACCGCGTTTGCCCCGCCCTCCGGCGCGGCCACACCGGGGGCACCCGTCTCCGTCAGCACCCGCCGCGCTTCCCGAGCCTGCCGCTCGTTCATCACGGCCGCGAGGTAAGCGGCCGGCGGCACATCCCGAGGCGCCGGCGCCCCCGTACGCGCCGCAAGATCCCCGGCCAGCCGCTCAGCCATGGACGAGCCGACCTGCGGATCCAACTGCCCCATCCGCGTCAGGTACTGCCGCACCGCGAGCCACAGCCCGTCCGGCACCCCGGACAGGTCCAGCCCGGCGAACCGCCCCGCGAGCCACGGCGGCGGAGGCGGCACCACACCCACCCGTCCCGCGGACACCCGTTCCCGTACGACGAGAGTCCCGGCGAAAACATCCCCGATCCGCCGCCCCCGCTCGGACACGAGCGAAGCAATACACGCAACGACCCCAAAGGTCATCAGGATCTCCACGACCCCCACCGCCCCCCGAACCAGCGCGTGCCGGAACCGGATCGGCCCCCCGTCGTCCCGCACCACCCGCAGCCCGCAGGCCGTCTTCCCCAGCGACCGCCCGTGGGTGAGCGTCTCCACCGCGATCGGAGCCCCGACCAGCACCAGCAGAAAGGACGCCACCGAGATCGCCATACCGGCCGCCTCGTCGAGCGAGGCAGTGGCTATCGCCAGTCCCACGGACACACTCAGGTAAACCGTCCACACCACCGCCATGTCGATCGCCAGGGCAAGAGCCCGGCTCGGCAGCCTCG